>NZ_CM151117.1:4570000-4639789 GCF_056480785.1 Stenotrophomonas sp. 99219_Sma | reverse complement strand
CAGCAATAATCGTCCGGTGGCCGGGGCATGGACGCGACAAGGCGCCCAAACACAGGCCGGAAAGGGGGGAAATGGATGGCTCAGACTACCACCGAGCGCCCGCCTTCGGAATGCTTGTCCCCTACTTATTCACAAAAACATCCACAGCTATTGCACAGCCCAGTGAATTCGCGTAGCTGCCAGGGGTTGACTTGGGGCGGGGTACCTCTCTAGAATTTCCGGTTCTTTCCGTCCCATTCATACGAGAGGCCCCCAATGGCCACGAAGCGCACCTACCAGCCCAGCAACCTCAAGCGTAAGCGCGACCACGGCTTCCGTGCCCGTATGAAGACCGCTGACGGCCGCAAGATCCTGTCGCGTCGCCGCGCCAAGGGCCGCAAAGTCCTGAGCGCCTGATTGCCATGCCGCACATCGCGGCAGACGCAATCCCTTCGACAGTGAATACTGCAGACCCGCGCAAGCGATTCCCTCGCTCTGCGCGGGTTCGCACGCGTGCCGAATACTCAACGGTCTTCAACGGCGCCCGCCGTGTGTCCGATCCGCTGATGACCCTGCACTGGCTGCCGGCTGACCGGCCGGCCAGGCTGGGTCTGGCGGTTTCCCGCAAGGTTGATCCGAACGCCGTCGGGCGTAACCGGATCAAGCGCGTCCTGCGCGACATCCTGCGTCAGACACGTACCGACATCCAGCCAGGCGACTTTGTCGTCGTGGCTCGAAGTGCTGCGCGTTCCGCCAGCAACGACGAGATCCGCCAGGCCTTCCTGCGCCTGCTGCGTCGCCTGCGTGCATTGCCCACGCCGGGCGTGGACGGCACAATGCCGCCGCCTGATGGCATCGCAACTCCTTCTTTGACCGAGCCGGCATCGCGTCCCGGCCCCGCCGAGCCTGTCCGCTGATGAACCAGACCCGCGTATTCCTCATTTTTGCCTGGCTGATGGTGGCCGTGCTGCTGTGGATGGAGTGGAGCCGTGAAAAGGCTGCTCCGACCCCGGCACCGACGACCACGTCGGCCCCGGCCGCCGCACAGAGCGTTCCGGGCGCAACCCCGGGCGCCATCCCCAGCGCCCAGGTGCCGGGTGCCCCCGGCCAGGCCGCCGTGCAGGCCCAGGCCAGCGCCACCCCGGCCAGCCAGCGCGTGACCGTCACCACCGACGTGCTGCGCCTGGTGCTCGACGGCGGCCGCGTGCTCGATGCCGAGCTGCTGCAGTTCCCGCAGACCAAGGACGAAGGCAGCCCGCCGGTCCGCCTGCTGACCGAAGACCCCGCGCACCCGTACAGCGCGATCAGTGGCTGGGCCAGCGAAGACAAGAACACCCCGGTCCCCGGCGCCGACGGCTTCAAGCTGGTCGGTGACACCAAGGACTTCGTGCTGGCCAAGGGCCAGAACGAGCTGCAGATCCCGTTCGTGTGGACCGCCGACAACGGCGTGACCATCAAGCGCACGCTGACCGTCTCGCGCAACGAGTATGCCGTGCGCTTCAAGGATGAAGTCAGCAACGCCGGCGCCGCGCCGTGGAACGGCTACGTCTACCGCACCCTGGACCGCACCCCGACCATCCTGTCGCGGAGCATGACCAACCCGGATTCCTTCAGCTTCAACGGTGCCACCTGGTACGACAACGACAAGAAGTACCAGCGTCGTGCGTTCAAGGACTACCTGGAAGACGGCACGCTGAACCAGAACATCACCGGCGGCTGGCTGGCGATGCTGCAGCACCACTTCTTCACCGCCTGGATCCCGCAGAAGGACCAGACCGCACACTACGTGCTGTCGCAGGTGGCCGGTCGTGACCTGATCGAAGCGCGTGGCCCGGCCTTCACCGTGGCCCCGGGCCAGTCCACCAGCACCGAAGCCCGCCTGTGGGTCGGCCCGAAGCTGGTCAACCTGATTGCCAAGGAAGACGTGCCGGGCCTGGACCGCGTGGTCGACTACAGCCGCTTCTCGATGATGGCGGTGATCGGCCAGGGCCTGTTCTGGGTGCTGAACCAGGTGCACAAGCTGGTCGGCAACTGGGGCTGGGCGATCGTCGGCCTGGTGGTGCTGCTGAAGCTGGTGCTGTACCCGCTGTCGGCGACCCAGTACAAGAGCGGCGCCAAGATGCGTCGTTTCCAGCCGCGCATCGCGCAGCTGAAGGAACGCTATGGTGATGACCGCCAGAAGTTCCAGACCGCGATGATGGAGCTGTACAAGAAGGAAAAGATCAATCCGATGGGCGGCTGCCTGCCGATCCTCATCCAGATGCCGATCTTCTTCGCCCTGTACTGGGTGCTGGTGGAATCGGTCGAACTGCGCCAGGCGCCCTGGTTCGGCTGGATCCAGGACCTGACCGCACGCGACCCGTACTTCATCCTGCCGGTGATCAACGTGGCGGTGATGTGGTTCACGCAGAAGCTGACCCCGGCACCGGGCATGGACCCGATGCAGCAGAAGATGATGCAGTTCATGCCGCTGGTGTTCGGCGTCATGATGGCCTTCATGCCGTCCGGCCTGGTTCTGTACTGGGTGGTCAACGGCGGCCTGGGCCTGCTGCAGCAGTGGTGGATGACCAAGCGCCACGGCGGCGAGCCAGTCCCGGCCACCACCGCCCCGGCCCCGGTCAAGAAAAAGTAATCGGTAGAGCCGGCCGCTGGCCGGCTGACCCCAGCAGAAGCCCGCCGCAAGGCGGGCTTTTCGTATGCGGCGTTAGAATCGCCGGCACACCGTTCCTCCATCCATCGAGTCCGCCATGCCGCGTGCGTCGTCGTTCCGCCTGTTCCTGCCCTCGCTGTTGTTGACCCTGGTCGTTGCCGGCTGTGGCGACAAGGACGCGAAGGCACCGGTAACCGGCGTGACCCAGCCCAGCGCGCAGGCCGCGGCCGCCGCCGACCCGGCCGCCGCGCCGTTGCTGGCTGCGCTGCAGAAGCAGCTCGACGGTTACCGTCGGATCATCGTGCTGCTGGCCGACGAAGAACAGCAGTCGGCCGCCGACCGCGGCACCTCCACGCGTGTGGGCCAGCAGCTGTTCCATGATGGCCTGGAACAACGTACGGCCATCGCCGCGCAGTTCGACACCCTGCTGCGCGGTACCAGCCCGCAGCGCTTCGCCACCCTCGGCACCGTGCTGGACTACATCGAGTCGGCGCCGGAACTGTTCGATGCCGACCGCTTGGCCTTCCGCGAAGTGCTGCGTGATCTGCATGAGCGCATTGGCACGGATTCGTCGCTGCCGGCGGTGAAGCTGCATCAGCGCATCGGCGAGGACCTGGAGGCGCTCGACGAGATCGAACGCAACTACAACCAGGAACTGACCCGCATCTTCAGCCGCTTCGAGCGCACCCGCGCCATCGAGCTGAAGCGCGAGAAGTGGGACGATTACATCGCGCACCTGCACAAGGACTACAGCCGCGAAGCGATCCTGCGCGACTACGGGGTGATCGAGCCGTACCCGATGTCGATGAAGGACAGCGACCGCGAGATCTTCGGCCGCGACCTGCCGGCCAAGACCGTGGTGCTGACCTTCGACGATGGCCCGCACAAGGCCTACACCGATGAAGTGGTGGCCATCCTCAAGCGCTACGACGTGCCGGGCGTGTTCTTCGAAGTGGGCCGAAACCTGGGCAAGGTCGAGGCCGATGGCAAGGTCAGCCTGGGCCCGATGGCGAAGATCAGCCGCAACCTGATGGAGGAGGGCTACGCTGTGGGCAACCACAGCCTGACCCATGCCCAGCTGTCGCGCACCACCGGCGATGCGCTGCGCCAGCAGGTACTCGACACCGACACGCTGCTGAAGGACGTCGACAGCAAGCGCGCGCCGCTGTTCCGCTTCCCGTATGGCGCGCGCAATGCCGAAGGCCTGCAGCTGCTCAACGAAGCCGGCCTGAAGTCGATCATGTGGAACATCGACTCGATGGACTGGGCCGACCCGGTACCGGAGTCGATCGTGCAGCGCGTGCTCGACCAGGTGAACACGGAACAGCGCGGCATCATCCTGTTCCACGACATCCACGATCGTGCGGTGAAGGCGCTGCCGCAGATCCTCGACCGGCTGATCGCCGATGGCTACCAGTTCGCCGGCTGGAATGGCCGCGACTTCACCGTCGCCCGTGCGCGAAAGGGCGACGCCGGTGCCGCCACCGTCACCACCGGCTACGAGAAGTCATGGGCGATCGTGGTCGGCATCGACAACTACGCCAAGTGGCCGAAGCTGGAATACGCCAGCCATGATGCTCAGGCAGTGGCCGATACCTTGACCGGGCAGTTCGGCTTCCCGTCCTCGCAGGTGATCGTGCTGAAGAACGAGCAGGCCACCCGCAACAACATCCTGGCCGCCTTCCACGACCGCCTGGCCGACGACCGCACCGGTAAGAACGATCGCGTGTTCGTGTTCTTCGCCGGTCATGGCGCGACCCGCCAGCTCGCCTCCGGGCGCGACCTCGGCTACATCATTCCGGTCGATTCGGATCCGAAGGAATTTGCCACCGACGCGATCGCGATGACCGACATCCAGAACATCGCCGAGAGCATGCAGGCCAAACATGTGATGTTCGTGATGGATGCCTGCTACAGCGGCCTGGGCCTGACCCGTGGCGGTCCCTCGTCGTCGTCGTTCCTGCGCGAGAACGCCCGCCGCAGCGCGCGGCAGATGCTGACCGCCGGTGGTGCCGACCAGCAGGTGGCCGATGCCGGCCCCAACGGCCACTCGGTGTTCACCTGGGTGCTGCTGCAGGCGTTGGCCGGCAAGGGCGACCTCAACGGCGACGGCCTGATCACCGGTACCGAACTGGCCGCCTACGTGGCGCCGGCGGTCTCGGCGGTCTCGCACCAGACCCCGGCCTTCGGCAGCCTGCCCGGCTCGCAGGGCGGCGAGTTCGTGTTCCAGGTGCCGGACAGCCAGGAATTCCTCAACGCCGATACGCGCCAGCTGACCGCCGATGCGATCGCGCTGAACAACAAAGTGGATGCCGCCAGCGAAGCCAAGGGCAGCCAGGCACCGGTAACCGTGGCCGACCTGCAGGGTGGCAAGGCCAAGCTGGTGGTGCCCACCGCCGGCCCGGCGTCCGACCGCCAGCGCGCGCAGCAGGCCAATGACCGTGGCCTGCAGCTGTACCGCGAGAAGCAGTACGACGAAGCGGTAGCCCAGTTCACCGAGGCGCTGAAGCTGCGCCCGGACTTCGCCCAGGCCGCCAACAACCTCGGCTTCGTCTACTACCGCCAGCAGCGCTATGCCGAAGCGGCGCGCTGGCTGGAGAACACACTGAAGATCGACCCCTCGCGCGCCGTGGCCTATCTCAACCTGGGCGACGCCTACTTCAACGCCGGCGACAAGGCCAAGGCCAAACAGGCCTACACCACCTACCTGGCGCTGCAGCCGCAGGGCAGCGGCGCGGCCCAGGCGCGTGCGCAGCTGGAGAAACTCTGAGCCATGAACGACGCGATCCGCACCGACACCATCGTGGCCATCGCCAGTGCGCCCGGCGCCGGCGGTGTCGGCCTGCTGCGCCTGTCCGGCCCGCGCGCTGCAGCGATTGCCAATGCGCTGGGTGCACCTGCACTGCGTCCGCGCCACGCGCACTACGCGCGCCTGCGTGATGCCGACGGCGAGGTCATCGACGATGGCATCGTGCTGTGGTTCCCGGCACCGAACAGCTTCACCGGCGAAGAGGTGGTGGAACTGCAGGGCCATGGCAGTCCGGTGCTGTTGCAGCAACTGGTCGCGCGCTGCATCGCGCTCGGTGCGCGTCAGGCGCGCCCGGGTGAGTTCAGCGAACGGGCATTCCTCAACGGCAAGCTCGACCTGGCCCAGGCCGAGGCCATCGCCGACCTGATCGCCGCGGGCGACAATCGTGCCGCGCGCGCTGCACGCCGTTCGCTGGATGGTGTGTTCTCGCGCCGCATCGACGCCGTGGTCGAACAGCTGGTGCTGCTGCGCATCCATGTGGAAGCGGCCATCGACTTCGCCGACGAACCGCTGGATACCCTCGGTGGCGCGCAGGTGCGGCGTGGGCTGGAACAGGCGCGCAGCGACCTGGCCCTGCTGCGGCGGGATGCCGAGCGCGGCCGCCGCCTGCGCGATGGCCTGCATGCGGTGCTGATCGGGCCGCCGAATGCCGGCAAGAGTTCATTGCTCAATGCGCTGGCCGGCAGCGAACGCGCCATCGTCACCGACATCGCCGGCACCACCCGCGACACCCTGCGCGAGACCATCCGCCTGGACGGCCTGGAGCTGACCCTGGTCGACACCGCGGGCCTGCGCGACGGTGGCGACGCCATCGAACGCGAAGGCATGCGCCGCGCGCATGTGGAAATCGAGCGTACGGACCTGGCGCTGATCGTGCTGGATGCGCGCGATCCAGCGGCCGGCGAAGCGGCGCTGGGCGATGCCGTGGCGGCGGTGCCGCACAAGGTCTACATCCACAACAAGTCGGATCTGCTGACGGCGCTGCCGACGCTGGACGATCCGGATCGGGTGTTCGTTTCGGCGGCCACCGGCGCCGGACTCGAAGATCTGCATGCGCGCCTGCGTTCGATTGCCTCGGCCGGGGCAGGCGAGCAGGTGGACGGCGAGTTCTCCGCACGCACGCGCCATGTGGATGCGATCGAGCGCGCGCAGGAACATGCGCAGCGCGCCGATGGTGAGCTGGCGCATGAGCACCTGGAACTGGCCGCCGAAGAACTGCGGCTGGCGCATGATGCGCTGGGCGAGATCACCGGGCAGATGAGCGCCGATGACCTGCTGGGAAGGATCTTCTCCAGTTTCTGCATCGGGAAGTGAGGTGAGGTCCTGGGGCGTCCACTGAAGTCTGCTGATGTGCTTACAATCCGCATAAATAAAGGGATTTTTGTCTACTGACTGATTCGGTGATACAGTCGAAGCCATCGCCATCCGGGTCCATAATTGGGTCCAATTTCACCGGACGGTCTAACAGATTGGCTTCCATGGACCCAAAGGAAGGTCCATGTCTCTCACAGACACCGCACTCAAGGCGCTCAAACCCCGGGACGCCTCATACATCGTCAGCGACGATCGCGGGCTGTACGTCGAAGTGCTGCCGAGTGGCAGCATCGTCTGGCGTTATCGCTATCGGCTGAGTGGCAAACGCGAGAAGCTCACTCTGGGCAAGTACCCGGCCCTCACCCTGAAGAATGCGCGCCTGAAACGGGACGAGGCGGCGCATCTGGTGGCGCTGGGCCAGTCTCCGGCGCAGAAAAAGCAGCAGGAGAAGGTAACCGGCGCAGAAGACGCCACCGTGGCCGAATTCGCCGAACGCTTCTTCAAGGACATCCAGTCACGCGACCACAAGAACGTGACCATGCCCCGCCGCTACCAAGAAAAGGACATCCTGCCGCATATCGGCAGCAAGCCGATCCGGGACATCACCGCCGAGGATGTGCGCAGCGTCATCTGGCGCAAGAAGGAGCAAGGCTTCGATGCCGCCGCCGGCCAGGTGCGCGGCCTGCTCAAGCGCATGTTCGACTACGCACTGACCTGCGGCCTGATCCAGGCCAATCCGGTCATGGCCCTGCCAATGCGGCACGTCTACCGCGCCGCCGCCCGCGACCGGGCGCTGACGCCAGACGAAATCCGTCAGTTCCTGCGAGCCATGCAGACCTCCAACATCCGCCGCCAGTTCAAGATCGCTTTCCAGTTGATCCTGATGACGCTGGTGCGCAAGTCCGAGCTGATGCTGGCGCAGTGGAAGGACGTGCATCTGGACGAAGGCGAATGGCACATCCCGGTCGAGAATTCCAAGACCGGCAAGCCGCACATCGTCTACCTGTCCACCCAGGCGCAGACGCTGTTCAAGGAGCTCAAGCCGCTCGCCAGCAGCAGCGTCTGGGTGTTGCCGGGCCGTGGCTCCCTGGTCAAGCCCTTCGCCAGCAATGCGCTGAACCAGGCGCTGAAGGTGTCGTTGCAGGGGCAGGAGATCCCCGCCTTCACCATCCATGACCTGCGGCGCACCGCATCGACATTGCTGCACGAACAGGGTTGGCCTTCGGATGTGGTGGAAAAGGCGCTGAACCACACCATCGGCGGCGTGCGGGGCGTCTACAACCGGGCGGAGTACGCCGAGCAGCGGCGGGAGATGTTGCAGGCGTGGGCGGATTACATCGACGGGTTGGTGCCGTCGGGAAATCTGGTGATCGGTGCTGGTTCGGCTTGAGGGTGGCTTTTTCCTTTTCGGGGTAGGGCCGTTGTCTCTTAATCGCTATTCCCTTGCCTTTTCCCCCTTTGGTTGCAAAAGGGCACCGCCATCTGCAACCGAGGCATCTTTAACGGCGATGATTATCACGCACTGATATAATTATCAAAGAGACATGTCATGGACCTCACGATCATGAAGCGTTGCATTGTCGGCGTCCGACAGCCAGATAGACCACCCCAGAAAGGGAGCGAGATGCCAAGCATCTGGTTTCCATCCCTGGCATCGCTGGCTGCTGTGCTTTCCGATGACAACCGCCGTCTGCTGCGCCTCATTCACGACAGGCAACCCAAGTCCCTTACGGAACTGGCCGAACTCAGCGGGCGCAAGGTGCCGAACCTGTCGCGCACGCTGCGAATGATGGCGGACTATGGGCTGGTTTCCCTGCAACGCAATGTCCGGGACGTTCAGCCAACCGCGTTGGCGACCGAATTCCTGGTGGTACTGGATTGATGGACACGGACATGAAGGGGGTCTGCTGATGAGCCAGGAAGGGCAACTGCTCGACCGGAAGTCGCTGCGCGCGGTGTTGGGCAAGACAGCCGACTGGGGCGAACTGGTCAAGGACTGCGTGGCTTTCGCCAATGCGACGGGCGGCCACCTCCTGATCGGTATCGAGGACGACCAGGATCAGCCGCCTGCAGGCCAGCAAGTACCGATAGACCTGCCGGACACATTGCGGCGCAAGCTGGCCGAACGCACGGTCAATGTGGTGGCGCTCCCCGACATCGTGACCGCCGCCAATGGCGGCCAATATATCGACCTGACTGTCCCGCGCGCTGCTGCTGTCGCCTCGACCACCGACGGCCGTTACTTCCTGCGCGTCGCAGACCAGAGCAAGCCGGTTACCGGTGACGAGGTGATGCGTTTGGCAACCGAGCGCAGCGCGCTGCCCTGGGAAACCCAGACCACCCTGTACATCCCCCGCGCGGAGCGCGACACCGCCCAGTTCAACCGCCTGCTGAACGCCCTGCGCGCATCCGACCGCGTCAAAGCATCTGTCAAGGAAAAGGATGATGAGGAACTGCTTGATCACTACCAGCTTGCACAAGGCCAGTACCTGACCCACCTCGGCATCCTGTGCATCGGCAAGCAGCAGCACCGGGCGCAACTGGCAACCGCACCAGTCATCCAGTTCATCAAGTACGACGAACATGAGCAGAAGGTCAACAAACTGCCTTGGGACGACCACACGTTGAACCCGATGGAGCTGATCGAGGCCGTCTGGCAGGGGGTGCCGGATTTCCGGGAGCGTTATGAACTGCCCGATGGCCTGTACCGCCAGAACGTGCCTGCATTCGATGAGATCGTGGTGCGCGAATTGCTGGTCAATGCCCTCGTACATCGCCCCTACACCCAGCGAGGCGACATCTTCCTGAACCTGCACCCTGACCGGCTTGAAGTCGTCAATCCTGGCCTGCTTCCCTTGGGCGTCACTCCACAAAATATCCTGCACACGACGGTACGCCGCAACGAACACCTTGCGCGCCTGTTCCACGACCTCAAGCTGATGGAGCGGGAAGGCAGTGGCTTCGACAAGATGTTCGAGGTGCTGCTGTCGCAAGGTCGGCCCGCGCCGGAACTGTCCGAACGGCATGATCGCGTGCAGGTGACGGTGCACCGTCGCATCATCAAGCCCGAAGTCATCGACTTCATTGCGAAGGCCGACCAGACCTATCAGTTGACCCAGCGCGAACGCATCGCTCTGGGGTTGCTGGCGCAACATGATGCCCTGACAGCCCGGGAACTGGCCCAGGCGCTGGAGCTTCCATCGGTCGAATCGCTGTCCGCGTGGCTCAAACGTCCGCTGGAATGGCAGCTGGTGCGTAGTGTCGGCCGAACCCAGGCCACGCGCTACTTCATTGATCCGGAACTGTTGCGCAGCCTGGACTTCTCCACGTCCACCACGCTCAAGCGCATCGAGCCGCACCGCTTGGCAGCACTTGTACTTGAAGATTTGCAGCGCTATCCAAGGTCTGCGATCAGTGACATACATAAACGCGTTGGCGGGGAGATTCATCCCAAGCAAGTCAAGCGCGCGCTGGAAGAGCTGATCGGGCGCGGGGAAGTCCGCTTTGAGGGTGACAACCGCTGGCGGCGGTACTGGGCCGTGGCATGACCAGTCTATCGGACAACCTGCGTTCTATCGTCGATAGATGGGCGATAAAAGCTGAGCGATACGTCGGCATTCGCCTGAAGAATCAAGGATTTCTATCGACCCAAGGCGAAGAAAGCCGGGAGATAGACCTCGGCCCTCTTGCCGTAACAACTCATTTCCTCCAGTTCAAGCGTTAAGCCTGAGCCGGACCCAACGAATCAAAACTGGACTTTTAAGATGACAAGCAACGAACAACGCACCGCACTACAGCGCAAGATCTGGGATATCGCCAATGACGTCCGCGGTGCCGTCGATGGGTGGGACTTCAAGCAATACGTGCTGGGCACCCTGTTCTATCGCTTCATCAGCGAGAACTTCATCGACTACATCACCGGCGGTGACCCTTCTGTCAATTACGCCGCCATGGCAGACAGTGATCCGAACATCGCGGCCGCCAAAGATGACGCCATCAAGACCAAGGGCTACTTCATCTACCCCAGCCAGCTCTTCGTCAACATGGCGGCCAACGCCAACACCAACGAGAGCCTGAATACCGATCTGGCCAACATCTTTTCCGCCATTGAGGCCTCCGCCAACGGCTACCCCTCCGAACGCGATATCAAAGGCCTGTTTGCGGATTTCGACACCACCAGCAACCGCCTGGGCAACACCGTCAAGGACAAGAACGATCGTCTGTCCAAAGTGCTCAAACGCGTGGCGGAGCTGGACTTCGGCGGTTTCGATGCCAGCCACATCGATCTGTTCGGGGACGCCTACGAATTCCTGATTTCGAACTACGCGGCGAACGCGGGCAAGTCGGGCGGCGAGTTTTTCACGCCGCAGCATGTGTCCAAGCTGATCGCCCAGCTGGCCATGCACAAGCAAACCAGCGTCAACAAGATTTATGACCCCGCCTGCGGCTCTGGCTCGCTGCTGCTGCAAGCCAAGAAGCACTTCGACCAACACCTGATCGAAGACGGGTTCTTTGGGCAAGAAATCAACCACACCACGTACAACCTGGCGCGGATGAACATGTTCTTGCACAACGTGAACTACGACAAGTTCAACATCCAGTTGGGCAACACGTTGGAGGAGCCGCATTTCGCTGACGACCGGCCATTTGACGCCATCGTCTCCAACCCGCCGTATTCGGTGAAGTGGATCGGCAGCGACGACCCCACGCTGATCAACGACGAACGCTTTGCCCCGGCCGGCGTACTCGCGCCAAAGTCCAAGGCCGACTTTGCCTTTGTATTGCACGCGCTCAGCTACCTCTCCAGCAAAGGCCGCGCTGCGATTGTCTGTTTCCCCGGCATCTTCTACCGGGGTGGGGCTGAGCAGAAAATCCGCCAGTATCTGGTGGATAACAACTACGCGGAAACCGTGATCTCGCTCGCGCCCAACCTGTTTTACGGCACAACCATTGCGGTGAACATTCTGGTGCTGGCGAAAAATAAGAAAGACACCACTACTCAGTTCATCGACGCCAGCGGGCTATTCAAGAAAGAAACCAATAACAACGTCCTGCTGGATTCGCATATCGAGCAAATCATGGCGGTGTTCGACAGCAAGGAAAATGTCGATCACTTTTCCAAATCGGTGCCCTTGGAGCAGGTGGCGGCCAATGACTACGACCTCTCGGTCAGTAGCTACGTGGAACCCGAAGACACACGTGAAGTGGTGGACATTGCTCAGCTCAACGCCGAGCTGAAATCCACTGTCGCCAGGATTGACCAGCTTCGGAGGGATATTGATGCCATCGTCGCTGAGATTGAAGGCGAGGAGCTGGAGGCATGAGCGACGTGAACTTCTTGGTCAAGATTTTGGACGAAGCTGATGTTCAGTGGCGGCCACTGGGAGAAATCTCGTCTTTCTACGGGGGGCTTACTGGAAAAAGCAAGAAAGACTTTGAGGGAGGATGTGCCAAGTATGTAACGTACAAAAACATCTTCGCAAATTCAAGCATTGATTTTTCCTGCCTTGAAAATGTGAAGGTGTCAGAATCAGAAAAGCAGAACAGCATTAAGATTGGTGACGTTTTGTTCACTGGATCTTCCGAAATTGCGGAAGAAGCCGGTATGTCCTCGGTGGTCGTCGAGGATTTCGAAGGTCCGATCTATCTAAACAGTTTTTCTTTTGGGGTCAGGTTCAACCAAGACGTCCCTCTGAGTCCGGGCTTTGTGAAGCATCTTTTTAGAAGTAGCTTCATGCGGATGGAAATTGCAAAAACCGCAAGCGGCGTCACTCGCTTCAATATTTCCAAAGAGAGGTTTAGGAAGATACAAGTACCCATCCCCTGCCCCGACAATCCAAAAAAATCGCTTGAAATCCAAGCCGAAATCGTCCGCATCCTGGACGCCTTCACCGAGCTGACCGCCGAGCTGACCGCTGAGCTGACTGCCCGCAGGAAACAATACAAATACTATCGTGATCAGTTGTTGAGTTTTGACGATAGTGACGTTGAGTGGAAGACCCTGGAAGACGTTACAAGAAGTATTGCATCAGGACGAAATAAGGATCGAGCCACAGATGGTCCTATCCCAGTCTATGGATCGACAGGTTTGATCGGGTTCACTAGCGAAGCAGCATACTTGGGCAAAGTACTTCTGGTTGCGCGCGTCGGTGCGAATGCCGGGCGAGTTAATGCAGTGTCCGGAACCTTTGACGTATCCGACAACACGCTCATAGTTCGCCCCAAAGATGAATGGAATATTCGTTTCGCATTTCATCAACTAACGCAAATGAATCTAAATCAGTACGCAGTGGGTGGTGGACAGCCTCTAGTGACGGGCGGCCTTTTAAAAGGATTAAAAATCCCATTTCCTTCAATGTTCGAGCAACAGCGTATTGCGGGCATCCTTGATAAGTTCCACGCCCTAACCACATCCCTAACTGAAGGCTTGCCCCACGAGATCGAGCTGCGCCAAAAGCAATACGAGTACTACCGTGATCTGCTGATGAGCTTTCCAAAGCCGGAAGAGGTGAAGGCATAACATGGGAAAGACACTCGCGCAGATTGCGCAACAGCTACAAGATGCCAACAAAAAGGTGCAACTAATCTATGCATTCAACGGATCAGGCAAAACTCGGCTATCCCGGGCGTTCAAGGATTTAATTGCGCCAAAGAACTCCGAGGATCACAACGGAGGAGAAGTAGACCCGCCGCGGAACAAGATACTTTATTACAACGCGTTCACTGAAGACTTATTTTACTGGGATAACGACTTAGACAGCGACATTGAACCCAAGCTTAAGGTTCAACCGAATACTTTTACGGACTGGCTAATAACGATACTCCAAGATTTGGGTGAAGACGGCAACATTGCATCAAACTTTCAACGGTATACGAGCAGCAATACCAATCCGGTATTCAATCAAAGATATACAAAGAAGATTAGAAATTTTGACGAACAAGAGATTGACTTGGTCGTGCCAGCCTTTTCGGAAATTTCTTTCCAGGTGCCTATCAATAAGCCTGTTGTCGCCGCTCAAGCCGATTCGGAAGCAAGTGTTGTCGATGCCCCAATTCAGGGCCAATACGAAATAATAAAAGTCTCCAAAGGCGAAGAAAGTAATTTTATTTGGAGTGTTTTGTATACGCTTTTGGAGCAGGTTGTATTGATACGTAATGAGGGGAATGTAGCAAATAGGATCACCGATAAATTCAACAGCTTGAAGTATGTTTTTATCGATGACCCGGTAAGTTCATTGGATGACGGTCATCTCATAGAACTTGCTGTTGATTTGGCTGGACTAATTAAAAAAAGCGCCTATGTTGATGGCCATGGATTGAGGTTTGTGATAACAACGCACAGCCCTCTTTTTTACAACGTTTTGCACAATGAGCTTAACAACGATTTAAAAAAACGCAATCAGGATGGCAGTTCATCCTGGATTTATAAGCGTGGGCAATCTGAGAAATACAGGCTGGAGAAGAAGGCCGATGGAAATTTTGATTTAATCACGTCTAATGACCACCCTTTCTCTTATCACTTGTTCTTGCTGGCGGAATTGCGATCCGCCATAAAGGACGGACAGATAAAGAAGTATCACTTCAATTTCTTGAGAAACATTCTCGAAAAGACGGCGACATTTCTGGGTTATCTACGATGGGAAGATTTGCTTCAGACGACTTCAGATGGTGTGCCGGACCCATTTGCAAACAGAATCCTGAATCTGTCTAGTCATTCTGCACACGCAGGTGAAGAAGTGGCTGAGATAGAAGAATCTGATAAGGAAAGGCTTGCTCAGCTGGTTTCATTTTTAGGCGACACCTACCGTTTCAAAAAGCAGGAGGCCGAAAATGTTTGATTACAAGGCCATCGCTGAGTCCAAGAACTTCATCGTCCTCGACCAGTACACCCGGGAGTGGAAGGTCTCTGAGCACTACCAAAGCGAAAGCGATCTGGAGCGCGAGCTGATCCAAGATTTGGTCAATCAGGGCTACGAGTTCGCTCAGTTCATCAGGACCCCTGTCGATCTGCTGGCCAACGTACGCGTGCAACTGCAGGCGCTCAATGCCGTGCAGTTCACCGACGGTGAATGGCTGCGGTTCGTCGAATCTTGGCTGGACAAGCCCAGTGATGGCATTGTCGAGAAAACCCGCAAGATTCACGACGACTACATCCACGATTTTGTCTTTGACGACGGGCGCATCCAGAACATCTACCTGCTGGACAAGAAAAACATCACCCGCAACAAGGTACAGGTGATCAAGCAGTTTGAGCAGGCAGGCACGCACGCCAACCGCTATGACGTGACCATCCTGGTCAATGGCCTGCCACTGGTGCAGGTGGAACTGAAAAAGCGCGGCGTGGCGATCCGGGAAGCCTTCAACCAAGTGCACCGCTACAGCAAGGAGAGCTTCAACAGCGAGCACTCCCTGTTCAAGTATCTGCAACTGTTCGTGATCTCGAACGGCACCGACAGCCGCTACTTCGCCAACACCACGCAGCGCAACAAGAACAGCTTCGACTTCACCATGAACTGGGCGAAGGCGGACAACAGCTTGATCCGCGACCTGAAGGACTTCACGGCCACTTTCTTCCAGAAGCACACGCTGCTCAATGTGCTGCTGCATTATTCGGTGTTTGACGTCAGCAACACGCTGCTGGTGATGCGGCCTTACCAGATCGCCGCCACGGAACGCATTCTGTGGAAGATCAAGAGCAGCCATCAGGCCAAAAACTGGAGCAACACAGAAAGCGGCGGCTTCATCTGGCACACCACCGGCAGCGGCAAGACCCTGACCAGTTTCAAGGCCGCGCGCCTGGCCACCGAGCTGGACTTCATCGATAAGGTGTTCTTCGTGGTAGACCGCAAGGATCTGGACTACCAGACCATGAAGGAATACCAACGCTTCTCGCCGGACAGCGTGAACGGCTCGGATAGCACGGCAGGCTTGAAGCGCAACTTGGAGAAGGACGACAACAAGATCGTCGTCACCACCATCCAGAAGCTCAACAACCTGATGAAGAGCGAGGCAGACCTGCCCATCTACGGCAAGCAAGTGGTGTTCATCTTCGACGAGTGCCACCGCAGCCAGTTTGGCGAAGCACAGAAGAACTTGAAGAAAAAGTTCAAGAAGTTCTGCCAGTTCGGCTTCACCGGCACACCCATCTTCCCGGAGAACGCTTTGGGTGCCGAGACCACAGCGAGCGTGTTTGGCCGTGAGCTGCACTCGTACGTGATCACCGATGCCATTCGCGACGAGAAGGTGTTGAAGTTCAAGGTGGACTACAACGACGTTCGTCCGCAGTTCAAGGCCATCGAGACCGAGCAGGACGAGAAGAAGCTGAGTGCAGCCGAAAACAAGCAGGCCCTGCTGCACCCGGATCGCATCCGCGAGATCACCCAGTACATCCTGAACAACTTCCGGCAAAAGACCCATCGCCAGCATGCGGGCAACAAGGGCTTCAACGCCATGTTTGCCGTCAGCAGCGTGGATGCTGCCAAGCTGTACTACGAGTGCTTCCGCGAGTTGCAGAAGACCAGCGAGAAGCCGCTGAAGGTGGCCACCATCTTCTCGTTCGCCGCCAACGAAGAGCAGGACGCGATTGGCGACATCCAGGACGAGAACTTTGATGTCTCGGCCATGAACAGCAGTGCAAAGGAGTTCCTGAGCGCGGCCATCGCCGACTACAACGCGCTGTTCAAGACCAACTTCAGCGTGGATAGCAACGGCTTCCAGAACTACTACCGCGATCTGGCCAAACAGGTGAAGGCCAAGGAAATCGACCTGCTCATCGTGGTGGGCATGTTCCTGACTGGTTTTGATGCGCCCATGCTCAATACACTGTTTGTCGACAAGAACCTGCGCTTCCACGGACTGATGCAGGCCTACTCGCGTACCAACCGCATCTTTGACGCTACCAAGACCTTCGGCAACATCGTCACGTTCCGCGATCTGGAGCAAGCGACCATCGACGCCATCACCCTGTTCGGTGACAAGAACACCAAGAACGTGGTGCTGGAGAAGAGCTACAAGGAGTACATGGAAGGCTTCACCGATGCGGCTACCGGCGAGGCACGGAGGGGCTTCAAGGATGTGGTGCAGGAGCTGGAAGAGCGTTTCCCCGACCCTGCGGCCATTGAGAAGGAGGCCGACAAGAAGGCGTTTGCCAAGCTGTTCGGCGAGTACCTGCGCGTGGAGAACGTGCTGCAGAACTATGACGAATTTGCCAGCTTGAAGGAGTTGCAAAGCGTCGATCTGGCCGACGCTGCCGCAGTTGAGGCGTTCAAGGCCAAGCACTACCTGAGTGACGAAGATCTGACCGCGCTGCAAGCCGTCACGCTCCCGCCCGAGCGGAAGATTCAGGACTATCGCTCGACCTACAACGACGTGCGCGACTGGCTACGCCGAGAGAAGGCGGGGGCCGAGAAAGAGAAGTCCACCATTGACTGGGATGACGTGGTCTTTGAGGTGGACCTATTGAGGTCACAGGAAATCAACCTGGACTACATCCTGGAACTGATCTTCGAGCACAACAAGAAGACCAAGAGCAAGACTGAACTGGTGGATGAGGTGCGGCGTGTGATTCGCGCCAGCCTGGGCAACCGCGCGAAAGAAAGTCTAGTGGTGGACTTCATCAACCAGACCGATTTGGACCAGATCGGTGACAAGGCCAGCGTGATCGATGCGTTCTTCAAGTTCGCCCAGGCTGAGCAGCAGCGTGAGGCGCAGGAGTTGATCACTTCGGAAAGCCTCTACGCCGAGGCTGCGAAGCGTTACATCATCACCTCACTCAAGCGTGAGTTCGCCAGCGAAAACGGCACCGAACTCAACGCGGTTCTGCCCAAGATGAGCCCATTGAACCCGCAATTTCTGACCAAGAAGCAGACTGTCTTCCAGAAGATCGCGGCCTTTGTTGAGAAGTTCAAGGGTGTAGGTGGATCAATCTGAAAAGTAATCTATCGTCCAAGATACACCGCTGTAATCTGGATCCGCTCATGCCCAAGTTCTCGGCTGATTCTTTGCCGTGCGGCATTATCTTGGGCGAGTTGTTTGTGTGTCAGCGCCGCAGTCGGCGCCCCCCCCCCCGCCGCAGGTGCCTTCCACCCCGTTTGTGCCTCATATCGCATCTGCGCGTACCGATGCCGCAGTCCGTGCATGTTGCTCAGGCCCGCTGCCTTGCACTGGCCGTCGTAGGCATGCCGTTGCTGGATGTAGGTCTTGTGCGTCGGGATCAGCGAGCCCGAACCAGCTAGGCGGTGAGCATCGTCCAGCACCGCACGTTGTTCCGGCGTCGTGATCGGCACTGTCCGGTCGCGCCCACCCTTGGCCCATGACCCCTTGATGGCGATGTGATCCCCACGGTCGGCATAGCGGGGCTGGAACTTGATGGACTCTTCCCGCCGCAGGCCAAAGGCCGCTTGCAGGCGCAGGCTCATGCGAACGTGTGGATCGGAGATTCTGTCCAGTCCGTCGCCCAATTCCTTGGCCTTGCTTTCGTTGGTCACATAGCGACGGTCAGGGATGCCCAGCCTGGTGTTGTTCGTTGGCAGGATGCCTGCCTTGCCGACCTTCTCTGCCCACCAGCGCAGGTGCGCCATGCGGTTCTTGATCGTGCCTGCCGACAGGCCTTCGGCTTGCCAACGCTGCAACAGGGCTTCGACATGCTTGCCTTTGAGCGAGATGGCCCGCATCTGGCGGAAACCTGCTTCGCGCAGTTGGCGTGCGGCCAGACTCAGCGACCGTTGCCGGTCAGCCTGGGTGGCGTGGCTGCCGTCGCGGTTGCGCAGGCAGAGCTGGCGCAAGGTATAGGTCAGGTCGTCCATCGCGGCGTTGTTCCATCGGTTGTCGGGGCTGAGAAGCAAACGGTCAGTGTTTTTGCCAACTCGCCAAGGTGAGATCCCCGAAGGGCAAGGGCCAGGTGCTCAGTTCACCTGTGGCCTCGAATGAGGCGTCCGCCTTGCTTCCTGTGGGAAGGCCGGGCGGAAGAGTTGCAAGGGACAACAACGCGATGTGCTGGGATGGGTGCCTCCTGTTGTGCAGTGGTGGAAAGAAGCCGGCAGGTCGGGCGACCCGCGACGAGTGCCTGGAACGGCGGATGTGTGTTACGACGATGGCGAGACGAATCACGCCGAGGATGAGGAAGGCTCTGCCCATGGGTAGGGCGGCACACCAAGCGAGCCTGGGTATGCCTGGGATGGTTCCGTCCGGCGAGCCGGGTCGGCGCTTGCAGGAACCTGCGCCAGGGTTCCGGTGTTCATACCCACCGGCAGGTCGTTGCTGGGCCAGTGTGCCGGGGCATCGTCATGTGCGCAGCCATCAATGCGACGCCGCGCCAACCCGCATTCCTGCTGCATTTCGCCGGGCCGTCACTGCGGCGGGCAGTGACGGCCCCCGTCTGTCTCACGCCGAGCCCAGTGGCCCCAACCTTGCAGCAGCAGGCGTGTTTCCCGGGGCTGTTAGCAGCATTCCGCTGTCAGCCATGCACCCGATGATCTGTCCGATGGGCAGCGATGGGGTCTTCAACATGCGCCTGATCTGATCCAGATGCCGTTGCGCTACCTCGCGCGATGCAGGCTTTGCGGCTTGGCTGCTGGACGATGGAGAAAGAGCCGGCGGCGAGCCATGCTGGCTGTTGCTGACGGCCTGCACGGGTGTCTGCTGCGGGGTGGATTTGCGCGCCGCCCAGAGCTTGAACATGCCTTCCACGGCCTTCTTGATCAACCCGTAGAGGTAGGCGATGGCGTTGTGCACGCCACCTGATTCGCAGCGCACGTCCCACTCGGCCAGCACCGCCAGGCGTTGCTCCGGAGGCAAGCCCCTGAGACGCGCGGTGAGAACCCGCTGCTGATCCTGCGGCAGTTGCCGGAAGCGGGCTGGCACATCTGGCCCCGATACCCGCACTTCGGGTTGTGAGCGGTGTGTACGTACTTCTTTTAATACTTCTTTTTCTACGGCAAGTAAGGTCGGGGCCAGATCCCCGAAGGGATCTCTGACCCCGTCATCGATCAATTGCTCGGCTCATGCTCTGGCAGGTGCCAACCTTCGCTCTGGTAGGTGCCAACCTTGGTTGGCACAGGACGCCCGGGGTCATGGACGCCGACTGGCAGAGCGCCGACCAAGGTCGGCGACTACCGGATCCATGGGGTCCCCCGCCTGTCACATTGCCGCCGCATACTGACGCCCATCACATACCGCTTGGGGAAGTCGCAGTGAAGTCGTGGGGTTGTGCGTTGCTGTTGTCGCTGGCCGTGGCACCATCGGTGGCCATGAGTGCTGAATCCTCCACCCCGGCCGCGCACAAGGTGTCGGTCTATGGCCACCGCGGGGCAAGCGCACTGCTGCCCGAGCACACCCTGGCGGCCTATGCGCAGGCCATCGCCGATGGCGCCGACTACATCGAACCGGACCTGGTGATGACCAAGGACGGGGTGATGGTGGCCCGCCACGAGAACGAGATCAGTGGCACCACCGATGTCGCCTCGCATCCGGAATTCGCCAGCCGCCGCACCAGCAAGGTCATCGACGGGCAGAAGGTCGATGGCTGGTTCACCGAAGACTTCACCCTGGCCGAGCTGAAGACGCTGTACGCGCGTGAACGCCTGCCGGAACTGCGCAGCACCGCCTACGATGGCCAGTTCCGCATCGCCAGCCTCGACGAGATCCTGGCGTTCCTGGTGCAGCAGGCCGGCCGCGCCAACCGCGGCATCGGCCTGGTGCCGGAGATCAAGCATCCGACCTACTTCCAGTCGATCGGCCTGCCGATGGAAGACAAGCTGCTGGCCGCGCTGCGCGGCAATGCCTATACCAACGTGGGCCCGGTCACCATCCAGTCGTTCGAGACCGCCAACCTGCGCTACCTGCGCGGCAAGATCGGGCGGGGCAGCAACATCCGCCTGCTGCAGCTGCTTTGGAAAGGCGATACCCAGCCGGCCGACATCGCCAAGGCCGGTGGCAAGCTGACCTACGCGCAGATGATGACGCCGGCCGGACTGAAGGACATTGCCAGCTACGCCGACAGCATCGGCCCGGAGCTGCGCTCGATCATTCCGCTGGACGCCAAGGGTGCACTGGGGACACCGACCACGCTGGTACAGGACGCACATGCAGTGGGCCTGATGGTGATTCCGTATACCTTCCGCCCGGAGAACCATTTCCAGGCCAGCAACCTGCGCAAGGGCGCCGACAACGCGCGCAATGCCGAGGGTTCGGTCGCCGAGATGCGCGCCTATCTGGCCACTGGCATCGATGCGTTCTTCACCGATGATCCGGCACTGGGCCGGCAGGCGGTGGATGGCATGGGCACGGCGGGGAATGCGGCGAACTGACCGGCCAATGCCGCCGGGCATGGCCCGGCGCTACCGGATGTGACGGAATGCTCTGGTAGTTGCCAACCTTGGTTGGCATGCAGCAGGAGCGCCGACCAAGGTCGGCCACTACTGGGTCATGAAGATGCCGGACCCCGTCACCCGATCAACCGCGCGGCTCGTCCGGCCGGCGGAACGGGATCACCACGTAGTCCTGGCCCTCGCGCGGCTGCCACAGCACCGGCACGCGCTGCGGTGACGGCGGCTCCAGCTCATCGTCGGGCAGCGGTTCGACGTCTTCTTCTTCGTCCTCCCAGCTGTAGCGCGGGCGCGGCGGCAGTGGGTCGGCGTTGCGGAACAGCAGCGCGGCGATGATGCCGGCGAAGGCACCGCCCATGTGCGACTGCCAGGACACGCCGTCGGCGTGCGGCAGGATGGTCATCAGCATGCCGCCGTAGAACAGCATGCCGATCAGGCCAGTGGCGATCGCCGCACGGTCACGGCGCAGCAGGCCGAGGCTGGCCAGCAGGAACATCAGGCCGTGGGTGACGCCGCTGGCGCCCAGGTGCACGCTGCCCGGATTGCCCAGCATCCACGCACCGATGCCCGAGCCCAGCCACAGCAGGGGCAGGGCGCGCACAGTGGCTTTCGGGTAGACGCTGCCGGCCAGCGTGCCGAGGATCAGGATGGCGATGCTGTTGGCGACGATGTGCTCGACCGAGGCATGCAGCATCGGGCCGCCGATCAGGCCAAGCAGGCCCTTGGCTTCCAGTGGCGCGACCGCCCACGGTCGCCAGTCGAACGTGCCCTGCAGGGCGAACACGGCCACCAGCACCAGCACGGCGGCCAGGCTGACATTGAACGCCCGCAGGATGCGCGAGCGGTCATTGCGGGGGGCCGGCACGTCGCCGGCGGGCAGGGGCGCGTTGTTGTTCATACCTCAGCAATGGCGGTGGTTGGCGCGAAACCAAGGCCACCGCTGCGGGAGAGTGGAAACGGCCGGCGGGACAATCCCACCGGCCGCGCCATCCAGCGGGTCAGGCTCAGGCCTGGCCTTCGCCTTCCTTCGGCGGGTACTTCAGGCTCAACACCACGGTAGCGGCGATGATCACCGCCACCACGCCCAGCGAGATCGGGGTCGGGATCTTGAACAGGTCGATGATCATCATCTTGATGCCGATGAAGCCCAGCACCAGCGCCAGGCCGTACGGCAGCAGGTGGAAGCGGTCGGCCATGCCGGCCAGCAGGAAGAACATCGCACGCAGGCCCAGCACCGCGAACACGTTGGAGGTGAGCACGATGAACGGGTCGGTGGTGATCGCGAAGATCGCCGGGATGCTGTCCACCGCGAAGATCACGTCGGTGACCGCGATCAGGATCAGTACCGCGAACAGCGGGGTGAACCAGCGCACGCCGTCGCGCTTCACGCTCAGCGCATTGCCCGCGTAATCCGGCAGCAGGCGCAGGTGCTTGCGCATCCAGCGCAGGGCGGGGTTGGCCTCCAGGTCCGGCTCCTGCCCGGCGGCGAACCACATCTTCCAGCCGGTGAACAGCAGGAAGGCGCCGAACACGTAGAGCAGCCAATGGAACTGGGTGATCAGCACGCTGCCGGCGAAGATCATGATCGTACGCAGCACGATCGCGCCCAGGATGCCGATGATCAGCACCTTCTGGCGCTGCTCCTCCGGCACCGCGAAGTAGCTCATGATCATCAGGAAGACAAAGATGTTGTCGACCGCCAGCGCCTTCTCGACCAGGTAACCGGTCAGGAATTCGAGGCCGACCTTGTTGGCCACCACCTGGCCCGCGGTCTCATTCAGGTAGTACCAGAGGCCCGCATTGAACAGCAGGGCCAGCGCGACCCAGCCGATGGACCACCACAGGGCCTCCTTGAAGGTGACCTTGTGCGGTCCACCATGGCGCATCAACACGAGGTCGACCAGCAGGGCGATGACCACCACCGCTGCGAAGCCGCCCCACAACCACACGTTACCGATCGTCTGCATTGGGAATGTCCGTTGGAAAGATGAATGCCAGGCCGGACGGCGAGGATCTGCAACGGAGGATCGGGAGGGGGATCCAGGGACAGAGCTTCGCCAGTACGGCGAAGGTCTCGCTCGCAGTTCCAGTCGGCTGGAACTGCCGTTGCACCGGAGCCTGCGGGCTCGAAATGACGGCGACAACGTCTGGGAGCTACTCCCCTTCTGGCGCCGATTCTGCGGCCTGGCCGGGCTGCCGTCAAATGCCGGGCGGCCGGGGCCCCCGCCCTGGTAGATGCCAACCTTGGTTGGCACGCATTGCCCGGGCCGTTCAGCAACGCCCGTCGCGCCAGCTCGACTCTACGAAAGCGCCCCCCGGCTACAATAGGTGGATGAATACCCCCTCTTCCGATTGTCCGCCTCAAGAATGCGTGGCGTTCCAGCCACCCGTGGATCTTCCAGAAACTGGTCGAGAAGCCGACCGTCCGGCCCAAGCCCGGTTCCATCGTCGACGTGGTCGGCGTGGACGGGGAGTTCATCGGCCGCGGGTTCTACAACGGGCACTCGCGCATTGCCGTGCGCATCCTCGAAACCGACCAGAACGTGCCGGTCGATGCTGGCTGGTTCTCGCGCAAGATCGCCCAGGCGGTGTCGCTGCGCCGTGAGGTGCTGAAGCTCGACGCGGTGTCCGACGCCTGGCGCGTGGTGCACAGCGAGGGCGATGGCCTGTCCGGCCTGGTGGTGGACCGCTACGGCGACTTGGTGGTGGTCGAATTCTTCGCCGCCGGCATGTTCCGCCACCGCGAGTGGATCTACGACGCCCTGCGCGAGCAGTTCCCGGGCTGCCGCTTCCACAGCTTTGCCGACGAGCACGTGCAGAAGCAGGAAAGCTTCGACTTCCACGGCAACACCACCACCGAAGCGGCGGTGATCACCGAGTACGGCATCAAGTTCCGCGCTGACCCGGCCGGTGCGCACAAGACCGGCTTCTTTGCCGACCAGCGCGAGAACCGCGAGTGGCTGAGCCAGCAGGTGGAAGGCAAGAGCGTGCTCGACCTGTGCTGCAACACCGGCGGTTTCGCCGTGTACGCAGCGGCGCGTGGTGCCACTGAAGTGGTCGGCATCGACATCGATGAAGACGTCATCCAGATCGCCAAGGGCAATTCGCGCCTGAACAACGTGCGCCCGAAGTTCGTCCAGTCCGACATCTTCCCGTGGCTGCGCGACGCCGCCAACCGCGGTGAGCAGTACGACGTGGTGATCCTGGACCCGGCGAAGATGACCCGCGACCGCGACCAGGTCATCACTGCGCTGAAGAAGTACCTGGACATGAACAAGCTGGCGCTGGGCGTGGTCAAGCCCGGTGGCCTGTTCGCCACGTTCTCCTGCACCGGCCTGGTGGCCGAGGACCAGTTCCTCGACATGCTGCGCCGCGCGGCCTATTTCTCCGGCCGCACGATCCAGATCCTGAAGGTGGCCGGCGCCGGTCCGGACCATCCGTTCATGGCCCACGTGCAGGAATCGCGTTACCTCAAGGCCGTGTTCTGCCGCGTGGTGGATTGATTTCCAGATGTAGAGTCGAGCGATGCTCGACTCGCGGTGCCTGATCAGTCGAGCACAGTTCGACTCTACAAATCCGCGGGCCGCAGCGCTATGGTCGGGCTCTTCCCATTGCCGGTGAGAGCCCATGCCATCGTTGCGCCACCTGTCCGTCGTGCTTGCCCTGGCGCTGTGCGCGCCGCTGTCGGCTCATGCCATCGAGTTCAGCGCACAGGAGCTGGCGCGCGCCAAGGCCCTGCAGCAGCGCCTGGTCACCCTCGACAGCCACCTGGATACGCCGGCCAATTTCGGCCGAACGGGCTTCGACATCGAGCAGCGTCACGACCGCAACGCGCTTTCGCAGGTCGACTACCCGCGCATGGTCGAAGGTGCGCTGGACGGCGGTTTCTGGGCGATCTACACCGATCAGGGCGACCGCAGCCCCGCCGCGCACCTCGCCGAGCGTGACCATGGCCTGCAGCGGCTGCTGGAGATCCGCGAAATGCTGGCGGCCAACCCCGAGCGCTTCGCGCTGGCATTGACCGCAGATGACGCGGCGCGGATCAAGGCCGCCGGCAAGCGCGTGGTCTACATCAGCATGGAAAACGCCAGCCCGCTGGTGGAAGACCCGAGCCTGCTGTCGTTCTACCACCGCGCCGGCCTGCGCCTGCTCAGCACCGTGCACTTCGCCAACAACGAGTTTGCCGATTCGGCCACCGACCCCAAAGGGGCGGAGTGGAAAGGCCTGAGCCCGGCGGGCAAGGATCTGGTGCGGCAAGCAGTGAAGCTGGGCATCGTGATCGACCAGTCGCATGCGTCCGACGCGGTGTTCGACGACCTGCTGGCGATGATGCCGGTGCCGTTCGTGCTGTCGCACAGCTCGGCCAAGGCGGTCTACGACCACCCGCGCAATCTGGATGACGCGCGCCTGCGCAAGCTGGCCAAGGCCGGCGGCGTGATCCAGGTGAACGCCTATGGCGGCTACCTGATCGACACCGCAAAGACGCCCGAGCGCAAGCAGGCCGAGGAAGCGCTGAGCAAGCAGCTGGGTGGCTGGGAAGGCATGGGCATCGAACAGGGCGTTGCCCTGCTGAAGGCCGAGCAGGCGCTGGACCACGAGCACCCGGTGCGCCATGCCAGCCTCGACGACTTCTTCGCCCACTTCGAGCACATCCTCAAGGTGGTCGGCCCCGAGCACGTGGGCATCGGCCTGGACTGGGATGGCGGCGGTGGCCTGAGCGACCTGCCCGATGTCAGCCAGCTGCCGAAGATCACCGCGTGGCTGCTGCGCAAGGGCTATACCGAGAAGCAGATTGCCGGCATCTGGGGCGGCAACCTGCTGCGGGTGATGCGGCAGGCGCAGGACTACGCTGCAAAGCAGGGCGGTTGACCGCCCTGCGGAAGTGCCGGCCGCTGGCCGGCATTGCCCGTATCAACAGGATGCGAGGTGCCGGCCAGCGGCCGGCACTACCGGTGATCCGGTTATTTCGCGATCAGCGCGTGGCGGCGGCTGTACAGGAAGTACAGCACCAGGCCGGCCAGGTTCCACAGCAGGAAGTACAGCTGGGTGCTGTGCGGCAGGCTGAGGAACAGATAGATGCAGCCCAGCGCGGCCAGCGGACCAACCACGAAGGCCAGCGGGGTACGGAAGGTACGTTCGCGGTTCGGCTCGCGCAGGCGCAGCACCACCAGGCAGATGCCCACGGCGGTGAACGCGGCCAGGGTGCCGGCATTGGCCAGCGCCGCGATCTCGTCCAGGCGGGCCACGCCGGCCAGCGCCGACACCACCACCGCGGTGAACAGCGTGGTCGCCACCGGCGTGCCGGTACGTGCGTTGACCTTGGACAGGCCACGCGGCAGCAGGCCATCGCGGCTCATCACGAAGAAGATGCGGCTCTGGCCGTACAGGAAGGCCAGCAGCACCGTCGGCAGCGCGATGATCGCGATCACGCCGATCACCATCGCCGCGGTCGGATGGCCCAGCTGGCGCATGATCAGGGCCAGCGGCTCGGCGCTGTGGCCGAACACCGCGTAGCTCATCGCACCGACCGCGGCCAGCGCGACCAGCACGTAGACGATGGTGCAGCCGATCATCGAACCGATGATGCCGATCGACAGGTCGCGGCCTGGGTTCTTGGTTTCTTCGGCGGCGGTGGAGATCGCATCGAAGCCGTAGAAGGCGAAGAAGATGATCGCTGCCGCCGCCATTACGCCGTGTTCGACGCCATCAGGGCCCATCGACTTGGCAAAGCCATACGGCATGAACGGCTGCAGGTTGGCGCTGTCGAAGGCGGGCAGGGCCACGGCCACGAAGATGGCCAGCGCGATCAGCTTGAACACCACCAGGATGGCATTGAGGGTGGCGCTTTCCTTGGTGCCGGCCATCAGCATGCCGGCCACCAGCCAGGTGATGACGATCGCCGGCAGGTTGATCATGCCGCCTTCCACGTGCGGGCCGGCTGCGAGCCACGCTGGCAGGTGCACGTTCCAGCCGAACTGGGTGTGGACCCATTCGAGGAAGCCGACGAAGTAGCCGGACCAGCCCACCGCGACCGTACTCACCACCAGTGAGTACTCCAGGATCAGGCTCCAGCCCACCACCCAGGCGAACACCTCGCCCAGCGCGCTGTAGCTGTAGGTGTAGGCACTGCCGGCGGCCGGCATCATCGTCGACAGCTCGGCGTAGGACAGTGCCGCACAGGCACAGACCGCACCGGCGATGGCGAAGGAGATCAGCACCGCCGGGCCGGCCAGGTTGGCACCGACGCCGATCAGCGTGTAGATGCCGGTACCGACGATGGCGCCAATACCCAGCGCGATCAGGTGCGGCCAGCTGAGCGTCGGGATCAGGCGCCTGCCGGCTTCGTGGACGGTGACGGAATCTAGGGACTTGCGCCGGAACAGGGACATGCAGGCCTCGGAAGGGGTGACTAAGAACGACAAGTTCCCGAGTGTGACCGAACGCAGCGCAGCATTACCACTGACGGGGGTCATACGAGGGTCAGATGCGTCACCGGCGCGGCTGTACTCCGAGCATTCTGCCGGAATCGGCACAAATGCCGACAGGATTCGAAATGATTCGATCCCTCAAGGCGAGCCGGGAGGCGCTTGAAGCGTGAGAGCAGGGGCCAGATCGATGCTGACCCGCTGCGGATCGACCACCGGCGCCGCACCTTGGGTTCTCAACTGGGCCACCAGCACTTCGAAGCCCTGGGCGCGGCCGAACGCATGCTCGTCCAGGGTCAACGGCAGCAGCTGCAGGAAGTCGAATCGTCCCGATGGCAGTTGCTGGGGTCCAGGAAAATGCAGTGACGGAACGAAGACGGCCGCCTGCAGCATGCTCCCTGCGTGATCCACCGGCCCCCCCAGCTTCAGCCGGTCCCATGGCGCCAACGGATTGCCGGGCATGCGTGAGTGGCACAGCAGCAGGTGGTACGCGGTGAACCAGCGCAAGGTGGTCAGTGCCCAGGTCGCTTCTTCCTGCGTCTCAAGCATCAGTTCGATGCCCAACCCCGAATCGCCATCTTCGTGCCGCCCTTCCCAGGGGTTGGACAGGCCGGAGCTGACATAGATCCAGTGCCTTCGATCACCGTGCGGAGGGCAGGCATTGACGCCGACATGCAGCCAGCGCGGGTCGATCTGGTCCTGCTTGAAGACGTTGCGCAGCAGATCCATGTCGATCGGATAGATCCCCGGCCCGGTATCGCCGAACAACCGCCGGTACAGCGTCTCCTCCCGATATTCCCAGCTGCGCTCCAGCAGGGTGTCGTCGTCCATGGTGCTCACTCGGCCACCTTGCCGGGCCAGCGGCAGCCGTCTTCCTGCCAGGCCTCGACGTCATCGTGGAAGGTGGTGCGACGTCCGTCGCGGCTACGCTCGTAGCTCAGGTCCAGCACCAGCGCGCCCTGCGTGCTCAGCAGGTAGCGGCCATTGAGGCGCCCGTTGATGCGCTCTTCCCAGACGCTGTCGAACTGGTAGGGGCGGTCTTCGGCCAGCACCGTGGTCTCCATCGAAACCCGGCGCAGCAGCAGGCGTTCGCGCTGCCCGGCATAGCGAACGTCGGCCTGGCCGTCATCCAGCCAACGCCATTCCAGATGGATGCCGTCATTGCGGCCGCCGCTCAGGCAGCGATGATCCTGCGCGGTGGCCGCCGGGGCGGTCGTGTTGGCCAGAAGCAGCAGGGCGCCCATCGCCGTCGACCAGGGTTTCATCCGTTCAGCCCCAACCGGATGCCGAACCCCACCAGGAACAGGCCGGCCACGCGGCGCAGCGCATCGCTGATTCGCGGGTGCTGGATCAGGCGGCGGCGGGCCAGGTTGCCCACGCCGATCAACATCGAGCAGTAGGCGATGCTGACCACCAGGATGATGCCCGCCAGCGCCGCGAAGGTAGCAATGCCCTGATGCGCCTTCGGATCGATGAACAATGGCAGGAAGGCCATGTAGAACAGGATCGCCTTCGGATTGAGCAGGCTGACCAGGATCGCCTGCTGGAAGTAGCGGCCCGGCTGCATGCGGATCGGGCCGGCGTCGCCGCCCTCGTGCTTCGGCGTGCGCAGCAGGCTGATGCCGACCCACACCAGGTAGGCCGCACCCAGGTACTGCACCGCGTGGAACACCAGCGGGTTGGCCTTGAGCAGCGCCGCCACGCCCGCCAACGCCAGCCACATCAGGATCTGGTCGCCGACCAGCAGGCCGGCCAGCGCGGTATAGCCACCACGCACGCCGCCACGGCCGGTGGCGGTCAGCAGGGTGAAGGTGCCGGGGCCGGGCAGGGCGAGAAACACCAGCACGGCGACCAGAAACGTCCACAGGTCCTGGATGCCCATCCACGGCATGGCGGCGTTCTCTTGTTACGGGGGGCCGCCATTGTCGGCCAGTGCCGCCGTTGGCGACAGGGGGCGGGTGAGGCCAGTGGGCATGCCAGACAGCAGCGGTTGCAGGTGCTGGCGCAGCTGCGCATGCAGTTGCCGTACCGCTGGCGAGAACTGCTTGCGGTGCGGGCATACCAGCTGCAGCGGGATGCTGCTGCCAACACCATCGAGCAGCAGCTGCAGGCGCCCGGCCAGCACGTCCTCGCGCAGGTCCAGCCAGGACTTGTAAGTGATGCCTTCGCCGGCCACGGCCCAGCGTCGCACTACATCGGCGTCGTCGCAGACCAGCGGACCGCGCACCGGAATCACGCTGCGACGCCCGTCGACCTCGAATGACCAGCGATCGTAGGCGCGGCCGTTGAGTTGATAGACCAGGCAGTCGTGCTCGCGCAGATCCTCCAGGCGGGTGGGCGTGCCACGCCGCTGCAGGTAGCCGGGCGAGGCGGCCAGCACGCGTCGATTGCCTTCCAGCAGCGGCAGGGCGACGTAGTTGGCGTCGTCGAAGTGGCCGATGCGGATGGCCACGTCGACCGGGTCGCGGAATACATCGGCCACCTCGTCGGACAGGCGCAGGTGCAGGCGCAGCCGCGGGTGCGCAGCTCGGAAGGCGCTCAGCCAGGGCAGCAGCAGGTTGCGGCCGAGGTCCGAGGGCGCCGACAGCTGCAGGGTGCCGTGCAGCTCGGTGTCCTCGCCCTGCACGCGCGCCTGTCCCTCGCGCAGGGTGGCCAGTACCTCCTGCGCATACGGCAGGTACAGCGCACCCTCGCCGGTGAGGCGCAGGCTGCGGGTGGTGCGCACGAACAGGCGCAGGTCCAGCTCGCGTTCCAGCCGCGCCACCGCCGCAGCGACCTGCCCGGGCAGCAGGTCGGCCTCGCGCGCCGCCTGCGAGAAGCTGCCCAGTGCGGCAGTGCGGACGAACAGCTGCAGATCGTCGAAGCGGATCATCTTCATTGCCAGAGTGAAAGTGCTGCCCGATTCTGCGCCTTTCTGCGGGAGCGCGTGCGGCGCAACCTGTCGCCTCCTTCCCCACTGGACCGCTGCCATGCGCGCCATTGCCTACACCCAAGCCGGCCTGCCGATCGATGATGCCCAGGCCCTGATCGACATCGAACTGGAGCTGCCGCAGCCTGGCCCGCGTGACCTGCGCGTGGCGGTACGTGCGGTGGCGGTGAACCCGGTCGACACCAAGGTCCGTCGCGGCGTGGCCACCGATGGCCCACGCGTGCTGGGCTGGGATGCGGTCGGCATCGTCGACGCGGTGGGCAGCGAGGTGACCCTGTTCCAGCCCGGCGATGCGGTCTACTACGCCGGCGTCATCGATCGCCCGGGCAGCAACGCCGAGTACCAGCTGGTGGACGAACGCAGCGTCGGCCGCAAGCCGGCCAGCCTCGACGATGCCGCCGCCGCCGCGCTGCCACTGACCGCGATCACCGCCTGGGAACTGCTGTTCGACCGCCTGCGCATCCCCGAGGGCGGTGGCGAAGGCCAGACCCTGCTGGTGATCGGCGCTGCCGGCGGTGTCGGTTCGATCCTGGTGCAGCTGGCGCGGAAGCTGACGAAACTGACGGTGATCGGCACCGCCTCACGTCCGGATACCCAGGACTGGGCGTACGCAATGGGCGCACACCATGTGATCGACCACAGCCTGCCGCTGGCCGAGGGCCTGGCGCGGCTCGGCATCAGCGAGGTGCAGCACGTGGCCAGCCTGACCCACTCCGACCAGCACTACGCGCAGATCGTGGAACTGCTGGCGCCGCAGGGCCAGCTGGGGCTGATCGATGATCCCGGCCAGGTCGACGTGATGGCGCTCAAGCGCAAGGCGTTGTCACTGCACTGGGAGTCGATGTTTACCCGGCCGCTGTACAAGACCGCCGACATGCAGCGCCAGCATGACCTGTTGAACCGGGTGGCCGAGCTGATCGACACAGGCGTGCTGCAGACCACCCTGGGCGAGCATTTCGGGCGCATCGACGCGGCCAACCTGCGGCGTGCCCACGCGCTGCTGGAGAGCCACCGCGCCAAGGGCAAGATCGTGCTGGAAGGCTGGTAAGGCCCGGTTTTTCCTGTGGAGCCGAGCCTGCGCCCGGCTCTACAGCGTTTCATCCACGCATGGCGTGGATCAGCCGTGTCGACCAAGGTCGACACCTGCCAACAGCTGCGGAAGCCACTGCTCAGGCCACACCGTTGTCGACGTACTCGGCGAAACCGGGCTGCTGCCGCAGGCGTTCGAACCAGGCATCTACGTGTGCCAGTACCGGCTTGCTGCCCGGCGTGCTGCACCAGCGTTGGGTCGACAGCCCGAGCACGATGTCGGCCAGAGTGAAGGTGTTGCCCGCCACGTAGCCGTCGGTAGTGGCCAGCTGTGCATCAAGGACGCCCATCAGCCGGTTCCACTGCGCCAGGCTGGCCTCGGCACGGGCGTCATCCGGATAGTCCGGATGCTGGCGCACGCGCGCCATGAACACATGGCGCCATGCGCTGTTGAGGTCGCTGGCCTGCCAGTCCATCCACTGCTCCACCCGGGCCCGGTCCTTTGCTGCATGTGGCAGCAGATCCTCGCGACCGGCGCGTGCGGCCAGGTAGCGGCAGATGCTGTTGGATTCCCACAGCACGAAGTCGCCATCACGCAGCACCGGCACCTGCCGGTTGGGGTTCAGCGTGGCCAGCAGGTCCGGCGAGGGGGCCGGTTCGTGGTGCAGGGGCAGATCCAGCCCCGCGCACAGCCACAGCACTTTACGCACATTGATGGAGGTGGGCTTTCCGTAGAGGACGACCATGGTCCTGACGCAGCAGTTGAGACTCGGCCAGCCTACACTTGCCCCATGCAAACCGAATATCTGCTCATTGGCGGCCTTCTATTGGCCGTGCTCATCCTGCAGCTGGTCGCCCTGCTGCGCCGCCCGCCGCATGACCGCCTGGAACAGGCGGTGCGCGAGGAGGCGCGGGCCGGGCGCAGCGAGCTGCGCGAACAGCTCGATGGCTTCGCCCGCGCGCTGACCGATCTGTCCACCCGCACCGACCAGCGCCTGGACCTGCTGCGCGAAGCGCTGGGCGAAGATGCCCGCAAGGCGCGCGCCGAAGCGGCCGAGAGCCAGCAGCGCGGCGCGGCGTTGATGGGACAGCGGCTGCAGGAGCTGCGCGGCCAGCTGGAGACCTTCGGCCAGCAGCAGGAAGCCCGCATCCATGCGTTTGGCCAGCAGCTGCAGGAGCTCACCGGGCGTACCGATACCCAGCTCGGCGCGCTGCGGCAGACCCTGGTGGACGATGCACGCAAGGGCCGCGAGGAGGGCGCGCAGTCGCAGCAGCGCCTGACTGAAAGCCTTGGCCTGCGCCTGCAGGAACTGACCCAGCGCAACGAGCAGCGCATCGCCGAGATGCGCACGACGCTGGAAGAGCAGCTGCGCGCGCTGCAGAGCGACAATGCGCAGAAGCTGGAACAGATGCGCGTGACGGTGGATGAGAAGTTGCAGTCCACCCTGGAAACACGCCTTGGCCAGTCCTTCAAACTGGTCTCGGAGCGCCTGGAGCAGGTGCAGCGCGGCCTCGGCGAGATGCAGCAGCTGGCCACCGGCGTGGGTGACCTCAAGCGCGTGCTGACCAACGTCAAGACGCGCGGCAGCTGGGGTGAAGTACAGCTGGAGAACATCCTCGAGCAGACCCTGATCCAGGAGCAGTACGCGCGCGGGGTGAAGGTACGCCCGGATAGTGGCGAAATGGTCGACATCGCCGTGCGCCTGCCGGGTCGCAGCAGCGACGACACGCCGGTGTGGCTGCCGATCGACTCCAAGTTCCCACGCGAAGACTACGAGCGCCTGCTGGACGCACAGGAGCAGGGTGATGCCGAACTGGTACGCGTGCAGGGTGCGCAGCTGGAGCGTGCGGTGAAGGTGCAGGCCAAGTCGATCTGCGAGAAGTACATCGTGCCGCCGCACACCACCGACTTCGCGGTGATGTTCCTGCCTACCGAAGGCCTGTATGCCGAGGTGATCCGGCGCCCCGGCCTGGTCGATCTGCTGCAGCGCGACCACCGCGTGGTGGTCGCCGGGCCGACCACGATCACCGCACTGCTCAACAGCCTGCAGATGGGCTTCCGCACGCTGGCCATCGAGAAGCGGTCCAGCGAGGTGTGGAGCCTGCTGGGTGCGGTGAAGACCGAGTTCGGCAAGTTCGGCGATGTGCTGGACAACGTGAAGGCCAAGCTGGACCAGGCCAGCAAGCAGATCGACCAGACCGGGGTGCGCACCCGCGCGATCGCCCGCAAGCTGAGGGATGTCGAGTCGCTGCCGGTTGAGCAGAGCCGCCAGTTGCTGCCGGACGCGCTGCCAGCAGAGGAAGGCAGTGACGGCGACGAGGCCTGAGCCACGCTGACACGCCGCCTGCATCGCCGATGCGTATGCTGGCGGCCTGTCCGCCTCGATCAGGTATCGTCATGCGCCTGCGCCGCTTCACCAGCCTTGTCCTGACCGCGCTGCTTGCCGCCTGCAGCAGCGCACCACCGGCTGCCGATACGACCGCGGCACCTGCCGCAGCCACCAGCCCTGAAGCGGCCGAGGCGTATCGCGAAGCGCGCGACGTCGACTGCCAGGCCGCCGGCGGCAGCCTGCAACGGCTGGGCCGGCTGCAACGCGAGCAGTGCGTGATTCCCTATGCCGATGCCGGCAAGGCCTGCAGCCGCAAAAGCGACTGCACGGGCCAGTGCCTGGCCGGTCCCGAGGTGGGCGCTGGCAGCGCCGCTACCGGTACCTGCCAGCGCGATGTGCGCCAGAACTTCGGCTGCCGCCAGCGCATTGATGACGGCAAGGCGCAGGGCACGATCTGCGTGGACTGATCGTAGTGCCGGCCACTGGCCGGCAACCGCATGAACCCTTGCGAACGGTCGCACGATTGCCGGCCAGCGGCCGGCACTACCGCCATCGCGCGGCGCTATGCTGGTGGGCCATTCCCCGCTGTTGCCGGAGCCCCCGCGTGAGCACCCCGATCCAGGACATTTCCCTCACCACCATCGACGGCCAGCCGTCCTCGCTTGCCGACTACCAGGGCAAGGTACTGCTGCTGGTCAACGTCGCCTCCAAGTGCGGCCTGACCCCGCAGTACGAAGGCCTGCAGGCGCTGTATGCGGAAAAGCACGCGCAGGGTCTGGAAGTACTGGGCTTCCCCGCCAACAACTTCCTCGGCCAGGAGCCGGGCAGCGAGGCAGAGATCCAGCAGTTCTGCCAGCTCACCTACGACGTCAGCTTCCCGATGTTCTCCAAGATCAGCGTGGCCGGTGACGATACCCATCCGCTGTACCAGCAGCTGACCGCCGCCCAGCCGCAGTCGATCGGCGAAGGCCCGCTGCGTGAGCGCCTGGCCAGCAAGGAGATCCCGATCCACGCAGCACCGGCGGTGCTGTGGAACTTCGAGAAGTTCCTGGTTGGCCGCGACGGCAAGGTCATCGCGCGTTTCGCCCCGGACGTGGCTGCCGATGACGCGCGCCTGCGCGAGGCCATCGAGGCAGCGCTGGCAGCCTGAGGAAAGCGTGCCAACCAAGGTTGGCACCTACCGGAAAAGAAAAACCCCGCCGAGGCGGGGTTTTTCATGCGCTGCAGACCGGACTCAGTGCGTCCACTGCGGCATCGGCATCGCATCGACCGGGATCGGCGAATTGGCATCGTCGTGGCCACGGTCGCGCTTGCTGCGCAGATCGTTCTCGATCTGGTAGTTGCGGCGCTGCATCCACGCATCGCGTACCAGCGAGTACTCGTCCACGGCGGTGTCACGCAGGTCGTCGATCGCCAGCAGCTGCGCGCGGGTATCGACCAGCTGCATGCCCTGCAGGCCGATGCGGATCTTGTCCTCTTCGATGCGGCGGATCGGCGACAGCGGAATGTCACCGGCCAGGCCGAACACATCGCGCACGGTGCGAGGGCCGAAGAACGGCAGTTCCACGTAACGCGAACGACGCCAGCCCCAGGCACCCAGGGTCTGCCCGAAGTCCTCATTGCGACGCGGCACCATCGCCTTGCTGGCCGGATCGAACAGGCCGCCGATACCCAGCGTGCTGTTCATCAGGAAGCGGCCGAGGCTGTCCCACGCATCTGCACCGCGGCCCTGCAGCAGCTGGTTGGTGATGGTCACCGGTGCGCGCAGGTTGCTGAAGAAGTTGCTGACGCCGGTGCGGGCGAAGCGCGGCACCACGTGGGTGTAGGCCGTGGCCAGCGGGCGGGCGATGCCACGGTCAACCGCGTTGTTGAACGTGTGCACCTTGCGGTTGAACGGTTCCCACGGATCGTAGGCTGCCGCGCTGCCAGTGTTGCCGGCACCGCCGTAGAGGGCATCGAAGTCGTCGTCACCACCGGGGGCGGTCGCCGCCGCGGCCCTGGCCGCATCGGTGTCGGCGCTGCGGGCCGGTGCGGATGGCGGCGTGGCCGGCGCAGGTGCGGCAACCACGGCTGTTGCCGGTGCGGCATCGACCGTAACGGTATCGGCGGTGGGGGCAGAGGCCTCGGCGATGGTGCTGGCCGGGACCACGGTGCTGGCTGCGGGCGCATCGCTGCGTGCGGGCTTGCCGGCGCAGGCGGTCAGGGCGGTGGCCAGGACGATCAGGGGGAAAGTGCGTACGACGTTCATGTCAGCTCGCAGCAGAAGTAGCGTTGAAATCCAGGTCGGGCGACAGCCGGTAGGCTGCGCTCAGCTCGTTGTAGCCGGCCGGCGCGCCGGAGACTGCCAGCGGGTGACCGCTCTTGCGCGCACGTGCGGCCAGCTCGGCCAGCAGCGCCAGGCCGGCGCTGTCCACGCGTTCGACCTCACCCAGCTCCAGCCGTGACAGCTTTGCCGGCAGGGCCTGCAGCTGCGGCCACAGCGCGATCACCGCGGCACGGTCGAGCACCCCGCGCAGGCGCAGGGTGTCGCCTTCCAGCAGCGCCAGTGCGTTACTTGCCATTGCCCGCGGGCCCGGCCTGCATGCTGCCGCTGTGCAGTTCGTTGGCCACCTGCTTGATGCCCTTCTGGCGCAGCGGGGTGTCGAACTGGTTGCGGAAGGTCTGCACGTAGGAAATGCCTTCGATGTTGACGTCGAAGATCTTCCACTGGCCGTTCACGTTGCGCATCCAGTACTCGACCGGGGTCGGTTCGTTGCCGGCGCGCACCAGTTCGGTGCTCACGCGCACGCCACGATTGCCCGGCAGCGGGCTCTCACCCTTCAGGCGGAAGCTCGGCTTGCCCTGGATGTTGAGCAGGGTGGAGCCGTAGCGCTGCATCAGGCTGTCGGCCATGGCATCGGCGAACAGCTTGATGTCGGCGTCGGAGGCGCCGCGGGCGTGCGGGCCCAGCACCAGGCGCGCGGCGTAGTCGCGGTCGAAGGTGCGGGTCAGCTCGCTGTCGATGTAGCTGCGCAGGCTGGCCGGGTTGCTGGTGAACTCGCTCTTGCGCTGCTGCAGCGTGGACAGGATGCGGCTGCTGGCATCGATCACCACCTTGCCGGCCTGGCTTTGCGTTGCGGCAGCGGCAGGCGCAGCGGCCTGGGCCTGGGCCAGGAACGGGGTGGCCGCCAGCAGCGCCGAGGCGAGCAGGGCCGGGATCAGTTTCATCTTCATGGTTGCGGTTCCGTTGCAGGCGCCTGCGCGCCATCGTTGGGCTTCTGAGCAGCGCCGCCACCGGCACCGCCACTGAACATGTACTTGCCGACCAGCTGGATCAGGTCCACCGCTGGCTGGGTGAAGACGATCTCGTCACCGGCCTTCAGCACGTCCGGATCACCGCCCGGCTGCAGACCGATATAGCTCTCGCCGAGCAAACCGCTGGTGAAGATGCCGGCCGAGGTGTCCGCCGGCAGGTCCTTGACCTTGCTGTCCATGCGCAGGGTGACGATCGATTCGAACTTCACCGGGTCCAGGTCGATCGAAGCGACCTGGCCGACAGTGACGCCGCCGATCTTCACCGGTGCCTGCTTGCGCAGCTGGCCGACCTGGGAGAAGCGTGCCTTCAGGTCGTAGCCTTCGCTGCCCCAGCTCCAGCGCTGGTTGGTCGAGGCCACGGCCAGCACCATCAGCGAGGCCAGGGCCAGCAGCAGGAAGGCGCCGACGGAAAATTCGAGTCTGGGACCGCGGATGGCCATGTGGATTACCTGATCGAGTCGTTGTGGCCGCGCGCGCCTGCGCACCGCCGGTGGAGGGGTTAGGTGAACAACATTGCCGACAGCACGAAGTTGAACATCAGCACCAGCAGTGAAGCGTTGACCACCGCACGGGTGGTCGCCACCGAAGTGCCTTCAATGGTCGGCTCGGCGTGGAAACCCACATAGGCGGCAACCAGCGCGGCAGTGCCGCCGAAGATCGCCGACTTCAGCATTGCCACGCCGAAGTCGTCCCAGAAGTCCACGCTGTTGCGCAGCGCCGACCAGAACACGCCATTGTCCAGGCCCAGCACGTGCACCGCTTCGAAGTAGCTGGCACTGATTGCAAGCGAACAGAAGATGCCGGTCAGCAGCGGCACGGTCAGCACCGCCGCCCAGAAGCGCGGCGCCACCGCCTTGGCCACCGGGTCGATCGCCATCAGCTCCAGCGCCTTGATCTGGTCGGTGGCACGCATCAGGCCTAGCTCGGCGGCGATCGAGCTGCCAGCGCGGCCAATGAACAGCAGCGCGGTCAGCACCGGTGCCAGCTCGCGGTACAGCGAAAGCCCGAGCAGGGTCGACAGTGCGTCGGCCGCACCGAAGGTGGTCAGCGTGCGGTAGCCCTGCAGGGTCAGCACCAGGCCGACGAAGGCACCGCCGACGGCGATGATCGGCAGCGAGCGCGCACCGATCTTGTAGATCTCGCGGGTCAACTCGGCCAGGAAATCACGGGTCGGCAGCGAACCGCGCAGCACGGTCAGCGAGAACAGGCCGGCACGACCCAGCGAGCGGGTGGCTTGAACGAACGGCATCAGGCGACCCTCGCGCGCGGCGCGGCATCGAACGGGATGGGGCCATCGGGCTGGCCGTGCAGGAACTGCCGCAGCAGCGGGTCCTGGCTGGACTGCAGTGCCTCGGGCGTGCCCTGGAACACGATGCCGCCATTGGCGATCGCGATCACCTGGTCGCAGATCGGCAGGGTCTCGTGCACGTGGTGGCTGACGATGATGCTGGTCAGGCCCAGGCTGTGGTTGAGGCGCTGGATCAGGCTCATGATCACCCCCGAGGCGATCGGGTCCAGCCCGGTCAGCGGCTCGTCGTAGATCATCAGCGGCGGGTCCAGCGCCAGTGCACGGGCCAGCGCCACGCGGCGCGCCATGCCACCTGACAGCTCGCGCGGCCAGGCATCGGCGGCGGCCAGCAAGCCCACCGAATGCAGCTTCATCTGCACCAGCCGCCGCAGCACGGCGGTCGGCAGGCGGGTGTGCGTACGCAGCGGCAGCGCCACGTTTTCCGCCACGGTCAGGTCGGTCAGCAGGCCGTTGCCCTGCAGCAGCACGCCCACGCTCTTGCGCATTTCCAGCAGCGCGCCGCTGTCATGCGGAATCGGCTTGCCGAACAGGGTGACCTCGCCGGCGACCGGGCGCAGTTCGCCGGTCAGCGCCGCCAGCAGGGTCGACTTGCCGCTGCCGGACGGACCCAGAACGGCGGTGATGCTGCCCTTGGGCACCTGCAGCGACACGTCGCGCAGGATCGTGCGTCCGCTCCGGTCGATGCGGACGTTGGATAACTGCACCAGACTGGAGGTGGAAGCCGACATGGGCACCATTAACGTTTTTTAGACATCGAAGGATCGGGCCCGTCGGCTGAACATAAGCAGACTGGACGGTGCAGTATTGTTGCACGACAAGCCTCGGCGGAGGCCGGGACAATCGGCTGGTGTCCCGGAACAATCCGTACCGCTCGCGGCCCAACCATTGAATACTGCCTGCTGTCCTGCACACTGTGCATGATGAGTGACCCAGGCAGCGATTTCCGCCTCTACCATTCCAACTCCCTGGACGTGCTGGCCGCGCTGCTGGCGCGCAATGTGCGTACGCCCGTTCCTGGCCAGCCGCTGCTGGCACCGGAAGTGGTGCTGATCCCGCAGGTAGCGATGCGGCGTTGGCTGCAAGCGACACTGGCCACCGAGTTCGGTGTGGCTGCGAACCTCGAATTCCTCACCCCGGGTGAGTTCGTGGCGCGCGCGCTGAAGGCCAACGTCAGCGGCGAGCAGGACGACCTGGACGCGGCCGGCCTGCATTGGAAGCTGTACCAGGCCCTGCGCGACCCGGCGTTGCTGGCGCAGCCACCGATGCGCGCGCTGCAGTCCTATCTTGCCGGCGATGACGCATTGAAGCCGTGGGCGCTGGCTGGCGAGCTGGCCTCGGTGTTCGAGAAGTACCAGGCGTGGCGCCGCGACTGGCTGCTGCGCTGGGCGGCCGGTGCCGATCCGTCCGATCCGCAGGCAATCCTGTGGCGCACCATCACCCACGGCCACGACTACCGCGCGCGCCGCATCCAGGAATACCTGGACCGTTTCGAAGGGGCCGGCCAACCCTTGCCGAAGGGCTTGCCACCGCGCATGTCTGCGTTCGCGACGCTCAACATCTCGCCCGATGTGCTGCGGGTGATGGCCACCCAGGCACGTGTTGGCGAGCTGCATTTCTATATGCCCACCCCGGTGCAGTCGTACTGGGGCGATCTGCAGACCCTGGCCGAGCGCCTGCGCAGCGGCGCGCCCGATCCCTTCGGCGAAGCAGCCGGCGAGAACCGTCTGCTGGAAGCCTGGGGCGCGGCCGGGCGCGACTTCATGGCGGTGCTGGGCAGTTACGAGGTGGTGCATCCGGCCGGCGAAATCGCCGCCTATTCCGATCCGGAGGACGACACCCGGCCGACCCTGGACGAAGGCGGCCTGTCCGACAGCCTGCTGCATCGCCTGCAGCGTGACCTGTTCCACCGCCGCGCACTGCCCTCGGGCGAGCTGCGTGACGGGCTTCGCAGCGACGACCCCAGCCTGCAGGTACACGCCTGCCATACCCGCCTGCGCGAGTTGCAGGTGCTGCACGACCAGCTGCGCAGCCTGCTGCAGGACCCGCGCTTCGACCCGCCGCTGCAGGCGCGCGAGATCGCGGTGCTGGCGCCGGACATCGATCCCTACGTGCCGTACCTGGAAGCGGTGTTCGGCGGCCGTGGTGGCGAGGAGGAGCACATCCCCTATGCGCTGGCCGACAGCAGCCCGCTGGCCGGTGAACCGCTGGCTGATGTGTTCGTGCACCTGCTGGGCCTGCCGGTCTCGCGCTTTGGCCTGAATGAGGTGCTGGACCTGCTGGCCAGCGCGCCGCTGGCCGAAGCGGCCGGGCTGGAAGCGGTGGACTTCGACCGCCTGCATGGCTGGCTGCAGCAGGCCGGTGCACGCTGGGGCCTGGATGCGAAGCACCGCCACCAGCACCAGGCGCCGGCCGACGACGCCTACACCTGGCAGTTCGCGCTGGATCGCCTGGTGCTCGGCCATGCCACCGGCAGCGAGGCCGACCTGGCGGGTGTCGCACCGTGGATCGAACTGGAAGGCGGCGCGCTGGACGCGCTGGACCGGCTGCTGCGCCTGCTGCGCGTGCTGGCGATCTACCAGCGTCGCCTCGGCGAGCTGCTGACCCCGGCGCAATGGCGACAGCGCCTGCTGTCGTTGCTGGATGCACTGCTGCCCACCGCGCCGAGTTCACCCAACAGCCAGCGTGCCCTGGAGCGCCTGCGCAAGCTGCTCAACCAGTTCGCCGAGGATGCTGCCAAGGCCGGCTTCGCGGAAGGCGTGCCGCCGGAGGTGGTACGTGCGCACTTCGCCGGCGCGCTGGGCGAGGCCGATACGCGCGCACCGCTGCTGACCGGTGGCATCAGTTTCGGCCGCATGGTGCCGATGCGACTGCTGCCATTCCGGGTGATCTGCGTGCTGGGCCTCAATGATGGCGATTTCCCGCGCCGTGACCCGGCGGCCGGTCTCAACCAGCTCACCGCCGAACTGGACACGCCGCGCCGCCGACCGGGCGACCGCTCCACCCGCGAAGACGACCGTTTCCTGTTCCTGCAGCTGTTCGCCGCCGCGCAGGAGGTGTTCTACCTCAGCTACCTCGGTGCCGATCCGCGCGATGGCAGCGTGCGCGAGCCGTCGGTGCTGGTCAGTGAACTGATCGATGCCGCCGCTGCGTATCACCTCGATCCGCCTGCGGCGGTCCGCGACTTCACCGTGCGCCACGCAATGCAGCCGTTCTCACCGGCGGCGTTTGGTGATGGCGATCCGCGTCGCTTCAGCTATCGCCGCCAGTGGCATCCGGCGGCCGGTCGCCTCACTGGCCAGCGCGGTGGACTGCAGCCGTGGTTCGACGCACCGCTGCCACCGCCGCTCGACGATGCGGTGGAGGACGACGTCGCACTCGATACCCTGCGCCGTTTCCTGTGCGATCCGGCCGGGCAGTTCCTCGCGCAGTCGCTGGGCCTGCGCCTGGCCGACGATATCGAGGAGGTCGATGACCTGGAACCGCTGGTGCTGTCATCGCGCGGCCCGGAAAAGCGCAGCGTGCAGGCGGCGGTGGTGCGCGCCACGCTCAGCGGCGATACCGAGCCGTTGTACCCGCGGCTGCGCGCGCGCGGCCTGCTGCCGTCCGGCCCATTGGGCGAGCGCCAGTTCGAGGGGGAGCAGTTGAAGACGCGCCCGTATGCCAGTGCGTTGCTGGGCTGGATGCAGGGCGAACCGCTGGAAAGCCGTCGCTACGAAGTGGACATCGAGGGCGTGCGCCTGCATGGCCGCGTGGCCGATCGGCATCCCGAGGGCTTGGTGCGCCTGCGCGCCGGTACCCTCAATGGCAATGCAGTGATCCGCCAGGGCCTGGACTGGCTGCTGGCCAACGCCGCCGGCGATGCGTTGCCGCTGGTGCAGTTCCACGATGGCGGTGACGCCGGGCCCGGCCCGCATGTGCTGCCAGCACTGAGCGCCCCCGCTGCACGCGCCGCGCTGCGTGCGCTGCTGCAATTGCGCCAGCGCGGCCTGCGTGAGCCGCTGCGCTTTGCCCCGTACACCGGCTGGGTGCTGTACAACGCGCCGGCAGAAAAACAGCGCAGCGAAGGCTGGAAGCAGTGGCATGGCAGCGACCGCAGCTGGGGTGAATCCAGCAGCGACGCCTGGCAGCTGCTGCTGCGCGGTGCCGACCCGTTTGCCACCGATGCCAGCTATGCCGAGCTGCTGCGCAACAGCCAGGTGGTCTTCAGCGCGGTGCGCGAAGGCCGCACTCTCGGTACCGAAGCACGCCAGGAGGGCAACGCATGAACACCGCCATCGCAGACAAGGAAACCCAGCGTATGGCGGGCGATCCCTACCTGGCCCTGCCGCTGGACGGCATTCGCCTGATTGAAGCCAGCGCAGGCACCGGCAAGACCTTCACCCTGGCCACGTTGTTCACCCGACTGGTGGTGGAGCAGGGCCTGCGTATCGGCCAGATCCTGGCGGTGACCTTCACCGATGCGGCCACCCAGGAACTGCGCAAACGCATCCGCGAGCGCCTGGCGCTGGCCGCGCGCCTGGTCGATCTGGAACCGGCCGAGGGCGAAGCGCCAGACCTGCGGTTGACCCGCGAGGTACTGCAGCGCCATCTACAGGGCGGAACCGAGAGCGCGGTCGCACTGAAACGCCGCCTGCAGGTGGCTGCCGACGAGATCGACCTGGCTTCGATCTTCACCATCCACGGCTTCTGCACCCGCGTGCTGCGCGAGCATGCACTGGAAAGCGGCCATACCTTTGATCCGCCGGAACTGCTGGCCAGCGATCGTGAACTGTTGGAGGAGCTGGCCGCTGATCTGTGGCGCGTGCATGCCAACGACCCGGCCACATTGGAGCCGCTGACCTGGCTGTGGTCCAACCCGGACGCGCTGGCCGCCGATCTGCGCGCGCTGCTGGGCACGCCGCCCCTGCACCCGTTGCCACAGCCGGTGACGCTGGCTGATCCACACCCGGCCTTGCAGGCCACCGCCGCCGAACTGCAGCAGGCGCTTCGCGAGCATGGCGAGCAGTTCTTCATCGACCTCTGCGATGCCGTCGACAACAAGTGGATCAACGGCGTGTCCTACAAGCTGGGCTGGCTGCACCCGCTAGGCCGACAGCTGCTGGCCTGGGCTGAGCGCGGCGACCCGCGCGAGATGCTGGCCAGCGAGCGCCTGCCGGCACTGCTGCCGGAGGTGCTGGCCGACAAGACCAACAAGAAATTCCCCGATCGCACGCCATCGTCGCCATTGCAGGCGCCGTTGGCGCGCTATGTCGCGCTGCTGGCCGAACGCGATGCCTGGTTGCGTGGTACCGCGTTGAACTTCCTGCACGCGCTTCGCGCCGAAGCCACGCAGCGCCTGCAGGCGCTGAAGCGCACGCGCCGGGTACAGACCTACGACGACCTGATCGATGGCGTGGCGTTGGCACTGGAAGGCCCGCAACGGTTGACGCTGGTGAAACAACTGCGTGCGCAGTACCGCATCGCGCTGGTCGATGAGTTCCAGGACACCGACGATCGCCAGTGGGGCATCTTCCACACCGTGTTCGGCGATTCGCCGGAGGTGCGTGAACTCGGCCTGCCACCGGCGCTGTTCCTGATCGGCGACCCCAAGCAGGCGATCTACGGCTTCCGCGGCGGTGATATCCACACCTACCTGAAGGCCAAGCAGGTGGCACAGCAGGCGCCGGTGCTGGACCAGAACTTCCGCTCGCGACCGGCTGTGCTGCGTGCGTTGCAGGCGCTGTACGACAACGGTGGCGAAGACGCCTTCCTCGAACGCGACATCCAGTTCGAGCCGGTGCGGCCCGGTGGCGTGCGCATCGACGAGGACTACCAGCGTGATGGCCATGCCGCCACGGCACTCACCCTGCGCGTGCTGCGCAGTGGCGGTGACAAGGCGATGAGTGCGGACGCCTCGCGTGATGCCGCGACCCAGGCCTGCGTGGCTGCGATTCACCAGATCCTGGTCGAGGCGCGTGCGGGCAATGCCGTGCTGCGTGGGCGCCCGGTTCAACCCGGTGATATCGCGGTGCTGGTGCGCTCGCATCGCGAGGCCACGCTGGTGCAGCGCGCGCTGGCGGCGGTCGGCATTCCCGCGGTGGCAGCCGGCAAGCAGAGCCTGTTCGCCACCGCTGAAGCGCGCGATCTTCGTGCGCTGCTGCTGGCGCTGCTGCAACCGGCTGACGAAGGCCGCCTGCGTGCAGCGTTGGCCACTGTCCTGCTCGGTCAACGCGCCAGCGCGATCGCGGCGATGGAGCGCGAGGGCGACCTGCAACGCGAGTTCCAGGCACAGCTGCTGAACTGGCGCGAGCGCTGGCAGCGCGGCGGACCGTTCGCGGTGATCGCCGATGTCTGTGCCGCACAGGGCGAACGCCTGCTGGCGCTGATCGACGGCGAGCGCCGCCTGACCAATTACCTGCAGCTGGGCGAACTGCTGCAGGAAGCCTCGGCGCAGGCGCTGGGCATGCACGGTCTGCTGGACTGGCTGCAGGGGCAGATGGCCAGCGCCGATCAGGATGACGAGCAACAGCTGCTGCGCCTGGAATCGGATGCGCGCCGGGTACAGATCATCACCCTGCACAAGAGCAAGGGCCTGGAGTATCCGCTGGTGTTCCTGCCCTTCGTCGGCATCGACGGCGGCGCACCGAACACCGCCTCGCACTGCACGGTGCACGTCGGTGGCCAGCGCCAGCTGCACTGGAAGCTGGACAAGGACGAGGCCTGGGAAGCGGCCAGCAACCAACGTGAGCGCGAGCAGCGGGCCGAGGATGCGCGCCTGCTGTATGTGGGACTGACCCGTGCCGAGCATGCGCTGTGGATCGCCGTGGGTGATCTGGCCGGGCTCGGCAAGACGCGGCTGGCGCCGCTGCTGGGTGACCTGCAGGCGCTGCGCGCGCACGCCGATGTGCACATCGATGACAGTGAGGCAGCGGCCGCGCTGCCGCAGCTGGCGGCCGAAGTGGAAGGTGACCTTCCGGCGGTGCGTGCCCTGACCCGGCGCGTCCCGCACGACTGGTGGGTGTACAGCTTCACCCAGCTGGCCCACGCCGATGCCGGCGCGGGCAGTGATATCGAAGCCGCCGCCACCGAGCTGCCGGCGCCCGCTGCCGACGAACCCGCTGGCCCGGAACTGCCACTGGAACCGGCGTTGCCGGAACCCGCCGCGGCGGCCGAAGACAGCACACCGGTCGACCCGCGCTTCATGGGCAGTCGCTTCGGCAACGTGCTGCACGAAGCGATGGAGAACGTCGACTTCGCCGCATGGGGTGATTGGCAGCCAGGTCTGCAAGCCCCTGAGGGACAGGCCGAGGTATTGCGCAAGGCACTGCACGACGAAGGATATGCTGACGTCGATCTGGATGATGGCGTGTCCGTACTGGTGCCGCTGGTCGGCCACACGCTCACCGTGCCGCTGCCCGAAGGCGGTACGCTGCACAGCCTGGGTGAAGGCGAGCGTCGCGCGGAAATCGACTTCCATTTCGCCATCGAGCCGACCACGGTGCCGGCGCTGCTGCAGGTGCTGCATGCGCACGGTGTTTCCAGCACGCGACGCGGCTTCGGCCAGCGCCGCCGGTTGGAAGGGCTGATGACCGGCATGATCGACCTGACCTATGTGCGCGATGGGCGCTGGTACGTGCTCGACTACAAGTCCAACCGCCTGCCTGGTTACAGCCCGGACCTGCTGGCCATTGCCATGCGGCACAGCGAGTACGACCTGCAGGCGCTGATCTACACCGTGGCCCTGCATCGCTGGCTGCGTTTCCGCCTGGGTGCGGCCTACGACTACGAGCGCGACATGGGCGGCATCCGCTATCTGTTCTGCCGCGGCCTGGATGCCGCCGGCAACGGTGTGCATGTGGACCGCTTCCCGTTGGCGCTGGTGGATGCCCTGGATGCGTTGTTCGCCGGTGGCGAACAGGCCCAGGCCGAACTGGCTGCGCGTGCCCGCGGAGCCAGTGCATGAGCCTGCTGAAGGAACTGCACCAGAAGGGCCTGCTGCGCACCCTCGACCATGCACTGGCGACCAGCCTGCAGCGGCTGCGCGACGACACGCCCGAGAGCGTGGCGCTGGCGGCTGCGCTTGCGTCGCTGGCGGTATCGCAAGGCCATGCTGCGTTCGATCCGGCGCAACCGCAGCGGTTGCTGGAAGGCGTACCCGAGTGGCCTGCCGCGCAGGACTGGCTGGAGCAGCTGTGCGCATCGCCGTGGGTCGCGACGCCGGAGCAGGCCGACGCCATCGCCGAGGATGCGCCGCTGGTGTTGGAGAACGGCCTGCTCTACCTGCGCCGCTATCGCGAGTACGAGCGTCAGCTGGCGGCTGGGCTGCAGCGCATCGGCCGGCATCCGCTGCCGGCGCCGGACATGGCAGCGTTGGCGCCTTTGTTCGCGCAGCTGTTCCCGCAGGCACTGGGCGGCGAAGATCATCAGGCACGCGCCGCCGGCGTGACCCTGCGCCATCCGCTGGCGCTGGTCACCGGCGGCCCCGGCACCGGCAAGACCACCACCATCGCGCGCCTGTTGCTGCTGCTGGCCGCGCAGGCCCGGCACGCCGGCCAGCCACTGCCCGAGGTGGCGCTGGCCGCGCCCACCGGGCGTGCCGCCGAGCGCATGGCCGAGAGCCTTCGCGTCGCCGTGCAACGGCTGCAGGAACAAGGACTGGACCCGGCGTTGTGCGCGGCGCTGCCCAGTACCGGCACCACCCTGCATCGCCTGCTCGGCGTGATTCCCGATTCACCGCGCTTCCGCCACCATGCCGACAATCCGCTGCCGGTGGATGTGGTGGTGGTCGACGAAGCCTCGATGATCGATCTGCCGATGATGGCCAAGCTGGTCGACGCGATCGCCAGCGGCACCCGGTTGATCCTGCTCGGCGATCCCGATCAGTTGCCCTCGGTCGAGGCCGGCGACGTGCTCAGCGCGATCCTGCGTGCCAGCGGTGATGGCATCGGTACCCGCGCTGATGACGCGCAGGCACTGCATGGTCTTCTGGCGCCGGCCATCTTGCAGCCGCAGGCCGCACCACGCGCCTTCGCCGGGCGCCGCGTGCAGCTGCAGCGCGGCTACCGGCAGAGCGATGCGCTGGATCTGGCACCGCTGGCCCACGCCGTGCGCGAGGGCGACAGCAGCACAGCATTGCAGCTGCTGCGCAGCGGTGAACTGGCCGGCGTGCATTTCCACGAAGGCGAGGCCGATCCGCTGCGTGGCCAGCGCGAGCACCTGCTGGGCCACTGGCGCGCACTGGCCGACGCGGCTGATCCAGTGCTTGCCCTGCAGCAGGCCGGGCGCCTGCGTGTGCTGACCGCCTTGCGCGAAGGCCCGCAGGGCGCACGCGGGCTCAACAGCCGCATCGAACAGCTGCTGGCCGGCAACACCCCCGGCTACTTCCAGGGTCGCCTGCTGCTGGTCACCGAGAACAGCTACCGGCATCGCCTGTTCAACGGCGATATCGGCATCTGCCTGCGTGATGGCAGCGGCGCGATGGTGGCCTGGTTCCCCGGCGACAGCGTCGACCAGCCGCGCGCCTTCCACCCGGCCGCACTGCCCGCGCATGAAAGCGCCTTCGCGATGACCGTGCACAAGGCGCAGGGTTCGGAGTTCGACGAAGTGTGGTTGCAGCTGCCGCGCCAGGACAGCCGCGTGCTGTCGCGCGAACTGGTCTACACCGGCCTGACCCGCGCCCGCCAGGTGCTGCATGTGGCCGGCAGCGCCGATGTGCTGCAGGCCGCATTGAAACGCCACGCCAGCCGATTGGGTGGTCTGGCCTGGCGACTGGGTGCGGAAGCGGTGGCCGAAGAGCCGGCGCGCATTGAACAGCCCATGGTGCAGGGCACGTTGTTCTGAAACGGGCGCGATGCGCCCCTGTAGAGTCGAGCCATGCTCGACTGCGCCGCAATAATGTAGAGCCGAGCCATGCTCGGCTGATGGGCCACGGAGTCGAGCATGGCTCGACTCTACAAAAGAGCGTCCTGATCGCTTCGGGGTTCATCCACGCATTGCGTGGATCTACGCGATCAGTACCAGGCCATCCGGGAACACGATCGCCGCTTCATCGGCACTCACATCGAAGAAGCCCACGCCGTGCTTCTCGGCCAGGTCCTGCACGCGGCCATGCGCGCGCTCGGCCACCGAATAGGCGAACGCGCCGTAGATCACCTGACTACCGATGCTGTACTCGGTCACCTCAGCACGATCATCGTCGTCATTGCTCAACGGCCCGTTCATTGGCGGAAATTCCTGTGCCATCTCCGCGAACCACGCCTGCAACGTGGGACTGCTGACCGCCGGGTCGTCGTACTCGTGGCGTTCGTTCCACTGCGTCTGCTTCTCGAACCAGGCGATGAAGGCCGCCGCCTCACGTGGAGCGGTGCTGGCCTCGAACACCATCATGTCGTAACTCATTGAACCGTCCTGTGGGCGTGGTGAAAGGCTGCCGGGCGTCGCCCGGCGCTAGTGCTCATTATCAGGCCGATGCAGTGTTGGCATCCGCCAGCCCCGGCGCCAACGCCTTCGCCTCCGGGAACAGCGCGAAGCGCAGGCCGATCAAGCCCATCAGCGCCTCGTCGCGCGCCTTGCAGGCGGCCACGCTGCCGACCCGGCCCAGCGAGGTATCCAGCCGCTCGCGCAGCGCCTCGGCCGCCACAATCGGTTTGCGCGCGGCGATCTGACGGCGGTAATGCACGGCGATTTCTTCCAGGATGTGCTCGACCGCTTCGCGGCTGCGCTCGGGCAGTTCCAGCCGTGCGCGACGCAACTGCAGGATGTTCAGGCCGATGCGCGCCTCGTTGAGCATGTCCACCGAGGCGATGTCGCTGCCCTCGGGCGTCGCTGCCAGGCGCGGTGCGAGCAGGCCCAGCAGGTCGAGCATGCGTGCGGCGAAGCGCTGCCGGTCCTGCTGGCCACGGCCTTCGGCGGCCTCGGCCAGCGTGGTCCAGCCCTGCCGCACCAGGCGGCGTGCGGTCCACTCGGCACCCACCGAACGGAACAGGCGGGTCATCACCACCGCAAAGCCAATGCCGATGAACATCGCAATCGACGAGTTGAGGAAGGTCTGGATGTTGGCGCTGTAGGTGTTCTGCAGGCTCAGCAGCGCGGCCAGGTTCACCGTCAACGGCAACGCGAACAATGCGCTCTTGGGGTGGTGCAGCATCAAGCCCAGCGGCAGGAACGCCACCGCCAGCACCAATGCCAGCAGGCCGAAGTCGTGCACCGCCGGGAACACGCCGAACAGGTACACGCCAGCCACCACCGAGGCGACCATCGCCCACACCAGGAACGACACCATGCTCGGTGCAGGGTCGTCCTGTGCAGCGAAGAATGCAGCGGTCACCGCGGCCATCATCGCGCCGTTGCCACCACCTTCCCAACCCAGCGCGATCCACAGCACGCAGTAGCTCATCAGCGCCACGCCGGCACTGAGCGCGGAGAACAGCGCCATGCCGTAGTCGACGTGCTTGTCGGCGGCCACGCGTTCGGTGCGGATGCGGTAGTGCGCGCGGTCCAGTGGCGCGGTGCCGTGGTCGATCGCGTGCTGCAGGGTGCGGCAGTCCTGCCACAGGTCCACCAGTTCCTCCAGGCGCAGCAGCAGGCTGGCCAGCTGCAGGTGCTGCAGGTCGCGGTCCACCTGCGGCTTCAGTGCGCTGATGCGCGCGCGCAGGCGGGCGTACTCGCTGGCGTTGGTCGGCCCGTCCAGCCAGTCATGGATATCGTCGACCAGTGCCGGCAGTCCTTCCGGCAGGGCCTGGCCATCGCTGCGCAGCGCGCTCAGGCGGTCGGCAATCGAGGACAGCACTGGCAACAGCAGCAGCATGCGCTCGCGCAGGCGCTCCATCGACACCGCCGAACCGGCATGGCGTGGATCATCACGGCGCAGGAACTCGATCAGCGCCTCGAACTGCACCAGGTCGGCGGCCAGCCGGTTGCGCGGCGCATGCGCGCGGCCACGTTCAAGGATCTGCCGGCACCACTGCGCGGCGTCCTCCATCCAGTTGCCGATGCGCGCGCGCAGCATCGGACGTACCGAGGCCGGGAACAGCAGCGACGCGAACAGCACCGCCACCACCGTGCCAAGGATGATCTCCTCGCTGCGTGCCACCACCGTGTCGAAGATGGTTTCCGGCGAGGTCACCGCCGGGAAGCCGATGAAGGCCGTCGTGTAACCGGCCAGCAGGAACGCGTAGCCGCGCGGGCCGCGGTTGAGCAGGGCCATGAACAGGCAGCCGGCCAGCCAGATCGACATTGCCGCGCTCAGCACCAGCGGCGATTCCACCAGCGCCGGCAGCACCAGCAGGGTGGCCAGGCCCGCCACCAGCGTACCGACGATGCGGTACACGCCCTTGGCGCGGGTCGGGCCCAGCAGCGGCTGGCTGACGATGTACACCGTGCCCATCGCCCAGTACGGGCGCGACAGGTTGCCGGCCATGGCGATGTACAGCGCGGCCACCGCGGCCAGGTAGGTCTTGATCGAGAACAGCCAGGCCTGGCGGTCGGTCAGCGCGTTCATGGCTTACTTCGCTGCGGTCGAGGCGTTGGGCGCGGCGGCGCTGGCCTGCCAACCGCCACCCAGCACCAGGAACAGGTGGATCTGGTCGCGCGAGACCTGCGCTTCGGCGGCGGCCAGGGTGGCATCGCTGGTGGCCAGGCTGCGGTCGGCATCCAGGCTGGACAGGTACGGCGTGCGGCCGCCCTGGTACAGCCGGCGGTTCTGCTCGGCGGCCAGTGCGGCCTGCTCCTGCGCGATGCGCAGCGACTGCAGCCGGCGCAGGTCCTGTGCATAGCGGTCCAGTGCGGTCTGGGTCTCGCGCAGCGCCTGCAGCACGGTGTGGTCGAACTCGGCCAGGGCCGCATCGGCACCGGCTTCGGCGGCGTGGATGCGTGCGTGCGTGCCGGACGACGGCAGCGTCCACGAGATCAGCGGGCCGATCGACCACTGCTGGGTCATCGGCGTGCCGAAGTCTTCCAGCAGGCCGGCGGCACCGAGCGAGGCACCCAGGCGGATGTCCGGGTACAGCTCGGCGGTGGCGACACCAATCCGCGCCGTGGCCGAGGCCAGCTTGCGCTCGGCCTGGCGCACGTCCGGGCGACGCTGCAGCAGTGCACGGCCATCACCGACCGGCAGCGGCTGCGCCAGGGCGGGGGCGTGCGCGCAGTCGATCACACCGGCCGGCAGCTGGCCCGGGGTCTGCCCCAGCAGCGCGGCCAGCGAATAGGCGGCCGCCGAGCGCTGCGCCTGCAGCGGCGGGAGTGCAGCTTCCAGCAGCGCCACCTGGGCATTGGCGCGGGCCAGTTCCGGCGGCGTGCCACGGCCGGCCGCGATCAGGCGCTCGGTGACCGTACGGCTGCGCTGCTGCAGCTGCAGCGAATGCTCGGCCACGTGCAGTTCGTGGTTGGCGTGGCAGATTTCCAGATAGCTGTCGGCCACCTGCGCGACCACGCTGACCTGGGCCAGATCGCGTGCCGCGGCGACCGACTGCTCGTCGGCACGGGCCGCTTCGGCGCCGCGCTTGAGCTTGCCGAACAGGTCGAACTGGTAGCTGACCGCGAACTTGCCATCGGCCAGGTTGATCACCGGCAGCTCGTGTTCCTGCAGGAACGATTCGGCCGACAGCTGCGCGCGGCTGACCCCGGCCTCGGCCTCGTACTCGAAGCCACCGGCGTCCAGCGCCTGTTCGTACACCGCCGCCGCACGACGCAGGTGCGCATCGGCGGCCTTCAGCTCCACGTTGTCACGCAGCGCCTGGGTGATCAGGCCATCCAGCACCGGGTCGTTGTACAGCGACCACCAGCGGTCGGGCAGCGCCTGGTTGGCGGCGATCTGCGGGTTCTGGGTATCGATGAAGGCGGCATTGGCCTGCGGGCGCTTGAACGCCGAACCTTCCGGCAATGCATAGTCCGGGCCGACGGTCCTGCACGCGGCCAGGCTGGCCAGCGCGACGATCAGGCCGAGACGGGGCAGGGCGGCGTTCACAGGCCCGCCTGTGTCGGCGCCGTGCCGGCCTTGTCGTTGTGCGGATGGCGGCCGGTGTCCACGGTCACCGTGGCGGTGCGGCCGGCGATCAGTTCCACACCCTTGGGTACTTCGTCGATGGCGATGCGCACCGGGATGCGCTGCGCCAGGCGCACCCAGTCGAAGGCCGGGGTCACGTTCGGCAGCAGGGTGCTGCCATTGCTGCGGTAACGGTCCTCGATGCCGGCGGCGATGCTTTCGACATGGCCACGCAGCGGGGTCGATTCGCCCATCAGGCGGATGTCCACGGCTTGTCCCGGGGCCACGCCACGCAGGCGGGTTTCCTCGAAGTAACCATCGATGCGGAACGAGCCGGTATCCAGCAGCGCCAGCACCGGCTTGCCGGCCACCACGTAGTCGCCCACGCGCATGGTGCGGTCGTTGACCCGGCCATCAGCCGGTGCGCGCACCTCGGTGCGCCCCAGGTTGAGCTCGGCCAGGTCGACCGCCGCCTGTGCGGTGGCCAGCGCGGCCTGTGCGGCCTGCAGCTTGGCGCGGCGCACTTCGGCGTCCTCGGCGGCGACCAGGTCCTGCAGGCTGCGGTCACGGCCGATCTCGCGGCGCAGCTGTGCCACCGAGGCCTGGCGCTCGCCCAGGCTGGCCTTGGCCTGCTCCAGCGCGATGCGGTAACGGGCACGGTCGACCACGAACAGCAGGTCGCCCTTCTTCACCGCCTGGTTGTCGGCCACCTGCACCGTTTCCACCAGTCCGGATACGTCCGGCGCCACCTGCACCACGTCGGCGCCGACATGGGCATCGCGGGTCCATGGCTCATCCATGTAATAGACCCACAGCTGGCGCAGCACCAGCAGGGCGACGATCACGGCTGCGCTGGTGAGCAGCACCGGCAGGGTCTTCTTCACGATCTTGTTCACGATTGCATCCAACGCAGGAGGTGGAACAGCAGGCCCAGCACGATTCCGTACAGCGCCAGGTTGAACAGCGCCGGGTGCCATACATGGCGATAGGCGCCGGCACGCTGCAGCAGCGCGTGCAGGCCGCTGTTGACCAGATAGGCCAACAACATCAACCCGAGCAGGGTCGGGACGAACACTCCGTGGAGACTGAATTCACCGGGCATCGGTAGGGGCGGGGGCGAGGTGGGGGAGGGGAGGAACAACGAAACAACAGCAACGGGCAAAAGCCGCTGGCGTGTGCACGGCAGCGGCGGTATTCGGGGGCAGCGCTCTTACGTGATGCGGTCGGCAGCCTCGGCCAGCAGGCGCCATGCCTTCAGCACGGCGTGCAGTTCATCCATGGAAAGCTCGCCGAACACGTCCTGGCGCAGGCCGATCAACTGGTCTTCCAGCTCGCTGACCAGCGCGTGTCCCGCGTCGGTCAGCCACAGCAGGTTGGCGCGGCGGTCGCTGGCGTCGCTCTCGCGGCGGACCAGGTCGCTGGCGCACAGCTTGTCCAGCAGGCGCACCAGGGAAGGACCCTCCATGCCCAGCTGCTGGGCCAGCGCCACCTGGCGGATGCCACCGCCGGAGCGGCCGATCATCAGCAGCGGCATGGTGCAGGCGGTGGAGATGCCGTAGCTGCCGAGCCGGCTGTCGGCCAGGCGCTGCCACTGCCGCCCTGCGTAAAGCAGGCCGGAGCTGAGCTGCATCTGCAGCACGGTGCGCTCGTCGAGGGGTCGGTCCATAAGAGATAGATAGGATACTACTAATTTCATTCCTATCAATGGTTTTTGCTGAATGGGCGGGGTGTAGTGAGGAAAGCGTTGCGCCTGCCTGGTGTCGGGTGGGGCAGCAGCAGATGCAGTGCGGACCAAGGTCCGCACCCACCAAAGCAGGAAAAACCACAGCAGCGGCGCGGTGCTTCCGGAGCCATGAACCCCGCTTTTGACCCCCGCTTTCGGGCGGTCCGGTCGCGCCCGCAGGAAACCGTCAAGGAGGGGGAGAGGGGGCTGCGCAGGACCGTTGGCGCCATGGATGGCGCCATCGAGCCCCCATGGGTGAGGGCGCTTTGCCTGCGAGGCATGCCTCGCAAGCGCTCGAACGCACAGCCGCCAGCGGCTGGGCCGGACCCCGGAGGGGGGTTTACGGCGTGTCCTGCGCAGCCCCCTCTCCCCCTCCAGGCCGACAGCAACGACGCGCCAACAACGACCCCCCGATGAACCGTCCCAACAGGACGACCCACCCCCCGGTCGGGTACGATGCTCGCCCCCCGTTCGGGACGCTGTACGCAATGAGCAAGAACAACGAAAAGGCCGCCCCGCAGGGCGACGTGACCCAGGACCAGGCCGAGGATGCCGTGCGCACCCTGCTGCGCTGGGCCGGTGAGGACCCGTCCCGTGAAGGCCTGCTGGATACCCCCCGCCGTGTTGCCGAAGCCTATGGCGACTGGTTCAGCGGTTACCGCGACGACCCGCGCGCCTACATGGAGCGGACCTTCGAGGAAGTGGCCGGCTATGACGAACTGATCGTCCTGCGCGACATCGAGTACGAAAGCCACTGCGAACACCACATGGCGCCGATCATCGGCCGCGTGCACGTCGGCTACCTGCCGGCCGGCAAGGTGGTGGGCATCAGCAAGCTGGCCCGCGTCGTCGAAGCCTATGCCCGCCGTTTCCAGGTGCAGGAGAAGATGACCGCGCAGATCGCCCAGTGCATCCAGGATGTGCTGCAGCCGATCGGTGTCGGCGTGGTCGTCGAAGGCGCCCACGAATGCATGACCACCCGCGGCATCCACAAGCGCGGCGTCAGCATGGTTACCTCCAAGATGCTGGGCAGCTTCCGCGACGACGCGCGTACCCGCGCCGAGTTCCTGCGCTTCATCGAAGTGGGCGGCAAGCGCTGAGCCGCTTGCCCGCACTCCGCCGGCCGCTGCGGGCCGGCATGCCCACGGCTGCCCGCGCGGCCGCCGTGCGTGGCTGCTCGTCCCTGTCAGCCCAACAGACCTCTTTCGCTGCATGAAGCATCGCGAACGCATCTCCCGTTACCGCCATCTGCGCGAACAGCCCCAGTGGAAGCTGCTCGCCGCCGACCACGCTCCGGAAATCATCGGCCTGCTGCAGGGGCTGCTGATGGACGGCGAGCGCACGCTGTCGTCGTCAGTGCTCAACGAGCGCCTGCAACGTGCGCTGGACCAGCTCAATGGCGACGAACTGTCGCGCGACCTGCCGCGTACCGCGCAGGCTTACATCGCGCACTGGCTGGCCCAGGGTTGGCTGGAACGCCGTTTGCCCGAAGGCGCAGACCAGGAGCAGTACGAGCTGTCGACCGCGGCACTGCAGGCGATCCGCTTCGCCGATGGCCTGGAGCAGGCCCGCGTGGCTGCCACCGAAAGCCGCCTGGCGCTGGTCATCGAACAGCTCTCGCAGCTGGCCGCGCAGACCGAGTCCGATCCGGATGCGCGCCTGTCGGCGCTGCGCGACGAGCGCGACCGCATCGACGCCGAGATCGCCCGCGTCGGCGCTGGCCGCGTGATCGCGCTGGACGGCAAGCGCGCGCTGGAACGTGCGCGCCAGATCATCGGCCTCGCCGACGAGCTGACCGAGGACTTCCGCCGCGTGCGCGACGACTTCGAACAGCTCAACCGCGATTTCCGCGAACGCATCATCGACGACGAGGGCGAGCGCGGCGACGTGCTGTCGCAGCTGTTCGAAGGCGTGGACGTGATCGGCGAGAGTGATGCCGGGCGCAGCTTCCAGGCCTTCTGGCGCCTGCTCAACGACGCCGAGCGGAGCGCCCAGCTCGATGCCGCGCTGGAAGCGGTGCTGGCGCGTGGCTTTGCGCGCCGCCTTGACCGCAACGAACGCAACTTCCTGCGTGGCTTCACCAGCACCATGCTCGAGCGTGGTGGCCAGGTGCACGACGTGCTGCAGAACTTTGCGCGCAGCCTGCGCGGCTTCGTGCAGAGCCGTGGCTACCTGGAACAGCGCCGTCTCAACCAGTTGCTGAAACAGGCGCAGTCCGAAGCGCTGGCGCTGCGCGACGAGTTCCCCGCACAGCGTGGCATCGGCCGCGACCTGCAGCTGACCACCAGCCGCCTGCGTTCGTGGTCGCAGTGGAAGCTGCATGATCCGCGCAGTGCCCAGGTCGATGGCAACGTCGAATACAACGACGCGGCCGCGATCAGCCTGGAAAGCGTTGGCGACCTGGTCGCCTCGTCCGAAATCGACTTCCGCACCCTGCGCCGCGACCTGCACGACCTGCTCGATGCACAGCCGCGGCTCAGCATTGCCCAGGCGCTGTCGCAGCGTGAAGCGCCGCAGGGCCTGGGCAGCGTCATCGGCTACCTGTCGCTGGGCACGCGCTTCGGCAACGTGATCGCCGGCGAGCAGGAGCTTGCCGAATGGCGTGGTGGCGACGGCCAGATCCGTCGCGCCCGCATCCCGCTGGTTTGGTTCACCCAGGAGAGACGCCATGAGCTGGCATGAAGATCCCATCGATGCAGCGCAGGCCGACGTGGCGGAAGACGCCTACGAAGCCGAGCCGGTGGCGGCCGTGGCACAGCCCCGCCGTGGCAACGACGTGTACTACCTGGGCGATACCGGACGCCTGCCGCTGGATGCGCGCCGCGCGCTGTGCCAGCTGCTGATCGGCCCCAGCATCGACCAGCTGCGCCACGCCAAGCTGTGGCCGGCATTGATCCGCAGCGAAGCCGCCATCCGCTCGTCGTTGGCCGACCTGTTCCTGGAACTGGTACTGGATCGCGACAGCGGCGTGGCGTTCACCCGCCAGGCCGATACCGAAGACGTCGACGCGCCGGTGCTGCTGCGCACCTCGCCGCTGACCTTCATCGACTCGGTGCTGCTGCTGTATCTGCGCCAGCAGCTGGCCGAGGCCGATGCGCGCGGCAACCGCGCGGTGGTGGCCGATGCCGAGATGGCCGAAGCACTGGCCATCTACGAGAAGAACCTGTCCACCGACCGCGCCGGCTTCAACCGCCGTGTCGCCTCGGCGGTGCAGAAAATGAAGGACAACCACATCCTGACCCGCCTCAGCGGCCAGGAAGACCGCCACGAAGTCTCGCCGGCGCTGAAGCTGCTGTTCTCCGCCGAAGACGTGTCCCAGCTTTCGGCGGTGTACCGCCAGCTGCGCGAAACCCCGGCCGCCGAGGCCTGAGAGACCCTAACATCGCATGGCTATCTCCAAGCACACTCCCGCCCTGTTCAACGAAGGCCTGCCGGACCCGCGCCTGCAGCAGTTCCGCATGCGCCGCCTGCAGGTGCACAACTGGGGCACCTTCAATGGCCTGACCGAAGTGCCGATCGCCGAGCGCGGCTTCCTGTTCGTCGGCCGTTCCGGCTCGGGAAAGTCGACCCTGCTCGATGCCATGTCCGCGCTGCTGACGCCACCGGCCATCGTCGACTTCAACGCCGCCGCGCGTGAAGCCGAGCGCAGTGGGCGCGACCGCAACCTGGTGTCCTATGTGCGTGGCGCGTGGGCCGACCAGCAGGACAGCGGCACCGGTGAAATCGCTACGCAGTACCTGCGCAAGGGTGCGACCTGGACTGCACTGGTGCTGGAATACCGCGCTGGCGACGGCCGCGTGGTCAGCCTGGTGCGCCTGCTGTGGATCTCCGGAAACGGCACCTCGGCCGGTGACGTGCGCAAGCACTACATGATCGCCGAGCGTCCGTTCGACATCGCCAAGGATCTCGGCGGCTTCGACCTGGACCTGCGCAAGCTCAAGCAGAAGCTGTCCGACCTGCACCACTTCGACACGTTCTCCGGCTACGCCGAGCGCTTCCGCGACCTGCTCGGCATCGACAACGAGATGGCACTGCGCCTGCTGCACAAGACGCAGTCGGCGAAGAACCTGGGCGACCTCAACGTCTTCCTGCGCGACTTCATGCTCGACACGCCGAAGACCTTCGACGCCGCCGAGCGCCTGGTCAGCGACTTCGCCGAGCTCGATGGCGCGCACCAGGCCGTGGTCACCGCGCGCCGCCAGGTGGAAACCCTGTTGCCGGCACGCGCCTACTACAACGATCTGAAAGAGATGCACCGCCAGCGTGGCGACGACGAAGCACTGAAGCTCGGCGTCGACAGCTTCCGCGAAAGCCGCCGCCAGGCGCTGATCGAAGCGCGCCTGCGCGAGATGGACGTGCGTGACCGTGGCCTGCTCGGCGAAGAGGCCCAGCGCCGCGCCGCGCTCGACAACCACACCGAGCGCCTGGCCGAACTGGAACTGCAGCGCCGCCAGCAGGGCGGTGAGCGCATCGAGGAACTGGAGCGCGAGCAGGGCCGCGCCGAAGCCGAGCGCGACCGCCGCAAGGCCAAGCGTGACCAGGCCCAGGAGGCGGCACAGCAGCTGCAGGCCGAACTGCCCGACGATGCCCATGGTTTCGCCGAGCTGGTCGAGCGCGCACAGAACGAACTGCAGGACCGCCAGCGTGCCTCGGCGGCACTGGACGATGCGATCAGCGATCGCCTCGGCGGCAAGCGCGATGACGAGCGCCGCTTCGGTGAAGTACGCGTCGAACTCGAAGCGATGCAGCGCACGCCGTCCAACATTCCGGCGCCGATGCAGAAGCTGCGCGCGCGCCTGGCCGAGGAAACCGGCATCGCCGAAGCGGCGCTGCCGTTCGTCGGCGAGCTGATCCAGGTCCGCTCGGAAGAGCAGGGCTGGCAGGGCGCCATCGAACGTGTGCTGGGCGGCTTCGCGCTGTCGCTGCTGGTCGATGACAAGCACTACAACGACGTCGCCGAGTGGGTGAACCGCACTCACCTGGGCATGCGCTTCACCTACTACCGCGTGCGCCGCAACGATGATGCGTTCGCGCGCGAGCCGTCGGCGAAGTCGCTGCTGCACAAGCTGGAGCTGCGCGAGCATGTGTTCGAAAGCTGGCTGCGGCGCGAGCTCGGCAAGCGCTTTGACTACGAATGCGTGGATGCCAAGCAGCTGCGCAACGTCGACCGCGGCATCACCCGCGAAGGCCAGGTCAAGCATCCGGGCGACCGTTTCGAGAAGGACGACCGCAGCGCGGTAGGCGACCGCCGCCGCTGGATCCTCGGCTTCAACAACCACGACAAGGTGGGCGCCTTCGAGCGCGAAGCACAGGAACTGGCCAAGCGCATCGCCAGCTGCGAGACTGACATCGCGCGCCTGCGCGGCCAGCGTGACCGCGACAACGAACGCCGCCTGGCCTGCCACGAGCTGGTCAGCATCAGCTGGAACGAGATCGACATCGCCGCTCCGCAGCAGCGCCTGAGCGACATCGAGGCCACCCTGCGTGACCTGCGCGAAGGCAATGCCGATCTGGCCAAGCTGGCCAAGCAGATCGACGCCGTGCGCGCCGACATCGAGCAGTCCCGCCGCACCTATGAGGACGTCCGCGTCGAGCGCGGCCAGCTGGTCAAGGAGCGCGATCGCCTCGACCGCGCCCGCCAGCAGAGCCGTGCGCTGGTGCTGCCGAGCCTGGCCCAGGAGCAGGAAGCCGGGCTCGCCGAGCGCCTGCAGGAGCAGGGCCCGCTCAGCCTGGAAACGCTGGAGGCGCACATGCGCCAGGTCAGCAACGCGCTGAACGAGCAGCTGTCGTCCTCGCAGCAGGACCTCAACCGCATCGAGAACCAGCTGATCGGTTGCTTCCGTCGCTTCATCCAGCAGTGGCCGGAGGAATCGGGCGACTTCACCGTCTCGGTGGCCTCGGCCGAGGACTTCCTCGCCCGCCTCGAACGCCTGGAGCGCGACGGCCTGCCGCAGCACGAAGAGCGCTTCTTCGATCTGCTGCAGAACCAGAGCAAGAACAACCTGCTGGCCCTGCAGCGCCACAGCGCCGAGGCCCGCAAGTCGATCGGCCAGCGCCTGGACGAGGTGAACGCCAGCCTGGAACAGGTGCCGTTCAACCGTGGCACGCTGCTGACCATTGAACTGAGCGACCGCCGCCTGCCGGAAGTCGGTGAGTTCCACCTGCAGCTGCGCGAGGTGCTGTCGCAGCAGCAGACCGAGCAGCGCGAGCTGGCCGAATCGCAGTTCACCGTGCTGCGCCAGCTGGTCAACCGCCTGGGTTCACAGGAAGGCGAAGACAAGCGCTGGCGCGAACTGGTGCTGGACGTGCGCATGCACGTGGAGTTCATCGGCGTCGAGCTGGATGCGGAAACGCGCCAGCAGGTCGAGATCTACCGCAGCGGCGCCGGCAAGTCCGGCGGCCAGCGCCAGAAACTGGCCACCACCTGCCTGGCTGCGGCACTGCGCTACCAGCTCGGCGGCGCTGACAGCCAGCTGCCCAGCTACGCCGCGGTCGTGCTTGACGAAGCCTTCGACAAGGCCGACAACGAGTTCACCGCACTGGCGATGAACATCTTCGACAACTTCGGCTTCCAGATGGTGGTGGCCACCCCGCTGAAGTCGGTGATGACGCTGGAACCGTTCATCGGCGGTGCCTGCTTCGTCGAAATCAGCGGCCGCCACGACTCCGGCGTGCTGCTGATCGAGTACGACGAAGAAGGCAAGCGCCTGAAGCTGCCCGAGCGCAGCCGCCAGCAGGCCAACGAACCGGAAGAAGCGGAGGCCTGACCCGGCCGATTGAATGGGAATGCCGGCCAGCGGCCGGCACTACCCATGGGCGGGGTTCATGACCCGGTAGTGCCGGCCGCTGGCCGGCAACCGCACTCACGCTCCGCGGAACGTATCCCACGCCATCCGCGCGATCAGCACCACCACCAGCCCCACGAACAGCTTGCGGATGAACGGCGTGCCGCCCTTCAGCGCCAACCGCGTGCCCACCACCGAACCGATGATGTTGGCCGCCGCCATCGGCAGCGCGAACAGCCAAAGGATGTTGCCGGTCGGCACGAAGAACGAGATCGCCGCCACATTGGTCGCCAGGTTCACCACCTTCGACGCGGCCGACGCGCGCAGGAAATCCAGGCCGAAGAAGCGCACGAACAGGAAGATCAGGAAGCTGCCGGTGCCCGGCCCGAAGAAGCCATCGTAGAAGCCGATCGCTGCACCGATCGCCAGCGCGATCACCAGCTCGCGGCGGCCGATCTCCTGCGGCCGGTGCAGCGCACCGAAGTCCTTTTTCCACAACGTGTAGGCCAGCATCGCGATCAGCAGCACCAGCACCAGTGGGCGCACCGCGTCCTTGGGCAGCAGGCTCACCGCGGTGGCCCCGGCGAAGGAGAAGATGAAGGCGGTGCCGGCCGCGAACAGCACCGGCTTCCACGGGAAGCGCACGTTGCGCGCATAGCGCCAGGCAGCCGCACCGGTGCCGAACATCGAACTGAACTTGTTGGTACCGAACAGCATCGCCGGCGTCTGCTGCGGCAGCACCGTGAACAGGCCGGGCAGCTGCACCAGGCCACCGCCACCCACGGCGGCATCCACAAGACCGGCGATGAAGGCGATCACCACCAGCCACCACAACTCAGGGGGAACCAGTTCCAGCACGGCGATCAATCAAGGTGGGGGCGCGACAGCATACGCCTGTCCTGCTTCAGCTGGCCCGTGCCGCGCGTGGATCAATCCGCGCAACCCGGCGACAATGCCGGCATGAGCCGAAAACCCGCCGATCCCTGTCCCTGTGGCCTGCCCGCCGACTATGCCGCCTGCTGCGGCCGTTTCCACACCGGTGAAGCCGCGCCCGACGCCGAGCGCCTGATGCGTTCGCGTTACAGCGCCTACGTGCGCGGTCTGGCTGACTACCTGCGCCAGAGCTGGCACCCGGACACGCGTCCGGCCGAGCTGTCACTGGATGAAGCACCCGGCCAGCGTACCCATTGGCTGGGCCTGACCGTGCACGAGCACACCGTCACCGGTGCCGATAGCGCCGATGTCCGCTTCACCGCGCGCTATCGCGTCGGCGGCGGCAGTGCGGTCAAGATGACCGAACACAGCCGCTTCCAGCGCATCGACGGCCGCTGGTACTACCTCGACGCGGTCTGAGCCTCAGCCGCCACGCACGGCCAGCACGCGCTGGCCGGCATGTGCGTGCACCTGGTTGCGCCCCCCGTCCTTGGCCACGTACAGCGCCTGGTCGGCGGCCTTGACCACCGCCATCGGGCGCGGATCCACATGGCTGTCGGCCAGGCCGATGCTCACTGTCACCTGTACCACCTGGCCGCTGCCACCGCGTCCGCGCTGCTGGCGGCCGGCTTCGTCATCGCGGCTGCGGGTGCTGCGGTCGCGCAGCTGCATGCGGGTCTCCTCGATGCTCTGCCGCAGCGCCTCCACGGCATCCATGCAGGCCGCCGCCGAGCGGTCCAGGAACACCACCGCGAACTCCTCACCGCCATAGCGGAATGCACGGCCACCGTCGCCCACCCGCGCCAGCCGCGAGGCCACCAGGCGCAGTACATCGTCTCCGGTGTCGTGGCCATGGGTGTCGTTGAATGATTTGAAGTGGTCCACGTCCACCATCGCGATGCTGTAGGTGCCGCGTGCCCGCTGCAGGGTCTCGTTGAATGCCCGTCGCCCCGGCAGGCCGGTCAACTCATCGCGGAAGGCCATGTGGAAGGACTCCTGCAGCATCGCGCCCAGCATCAGCAGCAGGGCGGCGCTGCTCAGCGCCGGCAGCAGTACAGGGTGCAGGAAGATCCGCGGCAGCATCCACCACAGGCACAGCAGGGCCAGCAGCATCGCCGTGTGCAGTGGCCGAGGATGCCGCCACGCCTGCCAGCCCAACGCTGCGGTCGCCAGCAGGAACAGCAGCGCCGGCAGCTGCGCCAGCGCGTTCCAGTCGGCGGGAATCCAGGCCCAGTGACGGTTCGACAGCAGATCGTGCATGCCGCGCGGCTGCTGTGTGGCTAGCAGCAGGAAGATCATCACCGCGGTGCCGCTGGCAATACCGCGCAGCAGCAGGTCCTGGCGCCGCCGTCCGCGCTCCGGCCACAACGCAAGGCCGGCAGACAACAGCGGCAACCAGGCCGAGATGGCGTGGAAGCGCAGCGGTGTCAGCGTGGTGACATGGCCATTGCGCAGGTAGCCAGCGACGTCCTGGTGCAGCAGCGCGAACATCACCGCCACAACCATCAGCAGGCACAACGTGCGCACCTGGTGGTAGAGCAGGGCCAGGCCGGCACCGAGGCAGGCCAGCAGCCAGGGCAGGATGCGCTGCGCCGGGCTGGCCACGTCTGCGGTATCCAATGCGGTCCACACCACCACGGCAACCAGCACGGCAGGCAGCACGAACAGGTAATGCGCAGGCTGGCGGAGCGGATGCAGGGGCAAGCAGGAATTCCAGCGCGGTGACGACGCGGCCGCAGCATTGCCGTTAGCGGCGTTCGTGGTGGCTTCTTGAATGCGGCAGGCTCATCCATGTGAACGAAGTGATGCCGAACCATGACGTCGCACTCACCATCCAGCGCCGATGCTGCCCACATGGACAGCGTACCCGCCGCCGTCGCTGCCCCGCAGCACGATCTCGCCCGCCAGTTCGCCCATGTACGGACGCGCAGCCTGCAGTTGGCCGCGCCGCTCAGTGCCGAGGACGCCATGCTGCAGAGCATGGCTGACGCCAGCCCGAGCAAATGGCACCTGGCCCACACCACCTGGTTCTTCGAACGCTTCGTGCTGGCGGGTTTCGGCACCGCGCCAGCGCATGACCCGGGCTGGGACTACCTGTTCAACAGCTACTACAAGAGCATCGGCCCGGCGCATGCGCGGCCACAGCGCGGGTTGCTGTCGCGCCCGTCGCTGCAGCAGGTGCGAGACTACCGCCAGCAGGTCGATGCGCAGGTGCAATCGCGGTTGGCGGCGGGCGATCTCGATGAACAGGCACTGCAACATCTGCAGCTGGGCCTGCAGCACGAGCAGCAGCACCAGGAACTGCTGCTCACCGACATCAAGCATGCGTTCTGGTGCAACCCATTGCAGCCCGCCTACCGCGAGGACCTGCAGCCTGCCACCAGCGCTGCCAGTGCGCAGGGCTGGATCGAATCACCCGAGCGCATCGTCACGGTCGGCGCCGCGGCATGGCCGCAGCAGGCCGCGTTCGCCTACGACAACGAATCGCCAGCGCACCGCGTGCTGCTCCCCGCGCACGCATTGGCCGAGCGTCCCGTCAGCAATGCCGAGTATCGGGCCTTCATCGACGCCGGTGGCTATCGCGAACCGCGCTGGTGGCTCAGCGAAGGCTGGGCGCTGCGCGAAGCCGAGGGCTGGCAGCACCCGCTGTACTGGGATGACGCCCTGCAGCGCGAGTACACCCTGGGCGGTTGGCGCGAACTGGATCCGCACGCGCCGGTCTGCCACCTCAGCTACTACGAGGCCGATGCCTGCGCCCGCTGGTCCGGCGCGCGCCTGCCCAGCGAGTACGAATGGGAAGCCGCCGCTGCGTCGCAGCCGCTGCGCGGCCATTTCGCTGACGACGACCGGCTGCACCCGCAGGCATCGCAGGGCAGTGGAATACGGCAGCTGTTCGGCGATGTCTGGGAGTGGACCCACAGCGCGTATGGCGCCTATCCGGGCTTCCGTCCCTTCGCCGGCAACCTCGGTGAGTACAACGGCAAGTTCATGTGCGGGCAGTGGGTGCTGCGTGGCGGCAGCTGCGCGACACCCCGCGGCCATGTGCGCGCCAGCTACCGCAACTTCTTCATGCCGCCGGCGCGCTGGCAGTTCTCCGGGCTGCGCCTGGCCAGGGACCTCACATGAGCACCGTGCATGACGCGCTGCAGGCATTGACCGATCTCACCCCCGGGCGGCAGCAGATCCTCTCCGACGTAGTGGCCGGACTCTCACGTACGCCGCGCCAGCTGCCGTCCAAGTACTTCTACGATGCGCGTGGCTCGCGACTGTTCGAGCAGATCACGCAGACCCCCGAGTACTACCCCACGCGCACCGAGCTGGCCCTGCTTAAGCGTGTGCTGCCGGACATCGCCCGCAGCGTTGGCCCGCGTCTGCACGTGGTGGAGCTGGGCAGCGGCAGCGGACGCAAGACCGCGCTGCTGCTGGCCGCACTTCACGACCCGGTGGCCTATACGCCGATTGAAATCTCGCGGGCCGCGCTGCTGTCCAGCATCGATCATCTGGCGCCGGCGTTGCCGGAGGTGGAGATGCTGCCGGTCTGTGCCGACTTCACCCGCCCCGTCGCCGTTCCCATGCCCGAGCGCGAACCCGCGCGACGGCTGCTGTTCTTCCCCGGTTCCACGCTGGGCAACTTTGAAGGCGAAGACGCGGTCGCACTGCTGCGGGCGATGCGCCAGACGATGGGCCGCGACGGCCTGGCCCTGGTCGGCATCGATCTGCACAAGGACCCGGCTCTGATCGAAGCGGCCTACAACGACGCGCAGGGCGTCACCGCCGCGTTCACTCTCAACCTGCTGGCCCGGCTCAATCGCGAGATCGGCAGCGACTTCGACCTCGACGGCTTCCACCACCGTGCCTGCTACAGCACCGCGCGGCTGCGCATCGAAACCGATCTGGTCAGCCGCTGGGCGCAGGATATGCATCTGGACGGCCGCACCTTCCACTTCGCCGCCGACGAACCGATCCGTGTGGAGTACAGCCACAAGTACACCGACGACAGCTTCGAGGCGCTGCTGCAGCACGCGGGCCTGCAGGTCACGCAGCGCTGGAATGCCGACAGTCCCGCCTACGGCCTGCGCCTGCTGCGTGCCATCTAGGGCGGCCGGCCAGCCGGTACCCCTTCAGGTTCTGCAGCACCGCTACCCCTAAGATGGCCGTGCAACGGCAACACGGAGGACGCCATGCCCATTCTGACCACCCTCGGCCTGGCGGCCGCTCTCGCCTCGCCCCCCGCGCTGCCTGCAGCACCGGATGCCAGCGTCGATCTGGCCTTCAGCCGCTGCCTTTCGGGCCTGCAGGCCACGGCCGCCAGCCAGGGCATCAGCGCCGAGCGCTTCAACGAAATCACCGCCGGCCTCACCCCGGACCCCAGCGTGCTCGGCCTGCTCGACGCGCAGCCGGAATTCACCACGCCGATCTGGGACTACCTGGCCGCGCTGGTCGATCGCCAGCGCGTGGCTGATGGTCGCGCCATGCTGCAGCAGCATCGCGACCTGCTCGATCGAGTGTCGGCGCAGTACGGCGTCGATCCGGCCACCATCGTCGCGGTCTGGGGCGTGGAGAGCGACTACGGCCGCGTGTTCGGCAAGCGCCCCCTGCTGCAGTCACTGGCCACGCTGTCCTGCGCCGGCCGTCGCCAACCCTTCTTCCGCGGTGAATTGCTGGCACTGCTCAAGCTGATCGACCGCGGCGACCTGCAGGCACAGGGCCTCACCGGTTCCTGGGCCGGTGCCTTCGGGCATACGCAGTTCATGCCCAGCACCTACGCACGCATCGCCGTGGACGGTGATGGCGATGGCCGCCGCGATCTGGTCGGCAGCATTCCCGATGCGCTGGCCTCCACTGCCAACTACCTCAAGCGTGCCGGCTGGCGCAGTGGCGAGCCGTGGGGCATGGAAGTTCTTGTTCCCGCTGGCTTCAACGCCAGCCAGGCCGGACGTACCCAGCGTCGCGCCCTGGCCGACTGGCGTGCGCAGGGCCTGACCGCGCTGGATGGCAGTGTGCTGGCTCCGGCCAACCTGCCGGCGGATGCGCGCGCCGCCCTGCTGCTGCCGGCCGGCAACAAGGGCCCGGCGTTGCTGGTGTTCCGCAACTACGACGCGATCTACAGCTACAACGCCGCCGAAAGCTATGCGCTGGCGATCGCCACGCTGGCCGACCAGCTGCGTGGCGGCAATGAGCTGGCCACCGCCTGGCCGACCGATGATCCCGGCATCGGCCGCGATGAACGCCGTCAGCTGCAGACCCTGCTGCTGGCGCGTGGCCACGACATCGGTACCGCCGACGGCATGATCGGTACCGCCACCCGTCGCGCGATCCAGTCCGAGCAGCAGCGCCTGGGCTGGGCCAATGCCGATGGGCGTGCCGGCCAGCGCATCCTGCGCGCGCTGCAGGAAGAGGCGGCCGCCATCGCACCCGCTGCGCAGAAGGCCTTGCCCCAGGCACGCTGACCGCGACATCATCGCCGCGGTCTTCAAGGAGCGTCATCGCATGCAGTCGGATCCGGACATCAGCAGCGGCCTGTATCACGGGCTGGAGGCCTGGCACGTGCGCACCCCCAGCGCGACGGCGGTCATCAGCGTGTTCGGCGGACAGCTGCTGTCGTTCATTCCCGATGGGCAGCCCGATGTACTGTGGCTTTCGCCCACGCGCGCCGAGCTGCCCACGCCCATCCGCGGTGGCGTCCCGGTGTGCTGGCCGTGGTTCGGCCGCCAGGGCCAGAACAATGATGTGCCCGCGCATGGCCTGGTGCGCACCGCGCGTTGGGAGCTTCTGCAGGCCAGCCAGAGCGATGACGGTGAGGTCGAGCTGCAGTTGGCACCTGCACCCTGCGCCGATCCCGGCCTGCGCCTGCAGATGCAGTTGCGCATCGGCCGCCAGCTGCGTCAGCAGCTCGTCACCGAAAACACCGGAACCTCGCCGGTGACCTTCACCCAGGCCCTGCACAGCTATTTCCGGGTGGGCGATGCCAACCAGGTCGAGGTCGAGGGCCTCGACGGCCTGCAGTACCTGGACAAGTACGAGGACTATGCGCAGCTTCGCCTGCAACAGGGACCGTGGTCATTGCGCGATCCGCGTGACCCCGGTCGCAGCGATCGCATCTATACCGGTGCCGGCGGCCATTACGTGCTGCGTGATCCCGTACTGCAGCGGCGGATCGAGATCCGCAGCGAAGGCAGCCAGACGCTGGTGGCCTGGAATCCCGGTGCGGAGGCGGCAGCGAAAATGGCCGATGTCGGCGATGGCTGGCACGATTACGTTTGCCTGGAAGTGGCCAACGCAGGCCCGGAGCAGATTACGCTTGCGCCGGGTGAGCGCCATCAACTGGTGCAGACCCTGGCCAGTACCGCGCTGTAGGCGCTGGCAGCGGTTTCAGTTTGTCGATGCAGTAGCAAGGACGGAAAACATGCAGGAAGCACAATGGTGGTACGCCAATGGCAGGCAGAGCAGTGGGCCGGTGGATCTGGCCGGTCTTCGCCAGCTGCAGCGGGAAGGGACGGTCACGGCGCGAACGCTGCTCTGGTGCGAGGGCATGCCCTCGTGGCGGCCGTTGGCGGAGCTGGATCAGGCCTCAACGCAGGTCGAGGTGGCTCCGGTCCTGGATATCGACGCAGCGCCCGCGGCTGAGGGCATCGCGTCGAGTGTCGGCGATCCGTCCGACCCCTATCGTGCGCCGGTCGCTGCACCGGATGTGGCTGCGGCTGCCGGGCTGGAGGGCGAGATGGCCTTGTACGCCAGCGTGGTCGGTGGCAACTTCCCGATCTATCGCCAGCGCTGGCGGCTGGATCAGGGCATCGCCACGGGCAGTGGCACCTGGCACTGGCCGGCCTTCCTGCTCGGCCTGATCTGGATGATGTACCGCAAGATGTACCGCCTGGCGGCGATGTGGGCTGGCCTGCTGCTGCTGATCAGTGTGGTGGAGACCTTGCTGGATGTGCCGGATGGCCTGTCGCTGGTCATCACCTTCGCGCTCAGCATCACCACCGGCATCTTTGGCAACAGCTGGTACCTGGCACACTGCCAGCGCCTGATCGCCCAGGCCCGTACCGTGACCGGCGGTGATGACACACGGCTGCGCAGCGAGCTGACTGCACGCGGCGGCACCAGCGTGGTCGCTACACTGATCGCCATCGTCATCGCGGTGGTGCTAAGTACGGTCGGCGCTGCATTGGCGGGTTAGGCCGGATCAGCCGGCCTGGCGTGGCCGCAGTACCAGCAGGCACAGGGCTCCGGCCACCAGCCCCCAGAACGCCGAACCGATGCCGGCCAGCGAGACGCCCGAGGCGGTGACCAGAAAGGTGACCAGTGCCGCCTCGCGGTCCCGCTCTACTGCCAGCGCACTGGCCAGGCTGTTGGCGATGGTGCCGAACAGCGCGATACCGGCCACGCAGGCCACCAGCTCTTTCGGGAACGCCGCGAACAGTGCGGCCACGGTGGCGCCGAACAGCCCGACGACAATGTAGAAGGCGCCGGCCGCCATCGCTGCGGTATAGCGTCGTGCCGGGTCCTCATGCGCATCGCGGCCCATGCAGATCGCGGCGGTGATTGCAGCGAGGTTGAGCGCATAGGCACCGAAGGGGGCCAGCAGCGTGTTGACCACACCGATCCAGCCGATCAGTGGCGACACCGGTGCTTCGTAGCCGGATGCGCGCATCACCGCCACGCCCGGAATGTTCTGCGAGGCCATGGTGACCACGAACAGGGGCAGGGCGATGCCAGCCACTGCAGTCCAGGACAGGGATGGGGTCACCCATTGCGGTACTGCCAGTTGCAGCTGCACCTGCTGTGCGTGCAGCAGGCCACGGCTGGCCGCCACCGCGATGCCGACCAGCAGGGTGGCGATGACCGCATAGCGCGGGAACAGGCGGCGTCCGCCCAGCCAGGTGGCGAACATGGCCAGCGCCAGTACCAGTTGGGTGTTCATGGCCACGAACACGTCCAGGCCGAAGCGCAGCAGCACCCCGGCCAGCATGCCGGCGGCCAGCGCCATCGGCAC
>NZ_CM151117.1:335000-4560000 GCF_056480785.1 Stenotrophomonas sp. 99219_Sma | reverse complement strand
AACCCGCACGCCGAAAGCCCAAGGTTTCCTTGCGCAACGTTAATCGGCGCAGGGTGAGTCGGCCCCTAAGGCGAGGACGAAAGTCGTAGTCGATGGGAAGCAGGTTAATATTCCTGCACCTCGCGTAAGTGCGATGGAGGGACGGAGAAGGTTAGGTGTACCAGGCGTTGGTTGTCCTGGGGAAAGGCGGTAGGTTTGGATCTTTGGCAAATCCGGGATCCTTTAAGACCGAGCACCGAGACGAGTCTTTAAGACGAAGTCACTGATACCACGCTTCCAGGAAAAGCTCCTAAGCTTCAGCTTACGCAGACCGTACCGTAAACCGACACAGGTGGGTAGGATGAGAATTCTCAGGCGCTTGAGAGAACTCGGGTGAAGGAACTAGGCAACATGGCACCGTAACTTCGGGAGAAGGTGCACCCTTTTTTTGTGGCTCGTGCGAGCTATAGCTGAAGAGGGTCGCAGTAACCAGGCCGCTGCGACTGTTTATCAAAAACACAGCACTCTGCAAACACGAAAGTGGACGTATAGGGTGTGACGCCTGCCCGGTGCTGGAAGGTTAATTGATGGGGTCAGCCGCAAGGCGAAGCTCTTGATCGAAGCCCCAGTAAACGGCGGCCGTAACTATAACGGTCCTAAGGTAGCGAAATTCCTTGTCGGGTAAGTTCCGACCTGCACGAATGGCGTAACGACAGCGGCGCTGTCTCCACCCGAGACTCAGTGAAATTGAAATCGCTGTGAAGATGCAGCGTTCCCGTGGCAAGACGGAAAGACCCCGTGAACCTTTACTATAGCTTTACACTGAACGTTGAGTTCGTCTGTGTAGGATAGGTGGGAGGCTATGAAACTGTGGCGCTAGCTGCAGTGGAGCCATCCTTGAAATACCACCCTGTCGTGCTTGACGTTCTAACCTGGGCCCATTATCTGGGTCGGGGACCGTGTATGGTGGGTAGTTTGACTGGGGCGGTCTCCTCCTAAAGAGTAACGGAGGAGCTCGAAGGTACGCTCAGCGCGGTCGGACATCGCGCACTGTGTGCAAAGGCATAAGCGTGCTTGACTGCAAGATCGACGGATCAAGCAGGTAGGAAACTAGGACTTAGTGATCCGGTGGTTCTGTATGGAAGGGCCATCGCTCAACGGATAAAAGGTACTCCGGGGATAACAGGCTGATACCGCCCAAGAGTTCATATCGACGGCGGTGTTTGGCACCTCGATGTCGGCTCATCACATCCTGGGGCTGTAGTCGGTCCCAAGGGTATGGCTGTTCGCCATTTAAAGTGGTACGCGAGCTGGGTTCAGAACGTCGTGAGACAGTTCGGTCCCTATCTGCCATGGGCGTTGGAGATTTGAGAGGGGCTGCTCCTAGTACGAGAGGACCGGAGTGGACGAACCTCTGGTGTTCCGGTTGTCACGCCAGTGGCATTGCCGGGTAGCTATGTTCGGAAGCGATAACCGCTGAAAGCATCTAAGCGGGAAGCGCGCCTCAAGATGAGATCTCCCGGGGCACAAGCCCCCTGAAGGAACCATGTAGACTACGTGGTTGATAGGTCAGGTGTGTAAGTACAGCAATGTATTGAGCTAACTGATACTAATGATCCGAGAGGCTTGACCATATAACCTCAAGTTGCCTTGGCTTTACGACAGCGTCGTAAGAGCATCCAAGTGCACGCTACGTCACAAGAACTACGAGAGGCAGGCGCCTTATCCAGCTGTATCGGATGGCGACGCTCCAACCGCCTCCCTGGTGAAATTAGCGCTGTGGAACCACCCGATCCCATCCCGAACTCGGAAGTGAAACGCAGCTGCGCCGATGGTAGTGTGGCTCAAGCCATGCGAGAGTAGGTCATCGCCAGGGTTTATACCCAAAAAACCCCGCTGCTCACGCAGCGGGGTTTTTCTTTGTGCGCGCGAAATGCGGGTAGTGCCGGCCGCTGGCCGGCAACCCGATGGCGTTACATCGCCCGTTAGATCCAGGCCATACGCGGATATTCTCCGCGGGTAGCCACAGCGCCAACCAAGGTTGGCGTCTACCGAGGGCATGCGGACCCACAGTAGATCCACGCCGTGCGTGGATGGGCTGTCCCTGCAAAGATCGGTGCCAACCCCGGCAGCAGGCCCAGACAGTGCGCGTGGCTGTGATTGCCGACCAGCGGCCGGCACTACCAGTAGATCCACGCCATGCGTGGATGCCCTCCGTGAGGAACCACGGCGCCAACCAAGGTTGGCAGCTACTGGCAGCAAGGCCTACGCAACAAAAAGACGGCGCCTTGCGGGCGCCGTCTTGATCAGGATCGAACTGAAGGCCCGGATCAGGCGGCCTGCGAGACCTCGTGCGGTTCCTGCTGGCGGAACACCGAAACCGCTTCGGTCAGTGTGCCGGCCTGGCTCTGCAGCTCGCGTGCGGCGGCGGTAGCTTCCTCCACCAGCGCGGCATTCTGCTGTGTGGCCTGATCCATCTGCACCACGGTCTGGTTGATCTGCTCAATGCCGATCGACTGCTCCTGCGACGCCGCGGAAATCTCGCGCATCAGGTGGCTGACATCCTCCACGCCGCCAACAATGCCCTGCATGCGTTGGCCGGCGTCAGCTACCAGCTGGGCACCCTCACCCACCTGGCGGCCGGCTTCGTCGATCAGCTTCTTGATCTCCTGGGCCGCCGCCGCAGAGCGCTGCGCCAGTACCCGCACCTCGCTGGCCACGACCGCGAAGCCTCGGCCCTGTTCGCCGGCGCGTGCCGCCTCCACGGCTGCGTTCAAGGCCAGGATATTGGTCTGGAAGGCAATGCCGTCGATGACGCCGGTGATGTCGCCGATCCGCTTCGAGGCACCTTCGATGGCCTGCATGGTATTCACCACGCGCTGCATGGCTGTGTTGCCGTCACTGGCAGCGCTCTGCGTGGAAGCTGCCAACGCACTGGCCTCACGAGCATGGGCGGCGTTCTGGCGCACGGTGGCGGTGAGTTCCTCCATCGATGCTGCGGTCTCCTGCAGGTGCGCGGCCTGGCGCTCGCTGCGCTCGGACAACGCGCCGTTGCCGGCGGCAATCTCGCTGGCGGCGGTACTGATCGACGCCGCACATTCCTGGATGCGACCGACCATGCGTGCCAACTGACCGGCCGTGGCATTCGCATCGCGCTGGATGGCAGCGAAAGCACCGTGATACTCGCCGTGCATGCGCCGGTCCAGATCGCCATTGGCCAGTGCCGAGAGCATCTGCCGCACTTCGTTGACGGTGCTGCCGAGCGTATCGAGCAGCTGGTTGATGCCACCGGTCAGCCCATCGAGGAAACTGGCACCTTCAGTGGCCTGCAGGCGCTGGTCGAGATCACCGGCCGCTGCCGCAGCGACGATGCCGGCCACGGCGTTTTCCAGCGCGAGTTCATGGGTGCGGTCATGCCATTCCACGGCGAAGCCCAGGCGCACGCCCTGCGCATCGAACACCGGGGTGACCACCTGCGCGAAGTGCACCGGGCCGATCTGCACCTTGCCGTTGTGCGTGACCTGCAGGCCATTGAGGATCGCGCGGATGCGGTCCGGGTTGGCGTGGAAGCGGTGGATGCTGCTGCCGACCAGGCGCTCGGCGTCGAAGTCGGGGAAGGCCTGGCGCAGTGTTGCCTGCTGGTTGCGCAGCAGGGCCACCACCGAGCGGTTCACGTAACGGATCACGTGGTCGTTGTCGGCAATCATCATCGCGGTGCGCGAGGCGTCGAGCGCCTGGCGGATCTGCGCATTCTCGGCATGCGCGTCAGCCTCGCGCCCACGCTGCGCCTGTACGTGGCGGGCGGTATCGGCCAGTGCATGGGCCAGCGAACCGGGTGCATAGGCCGCGGTATCCGCATGTGCGCTCAGATCGGTGCCCGTCGCGATATCGCGCGCCAGTGCCGCCAGGCGGCGTGGGCCGTGGCCAAGTGCCTCGGTCTGCTGGCGCAGGCGCAGCGCGACCTGGCCGAGGAACACGGTCAGGCTGGCGAACAGGCCCGCCTGCAGCAACGTCGGTCCCACGGCTGCGCCGTGCAGCAGCGGTACCAGCAGGGCGAGGGTGCCAACACCACCGGCCAGCCATACCGGCAGGCGATCGCGGTGGCTGAGCAGCACGCCCAGCAACAGCGCAATCGGCAATGCCGGTGACAGGCTGACGATCGCGCACAACAAGGCCAGCTGCAGCGACAACAGCAATGCCTGGCCATTGCGGGCGACGGCCCGGCCCGCCTGTGGACCGGCCAGCCAGAGGGCGGGCAGTACGGCGGCCGCGGCCAACGCAGCGCCCGGTACGTGGGGCCCACGCAGGGCGAGCACGAGGCCAGCCACAGCCAACGCCGCGCTGCCGATCAGCAGTCGACGGTCAGCGCGGCGCGCGAGCTGCTGCAGATGCGGCATGCGGGCGGTATCGGGGGGACGGGAGGATGCAACGGACATCGGCGACTCCTGGATCAGCAAACGACAACAGCCACGCCGCGGCGCACGCAGGAGTGCGTGAGCAGGGCGCGAGCCGGGAACTCGGGGAATGCGGCGCGATCAGCGACGCGGAGACGGGACACCGTGGCCACGTCCTGTGGGTGACGGTGCAGCAGAGCGGGCATGCGGACTTCCTTGCAGAACCAGACACACGCCGCAGGCCCGACCGGACCTGCGTGCTGCGGACGCAGGGGCCCGCAACTGATGTATCGGCCGCAAACGCGCGGAGTGAAGCGCGCGGATACGTTTGCTCAGCCGGCGTTGCCGTTGCTGAAGAAGTGCAGGATCACGCCCGCGATCTGTTCCGGGTCTTCCATGTGCAGGTGATGGTTGCCGGCAAACACCGCCAGACGGCCATCGCGCAGGTGCTGCAGGCGATCGCTGCGCATCGGCTCGGGATAGTACGACTGCGCCGGTGTGGCGTAGATCACCTGCGTCGGGCAGGCGATGGCCTGCAGCAGGTTGTCGATCTGGCCTTCGCTGAGGCGGATCGCAGTGGGCAGCATCAGGCGCGGGTCGCTGCACCAGCGGTAACCACCTTCGACCGGCTCCACGCCGCGCTCGACCAGCAGCCGTGCACAGCGCTCGCTGAGCTGGTTGGTCATCATCCGCGCGCGGATCGGCGCGGCGAGGTCGGGGAACACGCGCAGCTGCTTGCGTGCCAGTGCGCGTGTGGCATTTACATGTTCGCGCAGGCGGTTGGCGGTTTCTTCCTCAGGACCACGCAGGCCGCCGAGTGCTTCGATCGCCACCAGCCGTTCGACACGGTCGCTGACCGAGGCGGTGAGGCTGGCGATGCCGGCGCCCATCGAATGGCCAAGCAGGCTGAAACGGTCCCAGCCCAGCGCGTCGGCGACGTCGAGTACGTGACAGATGGCGGCGGCCGTGGTGTAGCTGGCACCGGCCGGCAGATGCGCGCTGTGGCCGTGGCCGGGCAGGTCGATGGCCACCAGCTGCAACGACGACAGGTGCGGCGCCAGCGGCACGAAGCTGGCCGCGTTGTCGAGCCAGCCATGCAGGGCCAGCACGCGCGGGCCATCACCGTAGTTGCGCAGGCCGGCGACGCGCGCGCCACCGACCTCGAGTTCAAACGGCTGCAGGCTCATGCCAGTGACGCCACGGCCAGCCGTGCCAGCGCACGCGCGTGCTCCGGTTCGGCGTTGAGGCAGGGGATGTAGCGCATCGTCGCGCCGCGCTCGGCCAGTGTTTCGGTGAAGCCCAGTGCCACTTCTTCCAGCGTCTCCAGACAGTCGGTGGCGAAGCCCGGACACACCACGTCGATCTGCTTCACGCCGGATTCGGCCAGCGCCCACAGGCTGGGCTCGGCATACGGCTGCAGCCACCGCTCGCGGCCGAAGCGCGACTGATAGCCCATCTGCCAGTCGTCCCTGCCCAGCTCCAGCGCCTTGGCGATGGCCTGCGCACTGGCCTCGCAGCGCTGCGGATACGGATCGCCGGCATCGGCCAGGCGCTGCGGAATGCCGTGGAAGGAGAACATCAGTTTCTGGCCACGACCGTGCTGTTCCCAGTAGCGGCGGATCGAGCCGGCAACGGCGTCGACCCAGCCCGGATCGACCGAATAGTCGCGTACCAGGCTCACGGTCACGCCCGGATTGCGGCGCTGCCAGGCATCGACGCGGTCTTCGACCGAGGCGGTGGTGGTGGTGGAGTACTGCGGGTACAGCGGCAGCACCACGATGCGGCGCGCACCGTCGGCCGCCAGCCGGTCGAGTTCGCTGGCCAGCGCCGGTTCGCCATAGCGCATTGCATGGCGCACCGTCAGGGTCGGCAACAGCGCTTGCATGGCCTGCGCCAGCTGGCGCGTATGCACCATCAGCGGAGAGCCCTCCGGCAGCCAGACCTGGGCGTACTTGGCCGCTGAACGGCTGCTGCGCAGCGGCAGGATCAGTCCGCGCAGCAACGGCTGCCACAGCAGTGCCGGGATCGAGACCACGCGGGGGTCGGACAGGAATTCAGCCAGGTAACGGCGTACGGCGGGGGCCGTCGGCGTCTCGGGCGTGCCTAGGTTGACCGCCAGCACGGCGGTATCGGGTGCGTCGAGCATGAGCGGTATTGTCGCCGATCCGGTGCCGCGCCGGGATGCAGGGTTCGGATTGCAGGCATAGCGCGCATCAATGTGAGCAGGGAACGCTCATTGGGGATTCATGACAACACTACTAATTTCAGTCACTTGCTATATCTTCCTATGGACTGACTTCTGGAGCCTGCCATGCGTCGCCCGATCCAAGCCCTGCTGATCGCCGCCAGCCTGCTGTCCAGCCAGGCCATGGCCGGACCGCAGGAAGACCAGCGTGCCCGCAATGCCGTGCGCGTGCTGGCTGAAATCCAGGAAATCCCTGAACAGGGCATTCCGGACAAATTGCTCGACGAAGGCCGCGCGGTCATCGTCATTCCCGACACGATCAAGGCCGGTCTGGTCATTGGCGGTCGTCGTGGCCACGGCCTGATGTCCGTGCGCATGCCCAACGGTGCCTGGTCCAACCCGGTGTTCGTGAAGCTCACCGGCGGCAGTATCGGCTTCCAGGCCGGCGTGCAGTCCTCCGATGTGGTGCTGGTGTTCCGCAACGACCGGAGCCTGGACAACCTGGTCAACGGCAAGTTCACGCTGGGCGCCGATGCGGGTGTCGCCGCCGGCCCGGTCGGCCGCAATGCCGCCGCCGCCACCGACGGTCAGCTGAAGGCCGAGATCTGGTCCTGGTCGCGCGCCCGCGGCCTGTTCGCCGGTGTCGCCCTGGATGGTGCGGTGCTGCAGATCGACGATGCCGCCAATCTGGACGCCTACGGCAGCAACACCACGCCGCGCATGATCTTCGAAGGCCGCGCGGCCGGTTCGCCGTCGATGGATGTGGTCACGTTCCGCGACCGCCTGGAAGAGGCCACCTACGCCGCGCGTAACAACCGCAGCGGCAACGGCGGTAACGCGCCGCGTCCGGCAGCGGCCCCGGCGGTTGCTCCGGCGCCTGTTCAGGCAGCGCCGGCCGCCCCGGCCGAAGCCACTACCGCACCGCTGCAGAACGTGCCGCAGAACCCGCCGCCGCAGCAGCAGGGCTTCCAGCCGGTCAACGACGGCGAAATCCGCACGGAAACGCTGGGCGGAAACTGACTTTCGTCACGCGCGCCGGCTGACACCCGGTGCGCTATGCTCGACAGCCTGATCACTAACGTAACGAGCGTCTTTATGGGCAGTTTCAGCATCTGGCATTGGTTGGTCGTGCTGGCCATCGTCCTGCTGGTGTTCGGCACCAAGCGCCTGACCAGTGGCGCCAAGGATCTCGGTTCGGCGGTCAAGGAATTCAAGAAGGGCATGCGCGACGAGGACAAGCCGAACGCGCAGCTGGGCGATGAATCGCGCAGTCAGGACGCCTCGCGCGCCGCGCAGGACGAGCACGACCGTAACGCTCGCTGATCCGGAGCGGTCGCGGTGTTTGATATCGGCTTCAGCGAGCTGCTGGTGATTGCGGTGGTCGCCCTGGTGGTGCTCGGTCCCGAGCGCCTGCCCAAGGCGGCCCGCTTCGCCGGCCTGTGGGTGCGACGTGCCCGTAATCAGTGGGATTCGGTGAAACAGGAACTGGAGCGCGAACTGCAGGCCGAGGACATCAAGCGGCAGATGCAGGACGTGCGCCAGGGCATGCAGGACACCGAGAACCAGTTGCGTGCCAGCGGTGAAGCAATCCGCCGCGAAGCGCAGGAGGCCCAGCAGCAGGGCGATACGCTGGCGCAGGAAGTACGCGCGCCGGCGCCCGCAGATCTTCCGCCGTACATGAACGCCGTGCCCGACGCCGATGCGCCGGCACAGGAGAGCGTTGCTCCCGAGCCGACGCCGGCGACACCCCCTGATGCCGGTGCGCCGCCGCCGCAGAGCAGCCCGGAGCGCCAGCCATGAGTGAACAGGATTTCGGCGAAAGCTCGCTGGTCGAACATCTGGTGGAACTGCGCGGCCGCCTGGTGCGCGCATTGCTGGGCCTGGGCGTGGTGCTGCTGGCGCTGCTGCCGTTTACCCAGAAGCTCTACAACGCGCTGGCCGAACCGCTGGTCTCGCAGCTGCCGAACGGGCAGACGATGATCGCCACCAACCCGGCCGGTGCGTTCTTCGCCCCGCTGAAGCTGACTTTCTTCGTGGCCCTGTTCGTGGCGGTGCCGTGGCTGCTGTACCAGCTGTGGGCGTTCGTTGCCCCGGGCCTGTATGCGCGCGAGAAGCGCCTGGCGGTGCCGTTGCTGGTGTCGTCGGTGCTGCTGTTCTACGCCGGCTGTGCCTTTGCCTACTTCCTGGTGCTGCCGGCGGTGTTCCACTTCCTGACCACCTTCAGCCCGGACGTGATCGCGATCACTCCGGATGCGAACGCCTACCTGGATTTCGTGCTGGCGATCTTCTTTGCCTTCGGCGGCAGCTTCGAACTGCCGGTGGCGATGGTGATCCTGGTGCTGCTGGGCTGGGTGACGCCGCAGCAGTTCAAGGAAGGCCGTGGCTACGCGATCGTCGGCATCTTCGTGGTGGCCGCAGTGCTGACCCCGCCGGACGTGGTCTCGCAGCTGATGTTGGCGATTCCGATGTGCCTGCTCTACGAGCTGGGCATCCACGCCGCACGCTGGCTGGTGCCGTCGTCGGTAGTGAAGAAACCCGCCGCCTGAAAGAAAAAAAGGGGACGGAGGGGATTAAGTCGTTAGCTGCACACACTGGGCATAAACGACTTAATCCCCTCCGTCCCCTTTTTCCGTCAGGCGTGGAACACGTCGCTTGAGGTCGGCGTGGTCGGGATCGGTGGGGCCGCGCGGCTGCCGCGATGCACGAACATCTGCTTCCACGCGGCGTAGACCGCGCCGACATACAGCGGCATCAGCACCGTGGTCAGCACCAGCTGGGCGATGAAGGCCGCAGCCAGCGGGCCACCGATCAGCATCGCGATCTGGATCACGATCACGAACAGGATGTACATGCAGAACGCGGCGATCAGGCCGAGCGCGGCGAACACGAACATCGCGCCGATGTTCTCGATGCAGCCCTGCAGGCTCAGGCGCAGCGCATGCATGCCGCTCTGCTTGTCGAACACCACCAGCGCCGGCTGGGTGAACATCGCCAGCGACAGCGCCACCGCGCTCAGGAACACCAGCAGCATCCACAGCGCGATGCGCTTGGCCGGCAGGTTGGCGACCAGCGCGGCCGCATCATCCGGCTTGATCTGCTGGCCACTGCGGCTGATCTCTTCCATCTTGGTCATGACCTCGCTGAAGGCGGTGAAGCCCTCGCGGCCGATCATCATGAACAACAGCGCGCCCAGCAGCAGGACCGCCAGCACCTGGATCGCCAGCGGCACCAGCAGGTGGCTGACGCGGTGGTCGCGGATCGGCTGCAGCAGGTGCGAGGCCAGGCCCGGGCGGCCTTCGTCGATCTCGCCCACGGCATACAGCATGCCGCCGAACATGATCGGCGAAATGGCCAGGGTCATGAGCTGTACTGCCATGCCGGCGGCGCCGGGAATCAAGGTCGACAGCAGGGTCACCACCCAGCTCACCAGCAGCCAGGTCAGGCCGATCCGGGCCAGCTGCAGCGGCGCACGCCGGTACAGGGAGAACGTATCCAGCAACCACTGGGCGCCCGCCGAGGCCGGCAGCTTGCGAATCTCTTTCATGGACATCCGGGAAGGACAGGAGGGGGCCGGGCGGCTGCCCGTGCCGCCGATTATCCCTGTTTTGCCACCGGCTGGGCTGAAGACAGCCGCGCCTGGCGGACGAAGCGGCGCAACAGCTGGCGGGCCAGCGGTGCGGCGCTGACCGCGCGCTCGATGCTGCGGGCGCAGCCGCCGTGGCGGCCGATGCAGTCGGCGCGGGCGCGCACGTAGCCGCGCATGTGGTGGGTGGCGAATTCCGGATGGAACTGCACGCCCCACGCCTGGCGGCCCCAGCGGAAGGCGTGGCAGCCGTCCAGCGGCGAGCGTGCCAGCACTTCGGCACCTTCCGGGGCGCGCAGCACGGTCTGCAGGTGGGTGGCATGGGCGGCGAAATGCTGCGGCAGGCCCTGGAACAGCGGGTCCTGCGCGGCCTGCGGCTGCAGTTCCAGCTCGATCGTGCCGGACTCGCGCCCGGCCGGGTTGTAGGCCACCTCGCCACCCAGCGCGTGCGCCAGCAGCTGATGGCCATAGCAGATGCCGAATACCGGCAGGTCGTCGTGGGCGGTCTGGCGCAGCCATGCGGCGCTGCGCTCGCTCCACTCGGCGTGGTCGGTGACGAAGGCGGCCGAGCCGGTCACCAGCACGCCAGCGAAGGCATGTGGGTCGGGCAGGGCGCCACCGTGTTCGACATCGACCACCACCGTCTCGTGCTCTTCCAGCCCGGCGGCGACGCGGATCCAGTGCGGAAAGCGCCCGTAGCGGCGCAGCGAGGGTACCGGGCGGCCGGTTTCAAGGATCAGGAACGGGGCTGGGTTCATCCGGGGGCGGCAGCACTGACAGGACTTCCTCGATTGTAGTCAGCCCCTGCGCCACCTTTTCAAGCCCGGCCTGGCGCAGGGTTCGCAGCCCTTCAGCCCGCGCAGCCCGGCTGAAACCGGCCAGATCCATGTCGGCGCGGATCTGCCCGCGCAGCCGCGAACCCAATGGCAGCAACTCATACAGGCCGATGCGGCCGAGGAATCCGGTGCGCCGGCACTCCAGGCAACCGACCGGCCGACAGGGCGTGGCGGCATCTGGATATGCGGCATGGCTATCAGCCAGCACCGCCCAGTCGGCGGCGCCGAGGCTGTGCGGCTGCTTGCAGTGCGGGCACAGCGTGCGCACCAGTCGCTGGGCGAGGATGCCGTTGAGGGTGCTGGCCAGCAGGTAGTGCGGCACGCCCAGGTCGAGCAGGCGGGTTACCGCCGAGGGCGCGTCGTTGGTATGCAGGGTGGACAGCACCAGGTGGCCGGTCAGCGAGGCCTGCACCGCCATCTGCGCGGTTTCCAGGTCGCGGATCTCGCCGATCATGATGATGTCCGGGTCCTGCCGCAGCAGCGTGCGCACGCCGCTGGCGAAATCCAGGTCGATGTTGGTCTGCACCTGCATCTGGTTGAACTCGGGCGCGATCATCTCGATCGGGTCCTCCACCGTGCACACGTTCACGTCCGGCGTGGCCAGCCGCTTCAGCGTGGAATACAGGGTGGTGGTCTTGCCCGAGCCGGTCGGGCCGGTCACCAGCACGATGCCGTGCGGACGCTCCACCAGCGCATTCCAGCCCGCCGCCTCCTGCGGGCTGAAACCGAGCTGGTCGATGCTCTTGAAGGCGGCATCAGGGTCGAAGATGCGCATCACGCACTTCTCGCCGAAGGCGGTGGGCATGGTCGACAGGCGCATCTCGACCTCGCGGCCGCCCGGCGAACGGGTCTTGATGCGGCCATCCTGCGGGCGCCGGCGTTCGGCCAGGTCCATGCGGCCGAGCACCTTGATGCGGCTGACCACCGCGGTCATCACCGCCGGCGGTACCTCGAACACCTTGTGCAGCACGCCGTCGATGCGGAAGCGCATGCGCCCCATTTCGCGGCGCGGCTCCAGGTGGATGTCCGACGCGCGCTGCTCGTAGGCGTACTGCAGCAGCCAGTCCACGATATGCACGATGTGCTGGTCGTCGGCATTGACGTCGCCGGTGCGGCCCAGCTCCACCAGCTGTTCGAAGCTGGGCAGGGTGGTATTGGCTTCGCCACGCACGTCGCCACGGGCGCCGCGCACCGAGCGGGTCACCCCGTAGAACTCCATGGTGTAGCGGTGCAGGTCCAGCGGGTTGACCACCGCCAGCTCGATGCGGCGGCGGGTCAGGTGCTGCAGGTCGCGGCGCCATTCCTGCACCAGTGGCTCGCTGGTGGCCACCAGCACGCGCTCGGCATCCACCGCCAACGGCAGGAAACGGTGGCGGCGCGCGTAGGCATGGGAGACCAGCGCGGTGACCGCGGCGACGTCGACCCGGGTCGGGTCGATGCGCAGGTAGCGGCTGCCGGTGCGCTGCGCCAGCCACTCGGTGAGGCGCTCCAGGGTCAGTTCGCCACCGCCGTTGGCGGCCAGCTTGAGGTTGGACAGCAGCACCAGCGGGTGCACTTCACTGGCGTTGCGTGCGCCCTGCGCGGAAAAACGCATGCGCTCGCGGTCCTGCTCGGCCACCAGGCCATCGGCGATCAGGGCCGCGGCAATCTGCTCGAACTGCAGCCGTCCCCACGGCAGCGGTACGCCGCCAGCCTCGCCGGGCGTGCCCACCGGCAGCCGATGTTCCATCTGCCTGCTCCTCCCGGGTACGGAATGCCCCGCAGGTCGGCCGTTATACTAACGCACCCCCTTGCCGGCCAAGACTCGTACGCATGTCCGCGACCCCGACCGTTCCGATCACCTTCCAGGGCCTGATCCAGACCCTGAACCAGTTCTGGGCCCAGCAGGGCTGCGTGCTCATCCAGCCGCTCGACCTGGAGGTGGGCGCCGGTACCTTCCACCCGGCCACATTCCTGCGTGCGATCGGTCCGGAGAGCTGGAACGCGGCCTACGTGCAGCCCTCGCGCCGCCCGACCGACGGCCGCTACGGCGAGAACCCGAACCGTTTGCAGCGCTACTACCAGTACCAGGTGGCGATGAAGCCGGCGCCGGACAACATCCAGCAGCTGTACCTGGATTCGCTGAAGGCACTGGGCATCGATCCGCTGGTGCACGACCTGCGTTTCGTCGAGGACAACTGGGAATCGCCGACGCTGGGCGCCTGGGGCCTGGGCTGGGAAGTCTGGCTCAACGGCATGGAGGTGACCCAGTTCACCTACTTCCAGCAGGCCGGTGGCCTGGAGTGCCGCCCGGTGCTGGGCGAGATCACCTATGGTCTCGAACGCCTGTGCATGTACCTGCAGAACTGCGACAACGTCTACGACCTGGTCTGGACCTACGGCCCGGACGGCCAGCCGGTGACCTACGGCGACGTGTACCACCAGAACGAAGTGGAGCAGAGCACCTACAACTTCGAATACGCCGACGTGGAAGAAATGTTCCACCGCTTCGATGCCTGCGAGCGTGAAGCGCAGAAGCTGGTGGAAGTGAACCTGCCGCTGCCGGCCTACGAACAGGTGATGAAGGCCAGCCACACCTTCAACCTGCTGGATGCGCGCCGCGCGATCAGCGTGACCGAGCGCCAGCGCTACATCCTGCGCGTGCGCGCGCTGGCCCAGGCGGTGGCCAAGGCGTACTACGAGCAGCGCGAGAAGCTGGGCTTCCCGGGTGCGAAGAAGGCCTGACGGCCTTCCTGCACCGACCCGCTTTTCACCCACTACCCGGGGCGCCGGACGCGTTGCGCGCTGCGCCCCCACCACAGGATCGAACCGATGAGCCAACTGTCCCCCCTGCTGATCGAACTGGGCACCGAGGAGCTGCCGGTCAAGGCGCTGCCGGGCCTGGCCCAGGCGTTCTTCGACGGTGTCGTCGAAGGCCTGCGCAAGCGCGGCGTCGCGCTGGAACTGGGCGATGCGCGCCCGTTGTCGACCCCGCGCCGCCTGGCCGTGCTGCTGCCGGGCGTCGGCCTGGAACAGCCGGAACAGCACAGCGAAGTGCTGGGCCCGTACCTGAACATCGCGCTGGATGCCGAAGGCCAGCCGACCAAGGCCCTGCAGGGCTTCGCCGCCAAGGCCGGGATCGACTGGACCGCGCTGGAAAAGACCACCGACAACAAGGGTGAGCGCTTCGTGCACCGCGCGGTGACCCCGGGCGCGAGCACTGCCAGCCTGCTGCCGGAGATCCTGCGCGAGGCGATTGCGGCGATGCCGATTCCCAAGCCGATGCGCTGGGGCGACCACGCCTGGGGCTTCGCGCGCCCGGCGCATTGGCTGGTGCTGCTGCACGGTGCCAACGTGGTCGAGGCCGAGCTGTTCGGCCTGCAGGCCGGCCGTGTCAGCCGCGGCCATCGTTTCCACCACGACCAGGCCGTGTCGCTGGCCCAGCCGCAGGACTACGTTGAAGCCCTGCGCGCCGCCTTCGTGCTGGTCGACCCGAGCGAGCGCCGCGCGCGCATCGTCGCCGAGGTCGAGGCCGCTGCGGCCAAGGCCGGTGGCAGCGCCCGCATCACCGACGACAACCTGGAACAGGTGGTGAACCTGGTCGAATGGCCGTCGGCAGTGCTGTGCAGCTTCGAACGCGCGTTCCTGGCGGTGCCGCAGGAAGCGCTGATCGAGACGATGGAGATCAACCAGAAGTTCTTCCCGGTGCTGGATGCCGCTGGCACCCTGACCGAGAAGTTCATCGGCATCGCCAACATCGAATCGAAGGACGTGGCCGAAGTGGCCAAGGGCTACGAGCGCGTGATCCGCCCGCGCTTCGCCGATGCCAAGTTCTTCTTCGACGAGGACCTGAAGCAGGGCCTGGTGTCGATGGGCGACGGCCTGAAGACGGTGACCTACCAGGCCAAGCTGGGCAGCGTGGCCGACAAGGTGGCGCGCGTGGCCGCTCTGGCCGAAGTGATCGCCCCCCAGGTCGGCGCCGACGCCGCGCAGGCCAAGCGGGCCGCGCAGTTGGCCAAGAACGACCTGCAGTCGCGCATGGTCAACGAATTCCCGGAACTGCAGGGCATCGCCGGCCGCCACTACGCCGTGGCCGGTGGTGAATCGCAGGAGGTGGCGCTGGCCATCGACGAGGCCTACCAGCCGCGCTTCGGCGGTGACGACATCGCGCTATCGCCGCTGGGCAAGGTGCTGGCGATTGCTGAACGTGTCGACACGCTGGCCGGTGGCTTCGCCGCTGGCCTGAAGCCGACCGGCAACAAGGACCCGTTCGCCCTGCGCCGCAACGCGCTGGGCCTGGCCCGCACGATCATCGAAAGCGGCTTCGAGCTGGACCTGCGCGCGCTGCTGGCCAGCGCCAACGCCGGCCTGGCCGCGCGCAACGTGCAGGCCGACGTCGGCGAGCTGTACGACTTCATCCTCGACCGCCTGAAGGGCTACTACGCCGACAAGGGCGTGCCGGCCACGCACTTCAACGCGGTCGCCGAGCTGAAGCCGGCCTCGCTGTACGACTTCGGCCGCCGCCTGGATGCGATCGGCACCTTCGCCGCGCTGCCGGAAGCCGAGGCGCTGGCTGCGGCCAACAAGCGCATCCGCAACATCCTCCGCAAGGCCGAAGGCGACATCCCGGCCCAGATCGACCCGGCGCTGCTGCAGGAAGACGCCGAGCGCGCGCTGGCTGAAGCGGTCACCGCGGCCATCGACGACACCGGCGCCAGCCTGCAGCACAAGGACTATGTGGCTGTGCTGGCGCGCCTGGCACGCCTGCGCCCGCAGGTCGACGCGTTCTTCGATGGCGTGATGGTCAATGCCGAGGATCCGGCGCTGCGTGGCAACCGCCTGGCGCTGCTGACGATGCTGGGCGAGCGGCTGGGCAAGGTGGCAGCGATCGAGCATCTGTCGAGCTGATTGGCGGCCCATCCACGCATGGCGTGGATCTACTGGCATTGCCACCGCGCATCGGATCGGTCTGTGGGTTGCCGGCCAGCGGCCGGCACTACCGGATCACCGCTGGCGGATGTCCATCGGGGTCATTGCCGGCATCGCGCACGATGCCGGCATCCTCGGCTGCGATCACGACGATCGCCACAAAGGCGCGTATTTTGACCGCCACTTAACAACCGATCCCGAATGACGTGATGCATTTCGCATCGTCACCTTCGGTCGGTATGCTGTGCCGCATGCAGCCAAAGAAATACGCCCTGCCGCTGATGGTCCTGTCGCTGGCCGCCACCTCCGTGGCCCACGCGCGCGGCACCATCGACAAGGTGGACATCAAGGGATTGGACAAGGGCGACGACGCCGCAATCATCGAGAACATCCAGGAATCGCTGTCGCTGTACGACACGATCGGCAAGGAACAGGGCGAATCGCGCCTGGAGTACCTGCTGTCACAGGCCGAGCGGCAGACCCGCCAGGCACTGGAACCGTTCGGGTACTACAACCCGGTGATCAAGGTCGAGGCACCGCGCGAGGACGAGCACGTGCGCGTGCTGATCCATGTCGACAAGGGCACCCCGGTGACCGTCCGCCGCGAGCACATCGACATCACCGGGCCGGCGATGTACGACCAGTACCTGCAGGACGATCTGGCCGCGTTCAAGCCGCGCAAGGGCCAGCGTTTCGAACACACGCAGTACGAAGCCAGCAAGATCACCGTCACCCGTCGCCTGGCCGAACGTGGCTATTTCGATGCCGACTACACCCAGCGTCAGGTGCAGATCACCCGTGCCGACAACGCCGCCGACATCGACCTGACCTGGGACAGCGGCCGCCGCTACAACATGGGACCGGTGCGTTTCGAGCAGGACTACTTCGTCGACAAGCTGTTCGATCCGCTGGTCTACTGGGAACAGGGCAGCTACTTCCACGAGGGCAAGCTGGACCGGCTGCGCGAGTCGCTGACCAAGCTGGACTACTTCAGCGTGATCGACATCCAGCCGCGGCCCGACCAGGCCGATGCGAACGGCGAAGTGCCGGTGGATGTGAAGCTGACCCGTGCCAAGCGCACCATCTACACCGCGGGTCTGAGCTACGGCAGCGAAAGTGGCCCGGGTGTGCGCGGTGGCATCGAACGGCGGTGGCTGAACAACCGCGGCCACAAGATGAACACGCAGCTGGACTATGCGCAGAAGCGCAAGAGCCTGGTCACCAGCTACCGCATTCCGGCCTTCAACTGGCTTGATGGCTGGTACACCTTCGCTGCCAGCGCCTACGACGAGCAGACCGACTACATCGACCTGCGCAACTTCAAGCTGATCGCCAGCCGCAGCGGCGAGATCAACGAACACTGGACCGCGATCGCCTCGATCAACGCACTGCGCGAGCGCTGGCGCTATGCCTCCGGCACCGAATTCACCGACGCGGTCTACAACACGTCGACGCTGGTGTACCCGCAGATGGTCGCCGACTACGTCAACGTCGATGACGAACTGTTCCCGCGCAAGGGCATCAGCGGTACTGCGACGATGCGTGCCGGCGTTGAAGGTGCCGGTTCGGACACCAGCTTCGTGCAGGCCAATGCCGTGCTGCGCTGGTACATCCCGGTGGGCGAAAGCAACCGCCTGATCCTGCGCGGCGAGGGTGGCACCACCTGGACCAGTGATCTGGTGGCCATGCCGCCCAGCCTGCGCTACTTCGCCGGTGGTGACCGCAGCATCCGCGGCTATGCCTATCGCGAGGTGGGCCCGCGGACCCCGGCACCGGACAAGTACGCGCTGGGCGCCAAGAACCTGGTGATCGGCTCGGCCGAGTACGAGCACTACTTCAATGGTGGCCCGTGGGGTGCGGCGGTGTTCGTCGATACCGGCAGCGCCTTCGACAACACCATCGATCTGCATACCGGCGTCGGCTTCGGCGTGCGCTGGAAATCGCCGGTGGGCCCGGTGCGCGTGGATATCGCGCATGGCTTGAACAACCCGGATTCGCAGTTCCAGCTGTACCTCAACATCGGAGCGGACCTGTGAGTACGCCCGCACCGACTCCGAACCCGACCACGCCGCCGCGCGTGCGCTTCTACCGCCGCCGCCGCTTCTGGGCCTGGTCCGGTGTGGGCGTGCTGGGCCTGGTGCTGCTGGCCCTGCTGGCGGTGTACTGGCTGCTGCAGACCGTGGCCGGCCGTGACGTGCTGCTGGCGCAGGTGGTGGCACGGCTGCCGGTGGGCGCCAGCTTCACCTGGGACAAGGTGGACGGCCCGGTGGCCGGTCCGCTGACCCTGTACAACGTCGACTTCCGCTACGACGACATCCATTTCCACGCCGAGCGCGCGCACCTGGAGCCGGACCTGCGCCCGCTGCTGGGCCGCAAGCTGCTGCTGGACAAGCTGGAGCTGACCAACGCGACGCTGAACCTGGCCAAGAGTGACGAGCCGTTCAAGCTGCCGTCGTGGCCGGATTCGCTGCCGCAGATCGAAATGCCGTTGGCGATCCAGGCCGATGCCATCGCCATCGACGGCTTCCGCATCAGCCAGGCCAACGAGCCGGTGATCGACATCAGTCGCGTGCGCGGCGGCATCGAGATCGCCAATGGCGAGTTCCAGGCACACAAACTGGTGGTGGACAGCGACATGGGCAATTTCACCGCCCAGGGTCGTTACATCCCGGCCAAGGACTACGACACCGATGTGACCGTCACCGCGGTGCTGCCGGCGCCGCGTGGCCGCACGGCCGCCACCGTCGGCCTGGTCGCGCGCGGTGACCTGTCGCACATGGAAGTGGCCGTAGCCGGGCGCGCGCCGAAGCCGCTGCACGCGATGCTGGTGTTCGATGGCCGCACCGATCCGAGCTGGAGCGCCAGCATCCGCAGTGACGAGCTGGATCTGGCGCTGCTGTCGCCGGCACTGGCCAGCTCGGCGATCGCGCCGCTGGCACTGGACTTCACCGCCGCCGGCAAGGGCGGCAACGCCAACCTGCGTGGCAAGGTGAAACAGGGCGATCAGGAACTGGAACTGGCACCGTCGGTGGTGTCGCTGCAGGACCAGGTGCTGAAAGTCTCACCGCTGCTGGTGAAGGGTCTTGGCGGTGAGGCGCGGCTGGAAGGCACCGCCGATTTCAGCCAGGAAGACCAGCAGAAGCTCAACTTCTCGGTGGTCGCACATGACCTGACCTACGTGCCAGCGGCGGACCCGAACACCGCCGGCAGCGCCCCGGTGCCGGTCACCTTGAAGGAAGCACGCTTCGGCCTGGCCGGTACCCTGAAGGCCTGGGCGGCGATCGGCCGCGCCGAGGTCGAGCGCGACGCGCAGAAGGCACAGCTGCACTTCGATGTGCGCGGCAACGATCAGGCCGCGTCGATCCACCAGCTGCAGGCGCAGACCCCGGGTGGCCAGCTGCAGGTGGAAGGCCAGGTGGCGTGGGCACCGCAGCTGGACTGGGATGCCAAGGCCACGCTGAAGGACTTCGACCCCGGCTATTTCGTGCCGGGATGGAATGGCCGCCTGTCCGGCAACCTGGCCTCCAAGGGCCGCCAGCTGCCGCCGCCGGCAAACGCACCGCCGGGTACCGCCGGCACGTTGGAAGCCACGGTCGATCTGCCGTCGTTGAAGGGCGTGCTGCGTCAGCGCAACCTGGACGCGCAGGGCAAGTTCGCGCTGCAGGGCGCGCAGGGCCAGGGTGACCTGAAGCTGTCGCTGGGCAGCAGCCGGGTGACCGCTTCGGGCAAGGTCGGTGACCGCCTCGACATCGATGCGCGTTTCGAACCGCTGCAGCTGAGTGACCTGCTGCCGGGCGCCGATGGCGGCCTGCGTGGCCAGGTACAGGTGAAGGGCCCGCGCGATGCGCCGGACATCACCGCCGACCTGGTCGGCAACAACCTCAACTGGGACGGCTACGGCGCCGAGAGCGTGAGCATCAAGGGCCACCTGCCGTGGCGCGGCGACAGCGGCACGCTGGCGATCCAGGGCCAGGAGGTCAATGCCGGCATGCTGCTGGAACGCTTGAACGTGGATGCGCAGGGCAGTGTCTCCAACCTGCGCCTGGCCGCGCAGACCCGCAACGAGATGGGCGCGATCGAGCTGCAGGGCAGCGTGCGCCAGCAGGGCGCGCAGTGGCGCGGCGAGCTGGCCGCGCTGCGCATCGCACCGGTGAAGGGCGATGCCTGGTCGCTGCGTGCACCGGCGGCGTTCGCGATCAACGGCAGCAACTACACGCTGGGCGAAGCCTGCCTGGCCGCTGCCAGCAGCGGCACACTGTGCGCACAGGCCAACTGGCCGCGCGAAGGCCTGGTGGTGCGCAGTGATGCGCTGCCACTGGCGCTGGTGCAGCCGTGGTTGCCGCCGCAGTCCGGCCGTCGCATCTACCTGCGTGGCGATGTCAGCCTGGATGCGCAGATCCGCCCGCGCGGCAACGCCTGGGAAGGCCATGTGGAAGTGCGCTCGAAGGAAGGCGGCGTGCGCCTGGGTGAGAACCGCAATGCCGTGGGGGACACCACCCGTGGCGAGCTGGTGCGCTACGATCAGTTCTCGCTCAAGCTCGACATGACCCCGGCCAGCATCAAGGGCTACTTGGGCATGGGCTTCCAGGGCAACGGCTTCGTCGATGCCAGGATGCAGACCGGTTGGGAAGCCAGCGCGCCGTTGAACGGCGAGCTCTATCTCAACATGTCGCGGCTGTACTGGCTGGAGCTGTTCTCGCCGGACATCGTGCGACCGACCGGCCTGATCGAAGGCCACGTCAGCCTGCGCGGTACGCGTGGCCAGCCGTCGCTGGGCGGTGACGCGCAGCTGAGCAACTTCAAGGGTGAATTCCCGGCACTCGGCCTGACCTTCGACCAGGGCAAGGGCAGCTTCGTGGCCCAGCCCGATGGTTCGGCCAAGATCACCGCGCAGGCCAACTCCGGCCAGGGCACGCTGTACGTGGATGGTGGCCTGTCGTGGTTCGGCGATGCACAGCCGCTGCAGTTGAAGATCCACGGCGACAACGTGCTGCTGTCCAACACCAGCGAGCTGCGCATCGTCGCCAATCCCAACCTCGACTTCACCCTGGCCAAGGCCGCGATGGAGCTGCGTGGCACCGTGCACGTGCCCGAGGCCGACATCGATCTGGAGCGCCTGGACCGCGGCACCTCGGTGTCCGAAGACGTGGTGGTGCTCGACCCGGCCGATCCGGAAGAGTCGCGTACCTCGCCGCTGGACATGGAGCTGACCGTCAGCCTCGGTGACAAGGTGAAGATGACCGGCTTCGGCCTGAAGGGCGCGCTGACCGGCAAGATGCAGGTCTGGGCCAAGCCTGGCCGCGAGATGACCGCCAATGGTGGGCTGGAAGTGAGTGGCCGCTACAAGGCGTACGGGCAGGACCTGACCATCACCCGCGGCAACCTCACCTGGAACTACAACGCGGTGTCCGACCCGCGCATCAACATCCGTGCCGAGCGCCGGATCGGTGATGTCACTGCTGGTATCGACGTGACCGGGCGTGCGCAGCAGCCGCGTGCGGACGTGTGGTCTGACCCGGCGATGTCGCAGTCCGAAGCCCTGGCTTATCTGGTGCTGGGACGCAGCCTGACCGGCGCCAGCAGCGACCAGACGCAGCAGGTCAATGCGGCCTCGGCGGCATTGTCGGCCGGCAGCGGCCTGCTGGCCTCGCAGCTGGGTGCCAAGCTGGGCCTGGACGATGCCGGCGTGAGCCAGTCGCGCGCGCTGGGTGGCTCGGTGATCGGCGTCGGCAAGTACATCTCGCCCAAGCTGTACGTCGGTTACGGCGTGTCGCTGGTCGGTGCCGGTTCGGTGATCACGCTGAAGTACCTGCTGCGCCGCGGCTTCGACGTGGAAGTGGAATCGAGCACGGTGGAAAACCGTGGGTCGATCAACTGGCGGCGGGAGAAGTAACGATGCGGTAGTGCCGGCCGCTGGCCGGCAACTGCACCGTATCTCCCGAGTTGCGTGGGTTGCCGGCCAGCGGCCGGCACTACCGTGCACGACGCCCCCAACCATCGGCCGTTGCCCCTTCCGCCCCCAGCGGCTATGGTCCCGGGCTGTTCTGTCGTACCGGATTGCCCCATGTCACCACGCAAAGCCCTTCCCACCGCCCTGGCCCTGGGCCTGACCCTCGCCGCCGGCGCCCACGCCGATGAAGGCATGTGGATGCCGACCCAGCTGCCGGAGCTGGCCAAGCCGCTGCAGGCCGCAGGCTTCAAGGGCAATCCGGCCGACCTGGCCAATGTCACCGCACCGCCGCTGAGCGCGGTGGTGCGTGCCGGTGGCGGCACCGGCTCGTTCGTATCGTCGGACGGCCTGCTGCTGACCAACCACCACGTGGCGATGGGCGTGATCCAGTACAACAGCTCGCCCGAGCACGACCTGATCAATGGTGGCTTCATCGCCAGGGACCGCGCCGACGAGCGCCCGGCCAACCCGGACTTCCGCGTGCTGGTCACCGTCGGCTTCGACAAGGTGACCGACCAGGTGCTGGCGCAGGCGCGTGGCAAGACCGGCCGTGCCTACTTCGATGCGGTGGATGCGGCCAGCAAGCAGATCGTGGCCGAGTGCGAGAAGGACGGCAGCGTGCGCTGCTCGGTGGCCAACATGTACTACGGCACCGATTTCTACCGCATTGCCCAGCTGGAGCTGAGCGACGTGCGATTGGTCTACGCGCCGCCGCGTGCGATCGGCAACTACGGCGATGAGATCGATAACTTCATGTGGCCGCGCCACACCGGCGACTTCACCCTGCTGCGCGCCTATGTCGGCAAGGACGGCAAGCCGGCCGCGTACAGCAAGGACAACGTGCCCTACCAGGCGCCGGCGCACCTGCAGATGTCGGTGGAAGGTCCGAAGGAAGGTGACTACGCGATGCTGGCCGGTTACCCGGGCATCACCTATCGCCACCGTACCGCGGCCGAATTCGCTGGCCAGATCGATACCGTGCTGCCGCGCCGCGTATCGGTGTTCCAGCAGATGATCGACACCATCGAGGCCGCCAGCGCCAAGGACGCGCAGGCGCGCACCCGCTACGCCTCACAGCTGCAGTCGCTGAAGAACAACCGCAAGCGCGCCGCTGGTGAGCTGGAAGGCCTGTTGCGCAGCGACGCCAAGGCCCAGCGTGCCGCCGACGAGACGGCGATGCTGGCTGCCACCGACCGCAAGTACCAGGGCGATATCAAGGCGCTGCTGACCAACCTGTCGCAGGGCGCGGCGGTGGGCGAACGCGACCTGCTGCTGGACCAGATGGCCGCACAGAGCCAGCTGCTGCGCTCGGCGCTGCTGCTGGAACGCCTGCGCATCGAATCGGCCAAGCCGGACGCGCAGCGCGAGAGTGGTTTCCAGCAGCGCGACCAGGCGATGATCGAAGGCGTGCTCAAGCAGGTCCAGCGCCGTTACGCACCGGAAGTCGAGAAGGCGCTGCTGACCACCCTGCTGACCCGCTACCAGAAGCTGCCGGAAGCGCAGCGCGTGGCCGAGTTCGATACGGCCTTCGGCCGTACCCCGGAGCAGCTGGCAGCGGCGCTGGATACCCTGTACGCCGGCACCCAACTGGGTGAGGAGGCACAGCGCCTGTCCCGTTTCGCTGCTGCGCGCGAAGGCAAGGCGCTGGCTGCCGATCCGCTGATCACCGTGGCTGGCCCGCTGGTGGCCGCGCAGCTGCGCATCGAGAACGAAAGCAAGACCCGCGAAGGCGAGCAGCTGCGCCTGCGCCCGGCCTACATGCAGGCGCTGTTCGCCTGGCGTGCCAAGCAGGGCCGCGCGGTGTACCCGGATGCCAACCGCACCCTGCGCATCAGCTACGGCAAGGTCGAGGCGCTGCATCCGCGCGACGGCGTGACCTACTCGCCGGTGACCACCGTGGCCGGCATCGTCGAGAAGAACACCAACGCCTATCCGTTCGATGCGCCCAAGCCGCTGCTGGCCGCGATCGCCAAGGGTGACTTCGGCAGCACCGCCGACCCGGCGCTGAAGACCCAGACGGTCAACTTCCTGACCAACCTGGATACCACCGGCGGCAACTCCGGCTCGCCGGTGCTCAACGCCAAGGGCGAACTGATCGGCCTGAACTTCGACAGCAACTGGGAATCGGTCAGCGCCAGCTGGTGGTTCGACCCGCGCTACAAGCGCGCCGTGCACGTGGACATGCGCTACCTGCGCTGGCTGCTGGCCAAGGTCTACCCGGCGCCGGAACTGCTGAAGGAAATGGGCGTGCCGGCCCAGTAAGAAGCCGGCCACGACCAATGGTCGTGGCCCGCACCGCGTAGGCCCCCACCTTGGTGGGGGTGGTTGTCCCCAACGAGCCCGCACCCCCGGCCACGCCTGGCCTACACTGCGGGTTCTTCCGACGGAAACGCGCGCGTGGTCTCCAGCTGGATCCTGCTGCTGGTCTCGGTTGCCTATGCCGCGCTGCTGTTCGGCGTGGCGTGGTGGGGTGACCGTCGGCCGATGTACCCCGACCGGCCGTGGCTGCGGCCGGTGGTCTACAGCCTGGCACTGGCCGTGTACTGTTCGTCGTGGACGTTCTACGGTGCGGTCGGTACCGCCGTGCGCAACGGCGTGGGCTACCTGCCGATCTATATCGGTCCGTTGCTGCTGCTGTTGTTCGGCTGGCGCATCATCGAGCGCCTGGCGCTGATCGCACGCAGCCAGAACGTGGTGTCCATCGCCGACTTCATCTCTTCGCGCTTCGGTCGCTCGCGGCGGCTGGCGGCGCTGGTTGCGATCATCGCGCTGATCGGCATCATTCCGTACCTGGCCCTGCAGTACAAAGCAGTGGCGATGAGCCTGCAGGTACTGACCGGCAACACCGGCCCCACTGGCTTCTTCACCGATCCCGCGCTGTACGTGGCGCTGCTGATGGCGTTGTTCGCCACCCTGTTCGGTACCCGCCAGGTCGATGCCACCGAACACCATCACGGCATGATGCTGGCGATCGCCTTCGAATCGGTGATCAAGCTGTTGGCGATGCTGGCCGTGGGCGTGTTCGCCTACCTGTGGCTGAGCAACCGCACCGACGCGGTGGTTGAATCGGTGCATACGCTGTTCACCGGCCTGCCGCCGGTGGGCTTCATCTCGCAGACCCTGCTCAGCTTCCTCGCCATCATCTGCCTGCCGCGCCAGTTCCACGTGGCCGTGGTCGAGTGCGGCGATGTGCGCGATGTGCGCCGCGCGCGCTGGATGTTCGGCGGCTACCTGGTGCTGATCTCGGGCATGGTGCTGCCGATCGCCACCGCCGGCGTGACCCTGTTCGGTACCGGCGGCAGCGTCGCCGACGACTCGATGGTGCTGGCCCTGCCGCTGGCCGAAGGCCGCAATGCGCTGGCGTTGATCGCCTATGTGGGCGGCTTCTCGGCGGCCACCGGCATGGTGATCGTGTCGTCGATCGCGCTGGCCACCATGGTCAGCAACGATCTGGTGATGCCGGTGCTGCTGCGTCGCAGTGGCGACCACCAGGAGGCCGCCGACGTCGCCTCGCGCGTGCTGTGGATCCGCCGCCTGGCGATCCTGCTGCTGGCGCTGATGGCCTACAGCTACTACCGTACCAGCAGCAACGACAGCACGCTGGCCTCGTACGGCCTGATGGCGTTCGCGGCGGTGGCGCAGTTCGCGCCCGGCCTGATCGGCGGCCTATACTGGCGCGGTGCCAGCCGGCGCGGCGTCGAGGTGGGCATGCTGCTCGGCTTCGCCACCTGGCTTTACACCCTGCTGCTGCCTGCGATGACGATGGCCGGCTGGGTCGATGCTGGCTGGGTGCAGCACGGCCCGTTCGGCATCGAGTGGCTGCGCCCGCAGCAGCTGTTCGGCATGACCGGCTGGGACCCGCTGACCCACGGCACCTTCTGGTCGCTGCTGGTCAACGCGGCGACGATGATGCTGGTGTCCGCGCGCTGGCGGCCCGGTGTCGACGAGCGGCTTCGCGCCGCGCCGTTCCTCGATCCGTATGCCGAGCGTCCGTCGGTGGCCGGTGGCTGGCCCGGTCACGTGCACGTGGGTGACCTGCTGGCACTGGCCTCGCGCGTGGTTGGCGAGCGCCATGCGCGGCGTTCGTTCTTCGAGCAGGCGCAGTCGCTGGGCCGCGAGCTGCAATCCTCGGCGCCCGCGGACCGGCCGTGGGTGCAGTTCACCGAGCGCCTGCTGGCCGCCTCGATCGGTGCGGCGTCGGCACGCCTGCTGCTGACCAGCCTGCTGCGTGGCTCGGGCATGGATCTGGGCGAAGTGGTGGCCGTGCTGGACGAAGCCGGGCAGGAGCTGCGCTTCAACCGCGAAATCCTGTCGACCACGCTGGAGAACATCAGCGCCGGGGTCAGCGTGGTCGATCCGGACATGCGGCTGACCGCATGGAATCGCCGCTACCAGGACATGTTCGGCTACCCCGACGGCATGCTCTACGTGGGCCGCCCGGTGGCCGACCTGATCCGCTACAACGCGGAGCGCGGCGAGCTGGGCGAGGGTGATATCGAAGTGCAGATCAACCGCCGCATCGGTTACATGCGTGCCGGTTCACCGCATGTGTTCGAGCGCACCCGCAGCGATGGCAAGGTGATCGAGATGCGTGGCCAGGCGCTGCCCGGCGGCGGTTACGTGACCAGCTACAACGACATCACCGACTACAAGCACGCGGAAAAAGCACTGCTGGAAGCCAACGAGACGCTGGAACAGCGCGTGGCCGAGCGCTCGCATGAGGCCGAGGTCGCGCAGCAGTCGAAGACCCGTTTCCTGGCGGCGATCAGCCACGACGTGCTGCAGCCGTTGAACGCGGCGCGCCTGTTCGCCTCGGCACTGCGCGACAGTGATCACGTGAGTGACGAGCAGAAGCATCTGGCCGAGCGTGTGGACGCTTCGTTGCGTGCGGCCGAAGAGCTGCTCGATGGCCTGCTGGATGTGTCGCGGCTGGATGCCGGCGGCCTGCATCCGGTGATCGGCGAGTTCGACGTGAGCGCATTGATGCGCGAACTGGCCGCGCAGTACACCCCGGTCGCCGCCGGCCGTGGCCTGCGCCTGGACCTGTTCGCGCGCCCGGCATGGGTGCGCAGTGACCGCCGCCTGCTGCGCCGCGTGCTGCAGAACTTCCTGGCCAATGCGCTGCGCTACACCCGCCAGGGTCGCATCGTGCTGGCCGTGCGCCAACGCGGCGACGAAGTGGAGCTGCAGGTATGGGATACCGGTCCCGGCATTCCCGAGCACCACATGCGGCAGATCTTCGACGAGTTCCATCGCTACCAGCAGCCGTTCGACTGGGGTGAACAGGGGCTGGGCCTGGGCTTGTCGATCTGCCAGCGCATCTCCCGCCTGCTCGACCATCGCCTCAACGCGCGCAGCCGGGTTGGCAAGGGGTCGATGTTCTCGATCATCCTGCCGCGGGTGGCGCCGCTGCCGGGCTACACAGAGCTGGTCACACCTGCACAGAACGTAGCCGCACCAGTGCGCAGCGATTCGCTGGCCGGCCTGCGCGTGCTGTGCGTGGACAACGACGAAGAGATCCTCGATGGCATGCGCGCGTTGCTGGGCCGCTGGCAGGTGCAGGTGATCACCGCTGCCACCGTCGACCAGGCGCTGGAGAAGATTGCCGAGCGCCCGCAGGTGATGCTGGTGGATTACCACCTGCACGACCGCATGGACGGCCTGGATGCGCTGGTAGCGCTGCGCGAGGCGGCCGGTTACCCGCTGCCGGGCGCACTGCTGACCGCCGATGGTCGCGACGAGCTGAAGCGGATGGCGCGCGAACGCGGCTACCGCGTGCTGACCAAGCCGATCAAGCCGGCCTCGCTGCGCGCCTTCCTGGGCGCGCTGCGCGATGCGCAGTAGTGCCTGCCGCCCGGCGGTAGATCCACGCCATGCGTGGATGTGATGCACTGGTAGTGCCGGCCGCTGGCCGGCAACCACGCAATCGCTCGCCTCCGGCAAGTTACCCCAGGCCGTGCAGGTGTTCGTACAGGATCGTCGCGCCGATGATCACCAGGATCACGCCGCCGATGATCTCGGCACGCTTGCCGACCATGCTGCCCAGCACGCGGCCGAGCATGATGCCGACAGTGACCATGGTCAGCGTGCACAGGCCGATGACCGCTGCCATCACGCCGATATGCACGTCCATGAAAGCCAGGCCGATGCCCACCGCCATCGCGTCGATGCTGGTGGCGAATCCGGTCAGCGCCAGCTTCCAGAACCCGTGGTGCTGCGAGGGGTCTTCGTCTTCGTCGGCACTGTCCGGGCGCAGGCCGTTGTAGATCATGTGGATGCCCAGCGCGCCGAGCAGGCCGAAGGCGATCCAGTGGTCGAAGGCTTCGACGTACTGCAGGGCGGCGCGGCCGAGCAGCCAGCCGATGATGGGCGTGATCGCCTCGATGACGCCGAAGATGATGCCGGCACGCAGTGCGTCGCGGAACACCGGCTTGCGCATGGCCGCACCCTTGCCGATCGCCGCGGCGAAGGCATCGGTGGACATGGCAAAGCCGATCAGGAGGATCGAAATGGGGGACATGGGCGGCGGCTGAGGTCGGGCTAGGACGGACGCACGGCCTGCGCTCGCGCCCAACCTGACGTTGCGCGCGCGGGCCGCTGGTCTCGCCAACCATCATGGTTGTCCACGCCACGGCGCACTGGCCGAGTATGTTGACGTGGACGATTCCTGCGTAGGAATCCGGCTACTCCCCAAGGGGACGCGCAGCTTAGCATCGCGATTCACGCGCGGCGCATTTCCAGCGAAACGCGCAGGCAGGGCTGGTTTGTATAGCGATGGCTATATCGAGAGCGCAGCGGTGCCTGGTAGTGCCGGCCGCTGGCCGGCAGGTGCACCATCAAAAGCGTGCCAAGCAAGCTTGGCACCTACCGGAGCAGTGCCTGATGGTGCTGTGCCATGCCTGGAGGCCTGGGACCATCCGGACAGCCTTCGCGAACGAAAGCGATCAACGTGCGGATACTTTCGATTCTGTTGAGGGCAGGGTGAGAGGTTGCTCATCGGCTGGGCGGGTCATTGAACTGATCTGGAACTGACACCAGTCACCCATGATCTGCAGATTCGCAACCCGCTGCGGATCGTCCTCCCCGCTGGGCCCCACTGCACGAATGCGCAATGCAGCGATGCTTCTCTCGAGATCGTCGACATGGGTGAACAACTGCTCATTGGCTGCATATTCAAGATCGGCGAAGAGCCGCTGGTACCTTGAATAGCCGAGATCAGGCATGAACCTGCCACTCACGCGCCAGGATTCATATCGGAAGCACTGGACTACACCAATCTTCAAGCCGTCGGTATCGATCAGTGTCCAGGTGTCCATCGTTCCGGGCGGGAAGTTGGAACTTCCAGCTTGAGACCGAATCCATCATCCCGCCAGAGCTGATTGCGTCATCGGCGGGGCTGGGCAAAAGTGCCAAGCAAGCCTGGCACCTACCGAAGCGATTTCAGGCGGCTTCAGGCCAATGCCGGCCAGCGGCCGGCACTACCTTCAGTCTTCTTCCGGCGGCAGCACGATGGCGTCGTCGTCGATCGCCAGCTTGCCGGCCATCAGCACGGCCTGGGTGCGGTTGGTCACGCCCAGCTTGCGCAGGATGGCGGTGACGTGGGCCTTGATCGTCGCTTCGGACACGTTGAGGTCGTAGGCGATCTGCTTGTTCAAGCGGCCGGCGCCGAGCATCTGCAGCACGCGGAACTGCTGCGGGGTCAGCTCGCGCAGGCGCTGGCCGACTTCGCGTTCCTCGCTGCCGGTGGGCGGCACGTTGTGCGCTTCCGGCGGCGCCCAGGTCTCGCCATCGAGGATGGTGCCCAGTGCGTGGCCGATGGTGTCCGAATCCGCAGACTTCGGAATGAAGCCCAGCGCGCCATGGTCGAGCGCGCGGCGCATCACCGTCGCCTCTTCGCGCGCGGACACCACCACCACCGGCAGCTGCGGATGCAGTGAGCGCATGTGCACCAGTGCGTTGAAACCCTGCGCACCGGGCATGTTGAGATCCATCAGGACCAGGTCGGCGTCGTTGTGCTGGTCGGCCAGCGCGTACAGCGCTTCCACGCTGTCGGCCTCGAACAGCTGCACGCCGGGGATGACCCGCTGCACCGCCCCACGCAGGGCTTCGCGGAACAGCGGGTGGTCATCGGCAATCAGGAGGGTGGTCATGGTCGGGGGGAACCGTGGGGGAAACTCTATGGGGTCAGAGCCCTTTCCTGGCGGAAAGGGATCCGACCCCGGGTGATGCATCAGCGTACCTTGCGCTCGTCCACCAGCGACGCCACCACCGATGGATCGGCCAGGGTCGAGGTGTCGCCAAGCTGGTCCGGTGCGTTCTCGGCGATCTTGCGCAGGATGCGGCGCATGATCTTGCCCGAGCGGGTCTTCGGCAGGCCCGGCGCCCACTGCAGGTGGTCCGGCGTGGCGATCGGGCCGATCTCCTTGCGTACCCAGGCGACCAGTTCCTTCTGCAGCTCGTCGCTCGGAGCCTCTTCGGCCACCAGGGTGACGTAGGCGTAGATGCCCTGGCCCTTCACGTCGTGCGGGAAGCCGACCACGGCCGCTTCCGCCACCTTCGGGTGCGAGACCAGCGCGCTTTCCACTTCGGCGGTGCCGATGCGGTGGCCGGACACGTTGATCACATCGTCCACGCGGCCGGTGATCCAGTAGTAGCCATCTTCGTCGCGGCGGCAACCGTCGCCGGTGAAGTAGCTGCCCGGGTAGGTGCGGAAATAGGTATCGATGAAACGCTGGTGGTCGCCGTACACCGTGCGCATCTGGCCCGGCCAGGAATCACGGATGATCAGGTTGCCCTCGGTCGGGCCGTCCTGGATCTCGCCATCGGCATTGACCAGCGCCGGCTGCACGCCGAAGAAGGGCAGGGTGGCCGAGCCCGGCTTGAGGTCCATCGCGCCGGCCAGCGGCGAGATCAGGATGCCGCCGGTTTCGGTCTGCCACCAGGTATCGACGATCGGGCAGCGGCTGTCGCCGACCACTTCGTAGTACCAGCGCCAGGCTTCCGGATTGATCGGCTCGCCGACGCTGCCGAGCAGGCGCAGCGACGCGCGCGAGGTCTTCTTCACCGGCTCTTCGCCTTCGCGCATCAGTGCGCGGATGGCGGTCGGGGCGGTGTAGAAGATGCTCACCTTGTGCTTGTCGATGACGTTCCAGAAGCGCGAGGTGTCGGGGTAGTTCGGCACGCCTTCGAACATCAGCGAGGTCGCGCCGTTGGCCAGCGGGCCGTACACGATGTAGCTGTGGCCGGTGACCCAGCCGACGTCGGCGGTGCACCAGTAGATGTCGTCCTCGCGCAGGTCGAACACCGCTTCATGGGTGTACGCCGCGTACAGCAGGTAGCCGCCGGTGGTGTGCAGCACGCCCTTCGGCTTGCCGGTGGAACCGGAGGTGTAGAGGATGAACAGCGGGTCTTCCGCGTTCATGCGTTCCGGCTCGCAGGTGGCCGGCTGGCTGTCCACCACATCGTGGAACCAGCGGTCGCGCGGCGCCTGCATGTCGACCGCGCCGCCGGTGTGACGCACCACCAGCACGGTTTCCACGGTATTGGTGCCGGGCAGCTTCAGCGCAGCATCGACGTTGGCCTTCAGCGGAATCCTGCGGCCACCGCGCAGGCCCTCGTCGGCGGTGATGATCAGCTTGCTCTGGCAGTCGCTGACGCGGTCGGCGATCGAGTTCGGTGCGAAGCCACCGAACACTACCGAGTGGATCGCACCGATGCGCGCACAGGCCAGCATGGCCACGGCGGCGTCGACGATCATCGGCAGGTAGATGGTGACCCGATCGCCCTTCTTGACCCCGAGGTTGCGCAGCGCATTGCCGAGGCGGCAGGTGCGCTCGTACAGCTCGCGATAGGTCACGTGCTGCGCAGGTCCGTCCGGGCCGTCCGGCTCGAACAGCAGGGCGGTCTTGTCGCCACGCTTCTCCAGCTGGCGGTCCAGGCAGTTCACGCTGGCATTGAGCTCGCCATCTTCGAACCACTTGATGTGGAAATCGGACAGGTCGTAGCTGACGTTCTTGATCTTCGTCGGCTTGCGCATCCACTCCAGGCGCTCGGCGGCCTTGCCCCAGAAACCATCCGGGTCGGTCACCGAAGCCTGGTACTGCTGTTCATACGACGTCTTGTCGATGCGTGCCTTGGCGGCGAACTGCGGATCGACGGGGTAGATATCAGCCATGGCACCCTCACTTGCACGTTGACTTTGTATGTGCGGTCGCAGCATCGCAGCGACCGATCCCCTTCAGTTTGCCCCATCCACCCCCGGCCGCGTCACCACTCTGGTTAGACCATGGTCGAAAGTGAGCGCCCAGCAGGGCCGGGTTCGACCAATGGCGAATAGCCGCTATACATAATCGCCCCGCAGTCTCGGCTCGACCGTGCCCCACGCGCGGCATCACCTTGCCACTTGGGAGAGAGGGCAACATGAGCCACCGTACGTTGAAAGCCGTGCGCAAACCTTTGGCGGCCTGCCTGTTGGTCGCCCTGGTCGCACCGGGCATGGCGTTCGCTGAGACCGCCAAAGAGAAAGCGCTGGAAGCACGCGTTGCCGAACTGGAACGCCAGGTCCAGCTGCTGCTGTCTTCGCAGCAACAACAACAGACCCAGATCAGCCAGACCCAGCAGGCGGTGACCGAAGTCCGCACGGTGCAGGCCGAGCAGAAGCCGGTCGCCTCGGTGCCGGCCGGCAAGCAGCCGATCCAGGTCACCACCATCACCCCGGGCGCCGCACCGGGTACCACGGTCAAGATCGGCGGCTTCATCAAGGCCGATTTCCTCGCCACCCAGACCAGCGATGGCCAGCTGGCCGACGACGCCACCGGCCGCTCGCTGTACCTGCCGGGCCAGACCCCGGTGGAAGGCGCCGGCGGCAGCGGCAAGCGTTCGGGTACCGATTTCAACGCCCACGCCAAGTTCTCGCGCTTCAACCTGGGCATCGACAACGTGAGCGAATCGGGCAACAAGGCCGGTGCGTTCTTCGAGATGGACTTCTTCGGCAACTCGCTGGGCAACCAGACCGCGACCAATACCTACGGTGTGACCCTGCGCCACGCCTACATGTACTGGAACAACTGGATGGCCGGCCAGACCTGGTCCAACTTCATGGACGCGGCCGCACTGCCGGAAGCGGTCGACTTCGTCGGTCCCACCGACGGCGTGATCTTCGTGCGCCAGGCGCAGGTGCGCTACACCCAGGGTGGCTTCAGCGTCGCGCTGGAAAACCCGGAAACCACCACCCTCACCGGTACCCGCAACCCGGTCACCGGCGCCTGGACCAACGCCAGCGCCAACTCCGATCGTGGCAGCCTGCCTGATCTGACCATGCGCTATGGCTGGAAGGGCGACTGGGGCACCTTCGGTGTCGGCGGCATCATCCGCCAGCTGAAGGTCGACAACCAGGCCACCGGCGCCAAGGCCGACAAGGTGGCCGGCGGCCTGACCCTGGGCGGCAAGTGGGTGATGGGCGACAGCGATTCGCTGCACTACCAGCTGACCGGCGGCGAAGGCATCGCCCGCTACATCGGCCTGGGCATCACCGCCGATAGTGCCTACGACGTTGCCCGCGACGAGCTCAACCCGACCGGCGTGCTTGCCGGCTACGTGGGCTGGCGGCATGCGTTCTCGCCGAAGCTGCGCACCAACCTGATCTACGCGCGCAGCGACTACGACAACGACAGCATCCTCGGCCCGCTGGTGACCAAGAGCGTGCAGAGCATCCGCGGCAACATCTTCTATTCGCCGCTGCCCAAGGTCGATATCGGTGCAGAGCTGATGTATGGCCGTCGCGAAGTGGAGAACGGCAACAAGGGTGACATCACCCGATTGCAGTTCACCACGAAGTACAGCTTCTAAGAGCGTGCCGGCCAGCGGCCGGCACCTACCGAATTGTGTGCCGACCAACGGTCGGCACCCACCGATCCAGGTCGGCATCTACAGAGGGAAAACGTCCCATGTCCAGCACTGCATCAAGCCCGCACAATGCGGCGGGCACCCTGACCAAGGGCCACAAGAAAGTCATCTTCGCCTCGAGCCTCGGCACGGTCTTCGAGTGGTATGACTTCTTCCTGTACGGCTCGCTCGCCGCCATCATTGCCAAGCAGTTCTTCAGTGGCGTCAATGAGACCACGGGCATGATCTTCGCCTTGCTGGCGTTTGCCGCCGGCTTCTTCGTGCGTCCGTTCGGTGCGGCCTTCTTCGGCAGCCTCGGCGACCGCATCGGCCGCAAGTACACCTTCCTGGTCACCATCCTGATCATGGGCATCTCGACCTTCCTGGTCGGTGTGTTGCCCAACTACGCCTCGATCGGTTTCGCCGCACCGGTGATCCTGATCATCCTGCGCCTGGCCCAGGGCCTGGCGATGGGCGGCGAGTACGGCGGTGCCGCCACCTACGTGGCCGAGCATGCGCCGGACGACAAGCGCGGCCTGTACACCAGCTTCATCCAGTGCACCGCCACGCTCGGCCTGTTCATGTCGCTGCTGATCATCCTGGCCTGCCGCTACTTCCTCGGCAACGAAGCCTTCGAAGCCTGGGGCTGGCGTATTCCGTTCCTGGTCTCGATCCTGCTGCTGGGCGTGTCCGTGTGGATCCGCCTGCAGCTGAGCGAATCGCCGCTGTTCCAGCAGATGAAGTCCGAGGGCAAGGGTTCCAAGACCCCGTTCCGTGACAGCCTGAAGGGCGGCAACCTGAAGCTGATGCTGCTGGTCCTGCTCGGCGCTGCGGCTGGCCAGGCGGTGGTCTGGTACGGCGGTCAGTTCTACGCGCTGTTCTTCCTCAGCAGCATGCTGAAGGTCGATGCCACCACCTCCTACCTGCTGATCGCGGCCGCGCTGGCACTGGGCGTGCCGTTCTTCATCTTCTTCGGCTGGCTGTCCGACCGTATCGGCCGCAAGAAGATCATCCTCGCGGGCTGCCTGCTGGCCGCCGTCACCTACATCCCGATCTTCAAGGGCCTGACCCACTTCGCCAACCCGGCCATCGAAGAAGCCCGCAGCAGCTCGCCGGCCTTGGTCGTGGCCGATCCGGCCACCTGCTCGTTCCAGTTCGATCCGGTCGGCCTGCGCAAGTTCACCAGCTCCTGCGACGTGGCTACCGCCGCGCTGACCAAGGCCGGTGTGCCGTACGACGTGCAGCCCGCCGCCGCCGGTTCGCTGGCGATGGTGAACGTGGGCAGCGCCAGCGTCACCTCGTATGAGGCCGCCGGCCTGACCAAGGAAGACGGCAAGGCCAAGGCCGATGCGTTCGGTGCGGAACTGAAGACCGCCCTGACCACCGCCGGCTACCCGGCCAAGGCCGATGGCGCACGCATCAACATCGCCGGCACGATCTTCATGCTGTGGCTGCTGGTGCTGTACGTGACCATGGTCTACGGCCCGATCGCCGCCTACCTGGTCGAACTGTTCCCGACCCGCATCCGCTACACCTCGATGTCGCTGCCGTACCACATCGGCAACGGCTGGTTCGGTGGCTTCCTGCCGGCGATCTCGTTCGCGCTGGTGGCCGGTACCGGCAACCTGTACTACGGCCTGTGGTACCCGATCATCATCGCGCTGATGTCGGTGGTGATCGGCGGCTTGTTCCTGCGCGAGACCAAGGACGTGGATATCACCAAGTAACCGGCGTGCCGACCAACGGTCGGCACCCACCGGGTTTCAGGGGCCGCGGTGCAGACCGCGGCCCTCTTTTTGGTAGTGCCGGCCGCTGGCCGGCAAATGCACGATGTCTGCCGGAGATCCATGGGGCTGCCGGCCAGCGGCCGGCACTACCATTGCGTTGCACAGCACGCCGTATAGTCGGCCCATGACCATCACCACGCCGACCGAGCTCCCCGCCATCCTGCACACCCTGCGCAGCGCCTGGCAGTCGCAGCGCCCTTCGCTCGACCAGCGCGAAGCCGACCTGCGCCGCCTGCGCGAGGCGTTGAAGCCGCGCCTGGACGAAATGGCCCAGGCCATCGCCGAGGACTTCGGCCATCGCGCCCACGTCGAATCGAAGCTGGCCGATGGCATGAGCGTGCTGTCGGCCATCGACCACCTGCGCCGCCACCTGCGCCGCTGGTCGAAGCCGCAGCGGGTGGGCGCCGGTTGGCGATTGTGGCCGGCGCGCGCGCAGCTGCGGCCGACGCCTCTGGGCGTGGTCGGGGTGATCTCGCCCTGGAACTACCCGGTCACGCTGGCACTGGTACCGCTGGCAACGGCCATTGCCGCGGGCAACCATGTGCTGCTGAAACCCTCCGAGCACACGCCGCGCACCAGCGCGTTCCTGGCTGATCTGCTGGCCAGCGTGTTCCCGCCCGATCGGGTGGCGGTGGTGCAGGGCGGGGCGGACGTGGCGGCGGCGGTGTCCTCGCTGCCGCTGGACCATCTGCTGTTCACCGGCTCGACGGCGGTTGGCCGCAAGGTGATGGCGGCCGCCGCCGAGCATCTGGTGCCGGTCACGCTGGAACTGGGCGGCAAGTCGCCGGCGATTGTCTGTCGCGATTTCCCGCTGGATAAAGCCGCAGCGCGGCTCGCCACCGGAAAATGGTTCAACGCCGGGCAGACCTGCATCGCGCCGGATTACGTGCTGATCGACACCGCGCGCCAGCGCGAGTTCGTGCAGGCGCTGCAGCAGCAGGTGCGCGAGCGCTACGGCGATTTCAGCAGCGCCGACGACTACACGCGCATCATCAACGAAGGCCAGTACCGGCGCCTGCAGGGTTATCTGGCGCAGGCGCGCGAACGCGGTGTGCCGGTGATTCCGCTGGCTCAGGTGGACGATGCGCGCGCTGATCGTGAGCGGCTGCTGGTGCCCACTGTGGTGCTGGACCCGCCGGACGACCTGGACCTGATGCGCGAGGAGATCTTCGGGCCGATCCTGCCGGTGCGGGCGTACCCGGATCTGGATGCGGCGCTGGCCGACGTGCTGTCGCGCGACCGGCCGCTGGCGCTGTATCCCTTCAGCCATGACGCGGCGACGGTGGAGCGCATCCTCGGCCAGGTGGTGGCCGGTGGGGTGACGGTGAATGACACGCTGCTGCACTTCGCTGCCGATGGCCTGCCGTTTGGCGGGGTGGGGGCCAGCGGCATGGGCGCGTACCACGGCCGGGCCGGGTTTGATGCGATGAGCAAGCGGCTGCCGGTGCTGTGGCAGTCGCGCTGGGCAGCCAGCGACCGGCTGCGGCCGCCGTATTCGAAGATTGCCAGGTTGTTGAAGTTCCTCTTGCGGTGATCGGGTTCCGGTAGTTGCCAACCTTGGTTGGCACACGGTGATTGCTGGCGCCAACCAAGGTTGGCGTCTACCGGGGTATAGGGGCGCCCATCAAGGCCCACCCGGGTAGAATGGCCCCCATGAAGATCGCCTCGTGGAACGTCAATTCGCTCAATGTCCGCCTGCCGCACCTGGAGCAGTGGCTCAAGGAGTTCGGCCCGGACATCGTCGGTATCCAGGAAACCAAGCTGGAGGACCACAAGTTCCCCGATTCGGCGCTGATCGCCGCGGGCTACCGCAGCGTGTTCGCCGGCCAGAAGACCTACAACGGCGTGGCGCTGCTGTCGCGTGAGCCGGCGCAGGACGTGCAGATCGGTATTCCCGGCTTCGAGGACGAGCAGAAGCGCGTCATCGCCGGTACCTTCGGCGACCTGCGGGTGATCAACCTGTACGTGGTCAACGGCCAGGACATCGGCACCGACAAGTACGACTACAAACTGCGCTGGTTGGAGGCGGTGCATGCGTGGATCGCCGAAGAACTGCAGCGGCACCCGAAGCTGATCGTGATGGGCGACTTCAACATCGCCCCGGACGCGCGCGATGTGCACGACCCGGAGGTGTGGAACGAAAACCACATCCTGACCTCCACCTCCGAGCGCGGCGCACTCAACAAGCTGCTGCAGCTGGGCCTGCACGATGGCTTCCGCCTGCACAACGACGAGGCCGGTGTGTTCAGCTGGTGGGATTACCGTGCCGCGGGCTTCCGCCGCAACCTGGGCCTGCGCATCGACCTGACCCTGGTTTCCGACGCGCTGAAGGGCAGCGCGGTGGCCTCGGGCATCGACCGTGAGCCGCGTACCTGGGAGCGCCCGAGCGACCATGCGCCGGCGTGGGTGCAGTTGGGTTGAACGAACGGGGCCCGACGATTGCCGGGCCCGTTCTGAAACGTCTGCCGGCCAGCGGCCGGCACTACCCTCAGATCACCGTATGCTCTTGCGGGTGAACAGGTTGACGATTGCCAGCAGGATCACCGCACCGATCAGCGAGAACAGGAAGGTGCGGATGGTGATCGCTTCGTTGATGCCGCCGCCGAACAGCCAGCCGGAAATCAGCGCGCCGACGATGCCGACCACGATGTTGAGGATGATGCCCTGCTGGGCATCGCGCTTCATGATGATGCTGGCCAGCCAGCCTACGATGCCGCCGACGATCAGCCAAACGATGATGCCCATGATCGAACCTCCGGTGGGGAACTGTGACCAGTTGACGCGCACGGCCGTGAACCCGTCGTGGAATTGCGTGATGGGCGCGTGCGGATGAGCCTGCCAGCCACCCTCGACGGCCCGTGGCGCTTCGGTCCGGTGACGGTCTGGCGGCGCCCGCACGTGCCGGGCCACCGCGGCGAACCGCAGGCGCGGCAGGTGCTGGCGCAGGCGCTGGGCGCCGACCCGGACACGCTGCCGCTGGTCCGCGATGACAAGGGCCGGCCGGAGCTGAGCGGCGCGTTGGCCCACTACGGCACCGGCTGGAGCCACAGCGGCGAGGTGCTGCTGGTGGCGCTGGGCGAGGGCGTGCGGTTGGGCGTCGACCTGGAACTGCTGCGCCCGCGGCCGCGTCTTCTGGAAATCGTGCAGCGCTTCTTCCACCCCGAGGAAGTGGCCTGGCTGGAAAGCCTGGACGAGGCCGGGCGCGAGCACTGGTTCTTCCGCGTGTGGTGCGTCAAGGAGGCCATCCTGAAGGCGCACGGGCAGGGCATCTCGTTCGGCCTGCACCGCCTGCAGTTGGCACCGGGGGCCGATGGCGCCCTGCACCTGCGCTGGTGCGACCCGGAACTGGGCGAGGCCGCGCGCTGGCACCTGCACGAATGGCAGGCCACCGGCCAGTTCCGTGCGGCATTGGCCTGGTATCCACACTGAAGCGGGGAATCAGCGCGCAAAACCGGCGATAATGGCGGCATGAGCGAACACCCACTTCCCGCCAGCGTGGCTGCCACGCTGGAACAGGGCCTGGCCAGCATGGGCCTGGACGCCGCGCTGGCGCCGCCGCTGCTGCGCTACCTGGCCCTGCTGCACCGCTGGAACGGCACCTACAACCTCACCGCCATCCGCGACCCGCAGGAGATGGTTACCCGCCACCTGCTCGATTCACTGGCGATGCAGCCGTTCGTGGCCGATGGCAGCCTGGCCGACCTCGGCACCGGTCCCGGCTTGCCCGGCATCCCGCTGGCGATCGCCTGCCCGGGCCTGCAGGTCACCCTGGTGGAGAGCAACGGCAAGAAGGCGCGCTTCATGCGCGAGGCCGTGCGCCAGCTCGGTCTGGGCAATGCCCGCGTGGCCGAATCGCGCGCCGAGGCGCTGGACGAAGCTGGCCACTACGACCAGCTGACCGCGCGTGCGATGGACACCCTGGCCGGCATCGTCCGCGTCGGTGGCCATCTGTTGCGCCCCGGCGGCGTGCTGTTGGCCATGAAGGGCGTCTACCCGCATGAAGAGATCGCGGAGCTGCCGGCTGGCTGGCAGGTGCGCGAGGTGACCCCGTTGAGCGTGCCCGGCCTGGCCGGCGAACGCCACCTGGTCACTGTTACAGGTCCCTGATTCCCGTCGCCAGCCCCTTGTGGAACAAGAGGTTGGCGATCCACGATTTCCGCAAGGGCCCGGTTGTACGCATAATGACCGGTCCCAGCACACGTCGACGAGGCACACCCGCATGGCCCGCATCATCGCCATCGCCAACCAGAAGGGTGGCGTCGGCAAGACCACGACCGCCGTCAACCTGGCCGCTTCCCTGGCCAACGCACCCAAGCGCGTGCTGTTGGTCGACCTGGATTCGCAGGGCAACGCGACCATGGGCAGCGGCGTGGACAAGCGCGAGCTGGTCTCCTCCACCTACGATCTGCTGCTGGGCGAGTCCAGCGCCGCCGATGTGCGCGTGCAGACGGCCGAAGGCTACGACCTGCTGCCGGGCAACATCGACCTGACTGCGGCCGAGATCCAGCTGATGGCGCAGAGCGAGCGCGAGCAGCGCCTGAAGCGCGCGCTGGCACCGATCCGCGACGAGTACGACTACATCCTGATCGACTGCCCGCCAGCGCTGTCGCTGCTGACGCTCAACGCGCTGGCCGCCGCCGACTCGGTGATCGTGCCGATGCAGTGCGAGTACTACGCGCTGGAAGGCCTGAGCGCGCTGGTGGAAACCATCGAAGCGCTGCGTGCCAACCTCAACCCGGCGCTGGAGATCGAAGGCGTGCTGCGCACCATGTTCGACGTGCGCAACAACCTGGCCAACGCGGTCTCGGCCGAGCTCACCGAGCACTTCGGCGACCGCGTGTTCCGCACCATCGTGCCGCGCAACGTGCGCCTGGCCGAGGCACCCAGCCATGGCCAGAGCATCGTCGGCTACGACCGCGCCTCGCGCGGTGGCGTGGCCTACCTGGGCCTGGCCGGCGAGATCATCCGCCGCAACAACGAACGCAACAAGGCCGGCAAGGCCGTGGAGACCGTCTGATGACCAGCAGCAAGCCGGCAGCCAAGAAGCGAGGCCTCGGCCGTGGCCTGGATGCCCTGCTGGGTCCCAAGGGTGCGGTCAGCCAGGTGCAGGCCACCACTGCGGTGATCGAACCGCTGCCGGGTGAGGTGCTGCGCAAGCTGGCCGTCGGCCAGCTGCAGCCGGGCAAGTACCAGCCGCGCCGCGAGATGGACGAGGGCAAGCTCTCCGAGCTGGCTGATTCGATCAAGTCGCAGGGCGTGATCCAGCCGATCCTGGTGCGCCAGCTGCCGGCGGGCAACTACGAGATCGTCGCCGGTGAACGCCGCTGGCGCGCCTCGCAGCTGGCCGGCCTGGACGAAGTGCCGGTGGTGGTGCGCGAGCTGGAAGACCGCACCGTCATCGCGATGGCGCTGATCGAGAACATCCAGCGCGAAGACCTCAACCCGCTGGAAGAAGCCGAAGCGCTGCAGCGCCTGATCAGCGAATTCACCCTGACCCATGCCGAGGCTGCCGAGGCCGTCGGCCGCTCGCGTGCGGCGGTGTCCAACCTGCTGCGCCTGCTGGAGCTGCCGGTGGCAATCCGCCTGCTGCTGGAAACCCGCCGCCTGGAAATGGGCCATGCCCGTGCGCTGCTGACCCTTGCCCCCGAGCTGGCCGGCAAGCTGGCGCAGGAAGCGGCCGATGAAGGCTGGTCGGTGCGCGAGGTCGAGCGCCGTGCGCAGGCCTTCGCCGCCGGCAAGGTGCCGAGCAACCGCCCGGTCGCCACACCGAAAGTGCAGCAGGCCGACATCGCCTCGCTGGAAACCGAACTGTCCGAAGCGCTGGGTGCCAAGGTGGCGATCAGCCACGGCCGGGGCGGCAAGGGCAAGCTGATCATCCATTACACCGACCTGGATACCTTGGACGGCGTGCTGGAAAAACTGCGTACGCGCCAGGGCTGAGCCCGGCGCAGCGCCAGGGGATGCGGCCTGTTCCTGCCGTGTCCCGCGAATGACAGGGAACGTACCGCCGCGCGCGCCGTGGGATGTACTGCCTTCCGGCCCGTGGCCTCATCCAGGGAGCAGGACATGAGCAACGAATACGAGTACGAGGACGTCAGCCCGGACGGTACCCAGATACTGAGGCACCGGCGCGAAAAGGACTTTGTGCTCGCCATCGGCGAAGAGCAGCACATCGAAGCGATCAGCGGCCATATCGAGCGCCATCTCGGACCGATCGCCACGGTCCTGCACGAACTCATTTCCGACCTGGTGCACATTGATGTGCACGTGGTGCCGGCCAATGACCACTGCCCGTACCTGCGCCTGGTCACCTCCGGCATGAGCGACCTGCCGATGACCGTGCCCGCCGACGTGGACGCGGACGTGCCGCGCTACATGGAGCTGATGGTGACCCTGCCGGCCGACTGGCCGATGTCCCAGGACGCCTTCGAGGACGAGCGCAATTACTGGCCGGTGCGCCTGCTGAAGGGCATGGCGCGGTTGCCGCATGAGTACGACACCTGGCTGGGCTTCGGCCACACCATTCCCAACGGCCATCCCAGCGAGCCTTATGCGCCCGGAGCAGGCTTCGACGGTGCCATCGTGCTGATGCCGGTGACTGCTCCGGAGGACTTCGCCACGCTGGAGCTGGAGGATGGCAGGACCATCAGCTTCATGAGCCTGGTTCCGCTGTATCCGGAAGAGATGGACCTGAAGCTGAAGAAGGGCGCCGACGCCCTGCTCGACCGCTTCGATGCGAAGCAGATCAACGATGTGATCGAGCCGGGCCGCGTCAACGTGGCGAAGAAGCGTTTCGGTTTGTTCTGAGACCGGTAACATCAGGGGCCTGAATTTCTGCTTCCGGGCCCCTGCCATGACCATCCTGCTTACCGGCGCTGCCGGCTTCATCGGTGCCTACACCGCCCGCGCGCTGCTGGAGGCGGGCCAGCCGGTGGTCGGCCTGGACAACTTCAACGACTACTACGACCCGCAGATCAAGCGCGACCGCGTGGCCGCGCTGTGCCCGGCGCTGGACCTGCGCACGCTCGACCTGACCGATCGCGAAGGCCTGGCGGCGCTGTTCGACGAGGTGAAGCCGACTGCGGTGATCCACCTGGCCGCACAGGCCGGAGTGCGCTATTCGCTGGAAAATCCGCAGGCCTACGTCGACAGCAATCTGATCGGCTTCGTCAACATGCTCGAGCTGTGCCGCCACCGTGGCGTGCAGCACTTGGTGTATGCGTCGAGCAGCTCGGTCTACGGTGATTCGGCCACGCCGCCGTTCTCCGAGGACCAGCGCGTGGACCAGCCGCGCTCGCTGTATGCGGCCACCAAGGCGGCCAACGAGCTGATGGCCTACACCTACGCGCAGCTGTACGGCCTGCATGCCACCGGCCTGCGCTTCTTCACCGTGTATGGCCCGTGGGGCCGGCCGGACATGGCACCGTTGCTGTTCTCGCGCGCGGTGCTGGCCGGGCGGCCGATCGACGTGTTCAACGAAGGCCGCATGCAGCGCGACTTCACACATGTCTCCGACATCGTGTCCGGTATTCTCGGCGCGCTCGCGCATCCGGCCGATGGTCCGGTACCGCACCGGGTGTTCAACCTCGGCAACCATACGCCGGTCGAGCTGGAGCGCTTCATCAGCGTGATCGAGCAGGCCGCCGGTCGCCCCGCGCAGAAGGTCTACAAGCCGATGCAGCCGGGCGACATGGTGCGCACGATGGCCGATACCCGGCGCGCCCATGACGCATTCGGCTTCGACGCGGTGACCCCGATCGAAGCAGGGTTGCCCCCCGTCGTGCAGTGGTGCCGCGAGTATTTTGGCGACCGCGCCTGAGGAGGGATCCTCACACAGCCGGATTCATCTTCGGATAACCTCGGCTTCGGAGAATGCGCGGTCTTTGTCCCCCTTTGGCCGAGTGCCTTATGAGCCAACCCGAGCTTTCCGTTGTCGTCCCGGTGTTCAACGAACGCGACAATGTCGCCCCGCTGGTTGCCGAAATCACCGCCGCACTGCGTGGGCGGCTTCCGTTCGAGATCGTCTACATCGACGACCACTCGCGCGATGACACCCTGGCGGTGCTGCAGGGCCTGAAGGCGACCACCCCGGAACTGCGGGTGCTGCACCATGTGAACCAGAGCGGGCAGAGCACCGCCGTGCGCACCGGCGTCAAGCACGCACGTGCGCCGTGGATCGCGACCCTGGATGGCGACGGGCAGAATGATCCGGCCGACATTCCCAAGCTGCTGGCGGCGCGCGATGCCGCCGAGGCGCAGGTGAAGCTGTTCGCCGGCTGGCGCGTCAACCGCCAGGACAGCGGCAGCAAGCGCTGGGCCAGCAAGTGGGCCAATGCCATCCGTGCACGCATGCTGCGCGACGATACGCCCGATACCGGCTGCGGCATCAAGCTGTTCGAGCGCAGCGCGTTCCTCGACCTGCCGTATTTCGACCACATGCACCGCTACCTGCCGGCGCTGATGCAGCGCGCCGGCTGGAAGACCACCAGCGTGCCGGTCAACCACCGCCACCGTACCGCCGGTGTCTCCAAGTACAACAACCTCGGCCGCGCCCTGGTTGGCATCCGTGACCTGCGTGGCGTGGCCTGGCTGATCACCCGCAGCAAGCGCACCGCGGTGGAGGAGCGTTGATGGATCTGGAGCTGCACTGGCTCGACCAGCCGCTGACCTGGTTGTACTGGACCGGCCTGCATGTGACCGGCTGGAAGCTGATCGGCTATACCGGCGCGCTGATGTTCGGGGGCCGCTGGCTGGTCCAGTTCATCGCCTCCAAGCGTGCGGGCAAGCCGGTGATCCCACGCCTGTTCTGGTACATGAGCGTGGTCGGCAGCCTGATGACGCTGAGCTACTTCCTGTTCTCGGCCAAGCAGGACTCGGTAGGCGTGCTGCAGAACCTGTTCCCGGCATTCACCGCGCTGTACAGCCTGCAGCTGGACATCAAGCACCGGGGCTGGAAGCGGGACAAGGCCAGCCACTAAGGTCTTCGGGGCCTCATCCGGTAGCTGCCGACCTTGGTCGGCGCTGGGTTTGGGGGCCAACCAAGGTTGGCCGCTACCGGAGCCCCGGTCTGCCACGCTACGGTAGATGCCGACCTTGGTCGGCGCTGGGTTTGGGGCGCCAACCAAGGTTGGCCGCTACGGGGGCCCCGGCCTGCTGCGCAGGCAGGACCTTCGTCCCATGCCACGGGCCGTGGGCGGTGCCATCATCGGGGTCTGCCTTCCCGGGAACCTGTGCTCGTGAAAACCCGTCTTGCCGTTGCCCTGCTGATCGCCCTGTCCACCCCCGCCGTAGCCCTGGCCGCACCGCCCGCCGCCGCCGCGCCGGCCAGCGTGGCTACCGAATCGCCCGCCGATGCCGCCTTCCGCGCGCTGTACGAGAAGGAATGGAAGTGGCGCCAGGAGGGCGGCGGCGAGGCCAGCGAGGACGAGGACGCGCCAGCCAACGCCACCCGCATGCCCGACGTCGGCCCGGCCGCGCAGCAGGCGCGCCTGAAGGTATGGGATGAAACCCTCGCTGCGCTGAAGAAGATCGACCCGAAGACCCTGTCGCCCGACAACCAGATCAACTACGCGATCTACCGCGATCAGGTGTTCAACCTGGCCGAAGAAGTGCGCCTGCGTGGCTACGAGATGCCGTTCAACGCCGACTCCTCGTTCTGGTCCAACCTGTCCTTCATGGCCCGGCGCGAGATGAAGACCGTGCAGGACTACCAGAGCTACATCGCACGCCTGAACGATGTACCGCGTTACTTCGGCCAGCAGACCGAAAACATGCGCGCCGGCCTGAAGCGAGGTTTCAGCGTGCCGCGCGCGGTGCTCGATGGCCGCGAAGTGTCCATCGCCACCGTCGCCGAGCTGATGGATCCCACTGAGTCGCCGCTGTACGCGCCGTTCAAGAAGCTGCCCAACAGCATCCCGGCCGCCGAACAGGCCAGGCTGCAGGCGCAGGCGCGGGAAGCGATCAGTGGCAAGGTAGTGCCGGCGTTCCAGCAGCTGCGCACCTTCTTCGTCAGCGAGTACGTGCCGCAGGCGCGTACCACGCTGGCCGCCGAAGCGATGCCGGGCGGCAAGGCGTACTACAAGCAGCAGATCCACGAATACACCACGCTGGACCTGTCGCCGGACGAGATCCACCGCATCGGTCTGGATGAAGTCGCACGCATCCAGAAGGAAATGAACGACATCATCAAGCAGGTGAAGTTCAAGGGCAGCTTCGCCGAGTTCCTGACCTTCCTGCGCACCGATCCGCAGTTCTATGCGAAGACGCCGGAAGAGCTGCTGTCGCGCGCCGCATGGATCTCCAAGCGGGCCGACGGTCAGCTCGGCAAGTACATGACGCTGCCGCGCGCGCGCTTCACCATCGTGCCGGTGCCGCCGGACATCGCGCCGTTCTGGACCGCCGGCCGCGGTGGCATGGGCACCTACTGGCTCAACACCTACAACCTGCCGTCGCGCCCGCTGTACAACCTGCCGGCGCTGACCCTGCATGAATCCGATCCGGGCCACGCGCTGCAGGGTGCCATTGCCGCCGAGCAGAAGAACCTGCCCGAGTTCCGCCGCAACGCCTACATCTCCGCCTACGGCGAAGGCTGGGCGCTGTACTGCGAGAAGCTGGGCGTGGAAATGGGCATCTACGAAACCCCGTATGAGGACTTCGGCCGCCTGACCTACGAAATGTGGCGCGCCACGCGCCTGGTGATCGACACCGGTGTGCACAGCAAGGGCTGGAGCCGCGAGCAGGCCTTGGCCTACCTGCGTGACCACACCGCGCTGAGCGAGCATGAAGTGACCACCGAAGTGGACCGCTACATTTCCTGGCCGGGCCAGGCCCTGAGCTACAAGCTGGGGGAGATCGCCATCGTGCGCCTGCGTGCGCAGGCCGAGAAGGAGCTGGGCGACAAGTTCGACATCAAGGGCTTCCACGACACCCTGCTCAAGCAGGGCTCGGTGCCTCTGCCGGTGCTGGAACAGCAGATCCAGGCGTACATCGCCGAACGAAAGAAGGCCTGACCGTTCCAAGGTAGTGCCGGCCGCTGGCCGGCAACCCGCATGCACCGCAATTGTTCGACATTGCCGGCCAGCGGCCGGCACTACCCCTGATTGGAAAACGGGGTCGGATCGCAGGATCCGACCCCGTGGTCTTTCAGCCCACCGCCCTTGGCTTGGCCACCCGCGCTGCAAAGGTCGGCAGCACCAGCAGGGTCAGCACGGTGGCGGTGATCAGGCCACCGATCACCACTGTCGCCAGCGGCTTCTGCACTTCCGCACCGGAACCGCTGGCGATCGCCATCGGAATGAAGCCGACGATCGCCACCAGCGCCGTGGTCAGCACCGCGCGGATGCGGCTGGAGGCGCCGTTGATCGCCGCCTGCAGCGGCAGGTCACCGGCATCCAGGCGCTCGCGGATCGCCTGCATCAGCACCAGGCCGTTCAAGGTGGCCACGCCGGACACGGCGATGAAACCAACCGCCGCCGACACCGAAAACGGCATGCCACGCAGCAGCAGCGCGAGAATGCCGCCGACCAGCGCCAACGGCACGCAGCTGAACACCAGAATGGCTTCCTTGCCGCTGCGCAGCGCCATGAACAGCAGGCTGCCGATCAGCAGGAACACCACCGGCACCACCGTCGCCAGCCGCTTCTCGGCACGCTGCAGGTTCTCGAACTGGCCGCCCCAGGTCAGATACGCACCCGGCGGCAGTGCCACGTCGGCCACCGCTGCCTGCGCTTCGCCGACGAAGCCGCCCAGGTCGCGGCCACGCACGTTGGCCTGCACCACCACGCGGCGGCTGCCGTTGTTGCGGCTGATTTGGTTGGGCCCTTCGCTGACCGTGATGCGCGCGACCGACGACAGCGGAATCACCAGGCCTGCAGGCGTGGCGATCGGCAACGAGGCCAGCTGGTCCGGATCATTGCGCGAGGCATCGTCCAGGCGCACCACCACGTTGAAGCGGCGATCACCTTCGAAGATCTTGCCGGCGGCGGTACCACCGATGCCGGTGGACAGCGCGTCACTCACGTCCGCGGCAGTCAGGCCGTACTGCGCCGCCGCCACGTGGTCGATGGCCACATTGAGCGTGGGCAGGCCGGAGATCTGTTCCACCCGCACGTCGGCCGCACCGTTCACCGCACGCAGCTTCAACGCCACCTGGTCGGCCACCTTCTGCAGCTGGCTGAAGTCATCGCCGAAGATCATCACCGCCAGGTCGGTACGCACGCCGGAAATCAGCTCGTTGAAGCGCAGCTCGATCGGCTGGCTGAATTCGAAGCTGTTGCCCAGCTGCTGCCCGGCCAGCTTTTCGAAGCGTGCTACCAGTGCATCCTTGCCCAGTTTCGGATCCGGCCAGTCCTTGCGTGGCTTGAGCACGATCACGCTGTCGGAGATGTTGGTCGGCATCGGGTCGATCGCCGCCTCTGCGGTACCGGTGCGCGAGAACACGGTTTCCACTTCCGGCTGTTTGGCAATCGCCTTTTCCAGTGCCAGCTGCATCGCCAGCGACTGCTCCAGTGAGGTCGACGGCACGCGCAGGGCCTGCATCGCCACGTTGCCTTCGTCCAGCGTCGGCATGAACTCGCGGCCCAGCAGCGAGAACGAACCGATACCCACCACCACCATCATCACCGCACCGGCCAGCACCGTGCGCGGATGCGCCACGGCTTTGCGCACCACTGGTTCGATGCGCGCACGCAGCACGCGGATCAGCTTGGTTTCGTGCTCGCCATCGTCAGCATGTGCATCGCCGTCCTTCACCTTCGGCTCGCGTACCAGCAGTGCGGCCATCGCCGGCACGAAGGTGAAGGAGAAGATGAAGGCACCGATCAGGGCCAGCATGAACGTGGCCGCCATCGGGTGGAACGTCTTGCCCTCCACGCCTTCCAGGGTAAGGATCGGCGCGAACACCAGCAGGATGATCAGCTGCCCGAAGGCCGCCGGGCGTGCCATTTTGCGCGCCGAATCGGCGGCCACGCGCAGGCGTTCCATCGCGGTCAACGCACGGCCCAGTTCGGCGCGGCGCTGGCCCAGCATCAGCAGGGTCGACTCGACCACGATCACCGCACCGTCCACCAGGATGCCGAAGTCCAGCGCACCCAGGCTCATCAGGTTGCCGCTGATGCCGAAGCGGTTCATGCCGATCACTGCGAAGAGGAACGACAGCGGAATGACCAGCGCGGTGATCGTTGCCGCACGCAGGTTGCCCAGCAGCAGGAACAGCACCACCACCACCAGCAACGCGCCCTCGGTGAGGTTCTTGGCCACGGTCTTGATGGTGGAATTGACCAGCACGCTGCGGTCCAGCACCGGTGCCGCCACGATGTCGGCCGGCAGCGATTTGTTCACCTGTTCCAGGCGCGCCGCAGCTGCCTGCGCCACGGTGCGGCTGTTGCCGCCGGCGATCATCAGCGCGGTACCCAGCACGGCTTCATGGCCGTTGCGGCTGGCCGCACCCAGGCGCGGTGCGCGGCTCAGGTCGACGTCGGCCACATCGGCCACGCGTACCACCACGCCATTGCGGGTGGCTACCGGGGCCTGTGCGAGATCGTCGGTGGTCAGCGCCAGGCCGTCAGCACGTACCACCAGGCCCTCGCCGGCACGCTGCACGAAACCGGCACCGGCCTGTACGTTGGAACGCTGCAGGGCAGTGACCAGGTCGGCCAGGCCGAGGCCGTGCGCGGCCAGCTTGGCACTGTCCGGATGCACGCCGTATTCCTTGACGTAGCCGCCGACCGTATCGACGCCGGCCAGCCCCGGGCTGGAACGCATCTGCGGCGCGATGATCCAGTCCTGCACGGTGCGCAGGTAGGTGGCACGTTCTTCCGGCGTGCGAAGCAGGTTGCCTTCTGGCGTGCGGTAGACCTCGCCGGCCTGCCAACCCGCTTCACCGGGCTTGGCCAGCTTGGCCGGATCGAACGCCGTGAAGTCCACCGTCCACATCAGCACCTCGCCGAGGCCGGTGGTGACCGGCGACAGCATCGGCGACGCGCCATCGGGCAGGTCTTCCGATGCCTCGCGCATGCGTTCGGCCACCTGCTGGCGGGCGAAGTAGATGTCGGTCGCATCGGTGAAGATCGCGGTGACCTGCGAGAAGCCATTGCGCGACAGCGAACGCGTGGTGGTCAGGCCGGGAATGCCGGCCAGCGCGGTTTCCAGCGGATAGGTCACCTGCCGCTCGATCTGCTCCGGGGTCAGTGCCGGTGCCACCGTGTTGATCTGCACCTGGCGGTTGGTGATGTCCGGCACCGCGTCGATCGGCAGCTTGCCCAGCTGGAACAGGCCCACGGCAGCGATCAGCGCCGCCATGAACACCACCAGCCAGCGGTGGCGCACCGCTGTTTCAATGATCAGCTTGAACATGGTCGCCTCCTCAGTGGCCGTGCTCGGCTTCGCCCTTGGCCAGTTCGGCCTTGAGCAGGAAGGCGTTGGCACCGACGATGCGCTCGTTGCCGGTCAGCCCACCGAGGATCTCGATACGGTCACCAGCACGACGGCCAGCCAGCACCGGCTGCGCCTTGAAGCCGCCTTCGACGGCGACGAACACCGCACTGCTGCCATCGACGTTCTGCACCGCATCGGCGGGCACGCTGAGCGAGCCATCCTGGCCTTCGGTGACGACCACCGCCGATACCGGCGAACCGGCGGGCGGCAGCGCGGCATCCACCGGCGTGGCACGGATCACCGCGACGCCGCCCTGCTGGCGGACATCGGCGGCCGACCCGGTGACGGTGGCGGTGAAGCTGCCACCCGGCACGCTCACTTCCAGCTTCATGCCCGGCGTGACCTGCGCGGCCAGCGCCGGCGGTGCGGTGAACACCAGCTCGTTCATCGTCGGGTCGGCGACGTCGGCCACCGCGCTGCCGGCGGCGACCACGCCACCCGGGGTGACCTGCACGTTGCCGACGATGCCGGCTACCGGGCTGGTGATGCGCACGCGACCGCTGCTGTCCGGCGAACCGTTGGCGGCGGCCTGGGCCTGCGCGGCGGCCGCCTGGGCCTGTGCCGCCAGCGAACGCGCGCGCGAGGTTTCCAGCTCCTGGCGGGCGACTACGCCCTGGTCGACCAGCGCCTTGTCGCGGCCATAGGCCAGGCGCGCGGCTTCTGCTTCGGCCGAGGCGGCCAGCGCATTGGCGCGGAACACCGCGGCCTCGCCACTGACCACGATGGCCAGTGCCTGGTTCTGCTTCACCGCCGTGCCCGGCGCGACCAGCACGCGCTCGACGCGGCCGGTCACCGTGGAGGCAACCGAAGCGCGGGCGCCCACGGTGGGCTCGACCCTGCCGGACAGCCGGGTCGAGCCACCGCCACCGCGACTGATCGCGACCACTTCGATACCGGAGGCCTTGATCTGTTCCTGGGTCAGCTGCACCACGCCTTCATCGGCGTCGGCGGGGGCTTTGGCGGTTTCCGCCTTGGCCTCCTTGCTGTCGGCGGCATGGCCGTGGCCATCGTCGGTGCCGGCCTTGGCCGCAGCGGGGTCTTCATTGGCAGGCGTCTGTGCGTTGCCAGCGCAGCCGGCCAGCAGCATGGTCAGCAGCACGCCGCCGATCAGCGGGAAAGTACGGGAGAGAGTCATTTGGCCTCCACAAAAGGTGCGCGCCCCTCAAGGCGGGCAAGATCGATTTCCGCGCCGACGCGCGACAGGCGCGCATCCACGGCGGTGCCGCGGGCGGCGATGAGGGCGCTGCGCGTGCTGCGCAGTTCCAGCTGCGAGATACGTCCGGCGTCGAAGCCGACGCGGGCCAGGCGATACGCCTCTTCGGCGGCGACCACGCTTTCATCGGCGGCGCGGGTCCGGCTTCCGGCGGCTTTCAGTCCGGCTACGGCGGAGAGACGTGCCGCCTCGCTGTCGCGGCGCTGCTGGTCCAGGCGGGCCTCGGCCGCGCGCTGGTCGGCATTGGCGGCGCGGATGCCCCCGCGGTTGCGGTCGAACAGCGGGATGCTGAGGCTGACCCCGAGGTTGTAGGCACGCTCGCCGCCTTCGCGGAAGCGGGTCTGTGCGGCGGTGACACTGAGGTCGGGCAGGGCGCGCTTGCGCTCCACGTCGACCAGCTTGCCGGCCGCATCGGCTTCGGCTTCGGCGATGCGCACCGCCAGTGCCACGTCGGTGGCGCCACGCGGCAGCGGCGGGGCCCGGTCGAGCAGGCTGTCGTCAATCGAATGCACCGGCGCATCCAGCAGCGCGGCACCGGCCAGGCGGGCCAGCGCGGCGTCGCGGAAGGCCTGTGCCTCATCCAGCGCAGCGCTGGCGTTGGCCACTTCGCTCTGCGCCTGCACCGCACGCAGCTGCGGCTCGCGGCCCTGCTTGACCATCGCGTTGACGGCGTTGGCGTCGTCGCGGGTGAGGGTCAGTGCCTCTTCGGCCAGGCTGTAGCGGCGCAGTGCACTTTCCGCCTGTGCATAGACCACCGCCAACTGGCTGGCCACATCGCTGCGGCTTTGGGCGCCACGCAGGTTGGCCGCCTGTGCCTCGGCGCGGGCGGCACGGACACGCGCGCCACGCTGGCCCCAGACCTCCAGCGGCTGGGACAAGGTGAGCACGGTATCGGCCTTGCCCATGCCGCCATAGGAGCCGGTGCCCCAGGCGTTTTCGGCGGAGTAGGAGAGGGAAGGATTGGGCAACGCACGGGCCTGGTCGGCACGCGCATCGGCGGCCTCGGCCAGTGCCGTACCCACACGGGTACCGGGCAGCTGGTCCAGGCGTTCAAGCAGGGTGTCGTAGGAGGGGGCGGCTTGCGCCATCACCGATGCCGCCGGGGCCAGGCCCAGCAACACGGCGACGACCAGCCCGGCCGCGCGCGGCGACCGAGGTGTCAGGATCGACATAGGGGGATTCCGGTTGTGAGTGAAACGGGAGCCCGCGATTGCGGGACGCGCTCAACTCACGCCCGGGGGGGACGCGTCAATTCATCCTGGGCGACCGCATAGGTCGCCACGTCGCCGGCATTCATCCAGCGCGCCGGCAGCGGCGTACCGAAAGCGGCGAAATCGTTCGCCGGCAGGCTCAGCGTGGAGTGGTGGCAGTGGTTATGCGTGCAGGCACCCGTGTGCTTGCTGTCGCTGTCACCGCCTGCGTCGTCCGCGAGGGATTCGACATGGGCGCTGCTGGCATGCGGTTCCACCGCACACACCAGTGCGTCGGCCACCGGCACGACCACGAATGCCGCCATCAGCAGCATCATCAGGTACGTACGCAGTTGGCGGGTGATCCGGCGCATGGAGGGGAGGCTAGCAAGCGGTTTTCGCCGGATACAATATCAATGGCCACCTCGGGAATTCGTCGGAACCTCCCGTTCAGGTGGGCCGGGCACGCCAGCTCTGGCAGGTGCCGACCTCCTGCCCTGGTGGGTGTCGACCTTGGTCGACACGCTTTTCGACCTCCGACACATTGCCGGCCAGCGGCCGGCACTACCGGTCTGCAGGCAGCTTCGCGATCAACTTGATCTCGAACTGGAACCATACAGCCAGGTCACGCCGACTGCCCTGGTAGGTGTCGACCTTGGTCGACACGCTTTTCGACCCCCGACACATTGCCGGCCAGCGGCCGGCATTACCGGTCTGCAGGCAGCTTCGCGATCACCTTGATCTCGAACTGGAACCCATACAGCCAGGTCACGCTGACTGCCCTGGTAGGTGTCGACCTTGGTCGACACGCTTTTCGAACCCGACACGTTGTTGCCGGCCAGCGGCCGGCACTACCGGTCTGCAGGCAGCTTCGCGATCACCTTGATCTCGAACTGGAACCCGTACAGCCAGGTCACGCCGACTGCCCTGGTAGGTGTCGACCTTGGTCGACACGCTTTTCGGCCCCCGACACGTTGCCGGCCAGCGGCCGGCACTACCGGTCTGCAGGCAGCTTCGCGATCAACTTGATCTCGAACTGGAACCATACAGCCAGGTCACGCCGACTGCCCTGGTAGGTGTCGACCTTGGTCGACACGCTTTTCGACCTCCGACACATTGCCGGCCAGCGGCCGGCACTACCCGTATCACGGCAGCTTCGCGATCACCTTGATCTCGAACTGGAATCCGTACAGCCAGGTCACGCCGATGCCGGTCAGGGTCGGGTGCGGCGCCTCGCCCCAGTACTCGGGCACGATCGCCCAGGCCTTCTCGAAGTTCTTCTCGGGGTCGACCAGGAACACGGTCACGTCGACCACGTCATCGAAGCTGCAGCCGGCGGCAGCCAGCACCGCGTTGAGATTCTCGAAGGCGCGGCGCACCTGGGCTTCGAAATCCGGCTCGGGTGAGCCGTCCTCGCGGCTGCCGACCTGGCCGGAAACGAACAGGAAGCCGTTGGATCGGATCGCTGGCGAGTAGCGGTTGCGCTCGTACAGGGTCTGGCGGCAGGCGGGGAAAACGACATCACGCTGTGACATGGGAAGATCCCGTGGGAGAGAACGCCATCCTCCGCGCCAGCGCTGTCTGGATAAACCGCGATGATCGGCCTAGATTGATTGCTAATTCCAAACAATCATGACCTGCCATGGACCGTTTCGAGGCGATGCGGGCCTTTGCCCGAGTGGTGGAGACCGGCAGCTTTACCCGCGCTGCGCACACCCTGCAGGTCAGCCGCACCACGGTCACCCAGCTGGTGCAGCAGCTGGAGGCGCACCTGCGGCTGCGGTTGCTCAACCGCACCACGCGCCGGGTCAGCGTCACCGCCGATGGCGCGGCCTATTACCCGCGCATCGCCCGCCTGCTGGCCGAGCTGGAAGAGGTGGAGGGCGGGCTGGGCGATGCGGCCACCCAGCCGCGCGGGCGCCTGCGGGTGGACGTGCCCGGACCCTACGCGCGGCTGCGGCTGGTGCCGGCGCTGCCGGATTTCCAGGCGCGCTACCCGGAGATCCAGCTGGACATCGGCGTGAGTGACCGCGAGGTGGACGTCATCGCCGACAACGTCGATTGCGTGATCCGTGGTGGCACTCCAGCCGACCCGGCGCTGGTGGCGCGGCCGCTTGCTGCGCTGCCGATCGGCTTCCATGCCAGCCCCGGCTATGTGCAGCGCTTCGGCGTGCCGACCGACCCGCGCGCGCTGGAAGGGCCCGATCACCACATGGTCGGTTTCCTCAGCCCGCGCAGTGGCCGCGCCCGCGTGTTCCGCGCCCATCGCGGCGATGAGCGCGTCGAGGTGCAGGGCCGCTACACGGTCGGCTTCGACGACGGCAACGCCTATCTGGCCGCTGCGTTGGCGGGGCTGGGCGTGGTCGCGCTGCCCAGCTACATGGCCGAGCCGCATCTGGCGCGCGGCGAGCTGCTGCCGGTGCTGCAGGACTGGCAGCTGCCGCCCATGCCGATGCATGTGATGTTCCCGCCGAACCGGCACATGAGCCAGCGGCTGCGGGTGTTCATTGATTGGGTGGTGGAAGCGTTGGGGTGAGTGCATCGGTCGCGTGCGAAAATCCGGCTGCACGTACTGGAGAACGCACACCCTGATGAGCCGCATCGTCGCACTGGATACCGAAACCACCGGCATCTCCCACCGCCTGGGGCACCGGGTGATCGAAATCGGTGCCGTCGAACTGATCGATGGCCAGCTCACCGGCCGCCAGTTCCACACCTACCTGCAGCCGCAGCGCAAGGTGGACTGGGGCGCGCAGCGCGTGCACGGCATCAGCGACGCGATGCTGGTGGGCAAGCCACTGTTCTCCAGCAAGGCCGCCGAGCTGCTGGAGTTCCTGCGTGGCAGCGAGATGGTCGCGCACAACGCCACCTTCGACGTGGGTTTCCTGGACAACGAGCTGCGCCTGGCTGGCATCCCCGGCACGCTGGCCCAGCATTGCCGCATTACCTGCAGCTTGAAGCTGGCGCGCGGGCGCTGGCCGGGTCAGGGCAACAAGCTGGATGATGTGCTGCAGCGCCTGCGCATTCCCAGCCAGCGCGGCCTGCACGGCGCGTTGAAGGATGCCCATCTACTGGCCCAGGTGATTCCGCATCTGCGCTGAGGCCTGGTCGCCGTTACATCGGCCGCAACCAGCGCTCGATCATTGCCACGCCACATGCCACCCCGTCCTCACTGCTCATCGCCACGCCCAAGGCCGCCGCGCGTGCGCGTGTTGCTTCGGTTGCAGCGAAGGTGATGGCTGCTGCCAGCGCTGCTGCATCCAGTCGCTTCGGTGACAACGGTGCCGGTGCTACGCCCAACCGATACAGGCGATCGGCCCAGAAGAACTGATCTGCGGCGAACGGCATCACCAGTGAAGGAATGCCGGCGCGGCAGGCCGAATGCGTGGTGCCGCTGCCACCGTGGTGGATGGCGAATGCGCAACGCGGGAACAGCGCTTCGTGTGGGGTCGGGCCCAGGACGAAGACAGAATCGGGCAAGCGCATCGCAGGCAGTCCCACCCAGCCGGGAAACAGCAGGACACGGCGCGGTGCCAACGCCTGCAGCAGGGCCGGCAACACGCGTTCGCGATCAAAGCCGGTCATGCTGCCGAAGCCCAGATAGACCGGCGGCGGTCCGGCGTCGAGGAAGGCCTGCAGATCGGCCGGCGGCGTCCAGGGCGCATCAGGAAACCGCCATTGGCCACAGACGATGTGGTCGGCCGGCCAGTCCGTCGGTGGCGGCAGCAGCTGCGGCGAGATGCCATAGAGCATCGGCAGGCCGGACCACAGCGAGCGGCGCGGCGATTGCCCCAGCTGCTTGCGGGCCTCGTTGATCGGCTGGCGGAACTGGCGCCAGATCAGGCCGTTGACCAGCCCATAGCTGGCCCGGTTCAACCAGCCCGGCGAGCGTCCCGGCGGCAGGAACGGGGAGCGGAAGGCACGCGTCGGGGTCAGTGGAATCATGCCGGTCCCGATCACCGGCAGACCCCGGCGTTCGCCCACACTCATGCCGACAAAGGCCGCCAGCCCACCCGTCAGAATCGCGTCGCAACCCTCGGCCGCCGCGTCCGCCTGCCGCATCCAGCCAGTGACATGCTGCAGCGCCATCCGTGCCAGTCCGCTACTGGCGGCGGCAACACCGTTGTCACGCGAGACCAGCGCGACCACTTCGTCATGGATGTCACCTTCCAGGGACGCATGGGGCACATTCAGCGCCTGCGCGCTGCCCAGCGTGCCGCCATCGGCCAGCAGTGTCACCTCGTGGCCTGCGCCAATCAGCCCATGGCAGAGCATGGCCAGCGGACGCGTATCGCCTTCGGTTCCGTAGGTCAGGGCCAGCAGCCGCATGGAAAGCTCCGCAGTGAACCGGGCCAGTATGCCGGTTGGTGGGCTCCCGGCCCTCCCGGTTCAGTCCCGGCCTGTGGGTAACTTGCGCAAGTGCTTGAACCCGTGCATAATGCGCGGCTCGCTGTGTCCGGTTTTCTACCGGGCGGCGCCCCCGGGAGCACGTCCCCGGCCGCCCAACGCCAGCGTAACCCCTTGATTCTCTTGACGTGTGGTGGGCAACCATCGAGGCCGCCGTCTCCCGGGCTACGGGCTGACACAACTTACTATCGAGGTGCGCAATGTCCCGCGTATGCCAGGTTTCCGGCAAGCGAGTGCAGACGGGTAACAACGTCTCGCACGCCAACAACAAGACCCGTCGTCGTTTCCTGCCGAATCTGCACGAGCGCCGCTTCTGGGTTGCCAGCGAAAACCGCTGGGTGAAGCTTCGTGTTTCCGCGCATGCACTGCGCACCATCGACAAGAACGGCATCGATTCCGTTCTGGCTGAGCTGCGTGCGCGCGGCGAAAAGGTCTGAGGAGTAGACGATCATGGCAGGCAAGCGCGATAAGGTCCGTATGATTTCGACCGCTGGTACCGGTCACTTCTACACGACCGACAAGAACAAGAAGAACACCCCGGGGAAGATGGAATTCTCCAAGTACGATCCGGTCGTGCGCAAGCACGTCCCGTACAAGGAAGGCAAGATCAAGTAATCCGCAAGGATTGCTGATCCCCGCGAAGAAACCCGCCCTTGTGGCGGGTTTTTTCATGCCTGGCATCCAGAGAGTGGGTGCCGACCGTTGGTCGGCACATTCCCTCCACCCCCGGTAGGTGCCAACCTTGGTTGGCACACGGCTTCAAAGCAGTCGAGCGCGGCTCGACTCTACACACCCCGCTGGGCAGAATGGCCCATCACCTCCCGACGGGCGACGCGATGCTGTTCGAGTGGTTGCTGGGTTCCTACCTGCTGCTGATCGACTGGCTGATCCGGCTGGTCGCGCTGTGCTGGATCCCCACCCGCACCACGCCGGGGGCGGCGCGCAGCTGGCTGCTGCTGGTCGGCTTCGTGCCGCTGCTGGGCCTGCCGCTGTACCTGCTGTTCGGCCACCCGTGGCTGTCGCGCGAGCGCATCCGCCGCCAGGCCGAGGCCTCGCAGGTCATCCGCGAGGAACAGGCGCTGCAGCATCGCCTGCGCTGGACCCCGCAGCCAGACACCGCCTGCGCCGAGATCGTGCCGCTGGTGCAGCGCCAGGGCGACTTCATGCCGGTGCACGGCAACGCGGTGGACCTGTTGACCGACTACGACGAATCGCTGCACACGCTGATCGCCGACATCGACCAGGCTGAAGACCGTGTGCACCTGCTGTACTACCTGATGTTCGATGACGCGGTGGGCGAGGCGGTGGTCGAGGCACTGCAGCGAGCAGCGGCGCGTGGCGTGCAATGCCGCGTGCTGCTCGACGCGGTGGGCGCCAAGCGCGGCCTGCGCGCCTATCGCAAGCGCCTGCAGGCGCGCGACATCGAAGTGCGCGCGATGCTGCCCGGTGGCCTGCGCTGGCGCCGCAGCGGGCGCATGGACCTGCGCAACCACCGCAAGATCGCGGTGATCGACAACGAAGTGGCGTATGTCGGTTCGCAGAACCTGGCGGGCCCTCAGTTCGTGCCCGGCCACCCGAACCGCGAGCTGGTGGCGCGCGTGCGTGGCCCGGCGGTGGCGCATCTGGAGGCGGTGTTCGCCAGCGACTGGTACATGGAAACCGGCCAGCGCCTGGACGTGATCGCCGACGTGCCCGAGTGCAGCGACGACATCGCCACCCAGCTGCTGCCCAGCGGCCCGGCCTATCCGTACAGCAACGCACGCGATGCGGTGGCCGCGCTGATCCATCTGGCGCGGCGGCGGCTGGTGATGGTCACGCCGTACTTCGTGCCCGACGAGGCCACGTTGAGCGCGCTGCGCATTGCCGCGTTGTCCGGTGTGCAGGTGCAGCTGATCCTCTCCGCCAGCAACAACCAGCGGCTGACCTCGTGGGCGCAGGAGGCGTACTACGACGAGCTGCTGCGCTGTGGCGTGCGCATCGCGCTGTACGAACCGCAGTTCCTGCACGCCAAGCACATGAGCGTGGACGAGGACATCGCCGTGCTCGGCTCGATCAACATGGATATCCGATCGTTCGCGCTGAACGCCGAGATCGGCCTGATCTGCTACGACCACGCGCTGGTGAGGCAGTTGTGCGAGATCGAGGATGGCTACCTGCGCGAATCGCGGCAGCTGGATCTGCAGCAGTGGCGCAGTCGCCCCACGTGGCGGCGCAGCCGCGAAGGCATCGCACGGCTGGCCGATGCGTTGATGTAAGGCAATGCCGGCCGCCCGCTTCGGCAATCCGGCCTGTCATCGCCGATGGCCTACAATCGGCACATGACTGATTCACCGCGTAATGGCGAACTGGACCTGGCAATCATCGGTGGTGGTGCGGCCGGGGTGCTGGTGGCGATCCAGGTACTGCGCCAGGCCAAGGCGCCGCTGGCGCTGGCCATTTTCGAACCCGCCTCGCAGCTGGCGCAGGGCATCGCCTATGCCACGCCGTGGCCGGAGCATCTGCTGAACGTGCCGGCGGCGAAGATGAGTGCGTTTGCCGACCAGCCCGGCGATTTCCTCGACTACCTGATGGCCGCCAACGCCTACCCGGGCGAGGCGCGCGAGGTGCTGGGCGAGCGTTACGTGTGCCGCCACTACTTCGCGGCCTACCTGCAGCAGCGCCTGCAGGACGCTGCCGCAGCCAGCCCGGCGCAGCTGCAGGTGATCGCGCAGCCGGTACTGGGCCTGCAGCCGGATGACCACGGCTACCAGCTGACGCTCGGCGATGGCCACACGCTGCACGCCGCGCAGGCGGTGCTCGCCACCGGCAACAGCATGCGCCCGCTGCCGGTGGCCGGTGCCGATGCGCTGCCTGCCGACGATGTGATCGAGGCCTGGGACTACGACGGCGTACGCACCCTGGCCGGCGAACAGGCTGTAGCCATTGTCGGCTCCGGCCTGAGCATGGCCGACACCGTGCTGGCGCTGGTCGCCGCCGGCCACACCGGACCGCTGCACGTGATCTCGCGCCATGGCCTGCTGCCGTTGCCGCACGCGCATGGTGGCCTGCCCACGTTCGATCCGGCCACGCTGCTGCCGATGAACCTGCGCCAGCGCCTGCGCGCGTTGCGCGGGTTCGCACGCCAGTCACAGGCCGACGGCCTGCCGTGGCAGGGCGTGATGGACCGCATCCGTCCGCACGGGCAGGCGCTGTGGTGCAGCCTCGATGAGGCGGACCAGCGTCGCTTCCTGCGCCATGTGGTGCGCTATTGGGACGTGCATCGCCACCGCATCGCCGAAGAGGTCGATGAGCAGCTGCAGTCCCTGCAGGATAGCGGCCAGCTGCGTATCCACCGGTCCCGCCTGCAACGTGTCTGGCGCGACGGCGATGCACTGCGGCTGTCCGGCCGCGATGCCACTGGCAACGAGCAGCAGTGGACGATTGGCGGCGTGATCAACGCCACCGGCGTGGAAACCCGCGCCAGCGCACTGCGTAATCCGTTGCTGCAGCAGCTGCAGGCTGATGGGCTGGCGCGCCCCGGCCCGCACGGGCTGGGCCTGGACAGCACGGTGCCGGGCGATCGCCTGTGTGCCGCCGGTGGCCAGCCGCAGGCACGGCTGGGCGTACTCGGCAGCCTGCGCATCGGCAGCCTGTGGGAAAGCCTGGCGGTGCCTGAACTGCGTCAGCAGGCGCAGGCACTGGCAACCCAGGTGGTCGCAGGAGCCGCGACGGCGATGCCGTAAAATGGGGGCATGGATGTCTCCCACCTGCTTGATGGCCTGAACCCGGCCCAGCGCGAAGCCGTCTCCGCTCCCCCCGGCCACCACCTGGTGCTGGCCGGTGCCGGTTCCGGCAAGACCCGCGTACTCACCCACCGCATCGCCTGGCTGCATGAAGTCGATGGCGTGCCGACCCACGGCATTTTCGCGGTGACCTTCACCAACAAGGCGGCCGGCGAAATGCGCCACCGCATCGACGCACAGCTGCCCAACGGCAGCCGCGGCATGTGGATCGGCACCTTCCACGGCCTGGCCAACCGCCTGCTGCGCCTGCACTGGCAGGACGCGAAGCTGCCGGAAGGCTTCCAGGTGATGGATTCGGACGACCAGCTGCGGCTGGTCAAGCGCGTGGTGCAGGCGCTGGAACTGGATGACGGCAAGTACCCGGCCAAACAGATCGCGTGGTGGATCAACGCGCAGAAGGACGAAGGCCGCCGCCCGCAGCACATCCAGCCCGAACCGCACGACGCGTGGCTGGAAACCATGCGCCAGGCCTACATCGAGTACCAGGCGCGTTGCGACCGCGCCGGCCTGGTCGACTTCGCCGAGCTGCTGCTGCGCGCGCATGAGCTGCTGCGCGACAACCCGGCGTTGCTGTCGCACTACCGCGCGCGCTTCCGCGAGATCCTGGTGGACGAGTTCCAGGACACCAATGCCATCCAGTACGCCTTCGTGCGCGTGCTGGCCGGCGATTCCGGCCACGTGTTCGTGGTCGGTGACGATGACCAGGCCATCTACGGCTGGCGCGGTGCCAAGGTCGAGAACGTGCAGGGCTTCCTGCGCGATTTCCCGGGCGCGCAGACCATCCGCCTGGAACAGAACTACCGCTCCACGGCCAACATCCTCGGTGCCGCCAACGCGGTGATCGCGCACAACCCCGACCGCATCGGCAAGCAGCTGTGGACCGACAGCGGCGACGGCGAGCCGATCGACTTGTACGCGGCGTACAACGAGATGGACGAGGCGCGCTACATCGTCGAGCGCGCGCGCCAGTGGGTGCGAGACGGTGGCAGCTATACCGAAGTGGCCGTGCTCTACCGCAGCAACGCGCAGTCGCGCGCGCTGGAAGAGGCCCTGCTGAGCGAACAGGTGCCGTACCGCGTGTACGGCGGCATGCGCTTCTTCGAGCGTGCCGAAATCAAGGATGCGCTGGCCTACCTGCGCCTGCTGTCCAACCGCAACGATGACGCCGCCTTCGAGCGCGCGGTCAACACGCCGACGCGTGGCATCGGCGACCGCACGCTGGACGAAGTGCGCCGCGAGGCGCGCGCGCAGGGCATCTCGCTGTGGGAAGCGACCATGCTGGTCACCCAGGGCAGCGCACTGGCCGCACGTGCGCGCAATGCGCTGGCCGGCTTCCTGGTGCTGGTCAACGAGCTGCAGGGGCAGACCCTGCACATGACCCTGGCCGAGCGCGTGGACCACGTGCTGGCCCGCTCGCAGCTGCGCGAGCACTGGAGCAAGGAAAGCCGCAACGCGCTGGACTCGGAATCGCGCACCGACAACCTCGACGAACTGGTCTCGGTGGCCTCTCGCTTCGTGCGCCGTGCCGATGACATCGAGGAAGTGGGCGAGGACATGGACGAGCTGGTCGCATTCCTGGCCTATGCCGCGCTGGAGGCTGGCGAGGGCCAAGCGCAGGCGGGCGAGGACGGCGTGCAGCTGATGACCCTGCACTCGGCCAAGGGCCTGGAATTCCCGCTGGTGTTCCTGGCCGGCCTGGAAGAAGGCTTGTTCCCCAGCGCACGTTCGCTGGAGGAAAGCGGGCGGCTGGAAGAAGAGCGCCGCCTGGCCTACGTGGGCATCACCCGCGCACGCCAGAAACTGGTGCTGAGCTACGCCGAATCGCGCCGCATCCATGGCCAGGACAACTACAGCCTGCCGTCGCGCTTCCTGCGCGAGATTCCGCGCGAGCTGCTGCACGAAGTGCGCCCGAAGGTGCAGGTCTCGCGGCCGGCCTCGATGGGCGCCAGCCGGGTGATGGGTCATGCCTCGATCGAGGCGCCGCCAGTCAAGCTCGGCGCGCTGGTCACCCATCCCAAGTTCGGCGAAGGCATGGTGACCGACTACGAAGGCAGCGGCGCCCACGCCCGCGTGCAGGTCGAGTTCGCCGACGCCGGCAGCAAGTGGCTGGTGATGGCGTATGCCAACCTGACGGTGATCTGATCACCGTCGGGGAGGGGAGAATCTCTCCTGTAGAGTCGAGCTTGCTCGACTGCTTTGCGCGTTCAGTCGAGCAAGCTCGACTGTACGAAAGCGGTGGCGCGTCATTCTGAGGTGAATTTCTCCACCGCGGAAATCACGCTCGCGCGATCCATCGCTTCTTCATCCTGGCGGTTGCGGATCAACACATAGTGGCCTTCCGCCGGCGACAGCACCTCGATCACCTCGCCGCGGTAGTTGGTGATCTCGATGAAGCCGTTGCCCACGCCGTTGAGGTTGTCGATCTCGGCAATTAATGTCTCCAGGCTCACGATGGCGCCGCCCTTGTCCGTTCCGCCGCCAGTGCGGGGATTGTCGAAGTACACGCTTATCTTCGGCTGCCTGGTCCTATGCCAGTTGTTGACGTCAACGATGTGATGTGTGGACCACCTGAAGTCATCTTCTGATTCGTTGCCGTTGAATTCACACCGGAAGATCGGCAGGCACAGGAACAGACCCGTGCGCTTCTCGATTCGGTTCAGAAGCCCGTGATACATGCTGGGAACCGCCATCGCATGGGTAAACCCGTAGGCGTTGGGTGGAATCTCGAAGAGCGTTGGCCCATCATGTGAAAGATTGTGCGGTGCGTTCAGCACAACGCTGGCGGCGAATTCCGGATCATCGACATTCTTGGACGCGATCGCGAGGTCATGTGCCTTGGCATTCCTTATGCAGCAATAGAGCGTGTAGGTCGCGACTACGTACCTGCTGAAGTAGCAGCCGTGGGCCTCGGCTACCTCTGCGAACGTCGTTAACAGGTCATCCTTGGTGATCATGGGCATCTGGATGGTGGAAAGGCACATAATGGTTTGCTGAAGGTCTTCCGGCCATGCAACTTGTCTGAAAGCACCCGGTTGGCGTCAGAGCCCTTTTCCGTTGGAAAAGGAGTCCGACCCCGATACGCTGCGGGCATGACCCGCAACGTGCTCTTCCTCTGCAGCCAGAACCGCCTGCGCAGCCCCACCGCCGAGCAGGTATTTGCCGATTGGCCGGGCATCGAGACCGCCTCGGCCGGGTTGCTGGCCGACGCCGAGGAAGTACTCAGCCCCGAGTTGCTGCAGTGGGCGGACCTGGTGTTCGTTATGGAAAAGGCGCACCGCAACCGTCTGTCCAGCCGTTACAAGGCATGGCTGAACGGCAAGCGGGTGATCTGCCTGGAAATCCCGGACGATTACGACTACATGGACCCGGTGCTGGTGGAGTTGCTCAAGCGCAAGGTGGCGCCGTTCCTGCGCTGACGGGCTGTTGTAGAGCCGAGCCCATGCTCGGCTGCTTCTGGTGGGAAAGGCAGTCGAGCACGGCTCGACTCTACAAAGGCAGTCGAGCAAGCTATGCCGGTCGTCCTGACCGGCACCCTTCGGGCCGTCGCAAGCGACGTTGGCAGCGGCTCCTGCCGCTACCTTCGACTCTACAATGGGGCCTGACATCTTCCAGGAACGCCCCGATGACCGAACCCACGCTGCACGTCACCGTGAAGTTGAACGCCAAGCTGCAGCCCGAGCATCGCCACGAACTGTTCGAGGATCCGCTCGATGCGCTGCTGCAGGCGGCCCAGGTGGGCGAGCTGACCGGCGGCGGCACCGCGATGTCCGACCTCGGCGAGGTCGAATACGGCGATATCGAAGTGGCGCTGGTCGATGCGGCCGGCGTGCCGAAGCTGATCGACCTGCTGGAGCAGCTGGGCGCACCGAAGGGTTCGCAGCTGCAGGGTGCGGGCGAGGCCGACCGCAGCTTCGGCGTGACCGAGGGGCTGGGCATCTACCTGGATGGCCTGAACCTGCCCGACGAGGTCTACGAACAGTGCGATTCCAACCATGTGTTCGAGCAGCTGTCGGAGAACATCGACGGCCTGGGCGAGATCTGCAGCTGGTGGCAGGGGCCGACCGAGACCGCGCTGTACATGTACGGCGAATCGTTCGAAGCGATGCGTGATGCGATTGCCGAATTCGTGGCCAGTTATCCGCTGTGCCAGAACGCACGCGTGGTGCAGATCGCCTGAGGGCAGAAAATGTAGAGCCGAGCCATGCTCGGCTGCTTCTGGCGGGAAAAACAGCCGAGCATGGCTCGGCTCTACAGAAGAGCGTTATCGGCCGGCTGACTGCCGGGCGTTGTCACGCAGCGCCATGTCCTTGCCCAGATGATAGCCGCCGTAGAACAGCACGAAGGCGGCGATGAGGCTCCAAAGGATGATCCTGAGGGGGCTTCGTGGTGTCGGCTTGCTGTCCTGCATGCGGGTTCTCCCAAGGCGGCGGTGCCGCCGCCCACCCAGCTTGCGCTGCAGTGTCCGGGTACGCAAGCGGGCGGTGCGCACACGCCGCTGCGCCGCGCCGGATTGATCCTGCTCAAGGCACGGCCTGCACATCCGGTGTGCAATGGTGTTGTTCCCATCTGGCAGACCGCCACGGAGCCCCACCATGTACAAGCGCATCCTGATTGCCACCGACGGATCCGAGCTGGCCGACAAGGGCCTGGCCAAGGGTCTGGAGCTGGCCAAGGACCTCAACGCCGAGGTCGATATCGTGACCGTTTCCGAGCCGTGGGCCGTCGGCATGTACGACGCCATGGGCTGGAGCGTGGGCTACATGAACAGCCCTGAATACAAGGCCGACCGCGAGGAAGGTGCGCAGAAGGTGCTGCAGCCGGCGCTGGCCAAGGCCGCCGAGCAGGGCATTACCGCCAACCCGGTGCACGTGCTGGACCGCTATGCGGCTGACGGCATCATCGAGACCGCCGGCGAGCGCAACAGCGACCTGATCGTGATGACCTCGCATGGCCGCCGTGGCGTGACCCGTGTGCTGCTGGGCAGCCAGACCGCTGAAGTGCTGGCACGCAGCACGCTGCCGGTGCTGGTCATCCGCTGATACAAGCGTTCCCGGGGAGGGGACCCGACGCCGGCCGCAGGATGCGCGCCGGCGTCATCTTTTGTGGGGGCCGGCAGGGGCCCATCCACGCATGGCGTGGATCTACTGAATCGCAGGGATCCGACCCCGGTCACATCACCAGCTGTACAGCTTCCAGTACACCGGCGATACGCCGTCCTTGTCGTTGTCGAAACGGCCATCGCCGTTCTTGTCGTACATGTAGAACGGGGCACCGCGCGACGGGGTCACCTTGACCATGCGCAGCTGGCCGGACACGCGGTATTCCTCGATGACATCGCCGTTGTCCATGGTGCGCTTGGACACATCCGCGCCCTTGACGTCCACCGGGGGAGCGCCCGCGCCACCCATGCTGGCGCAGCCAGCGAGCAGGAGCAGGGAAGCCAGCATCAGGGTCTTCATCGGCGGGGGCCTTTGCCTGGAAAGAGCCTTGATTATGCCCCATCGCCGCGGCTGTGCCGTGTCGTCGCAGTGCAGGCACGGGCGCGTAGAATCAACCCATGAGCAGATTAGTCCTGATCGACGGGTCCAGTTACCTGTACCGCGCGTTCCACGCGCTGCCGCCCCTGTCCAATGCACAGGGCGAACCCACCGGCGCGCTGTTCGGCGTGGTCAACATGCTGCGCTCGACACTGAAGGAGCGCCCGGCCTACGTGGCATTCGTGGTCGATGCGCCGGGCAAGACCTTCCGTGATGACCTGTACGACCAGTACAAGGCCAACCGCCCGCCGATGCCCGACGAGCTGCGCAGCCAGGTTGAACCGATGTGCCGCATCGTTGAAGCACTGGGCATCAGCATCCTGCGCATTCCCGGCGTGGAGGCCGATGATGTGATCGGCACGCTGGCCCTGCAGGGCGTGGCACAGGACCTGAAGGTGACCATCTCCACCGGCGACAAGGACTTTGCCCAGCTGGTGCGCCCGGGCATCGAGCTGGTCAACACCATGACCGGCAGCCGCATGGATTCCGATGCCGCGGTGATGGAGAAGTTCGGCGTGCGCGCCGATCAGATCATCGACCTGCTGGCGTTGATGGGCGATACCGTCGACAACGTGCCGGGCGTGGAGAAATGCGGGCCGAAGACCGCCGCCAAGTGGCTGGCCGAGTACCAGCACCTGGACGGGGTGATGGCCGCCGCGCCGACCATGAAGGGCAAGATCGGCGAGAACCTGCGCGCCGCGCTGGAGCGCCTGCCGCTGAACCGCGAGCTGGTGACCATCCGCACCGACGTAGAGCTGGACGCCAGCCCGACCACGCTGGCCCTGCGCGAGCAGGACGTGCCGGAGCTGACCGAGCTGTATGCGCGCTACGGCTTCACCCAGGCGCTGAAGGAGCTGGGTGCACCGCTGCCGGCGCCGACGGCCGCCAGCGAAGCAACGCCGAGCCTGCGTGGCACCGCCGCCGGGTTCGCCCGTGGCAGCGCCGAGGCACCGGCCGTCGGCACGCTGGATCCGGCGCTGGCCGCGCCGGGTGAATACGAGACCGTGTTGACCGCAGAGCAGCTGCTGGCTTGGGTGGAGCGCCTGCAGCAGGCGGACCTGATCAGCTTCGATACCGAAACCGATGCGCTGGACGCGATGCGCGCGCGCCTGGTGGGCATCAGTCTGGCGGTCGAGCCGGGCAAGGCCGCCTATATTCCGGTCGGCCACGATTACCCGGGCGCGCCGGCGCAGCTGCCGATGCAGCAGGTGCTGGATGCGCTGAGCCCGGTGCTGCAGGACCCGGCAAAGAAAAAGCTGGGCCAGCATGGGAAGTACGACCTGCATGTGCTGCGCCGCCACGGCGTGGAGGTGCAGGGCTACCACGACGACACCATGCTCGAGAGCTTCGTGCTCAATTCCACCGCCACCCGCCACGACATGGATTCACTGGCCCTGCGTTACCTGGGCTACAACACCATCAAGTTCGAGGACGTGGCCGGCAAGGGCGCCAAGCAGATTCCGTTCTCGCAGGTGGGCATCGACGAAGCCAGCCGCTATGCGGCCGAGGACGCCGACATCACCCTGCGCCTGCACCGCGCGCTGCAGCCGCAGCTGCTGGCCGAGCCGGCGCTGGACAGCGTGTACCGCGACATCGAGATGCCACTGGTACCGGTGCTGACCACGATCGAAGCCAATGGCGTGCGGATCGACACCGATGAACTGCGCCGGCAGAGCCAGGACCTGTCCTCGCGCATGCTGGCCGCGCAGCAGAAGGCCACCGAGCTGGCCGGCCGTAGCTTCAACCTGGATTCGCCCAAGCAGCTGCAGGCGGTGCTGTTCGATGAGCTGAAGCTGCCGGCGGTGGTGAAGACCCCGAAGGGCCAGCCCAGCACCAATGAAGAGGCGCTGGAGGCGATCGCCGACCAGCACGAGCTGCCGCGGGTGATCCTGGACTACCGGGGCCTGGCCAAGCTGCGCAGCACCTACACCGACAAGCTGCCGGAGATGGTCAACCCGGACACCGGCCGGGTGCATACCAGCTACCACCAGTCCGGTGCCGCCACCGGCCGCCTGTCCTCGTCAGACCCGAACCTGCAGAACATCCCGATCCGCACCGAGGATGGCCGCCGCATCCGCCGCGCGTTCATCGCCCCGGAGGGCTTCCAGCTGCTGGCGGCCGACTATTCGCAGATCGAGCTGCGGATCATGGCCCACCTGTCCGAGGACCCGGGCCTGGTGCGTGCCTTCGAGCAGGGCGCCGACGTGCACCGCGCCACTGCCGCCGAGGTGTTCGGGCGCACGCTGGAGGAAGTGACCCCGAACGAGCGCCGCGCGGCCAAGGCGATCAACTTCGGCCTGATGTACGGCATGAGCGCCTTCGGCCTGGCGCGCAACCTGGGCATCGACCGTGGCCAGGCGCAGGACTACGTGGCGCTGTACTTCAGCCGCTACCCGGGCGTGCGTGATTTCATGGAGCGGATGCGCCAGCAGGCCCGCGACCAGGGCTATGTGGAAACCCTGTTCGGCCGCCGCCTGTACCTGAACGACATTCATGCACGTAACCAGGGCCTGCGCGCCGGTGCCGAGCGCGCCGCGATCAACGCGCCGATGCAGGGCACCGCCGCCGACATCATCAAGCGCGCGATGGTGGACGTGGACCAGTGGCTGCGGGACAGCGGCGCACCGGCACGGATGATCCTGCAGGTGCACGATGAACTGGTGTTCGAAACCGAAAGCAGTTTCGTCGAAGAGTTGCGTTTGCAGGTGGTCGAGCGCATGTCGCAAGCGGCCAAACTGCGGGTGCCGCTGGTGGTCGATACCGGCATCGGCAACAACTGGGACGAAGCACACTGAGGGTGTTTCAGGCCGAAAACGACGTGAATTCGTTCATTCGTCAGAGGTTTCTGACTCGATCATGAATGTTGCCCTGATGGAGGTTCATTAAATTGGGCCCCTTCACGAACCGTTAGTGTTCGGAGTGCTTCTATAACTCTCGACAGGCGCAACGCCTGTTGTGGATCTCTCCCATCCCCTGGAGCAGATCTCGGAACGGGGACTCCTCCCCAAGTGCCCGTTCCCCGGCCCCGTTGACCTCCCCCTGGTCAGCGGGGCTTTTTATTTGTGCCGTTGCCAGATGACGTGGCCTGCGCCACGCTGGGCCACCGCTCCGCAGGGGAACCCGCAATGCCCGATCTGTTCTCACTGGCGATGCCGTGGTGGGAGTTCATCCTGCGCGCGGTGGTGGTCTACGTCGTGGTGCTGGGCATGGTCCGGCTGAGCGGCAAGCGCCCGCTGGGGCAGATCACCCCGTTCGACGTACTGCTGGTGGTGCTGCTGGGCAACGCGGTGCAGAACGCGCTGCTGGGTACCGATACCTCGCTGGGCGGCGGCCTGCTGCTGGCGGCCACCCTGATCCTGCTCAACTATGGGGTGGGCTGGGTCAGTACCCGCAGCCGGCGCATCGAGCGCCTGGTGGAAGGAGAACCGGTAGTGATCGCGCGTGATGGGCGCCTGTTCGACGCCGTTCTGCGCCGTGAGCAGGTCACCCGCGCCGATTTCGAGGCCGCCATGCGCCAGCAGGGCTGCCTGGGCGTGGAGGATGTCGAGTTGGCCCTGCTGGAGATCAACGGGCACATCACCATCATCCCCAGGAAGAGCACCTGACGTGTAGCGTCGAGCAAGCTCGACGCTACGGGTACCCCTTCCCGCGCCCTCAGAGCGCGGCTTCGGCCTTCAGTGCCGGCCAGTTGCGGGTGGCGTCCACATCGCAGGCTACATGCGTGCCCTCGCCATCCTTCGCGCAGATCGCTGCCATGGCCTGCGGGATCTTCGGGTCGGCGGTGTGCGAATACACCGCTGCCAATGCCAGGCACCCTTCGCGGACACCGGCGCCGCACAGCGTCTCGAAATAGGGCAGCGACGCGGCCCATTTCTCGGCCTCGAACAGCGCTTCGCCGGCAACCTTGCAACCGAGCAGCTTGCCCTCGGTGCAGCAGGCCTTGGCGCCGTCCTTGCGTGCCAGGGTGGGGCAATCCAGTGGCAGCGGGATCTCCACGAACGCCACCGGCGGCGTGCAGCTGGCATTGCCTGCGGCGGGCTTGCGCTCGTAGTAGGCGAAGCGGTTGCCGCCGTCGACGCTGGCGAGGTTTCCGTTCTTCAGCGGTTGCAGCACGAAGTCGCTGCCGACATCGGGACGGATGAGGATGCGGCCGTCCTGCAGGCGCGCGCGCAGGCGCTGGTCGCGGCCCTCGGCCTCAACCAGGCCGGCATCGAGGAAGCGCAGCTGCGAGAGCACACCGTACTCGGCTTCATAGCTCCCACACGGCAGCGCAGTGGCCGGCACCGGAGCCAGTGAAGCGACCGGCGCAGCGGCCAGGCTGGCAAGCGCCTTGGCGCGGCCGCAGGCCACGCCGTCCGCGCGCTGCGCGCACGACAGCTGCAGCGCTTCGTGGGCCTGCAACAGGCGCCCGCCACTCCACAGCACCTCGGCAACGTCGGCGCAGAAGGTCTCGCCGTGCTGCTGCCGGCACAATGTGGCCAGCTCATCGAGCTGCGCGGACGGCAACACGGGATCAACCGAATGCTGCAGCCCGAGCAGGGACTTGCCGATCATCTCCAGCCCGACCACCTCGGCGATCGCCCTGCAACCCTCGGCGTTGAAGGACGCGGAATCCTCCTTGCAGATCTCCGGCTTCGGCGGCTCGGCCCGTGCAGGCGCCGGGGCAGCGTCCTTGGCCTGCTGCTGGTAGGTCTCCAACAGCTGGGAGCAGGCCGCGCCCACGCCCTCGGCACACCAGGCGTGCAGCTTCACCGGTGCGGCCTCGGGCAGCGCCTCCAGGCACTCGGAGGTGTTCATCACGCAACCATCTTCGATGGGCTCGGGCATCGTCCTGCAGGCGGCGGCGTGCTCACGGGTGAACTCGCGATAGGGCGTGTTGATCGTGCGGTCGTTGTCCGAGAAGAACCAGTTTTCCAGGCGTCCCGTGGACAGGTTGCCGGTGCCGAGCACGTCTTCCTGGCGGGCGATGCGCAGCTCCTCGGTGGCCTGGTAGGGGCCGGACAGGAAGGCGTGGCCTTCGCTCTCGATGGTCAGCGTGATAGTGCCGCCGCTGTCCTTGTAGGTGCCGCAGGCCATCGACTGCGCGGCAGCCGGCAGACTTGCCGAGGCCAGCGCGAGCAACAGCAGGGAGCGCCAGCCCGCAGCGCGGGGGCGGAGGGAAACAGCAGCAGGCATGACGTCATCCTTGAAGAAGAAAAAAGACGACCTGTCCGGTGCAGGACGCACCGCAGGCAGGAGAAGACGCCACGCGTCAGGCGTGGCGCCGGAAGGTCAGAGCCAGTCGCGCGGCACCAGGTAATCGGCCAGGCGTGCCTCGGCGCTACCCGCTTCCGGGGTGAAGCCGTACTCCCAGCGCACCCGCGGCGGCAGGCTCATCAGGATGCTTTCGCTGCGGCCACCACTCTGCAGGCCAAACAGCGTGCCGCGGTCGTAGACCAGGTTGAATTCCACATAGCGGCCGCGTCGGTACAGCTGGAACTCTCGCTCGCGCTCGCCGTAGGCCGTGTCCTTGCGCTGCTGCACGATCGGCAGGTAGGCATCCAGGAAGCCATCGCCGACCGCACGCAGATAGTCGAAATCGCGCTCGAAGTCACCGTGCAGGTCGTCGAAGAACAGGCCGCCGACGCCGCGCGTTTCATTGCGGTGGCGCAGGAAGAAGTACTCGTCGCACCAGCGCTTGTGCGCGGCATAGCGTTCTTCGCCGAACGGGGCGCACAGGTCGCGCGCGACCCGGTGCCAGTGCTGCACGTCCTCGTCGAACGGATAGAACGGGGTCAGGTCGAAGCCACCGCCGAACCAGCTGGCCACCACTTCGCCGTCGCGCTGCGCCTGGAAGAAGCGCACGTTGGCATGGGTGGTCGGCACGTAGGGGTTGAGCGGGTGGAACACCAGCGACACGCCAGTGGCACGCCAGGAGGCGCCAGCCAGTTCCGGACGGTTGGCCGAGGCCGATGGCGGCAGGCGGCTGCCGGCCACGTCGGAGAAGCCGATGCCGGCCTGCTCGAACACCGCACCGTCGCGCAGCACGCGGGTACGCCCGCCACCGCCCTCCGCACGCTGCCACAGGTCTTCCTGGAAGCGGGCCTGGCCATCGACGGCCTCGATCGCCGCACAGATGCGGTCCTGCAGGTCGGTGAGGTAGGCGCGCACGCGCTCGAATTCGTTCATGGCGCGTACTTTACCGCAGGGCCCGCCCGAAGCTGCGGACAGGCCCTGGCCTGCTCAGCGCTTGCGGTTGGAGTTGCGCGGCGCCGGAGCGTCGTCCTCGGCTGCCTCATCAACCGCCTTCTGCAGGGCACCACCCAGCGTGATCAGCTCCCAGTTCTGGGTGCCGAGCACGTCGCAGGCCACGTGCAGGCCGCTGCGGTCGGCCTTGCAGAGCTGCTCCAGGGTTGCCCGTGCGTCCAGTTCCGCGCCGTTGCCCTGCGCGGTCACCAGGTTCTCGCACCCTTCGCGCACGCCGGCGCGGCAGACCGTGGTGTAGTGCCCGGCAGCCTGCAGCCAGTCGCCGGACAGCGCAAGGCGGTTGCCGAGAATGTTGCAGCCCTGCAGCTTGCCCTGCGCGCAGCAGGCTTCGGCACCGCCCTCGTTGGCCAGCGCCAGCGGGCAATCCTGCGGCAGTGGCAGCACCTTGAACTGCTTCGGTGCACTGCACCGGGTCGGGCCCTCGCCGGTGGGGACGAACACCTGGAAGCGGGTCCAGTTATCCAGGCCCAGCAACTGGCCGCCGGGCAGCGGGCGCAGCACGAAGTCGCCGTCCCGGTCGTGGTGGATGCGGATGTCGCCCGCTTCGACGCGTGCGCGAAGATGGCTGCTCCAGCCCACACCGACCAGGCCGGCGTCACCGAAATCCAGCGTGTCCATCAGGCCGCCGTCGGACCGGTAGTTGCCGCAGGGCAATGCAGTCGCGGGCTGCGGTCGCAGCGATGCGCCCACTGCCTGCAACGCCGGCAGGCGCTCGCAGGTGGCGGTGTCATTGCCGGGGGTGCAGGCTGCAGCCAGGGCCTGCACCGCCTGCTGGGGATCTCCCGCGTCCCAGGACAGCTCAGCCACGCGGGTGCAGAAGCCGCCGTGCGCTACCTCGCGGCACAACCGCAACAACTGTTGCCGCCGCTCAGCTGGAATGATCACCGGCACGGTCGGCGCCGTCATCGTCACCATGGCTTCGGTCATGGCGGCCGTCATCGCGGCCTTGACCAGCTGCTCCTGCACTGCCGGGTCGGCCTCGAGTGCGGCGGCACACGCCGGGGTTCCCTGTTCGAAGCCACCGTTGTCACAGGCGGCGGGGAGTTTGATGCCGGACAAGGCGGCGTCGAGCGCTGCCTTTGCCAGGGCGGGATCGGCCTCGACCGTGGGTTTGGCCTCCTCGTGCCAACGATCGGCCAGTTGCAGGCACATGCCGGGCACGCCTTCCCGGCACCCTGCTTCCAGCGCGGCCGGGGTCGCTTCGCGACGGTTGTCCAGGCACGCGGCCGCATCGGCCAGGCAGCTGCCATTAGCCGGCGTGGCGGCTGCGGCGCACTGTGCGGGGGCCTGCAGGAGGTAGACCGTGCCATCCACCTCGACCGTGCGGCCACGATCGCGCACCTGCAGCGCGCTGGGCAGGCCGTACTCCAGGTTCACCAGCTGCAGCTTTCCGTCGATCTGCTGGAACGCGACCGGAGACGGCGCACTGCCGAAGTGCTTCTGCTCGCCGCGGTTCGGTGAGCTGATGCGCAGCGTGCCGCTGCCTTCGTCGGCCTTGAACAGGCCGCATTGCGGCGATTGTGCGGCAGCCATCGGCGCGGCCAGCAGCAGGGCCCAGGCCAGCCAGCGGCGGCGCGGTGCGGGTGAATGCATGTCGTCTCCTTGACGATCGAACGGGAAGCTCCTGGCGCTACGGCGAACCCTGGCCCTCGCGCGGGGGCGTGCATTGTGCCGTGCCGGGCAGTGGCCGGTAACGCTGGTAGCCGGTCTGGGTATCCATGCCGAGCAGGTCGCCATTGCCGAGCTGGCGCAGCACAAGGGTTTCGCCGTTCTGCTGCAGCTGGACGGCGCCTTCGTGCAGGCGGGCACGCGCGCCATCACCGAAGTCGAGCATGTCGATCACTCCACCGTCGGCCTGATAGCGGCCGCACGGCACCCGCTGCAACGGCACCAGGCGCAGGTCGGTGCCGAGTTCACGCAGCGGTGCAGTACGTTCGCAGGCACTGACGCGGCCCGCATCGCAGACCACCTGCAGGGCCTGCACTGCCAACGCAGGTTCCAGCGCGTTCAATTGCTGCGCGGCCACTTCCACGCAGAAGCGGCCACTGCGGTGCTGCAGGCACCGCTGCTGCAGCTGATCGCGTGCAGCGGCCGGAAGCGGCGAACCCAGCGTGTCTTCGTCTTCCTGCTGCAGGCGTTGATTCACCCGCTGCATGGCGGCAGCCAATGCATCATTGGTCAGCGCCTCGCAGGCCTGCGGGTCATGCCCGGGCGTGTGTTCGCGGCAGGCAGGCGGGCGTTCAAAGCCCGTGGCACCGACGTCGTCGGTGGCCTTTGCTGGGCTGCCATCCCGCAGTTGTCGCAGCAGCGCCGAGCAGCCCGCGCCAACGCCTTCGTCGCACGCGCGCTGGATCTGGCCGGGCGAAGCCGCGGGCAGCTGCGCAATGCAGTGGCTGCCGGCGGCGCGGCAGCTGCCGGCAATCGCGGCGGGTTCGCTGGCGCAGTCCCGGGACTGGCGCAGCGTGTAGACCACCACGTCGTCTTCGATGCGCTGCCCATCGGCGCTGATCCGGACCGGCAGTGCCACGCCATCGTCGAGCATGACCAGTCGGGCCTGCGCCGCACTGCGATCGACCCACAGCGGCTCCGGCTCGCTGCCGTCGTCGCGGCGGTAGCCGCTGCTGGGTGATGTGAATATCAGCGCCATGCCACCGTCGGTGCTGCGGTATTCGCCACAGCGCAGCGCATCGGCGGCGGCAGGCAGCGCGGCGAACAGCAGCAGCGCGGGGAGAAGGGTCAGCAAGCGCATGCGACGGTCCTTGTCGTGCGGAAAAGGGGTGTGGCTCAGTGGAAGCGCGAGCGGATGTCTGGTCGCAGCAGTCGCCAGGCCAGCCAACCCTGCAGGCCGAGGAGTACGAATGACATGGCCACCATGGTCAGCGTGATCAACCAGCGTTTCAGATGGAGTTCCTGTTGCAGGACGGCGTCGTCGGATAGAAACGGGATGACGTCGCGCATGAACACGTCCAGCCACCCGGCGATCGCAAAGTTGGTCAATGCACTCATCAGCAGGATGGCCACAAAGCTCCACAGGCCCCAGCTGCGCTCGCGTAGCAGTCCCCAGCTGGCCAGCGTCGAGGCAAGGCACAGCAGTGCGACGATCATCGACGCGGCCACCGGATGCGCCAGAAGCCAGATCAGGCTGTGCAGGTGCTGGAGTTGTACTTCCCTCTCAACCAGGTGCCAGATCGGAAGGTTGTGCAGCGGCCACAGCAGCAGTCCCTGCATCACGAAGTAGATCGTGAGCAGCAGTGACAGCCAGAACGAGGCGTGTGCGATCGGGCGCACCCAGGCGTGATAGGTCGGTTGGACCAGCGAAGGAATCGGCGGGATCGACATTGACATCCGGTGTCCTTGCAATCGGTGCCCGCGCGCTCAGCGGGCCGTCACCCGGGTGGCGACGGCCGGCAGGATATGGTGTTCGCTCAGCGGTGCCAAGGGCAGGCCGTGCGGTGGCTGCAGCGGCACCCAGGCCAGTTCGGCGATCTCCGCGCGTGCCTGTGGCATGCCGTCCACCTGCACCCACCAGGCCTGGGCCTGCACGCGGTGGCCAGGCTCGTTCACCGCCCAGTCCTGGAACGTGCCCAGCGCGATGGAGGCATCGGTGCACAGCTGCACGCCGAGTTCCTCGTCCAGCTCGCGGGCCAGCGCCTGCAGTGGCGCTTCGCCGGGTTCGGGCTTGCCGCCGGGCTGGATGAAGCGGGTGGCGCCGTGCTTGCGCACCACCAGCGCCCGGCCGCGGTCATCCAGGATGACCGCGGCCACGATGTGGATCGTGGCCGCGGCGTTGCTCACTTCAGGTTCTGCTCGAACAGCTTGAGGATGCGCTTGTACTGGTCCAGCCAGGAATCGGCGCGGACGTAGCCGTGGCGCTCCAGCGGGTACGGAGCGATCGACCAGTTGTCCTTGTGCAGTTCGATCAGGCGCTGGGTCAGGTTCACCGAGTCCTGGAAGAACACGTTGTCATCCATCATGCCGTGGGCAATCAGCAGGTTGTCCTGCAGGTTCTGCGCGTACTCGATCGGCGAGGACACGCGGTACGCCTCCGGATCGATGTCCGGGGTGTTGAGGATGTTGCTGGTGTAGCCATGGTTGTACTGGTGCCAGTCGACCACCGGGCGCAGCGCGGCGCCGGCCTTGAACGTGCCCGGCGAGCGGAACAGCGCCATGAAGGTCATGAAGCCGCCGTAGGAACCGCCGTAGATGCCGGCGTGGTCGCGGTCACCCTGCTGGGTGTCGACCAGCCAGTCCAGGCCGTCCTTGTAGTCTTCCAGTTCCGGGTGGCCCATGTTGCGGTAGATCGCCGTACGCCAGTCGCGGCCGTAGCCCTCGCTGCCGCGGTAATCCATGTCCAGCACGATGTAGCCCTTCTGCACCAGCAGGTTGTGGAACATCTGCTCGCGGAAGTAGGCCGGGTAGCGCTGGTGCACGTTCTGCAGGTAGCCGGCGCCGTGCACGAACATCACGATCGGGTACTTCTTCCCCGGTTCCTTGTTTTCCGGTTCGTAGTACTTGGCCCAGACCACGCCGGCACCATGCTTGGACGGCACTGCCACCAGCTTCGGCTGGATCCACTGGCGCGCCTTGTAGTCGGCAGTGCGGGTGTCGGTCAGCACGCGGGCCTGGCCACCGGTGCTCGGCAGCACGGCCAGCTGCGGCGGCAGGTAGGCGCCGGAGTAGCGCACCAGCAGCTGCTGGCCGTCCGGCGACAGCGAGAAGTCTTCCACGCCGTTGAGGCTGGTCAGCTCGCGCACCTGGCGGCTGCCGGTGTCGATCGCGCAGACTTCGTAGTCATGCGGGGCCTGCTGGTTGCACAGGAAGTAGAAGCCCTTGCCATCGGCCGACGGCACCGGCGCCGAGGTTTCCCACTTGCCGCTGGTCAGTGCCTGCGGCTTGGCGGTGCCGGCCTGGGTGTACAGGTGCGAGAAGCCCGATTCCTCCGACAGCAGCCACAGCGTGCGGCCATCGGCCATCCAGCCGAAATCATTGAAGCCCCAGTTGATCCAGCCGTTGTCGGTCAGGCGATGGCGGTTCTGCACGCGGCCATCGGCAGCGTTGACGCTGATGATCCAGCGGTCCTTGTTGTCGTTGGCACGCAGCATCACCGCGGCCTGCTGGCCGTCGGGGCTCCAGCGGATGCCACCGCCCATGAAGTCGCTCATCACCTGCACGCTGCGGTCGCCCTTCAGTGCGTCCTTGCCGGCCTTGCGGCGCAGCTCGGCCAGCGGGTCGGTGGCGATGCCGGGCAGGCTGGACAGCGAGACCTTCTCGGCTTTGCCGGTGCGCACGTCCACGTACCACAGGGTGTGCGGCTCGAAGCCGTTACGGCCGACGCGGGTGCGGGTGTCTTCGGTTTCCTCGTAGCCCGACTCGGTCACGTACAGCGGCATCTTGCCGCCGCGGCCGTCATCGAAGTCCTTCGGCTTGGTCACCACGATCAGGTGGGTCAGGTCCGGCGACAGCACGCTGTCGGCGATCTCCACGTCGGTGCCCAGGTACACCGGGCCCGGCGCGCGGGTCGGGTCGGCCTGGCGCCAGCGCTGGTCCTGGTCCTTCAGGGCCTCGCGCTGGTCGCGGTCGCGGCGCAGGGTTTCCAGCGTGCGCAGTTGCTGGTCGCGCAGTACGTCGGCCTTCGGCGGCGTGCGCGGATCCTTCTCGGCCTTCAGGCTGGCCACCTGCTGCACACCGCTGGCGGCGGTCCAGTGGAACCAGTTCTGGCCAACGCGCCAGATCACGCCATTGTCGGCAGCAAAGTTCACGTTGCCCGCGCGCTCGTTGCTGCGGGTCAGCTGGGTCAGCGCGCCGCTGCGCAGGTCGCGCACGAACACGTCGCCATTGCGGACGAAGGCGCTGCGGCTGCGGCTGCGGTCGTAGACCGGCTCGGCCACGTCCAGGGTGCCACGCTGGTCATCGGCCACCTGTGCGGCCACGCCACCCGCCACCGGCTGGCGGAAGGTATCGCGCACCGGGCTGCCGTTGCGCTTGAGCTGGTATTCCACCTGCTGGCTGTTCCACGACCACCAGGCCTTCTCGACCGGCGGACCGATCCAGTCCGGGTCGGCCATGGCCTGTTCGATGGTGATCGGCGTCGGCGCGGCATGCGCAGCCGGTGCGGCCAGCACGGCCGACAGCAGGAGGGACAGGGGCAGCACTCGGGACATGGGCGGACGGCACCAGAAGAGGAAACCGGCCAAGCGTAGCAGCCGCAAGGGCCCGGGGCAGGGGCCACAGGTCATGGCAGCGGGATTGGCAAAGTGGTGCAACCGGTAACCGGCGTCGCGCATCCATTCTCCTGAACCCGCATCATCCACCGAACAGGAGCCCGACCATGCAGGAACTGATCCCGATCACTCTCTTCATCTGCATCGCCTACGCGATCCACGCCATTGCCGATGCCCGCGCCCGCAGCAAGCTGGTGGCCCCGCACGTGCCGGAGGAAGTGATCCGCTCGCTGGCCGTGCTGGAAGAAGAACGCCGCCGCCAGGGGGCGCTGCGCTGGGGCATCAGCCTGGTCTGCCTGGCGTTGGCCATGGCCCTGCTGGAAGCCATCGGTGCCCGTGACCTGACCTTCGGTGCCGCCGCCGCGCTGGTCGGCAGTGCTGGCCTGGGCCAGCTGCTGGCCTGGCACTTCACCCGCCCCGCCGCGCGCAAGGGCTGAGCCGGCCCATGTCACGGGCACAGGGGGCGCCCCGCAGATGAGCCTGCTCGGCGAAGCATTGTCGGCACTGCGGGGCCGTCGCCGCCACGATGCAGCGGAGACGGCGGCACCCGCCGCACCGCTGGATGCGGACCAGGCCCTGGTGCGGGCCATCATCGATGGCTCGCAGGCGGCGTTTTCGCAACTGGTCGAGACACATCAGCGCACCTGCGCACATGTGATCGGGCGCATGGTGGGCGATCGCGATCAGGTGGCCGACCTGCTGCAGGAGACCTTCCTGGCCGTGTTCCGCCAGCTGCACCGCTTTCGTTTTGAATCCTCGCTGCGCACCTGGGTTTCCCGGGTGGCCTACACCACCGCGCTGCAGCACCTGCGCCGGCGACGGCTGGAGGCGCAATGGATGGTGGCGGTGGAGGTGCCGGAGGAACTGGGAATCGGCGATGAAGGACCGGGGCCGGCTGAACTGAGCGAGGCGCTGCAGGCGGGGCGCCATCTTGGCGTGGCGCTGGAGCGGTTGAGTGCACCGCAGCGCCTGATCGTCGGCCTGCACTACCTGGAGGACTTCGACCTGGTCGAGATCGAGCAGGTGACCGGGCTGGCACGCGGTACCATCAAGAGCCACCTGCACCGCGCGCGCCAGGTCCTGAAGCAGGAACTGACGCGGCATGCCGCCGCCGGAGAACTGCTGTGAGCCCATCGACCGACCCTCGCGATGCGGAAGAACGCGCGCTGGCGCAGGCGTTGCGTGAGCAGACGCAGCAGGAAGAAACGCCGGATGTGAGCGAGGCGCTGCAGAAGCGCATTGCCGCTGAATCGCGCGATAGTGGCGTGGGCTATGTGGTGGTGCAGGTGGCGTTGTTGGGGGCGTTGGTGGCGGCAGCTGTCTGGTATTTCTGGCATTAAGCGATTTATAGACCGACACCAGTCGCATACGGCGTGAATCTTCCTATGCCATTCCCGAGGTCGCTGACTCGGACAATCCCCCACACCCGACGGATTGCGTCAGCTCCAGACGCTATGTGACGGTCCTCGCACTGAGGATAGTTGCAAAGAAATCCGCTGCTATTGATGTCGATGACCCTGCTGGAAAAATCTAAATCGTCAGCAACCGCTGACGTTGGCCAGGAGCCGCGCAAGCTCACGGTCATATCCAGCAGTATCAACTTCAAAGGAGCGGAACAATGTCGAAGATCTGCAAATCCGTGCTTCTCCCACCGGCACTCATCGCAATGCTTGGTCTATCCGGAATCGCATCTGCTGCGCAGGAAAGTGCGACCAATGATCTCACGCAGATCCAGAACGTCTCTGTGCTGGACATCAACCTCGTCAGCGGGGCGGAGCTGCAAGAAGGAGTCAGCGATAGCGAGATCGCGGGTGTGCAATGTACCAACTACTCAAGCGGTGGAACCCACTGCGGTCACTACTCGTCGGGTGACGCAGAAGAGCTCCAGTTCGCGCATGTCGTTCCTGAAGTACAGAAGTTCAACGTCTAAGAATGCGGACGGCCGCCCTTGGGGCGGCCGTCCGCCACCAAGGAGAGGTTGATGAGAACTTCCATAGAGGAAATCAGGAGAGCGATTGAGGATCCGCGTAGAACGGTTGACGTTTGCTCGGTACTTCTGGATGCATGGTTTGAAGCTGCTCCGCGTCGTTTGGGCGAAGCTCTTTCGAAATTCAGAGCGAAGAAGCTCGAGAACCACAAATGTGTGGAGAAATTTGAAAGAACGTTCAAGAAACTGGATCCTGCGGCAAGAAGAAGATTGCTTGGATCCCCGTGGGTTTCTGGATTCATGGATGATCCAGATGGAGTCTCGCATGAAGATCCAGATGGAAGGCCCGTCTCGACCATCGAAGCACTTCATCTCGCCGCAAGGGCGGAGTGTCAAATTTCTCCAAACCATGAAGAAGCGGGAGGGTTGGACCATGGGAAGGAAGTCGAAAGCCCACTAGGGGAGTGGGTGGTAAGGCGGCGTGATTTCGGATTTGAAAAGGTTGAGCGGGCAAAAGTGGGGGGCGTGATCGCTCTGGACGTGGATAGTGGACTGGCACGCCGGAACGAACCTGAGAGCGGAACGTTCTGCAATCCATTCATGAGTATTTCACCAGAAGAGCTTGGGGTAATCCAGGAGAAGCTGGAAGCCGCCATAGAGCTCGTGGATAAAGCCACTCCACATCTGGGTCTGCTGATTCGAATATTCACAAGGCGTGTGTTTGTGAGGAAGTCGATCCAGTTGGGTGATCAGGTTTCACCACTCAATCTTGGATCCGAGTATCGGCCGATTCATGTTGGTTGCATCCGAATTCTCAATGTTCACAGGCCAGAAATGACCGTGGATCTTTGCGCAGAGGCAATTCTGCATGAGTCCGTACACTCGTATCTCTCCGCCTATGAAGAGGTGCACGGGAAGTTCATGTCAGGTGCAATCAGGGTGCGCCCGGTTTCACCATGGTCAGGAAATTTCATTCCCAACCATTCGCTGGCACACGCGGTTTTTGTTTACTACGCCATCCATCAGCTTCTCGGGAGATTGGTTGGTGTCGGCGGCGAGATTGGAGAAGAAGCCGGGAGGAGAATGAAGCGACGACTGATGCACGTAGCGGGCGGATTCTTCATCGAACGGAAGATCTCGACGCTATTCGTACTGGAGTCACCCGCCTCATTGCAGCTGATGGCGGTCGTGGATGAAATTCAGGAGGAGATCAGGGCCCAGTACGGCCGAAAAGTGCAAAGGGAGATGCTGGAGAGCGTGGCATGAAGATTCCAACCATTGTCATCCACTCCGATCCGGAAGACGTTGTCGCAACCGTGCTGAGAGATGTCGAGGGTGTGAGTGTGATCCATCTGGACGAGCTGACTCAAAGTTGGTGCGTTCAGGAGGCTGAGATCATTGAACCCATAGTGGAAACGTCGATTCCTAACATGTGGTCCGCCTACATCATCAACAGAGTCTTCGATCTCTCTTGCACCGAGATTGGCAAGCGTCTTCGTGCATTCGGATTGCATGAGAACTGGGCACACACAGCTTTGGGTTCGGTTCTATCGCGAGCGCACACACTGGCGTATGGAATTGGTCCTCGCGGAGTGAGTAGATCGCTTCTCCCCTTGAATGTGCAGTGGAAGCTTCTTTCCGAGCGTATTCCACGCATTAGAACGCCACGTTTTGCTTTTGGGTTCGGTCATCGAATGCCTGATATGTCGCATCTGGACAAATTCGTACAGAAGTCAGTCTGGTCCTACTTCCGTTGGGACGGTGATTCTGATGTCGCAGAAGGGGAGCAGCAGTGGCATCCATTCTTCGTCGAACAGCCGCAAGGCATCCCAATCATATGTAGCTACCACGGAGAGGCGTTTGCACTGAGTTTCCCTAGGGGGCGACCCAAGGCGGATCTCGGGGCCTTTCCCGCTCTCATATGCGCATGCCGGGAACTTTTCGACAGCAGGATGGGCGAGATTCTGGTGTACCAAGAGAACGAAATCCTGACCTTCTGCGCCTGCAGCCCATACATGGCTGGAATAGGTGAGCTGGGAGAAAGGGAGCAACTTCTTCTACAGGGAGTTCCTTCGAGTTGAAGTTGAGGGCTCTGCAAAGGCCAAGGAGGGTACGTGCACGGTTACTACATCAAGATGTCGTTGATTCGATTCAAGCAGAGAGTCGGCACTCATCTGTCAATCGCTCTCATGCTGGGTGCGGGGGTAGGGATCACCACCGTGATGCTTTCCATTGTTCTCCAGGCATCGTCGGATCCCGCTCCAGGCCGGAGCTCGGCACTGTTCCGCCCTTACCTTGACGCGCGTCCAGATGCACTGCGCAGTGGCTCTCCGGATCCTGGTCAGTCACTGACCTGGCCAGACGCGAAGGTGCTTCTGAACCAAGGCCGGACGTGGAAGCAGGCAGCAATGGCAGGGGGCGCGGTGACGCTCTCCCGGCCGGGAGAGCCCAGCGCAAGATTGCGCGCCAGGTTCGCCACGTCCGAAGTCTTCAGTGTCCTCGGCATTGCCGTTGTTCAAGGGCGCGCATGGACCGCCGAGGAGGGGCATGCTGCGAGTCGAATCGTGGTTCTGTCGCGTGCGCTCGCAGAGCGCGAGTGTGCACAGGGCTGTGTTGGTCATCAGTTGGACCTGGGCAGACGCACCTATACCGTGGTGGGTGTCGCGGAGGATTGGCATCCGGTGCCTATGTTTCAGGGAGACCTCACGCGCAGACCGTTTGTGGAGCCTGACGAGATCTACCTGCCGCTTGAAACCGCAATCGCAGACAAGCTGACCGTTGTGGACGGGACGGCGATCTGGGGTGGTGACCAGGACACGGATCCTGCAGGGGCCAATGTTTCCTGGCTTCAATTGTGGGCGTGGCTGCCCACCGCAGACGATGTCGCCGCTTACCGCGCGAGTCTGAACGCCTATGCGCATGAAAAGGGGCTTCGGATCGAGCCAGGCGCCCAGCAGGTGGCACTCTGGCCGTTGATGGATTGGCTGGACAGGCTGGGATTGGTTCCGGAGCAGGCCAGGATGCAGCTTCGGTTGTCGCTGATCCTGCTCGGCGTGTGCATCGTCAACGCGGCGGCGCTGCTGAGCTTCAGTCTGGGGCGCCGTCGGCGGGAGCTCGCGATACGACGTGCACTGGGAGCGCGACGCCGAGACGTGTTCATCCAGCTCATGTGGGAATCCATCGCGGCGGGCGTCGCAAGCAGTGCGCTCGCTGTCGTCACCTATACGCTGGGAATCCGGGTGGTTGCTGCGGGAGACGTTCTGCCCAGCGCGATAACAGCGATGCATGCCGGAGCAATGCTGATGGCGGCTGGTCTGGGAGTCGTCACGACGTTGCTCTGTTCATTGGTCTCATCGTTTGAAATCTGCAGGGTCAGCTCACTGTCGAGTGCCTTCGCGAAGGGGGCTGCCTGAAATGTTCGAATCAATGAGGGAGACTCGACGACATCTGGGAAGCGCCGCACTGCTTGCAGTGCAGGCTGCGCTTGCAAGCCTGGCATGTGCGTTCGCACTGCAATCTGTGCTGGACAGCTTCGCCAGATTGAACACCCGCAGCATCCGGGACGCAGTATCGATTGGTGTGGTCAGGGTCTCGGATGTCGAAGAAGGCGCTGATGCTGCAGTGCTGCGGGGAGACCTGTCCGCGATCCGGCTGCCCGGTGTTCAGGACACGGTTGTGAGCGACGCTGTTCCGTTCGGGGGAAGAGCCCATCGATACGGCGTGTGCACCAGCGAGTCGGCCATGGCGTACTCGATGAACGCGGGTACGACAGACGTTGCTGGATGTGATCGCATTCCCGTGGCAACTGCCAGCTCTGGCTTGCTGGCGATGCTGGGCGCGGGAATCGTCCTGGGACGGGATGCCACAGAGGACGACATGGCTGAAGGTGCTCCGGTAGTGCTGATCAGTGAAGCGCTGGCTGCCCGTCTGTTCGGAACGGAGAGTGCTGTTGGCCGCCACCTGTATTTCGGCCCCGGCAGCAGCCGGGTCATCGTGGGCGTATTTGCGTCTGTTGCTGGACCGGCACCAGGAGGCAATGAGCGGGACTCGCAGTGGGCGCTGCTTCCTGGCCTTCCCACGGGCGCCAGTCGCTATTATCTGGCGAAGTGGAAGTCGGAGGTTGATCGTTCATCGCTTGATCGCACTGTCGATGCGCTGCAGCGGCCCTATCGGATCGTGAATTCGACCGGTGTCGAGACGCTGGCGGGATATCGCGACGCCTACGTCAAAGCTGATCGCTTCGCTACGACCGTGCTCGCGGTCATGACGGCCATCGTTCTCGGTGTGCTGATGGCCGGGGTTTCCGGAGTCGTAGGCGCCTGGCTTGATCGGCGCCGGCACTCCATTGGGGTTCGACGGACACTCGGTGCTCGCGGCTCAGTGATCTTTGCCGAAATCATGTTCGAAGTTTCACTGTTCACCACGCTGGGCGCCCTGCTCGGCGCGTTGTCGTTGCAGTGGATAGGGCCGCCACAGGATGGCATCACAGGTTCACTGTGGTTATCGATATCGAGCGCTGTCGTGCTGGTGATGGCGGCCTGCTTGACTGCACTGGTACCCCGGGCCCTGCGAATCGCCAAGGAGCCGCCCTTGACCCTGCTGAAGCCCCTGTAGCCCGTTCATCCTGTCATCCAGCTTCCCTGCGACAAAGTGAAGCAGCGCGTCACCCGGTCGCATCCCACCTTAACGAAATCCTCCTAAAGTGGTCCGGTATCCCACCGGTCACAGGCAGGAGGCGTCCCTTGGACGCGTTGTTGTTGTCCCGGATCCAGTTCGGATTCGTCATCAGTTTCCACGTGCTGTTCCCCGCCTTCACCATCGGTACGGCCAGCTGGCTGGCCTTCATCGAATGGCGGTGGCTGCGCACGAAGTTGCCCGTGTGGCGCGAGCTGTATTTCTTCTGGCAGAAGATCTTCGCCGTGTCGTTCGGCATGGGCGTGGTCAGCGGCATCGTCATGGCCTTCCAGTTCGGCACCAACTGGCCACGGCTGAGCGAGGTGGCCGGCACGGTCATCGGACCGCTGCTGACCTACGAGGTGCTGACCGCGTTCTTCCTGGAAGCCAGCTTCCTCGGCGTGATGATGTTCGGCTGGGGCCGGGTCTCGCCGCGCCTGCATTTCTTCTCCACCTGCATGGTGGCGCTGGGCACGCTGTTCTCCACGTTCTGGATCCTGTCGTCCAACAGCTGGCTGCATACACCGGCCGGCTACGAGATGGTCAACGGCATCGTGCATCCGGTGGACTGGTGGCAGGTGGTGTTCAACCCCTCGTTCCCCTATCGCCTGGCCCACATGGCGCTGGGCTCGTTCATCACCACCTGTTTCGTGATCGGTGGCGTCGGCGCGTGGTACCTGCGCAAGGGCACACATGTCGAGGCCGGACGGCGCATGCTGATCGCGGCGGTGGCGTTCGCGGCGCTGACGGTGCCGGTACAGATCTTCGTCGGCGACATGCATGGCCTGAACACGCTCAAGCATCAGCCGATGAAGATCGCGGCGATGGAAGCGCACTGGCATGAAACCCAGGAAGGCGAGGGCGTGCCGCTGGTGGTGTTCGCGCTGCCGAACGAGAAGGAAGAGCGCAACGACTTCGAAGTCGCCATCCCGAAGCTGGGCAGCGTGATCCTCACCCACAGCCTGGACGGCACCTTCGATCCGCTCACCTCGGTGCCGGCCAGCGAGCGGCCGCCGGTGACGCCGGTGTTCTTCGCCTTCCGCATCATGGTTGGGCTGGGCACGCTGATGCTGCTGCTGGCCTGGGTGTCGGCTTTCCAGCTGTGGCGCAGGAAGCTGCTGGATTCGCCGTGGCTGCTGCGCGGCTGGAACTGGATGCTGCCCAGCGGTTTCATCGCACTGCTGTCGGGTTGGTTCGTCACCGAGATGGGGCGCCAGCCGTGGGTGGTGTATGGCGTGCTGCGCACCGCTGATGCGGTCGGCCCGCAGAGTGCGTGGATGACGGCGTTGTCGCTGGGTGTCTATGTGGTTGGCTATGCCTTCGTGTTCGGCTGGGGCATCTGGTACCTGGTGAAGATCCTGCGCCACGGGCCGCAGCCGTATGCCGAGGGGCCGTCGCTGGACCATGGCAGCCATACCCCGGCACGTCCGTTGTCGGCCGCCGATGAACCGCTGGAGGAGCGCTGACATGGACCTGATGACCTGGCTGCCGGTGGCGTGGTTCGCGGTGATCGGCTTCGGCGTGCTGATGTACGTGGTGCTGGACGGCTTCGTGCTCGGCATCGGCATCCTTGCCCCGTTCGCCGAGGACGAGGAACAGCTGGACCTGATGATGAACACCGCCGCGCCGATCTGGGACGGCAACGAGACCTGGCTGGTGCTCGGTGGCGCTGGCCTGCTGGCGGCCTTCCCCAAGGCGTATGCGGTGCTGCTGTCGGCGCTGTACCTGCCTGTGCTGCTGCTGGTGGTGGCGCTGGTGTTCCGCGGCGTGGCCTTCGAGTTCCGCTTCAAGGCGCATCGATCGCGCCGGTTGTGGAGCGTGGCGTTCGGCCTCGGTTCGCTGCTGGCCACGTTTGCCCAGGGCGTGATCCTTGGCACCCTGGTGCAGGGCATCCCGCTGGTGGACGGTGTCTATCAGGGCGGGCCGTTTGCCTGGTTCAGCCCGTTCGCGATGCTGACCGGTGCCGCACTGGTGGCCGGCTATGCGCTGCTGGGCAGCACCTGGCTGATCCTGAAGACCGAGGGGCGCGTGCAGGCGCTGGCGCGGCAGATGACCCGGCCACTGGTGGTGGCGGTGATCGCGGCGATGGGCCTTGTGAGCAGCTGGCTGCCGTTCCTCGATTCGCGGTTGATGGATCGCTGGTTCAGCGACGGCAACTTCTGGTGGCTGTCGCCGGTGCCGCTGCTGACCCTGGCGGTAGCCGCCGCGCTGTGGCGCAGTGCCACCCACCCGCGCCGCGACCTGCCGCCATTCCTGCTCAGCCTGGCCCTGTTCGTGCTCGGCTTCCTCGGCCTGGTGCTGGGCATGTGGCCCTATCTGCTGCCACCGTCGATGACCTTGTGGCAGGCCGCCGCGCCGGCGTCGTCACTGGGCTTCACGCTGGTCGGGCTGGTCATATTGCTGCCGGTCATCCTCGGCTATACGGCGTGGTCCTACCGGGTATTCCGTGGCAAGGTGCACGCCGACACCGGTTACCACTGATCGATTGAAGACGGGGCCTGCCGGTGCCGGGCCCCGTGTTGGGGAATGTGAAACCTGCACACCCTGCGCGGGACGTGCTAGCGTGCGCTCCTTTCCGGCGGCCAGGGGGGCAGCCGGCGACGTCCTGGACGGACGCACGGCTGCAGGAACGGGGGGCCGCCGCGCGTCGCCGTAATGGCTCGTGCCTATCGTTCTCCCGTTGAAGCACCATCGCTAAATGATCGAATTCTCCATCGTCGACTGGGCCGCCTGGGCGCCCGGCCTGAGTGAGCGTAGCCAGTGGCTGGGCTGGGCCGATGCGCCGTACCCGCCGCATGGCGCGGACACGCCGGCGCTGGCCGAAGTGCCGGCGATGCAGCGCCGCCGCATCGAGCGGCTGGGCCGGATGGCGATCCAGGCCGCGTGCTGGTGCGAGGACGGGCAGGGCGCCGACAGTGACGTGCCGCTGGTGTTCGCCAGCCGCCACGGCGACGTGGCCCGTTCGATGGACCTGCTGGGCGCGCTGGTCGGCGACCAGCCGTTGTCGCCGACCGGATTCGGCCTGTCCGTGCACAACGCGATTGCCGCGCTGTATTCCATCGCCCGCGGCCACCGCGGCAACTACCTGGCGCTGGCGGCGGGCCAGGCCACGGTGGAGACGGCCTGCCTGGAGGCCGTCGGCCTGCTGGCCGACGGTGCCCGCGAGGTGCGGGTGGTGGTCTATGAGTCGCCACTTCCGGAAATTTACGCGACGTTCGCCGACGAACCCGACCCGTTCTTTGCCTGGTGCTGGCGCCTGGCCGCCCCGACAGAGGGCCGGCCGACGCTGTCGCTGCAGTGGGAGCCGGCCGACGCCCAGGCCAGCACTGCGCCCGGCCTGCTGCCGCATGCGCTGGACCTGCACCGGTTCCTGTTGTCCGGCGCGCCGGCGCTGGAACACGTGGCCCACGGCCAGCGCTGGCGCTGGAGCCGCCGTGGCTGAGCTGCTGCGCCGCCTCGACCATGCCTGGCGGGTGTTTGGCACCGGCCTGAGCTTTGTCGCATTTGGCCTGGGCGGCCTGCTGCTGGGCGTGCTGGTGATGCCGGTGCTGTTGCTGATGCGCGACCCGGTGGTCCGCCGCCGCCGGGCCCGCCGCGTGGTCCAGGCCGCCTTCGCCAGCCATCTGCGGCTGATGCGCGGGCTGGGGGTGATGACCTACGAGATCGAGGGCGGCGAACGCCTGCAGCGCGACGGCCTGCTGGTACTGGCCAATCACCCGACCCTGATCGACGTGGTCTGCCTGATCTCGCTGCTGCCCAACGCCGACTGCGTGGTCAAGCGGGCCGTGGCCTGCAACCCGTTCATGCGCGGTCCGGTACGGGCCGCCGGCTACATCTCCAATGACGATGGCGCCGGCCTGGTCGATGACTGCGTGGCCGCGGTGCATGCCGGCGGCACCCTGGTGATCTTCCCGGAGGGCACCCGCAGCGTGCCCGGGCAGCCGCCGCGGCTGCAGCGTGGGGCCGCCAACATCGCCGTACGGGGCCGCCTGGACGTCACCCCGGTGCGGATCACCTGCAGCCCGCCAACGCTGACCAAGGGGCAGAAGTGGTATCGTGTCCCCTCACGTCGCTTTCACGTTCGGCTGCAGATCGGCGAAGATATCCCGATCGCGCCATTTCTGGCCGAAGACGACTCGCCAAGGGGGGATGCCTTGGCAGCCCGTCGCGTCACCGAGCACCTTTCTCGTTATTTCGACCTGTCTGGAGATCCGAACCGTGCAAGCACTTGAGCACGAGATCAAGGAATTGATCATTTCCTCCCTTTCGCTGGAGGACATCACGCCGGAGGACATCGATCCGACCGCCCCACTGTTCGTCGAGGGCCTCGGCCTGGATTCGATCGACGCGCTGGAGCTGGGCCTGGCGCTGCAGAAGAAGTACGGTGTGAGCCTCTCGGCCGATTCGGAAGAAACCCGTCGCCATTTCTCCAGCGTGCGCGCGCTCGGCGAGTTCGTCGCCGCCCGCCAGTCGTAACGGTGCCAGGACCTGCCATGACCAAGAATGAACTGTTCGAACGCATCGTCAGCATCCTGACCGACAGCTTCGAGATCGAAACCGCCCGGATCACCCCCGAGGCCCGCCTGTACGACGACCTGGACATCGACAGCATCGACGCGGTCGACCTGATCGTTCAGCTGAAGCCGTTGCTCGGCCGCAACCTGCAGCCGGAAGCGTTCAAGGCTGTGCGTACGGTGCAGGACATCGTCGATGTGGTGCACAGGCTGCTGCCGGACCAGGCAGCCGCCTGACCGCAGCGCCGGCGGCTCCACCATGGCACGCGCACGCACGGTCGTGGTGGCTGCGATCTCGCTGGCCTACCCGGTGCTGGTGTACCTGGCGATGGGCCGCTTCGAGCCACGCTGGTTGTCGCTGCTGCTGTTCACCCTGGCCCTGCTGCGCGCGCTGAGTACGCGCCAGCCGCTGTGGTGGGCCGCGGCCGCCGGCACCGGCCTGCTGGCGGTGCTGGCCACTGTGCTCAACCAGGCCCTGCCGCTGAAGCTGTACCCGGCGCTGGTCAACGCAGTGATGCTGGCGGTATTCGGCACCAGCCTGCGTTTCGGCCCGCCGCTGGTGGAACGCCTGGCACGGCTGCAGGAACCGGACCTGCCCCCGTTCGCGGTGGCCTATACCCGCCGTGTCACCCAGGTGTGGTGCGGCTTCTTCGTTCTCAACGGCAGCCTGGCCCTGCTGACCGCGCTGTACGCGTCGGACCGGGTCTGGATGCTCTACAACGGATTGTTGGCGTACGTGATGATGGGCGTGTTGTTCGCAGGTGAGTGGCTGGTGCGGCGGCGGGTGAAGGCGGCGCACGCGCATGGCTGAGTGGATTGCCCTGGACCGGTTGCTGCTGGAGGCGCGGCCGCATCGAAGTGTTGGCGTCTGCGATGGCGAGGTGATCGACCACGCCCGCTTCCGCCAGCGCGTACTGGCCTGGCGCGCCGCGTTTGCGGCGGCCGCAGGCCGTGACTGGGCCCTGTATTTCGATGATGCGGTGGCCTTTGCCGCTGCGTTGTTCGGTGCCTGGCATGCCGGCAAGCGGGTGTTCCTGGCTGCCGACAACCTGCCGGCCACGCTGCAGGCGCTGCAGCCGCAGGTGAGTGGTTTCGCAGGCGACGTGTCCGCCGATTATCGTCCGCTGGCGGCGCTGGACGCCGCACCGGACGAGGGTCTTCAGGCGCTGGACGAGCGCGCCTGCGAGCTGTGCGTGTTCACCTCCGGCAGCACCGGACAGCCCAGTGCGATCAACAAGCGCATGGACCAGCTGACGCGCGAGGTGGACGCACTGCAGGCTGCGTTCGGCACGCAGCTGGAAGGCGTGCAGGTGCATGGCACGGTGTCGCACCAGCACATCTATGGCCTGCTGTTCCGCGTGCTGTGGCCGCTGGCTGCCGGCCGCCTGATCCATCCACGCCGGTTCTTCCACGAAGATCTGGTTGGTGCGCTGGCCGGTACCGATACGGTGCTGGTCGCGACCCCGGCCCACCTCAAGCGCCTGCCCGAGCAGCTCGACTGGGCCAGCCTGCATGGCCGCCTGCGCGCGGTATTCTCCTCCGGTGGCCCGCTGCCGGAAGACGCCGCACGCCAGGTGCGGCAGTGGCTGGGCGTGGCCCCGACCGAGGTCTATGGCAGCAGCGAGACCGGCGGCATCGCCTGGCGCCGCTGGGACACCGACCTGCCGCCGTGGCAGCCGCTGCCCGGCGTGCAGTGGCGCATCGAGGAGGGCTGCCTGGCGGTGGCCTCCGCACATCTGGAAACCCCGGATTGGTGGCGTACCCAGGACCGCGTTGAAGCGTTGGCCGATGGCCGCTTCCGCCTGCTGGGCCGCGCCGACCGCATCGTCAAGATTGAAGAGCGCCGCGTTTCGCTGGATGCACTGGAACGTGCGTTGCGCGAAGACGCCGAAGTGGATGACGTGCGCGTGCTGGTGCTGCCCGGGCAGCGCGAGCAGCTGGCCGCGGTGGTGGTACCGGCCGACCCGACGCTGCTGGAGGGCGGTGAGGCCGCGCGCCGCGCGCTGGGCCAGCGCCTTGGCACACGCCTGGCACAGGCTCATGACGCGGTCACCCGGCCGCGCCGCTGGCGGCTGGTGCCGGCGCTGCCGATCAACGCACAGGGCAAGGTCACCCAGGCGGCACTGGCAGCGTTGTTCCAGCCGCTGATGCCGGTGCCGGTCTGGGATCACCGCGATGCGGCCAGCGCCACGCTGCGGATGACCCTGGACCCGGCGCTGCGGCCGTTCCAGGGCCACTTCCCGCAGGCGGCGATCCTGCCCGGCGTGGCGCAGCTGGACTGGGCGGTGCGGTTTGGCCGCCAGGTGTTCGCCATGCCGGCAGTGTTCCTGCGCATGGATGCGGTGAAGTTCCAGCACGTGGCCCGCCCGGGCGATGAGCTGACCCTGCAGCTGGACTGGGATGCCGCACGCAACGTGATGGCCTTCCGTTACACCTCCAGCCACGGTGTGCATGCCAGCGGCAAAGTGGTCTTCGCCGATGCGGACTGATCCGGCCGTTGCCGGTGCCGCGTTCGCGCCACTGGTGGTGATTCCCGTCTACGACCACGAGCACGCCATCGCGGCGGTGGTCGACGGCGTGCAGGCCGCCGGCCTGCCATGCCTGCTGATCGACGATGGCTCGCATGAGGCGTGCGCGGCAGCATTGCGTTCGCTGGCACAGCGCCAGGGCGTCGACCTGCTGCGCCTGGACGTCAACCAGGGCAAGGGCGGGGCGATGCTGGCCGGTTTCGCCGAAGCCGGCGCGCGAGGCTACAGCCACGTGCTGCAGATCGATGCCGACGGCCAGCACGATACCCGCGATCTGCCACGCTTCATCGAAGCGGCGCGCGCCCATCCCGAGGCGGTGATCTGTGGCATTCCGGCCTACGACGCCAGCGTTCCCAAGGCGCGCCTGTATGGCCGCTACGCGACCCACATCTGGGTCTGGATCAACACGCTGTCGCTGCATCTGCGCGACACCATGTGCGGCTTCCGCGTGTATCCGCTGCCGCCGGTGCTGCGCCTGGTCGGCGAAGAAACCATCGGCCGGCGCATGGATTTCGATACCGAAGTGATGGTGCGCCTGTACTGGCGGCACCTGCCGGTCGAGCACCTGGCCACGCGCGTGACCTATCCATCCGATGGCGTCTCGCACTTCGATGTGTGGCGCGACAACGTGCGCATCAGCCGCATGCACACCCGCTTGTTCTTCGGCATGCTCTGGCGCGCACCGCGCCTGCTGTGGCGCCGCCTGCGGGGGCAGCGCTGAGATGGCGGCCGCGCAGGGGGCCCCGCACTGGGCCGACATCGGCGAATCCACCTCGGTGGCCGGCGTGCTGTTCCTGTGCTGGGTGCACCGCTGGTTCGGGCGCTGGCCGTTCCGCCTGTGCGTGTGGCCGGTGGTGGCCTGCCATTGGCTGGGCAACCGCGTCGGCCGCCAGGCCTCGATGCAGTACCTGCAGCGGCTGCAGGCATACAGCGGCGTGCTCGGCCGTGCGCCGACCCGGCGCGACAGCCTGCGCCATTTCTTCGCCTTCGCCGATACGATGCTGGACAAGATCCTCGGCCTGGGCGGGCGCTATCCGGCCGAACGCATCCACCTGCATCGCGACCTGGTGCTGGAAAAGATCGCGCGCCGCGAAGGCGGGCTGATCCTGACCGCGCACATCGGCTGCCTGGAACTGTGCCAGGTGCTGGCCGAACAGGTGCCTGGGTTCCGCATCACTGTGCTGGTGCACACCGCGCATGCGCAGCGCTTCAATCGCCTGCTGCAGCGGTTGGACCCGCTGGCGGCGGTGGAGCTGGTGCAGGTAACTGAAATGGGCCCGGCCACGGCAGTGATGCTGGCCGAGCGCGTGGCGGCGGGTGGCTTCGTCGCCATCGTCGGCGACCGCACGCCGGTGCAGGGCGGACGCAGCGTCACCGCCGATTTCCTTGGCCACCGCGCGCCGTTCCCGATCGGCGCCTATGTGCTCGCCGCCGCGCTGGGTTGCCCGGTCTACACCATGGCCTGCCTGCACCAGGGCGAGGGCTATCGCGTGGCGTTTGAACAGTTCGCCGAACGCATCGTGCTGCCGCGTGGTTCGCGCGACGCCGCACTGGCCGAACAGGCACAGTGCTTCGCGCGCTGGCTGGAACTCCAGGTCATCCAGTCCCCGTTGGACTGGTTCAATTTCTTCCCCTTCTGGGATCAGGCTCCGCATGACGACTGACGCCGTACCCGTGTGCCGCTTTGGCGATGCACCGTTGACCATCGAAGACGTGGTTGCCCTGGCCCAGCGCCAGTGCGAGGCCGCATTGAGTGACGCGCCGGCGTTCCGTGCGCACATCCAGCGCGGTGCCGACTTCCTCGACCGCCTGCTGCGCGAGGACGGCGTGATCTACGGTGTGACCACCGGCTACGGCGACTCGTGCACGGTGAACATCCCGCCGGCGCTGGTGGCGGAACTGCCGCACCACCTGTACACCTACCACGGCTGCGGCCTGGGCCGTTACCTGGACCCGGTCGAGACCCGCGCGGTGCTGGCCGCGCGCCTGGCCTCGCTGGTGCGCGGCATGTCCGGTGTCAGCGTGCCGCTGCTGGAAGGCCTGGCCACGCTGCTGCAGCACGACGTGCTGCCGATGATTCCGGCCGAAGGCTCGGTGGGTGCCAGTGGTGACCTGACGCCGCTGTCGTACGTGGCGGCGGTGCTGTGTGGCGAGCGCGAGGTGCTGCACGACGGCCGCGTGCAGCCTGCGGCCGAGGTGCTGGCGAAGATCGGCATGACCCCGCTGAAGCTGCGGCCGAAGGAAGGCCTGGCGATCATGAACGGTACCGCCGTGATGACCGGCCTGGCCTGCCTGGCCTGGCAGCGCGCCGACTACCTGGCGCGCATGGCCACGCGCCTGACCGCGTTCAACGTGCTGTCCAGCGACGGCAATGCGCACCACTTCGACGAAACCTTGTTCGCGGCCAAGCCGCACCCGGGCCAGGGCCGCATCGCCGCGCGCCTGCGCAGCGACCTGCACAGTGAGCGTCCGCCGCGCAATGAACAGCGGCTGCAGGACCGCTACTCGCTGCGTTGCGCACCGCATGTGATCGGCGTGCTGGAGGACAGCCTGCCGTTCCTGCGCCAGCTGATCGAAACCGAACTGAACAGCGCCAACGACAACCCGCTGATCGATGCCGACGGCGAGCGCATCCTGCACGGCGGCCATTTCTATGGCGGCCACATCGCGCTGGCGATGGACACCCTGAAGAACACCGTGGCCAACGTTGCCGATCTGCTCGACCGGCAGCTGGCGCTGGTGGTCGATGCCCGTTACAACCATGGCCTGCCGGCCAACCTGTCGGCGGCCACTGGCCCGCGTGCGGCCATCAACCATGGCCTGAAGGCGCTGCAGATCAGCGTGTCGGCCTGGACTGCCGAAGCGCTGAAGCAGACCATGCCGGCCAGCGTGTTCTCGCGCTCCACCGAATGCCACAACCAGGACAAGGTCAGCATGGGCACCATTGCCGCGCGCGATTGCCTGCGCGTGATCGAGCTGACTGAACAGGTGGTGGCCGCGATGCTGATCGCTGCCCGCCAGGGCCTGGCGCTGCGCGAACGGGTTGGCATGAACGCGCAGCTGCATGGCAGTCTGGCCGACATGTACGCCGACCTGGGGCAGCGCATTGCCCTGGTTGAAGAAGACCGCGCGCTGGATCGCGAACTGCGGGAACTGCTGGTGGAGATCCGCGCGCAACGTTGGGAGCTGTATGCCGGTGAATGAAGCAATCGAACGGGCCGGCGAGATTTCGCTGACCCCGGCCTTCCATGACTGCGATCCGATGAACGTGGTCTGGCATGGCAACTACTTCAAGTACTTCGAGATCGCGCGCTGCGCACTGCTCGGCCGCTACGACTACGACTACCCGCAGATGCTCGAATCGGGCTACCTGTGGCCGGTGGTCGACGCGCGCGTGAAGTACGTGCGCCCGCTGCTGTTCAACCAGGCCTTGCGCGTGATCGCGCGCATCGTGGAATGGGAGAACCGGCTGAAGATCGAGTACGAGATTCTCGATGCGCAGAGCGGCCAGGTGCTGACCCGCGCGATGACCATCCAGGTCGCGGTGGACGCGGCCAGCAAGGAAATGCTGTACCAGTGCCCGCCGGTACTGTGGGAACGCCTGGGAGTGCCTGCGCCATGAACCGAGCGAACCGTTTCGCCCGTGCGCTGCTGTGCGCGCTGCTGCTGGTGGCCGCACCGCTGGTGCAGGCGGCCGACCCCGCCATCGATGCGATCACCCAGGCGGTGGCGCGCCCGGACGTGCTGCGTGGCCAGTTCACCCAGGAAAAGCAGGTCAGCGGCTTCAAGAACCCGCTGCGTTCGCAGGGCCAGTTCGTGGTCGCACGCCAGCACGGCGTCATCTGGACCACGCTCAAGCCGTTCCCCTCCGAAGTGGTAGTCACCGCCGACCGCATCCTCAGCCGCCAGCGTGATGGCAGCACCCGCGTCGAACTGGACGCGCGGCAGCAGCCGGCAATGCGCTCGGTCAACGCGATCATGTTCGCGCTGATGAGCGGTGACGTGCAGGCACTGTCCAGCCAGTTCAACGTGCAGGCCAGCCGCGAGGGGCAGGGTTGGCGGCTGAAGTTGACGCCGAAGTCGGAGATGCTGGCCAAGGCCTTCGAGTCGCTGACCCTGCAGGGCGACCGTTACGTGCGCCAGGTCGAGATCGTCGAGGCCAACAAGGACCGCACGCAGATCCAGTTCAGCGCATTGAGCGAGGCACCGGCCACGCTCAATGCCGACGAGGCCCGCCGCTTTGAGTGAGGCCGCGGCATCGAACGCACCGGACCGGTTGCGGCGCTGGTGGCACTGGCTGGGCATCGCCTGGCTGCTGGTGCTGGTGGTACTGGGCGCGCAGCAGTGGCACCTGTGGAGCCAGCAATCGCGGATCGACACCGACATCCTCGCCCTGCTGCCGCAGGACGCACACGACCGCCTGTTGAGCGACGTCACCCGGCGCATCGCCGACGGCAGCTCGCGGCAGGTCGTGGTGCTGCTCGGCAGCAAGGACAGCGCCGCCGCCAAGCGTGCGCAGGCGGCTTTTGCCGCGGCCATGGCCAAGGACGCCGATCACGCCCTGCTGGTACCCAGCGGCTCGATCGAAGGCTGGTTCGATGAGGCGCGCGCGTTCTACGCGCCGTACCGTGACCGCCTGCTGACCCCGGCCCAGCGCGAGCAGCTGCAGGGCAGCGAGCCGGGCGCGCTGGCAGAACAAGCGTTGGCTGCGCTGTACGGCCCGATGGGCGCGCCGCGCCTGACCGACTGGCGGCAGGACCCGTTGTCGCTGTGGCCGCAATGGTGGCAGCAGCAGGCGCAGGGTTCGGGACTGCGGCTGGGCGATGACGGCCTGCTCGAAGCCGAGGACAAGCATTGGGCCGCGCTGCAGTTCGACACGCCGGGTTCGGCGTTCCAGCTCGACGGCGAACGCCATCTCGATGGCCTGCTGGAACGTGCCGGGCAGGCAGCAAAAGCGGCCGCTCCGGATCTGGAGATCCTGCATGCCGGCGTGCCACTGCACGCCGAAGCGGCCGCGGTGCAGGCCAACCAGGAGATCAACACCATCGGTTGGGGGTCGCTGGCGGCGGTGCTGCTGCTGGTGTGGCTGGCATTCCGCTCGCTGCGGCCGATCCTGCTGGTCGCCGCCTCACTGCTGATCGGCTGTGGCGTGGCGCTGGCAGTGACCGTGCTGGTGTTCGGCAAGGTGCACGTGCTGACCCTGGTGTTCGGTGCATCGCTGGTGGGCGTGGCCGAGGATTACGGCATCCACTGGTTCGCTTCGCGCCAGGCCGAGCCGGCCGATCGTCGCTGGAAGCTGCTGCGGCACCTGTTGCCGGGCCTGTGGCTGGCGTTGCTGACCAGCGCACTGGCCTACCTGGCCCTGGGCCTGGCCCCGTTCCCGGGCCTGCGCCAGATGGCGCTGTTCTCGGTGGTCGGCCTGGCTGCCGCCTTCCTCACGGTGATCTTCTGGTTCCCGTGGCTGGATGGTGGCGAGATCCGCCAGACCCGCTTCTCGCAGTGGCTGGGCAACACGCTGGAGCGTTTCCCGCGCCTGCATGGCCGCCGCGCGGTGACGATGTTCGTGGTGATCACGCTGGCACTGTCTGCCATCGGCATCGCGCGCCTGCAGAGCAACGACGACCTACGCAGCCTGCAGTCGTCGCCGCCGGCATTGATGGCGCAGCAGATCCGCCTGAGCCAGCTGCTGGGCATGCCCAGCCCGGCGCAGTTCTACCTGGTGCAGGGTGCCGATGCCGCGCAGCTGCTGCAGCGCGAAGAAGCGCTGACCGAACGCCTGCGTGTATTGGCCAACGACAAGCGCATTGGTGGCTATCGCGCGATCAGCGATTGGCTGCCGTCGCCGTCGCGGCAGCAGGCCGATGCCGCGCTGACCGCGAGGGTGGAACCCGGCGTGCTGTCGGCCGTGTCCGAGGCCGTCGGCGAGCCGCTGCAGCGACCGCAGTTCGCGGCCGCACCACTCAGCGCCGAAGCCTTCCTGGCCTCGCCGGCCTCGCAGCCGTTCCGTCACCTGTGGGTGGGTGAGGTCGGTGGACAGATGATCAGCGTGGTGATGGTCGATGACCTGTCGCGCGCCGATGCGCTGACCACCCTGCAGGGCGCGGCCGAAGGCCTGCCGGGTGTGCGCTGGGTGGACCGCACCGCCGACTTCTCCACGCTGCTGGGTCACTACCGCAAGCTGATGGGTGGGCTGCTGCTGGTCGGCATCGCGCTGGTGTTCGGCGCGCTGTGGCTGCGCTACCGCCGCCAGGCCTGGCGCGTGTTCGCGCCGACCCTGATTGCCGGTGCCTTGACCCTGGGCCTGCTGGGCCTGTTCGGCCAGCCGCTGCAGCTGTTCAACGTGCTGGCACTGATGCTGCTGCTGGGCATGGGCATCGACTACGGCATCTTCCTGATCGAGCACCGTGGCGATGCCAGCGCCTGGCTGGCAGTGTGCGTGGGCGCGGCCAGCACCTGGCTGTCGTTCGGCCTGCTGGGCCTGTCGCAGACCCCGGCGCTGCGCGCGTTCGGCCTGACCCTGCTGTTCGGCATCGGCCTGGTCTGGTTGATCTCGCCGCTGTTCCGGCCGCCGCCGCACGATCTGCCCCCGGCCTGAGCCTGTCTTCCGACTTCCTTCTTTCCACCTGATCGAGCAACAAGGACGCACCGATGAATACTGCTGTGGATGCTGTCGAACGTACTGAAATCCTGATCATCGGTGCCGGTCCGGCCGGCTCGGTGGCCGCGGCGATGCTGCGCCAGCAGGGCCGCCAGGTGCTGATGCTGGAGCGCCAGCAGTTCCCGCGCTTCTCGATCGGTGAAAGCCTGCTGCCGCAGAGCATGGAGTACATCGAAGCGGCAGGCCTGCTGCAGGACGTGGTCGAAGCGGGCTTCCAGCACAAGAACGGCGCCGCCTTCGTGCATGGCGAGGCGCGCACCGCGTTCGACTTCAGGAAGAAGTTCTCGCCAGGTTGGGGCACCACCTACCAGGTGCAGCGCGCCGACTTCGACAACGTGCTGGCGCGCGGTGCCGAACGCATGGGCACCACGCTGCGCTTCGGCGATGAAGTGCTTGCGGTCGAGCAGGGCGAGCAGCCGGCGGTGACCGTGCGCCGTCCGGACGGCAGCGAGTACCGCATCGAAGCCGATTTCATCCTCGATGCATCCGGTTTCGCACGCCTGCTGCCGCGCCTGCTGCAGCTGGAATCGCCGTCCAACTTCCCGGTGCGCGGCGCGATCTTCTGCCACGTGCGCGACAACATTCCGGCCGAAGCGGACTTCGATCGCAACAAGATCCTGATCACCACCCATCCCGAGCACATCGACGTCTGGTACTGGACGATCCCGTTCTCCAACGGCTGCTGCTCGCTGGGCGTGGTCGCCGAGCCGTCGTTCTTCGAACGCTACGAAGGCGACGACCTGCAGAAGCTGCAGGCCATCGTCGGCGAGGACCCCAACCTGACCCGGCTGCTGGCCAACGCCGAATGGGCGGTGCTGCCGGTGCGTCGCATCACCGGTTACTCGGCCAATGTCAGCTCTTTGTGGGGCCCGGGCTACGCCCTGCTGGGCAATGCCGGCGAGTTCCTTGACCCGGTGTTCTCCTCCGGCGTCACCATCGCCTTCAAGTCCGCGCAGCTGGCCAGCGAATGCCTGGCGCGCCGCTATGCCGGCGAAACCGTCGACTGGGAAGCTGAATTCTCGATCCCGCTGCGTGCCGGCGTGAAGACCTTCCGCCGCTTCGTTGAAAGCTGGTACGAGGGCGGCTTCCAGAAGATCATCTACCACCCGCAGCAGCAGCCCGAAGTACGCGACATGATCAGTTCCATCCTGGCCGGCTACGCCTGGGACACCAACAACCCGTATGTGGCCGACGAAAGCGGCCGCCGCATGCGCGTGCTGGAGCAGCTGTGCAGCGCCTGATCGCCCGTACCGCGGCCGTGCTGCTGTGCCTGCTGCTGGCCGCCTGTGCCGGCCGCATGCCCAAGCCATTGGTGGAACTGCCGCCGCTGCGCCTGTCGCCGGCCAGCCTGCCGGCGCCGCTGGCATTGCAGCAGCAGCTGCATTTCCGTTTCGGTACGCATGAGCGCGACCTGGATGCTCTGCTGGAAGCCGATGCGCAGCAGGTGCAGCTGGCGGTGCAGGCGATGGGCCAGACCGGCGTGCGCCTGCAGTGGGACGGCCAGCACCTGACCCAGCAGCGCGCACCGTGGCTGCCGCCGCAGGTACGTGCCGAGCGTGTGCTGGATGACCTGCAGTTCGCGCTGTGGCCGACCGCGGCCATTGCCGCCGCGCTGCCGGCCGGCTGGCAGGTCAGCGATGACGGCCGACAGCGCAGCCTGTCGCGCGACGGCACGGTGTGGCTGCAGCTGCAGCGCCTGGACGATGGCAGCGTGCAGCTGGACAACCGCGCCGAAGGCTATGCGCTGCGCATCGAATCGATCGACATGGCCGGGCAGGACCGATGAGTGCACCGATCTACCTGAACGACCTGGGCGTAGTCTGCGCGCTCGGCGATGGCCGCGCCGCGGTCGCGTCGGCGATGTTCGCGGATGTGCCGGGCGGGCTCAGCGACAACGACAGCCTGCTGCCGGGGCGCACCCTGGCGCTGGGAGAGGTGCGCACGCCGCTGCCGGCGCTGGAGGACCTGCCGGTGGCCCTGCGCGGGCGCAACAACGCCCTGCTGGACGTGGCACTGGCGCAGATCGCACCAGCGGTGGCCGCCGCGATCGCCCGCCATGGTGCCGAGCGTGTGGCGGTGGTGCTGGGCACCAGCACCTCGGGCATTGGTGAATCCGAGCAGGCCCTGCGCACCCACGCCGAACAGGGCCAGTGGCCGCAGGGCTTCGATTACGCCCAGCAGGAAATGGGCACCGCCGCGCAGTTCGTGCGCCAGCGCAGTGGTGCACAGGGGCCGGCATGGACCCTGTCCACCGCCTGCTCGTCCAGCGCCAAGGCGCTGATGTCGGCCGCCCGGATGCTGCGCGCCGGCATCGTCGATGCGGTGATTGCCGGCGGTGCCGATTCGCTGTGCCGCTTCACCGTGGCCGGCTTCAGCGCGTTGGAATCGGTGTCGGCACTGCGCTGCAATCCGTTCTCGCAGCACCGCTCCGGCATCAACATCGGCGAGGGCGCCGCGCTGTTCCTGCTTACCCGCGAGCCGGGTCCGGTGTGCCTGGCCGGGTGGGGCGAATCGGCCGATGCCCATCACATGTCCGCCCCCGATCCGCAGGGGATGGGGGCCATCGACGCCCTGCAGCAGGCGCTGCTGCGCGCCGGCTGGGGCGCCGACGAAGTGGATTACGTGAACCTGCATGGCACCGCCACCGGGCACAACGATGCGATGGAAAGCCTGGCGGTCTCGCAGGTGCTGGGCAATGGCGTGCCGGCCAGTTCGACCAAGCCGCTGACCGGCCATACGCTGGGTGCCTCGGGCGCGATCGAGGCGGCGCTGTGCTGGATCCTGCTGGCCGAGAACCCACAGCAGCAGCTGCCGCCGCACTGGTGGGACGGCGTGCCCGACCCCGCACTGCCGGTGCTGCCGCTGGTCGCGCCGGGCTCCTGCCTGGCGCAGGCGCCGCGGCGGGTGCTGAGCAATTCGTTCGCCTTCGGCGGCAGCAATGCCGTGCTGGCACTGGAGCGTCGATGAACACGCTGTACGCGATCGAGGACGTGGTGCCGCACCGCCAGGACATGTGCCTGCTGGAGCGCATCACGCAGTGGGACCAGGACGCCATCGAGGCTGAACTGGTGGTGCCCGAGGCCGGCCTGTTCGTGGAGAACGGCGAAGTGCCGGCGTGGGTCGGCATCGAATACATGGCGCAGGCCATCGCGGCCTGGGCCGGCTGCCGCGCGCGTGCGGCCGGCAAGCCGCCGCAGCTGGGCTTCCTGCTCGGCAGCCGCCGCTACAGCAGCGCGCGCAGCAGCTTCCCCAGCGGTTCGCGGCTGCGCGTACAGGCGCGCTGCGAGCTGTTGGGTGACAATGGATTGGGGATGTTCGCCTGCCGCATCCTGGCGGGCGAGGACGAATGGGCGACAGCCAACGTGTCGGTGTTCGAACCGGCCGACGCGATGGCCTATCTGGAGAGTGGACAGGCATGACAGGGAATCGAAGCGTGCTGGTGACCGGCGCCAGCCGGGGCATCGGCCGGGCCATCGCGCTGCGCATCGCGCGCGATGGCTTCGACGTGGTGGTGCATTGCCGCAGCCGCCTGGAAGAGGCACAGGCCGTGGTGGCCGAGATCCAGGCCATGGGCCAGCAGGCCCGCGTGCTGGCGTTCGACGTAGCCGACCGCGAGGCCGCACGCGCCGCGCTGGAGGCTGATGTCGAAGCGCACGGCGCGTACTACGGCGTGGTCTGCAATGCCGGCATCGCCCGTGATGGCGCCTTCCCGGCGCTGTCGGCGGAGGATTGGGACCAGGTCATCCACACCAACCTGGATGGCTTCTACAACGTGCTGCATCCGCTGATCATGCCGATGGTGCGGCGGCGCAAGCCGGGCCGCATCGTCACCCTGTCGTCGGTGTCCGGGCTGGCCGGCAACCGCGGCCAGGTCAATTACAGTGCCGCCAAGGCCGGCATCATCGGTGCCACCAAGGCGCTGGCGCTGGAACTGGCCAGCCGCCAGATCACCGTCAACTGCGTGGCCCCGGGCCTGATCGAGACCGAAATGCTCAACGATGAAGTGATCGAACACGCGCTCAAGCTGATTCCCGCCGGCCGCGTCGGTCGTCCCGACGAAGTGGCGGCCACGGTGGCGTTCCTGCTGTCCGAGCCGGCCGGCTACATCACCCGCCAGGTGATCTCGGTGAACGGAGGCATGCTCTGATGGCCGCCGATCGTCGCGTGGTGGTCACCGGTGCGGCCGCCATCAGTCCGCTCGGCCACGACTGGCCGACCATCGAAGCGCACCTGCGCAGCTGCCGCAATGCCGTGCGCACGATGCCCGAATGGGATGTCTATGCCGGCCTGAACACCAAGCTGGCCGCGCCGGCGCAGGACTTCGAGCTCCCGCCGAACTACAACCGCAAGACCACCCGCTCGATGGGCAAGGTCGCGATCATGTCGGTGCGCGCCACCGAGGTGGCACTGCGCGAGGCTGGCCTGCACGAGCACCCGGTGCTGCGCAGTGGCCGTACCGGCGTGGCCTACGGTTCGTCCTCGGGCAGCCACGAGGCCACCGGTGAATTCGGCCGCATGCTCAACGAGTTCACCACCGACGGCATCAGTGCCACCACCTACCTGAAGATGATGAGCCACACCGCGCCGGTCAACATCGGTGTGTTCTTTGGTTTGTCCGGGCGCGTCTACACCACCTCCAGTGCCTGCACCTCGGGCAGCCAGGGCGTGGGCGCGGCCTACGAAGCGATCCGCAGCGGCAAGCAGACGGTGATGGTGGCTGGCGGTGCCGAGCAGCTCGATGCCACTGCCGCGGCAGTGTTCGACACCCTGTTCGCCACCAGCGTGCGCAATGATGCGCCGCAGACCACGCCGCGCCCGTTCGATGCCGGCCGCGATGGCCTGGTGCTGGGCGAGGGTGCTTGTACGCTGATCCTGGAAGACCTGGAGCACGCGCAGGCACGTGGTGCCACCATCCTTGCCGAAGTGGTCGGCTACGGCACCAACAGCGATGGCCAGCACGTCACCCAGCCCAGCGCCGACACCATGGCCCAGGCCATGCGCCTGGCGCTGGAGGATGCCGGGCTGGACGCGGCGCAGATCGACTACGTCAACGCCCACGGCACCGCCACCGACCACGGTGACATCGCCGAGACCCAGGCCACCGCGCAGGTGTTCGGCAGCCGCATGCCGATCAGCTCGCTGAAGAGCTACGTCGGCCACATGCTGGGCGCCTGTGGTGCGTTCGAGGCCTGGATGAGCATCGAGATGATGCGCGCCGGTTGGTTCGCGCCCACCCTGAACCTGGCCGAGGTCGATCCACGCTGCGGCCAGCTCGACTTCATCACCGGGCAGGGCCGTGAACTGCAGGCCGAGTACGTGATGAGCAACAACTTCGCCTTCGGTGGCATCAACACCTCGCTGGTGTTCCGCCGCTGGCGCGAGTGATCCACCGCCCCACCGCCGCTGTTCCCGCAACCTACCCGCACCCTCGACAAGGAGATGTTCCGATGCGCCGCACCCTGATGATCGCCACGGCCACCGCACTGCTGGCCCTGGCCTCCACCGCTTCTGCCCGCGATACCCGCGTGGAGCAGTCCCTGCAGGAACTGGTCAATTCGCAGGCTGCCAAGGACGCCGGCATCGACGGCAGCGTCCGCTTCTACCTGGCCGGCCAGCCGGTCAGCGTGCAGCAGCGCCTGGGCGAAGACGTGACCAACAAGAAGACCAACGCCGCCAACAAGAGCGATGCCGAGGCCTGCCGCTGGGTCGCGCTGTCGGCGCTGCGCGCGCTGCAGGACGGTGCCAAGTCGCGCGGCGCCAACGCCGTGGTCGACATCGTCAGCTACTACAAGAAGAACGAGTTCAAGAGCAGCACCAACTACGAATGCTATGCCGGTGCGATCCTCGCCGGTGTCGCGCTGAAGGGCACCTACGCCAAGGTCAAGTAAGCGCCCGTGTGGCGGCGGCGTTGGCTGAACGCCGTCGCCACATTGCTGAATCCCGCCGGGGAAACGCCGCCGATCACGCCGCCATCGTCGGCTGACGGCTTTCCCCGGTGTCGGCTTTCCGACACAATCATGGCTCTTCCCGGGTTATCGTCCCGCGGACATGCACGCCTACGTCTATAAAAGCCAACTCAAGCCGGACACCTACGTCTACGTTCCCCGTCGCGATGATTTCAGCGCGCTGCCTGCGCCGCTGCTCACCTCGCTGGGTGCGCTCACCTTCGTCCTGGACGTGGCCCTGGATGCCCAGCGCCGCCTGGCCCAGGCCGATCCGGAAAAGGTCCGCAGCGAAATGAGCGAGCGCGGGTTCTACCTGCAGGTGCCGCCATCGGTGGCCAGCCTGATGCCGCGCCACTATGACTGACACGTCCCGTCCGCGCGCCCTGTCGATCGCCTTCGCCGTCGGTGCCGTGCTGGCGCTGGGCGCCGCTGTGGGCGGCGTTCCAGGCGCCATCCTTGCGGCACTGGCGCAGCCGGCGTTCGCGCTGGGTGTGTCGTGGTGGCGTCGCAGCCGAGCGCTGCTGCCGCTGAAGATCGTCGCGCGCCAGGACCTGCCGGCGCTGCTGGCGTTGTGGACGGCGGCGCCGCTGTTGCTGGCGCTGCTGCTGGCCTGGCCGCTGGCGGCGCTGCGTGACAGCGGCAGCCTGGCCGCGGTGCTGGGCCTGAGCGTGCTGGTCAGTGCCGGCCTGCTGGCGGCCTGGCGCACCTGGCCGCTGTGGAACGATGTCGAACGCCTGGACGGCAATCTCGCCCAGCATTGGCAGGCGCTGGCCGGACGCGATCTGACCGCCTGGCGCGGTCTCGGTGTCGCCGCGCTGGTGATCGCGCTGGCCGCGCTGGTGGTGCTGCCGGCCTGGCCGGGCCTGTTGCCGGAAGGCGCGCGCTGGCCCGCCGCGCTGGCGGTGGTGCTGCTGTCTCCCGTGCTGCACCTGCTGCTGCAGCGGGTGGCGCCGGCACCCTTGGTGTCGCTGCGCGCGAGCCCGTTGGCCAGCGCCGGCAACGAGCACGAACCGATGTTCGCAGCTGCGGCCGAAACCGCGCCGCTGGAGGCGATGGCGCCGCAGGAGCTGACCCCGGCCCTGTATGAAGCCGCCCGCCATGGCCGCATCGACCGGGGCCTGCAGTTGCTGCAGGCCGGTGCCGATCCGTATGCGCTGCCGGACCCGAACTGGCGCGACCAGCGCAGCCTGGCGGTGCTGGCGGCGGTGCTGCCGGACCTGCGCCTGCTGCGCGAACTGATCGCCCGCGGCGTCGATGTGAATGCGCCGCACCGGGGCATGACCCCGCTGCTGGCCGCCACCCGCGACAGCTGGCACGGCCGCCCCGAAGCGGTGATGACCCTGCTCGCCAACGGTGCCGATTCGCGTGCCATCGACAGCGATGGCAACACCCCGCTGCACCATGCGGCGCGCAGTTCCGACCCGGGCGTGGCCGCGCTGCTGCGCGATGCCGCCGCCGAAGTCGACGCGCTGAACAACGAGGGCTGGTCGCCGCTGGCCGTGGCCTGCCAGGTCGGCAACTGGCGCCTGGCCCGCTTCCTGCTCGAACGCGGTGCGCGCAGCGAACCGGCCGAAGGCACCCCGGTGTTGCTGGCCGCGGCCGCCACCGAAGACGACGATCCGGCCGGCGTGCAGCTGCTGCTCAAGCACAAGGCGCGGGCTGACGCGCGTGATCGCCAGCGCCGCAGCGCGCTGCATGAGGCCGCACTGGCTGGCCACGTCGAGATCATCGGCGTGCTGCTGGGTGCCGGTGCCAATCTGGAAGCGCGCGATGCGCTGGGCCGTACGCCGTGGCTGGAAGCGGCCCGTGCCGGCCGCGCTGCCGTGGTCGAGCATCTGCTGCCGCACAAGCCGGATCTGGTTGCGGTGGACGGCGAAGGCCGCAATGCGGTGCAGCTGGCGGCGATGGCCGAGGATGTCTCGCCATTGCTGATCAAGCGCCTGGTCGAGCTGGGCATCGCCGCCGATGCCACCGATCCGGTTGGCCGCCGTGCGGTGGACTACGCCGCCGAAGCCGGTCGCTGGGCGATTGTGGCCCTGCTGGACCCGTCCTATCCGTTGCCGGCCGCCGTCAGTGATGGCCTGGCCGAGCGCGGCGAAGCCGCCAGCGCCAGTGGCCTGCTGCCGGACCGTCCGCCGCTGACCCTGCTGCGCGAAGCGCTGGGCTTCGGCAACACCGATGGCATGGCCGCGCTGGCCAAGCTGTGCCAGCCGGAAGAGCTGGGCGGGCTGCTGCTCGATCCGGAACTGGCACTGGAGCCGCGTGCGGTCGATTGGCTGCTGGGCCACGGCGCCGATCCCTACGTGCGTGACGCCTGCTCCGACACGCCGATGTTCGCGCTGCTGTCGCGCGGCATCGATGCGGTGCCGGCGCTGCAGGTCATGCTGCAGCGCGGCCTGTCGCCGGCCGGCCGCGGTGGCCTGGCGCGCTTCCTTGCCGCCTGCGCGCAGCACGATCAGGCCGCCCGTGGCCTGGAACAGCTGGCGCTGGAACTGCTGGAACGTGGTGCCGATCCGTTCGCGGCCTCGCCGGCGGGTGACCCGCCGTTGTCGCTGGCAGTGCGCCTGGGCTGGCTGCGCCTGCAGCAGGCCCTGCTCAAGGCCGGTGTCGATCGTGAAGCGCGTGACAGCCATGGCATGACCGCATTGCATCTGGCCACCGCATTGGCCCGCGAAGGCGCGCTGAAGCTGCTGGTGCAGCACGGTGCCTCGCCGGAAGCACGTGCCGCCGACGGCCAGACGCCGCTGGGCGTGGCGCTGTCGATCGGTCGCCGTGACCTGGCCGACTGGCTCGACTGGCGGGTGTGGCCGTTGCCGCGCCGCACCCTGCGCGAGGCCGATCTGCCGGCCGCTGCGATGGCCGGTGACGTCGATGCGGTGCGCCGCCTGATCGATCTGGGATTTGCCGTCGACGCAGTCGACGCACAGGGCTGCACCGCGCTGCTGCGTGCGGCCGGTGGTGGCCATCTGGCAGTAACCGACCTGCTGCTGGCACGCGGCGCCGATCCGCAGCACGCCGCTGCCAGTGGCGCGACGCCGCTGTCGGCGGCGGTCAGCATGCGCCAGGTGGATATCGTGTCGGCCCTGCTCGATGCCGGCGCCAAGCTGGAACACCGCCTGCCGGGTGGGGTGACCGTGCTGATGCTGGCCTCGGCGCTGGGCCTGCCGGACATCGTTGCGCGCCTGCTCACTGCCGGTGCCGACGTGCATGCCGGTGACGCGCAGCAGCTGGGCCCGCTGCACTGTGCCGCGCTGTACGGTTTCAGTGCCCGCGACCGCTCGCGCCTGCTGGCCCTGCTCGACACCCTGCTGCTGGCCGGTGCCGAACCGGACCAGGCCGCTGCCGGTTCGGTCACGCCGCTGCTGCTGCTGCTGGGTGCGCGTGCCGAGCCGGGTACCGCCTGCGACGAGCAGGTGGTGATGGCGGCGGTGGAACGCCTGCTGGATGAGGACGTGAGCCTGGACGTGCGTGATCCGCGCGGTTTCGGCCCGCTGCACCTGGCCGCGCTGCATGGTCTGCCGCTGCTGGTGCAGCGCCTGCTGCGCGCCGGTGCCGATCCGGAAGTGCGCGACAGCCTCAACCGCAGCCCGCGCGAGATCGCGGTGATGCGGGGCTTCATCGACGTGGCCGGCGAGTTCGAGCCGCGCGTGCCTGGCGTCTCGTCGATGGCGCGGTTCCTGCGCGACAACGGCTGATCGGGACCCAGTAGATCCACGCCATGCGTGGATGATCGTGTCCGGAATCCAAAGCATCCACGCATGGCGTGGATCTACTGCCGGAATCCGCAGTGGGTAGTGCCGGCCGCTGGCCGGCAACCTCATGAAACCACCGGAATTTCGAGGCTGCCGGCCAGCGGCCGGCACTACCGCAATCTGTGGTGGGTGCCGACCGTTGGTCGGCACGCCTACTTGCCGTCGCTTTCCGCGTCGGCCTCGAACAGGTGCATCAGGTCGTTGCGTGCATCGCGCGAGGTCTGGATCACCGCAGCCTCGTCGTCGTACACCAGGTACTGGTCGCGCAGCAGCTGCTCGTCGTGCTCACGGAAGCGCTGCACGTGGCGTTCAGCCACTTCAGGTGCAACACCCAATGCAGTCAGCACGCGCCCGCTCATTTCCAGGCTGGTGCCGAACACTTCGCGGAACGGCTCAGCCGACATGTCCATCAGGCGCCACGCATGTTGGCGGTTGCGTGCGCGCGCCAGCACCTTCGCGTCCGGGTACAACCGGCGCACCATGCGCACCGCGCGCAGGTTGGTCTCCGGGTCGTCCACGGTGATCACGAACACATCGATGTGCTCGCCGCCGGCCGCGCGCAGCATCTCCGGCCGGGTCGGGTCGCCGTAGTACAGCTGGTTGCCGAAGCGGCGCAGGTCGGCCACGGTATCGGGGTTCGCTTCCAGTGCCACGAACGGCACCTTCTGCGCGGTCAGCAGGCGCGCGATGACCTGGCCGAAGCGGCCCATGCCGGCAATCAGCACCTTCGGCCGGTTGTCCGGCGCCACCTTGTCGGCCTCGGCTGCCTCGCGCGGCGTTGCCTTCTCCTGGCCGAGCAGCTTGAGCAGCGCGATCATCAGCAGTGGCGTGATCGCCATCGACAGGCCGACGATCGCCACCAGGCGGTCATGGTTGGCGTTGCCCAGCAAGTGCGCGCGCTGCGCTTCGTTGAACACCACGAAGGCGAACTCGCCGCCCAGCCACAGCACGCTGCCCAGTAGCAGCGAGTGCCGTGAACTGAGCTTTGCGATGCGCCCGATCACGTACAGCAGGCTGAATTTGACCACCAGCAGGATCGCCACGCCGGCGGCGATCAGCCACGGCTCGGCAACGATGCGGTCGAGGTCGATGCCCATGCCCACCGCAATGAAGAACAGGCCCAGCAGCAGCCCCTTGAACGGCTCGATCTGCGCTTCCAGTTCGTGCCGGAACTCCGAATCGGACAGCAGCACGCCGGCCAGGAACGCGCCCAGGCTGGGGCTGAGGCCGGCCTCCTGCATGAACCAGGCGGTGCCCAGCACCACCAGCAGTGCGGTCGCGGTGAATACTTCCGGGCTGCGGGTACGCGCGATGATGCCGAACACCTTGCGCAGCACCGGTCGCCCGCACAGGATCACCACCGCCAGCGCGCCGAGGGCCACGGCGGCGTCTTCCCAGCGCAGGGTCTCGTTCTTTACCCCGCCCAGCAGCGGGATGGCCGCCAGCAGCGGAATCGCGATCAGGTCCTGGAACAGCAGGATGGCGAACCCGAGCCGGCCATGGTCGCTGTTGATCGCCTTGTGTTCTGACAGCAGCTGCAGGCCGACCGCGGTGGACGACAGCGCCAGTGCCACGCCCACCACCAGTGCGCTCTTCCATTGGAAATGGTCGAGCAGCAGCAGGCCGCCCAGCACCAGCCCGGACAGCGCCACCTGTGCCGCACCGGCACCAAACACCGAGCGCCGCATCACCTTCAGGCGGGCCGGCGACAGTTCCAGACCGATCACGAACAGCAGCATCACCACGCCGATCTCGGCGGCGCCGAGGATGCGGTCGGCGTCCTGCACAAAGCCCAGCCCGTCCGGGCCCAGCACCACACCGGCCGCCAGATAGCCCAGCACCGCGCCGAAGCCGAACTTCTTGAACACCGGCACGGCGATGACCGCCGCCAGCAGCAGCACCAGGGCCAGTTCCAGACCACCGCTATGCATGGGAATACCTGGTCATCGGAGAAGCCCGCGGTGCGTCCGTTCGGGTGGGGGAAGGGGAGGCGAGTGCCACCGCGTCATTATGCGCGCCGACCTGTGTATGCACGAGAACAACTCGCCGGCCGTCGGCGCGGGGTGGCCGGGTTGACCTGCATGGCCCACGGGTCCAGACTGCCCGCCGCTGGCGGCGCGTCCGCCGGCACACGCATCCCGGAGTCCCCAACCCATGTCCAGCGACAGTAGAAGTCGACCTCGTTCGACGCCAGCGATGGCCACCGCCTGACATCGGGACGGTTTGCCTGCGTTGGCGTTGCGCGAGGTCGCACCCCCACAAGGCAAAACCGATGAACCAGAAGCAATTGCTGCGCCCGGCGGCCGATGCCGCCGCACTGGCCGCACCGCTGGCGAACTACAACACCGCCGACGCGGTGGAATTCCTCAATACGCTGGAACTGACCCGCGCCGCGGAAACGCTGGCGGCGCTGCCGTTGCCGCGCGCGGTGAAGATGCTGGAAGCGCCGGAGCTGCACCGCAGTGGCGAACTGGTGGCCGCGCTGCCGCCGGCGCGGGCTGCGGCGCTGCTGGGACTGATGGCCGATGACCGCGCCACCGACATCGTCCACGAGCTGGATGAGGAAGAACGCGCGCGGCTGATACCGCTGCTGGGCACCGACGCCCGCCAGGCCATCCAGAAGCTGCTCAGCTACCCACCGAACACTGCCGGTGCGCTGATGACCACCGAGTACGTGGCGGTGCCTGCCAGCTGGACGGTGGCGCAGACCCTGCAGCACATCCGCCAGGTCGAGCGCACCCGCGAGACGGTGTACGCGATCTACGTGCTGGACCCAGCCAGCCAGCAGCTGCAGCAGGTAGTGACCATGCGCCGGCTGATCACCGGCCTGCCCGAGGAGTCGATCCTGGACGTGGCCCAGGTCAATCCGCCGGTGACGGTGGATGCGCTGATGGACCAGGAAGAAGTAGCACGGCTGATCCGCCGCCACGACCTGCTGGCGATCCCGGTGGTCGACGCGCAGCAGCAGATGCTCGGCATCGTCACCGTGGACGACGTGCTCGATGCGCTGATCGAGGAATCCACCGAGGACGCGCACAAGTTCGGCGGCATGGAGGCACTGGACAAGCCGTACATGCAGATCGGCTTCTTCGAGATGCTGCGCAAACGCGCCGGCTGGCTGAGCGTGCTGTTCCTGGGTGAGATGCTGACCGCCAGCGCGATGCAGCACTACGAGGACGAACTGGCACGCGCGGTGGTACTGACCCTGTTCATCCCGCTGATCATGAGCTCGGGCGGCAACTCCGGCTCGCAGGCTACCTCGCTGCTGATCCGCAGCCTGGCACTGCGCGAACTGCGCCTGCGTGACTGGTGGAAGGTGGCCCTGCGCGAAGTGCCCACCGGCATGGTGCTGGGCGCGATCCTTGGCTGCCTGGCCATCGTGCGCATCGTGATCTGGCAGCTGGGCGGCCTGCACGACTACGGCGAGCACTGGATCCTGCTGGCGATCACCATCGGCGCCGCGCTGGTCGGCATCGTCACCTTCGGCTCGCTGTCCGGCTCGATGCTGCCCTTCATCCTGAAACGGCTCGGCTTCGACCCGGCCAGCGCTTCGGCGCCGTTCGTGGCCACCCTGGTGGACGTGACCGGCCTGGTGATCTACTTCAGCATCGCCGCGATGATCCTGCACGGCACGCTGCTGTAAGCCGGAACCATCGTGCTCCGGTAGGTGCCGACCTTGGTCGGCATGCAGAACAAAAAGGGGACGGAGGGGATTAAGTCGTTTAAGGCACATGAGGCACAAACGACTTAATCCCCTCCGTCCCCTTTTTTGGGTACCGTAGGCGCATGAGTACCTACCACCTGCAGTCCGTGTTCCGTCCGCAGTCGGTCGCGGTGATCGGCGGCAGCCCGCGCGAGCGCTCGGCCGGGCGCGCGGTGATGCGCAACCTGCGTGGCACCGGCTTCCCCGGCAAGGTGGCCTGGATCAACCCGCGGCATGCCGAGATCGATGGCATCCGCACGATCAAGCGGTTGAAGGATCTGGACTGGGTACCGGACCTGGTCGTCATCACCGCACCGGCGGCGATCGTGCCGCAGGTGGTGCGTACCGCCGCCGAACGCGGCGTGCAGGCCGCGATCATCCTCACCGCGCACCTGGGCGAAGGCCCGGGCTCGTTGTCGGAACAGGTGGAAACGGTGGCGCGCAAGCATGGCCTGCGCATCCTTGGCCCGCACTGCCTGGGTGTGATCGCACCACATGCACGGCTCAATGCCAGCATCGCCGCGCACTTCCCGCAGGCCGGTGACCTCGCGCTGATCTCCGAATCCTCGGCGATTGCGGCGGCGCTGGTGGAATGGGGTGTGGCGCGCTCGGTCGGCTTCTCCGCCGTGGTCTCGCTGGGCGACACGATGGACGTCGACTTCGGCGACCTGCTCGATTACTTCGCCACCGACTACCGTACCCGCGCCATCCTGCTCTACGTCGAGCAGATCAAGGATGCGCGCAAGTTCATGTCGGCCGCGCGTGCCGCCGCGCGTGCCAAGCCGGTGGTGGTGGTGAAGTCCGGCCGTGCCGAGCGCGTGCAGCCGGGCAGCCGCGATACCCATGTGCAGGCCCTGGCCCGCGCCGATGATGTGTACGGTGCTGCCTTCAACCGCGCCGGCCTGCTGCGCGTGGGGGCGCTGGACGAGCTGTTCACTGCCGCCGAATCGCTGGGTCGGTTGGGGACGTTCCCCGGTCGCCGCCTGGCCATCCTCAGCAACGGTGGTGGCGTGGGTCGCCTTGCGGTGGACCAGCTGATCGCATTGCGTGGCACGCTGGCCAACCTGTCCGACAGCACCATCGAGAAACTCGACGCGGTGCTGCCGCAGGGCTGGTCGCGCAGCAATCCGGTGGACATCGTGGTCGATGCCGATGGTGACCGCTATGCCGCGGCCATCGAAGCGCTGCTGGCCGACAACGAGAATGATGCGGTGATGGTCGTCAACGTACCGACCGCATTCACGTCATCGGCGGACGCGGCGCAGGCGCTCACCCGCACACTCGGCCTGCGCCCGCGCCATCACCGCGACAAGCCGGTATTCGCGGTGTGGCTGGGCAACGACGACCAGGCCACGGCCACGCTCAACGCGGCACGCGTCCCGACCTACCCGACCGAGGCCGAAGCCGTACGTGGCTTCCAGCACCTGGTGCGCTACCGCGAAGCGCAGAACGCGTTGATGGAAACGCCGCCCAGCCTGCCGCAGGATTTCAGTGTCGACACGGCCGCCGCGCGCGCACTGGTCGATGCCGCGCTGGCCAACGGCCAGCAGTGGCTGGACCCGCTGGCCACCCATGAACTGCTCAAGGCCTATGGCATTCCGTCCGCGCCGGTGATGCATGCGCGCGATGCGCACGAAGCGATGGACCTGGCGCAGCCGCTGCTGGAACGCGGTGCCACGGTCGCACTGAAGATCCTGTCGCCGGACATTCCGCACAAGTCGGAAGTGGATGGCGTGCGCCTGAACCTGTCCACGCTGCCGGCGGTGCAGAGCGCGGCCAACGCGATCCTGTCGCGCGCACGCCAGCTGCGGCCGGATGCACGCATCGATGGCCTGCTGGTACAGCCGACCATCGTCCGCCCGAAGGCGCGCGAACTGATCGTCGGCATCGCCGATGACGCGACGTTCGGTCCGGTGATCGTGGTCGGTCGCGGCGGCACTGCCGTCGAAGTGATCAATGACAAGGCGCTGGCGCTGCCGCCGCTGGACCTGCGCCTGGCCCATGAGCTGATCGGCCAGACCCGCGCCTCGCGCATCCTCAAGGCTTACGGTGACGTGCCGGCGGCTGACGAGCGCGCACTGGCGCTGGCGCTGGTGAAGCTTGCACAACTGGCTGCCGATATCCCCGAGGTGCGCACGCTGGACATCAACCCGCTGCTGGTCGACGGCAAGGGCATCCTCGCCCTCGATGCCCGCGTAGCGGTGGCGCCGTCGCGCATCCTGCACAAGGGCCGCGGCCATCCGCGTTTCTCGGTGTTCCCGTACCCGAAGGAGTGGGAGCGCACCATCGAGCTGTCCGATGGCGGCCGTGCCTTCGTGCGCCCGGTGCGGCCTGAGGACGACGCACTGTTCCGTGCGTTCTTCGCCCGCGTCAGTGACGAGGATCTGCGCCTGCGTTTCTTCCAGTCGGTGAAGCACTTCAGCCACGAGTTCATCGCGCGCCTGACCCAGCTCGATTACGCACGCTCGATCGCGCTGGTGGCGATCGAACCGCGCAGCGGCGAAATGCTGGGCGCGGTACGCCTGCACGCCGATGCCGATTACCACCGTGGCGAGTACGGCATCCTGATCCGTTCGGACCTGAAGGGCCACGGCATCGGCTGGCGGTTGATGGCGATCATGATCGAGTACGCCAAGTGGCTGGGCCTGGACGTGGTCGAAGGCCAGGTGCTGCGCGAGAACAGCACCATGCTGGCGATGTGCCAGAGCCTGGGCTTCAAGACCAGGCTGGATCCAGACGATCCGACGGTGATGATGGTGACCCTGCCGGTGCAGCAGGTCGAGGTGCCGGCACCGGACTTGTAGAGTCGAGCTTGCTCGACTGTCGCCATCGGGAAGCAGTCGAGCAAGCTCGACTCTACGGCCAGGTTAGCGGAGGGGCTCCACCACCACCGCCGTGCCATAGCACAGCACCTCGGTCAGCCCGGTCATCACATCGGTGGCGTCGTAAAGCAAGCTCATGCTGATGATTGCGCTGCTGTCAGTCGTTCTGACGATTGAATACAGACTACAACGATGGCTTGTACCCTGCGCCAGTGACGTCCGAATGGTCCCCTCATGTCGGCGTACCGGGTGCCTGCTGTGTCTCTTGCGTAGGAGTGACTGAATTACCAGAAGGAAAGAAGCGGCTACTGACGCATTTCGCTCTTCAACTCAGCGAAGAAGCAACGCTACCATTGCGCCACTGCGTGGCGGCGACCCTTCGTGACCTTACTGAAAGAAGATGTTTCCCGATGTTGCAGGCATGAGGAAATCTGTGAGGATCCAAGGTATCAACGAAAAGACCTTCGCCAGCTGCGTGTGCTGCCTAGCTATGGTGGCCGCAACTGCAGGCGGTCGGATCTTGCCGTTCTTGTTCATAGGAGCGGTTGTCATTGTGATAGCCAGGCGTGCCGACGTCAGGCGCGAGCGGATTCGGGAAGAGCACGCGTCGAAATGATCACTTTGTAAGGATGCCGCTTGAGCTGCTCCTGCGGCTGATTCCCGCAAGGGCGCCAAGTCCGTACTGGTTTCAATGCGGCAGCTGATGGACCAGAGCAATCGTCATGACTCTTCTCGACGCTTGGCATGGAGTCCGCGCGAGTCATGCAGGGTATCTTGACCTGAGAACGACTGATGAGCCGGTCGAACAGCCGCATCGAATCAATCTCGTGCAGCGCTTACTACATGCCCGGATCGCTCAATGCACATCACTGCTGCAGCAGGCGGGTCCATCTCGTAAAGGAGAATCTCGCGCCGGGTCTGCTTGGGCTTGCCCAGGCCCTGCGCATCCCCAAATGTCAGGCGTATGATGTATTCCACTATGCGACTTAATAGTGTCCCCCAACGCCGAAATCCGTGGCGGGCACTGCTGCACAGTTCGCAGGGAGCTGTTCAGAACATCCCTAGCTCTGGTAAATCATTAGCTGGATCGCGGCGCTTTCGCCCTGCGATCCTTTGAGGGTCGATATGAAGATTACTGATGGATTTGATGGGCGGCATGGCAGGTTCTATTTCATTTCCCTGGTAGCAATGGCGTTTGCCTCAGCGCTGATGCTGGTGGCGGCGCTTCGGGGTGCTGAGCCTTTGCAGGTTCCTCAGGAGGTCGGAGTTTTTGTTACCGCATTTTCGCTGTTGTGTTCGACGGCAAGTTACCTGTTAATAGGGAAAATTAAGTGCTCGTTCCTGCTGCTTGGGATTTCGGCTGCCGTATTTTCTGCCGCTCTATGGTCGTTCGGTGCGCCTTTGTCGTTCGTGCTGCTTTTGGCACTTCCAGCTCTGCTCTTGTTTTTTATTTCAGTTATTTTTCGGGATGAGGTAGATGTGCAGGTCGAGAGGGATGACTAGCGTTCTGTATCTATAGATTGGTTTGTTTCTAGTCCATCGATGACTGATAGCTGTGCGAGATTTGTCGTCCTCATGGCCTGCATCTACGGACGTTCTGAACAACTATTTCGGTAGTACCGTCCGCTGGCCGGCAGCCTGAGAGACAATAGAGGCACACGTTGAGAAGCATCCATGTAGCTGACATTTGGCGATACGCAGGGTCTGGGCAAGTGCAAGCAGACCCGGCGCGAGATTTTCCTTTACGAGATGGACCCGCCTGCTGCAGCAGTGATGCGCATTGAGCGATTCGCGCATGTAGTTGGCGCTGCACGAGATTGATTCGATGCGGCTTTTCGCCCGGGTCAGCGAGCTTGATGCGATCCCGGATGACCAGTTGTTTGCCGGAAGCATTGCCGACAACATCAGCGGCTTCGATAGCGGCTTCGATGAACAGCGCATCGAGGAAACTGCTCGGATGGCAGCCGTGCACGACGATATCGCGGGGCTGCCGATGGCTTATCACGGTCTTATCGGAGACATGGGCAACTCGCTTTCAGGCGGTCAGAAACAGCGCGTGATTCTGGCCCGTGCCCTCTACCGCCGGCCTCGGATTCTGTTTCTGCATGAGGCCGCCAGCCATCTTGATGTCATGCGCGGTCGCTGGCATGGCGCCGCCACCGCACCGGCGCGACAATACCCCCATGACCAACCGTATCCCCCTGTTGCTGCTACCCGGCCTGCTCAACGATGCCGAGCTGTGGCGCTCACAGCTGGCTGACCTGGCCGACATCGCCGATTGCACGGTGGGCGACCAGACCCGCGGCGAAACCCTGCAGGGCGTGACCGAGGACGTGCTGGCGCAGGCGCCGGAGCGCTTTGCGCTGGCCGGTTTCTCGCTGGGCGGTTTCGTCGCCCAGCAGATCCTGCGCATCGCGCCCGAGCGCGTGCTGAAGCTGGCGTTGATCGATACCTCGATCCATGCCGATTCGCCGGAACGTGCCGAGCAGCGCCGCAGCCAACGTGCCAGCGTGCGCTTGCCGGGAAAATTCCACGGCTTCGGTGACGTGCTGATGCGCAGCTACATCGATGCTTCTCGGCTGGATGACTACGTGCTGGTGCAGCGTGTGCGCGACATGACCGCGCGGTTGGGCGCCGAAGTGTTCCTGCGCCAGAGCGCGCTGGAGCGCCGCGATGGCCACGATGTGCTGGCCGGGTACCGCGATCCGCTGCTGATCGTCTGCGGCGCAAACGACCGCATCACGCCGCTGGCGGTGAGCGAGGAGATGCACGCCCTGGTGCCGCACTCGCAGCTGGTGGTGGTGCCCGATTGCGGGCACCTGGCACCGATGGAAAAGCCGGACGAGGTCAGTGCGGCCATGCGTGGGTGGTTGCTGCAAGGCGAGGGATAGCTCTGCCTTTGGTAGGTGCCGACCTTGGTCGGCACGATGTGTCATCGACTGACCAGAGGCCAGTGCCGACCAAGGTCGGCACCTACGATTCCGATACGTAACCCCAGTTGGGATCAATCCCAGGCCGGGGCAATCCCTTCCGGATTCGCGAGGCGATGGCCGCGATCCAGCTTGGCGATCTGCGCCATGTCTTCGTCGGTCAGGCGTACGGCCGCTGCTTCCAGGTTGGCTGCCAGGTTTTCGCGCTTGGTCGACGACGGAATGACCGAGAAGCCCTGCTGCAGCGCCCACGCCAGCGCAACCTGCGCCGGGGTGGCCTGGTGGCGGCCGGCAATGGCCTGGATCACCGGGTCCTTCAGCACTTCGCCATAGGCCAGGCTCATGTAGGCGGTGATGTGGATGCCGTTGTCCTGCAGGAACTTCACCAGCAGGCGGTTCTGCAGGTACGGGTGGATCTCGATCTGGTTGGTGGCGATGGCTTCGGCGCCGAGGATCTCGATCGCCTTGCGGGTCTGCGCGATGGTGAAGTTGGAGATGCCGATCTCGCGGGTCAGCCCCTGCGCCTTGGCCTCGGCCAGTGCCGGCAGGTATTCCTCCATCGGCACGTCGACCTTGTCATTCGGTGACGGCCAGTGGATCAGCGCCAGGTCGACGCGGTCGGTGCGCAGCTTCTCGAGGCTGGTACGCAGGCTGGCCAGCAGCGCATCGCGCTTGAACTCGGTGATCCACACCTTGGTGGTCAAGTACAGATCATCACGCGGCACGCCTGACTCGGCGATGGCCTGGCCGACTTCGGCTTCATTGCCGTAGATCTGCGCGGTATCGATGGCGCGGTAGCCGACCTCCAGTGCGTTGCGCACCGAGTCGATCACGGTCTGGTCTTTGAGGCGGAAGGTGCCGAGACCAAAAGCGGGGACAGTCATGGGAAGCTCCAACGGGGGGAAGGGAGTAGCAGAAGGAAGAGGGTAGGACAGGCACCGTATGCATGCCGGCAACGGTGCATTGCATGGATCAATGCGCGGTGGCGGCAATGCCGTCGGCGCGGTGGTCGACGCCATCACGGCGGTCGAGGCGGCCACTGAGCACGGTCAGCGCGTAGGCCAGTACGACCACCAGCGCGCCCAGCCAGGGCGTATGCATCAGGCCGATGTGCTCCACCACCAGACCGCCCAGCGAGGCGCCCAGGGCGATGCCGACGTTGAACGCGGCAATGTTCAGGCCCGATGCCACGTCGGTGGCCTGCGGTGCATAGCGCTGCGCCTGCTTGACCACGTAGACCTGCAGGCCGGGCACGTTGCCGAATGCCACCGCACCCAGCGCCAGCACCGTCAGCAGCATCAACCAGGTGTTGTAGGCAGTGAACGTGAGCACGAACAGCACCAATGCCAGCAGTCCGAAGATGCGCTTCAGCGCGGGCACCGGACCCAAGCGGTCGGCCATGCGCCCGCCCCACAGGTTGCCGATCGCCACCGACACGCCGTACACCAGCAGCACCAGGCTCACGGCGTTGGCCGGAAGGCCGGTGACGTCCTGCAGGATCGGCGCCAGATAGGTGAAGGCCAGGAAGGTGCCACCGTAGCCCAGCGCGGTCATCGCATAGACCAGCAGCAGGCGTGGCTGGCCGAGCACGGCAAGCTGCTGGCGGAGGCTGGCCGGCGCACTCTGCGGCAGGTTGCGCGGTACGAACAGCAGCGCGCCGATCAGGGCGACCACGCCGAGGCCGGCTACCGCCAGGAAGGTCGCGCGCCAGCCCAGATGCTGGCCGATGAAGGTGCCCAGCGGCACGCCGGTCACCAGCGCCACGGTCAGGCCGGTGAACATGATGGCGATCGCGCTGGCTGCCTTCTCCTTCGGTACCACGGCGGTGGCGATGATCGCGCCGATCGAGAAGAACACGCCGTGCGCCAGGCCGGTGAGGATGCGGGCGATGATCAGCGAGGTATAGCCGGGTGCCATCCAGGCGACGACATTGCCGAGCGTGAACAACACCATCAGCGCCACCAGCAGTTGCTTGCGCGGTACGCGTCCGGTCAGCGCAGTCAGCACCGGCGCACCGATGGCCACACCCAGCGCGTACAGCGAGACCAGCAGGCCGGCCGAGGGCAGGCTGACCTGCAGGTCGCCGGCGATGGTCGGGATCAGGCCGACGATGACGAATTCGGTGGTGCCGATGGCAAAGGCACCGAGGGTCAACGCCAGCAGGGCGAGGGGAATGCCACGGATCATGACAGGGTCCAGCAGGAGGAAGAGGCTGCGCAGTCTGCGCCGCCGACCTTTGCTGAAAAACCGGTCTTCACGCCAATCACTATTGCCGTGCAGTCAATAATAGGGGCATGAAGACCACTCTCGATGAAATGCAGGCGTTCCTTTCGGTGATCGACAGCGGTTCGATCAGTGCTGCCGCCGAGCAGCTGGGGCAGACGCCCTCGGGTGTGAGCCGCGCGCTGGGGCGGCTGGAGGACAAGCTGGGGATCACCCTGCTGACCCGCACCACCCGCCGCCTGCACCTGACTGCCGAGGGCGAGGCGTTCCTGCGCCATGCGCGCGCGATCATCGATGCGGTGGAATCGGCCGAGGAACAGATGGCGGCGCGCCGCGAACGCCCGGCGGGGCGCCTGCGCGTGGATGCGGCGATGCCGTTCGTGCTGCACGTGATCGCGCCGCTGGTGGCCGGCTATCGCGCGCGTTACCCGGAAGTGCAGCTGGAACTGAACAGCTCCGACCGCTACATCGACCTGCTCGAACGGCGCACCGATCTGGCGATCCGGATCGGCCCGCTGGCCGACTCCACCCTGCATGCGCGGCTGCTGGGCCGCTGCCAGCTGCGGCTGGTGGCCAGCCCGGACTACCTGGCCAGGCACGGCGAACCGGCCAGCGTCGCCGCGCTGGGCCAGCACACGCTGGTCAGCTTCAACGAGCCGGAATCACTCAACCGTTGGCCGCTGCCCGGAGAGTCGGATGGGCTGCTGCTGGTGCGGCCGGATATCGCCGTGTCCAGTGGCGAGACGTTGCGCCGGCTGGCGGTGGAAGGTGTGGGCATCACCTGCCTGTCCGACTTCGTCACCGATCGCGACCGCAGCGCCGGCACCCTGGTGCAGGTGCTGGCGGGGCAGACGCTGGATGTGTACCAGCCGATCCATGCGGTGTACTACCGCAACACCGCCGTATCGTCGCGGATCAGCTCGTTCGTGGATTACCTGGCCGACGCGATGGCGCAGAGCGACTACGTGCGCTGAGGTTGCCGGCCAGCGGCCGGCACTACCGCATGCGCCGGTGGGCGCGGCTGCGCTGGTGGGTGCGGACCGTTGGTCCGCACTGATCCTGCCGTCGCCCGACCAACGGTCGGGCGCTACCCATACTGGGGCGGACGCTGCCGGCCAGCGGCCGGCACTACCGCACGCGCCGGTGGGCGCGGCCGCTCTGGTGGGTGCGGACCGTTGGTCCGCACTGATCCTGCCGTCGCCCGACCAACGGTCGGGCGCTACCCATGTGGCGGCGGACGCTGCCGGCCAGCGGCCGGCACATCGCACGGGTGGTACCGCCCGCTGGCCGGCAACCGGATCACTCAGGCCGCACGCGCCAACGCGTCCTTCGCTGCCGCCGTGGTCGACAGATCGAACACATCCACCGCATCGATCAACCGGTTCGCCTGTTGTTCCAGGCTGCGTGCGGCGGCACTGGCTTCCTCCACCAGCGCGGCGTTCTGCTGGGTGGTGCCATCCATCTGGATCACGGTCTGGCTGACCTGCTCGATACCCGCGCTCTGCTCCTGCGAGGCCGCCGAAATCTCGGCCATGATGTCGGTCACGCGCTGCACCGATGCCACGATCTCGGCCATGGTGTCACCGGCCTCGCGCACGCGCTGCGCGCCGTGGCCGACCTGCTCAACCGAGGCTTCGATCAACGCCTTGATCTCCTTCGCGGCCGCCGCCGAGCGCTGCGCCAGCGTGCGCACTTCACTGGCGACCACCGCGAAGCCGCGGCCCTGTTCGCCGGCCCGCGCGGCTTCCACTGCCGCGTTCAGCGCCAGGATGTTGGTCTGGAATGCGATGCCATCGATCACGCTGATGATCTCGGCGATCTGCCGTGACGAGGTCTCGATCGCACCCATCGTCGCCACCACCTGGCCGACCACGCTGCCGCCCTGCGAGGCGACCGTGTGCGCGCCGATCGCCAGCTGGTTGGCCTGGCGTGCATGCTCGGCGTTCTGGCGCACGGTGGAGGTCAGTTCTTCCATCGACGCGGCGGTTTCTTCCAGATTGGCCGCCTGCTGCTCGGTACGGCGCGACAGATCATTGTTGCCGGCGGCGATCTCTGCAGCCGCAGTGTGGATGTTGCCGGAGGCGTGCTTGATGTCGGTGACGATGGTCGCCAGCTGCGCGGCGGTGGTGTTGGCATCGCCGGCGATGCGCGCGAAAACGCCCTGGAAATCGCCATGCATGCGCGCGCCGAGGCGGCCATCGGCAATCGCGCGCAGCATGCTGGAGACCTCGCCGAGGTTCAGTTCGGTCGTCTGCATCAATCGGTTCAAGCCGTCGACCATCGCGCGGAAGTCATGCTCGAAGCGCGCGCTGTCGCCACGCTGGCCGAAGTCACCCATGGCAGCGGCTTCGGCCAGGCGGCGGATCTCGCCATTGATCATGCCGAGATTGACCTTGGCGGTATCCAGTGCGTCGGTGATCACTGCCTTCTCGCCGGGCAGGCGTTCCATGTCCTGGCTGAGGTCGCCGATGGCGTAACGGCCCATGATCGCAATCGCGCGCAGCTTTACCTGGATGTGCGCATCGACCAGCGCGTTGCTGTCGGCCACCATCGTGCCGAACGCGCCGGGGAAGGCACTGGCATCCATGCGGTGGCTGATGGTGCCGGCGTCATGCGCCTGTGCCATCGTGGCCTGTGCATCGAGCACACCGCGCAGCGTGGACTGCACCGCCTGCATGGCCTGCGCGAGGCGACCGATCTCATCGCGGCTGCGCACCTGCACAACATGCTGCAGATCACCGGCGGCCACTGCACGCGCAGCGGCTTCCACCGCCAGCACCGGCTGCACCACCGCACGCCGCAGCCACCAGCCCAGGCCCATCAGCAGCAGCACGGCGGCCAGCACGGTCAGCGCCGCGCACAGCAGCAGCGTCTGCCGCGCCTGCTGCGAACGGGCCGCTACCGCCGCTTCGGCCACCTGCGTGGCGTGCGTACTCAACGCATCCAGCGCGGTTGCCACCGGGCGGTCCTTGCCCCGCACGAGGTTGTCGCCGGCGGCGGGATCGTAGCTGGCCTCGGCGAACGCCTGCAGCGCCGCGTGATAGTCCTGCTGCAGCTGCGCGTGCAGGCCGATGAAGGCCTGCGCCAGTTCGCGCGTGCGTGCATCCGGGCTGCTGACCAGGCCCTTGGCCAGCTGCTCGACCAGACGACCCTCGCTGTCGAAGGCGTCCAGGTGGCGTTGGCGCAACGCGTCGTCGTGGCCGCGCAGCAGCACGTTCTTCCATTCCTGCACCTGGCCGCGGAACTCGCGCTGCAGGCGTTCGGCATCGCGGCTGTGCGCGACTTCGGGTGGAACCTCGGTGGACAACTTCAACCAGGCGGAGGCCAGGCCGGCCAGAGCGCACAGCAGGACCACAGCCAGACCAACAGAAACCGCGCCGAGCAGCTTGGACTGCAGGCGCGGAGCACGGACAGACGCATTCATGTGGAAGGACTCTCGGGAAGGGGCACTGCGGTATCGACCCGATGCGCACACCCTGAAGTGAGATGCGCATCACATTCGCGTTTCGTTTAGTGATGTGAAGGAGATGTTTCATAGGACAGATGTGTCCATATGGAACGAAAGCAGACCCTCGACAGAGGAATTAAATGTAACTAATGTTGTTACATGAAATCCGCGAACCCACTCTCCGACGCCCTGCACGTGATGGCGCACCTGGTCGGCCATACCGCCCCGCGCACGTCCGAACAGCTGGCGTCCTGCCTGCCGACCCATCCGGTGGTGATCCGTCGTCTGCTGGCACAGCTGCACAAGGCCGGCCTGGTGCGCAGCACCCGTGGTCACGGCGGCGGCAGTCAGCTGGCACGCGATGCCGCGGCGATCACCCTGCATGACATCTATCTGGCGGTGGGAGCACCGCCGCTGGTCCAGGTCGGCGCTCGCGATTCCGGCGGTGGCTGCCCGATCCAGCAGCTGGTCAACAGCGCCCTGCTCGAAGGCGCACGCGAGGCGCAGCGGCTGCTTGAGCAGCGCCTGCAGGCGACCACGCTGGACCAGCTCGGCGCCGACTTCGCCCGCCATCTTGCCCATCACCGTTCCCTGGAAGGTCACCATGAATCCTGATGTGCTCATCGTCGGCGGCAGCTACGCCGGCATTGCCGCCGGCCTGATCCTGGCCCGTGCCCGTCGCCCGGTCACCGTCATCGATGCCGGTTCACCGCGCAATCGTTTTGCCAGTCATTCGCACGGGGTGCTGGGGCTGGATGGCATCAGTGGCGCCGAGCTGCTGAAGACCGCGCGTCAGCAGCTGCTGGACTACCCCACGGTGCGTTGGGTGCATGCCGAAGTGGAGCACGCCCGCACCACCGCCGAAGGCGTGGAAGTGCGTACCGCCGATGGCCAGGTGCTGGCCGCGCGCAAGCTGCTGCTGGCCAGCGGCATCGCCGACCAGCTGCCGGAACTGCCCGGACTGGCCGAGCGCTGGGGCAGCACCGTGCTGCACTGCCCCTACTGCCACGGCTATGAAGTCGGTGGTGGTGCCATCGGCCTGCTCGGCGGCCATCCGATGTCCGCCAGCAAGGCGCCGCTGTTCGCCGATTGGGGCAATGTCACGTTCTTCAGCATGGGTCTGGAGATCACCGATGAGGAACGCGCCGCCATGCAGCAGCGCGGCGTGCACATCGAGACGTCACCCGTGCTGGGTGTGCAGGGCGATCAGCCGACCTGGCTGGAAGTGGAGCTGGCCGACGGTCGCCGCATCGCACAGCGTGCGCTGTTCGTGCCGGCCACCCAGGCGATGGCCACGCCGCTGGTGCAGCAGCTGGGGTGCACATTGGTCGAGAGCCCGCTGGGGGTGCTGATCGAGGTCGACATGATGAAGCAGACCTCGGTGCCGAACGTGTACGCCGCAGGCGATGCGACCACGGTCGGCAACATCACCCTGGCCACCGCCGAGGGCGTGCGTGCGGGGATCGGCGTGCATCATGCGCTGGTGGCCGAGGACAGCGTGCCGCGCTGACCCCCGACGCGACGTGCTGCTCTGGTAGATGCCGACCTTGGTCGGCGCCGTTTCATCCACGCATGGCGTGGATCTACTGCAGGGTGGTCGGGCACCATTGAGGCACGGTGGGTGCCGGCCGAGGCCGGCACCGTTCCATCATCCCTTCACGCACAGCACCTGGTGCAGCGTGTGCACCACGTCGACCAGGTCGAGCTGCGCCGCCATCACGTCGTCGATCGACTTGTACGCGGCCGGCGATTCATCCAGCACGCCGCTGTCCTTGCGGCATTCCACATGCGCGGTGGCCTCGCGGTGCTGGGCCAGCGTGATCTGCTGCCGCGCAGTGCCACGGCTCATCACCCGGCCGGCACCGTGGCTACAGCTGTGGAAGCTGTCCGCGTTGCCCTTGCCACGCACGATGTAGCTGCGCGTGCCCATGCTGCCGGGAATGATGCCCAGCTCGCCCTCGCGCGCACTGACCGCACCCTTGCGCGTCACCAGCAGCTCCTGGTCGTGGTGCGTCTCCTTCTGCACGTAGTTGTGATGGCAGTTCACCGCCATCGTTGCCAGTTGGAACTTCGGCAGGCGATGGCGCATCTCGGCCAGCACCCGCGACATCATTGCCTCGCGGTTGTGCCGGGCGTAGTCCTGCGCCCACGACACTGCTTCGACGTAGTCATCGAACAGCGGCTCGCCTTCCATGAAGAACGCCAGGTCCTTGTCTGGCAGGTGGAAGCCGAGCACACGGCGCGCAAGCTCTTCGCGCGCCTTCTCGATGAAGTAGGTGCCGATCAGGTTGCCGGTGCCGCGAGAACCGCTGTGCAGCATCACCCACACCGTGTCCGTCTCGTCCAGGCACAGTTCGATGAAGTGGTTGCCGCCGCCCAGCGTACCCAGCTGGCGGTCGAGCTTGTCGGTGCGGATCCTGCGGTGCTTGTCCTTGATGTTCTCCAGGCCGGCGGCCAGCCCGGACTGCACCAGCCGCGTATGGATGCTGTCGGGCATGCGGTGGTGCTCGCCGCCACGGCCGTTGCCGACCGGGATGCTGCGCTCGATGCTGTTGCGCAGCTGCCGCAGGTCATCGGGCAGGTCGTTGGCACGCAGCGTGGTACGCACCGCGGCCATGCCGCAGCCGATGTCGACGCCGACCGCGGCCGGGATGATCGCACCGCGGGTCGGGATCACCGAGCCCACGGTCGCGCCCTTGCCCAGGTGCACGTCCGGCATCACGGCCACCCACGGCCCGACGAACGGGATCGCGGCGATGTTGCGCAGCTGCTCATGCGCCTGCGCTTCCAGCGGCACACCGTTGACCCAGCCCTTGATCGGCGTGGTGCCCTCGGCGTGCAGCCATTGATAGTTGTGTTGAGTGTCCATGTCTTCGTGTTTGTCCTTGATGGGCCGGCGGCGCGTCCCTGCGCCGCCGCGACCCCTACCTGATCGTCACCAGCTGCTTCAGCACGCCATCCAGGCCGCCGAACACGGTGAGCTTGTCGATCTTCTCGGTGACCTTCTCCAGTGCCTCCAGCTCCTTCAAGCGCATCAGCACCGGGTTGTCCTCGATCAGCTTTGCGGTGTTGAGCTGCGAACGCGTGGCGTTGGCCTCTTCGCGACGGCGGATCACGCTGGCCTGGGCCTGCTTCTCGGCCAGCACCACACCGTTGAGGATCTCCTTCATCTCACCCGGCAGGATCACGTCCTTGATGCCCACGCCGAGCAGCCGCACGCCGTGGCCCTCGATCGCCGCCTGCACATGGGCGGCGATCTCGCCGTCCAGTGCCGCCTTGTCACCCAGCAGCTCGTCCAGGCTGCGCGCGGCAATCGCCTGGCGCAGGCCGAACTGCAGCTGCCGGTAGACGAACTCGTCGGCATTGCTGAGCGTTCGGTGTGCACGCACCGGGTCGACCACCTGCACGGTCGCGGCCAGGTTCACCCGCAGGGTCACCTTGTCGCGGCTGAGCAGTTCCTGGCCGGACACGTCCAGCGAACGCGCACGCAGCTCCACACGCTCCACCGACACGTTGCCGTTGAAGTTCCAGAACGCGTGCAGGCCGGCGTCCAGCGTCTGTCGCAGCGTGCCATCGATGAACAGCAGGCCGACCGACTCGCTTGGCACGGTGCTGATCACCGCCACACGCGGCAGCACGCCCAACTGGCCCAGGCGCTGCTGCACGTCCGCCGGAATGCGCGGCTCGTCACCCAGCGCCATCACGCGCACCTGGGTGTCGACCGAACCCCGCCAGTACAGACGGCGGCTGCCCGGCGGCAGCACTTCATCGATGCGGCCGTTGCGCAGCAACAGGCCGACCTCGCTGGCGCCGACGTTGGCCAGCACGAAGTGCGTGTCCAGCTCGGTGCCCAGCGCTTCGATCAGGCTGTCCTGGTCGCTGCCGGTATAGGCCGCGCCCTTCGATGCGGTGTGGATGTCCACGTGCGGGCGGCCGCCGAACGGCGACAGGCGGTGCACGCCCGGCAGCAGGATCTGCTGGAAACGACGGTTGCGATACACCAGGCCGCGCTCGCCGTCGCCGATCACGACCTTGATGGTCCAGAACATGGGAGTCTCTCCTTGTATGGCTCTGGTGGTTCGACCCGATGGAATGAATGCCATGACCCGGGCCGATCAGATCGTGGCAGGGCTGGCTGCACACCTTGTGCAGCTGGCGGAAGAGGGCGGCCATCGGGGAACGGTCCACGCGCGGAGCCTTCGGTGCACCGGCACTGCTGCCATCGTCGTTCCCGGCAGGCAGCACCGGTGCGGAACGTGGCTGGCAGTGGCGGCGGGCCGGGGCCCGGCGTGCGGTCCGTTGCCTTCCACGTTCCTGCCCGAAGGCGTTGTCCGTGGACGGCGGCGATGGCCGCTGGGGCTTGCGCCCCGGGTGTTGCTTCAAGTCATGACGTGACAGGTCATGTGGTTTGGAGTGGGAATCGAACCCACGACAGACGGATTAGGGATCCGTTGCTCTGACCAAGCTGAGCTATCCAGTTGGGGACCGCGCGGAATCGAACCGCGTACCGGCGAACCGATGCCTGCTTCCAGCAGGCGATCCAGGCGATGGCATGTCCGCGACCTCCGGCATACGCCACGGCAACGCCGCGCGCACCAGCCCGTGGTGGAAACGGGACCGTTGGAGAATCGAGGGTGCAGGCCATCGACATTATCGCGAGCGATAATGTTTGGATGCGATGCAGATAATGTCCAGGCGTCGCCACTCGCGCGAAGTAAATCCTTCGGCGGAGCGGAAAAAACCTGTGTCAGTGAGCGGCGGGTTGCCGCGCGGGGTGCAGTTCTGGCATCGCGGGTCCTTGTGCCGACGCAAACGAAAACGCCCCCGGGACTTGCGTTCCGAGGGCGTCGTCAAGCCTCGGAGATCGGGGTGGCCGATCTCCGCAGGGCGGGTATCAGGCCGTTGTCAGCTGGTCTTCCTTGCTGAACGCGCGCGCCAGCACGTCCATGCGCAGGCATGGCAGCAGTTTGGCGATGGCGACGGAATGCGCGTTCAAGGGAAGTTTCCAGTGGTTGTTGAAACGAGGTGCGCACGATAAACCACGATTTACTCGCGCGCAACCATTTTGTTCAATTATTTTCTTCTTTACCGCGCAATGCCGGCCAGCGGCCGGCACTACCGGGTCTCAAGCTTCCGCGCTGGCGGCATCCAGTTGTGCGACATCCTGCACGCTCAGCGACACGTTGGCTGCGGCCAACAGATCGTGCAGCTGCTCGACGCTGGTGGCGCTGACGATCGGCGCGGTGATCGACGGCCGTGCGATCTGCCACGTCAGTGCGATCTGCGCGGCACTGGCGCTGTGCTTGCTGGCCACGTCATCCAGCGCCTGCAGGATGCGCAGGCCACGCGGATTCAGATAGCGCTTCACCACGTTCTCGCCACGTGCCGGGCTCTTGGCCGCATCGGCCGGCGTGCGGTATTTGCCGCTGAGGAAGCCGCTGGCCAGGGCGTAGTAGCCGATCACGCCGATCTGTTCGCGCTGCACCAGCGGTTCCAGCTCCTTCTCGTAGCCGGCGCGGTCGTACAGGTTGTACTCCGGCTGCAGGGTTTCGTAGCGTGGCAGTTTGTAGTCGGTGGATACCTTCAGCGCATCGGCCAGGCGCGTGGCGCTGTAGTTGGAGGCACCGATGGCGCGCACCTTGCCGGCTTCGATCAGGCGGCCGAACGCGGCCAGGGTTGCTTCCAGCGGCGTCGACTCGTCATCCTCATGGGCCTGGTACAGATCGATCACGTCGGTCTGCAGGCGGCGCAGCGAATCCTCGACCGCGGCATTGATGTTGTCCGGGGTCAGGCCGGGGCGCTCGGCCCACTTGGCCACCTTGGTCGCCAGCACCACCTTGTCGCGCTTGCCGCTGCGGGCAAACCACTTGCCGATCAGCGTTTCCGATTCGCCGCCGGCATTGCCCGGCACCCACGCCGAATACACATCGGCGGTGTCGACCAGGTTGAAGCCGGCATCGACGAAGGCATCGAGCAGGGCGAAGCTGGCCTTCTCATCGGCGCTCCAGCCGAACACGTTGCCACCGAAGGCGAGCGGACGTACATGCAGGCCGGAACGGCCCAGTTCGCGGGTTGCCGTCATGGGCACGGACTCCTTGGGGGAAGTGCTCCAGAATAAAACGCGTTGTGTGACCGTGCTGCGGCGGTGACCACAAAACAGTGTTCCGCGATACGCACGCAGCTAACGTTTTGTGAACACCTGGGACGCCGCGGCTGCTAGTCTCGCCGCATCTTCCGCTGGAGTCGCTCCGATGATGCCTGCTTCGTCCCTGCGTGGTTGCCGCCTGCTGCTTGCTTCGGCCCTGCTTGCCGCTGTTCCCGCGTTCGCCGCACCGGCCACGGTGGCACCGGCGAAGATCCAGGTGTCACCGGCCATCGATGCGGCGGTGAAGGCGTCGACCCGTGATGCCAACAACGTCAAGCGCGATGGCTTCCGTCATCCGGCGCAGACGCTGTCGTTCTTCAAGGTGACGCCGGAAAAGACCGTCATCGAGATCACCCCCGGCAACGGCTGGTACTCGGAGATCCTGGCGCCGCTGCTGCAGGACAAGGGCCACTATGTTGCCGCCGTGGTCGACCCGATGGCGGTGCCCGAGGGCCGCGGCCGTGACTACCAGCAGCGCAGCCGCGACAGCCTGGAAAAGAAGTACGCCGGTGCACCGGCACAGTTCGGCAAGACCGCCGTGGTCGCCTACGATCCGGCCAAGCCGGTGTTCGGCCCAGCCAGTTCAGCCGACGTGGTGCTGACCTTCCGCAACGTGCACAACTGGCGCAAGGCCGGCCAGGCGCAGGGCATGTTCCAGGGCTTCTTCAACGTGCTCAAGCCGGGCGGCGTGCTGGGTGTGGTTGAGCACCGCGCCAAGGCCGACGTGGCCGATGACGATGACACCGGCTATGTCGGCCAGCAGCAGGTGATTGCAATGGCCGAAGCCGCCGGCTTCAAGCTGGACGCGCGCAGCGAGGTCAACGCCAACCCGCGCGACACCAAGGACCACCCGAACGGCGTGTGGACGCTGCCGCCGACCAACCAGCACGACAAGGCAGATGATGCGAAGTACCAGGCCATTGGCGAAAGCGACCGCATGACCCTGCGCTTCATCAAGCCGTAAGAGGGGTGCCGGTCAGGACGGCCGACATCGTTCCTGCTCGGCTCATCGCGCGTAGCGCGGCGCATGGCTGGTCCCAAGACCGGCCATGCGCCGGAATTCGATCGTATGCAAGGACATGAATTGTTGAAGAAGGTCTTTTACATCGCTGTCGCGGTGCTGGTGCTGGGGCGGTTGATCGATTTTGTGTTCTACGGTGGTCATGCCCACGATCTGATGGCGACGGTAGGGTTTGCCGTGCTGTTCGCGGGTGCCCTTCTGGAGGAACGTTCGCGCAGGGCCGACCCGCCGGCCGCAGGCCTGCGGCGGCGGGCCAATGTCATCGCCGCGTGCGGCATCGCACTGGTGCTGGGCTCGTTCCTGCTGGAATGGAAGGTTTTCGGCTGAGCCGGCCGAGATTGGGGCGGCAGGAAAGCGCAGCCGCAACCACGCTCACCGCGCGCAGCGCAACGTATGGCTGGCCCCAGGTCCGGCCATGCGCCGGAGTCCAATCGAACTCAAGGACATGGACCGTTGAAGAAGGTGCTGTATATCGTCATCGCGGTGCTGGTGCTGCCGCGGCTGTATGACTTTGTGTACCACGGTGGGCATGCTTACGACCTGCTGGGAGCGACGGGTTTTGCGGTGCTGTTCTTTGGCGGGGTGCTGGACGAACGCGCCCGCATGACCAGTCCGCCACCCGCGGCGCTGCGTCGCCGGGCCAATGTCGTCACGGCATGCGGTTTCGTGTTGGTGCTGGGGTCGTTCCTGCTGCAGTGGAAGGTATTCGGCTGAGCCCTTCGTGTTCGTGGTCGCAGGAAAGCGCAGCCGGGCATGGGCTATGCCGGCCGACTTGACCGGCACCTTTCGAGCCGCCGCACGCGGCATGGGACAATGCCCCACCCGCCGCCTGCCGTGCCCGCAATGCTGATCGCCTTCAACAAGCCCTTCAACGTGCTCTGCCAGTTCACCGACCGCAGCGTGCCGCCGCGGCCGACCCTGGCCGGGTTCGGCCTGCCGCCGCGCGTGTATGCCGCCGGTCGCCTGGACCATGACAGCGAAGGCCTGCTGCTGCTGACCGACAACGGTACGCTGGCGCACAAGCTGACCGACCCGAGGCACAAGGCTGACAAGACCTACTGGGTGCAGGTGGAAGGCATGCCCAGCGACGAACAGCTGCAACAGCTGCGCGACGGCGTGGTGCTCAATGACGGGCCGACCCTGCCGGCGAAGATCGAGCGCCTCGATCCGGCGCCGTCGCTGTGGACACGCGATCCGCCGGTGCGCTTCCGCAAGACCGTGCCCGACGCCTGGCTGGCGATCACGATCCGGGAAGGCCGCAACCGGCAGGTCCGGCGGATGACCGCGGCGGTGAGCCTGCCGACGCTGCGGCTGGTCCGCGTGTCGATGGGGCCTTACCGGCTGGACGACCTGCAGCCGGGGCAGTGGCGGCAGATCGGTTGATGCAGAAAGGGCCGGATACCTTCCGGTGTCCGGCCCTCATGTAGTGCCTTGGGGTCAGAGTCCTTCCTGTGGAAAGGATCCGACCCCGGCAGGCTCAGGCGTCGCTGCCGATATCGCTGTGCTCGTCCACCACGGTGTCGTTGCGGCGGTCACGTGCGTTGATCCGCTGCGCCTGCCCATTCACCACGTGGCCATTGGCGGCCTTCTTCTTCTGCTGCTTGCGGTACAGCGCGTAGCCGAGCAGGCCTACACCGACCGCAGCGGCGGCCACGGCCACTGCCGGATTGCGGCGCACGAACTTGGTTGCGGCCTTGCCGCCGGTCTTCACTGCGCCGATGGCGGCGCCGGTCTTGATCCAGTCCGCATTGCGCAGGCTGCCACCGGCGCTCTTCAGGCCATCGCCGGCGGTGTGGGCCAGCTCCAGGGCGCGCTCCAGAGCGCGGTCGGTGATTACGGTCAGCTTGCTCATGCGGGGGTCCTTTGCCTCGGGTCGAAGTCCAGTGTCGCGTGTTGCCCGTAAACGGTATGTCAGTCGAGGTCACACGTGGCGTGACTTTACCGCAGCCATTCAGGATCAGGCAGGGTCCGCAGCCGGCCCCACCGGTCAGGTCCCGCGCGGCTTGGCCCGATGGGTGGCCGTCGCCGTCCACGGGTCATCCGGCCACGGATGGCGCGGGTAGCGGCCCTTCATTTCCTTTTTCACTTCCGCGTAGGTGTTTTCCCAGAAATTGCGCAGGTCCTGGGTGACCTGCAGTGGGCGGCCACCGGGCGAGAGCAGGTGCAGGGTAAGCGGCACGCGGCCGTCGGCGATGCGCGGGGTGTCAGCCAGGCCGAACAGTTCCTGCAGCTTCACCGCCAGCACCGGCGGCAGCGGTTCGCCGCTCTCGCTGTCCAGCGCGTAGGTGATCGGCCGCTCCAGCCCGGAGGGCACGGTGATGCGGGTCGGTGCATGACGCTCGACCAGCTGACGCTGTGACCACTCCAGGGGCGACTTCAGCGCTTCGCCGAAGCTGGACTCGTCCAGCGCATCCAGGCGCGTCTTGCCGGCGAACGCAGGCTGCAGCCATTGCGCACGCGTGGCCAGCAGGGCGTCGTCGCTGCAGTCGGGCAGGCCGAGTTCGGGCATCCAGCGCCGCAGCGACTCCACGCGTGCCTGCCATTGGCGCAGGCCTTCGGTCCACGGCAGCGCCTGCAGGCCGAGTTCGGCCACCGCGTCGGTCAGCGCCTGTGCGGCGTGCTGCGGATCAACCCGCCCGGCCGAGCGGCTGTCCAGCACGATGCGGTCGAAACGGGTCTCGCGCAGTGCCACCAGGGCGCGACGCTCGCTGTCCCAGCGCACCACATCCTCGGTCACGAAGCGCTCCGGCCACGCCTTGCGCAGCTGGCCCTCGTCCACCGGTGCGGCACGCAGCAGCAGCGCGTCGCGTGCCTCGAAGCGCAGTTCACTGGCTACCAGCCACGGCTCGCCACGCAGGTCGCTCAGCTCGTGCAGGCGTGCGCTGCGACCGTTGGCCAGCAGGTAGCGCAGTGGGTCGCTGGGGTGCTGGACACCGATGCGGTCGGGGAAGGCGTGCGCGAGCAGGTCACCGAGTTCATGGGCTTCGATGCTGGCCGGCGGTGCGGCATCGCAGCGCAGGCGGCGACGCCATTGTTTGGCGGCGGCATCGATCGCGGCCAGGCCGCTGCGGTTGGCGTCGCCCGGTGCGCGGCCATTGCGGAATGCCGCCAGCGCACGCCAACGCGCGGCCAGCGCATCACCGCCCTGGCGCAACGGATCGCGCGCCTCCAGCAGGGCGGCCAGATCGGCGGCCAGCGCCTGTGCGCGGGCATCGGACGCGGCCAGCAGCATCGCCGCCATCCGCGGATGCGTGCCCAGCGCCAGCACACGGCGGCCAAGTGCGGTGATCGCACCGCTGCTGGACAGCGCGCCGAGCCGCTGCAGCAGTTCGCGGGCGGCACCCATCGGGCCGGCCGGTGGCGGATCGAGGAAGCGCAGGTCGCTGCTGCCCCAGGCGGCCAGTTCCAGCGCCAGTCCGGCCAGCTCGACCTGATCGATTTCGGCGCGGCGCTGCGGCTCCAGCCGCTGCGACTGCGGCCACAGCCGCCACGCCACGCCCTCGGCGACACGGCCGGCGCGGCCCGCGCGCTGGTCGGCCGATGCCTGCGCGATGGCCACCACGTCCAGCCGGGTGAAGCCGCTGTTGGGGTCGTAGCGCGGCTCGCGCGCCTGGCCGCTGTCGATCACCACGCGCACGCCCGGCAGCGTCACCGAGGACTCGGCCACGTTGGTGGCCAGCACCACGCGCCGACGACCATCACTGGCCGCCTGCAGGACCCGCGCCTGCTGCTCCACCGGCAGTTCACCGTGCAGGGCCAGCACTTCGACGCCGGCATCCAGCGATTCCTGCAGCCCGGCCTGCACCCGCGCGATCTCGCGCTGGCCGGGCAGGAATACCAGCAGGTCACCCGGGTGCTCGGCCAATGCCTGCTGCACCGCGCGGCGAACCTGCAGTTCCAGCGCCTCATCGCGGCGCGCCGGGAAATGGCTGACCGTCACCGGGTAGCTGCGGCCTTCGCTGCTCAGCCGCGGCGCATCGAGGAAGCGTGCCAGCCGTTCGCCATCCAGCGTTGCCGACATCACCACCAGGCGCAGGTCATCGCGCAGCTGTGCCTGCACGTCCAGCGCCAGTGCCAGGCCGAGATCACCGCTGAGGTGGCGTTCGTGGAATTCGTCGAACAGGATCGCGCCGACCTCTTCCAGCATCGGGTCGTCCTGCAGCATGCGGGTCAGGATGCCTTCGGTAACCACCTCGATGCGGGTGCGCGACGAGACCTTGTTCTCGAAGCGGATGCGGTAGCCGACGGTGCCGCCCACCTCTTCGCCCAGCTGCCGCGCCATGAACAGCGCGGCGCTGCGTGCGGCGACCCGGCGCGGTTCCAGCAGGATGATCTTCCGCCCCTGCAGCCACGGTGCATCGAGCAGCGCCAGCGGCACCTGGGTGGTCTTGCCGGCGCCGGGCGGTGCCTCCAGCACCAGTCGTGGCTGCGCGGCGAGGTGCTGCTGGATCTGCGGCAGCAGCGGGGAAATCGGGAAGAGCGGGGCGTTCATGTGCAAAGGATAAAGGGCCATGGCAGCCGCAGGTACAATGCGCGGGCACTTTTCCCCCGCGATGACCATGCACCTGATCGATATCGGCGCCAACCTGACCCACGACTCCTTCGACCGCGACCGCGATGCCGTGCTGGACCGCGCGCGCCAGGCCGGCGTGGTGCAGATGGTCATTACCGGCGCCAGCCGCGAGCACTCGCCGCTGGCCGTGCAGCTGGCGCAGCAGCATCCTGGTTTCCTGTATGCCACCGCCGGCGTGCACCCGCACCACGCTGTGGAATACACCGAGGAATGCGATGCCGAGATGCGCGCGCTGCATGCGCACCCGGAAGTGGTGGCGGTGGGCGAGTGCGGGCTGGACTACTTCCGTGACTTCTCGCCGCGCCCGGCCCAGCACCGTGCGTTCGAGCGCCAGCTGCAGCTGGCCGCGGACAATGGCAAGCCCCTGTTCCTGCACCAGCGCGACGCGCATGCCGATTTCATGGCACAGATGAAGAACTTCGAAGGTCGCATCGGCCCGGCGGTGGTGCATTGCTTCACCGGTGAGCGTGACGAGCTGTTCGACTACCTGGACCAGGATTGGTACATCGGTATCACCGGCTGGTTGTGCGACGAACGCCGTGGCGCGCACCTGCGCGAACTAGTGAAGAACATCCCGGCCAACAGGTTGATGATCGAGACCGACGCACCGTACCTGCTGCCGCGCACGTTGAAGCCGATGCCGAAGGACCGCCGCAACGAACCGATGTTCCTCTCGCACATCGTCGAGGAACTGGCGCGCGATCGGGGCGAAGACGTGGCGGTAACCGCAGCCAATGCGACTGCGGCGACGCGTACGTTCTTCCGCCTGCCCGACGCGGGTTGATCAGGTAGTGCCGGCCGCTGGCCGGCAGCAGCATGAACGCCGCAAACATCGCGCGGTTGCCGGCCAGCGGCCGGCACTACCGGAGCAGGTCGCGCAGGCCCTCACGGTAGCTGGGGAAGCGCGGCTCCCAGCCCAGCGCCTCGCGCGTACCGGTGCTGTCGATGCGCTTGTTGCTCTCGTAGAAGCGCCGCAGCGTCGGGCTGAGTGCAGGGTCGTCCCATGCCACTGCAGGTGGCATCGCAAAGCCGCCCAGCTGCGCGGCGAAGGCCAGTACCTCCTGCGATGGTGCCGGCTCGTCATCGGCTGGCAGATACAGCCCATCCACGCACGGCCGCTGCATCGATGCGATAACGACCGTTGCCAGGTCATCCACGTGCAGGCGGTTGAACACCAACCCTGGACGCACTACGTGGCGCGCACGTCCCTGTGCCAGCTGCAGCAGCGCATTGCGTCCCGGCCCGTACAGGCCGGGCAGGCGGAATACCGCCGAGGCGATACCGCGCTGCTCCGCCAGCGCACGCCACTGGTCCTCGGCGCGTCTGCGTTGCATGCCGGTCGTTTCAGTGGCATCGGCCACGCTGGTTGCGTTGATCCAGCCGCCGGCCCGATCGGCATAGACCGACGTGGATGACAGATAGCCCACCCAGTGAAGTGCTGGACTTTCCTGCAGTGCCGGCAGCAACAGACGCAGTGCCGGGTCACCCTCGGCATCGGGCGGCACGCTGCACAGCACGGCCTCGGCCTGCGCGATCTCACCGAGCAGAGCGGGCGATGGCGTGTCGTCGGCACGTAGCTGATGGCGCAGCAGGCCATCGTGCGGTGCTGATGCCAGGTCGCGCACCGTGCCGACCACGTGTACGCCCAACGCCCGCAGATGCGTGGCCAGCACGCACCCGCTCCAGCCCATGCCGAGGATCAACACCCGCGCGGGCAGGGCGTTGGCCTGCGTCGTATCGCTCACGCGCTGCGCAGCGCCTGGTAGGCCTGCAGGCTGCTGTAGGCGACCTGCAGCAGCAAAGCTTCCTGGTCGGCCTTGCGCGCGCGCGCCAGCATGTCGCCGACGATCTGCTCGGCTTCCACCTGCTGGCCGGCTTCCAGGTCTCGCAGCATCGATGCCTTCAACGCAGAGCCCGCCTGGGTGAGGGTGCCGCGTGCGGTGTCCTGCGCGGCATCAGGAATCGGTTCACCGGCAGCCTCGGCCACGGCCAGGCACTCGTCGTACAGGCCACGCACGATCGCCTCGCCATCATCGGTGGCGACGATGCTGCCGATATCCGCGCGCAGCAGGCAGGTCGCGGCGGCCAGCGCGGTCAGGAAGGTGTACTTGATCCACTGTTCCTGGCCGATGTGCTCGCTGGCCAGGTGATCGAGGTTGGCCTGCGCGCAGGCGGCGGCGAAGGCACGCATGCGTTCTGAGATGGCACCGCCGTCGCGCTCGCCGAAGGTGAGCTTGGCCGGCTTGCCCAGGTGCAGCACGGCGCCGTCGGGGGCCTTGGTGGCGCTGATGAAGCATAGGCCACCGAGCACAGCGTCGCGGCCGAAGCGCAGGTCCAGCGCGTTGTAGTGATGCAGGCCGTTGAGGATCGGCAGCACGGTGGTGTTTGCGCCCACGGCCGGAGCGATGGCATCGATTGAGCTGTCCAGGTCGTAGGCCTTGCAGCTGAGGATGACCAGGTCGAACGGCTTCTGTGCGGCCAATGCGGGTAGCGCATCGGCGGTGACGTGCTGCACCGGGAAGCTGGCATCGCCGAGTGGGCTGCGGATGACCAGGCCGTCGCGGTCCAGCTGGGCGGCGCGTGCGGGGCGCACGAGGAAGGTCACATCTACGCCGGCCTGAGCCAGGCGACCGCCGAAGTAACCGCCGGTACCGCCGGCGCCGAGGATCAGGATGCGCATTGCACGTTCACCGTTTTCTGGGGAATCAGGAGTGCGATTGTGCCGGAGATTGCGGCCAACGGCGGAGCCCCTCGTGGTGGAAGAAGCACAAGCCGTGCCTGGTCGGGCGGTCCGGGTGCGCGGGGGACGCCGCAAGTACGTCCGTGTAGGCTTGGCCGCCGCATCCATGCGGCGGACACCCCCGCGCACCCGGACCGCCCGACCCCTGACAGTTTCCGGGTGCGGCCACCACGGAAGACAGATCAGGAGCGAAAGCGGGTCGCTCGCTGCGCTCGCTCGTGTGGAGCGGTGCTCAGGGCAGTTGTTCGCTGAAGTCTTCGGTGTAGCCCAATAGCAGTGTGGTGCGGTTGGCCAGCGTTGCAGCCAGTTGTGACCACGTGTCGTGCGTTCCGGCCGCGTAGACGCGCTGCAGGTCCGCGACCAACGCGCTCGCCTCTGCAGGCGACGGTGCGCGGTCGCGCTGGAAACCGAGCCACGATGCGCCGAGTCCGAACAGACGGTAGTCGTAGCGCTCCTGCAGATGCCGGATCAGGGCGTGGTTCTGGAAGATGTCCCAGTCCGCGCTGAAGTAGCCGTTGGGCAGGGCGGCGATCAGCAGGTCATCACGGGTCACGGGCACCTGCTGCACGCAGACCACGTCATCGATGATGAGATCCGGCTTCGCATTGGCGGCGACCAGCGCCTCGATGTCTTCGTCGCTGCACATCAACGTACCCGCCAGCGCTGTCCACTGCAGCCGATGCGTGGAATGCTCAAGCTGCGCGACGACGTGCGCCAGCAACCGCCCGCGTGCCGCCAACGCATCTTCCGGCGTCGCCGGGTCTTCGTCCTCGTACAGCGCGATGCGTTCGTCATCGGACGCGTGCATGCTGGTGTAGCGGCACTGGCCGACATCGTCGAGCGTGCATAGATAACGATGAAGGGGATCAGCCGCCTGCAGCGAGGCCAGGCAACCGAGCACCTCATCCAGCGTAGGCGAATCGCTCAGCAGGACGTGGCTGAACGCATCGATCGGACCATCCGACACGGCCTTGTCCAACGGAATGGAAGTGATCTTCATCGCCACAGCCTAGCCGTAATCCGAAACGAAAAGAGCCAAGCATCGGCTTGGCTCTACAGGAACGTTTCATCCACGCATGGCATGTATCCATCGTGTCGACCAAGGTCGACACCTACCAACAGCGACCGGAAACTGTCAGGGGTGGGGCGGTGTGGGGGTGCAGGACCGTTGGCGCCATGGATGGCGCCATCGAGCCCCCACGGACGGGTTTACGGCGTGTCCTGCACCCTCACACCGCCCCGCCCAACTCGTGATGCTTCCGCCTTGGCTGTTGCTGTTGCCGGCCAGCGGCCGGCACTACCACTGCAGGTGCAGGTGCAGGTGCAGGTGCAGGGCCGCAGGCCCGCAGGCCCTGCAGGCACCCCTCAGCTGCGCATGCCCACGCCACGGCGCAGCAGCCACAGCGCCAGCGCCGTCAGCACCACCACGAAACCGATCATCAGCGCATACGCCACCACCACCGGCACATCGCTGCTGCCCAGCAGGCCATAGCGGAATGCATTGACCATGTAGAAGATCGGATTCGCGTGCGTGGCGGCCTCGGCCCAGCCCGGCAGCAGCTTCACCGAATAGAACACGCCACCCAGGTAGGTCAGCGGGGTCAGGATGAAGGTCGGCACGATCGCCACGTCATCGAACTTCTTCGCATACACCGCGTTGATGAAACCGGCCAGCGAGAAGATCGTCGCACCCAGGATCACCGTGGTCAGCATCACCAGCGGGTGCGGGATGCGCACCGGGGTGAAGAACATCGCGATGATCAGCACGATCACGCCCACCATCAGGCCGCGCAGCACCGCACCGGCCACGTAGCCCCACAGGATCACCCAGTTCGGCATCGGGCTGACCAGCAGCTCTTCCACGTGGCGGCCGAACTTGGCGCCGAAGAACGAGGAGCTGATGTTGCCGTAGCTGTTCTGGATCACGCTCATCATCACCAGGCCCGGCACGATGAACTGCATGTAGGTGTAGCCGCCCATGTCCCCCACGCGCGACCCGATCAGGTTGCCGAAGATCAGGAAGTACAGGGTCATGGTGATCGCCGGCGGCACCAGGGTCTGGCCCCAGATGCGCATGATGCGGGCGACTTCGCGGCGCACGATGGTCATCAGTGCGACGCGGTTGCGCTGGCCGTCGGTCAGCTCGGTGGTGCTCATGCAGGCTTCTCCAGGTTGCCGGTGAGGCGCACGAACAGCTCCTCCAGGCGGTTGCTCTTGGTACGCATCGAACGCACACGGATACCGGACTCGTTGAGCGTGGCAAACACGCGGTTGAGGTCCATTGCGCGCGGCATGTCGATGTCCAGCGTGTGCGGGTCCGGTGCGGTCAGCGTCGCGCCCTCGATCACCGGCAGCTGCGCCGGCAGGTCACCGTCGATGTCCAGCAGGAAGCCTTCCACGTCCAGCTTGGCCAGCAGGGTGCGCATCGGCCCCTGCTCGACGATCTGGCCATGATTGATGATCGCCAGGTGGCGGCACAGGTACTCGGCTTCTTCCAGGTAGTGCGTGGTGAGGATGATCGTGGTGCCGGCGGCGTTGATCTCCTTCAGCACGCGCCACATGTCGCGGCGGATCTCGATGTCCACGCCGGCGGTCGGCTCATCCAGGATCAGCAGGCGCGGGCGGGTCATCATCGCGCGGGCGATCATCAGCCGGCGTTTCATGCCACCGGACAGCGTACGGCTCATCACCTGTGCCTTTTCCCACAGGTGCGCCCGCTTCAGTTCCTCTTCGGCACGCTGCTCGGCTTCCTTGCGCGGCACGCCGTAGAAACCGGCGTAGTTCACCAGGATGTCGAAGGGCTTTTCGAACAGGTTGAAGTTGATCTCCTGCGGCACCAGCCCGATCAGGCGCATGGTGGCGCTGCGGTTGCGCACCAGGTCGCTGCCGAACACTTCCACCTGGCCCTCGCTGAGGTTGACCAGGGAGCTGATGATGCCGATCAGGGTGGACTTGCCGGCACCGTTGGGGCCGAGCAGGGCGAAGAAGTCGCCCGGGGCCACTTCTAGGGAAACGCCCTTCAGGGCCTGGGTGCCGTTGTCATAGGTCTTGCGCAGGTCGCGCACGCGCAGGGCGGGCGCCGTATCGTTCTGGGATGCCAAGCTCGAAGCCTTCGCGCCCATGGGCTGGCGCTGGAGAGGGGCGGGGAGGGGCTATTATAGAAGACCCCGAGGGCTTGCCCCGGCTACACACTGTCCCGAAAAGTCGTGCCTGTTCAATTCCCCCTCAAGCTGGTCGGCTGCCGCATGCTGGCCCCGACCGTCGGCCACTACCAGTTCGTGCGTGACGATGGGCAGCCGCTGGATTTCCAGCCCGGCCAGTTCATCCAGGTCCATTTCAGCTACGCCGACGGCACCGAAACCAAGCGCAGCTACTCGCTGGCGACCATCCACGACCACGCGCTGGGCCCGGGCGAGGCGGTGGATATCGCGGTCAGTTTCGTCCCCGGTGGCGCCGCCACGGCCCTGTTCGAGGCGCTGGAGCAGGGCGGCCAGATCAGTGCGTCCGGCCCCTATGGCCGGTTCTGCCTGAACCCCGGTGATCACAACGCCCGCTACCTGCTGATCGCCACCGGCACCGGCGTTACCCCGTACCGCTCGATGCTGCCGCTGCTGGAAACGGCCATGGCCGAGCGCGGCGTGCAGATCGTGCTGCTGCAGGGCGCGCGCAGCCCGGGCGAGCTGCTGTATAGCGAAGATTTCTACAGCTTCGCCGAAAAACACCCGAACTTCCGCTATGTTCCATGCCTGTCGCGCGAACTGCCGGCTGATCCGCACCCGGACGTGCAGCACGGCTACGTCCAGCAGGCGCTGGCCGGCTTCACCCCGGACCCGGCCACCGACATCGCCTACCTGTGCGGCAACCCGGACATGGTCGATGCCTGTGCCGAACTGCTGAAGGCCGCTGGCCTGGGCAACCCGCAGATCCGCCGCGAGAAGTACGTCAGCAGCAAGTAAGTCAGGGTAGTGCCGGCCGCTGGCCGGCAACCGCACGAACCGGAGGCGGCATCACGCCGCCCCCGGTGTCCTGCCTCAGTACGCGATCCAGGCGTCGCGCCACGCATAGCCGGTGCCCGGACGATAGGCATCGGCATTGATGTTGCACCAGGCGCCTTCCGGGAACGGGCGGCAGGCATACAGCTTGCCGTCAGTGCCCTTCACCACGGTCTCGCCCGGCTTGTAGCTGCCGAGGCCGGCCGGGTACACGAAGTCGAAGTCGCCGCCCGGCGGATCGACTGGATCGATCGGGCCCGGACCCGGCACCTGGGTTTCCAGCTGGAAGCGGTTGCCCGGCTTCAGGTACACGCGGTTGTCGGTGGCCGAGGCGACCGGCGTGATCACGCCGTTCTTCATCACGCCCACGCGCGCATGCTGTGCACTGGCATTGACCTTGCGGGCCAGGGCCAGCGGCCACTGCGTCGGGCTGGTCTGGCCAGCGGCCAGTTTGGTTTCCACGCGCTCCAGATCATTGCCGTTGGCATTGAACACACGCAGGGTCACGGTGCTGTCCACGTCCAGTGCGCCATTGGCGGTCACCGCGCCGGCATCCTGCCACTGCGGCGGCGGAACCACGCCACCGCCACCTTCGAAGCGCACGTCCATGCAGGTGTAGAACGCTTCCTGCGAATCCGAGCGCTGCCAGGTGTTGTAGATGATGTGCTGGCCAGTGCGCTTGGGCAGCGGGCAGTCCAGCTTGTAGACACCGCCTTCGGACAGCGGCACGTTGCCCAGGGTGCAGAATTCCTGCAGGTCGGCCCAGCGCAGCGGGCTGCCCGGCTGCCAACCGTCACGGGTGACGTAGAACTTCCACTCGCGGGTGGCGTGCGGCGCCGGCGCCAGGAATTCGAAGGTGTAGCGGCCACGCGAATCGGCGCGCATCGGCGTGGTCGGCCAGTCGCTGCGATTCAGATCGAGGCCGCGGTACTTGGGGATGCTGGCGCTGCACAGCTCGCCATCGCGCACCAGGTCGCGGTGGTTGCCATTGGCGTTGCCGTGGGCGATCGCGCTCCAGTCATAGAACGGCTGCGCGCCGCCGATGGCCTTGGCCGCGGCACAGGCCGGGTTGGTCGGGTTTTCCGGATTGCCTTCGTGGCACTGCTTCACGCGGCTGAGCGGCTTGGACATGGTGCCGTGGGCGAGGGCGCTGCCGGACAGGGCCAGGCCGGCAACGACGGACAGAGCGAGGACTGCCCGGTGGGACAGGTGCATGCAGGAACTCCTTTGCGAAGTGTGGGAAACCTCGCGCAGTCTTCACATGCAGGGCCGTCGGCAACATCGGACAAGTTTGAAATCGATGGCGGCTGTGTTCGATCTGCAACACGGTGCTCACTGTGCCGCCATCCGGGCGAAAGGCGGTGCACTGTGCACCGCCTCCCGCATCACTGCCTCAGTACGCGATCCACGCATCGCGCCATGCTGCACCCACGCCCGGCCGGTAGGCTTCGGCGTTGACGTTGCACCATGCACCTTCCGGGAACGGGCGGCAGGCATAAAGCTTGCCGTCGCCGCCCTTCACCACGGTCTGGCCCGGCACGTAGCTGCCGATACCGGCGGGATACACGTGGTCAAAATCACCGCCCGGTGATGGCGTGCCGGGGTCGGGCACCTGGGTATCGAGCTGGAAGCGGTTGCCATCCTTCAGGTACACGCGGTTGGCGGTGGCCGAGGCCGTCGGTGTGATCACGCCATTGCTGAGCACGCCCACGCGTGCGTGCTGGGCGCTGGTATTGACCTTGCGGGCCAGCGCCAACGGCCACTGCGCGGCCGCAGTCTGGCCACTGGCCAGGGTCGCTTCCACGCGTTCGACATCATTGCCGTTGGCGTTGAACACGCGCAACGCCAGGGTGGTGCCGACCGGCAGCTCGCCGCGCGCGGTGACCGGGCCGGCATCCTGCCACTGCGCTGCGGGCGGGGTGCTGCCACCGCCTCCTTCAAAGCGCACGTCGATGCAGGTGTAGAACGCTTCGGTCGAATCCGAGCGCTGCCAGGTGTTGTAGATCACATGCTGGCCGCTGCGCTGTGGCAGCGTGCACTGCAGCTTGTAGGTGCCATCGGCCGACAGCGGCGTGTTGCCCAGCGTGCAGAACTCCTGCAGATCGGCCCAGCGCAGCGGGCTGCCCGGTTGCCAGCCGTCGCGGGTGACGAAGAAGCGCCAGTCACGCGTGGCGTGCGGCGCGGTCGCCTTGAACACGAAGGTGAACTTGCCGCTGGCGTCTGGCTGGATCGGTGTGGTCTGCCAGTCGCTGCGGTTAACATCCAGCCCGCGGAAGGTCGGGTTGTTGCCGCTGCACAGCTTGCCATCGGGCACCACGGCCTGGTGGTTGCCGTTGGCGTTGGCCTGGTTGATGCCGTTCCAGTCGTAGAACGCCTGCGAACCGCCCACCGCTTTCGCGGCGGCGCAGGCCGGGTTGGTCGGGTTCTCCGGATTGCCCTGGAAACAGGCATAGACGCGGCTGACCGGCGTGGTCATGGTGCCGTGGGCGAATGCGTTGCCGGCCAGGCACAGGCCCGCAGCGGCGAACGAGGTGGCCAGCAACAGCGGTGTGGATCGGAATGACATGGCGCTTCCTTGTGGTCGTCGAAAGAGAACGGTGACCGCAGGAGCTGCGCTGCACGGCGGACTTTCGGCGGCACCACAGCGAGTATCGAGTCGCGATGCAGACTGAGGAACCACCGAAGCGCCGATCCGTGACTGGGGGTGTGAAGCCCTTCCCGCAGGCTTCACGCGGGACTGAACGGATGCGTTGGTGATCACGTCTTCGGCGTGGCATCGATCACGTCGTGGAGATCCTGCTACGTCGCCGGCATACCCACCCGGTCTGCCTGGCACGAGAAGCAGCCGTGGACCACGTTGTGCAGCTGCACGAAGGCCACGGCAGGGTCGGCAAACAGCGCGTCCAGCCGGGCGGCAACATCAGTGCCCGCGCTGATCTCTGCGGCCAGCATCAATGCAGCCTGGTCATAGGCGCGCAACGAGATCGTACGGCGCTGTACATAGGCGGGTACCTCGCCCGGCGGCAGCACGCAGCGCGTTACGCCACGCTGCACGAAGATCGGGCCCGAGGCGTGATAGGGCGAGTGCAGCGGCAGGTGCACATGGGACAACAGCAGCAGCTCGCTGCCGCTGGGCGGATCGCTCAGGCCGATCCGGCAGGGGTGTCCTCCTGTTTCGCCGGCCCAGCGACGCTGGATGCCGAGCGCAGCCAGCGCGGTGTCACTCTTCTCGAACAGGTGCTGGAAGGGGCGGTGGTCGAGGCCACCGAGGTACCACGCATGCATGGGCGTCTCCTTGGTTTTCCCGGATTCTGCGCACGCACCGGCCGTCATGCTCGCCGTTTTCAGACCCGGCATCGCCATCGGGCCAGGCAGTGCCACGGGGATCGCACCGCAAGGCGCTAAGATGCGCGCGCCGCCCCGGCCGATGAGCGCCGCATGTCCCTGGATTTCCCCACCATCACCGTGCTTGGCTTCCTGCTCTGCATCGGCATCGCCGTGGGGTTCTCATTGCTGCTGGTGGTGCTGCGCGGGCAACCGGTGCTGCGCCTGTGGACCGCCAGCCTGTGGCTGCTGACCCTGGGCGTGACCCTGCTTGCGCTGCGCCCCTACCTGCCGTTGGCGCCGGCCATACTGGCCGGTAATGCGGCGATGGCCGGTTGCGCGGTGCTGATGCTGCGCGGCGTGGCGCTGCATCTGGAACAGCCGCTGCCGCTGTGGCGGCCGTTGTTGTTGGCGGCCGCGTTCATGGCCTGCATCTTCGCCTTCCTGGTGTTCTGGCCGGACCTGGGCGTGCGCCTGCAGGTGTTCAGTGTGTTCACGCTGCTGGTCGATGGCTGGATCGCATGGCTGCTGCTGCGGCATGCCCCCGTGCAGCAGCGCACCAGCTGCCGTCTGGCGGCGGCGGTGTTCCTGGCCGAGGCGGCACTGTACGCGGTGCGCCTGTTCCTGCCGGTGGCGCCCGATGCCGGTGAGGACATCATGCGCACCGGCACGCCGATGTTCGTCACCTACATTGCCGGGGTGATGCTGGAGCTGGCGCGATGTTTCGCGATGGTGCTGCTGCTGGTCGAGCGAATGCTGGTCGATCTGCGGCGTGCGGCACGCACCGATGGCCTGACCGGGCTGCTCAACCGCAGCGCGGTGCTGGCCGATGGCCAGGCGCAGTTGCAGCGGCTGCGTCGGCAGGGCCGGCCGCTGGCCCTGTTGCTGGTCGACGTCGATCACTTCAAGCAGATCAACGACCGCTGGGGCCACCTGGCCGGTGACCAGGTACTGCGTCACTTCGCTGCGCTGCTGCAGCATGGTTTGCAGGGCCACGACACGCTGCTGGGCCGCTACGGTGGCGAGGAGTTCGTGCTGGTGCTGGCCGGCAGCACACAGGGTGAAGCGATGGCGTGGGCCGCCGCGATCCGTACCGCTCTGCAGCAGAAGCCGGCGCGGCTGGGCACCGGGCCGGTGACGGTCACCGCCAGCATCGGCCTGGCCATGGACGACGGCCATGGCGACCTGTCCACGCTGCTGGCAGCGGCGGATGCGGCGCTGTACCGGGCCAAGGCCGCAGGCCGCGACCGCCTGGCCTGCGCCACGCCCGCGGAGATTTCGCGTCTGCCCATCGCCGACGACGCCGTGCCCGTGTAAGTTGAGTCACATCTTCCGCGGCAGCCCGTCGTGGTTGCCAGGAACGTCCTCCAGGGGAAACGAGCACGATGCAAAGACACCACCTCGCGTTGGCCGCAGCGTTGGCCAGCCTGATGCTTGCCGGTTGCAGCCAGTCACCGTCACCCGGCGCCGAAAGCGCCAGCGATGCACCCAGCCGCCGTTTCGGCACGATCGACTTCCAGCCCTGCACGTTGTCCACCGAAGGCGCCAGCGCCAACGTGGAAGCGCAGTGCGCCACCCTGCAGGTGCCGGAAGACCGGGCCCAGCCCGATGGCCGACGTATTGGCCTGCGCATCGCCTGGCTGGAATCGGGCAGCAGCGGCTCCAGCCAGCCCGATCCGGTGTTCTTCCTGGCCGGTGGCCCCGGCCAGGCGGCCAGCGAAGTGGCGGTCATCGTCGATACCGCGCTGCGCCAGGTGCGCAAGCAGCGCGACATCTTCCTTGTCGACCAGCGGGGTACCGGTGGCTCCAACCCGCTCAGCTGCCTCGGCGCGGACGGTAAGGACCTGCAGATGGACGAGGACGCCGCTCCCACCGAGGCGTCGCTGCGCGACTACGCGCAGCGCTGCGCGGCCTCGCTGCAGGGGCGTGCCGATGCCCGCTTCTACACCACCACCGAAGCCATCGCCGACCTGGATGCGGTACGCCAGGCCTTGGGCGTGGACCGGATCAACCTGGTCGGCGGCTCCTACGGTACCCGCGTGGCCCAGCGCTATGCCGGTGCCTATCCGCAGCACACCCGCAGCATCGTCATCGATGGCGTAGTGCCCAATGAACTGGTGGTGGGCGGCGACTTCGCCACGACGTTCGAGGATGCGATCGCCCTGCAGTCGGCGCAGTGCCGCAAGGATGCCGCCTGCAGCAAACGCTTCCCGACCGACACCCGCGCGCAGCTGCGCAGCGTGGTCGAGACCCTGCGCCGTGCGCCGGTCTCGGTGGAGTATCGCGACCCAGGCACCAACCAGACCCGGCAGGATGTGCTGAGTCCGGACAGCGTGATCGGCCTGGCGTTCGCCTTCTCCTATGTGCCGCAGTATTCCTCGCTGCTGCCGCTGGTGCTCGATGAAGCCGCGCATGGCCGCTATGCACCGCTGGCGTCGCTGGCACGCGGTGCGAACCGCAGCATGGATTTCCAGATCAACCGAGGCATGCAGTGGTCGGTGATCTGCAGCGAGGATGCGCCGCGTTACAAGGCGCCGGCCGAGGACCCGGAGCGACTGTTCGGCAACGACGTGGCCAGTGCCTTCTTCGCGGCCTGCCCGGTATGGCCGCACCAGCCGGCGCCAGCGGCCAATGCCGTGCCGCTGCGCAGCGACGTACCGGCGCTGCTGCTGTCCGGTGAACTCGACCCGGTGACGCCACCGCGCTATGCCGAACAGGTCCTCAAGGGCCTGCCCAATGGCCGCGCGCTGGTCGCCCGCGGCCAGGGCCACGGCACGCTGAGTGCTGGCTGCATGCCGCGCCTGCTCGGCCAGTTCATCGACAAGACCGATGCCAAGGCGCTGGATGCCGGCTGCCTGGACACGCTGAGCTACGTGCCGGCGTTCACCTCGTTCAACGGATGGGAACCATGATCGTCGCCGACAACCTGCACAAGGCTTTCGACACCCGCACCGGCCGCATCCAGGCGGTCTCCAATGTCGGCTTCCGCGCCGAGGACGGCCGCATCACCGGCCTGCTGGGCCCCAATGGTGCCGGCAAGACCACCACCATGCGCATGCTGTACACGCTGATGACCCCGGACCAGGGCAGCATCAGCGTCGATGGTGTCGATGCCGCACGCAATCCGGTGGAAGTACGCCGCCACCTTGGCGTGCTGCCCGATGCGCGTGGCGTCTACAAGCGCCTGACCGCGTGCGAGAACATCGCCTACTTCGGCGAGCTGCATGGCCTGTCGGCCGAGCGCATCCGCGAACGCATCGAAGTGCTGTCGCATGCCCTGGACATGGGTGACATCCTCGACCGCCAGACCGATGGCTTCTCGCAGGGCCAGCGCACCAAGACCGCGATCGCCCGCGCGCTGGTGCACGACCCGCGCAACGTCATTCTGGATGAGCCGACCAACGGCCTGGACGTGATGACCACGCGCGCACTGCGCCGCTTCCTGCTGGGCCTGCGCGAAGAGGGCCGCTGCGTGATCCTGTCCAGCCACATCATGCAGGAGGTGGCCGCGCTGTGCGATCACATCGTGATCATCGCCAAGGGCACGGTGATGGCTGCCGGCAGCGCCGATGAACTGCGTGCGCAAGCCGGCGAATCCAACCTGGAAGACGCGTTCGTGAAACTGATCGGCAGCGAAGAGGGCCTGCACGCATGAGCATGATGTCGACCCTGATGACGGTGATGCGCAAGGAACTGCGCGACCTTTCCCGTGATCGCCGCACGCTGCTGCTGACCCTGCTGTTCGGGCCGCTGCTGTACCCGGTGCTGCTGCTGGGCATGGGCAAGCTGGCCGAGAGCCGGGTACGCACCCAGATCGAGCAGCCGCTGCAGATTCCGACCATCGGTGCGGAGAACGCCCCCAACCTGGTGCGTTTCCTCGCCGCGCAGGGGCTGAACACCGCACCTGCACCGAAGGACCTGGCCGAGGCCATCCGCAGCCAGGAGATCGACGTGGCGCTGCGCATCAGCGATGACTTCGGCAAGGACTGGGCCGATGGCAAGCCGGCGCTGGTGGAGGTGATCAAGGACAGTACCCGTCGTGCCGCCGAAGTGCCCAGCGCACGTCTGGAGGCGGCACTGGCCACCTACAACGGCCAGGTGGGGGCACTGCGATTGATGGCGCGCGGCATCGACGCACAGGTGGCGCGGCCGCTGGATGTGGCGCGCCAGGACCTGGCCAGTGCCGAGGCCAAGCGCGGCATGATCCTGTCGATGCTGCTGCCGGTGCTGCTCACGCTGACCTCGTTCATCGGCGGCGCCTATCTGGTGATGGATGCCACCGCCGGCGAGCGCGAGCGGCAGTCACTGGAACCGCTGCTGGCCACGCCCGGCTCGCGCAGCGCGATCGTCAGCGGCAAGATCGCTGCTGCCTGCGTGGTCGGGTTCGTATCGCTGCTGCTGACCCTGGTGGCGTTCAAGGTGAGCGCACAGATCGCGCCCGGCAACATCGGCCGCCAGTTCAACATGAACGTCGGTTCGATGCTGCAGATGCTGCTGGTGATGCTGCCGATGCTGATGATCGGCACCTCGCTGCTGACCTTCCTGTCGGCCGCGGCCAAGAGCATGAAGGAAGCGCAGAGCCACATGACCTGGCTGATGCTGCTGCCGATGATGCCTGGCTACGCACTGGTGGCCTATCCGCTGAAGAGCGAGCTGTGGCAGTACGCGGTGCCGTTCCTGTCGCAGAACCAGATGCTGCTGAAGGTGATCCGCCACGAGACGATCACGCCTGCGGTGTGGGCGATCTATCTCGGCGCCAGCCTTGGCCTGGCCGCAGTGCTATGGTTCGCCGCCGTGCGCCGTTACCACAACGAGCGTCTGGCGATCTCGGGCTGACTGCAAAAAGGGGACGGAGGGGATTAAGTCGTTTTTAACCCTCCGCCCCCTTTTTCTGAGGGCGCCCCCGCTTGCGCAGCACCACGGGGCGGCCCAGTGTCTGTTCCACCATCCGCAGGTAAGCTGCATTTCCCAACGGATGCTGCCCGGCACTGTGCGCGCGTATTGCCGGCAGGTCGGCGGACGCGTTCACGTCCCGCAGGAACTGCGCATAGAGCGTCGTCCGCTGTCGCTTGATCGAGGCCAGTGCCTGAAAGGCGGGGTGTTCTGTCAGCATCGGATCATCGCGGCGCTGCAGGTTTCCATGCACGCTCGACCATGGGTGATCTTCCGGGGCGCCTGTCCTGCCTGCACGAACCGGATTGAGTTCGATGTAGCGATAAACGCTGAGCAGATAGGCGTCGCTGTCCACCATCGAAGAATGGAAGCGGCCCTGCCAGAGTGGTCCGCTGCGCTCATGCCGCTGATTGAACGCCTGGACATAGTTGTTGCCCTGCATCCGCATCGCGTTGGCCAAGCCGGCCTGAGTGGAGGGTGTGGCCAATAGATGGACGTGATTGCCCATCAATACATAGGCATGCAGCGCGACCTGATGCTTCAGGAAGGCGCTGTGCAAAAGGTGCAGAAACAGCTGGCGGTCGATATCGTCAACGAAGATCGCCCCCTTGTTCACACCGCGCTGGGTTACGTGATACGGCTGTTCGGCCAACATCAGGCGTGCTTGTCGAGGCATGGCAGTTCAGGGGGTTCAAGGAATCATCAGCCTGCCGCCTCCGTGACCGCGAAGGGCATCAGGCGATGCCGCGAGTTGATGTGGGGGAGGGCAGAAGCGACTTAATCCCCTCCGTCCCCTTTTCCATACCGCGCAGGCGTCACCCCCATCTCGCGCTTGAACACGGCGATGAAGGCACTGGGTGTGTCGTAGCCCATCGACAGCGCGACGCTGATCACCGGCTCGCCGGACAGCAGGCGTGGCAGTGCCAGCAGCACCCGCAGGCGTTGCCGCCACTGGCTTGGCGACAGGCCGGTCTCGGCCAGCCAATGGCGGGCGAGGCTGCGGCTGGACAGACCGCTGCTGGCGGCCCAGTCCTCGATGCTGCGGTTGTCGTGCGGTGCGCGCGCCAGTGCGGCGGCAAGTTTCTGCAGTCGCCGGTCACGCGGTTGTGGCAGGGCAAGCGGCAGAGGCTTGCTGGCGGCAATCTCATCGGCGATCACACCGGCCAGTCGTGCCTGTGTGGCATCCAGTGGAACATGCGGCCACTGCAGCGCCCGAATCACCGCGGCCTGCAGCAGCGGCCCCGGCTGGAAGATGCGAGGGGCTGCAGGCAGGTCGGTGCAGGCCTGCGCGCTGAAGTACAGGCTCCAGCCGTCGAACGCACTGGTACTGGCCAGTGCGTGGGGCAGCGAAGGTGGTATCCAGGCGACATGACCCGCCGGCAGCAGCCAGTGCAGGTCGCCGACCTCGATCCGCAGCAGGCCCTGATGTGCACCCAGCAGCTGCCCGCGGGCGTGCTGGTGGCGTGCCGTGCGGCGCGGACCCGGCAGGCGCAGCTGCGCCCCCAGCAATGCAGGCCCGTCGGCGGCATTGGCCAGCGCCGGGTCAATCAATGCGGTGGTTGTCTGATCTGCCATATCAATTGGCAGTTATACGGCAGAAACGTCGCGTCCGGGCTCCGACACTGGAGCCCACTTCAACGGAGCGCTTCCCCATGCAGCCACAGGACATTCTTCCGGACCATCAGAACGAGGTGCAGGTAAATGGCCTCACCGTGCGCAAGGGCAGCGTGGGTGCTTTCCTGGCCAGCGTCCGCGACTGGCAGGATCCCGCCAGCGATGATGCCACCCGCGCCACAGCCGAATCTGACCTGCGTGCGTTGCTGCCGGGCCTGCACGCGCTGGGCCTGTTCCAGGTGCTGGCTGCGCGCGATCCGGCGCTGCAGCGCCTGATTGATGGCGCTGCCTGAAACGGACAAGGCCCGGACGGACCGGGCCTTGGCGTCATGGAGGTGGCAGAAACGACTTAATCCCCTCCGTCCCCTTTTTTGCGGTCAGCCGCCCGGTGCGAACACCAGGGTGCGGCGGGTGGTGACCGGCGCGTTGACCGGCTCGAAGCGCCAGCGCTTGACCGCGTTCAGGGCTTCGCGGTCGAAGGTCCGTCCCGACGTCGCGCGCAGCACGCGGGCGCTGACCACTGAGCCGTCGGTACCGACGGTGATCTCCACCAGCACTTCGCCCGACGTTCCCGAACGCAGTGCCTCGGCCGGATAGCGCGGCGCCGGCGTGCTGACCGGGCGGAGGGTGGGAGCTGCCGCGGCGGCTGCCTGGCGTGCGGCGCTGGCCTGTTGGGCGGCGGCCTGCTGCTGTTTCTGTTCGGCATCGCGACGGGCCGCGGCCTGGCGCTCCGCCTCCTGGCGCTCGTTGTCGCGGCGTGCGGCATCCTGCTGCGCGGCAATCTGCTTGGCCGCATCGGCTTCCTTGGCGCGCTGCTCGGTCAGGCGCTGCTGTTCGGCCTGCTGCTTGGTCCGGTCTTCGGCGTCCTTCTTGGCCTTCTCGGCTTCGGTCTCGCTGCGCTTGGCCGCATTTTCCACGCCCTTGGCCAGGCCTTCCTTCAGGCGCGGCAGGGCGGGAGCGGAGGCGTCCACCTTCTCGATCAGTGCCACCAGGCGCTGCGCCTCGGTGTAGTCCTCGCGGCCCAGGTGCTGCTCGGCGGCGATCAGGGTGTAGGGCAGCAGGTCGGTCAGCGCGCTCTTCACCGACGCGTCGTCCGGTGTCTTGTCGCGCAGGGCGAGGTAGTACTCGATGGCGTTGTCGCCGGCCGGCGCGTACATGCGGTTCTCGCGCAGTGCCTGGCTGGCCGATTCACGCAGCTGTTCGGTGCCCATGGACTGCACCTTGGCGGCGACCACCGGTGCGGCCGGTGCAGCAGCGGCGGGTGCGGCGGCCGGGGCCGGTGCTGCAGATTCTTCCTTTCCCGAGCAGGCGGCCAGCGCCAGTGCCAAAGCAACCGGCAGCCACCGGCGCGCGGCGGTGATCGTTGAGACGTGCGACATCCTGCTCCCCTCTAGAAGACGACGTGACGTAAATCATTGATACGCATGGCCGGGACCTGTGGTCCGGGCGCGGAACGATGACGTTTCCCGACGCCACCGCCGGCAACGGCGAGGGTGCAATCTAGCATCCCGGCCACCGCCGCGTACAAGGGGCAGGGGCCGGGATGGGGCAGCGGCGAAGGACCGCTGCCGGTTGCCGCATCAGTGGTCGTGCGACTTGCTGTGGCTGTTGGACATCAGCTTGTCGGTCCAGGCAATACCGATCGCCGACAGGATGAACACGCAGTGGATGATGGTCTGCCACAGCACGCCTTCCTGGGTCATGGTCGTGCAGGTATCGACACCAGCGTTGTAGAAGCTGGTCGAAGCCGACGACACTGCTGCTGCCCATTGTTCCGGCTTGCACAGCGGCAGTCCCTTCAGCGCGCTGGTGGCGATGAAAGTCTTCAGCAGGTGGATCGAGGAGATGCCGATGATCGCCATTGCCAGCTTCACCTTCAGCACGCTGGCGTTGACGTGGCTCAGCCATTCCGGCTGGTCCGGGTGGCCTTCCAGGCGCAGGCGCGAGACGAAGGTCTCGTAGCCACCGACGATCACCATCACCAGCAGGTTGGAGATCATCACCACGTCGATCAGGCCCAGCACGATCAGCATGATCTGCTGTTCGCCCATCGAGACCGAGTGGGACAGCAGGTGCCACAGTTCCTTGCCGAACAGGAACACGTAGACGCACTGGGCAAGGATCAGGCCCAGGTACAGCGGCAGCTGCAGCCAGCGCGAGGCGAAGATCAGCGAGGACAACGGGGACAGGGGGCGAGGACTGTGGCTCATGCAGGACAGTGCGTTTCGGGGGAGCCGCGAGGTTACCGGCCCGTCGTGACGGTGCCAACCCAACTCTCGCACTAGACTTCAGGTTCCTTTCCGCACCCCGAGCCGCCGCCATGATCGACCTGTATTACTGGCCCACCCCGAACGGCCACAAAGTGACCCTGCTGCTGGAAGAAGCCGGCCTGGAGTACCGCATCCATCCGGTCAACATCGGCTCGGGCGACCAGTTCAAGCCGGAATTCCTTGCGATCTCGCCGAACAACAAGATGCCTGCGATTGTCGACCACGCCCCGGCCGATGGCGGCGCCCCGCAGAGCGTGTTCGAGTCCGGCGCGATCCTGCTGTATCTGGCCGAGAAGACCGGCCAGTTCCTGCCCAGCGACCCGCGCGGCCGCGTCACCACCCTGGAGTGGCTGTTCTGGCAGATGGCTGGCCTGGGTCCGATGAGCGGCCAGATGGGCCACTTCAATGTGTATGCGCCGGAGAAGATCCCGTATGCGATCGAGCGCTATGACAACGAAGTGCGCCGCCTGCACGGGGTGATGGACAAGCGCCTGGCCCAGCACGCCTTCCTGGCCGGGGACGAGTACACCATCGCCGACATGGCCAGCTACCCGTGGATCGGCGCCTACGACAAGCTGCCGGTGGATTTCGCCGCGTTCCCGAACCTCAAGCGCTGGCACGAAGCGATTGCTGCACGCCCGGCCACCCAGCGCGCCTATGCCCTGCGCCAGCAGGTGAACCCCAACGCCGGCAAGCCGCTCAGCGACGAAGAGCGCAAGCACCTGTTCGGCCAGCGTTGACCCGGAACGGTGGGTGCCGACCGTTGGTCGGCATGCCTCATGGGCAGAAGGTCATGCTGCCTTCCCGCACCGGCTTGGTTAGGATGGAGGCTGACCGCCCCGCGTCCATCGCGGTGGCGGACCTGCCGTTTGCCGGGATCCTCCATGCGCCACCTGTTCGCTTCGCTCGCCCTCATGCTCGCCACCAGTACCGCCGCCCACGCTGAAAAGCTGACCCTGGAAGCCATCACCGGCCCGCTGCCGCTTTCCGGCCCGACCCTGATGAAGCCGAAGGTCGCCCCCGATGGTTCGCAGGTCAGCTTCCTGCGCGGCAAGGACAGCGACCGCAACCAGCTGGACCTGTGGACCTATGACATCGGCAGCGGCCAGACCCGCCTGCTGGTGGATTCGAAGGTGGTGCTGCCCGGCACCGAGACCCTCAGCGATGAGGAAAAGGCCCGCCGCGAGCGCCAGCGCATCGCCGCGATGACCGGTATCGTCGATTACCAGTGGTCGCCGGACGCGCAGCGCCTGCTGTTCCCGTTGGGCGGCGAGCTGTACCTGTACGACCTCAAGCAGCAGGGCCAGGCCGCAGTGCGCCAGCTGACCCACGGTGAAGGATTCGCCACCGACGCCAAGCTGTCGCCCAAGGGCGGTTTCGTCAGCTTCATCCGCGGCCGCAACCTGTGGGTGATCGACCTGGCCAGCGGCAAGCAGCTGCAGCTCACCCGCGACGGCAGCACCACCATCGGCAACGGCGTGGCCGAGTTCGTCGCCGACGAGGAAATGGACCGCCACACCGGCTACTGGTGGGCGCCGGATGATTCGGCCATCGCCTTCGCGCGCATCGATGAAGCACCGGTGCCGGTGCAGAAGCGCTACGAGGTCTACGCCGACCGCACCGACGTGATCGAGCAGCGTTACCCGGCCGCGGGCGACGCCAACGTGCGCGTGCAGCTGGGCGTGATCGCACCGGCCGCCGATGCGCAGCCGCGCTGGGTCGACCTCGGCAAGGAACAGGACATTTATCTGGCTCGTGTCGATTGGCGCGATGCGCAGCACCTGAGCTTCCAGCGCCAGTCGCGCGACCAGAAGCAGCTGGACCTGGTGGAAGTGGCGCTCGATTCCAATCGCCAGCGCGTGCTCGCCCACGAGACCAGCCCGACCTGGGTGCCGTTGCACAACAGCCTGCGTTTCCTCGATGACGGCAGCGTGCTGTGGTCGTCCGAGCGCACCGGTTTCCAGCATCTGTACCGCATCGACAGCAAGGGCAAGGCCACCGCGTTGACCCACGGCAACTGGCCGGTGGACGAACTGCTGGCGGTCGATGAGAAGGCTGGCAAGGCCTACTTCCGCGCCGGCATCGAGACCTCGCGCGAAAGCCAGATCTACGCGGTGTCGCTGCAGGGCGGTGAGCCGCAGCGCCTGTCCAAGGCACCGGGCATGCACAGCGCCAGCTTCGCCCGCAATGCCAGCGTCTATGTCGACAGCTGGTCCAACAGCACGACGCCGCCGCAGATCGAACTGTTCCGCGCCAATGGCGAGAAGATCGCCACCCTGCTCGAGAACGATCTGGCGGACCCGAAGCATCCGTATGCGCGTTACCGCGATGCACAGCGCCCGATCGAGTTCGGCACGCTGACCGCGGCCGACGGCAAGACCCCGCTCAACTACAGCCTGATCAAGCCGGCCGGCTTCGATCCGTCCAAGCGCTACCCGGTGGCGGTGTACGTCTACGGTGGCCCGGCCAGCCAGACCGTCACCGACAGCTGGCCCGGCCGTGGCGACCACCTGTTCAACCAGTACCTGGCCCAGCAGGGCTACGTGGTGTTCTCGCTGGACAACCGCGGCACCCCGCGACGTGGCCGTGACTTCGGTGGCGCGTTGTACGGCAAGCAGGGCACGGTGGAAGTGACCGACCAGCTGCGCGGCGTGACCTGGCTGAAGCAGCAATCGTGGGTGGACCCGGCGCGCATCGGCGTGCAGGGCTGGTCCAACGGTGGCTACATGACCCTGATGCTGCTGGCCAAGGCCTCGAACCAGTACGCCTGTGGCGTGGCCGGTGCGCCGGTGACCGATTGGGGCCTGTACGACAGCCACTACACCGAACGCTACATGGATCTGCCGGCGCGCAACGAAGCGGGTTACCGCGAAGCGCGCGTGCTGACCCATATCGACGGCCTGCGCTCGCCGCTGCTGCTGATCCACGGCATGGCCGACGACAACGTCTTGTTCACCAATTCCACCAGCCTGATGAGCGCGTTGCAGAAGCGTGCACAGCCGTTCGAGCTGATGACCTACCCGGGTGCCAAGCATGGCCTGTCCGGCGCCGATGCCCTGCATCGCTACCGCGTGGCCGAAGCCTTCCTGGGACGCTGCCTGAAACCCTGATCCACAGCCGGGAAGGAGCCCGCCATGACCCTGCCACCACCGATTCCCACCCCTGGACAGGCCTCCACCGGTTGGTGGTGCCGTCATTGGCGCTGGGCGATGCCGTTGACGGTGGTGCTGGTGCTGGGCGGCGCCGGTGGCGTGGTGACCTGGAGCGTGCTGCGCTGGAGCGAGGCGGCACGCGAGAGCCCGCCGATGCGCGAAGCGTTGCGCCGCGCGGGCTGCAGCATCGAACTGGTGGAAGCCTTTGGCGAGCCGCTGCATATCGAATCGATGCCGCTGGGCAGCATGCAGACCGCGATGAACGGCCAGCGCGACGTCGGCCTGACCGTTGCGCTGGAAGGACCGCATGCGCACGGCCGGCTGTTCGTGCAGGGCAGCCGTCGCGATGAAGTCTGGGATTACCCGGTGATGTATGTACTGGCCGAAGACAAGCAGACCTTCGACCTGACTGCACTGGATGACGACGAGGCTGCGGGGGAGTGCGAGCTGCAGGCCTGCCGTGAGCGTGGCGAATGCCCGCTGACCGCCGCGCTGTGACCGCAGGTCGCGCGGCCGGGTAAGGGCGGCCATGTAGAGTCGACTGTTAGTTGTGATCTCTCTGTAGGTTGTTCATCCGGGACATCTTTGGAAAATGGTGGTTACCACACCGTTCCAGTCCCCAAAGAGCCCGGATGAACAATCATAAAAATGCCCGTTTGACGCCGTTTAGTCGAGCGCTTCTGGTCCGCCGCATCCTCCACGAGGGCCTACGCCCGGAAGAAGCAGCTCAAGCGTGTGGCGTAAGTGTGCGTACGGCCTACAAGTGGCTGGCCCGATTCCGCCAGTTCGGGGCACCGGGCCTGGAAAACCGCAGCTCACGGCCTCACCAGACGCCGCATGCCACACCTGCTCCGGTAGTCGAGCAAATCAAGGAGCACCGCCGTAAACGGCAGACCTACCTGACCATCTCCAAGGCGCTGGGGGTCGGCCACAGTACGATTTCAAGGCTGATGCGCGCCCACGGCCTCAATCGGTTGTGTCGGCTTGATCCGCCCAAGGAGGTGATCCGATACGAATACGATCAGCCCGGAGGGCTGCTGCATCTGGACATCAAGAAGCTGGGCAACTTCCAGCGGCCAGGGCACAGAACCGATGCCAAGCGCAGGGGAAACGCCGCCGGCGGTGGCTGGGGCTACGTCCACGTGGCCATCGACGATCACTCCCGGGTCGCCTTCAGCAGCGTCCACCCCAACGAACAGGGCGAAACCGCCTGTCAGGCGTTGCTGGGCGCTCTGGAGTACTACGCCAGCCTGGGAATCACCTTCAAGCGGATCCTGACCGACAACGGTGCCTGCTATCGCTCTACCGCCTTTGCCAAGCTGCTCAAATCCCTTGGGATCAAGCACATCAGAACCAAGCCCTACACGCCGCGGACCAATGGCAAAGCCGAGCGCTTCATCCAGACCAGCCTGCGCGAGTGGGCTTACGCCTGCGAGTACGCATCCTCGGACCAGCGCAATTCCGTGTTGAACCAATGGCTGCACCACTACAACTGGCACCGTCCCCATATGGCGATCGGCGGCCAGCCACCTATCTCAAGAGTACGGCTGAACAACGTAGTGGGTTTACACAGTTAGTCGACTGCTCTCCACAAGACGCCTGAAAACCCCGCGCTGCGCGCGATAGTCGACTGACAGTCGACTCTACCCATCAGCCGCGCCGTGACCTCCAGCCGATTGTCGCCATCGCCGTGAGCGCGTAAGTTGCGGGCAACCCTTTGCTGGAGTGTCCCATGAAGCCGATTGCGCTCGCTGTTGCCCTGGCCCTGACTGCCGCCCCGTTGCTGTCCGCACCGCCGGCCCTGGCCGCGCCGGCTGCCAAGGCCGCGACTCCCGCCAGCCCTGCCTGGGTCGCCCGCAGCAATGCACTGGCGCAGATCCTGCTTGATGCACAGGGTCCGTTCCAGCCGGAGGAAACCGGCTTCTTCGGCGTTCCCGGCTACGACGACAAGGTGGCCGACCTCGGCCCGGACAACGGCAAGCGCTACCGCGCCGCGATGGCCAAGGCCCGCGACGAACTGAAGGCGAAGCTGGCCACCGAGCAGGATTCCAATGTCCGCCAGGACCTGGAGATCATGATCCACGCCGCCAGCCAGAACATCGAAGGCAGCGAGCTCAACGAGAAGTACCTGTTGCCGTGGAGCGATGCGCCGCAGACGGTGTTCAGCGGCCTCAACCTGCTGCTGTCCGACCAGGTGCCGGCCGAGCGCCGGGCCAAGGCGCTCGACCGCCTCAAGGCCTACGCCGGCCTGCAGCCGGGCGGCACCGCGTTCACCACGCTGGCGCGCCAGCGCTATGAAGAGCGCTTGAAGGACAGCAGCCTGCTGCAGCCGACGAAGATCGAAGTGCAGCAGTCGCTGGACAACGTCGAGACCTACATCACCGGTATCGAGTCGCTGCTGAAGAAGTACCAGATCGCCGGTGCCGATGAAGCAATGAAGGCGCTGGCCGGGCAGATGAAGGACTACGCCACCTGGACGCGCACGACCGTGCTGCCGAAGGCACGCGCCGACGCACGCCTGCCGGCGCCGCTGTACGCCTACCAGCTCAAGCAGGTCGGCATCGACATCGACCCGAAGCTGTTGATGCAGCGCGCGCAGCTGGAGTTCATGGAAACCCGATCGGCGATGCAGCAGCTGGCGCCGCTGGTGGCGAAGGACAAGGGCCTGAAGGTGGCCGACCCGAGCGACCCGGTGGCGGTGATCCGCGCGCTGAAGGCTGACAAGATCGCCGACGATCATCTGGAAGGCCACTACCGCAAGGTGATCGACGCGATCGATCCGCTGATCCGCGAGCACGCCATCGTCGACGTGCCCAAGCGTGCCATGCAGATGCGACTGGGTTCGGCCGCCGAGAGCGCCGCCAGCCCGGCGCCGCACTTCCTGCCGGCGCCGCTGGTCAACAACACCGGGCAGCAGGGCACCTTCGTGCTGCCGCTGGGCAATCCGGCCGCCGGTCCGGGTGCGCAGTACGACGACTTCAACTTCGGCGCGGCGGCGTGGACGCTGAGCGCGCATGAAGGCCGCCCCGGCCACGAGCTGCAGTTCACCGCCATGGTCGAGCGCGGCGTCTCGCTGGCACGCACGATGTTCGCGTTCAATTCGGTGAACGTGGAAGGCTGGGCGCTGTATGCCGAAGCCGAGATGGTGCCGTACGAGCCGCTGGACGGGCAGATGATCGCCCTGCAGTTCCGCCTGCTGCGGGCTGCGCGCGCGATGCTGGACCCGATGCTCAACCTCGGCCTGACCGACCGCGCCAACGGCGAGCGCGTGCTGATCGAGCAGGTCGGCCTGTCCAAGGCGATGGCCACCCAGGAACTGGATCGCTACATGGTGCGCATGCCGGGCCAGGCCGGCAGCTATTTCTACGGCTACACCCGCATCCTGGAACTGCGCATGCAGACCGAGCTGGCACTGGGCGCGAAGTTCGACCGCCTGGCGTTCAACAACTTCCTGCTCGACCAGGGCCTGCTGCCGCCGGACCAGCTGGCCGATGCGGTGAACAAGGTGTTCGTGCCGAAGTACAAGCGCTGAGCATCACCGGTAGTGCCGGCCACTGGCCGGCAATCGCCGTTGGTAGATGCCGACCTTGGTCGGCGCTGTGGGTTTCGTGCCAACCAAGGTTGGCACCTACCAGAGCGATGCGTCGGTTGTTGCAGGGGTAGCGCCGGCCGCTGGCCGGCAATTGCCGTTGGTAGATGCCGACCTTGGTCGGCGCTGTGGGTTTCGTGCCAACCAAGGTTGGCACCTACCAGAGCGATGCGTCGGTTGTTGCAGGGGGAGTGCCGGCCGCTGGCCGGCATTTCCCTTGGGCAGAGAGGATTCCTGAGGTTGCCGGCCAGCGGCCGGCACTACCGGCGGTGACCCTCTCGGGTCACCGCTGCGGCTGCGGTGTGATCACTTGTGTCGGCAACCGCGCGGGCGGTGCCGGATTCGGCACCCAGATCGCGACGCCGGCGGCGCGCTTCTGCGTGGTCGGAATACCGATGCCGACGCCGCCACCGACGTGCGAACCGAACGTGCCGGCGCCGACCGACATGCCCACCGGCGAGCCACTGCTGCCCACGCCCATCAACACCACGCCATTGGCGCCGAGCGCGGCGGCCTCGCGCTTCAGGCGTGCCACGGCGGCATCGGTCTGGCCCTGGGTGCCGAAGCCGACGGCGGACGCCGATTCCAGCTGGGCGATTTCCTGGGAACCGGCCGGTGGCGTCGAATAGATCTGCACCAGCGCCGGATCGATCGGTGCGCGGGCGCGGCCCAGCATCACCTTGGAGGTACTGGCACAGCCAGCGGCGACCAGCAGGATGGCCGCCAACGCGGCCCAACGGATGTTCATGGCACGACCCCTGTAGGACTGGTTGCGATCATCGGCGGGCCACTCTGAATCGGCGCCAACACCCGGGCCAGGGCACGCACGGCAGCACGCTAGCACGGCGGGGGTGACAGCCTCGCCAATGGCAGTAGGCGGCGGCAACGGGAACGTCTATGGTTGGGGCAGGAACCAACTGCGGGAGAGCGGCATGGGTGTGATCAGTCTGTTGTGGGGCGTACTGGCGCTGTTGTGGATGATCCTGGCGCTGATTCCACTGCTGGGCTGGGGCAACTGGTTCCTGATCCCGTTCGCTGCGGTGGGCGCGGTGATCGCCGCGCTCGGCATCCTGTTCACCCACCCGAGCAAGCGCGGCCGGGCCTGGGCCGGCCTGGTCCTGAACGGCATCGTGGTGGTGGTGGGCATCCTGCGCCTTGGCCTGGGTGGCGGCGTGATCTGAGCCCGCACCCGGGTGCGACAGGGCGTCGCAGGCGCACGGCCCATGGCCGGGCAGGGGCGTACAATGAATGGCTGCGCGAGCCCCCCGCGTGCCTGTGAATCCGCGCCCGGCGCGGCTGCCCCATGATCATCCGACCCCGTCCCCACGGCTGGCAACTGCTTTACATCCTGCGCGGTTCGATCGTCAAAGCGATCGCGCCCAAGGTGCTGGCCATCCTGATCCTGTCCATTGCCGTGGCTGCGGTGGTGGAACTGGCGCCGCCCACCGGCATCGAACGCGTTTCCGTCACGCCGTTCACCCTGCTCGGCCTGGTCCTGTCGATCTTCCTCAGCTTCCGCAACAGCGCCTGCTACGAGCGCTGGTGGGAAGGCCGCAAGCTGTGGGGCCAGCTGGTCTACGAATCGCGCTCGCTGGCCCGCCAGGTGAACCTGCTGCTGGCCGATGACACCGGCCGCCGCCGCCGCATCGCCTACCTCACCACCGCCTTCGCCCATGCACTGGCCGGTCGCCTGCGCGGGCGCATCGTGGCGCTGATGGCCCTGCCGTGGCTGGACAAGCGCCAGCGCGAACAACTCGGGCAGCGCGAGAACGTGCCCGACGCGCTGCTCTCGATGATCGCTGCGGAACTGGCGCAGGCCCTGCGTGCCGGTGACCTCGACCCGATCCTCTACACCCAGCTGGAAGAACGCCTGCACGCGATGTCGTCGATCCAGGCCGGCTGCGAGCGCATTCTCACCACACCGCTGCCGTTCGCCTACACCCTGCTGCTGCACCGCTGCGCGTGGATGTTCTGCGTGCTGCTGCCGTTCGGCCTGGCCAGTTCGCTGGGCTGGGGCACGCCGGTGCTGTCGGCGGTGCTGGCCTATGCCTTCTTCGGCCTGGACCAGCTGGGCGAAGAAATGGAAGACCCGTTCGGCCTGGAGCCGAATGACCTGCCGCTGGACGCGCTGGTGCGCACGATCGAGATCGACCAGCTCGACGCGCTCGGCGAACGCCCATTGCCCGAACCCCTGCTGCCGCAGGGCTACCTGTTGCAATAGCCACTCCTCGGAGCCTGCCATGTCCCACCCGCTTTACCGCCCGCGCCGCATGCGCCATGACGAGTTCTCGCGCCGCCTGATGCGCGAGAACACGCTGACCACCGACGACCTGATCTACCCGGTGTTCGTGCACGAACTGGCTGGCCGCACCGCGGTGCCGTCGATGCCGGGCGTGGAGCGGCTGTCGATCGAAGAACTGCTGAAGGTGGCCGAAGAGGCGCTGGAGCTGGGCATTCCGGTGATCGACCTGTTCCCGGTGATCGACCCGTCGCTGAAGTCGCTGGATGCATCGGCGGCGTGGGCCGAGGACGGCCTGGCGCAGCGTGCGATCCGCGCGCTGAAGTCGCGCTTCCCGGAACTGGGGGTGATGACCGACGTGGCGCTGGACCCGTACACCACCCACGGCCAGGACGGCATCATCGACGACAAGGGCTATGTGCTGAACGACATCACCGTCGAGGCGCTGGTCAAGCAGTCGGTATCGCACGCCGAGGCCGGTGTGGACATCGTCTCGCCGTCGGACATGATGGACGGCCGCATCGGCGCGATCCGTCGTGCGCTGGATGCCGACAACCACATCAACGTGCGCATCATGGCCTACTCGGCCAAGTACGCCTCGGCGTTCTACGGTCCGTTCCGTGATGCGGTGGGCAGCGCCGCCAGCCTCGGCAAGGCCGACAAGAAGACCTACCAGATGGACCCTGCCAACGGCGACGAGGCCCTGCGCGAGATCGCGCTGGACCTGGAAGAGGGCGCCGACATGGTGATGGTCAAGCCGGGCATGCCGTACCTGGACCTGGTGCGCCGGGTGAAGGAGAAATTCGGCGTGCCAACCTTCGCCTACCAGGTGAGTGGCGAGTACGCGATGATGAAGGCCGCCTTCGCCAACGGCTGGCTGGACGAGCGCGCCTGCGTGCTGGAGTCGCTGCTGGGCTTCAAGCGGGCCGGTGCCGATGGCGTGCTGACCTATTTCGCGCCGCAGGTGGCGCGATGGCTGCGCGAGCGCTGACAATAGCGCCACGATAGACGGAGGACTGCGCGATGGGACCCGAACTGGGGTGGATGCAATGGCTGATCTGGGGCACCGGTACGCTGGTGTTCGGCGCCATCATCGTCGGTGTCTTCATCGCCGCCTGGCGGGCCGGCAAGCGCCCGCCGGAGCAGCTCTCCGCCGCGCGCCACGTGGCCCGTGAGCAGGCCCTGCCGGACAGCGTGCAGGCCGAACTGGCCGCGCTGAACCAGCGCAAGGACAATGGCCAGCTGAGCGAGATCGAGTACGAGCAGCAGCGCGCCAAGGTGTTGTCGCGCTGACGGGTGGGTGCCAACCTTGGTTGGCACTTTCCCGCATGCCAACCAAGGTTGGCATCTACCAAACGGCCATCCACGCACGGCGTGGATCTACCGCACGCACCTGGCGCCTCCATCGCCCTGGTAGCCGCCAACCTTGGTTGGCGTTTGCCGTCACCGTGCGCCCGGCACGCACCCCGCAACCGCCACCACCTTCGGCACCGCCAACCGGTACACGTCCACGCCACCGGCACGCGGTGCCTTCGCCGCACTGCTGGCGACCATCATCTCGCCCGGCTTGGCGTTGTCGATCACCGGCGCGCCGGTCCAGCCGCTGGCCTGGTTGAACGACAGCCCCAATGGCTGCAGCGCCGCACCGGTCCACGCACAGCCGCTGCTCCACACCTGCGTGGTCGTGCCGTTGCCGCGGCTGAACACCACGGCGCCGTCATGCCCCAGCCAGTCGCCGTCGGTCTCGTCGTCGGCACTGTTCAACGCGCTCAGTGCGCTGGCCGGGCCACGCAGTCCCTGCGCATCCAGCGTCGCCACGAACAGGTCCCAGCCGGCACCACGGCCCTGCTGGCGGGCAAACAACAGCTGCCTGCCATCCGCGCTCAGGGCCGGCCCGCGCTCTTCCCGGCGGCCCGCGTCGCCCGCCAGCAGCTGCGCGGTACCCAGTTGGCCATCGGTGGCGAGAGCGGCCCGATACAGCGCCAGCTTGCCCTCGCGGCCGGCCGCGAACAGCAGCCAGCGGCCGTCGCGGCTGAAGTAGGGATCATGGGCTTCACCGGCCACGCCTACCGGCAAGGCCTGCGCCTGCTGCCAGCGGCCGTCCACCACGCGCGCCTCCCACAGGCCCCAACCGGCCTCGCCACGGCGGGCGAAAACGATGCGCTGGCCATCGGCGCTGATCGTGGCGCGGCCCTCGTCGGCACGGGTCGAGACCACGCCCATGCCTTCGATGCCGTACTCGTTCAACGCCATCGCCACGGGGGCAGAGAGTAGACTGGCGGCAAGCACCAGCAGGGGCGGGGTGATGCGCATCATCCGGGTCCGTGCACGAAAGAGCATCAGTCTAGCCAGCTTGAGGATTCCATGACCGACCGTTACGCCGTCTTCGGACACCCCGTTGCCCACTCGAAGTCGCCGCAGATCCACGCGACGTTCGGTCGCCAGGAAGGCATCGCGGTGGATTACCGCGCGATCGACCTGGCCCCGGATGCGTTCCTGGCCGGCCTGGAGGCGTTCGCCTCAGAGGGCGGCGTCGGCGCCAACGTCACCTCGCCGCACAAGGAAGCCGCGTTCTCGGTGTGCACCACGCTGACTGCACGTGCGCGCCGCGCCGGTTCGGTCAACACGCTGCTGCGCAAGGGCGACCGCTGGCACGGTGACACCACCGACGGCATCGGCCTGGTGCGCGACCTGACCGACCGCCACGGCCTGGACCTGCGCGGCCGCCGCATGCTGCTGATCGGTGCCGGCGGCTCCGCGCGCAGCGTCGCTCCGGCCTTCCTCGATGCTGGAATCACTGAGCTGGTGGTGGTCAACCGCACGCCGGAACGCGCCGATGAACTGATCGACGCGATGGGCGAACCGGGCCGCGCGATCAGCCGCTACTGGGAAGACCTGCGCGAGCTGGGCGACTTCGAACTGATCGTCAATGCCACCTCGGCCGGCCGCGACCGCGACGTTGAGTTCAAGCTGCCGCTGTCGCTGGTCAACTCGATGACCACCGCCGTCGACCTGAACTACGGCGAGGCCGCCATCGCCTTCCTGGCCTGGGCGCGTTCGGCGAACTGCCGCAATACCGTGGATGGCCTGGGCATGCTGGTCGAGCAGGCCGCCGAGAGCTTCCTGCAGTGGCACGGTGTGCGTCCGCAGACCGACGAGGTCTACCAGACGCTGCGGCAGGGCTCGGCCGTGCTGGCCGGCGAGGACTGATCGATGGACAACACGACCCTGATGGTGACGGTGCTGAGCATCGTGGGCGTGCGCCTGCCGGTGCTGATCGCACTGTGCGTGGGCCTGGTCTGGGTGGTCGGCGCACCGCGCGATGCCACCCGCACCGGCGCCCTGGTCGGCCTGGTGCTGTTGCTGCTGTCCAGCCTCGGCGGCATGGCCGCCGGCATCCTGCCGATGTGGTTGATCAACAGCGGCAACTTCGACGCCATCTCGGGCATGAGTGCCATCCTTGGCGTGCTGCACTTCGCGCTGGCGATGGTCGAGGCCATCGGCGTGGTGCTGCTGGTGTGGGCCCTGGTGCGCCTGCTGCGTACCCGCACGATCCCGGCATCCTGACCGGTAGCGCCGGGCCATGCCCGGCGTATCTGGCCCTTGGGCGGTCCGCCCATCGGACCGTGACCGCCGCCTGGCGTCGTCGCTGGCCCGTTCAGGGTGCCAGCGACGGTGAACGCGGCCGGCCATGCGACAATGACCGGCCTGATCCAGCCACGGTACTTCCCGGCGTGACCGAAACCGTCGCCGCTCCGCGCACGCTCGATGACACCTTGAAGGACGCGATCCGCAAGGCGTACACGACGCTGCAGGCCAATACCCCCGGCTTCTCCACCCGCCGCTCGCAGAGCCAGATGATCGGCGTGGTGTCGCGTGCGTTGTCGAAAAGCGGTGGCGTCGGCGTGGTCGAAGCGCCCACCGGCGTCGGCAAGAGCCTGGGCTACCTCACTGCAGGTGTACCGATCGCGCTGGCCAGCAAGAAGAAGCTGGTGATCAGCACCGGCACCGTGGCGCTGCAGTCGCAGCTGGTCGAGCGCGACATTCCGAATTTCCTGAAAGCCACCGGCCTGGAAGCGACCGTCGCGCTGGCCAAGGGCCGTACCCGCTACCTGTGCACGCGCAATGCTGCCGAAGCGCAGGGCGAGGGCTCGCAGGGTGGCATGTTCGAGGACGACGCACCCTTGTTCGACCGGCCACTGGCGCCGATCGAGATGGACATCGCCAAGCGCCTGACCGATGCCTTCACCGGTGGCAGCTGGGATGGCGACATCGACAACGCGCCGGAGACCATCAGCCCCGGCCTGCGCAGCCGCATCACCACGCCGGCTTCGGGTTGCGCCGGGCGCCGCTGTGCCTATTCGGCGCAGTGCGCGGTGCTGCGTTCGCGCAATACGGTGCGCGACGCACAGATCGTGGTCACCAACCACGCGCTGCTGCTGTCGGCGCTGTCGATCGGTGACAGCGACAACGGCCAGCCGTTGATCGCCCCGCCGTCGGACATGCTGCTGGTGTTGGACGAAGGCCATCACATCGGCAACGTGGCGATCGACCAGGGCGCGGCCAGCCTGGCGCTGGACGAGATGGCCAAGCGCACCGGCCGCCTGCAGATCCTGATCGCCGGCGCCTACCGCGCGGTCGACAAGGATCGGTTGGGCAACCTGTTGCCGAACGAGGCGATCGAGGTGGCCAGCAACGTGGCCAAGCAGCTGCGCGCGTTCCGCGACCACGTCGAGCGGGTGTGGATGCCGGCACCGGCCGACGAGGAACCGATGTGGCGCGCCGCCAATGGTCGTCTGCCCGAGGCCTGGCGCGAGCCGATCGAAGCGCTGGCCGACGACACCCGCAGCCTCTACAACTGGGCGCATGCCGCCACCGCGCAGGTCGCCAAGGGCAAGCCGGACGATGCCGCGCGCGAGCGCCTGCAGCGCAACCTGGGCATGGCGCTGGAAATGATCGAGCAGCAGTACAACCTGTGGCAGGCCTGGCGCCGCGAGGACAAGGACGGCGCGCCGCCGATGGCGCGCTGGGTCACCGCCACCCGCGACGGCGACCTGGTGCTGCATGGCTCGCCGGTGTCGGCCGCGCACGTGCTGCGCAAGCTGCTGTGGGATGAAGTGGACTCGGTGGTGATGACCTCGGCGACGCTGACCGGCGGTGGCGACTTCCAGTCGCTGGCGATCGACAACGGCATTCCCGAAGAGGCCGAGATGGTCTCGCTGTCGTCGCCGTTCGACCTGCCCAACCAGGCCGAGCTGATCGTGCCGAAGTTCCCGGTCACCCCGGACGATCGCGAAGGGCACCCGCGCGAAGTGGCGCGCTACCTGGACACCGAACTGGACTGGGCCAAGGGCTCGATGGTGCTGTTCACCTCGCGCTGGAAGATGGAGAAGGTAGCCGGGCTGATGTCGGCCGCGCGCCGAAAGCAGGTGCTGGTGCAGGGCGAGATGTCCAAGACCCGGCTGATCGACGAGCATCTGCGGCGCGTGGCGGCAGGCGAAGGCTCGGTGCTGTTCGGCCTGAATTCGTTCGGCGAAGGCCTCGACCTGCCCGGTGAGGCCTGCACCACGGTGGTAATCACCCAGGTGCCGTTCGCGGTGCCGACCGATCCGCAGACCGCCACGCTCAGTGAGTGGTTCGAGGGGCGTGGCCTCAATGCCTTCAACCTGATCGCGATTCCGCACGCGCTGCGCACGCTGACCCAGTTCGCCGGCCGCCTGATCCGCACCTCCACCGACACCGGCCGCGTGGTCATTCTTGATTCGCGACTGCTGACCCGCCGCTACGGCAAGCGCATCATCGACGCGCTGCCCCCGTTCAAGCGCGTGATCGGCTGACCAGTAGCAAAAAGGGGACGGAGGGAATTAAGTCGTTTATGGCAAAAACGACTTAATTCCCTCCGTCCCCTTTTTTGCGAGCACTGTACAGATGCCGGCCAGCAGCCGGCACTACCGCACGGGCTGACGATCGGACAGCGGCGCTTGGTGGTTACCGGGTGCCTGTTTCAGGCGTCCGGCAGCCTGGCCCATAGGCCTCCATGTAGGGTTTGCCGAAGCAGCGCAGTAGCCCATCAAGCACATCCAGGTTGGGCGGCCACGGCATCTGCACCTGCTGCCCGCCTTCGGTGGTGAACTGGTAGCGACCGTCCTTGATGTTCTCCGCCATCGCGGTGGGCGTCGGTATCGCGACCAGCCTCGCACGAGCCTTCTCCAGGGCGCTGCGGTCCTGGCGCAGGAACGCGACCATGCCGTCCACGTAGGCATTCCAGTAACCCGGGTCGCCCGCGTTCACGGGTTTGTGGCTGCGTTCCATCAGCGTGATCGCCTGCGCGGTCTGCCCCAGCTCCGCGCGCAGCTGGCCCTCGTGCCAGGTGATGATGACGTTGCCTTCTGCCTTGGGCAGAGCGCCGTAGGCGGACAGCAGGTCGGCCGCTTCGCGGGTACAGCCACGGTCGGCCAGCGGGCGCCAGCCACCTGCCAGATCCTGATCGAATCGGCCAGGTTCCATCGCCAGCATCGCGGCACGGTCGTAGCTGCAGTCCGGGGCTTTGGGCGGTTCGGCTGACGTGCCCATGGCAGCGGCCAGCGCAAAGGAAAGCAACATCATCTCAACCTCCGTGTTGGTGACTTCCTGGACCACCATAACGGATCAGGAGGGGTAGCGCCGGCCGCTGGCCGGCAACCTCATTGATGTGGGGCGTCGCAGTGCAGATGCCGGCCAGCGGCCGGCACTACCGCACGGGGGTCAATCGCCCAGCAGGGCGGTGTTGCGTACGGCGCCCTTGTCGGCGCTGGTGGCGAGCAGCGCGTAAGCCTTCAGCGCGCTGGTGACCTTGCGCGGGCGCGGTGCGCGCGGCTTCCAGCCGCGGGCATCGGCGTCGGCGCGGCGCTGGGCCAGCGTGGCCTCATCCAGCAGCAGATCGATGCGGCGCGCCGGGATGTCGATGCGGATGCGGTCGCCGTTTTCCACCAGGCCGATGACACCGCCACTGGCGGCTTCCGGCGAGACATGGCCGATCGACAGGCCCGAGGTTCCGCCGGAAAAGCGGCCATCGGTGAGCAGCGCACATTGCTTGCCCAGCCCCTTCGATTTCAGATAGCTGGTCGGGTACAGCATCTCCTGCATGCCGGGGCCGCCCTTCGGGCCTTCGTAGCGGATGACCACCACCTCGCCCGGCTGCACCTCGTCAGCGAGGATGCCGGCGACGGCGGCGTCCTGGCTTTCGTAGACGCGCGCGGGGCCTTCGAACACATGGATCGACTCGTCCACGCCGGCGGTCTTCACCACGCAGCCATCGATGGCCAGGTTGCCGCGCAGCACGGCCAGCCCGCCTTCCAGCGAATACGCGTGCTGCAGCGAGCGGATGCAGCCCTCGGCGCGGTCCACGTCCAGCGTCGGCCAGCGCGTGGCCTGGCTGAAGGCTTCCTGGGTGGGGATGCCGGCCGGGCCAGCCTTGAAGAAGGTATGCAGGGTGTCGTTGTCACTGCGCACCACGTCCCAGCGTTCCAGTGCTTCGGCCAGGCTGGCGCTGTGCACGGTCGGCACCGTGGTTTCGAGCAGGCCGGCGCGGTCCAGTTCACCGAGGATGCCGAACACGCCGCCGGCGCGGTGCACGTCCTCGATGTGGTACTTCGGCGTGTTCGGCGCCACCTTGCACAGCTGCGGTACGCGCCGCGACAGCGCGTCGATGTGGGTCAGGTCGAAGTCGACCTCCGCTTCCTGCGCGGCAGCCAGCAGATGCAGGATGGTGTTGGTGGAACCGCCCATGGCGATGTCCAGGGTCATCGCGTTGGCGAACGTGGCCTGGGTGGCGATGCCGCGCGGCAGCGCGCTCGGGTCTTCGCCGCCATACCAGCGGTGGCAGAGTTCGACGATCAGGCGGCCGGCGCGGCGGAACAGCGCCTCGCGGTCGGCATGGGTGGCCAGCGTGGTGCCATTGCCCGGCAGCGACAGGCCCAGCGCTTCGGTCAGGCAGTTCATCGAGTTGGCGGTGAACATGCCCGAGCAGGAGCCGCAGGTGGGGCAGGCGCTGCGCTCGAACGCGGCGACCTTCTCGTCGGAGGCGCTGTCATCGGCGGCCACCACCATCGCATCGACCAGGTCCAGCTTGTGCTCGGACAGCTTGGTCTTGCCCGCTTCCATCGGCCCGCCGGAGACGAACACCACCGGGATGTTGAGGCGCAGCGCGGCCATCAGCATGCCGGGGGTGATCTTGTCGCAGTTGCTGATGCACACCAGCGCGTCGGCGCAGTGCGCGTTGACCATGTACTCCACGGCATCGGCGATGATCTCGCGGCTGGGCAGCGAATACAGCATGCCGTCGTGGCCCATCGCGATGCCGTCGTCCACGGCGATGGTGTTGAATTCCTTGGCGACGCCGCCGACCTGTTCGATCTCGCGCGCGACCAGCTGGCCGAGGTCCTTCAGGTGCACGTGGCCGGGCACGAACTGGGTGAAGGAGTTGGCGATGGCGATGATCGGCTTGTGGAAGTCGCCGTCCTTCATGCCGGTGGCACGCCACAGGGCGCGGGCGCCGGCCATGTTGCGGCCGGCGGTGGAGGTGCGGGAGCGGTATTCAGGCATGGCTGGCGGAACGGGCGGGCCGTACAACGTGGGGGTCGCCCGATCATGGCCAATTTTTTCGGTTGCTGCTGCAACCACCCGTTTTCGGTAGATGCCGACCTTGGTCGGCGCCGTGCCGTGTGTGCCAACCAAGATTGGCACCTGCCAGAGCGGTGCGCCGCCCGGGGTCGGATCCCATCGCGGCGCGATGGGCTCTGACCCCAATGCCCGACGAAAATGAAAGTCCGTTCATCTTTCGGACTTTGCCGATTCCGGTTGCTGGTCCGGATTTGGCATCATTGGGGCATTGATCCGTCGACAGGGCATGAGGCCATGAAACGTTCCCGCACCACCGCGCTGCTGCTGATGAGCGCTGCGCCGCTGCTGTTCACCGCCTGCCAGAAGGAGCCGGAGGTGAAGGTGCAGGAAGGCCTGTACACCTCGGTGGAGGCCTGCACCGAGGCCACCGGCGATCCCTCGTCGTGCCGCAATGCCTTCGCCGAAGCGCAGAAGCAGGCCGCCGATGCGGCGCCGAAGTACGCCAGCAAGGAAGCCTGCGAGAAGGACTACAAGCCGGAACAGTGCGTGCAGCAGCACACCTCGGCCGGTACCTCGTTCATCGGCCCGATGATGATGGGCTTCTTCATGTCGCAGATGCTGAGCAACCGCGGCGGCCTCGCGCCGCAGGCGCCGGCGGCGGCGCCGGCCTACCAGGACAAGAGCGCTGGATGGGCGCGTCCGGCACCGGGCGGTACCGGTGGCCTGAACACCGCCAGCGGCATCGGCGCGGGCAAGGCCGGCCTGGCCCCGGTCACCAGCGAGCCGAACCGTGCGGTCACCGCCAGCCGTGGTGGCTTCGGCAACACCAGCGCACGCCGCAGCACCAGCGGCAGCTACGGCGGCTGATCGACCCATGCAGCGCATCCGGATTGCCGAGCGTGCCCAGTGGCGGGCACGTGCGGATGAAGCGGGTTTCCGCTTCCACACCATCGACGGCCAGCCGTATTGGGATGAAAGCGCGTACTACGCCTTCACCCTGCGCCAGATCGAACAGGACATCGAAGACCCCAGCGCCGAGCTGCACCGGATGGCGCTGGACCTGGTCGGTGATGTCATCGGCAGCGAACGATTGATGGACCAGCTGGCGATTCCGTCGCATTACCGCGACTGGATCGCCAACAGCTGGCGCCAGCGCCAGCCGCATCTGTACGGTCGCCTGGACCTGGCCTACGACGGTACCGGCCCGGCCAAGCTGTACGAACTGAACTACGACACGCCGACCTCGCTGTTCGAGGCCAGCTTCTTCCAGTGGCAGTGGCTGGAAGACCAGCGCAACGCCGGTCGCCTGCCGCAGCATGCCGACCAGTTCAACGCGATCCACGAAGCGCTGGTCGAACGTTTCGGCGAACTGGCCACGCAGTTGCCGCCACCGCTGTATTTCAGCGCCGTGGGCAGTTCGGAAGAAGACCGCGGCACCGTCGACTACCTGCGCGACTGTGCGTCGCAGGCCGGCCTGCATGGCCAGGCCATCGCCATCGAGGATATCGGCCTGTCCGAGGACGGCCGCTTCACCGCGCTGGACGATTCGGTGATCGGCACGCTGTTCAAGCTGTACCCGCTGGAAGACCTGATGGCGGAAGAGTTCGGCCGCGCGCTGCCCGGTTCGGGCGTGCAGCTGCTGGAGCCGGCGTGGAAGGCGGTGCTGAGCAACAAGGGCATCCTGCCGCTGCTGTGGCAGCGCAACGTGGGCCATCCGAACCTGCTGGAAGCGCATTTCGATGACGGCAGCACGCTGGCCTCGGGCTGGGTGCGCAAGCCGCTGTTCTCGCGCGAAGGCGCCAACATCGAGATGCACCTGGCCGATGGCAGCACCCAGCGCAGCGACGGTCCCTACGACGGCCCGGCGATCATCCAGCGTGCGCATCCGCTGACCCGCTTCGAAGGCGGCTACCCGCTGATCGGCAGCTGGGTGGTGGGTGACCACGCCTGCGGCATCGGCATCCGCGAGGACGACAGTGCGATCACCCGCGACAGCGCGCGCTTCGTGCCGCACGCGATCGTTGATGAGGCGCCGACGCGGATCTACGTCTGATGACGGTGCGGCGCCCCCGGGCCGGCGTGGGCAACCGACGCCGGTCGTAGAACAACCGCTGTGGGTAGTGGCCGACCTTGGTCGGCGCCGTTGATTCCGTGCCAACCAAGGTTGGCACCCACCAGAGCGATGCGTCGGCTGTTGCAGGGGTAGTGCCGGCCGCTGGCCGGCAATCGCCGTTGGTAGATGCCGACCTTGGTCGGCGCTGTGGGTTCGTGCCAACCAAGGTTGGCACCTACCAGAGTGATGCATCGGCTGTTGCAGGGGTAGTGCCGGCCGCTGGCCGGCTACCGCTGTTGGTAGATGCCGACCCTGGTCGGCGCTGTGGGTTCGTGCCAACCAAGGTTGGCACCCACCAGAGCGGTGCGTCGGTTGTTGCAGGGGTAGTGCCGGCCGCTGGCCGGCAATCGCCGTTGGTAGATGCCGACCCTGGTCGGCGCTGTGGGTTCGTGCCAACCAAGGTTGGCACCCACCAGAGCGGTGCGTCGGTTGTTGCAGGGGTAGTGCCGGCCGCTGGCCGGCAATCGCCGTTGGTAGATGCCGACCCTGGTCGGCGCTGTGGGTTCGTGCCAACCAAGGTTGGCACCTACCAGAGCGATGCGTCGGTTGTTGCAGGGGTAGTGCCGGCCGCTGGCCGGCAATCGCCGTTGGTAGATGCCGACCTTGGTCGGCGCCGTGGGTTTCGTGCCAACCAAGGTTGGCACCTGCCAGAGCGAAGCGTCGGTTGTTGCAGGGGTAGTGCCGGCCGCTGGCCGGCAACCGTTGTTGGCTCCCACCAGATCTATCGCTGGTATCAGAGCAGCCCTTCGCGCTTCACCGCCAGGTAGCGTTCCACCAGAGCACCGGGCAGGGCATCGGCGGTTACGTCCAGCACCATCACCTTCTCGCTGCGCAGCGCCTCGTGCGCCTTCGCGCGCTGCTGCAGGTACAGCGCCGCTGCACCGGCCTGGGTGGCGTCTTCCAGTGTCTGCACTTCGCTGTCCAGCACGCCGTCCAGCTCACGCTCGCGCAGGCTGGCCACGCATACCAGGTGGCGCTGCTGCAGCAGGCGCACCGCCGCCAGCAGGTCTTCGATGTCTTCGTCGCGCACGTTGCTGACCAGCATCACCAGCGCACGCCGGCGCTGGCGCAGCGACACTTCGGTGGCGGCGGCCAGGTAGTCGGTGGCCACCGCGCGCGGCTGCAGGTCGTAGCTGGCGCGCAGCAGGTGCTCGACGGTGCCCATGCCGCGCTGCGGCGCCACCCAACGGCGCTCGCCACCGGTGGCGAACAGGCCGGCGGCGTCGCCCTGGCGCAACGCCAGGTAGGCCACCACCAGCGAGGCGTTCAAGGCATGGTCGAAGTGCGAGAGCCCGCCTTCGCTGGCCAGCATGCGCCGACCGCTGTCGAGCATCAGCAGCAGCTGCTGGTTCTTCTCGTCCTGGTATTCGCGCGAGATCAGCTTGCGCGCACGCGCGGTGGCCTTCCAGTCGAGCTGGCGCAGGCTGTCGCCGATGCGGTACTCGCGCATCTGGTGGAAGTCGGTGCCTTCACCGCGGCGGCGCTTCACGTGTGCACCGACCAGCCGCGAGGCCTGGTCGGCACTGAACAGGGCAAAGCGGGTGAGCGGCACGAAGTTCGGATAGACCCGCACGTCCAGTGCGGGCGGCAGCGTGCGTTGCTGCCACCACAGCCGCCACGGCGAACGCATGCGCAGGTGCACGCCTTCGAAGCGGAAATGCCCACGCTGCAGCGGCTGCAAGTGGTAGTGCAGGGTGGAGGCACTGCCGGCCTGCAGGCGCACGCGCTGCGGCAGTGATTCCAGCGGCCAGCCGCCGGGGACCAGGTCGAACACCTGCACCGTCATCGGTGCGTCCGCCTGCAGCCGCAGTGCAGCCTCGCGGCGCACGCCCAGTGCCAGCGCTTCGGGCAGTTCGCGCTGCACCTGCGGCGACGGACGCCGCCACTGGCGCCACAGATCCATCAGCGCCGGCACGGCAATCGCCAGCGCCGCCAGCGCCCAGCTCCAGCGCGGCAGCAGACCGCCCAGCACCAGACCGCCCTGGGCAGCCCAGGCCAGCAGCAGTGCCAGCAGCAGCGGGGCCGGCCTCATCGGCGCGGCGCTTCCACCTTGGCCAGCAGCGCGCCCAGCACGTCGTCGGCGTCCTGGCCTTCGATCTGCAGTTCCGGGGCCAGCGCGATGCGGTGGCGCAGCGCCGGGCGTGCGATGTCGCGCACATCATCCGGAGTGACGAAATCACGACCGGCCAGCACCGCCTGCGCGCGCGAGGCACGCACCAGCGCGATGCTGCCACGCGGGCCAGCGCCGACCGCGATACCCGGCCACTGCCTTGTGGCCGCCACAATCCGCACCGCGTAGTCGATCACTTCGTCGTCGACGGTGATCGCAGCAGTGGCGCGCTGCAGTTCCAGCAGCTCACCAGCACCGAGCACGCGTGGTACCTGGCTCAGGTCGAAATCGCTGGCGGCACGGCCGCTGGTGATCGCGGTCACCATGCGCTTCTCGTCCTCCAGCTGCGGGTAGTCGATCAGCACCTTCAGCAGGAAGCGGTCCAGCTGTGCTTCCGGCAGCGGGTAGGTGCCTTCCTGCTCCAGCGGGTTCTGCGTGGCCAGCGCCATGAACGGCGGCGCCAGGGTGAAGGCCTTGCCTTCGATGGTCACCTGGCCTTCCTGCATCACTTCCAGCAGCGCCGACTGGGTCTTGGCGGGTGCACGGTTGATCTCGTCGGCCAGCAGCAGGTTGGTGAACACCGGGCCGCGGCGGATCTTGAAGCTCTCGCTCTTCGGGTCGTACACCGCGTGGCCGCTGACGTCGCTGGGCATCAGGTCGGGGGTGAACTGTACACGCCCGTAATCCAGCTCCAGGGCCTGTGCCAGTGCGCGCACCAGCAGGGTCTTGCCCAGCCCGGGCACGCCCTCGATCAGCACGTGACCACCGGCAAGCAGCGCCACCAGGATCTGGTCCAGCACATCGGCCTGGCCGATGAAGGCGTGGCCGACGGCATCGCGGATGGCATCGACGCGTTCGATCAGGCGGGCGTTGGCAGCCGCCGGCAGCTCGGGGACTTCAGTCATAGCAGGGATCTCATCTGGAGCAGCAAGCGGATGCGCTCGCGCAGGGCGGAGGAATCGTGCGGCGGTGGGGGCGTGAGCGCGCTGGCGACGCGGCCCTGCGGCCACTTCAGCAGCTCGGCGATGGCCTGATCGCGCGGCGCACCATCCAATGCGGCGGCAATCGGTGCGCGCAGGCGCAGGCGGTGCAGGAACAGGGCGAGCACGGCCTCGTACAGGCGTATGCCGTGACCGAAGCGCAGCAGCAGTTCGCCACTGGCACGCACGTGCTCCAGCAGTGAACGACGTTCCAGCACCGGCGACGGCAGCAGGCTGCCGAAGCGCTGTGAACGGCCCCACAGCCAGCCCAGCAGGGCCAGCAGCAACGGCACCCACAACGGCCAGCCCTGATAGAACATGCGCGACCACAGCGACGGCGGGCGGCTGGCATAGACCAGCCAGACCGCACCCTTGCCATAGTTCGGATCGAGCAGGTAGCGGGTCAGGTCGCGATGCGACGCGTCGTGCAGGCCGTCGCTGGCCCCGCCACCTGCCGACGCCAGGCGCGCTGCCGGTGAGTCCACTTCGCTGCGCATGAACTCCATGTCGGCCAGCACGCTCACTCTGCCCTGGCCGTGGCGCAGGCGCGCGAACACCAGGTCGCGATCAGTGCCCCAGCGGCGTTCGGCCTGCGCACTGGCGGCAAAGCCCAGGGTGAAGCGGCGGCCACCACAGAATTCGACGTGGCCCGGATCGTCGTCGACATGGAAGGCCTGGCAGTCGCTGCGCTGGAACAGGCTGTCTACGCCCAGCCGGTCCAGCAGGGGGCCCTGTGTGCTGCCGGCATCGTCCTCGGCCGGCGGCGGCGTACGTACCAGCAGGTGGCCACCAGCGTCCACCCAGTCCAGCAGTGCGCTGGCGACGGGCGGCGGCAGTTCGCTGCTGTCCTGCAGCAGCACCACCGTGTCGTGGCGCCCCAGCGTCATCTGCTGCAACTCCAGCCGCGGTCGCGAATGCACGTCGATGCCATCGGCGCGCAGGGCCTGACCCAGCACGTACAGTGGGTTGTAGGCGGCCTCGCCCTGTGGGGGCAGCCGGATCGTCTCGGTCACCCGTTCGTGCGTGCGCAGGTAGAGGATGGTCAGCGGCACACCGAGCAGCACCAGCAAGCCCAGCAGCAGCGACCAGAACAGGCGCGGACTCATGCCTGCCATCCGTACTGCTGGCGCAGGGTATCGGCCAATGCATCGAAATCGGCGCGGCTGGGCAGGCGGCCACCGTAGGCGGCGTACTGCCACATGCGCACGATGCGCGCGAACAGGTCACGGTCGCTGGCCTGGGGCATGCGTCGCGATGCGCGCAGGCATTGCGCTTCGGTGGCACCGGGTGGAAGCGCGATACCGCTGCGCTCGCCCACCGTGCGCACGCTGGCGCGGTACAGCAGGGCCAGCGCCTGCCGCGGCCGGCCCTGGTCCCAGAGCAGGCCGGCCTGGGTGGCCACGTCCGGCGGCAGCACCACCGGCAACTCCACCTGCTCCTCCAGCACCTTCGGTGCAGCGTCGGCCTTGCGCCGGCCACTGCCACGCAGCCACGGCAGCCACAGCCGCGCGGTCAGCAGCAGCACCAGCAGCAGGATGCCGAGCAGGCCCCAAAGGCCCCATTCGGCCAGCCGTGCCAGCCAGGCGATGCCGTCCTTGCGCGCTTTGCGTTCACCTTTGCTGTTGGTGTCACGCTGCAGCTGCTTGTCTTCCTTCTTTTTTTCCCTCGGCCTGCTCGATCGGCTTCCAGCGGGTGACCTGGCGGGTCGGGCGCTGCAGCGGGTCTTCATAGGCGCGGTTCACTGCCTGACGAAAACCGGCGGTGTCCACCGGCGCTGTACCGAAGATCATTGCCGGCGTATTGGCGGGGTCGTTGGCCGCGGTGGCCGGTTCTTCCGCACTGTCTTCGTCCTCTTCGGCATCGCCGGCCTGCTCCGTGACCGTCTGCGCGTCCTGCGCATGCACCGGTGCGGACACCAGCGGCAGTGCCAGCCACAGCAGCAGCGCCAGCGTCGATGCTGCCGGCAGCAGCCGCTCGCGCAGGCGGCGCAGGGCGATTTCGACGTCCCAGGCTTCCATCTGCGTTCGACGGTTCAGGTACAGGCCAAAGCCCGCACCGACGAAGAACGGGCCGATCAGCACCGAGGCCAGCCAGCACGCCAGGTTGAAGCCCAGCCGTGCCCATGCCGGCGTGTCCTTGCCAATCATGTCCCACGCCGCACGCCACGATTCGGACATCAGCTCCAGTGGCATGAACATGAACACCGCACCGATCGCGCCGGATACCAACACGGCTTCGAACGCCAGGCAGGTCACCGTCAGTACCAGTGCCGCGCCCGCTGCGCCGGCTGCCACCGCACGACGGCGTGGGCCGCGCTGGCCCGGTGTGTTGCCTTCCAGCAGGTTCACCGGCAGGCACAGGCTGCGCAGCACGCTGAAGCGGCGCCAGCCCAGGTAGCCCCAGAAGCCGCTGTTGCCCCAGTGGCGCTGCGCGCGCAGCGCGGCCAGCGTGCCGACCGGCTCACCGAAAATGCCGCGTGACAGCACGTACAGCGGCGCGCGTTCGAACAGCGGCTTGCACCACCACATCGCCAGCCAGGCCCAGCCGAAGGCATCCAGCCACCAGCCCAGCGCGTTGAAGATCACGAACAGCGGTGCACTGGCCAGCAGCCAGCTGCCCCACAGCGCACGCGCGTGACGGCGGGACAGGGCGGTGCCCAGCTCCATCGCTTCCCAGCCACTGCGGGCGCGCAGCGCCACGTCCAGGCGGTCAATGCGCATGGCCGCCTCCACGTCCGCCGCGCCACAGCCACAGCAGCACGCCGGCCCACAACACACCGGCCACGCTGAACTTGCCCCACGCCGGTACTTCGGCAAGCGAGGACCAGAAGGCTTCGATGAAGGCGGCCACCAGCAGCATGAAGGCGACGCCGAGGCACAGCCGTGCGCCGATGCGGCCGCCTTCGACCAGTGCATCCAGGCGGCTGCGCCGGCCGGGTGCCAGCAGCTTCATGCCCAGCTGCAGACCGGCACCGCCGGCGATCACGATCGCGGTCAGCTCGAAGGCACCGTGGCCGACCACGAAGCGCCAGAACGGGTCGCCATGGCCGATGTGCTGCAGGTGACCGGCCACCGAACCGATGATCACGCCGTTGAACAACAGCACCAGCAGCGTGCCCAGCCCTGCCAGCAGTCCGCTGGCGAAGGTGCGCAGGGCGATGCTGATGTTGTTCATGATGTAGTGGCCGAACATCATCCAGTCGGTGCCGCTGTCACGCCCCAGGCGCTCGGCGGCGGGATCGTACATGCGCTCCATCTCGGCGATCTGGCGGTTGTCCATCAGCATGTGGATCAGGTCCGGATAGACCTGCACCAGCACGAAGCAGGCCACCGCCGGCAGCGCGAACATCGCCAGCGCCACCCACATGCTGCGCGCCTGGCTGCGCACCAGCAGCGGGAAATCGGCCACCAGGAACTCCAGGGCACCCCGCCAGCGCGTCGGCGGCGTGCGGTACAGCACGCTGTGGCCCTGCTGCATGAGCTGCTGCAGGCGCTGCACCAGCTGCGGGCTGTAGCCGCGTTCGCGGGCCAGCGCCAGTTGCTGGCACAGCCGCCGGTAGCGCTGCGGGAAGGTGGTGTCGTCCAGTGCCAGGCCGCTGGCCTTGCGGCGCGTGCGGCGTGAGGCACCGGCACGCAGCAGCAGCCACTGCTCCAGGTCCTGCCATTCCTGCTGGTAGCGGGCGACGAACTGTTCCTGCTTCATCGCCGCCCCAGCAGCCAGTTGGCCATCGCATACAGGCGCAGCACGCCGACCTGGCCATGGGTGCCGGTCAGTGGCTCGGCAATACCGGCCAGCTCCTGCTGGCGCGCCGCCGACAACCGTGGCGCGCGCTCGGCGAAGGCCATCAACGCAGCCTGTTCCTCTGGTCGCAGCGGCTGCGGCGGGGCCAGCACGCTGTCGATGGTCGGCGGCGGTGGCAGGTACAGCGCGGGTGCGTGCACCACCACGGTGCCCGCCACCAGGTCGCCAAGGCGGCGGCCATGCGGATCGAACAGGCTGCTGATCAGGCCCAGCGCATAGCCGAACGGCAGCATGTCCACCGTGCGCAGCAGGTTGCGGGTGATCGCCGCCATCCAGCCTACCGGCGCGCCATCGCGGGACAGCACGCGCAGCCCCAGCGCACGCTTGCCCAGCGTGCGCCCCCACAACGCTTCGCAGACGATCGGGTAGGCCCAGTAGACCAGGAACATCAGCACCAGGTAGAGGCCGGAGCCGAACTTGTCCAGCAGCGCCAGCGGAATGGACACCAGCACCAGTGCCGCGATGCGCACGCCAAGATCGACCAGCCAGGCCATCGCCCGCGGTACCGGGCCGGCGGCAGGCAACTGCAGCGGCACACCCTCCGGCGTCACCACCTCGCGGTAGGTATCGAGCATCGGTGCGGCCATCAGCGCGATGGCCTTCGTTGTGGGCGCCGGAGTCCTCTCCGGCGGGCAGCCACAGGCATGGGGGTCTCGACAGGTCCTGGTCGGGCCAAGACTTTAGCAGAGCCGCATGGCAGCGTCGGGGGCTCAGCCCCGGTATTCGTCCTTCAGCCGCACGTAGTGGTCGGCCGAGTAATGCAGCGCCTCGATCTCCTTGTCACTGAGCGTGCGTGCCGGTCGTGCAGGGTTGCCGACCCACAGCTCGCCTTCGCCCACCACCTTGCCGGGGCCGATCACCGCACCGGCGCCGACGAAGCCATGGCGCTCCACGCGGGCGCCATCGAGGATGCAGGCGCCCATGCCGATCAGGCTGTAATCGCCGATCGTGCAGGCATGGATGATGCAGCCGTGGCCGACGGTCACGCCTTCGCCGATCAGGGTCGGGTAGCCGGCCTTGTTGTACGGGCTGTGGTGGCTGACGTGGATGATGGTGCCGTCCTGCACGTTCGTGCGTGCACCGATACGCACATGGTTGACGTCGCCGCGGATGACCGTGCCCGGCCACACCGACACGTCATCGGCCAGCTCCACGTCGCCGATGATGGTGCAGGCCGGATCGATGTACACGCGTTCGCCGAGGACGGGCATCTTGTCGCGGAAGGGGCGCAGCGGGTTCATCGAAGTCTCCGGAAATCAGGGCGTTCACGACGATGATACCTGCGTGGTCTGCACGCCGCGCGCGCACCGCAGGGTAGTGCCGGCCGCTGGCCGGCAACCTCAAGGTCATGTCTGGAGTTCTGCGGTTGCCGGCCAGCGGCCGGCACTACCCGCTACGGTTCGTAGCTGTAGCCGATGCTGTATGCGGAACAGCGGATCGCGCGCAGCATTGCAGTAGATCCACGCCATGCGTGGATGGCATCTATCGCGCTCGTGTTACGCCACGCGTCCCCGGCGTGCGCGCTCCAGGTGCACCAGCAGCAGCGAGATCGCTGCCGGGGTCATGCCCGGAATGCGCTGTGCCTGGCCGATGGTCTGCGGGCGTACGCGCTCCAGCTTCTGCAGCGCTTCGGCCGACAGCCCGCGCACCGTCGTGTAGTCGAAGGCTTCAGCGATCGGCGTGGCTTCATGCCGCTGCTGGCGCTCGATCTCCTCGCGCTGGCGGTCCAGGTAGCCGGCGTACTTCACGCCGATCTCCACCTGCTCGGCGACCTTGCCATCGGCCACTGCCGGGCCCAGCGAGGGCACCTGCATCAGCTTGGCGTAATCCAGCTCGGGGCGCTTGATCAGGTCCAGCACGTTGGTTTCGCGGCTGACCGCCACGCCCAGCGTGTCCTGCACTTCGCGGCCCAGCGCGTTGGCTGGGGTTGCCCACAGTGCGCCCAGGCGCGCGCGCTCGGCGGCGACGGCGGCCTGCTTGGTCTCGAACGCGCTCCAGCGGCGATCATCCACCAGGCCCATTTCGCGGCCGGTCGGGGTCAGGCGCTGGTCGGCATTGTCCTCGCGCAGCTGCAGGCGGTACTCGGCGCGGCTGGTGAACATGCGGTACGGCTCGTTGGTGCCGTGGGTGATCAGGTCATCCACCAGCACGCCCAGGTAGGCCTCGTCGCGACGCGGGCACCAGCCGTCCAGCCCGCGCACCTGGCGTGCGGCGTTGAGGCCGGCCAGCAGGCCCTGCGCGGCGGCCTCTTCGTAGCCGGTGGTGCCGTTGATCTGGCCGGCGAAGAACAGGCCGTTGACCAGCTTGGTTTCCAGCGAGGCCTTCAGCCCGCGCGGGTCGAAGAAGTCGTACTCGATCGCGTAGCCGGGGCGGGTGATGTGTGCGTTCTCGAAGCCACGGATGCTGCGCACCATCTCCAGCTGCACGTCGAACGGCAGCGAGGTGGAGATGCCGTTGGGATAGATCTCGACGATGCCCAGGCCTTCGGGTTCGACGAAGATCTGGTGGCTGGCCTTCTCGGCGAAGCGCACCACCTTGTCCTCGATGGACGGGCAGTAGCGCGGGCCGATGCCTTCGATCTGGCCGCTGTACAGCGGCGAACGGTGCAGCGCGTCGCGGATGATCTGGTGGGTCTGTTCGGTGGTGTGGGTGATCCAGCAGCTGACCTGCTGCGGATGCTCGTCCACCGAGCCGAGGAAGGACATCACCGGGCGCGGCGAATCACCGGGCTGTTCGTCCATCACGCTGTAGTCCAGCGAGCGGCCATCGATGCGCGGCGGCGTGCCGGTTTTCAGGCGATCCACCTGGAACGGGCGCTCGCGCAGGCGCGCGGCCAGCGTGGTGGCCGGCGGGTCGCCCATGCGGCCGGCGGCGTACTGGGTCGGGCCGACATGGATCTTGCCGGCCAGGAAGGTGCCGGCGGTCAGCACCACGGCCTCGGCATCGAAGCGCAGCCCGGTCTGGGTGATGACCCCGCGCACGGCGTCGCCTTCGATGACCAGGTCGTCCACGGCGGCCTGGAACACGGTCAGGTTGGCCTGGCCTTCGACGATGGCGCGGATCGCCATGCGGTACAGGTTGCGGTCGGCCTGGCAGCGGGTGGCGCGCACGGCCGGGCCCTTGGAGGCATTGAGCGTGCGCCACTGGATGCCGGCGCGGTCGGCGGCATGCGCCATCGCACCGCCCAGCGCGTCGATCTCCTTGACCAGGTGGCCCTTGCCGATGCCGCCGATGGCCGGGTTGCAGCTCATCGCACCCACCGTTTCGATGTTGTGGGTCAGCAGCAGGGTGCGCACGCCGGTGCGGGCCGCGGCCAGCGCGGCTTCGGTGCCGGCGTGGCCACCGCCGATGACGATGACGTCGTAACGATGGAAGGACGGGTTCATGGGGGGCTGTTCAGCTGGGGGCGGGCGCGGACCGGGGGCGGCGCCGGGGTGGCGATTTTAGCGCCATTCGGGGCCGGGACGTCGGTGCCGGCCGGCCGGCGTCGAAATCAGCCCTAAAGTTGGCAGGATTTTTGCAGATAACCCAATAGCACCCATCGTGGCTGGCGCCGTAGGCGCCCGTGACCGGAATTGGAACAGGGGCCGGTACAGGCGCACGGTGGGGGAGCAGAGGGCCGGCAGTCGGGGGACTGTCCGGCCCTGTTTTTTTGCGGCTGTCGGGAAGGCGCCATCCACGCATGGCGTGGAGCTACTGACGCTGGAGCCCTCGGCGGTTGGCGACCCAACAAAACAAACGGCCCCGCATTGCGGGGCCGTCTGTCTTCAGAGGTGCCGACATCCGACAGGGCCGGAACAGGGGGGATCCAGATGTTCCTGTCGGATATCGACGTAGAGCTTTTTGCGGCGGCCCGTGTCGTTTTTGTCACTTTGTGACGCGGGCCGTCACTGTCCGCGTAGATTGCGGCTTAGACCGTGTGAAATGCAAGACGGTTCAGCGCTCAACTGTGCGCTGCGTCGCACGATCCATGTTGCGCCAGGGGGAACCGTTCATCCTCGGCGCACTCGGTGCCGGTGCCGGACGGGTCTGCGGCGGGGGCGCCGACGGCTGGGCGTTCGATTGCGGCGGGCGGCGCATGGAGTCCATGTTCCGCCACGGCGAACCCCCGTTGTACGACGGACGCGACGGCGGCGGCGGACGGTGCTCGCCGCCATTGCCCGGACGCGGCGGCGGGCGGTGGTTGTGCGGCGGACGGTAGATCGGGCGCGAGTAATACGGGTTGCCGTAGCCGCCGTAGTAGCCGCCATAGCCACCGTAGTAGGGGCCGTAGTTGTAGGGATAGCCGGCCGGGTAGCGGTATTCCACCGACGGCGCACCGTGGTAGTAGCTGCCGCTGCGGCCGCCGCCGACATAGTCGTAGGTGGTGCAGCCGGTCAGGGCCAGCAACAGGCCACCGGCAAGCATCAGGCGCATTTTCATGGTGGGTCCCCCCAGAGGACGGGTGTGCAGTCAGCTTCGGGCGCCAGCGTTGAATCGGCCCTTAATTCCGCCGGCCAGGATGAATGGAGGCGTAGGGCTGCATGCTGGCATGACCTGTGTCCCGGTCGCCAGCGCGGGGGCATACGTTAATCTTGCGTCATGAGCGATTCACTGTTGCCCCGCGCCGACGACGTCCTGCTTGCTGCCGCGAGGATCGCCCCGCATGCCAGCGTGACCCCGGTGCTGCGCTCGCACACGCTCGATGCGCTGGCCGGGGCACAGCTGGCGTTCAAGGCCGAGCACCTGCAGCGTGGTGGTGCGTTCAAGTTCCGCGGTGCCTGCAACGCGGTGTGGTCGCTGGAGGCTGATTCCGCCAGTGCCGGCGTGGTCACCCACTCCTCTGGCAATCACGGCGCCGCCCTGGCGCTGGCCGCACGTACCCGGGGCATTCCCTGTCACGTGGTGGTGCCGGAAGGTGCGGTGGCGGCCAAGTTGGCCAATATTGCGCGCCATGGCGCCACGCTCTGGCACTGCCCGCCGACCATTGCCGACCGTGAGGCCACCTGCGCCAAGGTGCAGGCCGACACCGGTGCGACCCTGGTGCATCCCTATACGAATCCGGCGGTGATGGCCGGGCAGGGCACCGCCGCCCTGGAACTGCTGCACAGCGACGGCCCGTTCGACGTGCTGGTGGTACCGGTGGGCGGCGGCGGCCTCGCCAGCGGCACTGCGCTGGCGCTGCAGCACGCCAGCCCGCAGACCCGTCTGGTGCTGGCCGAGCCGGCCGGTGCCGACGATACCGCGCGCTCGCTGGCCGCTGGCGAGCGCCAGGACGCGTTCACCCCGGACACGATCTGCGATGGCCTGCGTACCCTGATCGGCGCGCCCAATTTCGAACTGCTGCGCGCGGCCGGTGCCGAGGTGATCGTGGTCGATGACGCGGCGACGATGGCCGCGATGCGCCTGCTGTGGGAGGTGCTCAAGCAGGTGGTCGAGCCGTCCTCGGCCACCGTGCTGGCTGCGGTGCTGGCGCAGCCGCAACGTTTCGCCGGACTGCGCGTGGGCCTGGTGCTGTCCGGCGGCAACGTCGACCTGCCAGCGCTGCGCTGGGGCGCGCCGTGAGCCGCGACCGGCAGCGGCCTCGCACCGGCCTGCTGGGCTGGCTGTGGCGGCTGTTTGTCCTGCTGGTGATCTGGCTGCTGGGCGTGACTGCCTGGATCGTCTGGGTCGGCGAGCGTGACCAGGCCGCCAAGGCCGACGCCATCATCGTGCTGGGTGCGGCCGCCTATGACGCCAAACCGTCACCGGTGTTCGAAGAGCGTATCCGGCATGGGCTGGACCTGTACGAGGCCCAGTACGCGCCGCTGCTGATCTTCACCGGCGGCTACGGTGGCACCGGTGCGCGTTTTTCCGAATCGCAGGTGGCGCGGCGTTATGCGCTGAAGCATGGTGTGCCGGACGATGCGATCCTGATCGAAACCGCCTCGCGCAATACCGTGCAGAACCTGGTTGAAGCCAAGCGGCTGATGGACCAGCGCGACCTGCACCGGGTGATCATCGTCAGCGATCCGCTGCACATGGCGCGCGCGCTGCGCCTGAGCAAGGCGCTGGGCATCGATGCGCTGGCCTCGTCCACGCCCAGCACGCGCTTCCGCAGCTTCCACACCAGCTGGCGCTTCCTGGTGCAGGAAATCTATTTCTTCCACCGTGACCTGGTGCGCCCGCCGCTGAGTTCGCCGGCCAATACCTGAGGGTGCCGCTGCGCTCGCCGGGCATGGCCCGGCGCTACCCGGTTCACGTGCCGGCCCATACCCGCCTTTGGTAGGTGCCGACCTTGGGCGGCACACTGCTGGCGGCACCGCGATCTGATGGGGTGTGCCAACCAAGGTTGGCACCTACCAGAGCGATTCGCGTAAGGCGTGGCATGCGGTAGTGCCGGCCGCTGGCCGGCAGATGCCCAGCATGGAATCGTGAAGTTGCCCGCCAGCGGCCGGCACTACCGGACGATCAGCTCTGCTTGCGCCGGATCGGAATTGCCGACACCGGCACCGAGGCCACGTCATGCCCGCCTTCGCGGATCGGTGCGCCCGGGTCCGGTGCCCAGGCGTGCGCATAGATCACTTCCCAGCTGCTGGGCAGCTTGCCGTCGGCACGACGCATCGGTTCATACGCCGCTGCCGCAGCGGCGAAACGGCCACGCCCGGTCAGCGTGTGGCGACGGTCGACGCGGGCATTGGTCGCGCCCATCGCGCGCAGTTCGCGCATCAGTGACGGCAGGTCGTCGTAGGTCAGGGTGAACAGGTCGCGGTCCAGCACCGGGTCGCGGAAGCCGGCCATCATCAGCGCATCGCCGAATTGCGCGATCTGCGCGAAGCGGCTCACGTGCGGGCGGTCATCGGCAGCGGCGAATGCTTCGTTGAGTTCGATCAGGGTTTCCGGGCCGAAGGTGGAACACACCAGCAGGCCACCTGGCTTGAGGACACGGCGGAACCCGGCGAACACCGCCGGCAGGTCGTCCACCCACTGCAGGCACAGGTTGCTGAAGATCACGTCCACGCTGTTGTCGGCCAGCGGCAGCGCGGCGGCATCACCGCACAGGCGCTGGAACGGCTTCCACCAGCCGGCCTGGCGCTTGGCCTGGTCCAGCATCGGCAGCGCCACGTCCAGCGCGATCACCTGCGCCTTCGGCCAGCGCTTCTTCATCAACGCGCTGGCATGGCCGGTGCCGGCACCAATGTCCAGCACCACCTCGGGCTTGCGTGCCTCCAGGTAGTCCAGCGATTCGATCAGCCGCGACTGCACTTCGCGCTGCAGGGCGGCGGCGGCGTCGTAGCTGTTGGCGGCACGGGCGAACGCGCGGCGGACGTGGCGGGCATCGAAGTGGGACGGCATTGCGAAAGTCTCTTAGAACGTACCAGGGTAGGCGCCGCCGTCGATCAGCAGGTTCTGCCCGGTGAGGTAACCGGCCTGTGCACTGCACAGGAAGGCGCAGGCGGCGCCGAATTCGTCGGGTGTGCCGAAGCGGCCGGCGGGGATCTGCTGGCGGCGGCGTTCGGCCACTTCGTCGGCGTCGCCGTCCTTGCCCGCACTGTGGGCGAAGTTGGCGCGCAGGCGGTCGGTGTCGAACTGGCCGGGCAGCAGGTTGTTGATGGTGACGTTGTGGGCCACGGTGCGGCGCGACAGGCCGGCGACGAAACCGGTCAGGCCACTGCGCGCGCCGTTGGACAGCGCCAGGATGTCGATCGGGGCTTTCACCGCCGACGAGGTGATGTTGACGATACGGCCGAAGCCGCGCTCGATCATCGCGTCGACGGTGGCGCGGATCAGCGCGATCGGCGCCAGCATGTTGGCGTCCAGCGCGGCAATCCAGTCGTCGCGCTCGAAGGTGCGGAAATCACCGGGCGGCGGGCCACCGGCGTTGTTGACCAGGATGTCCACCTGCGGGCACGCGGCCAGCACTGCGGTACGGCCGGCCTCGGTGGTGACGTCGGCGACGACCGCGCGTACCTCGGCGGCGCCGGCCAGCGCGCGCAGCTCTTCAGCGGCGACCTGCAGCGCAGCTTCACCACGAGCCACGATCACCACGTTGACGCCTTCACGCACCAGCGCACGCGCGCAGCCCAGGCCCAGCCCCTTGCTTGCGCCGCAGACCAGTGCCCAGCGGCCATTGATACCCAGATCCATGCGTCAATCCTGCGGAATTCGGAAGGCGCTCATTGTCCGCCATCGGCCGGTGACAGGCCGGCAACGAAGTGTTGCAGGGCGGCGGCGACCTCGTCGGCATGGCCGAGGAAGGGCGCATGGCCGCCGTGGGCGATGGTCAGCGCCTGCCCGCCCGGGGCCAGTGCCGCGGCGGCCTGCATCGCCGCCGGAGACACCAGCCGGTCGCGTTGGCCGGCGATCCACAGGCTGGGTTTACCCAGCGTCGGCAGTGCGCCGCGCAGATCGGTGCTTTCCAGCAGGCGCAGGCCCTCCAGCAGGGCGCGTTCGGTGGGTGCACCGCGCTCGACCAGGCGCTGGCGCAGCGTGCGCAGCTCCTCGCGGGCGTGTGCCGAGCCCATCACATCCAGCGCCAGGAAGCGCTCCAGGGTGCCACCGAAGTCGCTGGCCAGCTCGCGCCCGAACTGTTCGAACACCGCCGGTTCCACCGCGTGCGGCCAGTCTTCGCCACGCACGAAGCGCGGCGTGGCCGCGATCATCGCCAGCCCGCGCACCTTCGGCAGCGTCGCGGCAGCATGCAGCGCGAACAGGCCGCCCAGCGACCAGCCGCACCACACCGCCGGCGGCGTGGCCGCAGCAATGGCATTGACCACGAACGGCAGGCGCAGCGGCGTGGTGTCCTCGCGGCTGTGGCCATGGCCGGGCAGGTCTACCAGGTGCAGGGTGAACTGGTCCGCCAGGCGCTGCACCAGTGGTGCGAACACACCGCCCTGCAGGGCCCAGCCGTGGATCAGAACCAGGTCCGGCCCACGGCCGGTCACTTCAATATGCATGGACAACGACACGGAACTCAGGCAAAAGCGGGCAGCGGCGGTGGCGCGGCTTCACGCACGGCCAGGGTCACGCGGTCGCGCGCGCTGGCGATGGCCTCCACCAGGCCGCGCACCTGTTCCGGCGTATGCAGTGCGGACAGGGTGACGCGCAAGCGTGCCTTGCCTTCCGGCACCGTCGGTGGGCGGATTGCGCCGACCAGCCAGCCGGCCTGTTCCAGCGTCGTGGACATCGCCACGGCGGTATGATCATCACCACATAGCAGCGGCTGGATCGGCGTTTCCGAAGCCATCAGGTCCAGGCCGTGGCGACGTGCTTCACTGCGGAACAGCGCGATCAGGTCGGTCAGTTTGGTGCGGCGCCAGTGGTCGCGGCGCGCCAGGCGCACTGCTTCAAGCGCCGCAGCGGCCATCGCCGGTGGCACGGCGGTGGTGTAGATGTACGGGCGCGCGGTTTCGGCCAGATGCTCGATCAGGTCGTCACGGCCCAGTACCAGTGCACCGGAACCGCCCAGTGCCTTGCCCAGCGTGACCAGTTGCAGCGGTACGTCGTCCACGCCCAGCCCGGCGGCGGCCACGGCACCACGGCCATCACCGACCACGCCCACGCCGTGCGCGTCATCGACGTAGAACAGCGCCTGCTGCAGGCGTGCCACAAGCGACAATGCACGCAGCGGTGCGATGTCGCCATCCATGCTGAAGACACCATCGGTGGCCAGCATCGCCGCGCCATCGGGCGCGTGCTTGAGCTGACGCATCGCGCCTTCTGCATCCAGATGCGGATAGCGGCGCAGGCGTGCACCGGCCAACCGCGTCGCATCGAGCAGGCTGGCGTGGTTGAGCTTGTCCTGCACGCAGACATCGTTCTCTTCGCTCAGCAATGCCTGCTGCACCGCCAGGTTGGCGGCGAAGCCACTGCCGAACAGCAGCGCACGCGGATAGCCCAGCCACTCGGCCACTTCGCGTTCAAGTGCCTCGTGCAGGGCGTGGTGGCCGCAGACCAGGTGCGAGGCACCAGCGCCAGCACCTTCGCGCGCGGCAGCATCCTGCAGCGCATTGACCACGCTGAACTGCTGGGCCAGGCCCAGGTAGTCGTTGCTGCAGAAGCCGGTCAGCCACTGGCCGTCCACTTCCAGGCGCACGCCATCACGACGGCTGACCGTGCGTCGCGGGCGGCGACGGCCTTGGGCATCGCGCAGGGCGCGTTGGGCGTGGAGGCGGGCAGTCAGGTCGGGGCGGGCCATGGTGGCTGAATGCGACGACGGGGCGGCTAGGGTAGCGCGTTGCCGCGACGCCTGCTTGCGGCCCGTCTCAGGCCGCGTGAGCGCAGCCACAGCCGGGCGTATCGGCACTGATATCGGCGTGCACGGTGCCGCCGTGGTCGTGGCCCTCGGCATCCACCTGCACCGCCATCGGCTGCAGTCCCAGCCGCGCGAACAGCGCCAGGTCACGCTCGCTTTCCGGGTTGCCGGTGGTCAGCAGCTTGTCGCCATAGAAGATCGAGTTGGCACCGGCCAGGAAGCACAGCGCCTGCAGTTCATCGCTCATCGCCTCGCGACCGGCCGACAGCCGCACCATCGAGCGCGGCATGACGATGCGTGCCACCGCGATCATGCGCACGAACTCGAACGGGTCCAGTTCGGCGCTGCCATGCAGCGGCGTGCCCGCCACCTGCACCAGCTTGTTGATCGGTACCGAATCGGGATGCGCCGGCAACGTGGCCAGCGCCAGCAGCAGACCAACACGCTGCGCGCGCGTCTCGCCCATGCCGACGATGCCGCCGCAGCAGGTCTTCAGGCCGGCATCGCGCACGTGCTCCAGCGTGTCCAGGCGGTCCTGGTACTGGCGCGTGTGGATGATCGAATCGTAGTAGTCCGGCGCGGTATCGAGGTTGTGGTTGTAGTAGTCCAGGCCGGCGTCCTTCAGCGCACGCGCCTGCTCGCCGCTGAGCATGCCCAGCGTGGCGCAGGTCTCCAGTCCCAGCGCCTTCACCCCGGCGATCATCGCCGCCACCTTCGGGATGTCGCGGTCCTTCGGCGAACGCCATGCGGCGCCCATGCAGAAGCGCGACGCACCAGCGGCCTTGGCCTGGCGTGCCTTGGCCAGCACCGCGTCGGTTTCCATCAGCTTCTGCGCGTTCACGCCGGTGTTGTAGCGCTGCGCCTGCGGGCAGTACGCGCAGTCTTCCGGGCAGCCGCCGGTCTTCACCGACAGCAGCGTGGAAACCTGCACCTGCGACGGGTCGAAGTGCTCGCGATGGACCGCTGCGGCGCGGAACAGCAGCTCGGGGAACGGCAGATCGAACAGCGCCTGCAGTTCGTCGTGTTGCCAGTCGTGGCGGATGGCAGCAGCCATGGCGGGACCTTGGGTACGAGTGGAGCGAGGGCGGCAGTGTGGGTGGGCGCGTCCGGGCTGTCAACTTAAATGTATTGAATATGGTTTACGGTGCGGTGGTGGCCCGCTTCACCGACTACCCGGTAACGCAACAACAGGCCGGCACGTGCTGCCGGGACACGCGTTGAAGCTGATCCGGAAAGAGGCGGTGCGCGGGGCCCTGGAGATACACTCAGGCGTGCACATTCAATCGGGCGCGTTGCAATGGACCCTCTCGACAGCTGGTTGCCCATCACCCGCGAAGAACTGGAAGCCCTGATCGCGCGGCAATTGCAGGACTGCTCACCGGGGCATCGAGCCATCTTCGAGTCTCTGCGTGTGCCATTGCGCGCAATGCCACTGCACAGGCTGCGTACCATCGAGTCGGTGTGGGTGGTCGCACATCTACCTGACGGGTTGCTGTACTACGAGGACGTCGAGGAAGGGTTCGAGGTGGGGGCGCCCGGCGAGGATGGTGTACTGCCGGACCGGGGTTGTTCCCAGCTTGCGCTGACCCACGTTCTCCATCGTTTGGCGATCTGAACATCGGGCGTGGCAGATCGTTGCATCTGTCCGGGTTTCGGGTGCGTTTCCGACAGTACCAGTGCATTTCACCGCATCCTGCAAGGCCTTCAGCCACAGTGGCCGCTGCCCAACCAAAGCGCTGGCGCGCAGACTCTGCCCCATGACTGATCTCCATCGCCTCCGCGGCCGCATCACCGCGCTGGTTCTCAGCGAGGCCTGGCGCCGCCGTGCCGCGCTCTGGGGCGGCGCCGTGGCCGTGGCGCTGGTGGCCATCCTGTTCGCCAAGGCCAGTGACGCGGCCTTCCATCTGTTTCAGCGCATCACCTCGCACTCGCCGTGGTGGGCCCTGCTGCTCACGCCGGGCATCTTCGCGCTGTTGGCCTGGCTCACTTCCGGTGTGCTGAAACCCACGCGGGGCAGCGGTATTCCGCAGGTCATCGCTGCGTTGGACAAGCCCGATGAGCCGTTCCGGAAGGTCAATCTTTCGCCTGCGGTCTCGGCGGGCAAGCTGCTGCTGACCTCGTTGTCGCTGCTGGGCGGCGCGTCGGTCGGGCGCGAGGGCCCGACGGTGCATGTGGGTGCCAGCCTGATGTACCTGTTCGGCCGCTGGTTCGGTTTCAAGGATCCGCGCGAGCTCTCGCACTTCCTGCTGGCCGGTGGCGCGGCCGGCATCGCTGCGGCATTCAACACGCCGCTGGCGGGTATCGTCTTCGCCATCGAAGAGCTCAGCGGCCGCTTCGAACATCGTTTCTCAGGCACTTTGCTGACCGCGGTGATCGTCGGCGGCGTGGTATCGCTCGGACTGCTGGGCAACTACACCTACTTCGGTCATGTGAGCGCGCGGCTGCCGCTGGGCCAGGGCTGGCTGGCGATCCTGCTGTGCGGCGTAGTGGCTGGGTTGCTGGGTGGATTGTTCGCGCGCGCGGTGCTGGCCAGTGCGGCGGGCCGCCCGCGTTGGCTGGGCCAGCTGCGGCAGCGGCATCCCGTGCTGCTGGCTGCAGGCTGCGGCCTGGTGGTGGTGGCGCTGGCGTTGACGTTCGGCGAAGGCGCGTTCGGCACCGGCTACGAGCAGGCGCGCAGCCTGGTGCAGGGGCAGGCGATGGTGGGCCATGAATTCGGTCTGATGAAGCTGCTGGCGAATCTGGCGTCCTACGTGGCGGGCATCCCCGGCGGCCTGTTCTCGCCGGCGCTGGCGGTCGGTGCCGGCCTCGGCCACAACCTGGCGGTGCTGATGCCGGGTGTGGATCCGCGTGCGTTCGTGCTGCTGGGCATGTGTGCCTATCTGACCGGCGTCACCCAGGCACCGCTGACCTCCGCGGTGATCTCGCTGGAGCTGACCGACAGCGGCGATCTGCTGCTGCCGATCCTGGCCACGGTGCTGATCGCACGTGGCGTGTCCGGGCTGGTGTGCCGGGTGCCCATCTATCGCGGGCTGGCGGAGGTGTTGATGATGCCCGTCGTGGCGCCGTCGGATGCCGGGGATCGCGAACGCGCGCCCTGAAGGGCGCGCGGTAACAGATAGCGCTGACACTGCAGCACGCGGTCCGCTGATGGTGAAGCTGACGCAGCGATGGAAGGCTGGCGCATGCGCATCAACTTCCTGCACGCGGCAAGCACTGTCCCTCACGCGCTGCTTCGCGTTCTGCTGCCATTGCGTTGCCTGGTCTGCAACGGCCCCGGCCACGATGGGCTGGATCTGTGCGCCGCGTGCTATGCGGAACTTCCGTGGGCCGGCCGCGCCTGCCTGCGCTGCGCATTGCCGTTGCCGGACAACGCCCTGATCGTCTGCGGCAGCTGCCGCGAGGAAGCGCCACCGCAGGCCGCCACGCATGCCAGCCTGCTGTACCTGCCGCCGGTCGACCAGCTGCTGGTGCGATACAAGTTCCATCAGGATCTGGCGGCCGGGCGCCTGCTGGCGCAGTTGATGCAGCGCGCACCGCCGCCGTGGTGGCGTCCGCCGCTTGTGCCGGTGCCGCTGCACAATCGTCGATTGCGCCAGCGCGGCTACAACCAGGCGGCAGAACTGTGCCGCCTGCTGCCGATGCCGGTCTGGCAAGGGCTGTACCGGCGGCGGCATACCGCGCCGCAGTCCGAGCGTACGGCCGAACAGCGCAGGGAAAACCTGTTCGATGCGTTCGATGTACGTGGTCCGGTGCCGCCGCGACTGACCGTGGTGGACGATGTGATGACCACCGGCAGCACGGTGATGGAGGTTGCGGAGACGCTGCGGTGGGTGGGAGCGGACGAGGTGCGGGTATGGGTCTGCGCGCGGGCGCCGTGATCGCCCTCTTCATCACCAGGGGCTAGGATGAGCCCGGTTCCGGATCGAAGGAGTGGCCATGAATTCCCCCTTGTCTCCCTTGTTGTCGGCGGTTGGGCGCAGCTGGTGGATCCTCCTGCTGTATGGGCTGGTTGCGCTGGGCTTTGGCATCGTCGCCATCGGCTGGCCGCTGTCTGCAGCCATGGCATTGGCATGGACGCTGGGTGTGATGGCCATCGTTGAAGGTGTCATCAGCCTGTTCGCACTGGTCAGCGGCGGCAGCGGTGCCTCGCGTGGCTGGCTGGCGCTGTATGCCATCGCCTCGCTGGGTTTCGGCATCCTGGCGGTGATCAATCCGCTGGCCACCGCCAGCGTGCTGGTGCTGTTTCTGGCAGCGTGGCTGCTGGTGGCCGGCATCTATCGCATCGTGTTCGCGATCCGCGTGCGCAAGCAGATCCAGGGCGAGTGGCTGCTGATCCTCAGTGGCGTGCTGGCGGTGGTGCTGGGCGTGCTGTTCGCGGCCAACCCGTATGCGGGCGTTGCGGTGACCACGCTGTGGATCGGCATCGGCAGCCTGCTGTACGGGCTGTTGCAGGTGCTGGTGGCGTTCAAGCTGCGGAAGCTGAAGTGAAGGCTGCGCTTCCCCTGTTGCTGGGCATGGCGTTGACCCTGACCGGATGCATGCCGGGCGCTACGCCCGGTGCGTTGGCAGGCAAGGATCATGCGCCACGCCCCGGCGTGGACGTGCGCCTGAGTGCGGTCGATGCGGCGGGCAAGGGTACGCCGGCGCAGTGGCAGGGCGAGACCCTCGCCCTGCGCGAGCCGCCGATTGCCGGCAGCGCGGATATTGCCGATGTGCGCTATGTGCTGGATGAAGGCAAGCAGCCGGGCCTGCAGATCCGCTATCGGCCGGAGGCGCATCAGCGCATCCACGATGGCACCGCGGCACTGGTGGGCCAGCGTGCGGCGATCAGCGTGGATGGCCGCGTGCTGATGGTGGCGACGGTGCAGGGGCCGTTCGGCGAATCGATGATGCTGAGCGGCTTGTCCAGCGTTGCCGAAGCGCGGGAACTGGCCAGGCACATCACCGGCGAATGACGGGCGCACCATGAACCCGCGCTGCGCGCGGAGGTCGACCAAGGTCGACCGCTACCGGGCGAACCGTGCTTCGATTTCTTCCAGCGACTTGCCCTTGGTTTCCGGCAGCCAGAACGCGGCCACCAGGAAGAACACGAAGGTGCACGCCGCCCAGAACACGAACATGCTGGCATAGCCGTAGTGGCCGACCGTGGGCAGGAAAATCGCGGCAATGGTGGTCGACACGAACTGGTTGATCAGCAGCGCGATGCTCATGCCGTTGGAGCGGATGCGGTTCGGCATCAGCTCCGACAGTGCCAGCCACACACAGACGCCGGGGCCAACCGCGAAGAACGCGACGAACACCAGGATGCAGGCGGCCACCGCCCAGCCATGCGCCGGCGGCGGTACCGGGCCGATGCGGGCCTGTTCGATGCGCAGCGGCGCCTGCGCTGCAGCGGCCGGATCGGCGAACGGGTTCAGGTGCAGTTTGCGGAAGAACGCGCCGATCACGCTGTCCGGCTGCACGGTGCCGGCGCGCTCGATGCGCAGCTCGCGGTCGGTCAGGTTGTCGCTGCGCAGGGCGCGCACGTTGGTGAAGTCACCGTAGGCGTAGGAGACGGTCAGCTGCATCGGCCGGCCTTCGCTGTCGATGCCAGCGCCCAAGCGCTGCCACTGCGTATCGTCCAGTACCAGCTGCAGGCCATCGCCGCTGACCGCCGCCTGCAGCTGCGGCTGCACGTCGGTGCGACCGCGTTCGGCCTGGAAGAAGAGGGTGGCGGCGGCCAGCAGGGCCACGCAGATGCCGCCACTGCCGAGCATCAGCAGGAACTTGCGGCCCTTGCGGTCGACCAGCAGCAGCGCGACCACGGTCATCACCGCATTGAGCAGCTTGATCGCCACATCGGCACCATTGGCCACCGAGCCGGACAGGCCCGCCTGGTTGAGAATGTTCACCGCGTAGGCCAGCACCGAGTTGATGCCGGTGGCCTGGGTGCAGGCCAGCACTACGCAGGCGAGCAGGAAAGGCACCACGTAGCGGCGGCTGAGCAGCGGGTCGCGCTTGCCGCTGCCGCTGCTCGATTCCGGTGCCTGGATCTGTGCAAGCGTCGGCTCCACCTCCGAAGCGGGCAGCACGCGCTGCAGGCTGCGGCGCGCATCATCGATGCGGCCGCGACGCACCAGCCAGCGCGGCGATTCGGACAACCAGAAGATGCCGGCGCAGAACAGCAGGCCCGGCGCCAGGCAGGTCCAGAAGATGGTGCGCCAGGCGTGGTCCTTCACCGCAAACAGCTCCTGCGCCTGCTGCGCGACCGGCAGTGAGCGCACGGCTTCGGCGGCGGCATCCACGGCGTGCGCGTGGTAGAGGCCGATCAGGGCAGCCAGCACCAGGCCAACGGTCAGCAGCAGCTGGAACATGGCCGCGCCGCGCCCGCGTCGCTCGGGGCTGAGCACTTCGGCCAGGTACAGCGGAATCACCACGCCGATCAGGCCGCCACTGATGCCCTGCAGCAGCCGGCCGAGCAGCAGGGGCGTGTAGCCCGAGGCCAGTGCCATGATCGGGATTGAGGCGGTGAACAGCAGCCCGGCCAGCAGCATCGCACCGCGGCGGCCGATCAGGTCGGCAATCATGCCGGCGAACAGCGAGGACAACACACTGCCCAGCAGCACCGCAGCCACAACAAAACCGAGCTGCTGGCTGCTGAGTTGCCACGCGTGGCTGGCAGTCGCTTCAAGATAGGGCAGGGCGCCGGCGATGATGCCGATGTCGATGCCATACAGCAGGCCACCGAGGCCGCCGATGAAGAGCAGGTAGCGTACGGGCCAGCGCGGAGCGGTGGAAGCGGGTACGGCAGGTGCGGCGGCTGCGGTCATCGGCGTATTCCTGGAATAACGGGGATGGTGCGTGGCTGAGGCATTGCGCTTGCGCGCTTCATGTAGAGCCGAGCCATGCTCGGCTGCTTTCCGTTCCGATATTGAGGTTCTCCATGCCGCGCTTCGCGCGGTGAGCCGAGCATGGCTATGCCGATCGTCCTGATCGGCACCCTCCGGGCCGTCGCAAGCGACGTTGGCAATGGCTCCTGCCATTGCCTTCGGCTCTACAAAAACGCAGATATCAGGCGTTTGCGGCGTTCAAATCGACTACCCGCCCACCAACCACCACCTGCTGCAGGCGCAGTTCGGCGTCCAGCACCACCAGGTCGGCGCGGGCGTCGGGCGCGATGCGGCCGCGATCGTCCAGGCCCAGGTAGTCCGCCGGGAAGGTGGAAACACGTTGCGAGGCATCGGCCAGCTCCAGGCCCACTTGCACCAGGTTGCGCAGCGCCTGGTCCATGGTCAGTGCACTACCTGCCAGCGAACCGGTCGCCAGGCGCACGCAGCCGCCGCACTTGTGCACGCGCTGTTCGCCCAGCGCGTACTCGCCATCGGGCATGCCGGTGGCGGCGGTGGCGTCGGTCACCGCGTACAGGCGCGGGATCGCGCGCGCGGCCAGGCGGATCACGCCGGGGTGGATGTGCTGCAGGTCGGGAATGATCTCGGCGTACTGCGCATGTGCCAACGCCGCCGCTGCAATGCCCGGGCGATAGTGATCGACGCCGGTCATGCCGTTGAACAGGTGGGTGAAGCCGGAGGCACCGGCCTGCAGCGCGGCCACGCCTTCCTCGTAGGTACCGGCGCTGTGACCTAGCTGCACGCGGATGCCCATCGCCGAGAGCGCGGGAATCAGCGCGGTGTGCTCACCGATTTCCGGGGCCAGCGTCATCACCCGGATCGGAGCCAACGCATGCAGCTGCTGCACCAGTGCCAGCGTCGCCTCGATCGTGCGGTTGGGCTGCGCACCCAGACGCTGCGGGCTGATGAACGGTCCTTCCAGATGCACACCGACGATGCTGGCGGCGTCTGCATCGGGTGCCGCCATGGTGGCGGCCACGCCCTGCAGCGCGTGCTCGATCTCGTCCAGCCCGGCGGTCATGGTGGTCGCCAGCAGCGTGGTGGTACCGAAGCGCAGATGGGTGCGGGCGATGGTGCGTGCCACGTCGCCGCCCTGCATCAGGTCCACGCCGGCCGCGCCATGCACATGCAGGTCGATGAAGCCGGGCAGGATCACCGGCAGCTGCAGGTCGTCAGCACCGCTGTGGTCATCCACCTGCAGCTGGCGCACCTGCGAATCGAAGTGGACGTGGCCGCGCCGCCAACCCAGCGGGGTGAGGATGCGGCCATGCAGAGTGCGGGTGTCGGTCATGCGGCGGGCTCGGCGATGATCACTTCGATGCCCAGCCGCTGCAGCCCCTCACGGGTTGCGTCGTCAATGCCGGCGTCGGTGATGATGGCGTGGATCTGATCCAGCAGGGCGATGCGGTGCAGGCTGACGCGGCCGAACTTGGAGGCGTCGGTCAGCACCACGATGCGGCGCGCACGCTCGACCATGCGGTGGTTGAGGCGGGCTTCGGCCTCGTCGTGGGTGGTCAGGCCGAACTGCAGGTCCAGGCCGTCCACACCCAGGAACAGGGTGTCGAAGCTGTACGAATTGAGGCTGGCCTCGGCCTGGCTGCCCTGCAGCGACAGCGACTGCTGGCGCAGCAGCCCACCGGTCAGCAGTACGGTGATGCCTGCGGCATTGGCCAGTTCCCAGGCGATATTCAGGCCGTTGGTCATCACCGTCACGTCGCGATGCGCGCGCAGGTGGCGGGCCAGGGTCATCGTGGTCGAGCCGGAGTCGATGATGATGTTGTCGCCGGGCTGCACCAGGCGCGCAGCGCGCGCACCGATCGATTCCTTCAGCGGCAGGTTCAGCGCGTCTTTCTCGTGGATGTCCTGTTCCTGCGGCGGCGTACGAACGAGCGTGGCGCCGCCATGGGTACGGTTGGCCAGGCCCTGCGACTCGAAGTGGGTCAGGTCGGCACGGATGGTCACCGCCGACACGCCGAAGCGCTCGACCAGATCGGCCACCTGCACCGAGCCATGCTCGATCAGCAGCTGCAGGATCTGTTGCCGGCGGGAGCGGGTGTTGCGCATGGCCATTCTCGGTTTCGCGGGAAAAGGTAGAGATTAGCCGTTCGCAGGAACGCCGGCAGCCGAGCCCGCATTCTGCGTGCGGGGGCCGGCCTGGTTGGCGCTGCAGGCGCGGGCGTATTCGCCCAGGCACAGGCCGATGCGGTGCTGCACCAGGGCGGTGGGGGTGTTGGCCAGGCTGCCCTCGCGCACGGCGCGGTACTGCTCCGGCAGGTGCTGGCTGAGCAGTACCAGCGGCGGCGCGTGCTGTTCCAGGTTGGCGAACAGGGTCTGCACCGCCTGCACCAGCGCCGGCTCGCCCCAGTAGTAGCGGCAGCGGTCGCTGAAGGAGTAACTGCGCAGCAGGCGAAGCGTGGCGTCATCGCCCTGGTAGTAGGACTGCCAGTATTTCGGCTGCGCCAGCATCACCTCGTCCAGCACCTGCGGCAGGCGCGAGCACTGCGCGGCCGGCAGCAGCTCGGCCTCGATCGCGGCCAGCGCGAACAGCGCCTCGCGATAGGCGAAGGTGGCGGCCGGGCCGACCTTCAGGATGGCGAAGTGATCGCGCACCAGTGCATGCAGGCCGCTTTCGCGCTGGTAGTCGGTGGAATGCGCTTCGAACACGATGCGCGGCTGCTGTTCGAGGAAGCCGGCCAGCGTGCTGGCGGCGGTCGCGTCGTACTCGTGCACGCTGCTGTGGTCGAAGTCCACGCCCGGCTGCACCACCATCGCGATCACGCGCTGCCACGCGTCGCGCAGCTGCGGCGTGTCGAACGCCTGCTGGTGGATGGCCAGGGTCTGTGCGGCGGCGGCCGGCGTGGTTACCTGCAGGCCTTCGGCCAGCGAGGCTTCGCCACCGGGAATCGGCACTTCGGTACCGATCACGTAGACCGGCGGCGGCAGGCCGTGCTCGGCGGCGGTACGTTCGGCGATCTCGGCCAGCTCGGCCGAACGCGCGGCGACGATGGCATCGGGCAGCGGCACCGGGTCATCGGCGCAGGACATGCTGCAGTCCAGGTGGATCTTGTGGAAGCCGGCGGCGACGTAGGCTTCGATCAGCACGCGCGCGTGGGTCATCGCTTCGGCGGCCGGGCGCTTCTGCCAGGCATTCGGGCCGAGGTGGTCACCGCCCAGGATCAGCCGTTCGCGCGGGAAGCCTTCCTCATCGGCCAGCGTGCCCACGTAATCGCGGTACTGCGGCGGGGTCATGCCGGTGTAGCCGCCGAACTGGTCGACCTGGTTGGAGGTGGCCTCGATCAGCAGCACGGTGCCGTGTGCCAGCGCCACGTGCATGGCCGCGCGCAGCACCTGCTCGTTGCTGCAGCAGACGCTGTACAGGCCGACGTTGGCACCGGCGCGGTGGGAGGCAAGCAGGGTCTGCAACGGGGACATGGTCAGGCTCCGGACATCAGGAAAACGAGGGTTGGCAGGCGAGCAGGGCAGCACCACGTGCGCCACCGGCATCGCCGAAGCGTGGCGGCACGATCGGTGGCACCTGCACACCCTTGAACAGATGGGCGGCGATGGCGTCGGGCAGTTGCTGGTACAGCGGCGCGTACTGCGAAAGACCGCCGCCGAGCACGATCACGTGCGGGTCCAGCGCCAGCACCAGCGCGGCCAGGCTGTGGCCGAGCAGGTCGCGATGGATGTCCAGCGCCTTGCGCGCGCGCGCATCGCCGGCTTCGGCCAGCGCGATCACCGCGCTGGCGTCGGCGGCGCTGCCACCGAGGTGACGCTCGATCATCGCCACGCCACTGCCGGACACATAGCGCTCCACGCAGCCCTGCAGGCCGCAGGCGCAGTCGATCAGCGACAGGCCGTGGCGCTGCAGCAGATGACCGGGCACGCTCCAGTGGCCCCATTCGCCGGCCAGCCCGTTGAAACCGGACAGCAGGCGGCCGTGCAGGCAGAAGCCACCACCCGCGCCTGTGCCGAGGATGGCGCCGAACATGCTGGGGTAGCCGTCAGCGGCACCGCCGTGTGCTTCCGACAGGGCAAAACACTGCAGGTCGTTACCGAAATGCAGCGGCCGCTGCAGGCGCGCCTGCAGGTCGGCCGCCACGCTGTGGCCGGTCAACGCCGGCACGTTCGCGCTGAGCTGGCGGCCGCTGCGGCGGTCGCGCACGCCGGGCAGGGCGATGCCGATCGCCGCATCACTGCGGCCCAGCGCGGCATCGGCCTCGGCGACCAGGGTCACCACCGCCTGCAGGAAACCGTCGTAGTCGCCCTGCGGCGTGGCCACGCGGCGGCGCCAGGTGACCTGCATCGCCGCATCGCACGCCACCAGCTCGATCTTGGTGCCGCCGATGTCGATGCCGTAGCAGGCGTGGGCGATCAGCTCAGCCATGGTGGATGGTGACGCCCTTGACCACGCGGTTGACGGTGCCGTCCGGGAACGGGTTGTCCGGGGTCAGGCCCAGCGCAGCCGAGCGCTGCAGCGCGAACAGCTGCGCGAAGCCCAGCCACACCGGTGCCAGCCAGGGATCATCCAGTGCCGGTACGGTGAGGGTGTACTCGTCGTCGGCGCCGATGTCCGAATGCGGGCCGATTGCCAGCACCTGGCCGGCCACGCCATCGCGGCGCAGTTCTTCCAGCAGGTCCTGTTCGTAGCGGCGCGCCAGTGGCTGCACGCTGCGCAGCACCACCACCAGGGTGTTGCCATCCAGCGTCGACTTCGGACCATGACGGAAGCCCAGCGGGGTGTTGGCCAGCGCCAGCACGCGGCCGGCGGTCAGTTCCAGCACCTTCAGCGCGCACTCGCGTGCCAGCGCTTCCAGCGGGCCGCTGCCGAGGTAGATGATGCGGTTGAACGGGCGCTGTGCCAGCGCCGCCACCGGTGCATCCCACTGCGCCTGGCCTTCGCGGGCCAGCGCGGCGATCTGCTTCAGGCGCGCCACACGCGCATCCCACGGCGAGCGGTCGAACACGGTCAGTGCGGCCAGCAGCATGCAGGTCAGGCTGCTGGTCATGGCGAAGGCGCGGTCGCAGCTGGCCGACGGCATCAGCAGGGTGCAGGTATCGGCACGGCCGGCGCCACGACGGGCCAGTTCGCCATCGGCATTGCAGGTGATGTCGAGGAAGCGCGCGTCATCCACGTCGCTGCGCACGCGGTCCACCGCCGCCACGCTTTCCGGGCTGGAGCCGCTGCGGCCGAACGAGACCAGCAGGGTCGGGCGCTCGCGCTGCAGGTACAGCGCCGGGTGGGTCAGCAGGCTGGTGGTATGCACCACGCGCACATCGGCCGGCCATTGCGCGTTGATGGCATCGGCCACCATTTCGGCAATGAAACCGGAGCTGCCGGCGCCGGTGAACAGCACGCGCTGGTTGGGATCGTTGAGGCTGTCGCCGAGGAAGGCCTGCAGGCGGTCGCGGGCACGCGACAGGTCCTGTGCGAGGGCTTCCCACAGCGCAGGCTGCTGGGCGATTTCGGTAGCGGTATCGGCTCCGCCAAGGCGCTGCCAGGCGGACACATCGGAAAGCAGGGTGACGTCCATTCGGAGGTTCCAGTTGGGCCAGCGCACCATCTGCGTTTTCTTTCGAAATGTCAAATAGCGAAAGTAAAAAGAAAGAAAATGTGACGCCGACTTCGCTCCGCCCAGAGCACGTCGGAAAACGCAAGAATCCGCCGGATGCCGTATCGCACAATGCTTAACAGGCGTCTGCAAGCGATTACACAAAGTATTGCGGCGCAGCAACTTTCGTTTCAATGAAATATATCTTCCTTTTTCCTTTCAATTTGTTGACATCTTTCGAATCGCTGCCCTAGAGTCGGCCCAATCGCTTTCGAAACGCCCGGTGAACGGGTTGGGAGTCCGCGTGGAAAACTGCGTTCGTCGCTCGCCGCTGGTGCTGGCCCTGCTGCCGGCATTGATGCTGGCGTCCATGCCGGCCCAGGCCGAGCCGGTCGGCAACCTGCGTTCGGTTGCCGCCAGCGCCAGCGGCGACGGCGTGCAGGGCTGGGACCTGCAGACCGACAAGGGCGCGCGCATCCGCATCGAACTGCCGGCCACCGACATCATCCGCGTGCAGGCTGGCCGCAACGGCACGCTGACCGGTGCCGGCGACAAGGCCGCACCGATCGTGCTGCCGCAGCCCAAGGCGAACGTACAGGCGCAGCTGGAAGAAGACGCACAGGAAATCCGCGTGCGCACCGATGCACTGGTCCTGCATGTACAGCGGCAGCCGCTGCGCATGCGCCTGGAACGCCTGGACAACGGCCAGCCCACCGCGCTGTGGCAGGAACTGCAGCCGCTGGACCTGGATGCCACGCAGAGCGTGCAGGTGCTGTCCTCGCAGGCCGATGAAGGCTACTTCGGTGGCGGCCAGCAGAACGGCCGTTACCAGTTCAAGGGCCGCGAGCTGGACGTGTCCTACTCCGGCGGCTGGGAAGAGGGCGACCGCCCCAGCCCTGCACCGATGCTGCTGAGCAGCCGTGGCTGGGGCATGCTGCGCAACACCTGGAGCGATGGCAGCTACGATCTGCGCGAGGCCGACCAGGCCACGCTGCTGCACCGCGAAGACCGCTTCGATGCCTATTACTTCGTCGGTGCCGACCTGCCGAAACTGATCGAGCGCTACACCCAGCTGACCGGCCGCCCGAACATGGTCGCGCGCTGGGCGCTGTCCTACGGCGATGCCGATTGCTACAACGACGGTGACAATGCCAAGAAGCCCGGCACCGTGCCCGAAGGCTGGAGTGACGGCCCGACCGGCACCACGCCGGATGTGATCGACTCGGTGGCCAAGCAGTACCGCGCCAACGACATGCCCGGTGGCTGGATCCTGCCCAACGATGGCTACGGCTGCGGTTACAAGAAGCTGCCGGAAACCGTGCAGGGCTTGGCCAAGTACGGCTTCCGCACCGGCCTGTGGACCGAGAACGGCGTCGACAAGATCGCCTGGGAAGTGGGCAAGGCCGGCAGCCGCGTGCAGAAGCTGGACGTGGCCTGGACCGGCAAGGGCTACCAGTTCGCGATGGACGCCAACCGTCAGGCGTTCAACGGCATCCTCGACAATTCCGATTCGCGCCCGTTCCTGTGGACGGTGATGGGCTGGGCCGGCATCCAGCGCTACGCCGTAGCGTGGACCGGCGACCAGAGCAGCAGCTGGGATTACATCCGCTGGCACGTGCCGACCCTGGTCGGTTCGGGCCTGTCCGGCATGGCCTACGCCAGTGGCGATGTCGATGCGATCTTCGGCGGCAGCGCCGAAACCTTCACCCGCGACCTGCAGTGGAAGGCGTTCACGCCGGTGCTGATGGGCATGAGCGGCTGGTCGTCGAACGCACGCAAGCACCCGTGGTGGTACGACGAGCCCTATCGCAGCATCAACCGCGATTACCTGAAGTTGAAGATGCGCCTGACCCCGTACATGTACGGGCTGGTGCAAGAGGCCGCGCAGACTGGTGCACCGCCGGTGCGCGGCCTGATGTGGGACAACCCGCGCGACCCGCATGCGCAGGATGAAACCTACAAGTACCAGTTCCTGCTTGGCCGCGACCTGCTGGTGGCGCCGGTGTACCGCAGCCAGGCCGCCAGCCGTGGCTGGCGCCGCGACATCCACCTGCCGGCAGGCGGCTGGATCGACTACTGGGATGGCCGCCGCGTGCAGGCCGGCGCCGACGGCCGCCAGCTCGACCGCCAGGTGGACCTGGCCACGTTGCCGGTGTTCGTGCGTGCCGGTGCGATCCTGCCGATGTACCCGTCGATGCTGTTCGACGGCGAGAAGCCGCTGGATGAAGTGACGTTCGACCTGTACCCGCAGGGCGAGTCGCAGTACACGCTGTACGAAGACGATGGCAACACGCGCCGCTACCAGCAGGGTGAGTCGAGCACGCAGGTAATCCGCGTGCAGGCGCCGGCGCAGGGCAGTGGCCCGGTGCAGGTGCAGATCGATCCGGTGCAGGGCCAGTACAACGGCCAGCTGGCGCAGCGTCGTTATGGCCTACGCGTGCTCAGCCGCCAGGCGCCGCGTGCGGTGCAGGCCGGTGGCCGCGCGTTGCCGGCGCTGGCCGATGCGGCGGCGTTCAACGGTGCGGCTGAAGGCTGGTACTTCGATGCCAAGGAGCGCCGTGGCACGCTGCACGTGCGTACCGCTACCCAGGACATCCGCCAGCCGCTGCAACTGCAGCTGGACTTCGCGGTGGCCACTGCGGCCACCGACGATGCCTATCCGGCCGCGCCGGTGCTGGGCCGCGAACTGCCGGCCGACAGCCTGCTGGTGGTTAACCGCCCGGCCGAAGAGCCTGGCCATGCGCTGGAAAATGCCTTCGACGACGATCCGGCCACCTGGTTCCGCAGTGTGCGCAACCAGGCCGTGCGCACCGGTGCGCATGAGTGGGTGATCGGCTTCGGTGAGCGCAGGATGATCGACGGCATCGACATCGCGCCGCGCAACGACAAGAACTGGAAGCACGGCCAGGTGCGCGACTACGAGGTGTACCTGGGCGACAGCAATGGCGAGTGGGGCGAGCCGATCGCACGTGGCCGCCTGCAGTTGAAGGAGGGCGTGCAGCGCATCGCGTTCCCGGCCCATGCCGGGCGCCTGCTGCGCTTCCGTGTGCTGAGCGTGCAGAACCCCGAAGGCGACGGCGCCAGCAGCACCGACCCGATGGTCACCGCCGCACAGGGCAGCGCCCGCGCATTCGATGCACTGCAGCCACGCGACGTCGGCCCGATCGCCTTGTCTACCTTCCACATCCTCGAACACCAGGAACCGGAGCGACCGGCCCGGCAGCGCTATCTCTCCGAGCTGCCGGTGCCGGCCGCGCTGGCCAGCCAGGTGCGCACCGACCAGTCCTTCCGTGGCGACGCCGGCATGCGCATGAACGGCCTGCAGTTCCGCCGTGGCCTGGGCGTCGGCGCCAACAGCCGCATCGACCTGCGCCTGCAGGGCGGCTGGCACCTGCTGCGTGCCGACCTCGGCATCGACGACGCCTGCCGCACCGCCGGTGGCCTGCAGTTCCAGGTCTGGGGTGACAACCGCCTGTTGTATGACAGCGGCCTGGTGAAGGCACCCGGCGTGGTCAAGCCGGAGCTGGACATCCGGGGCCTTTCCACCCTGAGCCTGCGCACGCTGGGTGCGCAGGGCAGTCAACCCGCCCAGGTCTGCGCCAACTGGGCCAATGCCGTACTGATCGGCCAGGAGGGCGACTCCGCCAGCATCGTCGCCCCATGACCCCCTCGTAACACCGCTCCTCCCCCCGCCCATTCCGACTACGGCCCTCGTGGCCGTGGCCCGGGAGCGTTTTGCCCGCCGAACGCCCACGCGCTCACTTATTGCGCTGCACCCCTGCCAGGAGAGAACCCCGATGTTGCCCGCCCGCCACCACCGCCCCCCCTGTCGTTCGATCGCTCCGCTGTCGCTGGCCATCGCCGGCGTGCTGCTGTCGGTCGCCGTTCCTGCCTTCGCCCAGGAGAGCAAGGATAAGGCCACCGACCTGGCCCGCATCGAGGTCACCGGTTCCAACATCCGCCGCACCGACGTGGAAACCGCCTCGCCGGTGCAGGTGATCAGCAAGCAGGACATCCAGAACATGGGTGCGCGCACGCTGCTGCAGGTGCTCGACAACCTGCCGGCCGCCCGCCCGGCGCAGCAGGACGCGCGTTCGCTGTTCACCGGTTCCGATGGTGCCTCGCAGGCCAACCTGCGTGGCCTGGGTGCCCAGGGCACGCTGGTGCTGCTGAACGGTCGCCGCCTGTCGTACTACGGTGCACCGGCCGGCTTCCAGACCCAGTTCGTCAACATCGATGCGATTCCGGCCGCAGCCATCGAGCGCATGGAAGTACTGACCGACGGCGCCTCGGCGGTGTACGGCACCGACGCGGTGGCCGGCGTGATCAACGTGATCACCAAGCGCAACTTCCAGGGGGCCGAGGTCAGCTTCACCAACGACACCTCTTCGCGCATCGACTCCTACGGCGAACGCCAGGCCAGCATCACCGCCGGCTTCGGTGACCTGGCCGAGAACCGCTTCAACATCTACGGCGCGGTGAACATGTACCGCCGCGACGCGATCCCGCTGAGCGATTTCTACGACAAGCGGCCCGACCAGTACTACGTCAACAATCCGAACTACCTCAACAACCTGCGCCTGGGCGTGGGCAGCAAGCCGGGTGAATTCAATCCGGGCACTTACTTCGCCTTCGATCCAGTCACCGGCCGCCGCGTGCAGGAAGCTGCGCCGGGTTGCCGGAACGTGCTGACCAGTGAAGCGGCCGGTCCGCGTTGCGTCTGGGAAACCTGGATGAACAACGAGATCGACGCTGGTGCCAAGTCCGAGCGCAACACCGCCTACCTCAACGGCACCTTCCTGGTCGGTGACAGCACCGAGATCTTCGCCGAGGCGACCTACACCGACATCGACCTGCGCGCCAACGGCGGCACGCCGCGTACCTACGGCACCACCACCGGCAACCCGACCAGCTGGTTCTCGCGCAATACCGGCAACACCGTCAACCAGTTCCTGTACCCGTTCCTGGGCCCGAACAACGAGTACAACCACGCCAGCCCGCAGATGAAGGCGATGATGGGCGGTGTGGTCGGCCTGAATTACCTGCTGCAGGATGCCGGCCCGAACTATTTCGGCCAGCGCAATACCGACAAGAGCTACCGCGTGCTGGCCGGTGCGCGTGGCAACCGGGGCGACTGGAACTGGGAAACCGCGTTCGCCAGCGCTGGCACCCACTCCACCACCTACCAGACGATCAACGTCAACACCAAGGGCTTCGAAAAGGCCTTCGGCCCGTACACGATCGATCCGGGCACCGGCCGCGTGATCATCTCCGACCATCCGGCGTACAAGTTCGGCGAGATCAGCGAAGCCAACGCCGCGCTGATCCGTGAAGCGTTCCCGACCTTCGACATCCAGTCGTGGACCCGCCTGCACACCCTCGACGGCAAGATCGAAGGCCCGCTGTTCCAGCTGCCGGCCGGCGAGATGCGTGCGGCATTCGGCTTCAACGCCAGCCGCGAGACCTTCTACACTCCGGGCAACGCCGACGCCGCCAACGGTCTGATCACCCAGCAGGGCGGTTCCTGGTTCGACGGCAAGCGCAACACCTACGCGTTGTTTGCCGAGACCGTGGCGCCGATCACCGACAAGCTGGAACTGGACGCGGCGGTACGCGTGGACAAGTACCCGAACTTCAGCGCCAACGTCGCGCCGAAGATCGGCTTCAAGTACCAGGCGTTCGATCAGCTGATGCTGCGCGGTACCTACTCGACCGGTTTCCGTGCACCGAGCCTGGCCGAATCCGGCAACGGCGGCGTGTTCGCGCAGCTCGGCGGCTACCGTGACGAGCTGCGCTGCAACGAGACCAACGCCATCGCCAACCTGCTGCTGAAGTCGCAGCGGCCGGGCGATGTCGATCTGGGCAAGACCATGCTGAACGTCGATTGCAGTCGCACCGTGGCACGCATGACCCAGCCGAACAAGGACCTGAAGCCGGAGAAGGCGAAGATCGCCACCCTCGGCTTCGTCTACGAGCCGGCAACCTGGCTGTCGGTGTCGGCCGACTACTGGTTCATCTACCGCGACAATGAAATCGTCGCGCCGGACTACCGCCGCATGGAAGACATCATCTCCTCGTCGCGTTCGCCGATCACCGACAGCGACCGCGCCAACCTGGCGCAGCTGGCGGCGATGTGTGCCGACCCGGCCAGCGGCGTGAACTGCCCGTCGGCACTGCCAGGCTATTCCGCCGGCAACGTGGCCAGCGTGGTGGGCCAGTACAAGAACCGTGGCAAGACGCTGATCGACGGCTTCGACATCGACGCGCGCAGCCGCTTCTCGCTGGGTGACTGGGGCAACCTGAACATCGGCCTGGCTGCCACCATCGCCAACCGAAACCGCTTCTACATGGACGAAGCGAGCGGCTGGTACTACGGCGACGTGGTGGGCTACTACAACAACCCGCGCCTGCGTGCCACGCTCAACGCCGACTGGACCTACAAGCAGGTCACCACCAGCATGTTCGTCAACTATGTGGGCGGCACCAAGTGGGCCACCGACCAGGTCGACGAAAAGAGCAACAACAAGGAAACCTGCACCGGCGGCTACCTGGCCCTGCAGAAGAGCAAGTGCGACGGTGCACCGTCGTGGTGGACCGCCAACATGAGCGTCACCTGGCGCCCGGATGATGCGTGGAATCTGAGCTTCACGGTCAAGAACCTGTTCAACCGCCTGCCGTTCTACGACCCGAACAGCTTCCTGGGTGACTCCAGTGACTACGCAACGATCTTCGGTCGTGGTTACAGTGTGACCATCGGCTACCGGTTCAAGTAATTCCGTTTGCGTGACCTGGCGTGCCGGCTTCGGTCGGCACGCTGCCAAGAGGAGAGATGTTTGCCATGAAGCGTAGGGAATTCATCGCGGCCAGTGCCGCTGTCGCCGCCAGCAGCCTGCTGCCGCAGACCCCGGCGTGGGCACGCGGGCGCAAGGTGCGCCTGGCCATGATCGGCACCGGCATGCGTGGCCTTGTGCTGCTGAAGGAGCTGGTGCGCCGCGACGATGTCGAGGTGGTCGCGCTGTGCGACATCGAACCGATCATGCTCGGTCGCGCCATGGACATGGTGGCCAAGGCCGGCAAGCCGGCCCCGAAGACCTACGGCCAGGACCGCGACACCCATGCGTGGAAGCGACTGCTGGAACAGAAGGGCATCGATGGCGTGATCATCGCCACGCCGTGGGAATACCATGCACCGATGGCGATTGCCGCGATGCAGGCCGGTGTAGCCGTGGGCTGCGAAGTGGTGGCCGGCATCACCCTGCAGGACCACTGGGACGTGCTGAAGACCCAGCTGAGCACCGGTACCCCTTACATGCTGCTGGAGAACGTCTGCTACCGCCGCGACGTGATGGCCGCGCTGCAGATGGTGCGCCAGGGCCTGTTCGGCGAGCTGGTGCACCTGCAGGCCGGCTACCAGCACGACCTGCGCGGCGTTAAGTTCAATTCCGGTGACCCGAACCAGCCCTACGACAGCGGCGTGGAGTTCGGTCCCAAGGGCTGGAGCGAAGCCCGCTGGCGCACCGAGCATTCGGTGGAGCGCAATGGTGAGCTCTACCCCAGCCACGGCATCGGCCCGTGCGCGATGTACACCGGCATCAACCGCGGTAATCGCTTCACCCACATCAACGCCTTTGCGACCAAGGCGCGCGGCCTGCACGAATACACCGTGGCCAAGAGTGGCGGCACCACCCATCCCAGCACCAAGGTGAAGTTCAAGCTGGGCGACATCGTGACCACCACGCTGGCCTGCGAGAACGGCGAGACCATCCTGCTGCAGCACGACACCTCGCTGCCGCGCCCGTACTCGATGGGCTTCCGCGTGCAGGGCACCAAGGGCCTGTGGATGGATGTGAACCATTCGATCCACATCGAAGGCCGCAGCCCGCCGCACCAGTGGGAAGAGTTCAAGAAGTACCAGGACGAGTATGAGCACCCGCTGTGGAAGCAGAATGCCGAGACCGCTTCCAGCGCTGGTCATGGTGGCATGGACTGGTTCGTCATCCACGCGTTTGTCGAGGCGCTGAAGGCCAAGGCACCTATGCCGATCGATATCTATGACGCGGTGACCTGGAGTGCGATCACGCCGTTGAGCGAGCAGTCGATCGCCAACAGCTTCCAGACGCTGGAGTTCCCGGACTTCACCGCCGGTGCGTGGAAGCAGCGTAAGCCGATTTTTGCGTTTGACGGCAAGTACTGATCCGCTCTTGTAGAGTCGAGCCATGCTCGACTGTTTTGAACACAACGCCGGGCCATGCCCGGCGTTGCTGTTTGCGGCGCCCCCTAACAGGCCCATGCTAGGCTCGGCTTCGTGCCCGGCAGTTGATGTCAATCGACAGAGAGGAGCTTGCCTGATGCGCCTGCTGACCTTCACCTGTCCACTTTGCGGCGCTGCCGGGCAGCGATTCCCGCTGCTTTCCGCATCGAGACGGCAGGCGAAGACGGCATGCAGGGGATGTGGCGTGATGCTGCGCTCGGATCCCCGCTTGGGCCTGCACACGCTCTACCTGCTGTATACGCAGATCATCGTGCTGCTGGCTGCATTGCCCATGATCTGGGCCTATGCCTTGGGCCGATGGTTCTGGTTGGCTGTGATCTGGGCCGTGGTGCTGGCGTTGTGCTGGTTCCCCGGCGTGATCAGGCACGCACGAAGTCCGATCATGCGCGCCTGCCGCGATCCGGATTACAGCTACGCGCGCAGGCCGGGTGCTTCCACTACGCGCGCTGCTGCAAATGCTGGGCAGGGTAGCGACGTGCCAGGTGCCAGCCCATGATCCGGCCGATCATTGCCCTCCTGACCGCAAGCCTGGCCGCGTGTGCATCGCACCCAGCCGATGCCGTGCAGTGCCCCGAGGCCACGATCACCTACATCGGCAGTGAAACTGTGGATGCCGTGGTCCTTGGCAGGTTCCAGATCAGTACGGAGGGATCGCAGGCACTACGACTGCCACTGGCCAGCGTGGATCGGCAGGCGCATGCACACGCGGTATCGGCCAATATCCGCGACGAACACGGTCTGGCCTGGCGTCCCTTCAGTGTTGTTCTGGAAGAGCTCAAGCCGCCGGCTGCGGACCTGGTGGTTGCACGTGGTGAGATTGAAACCTTCCTGTACGACGGCAAAGGCGCCTTCCTGCCCGGGGCGGTGCAGAAAGGGCAGGAGCTTTCCATCGTCGTGCGCGATCTTCAAGGTTGCGCACATCGCTCGGTGCCGTTCGCTCCTGAGCTGCGTTGACGTGGAAGCGCAAGCGAGAGGCCCGGAGTGACGGGTACGAGCAGGGGAAGATGGCGCGCCCGGAGGGATTCGAACCCCCGACCAATGGCTTCGGAAGCCACTACTCTATCCGGCTGAGCTACGGGCGCGTTGTAGAACCGCCGCGCCACCGACCAGTGCCGGGGCGGGCATCGCAGCGCCATGAAGCGGTGCGGGACCGGCATTCTATCCAGTTTCGCCGAACAAATCTCCCCCCATGGGCAAAGCGCTGCCAGAGGGGCAGGAGTATCCTATCGTCATGGCTGATACCCCCCTCATTTCGCCGCAGTCGCCGGCGACGCCGCGCTGGCGGCATTACTGGAGTCTGATGCGCGCTGATCGCCCGATCGGCACGCTGCTGCTGCTGTGGCCCACCTGGTGGGCGTTGTGGCTGGCCGCGGGCGGCATGCCGCCCCTGTGGACGCTGTTCGTGTTCACCGCCGGCGTGTGGCTGACCCGCTCGGCCGGTTGCGTCATCAACGACTACGCCGACCGCTGGCTCGACCCGCATGTGGAGCGTACCAAGGCGCGTCCGCTGGCCACCGGTGCGATCAGTGGCCGTGCCGCGCTGGCACTGTTTGCCGTGCTGATGCTGGTGGCGTTCGGCCTGGTGCTGACCCTGAACGGGCTGACCATCGGCCTCAGCTTCATCGGCGTGTTCCTGGCCGCCAGCTACCCGTACCTGAAGCGCTATACCCATCTGCCGCAGGTCTACCTGGGCATGTCGTTCGGCTGGGGCATCCCGATGGCGTTCGCCGCCGTGCAGGGCGAGGTGCCGCTGCTGGGCTGGCTGTTGTATGCCGGCAACATCCTGTGGTCCACCGCCTACGACACCTGGTACGCCATGGTCGACCGCGAGGACGACCTGAAGATGGGCTCGCACTCCACTGCGATCCTGTTCGGTGACCTCGACCTGGTCATCCAGGGCGTGCTGTACGCGCTGTTCCTGGCCACCATGGCGCTGGTAGGCGTACGCGGCGGGCTGGGTGGGTACTACCTGGCCGGCGTGGCGGTGGCCACCGTTCTGGTGGTGTACGAGTTCTGGATCTGCCGCAACCGCGAGCGCGGCCCGTGCTTCAAGGCGTTCCTGCACAACAACTGGGTGGGTGCCGCGCTGTTCGCCGGCATCGCCGTGGACCTGGCGCTGCGTTGAGCCCAAGGTGAGGTAGAGCCGGCCGCTGGCCGGCTGCACCCGTGTGCGATCCCGAGGTTGCCGGCCAGCGGCCGGCACTACCATTCCGCCACCTACGACCAATAGGTGGCTGACAGCCTGCACCCCACCGCCCAGAATCGATCCATCGAACCTGGGAGGGTAGGCGATGGCCTCGACGGCAGCAGTACAGGACGGCTGGATGGCGCGCGCTGCGCTGCGCTCGGCCGCTTGGGCGGAAAAGTGGTTCCCCGATGCGTACGTGTTCGCGGTGCTGGGCGTGGTCATCGTCGCGCTGGCCGCGATGGGCTTCGGCTCGACCCCGCAGGCCACCGCCAGCGCCTTCGGTGATGGCTTCTGGAGCCTGATTCCCTTCACCATGCAGATGGCCTTCGTGGTCATCGGTGGCTATGCCGTGGCCACTGCACCGGTGGTCGCACGCTTCATCGATTTCCTCGCCCGGGTGCCGCGTACCGGCCGTGGCGCGGTGGTGTACGTGGGGCTGGTCAGCATGCTCGCCTCGCTGCTCAGCTGGGGCTTCTCGCTGGTGTTCGGCGGCCTGCTGGTGCGCGCGTTGGCGCGCCGTACCGAACTGCGCATGGACTACCGCGCGGCCGGTGCCTCGGCGTATCTCGGTCTGGGTGCGGTGTGGGCGATGGGGCTGAGTTCCTCGGCCGCGCAGCTGCAGGCCAACCCGGCCAGCATGCCGCCGGGACTGGTCGAGATCACCGGCGTCCTGCCGTTCACCGAAACCATCTTCCTGTGGCAGTCGATCGCGCTGACCTCGGTGCTGATCCTGGTTTCGCTGCTGATCGCCTGGCTGACCGCACCGGCTGCCGGCAGTGCGCGTACCGCTGAGGATTTCCCCGGCGCCGCGCAGGCCGAGCCGGAACCACTGCAGCGCCGCACGCGCCCGGGCGAGTGGCTGGAATACAGCCCGCTGCTGACCGTGCTGCTCTCACTGCTGGCGTTCGGCTGGCTGTTCAACGAGTTCGCCAACAAGCCGGTGGTCACCGCCATCGCCAACCTCAATACCTATAACTTCATGTTCATTTCGCTGGGCCTGCTGCTGCACTGGCGGCCGCGCAGCTTCCTCAACGCGGTGGCCAAGGCGGTGCCCAGCACCACCGGCGTGTTGATCCAGTTCCCGCTGTACGGTGGCATCGCGATGATCCTCACCCATGCTGCCGGCGGCGATGGGCAGACGTTGGCGCACCGGTTGTCGAGCCTGTTCGTGCACGTGGCCAGCACCGATTCGTTCGCGCTGGTGATGGGCGTCTATTCGGCGGTGCTGGGCTTCTTCGTGCCCTCCGGTGGCGGCAAGTGGATCATCGAGGCGCCGTACGTGATGCAGGCCGCCAATGAACTGAAGGCACACCTGGGCTGGGCGGTGCAGGTCTACAACGCGGCCGAAGCGCTGCCGAACCTGATCAACCCGTTCTGGATGCTGCCGCTGCTGGGTGTGCTGGGCCTGAAGGCACGCGACATCGTCGGCTTCACCTTCATCCAGCTGCTGGTGCACATTCCGCTGGTGCTGGGCCTGCTGTGGCTGCTGGGCATGACCCTGGCGTATGTGCCGCCGGTGATGCCCTGAATGCAGGGTTGGCTTCCCTGCGTGAGCCGGGAAGCCAGCCTCGTTCAGCGCGTGTTTCCGGCGGCGAACGCCATGAATGCGTGCACCGTTGACGAAGGCATGAGCACATGTCGAACCCGCATGAATCCTTCAGCCGCTTGTGCCACAAGGGCTTCTGCGCGTTCATTCACAGGCGTACACACAGATGTAGCCGCCCACCCACGCGTGATTAACCATTCGCTGCAGACGATGGCCACGTCCACCGCATTCCGCGAGTGGCTTTGGAGATCGGACATGGCACAGCAGAACCAGAACCCGAACCAGAAGCAACAGGGCCAGCAGAACCAGCAGGATCAGCAGCAGGGTCGTGGCCGTGACCAGCAGCAGCAACAGCAGCAGGAACAGCAGAAGCGCAACCAGAACCAGCAGCAGGGCGGCAACGACGAAGAAGAATGACCGCGCCGTGCATGCGGAGTGACCGGTGAAGCCCCGCCTCGTGCGGGGCTTTGCTTATTCCAGCATGCCGATGCGCTGCAACACCGGTGCCGCCGACATGTCGTTCGGATTGCTGCCGGGCTGATCCTGCGGCACGTCCATGCCCATGCCGCGGTACAGATCAATCCAGTGCTGGGCGATCTGCCCGGTCTGCGGATTGCGGAAGTTCATCGGCTGCAACGCAAATACATGGTGCGCACGGAACGCACGTTCGATGAAGTCCGAGCAGTAGTAGCTGTCCTCGTTCAACACATACGACGTGTTGTACGGCTTGCCCAGCATCGTGCGCGCGGTGGCGACCGCATCCCTGATCGCTGCCTGCTGCGGCGCGCGCAGGCGATAGACCACGATCTGCCGCTGCTTGGCGCGCGCCTCCTGGCGGAATTCGACCAGCGATTGCCGGCGCGATCCTTTCTCGTCTGCATGCAATACCTCCCAGCCCTTCGGCGCGGAAGCGACCAGCGCGACGTGATCGAAGCTGGGCGCGCCCTGCTTGCCGGTGGCATCGTCGATGGCTGCACTGAGACCGCTGCTGCCGGCGGTGACGAACAGCAGGTCGCCTTCGTGGACATCGACGGCCCTCGCCACGGCCGGCCACAGGGCGGGCAGCAGCAGGCCGATCAGGAGCAGGAGGCGATGCATGAGGACTCTCGGACAGGCGGAATGCCGGAATTGTAGGGTGCGCGGTAGCATGGAGCGACCGGACCGGATTCAGGATGAGCCCATGTGTCGATACCGTTCTGCCGCACCGCTGATGCTTGCCTGTGGCGCGGTGCTGGCAGCCTGCGCGCCAGTGCCGCAGGCACCGCAGACCGCGACCGAAGCCTCACCTGCCGCAGCGGCGCCGGCGACCCCCCCCCCCCGCCGAGCCCACAGCTGTGGCTGCACGCGGTGAATGCCTCTACCCGGACTTCGATGCGTTCCTGAAACATTTCGGCAACGAGATCGCGTTGCAGGAAAAGGCCACCGCCGATCCGCTGCTGGACAGCTACATCGATGCCGAGGCCGAGCCGGAACCACGCAAGGTGGAAAGCCGGCTGGCGCGGGCCGATGTCGAGTGGCCGGTGATGCCTGATCCCGCCGCACTGGCCGGGCAGGGCCGCGAAATGCAGGTCAGCCTCCTGGCCGATGGACAGCGGCAGGTGCAGATCCGTACGCCGGACAGCAGCGACCAGCAGACCTATACCTTTGCGCAGGCGCCGTGCTGGACGCTGGTCAAGCGTGAGGATGAGTCGATCTGATGGCTGATCCGGCACAGGCGCGGCGGGCCAGCGGCTGCTAGGCTCGATCCCTGGTCCAGGCAGGGAGACGCCGATGCAGGCTTTCAGGAAGCGCACCACCACCGCCGCCATTGCCGCCGTATTGGCGATAGCCCCCTTCAGCGGCGCGCAGGCACAGTCGGTGCATGCCGATGACCGCACCTACTTCGCCAGCGCCGCGTCCGAACAGACCGCGCGCGACGCGTTGGGCAAGCGCGTCGAGGCCCTGCAGCAGGCGTCCACCCTCGCACCGGCGGAACGCTTCCAGCAGGCCGAGGCACTGGAGGCGCAGTGCCTGCGTCATCTCGGCTACCTGCATCTGCAGTCCGCCCGCAACGCGCGCGATCTTCGCCCGGCACAGGCGATGGAGCAGGCAGCGGGGCTGTGCAGCCGCATCGCTCGCAGTGGTCGCGCCGCACTGCGCGAGGCGCCCGCAGATGCGGCGTGGGCAGCACCGTATGGCTTCCTGCGCACTCGGGCGCTGAAGGAGGCTGCCACCCCGGCCAACGCCGCGCTGGATGAGGCCGTGGAGGCACTGGCCGATCCGGCGCTGGACAGCTTCGCGCGCCTGCGCGGGCAGATCCTGCGCAGCGCCGAGTACCCGCAGATCGAGCACGGCGGTCGTCACTGGGACACCGGACGCGACAAGCAGCTGCTGGCCCAGCAGCCCGACCGCGCCCTGCGCGAGGCCGGGTGGAAGGGCTACTGGCAGGGGCTGCACTCGCGCCGTGAGCCGATGGCCTCGGTGCTGCTGGGGCTGGTGCAGGTGAATGACGCCGCCGCACGCCTGCAGGGTGACGGCTCGGCGCCGGCATATGGCTACCAGCGCATGGGCCTGGATACTGCCGCAGTGGATGCAACGCTGGTGGCGATCGAACGGCACGCCGGGGACCGCCGTGCCTACCAGGACATGCTGCTGCGCCACGCTGCGCGATCCGGCATCGACGCGCCGCAGATCTGGGATACCACCGTGCCCGATGCCGGCTATACGCCACCAGTGCTGACATTGACGCAGCTGCGTGACAATGCCGCCGATGCCATGCAGCACCTGGGGCCGGCGTACGTCGCCGAACTGCGCGCGCTGCTCGATCCGGCCAACCAGCGCATGGATCTGGCCACCGAACGTGGTGACCGCAGCCAGGACGCGTTCCCGGTGAGCGCTCCCGGTGTGCCGGCAATGCTGTTCGTTGGCCTGCGCCGTGGTGATCTGGAAAGCGACGTCGAGATCGCCCATGAAGCCGGTCATGCCGTGCACGGCGAGTGGATGCAGCGCGGTCATGCGTCGCCGCTGCAGCGCAATGGCAGCCAGTGGCTGACCGAGGCGTTCGCGATCTACAACGAGCTGCGCTTCCGCGACCAGCTTTACCAGCAGGCAGAGGATCCGCGCGCCAAAGCCTATTACCTGAAATCGCTGCTGGACGACATGGTGCTGCAGCTGTTCACCTCTTCCGAGGAAGCGCAGCTGGAGCAGTCGATCTATCGGGGCGTGGCCGCCGGCACGCTGGGCACCGCCGATGACCTGGACGCGCTGACCGGGCAGGTGCTGGCGCGCTTCGGCCAGCAACCGGAGCGCTACCCGCAGCTGCGCAACACCTGGATCGGCAAGCGTCTGATGTATGAAGACCCGAATTATCTGGTGAACTACCTGTATGCGGGGCTGTTGGCCGTGCAGCTGTACGTGCAGGACCAGCGCGACCCCGAAGGGTTCCGTGAGCGCTATCTTGCCGTGCTTGGCGAGGGCTTCGACCGCGCGCCGAGCGAGCAGGTGGCGCAACTGCTGGGGCACGCGCCTGACTGGGCGGCCCTGGTGGATGCCGATCTGCAGGTGTTCAACCAGACGGCGGCGCAGCTGCAGGCGCTGCATGCGCAGATCGAGGCAGGGCAGGGTACGTGAACCCGGCGCGCCCCTTGCAGCAGGCGGCCGCCACCGTGTGGCTGCTGTTGCTGCTGTGCCTGCTGCCGATGGCAGCGCTGGCGGCAATCCCGGTCCCGGCGCTGGACGATCCCGTGGTGGACACTGCCAACGCGCTGTCCGCCGACACCCGCGCCACGTTGCGCAGGCAGGCGCTGCAGCTGCAGGCGCGGAAAGGTGCACAGCTGCAGGTGCTGGTGGTACCCAGCGTGGGCAGCGAAGGCATCGAGGCCTATGCACAGCGGGTGTTCGATCAGTGGCAGCTGGGGCGCGCCGGTGTCGACGATGGTGTGCTGCTGTTGGTGGCGGTGCAGGACCGCCGCGTGCGCATCCAGACCGGCTATGGCCTGGAAGGAGCGCTACCGGACGCGTACGCCGCTCGCATCATCGACAACGCGATCGTGCCGCGCTTCCGTGAGGGCGATGTCGACCAGGGCGTGCTCGATGGCACGAAGATCATGATGGCGCTGATCGATGGCGAGGACCTGCCGGCATGGGAAGAACCGTCGGCCAGCAATGTGCTGCCTGCGGACTGGCGACGCGCAGACTCGGTGGTGGCGTTGACCCTGCTGGCCGGTTTCCTGGCCGGGCTGTGGCGCTCGCCGCCGCCCCTCCCGCCGGCGAAGACCGAGGACGATTTCAGCGGCAGCCGTCGGGAGCGGCGGCGCAAGGCACTGGCCGCCAATGCATCGGCACCAAAACCAACCTGGCCGACCTTGCCGGCCTGGGGGCGCCCGATGCTGGTGACCGCTGTTGTGGGTGCGGGCATGCTCTCCGTGGCGCTGCTGCTGCCACGCCATGTGCTGCCGGGCCTGTGCTTCGTGCTGGCGCTGGGTGTGCCGGTGGCGACCCTGCTGGGCTGGTGCTGGCGCCGCAGTCGAGGTGTGCGCATCGTGCTGTGCGGGATGCTGATGCTCAGCGTGCTCTTCCTTGTGCAGGCGCTGCTGCGTGGCCAGCTGCCACCGAGCCTGGCCCGGCACCTGCTGCTGCAGGTCGCTGCGGGCGTTGTCACCCTGATGGTGTTCCTGCTGGTGCAGGCCTGCCGCACACGCTGGAAGAAGAATCGCGGCAGCTTCGTCGTGCGCATGACGGTGCTGGTGCTGTTGACCCTCGGCTATGCCGCGGGCGCGTTGCTGGCGATCCATCGTGCCGAAGGTGACGATCCACGGCTGCTGGCAATGATCGTGTCCGGGGTGTGCGGCGTACTGCTGTACTTCGTGTGGTTGTTCACCATGCTGCCGGGCGAGCGCGCACGTGGCCGGGTTTCATCCTCCCGCGAACGCACGTCGTCCCGTTCGTCGTCCTCGTCGAGTTCGTCGTCGAGCAGTTCCAGCAGCTGGTCTGGAGGCGGCGGCCGCAGCGGCGGAGGCGGCGCGTCCGGCAGCTGGTAGTTCAGGTCGCCTGCACCCGCCAGCCGAGCGAGGCGTCCTCCACAACACCCGGGCCGGCGACGTCGCCGACCTGCAGCTGCAAGCCGCGCGCGTTCGGCAGGTCCTTCTGCTCGGGGAACCAGCGACGATCCGCCGCAACCACGATCAGCAGGCCCTCATCGTCGCCCATCGGCGCGAACTGCGGCGACGGCGGGCTGATCGGTTGCAGGCCGAACCGCAGGCTGGACTGTTCGCGCACAGCGTCGACATCGTGGCTGGGCAGGCCGACTTCGCTCAGGCAGGTCAGTTCGCTGCCGTGGAAGGCGCCCTGACGCGTACTGGCCGGCAAACGGCGGCGGCCGATCAGTTCCAGGATCAGGCCGTCAGGACCAGTGAAGTACACCGACTGCGACTGCCAGCTGCTTTCCAGCGCGAAGTAGTCCAGTCCCGCCGGATTGCGCTGCAGTGGCGTGCGTTCACGCAACCAGGTCATCGCCTCGCCGAAGCGGTTGTCCGCGACGTTGAAGGCCAGGTGCACGCCACCGACCGGATGATCAGCCGCCGGCTGCAGTTCGATCGTGCTCCAGCCGATGTGCACATGATTTCCGACCACGCGCTGCTGCAGCACATCGTGGAAATACGCGGCGACGGTGGTGACGTCGGACACTGGCAGGGTGAGGTGAAGCAGGCGCATGGCCGATCCTCCGTGGATGCGCCCACTGTAGCGCCGGGCCATGCCCGGCGGCCACTACCGCAGTGCTTCGGCGAAGAATCGCACCGCGGCATCCACTGCCTGCGCGTGGGTGTCCGCCTTCGGAACCGAACTGCTGCAGAGCTCGGGCAGCCTCTGCACACCAACCGCTGTACAGGCCGCCAGGAAGTCGTAGTGACCGACATCCGGCAGACGCTGCAGCACAGCGCCCGGAATCAGTGTCTGTGCAGCCTCGCCATTGCTCTGCGGTGGCGCAACCGTGTCAGCCTCGCCCAGCACGATCGACACTGGCTGCCTCAGCGAGGACAGCTGCTCGGGCGCGAACGCCTGCACGATCGCGGGTGCCAGCAGGAATGCCGCACGCACGCCGGGGATCGCGCGCGAGTCGTTGGCGTGGGAGATCCAGGGAGACATCGCGGGTGAGCCCGCAGCGGCAACACGCGCGTCCATCGTGTGCGTGGCGGTTTCCTGTTGTGGCCGGCAGACGCCGTCATCCGGGTGCGCGCGGCAGAAGGCCAGCAGCCGCTGCAGGTCGGGGCGTGCACCGGCGGCCAGCAGCGCGGTGTAGCCTCCGGCCGAGAACCCGGCCACACCCAGTCGCTCAGGGTCGACATGCGGACCCAGCAGCGGATCGGCCTGTACTGCAGCGAGTGCCGAGCGCAGGTCATCCGCACGCAACCAGCTCAGTACGCTGCCGGGCAGGGTCATCTCGTCCACGCCGTTGTTGCCGGGATGATCGACCGCGATTACCAGATACCCGGCGCGCGCCAATGCCGTGCCCAACCAGCCCATCATGCGCGCGCTACCGCCGTTGCCGTGGGAGAGCAGCAGGGTCGGCAGGCGCTTGTCCGCGATCGGGGCATCCGTGGCTGAGCGGCCGACGTCGAACAGCGGCGCATCGGGCGGACCGATGGTCAGGGCGGTTTCCGTGCTGCCAGCGGGCGCGGGATACCAGACCGTGTAGAGCAGGGCGTCGCGATGCTGCGCATCGCGAACCGCGGCGCTGGCCACTGTGGTGGTGCCGTGGCGTTCGCCTGCCTTCCAAGGCTCGCCAGCGCTGGCGGCCCCCGCGGAGGCCATCAGCATCATTCCCATCACAGTGGCTGTCATGCGCATCCTCAACTCCTTGTCAGCGTGGGCGTTCGTCCACCGGCAGCCAGATTTCCACGCCGCCGTTGCCGCTGTGCTCATCGAAACGCATGTCGTAGCGTTCCAGATCGGGGGCATCGGCCAGGCTGAGCCCGGAGCCGGGCAGGTAGTGATCCAGCAGCCAGAACCAGGTCGAGCGGATGGTCGAGATGTGCCCCCCGTGCCAGGCCACCAGGTAGCGGCGCGGCGGAATGTCCACGCGTTGCCAGTGCGCAGGTACGCTCGGCACCGCGCTGGCCGGCAGTGCGGCGATGTAGTCGAAGCCGCCATCGTCATCACTGTTGCAGCACACGCCGAAGCTGATCGGTGCCGGCGTCGGCCATTCCCGGTTGAGCTGCGCCCACTGTCCGGGTATCGCACCGCCGCTGTCGCGGGTATGCCGCATGCCGATACCCGCGACCTGGAAGGCAGGGGTATCGAGCAGGCGCGGCGCTTCACCGCAGGCAGTCGGCGCATCGTCCACGCGGATCGCCTGCACCAGCGCCAGCCCATCGGTGCCTTGTTCGCGTACCCGCTCCGGGGTCTGCCCGAACTGTTCGCTGAAGGCGCGGGTGAACGCGGCATGGGTGGTGTAGCCCGCGCCCAGTGCCACCTGCAGGATGTCGCCCGCCCCGTTGGCCAGCCGCTGCGCGGCAGCGGTCAGGCGCCGTCCCCGCAGATAACGCACCACCGAGGTGCCGGTGCGGGCCTGGAACAGGCGCGACAGATGGAACGGCGACAGCCCCGCCGCAGCGGCAATATCGGCCAGTGCCAACGGCTGGTCCGCATGGGTTTCGATGTACCACAACGCCTTGCCTGCCGCGCTCATCCTTCCGTTCCCCGAATCCAATGCCGGCACAGTAGCGGATCGGCAGGCAGCGCGTTTAGCAGTTCTTGCGCTCAAGCGGCATCAAGCTGTCGCACTGACGTCATGGCTCCTTCACAGATCGCGCCGAGACTGCGCGCCTTGTCCAGGCCTGCGATATCCCTGCAGGTGCTGGCCCTGTCGCGTCCTCCCGGAGCCCTGCCGTGCATCGTTCGAAGCTTTCGCGTTCCATCCTCCTCGCCCTTTCCATGGCCAGCGCAGGAGGCGCGATCGCAGCGGAGGCCGATGCGGTCGATGCCCCGGCGGGCAGCCGTGCGGCGCCCACCCAGCTCGATGCGATGCTGGTCACCGGCACCCGCGCCTCCAACCGCACCCAGTTCGAAACGTTGGCGCCGGTGGACGTGTTCACCAAGGAAGATATCAAGTCCGTTGAATCCACCGACCTGAAGGACGTGCTGGCGCAGCTGGTGCCGTCGTTCGTGGTGCAGCGCCTGCCGATGGCGGACGGTCAGGTGTTCGTGCGCCCGGCCACGCTGCGTGGCCTGTCGCCGGATCAGACGTTGGTGCTGGTCAACGGTCGTCGCTTCCACCGCAGCGCGCTGCTCGGCAACCGTGGCGCGCAGGCGGCCGATCTGGCACAGATTCCGACCAGTGTGATCAAGCGCATCGAAGTGCTGCGCGATGGTGCGTCGGCGCAGTACGGCTCGGACGCCATCGCCGGCGTCATCAACATCATTCTCGAGGATGGCCCCGGTACCGAGATCACCGCCGGCTACTCGCAGTACGCGCAGGGCGATGGCGCCTCGCGCGATTTCAGCGCACGCACCGGCTGGTCGCTGGGTGACTACGGCAGCCTGGTGCTGTTCGCCGAATCGTCCAACTCCGACGCCACCTCGCGCACCCGCCAACGCCCCGATGCCATTGCCTTCCAGGCCGCGCATCCGGATCTGGACGTGCCCAACCCGGTACAGCGCTGGGGCCAGCCAGAACTGGAAAGCCGCCGTGTCGGCTTCAACGTGAAGGCCAATGCCAGCGACACGCTGGAGCTGTATGCGTTCGGCCTGTACAGCCACAGCGATGGCGTCAGCGATTTCAACTGGCGCAATCCGGATACCACCACCGGTGCCTACCGCACCACGGCGATCTTCCCCGGCTGGAACCTGCGTTCGATCTATCCGGTGGGCTTCAGTCCGCAGTACGGCAACGTCCAGAACGACCTGCAGCTGGTCGGTGGCCTGCGTGGCGAGATCACGCCGAAGCTGCGCTGGGATGTCAGCGCCTCGTATGGCCGCAATGCCATCGACTACAGCCTGAAGAACTCCATCAACGCCTCGCTCGGCCCGGCCAGCCCGACCGCGTTCGATCTCGGCCGCCTGACCCAGACGGAGAAGAACGCCAACGCCGACTTCAACTACGAGTGGGATGTGGCTGCGCTGTCCAAGCCGATCAACGTCGCCTTCGGTGGCGAGTTCCGCCAGGAGACCTACCAGGTGCGCGCCGGTGATGCGGCCTCGTACGCGGTGGGCCCGGGCGCGGCGGCAGGGCTGGAAGCCAATTCCAACGGCGCACCGGGCTTCTCGGTCAGCCAGGCCGGGCAGTGGAGCCAGCGCAGCAAGGCGGCCTACGTGGATATGGAAGTGCCGTTGGGCGAGCGCTGGAGCATCGGCGCGGCCAGCCGCTACGAGGATTTCTCCAGCTTCGGCAGCACGCTGGACGGGAAGCTCTCGGCGCGTTTCGCGATCACCCCGGACGTGGCCCTGCGCGGTACGGTGTCCACTGGCTTCCGTGCACCGACCCCGGCGCAGCTCAACACCACCAGCACCACCCAAGGCCTGGATACGCGCACGCTGCAGATCTTCACCAGTGGTCGTCTGTCGCCGAACGATCCGCTGGCGCAGCTGCTCGGTGCCAGGCCGCTGAAGCCGGAGGAATCGCGTACCGCGTCGCTGGGCCTGACCTGGCGCACCGACCTGGGCCTGTCCGGTTCGGTCGACGTCTACCAGATCAAGCTCACCGACCGCTTCAGCCAGTCGGCCAGTTTCGCCATTCCGGCTGGTACTCCCAATCCGCTGGGCTATACCTCGGTGAACTACTTCACCAACGACTTCGATACCACCACCACCGGCGTGGACGTGGTCGGCAACTACCTGCGCGACCTCGGCGCGGGTCGCATGACGCTGACCCTGGCCTACAACTACAACCGCACCCGCGTGGACAACGGCAGCACCTCGGTGGCCACCAACGAGACCCAGCGCGTGCTGTTTGAAGACCGCCTGCCCGAGCACAAGGGCAGCCTGACCGGCAGCTGGGATGTCGGCGCCTGGTCGCTGATGGCGCGCATGCGCTACTACGGTGCCTGGACCGACGCCAGCGGCAATGCGGTGGGCGATATCTACCAGCGCTTCGGCGCGATGAGCTTCCTCGACCTGGCCGTGGGCTATCGCATCAACGAGCACCACAGCCTGCGCGTGGGGGCCGACAACGTGCTGGACCGCTATCCGGATGAGGCGGTGTTCCAGGCCAGCCGCGGCCTGGTCTACTCGCGGAACGCGCCGTACGACACCGATGGTGCCAACCTGTACGCGCAGTACCGGTTGAGCTTCTGATGGACCGCACGCGCCGCTCCCTGCTGCGTGCCGGCACCCTGCTGCCCGCCGCAGCCGCACTGTCTTCACTGCCCGCCATGGCTGCCACGCGTTACGCTGCGCCCATGCAGATTCCCGCAACGACCGTGGCGCCGGACGTGCTGGCCCGCGATGAAGGCTATTGGGCCTCCGTGGCCAGTCACTTCGATATCACCGATGAAGTGAACCACCTGGAGAACGGCTACTGGGGCGCGATGGGCCGCGAGACGCTGGCGAGCTACCAGCGCCACACCGCTGAAGTGAACCGTGGCAACGCCTGGTACGGCCGTCGTGAGTTCCCGGCGCAGTACATGGCGGTGCAGCGGCAGGTGGCCGAGCTGCTGGGCGTGGGTGCCGACGAGATTGCACTGACCCGCGGCGCCACCGAGGCGATGCTGGCCCTGATTGGCGGCTACAACCGTCTGCAGCCCGGCGACCAGGTGCTCTACGCCGACATCGACTACGACAGCATGATCGGCGCGATGCGCTGGCTGCAGCAGCGTCGCGGCGTGCAGGTCGAGCGTATCGCGCTGCCGGCCGTGCCCGACCACGCGCAGATCCTGCAGGCCTACGAGGCCGCATTCGCGCGGCTGCCACGCCTGAAGCTGGTGCTGCTGACCCAGGTCAGCCATCGCCATGGGCTGGTGCTGCCGGTGGCGGAGATCGCCGAACGCGCGCGAGCGCGCGGTATCGATGTGATCGTCGATGCCGCGCATGGGTTTGGCCAGATCGACTACGCGGTGCCGCAGCTGAAGGCCGATTTCGTCGGCATCAACCTGCACAAGTGGATCGGTGCGCCGGTGGGCGTCGGCGCGATGTACGTGCGCAAGGGGCGTGTGGCCGACCTGGATCCCTACATGGGTGAAACCGACGATGGCCGCGTGGGCAGTCGCGTGCATACCGGTACGGTCAACTTCGCCGCCTACCTGGCACTGCCGGATGCCATTGCCCTGCATCAGCGCATCGGCGTGGCCAACAAGCAGGCGCGCCTGCGTTACCTGCGCGAGCGCTGGACGGTACCGGCGCGGCAGATGGCACATATCGAAGTGCTGTCCTCACCGGATCCGGCGTTGGCGAGTGCATTGGCCAGCTTCCGCCTGCGCGGGCGTACCAGCGTGGCCGACAACATCGCGCTGCAGAAGCGCCTGCTGGATGAGCATCGCGTGTTCACCACGCATCGTGACGGTTTGGACTCCGGCGCATGCGTGCGGGTGACGCCGTCTGTGTTCACCCGGCCGGAGCAGATGGATGCGCTGGTGCAGGCGCTCTCCGCCCTGGCCTGACCCTGCTTTGGTGGGTGCCAACCTTGGTTGGCACATTCCGTCCGTGCCGGGGAATCTTCCGCCGGGCATGGCCCGGCGCTACCGATCCTCCCCCAGCCTGGTGGGTGCCGACCGTTGGCCGGCACATTCCATCCACGCATGGCGTGCACGGGCATTGCCAACCAAGGTTGGCATCTACCGAAGCGGGTCCCGTAGATCCACGCCATGCGTGGATGCTCTCCACCTACCGCTCGATCGCCGGCAACGCATCCGACAACAACAACCGATCGATGCGACGCAGCGCACTTTCCAGCTGCCGACGATCCGCCGCCAGCCCCAGCGACAACCGCACCCCGTTCTGATGCTGTACCCCCGGCGGGCAGAACGCCGATGACGGTGCAATCGCCAGCCCCTGCAGTTGCGCGGTGCGCACCAGCGTGGCATCGGTCCACGGCGCCGGCACGCGGCACCAGGCATGCAGGCCTTCAGCCCGCTGCAGCAGCGATGGCGCCAGCAGGTAGCGGGCCATGCGCATGCGCTCGCGCGCCTCGGTGCGCACCTGCGTCAGCAGTGACTGCGCCGAACCATCCAGCAGCAGCTGGCTGGCCAGCGCCGAGACCAGCGGATGGCCCATCAACCGCGTTGCCCGCAGTGCAGCCGTCATCGCCTCGGCATGCGCCGCGCTCGGACAACGCACGAAGGCGGTGCGCAGGCCGGGGCTGATCACCTTCGACAGCGTCGCCACGTAGAACACATGACGCGGTGCCAGTGTTGCCAGCGGTAGCGGCGCCTCCTCGGTGAGGTGCCAGTACGGATCGTCTTCGATCGCAAGCAGTCGTTCGCTTTCCAGCACGCGCGCCAGCGCTTCGCGCCGATGCAGCGGCAGGGTGAGTGCGGTCGGGTTCTGGCAGGTGGGATTGAGATAGACCAGCCGCGCACCGCTTTCGCGTGCCAACCGCGCCAGCGCCTCGGGGCACATGCCGTGCTCGTCGCTGTCCACCGGCAGCAAGCGCCGACCCAGTGCGGCGGCCGCCTGCAGCAGGCCCGGATAGACCAGCGCATCGCACAGGATCGCGTCGTCGTCGCGTCCCTGGCTGACCAGGATCGACGCCAGCGCCACCTGTGCACCTTCGGTCAGCAGCAGGCAGGCATCGTCCACCTTTCCCAGCATCGGCTGCAGCCAGCGCGCCGCTGCGTGGCGGTCGGTGGGGTTGCCGCCGCCCAGGTGATAGGTCATCAGGTTCGGTGCGTTGCTGCGTGCGAGTACGGCGGCCGCACCACGCCGCAGCGTCTCGGCCAGCGCATCGGCGTCGGGCACTGGCGGTACGTTCATGCTCAGGTCCACCACTTGGTCGAAGCCAGCCTTGGGCGGTGCGATGAAACTGCCCTGCGGACCGCGCGCCTCGATCAGGCCGCGCTTGCGCGCTTCATCGAAGGCCCGCGTCACCGTGGTCAGGTCGATACCGAGCTGCTGCGCCAACGCGCGCTGCGAAGGCAGGCGCTGTCCCGGTGCGAGACCACCGCGGCGCACCGTGCGTTCCAGCGAGTTGACGATGCGCAGGTAGATCGGCCCGCTGTGCGCGAGTACGTCCTGCACCCATTCGCGGGCTGCGACATCCGGTCGCGGCATGTACGGAGCATGTCGGGGCGTATCGTTGCTTCCAACGGCGGGAGCCTGTCCATAACCATCGGTCGGTTCGGACAGGTGACCGCCGTTGTTGTTTGCGGGGGCCACACCGGCCAGCGTCAGTGATGTCATTGCGCGTCCTTAGCGCTTGGCCTGCCAGGGGCAGTAGCAGCCCACGGCAAGCAGTCCTTTCGGGCGCACGGTCTCGCCGCGCACCAGTCTGTCCAGCAGCGGTTCGACGAAGCTGTTGGCCGAGTTGCAGACCATGCCGATGCTGTACGGGCCGGCGTACGCCAGGTGGCCGTGCCGGTCCCAGATGGCCACGGCGGGGCTGGCCGGGATGTGTTCGATGCCGTCGATGGTCGGCAGGTTGATCACCTTGTTGCGCAGTGGCTCGGGCAGCTCGCCCTGCGTACCCGGGCGGCGGATGGCATAGAAGTCGATGCCGGCGCGGCGGTACATGCTGATCAGGTAGCTCAGGTGCGCACCGGTCTCGCGGTTGCACACGCCGCAGGCCGGGTCCCAGAAATGCACCACGCGGATGCTGCCGGTATCACCGGCCAGATCGGCCGGCAGGCGCAGCTGCGAATCGTCGAAGACGATGGCCTGTTCGGTGAAGGTGGACTGCGCGCTGTAGCCGAAGTACTGCCACAACGCAGCTGCCACGCCGGCCATGAACAGGCAGGCGAGGGCGATCATCGTCGGCAGCAGCCAGCGGCGACGCGGCGCGGCTGCGCCCATCAGGAATCTTCCCGGCCGAACTTGTGCACGTACTGCTTGCGCATCTCGCGGCAGGAATCGGCCTGCGCGCGGCGCTGGATCTCGCTACGCGACGGATCCTCGCTGCGCTGCACGCACTGCTCGATGGCGTGGCGTTCGGCGGCCTGCACATCCACGGTCTGCGGCTGCAGGCAGACCCAGGCCAGCGCGGCCAGCATCAACACCACAAAGCCACCGCACCCGGCCATCACCAGGTGGAATTTCATTTTCTCGGCGCGCATCGATGCACGTCCCTTCATCCATACATTGCATACAAAATATCATCTTGTATGGATAAAGCGCCATGCGCCCCGTTCAGACGATGGCGTTGTGGCGTGCCTCGGGGGCCTCGGACAGGATCTCGTTCAGCTTGGCCAGCGCCCCGGCCAGCGCGCCCTGGTCGACCGCGCCGCCCAACGACAGGCGGATCGCGTTGCCCGGTGGCGGTTCTTCCACGCTGAAGGCATCGGAGCTGGCAATGCCCAGCCCCTGCTCCTGTGCGGCCTGGATCAACCGGTACTGGTCGAGCCGCGGCGGCAGCGGCAGCCACACATGCAGGCCGGCCGGATGCGCCTGGGCGCGGGCCGGCAGGTAACGGGCGGCAATGGCCTGGCGCTCGCGCAGTTCCTGCTGGAAGCGCTGCACCATGTCCTGGGCCTGGCCGCTGCGGATCCACTGCGAGGCCACCGCTACCATCGACTGGGTCGGCATCAGTGCGATCGCGCGCAGCGCATCCAGCACCGGTTCCATCGGCTCGCCGGCCGGCACCACCAGGTAGGCGGTGCGCAGGCCCGGGGCCAGGCACTTGGACAGGGTGGAGATGTAATAGACCGGGCAGCCGGCATCGCGGTGCGCGGCCAACGGCGGCGCGGCGTCTCCGGCCAGCAACCAGTAGGGATCGTCTTCGATCACGGTCAGGTCGTGGCGCTTGGCGACCGCCAGCAGGGCCTGCCTGCGTTGTGCCGACATCGTCGCTGTGGTCGGGTTCTGGATGGTCGGTACCAGGTACAGCAGGCGCGGGCGGCGTAGCTGGCAGGCCTCCTCCAGTGCGTCGGGCAGCATGCCTTCGGCGTCCATCGCCACTGGCACCACGCCCCGCTGCAGCACGCGCGCGGCGGCCAGCAGGCCCGGGTAGGTCAGCTGCTCGGCGGCAATCAGCTCGCCCGGCTGGGTGCGGGCCAGGATCAGCGCGCACAGTGCGGTCTGCGCACCGGGGCAGATCACCACCTGGTCGGCACCGACCGTCCCCAGCATCGGCGCCAGCCACTGCACCGCGGCGGCGCGATCCTCGCGGGTGCCGGCGCCGACGTGGTAGCTCATCAGTTCGCCCTGGCCCAGCTGCTGGCCCACGTGCTGGAAACCGGCCTCCATGCCCTGTGCGAACGGCGCGCTGCCCAGCAGCGGCGGGATGTTCATGCTCAGGTCCACCGAGGTGCTGCGGTTGCCGGCCGACAGCGCGATGAAGGTACCGCCAGCGCCTTGGGCGTCGAGCAGGCCGGCCTGGCGCAGCTCGGCGAAGGCACGGGTGACCGTGGTCAGGTCCACGCCCACCTGCTGGGCCAGGTCGCGCTGCGGCGGCAGGCGGTCGCCCGGGCGCAGCACGCCGTCATCCACCGCCTCGCGCACCTGCTGGGCAATCTGCAGGTACAGCGGGCCGGCGCCCTCGCGGAAGGGGCGAACCCAGGTGCGATTGGGGTGTTTCAGGCGGCGGCCGGCGGCAGGTGGCGTCATCGGTCAGTTTTTTCCATACGTACAGATGCACAAGTCCATACAATGATGTATCTTGTATGGGCTTGATTGGAGTGGTTCGCCTGCTTGTAGGCGACCTCGTACCCACAGTGTAGCCGCTCCACGCCCGGGCGCTGCGCGCAGGCGAGCCGGTCAAGCGCGCTTCTTCAACAGGGTTGACCTCCAATGAATATCTGCTGGAACCGCATCCGCCTGGCGCTGGTCGCCCTGGCCTGCGTCGGCCTGTCGGGCTGTGACTGGGTGCTGCTGGATTCGAAGGGCATGGTCGGGCTCGCCCAGCGCGACCTGATCCTGATCTGCATCGGCCTGATGCTGATCGTGGTGATACCGGCCATCGTGCTGACCTTCGTGTTCGCCTGGCGCTACCGCGCCGGCAATACCAAAGCCAAATACATGCCTGACTGGTCGCACTCCACCAAAGTGGAGATCGTGGTCTGGGGCGTGCCGCTGATCATCATCGCGGTGCTGGCGGTGATCGTGTGGAAGTCCACCCACGAGCTGGACCCCTACAAGCCGCTGGACGTGGCCGGTGAGCCGCTGCACGTGGACGTGATCGCCACCGACTGGAAGTGGGTGTTCGTGTATCCGGACCTCGGCATCGCCACGGTCAACCAGCTCAACTTCCCGGTCGACCGCCCGCTGGCGTTCAACATCACCTCCAACTCGACGATGAACACCTTCTTCATCCCGCAGCTGGGTGGGCAGATCTACGCGATGGCCGGCATGCGCACGCAGCTGCACCTGATCGCCAACGAGCCCGGCCAGTTCCGCGGCATGTCCGGCAACTACAGCGGGCATGGCTTCTCGAACATGAAGTTCATCGCCACCGCCAGCAGCAACGAAGACTTCGAGCGCTGGGTGGCCGAGGTGCGCAGCGCGCCGGACGCGCTCAGCTTCACGCAGTTCAAGGCGCTGGCCGCACCGTCGAAGAACGCACCGGTGCAGCACTTCTCCAGTGTTGAACCACTGCTGTTCAAGAAGGTCATCGACCAGTTCATCGGCGTTGGTGAGAACACCGCTGCTGCGACCCCGGCGGGCGCTGCCGGCGGTGCCCAGGTTTCCCAGGAGTAACGAACATGTTGGGTAAATTGACGTGGGAGGCCGTGCCGCTGCACGAGCCGATCGTCGTGGTCACATTGGCGGCCATGGTGCTGGGTGGCCTCGCGCTGCTCGGCGCGGTGACGTACTTCAAGCTGTGGGGCCCGCTGTGGCGTGACTGGTTCACCACCGTGGACCACAAGAAGATCGGCATCATGTACGTGGTGGTAGCGCTGGTCATGCTGGTGCGCGGCTTTGCCGATGCGCTGATGATGCGCGCGCAGCTGGCCGCGGCTGGCCCGGGCAGTGACGGCTTCCTGCCACCTGAGCACTACGACCAGATCTTCACCGCGCACGGCGTGATCATGATCTTCTTCGTGGCCACCCCGTTCGTGGTCGGCCTGATGAACATCATCGTGCCGCTGCAGATCGGCGCGCGCGACATGGCGTTCCCGTTCCTCAACGCCTTCAGCTTCTGGATCTTCGTGGTCGGCGCCGCGTTGATGATGATCTCGCTGGGCGTTGGCGAATTCGCCATGACCGGCTGGGTGGCCTATCCGCCGCTGTCGGGCATCGAGTTCAGTCCAGGCGTGGGCGTGGACTACTACATCTGGGCATTGCAGGCTTCGGGCATCGGCACCTTGCTGACCGGCGTCAACCTGTTCATCACCATCCTGCGCATGCGTGCGCCGGGCATGACCCTGATGAAGATGCCGGTGTTCACCTGGACCGTGCTGGTCACCAGCGTGATCATCATCGCCGCCTTCCCGATCCTGACCGTGGCGCTGGGGGCGCTCACCCTGGACCGCTACCTGGACTTCAACTTCTACACCAACACGTTGGGTGGCAACCCGATGATGTACGTGAACCTGGTGTGGGCCTGGGGCCATCCGGAGGTGTACATCCTGGTGCTGCCGGCGTTCGGCATCTTCTCTGAAGTGACCGCCACGTTCGCGCGCAAGAAGCTGTTCGGCTACAAGTCGATGGTGGGCGCCACCCTGGCGATCGGCATCCTGTCGTTCATCGTCTGGCTGCACCACTTCTTCACCATGGGCTCCGGTGCCAGCGTCAATGCCTTCTTCGGCATCATGACGATGATCATCGCCATTCCCACCGGCGTGAAGATCTTCACCTGGCTGTTCACCATGTACGGCGGTCGCGTTGAGTTCAGCGTGCCGATGCTGTGGACCATCGCCTTCCTGGTCACCTTCACCATCGGTGGCATGACCGGCGTGCTGCTGGCCATTCCGGGCGCGGACTTCCTGCTGCACAACAGCCTGTTCCTGGTCGCGCACTTCCACAACACCATCATCGGCGGCGCGCTGTTCGGCTACCTGGCCGGCTTCGCCTACTGGTTCCCGAAGGTGTTCGGCTTCACCCTCAACGAGCGCCTGGGCAAGTGGTCGTTCGCCTGCTGGGTGATCGGCTTCTACCTGGCCTTCATGCCGCTGTACATGCTCGGCTTCATGGGCATGACCCGCCGCATGAACCAGTACGACAACCCGGCGTGGACGCCGTACCTGATCGCCGCCTTCATCGGTGCACTGTTCGTGTTCGCGGGCATCATCCTGATGCTGGTACAGATCTACGTGAGCGTGCGCGACCGCAAGCGCAACCTGGACCTGACCGGCGACCCGTGGAACGCACGCACGCTGGAATGGGCCACGCCGTCGCCGCCGCCGTTCTACAACTTCGCCGTGGTGCCCAAGGCCGATGAGCTGGATGCCTTCCACGAAGCGAAGAAGCGTGGCCTGCCGCCGCCGCCGAAGAAGTACGCACCGATCCACATGCCGAAGAACACCGGCGTGCCGCTGATCCTCAACATCTGGATCCTGGTGTTGTGCTTCGCCCTGGTCTGGCACATCTGGTGGATGGCCGCGGCCAGCTTCATCGCGATGATCGTGACCCTGATCGTGCGGTCCTATGACGAGGACGTGGACTACTACGTCAGTTCCGAAGAGGTGGCGCGCACCGAAGCGGCCAACCTGGCCAAGCTGAAGGAGGTACGCGCATGAACCTGTTGACCCGCCCCGAGCTGGCCAGCGACACGCAGGCGCACGAGGACCACCACGAACACGACCATGGCCACGAACAGGGCGGCATGAAGGTGTTCGGCATGTGGGTCTACCTCATGTCCGACCTGGTGCTGTTCGGTTCGCTGTTCGCCTCGTACGCGGTGCTCAGCACCGCCTACGCCGGCGGCCCCACCGGCAAGGAGCTGTTCTCGCTGCCGTTCGTGATGGCCGAGACCTTCCTGCTGCTGGTCTCCAGCATCACCTACGGCCAGGCCGTGCTGGCGATGCATCGCCACGATACCTCGGCGGTGCTGCGCTGGCTGGGCGTGACCTTCGTGCTCGGTGCCTCGTTCATCGGCATGGAGATCTACGAGTTCTCGCACCTGATCCACGAAGGCGCAGGCCCCAGCACCAGTGCCTACCTGTCGGCGTTCTTCGCGCTGGTCGCCACTCACGGCCTGCACGTGGCCAGCGGCCTGATCTGGATGGCGGTGGTCATGCACCAGGTCTACCGCCGCGGCCTGACCCCGACCAACATCACCCGCGTGTCGTGCCTGAGCCTGTTCTGGCACTTCCTGGACCTGGTGTGGATCTGCGTCTTCACCTTCGTCTACCTGATCGGAGCCTTCTGACATGGCCCACGTCGAAACCTCGCGCGCCGGCAATGCGCACGGCTCCACCAAGTCCTACCTGATCGGCTTCGTGCTGTGCGCGCTGCTGACCGTGGTGCCGTTCGCGCTGGTGATGAACCCGGTGCTGTCGCGGCCGCTCACGCTGTTCCTGCTGGTCGGCTTCGCGGTGGCGCAGATCCTGGTTCAGCTGGTCTATTTCCTGCACATGGACCGCAAGTCCGAAGGTGGCTGGAACCTGGCCAGCTTCGTGTTCACCCTGGTGATCCTGTTCATCGTCGTCGCACTGTCGGTCTGGATCATCTGGAGCATGCACTACCACATGATGATCAACTGACCGTGGCTGGGGTGATCGGCATGGACCGCGCGATCACCCCGGCACCTCCGTCCTCTTTCCCCCAAGGGCAGGCCTGACCGAGACCCCGCCCGCGTATGCGTTGGTGGTACCCGTGAAGCGTCCTGCTGCTGTTGCCCGCTGGTTGTTCTCCCCCCGTTTCCGCCTGCCACTGCTGGCAGGACTGGCCGTCGGCCTGCTGGCCGGCTGCAGTGCGCAGTCGCGCATGGACTTCTACTCGAAAGACATCGCCTGCGAAGAGCTCGGCCAGCAGTGGTCGATGCCCGACAGCCACGGCACCGTGCGTGGCCCGAAGGACCTGCAGGGGCAGGTGACCTATCTGTTCTTCGGCTTCACCAGCTGCCCGGACGTGTGCCCGACCACCATGGTCGAGCTCAGCCAGGTCAAGCACCTGATGGGCAAGGATGCCGACCAGTTGCAGGTAGTGTTCGTCAGTGTCGATCCCGCACGCGACACGCCCGAAGTCGCCCGCACCTATGTGGAAGCGTTCGACCCCAAGGCGATCGCACTGGTCGGCAACGAAGCACAACTGGCCGCGATGGCCAGCGACTTCAAGGCGTTCTACGAAAAGGAACCCGGCCCGGTGCCGGAGACCTACACCATGAGCCATATCGCCGGTGGCTACGTGTTCGACCGCCAGGGCCGCCTGCGCCTGTTCGCGCCCTATGGCATGCCGGTGGACAAGCTGTTCTCGGACGTGCAGCGCCTGCTGCTGGAGCCTGGCCATCCGGCCGCCGGCAACGGCCCGCTGGCCAGCTGCCACCTCAAGCAAAGCGACACGCTCGCCGCCCGGTAGGTGTCGAGCTTGGTCGACACGCGGTGAATGAATCTGGTGGATGCCGACCGTTGGTCGGCACACCCCCACACACCAATCCCCCGGCCGGCCAGGAGAGCCAACCGGCCAGGGGCACCACTCAACGCCTTACTTGGTTTCTTCCCACTGCACCACGTCCGGCTCGGCCGCCTTGATGCCGGCGGTCGACAGCAGCTTAGTGGTCGCATCCAGTGCCGCGTTCACCGACGGATACTCCACAATCGCGCGGCCCGAGGCCTTGGATACCTTCACCACGGTGCCGCCGGTGGCGGTGGCCGCACGCTGGGCGGCGGCCGCATCGGTGAAGAACACCTTGACCCGCGAGGTCGCCACGATCGGTGCGCCATCGTTGGAGACAGCGGCCGCAAATTTGCTGGCACCGGCATCCGCACGTGCGGCCACACCGGTAGACGCATCCGTGGACCGCTTGCTGCGGGTGCCGACGGCCGCCGCGCTGGCATCAGCCCCGGTGGTGATCCGGAACTGGCCGCCGCTGGCCTGCTGCACGGTTGCCGACGGTGCCAGCTGGAAGCGCGAGCCGCCCACATTGAACGAACGGCCAGTGGCCTCCGCCTTCAACTGCTGCGTGTCTACGGTCGACAAGGTCTTCGCCGGAGGTGTCTGGCCCGAGCTCTGTGCCCAGGCGGTGGTGGTCATCGCCGCGAGGGCGAGGGTGCTCAACAGAATGGTCGTCTTCATCATCAGTGCCCCAGAACGCGGATCTTGAAGAATTCGAGGTTGCCACGCGATGCAGCGTTCGCGGCCTGCCCCAGGTCGGTGACTTCCAGCGTCCAGGTGCCCGTGGCGTTCTCATCCAGGAAGGCATTGCTGGACAGCAGGTCCCAGTTGGTGAAGTTGCGCTGGACACCATTGAGGCCAGAGCCGATGGCGGTGAATGCCGGTTGCACCACGCTGCGGGTGCCACTGGGCGAGATCAGCACGAACTGCAGCTGGCGGGTGTTGCTGTGGTTGACGCGGAAGCCGAGCTGCACGCTCTCGATGTTGCGCGCACCGTTGGCGAGCTGGAAGGTCAGGCGCGCCGCGGCCGCCGAGGTATTGCCGATGGCCACAGTGCGCGTCGTGTTGCGCCAGCCACTATCCACCAGTGCACCCAGCGGCTGGAAGTCCTCTGCGACCTGTACCGCGCGTGCTGCATTGACCACACCGAAACCGTACCAGTTGCTGTAGGCACGGCCGGCGGCATTCACCGTCCAGCCCGGCACCAGCACGCGGCCGTCGGAGTGGGTCACCGCTGCCCGGTTCGGATCGGTGCGGGTGGCGGTGGTGGCCAGGATGTACTTCACATCGCGGTAGGACAGGTTCGGGTTGGTCTCCAGCAGCAGTGCCGCCACGCCCGACACCATCGGCGTGGCCGCCGAAGTGCCGTTCATCTTGCCTGTGTAGTTGCAGGTGCTGTCGATGGCAGACTGGTCGCCGTCCAAGGTGTTGCGCAGGCTCGTGTTCTTGTTGCTGCCCTGCGCGCAGCCGGTGACATCGGTGGTGAGGATGGCCGGATCGTAGCGGATCGCCAGCTGCCCCGGCACGACCTGCCGCTGCCAACCATTCTCACCGCCGAAGCCGGACACCCACAGCGCCGAGCCGGTGGACGAGTAGGACGAGCGCACGCCATCGGCGCGCACGGCGGCAACGGTGATCACGTTGAACAGGTTGTTACGCGGGTCGCGGCCGGCCGGAATGCAACCCGTGTTGCGGTTCTTGGTGTCTGCCGAGCAGATGTCGGTGCCATCCGAGCGTGCGCCGTTGTTGTGGTTGTTGCCGGCGGCCTTCACGTAGATGCCACCGCGGCCGCCACGGGTGCCGGACATGGCCTGCTCATAGGCGGCGATGTCGTTCTGGCTGTAGGCCAGCGGCAGGTTGGGGTTGCCCGGGCTGGAGCCCCAGCTGTTGTTGAAGACCCCCACGTCGGCCACTTCGGCGCCGTCCCACCACGAGTACTCGATGTTGGAATTCGAATTGCCCTGGGCATTGGAGGCCAGGAAATTGAAGCCCTTCAGGGTGGCCGCCGAGGCCACGCCGCGCACGCCCAGATTGTTGGCACCTACTGCACCTGCGATGCCGCCGACCATGGTGCCGTGATTGTCGCGGTCGGGATTGGACGGTGAAGGGTTGTTGCTCTGGTTGGCGAAGTTCTTGCCGGCGACCGCCGCAACGTTGGCGGCCAGGTCCGGGTGTGCGATCTGCAGGCCGTCATCGACGATGGCGATGGTGACGCCCTGGCCACGGATGCCATTGCGGAACAGGCCATCCACGTTCAGATCGTTGCCAGCCACCGGCAGGGTATCGCCCAGTACGGCCTGTCCGGTGTTGAGCAGATGCCACTGACGCCCGGCCAGCGGATCGGCCTGTTGGGCCTGGGCGGTGACGGCCAGGCTGCCCAGCACCAGGGCAGTGGCAAGGGCCAGGCGCGCGGAGCGCGGTGGCGCGGAGCGTTGCGTGTGTCGCTTCATACACGAATCCTTCTGTTGTGAATCGGCATGGCAGGACGGCGGGGCGGAACTGCCCCATCGCAACGAGCCAAACGCGACACAACGAACAACCCCCTACCTCTTCACACTCCCAATCTGCAGATGTGCCGATTGCGTCACAAACGCTTATGCCGTGGGGTAATGACGACTGCAGCGGCCCGCATCTGGTAGGTGCCCACCTTGGTTGGCACGCGTATCGACACATGGCGTGGATCTACCCGGCATCATCGCGCCCCCTCACATCCGGCTGTGCTACTACAGCCCGTGCACTCTTCCGCATCGGAGCACGATGATGGTCAACCCTCTGGCCCAGGCCCATCGCGGCCTCGGCACCACGCTGTTCAGCCTGTTGAACCCGATACCCTTCGGCTTCTTCGTCGGCGCGCTGATCTTCGACGCGATCTACCTCAACAGCGCCGAGGTGATGTGGGGCAAGGCCGCCGCCTGGCTGATCACCTTCGGCCTGCTGATCGCCATCATTCCGCGCCTGATCAACCTGTTCGCGGTCTGGCGCCGCAACGGCACCGCCACCCGCATCGACCGCATCGACTTCTTCCTCAACCTGGTCGCGGTCGTGCTGGCCATCTGGAACGCCTTCGTGCACAGCCGCGATGCCTATGCCGTCGCGGTGCCGGGCACGATCCTGTCGGCGCTGACCGTGGCCCTGATCGCACTGGGCCTGATCCTGCTGTCACTGCAGCCGCCGGTGCTGCAGGGAGGTCGTCATGGCTAAGCACATCCTGCCTACCGTGGGCGCCCTGGCGCTGGCCGTGATGCTGTCGGCCTGTGCCGGCAAGGCCGAATACCACCCCACCGACCAATCCGGTGCGAAGCCGCCTCTGCCGGCACCGAAGAACTTCCTGATGCCGCCGATGCAGGTGCCGCGCGGCGTGGGTTGGGCCGAGGGCCAGTCACCCACGGTGGCCGAAGGCCTGAAGATCGAACGCATCGCCGCCAACCTGCAGCATCCGCGGCGATTGTTGACTCTGCCCAACGGCGATGTGCTGGTGGTGGAGGGCAATGGCCCCGGCGAAGAACCGGTCACCACGCCCAAGCAGTGGATCGCCGGCAAGGTGAAGGCACGCTCGGGCAAGGCCGGCAAGGGCGGCAACCGGGTCACCCTGCTGCGCCGTGCGCCTGGCACTTCCACGTGGACCCAGCACGTGTACATCGAAGGCCTGCATTCGCCGTTCGGCATCCAGCTGATCGGTGACACGCTGTACGTGGCCAACACCGGCAATATCGTGCAGTACCACTACGTGCCGGGCGAGACCCGCATGTCCGACAAGGGCCGCGAGTTCACCGACCTGCCCAGCACCATCAACCACCACTGGACCAAGGAACTGCTGGCCAGCCGCGATGGCAGCAAGCTGTACGTGGGCGTGGGCTCCAACAGCAACATCACCGAGAACGGCCTGGCCGTCGAGTACCGCCGCGCGGTGGTGCTGGAAGTGGACGTCGCCACCCGTGGCAGCCGCATCTTTGCGTCGGGCATCCGCAACCCGACCGGACTGGACTGGGAGCCGAGCACCGGGAAGCTGTGGGCGGTGGCAAACGAACGCGACGAGATCGGTGCCGACCTGGTGCCTGATTACCTCACCTCGGTGAAGGAAGATGGCTTCTACGGCTGGCCCTACAGCTACTACGGCCAGCACGTGGACGAGCGCGTGCAGCCGCAGCGGCCGGACCTGGTGGCGAAAGCCATCACGCCGGACTACGCCATCGGCTCGCACGTGGCACCGCTGGGCCTGCTGTTCTACACCGGCCAGGCACTGCCGGCGCAGTACCACGGCGGCGCCTTCATCGGCGAACACGGCAGCTGGGATCGTTCGCCGCTGAGCGGCTACGAAGTGGTCTACGTACCGTTCAAGGACGGTAAGCCGACCGGGCGGCCGCAGACCGTGGTCAGTGGTTTCGCCTCGAAGGACGAGAAGACGCTGATGGGCGCGCCAGTGGGCATGGCCATGGATGCCGAGGGTGCATTGCTGGTCGCCGATGACGTGGGCGACGTGGTGTGGCGGGTGTCAGCCAAGTAGTTCTGTAGCGTCGAGCCACGCTCGACTGCGTTGGATCTGGCCCTTGTAGAGTCGAGCCATGCTCGACTGCTTTTGCCAGCAGCAGTCGAGCATGGCTCGACTCTACAGAAGACCATAAGCAGCCGAGCCTGGGCTCGGCTCTACATTTCCGAAGGTGCCGCGCGCAGCCCACTGAACACCGACTCGGCAGCAAACCCCACGCCACCCAGCAGCACGCCGAAATACACCACCGTAGCCACCACGAAACCATAACCAGCCGCCACCGCCGCACCATCGCGCTGGATGAAGCCGATCGCAAACGACATCAGCGCCAGTGCCGGCAACGTATTGCTGAACGGAATCGGCCCGGCCGGCGCCATCAGCAGCAGGGTCGCGAACACCAGCATCAGGTTGTTCAGGCGCATCATCTTCTTCGAGCGCACCATCACCGCCAGCCGCATCGGCCGCGACAGGCGCTCCATGCGGTGCACCCATTTCAGCGCACGGCCCAGGTTGGCCTTCAGTTTGTCGGTGGCGATCTCGCGGCGCGCCAGTTTCTGCGGCACCCACAGCGGGCGGTTGCGTACGCGGCTCAGGCCGATCAGCAGGATCGAGGCACCAAACACCGTACTCAGCCCGGGAATCGACACCGGAATGATGAAGATGGCCGAGAGCAGGATCACGATCAGCAGCAGGCCCTCATCGCCCAGCGCGCTGAGCAGGGTACCGACGCTCACCTGGTCGCCGGGCAGCTCGTCGATCATCTGCTCGATCTGCTGGGCCAGGGGCGCGCTGTCATTGGTTTCGGGGGCACGGTAGGTCATGCGTCGCAAGGTTCTCCAGGGAAGGGCGGTCAATGGGCCGTCCTGCGGTGGGGGACGCACAGGCTCCCGCAGTATCCCGGCCAACGTGGGCAAAGAGGTGAACCGGGCATGAGGGGTTAAACTGGCGTGCCCCGCACGAGTTGAACGCAATGGACATGGGCCGCAGGCAATCGACCATCGAACTGGTCGCCATCGACATGGATGGCACCCTGCTGGACCCCAGCCACACGCTCACCGCGCGGGCCAAACAGGCGATCGCGCAGGCGCGCGCGCTGGGCGTGCACATCGTGCTGACCAGTGGCCGCCCGGTTCCGGGCCTGGAACCATTCCTGCACGAGCTGGGCATCACCGGCGACGACGACTACTGCATCGCCTGCAATGGTGGCCTGGTGCAGCGCATCGGTACGCGCGAAACCGTGGTCGAGTATCCGCTCAGCTTCGACGACTTCCTGTTCTGCGAGCAGGTGGCCCGCGACCTGGGCGTGCATTTCCAGGCGCTGGACAGCCAGCGCATGTATACGCCCAACCAGGACATCAGCTACTACACCGTGGCCGACTCGCATCTCTCGCGGATGCCGCTGTCCTATCGCCGCGTGACCGACATGGACCCGTCCATGTCGTTCATCAAGCTGATGATGATCGACGCGCCCGACGTGCTGGATGCCGCCATCGCGCGCCTGCCCAGCGAACTGACCGAGCGCTTCGCGGTGCTGAAGAGCGCACCGTTCTTCCTGGAAGTGTTCGACCACCGCGCCGGCAAGGGCCCAAGCCTGCAGAAGCTGGCCGAGCACTTGGGCATCGACCGCGCCAACGTGATGGCCATCGGTGACCAGGAGAACGACCTGACCATGCTGCAGTACGCCGGTACCAGCGTGGCGATGGGCAATGCCATCGACGCGGTGAAGGCGGTGGCGCGGTTCGAGACCACCAGCAATGCCGACGAAGGCGTGGCGCGCGCCATTGAGCGTTTCGTCCTGCAGTAACAGCGCGTTCCTACGCCCTGGTAGGTGCCAACCTTGGTTGGCGCACGCACACCGTATGCGCCGACCAAGGTCGGCCTCTACCATGTCCCATCCGCCCTGGTAGGTGCCAACCTTGGTTGGCACACGCAGACGGCAAGCGCCGACCAAGGTCGGCCTCTACCGGGTCCCGTCCGCCTCGGTAGGTGCCAACCTTGGTTGGCACACGCGCACCGTATGCGCCGACCCAGGCTATACCCACGTATAACCCACCCATCCCCATCGCCATCCGCGCTGTACCACCGCGCAATGGCGAATGCGGCACTGCGATGCAAGAATTTCGCACGTCGAAATCACCCCATCGAATCCCACGGCAGATGATCGCCTTCGTCTGCTGACCGGCGCGCACCGCGCCGTCACTCCTTCAACGCAATCGCATCGCCAGCCAGGGCGCCGACACCGGTGCTGCAACGCGCTGGGCGTGCGCCTGCGCCGCTCTCTCCCTGCAGCTGGATCTGCCCATGAACACCCCACCCACGACGCGCCTCGCTCTGGCCATCATCACGGCCATCACCGCACCTGCGTACGCCGCAGAAACGCACGATGCCACACATGACACCCCCACCACCTTGAACGCGCTGCAGGTCATCGCCACGCCACGCGGCGCGGCCGTTGCGCCTACCCAGGTGGTTGGCCCCAACCGCTACATCATCAAGGCTGAAGACCTCGACGCGATGGTCACCGGCAACAATGGCCTGGCCATGCTCAAGCAGGTGCCGGGCGCCAGCTACACCGCCACCGATGGGCTGGGCCTGGATATCTCGGCCACGAGCCTGTTCGTGCGCGGCTTCCGCATGAACGAAATGGGCATCACCTTCGAAGGCGTGCCGCTGAACGACAACGGCTTCCTCTCGCTCACCGGCACCAGCGTGGTGAACGTGGGCGTGCCCGATGGCATCGGCGCGATCACGGTCAGCCCCGGTGGCGCACCGGTCAGCGTGTTCTCCAGCAGCGTCAACGGCGGCAGCCTGGAATACCGCCTGCGCGAGCTGCAGGACACGCCCAGCCTGCGCGTGAAGCAGGGCGTGGGCAGCAACAACACGCTGGTCACCACCGTATCCGGGCAGAGCGGCCAACTCGGTGAGCACGGTCCGAAGGTGCTGGTCGACCTGCAGCGCGTGTCCGCCGACAAGTACCAGGGCGAGGGCACCCAGAACTTCCTGCGCGGCGACCTGAAGCTGCAGCAGGATGTCGCCTGGGGTGACTTCACCGTGTTCCTGTCCGACAGCAAAGCCAAGGTCTGGGGCTACAACAACATCTCCTTCGACATGATCCGCAAGCTGGGCTGGAAGGCCGACATCTTCTATCCGGACTATGCGTGGGCCTGGTACGTCGCCTCGCCGGAGAACGCCGACAAATCCTGCGGCGCCTACACCTGCGGTGAGCTGTCCGAACTGATCCCGTACGACACTGGCCAGATCACCCGCGACCGCGTGTCCTCGATCAACCATCGCTTCCAGATCACCCCGGCGCTGAGCGGCAACGTGCAGCTGTACAACGCCAACAGCCACACCCAGGCTACGCTGACCGACCCGACCGTGCCGTCGCCAAACGGCGCACCGTTCTCCGAACAGGTGCAGACGCCGCGTGTGAATCGGCTGGGTGGCATGGTCAACCTGCAGTTCGAGACCGGCGCGCACACCTTCACCGCCGGTTTCTGGCAGGAGAAGAGCAAGGCCGCAGCCAAGACCGAGTGGTACCAGCAGCCGCTGCTTGGCGAGGGCCCGCCGCTGAAGGCCACCGGTCCGTTCGATGTGTACGGACCTGCGTTCAAGACCGACAACGCATCGAGCTGGGTGACCCGCTCGCGCCAGTTCTACCTGCAGGACGACATCGTGTTGAACGACACGCTGAAGCTGGGTGTCGGCTTCAAGGCCGTGGACTTCCGCACCAGCGGTGGCGGCCTGGGTGATGCCAAGGATCGCCCGGTGAACGGCACGCTGCGCGCGAAGAGCAACTTCCTGCCGCACGTCTCGCTGTTCTGGAGCCCGACCGAATCCACCGACGCCTTCATCGACTTGGCCAATACCATGAACGGCTATCGCGTGGCGCAGCGCGGCAACATCGGCTACACCGCCTCCGCGTGGACCATCACCGACCAGGAAGAGTTCGACCGCGTGGCCGGCACGCTGCGCCCGGAGAAGAACTGGAATCTGACCGTCGGCGCGTCGCATCGCTTCGACCGGCTGACGATCACCGGTGACGTGTTCTACAACGACATCCGCAACCGCCTGCTGTCGGCCGCCATCGGCACCCAGTTCGCGCAGATCAACACCGTGCGGTTGATGCCGAAGATGCACGTGATCGGCGCCGACCTCGGCATCACCGCCGACCTGACCGACCACCTGCAGTTCTACCAGGGCGTGGCCGTGGCCCGTTCGTACTACGACAGCGATTTCGTGGTGGGCGACACGGTGTACCCGATCAAGGGCAACGCCCAGCCGGGCTATCCGCAGATCTCGCTGGTCAGCGACCTGTCGGCGCATTTCGGCGACTGGCGCTTCGGTGCCACCAGCACCTCCTACCTGCGCCAGCCCTTCACCTACGAGAACGACATCCGCGTGCCGACCTTCTGGCAGGTCAACACCTATGCCGCCTACCGCTTTGGTGCGGACAGCACCGTGCCGGGCCTGGAGCTGCGGCTGGACGTGAGCAACCTGTTCAACCGCCACAACATCGGCACCGCCACCATCGCCGGCTCGTCGTTCTCGGGGGATTACCAGACCCTGCAGCGCAGCGCGCCCCGGCAGCTGATGTTCAGCACCTCGATGACCTTCTAAGTAGATCCACGCCATGCGTGGATGCACCTGGCGGTCCCCAGGCAGGTGCCCAGATCCGTCCACAAACCCGCCTTGCGCAATCAACAGGGATTTTCTGGCGGCGACGCAAGGTTCCCACAATGTTGCTGGTTCATGCTGTCGGCATGGCTCAGTACAACCCCCGATCACCGTTGTTCGGCATACGGAGTCATGGACGGCCCCGGCAGGCGCTGTCCGTGGCGCCTGTGATCGACCTGCAGGCCGAGTACCAGTTCTGGCACGTGTACGAGCGCGTGGTCCGTCCGTTGCCCGGTGGGGGGCTGCGGCTGGCCTGGCTGGTGTGCCAGAAGGTGTACCGGGACCGGTGGCAGCACCCGCACGACAGCGACGAGGCGGCGTTGTCGCGGGTGTTGTTCGGCGGGAACATGACGGCTGACCGGGCGTCGGAGCTGGCGGAGCTGCACGCGCTGGTCAGCCGTCGGGTGGCGTTGCTGGCGAGACGTGGGCGCGTGGATTCCGCGGCGTGATGTGCGGGGAGACGCCCTTGGCGTGGGGTCGACTGTTAGTTGTGATCTCTCTGTAGGTTGTTCATCCGGGACATCTTTGGAAAATGGTGGTTACCACACCGTTCCAGTCCCCAAAGAGCCCGGATGAACAATCATAAAAATGCCCGTTTGACGCCGTTTAGTCGAGCGCTTCTGGTCCGCCGCATCCTCCACGAGGGCCTACGCCCGGAAGAAGCAGCTCAAGCGTGTGGCGTAAGTGTGCGTATGGCCTACAAGTGGCTGGCCCGATTCCGCCAGTTCGGGGCACCGGGCCTGGAAAACCGCAGCTCACGGCCTCACCAGACGCCGCATGCCACACCTGCTCCGGTAGTCGAGCAAATCAAGGAGCACCGCCGTAAACGGCAGACCTACCTGACCATCTCCAAGGCGCTGGGGGTCGGCCACAGTACGATTTCAAGGCTGATGCGCGCCCACGGCCTCAATCGGTTGTGTCGGCTTGATCCGCCCAAGGAGGTGATCCGATACGAATACGATCAGCCCGGAGGGCTGCTGCATCTGGACATCAAGAAGCTGGGCAACTTCCAGCGGCCAGGGCACAGAACCGATGCCAAGCGCAGGGGAAACGCCGCCGGCGGTGGCTGGGGCTACGTCCACGTGGCCATCGACGATCACTCCCGGGTCGCCTTCAGCAGCGTCCACCCCAACGAACAGGGCGAAACCGCCTGTCAGGCGTTGCTGGGCGCTCTGGAGTACTACGCCAGCCTGGGAATCACCTTCAAGCGGATCCTGACCGACAACGGTGCCTGCTATCGCTCTACCGCCTTTGCCAAGCTGCTCAAATCCCTTGGGATCAAGCACATCAGAACCAAGCCCTACACGCCGCGGACCAATGGCAAAGCCGAGCGCTTCATCCAGACCAGCCTGCGCGAGTGGGCTTACGCCTGCGAGTACGCATCCTCGGACCAGCGCAATTCCGTGTTGAACCAATGGCTGCACCACTACAACTGGCACCGTCCCCATATGGCGATCGGCGGCCAGCCACCTATCTCAAGAGTACGGTTGAACAACGTAGTGGGTTTACACAGTTAGTCGACCGCTCTTTGCATCTACTTCACAGAAGGCCGCGCTTCGCACGCGAGTCGACCAACGGTCGACTCCACCAAGAGCCAACCCGACCGGAATTTCTAAGGCTTCCCCCGATCCAACTGCCGGTAACCGATCGCCTCAGCCAGATGCGCCGTCTGGATCACCTCGCAACCCGCCAGATCCGCAATCGTGCGCGCCACCCGCAGAATCCGGTGCATCGCCCGCGCAGAAAGCTGCAGGCGCTCAATCGCCTGCTCCAACAGATCCTGATCGGCCTCGCTCAGTTTGGCACAGGCACGCAGCGCAGCCGGCGGAAGATGCGCATTCAGCCCGCCACGCGCCTGCTGCCGGGCATAGGCGGCTTCCACCCGTGCACGCACTGATGAACTGGGCTCACCCAGCGGCGTGCTCTCGCGCAACTCCACCGCATCCATGCGCGCCACGCTGATATGCAGGTCGATGCGGTCCAGCAGCGGGCCGGAGACGCGCGCACGGTAGCGGTTGATGCGCTCATCGCTGCACAGGCAGCGGTTGCTGCGGTCACCGGCCCAGCCACACGGGCAAGGGTTCATCGCTGCAACCAGTTGGAACCGCGCGGGATACTGCACGCTACGCGCCGCGCGGGCGATGCGGATGTGGCCGGATTCCAGCGGCTCGCGCAGGGTTTCCAACGCGCTGCGGTTCCATTCCGGAAGCTCGTCCAGGAACAGCACGCCGTGATGGGCCAGCGAGATTTCACCGGGGCAGGGTGGGTTGCCGCCACCCACCAGCGCCGCCGCACTCGCACTATGATGCGGCGCTCGAAAGGGCCGCTGCCGCCATCGTCTTGGGTCCACCCCATCGCCACTCACCGATGCAATCGCGGCCAGCTGCAGCGCCTCAGTCTCTTCGGTATCCGGCAACAGACTGGGCAGGCGCGAGGCCAGCAGTGTCTTGCCGCAGCCAGGGCTGCCGATCAACAGCAGATGGTGTCCACCCGCGGCGGCCACTTCCAACGCGCGCCGTGCATGCGCCTGCCCGCGCACGTCGGCCAGATCGGGCAGCGGTAACGGCGTCGTGTCCACGCGCTCTACGGGCGGCAGCAGGCGTGGGTTCCCCAACCCAGCGCAGCATTCCAGCAGCGTGCGCGCCACTCGCACATCAGCGTGCTCGGCCAGAGCTGCTTCTGCCGCATTCCCGGGTGGTACCACCAGAATTCGCCCGGCTTCGGCTGCCGCAATCGCTGCTGGCAGCGCTCCAGCCACAGGCCGCAGTTCACCGGTCAGGCCAAGCTCGCCCAGGAATTCGTACTGCAGCAGTGACTGTGGATCGACCTGACCGCTGGCCGCCAGAATGCCCAGCGCAATCGCCAGGTCGTAACGCCCACCTTCCTTGGGCAGGTCGGCGGGCGCGAGGTTCAAGGTGATGCGCCGCTGCGGGAAGTCGAAGCGCGCGCAGAGCAGGGCAGCACGCACGCGCTCGCGAGATTCGCGCACGCTGGTCTCGGCCAAGCCCACGATCTGCGTGACAGGCAGGCCGCCAGAGAGATGCACCTCCACCCGCACCAGTGGGGCATCGACCCCGGCGCGGGCACGGCTGTGGACTAGCGCCAGGCTCATGTGTGGTTTCCTGCAGACGGGCGCTTGATGGTGCGGCGGCGGTGCGTCGATCACCATCGGAGTACTCCGGCGGTGTATATAGGATTTGTCCGGCCAGCCACTACGTGTGGTTCAGTCGTCGGGACAACGTCAGATATGTCGTTCGGCAGACCTCATCAACTCAACAATGTTGTCGAGGAGGGAGATCGGAAGGTTGCGCGATGCCGTCAACATGTGGGCTTCCATCTGCAGGCGCATACCTTCAGGCTTCCCACCATCGGCGATGGTGTTCCCCGTAATCAGCCAAGATACGCTCACGCACGTGACCCTGCTCAACGCATGCAGATGGTCGATAGACGGCACGAAGCCTAGTTCGCGTTCCCAGTGGCCCACCGTCGCCCGGTTTACGTTCAGGGCTTTGGCGAGATCGGTTTGAGATAGCCCGTTGCTGATACGCGCAACGCGGATCCGGGCGGACAGTGAATCAGTGCGGAACTCCATGAATACTCCCCTTCCTATGCTCCCTTGCACAGGGCGTGCGGGGAAGTGTGTGAGCGCCAATACAGATCGTCAATTCTGTAGCAGTTCTACATATGTCGGTTCTCGCACGAATACCTTCTTGAATGCGCTGAGGACGCTGCTTCTGACACGTGGCGATACGGGATGAACGCCGCGTCCTCCCTATCTTTGGCCAAGACGTTAGCGACAGTGACGTCCTTTCGGGGCCAGCACGCAAGCGCAAATTCAAGCACTCGATTGGTGATGGTTGCCCTCTGCACGTAGTGAAAGCTGGGGCGCAACCGCCCGCGCGCGGCGGAAGCTGTGCGCGGCACAGCAGCGAGGTTGCAGCTGGATGCCGGCGGGCCGTTGAATCAAGTTGAGCCACAACGCTGATCACGTTCGCAGCTCAGAAGATCAAATGCCCACCATTACATGGAGTAAAGAAAAATGACCCAACGCACTGCTGTAAAGACTCTCTCGTCCCTCACGCTGATCATTGCGGGTGTCGCGGCAGCAGGTTCGGCTTCTGCTGCTGCATCGAACGGAGATTTCGCCAATGACATTGCGGCATCGACGTCCATCCAGGCGGATATGCAGTCTCTGAGCATCAGTGAGTTCAGAGACGAAAAATCCGCGCTTCTCGCAGATGGGCACCATCACTCCGATTCATTCGGATCCCATCACCATCATGACACGGCGAGCAAGCAGATGGCATTTGCTTCGCGCATTGCCGCGGATTCCCGATTCGACGTCTGAAGAGAGAGGGGCGGGGATCTCTCCACCCCTTGCACGTGAATCACTGTCATGCAGCGCCTATGGAGGCCGGAGGTGGCTTCTTGTCTTCGGCCTCAAAGTGGATTTGAAGGGTGGATAAGAGCGGCCAGGAGCAAGTGGCGAGGACGGCGATCACCACATGGAGTAGGAGAATGAGTTCGATGGCCCAGGCCCAACCGCCAGATGTAAAGAACCCGATCTGCCTGATGGAAATCGCAGATGCAACAGAAAGCATGGAGTCGGTCGTCGAGGGCATCCTCTGGTCAAGACTCCGCAGGATGAGAGCGCGACTTCAGGAAGTGCTTGCCGACCAGCAGTACGGGGCCATGGCTCGTGTCATGCACCAGATGTACCAGTCAATCGGTGCCGATCACCAAGCCCGCGTACTGCTCAGTTCCGAGTTCTGTGAGCAGTATCTGTGCCTGGAGTCCGCACGGAAGGGTAGGCTGGAGGCGGGAGCCGACGAGCAGGAGAGGGCGGAGGAACAGGCCCGCGCGCTTGGCGCGCTGCACGACATCATCGCTCGGGAGAAGTCGATCGCCGAACTGGCACAGGGACGGACAGGCAGGTACCTGAGGGAGGCGCGGCAGTGGCAGCTCTACAGTCCGGTTGGAGACTGCGTTGCGGAGAAGGATGCCACGGGCGTGTGGACCCTTCGGCAGTTGCCGAAGCTGGGTGACTGTATCGCGTTGGATCTTGAGAGCCCACCGGCGCGGCATCATGAGCCACGCTCTGGAGTGCTGAGCCAACCGTGCCTGCCGCTGACCGATGCGGAGCGCGAGCATGTCTCGCGAAAGCTGTCAGACGCACTGGCGGCGATCGATAGTGCAGAACCCATGTACGGCCTTCTCATCCGCAACTTCGTCCGGCGGATCACCGTACGCAAGTCGGCAGACGTCACCTCCGATGAAGCCGGCCGCTACGGCTCGGAGCATGTGCCGAGGCAGCCGGGTTCCATTCGACTGCTGAACACGCATAACCCTGAACTTCTGGTTGAGGCATGCATGGAGAGCATCATGCATGAAAGCACCCACAACTATCTGGCCGCATGGGAGCTGGCCAACGGATTCTTCGTTGCCAATGACTACCAGCATCGTGTCGTATCTCCCTGGTCCGGGAATCCCATTCCCAACTCCTCCTACATCCACGCTGTCTTCGTCTACTACGTGTGCCACCGCTTGCTGAAACGTCATCTTGAAGTCTCGCCGGACCTGGGTGAAACCGCCAAGCGCCACGTCCAACGTAGGCTGGCCGTCTGCGCTGCCGGCTTCCTGATCGAGCAGGATCTCAGTGGTCGGTTGATGACCAAGGACGCCATCAATAGTGAGGTTGGGCAGATGATCGATCGAATGCAGGCCGAAATGAAGCGGCAGTATCGCTATGGGGAGTGGCAGCAATGAGCAGAACGGTCGTCATCCATGCGGATCACCTTGACCCGGTCGCCCTGCGGGCCGTGGCTACAGGTGTCCCTGCCATGCACATCGATGAACTGATCCCGGTAATGGAGGGCCAGCCCTGGCCCGAAGTACTTCGCTTGAGCCCAGGTGCGCATCTCGAGCGTCTTTTCCGCGGAGCCAATGTGGTGAATCGGGTCTTCTCACTGGCAGGAACGCAGATCGAACAGTTTTTGGCCGAGCGCGGAGTGGACGCCCGCTGGTTCCATATCCGCCTGCAGCCGCTTCTGGCGCTGGGGGTGAGCCTCTGTCACGACACGGGCACGCGCGGTGTGTCCCGGTGCCTGGCTCCATTGAACGTGCAGTGGTTTGAACTCGAACGCGCTCTTCCAGGCGCGAACACGCCTGACTTCGCCTACAGTTTTGGCTACGAAGAACCAGACCTGTCCCGCATCGAAGACCCCATGCAGAAGTCGGTATGGTCACTTTTTGACTGGCGGCAGGAACGGCAGCTTGATGATGAAGAGCGCCGCAGACACCAGTTCCACGTTTCCAGGCCGAAGGGCGTCCCCGTGATCGCGTGGTTCCTTGGGCGGGGCTACAACGGAATCCACTTTCCCCGTGGAAGCCTCGAGATCGATGATGGTGTGTGCGAGCGGCTGACGCGAGCGGCCGCTCGGGCTTTCCGTTCCGAAGCGGGAGAGATGCTCCTGTACGTGGCGGATGAGGCAGTCACCTTCCACGCATTCTCCCCTTACCTTCGTTCCGTCGCCGCCGATGCTGCTGTGCGGGACGCGTTGGACGCATGGTTGCTTGCCGGCAACGCAGGAGGTGCAAATGCTGCTTGAGAGGCTGAGCACGCTGCGTGAGTCCCTGGGGTGGGTCTACGGGAGTGAGGACCTGTGCGTACTGCTGTACTGCTTGGTCAAGCGGATGCGCCCGAGCACCGTGGTCGAACTAGGAACAGGATTTGGCGTCACTGCCGCCTGGATGGCCGGTGCGCTGAGAGAGAACGGTGCCGGAGTCATTCACACCTACGACAATGGCTCGCACTTCTCCAGCGAGCCAGGCATCAGGTTTGTGGAGGGCCTGCAGGGGCCGTTTGCCGATCTGCTGCGGGAAAAGGCGCAGGACTATCCCGCTTTCCTGAAGCACGTATTCCAGTGGGCCGGGGTCGAGAATCACGTTGTCTCCAACTGGCAGGAAATCGGCTTTGCCGATATTGCCCGGGCCCCCCGCCTTTGACGGCGGAATAGACATGGTCTTCTCCGACTTCAATCACTCCCAGGACAGCATCCAGGCCTTGCTAGCGGCGTTTCTGCCGCGCATGGCGGAAAGCGCCTCGATCTTCATCGACAGTGCCTCTACCCAGCGGCTTGGTTACCTGACCCTGGAAGCCGTTGTGGACGCCCTGAATCAGAACAAGATACCCAGGGCGTTCATCAAGGATCGCAGCGAGAAGGGCATCGAAGCGATCCTTCGGATCGTCCAGCGCTCGCGCTTCCGCCTGATGCATCTGCTGGAAGCCCGCGACAGGGCGCAGAACAGCACAGCGTGGATCTCGATTGAACCGGTGGACGTGATTCCGACTGCGGCCACATTCCTGCATTAGAGAGACGTATATGTTAGGCCATTACTTTGCGCTGGCCCGCACAAGGCTTCTGGAAACCAAGGGGATGAGCGCCGCGTTGATCCTGGCGCTGGGATTGGGCATCGGCGCGAGCATGACGATGTTGACCGTCGTGCGGACAATGACGTGGGATCCACTGCCGGGGCGAAGCGAGCATCTCTATCACCCCTTCATCGACGCACTCCCCACCTCCTACGACGTCAGGCCTGGCATGGACCCGCGGGTGGCCCTTACCTGGGTAGATGCCCAGAACCTGCTGCGGCAGGCCCCGGCCTCCCATCAGGCCGCGCTGGCATCTGCTCGTCTATTGGTGGATGCGCAGCGCAGCGTGCAGATTCCATTCTTCACGCAAGGGCAGTATGTCACTGCGGATGCGTTTGCCATGTTCGGCATCCCAGTGGTGCAGGGCAGGGCCTGGACGCGTGAAGATGATGCTGCCCACGCCCGGGTTGTCGTGCTGGGTCAGGATCTGGCTGCTCATTTGGGCGGTGAAGGCCTGGTGGGTACGACTGTTCGGCTGGGTGGCCAGGCATTCACGGTGGTGGGTGTTGCCGGTCCGTGGAGCCCGCGCCCACGGTTCTATACGGACCTTCAGCAGGACGTGTTCAAGGGGCGCGAAGACTTCTTCATACCGTTAGGTGTCGCGGCAGAGATGCAGATGACGGTGTCCAACAGCGTCTTTTCATGGAGTGGTGACAAATCCCCCAATCGCCTGCAGGACGCTCGCACGTCGTGGATCCAGTTCTGGGCCGAGTTGCCTGACGCGGCCAGTGTCGAGCAGTACGAGCGCTTCCTGGGCAACTACGCACGTGCACAGCACCAGGCGGGAAGGTTTGACAGGACAACTGCACCGCGGATGGTGTCCCTGAAGGACTTCCTGGTCGAGCATCGCATCATCCCCAACGAGGTGAAGCTGCAGTTGGCGCTGTGCCTGGGGTTCCTGATCGTTTGCCTGCTGAACATGAGTGCCTTGATCTTCGCCCGCTTCATCCGCCGGTCCCATGAAATATCGGTCCGTCGGGCGCTGGGTGCGCGTCGGCAGGACGTCATCCATCAGCTCTGCACTGAAGCACTGATCATCGGCGGCTTGGGCGGGGCGGTAGGGTTGATCGTTGCAGAGGCCGGCCTCTACCTTGTGCGGACGCAGCCGGAAGACTACGCCTCGCTGGCCAACATGGATCTCAGCATGGCCGCTCTCACGATGGGCCTGGCGTGTGTCTCCAGCGTGATCGCTGCGTTCTTCCCTGCGCTGCGCGCTACCTCGGGCCGTCTGGCCATGCAGATCAAGGCGTCAGAATGAGCATTGCAGAAGTTCCCCTTGTCGTCCGCGCGCTCACCCGCAACCGCGTCATCGCGTCCATTCTTCTGGTGCAGGTGCTGGTTGCCACCGCGTGCGTGACGAACCTTGCGTTTCTGCTGTCCGAGCGGCTGGGAACCCTCACCTACAAGACGGGCCTGGAAGAGGCGAACCTGGGCGTCATCGAGACCGAGTACCTGGGGCCTGCAGCAGCCAACCCTGCAGCCTCGATCAGGACCGACCTGGAGGCCATCCGGCAACAGCCAGGCGTCGAACAGGTAGTCGCAGCAGAGTCGCTTCCCCTTTCCCAGCGCAGCTGGTCGGTGGGATTCACCAACAAGGTGCTTGAAGGCAATGACATCTCCGGTATCGTCGAGGCAGAGCCGACTGTCTACACGGCATCTTCGCCAGCAGTCCAGGTGTTGGGCCTGACCCTTGTTGCCGGCCGTGACCTGTCTGCGGGAGCGTTCGTGCCGATGGAGGCCAGCGCCGACTATGCCGGGCTCTACAAGGCAAGCGAGGCCGTTGTCTCGCAGGCACTGGCAGACAAGCTGTTTCCGGAAGGCGGCGCAGTCGGCAAGTTCCTGTATGCCGATGCGCAGCATCCCATCCAGGTGGTCGGCATCGTCAAGTCGCTTTCCCGGCCTGTTCTGAAGACCGATGCAGACAATGACATGTCACTCATCCTGCCGCTGATTCCGGACGGGCCTCGCGTGATGTTCGCCATCCGTGCCGCGGATGGGCGGGTGGCGGATGTGATTGCGTCCAGTGAGGCGGCCTTGTCGCAGCGCGACGCAAACCGCACCATCGCCCGCAGCACCTCGTTCCGGGAACTGCGCGCCGACTACTTCCGCCACGATCAGACCATGGCGATAATGTTCCTGAGCTCCGGGTTGGCGCTGTTGGTGGTAACGGCTACGGGCGTGTACGGACTGGCCAGCTTCTGGGTTCGCAAGCGGTATCGTCAGATCGGTATCCGGCGCGCATTGGGTGCCCGGAAATCCGACATCCTCCGGTACTTCCTGGTGGAGAACCTGATTCTCACCGCCACCGGGTCTGTTGTCGGCACCGTACTGGCCATCGGCCTGAACATGGCCGTGGCCCGGTACTACGAGGTGGCCAGGATCGAGACGCCATTTCTCGCCATTGGCGTACTGACCGTGCTTCTGTTGGGCCAGGCCGCAGCATTTGTTCCGGCCCGACGAGCAGCCAAAGAAGCCCCGGTGGCGATCCTGCGCAGCGCCTGACCCGGACGGGTCTGTCATCCGGCCAGTGCTCGCGCCAAAGCACCGTTCCTTACGGCTACGCGATGGCAACTCGGAGGAGTTGCGATAGACAAGGCGTATAACAGGGCAGTGGAAGAAAGGAGTAACCGGCAATGCGATGCATTCGGGTACTAACCCTCCTCTCGCTCATCCTGGGTCTGCTGGGGTGCAGGGACGAGGTGGAGAGTTCAACGTATCCCATGGGTCAGAGTGGAAAGACCTGCACTGCCGACAAGGGCTTTGATCGCCACCCACCTGAAGTGGTTGTTGCCGAGCTTTCCAGACGGGCGTTGGATAGTCGCAGGTTGACTCATAAAACAGTCTGCGGCTCGGTCACCAGTTGGGAGATCCTTCCCGCGGGGGCTTCGATCAATCAGATACCTCCGCCAGATGTTTATGTAAGCGTCCGGCTGAGGGAGGACGGCTCCGTTTCCGCTAGTACGGACCGCCCATGATGTCGGCGCTGCCCCTGATGCTCGAGCATCAGGCCAGGATCACAGGACGGTAGGATTGCTACGTGTGGTGCCGGGTTCGTCGAGTACCCGGAGAGGTCAGCCTCTGGCCGGAAGCGAATCTGATCGATGACGGCGTCGCAATTCGTTTAATGCGACGGAGCCCAATTTGATGATCTGCGGAGGGTAGACAGAGAACGCTCGATGGCGCGACGGGCACTCCGCGGGCTGACGTTGTGAGTCGCTGGCGAAGCGGCTAGAGGGATTACGACCAAGGGCGGCCCGCGGTCCTCAACAAACAACGCTGCTCATCAGGCACGTACTCATTGAAGCGTCGAAACAGCGCTTCGATCCACGAGGTTCCTGCACTCTCCACCAGCAACCCGACCTGGCTCTGGTGGTAGTCCCACCATCGCTCGAAACTGAGACGCAGGCGTTCGATATCCGGCGCCCGCGTAAGTGCATCTGCGGACATCCGGATCAGCACGCGCGAGGGCGCATTCTCCACGTCCATCACCAGCACGCCCTTGCACCGGATCTCGAAGGACGTCGCTCCGGCATGGCGCGCGTGCAGTTCAAAGCCCTCGTATGCCTTCGCGGTAACGAAGCCGAGCGCATCACTGCGCAGCTGGCGGTAATCGGCCGGCCGCAGCTTCTGGTAGGCCCACACCTGATCGCCCGCTGGCTCGGGCCACTCCACCCACATCGCGCCGATCACCGCGATGCACACCGCTGCAGCGGCAAGGCCGTGCATCTTCATTCGTCACCCCGCACACAGGCAGAAAACTCCGCGCAATAAGCGCGCTCAGTCCTTGGGTCGCATTCGCTCGTGGATGTAGGCGGTCAGCGCCAGATCGGCCATCACCAGCCCCTCCATCACCCGGTCGCCCACGTACTGTTCCGGCTCGCCGTTCTGGCGCGTGCGCTCGGCCGCCAGCAGGATCTCCTGCACGATGCGTTGGCCGGTGAGCGCGCAGTCGGCGTCGGACAACGCCATCTGCCGGCTGCGTAGATGGTGCCGCTCGGGCCAGGGCTGGCCATCGGCCGCAGCGCCCGCGCCGATGGCGTGCAGGATGGCGATGAGGCTGTTGGGGTCCAGGGCCGGAGTGGCCGAGGGCGCTTCCCGGATCGGGCGCGGCGGAGGGGAGTGCGGTGTGGTCATGGCGGGCTCCGTGCATGCAAGCGGAAGCCGCCACCGATAAAGGTGGCGGGCAGAGCGTGGCTCGAAAACCGGATGTTGGGAACCGGCGGGTACAAGACCCCCACGCCCCGCCCGCCATAGCCGGCAGACGGATTGCCAGCCGGCACCACGCGCGGTGGTGCCGGCTGGCAAGCGCAAACTACTTCCCAACAAAACGGGCTTTCGAGTCCCGACCACCGATGCACGGTGGCGCAGTAACGATTACCTGCTGTTGTTCGGAATGCCAACGGGTTGGGGTCAATGCCGCCAAAACCCGAGACGCTTTTGGCATTGTCGCATAGCACCGGAAGCGGCGAGAGCCTTGGCGTGCTAGGCGGAACGGCACTTCTGGAACCGAGTCGTCAGAACCTTCCGTAAGAGACGCAGGGAACGGCAAATGCGACAACATCGGGCCGACGGCAACGTGTGATCGCCATTGCGAAGGAACCGGTGCGACGGCCGCTGATGGGTGCCGCGTACTTCGCCTCCAAGCGTGAGTGACTTTCTGCCTATTGACCCCGTAGGACGTCACGCAGAATCTGACTACTGCTGTAGTCACCCGGAACTGTCCTGTCCGCAGCAGGAGGGATCTGCTGCGTTTGAACGGATTCCACCCACTGGCGCAGGCCAAAACAAGGATCACTGCACGTGTTACGCCGCAATCGACTTCTTCTGTCTGCGGGTCTGGTCCCGCTTCCGTGGTTCCTGTTCTGGACCAGCGTTGCCGCTGTGTTCGCGCCGGGCTACAACCCGCTTGTACAGCACGCCAGCGAGCTGCTGCAGGCGCCAACGATCGCAAGCGTCTGCGGCAGGGTTGCCGCCATCGGCTCCGGCGTGGGCTTCGTGGCGTTCTCCATCGGGGTATGGCGGGAGTCCGGCCGCCGGATTGCCGTAGGCGCGATCTGCTGGTTGGTATTTGGCATCTCCATGCTGACCAACGGGCTCTGGCCCATGGGCCACCCGATGCACGGCTTCTACACCATCGGTATCGCAAACATCATTGCACCTGCGATGTCGCACATCGAGATGAGCGCGTGGTCTGCCAACCGAAGGGCGTACGCCGTGACCGCTTTGGTGAGCATTGCGAGCATCGTCTACCTCTGGTTGAACCTGGCCGGCGCGGATCCGGAGGGCTTCAGAGGGCTGACCCAGCGCCTGTTCTCATCGATCAACTCGCTGTGGCCATTCCTGGTGGCGTTGTATCTGCTGCGCAGGGATTCCAACGAGCTGAAGACGCACCTCGAGCACTGATGGGCACACATGCGGGTTGATGTGTTCAATTGGTGGCCGGCCCACTACTTCTGACTGGATGAAGGACCTCTCGTGATGAAACTTCCAGCCCGCTTCTGGGTGCATCTTTTCAGCCATCTGGGGTTCGTCGGGATCTTGGCCGGGCTGTTGGCCGGCTGGGTAGGGACGTTCTTCGAGGCCCTTGCCGGTCATTCCGATGCCGCAACCGACGCCGCCCGGGTGAGCGGCGTTGGAACGCTGTTTGGGTTCTGCATGCTTGCCCTGTTGCTGCTGGGAGCGCTGACCGTCTCTGGCGAGCTGTTCGGGCTGATCAGGCCGTACGACCGCAAGGCGCCCTATCGGCATGAGGCGCAGGCGATGCATCGGAAGGTGTTGCTGATTGTCGTGGCGGTACTGTCCTGGGCGGGCCTGACTGCGGCGTTCGTCATTGGGTCGATGATGCGCTCCAGCTACGTGCTGATGGTGGTGCTGGCATCTTGGGATTCCTCGGCAGAAGGAATCGGCGGGTTCGACACGGGAAGCCGGGCGGAGTGGTGATTCATCCGGAATCGGTTGCCCTGACCAGGGACAGCCTGCGGATTGAGGTGATACCGGTGCGGTCGCCGCGATGAGACGACTGGAGGATGAGATGCCGTGTGGCACGATTCGCGGATAAGGGCCACACGAGCGTGTTGATAGGAAGACGCCGACGTGCCCCGTCGGCGTCTTCCTCCATCAATTGATGATCTCCCCACTCCCCGAAGCAACAAACGCCTTCAACTGCCGAACGAACTCCGCGTCGTAGGCTTCCCACTCCACAATCTCCCCAACAATCCGCAACGGCTGCGTACTCCGATACGACCGCGTCGGGTTCCCGGGAAACTTCTTGTTGGTCACGTTCGGGTCGTCTTCAAACGGCCCGGTCGGCTCCACCACATACACGCGCGGCCGCCCCGCACCGCGGGCCATCTCCGCAGCCAGCCCGGCGCCCTTGGCAATCGTGGTGAAGTAGATGTGGTTCATCACCACGCTGTCGCGATAGTTGGAGCGGTAGCCCGCACTCAGCAACTCGCCCGCCGCCAGATCAGCGCGGGTGCCGTGGTAGAACGGCCCGGCGAGCTGGCCGCAGGTGTCATGCGCAACGGGTGTCCATTCGGTGTCCTGCGCCATCGGCACTGCCCCTGCGTGTCCTGCCGGATCGACAGGCCGGCGAGTCTAGGGCGCCCGGTGGGCCTTGCTGCAAGGCCCCATCCGGGAAATAATCTGTAAACGGGAGGCGCGGTGCGCCTCCTTTTTTCATTCTGCGGCGCCGCGCCCTTCCAGCTCGCGCACGGCGGTTTCCAGCGCGTCCAGCTTCTCGCGGGTCTTCAGCAGCACGGCGCGCTGCACTTCGAACTCCTCGCGGGTGACCAGGTCCAGCTTGGCCAGGCCGGCCTGCAGCGCGCTCTTGAAGGTGGCCTGCAGTTCCTCACGCGATTCGCGCAGGCCCGGCGGCACCAGGTCGCTGAGGCGACGGGCGAGGTCATCGATGTGGTTCAGGTCGATCATGGGGTGCTCCGTGGGGGTGGGCCCGTGCATCCGGCGCGGGCAGGCCATTCGGGCACAAGGATACTGCCGGCACCCATCGCCCGGACAGGCGGCGGCGGCTTCGCACGGGCCGCGTTCAGGCGCTATCCTCCACGCCGGAAGACAGGAGATAGACGATGAAGATGGTCATGGCGGTGATCAAGCCGTTCAAGCTCGACGACGTGCGCGAAGCGCTGGCCGAGCGTGGGGTCACCGGGATCACGGTGACGGAAGTGAAGGGCTTTGGTCGCCAGAAGGGCCATACCGAGCTGTACCGTGGCGCGGAGTATGTGGTTGATTTCCTGCCGAAGGTGAAGCTGGAAGTGGCGGTGACCGATGACCAGGTTGAGGCGGTGGTTGAGGCGATCGTGAAGGCGGCGGGCACCGGGAAGATTGGTGACGGCAAGGTGTTCGTGTACGACCTGGGCAGCGTGGTGCGTATTCGTACCGGGGAACTGGACGCGGACGCGTTGTAGTCCGGTTTCTGTAGAGTCGAGCCATGCTCGACTGCATTTCGCGCGATGCAGGAAGAGCAGTCGAGCATGGCTCGACTCTACAAGGAGCGGTAAAGCGGTCGAGCAAGCTCGACCCCTACCAAAGCAAAGCATTTACCGGCGCTTCGCCCACTTGTAGAACCGCTTCCAGCCCTGGCGCACGGCGGCGACCCAGCCGGGGTCGGCCACCAGTGCAGCCTGCGCGGCACTCGGCGCTTGGCCGGTTACGCGCTGGCGGATCTTCAGCAGGTTCTTCATGTCGCTGCGGCGCATCTGCCGGCTCAGCGGGTTGCGGCGCAGCCAACGCGGGGCCCGCCAGGCCGAGGTGAAGTCCAGCAGCACCGGTACGCCGCTGCTGACCACCACGTTGGTGCCATGCAGGTCGTTGTGGGTGATGCCGGCGGCATGCAAACGGCTGAGCGCGTGCTGCAGCTGCTCGAACACGTCGTTGCCGACCGCCTGCGCGGTGCTCAGGGTCTGGCCGGGAATGAACTCCATGCCAAGTGCGAGGCCGCCGAGGGTGCCGAGCAGCGCAGGGGCATGCTTCCAACCGCCGAGGCGTTGCAGCATGCGTGCTTCACGGCGAACCATCAGCCGCGCGATCAGCGAAACGGGAGTGCCGCGGTAGCGGGAATAGTCCTTGATGACCGCCTCGCGCCCGTCCAGGCAGGTACGGTAGACGTCGGGGGCCAGGAAGCGTTCGCCGCGCTTGAGCAGCAGCGGGGTGGCGGCGTCATCGCCGCAGGAGGAGGGGGGCAGAGCGGGAAGATACATGTCGGGGTCTCGGACGACCCGGTGGGTGGCGCAAAGCGTCAAGCGAACCGGCGTTACAGGGAGTTACTAAGTTTTCGTTAATTTTAGTACTCGCCAGTTCGCTATTCCACGATTTGTCGGAGAAATGTCGGGGTCGTGGCTGGAACAGTTCGTCGCGCTCAATCGGACAATTCTGTCTCACTTTGTCTTCGGTTCTTTCAGAATCAATAGGTTGCGTTTCGCTCTGCTTCGTTCATCCGCGGCCCGCTGAACGTCACGCACGTCCAGCTTGACCCCGACGCACGGCCTGCCGACCATAAGCTGTTAATTCGCGACATCGGCGGCCGCCCCTTCCTGGCACGTCCCCGCCCCCTGCCGCGGTCCCCACCGGTGCTGGCCGTCCGGCCGTGCATCGCCCTGATTCCCGTTCCGGCTGCGGCTGGAGGAAAGTGTTTTGATCATCAAAATCGTCATTGCAGCGCTGTTCGTCGCCTGCGTGCTGTACATCCACTTCCGTGGCAAGGTCCGCGCGCGCTGGTCGCGCCAGCTGCTGGACCATTCCAGTTTCATGGCCCCGATCAACGTGGTCATGTACATGTTCTCGAAGGTGCCGACCACGCCGTTCCTGGACCCGGCCAAGGAGTTCCCGCAGCTGGAGCCGCTACGCCAGAACTGGCAGATGATCCGCGACGAGGCGCTGGCGCTGCGCGATGCACAGAAGATCGCCGCCTCCAGCACGTTCAACGATGCCGGCTTCAACTCGTTCTTCCGCCGTGGCTGGAAGCGCTTCTACCTGAAGTGGTACGGCCCGTCGCACCCGTCGGCGAAGGCGATGTGTCCCAAGACCACCGCGCTGCTGGAGTCGCTGCCGGATGTGCGCGCGGCGATGTTCGCGCAGCTGCCTTCGGGCAGCGAGTTGCGCCCGCACCGCGACCCGTTCGCCGGTTCGCTGCGCCTGCACCTGGGCCTGGCCACACCCAACAACGACGGCTGCTACATCGAAGTGGACGGCATCAAGAAGAGCTGGCGCGACGGCGAGTGGATGATGTTCGACGAGACCTACATCCACCACGCGCACAACGAGACGCCGGATGATCGCGTGATCCTGTTCTGCGACATCGCCCGCCCGCTGCGCTTCGGCCTGCCGGGCCTGTTCAACCGCGCGGTGGCGGCCACGCTGCTGGCCGGTGGTGCCTCGCCGAACCTGCCGGGTGACCCGACCGGTGGCGTCAACAAGGCCTTTGGCAGCGTCTACAAGGTGCGCCTGAAGGCCAAGGCGCTGCGTGAGCGCAGCGTGGTGGCTTACCAGGTCATCAAGTGGGGTCTGGTGGTGGCGGTGATCGCGGGTATCTGGGCGCTTTGAATTGTAGAGTCGAGCCATGCTCGACTGCATTTCGGTCAGATCGCGGTAGCCCTGCAGAAGAGCAGTCGAGCATGGCTCGACTCTACAGAAAGCAAAAACCCGCGCTGTTGCCAGCGCGGGTTTTTTGTTGGATCAACCCTTCAATGCCGCCTGCACGAACGGCGGGGTCACCAGCACGCCGGTGTGCAGCGCGGCGGTGTAGTACAGGGTGTTGAAGGTCTTGGCGGCGGAGTCGGCCTGGCGGAAGTCGAAGCTGCTGTCGCCCTTGCGCGCCATGGTCACGCTCCACCAGCCGGTGGGGTAGCACGGCTGCGGGAACGGCAGGGTCTTGAACGAGCCGAAGCCGGCCTTGCCCATCTCGGTGCGCATTTCGTTGATCAGGTCCAGCTGCATCAGCGGCGACTCGGACTGCTGCACCAGGATGCCGTCGTCCTTCAGGGCCTTGAAGCAGCTCTCGTAGAAGGCCTTGTTGAACAGGCCTTCGCCGGGGCCGACCGGGTCGGTCGAATCGACGATCACCACGTCCACGCTGCCGGCCGGGCAGTTGGCCATGTAGGCCACGCCGTCGTCGAACAGCAGCTCGGCGCGGGCGTCGTCGTTGGAATCGCACAGTTCCGGGAAGTGCTTGCGCGCCATCACCGTCACCTGCTCGTCGATATCGCACTGGGTCACGCTCTCCACGCCGGTGTGCTTGAGCACTTCGCGCAGGGTGCCGCAGTCGCCGCCACCGATGATCACCACGCGCTTGGGCGCGGCGTGGGTGAACAGCACCGGGTGGCTGATCATCTCGTGGTAGAAGAAGTTGTCCTTGCTGGTCAGCATGATGGCCCCGTCGATGGTCATCAGGTTGCCCCAGTCGGTGGTCTGGAAGATCTCGATCTTCTGGAACGGCGACTGCACCTCGTCCAGCTTGCCGGTGATGCGGTAGCCGATGGCCGAGCCGGTGCGCTCGAAGTGTTCGATGTACCAGTTGTTGCTGTCAGTCATTGGAAAACAGTCCTGTTCGGAGGGGTGGAGCCGGGCTGGCGGGCGGGGCCGCGTGGCACAGATGCCACATCCGGACGGATCGGCCCGTTCAGGTTGGAACCTGTCACGGGCGCGGGCGCGCATGATAACGAACCTGTGGGCATATAGGCGTTATCATGCCCCCCCCTTTTATTGCCAACAAGGCCGACTGAAATGACCGATTGGTCCCTCGACCAAGCCCGCAAGACCTACTCGATCCCGCATTGGGCGGACGGTTACTTCGACGTGGATCAGGCCGGGCACATGGTGGTGAGACCGACCGGGGCGGACGGCCCGGTGGTGTCGCTGCCCAAGGTGGTCGATGCGGCGCGCGCGGCCGGTGCCAAGCTGCCGCTGCTGGTGCGCTTCCCGGACATCCTCGGCCAGCGCCTGGGCAAGCTGCAGGCGGCCTTCGCCCAGGCCCAGCAGGACTGGGAGTACAGCGGTGGCTACACCGCGGTGTACCCGATCAAGGTCAACCAGACCCGCGGCGTGGCCGGCACCCTGGCCAGCCACCACGGCGAGGGCTTCGGCCTGGAAGCGGGCAGCAAGCCCGAGCTGATGGCCGTGCTGGCGCTGTCGCGCCCGGGTGGCCTGATCGTCTGCAACGGCTACAAGGACCGCGAGTACATCCGCCTGGCCCTGATCGGCCGCAAGCTGGGCCTGCAGACCTTCATCGTCATCGAGAAGCCGTCCGAGCTGAAGCTGGTGCTGGAAGAGTCCAAGGCGCTGGACGTGAAGCCGGGCCTGGGCGTGCGCATGCGCCTGGCCTCGCTGGGCGCCGGCAAGTGGCAGAACAGCGGTGGTGACAAGGCCAAGTTCGGCCTGTCGCCGCGCCAGCTGCTGGACCTGTGGAAGTCGCTGCGTGACACCGAGTATGCCGACTGCCTGAACCTGCTGCACTTCCACATGGGCTCGCAGATCTCCAACGTGCGCGACATCGCCAACGGCATGCGCGAAGCCACCCGCTACTTCGTGGAGCTGTCGCGCCTGGGCGCGAAGATCACCCACGTCGACGTGGGCGGTGGCCTGGGCGTGGATTACGAAGGCACCCGTTCGCGCAGCTTCTGCTCGATCAACTACGGCCTGCATTCCTACGCCAGCAACATCGTGCAGCCGCTGGCCAATGCCTGCGAAGAGTTCGGCCTGACCCCGCCGCGCATCGTCACCGAGTGCGGCCGCGCGATGACCGCACACCACGCGGTGCTGATCGCCAACGTGTCGGAAGTGGAAGAAGCGCAGGAAGGCCGCGTGCCGGACCAGCACGACGACGAGCCGGCCGCGATCCGCCACCTGCGCGAGATCCACGACGAGCTGGACGTGCGCCCAGCGGTGGAACTGTTCCAGGAAGCACAGCACTTCCACGCCGAAGGCCTGGCCAGCTACGCGCTGGGCCAGATCGACCTGCCGCAGCGTGCGCGCATCGACGATCTGTTCTACGCCATCGCCCATGGCGTGCGTGCGCGCCTGAGCTACGACGAGAAGAGCCATCGCCCGGTGCTGGATGAACTGAACGAGCGCCTGGTCGACAAGTACTTCGTCAACTTCAGCGTGTTCGAATCGATCCCGGACGTGTGGGCGATCGACCAGGTGTTCCCGATCGTGCCGATCGAGCGCCTGGACGAAACCCCGGACCGTCGCGGCATCATCGCCGACATGACCTGCGACTCGGACGGCATGGTGGAAACCTATGTCGAGAACGAGAGCCTGGACAGCTCGCTGCCGCTGCACAAGATGAAGCCGGGCGAGAGCTACCGCATCGGCTTCTTCATGGTCGGCGCCTACCAGGAAATCCTGGGCGACATCCACAACCTGTTCGGCGATACCGACGCGGTGGAAGTGCTGGCCGATGCCGATGGCTACGCCATCACCCAGCAGCGCCGTGGTGACACCACCGACGTGATGCTGGATTACGTGGGTTACCGCCTGGACGAGCTGCGTGCGACCTATGCGCAGCGCGTGGCCGAGGCGCAGCTGTCGCCGGAACGTGCGCAGGAGCTGTCGGAGGCGCTGGAAGCCGGCCTGACCGGCTACACCTACCTGTCCGACGAACCGCTGGTCTGAGGTAAACGGGAACGCCGGGCATGGCCCGGCGCTACCGGCCCCGATGAGCGCGCGCGCGATCTTCCACCTGTTCCTGCATGCCGCCGTGCCAGCCCTGCTGGCATGGCTGTTCTGGCGCAAGCGCTTCGCCTCGGCGTGGCTGCTGATGCTGCTGGGCTGGATCATCGATCTGGACCACCTGCTGGCCGATCCGATCTATGCACCGAACCGCTGCAGCATCGGGTTCCACCCGCTGCACACCGCACCGGCGATTGCGGTCTATGCGGGGCTGTGCGTGCCGAAGAAAACGCGGTTGTTCGGCATCGGTTTGATCATCCACATCGTGCTGGACGCGATTGATTGCTGGTGGATGCACCACCGTTGATGCTGGGTGCGTGTCGACCAAGGTCGACACCTACCGGGAGCGCGATGGCCGACGGAACTGATGCACTGCTTTGGTAGATGCCGACCTTGGTCGGCGCTTTTGATGCGTGTCGACCAAGGTCGACACCTACCGGGAGCACGGCGACCGGTCGGGTTGGCGCTTGGTAGAGCCGGCCGCTGGCCGGCTTCCGCAGGGCGTTCCCGGTGACCACGTGGTTGCCGGCCAGCGGCCGGCACTACCCGCCGTTGGGTTGGCCAAGGTCGACACCTACCGGATGCACGATGGCCGACGGAACCGATGCACTGCTTTGGTAGATGCCGACCTTGGTCGGCGCTTTTGATGCGTGTCGACCAAGGTCGACACCTACCGGGTCCACGGCGAACGGCGTTCCGGGTGATCACGTGGTTGCCGGCCAGCGGCCGGCACTACCCGCCGTCAGGTTGGCCAAGGTCGACACCTACCGGATGCACGATGGCCGACGGAACCGATGCACTGCTTTGGTAGATGCCGACCTTGGTCGGCGCTTTTGATGCGTGTCGACCAAGGTCGACACCTACCGGGTGCACGGCGACCGGCGTTCCCGGTGACCACGTGGTTGCCGGCCAGCGGCCGGCATTACCCGCCGTCAGGTTGGCCGCCTCACGCCACCGGCAACCACAACGTGGCCCGCAATCCCGGCTGTGCATTTTCCAACGCCAACCGCCCGCCATAACTGGCAGCGATATCACCCACAATCGCCAACCCCAGCCCACTGCTGCCCTCGCGCTCATCCAGACGCACGCCACGCTGGGTGACCTGTTCCAGCGCGTCTGCAGCCAGCCCGGGGCCGTCGTCGCGCACTTCGATGCGCAACTGCCCTTCGCTGGTGTCTGCAGTGACGTCCACCTGTTGCTTCGCCCACTTGCCGGCGTTGTCCAGCAGATTGCCCAGCATCTCCTCCAGGTCCGCACTGGCACCGGCGAACTGCAGTGCCGGATCGATACCAGCCGCCGTGAACGTGATGCCACGTTCGCCATGCACGCGTGCCATCAGCCGGCACATCGCCTGTGCGACTGCCGCCACGTCGGTGCGCTGGCGATGGTCGGCGGCCAACCCTGCGGCCAGGTAACGGTCGACGCTGGCCTGCATACGCGCACTCTGCTCGCGTACGGTGGCGCGCCAGTCCGCGCCGTCGCCGTCGGCCTCAGTGGCCAGCACGCTCAGCGGGGTTTTCAGCGCATGCGCCAGATCCTGTGCACTGGTGCGCGCGCGCGCGACCATGCGTTGCTGATGCTCCAGCAGCGCGTTGAGCTCCTCGCCCAGCGGTGCGACCTCCGCACCCAGCCCCTGTGTATCGATGCGCTGCGCGTCGCCGCGCCGCACCCGTTCCAGCTGTGCACCGAGGCGATGCAATGGACGCAATCCGAAGTGCACCTGGCTGGCCAGCACCGCCAGCCACGCCGCGACCAACACACCCAGCGCGATGGCAGTACGCTGGCGGAACGCGGCAACGTCTGCATCCAGCGCGCTGCGATCGGTGGCAACCACGGCCACGAACGGTTCGTTGGCGCGTGGCAGGCGCACCTGCTGCACGCGTGCGCGCAGGGATTGCTGCAGCGGCCCACTCAGATTACGCGTGGCCGGCCCGCTGGCTGTGACGGGCAGGGTTTCATCCCACAGCGAGCGCGACTGCAGCAGCACACGGCCATCGGCACCGGCGATCTGCCAGTAAGCACCTGAGAACACGCGCTGGAAGCGTGCGTCATTCGGTTCCTGGCGCAGGCGCAGCTGTCCGTCCGCATCCACTTCGGCCTGCGCCAGCAGGGTCAGCATGTCCTGCTGCAGTTCATGGTCGAAGCGATCGCGCGCGCTGCGCTTGAACAGCTCGCCCAGCAGTGCACTGGCCAGCAGCGAGACCAGCAGCAGGCCGACACCGCCAGCCAGCAGCAGGCGCCGTCGCAGCGAGGGTTGCCGGCTCACGGCGCGGCCAGCCGCCAACCCTGGCCGCGTACGGTCTGGATCAGATCGATGCCGAGCTTGCGGCGCACCCGCCCGAGCAGCACGTCCAGTGCGTTGGAGTCCGGGTCATGGCCGCAGTCGAACACCTGTTCACCCAGCCGGTCGCGGCCGATCACCTGGCCGCTGTGGTGGATGAAGTAGCTGAGCAGGCGGAACTCCTGCGGGCTCAGCGCCAGCGCCTGCCCATCCAGTTCAAAGCGGCCGGCGTTGACGTCCAGCTGCAGCGGGCCGCAGTGCAGGCGCGGGCTGGCGTGGCCGTGGCTGCGACGGATCAGTGCGCGCAGGCGCAGCACCAGTTCGTCGGCCTGGAATGGCTTGGTGAGATAGTCATCGGCACCGGCATCGAACCCAGCCAGCTTGTCGTGCCAGCGCCCGCGTGCGGTCAGCACCAGCACCGGAAAGCTGCGGCCGTTGCCGCGCCAGCGCTCGATCACGCTCAGTCCGTCCAGCCCGGGCAGGCCCAGGTCGACGATGGCGGCCTGCAGATCTTCGATCTGGCCGATCTCCTCGGCCTGGCGGCCGTCGGCGACCACGTGCACCACGTAGCCGGCCTGCTCCAGCAGGGGCACCAGGCGCTGTGCCAGCGCGGCATCGTCTTCGGCCAACAGGATGCGCATCAGTCGTCGAGCTCCGTCTTCAGCAGCTTTCCGCTGCGCGCATCATAGTCCAGCTCCACTACCACGCCGTCGCCGCGCAGGATCTCCACTTCGTAGACGCCGTCGTCCAGCTCCACTTCCAGCAGCTGGCCCGGAAAGCGCTTGAGCGCATCGCGCACCACGCTTTCCAACGGTACGTAGCGGCCCTGCTGCACGGCGCGGCGCGCGACCTGCTGCGCCGGGTCCTGTGCCGGCGCGGCGGTGGTCGGGGCGCTGGCCAGGGCCAGCAGCAGGGGCAGGGTGGAGAGCATCGGGGCGCAGGGCGGGCTGTAGGAACAGGCGTGAGTGTGCCGGGGCTGACTAACAGCTGGCTAACTGTGTAAACCCACTACGTTGTTCAGCCGTACTCTTGAGATAGGTGGCTGGCCGCCGATCGCCATATGGGGACGGTGCCAGTTGTAGTGGTGCAGCCATTGGTTCAACACGGAATTGCGCTGGTCCGAGGATGCGTACTCGCAGGCGTAAGCCCACTCGCGCAGGCTGGTCTGGATGAAGCGCTCGGCTTTGCCATTGGTCCGCGGCGTGTAGGGCTTGGTTCTGATGTGCTTGATCCCAAGGGATTTGAGCAGCTTGGCAAAGGCGGTAGAGCGATAGCAGGCACCGTTGTCGGTCAGGATCCGCTTGAAGGTGATTCCCAGGCTGGCGTAGTACTCCAGAGCGCCCAGCAACGCCTGACAGGCGGTTTCGCCCTGTTCGTTGGGGTGGACGCTGCTGAAGGCGACCCGGGAGTGATCGTCGATGGCCACGTGGACGTAGCCCCAGCCACCGCCGGCGGCGTTTCCCCTGCGCTTGGCATCGGTTCTGTGCCCTGGCCGCTGGAAGTTGCCCAGCTTCTTGATGTCCAGATGCAGCAGCCCTCCGGGCTGATCGTATTCGTATCGGATCACCTCCTTGGGCGGATCAAGCCGACACAACCGATTGAGGCCGTGGGCGCGCATCAGCCTTGAAATCGTACTGTGGCCGACCCCCAGCGCCTTGGAGATGGTCAGGTAGGTCTGCCGTTTACGGCGGTGCTCCTTGATTTGCTCGACTACCGGAGCAGGTGTGGCATGCGGCGTCTGGTGAGGCCGTGAGCTGCGGTTTTCCAGGCCCGGTGCCCCGAACTGGCGGAATCGGGCCAGCCACTTGTAGGCCGTACGCACACTTACGCCACACGCTTGAGCTGCTTCTTCCGGGCGTAGGCCCTCGTGGAGGATGCGGCGGACCAGAAGCGCTCGACTAAACGGCGTCAAACGGGCATTTTTATGATTGTTCATCCGGGCTCTTTGGGGACTGGAACGGTGTGGTAACCACCATTTTCCAAAGATGTCCCGGATGAACAACCTACAGAGAGATCACAGCTAACAGTGCCGGCTAAGGAGCTGTTAACCACGGGGTGCATTGTGGCGTTGCCGGGATGGTCCGGCCACGAACACGAACAGGAGAACCCCCATGTTGAAGTCGCTCACCCTCGCCACTGTTGCTCTGCTGGCCATCGCACCGGCCGCACAGGCTGCACCGCTGGGCATGGCCCAGGTCGAACAGACCCTGCGCAAGGCCGGCTACACCCAGATCCACGAGATCGAACGCGATGATGGCCTGTGGGAGGCTGACGTGAGCCGCGCCGATGGCCGCTTCAGCGAGGTCTACGTTGACCCCAAGACCGGCGAGATCTTCGACGAGCACAGCGGTCGCGCGCTGTTGACCACCGAGCAGGTGCTGGCACGGGCACAGGCGCATGGCCTGCGCGAGATCCATTCGCTGGAACGCGATGGTGCGACCTGGTCGCTGGAAGCCCGCAACGCCCGCAACCAGAAGGTGGACGTGCGCCTGAGCGGCTATGACGGCCGCATCCTGCACAGCGAGCGCGATGGCTGGCTGGATTGACCTGCTGGTAGTGCCGGCCGCTGGCCGGCACACGGGGAGAAAGCGTGTCGACCAAGGTCGACACCTGCCAAACGTACGCATCGGTAGCGGCCGACCCTGGTCGGCCCAGGCCCGACGCGGCGCTTACCAGCCAAACGGCGGCGGGTAATCCCAGTAGCCCGGGCCGCGGCCGTAGTAGCCGCCGTACGGGCCGTAGAAGCCCGGGCCCTTGCCTTCGCTCACGTGGATGTTGACGTTGACCCCGTGGGTCTTGCCCTCATCGGTGGTGTAGTTCTTGCTCAGGTTCAGCGTGGCGGCGTTGTAGTGGCTGTTGCCACCGTTCTTGGAATAGCCGATGCCGGTAGTGAAGCTGCCGGACACTTTGACCTTGTCGTCGGTGACGTCGGCGATCTTCGCGTCGTCGTGCACGCGCGGGCCGCTCTTGTCACCGTAGTACGTGCCCGGCGGGTCCTGCTGCAGGGCCGGGTCGTTGAGGTAGCGCATCGGCGCCTGCGGCAGCGTCAGGTCCAGGCCGGCGGCCTGCGGCGCGGTGGCGCCAGCGGCGGACTGGGCCAGCACGGTTCCCGGCAGGGCCAGGCACAGCAGCAGGGTCAGGGGGCGGATCATGACGGCGCTCCAGCGGACAGGTGGCCACGCAACACGCGGCGGTACAGGCCGACGCTAGCAGGGGTTGCTTGAATGATGCCTGTCGGCGCCGGATTGGGGTAGAGCCAGGCCATGCCTGGCTGCAGGTCACAGCCGCCCGAACCCGAACAGCCCTTCCAGCGCATGCCTGCGCCGCTCGATCCGGGCCCGCAGCAGCTGGGCGCCGATCATCGAATAAGTGATGCCGTTGCCGCCGTAGGCCATGGCGAAATGCACCCGTGGCCCCCACTGATCGTGCGGGCCGAAGAAAGGCAGGCCGTCGGCGGTTTCGGCGAAGGTGCCGGCCCAGGAGAAGGCGGGCACCGGATCCAGCCGCGGGAACCAGTGCTGGAGCTGTTTCATCAGCTTGTCGGCCTTGCGCTCTACGCGCCTATCGCGGCGGGCGGGGATGTCGATGGCGTCGTCCAGCCCGCCCACCAGCAGGCGGCGGTCGCCGGTGGCGCGCAGGTAGAGGTACGGGCGTGCGCTCTCCCACACCATCGTGTTGCGCAGCCGGCCCAGCACGTCCGCATCGATCGGGTCGGTGATGAAGGCATAGCTGCTGCGGTTGCGTGCGACGCGCTGCTGCAGCCAGCGTTGGTTGGCATAGCCCATTGCCAGCACCACGTGGCGGGCGTGGATCGTGGCGCCGTCCTCGGTGAGGGCGGTTACCCCGCGCGCGCTGGGCGTGAGCGTGTGCAGTACCGTACGGTCATGCACATTGCCGCCGCGCCGGCGCACGCGTTGCAGCAGCGCATAGGTCAGGCGATAGGGATCGACCCGCGCCGCCTGGCGCGTGAGCAGGGCACCGCCGGCGTCCACGTCGAAGCGCTTCCGCAGTGCCTCCGGGCCCAGCCAGCGGGCATCCAGGCCGATTCCGCGCCGTGCCTCACCTTCGGCCATCAGGCGCGGCACGTCGCGATGGCGGCTGGCCAGGTACAGGCTGTCCATGCGCTGGAAATCAACGTCTTTCAGGCCGCGAGCCACGTCGCCCAGGGCCGGAATCGCCTCGGCACACGCCCGATAGGCAAGCGCGGCGGCGTCCTGACCATGGCGCTGCGCCAGTTCCAGCAGATGGGTATCGATCTCGTACTGCAGCAACGCGGTGCTGGCAGCGGTGCTGCCCCAGCCGATGTCGCGCTGCTCGATCACCGCCACGTCGTGGCCATGCCGGGACAGTTCGTCGGCAATCAGCGCACCGGTGATGCCGCCACCGACCACCAGCACGTCGCAGCGCAGGTCCTTTTCCAATGGCGGAAACGCCTGGATCAATCCATTGCGTACCGCCCACCAGGGGTAACCGCTCTTCAGGTCCATAGCCGTGTGCTGCTCAGGCGGTGGGACGGCCGGTATGGGGGGGCTGGATCAGTTCGGACAGATCGAAGCCCTGCAGGCGGGCGGCCGCCAGATAATGGTCCTGCACGGTAGCGTCCAGCTGCGGTTCGCGGGCCAGCAGCCACAGGTACTTGCGGTCCGGGCTTCCGACCAGCGATACGCTGTAGTCCGGCGCGACCTGGATCACCCAGTAATCGCCCTTGGCGAACGGCAACCAGCGCAGGCCCTTGGGCAGGAAGCTCACCTCCAAGCGCGCGCTGTCGTTGTCGACGGCGCAGGCCTCGCCGGTGGCTTCCTCGACCTCGCCGTCCATACGGCAGCGGTTGGTGACGCCGACGTTGCCGTTGTCGAGCAGGGTGTAGTGCGCCGACACGTCGGTGCAGCCTTCCGGTTCATGGCGCATCGGCAGGCGTGCGATCTCGTACCAGGTGCCCAGGTAGCGGGGCAGCTTGAGGTCGGCAACGGTCTTCAGCGGCGGGTACTCGGTCATCGGCGGTCGTGGCAGGGGTGGGCCTCCACGATGCCGATGGCCTTGCCACGGGCGGGTGAAGCCGGGGCGATGGCCGTGTCCAGAACGTTCCGTCGCCCCCGCGGAGCGCCCGTTGTCACCGGCGTGGCGGTATCCTGCTGCCAGCGCCGTGTTTTCCTGATCCAACCGAGGTGGAGGTGCCGATGTACCAGGTGATCCTGTTGAAGAGTGAATCCGCGTTCGCGCGCGAACAGTGGCCGCAGGTCGATGACCTGGTCGACTACGAAGGCGTGGCCTACAGCCTGCGTGCCGGCCCGCGCCAGCCGCTGCCGACCGACCACGACTGGCACCCGGTGGCGGTATATGCGCCCGATGAGATTACCGAGGAAGAGTTCCAGGACTGGTACGCGCTGCAGCAGCCGGCCGTGGAAGAGCTGCGGCTGAAGTACTGATGCTCGACGTTGCCAGGGCCGCCCATCCGCCCTTGACCGCCTCTGCCGTATAGTCGCGCGCAGGCGCGGTGGTCCGCGCGAACCGGTGTGGCTGGCTTGTCTTCTTTCCTGCGATCGATCCCTGCACGGGGCCCTTGGCTGGCCCTGCTGCTGTGCAGCGCCTTCCTGCTGTCCGCGCCGGTGCTGGCGCAGGATGATGAGCCCACGCCGAAGCAGCAGCTGGCAGATATCGATGCGAAGCTGAAGGAGGTCGACCGCAAGCGTGGTGATGCGGCTGCCATCGAGACGCTGGCGATGCTGTCCGAGAATGCCTCGCAGGTACGGCGTGACGCCGAGGCGCTGGAAAAGGAGCTGCAGCCACAGCTCGTCCGCCTCGACGAACAACTGGCGCAGCTGGGCACGCCTGCCGAGGGCACCACCGAGCCGCCCGAACTGGCGGCGCAACGGCGCAGCATCAACAAACAACGCGACGGACTGGCCGCGTCGGTAGCGCAGGCCAAGACCAGTGCCGTGCGCGCCCAGCAGCTGGCGACCGACATCGACCAGCAGCGCGCCGCGCAACGTACCGAAGAATTGGGGCAGAAGGTTGCCTCGCCGTTGTCGCCCGCGCTGTGGAGCAAAGTTGCCGAGCGCCTGCCGATCGATATCGCACGCGTCGCGCCGTTGGCCGAGCAGGGGCGCGATACGTTCGTCGCTGGCGTCCGGGCCAATGGCTGGGGCACGCCGCTGCTGGGCCTGCTGGCTGCACTGGTGATGATGTTCCCGCTGCGGTTGTGGCTGCGCCGGCTGGGTCGCCGCTTTGCCGCGTCCGAGCGTGCGCCCGATGGCCGCCTGCGGCGCTCCGGCCTGGCCATGTGGCTGCTGCTGGTGGGCACGCTGCTGCCCGGCTATGCCGTGGTGGTGCTGATGGCGGCGCTGGATGCCATCAATGCGATTGCGCCGCGCCTGCAGGTGGTGGCCGACGGGCTGGAGACCGCAACGTTCCGCGCTGCGTTCATTGCGGCACTCAGCGCCTGCATGCTGGTTCCCAAGCGGCCGTCGTGGCGGTTGCTGAATCTGGATGACACCGCCGCGCTCAAGCTGCGCAAGTACGCGTGGGGCGCGGCGGCGCTTGCCTGGCTGAGCACGGTGCTGGTGGCCCTCGATCAGGCCACGCGTACCAGCGATGTCACCACGGTGGCGCTGGATGGCCTGATTGCGCTGACTTACCTGGGCCTGATCATGGCCATGCTGGTGACCCTGGCGCGCCTGCATCGCCGGCAGACCGCCGAGGCCGAGGCCAAGCTGGAGGCGCAGGCCGATGGCGTGGGCGCTGCCACTCCGGTGCGCCGCAGCAGCTGGCTGGTGCTGGCGCGCGTGGCGGGCAATGTCGCGGTGGTGGCCGCCATCGTCGCGACGTTGATGGGCTACCTGAACTTCGCCAAATTCGTGAACCAGCAGCTGATCGGCGGCAGCATCGTGGTGCTGGCGGCGACGCTGCTGTTCAAGTTCGTCGATGACTTGAGCACGTGGATGCTCAACGCCGACAGCAAAGTGGGCCAGACCATTCTGCTCAGCACCGGCCTGAGCGTATCGCGGCTGGAGCAGGCCGGCGTGCTGCTGTCGGCGGCGCTGCGTACCGTGGTCGTGCTGCTCACGCTGCTTGCCCTGGTGGCGCCGTTCGGCAACATCGGTGCGGTGGTGGAGCGATTCACTTCGCTGCTCACCACGGGCATTCCGTTGGGCGGAACCACCCTGAAGCCGATGCAGATCGTGCTGGCGGTTGTGGTGCTCCTGGCCGGCCTGGCGATCACCCAGCTGGTGCAGCGCTGGCTGACCGATACCTATCTGCCCAAGACCGAACTGGACCTGGGCGCACGCAATTCGGTCAGTACCGTCGCCCGCTACGTCGGCATCATCCTCGCCGTGATCTGGGCGTTGACGGCGATGGGGCTGGAGCTGACCAAGCTGGCGCTGCTCGTCAGTGCGTTGTCAGTGGGTATTGGTTTCGGCTTGCAGGTGATCACACAGAACTTCGTCTCCGGCCTGATCCTGCTGGCCGAGCGTCCTGTGAAGATCGGCGACTGGGTGAAGCTGGGCGACCAGGAGGGCGACATCCGCCGCATCAGCCTGCGTTCGACCGAGATCCAGGTAGGCGACAAGTCCACCCTGATCGTGCCCAACTCCGAGCTGGTCACCAAGACTGTGCGCAACATGACGATGGGCAACAACCAGGGCCGCATCCAGATCCAGTTCGCGGTGCCGCCCAGCACCGATGTCGGCAGCCTGCGTCAGGCGCTGCTGGATGCGTATACCGCGCACACCAACGTGCTGAAGCAGCCGGCCCCGACGGTCTACATCGACAGCATTGCCGGTGGCCAGATCACCATCAACAGCTTCGCGTACGTGGCCAGCCCGCGGCAGGTGTATGCGACCCGCAGCGATCTGTACTTCAGCCTGCTGCAGATCCTGGCGGAGCGGAACATCCCGCTGTCGACCCCGACCGACATCCACATCACCCGCGATCCACAGGAGTAGAGGGTCTGCAGGGCTGCGCCCTGCACCCGCTGAATCAACGTCAACCGCAAGAGCAACAGCAACAGCATGCATTCCGTGGTTTGGCGGGGCGGTGTCGGAGTGCGGGGACGCCGTAAATCCGTCCATGGAGGCTTGGCAGCCGCATCCATGCGGCTGACACCCCGCACTCCGACACCGCCCCACCTCTGACAGATTCCTGCGGCTGTCGGTAGGTGTCGACCTTGGTCGACACTTCTGTCAGATATCGAAATCAATCTGGGGTCAGATCCGTTTTCCTCCGGAAAACGGATCTGACCCCATCGGCATGTCCAACAGACCGCAGCAAACTGTCGAAGGCGGGGTGGGTCCGGTTGCGGGGGCGTGAGCCGCATGGATGCGGCGACCGAGCTTACATGGACGTACTTGCAGCGTCCCCCGCAACCGGACCCACCCCGCCAAACCACGGAATGCACGCTGTTGCCGTTGCTGTTGCTTCGGCTTTTGCTTCGGCAGGTGCAGGGCGCAGCCCTGCAAAGAACCCTATCCTCGTGGTCGGCTGCGCGAGGGCACCAGTGCGAACGTATCCACCGCCAGCTTCTCCGCATGGTTCAACCACGCGCGGATCTCCAGATCATCCACTTCGTGGTCCAGCCCGAACGACACGTTGATCTTGCCGTTGGCATCGGGCTGCACCCACTGCTGCGCCAGTACCACCTTGCGCTGCGAGGACACCGCCTCGATCCAGAAGCCGCGATCCGGGCGCGTGCTCGCCACCAGCTGCAGCATGTACTGGCCGGCACGGGTACGACGACCCTTCTGGGTGATCATGTGCGCCTGGCGCACGCTCGGGCGCGGGCCTTGGAACGCGTCCAGCGGTGCATCCACCGCGATGCCGCCACGCAGGTCGTTGTCGCGGTACAGCTTGATGCCGTTGTCGCGGTTGACCAGCAGGGCGCACCAGTCACCGTCGGCCGAGCCGTCCTCGAACGCGGTGCAGCGGTCGACGTAGGCCAGGGTGTTGTCCGGGTTGGCATCGTCGAACTGGCGTGAGGTGTTTTCCAGGTACACGGACTTCAGACTCCAGTCCTTGTCGTACTCCAGCAACACCGGTGGCTGCACGTGCTGCAGGCCGACCACCACCTGGTCATCGCCATCGATCTTCAGCTCGCGGGTCGGTTCGCCCAGCCACAGTGAACGCGCGAAGGCCAGATACTGCGGATAGTCACGGCCACCATCGCGCTGGGTGGCCACGCTGGCGCTGGGCGCGCGCTGGCTGTCGATCAGCGAACGGCCGAAGCCCATCGTCTTCAGGTTCGGGTCCAGCAGGCTGAGCAGGGTCGCACCCGAATCCAGGGTGGTGCCGGCATCGGCGCTGAGCTGCTGCGGGGCAATGCCATCACCCAGGAACAGCAGCAGGTTCTCGCGCTTCTGCCGGGTCAGGATATGGGTCAGATCGTTGGGCATCGCCAGGTGGTCGGAAGCGATGACGATCAGTGTGTCCTTGCCGTACGGGCTGGCCTGGATGCGTTCGACCAGCTGCGAGATCAGGCGGTCGCTGCACTTGAGCGCGTTGAGCATGTTGATGTTGCCGTACTGGCTCTGGTAGCGCTCGCCCTTGCACGACACCGGCAGGTGACCGGCCGGGTGGTGGGTGTCCATGGTCAGCGTGGTCAGCATGAACGGTGAGCCCGCACGCGAGAGCTGTTCGAAGCGCTGGTAGGCGGTATCCAGCAGTACATCGTCATGCACGCCCCAGGCCGAGTAGTGGATGCGGCCGATCTTCCTCTGCTGCTTGAACCACGCCAGGTCATGCACTTCATCGAAACCATGGCTGGCCAGGAACTGGCCCTTGCCGGCGAACTGGCCGTTGGCACCGCCCAGATAGTGGTTGGTATAGCCCTGCTGCTTCAGGTAATCGCCCAGGCACACGGCCTTGGGCAGGAAGCTGCCCATGCGGTCCATGCTGTTCTCATCACCCTGCGAGGTGGTCAGCGGCACGCCGCACATCGACGACACCAGGCCGGCGATGGTCCAGCCGCTGCCCTCGGCCGAGGCCAGGTTGCGCACGTCCAGTGACTCGGACGCCAGGCGGTTGAGGTTGGGCATCAGGCCGGGAAACACGGCCTCGTCCAGGTAGGTACGTTCCAGGCTCTCGCCGTAGATCCAGACGATGTTGCGCGGGCGCTGCAGCGGCTGCGTCGGCACCTGGTATTCGGGTGCGATGCGGGCGAAGTCGACCGGCCGCAGCTGCTGGTACAGGCGCTGGCCGTCGCGGGCCAGCGGACTGATCATGATCGTGGCCACCCACACGGCCGCGAAACCGGCGAACAATGCGCCACCATGGCCGGGCCGGCGCCAGCGCTTCACCCGCGTGGCGAACAGCGGCAGCAGCGAGACCAGCGCCAGCACGATGAAGCCGGCGATATAGCCCTTGAAGTCGGAGACACCGGCGCCTTCCATGTCGGCGCCGAGGTGGTACAGGGTGGCGGCATTGAGCCCATCACCGGACAGCTTGTCGATCAGCCACCACGCGCTGAGCATGAGCAGCAGCAGCGAGAACGCACCAGCCTTCCACCACACCCACTTGTCGGACGCGAGGAACAACCAGCACAGCAGCAACAACGACAGCAGCAGTATCCAGAGCATAGGCAGCTTCGGCAGTGACGGGGTGGTGGTGATGGACGTCGTACCGACGCGTGTCCATCCGACCGACGCTGCCACAAGCACATGCACATGACAGGCCGATGACCCGATAGTGCATGCACGAACCTGACTGAAATGTTTGTTGAAATAACACGCGCGCAATCGCGCTAAGAAGGTAAAACGAGCGTGAAGGGCTTCGTTGGATTACATTAAAAACCGCATGAATACGGGTGTTTTCGTCGACGCGCTAGCGGTGCCCGCGCTCTTCGCGTGCACGCGCACGACGGTCGAACAGCAATGCACTGGTCACGATGCCCAGGCCGAGCACCACGCCGATGAACAACAGAATCAGGGCGATGAGCGGGTAGCCGAACAGGTGCCAGCCGGTGTCGATCTTCATCATCATTGCCGCAGCCATGATCAATGCCGCGCTGATGATGCCGGCTGCCACCCGGTTGGCGATCTTCTGCAGGTTTTCCATCAACCGTGATTCTTCCAGCCCGGTCACCTTCATCTGCAGGCGGTTCTCGGCGAGCAGCGCCATGATGTCCGACAGCTTGCGCGGCCCATCGCGCAGCAGCTGCTGCAACTCCATCGCCTCGCTGGCGATGTTGGCTGCCGACAGCGATTTCTTCAGGCGCGCACGCATCACGTGCTGCAGCTGGCGCTCGACGATGCGGCGGGTTTCCAGCTCGGGTGCCAGCAGCCGGCACACGGTTTCCAGATTGAGCAGCGCCTTGCCCAGCAGGCTCAGTTCCGGTGGCGTGCGCAGGCCGCAGGCGGTGGCGATGCGCACCATGTCCAGCACCACGCGGCCTTCGGAGAAGCTACCGCTGGCGGCGTAGCGCGCGATCAGCTGTCCGGTCTCGCGCAGGTAACGCTCTTCGTCGAAGGCCTCCAGCCGCGTGCTGATGCTGATCAGGTCGTCGGCCACTTCTTCGCCACGACCATCGACCGCGGCGAACAGGATCTTCAGCAGGCGCTCGCGCAGACGCGGCGGCATGTGCGCGACCATGCCCAGGTCGAAGATCGCCAGCCGTCCATCTGGCATCACCCGCAGGTTGCCCGGGTGCGGGTCGGCATGGATCTCGCCATGCACGAAGATCTGGTCCAGGTAGCCGCGGATCAGCGCCGCCGCCAGAGGATCCATCGATTGCTCGGTGCGGCGCACATCGGGAATCGCATCCACGCGCACGCCGGTGGCCAGTTCCATGGTCAGCACGCGCTGGCTGCTGTAGTCCCACAGCGGCTGCGGAATCCACAGGCGGCGGAACGGCTTCAGGTGCCGGCCGAAACGGGCCAGGTTCTCGGCCTCGGCGTGGTAGTCCAGCTCCTGCATCAGGGTCTTGGCGAACTCGTTGAGCCAGTCGCGCAGGCGCACGCGACGGCCCACCTGGGTCAGGTGGTCGGCGGCCAGCGCGAAGCTGCGCAGTGCCTCCAGGTCCGAGCGCAGCTGCGCGGCGACCTCGGGTTTCTGCACCTTCACCGCCACCTGGCGGCCATCGTGCAGCACCGCGCGATGCACCTGCGCGATCGAGGCACAGCCCAATGGCTCGGGATCGAACGCGGCGAACAGCTTGTTCACCGGCGCGCCCAGCTCCTGTTCAACGATGGCATGGATGCGCTCGACCGGAATCTCGGCCACCTTTTCCTGCATGCGCTCCAGCGCCGTGGCGAACTCCACCGGCACCATGTCCGGGCGGGTGGACAGCATCTGGCCTAGTTTGACGAAGGTCGGTCCCAGCGCTTCCAGGTCGCTGACGAACTGTTCCGGGTTGCCATCGGCGGGGACGTCGGCCTGGTTGCTGGCCGCGTCCAGGTTCATGCCCGAGAACACGCCCGAATGGCGGTAGCGCATCAGCAGGCGCAGGATCTGGCTGCGCCGGTTCATGCCTTTGACCAGCGGGGGATTGCCATTGGCGGTGGGCGGATTGCTCAAGCGACACTCCCATGCGACGGATACAGGTAGTGCCGGCCGCTGGCCGGCAATGTCCGGATTACGCAGTGTCGCCGGGGGGCGGTAGGCACGCGGTGAATCCGACCGCTTCCGCAGCTGCCCCGGTATCGGTCAGAATCCGCTCATTCCCTTTCTTGGACGCCCCATGGCCGGTGCCAGCCTGTTCGCCCTGCTCGACGATATCGCCACCCTGCTCGACGATGTCTCGGTCCTGACCAAGGTCGCGGCAAAGAAGACCGCCGGCGTGCTGGGCGACGACCTGGCGCTGAACGCGCAGCAGGTGACCGGGGTCAACGCCAACCGTGAACTGCCGGTGGTGTGGGCGGTGGCCAAGGGCTCGCTGGTGAACAAGGTGATCCTGGTACCGGCGGCGCTGGCGATCAGTGCACTGGAGGCGTGGCTGCACAGCCGTGGCTGGAACGTGCCGCTGATCGTGCCATTGATGATGATCGGCGGTGCCTTCCTCTGCTTCGAGGGCGTGGAGAAGCTGGCGCATCGCTTCCTGCATTCGGCTGACGACGATGCCGAGCATCAGGCCGAGCGGCGCAAGGCGCTGGCCGATACCCAGGTGGACATGGTGGCGTGGGAGAAGGACAAGGTAAAAGGCGCGATCCGCACCGACTTCATCCTCTCGGCCGAGATCATCGTGCTGACCCTGGGCGTGGTCGCCACCGCACCGTTCACCAACCAGGTGGTCACCCTGGCCGTGGTTGCACTGGCGATGACGGTCTTCGTCTATGGGCTGGTGGCGGGCATCGTGAAGCTTGATGACGTCGGCCTGTACCTGTCGCGCAAGGGTGGGGCTGTGGCCGCCTTCGGTCGCGGCCTGGTGGCCTCGGCGCCGTGGCTGATGAAGTTCCTGTCGGTGGCCGGCACCATCGCCATGTTCCTGGTGGGCGGCGGCATCCTGGTGCACAACGTGCCGGCACTGCACCACGCGGTGCAGGCGCTGGGTGGCGAAGGGCAGTGGGGCTGGCTGATCAGCGCTGCGGCCAACATGGTGGTGGGCATCATCGCCGGTGCCATCGTGCTGGCGGCGGTGACCGGGTTCCAGAAGCTGCGCGGTAAGTAAGCGGCGGCCCATTGCCCGGTGGAGGCCGACCTTGGTCGGCGCTTTGTTTACGCGCGTGCCAACCAAGGTTGGCACCTACCGAGGCGCTGTCCTTTGCGTTGGTAGAGGCCGACCTTGGTCGGCGCTTTGTTTCGGCGTGTGCCAACCAAGGTTGGCACCTACCAAAGCGCTGTCCTTTGCGCTGGTAGAGGCCGACCTTGGTCGGCGCTTTGTTCCGGCGTGAGCCAACCAAGGTTGGCACCTACCGAAGCGCTGTCCTTTGCGTTGGTAGAGGCCGACCTTGGTCGGCGCTTCGTTCCGGCGTGAGCCAACCAAGGTTGGCACCTACCGAAGCGCTGTCCTTTGCGTTGGTAGAGGCCGACCTTGGTCGGCGCTTCGTTCCGGCGTGAGCCAACCAAGGTTGGCACCTACCAAAGCGCTGTCCTTGGCGTTGGTAGAGGCCGACCTTGGTCGGCGCTTTGCCCCGGCGTGTGCCAACCAAGGTTGCCACCTACCAAAGCGCTGTCCTTTGCGTTGGTAGAGGCCGACCTTGGTCGGCGCTTTGTTCCGGCGTGAGCCAACCAAGGTTGGCACCTACCGAAGCGGTTCGCGGTGGGCCGGGCGATCAACCCGCCTGCACCCGGTTCTTGCCCTGCCGCTTGGCCGCATACAGCGCGTCATCCGCGCGCCGCAGCAGCGCTTCGGTGTCATCGCCGGGCTGCCATTGCGCCAGCCCGGCACTGAAGTGCACCGGCACGCGCTGGTCCTGTACGGTCAGCACGCGGTGCGCCAGTGAACGCTGCAGGCGTTGCACGGTGGCCATGCTGTCGGCACCCTGGGTTTCCGGCAGCACCAGCACGAACTCGTCGCCACCCAGCCGCGCGATGCCATCGGTGGCGCGCAGCAGCAGCTTGCACACGGCTACCAGGTGCTGCAGCAGTGCATCGCCACCGGCATGGCCATGTGCATCGTTGGTCTGGTGGAAATCATCCAGGTCGATCACCGCCACGCCCAGCGGCGAGTTGTTGCGTGCGGCGCGGGCCAGCTCGCGTTGCAGCAGTTCGTCCAGGCCACGTCGATTCAGCGCCTGGGTCAGCGGATCGATACGCGCCAGGTCACCAGCGGCACGCAGTTCCTGCTCCAGCTCGGCAATGCGCTGCTCTGCACGCTCCACTTCCTGCCGCGCGTTGGCCAGGTGATCGCGCGCCTGTGCGGCCTGCTGCTGCACCTTGCCGGTATCGCGCATCACGTCCTGCAGCAGCTGATTGAGGTCGGCGATGCTGCGCGCTTCGCGCAGCTGCAGCGCATAGCTGCCAATGCGGTCGTGGTATTCGCCGGTGCTGGTGGCCATGCCGTCCATACGCTCGATGAACTCGCCCATCAACCCGCGCATCGCCGCCTTCGAATCGTCGATGCCCTGGCGCAGCAGCCCCTGCTTGTAGATCACTTCGCGCAGTTCGGCGCGGGTGCGCTCGACCGCCTCAGCTTCCAACGGCCCGTCCAGCAGCTGGCGTACTGCGGCGATCTGGCCCTGCAGCCAGCTGCGGTCATCCAGCAGCTCGCTCACGTTCTCCAGCAGCAGCGCGAACAGCTCAAGCAGCAGCGCCTGCTGCTCCTGCCAGCTCTCGGCACGCACGCCGACCTGGTGGCCGAGCTCGCGCACGCCCTGTTCGATCGGTTCCAGCGCCGTGCCCGGTTGCCACTGGCGCAGCTGCATGGCCAGCGTCTGCGCCTGCTCGCGCAGGTCCGGATCGTGCTGCAGCAGGGCCACCACCGCGCCGCCCAGCAGCAGGCGCAGCTGCTCGGACAGGCGTAGGCTTTCCGGCTGCCCATCCGGCGAATGCTGTTCGATGGTGCGGATGTACTTGTCGATCAGCTGCCGCATCGCGCGCCCATAGCGCGGCCAATCGGCGCTGGCCTGCGCCGACTGCAGGCGGTCGCCCATGTCGCCCAGTTCGCCGGGCAGGGTGGCCATGCCATTGGCGAACGCGGCCAGCAGCGGCTCCGGCGCGTCGGCACCAGCAAACAGCTGCTGCAGTGCCACACCACCACCGCCCTGCAGCACCACCCGGTCACCCAGGCCATCGTCCACCACCGCGCGCACGCGTGCCGGCGGCCCAAGGGCGGTACCGGGGGCAGGGCGGTGGTCGGGCTGGTCCGTCATCGAGCAAATCCTGGGGCTGGCAGGGACTGGTTCCAGCATATCGGCGCGGCCGCCGACGGCTTGAACGGCTAGGATGGGCGACAGGATGCCGCAGTGGAGGTGGTGATGCGCGTGATGTTGCTGGGGGCGACCGGGCTGGTCGGCGGGCTGACCCTGTCCAGGCTGCTGGACGACCCGCGCTGCAGCGCCGTGATCGCGCCGACCCGCCGCCCGTTGGCTGTGGCCCATGCCAAGCTGGAGAATCCAGTGCTGGCCTTCGATGCGTTGCCTGGCGCGCCCGAGTGGGCACGCGTGGACGCGGTCATCTGTGCGCTCGGCAGCACCATCGCCCAGGCCGGCAGCCGTGAGGCCTTCCATCGCATCGACCACGACTACCCGCTGGCGTTCGCCCGGCTGGCGCAGGCGCAGGGTGCGCAGACCTATGTGCTGAATTCCGCAGCCGGTGCCAACCCGCAATCGTCGATCTTCTACAGCCGGGTGAAGGGTGAGCTGGAGCGTGACCTGCGCGCGCTGGGCTTCAACTCGTTGACCCTGGTCCGCCCCGGGCTGATCGGGGGCGAGCGCACCGAGGTGCGACGTGGCGAGCGCCTGGCGCTGATGGTGCTGGGTGCTTTGGGGCCGATGTTGCCACGGGCGTGGCGGATCAACCCGGCCAGCGAGATCGCCAAGGCACTGGTCGAGGCCGCGCTGGCCCCGCAGCCGGGTGAGCACGTGGTGGCATCGCGCGCACTGGTCGGCTGATGTCGCGTGCGCTGCGCCTGACCCAGTTGCTGCAGCTGCTGCGCCGCCATCGACGGCCGGTGGCCGGGCAGGTGCTGGCCGAAGCGCTGGGCATCAGCTTGCGAACGCTGTACCGCGATATCGAGACCCTGCGCGAGCAAGGCGCTGACCTGCGTGGTGAGGCTGGCGTCGGCTACCAGCTGGCACCTAGCGATACCCTGCCGCCGATGACCCTGCCACCCGCCGAGATCGATGCATTGGTGCTGGGCCTGCGCTGGGTTGCGGCCCGCACCGAACCCGCGCTGGCCGAGGCCGCGCGTGATGCCTTGGCGCGTATCGCGTATGTGCTGCCTGCAGCGCGCCGCGAGGCGCTGCGTGACAGTGGCCTGCGCGTGGGTCCCTCGCGTGCGGCAGCCAAGGTGCCCGCTGCGCGCCTGCAGGCTGTGCGTGAGGCAGTGGGTTCGCAGCAGCGCCTGAAGTTCGGCTACCAGGATGCGCAGGGCCAACGTACCGAGCGCATCGTCTGGCCGTTCGCGCTGGGCTACTTCGATGAAGTGCCGATGCTGGCGGCGTGGTGTGAGAGCCGCGAGGATTTCCGCCATTTCCGGCTGGACCGCATCCGCCAGGTGCGCGTGCTGGAGGATCGCTACCTCGTGCCGCGCGCCACCCTGCTGCGGCGCTGGCAGAAGGCGCAGGGCATCGCCCCGGACTGGCTGGACCGTTCGTAGCGTCGAGCGTGCTCGACTGTTTCTGCGCTTCGCTTCCTGCTTCTGGGGGAGGGGGCCTTCGCTCTTTGCTTCTGGTAGGGGTCGAGCTTGCTCGACAGCCTTTGATCTTCGCGAACAGCAGTCGAGCAAGCTCGACATCTACCAGAGCAACGGCAACAGCAGTCGAGCAAGCTCGACATCTACCAGGGCAGAGGCAACAGCAGTCGATCACGCTCGACGCTACTGACAGAATCTGTCAGCAGGGCCGTACCACCATGAACGCTCCCAACAACGGAGGTTTCCCATGTTCACGCCCAGCACCCTGCTGCAGTACGTGCGCGACGTCGCCACCAGCGCCACGTTCTACAGCGGCATTCTCGGCAAGCCACCGGTCGAGCAGTCGCCCGGTTTCGCCCTGTTCCTGCTCGGCGATGGCGCCGCACTGGGCCTGTGGCAACGCGATGACGTGCAGCCGCCGGTGTCCGCGCAGGCCGGTGCCGCCGAACTGGCGATGCTGGTCGCCGACCCGGAGGCCGTGCAGCAGATGCACGATGCGTGGCAAGCGCTCGGCGTGCAGATCCTGCAGGCACCGGTGACCTTGGAATTCGGCCACACTTTTGTCGGGGCAGACCCGGATGGCCACCGTCTGCGTGTGTACAGCCGTGCCGAGGGCATGGTCGCGCGGAACTGATCAAGGGAGGGGGCCGGCACTTGCTGGCTCCTGGACCTACCCTTGCTTCTGCGCTGCGTCGACGACGATTGAGAATATCTCGTCGTCTTCCGAATCCCATTCAACGGCCAGCTGGGCCAGCTCTGCGACCACGTCGCGGCCTGGATTGCATCGCCTGAGCTCTTTGATGAACTGTCGGACCTGGCGTGGCGTTAATTCACTGCCCGGATAGTTGAAGAGATTGAGCGCAGCATCTGAAGAGACGTCCAATAGGTCGGGTGCGAGGATGGAATACGCTTTGATGTAGCGGGAGAGCGGAATATCCGACAGGAAGTTCTCTGCTGCACACATGATCGACGCGTCATGTGGCGGGTTCCGGAGGAATTCCCTCATGACCGCAAGGACGACTTCTACTGACGGTGGTTTTGTCAGTGGCCTGTAGAAGTGGTTGGCGTATGCACGGTCACCTTCGTGGGTGACCGCAGCATCCGATAGCGTTGCGAGCATCGTAATCCAGACGTCAGCGTCCAGCGGCGTAGCCGGCTCGGCGTGTCCTTGTTGATCGGCATTGGGGATGATCGCCCGGACGATGGACTCGCCGTTGCGCCATGACTGCAGACGGGAGTCGATAATTGCGTACACCTGATCCTGCTTGTCCCACATGGCGTCCGGCGAGGGCATGGCGTCTTGAGGGAACAATGAGAAGACGTCCGACAAGTAGGGTGCGGCCATGCAGAAGTAGCGAACGGTGAACTCCAGCAATTCCGGGTCGAATGCAGCGCCGGGGATTTCGTCCTGGAAGGCAGCTTCGATGCATGCCAAGGCATCTGCCGGCGAGGGAGCGGCGGCCACCGTAGAGCCGACCGATGCGTCGAGGAACGCGCGATTTCGGGCGAGCCAGCGCAGGAAGATGATGCTGAGGACCCAGTTCGTGTCAGACGGATCCTCATCTCTCGTCAACCGTAAGAAGAATGGAGAGGTGCGGAAAAAATCATCGCCCGCGTTCAGGAATTCTTCGAGTGTGGGCGGTGTCTCAAACATTGAAATTCGACGTCTGCAGAGAGCCTCAATGCTATCGAGCTGCTCTTGGGAATCCATGCAACTATTCTCAAAATGCTCCCTTGCGCTCTCGCCCGACCGTCGGAGAGCCCAGTAGATCCACGTCCATGCGTAGATGGGGCACGACGGAGCGGGCACAAAAAAACGCCGGGCATTGCCCGGCGTTTCTCCAATTCATGTGCCAACCAAGGTTGGCACCCACCAGTCAGTTTCATGTGCCAACCAACGGTTGGCACCCACCGATAAGCTGGTTGATCAGCTGGCCAGCGCCAGGTCGTCCATCATCGCGCGCAGGAAGCGGGCCGCTTCACCGCCCGTGGCCGCGCGGTGGTCGAAGGTGACCGACAGCGGGATCACCTTGTGCGCTTCCACACCGCCCATCACCGGGGTCATCTGGTGGCGGGCACGGCCGGCACCGACGATGGCCACGCACGGCGGCACCACGACCGGGGTCGCGTAGCGGCCGGCGAACATGCCGAAGTTGGACAGCGAGATGGTGTAGCCGCTCAGTTCCGAGGCGGCGATCGAACGCGATTCCACCTGCTCGCGCAGGCGGTTGACGCCTTCGCGGATGCCGCGTGCATCGAGCATGTCGGCATTGCGCAGCGCCGGCACGAACAGGCCGTCGTCGGTGTCCACGGCGATGCCGATGTCCACCTGCGCGTGCAGGGTGCGGGTCAGCGCTTCGCCGTCGAACCAGGCGTTCATCGCCGGAACCTTCTGCGCGGCGACCACGATCGAGCGCACCAGGCGCGCGGTGACGTCGTTGCCCGGCAGCCAGGCGTGGATGTCGGCGTCGTCGTTCAGCGTGGTCGGTACGACCTTGCTGTGCGCATCGGCCATCACGCGCGCCATGTTGCGGCGCACGCCCTTCAGCGGTTCCGGCTGGCCCTTGGCGACCACGCCCGGCGGCTGGGTACGCATCGGCTTGCCGGCGGCAGACAGCGGGGTGCGGGCTTCGCTCTGCACCGGGGCCGACACCTGCGCCGGGGCCGGCGCGGCATACGCAGCAGCGGCAACCGGTGCTGGCGCGGCGCCGAGCTTGGCGGTGCCGTTGGCGGCGGCCTGCTTGACGTCGGCCATGGTGACCGCGCCATCGGTGCCGGTAGCGGCCACGCGGCTCAGGTCCACGCCCAGCTTGCGCGCCATCGCACGCACGGCCGGCACGGCCTTGACGCCACCGACGGCCAGCGCCTGTTCGGCGTGCACGGCATTGGAGCTCTGCATCGCGCCGACCACGGTACCGGCGTCATCACGCTCGGCAGCGGCCGGCTTGGCGGCTTCGGCGGCCACCGGTGCAGCGGCGGCCGGCAGCGGCGGCGGGGTCGGCGCGGCAGCCGGTGCGGCATGACCATGGCTGTGGCCGGTGTCCTGGCCATCGGCGCGCTGCGGCAGGTTCGGGTCCAGTTCGAAGCTGGCCAGCACCGAGCCGGTCGGGATGATGTCGCCTGCGGCGCCGGACAGCTTCAGCACCTTGCCGGAGAACGGCGAGGGCACTTCGACGACGGCCTTGGCGGTCTCCATCGAGACCAGCGGCTCGTCCAGCTTGATCACATCGCCTTCATTGACGAACCACTCGACGATGGTCGCGTCCGGCAGGCCTTCGCCCAGGTCGGGCAGGTTGAAGTTCTTGGTCTGGCTCATTTGCAGTTCTCTTCCAGCAGTTCCAGTTCGCGGGCCGGCAGCCAACCCGTCGCGCCATTGGCGCGCTCGGACCACCACCACCCGCCGTGTTCGTGATGAAGCTTCACCATCTCGCCGCTTTCCACATCCAGCTCGCGGGCGTCGTAGTCGCACAGCGCTTCGGCGCGACCCTCGTCCAGCAGCTGCAACCAGGCGATGGGCGCCCATCCAGCGCGCCCATCGTTGGTGCGTACCCAGGCAAACGCCGGCCATTCCTCGTCACGGACACCTACTTCGACGATCTGGCCGGTGTGGAACCGGAGCGGGTTGGGATACTGGCTGCGGTAAGCCCCCAGAAGGCGGGCCCGCATGTCAGCCGGCCGCCACCGCGCGCTTGGCCGCAGCCACGATCCGCTCAACGCTCGGCAGGTACTTCATTTCCAGGCGGAACAGCGGAATGTGGGTGTCGTAGCCAGTGACGCGCTCGACCGGGGCCAGCAGGTCGTAGATCGATTCCTCGGCCAGACGCGCAGCGATTTCGGCGCCGAAGCCCGCGGTCTTCGGGGCCTCCTGCACGATCACGCAGCGGCCGGTCTTGGCCACCGATTCGGCGATGGTGGCGAAGTCCAGCGGACGCAGCGTGGCCACGTCGATGACTTCGGCACTGATGCCTTCGCCGGCCAGCTTGTCGGCCGCTTCCAGCGCTTCCTTCACCTGCGCGCCCCAGGTCACCAGGGTCACGTCGGTGCCATCGCGCAGCACAAAGCAGACGTCCAGCGGCAAGGCTTCGCCGTCGTTGACGACTACTTCCTTGTACTGGCGGTAGATGCGCTTGGGCTCCATGTAGATCACCGGATCCGGCTCGCGGATCGCGGCCAGCAGCAGGCCGTAGGCGCGCTGCGGCGACGACGGCAGCACCACGCGCAGGCCCGGCACGTTGGTGAAGATCGCCTCGTTGGCTTCGCTGTGGTGTTCCGGCGCGCGGATGCCACCGCCCCACGGCACGCGCAGCACCATCGGGCAGTGCAGGCGGCCACGGGTGCGGTAACGCAGGCGGGCGGCGTGGCAGACGATATGGTCGACCATCGGGTACATGAAACCGTCGAACTGGGCCTCGGCCACCGGCTTCATGCCCTGCGCCGCCAGACCGATGGTCAGGCCGGCGATGGTGGTTTCATCCAGCGGGGTGTCGAGGATGCGTTCGGAGCCGAAGCGCTGCTGCAGGCCGGCGGTGGCGCGGAACACGCCGCCGTTGACGCCCACGTCCTCGCCCAGCACCAGCACCGACGGGTCGTGCTCCAGCTCCCAGGCCAGTGCCTGGGTGATGGCTTCGATCAGGGTGATGGGGGTGGTGGTCATGCTCTCTTCTCCGCGCGCGACGGCGGCGCTGTCGGCGGCGTTGGTGTGCGCGCCGGGCGCGCCGTTCTTGATCTCATCCATGGCGCTTCTCCAGGGCGATCGCCTGGGCACGCTGGGCCAGCAGGTCCGGCGGCGGATCGGCATACAGGAAGTCGAACATCGCCTCGACCGGCTGCACCGGCGTGTTGAGGTACAGGTTCACTTCCTCGTCCACGCGGGTGCCGCATTCGGCGACCCAAGCAGTTTCCTCTTCTTCGCTCCACACACCGGCGTTGATCAGGTACTTGCGCAGGCGCAGCATCGGCTCGCGCTGCCAGGCATCCTTCACTTCGGCGTCGTCGCGGTAGCGGCGCGCGTCATCGGCGGTGGTGTGGTCGGACAGGCGGTAGGTCATCAGTTCCAGCACGGTGCCACCGTTGCCGGCCAGCGCACGTTCGCGCGCCTGCTCCATCGCCGCCAGCACTGCGATCAGATCGTTGCCGTCCACCTGCAGGCAGTGCAGGCCGCCGGCCAGGCCCTTCTGCGCCAGCGTCTCGGCACCGGTCTGGGCCGAACGCGGAACCGAGATGGCCCAGCCGTTGTTGACGATGCACAGGATCAGCGGCAGCTTGTAGGCGCCGGCCGAATTCAATGCCGCGTAGAAATCGGTCTTGGAGCTGCCGCCGTCGCCGCACACGGCCACCGCGATCTGCCGTTCCTTGTTGAGCTTGAACTTCAGCGCGGCGCCTGCGGCATGCAGGCACTGGGTGGAGATCGGCACGCAGAACGGGAAGTCCTTGGCTGCGTTGCCGCCGTAGTCGTTGCCGCGTTCGTCGCCACCCCAGTACATCAGCACGTCGTGCGGGCGCACGCCGCGCATGAACATCGCGCCATACTCGCGGTAGGACGGTGCGAACACGTCGTCCTTCTGCATGGCGGCACCGATGCCCACGTGCGCGGCTTCGTGGCCCAGGCAGGCGGCATAGGTGCCGAGCTTGCCGGTGCGCTGCAGCGCGATGGATTTGCTGTCGAACGTGCGTACGAACAGCATCTGCTTGAACAGCGGTACCAGGACCTTGGGGTCGCGCAGCGACGCGGGCAGGTCATCGCGGACGAGCTTGCCGTCCGTATCCAGGTACTGCAGGTATTCGATCTTGAATTCAGCGGCAACCGTCATTGCGTACTGCACCTTCGACAGAGAAGTTACAAATGATATGAATCGCCATGTTAAGGAACGCGTACGGAATAGCCTTCCTGCGCCGCAACACGGCGATTCCCCGTTTTACCCCTGCCGGCGGGTGGGGGGCCAATAACAACAACGTATTCAGTCGTTGCTGCAAAGCATCAGAATACGCCTCTGGCTGACCGCCAGTACAACGGCCTGGGCGGTTCCACGCGCAGGCCTGGTATCGGCCGATGCTCCACGGCCAACCGCACGCCCGGGTATGGACCCGGCGGCTGCCAGCGCGGCGGCAACGCGCTACCCTTGCCGCCCCCGATCTGGTCCCGCCCATGTCCGTCGACAACAACCAACGCGATCTCGAAGCCGGCATCCACACCGACCTGCAGGGACGCCTGACCTATGGCGGCTACCTGCGGCTGGACCAGCTGCTCAGCGCGCAGCAGCCGTTGTCCAACCCGCCGCACCATGACGAGATGCTCTTCATCATCCAGCACCAGACCTCGGAGCTGTGGCTGAAGCTGCTTGGCCACGAACTGCGTGCCGCAATCGGCTTCCTGCAGCGTGATGAAGTCTGGCAGTGCCGCAAGGTGCTGGCGCGCAGCAAGCAGGTGCTGCGCCAGCTGACCGAGCAGTGGTCGGTACTGGAAACGCTGACCCCGTCCGAGTACATGGGCTTCCGCGACGTGCTGGGCCCGTCGTCGGGGTTCCAGTCGCTGCAGTACCGCTACATCGAGTTCCTGCTGGGTAACAAGAACGCACAGATGCTGCAGGTGTTCGAGCACGATGCGGCCGGGCAGGCGCAGCTGCGCACCGTGCTGGAGGCGCCCAGCCTGTACGAGGAATTCCTGAAATACCTGGCCCGCTTCGGCCATGCCGTCCCGGCGGTGTACGAGGCCCACGACTGGACCCAGCCGCATGTGGCCGATGACGCACTGCAGCCGGTCTTCGAACGCATCTACCAGGACACCGACCGCTACTGGCGCGAGTACTCGCTGTGCGAGGACCTGGTGGACCTGGAGACCGCCTTCCAGCTGTGGCGATTCCGACACATGCGCACCGTAATGCGGGTGATCGGCTTCAAGCGCGGTACGGGCGGCTCGTCCGGCGTGGGCTTCCTGGCCAAGGCGCTGGAACTGACCTTCTTCCCCGAACTGTTCCAGGTGCGGACCAGCCTGCAGGCCGGGCCCCCGGCAGAACAGGGCTGATCCGTATTCAGCTTGGATCCCGGCCGGCGGCTGGATCATTTCAGATGCAAGTTCAGGGAGCAGGCTGGCACCTGCCTCAAACGGCGTGTATTTGACGTGAACGCCAGAAGTCGGTGATCCTCGCGCGTTGCTCCAACTGCACATCGGACGTGCTCGTCATCCACCGAACCAGGAAATCCGCATGAGCGTAAACGCCACTGCGAACACCCCAGAGCCGGCGCTGCCGGACTTCAAGACCACGCTGGGCCACCCGCGCCCGTTGTGGATGCTGTTCATGACCGAGTTCTGGGAGCGCTTTGCGTTCTACGGCATCCGCTGGGCCTTGGTGCTGTACATCGTCGCCCAGTTCTACAATGGCAGCGCTGCCGGTGAAGGCGACGCCAGCCGCATCTACGGCGCCTACCTGGCCCTGGTGTATGCCGCAGCGATCTTCGGTGGCTACGTGGCCGACCGGGTACTGGGTTACCAGCGATCGATCCTGACCGGCGCGATCATCATGGCCGCCGGCCTGTTCATGATCTCGCTGCCGCAGGAGCACATCTTCAAGCTCGGCCTGGCCACGATCATCGTCGGCAACGGCCTGTTCAAGCCCAACATCTCGACCATGGTCGGCAAGCTGTACGGCCTGAAGGATGAGCGCCGCGACTCGGGCTTCACCATCTTCTACATGGGCATCAACATCGGCGCGATGATCGCCCCGGTGCTGACCGAGTACCTGGCCCGCAAGGTCTTCGGTACCGACGCGATGCCGTCCTACAAGGTCGTGTTCATCGCCTCGGGCGTGGGCATGCTGATCTCGCTGGTGTGGTTCTACATCGGTCGTGCCGGCCTGAAGGGCATCGGTGCACCGCCGGCCGGCGCTGAAGGCTTCGGCCGCATCATCATGGTGCTGGCCGGTGCCGTGGTCGCCATCCCGGTCGCCTACTTCCTGCTGGCCACTGGCGCCACCGCGCTGGCCTGGATCCTGGGCGCGATGTTCACCGCGCTGGCCATCCTGCTGCTGGTCGAGGGCATCCGCGAGGGCAAGGTGCAGCGCGACCGCGTGATCGCGATGCTGATCATCTTCGCCTTCAACGTGATGTTCTGGATGTTCTTCGAGCAGGCCGGCAGCTCGTTCACCTTCCTGGCCGAGAACATCGTCAACCGCCAGATGGGTGACTGGACCTTCCCGACCGCGTGGTTCCAGTCGGTCAACTCGGTGGCCATCATCACCCTGGCGCCGATCATCGCCTGGATCTGGGTGGCCCTGGGCCGCGCCAATCCGTCCATCCCGCGCAAGTTCGGCCTGGGCCTGCTGTTCAACGGCGCCGCCTTCGCCCTGCTGATGTTCGCCCTGTCGCAGATGGTCGTGGACGGCAAGATCCCGTTCTGGACCCTGTTCATGGTCTACGTCATCCAGTCGGTGGGTGAGCTGTGCCTGTCGCCGATCGGCCTGTCGATGGTGACCAAGCTGGCCCCGGTGCGCCTGGTCGGTTTCGGCATGGGTGGCTGGTTCCTGTCCACTGGCATCGGCAACAACCTGTCGGGCATCTTCGCTGGCGTGGTCAGTGGTGAAGGCGGCATGACGGTCGAGTCGGCCCTGAAGGGGTATACCTTCGGGTTCTGGGCCCTGATCGGCTCCGGCGTGGTGCTGTTCCTGGTCGCCCCGCTGATCAACAAGCTGATGCACGGCGTCAAATGATGATGAGAGGGTAGAAGGCATGCGCAGCAAGCTCGGTGGTGCAATGGTGGTGGTCTGTGCGGCGCTGATCGGCGCCTGTTCCCAACCGCAACCGCCTGCCGCCGCCGAGCCTACGCAGCCTCTGGATACCCGGCCCACCGAGCCACCGGTCGCTGACCCCAGCGAACCGGTGGCCTCGGGCAACACCCCGGTGGCGGCGGACATCGCCGCCATCGCAGGGCTCGGCGCGCAGTTCGACCCGGCCCGCGATCCCGCCGACGACCTGGCCACCGCCAAGGTGGAAGCCCAGCGCGGCAAGAAGCGGATCCTGCTCGAGGTCGGCAACGCCGCCTGTGAGCGCTGCCGGGCGCTGGACGAGGTGGTGGAAGGCAACGGCGACCTGCGCCGCTTCCGCGATGCCCACTACGTGTGGGTGAAGGTCAACGCCAGCGACGAACAGCCCAACACCGCTTTCTTCGCCCAGTTCCCGATGATGGAACGCGACTACCCGTACCTGCTGGTACTTGATGCCGATGGCGGACTGCTGGTGTCGCAGGCCACCGGCGAGCTGCGCAAGGGCGAAGCCTTCCAGCCCGCGCGGGTGACCGCGTTCCTCAAGCAGTGGGCACCTGACAAACCGGAATAGGGTAGTGCCGGCCGCTGGCCGGCCGCTTCGGTGGATGCCGACCGTTGGTCGGCACTGAGGCACATCCACGCGTGACGTGGGTCGATTGCGCGCGCCGTCACACTCTCTGAAACGGCGTCTCAACTTCATCGCACGTACGCCGTTACCGGCAAGGACCTCAGTCGACATCCCGTCGATGCAACCTTCCGGAACGCCCATGCACAGCGACCACGCCGAACGACTGCCCGAACCTGCCAGCGACCTGGCCGAGGCTGGGGCAGGCGAGGGCGTGACCCTACCGCCGCAGGAGGCGTTGCTGGATGACGCCGGTACCGGCGAGGACACCGTTGAACTGGCACCGCCGCGTCACCGCCTGCCGCAGATCGCGCTGCCCGACAACGTGGTGCTGAAGGGGGCGGTGCAGAAACTGGTCGAGCAGAAATCACGGCTCGATGCATTGGCCGCCGACGGCCAGCTGGCCGGGCTGCTGCCGCCGGAATGGCAGGGCCATGGCGTGCGGGCCATCGAACTGTCCACGTTCATCCAGGGCGTACTGCCGTTCCTGCAGCCGGGCGAACGCGGCGAAACCGCGCCCGCGCGCCTGCCGGTGCGCCATGTGCTGGGGGACGACAGCCGCTGGGGCCTGGACGATGTCTCCGAACCGAAATCGCTGGCTTGGTACCTGGCCAGCGACGAGCGCGCCAGCGCCGGCAGCAAGGACGTGGCGGAGGCCTATCTGGTGGGTGCATTGGGGCTGGCGTGGATGCAGGAAGGGCGCAGCCGGCCTGGGTTCCTGCGCGCGATGGGCCAGGACAGCCTGGCCGCGCGGGTGACCATGCTCGGCTATCCACCGGCCAACGAACTGGCGCTGTACAGCGTCACCGCGCACGGCCAGCCGCAGATCTGGTGCGTGCATGGCCGTCGCCGCATGCGCCCGCTGGTGGCGCCGTGGCTGAGCGTGCCGCTGCTGACCGCCTATGGCGTGTCGGCGCCGGTCGCGTGGCCGTCCAGTTTCCCGCCGGTGGAGGCGGTGGCCGAACTGCTGGCGACCGCACGGCAGGGGCGTGCGCTGCCGGAGGTGGACCTGGGCAAGGTCGTGGCGAAAATCGCCGAAGACACCGCGTCTGACGCCTGGCAGCCGGTCAGCCTGCTGCAGCTCAACACCTGGTCACCGCGTTGGCACTTCTTCCTGGGCACCTTCGTCGGCCTGCCGTCGCTGCTGCTGGTGGCTGCTGCGCTGGCGCTGCCGGGCGCGGTCGAAGCGGCCACGGTTGCCGCATCGCTGGGCTTCGCCGGCGGTGCCATCGCTGCGCTGGCGGTGCCGTGGATCCATGCGCGGCGCAAGCATCTGAGCTGAAAAAAGGGGACGGAGGGGATTAAGTCGTATCACGCACATATGTGCCGATCGCGGCTTAATCCCCTCCGTCCCCTTTTTTCTTTCAGACCCCTTCGCCCATCCGCTCCAGGCCTTCGCCGGCCAGGCGCAGGATCAGCTTTTCCAGCACCTGCTCTTCCTCTTCGCTCAGCACCGACATCAGTTTGCGGGTGATCTCGATCACCATCGGCGCGATGGTCTCGTAGACCTCGAAGCCGGCCGCCGACAGCGCCAGCACCGAGCGGCGGCGGTCGTCGCCGTGCGTCTCGCGCTTGATGAAGCCACGCTCCAGCAGGCGGGCCACCGCGCGACTGACCGCCACCTTGTCCATCGCCGTGCGGTCGGAGACCTCGCTGGCCGAGGAGCCCGGGTACAGCGCCAGGATGGTTATCACCCGCCACTCGGGGATCGCCAGACCGTAACGATCGCCGTATAGCTTGGCGATGTTGCCGCTGACCCGGTTGGACAGCACGCTCAGCCGGTACGGCAGGAACTGTTCCAGGTCGAGCAGGACGTGCGAGGAACGCAGGCGGGTCGAAACGGGATCGGCGGGGCTCATGTTGCGGTGCACCTTGCTGGTGGTTTCAAGTGTAACTATAAGGGGTAGGTCCAGACCCTGCATTCTCGCCGGGTCCCTACCTGCCCGCACCTGGTTTGTACCGATGCGGTACCGATTCGGAGCCACGCCATGAATACCGCAGTCCCGACCGCCTCGCACCCCAACCCCGGCATGCAGGTCACCACCTTCGAGAACCCGATGGGCATCGACGGCTTCGAGTTCGTCGAATTCGCCGCCCCGGCCGGCCGTGGCCAGGAGCTGCACGAGTACTTCCGGAAGATGGGCTTCAGCGCGGTGCTCAAGCACAAGCAGCGTCCGATTACCGTCTATCGCCAGGGCGACGTCAACTTCCTGGTCAATGAAGACCCGGATTCGTTCGCTTCGGACTTCGCCGAAAAGCACGGCCCGTGCGCCTGCGGCTTCGCCATCCGCTTCAAGAAGCCGGGCCAGGAGGTCTACCAGACCGCGCTGGGCAACGGCGCCGAAGCCATCGCCTTCAAGCCGGACAGCAAGGCGGTCAGCGCGCCGGTCATCAAGGGCATCGGCGACTGCATGCTGTATCTGGTCGACCGCTACGGCAGCGCCGGCAGCATCTTCGACGGCGACTACGAGCCGATTGCCGGTGCCGACCTGCACCCGGTGGGCTTCGGCCTGACCTTCATCGACCACCTGACCCACAACCTGTACTTCGGCAACATGCAGCAGTGGTCGGATTACTACGAGCGTCTGTTCAACTTCCGCGAGATCCGCTACTTCGATATCAAGGGCCTGAAGACCGGCCTGGTGTCCAAGGCGATGACCGCGCCGGACGGCATCGTGCGCATTCCGCTGAATGAATCGTCCGACCCGAAGAGCCAGATCAACGAGTACCTGGACGCGTACAAGGGCGAAGGCATCCAGCACATCGCCTGCTTCACCGAGAACATCTACGAGACCGTCGAAGCGATGCGTGCGCAGGGCGTGGACTTCCTCGACACGCCGGAGACCTACTTCGACGTGATCGACCAGCGCGTGCCGAACCACGGTGAAGACGTGGCGCGCCTGGCCAAGAACAAGATCCTGATCGACGCTGATCCGGAAACCCACCAGCGCAAGCTGCTGCAGATCTTCACCCAGAACTGCATCGGCCCGATCTTCTTCGAGATCATCCAGCGCAAGGGCAACGAAGGCTTCGGCGAAGGCAACTTCACCGCGCTGTTCGAAAGCATCGAGCGCGATCAGATCCGCCGCGGCGTGCTGTAACGTTCAACGGTAGCGCCGGGTCATGCCCGGCGCCTGCTCATCTGTAGAGCCGAGCCATGCTCGGCTGCTTCCCGTTCCGGTCTCGCCGTTCTTCAGGAGCCCCCATGTCCACCGCCATCTCCGCCCGCGGCTACCAGTCCGGTTTCGGCAACGAATTCGCCACCGAGGCCGTCGCCGGCGCGCTGCCGGTCGGGCAGAACTCGCCACAGAAGGTGGCCCACGGCCTGTACGCCGAACAGCTGACCGGCACCGCCTTCACCGCGCCGCGCGGCAGCAACCGCCGCAGCTGGCTGTACCGGATCCGCCCGGCGGTGACCCATGGCGAGTTCACCCCGTTCGCGCAGTCGCGGTTGCAGTGTGATTTCGGCGCACAGCCGGCCTCGCCGAACCAGCTGCGCTGGAGCCCGCTGCCGCTGCCGGAATTGCCGACCGACTTTGTCGAAGGCCTGTACACGATGGGTGGCAACGGCTCGCCCGACGCGCATGCCGGCGTGGGCATCCACCTCTATGCCGCCAACCGCGACATGGTCGGCCGCTACTTCTACGATGCCGATGGTGAACTGCTGATCGTGCCGCAGCTGGGCGCGCTGCGCCTGCTGACCGAGCTGGGCGTGATCGAGATCGAGCCGCAGCAGATCGCGGTGATTCCGCGTGGCGTGCGCTTCCGCGTCGAACTGCCCGATGGCCCGAGCCGTGGCTACATCTGCGAGAACTACGGCGCGCTGCTGAAACTGCCGGACCTCGGTCCGATCGGGTCCAACGGCCTGGCCAACCCGCGCGACTTCGAAACCCCGCACGCGGCGTTCGAGGATGTCGACGGTGATTTCGAACTGATCGCCAAGTTCGAGGGCCGCCTGTGGCGTGCGCCGATCGACCATTCGCCGCTGGACGTGGTGGCCTGGCATGGCAATTACGCGCCGTACCGCTACGACCTGCGCCGCTTCAACACCATCGGTTCGATCAGCTACGACCACCCGGATCCGTCAATCTTCCTGGTGCTGCATTCGCCCAGCGACACGCCCGGCACCAGCAACATGGACTTCGCGATCTTCCCGCCACGCTGGCTGGTGGCGCAGAATACGTTCCGCCCGCCGTGGTTCCACCGCAACATCGCCAGCGAGTTCATGGGCCTGGTGCATGGCGCCTACGACGCCAAGGCCGAAGGCTTCGTGCCCGGCGGCGCGTCGCTGCACAACTGCATGAGCGGCCACGGTCCGGATGCGCCGACCTTCGACAAGGCCTCCAATGCGGACCTGTCCAAGGCCGATGTGATCAAGGACACGATGGCTTTCATGTTCGAGACCCGCGCGGTGATCCGCCCGACCGCACAGGCGCTGGCCGCCGGCCATCGCCAAGGCGATTACCAGCAGTGCTGGAACGGCCTGCGCAACAACTTCCGGTCGTCCCGCTAGCTTGGTGGGTGCCGACCTTGGTCGGCACGGATCCTGATCGCATCCACGCCATGCGTGGATGCTCTCCGCCGGAACCTGCGCTTACGCCACCTCCGCGAACGCGTCGCAATGCTCCAGCGGCAGCGCTTCCAACAGGCGCTGGCGTACGCGCTGGCAATAGCCGTCCGAGGTCAGCCCGGGCAGCATCTGCATCGCCGACTGCAGCCGCTGCAGCACCTCGTCTTCCGCACGGGCCTGTTGCAGGTCGCGGAACAGTGCTGCCGCCTGCGGGTGGCGCTGCATCTCCAGGATGCCCAGCACATAGATGCGCGCGGCCACCAGCGAGCGGCGGCGTTCGACCGCGGGTGCAGCAAGCGCTGCAGGTGCGGCTGCCGGTGGTGTGGGCACCGGCGCTACCGCGGTTGCGGGCGACGGTGCTGGGGTGCCGGTGCTCAGGTACCCCGCCTGTACAAGCTGGATGACCATCGCAGGTGCGTCCTGGCCGAGCAGGCCGGTCAGGTCGGCAATGGTGCGCTGGCCGTCGCACAGGATCAGCAGCCGGCGCTGGCGCATGTCCAGCGGCGCGCGGTGGGCCTGCAGCGCGGTTCGGGCGAGATCGGTCTTGCGCGGTTGCATGGAAGGGACGGCCAGGTCGGTGCTCGCCGAGCCTGAACGAAGGCGATGAAACCGCGATGACAATGCAGCGCCTGCACACAGGATGGGCTAGCGTGCAGCCACCTTCGTGCCAGGGAACCGCACCGATGAAGCACCTTCCGCTTGCTGGTCTGTTGCTCCTTTCGCTCACCGCCTGCGGCGGCCAGGACAAACAGGGGGCGGCCGGCAGCGGCAGCGATACCCCGGCCGAAACCGCCTCGGCGACGGGGCCCGCGCAGTCGACGGATCCTGATCTGGCAGCCCGTCCAGCCAATGACCGCCGCGAGGACAGTCCCGCGCACCTGGAGGGCTTCGCCGGCGCGAAGCTGGGCGCCGGCATCGCTGAGGTCCGCAGTGGCTTCGGCGCGCCGTTGCAGGGGCTGGGCACCGATGCCAGTGGCAAACCGCTGCCGGCCGACGACAGCAACGATGGCTGCTATTTCCTGCGACCGCAGAATGCCGAAGACCCGCGCCTGATGATCGAAGGCCGCAAGCTGGTGCGCTACGACGTGCGCAGCGCGGCCATCGCCGCACCGGGCGGCGGCAAGGTCGGCATGACCCTGGGCGAGCTGCAGGTGCTGTACCCCGAGCGCGGTGACGTCGGCCCTGACAAGTACGACGAGAAGGCCCAGCACCTGCGCGTGCGTCCGGCGCAGGAGGGGGGGCGGTGATCGACTTCGCGCTCGGTGCCGATGGCCGGGTCAATGCCTGGCGCGTCGGGCAGACCCCGCAGGTCGACTATGTGGAAGGCTGTGGCTGATCCTTGATCCACCGCCCAGCCATGCGCTCGGGCCAAGCGTAGAATCGCGCCACCACCGCTGGGGGAGTGCTCGATGATCGCCATTGCCATTGCCTGGTTCCTGCTCGGCCTGCTGTTGCTGGCGCTGGGCGGGGACTCCATCGTCAAGGCCGTGTCCGGCCTGGCCCAGCGCTTCGGGGCCAGCCCGTTCACTGCCGGACTGCTGCTGCTCGGGGTGACCACCTCGTTGCCGGAACTGGCGGTCAACGCGCGCGCGCTGGCGGTCGGCCAACCGGAGCTGGCACTGGGCAATGCCGTCGGCAGCAGCATCGTCAATCTGGGCTTGACCCTGGCGGTGGCGGCGATTGCCGCGCCCCTGCTGCTGCGCGCGCGCCTGCAGACGGTGCTGTGGTGGTCGCTGCTGGCGGCCGGCGTGCTGCTGATCCTGTTCGGTCTTGATGGTGGCCTGGCGCGCTGGGAGGGCGGCGTGCTGCTGGCCGGCTTCATCGTGGTGCAGGTGCTGCTGCTGCGCCGTGGTCGCGTCGAGAGCGCGGAGGTGCAGGCGGCCATCGCCGAATCCGCACTGAGCCGCACGAGCCTGCCGTTGAATGTACTGCGGGTGCTGATCGCCGCGCTGGCCCTGTACTGGGGCGCACGCCTGGTGGTGGGGGCCGCAGCGGACTTCGGTACTGCACTGGGTTGGACGCCGCTGCTGGTCGGTCTGCTGCCGGTCGCGATCGGTACCGCGCTGCCGGAGGTGGCAACCGCGATTGCTGCCGCACGCCGTGGTCATGGCGACATGGTGCTGGGCCACGTGCTGGGTTCCAGCGTGGTCAACCTGTTGCTGGTGATTGGTGCGATGGCCGTACTGCAGCCGCTGGCGCTGCCGGCCTCGTTCGTGCGCCTGGAACTGCCGGCGCTGCTGGCCTTCGCACTGGTGCTGTACCCCATGCTGCGCGGCGACCTGAAGATCAGCCGCGGCGAAGGCGCGATCCTGCTGGTCGCGTTCGCGGGCTGGTTCGTGCTGGAGCTGCTGCTGGTGGGTGCCCCGGCGTTGTAAATCCAGGCCATGCGTGGATGCGGTTGGTTCCGTGCCGACCAACGGTCGGCACCCACCGGTCCACCCACCGATGATGCGGTAGCTGCCAACCTCGGTTGGCACTCGGGGAAACAGAGCGCCGACCAAGGTCGGCCTCTACCGGGCATTGTGGTCGGTAGATCCACGCCACGCGTGGATGCGGTTGGCTCCGTGCCGACCAAGGTCGGCACCCACCGGTCCACCCACCGATGATGCGGTAGCTGCCAACCTCGGTTGGCACTCGGGGAAACAGAGCGCCGACCAAGGTCGGCCTCTACCCGGCATTGTGGTCGGTAGATCCACGCCACGCGTGGATGCGGTTGGTTCCGTGCCGACCAAGGTCGGCACATACCGGTCCACCCACCGATGATGCGGTAGCTGCCAACCTTGGTTGGCACTCGGGGAAACAGAGCGTCGACCAAGGTCGGCCTCTACCGGGCATTGCAGTCGGTAGATCCACGCCATGCGTGGATGTGGTTGGTTCCGTGCCGACCAACGGTCGGCACCCACCGGTCACCTCGCCGATGATGCGGTAGCTGCCAACCTCGGTTGGCACTCGGGGAAACAGAGCGCCGACCAAGGTCGGCCGCTACCGGGCATTGCGGTCGGTAGATCCACGCCACGCGTGGATGCGGTTGGTTCCGTGCCGACCAAGGTCGGCACCTACCGGTCAACCCGCCGATGATGCGGTAGCTGCCAACCTTGGTTGGCACTCGGGGAAACAAAGCGCCGACCAAGGTCGGCCGCTACCGGATTCACCGGTTCTGCGTGGTTTCTTCTTCCCGCACCGGTTCCGGCGGCGGCAGCTGCTCTTCGGCGGCCGGTTCGTTGCCGGGCAGGCTGGGGCGGGTTTCCATCAGCAGCGACAGCGCGGCCTTGGCCATCATGTGCGCGCTGATCGGTGCGGTGATGAACAGGAACACGGTGATCAGCAGCTCGCGCGGCTGCGGGTCCTGGCCGAGGAAGATGTGGTAGCACACCGAACACACCAGTACGCAGCCCACGCCCAGCGTGCTGGCCTTGGTCGGTGCGTGCAGCCGCTTGAAGAACGTGGACAGCTTCACCAGGCCCAATGCACCGACCAGGATGAAGAAGCAGCCGAACAGCAGCAGGATCGACAGGCCGATCTGGATCGCGGTGATCATTCGACGATGTCCCGGCGCAGCACGAACTTGCTCAGCACCACGGTGCTGCCGAAGCCGAGCATGGCGATGATCAGCGCCGCCTCGAAGTAGATCGGCGAGTTGAGGTACATGCCGAACAGCATCAGCTCGGCAATCGCGGTCACCGACAGCGTGTCCAGCGCGAGGATGCGGTCGGGCACGGTCGGCCCGCGCAGCAGGCGCCAGGTGGCCAGCAGCATGGCCAGGCCGACCACGTGCATGCACACCACCAGGGTGGTCTGGATGACTTCAAAACCGGTCATGGGAAGATCTCCATCAACGGCGCCTCGTAACGGCGCTTGATCGTATCGATCAGGTCCTGTGGGTCCTCCAGGTGCAGCACGTGCACCAGCAGGAACTTGCGGTCGTCACTGAGCGCGGCCGAGACCGTGCCCGGGGTCAGCGTGATCATGCTGGTCAGCGCGGCGATGCCGTGGATGTTGGCGATGTCCAGCGGCAGCCAGATGAAGCCCGGATGGATGTTCTTCTCCGGGCCCAGCACCTGCACGGCAACGCGGATGTTGGACATCAGGATGTCCCACAGGGTCACGCACAGCAGCTTGGGCAGCGGGCGCAGGGTACCGATGCGGGCGAACTCGCGGTCCAGGCGCGCGGCGAACAGCGGCACCACCACGCCCAGCACCAGCCCCAGCACGAACTGGCCGAGGGTGAAGCTGTCGGACATCAGCAGCCAGAACGCTACCACCATGATGCTGAGCATCGGCGAGGGAATGACGCGACGGAACAGGGAGCGCTGGGCGGTCATGGCTGGCGGATCTCCGGCGTGGTCGCGCGCAACTGCTGCACGTACTCGCTGGGGTGCAGCAGCTGTGCGGCGGTGGCGTCGGTGTAGCGCATCAGCGGTGCAGCGGCCAGGGTCATGCCGATGCCGTAGGCCAGCAGGATGCAGGCCGCGTACAGCTCGACCCGGCGCAGGCGTGCCTTGCGCGGCTTCGGTGCATCGGCCTCGACCGGCGGCACGCGCCAGAACAGGCGGATGCCGCCACGGGTCAGGCCCATGATCACCAGCAGGCTGCTGACCAGCACCGCGGTCCAGACCGGGCCGGTGTACTGCGCCGGCATGCCGGCCAGCAGGGCGGCCTTGGCCAGGAAGCCGGAGAGCGGCGGCAGGCCGGCCACGGACACCGCGCCGATCAGGAACAGCACCGCCGGCGTTTCCTTGCCCGGCATCGGCGCGACCACTTCCTTGCGGTCGCTGGCGCCACCGCGGCGGCGGCGGATCAGGTCGGCAATCAGGAACAGTGCGGCGGCGACGAAGCTGCTGTGCGGCAGGTAGTACAGGCCGGCGGACAGCACCTGCGGCGTGCCTACCGAGAAGGCGATGAACAGCGTGGCTGCCGAGACGATCACCAGATACGAGATCAGCACGCGCAGGCGGGTCGCGGCCAGCGCACCGAGGCCGCCAAGTACCAGCGTTGCCACGCCGGCCCACAGCAGCCAGTCGCGGCCATAGCCGGCCATCGCACCGGCATCGTCGCCGAACCACAGCATCTGGATGCGCAGCACCGAGTACAGGCCGACCTTGGTCATGATCGCGAACAGGGCGGCCACGGCGGCCGGTGCGCGCGAATAGGCTTCCGGCAGCCACAGGTACAGCGGCATCAGTGCAGCCTTGGCGCAGAACACCAGCAGCAACAGGCCCATCGTGGCCTTTACCAGGGTCAGCTGCGCCGGCGGCACCTCGGCAATGCGCTGCGACAGCTCGGCCATGTTCAGCGAGCCCAGCGAGGCGTACAGCAGGCCCAGTGCGATCAGGAACAGGGTCGAGGCGGTGACGTTGAACACCACGTAGTGCAGGCCGATGCGCATGCGCAGGCCGCGGCCGCCACTGAGCAGCAGGCCGTAGGAGGCGATCAGCATCACCTCGAAGAACACGAACAGGTTGAAGATGTCGCCGGTCAGGAACGCGCCATTCAGGCCGACCAGCTGGAACTGGAACAGTGCATGGAAGTGCGGTGCGCGCCGGTCCCAGCCCGAGCAGGCATGCAGCAGGCAGGGAATGGCCAGCAGCAGGGTGGTCAGTAGCATCCACGCCGACAGCCGGTCGGCCACCAGCGCGATACCCAGGCGCGACGGCCAGTCGCCGAGCAGGTAGACGTTGATCTCACCAGTGGCGGTGGTGGCAAACAGCAGGCCCACCGCCAGCGCCAGCGCCGACAGCGCAGTCCAGGCCACCGCGCGCTGCACCTTGGGGCCATAGCGGCGGTGTTCGACGAACAGCGACAGTGCAGCACCCAGCAGCGGAATCAGGATGGGCAGGATCACCAGGTGGTTCATGCGCGGTCCTCGCCCTGGCGCGGCGGCATGCGCTCATCCTGCAGGTCGTCATCCGGCTCGTGGGCGTCCACGTGGTCGCTGTGGTTGTCGCTGCGGCTGCGCATGGCCAGCACGATGCTGACCGCGGTCATCGCGAAGGCGATCACGATCGCGGTCAGCACCAGCGCCTGTGGCAGCGGATCGGTGTAGTTGCCCAGGTGACTGTCCACGCCTTCCTGCAGCACCGGTGCCTTGCCCAGCACCACGCGGCCACCGGCGAAGATCAGCAGGTTGGTGGCGTAGGACAGGAAGGTCATGCCGAGGATCACATCGAAGCTGCGCGCACGCAGCAGCAGGTAGATGCCGATGGCGGTCAGTACGCCGATCGCGGTAGCCAGGGCCAGTTCCATCAGTGCATCTCCCCGGTGCGTGCCGAACGGCGTTGCAGGTCGATCTCACCCTTGCGGGCAGTGCGGGTACGCGACGGCTTGATCGTGCCCATCATCGACAGCATCAGCATGGCGCCACCGAACACCACCAGATAGACGCCGATGTCGAAGCCGATCGCACTCGCCAGCGGCACGTCGCCGATCAGCGGCAGGTGCAGGTCGAGGTGGCCGCTGGTCAGGAACGGCACGCCGAACAGCATCGACGCGCTGCCGCTGAGCAGGGCGATCAACAGGCCCATGCCGATGCAGCGGATGTAGTCGAAGCCGAAGCGCGACTCCACCGACGCGGTGCCCTGGATCACGTACTGGATCAGCAGCGGCACCGCCAGCACCAGGCCGGCGATGAAGCCACCGCCCGGCGCGTTGTGGCCGCGCAGGAACAGGAAGATCGATACGGTAAGCGTCAGCGGGAACATGATCTGCGCCAGGTCGGCCGGCACCGGCAGCTTGATCGGCGGGCCGGGCATGATCTGCTCCGGCGCCATCCGCGTGCGACGCAGCAGCGCATGCACCACCAGTGCGGCGATGCCGAACACGGTGATCTCGCCGAAGGTATCGAAGCCGCGGAAGTCGACCAGGATCACGTTGACCACATTCTGGCCGTAGGCCTCGGGCAGGGCACGGGCGAGCAGCTCGCCGGCCATGGTGTTCGGCGGCAGCGTCATCGCCGAATAGGCCAGCGCACCCAGGCCGGCGCCGGCGATGATCGCGATCACCGCATCGCGGCGCTTGCGCCAGCGCGGCCGCTCCGGCCCGGACTGCGCGGGCAGGTAGTTCATGCCCAGCAGCATCAGCACCAGGGTCACCATCTCCACCAGCAGCTGGGTCAGCGCCAGGTCCGGTGCGGACAGGAACACGAAGGTCAGCGCCACCATCAGGCCGACGCCGCCGACCAGCAGCACCGCCAGCAGGCGCTGCTTGTAGACACGGAGGGTGGCAACGGCGCAGGCCATCATCACCAGCCACAGCACCCAGCCCAGCAGCGGGATCGGCTGCGGCGCGGTCCAGTTCGGCGAGGCCGGGTTGGCCACGAACGGCGCGGCGGCGACCGCGATCGCCACCAGCACCAGGCCCAGCAGCATGCGCTGCAGGCTGCCATTGGCGATGCCGTTGGTCAGGCGCATGGCCAGCGCGGAAAGGGCATCCAGCTGCGCATGGAACACGTTGCGGCCGGTGGTGCGGGTTTCCACCCCGTGCAGGTTGATCAGCTTGCGCAGGCCAAAGTACAGCGCCACGCCACCGACCACGCCGATCGCGCTCATCGCCAGCGGCAGGTTGAAGCCGTGCCATACGGCCAGGCTGTACTCGGGCATGGCGTTGCCGAGGATCGAGGCCGCAGCGGCATGCAGCACCGGCGCCACGGTCAGTGCCGGGGCGATGCCCACCGCCACGCAGATCACCACCAGCAGTTCCACCGGCACCTTCATCCAGCGCGGCGGCTCATGCGGCACGCGGTCGAGGTCGTGCGGGCCGGGGCCGAAGAAGGTGTCGTGCACGAAGCGCAGGCTGTAGGCCACGCCGAACACACCGGCCAGCAGCGCCGCGATCGATACGGCCGTGCGCATCGCGCCCGGGCCGCCACCGGCGGTCAGCGCTTCGGCGAACAGCATTTCCTTGGACAGGAAGCCGTTGAGCAACGGGATGCCGGCCATCGCCAGCGAGGCGATGATCGCCAGCGCGCTGGTGAATGGCATCAGTTTGCGCAGGCCACCCAGCTTGCGCATGTCACGGGTGCCGGTTTCGTGGTCGATGATGCCGGCGGCCATGAACAGCGAGGCCTTGAAGGTGGCGTGGTTGAGGATGTGGAACACGCCGGCCACCACCGCCATCGGCGTGGACAGGCCGAACAGCAGGGTGATCAGGCCCAGGTGGGAAATGGTCGAGTACGCCAGCAGGCCTTTCAGGTCGTGCTGGAAGATCGCATTCCAGGCACCGATCAGCAGGGTCAGCGCGCCGATGCCGCTGACCGTGTAGAAGAACAGGTCGCTGCCGGCCAGTGCCGGGTGCAGCCGCGCCAGCAGGAACACACCGGCCTTCACCATGGTGGCCGAGTGCAGGTAAGCCGAGACCGGGGTCGGCGCCGCCATCGCGTGCGGCAGCCAGAAGTGGAACGGGAACTGCGCGCTCTTGGTGAAGATGCCGGCCAGCACCAGGAACAGTGCGTACGGGTACAGCGCGCTGGCGCGGATCTGCTCGCCGGCGGCCAGCACCACGTCCAAGTCGAAGCTGCCGACGATGCGGCCGATCAGCAGCACGCCACCGAGCAGGGCCAGGCCACCGCCGCCGGTGATCACCAGCGCCATGCGTGCGCCTTCGCGGGCGTCCTGGCGGTGCGACCAGAAGCCGATCAGCAGGAACGAGCTGATGCTGGTCATTTCCCAGAAGATCATCAGCAACAGCAGGTTGCCCGACAGCACCATGCCCAGCATGGCGCCCATGAACAGCAGCAGGTAGCAGTAGAAGCGGTGGGCGTTGTCCTGCTGGCTCAGGTAGTAGCGCGCATACAGCACCACCAGCGCGCCGATGCCGAGCACCAGCCCGGCGAACATCCAGGCCAGCCCGTCCAGGCGCAGGGTGAAGTCCAGGCCGATCTGCGGCAGCCAGGGCACCAGGGTGCGGACCACCTGGCCATCGAGCACCGACGGGGTCAGCCAGCCGAGGATGGCCAGCCCGCCCAACGGCGCCAGCGCCGCCAGCCAGGCAGCAGTCGAGCGCGAACTACGGGGGAAGGCCGCAACAGCCGCTGCCATCAGGAACGGCAGGGCCAGCAGCAGGGGCAGGCTGGGGAGCATGCAGGGAATCCATGATTCACGAGCAGGTCAGGGAGGATAACAGGCTGCGAAATGTCGCCGAAACCCATCGAACAGCGATCAATTGCATGTAACGTCCGCTGATTCATTTTTTCTGCAGCGCAGCATCACGTTGCTGCGGTCCCTCCGCGGTTGCTCTCGGGGGACACCCTACGCCGACGCAGGGAGACCGCAGGCCCTGTCGCACAGGGGCTGCCGTCGACGGGCGGGCGATGGGGAACGGATCACCGGTGCAGGCTGGCAGGGCCGTCGTGGAGTGCGGGTGACGGAATCTGCCCGTTCAGGAAACGAGGGGCAACGTCGGCCACGGGCAGGTCAGTAGCGCCAGTCGAGCTTGCGGTAGAACTTGGCCATCACCCAGGCCGGGCCGATCAGCAGGTAGGTCAGGTCGGTCAGGAAGCTGGGCTTGCGGCCCTCGAACTTGTGACCGATGAACTGCGCGATCCAGGCCACCACGAATACGCCCACCGCCAGCCAGAACAGGTTATGCAGGCCGATCTCGGCCTCCAGCAGGCGGCATAGGCAGCCGAATACGAAGAACTGGATGAGCATGCCGATGCCCAGCGGGCGCGACAGCTTGTTGTAGAAGCACCAGGCGCTGAACATCGCGAACGCCGACCAGATGCCGTACTGGAACCAGGTGATCAGCGGCGGCAGGCACCACAGCAGGGCCACCACCGACCACAGGATCGCCGGCACCGCCACCACGTGGATGCGCTGGTTGATCAGATTGCGGTGGTCGTCGGAGTAGCTGGCGAAATAGCGGTCGATCGGCCGCGCAAGCTCGGTGGATGTCTGCATGCTGCGTTGCTTCCTCGGACAACGGTAGTGCCGGCCGCTGGCCGGCAATCCAGAGCATAGCCGAGTTCGCGAGGTTGCCGGCCAGCGGCCGGCACTACCCCCAGGCAACCGTCAGTAGAGCCAGGCCATGCCTGGCTGCAGGCTTGCGAGGCTGCCGGCCAGCGGCCGGCACTACCCCCAGGCAACCGGCAGTAGAGCCAGGCCATGCCTGGCTGCAGGTTCGCGAGGTTGCCGGCCAGCGGCCGGCACTACCCCAGGCAACCGTCAGTAGAGCCAGGCCATGCCTGGCTGCAGGTTCGCGAAGTTGCCGGCCAGCGGCCGGCACTACCCCAGGCAACCGGCAGTAGAGCCAGGCCATGCCTGGCTGCAGGCTTGCGAGGCTGCCGGCCAGCGGCCGGCAGTACCGCATTCAGAACGCCCCCAGCCAGACCGGCGGGGGGCGCAGGGCATCAGTCGACGCTGATCCCGGCCAGGCGCTGCAGCGCCTCGGCATACTTGGCGCGGGTGCGCTCGATGATCTCGGCCGGGATGGTCGGGCCCGGGGCGGTCTTGCCCCAGTCCAGCGTCTCCAGGTAATCGCGCACGAACTGCTTGTCGTAGCTCGGCGGGCTGGTGCCCACTTCGTACTCGTCGGCCGGCCAGTAACGCGAGGAATCCGGCGTCAGCATCTCGTCCATGATGTACAGGCGGCCATCGGCGTCGGTACCGAACTCGAACTTGGTATCGGCCAGGATGATGCCGCGCTCGCGGGCGTATTCGGCGGCGAACTTGTAGATGCGCAGGGTGGCATCGCGCACGCGCTCGGCCATCTCGGCACCGACCTGCTTCACCATCGCATCGAAATCGATGTTCTCGTCATGGTCGCCCACGGCGGCCTTGGTCGAGGGGGTGAAGATCGGCTCGGGCAGCTGCTCGGCCTGGCGCAGGCCGTCGGGCAGGTCGATGCCGCTGACCTTGCCGGTGCGCTGGTAGTCCTTCCAGCCGCTGCCGATCAGGTAGCCGCGGGCGATCGCTTCCACCGGCACCGGCTTCAGCTTGCGGGTGACCACCGCGCGCTTGGCGTACAGGGCCGGGTCCACGCCTTCGGGCAGCACGCTGGCCACGTCGATGCCGGTCAGGTGGTTGGGCATCAGGTGCGCGGTCTTGGCGAACCAGAAGTTGGAGACCTGGCAGAGCATCTCGCCCTTGCCCGGGATCGGGTCGGGCAGGACCACGTCGAACGCCGACAGGCGATCGGTGGCCACCATCAGCAGGTAGTCGCCCGGCGGGGTCCCTGCTGGCAGCCGCTCGCGCGGGATATCGAACACATCACGCACCTTGCCGCGATGGCGCAAGGGCAGGCCGGGGAGATCGGATTGCAACAGCGTGGTTGGCACGGGCACTCCTGGGGCGTTGTCGATACGGCTGCTGCCCAACGGACCCGGCGGGCCCGCTGACCAGCGGGCGGCCTAGTGTAAAGCCGTCCGGGCCCGCTGTGACGTAAAATGAGCGTCCATTTCGTCGGTCGACCCCGGAGCGCCATGCGCTGGTACGGAAAACTGCTCGGATTCATCGCCGGCGCCCTGCTGTTCCGGCCCAATCCGTTGTTTGGCGCGGTGGTCGGCCTGTTGATCGGCCATGCCTTCGATTCGGACTGGTTCCGCCTGAACAAGGAGAACCCGTACCGGGAGCTGGGGCTGACCTCCGAGGCCACCGATGCCGAGGTCGAGCGCGCCTACCGCAGGCTGATCTCGCAGTACCACCCCGACAAGCTCGGCGGCGCGGCCCCCGAGCTGCAGCAGCAGGCCGAGCAGAAGTCGCGGAGGATCAATGCCGCCTACGACCGCATCAAGACCCTGCGCAAGCGCTGACCCTCTTTCCTACCGTTGCAAGGCCCGGCCATGTCCAACTGCCTCATCGCCCCCTCCATCCTGTCCGCCAACTTCGCCCGCCTCGGCGAGGAAGTCGACAACGTCCTCGCCGCCGGCGCGGACTGGGTCCACTTCGACGTGATGGACAACCACTACGTGCCGAACCTGACCATCGGCCCGATGGTCTGCCAGGCGCTGCGCAAGCACGGCGTGACCGCGCCGATCGACGTGCACCTGATGGTCGAGCCCGTGGACCGCATCATCCCGGACTTCGCCGAAGCCGGTGCCACCTACATCAGCTTCCACCCGGAAGCGAGCCGCCACGTGCACCGCACCATCCAGCTGATCCGCTCGCTGGGCTGCAAGCCGGGCATCGTGCTCAATCCGGCCACCCCGGTGGACATCCTCGACTGGGTACTGGACGATCTGGACCTGGTGCTGCTGATGTCGGTCAACCCGGGCTTCGGCGGCCAGGCCTTCATTCCCTCGGCGCTGGACAAGCTGCGCGTGGTGCGCAAGATGATCGACGCCAGCGGCAAGGACATCCGCCTGGAGATCGATGGCGGCGTGAAGGCCGACAACATCGGTGAGATCGCTGCTGCCGGCGCCGATACATTCGTCGCCGGTTCGGCCATCTTCAATGCCAAGACCAGCTACCAGGACGTGATCGCGCAGATGCGCGCGAACGTCGCTGCGGCGCGGGGCTGAGCCATGAGCACGGTGGCCGTGTTGAACATCCGCCCGGCCACCGTCGCCGATGCGGGACTGATCCTGCATTTCATCCGCGAACTGGCCATCTACGAGAAGGCCGAGCATTCGGTGCAGACCGACGAGATCGGCATCGCCGAAAGCTTGTTCGGTGCCGATGCCACGGCCCGCGCGCTGATCTGCGAAGTCGACGGCGAAGCGATCGGCTATGCGGTGTATTTCTACAACTACTCCACCTGGTTGGGCCGCAAGGGCATCTACCTGGAAGACCTGTATGTCAGCCAGGAAAAGCGCGGCGCCGGTGCCGGCAAGGCGCTGCTGAAGTACATCGCACGCCAGGCCGTGGCCGAAGGTTGCGGTCGTTTCGAATGGTCGGTGCTGGACTGGAATACCCCGGCCATCGAGTTCTACACCGCCGCTGGCGCCACGCCGCAGGACGAGTGGACCGTGTACCGGCTGCAGGGCCAGGCATTGCACGATTTCGCCAACGGTTGAGGCGAAGTGCATCCACGCATGGCGTGGATCTACCCACCTGGTGTGCGCGAACCGCAACCCGGTGTGTGCGAACCGCAGCCCGGTGTGCGCGAACCGCAACCCGGTGGGTGCGAACCTTGGTTCGCACTCCCTACGCACCAAAAAAAAAGCCACGCCAATCACTGGCGTGGCCTCGCTGCATGCGTGGGAGGCTGATCCTGCCTCCATCCGTCGTCCCTGCTATGGCCTTCCATTCTCCAGCAGCTGAATGACACCTGCGTGACATTCACTGCGGACAAACGGCGCATTGCTAGCCTGTGCCACCCCCGTCCTGGAAGCACCGCATGACCACCCCGCGCTGGCGCCTGATCCTCAACGGAAAATCCGCAGGCAATGACGAGCTGCGCGACGCGGTCGGTCATTGGCGTGGGCAGGGCGTGCAGCTGGAAGTGCGGGTGACCTGGGAAGACGGTGACGCCGAACGCTACGTGGCCGAGGCGATCGATCATGGCGTGGACGTGATCGTGGCCGCCGGTGGCGACGGCACGCTCAGCGCGGTGGCCGAGACACTGGCGCATCGTGAGGAGCCGGCAGATGCGTTGCCCTCGCTGGCGCTGATCCCGATGGGGACCGCCAATGACTTCGCGACTGCGGCCGGCATTCCGACCGAGCCGAAGGCAGCCTTGGCCTTGATCGGGCAGGCCACGCCGCATGCCATCGATCTGCTGCGCGTGGACGCCGATGGCACGCAATGGTGGTGCGCCAACCTCGCCAGCGGTGGCTTCGGCACGCAGGTGACGGTGGAGACCGATGCCGGCCTGAAGAAGATGCTGGGCGGGCTGGCCTACGTGATCACCGGCATTGCCAAGCTGGGGCGGATCGAGCCGATCCATGCGCGCCTGTCGGGCCCGGATTTCGCGTGGGAAGGCGACTTCATCGCGCTCGGCATCGGCAATGGCCGCCAGGCCGGTGGTGGCCAGCAATTGTGCCCGCAGGCGCTGATCGATGATGGGCAGCTGGACGTGACGGTGCTTCCGGAGCTGGAAGGTGAAGTCACCGCCACGCTTGGCCAGATGCTGAAGTCCGGCACCCAGGCCGCGCTGGAACAACTGGCGACGCGCGCGCGCCTGCCGTGGCTGCAGGTGGAATCCGAGCGTCCGTTGACGCTCAACCTGGACGGCGAACCGGTACAGGCGCGCCAGTTCCGCATCGCGTGCGTGCCGGGCAGGGTGCGGATGCACCTGCCCGTGGGCTGTGCCCTGTTGTCCGAGCCGCGCTGAGCCGGACCGGAAGTCCTATAACGGGGGGATGTCCTGCTCCTTCGCCGGGAACCCGAATGCTTCGCGCTTCTCGCGGATGTACTGCGGCAGCGGCGGCCGGGCAATGCCGTGATCGATCAGCCACTGCTGGCACTTCTTCTGCCAGGGCAGCAGGTCCGGTGTGGTGATTTCCCAGTAGATGGCTTCGACCATGGCCATCCGATCGGGCGCGCCCGGTTGCGCCGATGACGGCGATGCAATCGTGGGGTCCGCACCATGCTCAAGCAGCCAGTAGGCCTGCTCGAAGCCGCCACGGCCGGTGTACCAGCTGAGAACGGTATCGGCCTGGCCGATGTTGGATTCGTTGACGTGCGCGCCTCGCTCCACCAGCAGCTGGATGTTCTTCCACAGGTTGCCGGAAATGAAAGCCTGGAACAGCAGCGTTTCGGTATTGGAGGTGCGCGTGTCCGGGTCGCCGCCATGGTCCAGCAGCAGGGCCAGGTAGCGCGGATCGTCCATCTTCGCGGCATAGACCATGGCGTTGTTGTGGCGGAACGTCTCGCCGTCCAGCGTTTCAATACGCCGTGCATTCGGGTCGGCGCCGTTGTCGAGCATCGCGCGCAGGCCTTCCAGGTTCTGTGCGCGCAACGGCCACGCGATGAGCGGAATGCCATCCTGCTTCGAGAACTCCTTGTCGGGGTTCACGCCTTCGGTCTTGATCAGGCGCGTGATCGTCGCTGCATCACCCTGTTCGGCGGCGATGGCCAGTTCAAGTGCCTTGCCCTCGAAATAGCGCTCCGCGCCATGTGAAGACGTGCGCGCGCAGGCGCTCAGCAGCATCAGCAGCATCAGCAGCGCCAGGCAGGAAAATGGCGTAAAGGAACTGTGAGGGTGACGGTGCATGTGATCCCTTGACATGGACGCGTTCGGGGGATGATAGCGTTGGCCGTGGTCATTCCAGCAGGTCCTGGATGACCGTGTCTTCACTGATGAGCAATGGAGTCTGCCATGAGCGGTCACGATCCCGAGCAGCAGGAACGCCTGTTGCAGGCCCGCGCCAAGAGCGTCCAGGCGCAGCAGCACCTGGTCGAGCAACTGCAGGGAGGTGGACATGCCACCGAGGCGGCGCGCTTGCGCGAGACCTATCACGCCCGCGAGCTGGGTTCGCTTGCTGATGATGTGTATGCCTCGGCAAAGGGCAAAGGTGAGCCGCCGGTCGGGTGGACGCGAGCCAGTGCCGTGACCGACCCGGACACGCTCAAAGCGGCGGGCATCAGCCTGGGAGCGGCCGACCTGAAGAAGCTGATGCGGCCGAACGATTCGGGCTTCCGCGCAGAGATCTACATTCCGGACAAAAGGGTGTTCGGTGATGACGCCAAGCCGGTGCTGGTGTTCAAGGGATCAACGGGCGAAATCATCGATCCCCGGGCGAAAGGCGGGCGGCGTGAATCCGGAGGCGAGGATTTCCTCAACAATGGACGCCAGGGCGTAGGCATGCAGAGCGACTACTACGATCGGGCCATGGCACTGGCGAGTCGCTTGAAGACCTCTGGTACCCAGTTTGAACTTGCCGGTCATTCGCTTGGCGGCGGCATGGCCTCTGCCGCTTCGGCGGTTACCGGTGTACGTGCGACCACCTTCAATTCGGCGGGGCTGCATCCGGCCACCGCCGATCGCTACGCGAAATCCCACGGATTGCCGGTGTTCAACACGCGCGACACGGTGCACACCTACCAGACCTCGGGTGAAGTGCTCAACGATGTGCAGAATGGATTGAAGCGGCTCAACGAGCATCACCGGCAGGGCTTTGGCCTGTTGGCCAGCGAGACCAGCCAGCTGCTGCGTCAGCCCGGCGTGCAGCAGATGGTTACCCGCAAGCTGCAGGAGATGATGCCGGCGGGTGCGCAGACGGCCACGGCCCAGCTGGTTGACCAGCTGGCGTCGAAATCCGGGGCAGAGGCATTGCGCAATGTTCCGGTGGCCGCGGGCAGGATGGAACTGTTGCTGGACGCCAAGACCGAAGTGAACGGAAAGGTGGTGGACCGCCGCCATCGAGAAGCGCCAAGCCAGCTTGCCGAATACGGTGGCCCGCTGGCCGAGGTGCTGATCGCAGGTGCGCGCGGCATGCGTGCCGGACGGGTTGCCGGTGAACATGTCGAGCAGGTCGGCGCGCTGGCGGGCCGGGGCATGAGCTTGTCCGGCGTGGCCGTCGAGCGTGCGTCGACCCTGCAGGGAAATGCGATCGGCACCGTGGTCGACTACGGTGGCAAGAGCATGCGGGTGGGCATCGAAGGCGGTGCGACGGTCATTGCCAAGGGGCGCGAGCTGCAGGGTCTGGTCGAATCGGTCAGCCACCGCGTGCAGGCCAAGGGCAGTTACGGCTGGAACATCGGGGCCAGCGTGCTGGGTGCGCTCGGTGCCGACGACATGGCCAGACAGATGCGTGAGCACGGTGATGCGGCGCGCAATCAACACGAAACCAAGGCCCGTGAAGCCACCCGTGAAGCGGCGGCGGATGCCGGCCGCATCCGTGCCGGCGGCCATCATCTGGGCGGCCAGCTGCAGCAGGGCGTGCATGGCGTGGCCAATGGGCTGCGCAACGGCTATGCCGTGTACGGCGCGACTTTCCACATGGGCATGAACTGGAGCAGCCATCAGATCACCGGGCTGACCTCGCAGGCGCCGGCCGTGCTGGCCGGCACCGTCGGGCTGGGCGCGATGGCCAACAAGGGCATTGCCACCCACCTGCCCACGCCGGCACTGCCGCAGAACCTGGTCAACCTGGCCAAGACGTCGTGGGTGATCGGGCGCGGCAGTGCGACCATGGGGGAGTCGGTGGACCGGCATGGCATGAGCGAGACGATGAACCCAAGTCTCGACGCGGCAATCGCGAGCCAGGAGGCGGCCGCGCGCAAGCTGCTTGGACGGCCGCATGCGCAGTTGCAGGAGGGGGGCGCGAAGATACCCACGCTGAACGATCCGGGGCACATCGATTTCCATCTGTTCAAGGGCGCGCAGACCGGCGTGCATGGCCTCGATGTGGCACATGGCCGCATCCCGAACCTGCAGAGCGATCAGCTGGCCGGGGCGTTGGCTGTGCAGGCCAAGCGCGAAGGGTTGCAGGCCATCTCCCATGTGCTGCTCAGTGACGACCGCACGCGGGCATTCGCGGTCGACACCCCGGATCTGCAGGCGGCCCACCGCCGACATGCGCATGTGGACGTGGCGGCCGGCATGGCCCAGCCGCTGGCCGTGAGCACGGCGCAGGTTGACGCCCTGAACACCGGTCGCGAACAGGCGACGGCAGCCGGACTGGCCCAGCAACAGGGGCTGGAGGCCCAGGAGAACGCCCGGCGGATGGGCTAATGGCCGAATGAACCGCGACGCCGCGACGGGGTTCCCCTCCCGCCCCGGCTGCGATACAGTCAAGGGGTGTCCAGCCTGACGACCCCGCATACCCTTTCTTCCGCACGCCGTTGGTGGCGATGGTGGCCCGTTGCCGTCGTCCGCCCCCATAACGCTGTGTCCCGGAAGGAAAGTCGTCTTGAACTCGCACGCTCAGTTTCAGCTGCAGGCCGCTGAAGGCCACACCCATATTCCCGTCGTCCGTGAAGTGCTGTCCGACCTGGACACGCCGCTTTCGGTCTATCTGAAGCTCGCCGACGGCCCCAATACCTACCTGTTTGAATCCGTCGAAGGCGGCGAGCGCTTTGGTCGTTACTCGATCATCGGCCTGCCGGCGCGCCGCGTGTACGCCTTCCATGGCCACACGCTGACCGTGCGCGAAGACGGCCAGGTGGTGGACACCCGCGAGGTGGCCGACCCGTTCGCCGAAGTCGAGGCGCTGCGCAGCGCCCACTCGGTGCCCAAGCTGGAAGGCCTGCCGGGCTTCACCGGTGGCCTGGTTGGCTGGTTCGGCTTCGAGTGCATCGGCTACATCGAGCCGCGCCTGGCCCCGCCGGCTGGCCGCGATGAGCTGGGCACGCCGGACATCCTGCTGCTGGATTCCAACGAGCTGGCGGTGTTCGACAACCTCAAGGGCCGGCTGTACCTGATCGTGCATGCCGACCCGCGTGTCGAGGGTGCGTTCGAGCAGGCCCAGGCACGCCTGGATGCATTGACCGCCAAGCTGCGCGCACCGGGGGCCCGGCTATCCCGCACCGCTCAACAGCGACGTGCTGGACGAGTCCGATTTCGTCTCCGGGTTCACCCGCGAAGGCTTCGTCGATGCGGTCCAGCGCAGCAAGGAATACATCCGTGCCGGCGACATCTTCCAGGTGGTGCTGAGCCAGCGCCTGAGCGTGCCGTTCAAAGCGCGCCCGGTGGATGTGTACCGTGCGCTGCGTGCACTGAACCCGTCGCCCTACATGTATTTCCTTGATGTCGGCGACCTGCAGGTGGTCGGTTCCTCGCCGGAAATCCTGGTGCGTTTGCAGGATGGCGAAGTGACGGTGCGCCCGATCGCTGGCACCCGGCCGCGCGGTGCCACTGTCGAACAGGACCTGGCGCTGGAAGCCGAGTTGCTGGCCGATCCGAAGGAGCGCGCCGAGCACCTGATGCTGATCGACCTCGGCCGTAACGATGCCGGTCGCGTGTCCAAGGCCGGCACCGTGGAAGTGGGCGAGCAGTTCGTGATCGAGCGCTACAGCCACGTCATGCACATCGTCAGCGAAGTGACCGGGCAGCTGCAGCCGGGCCTGAGCTATGCCGACGTGCTGCGTGCCACCTTCCCGGCCGGCACGGTCAGCGGTGCGCCGAAGATCCGCGCGCTGGAAGTGATCCGCGAGCTGGAACCGATCAAGCGCAATGTCTACGCCGGCAGCATCGGCTACATCGGCTGGCATGGCGATGCCGATACCGCGATCGCGATCCGCACCGCGGTGATCAAGGACGGCCGCCTGTATGTGCAGGCCGGCGCCGGCATCGTCTACGACTCGGACCCGGACAAGGAATGGGACGAGACGATGAACAAGGGCCGCGCGCTGTTCCGCGCCGTCGCCCAGGCCGCCAAGGGCCTGTAAGCCTGCCTCGCCACGGCCGCTGCGCCGTGGTCGTTCCGCCGTTCCCGTTCAAGACAAGGAGTACCGCATGAAGCTGCTGAGCGCATTGCTGTGGTCGTCACTGCTGGCCACGATGGCCCCGTCTGCGTGGGCGCAGGCCAACACCATTCCCTCGCAGCCGCACCTGCTGGTGAAGGGCGAGGCGCGCCGCGAGGTGATGCCCGACCGGTTCGGCCTGCAGTTGAATATCGAAGAGACCGACATGGATGCCGACGCCGCGCGCCGCCGCGTGCAGGACAACGTCGCGCGCGTGCTGGCGCTGTTCAAGCAGCACAAGGCGGTGGAGGGCAGCGTGCGTGCGGACAATCTGCGGATCGGCCCGGCCACGCGCTATGAGCAGAACCGGCAGGTCTTCGTCGGCACCCGCGTGTCGCGCCAGCTGCGTGCCAGCTTCGCCAGCGTGAAGGCGATGCAGGACGTGCTGGGTGCACTGAAGGCCAACGAGAACCTGCAGGTCAGCAGCGTGGCCCCGACCTACTCGGGCGAAGTGGCGCTGCGGCGCGAACTCAAGGGTGAGGCCGCCGCGTCGACGCGCCAATCCGCGCAGGGCCTTGCCACCGCCTACGGCACGAAGCTGCGCGGGCTGTACAGCATCTCTGATGTGGCGCCGAACTTCGCCTATGGCGTGCAGGCGGGCAATTGGCCCAGAAGCGACGACATGGTGACACCGCCATCGCCGCCGTCACCTGCGGCGCAGATGGACATGATCGAGACCACCGGCTCACGCCTGCGCGAATCCATCGAAGCCGGCCCCATCACCTACACCGAAAACGTATACGCCATTTTCCTGATAAGCGACGGAACCTGACCATGTTGTGGATGATCGACAACTACGACAGCTTCACCTACAACCTCGTGCAGTACCTGCAGACGCTGGGCGCCGAGGTGAAGGTGGTGCGCAACGATGCGATGAGCGTGGACGAGATCGCCGCGCAGAAGCCTGAGCGCATCGTCATTTCGCCCGGCCCGTGCACGCCCAACGAAGCGGGCGTGTCGCTGGAACTCATCCAGCGCCTGGGCCCGACCACGCCGATCCTCGGCGTGTGCCTGGGCCACCAGGGCATCGGCCAGGTCTACGGCGGTACGGTCATCCGCGCCGGCAACATCATGCATGGCAAGACCTCGCCGATCCGCCATGAAGGCAAGGGCGTGTTCGCCGGCCTGCCGGACCGTTACCAGGCCACCCGCTACCACTCGCTGGTGGTGGACAAGAACAGCCTGCCCGAGGTGCTGGAAGTGACCGCCTGGACCGAGAACGACGACGGCTCGATCGAAGAGATCATGGGCCTGCGCCACCGCCAGTTCCCGGTGGAGGGCGTTCAGTTCCACCCCGAATCCATCCTCACCGAACACGGCCATGCCCTGCTGCGCAATTTCCTGCAGCGTCCGGCCGCCTGATCCCAGGAGCATTCCCATGAGCTTCTCCCCCCAGGAAGCCCTGCAACGCACCATCGAGCACCGCGAAATCTTCTTCGACGAGATGGTCGACCTGATGCGGCAGATCATGCGCGGCGATGTCTCGCCGATGATGACCGCCGCCATCCTCACTGGCCTGCGCGTGAAGAAGGAAACCATCGACGAGATCGCCGCTGCGGCCACGGTCATGCGTGAATTCGCGCTGGCGGTGCCGGTGGCCGATACCACCCACCTGGTCGACATCGTCGGCACCGGCGGCGATGGCTCGCACACCTTCAACATCTCCACCTGCGCGATGTTCGTCGCGGCCGCGGCCGGTGCGCGCGTGGCCAAGCATGGCAACCGCAGCGTGTCGTCCAAGTCCGGCAGCGCCGATGCAGTCGAAGCACTGGGTGCGGCCATCGAGCTGCAGCCGGCGCAGGTGGCCGCGGCCATCGAACAGACCGGCATCGGTTTCATGTTCGCGCCGATCCATCACCCGTCGATGAAGGTGGTCGCGCCGGTCCGCCGCGAGATGGGCGTGCGTACCATCTTCAACATCCTTGGCCCGCTGACCAACCCGGCCAGCGCACCGTCGGTGCTGATGGGCGTGTTTCACCCGGATTTAGTGGGTATCCAGGCACGCGTGCTGCGCGAGCTGGGCACCGAGCGCGCCATGGTGGTCTGGGGCCGCGACAACATGGACGAGATCTCGCTGGGCGCCGGTACCCTGGTGGGCGAGCTGCGCGACGGCAAGGTACGCGAGTACGAGATCCACCCGGAAGACTTCGGCATCGCGATGTCGGCCAGCCGCAACCTGCGCGTGGATGGCCCGGAGCAGTCCATTGCCATGCTGCGCGCCGTGCTGGACAACCAGCCCGGTCCGGCGCTGGACATCGTGGCCCTGAACGCCGGCGCCGCGCTGTACGTGGCCGGCGTGGCCAGCGACATCGGCGACGGCCTGGCCCGTGCCCGTGCCGCCATCGCCAACGGCAGCGCCCGCCAGCGCCTGCAGCAGTATGTAGAGACCACCCGCGCGCTGGTTGCCTGAGCGCGCGGTTCAGCCTGACCCTCTTGATGGCCGATAATGGCCGTCCTCACCACCCCCGCACCGAATCGAAGACGATGAGCGACATCCTGCAGACGATCCTGGCCCGCAAGGCCGAAGAAGTGGCCCAGCGCCGCGCCCAGCGCCCGCTCGAGGAGCTGCAGGCCGCCCTGGCCAGTGCCCCGCCGGTACGTGGCTTCGTGCGAGCCTTGCAGGCGGCGGTGGCCAACGGCGACCCGGCGGTGATCGCCGAGGTGAAGAAGGCCAGCCCCTCCAAGGGCGTCATCCGCCCGGATTTCCGCCCGGCCGACATCGCCGTCAGCTACGAGTTCGGCGGCGCCAGCTGCCTGTCGGTGCTGACCGATGTGGACTTCTTCCAGGGTGCTGATGCCTACCTGCAGCAGGCCCGTGAGGCCTGCACATTGCCGGTGCTGCGCAAGGACTTCGTGATCGACGCCTACCAGGTGTATGAGGCGCGTGTGCTGGGCGCCGACTGCATCCTGCTGATCGTCGCCGCGCTGGACGACACGCAGTTGGCCACGCTGTCCGAACTGGCGATGTCGCTGGGCATGGACGTACTGGTGGAAGTGCACGACATCGACGAGCTGGAGCGTGCGCTGCAGGTACCGGCACCGATGATCGGCATCAACAACCGCAACCTGCGCACCTTCGAGGTGTCGCTGCAGACCACGCTGGACATGCAGAAGGCGGTGCCGCGCGATCGCCTGCTGGTCACCGAGAGCGGCATCCTCGGCCCGCAGGACGTGGCGCTGATGCGCGATGCCGGCATCCACTCGTTCCTGGTGGGCGAAGCCTTCATGCGCGTGGAAGAGCCGGGCGAGGGCCTGCGTCAGCTATTCTTCGCGGCATGAAAACGCACTATCCGACGCCGCGCGACGATGCGCCGCTGGTGGTCTTCGATTTCGACCACACCCTCTACGATGGCGATTCGGGTACTCACCTGTTCGCTTCGCTGATCAAGCGCAACCCGCTGCGCATGCTGGCGGCGCTGCTGGTCACGCCGATCGCCGGGCCGATGGTGGCGCTGCTGCCGACCCGCCGTACCGGCATTTCGGTCTATGTGTGGATCGGCAGCTTCGGCCTGCACCGTGCGCGCGATTTCAACAAGGTGATCGACGCCTATGTGCTGCGCAACGAGGCGCAGATGCGCGCCAAGCTGCTGCCACAGGCGCTGGAGGTGTTCGCAGCGCACCGGGCCAAGGGTGACCGCGTGGTGGTTGCCACGGGCGCGCCACCAGAGCTGGCACGCGCGATCCTGACCTTCGTCGCCCACCAGGACGTACCGGTGATCGGCACCGAGGTCGGCCCACGGCTGGGTGGCGTCGGCCCGACCCGCCACTGCCACAACGAAGAGAAGATGCGCATGCTGCGCGAGCGCGGCTACGGCGACATCGATATCGCCTACTCCGACAGCACCGCCGACCTGCCGCTGCTGCTGGCCGCCAAGGCGCCGGTGGTGGTGAACCCGAAGCCGGGCAGGGTGGACTTCTTCCGCCGCGTGCTGCCGGCCGGCACCCGCATCCTCAACTGGGGCTGCGTGGACCGCGGCGGTGACAAGGCGTAACGCGCGGAATCCGCCGGGGATGGGATGACGGAGTGCCGGGCTGCGACCCGGTAGTGCCGGCCGCTGGCCGGCAACTTCATGATTGCGGAAGGGCTTGCGGGGTTGCCGGCCAGCGGCCGGCACTACCGAATCCCGTGCAGCTAGCGCCGGGCCATGCCCGGCGAGCGCTCAGCGCGCCAGATACCCGGTCAGCGCATGCCCGATCTGGAACAGGCTGATGCCCAGCACCAGCACGCCCACGGCCACCAGCACCCAGCGCTCCTTCAGGCGCTTCACCAGCAGTGCGGCCACCGGCGCGGCCATCATGCCGCCGATCAGCAGGCCGGCCACGATCTGCAGGTGATGCAGCCCCATCGACAGCAGGAACGTTGCTGAAACTGTCAGGGTGACCACAAACTCGGCCGCGTTCACCGTGCCGATGGTGGTGCGTGCCTGGCCGCCGCGGGCCAGCAGGGTGGAGGTGGCCACCGGCCCCCAGCCGCCCCCGCCGCTGGCATCCAGGAAGCCGGCCACGAAGCCCAGCACGGGCACCCGCTTGACCTCGCCCTTGGGCATCAGGCGGCCGGCGGCACGTGCCAGGATGATGATGGCCAGCACCAGCAGGTACAGGTAGATGAGCGGGCGGATCACCTCGCCGGGCAGCTGGGTCAGGCCGTAGGCACCCACGGCGCCGCCTACGGCGCCGGGCAGCGCCAGGCGCAGGAACAGGCGCTTATCGACATTGCCGGCGACCAGATGCGACACGCCGGAGGCGCCAGTAGTGAACACCTCGGCGGTGTGGATGGCTGCACTGGCCTGCGCGGGCGGAATGCCCATGGCCAGCATCACCGACGACGACACCAGGCCGAACGCCATGCCCAGCGCGCCGTCCACCAGCTGGGCGCCCAGGCCGATGAGGATGAACCACCAGAATGCGCTGCTCAGTTCCATGCACCGAGCCTAGCGCGTGAAAGAGTGCGGACCAAGGTCCGCACCCACCGGGTGCTCAACGGTCAACGGGTGCCGTACAGCACCACGGTCTTGCCGCGGGCGTGCAACAGGCCATCGGTCTGCAGCTTCTTCAGCACGCGGCCGGCCATTTCGCGCGAGCAGCCGACCAGGCGGGCCAGTTCCTGGCGCGAGACGCGCAGCTGGCTGCCCTGCGGATGGCTCATCGCCTCCGGCTCCTGCGCCAGGTCGTGCAGGGTGCGCACGATCCGGTCGGTAACGTCCAGGAATGCCAGGCGGCTGGCCTTGCGGCTGGTGTCGAGCAGGCGCTTGGAGATCTGCTGGCCCAGCGCGTAGAGCAGGCGCGGGGCATCGGCCGACAGCGGGCCGAGGAACAGCTGGTGCAGGCGCTCGTAGCTGATTTCGGCCAGCTCGCAGGCGGTACGGGTCCTCAGGATCACCTCGCGGCGGTCCGATTCAACGAACAGGCCCATCTCGCCGACGAACTCGCCGGCACCGAAGTAGCCCAGCACCAGCTCGCGATCGTCATCTTCCTCGGCCATGATCGAAACCGAGCCGCTGATGACGTAATACAGGGTTCCCGCCGGGTCACCGGGTCGGAAGACGTCGGTACGGGTGGGGTATCGCCGCCTGTGGCTGTGCGCCAGGAAACGATCGATTGTGGCGATATCCAGGGCCAGTGGACTGCTAGCTAGGCGCACGGTTGACACGATAGGAGCGCTCCCTCTGCGCATGAACGGATTCACGGGGTCGATAGCGGAGCTTAACCAGCGCAATTGTTAAGGGCAAACAGTGTGCCAGATGTGAGCGCTCTTCACGTTCCCCCCGGGGACAGTTTGCCCCATAATTCCCCCTTTCCCTTCTTACACAGGAATCGACCGCCGTGGTCAAGCCGTTGCCTCGCCTGAGGCTGCAGGGTTTCAACAACCTCACCAAGGCGCTGAGCTTCAACATCTATGACGTGTGTTACGCGCGCACCGAAGAGGAGCGTCAGCGTTACATTGAATACATCGATGAAGAGTACAACGCCGACAGGCTGACTCAAATCTTGACCGATGTCGCCGAGATCATCGGCGCCAACATCCTGAACGTGGCCCGCCAGGACTACGATCCGCAGGGTGCCTCGGTGACCATCCTGATCTCCGAAGAACCGGTGATCGACAAGAAGCAGGCCGGCAAGGAGCTGATCTCCGATGCCGTGGTCGCGCACATGGACAAGTCGCACATCACCGTGCACACCTATCCGGAAACGCACCCGCAGGAAGGTATCGCCACCTTCCGCGCCGACATCGACGTGGCCACCTGCGGCGTCATTTCGCCGTTGAAGGCGTTGAACTACCTGATCGAAAGCCTCGAGTCGGACATCGTGATCATGGACTACCGCGTCCGTGGCTTCACCCGCGATGTGAAGGGCAAGAAGCACTACATCGATCACAAGATCAACTCGATCCAGAACTTCCTGGCCAAGAACATCAAGTCGCGTTACGAGATGTTCGACGTCAACGTCTACCAGGAAAACATCTTCCACACGAAGATGCACCTGAAGGACTTCGACCTGGACCAGTACCTGTTCGAGGAAAAGGCCAAGAACCTGTCGTTCAAGGAACGCATGAAGATCGAAGCGCTGCTCAAGCGCGAGATCGAAGAGCTGTTCCACGGCCGGAACCTGTCCGAGTAAGCCCCATGTGCGATGCCCGCAGGCATCGCCGCCCAGGCGGGACGACCCGCCCCGTGGAACCAGTGCCCCGCACGCGTTACAGTTCCACGGTGATGTACCGACCCACGGCCCGGTGTGAAAACACCGGGCCGTTTCGTTTTTCTCAAAAAAGGTAAGGAGCCCCCACCCATGCCCTGGATCTACCTGCTGCTGGCCGGCCTGTTCGAGATCGGTTTCGCCCTCGGAATGAAGTACTCCGAAGGCTTCAGCAAACCCCTTCCCACCGCTGCCACGGTCGTGTCCGCGCTGATCAGCCTGTACCTGATGAGCCAGGCGATGAAGAGCATCCCGGTCGGTACCGCCTACGCGATCTGGACCGGTATCGGCGCCATGGGCGTGGCGGTGCTGGGCATCTACCTGTTCAACGACAGCGCATCGCCGGCACGCCTGGCCTGCGTGGGCCTGATCGTGGCCGGCGTGATCGGCCTGAAGCTGGTCTCGCCCAATTAACTGGTAGTGCCGGCCGCTGGCCGGCAACCTCCGGATCTTCTGCGGCGTCTGCGTGGTTGCCGGCCAGCGGCCGGCACTACCTGGCGGTCACAGCCGGTAGGCGATGGTCTTCATGACCTTGGAAGCCAGCGCCATCGCGCCCGGGATCGGGAACGGCAGGCGGCGTGCGCCGGCCTGCTCGGCGTGGTCCGCATGGCGGGCCTCGTCTTCTTTCATCACGGCGATGACCGCGCGGCTGCGCAGGTCGCCGGCCGGCAGGTCGACCAGGTGCTCGTCCAGGTGGGCTTCCACCTGGCGCTCGGTCTCGACCACGAAGCCCAGGTTCCAGCCGTCGCCGCGCAGCCCGGCCAGGGTGCCGATGGTGTAGCTGCCGGCGTACCAGAGCGGGTTGAACAGGCTCGGACGGCTGTCCAGTTCGCCCAGGCGGGTGGCGCACCAGGCCAGGTGGTCGGTTTCTTCCTGGGCCGCTTCCAGCAGGTGTTCACGCGTGGCCGGGTCGCGGGCCACGGCCGCCTGGCCGAAGTAAAGGCCCTGTGCGCAGACCTCGCCGACGTGGTTGATCCGCATCAGGCCGGCCGCGTGGCGGCGTTCGGTGCTGTCCATGCCCGGCTCGTCGGTGTCCGCAGCCGGATAGGGGCGGGCCGCCGGCGGGTTGCCGAACACCGTGTCCAGGGCGCGCTGCGCCTCGGTCAGCAGGTGGTCCAGCGGGGTGATCTGGCGGAGCACGGTCATGGCGGTACACGGTGGGGCGGAAGACCCCGCGATTCTCGCCCGACCCCGTCCCCCTGCCAACCCGGTCAAGGGCCGGCTTGCAACGGGGGGCTGACCTGCGTACAATCCCGCCTCTTACGCTTCACCTTTTCACAACGCGTGGCAGAGTTCCGGCGAGCCTTTCGCCGCAATGAGCCCGACCTAACCTAGAGTTCTTCATGAGCACTTTCACTGCCAAGAACGAGACCGTCCAGCGCGACTGGTACCTCGTCGACGCCGAGGGCAAGACCCTGGGCCGTCTCGCCACCGAGCTGGCCCGCCGTCTGCGTGGCAAGCACAAGCCGGTCTACACCCCGCACGTTGATACCGGCGACTACCTGGTCGTCATCAATGCAGAAAAGATTGCCGTCACCGGCAAGAAGCTGCAGGACAAGATGTATCACCGTTTCACCGGTTACATCGGCAACCTGAAGACCGAATCCCTGGCACAGGCGCTGGAGCGCCACCCGGAGCGCGTGATCGAGATCGCCGTGAAGGGCATGCTGCCGAAGGGCCCGCTGGGTCGCCAGATGTACCGCAAGCTCAAGGTCTACGCCGGCACTGAGCATCCGCACGCCGCACAGCAGCCGCAGGTTCTGGATATCTAATCATGGCTATCACTCAAAACTACGGCACTGGCCGCCGCAAGTCCTCCACCGCTCGCGTGTTCCTGCGCAAGGGTTCGGGCAACATCACCGTCAATGGCCGTCCGCTGGACGAGTTCTTCGGTCGTGAGACCGCGCGCATGATCGTGCGCCAGCCGCTCGAGCTGACCAAGAACACCGAAAGCTTCGACATCCTGGTCACCGCCGCTGGCGGCGGCACCACCGGCCAGGCCGGTGCGATCCGTCTGGGCATCGCCCGTGCTCTGGTCGAGTACGACGAAACCCTGAAGTCCGAGCTGCGCAAGGCTGGCTTCATGACCCGTGACGCCCGTGAAGTCGAGCGTAAGAAGGTCGGTCTGCACAAGGCTCGCCGCGCCACCCAGTTCTCCAAGCGCTGATCTACCGCGCCTGGTTGGGCTCCTTCGGGGGCCCGCTGGTTGGACAAGCAAAAGCCCGGCTTCGGCCGGGCTTTTGTCGTTCTGGGGAGCGCATTTCGAGGTTGCCGGCCAGCGGCCGGCACTACCCGGGGGGCATGTCAGCAGGGCGGGGTTCTGCAGAAAGGGATCCCGCCCCGGACGCCTTTCTGGGGAAGAGCCCCCTTGTTGTTCAAGGGGGTGCGCCGACAGGCGCGGGGATAAGGCGGGATGCGTGACCAAACAAAAAAGAAAAAAGCCTGATCTTTCGATCAGGCTTTTTTCTTTTTTGTTTGGCTGCCCCGGATGGATTCGAACCACCGAATGCCTGAGTCAGAGTCAGGTGCCTTACCGCTTGGCGACGGGGCAAAACGTGCAACTATTTTCTCACTTTTCACGCTGAAAAACAACTTGATTTTCAGTGTGGTGGCTATGGGTGGACTCGAACCACCGACCCCAGCATTATGAGTGCTGTGCTCTAACCGGCTGAGCTACATAGCCTTGGTGAGCCCGCTATTCTGCGGATGTGTATCGCCCCTGTCAACACTTTTGTATCGTGCTTGTGGGCCGACAGGCGGCATGGGATAGTCCCGACCAGTAGATTTTTTAGGAGTCCGCATCGTGATCGATCCGGACGGCTATCGACCGAACGTCGGCATTGTGCTGATGCGGCAGGACGGCCAGGTGTTCTGGGCACGACGTGTGCGCCGGGACGGCTGGCAGTTCCCGCAGGGTGGCATGAATACCGACGAGACGCCTGTCGAGGCCATGTATCGTGAACTGCAGGAAGAGACCGGCCTGCTGCCTGAGCACGTGGAAGTGCTCGGGGCAACGCCCGGCTGGCTGCGTTACAAGCTGCCGGCGCGGGCCATCCGCCGCAACGAGCGGCAGGTCTGCATCGGCCAGAAGCAGGTCTGGTTCCTGCTGCGCCTGACCGGCGACGAGTCCCACGTGAAGCTGGACCACACCGACTCACCCGAGTTTGACCACTGGCGCTGGGTGGACTTCTGGTACCCGGTGGAGCACGTGGTGATGTTCAAGCGTGGCGTCTATGCGCGCGCCTTGCGACATCTGGCGCCGTTGGCGCGCGGGGTGGCCGGGCAGGGCGTGACCGCCATGCCCAAGAGCGCTGCGGAGGCCTGGATGCCGGGCCATACCGCCGGGCATGACCGCCCACGCAAGCGCCCACGGACCCGCGGCTACTGGCCGAAGAAGGCCACCGGCGATGGTCCGGCCACGTGACCGGCTGAACCGTATCGAGAATGGTTCAGGTCTCTGATTGACAACCATTCTCGTTTCCATTGGAATAGCCAACAGGCCACTCTTGGCCTGTCAGCCCGGTTCACGCCTGTGTACGTCTGCATCTGCAACGGAGTCACCGACCACCAGATCCGCGAAGCCGCCAGCCATGGCGTCAGCACGGTGGCCGAACTGACCATGCGTACAGGGTGTGGTGCCACCTGCGGTTCCTGCCTGGACATGGCCGGCGACCTGCTGGCCAAGGCGCGTGCGACCCACGATCTGCCGCTGCCGGTATTGGGCCTGGCCCAGGTCGCCTGATCGCCTTTTCGCGGCGCGTTGACGCCGCGCTTTCGCATCCTTCACGTGCGGCCGCGCAGGCCAATGCGCACGATTCGCGTTCCTTCACGGCCGCGCGCAAGGCGTTAAAGTGCCTGCGTTTTCAGCGTGCAGGAGCACCCCCATGAAGGGCGACACCAAGGTCATCGAATTCCTCAACAAGGTCCTCTACAACGAGCTGACCGCGATCAACCAGTACTTCCTGCACGCCAAGATGCTGAAGAACTGGGGCATCAAGGAGCTGGCCGAACACGAGTACAAGGAATCGATCGACGAGATGAAGCATGCCGACATGCTTGCCGACCGCATCCTGTTCCTCGAAGGCCTGCCGAATTTCCAGGCGCTGGGCAAGCTGCGCATCGGCGAGAACCCGACCGAGATCCTGCAGTGCGACCTGTCGCTGGAGCGCGACGGCGTAGTGACCCTGCGCGACGCCGTGGCCTACTCCGATTCGGTGGGCGACTACGTCAGCCGCCAGCTGTTCGTGAAGATCCTCGACTCGGAAGAAGAACACATCGACTGGCTGGAAACCCAGCTCGACCTGATCGAGCGTATCGGCGAGCCGAAGTACCTGCTCAGCAAGCTGGAAGAGTGACTAGCGTCGAGCTTGCTCGACTGTGATCAGCATGGCGATGGTCGAGCAAGCTCGACGCTACCGATGCTGTGCCAGGTAGCCCGTCAGCGCCACGCGCGCCCGGGCGAATTCGGCAACCAGCAGCGCCACCGCCACCGCGGGGCGCTGCAGGCTGCCACTACGGGCTTCGTGCTCGATCCGCTGCGCGATTGCCGACAGCGACAACGCCCCCACGTTCGCACTCGATGATTTAAGGCTGTGGGCGATTGCCTGCAGTCGCGGCTCGTCGCTGCTCTGCGCGGCCTGCTGCAGCTGCTGCACCATCGCCGGCGCATCCTCCAGGAACACCGAGACGATCTGGAGGGCGGTATCGCCGATCACCGCGTGCAGTTCGTCCAGCACATCACGGTCCAGCACCGGTTGCGTCACCGCTTGGCTTTTCGTCTCTTGTAGAGCCGGGCCATGCTCGGCTGATGGAGCGCGACTGCTATTGGCCGTCAGCCGAGCATGGCTCGGCTCTACAGAAGGCCGTGCAGGTGATGCAGCTCTACCGCCCCCCCAGCGCCTCAACAGCGCATGCAAGGTGGCGCGTGCGATCGGCTTGGACAGGTAGTCGTCCATGCCGGCCTGCAGGCAGCGTTCGCGGTCACCGGCCATGGCGTTGGCCGTCATCGCGATGATCGGCAACCGCGAGCACCCGGTTTCCGTTTCTTCCGCACGCCAGCGGCGCGTGGCGGCGTAGCCGTCCAGCACCGGCATCTGGCAATCCATCAGCACCACGTCCACGCCGCCTTCGCGAAGGGCGGCCAGTGCCTGCTTGCCGTCGGCGGCGTTGCGCACCTCGCACTGGAACACGCGCAGCAGATGCTCGGCCACCATCCGGTTGACCGTGTTGTCTTCCACCAGCAGCACGCGCAGGTGCAATGGCGGCAGCGTCGGTGCGGGCAAGCCGTCTTCGGCATTGGCCAGCAGGGCGGCAGGGCGGGCAGGCGTGGCAGGCGCCGCCAGCAGTGCATGCAGGGCTGCATCATCGAAATGCGGGAGCAGCTGGCGTTGGCGCGGGCGTTGTGCAGGCGTGTCTTCCTGCAGCCACAGTACCTGCAGTGCATCATCGTCGCCGCGCTCGGCCAGCGCCTGCTGCAGCGTGACCTCGCCGTTGCGGCGGGTGCGGGAATCGACAATCAGCCATGCCGGTGCTGGTTGTCCGGGCCGCGCGGGAGCGCGCAGGCGCTCGACCACGGCATCCAGCTGTGCCAGCACCTGCACCTGCAGCCCATGGTGGGCGGCGATGCGCTCGATGCGTGCCTGCAGCGTTGCATCGGCGCTGAACAACAGTAGCGCTGCGGGGGCGCGCGCCATCGCAGGCAGGTCGCCGGGTACTTTCAGCAGCGGGATCTCGAACCAGAACGTTGCGCCCTGGCCGGGCGTGGACTGCACGCCGATCTGCCCGTGCATCAGGTCGATGATGCGCTTGCAGATGGCCAGGCCCAGGCCGGTGCCACCGTAGATGCGCGTGGTCGAGGCATCGGCCTGGCTGAAGGACTGGAACAGGCGTGCCTGCAGTGCCTCATCGATGCCGATGCCGGTGTCGATGATCTCGAAGCGCAGCTGGTGCTGGGCCGCACCTTCGCCCAGGCGCTGCACGCACAGCTGCACCTGGCCGCGGGCGGTGAACTTGATGGCGTTGGCCAGCAGGTTGCTCAGCACCTGGCGCAGGCGTACCGGGTCGCCACGCACCGGCAGGCGCACCGATGGGTCAAGCTGCATGGCCAGGGACAGGCCCTTGGCATCGGCGGCGCGCTGCATCAGCTGCACCACGCCATCGAGCAGGTCGCGCAGGTTGAAGCTGGTGATCTCCAGTTCCAGCGCCTGCGCTTCCAGCCGGGAGTAGTCGAGGATGTCGTCGACGATGCGCAGCAGCTGCTGTGAACTGGCCGAAGCGGTGGCCAGCATCTGCCGCTGGTCCTCACCCAGCGGCCCGCGCGCGATCAGCTCCAGCATCGGCAGGATGCCGTTGAGCGGCGTGCGGATCTCGTGGCTCATCGTGGCCAGGAACTCGCCCTTGGCCAGCACGGCCGCTTCGGCGGCCTGCTTGGCCTGCAGCAGCTGCTGTTCCAGCTGGCCCTGGCGTTCGGTGGTATGGCGCAGCTGGTCGCGCTCGGCGGCCAGCGCGCTGTGCTCGCGCTGCAGCTGGGCCAGTGCCCGGCTGCGCGCGCGCAGGCGCATGCCCAACAGCAGCAGTGCGACGGCCGCAGCAAGGGCAACCAGCAGCACGCCCCACAGCGGCACCTCAGAGCACCGCGTTGTGGAAGTCGAAGTTCAGGTCACTGCCGGCCGACTGCACCATGTTGCCCTGGATGTAATCGACGCCGCCGACCCACATCGCTGCCGCGGCCTGCGGGTCCTCGATCTGCTGGCCGATGATCTGCAGCCCGGCGGCATGCGCCTGTTCGATCGCCTTGCGCAGTTCCTCGCGCGTGGCCGGGTTGGAATGGCTGCTGGAGAAACGCGCGGCCATGCGCACGAACGACAGCGGCAGCTGGGTCAGCAGTGCATCGGCTTCGCCACTGGGTTCGAACTGGCTCAGGCAGAAGCGCACGCCGGCGCCGGCCATGCGCTGGCAGAACTGCTGCAGCGGCACGGTGTGGATCAGCGCGTCGGGCAGGCGCACGTCGATCACCAGCGCACTGCCGGGCAGGTCACGCTGCTGCAGCGATTCCAGCAGCCAGTCGCCAAAGGCATCGCGCTGCAGGGTGCGCAGCGACTGCGAAACGAACAGGTTCAGCGGTTGCGTTGCGTGCCGGTACAGGTCCAGCAGGCCCAGCGCATGGTCCATCACCTGCTGGTCGAGGTCGGCGATGCGGCCTGCCGCTTCGGCGGCGGGAATCACCTGGCCGGCCGCCAGCACCGTGCCGTCGGCCTGGCGCAGGCGCAGCAGCAGCTGGTACTGCGCGGTGTTGCCACCGGCGACAGCGACGATCGGCTGATAGGCCAGCTCCAGCTGGCCTTCCAGCAGTGCCAGGTGTTCCTGTTCGGTGACGGCCTGGCGATGCACGTGGCCTGCCACGCCGGCGCTGAGCAGGCGTGCCTGCAGGGTGGTGCGCTCGACCGCTTCCAGTGCGGCGTTGGCATCGTCGAAGCCCGGCGACAGCGGCGCGTAACCCACCACGCCGCGCAGATGCACCGATTCATCATCGCGGATCACGAAGGCGCGCGCCGAGAGCTGCTCACGCAGGGTCGCGGCGATGCTTTCCAGGCTGTCTTCATCGGTATTGCGGGCCAGCAGCAGGAAGCTGTTGTCGTTCAGGCGTGCCAGCAGGTGCGGATGGCCGGCCTCGGCCAGGCGCTGCCCGGCCTGCACCATCAGGCGCTCGAAGGCGGCGTAGCCATAGCGTTCGCGCAGGCCCAGCGCGCTGGCCACTTCAATGAAGAACACGCCGCCCCGGTCGCGGTGGGTGAGGGTGGCGTTGAGTTGCTGCAGCACGTGGTGACGTGTCGGCAGGCCGGTTTCCGGATTGCTGGTGGCCGGTGCGCCGGTAGCACCAGGCAGGGTTGCTGCCTGCGCACGTGCGCGGCGGATGCGGTTGGCCACCGCCGCGATCAGGTGGCGGGGGCGGATCGGCTTGCTCAGGTAATCGTCGGCGCCACTGTCGAGCACCTCGAACTGGCGCTCCGGGTCCGGATCGCCGCTCAGGAACACGATCGGCAGCAACTGCAGGCCAGGCTGCTGGCGGATCAGCGCGGTCAGGCGCATGCCGTCCAGGCCGGGCAGGTGCAGGTCCATCAGGATCAGGTCGGGCCGATGCTCCTTGATCGCCTGCAGCGCGCCGTCGGCATCGCTGTGCACGATCGCCTGCATGCCGGCGCCATGCAGCACGCTCTGTGCGAACAGGGCCTGCGCGCGGTCGTCCTCGACGATCAGCACGCGGTAGGGCGAATCGGAGGGCGGCGGCGCCTGGTCGTTGTTGCCAGCCTCGGCCAGCACGGCCGGGGCCGGCAACGGCGGCGGTGCGCTGCCGATCGATGCGGGTGCGTCGGAGGCGGCCAGCGGCGGAACCGCGGCCGGCGCTGCGGCGACCGCGCTCGCCGGTTCAGCGGTCCAGCGTTGCCAATGATCGGCCGGAGGGGTTTCAGCGCGTCCCGGGCGGGCGCCCGCGGGGGATTCGTTTGCGGCCATCGGTGCTCCTGGTGTTCGCGTCCATTATGCGACAAGCCCGGCGATCAACCGGTACCGGGCTGGCGTGGACTGTCGGGCGACGCACTGCGTGCCAGCCAGCGCACGCCCTTCCACAGGGCGCGCCAGACCAGCCACACCAGCAGCGCGCCGGCCAGGCTGCAGGCCAGCACCACGATCAGCGCGATCCACGGGTGTGCCAGGGCCAGGGCCAGGCCACCGACCACCACGGTGTCCTCGGCGGCGGAGGCCACCCAGTTGCTGGCAGGCTCGGGCGATGTATTGAGCAGGGCGCGGGTGCCGGCCTTCAGGCCATGGCTGGCCAGCGCGACACCGGCACCGGCAGCAAGTGCGCCGGTGCCCAGCTGCCCATCCGGCGACAGCGTGGCTGCGGCAAGGAAGGCACCTGCGGGTACGCGTGCCAGGGTCTGCACCAGATCCCACGCCGAGTCGACGCCGGGAATCTTGTCGGCGAAGAATTCGGTTACCGCCAGCGCTGCCGAGGTGCCCAGCACCCACCACGATTCGGTGGCCTGCAGGGCCGGCGGCAGGTCGACCCAGCCGAGCAGGCCGGCCAGGCCGACACCGAACACGGTGAGGTAGACGCGGATGCCGGCCAGCCAGGCCAGCAGGATGCCGATCACGAACAGGTGGGCTTCGGTCATGGCGATGCTCCGGCGACGGAACTGTGCAGGGGACCACACTATCGACGATGGCATGCCTGAACGCCACAGACGGTGGCTCGCCACTGCGCAGGAAACACCCCCGTCCTGTCATACACTAGCCCGTCGTTTGCCACAGGGGCCGTACCGGTGTCGCCCTCGCGATGCCCCGGAATCCACCCATGACCAACCGTCCTCCCATGCGCGTGCAGGTTCGCCTGCCCGGCGCGCCGCAACCGCCGGCCGACCGTCGCCGCCTGCTGGTGATCGGCGGCATCTGGCTGCTCAGCCTGGTGCTGGCCGTGCTGGGTGGCTGCTGGATGGCCACGCCGCGCGATGCACAGGGCCAGCGCCTGCAGGCCGCCGAGAAGCGCGCCGAGACGTTGCAGGCGCAGCTGACCGAACTGCGCCAGAAGCAGGCCACGCTGGAAGCCTCCGACCGCATCAGCCGCGCCGCCAACACCGAGGTGCAGTCCTCGCTGGCCGAACGCGATGAGGAAATCGCCGGCCTGCGTGCCGACGTTGCCTTCTATGAGCGCCTGGTGGGTTCGACCAGCCAGCGCAAGGGCCTGAACACCCATTCGATCGAGTTCAGCCCGGAAGCGGCCGGCACCTGGCAGTACACCGCCGTGCTGACACAGAACCTCAACCGCGGCGCCATCAGCCAGGGGCAGATGCGTTTCACCGTGGAAGGCGTCAAGAACGGCAAGCTGGCCACGATCAGCTGGGATGATCTGCACCAGCGCAGCAAGGTACCGGGACAGGATTACTCGTTCCGGTACTTCCAGCAGCTCACCGGCAGCGTGATGCTGCCGGCTGACTTCACCCCGCAACGCGTGCGGGTGACATTGGGGAGTGGTACGGGGGGTACCACCCAGGTATTCGACTGGAAACAGGCCGGTGCGCCGGCCGCCAAAGGGGAGTAGGCAGATGTTCGGAAGCAGCAAATCCAACCGTGAAGGCCAGCTGGTGGTGGATGCCCTGATCGGCAACCAAGTGGTGATCCGCGGTGATGTGGAATTCAGTGGTGGCCTGTATGTGGAAGGCCGCATCCACGGCAAGGTGATCGCCGCCGAAGGCGCCAGTGGCGCGACCCTGACGGTCGCCGAGCATGGCGTGATCGAAGGTGAGATCCGTGCCCAGGTGGTGGTCATCAGTGGACGCCTGGACGGCGACGTGCATGCCACCGAGAAGGTCGAACTGACCCCGAGCGCGCGGGTCAATGGCAATGTCCATTACCAGGTGGTGGAGATGAATGCGGGTGCCCAGCTGAACGGCCGCCTGATCCATGCCAGCGCCCCGATGGCGGCCCTGCCGGCCCCGGAAGGTGATGAGGCCAATGGCGGCAAGGGTGACACCGCCGCACGCCGCAAGCTGGCCGAGGCGATGGCTTGAAAGCCATCGTCGGCACCCCCATGCTGACACCATGAGCACGCTAGTCTCCCTGCCCGGCGCCACCCCGGTTGCCGCGCCCGATTACCAGTCGCTGGAGCGCCCGCTGAACTTCACCGAGTCGGCGGCCGCCAAGGTCAAATCCCTGATACAGGAAGAGGGCAACCCCGACCTGGCCCTGCGCGTGTACATCGAAGGCGGTGGCTGTTCGGGCTTCCAGTACGGGTTCGAGTTCGACGAGAACCGTGCCGAGGATGACTTGGCGGTACAGACCAGCGGGGTGACCCTGCTGGTCGACCCGCTGAGCCTGCAGTACCTGATGGGCGCCGAGGTGGACTACACCGAGAGCCTGACCGGTGCCCAGTTCGTGATCCGCAACCCGAACGCCAAGACCACCTGCGGCTGCGGCAGCAGCTTCAGCATGTAAGAGGCCTGTGGCCGGAATGTGCCAACCAAGGTTGGCACCTCAGTAGATCCACGCCATGCGTGGATGCTGTGCCTGCACGCCCACACCGGCAGATTGCGCACAGCGCCGAACTTGCCACCTGCATCGATTGGCGGCACGCTTGCCGGATGCCCAATACTCCTTCGCCGCTTTCCGGTTTCGCTTTCGTTGGCGAACCGCTGGAGCGCGCCGATGCCCTGCGCGACGATGCCGATGCACTGGCGCGCCTGTGGCCGGGCGCGCGCATTCTCGTGCTCGATCAGGACGGCAGCGTCTTCACCGGCGATGACGACCAGCCGCTGGCGCTGACCGGCGCCGACATCGGCGGCGGCCCCGGTGCCGCGATCTTCCTTGGCCTGCGTGGCGAGCAGGCCTGGTTCTCGGTCGAAGCCGCCAACGTTACCGTCACGGCCCCGCGCCGCCTCGACCTGCGCCAGGCCGCACTGCTGTGGCCGATGGCCGATGCGACCGCCTTCAGTTATGCCCGCGGCATGTCCTACTGGCACTCGCGCACCCGCTTCTGCGGCGTGTGCGGCGGCGCCGTGGCGTTTGCCCGTGGTGGCTTCGTCGGCCGCTGCGGGCAGTGCGCCACCGAGCACTACCCGCGTGTCGATCCCGCCGTGATCGTCGCCGTGGAAAACCAGGGCCGGCTGCTGCTGGGCCGGCAGTCGAACTGGGCACCGCGGCGTTACTCGGTGCTGGCCGGCTTCGTCGAACCCGGCGAGACCTTCGAGCAGACCGTGGTGCGTGAAGTGCACGAGGAGAGCAAGGTACGGGTGACCGCCTGCCAGTACCTCGGTTCGCAGCCGTGGCCGTTCCCGGGCGCGCTGATGATCGGTTTCCGTGCACAGGCGCAGGATGACCTGCCGACCGTGGATGGCGAGCTGGAAGATGCGCGCTGGTTCAGTGCCGACGAGGTCGGCGCGGCACTGGCACGCGATGTGGAGGACGATGGCCAGGGCATCCGCCTGTCGCCGCCGATCTCGATTTCGCGCGGCCTGATCGAACACTGGTACCGGCAGCAGAAGGGCTGAGCGGGGCTGACGGTGGCGCCTGTATTGCCGCCACCTGAACACGGCCCGGGTTACAGTCCGGTTCACCGCTGAGGGCGCCGCTGCGACAGGTAAGGTAGCGACGCCGAGCGTTCTGTTTCGTAGGGAGACCTGCCATGTTCACCACTCTGGCCGCCGTGCTGGTGGCACTGGCCCTGGGCCATGTTGCCCCGGCCGCTGCCGCCTCGCTGCGCCGTTTCGACGGCTTCCGGCGTTGGCTGGGCTGGCTGGACGCGCGCGGTGGCAAGGCTTGGCAGGGGCCGGCAGGCGTTGCCCTGGCACTGCTGCCGCCGCTGCTGCTGATGGCGCTGCTGGCGTGGTTGCTGCGTGGGGTGCTGTTCGGCCTGCCGTCGCTGCTGCTGGGCGTGGCGGTGCTGGCGTGGTGCTGGGGCCCGCGCGATCTGGACCGCGATATCGAAGCGATCATCGATGCCGATGACGCGGCGACGCGCCAGGCCGCGGTACGTAACCTGCAGGCGGCCGGTGGCAGCCTGCGCGAGGACATTCCGTCACTGGTCGAGGCAACCGTGCTCAACGCCTTGCGGCGCTGGTTCGCGGTGCTGTTCTGGTTCCTGCTGCTGGGCCCGGCCGGTGCTCTCGGTTACCGGCTGCTGGCGCTGATGGCGGAAAGCCCGATGCGTGCCCGCGTGCCGGTGGAGCCGCTGGCGCTGGCGCAGCGCCTGCTGGGCTGGATCGAGTGGCCGGTGGCGCAGCTGATGGCATTTTCGATGGCGCTGGTGGGCAACTTCGATACGGCGTGGAAGGCCTGGCGCCAGGCCCACGGCGAGCGCCTGGCCGGCAACATCGGCTTCCTGGGCGCGGTGGCGAGGGCCAGCGTCAATGCCGAGCTGCGCGAGGATGCGCACGATTACACCGAGGCGGGGCTGTTGCCGGTGTGGCAGCGGTTGCCGGACCTGCGGGATGCGATGAGCCTGGTGTGGCGGATGCTGCTGCTGTGGCTGGCGATCCTCGCCCTGCTGGTGATTGCAGGCTGGGTGACGTAGTTGCTTTGCAGGGCTTGCAGCCCTGCACCTGCAGAGGCAACAGCAACAGCAACAGCAGCTCTGGATTGGTGATGGTTGGGCGGGGCGGTGTGGGGCTGCAGGACACGCCGTAAACCCGTCCTTGGGGGCTCGATGGCGCCTTGCTCGTGTGCGCTGTCCTGCGCACACGGCAAGACCGGGGTTGGGCCTCCTGCCCAACCCGCCCGAGGCATGCCTCGGGCCCATGGCGCCAACGGTCCTGCAGCCCCACACCGCCCCACCCCCGACAGATTCCCGCGGCTGTTGGTAGGTGTCGACCTTGGTCGACACGGTAGATCCACGCCATGCGTGGATGCAGAGCGAAGCGATCCGCTTCCGCTTTCGCTTTTGATCTTCTCTTTCTTTTCCGTGGTGGACGCACACGGAAACTGTCCGTGGCCGGGCGGGATGGGTTTGCGGGGGTGTCCGCGGCATGGATGCCGCGGCCAAGCCTCCACGGACGGATTCACGGCGTCCCCCGCAAACCCATCCCGCCCGGCCAACCCCATGATCGACAAACGCCGCCCACCACGAGGGGCTGCGCCGTTGGCTGGAAACCTAGATCGGTGCCAGTGCGGTGAACGGCGCCCACGGCAGGTTGCGCAGCAGCGCATACCCGGGCAGCACCCAGAGCCAGAACACGGGATTGGCCAGCACCCGCATCAGCGGGTCGAGCACACGCGGGCGGATGCCGGCGATGTTCAGCAGCATCAACAACAGGAACGGCAGGCTGATGACCAGCAGCGGGTTCATCGCCATCGCGCCGGGCAGGTCGAAGTGGACCAGGGAATACAGGCAGCGCGTGCTGCCACAGCCCGGGCAGTACAGGCCGGTCAGCGCGTACAGCGGGCAGCTCGGCAGGGGATTGCCGGCGACATACGGATTGACGTTGCGCAGCACCACCGTGGCACCCACGGCCAGGCCGGCGGAAACCAGCAGCGGTGCCCAGCGGGCGAGTCGGGAACGAGCGGGAAGCGCGGACATGCAACAACGGATCCGGCGCAGGCGCCGGATCCGTCCAGGCGTATCAGTAGTTGCCGTTGCTCATCGCGCCCATGCCGCCGAGCACAACGAAGAACAGCACGTACAGCACGACCAGCACGACCCAGGCGATGGCCGACCACATGGCCCACTTCTTGGCCTTGGCGGCGGAGTCCTGGGCGCCGGCGATGTCGCCGGCCGCCAGCTTGCCGTTGACCTGGGCGGCGTAGACGATCGACACGATGCCGGCCGGCAGGCAGCAGAACAGGGTGGTCAGGATCGCCCAGACCAGGTTGTTCGGGACCTGCGGAGTAGCAGTATTCATGGGTTCAAGCTCCTTGATGGGTGGTGGTGGTGAATCATTGGTCGGAAAGAGCGCCCAGTACGGCCAAGCCGCCGAACAGCCCGAACCACAACAGCAACAGGACCGGCAGGGCCACGGCCGAAGCCACCGCCCACCAGCCCGCCTTGCGCGACGCACTGTAGGCCCCCGGCAGGTCGCCGGCCGCGCGGCGGCCATCGACCTGGGAGGCGTACACGATCGACACCACGCCCAACGGCAGGCAGCAGAACAGCGTCGTCAGGATCGCCCAGACCAGATGGTTGGGGATGTAGACCGGACGGCTGAGCGGTGGTGGTTGATTCAAAGCGAGACTCCATTCCTTGGTGGCCGGCCATGATGAATCGGCCGGACCTCCCCCCTGTGGGTGCGTAATCTACCGCAACCTGCGTTGCATGTATGCGTTTACAGTCACGACATGTCGCGTACACCACTGGACGGTGACGTATGTGGGGGAGTCCGCTGGGCCCGCTCGGCGGGCCCATCTCGTCAGGCGTGATCGCCGCGCAGGGCCCGCACCTGGGCCTCCAGCACCGGTGCGCTGGTGCTGTGGCCATCCACGGCCGCTGCCGCCACCACCTCGACGGTGGCGCGGAAACGGCGCGGCACGCGCATGCGGCCCAGGCGGCTGTCGCGCCGGCTCCACATGCTCGACCACATGCCGCGCAGCGCCATCGGCACCACCGGCACCGGCCGCCGTTCGAGGATCTTCTCGACGCCGGACTTGAACGGTGCCATCGCGCCATCCTTGGTCAGCGCGCCTTCCGGGAAGATGCAGACCAGCTCGCCTTCGGCCAGCGCTGCATCGATGTCATCGAACGCGCGCTGCATCAGCGCCGGGTCTTCGCGCGCACCGGCGATCGGGATCGCCTTGGCGGTCCGGAAGATCCAGCGCATCACCGGAATGTTGAAGATCTTGTAGTACATGACGAAGCGCACCGGGCGCGGGATCGTCGCCGACAGGATCAGTGCGTCCATGTAGCTGACATGGTTGCAGACCAGCAGCGCGGCACCCTCGTCGGGCACGTTGGCCTCGATGCCGTGCGGGCGCAGGCGGTACAGGGTGCGCACCATCAGCCAGCTGAGGAAGCGCATCAGGAATTCGGGGACGATGGTGAAGATGTAGATCGCCACCAGTGCGTTGGCGATGGCCAGCGCCAGGAACTGCTGCGGGATGGACCAGTGCAGCAGCTTGTGCGCGGCCAGCGACAGCAGGGCTGCGCCGACGATGAAGCCGGAGTTCTGGATGTTCAGCGCCGCAAACACGCGCGACATCTGCGCCTTCGGCGTGCGGCTCTGGATCAGCGCGAACAGCGGCACCACGAAGATGCCGGTGAACAGGCCGATGCCGATCAGGTCGATGACGATGCGGATGCTGCCCGGCTGCTGCAGGAACGTCCCGATGGTCAGTCCGTGCACGGTCGCTTCGCCACTGCGGGCGAAATACAGGTCGAGCAGGAACGCGGTCATGCCGAACGCACCCAGCGGCACCAGGCCGATTTCCACCGTGCGTGCCGACAGCTTCTCGCACAGCAACGAGCCAACGCCGGTGCCGACCGAGAACAGGGCGAGGGCGAACAGATACAGCTTGGGTTCGCCGCCGAGGTTGGCCAACGCGTAATTGGGCAGCTGCGAGGTCAGCACGGTACCGACGAACCAGAACCAGGATACCCCGAGGATGGCGTTGCGCACCGCCTTCTGCTGCCGTGCCATGCGCAGCACGACCCGCGACTCCGGCAAGGGGTTCCAGTTGATCTTCAGGTTCGGATCGCCGGCGTCGACCTTGGGAATCAGGCGCGCCGCGATGTTGCCGCAGATGGCCAGAGCGATCACCGCTGTGGCTGCCACGATCGGACCGTAGCTGCCCGCAAGCAGGAATACAGAGCCGCCGATGATCATGCCGGACAGGATCGAGATCGAAGTACCCATCTCGACCAGGCCGTTGCCGCCGGTCAGTTCCTCGGGTTTTAGCACCGAGGGCAGTACCGAGTACTTTACCGGGCCGAACAGGGTCGACTGCATGCCGGTACAGAACAGGGCGACCAGCAGGAACGGCAGGTTCTCGGTGATGAAACCGACAGCCGCCATCGACATGATCACGATCTCCATGGTGGTGGTGATCACGATCAGCCGCGATTTTTCCAGTTTGTCGGCGATCTGCCCGGCCAGCGCCGAGAACAGGAAGTACGGCAGGATGAAGATGGCTGGCGCCAGCGTGGTGTAGAGCGAACGCTGCTCCTCCGAAACGCCCAGATAGAACAACAGGCCGATGATCGCCTGCCGGTACACGTTGTCGTTGAACGCTCCGAGCGCCTGGACGACGAAGAACGGCAGGAAACGGCGCTGGCGCAGCAGGGCGAACTGGTTGTGACCGGACATGGAGCCTCCTTGACCGGCGCAGCCTAGCATTCCTGCCTATCCGCCGGGACCATGGCGGGATGCATCCACGCATGGCGTGGATCTACTGAAGCCCCACAACTGTGGGTGCGGACCGTTGGTCCGCACACCTTGATAGGTCTCAGACGATATCGTCGACCACGCCGCCATCCACGCGCAGCGCCGCACCCGAGGTCGCCGAGGCCTGCGGCGAGGCCAGGTACACCACCATGTTGGCCACTTCCTCGACCGTGGCGGTGCGCTGGATCACCGAAGACGGCCGGTGTGTCATCACGAACTCGCGGCCGATCTGCTCCAGTGGCTTGCCGCTGCGCTGGCGTTCATCTTCGAACATCGCCGCGAAACCGTCAGACAGGGTCGGGCCGGGCAGCACCGCGTTGACGGTGACGCCGCTGCCGGCCACGCGCTTGGCCAGGCCGCGCGACAGCGACAGCTGCGCGGTCTTGCTGACGCCGTAGTGGATCATGTCGGCCGGAATGTTGCGTGCCGATTCGGACGAGATGAACAGGACGCGACCCCAGCCGGCATCGACCATGGCCGGCAACAGTGCCCGCGACAGGCGCACGCCGGACATCACGTTGGTCTGCCAGTAACGTTCCCAGGTCGCGTCTTCGGTCTCGAAGAAGTCCTCGGGGCCGAAAATGCCGGCGTTGTTGACCAGGATGTCGACCTTGGGCAGGCCTGTCAGCAGCGTGTCGACGCCGGCCGCATCGGAGAGGTCGGCGGCCACGCCGAGCACGTCGGCACCCGGAACGGCGGCGAGCAGGCGCTGGCGGGCGCGTTCGACGCTGTCGGTGCTGCGGCCGTTGAGAATGATCCGCGCGCCCGCGTTGGCCAGGCCCTGGGCAATCGCCAGGCCGATGCCGGCGGTGGAGGCGGTGACCAGCGCGGTACGGCCGGAGAGTTCAATCTTCATGGGGAATCCGGGGGAGCAGGGATCGCCCAGTATCCGCGCGGGAACGTGATCGGGGCGCATCGCCATACGCAACACACGGTTGCACGCGGTGCAGTAGATCCACGCCATGCGTGGATGGAATGTCCGACCAGCGATGAGGGATCAGGTCAGGCTGGTCACCGCCTCATTCGCCGCCGCCCGCACCTTCGGCAGCATCCGCAGCACCAGCGCCATCTGCGTGCGGATCAGCTGCAGCTTCGGCGGCATCGCCTCGTCGATCTGTTCCAGTTCGGCGGCCACCGCGCGGTCGGCATCATTGTCCTCTTCCGCGACCGGTTGCCGAGCGCTCAGGGCCGTCGCCAGCTGCTGCAGCGCCTTGCGCACGCGCTCACCGGCAGCCAGCGCCAGCGGATCGCCGGCGTAGCTGTCCACCTGGTCGCGGTGCGCACCCAGGGCCGACAGGTGCCCGAGCAGTGTGTTGGACAGCGCCAGGAAGTGGAAGCCGGCATCCAGATTGCGGCGCACATGGCCGGGCTCACGCAGCATGTTCGACAACGCGGTGGACAGCGCGGCGTCGGCGTTGTGCATATCGCGGCGGGCGATGCGGTAGGCCAGATCGTCACGCATGCCGCTGCGGTACTGGCCCAGCACCGAATCCAGATAGCGCGCGGCGGTGTCCAGCACCCGCGCCAGCACAAGATGCAGCTGCCGGCCCTGCCAGTCGGGCAGGATCAGGAAGGCGGCCGCGGCGGCGATCGCACAACCCAGCAGCGTATCGACCATGCGCGGCACGATCAGCACGAAGCCGTCGCCGATCAGGTTGAAGCAGGTCAGGGCCATCACCGTGATCGCCGCCGACGCCACCAGGTAGCGGTCGGTGCGGGTGAAGAAGAACAGCAGCGCCGACAGCAGCGCGATCAGCAGCTGCACGTGCAGTTGCGGGAACAGCTGCAGCAGTGCCCACGTGAGCACCAGGCCGGCCACGGTGCCGACGATGCGTTGTGCAAGGCGCTGGCGGGTCGCGCCGAAGTTGGGGCGGCACACGAACACGATGGTCAGCAGCACCCACGAGCCGTTCTGTGCATTGAACAAGCGGATTGCCGCGAAGCCGGCGATCAGGGCCAATGCCATGCGCAGGCCGTGGCGGAACAGGACCGAGCCGGGCGTGAGCTGCTGGCGCACGCGCACGCCCATCTCGCGCAGGGTGTGCGGGTTGCTGTCGCGCAGGCGGGTATCGACGTTGTCCAGGCTGGCCTCGGAGCGCTCCGCATCCAGCAGGCGGCGCTCGATGCTGCGCAGGTTGTGCACGAGTAGATCCAGCGAGCCAAGCAGTCGCTGCCACTGCGGCCGCTGCTGGTCGCGCAGATAGGCCAGCGCATCGGCCAGGTCGCGCCCGGCCTGCTGGTTGCTTTCGCCATACACGAACGGACGGCGCAGGCGGATCGCCTCGCCCAGCCGTGCGCAGGCCTGCCCCTGCAGGTCGAGCAGGCGCTGGCAGCGGTACAGCACATCGCTGTGGAAGAAGGCATCGACCAGCGCACCGTAGGGGTAGTGCGAGGAGCTGGCGCGCTCGTGGAAATCCTGTGCCATGTAATAGAGGCGCAGGTACAGGCCGGAGTTCACGCCGGGCCGCCCGGAACGGCCGAAGCGGGCCAGGATCGCGGTCTTGGCTTCATTCAATGCACCTACCACGCGCCGGTTCTGTTCGGCCAGGTCGAGCTGGCGACGCTGCAGGTCGGCCTCGCGCACCGGCTCGAACAGTGTTGCCTTCAACTGCAGGTAGCGGCCCAGTTCAACGTACAGTCGCGCCACGCGTTCGCGTACCGGACGGTTGGCGAACAGTGCGGTCCACAGGATCGACAGCAGGCCGTACCAGACCGCACCGGCCAGCAGGTGGCTGACCGCGTCCAGCGCGCTGTGCAGGTCGCTGGCGCCATGCTGCTCCAGCCCGATCATGGTGTAGATCGCCAGCGTTACCGTGGCCTGGGCGATGGACGCATAGCGCTCGCCGAGCGCACCCAGCAGGGTCAACCCGAAGGTGGACAGCGCCAGCGCGCCGATGAAGATCCATGGCCAGGGGAACAGCCAGATCACCGAAGCGGCGGCGAGGCAGAAGCACAGCAGCGACAGCAGTACCGCCTTGGTACGGCCCCACCAGTTGTCATCGGTCTCGGCGATGGCGCTGGCGATGATGCCGAGGAACACGCCGGGCAGGGCAGTGAGCGCGTCCAGCTGCCAGCACACGGCAAGCGCTGCGGTCAGGGCGATGAACACCCGAAGGCCATAACTGGCCTTTTCGTGGGCCCACAGGCGGCTGAGGCGGGATTCGCGGGCGGGCATGCAGGCTCGGTGGAAGGGTCTCCCACCATTATTGCGGGTACGGGGTGAAATATGGAGTGCGGACCAACGGTCCGCACCCACCGTCCATGTGCGGGCCCGTCGTCCGCATGGACGGCGGGGACCGGCACCTTACATCTCCCAGCGCACGCTCACCGCGAACGTGCGCGGCAGGCCGGCGCCGGCGTTGGACCAGTACCTGCGGTTGGCCAGGTTCTCGACGCTGGCACGCAGAGTCACCGGATGGCCGGACGCCAGCAGGCGATAGCCGATGCCTGCATTCACCAGCGTGTAGTCAGGCAGCTTCAGGGTGTTGTCGGCGTCGTACCAGACATCGCCGTAATAGCGCACGGCGGCATAGGTTTCCAAGCCGTCTACCCACGGCAGCTGGTAGGTGGCGTGCAGTACGCCGCTCCAGCGCGCAGCACCGGCGGTGCGGTTGCCTTCCTGTGCGGCACTGCCCGGGGACAGCTTGTCGTAGGTCGGATCCAGCCAGGTCACGCCGCCGCCGACGGTCAGTGCATCGTTGAGGTGCAGGTCGGCACTGGCTTCAATGCCTTCGTACAGCGTGATGCCGTCCTGCACCAGGCGCTTGCCGGCCGGCGTGAGCTCATCGATGTTGGCACCACGTTCCAGCCGGAACGCGGCCACGTTCGCATTCCAACGCGCCGCTTCGACCTTGGCTCCGATCTCGTACTGCTTGCTGATGGTGGGATCGAGCACGTCACCGGCGTTGATGTAGCTGTTGCCTACGCGGCTGCCCGCTTCGAGCGACTCGATGTAGCTGGCGTAGAGGGTGACCGCCTCGCTGGGCTTGAACATCACGGCGTAGGTCGGGGTGACCGGGTAGGTGTGGTACCGCCCCTTGGTTTCGAAGTCGTTGTAGCGCCAGCCCGCCAGCACCGACCAGCCGCTGCCGAGGTTCACCGTATCGCTTGCGAACACCGCCTGCTGCACCGTCTCGTCGCCGCGGGTCATCACCCGCGAACCAACGGCGTCGTGGCGGATGGCATGGCGCTGGTACAGGTTGGCGCGGCCAATCAGGTTCCACTCGTAGGGGCGGTCCCACCCCAGTCCGGTCTGGTGGCTGATGCCCGCCACCACCTGATGCTGAAGGGGGCCGGTGCGGAAGCTGCCCTGCAGCATCGCCTGGGCCAGCTTCCACTCGCTCTTGCCACCCAGTTCGTAGACGTTGACGTCGTAGTCGCCGTTGAGATCGTCGATGTAGGCGAAGATCTTGTTGACGTCATTCCACGAGGTGGTGACGCCGTAACTCAGGCTGGCTTTCCAGTCGCTGTTGATCTGCCAGTTCAAGCCGGTCGACAGCAGGCTGGAGCGTGTGTCGTAGTAGGTGCCGGGCACGCTGTTGTCGGTATCTCCGGCGATCGGCCGCGGCAACGAGGTCAGGCCACGGAAGTAGTACTGCGGCGATTCCTCGCGCAGGTCGCGCGACTGGAACACACCGTCGAAGGTCCAGGTGAGCGCATCGCTCAGGCGCGCGTCCAGCGACAGTGCGCCCACCTTGCGATCGACGTGTCCGCCATTGAAGGTCTCGCCTTTTTCCTGGAAGGCGTTGAAGCGGTAGCCGAACATCTGCTCGTTGCCGAAGCGGCCGCCAACGTCGATGCCGCCGCTGACGATGCCTTGTTCGCGCCAGCCCAGCTGGGCGGAGAAGGTGGGCGTGTCCGTCGGCTTCTTGGTGATGTAGTTGACGATGCCGCCGGGGGTGCCGAAGCCATACAGGAATCCGCCCGGGCCTTTCAGCAGATCGACCTGTTCCATCACTTCCAGCGGCCATTCGGTGCCCCAGGAAGAGACCTGCAGGCCATTGACCCGGTAGCTGTCGTAGTTCAGCTCCAGACCGCGGTTGCGGATGGGCGAGCTCCAGCCACTGGCATAGGCGCTGACCTGGGTGCTGACCGAAGGGTCGAGCAGGAAGGCTTCGCCCAGCGAGACCACCTGGCGCTGCTCGATCTGCTCGCGGCCAACAGCGGTGATCGCGAACGGAGTGTCGCGCAGGGCGCGGTCGCCCAGTGCGCCGGCGTCGGTATGGGTGCGTTCGGCGGTGACCTTCACCGCATCCAGATCGGTGGCGTTACGGCTGACGGCCGGCGCTTCGGCATGGGCAGCGCAGGCGGCTGACAGGGCGATGGCCAGCAGGGCCAGGCGGGGAGAACGGGAAGGCAGCATCGATGGTGGTCCTCGACGGACGGCCACAGGCCATCCGCCCACGGGTGGGGGAAGGGGCAGTGGCTGGGATCACGCAGGCTGGCCGGAGATGGCAGCGGGGCGCCGCGAAGGGGCGCAGGACCATGGCTGGATGAGAATTGTTCTCTTTTCGTTACCGTGCGTCAAACCCGGAGGCATGCGGACCAACGGTCCGCACCCACCATCCGTGCCCACGGTTCGTACCCACCATCCGCTCCCACGGTAGTGCCGGCCGCTGGCCGGCAGATTGGCTGTACGGAGAACGCCGGCCAGCGGCCGGCGCTACCAGTAGATCCACGCCCTGCGTGGATGGGCCCTTCTACGCCCGTTGCGCGCGCTTGAGCAGCTTCGCTTCGCGCCTGCGTGCGCGACGTGCGCGCCAGCGCTCGGCCAGGCAGGAGAAGATCACGTACAGCGCCGGCGTGCTGAGCAGGGTCAGGCTCTGCGAGAACAGCAGGCCGCCGATCATCGCGATACCCAGCGGACGCCGCAGCTCGGACCCTTCGCCGAGGCCGATCGCCAGCGGCACAGCAGCCAGGATCGCCACCATCGTGGTCATCATGATCGGGCGGAAGCGCACGATGCTGGCCTCGCGTGCCGCTTCGCGCGGTGCCAGCCCATGTTCGCGCTGCGCCACCAGCGCGAAGTCGATCATCATGATCGCGTTCTTCTTGACGATGCCGATCAGCAGCACCAGCGCGATCATCGAGATCACCGACAGTTCGGTATTGGTGCCGAACAACGCCAGCAGCGCACCCACGCCCGCCGCCGGCAGCGTGGACAGGATGGTGACCGGGTGGATCAGGCTCTCGTACAGCATGCCCAGCACCAGGTACACGGTCAGGATCGCGGCAAACACCAGGATCAGCATGTCGCTGGGGTCGGAGTTGAAGCCGAAGCCGGCGTCATCAGCCAGGCGGATGTCGCCGGGCATGCGCATGCCGGCCACGGTCGCGTCGATGATCGCCTTGGCCTCGCCCATGCTCACGTTCGGCGCCAGGTTGTAGCTGAGGTCCATCGTCGTGTACTGGTTCTCATGGGTGATCTGTGAAGGCGCCAGCCCCGGCACCTGCTTGGCCACCGCCGTGAGCGGCACCATGTCGCCGTTGCGCGCACGCACATGCACCTCGTCCAGCGCCGCCGGCGTAGCGGTCTGCGAGGGCAGGGCGTTGACCACCACGCTGTACTGGTTGATGTCCGAATAGATGGTCGAGATCTGGCGCTGGCCGAACGCACCGTACAGGGCGCCGTCGATGGCGCCGACCGAAACACCCAGGCGGGCGGCCTTGGCACGGTCGATCTCGATGTTCTGGCGCAGCCCGGCATTGTCCACATCGGTGCCGACGTCGCGCAGCTTCGGGTTCTTCTTCAGCTCCGCCTGCAGCTTGGGCAGCCATTCCTGCAGTGACGCCAGGTCATTGCCCTGCAGCGAGATGCGGTACTGCGCGCCCTGGCTGGAGCCACCGCCATCGTTGCTGGGCAGGTCCTGGATCGCGCGCAGGCGCAGCTGCAGGTCGGGGTAGCGGTCGGCCTTGGCGCTCAGTCGCGCCAGGGCATGTGCGGTGGTTTCGCGGCGGCCTTCCTTGCGTGATTTCAGCTCGACGTTGAACTGTGCGCTGGAGCCCTGGCGACCGCTGCCCAGGCGCACACCCACGGTCTTCACCGCCGGGTCGGCCATCAGCATGTCGGTGATGCGGCGCTGGCGGGCGACCATGTCCTCGAAGGATACGGTGGCGCTGGAGTTGGCGCGGCCCCAGATCAGGCCGGTGTCCTGCGGCGGGAACGCGCCCTTCTTCACCGCGCCGAACAGGAAGACGGTGGCACCGATCAGCAGCAGCGGCGTCAGCGACAGCAGCAGCGCATGGCGCAGCGAGAAATCCAGGAACACGGTGTAGATGCGCAGCATGCGCTCGTGGCCGGCATCCAGCCAACGGCCGAAGCGCGACGGCGGCGCCGTGTGGTCGTGGGCGCTGAGGAAGCGGCTGCACAGCGCCGGGGTCAGCGTCAGCGAGACGATCATCGAGACCACGATGGCCGCCACCAGGGTGACGGTGAACTCGCGGAAGAACGCGCCCATCATGCCGCTGGCGAACAGCAGCGGGATGAACACCGCCACCAGCGAGGCGGTGATCGAGACGATGGTGAAGCCGATCTCGCGCGCGCCGGTCAGCGCTGCCTGCATCCGCGGCATGCCTTCGTCGAGGTGGCGCATGATGTTCTCGATCACCACGATCGCATCGTCGACCACGAAGCCGATCGCGATCACCAGCGCCAGCAGGCTCAGGTTGTTCAGGGTGAAACCCATCACGTACATCACCAGCGCGGCACCGGCCAGCGACAGCGGCACGGTCACTGCGGCGATCAACGTGGGTGCCAGCCGGCGCAGGAACAGCGCCATGGTCAGCACCACCATCGCCAGGCTGATCAGCAGAGTGATCTGCACTTCATGCAGCGACGAGCGGATGGTCGGCGTACGGTCGAAGTACGGCGTCATCGTGGTGCCCGGCTGCAGGTAGTCGCGCAGCGCGGGAATCTGTGCCTTGACCCGGTCCACGGTCTCCACGATGTTGGCGCCGGCGCGGGTGAACACGTACATCACCACCGCCGGCTTGTGGTCGAACCACGCGGCCTGGTAGGCATCCTGCTGGCCGTCGTAGACGTTGGCGATGTCCTTCAGCCGGATCACCCGGCCATCGCCCTGCGTCTTGACCACCAGGTCGGCGAAGTCGGCGGCGCGTGCCACCGAATCGTTGGCGATGATCGCGGTGGTGGTGTTGCCATCGCTGAGGAAGCCGGTGGGCGAGGTCACGTTGGCCGCGCGCACGGCGTTGCGCAGGTCGTCGGCGGTCAGGCCGAGTGCGTTCATCAGGCGCAGGTTGACGTCCACGCGTACCGCCGGCGTCGAGGCACCGGCGATGTCGACCGAAGCAACACCGCTGATCTGGCGGATGCGCTGCGCCAGCAGCGAATCGGCGACGTTGTACAGCTCGTCGGCCGACTGCGTCTGCGAGGTGAGCGCGATGGCGATCACCGGGTCGTCGTTCGGGTTCGCCTTCTGGTACATCGGCGAGCCCATGCCCGAAGGCAGGTCGGCCTGTGCCGAGTTGATCGCGGTCTGTACGTCCAGCGCGGCCGAATCGATGTTGTGGCCGCTCTGGAAGATCATGAACACCAGCGAGCTGCCTTCCGAGCTCGACGAGCGCATGCGGTCGATGCCCGGCAGCTGGCCGAGATGACGTTCCAGCGGCGCGGTGACCGTGGAGGCCATGGTTGCCGCATCGGCACCGGACTGGCTGGCGTGCACGAAGATCACCGGGATCTCGATGTTCGGCAGCGCCGACACGCCCAGCCGCAGGTAGCAGATCAGGCCGACCATGAACAGGCCGATGGCCAGCAGCGCGGTGCCGATCGGGCGGCGGATGAAGGGGCCGGACAGGTTCATCGTGCGGCCCCCCACGGCAGCGGGGCGTGGATCATGCCTGCGGCTCCTGCAGCGAACCGTCGCGCAGTGCGCGCTGCTCGCGGCGGCGGGCCAGCCATTCGGAGAAGCGCTCCATATACAGGTAGATCACCGGCGTGGTGTACAGGGTCACCAGCTGCGACAGCAGCAGGCCACCGACGATGGCGATGCCCAGCGGGCGGCGCAGTTCCGAGCCGATGCCGGTGCCCAGCGCCAGCGGCAGTGCACCGAGCATGGCCGCGGCGGTGGTCATCATGATCGGGCGGAAGCGCAGCAGGCAGGCGCGGCGGATCGCTTCATGCGCGTTGGCGCCGGCGCGGCGCGCCTCGATCGCGAAGTCCACCATCATGATGCCGTTCTTCTTGACGATGCCGATCAGCAGCACGATGCCGACGATGCCATCCACCGACAGGCTCAGCCCGCACAGCATCAGTGCCAGCAGCGCGCCGACACCGGCCGGCGGCAGCGTGGAGATGATCGTGATCGGGTGAATGTAGCTCTCGTAGAGCACGCCCAGCACGATGTAGATCACCACCAGCGAGGCCAGCAGCAGCCACACCACATCGGTCTGGCTGCCGGTGAATTCGGCGGCCTTGCCGATGAATTCGGCATGCAGGTGGGTGGGCATGTCCAGGCTGTCCTTGGTCTCCTGGATTGCACGCACGGCGTCGGACAGCGAATAGCCCGGCGCCACGTTGAACGAGACCGTCACTGCCGGTAGCTGCTGCTGATGGCTGACCAGCAGCGGCGCGCTGCTGACCTTGCCTTCGGCCAGCGCCGACAGCGGGATGATGTTGCCGGCGCCGACGGTGATGCCGGTGTTCTGCGCGCCGATGCCGGTAGCCGTCGATGAGTTCGACGAGGTGACCTGGCCGAAACTGGTGGCATTGGTGCCGGTCAGTGCACCGGCACCATTGGAGGCAACGGCCAGCTGTTCCATCAGCGCGGTGCTGGTGCGGAACTCCGGCGCCACTTCCAGCACAACCCGATACTGGTTGAGTTCGGTGAAGATGGTCGAGATCTGGCGCTGGCCGAACGCATCGTAGAGGGTGTCGTCGATGGTCTGCATCGGCACGCCCAGCACGCTGGCCTTGTCGCGGTCGATGTTCAGTTCAAGCGCGCGGCCCTGGTTGGACAGGTTGTTGTCGACGTCGGCCAGTTCCGGGCGCTTGCGCAGCGCTTCGGTCAGGCGTGTGGCCTGGGTGGCCACGGTCGCCGGATCGACGTCCGACAGCGAGTACTGGTACTCGGTGGCGGCCACGCGGGTATCCAGGGTCACGTCCTGCACCGGCTTCAGGTACAGCGCGACACCTGGAATGCCGGCGACGGCCTTCTGCAGGCGCGGCAGGATCTTGTCCAGGCCGTCGCGCTCGCCGCGTTCCTTCAGCACGATCGACAGCTGGCCCTGGTTGAGCGTGGGGTTCATGCTGCCCGCGCCGATGAAGGCTGACACGCCGGTCACGTCCGGGTCCTGGCGCAGCGCTTCGGCCACCTGCTTGGTGCGCTGCTCCATCTGCGGGAAGGCGATGTTCTGGTCAGCCTGGACCACGCCGGTGATCAGGCCGGTGTCCTGTTCGGGCAGCAGGCCCTTGGGAATCAGCACGTACAGCAGCACGGTCAGCACCAGTGCGCCGCCGGCCACGGCCAGGGTCAGGCGCTGGTGGTCCAGCACCCAGTCCAGGCTGCGCTCGTACAGGCCGACGGTGCGCGTCCACAGGTTCTGCTTGCCGGCCGCCGCCGCGCGCTCATGCGCGTCCTCGCCTTCGGGCAGGGCGTCGGGCTTGAGCAGGTAGGCACACATCATCGGGGTCAGCGTCAGCGAGATCAGCATCGACAGCACGACGGCGATGCTCAGCACCCACGCGAACTCGTGGAACAGGCGGCCGGTGACGCCGGGCATCAGCAGCAGCGGCAGGAACACCGCCACCAGCGAAACGGTCAGCGACAGCACGGTGAAGCCGATCTGGCGCGCACCGATTTCGGCCGCTTCCTTGCCACTCTTGCCCTGCTCGATGTAACGCACGATGTTCTCGATCATCACGATCGCATCGTCGACCACGAAGCCGGTGGCCACCACCAGCGCCATCAGCGAGAGGTTGTCCAGCGACATGCCGGCAAAGGCCATCACCGCGAAGGTGCCGGCCAGCGACAACGGCACCGCCACCGAGGGAATGATCGTGGCCCACAGGCGGCGCAGGAACACGAAGATCACCGCCACCACCAGGCCGATGGTCAGGATCAGGGTGAACTGCACCTCATGCACCGAGGCGCGGATGGTCTCGGTACGGTCGTTGAAGATCTCCAGGTGCACGTCGGCTGGCAGCACGCCCTGCAGCTGCGGCAGGATCGCGCGGATGCGCTCGACGGTCTGCACGATGTTGGCGCCGGGCTGGCGGCGCACTTCCAGCAGCACCGCCGGCTTGCCATCGGCCCAGGCGGCCAGCTGGTCGTTCTCCACGCCATCAACCACTTCGGCCACGTCGGACAAACGCACGGGACGTCCGTTCTTGTAGCTGATGATGGTGTCGCGGTACTCGGCGGCACTGGTGAGCTGGTCGTTGGTACCAATGCTGTAGGACTGGGTCTTGCCGTTCAGCGAACCCTTCGGCGCGTTGACGTTGGCCTGGGTCAGCGCGCTGCGCAGCTGTTCCAGGGTCAGGCCCATGTTCGACAGCTGCGCCGGATTGACCTGGATGCGCACGGCCGGGCGCACGTTGCCGGCGATCGAGACCAGGCCCACGCCCTGCACCTGCGACAGTCGCTGGGCCAGGATCGAGTCGGCGTAGTTGTTGACGTCGCGCAGCGGGCGCGTGTCAGAGGTCAGTTTCAGGGTGACGATGGCCGCGTCGGCCGGATTCACCCGGTTGTAGACCGGCTGGTAGGGCAGCGACGAGGGCAGGGTGGCCTGGCGGATCGCCGCCTGCACGTCCTGCGCGGCAATGTCGATGTTCCGGTCCATCGAGAACTGCAGGATGATCGTGGACAACCCGGCCGACGAGTCGGAGGTCATCAGCTCCAGCCCGGAGATCTGCCCGAACTGGCGCTCCAGCGGCGTGGTGACCAGCGAGGCCATGGTGGTGGCGTTGGCGCCGGGGTACTGGGTGGTGACCACCAGGCTGGGCGCATCGATTTCCGGCAGCGCCGACACCGGCAGCTTGCGGTAACCGAGGATGCCCAGCAGCAACAGGCCCGCCATCAGCAGCGAGGTGGCGATGGGGCGGCGGATGAAGATCGTCGAAAAGCCCACGGACTGATCCTTGCTGGCACTTCAATGTCGGCGCCGGCAGGCTTGCCGGCGCGAGGGAGGTCGGTAGCCTGCGCTCAGCGCGGGCCGCCGCCACGACGGCCACCGCCGCCGTTCTTCTGCTCGGCGGCCTTCAGCTCGGCTTCGGTCGGCACCGCCGGGGTTTCGCCCGGCTTCAGCGCGGTGACCTTGCTGCCCGGCTTCAAGCGGAACTGGCCTTCACTGACCACCCGCTCGCCGCCCTTCAGGCCCTCGGCGATCTGCACCTGGCTGTCACCCACTTCCACGCCACTGCGCACGGTCTGCATCTTCACCGTGTTGTCGCCCTGCACCACATAGACGTACTCGCCGTCCGGGCCACGCAGTACGGCCTGGGTCGGAACGACCACGCCACCGGCAATCGTGCGCAGCTGCATGCGCACGTTGACGAACTGGCCCGGCCACAGGCCGTTGTCGGTGTTGTCGAAGATCGCGCGCGCCTTGAACGTGCCGCTGTCGGCACTGATCAGGTTGTCGACCACGTCAAGCTTGCCGTCGCCGGACAGCACGTGCGAATCGGCGCGGTCCAGTGCCGCGACGGGTACCGCACCGGCGGCCTGCGCCTGGCGCACATCGCCGAGCTGGCGCTCGGGCAGGTTGAACAGCACGTGGATCGGATGGATCTGGGTCAGCGTGACCAGCGCGGTGCCGGCGTTGACCACGTTGCCGGCGTCGACCGCGCGGATGCCGGCGATGCCGGTGATCGGCGCGGTGACCTTGGTGTACTGCAGCTGCACCTGCGCCGAGCGCATGCTGGCCTCGTTCGCCGCGACTGCGCTTTCGTACTGTGCCACTTGGTTTCGCTGTGTATCCAGATCGGTCTTGGCGACGAACTGGCGATACTCCGGCGCGTTCGAGCGCTGGTAGTTGGAACGCGCGGTGGCCAGCAGCGCCTCGTTCTGGCGCTTGGAGGCCACGGCCTGGTCATAGCTGGCCTGGGCGGTGCGCGGGTCGATCACCGCCAGCACATCGCCCTTCTTCACTTCCTGGCCTTCGCGGAAATTCAGGCTCATCAGCTGGCCGCCAACCTGCGGGCTGACGGTGACGGTGTTCATTGCGGTCACCGTACCCAGCGCGCTGGCATAGACCGGCACGTCCTGGCGTGCCGCATCCACCACGGTCACCGGCACCGGGCCGGCATCCGGGTCTTCACCGCCCTGGCGCGCAGCTGCCGCCGGGCCACCGGCCTTGTCCTTGCCCCCGCCGAGTACGCGCAGGCCGACCACGGCCAGCACCAGTACCGCCACGACCAGCAGCACGATCTTCCAAACACGTGACATTCAAGGACTCCAAGAGGGCTGGACGGGGCACGGCCCCGGTTGGCAATGCGCAAAGCATACCTGCGCCACATCACGTTTCCTGCATGACGGATGGGACGGGCGCTAAGACCGGATCCGGCCGCGGAGGTTCCCGTAGCGGCGGTGTTGCCCTACATTCAGCTGGAACCCCCTGCCGTGGAGATCGTGATGCGCCGTTCGTTGCTGCTGTCCGCCCTGCTGCTGGCCTTGCCGGCTCTTGCCCACGCCCAGGACGGGCAGCGCCCGGAGGTGACCGCTGCCGCCCAGCGGCTGCAGGCCAAGGTGGTGGAATGGCGGCGCGATTTCCACCAGCACCCGGAACTGTCTAACCGTGAGGTGCGCACCTCGGCCGAGGTCGCCAAGCGCCTGCGTGCGATGGGCCTGAAGCCGAAGATCGGCATCGCCCACCACGGCGTGGTGGCGATCATCGAAGGCGGCAAGCCCGGGCCGAAGATCGCCCTGCGCGCGGACATGGACGCGCTGCCGGTGACCGAACAGACCGGCCTGCCGTTCGCCTCGAAAGCCACCGACCAGTACCGCGGGCAGACCGTGGGCGTGATGCATGCCTGCGGCCATGACGCGCACACCGCCACCCTGCTCGGCGTGGCCGAGGCACTGGTGTCGATGAAGAAGGATCTGCCGGGCCAGGTGATGCTGATCTTCCAGCCGGCCGAAGAGGGTGCACCGCCGCCGGAAGAGGGTGGTGCTGCCCTGATGCTGAAGGAAGGACTGTTTGCTGACTTCAAGCCGGAAGCCGTGTTTGGCCTGCATGTGTTCTCCAGCGTGCAGGCCGGGCAGATCGCCGTGCGTGGTGGTCCGCTGATGGCCGCCTCGGATCGTTTCGGAATCAAGGTGATCGGTCGCCAGACGCATGGCTCGGCGCCGTGGAATGGTGTTGATCCGATCGTGGCCACCGCTGACCTGGTCGGCACGGCGCAGACCATCGTCAGCCGCCGCGCGAACCTGTCCAAGCAGCCGGCGGTGCTGACCTTCGGCGCGATCAACGGGGGCATCCGCTACAACATCATTCCGGATGAAGTGGAAATGGTCGGCACCATCCGTACCTTCGACGAAGGCATGCGGCAGCAGATCTTCGCCGACCTGCGCAATGTGGCCGAGCACACCGCCGCCGCGCACGGTGCCAAGGCGGTGACGGACATCTACGAGTCGGAGGGCAATCCGGCCACGGTGAACGACCCGGCGCTGACCGCGAAGATGCTGCCGAGCCTGCAGGCAGTGGTGGGCAAGGACAACGTGTACGAGCCACCGCTGCAGATGGGTGCGGAGGATTTCTCGCTGTACGCGAAGGAAGTGCCGGGGATGTTCTTCTTCGTCGGTTCGACCAGCGTGGGCATCGACCCGGCGACGGCACCGGCGAATCATTCACCGAAGTTCCTGCTGGATGAGAAGGCGCTGGATGTGGGACTGCGCGCGCTGCTGCAGGTGAGCCTGGATTACTTGAACGGTGCCGGCACTCCTGCGGGGTGAGGGTTTCCGGCAGGGCTTGCAGCCCTGGGTACGCGACATCGCATGCGCGCTGTCGCTCCCACAGTTCGCTGCGCGAACCGTGGGCCCCCCTTACCAGCTTCCAGACCCCCGCCGCTTCGCGGCCGCCCCCTGACTCAGGGGGCTTTCCTCCAGACCCGATCCCGTGGCTTGCCGGTAGATCCACGCCATGCGTGGATGGCAGACATCGAAAATGTCCGAAGGATCGGATTTTGATTTTGATTTTCTGATCTTTCCCGTGGTGGATCGGCGGCAGAAATGTGTCCGGGGGCCGGGCGGATGGGGCTGGCGGGGTATCCGCGCCATGGAAGGCGCGGCTAAGCCTCCAGGGACGGATTCACGGCGTCCCCGCCAGCCCCATCCGCCCGGCCCACTCCCGGGAATCCAGGCTTTCGACGACCCAACACCCCACCACGGAGGGGCTCCGCCGTTGGCCGGCCCGGCCGAAGGCCCGCCGTCCGCGCGATACAATGCCCCCATGAACACCCCACAGGATTCCAGCCTCGGTCGCGAGGTCAGTTACCCGTCGCAGTACGATCCCGGCCTGCTGTTTCCCATCCCCCGCAGCGGTGCCCGCGCCGAGATCGGCCTCGACGACGCCGCGCTGCCGTTCGTCGGCCATGACCGCTGGCATGCCTTCGAGCTGAGCTGGCTCGACACGCGTGGCAAGCCGCAGGTCGCCGTCGCCACCGTGCAGGTGCCGTGCACCTCGCCGCGGCTGATCGAATCTAAGTCGTTCAAGCTGTACCTGAATTCCCTCAACAGCACCCGTATCGACAGCGCCGAGGCACTGCGCGCGCGCATCGTCGACGACCTGTCAGCCTGCGCCGGTGCGCCGGTCCAGGTCGAGTTCGGCCTGCCGGGCCTGCGTGAGACGCCGCTCGGTGAATCCATCGACGGACTGGACGTGGAGATCGACTGCTACGGTCCGCCGCAGGCGGACTTTCTGACTGCCGACGCGGGCGAGGTGGTGGAGGAGACCCTGGTCTCGTCGCTGCTGAAGTCCAACTGCCCGGTCACCGGCCAGCCGGACTGGGCAACGGTCAGCCTGCGTTACCGTGGGCCGAAGATCGACCGCGCGGGCCTGCTGCGCTACCTGGTCAGCTACCGCGAGCACGCCGAGTTCCACGAGCAGTGCGTTGAGCGGATCTTCAGCGAAGTGTCCGCCCGCTGCCAGCCGCAGTGGCTGGAAGTGGAGGCCCGCTATACCCGTCGTGGTGGCCTGGACATCAATCCCTGGCGCGCCAGCCCCGGCATCGCTGCCCCGGCCGCGACCTACCGCGAACTGCGGCAATAACCGCCGCAGACGGTTACGGGTAGTGCCGGCCGCTGGCCGGCAACCGCAGGGAACCCGCATCCAGGGCCAGGGCAAGCCGGCCAGCGGCCGGCACTACCGGGCACCGTCTCTCCCGATTGTTCAGCCGCCCCCGGGGGCGGCTTCACATCTGCACCATCCCCATTTAACAACCGCCATGGCAACGTGCGAACCACGTAGTCATGCAGACGGGAGTTGTGGATGAGTACCGAGAAGAAAGCCGATTTCTCCGGCGTCAGTGGCAGCGTCGACAGTACCGCCGAGCAGGTGCCGAAGGCGGACTTCTCCGGCGTCAGCGCTTCGGTGGACAGCACCGCAGACGTCGTCAGCGGCGGCACCTACACCGTGCAGAAGGGTGACTCGTTGTCGAAGATCGCCAAGCAGCATCTGGGCGACGCCAATGCCTGGAGGAAGATCTTCGAAGCCAATCGCGATGTGCTTGACGACCCGGACAAGATCTTCCCGGGCCAGACCCTGAAACTGCCGCCGAAGTAAACGGCGATCGAACGCCGTCCGACAATCCCTGGGAGGAACCCCGAATGATCAAGACCACCCCGCTCCAGACCGCCCTGATCGCCGCCCTGCTGGGCAGCGTTGCCCTGGTCGGTTGCAAGAAGAAAGAAGAGTCGACCGACAGCAACGCCGCCCCGGCAGCGACCGCTCCGGCCGAACCGGCAGCACCGGCGCCGATGACCGGCGCACCGCCGCCGATGGCAGAAGCTGCTGCCGTCAGCGTCTTGGCCGTCACCGTCGGCAAGACCGCAGCCGCCGACAAGTCGGTTGCAACGACGGCATTGTTCGCACCGAAGGATGACGTCATCGTCTCGGTCAAGACCGACGGTGCCGCCAACAACGTCACCGTTGGCGCGAAGCTGACCTACCAGGACGGCCAGGTGGCCGGCGAACAGAACGCCACCCTGAACACCAGTGGTGCGGAAACCACCAACGTCACGTTCAAGAATGCAAAGGGCTGGCCGGCCGGCAAGTACCGCGCCGAAGTCACCGTCGATGGCAAGGCGGCCGGAACGCCGCAGGAGTTCGAGGTCAAGTAAGTCCTGCCGACTCTCTCCCGGCAGGGCTCACGATGGACGCAGCCGCGAGGCTGCGTCCTTTTTTGTTGGGCGACGGTTGGCGCTATCCACGCATGGCGTGGATCTACTGACAACCGGGCCGTGCTTCATCCACACCGTGCGTGGATGGATCACAGCGTTGCCGGCACGCCCCCCCCCCCCGCCCCGCCCCCCCCCCCCCCCCCCGAAAACCCCCCAACCCGGGGGGTTCCCCCCCCCCCCCCCCCCTTCCCGCCCCGGGGGAAAGCGACACGGTTGCACGTGGCCCGGCGCTGGCGCCGGCCTTCCCCTGAGCATTGCTACAGAGTCCAAGTCCCCCATGTCCAAGATCCTCTACACGCTGACCGACGAAGCACCGTTCCTGGCCACCCAGTCGCTGCTGCCGATCGTTGGTGCCTACACCGCCACTGCCGGCATCGTGGTGGAAACCCGTGACATCTCGCTGTCCGGCCGCATCCTGTCGCTGTTCCCGGAACTGCTCAGCGACGCGCAGAAGGTCAGCGACGATCTGGCCGAGCTGGGCCAGCTGGCGACCACGCCGGACGCCAACATCATCAAGCTGCCGAACATCTCCGCCTCGGTGCCGCAGCTGAAGGCGGCCATCAAGGAACTGCAGGACCAGGGCTATCCGCTGCCGGATTACCCGGAAACCCCGGCCGACGACCAGCAGCGCGACTACAAGGCGCGCTATGACAAGGTCAAGGGCAGCGCGGTGAACCCGGTGCTGCGCGAAGGCAATTCGGACCGCCGCGCGCCGCTGTCGGTGAAGAACTACGCGCGCAAGCACCCGCACCGCATGGGTGCCTGGGCGCCGGATTCGAAGTCGCACGTCGCGCACATGGCCGCCGGTGACTTCTACGGCAGCGAGAAGTCGGCCACCCTGGCCAACGCCGGTGCGCTGAAGATCACCTTCCACGGCAACGACGGCAGCACCGTCGTGCTGAAGGAAAAGACCGCAGTGAAGGCGGGCGAGATCGTCGATGCCGCCGTCATGAGCCGCAAGGCACTGGCCGCCTTCATCGGCGAGCAGATCGCCGACGCCAAGGCCCAGGGCGTGCTGTTCTCGCTGCACCTGAAGGCGACCATGATGAAGGTCTCCGATCCGATCATGTTCGGCGTGGCGGTCAACGAGTTCTACAAGGACGTGCTGGCCAAGCATGCCGACGTGCTCAAGCAGGCGGGTTTCGATGCCAACAACGGCATCGGTGACCTGGCTGCGCGCCTGCCGTCGTTGCCTGAAGCCACCCGTGCGGCGATCGAAGCCGACCTGGCGGCCGAGTACGCGCAGCGCCCGGGCGTGGCCATGGTCAACTCGGACAAGGGCATCACCAACCTGCACGTGCCGAGCGACGTGATCGTCGACGCCTCGATGCCGGCGATGATCCGCGACTCCGGCAAGATGTGGAACGCCGAAGGCAAGCTGCAGGACACCAAGGCGGTCATTCCGGACCGCTGCTACGCCGGCGTGTACCAGGCCGTCATCGACGACTGCAAGGCGCACGGCGCCTTCGACCCGGCCACCATGGGTTCGGTGCCGAACGTCGGCCTGATGGCACAGAAGGCCGAAGAGTACGGCTCGCACGACAAGACCTTCCAGATCGCCGCCGACGGCGTGGTCAAGGTCACCGACGATGCCGGCACCGTGGTGTTCGAGCACGCCGTGGAAGCCGGTGACATCTGGCGCATGTGCCAGACCAAGGACGCGCCGATCCAGGACTGGGTCAAGCTGGCCGTCGAACGCGCCCGCCTGAGCAGCACCCCGGCCGTGTTCTGGCTCGATGCCGCCCGCGCCCACGACGCGCAGGTCATCGCCAAGGTCGAGCAGTACCTGAAGAACCACGACACCAGCGGCCTGGATATCCGCATCCTTCCGCCGGTGGAAGCCACCGCGTTCTCGCTGGACCGCATCCGCAAGGGCGAGGACACCATCTCGGTGACCGGAAACGTGCTGCGCGACTACCTGACCGACCTGTTCCCGATCATGGAGCTGGGCACCAGCGCCAAGATGCTGTCGATCGTGCCGCTGATGGCCGGTGGCGGCCTGTTCGAGACCGGCGCCGGTGGTTCGGCCCCGAAGCACGTGCAGCAGTTTGTTGAAGAGGACTACCTGCGCTGGGATTCGCTGGGTGAGTTCCTGGCCCTGGCCGCGTCGCTGGAACACCTGGGCAACCGCTACGACAACGCCGCGGCCCGTGTGCTGGCCAAGGCGCTGGACGAAGCCAACGGCCAGTTCCTGGACAACGACAAGTCGCCGTCGCGCAAGCTGGGTGGCATCGACAACCGTGGCAGCCACTTCTACATCGCGCTGTACTGGGCCCAGGCCCTGGCCGCGCAGGACGAGGACGCCGCACTGAAGGCGCGCTTCGCCCCGCTGGCCAAGGCGCTGACCGACAACGAGCAGAAGATCGTCGAAGAGCTGATCGCAGTGCAGGGCAAGGCCGTGGACATCGGCGGCTACTATCGCCCGGACGTGGCCAAGGCCAGCAAGGCGATGCGCCCGAGCGCGACCTTCAACGCCGCGCTGGAGCAGCTGCGCGGCTGATCCATCGCCGCTCGGCCGTGACACCGGAACCCGCGCTTCGGCGCGGGTTTCTTTTTTGGCCAGGCGATGAAACCGTGACATCCGTCGGCTGTCGGAATGCCGTCAAAGGGGCATGAAACTTGCCCGCGATGGCCGTCGCAGAAACGATAGGAGGCAGTCTGCAACCGCCTTCAATCTGAGCAGTCGATCACGACGGCTGCCGCTGGCGATGCCCTAGCCTTGGCGACGCGAGACCACCGGGGAGGTGGTCGCTCGGGGAACACGGATGGCACGCGTGCTGGTAGTGGGAACCGACATCCAGGGCGAGCAGGCCCTGCTGCAACGGCTGCGCCTGGCGTCGGCACTGCCGGATGGCCAGATCCGCCGCAGCCAGGATCTGGACGATTGCGACCTGCTGGTCATCCGCGATACCCCTGCACTGCGCAACGCGGCCCAGCGCATGCGCCAGCAACGCCCGCGATTGCAGTGCTGGATCGAGGATATCGGCGGCCAGCTGCGTGACGGCGACGGGCACCAGGACGTGCTTGACGATGGTGCCATCGGCCGCGCGCTGCGCCGCATGCAGTTGGCACCGGAGCCCATGGCCATGCACGCACCCGCACCGATCCGTCTTGCCGATGGTGCACACGCCATCACCCGCCTGCTGCGCGAGCGGCTGCCGCTGCGACAGGGGCAGGCACTGTTGAGTGATGCGAGCGGGCCTCTGCTGCTGATGGATCTGGAGCACGACCAGGCCGTGCTGCTGCAGGAACCGGCTGCGGCGCTGGTGGAGCGTCTGGCCGATGCCTTCGAACACCTGCAACTGGATGCGCTGACACCCGCACGCCTGCAGGCGCTGGCCGGTGAGCGGCCACGCCAGCCACTGCGACCGCTGCTGTGGCAGTGGGCACAGCGCAGCCGCCATTGGCAGGCATTGGACGAACGCCTGCGTGGCGCTTCAGTGAAGCTGCTGCGCTGGCCGGACTTCCGCGTACTGGGCCACGACCATGATGGCTTCCGCCTGTGTTCGCTGCTGCTCAAGCGCGCGTGCACGGTTGACGAGTGCGTGATGCTGCTCGAGTTGCCGGCTGCGGCGGTGCGCGATTTCATCCATGCCGCCTACCTGTGCGGCTACGCGCAGCTGCAGACTGCATCGGCGACGCCGCTGATGGCGACAGGTGGCACCCGCACCGACAACGGCCTGCTTGCCCGCCTGTGGCGGCACCTGCGCGGGAGCGAACGCAATGCGTGAGCACAAGGTGGTGGTGCTGGGCGGCATGGGCAGCGGCAAGTCGACCCTGGTACGCAGCATCGCGGTTGGCGCGGTGGTCGACACGGATGTGGCCAACAGTGATCGCCTTGGCGCCGACAAGGCGTCCACCACCGTGGCGCTGGACTACGCAGACATCGATCTGCCCAATGGCGAACGCCTGCGGTTGTACGGAACACCCGGCCAGCAGCGTTTCGATTTCCTGTGGCCGATCCTGCTGCAGGGCGCGCGTGGCGCGGTGCTGCTGCTGGATGCGCGTCGTGCCGGCATGGCCACCGAGCTGGAGGACTACCTGCAGGTGCTGCAGCCGTTCGCATCATCCTTGGCACTGGTGGTGGCGGTCACCCACCTGGACCAGGCACCGCAGGCCGCACTGGATGACTGGGCCGCCCGTGCCAGCCTTGACGACCATCCACTGCCGCTGCTGGCCGTGGATGCCCGCGACCGCGAACAGGGACTGTTGCTGATGGATGTGTTGATGAGCGAAATGGAAGCGCACGCACTGGTGGCGGCGCATGGCTGACGGGCAGATGGCGGTACTGCCCGATGCCGGTCAGCGTGAGCGCCTGCAGCCGCTGCTGCAGGACCTGCAGCAGCGCGTGGAAGGCGTGCGCACGGTGGTGCTGGCCAGTGTCGATGGCTTCGCCCTGGTCAGTGCCGGGGCCGAAGGGCGCGGCGAACGGCTGGCGGCGATGACCAGCGCGATGCTGGCGCTGGCCGCGGCAGTTGGCCGCGAACTGCTGCTGGGCGATCTGCAGACGCTGATGCTGGAGGCCGCGGGCGGCAAAGTGCTGATGCTGGCGATCCAGGCCGAAGGGCGCGCACCGCTGCTGCTGATGGCGGCCTGCGACCAGCGCAGCGTGATCGGCCAGGTGCTGTGGCAGAGCAGGGAATGTGGCCAGGCGATCCTGGCCGAACTCGGCGGATCGTGAGCCCGGCCGCAGGGGAACGAGGGGCTCGAACCAACATCGACAAGGGGTGCGACGTGGCTGGATTGAATGAATCGTTGAACGCACTGATGGGCATCGACGGCGCGCAGGCAGTGGCGCTGGTCGACTACGAAAGCGGCATGCTGCTGGGCGAAGCCGGTGCCGGCATGGACATGGAAGTGGCCGCCGCCGGCAACACTGAGGTGATCCGCGCCAAGATGAAGACCGCCGCGTCGCTGAACCTCAACGACAGCATCGAGGACATCCTGATCTCGCTGGGCAAGGCGTACCACATCATGCGCCCGGTGGCGAAGAAGAAGGGCCTGTTCTTCTACATCGTGCTGGACCGGACCAAATCCAACCTGGCGCTGGCGCGGCGCAAGGTGCAGGACGTAGAGGCCGAACTGGCGATCTGAGCCACCGGCGCGTTGTAGAGTCGAGCTTGCTCGACTGCTTCTGCCCCTGCCTTCTGTAGAGTCGAGCCGTGCTCGACTTCGGCCAAAAGCAGTCGAGCATGGCTCGACTCTACACAAGCCACCCCACGCCAGCGTATGGTGAAGCCGGTCCTCCCGGATGAGCCCTGCATGTCCACGCCTGACATCGTTGCCGAGCTGGCGCCGCGTATCGCCGGTGCCATCCGCGATGGTTTCGAGCAGTACCATGCCCGCTTCGCGGCGATCACCGCGCGGGCGCGGCAGCGCTTCGAGCAGCGCGATTGGGCTGGTGCGCGACAGGATGCGGTCGAGCGCATCGCCCTGTACGACCTGTGCATCGCCGAGCAGATGGATGCGTTGCGCCGCCTCGCCGGTGACGCGATCGGCGAGCGTGCGCTGTGGCTGCAGGTGCACGCGCAGTACAGCGGGCTGCTGCAGGGCCTGATCGACGCCGAGCTGTACAAGACCTTCTACAACACGCTGTCGCGGCGCCTGTTCGCTACCCGCGGCGTGGACCCGGCGCTGGAATTCATTGCTTTCGACGTCGAGCCCTCCGATGCAATCACCCATCCTGTCGCGCGGCATACCTACGCGGTCTCGCCGACGCGGCCGGTGGAGGCCCTGCAACGCGTGCTGGCCGACTACCGTTTCGACATCCCCTATGCGCACCAGCTGCGCTGTGCGGCGGCCATCGCCGTGCGCCTGCAGGACGACCTCGCCCATTGGGGGGACACGCCGGTACGCAGCATCGAACTGCTCGACACGGTGTTCTACCGCGAGCGCCGCGCTTACCTGGTTGGCCGCGTGTTCGGCGAGCATCGCTTTTCGCCATGCGTGATTGCCCTGGTCAACGATGCGCGCGGCCTGCGTGCCGATGCGGTACTGACCCGGCGCCGCGATGTCGCCCATCTGTTTGGCGTGTCGCGCAGCTACTTCCAGGCTGACCTGGGTACGGTGGGCGACGCGGTGGTGTTCCTGCGCAGCCTGCTGCCGGGCAAGCCGATCGACGAGATCTACACGGTGCTGGGACGTGCCAAGCAGGGCAAGACCGAGCGCTACCGAACCTTCTTCCGCCACTTCAACGAGCATCCGCAGGAACGGCTGGTGCATGCCGAAGGCACGCCGGGCATGGTCATGGCGGTGTTCACCCTGCCCAGTTATCCATTGGTGTTCAAGCTGATCCGCGACCGTTTCGCCTGGCCCAAGGCAATGTCGCGGCAGCAGGTGGAAGAGAAGTACGCGCTGGTGTTCAATCTCGATCGTGTCGGCCGCCTGCTTGATGCGCAGCCTTATCGCCACCTGCGTTTCCCGCGCGAGCGCTTCGCGCCGGCCCTGCTGGAAGAGCTGCTGCAGCAGTGCGCGCAGAGCGTACGTGTCGATGGCGACGAGGTCGAAGTCGCACTGTGCTATGTGCAACGTCGTTTCCGTCCTTTGAACCTGTACCTGCGCGAGCAGTCCGGCGAGGCGGTGCGCGCGGCGGTGCTCGACTACGCGCAGGCGATCACCGACATGGCGCGCAACAACATCTTCCCCGGCGACATGCTGCCGAAGAACTTCGGTGTGTCACGGCACGGCCGGGCCGTGTTCTATGACTATGACGAGCTGTGCCTGGTCAGCGACTGCGTGTTCCGCGCCTGGCCGCAGCCACGCACGCCGGAGGAAGCGATGGCCGACGAGCCGTGGTTCCATGTCGGCCCGCGCGACGTGTTTCCCGAGCGCTTCGGTCCGTTCATGGGCCTGCCTGCTGCGGAGCTGGCAGCCGTGCGCGAGCACTACCGGCACCTGTTCGACCCGGGCTGGTGGCAGGGCCTGCAGGAACGCTTCGCCCGGGGTGATTATCCGGACACGCCGCCCTACGCGGGCGCACACCGGCTGGCGTGAACCGGCTGGCGTGAACCGGCTGTCATGGCGGCTGGGACTGGGATAGGCTCGCCGTTCATCACCAAGGATCCGGCAATGATGCGTTCCCCACTGTTTCTCGCCCTCGCGCTGGCCGTAGGTGCCGGCGCCCCCCTGCTTGCAGGCGATGCCACTGCGCAGACCGCACGTGCTGTACGTGCGACTGCGGAAATGAGCATGGTGCTGTCCGGTCATATCGAGGTCACGCCGGAGGGAGCGGTCCGTTCGCTGGTGCTGGACCAGAAAGCCATGGTGGCCCCGAGCATCGCCTCCTTCGTGGAAGGCACCATCGGTGGCTGGCGCTTCGAGCCCACGCTGCGCGATGGCCAGGCGGTGGCTACGCGGGCCCCTTTGCGCGTTCGCCTGCGCGGCAAGGCTGCGGCCGATGGCGGTTATGAAATCAGCATGACCAGTGTCGACTTCAGCGAGTACGATCCGAAGGCCACCGATTCGGTGACCCAGCTGCACATGACGCCGCCGCGCTACCCGGAAGCGGCCTACCGTAACGGTGGCCAGGGTGAGGTGCTGCTGTTGGTCAAGGTGGCCCGTGACGGAACGGTGGCCGATGTGGCCGCCGAGCAGGTGAACATGGCCGTGGTCGCACCTGAGCGGACCCTGGCGAAGATGCGCGACATCCTGGCCAGAGCCAGTGTCAGCACCGCCCGCACGTGGACCTTCAAGCCGCCGACCACCGGCGAGGACAGCACCCGGGACAGCTGGACGGTTCGCATCCCGGTGAACTTCGCCCTGAACAATGATCCCAATGCAGTGGCGGAACGCTATGGCCGCTGGCGCGCCTTCATTCCGGGGCCGCGGCAGACCGTCCCGTGGCGCGAGGCGGACCCGGTCGAGCAGGTCGGCAGCGATCTGCTGCCGGAAGGCGGCGTCTACATGGTGGACGGCGCCAAGCGCGGCCTGCGCCTGCTGACCCCGCTGGCGCAGGGCTGAGACCCGCTGCGGAGCCGGGCAGCCCGGCTCCGCGTCAGTCGGCGTACGGGTAGACCACCACCCGGTTGCGGCCCTGTTCCTTGGCCATGTACAGGGCCTTGTCGGCCAGCCGCAGCGCCTGTTCTGCGTCGACATGGAAGCTGGGGAAGTGGGCCACGCCCAGCGATACGGTGATGGTGCCGACCGGTTCGAACGGATGGTCGGCGATGTGCTGGCGCAGGCGTTCACCGGCCTGGCGGGCCGATTCAGTACTGATGCCCGGCAGCAGCAGCAGGAATTCCTCGCCGCCGGCGCGGCAGAGGATGTCGCTGTCGCGCGAGTAGCGGCGCATCTGGTCGGCGATGTGGACGATGGCGTTGTCGCCGACGTCATGCCCGTAACTGTCGTTGATCGACTTGAAGCGATCGATGTCCAACGCCAGGATCGCGAACGGAATGCCCTGCACCTGCAGCGCATCCAGCGCCTGCTGCAGCCCGCGGCGGTTGAGCAGGCCGGTCAGCGGGTCGGTGCGGCTGGCACGGTTGAGCGTGCCGATACGATCCTGCAGCGCATTGAAGCTGTGCAGCACCGCCTGTTTGAGCTGGGCGACCTCGAAGTACCAGGCGCGGATGCCGCTGACGTGGTTGATCGCGTTGCCGGTGTCCTCGCCGCCCTGCACGTTGCGCGCCAGTTGCCACAGCGGCATCGAAATGCGGCGCGCGAACCACCAGGTGACCAGCAGCGACAGCAGGCCGAGTGGAATCGCATTCCAGATCACTGCGGTCATCAACCGCGACAGCGGCTGCAGGGTGGCCTCGGTCGGGCGCTGCGCGATGATGCCCCAGCCGGTGGCCGCCACCGGTGCATAGCCGGCCAGCATCGACACGCCGCGGTTGTTGCGTACCTGCTGTGCGCCCCGTTCTCCGCGCACCACGGCCTTCACCGCCGGGTTGCCGACCACGTAGTCACCCACCCGCTTGCCATCGGCGTGGTACAGCAGGCGGCCATTGCGGTCCACCACGTACAGGTAGGAACCGTCGCGGTAGTAGTGCTTGCCCAGCAGCGTGTGCAGTGCACTGCGCTGGCGCAGGTACAGGGTGCCGCTGACATAGCCGCGATAGCGGCCCTGGCGGTCGAAGATCGGGTGCGACAGCGAGACCAGCAGCTTGCCGGTGGCCGACTGGTACGGGTCGCTGATCATCGGCTGGCGCGCCGCCAGTGCCGCGTTGTTGCCGACACTGTGCAGCACCTCACCCTGCAGCTGCAGGGTCTGCGGCGAGGTGGCGATCACCAGGCCGTCGGCGTCCACCACCAGTGAGGAGTTGAAGCTGCTGGACTGCAGCTGCAGGCGGCTGGCTTCATCCTGGGCCTGCTTCGGATCAAGGTCGTCCTCGCCCAGGCGGGTCGCGGCATAGGCCAGCTGCTGCTGCGCGGCCAGCAGGAAGTTCTGGGTGGTCTCGGCCAGCTTGGTGGCGTAGACGCGGTTGGCTTCCAGGGTGTTGCCGACCAGCTGGTCGCGCTGCACGCGGTAGCTGGCCAGCAGGGTATTGGCCAGCGCGATGATGGCGCTGAGCAGGGCCAGGGCGAGGATCAGCTTGCCCAGGTTGAGGCGGGGGGACAGCGTTCGCATGCGTCGACGGATCCGGCAGGAGGCTGGACCCGACCGGTTCTCCGGAAGGGGCGACAGCGGGAATCGGTGGCAGGGCCCACGGGGGCCGGGCAGGGTATCGCGCGGATTATCGCCAAAAGCGGGCGCGAGCGAAGTGAAGTGCGTCGCCCTGCAGGCAAAAAAAAACCTGCCGCAGCGAGCGGCAGGTTTCTTCTGATGCAGCGCCAGGGATCAGCGCTTCATCGAACCGAAGAACTCGTCGTTGGACTTGGTGTTCTTCATCTTGTCCAGCAGGAACTCCATCGCGGCCATTTCATCCATCGGATGCAGCAGCTTGCGCAGGATCCAGATCTTCTGCAGCAGCTCCGGTTCGATCAGCAGGTCTTCGCGGCGGGTGCCGGAACGGTTGATGTCGATGGCCGGGAACACGCGCTTTTCAGCGATACGGCGGCTCAGGTGCACTTCGCTGTTGCCGGTGCCCTTGAACTCTTCGTAGATCACCTCGTCCATCTTCGAGCCGGTGTCGACAAGCGCGGTGGCGATGATGGTCAGGCTGCCGCCTTCTTCCACGTTGCGCGCGGCACCGAAGAAGCGCTTCGGGCGGTGCAGGGCGTTGGCGTCGACACCACCGGTCAGCACCTTGCCCGAGCTCGGCACCACGTTGTTGTAGGCGCGGGCCAGGCGGGTGATCGAGTCGAGCAGGATCACCACGTCCTTCTTGTGCTCGACCAGGCGCTTGGCGCGCTCGATGACCATTTCGGCCACCTGCACGTGGCGCGCGGCCGGCTCGTCGAAGGTCGAGCTGATGACCTCGCCGCGCACGGTGCGCTGCATTTCGGTCACTTCTTCCGGGCGCTCGTCGATCAGCAGCACGATCAGGTGCACGTCCGGATGGTTGGTGGTGATGGCGGTGGCGACCTGCTGCATCATCATGGTCTTGCCGGCCTTCGGCTGCGACACGATGAGCGAGCGCTGGCCCTTGCCCTGCGGGGCCATCAGGTCGAGGATGCGGCCGGTGATGTCTTCCGACGAACCGTTGCCGCGCTCCAGGGTGAAGCGGCGGCGCGGGAACAGTGCGGTCAGGTTCTCGAACAGCACCTTGTTCTTCGACGCTTCGATCGGCTCGCCGTTGATGGTGTCGACGATGTTCAGCGCGAAGTAGCGCTCGCCGTCCTTCGGGAAGCGGATGCGGCCGGAGATGTGGTCGCCGGTGCGCAGGTTGAAGCGGCGGATCTGGCTGGGCGAGATGTAGGTGTCGTCCGGGCCGGCCAGGTAGCTGGCTTCAGCCGCGCGCAGGAAGCCGAAGCCGTCCGGCAGGATTTCCAGCACGCCATCGGCGGCAACGCCGTCACCGTGGCGGGTCAGCACCTTCAGCAGGGCGAAGATCACGTCCTGCTTGCGGGCACGGGCCACGCCTTCGGAGATCTGCAGCTGCTCGGCGATTTCCAGCAGCTTCTGTGCCGGCATGCGCTTGAGGTCGCTCAGCGAGTAGACCGGGAAGCCTTCGGGTACGTTGGCGTGCGGGCGCGGCACGAACGGCTGCTGCTCGCCGCCGTCGTTGGGCAGGCCATCGTCGCGGAAGCGGTTGTTGCGGTCACGGTCGCGGCGGTTGCGGAAGCGGTCACGGCGGTTGCCCTGACCTTGCCCCTGGCCCTGCTGGCCGTTCTGGTTGTACGGGTTCTGGCCCTGGTTCTGGCCGCCCCCCTGGTGGTTCTGCTGGCGCGGCTGGCCGGATTCGCGACCCTCACCGCCTTCGCCACCGCCACTGCTGGCAGGGGCCTCGGCGGCGGGCGCGCTCGGTGCAGGGGCCGCAGCCGGTGCCTCGGGCGCGGCGGCCAGCGGCAGGGTCGGCTGCGCCGGCGCGGCGCTGGTTTCGGCGGCTGCCGGAGCGGCGGCCTTGCTCACGCGGGGCTTGCGCACGCGCTTTTCGGCGGGCGCATCGGCGCTGCCGGTTTCGGAAGTGTTATCGGACAAGAGCGTTATTCCTCGCTTGAAGGTGCGAGCGCCCGGCTGGGGCGGCGAACGTTGGGAATGGGTCTGGAAGAAACTGCGTCCAGAGGGTGCGGCACGCGAACGCGGCCGGATATGCCGACACTATCATCGGCCTGCGGCGCCACGCAAGGGTCGCCGGGAACAGCATTCATCATGGGCGCGGGGCGCCCGCCGGCAGCCGCGGTCGGCGGCTGCCGGAGAACAGCAGGATCAGGCCAGGGCCTTGTCCAGCAGGCCGGCCAGCTGGGCCTTGCCCACCGCACCGATCTGCTCGCCGACCTTCTCGCCGTCCTTGAACACGACCAGGTACGGAATCGAACGCACGTGGTACTTGGCGGCCAGCGCACGGTTGTGGTCGACGTTGACCTTGGCGATCTTGGCGCGGCCCTGGTAGGCATCGGCCAGTTCGTCCAGCGCCGGGGCGATCATCTTGCACGGGCCACACCACTCGGCCCAGAAATCGACCAGCACCGGTTCCTTGGAATTCAGCACTGCGCTATCAAAGTCGGCGTCGCCGACATGTACAACCTTGTCGCTCATCTTGGTTTCTCGTCTTGGATTGCACCCGGCCATGCCGGAGGTGGGTGAACTGGGCCATGCCCGGTGGCGCGACCCTCGTCGTTGCCTCGCGGCGCACTGCCGCGGTGCGTTCGGCGGGATGCCTGGACGCTCACGGCCGGCAGTGTACCCCTATCGCAGGGCGGGGACAGGCGCCGGCTGGAACCCAGCGTATCGTGATCGCTTCGATGCCTGGTATGTGTCGGATTTCACTGTCTTCCTGTACATGGGGCTGGCAGCGGGCGATACCAGCGGCCCTGGCAGGGCCGTTCAAGTCCGGTGTGGCTGGGTGAAGGGTGCCGTCTCTTGACTTTATGAGACAGCTCATTCCGGTTTGCCGGCCCGAGTGCGTTAAACTGGGGCATTGTGCGGCGCGCGGACCGGGTGGTCCCAGCCTGCCAACCCGCCGCAGGGGCCGCAGTTTGCGACGGTGCCCCTAGACGATGAAGTGCCAGCCGCCCCACGGGCCGGCGGCCATACCAAGACGGACTCATGAGCGACAAACCGCTGACCGATTTGACCTTCTCCTCCTTCGAGCTGCATCCGGCCCTGCAGGCCGGCCTTGAAGGAGCCGGATTCACCCGCTGCACCCCGATCCAGGCGCTGACCCTGCCGGTCGCGCTGCCCGGTGGTGATGTTGCCGGCCAGGCCCAGACCGGCACCGGCAAGACCCTGGCCTTCCTGGTCGCTGTCGTGAACCGCCTGCTGACGCGTCCGGCCCTGGCCGACCGCAAGCCGGAGGATCCGCGCGCGCTGATCCTCGCCCCGACCCGCGAACTGGCCATCCAGATCCACAAGGATGCAGTGAAGTTCGGTTCCGACCTGGGCCTGCGTTTCGCCCTGGTCTACGGCGGCGTGGATTACGACAAGCAGCGCGAACTGCTGCAGCAGGGCGTGGACGTGATCATCGCCACCCCGGGCCGCCTGATCGACTACGTGAAGCAGCACAAGGTGGTCTCGCTGCACGCCTGCGAGATCTGCGTGCTGGACGAAGCCGACCGCATGTTCGACCTGGGCTTCATCAAGGACATCCGCTTCCTGCTGCGCCGCATGCCCGAGCGCACCACCCGCCAGACCCTGCTGTTCAGTGCCACCCTCAGCCACCGCGTGCTGGAGCTGGCCTACGAGCACATGAACGAACCGCAGAAGCTGGTGGTTGAAGCCGAGACCATCACCGCCGCGCGCGTGCGCCAGCGCATCTACTTCCCGGCGGACGACGAGAAGATCCCGCTGCTGCTGGGCCTGCTGTCGCGCAGCGAAGGCGCGCGCACCATGGTCTTCGTCAACACCAAGGTGTTCGTCGAACGCGTCGCCCGTTCGCTGGAAAAGGCCGGCTACCGCGTCGGCGTGCTGTCCGGCGACGTGCCGCAGAAGAAGCGTGAGAGCCTGCTCAACCGCTTCCAGAAGGGCCAGCTGGAAATCCTGGTGGCCACCGACGTGGCCGCGCGTGGCCTGCACATTGATGGCATCAAGTACGTCTACAACTACGACCTGCCGTTCGACGCCGAAGACTACGTGCACCGCATCGGCCGTACCGCGCGCCTGGGCGAAGAGGGCGATGCGATCAGCTTCGCCTGCGAACGCTATGCGATGGGCCTGCCGGACATCGAGGCCTACATCGAGCAGAAGATTCCGTCCGAGCCGGTCACCAAGGAACTGCTGACCCCGCTGCCGCGCCCGGAACGCCCGGCCCCGGCTGCGGGCGAGGAAGGCGAGGACAACGAAAGCGTCGGCCAGATCTTCCGCGAAGCGCGCGAAGCCCGCGCTGCCGAGGAAGAGCGCCGTGGCGGTGGCCGCAGTGGCGGCCGTTCCGGCAGTGGTGGTGGCCGCGGTGGCCGCGACGGTGAGCGCAGCGGCGAGCGCCGTTCGCGTGGCCCGCGCAAGCCGCGCGTGGAAGGCGAGCAGGGCGCTGCCGCCCCGGCCGCCGGTGCCGAAGGCGCTGCCGCGCAGGCCCCGCGTCCGCCGCGCCCGCCGCGTGCTGAAGGCGCACCGGAAGGTGCGGTGGACGGTGAGCACAAGCCGCGCAAGCGCCGTCGTCGTCGCCACGGCCGTCCGGTCGAAGGTGCCGAGGGTGTGCAGAACGCCGCCGGCAATGGCTCCAGCCCGGTCACCCCGGTGCAGGTGGTGGCCAAGCCGGTGCGCACGGCTGCTGATACCGGCGATTCGTTCCTGACCCGCATCGGCCGCAAGATCCGCCGGATGCTGTCGGGTAGCTGATCGGCGCTGCCGATCAGCGGGTAGCACCCGACCGTTGGTCGGGTGACCTTGACCGGTGTGCCGACCAACGGTCGGCACCCACCCTGGCCGGCAACCCACACCGCTGCCGGCCAGCGGCCGGCACTACCGATGGCGCGACCGTCTCCACGACGTCGCGCCGGTCCTGCATAATCGGGGCATGAGTGTCCTGCGCTTCGACAATGTCAGCAAACAGTACGCCGGTGGCCACGAGGCGCTGACCGATGTCAGCTTCGAGGTCGCGCCGGGCGAGATGCTGTTCGTCACCGGCCATTCCGGTGCGGGCAAGAGCACCCTGCTCAAGTTGATCCACCTGGACGAGCGGCCCAGCCGCGGCGCGGTGGTGTTCGACGAGCGCAACCTGCTGAAGGTGCGCGGTGGCGACGTGCCCCGCCATCGACGCGCGGTCGGCGCGGTCTACCAGGACCACCGCCTGCTGATGGACCGCTCTATTGCCGAGAACGTGGCGCTGCCGCTGATCCTGCGCGGCACCCGCCGTAGCGACATCAACAAGCGCGTGCGCTCGGTGCTCGAGCGGATGGGCCTGGGCCATCGCGAGAAGGCGCTGCCCTCGCAGCTGTCGGCCGGTGAGCAGCAGCGCGTCGGCATCGCCCGCGCCATTGTCGGTGAGCCCAAGCTGCTGGTGGCCGATGAGCCGACCGGCAACCTCGACCCGACCCTGGCGGCGGAGATCATGGCCCTGTTCGCCGAGCTGCCCGCGCGCGGCACCAGCGTGCTGGTGGTCAGTCACGACCTGCCGCTGCTGCGCCGCATGCGCAAGCGCGTGCTGATCCTTGACCACGGCCGGCTGGTGGATGACATCTCGCCGCAGGACCTGGCGGAGTAATCGATGGCGAAGAACGAAAACAGCGAAGCCGCCGCCCCGTCGCGTGTGGGCGTCTGGTTCCAGCACCACGTGCACAGCGTGGTGTTCAGCCTCGGCCGCGCCTGCCGCAAGCCGTGGGCGACCCTGCTGACGGTGATGGTCATGGCGCTGGCGCTGGCCCTGCCGCTGGGCCTGTCGATCGCGCTGGACAACCTCAAGCAGTTCGCCGGCAGCGTGCAGCAGTCGCGCGACATCAACGTGTTCCTGAAGGGCAACGTCGATGGTCCCGGCGCGCTGCGCCTGGCCGGCCAGCTGCGCGATCGCGATGACGTGGCCGAAGTGAACGTGCGCACGCCGGAGCAGGGCCTGCAGGAACTGCGCGATGCCGGCCTCGGCGAGGCGATCGATGCACTCAACGACAACCCGCTGCCCTCGCTGCTGGTGATCACCCCGGGCCAGGGCAAGGACGACGCACGCCTGGCGCGCGCGCTGGAAAGCCTGCCCGAGGCCGACCTGGTGCAGCACGATGCGCTGTGGCGGCAGCGCCTGGATGCCTGGCTGGCGTTCGGTGCGCGGCTGGTGCAGGTGCTGTCGGTGCTGCTCGGCGTGGGCGCCGCGCTGGTGGTCGGCAACACCGTGCGCCTGGACATCCAGGCCCGCCGCGAAGAGATCGGCGTGCTGCAGCTGCTCGGCGCCAGTGATGGCTTCATCCGCCGCCCGTTCCTGTACCTGGGCGCGTGGTATGGCCTGGGTGCCGGCGCGGTGGCGCTGGCCCTGATTGCTGCGGCCGGCGCCGCCTTGCGCGTGCCGCTGGCCGAACTCTCGCGCAGCTACGGCAGCCCGTTCGTGCTGCACGGCCTGGACCTGCTGCATGGCAGCCTGGTCCTGCTCGGCACACTGCTGCTGGGCTGGCTGGGCGCGTGGCTGGTGACCGGCCATTTCCTTCGCCAGACCCGCCCGACCGACACCTGAGACCGGCATGCAACCGCAAGCGCTGAAGCACCTTGAAGGGCCCGCGACGCGGGTGATGGTGGTCGATGGGTCAAAGCTGGTCCGCAAGCTGATCGCCGACGTCCTGCAGCGCGACCTGCCGGGCGTGGAAGTGATCGGCTGCGACAGCATCGAGGATGCGCAGCTGGCGCTGGCGCAGGGCCCGGTGGATCTGGTGACCACCTCGCTGACCCTGCGCGATGGCGACGGCCTGGCGCTGGCGCGGATGGTGCGCGAAGCGGCCGGCCAGGCCTATGTGCCGGTGATCGTGGTCTCCGGCGATGCCCAGCAGCACCTGGAGCAGCGCCGCTTCACCGAGTACGTCACCGACTATTTCGACAAGGCGCTGGGCCACGAGGCACTGGCGACCTTCATCCGCGGCTACGTGCAGCCGCAGACCATTCCCGGCGCCACCATCCTCTATATCGAGGACAGCCGCGTGGTCGCCGAGGCTACCAAGCGCATGCTGGAACGCCAGCAGTTGAACGTGCTGCACGTGGTCAGCGCCGAAGAGGCGTTCACCCTGCTCACTGCCGAGTCGCTGGGCCGCAGTCGCCACCGCATCGACCTGGTGCTGACCGACGTCACCCTGAAGGGCGAACTGAGCGGTCGCGACGTGGTGCAGCGCGTGCGCGTGGACTTCGGCTACGGCAAGCGTCGCCTGCCGGTGCTGGTGATGACCGGCGATGGCAACCCGCACAACCAGACCGGGCTGCTGCAGTCCGGTGCCAACGACCTGGTGCTCAAGCCGATCGAAGAGCGCCTGCTGGTCACCAAGGTGCTGTTCCAGCTGCGCCTGGCCCGGTTGAACGATGGACCCCTGATTCGATGAAGTGGCGTGATGATTGATGAAGTAGCCGGCACCCCGACGATCCAGCTCGAGCCGAGCTGGAAGCAGCATGTCGGCGATTACCTGATGCAGCCGCAGATGCGCGAGCTGTCCAGCTTCCTGCGCCAGCGCAAGGCCAGCGGTGCGGCGGTGTTCCCGCCCGGCCCGCAGATCTTCGCTGCGTTCGATGCCACGCCGTTCGAGCAGGTGAAGGTGGTGATCCTCGGCCAGGACCCGTACCACGGCCGCGGTCAGGCGCATGGGCTGAGCTTCTCGGTGGCGCCCGGAGTGCCGGTGCCGCCGTCGCTGCTGAACATCTACAAGGAGATCGAGAGCGATCTCGGTATCCCGCGTCCGGACCATGGCTGCCTGATCCCGTGGGCGCAGCGCGGTGTGCTGCTGCTCAATGCCGTGCTGACGGTGGAAGAGGGCCAGGCCGGTGCCCACCAGGGGCGTGGCTGGGAAGGTTTCACCGACCACGTGGTGGATGTGCTCAACCGCGAACGCGACGGCCTGGTGTTCATGCTCTGGGGCGCGTACGCGCAGAAGAAGGGCAAGGTCATCGACACCCGCCGCCACCGTGTGCTGAAGTCGCCGCACCCGTCGCCGCTGTCGGCCCACCGCGGCTTCCTGGGCTGCCAGCATTTCTCGATGGCCAACGAGTACCTGCAGCGCCGCGGCCAGGCCCCGATCGACTGGTCGCTGCCGCCGCGTTCGGCGCTCTGACCGCCGGCGGGTGACCGGGGCTGAACGCCGGGCAACGTTTCCGGGCCTGAATGGGCTTTGCGGACGGCCCGTTCAGCTCCGCTTGACCGGAATCGGCCGGTTTCCAGCAGGTAATTGATTGAATTCCAAGGGATTGTGAATCCCGAAAAGCGTGCTCGCCACTGTCATCAAATCGCGCTACGGTAGGGCTCTGTTTGGGACCAGTGTTGCATCAATAGGATGCTGGAACTTTTTCCTCCTTTAGCAGTCCAAATGCCGGACTGCTAAGATGGGTGCCTATGAGCCAGAACACCTCTACTGCCCTTGTGGCAAACAATCTCCCGATTCCCAGTGCGCTCGGTTCGCTGGACGCCTACATCGGTGCCGTGCACCAGATTCCGGTGCTGTCGGTCGATGACGAACAGGACCTGGCCCGTCGCTTCCGCGACGGCAACGATCTGGACGCCGCCCGCGAGCTGGTGCATTCGCACCTGCGCTTCGTGGTGCACGTGGCCCGCGGCTACAACGGCTACGGCCTTGCGCTGGGCGACCTGATCCAGGAAGGCAACATCGGCCTGATGAAGGCGGTCAAGCGCTTCGACCCGGACATGGGCGTGCGCCTGGTCTCCTTTGCCGTGCACTGGATCCGTGCCGAGATGCACGAGTTCATCCTGAAGAACTGGCGCATCGTGAAGGTCGCCACCACCAAGGCGCAGCGCAAGCTGTTCTTCAACCTGCGCAAGTCGAAGACGCGCCTGGGCTGGATGAACGCGGCTGAGGTCAGCGCGGTGGCGAAGGACCTGAACGTGTCCGAGCGCGAGGTCATGGAAATGGAGTCGCGCCTGTCCGGTCGCGATATCGGTTTCGATGCGCCGGCCGACGAAGACAACGAACACGCGCCGCCGTCGCCGGCTGCGTACCTGGTTGCCAACGACGAAGACCCGTCGATGGCCTACGAACGTGCAGACAGCGAAGACAACCAGATGCAGCTGCTGCGCGAAGGCCTGGCCGAGCTGGATGCGCGCTCGCGCGACATCATCCGCCGCCGCTGGCTGGATGCGGACAGCAAGGTGACCCTGCAGGAACTGGCTGACGAATACGGCGTGTCGGCCGAGCGTATCCGCCAGGTTGAAGCGAACGCGCTGAAGAAGATGAAGGCGCTGTTCACCGCGTAAGCGGAAAGGCGTCGCAATTGTGAAAGGCTCGGCAGCAGTGCCGGGCCTTTTTCGTTTGTGGGGCTTAGCTACGCATGACTTGGCTCTATTCTGACGCCAGGACGGTGGTTGCGCCGACCTGATCATGTGCTGGATGCTGATGTTCACGCTGTACCACGCAGTGGCACGGTATGATCATGCCACGCGTCTTCCTCACACGAAGTTTCAATCGCAGCATGCGCAGGACCACCCTGTCCGACGCTGCGCTGTACCGGTCGGTACGTGAAATGGAAGCGGGTCTGGTGGATGCTGATCTTGGCGGCGGAATCTTCAAGAAGCGCGTTGCCTTGCCGGGGCGAGGAAAGCGTGGGAGCGTTCGAATCATCGTCGCCACACAGCGAGGCGGGCATTGGTTCTTACTTTTCGGCTACGAGAAGAATGAGCGTGCTGCGATCACGAATGCGGAACGCGATGCGCTGCAGTTGTACGCATCGGAGTTCCTGAAAATGAGTGCGGCGCAGTTGAATCGTGCCGTGGAGTACGGGGATCTACAGGAGATCGACCATGACGAAGACCCCTGAGCGACGGCGCGCGAAAAGTGCGCTTCTTGAAGCGGTGCATGATGCCGCTGTGAGTCTGCACGCGCATGGTTTCATCGATAAACGTCGATTGAGCAGCTACGAAGCGCTTTGCCTTGAGCCGGTGCCTGAGTACAGCAGTGCCCAGATACGTGCCCTGCGTACGTCATTGCAGCTCAGTCAGCCGGTCTTTGCGGGAGTTCTCAATACCAGCGTTTCCACCGTACGCAGCTGGGAGCAGGGCGAAAAGAAGCCCAGCGGACCGTCACTGAAGTTGCTTAACCTGATTGATCGGAAGGGACTCGAAGCAGTCCTGTAAAGCAAAGGCCCGGTTCTGCCGGGCCTTTGCTTTTCCGAGGTGTTCAATCCACGCATGGCGTGGATCTACCCCGGCGGTGTGGCGCCTGTAGAGCCACGCCATGCGTGGCTGCGGCGCCGGACCTCAGCCCTCGCGTGCGATCGCCCGCCAGCCGATGTCGTTGCGGTGGAACTCATTGGCCCAGGTCACCTTGGCCACGCCTGCATACGCATTCGCCTGCGCGTCGCGCACGCTGTCGCCCAGTGCGGCCACGCACAGAACGCGGCCGCCGGCGCTGACGACCTGGCCCTGCGCATCCAATGCCGTACCGGCATGGAACACCTTGGCACTGGCCGGCACATCATCCAGGCCGGAAATCACGTCACCGGTGATCGGTGCTTCCGGGTAGGGCTTCGCGGCCAGCACCACGCCCAGCGACGGGCGCGGATCCCAGTGTGCTTCCACCTGATCCAGCCGGCCATCGATGGCGGCTTCCACCAGCTCCACCAGATCCGACTGCAGGCGCAGCATCACCGGCTGGGTTTCCGGATCGCCGAAGCGCACGTTGAATTCGATCACCTTCGGCGCGCCGCTGGCATCGATCATCAGGCCGGCGTAGAGGAAGCCGGTGAACGGGATGCCGTCGGCGATCATGCCCTGCACGGTGGGGTTCACCACCTCGCGCATCACCCGTGCATGCACCTCCGGCGTCACCACCGGGGCCGGCGAATAGGCGCCCATGCCGCCGGTGTTCGGGCCGGTATCGCCGTCGCCGACGCGCTTGTGGTCCTGCGAGGTGGCCATCGGCAGCGCATGCACGCCGTCCACCATCGAAATGAAGCTGGCTTCCTCGCCGTCGAGGAATTCCTCGATCACCACGCGCGCACCGGCATCGCCGAACGCGTTGCCCGAGAGCATGTCACGTACCGCGTCCTCGGCTTCGGCCAGGGTCATCGCCACGATCACGCCCTTGCCGGCGGCCAGGCCATCGGCCTTGACCACGATCGGCGCGCCCTTCTCGCGGATGTAGGCCAGGGCGGCGTCCACGTCGGTGTGCACGGCGTAGAACGCGGTGGGGATGTTGTGGCGGGCCAGGAAGTCCTTGGCGTAGGCCTTGCTGCCTTCCAGCTGCGCAGCGGCGGCGGTCGGCCCGAAGATGCGCAGGCCGGCGGCGCGGAAGCGGTCTACCACGCCAGCCACCAGCGGTACTTCAGGGCCGACCACGGTCAGTGCCACGCCTTCGGCCTGGGCAAGCGCCAGCAGACCGTCGATGTCGGTGACTTTCACCGCCACGTTGCGGCACTTGTCTTCGCTGGCGGTGCCGGCGTTGCCGGGTGCCACGATCACTTCGGTGACACGGGAGGACTGGGCCAGCTTCCATGCCAGGGCGTGTTCGCGGCCGCCAGAGCCGATGACGAGGATCTTCATGGGACAGGGTTCTCGGGTACGGAAGAGAAAAGCCGGGCAGGGCCCGGCTTCGTGATGCGGATCAGTGGCGGAAGTGGCGCACGCCGGTGAACACCATGGCCAGGCCATGTTCGTCGGCGGCGGCGATCACTTCGGCATCGCGCATCGAACCGCCCGGCTGGATGACCGCCTTGATGCCGGCGGCGGCAGCGGCATCGATGCCGTCGCGGAACGGGAAGAACGCGTCGGAGGCCATCACCGAGCCCTCGACCACCAGGTTCGCATCGGCGGCCTTGATGCCGGCGATGCGGGCCGAGTACACGCGGCTCATCTGGCCGGCGCCCACGCCAATCGTACGGTTGTCCTTGGCGTACACAATCGCGTTGGACTTCACGAACTTGGCCACCTTCCAGGCGAACAGCAGGTCGGTGAACTGCTTGTCGGTCGGCGCCAGCTTGCTGACCACCTTCAGCTCGTCGCGGGTCATGCCGCGGTTGTCCGAGGACTGCAGCAGCAGGCCCGAGCCGACGCGCTTGCTGTCGAAGTTGTTCAGGCCATCACCATGCGGGATGCGCAGCACGCGCACGTTGGCCTTCTTCTGCGCGTACTCCAGCGCGGCCGGCTCGTAGTCCGGGGCGATCAGCACTTCCACGAACTGGCGGTCCAGGATCACCTTGGCAGTGGCGGCGTCCAGCGGTTTGTTGAAGGCAATGATGCCGCCGAAGGCGCTGGTCGGGTCGGTGGCGTAGGCCAGCTCGTAGGCATCGCCATTGCCGGCACCGACCGCCACGCCGCACGGGTTGGCGTGCTTGACGATGACGCAGGCCGGCGCATCGAACTGGCGCACGCATTCCCACGCCGCGTCGGCATCGGCCAGGTTGTTGTAGCTCAGTTCCTTGCCCTGCAGCTGCTGGAAGGTGGCCAGCGTGCCCGGCACCGGATACAGGTCGCGGTAGAACGCGCCGCTCTGGTGCGGGTTCTCGCCGTAGCGCAGGTCCATCACCTTCACGAAGGTGGAGTTCATCTGTGCCGGGTACTCGGTACGCGCCGGCACCACAGCGTCGGTGGCGGTGACCGCCGACAGGTAGTTGCTGATCGCGGCGTCGTACTGGGCGACGCGGTTGAACGCGGCCACCGAGAACGCGAAGCGGGTGGCAGCCGACAGCTGGCCGTTGTTGGCCTCCAGCGAGGCCAGCAGCTCGGCGTACTGCGACGGATCGGTGGACACCGCCACGCGGGCGAAGTTCTTGGCCGCCGAGCGCAGCATGGCCGGGCCGCCGATGTCGATGTTCTCGACCGCGTCGGCCAGGGTGCAATCGGCCTTGGCGGTGACCGACTCGAACGGGTACAGGTTCAGCACCAGCAGGTCGATGGCACCGATGCCGTGCTCGGCCATCACCGCATCATCCAGGCCCGAACGGCCCAGCAGGCCGCCGTGCACCATCGGGTGCAGGGTCTTGACCCGGCCGTCCATCATTTCCGGGAAGCCGGTGACGTCGGCCACGTCCTTCACGGCCAGGCCGGCATCGCGGATCGCCTTGGCGGTGCCGCCGGTGGACAGCAGCTCCACGCCGCGTGCCGCCAGCGCAGTGGCCAGCTCGACCAGACCGGTCTTGTCGGAAACGGAGAGGAGGGCCCGGCGGACGGGCAACAGATCAGCAGTCATGGGACAGAATCGGCAGCGGAGCGGGGCCGATATTGTAGGCGGTGGGGGCCGGTGGCGGGCGCTGGAAGGGGCAATTTGCCATGGCAATCGACGTAAGGCCGGGTCGGGCACATCGATCCGGACCGGTCCGGGGGCTGGGCTGTGGACCGGAGCCGGGTTGTCGGAATCTGCCGACGATGGGGTAGGCTGTGCCCGCACTGCCAAGGATCAGCGGGTACGGATCATGTCGATCTATGCATTGAAAGGACGTTTCCAGGACCTGTTGCGTCCAGCCGTACGCGGTCTGTACCGCATGGGGATCACCGCCAATACGGTGACCGTGGCCGCCGCCGTGGTCTCGCTGATGGTGGCCGCCGCCGTGTGGTGCTGCGCGCCGTCCCAGCCCCTGCTGTACCTGCTGCTGCCGCTGTGGATGCTGCTGCGCATGGCACTCAACGCGGTGGACGGCATGCTGGCCCGCGAGTTCGGCCAGCAGTCGAGGCTGGGCGCCTATCTGAACGAGCTGTGCGATGTGATCGCCGGCGCGGCGCTGTACCTGAGCCTGCTCAGCGTGCCGGGCGTGCGCCCGGAAGCGCTGTGGCTGCTGGCCTGGACGGCGGCCCTGAGCGAGTACACCGGGGTGCTGGGGCTGATGGTCGGTGCCAGCCGCCGCTATGACGGCCCGATGGGCAAGAGCGACCGCGCGTTCGTCATCGGCGTGCTGGGCCTGCTGCTGGCGTTCGGCTGGGGGGCTGCGATGACTGTCACTGGCGTGGCCGCGGCCATGGCGGTGCTGTGCGTGCTGACGATGATCAATCGCGTCCGTCGCGGACTGCGGGAAGCGGCGGTTTCGCCGAATTAATCAAGCAGATACAAAAAGACAATCAGGAGATTGCATGCGTCAGGCGCAGGAACGGGAATTCCACAGCTTCGACCAGGTACCGCTGTTCTACCGGTACTGGGCGAGCACCACCGCGACCCCAGCCACCAAGGCTGTCGTGCTGCTGCATCGCGGCCATGAACATTCTGGCCGGGTCACCCACCTGGTCGATGAGCTGGACCTGCCCGACACCGCCTTCTTCGCCTGGGATGCACGCGGTAATGGGCGTTCGCCCGGCGCACGAGGCGATGCCCCGGGCTTCCCGGCGCTGGTGCGCGATCTGGACAGCTTCATCGCCCACATCGGTGCCGAGCACGGCATCGCGGTGCAGGACATCGTGGTGATCGCGCAGAGCGTGGGGGCGGTGGTCGCCGCGACCTGGGTGCACGATTACGCGCCACGCCTGCGTGCGCTGGTGATGGCTTCGCCGGCGTTCAAGGTGAAGCTGTACGTGCCGTTCGCACGCCCGGGCCTGGCCTTGATGCAGAAGCTGCGCGGCAACTTCTTCGTCAACAGCTACGTCAAGCCGCAGTGGCTGACCCACGATCCGGCGCGGGTGGAAAGCTACCGCACCGATCCGCTGATCACCCGGCCGATCTCGGTGCGCGTGCTGCTGGGCCTGTACGAAGCAGCCGACCGCATCGTCGCCGATGCGCAGGCGATCAGCGTGCCGGTGCAGCTGCTGGTGTCCGGCTCGGATTTCGTGGTGCACCGTGGCCCGCAGGACCGCTTCTACGAGCGCCTGTCCAGCCCGATCAAGGAGCGCGTGCATCTGCCGGGCTTCTTCCACGACACGCTGGGCGAGCGCGATCGGGCGCCGGCGCTGGCGCGTATCCGCAGTTTCATCCAGGCACGTTTCGCCGAGCCGCTGCGCGAACTGTCGCGGCGCGATGCGCACCGCCATGGGCCGACTTTCGAAGAATCGGAGATCCTGGCCTGGCCACCGGAACGCAACAGCCTGGCCGACCTGCGCTGGCGCGTGGTACGTGGCGGCCTGCGCTTCGGCGGAACGTTGTCCGAAGGCATCGCGCTGGGCCTGCAGACCGGATTCGATTCGGGCAGCACGCTCGACTACATCTATCGCGATGAGGCGCGCGGCAAGGGCCCGTTGGGGCGCATGGTCGATCGCAACTATCTGGATGCGATCGGCTGGCGCGGCATCCGCATTCGCGGCCAGCACCTGCAGGAACTGCTGCGCGACACTGCCCAGCGCCTGCGCGGGCAGGGCACGCCGGTGCGCGTGCTGGACGTGGCTGCCGGCCATGGCCGCTACGTGCTGGAAGCGCTGGGCCAGGGCGAACAGCGCGCCGAGCGCATCGTGCTGCGAGACTTCAGTGATCTGAACGTCACCCAGGGTCAGGCCTTGATCGAGCGCCTGGGGGCGGCCGACATCGCGCGCTTCGAGCAGGGTGATGCGTTCGACCCGGCACAGCTGGCCAAGGTCGATCCAGCACCGACGCTGGCCGTGGTATCGGGCCTGTACGAACTGTTCCCCGACAACGATGCGGTGCTGCGCTCGCTGCAGGGCATTGCTGCGACGGTGCCGGCGGGCGGCTACCTGGCCTATACCGGCCAGCCGTGGCACCCGCAGCTGGAGTTCATCGCACGCGCACTGACCAGCCACCGTGGCGGCGCCGCGTGGGTGATGCGCCGCCGTACCCAGCAGGAAATGGACGAGCTGGTGCGCCTGGCCGGGTTCGAGAAGGTGGCGCAGCGTATCGACGACTTCGGCATCTTCACGGTGTCGCTGGCGCGCCGGACCGCGTGATGGCGACGCTCGCCGCATCCCCGCTGGCCGCAGAGGGGCGCCCCTGGCGGCGCGCCCTGTTGTGGCTGGCCCTGCTGGGCCCATTCTTCTTCGCCAGCTATGGCTTCGCCAACTGGATGGCTGGCCGCCATGCCGAACTGCCGGTGATGGCGTTCGGATGGGAAACGCAGATTCCGTTCGTACCGTGGACGATCGTGCCGTACTGGTCGATCGATCTGTTCTATGCGGTTTCCTTCTTCCTGTGCCGGCAACGGTTGGAGCTGGACCGGCATGCGTTGCGGTTGTTCAGTGCACAGTTGATCGCGGTGACCTGCTTCCTGCTGTGGCCACTGCGCTTCAGTTTCGAGCGGCCGGAGATCGGCGGTGTGTTCGGTTGGTTGTTCGATGTGCTGCTGGGCTTCGACAAGCCGTTCAACCAGGCGCCATCACTGCACATCGTGTTGCTGATCGTGCTGTGGGTGAAATTCGCGCAGTACCTGCATGGGGTGTGGCGTTGGGTACTGCATGTGTGGGCGCTGCTGATCGGCGTCTCGGTGCTGACCACGTTCCAGCATCATTTCATCGATATCCCGACCGGCCTGCTGGCCGGTTGGCTGTGCGTCTGGCTGTGGCCGGAGCAGGGCACGCCACCCTTGCGTGCCTGGCGCACCGCGCGTGACGCCAGACGTTGGCGCCTGGCAGCGCTGTACCTGCTGGGGGCCGCTGCATTGCTGGTGCCGGTGGTGCTTCTGCGTGGCGCGGCGTTGTGGCTGCTGTGGCCGGTGGTATCGCTGCTGCTGGTGGCGTTGGCGTATGCGGGGCTCGGTACGGCGGTGTTCCAGAAGCGTGCCGATGGTCGCCTGACCATGGCGGCACGCTGGTTGCTGGCGCCGTACCTGGGTGCGGCCTGGATCAATTCGCGGCTGTGGACGCGGCGTGCGCCGCAGCCGGTGCCGGTGATGGACGGTGTATGGCTGGGGCGTGTTCCCTGCGCTGCATTGCCGGCACCCTTGGTCGGCGTGGTCGATGCCTGTGCCGAACTGTCCTGTCGTGCACCGGGCGCGGCGTATGCCAGCGTGCCGATGCTGGACCTGGTGGTGCCCACGCCGCACCAGTTGCGCGAGGCGGCCGAGGCGATCGAGCGGCTGCGTGCGCATGGACCGTTGCTGGTGTGCTGCGCACTGGGCTATTCGCGCAGTGCTGCCAGTGTGGCGGCCTGGCTGTTGCGCAGTGGTCGTGCCACCGATACCGATGCCGCGGTGGCGATCGTGCGCACGGCACGTCCGGGCATCGTGCTGGGCGCGGCGCATCTGCATGCCATCACTGCTGCAGCGGGAGCACGCACGTGAGTAGGGTTCCCGATCTGGCGACCATGCAGCTGCTGCTGCGGCAGGGCCGTTGGCCGGCCGGCCTGTCGCTGGGCCTGCTGCTGGTGGCGCTGCTGCTGCTCGGCACCGAACCTGGCCTGGCGATGATTGCCGCCGGCGTGTTGCTGCTCAGTGTTGCCGCGGGCATCGCACAGATCTACCACGCGTGGCGGGTGGCGCTGGATGCCAGCCTGCTGCAGCTGCTGCGCGATGAAGGCCTGGAGGGTGACGCCGCCGCGCGCCGCACCGACCAGCTGCTGCACGCCAGTGGCCTGCGCCGCATGCAGCCCGACGCGCCGCTGCGCGGCTGGGATGCGCGCTGGGCCGGCATGCGCCGCCTGCTGCTGCGCCAGTACCTGCTGACAGCGGTGCAGTTCGCACTGCTGGTGCTGGCCGTGTTGTGGCCGCAGACGTGAACGGGAGGGACCGATGTTCGCTGAATTGATTGCGCGCGCCTGCAGTGGCGCGATCCATGTAGTGACCGGCGCCCGCGCGCTGTGGATCGGCTGTGCGCCGTCCAGCGAACGGCGCGTGTATTACGGCAACCACGCCAGCCATGGTGACTTCGTGCTGATCTGGTCGTCGATGCCACCGGCACTGCGGCGCCAGGTGCGCCCGGTGGCCGCGGCCGAATACTGGCAGCGCGATGGCCTGCGTCGCTACCTGATCGATGCGGTGTTCAACGGCGTGCTGGTCGAGCGCGAGGCCGGCCATCGCCAGCAGGATCCACTGCAGGCCCTGCGTGACGCGGTGGACGAAGACTGCTCGCTGATTCTGTTTCCGGAAGGTACCCGCAACGTGGGCGAAGAGCCGCTGCTGCCGTTCAAGAGCGGCATCTATCACCTGGCACGGCAACGCCCGGAGCTGGAATTCGTACCGGTGTGGATCGACAACCTGAAGCGGGTGATGCCCAAGGGCCGGTTCCTGCCGCTGCCGCTGCTGTGCACGGCCACCTTCGGTACGCCGCTGCGGCTGCAGGCCGACGAGGACAAGGCCGCCTTCCTGGCCCGCAGCCGGCAGGCGCTGCTGGACCTGGCGCCGAACGGGGGCAGGGCATGAGCTTCCTGATCGATGTGTCCGGCGACCTGGCCACGCAGAGTGTCGGCCAGCAGACCGGCCTGCTGTTTGCTGGCGTGGGTGCAGTGCTGGTGCTGGCCACGCTGGTGGCCGAGACATTGCGCTGGCGCCAGCGTGGGCAGCCCAGCGCGGTGATCGCCAACCTGGTCTCGCGCATCCGCGCGTGGTGGGTGATGGCGATCGTGGTCGGGCTGGCGCTGTTCTTCGGTCGTGCCGGGGTGATCGTGCTGTTCGCGATCATCTCGCTGTTCGCACTGCGCGAGTTCATCACCCTGGCGCCGACCCGCTCGGGCGACTACTACGCGCTGCTGGCCGCGTTCTACATCGTGCTGCCGTGGCAGTACTACCTGGTCTGGATCGACTGGTACGGCATGTACACGCTGTTGATTCCGGTCTATGCGTTCCTGTTCCTGCCGATCCTGTCGACCATTGGCGGTGATACCACGCACTACCTGGAGCGGACCGCGAAGGTGCAGTGGGGGTTGATGATCTGCGTGTTCTGCATCTCGCATGTGCCGCTGCTGCTGAACCTGCACGTGCCCGGCCATGACCCGTCGCGCAACGTGCTGCTGTTCGCCTTCCTGGTGATCGTGGTGCAGTCTTCGGACGTGCTGCAGTACATCTGGGGCAAGCTGCTCGGCAGGCATCTGATTGCGCCGAAGCTGTCGCCGTCGAAGACGGTGGAGGGCTTCGTGGGCGGCGTGCTGAGTGCCAGCGCGCTGGGCGCGGCGCTGTGGTGGATCACCCCGTTCACGCCGCTGCAGGCGTTCGGTCTGTCGCTGCTGATCAACCTGATGGGGTTCTGGGGCGGCCTGGTGATGTCGGCGATCAAGCGTGATCGTGGCATCAAGGACTGGGGCCACATGATCGAGGGCCATGGCGGCATGCTCGACCGGCTGGACTCGGTGTGCTTTGCCGCGCCGGTGTTCTTCCACGTGGTGCGGTATTACTGGAAGGCGGGCGGCGGCGGTTGATTCTGCCGGCTTCCATCCACGCATGGCGTGGATCTACTGGCGGGCGGGGGCGGTTTACTCTGCCGGGCCTTCATCCACGCATGGCGTTGATCTACCGGTAGTGCCGGCCGCTGGTCGGCAACTGCAACATCCTGCCATCGTTCATGGGGTTGCCGGCCAGCGGCCGGCACTACCCTCGTGCGCGCTTACGCGCTGATGCCGTATTCCTTCAGCTTCTTGCGCAGGGTGGCACGGTGGATGCCCAGCATCGCGGCGGCGCGGCTCTGGTTGCCTTCGCAGTGGTTGAGCACTTCCACGAACAGCGGAATCTCCATCTCGCGCAGCACGATCTCGTAGACATCGTCCGCATCGCAGCCATCAAGGTCACGCAGGTAGCGGCGCACGGACTGGGCGACGTGTTCACGCAGCGGTGGCCGGGGAGCGCCACGACTGTTGTCAGGACGAGAAAGGACAGCGTTCAAGGGGGTTCCCGATTCGGTTGGCCCGTGCGCGCGGAGCGCGCGGCCGGACGAGGTGGTGGCGGCCAGTCTAGCGCGAGCGTGCCCGGCCTGCCACGGCTGGTCGCCTCTCCCCGGTCAGAGGAAGTCGAAGGTGAATGCGACGGTGGACGCAGCGGGCTCCTGCAACCGGAAGGCGACGCGCGCGCTCTGGCCCGGTTCCAGCAGGGCTGCACCGGGGTTCTCGCCCAGGTACTGCGCGGGCGTGAACACGCCGCTGCCGATCACCCGGCCATCGGCATCGGACAATGACAACCGCAGGTCCGGCCACGCCTGTGCCCAGCGCGCATCGTTGCGGATGCTGGCCTGTACCTGCAGCACACCGGCCTGGCCCGGCAGGGGGCGGATCTCGCGGCTGGTCATGGTGAATGCAGCGGGTTCGTGCCAGGCAGGCAGGCTGCAGCGCAGCACGCCGCACAGCGTGCCCAGCCATGCGCGGTTGCCGGCGTCGGCGGCCAGCCGCGCGCGGTCGGCCAGCACGCTCTGCAGTACCAGCAGCAATGCCAGCCCGGCGACCAGCAGCCAGTGCCAGCGGGGTGCTGGCAGCGTGCGCGTGCGCGCGCTGCCGAGGAAGCTGGGGGCATCACTGGCGACCGCCGTTGCCTGCACCGCGACCGGCGCCGGTTCGATGGCCGCTGCTTCATCAACGATGACAACGTCATCGTCGTGTCGCATCTCTGTCGCCGGTGGGCGTGCCAGGTCGATGGGCTCGGCCTGCATCTGCTCCACGGGCGTTGCGTGCCCGGCTTCGTCCTGCATACGCGCATCGGTCGCACGCGCATCGGTCGCAGGCGCAGGCTCACCCTCCGGCGTCGTGCGCAGGAAGGTGGCCAGGGGACGGCGCGGTGGGTTCGGCTCGGACATGCTCAGGGCGCGGGCTCGGATCCAGCGGTCATTCAACCACGATCAGGCGCGGCGCACGCCGGTGATGCGCATCCAGTCGCCATCCTGGGTGGCCTGCAGATCGTCGAACCATGCTGCATAGCGCTGCAGCAGTTCGCCTTCCTGGCCATGCAGGATGCCGGACAGGGCGATGCGGCCACCGGCAGCAACGCGCGCAGCCAGCAGTTCGGCCAGCGCATCCAGCGCCGAGGCGAGGATGTTGGCGACCACGATCGGATAGGTCGCGACCGGTTCGTCCTGCGGCAGGTACACATGCATGCGGGCCTGCTCGCCGTTGCGCTCGGCATTGTCGGCGGTGGCGACCAGGGCCTGCGGATCGTTGTCCACGCCGATGGCTTCGGCGGCGCCCAGCTTCAGCGCGGCCAGTGCGAGGATGCCCGAGCCGCAACCGAAGTCGAGCACGCGCTGGCCCTGCAGCAGGCCATCGACCGCCAACTGGTCCAGCCAGCGCAGGCACAGTGCGGTGGTCGGGTGGGTGCCCGAACCGAACGCCAGGCCCGGGTCCAACCGCACCACGGCGGCATCGGCGGCCTGTGCGGCATCGGGCAGTTCATGGTTCCACGGCACGATCCAGGTGCGGCTGCCGAAGTCCATCGGCTGGAACTGGTCGAGCCAGGCACGTTCCCAGTCTTCATCCTCGACCGCGCGGAAGCTGCCGCTGCTCCAGTCCAGCTCCGGATCGAAGGATTCCAGTGCGGCCAGCAGCAACAGCGCGTTGCTGTCGGCGGGGAACAGTGCGCTCAGCACCAGCGTGTCCCACAGCGGGGTCTCGCCCACGCCCGGTTCGAGAATGGCCTGTTCGTTGCTGGTATCGGCCTCGGCATCGAGCAGGGTCACGGCCAGTGCACCAACGTCCTCCAGCGCATTTTCATAGCGGGGCTGGGTGGCTTCGGTGCAGCGCAGGGTCAGTTCCAGGAACGGCATGGTGGTGGGGGCAATCGCAGGAAAGGGGGCCATGCTAGACCATCGGGGCGTCTCCGTATTGCCTGAGATGCCGCTCCGAGATGAACGAAGCCCGTTCAGACAGGCCCGTCGGGCCTTGCTAAACTTCGTGCTTTCCTATGCGCCGCATCGCCTACCGCCGCCGATGGCCTTCGCTCCGACCCTGAAAACCTGGTTGCTCGTACTGCCGGCTGTGGCCGTGCTGGGCGTGGCCGGTTATCGGGCCAGCGGCCATGCTGCGACGTCTTCGGTAGCGTCGGCGGATCTGGCAGGTGCGGTCGCGGCCGCTGACAGTGCGGCGCCGCTGCCGGTGATGCCGGAGGCGCTCGCGCGCCGCCTGGCACCCTTCGAGCGTGGCAACGCATTGCCGTCCGGGCTGCCCCTGGATCTCCGCGCCGATATCGAAGACGCCACCGACCTGTATGCCTATGCTCAGCGGTTGCGTGCCCAGGCGGACGAAGGCAACCACGAGGCGCGCTGGATGCTCAGCCGTGTCTATGACTATTGCGCGCAGTACGCGGTCGATCCGGGTGGCTACCGCTTGGACAACAACGTGCTGGCCGGGCTGGGCCTGACCGCCGCACCGGCGATGGTGCAGGCGCGCGAACGCGTCGCGCAGCGTTGTGGTGGTTTCGTGCCGGGCGACAAGTTGGGCACGGCCTTGGTGCTGTCCGAACGTCGCAAGGCGGCCGCACAAGGCAATCTGGCTGCTGAGGCTGCGTTGTTCGCCGAGGGCGAACCGCTGCAGGACAGCCCCGAGTACCGCCGTGACCTGGTTGAACGGGTGCGCACCTCGCGCGACCCGGAGGCCTTCATGGCGATCGCACCGGGCATGGGCGTGCGCGCCTCGGGTGACCGCGCGCTCAACGGCCTGGTGGCGGGCGAGCAGCTCAGTGAACTCGCATGGCGGCTTGCGGCCTGCGAACTCGGTCTACCGTGTGGGGCAGACAGTGTGCTGGTCAACAGTTTTTGTGCGAACGGAGGGATCTGTTCGCGGATGGTACGCAGGATTTCCGGGATTTCGTGTATGACGCTGCGGTATCGCGGCAGGGCGCTGGGAAGATGAAGGAATGGATCAAGCGATTGGTTGGAAAGAGGAACGAGCAATGAACTACCGCCGATTCCTGCACGGGGCCAAGTTCTGGTTCTGGGTGGCCCTGTTCGTGGCCTACTCGGCCGGCGCGGTTGGCCTGTTGATGATCGATACCTATGAAGATCGCTACCGGCATCTGTCGAAGGTGGAACTGACCACGGTGAAGGCGCAGGAAGACGTGCGCCGTGCCGGTGCCAGCCAGGTGGCCGCGGTCTATCGCGCGCAGAGTGGCATGCCGTTCGCGTCGCTGCCGGCGGGCAGCACCTTCCAGGTGGTGTGGCCGGATGGTTCGACCGAGACCATGGTGATCGTCGACCCGACGTCGCCCAATGGCGTGCGTCCGCTGGCGAACTCGCAGATTCCGGCCGAAGCTGCCGACAAGCGCTGATGCGCTTGCTGTAGCGCCGAGCCCACGCTCGGCTGAGCTTTCCGGCAAGCCGAGCATGGGCTCGGCGCTGCAGCAACAGAAAAGGGCGGGGATATCCCCGCCCTTTTCATGTCCAGCACGTGGCGCCGATCAGGTCAGCGCGATCGGCTTGTTCTTGCGTTCGGCCAGGCGCTTTTCCAGGTAGTGGATGTTCTGGCCACCGGCCTGGAAGCCCTTGTCGCGCATGATCCGCTGCTGCAGGGCGACGTTGGTCTTGATGCCATCGACCACCATTTCGCTCAGTGCCACCCGCATGCGGGCAATGGCGGTTTCGCGGTCCGGGCCGTGCACGATCAGCTTGCCGATCATCGAGTCGTAGTTCGACGGCACGCGGTAGCCACTGTAGATGTGGGTGTCCACGCGCACGCCGGGGCCGCCCGGCGGATGGAAGCCGGTGATGGTGCCCGGGCTCGGCACGAAGGTTTCAGCATCTTCGGCGTTGATGCGGCACTCGATGGCATGGCCGGTCAGCACCACGTCGCTCTGCTTGATCGACAGCTTCTGGCCGGCGGCGATCTTCAGCTGCTCGGCCACCAGGTCGATGCCGGTGACCATTTCGGTGACCGGATGTTCCACCTGGATGCGGGTGTTCATTTCGATGAAGTAGAAGCGGCCGTCCTCGTACAGGAACTCGAACGTGCCGGCACCACGGTAGCCGATGCGTACGCAGGCTTCGGTGCAGACCTTGCCGATCTGCTCGCGCTGCTCGGCAGTGATGCCCGGTGCCGGCGCTTCTTCCACCACCTTCTGGTGGCGGCGCTGCATCGAGCAGTCACGCTCGCCCAGGTGGATGGCGTTGCCCTGGCCGTCGGCCAGTACCTGGATTTCCACGTGGCGCGGGTTCTCCAGGAACTTCTCCATGTAGACCTCGCCATTGCCGAACGCGGCCTTGGCCTCGCTCTTGGTGGTTTCGATCGAGGTCTTCAGCGAGGCTTCGGCGTGCACCACGCGCATGCCGCGGCCACCGCCACCACCGGCCGCCTTGATGATGACCGGGTAGCCGATCTCACGGGCGATCTTGGTGTTGGCGACGATGTCTTCGCCCAGCGGGCCGCCCGAGCCGGGCACGCACGGCACGCCGGCGGACTTCATCGCGCGGATGGCTTCGACCTTGTCACCCATCATGCGGATGGTGTCGGCCTTGGGGCCGATGAAGATGAAACCGGACTCTTCCACGCGCTCGGCGAAGTCGGCGTTCTCCGACAGGAAGCCGTAGCCCGGGTGGATGGCCTGGGCGTCGGTGACTTCCGCCGCGGCGATCAGTGCCGGGATGTTGAGGTAGCTCTGCGGCGACGGCGCCGGACCGATGCAGACCGACTCGTCGGCCATGGCCACGTGCTTGAGGTTGCGGTCGACCGTGGAATGCACGGCCACCGTGCGGATGCCGAGGGTGTGGCACGCGCGCAGGATGCGCAGCGCGATTTCCCCTCGGTTGGCGATGACGACTTTGTCGAGCATGGCGTGCCCCTCAGCCGATCACGAACAGCGGCTGGTCGAATTCGACCGGCTGGCCGTTCTCGCCGAGGATGGCGACGATGGTGCCGGACTTGTCGGCTTCGATCGGGTTGAACATCTTCATCGCTTCGATGATGGCCAGGGTCTCGCCTTCCTTGACCTGCTGGCCAACGCTGACGAACGCAGGCTTGTCCGGGGCGGACGAGGCGTAGAAGGTGCCGACCATCGGCGAGCGCAGCACGTGGCCTTCCGGCAGCGCCGGGCCCGGCTTGGCGGTGCCACCGGTGGAGGCTTCGGTCGGCGACTGCATCGGCATCGCCTGCGGCGCCGGAGCGGCCGGAGCGGCGTACACCGGGGCGGCGACCGGGGCGGCATAGCCGGCCACCGGGGCGCGCGACAGGCGCACCGACTCTTCGCCTTCCTTGATTTCGATTTCAGCCAGGTTCGACTCTTCCAGCAGGTCGATCAGCTTCTTGATTTTGCGGAGATCCATGGTGGCCTCTTTGCTCTTGATGTCAGTGTGGTGGGAAGCGCATCGCGCTCGGGTCAAAGCAGTTCGTAGAACTCGCGCAGCTGCCGCGTACGGTCGCGCGTCTGGGTGATCAGGCACTGCATCTTCGCAGGGTTGCGCGAGGTGCCGTCTGCATTGAAGGCGTAGACTGCCTCGCAGTCTGCATCGCGCAGGGTTATCCAGATGCGCTGGGCCTTCACCAGCTGCTGTTCGGCCGCTGCGCAGCGACTGCAGCTGCCATCGGCGGCCTGCGCCTTCAGTTCGCCGCGCGCCTGGACGTAAACGGCGTTCAATGCGCTGTCGGCGTCATCCAGGCGATCGGAATCGCACATGTCGCGCTCGTAGCCGCCGGTCGCCTGCGCGCAATCAATGCCGGCGGCCGCGCGCTCGGCGGCGACGCTGGCGCCGCACACGCCGGCCCACAGCACGATGCAGGCAAGCACTCTTGGGAGCATCTTCACGCGCGGGCCGCCTGCACGCGCAGCAGCGCCGCGTCCATCGCGTAGCGGTAGCTGTCGGCGCCGAAACCGCAGACCACGCCCACGGCTTTGTCACTGAAGTAGCTGTGCTGGCGGAACGGTTCGCGGGTATGCGGGTTGGACAGGTGGATCTCGATGAACGGCACCGCCACCGCCGCCAGCGCATCGCGCAGGGCGACCGAGGTGTGGGTGAAGGCGGCGGGGTTGATCAGGATGAAAGCGGTTCCGTCGTCGCGTGCGGCCTGCACGCGGTCCACCAGCACGTGCTCGGCATTGGACTGCAGGCTCTCCACCGCGTGCCCGGCAGCCGAGGCCTGGGCGGCCAGCGCCTGGTCGATGTCGGCCAGCGTGGTGTGGCCGTAGACCTCCGGCTCGCGGGTGCCGAGCAGGTTGAGGTTGGGGCCGTGCAGGACCAGCAGCTTCGCCATGGGATCCGGAAGACGGGAAAGGGCGGCAGTCTGGCGGAACCGGCGGATGCTGTCCAGTTCGGCGAAGTTTGCAGCGTTTCAATCGATTGTTTGAAATTCCCCGGAGGGCTTGCGGCCGTATGGCGGGCGCTGGATCAAGGCGCGCTGAACGCCGTGCAGCTGGGGGATGCGTGCACGTAGGCCGACGATGGCGGCAGGCCGGGCGATGACCGATGCCGCAACGGGCGGTGATGCGGTAGATCCACGCCATGCGTGGATGAGGGAAGTTCGGTGCGCAGCAGGCTACGCACCCACCGAGGGGCAGCCCATGGTGCGCTGCACGCCACCCACCGCCCCCGCCACGCACCCGCTCACGTCTCCAGCGGCACCGTCGGCACCACGTTCGGGAACACCTCCTCCAAGGGCTCCCGTTCCCCCGGCTTCGGTGCCGGCCAGTTGTAGGCGTTCACCGGCTGCGCGCGGTTCACCCACAACGCGTAATACAGATGGTCGGCGCGGCCATCACCGGTATTGGGGTGGATCAGGATGGTCAGGCCCAGGCTGTTGAGCTGCAGCCAGGGCACCAGCACCGGCAGCAGGTCGTTGGTGAAGCCGAAATAGAACGACGGGGTGACGTGCGGTCCGCGTGGTTCCAGGTTCCAGTTGCCCAGCTCCACCGGGAAGCGCTCGGCCGCCCAGCGCCGCAGCAGCGCAGCTTTCTCGAAGCTGTCCTCGTCGAAGTAGATATGCGCGTGATAGCTCTTGATGTCGGTGTAGGCACGTGGGGTCGCGGGCAGGGTGGCCTCCCCGGGACGCACGCTGGCTGGGCGCGGGGTCGGTTCGCTGGCGGTGACCTGGCCCCAGGGGCTGCTGCCCTTCACCGGCGGCGGGACGATGGCACGGAAGCCGGGGCGCCCGGGTTCGGTGGTGTTCACCGTGCTTTCGCCGCGCGGGGCTGCGGCGGCGGTCGACGCACTGGCCAGGCCGCCGGCGGCCAGACCGGCTGATGCGATCAGGCGGCGGCGTGTGGGCGAAAGCAGGTCGGCCCAGTGGGCGTCATCGTCGCCGGCGTCGATCAAGGTCAGCGGGTCCGGGTGCATGAAGGGCTCCGTGGCGGCATCGTGTGGGCAGGCAAGCACGCTCGGGCACCTGCATCCACAGCGTCCAATAAGCAGGTGGCATCACCTCATGCAGGTTTGCGCCGTCGTCGTTGAGCCCGGCTGCAGGGCGGGCTAGGGTGCAGGTCTGCCGCCCCGGAGCCCGCCATGACCTCGCCCGATGCCGATACCCAACGCAAGCGCGCGGCCTTCCGCCAGCTGCATGCAGCAGGGTGCTTCGTACTGCCCAATCCATGGGACGTGGGCAGTGCGCGCTACCTGCAGCGGCAGGGCTTCCAGGCACTGGCCACGACCAGTGCCGGCTGTGCCTGGAGCGAAGGGCGGCCGGACGGAGCGGTTTCGCTGCAGGCCACGCTGGACCATCTGCGCCTGATGGCGGCAGCGACGCCGCTGCCGTTGAACGCCGATTTCGGCGATGGTTTCGGTGATACGCCGCAGAAGGTGCAGGAGGCGGTGGCCGCGGCGATCGACACCGGCATCGCGGCGTTGTCGATCGAGGATGCCAGCGGCGTCGCCGATGCACCGCTGCGTCCGATCGATCAGGCGGTGGAGCGCATGCGCGCTGCCCGTGCAGCCATCGACCGCGCTGGCGGCGACGTGCTGCTGGTTGGCCGTGCCGAGAACTTCTTCGTCGGCGTGCCGGATCTGCCGGACACCCTGCAGCGCCTGCGCGCCTATGCCGAGGCCGGCGCCGATGTGCTGTATGCACCTGGCATCAGCACGCGCGAGCAGATCAGCGCGGTGGTTGCCGCCGCAGGGTCGAAGCCGGTGAACCTGCTGGTCGGTGGGCCGACACCGCTGAGCCTGCAGGACATCGCTGCACTCGGCGTCCGCCGCGTCAGCCTGGGCGGCGCATTGGCCCGTGCTGCATGGGGCGGACTGATGCAGGCGACACAGCCGATCGTGCAGGCCGGACGCTTCGACGGCCTGCAGCAGGCGGCTTCCGGGGCCGCGTTGAACGCGCTGTTCCGTTGAGCGAAATCCCGGTGCAGTCCCAGACCAGCAGGGATAGTAGATCCACGCCATGCGTGGATGGATGCGCCTGCGATTACAGCGCTTCCATCCCACCCTTGGGCAGCGTCACCCCAGGCTCCAACGCTGGCAGCAGTTGCCGCAGCAGCGCGGGATTGTCCAGCAACGCAGCACCGTCAATGAAACTCCATTGGGCTGTGCCGACGCGGCGCACGGCGAGCATGAACGAGGTGCTGCGCATAGGCGCCTCGCGCACGCGCAGCAGCGACTGGCGTGGCACGAAGCAGACTTCCTCATCACCGGCTGCATAGGTCTGGCCCGGCACGCCGGCCTCGTCGCTGATGATGGTGACCCCGGTCTTGCGCAGCTCTTTCAGGGTGTCGCGAGTCATACGCGCATAGGCCTCATCGCCCCCGGCCAGGCGCTTCAGGCTGGGATGGGTTCGGGCGATGATCAACTCGGCATCGCCGCGGGCGAATGCGCCCATCATCGCCTGCACGTCCTGGCGCAATGCGGCTGAGTCTTCCGGACTGAGCTCACCGGCCAGCGCTGGCGCAACGGCCATTGCCATCGGCAGGGCCAGCAGAAGGGCGAGCAGGTATCGGTGCATCGTCGGGTATCTCAGCGGGAACCGCCGCACTATACGGCGGATGCGGAAACAGCGTCCCACGCATGGCGCTGGTGTCCCGGGCGCCATTACCTACTATTGGTAGATAGTAAATTCCGGACATCCCCCATGCACACCCTCATCGTTACCGCCCATCCTGAATCCGCCGCGTTGACCCATGCCATCGCCAGGCGCATCGGCGAAGCCATCACCGCAACGGATGCCGCCAATACCGTGACCCATGCCGATCTGATGGCCGAAGGCTTCGATCCGCGCTTCAACACGCACGACCAGGCGCTGTTCCGTGGCACCGGCGCACCTCCAGCCGACGTCGCCGCCGAGCAGGCGCGGCTGGATGCTGCCGATACGCTGGTACTGGTCTACCCGCTGTACTGGTGGTCGTTTCCCGCGCTGCTGAAGGGCTGGATCGATCGCGTGTTCACCCAGGGCTGGGCCTACCAGGACGGTGCAGACGGCAAGGTGCAGAAGAAGCTGCAGCGGTTGCGCGTGCACCTGGTCGGCATCGGTGGAGCGGGCGCGGACATGATCGAACGGCGCGGTTACGGCGCCGCGATGAAGACGCAGATCGACATGGGCATCTTCGACTACTGCGGCGCGCCCGTGCTGACGTCAGACCTGCTGCTGGATGCCGATACCGGTGCGGCCGAAACGCATCTGCAGACTGCGCTGGCGATCGGCCGTAAAATCGGAACTCCGATGCACTGATCGCCGTGTTCCGCCGATGTCTGCCAACGCCGCTCCCACGCGCCGCCGATTGACCCGCGAGCAACGCGCCCGCCAGTTGCTGGACGTGGCCTGGGCGCTGGTTGGCGAAGAAGGCACCGACGCGTTGACCCTGGGCCGGCTGGCCGAGGCCGCGGGCGTGACCAAGCCGGTGGCCTACGATCACTTCGTGACCCGCAACGGCCTGCTGGCCGCGCTCTACGATGACTACGACGGTCGCCAGACGGTGGTCTTCAACGAGCGCATCGGCCGCGCACGGGCGCAGTTGGCCGATCGTGCGGCGGCCATCGCCTCCGGCTACATCGACTGCATCCTCAGCCAGGGCAGTGAAGTGCAGGGCATCCTCGCCGCGCTGGTGGGCGCTCCGGAACTGCACGAGGTACGGCGGCGTTACCAGCAGGATTTCATCGACAACTGCGACGCCTGGCTGGGCCCGTTTGCTGCCGACGGCACGGTATCGCTGGCGGGACGCTGGGCGATTCTCGGTGCGGCCGAAGCCCTGTCCGAAGCCGTGGCAGCAGGCGCGCTGGACAAGGCCGCAGCCGAAGCCGAGCTGCAGCGGCTGATCGTGGCAACGGTCAAGCGACGCTGAGCCGCTCAGGCGTCGGCGGTGCTGTCGGCCAGCGCCGCGAACCCGGCGGCCAGCCGCTCGCGCACAAGGGCATCGCGTGCGTCGCGGCTTTCAGAACCCAGCACCACGGTGATCAGGCGTACCGGCTGATCCCGCCCGGGCACTGCCCGGCAGGCGGTGGCGGCCAGGCAGAAGCCTGCGGCCTGGGTGTAGCCGGTCTTCAAGCCATCCACGCCGTCATCGCCAAGCAGGGCGTTCTGGTTGCTGCGGCTGAAGCTGCCGTGCGCGAACACGCGCTGCGCGGTGATCGCCAGGATCTGCGGATGATCGTTCAACAGGCAGGCGGCCAGCACCGCCATGTCGCGCGCGCTGGACGCATGGTGCGGGGTGGTGATGCCGGACACGCTGGCGAACCAGCTGCTGCGCAGGCCGAGCTGGCGTGCGTGCCGGTTCATGCGCTCCAGGAACGCAGGCTGTGATCCGTCCAGATGGCGCGCGATGGCCAGCGCCGCGTCATTGCCGGAGACGATCATCAGTCCTTCCAGCAGGCGCGCGAGGGTGACTGTTTCACCGGGCACCAGGCCCATGCGCGTTTCATCATCGGCCACCGCGTGCACATCCCCGGCGGCGATGGTGACCGCTTCGTCCCACGCGCCTCCCTTCTCTTCGACGCATTCGTACGCGGCATAGGCGGTCATCAGCTTGGTCAGCGAGGCCGGTTGCCTGGCGATGTCCGCGTTGTGCTGGTGCATCACCGCGAACGTTGCCGCATCGAGGGTGATGGAGGACAGCGGTGCACGCGCAGGAGCAGGAGACGGCATGGAAGGGCCGATGGAGGAGGGCCTGCAGGATAGCCCGCGGCGGCTGCATGAAGCTGCAATATTGCAACGATATAACGTATCGACATTGTGGGCCGCCGATGGCCCGACGGGACACCCGATGACTGCACGCATTCCACGCCGCTGGCTTCATTCTTCGTTGCTGCTCGCGCTGGCCGCACTTGGCGGCTGCCAGCCCAATCTGCGCGCCGAGGCTGTTGCTTCCGGCCCAGCGCGCCCGCACAACGTGATCGTGATGATCAACGACGGTGCCGGTTGGGGCACCTGGGACGCCGCCGCCTACTGGCAATACGGCAGCCGCGAACGGGCGCCGTATGCGGATTTTCCGCAGCGCCTGGCGGTAACCACCTTCCCGTTGAATGCCAGCAGCCAGCCGACCCGCGACAACGCGCAGACCTTGGGCTACGACGCGGGCAAGGCCTGGGATGACACGCCGGTTCCTGCGCAGGACCTGCCGTTTGCGGGCTACCAGTACCTGGCTGCGGTGGCTACCGACAGTGCGGCGGCGGGCACCGCGTTGTCCTCGGGCATCAAGACCTACAACAACGCCATCAACTTCAACAACGATGGCAATCCGGTCGAGTTCAATACGCTGCGCGCCAAGCGGCTGGGCATGGCCACCGGCGTGGTGACTTCGGTACCGTTCGCGCATGCCACGCCGGCCGCGTTCGCGGCGCAGAACGAATCGCGCAACAACTATCACGCCATCGCCCATCAGATGCTGGCGCAGGGGCATATGGATCTGGTGATGGGCACCGGAGGCCCGGGCTACAGCGTTGATGGTCGCGCCTGTGACGAGAGTGCCGGCGCGGCCAAGGCCGAGGGCTGCGCGAACCCGTGGGAATGGGTGTCGCAGCAGGATTGGCAGCAGCTGGAAGCGGGCAGCACCATCGGCGGCAATCCGTCGGGGCCGTGGCGCCTGATCCGCAGCAAGGAAGCGTTCGCCGCGCTGGCGCAGGGACGGTTGCCGGCAGACCGGCCGCTGATCGGCGTGCCGCGCGTGGCCAACACGCTGCAGCAGGCGCGCCAGCTGCAGGTGCTGGGCAAGGATGCGGCCACACCTTCCGGTGTGAGGAAGATCGACAGCGTGCCGGATCTTGCGACCATGACCCGTGGTGCGCTGCAATTCCTGCAGCAGCGTTCGTCCAAGGGGCTGTTCCTGATGGTGGAAGGTGGCGCCACCGACTGGGCCGCCCATACCAGTGCCTGCGGCACTGAATGGCACTACGGCCAGTGCAGCGACCAGCCGCAGTACGGCCGGCTGATCGAGGAAACCGTGGAGTTCAACGACGCGGTGACAGCAGTGATCGAGTGGATCGAACGCAACGGTGGCTGGGAGCGCAACCTGCTGATCGTCACCACCGACCACGACAACAGCATGCCGATGGGCCCAGATGCACAGAACGTCGCCTTCGAGCCGGTGCGCAACAACGGCCGTGGGCGCATGCCGGGGATGAGCTTCCGTCCCACCGGCAACCATTCCAATGCGCTGGTGCCGTTGTGGGCCAAGGGCGCGGGCGCGGAGCTGCTGGGCCAGCGCGTGCGGGGCGTTGATGCCGGCTACCGTCAGCACGTGCGCTGGAACGACGGCAGTTACATCGACAACACCGACGTGGCTGCCGCGGTGCAGGAAGCGCTGCAGCGTTAGGGGTGTGCCGGCCGCTGGCTGGCAGCGGCAGGTTTCCCGGTCGACGAGGTTGCCGGCCAGCGGCCGGCACTACCGGGGGCGGTGCTGGGCGGCGGCGTCGGCGACGGGCTGGCCAGCTGGCGTGCCAGCTCGGCGCTGGCCACGTGGCCGTGCAGGAACAACAAGCCGCTGAAGATGTTCATGAGCGTGCCTCCACTTGAGTGGATTGCACGATACGGGCAGCATGGACAGGCAAAAAGCGACATTTCCGCAAGCATGCCTTGAGAGGAATTCAAGCCTGATGTCCCGCCCTCCGCTCCATGCCCTGCAGGGCTTCGTGGCTGCTGCCCGGCTCGGCAACCTGTCGCGTGCCGCCGCGTCGATGAATGTGACCGTCAGTGCGCTCAGCCATCAGATGCGGCAGCTGGAAGAACGGCTCGGGCAGCCGCTGCTGATCCGCCAGCCGCGTGGTGTCACCCTCACCCTTGAGGGGCAGCGCCTGCTCGACCAGGTCGGACCGCATCTGGATGCGATCAACGAAGCCTTCCAGCCCTATGCCGCACGTGCCGAGCACGTGCTGACGATCAGCGCGGTGCCGTCGATGGCGTCGGCCTGGCTGGTGCCGCGCCTGGGTCACTTCGTGGCCGAGCATCCACAGATCGAGATCAACCTGCAGTCGAGTGAACGCCTGATCGATTTCGAGCGGCAGCGCCAGTTCGACGCCGTGCTGCGTCTGGGCAGCGGGCAATGGCCGGGCCTGGTGGTGGAACCGCTGTTCGACGAGTGGCTGGTGCCGATGGCGAGCCCGGCGCTGATCGAACGCATAGGCGGCATTGACCGTGTGCCGTTGACCCGGTGGCCGCTGCTCGGTGATCCGGACGGCGCGTGGGGCGCCTGGTTCGCGTTGAGCGGGCAGAGCCCGCCGTCGCGTTTCGTGGCGGTGCTGGATGATTCGGAGGCGCACCATCGCGCCGCTCTGGATGGCGTGGGCGTAGCGCTCGGGCGGGTGACGCGGGCGCGGCTGCTGCTGGATTCGGGTCAGCTGGTTGCACTGTCCAGCCAGCGCCTGAAAACCGACTGGCCGCATTGGCTGGTGTACCCGCAGCGCTCGGCCAGCCATCGCGGCTTCCTCGCGTTCCGCGACTGGCTGCATGCGCAGGCCACCGAGCATGTGCGGCACATGGCAGACGCACATCTATAGCGCCGAGCCATGCTCGACCATTGCATCTGGATCTGTAGCGTCGAGCCATGCTCGACTGCTGGTGCTCTGCAGTCACCGAACCAGCGTGACCGCCTGCCCGGCACGCGCGAACGCTGCCTCAAGCAACGGGCCGGCCTTGATCGCCTCCACTTCCTCGAACAACGCCCGCAATGCATCGGCCGGGCGTGAGGCCGGCGCCGCCACTGCCTGCTGGATCGCGGTGAAGCGGTCGGCCAGCACACGGTGGCCGGGATGCGCCTGCGCCCATGCTTCCAGCGGCTGGCGTACACCGGCGGCGGCATCCAGGCGCTGCTGATCGAACAGGGTGATGGCCGCCGCCGAGGTCTCCGCCCGCTCGATCGTGGCATGGCGCAGTTCGCGACTGAGGAACAGGTCATAGGCCGCGCCACGCCCCACCGCGATGCACAGCCCCTCGCGATCCAGGTCGGCCACCTGCTGCGCCGGGCTGTCCTCGCGCACCAGATAGGTGCCTTCGATCTCCACATACGGAGCACTGAAGGCAATGCGGTCGGCACGTGCCGGATCGATGGCCAGGAAGGCCAGATCCCAGCCGTCTTCGCCTGCTGCCTCGACCACCGAGGCTGCGGCATCGTGGCAGGTGAAGCGTGCCTGCACCCCCATCCGTTGCGCCAACGCGGTAGCCAGTTCCAGCGAGGGGCCGCGCGGTGAGCGCGCATCGCCCTGTGCCAGCACCGGGTTGCCCAGGTTGATCGCCACGCGCAGGAAACCGTGCGGTGCCAGCGTACTTCGGTGGTCGGCCAGGGACATGCGGGACTCCACGGGGCAGGGGAGACCCAGCATGCCAATAACGGTGTCCGCGTGGCGTGGAATCAGCCGCGCGCGGCGAAGGTGCCGTGGAAGCCCAATGGCACCGCATACGGCAGCCAGGCCTGTGCCAGCGGACCGTCGTCCAGGTGGCGGGCATCGAGCACCGCCAGGCCGCTGCGCTTGTTCACCGGGTCAAGCAGGGTGCCGATCAGCCAGCCATCATCGGCGTTGCGGCTGCCCGGGCGCGGTACGAACACATGCTCTTCGGCCATGATGTCCGGGCCATAGTTCCACAGCTGGCGGCGCCCGTGCTCGATGTCGAACGCGGCCACGGCGTTGAAGTACGGCGCATTGGCCGTGCCGTCGATGGTCGGCGCATACAGCCGTGCGCCACGTGTGTTCGCCGAGCGCGGGTCGAACAACGGGAACTCCACTGCGCTGATGCCCAACATCTGCCAGCGGGCCTGTCCACGACGCAGGTCCAGATGCAGCTCGACCAGGCTGGCGCCACTGTTGGCAGCGTGTGCGCCATCACCGGCCATCGCTTCCTTCATCGGCGAGCGCGCCTCATTGATGTCGTCGTGGCGCACTGCACGCAGCACGATGCCGCCATCGCGGGTGAACGCGTCGCCGAAGTGGTAGATCGCCGCGAACGGGGCCTCGAACCATTGCGCCTTGTCCGGCGCATCCTTGGCGACCACCGCGATGCGTACAGGACGCTGAGGCGCGAACTGCATGCGCTCGAAGAAGCTGCCGCCTGCGCCGGTGAAATCGAACGGCATCATCACGAACACCAGGTGCTGGTCGGTCATCGCGAAGGCATGCAGGTAGCCATGCTCGGGTGTTTCGATCACATTGGCGCTGCGCAGCTGGCCGTTCGCACCGATGTGCCAGACCAGCAGGCCATGGCCACCCATCAGGCTGATCGAGCCGAAGTTCCAGACGCTGCCGTCGCGGTCGCGCAGCGGGTGCGCCGAGAACGGCAGTGCGGCGAGGTCCGGACGCCAGGTCACCGGACCCAGCGTCTGCAGGGAATCGGGGTCTACTTCGAACGCCGAGCCGGACTCGCACAGCGCGAACAGGCGGCCATTGATCATGGTTACCGAGGTGTTTGCCACGTTGGCATCGTCGTTGTTTCGAACTGCCAGCGCACCGGGAACGCTGGTGCCGGCAGCCGGATACTGGAAGCGGCCGGCCTTCTGTTCACGGGTGAATTTCGGCGTGGCGACCATGCGCCCGTGATGGGTCAGGCTGCCGTCACCATTGAAGCGCCAGCCATGCACCATGCCGTCGCCGTCGAACCAGTGGTCGTAGCGGAAGCCATCGCGCTCGGTCCAGGCCGGGCCGTTGCGGTACAGCGTACCGGCCAGGCCTGACGGCAGCTTTCCCTGCAACTGCACGGTGGCCGGGCCGAGGCTTTCGCTGCCGACGCTGCGCCAGCCGAGCAGCCACGGGTGTTCCTGCATGCCCTGCGCGAACCGCGTCGGGTCGCCGGCGAAGGCGGGAGCGCTGCGCAGCGCGGTGGCGCCCAGGGTCAGGCAGGCACTGCTGCTGAGCAGGGTACGAAGGAAGCGGCGACGGTCCATGGTGGCCTCGGGTATGGATGCGGAATCAGCGCAGGGTGATGTCGATGGCGGTGCCGGCGGCCGGCACGTCGACGCTCGCCTCGTCGAAGGTCGGCTTGCGCATCACCTGCGGGTTGTTGCTGAAGCCGTAGCCTTCCACCGGCATCCCGACCAGGTTGGTGTCGAGCTTGCCGTTGTCGTTCTCGTCGTGGGTGAGCAGCACGGCATAGCTGCCGGCCGGCACGCCCTTGAACGTGAAGTGGGCACTGTCGCCGCTGGGCGCCGCCTGCTGGGCCTGCACGGGCTTGGCCTTGCCGTCCCAGGCGGCGGCGTTGTCGACCAGCGCAACGCGCAGGGTGCCGGTCTGCGCGCGGACCTCGTGCACGGTCACGGCCAGGTCGGCGGCGTGGGCACTGCCGGCCAGGGCCAGGGCAGTCAGTGCGGTGCTGAGCAGGGCGGTGCGGATCATGGCAGTGGCTCCGGAAGTGTGTGTGGCGGTGGGGAGCCAGTCTGCGTGGGGCGCTGCACCGGGTTCAGGGCCAGTGGTCATCGATTCGACGTGCCAGAAGTCACTTTCTGCGCCGGACCCATTGCCGCCGGCGTGCGCGGCCGTCAGCATCTGGCCATGCCCAGCCTGTTCCGCCATCTGTTGCGTCCGCTCAGCCTTGCCGGCCTGATCACCGTGCTGGTGGTCGGCCTGTCGTTCGCAGTGCAGCGCAGTGGCGCCGGGCTGAGCCTGCTGTTGCTTGCTGTGTTCCTGCTGCTGTTCGTGGTGCACGGCTGGGCGTCGATGCCATCCCGCGTGCGCGCCGCTGCTGCGGTGTTGCAGGCGCTGCTGGCGGTTGTGCTGGTTGCGCTGCAGCCGCGTACCGGTACCGCCCCGGTGCTGCTGGTGGTGCTGGTTGCACAGCTGGCCGAACACTGGCCGCCGCGCTTCGTGCTGGGCGTTGCGCTGCTGGCCAACCTGGCGGTGTATGCCGTGCTGCGCCACAGCGGCTTCAGCCAGCCGCTGCTGGTGGTGCTGCTGTATGGCGGTTTCCAGGCCTTCGCCGCGCTGACCGCGCACTATGCGCGCAGCACGGCGCTGGCCCGCGATGATCTTGCACGGGTCAATGCCGACCTGCTGGCCACCCGCGCGCTGCTGGCCGACAGCGCACGCGATGCCGAGCGCCTTCGCCTTGCGCGCGAGCTGCACGATGTGGCCGGGCACAAGCTCACCGCGATGCGGCTCAACCTGCGCGCCCTGGCCGCTGACCCTGCGCTGGCCGGCCGCGAAGGGCTGGTGCTGGCCGAACAGTTGTCCGGCGAGTTGCTGGCCGACATCCGCCAGGTGGTGCAGTCGATGCGCGATGATCGCGGCCTCGATCTGGCCACCGCGCTGCATGCGCTGGCCGCACCCTTCCCACGACCGAAGCTGCAGCTGCAGATCGGCGACGGGGTGCGCGTGGCTGACCCGTTGATGGCCGAGACCGTGCTGCGGCTGGTACAGGAAGCCCTGACCAACGCCGCCCGGCACGGCAATGCAGACACCGTGTGGCTGACGATCAGTGAAGAGGATTCCCAGTTGCGTATCGATATCCGCGATGATGGCCAGCGCGCCGAACGCATCCGCGAGGGCAATGGCATCGCCGGCATGCGCGAGCGTCTGGCGGCCGTACAGGGGCGGCTGGAGTTGGCCCGAACGGCGCAGGGCGGCATGCATCTGACCGCGCGGTTGCCGGCATGAGTGCCGCCATGATCAGGGTGGCGCTGGCCGATGACCAGGCGCTGGTCCGCGCCGGCCTGCGTGCGCTGCTGCAGGGCCTGGGGGTGGACGTGGTGCTGGAGGCCGAGGATGGCCAGGCCCTGCTGGATGCGCTGGATACGCAGCGCGTGGACGTGGTGCTCAGTGACATCCGCATGCCCGGGCTGGATGGGATCGAGGCACTGCGCCAGCTGCGGGCGCGCGGCGATGCCACGCCGTGGCTGCTGCTGACCACCTTCGATGAAAGTGATCTGCTGCTGCGCGCCAGCGAGGCCGGCGCACAGGGCTTCCTGCTCAAGGATGCCGCGCCGGCCGACCTGCGCGAGGCCATCGAACGCGTCGCCGCTGGCGAAACCCTGCTGCTGCCGGTCAGCACCGAGCCGGTACGCGCCCGCTACCGCTTCCACGATGAAGCACCGCCCACCGATACCTTCGGCGAACGTGAAGTGGCAATCCTGCGCCTGCTGGCCGGGGGCTACAGCAACAAGGAGATCGCGCGCAGCCTGTTCCTGGCCGAGGGCACGGTGAAGAACTACGTGTCCGCCATCCTCGACAAGCTCGGCACCCGCGACCGTACCCGCGCGGTCCTGAAGGCGATTACCCTGCGCATCATCTGAGTGGAGGTGGCAAGGAGTGTCTGTGAACCCGATCCTGCATGTGGAAATCCCGGCCAGTGACCTGGACCGGGCCATCACGTTCTACCAGCGATGGCTGCAGGTTGCGGTGGACGAACCCATCGTGCTGCACGACTGCCGGATGGCCTATCTGCCGTTTTCCGATGAGGCCGCCGGTGCCAGCATTGCGCTGGTGCACGGCGCGGACTATCTGCCTTCCGAGCAGGGCGCGCGCATCTACATCGGCGTCGATGACCTGGATGCCAGCCTCGACCGTGCGCTGCAGGCCGGAGCCGAGCTGCGCTTCGGCCCGGCCGATGCCGGCGACTGGCGCGTGGCCGAGATCCGCGACAGCGAAGGCAACCGTATCGCATTGCAGGCGCGCACAGCGCCGTAACGTCAACGCTGCGGTGCGCGCATCTGTAGAGTCGAGCTTGCTCGACTGATTTTGACGTCGCCGTAGATGCATCAGTCGAGCAAGCTCGACTCTACAGCGTCGCGGCGCGCGAGCGCTGCAGCCAGTCATTGATGGCCGGGTCCAGCCGCGGGTCGTCCGGAAGCTGGATGCCGAAGCGCTGCTCCAGCACGTCGCGCACATCACCCACATCATGCAGCGGGCGCTTGTCCGGTGCCTGTCCGGGGCGGTACTCGGTGTAGTTGCCGCTGCCGATGGTGCGGCGCCAGTCCGGCCCGGTCAGCGACGCGCGCAACTGGCCGGGGAAACTGGAATCGGGATGGGTACATACGTACCAGTTGCCCACCACGTTGTCGATCGGCGCCGGCGCCTGCAGATCGAAGCGGTACATCACCCGCCAGCCGTCGCTGGATTCGGCCGACAGCATGAAATCACCGCCGTCTTCCAACCGCTGCAACAGATAGCGTTCGTGCGGGGTGGCCTGCGGCTGCGGGTCATGCAGGCGCAGCGGTACGGTCGGGGTCAGGCTGCCAAAACCGGCATCCACCAGCCAGTCATCGCCGTCCACCTGCACGCGCAGCAGCAGATGGGTACGCGCGGTCAGTTCGTCGTCCTGGGCGGCCAGCAGTACGCGCGCGCTCAATGGCTGGGCATCGAAGCCCAAGGCCTGCAGCAGCGCCAGCAACCCACCATTGAGTTCGAAGCAGTAGCCACCGCGGCGCTCGTCAATCAGCTTGCGCTGCACGCTGTCCAGGTCGATCGGCACCGCATCGCGCAGCAGGCAGCTGAGGGTTTCGAAGGGCAGCAGTGCGTTGTGGCGCTGCTGTAGCAGGGTCAGGCCGGCCAGGGTCCGTGGTGGCGGCGCATCCAGCTGCAGGCGCTGCAGGTAGCGGGGGACATCGAGCCTCGTCATGGGGGCACCGGGCGGGGAAGGGAGGTCCACTGTGCTCCCCCAACCGGGGTTGAGGTCAAGCACGGCGGCCGTGTCATGCCCCCGTCGCCTGCACCCGGTACAAAGACCGCGTCCGCCAGTGACGGGGGACGCAGACGAAAAAAGGCCTAAAGTTGACCTGAATCCGGCCGATACAGGTGCGTCCTTCCGCCTGGAGTCTGTCATGTCGGCCGTTGTCCCCCACCTCCGGTCCCTGCGCACGCGTCTTGCCACGTTGCGCTCGGCGTCCCCCGGCCTGCTGCTGTGGCTGCAACCACACCGGCTCAGCGTGGCCAACAAGCTCAAGGCGACCCTGTGGGTCTGTGGCCTGGGGCTGGTGGCGATCGCCGCTGTCTACGCCTGGACTGGCCATGCCAACGCCCTGGCCGCGCGCAGCCAGGCCAGCTACCAGCGCGGCAGCGATCTGGCTGCCAGCCTGTCCACGCGGGTGGCCGAAGCGCGCCGCCTGCAGACCCAGTATGCACGCAGTTTCGATGATGCTGACCGCAGCCAGTTGCTGGCAACACAGAAGGCCCTGCAGGCTGACCTGCAGGCGCTTCGCGCGATGCCGATGGACGCCGGCCGGCGCAAGGCGCTGCAGGTGCTGACCGAATCGGCCGACGCGTTCTCGCAGGGTGTCGCCGCCCTGTTTGAACGTGTCGATGAAATGGGCCGCGGTGATGCCGGTCTTGCCGCACAGCTGCAGCAGGCCGCCGACACCCTGCAGGTGCAGGTGGATGCGCTGCAGCGGCCGTCGCTGGCGCTGTCCCTGCAGAAGATGCGTAGGCAGGAGGCACTGCTGCTGCTCGACGGTGATTCCACTCACGCCGACCGCGCCAGCGAGGAAAAGCTGCCGTTCGACCTCGCGCTGGCGGGCCTGCCTGCGGATGCGCAGGACGCCCTGCGCAGCGGGATGGAGGGCTATCAGGGCGCACTGCTGGGGTATACCGCTGCCCGCGTCGGCCTGGATGTGGAAGCGCAGTCGCTGCTGGATACCGCCGCGGGCGTAGCGCCGGCGCTTGCCGCTTTCCAGCAGGCACAGGTGGCAGCGCTGGCCAGGGCTCAGGCGCGCCAGCAGGCCGGTGCGCGGACGATGAGCGTGCTGTTCGCACTCACCCTGCTGCTGGTGGCCGGCGTGCTGATCACCAGCCTGGTGCTGGTGCTGCGTGCGGTGCGCCAGCCGATCCAGGACACCCTGCGTTTCGCCAGCGATATCGCCGACGACCGCCTCGACACCACCCTGCGCGTCTACAACGCCAACGATGAGATCGGCCAGCTTGCCCAGCGCCTGGTCGACATGCAGCAGCGCCTGCGCGCGCGCATCGAGACCGAACGTGCTGTGGCGCGCGGCAACACCCGGGTGCGCCAGGCGCTGGACAGTGCGCAGACCGGGCTGATGGTGGTCGATGCCGAAGGCCTGGTGGCGTACGCCAATCCGGCGCTGCTGGAGCAGCTTGAACTCCAGGTTGAAGATCTGGTGGGGAGCGATGCGGTACGCCTGCATCCGGCGCTGGCCAGCCTGGCTGGCGTGCGACAACGCGAAGAACGCGAGATCGGCCATTGCGGTGTCCGCTATCAGCTGATCGCCAATCCCATTGTCGACGAGGGGCATTTCCTCGGCGTGGCAGTGGAGTGGCGCAGCCGCGCGCTGGAAACGCTGCTGGAAACCGAAGTGGCAGCACTGGTCGACGCCGCCGCACATGGCGACCTGCACGGCCGCATCGCGCTGGAGGGAAAACAGGGCTTCGTGCGCACGTTGTCGACCAGCATCAACCGCCTGCTGGCGACCTTCGAGACCAACCTCGGCGATCTGCAGGCGCTTCTGGCGGCGCTGGCCCGTGGTGACCTCAGCGTGCGCATGGAAGGTGAGCTGCAGGGCGTGTTCGCACGCATGCGCGACGATGCCAACGCCACGGTCGCGCAACTGGGCCGCATCGTCACCCGCATCCAGCAGGCGACGTCCAGCCTCGACACCGGCGTTGGTGAGATCGTTGCCGGGCACCATGATCTGTCGCAGCGTACCGAACAGCAGGCGGCCAACCTGGAAGAGACGGCAGCGTCGATGCACGAGTTGACCGACACCGTTGGCCGCAATGCCGATGCCGCGGGCCGCGCCGATGCCTTGGTGCAGGGGGCGGCGGCGGTGGCCCAGCGCGGTGGCGAGGCCGTCGGCCAGGTGGTCGCGACCATGCATGGCATCAGCGAGGCCTCGCGGCGGATCGGCGACATCACCCAGCTGATCGATGGCATCGCTTTCCAGACCAACATCCTCGCGCTGAATGCCGCGGTGGAAGCCGCGCGCGCAGGTGAGCAGGGCCGCAGCTTCGCCGTGGTGGCTGCGGAAGTGCGCCTGCTGGCCCAGCGCAGTGCCGAAGCGGCCAAGCAGATCAAAGGACTGATCGAGGATTCGGTGGCGCGTGTTGGCCAGGGCAACCAGCAGGCCGAGCAGGCGGGCATCACGATGGGCGAGATCGTTGGCAGCGTGCAGCAGCTGGCCGAGCTGCTGGCCGGTATCCGCAGTGCATCGCAGGACCAGCATGCCGGCATCGCGCAGGTGAAGCAGACCATCGTGCAGATGGAAGCCAGCACCCAGCGCAACGCCAGCCTGGTGGAAGAGGCTGGTGCCTCCACCGCGCAGATGCAGGCGCAGGTACACGCGCTGACCGAAGCGGTGGGCGCGTTCCAGTTGCAGTCGATGCCACAGGCGCGCGCTGCGGCCTGATCGTGCTCCGGTAGTGCCGGCCGCCGGCCGGCACGCGCCGGCGGCCGGTACTACCCTTGTGGCTCAATACACGTCGCGACGGTAGCGCCCGGTCTCCAGCAGCGTTTCCACTTCTTCATCACCCAGCGCTTCGCGCAGCACCTGGTCCACGCCTTCGGCCATGCCCTGCAGCGAGCCGCAGACATGAATCACCGCGCCACGCTGCATCCATTCGCGCAGCGCATCGGTGGCGGCATGCAGACAATCCTGCACGTAACCACCTTCGCCATCGCGCGAGAACGCCAGGTCCACCCGCGCGAGATGGCCATCGGCCTGCCACGCTTGGATCTCGTCGGCGAACAGGAAGTCGTGCGCGCGCTGGCGCTCACCGAACAGCAGCCAGTGCCCGTGCTCGCCTGCATGGGCAGCTTCGCGCAACAAGCTGCGCAGACCCGCGATGCCGGTGCCATTGCCGATCAGCACCATCGGCACACCGCCAATGCGATGGAAACCGGGGTTGCGATGCACACGGGCCACGATGCTGGCACCGACCGGGGCATGCAGCGCCAGCCAGCCCGAGCCCAGCCCGGCTCGACCCGACAGGTCATGCACCAGGCGCACCACCAGTTCCACCACTTCATCACTCGTGGAGGAGGCGATGGAGTATTCGCGTCCGGGCAGCGTTGGCAATCCGGACAGCCACAGGCAGGCATCCTGCACCGCCAGCGCGGCGTCGGCCTCGGGCAGCTCGCGTTCACTTGCCAGCGCCAGCAGGGTGCGTGGGTGGCCGTCCACCAGCAGCGGCTGCAGCGGATCCAACCCCTGTGCCTTCAACACGGCGCTGGCGTGCCGTGCGTTGTGCCGGGGCGCGATATGCAGGATGTCGCCCGCCTGCCACTGCACGTCGGCCGGTGGCGCAAGACGGATGCGCCAGATGGCACCACCGATGCTGCCCGGATTGAGCCGGTCGCGGCCGAGCAGCCGCCACTCATGCATCTGCGTGGCCGCTGGCAGTACGCTGTCATCGGTGACGATGCCGGTCAGCGCGCCCAGCTGCAGCTGCCATTGGCGCAAGGCCGCTACCGAGGCGGCATCGACTTCGATGCGGTCGAACAACGGGCGCGCGCCGTTGCCGAGCAGCCAGCCATCAACCTGGCGACCGAAGCCGCAGTAGTGCGGGTACTGTCGGTCACCCAGCGCCAGCAGTCCAAACTGCAGGCCTGACAGGTCGAGTGTCTGTGCCATCAGCCGTCGTGCAGCGCCTCGCGCCGCATCCGGTGGCTCGCCGTCGCCGAAGGTGCTCAGTACCCACAGCACCTGCGCGGTGCGTGCCAGCTGCGCGGCATCGACGCGGGCCAGTGGCAGCACCTGCACCGCATGACCGGACGCCTGCAGCTGCGCGGCGGCGCGCCATGCCAGTTGTTCTCCCAGTCCACTCTGGCTGGCATGCACCACCAGCCACGGCGTACCACCGCCATCGGCAGGCGTTGCTGGCAGCGACTGGCGCAGGTCACGCGCGGCGCGCTGGCTGCGGCGGCGGTCCAGGTAGAGCATCCAGCCGGTGATGAAGAACAGGCTCATGCCCAGGCTGCTGAGCATCACCACGACACGCCCGGGCACGCCGAAGTAACTGCCCGAGTGCAGCGCGAACACGCTGGTGGCCAGCTGCGCGCCGGCGCCCTGGCGCGCATAGGGGCGGGCATCGAGCGTGGCCCCCGTGCCTGGGTCCAGCTGCAGCAGATCATGCGCGCGGTCATGCTGGCCGCCGCGCTGCGACGGATCACCGGCCATCACCCGCACGTTCAGTGCCTGCCCCGGCTTCTCCGGCAGGCGCAGGTCGATGTAGCCGGTGCGCACGCCGGGCAGTGCGTACAGCGTGGCTTCGATGCGTTCCAGGTTCAGGGCGGCACCGGTGGCGACCTTGTGCTTGGCGGCCGGTGCGACGCCCAGCAGGGTGTTGGCGGCACTGCGATACCAGTCGAACGACCACCAGAGGCCGGTCAGCGCACTCATCAGGTAGATCAGCAGCACCCAGGTGCCGACCACCGAGTGCAGGCTCCACAGGAAGCCACGGCCGCTGCGTTTCCATTCCACCGCCAGCCAGCTGCGCCAGTGCCACCAGCGCCGCGGCCAGCGCAGGTAGAGCCCGGACAGGGTGAAGAACAGCAGCGCGATGGCACAACTGCCGGTGATCCATTTGCCGCGCTCGCCGGCGGCGAGGTGGCGATGCAGATCCTCGACGAAATCGAAGAACGCCTGCCCGCGCAGGGCGCTGAAGCGCTCGCCGGTGTACGGATCGAAGTAGACCCAGTGTTCCTTGCCACCGGCGAAGCGCGCCACCGAGGGCCGTTGCCCGGTGGCATCCACGCGCAGGCGTTGCAGGGGGCGATCACTGCCGGTCTGCAGCAGCGGCACCAGTTCGCTGAGTTCAAGCGGAAGCTGGCCGTCGGCATGGTGCTCGGCGATCTCGGCGAAGCCGGGATTGGCCGCCCGCAGCAGTTCATCCTCGAAGGACAGCACGGCGCCGCTGAGGCCCATCACGGCCAGCACGGCACCGGCGGTGATGCCCAGCAGCCAGTGCAGTTGGAACAGGACGTTCTTGAACATCGAAGGAGGAGGGCCTGGAAGGCTGCCGCCCGCATCCTGCGCAACAGCAAATGAGAATTATCCGCGGAATTCTCCGTGGCGGACGGGCTACGGTCAAGGAGGGTTCTGTTGCAGGGCTTTGCAGCCCTGCACCCGCTACAAGCCGGAGCAACGTCAACGTCAAAAGCTGGCTTTCCGTGGGTTGGCGGGGTGGGTCCGGTTGAGGGGGACGCTGCAAGTACGTCCATGTAAGCTCGGTCGCCGCATCCATGCGGCTCACGCCCCCTCAACCGGACCCACCCCGCCTTCGACAGTTTCCTGCGATCTGTCGGAACGGCGTTCTGCTTTGGTAGGTGCCGACCGTTGGTCGGCACGGGGTCTGATTCCGTTCTGAATATCGATATCTGACAGATGTGTCGACCAAGGTCGACACCTACCAACAGCCGCGAAGATCTGTCAGAGGCGGGGCGGTGTCGGAGTGCGGGGTGTCAGCCGCATGGATGCGGCTGCCAAGCTTACAGGGACGTACTTGCAGCGTCCCCGCACTCCGACACCGCCCCGCCATCCCACGGAATGCCCGCTTTGGCTTTGGCTGTTGCCGTTGCATTGAGCAGGGTGCAGGGCTGCAAGCCCTGCAAAAAACACCCTCACTTCACCCAGCTGTCGATCTCGCCGTGGGCGAACGGTCCCAGCTTGGCCTTCACCAGCCGCCCCTGTGCATCGAACAGCACGCTGTAGGGCAGCAGGCCCTGCGTATTGCCCAGCTGCACGCTGGCATCGCGTGGCCCGGGTGTCTCGATCACGATCGGGTAATCCACCGGTACCCGCTGCAGGAAACCGCGCACGTCTTCCGGCGTATCCAGCGCCAGGCCAAGAACCTGCACACCGTTGTCGCCCTGGGTGTGGGCAAAGCGCGCCAGTTCAGGCATTTCTTCAACGCAGGGCGCGCACCAGCTGGCCCAGACATTGATCAACAGCGGGCGGCCGGTAGCGTGCTGGCGCAGGTCCAGCGGTCGGCCTTCAAGATCGGGCAGCGACAGCGCGGGCAGGCTGTCGCCGACCTGCAGGGCGGGTGCCACCGCCGCCACCGCAGGCGCCGCTGGCATGGCCTCAGGCGCAGCCGGCGCGGGAGCCAATCGATGCCCGGCCCACAGGCCGAGGCCGGCGGCCAGCACCGCTGTCCACAGCAGCGCTGGCCGTTGCCATTTCATCGTGCGGTGCGCAGCAGCGCTTCCTCGACCACCGCCTGGGTCAGCAGGGTCGGCAGCACGGTCGGCGGTGCGCCGGGGCCGTACACCACGTACAGCGGCACGCCCACGGCCTTGTGCTCTTCCAGGAACGTGGTGATCTGCGGATCGACGTTGGTGTAGTCACCGCGCATGTACACCGCGTTGGTGCGCTTGAGCAGTTCCTTGAACTCTGGGCGCGACAGCACGGCGCGCTCGTTGGCCTTGCAGCTCACGCACCAGTCGGCGGTCATGTTCACGAACACCACGCGGTTGTCGGCGCGCAGGCGATCCAGCAGCTGCGGCGAGTATTCGACCACGTTGTCAGTGGCCGCCTGTGCGGCACGCGCCGGCGCTGCCAGCTGGGTCACGCCCCAGGCCGGAACCAGTGCACCGATCGCCAGCAGCACGCCGAGCAGGGTGACGGCGCGCGAGCCGGTCCAGCGGTTGCGTTCAAACAGCCACAGGCCGAAGGCCAGCAGCAGTAGGCCACCCAGCACCAGCGCCATGCCGTCCACGCCGCGCTGCTTGCCCAGCACCCACAGCAGCCACAGCACGGTGGCATACATCGGGAAGGCCAGCACGTGCTTGAGCGTTTCCATCCACGGGCCCGGCTTGGGCAGGCGGCGCGCCAGCGCCGGCACGAAGCCGATCAGCAGGAACGGCAGCGCCAGGCCCAGGCCGAGGAACAGGAACACGGTCATCGCCTTCAGCGGCGGGGCAATGAACGCGTAGGCAATCGCGCCGCCCATGAACGGGCCGACGCAGGCACTGCCGACCACGCAGGCCAGCGCACCGGTGAAGAAATCACCGGCCGGGCCACTGCGGCTGGCCAGCGACTGGCCGAGGTTGCCAATGCCGCCGCCCAGTGTGAACACGCCGGACAGGCTCAGGCCCACCGCGAACATGATGTAGGCCAGCGCCGCCACCACGCCCGGGTGCTGCAGCTGGAAGCCGATGCCGACGGCGTTGCCGATCGCGCGCAGGCCAACCATCAACGCACCGATCACCGCGAACGCGACCAGTACGCCCAGCGTGTACCAGAGGGCATGGCTGCGCGCGCGCTGCGGGCTTTCGCCGCTCTGCGCCAGGCTCAGGACCTTCAGCGACAGGATCGGCAGCACGCAGGGCATCAGGTTCAGTACCAGGCCACCGGCAAGGGCCAGCAGCAGGACCCATACGAACGAACGGTCCGGATTCGGCGTGGTCACCGGCGGTCGCGTGCGCAGCGCGTTGTCGCCCTGTGCATCGGCGGCGAACTCACGGCTGGCGGTGCCGTCACCTGCTGCAGCAGGGGCCGTTGCATCCGTATTGGGCACGGTTGGCAGCAGGCGCAGCGGCGCGCCGTTGGCGGCTTCGCGTGGTGCGCCGCTGGCAGCAGGCAGCGGGCTGATCACCTCATTGCGCGGTGGCGCCTGGTCGGCACTGCTGCTGACCTTGCCGGCCGGAATGGACAGCTTCACCCGGCGGGTCATCGGCGGGTAGCAGATGCCATCGGTCTGGCAACCCTGGAAGGTCACCACCAGAGTGCTGTCGACCGCATCGGCGATGGAGCGGCGCAGCGGCAGCGGCACTTCCACCTGGTTGAAGTACACCGAGACATCGCCGAAGTGTTCGTCGCGATGCGACTGTGCGGCAGGCCAGCGCAGCTTGTCGGCCAGCACCCCGGTGCTGCCGTCCAGCTTCACCGAAGTGCGGTCGCGATACAGGTAGTAGCCCGGCGCCGGGCTGAAGCGCAGCAGCAGGGTATTGCCGTCGCTGGCGATGGCGTCGAAGCCGAACGCCTGCTCCGACGGCAGCGGCAGCGCCTGGCTGTTGCTGGCCGCGCCCGGCAGGCGCAGGCCACCGCTGTTGCCGGCACCGGCCAGCGGGTTGTTGAACGGGCTTGCGGCACCGGCACGCGCGGCAGGCACCGCGGCCGCCGCACCGGCGCCCGGCAGGGTGACCTGCACCACGCGCTTCTGCGGCGGGTAGCAGACACCGGCATCGGCGCAGCCCTGGTAACGCACTTCCAGGCTGATGGTGCCGGCGGCGTCGGTCGGCGTGCCGGGCAGGGTGGCCTGCAGGCGTTCGCGATAGGTTTCGACTTCGCCGAAGAAATCGTCGTGGTGCTTGTCGCCCTTGGGCATCTGCAGCGCGCCGGCATTGAAGGCCGGATCCGCCTTGACGCTGGTGCGGTGGCGATACAGGTAGTAGCCCGGCGCGATCTTGAACTGCAGCTGCACCTGGCCGCGTTCGGGGGCGGTCGCGGTCAGCGCGAACGCCTGGTCCACCGGCAGCAGGTCCTTCTCATCCAGCGCGAAGGCCGGCAGCGAGAGCCACAACAGGGCGCACAGGGCGGCGCCACGCGCAAACAAAGTCTTCAATCAGTGTCCTCCCGGGTCTGTGCCCGGATCCAGTCCAGATACGCCGGCAGGCCGGCCCGGGTTTCGACCGCGATGCACTCCGGGAGTTCATACGGATGCAGTTCGACGATCCGGGCGATTGCGTCATCGACGCGGCTCGCGGTGGTCTTCACCAGCAGCTGCAGTTCGGTGTCGGTGGTCACCTCGCCCTGCCAGCGGTAGGTCGACTGCGCGCCATCGAGGCGGGTCACGCACGCGGCCAGGCGCTCGCCGACCAGCGCGTGCGCGATGCGCTCGGCACTGGCCCGGTCCGGGCAGGTGGTCAACAGCAGCAGGACGGGATCGATGGTCGACATGACCGTCGAGTATAGGGCCGCCGCCGGGTCAGGGCCCGGCGGCGGCAGTGGACCGCTGCGTTGCGCGGTCAGTTGGCCAGCTGGCAGGAGGCCGGCTTGGCCGAGGTGAACAGGCCAGGGGTCGCCCACTCGGGGTGGTCGATGAACGGGTTGCGGTTGCCCTGGAAGCTGTAGATCACGTCGTTGCGGGCACGCTCGGCATCATCCGGCGGATCGGACAGGTGCCAGTCGATCAGCGTCGAGAGCAGGCCCATGTAGGCCGGCGAACTGCTGGTCTTGACGATCCTGCTGCGGTCGTCGGTCAGCTCCAGGTCCGGCTCGGACTGGCCGGTGGCCGCATCCTTGCCGCCCTCGTAGCGGATCGCCATGTACATCACCGCACGCGCCATGTCGCCCTTGCGCTTGCCCCACACCTCGAAGGTGCCGGTGTTGCCGTCCGGCGTGCGCACCCAGTTGGAGTTGCCCGGGTAGCCGCCGCTGCCGCCGCCCTGGCCGTTGTTGGCCTCGGTGGCGCGTTCGCCGCAGTTGGCGTCGCACTTGCCGAATGGCTTGTTGCCACGGTCGGCGTTCCACTGCGCGTCGGTCAGGTACAGCATGTGGGTGTCGGTGTACGGCGCGTACGGCAGGCCCTTGTCGCCGGTGGTGCTGGCAAAGCCCAGCGAGTTCGGCCAGGTGTGCTCGCGGTTGTACTTCAGGCCGCCGCCGCTGCCGGCGCGGTCGGTCACCTTGGCGTAGCTGCGGTTGCGGTACGCATCCAGGATCCTGCCGCTGTTGTTCGGATCCTCGTCGGCGATTTCCAGGATGGTCCAGGTGCTGGTGCCCGAGCCGCTGTACGGGTAGGCGGTGTGGCCCTTGATGGTGGCGTGCAGCGAGCAGCGTAGCTGGCTGGGGCTGCTGGTATTGACCTTGGAGTAGTAACCGGCCGGCACGCCCGGGTTGCCCGGGTCCGGATTGCCGCCGGTGCTGGCCACGGTGAAGGCGATGCGGCTGTCGGCGGCCGGGTGTGCGCCCTGCAGGTCGGTGATGCGCGCGGCGCGGATGTCGAAGCGGCAGGCTTCACCGGCCACCAGCGCGGTGTTGGTGGACAGCTTCACGCTGCGGCCGCTGGCCGGGTAGGTCAGCGGCACGCTGCCGGAGGTGCCGCAGCTCAGGGCGAAGGCGCCGCTGGCCAGGTTCACCGTCTCGCTGAACACCACTTCCAGGTCGGCGGCGGCCGGGAAGGTGCTGCTGCCCTGCGCCGGGGTGGTGGTGGAGACCGACGGCGGCGTGTTCGGGCCCGGGGTGCCACCCCCGCTGAAGGTCTGGCCGTTGTTGCAGCTGCCAAACGTCTGCTTGGCCGATTCGGCCCAGGTGAAGTGGGCGTACTGGCTGCCGCTGCCGGTCAGCTGCAGCGAGGTGCCCGGGGCCGTGCTGTTGGTCTCGGCCACCGGAATGTTCTGGCTGGTCATGCCGGCGGCAGGGCCACCGGAGGCGGTGATGGCGCCCTCGTAGCTGAGGAACTGGACCACCTTGCCGCTGGCATCGACCAGGGCGATGCCGTCGTTCGGGCCGTTCTGCAGGCCGTTGGTCGGGTAGCTGACCACGGCCAGGGTGGCGCTGCCGCAACCCGCGGCGGTGCCGGCCGGGACCGGATTGTTGGCGTAGACCGTGGCGGCCGAAGGATTGCTGCCGTTGTAGAGATAGAGGCGGTAGCCGGACAGGTCCTCGCCCGCGGTAGCGACCACTTCGATGGCTTCGCCGACGTCACCGGCGGCGGTGCTGTCGTCGTAGTGCAGTTCGTTGATGAAGACTTCGGCCTGGGCCGGCGCGGCGGCCAGCGCCAGCAGGCAGGCGGCGGCAAGCGGGGACAGCAATCGCATCGACTACTCCTTGTGATTGGGAATGCGCGGCCGAGCCTAAGGCCGATCCAGTGACACTTTGTCGTAAATGAACGTCAGATATCTGACAGTGGGACATCTATCACTAAATAGCACCCCTTGCCCCCTTGGCTTGCCGCACTGCATCCCTATACAGGCGTCCACGCAGGGAGGCAGGTTTCCCGGTCCCGAGAAAAATTTCGGGATCAGCCCTTGAAAGGTCTGTGGAGGTCTCCATCTCTGTCGTGCTCCCGACTTGTCGGGCTTTTTCACGCGCGTTGCTGGCACTCGTCTGGTGCGACTGCTAACATCGCCGGACTTTTTTAGACCAATCAATAACTTAAGAGGTCTCTCATGAGCATCAAGCCGCTGCACGACCGCGTTGTGGTCAAGCCGATCGAAGCCGACGAAATCTCCGCCGGTGGCATCGTCATTCCGGATTCGGCCAAGGAAAAGTCCACCAAGGGTGAAGTCGTGGCCGTCGGCCCGGGCAAGCCGCTGGACAACGGCAGCGTGCGCGCTCCGTCGCTGAAGGTCGGCGACAAGGTCATCTACGGCCAGTACGCCGGCAGCTCGTACAAGAGCGAAGGCGTCGAGTACAAGGTCCTGCGCGAAGACGACGTGCTCGCCGTCATCGGCTGAGCCTCGGCGCGACCTGCTTTTCTGTAAGACATCCCCTTTCGTCGCCGGGCCCGGCCCGGTGCAAACATCGAGGTAATCGCAATGGCTGCCAAGGATATTCGTTTCGGTGAAGACGCCCGTTCGCGCATGGTGCGCGGCGTCAACGTTCTCGCCAATGCCGTCAAGGCCACCCTGGGCCCGAAGGGCCGCAACGTCGTGCTGGAAAAGAGCTTCGGCGCGCCGACCATCACCAAGGACGGCGTGTCCGTCGCCAAGGAAATCGAACTGGCTGACAAGTTCGAGAACATGGGCGCGCAGATGGTGAAGGAAGTTGCTTCGCGCACCAACGACGACGCCGGCGACGGCACCACCACCGCCACCGTGCTGGCCCAGGCCCTGATCCGCGAAGGCGCCAAGGCCGTTGCCGCCGGCATGAACCCGATGGACCTCAAGCGTGGTATCGACAAGGCCGTCGTGGCCGCCGTTGCCGAGCTGAAGACCATCTCCAAGCCGACCGCCGACGACAAGGCGATTGCCCAGGTCGGTACCATCTCGGCCAACTCGGACGAGTCGATCGGCCAGATCATCGCTGACGCGATGAAGGAAGTCGGCAAGGAAGGCGTGATCACCGTTGAAGAAGGCTCGGGCCTGGACAACGAGCTGGACGTGGTCAAGGGCATGCAGTTCGACCGCGGCTACCTGTCCCCGTACTTCATCAACAACCAGCAGTCGCAGACCGCTGACCTGGATGACCCGTTCATCCTGTTGCACGACAAGAAGATCTCCAACGTCCGTGACCTGCTGCCGGTGCTGGAAGGCGTCGCCAAGGCCGGCAAGCCGCTGCTGATCGTTGCCGAAGAAGTTGAAGGCGAAGCGCTGGCGACCCTGGTGGTCAACACCATCCGTGGCATCGTCAAGGTCGTGGCCGTCAAGGCTCCGGGTTTCGGCGACCGTCGCAAGGCGATGCTGGAAGACATGGCCGTGCTGACCGGCGGCACCGTGATCTCCGAAGAAGTGGGCCTGTCGCTGGAAAAGGCCACCATCAAGGACCTGGGCCGCGCCAAGAAGGTGCAGGTCTCCAAGGAAAACACCACCATCATCGATGGCGTGGGTGACAAGGCTGCCGTCGACGCACGCGTCGGCCAGATCAAGACCCAGATCCAGGACACCTCCTCGGATTACGACCGCGAGAAGCTGCAGGAACGCGTGGCCAAGCTGGCCGGTGGCGTTGCCGTGATCAAGGTCGGTGCTTCGACCGAAATCGAAATGAAGGAAAAGAAGGATCGCGTCGACGACGCCCTGCACGCTACCCGTGCAGCCGTTGAAGAAGGCGTGGTCCCGGGCGGCGGCGTGGCCCTGGTCCGTGCGGTCACCGCACTGGCCGGCCTGAAGGGTGCCAACGAAGACCAGAACCACGGCATCCAGATCGCCCTGCGCGCGATGGAAGCCCCGCTGCGCGAAATCGTGGCCAACGCCGGTGAAGAACCGTCGGTCATCATCAACAAGGTCAAGGAAGGCACCGGCAGCTTCGGCTACAACGCCGCCACCGGCGAGTTCGGCGACATGCTGCAGTTCGGCATCCTGGACCCGACCAAGGTGACCCGTTCGGCGCTGCAGAACGCGGCCTCGATCGCTGGCCTGATGATCACCACCGAAGCCATGGTTGCCGAAGCTCCGAAGAAGGACGAGCCGGCCATGAGTGGCGCCGGTGGCATGGGCGGCATGGGTGGCATGGGCGGCATGGACTTCTAAGTCCCCACGTTCGCCCCGCAATGAAAAACCCCGCCGCAAGGCGGGGTTTTTTTGTGGCCGGCCGCAACGGCATCGCTTTTCGAGCGACTTATCCTGCGTCCTGCAGGGTGTGTGTGCCTGCTTCCTGCGGCGTCATCAGTGCTGCATGCAACCAGGTCATGAAAGCAGGTATCGCAGCGTTGGCCTCGCCGTCCGCACGCGTCACCGCGTAGTAGGCGAAGGCCTGTGGCCAGGGCTGGTCGATCACCACCTGCAGCCGGCCATTGGCGAGTTCTTCGGCCGCGTGGATGTCGCGCACCAGGGCGATGCCTTGCCCGGCCACCGCCGCGCGGATCAGCAACAGGTCGTCATCGAACGCAGGGCCGCGCTCCAGTCGTTCATCGACGGGCAGATCCAGTGCCTGGAACCACAGCCGCCAGTCGCTGCGGTCGGCGTCCTGCAGCAGCGGCAGCTGCAGGCAATCCTGTACCGAGCTGACCGTCGGTGCGCCGGCCAACAATGCTGGACTGGCCACCGGCAGCAGCACCGGCGCCAGAAGATGCTCGGCATGCAGCCCCGGGTAGCGGCCCAGTCCATGACGGATCGCGATGTCCACGCCGTCGCGGCGAAGGTTGACCAACGCCGCGCTCGAGTCCAGCTGCACGTCCACCTGCGGATGCAACGCACTGAACCCGCCCAGTCGCGGCGCCAACCACTGTGCGGCGAAGCTCGGTGCCGCGCTGATGCGTAGCGTGCACCGTGTTTCCCAGCGTTCGAGTGTCTGCAGGCTCTGTGCGATCTGATCGAAGGCCTGCAGCAGCTCCGGATACACGCGCGCGCCGGCTGCACTGAGCACCACGCCATGCCGGGTGCGGTCGAACAGGCTCACGCCCAGCCGCTCCTGCAGCTGTCGAAGCTGCTGGCTGATTGCACCAGGTGTCACCCCCATCGCATCGGCGGCGGCGGTCAGGCTGCCATGTCGGCCGGTTTCAACGAAGGCCCGCAGGCCCAGCAGCGGCAGCACCGCACCCATCTCAACTCTCCTGTAACCGCGTCGGCACGCGCCGCGCTGCGACAGCATATCGACCGCACTGCAGGCTGTCGCGCGCGCGTCGCGCACGTTGAGCCCCGCTCAACTCCCCGTGCAGAAGACATCGTTTCCCCGCGACGCAGGCCTTTCCTAGACTGCCTGCACGGCTGCTGCAGCGCCCGTTCCCGCATCGCCCGGCCACCTTCAACGGCCGATGCATGCCGTCGCTCCCTGCGTCCAGGATTCCCATGAACGAACCTTCGCTGCACCTGTACTCCGACAGTTCTCCCAATGGCTTCAAGGCCACCATCGCACTGGAAGAACTGGGTCTTCCCTATCACCTTCACCACGTCCACATCGCCGATGGTGAACATCGCCATCCCGACTTCCTGCGGCTCAACCCGCATGGCCGCATTCCCGTGCTGGAAGATCGCGCGCGCGGCATCGTTGTCTTCGAGTCGGCGGCGATCCTGATGTACCTGGCCGAACAGGGCAATGCGTTGCTGCCTTCCGAACCGGCTGCGCGCTGGGAGACGCTGACCTGGCTGATGTTCCATGCCGCCAGCGTCGGCCCGATCCTCGGCCAGCGCGTGCACTTCGAGCATTTCGCACAACAGCCCGATTCCGCGGCAATCGAACGCTACCGCCGCCTGAGCGACGAGCTGTTCGGCGTACTCGACCAGCGCCTGCAGGGACGCGAGTGGTTGGCTGGCGATCACTACTCGATTGCCGACATCGCCCACTTCGGCTGGCTGCACATCGCCCGCATCATCGACATCGATTTGTCGCGGCATCGCCATCTGGATGCGTGGTACGCACGGGTTGCCGCACGCCCTGCGGTACAGCGCGGCGTGCAGCTGCCCGAGCCGGCCACCGGACCGTAAGGAGGCGACGCATATGAACGATACCATTGCAGTGCCGGGCGCGTCGGCGCCGGTCTTTGCCACGCACCCGGGCTACCAGCGCATGTTCCGCGCCGACGCGCTGACCCTGGGCATCTACCTGCCGCTGCGCTTCTACCAGGGCGACATGGCCGTGCTGCAGGGCCAGGCGCGGCTGGTGGAGGAGATCGACCGCCATGGCTTCGCTGCGGTATGGGTGCGTGACGTACCGCTGTTCGATCCGTTGTTCGGCGATGCGGGGCAGCTGTTCGATCCATTCACCTACCTTGCGTGGCTGGCAGCGCGCACACAGCGGGTGGCCCTGGCCACCGGCAGCGTGGTGCTGCCACTGCGCCATCCGATCGATCTGGCCAAGGCCGCGGCGTCGATCGATCAGCTGTCCGGTGGGCGGCTGGTGATGGGTGTGGCGTCCGGTGATCGACCGCTGGAGTTTCCGGCCTATGGACTGGAGCACGCGGCGCGCGGAGAGCGTTTTGCCACCGCAATGAACGAGATGCGCCGTTGGCTGCAACCGGGCACGGATGGGCGGATGACACATGCCGGTGCCGAGCAGGGCGTGCAGTTGCTGCCGCCCACGGTCAGTGGCCGCGTTCCGCTGATCGTCACCGGTGGCGCACGCCAGCCACTGGAATGGATCGGCCAGCATGCCGATGGCTGGCTGACCTACCCAGAGGCCACCCATGACAACGCTGGTCCGCAGCGGCTGGCCGCGAAGATCGGCGCCTGGCGCGCGCTGATTCCGGACGGCGGCTTCCGTCCGCACATGACCAACGAATGGATCGACCTGGTGGATGATCCGGATCATCCACGCATGCCGCTGCGGGGTGGCTTCACCCTGCGCACCGGCCGCAAGGGTCTGATCGATCTGCTGCAGGCCTGGCAGCGGGCCGGCGTCAACCATGCCGCACTGGGGATCCAGTTCGCCGAGCGGCCTGCCGGCGAGGTGCTGCAGGAGCTGGCCGAGGAGGTACTGCCGTTGTTCCCGTCGCATCCCGGGCCGGCGGCGAAGGTGATGGACTGGTAGCCACGCCGAAGGGGATGGCATATGATTAGGCGCCTAATCATATGCTCATCACGAGATGATCGAAGCCAAGCACCATGCCCTGATGGATGAGGCGCAGCGACGCGGCCACGCCAACGTCGCGCAGCTGCGCCTGTGCTTCCAGCTGCTCTCGTTGTCGTCGTCCATCGACCACGATTGCGCCACCCGGCTGGCGCCACACGGGCTCAGTGAGGGTCGCTTCATCGTGCTGTTCCTGCTGCATGGGGCCGGTGGCACGTTGTCGCCCCACGAGCTGGCCGAACGCGCAGGCGTGACCCGCGCCACCATCAGCGGCCTGCTCGATGGCCTGCAGCGCGAAGAACTGCTGCAGCGTCGCAGCGATGCTGGGGATGGCCGTCGCCTGCAGATCGTATTGACCGCACGGGGAAAACGCTTGGCCGAGACACTGTTTGACCAGCACACACAGTGGATCGGTGGCCTGTTCAATGGTCTGGATACCGATGAACAGCAGCAGCTGTCGCGGTTGCTGCACAAGGTCTGGCAGCACACCGATGCTGGACGAGAGTCTGCAGCATGAGCCCGGCGATTGCGGCGCAACGCCTGCATGAACTCAACACCGGTCGCGTTGCCACCACCCATCTGGCCGAATGCCTGGCAGTGGATTTCGCCGCGTTGCTGCAGGTGGTGGCGCCTGAGCTTGCACCGGAAGCGCTGCAACGCATGCGGGATGCCTCAGGCAAGGGCATCACGCTGCGCATGGCCTTGGCCGCGCAACTGCTGCGTGAGGCGGGGCAGGGTGCGCCTGAGTTCTGGCAGGATCACAGCTCCGATACCGTGCGTGGCTGGGCCTGCTATCTGGTCGGCAGCGATGCCCGCGCAACGTTGGCAGAGAAGCTGCAGCAGATGCGCACGCTGGCCGATGACCCACACTTCGGTGTGCGCGAATGGGCGTGGCTGGCGCTACGCACGGACATCGTTGCCGCGCCGATGCAGGCGCTTGAGTACCTGCAACCCTGGACACAGGAAACATCGCCGTACCTGCGTCGCTTCGCCTGTGAAGCGCTGCGCCCACGCGGTGTCTGGGCCACGCATATCGCACTGTTCAAGCAGCATCCGGAACTTGCGTTACCCATGTTGGAAGCACTGGCTGACGACCCGGAACGCTATGTGCAGGATTCGGTCGGCAACTGGCTCAATGACGCCGGCAAGACTCAGCCGCAGTGGCTGCGCGAGCTGTGCACGCGTTGGCAGCACGAGCGCCACAGCGACGCCAACGCCTACATCCACAAACGCGCACTGCGCTCGCTCCGGTAGTGCTGGCCGCTGGCCGGCAACCCCGCAACCTCGTAAACCTCAAGGACGAACCACCATGTCGTACAACTTCATCGAGCTCTACACCGCCACACCAGCCTGGACCGCACTCCCGCCCGAGCAGCGGAATGCCTTCTTCGCCCGTATTGGCGCCGGTATGCAGCAGTTCGATCCAGCCCGCATCACGCCGCTGGCGATGGGCCGCATTGCCACGGGCGTACCGCACGGCAGCGATGAGCAGTTCTATGCGGTCTGGCGCTGTGCAAGCCGCGAGGAGGTCGATGCGCTGGTGGCCGGCATCGCCGCGACCGGCTGGCATGCGTACTTCACCACCACCCATGCGGTAGGCGCGATGGACAGCATGGCCCAGCACCTGGCCGACCTGGCCGCCCTGTAGCGGGGCGGCAGACGCCGGCAGATCCCGGGCCTCGGCATGGGAGGCACATGCGCCTGTCACCCAGACACGGTAAACAGTGCATTGCCCATGTCCATCCGCAGGGAAGTCGATCATGCAGAGCACGCTCCAGGTCACGCTGTTCGGCCCTCTTGGCGACAGCCCGGCGTTGCAGTTGCCGGGCCTGGAGGGGCCGTCGGTGGCCATCCCGGAATCGGCCCTGCGGCGGTTGGTTTCCGACCTCTACACCGCGCGTTCCCTGCTCAACCCTGAGCAGCTGGACGAAGCCCGGCAGGAACTGGATCGCGTGCTGGAGCGCTGGGCCGACATCCATGAGGGCCTGCTGCTGGACGTGGAAGTGCATGGTAAATGAGCAACTTCGCGTGGCTGCCGCCGCGTAGGCATGGCTGGTGCGCACCTCGCTGAACCGCGTCCCCAGTTGCGGATGAAACATTTTGCACTGCGCAAAAGCTGTGCTATCAATAGATCCCATGAACGCAGCCCCCACCAGCTTTTACTGGTATTACTTTCCGAAGCCACTGGCGGAGGAAGGACTGCGCTCACCCTGAAGAAAGCTTCAGACGCATTCCCGAAAGCCGCCAGCGAACCTGGCGGCTTTTTTCATGCCGCCACGCTGGGGACCCCCAACGTTCCGGAGATCTCCTGCAATGCCCCCGCACACCGACGACCTGCGTATCCGCACCATCGAACCGCTGACACCGCCTGCCCAGCTGCTGGCGATGCTGCCCTGTGACGATGAAGCCTCCGACACCGTCAGCGCCTCGCGCGCGGCCCTGCACCAGATCCTGCATGGCCGTGACGACCGCCTGGCGGTGGTGGTTGGCCCGTGCTCGATCCACGACCCGAAGGCCGCCATCGAGTACGCCCAGCGCCTGAAGCCGCTGCGTGACGCGCTGGCCGGAGAACTTGAAATCGTCATGCGCGTGTACTTCGAGAAGCCGCGCACCACGGTGGGCTGGAAGGGCCTGATCAACGACCCGGACCTGGACGGCAGCTTCAAGATCGACAAGGGCCTGCGCATCGCCCGCGGCCTGCTGCGCGACATCAACAAGCTCGGCCTGCCGGCCGGTGTCGAATTCCTCGACGTGATCTCGCCGCAGTACATCGCCGACCTGGTGGCATGGGGTGCGATCGGCGCACGCACCACCGAAAGCCAGGTGCATCGCGAGCTGGCCTCGGGGCTGTCGTGCCCGGTCGGCTTCAAGAACGGCACCGATGGCAACGTGAAGATCGCCGCTGACGCGGTGGGTGCTGCGTCCAACCCGCATCACTTCCTGTCGGTCACCAAGCAGGGCGGCACCGCCATCGTATCGACCACCGGCAACCCGGATTGCCATGTGATCCTGCGCGGCGGCAAGCAGCCGAACTACGATGCAGGCAGTGTTGCCGAGGCCTGCCAGGTGCTGGCCAAGGCCAAGCTGCCGACGCGCCTGATGATCGACGCCAGCCATGCCAACAGCCTGAAGAACCCGGAGAACCAGCCGAAGGTGATCGAGGACATCGCCGTTCAGCTGGAAGACGGCGAACAGCGCATCGTTGGCGTGATGATCGAGAGCCATCTGGTCGGTGGCCGCCAGGAGCTGGTGGAAGGCCAGCCGCTGGTCTATGGGCAGAGCATCACCGATGGCTGCATCGACTGGGACACCACCGTGACGGTGCTGGAGCGACTGGCTGCGGCCGTGCGCGCCCGTCGCGACGTGAAGGTGTCCGAAGCAGCTTGATGGAAGCCGCCTGAGTGCGGCACGTGTGTGGATGGCGGCCAGCGCCTGCGGGGGTGCGGCCGCGATCAGGGCCGGTCGGAGTTGGAGACCGGCCCATCTGCACCGGCGATGCGCCTGGCGCTGCGCATGAGCGACAGCGCCAGGTACATCGCCGGGGTGGCAGTAGATCCACGCCATGCGTGGACGATTCGCCGTCCCCGGCAATGACGGCTACGACCCGCTGGAGGCCACATTTGTCGCGGGCCCGTCGGGTCGCACCCGGCACGCCAAGTGGTCCAGTCCGCACAGTGCGATGATCCGCCTTGGACTCTACTCAAGGTCCGCAGTAGATCCACGCCATGCATGGATGTGGGCCACAATGCGATCACTTCTCCTTGCGGCTGCCGCCATGAAAGAACTGATCATCCCTGAAGCTGCCCAACGCGACGAATCTTCGGTCGAGATGATTCGCGTGTGGATCGCTGAGCGCGGGCTGCATGCATCATTGAAAGTGGGGCTGTACGAGGATCGCCCCGACATCCGCGAAGAACGTGCCTGGGGGCGAATTCTTGCCGACGTTGCCCAGCACGTCGCCGACGCGCTGGTGACCAGTGAGGGCATGGACCGTGACGTGGTGGTCGAGGCCATCAAGGCAGCCTTCAACGAGGAGCTGCAGGCGCCATCCAGCGGCCGGTCCGGCGGGTTCGTCGTGCGGCATTGACGGTAGATCCACGCCACGCGTGGATGAATTCCCCGCCCCACATTCACCGCTTCGCCCGAATCCTCGCCAAGGCCAGATACATCGCCGGGGTCGTGTACAGCGTCAGCCACTGGCTGACCAGCAAGCCGCCGACAATCGCAATGCCCAGCGGTTGCCGCAGCTCCCAGCCTTCGCCGTTGGCCAGCATCAGCGGCAGCGTGCCGAGCAGCGCCGCCAGCGAGGTCATCAGGATCGGCCGCAGGCGCAACCGCGCGGCTTCCATCACTGAATCCTGCGCGCTCAGCCCGCGCCGCTCGCCGGCCAGTGCGAAATCCACCAGCAGGATGGTGTTCTTCATCACCACGCCCACCAGCAGGAACAGGCCGAGCAGGGCGATCAGGTTCAGTTCGTTGCCGAACAGCCACAGCGCCAGCAGCGCACCGACACCGGCCGAAGGCAGGGTGGACAGGATCACCAGTGGCTGCAGGAAGCTCTCGTAGAGGATGCCCAGCACCAGGTAGACCGCCAGCGTGGCGCCCAGCACCAGCCACAACTGGCGCGAACGGAGCTGCTCCAGGCCGCCGGCTTCGCCGGACAGTTTTCCCTGTACCGACCGTGGCAGCATCAGTTTCGCCATCGCACCATCGATCGCCTGCGTGGCCTGTTCCAGGCCCACCCCCGGTGCCAGCGCGAACTCGATCCAGATCGAGGCGAACTGCTCGCTGTGGTACACCCGGTCCGGTGCCATGCCATAGCGCCAGCTGGCGATGCTCGACAGCGGAATGCGCTGGCCGTTGCCATCGATCACCTGCAGGCGTGACAGCGTGCCCGGGTCCTGGGTGTGCTTCGGGTCCAACTCCATCACCACGCGGTACTGGTTGAGGCTGTCGTACAGCGTGGCGACCTGGCGCTGGCTGAAGGAGTTGCTGAGCATGTTGGCCACCGTGCGCAGGTCGACGCCGTGGCGCGCGGCTGCTTCGCGGTCGATATCCAGCACCACCTGGCGCATGCCCGCTTCACCCTGTGCTTCCACGTCCACCAGTTCGGGCAGGCCACGCAGCGCGGCCGCCACCTTCGGCGCCCATTCGCGCAGTGGTGCTGTATCGGCCGACAGCAGCTGGAACTCGTACTTGCCGCTGCTGCCGGCGCCCTCCAGGCGGATGTCCTGGTCCACCCACAGATAGAGATTGCCGCCGGGCAGCTTGGGCAGCCGCGCGCGCAGGCGGTCGATCACCTGTTGGCTGGACACCTTGCGCTCGGCCAGCGGCTTCATCTTGATCATGATGAAGGCGTTGTTGACCCCGTTGATGCCACCGATGTAGCCGATGATGTCCTCGATGGCCGGATCGGACAGCAACAGCTTCCTGTACGCGTCGATCTTCGGTTGCATGGCCTGGAAGGACAGGCCGTCATCGCCGCGCGCGAAGCCGCGCAGCTGCGCGGTGTCCTGCTTGGGCACGATGCCCTTGGGCACCTGCTGGAACAGCCACGTGTTAAGCGCGATGACTGCAACGAAGGCCAGCAACGGCCAGCGCAGCCGGCGCAGGCTGGCCTGAAGCGTGCGCAGGTAGGCGCTGCGCACACGTTCGAACAGCGCATTGCTGCCCCGCTGCCAGCGCGAGGGTTGCTGCGCGGCATCCACGAACAATCGTGCACACAGCATCGGCACCAGGCTCAGCGCGACCAGCACGGAGACCGTCATGGCCGCCACCAGGGTCAACGAGAATTCGCGGAACAGGCGTTCGACGAAGTCGTCCAGGAACAGGATGGAGACGAACACCACGGCCAGTGCAACGTTCATCGACAGCAGCGTGGCACCGACTTCCGATGCACCCCGTACTGCCGCCTGCCAGCGGTCGGCGCCCAGTTCGCGATGGCGGGCGATGTTCTCCAGCACCACGATGGCATCGTCCACCACCAGCACGGCGGCGACGATCAGCGCCATCAATGAAAGCGTATTGAGTGAGAAGCCCATCAGCGCGATCAGCGCCAGCGTGCCGAACAGCACCACCGGAATCGCCACGCTGGGCACCAGCGCTGCACGCCAGTGGCCGAGGAAGCCGAGCACCACCAGCACCACCAGCACGATCGCCAGCACCAGCGTGAGCTCTGCTTCGTGCAGGGTGGCGCGGATCACCGGCGAGCGGTCCATCACCAGCCGCATGTCCACGCCGGAGGGCAACAGCGCATGCAGTTGCGGTAGCTGCGCCTGGATGGCATCAACGGTGGCGATGATGTTGGCGCCGGGTTGGCGGCTGACGATCAGCAGCACGGCGGGGCGTTCGTTGTGGAAGCCGCTGGCGTAACGGTCTTCCACGCCATCGGCAACGGCGGCGACATCGCCCAGCCGCAGCGTGCGGTCGTCGCTCACCTTCAGAGCCAGTTCGCGGTACTGCGCGGCCTGGCGCAGCTGCAGCGGCGCTTCCAGCTGCCACTGCTGGCGGTCATCGCCCACGGCACCCAGCGGGCGCATGGCGTTGGCGCGGCCGATGGCCTGGGCCACGTCCTCCAGCGCCAGGCCTGCATGGTTCAGTGCATTCGGGTCCAGCGAGACACGCACGGCGGGCAAGGCGCTGCCGCCCACCTGCACTTCGCCCACGCCCGGTACCTGCGACAGCTTCTGCGCCAGCACGGTGGAGGCCAGGTCATACAGCTGGCCTGGCGAACGCGTGTCCGAGGTCAGTGCCAGCGCCAGGATCGGTGCCTGTGAGGGATTGACCTTGCGGTACTGCGGCATGCCGGGCATACCACTGGGCAACTGCCCGCGTGCAAGATTGATGGCGGCCTGCACTTCACGCGCTGCCTCATCGATGTCGCGGCCGAGTACGAACTTCAGTTCGATCTGGGTCTGGCCCTGGGTGCTGGCCGAGTCGATGCGTGAGATGCCGGGCAGGCTGCCCAGTGCGCGCTCCAGCGGCGTGGCGACGGTGGCTGCCATCGACTCGGGCGAGGCGCCGGGCAGGCTGGCACTGACTTCAATGGCCGGGTAATCGACCTGTGGCAGCGGCGCCACCGGCAACAGGCGCAATGCCAGCAGGCCGGCCAGCACCAGCGCCACCGCCAGCAGGATCGTCGCTACCGGGCGCTGCACGCAGGCCTGCGCCAGGCGCGCGATGGGGGTCACGCGCTCGCCTCGTCAACGGCCACCGGGGACGTCGCACGGCCACGCTGCAGGCGATCAAAGGCCAGGTAGATCACCGGCGTGGTGAACAGGGTCAGTACCTGGCTGACCAGCAGCCCCCCTACCATCACCCAGCCCAGTGGCTGCCGCAGCTCGGCGCCGGAACCGCTGGCCAGCATCAGCGGCACTGCGCCGAACAGCGCGGCCAGCGTGGTCATCAGGATCGGCCGGAAGCGCAGCAGCGCGGCCTGATGGATCGCCTCGCGCGGTGACATGCCGCGTGTGCGCTGCGCGTCCAGCGCGAAGTCGATCATCATGATCGCGTTCTTCTTCACCAGGCCGATCAGCAGCACGATGCCGATCACCGCGATCAGGTCCAGGCTGCGTCCGCTTACCCACAGTGCCGCCAACGCACCGACGGTGGCCGAGGGCAGGGTGGAGAGGATGGTGATGGGGTGGATGAAGCTCTCGTAGAGCACGCCCAGCACGATGTACATCACCACCACCGCGGCCAGGATCAGCCACAGTGTGGACGACAGCGAGCTGCTGAAGGCCGCTGCGGCACCCTGCAGGCGAAGTTCGATGCTCTGCGGCAGGTTCACCTGTGCGCGCGCGGCGTGCACAGCCTCCACCGCTTCGCCCAGCGAAGCACCCGGGGCAAGGTTGAACGACAGCGTGGCCGCCGGGAACTGGCCGACATGGTTGCGCAGCAGGGCGGTCGGGCCCAGATCCACGCGTGCCACCGCACCCAGCGGCACGGTCTGCCCACTGCTGCTGCGCACACGCAGGCCCGTGATCGCCTCCGGCCCGGGCTGTCGTGAAGGATCGGCCTCCAGCACCACCCGGTACTGGCTGGCCTGGGTGAAGATGGTCGAAATCTGGCGCTGCCCATAGGCGTCGTACAGCGCATCGGCTACTGCTTCCACGCTTACGCCCAGGCGCGCCGCCGCATCGCGGTCGATCGCCACGCGCGCCTGCCGGCCCTGCATCTGCAGATCGCTGGCGACATCGCGCAGTGCAGGTTGCTGGCGTAGCGCCTGCAGCAGCTTCGGGGTCCAGCGTTCCAGTGTTTCAAGATCCGGCGTGGTCAGGGTGAACTGGTACTGGGTGCGGCTGATGCGGTCTTCGATGCCCAGCTCCTGTACCGGCTGCAGGTACAGGGTGATGCCGGGGATCTTCGACACGCGCTGTTGCAGGCGCGCCATCACTACGGCGGCGCTATCGCGGTCGCCGTGCGGTTTCAGCTCGATCAGCAGGCGGCCGGTATTGAGCGTGGCGTTGTTGCCGTCCACGCCGATGTAGGAGGACACACTGGCCACCGCCGGGTCTGCTTCGATGGCCGTGGACAGCGCCTGCTGGCGCTCGCGCATGGCCTGGAACGAGATCGCCTGTGGTGCCTCGCTGATGCCCTGCACCAGGCCGGCATCCTGCACCGGGAAGAAGCCCTTGGGCACGGCGAAGTACAGCGCCACGGTCAGTGCGAGGGTGGCAACGGTGGCCAGCAGCATCAGCGGCTGGCGCTGCAGCACCCAGCGCAGCTGGCGGTCGTAGAGGCCGATGACGCGGTCGAAGACATCGGGCGCATGTGCAGTCTTCGCGTGCGGCTTCAGGAACCGCGCGCACAGCATCGGCGTCAGCGTCAGCGAGACCACCAGCGAAATGCCGATGGCTACAGCCAGTGTCACTGCGAACTCATGGAACAGTGCACCCACCAGGCCGGCCATGAACAGCAGCGGGATCAGCACCGCGATCAGCGAAACAGTCAGCGACACCAGGGTGAAGCCGATCTCGGCTGCGCCTTTCAGCGCTGCATCGCGGGGGCTTTCACCTTCCTCCAGATGGCGGGCGATGTTCTCCAGCATCACGATGGCATCGTCCACCACGAAGCCGGTGGCGATGGTCAGCGCCATCAGCGTGAGGTTGTTGAGCGAGTAGCCGGCCAGCAGCATCACCGCAAAGGTGCCGATGAGCGACAGCGGTACCGCGACGCTGGGAATGAGCGTGGCCGGCAGATTGCGCAGGAACACCCAGGTGACCAGCACTACCAGGCCGATGGCCAGTACTGGTTCTTTCTGCACGCCGCGCACCGACGCGCGGATCGATTCGGTACGGTCGCTCAGTACATTCATCTGCACGCCGGCGGGCAGCGTGGCCTGCAGCTGCGGCAGCAGCGTACGCACCTGCTCGACCACGGCGATCACGTTGGCGCCGGGCTGGCGCTGGATGTTCACCAGCACTGCCGGCGTGGTACCGCTCCACGCAGCCAACTGGCGGTTCTCGGCGCCATCGGTAATGGTGGCTACATCGCCCAGCCGCAGCGGCGCGCCGTCGCGCCAGGCCAGTACCAGGGCACGGTACTCATCCACGCTGCGCATCTGATCGTTGGCATCGAGCATCACCGCGCGGATCGGGCCATCGAAACTGCCCTTGGGCAGGTTGACGTTGGCGGCGGCGATGGCGGTGCGGATGTGGTCCATGCCCAGGTTGTTGGCGGCCAGCGCCGCTGGATTGACCTGGATGCGCACCGCCGGGCGCTGGCCACCGGCCAGGCTGACCAGGCCGACGCCGGGCAACTGCGCCAGGCGCTGGGCGATGCGCGTATCCACCAGATCGTGCACCTGCGGCAGCGACAGGCCTTGCGAGGTCACCGCCAAGGTCAGGATGGGGGTGTCGGCCGGGTTGACCTTGCGGTACACCGGCGGCACAGGCAGGTCCCCGGGCAGGAAGCTGCCCGCCGCGTTGATGGCGGCCTGCACGTCCTGCTCGGCCACACCCAGCGACACCTCCAGCCCGAACTGCAGGGTAATGACCGAGGCGCCACCGGAACTGGTCGACGACAGTTGTTTCAGGCCGGGAATCTGCCCGAGTTGGCGCTCCAGCGGTGCGGTGATGGTGCGTGTGGTCAGTTCGGGGCTGGCCCCCGGATACAGCGTGGTGATCTGGATGATCGGGTAATCGACCTGCGGCAGCGCGGCCACCGGCAGCAGGCGATAGGCCAGCACGCCGGACAGCAGCAGCGCCACCATCAGGAGAGTCGTTGCGACCGGGCGCAGGATGAACGGGCGCGAGAGGTTCATGCGCCGGCCTTGGTCGCGGCCTCCTCGGTGATGATCTCCACCGCCGTGCCGTCTTCCAGCCCGTCGATGCCTTCAATCACCACCTTGTCCCCTGCGGCCAGCCCGGAGCGCACGGCCACGCGTCCATCATCGGCTGGACCGAGCACCACGGTGCGGCGTTGTGCCTTGCTGTCCTTGTCGACGATATGCACGTAGTTGCCCTGGCTGCCGAACTGCACGGCGGCATCGGGAATCAGCAGCGCGGGCTGCTCGCCCAGCTGCAGGCGGACGTTGACGAACTGGTTGGGGAACAGCGCCAGATCGTGGTTGTCGAAGTGCGCACGCAGTTTCAACGTGCCGGTGGTGGTATCGATGCGGTTGTCGACGCTGGACAGCGAGCCGCGGGCCAGCTGCCGGCGTTCTTCGCGGTCCCAGGTTTCCACCGCCAGTGCCGGTTGCGCCTGCACGGCATCGAGCAGCGCAGGCAGCTCGGGTTCGGGCACGGTGAACAGCACGCTGATCGGCGCGGTCTGCGCCAGCGTCACCAGGCCTTCGGCATCGCTGGCGCGCACCAGGTTGCCCACGTCCAACCGGCGCAGCCCGACGCGGCCACTGACCGGCGCGGTGATGCGGGTGTACTGCAGCTGCAGGCGCGCTTCATCAACAGACGCCTGATCGCTGAGGCGGCGGCCCTGCAGCTGGCGCACCTTGCTCTGCTGGTCGCTCAGTTCCTGCCCGGACACGTAGTTCTGCTTCTGCAGTTCGCGGTAGCGCTGCAGCTGGCGCTCGGCGTTTTCCAGCTCGGCCAGATTCTGCTGCTGGGTACCCTGCGCCTGTGCCAGCTTCACTTCATACGGGCGCGGGTCGATCTGCGCCAGCAGGTCGCCGGCCTTCACCTGCTGGCCTTCCTGGAAATGCAGCCGCAGCAGTTCGCCATCCACGCGGCTGCGTACCACCACGCTGTGCAGCGGGGTGACCGTACCGACCGCCTTCAGGCGCAGCACCAGCGGCTCGGCGCTGGCGCGTGCCACGCGTACCGGCACCGTCTTGCCCGGCGCATCGTCGCTGCTGCCGGCGCCGTTCCGGGGCCACAGCCACCACGCCAGAACGGCGACGAGGGCGATGGCCAGCACCGCCCACAACAGGCGGGCACGACGGAAGCGGGAATTTTCGGCGACAGACATGGGGCATCCTGCGCCCTGCGCGCGCAGGGACATGCGGGCCCGTCGGCGCGTTCACGGCACCACGGGCAGCGGGGAGGGAGTTGTCTGGCGGGGCCGCGGGCGCGGCGTGGCTGGATGCCGTCGCGGCAGCGACGGGGTGACAATGGTAGCCAATCACCCCGGCCAATGCCGTATGACCATGGTCATGCAACGCATTCGGTAGTGCCGGCCGCTGGCCGGCAACCTGCCGGAATCTGCGGGCGTGTGCCGTGTTGCCGGCCAGCGGCCGACACTACCGACAAACAATCAATGCACTTCGTCGTGATAGACGAACTTCGGCATTTCCCAGCGGTAGTGGATCGCCAGCAGGCGCAGCGCGAAGCCGCCGCCGAGGCAGCACAGGATCGCGGTGGCGTCGGCCACGCCCCAGTGCAGCAGCAACAGGTAGGCCGCGCCGGTCAGCAGCGCGATGATCGCGTACAGCTCCTTCTGGAAGATCAGCGGCACCTCGTTGCAGAGAATGTCGCGCAGCACGCCGCCGAAGGCGCCGGTCAGCATGCCGGCGATCAGCACGATCGGCATGGCATGGCCGGCCTCGCGCGCGATCGAGCAGCCGATCAGGGTGAAGGCGATCAGGCCCAGGCCATCGAGCACCAGGAAGGTGCGGCGGAAGTGGTGCATCCAGCGCGCCACCCAGGTGGCGATCAGCGCCGCGCACACGGTGAAGCCCAGGTACTCGGGATGCTTCACCCAGCCCAGCGGGTAGTGGCCGAGCAGGATGTCGCGCAGCGAACCGCCTCCGAGGGCGGTGACGCAGGCGATCATGACCACGCCGAACAGGTCCATGCGGCGGCGGCCGGCGGACAGCGCGCCGGTCATGGCTTCGGCGGAAATGGCGATCAGGTAGATGATGGACAACAGCATGGGGCAGGCTCCGGGCGCGGTGGGCCGGCCATGCGCCACTATCGCCACTGCCTGCGCAATGACGGGATGACGATGGCCGGTGCCGCTCCCGCTGTCCTTTTGCCTGAGAGTTCAGCGGCATGGGCCGCGTGCCCCTTCGGCGGATCGTGCCGGGCATGCCCGGTGACCTCTCTCCAGCTCGGCGAGTCGAATGCATGGTTGGTGGGATTCCAGCCCACCGGCCTGAGCGATCATGGGAGCCTGCGCCTTCGGCGGGCGCCAGCGCGGCGCCTCTCTCCTGCATTCGGGCGCCAGTATATCCGCTGCAGTGCAGCACGGCATAATCCGGGCATGGCCCCGTCCCTCCGACCCTGGTTCCTGTACCTGCTCGAATGCCGCGATGGCAGCTATTACGCCGGCATCAGCACCGACGTGGATGCGCGTTTCGCTGCCCACCAGGCCGGCAAGGGCGCGCGTTACACCCGGGCGCGGCCGCCGCTGCGCGTGCTGGCCGTACGCGAGTACCCGGACCGGGCTGCCGCCTCGCGGGCCGAGTGGCAACTCAAGCAGCAGCCGCGCGAACGCAAGCTGGCCTGGCTGCAGGAACCGGCCGAGACGCTTCTGTAGATCCACGCCATGCGTGGATGGGCCACTTGGCCCATGCCATGATCACCCCGCGCCCAGAGCTGGAGCCCCGGATGTCCACGATTGCCCTGCTGTTCGCTCTTTCCGCAGCAACGAGCCCCACTGCCGATCCGGCCACCCTCGAGGCCATTGAAGCCACCTGCCACGATTACGTCGACGGCCAGCTGGAAGCCGACCCGCAGCGCGTCGCCCGCTCCCTGCACCCGGACCTGGCCAAGCGCGCGGTCCTCGGCGATACGCCCGACGAACGCCTGGGCCTGCGCCGCATGTCGAAGGAAGAACTGGTGGCGCTGACGAAGCAGGGCGCGTTGAAGACCCCGAAGGATCAATGGGACCGCCGCTGCACGGTGCTGGACGTGACCGGCAACGCCGCCTCGGTGCGACTGGAAACCCCGTGGTTCGTCGACTACTTCCACATGGGGCGCTTCGACCAGCGCTGGGTCATCGTCAACGCACTGTGGTACGCGAAACCAAAGGCGCAGTAGAGCGATGCGTGCCGCCGGCAAAGCATGGATCTGCGTCGTCATGCTGGTCGCCGGCATCGCGCTGCTGCCTGGCCTGCTGTACCTGCTCGGGTTGGCGCTGGTGGAAGGCCGGCCGAACTTGGCCGACCGCACGCCCAGCGGTGTGGCCGCGTGCAGCAGCGAACCGCGGGCGGGATACCAGCCGATGAATCCCTGGAGCTTCACGACGCGGTTCTTCGATCCTGAAGCGTTGAAGAAGGCGACTGATGTCGAGCGCGAAGCGTTCTGGGTTGCACGCCGCCACCTGATGCGGCAGCCAAGGCACGACATGCTGCGCTGGCATCTCAGCAGTACCGCACTGACAATCTGGATCACCCGGCATTGGAGTACCGCGCAGATTGCTGATGCCGCGAGGAAGGAGGATTTCTGCCGCACCTGGTCGAAACGGCGGGTGGCCCGATGAACCGGTAGATCCACGCCATGCGTGGATGGTGTTGACGGGGTCAGAGCCCTTTCCTGCGGAAAGGGATCCGACCGCGCAGCAGCCGGCCAGCGGCCGGCACTACCGTCGGGGTCGCCGGTCTTCCTGATCATCACCGAAGATGATGCGCGCGCTGCGCTGGTAGCTCCAGTACGCCACGGCCCAGTTCAGCAGCACCACGATGCGGTTGCGGAAGCCGATCAGGAAGAACACGTGCGCGGCCAGCCAGAACCACCAGGCCAGCACGCCGGAAAGCTGCAGCCGGCCCAGGTGCACGATCGCGGCCATGCGGCCGATGGTGGCCAGGTTGCCGAAGTCGGCGTACTTGAACGGCCCCGGTGCTGCCTTGCCATGCAGACGCGCGCGGATCACCTCGGCCACGTACTTGCCCATCTGCTTGGCGGCGGGCGCGACGCCGGGCACCGGCTTGCCATTGGCCTGGTTCAGCGCGGCCAGATCGCCGGCCACGAACAGTTCGGGGTGCCCGGGCAGGGTGAGGTCGGGTTGCACCTGCACGCGTCCGGCGCGGTCCAGTGGCACCTCCAGCGTGCGCGCCAGTGGTGAAGCGGCCACACCGGCGGCCCACACCACGGTGCGTGCCGGCACGAATTGATCACCGAGCTTGAATCCCAGGCTGTCGATGTCGCTCACCGGGGTACCGGTCAGTACTTCCACGCCCAGCTTTTCCAGCTGACGGCGCGCCTTCAGCGAAAGCACTTCCGGGAACGAAGACAACACGCGTGGGCCGGCCTCGACCAGCCGCACCTTGGCGCTGGCTGGGTCGATGTGGCGGAACTCGTTGCGCAGCGTATGCCGCGCGATCTCGGCCAGAGTGCCGGCCAGTTCGACGCCGGTAGGTCCACCACCAACCACGGCAAAGCTCAGCCATGCGGCCTTCTTCGCCGGGTCCGGTTCCGCCTCTGCGCGCTCGAACGCCAGCAGCAGCTTGCGGCGCAACGCAATGGCATCGTCCAGCGTCTTCAGACCGGGCGCATCATCGGCCCATTGGTCGTTGCCGAAGTAGGCGTGGGTGGCGCCGGTAGCCAGCAGCAGGCTGTCGTAGTCCAGCGTGCTGCCATCGGCCATGCGGATCTGCCGGGCCTGCTTGTCGATGGTCACCACTTCGCCGAGGCGGACTTCCACATTGCGCTGGTGGCCGAGGATGTGGCGCAGCGGTGCGGCGATATCCGGGGCGGACAGGCCGGCGGTGGCCACCTGGTACAGCAGCGGCTGGAACAGATGGTGGTTGCGGCGGTCGACCAGGGTGATGCGTATGCGCTCGCGGGCCAGGGCACGGGTGGCCCAGAGACCGGCAAAACCGCCGCCGACAACAACCAGGTGGGGAACGCGCTCGCGACTCATCGACTCACTCCAGTGGGGGCATTGGGGGAAGCGCCTGGCATCTTCGCACGATGGCGCCCTGTCACGTCAGCGCCGGCATGGATCGGCGATACTCGGGTTCAGGCAACCGCCCGTGAGGAGCCCATGAGCGAACCGGAAAAGCGCATCGCCCTGTTGATCGACGCCGACAATGCGCCGGCCTCGAAGATCGACGAGGTCCTGGCTGAAGTCGCCCGCTACGGCGTGGCCAATGTGCGCCGCGCCTATGGCAACTGGAAGAGCCCGCGGTTGAAGGGTTGGGAGGCCGTGCTGCACGAATATGCGATCCGCCCGATCCAGCAGTTCGCCTACAGCAAGGGCAAGAATGCCTCGGACATGGCGATGGTGATCGATGCCATGGACCTGCTGTACGCGCGCAATCTCGATGGCTTCGCCATCGTGTCCAGCGATGCCGATTTCACCCCGATGGTGATGCGCCTGCTGACCGACGGTGTGAAGGTCTATGGCTTCGGCGAGAAGAAAACCCCGGAGCCGTTCGTCAACGCGTGCTCGAAGTTCACCTATCTGGAAGCGCTGGGCCAGACCCATGCCAGCGTGCCGGATACCGAACAGGCGTCCAGCGAACAGGCATCGAACGAGCCTGTTGCCAACGACGATGCCCGGCCACGCAAGAGCGGTGCGGAAATGCGCAGCGATACGCGGCTGGTGAAGATGCTGCGCCGTGCGGTGTCCTCGGCCGAGGGCGAGGATGGCTGGTCGCACCTTGGCCCGGTCGGCAGCCAGATCGGCAACCAGGCCTCGTTCGATCCGCGCAACTACGGTTACGGCAAGCTCAGTGACCTGCTGGCAGCGATCGGGCTGTTCGAGCTGAAGAAGGACGGCAAGTCCTCCTACGTGCGCGCGCTGCCGAAGAAAAACCGGTAGTGCCGGCCGCTGGCCGGAAAAGAACCGGTAGTGCCGGCCGCTGGCCGGCAAGCCCCAGATGCCAGATCCCGCATCCGGCACGCACATCTCCACTCCGATCAGGCGTATCGTTGCCGCTCGCATTGCCAGCAAGGAAAAACCCGCATGTTGAAGATCTGGGGCCGCCGCAATTCCAGCAACGTCCGCAAGGTGCTGTGGTGCGCCGAGGAGATCGGCCTGCCGTATGAATCCATCGAGGTTGGTGGCAGCCATGGCGGCACGCAGACGCCGGAGTACCTGGCGATGAATCCCAACAGCCTGGTGCCGGTGATCGAAGACCATGGCCTGCCGCTGTGGGAATCGAATGCCATCGTGCGCTATCTGAGTGCGCGCTACGCGCTGGGCACGCTGTACGCCGAAGACCCGATGGAACGCGCCCAGGCCGAGAAGTGGATGGACTGGAGCACCTCGCGCATGGCGCCGCTGTACACCGACCTGATCTGGGGCATCATGCGCACCGCCCCGGCCGACCGCGACGAAGCGCGCATCAATGCCGCCATCGTGCGTGCCGGTGACTACCTGGCGATGGCCGATGCCACGTTGGCCAGACAGCCGTGGCTGTCGGGCGAGACGTTCGCGATGGGTGACATCCCGCTGGGCTCGCTGATCTATGCCTGGTTCGAACTGCCCATCCAGCGCCCGGAACTGCCGCACCTGGCCGACTGGTACGCCCGCCTGCGCGAACGCCCGGCTTACCAGCGCGGCGTGATGTCGCCGCTGACCTGAGGGGTAGCGCCGGGCCATGCCCGGCGAGCGTGGTATGCGGAGGACCGCCGGGCATGGCCCGGCGCTAGCGTTCGTCTGCCTCAATACAGATCCGTCGGGTCCATACGGACCGACGGTAGAGTCGAGCTTGCTCGACTGTTTCTGGCGCACGGCAGTCGAGCAAGCTCGACTCTACGCAGCATTGGGCAGCGCCCTCAATACAGATCCGTCGGATCCACATCCAGCGACCAGCGCACCTTGCGTGCCTCCGGCAGCGCATACAGCTGCGGCACCAGCTGGGCCAGCACGCCATGCAGCGGTGGCCGCTGAAGCGCGGACAGCAACAGCTGCGTGCGCTGGTAACCGGCACGCCGCGGCATTGGCGCCGGCATCGGCCCGTAGGCCTCGACCACATTCTGTTCCCCCAGCAGTTGCCGCGCCGCCAGCAGGAACGCATTGGCATGCTCGACCTGCTGTGCCTCGGCGCGCATCAGTGCCAGATGCGCGAACGGCGGGAATCCGGCGGCCTGGCGCTGGTTCAACTCGGCCTGCGCGAACGGGTGGTAGCCACCGCTCACCAGGGTTTCCAGCAGCGGATGCCCGGGGTGATGGGTCTGCAGCCAGACCTCGCCGGGATCGCGTGCACGGCCGGCGCGGCCAGCGACCTGGATCAGCTGCTGTGCCAGTTTTTCACTGGCGCGGAAGTCCGCGGAGAACAAACCTTCGTCGATGCCCACCACCACCACCAGTGTCAGCTTCGGCAGGTCGTGGCCCTTGGCCAGGATCTGCGTGCCGACCAGGATGCCGGGTTGGTCGCCCAGCCTCGCCAGCTGCTGTTCCAGTGCGTCGCGTCGTGAGGTGGTGCCGCGGTCGATGCGCACCACCGGAAAATCGGCGAAGGCGGCGGTGAGGTGCTCTTCCAGGCGTTCGGTACCGATGCCCTGTGGCTGCAGCGCCAGGCTGCCGCAGGCCGGGCATGCCAGCGGCGCCGGTTGCCGCGCACCGCAGTGGTGGCATTGCAGGCGACGGCCGCCACCATGCACGGTCATCGGTGCATCGCAGCGGTTGCAGGGCGCGGTCCAGCCGCAGTCATGGCACAGCAGCACCGGTGCGTAGCCACGGCGGTTCTTGAACACCAGCACCTGCTGGCCCCGCTGCAGATGCTCGCCGATGCCGGCCAGTACGTCGGCCGACAGACCGTCATGCAGCGGCCGTTTGCGTACATCGAGGATGCGCACGCGCGGTGGCCGTGCATCGCCGGCACGCTGCTTCAGGCGCAGGTGGGTGTAGCGCCCAGCGTAGGCGTTGTGCAGGGTTTCCAGCGAGGGCGTGGCACTGCCCAGCAGCACCGGGATGCCCAAGGCCTTGGCCCGCACCAGGGCGAAATCGCGCGCGTGGTAGCGGATGCCGTCCTGCTGCTTGTAGCTGCCGTCATGTTCCTCGTCGATGATCAGCAGACCGGCCTGCGGCAGCGGCGTGAACACTGCCGAGCGGGTGCCGACAATGACCCGTGCTTCACCACGTGAGGCGGCTGCCCAGACGCGAGCGCGCTCGTTGTCGTTCAAGCCCGAATGCAGCGCATGCACCGCGATGCCGAGGCGGCCGCGGAAGCGTGCCAGGGTCTGCGGAGTCAGGCCGATTTCCGGCACCAGCACCAGCGCCTGCCTGCCCTGTGCCAGGCAATGGATGATCGCCTGCAGGTAGACCTCGGTCTTGCCGCTGCCGGTCACGCCATCCAGCAGGAAAGGCTGGAAGCCGTCGGCGGCGTTGATCGCAGTCACGGCCGCGGCCTGGTCCGGGTTGAGCGTGGGCCCGGGCAGCGGCTGCGCATGCTGCGGTGCCACCGTCATCGCCACGCGCTCGGCCAGTGCACGCTTGGCCAGACTGCGTGCGGCGGTGCGCCAGTCCTCCATGCGTTCGCCCAGTACGTCTTCATCCACCACGGCCTCGGCCAGCAGTTCGGCCAACTGCCGCGGGCGGCTGCCGGCGCGCAGCTTCCCGCGCTGGGCATGGCCTTCGGGTGTCAGTTGCCAGCCCCAGTGATGGGTGTCGGGCAGGGCCTCGCCGTGGCGCAGCGGGCCGGGCAGGGCGGTGCTGAGTACTTCGCCCAACGGCGCGTGGGTGTAGCGCGCCAGCCACTGCAGGCTCTGCCACAGCTCACCCTGCAGCAGCGGCTGCGGGTCGCACCAGGCCAACGCCTGGCGGAGTCCCTGGCCGTCGTCGGTCTGGCCGTGTCCCACCACCACACCGACCAGCTCACGGTTGCCGAACGGCACCTTCAGGCGGCAGCCGACCGCAACCGTGGGGGCCACGCCCTCCGGCGACAGGTAGTCGAACAGGCGGGGCAGGGGGACGGGCAGGGCGACCTGCAGGGTCGGAATCGGTGAAAGCATCGGGCCAGTGTACCGGGCCATGCGCGCGCGAATGGCGGGGGGGCGGCGGCGGGACGGCGCCCGTTGAATCATAAATGTCACCTAAATATCGGTGTCCATTGGAGATTCAGTCTTATCCACATGTTCTGTGGATAACGCTGTGCGTTACCGGTCGGCGGGCGCGCAGGAGGCCGATGGCGACGGCCTCACGCTCCGGTTGGTCAAAAAATCGCCATACTTTAAAATCCATCAAAATCAATTACTTAAGTGTGAAACAATGCTGAAACAGAGTGAATTCAGCTGGATGCCACAGTTTCCTGCGCAGGCAGCGTGGTGCTGTGCACAACCTGCAGCACGAAGTGCCTGTGGGCGCAAGTCCTACGGGCGCCGATGGCCTGCCGCTATCATGCGGGCAGACCTTTGGAGTGATCGATGACGGCTGTGCCCGCCCCTGTTTCCTCGACCGCGGCCGGTGCGCTGTCGGCGTTCCTGCGAGGTGTTGAACGCCGCGCCCTGGTGGTGGCTGAACTGCAGTGCGGCGATGCTGCCCGGGCCGAACAGACCCTGGTGGCGGTGATGCGCGCGTTTGCGGCGGTCGCCAGTGACCTGCCGATGGCGCAGTGGCCAACCCGCTTCTGGACCCTGCTGGGCCAGCGCCAGGCGCTGCGTGAGCCGGTGGGCGGCCAGTGGGAGCCGCCGCTTGCCGCCTTGGGCCAGATGGGACCGTTGCCGCGCCTGGCGCTGTTGCTGCGGGTGGGCGGCAGCCTGGATGAAGGTATCGCCACGCGCGTGCTCGACCAGGACGAAGCCGGCTACCAGCAGCTGCTGGCCGATGCCTGCCCGCGTGACGCGCACGGCCAGCCCGACGCCTCGGCCTGGCGCCAGCTGGCCGAACAGGTGCAGCTGCGCATCCGCGATCTGCCCGTCAAACGCCTGCAGCAGCTGCAACAGCCGGCCGCACCGACGAACAGCAGTGAAGCGCCGACCTCCAGCTGGCGCACCCCGCAGCGCGACGAGCGGGCTGCAGCCACTGGCAAGCGCCGCCGCGCCAATGCCAAGCCGCGCTGGCGCGGTCCGTTGATCCTGCTGATAACCGTGGTGGTACTGCTGGCCGCCGCGCTGGGCTGGCGCCATTGGCAGGGACATTCGTTCGGCAGCGATGCACCGCTGCCGGAAGGCGTGGTTGGTGAGGCGGGTCCCGTCACGGTGGAAGCACTGCCGCCGAGCAAGGTCAATGCCACGCCGGACGCGACCCCTGCGCAGGCGACGGACGACGCCACGATGCTGGCCGACCGCGACTATCCGCTGGTGGCCGATGCCGATCTGTATGCGTGGACCGCCGCGGGCGGCCCGCTGCCGGTGGACGAGTCGCAATCCAAGCCGAGCCGGCCGGAGCCGGCCAGCGCCACGCTGGAAACCGCTGCTGCCGATGAATAAGACCGTATTCGCCAGCCTGCTGCTGGCCCTGCCGTTGTCGCTGTCCGCCGCGCCGCAGACTTTGAACGTGCCGCTGCCGCCGCCAGTGCCGGGCAGTTCACCGGCGGCCCCGGCCACCACAGGTACGACGCCCGCTGCGTTCGCCCAGCTCGATGCCCAGCAGCAGCGCCAGCGCCGCGCCGACTACGCCGCATGGCGGGCTTTGCCGGAGGGCGAGCGTGAGCGGATCCGACAGGCCGCTGCGCGATTCAATGCGTTGCCGGCCGACCAGCAGCAGCGCCTGCGCCAGCAGTTCCAGGCGCAGGACCAGGCCTTCCGCGAAGGCTGGCGGCTGGGCCCGCAGCTGGGCCTGGAGTTCCCCAAGCTGCACGGCCTGTTCGGCTTCGTGCCGCCGGAACAGCGCGAGGCCGCGCTGGCCGTGCTGCGCCAGCTCAGCCCGGCGCAGCTGGCCCAACTGACCCTGGTGGCACAGCGCACGCCACCGCAGGAGCGCGACAAGGTCCGCGGCGCGTTCCTCGCGGTGCCGCCGGCCGAGCGCGATACCTGGCTCAAGCGCCAGGCCGGGCAGTAGAAAGAAAAGGGGACGGAGGGGATTAAGTCGTATTCGGCACAGTCGGGCTTGAAACGACTTAATCCCCTCCGTCCCCTTTTTCTGTTCGTAACGCGATCGCAACGCGTGATGCCGGGGCCTGCCGGAACCCAGCATTCACGCCATGTCATGGGAATGCGTGCGCTGCGCGCGTAAGATGGCGGCCCGCAACCCGGTGCCTGTGCCCTTCGCGCGCAACCGTAGTTCGCGTCAAGCACCTTATGTCTACTGCAACCTCCACGCCGCGCTTCAGCAAGGAAGTCGGCGCTACCGGTCTGCTCGCCCTGCCGCTTGTGCTCGGGCATGTGTCCACCGGTCTGATCTCCTTCGTCGACAATGTCATTGCCGGCCACCACGCCACGGCGACCCTGGCCGCGGTGACCATCGGCACCGCCCTGCTGTGGCTGCCGATGCTGATCCCGATCGGCACCCTGATCTCACTCACCGCCTCGGTGTCGCAGCTGCATGGCGCTGGCCGCGAGCGCGAGATCGGCCCGCTGTTCCGCCAGGCACTGTGGCTGGCGCTGGGCCTGGGCCTGATCATGTTCACCTTCCTCACCGTGGTGCCGCCGCTGCTGCCTGCGTTCGGCATCGCACCGGACATCGTGCCGGGGGCCACCGCGTTCCTGCACGCGGTGCGCTGGGGCGGACCTGCGCTGACCCTGTACTTCTGCATGCGCTATCTCAGCGAGGGCATGCACTGGACGCTGCCGACCATGCTGCTCGGCTTCGGTGGCCTGCTGGTGCTGGCACCGATGGGCTACGTGCTGGCCAACGGCAAGCTCGGCTTCCCGGAAATGGGCGCCGAGGGCCTGGGCATCGCCTCGGCGGTGATGATGTGGCTGCAGGCGATCGCCTTCGCCACCTACCTGTGGTTCACCAAGCGCTTTGCCCACCTGCAGCTGTTCTCGCACTTCGAAGGACCGCGCTGGAAGGCGATCTGGGACCTGCTGCGCACCGGCCTGCCGATCGGCATCACCGTGCTGATGGAGGGCGGCCTGTTCATCGTCACCGCGCTGCTGATCGGCCGCCTTGGTGCCAATGAAGCGGCCGCGCACCAGATCGCGATCAACGTCGCCCAGCTGTGCTTCATGATCCCGATGGGCGTGGCCGAGGCCACCACCGTGCGCGTCGGCCATGCGGTCGGCCGTGGCGATGGCTTCGGCGTACGCCGTGCGGCCTGGGCCGGCTACGCGATCATCATGGGTACGCAGACCCTGTCGGCGGCGGTGCTGCTGTTCGGCCATGACGCCATCGTCGGTGTCTACACCAACGACCTGGCAGTGGCCGGCCTGGCCTCCACCCTGCTGCTGTACGCGGCCACCTTCCAGTTCCCGGATGGCATCCAGGTGCTGTCGGCCGGCGCGCTGCGCGGGCTGAAGGACACCCGCGTGCCGATGTTCATCGCCATGTTCGCGTACTGGGGCCTGGGCATGCCGCTCGGCGCCGGGCTCGGCCTGGGCCTGGGCATGGGCCCGCAGGGCATGTGGATCGGCCTGATCGTCGGCCTGACCGCCGCCGCCATCCTGATGGGCTGGCGCCTGCGTCGCAGCAGCCTGCGCATCGGCCAGTCGGCACTGTCCTGATCCGCCCCGCCCGCCGCGATGACCCGTGGCGGGCGATCCCCTGACTTGTGTCCGATGCCGCATCACACGGCACCGGCTATGCTGGCACCACGGCAAGAAGCCATCCGGAGCGTTCCATGAATCAACCCGTGCCCCCGCTGCCCCCGGCGCGTCGCAACCCCGTCGCCAGTTTCTTCATCGGGCTGTGGGACGTCATGAACTTCACCCGCCGGTTGATCCTCAACCTGGTGTTCTTCGGCCTGCTGTTCCTGCTGCTGGTGATGTTCGTCATCGCCGCCGGCATGGGCGCCGGTGCCAGCAAATCGCTGCAGGACCGCACTACCCTGGTGATCGCGCCGGAAGGCCGCCTGGTCGAGCAGTTCAGCGCTGACCCGGTCAGCCGCGCACTGGCCAAAGCGGTGGGCGACAACGGTGCCGAAGAGATCCAGCTGCGCGACCTGCTGCGGGTGATCGAGTCGGCCAAGGAAGACAAGAAGATCGAGCGCGTGGTGCTGGAGCTGGACAAGCTGCAGCCGTCGGGCTTCGCTTCGCTGCGTGAAGTGGCCGCGGCACTGCAGGACCTGCGTGCGTCCGGCAAGCAGCTGGTGGCCTACAGCGAGAGCATGGGCCAGTCGCAGTACCTGCTGGCCGCACAGGCCGACGAGGTCTACCTGGACCCGATGGGGTCGGTGGTGCTCGAGGGCCTGGGCCGCTACCGCCAGTACTTCCCGCACTGGCCTGCAGGACAAGCTGGGCGTGGACGTGCACCTGTTCAAGGTGGGCGAGTACAAGTCCGCCGCCGAACCCTACGTGCTCGACGCCGCTTCGCCGGCCTCCAAGGAAGCCGACCTGTTCTGGATGAACGACGTGTGGCAGCGCTACCTGGGCGACATCGCCAAGGCCCGCCGCCTGGATCCAGCACAGCTGGCCGCCGGCATCGACACGCTGCCGGAAGGCATCGCCGCCGCCGGTGGTGACCTGGCCAAGTTCGCCCTGCAGCAGAAGCTGGTGACGTCGCTGAAGACCCGCGAGGAATTCGAGGATCTGATGATCGAGCGCGGCGTGGCCGACGAAGATGCCGACGGTGGTTTCCGCAACGTCGACTTCGGCAGCTACCTGGGCCAGCTCGATGCGCGCCGCAACCCGGTGGACTCGCGTCCGCAGGTGGCGGTGGTGGTGGCCGCCGGCGAAATCAGCGGTGGCGACCTGCCGGCCGGCCGCATCGGTGGCGAATCGACCTCGGCGCTGCTGCGTGCCGCGCGTGACGACGAGAACGTGAAGGCCGTGGTGCTGCGCGTGGATTCGCCGGGTGGTGAAGTGTTCGCCTCCGAGCAGATCCGCCGCGAAGTGGTGGCCCTGCAGGCCGCTGGCAAGCCGGTGGTGGTGTCGATGGGCGACCTGGCCGCCTCCGGTGGCTACTGGATCAGCATGAATGCCGATCGCATCTATGCCGATCCGTCGACCATCACCGGTTCGATCGGCATCTTCGGCATGGTGCCGAACTTCAGCCGCGCGCTGGACAAGATCGGCGTGCACACCGACGGTGTCGGCACCACCCGTTTCGCCGGTGCGTTCGATGTCACCCGCCCGATGGATCCGGCCGTGGGCCAGGTCATCCAGTCGGTGATCAACAAGGGTTACGCCGACTTCACCGGCCGCGTCGCCGACGCCCGCAAGAAGCCGGTCGAGGCCGTCGACGAAGTGGCCCGTGGACGCGTGTGGAGCGGTGCGCAGGCCAAGGAACGTGGCCTGGTCGATGCCTTCGGTGGCCTGAAGGATGCGGTGGCCGATGCCGCCAGCCGCGCCAAGCTGGGCAAGGCTGATGCCTACCGCGTGCGTTACATCGAGAAGGCGGCAACGCCGTTCGCGCAGTTCGTCAGCGGTTTCGCCGGCAGCCGTGCAGGTGCCTGGATGCTGTCCGACTCGGGCATGGCGCGGATGGTGCTGGCGCGCACGATGCCGGAAGTGGATACGCAGCTGCGCTTTGTCGAGAACGCGGCCCGCGAGAAGGGCAACGGCACGCCGGTGAAGGCGCTGGCGTACTGCTTCTGCGGGTTCTGATCGGAAGCCATCCACGCACGGCGTGGATCTATTGGAAACGCCCGGCCTCGGCCGGGCGTTTTCGTCTGCGGGGTTACTGCGTCGCGTCGGCCTCGGCCTTGCGCTCACGTGCGGCGGCATCGTCCACGGTCTTCTGCACGCCCTTGGCGCGGTCCAGCGGTTCGTTGATTGCGCGCGACATCGCCCGGGGCACCGGTGGCTTTTCCGGGTTCGGCGCCGGTGGGCGCTGGCAGCCCGCCAGCAGCGCGGTGGCCAGCAGGGACGTGGACAGGATCAGGATGCGCATGGCGGCACTCCGTGATGGGCGTGCGGGCAGTGTCGCATCCTCGGCAGGGGGCGGCCGTGAGCGCGTATCCTTGCCGCATCGAAACACAGCGGGCGCGGCCCGGGAGAACACATGACCCAGCAACGGTGGCGCCTGGACGGCCAGACCGCCCTGATCACCGGCGCCAGCGCCGGCATCGGCCTGGCCATCGCGCATGAACTGGCTGGCTTCGGCGCCGATCTGATGATCGTCGGCCGTGATATCGACATGCTGGAGACCGCGCGCGACGAACTGCTGGACGTGTATCCGCAGATGCAGGTGCATGCGCTGGCCGCCGATGTCTCCGACGACGAGGACCGCCGCCAGATCCTGGACTGGGTGGAGGATCATAGTGATGGCCTGCACATCCTGGTCAACAACGCCGGCGGCAATGTCACCAAGGCGGCCACGGAGTATTCCGAGGACGAATGGCGGAAGATCTTCGAGACCAACCTGTTCTCGGCCTTCGAGCTGTCGCGCTATGCACATCCGTTGCTGGCACGCCACGCGTCGTCATCCATCGTCAACGTCGGCAGCGTGTCCGGCCTGACCCATGTGCGCAGCGGCGTGGTCTACGGCATGACCAAGGCGGCGATGCATCAGATGACCCGCAACCTGGCCGTCGAGTGGGCCGAGGATGGCATCCGGGTCAACGCGGTGGCGCCGTGGTACATCCGCACGCGGCGCACGTCCGGTCCGTTGGCGGACCCGGACTACTACGAGGAAGTGATCAACCGCACGCCGATGCGTCGTATCGGCGAGCCGGAGGAAGTGGCCGCAGCCGTGGGCTTCCTGTGCCTGCCGGCGGCCAGCTATGTGACCGGCGAGTGCATCGCGGTGGACGGCGGTTTCCTGCGCTACGGGTTCTGATCTTTCAGCAGGTAGTGCTGGCCGCTGGCCGGCAACTGCACTCATCTGAAGATCCTGTGGTTGCCGGCCAGCGGCCGGCACTACCGGTGGGTCTCACCCCGGTACCGGGCAGTTGCTGGCCTCCAGCACACCCTGCAGCCGCTCGCGTTCACCGCGCGCGGTATCGCGGTTCTCCGGCGCGGCGAAGCGCTCACGGCCGCGGGCATCGCGGAAGCGCTGCTGCCAACCACCGCAGCGCTGCGCTTCGGGAAGCGCTTCGCAGTGGTCGCGCACCACTTCACAGCTGGCGGCATTCACCGGCGTCACTCCGCCAAGGCCCTGTACCGTCATCAGCTCGCAGCGGCCGGGCGCGGCTTCGTACTCGTACAGGTAGCCGCCGCCCTGGCTGTCGGTGCACTGGAAGATCGGAGGAAGCGGCGGCTTCGGTGGACCGTCACCTGCGGCGGCGCGGGCCTCGGCATCGCGGCGCAGCGTCGCGCTGTCGAGGATCTGGTCGTCTCCTGCGTGTTCGACCATGCCTGCTTCCATGATCGTGCGTCCTTCGTCCGCGCGTCGTGGTTTTGCTGGGGCCGCAGGGGCAACAGCCGGTCCGGCCGGCACCGGCGCGGGTGTTTCAACGGGCGCGGATGCAGGTTCGGCGGCTACAGGCGCAGCGGCGGCCGCCTGCGAGTTGGCCGGGTCGGGGATGCGCAGCACCTGCTGCTTGCTGCCGGTGGCGCACGGCGTGCGCTGCAGGGTAGGGACGTCACTGCTGCTGGAGGTACAGCGGTAGATCACGCCCTCTTCGGCCAACGCGCTTCCGGGCAGCAGCACCAGGAGCAGCCAGATCACTCGGTTCATGCGCACAGCGTACAGGCTGCGACGGCGTGCTGCGCTCAGCGTTCGCAATCGCGCGACAGGCGCGCATCGATACCGCGCTGTTCGTTGCTGATGGCGGTGCGTTCACTCTGCAGCGCGCTGTTGTAACGGCGATCCAGCTCCCAGCGGCGGTCACTCAGCCGTGCGCAGACTTCCTGTGGTGGCAACGCATGGCAGCTGTCGCGGACCAGCACGCTGCCGGCCGGCACCTGCACGTCCATGCCGATCGAGGGGCGGCGATAACCCGTGCCTTCGCCGATCGGCGTGCCGATGGCCGGGCGTGGTCCGGGATAGGCTGGACCACGATGGCCGTGCGGCAGCCAGACACTGGTCCACAGCGGCACCCAGCGCGGATTGCCTTCGTTGTTGTCGCTGGTATAGCGCCGTCCGTCCTCGCTCACGCACTCGTACATCGGCTGCGGCGGCTGGATGTAGACGTGGCGGACTTCGCGCTCGCGGATGACCGGGGTTTCGCTGGGCGGCGGAGGCGTGGCATCACTGCGCACCACCCGTGGAGCGGGATCGCGCGGGCGCTGCAGGTCGCGCACCTGCTGGCGGCCGCTGTTGCACGGCCTGTCCTGCAGGGCGACGGCACCGTTGCTGGCAACGCAGCGGTAGACACGCACGTCCTCGGCCGCGGGTGCCGTCCACGGCAGCAGCAGGCACAGGCTCAAGGTGGCGCGCAGCAGGGTCATGGCGGCAGGGTGCGTGATTGTCCGCAGCAGCGCAATCGCCGGCTCAGGAGCGCAGCACGTTGCCGCTGAGCGCGTCGCGGATCGGGGTGGGCTGGGCCAGGCCACCGGTCTGCCCATCGAGGATGCCGTCGAGCAGGCGCAGCAGGCGCGGGTCCAGTTCTTCGCGGCTGCGCGCTGGTGGTTCGCCGGCCAGGTTGGCGCTGGTGGAGACCAGCGGGCCGCCCCAGGCGCGGCAGAGTTCGGCCACCAGCGGGTGCGCGCTGATGCGCACCGCGATACCACTGTGTTCGCCGGTGACCCAGGGCTGCGCGCGCGGGCCGGCAGGCAGGATCCAGGTGTTGGCACCGGGCCAGCTGGCCAGCACCGCGCGCTGGCGGGCGTCGGGCAGCGCCTGCAGCCGCACCCAGCCTTCCAGCTGCGCCAGTTCGGCCGCGACCAGGATCATGCCTTTCTCGATCGGGCGCTGCTTCAGCCGCAGCACCATGTGCACCGCAGCTTCGTGCGAGGGATCACAGCCCAGGCCCCAGACCGCTTCGGTCGGGTAGGCGATCACGCCGCCCGCGCGGAGCGTGGCGACAGCAGAGTCCAGGGTGAGTTCTTTCATGGCGGCGACCGGCCCGGCGTGGGCCTTCATTATCCCCCTGCCGCGTGCAGAAGGGGTGGACCCTGGCACCCGGTAGTGCCGGCCGCTGGCCGGCATCAGCGGTAGGTACAGACTGCTTATGGTGGGTGCGAACCGTTGGTCCGCCCCCCTCATCCACGCATGGCGTGGATCTACTTCTTTGCAGCGGCCTTCTTCGCCGGGGCTTTCTTCGCGGCAGCCTTCTTCACCGCTTTCTTTGCCGGGGCCTTCTTGGCAGGCGCTTTCTTTGCAGCGGCCTTCTTCGGCGCCGCTTCCTTCTTCACCGCGGCCTTCTTTGCCGGGGCCTTCTTCGCGGCAGCCTTCTTGGCGCCGAAGCCCTTGCGCACCGGCTTGCCGGTTTCTTCCATCAGCTGCTGCACTTCGGCCAGGGTCAGCGAGGCCGGTTCGCGATCCTTGGGGATCTTGCCGTTCATCTTGCCGTCGCTGATATACGGGCCGAAACGGCCGTTCAGCACCTGGATGTCGCTGCCCTCGAACTCCTTGATGATCCGGTTGCGCGCGATCTCTTCCTTCTCTTCGATCAGGAACACGGCGCGGGCCAGGTCGATGGTGTACGGGTCGTCTTCCTTCTTCAGCGAGGCATAGGTGCTGCCGCGCTTGGCGAACGGGCCGAAACGGCCGATGCCGACGCTGACCGGCTCGCCCTTGTCCTCACCCAGCGCGCGCGGCATCAGGAACAGTTCCAGCGCGTCTTCCAGGGAGATGGTGTGCATCGACTGGCCGGGCCGCAGCGAGGCGAACTTCGGCTTCTCCTCGGCGTCCTCGGCGGTGCTGCCGATGGCAGCGTAAGGCCCGAAGCGGCCGAGGCGTACGCTGACCGGCTTGCCGGTCTTCGGGTCGGTGCCGAGCTCGCGCGCGCCACTGGCCTCGGCACGGTCGACCGATTCCTTCTTGTCTTCCACCAGCTCCTTGAACGGCTCCCAGAAGCGGGCCATCAGCGGGATCCACTCTTCTTCGCCACGCGAGACGGCGTCGAGCTCGTCTTCCAGCTTGGCGGTGAAGTCGTAGTCCACGTACCGGGTGAAATGGCTGGACAGGAACTTGGACACCGCGCGGCCCACATCGGATGGGCGGAAGCTGCGGCCTTCCATTTCCACGTACTTGCGGAACAGCAGGGTCTGGATGATCGAGGCGTAGGTCGAGGGACGGCCGATGCCGTACTCTTCCAGCGCCTTCACCAGCGCCGCTTCGGTGTAGCGCGGCGGCGGCTGGGTGAAATGCTGTTCGGCCTGGATGCGTTCCAGCGGCACGCGGTCGCCGGGCTTCATCGCCGGCAGCTTGCGGCCTTCGTCCTCGTCCTCGGCGCTCTTGTTGTCCTTGCCTTCTTCGTACACGGCCAGGAAGCCGGGCACCACCACAGTGGTGCCGCTGGCACGGAACACGTGTTCGCTGCCGGCGGACAGATCGACGCTGACGGTGTTGAGGGTGGCCGGAATCATCTGGCAGGCCACCGCACGCTTCCAGATCAGCTCGTACAGCTTGCGCTCGTCATCGGTCAGGTAGCGCGCCACCTGCGCAGGCGTGCGCAGCGCCGAGGTCGGGCGCACCGCTTCGTGCGCTTCCTGGGCGTTCTTCGACTTGGTCTGGTAGGTGTTCGGCTGGTCCGGCAGCGAGGCGATGCCGTAGTCGCGGGCGATCACGTCGCGGATCTCGGCCAGCGCGTCCTGCGACAGGTTCACCGAGTCGGTACGCATGTACGAGATCAGGCCGACGGTGCCTTCGTCACCGATCGCCACGCCTTCATACAGCTTCTGCGCCACCTGCATGGTCTTGCGGGTGGTGAAGCCGAGCTTGCGCGAGGCTTCCTGCTGCAGGGTGGAGGTGGTGAACGGCGGCGCCGGGCGGCGCTTGCGCTCCTTGCTGGCCACATCGGTGACATGCAGCGAGCCCTGCGCGGCCTGCTGGATGCGCAGGCGGGCGGCCTCGGCGGTGTCGCCGTCGGTGATGGTGAACTGTTCGAACTTCTGCCCGTCCAGCTTGATCAGCTTGGCGTTGAAGTGCTGCGACGGGTGCGCGCACTCGGCGGCGATCGACCAGTATTCGCGGGCGATGAAGGCTTCGATCTCTTCCTCGCGCTCGACGATCATGCGCAGTGCCGGGCTCTGCACGCGGCCGGCGGACAGGCCGCGCTGGACCTTGCGCCACAGCACCGGCGATAGGTTGAAACCGACCAGGTAATCCAGCGCGCGGCGCGCCTGCTGGGCGTCGACCAGGTCGCTGGCGATCGCGCGCGGCTGGCTGATCGCTTCCTTGATGGCGCGCGGGGTGATCTCGGTGAACACCACGCGCTGCATCGGCTTGTCCTTGACCAGCCCGCGTTCCTTCAGGATCTCGGCGATGTGCCAGCTGATCGCTTCACCCTCGCGATCCGGGTCGGTCGCCAGCAGGATGTCGTCGGCGCCCTTGGCGGCCTTGGCGATCGCATCGACATGCTTTTCGTTCTTGTCGATCACGTCGTAGTGCATGGCGAACCCATTGTCCGGGTCGACTGCGCCTTCCTTCGGGATCAGGTCGCGCACGTGCCCATACGAGGCCAGGACCGTGTAGTCCTTGCCGAGGTATTTGTTGATCGTCTTGGCCTTGGCCGGCGATTCGACGATGAGCAGGTGCTTGGGCATGTCAGGAAAGGTCTGTGGGCGGACCGGGGAGAGGGGCCGCTAGGGTGGAGCAAACGGCCGCATTAGTGAAGCGGCCACGGGCAAATCCATAAACTGAACGCCCGGTAATGTGCCGGGCGTTCAGGTTTCACCTTATTAGAGGAATCACGCCCGGCCAGCCCATGTCAAGCAGCCAGGCGTGAGGATGGCCGTTCATGAGGCCATCTTGGCGATGAAGCCAACCGCGAACACCATGAGCGCCAGGCCCACCAGCGACAGCAGGCCGGTCAGTACGAGCACCAGCACGGTCACCGTGCCCAGCTCCCGGCGCTGCAGCTGCGGCTGGTCGGTGTAGGCCCAGCGGTCGACCACCAGGGTGTCGCAGATCATGTCGTGCAGGCCCTGCTTGCGCTCGGTGAAGGCGGCCATCAGGAAACCGATGCCGAGGGTGAAGGTGCTGAGCACCGCGGCCCAGTAGCGACCAAATGCGCGGGCCTTGGTCAGGCGCTCGCCATTGCTGCGCACGACCTTGATGCCGACCGCCATCTTGCCCAGCGTGGCACCGCCCTGCGAGGCATGGAACCAGGTGTAGTACGCCATGCCGATGGCCAGGTTGATCAGGGCACTGGCCAGCTGGGCCACGATTTCGATGGCCGATTCGCCGCTGCCCACCGCACCCATGCTGGCACCAAGCACCACACCGAGGATGGCGCCGATGATGCCGCCGGGGATGGCCAGCACGAAGTAGTCGATCATGTAGGCCGCCACGCGCTTCCAGAAGCCCGCGTAGACCACTTCGCCGCCCATCACCGGCTGGGCATGGCCGCCGCCGCCGAGCGCCGCAGGGGCGCTGTAGGGCGAACTGCTGAGCGCGCCGGTGCCAGGCAGTGGCGCCGTACCGTTGTCGATGGCGGCATAGTCGCCACGCAGGTCGAAGCCGCCACTGCCGGTGGCCGTGCTGGCGTCGGCCAGTGTCTGCAGCCCCAGTTCGTCGACCACCTGGCGCAGCGCAGCCCACTGCGCCATGCCTTCGCGCCAGACCAGGGTGTCCAGGTTCAGCTGGCCGCGCTGGAAGCGCTGGCGGATCTCCTGGACCGGCAGCGGGCCCTGGCGTTGCTGTCCTTCGGCGTAGTACCACTCAGTCATTGCATGTTCCCTGTTGAATCATCCTTGGAGGTGCTGGCGTGCGCGTGGCTCAGCCGCGGCACGTCGGCGGCAGGTACTTGTCGTTGCTTTCGCCACTGCATTCCCAGCGGCCGCTGTCGCGATCGTATTCCAGCCACAGCAGGTCGCCATCAAGGCTCTTGCCGGGCAGTGCCAGGGTGGCTTCGATGCCGCAGTGGCCATTGTTGAAGCGACCGATGTTCACCGCCGACAGCCCTGCATGGGCGAAGTCACCCGGGGCCGGGAAGCCGGCGTCGTTGGCACCGGGGCAACGGCCTTCGTCATCGGCGAAATGCTGCACCTGGTCCTTCAACGGCTGCAGCGCGGTCACTGCGCCGGCGACCTTGGCGCGCACGGTGTAGTCGTTGTAGGCGGGCAGCGCGATGGCAGCCAGGATGGCCACGATCGGGACCAGCACCAGCAGCAGGCCGCCGCCGATGATGGCGGTCAGGGCGCAGCCGGACAGCTTCTTCTTCGACGCCGGCAGGGCGGTGGCCGATGCACTGGTGGTGTAGGGCGTGGACGGCGGCAGTACCGGCGGCTGCGGCGGAGGCGGTGCCACCGGTTCCGGATCGGGCTCGGGTTCCACCGGCGGTGCGGCAGCGTCCAGCGCCGGCACGATCAGGCCGAGTTCGTCGACCACGGTGCGCAACGGCTGCCATTGCGGCAGGCCGTCGCGCCAGACCAGGGTGTCCAGGGAGATCTGGTTGTTGCGGAACAACTCGACCAACTGTTCCGCCGGCAGCGGACCCTGCTGCCGGTTGCCTTCTGCATGGAACCACTCGCTCACGGGGACGCTCCTGAATGCGCTATGCCCCCAAGTGTACGGTCAGTGCAGGGGTTCTGGCTCGTCCATGAACATCTGCGTCTCCATCCAGGCGTACGCCGCCTCGGAGCCGGGCTGGTTGAACAACACCATCAGCACGACCCACTTCAGGTCGTCCAGGTCCAGTTCGTCCTGGTCCAGGGCCATGGCCCGGTCCAGCACCAGCTCGCGCTGGTCGGCGTCGAGGATGCCGTGCTGTTCCAGGTACAGCAGGAAACCACGGCATTCCACGTCCAGCTTGTCCAGCTCGGGGCCGTGGTAGACGCGCACGGGGCCATCGACCCGTGCCTGGGCCACGCTCGGCCGCTGCGCGGCCAGGGCATCGAGCCAGTCGAATGCCTTGTTGATCTCGGTTGGGCTGAAACCGGCCTGGATCAGGCCGTTCTGAAGCGAATCGCGGTCACGGATCAGGTCCGCATCTTCGCTGAAATAGTGTTCAAACAGGTACAGCAGTACGTCCAGGATGCTCTCTTTCATTGCCCCTCGGCCTGCGTCGCGCGACGCTGTGGAGGTGAAGAAACTAGGGAGTTCGACAGTAGCGGCCGTGTACGCACACCACGATTCCCGCCAGTTCCATGGCCAGCAGCATGGAGGACACCTGGGGCGCCGTCAATCCACAGCGCGTGATCAGTGAATCCATACCGCTTGGGTTGTGGTCCAGGGCCCGCCACAAGCACTGGTAGTCAGGGTCGTCGGCCCAGCGCGCCGGCAGGAGTGCCGGCGGTGCCTGTTCAGTGGGGGTGGCGAGCCGTGATTGCAAGCCCGGCAGCTGCTGGCGAAGGGCGGGCGCCAGCAGTTCAAGGACCTCCTCCGGGCGCTCGACCAGTGCGGCACCCTCGCGGATCAACCGGTGGCAGCCCGCGGCGCGTGGGTTGAGTACCGAACCGGGCAGGGCACAGACCTCGCGGCCGGCCTCGGCGGCCAGGCGTGCGGTGATCAATGCGCCGGAGCGCTGGGCGGCCTCGACCACCACCGTCGCCAGCGCCAGCCCGGCCACCAGGCGGTTGCGGGCTGGAAAGTGACCGGGGCGTGCCGGTGTGCCCGGGAGGTATTCGCTGAGCACTGCGCCTTCGGTGGCGATCCGGGCCTGCAGCCTGGCGTGGCTGTCCGGGTAAGCCCGGTCCGGGCCGGTGCCGATCACCGCCACGGTGCAGCCCCCGGCGTCCAGCGTGGCCTGGTGGGCGGCCGCGTCGATGCCTGCCGCCAGGCCGCTGGTCACCGCCAGCCCGGCTTCGACGAAGCAGCCGGCAAACCGGGCGGCCAGGGCGCGTCCGCCCGGCGTCGGCGAGCGGCTGCCGACCAGCGCCACCGACGGGCGCCAGGCCAGGCTGGGGTCGCCGGCGATGAACAGCGCCAGGGGTGGGTTCGGGACATCCAGCAGGGGCGGGGGGAATGCCGGATCGGTGAAGGCCAGCAGGTGCTGGTTGTCGTCTTCCAGCCAGCGCCGTGCCACGGCCCAGGCCCGGGTGTCCGGGCATTCCAGCGCGGCGCACTGCTCGGGCGTGCAGCCGTGCGCGCGCCAGTTCGCGGCGCCCTGCGCGATCGCAATCTCCGCGCTGCCTGCGGCCTGCAGCAGTGCCCGCCGTGGCGCCAGCGCGCCGCCTGCCATCAACAGGCGCAGCAGCGCCTCGTCAGCTTGGTTGGTCATCTCCCCACTATCGAGCGCATACAACAAAGGCGCCCTAGGGCGCCTTCGCATGTGGCTGTCAGGTTTTGCCGGAGGTGCCTGCCGGCCAGCGGCCGGCACTACCTGCAGTGGCCGGGCAACCCGGGACTGGTTACTTCGCGTCCGGGTGCAGTGCGTTGAACCCCACGCGTACCGGCTTCACGCCCTGCATCACCAGCGCGTAGCTGACGTTGTCGAAGGTACGGAACACCATGGCGTGCGCGGCGTATTCGTCCGGCAGCGAAACCCGGCCGGCGCCGGTGCTGAGCGAATCGTCCATGCGCGACGAGGTGGGGTACTTCATGCGGTGCGCCACGTGGCGGCCCGGGCGCCACAGCGAGAACACGGTGCCGTTGTCCACGCCCTGTGCGCGACCTGCGGAAATCGCGATCACATCGCGCGGGCCAGCGGCGGTGAACATGTCGGTGACGGCCAGCACGCGCACATCGACGCCCTCGACACCGGCGGCCGGGACATGGGGGACGAACTGCAGGTCGTACGGCTTGGCCTCGACCGGGACCAGGCGGTCGCCGGCACGCACCTCGCGGCCGCCTTCGTTCTTGTCCAGCACCAGGGTGGACGCCTCGACCTTGCCGCCGGCGACATGGGTGATGGTGCCGGTGGCGACCTGGGCCAGCTCATAGCCGAGTATGCCGCGGCGGTGGTTGGGGGCGTTGTAGGCCCGCCACAGGTTGCCGCTGCCGGGGGTGACGTCGCCGTTGGCGGTCAGGTCCTCGGTCGGCTTGGGCTGGGCGTAGCGCACGGTCGGGCGGACCACGGCCCAGCGCTGGCCCAGCTGGGCGTCGGCCAGGCGCACGTAGACCGCACTGCCGCTGGTGACGCGCAGGCGTTCTTCTTCCAGGCCGGCCACGTAGGGTAGCTGCTCGATGCTGTCGACCACGCTCAGCTGCTTCAGGAACGGCTCGACCTGGGCCAGCGGAATGGCATCGATCGGGGCTTCCTGGCGCGGGCCGGGCTTGGCAGCGACGGTCACCCGGTCCAGATAGGCCAGGCTGAGCACGTCACCGGGATAGATCAGGTGCGGATTGGCGATCTGCGGATTGGCCTGCCAGATCTCCGGCCACAGCCACGGCTTCTGCAGGAAACGTGCGGCGATATCCCACAACGTATCCCCTTTTCGGACCACATAGGTGTCCGGGTGCCCGCCATTCACTTCCACGGCGGTAGCATAGGCAGCCACGGTCAGCATCGCCGCGGCGACGACCGTACGAAAACGAAGCAACATAGGTGTGAAGCCCTGATTCCCCAACAGGTCCGCGCACTATAGTCCAGAAACCGGGGCGCAAGGCAAGCGTTGGAGCTAGAATCTGCGACGTATGCCGGCGTGCCGGCCCCCTATCCGGAAACAGCCATGGCCCTTCTCCCCATTCTCGAGTTCCCCGATCCGCGCCTGCGTACCAAGGCTGCGTTGATCGAAGCCGCCGAAGTCACCACGCCGGCCTTCCAGGAACTGATCGACAACATGTTCCTGACCATGTACGACGCCCCGGGCATCGGCCTGGCCGCCACCCAGGTGGACGTGCACAAGCGCTTCATGGTCATCGACGTCAGCGAAGAAAAGAATGAACCGCATGTGTTCATCAACCCGGAAATCGTCGCCAAGGACGGAGGCCGGGTGTACCAGGAGGGCTGCCTGTCGGTTCCGGGCATCTTCGCCGACGTGACCCGCGCCGATACCATCACCGTGAAGTACCTGGACCGCAACGGCCAGGAACAGCAGCTGGAAGCCGGCGAAGTGCTGGCCACCTGCATCCAGCACGAGATGGATCACCTGGACGGCAAGCTGTTCATCGACTATCTGTCGCCGCTCAAGCGCGAGATGGTGCGCAAGAAGCTGGCCAAGCAGCGCAAGCACGTGGCGTGATCGCCAATCCGGGCCGCCCTTCGGGTGGCCCGTGCCTGCGCGACGCGCGCGGGCTGTACGGCGCCGGCCGACGGCGCCGTTTTCTTTCCTGCACGAATCCATCCTGCAAGTGGGGTAGCCATGAGGATTGTCTTTGCCGGTACGCCGGAATTCGCGGTGTCGTCGCTGCGCGCGGCTGCGCGCCACCATGAGGTCGTGGCCGTCTACACCCAGCCTGATCGTCCGGCCGGCCGTGGCCGTGGCCTGGCGCCGTCGCCGGTCAAGCTTGAAGCCGTGGCCCGTGGCATTCCGGTCTACCAGCCCGAATCGCTGAAGGATGAAGCCGCCCAGCAGCAGCTGCGCGACCTGCAGCCGGACCTGATGGTGGTGGTGGCCTATGGCCTGATCCTGCCCAAGGCGGTGCTGGCCATTCCGACCCACGGTTGCTGGAACGTGCATGCCTCGCTGCTGCCGCGCTGGCGCGGTGCCGCGCCGATCCAGCGCGCGATCCAGGCCGGCGATGCAAAGACCGGCGTCTGCCTGATGCAGATGGAGGCCGGCCTGGATACCGGCCCGGTGCTGCTGCACCAGGAGCTGCCGATCGCGGCCACCGATACCGGTGGCCAGCTGCATGACAAGCTGGCGGAACTGGGCGCGCAGGTGCTGTCCGACGGCCTGGGCCTGCTGCGGGCCGGCATCAAGCCGATCGCGCGGCCGCAGCCGGAGCAGGGCGTGACCTACGCGCACAAGCTGGACAAGGCCGAGGCCCGTCTGGACTGGGCGCTGGATGCAGGGGCGCTGGCACGCACCGTGCGCGCCTTCAATCCGTGGCCGATCGCCGAGGCGACGCTGGCTGGCGAGCGGGTGCGCATCCATGGCGCGGTGGCGCTGGATGAGGCCCACGGCCAGGCGCCGGGCACGGTGCTGGCGGCCAGCCGCGATGGCATCGACATCGCCTGTGGCCAGGGCGCACTGCGCCTGCGCGTGCTGCAGCGGGAAGGTGGCAAGGCGATTACTGCGGCCGACTACCTCAACGCCCGCCGCGATCTGCGCGTGGGGGCATAAGCGGTGTCGAAGCAGAACGATTTCTCCGTCGCCAAGGCGGCGCCGGGCGCGGCCACGCGCATGCTGGCCGCACGTGTGCTGGCACAGGTGTTCACCCGTGGCCGTTCGCTGAAGGCCGAACTGGCCTGGGCGCTGCCGAAGCTGGCCGACAGCCGCGACCGTGCGCTGCTGGAAGCCCTGTGTTTCGCCGTCCTGCGCCGCCGCAGCACCTATGACGCGGCGCTGCAGTCGTGGATGCAGAAGCCGCTGTCGGCGCGTGATGCCGATCTGCGCACGCTGCTGATGGTCGGGTTCGCCCAGCTGGACGTGCTGGAGCTGCCGGCGCACGCGGCGCTGTCGGCCACCGTCGATGCCGCGCGTGCACTGGGCCGTGAGCGCCAGGCGGGCCTGGTCAATGCGATCCTGCGCCGCGCGCAGCGCGAAGGTTTCCCGGAGCAGCCAGCGCGCGATGCCTTCCCGGAATGGCTGGCCGATGCGGTGGAACGCGATTGGCCGGCACAGGCCGACGCGATCTTCAGCGCCAGCCTGCAACCGGCGCCCCTGTGGCTGCGCGCCAACCGCCAGCAGGGCGGTCGTGACAAGGCACTGGCCGCGCTGGCCGAAGCCGGCATTGCCGCAGAAGCCAGTCCGCTCAGTGCCGACGCGTTGCGCCTGGCCTCTCCGGTTGCCGTGAATCAGCTGCCCGGCTTCGCCGAGGGCGCGATCTCGGTGCAGGACCTGTCGGCGCAGTGTGCCGCCGATGCGCTGGCCCCGGTGGCCGGTGCCCGCGTGCTGGACGCTTGTGCGGCACCCGGAGGCAAGTCGGCGCATCTGCTCGAGCGCGACCCCAGCCTGCGCCTGCTGGCGCTGGATATCGACGCGCGCCGCCTGGCCCGTGCACGCGATACCTACACCCGTACCGGCGTGGGCGAGCATGCGCAGACCCTGGCGGCAGATGCCAGTGATCCGGGCGCCTGGTGGGATGGCGTGCCGTTCGACGCGATCCTGCTTGATGCGCCGTGCTCGGCGACCGGCGTGATCCGCCGCCAGCCGGATGTGATGTTCCACCGTCGCGCCGAAGACATCGATGCACTGGTCGGCGTGCAGGCGCGCCTGCTGGAAGCCTGCTGGTCGATGCTGCGCCCGGGCGGCGTTCTGTTGTATGCCACCTGTTCGATCCTGCGCGCCGAGAACATCGATCAGGTGCGCGCGTTCCTGAAGTGGCATCCGGATGCCGTGGCGCAGCCGCTGGGCGATGCATTCGGCGTGGATTGCGAAGGGGTGGCGCGCCAGAGGCTGCCGGGTGAAAACGATGCTGACGGTTTCTTCTACGCGCGTCTGTTAAAAGCAGCCTGACCCCCGCTGCCGTTTCGAGTCCCATGCTGAAAGCCCACGCGTCGCGCCAGACGTGGTTGTTGGTGGTGATGGCCCTGCTGGTGCTGGGGGCCGGCCTGGGCCTCCGTGATCCGTGGCCCTCGGACGAGCCACGTTTCGCGCTGGTGGCCAAGCAGATGGTCGACAGTGGCTACTGGTTGTTCCCGCATCGCGGCCCCGAGCTCTATTCGGACAAGCCGCCGATGCTGATGTGGTTGCAGGCGGCGATGTACAGCCTGGTCGGCCACTGGCGGGTGGCGTTCCTGCTGCCCTCGCTGCTGGCCGCGCTGGGCACGCTGTGGTGCGTGGTCGATCTCGGCCGCCGCCTGTGGACGCGCCAGGTGGGGCTGTACGCGGGCTGGGCACTGCTGTTCGCGCTGCACTTCACCTTCCAGGCGAAGAAGGCGCAGATCGATCCGCTGGTGGTGCTGTTCATCACCCTGGCCAACTACGGCCTGCTGCGCCATCTGCTGCTGGGTCCGGCCTGGCGCTGGTGGTGGCTGGGCTGGTTCTTTGCCGGCATTGGTGTGATCACCAAGGGCGTAGGCGTGCTGGCGCTGATGATGATCGTGCCGGCGGCAGTCGCATCCGTGCTGCACTGGCCACGGGTACGCCTGCACGTGCGCGACCTGCGTTTCTGGCTGGCACCGTTGGCCTTCCTGCTGGCGGTGTCGTTGTGGCTGGCGCCGATGCTGCTGGCAGGCTTCGCCACCGGTTCGGAGCCGTACCGCGCCTACATGGACGACATCCTGTTCCGGCAGACCGCGCGGCGCTATACGCAGTCCTGGGACCATCACCAGCCGTGGTGGTACTTCCTGGCGATCATGCCGTCGATGTGGATTCCCGCGTTTCTGCTGCTGCCCTGGGCGCTTCCGGCCTGGTTCCGGCGGCTGCGCCGGCGCGATGCGCGCTACCTGCTGCCGTTGGCCTGGTGGCTGCTGGTCGTGCTGTTCTTCTCCCTTCCGCACGGCAAGCGCGACGTCTACATCCTGCCGGCATTGCCGATGTTCTGCCTGGCGCTGGCGCCGTTGCTGCCCGGGCTGCTGAGGCGGCGCGATGTGCAGCGCGTGCTGGGCGCATTCACCGCGTTGCTGGCACTGGCGCTGGGGCTGGTGGGTGCGCTGGCGCTGCTGGGTGATCCGGATTTCGAAGTGCGCCTTGCTCATGGCCGCGGGTTGCTTCCCGGTGCCACCGATGCGCTGGCCTGGGCGGCGCTGGCGATGGCGGTCTGGTCGGCCTTGAGCCTGTGGGTGTGCGGGCGCCAGCGTCGGCACGTTGCCCTGGCCTCTACCCTGGCAGGAGTCTGGGTGCTGTACAGCCTGGTCGGCTATCCGGTGTTGAACGACTCCAGCTCGGCCCGTGGCCTGATGCGTGAAGTGAGTGCACGCATCGGTCCGCAGGCCGAGCTGGGACTGGTGGCATGGAAAGAGCAGAACCTGCTGATGGCTGATCGCCCGGCGGCCACCTTTGGATTCGAAGCACGTTGGCATCAACAGCTGCAGGCGGCCGTGCGCTGGCAGCGGCTGGTTCCGCAGCGACGCTGGCTGCTGGTGAACGAGGATGCGATGCAGGCCTGCATCGATCGTGCGCGGGCCGAGATGGCGGGCATTTCCAATCGTCGCCGCTGGTGGCTGGTGCCTGCCGATGCGGTCGCCGGCGACTGCCGGCCGTCAGTGGCGGAACTCGAGCACGAGCGCCGCCTGCAGGGGCCCGGCATCACCGATTGAGCGTTCGGGGAACGTGGCTCAGGTGCTGGCCAGGGCGGCGTGATAGCTGGCCAGCGTGGCGTCGGCGAATGTCTGCAGGCCGAACTCCCGCTGTGCATGGCGGCGTGCTGCGCGGCCCTGTTCCGGCAGCGCATCGCGCTGTGCGTACAGCGCCTGTACCTGGGCGGCGATGGCGTCGATGTCGCGTGTGGCAACCACCCAGCCATCGACGCCTTGTTCGATGTTCTCCGGCAGGCCCGCGTAGTCGCTGACCAGCATCGGCTTGGCGCTGGCCATCATCTCGCGGCAGGCGAAGGAGATCGTCTCGACGTCATGGGACAGTACGAAGCCAGCATCGCCGGCCGCGATCAGGACACGGGTATCGGCCAGCAGGCCGGTGAAGTGCACCTGCGCGGCCACCTCGCCCAGCGCCTGCACCTGTTCGCGCTGCTGCGCGCTGGGCAGGTGGCCGGCCACGGCCATGTGCACATGCGGACGCACCGCATCGGGCAGCCGTGCGATGGCCCGGGCCAGGTCGATCCAGCCCTTGTAATCGTCGGTGCCGGCATTGCTGACCAGCACCAGCGCCTGTGGATCCTGCGTCCACTGCTGGCGCAGCGCGCTGCCGGTGCCGGCCGGCTGCGGTGAGTAGCGCTCCAGGTCAACGCCATTGCGGACCACGTCGATCGGGCAGCGACGGTACGGGCCCTGTTCCAGCAGGCGCTTGGTGTCGGCCGAGACCGCGATCAGCCGATCGGTGGCCCAGCGTGCGCGCAGCGCATTGCCAAAGGTATTGGTGGGTTTGCTGTTGTGCTTGGTCAGCACGATCGGCGGGCGGCGCATGCCCAGCAGCCCCTGCATCACGAAGCGGTGGTCGCGTGCACCGTTGACATGGATCAGGTCGATGCCTTCATCGTGGACCAGCCTGCGCAGCGCGCGCTGTTCGGCCAGCTGCCGGGGCAGCGTTGGCAGGCCGCTGCCGAACGCAATCGGCAGTGTGCGGGCAATGCCTTCATCGGCCATGGTCCGCAGCAGGCGGCTGTCGGCCGGCGCGGCGACGTGGAGCGTGTGCTGGCCGTGCAGCGCACGCGCCAGCGAGACGATGTACGTGGTGTGGCCGCCACCGTCGCCGTAGTGGAAGTTGGTGTACAGGATTTTCATGGGGGGTCTTCAGGCAACGCCCACGCAGTGTGACACAGCGTGGTCAAGGCCGGTCCGCGGAAGGCGCCGGGTCGGCCACCGCCTGTCCATTGCCCAGCATCCACAGCATGATGGTCTTCTGCCGCACGTAGTTGGCGCGGACGTAGGCGTAGACCAGGCCGTGCCAGCCGTCGCGGAAGCCGCCACGGAACAGGAAGCCGCGCCAGAACCGCCAGGCCGGCGCCAGCACCAGCTTGCCCAGCGTGGCCCGCTTGCCGCGTGCGAACTCGTGCTCGGCCATCATCCGCGCGTACTTCTCGGTCTTGGCCAGCTGCTGCTGCAATGACCGGTACGGATAGTGGATCAGGTCGCCGCGCAGGGTGCCCACACTGCCGTCGACACTGGCCGCCTCGTGGATCTCGCGCTTGCCGCGCCAGCCGCCGCGGCGGCGGTCGAACAGGCGCATCACCCGGTCCGGGTAGGCATTGCCATGGCGCAGGAACTTCCCGAAGTACTCCGAGAGGCGGGCGAAGCGGTAGCCGGCCTGGCCGGCGAAGCCACCGTCGCGGGCCTGCTCGATGGCCGTGCGCAGCTCGGGGCTGATGCGCTCGTCGGCGTCCAGGCACAGCACCCAGTCGTGGCTGGCCTGCTCGACGCAGAACGCCTTCTGGCTGCGGAAGCCCTCGAACCGGCGCTGCAGCACGCGGGCACCGGCGGACTCGGCGATGGCTACGGTGGCATCGGTGGACTGCGAGTCCACCACCACGATCTCATCGCAGAAGGCCAGCGAGGCCAGGCAGTCGCCGATGCGCCCGGCCTCGTTGAACGCGATAATGCACGCCGAGATGCGAGGCCGTTCGATGGGAGCGGTCGTGGAGGACATGATGGCCGGGTACCTGTTGTTTGCGACGGAGCGCTATGCGCTGCCTATTCTCGCCCCGTTGGCGCAGGCCTTGCACGCGTCCGGGCAGGAGGTGGCGGCCTGGTTCGAGGACGGCGCGGCCGGCAGCTGCCTGCCGGGGGTGCCCAACGTGGGCCTGAAGCAGGCCCTGGCAATGCGTCCGCGGGCGGTGTTCAGCGCGGCCAACTGGGTGCCGACCTTCCTTTCGGGGGCCAAGGTGCAGCTGTTCCATGGCTTCAACGTGGAGAAGCGGGACAGTGCGCGCGGCCACTTCCGGGTGCGCGGCATGTTCGACCTGTACTGCACGCAGGGGCCGGCCACGACCGCACCGTTCCGCGAGATCGCCAGCCTGCAGGGCCACTTCGCCGTGGCCGAGACTGGCTGGCCGAAGCTGGACCCGCTGTTCCGCGATGACGGAGGCGAGAGTTCCGCGCTGCGCGCACCGGCCGGTGACCGCCCGGTGATCCTGTTCGGTTCCACCTTCACCGAGCGGCTCAGCGCGGCCCCGCACCTGCATGCGCAGATCGCCGCTGATATCGCCGCCGGTGACCACTACTGGCTGCTGACCCTGCACCCGAAGTGCCCACCGGAACTGTTCGAACGCTACCGCGCGCTGGCCGGTGCCAATGCCCGCTTCATCGAGCCGGAGCAGGTGATGGCCGCGCAGCGTGCCGCCGATGTGCTGGTGTCGGACACCTCATCGATCGTTTCGGAGTTCATCGTGCAGCACAAGCCGGTGGTGACCTTCCGCAACCGCGTGCCGAAGCCGCACATGATCGACTTCGATGATCCTGCGCAGCTGCAGGCGATGCTGCAGCGCGCGCTGCACCCGGACGCCGCGCTGCAGGCGGAAATCGTGCGCTACGCCGATGCCATCCACCCTTACCGCGATGGCCGCTCCAGTGAACGGGTGATCGCGGCCACCGAGGATTTCCTGTCCGGTGAAATGGGTGCGTTGCGGCGCAAGCCATTCGGCAGCTGGGTGCGCGATCTGCAGATCCGCAAGGACCTGGGGTATTGGGGCCCGTCGCAGCGCTGATGCCTCGCTGAACCCGCTCGCGGTAGTGCCGGCCGCTGGCCGGCAACCTCGGGAATGGCGGCAGTTGCCGGCCGGCGATCGGCACGACCTGTAGTGCTTACCAGCGCAGCTTGCGCCGCGCCAGCGCCGCGGCCAGTTGATCCATCACCTGTTGGGCCTGTGCCTGCGGCAGATGATGCAGCGTCAGCGCCACATCACCATGCGCGCCGGCGGTATCCAGCTGCAGGCTGCTGGTGCCCAGCAGTTTGTCCAGCGGCGAGCGTTGCAGGCGCAGGCCCTGCACCTTGTCCAGCTCGGCCCAGCGCCACCAGCGCTTCCACCAGCCGCCGCGCACCGCCACATAGTGTTCGTCCAGGTACCAGCCCATGCGTGCCATCTGCCGGTGCGCGACCAGCAGCGCCACCGGTAGCCACGCCAGCACCAGCAGGCCCCATGGGCCCCAGCGCCAGTACGCGGCCGCAGCCAGCAGCGGCACCAGCACCAGTGCGCCCAGGCACAGCCGCCACCAGCCGCGCTGCGGAATGGACTGCCATTGCAGCGGAGGCCACTGCAGCTGCGGCAGCAGGTGCTGCACCAGCTGCTCACAACGTGTACTGGACGCCAGCGGCGCGAGTTCGCGCAGGGCGCGGTCCTCATCGCGCGCGGGGCCACCGGCGGCACTGTCGATGCGCAGCTGACGCAGCCCGAACCAGCGCTGCAAAGTACCTTCGCGCAGCGTCCAGGCCTGGATGCGCCGGCGCGCCACGCTGCTGCGGGTGCGGCTGAGCAGACCGGCCGATACGGTCAGGCGTCGGTCCTGCTCGCTGAGGGTGAAGCCGTGGTAGCGCAGCAGCGTCAGCACCACCGACAGCACGCGCAGCGCCAGCCAGCCCAGCAGCAGCGCGGCAGCCAGCAGCAGAAACGCGCCGGTCACGCCGGGGTGCAGATGGCTGGCGTAGCCAAAGGCTTCGCGTCCACCGCGCTGGAGGGCATCGTCCATCACCGGCCGTGGCACGGTCTGGAACAGCACGCCGAACGCGGCGATCGCCAGCGCCCAGCCGCGGTTGGAGAGCAGGCCCATGCGTACCACGTCCCAACTCGACAGGCGCAGCAGTACCTGCTCGTTCTCAGTCGCGGTGCTGGCAACCGGGTCGGGCTCGGTGATGCCGGCGGCCTGCGGCGCCTGCCCGCGCTGGCGGACCAGCCGTTCCAGCGCCAGCGCCTGGTCCAGCTTCAGCACCCGCATCTCCGCTTCCGGGCGCACGCCACCGGCCGATTCCAGGCGCAGCTCGGCCACACCAAACAGACGGTGCAGCGGGTTCTGCCGCACCTCCACGTTGTGGATGCGCGCGAACGGAATCTCGCGCCGGTTGCGCGCGAGCAGACCGCTGCGCACGGTGATCGCATCACTGCCGATACGGTAGCGGTAGCTGAGGTACTGCAGCACCGACACCAGTACCAGTGCGGCAATTGCCGTCAGCGGAATCAGCTGCGCCCACATCGGGTCGCGGTCGCCGCGCTGGCCGAACACCAGCAGTGCGACCAGCGGCAGGAAGTAATGGCGCAACTGCATCAACAGTACGAACAACCACGACCACGGATGCAGGCGGTGGTCCTCGCCACCGGCGGGCAGTGCTGCAGGCAGAGGCGGTGGCAGGCTCACAGGGCGTCGGCGTCCTGGTCGAGCTGGTGGGACAGGGTATCGCGCAGGCGCTCGGCATCCGCCTCGTCCAGGCCGCTGACGGTCACCGCGCTCATGCGGGTGCCGGCGGTGTGCACGATCAGCGTGGCCAGGCCAGCACGGCGTTCCAGTGGTCCACGGCGCAGGTCCAGGTGCTGCACGCGCGAAATGGGGATGCGCGTTTCCAGCTGCCACATCAGGTCGCGGCGCAGGCCCAGCCCTTGGGCATCCAGCCGCCAGCGGGTGCGGACCAGGCGCCGGCGGCCGAGCCAGGCGCCGAAGACGATGCCGATCAGCAGCCCAAGGGCGGCCGTCCACAGGCCGCCGGGCAGGTCGAAGAACCACGCGGCTGCGGCCAGCGGCAGGCCCGGCACAAACAGGCCGCCGAAGGCACCTTCCAGTGCGGCCAGCCGCGCGGCGCGGCGCGGCAGCGACTGCCAGGCATCGGTGGTCGGAGCAGTAAGGGGAACGTCGGTCACGCGGGCTCCGTCAGGTGGCAAGGCGGGCGGTGGCGGCCGTGGCCGCACCGCGCAGACGGTAGCAGGTCGGCTGCGTTACTGGGCAGCCTGGATCAGCGCGTCCACATCCAGCATGTGGCCGGCACGATCGGCCTTGGTGCGCAGGTAGTGCTCGTTCTCGGCGGTGATCTCGCCGGTGACCGGAATGCAGTCCAGCACCTCGATGCCAGCGTTGCGCAGGCGCTGCGCCTTGGTCGGGTTGTTGCTGAGCAGGGCCACGCGCGAAATGCCCAGGCCGCGCAGCATCGCCACCGCGCTGCCGTAGCGCCGTTCGTCGGCGCCGAAGCCGAGCTGTGCATCGGCATCGATGGTGTCCAGGCCGTCATGCTGGTAGCCATAGGCACGCATCTTGGCCGCGATGCCGGTACCGCGGCCTTCCTGGTCCAGGTACAGCAGCACGCCGCCGCCCAGTTCCTTCAGCTTGCGCAGGCCGCGCCGCAGCTGGTCGCCGCAGTCGCACTTGAGCGAACCGAACAGGTCGCCGGTCAGGCACGAGGAGTGCACGCGTACCGGTACCACCGCCGACAGATCCGGTTCGCCGACGATGATCGCGACCTGGTCACGCTGGGCGACGCCACCACGGAACACCGCGAACGTGGTCATGCCGACATCGCGCAGCGGTACCGGCGAACGCGCCACCAGTTCGTAGTCATGCGCGGCATGTGCTGCGCCCTCGGCCAGGTCGCACAGCGCAACCTCGGCCGCGCCATCGAAGGTGCGGTCTTCGGCGTCCAGGCGCACCGCCACCATCGCCGGCAGCAACAGGCCGAGGCGGGCCAGTTCCACCGCGCCTGCATCGAAGGCGTCACCGGCGCTCCAGCCGTCCGGCATCGGGCCCGGTTCACGCAGGTAGCCCAGCGAGGGCAGGGCATCGAAGGCAATACCCGCCAGCGGCAGGCGTGCTCCTTCCGGGGCCTCCACGCCGAGCACGCGGGCGCGGGTAGCGGTCAGGAACAGGTAGTGGCGCTCGCGCGCGGCGCTGGCGAACGTGGCGAAGCTGCTGGCGGTGGCGCTGTCCAGTGCGATCACCGCCAGGCGCTGGCCCTGGCCATCGTGGAGCAGCACCGGGCGACCGGCGCGCAGTTCGGCCACCGCGCGTTCGCAGCGGATCGCGGCGGGATCGCCGAACAGGGAAGAGGCAGCAGGCATGGCAGGACCGGGGGAGGCGGACATCGCAGTCTCTATGGGGGCGCCGGCGTCGTATTCAACGTGGTGCGGCCGCCGGTCGCAGGTGCCAGGTGGGCCTGAGTGCGGCAGCCGTCAGTGCGGATGCTCTTCGGTCGCATACGGGTCTTCCTCGCCGCTGCCCGGTGGCCGCAGCGTATAGCGCTTGTAGGTCCACTGGTACTGGGCAGGATCGCGGCGCGCAATGCGCTCGATGCCGGCATTGAGCGCGGTGGCGGCCACCTGCGGGTCCGGGTCGGCCACGGCCGGGTCGGTCGGCTCGATGTGCAGGGCAAATTCCATGTCCGGCCCGATGCGCTCGCACCAGCCGTACAGCACGGTGGCGCCGGTGCGCTCGGCCAGCCGGTTGACCAGGGTCATGGTCAGCGCCTGCACGCCGAAGAACGGCACGAACACGCCGTCGCCTGCCTTGGGCTGCTGGTCGGGCAGGATGCCGGTGGCACCGCCGTCCTTGAGTACCTTGAACAACTGGCGCACGGCCGGGCCTTCGGCGCGCACCTGCTGTACGTTCTGGCCGCCCCGCACCAGCTGCAGGAAGGCATCGCTGGCCTCGTCCTCCGGTGGCTTGTAGACGATGGCGATCTGCCCGCGCGAGGCCAGCCACTGGTTCAGCAGCTCCCAGTTGCCGAAGTGAGGTGCGGCCACGATCACGCCCTTGCCGCTGGCCAGGGCCGCGTCGTACAGGGCCTCGCCGTGGCGCTGCTTCAGGTGCAGGCGCAGGTTGTCGGCCGGCGCCTGGCTCCACAGGCGCAGGGTCTCGATGGCCTGCAGGGCGGTGGAGCGCAGCAGCTCCCGGTGCAGGCGGTCGCGCGTGGCGCGGTCCAGGTCCGGGTAGGCCAGCTCCAGGTTGCGTCGGGTGACGCGGCTCTCACGGGCGTTGAGACTGATCCAGGTCCAGGACAGGGCACGGGCGATTCCCCGCAGCAGCGGCCAGGGCAGGCGGGCGAACAGGGTGGTGGCGCGGTAGACCAGCCGGGCTTTGCGTTGCGGATTCATCTGCGCCAGTTTAGCCAAGGGCGCTGCTATCGTGGCCGGCCCCGTTCATTGGAGCCCACGATGCTCGTCCTTATCCAGCGTGTCAGCCAGGCTGCCGTCCACGTCGATGACGAAGCGGTCGGCCAGATTGGTCCGGGCCTGCTGGCGCTGGTGGGCATGGAACCGGGCGATACCGAGGCCCAGCTGCGGCGCATGGCCGAGCGCCTGCTGGGCTACCGGGTGTTCGCCGACGAGGCCGGGAAGATGAACCGCTCGCTGCGCGACACCGGCGGCGGCCTGCTGCTGGTCAGCCAGTTCACCCTGGCGGCCGATACCCGTTCGGGCATGCGGCCCAGCTTCACCAGCGCCGCACCGCCGGACGAGGCTGAACGCGGGTTCAATCGATTTGTCGAGATCTGTCGTGAAAATCACGCACCAGGGGTGGAAACGGGCCGATTTGGTGCCCATATGGTCGTCAGCCTGGTCAATGACGGTCCCGTGACCTTCCTTCTCAGGCCCTGAGCCTGCGGGACCACCGCCCGGCAGGCGGGGCCCCGGGCTGGTATAATGCTACGTTCCCTATTTCTCCCTAGCCGGTGGCGCGAGCACTACATGGCCAACGAACGTCCTGCCCAATCCGAAATCAAGCAACTGATCAGCAAGGGCCTGGAACAGGGCTACCTGACCTACGCCGAAGTCAATGACCATCTGCCGGACGACATGGTCGACCCGGAACAGATCGAAGACATCATCGGCATGATCAACGGCATGGGCATCGATGTCCATGAAGTTGCGCCGGATGTGGAAACCCTGCTTCTCAACGATGGCAACACCGGTAACCGCGAAGTCGATGACACCGCGGCCGAAGAAGCTGCCGCCGCGCTGAGCGCGCTCGACACCGAAGGTGGCCGTACCACCGACCCGGTGCGCATGTACATGCGCGAAATGGGCACCGTCGAGCTGCTGACCCGCGAAGGCGAAATCGCCATCGCCAAGCGCATCGAGGAAGGCCTTTCGCAGGTCCAGGCCGCCCTGGGCCAGTTCCCGGTCTCGGTCGAGTCGCTGCTGACCGACTACGAAGCCCACAAGGAAGGCAAGAAGCGCCTGGCCGAAGTGATCGTCGGCTTCAACGATCTGGCCGATGAAGTGCCTGCGCCGGCCGCTGCCGCGTCCGATGACAGCGATGATGCCGACGCCGAAGGCGACGAGGACGAGGACGATGATGTCGAGGGTGGCGAGGAAGAAGCCGCACCGACCGGTCCGGACCCGGAGGAAGTCGCTGCGCGCATGCAGGCGCTGAGCGATGCCTTCAATGCCTTCAAAAAGGCCGCCACCAAGGGCGACAAGAAGAACCTGCCGCGCCTGCGCGAAGAGATGTCGGCGGTGTTCGTCACCCTGAAGCTGCCGCTGCCGCTGACCGACGTGCTGACCAAGCAGCTGCGCGACACCATGGCGTCGATCAAGGCCCATGAGCGCCGCGTGCTGAATCTGGCGACCGTCACCGCCCGCATGCCGCGCAAGGACTTCATCCGTTCCTGGGAAGGCAACCAGACCAATCTGGAATGGGTGGAAGATGCGCTGAAGCGCAAGCAGAAGTGGTCTTCGGCCCTGCGCGAAGTGAAGGACCAGATCATCGCCGAACAGCAGGCGACGATCGACATCGAGAAGCTGACCCAGCTGGACCTGGAAGAGCTGAAGGAAATCAGCCGTGCCATGGCCTACGGTGAAGCCAAGGCGCGCAAGGCCAAGAAGGAAATGGTCGAGGCCAACCTGCGCCTGGTGATCTCGATCGCCAAGAAGTACACCAACCGCGGCCTGCAGTTCCTCGACCTGATCCAGGAAGGCAACATCGGCCTGATGAAGGCCGTGGACAAGTTCGAGTACCGCCGCGGTTACAAGTTCTCGACCTACGCCACCTGGTGGATCCGCCAGGCGATCACCCGCTCGATCGCCGACCAGGCGCGCACCATCCGTATTCCGGTGCACATGATCGAGACGATCAACAAGTTGAACCGCATTTCCCGCCAGATGCTCCAGCAGTACGGCCGCGAGGCTACGCCGGAGGAGCTGGCCAAGGAAATGGACATGCCGGAAGACAAGATCCGCAAGGTGATGAAGATCGCCAAGGAGCCGATCTCGATGGAAACCCCGATCGGCGACGACGAGGATTCCCATCTGGGCGACTTCATCGAGGACACCAACGTGGAGTCCCCGATCGAGAACACCACCAACATCAATCTGTCTGAAACCGTGCGCGACGTGCTGGCCGGCCTCACCCCGAGGGAAGCCAAGGTGCTGCGCATGCGCTTCGGCATCGACATGAACACCGACCACACCCTTGAGGAAGTCGGCAAGCAGTTCGACGTGACCCGCGAGCGCATCCGCCAGATCGAAGCGAAGGCCCTGCGCAAGCTGCGTCACCCGAGCCGCTCGGAGCAGCTGCGCAGCTTCCTGGATATCGATTGATTTCCAGCGGCTGTTGAAGCGTTGAGAGAAACCCCGCTTCGGCGGGGTTTTTCTTTGCCCACCATATCCCTGCAAAGGCCGGCCCATGCTCGGCTGAGGCTTATGATTACGTAACAAGTAATGTAACGGAAGGCCCGCGTCGAAGCTGGCTCTTCGTGAATATACCCATTATTTTCAAGTTCATAGGTGCACGGCCGCGCTTGCAGTCCCGCTTTTTTGATGCTAATTACGTAACAAATTTCGTATTACGTAATGCACATGCCACGCGCTCAACGCCCACAGGTACTGGATCTGATCGCTCAGCTGGCCCCCGGCCAGCCGCTACCTGCCGCGGCGCTGGCCGAACGTCTGGGGGTGGACCGGATGGCGCTCAGCCGGCTGGTGGCCGCCAGTGGCCCGCAGGTGGTGCGCATGGGCAGCACCCGGGCAACCGCCTATGCGCTGCGGCGGCCCACCCGGGCCGGCAGCGAATGGCCGCTGTACCGGTTGCGCGAAGATGCGACGCTGGAGGAGCTGGGGCGGGTAATTGCGCTGGTAGGAGGCGGCTTCCACGTCGATGCCGGGCCTGACTGTCCGAACCTGCGACGCGCGCCCGAAGGTGACGTTGCCGCCTTCTTTCCTGACTTGCCGTGGTACCTGGATGACCTGCGACCGCAGGGATTTCTTGGTCGCAGCTTCGCCCATGGCCGTGCGCAGGCGCTCGGCCTGCCGAAGGACCTCAAGAGCTGGCAACCGGACGATGTGTTGATGGCCCTGGTAACCGCTGGCGGGACTGAAGCGGGCGATCTGCTGCTCGGTACCGCCGCCGTGGAGGCGGCGATGGAGACGTTGCAGGTGCCGATCGATCGGGTTGCGGCCGACGATCGTCTTGCACAGTATCGCGAGCGTGCGCGTGCTGCGCTGGACGGAGAGGACGTGGGCTCCTCGCCGGGTGGCGAGCAACCCAAGTTCACCGCCACCGTAGAGGCCTACGGCAGGCGCCGCTCGGTCCTGGTCAAGTTCGCGCAGCCCGATGAAGGCGCCGCCGCCCAGCGCTGGAGCGATCTGCTGGTCTGCGAACATCTGGCGCTTGAGGCCCTGCGCGAGTCCGGACAAGCCGCGGCGTCCAGCGAACTGCTGCAGTCGCCCACGCACACCTTCCTGGAAATCGAGCGCTTCGACCGCACGCCCGATCTGCTGGGGCGGCGAGGCCTGGTCTCGCTGCTGTCGCTATCGTCTGCGTTCACCGGCGAGGTCACCCCAGCGTGGCCGGTTGCAGGCGCCGAACTGCGTGATCAAGGCTGGCTGACGGCCGACACCGTGCAGGCGATGGGCCGACGCCATGCGTTCGGGCGGCTGATCGGCAACAGCGACATGCACCACGGCAACATCGCCTTCCACTTCATTGATCGCGGCCCGCTGCCGCTGGCGCCGGTCTACGACATGCTGCCGATGTCGCTGGCGCCGTCAAAGCTGGGCGTGTTGCGCGCGGACGAGCCGCTGTCGCCGGTCGCGCCGCTGGGCAGTGGTGATCTGCAGCATCTGCGCTGGGCGGCACCGGTGGCTGAAGCATTCTGGCAGTGCGTGGCTGTTGACGGGCGGATCCAGTCGCCGGCAATGCGGTCGTTGGCGGGGGCGAACGCCGAGCGGGTGCGGGAGATGGGCGCGCGGTTTGGGTGAGCCAGCTGTTGCGCAAGCCTGGGCGCGTGGCGTTGCGCAGCGATGGCTGAGGGTTTTTCAGTGTGTCTTGGCGCCGGCGGGTAGCCGGTTGAGCGCAGGCTCCACTACACTGTAAAGCTGCGCAGGGCCTATAGCTCAACGGTTAGAGCAGGGGACTCATAATCCCTTGGTTCCAGGTTCGAATCCTGGTGGGCCCACCAACCCAGCGTGCATGAACGGCTGCTGGTCTGCCTTCAAGGCAACATCTGATCCACACGCAAGGATCGAACATGCCCGACACCCGCCCCCCGGTGGAAGACTTCACCACTGAAATCGAAGACAGCCGGCATCTGTTCGCCTGGTGCCTGGTGCGCTACGGCCAGATTCCCGAAGCGCTGGCAATCGAACAGGCACGCGAACGCTATCCGGACCAGGCCGCCGGCCACGAATACGAGCACGAACTGCTCTTCCACGACGAGCCCTGGCATTGGGCGATGCTGCATGTGCTGGGCGAAGGGTACTGGCACCAGAACCCGGAACTGTTGCAGCCGTCGCTGGAGTACGACACCGAATCGGACGCGCTGTGCCTGGCGCGCGGCGAGCCGATTCCCTTGCTGGATGAGGATGAGTATCTCGGTGCGCTTGCGCACGCGCGCCATATGCATGCGTGGACGTTGATCCATCAGGCAGGGATTGACGAAGAGCAGGCACAGCGGCAGGCGCTTGAGTACTACGCGTACTTTCCGCCGCATCATCGCTGGCGCATGTGCGTCCACGATGCGCGCGCTGCATGGGTCGACGTGATGAGCGTACTGCACATCAATGACTACTGGAGCCGGCCCGAACTGCAGAGGCCGCCTGAGGCGTACTGGCGCGCGTCACGTGCATTCGCCCTGGCGCAGGGGCTCCAGCTGCCGGAAACTCCGCCTCCCTCATGAGAGGGCGCTGCAAGGGTGGCATGATGCGGCTTCCGCCGATCCGTACGACAAGGAGCCCGCATGAAGCGCAGTGCCCGTATGTTCGTCGCCCTGACTACCCTTGCGGCACTGCCTGCCGCTGCAGAGCCGTCCGACTCACCCAGGCGCCCGTCGGTTGACACCCTGCAACGCCTGATCGTCGACAAGGCACCGCAGACGCGCGTAGCAACACCGGACCACGAGCGCATCACCGCACGGCGCATCGATATCGTCGATGACACGGGGGTGATCCGCATGACGCTGTCCGGAAAGACACCGGCACCGATCATCGATGGCCTGCAGTACAAGCGCGCCTTCAACGTGGCCGGCATGGTGCTGTACGACGACAAGGGCGGCGAACGCGGTGGCTTCGGCACCGCCGATGTCGACGGCGGCATGGCGGTGCTTGCGCTGGACCATCCGGCGATGGATGCGATCGGCTGGCGGGTATCGCCGGACGGCGCGGTGAGTTTTTCGATCAACCAGGCGCCGAAGCTGATCCGCGAGCCTGCGCTGGGCAACAAGCTGATTCCTGGGGTGCAAGCACCGACCCGCATCGGTCTGGTGGTCGGGCCTGACGGCACGCCGGCCATCGCCTTGAACGACAAGGCAGACCGCACGCGACTGCGCCTGACTGTCACTGCGGAAGGCTACGGTGCGATCGAGTTCCTCGATGCGCAGGGCAAGGTGATCCACACATTGGCGCCGGAGGCTGAGCTTCGGCGCTAGCGCGTGGGGGGCGCCGATCGGCGCTTACCCGCGCCGCCCTCTGCCATCAATGCTGTACCGCCCGGCCCCGGTGCAGGCCAGCAGCAGGAAGCCACCGGCCAGCCCCAGGTTCTTCAGGAACATGATCTGTTGGGTCTGGTCGGCGAAGTTGTGATGGAAGATGAAAGCGGTGACCAGGCTGAAACCCACCAGCACGATCGACACCAGCCGGGTCTGGAAGCCGAACAGGATGCACAGTCCGCTGCCGATCTCGAAGGCGATGGTGGGCCAGAGCAGGATGCCGGGCACGCCCATCGCTTCCATGTAGCCCTGGGTGCCGCTGAGATCACCGAGCTTGCCCAGGCCGGAGATGAGGAACAGCGCCATCAGCAGGATGCGTGCAAGCAGGTAAGCGAGCGAATGGGATGAGTGGCTCACGTCGGTGTCCTCGGAGATGGCCGGCGAAGGCGATCGGAGCCCACCGGCAGTGAAGCCCGTGTCTACGCCAAGGGCAAGGCGCCTTGACAGCTGGCCGTCCGCAGGAGACCTTTCTCCCATGACGATTGATATTGAATCGCTCAGCCTTCGGGAGCTGGGCGCCTTGGTGGTTGCCGCTGAACAGCGGAAACAGCTCATTTCCAGCCGCCGCCCGGCCAGCGCGGTGCGGCGGATGTTGAAGGCCGCCGCGGCCGAAGCCGGTTACACCCTCGAAGAACTCTTCGGTGGCGAAGCCTCGGAAACACCTGCGCCCGCCCGCAAATCCGCCCGCCGTAAATCCGGCAAAGTCGCGCCCAAGTATCGCGACCCGGAATACAAGCGCCTGACCTGGACCGGTCGCGGACGCATGCCGCGCTGGTTGGCGTCCAAGGTGTCGATGGGCCACAAGGCGACCGATTTCCTGATTCCTGGCTTGGCCAGGCCGACCGCTGGCAAGACCAGCACCATCGGCAAGCGGACCGTCATCAAGAAGGGATGAGGCTGCGGCACTGCTACCCTGCCCGGGTCTTTCAACCAAGGAGCACGGGATGGCACACGAGGGTGGCATGACGATCACGCCGAAAGTCCTGTACACAGCCGCAGGCGCGGCCGTGCTGGTCAGCCTGCTGGCCTGGGCAGTGGAATGGAGCGGGATGGCCTATGTCTGCCCGTACTGCCGCGTGCAGCGCACGGTCATCGGCGTGCTGGGTGTGCTGACGCTGTTCGCGCGACCGGGCGGCCTCATCGTGCCCTGGTTGTCGTACACCGCGGGCGGCTTCGCATTCGTGGTCGCGGCGATGCAGCACTTCAATGGCTGGAAGCGCATTTCCGCCGGAGATTTCAGCTTCAACGCGCAGTGGTATATCGACCCGTGGCTGCTGTCAGGTTGCGCGATGCTGATCCTGGTGGCGCAGCTGATGCTGGTGCAGGCCGCATGTCGGCGTAGTCTGCACTGAAGCCTGCCCACGGGCGTAGCGTCAGGCGTTCTGGAACACCGCCAGCTGCGCAGCAAACGCACGCTGGTAGGCGGGGCGCTGCGTTGCACGGCCCACATAGGCCACCACCTGCGGGTACTCATCGAGGAGGCCGCTGCTCTTCAGGCGCAACAGCACCGAAACCATCATCAGGTCGCCGGCGCTGAACTCGCCCTCCAGCCACAACGCCGATCCCAACCAGGCGGACAGCTGCGCCAACCGCATACGCACGCGCTCATCGAGCATTGGCAGACGCTGCGCATACCAGGGCTGTTCGCGCTCCAGCACCCAGGCCATCGAGCGCTCGACGATGGGCGGCTCCACCGTATTCAATGCAGCGAACACCCACATGATCGCGCGCATGCGTGCATCTGGATCAGCAGGAAGCAGGCCGACATGCTGCTCGGCCAGGTGCAGCACGATCGCGCCGGATTCGAACAGGACCTGGCCGCCGTCCTGCCAGGTGGGGATCTGCCCGAAGGGGTTGCGCGCCAGGTGCGCGGGCTGCTTCAGCTCGGCAAAGCCGAGCAGCTGCACGTCATAGGGCACGGCCAGCTCCTCCAGCGCCCAGCGTGCGCGCATGTCACGGGCCAGGCCCTGGCCGCGGTCCGGGGAAGTGGCGAAGGCTGTGAGGATCGGGCACATCGTGGCACTCCTGCAGGTCGAAGGGCCTGCCTTTCCTGTTCCGACGAACCACGGGGCGGGAAATCGACACCCTTCCCGGGACGGCGGGCGATACACTGCCCGCCACCCACCACTCCTGTGCCTCCTCATGTGGCAGCGCCGCACTTCCCTGGCCGAACTGCAGCAGCAACGCGATGTGCTGCAGGCTGAGATGGATGCTGACGCCCAGCGATGGGTCTCACAGCTTCCGCCGGATGATCTCGTGGCAGCGCTGACGCCGCAGGCGCGCCGGCTTCAGGAGCTCAATCAGCTGATCCTGCGGGCTACACCACCGCGTGAGCTGATGAAGCGCCTGAAGGCGCTTGAGCGCCAGCTGCTCGAGCCCGGTACACAGAGCGCAGGCGTGCGGAGGGGACTGGAAGATGAACTGCGCGATCTGCACCTCTACTTCAGCAATCCCCGCCGTCGCCCATTGACGGCAAAGGTCATTCTCATCCTGTTCGCCTGCGTTCTGGCCGCCTTGTTCCTGCCGAGGCTGCTTGTGGACCTGCTGATCGCTCTCTAGGCCGGCCTCACCCCGCCCGATGCAGTTTCCGGTACTGGTCCGGCGTGCACTGCGCGTGCCGCTTGAACATCTCGGCGAAGGCGCTGACGCCGGAATAGCCCAGCTCCTCGGCGATCCGGCTGATCGGCCTGCGGGTGCACAGCGCCTCGGTGGCGCGCACGAACTTCACCCGTCCACGCCAGTCGCCGAGCGACATGCCCAGCTCGCTACGTGCCAGGCGTTCGAGCTTGCGCACGCTCATGTGGTGGCGCAGCGCGATTTCGGCAACCGATTCGGCCATCGACAGGTGTTTCTCCATGTACGCCATCACCTGCTTCAGCGCATCGCTGCTGGCGATCGGCAGGAAGCTGGGCAGTACGGCCGCATTGACGATCTGGTCGATCACCACGGCGGCCATGCGCCGCTGGGCCGGGGTCTGCGGATCGGTCACGCCCTGTCGTGCCAGTTCGTGCAGCAGCTCGCGCAGCAGCGGGCTGACTTCCAGTGCACGGCAGCGATCAGGCAAGCGGCGTGACAAGGCCGGCGACAGATAGGCCGAGCGGTAGGCCAGCTGCGAGCGGTTGCGCGAGTAGTGGGCCATTCCCGGTGGAATCCAGATCGCGTAGTGCGGCGGGGACACCATCCATTCGCCGTCGATCTTCATCTCCATCACACCCTGCGCGACGAAGTTGAACTGGCCCCACGGATGGCTGTGCGTGCCCCAGTCCGTGGGCTCCATCGCACCCTGCCGGAAGTAGATCGGACCGGGCAGCTTGTGGAAGGTGGGGATTGGCTCCATCGGTTGCCGCAAGCCGGGGTCGGTGTGGCGCATTTTCGGGATGTCCTCGATATGCGCCAAGCGTACGCTGGCCATTCCCCTACGTACACCCGCGTTCCGTGAACTATCTTTTCCCGATCCTCGCCTGCCTGCTGTGGGGCGCGAACACCATCGTTACCAAGCTTGCTTCGGGCTCGGTCGGTCCCATCGACATCGGCTTCTTCCGCTGGCTGGTCGCGGCGGTGGTCCTGCTGCCGTTGGCGCTGCCACGTCTGCGCGAAAACCTGCCGACCGTGCGCGCCAATCTCGGGCGCTTCCTGGTGCTGGGCTGCCTGGGTGGGGTGATGTACCAGTGCCTGGCCTACTATGCGGCGCACTTCACCTCGGCCACCAACATGGGGGTGATCCAGGCGCTGATTCCGTTGATCGCGCTGGCGCTGTCGCGCGTGTTCATGGGCCATCCGGTGCGAGGCACTTCCATTCTTGGCGCGGTGATCTCCACTGCCGGTGTGGTGGCGGTGGTCTCGCAGGGCGACCTGGCACGGCTGGCGGCGCAGGGCCTGAACCGCGGCGACGCGATCATGCTGATCGGCGCATTGGCCTTCGCCGCCTACAACGTGCTGATGCAGCGCTGGAAGATTCCGCTGTCGGTGCTGGAGTCGCTGTTCCTGCAGGCCATCGCTGCATCGCTGATCCTGTTGCCGGTACAGCTGCTGGTCGGCACCGGGGTGAACAACCTCACGGCGGTCGGCTGCATCGGCTTCGCCGCCGTGTGCGCTTCGATCCTGGCGCCGCTGACCTGGATGACCGGACTGTCACGCCTGGGCGCTGCGCGCGTCTCTGGCTTCTTCAACCTGGTGCCAATCGTGACCGCCGCGCTGGCTGTACTGCTGCTGGGAGAATCGCTCAGTGGCTGGGTACTGGGCGGTGGCCTGCTGGCGGTGTCCGGCGTGGTGTTCGCCGAGTACAGCGCCAGGCGCGCCGCCGCAGTGCCGAGCGAGCAGCCCGCATAGAGCTTCGGTCATGCGGGATACGTGTCTCCGCTCAGCGCCTGTTCCACCCGCTGTTGCAGCGCGTCTGCATCATGGCCGCGTTTGCCCTGCAGGCTGAGATACAGCGAAAGCGGATCCACCACATCGCCAATACTGGTGAATGCCGGCGGATAGGCCCAGATCTGCAGCCGTGCGCTCTGAAGGCAGTCCGGGCCGGGCATGGGAAGTGCGCCCAGCAACCGCCACGCATCGATGTGCAGTGCGCGGGTGCCACCGATCGGGGGCGGTGACGTTTCAGCAAGCGCATCGAGGCCTGCCATCGGCGCCGGATGCCCCGCATCGCGGAGTGCCTCGGCGGTCGGGCCCCAGCAGACATCCACTTCCTTCAGGATGGGGGAACGCAGGAACGGCTGTGCCCTGGCCCAGACCTCGTCGCGGTTGCCGGCCAGCTTCAGGAAGCGCTCGCGGCCCCCGGTGGAGCGTTCAACCAGGCCGCGACCGACCAGTTCGGCAGACAGGCGCGACGCCGTCATCGAGGTGTAGCCGGCGACGGCACTGATCTCGCGCGGCGACCACCAGCGCGACTGGCCGCTCAGCAGCACGTGGATCAGTACGGCCTGCGCCGAAGGCAGCAGCGAGATGGCTTTCTTCTCATGATCGGGGTCGTCGCGGAACTCAATGGCCAGGCTCGGCGCGAACAACTGGGTGTGCGGGACCACGAAGTCGATGTGGTTCTCGACCAGGAAGCGGCGCTGGGTCGGCGTGAGATAGGGCGATACGTACAGCACCAGTGCATTCGCTGCAGAGCGCAGGCAGCGCACATCCTGGATCACACGGGTGCTGGATTCGCCCGGCTCGCGGGCCACGGCGAGCATGGCGGGGGTTTCCCCGTACAGCATCAGCCCGGCGAGGTGGTAGCGCGATGCCATCGCGTGGGGAATGGCATGCAATGAAGCAAGTGGATGCACTGCCGAGGCGAGCCCGGGAAGAATCCTGCGCAGGTACCGCTGCGCGTCAGCGACCAGGTCGGTCAGGCCGGTGCGAACTGCCGTCGTCATCTCGTACTTCCCTTGCGGCGGCATGTCCGGAAGATCGGAACCCGGCCACACCGTCACATTCAGTGGTGAACCTGGAGACGGGTGTGCAGTGTCGGGGCGCGTGGCGATCCATGCGGTCCTGCTCCTTAGCCGTCATGACATCAAGTGTTGCCGGGAACCTTGGAGATTCCGTCGAAAAACGATGGAGATTGGGTGGAGGCGGTGTGCATCGTGGCCGGCGGACTCCCCTTCCGCCGGCCACGAGCACGGACCTGCCCGTCAGAATCGCTGCGAGTACTTCACGTACACGGTGCGGCCGATATCGAAGCCGCCGTAATAGGGGAAGGAGCTGGACGGCTTGGAGAACATGATCGGGCCCTGGTGGTTGAACACGTTGTTCGAACCCAGCGCCACGGTGCCGTCCCACGGCAGCTTGTAGCTGACCTGGATATCGTGGAAGGCATTGGAACCGACCTTGCGCAGGGCATCCGGCTCACCGTAGGCGTAGCGGTCGGGCAGGGTGCACGGACGGTTCGGTACGCAGTTTTCAACCATGCCGGAGTAGTAGCGCACGGTGTACTGCGTGCTGAAGTTGCCGAGCTGCCAGTTCACACCCAGGTTCGAGCGCAGGCGGGAAATGCCCGGCTGGCCGATGCGGCCCATCATGATCGTATCGCCGGCCGAGTTCTGGTTCTCCTCGTCGTACTTGGAGACATAGCTGTTCTGCAGGTCGATGGTGAAGCGGCCGAACGAGAACTCGGGCAGGCGGTAGCGGATGCCCAGGTCCCAACCTTCGGTTTCCATCGAGCCCAGATTGGCCAGACCGTAGAACATGCTGGTGATGTGGCCATCGCCAGCGCGCTTGACGCTGCCACAACGCGAAGCGTTGCCGAGCACGTAGCAGTCACGCAGGATGCGGTCGACGCTGTCCTGGATGATCATGTTGGTGATCTTGTAGCTGTACCAGTCGAGGTTGATGTCCAGCCCGTCCACCCAGCGCGGGCTCCAGACCACGCCCACGGTCTTGCTCTTGGACTCTTCCGGGCGCAGCTTCGGATCGGAGCCGGTGGTGAACTCGTCAGGCGTGGCGCACGGATAGCTGGCGCAGGGCTTCAGGCTCTGGTTCAGCTGCTGGTAGCCCAGCGGGACGCCGGCGGCGTTGCAGGCGGCATTGCCGTTGACGCTGTTGGTGGCGCCGATGCCGCACGGGTCGACATAGGTTTCGAAGCTGGTGCCCAGGCCGCCATACAGATCGGAGATGCTCGGTGCGCGGAAGCCTTCGGCGAAGGTGCCACGGATCATGAGCTCTTCGTTCGGACGCCAGGCGAAGCTCGCCTTGGAGTTGGTGGTGCTGCCGAAGTTGCTGTAGTCGGAGTAGCGCGTAGCCAGGTTCACGGTCAGTTCCTTGGCGAACGGCAGGTCGCGCAGGATCGGCACGTTCACTTCGGCGAAGAACTCGTTGAGGCTGTAGTCACCGGCGGTGGTGGATGCGCCCAGTGCAGTGCTCTGGCGCGACTGGGCGAAGGCATCGGGCACGAAGCGGCCTTCTTCCTTGCGGTACTGATACCCCAGGGCGACGGACAGGTCACCGGCAGGCAGTTCGATCACCGGGCCGGAGATGTTGGCGAAGTAGCTGCGGGTCTTGGTGATGCCGGTATCGTTGAACGTCGGGAACAAGAAGCGCTGCAGTTCGGGATCGGAGAGAGAGCCAGCCCCCGCGACCCCGAACGGCAGCAAAGGATTCCAGGCCAGGCAACCCGAGACCGGCGATGCCGCCGTGCCACACCGGGCCACACCGTTGGCATCGAGGTAGGAGGGCCCCAATGCCTGCCGGGAAGCGATCAGGCTCATGTCGCCACGGCCTGTTTTTGTAACTTCATTGCGGTTGAACAACGCGCCGACTTCCCAGTCGTACGTCTTGGTCCCCAGCTCGAAGTAGCCGGACAGACTGGGTGCAACCCGCAGCGACTTCAGCTTGCTTTCGGTCGTGCGCGGCACTTCCCACAGGCGGCGATTGAACGCGATGCCGTGGTCGAGCGGGTTGAATACGCTGGCCGCGTCCAGGGGCGTGCCGAACTTGGTCGACTGGTACGGGTAGCCCGCGATCTGCTGGTCGGTGGTGCGCTCGTTGTAGCCGATGTCGGCAGTGAACTTGATCTGGTCGGTCAGCGCATAGTCCGTGCTCAGGAACAGCGAGCGGCGCTCGATGCCGGTCTGCAGGTGCATCTGGTCGTTGCCGTTGGCGAACTCGGCCGGCGTGATCGGGTGGTAGTCGTTCGGGTTCTTCGGATCGCCGCCACGATTGAGGGTCTTGAATACGGCATCACCGGTATTGCACTTGTAGAGCGCCGGGTCGCACCACGAACCGTTCTGGCTGATGTTGCTCCAGTCCGCGCCCGGATAGTTGGGGCCGGCGCCGCCGTACCGGGAGAACTCCCGGTCGCGGGCAAACACCGGGTCTGACTTCTGGTATTCCAGTGCGAGCGTGTACCCGCCACGCTCCCCACGGGCGCCGGTGACCAGCGAGAATGTGCTGTCCTTGCCATCGCCCTGGCTGAACTGCCCGTGCTGCATGGACACTTCCAGGCCTTCGTAGTTCTTGCGGGTGATGATGTTGACCACGCCAGCGATTGCATCCGAGCCGTACAGCGAGGAGGCGCCGTCCTTCAGCACGTCGATGCGTTCCACCGCGCTCATCGGAATCTGGCTGAGATCCTGCAGGCCGCTGGTGGTCGCGCCGAGCCGCTTGCCGTTGACCAGAACCAGGGTGCGCGTGGCACCCAGATTGCGGATGTTGACGTAGTAGCCGCCAACGTTCTCGCCGGACGCCAACGCGCGCGCACGCGAGATGGTCGGCGCGCCGGTGGAGGTCAGGTTCTGCAGCAGGTCGGCGATGGTGGTGAAGCCCTGCTGCTCGATCATCGCGCGGGTGATGGCGATGATCGGCTGCTGCGTTTCGATATCCACGCTGCGGATGGCCGAACCGGTAACCTGGATGCGATCGAGGTTCTTCGGTGTTCTATCGCTGTCATCCTGCGCATGCGCGGCCGGTGACCAGGCCGCGGCCAAGGCCGTGCCCACTGCCAGGGAAAGCAGGGTGTACTTGTAGTGCATTTGGCTCTCTCCAAATCCAGTTGAATGGGTTTCCGCATCGCTGCGTGGAAACCGATCTGAAATCCCGCTGTGCGGAATCGGAAGGAACCTAACACTCCGTTTACAACTCGATTACGTTATGGACGCGTTATCGTCGCGCGCCGGATACAGCGTTCATGCACAGGCCATGCACGAAACCGCGACGCGCACCAAGGGTGCTCTGCTTCAGTCTGGCTGCGGGCTGATGACAGACTCCAGGAGACATCCGATGAATACCCCCGGCAAACCAAGACCCACGTGGAAGCAGTGGCATGTGCTGTTGCTGGTGCTTGCCATCGCACTGTTGGTGACGCTGATCATCGTCATCGCGCCATGGTGAATCGTCGGCGTTCTGCTCAGGTACTGTGAACGCGGAAATGCGACGGGATGAAGGAGTCAGGGCGCGTTGAGGGTGGTGATGCATGCATCAATTCGTACTCACCCAATCGGCACATTCAAACCTCCACAGTGGTCCCGAAGGCAACGCACTCGCGCTGTCATTCTCCATAGACCATCGAGCACACAGGAGCGATTCCATGAGCACCCAGTCCACCATCGAACACCGCCTCAACGATCTGATCGAGATCGCCCGCGACGGAAAGTCGTTCTACGAGGAAGCTGCGACCAAGGTGAAGGATGCCGAACTGTCGGCCCTGTTCACTCGTATTGCCGGCGTCAAGGGCCGCATCGTCGCCGCACTGAGTGGCTCCGTTGCTGCCAGCGGTGGCAAGCCGGCCGAGCACGGCACCGTGGTCGGTTCGATGCAGCAGTTCTATGGCAAGGTCCGCGCTGCATTCGGCGATACCAACTATGGTTACGTGGCCGAGCTGGAAGAGTCCGAAGACCGGCTGCTTGGCGCGTTCAAGGACGTGCTGAAGGATAACGAACTGCCGCCGGCCGTGCGCCAGGAAGTCACCCAGCTTCTGCCTGAAGTGCAGGAGTGCCATAACGTGATGCGTGCTCGCAAGCACGCCATGAAGGCGGCCTGACGATCATCGGCGGCCTTCTCCCCGGGGCCGCCACGGTCGGGGCAGCGTGGCTGCCCCGGCCATCTTTGCAACCAGCGCTCCAACATCATCGCCGCGTGGTGCTACGGCCCAGCAGCAACACCGCAAGGCTGGCCAGCAGCGCGGCGATGGCCGACGTCCACAGTGCACTGGCAAATCCATGGCTGTAGATCGCCTGTGCGAAGGCGGCGGTGCGCGCATCGGCGAAGGTGCCGGTAGCGATCGCATCGGCCATGGGCAGTACGTTGCGCGCGGGAACCGCCGCGGACAGTGCGCTGCGGATGCCCAGGCTCAAGGCACTGGACAGTACGGTGAATCCGAGCAGGATGCCGACAAAGCGCGTGGTCGCGCTGATGCCGGAGGCCATGCCGGCGCGCTCGCGCGGTGCCGCGCCGATGATGGCTTTGGATGTCTCGCCATTGAGGATGCCGCCGCCGGCACCGATCACCACCATTGCGACGAGTGCCAGCCACGGCAGGTGCTGCCACGCGGCCAGTCCGGCCACGGCATTGCCCGCGGCGGTGACCGACAGCCCGATCGCCAGCACCGCCGGACTGGTCAGATGGCGACCGAGCCGCCGGCCCACGCTGGGAAACAGCAGCATCGCCGCAGCGAACGGAAGCATGCCAGCACCGGCAGCCAGTACGCTCAGGCCGATGCCGTTCTGCAGGTACTGCGGCAGCATCGATGCCATCACCTGTGCGCTGACCGAATAGCCGACCATGGCAATGAGTGCGCCGACGAAACGCGGACTGGACAGCAGCCCGAGATCGACCATGGGATGTGACCGTGCCCGTTCAACGATGACGAAGGCAACAGCCATGATGACGGCCAGGCCCAGCCCAATCAGCGCCGGGGCCGATGTCCATCCTTCTGCCAGTCCTTCCACCAGGAAGAACACGATGCCGAAGATGGCAGCGCTGAACGTGATGATGCCGGGTGGATCGAGCGGGCGGACCACGCTGTCTGACGACTCGGGTATCCAGCGCAGCGTGCCGTAGCCGAGCAGGCCCAGGAACGGCAGGATCGCGACGAACACCGCGCGCCAGCCCCAGAGTGCGGACAGCACGCCGCCGATCAGCGGTGAGAGCACCATCATCACGCCCATGGCTGTGCCCCAGAACGCCCATGCAGTGTCCTTGGCGGCCCCCTCGTGGTACGTGTGGCCGATGATCGACAGCGAGGGTGCCAGCAGAAAGGCCGCGCCAATGCCCTGCAGAGCCCGCGCCAGGTAGAGCAGGGCAGCACCGGGCGCCAGTGCACAGAGCAGAGAGGTGAGGGCGAACAGGCTGATGCCGATCAGCAGCACCCGGCGGCGGCCGTAGCGGTCGGCGACAGCGCCGGCGGGCAGCAGCAGTGAGGTGAAGGACAGGATGTAGGCACTGATCACCCACTCGATATCCGCGAATCCGGCGTGCAGGTCACGCGCGATGCTGGGCAATGCGACCGCGACGGCATTGGTCTCCAGCACGGTCATCGTGCAGCCCAGCGAGGCCACCAGCAGGACCGCGTCAGGCAGCGTGTGCCGTGCAGGCGAAGGGGGAGGAGAGGGCGGCACCGGTCACTCGCAGGAAGGGGAGGACGGCCATTCCATCAATGATCGGTGTTTGTTTCATTCTCGGTGTTTTCTGGTTACGTTAGCTTTAACCTAACGAAATGCCGCCCATGGAACGCCGTCACCTGGAGTACTTCGTGACCCTGGCCGAGGAACTGCACTTCGGTCGTGCGGCCCTGCGCTTGGGAATTGCCACTCCCACGCTGAGCGTGCAGATCCAGGACATCGAGCGTCGGCTCGGCACGCGCCTGTTCGACCGCGGCCGGCGCGAGGTGCTGCTGACCTCGGCAGGCGAGGTGTTCCTGGCGGAAGCCCGTGATGTGCTGCGCCGGTTCGAACAAGCCGAAACCCTGGGCCGGCGCGCGGGGCGGGGTGAAATCGGCAAGATCGAGATCGGCTACGTCGGCTCGGCGCTGTATGCCGGAGCATTGCAGGATCAGCTCAGCCGGTTCCGCAGCCGCTACCCGGGCGTGGAACTGCAGGTGAGCGAATGGCCGATGGGCGAGCTCCCGCAGCTGCTGCAGGAAGGACGGGTGGATGTGGTGTTCTGCCGGCCTCCGATGGATGTGCCCGACAGTTTCGGCGAACACACCCTGGTCGAAGACCAGTTCTGCGTGGCCCTGCCGGAAACCCATCCGCTGGCGCAGGCCCGGTCGCCGGTGCAGCCGGCGTCATTGGCCCGGGAGGGTTTCGTCATGCCGGAGCAGCCGGTGGGCGCAATGGAAGTCGGGCGCCGCGGCGGGTTCATTCCACGTATCCGTTCCCAGCCCGGGCATCTGGCGGCGGTGTTGGCCGAGGTGTCGGTCGGCGTTGGTTCGGTGGCGATCGTGCCATCGGTACTGCAACGCACGCTGGTGCTGCCCGGAATGATCTATCTGCCACTGGCGGGCCCCACCATCGTCTCGACCATCGCTGTGCAGTACCGGCGGGCAGAGACTTCGCCAGTGGTGCGGCGGCTGATCGAGCAGGTGAAGGATACACCGTGCAGGCGCATCGACATGTTGCCCCTGGCCTGAGCGCCGCGCGGCAGGTGGACGATTGCTACACTGGTGCCACCTGCATTCGCATTCGATGGACACCATGAACAACGGGAACGGTCCGCAGACAGTTCGCTGAGCCGCAACAACGATGCAGACGTTGTTGCGGTGATCATCCCTGCGATGCACGCGAATTGGATGGATCACCGCCGGATTCACTCTGGGCGGAGACTCCCCATGTTCAATCGACAGGCCCCGCGTTGGGCCCACCCGCTGCCATCGGCCATTGTGCTGATGGCGCCGTTCGACCTCCTGGCCTCGCTGGCCATGGACATCTATCTTCCTGTGGTGCCGGTGATGCCGCAGGCATTGCAGACATCACCGACGCTGGTGCAGCTCACATTGAGCATCTACCTGCTGGTACTTGGCCTCGGCCAGTTGCTGTTCGGCCCGTTGTCCGACCGCATCGGGCGGCGGCCGGTCCTGTTGCTGGGGGCGTTGCTGTTCGCGCTTTCGTCGTTCGCGCTCGCCATGTCCAGCAGCGGCGCAGCATTCCTGGCCTGGCGAACCGTACAGGCGGTGGGGGCGTCGGCGGCACTGGTGGCGACCTTTGCCACGGTGCGTGATGTGTATGCTGATACAGCCGAAGGCGCGTCGCTGTACGGGCTGTTTGCCTCGATGCTGGCCTTCGTGCCGGCGCTGGGACCGATCCTCGGCGCGCTGCTGGCAGGCGTCTTCGGCTGGCGCGCGATCTTCGTTCTACTCGGCGTACTGGGCATGATCGCCGGCATGCGCGCGGTACGGCATTGGCAGGAAACCCGCCCGCAGTGCCGGGACGCGTCGCGACCCGCGCTACGACGCATCCTCGGCAGCGGCGCGTTCTGGGTCTACACGCTGGGCTTCAGTGCGGGCATGGGCACGTTCTTCGTGTTCTTCTCGGTCGCGCCCCGGCTGCTGGTCGGGCGCATGCAGTACTCGCCGCTGTCGTTCAGCCTGGCCTTCGCCACGGTGGCGCTGGTGATGATCGTCACGGCGCGGATGGCGAACGTGTGCATTGCCCGCTGGAACCTGCGCGGTACCTTCCTGCGTGGTCTGTGGGTGATGGTGGCCGGGGTACTGCTGATGGCGTTGGCCGCAGCGTGGCCTCCCTCGTTCGTCGGAGTGGTGCTGCCCATGTGGGGCATCGCGGTGGGGCTGGTGATGGTGGTTTCGGTGGCTGCAAGCGGCGCGCTGCGTGATTTCGCCGATGCGTCAGGTACGGCGGTGGCCCTGTACTACGCCGTGCAGAGCCTGATCGTGGCAGGCATCGGCACGCTGGTTACCCTCGTGCTGCCCGGCGATACCGTGTGGCCGCTGGTGGCCTATGGGTTGCTGTTGCCACTTGCCAGCCTGGCAGGTGCCGCCGCGCTGCGGCATCGCGCATAACGCTGGGTGGCGGGCAAAAAGGGGGCGGCCGCAAGGCCGCCCCAACCCGTCAAGAGAGCACGTGTTTAGAAGCGCACAGACCAGCGTGCGGTGGCGCCATGGTCGCGGCTTTCACTGCCGAACTGGCCGCTGTAGCCCAGCTCCAGCTGCTGCCGCGGGGTCAGCCACGCCGCCAGGCCCAGCTCGGCTACGACGGCGTTGTCGGCAATCGGTGCGCCCTCGACTGCAAAGGTGGTGCTGCTGTTGGCGAAGGCCAGGTTGGCCACCTGGCTGCGGTCACCGAAGGCGCGGCGATAGCCCACGCCACCGCGCAGGTGCAGCCAGCTGTCCTGCTGGAACGATGCCTTCAGGCCCTTGTCGAAGCGCAGGCCAGCGGTGGCGATGGTGGTGCCGGTGTCGCCCACCTTGCCGTGCAGTGCGGCCGCGCCGCCACGCTCGTTGATCTGCTTCAGGTCCACTTCCACGCGGGCGACCTGCAGGTACGGCTCCAGCCCGCCTTCCGCATTGCCGAAGCGGTAGCCCGCTTCGATGAAGGCCTGGCGCGTACGTGCGTTGTAGCGCGCGCTGAGGCTGTCGCTGAAGCCGGCGAAGGCAACATCACGCGTGCTCTTCACTTCGTTGCGGCTCCATGCCACGCCACCACGCAGGCCGAAGCCGCCCCAGGTGTGGCTGGCATAGGCGCCGAAGTGCGTGTTGTCGATCTTCGACTTGGCACGACGCTCCTGCTGCTTCACGTCGGTGCGGCCTGTACCGGCCAGCACGCCGATCTGCCAGCCACCGAACTCGCGGTCGATGCCGACCAGCAGGCCGTTGCTGTTGGCGTCGGTGCGCGCGGTGTTGCTGTTGCCATCCAGCTTGCTGTTGCCGCCCAGTGCCTGCACCCAGGCGCCGGTGGCATCACCCGCATCGGCACCGGGTGCGGTGGCACCGGCACGACGTGACAGTGCGGCATCGCGCACATAGCGGCTGCCCTCGACCAGGGCCAGCGCCGTGGCCGGATGCAGCTCGCCGCTGAGGCCATCGAGCACGCCACCCACCTGTTGCGGGAACAGTTGGGTCAGCGGCTTGGGCAGGCCCTGGTTGATCGCCAGTCCATCGGCCACCGCCGCGGCCGCACGCTGGTTCGGCGTGGTGGCGGCGCTGGCGAGCGAGGCACCCCGGGTCACGTCGATGCGGGTGCCATTGGCGCCGTAGGCCAGGCTGAACTGCAGGAACGGCGAGAACGCGCTGAAGTCGGTTTTCGCGAACTGGCCGCTGACACCGCCGTCGGCGCGGATGAAATTGAACTGCTCGCCGAGGTAGTAGGTACCCGGCTCCGGCAGCGCGACCAGGGTGCCGCCGAGAGAGGCGGTGCCGGTTACGTGCAACTGGTCACTGCGGCCGCCCGGGGCAAGTTCGGCGGCATAGACGCCGGTTGCACCCTGCACGTAGTTGCCGTTGATGGTCAGCGTGCCGATCGAATTGCCGGGCGCGATGATGCCGTCCACACGGGTGTTGCCCAGCGTGCCGATGCCCTTCAGCAGGCCGTTGGCACCGATCGTGGTGGTGCCGCCGGTCTGCGTGCCGTTGAAGGACACCACGCCACCGTTGACCGTCAGGTTGCTGTCCTTCAGCAGGCCGCTGCTGCTGACCGTGCTCACGCCTCCAGTGGTGTTCAGGGCGGTGGAGACCAGCGAGCCGTTGAGCAGGAACTGGCCACCCTGGACTTCGACCGCTGACGTGAGTGTGTTGGTGCCGTTCAATTCCAGCGTGCCGTCCTGCAGCACTGCGCCGTTGAAGGTGTTGTCACCGCTCAGGCGCAGCCAGCCGATGCCGGACTTGGTCAGCTTGCCGGGGCCACCGATGTCGTTGGTCCAGTCGTCCCAGGCATCGCCTTCCCACACCTTCAGGCCACCGGCCTTCTGGTTCATCACCACGTTGGTGTCCACGCGCAGCGAGCCATAGCCTTCGATGGCCTTGCGCAGGTCGACCATGCCCCAGCCGTAGGTTGCGTCGATACCCGGCGCGCCGAGATCGCGGGCGGTGGTCAGCAGCACGTCGCGGACCTGGGCGTTGTCCAGATACGGGAAGCGCTCCATCAGCAGGCCAAGAGCGCCGGTGATGTGCGGCGCGGCCATCGACGTGCCGGTCTTGGTGCCATATACGTACTGGGTGTTCTCGCTGTCGATGATCAGGCGGACATAGGCGGAAGTGTTCTCGACGCGCCCCTGGATATCACCAGACACGATGGTGCTGAGAATGTCGGTGCCGGGGGCCGAGATGCACCAGTTGGCGGCAACGCCACAGATGCTGGAACTGCCATCGATCACGTAGTCGGTTTCGCCCGCAGCGGCGTTGGGCCGGCGGACGTTGGCCACGGCCAGCCAGTACGGTTCCAGTTCGGGCTTCCAGCGTGGCATCGAGGCGGTGATGCCGGCAACCGCACCGCTGCCATTGCCGGCCGACCACACCTGGATGAGGGTGGAGCTGGGGGCATCGCCATCGCTGGCGTAGATGCTGCCGTACACGCCGTAGTCGGCACCGATGTTGGCGTACTGCTGGTCCAGCGCGGCGGCGGTCATGTTGCGCGTGGAGATGCCCCAGCTGTGGTTGATGGCGCGCACGCCCTGCGCCTGGATCTGTGCATACATGTCCAGCGTGGCGGCATCGTCCGGATCGGTTCGGTAGACAGCACGCGGACGATAGTAGTTGTCCGGATCCAGGCGCCACTCGTAGTAGGTGTCGCCGAACACGCGGGCGGCGGTGAGGTCCGCACCAAAGGCCACGCCATGCATGCCGGTGCCATTGCGGTTGGCGCCGATGGTGCCAAGCACATGTGTTCCGTGATCGGCATAGCTGAAGCCATAGGGCTGGCCGGCGGCGATCAGGCGTGCCGCCAGTGCGGCCGGAACGCCGGCGCCGAGTCCGTAGTAGTTGTAGCCGGGCTGTTCGCCGCGGGTCTGCCCGCAGGCACCGGTACCTGCGACGACACCCGGCGTCGCGCAGTCGGCACCGATGGTGATGCTGGTGGTATTGCGTCCTGCAAACTCCGGATGCGCCAGCGCGGAGCCCGAGTCGAACAGCGCAAGGCGTACGCCCTTGCCGGTCAGACCGCGTGCATAGGCGTAGTCTGCGCCCATCGCACCCAGGCCCCAATCGGCGTTGAATTCATCGCTGCGCCAGCTGGCCGGATTGCCTGGGTTGCCGAGAACGGCGGTGCTGCTGGCGGCAGGTGCAGTGGCCGTGGCTGCAGGCGCCGTGCTGGAAGCGGGCTGCGCCCACGCAGCCTGCAACTGGCGCTGCTGCTGCCAGGCATCGAGTGATTCGCTGGCCATGGTCGGGAGTGCGGTGACCAGCAACAGCGAGCTGGCGACGGCAAGCGCCAGCGGGCGGTGCGACAGGGAGCGGGACGAACGGCCGTACAGCGGGTGATTCATCGGACAACTTCCTTGATTGACGGACAACAAGGCCGTTAACCCCGCAGCGCGCTGATCACCCCCAGTGGTGTGAAAGAAATTTAATGAATAGGTTAATGTTCCGTGACACGGGCGTTCACTCCATCTCCCGGAGGCCTCGCTACCGTGGCCCGGCCTGGGCTCACCAGGCTTATCAAGCAGTGATGTCGATGCGTACTTTCAGGAAAATGATCGTGGGTGCGGTGTTCGCCTTGGCCTGCAGCGGTTCGGTTGCTGTGGCTGGGCCGATTCCGCCATGCGATCTTCCCTGTTGGAAGGCTTACCAGGCGTGTCTGTCCGGTGGCGGTGATGCGATGGAATGCCAGTACGAATACGATCGTTGCATCATGGATCGCTGCGGCGCTGTGTAAGCAGTGGCAATGCAGGATTGATGACGAGCCCCGTCCCTGACGGGGCTCTTCTGTTTCAGCGCCGCCCGCTTGCAGGCCATGCACGCAGCGGCGAGGATGGGGAATCGCATCGGAGCCGCCGCACATGGCCGTCAAACGTGTCGTCGCCAACATCGCCACGCCTGACCCTGCGCATGCCGCAGCGTTCTATGGCGAGCTACTGGGCATGCCGGTGGTGATGGACCACGGCTGGATCGTCACCCATGGCGGCGAGGGTAGCGCGCTGGCGCAGGTCAGCTTTGCCACTGAAGGGGGATCCGGCACGGCGGTGCCGGATCTGTCGATAGAAGTGGACAATCTGCAACAGGTACTGGAGCGCATGCGCGCGGCCGGCATCCCGCTGGAATATGGCCCCGCCGATGAGCCCTGGGGTGTGCGCCGCTTCTTCGTCCGTGACCCGTTCGGGCGGCTGTTGAACATCCTCGCCCACATCTGAGCAGCAGAAAGCCCGTCAGCGACGTTTGGCACCGGTTGGTGGCACGCCGACCATGCGCAGGCAATCATCCACCACGGCGGCGATGAAGGCATCGGCATCCTGTGCGGGTGTGGCGATCAGGTCGTCGGTGGCGCCGTGCACGCCGGCATAGATCAACGAGGCGGTGACTTTGGGCGCTGGAAGCTGCCACAGAGCTGCGGCATTGCCTGCTTCGAGGATGCCCAGCAGTTGCTGCTGGATCGCATTGCGTTCGGCGTTGCCACGCTGGTGGTGATGATGGTTGGCGTACACCACGTCGTGCAGTGCATGGGTGTGCACATAAAGTTCGATGTTGGCGCGGATCCAGGCGCGCAGGCGCGCTACGCCATCGCTGGCCGGGTAATGCTGCACGGCGCGGTCGACGTCTTCCATGAAACGCCGGGTATAGCGCTGCGCCAGCGCCTGCAGAATCTCGGTGCGCGAGGCGAAATAGGTATAGAAGGTGCCCTTGGCAACGTCGGCTGCGGCGACAATGTCGCTGATGGTGGTGGCATCCACTCCCTTTGACAGGAACAGCGCCTGCGCGGCGTCCATCAGTTCTTCCTGGCGGGTTTCCGCAGGTTTGGTGCGTGGCCTGGCGACAGCTGTGGTCTGCATGTGGGAGGGATCCGGGTGCGACGGGAGCCATTCTAGCTGGCCTGTGGCACCGACTGACCGTCAGTCATTGACCGACGGTCAGTCAGTGGCTAGGATGCGCACACATCCTTCCCCCGGGAGCCGTACATGCGACGTTTCCAGCGGCCGGCCCTGGTGCTGGCGGCCTACCTCGGCACATTCCTCGCCTCGCTGGACATCAGCATCGTCAACGTCGCCCTGCCGACCCTGCAGCAGGCGTTGAATACCGACATGGCCGGCCTGCAGTGGGTGATCAATGCGTATGCAATCGCGCTTTCGGCGTTGATGCTGTCGGCGGGGCCGCTTGGGGACCGTTACGGTCATCGGCGGATGTGGTTGCTCAGCGTCGCCACCTTCACGCTGGGGTCGCTGCTGTGCGCCTGTGCCGGCAATCTTGCGACCCTGGTAGCCGGGCGTGCAGTGCAGGGCATCGCGGGCGCTTTGTTGATTCCCGCCGCAATGCCGATCCTCAGCCACGCGTTTCCCGACGCGCGCCAACGTGCACGTGCGATCGGTGGCTGGTCGGCGTTCAGTGCGCTGGCCCTGGTGCTTGGCCCGCTGCTGGGAGGCGTGCTGGTACAGCGCGTCGGATGGCCCAGCATCTTCCTGATCAACCTGCCGCTGGGCCTGCTCGCGCTGGCGCTGGGCGCCTGGGGAATTCCGGAGCGGCGGCATCCGCAGCACGCTGCGCTGGACCCTGCCGGGCAGCTGCTCAGCATCGTCGCGCTGGGTGCGCTGAGCTATGGCCTGATCGCGATCGGCGCGCATGGCCTGCTTGCCCCGGTGACGCTGCTGGCGCTGGGCGTGGCAGCTGCCGGGTTGATCCTGTTCGGCATCGTCGAACGCCGGGTGGCACGCCCATTGCTGCCGCTGGACCTGTTTGCCGACCGCCGCTTCGGCATGTTCAACCTGGCCTCGTTCGTCCTGGGCTTCACTGCCTATGCCAGCCTGTTCTTCCTGTCGCTGTTCTTCCAGCAGGCGCAGGGGCACAACGCTGCGCTGGCAGGCTCCCAGTTGGCCCCGCAGTTCCTGTTGATGGGTGCCGTCTCGCTGTTGTTCGGGCGTCTGGTCGCCCACCTCGGGCTGCACGCCGCGCTGGTGCTGGGCTACGCCCTGGCTGGGGTGGCGCTGTGCGCGATGGCCACGTTCGAACCGGCTACTTCGCACGCTTGTTCCAGTGCTGTGCTGGTGCTGCTTGGCATTGGAATGGGGCTGGCAGTGCCGGCGACCGGCATGGCGGTCATGGCCATCGCGCCGGTCGAGCGCGCGGGTATCGCCTCAGCCACGATGAACGCGTTACGTCAGGCAGGCATGAGCCTGGGCATCGCGCTGCTGGGCAGCCTGATGGGCCAGCGCGCCGTGCAGCAGTTCGCCGCGTCCGCGCAGGCGGCCGGGCAGCGGGGGCTGGTGGCACAGGCGCGCGAACTGATCCTGCAACCGGGCTCGATGCACGCCACGCCGCAGATGCTGACGTGGTATCGCAGTGCGATGGCCAGTGGTTTCGGATGGGCGATGGCTGTGGCCGGTGCGCTGGCCCTGCTTGCGGCGCTCGGGCTGTATCGGCAGCGCGCACCGGCCTGACGCGCTGCATTCAGCCCTGCTGGCGTTGCGGACCCGCTGCCGTGCGTTCGATCTCCTGAGGCTGTTGTTGCTGCTGGCGCGCATTGGCGTGGCGAGCGTGTCCACCTTCACGACCGATCTCGGCCATGTGCTGGCGGTTGCGGCTGATCGCCTCGCCGCCCTTGCGGCCCGCGACACGTGCCTCGGCCGGACTGAATTCATGTGCGTTGCCGGAGGCATGTGCGGCGCGCCCGCCCTTGGCAGCGATCGCGCGCTGCTTTTCCTGGTCCATTGATGCAAAGCCCCGGTTGGAGCTGCGCGGATTCTGCTCAGTCATGTGAAATCTCCTGCGGTGTGGGCGTCGCCTTCGTAGACGACGGCATCCATGCTTGGCCATCGCACGCTAAGTCCAGGTCGCCATCATGGCCACGATTTTCACGCGCCCTGCGCACGGGGCTGATCACGCAGCCATTCAGTCAGGTGCTGCCTTCGCTGCCGCCAGTGCCATGCCACTGACCACCGACGCGATCGTCTCTACGTCTGCCAAGGGAGCTCCCTGGTTCAGTCGCGCCTGCAGAGCCCCATGGGAGACGGCGAAGACGATCGCTTGGCCGAGCAGGGCGTGGGTACGCAGCACCGTCTCGACACTGGATGGTTCGCTGCCGCGCAGGCACGCTACGCACGCGGCCAGCGTGGTGTGCAAGGGTTCGAACAGCGTACGGTGGGCGCTGGCGAACGCGGCCGTCGGTTGGATCTGTTCGCGCGCCAACAGCAGCGTGCGTGGACCCGCATCCGGCGCCGACAGCAAGGCTTGGACGAATGCCCGCATCAACTGCTGCAGCTGCTGCGCGGCCTGCCGCGCGCCGTTGGGTGGCGTTGCCGGCAGCGGCAATCGTTCGGCAATGGCTTGAGCGCAGCGCTGCAGCACGGCGGCATACAGTTCCTGCTTGCCACCGAAATGATAGGGAATGGCTGACTGGCTGCAGCCGGCCATGTCCACCAGCTGGCGGGTACGCACACCCTCCACGCCGAACGCGCTGAACAGCTGCAGCCCCGCGTGCAGCAGTCGGCCTCGGGTCTGCCCGCTGCGCGTCTCGGCCGCGCGCCGTCGTGCCGGTGTCTGCAGATGGGCGATGAACTCAGGCATCGGCCTGCATCAGCCGTGTCGAGTTTTCATTGAGCGCGGTACCCGCGTCCGCGCCGACGATGACCGTACCGCCGATGTTGGCCATGTGCCGGCCGAATGCACAGTTCGGTTCGAAGGCGAAGCACATGCCGGCCTGCAGGGGCAGTTCGCGCCCGACAGTCGGCAGCGGCGCGATGTGCGCATAGCGCGCGGCCTCCGGCAGCGCTTCGATGCCCGGTGCACGGCCGAAGCCAATCGGTCCATAGGGGTTGAGGCTGTGGACCAACGGATGCACGTGCCAGCCGCCCGCCTCCAGCAGGGGCGCTTCCATCGCGTCGACGACATCGCCGAAGGTATTGCCCACGCGCAGTGCGGACAGGCCTGCTTCGTAGCTGCTGCGGGCGACGGCAGCGGCGCGATGGATGTCGTCGTGCACCTCGCCAATGGCAACCGCGGCCTGATGCTGGGTTTCCATCAGCCCGTACAGTGCGAAGATCTCCGACAGCACCAGGTCACCATCGCGCAGAATGCGCGGCGGCTGCGCACGATACTGCCAGGCGGGTGGTCCCCAGCCCACATACTCGGGACCCGAGCCGAGCAACACCTCGGCGGTATAGCCCCCCAGCGAGAAACAGGCGGCGGTCACTGCGGCAACCAGTTCGGCTTCCGAAACACCGGGGCGAGCAGTGGCACGCAGCGCCTCGCTCATGGATTCACCGATCCAGGCGGCATGCGCAATCAGCGCCAGTTCCTCCTGGCTCTTTACCGAGGCGCGCTGGAAGAACGCACGATATACCGGTACGAATTCCGCGTTCGGCACCGCCGCCTGCATGCCCTGCAGGGTGCGCGCGGGCATCGCGCCGTCGAAGTAGAACGGTGGATAGGGCTCCAGCCCCAGCACGCCGATACGTGCCGTGTGCAGGCCACATTGCTGCAGCCAGCGGCCAACCTCCAGACCGGATTTTCCAACCCACAGCTGTTCGGGTGCGATCCACTGCAGGTCGCCGCGCAGGCAGGCCTGCAGGTGGTCGGCAATCATCAGCGAGGCAAAGGTGAACACCCGTGGCGGCTGGTCGCCGACGAACACCACGATCGAGCCGGGCCGGTCATTGGTGAAGTAGCAGTCCGGCGAGAACCCGGCCGGTGCGGCGGCTTCCCGGTCGCCATGCACAACCAGGGCATCGAGCCGTTCACTGGCCATGAGGTCGCGGGCCAGGGCCCAGCGTCGGTCGCGTTCCATCAGGCTGAGCGGTGCGGGCGGCGTGCGCATGAGGAGTATTCCAGGGGAAGGAGCGCGCAGGCTCGATCACGCAGTTGAATGAATCAACCGCTTGAATCGGCATTGCACGTGCGCTGCTGCGGGGGCAGCTGAAGTCGGCGATTGCGCAGCGTTGTCGGTGATCATGATGGGGCCACCGTTGCTGTTGATAGGATGCGCAACAACGCCACTCGCCTGGCCACGACAGGGACGTAGAACATGAACAGGATTGGATTGATCGCAGTGCTGGCCTGTACCGCTCCGGTCCATGCAGCCAGCCCCCTGTTGTCCGGCAGCTTCGTCCACGTTGGCTACTCGGGCAGCGACGAACAACTGCCGGCCGCGCAGTTGCCGCTGTTCCTGGATGAACTGCAGGACCTGGGCAACGACACGATCATCCTCGGTCAGGTGCGTGCCACCCGTGCCGGCGTCGGCTGCGCCAGCGGCGTGCAGGATTTCGAATGGATTGCCGGCTTTCCCGGCAAGCTCGGCACCGTGCTCGATGCGGCGGCCGCGCGCGGCATGAAGGTCGTGGTCGGCACCACCTACAGCTCGGGGCAGTGCGCCACCTTCTGGCAGGGGCAGAACGCAACGGCCGTGGCACAGGATGCGGCGCAGTCGCTGGCCCAGCTGGGCCAACAGTACGGATCGCATCCGGCGTTCGCTGGCTGGTACATCACCGACGAGCCAGCACAGGTGCCGGCTGATCGCGCGCCGTTCTACCGTGCGATCGTGACGGCGCTCAAAGGCAGTACACCCTCGCGGCCGGTGATGGTGGCCCCCTACCTGGCGTCATCCAGCGTGGATCCGGCCAGCGTGGGCCGGGCTGCTGCACAGTTCCGTACGGCCACCGGCGTGGATGTGCAGATCTGGCAGGACGGCCTCGGCGCCGCCTCGCATGCACGCCTGTTCCAGTGGGATCGCCCAGGTCATTCCACCGAGGCGTATTACGAGGCGCTGTCGGCGGCGCTGGGGGCCAGCGGCCTGTGGGCCGACATCGAACTGTTCAACCATGGCAGTCCCTTGTTCCTGGAAACCGGCAACGGATTGTCCGGTGCCTATCGCTCCGCGTCGGTGCAGCGCATCAACCAGCAGTTGTGGAGCGCGCGTTCGGCCGGCAAGCGCGTTGCCTGGCTCAACCAGTACCACATGTCCGAGGTGGTCGGCCCCGGCCAGGGCTATGCCGAATCTCCGCGGTTGATGAACACCTATCGCGGGCTGTATGGGCTCGGTGCGTCCTACAGTGTCGATCCGGTGCAGACCACCTACAGCTACAGCGTGGCGCCGGATGCAAACTATCCCGACAGCACCGGGCATGAACTGTTTGATCGCCGGGTGGGGGATCCGCGCAACCCGATGGATGCCGGCTGGGTAGGCGTGCATGGCAACGCCAGCATCACCATCGACCTGGGCCAGCGCCGGCGGGTGGACTGGATCGGCCTGCATACGATGACCCGCCCGGCGTGGGGCATCGTCACGCCGACAGCCGTGGAGGTGATGTGTGCCGAGCCGGGCGCCGCTGCGGTGAAGATCGGTGTGCTGTCGGCGCCATTCCCCCAGGCCGGACTGAGCGGTTCGACCGAAGAGGAATACGTGCTGGGCAACGCCGCGCCGCTGGCCGCGCAGTGCCGCACGCTGGAGCTGCGGTTGGCCAATGGCAGCTGGACGTTCCTCAGTGAAATCGAGATGGCGGCCGAGCAGTAAGCGCCTCAGCGTTGGGGCGTGCCACGCAGTCGCTGCGCGAACGGCCGCTGTTCAAGCGCCTGCAGTGCCTCGCGCAGCACCTGCTCCAATGACTGTCCAAGATCGGCATCGAGGCTGCGCGCCGCGCGTGCCGTGGCCTGCCACTGCGCCTGCAGCGCCGGCAACGCCTGCAACGCGCGCGGGCTCAGCTGCAGGATGCGCTCGCGGCTGTCTTCACCGACCGCAGCGTGCAGCCAGCCGTCGCGCACCATTGCTGAAACCGTCTGGCTGAGCGCCGAATGGCTGAGCCCGCAGGCCAGTGCGAGATCCTTGATGCGGCAGGGTCCCTGCGCCATCAGCGTGCGCAGCACCGGGGTGTAGCGCGGCCGGTAGTCCAGCTTCAGGTCGCGGTAGGCCTGCTCGACCGCCGGGTCCAGCTGGTCGAGCAGGGCCCGCAGCAGTGTTCCCAGGGTGGCATGTTGGAGATCCATGGTGGCGATGATATATAAGCACTTACATATCATCAACGTGGGGTGCGGTCATGGCGGTTTCGTGGATGCTGGGTGCGCTGCTGGCGGCGTCCTGCCCGGCCCAGGACGCGGTGCTGCAGGCGGCGGCCACGGCGATACAGGCGCAGTACCTGGACGTGGCCGAAGGCGCGCACATTGCCGAGGCCGTGCGCGGCTGGTCCACCCAGCAGCGCTATGTGGACAGCTGCGCGGACCCCAAGGCGTTCAGCGCACGCTTGAACCAGGATCTGGACGTGTTCGATGGCCACTTCCATGTCGAGCGGGTGGATGCCCGCGCCGGCCAGGACGACTGGCTGATGGCCTGGCGCGCGGATGCGCGCAGCAATGGTGCGGGCGTGCGCGAGGTGCGGGTGCTGGAAGGCAACATCGGTTACCTGCGCCTGAGCACCTTCTATCCGCTCGATCTGGCCCGGCCGAAGCTGGCCGCGGCCTTCACCCTGCTGGCCGACACCGATGGCCTGGTGCTGGACCTGCGCCAGAACGGAGGTGGCGATGACGGCAGTGCGGACCTGCTGGTGCGGACCCTGCTGGCGGCGGAGATCACCCAGGTGCAGTCACTGCAACGCCGTGGCCAGCGCAGTCCAGTACCGTTGCCACCGGCGAGCCTGGGGCTGTACCTGAAGCCGCTGGTGGTGCTGATCGACCGCCGCACCGGGTCGGCCGCCGAATTCGTCGCGTACTCGCTGCAGGCGCAGGGGCGGGCACGTGTCGTTGGTAGTCGAAGTGGCGGCGCGGCACATATGTTCGATGATCCTGTGCTGCTGCCGGATGGCTATCAGATCAGCATTCCCGACCGGCAGCCGATCAACCTCCGTACCGGAACCAACTGGGAACGCACCGGCGTCACGCCTGACGCAGCAGGCGGTGACGATCCGCTGTTCGTCGCCCGCCAGCTGCTGGCCCGATCGGTATCGCCAGAATGAACGCACAATTGCAACCGTGCCCTATCGCAGACGACATGCGGCGTGCCTAGAATCGAAACATCCCGGTAGTTCCCGGGCGCTTCGAGTGAATGGACTCAATGAAGATTCTGTTGACCGGCAGTTCCGGGCGGATCGGGCGCGCCATCTTCGGCGCGTTGGCCGCTGCCCATGAAGTGGTGGGGCTGGATCGCAGCCCATTCGCCACCACCCGCATCATTGCCGATGTCACCGATCGTCAGGCCGTGAAGCAGGCAGTGCAGGGCGTCGACGCGGTGATCCATACCGCCGCCCTGCACGCACCCCATGTCGGCCTGGTGCCGGATGCGGTATTCCAGCAGATCAATGTGGAGGCGACCGCACACCTGTTGCAGGCTGCCCGCGAGGCCGGTGCACGCCGCTTCGTGCTGACCAGCACCACGGCGTTGTATGGCCATGCGGTGGTGGCGGGCGGTTGCCGCTGGATCGATGAAGATACCGAGCCGCTGCCACGCACCATCTACCATCGCAGCAAGCTGCAGGCCGAGGCGTTGGCTGAAGCCGCTGCGGCGCCGGGCTTCAGCGTGCGCGTGCTGCGCATGGCCCGCTGTTTCCCCGAGCCACCGGAGCGGATGGCGATGTTCCGCCTGCACCGCGGTATCGACGCGCGCGACGTGGCCAGCGCACATGCCGCGCTGCTGCACGATGAGGGCGCTGCCTTCGCACGCTACATTGCCTGCGCACCGACGCCGTTCCTGCGCGAGGATTGCCTGGAACTGGCGACCCAGCCGCGCAGGGTGCTGGCCCGCCGCGCCCCGCAGTTGCTGGCCGAGTTCGAGCGCCGTGGCTGGCCGCTGCCGCTGAGCATTGACCGCGTCTACGACAGTGCACTGATGCGCCGCACATTGGGCTGGCAGCCGCGCTTCGGCCCGGACGACGTGCTGCAGCAGTACGCGGTTGGCAGCATCGAGGTGCTGCCGCGGGCGGAATGGATCAAGGACCGCGTGGCCGAATAGGGCGGCAGCGGGGCGGGTTCCTGACCCGACCCTGAGCAGGTTCAGGAATGTGCAGATGGACCGCCTCAACCTCGTTCGCAGGCGGCCGCTAACCCGGTGCGCTTCCAGCGCCGGGCGTGTCCCGGCGGCCGGTGGCCTGCGCGACGGATCGCGCACCTGCGCGGTGCCCTCGCGGTGCCGGTCGTCCTGAACTGCCTTGCGGATCCTTCCATGCCTTCTCCCCGTTCCGCCGCTGCCCGCCGCCCGGGCAGCATCGCCCACAAGCTGATGCTGGGCACCGCTGCGATCGCGCTGCTGTGCTTCGGCCTGACTGCGTTCCTGATCTACCGCCAGGCCAGCGCCAGCCTGATCGACGCCTCGCGCCAGACCATGGCCAGCGAAGCCACCGCCGAAGCCCGCCAGGTCGCGGCCGATCTGGGCACCGCCTTTGCCAGCAACGACGCCATGGTCGAGGCCGTGCTCGCCCAGCGCGCGCGCGGCGATGTTCCGGACCGTGCCAGCCTGGCTGCCGTGCTGGGCGAGCAGCTGCGCACCCACCCCGAGTGGCTGGGCAAGAGCACCATGTGGGAGGCCGACGCCTTCGATGGCAAGGATGCCGAGTTCGTCAACACCGAAGCGCACGATGCCACCGGTCGTTACATGAGCTACTGGGCCTGGCACGACGGCAGGCCGCAGCAGTCGACGATGACCGACTACACCGAGACGGCCAGTGGCTCCGGTGACTGGTACATGGTGCCCAGCCGCGACAAGCTGGCGAAGGTAAGCGAGCCCTATGCCTACGACATCGGTGGCCAGCAGGTGCTGATGAGCACGCTGAGCACGCCGATCATCGAAAACGGCCGGTTCCTCGGTGTATTCACTGTGGACTTCTCGCTGGCGGCGCTGCAGAAGCACCTGGCCACGCTGAAGCCGATGGGCGCCGGGCGCGTCGAACTGCTCTCGCCGAATGGCGTAGTGCTGGCCTCGGCCAATGCCGCCGAAATCGGCAAGCCACGTGGCGACGCATTGACCCGCAGCATGCTGGCAGACATCGCCGCCGACCGCCGGTTCGAAGCCTTCACTCCGGATGCCGCCGGCAACGTGCGCGTATACGTGCCGCTTCGTGTGGGCGATGCGCCGCAGCGCTTTGCACTGGGTGTGGTGATGCCGCACGCGGTGATCGTGGCCGAGGCGCGCCAGCTGCTGTGGCTGACCCTGCTGGTTGGCGTGGTGGCCGCGCTGACCCTGAGTGCCGGTGTCTATGTGCTGCTGCGCCGGTTGGCGATCCGCCCACTGGCCGAAGCCGTGCGCGTGGCCGGCGACGTCGCCGCGGGCAAGCTGGACAGCACCCTGCCGGCACGCAGCAACGACGAAGTGGGCCGCCTGCTGGACGCGATGCAGGGCATGCGGGGGCAGCTGCAGTCGGTGATGGCGGCGCAGGCGGAAATGGCGCGTCGCCATGACGCCGGTGAAATCAGCTACCGCATGGACGCCTCGGCGTTCCCGGGTGAGTACGGCCGGATGGTGGCTGACAGCAACCAGCTGGTGGCCTCCAGCAACGCCGTCACCCAGCGCCTGGTCGACGTGATGCAGCGCTATGCGGTGGGTGACCTGAGCGTGGACATGGAAGCGCTGCCGGGCGAGAAGGCGGTGTTCACCGCTGCAATGGCCACCACCAAGAGCAACCTGGCGGCGATCAACGATCAGATCCAGCAGCTGGCCGCTGCCGCAGCAGCCGGTGATTTCGCGGTGCGCGGCGACACGCTGCGCTTCGACCACGACTTCCGCCGCATGGTGGAAACCCTCAACACCATGATGCAGGTGAGCGACCACAACCTGGCCGAGCTGTCGACGCTGCTGCGCGCGATTGCCGCAGGCGACCTCAGCGCGCGCATGCAGGGCGACTTCCACGGCGTGTTCGCGGTGATGCGCGACGATGCCAACAGCACCGTGCAGCAGCTGACCCAGATCGTTGGCCAGATCCAGCAGTCGGCGGCCAGCATCCGCCTGGCGGCGGGTGAGATTGCCGCCGGCAACAGTGACCTGTCGCGCCGCACCGAGCAGCAGGCGGCGAACCTGGAAGAGACCGCGGCCTCGATGGAAGAGCTGACCTCCACGGTGCGCCAGAATGCCGACCACGCGCTGCAGGCCAACACCCTGGCCGGCTCCGCAGCGGGCGTGGCCAGCGAAGGCGGGCAGGTGGTCAGCCAGGTAGTGCAGACCATGGAACAGATCGAGGCCTCCTCGCAGCGCATTGCCGAGATCATTTCGGTGATCGATGGCATCGCGTTCCAGACCAACATCCTGGCATTGAACGCGGCGGTGGAAGCGGCGCGTGCCGGCGAACAGGGCCGCGGATTCGCCGTGGTCGCCAGCGAAGTGCGCGCGCTGGCCCAGCGCTCGGCAGGTGCGGCCAAGGAGATCAAGGAGCTGATCGACGCTTCGGTGGCGCAGGTCGGCGCCGGTGCACAGCTGGTGCACGGCGCGGGCCGCACCATGCAGGAAATCGTCGGCCAGGTCGGCCGAGTGAACGAGATCATGGCCGAGATCTCGGCAGCCTCGCGCGAGCAGTCGGCGGGCATCGAGCAGGTCAACCAGACCGTGGTGCAGATGGACGAGACCACCCAGCAGAACGCCGCACTGGTGGAAGAGGCCAGTGCCGCCGCGCGTGCGATGGAAGAACAGGCCGAGCAGCTGGCGGTGGCGGTCTCGCGCTTCCGCCTGCAGGCCGAGCCGGTGGCTACGGTCCGCCGCGCGGCCTGATCCTGTTGCGCGCACATGAAGACGCCCGGCCAAGGCCGGGCGTCTTCATGTCTGCTTGATGCTATGCCAGGCCGGAGTGCGGCGGCAGCATCGCGTCAGAACATGCCTTCGAAGGGATTCCAGCTGGCTTTGCCCTTCACCTGCTCCAGGTAGTAGCTGTAGTTGGTGCTGGCGGCAACCAGGAAGTTCATGGCGATGAACAGCGGGCGCGCGATGATGTCCGGCAGGAACAGGGACACGATGCCCAGCACGAGGCCGATGCCGATCACCACCAGCGCCTTGCGCCACATGCCCAGAATGAACAGGTAGATGAAGCCGAAGAAGAAGGCGAAGAAGTTGATGTTGATCTTGAGGCGGTCGCCGAAGGACAGCGCCTTCCAGGCTTCCTTGAAGCGCGGCTCCTTCGGAGCGCCGTGCTGCTGGAAGAAATTGAAGCGGAACTGCCAGTTCGGGCTGAAGCGGGAGAGGTCGACGGCGTTCATTGACGATTACGTCCTTGTAGGAAAACGGTTACATGATACGAGGCCGACGGTTCAGGAAACTACCCTCAACCGTCAAAAATGTGACGCGCCCGGCATGTGCAGGCCTGCGGCGGGGCGCCGCACCGTCACCCATCCGCCTTGTTTTTAGGATAGGGTGCGCAGTTCCGCTGCCGCCCCAGCTGAACCCGGGCGGCGGCGGGATGTCCATGGAGGTTGCATGACCACACCTGCTATACCGGAAAACGCACCGGGACCGGTGCTCCTGCCGACACCTGAAGTGGTGCAGGCACAACAACTGCTCGCACGCCAGCAACTGGCGGTAGCGATGGACCGTGCACGCACGGCCGCTACGCAGAACGCGGCCGCGGCCGCGCTGGAAAGCGAGTAATCCGCAACACCGCCGATCGCGCTGGCGTGCTGCCAGCGCGATCGCGGCGCGCGCAGCCGGTCAGAACCGCGCGGTCATGCTCATGAAGTAGCTGCGCCCGGCCACGAAGTAGTCGGTGGAGCCTTCCGCATACAGCTTCTTGTCGGCCAGGTTGCTGACGCCGCCGCGCAGGGTCAGTACCTCGTTGACGTTCCAGGCTGCGGTCAGGTCATACAGGGTGTAGGCCTTGAGGAAGGTCGTGGCGGTACCGGTCTGCTTGCCGGTGTACTGCGCCGACAGGCTGCTGGAAAACACCGTATTGGGCGTCCAGTCCAGCGACGAATAGCCGGAAAACTCCGGCGTATCGATCAGGTTCCTGCCGGTGGTCAGGTTCTTGGCTTCCTTCATCCAGGTGGCCGAGGTGCGCCAGCGCCACTGCTCGCCGAAGCGGAAGTTCAGGTTGCCTTCCATGCCGCTGGTACGCGCGCGCTGCACGTTGCTCATGCGCGTCCACCAGATGCCGTTGAACTTGCCCAGGGGCGCGTACTCGATCTTGTTCTTGAAGTCGGTATGGAAGTAGGTCAGGCCGGCATCGAACAGGTCATTGTCGAAGCTGATGCCGATCTCTCGGTTGGTGCTGGTTTCAGGGTCCAGGTCCGGGTTGCCGGCCATGTAGCAGCCACCGCGGGTATAGCCCAGCGGGATCAGCGAGGTGCAGCCGCGGCCGCCGGACTGGGTGGCCGCGCTGGGCGAGTTCTCGGTCAGGCTGGGCGCGCGGAAGCCCTTGGAAACACCACCACGTATCGTCCACTGTTCGGCCGGGTGCCAGACCAGGTAGGCGCGGGGGCTGACGTGGCTGCCGAACTTCTCATGATGATCCAGGCGTGCGCCCAGGGTCAGCGCCAGCGTGCGGTGCAGCTTCAGTTCGTCCTCGACAAACAGTGCCCAGGTATCCACTTCCAGGTTGGAGCCGCTGACGGCATTGCCGGCATAGTCGATCGGCGCGCGGCCGATGGTATCGGTATTGGTCAGTTCCTGGCGCTTCCACTGGCCACCGACGGCGAACTGGTGTTCAACGCCCAGGGTGAACGGCGTGGTCAGGCTGCCTTCGATGATGGTATCGGTGGTCTCGGAGCGGCCGGTGGCACCGATGTCGTTCTTGTACTCGGTCCAGTACGCGCTGAGCTTCGAGTTGCCGAAGCTCCACTTGCCATCGTGGTTGAGTGCCAGCGAGCTGCGCTTGAGTTCGCTGGCACCCCAGGCGCCTTCGTCCTGCTTTTCCAGCGATGCGTCGATGAAGGCCTGCTGCACGCCGTGGCCGGCTTCCAGCGACAGTTCCTGCGCATCGCTGAGCTTCCACTGCAGCAGCGCGTTGACATTGCGGTCCTTCTCGCCGGCGTAGGCATTGCCATAGACACCACCGTTGGAGCGGTCCGAGTCGCGGCGCATGCTGTTGGCACCGATGCGCAGGCCGAAGCGGTCGCCGAGCGGGCCGGAGAACGTCGCACCGATCTGCTGGGTATCACCGCGCTTGCTATCACCCGGGCGGGTATAGCTGTGGGTGGCGCTGCCGTTCCAGTCATCACCGATGCGCTTGGTGATGATGTTGATCACGCCGCCCATGGCGTCGGAGCCGTACAGCGACGACATTGGTCCGCGCACCACCTCGATGCGTTCGATCTGGTCGGGCGAGATCCAGTTCAGATCCTGGCGGCCGAGGTCGGGACGGTAGTTGGTCGAGGCCGAGCTGCCCATGCGCTTGCCGTCCACCAGCACCAGCGTGTAATTGGACGGCATGCCACGCAGCTTGATCTTGGACTGCTCGCCGACCGCGCTGAGGCCACCGGTCACGCCCGGCACGCGGCTGAGCAGGGTGGCCAGGTCGTGCACCGGCTGGCGCTCGATGTCCTCGCGGCTGATCACGCTGATGCTGGCCGGTGCATCCTTGATCCATTGCTGGTTGCCCGAGGCGGTGACCACCACGGTATCCAGATCCTTGGTGGAGGCATCGGCGCTGGCCTCTGCGGCGGCCAGGCCGGGCAGGGCCAGCAGGCAGGCGGTGGCCAGAGCGCAGGCCAAGCGGGTGCGCGGCAGGCGCGCGGAAGGGGTACGGAACGACAGGGACATGACGGCTTCCATCGGAGGAGGGGGACCCGGTGGAAGCAGCAGGCGCACGCAGACAGCAGGCAGCCCCCTTCCATGGGTCGTTGGGCGCTGGGTTGGAACCGGCGCAGCTGGGTGGGTCTCGGCCGTGCGGAAGACGGTGACCTGCCTGGTTAATGAAATGATAACCGTTCGCGTTTGTTACGATCCAGTACCTGGGGCGACCAAGTGACATCCGTTCCCCTGCCCCGGCACTCGCCTGCTGTTTGCTGAATGGGGACAAATCCCGGCGTAGACCTTCGCACTCGGCTTACATCCGGCGCCCTAGACTGAGCCGCATTTTCGATTCCGCCCCGTTGGAGATCGTGTGGGTTCCGGTAGTGACAGACAGCGACTGCGTGGCGTGACGCCGACGCAGCCAGGACAAGTGCGGGCGCCGGGAAAGCGCGCCGGGAACCTTGGTGCATGCAGCCCGGCCGGGATGGCCGGCCGTGCCGACTGCGCGGAGTAGGCGGCAATGGAGGTGCAGACCATCCATGCGGAAGCAGATACGTCCCGGCTTGATGCCGGCTGGACGCTGCTGCCGGCCGAATCGCCGTTGCAGATGCCCGAGCAGACCCTGCGCGAAGGCCAACTGAAGGTTCGCCGCCACCGCACCTCGCCGCGGCTGATCGGCCTGCGCCGGTTCTATATCTTCGGCGGCACGCTGGCGATGACCGCCATCGCTACCCGGATGATGTGGCGGGTGCTGTCGGCCAATGGCATCAGCGTGCTCGAGGCCTGCCTGCTGGTGCTGTTTGTCGGCCTGTTCGCCTGGATCGCGCTGTCTTTCGCCAGCGCCGTGGCCGGCTTCCTGACTGCCGTGTTCGACCGGGGGTATCGCCTCGGCATCGACCCGGACAAGCCACTGCCGACAGTGCACAGCCGCACCGCGCTGCTGATGCCGACCTACAACGAAGATCCGCGCCGGCTGCTGGCCGGCCTGCAGGCGATCTACGAGTCGGTGGCCGCCACCGGCCAGCTCGACCGGTTCGACTTCTTCGTGCTCAGTGATACCCGGCGCGAAGACATCGCGCGGGCCGAAGAGCAGGTGTTCGCCGAACTGCGCGAGCGCGTGCCCGATGGCCAGGCGCGGCTGTTCTACCGCCGCCGTGGCGACAACAGCGGGCGCAAGGCCGGCAACATCGCCGACTGGGTCCGCCGCTTCGGCGGTGCCTACCCGCAGATGCTGATCCTCGACGCCGACAGCCTGATGACCGGCGACAGCATCGTGCGCCTGGTCGCGGGCATGGAGCACAACGCCGACGTCGGCCTGATCCAGACCCTGCCGTCGGTGATCGGCGGGCGCACCCTGTTCGCGCGCATGCAGCAGTTCGGCGGCCGTGTGTACGGTCCGGTGATCGCCCGTGGCGTGGCCTGGTGGCACGGTGCCGAGAGCAATTACTGGGGCCACAATGCCATCATCCGCACCCGCGCCTTCGCCGATCAGGCCGGGCTGCCGGCGCTGCCGGGGCGCAAGCCGTTCGGTGGCCACGTGCTCAGCCATGACTTCGTCGAAGCGGCGCTGATGCGTCGTGGCGGCTGGGCCGCGCACATGGTGCCGTACCTGGGCGGCAGCTATGAAGAAGGTCCGCCGACCCTGACCGACCTGCTGGTGCGCGACCGCCGCTGGTGCCAGGGCAACCTGCAGCACGGCAAGGTGGTCGGCAGCCGTGGCCTGCACTGGATCAGCCGCATGCACATGCTGATCGGCATCGGTCATTACTTCACCGCGCCGATGTGGGCGATGCTGATGCTGATCGGCATCGCCATCCCGCTGTTCCAGGAAGGCATCGATTTCAACGCCCTGCTGCACCTGTCGCCCAGCGTGTACTGGCGGGCCCAGGATGAGGAACAGGTGGTGCGCCTGTTCGCGGCGACCATGGCGGTGCTGCTGCTGCCCAAGGTGCTGGGTTACCTGGCGATGCTGCTGGACCCGGTCGACCGCCGCGGGTGTGGCGGTGCCCTGCGCGCGTTCGTCTCGATGCTGGTGGAAACCGTATTGGCCGCGCTGATGGCGCCGGTGGTGATGTACGTGCAGTCGCGCGGCGTGGCCGAAGTGCTGTCCGGCCGCGATTCGGGCTGGGACGCGCAGCAGCGTGACGATGGTGGCATTTCGTGGCTGGCGCTGATCCGTGGCTACGGTGGGCTGGGGGTGTTCGGCGCCTTCATGGGCATGCTGGCCTGGGCGGTGTCGCCATCGCTGGCCGCGTGGATGGCGCCGGTGGTGATCGGCATGGTGCTGGCGGTACCGGTGGTGGCGCTGACGTCTTCGCGTGGCCCCGGCGCCTTCCTGCACCGTCTTGGCCTGCTTGATATCCCCGAGGAGAACATCCCGCCGCCGGTGCTGGTACGTGCCGCGCAGCTGCGCCGGGAAGCGGCCGAACAACCGCCGCTGTACTGATCGTCCCGCGGCAGCGGCATAATGCGGCTCGAACTTGAAGGAGCCGCATCATGCTGCAAACGGTGGAACAGGAGACCGGCGCCTCGCCGCAGTGGTCGGTGATCTGGCTGCACGGCCTCGGTGCCGATGGCCACGACTTCGCGCCGATCGTGCCGGAGCTGGTGCGTCCGCATTGGCCGGCGCTGCGCTTCGTGTTCCCGCATGCACCGGTGCGGCCGATCACGATCAACAACGGCGTGCCGATGCGCGGCTGGTACGACATCGTCGGCATGGATTTCCGTTCGCGCGCCGACATGGTGGGCGTGCAGGAATCGGTGGTGCAGCTGGATGCGCTGATCACGCGCGAGATCGAGCGTGGCATCGCGCCGGAGAAGATCTTCCTGGCCGGTTTCTCGCAGGGGGGCGCGATCATCCTGACCGCCGCGCTGTCACGCACTGCGCCGCTGGCCGGCCTGATCGCGCTGTCCACCTACCTGCCCGAAGCCGACGGCGCAAAGCGCGCTGAAGGCGCCGTGCAGGTGCCGGTGTTCATGGCCCACGGCAGCAGCGATCCGGTGATTCCGCAGGCGGTGGCCGCACACAGTGCGCAGGCACTGCAGGCGCTGGGCCTGGAGGTGGAATGGCACAGTTACCCGATGGCCCACCAGGTCTGCGCCGAAGAGATCCAGGCGCTGGGTGACTGGTTGCAGGAACGCCTGGGCGCTGCCTGACCCATGCCGCCGGCCAGCGCCCCGCCCTGGATGCCGGAACTGTGCCGCCTGCCGCGGCTGGCGGCGATGCTCGGCCTGGCCGAACTGGTGGTGGTGGTGCTGGCCCTGGCCCCGGATGGCAGCCGCCACTGGACCGTGGGCGAACTGTTGTCGGCCAGTGGTTTCGCGTTGTGGCTGGCGCTGGCCGTAACGGCCAGCCTGTGCCTGCTGCGGAACGCGTTGTCGAGGTTGCCACAGGTTCTGGGGGCGGTCTCGGCCATCGCACTGGCGACGCTGATCGCGGTGGTCTGCGCGGGCATCGTGCATGCCCTGTACGCGGTGCTTGGCGACAACTTCGCCCGCGGCATCAGCTTCTGGCGCTTCACGCTGGGCAGCGCGGCGACGACGGCGCTGATCACTGCCTTGGCCCTGCGCTACTTCTATGTGAGTGATCGCTGGGCCGCGCAGGTACAGGCCAACGCACGCGCACAGGCCGATGCCCTGCAGGCGCGGATCCGCCCGCATTTCCTGTTCAACAGCATGAACCTGATCGCCAGCCTGCTGCATCGCGACCCGGTCGTGGCCGAGCGTGCGGTGCTGGACCTGTCCGATCTGTTCCGTGCCGCGCTGGGGGCGGGCGAGGGTGATTCCACCCTGCGTGACGAATGCGAGCTGGCCGAGCGCTACCTGTCGATCGAATCACTGCGCCTGGGCGAGCGCCTGCAGGTGCGCTGGCAGCGCGACGAACCGCTGCCCTGGGATCTTCCCCTGCCTCGCCTGGTACTGCAGCCACTGGTGGAGAACGCCGTGCTGCATGGCATCTCGCGGCTGCCCGAGGGTGGCACCATCGAGCTGCAGCTGATGCGCCAGGGCAATGAACTGCAGATCTGCGTGCGCAATCCGGCGCCCGACCCGCAGGCCCCCGGGCTGGCCCTGGCGCGCGGTGCCGGCCATGCCCAGCACAGCATCGGCCATCGGCTGGCCTGGCGCTTCGGCAGCGCCGCGCGGATGACGGCTGGCTGGAGCGAGGGCTACTATGCCTGCCAGGTGACAGTGCCGATCCAGTGAGGGAGCGATCGTGAGGGTAGTCATCGCCGATGACGAACCGCTGGCGCGTGAGCGCCTGCGCAGCCTGTTGGCCGCGCAGGACGGCGTGGATGTGGTGGCCGAAGCCGGCAACGGCGAGCAGGCCCTGCACGCGTGCGCGGAGCTGCAGCCGGACCTGGTCCTGCTGGATATCGCCATGCCCGGGCTGGATGGCCTGGAAGCCGCCCGCCACCTGGCCAGCTTCGAGCCACGGCCGGCGGTGGTGTTCTGCACCGCTTACGATGCGCATGCGCTGTCGGCGTTCGAGGCGGCCGCGATTGATTACCTGATGAAGCCGGTACGTGCCGAGCGTCTGGCCGCGGCCATCGCGCGCGCGCGCACGTTCCTGGCCGGCCGCGATGGCCAGCCACAGGACCACCGCGGGCAACAGGCGCGCAGCATGCTGTGCGCGCGCCTGCGCGGCAGCCTGCGCTTGATTCCGCTGGACGACATCCATTACCTGCAGGCCGAAGAGAAGTACGTGGTGGTGCACCACGCGCGCGGCGAGGACCTGATCGAAGAGTCGCTGAAGTCGCTGGAAGAAGAGTTCGCCAGCCGCTTCATCCGCATCCATCGCAACTGCTTGGTGGCGCGCCATGAGCTGGTGGAGCTGCGTCGTGGCACGGGTGGGCAGGTGCAGGCGATGTTGCGCCATGGCAAGCAACCGCTGGAAGTCAGCCGCCGCTGCGTGGCGACGCTGAAGCAGGAACTGCGGCATCTGTGAGTGTTCCGCGCGGCCTGCGGCCGCGACTGCTTACAGATCAACATCAAGATCAACAGCAACAGCAACAGCAACAGCAACAGCGGGTCATGGCTCGGTATTTCTACGTGCTGGGTCGGGCCGGGGTGGGGTGGCGGGACACGCTGCAAGTACATCCCTGTAAGCTCGATGGCGCCTTGCACGTGTGCGCAATCCTGCGCACACGGCAAGACCGGGGTAGGGCGTCCTGCCCAACCCGCCCGAGGCATGCCTCGGGCCCATGGCGCCAACGGTCCCGCCACCCCACCCCGGCCCAACCCTCTCGTTCTCCACTGCATCGGACAGCAAAAGCATTGTTGTTATCGGGTGGGGAGAGAAATGTAGAGTCGAGCCATGCTCGACTCAGAGCGAAGCGACCCGCTGTTGCTCTGCTCTTCTTTTGATCTTCCGTGGCTGGCGCGCACGGAAACTGTCATAGGCCGGGCGGGGTGGGTTCGCGGTGGTGTCCGCGGCATGGATGCCGCGGCCAAGCCTCCATGGACGGATTCACGGCGTCCCCCGCGAACCCACCCCGCCCGGCCAAGCGCGATAGATCCAGCCGACGCACCAGCCACGAGGGTCTCCGCCGTTGGCCGTATCCGCGCCGAAGGCGCGATAATGACCAGATGGAAACCGTCCGCATCGCCACCCGCAAGAGCCCGCTCGCCCTCTGGCAGAGCGAACACGTCGCCGATCGCCTGCGCCAGGCCCACCCCGGCCTGCATGTGCAACTGGTGCCGATGAGCACCCGCGGTGACGAGGTGCTGGACCGCTCGCTGGCCGCCATCGGTGGCAAGGGCCTGTTCCTGAAGGAACTGGAGCTGGCCATGCTGCGTGGCGAGGCCGACTGCGCCGTGCATTCGCTGAAGGATGTGCCGATGGAACTGGATGAACCCTTCGCGCTGCCGGCGATGCTGACCCGCCACGATCCGGCCGATGGTTTCGTCTCCAACCTGTACGCCTCGCTGGATGCGCTGCCGATCGGTGCGCGGGTCGGTACCTCGTCGCTGCGCCGCCAGGCCCAGCTGCGCGCGCTGCGCCCGGACCTGGAACTGCTGGACCTGCGCGGCAACGTCAACACCCGCCTGGCCAAGCTCGACAACGGTGGCTACGACGCCATCGTGCTGGCCGTGGCCGGCCTGGAGCGTCTGGGCCTGGGCGCGCGCATCGTCGCGCGCCTGCAACCGCCGCAGTGGCTGCCGGCCCCGGCGCAGGGCGCGGTGGCGGTGGAGTGCGACGGTGGCAATGCGCGCCTGATGGCGCTGTTTGCGGGCTTGGATGACACGGAAACGCGCGCCTGTGTGGAAGCCGAGCGGGCAATGAACCGCGCGCTGCATGGCAGCTGCCACGTGCCGGTGGCGGCGATCGCGCAGTGGCAGGGCACCGACCTGCACCTGCAGGGCCTGGTCGGCAGTGCCAGCGATGGTCGTGCGGTGCGTGCCGAGGCGATCGGCCCGGCCAGTGACCCGGAAGCACTGGGCCAGCGCGTGGCGAAGATGCTGCTGGATGCCGGTGCCGGCGAACTGCTGAACGTCTGAGCCATCGCAGGTAGTGCCGGCCGCTGGCCGGCAACCTCGTGCTCCGATTGAATGCAGTTGCCGGCCAGTGGCCGGCACTACCGAAAGAAGAACGGGCGCCTTTGGCGCCCGTTTCTTATTTGAATTTGTAGACCACGTTCATCGTGGTCAGCGTATCGGTCTTGCGCTTGTCCTCGGCCACGTCACTGTTGTAACGCGCCTGCCAGCCGGCCTTCAGCGCCAGATGTTCGTTCATGCTCACCGAAACACCGAAGTCGTTCTGGCCGAAGGTGTTGTAGGAACCCGACTCGACCAGCAGGGTGTTGACCAGGTCGGTGTTGTCGGTCAGCGAGTACTTCATGTCGAACAGGCCGCGGCCGATCATGCCGGTGCGGGTGCGGTCGTCCTCGGTGCTGTGGGTGCGGCGCACACCGGGGCCGATCTGCGCGTCGAACGAGAAACGCTCGGTGTTCCACAGGCGGGTGCCGTAACCCAGACCGAACGAGCTCTGGCGGTCGTAGGTGGCGAAGTCATCGCGCTCGGTACGCACCGTGGCCGTCAGCTGGCGGTGCTCGCCCAGCTGCAGCGCGCTGCCGGCACTGCCGGTATAACGGTTGGCGGTGGTGTTGTTGCGGCGGCTGGTGGAGCCGTCGTCGCGGGTCTCGATCACCTTGGAGCTGGAGCGCAGGCCAGCCAGGTCCATGCTGTGCACCCAGTCGCCATCGGTGTAGCGCAGGCGCAGGCGGCCGTTGAAGCTCTCGGTGCTGCTGTTGCCGCGTGCCGAAGCGAAACCGAGCTCGCCGCCACTGCCGCTCCACGGCGAGGACATCGCCGCCAGTTCGGAGGCATCCTGCGCATACGCGAGCGGTGCGCACAGCAGCAGGGGGATCAGCAGGGACACGCGCAGGGACATCGGGGCTTCTCCGAAGCGGTTGACAGCCGGTGATGATACTGGAAGCGTGATGGCGGTCCGAATCGATCCAAACGGTTTCTTCAGCAGGCGTTGCCGCGATCGCCTATTCAGGGCAGATCGACGCGCAATGCCGGGTCGTTGAAGCGCGAATAGCGCAGGCGCAGCTGGAAGCTGCGGCCATTGCTGCTGCCGCTGCGTACGATCTGCCGCGGCAGGCCCTGCGCGTCCACCCAGTACTCCAGGCGTTCGCCGGGCTGCGCGCCACGCAGGCGGTAGTGACGCGTCTCGACCCCGTCCAGCGACTGGCTGCCCAGGTCTTCGGCCTGCAGATCGGCGGGCAGGGCATCGGCCGGCAGCGGGTTGCGCCATTGCTCGAGCAGGCCCGGCGGGGTCGGCACCTGCCGGATCGCGTCGTCGGCCTGCAGGAACATGGTGTCGCCGATGATCGTCTGCGGACCGGCCGGGGTCTGCACCCGGAAGCGGTCGGGGGCGACGAAGTCCATGGCGCTGCGCACCGGCTGGGGCGCGCCCAGCACCTCCAGTTCGGCGTGGAAGCTGCGCAGGGCCGAGAAGCGCTGGCTGGCGCCCAGCACCGCCTGCGCCGGATCCGCCGCAGGCACGGGCGCTTCGGTGCTGGCCGGCGCGGGCGCGCGATCACAGGCGGCCAGCAGCAGGCAGGCCAGCAGGGACAGGGCAGGCAACCGGCGCATCGGGTGTTCCAGAGGGGTGGGGGCGACCACGATAGCCCAAACGTCCCACACAAGACCCGCGACTCGGACATAATCGGGGGTATGGACCGATACGAACGCATCACCGCCCTGCATCGTCTGCTCAAGTCCGCACGCTATCCGGTGACGGTGGCGACCCTGCAGGACAAGCTCGGTTGCTCCCGTGCCACCGTCTACCGCGATCTGGCCTTCCTGCGCGATGCGCTGATGGCACCGATCGAGGGCGACGGCGAAGCCGGCTTCCGTTACCAGGCCGACGAGAGCGACCGCTTCGAGCTGCCCGGCCTGTGGCTGAGTTCGGAGGAACTGCACGCCCTGCTGGCCTCGCAGCACCTGCTGGCGCGGACCGGCGGCGGCGTGCTGTCCTCGGTGCTGGCACCGCTGCAGCAGCGCATCGAGAGCCTGCTGGCGGCCCAGGCTGGCGTTTCCAGCTGGCCGGTGGACCGGGTGCGGGTGATTCCGCACCGTGGCCGCAAGTTCGATGAAGGCAGCTTCCGCAGCGTGGCTTCGGCGGTGCTGGAGCGCCGCCAGCTGGCGTTCGAGTACCGCGCCCGTTCCACCGACGAGCCGACCAAGCGCACCGTTTCGCCGCAGCGCCTGACCCACTATCGCGACAACTGGTACCTGGATGCCTGGGACCATGACCGCGAGGCGCTGCGCAGCTTTGCCGTGGATCGCATCCACAAGGCGCGGGTGATCGACAGCACCGCCCGCGACGTGGCCGACAGCGAGCTGGACGAGCAGCTCGGGGCCAGCTACGGCATCTTCTCCGGTGCGCCGAAGGGCTGGGCGACCATCCTGTTCAGCGCCAAGGCCGCCCGCTGGGTGGCCGACGAGCACTGGCATTCCAAGCAGCAGGGCCGCTTCCTGGCCGATGGCCGCTATGAACTGAAGGTGCCGTACAGCGTCTCGCGCGAGCTGCTGATGGACGTGCTGCACTACGGCTCGGATGCCGAGATCGTCGAACCGGTGATGCTGCGCGAGCAGGCCAAGGCGCTGCTTGAGCTCGCCCTGAGCAACTACGACAACTCCTGACACTCCCCCCGAGAACCCTTCCGCCCATGAAGAAGACCCTGTTGCTGCCCCTGCTCGCCGCTGCGCTGGCCCTGACCGCCTGCGGCAAGTCCGGCGAGCCCTCGCAGAAGCTGGTGGTGGCCGCTACGGCCGTGCCGCATGCCGAGATCCTTGAAGTGGTCAAGCCGATCCTCAAGCAGGAAGGCGTGGACCTGGACGTGCGCGTGTTCAACGACTACGTGCAGCCCAACGACCAGCTGGTGCAGAAGCAGGTGGATGCCAACTACTTCCAGACCGAGCCGTATCTGGATGCCTACAACCGCGATCGCAAGACCGATCTGGTGAAGGTGATCGGCGTGCACATCGAGCCGTTCGGTGCGTATTCGCGCAAGATCAAGTCGCTGGCCGAGCTGCGCGAAGGTGCCGACGTGGTGATCCCGAACGACCCGAGCAACAACAGCCGTGCACTGATCCTGCTGCACAAGGCCGGTGTGATCGAGCTGAAGGATCCGACCAACGCGCTGTCGACCCAGCGTGACATCAGCGCCAATCCGAAGAACCTGAAGTTCCGCGAGCTGGACTCGGCGATGCTGCCGCGCGTGCTGGACCAGGTCGACCTGGCCCTGATCAACACCAACTACGCACTGGACGCTGGCCTCAACCCGACCAAGGATGCACTGGCGATCGAGAGCAAGGACTCGCCGTACGTGAACTTCCTGGTCGCACGCCCGGACAACAAGGACGACGCCCGCGTGCAGAAGCTGGCCAAGGCCCTGACCAGCCCGCAGGTGAAGGCCTTCATCGAGACCAAGTACAAGGGCGCGGTGCTGCCGGCGTTCTGACGGCCGCTGGCCATGTGGTAGTGCCGGCCGCTGGCCGGCAATCTCCAGGCGCCCCCAAACATCATAGGGTTGCCGGCCAGCGGCCGGCACTACCGTCAGTCGACGTGGAAGGCGAGGGTGGCCGCCACGGCCTGCTGCCATCCCGCATACAGCTTCTCGCGCCGCGCCACCTCCATCTGTGGCTCGAAGCGCCGGTCCAGGCCCCATTGCGTGGCGATCTGTTCGCGGCTGGTCCAGAACCCCACCGCCAGGCCGGCCAGGTAGGCCGCACCCAGTGCGGTGGTCTCGGTCAGCCGCGGCCGCAGCAGCGGCACGCCAAGGATGTCGGCCTGGAATCCGGCCAGGAAGTCGTTGCCGATCGCACCGCCATCGGCGCGCAGCTCGGTCAGCGCGATACCGGCATCGGACTGCATCGCATCGAGCACGTCGCGGGTCTGGTAGGCCATCGACTCCAGCGCGGCACGCACGAAGTGCGCTTTGCGGGTGCCACGGGTCAGGCCGAACATCGCACCGCGCACATCACTTCGCCAATAGGGCGCACCGAGGCCGACAAATGCTGGTACCAGGTAAGCACCGCCGCTGTCGGGCACCTGCGCGGCCAGCGCCTGGCTGTCGCTGGCGCGTTCGATCATGCGCAACCCATCGCGCAGCCACTGCACCACCGAGCCGGCGATGAAGATCGAGCCTTCCAGCGCATATTCCACGCGCCCGTCCAGGCCCCAGGCGATGGTGGTCAGCAGTCCATTGCGCGAACGCACCGCCTGCGCGCCGGTGTGCATCAGCATGAAGCAGCCGGTGCCATAGGTGTTCTTGACCATGCCCGGCTGGAAGCAGGCCTGGCCGAACAGCGCCGCCTGCTGGTCACCGGCGATGCCGGCGATCGGAATCGGGTGATCGAAGAAGAACTGCGGCCGGGTATGCGCGTACACCGCGCTGGAATCGCGCACCTGCGGCAGCATCGCGCGCGGGATGTCCAGCAGCGCCAGCAGGTCGTCATCCCAGTCCAGCGTGTGGATGTTGAACAGCAGCGTGCGCGCCGCGTTGCTGTAGTCGGTCACATGCGTCTGGCCACCACTGAGGTTCCAGACCAGCCAGCTGTCGATGGTGCCGAACAGCAGCTCGCCGCGCTCGGCACGCTGCTGCGCGCCCTCCACGTGGTCGAGGATCCAGCGCACCTTGGTGGCGGAGAAATAGGCATCGATCAGCAGGCCGGTGCGCTCGCGGATCAGCGCCTCATGCCCTTCGGACTTCAGCCGCTCGCAGATGGCGTGGCTCTGCCGCGACTGCCAGACGATGGCGTTGTGGATCGGCTGTCCGGTGGCACGGTCCCAGACCACGGTGGTTTCGCGCTGGTTGGTGATGCCCAGTGCGGCGATGTGGCGCGGGTCGATCTGCCCGCGGCTGAGCAGTTCGGTCAGCGTGGCATAGACGCTGGTGAGAATCTCGCGCGGGTCATGCTCGACCCAACCCGGCTGCGGGAAGATCTGCGCGAATTCGCGCTGCGCGCTGCCGACGATGTCGCCGGTGCGGTCGAACAGGATCGCGCGCGAACTGGTGGTGCCCTGGTCGATGGCCAGCACGTAGCGGGGCGTCATGCAGCGTCTCCGGTAGCGATGGTGTTGGTAGAGTCGAGCCTGCTCGACTGCTTTTCATGCCAGTCGAGCAAGCTCGACTCTACCGTCTATCGATCCACGCCTGCAGCCGCGCCACCTGCGCAGCATCCAGCCGCAACCCCAGCTTGCTCCGCCGCCACAGCACGTCCTCGGCGTCCCAGGCCCATTCGTGGTCGCGCAGGAAAGCCACTTCCCGCGCATGCAGGCCGCCGCCGAAGTCCTCTCCAAGATCGTCCATGCCCCGTGCACCCTGCAGAAGGGCGGCGCTGCGGCTGCCGTAGGCTTCGGCCCAACGCCGTGCGATCTCCACGGGCAACCACGGTGCCAGCGCCTGCAGGCGGGAGCGCGCCTGTGTGGCGTCACCCCAGTCGCTGCCCGGCAGCGGGTCCCCGCCTGCCGTCCAGGCCGGTCCCATCTGTGGCAGGGCAGGGCGCAGCAGGTTCAGCGCTTCCTCGGCCAGCACCCGGTAGGTGGTCAGCTTGCCGCCCAGCACATGCAGCGCCGGCGCCGGGTTGGACTGCAGCTGAAGGCGGTAGTCGCGGCTCAGCGTTGCCGCACGCGGGTCCGGGTCGGCCAGCAGGGGACGTACACCGGCGAACTGCCAGACCACGTCTTCCGGAGTGATCGGCTCACGCAGATAGCGGCTGGCGGCCGCGCACAGATAGCTCACCTCGGAAGGCAGCACGCTGCAGCGCGCCGGGTCACCGCGGTAGTCGGTGTCGGTGGTGCCAATCAGCAGATGATCGTGGGTGAACGGCAGCAGGAACACCACGCGGCCATCGGGCTGCTGCAGCAGGCAGGCACTGTCATCGGGCCAGGGGCGGCGCAGCACGATGTGGCTGCCCTGTACCAGCCGCAGCGCGGGGCCGCCGCTGCGGGCCTCCATCTGCTCCAGCAGGCCACCGGCCCATGGGCCAGCCGCATTGGCGACGGCGCGCGCGGTCACATGCTGCTGGCCATCGGCGGATTCCAGCACGGCCTGCCAACGGCCCTGCACAGGGCGCAGTTCGGTGCAGCGGCTGCGCACATGTACCTGTGCGCCACGCGAGGCAGCATCCAGGGCATTGAGCAGTACCAGACGCGCGTCATCGACCTGCGCGTCGGCGTAGCTGAAGGCCTGCCGCAGATCCGGGGAGAGCCAGGGGCCGAGCGGATCACGCTGAAGGTCCAGGGCGCGCGAGGCGGGAAATGCCGGGCTGCGTGGGCCCAGGTGGTCGTACAGCCACAGTCCCACGCGCAGCATCCAGCGTGGGCGCAGGTGCGGTTCCCACGGCAGCACGAAACGCAGCGGGCGGACCAGGTACGGTGCCTGCCGGCGTACCACTTCGCGTTCGCCCAAGGCCTTGCGTACCAGACCGAACTCGCGCTGTTCCAGGTAGCGCAGGCCACCGTGGATCAGCTTGCTGCTGGCGCTGGAGGTATGCGCAGCGAGGTCGTGCTGCTCGCACAGCAGCACGCGCAGGCCGCGGCCGCTGGCATCACGGGCGATGCCGGCACCGTTGATACCGCCACCGATCACCAGCAGGTCGACGTCGTGCATCGCGCCTCCGCATCCTGTGTGTAGAGTCGACTGTCAGTCGACTGCTCTTGCAAAAGTCGAGCAAGCTCGACTCTACAGAACGCGGGTGACGGAAACGACGACGGGCCCCGAAGGGCCCGTCGCGTTACATCAGTGAAGCAGGTGCAGCCTGGATCAGAAGCGGGCGCCGATGCCGAAGCCGACGGTCCACGGATCCATCTTGGCTTCGCCGATCTTCTCGCCGCCAACCTTCACGTCCGGGCGGGCGCGCATGTAGCGGGCGTCAGCACGGGCGAACCAGGTGGAGTTGATGTTCATGTCCACGCCGACGGTGCCGATCACGCCCTTGGCATCCTTGAAGCGGATGTCGGTGTCAGCGCCGTTGCCCAGCTTCTCGTTGCTGAAGCTCGACTGGTAGTAGCCCACGCCCACGAACGGACGGAACACGTTGTCAGCCTGGCCGAAGTGGTACTGGCCGCTCAGCGCGATCGGCTGCTGCTCGACCGAGCCCAGGCGGGCGTTGTTCGGGCCCTTGAACTTGTTGTCGAACTTGTCGGCAGCGCCCCACAGTTCAACGGCCCAGTTGTCGTTGATGTAGTAGCTGAAGCTGACGGTCGGCGCCGGGCCACCATCGGTCTTCTTGACGCCGGTGATCGGGTCGTTCTTCGGTTCCAGCAGCGAGATGCCGCCAACAACGGCAAAATGCTTGCCCGAAGCGGTGTCGGTGCTGCTGCTGTCCTGGGCGAAAGCGGCCGGCGCGAAGGCGGCGGAGGTCAGCAGGGCGAGACTCAGGATACGGATGGAGCGCATGGGGGTATCTCCTAATGTTTCTTGTTTTGGGCCCCCGGTTGCGGGGCGAGCACACCGTAGTCGCCCCAACATGAATCGAATCCGACGCACGTTAAAAAATAGTTTCCCTTGTTCAGCGACTGGAGCGAAAAGCCTGTTTTCATGGGCTTTTCGGCCTTCGGCGACATTCATGCAGTTGGAGAAGATGTGAGCGAAGCAACGGTGTGCATCGGCCTGCAAGCGCAGGTGAACATGGAGTGCAGGGTGCTGCTGCTGGGTTCGATGCCCGGCGTTGCGTCATTGCAGGAGCAGCGCTACTACGCGCATCCGCGCAATCGCTTCTGGCCTGTGCTGGCCGATATTTGTGGCTTCGATGTGGCCCTGGCGTACCCGCAACGGCTGCGCGCACTGCAGGCAGCCGGTGTGGGTCTGTGGGATGTGATCGGTCAGTGCGAGCGGCGTGGCAGCCTGGATGCCGACATCGTGCGTGGCACGGAAGTACCCAATGCGCTGCCGGCATTGATCGCTTCGCTTCCTGAGCTGGAGCTGATCGGCTGCAACGGTGCGGCATCGCTGAAGGCATTCCAGCGTTGGGTGCTGCCCGGCCTGGAGGCGCCGCCAAGGCTGCTGGCGCTGCCGTCCACCAGCCCGGCCAACGCGGCCTGGTCACTGCCGCGGCTGCGCCAGGCCTGGCAGCCGGTAGCCGACGCACTGGCGACATGAAGCGGACATCGTCCGGACAATACGCTACCGACTGGTCGCGGCCGCAACCCATGAGCAACAGCGTGTCCCGGCTGCGTGAGTACTGAAAACACCTGTAACGGTTGGCGCTGGCCCCCGCTGGCCGCACAATAGACGTTTCCCTACACCAGATTGCCGGAGTTATCCCCATGGCCGAAATCAAGGAAGCACTTGTCCCCGATATCGGTGACTACAGCGATATCCCGGTAATCGAGGTGCTTGTCGCCGTCGGCGACACGGTCAAGAAGGACCAGGGCCTGGTGACGCTGGAAAGCGACAAGGCGACCATGGAAGTGCCGTCGGCCGTGGCCGGCGTGGTCAAGGAGATCAAGGTCAAGGTCGGTGACACCCTGTCCGAGGGCAAGGTCGTGGCGCTGATCGAAGTGGCTGAAGGCGAGGCTGCCAAGCCGGCAGCTGCCGCGCCGGCACCGGCCAAGGCCGCAGCTCCGGCTGCCGCCACCCAGAGCGCGCCGGCCCCGGCCGCAGCTGCGCCGGCCGCTCCGGCTGCCAGCGGTGGTGCGGTTGAAGCGCTGGTGCCGGATATCGGCGACTATTCCGGCATTCCGGTCATCGAAGTGCTGGTCGCCGTCGGCGACACGGTCAAGAAGGACCAGGGCCTGGTCACGCTGGAAAGCGACAAGGCCACCATGGAAGTGCCGTCGTCGGTGGCTGGCGTGGTCAAGGAACTGAAGGTCAAGGTCGGCGACACTCTGTCGCAGGGCAATGTGGTCGCCATCATCGAGGCCGAGGGCGCTGCCGCGCCGGCGCCGACCAAGGCAGCCGCTGCTGCCGCTCCGGCTGCCGCCGAGACCGCCACCAAGGTCGAGCCGGTCGCTGTGCCGGCGCAGCCGGACAAGCTGGCGGCCCGCGAGGTCGCCTCGGCCGGTACCCCGTCCAGCCCGCCGGTGCAGTTCAACGCCGATGGCGTGCTGCCGGCCAAGGTGCCGTATGCCACCCCGGCGGTGCGTGTGTTCGCCCGCGAACTGGGTGTGGACCTGCTGCAGATCAACGGCACCGAGAAGGGTGGCCGCATCACCAAGGGTGACGTGCAGAAGTTCGTCAAGGCCGCACTCAGCGGCGGCGTGCCGGCTGCCGGCGGTGCTGCTGTCGCTGCCGGTGGTGGCCTGAACCTGCTGCCGTGGCCGAAGGTCGACTTCAGCAAGTTCGGCGAGACCGAAGTCCAGCCGCTGTCGCGCATCAAGAAGATCTCGGGTGCGAACCTGGCCCGCAACTGGGCCATGATCCCGCACGTCACCCAGTTCGAACAGGCCGACATTACCGACCTGGAAGGCCTGCGCGTGGCGCTGAACAAGGAAAACGAGAAGGCCGGCATCAAGCTGACCATGCTCGCCTTCCTGATCAAGGCCAGCGCCGCGGCGCTGAAGAAGTTCCCGGAGTTCAACGCCTCGCTCGATGCCAGCGGTGAAAACCTGACCCTGAAGAAGTACTTCCACATCGGCTTTGCCGCCGACACGCCGAACGGCCTGGTCGTGCCGGTCATCCGCGACGTGGACAAGAAGGGCGTGGTGCAGATCGCGCAGGAAACCGGCGAACTGGCCAAGAAGGCGCGCGACGGCAAGCTCGGCCCGGCCGACATGAGTGGCGGCTGCTTCTCGATCAGCTCGCTGGGCGGCATCGGCGGCACCGCGTTCACCCCGATCGTCAATGCACCGGAAGTGGCCATCCTCGGCGTCTCCAAGTCGTCCATCCAGCCGGTCTGGAACGGCAAGGAATTCGCACCGAAGCTGATGCTGCCGCTGTCGCTGAGCTACGACCACCGCGTCATCGATGGCGCCCTGGCCGCACGCTTCACCACGTACCTGTCGCAGGTACTGGCCGACATGCGCCGCGTGCTGCTGTAAGGCACCGCTTCGCCCCCACCGTGCGGCCGCCGCCCCTGGCGCGGCCGCGTGAACAGATGCAGTGACAGCCCGCCGGTATCGCCGCGCGGGCACGAGGAAAACCCACCATGGCCACGATTGAAGTCAAGGTTCCCGACATCGGCGATTACAGCGATGTGCCGGTGATCGAAGTGTTGGTCGCCGTCGGCGACACGGTGAAGAAGGATCAGGGTCTGGTGACCCTGGAATCGGACAAGGCCACCCTGGAAGTGCCGTCCTCGGCCGCCGGTGTGGTCAAGGAAATCAAGGTCAAGCTGGGCGACACCCTGTCCGAAGGCGCTGTGGTCGTGGTGCTGGACGCCGAAGGCGCCGCCGAAGCCCCGGCCAGCAAGCCGCCGGTGACCCCGTCGCACCGCGCCCCGGCTGAGCCGGCGGCGCCGAAGCCGGCGCTGTCCAGCGGCAAGCCGGCCGACATCGAATGCGAAATGGTCGTGCTGGGCTCGGGCCCGGGCGGCTATACCGCCGCCTTCCGCGCCGCCGACGTCGGCCTGGATACGGTGCTGGTCGAGCGTTACGCCAGCCTCGGCGGCGTCTGCCTCAACGTGGGCTGCATTCCGTCCAAGGCGCTGCTGCACGCCGCAGCGGTCATCGACGAAGTGGCCCATGCCGGTGATTTCGGCGTCGAGTTCGGCAAGCCGACCATTACCCTGGACAAGCTGCGCGAGTACAAGGAAAAGGTCGTCAACCAGCTGACCAAGGGCCTGGCCGGCATGGCCAAGCAGCGCAAGGTCCGCAGCGTGCAGGGCGTCGGCAAGTTTGTCTCGGCCAACGAGCTGGAAATCACTGCGGCTGATGGCAGCACCCAGCTGCTGCGCTTCCAGAAGTGCATCATCGCTGCTGGTTCGCAGGCGGTGAAGCTGCCGAACTTCCCGTGGGACGACAAGCGCGTGATGGACTCTACCGACGCGCTGGAACTGGCCGAAGTGCCGGGTTCGCTGCTGGTTGTCGGCGGCGGCATCATCGGCCTGGAAATGGCCACCGTGTATGGCGCGCTGGGCAGCAAGGTCACCGTGGTCGAGTTCATGGACCAGCTGATGCCGGGCGCGGACAAGGACCTGGTCAAGCCGCTGGCCGACCGCCTGAAGAAGCAGGGCATCGAAGTCCACCTGAAGACCAAGGCGTCGGGCGTCACCGCCGATGCCAAGGGCATCACCGTGACCTTCGACGCCGCCGAGGAAGGCCAGGCGCCTGCGCTGGCGCAGGGCACCTTCGACCGTGTGCTGGTGGCCGTGGGCCGCTCGCCGAACGGCAAGAAGATCGATGCCGAAAAGGCCGGCGTGCAGGTCACCGACCGCGGCTTCATTCCGGTCGACCGCCAGATGCGCACCAACGTGCCGCACATCTTTGCCATCGGCGACATCGTCGGCAACCCGATGCTGGCCCACAAGGCCACGCACGAGGGCAAGCTGGCCGCCGAAGTGGCTGCCGGCCACAAGAAGGAATGGGTGGCCCGCGTGATCCCGTCGGTGGCCTACACCAACCCGGAAATCGCCTGGGTCGGTGTGACCGAGACCGAAGCCAAGGCCAAGGGCCTGAAGGTCGGCGTGGCCAAGTTCCCGTGGGCCGCCAGTGGCCGTGCGATCGGTATTGGCCGCACCGAGGGCTTCACCAAGCTGATCTTCGACGAAGAGACCCACCGCATCATCGGTGGTGCGATCGTCGGCGTGCACGCCGGTGACCTGCTGGCCGAGATCGGCCTGGCAATCGAGATGGGTGCGGAGGCGGAAGACATCGGCCACACCATCCATGCCCACCCGACGCTGAGCGAATCGGTGGCGATGGCCTCGGAAATCTACGACGGCACGATCACCGATCTGTACATGCCGAAGAAGAAGTAAGGCGCCCGCGCCTTCGCGAACGAAAAGCCCCGGCATCTGCCGGGGTTTTTTGTTTCTCCTCTCCGGATTTTTGCGAGCGGTGGGGCCGCTGCGTGGGTGGCAGGCGTTTGGACAAATGTCCCCCGTCGTCCGCCTGCGGCGGTCGCCTCCTCCTTTACTTTGTCCAAACGCCTGCCACCCGCGCAGCGGCTCGGCTTGCGGACAGTCGAGAGCCACCGCCTAGGCCGCCTGGACGCCTGACACGCGGAGGGAGAGGGGGCTGGGTACGAAGTAAAGGAGGAGGTGACGGCCGCAGGCCGGCGCCGGGGGACATTCGCACCCAGCCCCCTCTCCCTCAAGCGCTCGACCCAGCTGCTCTTGCTCCTGCACGCAGGGAAAAACAGTACAAAAAAGCGCGGCCCCGATGTTCCGGAGGCCGCGCCAGGAGAGAGAGTGCCGTGGAAGGGGCGTGGGATCAGAACACGAAGCTGACGCCGGCCACCGGGCCCTTGAATTCCTGCTTCAGACCGATGGTGCCGTCGCTGCCCTTCTTGTCCGCGTCGAGCTTGAACCAGTCGTAGCCAGCGAACACACCGAAGTTCTTCGTGAAGCGGTAATCCACGATGGCGTTGGCGCGGCTCAGGTCGCCCTTGTAGTCATCGAAGCTGCCCCAGCGCGTGTTGAGGTACTGGCCCTGCAGCGTGATCATCCACTTTTCCGACGGGGTGAAGCTCAGGCGCGCACCGACCACCGGCGCCACGCCGTCGGTTTTCTCATTGAGGAACTGGCCTTCGTAGACGGTGCCCAGATCGGCGTAGGCCTTGGTGCTGACCTTGGCGTACTCGGCACCCAGCTGCAGGCCGAGGTCGAAGGTATCGGTGTCCACCACCGAGTAGTCATAGACCAGGCTGGCCACCTGGTACTTCAGTTCGCCCTTGACGAAGCTGCCGGACGGCACGTTGACGTCACCGAAGGAGATGTCCTGGCCAAGGGTCTCGCGGCGGTCCTTGTCGTACTTGAAGTAGTTGAACAGCAGGCGCTGGCGGTTGCTGATGCGGAACATGCCGTCGATGCGCGGTTCCCACTCCTTGCCACCCAGCTTGAAGTCCTCGGAGAAGCCGATGTCCTGGCCGGCGACGTTGGTCTTGCCGCGAAGGGTGTTGTCCGAGTCGATGTTCATCGCACCCAGGCGCAGGGCGAAGCGGTCGTCGCCTTCAGCGGCGTGGGCGGCAGTGGCGAACGAAGCGCCGGCGGCGAGCAGGGAGAGGGCGAGCAGGGTGGGTACGGGGCGCATCGAAGAGTCCTTGCAGTGGTTCATCAGAATGAAGGCCACTGTGCCGGACAGGCCCGTCCACCATCCGTGAACGTATGGTCCACGAAGTGTGCACGGTTCAGCGCTGTCGCGACGATGCAAAAAGATGGCCCCGGAGCCGGGCTTCGGGGCCATCGTGGGACCTGCGGGGCGGAGCGTCGACGAGGTTGCTGCAGGCAGGTCGAAAGATCGGACCGGCGCATTCGGCGAAAGTTCCGCGGCCTGCGACCAAAGTTCAATACTGCGCTGCAACATCATACGGACGTCATTGTCCCCTGGGTGGCACGCAAAAATGTAACCGTTACCGCAACTTGCGGCCTCCCGGGATGAACAGGGAGCGGTTGTCTCGCAAATTGTCCCATTGCTATAATTTGGCGGCTCGATGAGGCCCCCCTGCTGTAGTCGCCTCAGCCCTCCACTTGCAACCACGCGGGACGTCCTGTGCTGAACTCCGTTGATGCGGGTCGGCGACTGATGCTGCGCGCCGCGGTCTACCCGCTGGCCGCAGTGGCTGTCCTGGCCCTGGCCTTCCTGCTGGTAGGTCCGAAATATGCCCTCGGCGCGCTGGCGTCCGGTGTGGCCATTTCGGCCGGTGGCTGGGTGGCGGCACGGATGGCACTGGGCGGTGGGGCACTGGCCGCAGGATCGGCGATGGCTCGCCTGATCATTGCGATCGTGGCCAAGTGGGTGGTGGTTTTCGGCGTCCTGCTGGTGGGGTTCCTGGTCTTCAAGCTGCCTGCATTGGCGCTATTGGCTGGTATCGCCGTCGGCTTGATGTTCCAGGTCCTGGCGATGGCCAGGCGTTGACAGAATTCAATTAACTGAAGGTTCCGGACACATGGCGGGCGAGGCTCTAACCCCTACCAGCTACATCCAGCATCACCTGCACAACCTGACCGCGCCGGTCGGCAAGGGTGAGGGTATGTTCTGGCATATCCACGTCGATACCTTCCTCACCGCGGTCCTGATGGGCCTGGTGATCGTTGTCGCGTTCTGGCTGGGCACCCGCAAGGCCACCGCCGGCGTGCCGGGCAAGTGGCAGGCCTTCGTCGAGATCTGCCTGGAGTTCGTCGACCGCCAGGCCAAGGACACCTACCACGGCAAGAGCAAGCTGGTCACGCCGATCGCCATCACGATCTTCTTCTGGATCCTGTTGATGAATCTGCTGAAGATGATCCCGGCCGATTTCATCGCCAAGCCGCTGGAATGGGTGGGCGTGCACTACTGGAAGCCGGTCCCGACCGCTGACGTCAATGCCACCCTGGGCATGGCCATCAGCGTGTTCTTCCTGATGCTGTTCTTCGCGCTCAAGTCCAAAGGCCTGGGCGGCTTCATCAAGGAATTCCTGACGGCGCCGTTCGGCAAGTGGATGATGCCGTTCAACCTGATCCTCAACATCGTCGAGTGGCTGAGCAAGCCGATCTCGCTGGCGATGCGACTGTTCGGCAACATGTTCGGCGGCGAAATCGTGTTCCTGCTGATCTGGGTGCTGGGTGGTGCCGGTTTCTTCGGTGCCATTGCCGGTGGTGTGTTCGGCCTCGGCTGGATGCTGTTCCACCTGCTGGTGATCCCGCTGCAGGCCTTCATCTTCATGATGCTGTCGATCGTGTACCTGAGCCTGTCGGAAGACGCTCACTGAGTTTCAAGCTTCAACGCGTTTCAACCTTCATCCGTTTCATCACCCTTAGCAACTTAAGTTCCTGGAGATAACCATGTACTTCGCCGTCCTGACCAACTTCGCGCAGATTCAGAGCTCCACCGCCCTTGCCGTCGGCATCATGATCGGCCTGGCCGCGCTGGGCGCCGGTCTGGGTCTGGCCATCATGGCTGGTAAGTTCCTGGAGTCGGCCGCCCGCCAGCCGGAACTGATCCCGGTCCTGCAGGTCCGCATGTTCATCACCGCCGGCCTGATCGACGCCGCGTTCATCATCTCGGTCGCCGTCGGCCTGCTGCTGGCCTTCGCCAACCCGCTGTCGGCTGCCTTCGCTGGCGCCGTCACCAAGGCTCTGGCCGGCTGATACAGCGGTTTGAGACGACCGGGTGCTGATGCACCCGGTTTCGGATGAAGGCCGGATGCGCCGCTACGGCGGCGCGTCCACCCCGAAACCAGCGATCGAGCTAACCATGAATATCAATTTCACCCTTCTTGCGCAGGCGCTGGCCTTCGCTGGTCTGATCTGGATCATCGCGACCAAGATCTGGCCGCCGCTGATGAACGCGATCGAAGAGCGCCAGCAGAAGATTGCTGAAGGCCTCGCTGCTGCCGACCGCAGCCAGAAAGATCTGGCCCAGGCGCAGGAGAAGGTCAACGAAGCGCTGAAGGAAGCACGTACCAAGGCCAACGAGATCATCGATCAGGCCCACGCACGTGCCAACCAGATCGTTGATGCTGCCCGTAACGAAGCGATCACCGAAGCCACCCGTCAGAAGGAACTGGCCCAGGCTGAAATCGACGCCGCCGCCAACCGTGCCCGTGAAGATCTGCGCAAGCAGGTGTCCGCGCTGGCCGTGACCGGTGCCGAAAAGCTGCTCAAGCGCGAAATCGACGCCAACGCCCACAAGGCGCTGCTCGACGAGCTGGCCTCGGAGATCTAAGGATGAGCCAGGCCCTCACGCTTGCCCGCCCGTACGCCCGCGCCGCGTTCGCGACCGCGCGCGACGAAGGCGCGTTCGCGCCGTGGTCGGACGCCCTGGCGTTCTCCGCCCACGTCGCCGCCGATCCGCGCGTGGCGGCCCTGCTCGCCAACCCGGAGCTGGGTCGTGACGACGCCGTCGCCCTACTGGCGCCGGTGTCCCACGGCGAGACCTACTCGCGCTTCCTGGCCATCCTGGCCGAATCGCATCGTCTGCCGCTGCTGCCGGAAATCTCCGGCATGTTCGACGCCCTGCGCGCCGAAGCCGAGCACGTGGTCAAGGCCACGGTGACCTCGGCTTCCGAGCTGTCGGCCGGAGAGCTGGACGCGATCAAGGTTGCGCTGCGCAAGCGCTTCAACCGCGAGGTCGACGTGACCACCGCGGTCGATGCTTCGCTGATCGGCGGCGCCGTGATCGACGCCGGCGACGTGGTCATCGATGGTTCGCTGAAGGGCAAGCTGGCCCGTCTGCAGACCGCGCTCGCTAACTGAATTCATTTAACGTCCGGCCCCGCTGCCGGCACTAGGACTTGACGATGGCAACCACGCTCAACCCCTCCGAAATCAGCGAACTGATCAAGAACCGCATCGAGAAGGTCAAGCTGGCCGCGGAATCGCGCAACGAAGGCACCGTGACCAGCGTGTCCGACGGCATCGTGCGCATCTTCGGTCTGGCCGACGTGATGCAGGGCGAAATGATCGAACTGCCGAACAACACCTTCGCCCTGGCCCTGAACCTGGAGCGCGACTCGGTCGGCGCCGTGGTCCTGGGTGACTACGAAAACCTGCGCGAAGGCGACGTCGCCAAGACCACCGGCCGCATCCTGGAAGTGCCGGTCGGTCCGGAACTGCTGGGCCGCGTCGTGAACGCGCTGGGCGAGCCGATCGACGGCAAGGGCCCGCTGGGCACCGACCTGACCGCTCCGGTGGAGCGCGTTGCTCCGGGCGTGATCTGGCGCAAGTCGGTCGACCAGCCGGTGCAGACCGGTTACAAGTCGGTCGACTCGATGATCCCGATCGGCCGTGGCCAGCGCGAGCTGATCATCGGTGACCGCCAGACCGGCAAGACCGCGATGGCGATCGATGCGGTGATCAACCAGAAGGGCACCGGCATCAAGTGCGTGTACGTTGCGATCGGCCAGAAGGCTTCGACCATCGCCAACATCGTGCGCAAGCTGGAAGAGAACGGCGCGCTGGCCCACACCATCGTGGTGGCCGCGACTGCTTCCGAATCGGCTGCCATGCAGTACATCAGCGCCTACTCGGGCTGCACCATGGGTGAGTACTTCATGGACCGCGGCGAAGACGCGCTGATCGTGTACGACGATCTGTCCAAGCAGGCCGTCGCCTACCGCCAGATCTCGCTGCTGCTGAAGCGCCCGCCGGGCCGTGAAGCCTACCCGGGTGACGTGTTCTACCTGCACTCCCGTCTGCTCGAGCGCGCTGCCCGCGTGTCCGAGGAATACGTCGAGAAGTTCACCGAAGGCAAGGTCACCGGCAAGACCGGTTCGCTGACCGCGCTGCCGATCATCGAAACCCAGGCCGGCGACGTGTCCGCCTTCGTTCCGACCAACGTGATCTCGATCACCGACGGCCAGATCTTCCTGGAAACCGACCTGTTCAACGCCGGCATCCGCCCGGCCGTGAACGCCGGTATCTCGGTGTCGCGCGTCGGTGGCTCGGCCCAGACCAAGATCATCAAGAAGCTGTCGGGCGGCATCCGTATCTCGCTGGCCCAGTACCGCGAGCTGGCTGCGTTCGCGCAGTTCGCCTCGGACCTGGACGAAGCCACCCGCAAGCAGCTGGAGCGTGGCCAGCGCGTCACCGAGCTGATGAAGCAGAAGCAGTACGCGCCGATGTCGATCGCCAACCAGGCGCTGTCGATCTACGCCGTCAACGAGGGTTACCTCGACGACGTGCCGGTCAACAAGCTGCTGGCGTTCGAAGAAGGCCTGCACGCCCACTTCGCCAACACCCAGGGCGAGCTGATCAGCAAGGTCAACGCCACCGGCGGTTGGGACAACGACATCGAAGGTGCCTTCAAGAAGGGCATCGCCGAGTTCAAGACCACCGGCAGCTGGTAATCGCGGTCCTGTAGAGCGGAGCCTCTGGCTCCGCTGGACCAGATGACAAACGGTTGAACAACGCGGGGCAGCAGCCCCGCGCCACGGGAAACAAGAGATGGCAAGCGGACGCGAAATCAAAACCAAGATCAAGAGCGTGCAGAACACCCGCAAGGTGACGCGCGCCCTGGAAATGGTCTCGGCCTCCAAGATCCGCAAGGCGCAGGATCGGATGAAGACCTCGCGTCCGTACGCGCAGGCGATGAAGCAGGTGATCGGTCACCTGGCCCAGGCCAGCACCGACTACCAGCATCCGTTCCTGGTCGAGCGCGAGCAGGTCAAGCGGGTCGGCTTCATCGTGATCTCCTCCGATCGCGGCCTGGCCGGCGGCCTGAACAACAACCTGTTCCGCAGGATGCTGGGCGAAGCCAAGGCATGGCAGGACAAGGGCGCGGAAGTGGACCTGGTGACCATCGGCCAGAAGGCATCGACCTTCTTCCGCCGCGTGAAGGTCAACATGGTCGGCAGCGTGACCCACATCGGCGACGTGCCGAAGCTGGAATCGCTGATCGGTGTGATCAAGGTCATGCTCGACGCCTTCACCGAAGGCAAGGTCGACCGCGTGTACCTGGTCTACAACCGCTTCGTGAACACCATGACGCAGAAGGCCAGCTTCGATCAGCTGCTGCCGCTGCCGCCGGCTGAGAAGCAGGTCGCTCACCACGACTGGGATTACCTGTACGAACCCGATGCCGCGACCGTGCTGGAGCACGTGATGACGCGTTACATCGAGTCGCTGGTGTACCAGGCGCTGCTGGAAAACGTTGCCTCCGAACATGCCGCACGCATGGTCGCGATGAAGGCGGCGAGCGACAACGCCAACAAGCTGATCGGTGAGCTGCAGCTGGTCTACAACAAGGCACGCCAGGCAGCGATCACCCAGGAAATCTCCGAAATCGTCGGCGGCGCGGCAGCAGTCTGACCGCGTTCGTTCAAAGCACACATTTAGAGGATGCAGCAATGAGTCAGGGCAAGATCGTTCAGATCATCGGCGCGGTCGTCGACGTCGAATTCCCGCGTGAGTCGGTGCCGAAGGTGTACGACGCACTGAAGGTCGACAACACCGAAATCACCCTCGAAGTCCAGCAGCAGCTGGGCGACGGCGTGGTGCGTACCATCGCCCTCGGTTCCACCGACGGCCTGAAGCGCAACCTGGTTGCCACCAACACCGACCGCGGCATCTCGGTGCCGGTCGGCGCTGGCACCCTGGGCCGCATCATGGACGTGCTGGGCCGTCCGATCGACGAAGCCGGCCCGGTGGCCGCCAGCGACAGCTGGGAAATCCACCGTGCGGCCCCGTCGTACGAAGACCAGTCCCCGGCTACCGAGCTGCTGGAAACCGGCATCAAGGTCATCGACCTGATGTGCCCGTTCGCCAAGGGCGGCAAGGTCGGCCTGTTCGGCGGCGCCGGCGTCGGCAAGACCGTCAACATGATGGAGCTGATCAACAACATCGCCAAGGCGCACAGCGGTCTGTCCGTGTTCGCCGGCGTGGGTGAGCGTACCCGTGAGGGCAACGACTTCTACCACGAAATGAAGGACTCCAACGTCCTCGACAAGGTGGCGATGGTGTACGGCCAGATGAACGAGCCGCCGGGCAACCGTCTGCGCGTCGCCCTGACCGGCCTGACCATGGCCGAGTACTTCCGCGACGAGAAGGACGAAAACGGCAAGGGCAAGGACGTCCTGCTGTTCGTCGACAACATCTACCGCTACACCCTGGCCGGTACCGAAGTGTCGGCACTGCTGGGCCGCATGCCGTCTGCCGTGGGTTACCAGCCGACCCTGGCCGAGGAAATGGGCGTTCTGCAGGAGCGCATCACCTCGACCAAGAACGGTTCGATCACCTCGATCCAGGCCGTCTACGTTCCCGCGGACGACCTGACCGACCCGTCGCCGGCGACCACCTTCGCCCACCTGGACTCGACCGTCACCCTGTCGCGTTCGATCGCCTCGCTGGGTATCTACCCGGCCGTCGATCCGCTGGATTCCACCAGCCGCCAGATGGACCCGCTGGTCATCGGCCACGAGCACTACGACACCGCCCAGCGCGTCCAGCAGACCCTGCAGAAGTACAAGGAACTGAAGGACATCATCGCGATCCTGGGCATGGACGAGCTGTCCGAAGAGGACAAGCAGGCCGTGTCGCGCGCCCGTAAGATCGAGCGCTTCTTCAGCCAGCCGTTCCACGTGGCCGAAGTGTTCACCGGTTCGCCGGGCAAGTACGTGCCGCTGAAGGACACCATCCGTGGCTTCAAGGCCATCGTCGATGGCGAGTACGACCACCTGCCGGAGCAGGCGTTCTACATGGTCGGCGGCATCGAAGAAGCGGTCGAGAAGGCCAAGAAGATGGCCGAGAAGGCCTGATCCGGGACGGGCGGGAGCGATCCTGCCCGACCTGACGCCGGCGCCGGGCAACCGCCCGCGCCGGTGGACTCCCACGGTGGCATTGCGCCGCCGCGAACAGCGAAGAGATTTGCATGAGCACGATCCGTTGCGACATCGTCAGCGCCGAGCAGGAAATCTTCCGTGGCGAAGCGACCCTGGTCGTGGCCACCGGTGAGCTGGGCGAACTGGGCATCGCGCCCAAGCACGCCCCGCTGATCACCCGCCTGAAGCCGGGCAAGGTGGTGGTGACCACGCCGAACGGCGAGCAGCTGGATTTCGCCATTTCCGGCGGCATCCTGGAAGTGCAGCCGCAGGTGGTGACCGTGCTGGCCGACACCGCGATCCGCGCGCAGGACATCGACGAAGCCTCGGTCCGCAAGGCCAAGGAAGAAGCCGAGCGCATCCTGGCCAACCGCGGCGAAGCGATGGAAGTGGCTGAAGCCCAGCAGAAGCTGGCCGAAGCCGTCGTCCAGCTGCAGGCGCTGGAGCGCCTGCGCAAGAACCTCAAGCACTGAGGTTTCTCGCGCTGCATCCACGAGAACGCCGGCCCTGTGCCGGCGTTTTTGTTTGTGCGGGGTAGAGTGTCGGCTGGGCTGAGTCGACTGTCAGTCGACTATCGCGCGCAGCGCGGGATTTCCGCAGTCTGATGGAAGAGCCGTCGACCAACAGTCGACTCTACCGATCCCGATCCCGATCCCGATCCCGATCCCAGCGCCGTATCAGCGGTAGACCACGTAGCGCATCAGCAGGAAGGAAACGCACGCCAGCCCGCCTTCCACCAGCGGCTTGGCCAGCCAGGTGTACTGCAGGCCCAGCGCGTGGTCGACCAGGCTCACCAGCAACGTGCTTGTCGCGGTGAGCAGCAGCCACAGCCCGAAGAAGCGTGAAAATCGACGCCAGCCAAGGCGCGCATCACCTGCGTTGGCAAAGGTGTAACGGCCGTTGAGCCAGAAGCCCAGCAGCATCCCGGCCAGGCGACCGGCAATGTTGGCAGGCACCACCGGCAGGCCCAGCGCGGTCGCGGTGACGAACACCAGCCAGTCGAGCAGCAGCTGCACGAGCCCGATGATGAGATAGGTGCTTCCCTGGCGGACGAGGCCCATCAGTGCGGTGAAGGAGGTGGGATGCACATGTTAACGGCCCACGCTCTAGAATCATCGGCAACGAACCACGGACTGCCGTTTCCATGACCCAACCCCTGCACGTCATCATCCTCGCCGCTGGCGCGGGCAAGCGCATGAAGTCGGTGCTGCCGAAGGTGCTGCAGCCGATCGCCGGCCAGCCGATGCTGGCGCATGTGATCGATGCGGCCCGTGAACTGCAGCCCTCGGCGATCCACGTGGTCTACGGCCATGGTGGTGAAGCGGTGCGCCAGTACTTCGCCGACCAGCCCGACCTGCAATGGGCTGAACAGGCGCAGCAGCTGGGCACCGGCCATGCTGTGGCCCAGGCGATGCCGCAGGTGCCCGACGCCGCGCAGGTGCTGGTGCTGTACGGCGACGTGCCGCTGATCCGCGCGCAGACCCTGCGCGACCTGCTGGCGCAGCCGGGTCGCCTGGCGGTGCTGGTCGCCGATGTCGATGACCCGACCGGTTACGGCCGCGTGCTGCGCGATGCCGAAGGCAAGGTGGGCTCCATTGTCGAGCAGAAGGACGCTACCGACGACCAGCTGCGTGTGCGCACGATCAATACCGGCATCATTGCCGCCGAGTCGACCGCGCTGCGGCGCTGGCTGTCGCAGCTGTCCAACAGCAACGCGCAGGGCGAGTACTACCTGACCGACGTGTTCGCCTTTGCCGCGCACGAGTACACCCCGGCCGAAATGGCACTGGTGGCCGACGCGCAGGAAGCCGAAGGGGCAAACGATCCCTGGCAGCTTTCGCAGCTGGAGCGTGCCTGGCAGCGCCGCGCGGTACGGGCCCTGTGCGCGCAGGGCGCGCGCGTGCGTGACCCGGCACGACTGGATATCCGTGGCACCGTCACCGTGGGCAGCGATGTGCTGATCGATGTCGACGTCGTTCTGGAAGGCCACATCGTGCTCGGCGACGGCGTCACCGTGGGCCCGTTCAACCGGCTGAAGGACGTCAATCTTGGCCCGGGCACCGAAGTGCGCGCGCATTGTGATCTTGAAGGCGTGGTCACCGAAGGCGCAGCACTGGTGGGACCGTTCGCGCGGCTGCGCCCGGGGACCGTGCTCGCCGACGGCGTGCACGTGGGCAACTTCGTCGAGACCAAGAAGGTCACCCTCGGTGTTGGCAGCAAGGCCAACCATCTGACCTACCTGGGCGATGCGGTGATCGGCAGCAAGGTAAACATCGGTGCCGGCACCATCACCTGCAACTACGACGGCGTGAACAAGTCGACCACCACCATCGGCGACAACGCCTTCATTGGTTCCAACAGTTCGCTGGTAGCGCCGGTGACCATTGGCGACAGCGCGACGATTGCCGCCGGTTCGGTCATCACCCGCGACGCCCCGGATGGCAAGCTGACACTGGCACGTGCACGACAGGAAACCATCGATGGCTGGAAGCGCCCGCTCAAGAAGTCCTGAGCCACGCATCCCGCATGCCGACGAACTCGGCATGCTGCCGGCAATTGAACAACGTGCCGGTGAACTGCTGAAGGGTCACCAGGCCTACCCGGTGTTTGCCGGGCATGGTCTGGACCTGCCGACGCTGCAGGATGGCCTTCAACGTGGTCAGTTGTGGGTGGTGGATGCGGCTGACGGTGGTATCGCGGGTTACCTGCTGGCCGGCGAACTCTGCGGTGAATTCCATGTGCTGCAGATGGACGTGGATCCCGCACACGCGCGGCGTGGCCACGGCCGCGCTTTGCTGCGCCATGCCTTGGCGCAGGCGAGGGTGGGGGGCTACGCGGCCGCGGTGCTGACCACGCTGTCCGATGTGCCGTGGAATGCGGCCTTCTATGCCAGCGAAGGATTCGACGTAGTGCCCGAGGTGCAGTGGAACGATGGCCTGCGCGCGGTGATGGCCGAAGAGGCTGCGCTCGGGTTTCCGATGCACCTGCGGGTGGCGATGCGGCAGGTTTGGTAGGTGCCGACCTTGGTCGGCACATCCGCGCATGGCGTGGACCTACCCGCTCAACCCACCGGCAACAGGATCGACACGCACAACCCGCCATCGCCGCGATTCTGCAGTGATACCCGGCCGCCATGCGCTTCCACGATCTCGCGGGTCAAGGCCAAGCCCAGCCCGGTACCATTGCGCTTGGTCGAATAGAACGGCATCAGCGCATTCTGCAGCACCTGCTCGTTCATGCCCTTGCCGCGATCCAGTACGTCCAGGCGCAGCCACTGCGGCAGCCGCGTGAGTTGCACCTGTACGTCATCGTTGGGCGGCTCTGCTTCGGCGCAGGCTTCGTGCGCGTTCTTCAACAGGTTCAGCAGTGCCTGCCCGAACTGGGCGATGTCGATGCGGCTGCTCAGTTCCTCGTCCGGCTCACGTTCCATGCCGAACGGGATCTGCTGGCGCAGGCTGGACAGGAAGGGGGCCCAGTGCACGGTCTGCAACTGCGGCTGCGGCAGCTTGGCAAAGCGCGCATAGCCGCGGATGAAGCCCTCCAGGTGGCGTGCGCGATCCTCAATGGTGGTGAAGATCTCCGGCAGCCGGTCAAAGCGCTCACGCTGCACCAGTACACCGCCGGAGTGGGCCAGCGAGGCAATCGGTGCCAGCGAGTTGTTGAGCTCGTGGCTGATCACCCGGATCACCTTCTTCCAGGTCTGTACTTCCTGGCGGCGCAGCTCGGCGGTCAGCAGGCGCACCAGCAGCAGGTCGTGCGGACGACCATTGAGCTGGAAGGCGCGGCGCGAGAGGTGGTACACCTGCTCGTCGTCCTCATCGCCGTCCTCGCCCTCGGCATGCACCGCGAACAGGCTGTCGCCACCGCGGGCGATGGCATCGCGCAGCTCCACCGGCACCTGTTCCAGCACGTCCTCCAGGCGCTGGCCTTCCAGCTTCCAGCCGCCATGCAGCAGCTTGCGCGCAGCCAGATTGGAGAACACCACGCGGGCGATGCCATCACCGCCCGAGGCGATCAGCAGCATCGCCACCGGCGTGTTCTGCACCATCGTGTCCAGCAGAAGTTCGCGTTGCACCAGGCCCTGCCGCTGTGCACGCAGCACATCGCCCAGTTCGCGGTGTGCCTGCACCAGGTCGCCGAGCTCGTCATTGCCGGGCCAGTGCACGCCGAAGTTGTATTCGCCGTCGCGATAGCTGCTGGTGGTGCCCGCCAGGGCCCGCATCAGTGACCGCACCGGGGCGGTAGCGCGACGCAGGGTCCACCACATCAGCGACAGCAGGATCAACGCCGACACCGTGGTCACCACCCAGCCATGGTCCATCCAGTAGGCCAGCAGCCACGGCAACGCGGCGGCCAGCGCCAGCACCGGCAGCAGGCGCAGGAACAGGCGGAAAGTGAACGAGCGCCGTTTCATTCGCGCGGGATACCGTGGCGGTCCATGCGCCGGTACAGCGCCTGGCGGCTCAGGCCGAGTTCGGCGGCGGCCTGGGCGATGACGCCATGGTTGCGCGCCAGTACCTCCTCGATGCGCGCGCGGTCGGGGTCATTGCCCGCACTGGGGGCCGGGCGCGGTGCGGCGGCTGCGCGCGGCAGGTTGAGATCGGCCACTTCAATACGGTTGCCGGTAGCCAGCAGTTCGGCGCGCTGGATCACGTTGCGCAGTTCGCGCACGTTGCCTGGCCACGGGTGCCGCTGCAGGGCGGCGGTGGCGGCGCTGGACAGGGGCTTGCCAGCGGTCAGGAAGCGCTCGGCCAGCGGCACGATGTCGCCCGGACGTTCGGCCAGCGGCGGCAGCACCAGTTCCACCGTGTTGAGGCGGTAATAGAGGTCTTCGCGGAAGGTGCCGTCGCGGATCATCGCCGGCAGGTCGGCATTGGTCGCGCTGACCACGCGGACCTTGACCTGGCGTTCGCGGTTGGAGCCCAGGCGCTCGAAGCGGCCGGTTTCCAGCACACGCAACAGCTTCATCTGCCCGCCCAGCGACAGGTTGCCGATCTCATCCAGGAACAGGGTGCCACCATCGGCGGCCTCGAACTTGCCTTCGCGCGCCTTGTTGGCGCCGGTATACGCACCGGCCTCGGCACCGAACAGTTCGGCCTCGATCAGTTCCGAAGGCAGCGCGCCACAGTTGACCGCCACGAATGGACCCTTGGCCACCAGAGAATTGGCCTGGATGATCTGCGCGATCTTCTCCTTGCCGGCACCGTTCGCGCCGGTGATCAGTACCGGCAGTTCCGAGCGTGCGACTTGGCAGGCGAGTGCGATGACGCGCTCGCTGGCAGGGTCGGCGAAGACCGCGCCGCACAGGTCATACTTCTCTTCCAGCGCATTGCGCTGGCGCAGTTCACGGCTGCGGCGCCGGTCCAGTTCGCGGCGCGCCTCGGACAGTTCCAGCAGGTTGTTGACCGTGGTCATCAGCTTGCGGTCGTCCCAGGGCTTGGCCAGGTAGTCGGCCGCACCGGCCTTGACCAGATCCACCGCGCTGCTGAGGTGGGTCCAGGCGGTCAGCAGGATCACCGGCAGATCGGGATGGCGCGCGCGGATCTGCGCGAACAGGGCCTCGCCTTCTTCGCCGGAGGTGGTGTCCTCGCTGAAGTTCATGTCCTGGATCACCAGGTCGACCGGCTGCGACTCCAGCAGGGCCAGCCCTTCGGACGGGCTCTGCGCCTGCAGGGTGTCGATGTCGTGCAGGGAGAACAGCACGTCCAGCGCGGTACCCACGCTGGCGTTGTCGTCGATGATCAGGATCGCAGGCATCAAGCGGTTCTGCAGAAAGGGATGGGCGGCGTCGTTGGAGCCGTTCGTGTCCACGCACCGGGAGAGCCCGGCGCCACCCATCAAGCATAGCCAAACCCGTGGCTGTGCAGGAGCGGCCCTCGCTCAGCGCCGGGGAGGCGCCGGGGGCCGTGGCGGCGCGGGTGGCGGCGGCACCTCCAGCGCCTGGCGCCAGGCTGCGGCGTCGACCGCCACCGTCAGTTCGCGCTTGTCGCGGCGCAGCAACAGATAGGCGGTGGCTGCGTTGGCATGACGCAGGGCCTCGGCAAGGTGTTCGACCCGGCGCACCGCCGTGTCGTCCACGCGCAGGATGCGATCGCCACTGCGCACGCCGAAGCGCATTTCCGGGCTGGCGGCCTCCACGCGCACCTGGCCCTCCGTTGAGCGCAAGGACAACCGCGCGGCATCCTGGCGCCACTCCAGTGTCTGCGCACTGCCACCGCCGGCCAGCGCCGGCAATGGCAGGAGCAGCATCAGGCACATCGCGCGGGCACGCATCTCACGCGCCCCGCGTGGCGACCGCAGGCGGCACCGCCGCCGCACGCCGCGCCGGCCCGAACACCGCGATCTGGCCCAGCACCCACAGCAGCAGTGCACCCAGCGGCAGGTAGTACAGCGGCATGCGCGGCAGCTCGTACAGGTTCATCAGCGCCAGGTTGATGGCGTAGGCCGTCAGCATGCCCAGCACGATGCCCAGCGTGGCCAGCAGGAAGTTCTCGGTCTGGAAGTAGCGCAGGATCTGCCCGCGGGTCGCGCCCAGCGCACGGCGGATGCCGATCTGCTTGCTGCGCTGCTGCACCCAGAAGCTGGCCAGGCCGATAATGCCCAGCGCGGTGACCACCAGCAGCGAGATGCTGACGGTGATCAGCAGGCCGACCATCGCGCGGTCGTTCTTGAAGAAGTCCTTGCGCTGGTCTTCATAGGTCAGCTTGTCGCGCATCAGCCGGTTGGGGTCGTTGCGTTCCAGCGCGGCGGCACCGGCATCGAGTACTTCCTTGCGGCGTTCCGGCGAAGTGCGCAGCACATACGTGCCACCTTCGTCGAAGGTGCGCCGCATGGGCAGCAGCATCGAGTTGGTCCAGTTGTCATTCCAGCCGTTGGGCGTGCTGAGCGTGTCGACGATGCCGACCACATGCAGCGGCTGCTTGCCCATGTAGTAGGTCTTGCCCAGCGCACTGCCATTGGGTTCCATCTTGGCGGCGGTGGCCTGGGTGAGGATGACCGGGATCGCGTTCTCCTTTGCGCCGCCCTTGCTGGCGTCTTCGAAGTTCTGGTATTCGTCGGGCAGGAAATCGCGGCCTGCGATCAGGTTGATGCCCATCGTGGCCAGCCCGTTCTCGGACAGGGTGTACATCGAGGCGTTGGTGGTCGGCCGTTCCTGGTCGATCACACGCGAAATGCTGCTGCTGGAGGAGCCGTTGCGGAAGGGGACCTGGTTGATGATGGTGACGTTGCTGACGCCGGGAATCGCGCGCAGCGATGCCAGGTCCTCGCGGGTGCGGGCCATGGCGTCGGTCTGCTTGCCGATGCCGCTGACGCGCAACATGACCAGTTCGCTCTCGGCGATGCCGCTGGGCATGCTGATCTTCTCCACGCGCTGGCTGACCAGGAACAGCGCGTTGCAGACGATGGCGCAGGTCAGTGCGACTTCCAGCACGATCAGGGCAGCGGCGGTCTTGTGCCGGCGCAGCGTGCTGAGGATGGGGCGGATGTCCATGGGAGTCCTCGTTCGGGTGCTTACTGCGACTTGAGCTGGATGGCCGGGGTGACCTGCATGGCGCGCCAGGCGGGCAGGAACCCGGCGGCAAGACTGGCGAGCAGGGTCAGGCCCAGCGCGAGCAGCAGCATGTTGCCGTCCAGGTGGGCCAGCTTTGCGTATTCCACCGGTTGCTGGCGCACCGCGAACAGGCCAAGCAGGGCCAGACCGATACCCAGCACGCCACCGACCACACCGACCGCACCGGCTTCCACCAGGCACTGCAGGAAGATCTGGCCACGGCTGGCACCGAGGGCGCGGCGCACGCCGATCTCACCACTGCGGCGCAGGAACTTGGCCAGCAGCAGGCCCACCGTGTTGACCAGGCAGACACCCAGGAAGCCCAGCGCCAGCCACAGCTGCAGGCGCACATCGCTGGGGACCGCGCCATTGAAGTCCAGCCATTCCATCACGGTGCGCAGGCGCACGTTCGGCGGATGCTTGAAGCGGCCGGCCTCGCGCTGCTGGGTCGAATAGTTCTCCAGGTAGCGGCGGTAGTCGGCGGCCTTGGCCGGGTCCATCTCCACCCAGTACTGCAGCCATGCGCACGGTGCATTGAGCGAGTAGCTGTTGCCGTCGGGATTCTCGCCGAAGCAGTTCATGTTGCCGTTGTTGCCCAGCTTCAGGTCGAAGGAGGTGGAGATCGGCAGCAGCAGGTCCTCGTTCTTGCCGTAGCTGCCCGTGGTCAGGTCGTAGAAGTGCGGCTCCGGGCTCCATTCCTTCATCACGCCGACAATGCGGTAGCTCTGCCCTTCCATGCGCAGGTCGCGGCCGACGCTGTTGGCGCCCTGGTACAGCTTGTCATTGAGCGCCTTGGAGATGACCACCACGCGTGCACGGCCTTCATCGTCCTCGCGCGTCCAGGGGCGGCCGTACTGCATGGGCACCTCGAACATCGGGAAGAAGTCGGCCGAGGTCCAGCGGGTGTCGATGCTGAAGGGCTTGAGAGTGCTGTTGTCCGGTTCGATGGTACCGCCGCCGCCGCTCATCAGTGCCTGGCGCTCGCCCTTGGCTTCGCGCAGCAGGGCTTCACCGTCGAAGCGGGTCAGCTGGGTTTCCGGTTCCTCGCCAGCGACATAGGCGCCGGTCGCGGCATCAAGCTGCACATAGAACAGGCGGTCACTCTTGCCGGGAATCGGGTCACCGGACAGCACGTGGAACACGGTCAACGTGGTCATCGAGGCGCCGATGCCTAGCGCGATAGCGATCACCATCAACGCGGTCAGTACCTTGTTGCGGCGGAAGCTGCGCACCGCCAATCGGGCGTAGTAGGCGAACATGGTCGGGCCCTCACTCGTTGACGGCGACGATGTGGCGCGGCGGGGTGGCCAGCACCGGCTCGCGCACCAGGTCGGTCACCTGGCCATCGACGATGTGCACGTTGCGCTGCGCGCGCGCAGCCAGTTCCGGGTCGTGGGTGACCATCACGATGGTGGTGCCGGCAGCGTTGATCTCCTCCAGCAGTTCCATCACGCCGCGGGCCATCTGTGTGTCCAGGTTGCCGGTCGGTTCGTCGGCCAGCAGCAGGCGCGGGCTGCCGGCAAGCGCACGCGCAATGGCCGCGCGCTGCTGCTGGCCACCCGACAGTTCATTCGGATAATGCTTCATGCGCGAGCCGAGGCCGACCTGGCTCAGCGCCTTCTCGATACGTTCGCGGCGCTCGTTGGCGCTCATCTTCCGATAGCGCAGCGGCACGTCGACGTTGTCGAACAGGTTCAGGTCGGGGATCAGGTTGAAGCCCTGGAAGATGAAGCCGATCTTCTGGTTGCGCAGGCGGCTGCGGGCGTCGTCGCCCAGCGTGCTCACGTCCTGGCCGTCAAGCATGTAGGTGCCGCTGGTGAAGGTTTCCAGCAGGCCGGCGATGTTGAGGAAGGTGGTCTTGCCGGAGCCTGACGGGCCGGTGACGGCGACGAACTCACCTTCCTTGACCTGCAGTTCCAGCGAGCGCAGTGCGTGGGTTTCCACCTGTTCGGTGCGGAAGACCTTGGCGACCGAACGCATTTCGAGCATGTACATGGGGTGTCCTCTCTCCAGGATTCAGGTATCAGGTATCAGTTGACGGAGACGCGTTCGGCGTCCTTGAACAGGTCGCTGCCAGAGACCACGATGCGGTCGCCCGGCTGCACACCCGACTTGATTTCCACTTCGCCCAGGCTGCTGACGCCCAGTTCCACCGGACGCCGCACTGCGGTGCGGCCATCCATCACGTAGGCGATGCCGTTGCCCTGTTCGACGAACGGGCCGCGCTCGACCTTCAGCACGTCCTTGCGGGTGTCGAGCAGCACGCGCACCGACATCCGCTGGCTCTGGCGCAGGCCTTCCGGCTGCGCGCTGGCGAAGCGCACGCGGGCGTTGACCTCGCCGTTGACCACTTCCGGCGACACCGCACTGATCTCGCCCGGGAACGGCTTGCCGTTGCCGCCGGTCAGCTGCGCCGGCATGCCGATCGCCAGGTCGCGGGCGAAGCTCTCCGGCACCTTGATCTCGACCTCGAACTTGGACAGGTCGACCACGCCCAGCACGGGCGCATTGGCGGCCAGGTTGGTGGACTGGACGGCCTGCACCTGGCCGACCTGGCCGTCGAACGGCGCGCGCAGGGTCAGCGCGTCCACCTGGCGCTGCACTTCAGCCACGACGGCCTTCTGGCGGTCGGCCAGCAGGCGCTTGTTGCGGGCGTCCAGGTCAGCGCCCTGGCTCTGCAGGCGTGCATCGGTGGTGGCGTTGGCCAGCGTGATGTCGGCCTTCTTCAGCGAGTCCTTGGCCTTGGCCAGATCGATCTGCGGTACTGCACCGCCGTCGTAACCGCGCTGGTAGCGCTGCAGGTCGCGGTCGGCGGCCTGGCGCTCGATGGTGGCCTGGTCGGTTTCCTTGCGCGACTTGGCGCGGGCCAGGGTGGCGTCCAGCGCGGCGCGGCTGGCCTCGGCTTCCAGGCCGGCCAGGGTGGCCTGCTCCTGGGCCAGCTTGCTGCGCAGTTCCGGGCTGTCGATGACCGCCAGCTCCTGGTCCTTCTTGACCACGTCACCGGCAACGACTTTCAGGTCCACGGTACCGGCCGAGATGGCGTACAGGATCGGGCTGTTGGCGGCAATCACCCGACCGTCGGCGGCGATGTCGCGGACCAGGTCTCCGCGCTTCACTTCGGCGATGCGCACGCGGCTGCTGTCGTAGGAGCGGCTGGCGTTGGACCAGGCGTACACGGCCCAGCCGATGCCGGCCAGCAGCGCGATGGCGCCCAGTGCCGGCCAGCGGTAACGCTGCCAGTTGGCGCGGGTGGTGCCGGCCGGGGCGGAGGAAACGATCTGGTCCTGTGCGGAGGTGTCGCGGATCATCGGGTGCGTGCCTGACGGTGGTAGTGGGTACCAAGCACGTAGCGTGCCAACTTTATTTCCTTGTGGGTCAATGGGTTGGGAGGCGCCCTGAAGTGTCCGGGTGTCCGCGGACACCTTTCCGGACACTTTCATTAAGCGGACAGGAGGGGGAGCGCGGGCCCGCAGGCTAGAATGCGGCGATCGTCTTCAAGGAAACGCGTGACATGTGTGGAATCGTGGGTGCGATCGCTGATCGCGACGTAGTGCCGGTGCTGATCGAAGGCCTGAAGCGCCTTGAGTACCGTGGTTACGATTCCTCGGGCATCGCGGTGATCGACCATGCCGAACGGCCGGATGTGCGCCGCGTGCGTCGTACCGGCCGTGTGTCGGAAATGGCCACTGCGGCCGAGGCCGAGGGCTTCAATGCAGTGCTGGGCATCGGCCACACCCGCTGGGCCACCCACGGTGGTGTCACCGAGGCCAACGCGCATCCGCACATCAGCCACGGCGTGGCGCTGGTGCACAACGGCATCATTGAAAATCACGAGGAGCAGCGCGAGAAGCTGCGTGCCCTGGGTTACACCTTCGAGTCGCAGACCGACACCGAAGTCATCGCGCACCTGATCCATCACCACCTGAAGGACGGCGACGACCTGCTGGTGGCGCTGCAGCATACGGTGAAGGAGCTGACCGGTGCCTACGCACTGGCCGTGGTCAGCCGCGCCGAGCCGGAACGCTTCGTCTGCGCGCGCATGGGCTGCCCGCTGCTGATCGGTCTGGGCGAGGGCGAGAACTTCGTGGCGTCCGACGTTTCGGCGGTGATCTCGGCCACCCGCAAGGTGATCTTCCTGGAAGAGGGCGACACCGCCGAAATCCGCCGCGACGGCGTGCGCATCTTCGATGAGCATGACCAGCCGATCGAGCGCGAGGTGCACCTGTCCGACGTATCGCTGGCATCGCTGGAGCTGGGCCCGTACCGCCACTTCATGCAGAAGGAAATCCACGAGCAGCCGCGCGCGCTGGGCGACACCATCGAGGCAGCGATCGACGCCGGTGGTTTCCCGGCCGAACTGTTCGGCAAGAATGCCGAGGCCGTGCTGTCAGGCATCGAAGGCGTGCAGATCATCGCCTGTGGCACCAGCTATTACGCCGGCCTGACCGCGCGCTACTGGATCGAAGCCATCGCCGGCCTGCCGTGCAGCGTGGAGATTGCCAGCGAGTACCGCTACCGCGCCGCCTATGCGAACCCGAAGCACCTGATCGTCACCATCTCCCAGTCCGGCGAAACGCTGGATACGATGGAGGCGCTGAAGTACGCCAAGTCGCTGGGCCACAAGCACACGCTGTCGATCTGCAACGTGCCGGAAAGCGCGATTCCGCGCGCCAGCGAGCTGGTCTGCTACACCCGCGCCGGCGCCGAGATCGGCGTGGCGTCGACCAAGGCCTTCACCACCCAGCTGGCCGCACTGTTCCAGCTGACCGTGGTGCTGGGCAAGCTGCATGGCCGCATCGACGCGGCGCAGGAAGCGGACTACCTGGAGCAGCTGCGCTTCCTGCCGGGCAGCGTGCAGCACGCGCTGAACATGGAGCCGCAGATCGCCGCCTGGGCCGAGCGTTTCGCGCGCAAGAGCAGCGCACTGTTCCTGGGTCGTGGCCTGCATTACCCGATCGCGCTGGAAGGCGCGCTCAAGCTCAAGGAAATCTCCTACATCCACGCCGAGGCCTATCCGGCGGGCGAGCTGAAGCATGGCCCGCTGGCGCTGGTGGACGAGGACATGCCGGTAGTGGTGATCGCGCCCAACGACAGCCTGCTGGAGAAGGTGAAGTCGAACATGCAGGAAGTACGCGCGCGCGGCGGCGAGCTGTTCGTGTTCGCCGACCAGGACAGCAACTTCAACGAGTCCGAAGGCGTGCATGTGATCCGTACGCCGCGCCATGCCGGCGTGCTCAGCCCGATCGTGCACACCATCCCGGTGCAGCTGCTGGCGTACCACACCGCACTGGCACGTGGCACCGACGTGGACAAGCCACGCAACCTGGCCAAGAGCGTGACGGTGGAGTAACTCCGCCGGAACCGCTGGAAGCTGCATGCGAAAGGGGCCCCACGTGGGGCCCCTTTCGTTTGCGCCGGTGGTCGTGCCAAGTGGGACAGCCGCCGGGTGTTCTGTCCGCTGTCGGCAGCAGGCAATCAATCTTTAATGCGCGACATCGCCTGTATTCAGCGGCGGTTTCAGCCGCGGTGCCATTCTCTGAATCGTCAGTTGGTTCCCACGACGAACTGTCCTATCGATGCCGGTAGTGACCGATGGTCGCAGTCGTAGAATCGATTTGACCGAGGGCCGGGTTGAGCGGTTGAACCCACCTCGTTCGCGTTGCAGCACGTCGTCTGCCGATCCATTTCCACCGGCAGCCGGGTGCGCCAGACGTGCGCTGAAAGGTCTGTTCCCGGGGAGGGGGCGTATCGGAAGAGCACACTTTTTGACTTAGTGACCTGCACCAGGAAACAAGAATGAACGTCCGCGAACTCCTGCAATCCAAGAAAGAAGCTGTCATCACCATCGACGCCGAAGACACCATCGGTGCCGCCGCCCACAAGATGAGCGCGAACAAGATCGCTGCGCTGGTGGTGATGAAGGACGATGCCCCGGTCGGCATCATTTCCGAGAAGGACATCGTGCGCACCCTGGCCGACGACGGCCCGCAGGCCGGCCGCCGGGTGATCTCCAGCCTGCCGTCCACCGGCCTGGAAGGCATTGCGCCGGAAGCGACCCTGAAGCAGGCCATGTCGCTGATGACATACTCGCGGCGCCGTCATCTGATGGTCACCGAAGGCACCCTGCTGGTGGGCATCCTCAGCCTGGGCGACATCGTGAAGAACCTGCTGGGCGAGCTGGAGCTGGAAAAGGCCGTGCTGCAGGACATCTACATGGCCGCCCACTGAGGGCTGGACCCTTGGATGCAGAGAAGCCGGGCATTGCCCGGCTTCTTCGTTCACGGCTTCGGTGATATCAGAAAGTGACCTTCACCGAATCGGCACTGTAGTTTGCCGGACCGTGATAGACCACTTCGATGTTGTTGCCATCCGGATCGAGCACGAAGGCGCCGTAGTAGCCGGGATGGTAGGGGCGCTCGCCGGGCGCGCCGTTGTCGGTGCCGCCGGCGGCGATCGCGGCGGTATGGAAGGCATCGACGGTGGCGCTGTCGCGTGCCTGGAAGGCCAGATGGTGGCGCCCGGTCAGCTGGCCGGCGGCGGCCTCGCTGCTGGCGCTGGAAATGAACAGCTCATCGGCCCAGAAGTAATCCTCGCCTTCGCCGGCGATCGGGATGCCGATCGTATCGAACACCGCCTGGTAGAAGCGCCGGCTGGCGGCCAGGTCGCGCACCACCAGCTGGATGTGGTCGATCAGGCGGCCACGGTGCAGTTCCATCGTTTCCATACGAACCTCGCAAAAAAGGGGACGGAGGGGATTAAGTCGCTTCCAGCCAATAGTGCCAGAAACGACTTAATCCCCTCCGTCCCCTTTTTGGGTCAGACGTTGGAGATGATCTCGACCCAGTAGCCGTCCGGATCCTTGATGAAGGCCAGGTTCTTCATGCGGCCATCGGTCAGGCGCTTCTGGAAGGTCACGCCCAGGTCCTCGAAGCGCTGGCAGGCGGCTTCGATGTCCGGCACGGACACGCAGATGTGGCCGAAGCCGCGCGGGTCGCTGTTGCCGTCGTGGTAGACCGCGCCGTCCTGGGTCTCGGTGCCGTGGTTATGGGTCAGTTCCAGCACACCCGGCAGGCCGGCCATCCACACGCGGCGCTGGGCATCGTCTTCCGGCACCACCGCGCCGGCCTGCACGTAGGCCAGGAAGTACAGGCTGAACTGGGCCTCCGGGAAGTCGCGCTTGTCGATCAGCTGGTAGCCGAGCACGCGGGTGTAGAAGTCCAGCGAGGCGGTGATGTCCTTCACCCGCAGCATGGTGTGGTTGAACACGAAGCCGGTGGTCTCGGCCGGGGCCTGGGCGGCGACGCCGGGGACATCGCGCAGGGCGGGAATGGTCATGGGGGAGGTCCTTCAGACAGGGCCGTTGCTGGCCGGATGGGGCCATTCTACCGGCCGTCACCTGACGGCACCGCGACGTACAATGGGCGGATCGCACCGTTCCGTTCTGAGCATTGCCCGCCATGTCGCAGCGTGAATGGGTGGCTGCCGCCATCCGCAAGATCGAAGCCGATTTCAACCGTTCCGCCGATACCCACCTTATCCCGCTGGCGCTGCCCGGGTTCGCGGGCATCGATGTGTACTTGAAGGATGAATCGAGCCATCCCACCGGCAGCCTCAAGCACCGGCTGGCGCGCTCGCTGTTCCTGTATGCGTTGACCAACGGCTGGCTGCGCGAAGGACGGCCGGTGATCGAGGCCTCCAGCGGCTCGACCGCCGTCTCCGAAGCCTATTTCGCGCGCCTGCTGGGGGTGCCGTTCATCGCGGTGATTCCGGCCACGACCTCGCCGGAGAAGATCGCCGCCATCGAGTTCCACGGGGGCCGCTGCCACCTGGTCGAGCGCGCCTGCGAACTCAACGGTGAATCGGAGAAGCTGGCCCGCGAAACCGGTGGCCACTTCATGGACCAGTTCACCTATGCCGAGCGGGCGACCGACTGGCGCGCCAACAACAACATTGCCGAGTCCATCTTCAAGCAGATGGCCGAGGAGCCCAGCCCGGTTCCGGAATGGATCGTGTGCAGCCCCGGTACCGGCGGTACTGCGGCCACGCTGGGCCGCTATGTCAGCTACCGCCGGCACGACACCCGCATCCTCTGTGCAGACCCGGAAGTGTCGGTGTTCTTCGACGGTTACCAGGCCGCCGTGGCCGGTGAGCAGGACTGGCGTGGCCTGACCTGCAGTGGTGGTTCGCGCGTGGAAGGCATCGGCCGGCCGCGGGTGGAGCCGAGCTTCATCCCGACCAGCGTCGATGCGATGGTGAAGGTGCCCGACGCGCTGAGCCTGGCCGCGATGCGCCATGTCAGCCGCCAGCTCGGCCGCCGTGTCGGTGGCTCCACCGGCACCAACTTCATCGGTGTGCTGCAGGCCGCGCAGTGGATGCGAGACGCGGGCCACCAGGGCAGCATTGTCAGCATCCTGTGCGACAGTGGCGAGCGCTACGCGCAGAGCTATTACGACCCGGCGTGGTACGCGCGCCAGGGCATCGATGTCGACGGCGCCGATGCGCAGCTGGCGGCGGCAGTGGCCGGGCAGGGGCTGCCGGAACTGCCGTGGTGCAGCCTGGAAGCATTGTAGAGCCCTTGTAGAGTCGAGCCATGCTCGACTCCGGGAAAGAGCCGTCGAGCATGGCTCGACGCTACAGATTTCAGTACCCCGCCGCGGTGAACGCATCCAGCACTGCATCTCGCAGCGCATCGGGCAAGGCCTCGATGTCCATCGCGCGATCATCCAGATGCAGGCTTGGGTCCAGAATGCTGGCACGGCCCTGGGCCAGCGCCTGCAGCCACAGCAGCACGCAGATCACGAACTCGCGCTCATGGCCCAGCCGTAGCTGGCTGGCGCCACGTTCGATCACCTCGAACGGGTACCACTCCTGGGCATCGTTGAACATGCCGCCCTGCTGCAGCACTGCCTGCAGTTGCTGCAGGTGACGCGGGGCGTCGTCGCCGGCATCGCACAATGCGGCGATCCAGGTCAGTTCGGCCGGGCTGGCAGACAATGCCAGTGACCGGGCCGGTGAGGCGGATGCAACTGCAGCCAGACCTTCCATGTAGGGCCTCGTTCGGTGCGTACCGCTGCGGACTCCCCCGCAGCCAGAGCTTCAGCGCGGGACCGTAAGGCCGACGTGAATGCCGGGCCGTGCCCCCTTGTCAGCCCCGCCTGCCAGCGCCATATCTTGCATGCTGCCCGCCCGCCGGGCCCGTACCCTGGAGATCTACCGTGACCGTTGCCAACCCCCTGCTCGATTTTTCCGGCCTGCCGCGCTTCGAGGCCATCCGCCCCGAGCACGTGGCGCCGGCGCTGGACGTGCTGCTGGCCGAGGCCGAAGCCGCCGTCAGCGCGGCCGAGCAGGTGCAGCCGGTGCGCTGGGAGACCTTCGTTGCCCCGCTGGACGATGCCACCGAGCGGCTGTGGCGCGCCTGGGGCCTGGTCGGCCACCTGCAGGGCGTGGTCAACACCCCGGAACTGCGTGAGGCCTACAACAGCAACCTGCCGCGGGTGACCCGCTTCGCCAGTGCGCTGGGCCAGAACCTGGCGCTGTACCGCCAGTACCAGGCACTGGCCGCCAGCGCGGAGGCCGCGGGCTTCGACGAGGCCCAGCGCAAGGTGCTGGACAACACGCTGCGTGACTTCCGCCTTGGCGGTGCCGAGCTGGCGCCCGAGGCACAGCAGCGCTTCGCGGCGATCAAGGAGGAGCTGTCGGCACTGTCGGCGAAGTTCTCGCAGAACGTGCTCGACGCTACCGACGCGTGGTCGCTGATCATCGAGGACGAAGCGCGACTGAACGGCCTGCCGGAGGACGTGAAGGCCGCCGCGCACGCTGCGGCGGAAAAGGAGGGCAAGAGCGGCTGGAAACTGACCCTGCAGATGCCGTGCTACCTGCCGGTGCAGACCTGGGGTGAGGACCGCGACCTGCGCGAGATCCTGTACCGTGCCAGCGCACAGCGTGCGTCCGAATTCGGCGATGACACGCTGGACAACAGCGGCAACATCGACCGCATCCTCGCCCTGCGCGCGGAACTCGCCGCACTGCTCGGCTTCGGTTCGTATGGTGATTATTCGGTGGCGACCAAGATGGCGCAGGACCCGGCCGAGGTGCTCGGTTTCCTGCGTGACCTGGCCTCGCGCGCCAAGCCGTTCGCGGCCAAGGACCGTGCTGAACTGGAACAGTTCGCACGCGAGCAACTCGGTATCGACAGCCTGCAGGCCTGGGACCTGGCATTCGCTGCCGATCGCCTGAAGCAGGCGCGTTACAGCTATTCCGAACAGGAAGTGAAGCAGTACTTCACCGAACCGAAGGTGCTGGGCGGCCTGTTCTCGGTGATCAAGCAGCTGTACGGCCTGCGCGTGCAGGAGGACAGCGCGCCGGTGTGGCACGAAGATGTGCGCTTCTTCCGCCTGGTCGATGCGCAGGGCGCGCTGGTTGGCCAGTTCTACCTGGACCTGTACGCGCGCGAAGGCAAGCGCGGTGGCGCGTGGATGGACGATTGCCGCAACCGTCGCGTGCGTGGGGATGGCAGCGTGCAGACGCCGCTGGTCTACCTGGTGTGCAACTTCGGCCGTGGTGCCAACGGCAAGCCGGCGACCTTCAGCCACAACGAAGTAACCACGTTGTTCCATGAGATGGGCCACGGCCTGCATCAGCTGCTGACCCGCATCGGCGAACTGGGTGTGGCCGGCATCAACGGCGTGGAATGGGACGCGGTGGAGCTGCCCAGCCAGTTCATGGAGAACTTCTGCTGGGAATGGGAGCACCTGCAGGCGATGACCGCACATGTGGACAGTGGCGAGCCGCTGCCGCGCGCGCTGTACGAGCGCATGCTGGCTGCACGCAACTTCCACAGCGGCATGGCCACGGTGCGCCAGCTGGAGTTCGGCCTGTTCGACATGCTGCTGCACAGCCAGTTCGAACCGGCGCAGGACAGCGTGCTGGCACTGCTCGACCGCGTGCGTGCGGAAGTGGCCGTGAACCATCCGCCGGTCTGGAATCGCTTCCCGCATCAGTTCAGCCACATCTTCGCCGGCGGCTACGCAGCCGGTTACTACAGCTACAAGTGGGCCGAGGTGCTGAGCGCCGATGCCTATGCGGCGTTCGAGGAGGCGCCGCAGGCGCTGGCTGAAACCGGCGCGCGCTTCCGCGATGAGATCCTGTCGCGTGGTGGCAGCCGCCCGGCGGCGGAGAACTTCAAGGCCTTCCGCGGCCGCGCACCGCAGATCGACGCGCTACTGCGCCACTCGGGCATGGCGTAAGGTGTTTGGTAGGTGCCAACCTTGGTTGGCACGTTACCGCGATCCACGCATGGCGTGGATCTACCGGAATGTTCGGACATGGCGTAACGCCTTGGTAGGCGCCAACCTTGGTTGGCGAAAAGCCCAGGCCAACCAAGGTTGGCCTCTACCGGGCGTCGCGCCTTGGGGTCATTCGGCGTAGATCATCTTCCGGGTCATGCCACCGTCCACGGTGAAGTCCTGGCCGGTGGTGAAACCGGACAGCGACGACAGCAGGTACACCGCCAGTGCACCGATGTCTTCGGGGCGGCCGACCCGGCCGACCGGGTGTTGCGCATGGTCGATGGCTGAGTATTCCGGCGCGTGGCGCCGTGAGGGGGCCTGCCACGCAGTGGTGCCGATCCAGCCGGGGCTGATGCTGTTCACACGCACCGCCGGACCGGCGCTGATCGCAAGTGCATGGGTGAAGGCCACCAGCCCACCCTTGGCTGCCGCATAGGCTTCGCTGTGTGCTTCGGATTGCCAGGCCCGGGTGGAGGCGATGTTGATGATCGCACCGGCGGCGCTGGCGGTCAGTGCAGGCAACGTGTGCTTGCTGCACAGGAATGCACCGTGCAGTGACGACAGCCGGCGCTGCCACTCGTCCCAGTCCATATCCTGCAACCCTGTGCCGTGTGGACCGGCGATGCCCGCGTTGTTCACCAGTCCGTCGATACGGCCGAAACGCTGCAGGGCCACGGCGATGAAGTCGCGCACGCTGGCTTCGTCGGTGATGTCCAGGCGCTGGAACGCGGCATCCTCGCCGCGCTGCCATTCCGCCAGACACGCTTCTCCGGCCTCCACGTCCAGGTCGCCGATCAGCACGCGTCCACCGGCACCAAGTACGGCCTGGGCAATACCACGGCCGATGCCGTTGGCACCGCCGGTGACCAGCACAACCTTGCCCGACAGTGGCGCGGCCGGCCATGCGGCAATCGGCGGCACCGTGCTCACGTCAGGTCTTCGCCGCGCAGGCGGCGATGCCAGCCGTCCACACCGATGCGGTCCAGGGTCTGGATGTTGCGCTCGACGATCACGTCCGGGTCCGGATAGACATCCACCGCGCGTGCCACGCTGTCTTCGCGCAGCAGGTGCAGGGTGGGGAAGGGCGCGCGGTTGGTGTAGTTGCTGGCGTCGTCCGCGGCCACGCCATCGAACTGGTAGTCCGGGTGGAAGCTGGCCACCTGCAGGATGCCCTGCAGGTCCAGTGCCTCGATCGCCGCATCGGCGTTGTCGAGGAAATCGTTGTAGTCGAGGAAATCGGTCAGCACCTGCGGATGCACGATCAGCGTCGTGTCGATCTGCTCGGCCGGCGTATCGCGCAGCAGCACCAGCTCCTCGGCCAGCTGTTCAACCAGCGCTTCCGGCGTGGTCGCATCGCTGAGCACGATGCGGACCTGGTCCTTCACGTACACCGCCTTGGCGAACGGGCACAGGTTCAGGCCGATGACGATGCGCTCCAGCCACAGGCGGGTGGCTGCGATCGGGTCATCGGTGGGCAGGGAGGTATCGGTCATGGCGGGCACGTGGGCTGGCGGGGCCGCCATTGTAGGCAGTGTGCCGGTGCTGCGCTGTCCACTGTGCAGGAACTGGACAGTGGCGAAGCTGGAAATTCCTGAAGATTCAAACCGTTGCGCGCTACCGATGGATGGCCGATTGCCAGTCCGGGGCGACGGGCGTGGAATGGATGCACGACACAGGAGGACACCCATGACTGCATCTTCCCCGTGGCTGCCGGACGCCCTCTGGGCCGGCGCCTTCTTTGATGGCCACTGGCAGGCTGCCCCGCAACGGCACCCGGTGATTGAACCGGCCACTGGCCGGGAGCTGGGCGAGATCGGCCTGGCCGACCCGGCGCAGATCGCGCGTTCGGCGGCTGCCGCGGCACAGGCGCAGCAGGCTTGGGCGGCGGCGCCCTACGAACAGCGTGCCGACGTGCTGCGCAAGGCCGCGCGTCTGGCCGAAGAGAACATCGACACCCTGGTCGAGTGGCTGGTGCGCGAAAGCGGCTCGACCCGCCTGAAGGCCGGCTTCGAGACCAAGGTGACGATCAAGGCGCTGCACGAGGCCGCCGCACTGCCGTCGCGCAGCACGGGTGAGATCCTGCCGTCCGAGCCGGGCAAGCTGAATCTGGCGCGGCGCCGCCCGCTGGGTGTGGTCGGGGTCATTTCGCCGTTCAACTTCCCGCTCTATCTGGCGATGCGTGCGGTGGCCCCGGCGATCGCGCTGGGCAACGCTGTGGTTCTCAAGCCGGACCCGCGTACGGCAGTGTGTGGTGGCGCGGTGATCGCACGCCTGTTCGAGCAGGCGGGCCTGCCGGCAGGCGTGCTGCACATGCTGCCCGGCGATGGCGCGGCCGGGGCCGCGCTGACCAGTGACCCGCACGTGGCGATGATCCAGTTCACCGGTTCCACCGCCGCCGGGCGCAAGGTCGGCGAAGCGGCGGGCAAGCACCTGAAAAAGGTTTCGCTGGAGTTGGGTGGCAAGAATTCGTTGATCATCCTGGACGATGCGGACCTGGACCTGGCGGTGGCCAACACCGCGTGGGGCGTCTACCTGCACCAGGGCCAGATCTGCATGGCGACCGGCCGCGTGCTGGTGCACCGGAAGATCCACGACACGTTCCTGCAGAAACTGGTGGCCAAGGCCAACGCGCTGAAGGTAGGCGACCCGGCACGTGAGGACGTGGCGATCGGCCCGCTGATCAATGCTGGCCAGCGCGACCATGCTGCACGCGTGGTCGAGCAGGCGGTGCAGGCCGGTGCCACGCTGGAAGCGGGCGGCACGCACCGGGAGCTGTTCTTCGCACCCACCGTGCTCGGCAACGTTGCGGCCGACAATCCGGCCTTCAGCGAGGAAATCTTCGCGCCGGTAGCGGTGGTGGTGCCGTTCGACGATGACGACGAAGCCGTGCGCCTGGCCAACGACAGCGAGTACGGGCTGTCGATGGCGATCGTGTCCAGCAACGTCGGCCGCGCGCTGAAGATCGGCGAGCGCCTGCGTACCGGTCTGCTGCACATCAACGACCAGACCGTGAATGACGAGGTGATCAACCCCTTCGGCGGCGTCGGCGCGTCCGGCAACGGCACCAGCATCGGTGGCCCGGCCAACGGCGAGGAGTTCACCCAGTGGCAGTGGTTGACCGTCAAGGGCGAAGCGCCCGCTTACCCGATCTGATCGAAGGAGCCATCACGATGAACGACAACAACGCAACGCGTGAGATCACCGCCGCCGTGGTACGCGGCAAGGAGCAGCCCTTCGTCATCGAGCAGGCGACGCTGCGCGGTCCCCAGGACGACGAGGTGCTGGTGAAGGTGGTGGCCACCGGCCTGTGCCATACCGACCTGATCGTGCGCGATCAGTACTATCCGGTGCCGCTGCCGGCGGTGCTGGGCCATGAGGGGGCGGGCATCGTCGAAGCGGTTGGCCCGAACGTGCGCGACCTCAAGGCGGGGGATCACGTGGTGCTGACCTACGGCGCCTGTGGTCACTGCAATCCCTGCCGGGGTGGACACGGTGCTTACTGCAGGGATTTCTTCGCCCTGAACTTCGGTGGCGATGATGGCCACGGCCATACCGCCATCACCGATGCGCAGGGCCAGCCGCTGCACGATCATTTCTTCGCCCAGTCCTCGTTTGCCACCTACGCGCTGGCCCGCGAGATCAATGCGATCAAGGTGCCTGATGACGCACCACTGGAACTGCTGGGCCCGCTGGGGTGCGGCATCCAGACCGGTGCCGGTGCGGTGCTCAACTCGCTGCAGGTGCGGTCGGGCAGCAGCTTTGCAAGCTATGGTGCCGGTGCGGTGGGCCTGAGCGCGGTGATGGCGGCCAAGGTGGCCGGGGCCACCACCATCATTGCCATCGACGTGGTGCCTTCGCGCCTGGAGCTTGCTCTGGAGCTGGGGGCCACCCACGTGGTCAACAGCCGGGAGACCGATGTGGTCGAGGCGGTGCGTGCGATCACGGGTGGGGGTGCTGACTTCGCGCTGGAATCGACCGGTCGTCCGGACGTGCTGTCCGCTGGCGTCGAGGCGCTGGGTGGGCTGGGCATGATGGGCGTGGTCGGTGCGCCGAAGCTGGGCACCACCGCCAGTTTCGATGTGAACAACCTGCTGCTCGGCGGTCGCAGCATCCGCGGCATCGTCGAGGGCGACAGTGTGCCGCAGGTGTTCATTCCGCAGCTGGTGACCCTGTTCCAGCAGGGACGCTTCCCGTTCGACAAACTGGTGAAGTTCTATCCGCTAGAACAGATCAACCAGGCGGCCGAAGACAGCACCCGTGGCATCACCCTGAAGCCGGTGCTGCGCATCGCGGCGTAGTTTCCCCTGTTGGTTGTGCCGGCCGCTGGCCGGCATGGGGCAGATCCGTTTTCCATAACGGCTCTGCCCCTTTGTTTGAACGCGTCTTGAAACGGAAACGCTCCGTTGCCGAGACGTAACATGACGTTGCCGCTGGCGGGTGTACGCTGCGTCCATGATGGCCACGACAGTCGGGCAGCAACAACTGGTGGCGGCACGTACCGCTTTCGCCGACGGCGATGCGCGCTCATTGGGCGTGTTGCCGCTGCCGCTGCAGCAGTCATGGCTGCGTTCGCGCGCAGCGGGCCTGCAGCCGGGGCAGGAGCCGGACTATCGGCCGCTGCTGGGCGATGGCCGCCATCTGTCCCATCCCGATGACCGGCGCCTGGCGCGTTGCGTGCAGCCGGAGCTGGAACAGCTCTGGGCGGCCTTCGGTGGGCGTGGCTGGACGATGTTCTGCGCCAACCGCGACGGCATGGTGATCGCGCAGCAGGCCCACGGGCTGGAAGATGCTCCCTTGCTGCGGCCGATCCAGGTCGGGCGACAGCTGGGCGAGACCGAGATCGGCACCACTGCGCCAGCGGTCAGCCTGGCCGACGATGTGCCGGCACTGGTGCGCGGCAACGAACACTACCTGCAGCGGTTCGCGCCGGTGTTCTGCCTGAGCGAGCCACTGCACGATCTCGACGGTCGGGTCTGCGGAGTGATCGATATCACCGGTCTTGGCGAGCGCGATCCCGCGCTGCTGCAGGGCTATTTCCGGCAGGCTGCGCTGGCTAGCGAAAATCGCTTGTTCCACAGCCTCACCGACGTGCATCTGCTCGCCGTGCAACATGATCCGCGCTGGCTGGCGTCACCGCTGCAGGGACTGCTGGCGGTGCAGGAGGATGGCCAGCTGCGTGCAGCCAACCGCGTTGCACGGCGCCTGCTGGGCCTGCCACGGCGCGGGCCGTTGCCGCTGCTGGGTCTGGAAGCGCTGTTTGCCGGTGCCAGTGCGGCGCAACGGCGTCGGCTGCTGCAACCGGGCGCAGCGCATCGGGTCCGGTTGGGCGAGGGCAGTGCGGTCTACCTGCAGCGTCTGCAGGGGCCGCGGGGCGCGACGCACCGGTCTACTGTGCGAAGCACCCCGGCAGACCCAGGCGCGCCGCTGCTGCGTGACCAGCAGCGTGAGGCCGCGCGTCGCGCGGCCCTGGCCGCTGACGGCAACCTCAGCCTGGCCGCACGCCAGTTGGGAATCTCGCGCACCACGCTGTACAAGCTGCTGCGCGATTGACCGCGTAGTCCACCGGGCAGGTCCCGGCGGGGGCATCAGTCGCGGAAGTTGTTGAACTGCAGCGGCAGTTCGAACTTGCCGGCCTTGAGCACGGCGATGGCGTCCTGCAGATCGTCGCGCTTCTTGCCCTGCACGCGCAGCTTGTCGCCGTTGATCTGGCTTTCCACCTTCAGCTTGGCGTCCTTCAGTGCCGCCGCGATCTTCTTGGCGATCTTCTGCTCGATGCCCTGCTTGACGGTGATCTTCTGCCGGGCCTGGGCCAGGTTGGTTTCGATGTCGCCGAACTCCAGGCTGAGCACGTCGATGCCGCGCGCGGCCAGGCGTGCGCGCAGGATGTCGTTCATCTGCTTGAGCTGGAACTCGGTCGGCGCCGTCTGATTGATGACATCGCCATCGCGTTCGAACTTGGCGTCCACGCCCTTGAAGTCGAAGCGGGTGGCCAGTTCGCGGTTGGCCTGGTCGATGGCGTTGGTCAGCTCGTGGGTGTCGACTTCGGACACGACGTCGAAGGAGGGCATGGGCGATGCTCCGCAGGATTCAGTGGCGGTCATTCTATCGTGCTGGCTGCATACCCGTTTTGTGGAGTCGAGCCATGCTCGACTCGCTCCCTCCCTTGTAGCGCCGAGCCATGCTCGGCTGCTTTGTGAAGAGCAGTCGAGCATGGCTCGACTCTACAAGGCGGCCCGCCGAGCATGGCTCGGCGCTACATAAGAGCAACAGGCGGGCGATAATGGGCCATGAACCTGCAACGCTCTCCCTCGCGCGCGGTGACCTGGATGGTTGCGGCGGTCGCCTGTTTCTCGCTGATGGACGCCGGCATGAAGCAGCTGTCGGCCAGCTATCCGACCCTGGAAGTGACCTTCCTGCGTGGTGCGGCTTCGTTGCCGTTCGTGCTGGTCTGGGTGCTGATCAGCGCCGGCCCGCGCTCGCTGATCCCGCGCCGCTGGGGCCTGCACCTGCTGCGTGGTGGGCTGGGCATGGCGATGATCGGCTGCTTCGTGTTCGCCCTGCGTGACCTGCCGCTGTCCACCGCCTACACCATCTATTTCGTTGCCCCACTGCTGATCGCCGCGCTGTCGGTGCCGTTGCTGGGTGAGCGGGTTGGCCCGCGGCGCTGGGTGGCCATCGGCATCGGCCTGGTCGGCGTGCTGGTGGTGCTGCGGCCGGGCGTGGACGGCTTCATTTCGGTGCCGGGGCTGATGGTGCTGGCCGCGGCCACCGCGTATGCCGTGGCGGCGATCACGGTCAGCCTGCTCACCCGCACCGATACCTCGCAGTCGATGGTGGTCTGGTTCCTGGTGATCATGGCCATCGGTGCCGGCCTGCTGGCCCTTCCCGGCTGGGTGCCGCTGCAGCTGGAGCATGCGCCGCTGATCGCCGGCATGGGTCTGGCCGGAGCGCTCGGTCAGATCGCACTGACCAAGGCCTTCCAGCTGGGCGAGGCGTCGATGATCGCGCCGTTGGAGTACAGCGGCCTGGTGTGGGTGATCGGCTGGGACCTGGCCTTCTGGGGCCAGCTGCCGGACAGCTATACCTGGGTGGGCGCGGCGATCATCGTCGCCTCGGGGCTGTACCTGCTGCACCGTGAGCGGGTGAACCGGCAGGAACCGCCGAAGCCGCTGGATCATCCCTGAGCCGGGGTAGTGCCGGCCGCTGGCCGGCAACTCCTTGCCCCGGAGGGATCGCTGCAGGTGCCGGCCAGCGGCCGACACTACCGGGTGCGGGCGACTTAGAACCAAAAGGAATAACATTCTTGCCCATGGCGCGGGCGCGCGACCGCCTGCGCTGGTAGGCTGCACGCCCCCTTCCGTCACCCAGCCGGTGAGCCACGCCCGTGATCGAGTTCCAGCGCCTGCACAAATCCTATGCCGTTGCCGGCCGCGCAGTCAGCGCGCTGCAGCCGCTGGACCTGACCATCGAGGCCGGTGAGGTATTCGGCATCATCGGCCATTCCGGCGCCGGCAAGTCGACCCTGATCCGCATGATCAACCGCCTGGAAGAGCCCAGCGGTGGTCGCCTGCTGATCGGTGGCGAGGATGTCACCGCACTGGACGCGGATGGCCTGCGCGCGCTGCGCAGGCGCATCGGCATGATCTTCCAGCACTTCAACCTGCTGTCGTCGCGCACGGTGGCCGGCAATGTCGCCTTCCCGCTGGAGCTGGCCGGCACGCCGAAGGCGGAGATCGACGCGCGCGTGGCCGAGTTGCTGCAGACCGTGGGCCTGGAGGCGCATGCGCAGAAGTACCCCGCACAGCTGTCCGGTGGCCAGAAGCAGCGCGTCGGCATCGCCCGTGCGCTGGCGACACGCCCGCAGATCCTGCTGTGCGACGAGGCCACCAGTGCGCTGGACCCGCAGACCACCGCCTCGGTGTTGTCGCTGCTGTCGAAGATCAATCGCGAGCTGGGCCTGACCATCGTGCTGATCACCCACGAGATGGATGTGATCCGCCGTGTCTGCGACCGTGTCGCCGTGCTCGACGCCGGCCAGATGGTCGAGACCGGGCCGGTCACCCGGGTGTTCCTGCATCCGCAGCACCCGACCACGCGCCGTTTCGTCAGCGAATCGGAGCACGTGGACGAAGGCGCGCTGCATCGTGATTTCGATGCCGTCGGTGGCCGCATCGTGCGGCTGACCTTCCTCGGCGGAGACACCTACGAACCCCTGCTCGGCAGTGTCGCGCGGGAGACCGGGGTCGACTACAACATCCTGTCCGGCCGTATCGACCGGATCAAGGACACCCCGTATGGCCAGCTGGTGGTCGCCCTGGTGGGCGGTGACCAGTCCGCCGCGCAGGCCGCGTTCGTGGCTGCCGGCGTGCACGTTGAGGAGCTGCGTCGATGATCATCGCCACTGCCGGCGGATTCTTCCGCCACCTGGATGCGGGCAAGTGGGCCGACATCGGCCAGGCCACCATCGACACCCTGCTGATGCTGCTCGGTTCGCTGCCGCTGACCCTGGCCATCGGCCTGCCGCTGGGCGTGCTGCTGTACCTGTTCGGCGCGCCGCAGATGAAGCGCCGTCCGTTCGCCTACGGCGTGCTGGCGCTGGTGGTGAACCTGTTGCGCTCGGTGCCTTTCATCATCCTGATGATCGTGCTGATCCCGGTCACCCTGTTCCTGATGGGGACGTCGCTGGGGGTACGCGGTGCGATCGTGCCGCTGGTGATCGGTGCCGCGCCGTTCTACGCGCGCCTGGTCGAAACCGCATTGCGCGAAGTGGACCGTGGCGTGATCGAAGCGACCCAGTCGATGGGTGCCACCACCTGGCAGCTGGTCACCCGCGTGCTGCTGCCCGAGGCGCGCCCCGGCCTGATCGCCGGTGCGACGGTCACCACCGTGGCGCTGATCGGCTTCACCGCGATGGGCGGCGCGATCGGCTCCGGCGGCCTCGGCGACCTGGCGTTCCGCGACGGCTACCAGCGCTCGCACACCGACGTGGCCCTGGTTACCGTGGTCCTGCTGCTGGTGCTGGTGCAGCTGCTGCAGATGCTCGGCGACCGCCTGGTCGCGCATTACAGCCGCAAATGACGAGGCGCCGGGGCGCTGCCCCCGGCGTCGCCCGGTGCATCGCGGCAGCCGGCCAGCGGCCGGCTCTACCCCATTGCCTGGAAACGGTAGTGCCGGCCGCTGGCCGGCAATCCCACCTGCAATCAACGCACGTTCGGTACTTCGTAGCCCAGCTTGCCGACCTGCTCCGGGTGCTGCGGCACGCGCTTGAGCTTGTCGGTGTTCACGCCGTACTCGTCACGCAGGCGCTCGGCCAGCTCCTTGTACAGGGCTTTGTCCATGTCCGGCGTACGCGAGAAGATCCAGGCCATTTCGCGGCCCGGGTAGCCGATCAGTGCCCACGAGTAATCCGGCGCTACTTCCAGCACCCTCGAATGCGTAGGCACGACACGGTAGAACCAGGTGCGCCAGCCGTGGTTGCCGCTGTCCGGGTCGACGCTGGCGCGGGCACGCACTTCCTGCAGCGGTTCGCCGAAGCCATCACGGTAGCGGTAGGTAATGCCGACCTTGTGCTCGTCGCGCAGTTCGTAGTTATTGACGCTGGCCACATGGCCGCGCTCGATGAAGTTCGGCACGCGGCCGATCACGTACCAGGTGCCCATGAAGCGCTTCAGGTCGATCGGTGCGTCCAGGGCAGCCGCACCAGGGGCGCTGGTACGGGGCGACGGCGGCTCACTGGCGGCCACGGCGGGGCCGGCCAGGGAAAGGGCCAGCAGCGCGGCGCAGAGCGGGCGGATCGAAGTCATGCGGGAGCGGGCTCCAGTGGGCTTGCACGCGCATGGTCGACTGTGTGCACGCGATCCGTCAATGGTGTCGCAACCTGTGAGAAGGGGGTTGCCCATGCTGTGTTGCATTGTCCACCGGAGAAGCCCCATGAACGCACGTTCCGTCCGCCGCTCTGCAACTGAACGCGTCATTCTCGAGCGTGCCGACCCGCGCCTGCTGCGCAGCGTGCAGCAGCTGGCCCTGGCCGGTATGGCGCTGGTACTGGTCTGGCCGGCCGCGCGCGGCAGCAGTGCCTGGCTGGGCTGGCTACCCATGTGGCTGGTGGGCATGCCGCTGGTGGCCTGGTGGGCGTTGCTGCGCTTTCCGTTGCCGCGCCTGTCGTGGCTGCGGCTGGCGCGTCGTACCGGTGGACAGGCACGTCGCCGTAGCGGCGGGGCGGCGCGAGGCCGTCGCGGCTCCACCGCCGCGGCCTGACCTTCGACACGGGGGCGGCCGCGGCGATCCATGCTAGCGTTCCACGGCTTATGACTGCCTGGAGCTGCAATGTCTCGACTCGCTTCCGCCTGCCTGCTGGCCGGCATGATGACCGCTGCCTCGGTGGGGACCGCCGTGGCCGCTGAAGACACCGATCGCTACGCCTGGCTCGAAGACGTCACCGGCGACAAGCCGCTGACCTGGGTCAAGGAACAGAACGCCAAGTCCGAGGCGCGCCTGGCGCAGACCCCGGCCTTCAAGCAGATGGAGACCAGCATCCGCGAGGTGCTCGACTCCGATGCCAAGATCCCCGGCGTGCAGAAGATCGGCGACTACTACTACAACTTCTGGAAGGACCAGCAGCACGAGCGCGGCCTGTGGCGGCGCACCACCCTGGCCGAGTACCGCAAGGCCTCGCCGCAGTGGGAAACCGTGCTCGACCTGGATGCGCTGAACAAGGCCGAGGGTGAGAACTGGGTCTGGCACGGCGCCGATTGCCTGCGCCCGGATTACAGCCGCTGCCTGATCGCGCTGTCGCGCGGTGGCGCCGACGCCGACGTCACCCGTGAGTTCGACCTGGCCAACAAGACCTGGATCAAGGACGGCTTCTTCCGTCCCGAGTCCAAGGGCGGCCTCAACTGGGTCGACCGCGACACCGTGTTCGTCTACACCGACTTCGGTGCGGGCTCGATGACCACCTCCGGCTACCCGCGCGTGGCCAAGCTGTGGAAGCGCGGCACGCCGATGACCTCGGCCACCGTGGTGTACGAAGGCAAGCCGGAAGACATGTACATCGCGGCGATGCACGATGACACCCCGGGCTTCGAGCGCAACCTGGTCAGCCGCACGCTGGCGTTCTACAACAACGAGCTCTACCTGCGTGGCGACGATGGCACGCTGACCAAGATCGACGCGCCGAACTCGGCCGAGAAGGGCCTGCACAAACAGTGGCTGACCCTGGAACTGCGCGATCCGTGGACCGTAGGCGGCAAGACCTACGCGTCCGGTTCGCTGCTGGCGACGAAGCTGGACGACTTCCTGGCCGGCAAGCGCGACTTCGAGGTGCTGTTCACCCCGACCGCGACCACCTCGCTGGCCGGCGCCACCTGGACCAAGAGCCACCTGGTGCTGAACGTGCTGGATGACGTCAAGAACCGCCTGTCGGTGCTGACCCCGGGCGCCGATGGCTGGCAGACCAGCCGCTTCGTCGGCGCGCCGGCCTTTGGCACGCTGGCGGTGGGCGCAGTGGACAGCAACGACAGCGATGCGGTGTGGCTGACCGCCACCGACTACCTGACCCCGACCACGCTGGCTCTGGCCGAGATCGGCCAGGCGCCGGAAACGTTGAAGACCATGCCGGCCTTCTTCGATGCCAAGGGCAAGGTGATCGAGCAGCACTTCGCCACCAGCAAGGACGGCACCCGCGTGCCGTACTTCGTGGTGCACGACAAGGCGATGAAGCTGGACGGCTCCAACCCGACCCTGCTGTACGGCTATGGTGGCTTCGAGATCTCGCTGACCCCGAATTACTCCGGTGGCATGGGCCGCGCCTGGCTGGAGAAGGGCGGTGTGTACGTGGTCGCCAACATCCGTGGTGGTGGCGAGTACGGCCCGCGCTGGCACCAGGCAGCGCTGAAGCAGAACCGTCACAAGGCCTATGAAGACATGGCTGCGGTGGCGCGCGATCTGGTCAAGCGCAAGATCACCAGCGCCAAGCACCTGGGCGTGCAGGGTGGCAGCAACGGTGGCCTTTTGACCGGCAACATGCTGACCCAGTACCCGGAGCTGTTCGGTGCAGTGGTGGTGCAGGTGCCGCTGCTGGACATGAAGCGCTACAGCCACCTGTTGGCCGGTGCCTCGTGGATGGCCGAGTACGGCAACCCGGATACCAGCGACTGGGAGTTCATCAAGACCTTCTCGCCGTACCATCTGTTCAACGAGAAGAAGAACTACCCGCCGGTGCTGTTCACCACCTCCACCCGCGATGACCGCGTGCACCCGGGCCATGCCCGCAAGATGGCGGCGAAGATGATCGACGCCGGCAAGGACGTGACCTACTACGAGAACATCGAAGGTGGCCACGGCGGCGCAGCCAACAACGCGCAGGCCGCACACATGTCGGCGCTGGCCTACAGCTTCCTGTGGGAGCGGTTGGGCGGTAAATAAGCAGAACGGAAAACGCCGCCCCAGGGCGGCGTTTTTCGTTGGGTTCACGTATCCACGCATGGCGTGGATCTACCTACGTATCGTGCGCTGGGTCAGTAGATCCACGCCATGCGTGGATGCCGTTCGCGCAGATCGATCAGGCGCCCCAGCTCTTCAACCCGCGTGCAATCCGCGCCACCGCCTCCTGCAGCCGCGGCACTTCCTGGGTATAGGCCAGGCGCACATGCTGGTTGGCGCGATGGAAACCGAAATCCAGGCCCGGGGTGAACGCCACGTGTTCGGTTTCCAGGAAGTGCGCACAGAACGCCTGCGCGTCATCGGTGAACGCGCTGACGTCGGCGTACAGGTAGAACGCACCCTGCGGTTCCACTTCGATGCGGAAACCAAGCTCGCGCAGCGCCGGCAGCAGATAGTCGCGACGCTGGCGGAACGCCTCGCGGCGCTGTTCGAAGATCGACATCGATTCCTCGCTGAAGCAGGCCAGTGCGGCATGCTGGGCGATGCTCGACGCGCTGATGTACAGGTTCTGTGCCAGCTTCTCCAGGTCCGGCACCGCCGCCGGCGGCGCCACCAGCCAACCCAGCCGCCAGCCGGTCATGCCGAAATATTTGGAGAAGCTGTTCAGCACGAACGCGCTGTCATCCACCTGCAGCACGCTGGGTGCATCCAGGCCGTAGGTCAGGCCGTGGTAGATCTCGTCCACCACCAGATGGCCGCCACGCGCGTGCAGGGCCTGCGACAGTGCCGCCAGTTCGTCGGCGGACAGCACGGTGCCGGTCGGATTGGCGGGGGAGGCCACCAGTGCGCCGACGCTGTCGGCATTCCAGTGCTGTTCCACCAGCGACGGCGTGAGCTGGTAGGCGGTGTCCGGGCCGACCGGAACCAGCTGTGCACCGCCTTCCACCAGGCGCAGGAAATGACGGTTGCAGGGATATCCGGGGTCGGCCAGCAGCCAGTGGCGGCCCGGATCGACCAGCAGGCTGCTGGCCAGCAGCAGCGCACCGGAGCCGCCGGGAGTGACCAGGATGCGTTCGGGATCGATATCCAGCCCGTAATGGCTGCGATAGAAACCACTGATCGCCTGGCGCAGGGCCGGCAGGCCACGTGCGGCGGTGTAGCGGGTATGGCCGGCGGCCAATGCGGCCTGGCCGGCACGCACGACCGGTTCGGCCGTGGTGAAGTCCGGTTCGCCGATTTCCAGGTGGATCACATCGTGGCCCGCCTGTTCCAGCGCCTGCGCGCGGGCCAGCAGGGACATCACGTGGAACGGAGCGATTTCATGGCTGCGCCGGCTGTAGCCCGGCGTGTGGGGCAGGGTACTCATGTGCCCATGGTACGCCGCGCGTCCTGGAAGTGCCGGCCGCTGGCCGGCAACCACCCGCCTCTGTTTATCCCAAGGTTGCCGGCCAGCGGCAAGCACGACCCATGACGATCCGCAGGGTTGCCCGCAACCCTCCTGCAACCCAGACTCGAGCACAAGGACGCCATTGCATTGCGGCTCAAGGAGCCTTATCTCATGAAATCCACCCTCTGCCTGTTGCTTGCCAGCCTGATGACCACCACTGCCACCGCCGCCACGCCGCCCGTTCCGCCGGATGCCGCCAAGCATCCGCATGTGGTCAAGGCGCCGTTCGGCGCGACCCGCAACGACGACTATTACTGGCTGCGCGACGACAAGCGCGAGAACAAGGACATGCTGGCCTACCTGCAGGCCGAGAATGCCTACGCCGACCAGTTGCTGGCGCCGCTGAAGCCGCTGGAAGACACCCTGTACAAGGAGATCGTCGGCCGCATCAAGCAGGACGATTCCAGTGTGCCGGCGCGCGAGCGCGGCTACTGGTACTACAGCCGCTTCGAGACCGGCCAGGACTACCCGATCCACGCACGCCGCAAGGGCGGCATGGATGCCGCCGAGGAAATCCTGCTGGACGTCAACACGATGGCCGCCGGCAAGGGCTACTTCAGCGTCGGCTCGATGGAAGTCAGCCAGGACAACCAGCTGCTGGCCTGGGCCGATGACGATGTCGGTCGCCGCCAGTACACCATCCGCTTCAAGGACCTGGCCACCGGCAAGGTGCTGCCCGATGTGATCACCGGCAGCTCCGGCGACCTGGTCTGGGCCGACGACAACCGCACCGTGCTGTATGTCGAGAACGATCCGGAAACGCTGCTGACCGTACGCGTGAAGAAGCACGTGCTGGGCACCCCGGCCAGTGCCGACACCGTCGTCTACGAAGAGAAGGACGACAGCTTCTACATGGGCATCGGCCGCACCCGCGACGATCGCTTCATCACCATCGGTGTGCACAGCACCGTGTCCTCGGAAGAGCGCTACGCGCCGGCCAGCGACCCGACCACGTTCACCGTACTGGCGCCGCGCCAGCGCGATGTGGAGTACGACGCTGACCACTACGACGGCCGCTGGGTGATCCGCACCAACGACGGTGCGAAGAACTTCAAGCTGGTCACCGCACCGACCGATGCGACCTCGCGCGCACAGTGGAAGGACTGGATCGCGCATGACGATGCGGTGTTCATCGAAGGCTTCGAGCTGTTCGATGCGTACACCGCCATCGCCGAACGTTCCGAGGGCCTGGAACGCATCCGCCTGCTGTTCAAGGATGGCCGCAGCGACTACGTGAAGGCCGATGAGCCGGCGTACTCGATGGGCCTGGGCGACAACACCGAGGCCGATACGCCGTGGCTGCGCTACGTCTACACCTCGATGACCACCCCGACCACCGTGTTCGAGCTGAACACCGCCACCGGCGAGCGCCGCCAGCTGAAGGTGCAACCGGTGATCGGCTATGACGCGTCGAAGTACGAAACCGATCGTGTCTGGATCACCGCGCGCGATGGCGTGAAGGTGCCGGTGTCGCTGGTCTACCGCAAGGGCTACCAGAAGGATGGCAAGGGCGCGCTGTTCCAGTACGCCTATGGCAGCTACGGCATGTCGATGGATCCGTACTTCAACCAGACCGCGGTGAGCCTGCTCGATCGTGGCGTGGTGTATGCCATCGCCCATATCCGTGGCGGCCAGGAGATGGGCCGCGACTGGTACGAGAACGGCAAACTGCTGCACAAGCAGAACACCTTCAACGACTTCATCGACGTCACCCGCGGCCTGGTGGCGCAGGGCTGGGCGGCGAAGGATCGCGTCGCCGCGTCCGGCGGCAGCGCCGGTGGCCTGCTGATGGGCGCCGTGGCCAACCAGGCGCCGCAGGACTACCGGGTGATGGTGGCGCAGGTACCGTTCGTCGACGTGGTCACCACCATGCTCGACCCGACCATTCCGCTGACCACCAACGAATACGACGAGTGGGGCAACCCCGAGCAGAAGCAGTATTACGACTACATGCTGTCCTACTCGCCCTACGACAACGTGAAGCAGCAGGCGTACCCGGCGCTGTTCGTGGGCACCGGCCTGTGGGATTCGCAGGTGCAGTACTGGGAGCCGGCCAAGTGGGTGGCCAAGCTGCGTGACGACAACACCGGCCATTACCCGATCCTGTTCCGCACCAACATGGAAGCCGGCCACGGCGGCAAGTCGGGGCGCTTCCAGCGCTACCGTGAACTGTCCGAGTCGTACGCGTTCGTGCTGCAGCAGCTGGGCATCGCCCAGCCGTAATGGTGCAGGGGTGCCGGGCGTTGCCTGGCATCCCGAACCGGTATCCTTGCGGCCATGAGCCAGCCCGACCCCTCCGCATCCCGCGATGCTGCCACGCCACCGCGCGTGGTGCGTTTCCGCTGGGCGTGGTGGCTGCTGGCCTACGTCAGCCTGGGCACCGGTATCGTCGGCATCTTCGTGCCGGGTCTTCCCACCACCGTATTCATCCTGATCTCGGCCTGGGCTGCCTCGCGTGGTTCCGAGCGCCTGCACACCTGGCTGCTGCAGCACCCGCGCTTCGGCCCGGCCATCGCCAACTGGCAGGCACACGGGGCGGTCAGCCGCTACGGCAAGTGGATGGCCACGATCACCATGGCAGTGTGCGCCGGCATCATGCTGTGGTGCGTGCCGATCGCCTGGGTGAAGTGGTTCTCGATCGGCAGCATGACCGTGGTGGCGATCTGGCTGTGGACCCGGCCGCTGCCGCCGCCTGCAGATTGAACGCCTGCGGTGGTGCCGGCCGCTGGCCGGCAACCCGATCCCCTGCACCAACCGCTCAGCCGCCAATGGCTATACTCGGGGCATGAAGATCCCCCATCGAAACGCCATCCTGATTCCGCTGGCAGCGGCCTCGCTGCTGCTCCTCGCCGCCTGCGGCAACAAGGGCCCGCTGGTACTGCCGCAGAAGCCGGTGCCGGTGGAAGAAACCGTCGAACCGGTTGCCGAGCCCGCTACCGAAGCGACCCCGGCGCAGACCGAAGGCAGCGGCACCCCGGCCACGACCGTGGAGCCGGCTGCACCGACCACGCAACCGGCGCCTGCGCCTGCGAAGAAGGTGGGCGGCGGGAATGAGTAAGGCCGGTTCCAAGGCGCTGCGCTTCAGCAAGATGCATGGCGCGGGCAATGATTTCGTAGTGATCGACCTGCGTGACGGCACTGCGCCGCCCACGCCTGAACTGGCCGCGCGCCTGGCCGACCGCCACACCGGCGTCGGCTGCGACCAGATCCTGACCATCGAAGCGCCGCGCGCGGAAGGCTCGGTGGCGTCGTACCGCATCTGGAATGCCGACGGTTCCAACTCCGAGCAGTGCGGCAACGGCGCGCGCTGCATCGCGGCCTGGCTGGTGCGTGAGGGCAGTGCGCAGGGGGATCAGTTCGTCATCGACAGCCCGCTGGCCAGTCATGGGGTGAAGGCCCTGGGCGATGGCCAGTTCGCGGTGACCATGGGCGTGCCTGCGTTCGAGCCGGTCAACGTGCCGCTGGTGGGCTTCGCCCATGCACGCGAGGAGTACCTGCTGCCGTTGCAGGGCGAGAGCATACGCTTCGCCGCGGTGTCGATGGGCAATCCACATGCGGTGATCGAAGTGGGCCTGATCGATGCAGCACCGGTCGAGCGCGTCGGTTCGCTGCTGCAGCAGCATGCCTCGTTCCCGCGCTCGGTGAACGTGGGTTTTGCCCAGGTGATGGGCCCGGCGCATGCACGTCTGCGTGTGAATGAACGTGGCGTCGGCGAAACCCTGGCCTGCGGCAGCGGCGCCTGCGCCGCTGCGGTGACCCTGATGCAGCGTGGCCGCCTGCAGCGCGATGCGCGCATCAGCCTGCCCGGGGGTGACCTGCGCATCCAGTGGCCGGGCGATGGCCAGCCGGTGGTGATGGCCGGCCCGACCGCATTCGTCTTCGAAGGGGAGTGGATCGCATGACCGAAACCGTCGACAAGCTCGGGGCCCATGAAGTCGCTGCGTGGTTGCGGCGACATCCCGGCTTCCTCAAGCAGTTCCCGGACCTGGCCCTGACCCTGGTGGTGCCACGCGACGATGGCCCGACCGCGTCGCTGGCCAGCTACCAGCTGGAAGTGCTGCGCGAGAAGAACCGCGAGCTGGCACGACGGTTGGCCGATCTGGGTGCCACCGCCCAGGTCAATGAACGCCTGGCAGTGCGCACGCATCAGCTGACCCTGGCGCTGATGAAGCAGGACAACGCCGCCGACACCCTGCGTGCGATGGCTGCCTCGCTGCAGGAAGATTTCGCCGGCGACCTGGTGCGATTGGTGGTGCACACACCGGTGGCCGGGCTGGAACAGGCCGACTGGCTGCAGGTGATCGCCGCCGATGATGCGCAGCTGGGCCCGTTCCGCGACTGCCTGAACGACGGCGAGCCGATCTGCGGGCGCCTGCAGCCGGAAAAGAATGCCGTGCTGTACGGCGTGCGCAGCGAAGAAGTGCAGACCACCGCGCTGCTGCCGTTGCCGGGCGTGGGCCTGATTGCTGTGGGCAGCCACGACCCGAACCGCTTCTACCCGGGCATGGGCACGCTGTTCCTGCGCATGATGGGCGATGCGTTGGCCACCGGCCTGAAGCGCTTCCCGGGCTGAGCAGGATACGACGATGAGCGCGGTACAGGCCTTCCTGCAGCATCTGCAGGTAGAGCGGCGGATGTCGGCACATACGCTCGACGCCTACCGCCGCGACCTGGACGCGCTGTCGGCCTGGGCCGAGCCGCGCGGTGTTGCGTTGGAAACACTCGATGCCGAGTCGCTGCGTCAGTTCGTCGCCGATGAGCACCGGCGTGGCTTGTCGGCCAAGAGCCTGCAGCGCCGCTTGTCGGCGTGCCGCAGCTTCTACGCCTGGCTGCTCAAGCACGGGCGCATCGAGGTCAGCCCGGCGGCGACGCTGAAGGCGCCACGCGCACCGCGCCGGTTGCCGCAGGTGCTCGATGCCGACGAAGCCGTGCAGCTGGTCGAGCTGGAACCGGAAGGTGAACTCGGCCGCCGTGACCGCGCGCTGCTGGAATTGTTCTATTCCTCTGGCCTGCGCCTGAGCGAAGTCTGCGCGCTGACCTGGCGCGACCTGGATTTCGACAGCGGCCTGGTCAACGTGCTGGGCAAGGGCAATCGCCAGCGTCGCGTGCCGTTCGGCCGGCCGGCGCGCGAAGCGCTGCAGGCGTGGCGTGCGGAAAGTGGCGGCGGCCCGGCCTCGCCGGTGTTTCCCGGTCGCAACGGGCCGATCAGCCAGCGTGCGGTGCAGATCCGCATCCGCCAGCTGGCGCAGCGCCAGGGCCTGTTCAAGCACGTGCACCCGCACATGCTGCGGCACAGTTTCGCCAGCCACATCCTGGAATCGTCCGGTGACCTGCGTGGCGTGCAGGAACTGCTTGGCCATGCCGACATCGCCACCACGCAGATCTACACCCACCTCGATTTCCAGCACCTGGCCAAGGTCTACGACGCCGCGCATCCACGTGCGAAGCGCCGCAGCAAGGACGACAAGGCTGAATAGACCGCCCTTGATCTGGATCAGGGCAGGGCGGCCGCTACCGGCGCATTGTGGCCGCAGGCCACGAGGACACCGCCACCATGGCGAAGCCCATTCCGCTGCATCCCAGGCACCCCGAACGCATCTGCTGGGGCTGCGATCGCTACTGCGCGGCTGACGCGCTGGCCTGCGGCAATGGCTCCGGCCGCACCCAGCACCCGATCGAGACGCAGGGTGAGGACTGGTACATCGCCTGGGGCATCGAGCCGAATCCGGATCGGCCGTCGCAGGCCAAGCGCTGAACGGCAGGCGTTCCACGTTCGGGCGGCGGGGTCCGCGCGCATTGCGATGCGCTCGTTAAAAGGGCGCCCTCTTCCCATGGGGCGCCGCCAAGCGCTGAACGGCAGCCATCCGCACAGGCTTGATCGCACCCGGCGCTGTCCCCATGTCCCGGGAACAGCTATCGGAGGCCGCATGGACCCCAGTCAGAATCCCAACGTTTTCCACGCCACCACCATCGTCTGCGTCCGTCGCGGCGAGCACGTGGCCATTGCCGGCGACGGCCAGGTCACGCTGGGCCACACCGTGATGAAGGGCAATGCGCGCAAGGTGCGCCGCCTCGGCCGAGACGGCCAGGTGCTGGCCGGCTTCGCCGGTGCCGCCGCCGATGCCTTCACCCTGTTCGAGCTGTTCGAGGCCAAGCTGGAAAAGCACGGCCAGCTGCAGCGCGCTGCGGTCGAACTGGCCAAGGATTGGCGCACCGAGCGCCGCCTCGGCAAGCTCGAGGCCCTGCTGGCAGTGGCCGACAAGGAAACCTCGCTGATCATCAGCGGCACCGGTGATGTGATCGAGCCGGAGGACGGCATCATCGCCATCGGTTCCGGTGGTTCCTATGCACTGTCGGCCGCGCGCGCGCTGATGGCGCACACCGAACTGGATGCGCGCACCATTGCCAGCGAAGCGATCGGCATTGCCGGCGACATCTGCATCTACACCAACCGCAACGTGGTGGTCGAGGAGCTGTGAGGGTCGTGCCGGCCGTTGGCCGGCAACCTCATGATCCCCGCACGCGTGCCTGGTTGCCGGCCAGCGGCCGGCACTACCGACAATGAATCCGTGAGCACATCCATGTCGAAGATCGAAGTTTCCTCCGCCACCATGACCCCGCGCGAGATCGTGCAGGAACTGGACCGGCATATCGTGGGCCAGCACGACGCCAAGCGCGCCGTGGCCATTGCCCTGCGCAACCGCTGGCGCCGCATGCAGCTGGTGCCCGAGCTGCGCAATGAAGTGATGCCGAAGAACATCCTGATGATCGGCCCGACCGGCGTCGGCAAGACCGAGATCGCACGCCGCCTGGCCACGCTGGCCAACGCGCCGTTCGTGAAGGTTGAAGCCACCCGCTTCACCGAAGTCGGCTACGTCGGCAAGGACGTCGAGCAGATCATCCGCGACCTGGCCGATACCGCGGTCAAGCTGTACCGCGAACAGGCCAAGGTGCGCGTGCGTACCCAGGCCGAAGAACGCGCCGAAGACCGCATCCTCGATGCGCTGCTGCCGCGCCGCAGCGGTGGCATCGGTTTCGATCCGGAAGTCGCCCGCAACGAGCCGTCGGCGCAGGACAACGAGACCCGCATCAAGTTCCGCAAGATGCTGCGCAACGGTGAGCTGGACGAACGCGAGATCGAGCTCGACCTGGCTGCCAACGTCAGCATGGACATCATGACCCCGCCGGGCATGGAGGAAATGGGCCAGCAGCTGAAGTCGATGTTCGCCAACCTCGGCGGCGGCGCCAAGGCGCACAAGCGCACGCTGACCATCAAGGCCGCGCGTCCGCTGCTGATCGAGGAAGAAGCCGGCAAGCTGGTCAACGAGGACGACATCCGCACTGCCGCGATCGAGGCCTGCGAGCAGCACGGCATCGTCTTCATCGACGAGATCGACAAGGTCGCCAAGCGTGGTGACAACGTGGGTGGTGGCGACGTGTCGCGCGAAGGCGTGCAGCGCGACCTGCTGCCGCTGGTGGAAGGCTCCAACGTGTCGACCAAGTACGGCACGATCAAGACCGACCACATCCTGTTCATTGCTTCGGGCGCGTTCCACCTGGCCAAGCCCAGCGATCTGATTCCGGAGCTGCAGGGCCGCTTCCCAATCCGCGTGGAGCTGGGTGCGCTGAGCAAGGGTGATTTCGTGCGCATCCTGACCGAGCCGAAGGCCGCGCTGACCAAACAGTACGAAGCGCTGCTGGGCACCGAAGGCGTCAAGGTCAGCTTCACTGCCGACGCCATCGATCGTCTGGCCGAGATCGCCTTCCAGGTGAACGAGCGCCAGGAGAACATCGGTGCCCGTCGCCTGCACACCGTACTGGAGCGCCTGTTGGATTCGCTCAGCTACGAGGCACCGGACCGCGACGGCGAAACCCTGGCCATCGACAGCGCTTACGTCGATGCGCACCTGGGTGAGCTGGTGCAGGACCCGGACCTGAGCCGCTACATCCTGTAATGCCCGACGCTGCAAAGCATGAGGCCGCCGAAAGGCGGCCTTCTGCTTTGGCAGTCAGCGCGAGTGCCGTGTGCGGTAGGCCTGCAGCACCTGGTCGATCACCGCGCTGGTGCGGGCGGCGCTGATGCCGTTCGATGGCGAGTGGCCGTTGCCGCGCAGCTCATCCACCAGAGTGGCGATCAACGGCTGCTGGATCGACGGCGGGTTCGGGATGTCGAACGCCTGCACGCCGGCCTCGGTCTCCAGAACCACCGGGACGTCCTCGAAGGTGGCAAAGCGCAGTTGTCCGCGATCGCCGGTGATTTCGATTTCATCCTGGCGGCGGAACGCGCAGAAACTCCATTGCGCGATGCCGTGCGCCCCCGTCCCGGTGCGGAAGCACATCGAAACGCTGTCCTCGGCGGCGTAGGCGCCGGTCAACGAGCTGGCCAGGCCACGCACATCGCTCAGCGGCCCCAGCAGATGATCCAGCAGGTCCAGGGTGTGCGAGCCCAGATCGACGAACAGGCCGCCGCCGGCGATCGCCGGGTTGGTCCGCCAGAAGTCCGGCGATGCAGCGTTCGCCGAATGCGGCCGGTGCAGGGTGGCGCGCACGCTGCGCGGCGTGCCGATCGTGCCGCTGTCCAGCAGCTGCTTCACCTGCGCGAAGCGGGGCAGGGCGCGGCGGTAGTAGGCCACGAACACCGGCACGCCGCTGCGCGCGCTGGCCTCCAGCACGCGTTCGCATTCCGCGTGATCCATGGCCATCGGCTTTTCTATGTAGACCGGCTTGCCCGCGGCAATCGCCTGCAACGCGTAGTGCATGTGCGTGGAGGGCGGCGTCGCAACGTAGATCGCGTTCACTTCCGGGTCGGCGATGAGTGCATCGGCGTCCGTGTACCAGCGGGGAATCGCATGGCGCCGCGCATAATCCTCGGCCAACGCCGCATTGCGGCGCATGACCGCCGCCACCCGTGAGCCCGGCGTGTTGGCCAGGGCCGGCCCGCTCTTCTTCTCGGTGACGCTGCCACAGCCGATGAAGCCCCACACCACGTTGTCCAGGATCATGGGTTCGTCCTCAGATGAGTGTCGCGGTGGCGGCAGCAGCTCTACTCATGCTTCGGGCAGCGGCTCGGGCACCGTTCCGGGCACGAACACGCCTTCTTTCACGTAGGCGGCCAGGGTCATGTCCAGCGCAAGCATGCCGTCGCGCTTGAGGTCCATCAGTTCCGGTTCGACCATCGCGCCATGCAGTACGCCCAGCACAGTGGCGTGCAGCATGCGCGCGGCGATCTTCGGGTCCGCGCCTTCGCGCAGCTGGCCCAGGTCCTGGGCCCGGCGCAGGGCGCGCTCCATCCGGTCCAGCGCATCGCGGAAGCCGGCCTGCTGCATTTCGGTCAGCACCTTGGTATCGGCCGAGGCGTCGCTGCGCAGCATGATCTCCATGGTCTTGCGCAGGCGTTCGTCCTCGGACAGCTCGATGAACGAGTGGATCATCACTGCGCGCAGGTCGTGCACCGGTGTGTCGCGCTGGTCGGTGGAGGTGCGCTCCAGTTCCTGCATGAAGGGCAGGTGCACCCGTTCGACGATCGCGGCCAGCACCTCGCTCTTGTTCTTGAAGTGCCAGTACACCGCGCCACGGGTATAGCCGGCGCGGGCACCGATCATCTCCAGCGTGGTACGGGCCACGCCGTGTTCATGGAAGCAGGCTTCGGCGGCGTCAAGGATGCCTTCCCGGGTTGCCTGGGTGTCCTCTTTGGTCTTGCGGGCCATGGGTGTGGGTACGAGTGCGGGTGAAACGTGGCTGAATTGTACCGGTTTACAAACAAACAAGCATGTATGTATATTTCGCACCCATCATTCCCGTCGTGTGCGTGGCAGGCCCGTCCGGCTCCCACTCCGCCCGGGTGGGCGCTGTTCGCACGGTCTTCACCTTCGCTGGTGGAGGGTCCGCCGTATCAGCGCTGGCTGAGACCCTTTCCTTCAAGAGCCTTTCCGTCATGTTGCTGAGCCGAATCCGACCCTTTGCACTGTCGCTGGCAATCGCCGCGACCGTGGCTGCCTGCGGCGGCCAACCCCAGGCCCCCGAACAGGGCCCGGGTGACGTCACCGTGGTCACGCTGAAGTCCGAGACCGTGGGCCTGACCCGCGAGCTGCCGGGCCGTACCAACGCCTTCCTGGTCGCCGAAGTGCGTCCGCAGGTCAACGGCATCGTCGCCAAGCGCCTGTTCACCGAGGGCGGCATGGTCAAGGCCGGCGAGCCGCTGTACCAGATCGAGGACGCCAGCTACCGCGCACAGGCCAACAGTGCCCGTGCCCAGCTGGCGCGTGCCGAGGCCACCGCCAACGCCGCGCGCCTGAGTGCCAAGCGCATCACCGAGCTGGCCAAGGTTGATGCGGTCAGCCAGCAGGACCTGGAAAACGCGGTGGCCGCGCAGAAGCAGGCCGAGGCTGACGTCGGCGCCGCCAAGGCCTCGCTGGATGCGGCCAACGTCACTCTGGGCTACGCCCGCATCACCGCGCCGATCAGCGGCCGCATCGGCAAGTCCAGCGTCACCCAGGGTGCGCTGGTCAGCGCCGGCCAGGCCAATGCGCTGGCCACCGTGCAGCAGCTGGACCCGATCTATGTGGACCTGACCCAGTCCTCGGCCGAGCTGCTGCAGCTGCGCCGTGAGCTGGCCGCGGGCCGCCTGCAGGACAACCAGACGCTGCCGGTCAGCATCCTGATGGAAGACGGCAGCACCTTCGAGCACAAGGGCACGCTGGAGTTCTCCGAAGTCAGCGTCGACCCGGCCACTGGCAGCTTCGGCCTGCGCGTGAAGGTGGACAATCCGGACGGCCTGCTGATGCCGGGCACGTACGTGCGCGCGGTGATCGGCGGCGGTGTGCGCAGCGATGCAGTGCTGGTGCCGATGGCCGGCATCGCCCGCGATCCGAAGGGTGACACCTCCGCGATGGTGGTCGACAAGGACAACAAGGTCGAAGTGCGCCCGGTCAAGGTCAGCCGCACGGTCGGCGACAAGTGGCTGGTCGAGGACGGTCTGAAGGCCGGCGACAAGGTCATTGTCGAAGGCCTGCAGAAGATCGGCCCCGGCATGCCGGTCAAGGCCACCGAGAAGGGCGCTGCTCCGGCCAAGCCGGCAGCGGCCGCCCAGCCTGCCGCTCCGGCCGGCGACGCGAAGTAAGCGGAGAACCCCATGGCACGCTTTTTCATCGATCGACCCATCTTTGCATGGGTGATCGCCATCATCATCATGCTCGCCGGCGGCCTGGCCCTGTTCAAGCTGCCGGTCTCGATGTACCCCAACGTCGCACCGCCGGCGGTGGAAATCAGCGCCACCTACCCGGGTGCATCGGCCAAGGTGGTCGAGGACTCGGTGACGCAGATCATCGAGCAGAACATGAAGGGCCTTGATGGCCTGATCTATTTCTCCTCCAACAGCTCGTCCAACGGCCAGGCCACCATCACCCTGACCTTCGAGAGCGGCACCAACCCGGACATCGCCCAGGTGCAGGTGCAGAACAAGCTGCAGCTGGCCATGCCGCTGCTGCCGCAGGAAGTGCAGCGGCAGGGCATCAACGTGGCCAAGTCCAGCTCGGGCTTCCTGAACGTCATTGCGTTCGTGTCCGAGAACGGCAGCATGGACGCCAACGACATCGCCGACTACGTCGGTTCCAATGTCGTCGACCGTCTGAGCCGCGTGCCGGGCGTGGGCAACATCCAGGTGTTCGGTGGCAAGTACGCCATGCGCATCTGGCTGGACCCGAACAAGCTGCATACCTATGGCCTGTCGGTTGCGGAAGTGACCGCAGCGATCAAGGCACAGAACGCCCAGGTGGCCATCGGCCAGCTCGGCGGCGCGCCGTCGATCAAGGGCCAGCAGCTCAACGCCACCATCAATGCGCAGTCGCGCCTGCAGACCCCGGAACAGTTCCGCAACATCATCGTGCGCGGCGCGCAGGACGGTGCCGAACTGCGCCTGGGCGATGTCGCCCGCGTCGAACTGGGTGCAGAGTCCTACGACTTCGTCACCCGCTACAACGGCCAGCCGGCCAGCGGCCTGGCGGTCACCCTGGCCACCGGCGCCAACGCGCTGGATACCGCGGCCGGCGTGGATGCCGCGCTGCAGGACATGAAGAGCTTCTTCCCGGCCGGCCTGAAGGCCGAGATCCCGTACGACACCACCCCGTTCGTGCGCGTGTCGATCAAGGGCGTGGTGCAGACCCTGATCGAAGCGATCGTGCTGGTGTTCGTGGTGATGTACCTGTTCCTGCAGAACTTCCGCGCCACCCTGATCCCGACCATCGCCGTTCCGGTGGTGCTGCTGGGTACCTTCGGCGTGCTGGCGATGCTGGGCTTCTCGGTGAACATGCTGACCATGTTCGCGATGGTGCTGGCGATCGGCCTGCTGGTGGACGATGCCATCGTGGTGGTGGAGAACGTCGAGCGCATCATGTCCGAGGAAGGACTGTCGCCGCTTGAGGCCACCCGCAAGTCGATGGGCCAGATCACCGGCGCGCTGGTGGGTATCGGCCTGGTGCTGTCGGCGGTGTTCGTGCCGATGGCCTTCATGAGCGGCTCCACCGGCGTGATCTACCGCCAGTTCTCGGCCACGATCGTTTCGGCGATGGCGCTGTCGGTGCTGGTCGCGATCGTGCTGACCCCGGCGCTGTGCGCGACCATGCTCAAGCCGCTGAAGAAGGGTGAGCACCACGTCGCACACAAGGGCTGGTCCGGTCGTTTCTTCAATGGTTTCAACCGCGGCTTCGACCGCACCAGCGAGAGCTACCAGCGCGGTGTGCGCGGCATCATCCACCGTCCGTGGCGCTTCATGGGCATCGTGGCGGCACTGTTCGTGCTGATGGGCGTGCTGTTCGTGCGCCTGCCCAGCTCGTTCCTGCCCAACGAAGACCAGGGCGTGCTGATGGCGCTGGTGCAGGCGCCGGTCGGTGCCACCCAGGAACGTACGCTGGAATCGATCGCGGCACTGGAAAACCACTTCCTGCAGAACGAGAAGGATGCGGTGGACTCGGTGTTCTCGGTGCAGGGCTTCAGCTTCGCCGGTATGGGCCAGAACGCGGGCATGGCATTCGTCAAGCTGAAGGACTGGAGCGAGCGTGACGCCGACAATGGCGTGATGCCGATCACCGGTCGCGCCATGGCGGCACTGGGCCAGATCAAGGATGCCTTCATCTTCGCCTTCCCGCCGCCGGCCATTCCGGAACTGGGTACCGCGTCGGGCTACACCTTCTTCCTGAAGGACAACAGCGGCCAGGGCCACGAGGCACTGGTGGCCGCGCGCAACCAGCTGCTGGGCCTCGCCGCCGGCAGCAAGAAGCTGGCCAACGTGCGCCCGAACGGCCAGGAAGACACGCCGCAGTTCCGCATCGACATCGATGCAGCCAAGGCGACCTCGCTGGGGCTGTCGATCGACCAGATCAACGGTACCTTGGCCGCCGCATGGGGCAGCTCGTACATCGACGACTTTGTCGATCGTGGCCGCGTCAAGCGTGTGTTCGTGCAGGCCGACCAGCCGTTCCGCATGGTGCCGGAGGACTTCGATCTCTGGTCCGTGAAGAACGACAAGGGCGAGATGGTGCCGTTCAGCGCGTTCGCCACCAAGCACTGGGACTATGGTTCGCCGCGTCTTGAGCGCTACAACGGTGTGTCGGCGATGGAAATCCAGGGCGAACCGGCCCCGGGTGTCGCGTCCGGTGATGCCATGGCCGAGATCGAACAGCTGGCCAAGCAGCTGCCGGCGGGCTTCGGCATCGAGTGGACGGCGATGTCCTACCAGGAACGCCAGGCCGGCTCGCAGACGCCGCTGTTGTACACGCTGTCGCTGATGATCGTGTTCCTGTGCCTGGCCGCGATGTATGAAAGCTGGAGCGTGCCGACCGCGGTGCTGCTGGCGGCCCCGCTGGGTATCCTCGGCGCGGTGCTGGCCAACACCTTCAAGGGCCTGGAGCGCGACATCTACTTCCAGGTGGCGATGCTGACCACGGTGGGCCTGACCAGCAAGAACGCGATCCTGATCGTCGAGTTCGCCAAGGAAAACCTGGAGAAGGGGGCCAGCCTGATCGAGTCGATCATGCACGCCGTGCGCGACCGCTTGCGCCCGATCGTGATGACCTCGCTGGCCTTCGGCATGGGCGTGGTGCCGCTGGCAATCTCCACCGGTGCCGGCTCCGGTGCCAAGCAGGCGATCGGCACCGGCGTGCTTGGCGGCATGATCGTCGGCACCGTGCTCGGCGTGTTCTTCGTGCCGCTGTTCTTCGTGGTGGTGCAGCGCGTGTTCAAGCGCAAGTCCACGACGTGACCTGAAACGGTAGTGCCGGCCGCTGGCCGGCACCTACTGCCCGCGTGATGTGAATCCAACGAGGTTGCCGGCCAGCGGCCGGCACTACCTCCTGCCATCCGGCAGTACCGATGGAAGTCATTCCCATGAAAAGTGCATCCCTGTTCCTTTCCATTGCCGCCGCGCTCGCGCTGGCCGGCTGTTCCACCCTGGTGCCGAAGAACACCGCCGTTGCTCCGGCCATTCCGGCGCAGTGGCCGGCCGAGGCCGCGCAGGGCGAGGTGGCCGATGTCGCCGCCGTCGGCTGGCGCGACTTCTTCACCGATGCGCGCCTGCAGCAGGTGATCGACCAGTCGCTGCAGAACAACCGCGACCTGCGCGTGGCCGTACTCAACGTTGAACGCGCGCGCGGCCAGTACCGCGTACAGCGCGCCGACCGTGTGCCCGGCGTGGCCGTCACCGGTCAGATGGACCGCCGTGGTACCGACGCCGGTGTCACCGAGCAGTTCACCGCCGGTGTCGGCGTAGCCGAGTTCGAGCTGGATCTGTTCGGCCGCGTGCGCAATCTCAGTGAAGCGGCGCTGCAGCAGTACTTCGCCGTGGCCGCCAACCGCCGCAACGCGCAGCTGAGCCTGGTGGCCGAGACCGCCACGGCGTGGCTGACCTACGGGGCTGATGCGCAGCGGCTGAAGATCGCCGATGCCACGCTGAAGACCTACGAGGATTCGCTGCGCCTGGCCGAGGCCCGCCACGAGCGTGGTGGCAGTTCGGCGCTGGAGCTGACCCAGACCCGTACCCTGGTCGAGACCGCACGTACGGATGCTGCACGCCTGCGTGGCCAGCTGGCCCAGGACCGCAATGCGCTGGCGCTGCTGGCCGGTGGCCAGTTGGATCCAGCACTGCTGCCGGACAGCATCGAACCGCAGCTGCTGGCACTGGCACCGCCGCCGGCCGGCCTGCCCAGCGACGTGTTGCTGCAGCGCCCGGACATCATGGCCGCCGAACACCAGCTGCTGGCGGCCAACGCCAACATCGGTGCGGCACGCGCGGCGTTCTTCCCGAGCATCTCGCTGACCGGCAGCATCGGTAGTGGTTCGAGCGAACTGTCCAACCTGTTCGACAGCGGGACCCGCGTGTGGAGCTTCCTGCCGAAGATCACGCTGCCGATCTTCCAGGGCGGCAAGCTGCGCGCCAATCTGGCCATCGCCAATGCGGACCGTGACATTGCGCTGGCGCAGTACGAGAAGTCGATCCAGGTGGGCTTCCGCGAAACCGCCGATGCGCTGGCGTTGAACGTCAGTCTGGATGAGCAGGTGAGTTCACAGCAGCGCCTGGTGGAAGCGGCCGAACAGGCCAACCGCCTGTCGCAGGCACGCTACGACGCTGGCCTGGACAGCTTCGTGACCCTGCTTGATGCGCGCCGTACCGCCTACAACGCGCAGCAGACCCAGCTGCAGGCGCAGCTGGCCCAGCAGGCCAACCGCATCACCCTGTACAAGGTGCTGGGCGGCGGCTGGCACGAGCGCGGGTAAGCAGCTGCTGGTAGGTGCCAACCTTGGTTGGCACGGATGCGTCAGCGCAGGCGGCTGGCCCTGTGCCAACCAAGGTTGGCACCTACCTGGAGATCGAGGGTAATGCCGGCCGCGGGCCGGCATTGTCATTTCAGGGCCTGCTACACCGCTTCATCGTCGCGCCGCGCTGCATGGCAGGCGCGCACACGCGCCAGCGCGTCGCCAGCCTCGCGCGCCATCTGCTCGTACTCGCGCCGGATCTCTTCCAGCCGCTCCTCGTCCAGTTCTTCCAGATCCAACAGTTCGTTGTTGGCTTCGGCCGTCGCGCGGATCAGCTCGTCCAGCTTGATCTGCATCGCGGCGGTATCTGCGTTCTGTGTGTGCTGGATCAGGAACACCATCAGGAAGGTGATGATGGTAGTACCGGTGTTGATCACCAGCTGCCAGGTGTCGTTGAAACCGAATACCGGGCCACTGATGCCCCAGATCACCACGATCGCTACCGCGGCCAGGAAGGTCCACGGCGAGCCGGTGGCGGCCGCGGCCTTCTTGGCGATCGTATTGAACAGGTTGCGTGCTTTCATCGTCGTCGTCCCACTCAGGTGACGAGGATGATCGGCGGTGGCTCGTGCAGGGGCCGTGCAGCTCAGGCGCGCAGGCGCGGGGCGTCCTGCAGGCGCACCGGGCTGGTCTGGTAGACGTGCTGCCAGCAACGGTCGACGAATTCGCGGGCCTGGGCTTCGCTCAGGCGCGGCATGATCTGCAGGGCGTACTGGGTCTGGAACATCTCGTCGCGCTGCGCATTGCTGGCGCGCGGCTGGGTGATCAGCGAATCACAGGCGAACTTGATCCACGGCACGTAGGAGCCGAACGAGTTGTGCGGTAGTGCGCCGTCGGCATGCTGGCGGCGCCAGTGGTCAAGCTCGGCGTCAACGTTGATGACCGGGGGAATGGTGGGGACTTCAGCGTGCATGACAATCCAGTTCGGTTGAGTGGAAAGGGAGTGGGGGTTCATCCGAGTGTGGCCGATGCGGCAGTGGAAGCCGCGTCAGCGCGATGTGCAGCCGGCGTTGCGATTGCCTATCAGTTGCGCATGCTCGACCGCGCCGAGGTCTTCGGCCATGTCGGCCATTGCATTGCACAGGCGCTCATGGTCGAGCGGGTGGCCGCGCACCAGTTCCAGCTGCAGGCCCTGGTAGGCAGTCCAGAACAGTGCTCCACGCTGGTGCAGCGCGTACTGCTGCTGCAGGCGCTTGCGGATGGCGTCGAGGATCGAGTCGGGCGTGGGGCGTACGGCGTGCGCGCACATGGCTGGCTCCGCCGGGGAAGGAAGTCCCGGTAACCCCACCCTAGGCGCGGCAGCGGGGTGGGGTGTTACCGCAGCGTGTGCACGCAGCGCAGCTGACTGTGCACAGGTTCACGGCATTGGCCGCAAACGCTGCCGGCACTAGGGCGTGCCGGCACTGAAGCGTTCATTAAGCGGGTTCAACAGCACACTGCGTGGTGATCATTCACCGATGTCTTCGTTCCAGATCTCCGGGTACTGCGCAACGAAGCCGCCCAGCAGGTCCACGCATTCCTGGCTGTCCAGGTCGATCACGTTGACGCCGTTCTCGCGCAGCCAGTCGATGCCGCCCTGGAAGGTGCGCGATTCGCCCACCACTACGGTGCCGATGTTGAACTGGCGCACCAGGCCCGAGCAGTACCAGCACGGCGCCAGGGTGGTGACCATGATGGTGTCCTGGTAGCGGCGCTGGCGGCCGGCCTTGCGGAACGCATCGGTCTCGCCGTGTACCGACGGGTCGCCTTCCTGCACCCGGCGGTTGTGGCCGCAGCCGAGCAGGCGGCCGTCGTTGTGGTACAGCGCCGCGCCGATCGGCACGCCGCCCTCGGCCAGGCCCTGGCGGGCTTCGGCGATGGCGGTCTGCAGCAGGGCCTGGTAGTCGGGCGTGGTGATCATGCGGGGCTCCGGTAAGTCGTGGCCCGCCATGATACGGGCAGGGGGTGCCGCTGGCCCCCGGCGGTGCGATAATCGGGGCCATGAGCGAATCCCCCTACAAAGCCGGTACCACCCATTTCGGGTTCCGCGACGTCGCCGCCAAGGACAAGCAGAAGCTGGTCGGCCAGGTGTTCACCTCGGTCGCGCGCAACTACGACCTGATGAACGACCTGATGAGCCTGGGCGTGCACCGGGCGTGGAAGCGCTACTACGTGGCGACCGCGCAGGTGAAGCCGGGCGACCGTGTGCTCGACCTGGCAGGCGGCACCGGCGATATCGCCGCGCTGCTGAAGGAGCGCGTCGGCGCCGAGGGCTCGGTGGTGCTGGGCGACATCAACGCCGGCATGCTGTCGGTCGGCCGCGACCGCCTGACCAACCGCGGCCTCGTGCTCGGCCTGGACTATGTGCAGTGCAACGCCGAAGCCCTGCCGTTCCCGGACAACAGCTTCGACCTGGTGACCATCGCCTTCGGCCTGCGCAACGTGACCGACAAGGACGCTGGCCTGCGCGAGATGTACCGCGTGCTGAAGGTGGGTGGCCAGGCCCGCGTGCTGGAATTCTCCGAAGTCACCGCCGACTGGTTCAAGCCGATCTACGACTTCCACTCGTTCAAGATCCTGCCCAAGCTGGGCAAGCTGTTCGCCAATGATTCGGACAGCTACCAGTACCTGGCCGAGAGCATCCGCAAGCACCCGCCGCAGGATGAGCTGAAGGTGATGATGGGGCAGGCCGGCTTCGAGCGCTGCCACTACAAGAACCTGACCGGCGGCATCGTCTCGATCCACTCCGGCTACAAGCTGTAGTTCCTGCTCTGGTAGGTACCAACCTTGGTTGGCACACGCCGGCCGCGAGCGATGAAAGATCCGTGCCAACCAAGGTTGGCACCTACCTGTAGAAGCCAACCTTGGTTGGCATGCGCCGGAGGCGCAGGATCGGCCCCGCCCTCCATTACCCCGCACCGCGCAACGCCTGCGGGGCCGGAGGGAGTTACCATTGGGGGTCTGATCCCCGTAACGGTCCCGATTCATGCGTAATCCGCTGATGCTCCTTCCGCTGGCCGTGGCCCTGGCCGCCGGCTGCTCCCAGGAGGCGGCCGCGCCCGCCGCCGCCCCGACTGCCGAAAAGGCCCCCGCCGCCCCCGTGAACGCCGAGAACCGCAGCCACGACGAAAGCTCGTACGCCGAGCCGGACAAGGTCGTCATCAAGGACATCGCGCTGGATCTGAAGCTGGACTTCGACCAGAAGCAGATCGGCGGCACCGCCACCTACACCCTGGAATGGAAGCAGAAGGATGCCAAGCAGCTGGTGCTCGACACCCGCGAGCTGACCGTGTCCAAGGTCGAGGCCGTCGCTGCCGATGGCGCGCGCAGCCCGTTGAAGTTCGAGCTGGCCGCCGCTGACAAGGTGTTCGGCAGCAAGCTGACCATCGAGACCCCGGCGCAGCCGGCCAAGGTGGAAGTGACCTACCACACCGCGCCGACCGCCTCGGGCCTGCAGTGGCTGGCACCGTCGATGACCGAGGGCAAGAAGCTGCCCTTCATGTTCAGCCAGTCGCAGGCCATCCACGCCCGTTCGTGGGTGCCGCTGCAGGACACCCCGAGCGTGCGTTTCACCTACAGCGCGCACGTGGTCTCGCGCCCGGACGTGATGGTGCTGATGAGCGCCGACAACGATCCGAATGCCGCGCGTGACGGTGACTACACCTTCAAGATGCCGCAGCCGATTCCGTCCTACCTGCTGGCCATCGCGGCCGGCGACCTGGTGTTCGAGCCGATCTCCGGCCGCTCCGGCGTCTGGGCCGAGCCGACCATGGTCAACAAGGCCGCCAAGGAATTCGAAGACACCGAGAAGATGATCGGTGCCGCCGAGAAGCTGTACGGCGAATACCGCTGGGGCCGCTACGACATGCTGGTGCTGCCGCCGTCATTCCCGTTCGGCGGCATGGAGAACCCGCGCCTGACCTTCGCCACCCCGACCGTGATCGTCGGTGACAAGTCGCTGGTCTCGCTGGTCGCCCACGAACTGGCGCACAGCTGGTCGGGCAACCTGGTGACCAACGCCAGCTGGAAGGACATCTGGCTCAATGAAGGCTTCACCACCTACGTCCAGGGCCGCATCACCGAAGCTCTGTACGGCAAGGAAATGGCCGAGATGGAGAAGCAGATCGACCAGACCGACCTGCTGGCCGAAGTGAAGGACATGAGCCCGGCCGACCAGGCGCTGGCGCTGCCGCCGCTGAACGAGCGTGACCCCGACGAAGCCCTGAGCCAGGTCGCCTACGTCAAGGGTTCGTGGTTCCTGGAATTCCTGGAGCAGCGCTTCGGCCGCGAAACCTTCGATCCGTTCCTGCGTGGCTGGTTCGATGACCACGCCTTCCAGAGCGCGAACACCGACCAGTTCGTCGAGTACCTGAAGAAGAACCTGCTGCCGAAGAATCCGTCGGCAGTGACCGAGGCCGAACTGAAGGCATGGCTGGACGAGCCGGGCATCCCGGCGTTCGCGGCCAAGGCGCAGTCGCGCAACTTCAGCAGCGTCGATACCGCGCGCATCGCGTTTGCCAGCGCCGGCACCGTGCCGAGCAGCCAGGTCATCGCCGACTGGAGCACGCAGGAATGGGTGCGCTTCATCGACGGCCTGGGCGCGACCCAGCCGCTGGACAAGCTGGCCACGCTGGACAAGGCGTTCCACTTCACCGGCACCCCGAATGGCGAGATCGCCATGCGCTGGTACCCGCTGGCAATCCGCAGCGGTTACGAGCAGGCCAACGAAGGGGCCGCTGCGTTCATCGAGCGCGTCGGCCGTCGCAAGCTGATCATGCCGATCTACGCTGAACTGGTGAAGACGCCGAAGGGGCTGGAGCTGGCCAAGCAGGCCTTCGAAAAGGCCAAGCCGGGATACCACCCGATCACCACCGGCTCGGTGCAGGACATGCTGTCCAAGGCTGAAGCCAAGTAAGAAAAAGCGCCGGGCACCCCCCGGCGCTTTTTTGTAGAGTCGAGCCATGCTCGACTGCTGTTGAAGCGCCAGTCGAGCATGGCTCGACTCTACAGAAATGCGAAAACACGAAGGACCTCCGCCATGAAACGACTGATCCTGCTCACCGCCTGCACCCTGGCCCTGGCTGCCTGCAGCAACCCCGAGGAAGAGCGCAAGGCGCAGGAAGCCGCCGCAGCCGCCGTGCAGGCACAGAAGGAAGCCAAGGCCGAAGACGTGGCCAAGCAGTACGACATGGCCGTGGCCGCACAGGACTGGGAGCGTGCGCGCCTGCATGGCGCCTCGCTGCTGGACCAGTACAAGGACACCGCCGCCGCCGAGCGCATCGCCGCCGGCTTCGACGAGGTCAAGGCCAAGGGCGATGCTGCGCGCGACCTGCGCCGCATGCAGGCGCTGTGGCAGTACAACCAGATCCCGGTGGGCAACAAGGGCAACCAGGTCTCGGCGCAGATCTACAGCAAGGAACGGGTGGACGTGGATGGCAGCGGTGCCAAGCCGGTGCAGCTGGTGTTCCGCGATCATCCGGAGTGGAAGCGGCATGCCTACCTGGTGCTGCAGGCCGGCGATTTCCGTTGCCCGCAGTGCACGGTGAAAGTAACCGTGGACGACGGCAAGCCGATTTCCATGGCGGCCTGGCGCCCGAAGACCGATGAAGCCATCGCGCTGTTCATCACCGACCAGAAGGCACTGTGGAAGCTGGCGCGCAAGGGCAAGTCGATCAGCATCGAGTTCCCGGTCAAGGCCGGCGGCACGCGTACTGCCGTGTTCGAAACCGGTGGTGTCGACGCCAGCCGCATGCCGCAGTGGTGGCAGTGATGGTTGCGGCGGGCAGCGCAGTGCACGCGTTGTCCGCGATCCGGCACTGGGTGTTCGACATGGACGGTACGCTGACTGTCGCCGTGCATGATTTCGCCGCGATCCGCCGCGCGCTGCAGATCGCCGCGGAGGAAGATATCCTCGACCATATCGCAGCGCTGCCGGATGCGCCGGCGCAGGCCAAGCGCGAGTGGCTGCTGGATCACGAACGTGCGCTGGCCGAGGAGGCACTGCCGGCGCCGGGTGCGGTGAAGCTGCTGCGCGCGCTGTCGGCGGCGGGCTGCCGGCTGGGCATCCTGACCCGCAACGATCATGCGCTGGCGAAGCTGACCCTGGACGCGATCGGGGTCGGGGCGTTGTTCGACGATGCCGACATCATCGGCCGCGATGAAGCGGTGCCCAAGCCGTCGCCGGATGGCCTGCAGCAGCACCTGCAGCGTTGGGGCATCGCGGCGGCAGAGGCGGTGATGGTGGGAGACCACGCCTATGACCTGGAGTGCGGGCGCGCCGCGGGCGCCCATACCGTGCTTGTCAACCTGCCGGAGAACCCGTGGCCGGGCAGTGCCGACTGGCATTTCGCTGATTGCCGTGCACTGTTGGCCGCCTGGCAGCAGAAGGGGTAGTGCCGGCCGCTGGCCGGCAGTGTCGACCAAGGTCGACACCTACCAGGGCACAGGGTGTCGACCAAGGTCGACACCTACCAGGGCACAGGGTGTCGACCAAGGTCGACACCCACCGAGCGGGTGCGCGGGCAGTTCGTTTACGCGCCCAGCGCGTAACCGAACTGCTGCTTGAACTGCTCGTTGAACTCGTCAAAGGTGAAGCGCTGGTTCTGCGTGCCCGGGTGCTCGACCTTCAGCGCGCCCATCAGGTTGCCCATGCGGCCGATGGTCAGCCAGTCGTAGCCCTTCTGGATGCCGTAGATCAGGCCCGCACGGAAGGCGTCGCCACAGCCGGTCGGGTCGACCACGCGGCGCTCGTGCGCCGGCGGGATGTCGTAGCTCTTTTCCGGGGTGTGGATGACCGCGCCCTTCGGGCCGCGGGTGGTGATGTAGGCCTTGACCCGGCTGACGATCTCCTTCTCGTCCCAGCCGGTGCGTTCCTGCAGGAGGTTCGACTCGTAGTCGTTGACCACCACGTAGTCGGCCTGGTCGATGAAGGCGCGCAGCTCCGGGCCGTTGAACAGCGGCATGGCCTGGCCCGGGTCGAAGATGAACGGAATACCGTCTTCGTGGAATTCCTGCGCGTTCTGGATCATGCCTTCGCGGCCGTCCGGGCCGACCAGCCCCAGAGTCACGCCCGGTACGCCACGCACGTGGTTCTCGTAGGAGCGCATCATCGCGCCCGGGTGGAAGGCGGTGATCTGGTTGTTGTCGTGGTCGGTGGTGATGAACGCCTGCGGGGTGAACAGCTCATCAATCACGCGCACGCGCGACAGGTCGATGCCCAGGCCGTCGAAGTATTCGCGGTACGGGCCGAAGTCCGAACCCACGGTGCCCATCGGGATCGGCTGGCCGCCCAGCAGGTGCAGGTTGTAGGCGATGTTGCCGGCGCAGCCGCCGAACTCGCGGCGCATGCGCGGCACCAGGAAGGACACGTTCAGGATGTGCACCTTGTCCGGCAGGATGTGATTCTTGAACTGGTCCGGGAACACCATGATGGTGTCGAAGGCAAGAGAACCACAGATCAGAGCGGACATCGATGTAAGCCTATGCGGTGAATTTTGGGGTGGGCCGGCCCGGTTCGGCGGGCAAGCAAACGGCGCCCTTGGGCGCCCGACGGCGCAAAGGTTACCCGCTGGTGCCGCTCAGGGCCAGAACCGGGTGAGACCCGATCAGGCCGAAAGCCTGTGAAGACGCGGGTTCAGCTAGTTTTTTCCTTGCTCGGCGGCAGGCGGGTTGCTAGGCTTGTCGGCCTCGATTTCTGCCCATTTTTTCGCCATCCCGCGGCGGGCACGACACCCCTCAGGACTCCTTCCTCAGATGTTCAAGAAACTCCGTGGCATGTTCTCCAATGACCTGTCCATCGACCTGGGCACGGCCAACACCCTCATCTACGTGCGCGGGCAGGGGATCGTGCTGAACGAGCCATCGGTCGTGGCCGTGCGTCAGGACCGTGCCATTGGTGGCACCCGCTCGGTGGCAGCCGTAGGCGCCGAAGCCAAGCAGATGCTTGGCCGTACCCCGGGCCACATCACCACCATCCGCCCGATGAAGGACGGCGTCATCGCCGACTTCACCTACACCGAGGCGATGCTCAAGCACTTCATCAAGAAGGTGCACAAGTCGCGCGTGCTGCGCCCGAGCCCGCGCGTGCTGGTCTGCGTGCCGGCCGGCTCGACCCAGGTCGAGCGCCGCGCGATCAAGGAATCGGCCGAGGAAGCCGGTGCCCGTGACGTGTTCCTGATCGAAGAACCGATGGCCGCCGCGATCGGCGCCGGCATGCCGGTTACCGAAGCCCGTGGCTCGATGGTCATCGATATCGGCGGCGGCACCACCGAAGTGGCGGTGATCTCGCTCAACGGCATCGTCTATTCGGCCTCGGTCCGCATCGGCGGCGACCGCTTCGACGAGTCGATCACCAACTACGTGCGCCGCAACCACGGCATGCTGATCGGTGAAGCCACCGCCGAGCGCATCAAGGTCGAGCTGGGCTGCGCCTACCCGCAGGCGGAAGTGATCGAGATGGAAATCTCCGGCCGCAACCTCGCCGAGGGCGTGCCGAAGATGATCAAGATCAGCTCCAACGAGGTGCTCGAGGCCCTGCACGAGCCGCTGTCGGGCATCGTCAGCGCGGTCAAGCTGGCGCTGGAACAGACCCCGCCGGAACTGTGCGCCGACGTCGCCGAGCGCGGCATCGTGCTGACCGGTGGTGGCGCCCTGCTGCGTGACCTGGATCGCCTGATTTCCGAGGAAACCGGCCTGCACGTGCAGGTGGCGGACGATCCGCTGACCTGCGTGGCCCGCGGCGGTGGCCGTGCGCTGGAGCTGGTCGACATGCACGGCAACGAGTTCTTTGCGCCGGAATAAGCCGTCCCGGCTGCCTGCGCCCGCAGCGCCCCTCCGGGGTGCGGCCCACCATGAGGGTAGGCCGGCACCGGCGGGGCGTCCGCGTGTTTCCCTTCCGCCTTCTGCCAGTTGAATCGTTGCCGTGCCGCCCTACGCCGGACCTCCCGTTGCTTCCCGATCCGGTGATGCCGCCAGCCCGCTGCGTCTGCTGGCTTATCTCGCACTGGCCATCACCCTGATCGTGCTTGACGACCAGGCCGGCTGGCTTGCGCAGCTGCGCGGGCAGGCCAACAGCCTGGTGCAGCCGGTATGGGCACTGGCGGGACTGCCGGGCAAGCTCGGCAACCAGGTCAAGGACTCGGCGGCCAGCCACGGCCAGCTGGTCAACGAGAACCGTGAACTGCGCAATCAGCTGCTGCTGGCCAACGCCCGCCTGACCCGCCTGCAGACCGCCGCGCTGGACAACGCCCAGCTGCGCGAACTGCTGAACGTGGCCGAGCGCAGTGGCCTGGACGTGCAGCTGGCGCCGATCCTGGACATCGACCTGGATCCGGTGAAGCAGCGTCTGGTGCTCGACGCCGGCAGCCGCGAAGGCGTGCACGTCGGCCAGGCGGTGATCGATGCCGGCGGTCTGATGGGCCAGGTGATCAGCGTCACTGGCGGTACCTCCACCGTGCTGCTGCTGACCGACCCCGACCATGCCGTGCCGGTGACGGTGGCCCGCAACGGCGTTCGCCTGATCGTCTACGGCCGCGGCGACAAGCTGGAACTGCGCGACATCCCGCTCAGCGCCGGCGTGGAAGTGGGGGATGAGATCGTCACCTCCGGCCTCGGTGGCCGCTTCCCGGCCGGCTTCCCGGTCGGCACCATCACCGGCCTGCGTCCGGACGATACCCATGCCTTCCTGGTCGGCGAACTGAAGCCGGCGGCGCAGCTGGATCGCGGCCGCGACGTGCTGCTGCTGCGCCCGGGTGCAGCAATTCGCTTGCCTGCGGTCAGCGAACTGCCGCCGACTGCACCTTCGGTGCAACCGGCCCCCGCATCCTCCCTTACCCCCGCGCCTTCGGCGCGCCCCCCTCAACAAGAGGGGGGCTCTCCACCCGATGCTGGGTCGGCGACGGTAGTGCCGGCCGCTGGCCGGCAACCGACTCCGTCTTCGACGAAGCCGGTTGCCCCCGCATCCTCCCTTGACCCCGCGCCGTCGGCGCGCCCCCTTGAGCCGACTGCACCTTCGGCGCAACCGGCCCGCGCATCCTCCCTTACCCCCGCGCCTTCAGCGCGCCCCCCTCAACAAGAGGGGGGCTCTCCACCCGATGCTGGGTCGGCGACGGTAGTGCCGGCCGCTGCCCGGCAACCGACCGCGCCGGAGGCCCAGCGATGAGCCGCCTGCGCGACAACCCGTGGGTGCTGCCGGCCAGCCTGGTGGTGGCGCTGCTGCTGGGCCTGCTGCCGTTGCCGGCGCTGCTGCAGCCGCTGCGCCCGTATTGGCTGGCGCTGGTGCTGGCCTATTGGGTGATTGAAGCGCCTGAGCGTGTCGGCCTGGGCGTCGCTTTCGCCAGTGGCGTGATCGCCGATCTGCTGTACGGCGGTGTACTCGGCGAACAGTCGCTGCGGCTGGTGATGCTGGCCTTCATCCTGCAGCGTTTCCGCGCCCGCATCCGCTTCTTCCCGATGTCCCAGCAGATGCTGGCCATCGGCGGCCTGCTGTTCAACGACCGCATCGTCAGCGCGCTGGTCCACATCGTGGTGGATGAGCCGACCCTGCCGTGGTCGTACTGGTGGGCACCGCTGCTGGGCATGGGCCTGTGGCCGCTGGTATTCGTGCTGCTGGACGCGGTGCGCTTCGGCAAGCGCGGGCGCTGAGCCATGATCCCGCGCCGCCAGGTCAAGAACCCCCACGCCGAAGCCGAACAGTTCCGCCGCCGCGCGGCGCTGGGCTTCCTGGGTGTGCTGGTCTGCCTGCTGGGCCTGGGCGGCTGGTACTTCAAGCTGCAGGTGCTGGACCACGACGTCTACGCCACGCGCTCGGAAGCCAACCGCATCAAGCCGCGGCCGGTGGTGCCCGGGCGCGGCATGATCTACGACCGCAACGGCCGCCTGCTGGCCGAGAACGTGCCGGCCTTCCGCCTGGACGTGACCCCGGACAAGGTCAAGGACATGGACGCCACCCTGGAAGGGCTGGCGAAGATCATCAGCATCAGCCCGGAAGAACTGGAAGCGTTCAACAAGTCGCGCAAGGCGCGCCGCAAGTTCCTGCCGGTCACGCTGAAGCTGCGCATGAGCGACGAGGAGATGGCACGCTTCGCCGTCGACCGCTGGCGCTTCCCCGGCGTCGAGCTGGAACCCTATCTGACCCGTCGCTATCCCTATGGCGACCTGTTCGCGCACATCATCGGTTACGTCGGCCGCGTCGATGACAAGGACCTGGAAATCCTCGGCGAGGGCAATGCCGCGCTGACCCACATCGGCAAATCCGGTCTGGAGCGCTATTACGAGCAGCAGCTGCGCGGCAAGGTCGGCTACGAGCAGGTCGAGACCAACGTGCAGGGGCGTGCGATCCGCACCATCGGCCGCGTCGCCGCGCAGTCCGGCGCCGACCTGCGGCTGTCGATCGACGCCGACCTGCAGCGCGCCATGGTGGCCGCCTTCGGCGACCAGGAAGGCTCGGCGGTGGCGATGGACCCGCGCACCGGCGAAGTGCTGGCGATGGTCAGCCTGCCGTCCTACGACCCCAACCTGTTCGTCAACGGTATTTCCCATGCCGACTTCAAGGCGCTGAACGACAACCCGTCGCGGCCGCAGTTCAACCGCCTGGTGCTGGGTGGCGTCGCGCCCGGTTCCACGCTGAAGCCGCTGATCGGCCTGGCGGGCCTCGATTCGGGCGTGCGCCGCCCGGAAGACAAGGTGCTGTCCACCGGCATGTTCTACCTGCCCGGCACCTCGCGTGGCTGGGGTGACTCGCACCGCGGCGGCCACGGCTGGACCGACCTGCGCAAGTCGATCGCGCAATCGGTCAACACGTACTACTACAAGCTGGCGCTGGATCTGGGCATCGAGCGCTTCGACCATTACATGGAGTACTACGGCTTCGGCCAGCCGACCGGCATCGACCTGACCGGCGAGATCGGGGGCATCCTGCCGTCGCCGGCCTACAAGCGGAAGAGCCGCAAGGAAGCCTGGTATCCGGGCGATACAGTCAACATCAGCATCGGCCAGGGTGACTGGAAGGTCACTCCGCTGCAGCTGGCGCGGGGCGTCAGTGGGCTGGCCAACGGGCAGCTGCGCACGCCCCATCTGGTGATCCAGCAGCGTGCGGGGTTCGACCACGACTGGATGGCGACCGACCCGGGCGAGAGCAAACCGGTCAGTCCGAACCCGAACAACCTGCAGGCGGTGCGCGAAGGCATGATGGCCACCATGCTGCCTGGCGGCAGCGCTGCGCGGATGGCGGCCGGCGCGCCTTACACGATGGCCGGCAAGACCGGTACCGCGCAGGTCATCAGCCGCAAGGGTACCGCCGCGGTGAATCCGAAGAGCCTGCCGATGCACCTGCGCCACCGCGCGTTGTTCGTCGGCTTTGCGCCGGTCGAACAGCCGGTGATCGCGCTGGCGATCGCAGTGGAGGGCGGTGGTTACGGCGGCGCGGCGGCAGCGCCGATCGCACGCAAGGTGTTCGACGCCTACCTGCTGGGCAAGATGCCCGAAGGCATGCAGCCGCTGGACAGCGAGCGCGGCACCACCGCCATCGGTGCAACCGCATTCGACAACGAAGATGTGGGCGCGCGCCAGGCCGGTGACCTTGCTGCGGCACAACTGGGGGAACACCCCGTGCTGATTGGCGTGCCTGCGCCGGAACCGGCACCCGCACCCGCACCGCAGCCGGGGCCGCCGGCCGCCGCCGCGCTGCCGGCCACGCCACGCCCGACCACCGCGGAGCCCGCACGATGAGAGTGTTCCTGCGTTGGGCCGGCGACATGCTGCGCCGCTTCTTCAGCACGCTGGACTGGGTACTTTGCCTGGCCCTGGGCGCGCTGATGGTGATCGGCCTGGCCACCTTGAAGAGTGCCGGTGGCGACGGCCTGGTGATGGCCCAGGGCGCGCGCTTTGCAGTGGGCATGGCTGCGCTGTGGGGCATCTCACGGGTACCGATCCTGCGCATCCGCTCGGCCACGCCGATGATCTACGCGATCTCGATGATCCCGTTGCTGGCGGTGTTCGTGCTGGGCACCGGCAAATACGGCCGGCAGTGGCTGGACCTGAAATTCTTCTACCTGCAGCCGGCCGAGCTGCTCAAGGTCAGCCTGCCGATGATGGTGGCCTGGTACCTGCACAAGATGCCGTTGCCACCGCGCTTCAATACCGTGCTCGTGTCCCTGGTCATCATCGGCGTACCGACCGGCCTGGTGATGCTGCAGCCGGACTTCGGTACCGGTGTGCTGATCGCCGCCAGCGGCGTGTTCGTGTTGCTGTTGGCAGGCCTGCCGTGGTGGTGGGTCGGGCTGGGCGTGGGTGGCGTGGCTGCGGTCGCGCCGGTTGCCTGGTTCTGGCTGCTGCGGCCGTACCAGAAGGACCGCATCATGATGTTCCTGGACCCGGAGATGGATGCGCTGGGTGCTGGCTGGAACATCATCCAGTCGAAGATCGCGATCGGTTCCGGCGGCTTCGATGGCAAGGGCTGGGGCGAGGGCTCGCAGTCACATCTGAACTTCATTCCCGAGCAGACCACCGACTTCGCGTTCTCGGTGCTGAGCGAGGAGTTCGGCTGGATCGGCGTGGCCACCGTGCTGGCGCTGTACCTGGTGGTGATCGGGCGCTGCCTGTGGATCGCCAGCCAGTCGCGCGATTCCTATTCGCGCCTGCTGGCCGGCGCCACCGGCCTGGCGTTCTTCGTCTACGTGCTGGTGAACGGCGGGATGATCTCCGGCCTGCTGCCGGTGGTGGGCGTGCCGATGCCGCTGATCAGCTATGGCGGTACCTCGGCGGTCTCGCTGCTGGCCGGCTTCGGGTTGGTGATGGCCGTGCGTAGCCACAATCCAGTGCACGGCGGCTACGGGTAACAACGGCCGCGCCTTTCATCGCGCTTCCATATGCTCGATTGCTTCTCGCTGTTCTGTAGAGTCGAGCCGTGCTCGACTGCTTCTGCTGCATGAAAGGCAGTCGAGCACGGCTCGACTCTACAGACGCAGAAGCACCCTGACAGCTTCACGCAAGCGCGCGTTGTTACCGTGGCCAGCGTGGACTGGAAACGAATGCTTGGCGGCTGCCGTGAGGCGGTGCGCACGATCGACCTGCCGTTGCTGGTCGCGTTGTTGATCCTGATGGGCGCGGGGCTGGCGGTGCTGCACAGCGTTTCCGGTCCGGTCACCGGGCAGGCGGCGCGCTTCGCCGGTGGCCTGCTGGCGATGTGGCTGCTGTCGCGTGTTTCGCTGCTGCGCCTGCGCGCGTGGACACCGGCGCTGTACGCGCTGTCGATGCTGCCGCTGATGGCGGTGTATGTGATCGGCACCGGCAAGTACGGGCAGCGCTGGCTCAACCTCGGCGTCTTCTACCTGCAGCCCTCCGAGCTGCTCAAGCTCAGCCTGCCGTTGATGATGGCCTGGTACCTGCACCGGCAACCGCTGCCACCGTCACCACGCACGGTACTGACGGCCGCAGTGCTGATCGGCTTTCCCGCCGTGCTGATCCTGATGCAGCCCAACCTCGGCACCGCCACGCTGGTCACCGCCAGCGGCGTGTTCGCGTTGTTGCTGGCGGGCCTGCACTGGGGCTGGGTGGCCACCGGCGCGGTGGGGCTGGCGGTGGCCGCGCCACTGGCCTGGCTCGGCGTGTTGCGGCAGTACCAGAAGGATCGCGTACTGACCTTCCTAGACCCGGCAGCAGACCCGCTCGGCACCGGCTGGAACATCCTGCAGTCGCGCATCGCGATCGGTTCCGGTGGCTGGCAGGGACGTGGCTGGGGGCAGGGCACCCAGGCCACACTGGATTTCCTGCCCGAGTACACCACCGACTTCGCATTTTCAGTGCTCGCCGAGGAGTTCGGCTGGATCGGTGTGGCGACGCTGTTCGCGCTGTACCTGTTCGTGGTCGGGCGTTGCCTGTGGATCGCAGTGCACGCGCGCGACACCCATGCGCGGTTGCTGGCCGGCAGCCTGGGGCTGGCGTTCTTCGTCTACGTATTGGTGAACGGTGGAATGATTTCCGGCCTGCTGCCGGTGGTGGGCATTCCGATGCCGTTGATCAGTTATGGCGGGACATCAGCGGTCTCGCTGCTGGCCGGCATTGGACTGGTGATGGCGGTACGTGGGCACCGACCCGTGCACGGGGGATAGGGTTTCCAGCCAACGGCGCAGCCCCTCGTGGGTGGTCGCGCAAAGCAGTTCATGGGTGGGGCCGGGTAGATGGGCTGCGCAGGGGACGCTGCAAGTACGTCCATGTAAGCTCGGTCGCCGCATCCATGCGGCTCACGCCCCTGCGCAGCCCATCTACCCGGCCACGGACAGGTTCCGTGCGCGTCCACCCACGGAGAAGAAAAAGAAGATCAAAAGCAAAAGCGGCCTGGCGGGTCGCTTCCTTGCTTTGTGTAGAGCCGAAGGCAGCGGCAGGAGCCGCTGCCAACGTCGCCCACGGCGACGGCCCGAAGGGTGCCGGTCAGGACGACCGGCATAGCCATGCTCGGCTCTCGAGCAAGCGCAGCGCGCGACCCGCTTGTGATCTTCTCTTTCTTCTCCGTGGGTGGCAGACCACCGAAATCTGTCAGAGGGCGGTCGGGTTGGGTATGCGGGGGTGTCAGCCGCATGGATGCGGCTGCCAAGCCTCCAGGGACGGATTCACGGCGTCCCCCGCGTACCCAACCCGACCGGCCCACCCGCGGCTTCTGCTTTCCGCAACACACCCCACCCACGAGGGGCTGCGCCGTTGGCTGGAAACTTCCTGACTCTGCGCAACGCCCGTTGTGGAAGCGTTCTCACAACGATGCACGGCAGCACGCCCACTGACCAAAGTCCGGAAAAAGCGTTAGCTGGTTCACACTTTTACAGCGCGTTGATCCTGATCAATGGACTTGTCGTAATCGGCCTGCACAATGGCGGCCCGTTCGGCACGGCGCGCCGTCAATCGTTGCAGCGCGAGGGGGCGTCGGGCGGGAAGCAGTACTGATCCAACGGGTACAGGGAGCGCGGAGCACTGCCACTGGGGAGCGGCAGCCGCGCGGGTACCGACCGGATCCGGTCGCCGGTTGCGTCTGCGGGGATGGGGACGCAACCGGCAACCTCTATCTGAATGGGGAAGTGTGATCACGACGTCTTCACATTTCCCGCTGCTCGCAGGCAAATCGTTGTGATTCATGGTGTTAGGGGTTTTAATTCATCCATGACCTGCTAACCTGCGACGATGATTCGACGCACTCTGGCCTGCATGCTCACCCTCGGCCTGGTCGCCTGCGCGACCCAGCCGAAGTCCCCACCGTCTTCGCCCCAGGCCAGCAGTACGCCGCGCCAGCCCGCCGCCAAGGCCCATGGCCCGGCCGAGGCCGCGCCCGAAGCCGCTGCCGCCACCGCGCCGCCGGTCGATCTCACCCCGGTGCCGTTCGAGGTCGCACGGGCCCGCTTCATTGCCGATACCGCCAAGCGCTATGGCCTGAAGCCGGAGCAGATCAGCAGCGTGCTCGACCAGGCGCAGGTGCGCCAGCCGATCATCGCCGCGATGTCGCGCCCGGCCGAACGGGTCAAGCCGTGGAACGAGTACCGGCCGATGTTCATCAGCAAGGCGCGCATCGATGGCGGCCGCGCGTTCCTGGCCCAGCATCGCGCCGAACTGGATCGCGTCCAGCAGCGCACCGGTGTGCCGGCCGAAGTGATCGTGGCGATCATCGGCGTGGAAACCAGCTACGGGAAGAATGCCGGCAGCCACCGCGTGCTGGATGCGCTGTACACGCTGGCCTTCTATTACCCGCGCAGCGGCGACCCGGCCAAGCTGGAACGCGAAGTGCGCCGCGAGCTGTTCTTCCGCGATGAGCTGGCCAAGCTGTTCGAGCTGGGCCGCGAAGAGAACCTGGACATCACCACGCTCAAGGGCAGCTATGCCGGCGCGATGGGCATGGGCCAGTTCATGCCGTCCAGCTACCTCGATTACGCGGTGGACGGTAACGGCGACGGCCGTCGCGACCTGTTCACCAGCTACGACGACGTGTTCTCGTCCATCGCCAACTACTTCGTGAAGAAGGGTGGCTGGGTGCGTGGCGGGCAGGTGGCCGTGCCGGCCACGTTGGCGCCGGGCCGCGAGGAATTCAATCCGACCGAATGGATGCCGACCTGGTCGCTGGCCGACCTGGCCAAGCGTGGCTACCAGCCCAGCGCAGCGGTGCAGCCGGGCGCCACCGCCACGCCGATCACGCTTGAAGGCAGCACCGGCAAGCAGTACTGGCTGGGCTTCCAGAACTACTACGCGATCACCCGCTACAACCTCTCGAAGATGTACGCGATGGCCGTGTTCCAGTTGTCCCAGGCCATCGCCGGACAGGAGCTGCCCCCGGCATGAACATCAGATGGCTGGTCTCAGGCTTGATCGTCCTCGCGCTGGCTGCCTGCAGCAGCGCGCCGAAGAAGCCGGCCACGGCCGGCCATGGTGGCAAGTCCGGCGGCACCCTGGTGCAGGGGCGCGGCCCGCGCCCGGCACACTGCCCGGAAGGATCGCCCTACGCGGCGGCCAAGGAAGACCTGAGCACCCGCGGCAACTACACCGCCGGTGGCCTGTACAAGCCGGGCGTGCGTGACAGCACGCCGGACTACATTCCCAACGTGGCCTGCATCCCCGAGCCGGAAGTGACCGCGGAAGAACGCTCGGCGATCGGCAACAAGACGCCGTACGTGGTGCTGGGCAAGTCGTACAAAGTGCTCGACGACACCCGCAACTATGTCGAGCGTGGCACTGCGTCGTACTACGGTGCCAAGTTCCATGGCCGCCTGACCTCCAACCGCGAGGTCTACGACATGTACCAGTTCACCGCTGCGCACAAGACGCTGCCGCTGCCCAGCTTCGCCCGCGTGACCAACCTCGACAACGGTGAGTCGGTGATCGTGCGCGTCAACGATCGCGGTCCGTTCCATGATGGCCGCGTGGTCGATCTCAGCTATGCCGCCGCTGTGCGCCTGGGCATCACCCAGCGCGGCACCGGCAACGTGGAAGTGCGCGCGCTGCAGCCGGGTGAGGGCAACCTGCTGGCGCAGAAGCCGTCGCGCCGCGAGCGTCGTGCTGCGGAAGCGGCCGCCGCCAGCGCTGTAGCCAGTGCGCGCCCGGCACCGACCGCGCGTGCCGCCGCCGACAGCGACATCGATCGCCTGGTCAAGGGGCTGCCGGCCGATGGCATGCCGGCGCGTGGCCAGCCGGCCACCACCCAGGGCGTGGCCAGCACCGTGCCGGATGTGGCGGTCAGCAGCCTGCCGCCGAGTGCTCCGCCGGTGCGCAGCACCGCATACGCGCCGGCTCCGGCGGTCGTTGCCAGTACCACGCCGCGCGCCGCTGCGCAGGCACCGGTCCGCACCGCCGCCGCTACCCCCAGCCTGTCGCAGCAGGTGGTGGGCGCAGTCATGGTGCAGGTTGCCAGCTTCTCCAACCGTGACAACGCCAACCGCGCGATGGGCCAGCTCAACGCCGCGGGCATCGTCGGTGCCACCATCAGTGACATCGCCGCCGGTGGCCGTACGCTGTTCCGCCTGCGCGTTCCCGCCAGCGACCATGCCAGTGCCGCGGAACTTGTCGGCCGCATCGCCGGTCTGGGGCTGGGTTCGCCGCAGATCGTCAAGGATTGATCCACCCGGGCCGGTGCTGCCGGCCCATGCTGCCCCGGCCTTACAATGGCCGCTACGTTCCACCCTCCATTCCCGGCCGTCCCCTGGAGCCTGCTGTCCAATGAATTTCCGTTCCGCCGCCACCGCCCTGGCCGCCACCCTGGTGGTGGGCCTGGCTTCCGCCCAGACGCCGCTGCCGACTCCGGCCACGCCGGCGCCTGCCGCCGCCGCTGCCGCCCCGGCCACCGTCGCCACTCCGCCGGCGCCGGCGCCGAGTGTGTCCAAGGCCTGGGTGCTGATGGATTACGCCACCGGCCAGGTGCTGGCTGGTGAAAACATCAACGAACAGCTGGCTCCGGCCAGCATCACCAAGGTGATGACGTCCTACGTGATCGCCGCCGAGGTCAAGAACGGCAAGGTCCGTGCGGATGACCAGGTGATGATGAGCGAACGCGCCTGGCGCGAAGGTGGCGCGGGTACCGATGGCAGCTACAGCGGCTTCCCGGTCAACCAGACCGCGCGCCTGGAAGACATGGAAAAGGGCATGGCGATCCAGTCCGGCAACGACGCCGCGATCGCCCTGGCCGAGCACGTGGCAGGCAGCGAAGAAGCTTTTGCGTCGCTGATGAACAGCTATGCCGCCAAGATCGGCATGAAGAATTCGCACTTCGTCAACGCCCATGGCCTGACTGCGCAGGGCCACCACAGCACCGCCTACGACCTGGCGCTGCTGGGCCGTGCGATGGTGCGCGATTACCCGGAAACCTACGCGTACAACAAGATCAAGGAATTCCAGGTCGGCAACATCAAGCAGCCGAACCGCAACCTGCTGTTGTGGCGCGATGGCAGCGTGGACGGCATCAAGACCGGCCACACCTCGGAAGCCGGTTACTGCCTGATGAGCTCGGCCCAGCGCGGCGACCAGCGCCTGATCGCCGTGGTGCTGGGCGGCCAGTCGGAAAAGCAGCGTGCCGATGACAGCCTGGCCCTGCTGAACTGGGGTTTCCGCTTCTTCGAGACCCACCGCCTGTACGAGCCGGGCAAGGCCGTGGCCGAGCACAAGGTCTGGAAGGGCACCACCGACAAGGTGCAGCTGGGCGTGGCCCAGCCGATGCTGGTGAGCGTGCCGCGTGGCCGTTACAACGACCTGAAGCCGAGCATCGACGTGCCCAAAACCCTGGAAGCACCGTTCACCGCCGGCCAGCAGATCGGCACCGTGAAGGTGATGCTGGATGGCAAGCTGGTGGCCGAAGCGCCGCTGGTGGCGGTGGCTGCCGTCGAACAGGCCGGCTTCTTCAAGCGCCTGTGGGACAGCTTCTGGATGTGGTGGGAATCGGAATGATCCACGCCCCGGCGTGGTGAAGGAAAAGGCCGGCAAATGCCGGCCTTTTCTGTTTCGGGATGCCGCTTGCGCATGAATCCTGCCGGATGTGGGTAGTGCCGGCCGCTGGCCGGCTCCTCATGAACCCATCCGGATATGCCGGCCCCGGTGTGCCGACCAACGGTCGGCACCTACCTACAGCGAGCGGCTGATGGTGAAGCTGCCGAACACCGGCGCTTCGCGCTGGCCGTTGAACTCGCGCGTGCTGTGGTAACGCGCCGCGGCGAACTTCCAGCGTCCGTACATCACCGCCACGCCATAGCCGCCGTAGGCCACCACATGGCGCTTGTCCACACTGTGGCTGTTGCGGAACGTGTTGCCATCCAGCGTGATGTCACGGATCACCCAGGCGGCGTCCGAGGTCGCGAACAGGTGCCAGGACCAGCCATTGGGACGGCCGCCGCGGGTCGGCGCAGTGTTCTCACCGGCCGGGCGCAACGGCGTGCTGCCGAAGTCGTCCGGCAGCTTCCAGCCGAAGCGCACTTCACCGCCGAGATTGGCCTTGGTTTCCAGGTTGCCGATTGATCCGCCGTAGTGGCTGATCGCGTCCCAACCCCAGCCGTCGGCATTGACGCTGGCATCGCCCGGCCAGCGGCGCATGCGCTCATGGGTCAGCATGAACAGGGGCTCGTTGTGCAGCTGGTTGTCCCAGCCCTTGAATTTCTCGTCGCCCAGCACTTCGTGCACGGCATTCTGCACCTGCTTGCCCTGTGCCCACGGGCCAACCACGCCCAGCGTCAGTTGGGTGGTCTGCAGGCGGTCGCCGCTGCGCGCATTGAAACCGAAGTTTGCGATCAGTACGCCGGCGTAAGGGCGGTCGTCCTCGATCAGGTCCCTGCGGCTGAAATCGGTCGGGGTGAAGATGCCCTGGCCGATGCTGAAGATCATGTTCTGCTGTTCGAACTTGCCCGGATGCAGCCCTTCCAGGTACTGGTTCACCCAGCGGGCCATGCGTGGCAGGCAGGGGTCGTCGGTGTAATCGACCAGATTGGGCGACACCAGGGTCAACAGTGCACCATTGGTATAGCCCTGGTCCTGGTGGCGGCCGCCGAACAGGTCGTTGTCAACGCGGAAATTGACCTGCGGAGGGTGGTCGCGCATCGCGTCCGGGCCACATTGTTCGGCCGCCTGGGCGGCGAGGGGGAGGGCAGCAGCCAGCAGGCCGGACAGCCCGAGGGCTGCAAGGCGGCGTTGGGAAGGGGGGCTCATGTGGAGGTTTTTTCTGTCTGTCGTTATATGCCGCGACACGGTACTCGTGCGGGCGTGATGGAACGAGCGCGTTCGAATCACTTGTCTGTTCCGAAAACGACATTGTCTCGTGAAGACAATCCTGCACTGTCCTGCGGCGCCCCAAGGGGCAACGGCCAATGCTGAACGGCCGTTCAGCTGCAACGCAGCGACTCACCGGTGCACTGTTTGACGTTGATGAATACTCTTGGGTTTGTTGGCCTGCGGCCCGATAATGGGGGCATGGAAATCAAGTCCGACAACCCCGACCACGGCTTCCAGTTCCCCGGCCAGTTCGAGCTCAGTGCCATGGGCCCGGCCAACCGCGGCCTGGAACATGAGCTTCCCCGCCTGCTGCTGGCTGCCGGCATCGATGTGGTGAATGAACGCATCAGCTGGAAGCATTCCTCCAACGGCAAGTACGTGTCCGTGCGCATCGTGTTCAAGGCCGAGAGCCGCGAACAGTACGACCTGGCGCACCAGGCACTGCGCGACCACCCGGAAGTGAAGTGGACGCTGTAGCCGACAGCTGCCCGGCCGAAGCCGCCCCGGAAGACCGCGCGCCGCGCCCGGCGCTGGTCCGCGACCTCGGCCGCCAGGCCTATGAACCGGTGTGGCGCGCCATGCAGCGCTTCACCGACCAGCGCAGCGAGGCCGACGCCGATGAGCTGTGGGTGGTCGAGCACGACCCGGTATTCACCCTGGGCCAGGCCGGCAAGGACGAGCATGTGCTGGCGCCGGGCGAGATCCCGGTGCTGCACGTGGACCGCGGCGGCCAGGTGACCTATCACGGCCCCGGCCAGTTGGTGGTCTATCCGCTGCTGCGCCTGCCACGGCTGGGCATCGGTGTGCGCGACTACGTGTGCCGCATCGAGCAGGCCATCATCGATACCCTGGCCGAGTGGAACATCGGCGCCGAACGCCGCGAGGGCGCCCCGGGCGTCTACGTCGGTGGCGCCAAGATCGCCGCGCTCGGCATCCGCGTGCGCCGCGGCTGTACCTTCCATGGCCTGGCCTTCAACGTGGCCATGGACCTGGAACCTTTCCACCGCATCAACCCCTGTGGCTATCAGGGGTTGCAGGTGACCTCGGTAGTAGACTTGGGCGGGCCCTCCGGGATGGAGGCCGTCAAGCCGGTGCTGCTGGACCACCTGGCCCGCCAGTTCGGCCTGCTGCTGCAGCCCACGCCCGAACTGCCTGATCTTTCTGCGGCCGCCTGACCGCCCCCCGGAACTGCCATGACTGAAACCACCGCCCGTTCCATTCCCCTGCAGATCGTGCAGGGCGACTCTCCGTCCGCCGCGCCGTTGCAGGCCGGGGTCAAGCAGCTGGGCGGTGACAAGATCAACCGCTCGCCGGTGCAGTTCGCCGACGCGCCGGTGCTGCGCAAGCCGTCCTGGATCCGCGTGCGCATTCCTTCGGGCAATGCGGTGCAGAACCTGAAGGCCAAGCTGCGCGAGAACCGCCTGGTGACGGTGTGCGAGGAAGCCAGCTGCCCGAACATCCACGAGTGCTTCGGCCACGGCACGGCAACGTTCATGATCCTCGGCGAGGTCTGCACCCGCCGCTGCTCGTTCTGCGACGTCGCCCACGGCCGCCCGAAGCCGCCGGATGCCAACGAACCGGCCAGCCTCGGCCAGACCGTGGCCGACATGGGGCTGAAGTACGTGGTGGTGACCAGCGTCGACCGAGATGACCTGCGCGACGGCGGTGCCCAGCACTTCGTCGACTGCATCAGTGCCATCCGCGCGAAGTCGCCGGGCACCCGCATCGAAGTGCTGACCCCGGATTTCCGTGGCAAGGGCCGCATGGAGCGCGCGCTGGAGATCCTGGCGCAGAACCCGCCGGACGTGTTCAACCACAACATCGAAACCGTGCCGGACCTGTACCGCAACGTGCGCCCGGGCGCGGACTACCAGTGGTCGCTGAACCTGCTGAAGAACTTCAAGGCGCAGCACCCGGACGTGCCGACCAAGAGCGGCATCATGCTGGGCCTGGGCGAAGAGTTCGAACAGATCAAGGCCACCATGCGCGACCTGCGCGCGCACGACGTGGACATGATCACCATCGGCCAGTACCTGCAGCCGACCGCGCACCACCACCCGGTGCTGAAGTACTGGACCCCCGAGGACTACAAGGCGCTGGAAGACTACGGCTACGAGCTGGGCTTCAGCCACGTGGCCTCCGGCCCGATGGTGCGCTCGTCGTACCACGCCGACGTGCAGGCCAAGGGCGCCGGCGTCTCCTGAGGTGGGTGCGGACCGTTGGTCCCACGCCTTCGCCTGCATTCACAATTTGCTACACCGGCCCGGCTAGGCTGGTTTTCCACCGAGCGCGGCCGGGTGACAAACCCGGCAACTTTCGGCACTGTCGTGGTGTCTTAACACCCCGCAGTCTCCCCCTTGGCAAGGCGCCTCCGAGCACGTCAATGAAATTCAAAGCCCCCGCATTCCTGATGGCCCTGGCGCTGGTCGCGCCGCTGGCGCTGGCGGCCAAGGCCGATTCGCCGGCATTGCCCGCTGCGGCAACCGCCGATCAGGTGACCACCTCCAAGCTGGTGTACGGCCTGCTGTCCGACAGCCGCTACGCGTACCGCCCGCGTGCGCTGGACGAGGCCACCTCCAAGGACGTGTTCAAGCGCTACCTGGAGACGCTGGACGGCGGCAAGCAGTACTTCACCCAGGCCGACGTGGCGCGCTTCGCGCCGTTCGAAGCCAACATTTCCTCGGCCATCCGTGGCGGCGAGCTGGAGCCGGCGTTCCAGGTGTTCGCGGTCTACAAGCAGCGCGTCGGCGAACGTGTGGCCTACGCGCGCAAGCTGCTCAAGCAGGAGCCGGACTTCACCACCGACGAGCGCTTCGAATACGACCGCAAGAAGGTGCCGTGGGCGGCCAGCAGTGCAGAGCTGGATGAGCTGTGGCGCAAGTCGGTCAAGAACGACTGGCTGCGCCTGAAGCTGGCCGGCAAGAAGCCGGACGACATCCGCAAGACGCTGGACAAGCGCTACGCGACGCTGGAGAAATCGGTCAATGAACTGAAGGGCGAAGACGTCTTCCAGTTCTTCATGAACTCGTACACCAGCGCCGTTGACCCGCACACGGATTACTTCACCCCGCGCACCGCCGAGAACTTCAACCAGGCGATGTCGCTGTCGCTGGAAGGCATTGGTGCGCAGCTGCAGCGCCAGGACGACGTAGTGGTGATCCGCGAGATCATCGCCGGTGGCCCGGCCGCAGTGGATGGCACGCTGAAGCCGGGTGACCGTATCGTCGGCGTCGGCCAGGGCAAGTCCGGCCTGGTCGAGGACGTGATCGGCTGGCGCATCGACGACGTCGTGGCCAAGATCCGCGGCGCCAAGGATACCCAGGTCAAGCTGGAGTTCATCCCGGCTGCTGAGGGCGCCGACGGCAAGCACCACACCCTGGTGCTGACCCGCCAGAAGGTGCGCCTGGCCGAACAGGCCGCCAAGGGCGAGACCATGACCATTCCGGCCGCCAATGGCGAGCCGGCGCGCAAGGTCGGCGTGATCAAGCTGCCGACCTTCTACCAGGACTTCGAAGGCCGTCGCCGCAACGCGGCCGACTACGCCTCGGCCACCCGCGACGTGGCCAAGCTGCTGGCCGGCTTCAAGAACGACAAGCTGGACGGCGTGGTGCTGGACCTGCGCAACAACGGTGGTGGTTCGCTGGATGAAGCCATTGAACTGACCGGTCTGTTCATCGAGCAGGGCCCGGTGGTGCAGGTGCGCGAGTCCGGTGGCCGCGTCACCGTCAACAGCGACCGCAACCAGGGCGTGGCATGGGATGGCCCGCTGGCAGTGCTGATCAACCGCGGTTCGGCCTCGGCTTCGGAAATCTTTGCCGGTGCCATCCAGGATTACGGCCGTGGCCTGGTGATCGGTGAGACCAGCTTCGGCAAGGGCACCGTGCAGAACATCGTCGACCTGGACCGTTGGCCGAGTGGCGAGACCCAGCGCTTCGGCCAGGTGAAGCTGACCATCGCCCAGTTCTTCCGCATCAGCGGCAGCAGCACCCAGCACAAGGGTGTGGTGCCGGACCTGGCGTTCCCGGCCAGCGTCGATGCCACCGAGTTCGGCGAGAGCACCTACGACAACGCGCTGCCGTGGACGCGCATCGCTGCCGTGCCGCACACCCAGTACGGCAACTTCGCGCCGCTGCTGCCGAAGCTGGAAACCCGCCATGACGCGCGCATCGCCGCCGACAAGGAATTCCAGTGGTGGAACGAGGACGTGCAGCAGTTCCGCACCGAGGCCGCGAAGAAGTACATCTCGCTCAACGAGGCCACCCGCCGCGCCGAGCGTGAGCGCCAGGACACCCAGCGCAAGGAGCGCCAGGCGATGCGCAAGGAACTGGGCCTGGCCCTGGACCCGCTGGCCGATGACAGCAACGACGACGGCCTGACTGGCAACGAGCGCGACATCGTCAAGGATGCCGCCCGCGAGAAGGCTGCCGAGAAGCGTCCGGACCCGCTGCTGCGCGAGTCGGCCTCGATCCTGGCCGATGCGGTGAACCTGCTGGCCAATGATCGCCCGCTGTCCGCACAGGTGCTGCCGCAGTCGACCGGCGCTGGTCGCTGGGCGGACTGAGCCGGCGACGGCATGTGATACCCGAGGGGCCGGCATTGCCGGCCCCTTTCTGTCTGGGGACCTCGCTCACGGTAGCGCCGGGCCATGCCCGGCGAGCGAAGTGCCACAAACGACTTAATCCCCTCCGTCCCCTTTTCTGTGCATGAACCGGCAGCAACGGGGTGGCTCGGTCACGCCGGTTTCAACCTGCCGCACACGGCCGCAGGGCTACCCTTGGCGGTACCGTCCTCGCAGGAGTACCCATGCGGGCCTCCCGTCTTTCCAGTGCTGCCGTGGCGCTCGCCAGCGCCCTGATCCTGTCGGCATGTGGTGGCCGCGCCGCCGACAGTACGTTGCTGCGCGAATCCTTTGATTCCGGCGACACCTTCTCGCGTACCGTCGATGGCCGCCCCGGTGACGCCTGCGAGGCCGCGCGGCGCACCCTGCTCAGCCAAGGCTACGCCATCGCCCGCTCCGACGAAGCGCAGGTGGAAGGCAACAAGAACTTCCAGCCACGCGAGGACGACCACGAGCAGCTGGTGCTGCGCATCTCCTGCGCGCCGCGTGGCAGCCAGACGCTGGTGTTCGTCAGCGCGGTGCAGGACCGCTATGCGTTGAAGAAGAGCCCGACGTCGGCCAGCGTGGGCGTGGGTGCATTGGGCTCGGTGTCGCTGCCGTTCGGCAGCAATGACGATTCGCTGGTGAAAGTGGCCAGCAGCACCGTCACCGATGCCGGGTTCTATCAGCGCTTCTTCCAGCGCCTGCAACAGTACCTGCCGGCGGATGCTGGCAAACCCGCACCGCCTGCGCTCGCGCCGCCCGAGCCTGCATCGTCCGAGCCCGCACCGGCCCGCAGCACGGATCAAGGGTGATCGTGCGCGGCACGTTGATGGGCGTGGCACTCCTGCTGATGCCCGCGCTGGGCATTGCGTCCGCAACGCCGGACTGCACGCAGGGCCTGCTGCAGCGGCTGGGATGGCGCTTTGACGAGGTCACGGCCGGTGCACCACAGGTGCACGGCGGCCCGGTGTGTACACGTGCCTCGCTGGCTGAAGCACAGGCGGCAGGCGATCTGCGCGTGGGGTGGCCGGCCGGAATGTCCGCTGCAGCACGCCAGGCGTTGCTGCAACAGTTGCTGGACGATCCAGCCACGGTCTGCGCCTATGCCTTCGAACTGGGCGCGGCCACGCAACGTGCGGCTTCGGCACTGCAGGACAACCCCACCTTCCGCTTCTCCGGCCCGCAGCTGGGCTGGATCGGCTTCGGCCTGCAGGGCCCACGCGCGCAAGGCTGGCAGCGCACACGCAGTTTCGGTCGTGGCTTCGTGCCGAGCGCGGGTAACAGTCATGCACTGGAGGCGTTCTACAGCGGTGCCGTGCGTGCCGAATGCGGGGTCGGCCGCCAGGTCGCGCAGCTGGCTACGCAACGAGAGCTTTATGGTGATGCCGCGTTCGATACTGAGTTCGCAGCGGATGAACTGTCGATCGGCACCTTCCTCGCCCTGCACGATACCGACAGCATCCTGCTCGGCGCACATGCCGGCGATTTCTTCGCCGATGGCAAGGCGGTGCGCACCTCGGCGATGGGGCGGCAGGCCTTCGTTGGCGTGCCCGGTTTCATCGAACATGTGTACGACAAAGGCACGCTGGACGACCTGAGCAACCAGGCCGAGAACTTCGTGGTAGCCGACGTGGGCGCAGATGCTGCGCAGGCACTGGCGATGCACGGTGGGCTGGCCTGGTACGACCAGCGCAATGTCGAACTCTGGAAACTCGCGCAGGGTATCCCGCGCATCGGCCAGCGCTACTTCGAGCGCCTGCTGTTCGAGCGCGATCCCAACCTTCGTGCACGGCTGGAACCGCGCTACCACGACACGCTGGCACGCATGGACCAGCTGCTGGACGATCCGTTCTACCAGCAGTTCGTGATCTATGTGCATCCACGCGGTATACGTCCCATCGGCTACCACATCGCCCGCCTGCTCGATCGCAACCCGCGGACGCCGTTTTCGATCGACCTGGCGGTGCACAATCTGCATACCACGCTCTACCGGCGTTGGCGCGAGGCGCAGCTGCGCCAGTGCGCGGCTACCGGCAGGCCAGGCAGCCTGACCCTAGACCCCAACTGAAGGTGAAACAATGGACATTGCAATGATCGGCCTTGGCCGCATGGGCGCCAACATGGCCCAGCGCCTGCATCGCGGCGGCCACCGCGTGGTCGGCTACGACCCGGGCGAGGGTGCCCGCCAGCGCGCTGCCGAGGCCGGCCTGGAAGTGGTTGATTCGCTGGCCGCCGCGGTTGCCGCGCTGCCGGTGCCGCGCGTGGTGTGGCTGATGGTGCCGGCCGGCGAAACCGTCGACCAGACCCTGGGCCAGCTGACCCCGCACCTGGCCGAGGGTGACATCGTCATCGATGGCGGCAACTCCAACTACCAGGACTCGATCCGTCGCGCCAAGGCACTGGCCGAAGACGATCTGGGCTACGTCGACTGCGGCACCAGTGGTGGCGTGTGGGGCCTGCAGGAGGGCTACAGCCTGATGGTCGGTGGCGAAGCGTCGGTGGTGGAGCAGATCGCACCGCTGCTGCGCACGCTGGCACCGGCCGAAGATCGTGGCTGGGGTCGTGTCGGCCCGTCCGGCGCTGGCCACTTCACCAAGATGGTCCACAACGGCATCGAGTACGGAATGATGCAGGCCTACGCCGAAGGCTTCGCGCTGATGGAGCGCAAGCAGGAAATGGAACTGGACCTGGCCCAGGTCGCCGACGTCTGGCGCCACGGCAGCGTGGTGCGTTCGTGGCTGCTGGACCTGAGCACTGAAGCCCTCAAGCGCAATCCCTCGCTGGATGGCATCGCCCCGTACGTGGAGGATTCCGGCGAAGGCCGCTGGACCGTGGCCGAAGCGATCGCGCTCGATGTGCCGGCACCGGTGATCACCCTGTCGCTGCTGGAACGCCTGCGCTCGCGCGAATCGAATTCGTTCACCGATCGCCTGCTGTCGGCGATGCGCAATGAATTCGGCGGCCACGCCATCAAGAAATCGTAAGCACCGCGGTGGGGTCGGAGCCCTTCGGCGTTGCCGAAGGGCTCCGACCCCATGAAGCCAGTCGAGCATGGCTCGACTCTACAAAAGCCGTCTCCGATGGTTTCCACGTCGATGTGTCGACCAAGGTCGACACCTACCGTCGGACCCACCCCGCCATCCACGGAATGCCCGCTTTTGACGTTGGCGTTGCCGTTGATTCGGCAGGTGCAGGGCGCAGCCCTGCCGATCACCCCAACGCGATTCGCCGCCCTTCGCGCGCGCTGTCCATGCCGGCCTGCAGCAACCGCATCAGCTGCAGTGCCTGCACCTGGCTGACCGTCGGCTCGCCATCGCCGTGCATCGCCGCCGCGAACTGCGAATACAGCCGCCGGTAGTCGCCCGGCAGGTTGTCCACGGTACTGCGCTGCACATTGTCCTCAGCATCGCAGCGCACCAGCTCGCCGTGCCGTGGGTCGATGCCCCAGCCTGGCGCTCCTGGCGCAACACCGCGCCGCAGCTGTGCCTCCTGCACGTCCAGCCCATGCTTGATCCAGCTGCCACGGCTGCCATGCACACTGAAGTGCGGCGTGGGGGCCGCCACCAGCGAACCGGCATGCACGATCGCGCGATGCCGCGGGTAGTGCAGTACCGCGTGGAAGTAATCGATGCCGCTGCCGCCTTCGCGCTGCACGGCCAGATCGGCATCGATCGCCTCGGGCCAGCCGAACAGCACCAGCATCTGGTCGAGCAGGTGCGGGCCGAGGTCGTACCACAGGCCACTACCCGGCCCGTCCTGCTCGCGCCAGCGGTCGCGCACCTGCGGGCGGTAACGATCAAAGTGTGCATGGCACTCGGCCACGTCACCGAGCGTGCCTTCGGCCAGCAGCGCTTGCAGGGTGAGGAAGTCGGCATCGAAGCGCCGGTTCTGGAACACGGTCGCGATGCGTCCGGCATCACGTGCCGCAGCCAGCACCGCTTCGGCTTCAGCGACATCCAGCGCGAACGGTTTGTCGACCAGCACGTGCTTGCCCGCGGCCAATGCCGCGATCGCCAGCGGTGCGTGTTGTCCGTTCGGTGTGGCGATCACCACTGCGTCCACCGCCGGGTCGTCGAACACCTCCTGCGGCGTGGCGCGCACGTGCACGTCGCTGAACGCGCGCAGCAACGTGTCGCGCTGCGAACTGACGATGCTGTGCAGCACCAGCCCGGGCGTGTGCTGGATCAGCGGCGCATGGAAGACGCGGCCGGCGAGGCCGTAGCCGATCAGGGCCAGTTGCAGGTCGGGGCGCATGAGGCGGCTCCGGCAATGGGGAAGGGCAGGGTAAACGACACCTGCGTACAGGCCAAAACTGAACCGTTGCCGTTGGAATCGCCTCGATTCACAGCGGCATGACCGCAACGCCACGCCTGCTCTACGGAGGCTTGTCCAGACTGGCAGCACATCCCGAAGGAGTACGACACGATGAGCAATACCACCCGCACGCTGATTGCTTCCGCCCTGACCCTGGGCCTGGCGCTGTCCTCCTCGGCTGCCTTCGCCAAGGACCCGGCCGCGAAGAGCCCGCCGACCAGCACCCATCCGGCAACCCATGCTGATCGCCATGACTCCAACGAGCCGGTGACCGATACCTGGATCACCACCAAGGTGAAGGCCGATCTGCTGGCCAGCAGCAACGTTCCGGGCACTGAAATCAAGGTGGAAACCGTGAACGGCGTGGTCAGCCTGAGTGGTGCCGTGGCCACCCAGGCCGAGAAGGACAAGGCGGTCACCACCGCCAAGGGCATCAAGGGCGTGACCCGCGTCGATGCCGCTGCATTGAAGGTCAGCGCTGCTGCCAAGCGCTGACCCCGGAGGGCGCCCCGCATGGGGCGCCCGCTGCCTGGGTAGAGTCGAGCTTGCTCGACTGCCCTTTGGGTTGCAGCCGAGCACGTCTCGGCTCTACCGTGGGTTTCCGCAACCCGTTCAGCCAACCAGGCTGGAAACTCCAGAGTTGTGACCGCCTGCGCTATATTGCCCGTTCCGCCGCAGCCGGGCCGGTATCGGCCTACGCTCCGCGGCTGTGCTGACGAGGAACTATGGCGCTGGTTTTCAGTGATGACATCTGGGACCGTTGGCGGTTGCCGGCCTTGGCGCTGGCCGCCGCCGCGATCATCGTGGTGCCGTGGTTGACCCTGCGCCAACTGCAGCAGGACAGCGAAGATGCGATGGCCTGGGTCAATCATACCCAGGCCGTGGGTGTGGCCCTGCAGCAGCTGCAGGCTGATGTACGCGATGTCGAATCGGCTGCGCTGACCCTGTCCAAGGGTGTGGATGCGCCTGGCCTGCGCGAGCGCATGGCCAAAGCCAATGACCTTCCCGGTCGCCTGGCTGAACTGGGCCGGATGACCCGCGACAATCCTGAGCAGCTGATCCGCATCGGCCGTATCGAGTCGATGCTGGAAGGGCGCATGGCGCTTGCCCGCGAACTGGCAAAGTCCGAACCCAACAGTGATCAGCGCGAGCTGGTGCAGGACCTGAGCACGCGTTACCCGATCCGTGGCCTGGTGGAGGAACTGCAGGCGAGCGAGCAGAAGCTGCTGACACAGCGCGCCGAGCAGGCCGCACGCCAGCGCAAGCAGACCGAGCTGGTGTCGTGGAGTTCGCTGGTGATCCAGCTGGCGCTGCTTGGCCTGGTGCTGTGGCTGCTGCAGCGGCAGATCGGTCGCCGCCTGCATGCCGAACGACAGTCGCTGCGTTCGGCCGCGCGTGCAGCCTCGGTGCTGCAGACCGTGCGTGAGCCGATCGTGCTGCTCGACCGCGACCTGCGTGTGCAGCTGCACAACCCTGCCTTCGCCGAGCTGTACGGGCTGCAGGATGAACGCGCCGATGGCCTGTTGCTGGACACTGTCGGCGACGGTGCATGGAAAGACCCCGTGATGCGCCAGCGACTGTCCGATGTGCTGTTGCGCGGCCGCGAACTGTGGGACTTCGAGCATGAACAGCGCGCCGCCGATGGCATGGTGCGCTACATGCTGCTCAACGCGCGGCGCATGCCGCTGCCGGACACCGACGACGAAGTGGTGTTGCTCACGGTCAGCGACGTCACCGTGCAGCGTGCCGTGCAGCTGCGGGTGGAGGAACTGAACCGCCAGCTGGAAGGCAAGGTTGCGCAGGTGTCCGAGGTCAACAGGGAACTGGAAGCCTTCAGCTACTCGGTGTCGCACGACCTGCGTGCACCACTGCGCCACGTGGCCGGTTTCTCCGACAAGCTGTCGCGCCATCTGGGCGACGCCGCCGATGACAAGAGCCGCCATTACCTGGAGGTGATCTCCAGTTCGGCGCGGCGCATGGCGGCACTGATCGACGACCTGCTGGTCTACTCGCGGCTGGGCCGCGCGGCAATGCGCCAGCAGGCGGTGGACATGCAGTCGCTGGTGGCCGATACCCGCGCCATGCTCGATTCCAACCTGCAGGCCGAGGCCGAGAACAGCGGCCATGCGCACCACGTGGAGTGGAGCATCGCGCCGCTGCCGATCGTGGTGGGCGATGAGAACATGATCCGCCAGGTCTGGCTGAACCTGCTCGGCAACGCGGTGAAGTACTCGGGCAACCGCGAACCAGCGAAGATCCGCGTGGACTACCAGCCGCAGCCTGACGGCGGTCATCAGTTCACGGTCAGCGACAATGGTGCAGGCTTTGACATGGCCTACGCCGGCAAGCTGTTTGGTGTCTTCCAGCGCCTGCACAAGGCCAGCGACTACCCGGGTACCGGCATCGGCCTGGCCAGCGTGCGCCGCGTGCTCACCCGTCATGGCGGCCGTATCTGGGCCGAGGCCGAACCGGACGTCGGCGCCACCTTCCACTTCTACCTGCCTCCCGCGATCGATGCGGACAAACAAGGGCCTTCTGCATGACCACTCTGCGCACCATTCTTCTCGCCGAAGACAGCCCGGCTGATGCCGAAATGGCGATCGACGCCCTGGAAGAGGCGCGTCTGGCCAACCCCATCGTGCACGTCGAGGATGGCGTGGAAGTGATGGACTACCTGTTGCGCCGTGGTGCCTTCGCCAACCGCGAGGAAGGCCTGCCGGCGGTGCTGCTGCTGGACATCAAGATGCCGCGCATGGATGGCCTGGAAGTGCTGCGGCAGATCCGCGAGCACGAAGAGCTCAAGCGCCTGCCGGTGGTGATCCTGTCGTCCTCGCGCGAGGAAAGCGACCTGGCCCGCAGCTGGGACATGGGCGTGAACGCCTATGTGGTCAAGCCGGTGGACGTGGACCAGTTCTTCGGCGCGGTGCAGACCCTGGGCAAGTTCTGGGCGTTGATCAACCAGGCACCGGAACTCGAGTGAGCCCATGCCCCTGACCGGTCCCGCCCTGGGGGCGCTGCGCATCCTGCTGGTGGAGGACTCACCGGAAGATGCCGAGCTGATGTCCGAACAGATGCTCGACGCGGGCCTGGAGGCCCGTTTCGAGCGCGTCGAAAGCGAGGCCGAGCTGCGCCAGGCACTGGTCGCGTTCCAGCCGGACATCGTGCTGTCCGACCTGAGCATGCCGGGGTTCTCCGGTGATGACGCGCTGCGCATCGTGCGCGAGACCTCACCGGAAGTGCCCTTCATCTTCGTCTCCGGCACCATGGGTGAGGAGAATGCGGTGGCGGCGCTGCAGAAGGGCGCCAACGATTACATCATCAAGCACCTGCCGGCGCGCCTGCCGTCGGCGGTGGCGCGTGCGATCCGCGATGCACGCAGCGCCATAGAGCGCGCGCGGGTGGAAACCGAACTGATGCGCGCGCAGCGCCTGGAAAGCCTGTCGCTGCTTGCCGCCGGCCTCAGCCACGACCTGCGCAACATCCTGCAGCCGCTGCTGATCATGCCGGACCTGCTGAAGGCGCGCACCGAGGATCCGCAGCTGCACCACCTGGCCGATGTCATCGCCGAGTGCGGCCGCCGTGGCCACGAGATGGCCGAATCGATGCTGTCGTTCGTGCGCGGCTCGCGCAAGCCGAGCGAGCGCATCGAGATCGATGGCCTGTTCGATGCGGTGGCGCTGCTGTTGCGCAGCAACGTGCCCGATGCGGTGCGCCTGGAGTTGCAGGTGCAGGACGAAGGCCTGGTGGTCGACGCCAACTACACCGAACTGCAGCAGGTGATGCTGAACCTGGCGCTCAACGCGATCCAGGCGATGCCCAACGGCGGGCGCCTGAGCCTGACTGCCAGCCATGCCGGCGAGCGCGATGGCGTGGACTGGATGCAGATCTGCGTGGCCGATGAAGGCATCGGCATGGATGCGGACACGCTGTCGCACCTGTTCAATCCGTTCTTCACCACCAAGGCGGATGGCACCGGCCTGGGGCTGATTTCCTGCAAGCGCATCGTTGAAGGCGCCGGTGGCAGCATCCACGTCAACAGCCAGCCGGGGCAGGGCACCTGCTTCGAGCTGCGCCTGCCGATGCATGAGGCCATCGATGGCAGCGAGCCGATCGAGCAGCTGGTGGCGCTGGGCAGTGGCCAGTCGATCCTGGTGGTCGATGGCGAAGCCACGCGCCTGTCGCTGCTCGGCAACGCGCTGTCCAGCCAGGGTTACCAGTTGCAGCTGGCCTCCGATGGCCCGGCGGCGTTGCGCTGGATGCAGCAGGAGGCGATGCCGGCGCTGGTGATTGCCGATGCCGGTTCCAAGCTGCTGCCGGCCAGCCAGCTGCTGGGCGAGATGGCCACGCTTGGCTACCGCGGTCCGGCGCTGGTGCTGGAAGACGCAACGGTGGATGTATCGGCCGATGCATTCCCCGCTGGCGTGGAAGTGCACGTGCTGCGTAAGCCGCTGCAGATGCAGCAGGTGTTCCGCGCGGTGGCCGAAGCGCTGGGCTGATGCCGCGGTAGTGCCGGCCGCTGGCCGGCATCGCCGTGCGATGGGATCACTGCGGTTGCCGGCCAGCGGCCGGCACTACCGGTCCCCGGTTTCCCTGGAGATGCGTGGCTGGTATTGGCCGCTGCAGATGCAGCAGGTGTTCCGCGCGGTGGCCGAAGCGCTGGGCTGATGCCCGGCACTACCGGTCCCCGGTTTCCCTGGAGATGCGTGGCTGGTATTGGCCGCTGCCGATGCAGCAGGTGTTCCGCGCGGTGGCTGAAGCGCTGGGCTGATGCCCCGGTAGTGCCGGCCGCTGGCCGGCATTCCCGTGCGGTGGGATCACTGCGGTTGCCGGCCAGCGGCCGGCACTACCGGTCCCCGGTTTCCCTGGAGATGCGTGGCTGGATTTAGCCGCTGCAGATGCAGCAGGTGTTCCGCGCGGTGGCTGAAGCGCTGGGCTGATGCCGCGGTAGTGCCGGCCGCTGGCCGGCATCGCCGTGCGATGGGATCACTGCGGTTGCCGGCCAGCGGCCGGCACTACCGGTCCCCGGTTTCCCTGGAGATGCGTGGCTGGTATTGGCCGCTGCCGATGCAGCAGGTCTTCCGCGCGGTGGCCGAAGCGCTGGGCTGATGCCGCGGTAGTGCCGGCCGCTGGCCGGCATTCCCGTGCAGTGGGATCACTGCGGTTGCCGGCCAGCGGCCGGCACTACCGGTCCCCGGTTTCTCTGGAGATGCGTGGCTGGTATTGGCCGCTGCCGATGCAGCAGGTCTTCCGCGCGGTGGCCGAAGCGCTGGGCTGATGCCGCGGTAGTGCCGGCCGCTGGCCGGCATTCCCGTGCGGTAGGATCACTGCGGTTGCCGGCCAGCGGCCGGCACTACCGGTCCAGGGTTTCCCAGGGGAACCGTGGTAGTGCGTCCACCGCCTGTTCCAGCCGCCGCGACCAGTTCTGGTGAATATCGGCATACAACGCCGAATCCGCGCCCAGCCGCAGCTGCTGACCGATGCGCAGCTCGCCGTCGCGCAGCAGCGCCAGATCGATCGGCAGGCCCACCGACAGGTTGGAACGGATGGTGGAGTCCAGCGAGACGATCGCCGTACGCGCGGCATCCTCCAGGTGTGTGGCCGGGCTGAGGATGCGGTCCAGGATGGGCTTGCCGTACTTGGACTCACCGATCTGCAGGTAGGGCGTCTCCGGCGAAGCAGCGATGGCGTTGCCGAGCGGGTAGATCATGTACAGCCCGGGACGCTCGCCGGCGATCTGGCCGCCGAAGATCAGCGTGGCCTGGGTGTTGACCCCGTCATGGCCGTGTTCGCTGTGGCTGCTGTGCACCTGGCTGTCCACCAGCAGCTGGCCGACGTACTCGGCGGCTTCGAACAGATGGGCCATGTCGCGCAGGTTGGGCGTGCGCCGTTCGGCGGCATCGCGCCCCAGGCGCGACACCAGCAGCTGGGTGGTGGCCAGGTTGCCAGCCGCCATCAGCACGTAGGCTGCCTGGCCGGGGTACTCGAACACGTGCAGCTTGCGGTGCACGCGCACATCGTCCAGCGAGGCATTGGTCCGGGTGTCGGCGGCGAAGACCAGGCCCTCGTCCACCTCGATTCCAACGCAATAGGTCATGTCGGTGCCCTATCATGTGCGTCCCGGATTGTAGGCAGGCCGCCGTGACGACGGCATGTCCACGCCCCCCCCAAGTGCCGTCACCTGAACCGCATGACCACCGTGCTCCTGAGCCTGGGCAGCAACGTCCAGCCCCGTCGCTACCTCCACGCCGCGGTGGCGGCCCTGCGCGAGCGCTTCGGCGCGCTGCAGGTGTCGCCCGCCTACCGTACCGCCGCGGTCGGCTTCGATGGCCCGGCCTTCCTCAACAATGCGGTGGCGATCGAAACCGACCTGCCGCTGCAGGAACTGGACGAGTGGCTGCATGCGCTGGAAGACGCGCACGGGCGCGACCGCAGCGGGCCGCGCTTCTCCGATCGGACCCTGGACATCGACGTAGTGTTCTACGGGGATCTGGTGGTGGAAGGTCCCGGCCACCTGCGCATTCCGCGCCCGGAGCTGAAGCACGCCTTCGTGCTGAAGCCGCTGGCCGACATCGCGCCGGGCTTCATCGACCCGGTCAGCGGGCAGGACCTGGCAACGCTGTGGCGTGCGCACAGACAGTTTGGCGAGGCGTTCGAGGTGGTGGACCTCGGATGACGGAGGTTGCCGGCCAGCGGCCGGCACTACCTCAACTGACCGTACGCCCACCATCCACGCGCAAAGTGTGGCCGGTGACGAAGCTGGCTTCGGCCACCAGCCAGTAGACCGCCTCGGCGATCTCCTCGACCGTGCCGATCCGTGCCAGCGGCGTGCGTGCCAGCAGCGCCTCGCGGGCGAAATCGTCCTTGCCCTGTTCCGGCCACAGGATCGCCCCCGGCGCTACCGCATTGACCCGCACTTTCGGCGCCAGCTCCAGCGCCAGCGAGCGGGTGGCCATCTCCAGCGCGGCCTTGGCCATGGTGTAGGCGATGTGGTCGCGCATCGGGTCGGTGCCGTGCAGGTCGGTCAGGTTGACGATGCAGCCCTGCTGGCGGCGCAGGTAGGGCGCCGCCGCCTGTGACAGCAGCAGCGGCGCGCGCGCATTGACCGCATACAGCTCGTCCATCGCCTCGGCGGTGACCTGGCCGAGCGGGGTGGGGAAGAAGTTGGAGGCGTTGTTGACCAGTGCATCCAGTCGCCCGAAGTGGGTGACGGCCTGCTCCACCAGGTCGGCCAGGGCGTCGGCGTCGCGCAGGTCGGCCTGCAGGGCCAGCACGCTGCCCGGGCGCACGTTGTCGAAATCGAACGCGGCCTGCTGCAGCTCCGCGCTGGAGGTGTTGGCGTGCAGCACCACCGACCAGCCACAGGCATGGAACTGGCGGGCGATGGCCGCACCGATCCGGCGCGCGCTGCCGGTGATCAGGACCACGGGGTGGGTGTCGCTCATCGAGGGTCCTCCAAGGCTCGGCTATCCTGTGCACCATTGTCACCGCATTCGAAGACGCCATGCAGCCCACCTTCCCCCTGCCCGAAGCCGATGCCCTGGCCCACAGCGACCAGCTGGCCGCCGCCCTGCGTGCCGAAATCCTTGCGCAGGGCGGGGCGATGCCGTTCTCGCGCTTCATGGAACTGTGCCTGTACGCCCCCGGCTGGGGCTATTACAGCGCCGGCGCCAGCAAGTTCGGTGGCAGCGGTGACTTCACCACCGCGCCCGAGCTCGGCAGCCTGTTCGCCGGCAGCGTGGCCAATGCGCTGGCGCCGGTGTTCGCCCAGCTGGGTGCGCAGGCGCGGATGCTGGAACTGGGCGGTGGTACCGGCGCCTTCGCCGAAGCGGTGCTGCTGCGCCTGGCCGAGCTCGACGCGCTGCCGTCGCGCTACGCCATCCTCGAACCCAGTGCGGACCTGCGCGAGCGCCAGCAGCAGCGCCTGCAGCAGAACCTGCCGGCCGAGCTGGCGGCGCGCGTGGACTGGGTCGACCGCCCGTTCGAGGAGGACTGGGAGGGCGTGGTGTTTGCCAACGAGGTGATCGACGCGCTGCCGACCCCGCGCTTCCTGATCCGGGATGGCGAGGTCTACGAGGAAACCGTCGAGCTGGATGCCGAAGGCAACTTCATCCGCGGCGCGCAGCCAGCCGACATCCTGCTCAATGGCGCGGTACGCCACATCGAGCGCTACCTGGAAAAGCCCTTCGCCGAGGGCTACCGCTCCGAAGTGCTGCCGCAGCTGCCGTACTGGCTGCAGGCGGTCGCCGGTGGTCTGCAGCGTGGCGCGATGCTGTTCGTCGACTACGGTTACAACCGCGGCGAGTTCTACCAGCACGACCGCGATGATGGCACCGTGCGTGCGTTCTACCGCCACCACGTGCACAACGACGTGCATCGTTGGCCGGGCCTGCAGGACATCACGGCGTCGGTGGATTTCACCGCGATGGCCGAGGCCGGCATGCACGGCGGTTTCGAGCTGGCCGGTTACTGCAGCCAGGCCAGTTTCCTGCTTGGCAACGGCCTGGACCAGGTGCTGCTGCTGGCCGAGGAACGCACCGATGAGGTCGGCCGCATCCAGCTGCGCGACCAGGTGAAGAAGCTGACCCTGCCGACGGAGATGGGCGAGCGCTTCCAGGCTATCGGCCTGCAGCGTGGCGTCGACTTCGAACCGGCCTTCGAGCTGGGTGACCTGAGCTGGCGCCTGTGAGCCACGCGTTGCCGGTGATCAAGCCGCTGCTGCGGCCCCGGTTGTGGGCCGCGCTGTGGGCGGCGGCAGTACTGCTGGTGATCGTGGTGTGCCTGATCCCACCACCGCCGATTCCGTTGCCGGAAAACAGCGACAAGGGCGAACACTTCCTCGCCTATTTCATCCTGGCCGGCAGCGCGGTGCAGCTGTTCCGTCGGGGCCGCCCGCTGCTGTGGGTGGGCGTGGGCCTGGTGCTGATGGGCATCGGCATCGAGTTCGCGCAGGGCGCGCTGACCAGCAACCGCATGGCCGACCCAATGGATGCGCTGGCCAACACCATTGGCGTGCTGGCCGGCATGGCCACTGCACTGACCCCGATGCGCGACCTGCTGCTGCGCTGGCGCGGGTAAAGGCGTGCCAACCAAGGTTGGCACCTACCGGTAGATCCACGCCATGCGTGGATGAACTGCCCGGGGTGCCGACCAGGGTCGGCACCCACCAGGACAGACCTGCCGTCATTTCCCCAGCGTGACCTCATCCAGCACCCACATCGCCGGGCGCGTGTCGCCGGTGAAGTTGATGCACAGGTCGCCGTTACCCTGGGTGCCCTTCGGCAGCGTCGCACGCAGGGTCAGGAAGCCATCGGCATCGGGCTTGGCCGGCAGCGGTACCTCAGCCAGCACCTTGCCGCTGCAGTCGCCGCGACGCACCTGCATCTCGCCATGCGCGCGCTTGGCCTTCTCGAAGCGACGCTTGGGCTCGTCGTGGGCCAGCTGGAAGTAGTACGGGATGCGACCTGCACGCACTTCCACGCTGCCGATGCCGTCCAGCTGCGCCTGCGGCCAGCGCCAGCACGGCTGGAAGATGTCCACGTTGAACACCGCACGGTTGCCTTCGCGGGGGCCATCGTCTTCCAGGCGCAGCACCAGCCCCTTCTTGCCCACGCAGCTGAGCAGTTCATCACTGCGGCGGCTGAGCAGCGATTGCGCAGTGAAGTCCGCAACCGTCGGCTTCGCGGCCAGCATCTGGCCCTGGTAGAACGCGGCGGCCTGCACGGCGGCGGGCAGCTGCGCCGTCAGCGGCTGCTGGTACAGCGCGGACTGCGCGGTCACCGGCTGGCCATCGGTGCTGTAGCGCACTTCATAGCCCAGCGGATTGGCCAGCGACACGGTCACGGTGTTCTTCGCACGATCATCGGTGTAGTCCACGCCTACTTCGAACGGGGTCTGCGCATAGGCCAGGCCCCAGGCACGGTAGCGCTGCAGCTGTGCCGGCAGGCGTGCGAGGAAATCGCGGAAGTCGCGATGTTCCGGCGTGCTCCAACCGGTCTCGGCCACAGCGGCCAGGCGCGGGAACAGGTTGTGCTGCAGGCGCGCATAGCTGCGCGTGTGCTCGGTGAACATGTTGGCCTGCAGGCCGAGAATGTGCCCGCGCTTGTCTGCGGCCAGTTCGGCCGGCACCGGCTCGAAGTTGTAGAGCTTGCCGAGATTGACCTGGCTCGGACGGCCCGGCGGTTCGTTCGGCGAGGCCGTCTGCAGGTAATCCAGATAGAGGTAGCCGACCGGCGACATGATCACGTCATGGCCGGCGCTGGCCGCGGCCAGGCCGCCTTCGGTGCCCTGCCAGGACATCACCGTGGCCTGCGGCGGCAGCCCGCCTTCGAGGATCTCATCCCAGCCGATCAGGCGCCGGTCGTGCTCCTCCAGGAAGGTCTCCAGGCGCTTGATGATGTGGCTCTGCATGGCCATTTCATCCTTGATGCCCAGCGCACGCATGCGCTGCTGCACCTGCTTCGACGCTTCCCACTGGTCCTTCACCGCCTCGTCGCCACCGACGTGCACGTACTTGGCCGGGAACAGGTCGATCACTTCTTCCAGCACGTTTTCCAGGAAGGTGACGGTGCTGTCTTCAGTGTTGAACAGGTTGGGGAACACGCCCCATTCGCTGATCGGCTTCAACGGCGTATCGATGGTGCCCAGCTCCGGATACGCAGCAATCGCGGCAGTCGCGTGGCCCGGGACATCGATTTCCGGGATCACCTGGATATGCAGCTTCGCGGCATAGGCGATCACTTCGCGGATCTGGTCCTGCGTGTAGAAGCCGCAGTACGGATGCTCCTGGCCGCTGACCGGATCGATGCCGCCATCGCCGGCCGGCAGGCGGCAGCTGCCCACCTCGGTCAGCTTCGGGTAGCGCTTGATCTCCATGCGCCAGCCCTGGTCATCGGTAAGGTGCCAGTGGAAGGTGTTGAGCTTGTGCGCAGCCATTGCGTCGAGCACGCGCTTGATCTCGTCCAGGCTCTGGAAATGCCGTGCCGAGTCGAGCATGAAGCCGCGCCAGCTGAAGCGTGGCGCATCCTGGATCTGCACCGCTGGCAGCACCCCGTTGCTGCCGCCGGTGGCGAGCTGGGCGAGGGTGGTCGCGCCATAGAACAGGCCGGTTTCGTTGCCGGCCTGGATCAGCACGCCCTGCGCGGTGCTCTCCAGCGTGTAGCTTTCGCCGCTGTCGCGGAAGGTGGGCACGATCTGGAAGCGGATGCTGCCGGTCTTGGCTGCAGCCTTGCCCTTGGCCAGGACCAGGCGCGGGCCACCACTGCGGGCCAGCAGGTCGGCGAACTGGGCGGCGACGCGCTGCGCGACTTCGCCTTCGGCCTGCAGCACGGTGTCGGCGCGAACGGTGATGCCGCTGCCCTGGCCGGCCTGCACATTGCTGGGGGCGGGAATCAGCATCAGGCTGCCGGCGCGCAGCTGCGGGCCGGGTGCTTCAGCGGCAGGCGTGGGATCGGCGGCGAGTGCCGGCAGTGCCGGCAGCAGGGCGAGCAGGCTGCCCAGCAGCACTGCGCTGCGCATCCGGGCGCGGGAAGGCTTGACCATCGGAACGACTCCTTGGAACGGTGCGATGAACGCTATACATGAAAAACGCCGGGCCCGGAATGACCCAGGCCCGGCGTGCGTGCACGACTCGGCGATGTTGCCGCCGCTGGATCAGTACTTGAAGCGGAAGTTGAGGTAGTACTGGCGGCCGTTGCTGTAGAACGAGGTCGGGATGGCCGCGGTCTGGTAGTACTTGTAGGTCGGGTTGTTGAGGTTGAGCGCATCGAAGCTGATGCTCAGCCAGTCGGTGGCCTTGTAGCTCAGCGATGCCGACAGCGTGCCGAAGTCATCCTGGTAGTACGGGTTGGCACCGGACAGGCCGATCAGGAACGACGAACGGCGCGTGTAGCTGACGCGTGCACCGAAGGTGTCGTTCTCGAAGTAGGCACCCACGTTGTAGGTGTTCTTCGAAGTGCCCAGCAGGTTGTCGGTTCCATCGGCCCAGGTGTGCTCGGTGCTGCCATCAGCGTAGGTGTAGTTCGCGTTGACGCCGAAGTATTCGCCGATCGGCTGTTCATAGGCCACTTCAATACCGCGTACCTTGCCGTCGGCATTGCGCGGGCGGGAGATGTTGTATTCCTCGAGGCGGTTGGTCAGCTCGCTGAACAGCATTTCCTTCTCGGTGCTGAAGGCCACGTAGTCCTTCAGGCGCATCGAGTACGCACCGATCGACAACATGCCGCGCGGCATGAAGTACCACTCCAGGTTGGCATCGAAGTTGGTCGACACCACCGGCTTCAGCTTCGGATTGCCGCCGCCGCCGGTACGGTTCAGGTCCGAACCGTAGGATGAAGCGCCCAGGGCCGAGAAGTCCGGCAGAGTCTGCGTCTGCGACGCAGCCACGCGCAGCACCAGATCGTCACGCAGGTCGTACTTGAAGTTGGCGCTCGGCAGCACACGGTTGTGCTTGTTCTCGAAGGCCTGGCGGGTCCAGGCACCGAACAGGCTGCTCACGTCCGGCACAGTCGAACCGGTGGCGGCCGCGTAGGTATCGATGTCCTGCTTGATGTTGACGTAGCGCAGGCCGACGTTGCCGCTCCAGCGGTCGCCGCTGAAATTGCCCTGCACGTAGGCAGCGAAGTTCTTCTCCGACACCTTCCATTCGGCGCCGTAGTTGTGGCGGCCAGTCGGGCCATCATTGCCGGACAGCCAGGTGGAGTTGTTGGTCACTGCATCCTTCAGTGCACCTGGGGTGAAGTACCACAGGTCGCGCGGGAAGCTGCCACCGATGCCGTTGGCGAAGCCACCGGGGAAGTTGGCGGTCGCGCCGTTCTTCAGCGCATTCCAGATCGCGCCCGGGGTTGCGCCTTCCGGCGACTTGGCCTCGCGCTTGTGGTCGCCGAAGCGGGCGCCGAAATCGATCGAGTTCAGTACGCCGGCATCGGCGAAGTACTGGTTGAAATCGAGCGTGGCCCACTTTTCCTTGTCGATCGCGGTGACCTGCTGGTTGCCCCAGGTGCCGAAGTCGGTCACGCCGCCCGGACCGATGTTGCCACCAACGTTCCAGTCGATCGGCGAGCCGTTGCCGTGGGTCGACCAGTTGGCACCGCCACCGCGGGCCAGGTTGACCTCGGCGATGTACTGGCGCGGCGTATCGCCGGTGCCCTTGGTGTTGCCGGCCTGGAACTTCATGCCCAGGTTGTCGCTGATTTGCCAGTCGGCATCGAAGGTGATGTAGTTGGTCTTGGCCTTCGACTCGCGGTAGATCATGTCGTACACCGCGTAGTCGCGGTCGGCCTGGCCGGCGAAGGTGGCGTTGGCCAGTACGCCATCCTTGACGACGTAACCCGGATTGGGGGCCTGGCCCGGAATCAGGATCTTGTTGCCATTGGCATCTTCAACGGTGCGGTCGTTGAGGATGCGGCCGCCCCACAGCATGAAGTTGCGGTTGTAGTTGTTCGCCTTCAGTTCCGAGCTGAAGCCTTCCAGGCCCAGGGTCAGGTTGTCCATCGGCTTGAACTGCAGCGACACCAGGCCGCCCTTGCGCTCGCGGGTCTGTTCGAACAGGGTCGAGCCGAGCAGGCCCGGCGCGTACACGCCGGCCAGGTCCGGGTTGGACTTGGCCACGGTGCCATTCGGATCGATCTGGAAGAAGCCGCCCGGTACTTCCTGCGCTTCGCGGCGCAGCTCGCGCTTCTGGCTGAAGGCCTGCACCATCACGCCGAAGTTGCCTTCATCGTTTTTGTAGTTGAACAGCGCCGACAGCTGCGGGTCGTTCGACTTGGCCTGGTCCGAACGCACCATGCCGACCGAACCTTCTGCGGTGAGCTGCTTGGAGAATTCCAGCGGCTTGCGGGTGAGGATGTTGACGGTACCGGTGGTGCCGCCGTCCTGCAGCTTGGCCTGCGAGGACTTGTTCACTTCCACCGAGCGCACCAGTTCCGACGGCAGCAGCGAGTAGCTGACGCTGCGGCCGACGTTGTTGCCCTGGCTGAGCACGAACCAGTCGGCCGAGCCGACGGTATGGCCGTTGATCAGGGTCTGGGTCAGGCTCGGGCTGGTGCCGCGCAGGCTGACACGGTCGGCTTCGTCGAAGCCGCCTTCGTCGGCGCTGGACGAGCTGATGTTCACACCCGGCAGGCGCTGCAGGGTGTCGGCGACGTTGTGCGCGGGCAGCTTGCCCACGTCTTCGGCGGTGACCACTTCCACGCGCGCATTGGCTTCGCGCTTGGTATCCAGCGACTTTTCCATCGAACCACGGATGCCGGTGACCTGCACGGTATCCAGGTCGGTGGCGGTCTGGGTGGCCTGCTGCGCGTGCGCGCTGAAGGCGAGGCAGCTGACGATGGCGGCCGAAAGCAGGGTCTTGCGGGTGTTCATGATGTCTCTCCTCATCACTCGATTGGATGCCGGCGGCGGTGTTCGATTACGGTTGCGATGACATGCGCGGGGCGGCGGCGAAGTCCCGTGCGTTGGCGTGCCACGTACTGCGTGCTGCGATTGCGTTGAAGCCTGTTGCGGTGTCAGGCGGCCGACTGCTGCAGGTACCAGCTGGCAGCGCCGACCACGCCCAGCTGGCCGTGCTCGACGACCTTCACCGGGATGCGTGCCAGCGCTTCGCCCATCGGTCCCTTCTGCAGGTAGCGTTCGACGAAAGTGCTGGCGTGCAGGTATTCACGGATCTGCGGCAGGATGCCGCCGGCCAGGTAGACGCCACCGTGGGCGCCGTAGAACAGCGCCATGTCGCCGATGGTGCTGCCGAGCAGGCCGCAGAACACATCCAGCGCCTGGCGCGCATGTGCATCGCTGTCGGCCATGGCCGCAGCGGTGACCGCGTCGGGGCTGGTCAGGCTCGGCGCCTGGCCCTGCAGTGCGCACACCGCGCGGTACAGGTTCATCAGGCCCGGGCCGGAGATCGCGTGTTCGATCGACACGTGCGCGCGGTCGCGCTGCATGTGGCGGACGATGGCCATTTCCAGTTCGGTGCTGGCGGCCAGGGTCGGTTGCCCGGCTTCGGTCGGGAGCACGACCGGGCCGTGCGCGGTAGGGATCCACAGCGCGGCGCCGAGGCCGGTGCCGGGGCCGACCACCAGGGTCGGGCCGCGGGCGGCGGTTTCCGGTCCGCACAGGTGCAGCACGCCACTGGCGTCAACCTGCGCGGCGGCGTAGGCCACGGCTTCGAAGTCGTTGACGATGTAGACCCGCTGCAGGCCGACGTCGGCTTCCACCTGGCGCGCCGACAGCGGCCACGGCAGGTTGGCGGTGATCACCGTGCCGTCCTCGCGGGCGTAGCCGGCACTGGCGACCACGCAATGCGTGGGCCGCGGGCCTTCGCCGAGGAAGTCGGACAGGATCGCGCTGAGGCCGGCATGGTCGGCGTTGCGGTACTTGCGGTACTCCAGCACCTGCACCGGATGGGCGGCATCACCGCTGGCCTGGACCCGGGCCACGCGCACATGGGTGCCACCGACGTCGGCGGCCAGGAACGTCGGCGCGACTCGGGACAGGACATGGGCCGGGGCGGGGTGGCTGGCGGTCACGCGGGCTCCTGCTGCAGGTGGGGCCGGACCCGGGATCGGGGGCGGCGATTGGGGCGGAGTCTGTAACCCCGCTGACAACGATGTCAACGAGTTCGTGACACTTTCGTTGCTGCATCGCAACGAATGCGACATGCAGTAAACGTTTACATGGCGTGAGTGCAGGTTTCACGTGGGAACCGTTGCCGCACATGGGCCAAGGCCTTCGGCGCATTCAGCACGATGCGTTGCGATCGGGTTGCGCAGTGCAGCACGAGGTTCACAGGGCTGCGCGTGGAAGTTGACAAACCGCGGCTGTCCATCGAAAGAATGTGACAACGTTGTTCCCAGCCACTCTCCGACGCCGCGTTCTGCGGCCGTCGCCGCAGGAGCCCTCCTGATGTCCGCCGTCCCCGCTGCAAGCGCGCGCCCGAACGTGGCCACCTCCATCGCCATCGTAGGCGTGTTGTTCTTCCTGATCGGCTTCTTCACCTGGCTCAACGGCCCGCTGATCACCTTCGTCAAGTTGGCCTTCGAACTCAGCGAGGTCGGTGCCTTCCTGGTGCTGATGGTGTTCTACCTGTCCTACTTCTTCCTGGCCCTGCCGGCGTCGTGGATCCTGCGCCGCACCGGCATGAAAAAGGGCCTCAGCCTGAGCCTGCTGGTGATGGCCGGTGGTGCTGCGTTGTTCGGTGAGTTCGCCACCCAGCGCTGGTACCCGGGCGCGCTTGGCGGCCTGTTCGTGATCGGCAGCGGCCTGGCCCTGCTGCAGACTGCGATCAACCCCTACATCTCCATCCTCGGCCCGATCGAGACGGCGGCACGCCGCATCGCGCTGATGGGCATCTGCAACAAGATCGCCGGCATGCTGGCGCCGGTGCTGATCGGCACGCTGGTGCTGCACGGCATCGGTGACCTCGATGCACAGGTGCAGGCCGCAGATGCGGTCACAAAGGCCGCGCTGCTGAACGAGTTTGCCGCCAAGATCCACACCCCGTACCTGGCGATGGCTGCGCTGCTGGTGGTGCTGGCGGTGGCGGTGCTGTTCTCGCCGCTGCCGGAAATCAAGTCGTCCGAAGCCAACGCCACGCCGGCGGCTGCCGGTGCCGCCGAGCGTCGCAGCATCTTCCAGTTCCCGCATCTGTGGCTGGGCGTGCTGTGCCTGTTCGTCTACGTGGGCGTGGAGGTGATGGCCGGCGATGCCATCGGTACCTACGGCCACGGCTTCGACCTGCCGCTGGACCAGACCAAGATGTTCACCTCGCTTACCCTGGGCGCAATGCTGGTCGGTTACGTGGTCGGCCTGCTGCTGATCCCCAAGGTTGTCTCGCAGTCGCGCTACCTGACCATTTCGGCGGTGCTTGGCGTGGTGTTCTGTCTTGGCGCCTGGGCCACCCACGGCTATGTGTCGGTAGCCTTCGTGGCCCTGCTGGGCTTTGCCAACGCCATGATGTGGCCGGCCATCTTCCCGCTGGCGATCCGTGGCCTGGGCCGCTTCACCGAAACCGGCTCGGCCCTGCTGGTGATGGGCATCGCCGGTGGCGCGATCATTCCGCAGCTGTTCGCCGTGCTCAAGCAGCACATCGACTTCCAGCTGGTGTTCGTTCTGCTGATGGTGCCGTGCTACCTGTACATCCTGTTCTATTCGGTGATCGGGCATCGCGCCGGCCTGCCGCAGGACAAGGCCTGATCGGCGATGATGGACGGCAGCCAACCCCAGGGAAAACCCATGCGCAGAGCGACTATCAAGGACGTTGCGGAGAAAGCCAAGGTCTCGCTGAAGACGGTCTCGCGCGTGATCAACAACGAGCCCTCGGTGATGCAGGCCACCCGCGCGCGGGTGCTGCGTGCCATCGCCGAGCTCGACTACGAACCCGATCCGTCCGCGCGCAACCTGCGCAGCGGCACCACCTTCGTGATCGGGCTGGTCTACGACAACCCGAACCCGTACCACATCATCGGCGTGCAGAACGGCGTGCTGGCCGCGTGCCGCGAGACCGGTTTCGGCCTGCAGATCCATCCCTGCGATTCCAGCTCGCCGCTGCTGGCCGATGAGCTGGCCGACTGGGTGCAGCGTTCGCGCCTGGCCGGGTTGGTGCTGACCGCACCGATGTCCGAGCGCCGCGACCTGATCCAGGCGCTGACCGCGCGCGGCATCAAGCTGGTGCGCATCATTGCGGCCACCGAAGACCCGGCCGATGGTGCCTGCGTATTCGTCGACGACCGCGAGGCCGCCTACGAGATCACCGAGCACCTGATCCAGCTGGGCCACCAGCGCATCGGCTTCCTCTGGGGCGGCATCTCGCACCGCTCCTCGGGCGAACGCTATGCCGGTTACGAAGCCGCGCTGAAGGACTACGGCATGACCGTGGACAAGCATCTGGTGGTGCAGGGCGACTACACCTTCGACGATGGTTTCCGCGGCGCGCGCCGCCTGCTGGCGCTGCGCGAGCCGCCCACCGCCATCTTCGGTTCCAACGACGAAATCGCTGCCGGCGTGCTGGCCGCTGCCAAGTCGGCCGGCATGAACGTGCCCTACGACCTGTCCATTGCCGGTTTCGAGGACAGCCCGTTCTCGCGCCAGTCGTGGCCACCGCTGACCACCGCCAAGCAGGCCACCGAAGACATCGCCCGCCACGCCGCGCGCCTGCTGATCGCACAGCTGCGCAGCGACGCCTATGACGATGCGCCGGCACCGCTGCACAACCAGGGCTTCGTGCCGCAGCTGGTGGTGCGCGGTTCGACCGCGCCGATGCGCCCGGCCGGCGCACGCCCCCTTCCTTCCGATCCTGCCTGAGCCTGCCATGTCGCTGTCAGACCCCACGTCCACCCTGATGTTCGCCGAGGCCGCTGAAGCGGCCGACGTGGTCGCGCGCCAGTTCTCGCGCAACCACGCCACCATGGAAACCCTGGCCGCCAGCCTGCGTGCGGCGCCGCCGCCGTTTGTGGTCACCTGCGCACGCGGCAGCTCCGACCATGCCGCCACCTATGGCAAGTACCTGCTGGAAACCCAGCTGGGCCTGGTGGTCGCATCGGCTTCGCCGTCGGTGGGTTCGGTCTATGCCGCACCGCTGCAGCTGCGTGGCGCGCTGTTCATCGTCATCTCGCAGTCGGGCAAGAGCCCGGACCTGCTGCGCAACGCGGAAGCTGCCAAGGCCGCCGGCGCGCGCGTGATCGCACTGGTCAACGTCGAGGACTCGCCGCTAGCGCAGCTGGCCGATACGGTCATTCCGCTGCATGCCGGTGCCGAGAAGAGTGTGGCGGCGACCAAGAGCTACCTGGCGTCCCTGGCCGCGCTGCTGCAGCTGGCTGCCTACTGGAAGCAGGACGCAAGCCTGCGTGCGGCGCTGGACCTGCTGCCGGACGCGATGCGCGAGGCCTGGCAGTGCGACTGGACGCCGGTGACCGAGGGCCTGGTCGAGGCGACCAACCTGTTCGTGCTCGGCCGTGGCCTGGGCCTGGGCGCGGCGCAGGAAGCCGCGCTGAAGTTCAAGGAAACCTGCAGCCTGCATGCCGAAGCCTACAGCTCGGCTGAAGTGAAGCATGGCCCGATGGCGCTGGTCGACCGCGGTTTCCCGGTGCTGGCCTTTGCCCAGCCTGATGAAACCGGCGCCGGCACGCGTGCCGTCGTCGAGGAATTCACCGCGCGCGGTGCACAGGTGTGGATGGCCGGTGCCGGTGGCAACCTGCCGGTAGCGGCCGCGCCGCATCCGCTGTGCGCACCGCTGCTGACCGTGCAGAGCTTCTACCGCGCGATCAACGCGCTGGCGTTGCGTCGTGGCTTCAATCCGGATCTGCCGCCGCACCTGAACAAGGTCACGGAGACGGTGTGATGGCCACGGTCCTGCGCAATGCCCGCATCCTGGCAGGCGACGAGTTCCGCGACGATCTGGCGGTCGTGATCGAGCATGGCCGCATCAGCGCGCTGCTGCCCGATGCAGCGCCGCAGCTGGGCCAGGCCGCCGAGCAGGTTGATCTGAGCGGTGGCTGGCTGCTGCCCGGTTTCATCGATGTGCAGGTCAATGGTGGCGGCGGCGCGCTGTTCAACAACACGCCAGACGTGGCGGCACTGCGCACCATCGCGCAGGCGCACCGCCGCTTCGGTACCACCGCGATGCTGCCGACGCTGATCAGCGACGACGTGGGCGTGATGCGTGAAGCCATCGATGCGATGCGCGAGGCGATCGCGCAGGGTGTGCCAGGCGTGATCGGCATCCATCTGGAAGGACCGTACATCGCGCCGGCCCGCAAGGGTACGCACGATGCCAGCAAGTTCCGTGTGCCAGACGAAGCAGAGATCGCGCTGGCCGCATCGCTGGACAACGGTGTGACACTGCTGACGCTGGCACCGGAACGCGTGCCGCTGGAGACCATTCGCGCGCTGGTCGAGCGCGGGGTGATCGTTGCCGCTGGGCATACCGCAGGCACCTACGAAGAGATCCGCGCCGGTCTGGATGCAGGCGTGCGTGGCTTCACCCACCTGTACAACGCGATGTCGCCGCTGCAGGGCCGTGAGCCCGGCGCGGTGGGCGCTGCGCTGGAAGACCGCGACAGCTGGATCGGCATCATCGTCGATGGCGTGCATGTGCATCCGGCCAGCCTGCGCGTGGCGCTGGCAGCCAAGCCACGCGGCCGCCTGCTGCTGGTCACCGATGCGATGCCGCCGGTTGGCGCCGACGATCCCAGGTACGTGCTGTACGGCGAAACCATCACCGCCATCGACGGCGTGGTGCGCAATGCCGCCGGTTCGCTGGCGGGCTCGGCGCTGGACATGGCCACCGCGGTGCGCAACACCGTGCAGCTGCTCGGCCAGCCACTGGCCGAAGCCGCGCGCATGGCCTCGACCTATCCGGCGCAGTTCCTCAACGTTGACGATCGTCTGGGCCACATCGCCGAGGGTTACCAGGCCGACCTGGTGCTGCTGGACGATGCCCTGCAGGTGCGTGGCACCTGGATTGCCGGACAATACGAGGCCGCTTGATGGCCGATCCCTTGAAGGGAAGTATGCCGCCGCGCCGCCTGGGCTCGATCGATGCCCTGCGCGGCATCACCGTGGCGGCAATGCTGCTGGTCAACAACCCGGGTGACTGGAGCGCGGTGTTCGCGCCGCTGCGTCATTCGGAATGGCATGGCTGCACGCCCACCGACCTGGTGTTCCCGTTCTTCCTGTTCCTGGTGGGCGTGTCGATGGCCTTCAGCGTGGCGCCACGCGCGCTGGACACGGCGGCGCGACCCGCGTTGGCGCGCGGCGTTCTGGAGCGCGCACTGCGCATCCTGGTGGCCGGTGCGTTGCTGCACCTGCTGATCTGGTGGGCGCTGGATACCCATCACTTCCGCATCTGGGGTGTGCTGCAGCGGATCGCGGTATGCGCGGCGCTGGTGGGCGTGCTCGCGGTGTATGCGCGTCCGCGCGCACAGGCGGCCGTACTGGTCAGTCTGCTGGTGGGGTATACCGTGCTGCTGGGCGTCGGCGATCTGGCGCCGTGGACCAATCCGGCCAGTCGTCTGGATACCGCGCTGTTCGCACCGTGGATCTACCAGTGGCATGCCGATACCGGGCTCGGACATGACCCGGAAGGATTGCTGAGTACGCTGGGCGCGCTGGCCAGCACGGTGCTCGGCCTGCTTGCCGGTGGCCTGCTGCGCAATGGGCGTTCGGCGGCATTGGCCGGGCTGGGCGTGGCGACCGCTGTGCTCGGCCTGTTGCTGGCCATCTTGTTGCCGCTGAACAAACAGCTGTGGACGCCCAGTTACGTGCTGTGGACGGGCGGTCTTGCGGCGCTGGCGCTGTGGCTGGGCCACGTGCTGATCGACCAGAAGGGCTGGCCGGCGCTGGGCCGGCGCTTCGGGGTCAATGCAATCACCGCCTATCTGGGCGCATCGGTGATGTCGGTGGTGTTGATGGCGACCGGCGCCTGGGGCTGGATCTGGCAGCAGCTTGCCACCGCGATGCCGCAGGCGCTTGAGCTGGCGTCGATGCTGCAGGCGCTGGCGTTCGTCGCGCTGTGGTGGGGCGTGGCGTGGTGGCTGGACCGGCGGAAGATCTATCTGAAGATCTGACCCCATCCGCCAACGGCATCCACGCATGGCGTGGATCTACCAGGTGCCATGAGTGAATCGATTGGCAATGCAGGGTCAGTAGATCCACGCCATGCGTGGATGCTTTGCGCGTGATTCCCAAGTGCCAAAAAATGAACGATTTCAGCCACATCACATTGGCGTGAGGACCGGGCGATTTCACATCTGAACTGTGATTCTCTGCACGCAAGTTCACCTGTCGAAACGGTTCACCACACGGCAGACTGCAAGCGCAGTGCCGCACATACGCAGTTCCTGATTTCCCGTCCAGGAGTGCCCCATGTCCCGTGCCGTTCCGCGTGCGTTCCGCCCGCGCCGCCTTGCTGTTTCCGTGTTGCAGGCCCTCGCCGTTCCGTCCCTGCTTCTGACGACCGCCAGCGTCGCCTGGGCCGGCTGTAACAACTCGACACCGACCGCCGGCCAGACGGTCACCTGTGATGCCAACGCACCGAATCCGCAGACCGTTCCCGTTGCCGCCAGTGGCGCGGCCGGAATCACCGTCAACGTCGGCAATGGTGCCCAGTTGCAGCAGAGTGGTGGTGGATCGGCCCTCGTGCTGGTCGGTGCCGGTGGTCACCTGCTGTCAAACCAGGGCACGATCAGTTCGGTGGGCGGTGTGGCCGTGCAGCTTGGGGGTGGCAGCCGCGTCGACAACCGCGGCAGCATCAGCACCGGCAACAACATTGCCCTGCAGTTCATCGGCGCAGGCGACAGCGTGCTGGTCAATCGGGGAACGATCAGTGGTCAGACCGGCGTGCAGTTCGATGCGGGCAACGATCGCTTCGAGATGCAGAGCGGCAGCATCACCGGAGGCGTACTGCAGGGCGATGGAAACGATGTGCTGCTGCTCAGTGACGGCACGATCGACAGCGTCGACCAGGGCGGTGGCGATGACCAGATGACTGTCACCGGCGGCACCGTCACCGGCGTGGTGGTGCAGGGCAGCGGCCGCGACGATTTCGTCATGACCGGCGGCACCGTCGGGGCCCTCCAGCAGGGTGACAACATCGATACCTTCCGCATGAGCGGTGGCCGCATCGTCGGTGCGTTCGAGGATGGCGACCAGGCCTGGATGACCGCTGGCCGCATCGGCCGCGTCAACATGAAGCTGGACAAGAATCTGTGGGATCAGTCCGGCGGCATCGTTGAGGGCAACGTGGTCACCGGCTTCGACACCGACACCATCATCATCTCGGGTACGGCCTACATCGGCGGCAACATCAGTGTCAGTGGTGGTGCCGACAGCGTGACCATCACCGATGGCACCGTGCGCGGCCAGGTACTGCTCAGCACCGGCAACGACACCTTCAACTGGAACGGCGGCGGCATCGTCTACGGCGCGATCGACATGGGGCCGGACAACGACGTGGCCAACCTCAGCAACCTCAACCAGGGAAACCTTGGTGCAGTGCCGCTGTTCGACGGTGGCAGTGGCATCGATCAGCTCAACTTCAACAACGTCAAGGCTGCGGGCGTGGGACGCTTCCAGAACTGGGAGACAATCAGCCTGGCCAACAGCACCGAGCTGAGCTTCGATGGTGATCTGGTGCTGGGTGACAGCGGAACCGGCACCGGCACGCTCACGGTGGATGACACCAGCACTGTCTACGCGGGCAGTGGCGGCCATGCCGTCCGTCCGTTCAACAGTGGCACACTGGTGGAGATGGTCAATGCCGGGCGCATCGACCTGACCGGTGCCGGCGCTGGCGACGTGTTCACCGTGCGTGGCAACTACCGCGGTGACGGTGGCGGCCTGTACCTGCGTACCGTGCTGGGTGCGGACAATTCCACCAGCGATCGACTGGTGATCGATGGCGGTGTCGCCACCGGCACGACCGGCATCGGCGTCATCAACGCTGGAGGCAGTGGAGCGGCCACGTTGGCCGATGGCATCCTGGTGGTGCAGGCCCTGAATGGTGGTCGCACCGCGCCGGGCGCGTTTTCGCTGTTCGCACCGGTGGCGGCCGGTGCCTACGAGTACTTCCTGTTCAAGGGCGGTGTCAGTGCCGGTACCAGCGAGAACTGGTACCTGCGCTCGACCGTAGTGGCCGGGCCTGCACCGGCGCCCAACGGAAGCGGTATCAATGGCGCGCCGCCGCCGCCGACGCCACCCGTCGCACCCCCACCACCGATCACCCCGGCACCGCCACCGCCGCCCGAAGGCGCCACCGATCCGGATCTGACCGCAGGCGAGACCGCGCCGCCACCACCGCCGCCGGAACCCGTGCCGGTGGCGCCGCCCAGTGATCCAGCGGTGCCGGACGTGCCGGTGGCTGGCGGAGCGCTGCCCGGAACCGGTGCGCCGCCGACGCCGGGTGCACGCCCCGCCGAGGGCGCAGTGGTACCGCTGTACCGCGTGGAAACCGCCACCTACGCCGTGGTGCCGCCGCTGCTGCGCGAGACCTCGCTGGCCAGCCTCGGCACGTTCCATGAGCGGCAGGGCGAGCAGCGCCTGCTGTACAACAAGGGCGCATTCCGCACGGCCTGGGGCCGGTTGGTGGGGCAGAGCAGCGAGATCCATTGGAAGGGCGATGCGCAGCCGGGCTTCGATGGCGATGTGATGGGCTTGCAGGCCGGCCTCGATGTGTGGGCCACGGCCAATGACAGCCATCGCAATCAGATCGGCGTGTTCGTCGGCCGCACCCGCGCGCAGGGCAAGACCACCGGCCTGGCACTCGGCTGGGAGAACGTACAGGTGGGCCAGAACCGCCTGGATGACAAGCACGTGGGCCTGTACTGGACGTTCACCGACAGCAGCGGGGGGTACATCGACGCCGTGGCGATGCAGAGCCGTTACGACGGCCGCGTACGTTCCTCTCGCGGGCTCGGCTTCGGCCTGAGCGGCGACGGCACCAGCGTGTCGGTGGAGGCCGGCAAGCCGCTGCTGCACTTCGGTCAGTCCGCATGGTGGCTGGAACCGCAGGTGCAGGTGATCTGGCAGCGCACCTCGCTGGACGACCGTCGCGATGAAGTATCGAGCGTGCGTTTCGACAACGACAATGCCTGGACCGGCCGCATCGGCCTACGCCTGGCCGGCGATTACCAGTTGGCCGACAACGGCTGGCAACCGTACTTCAAGCTCAATTACTGGCATGGCCGTTCTGGCGAGGACCGCGTCGGCTTCGACAACGACACGATCATCAATTCGCAGCGCTCGCGCGCACTGGAAGCCGGCGTAGGTGTGGTCGGGCGCTTCAACCGCACCATCAGTGCGTACGCCGTGGCCGACTACACGTGCGAGCTGGGCGGCGACCGCAACGAGAAGCGCCGCATCATCGAAGGCAACATCGGCCTGCGCGCGGACTGGTGACCACCGCAGGATTGGGTAGGTGCCGACCTGGGTCGGCACTCATCCCGTCACCGCCATGCTCCGCTCTGGTAGGTGTCGACCTTTGTCGACACGAATCCATCGGTGCCATTACCCCGCGCATGCACCCGGCGCCACCAGCGCGCTGGCATGATCGGCCAACACCACCACCGCGTGCAGCAGGCCTTCCTCCACCTGCGGCGGACACTGCGCCTGCGCATCGTCCGTCTCGCGCGCCGACTGTGCAGCCAGCAGTACCCCGCCGCACGCAGACAATGCTGCCAAGCAGCGCGTCGCCTCCGCCAGTTCCCGGCCACGCACATCGCTGAGTTGCCGTTCGCGCCAGACCTGACCATCGGCGGCGTGGCTTTGCGCGATGCCGTGCAACCGGGCGAAGAAGGCCGGCGGCGGAGCGTGTTCATGGGCTTCTGTGAGCGCATCTTCCAACGCTTCGGCTGCGGCATTGGAGAGCTGCAGGCCGGGCATTGCGGCACCGAGCAGTACATGCAGACGTGGGTAGGTGGGGTAGAGCGTGGTCATGGCAGCAACCTCACAAGGCTGGGCCACCTGCAGGGTTGCAAGGTGGCGGGCGGTGCGGGTTGGCGTGCCGGTGAAGCTACCCAAAGGAAACGAAGCCGGCGGATCGGAAGGATCCCCACGCACCGCCCGCCGCAGGACGACGGACGGTGCATTATTCGAGCCCGCGACATGGTCGCAAGCCCGACTTCAAGTAGCTTCATTCAGGACGCCAATCCCGGCCAGCGCAGGAGGCGCCGACGGAGGCAACCTTCTGGCGTTCTACGTGGCGATGACATGGGCAAAGTTGCAATCTACTGATCGCGTGCAAGCTGTCTTGCTGCAATCCGCGGCGGGGCCAGATACGACAGTCCGCGCATGGCGAAAGCCATCACCTGCGGGCTATGCTGTGCGCCTGCCTCAACGACAAGGAAACGTCACATGCAGGTTCGCAAGGGAGTGCGTCGCATTGGTGCGCTGGTGATCGCGCTGGTGGCTGCCAACGCCATGGCCGATACGCCCAAGGCAATCGAGGTGCCCTCGCCGGAGGCGGAGGCCGAGATCCTCAACCTGCTTGAACGGCAGGCGCTGTATCGCGACCGGGTGGACTGGCCTGGCACCCGCACACGACTGCAATCGGTGCAGGGTGACCCCGTGAAGCGGCTGGCGTTTCTGCGCGAAGCCATTGCGGTCAGCACGGGCAATCATGGCGTATGGACGACGACCCAGCGCCAGAGCGAATCCCTTGCGCGCGCGCAGCAGGTCGGCGCCGCCGCCGTGGAAAGGGCCAAGGCCGCCGATGCGGTGGATGCGCGCATCGGCTGGTTGGTCATCGAGGGATATGCCTCCACGCCCGGCGCGACGCCACAGGAAGCGTTCCGCCAGAACATCCAGCGCGCCGCGCGGTGGCAGCAGGTCATCCGCAGCAAGGACGACGGCATGCGCTGTGGCTGGATCGTCGACCTGCGTGACAACAGCGGTGGCAACATGTGGCCGATGCTGCTGGGCATGGCACCGCTGCTGCGCACCTCGGTGGTGAACAACGAAGATGTGGGGTCGTTCGAAACCGCACAGGGGCCGGAGCGCTGGACGTTGACCGCGACCGCCGTGCAGCGTGCAGGCAAGCCGGTGCTGGACTTCGGCCAGACCGGCTATGTGCTGCGGCAGCCTGGCACGCCGGTGGCGGTGCTGTTCGGACAGCGTACCGGCAGTTCGGGCGAGGCCTCGGCGCTGGCGTGGCGTGGCCGTGCGCAGACGCGCAGCTTCGGCCAGCCGACGGCAGGGGTCTCGACTGGCAACAACGTGCGCACACTGGCCGATGGCAGCCGCCTGTTGTTGACCACCACCGTGATGCGCGACCGCAATGATCGTGGTGATGGGTTGAAGATCGAGCCCGACCAGCGCATCGAGGGTGATGCCGCCACTTTGGCCGCCGCCCAAGCCTGGCTGCTGGCCCAACCCGCCTGCCAGGGCCGCTGATCCATGATCCTGATCGGCCAGCAGGAACGGGTGATGGTGGTCGGCCCGACCGAAGCCCACCACTGCCTGCGCTGCCAGACGGAAACCGAGTTCGCCCCCCAGCTGCGCTACAGGATGGCGCGCATCGACCTGCTGTTCGGCCTCACCTACCATCGCCGCTACGAGCTGGCCTGCACCCGGTGCGAGCACGGCTGGGTGCTGGATACCGAGACCATGGACCAGCAGCTGGGCGGGGTGCCGATCCCGTGGCGGCACCGCTTCGGCCTGCCGCTTATGCTGGTGGTGGTGGCCGGTCTGGCGGCGTTGGGCTGGCTGTGGCGGCATGGATTCCTCGGTTGAGGAGCGGGCCTGTTAAAGTCTGCCCTGCAATCACGTACCGGAACCGACCATGGACCACGACACCCCGTTCGACCCCCTCAACGACCTCGAGGTGCGCCTGTTGCAGGCACAGGACGGCACGCTGACTGCGTCGCAGTTCCTCGACGGCCTGCTGACCTCGACGGCGTTCGTGCTGCTGGACAAGGCCATTGGCGAAGATGGCGCCTGGGACGAGAGCATCTCGCCGCTGGTGCTGACCAGCGAGAGCGGCGAGCCGATGTTCGCGGTGTTCACCGCCCCCGAGCGCGCCGGCCTGTGGCACGAGCAGCTGCCGCAGTTTGCGCATGCCATGCCGATTGCGGTGCACGCGCTGTTGGCCGGTATCGGCGACGGCGTCGGCCTGGTGCTGAACCCGGGCCTGGACGTGGGCATGGAGATGATTCCCGATGCCGTGGCCCAGCTGAAGCAGCGTGCAGCGGCGATCACCCGCGGCATGGCGCACTGAATCCAGGGATTGTCTGGTTGCCGGCCAGCGGCCGGCACTACCCGTGATGCCGGACGGCGGCGATGGTTTGCAAGTGCGTCCTGTTCAATGGAGAGGAGCATCGTGGGCAAGCGTTCTAACCGATCGCTGTGGGTCTATGAGATCGGCCTTCTTGCGGGTTTGGCACTGGCAGCTGCGTTCATCACCCGGTTCAATCCGGTGGAGACGCTCCGGTTGGGTGGTTGGCTCTTCCTCTTGATGCAACCTATCTTGTTGGGTGCTCATGCAGTCGACCACTTCTCGCGCAAGCGTCGTCGATAGACGGGCGATGTGAAGGTGCCGGCCAGCGGCCGGCACTACCCGGGCTTCAGCGGGCGGCGGCGATGGCTTTCACCCGCGCCTTGGCCAGCGCCTCGCCAATGGCCGGGCCCTTCAGATGCGTGGTATCCAGATCCCGTGCCTGCACTGACAGCGCCGCCTGGTGCAGGCGCTTGAGCGTCTCGCCCTGCGGGTAGTCGCTGTCCTCGAAACCGAGCCGGCCGCGCTTGTCGGCCTCGCAGCACAGCGCGATGCGGGCCACGCGTTCCGGCCGGCGCAATGCATCGCAGCGACCCAGCAGTTCCAGCACGGTGGCATCGCGCAGTTCGTCGATGCGGTGCACGTTCAAGTGCTCGCGGCAGACCGCTTCGGCCAGTTGCTGGTGCTCGGTGGGAATCTTCAACCTCGCGCACAATGCCTTCAGCGGTTTGATGCCGCGCTGCTCGTGCATGATGTGGCGTGGCCATTCCTCCGGCGGGGTCAGGCCCTTGCCGAGGTCGTGGGTGAGGGCAGCGAAGCCGACCAGGTCATCACCCGGTGCCAGTTTCGCGGCCATGTCGCTGACCATTTCCTGGTGGATGCCGGTGTCGACTTCCGGATGGAATTCGGCACGCTGCGGCACGCCATACAGCGCTTCCAGCTCGGGCAGGATCGGGCCCAACGCATGCGCAGCGTGCAGCGTGCGCAGGAAGGCGGAGGGCCGTTCACTGACCAGCGCCTTGCGCAGTTCCTGCCAGACGCGTTCCGGCACCAGCGCGTCCAGCTCGCCACTGGCGGCGACCTCGCGCATCAGCGCCATGGTCTCTTCGGCGACGGTGAAGCCCACTGGCGCGAAGCGTGCCATGAAGCGCGCCGCACGCAGCACGCGCAGCGGATCTTCCACGAACGCCGGGCCGACGTGGCGCAGCACGCGCTGCTCAAGATCGCGAACGCCACCGTAAGGATCGACCAGCGTGCCGGTTTCCTCATCGCAGGCGATCGCGTTGATGGTGAAGTCGCGGCGCTGCAGGTCCTCTTCCAGCGTCACCGCCGGATCGGCATCGACCACGAAGCCGCGATAGCCACGGCCGGATTTGCGCTCGGTGCGCGCCAGCGCGTATTCCTCACCCGTCTTCGGATGCAGGAACACCGGGAAATCGCGGCCGACGGCGGTGTAGCCCTGCGCCTCCATCTGCGCGGGCGTGGCACCGACCACCACCCAGTCGCGGTCGCCGGCAGGGCGTTGCAGCAGGCGGTCGCGCACGGCGCCGCCGACAAGATAGATCTTCATGGGAGGATGATCGCATGCCCGGCGCAGATGCACTGGTAGTGCCGGCCGCTGGCCGGCAACCGCTATTTGCCCAGGGGGTGCCGGCCAGCGGCCGGCACTACCGACGCAGATGCATCACGGCAGGCCGCGCCACTCCGGCACGAACAGGCCGGCCAGGAACCACAGGCCGTAGACGATCCACAGGCAGAGGAAGTAGAGCTTGATCTGCGCTTCGTCCCACAGGCTGCCCCAGCTGTCGACGAAGGCCAGCGACTTCCAGCCTTCCATCCAGGCCGCGCCACCCCAGCGCAGCACCCAGGTGGCGAACAGGCTCCAGGCGGCGAATATCCCGATCCAGGCCAGCAGGCTCATCGCTTTCCCCTCCCCGGGAAACGGATGCCGGGTAGTGCCGGCCGCTGGCCGGCAACCCTTGGATAATGGCCGAAGCCGGCCAGCGGCCGGCACGACCGCAGTGCGATCAATCGCCGCCTTGGTCCGCGTTGGCGGCGCAGCTGAAGCTCTTGCGCTTGTCCACCAGGCGGCCCATCAGGCGGTCGCTCAGCGGCAATGCATCGCCATTGAGGCGCCAGTCGTAGATCACGCTGAAGGCCAGCACGCGTGCGACGTACTCGCGGGTTTCCTTGTAGCTGATGGTCTCGATCCACAGGTCCGGGTCATAACCCGGGCGCTGGCCCTGCCAACGCGCGGTCGGGGTCGGGCCGGCGTTGTAGGCGGCGATGGTCACGTACGGCAGACCGTCGTACTTGTTCATCAGCTGGCGCAGATAGGCGGTACCGATGGCGATGTTGGTGTCCGGGTCGTACAGGCTGTCGGCACCGCCGTAGCCGGTCAGGCCGATCGACTTGGCCACGCCGGCACCGGTGGCCGGCAGCACCTGCATCAGGCCCATGGCGTTGGCAGGCGAGCGCGCGCGCGGGGTGAAGGTGCTCTCGGCGCGGATCTCTGCCGCCACCCAGGCCGGATCGATCGCATTGCGCGCCGATTCGCGGCGGATGGTGGCGTCGTGGTGCAGCGGGAAACGCAGGTCGTACAGGCGCTGTTCCTGCGGCTGCTTGCCGAGTGCGAACACGGCGCGGTCGAACCAGCCATTGTCCTGCGCCACGCGAACGGCGAGGCGGCGCTGGGTGTCATCGAAGCGCGACAGCGCACTGTTCCATTCGGCCACGGCCCAGCCGGCGCGGTCGATCTGGTACAGCGCCATCGCGCGCTGGATGGCTGGGTCGCGCGCGATCACCGTTTGTGCCTGCGCGCTGTCGTTCGGCTTCCACGGGCACAGCGTGTAGCCCTGCTGCAGTTTGTCGGCGGCGAGGAAACCATGGAAGGTCGGTGCGCGCGCGGCCTCGCGGAACAGCGGCTGCGCCTGTTGGGCCTGGCCGGTCTTCTCCAGCATGCGGCCTTCGAAGTAGCGCCAGCGCGGGTCGCTGCGCTGCTTGCTGCCCATCTTGCGGATCGCGGTCAGCGCCGCCGGCCAGTCACCGCGCGACATCGCTTCGCGCACGCGCCACTCGTGCAGGCGTTCGTCGTACGCCGATTCCGGCACCGCGTTGAGGCGCCGCGCCGAATCGGGCAGGTAGGACGCCACCGTCCACAGTGCGATCTGGTACAGCACCTGGCCCTGCTGCTCGGCACTCAGGCCCAGTGCCTGCGCGTACTGAGGCAGCTGCTGTTCGGTGGCGCCGGGATCGGCCTTGGCCAGCTTGGCCAGGCCATCGGTGGCGATGCGCCGGCTGCGCTCGTTGCGCGGCCAGTTCAATGCGCTGGCGTTGGGCTTGTCGACAAACGCGGCGTAATTGTTGGCCAGCGCCAGGTCGGTGGCAGGCAGGCCCCGTGCGGCGCTGCGCATCACAGCGGGTTGCTGGGCGTCGGCGGCAGCGTCGATGCGTTCCCAGCGCAGGGCGTCGCTCAGACCTCCCTGTGCCTGCAGCACGGCAAAAACGGCATCACAGCCGTCCGGCAGCGACTTGCCGTTCTTGCGCCACAGATCCTGCGCTTCACTGATCCACTGCGGATCAACCTTGCCGGTCACCTGGCGCGCGGTCAGCTGCGCACAGCGCAGGCCGGCGTTGTCGGTGGGCGCCCAGTTGGCGAGCAGGGTCGGCCAGTCCTGGCGGCGTGCGACCGAGGGCAGCCATACGCTGCGGAACGTGGTGGCCACGGCCTGGCCGTCATAGCGCTTGAGGAAGGCCTGCGCCTGCGCGGTATCGACGGTGTCGATGTTGCGGCGCAGGTTGGCGTACTCCAGCCAGCCGTATGCCGGATGGCGGCTGAGTGCGGCGGCCTGGCCGGGATCGAACTGGCCGCGTTCGGCGGCAGCGATCGCGGCCTTCAGCTGCGCGTTCTGGGCGTCGAGGGACTGGGCATTGGCGCAGCCGATCAGCAGCGTGGTGGCCAAGGGCAGCAGGGACAGGGCGGTCGAAGAGCGTCGGGTCATGGCGGGCAGCATAGCGGGCAATGGCTGAATTCAGTTTCGCATTGCGTGCACGCGATGGGTCGGCAACGGCAGCTGAATGCTCGTGCAGCAGGCACTGCCTCGCGAGCCTGCGGGCGACGTAGTGTCGAGCTTGGGCGAACGGCCCGGCTGCAGGGAGCGGCACATGGCGTTCAGTAGCGCAGGAAGAAGCGGCCCGCTGGCGGACATCAATGTCACGCCACTGGTGGATGTGATGCTGGTGCTGTTGATCATCTTCATCGTGACCGCGCCGATCGTGGCCCGGCCGATTGCCGTGCAGTTGCCACAGGCCACCGATCGCGTGGTCGACCGTCCCGAACCGCCACCGCCGATCGAGCTGCGCCTGGACGCTGCCAACCAGCTCAGCTGGAATGGCCAGCCGATGGCGATCAGTGAGCTGCAGGCGCGTCTGCAGGCACAGGCGGGCGAACATGCCGGCAACCTGCCGGAGCTGCGCATCGCCACCGATCCGGCGGCCGAATACGAAGGCATGGCGAGGATTCTGGCCGCAGCCGAGGCGACCGGCATGGAGCGCATTGCGTTCGTGCGGTAGTGCGATGTCTCACTGCCGCTCATGCGGTGATTGCTGCATGAGCGGCGCTTCCCCTGCTGACAGCGTCGCATCCAGGATCCGCAGAAAGGCCATTTCAATCTGCGCTGGAACCGGGGTTGGATGTGCTCGCCACCTTCCGGTCCCAGGGGCACGTTCAACGTCGAAAGCAGTCAACTCGGCTCTCTCGAAATCCACCACAACCGTCAATCCCTCTCCCGAGGCCAAGGCCGCATCGTTGGGAGAAGGGCAGTTGTTGCACTCGATCACGCCGCCTGCTCTCGATTCGCCCGCCAGGGAAAAAAGCAGCGTCATCACCGTCGTGACACCCAGCACCGCACTCACCGCTTTCATGATCGACCCTCCCGCGAATGGCTGGAGGTGCGAGTCTGCGCTGGATCGACTAGCGGCGCCTTCTGAAAGAGGGAATTTCAAACTATTCCTGAAACGGTCCGGCAGAGACCCTTTCCATGAATGTGGCAGCCCCCGGCGCGCGCTGTCGCAGCCGGCATCAAGGCTGCCTGTCGTGAACAATATCGTCCGGTCATAACCTGCAGCCATCTGACGCAATCGGCCTGCAATTGCGTCAATTCCGCGTGAAAGAGTGTCGATCATCACGCCGCGATTTTTACCACTTGTTTACAAAGGAGACGGCGCCGCCATGCAGGGAGGGAGTGCGGCAGCCCATGTCCCGACATTCCTTTGGAGAGAGAGCGAATGAATCACCTGCACCACCGCCCTTTGGCGGTTGCCGTCGCGCTGTGCGTGATGACCCTGGCACCGTTGGGTGCCGCTGCACAATCCACCACCAACCTCGATGCGGTGGAAGTCACCGGTACCCGCATCAAGCGCGCTGAAGTCGAAGGCCAGGTGCCGATCCAGACGCTGACCCGCGGTGATATCGAACGCACCGGCCTGACCTCGATCGGCGAAGTGCTGCAGCAGCTCACCGGTTCCGGTTCCGCGCTCAATGCCAAGTTCAATTCGTCCGGCAACTTCGGCTTCCCGCCCGATGGCAGTGGTGTAGGTGCTGGCTCGGCGCAGGTGGACCTGCGCCATCTGGGCGCCAAGCGCGTGCTGGTGCTGGTTGACGGCATCCGCTGGGTCAATGAGTCGTCCGCCTCCGGTGTGGGCTCGGCCACCGACCTCAACACCATTCCGCTGGCCATCGTCGAGCGCATCGAAGTGCTCGAAGATGGCGCGTCGTCGCTGTATGGCTCCGATGCCATTGCCGGTGTGGTCAACATCATCACCCGCCGCGACTTCGATGGCGGCCAGGTGACCCTGAACTACGGCGAGTACAGCAAGGGCGATGGCACGCAGAAGGGCGTGGATCTGGCCTGGGGCAAGAGCGGCGACCGCTTCAGCCTGTTCCTCGGCGCCAGCTGGACCAAGCAGGATCCGGTGTTCGCCAAGGACCGCGAGCAGTCGCGCTTCCCGATTCCCGGCACCGGCCTGGCCTTCGGCAGCGGTGGCATTCCGCAGGGCCGTTTCATGTTCACCGACCCGAACACCGGTGCGGTGCAGAACATCGTGCCCAATACCGGCGTGAGCAACCCGCGCTACGACGGCAGTGCCGGCTGCGCGCGCACCGATGACTATCACTGCTTCACCAGTGCTGATCGCTTCAACTTCGCCGAATACAACATGGTGCTGACACCGTCGGAGCGTAAGGGCCTGTTCGGTCAGTTCCGCTTCGACATCACCGACAACGTGCAGTGGTACGTCAAGGCACTGGGCAACCGCCGTGAGTCGACCAACCAGGCCGGCCCGGAGCCGCTGTTCTTCGGTCCCGATGGCGCCACCGGCAATCCGCTGGCCGACAACATCACCGTGTCTGCGCTCAACCCGTACAACCCGTTCGGCTTCGACCTGGTCTCGGGTGACAACCTGAGCCTGATCGGTCGCCGTCCAGTAGAGGGCGGCGCGCGCGTGTTCAAGCAGGAAGTGGACACCACGTATTTCGCCACCGGCTTCGTCGGCAACTTCCAGGCGGCTGACCGCAGCTGGTACTGGGACGTCAACGGCATGTACAGCAAGAACAAGGCCGAACAGACCAACTACGGCAGCTACAACATCTACAACGTCAACATGGCGCTGGGCGATCCGTCCGTCTGTGCGGCGACGCCGGGCTGCGTGCCGCTGAACATCTTCGGCGGTGCCGGTTCGATCACTCCGGACATGCTGAAGTGGATCCAGCCGGTGGTGCGTGACCGCAGCCAGAACGAACTGAGCCTGTTCACCGCCAACCTGTCCAGCGACCTGTTCACGCTGCCGGCCGGCCCGGTGTCGTTCGCTACCGGCTTCGAGTATCGCAAGTACGAGGGTTCGTACCAGCCCGATCCGCTGACGGTGGCGGGCCACTACAACGGCGTGCCTTCGCAGCCGACATCCGGCTCGTATGACGTCAACGAGGCCTACCTGGAGTTGAGCGTGCCGATCTTCGCCGACTCTTCATTCGGCAAGAAGCTGGACCTCAGCCTGGCCGGCCGCTATTCGGACTACTCCACCTTCGGTGGCGAATTCACGCCCAAGTACGGCCTGCGTTGGCAGGTGACCGACGATTTCGTGCTGCGCACGACCTATGCCGAGGGCTTCCGTGCACCGTCGATCGGTGAGTTGTACGGTTCGGCCGCGCGTGCCGACCTGCAGTTGTTCGATCCATGCTCGGTGGGCCTGGGCGGTACGCCGCCGCGCGGCAGCGCCGCCAACTGTGCCGCGCTGGGCGTGCCGGCCGGCTTCCAGCAGGCCAACTCGCAGATCTCGGTGACCACCGGCGGCAACCGCGAGCTGGATCCGGAGCGCTCGCGCAGTTTCAGTGCCGGTTTCGTGTGGAGCCCGTGGTTTGGCAACAACACCTCGTGGTCCGAGCGCTTCGACGTGGAGGTGACCTTCTATCGCCATGCCATCGATGGCGCGATCCAGGCAATCAACGCGCAGACCCAGCTGGACCTGTGCGTGGAAACGCTGGATCCGATCTACTGCGATGGCATCACCCGCGCCAATACCGGTGCAGTGAGCAGCTTCAACAACCGCCTGACCAATCTCGGCTCGATCAAGACCGATGGCTGGGACGTGGATCTGTTCTGGACGTTGCCGCAGAGCTCGATCGGCCAGTTCAAGCTGGGCTGGAAGAACACGTTCGTCGGCCGCTACGAGGCCACCGGTGCGGCGGGCCAGAAGCAGCCGCAGAAGCCGGGCGTGGAAGTGGCCGACAGCTCGATTCCGGAATGGACCAGCAATGCCAGCATCGGTTGGACGCTGGACCGCTGGAGTGCCAACTGGACCGTTCGGCATATCTCCGAATTGACCGAGAACTGCGGTGACGCCTCTGTATTCCCGGTCTGCAGCAACCAGGCCGCAGGCACCAATACGCTGTCGGCCACCACCTTCCATGACATGCAGGTGGGCTACAAGATCGACTGGATGAAGGGGCTGCAGCTGACCGCTGGCCTGAACAACGTGTTCGACAAGGATCCGCCGATCTGCCTGTCGTGCTCGTTGAACGGTTACGACGCTTCGACCTATGACATCCCGCGTGGCCGCTACTGGTACCTGCGCGCGGACCTGCGTTTCTGATGAAGGGACGGCGCCGGGCTCAGCCCGGCGCCGTTGCAGCGTCGAGCCATGCTCGACTCCATGAAGGTGGTCAATCCGGAATGTCCTGTTCTGGGTCATCCTGTTCAAGGCTGGCACGGCGGAACGCGGTGCGTGCCCATCCCAGCCCGGCCACGATCATCATCGGCCCGACCGCGAAGGCGGGCAGTGAGGGAATGCGGAACTGTGGCAGTGTTTGGACCAGCAGGTTGTACAGGATCCAGGCCACCAGGATCAGGCCGATCCCCGCGCACAACAGTCCGAACAGCACCTGTGGAATGCCCATTGCCAATCCCAGCGCGCGCTCGGAGCGGGTGGGAGTGGGGATGGCGCGCAGTTCACGGCCCAGATCGAACCAGAACAGGATCGCTCCGGGCAGGCCGATCAGCAGAAGCAGGATGAAGTAGCCATTGCCTGTAGCGACCATCAGCGGCAGCGAAGAGAACAGGGCCACGAGCGAGAGACCGAGTTTCGTGCGGGTGCGCATGGCCGGTCGTCCTGGAGGGGAAAGGCGCGGAGGTATCCGTCTGCGCGACGCTACACCTGCAAGGGCAGCGCGGCAAAGGGGGCGCCGAGCGCCCCCGTTGTGGTGTCGAGCCGTGCTCGACGACCCCGTGTGATCGAGTCGAGCATGGCTCGACGCTACAAGGCCGGTTGGATCAGAACGCCCAGGTGAACGTCAGCGAGCCATTGCGGCCGTCGCCGTAGGCACCGTAGCCGGTGATCTGCGAGTAGTACTTCTTGTCCAGCAGGTTGTTGAGGTTGGCCTGCACGCTGAACTCCGGCGAGATGCGGTAGCGCACGAAGGCACTGACCAGCGCGTAGCCTTCCTGTTCGAAACGGCCCACTACCGGCGCAGCGTAGTAGATGCGGTTCTGCCAGTTGGCACCGCCGCCGACGGTCAGTTCCTGCAGCGATTGCGGGGTGTAGCTGGTGAACAGCTTCAGCGCGGTCTGCGGCAGGTTGGTGTTGATGTCGGCGCCGTTGATGTCCTTGGCCACGTAACGTGAAGCACCGAAGGTCGCGTTCCAGCCCGGTGCCAGTTCGCCATTCACTTCGAACTCGAAGCCACGGCTGACGGTGCCACGTGCAGCGATGTAGGCGGTCTCGTTCATTTGCCCGTCGACCTTGTCCATGGTTGCCTGGCCAACGTTGTCCTGCTCGATGCGGAACACTGCCACGGATGCATTCAGCCGGTTGTCGAACCACGCGCCCTTGACGCCGACTTCATAGCTCTTGCCATCGACCGGATCGAGGTAGCTGCCCTGTTTGTTGCGCAGCGTCTGCGGCTGGAAGATCTCGGTATAGCTGGCGTAGGCGGAGTAGGTATCGTTGATGTCGTAGACCAGGCCGGCATACGGCGTGGTCACTTTGTGCGAGCGGTCGTTGCCTTCGTCTTCGCTCTTCCAGTCGGTGTAGCGCGCACCGATGATCAGCTTCAGTGGATCAGCCAGCGACAGGCGTGCGGCGGCATAGCCGGCCTTCTGGGTGATGGTGCCCTGGCTGGCAAGCTTCAGCGGTCGCCAGTTCGGCTGCGGGAAATCACCGGTCCAGCCGAAGTAGCTGGCCAGCGGCAGGTACTGTGCATTCGGATCGTTGAAGTCAGGCTGGAAATCACCATAGTTGGCGAACTCACGCTTGTTGTAGCTCAGGCCGGCCATGAACTGGTGCTCGCGGCCGAACAGCTGGAACGGCCCATCGATGTAGCCATCGATGCCATCAACCTTGCGCTCGGTGTTGTAGAAGCCGGCCATCGGCGTGATGCCGGCGCCCGTGGTCTTGTTGAACGCGGTGTAGGCCGGATAGAACAGCTTGTCGTTGGCCTTGGTGCGGTCGTGGGTGGCGCCGATCTTGAACTTCCAGCCGTTGCTGAAGGCATGCTGCAGGGTGGCGAACGCACGCTTGCTGGTGGTGTCCCAGTAGGTCCAGTCCGGCGACGGATTGAACGAGGTCGGATAGTTGGTCGGGCTGCCATCGGCGTACCACATCGGGAAGCCGCCCCAGGTCGCGCCGTTGGCGCGCTTCTGCTGGTAGTCGTAGCCCACGCTGAGCTGCGTGTCCGGGGTCAGGTCGGCGTCGATGACGGCATAACCGAGCGTCTTGCGCTGGTTGTAGCGGTCCATCTGACCATCGGTGTCCAGGTAGCTGCCGATCACCCGGCCGCGCACCGTGCCACTGGCGTTCAGCGCGGTGCCCACGTCCACGGTGGTGCGTGTGCGGCCCCAACTGCCGACGTTCACCGAGATGCTGCCGGTCAGTTCTGCGCTGTCGGCGTGTTTGCGGATGAGGTTCACCGAGGCGGACGGATTGCCGGCACCGCTGAGCAGGCCGGTAGCGCCGCGTACCACTTCCACGCGGTCGTACAGCGCAAGATCGAGGCCGGAATCGCCGTAGCTCCAGTTCTGCACCATCTGCGTCGGCAGGCCATCGAACTGGTAGGCATCGATGTAGAAGCCACGCGCGTAGAACTCGGTGCGCTCGCTGTCGGACTGGGTGCTGGTCACGCCGGTGGTGTTGGCCAGCACGTCGATGATGTCGTCCAGCTTCTGATCTTCGATGCGCTGGTGGCTGATGATGCTGACCGACTGCGGGATCTCGCGCGGTGCCAGATCGAAGCGGGTACCGGCCGAGGTGCGGCGCACCGAATAGCCTTCGGCACGTTCGCCCTTGACCACCACCTTGTCCAGCGTGGTCGGATCGGCGGCGGTGTCGGCGAAGGCGGCCGGGGCCACGGCGCAGAGAACGGCAAGCACGGCAACGGACAGCCGCTGCGGCTGCAGGGTACGGAAGGCGGGACGGGTCATGGGGGTCCTGGACGAGCACGCGCGTTCGGCCGGCATCCAGGAGGCGAGGCGCTACGGGTAGGGGAAGGGCGGGCAGGCCGTCCTGGCACCACCGGAAACGAAAGAAATGGTAATACGAACAATTCCTATTTACAAATCATGAACGGATCGATCCGCGGGGGCGCAATGGTGGTCAGCGCAGCAGCGGCAACGGGTCGCGGGGGCCGTTCGTGGCGTAGATGCCCCAGTGCAGATGCGGCGGCGTGCCCTTGGCATTGCCGCTGTCGCCCACGTGGCCGAGCAGGTCACCGGCCTGCACCACCTGGCCGCGCGCCAGGCCCTCGGCCCAGCCTTCCAGATGCGCGTAGTAGTAGCGTTCCCGCCCGGGCCCGATCACCCAGACCTGGCGGCCACCGAGGCCGCGTTCGCTGACATCCGCGATGACGCCGGCAGTGACGCTGCGCACCGGCGTGCCGCGCTGGGCGAAGATATCGATGCCGGCGTGGGAGCGGTCGCGGCCGCGCGGCGCGCCGAAGGTATCGGCGATCTGGCGGGGGCGCACACCCTCCACCGGCACCGGGAGTTCGGTGGCCGGCGGCATGCGCGAGAGTCTCCACAGCATCCTCGGCGTGGCCGCCCATGGGCTGTTCCACAGCGCCATCGCGGCAACGACGGCAATGGCCAGCCACAGGCCGCGCAGCAGCCAGCGGCGCAGGCGACCGGCAGGAGAGGAAGGAGTGCTCATGGTCTCCGACTGTAGCGTCGAGCCATGCTCGACGGCTGTTGCTCTGCGGTAAAAACGCAGTCGAGCATGGCTCGACGCTACAGAACCGGTGCCAGCGGGACCTCGAAACTCCGCTTCAAGGTGCCCAGTGCCACCGAGGTACGGAAGCGCTCGATGTTGTCATCGCCGCCGAACAAGCGCTCGGTGATCGCCTCGTACTCTTCCATCGACGCCGCCGAAAGCAGCAGCAGGAAATCGCCGTCACCGGTGATCGAGTAGCACTGCTGCACGGCCGGGTCGTCCTGCACGCGGCGCTTGAACGGCGCCACCCGCTCGCGCTGCTCGCTGACCACGCGCACCTCGACGATGATGGTCAGCGGCCGCCCGACCTTGGCGGCGGCGACCACCGCTACATTGGCCGCGATCACGCCGCTGTCCTGCAGGCGCTTGATGCGGCGCTGCACGGCCGGGGTGGACAGGTGCACGGCCTCGGCGATTTCGCGCTGCGGCAGGGTGTTGTCCCGCTGCAGCAGGTCGAGGATGGCGCGGTCGAAACTGTCGAGCACGGGGGCGATGGCCATGGCGAGCAGAAGTTGCACGAACGGGCCGTCAATTGAGCCAAGTGCTCGGCGCCGGCGCAATAGACTTTGCGCATGCAGACTTCACGACTCGCGCCGATGTTGCCGGCGCTGGCGGTGCTCGGCTCGGTCACCTCGCTGGCCATCGGCACCTCCTACGCAAAACACCTGTTCCCGCTGATCGGTGCCCAGGGCACCAGCGCGCTGCGCGTGGGCTTTTCGGCGCTGTTGCTGCTGCTGTTCTGGCGGCCATGGCGCTGGAAGACCAGCCGCGTGGATGCGATCACCATCCTGCGCTACGGGCTCACCCTGGGCCTGATGAACCTGCTGTTCTACATGGCCCTGCGCACGATTCCCTTCGGCATCGCGGTGGCCATCGAGTTCACCGGGCCGCTGACGGTGGCGATGCTGTCATCACGACGACCGATCGACTTCCTGTGGGTGGGCTGCGCGGCGGTGGGGCTGCTGTTGCTGTTGCCGATCGGTGGCGGCCCGGCGCTGGATCCGGCCGGCGTGCTGTATGCCATGGGTGCGGCGGCGTGCTGGGGCCTGTACATCGTGTTCGGCAAGCGTGCCGGCCATCTGCACGCCGGGCATTCGGTGTCGCTGGGGCTGCTGGCGGCGTCGCTGGTGGTGGTGCCGGTGGGCGTGGTGCATGCCGGCGCCGCACTGCTCGATCCGAAGATCCTGGCCGCTGGCCTGCTGGTGGCGTTGGTGTCCAGCGCGATCCCGATGTCGCTGGAGATGATGGCGCTCAAGCGCCTGCCCAAGGAGACCTTCGGCATCCTGATCAGCATGGAGCCGGCAGTAGCCGCGCTGTGGGCGATGCTGCTGCTGCACGAGCACCTGCATGGATTGCAGTGGCTGGCGATCGGCTGCACGGTGCTGGCCTCGGTGGGCAGCACGATGACCGCGCGGCGGCTGAAGGTGCCGGTGGTGCAGGCGGGGTAGCGCCGGGCCATGCCCGGCGGAGAGCGTGCCAACCAAGGTTGGCACCCACCAGGAGCGGTCAGCGCAGGGCGTCCGCCGGAACGTCGATCTGCATCGCCAGGGCGAGGTGATCGGAGAACGCGGCCGGTACGGCTTCCACGGTGCGGGTCTGCAGGCCGCTGCTGACCAGGATGTGGTCGATGGCGCGATCGGGGCGCCAGCTGGGGAAGGTCGGCACGATGCAGCCCGGTGGTTGCAGGCGGGTCTTCTGGTACAGCACCTGCATTTCCGGGCGTTCGGCCAGGCAGTTGAAGTCGCCCATCAGCACCGCATTGGGATGGTCGGACAGCAGCTCGGCGATGAAGCCCAGCTGCGACATCCGCGAACCCGCGCCCAGCGACAGATGGGCTACCGCTACCGCCAGGCCATCGGCGCCGTCGCCGAACTTGGCCAGCAGCACGCCGCGCCCGCCGATGCGGCCGGGCAGGGCGTGATCCTGCACTTCCACCGGTTCCAGCTTGCTCAGCAGGCCGTTGGCGCTGGAGGCGACCCCGCCCATGCGCCGGTTCGGCTGGTGGCTCCAGTAGTTGAAGCCGGCACGCTGGGCCAGGTAGTGGGTCTGGTTGGTGAAGCCCGAGCGCAGGCTGCCCGGGTCGGCCTCCTGCAGGCCGACGATGTCATGTTCGCGCGCCAGGGTGGCGATCGCGTCCAGGCTGCTGCGCTTGCGGCCCGCCGGCAGCGCATGTGACCAGCTGCGGGTCACATAGTCGCTGTAGCGGCGGGTACTTGAGCCGGCCTGGATGTTGGCCGTCAGCAAGCGCAGGGTCCGTGTACGGGGGGAATTCACGGCCGGGAAACGCTTCTCTTGGATCAGTGAGCCTGGGCCGCACCGCGTTCGCGGGCGATCAGGTGGTCGGCAATGCGCAGCATGTCCGGGAAGCTCTTGCCCTTCACCAGGTACTTGCCATTGACGATGATCGACGGGGTGCCGCTGATCTGGCTGCGCTGGGCGAACTGCTTGGCCGAGTTGGTCTTGGCATTCACCGCGAAGCTGCCCATGGTGGCGGCGAACTGCTTCGGATCCACGCCGTAGGCACCGTAGAACTTGGCGATGTCGTCAACCGAATCGGTGCCGCGCTCGCCCTTCAGGGTCTTCTGCGAATGGATGGCAGCGTACAGGGCTTCGTGGGTCTTCTCCTGCACGCCCAGGGTCTGCGCGGCGTAGAAGGCACGGGCGTAGTTGTCCCAGGTACCGCCGAACATGGCCGGCACGTAGACGAAGTTCACGTCGCTCGGCAGGCCGGCCTTCCACGGGCCGACCAGCGGCTGGAACGCGGCGCAGGCCGGGCAGACATAGCCGAAGATCTCGGTCACTTCGATCTTGCCGGCGGCCGGCTGGAACGGCTGGCCGTTCGGGATCACCTGGTAGTCGGCGCCTTCCACCGGGGCCGGGCCGGTCAGTGCGGTGGTGGTCGGGGCCGGTGCAGCGGCCGGGGCGGCTTCAGCCGCGGCCTTCTCGCCTTCGGCAGCGGCCGGGGCGGCGCCTTCGCTGCCAGCGGCCGGAGCGGCCGGTTCGGTGGTCGCCGGAGCTGCAGCCGGTTCGGCCGGGGCCGCGGTGGTGTTGGTGCTGCCGTCGTCGGCCTTGCAGGCCGCCAGGATCGGCAGCAGCGCTGCGAGGGCGAGGGCGTAACGGATCTTCATGGAAACGTCTCCAGCATCTGGAAAGGTGGGGCCGGCGTCATGCGCCGGCCAGGGGGAAATGATGACACGCGGCGGCGACAGCGCCGTGTCGGTGGTGGGTGTTGGTTCAGCGGCCGCGGGCTGCGCGGGCCTGGGCGATCAGCGCCGAGGCGATGCGCAGCTGGTCGTCGAAGCTGTCGCCACGGACCAGGTACTGGCCGTTGATGATCAGCGCCGGGGTCCCGGGGATCTTGGTGCGCTGGGCGAACGCGCGGGCGGCATCGACCTTCTTCTGTACGGCATCGCCGCGCAGGGCCTGCAGGTAACGGTCCGGGGTCACGCCATAGGCCTTGTAGAAGTTGGCGAGCTCATCGGCCGAGACGTTCTGCATCGGCAGCGAGCCGTCCTGGTGCAGGGCCTTGAACACGGCGGCATGGCTGCGCTTGGCCACGCCGACTTCGTCGGCGGCGTAGTAGGCCAGTGCCCAGGCATCCCAGGCGCCGCCGAAGGCTGCCGGTACCGGAGTGAAGCGCACATCGGCCGGCAGCTTGGCTGCCCAGGCTTCCAGCTGCGGTTCGAAACGGGCGCAGTGCGGGCAGGTGTAGCCGAAGACCTCGACCACCTCGATCTTGCCGGCCAGCGGCTGGAACGGGCCCGGCTGGGCGATGCGCTCGTAGTCCTTGCCTTCGACCAGCGGGGCATTGGCGGGGGTGGCGGCGCAGGCTACCAGCGGCAGCAGCACCAGCAAAGACAACAGCAGGCGGGAAATCAACCTCATCGACACGCATCTCCGTTGAAAAAAGCAACGCCGGCGCGGTCGCCGGCGTGAAGGAAACATACCGCAGCCGCGGGCCGGCGTGGCGACCCGGGCCGACCAGTGGTGGTCAGGGGGCGGCAGCCGGTTGTGCCGGCGCGGTGGCAACGGCCACGTCGTCGGCCTTGTTGTGCAGGCCCTGCAGGTAGCTCGACAGCGCCTGCACCTCCTGCTCGCTCAGCTTCTGCGCAACCGCAGCCATGATCTGGAAGTGCGCCTTGTCGGTCTCGTTGGTCTGGCCGGCCTGGTATTCCTGCAGGCGGCGCGCGACATAGCTGGCGTGCTGGCCACCGATGTGCGGATAGGCCGGCCCCGGATTACCGGCGCCGCTGGGGCCGTGGCAGGCCATGCAGGCCGGCAGGCCGCGTTTGGCGTCACCGCCACGGTACAGCAGCTGGCCGATCTCGTAGAACTTCATGCCCTTGTAGGGGCCGTCGGTGACCGCCGTGTCATCGGCGATGCCGGCAGTGGCCTTCTGCGTGGCGAAGAACGCGCCGATGTCGCGCATGTCCTGCGGGGTGAGGTTCTGCACGAACGGCACCATCGCCACCGCCGCGCCGGAGCTGCGCTGCCCGTTGGCGATCAGGGCCATCTGCTGGGCGACGTAGCGTTCGCTCTGGCCGGCGATGGACGGGTACATCTCCACCGTGGAATTGCCGTCGGCGCCATGGCAGGCCGCGCAGGCCGAGGCCTTGGTCTGGCCGGCCTTGGCATCGCCCCAGTGGGTCTTGCTGAAATCGACCTCCAGCGAGGCGGTGTTGATCGGCCCGTTGTCGGGCAGCGGGGTCAACGTGGTCTGCGCGAACGCAGCAGCGGCAACAACTATGGCAGTGGCAAGGGCGGATACGGCAAGAACGCGAGCGTGGCGCATGCTGAAGCTCCGTATGGACCGGGCCGGGCGGTGGCCGCCGGCATCGCCCGGATTATCAACGCCGTTTCCGCGCACGGTCAACGCAGCAGTGCAGCATTTTCCCGGCGGAGGGCCCGGGGCCGGGCGCGCGGTGCCACAACATGCGATCCTATGCACATGTCATTGCTCATCGAACGCGCTCAATACCACCTCTCTGCCCACAACATTGGGCAGCTGCCGCCCGATGAGGGGGCCGAAGTGGCCTTTGCGGGCCGCTCCAACGCCGGCAAGTCCAGTGCTCTCAACGCATTGACCCGCCAGAACAGCCTGGCCCGGGTCTCCAAGACCCCCGGCCGCACCCAGCAGCTGGTGTTCTTCCAGGTGACCCCGGAAGCCCATCTGGTCGATCTGCCCGGTTACGGCTACGCCAAGGTGCCGCTGGACCTGCAGGCGCACTGGCAGGCCTTCATCGACCGCTACTTCCGCACCCGCAATGCGCTGAGGGGCCTGGTGGTGGTGATGGATATCCGCCACCCGCTGAAGGACTACGACCGGCAGATGCTGGCCTATGCCGTGCAGCGTGGCCTGCCGGCGCATGCGTTGCTGACCAAGGCCGACAAGCTGAGCCGCAGCCAGCAGATGCAGACCCTGCAGAAGGTGCGCAAGGAACTGCACTCCTCCTTCGGTGATACGGTCAGCGTGCAGGTGTTCTCCGGCGCCGCCCGCACCGGTGTGGACGAAGCCCGCGGCATCATCGGCGGCTGGCTGGGGCTGGAATAAGGCGGCCAGCGGTCGCCTGCCTTTTCATCGGGGTGTACGGATGGAAGGATTTGCAGCAACGTTCTGGCAATGGCACGGGGCGGGTGACGGTGCCCGCGTCGAAGCGGCCTGCACCTTGCTCTCTGCCCTCGATTTCCTCCAGCAGGACGCATTGGGCCAAGCGGCAAAGCTGCCGCAGTGTCTTGCCTGTGAGGTCCAGTCGTCGGTCCTGATGCCTCTGGTGGCCGTCATGGACGGTCTGGCCGATCAGGTGCCGCCATTGGGCCAGCAGGCGCTGCTGAGGCTTCGCGCATCCTGCGCTGAGCTTGATGCGACCTCGCTCAGCTGTTCTGATGACGGGATCTTCGAACACGCGCAGTGGCAGGCGATCCGGATGGACGCGCGGCAAGCGGGTTTGTACTTGGCGCTGCAGGAACTGTTGCCGTACCTGGACGAACTACGGGACGCGCAGCGCTCGGCACCCGGCCGGTAGGGCCGGGCATGGCCCGGCGCGACCGGTCTGCTTCCGGGTAGTACCGGCCGCTGGTCGGCGATACCTCATTTCAACGGCGAATACTCCGCCGGCACCCACGCATAGGCCTTGCCCTCGCCACGTACATGGCCCAGACCGGGGAACGGCAGGTGCGCACCGGCCACCCACCAACCGTTGGCGGTGGCCTGCTGCAGCAGGCCGCGACGGCTGGCGATGGCCGCCTTGCGGTCCGAATCGGCCTCGAAGGCCGCCTCCGGGTGCGCGAACTGCACTGCGTGGAAGTGCAGCACATCACCCCACACCAGTAGCGACTGGCCCTGGCTGTCGAACCGGTAGGAGACATGGCCGGGCGTATGGCCATGGGTGTCCATCGCCACCGCGCCACCGGGCAGGGCATCGCCGGGACTGAAGGTGCGCAGGTGGCCGCTGGCCTGATAGGGCGCTACCGCGTTGCGCGCCAGCGGGAAGGCAAAGCGCACGCCCTTCGGCGCGGTGGCCTCGCTGGCCGGGTTGAGCCAGTAGTCGGCATCGGCCTTGGACAGCCACACCGTGGCGTTCGGGTAGGCCGGCTTGCCCTGCGCGTCGAGCACGCCGCACAGATGGTCCGGATGGGCGTGGGTCAGCAGCACCTCATCCACCTCGGCCGGGTCCACGCCGGAGGCGCGCAGGTTGCCCAGCACCTGGCCCAGGCCGGGGCCGAAGCACTGCGCGGTACCGGTATCGACCAGGGTCAGGTGATTGCCCTGGCGCACCAGGAAGGCGTTGATCGCGGTCTGCAGGCCCTTCTTGTCTTCGGGAACATAACGGCCTTCCAGCAGGCGGCTGACCAGCGTCGGCGGCACGTCCACGACTTCCTGCCGGCCCAGCGCGACCACGCCATCGAACAGGGCGGTGACCTGCAGCGCACCGACGCGCTGGTGGTAGACGCCTGGGACCTGCTGGGTGGGGGCAGGCGACGTGGTTTCGGCCAGCGCGGCCAGTGGCAGGGATGACAGGGCCAACAGCAGGGCGCGGTGCAGCGGCAGGGGACGCAGGGTCATGGTGGTTCTCGGTGGACGACGGGCGGTTCCGTTGCCGTATAGCGTGCCGTGGTCGACGTGTGTGCGGCGCTCAAACCACTACGCGGAATGCTCAGGGAGGGGTGTTGTCTGCAGGGCTGCGCCCTGCACCCGCAGAGGCAACGGCAACGGCAACGGCCGAAGCAACAGCAACAGCCGAGGCAACAGCAACAGCGGGCTATCCGTGGGATGGCGGGGTGGGTCCGGTTGCGGGGGCCGCTGCAAGTACGTCCATGTAAGCTCGGTCGCCGCATCCATGCGGCTCACGCCCCCGCAACCGGACCCACCCCGCCTTCGACAGTTTTCTGCGATCTGTTGGAACGGCAAACTGCTCTGGTGGGTGTCGACCTTGGTCGACACAGTAGATCCACGCCATGCGTGGATGACTCATTCGATATCTGACAGAGGTGTCGACCAAGGTCGACACCTACCAACAGCCGCGGAGATCTGTCAGAGGTGGGGCGGTGTCGGAGTGCGGGGTGTCAGCCGCATGGATGCGGCTGCCAAGCTTACAGGGACGTACTTGCAGCGTCCCCGCACTCCGACACCGCCCCGCCATCCCTCGGATAGCCGCTGTTGCTGTTGCTGTTGCTTCGGCCGTTGCCGTTGCCTCTGCGGGTGCAGGGCGCAGCCCTGCCGAACCCCTTCAAATGTCTGTGGGAGCCAGTCCGTACTGCTCGGCGAAGCGCTTGCTGAAGCTCGCCGCAGACCGGTAGCCCGCGCGTGCAGCGACGGTCTTCAATGGCAGGTCCGTGGTGTAGAGCAGCTGCATGCCATGCGCCAGCCGGGCCTCGGTGAGCAGCTGGCGCAGGCTGGTGTCCTCGGCCGCCAGCCGACGGCGCAGGGTCGCACCGCTCAGCGCGAACTGTTCTTCCACATCACGCGATTGCCAGTCGCGTGCCGGTTCGGCGGCGATGCGGTCGCGGATCTGTTCGCCCAGGCTCGGCGCCTGCGGCAGCAGCAGGTTGCCGTGGCCCTGCCGGCACAGGGTCAATACCAGCGAGGCCAGGGCCAATCGTGCCTCGCTGTAACGGCCGTCCTGCAGCGATTGCCGCCACTGGCGCAGCACCGGGCCATGGTCGATCAAAGGCAGATGTGCCATCGCCTGGCCCGGCGCGGGAAGGTCCTCGCTCCACAGTATGCGTGCGGCCGCCAGCACTTCGGCACACAGCGGCACGATGGCACTGAGGTAGCGGCCGGTCCCCGGGTCGGGCGTGTTGACCACATCGATCCGGCAGCGCTGGGTCAGCAGCAGGATGTCGCCGGGGATGAATTCCAGCGACTGGTGCGCGGTGCGCACCTGCTTGCGGCCCTCCAGCAGGATCGCGAACTGCGGTTGCGGAATCTCCACCGAGCTGGCGCCATGCTCGCGACGGGCGGTGATGCAGGCATAGCCTTCGGCGCGCTCACAGCCCGCCAGACTGGCCATCTCGGCCAGCAGTGCGGTGGCCGGGGGCAGCATGGCGGTCATGTCACGTGTGCGCCGAGCAGGCGACCGACGCCGGCGGCCGCGGCCATCGCCAACGCGCCCCAGAACATCACCCGGATCGCGCCGCGTACCGGCGGTGCGCCACCGGCCTGGGCCGCCATCGCGCCGGTCAGGCACAGGCCGAGCAGGGTGCTGGCGGTGGTCATCATCGCGACCTTGTCGACCGGCGCGAGCAGCGCGGTCAGCACCGGCAGTGCCGCACCACAGGTGAAGGCGCCGGCCGAGGCCAGCGCTGCCTGCAGCGGGCGCGCGCGCAGGGTATCGGTGATGCCCAGCTCGTCGCGGGCGTGGGCGCCCAGTGCGTCGTGGGCGGTGAGCTGCTCGGCCACCTGCCGCGCCAGCGCCGGCTCCAGGCCGCGGTGGCGGTAGATCGCGGTCAGCTCTTCCAGCTCGCTGTGCGGATCTTCGTGCAGTTCGCGCTTTTCCATCGCCAGGTCGGCGTCTTCGGTGTCGGCCTGGGTCTGCACGGAGACATACTCTCCAGCAGCCATCGACATCGCGCCGGCCACGGTGCCAGCCACGCCGGTGGCCAGAATGGTCGCCGCGGAGGCGCCGCTGGCGGCCACGCCGACCACCAGGCCGGCCACCGAGACGATGCCATCGTTGGCCCCCAGCACGGCGGCACGCAGCCAGCCGACGCGCTCGGAGCGGTGCAGTTCGGGGTGTCGTGAATGGCGGCTCATGGCCCCGAGTGTACGAGGGTCAAGAGGGCGTCGGTAGGATGCTGAAAACCGTCTCCGTCGCATGACGCAACGGGTCGCCACGCTATAGTGCGCCCTTGCGATGGAAGGCCCCGGGCCCCACATCCCCCGCCACTGTCCAGCGAGCCTTCCCCTTGTCGAGCCCCAGCCACGTCGCCGATACACCCATTACCGACCGCTCGCAGCTGGTGGAGGTGATCGCCTCCGGCGAGAAACCCCGCGCGCAGTGGCGCATCGGCACCGAGCACGAGAAGTTCGGGTTCCGCCTGGATGACCTGCGCCCGCCGACCTTCGAGGGCGAGCGCGGCATTGAGGCACTGCTCAACGGCCTGGTCCGCTTCGGCTGGGAGCCGGTGCAGGAGAACGGCAACACGATCGCCCTGCTGCGCGATGGTGCCTCGGTCACGCTGGAACCGGCGGGCCAGTTGGAACTGTCCGGCGCGGCGCTGGAGACCATCCACCAGACCTGCGTGGAGACCGGCACCCATCTCAACGAAGTGGCACAGGTGGCAGGTGAGCTGCAGCTCGGCTTCCTCGGCATGGGCTTCCAGCCGAAGTGGAAGCGCGATGAGATGCCGTGGATGCCGAAGGGCCGCTACAAGATCATGCGCGCCTACATGCCCAAGGTCGGCTCGCTGGGCCTGGACATGATGACCCGCACCTGCACGGTGCAGGTGAACCTGGATTACGCCACCGAAGCGGACATGGTGAAGAAGTTCCGCGTGTCGCTGGCGCTGCAGCCGATCGCCACCGCGCTATTCGCCGATTCGCCGTTCACCGAAGGCAAGCCGAACGGCTACCTGAGCTACCGCTCGCACATCTGGACCGACACCGACGCCGACCGCACCGGCATGCTCGACTTCGTGTTCGAGGATGGCTTCGGTTACGAGCGCTATGTCGATTACCTGCTCGACGTGCCGATGTATTTCTCCTACCGCGATGGCATCTACCACGACGCCAGCGGGCAGAGCTTCCGCGATTTCATGCAGGCCAAGCTGCCGGTGCTGCCGGGCGCGCTGCCGACGCTGCGCGACTGGTCGGACCACATGACCACCGCGTTCCCGGAAGTGCGCCTGAAGAAGTATCTGGAAATGCGCGGTGCCGACGGTGGCCCGTGGAGCCGCCTGTGTGCGCTGCCGGCATTCTGGGTGGGCCTGTTGTACGACGACACCGCACTGGATGCGGCCTGGGACCTGGTACGGGATTTCACCCTGGCCGAGCGCCATGCACTGCGCGACGGCGTGCCGAAGCATGCGATGAACCTGCCGTTCCGCACTGGCAGCGTGCGCGACCTGGCCCGTGAAGCGGTGAAGATTTCCGTCGAAGGCCTCAAGCGCCGCGCGGCGCGCAATGCCGACGGCCAGGACGAGAGCAAGTTCCTGGACGTGCTGCAGGAGATCGTCGAGTCCGGCCTGACCCCGGCCGAACGCAAGCTGGCGCTGTTCCATGGCCGCTGGCACGGCGACGTCGATCCGGTGTTCCGCGAGTTCGCGTACTGACACTGTTCCGGCGGGTGCCAACCGGGGCCGGCACCTGCCGTTGCGTCACCACCCGCGCGCTGCGAACAGGCGCGCGTAGATGCCGCGAACCACATCCTGCTTGCTGCGGTTGTAGGCCTGCACGTTGGCATTGCCCTGCAGTGCTGCCTGCTTGGCCTGTGCATAGCGCCTGCGGTCATCTTCATGGCTGCGCAGCCAATCGCGGAACAAGCAGTGGCGGAGGTGCTCGGCGCAACCAGGTGCGAACACGTGCAGGTTCACGCGCGGCACGTCCAGTCGCAGCATGCGGTGCTGGTACCACGAGGGTTCGCGGATGGTAAGCACGTAGCCCAGTGCCTGCAGCGCTGGCAGCCAGGCCGCTTCGTCGGCGGGATCGGCAACCAGCAGGTCGATGTCCAGTACCGGTTTGGCCGGCAGGCCCGGCACCGCGGTGGAGCCGACATGTTCAATGCCCAGCGCGGTGTTGCCGAGTGTCGCCTGCAGCTGCGTGCGCTGCTGCTCGAACTGGTCGGCCCACAGCGTGGACCAGGGCACCACCTGCAGCGCTTCCGGCTGCGGCGCGCCGAGAACCCAGGGATTCTCCTCAGGGTCGCCATCGGCGAAGGTGGTGATTGCGGTGGGATCGAACGGGATATCGGACATGCCCACCATGGTGCCATGCCCAGCGGTGATGTCAGCCCGGCTTGCCGTCGCGCCGTGGGCACAGGTAGATCCAGCCCAGCCGCGCCACCCACGGTGCCAAGGCCAGCAACCAGCCGATGGCTGCGGCGAAATGCCACGCATGGGCGTCGGGCATCAGTTCGGCAGCGATGCGCATGATCGCCACCGCCTGCAGCGCGACGAACGCAAACCAGGCCACTGCCGGCATCACCAGCGGTCGGCCGGAATGGCCCTGGGTGACCCGGGTCACCATCGCCACCAGCAGGCTGCCGAACAGGCCCACGGCGAGGGCATGCAGCGGCGCGCGGCCGAGCAGTTGCGGATGGCCCAGCATCTGGCCGATGTCCTGCAGCAGATACAACGCGAAGCTGATCGGCAGCCACGCCAGTGCCAGGAACAGGGCCGCGAGCAGGCCCGGCATCGGCCCGCGTGGCCACCAGTGCCATAGCGCCTGCAGCGACAACATCAGCAGCGGCGCATCGGCCAGCCACAGCAGGTGGTCGACCTGCAACGCGCTCAACAGCAGGCGCAGCATCAGCAGCGCCCACATCGCAGCCAACCAGCGCAGCGGGCGCCACGCCACATAGCCATCCACCACGTTGTTGGCGAAGAACGGGATCATCCGGTGCGCGACGGTGAGGTAGACCGGTAGCAGCAGGCCGAAGGTGCCGAGTGCCACCGTGACCGGCATCAGCATGGCGTGGCCGCGCCCCACCGCCATGAACAGCAGCAGCCCCAGCCAGCCCAGCAGCAGTGCGGCATAGCAGGCGCGCGCATGCCAGTTGCGGTTGGGACCGGCGGCCTTGAGCACGCGTCCCAGCACGATCAGTCCGGCGCTCCAGCCGGCCAGTGCCAGCAGCAGGCCGGGCCACAGCCCGGGTGTCCACCCGCAGGCGGCGGCAATCAGCAACGCCTGCCCACCAAACAGGCCGATGCCGACCGGCGCATAACGGCTGCGTGGCAGCTCCGGCTGTGCCAGCCAGCGCGGGAACACGGTGAGCAGGAAGCCGAAGATGAAACTGGGCAGTACCAGGTACTGCATCAGCAGCGCGTGCAGCCAGGCCGGAGGCAGCGGCGGTGGCTGCGGCGTCCACAACCCGCGCAATGCGCCCAGCCACAACGCCCACCACAGCATTGCCAGCAGCAGGTTGCTGGCGCCGATGAAGAACAGCAGCCGGTGCGGCGCGCGCATCAGCATCGCAGGGGAGGGCAGGCGGGCCATGCAGCGAGTCTGCGCCCGGCTGGTGGCCGGGTCCTTGATCTTCGTCATGCCCAAGGAGGGAGGCAACCGCTTCGCTCGCCGGGCATGGCCCGGCGGACGGGCCGTGCAACGCAAACAAGAAACCCCGGCAGTGCCGGGGTTCTTCGTTCACAGTCGCCGATCGATCAAGCGGCGTTCTTCATCGTCGCCATGTCGATCACGAAGCGGTAGCGCACATCGTTCTTCGCCATGCGCTCCCAGGCTTCGTTGACGTTCTTGATGTCGATCATCTCGACATCGCTGACGATGCCGTGCTCGGCGCAGAAATCCATCATTTCCTGGGTTTCGGCCATGCCGCCGATCGCCGAGCCGGTCAGGTGCTTGCGGCCGAAGATCACGCTGCCGCCGGTCAGCGGCGGATCCAGTTCGGTCAGCACGCCGACCAGGCACATGGTGGCCTCGCGCTTGAGCAGGCCCATGTACGGGTTGGTGTCATGGCCGACCGGGATGGTGTTGAGCAGGAAGTCGAAGCTGCCGGCATGCGCCTTCATCTGCGCGGCATCGCGCGAGACCAGCACTTCATCGGCACCCAGGCGCTTGGCGTCGGCACCCTTTTCCGGCGTGGTGGTGATCATCACCACGTGTGCGCCGAGGGCCTTGGCGAACTTCACGCCCATGTGGCCGAGGCCACCGAGGCCGATCACGCCGACCTTCTGGCCCGGGCCGACCTTCCAGTGGCGCAGCGGCGACCAGGTGGTGATGCCGGCACACAGCAGCGGCGCGGCTGCCTTGAGGTCGAGGGTGTCGGACACCTTCACCACGAAGCGCTGCTCGACCACCACGTGGTCGGAATAGCCGCCATACGTCGGCGCGCCGCTTTCGCGCTCACGGCCGTTGTAGGTCCAGGTCGCGCCTTCGGCGCAGTACTGCTCCAGGTCGTGCTCGCAGGCGTCGCAGTGGCGGCACGAGTCGACCATGCAGCCCACGCCGGCGTGGTCGCCGACCTTGAAGCGGGTGACGTTGCTGCCGACCTCGGTGACGCGGCCGATGATCTCGTGGCCGGGCACCATCGGGTAGATCGAGCCACCCCAGTCGTCGCGGGCCTGGTGCAGGTCGGAATGGCAGATGCCGCTGTAGAGGATCTCGATGCGCACATCGTCCGGGCCGACCGCGCGGCGTTCGAATTCGTACGGGATCAGCGGGTCGGTATGTGAATGGGCGGCGTAACCACGGGCGAGGGACATGGGGAATCCTTGGCAGGGTTTGTCGAAAGGCGCTTTACAATACGCCCCGTACCCAGCGGCCAGAAGCCCGGATATCGGCATGATTCATCAAGTGAAACTGCACAATCGTGGCCACTGACAATCTCTCCCACCTGGCCGCGTTCGCTGCGGTCGCCCGCCATCGCAGCTTCCGCCGTGCCGGTGCGGAGCTGGCGCTGTCGACCTCGGCGGTGAGCTATGCGATCCGCGCGCTGGAAGAACGGTTGGGCGTGGGCCTGTTCCATCGCACCACCCGCAGCGTGGCCCTGACCGAGGCCGGGCAGCGGCTGCTGGAGCGCCTGCAGCCGGCCTTGGGGCAGGTGCATGACGCACTGGAAGAGATGAACCAGTTCCGCGCCGCACCGGCTGGCCTGCTGCGCATCAATGCTACCCGTGCGGCGGTGGCGACACAGCTGGGACCACGGCTGGCGCGCTTCCTGCACGCCCATCCCGACGTGCGGGTGGAGCTGACCGAGAACGATGGCCTGGTCGACATCGTGGCCGAGGGCTACGACGCCGGCGTGCGCCTGCATGAATTCGTGCCCGAGGACATGGTGGCAGTGCCGATGGGGCCACCGCTGCGCGGGCTGATTGTCGGCTCGCCGGACTACCTGCGGCGGCACCCGGCGCCACAGCATCCGCGCGATCTCGCTGCACACGAATGCATCCGCTTCCGCTTCGCCAGCGGGCATCTGTACAAATGGCAGTTCGAGCGCGGTGGGCAGGCGCTGGAGATCGACGTGCCGGGGCGGCTGACGCTGGGCGAGCAGGGCACCGTGGTCGGCGCGGTACTCGATGGCATCGGCCTGGCCTACGTGCTGGAAGACACCGCGCGGCCCTACATCGAATCGGGGCAGATGGTGGCGGTGCTGGAAGACTGGAGCGAGCCGTTCGCCGGCTTCGCGCTGTACTACCCGAAGCAGCGGCAGATGCCCGGTGCGCTGCGTGCGTTCGTGGATATGCTGCGCGAGTGAATCGCGGTGGATGGCGCAGTGCCGTCCAATGACCGGCTCCAACGAGAGCTTTCCGAGTGGATCCGCGCCATGCGGGGATGGCGTTCACCCGCTAGAGTGAGTCTTCTCAACAAAAGGACGTCATTGAGCATGCTCGCCGATCTCGAACAGGCTTCCGGCCAGACCTTCCCGCCGTTGTTCCGCCAGCTGGTGGAAGGCAACCGTTTCAGCTGGGGCGAGCAGGGCCCGAACTGGTACCGCACGGTGTTCCCGCAGGTGCAGCCGCAGCCGCCGGTACTGCTGTATGCCAACGACTATGAACCGATCGAGCCGAGCGAACTGCGCGCAGCGTGGGAAGATCTGACTACCGAAGATCATTACAACCCGCTGCGCGATGACCTGAAACTGCTGCCGTTCGCGCGCACCGGCGCGGGTGATCATTACTGTTTCTGGACCAATGCACCGGGTTCCAGCGATTCGCCGGTGCTGCTGGTCTGGCATGACGATGATCGCGCCGATCTGCTGGCCGCGAACTTCCAGGACTTCCTGTTCCGCAAGATGGCCGAAGCGGTGGTGGAGCTGGAGGAAGAGGAGTCGCTGCTTTCGGAGGGCGATATCGGAACCAATCTGCAGGCTTGGCTCGGTACCCATCGTGGCTGGCTGCGAGGGGACCAGGTAGCGGCGCTGGAGGCGTTGTATGCACGCGTGGATGACATCACTGCGGGTGAGATCAGTGACGAGGACGTGCAGCCGCTGTTGCAGCTGATCGCGTTCGACGGTATCGACAGCGAAATGCCCTACGTGCAGGCGTGACCTGATCCGAAGCGCTGCCGGTAGAACCTCGCCATGCGTGGATGCGGCCGGCTACGGCACCTGCAGTACGGGTGCCAACAATTCCAGGCAATCACGCAGATGCACCTCTACCGGCGCATCCTCGGCCACCACACCGATCACGCGTTCGCGCAGCGGCTCGGCCACGGCCATCGCCAGGATCAGCCGTGCCATGCACGCGGCATCTCCCTCGCGCAGCAGCCCGCGCTGCTGCTGACGCGCCAGCCAGTCGGCCAGCAGCGCACGGCCGCGTTCGATGCCATTGTCCAGATAGGCCTGCAGCAGCGCGTCCTTGCCGGGAAAGTCGGTGGCCAGCAGGCGGAATACCTGCACTGCCTGCGCCGACAGTGCCTGCGCGCACACCGCGTGCAGGATGGCCTGCAGCAACGGCATCACCTCGTCGGCGTCGTGCGCATCGCGCTGCAACTGCGGCGCGAAGCCGTCGGTCCACTCGCGCACGGCCAACCCGACCAGTTCCTCGCGGTTGCTGGCGTGGCGGTACACGGTCTTCTTCGCTACCCCGGCGTGCGCCGCCACCGCTTCGATGGTGGTGGCCTCGTAACCCTGTGCCAGCAGCAGCTCCAGCGTGGCCTGCAGCACGGCGTGGCGGACTTCGGCTTCCGGCCGCGCAGGGCGGCCGCGGCGGCGGATTGGTGAGGGTGGCTCGGGCAGGGTGGTGCTGTTCATTGCGCCCATCTTACCGCATTCGGATAATTGAGAAACGAAGAGCGTTTCCGTATTATCAGGTCTCCCGACATGCAGGAGACCCCGATGGATACCGCTGTGAACGCCCGCGCCTGGCTGGACCACCACGATCTGCTCGACCCGGCGCCGATGCGCTTGGAAACCGGCATCCAGCGCCGCGAAGATGGCACCCTGCTGGTGGCGGTGCGTACCGATCTGCACGGCTGCAAGGGCCGCATGCTGGACTGGTGGTTCACCTTCTTCGAGACCACCCAGCACATCCGCTGGTGGCATCCGGTCGATCATGTCGAGCATCGCGGCTGGGACGCGGCCTGGCAGCGCGGACGCAGCTACCACGGTGCCAGCATCCACGCGGTGGAATCGCTGGCCGATATTCCGCCGGTGGCGGCGCGTTTGAAGTTCCATGACCCGCGCACGTTGCTGGTGCCCGAGCGCCTGCAGGTGGCACAGGATGCAGGCGATGTATCGGCAGTGATCGCCGCGCGCATCGGCTTTGGCGACCACGTACGCCTGGATGCAAACGGTGATCCCTGCGACGGGCAGATGCTGCACGTGGCGCGCGATACGCCGTTTGGCTGTGTGCTGCGCAGCCGCTTCGTGCTCGGCCTGGACAGCACCGATCCGCACTGCGATGCCGGCGATGCGGTCGGCCTGGGCCTGCTCAAGCACTGCTACACGGAGTTCAGTTTCCTCTCGCGCCTGCTGCCGTCGCTGTACTACGGCGAGCGCGCCAACGGTGAAGTGGCGCCGTTGCCGTGGTGAACGATGCGCCGGTCACTCGGCCAGCGCGTCGTAGCCTTCGCCACTGAACTGGATCAGGCAGAAGCCGTGGCCGAACGGATCGGCCAGCACGGCGATGCGCCCCCAGCGACGCTCGCGCACGGACTGCTCAAGCGTCGCCCCGGCCGCAACCGCACGGACCAGTGCGGCTTCGATGTCATCCACCACCCAGTCCAGGTGCAGCGGCGTCCAATGGCGCTCGTAGTCGCGCACGTCGCCGTCTTCGGTGGCGGCGCTGCCGGCCTCGTTCTGCAGCAGGTACAGCGGCGTTGGCCCACCGAGCAGCTCCACGGCGCCCGGGCCTAGACGGCGCCCGATGCTCAGGCCGAAGGCTCGGATGTAGAAGTCCTCGGCAGCGGCAAGATCGGGGACATCGAGGTTGACGATGAACGATGCGGTGGGCGTATCCATGGGCAGATCCGGTGGATGCGGGTGGGCAGTGTACGCCCGCATCCACGCATCGCGTGGCTCTACTGCGCGCGCGGGTAGTCGAGGTAGCCTGCCTCGCCGCCACCGTAATAGGTATTGCGGTCGGGCGTGGCCAGCGCGATGTTGTGCTGCAGGCGTTCGACCAGATCCGGGTTGGCGATGAACGGCTGGCCGAATGCGGCCAGGTCGATGGTGCCGGCCTCGACCAGCTGCAGGGCGCGTTCGCGGGTCATGCCACCGGCCAGGATCAACGTGCCACCGTAGACCTGCTTGAACTGCTGCAGGAACGCCTCGCCCAGCACCGACTGCCCCGCCTGCAGGTTGTCGTTGAGATGCACATAGGCCAGCCCGCGCTTGCCCAGTTCCTCGGCCAGGTACAGATAGGTGGCCTCGTTGTCGGGGTAGTACGGCATGTCGAAGGTGAGGTTGTTCGGTGCCAGGCGCACGCCGATGCGGTGGGCGCCGATGCGCTGGGCCATCGCATCCACCGTCTCCAGGATCAATCGCGCGCGGTTCGGCAGCGAGCCGCCGTAGCGGTCGTCGCGCTGGTTGATGAGCGGGTTGAGGAACTGTTCGAACAGGTAGCCGTTGGCGGCATGCAGTTCGATGCCATCGAAGCCGGCGGCAATGGCGTTGTCCGCCCCGCGTACGAAGTCGTCGATGATGCCGGGGATCTCCGCGGTCTCCAATGCACGTGCCGGGGTGGGATCGGCATGGCCGCGGCTGCCGTCGTCCAGGTACACGAACGAGGTGTTCTTCGGTGCGCTGGCCACCGGGCGGGTACCGGCGCTGACCGGTTGTCCACCCCCGGGCTGCAGCGAGGCATGCGACATGCGGCCGACGTGCCAGAGCTGGGCGAACATCGTGCCCTGCGCGGCATGCACCGCCTCGGTGACGAGCTTCCACCCGGCCACCTGTTCGGCCGACCAGATGCCCGGCACATCGATGTAGCCCTGGCCCTGCGGCGAGACCGGCGTGCCTTCGCTGATGATCAGGCCGGCGCTGGCACGCTGCCGGTAGTACTGCGCGGTGAGCTCATTGGCGACCGAGCCGGGGTTGCGGGCACGGGTCATCGGGGCCATCGCGATGCGGTTGCGCAGGGCGATGCCTGTCAGGTCGAACGGACGGAACAGGGCGGCGGTCATGTTGGTCATCTCGGTGCGGGGAAGAGCGCCAGCGGCGCGATGCACACAGGATGGAGTTGACATGCGGGCGCATAAAGCGCTTCGATCTCCCTTGGTGGGGGACTATTTGTCCCCAATGGGGTGCGAACGATGCTGCCGCTGGAATCCTTGAATGGCCTGGTGACGTTCGTCACGACCGCACGCTCGGGCAGCTTCACCGAGGCGGCAGACGCGCTGGGCATCTCGCGCTCGGCGGTGGGCAAGGCCATCGCCCGTCTGGAAGCGCGGCTGGGGGTGCGCCTGTTCCATCGCACTACGCGGCGCATCGCACTGACCACTGATGGCGAGGCGTACTACGCCTCCTGTGCGGCGGCGCTGGAAGAAATCTCCGCGGCCGAGGCCTGTCTGGGTTCGGCGGGCCTGCCCAGCGGGCGGCTGCGCATCGACATGCCGTCCTCGTTCGGGCGGCTGGTGGTGCTGCCGGTGCTGCTGCGGTTGTGCCGCCAGTATCCGGACCTGCAGTTGACGATGACCTTCACCGATCACTTCGTCGATCCGGTCGAAGAGGGCATCGACCTGCTGATCCGTTTCGGTGGGCTGCACCAGGCCGAGCACCTGGTCGCGCGCCGATTGGGGCGCCAGCGCCTGGTCACCTGCGCATCGCCGGCGTACCTGCAGGCGCATGGCGTGCCGCGCACGGTGCAGGAACTGGCGCAGCACCGCAGCATCGTCGGCTTCCGCCACGGGCAACCGATCTGGTGGCGGATCGGCAGCGAGGAGGACGAGGGAACGTTCATTCCCAGTGCGCCCTATCAACTCAACGATGGCGACGCGGTGATCGAAGCGGCCATCGCCGGCCTCGGCATCTGCCAGATGCCCATTTCACTGGTGCGCCGCCATCTCGATTCCGGCGTGCTGCAATCGGTGCTGGACGAACACATGCAGCGGCACATCGACATCCATGCGCTGTGGCCACCGACGCGCCACCTGCGGCCGAAGGTGCGCTACGTGGTGGATGAGCTGACCCGGTTGGCGGAACAAGGTCTGTTTGATTGAGCGGGGCCCGTACACCGGGCCCCGCCTGTGGAAACGCTGCGCCAGGCCTACTTGAAGTTGTAGCGCAGGCTGGCCATGTAGCGACGGCCCAGTGCATCCAGTACATACGGGAACGGCCCGATGTCATCGCCCACGTTGATCACCGACAACGTCACGCGCGCGGCGTCGGTGATGCGGTAGGTGACGTTGGCGTCCCAGGTGGTCCAGCTGTCGCGGTAGAAGTACTGACGGCTTTCCGGGGTATCGGTCATCGTGTACTGGGCGCGGCTGGTGTAGTTGGAGGCCACGCCGTAGTTCCAGTTGCCGATGCGATGCTGGGCGGTCCAACGGAACTGGCGCTTGGGCTCGTTGAAGCTGCCCGCCTGTTCGACGAACGGCACGTCCCGGTTCGCGGCCTGGCCACGGTTCTTCGGCATGTAGCCGTAGAAGTCCAGGTCCAGTACGCCGAAGCGCGACAGGTCCCAACGGTAGCCGACTTCGGCGGTCCAGCCACGGAACATCAGCACCGGGCCGTTGCCATACTCGGTCTTGATGCTGGTAGCCACGCCGGTGTTCGGATCACGCGTCACCAGGCTGCAGAAGCGGTTGGCGTTGGGCACGTTGGCGGCGTTGAAGTCGGCAGTGTCGAAGCAACCGGTGATGATGTCGTTGGCGCTCAGCGACGTGATCACGTTGTTGATCTTGATGTCATACCAGTCGGCGGCGACGCGCAGGCCCGGGATCCATTCTGGGGCGAACACGATGCCGGCCGTCCACGACTTCGCCGTTTCGTTCTGCAGGCGGGTGCTGCCGTTGGTCGAACCCAGCGTATTGGTCGGCTGCTGGCGGAAAGTGTTCGGATCGGCACCCGGGTAGGCGGCGAAGAACGCCTCGCAGTTGCGGCGACGCACGGCCGGATTGGAGCCGCCGCTGATGTTGTCCAGCGAGCACACTTCCGGGATGTTGTAGTAGGCCGGCTGCTGGGTGGTGTAGAGCTCGGCGATGGAGGGCGCGCGCAGTGACTGGGTCTTGTTGCCGCGCAGCTGCAGGCCGGCGATCGGTTCGTACTGGATGCCGTAGGTGAACGCATTGAACGCGCCGGCGACGGAATTGTCGACGCGGCGGAACTTGGCGGTCAGGTCCAGGCGATGCAGGCCCGGGATATCCCAGTCGGGATTGAACAGCGGTGCCAGCACTTCGGCGAACACTTCATTGGTGTGGTACTTGCCTTCCGCCGCCTGGGTCGGCACTGAACGGCCCTGGCCCAGGCGCTGGTACTCGCTGGGGGTGAAGGAGCCTTCTTCGCGGCGGTGTTCGAAGCCGGCCGCCGCGGACAGCTCGCCGCCGGGAAGATCGAACAGGCCGCCGGATACCGACGCATTGATGACGGTCTGGCGGGTCTGCGCCTTGGCCACGGTCCGGGTGGAGACATAGTCCAGGGCTTCGCGCGACGCCTGGTTCTCGCCGAACAGATTCAGCGGGCGGCAGTTCGCATCGGCCGTGGTGCCCGGGCGGGTGGCATCACAGATGATGCGCCCGCTGGCGTCGGTGGTGACGTTGATCGCATTGATGAAGTTCTGCTGGATCAGGCCGGTGCCGAGGTAGTCGAAGTCACCGCGGCCGTGGGTGACGCTGGCTTCCCAGTTGAAGCTGCGCTTTCCGACCTCGAAGAAGCCGTTCAGGCCGAGCACCGCACGGGTCAGGCGGGTTTCGGTGCTGGCGTTGTTCATCGACAGGTCGCGCGAAGATCGCGACAGGCGGAACGAGGTGATGCCGTTGTCGGCGAGGATCTTGCGGGTTTCCGCACTGAGGAACGGATTGCTGGCGCTGAAGGTCAGTGCACCGCTGGCGGTACCGCCGCCGTCCAGGCGCGCATTGCCGAAGGACACCGCGTTGTAGACGTTCTGGTCGAGGGTTTCGCGGGCGGTCGCTTCGTATCGCGAAAGTTCGAAGAAACCGCGCACGTTGTCGGTGAAGTCGAAGCTGCCGGTGGAGAATACCGAGCGTCGTTCGAGGTCGGCGATCAGCGGCACCGTCTCGAACAGGTTCAGGCCGTCACCGCCGGAGGCGTTGCCGCCCGCGTAGCTGGTGCCGGGATTGAACTCGACCAGCTTGCCCTCGTTGTTGAACTGCCACAGTTTGTCTTTGTTCGGGCCGAAGCCAAGGATGTCGCCCAGGCCGTTGCGCGTGTAGCTGCCGGTTGCCGGCATCACCAGGCCACCGAAGGTCATGCTGGCAATGCGCCGGTTGCGGATCCAGACCTGGTCGGGGATACCATCGCGGGGCCCGGTGTTGAACGGAATGCTGCCGTCGATGCGGCCATCATTGGTCGGCCGGCGCAGGGGCTGGGCAGTGGCATTGGCCGCCGTGGGATTGGCCTGCAGGCTGTAGCCCTGGCGGTAGAAATCGCGTTGCAGCGCGTTCACCCCATCGGCGTTGTCCAGCTCGGCGGCAACCACGATGTGGCCACGGCCATCAGCGAAGTCGGTACCGAAGATGGCCGACCAGGAGTAGCGCTCGTTGTCGTTCTTGCTGGTCCTGCCGTAGCCCAGCTCGACTTCGGCACCCTCGAACCGGTCTCGCAGGATGATGTTGTTGACGCCGGAGATCGCATCCGAGCCATAGGTGGGTGCACCGCCAACGCTCAGGCTTTCAATGCGTTGCACCATGACGCTGGGAATGGCGTTCATGTCGACCTGGATGCCCGAGCCGCCGCCGGCTCCGAAGATGGTGGGCGGTGTAGAGGTGACGAAGCGGCGTCCATTGACCAGGGTCAGCAGGCGATTGCTGCCCAGCCCGAACTTGCTGGCGAAGTTGACGCCTGCACCGAAGCCGGCCTGGTCGCCGCGCGAACTGACGCCGGCACTGACCCCGGGAATCCGGGTCAGGGCATCGATGAGGTTGGTGTCGCCATAGTTCTCGATCGATTCACGGCTGACCACCGCGGCGGGCTCGAGCGTGTCGAAACCGGCGCGGTAGATGCGCGAGCCGGTGACGGTCATCCGGTCCAGCTGCACGGGGGTCTTGCTGCTGGCGGTCTCGGCCTTCTGTTCCTGCGTGGCGGCCTGCTGCGCCATGGCCGGTGCGGCGGCCACCAGCACCAATGCCGAACCCAGCGCGACAGACAAGCGACTGCGGGCGAACAACGGTCGGTACATGATTTCTCCCTGGTCACGCCAATGTGACTCAGGGGTAAACGCAGGGGCGAATGCGACACCCTACGTCATGAAAAAGTAACAAATGAATCTATTTATTGTTCATTCATATTCTGGGCTGATCTGTCCCTGGGGCATGCCTCGGCAGCACCAGATGGCTTCATTCGCCCCTCTGTGTATACTATCCCCCAGTATAGTTCCGAGGTGGCCCCGCCATGCCGCACTCCCCCGAAGAGAAGAAGAAGGTCCTGGCCCGCGTGCGCCGCATCCGCGGCCAGTGCGATGCGCTGGATCGCGCGCTGGGCGCCGGTGCCGACTGCGGGCCGGTGCTGCAGCAGATCGCCGCCATCCGTGGCGCGGTCAATGGCCTGATGTCCGAAGTGATGGAGGCCCATCTGCGCGAGGAGTTCGGGCAACCCGCTGCCTCAGACGAACAACGCGCCGAACGCGTGCGCGACATGAGCGCGTTGATCCGCTCGTACCTGAAATAAGTATCGGCGCCATATCGCGCCGATCGTCCTGCCATTCCCTTTCCGCCTGATCCTGGAGAAGCCACCATGAAGTCCCGTGCCGCCGTCGCCTTTGGTCCCGGCCAGCCGCTGCAGATCGTCGAGATCGACGTCGCCCCGCCGAAGAAGGGCGAGGTGCTGGTCAAGATCACCCACACCGGTGTCTGCCACACCGATGCCTTCACCCTGTCCGGCGATGATCCGGAAGGCCTGTTCCCGGTGGTGCTGGGCCATGAAGGCGCCGGCATCGTGGTGGAGGTCGGTGAGGGCGTGACCAGCGTCAAGCCCGGCGACCACGTGATTCCGCTGTACACCGCCGAGTGTGGCGAGTGCCTGTTCTGCAAGAGCGGCAAGACCAACCTGTGCGTGTCGGTGCGTGCCACCCAGGGCAAGGGCGTGATGCCCGACGGCACCAGCCGCTTCAGCTACAACGGCGAGCCGCTGTACCACTACATGGGTTGCTCGACCTTCAGCGAGTACACCGTGGTGGCCGAAGTCTCGCTGGCGAAGATCAATCCGGACGCGAACCCGGAGCACGTCTGCCTGCTCGGTTGTGGCGTCACCACCGGCATCGGCGCGGTGCACAACACCGCCAAGGTGCAGGAGGGCGACAGCGTGGCGGTGTTCGGCCTGGGTGGCATCGGCCTGGCGGTGATCCAGGGTGCGCGCCAGGCCAAGGCCGGCCGCATCATCGCGGTGGACACCAACCCGTCCAAGTTCGAACTGGCGCGCGAATTCGGCGCCACCGACTGCATCAACCCGAAGGACTACGACAAGCCGATCCAGCAGGTCATCGTCGAGATGACCACCTGGGGCGTGGACCACAGCTTCGAGTGCATCGGCAACGTCAACGTGATGCGCGCGGCGCTGGAATGCGCGCACCGTGGCTGGGGCCAGAGCGTGGTGATCGGCGTGGCCGGTTCGGGCCAGGAGATCTCCACCCGTCCGTTCCAGCTGGTGACCGGGCGCAAATGGATGGGCACTGCCTTCGGCGGCGTGAAGGGCCGCAGCCAGTTGCCGGGCATGGTGGAGGACGCGATGAAGGGCGATATCGAACTGGCACCGTTCGTCACCCACACCATGGACCTGGACAAGATCAACGAAGCCTTCGACCTGATGCACGAAGGCAAGTCGATCCGTTCGGTGGTCCACTACTGAGCCGCGTCATGGGCTGGCTGGATGCCCTGCGCCGGCCGCGTGCGGAAGACCCGCGCGCGGCCCTGGTGGTTCCGATCGAGCAGGCGTTGCGTGCGCTGGGCTGGGTAGTGGGCGAGGTGGGGCCACCGCGTGCGGTGACCTCGGCCTTCGGCAGCGACGATGGCATGCCGTTCGAGCAGTGGCTTGCGCAGGTATTCCTGCCGCGCCTTCATGAGGCGCGCGCAGCCGGACAGTGGCCGCCGCGCAGCGATGTGGCCGTGGCGGCCTGGCGCAATCTTGATGGCCAGCCTGGCGTCGAATCGTTGCTGCGCCTGCTGGCGCAGCTGGATGAACGGATCAACAAAGGCATCCACGCCGCGCGTGGATAAGCCGACCAAGGTCGGCATCTACCAGAAGCACGCGTGCGCTGACGCGCCGCGCAGGAGAGCACCATGGAACGCATTGAACACCGCGCCTGTTTCGGCGGCTGGCAGGACGTCTACCGCCATCATTCCACCACGCTGGGCTGCGACATGCAGTTCGCCGTGTACCTGCCGCCGCAGGCGGAAACGCAGAAACTGCCGGTGCTTTACTGGCTGAGCGGGCTGACCTGCACCGAGCAGAACGTCATCACCAAGGCGGGCGCGCAGCGCTACGCGGCCGAGCATGGCGTGATCATCGTCGCGCCCGATACCAGCCCACGCGGCGATGACGTGGCCGATGCCGAGGGCTATGACCTGGGCAAGGGGGCGGGGTTCTACCTCAATGCCACCCGTGCACCGTGGGCGAAGTACTACCGCATGCACGACTACGTGGCGCAGGAACTGCCGGCACTGATCGAGGCGAATTTCCCGGTCACCGATGCGCGCGGCATCAGCGGCCACTCGATGGGCGGTCACGGTGCGCTGGTGATCGCGCTGCGCAACCCGGGGCGCTACCGCAGCGTGTCGGCGTTCTCGCCGATCGTTGCGCCCAGCCACGTGCCGTGGGGGCAGAAGGCCTTCCACGCCTACCTGGGCGACAACCCGGCGGACTGGGCGCAGTGGGATGCCAGCGAACTGGTCGCCGTGGCCACTGAGCGCCTGCCGTTGCTGGTCGACCAGGGCCAGGCGGACGAATTCCTGCAGACCCAGCTGCAACCGCAGCGCCTGCAGCAGGCCTGTGATGCCGCCGGCCATCCGCTGACCCTGCGCCTGCAGCCGGGCTACGACCACAGCTACTACTTCATCGCCAGTTTCATCGGCGAGCACATCGCCCACCACGCCCGCGCCCTGCACGGCTGACGGCTTTCCGGTAGTGCCGGCCGCTGGCCGGCAACCTGCAGCCCTGTGATTCCCCGGGATTGCCGGCCAGCGGCCGGCACTCCCATGGCGGGGCACGCGACGTGTCGTATTTGCTGTATTGGATCACGTGGCCGTGGCGCGAGCGGGGCTATCGTGCGCCCATACGGCCTTGCGGATCGGGGGATGCATGCCGGTAGTGCTGGCGCTGCTGTATGTGCTCTGCCACGGCCTGGTCGTGGCCCTGTGGTCGGGTCCGGCCGGTGCGGGTTCCTTCGGGTTCCTCACGGGTGCCCCGTTGCTGGCGGCGGCGGCCTGCCTGTGGCGGGCGCGCCGCGACCGTGCCGCGCTCGGCTGGCGCGCCACCGCCCTGGCGCTGCTGCTCTGGGCGGGTGGCATGGCCGTCAACATGATCGATGCGCTCGGTGCCGGCCGTGCCGATGTCACGCCGCAGGCCAGCCTGTTCCTGTATGTGCTGTACGGCGTGCCGCTGGTGTTCATCCTGGCCCGTGCACGCCGCGAGCGGCTGAGCATCAGCCTGATCGACGCGGCGATGGCCGCGTTGCTGGGCGTGCTGTTCTTCGTGCATGCGCAGTCGTTCGCCGCGCGCGTCGACATCGACGACCACGCGTTGTCCAACATGCAGCGCATGTTCGATATCCAGAATCTGTGCATTGCCGGGTTTGCGGTGGTGCGCTGGCTGGTGGGAGACGTTCCGGAGCGGCGCAACTTCTTCCGCGCGCTGGCGATCTACGCGGTGGGCTACCTGATGGTGGCGTACTACATCAACCACTACACCTCGGAACAGTCCTTCGGTGCCTACAACGATCTGCTGATCGACCTGCCGTTCCTGCTGCTGGCGTTGCTGGCGATGAGCCAGGCGCCTGCGCCGACGTTCGTGATGCACCCGAGGCTGGGCAGAACGGTGCAGGCGGCGGGGCCGATGATCCTGCCATTGCTGCTGCTGGTGGTCGGTACCCTGGTGGTTGATCATGCGCGGCCGCTGGCGGTCACTGGCTTCGTGGTGGCAACGCTGGGCTTCGGCGTGCGCAGCATCCTGTTGCAGGTGGACCTGATGGAACGGCAGGCATCGCTGGACCAGCTCGCTCGGCAGGATGGCCTGACCGGTGTGGCCAACCGGCGTGAGTTCGATGCACTGCTGCTGGCGGAATGGAACCGTGCGCGGCGCAGCGGCACCGAGCTGGGCCTGCTGCTGGTGGATATCGACCACTTCAAGGCCTTCAACGACCGCCACGGACATCCGGCCGGGGACCGCTGCCTGCAGGCCGTGGCCACGGTCCTGAAGATCAGTGCCGGCCGTGCCGGTGACAGTGTTGCCCGTTACGGCGGCGAGGAATTTGCGGTGATCGTGCCCGGAAGCCCGCTGTCGGGCGTGCTGGCGCTGGCCGAGCGCCTGCGTGAGGCGGTGGCGGCGCTGCCACTGCCGGAAGGGTCGGTCAGTATCAGCATCGGCGTGGGCTACCTGCACCCGCCGGCTCTGGCCAGCGCGGATCAGTTGCTGGCGGATGCCGATGCCGGCCTGTACGCCGCCAAGCGTGCCGGTCGCAACCAGGTGATCCTGCATGCGCACGTGCTCGACGACGAAGGCAGTGCGCACGGCAGGATGGATTGCTGAGCGCGCCGGGTGCCCGGTCCCCGTGCGTGATTACGCACGGGCGGCGCGGCCGGGTCAGCGCTGCCGCAACCAGCCAGTGGGATCGAGCAGCCTCAGCCCGACCGGTGACAAAGAGCGCTGGCGCAACGGCAGGTTTGCCGCCTGCACGGCCATCGCACAGCGCGCCAGCTGCTGGCGCAACGGTGCCAGCGTGTCATCTTCGCGCGGGCGTGCATGCCGCCACTGGGCGATGCGCAGCAGGCAGACCAGCAGGTCCAGTTCGCTGGCCGCGATGAACGGTGAGCCAGCGGGCAGCAGGTCGATCGGGGCGGTGGGCGTGGCCAGCAGCGGCAGCAGGCCGACGAACGCGTCGCAGCCTTCGGGATCAATACCGAGGCTGCTCAGCTGGGCGAGTCCATCGGCCTGTTGATCAGGATCGTGCAGCTGGCGTATCGCCGCCAGCAGTGCCTGTTCGCCGCGGCCGAACTGGCGGCCGAAGGCGCGGTAGTTGACGCGGGTGGGAAACAACGGGGAACGGGAGGCCATGGTTGCTAGGGTTGTGGGTCGCGGGTTTCCACCAGCACGGGACAGGGCGCGTGGTCGATGGTCCATTGCCCGATCGAGGGTTCGAACAGGCGTTCCAGGCGGGACAGGTGGCGGTGGCCGATGACGATCAGGTCGCACTTCAGGCGCCGGGCCTGCTCGCTGATCACTTCGCCCGGGTCACCCGAGGGAATCTGCGCGATGGCGTCGACGCCGCGCTCGCGCAGCTCGGCCAGGGCTTCGGCCAGCACCGCTTCGGCCCGCGAGCGCTGGCGGGCGGCTTCCGGGTACTCGATGCGGTCGGCGTCGCTGGCATCGGCCGCCAGCGCGAATTCGGGGTCGAGCACGCACAGCAGGTGCAGGCGGCTGTGGGGGCCGGCGATGGCTGCGGCCAGGTCCAGCACGCGTGCGTGCTGGGGGCCACCGTCCAGGGCGACCAGCAGGGTATTGAACATGGATGTCTCCTTGGCAGGCCGGGGATGGTCGCCGATGTCACTGCGCGCACCCATGCCGTGCGCGGCAGTCAATGAATGCGTAAAACGCAATCCTCCGTGGTTACAAGTGTCGTAGAGTCATCTGATTTACTGGAGACTGTCATGCCCCTGCCGGACCTGAACCTGTTGCTGGCACTGGACGTGCTGATTGACGAATGCAGCGTGGCCGCCGCCGCGCGGCGGATGAACCTGAGCGCGCCGGCGATGAGCCGTACCCTGGGCCGGATCCGCACAGCGCTGGGCGACCCGGTGCTGGTGCGTGCCGGCCGCGGTCTGGCCCCCACGCCCCGCGCGCTGCAGCTGCGTGAGCAGGTCCGCGATGTGATCGAGCAGGCCCACCGTGTGTTCAACGCCGGTCGCGAGATCGACCTGCGCACCCTGGAGCGCACCTTCAATGTCCGCGCCAATGATGTCTTCATCGGTGGATTCGGCGGACGCCTGCGTGAACTGTTCCGCCAGCAGGCGCCGCGCGCGGTACTGCGCTTCGTGCCCGAGGGCGATACCGACGACGACGCGATGGCGCAGGGCCGGATCGACCTGTACATCAGCACCGCCGGCAAGCACGCGCCCGATACCAAGGTGCAGAACCTGTTCAGTACCTCGTTCATGGGCGCCGCGCGCGAAGATCATCCGTTGTTCGATGAGGAGATCAGCGCCGAGCGTTTTGCTGCCTGCGACCACATCGCGGTGTCGCGGCGGGGGCTGCCGCGTGGCCCGATCGATGACGACCTGGCCACGCTGGGCCTGCAGCGGCGGGTGGCGCTGATCAGCCCGACCTTCCACGGCGCGATCTTCGCTGCCGCCGAGTCGGACCTGATCCTGCCGCAGATGCCGAGCGTGATGCTGGAGCGGATCGTCAGCATGCGCCTGCCGCTGCGCCTGTTCCCGCTGCCGATCCCGGTGCGCACCGCCGCCATCGTCCAGGCCTGGCACCCGCGGCTGGACAACGATGCTGCGCATCAGTGGCTGCGGCGCTCGATCAAGACCATGTGCGAAAGCGCAGGGGAGGCTCCGCGCTGACACTTTCATGCGTGCGCTTGACGCACGCCTGGGATGCGGGCTGCGCCATTTTTCGCAGGGTACCAGCTCCCTAGACTGCGCTCCCCGGAGTTTCACTGAGCGCATTCCAATGACCCTCAACATGCCGTGCACTGCACGGATCGGTGCCCGGCGATGAGTACGCCGGCCGCCGCTGTCCCGGCCGCTGCTGCGCCCCGTCCTGCCGCCGCCCCCGGGCTCGACCGCCGCGTTCTGGTCGGCCTGTGTGGCGTGCTGCTGGCGGTGCTGGTGTCGGGCTTCAACGAGAACATCACCAAGGTCGCCCTGGCCGACATCCGCGGTGCGATGGGTTTCAGCGTCGATGACGGCAGCTGGATCGTCGCCCTCTACAGCGCGATGTCGGTCAGCGCGATGGCCTTCGCCCCGTGGTGTGCCGCCACCTTCTCGCTGCGCCGCTTCGCGCTGGCGATGATCGGTGGCTTCATGGTGCTGGGCGTGCTCTGCCCGCTTGCCCCGAACCTGCAGGTGTTCCTGCTGCTGCGCGCGCTGCAGGGGCTGTGTGGTGGTGCGCTGCCGCCGCTGCTGATGAGCGTGGCACTGCGCTTCCTGCCGCCGGGCATCAAGCTGTATGGCCTGGCGGGTTACGCGTTGACCGCTACCTTCGGCCCGAGCATGGGCACGCCGCTGGCCGCGTTCTGGGTCGAGCAGGTGGGCTGGCACTGGGCGTTCTGGCAGATCGTGCCGTACTGCCTGGCTGCCATGGCGATGGTCAGCTGGGGCCTGCCGCAGGACCCGCTGCGGCTGGAGCGTTTTGCCCAGTTCGATGGCGTGGGCCTGGCGCTGGGCCTGCCGGCGCTGGTGCTGCTGGTGCTGGGCCTGGTGCAGGGCCCGCGCCTGAACTGGTTCGACTCGCCGATGATCACCCTGATGATCGGTGGCGGCGCCGGCCTGATGGTGCTGTTCATGATCAATGAATGGTTCCACCCGCTGCCGTTCTTCAAGCTGCAGCTGCTGGCCAACCGCAACCTCAGCTACTCGCTGGTGACGCTGGGCGGCGTGCTGTTCGTGCTGCTGGCAGTGATCTCGATTCCCTCCGGTTTCCTGGCCAGCGTGCAGGGCTACCGGCCATTGCAGACCGCACCGATGCTGCTGTGGGTGGCGCTGCCACAGGTGATCGCACTGCCGTTGGTGGCGGCGTTGTTGAACATCCGCGCAGTGGATTGCCGCTGGGTGCAGGCCACCGGCCTGGCGATGCTGGCGCTGGCCTGCTGGCTGGGCTCGCACCTGGATGTGGCCTGGATCCGCGACAACTTCCTGTGGGTACAGCTGCTGCAGGTATTCGCCCAGCCGATGGCGGTGTTGCCGCTGCTGATGCTGGCCACTGGCGGGCTGGCACCGCAGGACGGTCCGTTCGCCTCGGCGTGGTTCAACACGGTCAAGGGCTTTGCTGCCGTGCTCGCCAGCGGCGTGCTGGATGCCGTCGCCCAGGGCCGCCGTCATTTCCATTCCACCGTGCTGGTCGACCGCCTTGGCGAGCAGCCGTGGCTGGCCGAGGGCCCGCAGCTGGGCGCGCGCCTGCATGCGCAGGTGCAGGCGCTGACCTCGGCCGACCTGTACTGGGTGGTCGCGCTGGTGGCGCTGGCCTTCATTCCCCTCATTGCCTGGATGCCCACCCGCATCCATCCGCCACGTGCCGTGGCCTGAACCTTTCGCAGGAACCCCCTCATGACGATCAATCGAACCACTCTCAATACCGGCCTGGGCCTGGGCGTGCTGGCCCTGGCCATCGGTGCCTGGCTGCTGCTGCGCGACGGCGGTCACCAGACCACCAACAATGCCTATGTCGTTGCCGACTACACGCTGGTCGCGCCGAAGATTCCCGGCTTCGTCAGTGCCGTGGAAGTAGAGGACAACCAGTCGGTGAAGGCGGGCGACGTGCTTGCCCGCATCGACGACCGCGACTACCAGGTGGCCCTGCAGGCGGCCCGTGCCGACCTCGCCAACGCCCGTGCACAGCTGGCCAACGCGCAGGCCGCACTGGCCCAGCAGGACTCGCTGATTGAACAGGCCAGGGCCAGTGTCGATGTCAGCCGCTCCGAACTGACCCTGGCCAGCGCCGACCAGCAGCGTTACCGCGAACTGGCCCGTGATGGCGCCGGCACCGTGCAGAACGCGCAGCAGGCGCAGTCGAAGCAGGCCGTGGCCAGTGCGCACCTGCAGCAGGGCCAGGCCGCGCTGTCGACCGCACGCCAGCGCACCGACATCCTCAGCGCTGGCGTGCAGGCCGCACAGGCGGCGGTACAGCGTGCAGAAGCGGCGCAGGCGCGTGCCGAACTGGACCTGTCGCACACCGTGCTGCGCGCGCCGATCGACGGCATGGTCGGCCGCCGTGCGGTACGCGTGGGCGCCTACCTGACCCCGGGTACGCCGGTGGCTGCGGTGGTACCGCTGAAGCGCGCCTTCGTGGTCGCCAACTTCCAGGAAACGCAGATGACCCGCATGCAGGCCGGCCAACAGGTCGAGCTGAAGGTGGACGTGTTCCCGGGCAAGCCGCTGCGCGGGCACATCGACAGCATCGCACCGGCCACCGGCGTCACCTTCGCCGCCGTCGCACCGGAAAACGCCACCGGCAACTTCACCAAGGTGGTGCAGCGCATTCCCGTCAAGATCGTGCTGGAACCCGGCCAGCCACTGCTGGACCAGCTGCGTGCCGGCATGTCGGTGGAAGCCAGTGTTGACCTGGGCAGCCGCGCCCGCGCGCAGAGCGTGCAGCACAGTCCGGGCCACAAGAGCGGGGAGGGTGCATGAGCGCAGTCACCCTGTTCCGCACCTTCGTTGCGGCCAGCCTGTGCACGGCCCTGGCTGCTTGCACGATGGGTCCGGACTTCGTACGCCCGCAGGCGGAACTGCCCAGCCACTGGCAGGGTGAGGCGGTCGCCGGCAACGCCATCGACCAGGACGCGGCCTGGTGGGCCGGCTTCGACGATCCACTGCTGGGGCAGCTTGCCGGCCAGGTGCTCGCGGCCAACCTGGACCTGCAGCTGGCCGCCAACCGCGTGCAGCAGAGCCGCGCCGCACGTGGCATCACCGCCGCCGATCGCCTGCCCAGCGTCAGCGCGAGCGCCAGTGGCGTGCGTGCACGCAACAGCGAGGTGGGCCTGAATGATCCGTCCGGCAACGGCGGCCGTGATGACTACGGGCTGTTCCAGGCCGGCATCGGCCTGAGCTGGGAACTGGACCTGTGGGGGCGTGTGCGCCGCCAGGTGGAAGCGGCCGACGCACGCGTGCAGATGGCCGAGGAGGATGCACACGCGGTGCGCATCGCGCTGCTGGCGGAAACCGCGCGTGATTACCTGCAGCTGCGCGCGACGCGGCAGCTGCTGGCGATCACCGAGGACAACCTCAGCATCGCCCTCGACATGAAGCGCCTGACCGAGGCACGCCAGCAACAGGGCGTGGCCAGCACGCTGCAGGTGTCCAGCGCGTCCGCGCAGGTGGCATCGCTGCAGGCACGCATCGCGCCGCTGCGGCATCGCGAATCGCAGCTGCGCAATGCGCTGGCGTTCCTGTTGGCGCAGCCGCCGCAGGCGCTGGACGCGCAGCTGCAGGATGCACGCCGTGACTGGCGGGCGTTGCCGGCGGTGGCGGTGGGGCTGCCCAGTGAACTGGCCGAGCGTCGCCCGGACATCCGTCGTGCCGAAGCGGCACTGCATGCGGCAACGGCCGGCATCGGCGTGGCCAAGGCCAGTTTCCTGCCGCGCATCACCTTGAATGGCGACGCTGGGTTCCAGGCCAAGCAGCTGGATGATCTGGATGGCTGGAACGCGCACCGCTTCAGCATCGGGCCGTCCATCAGCGTACCGATCTTCCAGGGCGGGCGGCTGAAGGCCAACCTCGCGCTGAGCAGGCTGCAGCAGCAACAGTCGGCGCTGCAGTTCCGCCGTACCGTGCTGCAGGCCTGGCATGAAGTGGACGACGCCATCGATGGCTATGCCGCCGAGCAGCAGCGCACGGTGCAGCTGCATGTGGCGGTGGACGAGAGCGAGAGCGCACTGGGCGCGGCGCGCCGGCAGTACCAGGCTGGCGTGGTCGACATGCTGGATGTGCTGACCACCCAGCGCATCGCGCTGGACAACCAGGCTGCGCTGGCCAACAGCCAGGCCACGGCTGCGATCGCGCGGGTGGAGCTGTACCGCGCGCTGGGCGGTGGTTGGTAGGGAAATGGAACCGCCGGGCCATGCCCGGCGGTTCGTCGGTAGTTGCCAACCTTGGTTGGCGATTTTCCCGGAAGCGCCAACCAAGGTTGGCGTCGACCAGAGCACGGCCTTGGGCGGGGGCTGGTAGGAAATCGTCGGGGTAGTGCCGGCCGCTGGCCGGCACCTCCATCGATGTTGCGGTTGCCGGCCAGCGGCCGGCACTACCAGGGCATGGCCTCAACGCACGTCGCGCAGTTCCCAATGGTGGCCTGCCAGCAGGCGCAGGCGCTGCTTGAACACGTCACTGTCGATGCGGGTGGTGGCCACCAGGTTGATGCGCAGGTCCTTCTGCTCGCCGGTCACGGTGGCATCCGGGTCGGTCACGCCCCACTGCGGTTCCACCGCGTCCGGGTCAGGCTGCTTGGCCTTCCAGCGCTCGAACAGGCTGCCATTGCGCAGCGCATCCTGCAGTTCTTCGGCGAAACCGGCGGCGCCCTGCGAATGGAAGGACAGGTCAGGGTCATTGCCGCGGGCCTTGGACGGGTCGGGCAGGCTGATGTGGTACTGCGCAGGCATGGAGTTCTCCTTGAAGTGCGGGAAGACTGGCATAACCGCGGTGGAATCGATGTGCAGATCCGCGCCGCGTCGGGGCCTCACTCGAACCGATGCGGCCCATCGGCGAAGCCCACGGTGACTGCGCCCTTGCCGACGTTGACCATGCCGGTCAGGCTCATCACCGATTCGTACACGGTCACGCCATGGGTGGCGCAGACCTCTTTCAGCTGTGCATAGCCGGGCAGGGTGCGCAGCTCTTCCAGCTCACCGCCGTAGCTGACGCACACCGTCGGTGTCATCAGCCCGGCGCGTACGCGCTGGCCAACTACCGCGAACAACTTCTGCACGGCGTTGTCGAAGCCCTTGATCTTGGCCACCGGTCCGGTCTCGCCGCGGTAACCGTGCAGCACCGGCTTGATGTCCAGCGCACTGCCCAATGCGGCGCTGAGCAGGCCGACACTGCGGTCGCCCTTGTGCCGCGCACGCGCGCGCATGTAGTACAGGTCGCGGGTGACCATGTAGCCGTGCACGTTGCTGGCCAGCTCCTCCAGCCGCTCGCGGATCTGCTGCACGCTGGCGTTGCTGTCGCGCAGGCGCACCGCTTCCACTGCAGGTCACCGCCTGCGCGGCGAACAGGTTCTGGGTGTCGAGCACGCGCAGCGCGAACGGCGAGTTGTAACCCGCTGCCTGCCGCACCGGCTTGTAGTCGTTGAGGATGGCGAAGCTGGCCTGCAGCGCGTTGTCATGGATCGGGCTGCGGGTCTTGGTGATGGTCATGCAGAACACGTGGTCGTAATCGATCACCAGCTGCTGCAGGAACAGGTCGCGGATCTGGTTGACGCTGAAGGGGATGGTTTCCGCTTCAGCACCGTGTTCGGCCACGTGCGCGTGCAGGAAGCTCAGTGTGGCCTGTTCATCGCGATGATCGGCCAGCACCGCTTCGCCGATGCGTACGGTGATCGGCAGCAGCACGATGTTGTGGGTGGCGATGAAGTCCGGCGGCAGGTCGCAGGCCGAGTCGACGACGATTCCGATGCGCATCCGCGGCTCCCCCTCCAGGGCGGTTGTAGGTTCGGAAACGTGAAATCTATCTCAAATCCCAGCCAGGCGCGCGAGGGAAACGCGCCACGCCCTGTTCAGCGACTGCGCTGCACCGCCACCGGCAGGGTGGCCAGGCGCAGCCATTCGGGCTGCCGCAGCAGGTCAGGATCGGCCAGAACGGCAGCCATCAGCGGGTGCGCGTCGTTGCCCCAGAACAGCTCCTCATCGATAGCCAGGGTCGGCACACCGAACACCCCGGCACCAATTGCGGCCTCGGTGTTACGGCGCAGCTGCTCCTTCACCGCCGGGTCGGCGATGGCGCTGGCGACATCGTCAATACCCAGCTGTGCGGCCGGTTCGCGCAGGGCGTCAGGGCTGTCGGCCGCGTTGCCGTCGCGCCAGATCCAGTCGAACAGGACGTCCACCGCCTGCACGCTGGCACCGGCGGCCAGGCACAGGCGCAGGGCGGGCAGCGGGTTGAACGGATGGCCGGGCGGGAATCGCAGCGGTGTGCCCTCGGCCTGCGCGGTCCACAACAGCTGGCGGTAGATGAAGCGGCGCTTGGCCGGAATCTCGGCCGGCCCTAGGTTGCCCAGGTGATGCAGCACCGCACCGAAGGCAATTGGCACGATCTGGATCTGCGCGAACTGCGGCAGCTGCTTCAGCTTCTGCCAGTGCAGGTAGGAGTAGGGCGAGATGAGGTCGAAGTACCAGCGCAGTGTCGCCATCGGTGTGTCCTCGTGTGCGGTCAGGGCTGCGCGTTGCGCTGCAGGTAGCGGTCACGCAGTTCGGTCTGGCGTGAGCGCATCGGCATCGCACGGCCGCCCAGCCAGACCTGCTCGGCATAGTGCGCCACGTCCAGCGGATCGCCCTCCCACAGCACCAGGTCGGCGCGCTTGCCGGGTTCGATGCTGCCGATCTGGTCGGCCACCCCGAACGCCTGTGCAGGCACCCGGGTCAGCCCAGCCAGGCCATCGATCCACGGCAGGCCGTTGGCCACCGCGTTGCCGGCCAGCTGGCGCATCTTGCGCGCGTTGTGGGTGGCGTCGCCGCGCTGCACGAACGACACCGGCACGCCGGCACGCTGCAGGCGCGCGGCGTTTTCCAGGGTGGCGCCGATCTGGTCGAAGCTGGCCGGCAGGTTGGCCAGCACGTCAACGAACACCGGCACCTGTGCGGCGGCCAGCTCCGGCGCGACCTGCCAGGCTTCGCTGGCACCGGCGATGGCGATCTTCACCTTTTCGCGGGTGGCCCAGCGCAGCAGCTGGCGGATATCGGCGGCGCGATCCACCTCCACCACGATGCGGCCCTGGCCGGCCAGGTAGCGACTGAGCGTGCGGCGTCCGGCTGGCGTCAGCAGCGCGTGCGGCGAGTCCGCAGCCACCTGTCCGCGTGCTTCGTCGATCATCTGCTGCAACAGCATCCATTGCGCGGCGCGCGAATGCCCGGTCAGTTCGGAGGCTGCCGCGCCGATGCGCAGGAACAGGGCACGCGGGCCGATCGGATCGGTGCTGCCATCGAGCCGCATCACGCCGCCCTGGCCGGCCACGAAACCACCGCCGGTGGCAGCGCCCAGCGCGGTGAAGCCGATGCCTTCCAGGCGCGTGACCGGAATCAGCACTGAGGCCGGGTTGTAGGCGAGGGTGACGTCGAATTCCGGCCGCAGTGGCTGCTCACCGAGCTTCAGCGAACTGTCCACCGTGCTCGATTCACCGGAAACTTCTTCGATACCGGTCTCGGTGATGCCACCGAACAGTGCCGGTGTCAGGGGACGGCCATTGGCCTCGACCACGCTGGCGCCGGCCGGCGCCGACAGGCCGTTGCCCACCGCGCGGATGATGCCGCCCTGCACCAGCACATCGGCGTTCTGCAGGCTGCCACGCGTGCTGGCCGTATGCACGGTCGCGTTGCGCACCAGCAGGTCCTGCGCCGAGGCTGCGGTTGTCATCAACAACAGCGCAACCAAGGTAGCGCCGGGCCATGCCCGGCGACGCTTGTTCAACACGCCCATCAGCGCACCTCCTGGCCAAGCTGGAAATCGGAACGCGGCGTCGCTGCCGGTGCACTGCGGTCGTACAACCTGCGGCCATCAATGAAGACCTGCTCGGCCAGCGCGTACGAGCTGAAGGGATTGCCGTTCCAGACCACCACATCGGCCATCTTGCCGGCCTCCAGGGTGCCGGTCTGGCCTTCAATGCCCAGCGCCTTGGCGGCGTTGGCGGTCATCCAGGTGATGGCGTGTTCGGGCGTGATCTCCGGCATGCGCGCGCGGCGCGCGGACGCCATCACCTTGGCCGCTTCCTGGTTCAGGCGCTGGATGCCTTCGGGTGAGTCGGAGTGGACGATGGCGCAGCTGTTCTTCGGCCGGTCGACCAGCGCGATGTTCTCCGGGATGCCGTCGAAGGCTTCCATCTTGAAGCCCCACCAGTCGGCCCACAGCGCACCGCAGACGCCGTCGGCGGCCAGCCGGTCGGCCAGCTTGTAGGCCTCCACGCCGTGGTGGAAGGCGGCTACCTTGAAGCCGAATTCCTTGGCCAGATCGAGCATGGTGGCCATCTCGTCGGCGCGGTAGCAGTGGATGTGCACGCGGATGTCGCCTTCGATCGCACCGGCCAGCGTGTCCAGCTTGAGATCGCGCTTGCCGCCGGCATCACCGGCGCTGTCGCCCTTGTCGCTGCCGAACCAACCCTTGCGCTTGGCCGGCTTCGGCTTGTTCTTGGCGATGTAGTCGGCGGCATCGATGAAGGCGGCGCGGTAGCCGGCCACGTTGCCCATGCGCGTGGCTGGGGTCACGCCCTTGCCTTCGCCATAGACCCGCTTGGGGTTCTCGCCGCAGGCCATTTTCAGGCCCCAGGGTGCACCGGGGAACTTCATCGCCTGGTAGGTCACCGCGGGTACGTTCTTGAGGGTCACGCCGCGGCCACCCACCAGGTTGGCCGAGCCCGGCAGCACCTGCATGCTGGTCACACCGCCGGCCAGTGCGGTGGCGAAGCCCGGGTCCTGCGGCCACACCGAGTGCTCGGCCCAGACGTTGGCGGTGACCGGTGCGGTCATCTCGTTGCCGTCGCTGTGCGCGCCGACGCCGGGGCTGGGGTACACGCCCAGGTGCGAGTGCACGTCGATCAGGCCAGGGGTGACCCACTTGCCCTGCGCATCGATGCGGGTGACACCGGCATCGGCCTGCAGCTGGCGGCCAACGGCGACGATGCGGCCCTCGCGCAGCAGCACGTCGGCATTGTCCAGGCGCTGGCCGGTGCCGGTCAGCACGGTGGCGTTCTGGATCAGCACCGGCGCATCGGGATGCGCCTGGTAGGTGCTGGGGTAGGGATCGGCGACGAAGCGCGAGGCGCCCACCGCCGGAGCCGTGCTCAATGAAAGCAGTGCCAGGGCTACCCCGGCGCGCAACAACGTCGATGCCATGCAGTTCCCCTTGCAGCTGGTCCAACCGTCGACGCTAGCCCGGAGGCGGCGGGCTTGCCAAGTGACCTTCTTCACAGGCCTGTCGACGGTGGCTCGACGGCACCGGCCGGGTGGCTGAAAATACCCGGTCCCCCGCCGTACCGGACTGCCCATGAAGAGCAAGCAGGAAATCGTCGACAACTGGCTGCCGCGCTATACCGGCGTACCGCTGGACCAGTTCGGCCAGCACATTCTGCTGACCAACTTCGGCGGCTACCTGCATACGTTCTCCGAGCTGACCGGCGCGCCGGTCATCGGCCTGGACCGGCCGATGGCCAGTGCCACCATCGATGGCATCACCATGATCAACTTCGGCATGGGCAGTCCCAATGCCGCGATCATCATGGACCTGCTGTCGGCGGTGATGCCCAAGGCGGTGCTGTTCCTGGGCAAGTGCGGTGGTCTCAAGCGCAAGAACCAGCTGGGCGACCTGGTGCTGCCGATCGCGGCGATCCGCGGCGAGGGTACCTCGGGCGACTACCTGCCGCCGGAAGTACCGGCGCTGCCGGCCTTCGCGCTGCAGCGTGCGGTTTCGACCATGATCCGCGACCTCGGCCACGATTACTGGACCGGCACCGTCTACACCACCAACCGCCGGGTCTGGGAGCACGACGAGGCCTTCAAGGAGCGGCTGCGGGCGATGCGCTGCATGGCCATCGACATGGAAACGGCCACGGTGTTCGCCGCCGGCTTCGCCAACCACATCCCCAGCGGCGCGCTGCTGCTGGTTTCGGACCAGCCGATGATCCCGGACGGGGTCAAGACCGAGGCCTCCGATGCCAAGGTCAGCTCCCAGTTCGTGGAAAACCATATCCAGATCGGCATCGAGGCGCTTAAGCTTATCCGGCGCAACGGCAAGTCGGTCCGCCACCTGCGCTTCGACGAATGATGATGAAGGCCGGGCGCGGGGCGTCCGGGCCTGGGAGTAGGTAATGGACGTTGCCGCGCAAGTGGTGGAATTCTGGAAGGAGGCGGGCCCTGCGAAGTGGTTCGCCCGCGACGACGCGTTCGACGCGCAGTTCCGCCAGTTGTTTCTGGATGAGCATTTCGCCGCCGCTTCGCGCGGGCGCGAGCATTGGCTGGGCAGTGCCGAAGGGGCGCTGGCCCTGATGCTGCTGCTGGACCAGTTCCCGCGCAACTGCTTCAGGGGCACTGCCCATTCCTACGCCACCGATGGCCTGGCCCGGCATTACGCCATGCGTGCCATCGAGGAGGGCCTGGACCTGCAGCTGGTGCCGAAGCTGCGCGCCTTCATCTACCTGCCGTTCGAGCACTCCGAGGATCCGCTGGACCAGGACCGCTCGGTGGCGATGTTCGACGTGCTGGGTGACAAGGAATACCTGCAGTACGCCGAACTGCACCGCGACATCATCCGCCGTTTCGGGCGCTTCCCGCATCGCAACGCCGTGCTGGGCCGCATCCCCACGCCGGAAGAACTGGATTACCTGGCCGAAGGCGGGTTCGCCGGCTAAGAAAAAGGGGACGGAGGGAATTAAGTCGTTTTTGCCACAAACGACTTAATTCCCTCCGTCCCCTTTTTCAGTGCCGATCAGTACTTCGGCACGCCGTTGTCGACGTCTTCCGACCAGGCGTTGATGCCGCCGGTGACGTTGAACACCTTGGTGAAGCCCAGGGCGCGGAACTGCTCGGCGGCCTGCGCGCTGCGGCCACCGTGGTGGCACATGAAGGCCAGTGCGGTGTCCTTCGGCAGGGCTTCCAGCGCGGCGCGGCCGTTGCCGTCGAAGCTCTTGAACGGTACGCCGACGGCTGCGATGGCGCGCTCGTCGGCCGGGCGCACGTCCACCAGGGTGATGTTGCCGGCACGCACCAGGTCGTCGGCGTCGCGCACGCTGATTTCCTGTACCGGCTTGGGCGCATTCGGGTTGTCGATCGCCAGGCCCTTGCCGCGGATGTCGTCCACCCAGTCGATGGTGATGCCGTTGGCGCGACGCGCGCTGGCCAGGTCGAACTGCACGCGCAGGCCGTTGGACTCGGCGGCAATCGCGCCTTCGTCGTGCGGGGCCAGCTGGAAGTTCGGCTGGAAACCGGCGTCGATGGACAGCTGCAGGGCAGCGCCCGGAGCATCGGCCAGCGCGCCCTTGAGCATTTCCACGGCGGCAGGAGTGACGGTGATGCTCGGCGGGGTACGGTCCGGCGCAGCCAGGCCCAGCACGCTGCTCAGCTCGCCGCTGGCGGCCATCTGCAGCACGATGTCGCTGCCGCCGACCAGTTCGCCGTCGATGTACAGCTGCGGGATGGTCGGCCAGTCGCCGTAGGCCTTGATGCCTTCACGGATTTCCTGGTCGGCCAGCACGTTGACGTGGGCGAACTCGACGCCGAGGTCCTGCAGGGCGCCCACGGCCTTGGCCGAGAAACCGCACTGCGGCATCGACGGCTGGCCCTTCATGAACAGCACGACGCGGTTGGCGTTGAGGATGGATTCGATGCGCGAACGCAGGGCGGGATCGAGGGACATGGACGTCGGGTTTCCGGGAATTCGAATCATCAATTCTAACCCCCATGGCATCATGGGGGATGAGCAACGCAGGAACATTGCATCGCATCCCGGCCCGCCCCTGGCGCTGGCTGCCCTGGCTGGTGGCGTCGCAGCTGGTCGTGATCCTGGTCTGGGCCCTGGACGGCTGGCAGTGGGGTCTGCCGCTGATGGTGGCCAGCCACGCATTGTTCATGGTGCCGGTGTTCCTGCCCAACAGCCGCTTCTATGCGCCGGTGCTGAGCCGACTGCCGGAGGCCGGCAACACGGTATGGCTGACGATCGATGACGGTCCTGGCCCGGAAACCCGCGCCGTGCTCGACCTGCTGGACCGCCACCAGGCACGCGCCACCTTCTTCCTGGTGGGGGAACGTGCGCTGGCACAGCCGGAACTGGTGCAGGAGATCCTGCGCCGTGGCCATGACCTGGGCAATCACAGCCACAGCCATCCGCAGGCGCGCTTCTGGCGGCTGGGCCCGGTGGCGATGCGCGCCGAGATCGAGGGCTGCCAGCATGCCCTGCAGGCGGTAAGCGGCCAGCCGGTGCGCTGGTACCGCTCGGTGGTGGGCATGACCAATCCGTTCGTGGCGCCGGTGCTGCAGCGGTTGGGGCTGGTCCGGGTAGGCTGGAGCGCGCGCGGCTACGACGGCGTCGGCTGCACGCCGGACGGCGTGCTGGCACGGTTGCTGCCGGATCTGCGCCCGGGCGCGATCGTGCTGCTGCACGAAGGTGCCGCCCATGGGCATAACCTGGTGATCATCGAGCGCGTGCTGCAGGCGCTGCACGAGCGCGGGCTGAAGGCGCAGCTGCCGGCCGGATAACCGGTAGCGCCGGGCCACGCCCGGCGAGCGCAGCGGCATGGATGGAATCCGCCGGGCATGGCCCCGCGCTACCGGATGCGGTGCGCCACCAGCAGCCAGCTGTTGAACGGGGTACGCCCGTGCAGCGGCCGGGGCGACGTCACCTGCAATCCGGCCTCGATCAATGTCGCCTGCAACACCTGCGGATCGGGATAGTGGCGCGGTCGTGTGCCCATCCAGCCGATCAGCCAGGCCAGCCGGTCGGCGACCCGCGTGGTGCGGTCGCGGCCATCCCCGGTGGCCAGCGGTGTACGCAGCAACAGGCAGCCGCCGTGGGCCACCTGTGCGCTGGCCGCGCGCAGCAGGGCCTGCTGTGGGCCCGCGTCCAGATACTGAAGCACGTCCAGCAGCAGGACGTGCCCGGCCTGCGCCGGCAGCGGCGTCTGCACATCCACGCAGTCGAAGCGCACGTCCTGCAGGTCGGCGGCAGCACGTTGCGCGCGGGTGATCTTGCCGGCATCCACGTCCACGCCCAGGTAATGCTGGGTACCGCCGCGCTGGCGCAGCACATGGGCGAACAGGCCCAGCCCGCAGCCCAAGTCCAGCACAGGCTGCCCATCGTCAGGCAGATGCTGCAGCACGCCGTCGTACAGCGGATCGCTGCCGAGCTTGCCGCGGGTGTAGTAGTAGTCGCGGCGGCTGCCCCAGGCCTGCGCTGGCCGGAATGCTTCTGCGATCAAGCGGGCCTGCGGGGCGGTCAGGGGCGTGCAGGGCAGGGGCGGGCCGTTCCGTGGCGTGCCGTCCATCGCCTCAGTCCGTGCCGCCAAGCAGATGCGCGGCCACCGGCAGAGCGCGCGCGCTCCACAGCGCATACATCCGCGCTGAAGGATGCAGGCCGTCCTCGGCAATCATCGTCGGGTCTTCGCCCTGCGCGCGGCTGATATCGGTGATGTCGACGAAGGCCACGCCCTGCTGGGTGCTGATCACCTCGGCAGCCGCATTGAATTCGTCGGTCTCGATCTCGATCGCGGCCAGGTCGCGGCCACTGCCGGCGCCGAACGGGGTCGCACCCCAATCGGGGAAGGACAGCACCAGCACGCGGCCGGCATCACCGCCAGCGAAACCGATGGCCCGCTGCAGCAGCGCCTGGAACTGGCTGCGGTATTCGTCCAGCGGACGCCCGCGGTACTGGTTGTTGACGCCGATCAGCAGGCTGACGAAATCGAACGGCCCCTGCGGCGCGGCCGCATCGATGCCCGCATCGAGTTCGTCGGTGGTCCAGCCGGTAGTCGCAATGGTCTGCGGATCGGACAGCTCAGTGCCCTGTGCACGCAGCGCGGCAGCCAACTGGTGCGGCCAGCGGCCTTCGACTGCAACCGCTTCACCGATGGTGTACGAATCGCCCAGCGCCAGGTAGGACAGGGTCACAGGTCAGGCCACCGAACGGCGCGGCTTCAGCGGCACGACCTTGGTCGCGTCCTCGGCACGGCGGGCCAGGGCACGGTCAATGCGCGCGAATACATCGCGCATCACCGAGGCTTCCGGCATCAGGGTCACGCGGAAATGGTGGCGGTAGGGCACGTTGAAGCTCGAGCCCGGCACCACCAGCACGCCCTCGTTGTTCATCAGGTCCAGCGCGAAGTTGTGGTCGTCGAAGCCCTTCGCCGCAGCGCCGACCACGGCCGGGAACGCGTACAGCGCACCGGCCGGCGCGACCAGCGACAGGTGTTCGCTGGCTTCGCAGGCTTCGATCACCGCACGGCGGGTTTCGTACAGGCGGCCGCCCGGCGTGCACAGCTCGGAAATGGTGTCCGGGCCGTTCACCGCGGCCTCGATGGCGTACTGGCCCGGCACGTTGGCGCACAGGCGCAGCGCACCGAGCAGGTCCAGCGCCGCGCGGAAGTCACCCAGGCGGGCATCGTCGCCGCTGAGGTGGGCCCAGCCCACGCGCCAGCCGCAGGCGCGGTGCACCTTGCTCAGGCCGCTGAAGGTCAGGCACGGATGATCACCGGCCAGCAGTGCGACCGGCTGGAACACCGCGTCGTCGTACAGGATCTGGTCGTAGATCTCATCAACCAGCAACAGCAGGTTGTGGCGGCGCGCGATCTCCACCACGCGCTCCAGCAGTTCGCGTGGGTAGCTGGCGCCGCTGGGGTTGTTCGGGTTGATCAGCACGATGGCGCGGGTGCGCGAGGACACCAGCGTCTCGATCTCGCTCGGGTCCGGCTGGAAGCCGTTCTCCGGTGCGCAGCGGTAGTACACCGGGCGGCCATCGTTGAGGATGGTCGAGGCCGACCACAGCGGGTAGTCGGGCGAGGGCACCAGCACTTCGTCGCCGGGATTGAGCAGCGCACGCAGCGACAGGTCGATCAGTTCGCTGACGCCATTGCCGAGGAAGACGCGGTCCGGGTGCGCATCGGGCGCGCCACGGCGGGCGTAGTAGCTGGCGATGGCTTCACGCGCGACCGGCAGGCCCTGCTGGTGCGTGTAGGGGTCGGTGCGGCCCATGTCGTCGGCGATCGCACGCTGAAGGTGCTCCGGCGCGCGGAAACCGAAGGCGCCGGGATTGCCGATGTTGAGCTTGATCAGCTTGCGGCCCTGCGCCTCCAGCTCCCGGGCTCGCCGCGCCAGTTCTCCGCGGATTTCGTAGCGCACTTCGGAAAGGCGCTCGCGGATGGCCAGGGGCTTGGGCGAGTTGGTGGACATGGGAGCTGGGCCGTCAAAAGGCATGGGGCTTCCATCCTACCGGAATTGCTGCAATGCATGGCAAGGGCTCCGGGCCCGTTATTGCTGGGCTGGCAGGGCGCCGGCACAGGTAGAATGGCGGCGATGACCCAGACCCCCGATTTCATCGCCCTGCAGACCATTGGCTGGCCCTGGCCGGGCCCGGCGCAGCAGGCCGACTGGCAGGCCGCGATGGCCGCACATCCGCAGGCCCGCCCGGCACGGGTGATCGAACAGCACCGCACCCACTACGTGGTGGCCGATGGCCCGGATGCGTCGATCAAGGCCGAGTCCCTGCCGGAATGGCAGCGCCCGCGCTTCCCCAGCCATGAACGGCCAGCGGTGGGTGACTGGGTGCTGCTCGATGGCATCCGCATCGTCGCCCTGCTGCCACGGCGTACCGCGATCAAGCGCGGTGCGGCCGGCGAGCATTACCACCAGCAGGTGATCGCGGCCAACATCGATACGGTGTTCATCGTCTGTGGCCTGGATGCCGACTTCAACCCGCGCCGCATCGAGCGCTACCTGCTGCTGGTCGGCGGTGGCGGTGCCGAGCCGGTCGTGGTGCTGACCAAGGCCGACCAGACCGAGTACAGCGAAGACGCACTGGCGGTGCTGGAAGAGCTGGAGATGCAGGGCATCGCGCTGCATGCGATCAACGGCCTGGATGCCGACAGCGTGGCGGTGCTGCAGCCGTGGCTGGGCCCGGGCCGCACGGTGGTGCTGGTCGGTTCCTCCGGTGCCGGCAAGTCCACGCTGACCAACACCCTGCTCGGCGAGCAGCGGATGAAGACCAACGCAGTGCGCGCCAACGATTCGCGTGGACGCCACACCACCACGCACCGCGCGCTGATGCCGCTGCCGACCGGCGCCTGCCTGATCGACACCCCCGGGATGCGCGAGCTGAAGCCGACCGGCGAAGAGACCCTGTCCGAGGGTGGGTTCGCGGACATCGAAGCGCTGGCCGCACAGTGCCGTTTCAACGACTGCAAGCACCAGCAGGAGCCGGGCTGTGCCGTGCGTGCAGCGATCGAGGCCGGCGAGATCGAAGAGAGCCGGCTGCTGAACTACTTCAAGCTGAAGGAAGAAGTGGCCGCCGCTGCCGCCAAGCTGGCAGTACGCCAGGCCGAGACCGCGCAGGAACGCGGTGGCAAGAAGGGCAAGGGCCAGCAGTTCCGCCCGGCAGGCAAGCCGCGCAGGCGTTGATCGGTATCGCGGGGTCGGATCCCATTGCACCGCAATGGGCTCTGCCCCCTGCAATGAACCTGCGTCTGCCTGCTTCGGGTGGGTGCCAACTGCCCGCTCCTGGTAGGTGCCAACCTTGGTTGGCACGGATGTATCCGAAGTCCGCCTTCGGCGGATGCCAACCAAGGTTGGCAGCTACCCGATCCATTGCACCTACCAACGTGCGGGCAGGGCGCTATAGTCCGCGCATGGAACCGACTGCGACGCTGGACCGTGACGTGGCCCACCATGCAGCGCTCGATGCGCGCCTGGTCGAGGCCGTGGGAGGCATCCGCCTGCTGGGCCTGACCAGCTGGCCAGCCACGGTGCAGGCACCGTTCCTGGAAAGCGTGGCGCGTGGCCAGCCGGTACTGCCGAAGGTGGACTACCCGAAGCTGGACTTCAGCGAAGAACGTCGCGCGCTGGCCGCGATCGCCGCCGACTGCGACGACAGCCATCCACTGGGTCACTACGTGCGGCAGTCAGCGCAGAGCTGGGACCTGGCTGCGCAGCTGCTGGAAGGACTGGGCACCGCTGCAGTCGATACCTGTTCTGTGCAGCTGTTCGGCGCCCCCGAGCAGCCGCTGCCGGGCAATGGCCCCAGCACGCGTGAGGCTGCACGCCACTTCATCCAGATCGCCGCCGAACTGGACCACGAACTGCTGGCGCCGGAAGAACAGGTGCCGGTCTCGGCCATCGCGCTGCAACTGCAACTGCAGAACGATCTGGACGCGTTCTTCGAATCGCGCATCATCCAGGTACAGCTCGACCCGGAGCTGGTGTCCAAGGCCGCCGCCGGCCCGACCCGCATCCGCCTGCGCACCAGTGCGCGCTTCAGTGCCTACGACCGCGCGCAGCTGTTCCACCATGAAGCGCTGGTGCATTCGCTGACCGCCCTGAACGGCCGCGAGCAGCCGGTGCTGCCGAGCCTGGCACTGTCCTCGCCGCGGGTGACGGCAACCCAGGAAGGGCTGGCCACCTTCGCCGAGCAGATCACCGGCAGCATCGACATCGAGCGCCTCAAGCGCATCAGCCTGCGTACCGAAGCGATTGCGATGGCCCGCGAAGGTGCTGATTTCATCGAAGTGTTCCGCTATTTCTGCGACGCCGGGCAGAACGCGGAAGAGAGTTTCGCTTCGGCGCAGCGCGTGTTCCGTGGCGTGCCGCCCAGTGGCGGCCTGGCCTTCACCAAGGACACGGTGTACCTGCGCGGCCTGGTGTCGGTGCACACCTTCTTCCGCCACATGCTGGCCGAGGACCGCCTGCAGGTCTGCCGCTGGTTGTTTGCCGGCAAGATGAGCCTGACCGATGCGATCGCGTTCGCGCCGTTGTTCGATGCGGGGGTGCTGAAGCCGCCGCGTTGGCTGCCGCACTGGGTGAGCCGGGCGAATGGCCTGGCCGGGATGCTGGCGTTCTCGCTGTTCGCCAACCGGATACGGATGGACCAGCTGGCGCCGGAATGAAATGCGTTGGCGGGATGATGCGCTGGCGCCTCGATTGATATCGCTGGGCGGCGGTGGGGCACCCTGGCCAGGACACGCCGTAAACCCATCCATGGGGGCTCGATCGGCGCATCCATGCGCCTCACGGTCCTGGCCAGGGTGCCCCACCGCCGCCAGACGGTTTCCCGCGCGGGCGGCAGCACATCACCGCGCCGAAGGGATTGCGCTTGAAAAGCAAAGAGCCGGGCAATGCCCGGCTCTTTGCTTTTGCTTTTCATTGCCTCCGCGCCATGCAGGAACACTCGATGCGCCGCAGCGCCCGCTTTCGATTTAGAACTCCGCCGCCACCGTCATGAACAGCTGCCGCGGCGCGCTCGCATGGATCGCATAGCGCTTGCCCTCCGGATCGGTCGGTGCGAACGAACTCAGCTGGCCCGCATAGCGCTTGTTGGTCAGATTGGTCGCGTTCAACGACACCCGCACATTGCGCAGGCCCAGGCCCGGGCCGAAATCGTAGCCCGCACCGGCGTCGAAGGTGGTCACGCCTGGCACCGACTGGTCGTTGGTGTAGGTGTAGTAACGTTTGCCGGTGTACTTGGCACGCAGGCTGGCGAAGAAGCCATCGCGGTTCCAGCTGATCTCACTGGACGCCATGCGCTGCGGCGTATCCACGGTGATCTTGCCGGCTACCGGTACCACCGCGCCGCCGGACAGGTAGTCGTCCTCGTAGGTGGTCTTGTTCCAGGACAGCGCGTTGTACCACTGCAGGCCGTCGATCGGCTTGAGGATGAAGGTCAGCTCCGCGCCGTGGCTCTTCACCGAACCGACGTTGATGAAGCGGGTCACGCACTCCGGACGCGTGCCGACTTCGATGCTCGAGCACGGGTTCAGCGACAGCAGGCGGTTGTCGAACTTCACGTTGTAGGCAGCGATCGACGCCTGGTACTTCTCACCGAAAGTACGGAAACCGGCTTCCAGGCTCTTCGACTTCTCGGGCTCCAGGCCGACGCTGGCCGCGAACGATTCCGGCGACACCTGCAGCGGGCCGCCGCTGCCACCGCCGACGAAGGCAGCGATGTTTTCGGCATACGAGGCGAACAGCTCGTTGTTGGCGTTGAGCTTGAAGCCCAGGCCCAGCTGCGGCAGCACCGATTCCTTGGCAGTCAGCGTGCCCGAGGCGATGCTGGTTTCCACACCCGGGTTGGCGGTGGCGCGCATGCGGGTGTTCGGGCTCTTGATGCCGACGTCCAAGGTCAGGCGCTGGTCGAGGAAGCGCATGCGGTCCTGTACGTAGAACTGGCGCGTGCGGATGTCGAAGTCCTGGTTGAACAGCAGGCGGTCCGGGTTCTTCAAGTACAGGTCGTCCAGGAACGGACCGCTGATGTAGTAGAAGTTGCGCGAGACGTTATGGTCGTTCTGCTCGTACCACAGGCCGGCTTCCAGTTCGTGGATGCCCACCGTCCACGACAGCGCGGCGGTCAGGCCATCGCGGTTGATCGTGTAGTTGGTGCTGCGGATCGAGATCGGCAGCATCTTGTCGGTGCCGGGGTAGGACGGCTGGCCCGGTGCCCACCAGTGGCCCTGGCCACGGTTGTCGTGGTGGTAGGCCAGCAGCTTCAGGCGGCCCTGCTCGCCCAGACGCAGGTCGGCATCGATCGAGTACAGGTTGTCGTCACGCAGTGCACGGCTCTGGTAGTACGCATCGTCGATGCTGTTGACGCCACCGCTGAACTTGCACTTGCTGCGGTCCAGCGTGCCCGGTGCGCAGTATGCGGCGGCGACGGCGCGATCCCAGTCCGGCGCGTAGATGTTCCAGTCATAGCCCAGGCCGCGCGCCAGCATGTCCTTGGACAGATAGGCGTAGTTGGCCTGGCTGGCACGCGATGTCGCGACGAATGCACCGAAACGATGGTCGCCGACGTTCCACACCGCCTTTGCGTTGAACTGGCGGGTGGTCTGGTTCTGGTACGGCGCGGCCCACATGTCCTGGTCCTGGTGCACGCCGGACACATAGGCCGAGAAGCCGTTGATGTCGCCGGTATCCACGCGCAGGTAGCCACGGCGCTGGCTGTTGTCGCCAACGGTGACGCTGGCGCGACCGCCGAACTCGGTGGAGGGGTCCATCGAGAAGTACTGGATGGTGCCGCCCAGGTTGCTGGTCGAGGCCACGCCCAGCGAACCGATGCCCTGCGACAGCTCGGCGCCGGCCAGGTTCTCGGCGATCAGTGCGCGGGCGATGCTCAGGCCGTTGTAGTTGCCGTAGCTGTTGTCACCCAGCGGGATGCCGTCCAGCGTGTAGCCGAGGCGGCTCTTGTCGAAGCCGCGCAGGCTGATGGTCTGCGACTCTTCGTTGGCACCGAAGGCATCGTTGGACTGCACCGACACGCCTGGCAGGCGGTCGAGGATCTTCTGGCCGCTCGTGCCCGGCGGAAGCACCTGCTTGTCCACGGTGGTGATGCGCTGCACCTGGCGGGTCTCGCCCTGGCCGATCACGGAGACGGTATCCAGCGTCTGCGCGCTCAGCGCGGCATCGGTGCTGGCGCCGGTATCGGCGGCGGAGGCGGCATGGGCGCTGGCGGCGGCGGAGAGCGCGATCGCCACGGCGATCGTCAGGTGTCGGGTCTGCATGGTGGTCCGTTGCATTGGGGGTGGTCACCGGCACGGATGCGCGGTGCATGGCCACTATGCGAACGGAACATGAAACCTTCTTTACGAAAAACCAACGAAGGGTGCAGGGCAGTGGTGTGCGTCCTGCAACCTGTTCGTCATGGTAGTATGCCGGAGAGAATCAGAAGCGCTCACCGGGCCACCTGAATTTGAGCTGGTCCATGCAGTCACGATCATGTTCGGAGAATGAGAACCCGATCTGGATGCCGTTCAGTACCGTGCCGAACACCGTCGACTCGTCCAGACTATGCCCTGACGGGACGGAAAGGACGTTGAAGTCGGGGTAGCGACGACCCATCTGCTTTCGCGAGATGCAGGCGCCGCCCAGCGACAGCGTAATGCCTTTGATGATTCGCCCCGACGCGTCGGTGTGGATCTGGCCAGAAGGCCCCTTGATCCTTCCGGCGACCACGAATGGCGCCAGATCGATGGTGGCGCTGTCGCCCCGGCCCCTTCCTGCTTCCGAACGCGGGCCGGCCGGAGCCAGGGGGGACAGCTGCGCGACAAGGTCAGAGCGTGCCAGCTGCAAGGACCAGCGCTCCACGAGCCGCCAGGTTGCGTCCGCCTCTTCTGCAGTGGCAGCGGGTGGGGTTGCCGCCAGTGGCGTGGTGGCGACCGCAACAAGCGCAATCAGCATTGCACGCATGCCAACCTCCTTGATCCGCGATGTCAGCCGTTCGTCCATTGGGCACGGCAAGCGCTGGCAGGTATAGCACCGGTTCTGCCGATGCATCGGGAAGTGCGTCTCAGAAATGCAGAAACAAAAAGGGGCCGGATCCCCCTCGCGAACGAAGGTTCACCGGCCCCGCGCACTCCGTGGGGGAGGCGGTCCACGCGCTGCGTGGAGACGGGCTCAACCCATGTACAGGCCACCGTTGACCGGATAATCGGCGCCGGTCACGTACGAGGCTTCGTCCGAGGCCAGCCATGCGCACAGGCCGGCCACTTCTTCCGGACGGCCCAGGCGTCGCACCGGCACCGAGGCGGCCAGCCGGTCCAGCACGTCCGGCGGGAAGCTGCTGATCGCCTGGCTGGCGATGTAGCCCGGCGACAGCGTGTTGACGGTGACCCCGCGTGAGGCCACTTCGGCGGCCAGGGCTCGGCTGAAGCCGTGCATCGCGGCCTTGGCGGTGGCGTAGTTCACCTGGCCGATCTGGCCCTTGTGGGCGCTGACCGAACCGATGTTGATGATGCGGCCCCAGCCCCGCGTGGCCATACCGTCGACCACCTGCTTGGTGAGGTTGAACAGCGCATTGAGGTTGGAGGCGATCACCGCGTTCCAGTCCTCCACCGTCATCTGCCGGAACAGCAGGTCGCGACTGCCACCGGAGTTGTTGACCAGCACGTCCACTTCACCGACTTCGGCGCGGACCTTGGCAAACGCCGCGCTGGTCGAGGCCCAGTCGGTCGCGTTGCCTTCGGAGGCGATGAAGTCGAAGCCCTGTTCGCGCTGCTCGCGCAGCCAGTTGGCCTTGCGCGGTGAGTTCGGCGCGCAACCGGCGACCACGGTGTGGCCGCTGCGGGCCAGGCTCTGGCAGATGGCAGTACCGACACTGCCCATGCCGCTGGTGACGTAAGCGATTCGAAGCGTCATTGCAGAAGGCTCCTTGATAAGGGGTCAGGCCGCGAGCGGGTACAGGCCGAACAGCAGGCTGCCGACCATCAGCAGCATCGAGATGGCGATGGCCCACTTCAGGGTGAACTTCTGGTGGTCGGCGAACTCGACCTTGGCCAGGCCCACCAGCAGGTAGGTGGACGGCACCAGCGGGCTGAGCAGGTGCACCGGCTGACCGGCCAGCGAGGCGCGCGCCATTTCCACCGGGGTGATGCCGTAGTTGCCGGCGGCTTCGGACAGGATCGGCAGCACGCCGAAGTAGAACGCGTCGTTGGACATGAAGAAGGTGAACGGCATCGACGCCACCGCCGTGATCACCGCCAGGTACGGGCCCCACGATTCCGGGATCACCGCCAGGAAGCTGTGCGACATCGCTTCGACCATGCCAGTGTTGTTGAGGATGCCGGTGAAGATGCCTGCGGCGAAGATCAGCGACACCACCGACAGCACGTTGCCGGCGTGGTTGACCACGCGGCGGCGCTGTTCGGCCAGGTTCGGGTAGTTGATCACCAGGGCGATGGCGAAGCCGACCATGAACAGCACCGGCATCGGCAGCACGCCGATGATCAGCGCCGTCATCAGCGCCACGGTCAGGGCCAGGTTGACCCACAGCAGCTTCGGACGCTTGATGTCCTCGGCGTCTTCCACGGTCGGCAGCGCATTGCTGTCGTCGGACACGCTGTTGTCCATCCAGCTGCCACCCTTGGGCAGGGTCACCACGCCCAGGCGACGGCGTTCCTTCAGGCCCAGGTACCAGGCCAGCAGCAGCACGCCGGCACAGGCGATCACCATCGACGGGATCAGCGGCACGAACACATCGGCCGGGTCCACGTGCAGCGCGGTGGCCGCGCGGGCGGTCGGGCCGCCCCACGGGGTCAGGTTCATCACGCCGCCGGCGAGGATGGTCACGCAGGTCATGTTCAGCGCGTTCATGCCCAGCCGCTGGTACAACGGCAGCATCGCCGAGACGGTGATCATGTAGGTGGTCGAGCCATCACCGTCCAGCGAGATCAGCATCGCCAGCACCGCGGTGCCGAGCACGATCTTCATCGGATCGCCCTTCACGAAGCGCAGGATCACCCGCACCAGTGGATCGAACAGGCCGGCGTCGATCATCACCCCGAAGTAGAGGATGGCGAACATCAGCATCACGCCGGTCGGCGCGATCTTCTTGATGCCCTCCAGCATCATCTCGTCGATGTTGGCGCCGAAGCCGCCGATCAGCGCGAACAGGATGGGGATGGTGATCAGGGCGACGAGCGGCGACAGGCGTTTGCTCATGATCAAGTACATGAACGTAATGACCATGCCAAAGCCGAGGATGCTCAGCATCATCTGCGGACTCCTTGCGAAAACAGGACGTGGGGGAGTGGAAGGGGCCCGGGCGGCATGCCCGGAATATCAGGTCTAGAAGTCGTACTGCAGGCGGCCGGTGACCGCACGCGTGCGGTCCACCGTGATCCCGGCGAGGCGGTCGCGGTTGCGGCTTTCGATCACGTTGAGCATGAAGCGCAGGTTGTCGCGCAGGTACCAGTTGCCACCCAGCGTCCACGCTTCGGTGCTGCCGCGGCGCAGGTCCGGTGCACCATCGAGGTGCTGTGCGCCCCACATCTGGTCGTAGCGCAGCGCCACTTCGAAGGCACCGGCCTTGTGCCGGATGTCCTTCACCCGCGCGAAGCGGCCGGTCTTGCGGTCGTAGGCGCGGCTTTCGCCGGTGACGAACCAGCTGAGCATGCCGTAGGCGGCCATTACGTCGCCGCGCTGCGCGCCGTCATCGAAGGTGGCGCCACTGAACTCGCCCTGCCACGACAGCGGGCCGCGCACCTGCGCGTATTCCAGCGACCACTTGTTGACATCGGTATCGCGGCCGGCGGAGAAGTCGACCAGGGTCAGGCGGCTCTCGTCGGACAGGTGGCCGGCCGGGCGCGGGCGGATGCGCAGGCCAGGCACGCCATTGGCGCCGGGGTTGTCGTAGGCCTCACGGGCCAGCGACAGGCCCAGGTGCAGCACGTCGCCATCGCTGGGCGAGGGCGCCCAGGTGACGCGGCCACCGGCGGCACGGCCCTTCACCTGCCAGGCGTCGATGCTTTCCAGGCTGTAGATGCTGGCCGCCCAGGTGAAGTCACCGGGGTTGGCCTGCCACGACGCACCCAGGCGGTACAGCGGCGCCAGCGTGGTGCCGGCGTTGCCGCGCTCCAGGAAGCTGCCGTAGTTGGAGCTGGTGCGGTCATCCAGCGAGAAGTACTGCTTGAACTGGCCCACGGTCAGCTTGCCGGCCTTGCCGAGGCTGCGTGCCAGGTACACGTCCTTGGCCTCGACGCGGTCGCCGGAGAAATCGGCTTCCAGCTTGTAGTCGACCACGAAGAACTTGCCGGACACGTCCAGCCAGGCGCGACGGATCTCGGTGTCGTCCTTGTTCGGCGTACCGCGGTTGTCGTTGTCGAAGGTGGCGAAGTCCAGGTGCAGGCGGCCTCCGAGCGAGGCCGTGACCGGACGGTCGTCTTCGGCGGCAAAGGCCGGCGCCGACAGGGCAGCCAGCGCCATCATGGCGGCAGGGCGCCGCCAGGCAAACGTGAATTCCACAAACCCTCCCAGGTGCGCGCCAGGCGCGCGGCAATCGTGGGCACCGGACGGTGCGCGGCCGCAGTCTGGGTCGGGCAAGCTGTCATCGTCCTGTCAACAGATTGTGCGGTGCAGCGTAAAACCGGCCGCTGCGCTCACTGGGCCACGCCCGGCAAGCGCGGCGGCGGCATGCGGTAGCATTCGTTTCCCCTCCCACCCGTGTGCCCATGCGCCTGCTGCTGGTCGAAGACAACCCGGATCTGGCCGATGCGATCATCCGTCGCATGCGTCGCAGCGGCCACGCCGTGGACTGGCAGGCCGATGGCCTGGCCGCCGCCAGCGTGCTGCGCTACCAGAGCTTCGACCTGGTGGTGCTGGATATCGGCCTGCCCAAGCTCGATGGCCTGCGCGTGCTGGCCGGCATGCGCGAGCGCGGCGACAGCACACCGGTGCTGATGCTGACCGCGCGCGACGGCATCGAAGACCGTGTGCAGGCGCTGGACGTCGGCGCCGACGATTACCTGGGCAAGCCGTTCGATTTCCGCGAGTTCGAAGCGCGCTGCCGCGTGCTGCTGCGACGCGCGCGCGGCCAGGCCAGCGAAGTGGTGCAGATCGGTGGCTTCCAGTTCGACAATGCCGCGCACCGGGTCAGCCTCGACGGCGAACCGATCGAACTGCCGAACCGCGAGTACCGGCTGCTGGAGATCCTGGTCGGCCGCCTCGGCCAGGTGGTCGGCAAGGATGAGATAGGCAACGGGCTGTTCGGCTTCGATGACGAGGCCGGCCCGAATGCCATCGAGCTGTATGTGGGGCGCCTGAGAAAGAAGCTGGCAGGTGCACCGCTGCGCATCACCACGGTGCGCGGCGTTGGCTACCTGCTGGAAGCCAGTGATGACAGCGCCGACGCCGATGGCTGACGCGCGTACCGCGAACGCCGCACCGGGCTCGCTGCGGCGCACGCTGCTGCTCTACCTCGGCGCGTTGCTGGCGGTGTTCGCGGTGGCTCTGCTGTTTGCCGCGCGCGGCTATGGCCAGCGCGCCGCCAACCGTTCCTACGATCACCTGTTGGTGTCCTCGGCGTTGTCCATTGCCGATTCGGTGGCCCTGGTCGATGGCCAATGGCAGGTCGATCTGCCCTATGCGGCGCTGGACCTGCTGGCGATGGCCCCGGAAGACCGCGTGTTCTATCGGGTCGCCGACAGCCGTGGCAACCTGATCACCGGCTATGGCGACCTGCCGGCGCCGCCGCGCCGGCCCGGCACGCAACCGCAGTTGTTCGATGCCGCCTACAGCGGCGAGACCGTGCGCTTCGTGGTGGTCGGCCGCAGTTTCGCCGCCGCCTCGGCGCAGGGCGAAGTACAGGTGCAGGTCGGCCAGACCCGGCGTGCGCGTGAAGCGGTCGCGCAGGACATGGTCAACCGCGCACTGCTGGCGATCGGTGTGCTGTCCGGCCTGCTGCTGGCGCTGGTGGCCTTTGGCGTGCATCGCGCATTCCGGCCATTGGTGCGGGTGGAACGCGAGCTGTCACGCCGCGAGCCCTCTGACCTGAAGCCGCTGGATGCCCGTGTACCGCGCGAGATGGACCAGATGGTGGCGGCGTTGAACCGCTTCATGGAACGGCTGTCCAGCAGCAACGAGACGCTGCGCGCGTTCATGGCCGAGGCCGCGCACCAGATGCGCACGCCGTTAGCGGCATTGCGTGCGCAGGCACAGCTGGCGTTGGATGACGACGATCCCGAAGACATGCGGCGCAGCCTGCAGGCGATCGAGCGCAACGCCACCCACATGAGCCGGTTGTTGAATCAGTTGCTCAGCGATGCCAGCGTGATCCATCGTTCGCATCTGCAGCGCTTTGCTGCAGTGGATCTGGCCGAGACCGTGCACCAGGCCCTGCATGAAGCGCTGCCGCAGGCCGGCCCGGCGCCGCGCGTGCAGCTGGCGATGACTGCCGAGCCGGTACAGGTGCATGGCGATGCGCTGCTGCTGCGCGAGGCGATCAAGAACCTGGTCGACAATGCACTCAAGTACGGCGGCGACGGTCCGTTGCAGATCGCATTGACCGTGGAAGGCGGGCAGGCCGTGCTGACCATCGCCGACCACGGTGCCGGCATTGCCGCCGCCGATGCCGAACGCGTGTTCGAGCGCTTCGCCCGTGGCGAGGGCGCGCCGTCCGGCGGCGCCGGGCTGGGCCTGGCCATCGTCAAGCGCGTGGTCGACAGCCATGGCGGCCGCATCGATCTCAGCAACCGTCCGCAGGGTGGTTTGATCGCTACCATCCGCCTGCCCCGGAGCAGTTCATGATCCGCCTGTTCGCCACCGCCGTTGCCCTGCTGTTGGCCCTGCCGGTGCTGGCCGCGCCCGGCGATGTGCGCCGTTTTCCCGCACAGGCAAAGACCACGGCGCAGCTGCGCATCCACGGCACCACCGACATCGAAGTGTTCGCGGTGGTCATCGCCGACTACCAGCGGCTGCACCCGGGCACCGAAGTGGTGTACGAGGACATCATCACCCAGGACCTGTACGCGCGGTACCTGCACGACCGCGGCGGACCGGCATCGCCGGACCTGCTGATCTCCAGTGGCATGGACCTGCAGACCAAGCTGGTCAACGATGGTCATGCACTGCCGCACCGCTCCGCTCAGACCACCGCGCTGCCGGCCTGGGCGCAGTGGCGCAACGAGGCATTCGGCATCAGCTATGAGCCGGTGGTGATGGTCTACAACACCCGCGCGCTGACGGCTGCGAGGGTGCCGCACACGCGCCGGCAACTGCTGGACCGGTTGCGCGCCGAAGGTGCACCGCTGCGCGGCAGGGTCGGCACCTATGACATCGAACGCAGCAGCGTCGGCTACCTGCTGTCAACGCAGGATGCGCAGCGTGGCAGCATCGCCGGTGCGCTGCTGGGCGCGCTGGGCGACAACGACGTGGTGCGCGAGGAGCGCACCGGCGTGCTACTGGACAAGGTGGCCAGCGGACAGCTGTCGCTGGTCTACAACGTGCTCGGCTCTTACGCGCAGGCGCGCATCGACGCGGGTGCTCCGCTGGCGATTGTGGAGCCTGAGGACTACACGCTGGTGGTACTGCGTACCGCGGTGATTCCACGCACCGGCCCACACCCGGAAGAAGCCCGGCGCTTCCTCGACTACCTGTTGTCGCCGCGTGGCCAGCAGGTGCTGTCACGCGAGGCACGGCTGATGCCGATCGTGACCGGCAACGCACGTGGCGACGATGCACCCGGCCGCAGCCGTCGCCCGATCCAGCTGGGCCCGGGCCTGCTGGTGTACCTGGATGCACTCAAGCGCCGCCAGTTCCTCGATGCCTGGCGCAGCAGCGTGGAGCCGGCAGGGCGCTGAGGCGACGGCCTGCCCGTACAATGGCGGCATGAGCGAATACACCATCCTGATCGCCGATGACCACCCGCTGCTGCGTTCGGCGGTGGTGCAGTCATTGCGGCAGAGCCTGCCGCTGGCGCAGGTGCGCGAGGTCGCCAGCGCCGAGGCATTGGCCGAAGCCCTCGACGCGCACCCGGACGTGGACCTGGTGCTGCTCGACCTGACCATGCCCGGCGCGCACGGCTTTTCCGCGCTGCTGCACGTGCGCGGCTCGCATCCGGACATCCCGGTGGTGATCCTCTCGTCCAACGATCACCCCCGTGTGATCCGCCGCGCGCAGCAGTTCGGTGCCGCCGGTTTCATCCCGAAGTCGGCTCCGGCCGAGACCATCGGCGAGGCGGTGCAGACTGTGCTCGATGGTGGCCTGTGGTTCCCGGCGATGGCCGCCGAGCGCTCGGAGGCCGATGCGCTGCTGGCCAGCCGCCTGGCCCAGCTGACCCCGCAGCAGTTCCGCGTGTTGCTGTGCCTGGCCGATGGCCTGCTCAACAAGCAGATCGCCTATACGCTGGGATTGGCCGAGAACACGGTGAAGGTGCATGTCACCGCGATCCTGAAGAAACTCGAGTGCCATAGCCGCACGCAGGCGGCGGTGCTGGTGAAGGCGCTGGAGCCCGAGGGCGACGCCGGCATCGGGTTGTAGTTTCCAGCCAACGGCGCAGCCCCTCGTGGGTGGACACGTAGAGCAGTTCATGGGTGAGGCCGGGCAGGTGGACTGCGCAGGGGCCGCTGCAAGTACGTCCATGTAAGCTCGGTCGCCGCTTGCTCGTGTGCGCTGTCCTGCGCACACGGCAAGACCCGGGTTGGGCGTCCTGCCCAACCCGCCCGAGGCATGCCTCGGGCCCATGCGGCTCACGCCCCTGCGCAGTCCACCTGCCCGGCCACGGACAGGTTCCGTGCGCATCCATCCACGGAAGAGAAAAGAACATCAAAAGCAAAGGCAGCCTGGCAGGCCGCCTTTTGTAGAGCCGAGCCCACGCTCGGCTGCTTTGCGGTCAGTCCGCGATGCCGAGCATGGGCTCGGCTCTACACGAGCAAGCGCAGCGCGCGACCGGCTTTTGTTCTTCTTTTTCTTCTCCGTGGGTGGCAGGCCACCGAAATCTGTCAGAGGCCGGTCGGGTTGGGTTCGCGGGGGTGTCAGCCGCATGGATGCGGCTGCCAAGCCTCCAGGGATGGATTCACGGCGTCCCCCGCGCACCCAACCCTACCGGCCCACCCACGGCTTCTGCTTTCCACGACCAACCAGGCACCACCCACGAGGGGCTGCGCCGTTGGCTGGAATCACCCGCGATGCCGGATCAACAACTGACTCATCAGCGCCCGCAGCGCCGGCGGTTTCACCGGCTTGGCCATCATTCCCCAGCCACGCTCGGCAGCCATCTCACGCAATCCCGCATCGCGCTCGGCAGTGACCAGCACCACCGGCGGGCGGGCCTGCCACAGCTCTGCCAATGTCTCGTACAGCACCGGGCCGTGGTGGTCACCCATGCGCACATCCAGCAGCACCAGCTCCGGCACGGTTGCCGTCGTGGCCAACTGCAGCGCTGCCTGCGGGCCATCGGCCAGCAGCACCTCGCAGCCCCACCGCTCCAGCAGCGCGCGGCTGGCCGCGCACACGTGCGGATCGTCATCGATTACCCACACACGGCGCCCTCGCAGCGGGTTGTCCGCCGCCGGTTCCTGCGCCAGCACCGGCGCGGGCGCGGTGGCGGGAATCGCGCTGGCGTCGCCGAACGGCACGCCCACAGCGAACACGCTGCCCTGGCCCAGCTGCGAGCGCAGTCGGATCGGGTGTCCGAGCAGGCGGCCGATGCGGTCGACGATGGCCAGGCCAAGCCCGGCACCGCGCTGCTGGCCGTCGTGCAGGCGGCGGAATTCCTCGAAGATCTCGCCCTGCAACGCATCGGGGATGCCGGGGCCCTGGTCGTGCACTTCGATCCACAGCAGGCCTTCGCGGCGACGGCAGCCGAGCAGCACACGGCCGCGTTCGCTGTAGCGCAGTGCGTTGGACAGGAAATTCTGCAGGATGCGGCGCAGCAGCGCTTCATCGCTGACCACCACGGCATCGGTATCGACCCAGTCCACCACCAGGCCACGTGACTGCGCGGCGATGCCGAATTCGCGCGCCAGCGTCTGCAGCAGCGGCCCGAGCCGGAACGCCTGCACACGGGTCGGCAGGCTGCCCGATTCCAACCGCGCGATATCCAGCAGGCTGTTGAGGATCGCATCCTGCGCGGCCAATGCAGCGTCGATGTGATCGCTGGTCTGCTGTTGCGCCGGGTCGCTCAGCTTGCCGCGCAGCACCGAGACGAACATGCGTGCTGCGTTGAGCGGTTGCAGCAGGTCGTGCACGGCCGAGGCGACGAAGCGGGTCTTGTAGCGATTGGCCTGCTCGGCTTCGCGACGTGCTTCGTCCAGGTCGTGGGTACGTTCGGCGATGCGGTGTTCCAGTGCATCGGCCAGCGAGCGCAGTTCGCGTGCAGCATTCTTGTAGCTGGTGATGTCGGCGTAGCTGGTGACGAAACCGCCGTCGGGCAGCGGGTTGCCGCGGATCTCCAGCACCGTACCGTCGTCCTTCTCACTTTCGCGCATGTGCGGACGGCCGCTGCGCAGGTGGTTGAGGCGACGCTCGATGGCCTCGTCGACCGGGCCGGGACCGAGCAGGCCACGGCGTGCGTTGAAGCGGAACAGTTCCTCGATGGGCCGCCCCACGCGCACCAGGTCCAGCGGGAAACGGAACAGTTCCAGGTAGCGCGAATTCCATGCGACCAGACGCAGGTCCCGGTCGATCACCACCACGCCCTGCGGCAGGTGTTCAAGGCTGCGGCTGAGGCCGCTGTCGGCATCGGTGGCGGCCTGCAGCAGGCCATCCTGTGCGGTGCGCAGTTCCTGTGCATGCTGCTTGAGCAGGGTTTCCAGCTCGCGGCGGCTGCGCAGGCGATGCTTGGCCAGGCGCCGGCGCTGCTGTATGAACAGCACCAGGAAGCCCAGCGCCAGCCATGCGGCACCTCCGGTAAGCGCGGCCGCACGGCCGGCGGCGGTGGCGGCACTGGCGTCGTGCAGCAGGTGCAGGTTCCAGTCTTCGGCCGGCAGCTCAAGGCTCTGCCACAGCATCGGCTGCGGCAATGCCGGGTCCAGCAGGCGCACCATGCGGCCGCCATCGGCCAGTACATCCTCGGTACGTGCGCGCAGTGGCTGCAGGGTGCGATCGGCGTACTGGCGGGCGTCCAGCATCTCGCGGCGCTCATCGGCACCCAGCGGGCGCAGCAGGCGGTAGCGCCAGGCATCGCGGTTGGCCAGGAAGACCACGTCGTGGTCGTCACTGGCCAGCACCACGTCCGGGCTGCTCAGCCATTCCTGTTCCAGTGCGGACAGCTCGACCTTGATCACCACCACGCCCAGTCGCTTGCCGTCTTCCTCGATGGCCTGCGACAGGTAGTAGCCGGGCACGCCGGTGGTCATGCCGATCCCGTAGAAGCGGCCACGGCCCTGGGCCAGCGCCTGGCGGTAATAGGGGCGGTAGCTGTAGTTCTCGCCGACGTTGGTGGTCGGCTGGTCCCAGTTGCTCGCCGCCACGGCCACGCCATCGTGACCGACCAGAGTCAGGGTCGAAGCGCGGGTGACTTCATTGGCACGTTGCAGCTTGAGGTTCAGCCGCTGCCGTTCGGTGGGCGAGGGCGGCACGCGTAGTGCGTGCAGAAGATCCGGATCAAGCGCCAGCACCTGCGGCAACGTACCGAATCGGTCGATACGCTGCTGCAGGCCCTGGCCGTACAGTTGAAGCTGGCGTTGCACCTGGCTGCTTTCCTCGCCGAGGGCGCGTCGCCAGGCGTAGTGGCCGGCGGCGACGGCGCACAGCACGGTGCCGCCGACCATGACCAGCAGGGTGAGCAACAGCATCCGGTGGCGGCTGAGCCAGTACATGGCGGCAGTCTACGCAGGGCCGGCGGGCGTGACGTGCACGCCCGCCGGGGTCTGACGTGGAAGGGGTCAGAAGTGCATCTGCGCGCGCAGTTCGAAGATCTCCGGCGTGCTGTGCACGCCACGACGGCTGGCGTCGACCTTCACGTAGTTGGCCTGGAACTTGAAATGGCTGGTCAGGTACCAGTTCGCGCCCAGGGTCAGGTCGTGCTGGCGACCGCCGAGGATGCTGCCGTCGTCGAGGTCGAGGCGGCTGTAGCGGGCCACCAGTTCCACTGCGCCGTAGTCGTGGGCCGGCTTGATGTTGGCCACCGCACCGGCGTTGTACGGGCGCGATTCGCCGGTCAACACCCAGCTGGCCATCGCGTACTGGCCGCTGCCGGTGTAGTCGGGCTTGCCGTCATTGCGGGTGACCGTGGCGCGCAGGGCTTCGGCCTGCAGCGAGAACGGGCCGCGGATCCAGATGCCTTCCAGGCCGGTGCGGCGGATCTGGTCGGCGGTGACCAGCGCGCCGGAATCGACGAAGCGGATATCGGTCAGGCCGGCTTCCGGGCGGGCACGCAGGCGTGCGCTGGCTTCGTGGTGGACGTCGCGTCCATCGCTGTAGCCGCGCGGATTTTCCTGCGAATAGGCCAGGCCCAGGTGGATCACGTCACCGGGTGCCTTCACCGGGGTCCACACCGCACGCACCGCCTGGGTGGTGCCGGGGTTGTCACCCTGCAGGTCCTTGCCGCCATAGGCGCCGGCCTGCAGCAGGTACTGCGGGCGTTCCAGCACCCATTCCACGCCGGTACGACGACCTGCGTAGAAGGCCTGCACGGGCAGTGCGGTTTCCAGGAAGCTGCCGGCGCGCGAAGAGGTATTCGCATCCAGGCCGACCGGGGTCTTCATGTAGCCGAAGCGGAAGCGGCCGATGTCGCGGCCGAAGAAGGCCTTGCTCTCGAAGCGCACGAATACGTCCAGCCAGGTGTCGGCCTGGAAGTCGTAGTAGACCATCGCGTCGTAGACGCCCTTCTTCTTCAGCGTTGCACCGAACTCCTTGCGGCGCACGGCATCGTCGTCCTCAAGGCCGCTGCCCGAGGAGAAATCGTTGTAGTCGTAGGCGATGTTGGCGGTAGCGGCCAGCTCGGTGCCGTCGCCGAAGGCGTACTTGGTCGGCCAGTTGTCGAAATCGGCAGCCGAAGCGAAGGCGGGAAGGGCGGCCAGCGACAAGGCCAGCAAGGTGGGAATCGGGCGCATGTTGTGTGCGGCTCTCTCAGATTGCGTGTGGACAGGACAACAACGGCCGCAAGGGCCGGAACTTTCGCAATGACGCGCCCGGCCGTTCAGCTCGGGCCACCGGCCTCCCCGTGATCGGGCGGTGCGGCGCCAGTGTAGGCACCGCTGCCACCTGAACCGGGGGGCTAGTACCAATAGGTTATCTGCGCCGGCGTGCCCGGCGCGTACAAAGGCGTCCATTGGTCGCACCCCCTGCGCGTGCAGCACAGGGCCTGCGAACAGTTTCCACGGTAACGGTTCCCGTGCAGTGCTGGGGCCGTACGTGCCTGAAAACGCCCCTTCCGGAGTCCGCCATGCACATCCCGACCGCAGCCCCGGCGCCTGCAAAGCCGTTGCCGATCTATCGCCAGCTGTACTTCCAGGTGATCGTGGCGATCGTCCTGGGCGCCATCCTCGGCCACTACGAACCGCTGGTTGGCGAGAAGATGAAGCCGCTCGGCGACGCCTTCATCAACCTGGTGAAGATGATCATCGCGCCGGTGATCTTCCTGACCATCGTCACCGGCATCGCCAGCATGACCCACCTGCGCACGGTGGGCCGCGTATTCGCCAAGGCGATGGCGTACTTCCTGTTCTTCTCCACGCTGGCGCTGATCGTCGGCATGATCGTGGCGCATGTGGTGCAGCCCGGCGCCGGCATGAACATCAACCCGGCCGAGCTGGACCAGACCGCGGTGCACAGCTACGTCGAGAAGTCGCACGACCTGACCCTGGTCGGCTTCCTGATGGACATCATTCCGAAGACGCTGGTGAGCGCCTTCGTCGATGGCAACATCCTGCAGGTGCTGTTCATCGCGGTGCTGTTCGGCATCGCCCTGGCATCGGTGGGCGAGAAGGGCAAGCCGATCCTGAACTTCCTGGAGGCGCTGGTCGCCCCGGTGTTCAAGCTGGTGCACATCCTGATGAAGGCCGCCCCGATCGGCGCCTTCGGTGCGATTGCCTTCACCATCGGCAAGTACGGCGTCGGTTCGCTGGTCAACCTGGCCTGGCTGGTCGGCTCGTTCTACCTCACCGCATTCCTGTTCGTAGCGGTGATCCTGGGCGTGGTCTGCCGCCTGTGCGGGTTCTCGGTGTTCAAGCTGGCGCGCTACCTGAAGGCCGAACTGCTGCTGGTGCTGGGCACGTCCTCGTCGGAGTCGGCGCTGCCGTCGCTGATGGAGAAGATGGAACGCGCCGGCTGCAGCAAGTCAGTGGTGGGCCTGGTGGTCCCGACCGGCTACTCGTTCAACCTGGACGGCACCAACATCTACATGACCCTGGCCGCGCTGTTCATCGCCCAGGCCACCAACACCGAATTGACCCTGGGCCATCAGATTGCCCTGCTGCTGGTCGCCATGCTCAGCTCCAAGGGCGCGGCCGGCGTCACCGGCGCCGGCTTCATCACCCTGGCCGCCACCCTGGCCGTGGTGCCGGAGGTGCCGGTGGCCGGCATGGCGCTGATCCTGGGCGTGGACCGCTTCATGAGCGAATGCCGCTCGCTGACCAACTTCATCGGCAATGCCGTGGCCACCGTGGTGGTCTCGCGCTGGGAGGGGGCGCTGGACCGCAACCGCCTGAAGCTGGCGCTGGATGGCCGCGAAAGCGAACTGCCGCCGCTGATCGATGCCGTGCCCGAGGCGCTGCCGGCCAGGGGCTGATCCAGGTGTGTGGTACCGCGGGGCCGATCACGACAGTGGTACGGCCCCGCGGCGTTTCAAGGCGACCCATGGCTGTCATGCGGAGCGCCGAAGCTGGTCTCGCGGTACCGTCGCATACGGCACGGAATTGTGCGGTCGCAGCATGCCTGCGACAGGATAGCGACAGGTCCAGACGCTCCAACGGGGGTATCATCCCCTGTCCCTTCTGCCCATTCATGTAACCCACATCGATGTCCAACGAAGATTTCAAACAGGCCGCCCTCGATTACCACCGGATGTCCCCGCCGGGAAAGATCAAGGTTTCCGCTACCAAGCCCATGCTGACCCAGCGCGACCTGTCGCTGGCGTATTCGCCGGGCGTGGCGTACGCCTGTGAAGCGATCAAGGCCGACCCGCAGCAGGCCAGCGAGCTGACCGCCCGCGGCAACCTGGTGGCGGTGATCTCCAATGGCACCGCGGTGCTGGGCCTGGGCAACATCGGCGCGCTGGCCGGCAAGCCGGTGATGGAAGGCAAGGGTGTGCTGTTCCAGAAGTTCGCCGGCATCGATGTGTTCGACATCGAAGTGGATGAAACCGACCCGGACAAGCTGGTCGACATCATCGCCTCGCTGGAGCCGACCTTCGGCGGCATCAACCTGGAAGACATCAAGGCGCCGGAATGCTTCGTGGTCGAGCGCAAGCTGCGCGAGCGCATGAAGATCCCGGTGTTCCATGACGACCAGCACGGCACGGCGATCATCGTCGGCGCAGCGGTGCTCAACGCCATGGCGATCACCGGCAAGAAGATCGAGGAAGTGAAGCTGGCGACCACGGGCATGGGCGCGGCCGGCATTTCCTGCGTGAACATGCTGGTGCAGCTGGGCCTGAAGCCGGAGAACATCCTGGCTTTCGACCGCGAGGGCGTGATCCACACGGGCCGTACCGACCTGGACCCGGAAAAGCAGCGCTATGCGCGCGACACCGACAAGCGCACCCTGGCCGAGATCGTCGACGGCGCGGACATCTTCCTGGGCCTGTCGGCGCCGGGCATCCTGACTGCCGACATGGTCAAGACCATGGCGCCGGATCCGGTGATCTTCGCGCTGGCCAACCCGACTCCGGAAATCATGCCGGAGCTGGCGCGCGCCGCCCGTCCGGACGCGATCATCGGCACCGGCCGTTCGGACTACCCGAACCAGGTCAACAACGTGCTGTGCTTCCCGTACCTGTTCCGTGGTGCGCTGGACGTGGGCGCGACCGCGATCAACGAGGAAATGAAGATCGCCTGCGTGCGCGCCATCGCGGCGCTGGCGCGTCGTGCGGCCACCGACATGGGTTCGGCCTATGGCGGCGAGACCCCGAGCTTCGGTCGTGAATACCTGATCCCGCGCCCGTTCGACCGCCGCCTGCTGGTGGAGCTGTCGGCCGCCGTGGCCCAGGCCGCGATGGACTCGGGCGTGGCCTCGCGCCCGATCGACGACATGGGCGCTTACCGCGACAAGCTGGCCCAGTTCGTCTACCGCACCAGCCTGATGATGAAGCCGGTCTACGACCGCGCGCGCAGCGACAAGCAGCGCGTTGTGTATGCCGAGGGCGAAGAGGAAGTGGTGCTGCAGGCGGTGCAGAACGTGGTCGATGACGGCTTGGCGCACCCGATCCTGATCGGCCGCCCGGAAGTGATCGAGTCGCGCATCGAGCGCCTCGGCCTGCGCCTGAAGATCGGCGAGAACGTTGAAGTCACCAACATCAACGACGACCCGCGCTTCAACGAGTACTGGCAGTACTACCACGGCCTGACCGGCCGTCGTGGCGTGACCGTGGCCGCGGCGAAGAACCTGATGCGTTCGCGCCCGACCCTGATCGCTGCAGTGATGGTGGCCCGTGGCGAAGCCGATGCGATGCTGACCGGCATCGTCGGCCGTTTCCACAAGAAGCTGGGCTACGTGCGCAGCGTGCTGCCGCTGGAGCCGAAGGTCACCTCGACCTCGGCGATGACCGGCGTGATCAACCAGCAGGGCGTGTTCTTCTTCGTCGATACCCACGTGCAGGAAGACCCGACCGCCGAGCAGCTGTGCGAAGCGACCCTGCAGGCGGCCTACCGCATGAAGCTGTTCGGCATCGAGCCGAAGGTGGCGCTGCTGTCGCACTCCAACTTCGGCAGCCACGATTCCAAGGACGCGCTGAAGATGCGCCAGGTGCGCGAGCTGCTGCTCAAGCGCAACCCGCGTCTGAACGTGGACGGCGAAATGCAGGGCGACACCGCATGGGATGAGGCGCTGCGCCAGAAGCTGCTGCCGGGCTCGACCCTGCAGGGCCGTGCCAACCTGTTCGTGCTGCCGAACCTGGAAGCGGCCAACATCGCCTACAACCTGGTGCGTGTGTTCACCGACGGCGTGGCGATCGGCCCGATCCTGATGGGCGTGAACAAGCCGGTGCATATCCTGACCACCAGCGCGACCTCGCGCAGGATCCTGAACATGACCGCCATTGCGGCGGTGGATGCGCAGATCCGCAAGCAGCTGGAAGCGGAAAAGAAGGCGTAAGCCTTCTTTCCAGCGTCAGCTCAGAAGCGCGCCCCCCGGGCGCGTTTCTGTTTCCGCAAAGCGGAAACGGGTAGTGCCGGCCGCTGGCCAGCAACCGCAATCATGTCCACCACCACCGCAGCCGGCCAGCGGCCGGCTCTACCGCCCGCCGGCCTGTGCCACACGCGCTACGCCGCCCGGTCATGTCCCTGCAACGCCGTTGCGGCCCAATACGCCCACGCGGCCCGGCCGTGGGAAGGGACCGGACCGGCCTTCCCACCCTGGGCCCGACCAACTTTTCATGGGCGAGGGTGTCATGCGCAATCGAGTGACGCGGCGGTACTTTCAGCAGCTGTTCGCGCTCTACGCCGGCTTCGTGCGGTCGCGCTGAGGCAGTGATGTGGTAGCGCCTGGCCATGCCCGGCGAGCGCGCAGCGTGGCGAATCAGGCATTTCGCCGGGTGTGGCCTGGCGCTACTGAGCGAACGTGGCAACCAAGGTGTGCCGCAGTGGTAGCTATTGAGCTACCGAAATATCTCCGATGGTCACCCTTCCTCCGCCACCATATCCCCGGCTACATTGCAGGCCTTGCCGCAGTAGAATGTCCCAACCGACGCTGCGATTGCTGCGCCTCCCAGGCACGCGACCACGGTCATCAGCCAGCGATTGCGTTTCGACTTTCCTTTCATTTCATTTCTCCTTTTCTTCGATTCGATATCTCGATATGCCATCGGTTCGATTCCCGTTGCTGGTCCGGTGAGAGTTGGCTCCAGAGCCGCTCGGCATAGCGAAGCCCCTTGCCGCCACTGGCCTGGCTGAATGCGCGCGCATAGGCGTGTGCGCGTGCTGCATCGCGAGGCACATGCAGGCCATCCTCAAAGGTGGCCGCAAGAAGCATCAGGGCATTGCTGTCACCCGAGTCCGCGGCTTCGTTGAGGAATCTCACTGTCGCTTCCTTGAATCGCTTGACGAGCTCTTCATCGAACATGGAGTGCTCATCGTCGAACTGATGAGACGCCAGTCCCGAGAACATCAATTTCGCAGTGGAGTCGCCGTCTGACGCCGCGTAGTAGGCGAGGTCATAGATGGAGTGTTCTGATTCAAGAGCGGAGCAGTCTGAGTCACCCAGAACGTTTTCCCGGAACTCACGCTGCTGGTCGGGAGTCAGTCCCGTCGGAATGTCTGTTTCCGCCAAGCTTGCGGCGTTTGTGCAACGCGCTATGTCCTGCGCCAGCAGAAGGGCCTGCTGGGGCGACAACGTTCGGCGAATTGCAATCAACTGAGTCCCGGCGGCGGCAACGCTTGCGGCCTGCGTCGTCTCGATCGCAGCATCTTTTCCGTTGATACGAACCCGTACGGTCTGCTGCTCTTGGGTGGCAACAGCGAGAACGCTCGGCGTGTTGCTTCTCGTCCAGATCGCGGTCGTGATCAGTGCAATGGCTGCTCCTGTCACCAGCACAACGACCGCTTTGCGCCTACCGACCTTGGTTCTGATTTTCATGCAAGCAAGGTTAGCGACCCTCGCTCAGTCACGATGTCGGTTGCTGCCGCGTGCTGTTGTGAACAGGCGCCTATCCGACTTGTCGGATTACTCCGCGTGAGATCGTAATGAGATCCCGTTGGGCAGGTCATGCCGGGCCATGCCAGGCGGGCGCGCAGCGCGGCGAAACAGGCGTTTCGCCGGGCAAGCCACGGTGCTACCTGCGGTCAGCGCTTGCCGCGCCGTGCCGGCGCCGGTGCATCCGAACGCGGCTTGGCGTACTGCGCCCACAGCGCCGGCAGTGCCTTGCCGGTGTGCTTCTGCCACAGCGCCGGTGCATAGCGGCCGTCGCGCAGGGCCTTGTCCAGTGCCAGCACCAGGCCGGGATGTTCCGCCTCCGCCCACTTCAGGAACGCACCGGTCACCCGGTAGCCGCTGTCGACGTTCTGCCCCTTCTCGACCTTCACCGGCAATGCCCAGCCAGCGGCGGCGTTGTCCATGCCGTAGCGGTCGCGCGCGTAGTCGGCGATGCCTTCCACCAGCCAGCCCGGTACCCGTGCATCGCCGTAGCCGGGATACCCCTGCACGATGTGCATCGCCTCGTGGGTGACCAGGTCGATGTCGTTCGGATGCTGCGCCAGCCAACCCGGATTGATGGTGATCGTCGCTGCCTGGTCCTTGTCGCCGACGAAGGCGATGCCGGTGTAGGCCGGATCGATCACGATGCGCACCATTGACGGCGCAGCGGGATGGAAGTCCGCACGTTCGCGCAGGTACGCGAAGAAGAACGTATCGATCACCCGCTTGCGCTGCGGTGCGGCCAGGGCGCCACGGGCGTCCTGGTAGTTCAGCGTCACGCCGTCGCGGGTCAGCTGCGTATCGAACGCCTGGGTCTGGCCGAAGCTTGAGAAGGACAGGGCAACAAGGGCCAGAGGCAGTAGACGGAAGCGCATGCAGCTCATTGTACGGTGCCGGCCGCCAGCAGTTCGATCTCCGCCAGCGGCAGCCGTGCCGGTGCCGCCAGGCGCAGGCGGTACTCGCTGTAACGACCGGGTTTGGCGATGCGGAACGGACGGGTCTGGCGGGCGGATTCGAAGTCTTCGCCGCTGCGCTGGTCGAGCACGGCCCAGCTGCCGCCACCGTTGCGCGCCTCCAGCGTCCACTCACCGCCCTGGATGCGGCCGTCACCGCTGGTCAGCGTGTACATCGTCGGGGTGCCCTCGGCCAGGCCGGTCAGCGCGATGGTTGCACCGGCGCCCAGACCCACCGTGGTGCCGGCATCGTCATCGACCAGCGCGGGCAGGGCACGGCCATCGGCCAGCGTCGCCTTCGCGCCGCTGCCGAGCAGGTCGTGCAGCAGCTGCGGGTGCTGGCCGCGCGCGGTCAACGAGCGCGGCACATCGTCCACGCCGCTGCCCCAGCGCGAGGGGCGGGGTCCCATCACGAAGTCGAGGGTCGCGCCCTTGGCGATCAGGTCGTGCGGCACCCAGGTCTTCGTCCACGGCGTACCGTTGATCTTCAGCGACTGCACGTAGACGTTCTCACGCGAGTTGTTGGCCGCGTTCACGGTCAGCACCGCGCCACCCTGCAGCTCCACCCGTGCATGCTCGAATGCCGGCGAGCCGATCACGTACTCCGGGGCGCCCATGCGCAGCGGGTACAGGCCCAGCGAGGCCAGTACGTACCATGCCGAGGTTTCACCGTTGTCCTCATCGCCCGGGTAGCCCTGGCCGATCTCGCTGCCGACGTACAACCGCGACAGGATCTCGCGCACGTGCTGCTGGGTCTTCCACGGCTGCCCGGCGTACAGGTACATCCACGGGATGTGGTGCGCCGGCTGGTTGCTGTGCGCATACATGCCCATGCGCACGTCGCGCGCTTCGGTCATCTCGTGGATGGTGCCGCCGTAGGAACCGGCCAGTGCCGGGTCCGCGGTTTCCGGCGTGGCGAAGAAGGTATCCAGCTTCGCCGCCAGCTTTTCGCGGCCGCCATACAACGCGGCCAGGCCTTCGCCGTCATGGGCGGCGGTGAAGGCGAAGGTCCAGCCATTGGATTCGGTGTAGTCGTGGCCCCACACGCGCGGATCGTAGGCCTTTGCGTCCACGCGCCAGCGACCATCGGCCTTGCGGCCCTGGAAGAAGCCTGCCGCCGGATCGAACATCGTCGCGTAACTGGCGGCGCGATGGCGGAAGTAGTCGGCCTCGGTGCTGTAGCGCTCGCGTGCGGCGGGCGCGGTCGCGCGCTTGGCCAGGGCATCGGCCATGTTGGCGATGCCAAAGTCATTGAGTGCGCCTTCCATCGTCCACGACATGCCTTCGTGCACGTCGGCACTGGCATAGCCGCGGAAGGTCGAACGGTTCATGCCCTTGCGGCCGACATGGCGGTCCGGCGGCACCACGGTCGCGTTCTTCAGCGCGGCGGCATAGGCCTCGGCCGGATCGAAACCGCCGACGCCCTTCAGCCATGCATCGGCGAAGGCCACATCGGAGCTGGTGCCGACCATCAGATCGGCGTAGCCCGGCGACGACCAGCGTGCGATCCAGCCGCCGGCGCGGTACTGCTCGATGAAGCCCTGCACCAGCTGCCCGGCATCGTCGGGCGTGAGCAGCGCATAGGCCGGCCAGGTGGTGCGGAAGGTGTCCCAGAAGCCGTTGTTGACGAACACCTTGCCGTCGCGCACGGCGGCATAGCTGCGGGTCGCGCTGCCCTCGGTGTTGTCATCGCTGGCGCTGGCCTGGTTGGCGTAGCGCCACTCCGGTTCGGCGGCGCTGCCCACGTTCTCATGGCCGGAATTGGGGTACAGGAACAGCCGGTACAGGCTGGAATACAGCGTGGTCTTCTGGTCGTCGCTGGCATCGCCGATGTCGAAACGGGCCAGGCGCGCATCCCATGCATCCTGCGCACGGCCGGCCACGCTTTCCAGCGTATCGGCTGCGGAGATTTCCAGGGCCAGGTTGTGCCGTGCCTGCTCCACCGAGATCAGCGAGGTGGCGATGCGCATGGTCACCCGCCGGTCGCTGCCGGCATCGAACTTGATGTAACCGGTCGGTCGGCCGGTGTTGAGGCGCCCACTGCTGCGCCACGGCCTGTCGAAGCTGGCCACCACGTACATGCGACTGGCGCCGTTGGACAGGCCGCTGCGCGTATCGGTGTAGCCGGACAGTGTCTGCGTGGCAGCGTCCAGGGTCAGGCCACCGCGTGCATCGACATTGTCGAACAGCAGGTTGGCGTCGCCGCCCTCGGGGAACTCGAAGCGGAACAGCGCGGCATGATCGGTCGGCGCGATGGCGGCCGCGATGCCGTTGTCGAAGCGCACGTCGTAGCGATACGGGCGCGCGCTTTCATGGCTGCGCTCGAATGACAGCGCGCGCTTGCGACGGTCGGCCTCCGGCACGCCACGGCTGGCCGAGGGCATCACCTGGAAGGTCTGGCGGTCGCCCATCCACGGGCTGGGCTGATGGCTCAGCGCAAGCGCCTGCAGCTGCGGGCGGTTCTGTGCGTCGTTCTGTTCGTTCCAGCGGTACAGCCAGTTCAGTGCGCCGGCATCGGTCACCGGGGTCCAGAAGTTGAATCCGTGCGGTACCGCGGTGGCCGGGAAATTGTTGCCGCGCGAGAAGGTGCCGTTGGCCTGGGTGCCACGGGTGGTCAGCACCCAGTCGGAGACGCGCGCTGGCTGCTGACGTGGCACTGTGTCCAGGCGCACGTCATCGATCCAGCCCGAGACCGGTGCACCGTCGGCACTGGCCACGTCCAGTTCGATCGCCACCACGCGGCGGCCCTTCAGCGCGGGCACGTCGCCCAGCCGCACCGCCTTGCGCGCCCACTGCTGCGGATACAGCGTCTTCGAATCGCCCTGCGCGCGCGCACCGATGGCCACGCCATGCTGGTCGCGTGCAGCGCTGGCCGAAACGCGGCTGCCATCGTCCAGCAGCAGGTCCAGTGACACATAGGTCGAGGCCACGGTGTCCTTGCCGACGATCTCCGGCAGCACCAGCCATGACAGGGTGGTATCGGCCTCGATGGTCATGTCCGCCTTGAACAGCTCGCGTCGCGCGCTGCCGCCTTCGCTGCTGTAGCGCAGTGCATGCAGGCCGCTGTAGCCCGCATTGCGCTTGGCGGCGTAAGGCGCAGCAGGGCCGTTGCCGATCGTGACCTGCAGTGCGCCTGCGGCCGGTGCCGGAGCCGGCTGGCCCGGTTCGAACGAGGTCTGCAGTCCCTGTGCCAGCACCGGCATCGCGGTAGTCGCACAGGCCAGGGCCAGGGCGAGCGGAAGCAGGGCGCGGCGTGGATCGGACAGGGTCATGCAGGGGTCTCCCGGAAGGGCAGGCGGCGGGCAGAACCCGCATCGGCGGACACCACGGACAGCATCGCTCCGCCCGCCGGGATGGCAGTGGAAGAAGCGATACCGGTCCGGTGGGGGCGGGCCATGCGATCGGGTCGGATTGGAGTGGGCCGGTTTACGACCTGGCCCGATCCTGCAACAGCCGTGGCAACCTGACAAGTGCCATTTAGTTCGATCCAAATGCGGGAAATATCGTTGTCGGTGGATTTTCGGCGTGAACCTGCAGGATCGATCGGGAATTTCCGCCGGCACCCCGTCCCGAGGTGGCATGCAAGGCCGCAGGGAATCGGCCCGGTACGCGCAAAGACCCGTTGCGGCGCAATGTCGGGGCGGCCCAGATGCTAGAATCACAGGCCTCGCAACCCGTTCATCGACATCCGCCATGAGCCATACCGCCACTGCGCCCGCCAACGCCGAGAAGCGCTACACCGTGCACCGCAGCGATCTGCCGCTGAGCTGCCCGACCCCGGAAATGGCGCTGTGGAACTCGCATCCGCGCGTGTACCTGCCGATCGAAGACGAGCCCAACGGCGAAGCGCAGTGCCCGTACTGCGGTTCCGTGTTCGTGCTGGCCGACTAAGCGGCCGCCCCTTCGATGCGCCGATTGACCGTGGTGCAGTTGCTGCCGGCGCTGCACTCCGGCGGTGTCGAGCGCTCGACCCTGGAAATTGCTGCGGCCCTGGTCGCTGCCGGCCATCGTGCGCTGGTGGTCTCCGCCGGTGGCCGCCTGGTGCAGCCGCTGCTCGATAGCGGTGCCGAGCACCTCACCCTTGATATCGGCCGCAAATCGCTGCTGACCCTGCGCCACCTGCCGACCCTGCGCCGCCTGTTCGCTGAAGTTGGCGCCGACATCGTGCATGCCCGTTCGCGGCTGCCGGCCTGGCTGGGCCTGTACGCGATCCGCGCGATGCCTGCCGCACAGCGCCCGCATTGGGTGACCACCGTGCACGGGTTGAACTCGCCCAGCCGCTACAGCGCGGTGATGACCAGCGGTGAACGCGTGATCTGCGTGTCCAACACCGTGCGCGACTACGTGCAGCGGCACTACCCGTCGGTTCCCGAAGCGAGGCTGCAGGTGATTCCGCGCGGCGTCGATGTCGCACAGTTTCCCCGCGTGGCCCGCGCCGACCGTCGGCCACGACTGGCGCTGGCAGCCGATTATCCGTGGCTGGCGCAGGTTGAGGGCCCGCTGCTGCTGCTGCCGGGGCGTGGCACCCGGCTGAAGGGGCATGCTCATGCGCTGCAGTTGCTGGCGGATGTACGCGCGGCCGGTGTGCCGGCACAGCTGTGGATGCTGGGCACCGATGAACCCGGCCGTGAAGTCTACGTGGCCGACCTGCGCCGGCAGGCGGCTGCTTTGGGCGTGACCGACGCCGTGCAGATCAGCACGCCGACCGCGCGTATCGCCCAGGCCTATGCGGCCAGCGATCTGGTGCTGCAGCTTTCGGACAAGCCCGAAGCGTTCGGCCGCACCGTGGTCGAAGCGTTGTCGGTCGGTCGCCCGGTACTGGGCTGGGACCATGGCGGCGTCGGCGAACTGCTGCAGCAGCTGCAGCCGGCCGGCGCCGTGCCGCTGGGCGATGCACGGGCGCTGGGTGAACGTGCGCTGGCCCTGCTGGCGCAGCCGCCGTCCTTGCCGACCCGCATCCCGTTTACCCTGCAGGCCATGCAGCGCGACACCCTCCGCCTCTATGCCGACCTCGCCGGCTGACCCCGCAACCCTCGTGCGCGAGGACCGCGCCGGGCGCTGGGCGCCCTGGTGGGTGCTGGCGTACGTGGCGCTGTGGCCGTTGCCGGGCGTCGCCGAAACCGTGCTGGGTCTTGGCGCGCTGTATGCCGCGGTGCGCATGATCATGCGCCGCCTGCAGCGCCGCCCGCACCTGCTGACACCCGCCGCGTGGGCGCTGACCTCGATCCTGTTCCTCGGTTACTGGCTGCCGCAGGCGTTCTCCGCCTTCGATGCGATCGATCCGGCGGCGTCGTGGACCAAGGCGGCCGCCGGCCTGCGCTACCTGCCCTTCATGTGGCTGGTGGCGATCGCCGTGGCCACGCCGGAACGCCGGCGGCTGACCTTCGGTGGCCTCGCATTGATTACCGCTGCGTGGACGCTGGATGCACTGGTGCAGGCGGTTGTGGGTACCAGTCCGTGGTTCTGGTCACTTGAGCAACTGAAGTTTGCAGTAAGCGGTCACGCGTTGTGCCCGGCCAGCGAGGCAGCATGGGTCGATCGCCTCAGTGGCGCGCTGGGGCCGTGCAACCTGAAGTTCGGCCAGGTGCTGGCCAGCCTTTCACCGTTCCTGTTGCTGCCGCTGGCGCGCCGCTTCGGCAATCCAGGGTGGGTCCTGGCTGCGGCGGCGCTGGGCTGCGTGCTGCTGCTGGCCGGCTCGCGCGCGTCGTGGATCACCTTCGCGCTGGTGCTGGCCTACAGCGGCGTGCGCCAGTTCGGCTGGAAGCGGTTGGTGCTGCTGGGGCTGGTCGCTGTCCTCGGAGCGGGTGTGCTGACCGCCAGCGTGCCGCAGCTGCGTGAGCGCTTCGCACGTACGGCGATGGCCTGGGAGGGGAGCGAACGCGGTGTCGACGAGGCGTTGTCGGGGCGCGCGCGGATCTGGGACGCCGCGGCCTGCATGATTGAAGAGCACCCGATCAACGGGGTCGGCGCGCGCGGTTTCCGCGATGCCTATCCGGCCTGCGTGTCTGGCGACGAACCGGCGGTGTGGGGCGATGCCCCGGCGTTGCATGCCCATCAGATCGTGCTGGAGATCCTGGCGGAAACCGGTGTGATCGGCCTTCTGCTGTGGTTGGCTGCGGTGGCCCAGGCCTGGCGGGCCTGGCGATACGCACCGGCCGCCGCCCGTGAGCGTGCGCGCCCGGCGATGCTGGCGCTGGCGGTCACCGTGTTCCCGCTTAACACGCACCTGGCCTTCTATTCCGCGTTCTGGGGTGGCCTGACCGTGCTGTTGGCCGCGTTGTTCGCCGGCAGCCTGTTGGCCCGCGAAACGGATGACACGCCGACGGTGGTGTGATCGTCCATCCACGCATGGCGTGGCTCTACTCCACGTACTGAACAAACGTCCCCATGGTGGATCCACGCCATGGCGTGCATGGGGCGGTCACCGAACGAACGTCGCCGTAGTAGATCCACGCCATGCGTGGATGGGGCTTTACCGACGCAAACACGCGCCAACCTCCACTAGCCGTGCCTCCGTGTGTATCGCACGCTGAGGCCATGGCCAGCCCAAGACTCCGCTACGGTCGTTACTCCTGCACCGGTAACGTCTATTCATTGACTACGGTAACCCTCGATCGTGAATCCTTCTTTGCCGATGCTTCCAACGTAGCGATTCTGGTTGAAGCACTGCGCTTCGTAGAGCGCAAGGGCGTGAGCCACAGCTTCACCTGGGTGGTGATGCCCGACCATCTGCACTGGTTGATGGAATTGCGCGGGGGAACCCTGGCCGAGTGCATGGCCCTGCTCAAATCACGCAGCAGCCGGCTGCTGAATCGGCGATTGGAGCGGCGAGGGTCGCTGTGGCAGCACGGTTACCACGATCACGCCGTACGCAGCGATGAATCCCTTCACGAGAAGGCGATGTACATCCTGGCCAATCCGGTCCGTGCGGGCTTGGCGTGCGTGATGGGGGAGTACCCGTACGCCTGGTGCCGCTGGCCGTTGTGAATCCCGGCACGGAATCGAAGAGCATCCACGCATGGCGTGGATCTACTTCAGAATGCCCCACGTCATTGAATCCACGCCATACGCGGATGAAGCCGCACAAGGCAGTAGATCCACGCCATGCGTGGATGAAGCCATCCCTCCCACCGCTACTTGTAGAAATCGCTCCGGCCGCCGGGCTGGCGCTTGAACCGCCGATGGATCCACAGGTACTGGTCCGGGGCTTCGCGCACCATCTCTTCGATGGCCTGGTTGACCCGCGTGGTATCGGCTTCCACATCCTCGCTGGGGAAATTCTCCAGCGGTGCGCCGATCTTCAGGAAGTACTTCCCGCCCTCGCGGCGGTGGAAGTACGGAATCACCGCGCAGCCGGTCATCCGCGCCAGCTGGTGGGTGGCGGTAATGGTGGATGCGGTATGGCCGAAGAACGGCACGAACACGGTGTCCTTGCCACGCATGTCCTGATCCGGCGCATACCAGAGGAAGCCGCCCTTCTTCAGGTGGCGCACGGTCGCGCGGATGTCCTCGTTGGCGAACATCGCCTTGGCATAACGCAGGCGGCCGAACTTCACCGCCCATTCGTACACCGGGTTCTTGTGCTTGCGGTACATGCCTGAAAGATCGACGTAGTCGCACAGCAGGCGGCCGCACATCTCCAGGGTCATGAAGTGGCCGGACACCAGCAGCACGCCGCGGCCTTCGGCCTGCATCTGCCGCAGATGCTCGAGGCCTTCGATCTTCACCTGCGGGCGGATGCGGTCGATGCTGCCCCACCAGGCGCGGATGCACTCGAGCACGCCCACGCCCAGCGCGTCGAAGCTGTCGCGCACCAGGCGCTGGCGCCAGGCTTCGTCCTTCTCCGGGAAGCACAGCTGCAGGTTGACCTCGGCGGCGCGACGGCGGCTGCCGAGCAGGCGCCAGCTGATCCAGCCGACGCCCCGGCCGAGCGCACGCTGCAGCATCCACGGCAGGCGGGCGATGGCGAAGGCGCCGAGCATGGCGGCGAACATCGGCCAGTTGCGGGGATCGCGCAGCGACGGGCGGACGGCGGTGGTGGCATCTGACATGGCGCCATTCTACCAACCCGGCTGCGTGTCTTTCCCGGGGGGCTCCCGTATCCTTGCCGCATGCGTAAAGACCCTGTCGAATGGATCCTGCGCGGCCTGTACTCGGCCGTGCTCTACATCCTGCTGCCGATCACCGTGTACCACCTGGTCTGGCGCGGTTTCCGGGTCCGTGAATACTTCCGGCGCTGGGACGAGCGTTATGCCTCGTATCCGCAGCCGACCGGCCAGCCGCGGGTCTGGCTGCACGCGGTCTCGGTGGGCGAGGTCAATGCCGCCGCGCCGCTGGTGAATGCCCTGCGCCAGCAGCGTCCGGACATCCGCTGGGTCATCACCACCATCACCCCGACCGGTTCGGAGCGCGTGCGCGCGCTGTGGGGAGACGCGCTGGACCATGTCTATCTGCCGTACGACGTACCGGGCAGTGTCAACCGCTTCCTCGGCCATTTCCAGCCCAGCCTGGCACTGATCCTGGAAACCGAGCTGTGGCCGAACATGCTGTTCGGCTGCCGCGACCGTCGCATCCCGGTCTACATCCTCAACGCCCGCCTGTCCGCGCGTTCGCTGCGCGGTTACCGGGTGCTGGCGGCGCTGATCCGCCGTGCGCTGCGCACGGTCACCTGCGTGGCCGCGCAGTCGCAGGACGACGCCGAGCGCTTCGTGCAGCTGGGTGCTGCGCGTGAACAGGTGCAGGCGCTGGGCAACCTCAAGTTCGATATCGCCACGCCGGATGTGCAGGGCTTCGTCGAGCAGTTCCACGCCTGCGTGCCCGCCGGGCGCCCGGTGTGGATCGCGGCCAGTACCCACGATGGTGAGGAGCAGGCGGTGATCGACCTGCATCGGCGCCTGCGCCAGCAGCACCCCGACCTGTTGTTGCTGTGGGCGCCGCGGCACCCCGAGCGCTTCCCGAAGGTGGAGGCGCTGGCGCGCGAGCAGGGCTGGAACGTGACGACCCGTCGCGCGAAGCAATGGCCGGAGGCCGGCACGGATGTATTCGTCATCGACACCCTGGGTGAGCTGATGCCGTTCTATGCCTGCGCGCAGGTCGCTTTCGTCGGCGGCAGCCTGCAGCCGATTGGTGGCCACAATCTGCTGGAACCGGCGGCGATGGGCACTGCCGCTGTGACCGGTCCGCACCTGCACAACTTCGCCGAGATCTCACGGCGCATGCGTGAGGCCGGTGCCTTGCTGATCGGCGAGGACGTGCAGGCGGTAGGTGACCTGCTGCAGCACCTGCTGGGCGACGCAGCGGCGCGCGAGGACATGGCCCGTGCTGGATGCACGCTGGTCAGCAATGGCCGCGGTGCCCTGCAGCGCACGTTGGCGCTGGTCGCGCCACATCTGCCGCCGCCGCGCAGCTGAGCCGGGCAGCAACACCGCCAGGGCGGACATTACGTGGACCGACTGACGTGATCGACTGCATCAATTCTGCTTAGCAACCGGATTCCTGTCGCAGCAGGACCGGATGCGTGGCTGCGAACGTGTTTGTGGTCACATCGCGATGCGCACGGTACGGATTCTGATACCGCCCTTTGGCGCAGGCTGCCAGCCTGCTGTCGACCGCGCATGGGCGGAATCAAGAGGGCTTGCGATGGACAGCGACAACCGCCGTGGCCGGCACGCGCTGCTGGGAATGGATCACTTCGCGTTGGTGGCGTTGACCCTGTTGCTGGGGGGCAGCGTGATCGCCCTGGTCGGCCAGTACACCGCCGCCCAGGCCGGCCCGGCCATCGTACTGAGTCTGCTGCTGGCCGCACTGGGCACAGCGCCGATGCTGTATTGCCTGCACGTGCTGAACCAGCAGCAGCCGGAAGCCGATGGCCTGTACGGCCCGCTGCGGGCCGCTTGGGGCCCGGCAGTCGCGCGCCTGCTGGGTGCTGTGCTGCTGCTGGAGCTGGTGGTGACCAGCGCCGGCGTGGCGCAGTCCATGGCGGGCCACGCGCGTGCGGTGTTTGCCAGTCGCGGTATTGAAACCGGCAGCGCATTGCCGGATCCGGTGATGGCCGTCACCAGCCTGCTGGTGCTGGGTGCGTTCGTGTTGCTGCCTCCGCGTCGCATCGCGCTGATGGTCTGCGTGCTGTTGACGGCAAAGATCGGTGTAGGGCTGTTGCTGCTGGCGCTGGCGGTCCGCCATGTGCACTACGCGAACTGGATTCCGTGGCTGCCGGACGCCACCGCGCCCTATCGGTTCGGACCTGGCGGTGTGCTGGCGGCAAGCGTGCCCTTGCTGGCGGTGTTTGCCAGTGTGGGTCTGGCATTGGGGTTTCCTGGGCGTGGCCCGCAGGTGCGTGCGCAGTCACCAGGGCTGCTGGCGGCCGCGCTGCTGCTGGCAATGCTGCTGCTGATCGTGCTGGCGGCGTTGCAGGCCGGCCTGGTCGAGTTCCCGGCATTGGCCAGTACGCGGCCGTTGTCGGTGGCATTGCAGGGCCATCCGCAGTTGCAGTGGCTGCTGCCGTTGCTGCCGCTGGCGGGCATGGCCGGGTTGGCAGCACTGCTGCTGGTGCTGTTGTCGTTGGCCACACATCTGGCAGCGCAGCTCTGGCCTGTGGCCGCGGATGAAGCGCCCGGGTTCCGGACGCGGCTGATACCGGTCACCGTGGTGCTGGCGGCGCTGCTGGCGTTGGGAACACCCGTCGATGCATTGCCGGTGCTGCCGGGCCCGGCCACCCTGCTGGTGATGGCGGCTTTGTGCCTGGCAGCACTGCGTGTGCGCGCGCCTATGCCGGGGGCTGCGATGGTGCTTGCGCCCCTGGCCGCGGCGCTGTGCGTGCTGGCCGCAGTGGAGCGGGCAGGCGCGTGGCCGGGCTGACGGCCGGCGGATCTGCGCCATGCCTGGGTGGGGCCGTACGCGCTGCCCACAAAAAAGCCACCCTCCCGGGTGGCTTCTTCGTTGCCGGCAGGGCGACGACTCAGTGCGTGGTCGTCGACGGGTTGCCCGCGTCCTGGGTCAGCAGGCGGTTCACGTCCTGCAGCTCGGCCACGTCCAGCGCACCCAGCGACTGGCTCAGCAGCAAGCGGTTCTGCAGGAAGGTGTAGCGGGCCTGTGCATAATCCAGCTGCGCCGAGAACAGGATGCGCTGGTTCTGGATCACGTCCAGCACGGTACGGGTACCGACTTCCAGGCCGACCTGCGACGCGTCATACGCGCTCTGCGCCGAGACCACCGCCAGGCGGCGGGCTTCCACTTCGCTGATGCCCTGCACCAGAGTCTGGTAGGCATTGCGGGTGTTGCGGTCCAGGGCACGCTTCTGCTGCTCGTAGCCATCCTGGGCGATGTCACGCTGGGCCAGTGCCTGGCGCACGCCGGACTGGGTGGCGCCACCGGCGAAGATCGGCACGCTCAGGGTCAGCCCGATGCTGTTGGTGCGTGCATCCGGCGACAACGAGCCGGCACCGGTGCTGTCACCCCAGGTTGCGCTCTTGCCCCAGCTGCCGCCCAGCGACAGGGTCGGGTAATGGCCGCCACGAGCGGCCTGCACGCCAGCCTCGGCGGCGCTGACCTTCAGTTCCTGGGCCTTCAGCGCCGGATTCTGGTTGGTGGCCTGGTGCACCAGCTCATCGATGTTGCCACGGTTGGCCGGCACTTCCGGGCGGAAGTCCGCCGGCAGGCCGCGCAGGTTGACCACCGGCTGGCCGGTCAGTTCGGTCAGGGCCTGGTAGTTATCGGCCAGGGTGTTCTGCGCAACGATGGTGTTGGCACGCGCCTGGTCGTACTGGGCGCGTGCTTCGTGCACGTCGGTGATCGGCGCCAGGCCCACTTCCAGGCGCTTGTCGGCGAAGTCGAACTGCTTCTTCGCGGCCGCTTCATTGGTCTGTGCGGCGTTCAGCGATTCGATCGCCACCAGCACGTTGAAGTAGGCCGCCGAGGTGCGCACGATCAGGCTGTCGTTGGCCGAATCGAGGGTGAAGTCCGCCGCCTTGCTCAGCTCGCGCTGCGAACGCAGGTTGTTGATCTGGGTCCAGTTGAACAGCGTCTGGCTCCCTTCGATCGTGTAGTTGCGGCGCTTGCTGGTCACGGTGCCGGAGTTGGCGTCATGGTCCGCCTCGCTGCGCGAGCGGTTCAGCGTGGCCTGGCCGTTGATCTGCGGCAGCAGGGCAGCGCGGGCCTGCACGGCGCCTTCCTTGTCGTACAGCCGGGTGGATTCGGCGGCGGACAGCTGCGGATCGCCATTGCGCGCCATTTCGTAGACCTGCAGCAGGTCGGCGGCATGGGCGGACAACGGCAGCAGGGCAGTGGCCAGCGCAACAGCGAGGGATCGGCGGATCATTGCGGCTTCCTTGGACTCAGAGGTGGAACTGGGGGGCCGGGGCGGCACCACGCAGGTAATCAATATCGGTCTCGAACAGGGACTCGGTGCTGCCGTCGGCCTTGACCAGCAGGGCCTCCATCGCCGGCGAACGGCCATGGATCACGAACAGGCGACCACCCGGACGCAGCCACGAGGCGAACTGTGACGGCACCACGTCGACCGCACCAGTGACACAGATCACGTCAAAGCGGCGTTCGGTCTGCCAGGACAGGGCGTCGGCCACTTCCACGCGGACGTTGGTGCCCAGGCCGGAAGCGTCCAGGCGGGCACGCGCGGCGGCGGCCAGTTCCGGGTCGATCTCCAGGCTCAGCACGTCGCGCGCCAGCGCGCCGATGCAGGCTGCCAGGAAGCCGCTGCCGGTGCCGATTTCCAGCACTTCGTCACCCGGCTGCAGATCCAGTGCCTGCAGGGTACGGCCCTCGATGACCGGCTTCATCATCTTCTGGCCATGGCCGATCGGGAGTTCAACATCGGCATAGGCCAGTGCCCGGTGTGCATCGGCGACAAAGGCCTCGCGCGGCAGGCGGGCCAGGACGTCGAGCACCTTGATGTCCAGCACGTCCCAGGGACGGATCTGCTGTTCCACCATCAGTTCGCGGGCGTGGGCGTAATCAATCGTCATGAGGTTCAAATCCAGCGCAGTGGGCCGGCCATTTTACCGGTGCCGGAGGCCGGCGGCGCGCCCAGAGCATCAGCTGCCGGGTGGCCGGGGTCGCAGTGCCGGAAGTCATCGCGACCTCCGGTTCGTTCAGTTTTGGTTATCCGGCCGTCCCGGCCCCTCTTGGCGCGTAGGCGCGCAGGAAGAAGTCGATGCTGGCGGTCACATGGGCAAGAGGGTCGCACTCCACCGGTGACAGTGGCATGCCGCACATCATATGCATGTGCACTTCGCCCTTGACCAGGGTAAGGAACTGCTGGCCAGCCAGGTAATAGTCGGGGATGTCCAGTTCGCCGCGTTCGCCGCGCGCGCGCAGGAAATCGGCCAGGGCCTCGCAGGTACGTTCCGGGCCGGCCTGCCAGAACAGCTCGCGCAGGCGTTCGTCGGTCTCCGGCGCCATCATCATGCGCTGGATCGAGATCGCTGCGTCGGAGGTGATCAGCTCGAAGAAGGCCAGGCCGATGCCGATCAGCTGGTCGCGCAGGGGGCCGTCCGCGTCGGCCACGAACAGCGCATCAGGCAGCATTTCAATGCATTTTGACTGCACGGCCTCGGAGAACAGGGTCTCCTTGTCGCCGAAGTGGCTGTACACAGTCAGCTTCGAGACGCCGGCCTGAGCGGCGATGGTGTCCATGCTCACGCCGGTATAGCCCTGTTCGATGAACAGTGCCTTGGCTGCTTCAAGGATCGCCGCGCGCTTGCCGAGGTCCTTGGGACGCCCGGGTCCGGCGGCCTTGGCAGCGGGCTTGGCCGACGGCTTGCGGGAAGTGGGAGAACTCATCGCGACAATACTAGACCAAGCGGTTCGATATTTATACTATACCGGCCGGTTTATTAAATTGGGCCGGCAGTCGCGGCTCCCCCCTTAGTTGCAACCCTGCGTTTTCAGGACGTTGACCGATGAAGATCGTGCGCTGGATGGGCGGTATGGTGTGGGTGGCTGCGCTGGCAGCCTGTTCGGGACAGGAACAGGCGCCACAGGCGGCCGTACCGGTGCTGGTGGTTCACCCCGGCGAACAGGCCGGGCAGGCCCCGGCGGCGTTCCCGGGCACGGTGCGTGCCCGGCAGGAAAGCCCGCTGTCGTTCCGCGTCGGTGGCAACCTGGTCAAGCGCCATGTCGATGCCGGGCAGCGGGTCAAGAAGGGCGATGTGCTGGCCGAGCTGGACGTGGCCGACTTCGCGCTGCAGGCCCGCGCCTCGCAGGCGCAGCTGGCTGCGGCCGAAGCCGATCTGGTACGTGCCCGCGATGACCTCAAGCGCTACCAGGTGCTGGCCGACCAGCAACTGGTCAGCCGCTCGCAGCTGGACCAGCAGTCCGCCGCCTTCAAGGCCGCGCAGGGCCAGGCCAACGCCGCCCGCGCCAACCTTGATGTGCTGCGCAACCAGGCCGATTACGCCCAGCTGCGCGCACCGGCCGACGGCGTGATCGCCAGCCGCGAGGCCGAGGCCGGGCAGGTGGTGTCGGCCGGCCAGACCATCTTCAACCTGGCCGCCGATGGCGGGCGCGAAGTGCTGATCGACCTGCCCGAGGCCACCATCCGCGACTATGCGGTGGGCCAGCCGGTCGAGGTGGAGCTGTGGAACCGTCCTGGCCAGCGCCTGCCGGGCACGATCCGCGAGATCGCCGCCGCCGCCGATCCGCAGGCACGTACCTACGCGACCCGGGTCAGCCTGGCCGCCGATGCGCTGGCCGATGTCGAACTGGGCCAGAGCGCACGCGTCTACAGCAGCGCCGGCCGCCACGGCACCCTGCAGCTGCCGTTGGGCGCGCTGCAGCGTGGCGCCAATGGGGCCGCCAGCGTCTGGGTGGTCGATCCGGCCAACAGCACGCTGAAGTCCGCAGCGATCACCACCGGGGCTTACGGCAGCGAAACGGTGCCGGTGCTGTCCGGTGTGGGCGCGGGCGACTGGGTGGTCGCCGCGGGTGGCCATCTGCTGCGTGCCGGCCAGCCGGTGATTGCCGTGGATCGGCAGAACCGCCCGGTGCTGAAGCCGGCCGCGCCGGCCACTGCCGCCAAGGCCAAGGAGTAAGCCGGTGCGCCGCTTCAATCTTTCCGAGTGGGCGCTGGCCAATCGTCCACTGGTGCTGTTCGCGATGCTCGCCTTCGCCTTGATCGGCGCGTGGTCGTACAAGCATCTGGGCCAGTCCGAGGATCCACCGTTCACCTTCAAGGCGATGGTGGTGCGTACGCTGTGGCCGGGTGCTACCGCCGAGCAGGTCTCGCGGCAGGTGACCGAGCCGATCGAGAAGGCGCTGATGAACACCGGCGAGTACGAGTTCATCCGCTCGTATTCGCGCCCGGGTGAATCGCAGGTCATCTTCATGGCGCGCGACAGCCTGCGCTCCAAGCAGATTCCGGATCTGTGGTACCAGGTGCGCAAGCGCGTGGGCGACATCCGGCCGACGCTGCCGCGCGAGATCGTCGGCCCGTTCTTCAACGATGAGTTCGGCGACACCTACGGCAACATCTATGCGCTGACCGGCAAGGGCTTCGACTACGCGGTGATGCGTGATTACGCCGACCGCATCCAGCTGGAGCTGCAGCGCGTGCCCGACGTCGGCAAGATCGACCTGGTCGGCCTGCAGGACGAGAAGGTGTGGATCGAGCTGTCCAACACCCGCCTGGCCACGCTGGGCGTGTCGATGCAGCAGGTGCAGCAGGCACTGGCCGACCAGAACGCGGTCACCGGTACCAGCTTCTTCGAGACCGCCACCGATCGCGTGCAGCTGCGCGTGACCGGCCAGTTCAATGACATCGACGCCATCCGCCAGTTCCCGATCCGCGCTGGCGACCGCACCGTGCACCTGGGCGACATCGCCGAGGTCAAGCGCGGCTTCGCCGACCCGGCGTCGCCGAAGATGCGCTTCATGGGCGAGGAGGCGATCGGCCTGGCCGTGGCAATGAAGGACGGCGGTGACATTCTCAAGCTTGGCGCCAACCTTGATGCCGAGTTCGAACGCCTGCAGAAGACCCTGCCGGCCGGCATGCAGCTGCGCAAGGTGTCCGACCAGCCGCAATCGGTGGAGGAGTCGGTCGGCGAGTTCGTGCAGGTGCTGACCGAAGCGGTGGTGATCGTGCTGCTGGTCAGCTTCTTCTCGCTGGGCCTGCGCACCGGCCTGGTGGTGGGCGTGACCATTCCGCTGGTGCTGGCGATGACCTTCTTCGTCATGCACTACTTCGACATCGGCCTGCACAAGATCTCGCTGGGCGCGCTGGTGCTGGCGCTGGGCCTGCTGGTGGACGATGCGATCATCGCGGTGGAGATGATGGCCACCAAGATGGAACAGGGCTACGACCGCCTGCGTGCGGCCAGTTTCGCCTGGGAATCGACCGCGTTCCCGATGCTGACCGGCACCCTGATCACGGCGGCCGGCTTCCTGCCGATCGCCACGGCCGCATCGAGCACGGGTGAGTACACCCGCTCGCTGTTCCAGGTGGTGACCATCGCACTGGTGGTGTCGTGGATTGCCGCAGTGCTGTTCATCCCGTACCTGGGCGACAAGATGCTGCCGGACCTGTTCAATCCGCAGCCGCCGAAGCCGGGCAGCCTGTCCGCGCGCTGGCTGGCCAAGCGCCAGCAGTGGGCCGACCGCTATCCGGCGCTGGCCAACCTGATCGCACCGCCACAGCACGGGCACGACCATGATCCGTACCAGCGCCCGTTCTACCGCAGCTTCCGCCGCTTCCTGGATGCCTGCCTGCGTCATCGCTGGTGGGTGATCGCCGCGACCATCGGCCTGTTCGTGTTCTCGCTGATGATGTTCCGCTTCGTGCCGCAGCAGTTCTTCCCGGATTCGACCCGGCCGGAACTGATGGTGGACATCGAGCTGGCCGAGGGCGCGTCGCTGCGCTCGACCCAGGCCCAGGCCGAGAAGCTGGAGAAGCTGCTGTCCAACCGCGAGGGCATCGCCAACTATGTGTCCTACGTGGGCACCGGTTCGCCGCGCTTCTACCTGCCGCTGGACCAGCAGCTGCCGGCCACCAACTTCGCCCAGTTCGTGGTGCTGGCCAAGGACATCAAGTCGCGCGAAAGCACCCGTGACTGGCTGCTGCATGAGGTGATCCCGAAGTTCCCGGACGTGCAGATGCGCGTCACCCGCCTGGAGAATGGTCCGCCGGTCGGTTACCCGGTGCAGATGCGTATTTCCGGCGAGCACATCGAGAAGGTGCAGGCGATCGCACGACAGGTCGAGGCCAAGGTGCGTGAGAACCCGCACGTGATGAACGTCAACCTGGACTGGAGCGAGCCGAGCAAGGTGGTGCGGTTGGTGATCGACCAGGAGCGTGCGCGCGCGCTGGGTGTGAGCAGTGCCCAGGTCAGCCAGTTCCTGTCCAGCTCGCTGGCCGGGCAGTCGGTGAGCGTGTATCGCGAAGGCAACCGCCAGATCGAGATGCTGCTGCGCGGGCCGGCCGATGAACGCAACCAGCTGGAGCTGCTGTCCAGCCTGTCGATGCCGACCGCCAACGGCGGCAGCATCACGCTGTCGCAGGTGGCGACGATGGAGTACGGCTTCGAGGATGGCATCATCTGGCACCGTAACCGTCTGCCGACGGTGACCGTGCGCGCCGACATCAGTGATGGCATGCAGCCACTGGACGTGGTGCATCAGATCCTGCCGACGCTGGATGGCATCCGTGCCGAGCTGCCGAATGGCTACCTGCTGGAAACCGGCGGTACCGTGGAGGATTCGGCACGTGGCCAGAACTCGATCAAGGCCGGCATGCCGCTGTTCCTGGTGGTGGTGGCCACGCTGCTGATGCTGCAGCTGCGCAGCTTCTCGCGTGCGGCGATGGTGCTGGTGACCGCGCCGCTGGGCATCATCGGTGCGACCCTGTTCCTGCTGCTGTTCCGCGCCCCGTTCGGCTTCGTGGCGCTGCTGGGCACGATCGCGCTGGCCGGCATGATCATGCGCAACTCGGTGATCCTGATCGACCAGATCCAGCAGGACATCGATGCCGGGCATGACCGCTGGCATTCGATCATCGATGCCACGGTGCGCCGCTTCCGCCCGATCGTGCTGACCGCGCTGGCGGCGGTGCTGGCGATGATTCCGCTCTCGCGCAGTGCGTTCTATGGCTCGATGGCGATCTCGATCATGGGCGGCCTGATCGTGGGCACCGTGCTGACCCTGGTGTTCCTGCCGGCGCTGTACGCCGCGTGGTTCCGGGTCAAGCCGGACGAATCCGGGGCGTAACGCCCCGGGTTGGCGGCCACTGCCCTGGTAGGTGCCAACCTTGGTTGGCACTGATGCACGCATCCGCGCATGGCGCGGATTTACCGCAGCGGGTCTTGGCCCTGGTAGGTGCCAACCTTGGTTGGCACTGATGCGTGCATCCACGCATGGCGTGGATCTACTGCAGCTGCAGGCCGTTCCGCAGCACCGGCAGCAGCCATTCGATGAACACCCGCACGCGTTGCGCGCGGTGCTGCCGATGCGGCTGCAACAGGGTCACCGGCAGCGGTTGCGCCACGTGCTGTGGCATCACTTCCACCAAGGTTGGTAGTTTCTGCAGTAGAGCCACCCCATGGGTGGCTGCGGAGGACCAGGCTCAGTCATCCACGCATGGCGTGGATCTACTGATCTGCGTGGCGTGCATCTACGCATGGCGTGGATCTACTGCAGCTGCAGGCCGTTCCGCAGCACCGGCAGCAGCCATTCGATGAACACCCGCACGCGTTGCGCGCGGTGCTGCCGATGCGGCTGCAACAGGGTCACCGGCAGCGGTTGCGCCACGTGCTGTGGCATCACTTCCACCAGCGCACCGGATTGCAGTTCGGCCTGCACGTCGTAGCGCGGAATCTGCAGTAACCCCAGCCCCGCCACGCAGCACGCGATCGAGGCCTCGGCGCTGTTTACCCGTACCCAGCCAGGCATCGGCAGCGTGCGCAGCTGGCCACCGTCCTGCCATTCCCACGGTTCCACCCGCGCCGTGGTCGGCGATGCGTAGTTCACCGCGCGGTGCTGCTGCAGGTCGGCAGGATGCTGCGGTACGCCGTGTTCGCGCAGGTAGGCCGGCGCGGCGACGTTGACGAAGTCGAGCTGGCCCAGTGTGCGCGCCACCAGGCTGGAGTCACCCAACTGACCGACCCGCAGGACCGCATCGCAACCGTCTTCGATCAGGTTCACCGCGCGATCGGTCATGCCCAGGTCCAGTTCCACCTGCGGGTAGCGCGCAAAGAAATCCGGCAGGGCAGGGGCGATGATGCGTCGGCCGATGCGGCTGGGCACGTCGATCTTCAGCAGGCCAATCGGTTGCGCGTCATCCTGGCGGAACAGCGATTCGGCGTCTTCAACCTCGGCGATCAGGCGCAGGCAGCGGGCATGGAACACGTCCCCATCATGGGTGGTGGACACCCGACGGGTCGAGCGCTGCAGCAGGCGGGTGCCGAGCCGCTGCTCCAGTTCGGCGATGGCCGCCGATACCGTGGAGCGGGGCAGGCCGAGCTGGTCGGCGGCGCGGGTGAAGCTGGCGCTCTCCACCACCCGGGTGAAGATACGGAAGCGGTCGATCCGGTCCATTGTTCGCTGACTCTGGAAAGTTAAGTCAATGTAGCGGGCTTTATCCGGATTTTCTGCACGATATCGTCATCAGGGCAGGTTGCCATCCCGGGCAGCCCCTCCCCGAGACCAAGCCATGACTGACCATTCCCTCAAGGGCAAGACCGTGCTGATCGCTGGCGGTGCCAAGAACCTGGGCGGCCTGCTGGCCCGCGACTTCGCCAGCCAGGGCGCCAAGGCCATCGTCATCCACTACAACAGCGCCGCCACCCAGGCCGATGCAGAAGCAACCGTTGCCGCCGTGCAGGCGGCCGGCAGCAAGGCGGTGGCCCTGCAGGGCGACCTGACGTCGGCGGTAGCGATGGAGCGCTTGTTCGCCGATGCCGTGGCCGCGGTCGGCCGTCCCGACATCGCCATCAATACCGTCGGCAAGGTGCTGAAGAAGCCGCTGCTGGAGATCAGCGAAGCGGAGTATGACGAGATGAGCGCGGTCAACGCCAAGGCCGCATTCTTCTTCCTCAAGGAGGCCGGCCGCCACGTCAACGACGGTGGCCGCATCTGCACCCTGGTCACCTCGTTGCTGGGCGCATTCACGCCGTTCTATTCCAGCTATGCCGGTACCAAGGCGCCGGTCGAGCACTTCACCCGTGCGGCTTCGAAGGAGTTCGGCGAACGCGGCATCTCGGTGACTGCGATCGGGCCTGGCCCGATGGACACGCCGTTCTTCTATCCGGCCGAGAGTGCCGATGCGCAGGCGTATCACAAGACCGCGGCGGCACTGTCGGCATTCACCCGCACTGGCCTGACCGACATCGCCGACATCGTGCCGTGGATCCGCTTCCTGGTCACCGATGGCTGGTGGATGACTGGGCAGACGATCCTGGTCAATGGTGGGTATACCACCAAGTAAAGCAGCCACGCATGGCGTGGCCCTACTGCGGTGGTGGGTGCCGACCTTGGCTGGTACGGATGGCTGCATCCACGCATGGCGTGGATCTACTGCGGTGGTGGGTGCCGACCTTGGTTGGCACGGATGGCTGCATCCACGCATGGCGTGGATCTACTGCACGGGGTTCGAACCATCCACGCATGGCGTGGATCTACAGTAGAGCCACCCCATGGGTGGCTGCGCACAATGTCCAAAGGGAGGGGCGCCACGCATGGCGTGGCGCTATCGGATCAGTTGAGCTTCGCCAGCACCGCATCTGTCGCAGCGGCGGTACTCACCGCCTGGCCCTTGGCGGCCAGGTCGGCAGTGAACACACCATCATCCAGCACGGCGTGCACCGCCGCTTCCACCGCAGCGGCTTCCGCTTCCAGCCCCAGCGAATGGCGCAGCAGCATCGCCGCGCTGAAGATCGTTGCGTAGGGATTGGCGATGCCCTTGCCGGCAATGTCCGGGGCCGAACCGTGGATCGGTTCGTAGATGCCGACCGCACCCGGCTCGCCCAGCGAGGCCGACGGCAGCAGGCCGAGCGAGCCGGCCAGCATCGAGGCCTCGTCGGTGAGGATGTCGCCGAACATGTTCTCGGTGACGATCACGTCGTACTCGCGCGGCTTGGCCAGCAGGTGCATCGCCATCGAATCAACCAGCTGGTGTTCCAGCGCCACGTCCGGGAACTCCTCGCGGCCGATGCGCGCGGCCACGTCACGCCACAGGCGCGAGGTTTCCAGCACGTTGGCCTTGTCCACCGAGGTGACCTTGCCGCGACGCTGTTGCGCCAGGCGGAAAGCGCTGCGCAGCACGCGCTCGATCTCGGCTACGGTGTAGCGGCACAGATCGCTGGCGCTGTCGGCGTCGCGGGCCTTGTCGCCGAAGTAGATGCCGCCGGTCAGCTCGCGCACGACCACGAAGTCCACGCCCTGCAGCAGCTCGGCCTTGATCGGCGAGGCGTGCAGCGCGGCTTCATGGGTGCGCACCGGGCGCAGGTTGGCATACAGGCCCAGCGCCTTGCGGATCGCCAGCAGGCCCTGCTCCGGGCGCACCTTGGCATTCGGGTCGGACCACTTCGGGCCGCCGACCGCACCCAGCAGTACGGCGTTGGCGGCCTGGCAGGCGGTCAACGTAGAGGCGGGCAATGGCTCGCCATGGCGATCGATGGCGACGCCACCGATGTCGTGCTCGCTGAAGGTGAAGGTGTGGTTGAAGCGTTCGGCGACGGCCTTCAGGACGGCGACTGCCGCGGCGGCCACTTCCGGGCCAATGCCATCACCGGGCAGGACAACAATTTCAGCGTGCATGCTCACTCTCGTAGCGTTCGATTTCAGGGACACGGCCCAACAGATACCCCAACTGGTCGACACCTTCCAGCAGGCAGGTCTGCGAGAAGCCATCCAGCGGGAAGGAATAGACGCGACCATCGGGCGTGCGCAGTTCGCGCGCGGCCACGTCGATGGTCAGCTCGTCGTCCGGGCGCTGCATCAGCGCCTGCACATCGGCCTCGTCCAGCACGATCGGCAGCAGGCCGTTCTTCAGCGAGTTGCCGCGGAAGATGTCGGCGATCTCGCTGCTGACGATGGCACGCAGGCCGAGGTCGGTCAGCGCCCATGGTGCATGCTCGCGCGAGGAACCGCAGCCGAAGTTGCGGCCCGCCAGCAGGATGCTGCGGCCGGCGTTGTGTGGCTGGTTGAAGGCGAAGTCAGCCACCGGGGAACCGTCGGCCTGCCAGCGCCAGTCATTGAACGCGTTGCGGCCGAGGCCGGCGCGCTCGGTGGTGGACAGGAACCGTGCGGGAATGATCTGGTCGGTATCGATGTTGGTCTGGCGCAGCACCACGCTGGCCGAGGTCAGGGTACGGAATCCGCTCATCACGCCACCTCCTGTGCGAACAGTTCGCGGGTATCGGCAACGTGCCCGTTCACTGCGGCCCATGCCGCGCTCATTGGCGAGGCCAACAGCGTGCGCGAACCGGGGCCCTGGCGGCCTTCGAAATTGCGGTTGCTGGTGCTCACGGCCAGCTGGCCGGGCGCGACCAGATCGCCGTTCATGGCGATGCACATCGAGCAGCCCGGCTCGCGCCACTCAGCACCGGCCGCGCGCACGATCTCATGGATGCCTTCAGCCTCGGCCTCGCGCTTGACGATTTCCGAGCCCGGCACCACCAGCATGCGCACCCGCTCGGCAACCCGGCGGCCGCGCAGCACCTGCGCCACCTCGCGCATGTCACTCAGGCGGCCGTTGGTGCATGAGCCGACGAACACCACGTCCACCGGAGTTCCTGCCAGCGCCTTGCCGGCCTGGAAATGCATGTAGTCCAGGCCTTTCTGTGCGGCGGCATCGTTGGCCGCCGGAATCGGCGCATCCACTGCGATCGCGGTGCCCGGATGGGTGCCCCAGGTCAGGGTCGGGCGGATGTCGGCAGCGTCGATGTGCACTTCGCTGTCGAAATGCGCGCCGTCATCGCTGCGCAGCTGCTGCCAGCGTGCCACGGCGGCGTCGAAGTCGGCGCCCTTGGGGCCGCGCGGGGTCGCGGCGACGAAGTCGAAGGTGACCTGGTCCGGCGCCACCATGCCGGCACGTGCACCGGCCTCGATCGACATGTTGCACAGGGTCATGCGCTGTTCCATGTCCATCGCTTCGATGGTGCTGCCACGGAACTCGATCACGTGGCCGGTGCCACCATTGACGCCGATCACGCCGATGATGTGCAGGACCACGTCCTTGGCGCCAACGCCGGGTGCCAGCGGCCCATCAACGGTGATCGCGAAGGTCTTCGCCTTGCGCTGCAGCAGGCATTGCGTGGCCAGCACGTGGCCGACCTCGCTGGTACCGATGCCGAACGCCAGCGAACCGAACGCACCATGGGTGGAGGTGTGGCTGTCGCCGCAGACGATGGTCATGCCGGGCTGGGTGAAGCCCTGCTCGGGCGCGATCACGTGGACGATGCCGCGGTTGTCCGAAGCCATGTCGAACAGCTCGATGCCGTGCTCTGCGCAGTTGCGTGCCAGCGTGGCCACCTGTGCCTCGGAGGCGGCGCTGGCGTAAGGCAGCGTGCCGTCGGCACGCACAGGCAGGGTCGGCGTGGAGTGGTCCATCGTCGCCTTGGTGCGATCCGGGCGGCGCGGCGACAGGCCGCGCTCGCGCAGTTCGGTGAACGCCTGCGGCGAGGTCACCTCGTGGATCAGGTGCAGGTCGATGTACAGCACGGCGGGCGCGCTGTCGGATTCGGGAACCACCACGTGGGCGTCCCACAGTTTGTCGTACAGGGTGCGGGGTGCGGAAGTCATGCGTGTGCCTGGCAGAAGTACGAAGGTGCGGACATCAGGAAAGATAGCGAAAAGGTCGAGTCAGCGGCGACGGGCAAGCACCCGCAGCCGCACGTAGTCGGCCAGCGGCTGACCGCCGGCGTTGCGCGGCAGCTCGGCCAGCAGAACGGTGGCGGCCTCGCGCACGGTGGCGCGTGCCTCGGCTGGCAGGTCATCCAGCAGCGGTGTGGCGAATACCCGCAGCCAGCCGGCCACGCCGGTCGGCAGTGCGGTCGGTCGCGGCGTGCACTCGATCAGCTGCACCTGGAAGCCATGCTGGCGCAGGCGGTCGGCGTAGGCATCGGCAGTGGGGAAGTACCACTGGAATGCGCTGGCGCCGTGGCCATGGGCCACGCGTGCGGCCTGCACCGCGGCAATGATCGTGGCCACGTTGCCATGCCCGCCGAACTCGGCAACGAAGCGGCCGCCCGGGCGCAGGGCGCGGCGCACGCCTTCCATCACCCGGTCGGGGTTGCCCATCCAATGCAGCGCTGCGTTGCTGAATACCGCATCGAACTCACTGTCGAACGACAGCGCGTGGCCATCCATCACCTGCGCATCGACGCCGCGCGCACGCGCGGCGATCACCAGCTCCGGCGAGGCATCCACGCCGTGGATGTGTGCGCCGCTGAGCGCCAGCTCAGTGCTGAGCACGCCATCGCCACAGCCCAGGTCGAGGATGCGTTCACCGGCGCGCGGGTCGAGCAGGCGCGATACCGCGCCGCCGAGCAGCGGCACGAAGCCGGCGTCGATCGCATAATCCTGGGCGTTCCACTGCTGGCCAGCGGCGCTGGTCGGGGTGGGGGTGTCGAAGGCGCTCATGGCGGGGTCCTCAGGCGGTGGCGGGGGTGGCAACGTCGGTGTTGCTGTGGGCGGCAGCCTGGCGCTGGCGCAGCAGGCGGTTGGCCACATCCAGCCAGGCCAGCGCGGAGGCTTCGATGATGTCCTTGCTGGTGCCGGTGCCGTCGTACTCCACGCCCTCGTGGCGCACGCTCAGATTGGCTTCGCCGCGCGCATCGGCGCCGATGCCGACGCTGTGCACGTGGTAGCTGTCCAGCATCAGCTGCACGCCGGTAGCGGCCGACAGCGCGCCGAACAGCGCATCGACCGGGCCATCGCCCTGCGCGGTCTCGGCCACGCGGTTGCCGTCCGGGTCGGACAGTTCCACCAGCGCATTGGCGCGGCTGCCGACGTCGCTGATGGTCATCGACGCCAGGCGATAGCCCTGCGCGTTGGAGCCGCCCTGCATCAGCGTCTGCAGGTCGGCATCGGTGACCACGCGCTGCTGTTCGCACAGGCCCTTGAACTGCTCGAACACCAGCTTCAGTTCGTCTTCGTCCAGCCAGAAGCCCAGCGCACGCAGGCGCGCTTCGACGGCGGCGCGGCCACTGTGGCGGCCCAGCACCATCTGCGAATCCTCCCAGCCCACGTCTTCCGGACGCATGATTTCGTAGGTGCCGCGATGACGCAGCATGCCGTGCTGGTGGATGCCCGATTCGTGGGCGAAGGCATTGGCACCGACGATGGCCTTGTTGCGCTGTACCGGCATGCCGACCAGGCGCTGCAGCAGCTGTGAGGTGCCGACGATGCGCGGGGTGTTGATCGAGCTGTCCTGTTCGTAGAAGGCCTGGCGCACCTTCAGCACCATCGCGATCTCTTCCAGCGAGCAGTTGCCGGCGCGCTCGCCGATGCCGTTGATGGTGCACTCGACCTGGCGTGCACCGCCTTCGATGGCGGCCAGCGAGTTGGCCACGGCCAGGCCCAGGTCGTTGTGGCAGTGCGCGCTGAAGATCACATTGGCGGCATTCGGCACGTCGGCGACGCCGGCGATGACCTGCTGGAACATCGCGCGGATCTCTTCCGGCGTGGTGAAGCCGACGGTGTCGGGCAGGTTGATGGTGGTGGCGCCGGCAGCGATGGCCACGCGCGCGACTTCGATCAGGTAGTCCAGCTCGGTGCGGGTGGCATCCTCGGCCGAGAATTCGACATCGTCGATATAGGACCGGGCCAGCGATACGTGCTTGCGTACCGACTCCAGTACCTGCTCGCGGGTCATCCGCAGCTTGTGCTCGCGGTGCAGCGGGCTGGTCGACAGGAACACGTGCAGGCGCGGGTTGGCAGCGGCCTCCAGCGCACGTGCGGAGGTTTCGATGTCGGCCTGCAGGCAGCGCGACAGCACCGCCAGGGTCAGGCTCGGGCGGCGCAGTTCGCGGCCGATCAGTGCCATCGCCTCACGGTCGGACTGCGAGCTGGCCGGGAAGCCGGTCTCGATGATGTCCACGCCCAGTTCGTCCAGCGCACGCGCCATCACCAGCTTCTGCGGCGGGCTCATGCTGCAGCCGGGGGACTGCTCGCCGTCACGCAGGGTGGTGTCGAAGATGCGGATGCGCGGGGTGGTAATTCGTTCGATGGTGGTCACAGGGAAATCTCCTCGACAGCGGGTGCGACGGCTTGCAGGGGGGAAGGGGAAGAGGTGGGGGAAGCGATGGCGCTGGCCTTGGCGGGCGAGCGCGGTGTTTCGCTGCGCCGTCGCCGTGGTTTGCGTGGTGGGCGCGGGCGGATGTCGGTGAGCAGGCCGGCGAGGACGCCGGCATCGATGTTGCCGCCGGAGACCACCGCGCACTTGCGGCGGCCGGCGACGCGGCGGCCGGCGGCCAGCGCCAGCGCACCGGCACCCTCGGCGATGATGTGTTCTTCCAGTGCCAGGCGGACCAGGGTTTCGCGCAGTTCGGCTTCGCGCACGATCACCACGTCGTCCAGCAGCGAGGTGCACAGGCGGCGGGTCAGGAAGCCGGGAATCTTCACCCGCACGCCGTCGGCCAGCGAAGCAACGGGGGCGATCTCGCGCACGTCACCGCGGATCGCGCGGGCCATCGAATCGACGCCTTCCACCTGCGCGCCAACGACGCGGACGCCCTGCGATTTCAGTGCCAACGCAACGCCGGAGGCCAGCCCGCCGCCGCCGATCGGCACGATCACCACGTCCGGCGCGTGTGCGGCCAGCTCGATGCCGACCGTGCCCTGGCCGGCGATCACATCGGCATCGTCGAACGCGGACAGGAAGCGGTAGCCGTGGCGTTGTGCCAGTTCGACCGCGAAGGCGTAGGCCTCGTCATAGCTGGTGCCGTGCTGGCGCACGGTCGCGCCCCAGTGGGCGACGCCGGCGATCTTGGTGGCCGGTGCGCCGTGCGGCATCACGGTGATGGCCGGCACGTCCAGGCGGTAGGCCGCCCACGCCACGCCCTGGGCATGGTTGCCGGCCGAGGCGCAGATCACCGGCCGGGTGTCGCCGCGCTCGCGGCCGGCCAGCAGCGCGTTCAATGCACCGCGTACCTTGTAGGAGCCGGTGCGCTGCAGGTTTTCCAGCTTCAGCCAGGTGCCGAAGCGCTCGGCATGGTGCAGCGGGGTGGGCGGCAGGAAGCGGCGCAGACGAGCCTGCGCCGCCAGTACGTCGGCGACGCTTACGTCGCCGACATCGCTTTCCTGGCTGGTGTCAGCGGCCGGCATGGGCCACCAGCGCAGTGCAGAAGACCGCCGCATGCGGGCGCGGGCGGCGAAGAAGACGCCTCCGTACCGGCACCGTGGTCGCTACGGTACGGGTGTTCATACGGATGCTCCTTCCACGGCGGTGACCTGCACGGACACACAGTCGTAGATCTTCTCGATCTGCCGGCACAGCGTTTCCGCCGGACGCTGGCCATCCACCACCAGCTGCAGGTGCCAGCGGCCATCGTCGGCGGCCACCGGCGCACCACTGATCGCACGCGGCGCGAAGCCACGGCGTTCGGCCATGCCGATCACGCGCAGCAGCGCGCCTTCGGCCGGGTGCAGCACCAGGTCAAGCCGGTATTGCATTGGGGGTCTCCTGGCGGGCGTGGGCGGGATTGCTTTCCAGCATCGTGCTGTTGGCAGTGTTCGGCGGCACCAGCGGCCACACGTTGGCGCGTGCATCGATGGCCACGTGCAGCAGCGCCGGGCCTGGTTCGGCCAGCAGTGCGGCCAGGCCGCCTTCCACGTCGTCGCGGTTGTCGATGCGGGTGGCGGCGATGCCGAACACCTGCGCCAGTGCCACGAAGTCCGGGTTGTCGGACAGGTCGATCTCGCTGTAACGCTCGGCGAAGAACAGCTCCTGCCACTGCCGCACCATGCCCAGCGAACTGTTGTCCAGCAGCACGATCTTCACCGGCAGGCGGCAACGCGCGATGGTGGCCAGCTCCTGCACGTTCATCATGAAGCTGCCGTCGCCGGAGACCAGCACCACGGTGCGATCGGGGCAGGCGAACTGCGCACCCATCGCGGCCGGGAGGCCAAAGCCCATGGTGCCCAGCGCGCCACTGGTCAGATGATTGCGCGGGTGGTTGAAACGGCAGTGCTGGGCGACCCACATCTGGTGCTGGCCGACATCGCAGGCGATCACTGCATCGGCCGGTGCCAGCTCGCTCAGGCGCTTCAGCAGCGCCGGGGCGTAGATATGCTGGCCGGGGGCGTCGTAACGCGCAGCGAAACGATCACGATGCTGTGCACAGCGCTTGCGCCATGCGTCCTGGTGGGCCTTGGGGGAGGGGAAGGCCGCACGCAGGGCGCGGATGGCATGGCTGACGTTGCCGGGCACGGCGACGTCGGCGCTGCGCAGCTTGGAGATCTCGTAGGCGTCGGCGTCGATGTGAACGACGCGGGCGAACGGTGCGAACTCGGCCAGCTTGCCGGTGGCACGGTCATCGAAGCGCGCACCCAGCACCAGCAGCAGGTCGCTTTCCTGCACCGCCATGTTGGCCGCGCGGGTACCATGCATGCCCAGCATGCCCAGCGACTGCGGGTGGTTGGCCGGCAACGCGCCCAGCCCACGCAGGGTCATCACCGTGGGGATGGCACTGGCCTCGACGAAGTCGCGCAGGTCCTGCACCGCGTCGCCCAGCGCGATGCCACCACCGGCGTAGACCACCGGCTTTTCGGCGGCTGCCAGTGCGGCGATGGCCTCGGCGATGGCCGCTTCGGCCGGCGCAGGCGGCGGCTCGATGTTGCTCGGCACGTGCGCTGGCAGATGACTGGCATCGGCCAGCTGCACGTCCTTGGGCAGGTCGATCAGCACCGGGCCGGGCCGGCCTTCGCGGGCGATCCGGAATGCATCGGCGACCACGCGCGGCAGGTCATCGACGCTGCGCACCAGCCAGCTGTGCTTGACGATCGGCATCGTCAGGCCGAACACATCCAGTTCCTGGAAGGCGTCGGTGCCCAGCAGCGGCGTGCCGACCTGACCGGTGATGCAGACCATCGGTACCGAATCCAGCATCGCATCGGCAATGCCGGTGACCAGGTTGGAGGCGCCCGGGCCGGAGGTGGCCACGCAGACACCCACCTGGTTGCTGGCGCGGGCAAAACCGTTGGCGGCCAGCGCCGCGCCCTGCTCATGGCGTACCAGGATGTGCTTCAGCGACGAATCCACCAGCGCGTCGTAGAACGGCATGATGGTGCCACCGGGATAGCCGAACAGCGTGCGGACGCCTTCGGCCTCCAGCGCCTGGGTCAGCCAGCGCGCGCCGTTGGGCGGCGCGCTGCGATGTGTCGAAGAGTTCATGGGGGAACCTTGCAAAGCGGGTGGGGGAGGGCCGCGCGGTTACGCGGCCTGTCCTTGCAACCAGACCATCTTGGCGCGCAGTTCCTTGCCTACCTTCTCGATCGGGTGCTCCAGGTCGGCCTGCTTGAACCTGTTGTAGTTCGGCAGGCCCGCTTCGTACTCGGCCACCCAGTTCTTGGTGAAGGTGCCGTCCTGGATGTCCTTCAGCACTTCCTTCATGCGCGCCTTGGTGCCGGCGTCGATCACCCGCGGGCCGCTGACGTAGTCGCCGTACTGCGCGGTCTCGGAGATGAACTCCAGCATGCGCGAGATGCCGCCTTCGTAGAACAGGTCCACGATCAGCTTCAGTTCGTGCAGCACTTCGTAATAGGCGATCTCCGGCTGGTAACCGGCTTCGACCAGGGTTTCGAAACCGGCCTGCACCAGTGCCGAGGCACCGCCGCACAGCACCGCCTGCTCGCCGAACAGATCGGTCTCGGTCTCTTCCTTGAAGGTGGTCTGGATCAGGTTGGCGCGAGCGCCGCCGAGGCCGGCCGCATAGGCCTGCGCGTGCTGCGCAGCCTTGCCGCTGACATCCTGGTAGACCGCCCAGATGCACGGTACGCCGCGCCCGATCTCATACTCACGACGCACCAGCGCACCCGGGCCCTTCGGCGCAACCAGCACCACGTCCAGGTCGGCGCGCGGCTCGATCATGCCGTAGTGCACGTTCAGGCCATGCGCGAACAGCAGGCAGGCGCCCTGCTTCATGTTCGGCGCCAGCACGTCGTTGTAGAGCTTCTTCTGCACCATGTCCGGGGTCAGCACGGCGACCAGGTCGGCGTCTTTCACCGCTTCAGCGGGCGCGATCACGGTGAAGCCATCGGCCTGCGCCTTGGCTTCGGTCGGGCCGCCCGGACGCAGGCCTACCACCACATCGAAGCCGGATTCACGCAGGTTCAGCGCGTGGGCGCGGCCCTGGCTGCCGTAGCCGATGACGGCGATCTTGGTCTGGGGCAGGTCGTTGGTGCTCATGGGGGAGGTTCCTTGCGGTGGGAAGAAAAAAGAACGGCCGGTCGTCGAGGTGACGTGCCGGCCGGTCAGGGGAAAGCGGTGGAGGAGGCGCCGCGCGTTGCACAGGCACAGCCACCACGAGGCGTCGCGGTGGTGCAGGTCCGGGTTGTGCGATCGGCGTTGTGCATGGTGGTTGCGTCTGAAACCAGGTCCTGAAATGAAAAAACCCGCACCGGGGCGGGTGCGGGTTTTTGAAGAGTTCCGGTGTGTTTGTTGCTTACACGCTGGCTCGTCCCGCACCTGTTGGTTGGGTAATAAGTACGAGCACAAGAATCGAACGCAGCGAAGCGGCGCCGATGTCGGCGGCTTCGATGTGGGTTCGCGGTGGCGTGTTGTGATGCAACATGTGATCGAGAGAAACACAGCCGTTTCGGCGCTGTCAACCCTCGCAACGGATTTTCCATCGGTTTCCGGTGCATCCAGCGCAATCGCTTGCGGCACAAGGATGGTTGCCGCTGAAAGTGTTTCAGTGAACCCCAATTCACTCCTTTCAGGCCGGCTTTTGCGCGGAATCCGGCGGATTTTCGCCTTGGCGGGTGCGGAGCTTCCGCACCCCATCCCAGGATCAACGTCCATGACCTCTGCCCGATACCGCGTGAAGGCCGCAGCGGCGAAGATCGGGAACCACCCTTCCATCGGAACCCGACCGTGTCCCGACGCCTTGCCCGTTCCCTGCTCGCTGCCGCCGTGCTGGCTGCCGTGCCCGCGCTGTCCTTCGCCGCCGATCGCATCACCGGCCACACCTTTGCCACCCGTTCGGAGGTGATCGCCCCGCATGCGATGGCCGCCACTTCGCAGCCGCTGGCCACCCAGATCGCGCTGGACGTGATGAAGGGCGGTGGCTCGGCGGTGGACGCGGCGATCGCCGCCAACGCCGCACTCGGCCTGATGGAGCCGACCGGCAACGGCATCGGCGGCGACCTGTTCGCCATCGTGTGGGACCCGAAGACGCAGAAGCTCTACGGCTACAACGGCTCGGGCCGCTCGCCGAAGTCGCTGACTCTGGCCGAGTTCCAGCGCCGTGGCCTGAAGGAGATTCCCGCCACGGGCCCGCTGCCGGTGTCGGTGCCTGGTGCGGTCGACGGCTGGTTCGCCCTGCACGACCGCTTCGGCCGCAAGCCGATGGCCGACAACCTGGCGCCGGCCATCCGTTACGCCCGCGAGGGTCACCCGGTGGCTGAGGTGATCGCCTACTACTGGGACCGCTCGGTGCCCAAGCTGTCGCAGTATCCGGGGTTCAAGGAACAGTTCACGATCAACGGCCACGCCCCGCGCAAGGGTGAGATGTGGAAGAACCCGAATCTGGCCAGTACGCTGCAGAAGATCGCCGACGGCGGCCGTGATGCCTTCTACAAGGGCGATATCGCCCGCACCATCGGCGACTATTTCAAGGCCAACGGTGGCTACCTGAGCTACCAGGACATGGCTGACCACCACGGTGAGTGGGTCGAACCGGTCAGCAGCAACTACCGTGGCTACGACGTCTGGGAACTGCCGCCGAACAGCCAGGGCATTGCCGCGCTGCAGATCCTCAACGTGCTGGAAGGCTACGACTTCTCGAAGATTCCCTTCGGTTCACCCGAGCATGTGCACCTGTTCGTGGAAGCGAAGAAGCTGGCCTTCGCCGATCGCGCGCGCTTCTATGCCGACATGGCGTTCCAGCCGGCGCCGGTGCAGAAGCTGATTTCCAAGGACTACGCCGCACAGCGCCGCGCGCTGATCTCGATGGACAAGGCGCTGAAGGAAGTGCAGCCGGGCACGCCGAAGCAGCTGGATGAGGGCGACACGATCTACATGACCGTGGCCGACGCCGACGGCATGATGGTTTCGCTGATCCAGTCCAACTACCGTGGCATGGGCAGCGGCATGGCACCGCCCGGTCTGGGTTTCATTCTGCAGGACCGTGGCGAGATGTTCGTGCTGCAGAAGAACCATCCCAACGGCTACGCGCCGGGCAAGCGTCCCTTCCAGACCATCATCCCGGGGTTCATCACCAAGGGCGGCAAGCCGTATGCCAGCTTCGGCGTGATGGGTGGCGCGATGCAGCCGCAGGGCCACGCGCAGATCGTGATGAACCTGGTGGATTTCGGCATGAACCTGCAGGAAGCCGGTGATGCACCGCGCATCCAGCACGAGGGCTCGACTGAACCGACAGGTCAGGCCACGGCGATGACCGACGGTGGTGAAGTGAATCTGGAAACCGGCTTCCCGTATGAAACGGTGCGTGCGTTGATGCGCAAGGGGCATCGCATCGTGTTCGCCGACGGTCCGTATGGTGGGTATCAGGCGATCATGCGTGATCCGGAATCCGGCGTTTACTACGGTGCGTCTGAGAGTCGAAAGGATGGGCAGGCGGCGGGGTATTGAGGTTTCCCGGCCACCGGGCGGAGCCCCCTCCGCGGTGATGGTTCGTGGAAGCGGGATCATGTGATTGGGCCGGGCGGGTGGGCTGGTCGGGGGACGCCGTGAATCCGTCCCTGGAGGCTTGGCCGCGGCATCCATGCCGCGGACACCCCCGCCCAGCCCACCCGCCCGGCCCCTGACAGTTTCCGTGGCCATCACCGCAGGAAAAGAAAAAAGAAGAAGATCAAGAACAAAGGCAACGGCAACAGCCGCGTGCTGTGGGTTGGGGTCGGATCCGTTTTCCACAGGAAAACGGATCCGACCCCTTCTTGTTTTCCGATACACCTCATCCACGCATGGCGTGGATGGACCAACCGTCACACGTAACCTGTCGGGGGTGGGGCGGTGTGGGTAGGCAGGACCGTTGGCGCCATGGATGGCGCCATCGAGCCCCCAGGGACGGGTTTACGGCGTGTCCTGCCTACCCACACCGCCCCGCCCAACCAGCAGAAACCCAGAGCTGCCCTGGCTTTTGAATTTGCACTTGCTTGAAAGAGCGGTGCAGCCGCAGGCTGCAAAACCCACTCAATCCTGATCGTGCGCGCGCGCCGCCTCCGCCTGGGTCTCCTCCTGCGCCGCCATCTCGCGCGCGATCCACGCATCGATCATGTGCCGCTGGCGCTGCGCCTGCCGCCGCTCGCGCGTGTACTCCTGGTCCAGCACCCGGTACAGCGACACCATCACCAGCACCATCAGCAGCGCGAATGGCAACGCCGCAATCGTGATCATGCCCTGCAGTGCATCCAGGCCACCGGCCAGCAGCAACGCCGCTGCGATCAGCGCCACCGCGATGCCCCAGGCCAGCTTGCGCTTCAACGGCGGATCGCCTGCCTCGTCAGTGGACATGCTGGCCAGTACCAGCACCGCCGAATCGGCTGATGTCACGAAGAAGATCATCAGCAGCACCAGTGCGATGCAGGAAAGCAGCAAGGGCAGCGGCATGCTGTCAAACAGGGTGAACAGCACCGTTTCATAGCCATTGCCCAGCGCCTGCACCAGGTCGGCGTGGCCGAAGATCTGCGCCCACAGCGCAGTACCACCAAACACCGCGAACCAGAAGAAGCCCAGCACCGTGGGTGCCAGCACGACGCCGATGACGAACTCGCGGACGCTGCGCCCACGCGAGATGCGCGCGATGAACGAGCCGACGAACGGGGCCCAGGAAATCCACCACGCCCAGTAGAAGATGGTCCAGTCCGCTACCCATGTGCTGCCCGAGAACGGCGACATGCGCAGGCTCATCGTCACCAGCTGGTTGAGGTACGACCCCAGTGTGGTGGTGAACGTATCGAAGATGAATCCGGTCGGACCCAGCACCAGTACGGTGGCCGCAAGAAGCGCGGCCAGCGCAAGGTTGAAGTTGGACAGCCACTTCACCCCGCGCTCGACTCCGCTGGCGGTGGACGCCATGTACAGCACGAACGCGATGGCGATGATGGTCAGCTGCAGTGGCACACCCGCGTGCAGGCCGAACACGCGTTCCATGCCGGCAGCGATCTGGATGGTGCCGAAGCCCAGCGTGGTGGCCACGCCAATGGCAGTGGCAACAACCGCGGCGATGTTGACCACGCGTCCGATCCAGCCGCGATGGTGCCGGCCGATGATCGGTTGCAGCATGTCACTGACCAGTCCACGGCCATTGCGGTTGAACTGGAACCAGGCCATGGCCAGGCCGATCAGCGCGTAGATCGCCCACGGGTGCAGGCCCCAGTGGAAGAATGCATAGCGCATCGAAGCCCGCGCCGCGTCCATGCTCTGCGGTGCGAGGCCTTCCGGAGGCTTGGTGAAGTGGGAAATCGGCTCGGCGGCGCCCCAGAACACCAGGCCGATGCCCATGCCGGCTGCGAACAGCATCGACATCCAGCTGGCGCGCGAGAACTCCGGCTCGGCATCTTCACCGCCGATGCGCAGGTTGCCGAAGCGACCGAATGCCAGATACATCAGGAACGTCAGTGCCAGGAACACGACCAGAAGATAGAGCCAGCCGACACTGCGGATGACATCGGCCAGTACCGACTGCACCACGGTATTGAAGGGGCCGGGTGCAACACCGGCGAGCAGCACCAGAAGCAGAACCAGTGCGATGGAAACGCGAAACACCATGAAGGAGCTTCTCCGATCAAGGGATTGAGGGGAGCGAGCAGAGCTTGCTGCGAGGGGCCGGCGACATGCAGCACAGACCGGGCAGGGGCCGCGGAGGCGGCGGGGAAACACCGGCCGCAGCGGCACGATGCGTGTGCACGTTACTGAATGCGATGTCACGGTTCTGTTAATACAGAAACAGCGGATCCACGCCGTGCGTGGATGGAACAGCCAGGAGCTGCAGTGCGTTCTATGCTCTAATGCACACCAAGAAGCGGGGGTACCGCGGCCATGTGGCCACGGTTGAGACAGTCCCTTGGAACCTGATCCGGCTCATACCGGCGTAGGGAAGCTTTGTAGTGCAGCCATGCCCGGACTCCGCCCAAGGACCGTCCGGGCGCGGCAGCAGTGCGCCGCCGCTTCGTCCCTGACCTTCCTGGACGATGCCCGATGAACGCACAGCTCTCCGCCCTGCAGCAACAGGCCCAGCAACTCTCCGAATCCGTGACCCGGCCCATTCCCGGCTCGCGCAAGATCCACGTGCCCGGTTCACGCCCGGATCTGCAGGTGCCGATGCGCGAGATCGCGCTGACCCGCACGCCGACCTTGTTCGGTGGCGAAGAGAATGCACCGGTGACCGTTTACGACACGTCGGGCCCGTACACCGATCCGGAGGTGCGCATCGATCTGTCCGCTGGTTTGCCGGCACTGCGTCGCGGCTGGGTGGAAGAACGCGGTGATACCGAGCGGCTGGAAGGACTGAGCTCTTCGTTCGGTCGCGATCGCGAGCATGACCCGAAGCTTGATGCGGTGCGCTTCCCCGCGCGCAGCCTGCCTCGCCGTGCGCGTGCAGGTGCCAACGTCACCCAGATGCACTACGCGCGCCGCGGCATCATCACGCCGGAAATGGAATTCGTCGCCATCCGCGAGAACCAGCGGCTGGACGCGATCCGCGATGCCGGGCTGCTGCAGCAGCACCCGGGCGAGGCGTTCGGCGCTTCGATCCAGAAGATCATCACCCCGGAGTTCGTGCGCGACGAAATCGCCCGCGGCCGTGCGGTGCTGCCCAACAACATCAACCATCCGGAAAGCGAGCCGATGATCATCGGCCGCAATTTCCTGACCAAGATCAACGCCAACATCGGCAACAGCGCTGTTTCCTCGGGCATTGCCGAGGAGGTGGAGAAGCTGGTGTGGGCGATCCGCTGGGGCGGTGACACGGTGATGGACCTGTCCACTGGCAAGCACATCCATGAGACCCGCGAGTGGATCATCCGCAACTCGCCGGTGGCGATCGGTACCGTGCCGATCTACCAGGCGCTGGAGAAGGTCGACGGCCGCGCCGAGGCGCTCACCTGGGAAATTTTCCGTGACACGCTGATCGAACAGGCCGAGCAGGGCGTGGACTACTTCACCATCCACGCTGGCGTGCTGCTGCGCTATGTTCCGCTCACCGCCAAGCGGGTCACCGGCATCGTCAGCCGCGGTGGCTCGATCATGGCCAAGTGGTGCCTGGCACACCACAAGGAGAACTTCCTCTACACGCATTTCGAAGACATCTGCGAAATCATGAAGGCCTACGACGTGACCTTCTCGCTGGGCGATGGCCTGCGCCCGGGCTGCATCGCCGATGCCAACGACGCTGCGCAGTTCGGTGAGCTGGAGACGCTGGGCGAACTGACGAAGATCGCCTGGAAGCACGACGTGCAGACCATGATCGAAGGACCCGGCCACGTGCCGATGCAGCTGATCAAGGAGAACATGGACAAGCAGCTGCGCGAATGCGGCGAAGCGCCGTTCTATACGCTGGGGCCGCTGACCACCGACATCGCACCGGGCTACGACCACATCACCAGCGCGATCGGTGCGGCGATGATCGGTTGGTTCGGTACGGCGATGCTGTGCTACGTGACGCCGAAGGAGCACCTCGGCCTGCCCAACCGCCAGGACGTACGCGACGGCATCATGGCCTACCGCATCGCCGCGCATGCGGCCGACCTGGCCAAGGGACACCCCGGCGCACAGGTGCGCGACAACGCGCTGAGCAAGGCACGCTTCGAGTTCCGCTGGGAAGACCAGTTCCATCTCGGGCTGGACCCGGAGAAGGCCAAGGAATTCCATGATGAGACGCTGCCGAAGGATGCGCACAAGCTGGCGCACTTCTGCTCGATGTGCGGCCCGCACTTCTGCTCGATGAAGATCACCCAGGACGTGCGCGACTACGCCGAGGCCGGCATGAAGGAGAAGTCGGAAGAGTTTCGCGCGGCCGGCGCCGAGGTCTATCACCAGGGCTGACGTGTAACGGGTAGTGCCGGCCGCTGGCCGGCATTCCGTCGTGCGTGGGACCGGGAGAGTGCCGGCCAGTGGCCGGCACTACCGCTCATCACGTCGCTCCCGGCTATCCTCCGCCCATCACCCTGGGGAAGGACGCCATGCCCGTTGCCATCACCACCCGCTGGCTGGCCATTGCCCGCCGCCATCCTTCGGCCTGGCTGCTGGGTGCCCAGTTGATCGCGGTGCTGCTGTATCCCGCACTTGATGACACCGCCGGCGGCCGTGCGGCACTGGGCATGTTCGGCATGGCGGTACTCGGCCTGGCGCTGTGGGTGGTCCAGCGCAGTCCGCTGGGCACCTGGCTGGCACTGCTGCTGGCCATTCCTTCGGTGGTGTTCTCGCTGGCCGGCGCACTGCTGGATCGCAGTGCGCTGCTGACCACCGCGCAGCTGCTGGAAAGCCTGCTGTACTTCTATACGGCCGGTGCGCTCATCGCCTACATGCTCCAGGACCATAAAGTCACCCGCGATGAACTGTTCGCAGCAGGTGCGACATTCACGTTGCTGGCGTGGGCCTTCGCGTTTGCTTTCGCCGTGTGCCAGCAATGGTATCCGGGCAGTTTCCAGGGCACCGGTGGTGGCGCGCAGCGCACCTGGATGGAGCTTCTTTATCTGAGCTTCAGTTTGCTCTCGGGTGTTGGCTTGAGCGACGTTGTGCCACTGCATCCGCAGGCGCGCGCCTTGGTCATGCTGGAGCAGTTTTCAGGCGTGATGTACGTAGCTTTGGTGGTTTCGCGACTGGTTGGATTGACCATGCTGCGGCGCATGTGAAAATGAACGCCAGATAAAAATTTCGCGCCCCGCAGGGCGCGAATGGTGCAGCAAATTATGTGAATGCGTCGGCGAGAGAGAGCCTGGATGTCGACCACGCGATAGGCGAGGTAACCCGCATAGGCTAGTATTCGCCCGCTTCATTGTTTTTGCGGTATGCGCCGATGCTTTGTGCGGAGTCTGGCTTTTTGCTGTTCCCAGGACGGGAGGGTATCGAAGGCAAACGCTGCCCCGGACCTGTCTCTACTGTGTAGCGGAAAATGAACAGCAGTGAAAACCAGCCCCCCGGATTCGATCGGATCCGGATAGGAGAGTGCACTGTCACTCTGTCCTCGCGCGAAGTCGAGGTCGTGGGTGCGCGTCGCCCGCGTCGGCTGACGCCGAAGGCGCTGGGCGTGCTGCGTGTGCTGCTGCGCCAGCCGGGGCGTGTTGTCACCCGCGATGAACTGTTCGCGGAAGTCTGGCCGGACACGCTGCCGACCAATGATGTGCTTACCCAGGCCGTCACCCAGCTGCGCAAGGCGTTCAGCAACGACGACGACAACGGCCAGGCCTATATCGAGACCATCGCCAAGACCGGCTATCGCCTGCTGGTGCCGGTGCAGGTACTGGACGATGTCGAGCCGGCGCCGCCCGCGGGAGCCGATGACGAAATCGTGGACATGCAATCGGCGATGGCCATCGCCGAGATGATGCCGCCACACGTGCAGGCATCGCGCCGCCGCTGGCGCCACGTCCGCCGGCGCGTACTGCTGGTGCTGGGCGTGCTGATGCTGGCCACGGTGGTGGTGCTGACCGCGCTGCTGCTGCGGCGGGCACCGGCCAGCAGTTCAGCTGTGGACGCGGCCGTAGAGAACGGCACGCGCGTGATCGGCAGCCCGCAGCGTCCCTATCGGTTGATCACGGCGACCAGCGGCTTTGAAACCTATCCCACGCTTTCACCCGATGGTTCATTGGTGGCCTATGAGGGCGCCAACGAAGACGGGCAGGGCGGTGGCGCGATCAAGGTGCAGACCTCCGGCAACGCGCCTGCGCGGCAGCTGCTGGCTCCGCCGGCCGGCTCGGTCGATCGCTTCCCGAGCTGGTCGCCGGATGGACGCGAGATCGCCTTCGCGCGGTTCAGCAACAACGGCGGTTGCCAGGTGCTGATCGCCAGCGCGACCGGTGGTGCCCTGCGCCAGGCCACACGGTGCGATGGCACCGAGCTGCTCAGTTTCGACTGGACGCCGGACGGCCGTGGTCTGGTGTTCGGCAGCATGGTGGGGCGCTATGCCCATCGCGGCATCCGCAAGCTTGATCTGGCCAGTGGCCAATGGGAGGCGCTGGACTACGGTGTCGCCGAGGATGACTTCGACTATGCGCCGCGCTACTCGCCTGATGGCAAGTGGCTGGTATTCGTGCGCAATCCGCAGCTGGGCGACCTGTGGCGCATGCCGGCCGCAGGTGGCACGCCCGAGCAGCTGACCAACGAGGCCGCTGAACTGCGTGGCTGGGCCTGGTTGCGTGATGGCCGGACGATCGTGTTTGGACGCCGTGTCGACAGTGAGGTGCGCCTGTATTACCTGGACGTCGAGAGCCGCACGCTGCGCGACGCCGGGCTCGACGACGCACAATGGCCGGCGACGGCGCGCCGCGCGGGCATGCTGGCCTTCGTTCACCGCCGCGCGCAGTTCGGCATCTTCAAGGTGCCGATGGAGGGCGGTTCACCCCCGCAGCGTCTGTTTGCGTCCAGCGGCCGGGATGGGCAGCCGATGGCGGCGCCGGATGGACGCCAACTGGTGTTCACGTCCGATCGTTCAGGCAGCTTCGCGCTGTGGTGGGCGGACATGGAGCGCCCCGATTCGCTGCGGCCTATCGAAGGATTGCGGCCTGAGGCACGTCAGGCACCGGACTGGTCGGCCGACAGCCGGCGGTTGCTGGTGGTCGGGCGCGACGAACACGGACGCACGGTGGTCTATGAGATCGCACCGCGTGACGAACGCGTCCAGCCGTTGCCGGTACCGTCGGAGCAGCCGCTGCAGGCACTGTACGGCGCAAACCCGGACCAGCTGCTGGTAGTCGAGCGCGATGACCAGCAACAGACGCGGCTGAGCCTGTTTGATCGAAGCGTGCAGCCTTGGCGCCGCCTTGCCAGCATCGAGGGCGTGTCTCAGGCGCGGTTCGATCGCAGCAGCGGGCGAGTGCTGTTCACCCGCCTGGCGGCAGGCGGCCTGTGGTCGGTGGATGCGGCGCTGGCGCCAGGCAGCGTGCAGCAGATCAGCGATGACCAGCCCAGCCGGTGGCGGTACCGGGCCTGGACCGTGGCCGGCAACAGTGCGATCGGCTATCTCGGTACGTCCACCCGCTGCGGTACGACACTGGTGCTGATCCAGGCCGGGCGCGAGGAACCGGAACGCTGCCTGGATGCGGAACGCCTCAGTGCCGGCAACGGGCTGAGTGCCGGCGCCGATGGGCGCACCCTGTTCGTGGCAATGGCGGTCAGCGACGGTGCCGACATCGGTGTGATGCGTTTGCCCGAGCGCTCGCCGACGCTGCTTCCGGCGTTCTCCAAGTTGTTGTTGTTCAACGGAAATGGGCCTTCGTAATTTCTTCGTGGCGACCTCGCCGCGAATTCGTGGCGATCTCGTCTGACTTTCCTGACGTGGTGCCGCCTGATTTGGCAAAACGGAGGCCTGTACTAGGCAAATCCGTGGTGCCCCCATGCGTCAACTCTCGCTGGCCGATCGCGGCCAAACCGTCTCTCTGGACCGGTCGCTCGACGATGCTGCGCCGACCTGCCTGGGCGTGGCCCGGCTCGGCAGCCTGCAGACCGCAGGCAGCAGCTTCACTGTGTGGATGCAGGTGCGCGGCAGCTCCTGGGTGGAAGCCAAGGAAGGACGCTTCCGCTTGCGCCAGGGCGAGTGGATCGCCTTCGAGAAGGAGTCGCGGCCGCTGGTGCAGGCCGGTCGCAACGGCTTGTGCGTTGGCCTGAACCTGACGGTCGAAGCGCTGCGCGTGCTGGCCGAGATGGCCGATTGCGGTCTGTATGCCGGGCGTGGCCGCATGAACCGTGGCGATGCCCGCGTTGCGCTGCGCCTGTGGCGCGATGCGCTGGCCAGTGGCCAGCCGGCACAGGCACTGCGCCCGCTGCTGCTGCACCTGGCGGGCCTGCAGCGTGGGCTGGCCGACAATGTACAGCGTTGCCCGGGGCGCTCGCGCAGCCGCAAGCGCCAGGTGTTCGGCCGCATGCAGCGCGCCCGCCTGTACCTGGAAGGCAACAGCCACCGCGTGGTGCGCATCGGTGAACTGGCCGAGCTGACCAACTTCTCCAGCTGGTATCTCTCCAAGACCTTCCAGAGCCTGTACGAGGAAAGCCCGCAGTCGCTTTCGGCGCGGCTGCGACTTGAGCGCGCTGCCGACCTGCTGCGTGACACCGACATGATGGTCGGCGAAGTTGCTGCAGCCAGTGGCTTCGACAACTGCTGCAGCTTCGCGCGTGCGTTCCGCGCCCGCTACGGCCAGTCCGCATCGCGCTTCAGGGAGAACGGCGGCTTGCTGCCGCCAAAATCTGCAAAGTCTCCGGTTGGTTCGCGCAAATACAGCGCTGCAACGCAATCGTAACGTGCTGGGGTGTTTTAACACGCTACTAACACGTACCTTGGAGAGATAGATGAACGTTCGTATTCCTGCAGTGCGGCTCGGCTTGTTGCCGGCCGGCATTGCGCTTGCCTTGGCACCGTCCTTCGCTTCGGCGCAGGACGCAGCTGCCAGCGGCACGACCGACCTGGACCGCATTTCGGTTACCGGTTCGCGCATCCGCCAAGCGAGCATGGAAACCGCGCAGCCGGTGATCGCGCTGCAGCGCGCAGACATTGAAAAGCAGGGCTTCACCAGCGTTGCCGACATCGTGCAGAACCTGTCGGCAACCGGTTCGCCGGCGATCAGCCGCGCCGATGCCCTGAGCTCGGGCGAAGAAGTCGGCGGCCAGTATGTTGACCTGCGCAACCTCGGCCCGCAGCGCACCCTGGTACTGCTGGACGGCAAGCGCATGGGCGTCAGCTCCGGCGGCTACACCGATCTGGCGTCGATCCCGACCTCGATCGTCGAGCGCGTGGAAGTGCTGACCGACGGCGCATCGGCTATCTACGGCTCCGATGCCATTGCCGGCGTGGTCAACATCATCACCCGCAAGAACTTCGATGGCCTGGAAGCGAGCGTCTACCGCGGCCAGTACGGCCAGGGCGACGGCGACAAGGAAACCTACAACTTCGTCTACGGCATGACCAACGACCGTGGTTCGTTGACCTTGGGTGCCGAGTACAGCGACGAGAAGCCGGTGCTGGCCAAAGACCGCCGCTTCAGCGCCTATGCCAATGGCCCACGTCATCCGTTCCCTACCGAAGATGACGCCAACGGCTGGTCGGCGATCACCGAGAAGGGCGTATTGGTCAACGGCGGCAACAACTACGTCGTGAACCCTGGCGCCGATCCGACCGATTTTGCCAACTACCATGAGCTGACCAACGCCGACCTGTCCAACCCGACGCAGCAGATGTATCTGTCGACCGGGATCAAGCGTCGCTCTGTGTTCGCCAACGGCCAGTACGATTTCACCGACAACATCCGCGGTACCGCCAACGTTTTGTACACCGAACGCGAGGCGCTGCAGCAGATCGCCGGTTACCCGTACCGCTCCAGCGCGTATGGCACCAAGCTGTCCAAGGACAGTGCGTTCAACCCTCTGGACCAGGATGTCGACTTCATGCGTCGCACCTGGGAAATGCCGCGCCAGACCAAGTCCGAGCTGAATACCTTCCGCTTCTCGGCCGGCCTGGAAGGCTCGTTCGAGTTCGGCGATAAGTACTTCGATTGGGATGTCGGTTACGTCTACAACCGTAACAAGGGCACCAAGACCGGCACCGGCAACCTGTTCATCCCGAACGTGAAGAATGCCGTCGGCCCGTCGTTCGTCGAGAACGGCGTCGCGTACTGTGGTGCCCCGGGGGCGGTCATCGCCGGTTGCACCCCGTGGAACCCGCTGCTTGGTTATGGCATCGACGGCGCTGGCTCGCTGTCCAACCCGGATCTGCAGAAGTACCTCTTCCTGCCGACCCACGACACGTCGCTGACCACCTCCAAGGTCTACAGCGCCAACCTGTCCGGCGCGCTGTTCACCCTGCCGGCCGGTGACCTGTCGTTTGCAGCAGGCTACGAGCACCGCGAAGAGCAGGCCGAATACAACCCGGATGCGCTGCTTCAGTCGGGCCTGAGCACCGACCTGGCCGGTGCGTCCACCGCCGGTGGCTACAAGCTCAACGAGTTCTTCCTCGAGCTGAACGTACCGATTCTGGCCGACCTGCCGTTCGCCAAGGAACTGTCGGTCGACATGGCCGGCCGTTACTCGGATTACAACACCTTCGGCAACACCTTCAACAGCAAGTTCGGCCTGAAGTGGAAGCCGATCGATGACCTGCTGGTGCGCGGTACCTACGCCACGGGCTTCCGTGCGCCGACGGTGGCTGACCTGTACGGCGGCACCTCGCAGACCTTCGACAAGTACACCGATCCGTGTGACACCCTGTTCGGTGCGGCGGTACGTAACCCGCAGGTTGCCGCGCGCTGCGCCGGTGCCGTCCCGGCCAACTTCCGCCAGGAAGCATCCGGCGGCATTGATGCCACTGGCCCGGGGTCTCAGTCCAACTACGCCTACCTGTCCGGCTCCAATGCCGAACTGCTGCCGGAAACCTCCAAGACCTGGACCGTCGGCCTGGTGTACAGCCCGAACTTCGTACAGGGCCTGGACATCAGCCTGGACTGGTGGAAGATCCGCATCGACAACGTGATCGCGGCCGAATCGGTTACCTCGATCCTCAACCAGTGCTACATTCTGGGCAACGCCAACGCGTGTGATCGTGTCACTCGAGATCCGGAGAACGGCTCCCAGGTGACCGACGTCACCCGTACGCTGATCAACGGTGGTTACCAGGAAACCGCTGGTTACGATCTGGGCATCAAGTACCGCCTGCCGGAGTTCTCCTTCGGCAACATCGTCATCGACTGGAAGACCACCTACGTCGATTACCTGGAGTACAAGCGGGACAACGAAGAGCAGACTGCCGTCGAGCAGCACACCGGCTGGGGCACTGGCGACTGGGGTGGCAACTTCCGCGTGCGTTCGAACCTGAACATCGATTGGAGCCTGGGCAACTTCGGTGTCAACTGGGGCATGCGCTACTACTCCGGCCTGAAGGAAGAGTGTTCCTACGACCGCACCGGCGGTGCCGAGTGCAACAACCCGGACTTCTCCTCGGCCTACACCCTGGCCATTCCGGTTCGCAACACCGGTTCGAACACCTTCCACGACCTGCAGGTGCGTTACAACACTCCCTGGAACGCCACCATCTCGGCAGGTGCCAACAACGTGTTCAACCACGAGGGCCCGGTCATGTACAGCCAGCCGAACTCGAGCTTCTCGTACTACGGTGGCTTCGACATCGGTCGCTTCTACTACATGAAGTACACCCAGCGCTTCTGATCCATCAAAGCGTGACAGCAGAAAGAGGAGGGCGGGCCGCAAGGTCCGCCCTTCTTGTTTGCGCGCTGCACCGACTGAGGAGATCCACGCCATGCGTGGATGAGTCTTCAGGCACAACGGAAAAAGGCAGGCCATCCGGCCTGCCTTTCATACCCAGAGAACTCGCCCGGGACGGCGCCTCAGGCCTCGCTCGGTACCAGTCCCATCAACGCATTGGCATGCTCGCGCCACTGCGGCAGCCTGTTGAGTACACCTGCGCGCTGCAGGTAGTCCTCATCCACCGGATCGCCGTTGACCAGCGCCAGCGCCACATGCACCGCACCGGTCACCCAGAAGCTGCGCGTATTGGCGCGCTGCGGCTGCAGATGGAAGGCAACCGCTTCGATGATCGGCATCGGCAGGCCCCACAGGCCCAGCAGGTAGGCGCCGGCCTCGGCATGGCCGGGGCGGGTGTCACCGGCCAGCGACGGTTCGCTGCGCTCGTTGCGTACGCCGGGCAGCAGCAGGCCGATGTCGGCCAGCAGGGCGGCGGTCGCGCCCAGTTCGGCACTGGATTCGGGCAGCAGGCGCGCGGCCAGGCGCGAGGCGAGCAGGGCGCGCTGCTGCAGCGAATTGCGTTCGGCGGTGGACAACGTGGGTGCGGAAAACACCTCGCTGGCCAGCACCAGGTCGCGCAGCGTCGACAGGCCCAGGCGGGTCACGGCCGTGCGCAGGTCAGCGATGGTGCGTCCCTGGCTGAAGAACGCCGAGTTCGACAGCTGCAGCACCTTCGCGGCAATGGCCGGGTCGGCCGCCACCAGCTTGGCGACGTCGGCGCTGTCAGCGTCGTCGTCATGCTCCAGCGCCTGGGTCAGGCTCAGGTACAGGTGCGGCGGCGAGGGCAGCTTCTCGATACGGCCGATGGCATCGCGCAGGCGTGGGCTGTCCAGTACTTCGCGCAGCTCTTCCAGGCTGGTCAGCGCTTCCAGCAGCACTTCCGGTGCCAGTGGCAACGGCAGGAAACGGTGAGCGACACCGATCAGGCGTGCCGGCGGCGGCCGGTTGCCGTGCTGGGCATCGATCAGCGCGATGCGGATGGTTTCCGGGCGCAAGGTCCGGATCTGGCCCAGCAGCGTGGTGGCATTGAGATCCGGCAGCTGCGGGCAGACGATCACCGCATCCACGCCCTGCGTGGCCACCGCAGTCATCGCGGTCTGGCCATCGGTGGCGGTCAGCGGCTGCCAGTCTTCCCCAAGATCGGCAATGAATTCGGTCAGCTCGGCCGGCAGGCTGGCTGCATCCCCAACAAGCAGAATACGCACGACACATTCCCCTGGCTGTCTCGACGATGGATGTCGACGACGTGTGAAGTGACGCAATTTACCTAATACGGCGGCACGTGTGATGTGCCGTCGTCATGAAACGTGACCCGCATCGCTCCGGCGGGGTGCCGCCGGAGCGATCCGGTTCAGGCTCAGGCCTTGCTGTCGAGATGGCGCTGGTGCGCCTCGATCAGGATCTGCTTGGCCTCAGCGGCGCCGCCCCAGCCGTCGAGCTTGACCCACTTGCCCTTCTCCAGGTCCTTGTAGTGCTCGAAGAAGTGGCCGATGCGCTCCAGCCAGTGGCTGGACACCTGGGCGATGTCTTCGACGTGGGCATAGCCACTGAAGATCTTCGAGACCGGCACGGCCAGGATCTTCTCGTCGCTGCCCGCCTCATCGCTCATCTTAAGCACGCCGACCGGACGGCAGCGCACGACCGAGCCCGGCACCAGCGGCAGCGGCAGCACCACCAGCACGTCGGCCGGATCGCCGTCGCCGCACAGGGTGCTCGGCACGTAGCCGTAGTTGCAGGGGTAGCGCATCGGGGTGGACAGGATACGGTCGACGAAGATCGCGCCGGTTTCCTTGTCCACTTCGTACTTCACCGGCTCCGAGTCCTTCGGGATCTCGATGATGACGTTGATTTCTTCCGGCGGGTTCTTGCCGGGCGAGACGAGTTCCAGACCCATGGTCGTGCTCCAGGTGGGGGATGTAGACGGATAGCCCCCCATTTTATGCCTTTGCCGGGCGCTGTGCAGAGGGAGGGGCCGACGGCGCTGCGGAGCGGGGGCCTACCCGGCAGGCCGGGATTGGCTGATGGGAGCGGCCGGCATGGGAGCGCAGGCTGGACCAACCTTCCCAAGGAGTCTGCCCATGAACGTGTCTGCCCTGCCGTTTGGCCTGACCTGCATGCTGCTGGTTGCGCCTTTGGCCCAGGCGTCCCCTTATGTCGACCTGATCGACTACCCGCACCAGGAGGCCAACTGGGACCGCTTCTTTGCCCTGGAAGGCCGTTTGCAGCATGGCTTCGATGCCATCTGTGGCGACACCTTCTGCGAGGGCGAATACAGCGATATCCGCGCCCTGCGCCTGCGCTGTTCGGTGGATGCGGTGCGGGGAACCGTGCATGAATGCCTGTGGGCATTCGCCGCCAGCGATCTGGAGGTGTCCCGCAACGATGGCGCGATCGTGGCCCGGCAGCCGACCTGGTTGTGCCGCCTGCCGCTGGTGGCGGGTACCCCGGTGGAAGCCTTCCATGCCGCGCTCGCCGCCCGCGATCCACTGCATGACCCGCTGCCGGGGACCTCGCAGAGCGTCTATGACGGGCTGACCGGGTGCATCCATTGATGAGAACGTGACTGATTCTCATTAACGGAGTAGCATGCGCGGCGCCTTCCGTCTGTCGTCCCGGTTCCGCGCATGTCCTCCAATGCCGCCTCCCTCACCGAACTGCTGATCCGCGAGCGGCCTGCGTTGCTGCGCCGGGTGCAACGCATCCTGGGGGGCGACAACGGCGCCGAGGACGTGATCCAGGCGGTGTGGTTCAAGGCACGTGGCGTCGATGACAGCCAGGCCATCGACAACCCGCGCGCCTATCTGTACCGGCTGGCCGCCAACCTGGCCACCGACCATGGCCGCGAATCGACCCGGCGCAACCGTCTGCTGGCCGACCACTACCTTTGGGGGCCGGACGAGGTGATCTCGACTGAGGAGCAGGCGATGGCACAGGACGAGCTGCAGCGGGTGCTCGACGCGGCGGGACACCTGCCGGAGCCGACCCGCACCATCTTCCGGCTCAACCGCCTGCAGGGCCTGACCCAGGCCGAGATCGCCCGCCGTCTGGGTGTGTCGGTGACTACCGTCGAGAACCATGTGCGCACCGCGCTGCAACGCCTGGCCTGGGCGCGCAGCGGCCGATGATCGCCCCGGCTTGGGGCTGGCCCTCGCTGAAACGTCTTGATCACTGGACCGTGGATGCGGTCTAGTTCCTCCGCCCGCGCTTGAATGCGCCTGTCCGCCAGCCGATGAGCCCGCCGAACACGCTGCCCGCCGCCAATGACGATGCCCTGGCCGAACAGGCCCGGGGCTGGATCGCGTGGCTGGCCTCGGGTGACATCGGCGAGGGGCGCATGCATGAGTTCGAACGCTGGCTGGCACAGCCGGGGCACCGTCGGGCCTTCGAGCACGAGCGCGCGCTGTGGCGCAGCGTCGGACCACGCCCGCAGGCCCGGCCCGCCGAACGCCGGCGCCCGCGGCGGCTGCGCTGGGCAATGGCCGCTGCAGCTGCGCTGGCGATGCTGGTGGCATGGCCGGAGGCCTGGTTGCGGCTACAGGCCGACCATCGCAGTACGCATGTCGTGCAGAACGTGCAACTGCCCGATGGCAGTCGAGCCGTGCTGGATGCGGACAGCGCGATCGCCGTGCGGTTTGATGCCGATGCACGCCGGATCGAGCTGCTGCGCGGGCGCGCCTGGTTCGAGGTCAGCCCGGATGCCCAGCGGCGTTTCAGCGTGCGCGCGGGCAATGGCGTGGTCGAGGACATCTCGACCGCGTTCTCCGTCGCACGCGACAACGATCAGGTGGAAACCCAGGTCGGACAGGGCAGGGTGCGCGTGGCCAGCCCGGCCGACGGTGGCTGGACCTACCTGCAGGTGGGACAGCGTGCGGTCTATGGCGAGCGCAGTGGCGTGACGCGTCTGGGAGATGTGGCGGCCGACAGTGTCGGCGCGTGGCGGCAGGGTGAACTGCTGCTGGAGCAGGCCAGCGTCGCCGAGGCCATGCAATGGGTCGGGCGCTATCGCGCTGGCCCGACCTTCGTGCGTGGCGATCTGTCGCAGCTGCCGGCCGTCAGTGCAGCATTGCGCATCGATCGCCCGGAGCAGGCGCTGGATGCGTTGGCGGCAACAGCAGGTCTTCGGGTTACTCGTCTTCCATTCGGCGTCGCCATCGTGCAGTAGATCCACGCCATGCGTGGATGACCGTCCCTGTGCCGACCAACGGTCGGCACCCACCACTGCAACCAGCCGACCCACGGTTGGCACCCACCGCGGCAACCAGCCGACCCACGGTCGGCACCTGTCGCGGCCGCAAATCGCTCTTGGGGTTGCCGCGCTTTCATCCGTCTTACTCCGCGAACGTACCCGCCGCCGCCAGTACGTCGCCGTGTCCGCCCGTGTTGCGGATGTCGCCGCGCCCGCGGCACCGATTACCTGACAGGTTCCCCCATGTTCGATTTCCATCGTCCGGGCCGCATGCCGCGCCCGTCCCGCCTGTGCATCGCCCTGCTGGCGGCCGGCCTGGCCAGCGCCGCGCCCTCCGTACTCGCGCAGGATGCCAGCGGTGACCACGCTGCCCTGCAGCGCTTCGATATCCCCGCGCAGCCACTGGACGAGGCGCTGCGCAGCTACATGCGCCAGTCCGGCGTGCAGGTCGTGTACCCGGCCACTCTGGCCCGGGGTGTGACCTCGCGTGCGGTCAGCGGCAGCCTGTCGGCCAGCGAGGCTTTGCAGTACCTGCTGCAGGGCAGTGGCCTGGCGGTGCGCCGGGTCAGTGCCGATGCGGTGACCCTGGAAGCGGCAGCGTCGGCGCAGGCCGACAGCGGTGTGATCGTCACCGATACGCTGAGCGTGGCCGGCGACCGTATCGACAGCGGCGCAACCAGCGACGAGGCGCGCCTGCTCGACGGCTATCGCAGCGTCGGCTCCACCACCACGCTCAACCGCACGCACCTGGAGCGATTCCGCGGTACGTCCAACGGCGACATCGTCAAGGGCGTGGCTGGCGTCACCGCCGGTGATCCGCGCGTGGGCAACGGCTTTGACGTCAACATCCGTGGCATCCAGGGCCAGGGCCGCGTGCCGGTGATCATCGACGGTGGCCAGTCCAGCATGGATACCTACCGTGGTTATGCCGGCCAGTCGCAGCGCACCTACCTCGACCCGGACCTGATCTCCAGCCTGACCATCACCAAGGGCCCGAGCCTGCAGGCCAACGCCTCCGGTGGCATCGGCGGCGTGGTCGAGATGGAGACGCTGAAGATCGGTGACGTGCTGCGCGAAGGGCGGGACTTCGGCGTGCGCGTGCGTGGCGGCCTGGCCAACAACAGCGCCAACAACCTGCCGTCCTACAGCGCCGCGCCGCGCACCGACCGCAGCGCCACCGGTAGCCAGTTCTTCAACGTGGCCGCTGCGGGACACTGGGATCGCTTCGACCTGGTTGCCGCCTACGCCTACCGCGACAACGGCAACTACTTCTCCGGCAAGCATGGCTACGATGACTTCCCGCAGACCCGGCGCACGCTGGCACCGCTGAATCCGCCGCGTACCGAGGTGTTCAATACCTCGGCCCGCGCGAAGTCGGCGCTGCTCAAGGGCACCTGGCGCATCGACGATGCACAGACCCTGGAAGCGGGCTACCGCCGCTACGAGGGCACCGCCGGCGAGATCATGGCCTCGCAGATCATCCGTGTGGATCGTGACCGCATTCCGCAATGGGACCCGGGCCACGTCGACATGGACAGCTACACCCTGCGCTATCGCTTCAACCCAGACAGCGAGCTGGTCGACCTGCGCGTCAACGCCACGTACACCGATACCGACAGCGTGATGTACAACAGCCTGACCGGCATCACCCCCTGGTACTTCGATCGCCGCACCGAGTGGTACGACGCGCCCAGCTTCAGTGGCGACCCCGGTTACAAGGATGCCTACCGCAATCCGCTGCGGCAGAAGCGCTTCGGCCTGGATGCCAGCAACACCTCGAAGTTCGACACCCACGCCGGTGCATTCACCCTCGACTACGGCCTGTCCTACAGCGATGAGGACATTGCACCGGGCAGTTCGGGGCCGGTCATGCACGATGACCTGGTCAACAACCGCTTCCTGCGCAACGCCGAGCGCAAGGAATACAGTGCCGTGGCCTCGCTGAAGTGGCAGCCCGATGAGCATTGGGAACTGCTGGCCGGCGGCCGCTGGAACCGCGTGGATGTGCATGACCGCAACCGCCTGGCCACGCCCGATGCCTACGAGGTGCAGGGCCAGTACCGCTACACCGAGCTGCTCAATGGCAACCCGGCGCTGCCGTCGTGGCGGGCCAAGCGCATCGCGCTGCTGAACTGGTATCCGGACGCCAACGGCAATTTCACCCAGGAATCGCTGCTGGCTTCACCGTACAAGAAGGGTACGGTGGGCGACATCGGTGGCTGGAACTTCTACGACGCCGGCAAGGCGCAGGACCTGGAAGTGCCGGTCAGCTGGAGCTGGTCGCAGCCGATCCGCCGCCGCGACACCGCGTTCTCGCCGACCGCCAGCGTGGCCTACCGCTTCAGCGAAGACACCATGGTCTACGTGAAGTACGCCGAAGGCACCAAGCTGCCGAGCCTGTTCGAGACCACGCTGGGCCTGTTCACCGCCGCCAAGCCGGTGGGCGAGCTGAAGCCGGAGCGTGCGCGCAGCTGGGAGATCGGTGCCAGCACCATCCGCTATGACCTGTTCACCGCCGGCGACCGCCTGGCGCTGAAGCTGGCGTACTTCGATACCCGCATCGACGACCTGATCACCCGTGACTACCGCACGCTGTCGGCAGGCCTGATCCGCAACGTCGACCAGTTCAAGGTCTCGGGCATGGAGTTCCAGTCCAGCTATGACAGCGGCAAGGTATTTGCTGATCTGTCCGCGCACTATTACTTCAAGGCCAAGACCTGCGCACCGGACATCGCTGCCGAGCGCCGTGCCTATGGTGCACAGCGCAGGAACGATGAACTGGCCAACACGCCGAACTGCGTGGACGGCGGCTTCGAGGGCTCGTACACCAATACCCAGAACCCGCCGCGCTACATGGTCAACCTGACCCTGGGCTCGCGCCTGTTCGACGAGCGCCTGACCTTCGGTACCCGCGTGGTCCACAACGCCGGCCCGATCAGCAAGCTGGACAAGGACTGGAACGTGGGCCTGTCGGCGATCCAGCAGCTGTACCGGCCGAGCACCCTGGTCGACCTGTTCGCCAGCTGGAGCTTCAACGACCAGCTGTCGGTGGAGACGGGCGTGGACAACGTCACCGACCGCTACTACCTGGATCCGCTGGCGCTGGGCGTGATGCCGGCCCCGGGCCGCACCGCGCGGTTGGCGTTGACCTGGAAGTACTGATCGGTCGCGGATGAGCGGTGGGGTCGGATCCCTTTCCTGCGGAAAGGGCCCTGACCCCAGCGAGCCTGCTTAGCCCACTTACAGCCCGGTCGCCGCCTTCACCGCATCTTCGTGCAGCGACTCGTTCAGCTCATCCACCACCGTGGTCCATGCCGCATCGGCCTGCAGCGACTCGGACAGGAACTGGCGCTGGGCATCGTTCCAGTACGGTGCCTCGACCACTTCCACATCGGTGGCCAGCTGGTGCTCGCGGATGAAGCGGGCGATGCCCTCGGCGCTGGCATCCAGGCCCAGCTGCAGGAACAGGTTGGTCATGCGCGGTTCGGTGGTGATCATCGTCGGTTCCTGCGGGAAGAAGGGATACGCCATTATCGGTGCACATGGCCTTGGGGAAAGCCCCGTGGCGAACGTCTACAGCAGGACGACCCCCTTGGCATCCCCCATGAACGCACACATCGCCCCTGAAGACAGCCGCAGCCTGCGGCTCAAGGCCGCCACCCGCGACAGCCATGGCGCGCTGGACAAGCGCATCATGGCCGGCGACATCTTCGCCGACCGCAGCAACTTCGCCCGTTTCCTGCGCGTGCAGTACCGCTTTCATCGCAGCATCGATGCGCTGTATGCCAACCCTGCGCTGGATGCACTGCTGCCGGACCTGGGCGAGCGCCGCCGCCTGACCCAGGTGGCGCGCGACCTGCAGGATCTGGAGCAGACCCTGCCGGGGGCCGACATCGCGGCGTTGCCGTCCGATCTGGAGCTACCCGCCGCATTGGGGTGGCTGTATGTGGCCGAAGGCTCCAATCTCGGCGGCACCATTCTGTACAAGATGGCTGCCAAGCTCGGCCTGGATCGTGATTTCGGCGCCCGCCACCTGGCCGCACACCCGGATGGCGCGGCGCGCCACTGGCGTGAATTCACCGCTGCGCTGGATGCGGTGCCGCTGAGCGCCGAGCAGGAGCAGCAGGTGATCGATGCGGCGGACGCCGCCTTCCGCAGCGTGCACGGCCACGTCGAAGTGGAATTCGCCTGATGCACGCCTCCCGCCTATCGGCGCAACGCTGATGCGCTGGCTCTGGTTCGCGCTGGGCTGGGTGATGGTCGGGCTCGGGGTGATCGGCGCGCTGCTGCCGGTGATGCCGACCACTATCTTCCTGATCCTGGCAGTGGGCTGCTTCGCACGCAGTTCACCGAAGTTCGAGCAACGCCTGCTGGCGCACCCGCGCTACGGCCCGTCGCTGCGGCTGTGGCGCGAGCAGGGCGCGGTGTCGCGCAAGGGCAAGGCGTTTGCCAGCGCCGGCATGGCGGTGGGCTTCGCGCTGTTCTGCTGGGGCGCACATCCGTCCTGGCGCCTGCTGCTGGGCGTGGGCCTGTTCTTCGCGGTCAGCGCCGGCTACGTGCTCAGTCGGCCCGCACCGCGGCTGGAGCCCAATCCTGTAGTGGAAGTGGACGACGCCAATGATCCGCGCGCGGCCCGCCGCCGCGCAGCGACACCTGATGCTGATGGAAACCGAGACGATGCTGCCTGCTGACCTGGCCCCCGTGGCCGCCCACGCATTGACCCCGTGGGGCATGTACCTGGCCGCCGACGTGGTGGTGAAGACGGTGATGATCGCGCTGGCACTGGCGTCGCTGGCCACCTGGACCGTGCTGCTGGCCAAGGGCTGGGAACTGGCCCGCCAGGCACGGCAGCTGCGCGCAGCGCGTGCGCTGCTGCTGCAGGCGCCGAGCCTGCCCGGCGGGAGCGTGGAGGCCATCCTGCAGCAGGGCACCGCACTCGCCATGCTGGACGCAGCGCGCACCGAACTGCGCCTGTCGCAGGAACTGGATAGCCGCGACGGCATCAAGGAGCGCGTGGCCTCGCGCCTGGACCGCATTGAACTGGAAACCGCGCGCGTGCAGCGACGTGGCATCGGCGTGCTCGCCAGCATCGGCGCGGTGGCGCCGTTCGTCGGCCTGTTCGGTACGGTGTGGGGCATCATGAACAGTTTCATAGGCATCGCCCAGAGCAACACCACCAACCTGGCGGTGGTTGCGCCCGGCATCGCCGAGGCTCTGCTGGCGACCGCGCTGGGTCTGGTCGCAGCGATTCCCGCCGTGCTGGTCTACAACCACTTCAGCCGTGTGCTGGCCGGCCTGCGGGGTCTGCTCGGCGATCTGTCCGCGGCTGTGCAGCAACTGGTCTCGCGCGATCTCGATCGTGCCGTTCCGCGTACCGCAGCGGCGCCGCTGCGTGCGGTGCACTGAGGCGCGTCGATGGCGATCAGGACCGCGTCCGACCGCGACGATGTGCCGGAAGAAGCACACGAGATCAATGTCACGCCCTTCATCGACGTGATGCTGGTGCTGCTGATCATCTTCATGGTGGCCGCACCGCTGGCCACCGTGTCGGTGCCGGTGCAGCTGCCGGCCAGCAATGCCAGTGCCACGCCGCCGGAACAGGCACCGGTGTACGTGACCGTCCAGGCCGATCTGTCGCTGCGCGTTGGTGAACAGGCCGTGGCGCGCGACAGCCTGGCGGCTGCATTGCAGGCGGCCACTCACAGTGACACCACGCAGCGCATCTTCCTGCGTGCCGATACCCGCGTGCCCTATGGCGAACTGATGGCCACGCTGGATGCGCTGCGAGCGGCCGGCTACCTGAAGGTGGCACTGGTCGGCCTGGAGCAGGGCGCACGATGAATGGACTGCGGCGCTGGGCGACCAGCCTGGCGATCGTGCTGCTGGTGCATGCGCTGTTGATCGGCGCGGCCTGCTGGTGGGCGGCCCGTGCGCCAGCGCTGACGGCTGCGGCGCCACCCGCTGCGCTGATGCTGGAACTGGCGCCGATGGCGCAGGCACCGCCGGTGCCGCCGCGCGAGGTCGCGACCGGGCCGCTGCAGCAGCAACAACAGCGGCAGGCACCGACGCCGGCCCTGCGCGAGCAACCCAAGGCGCCGGTGCAGCCGCACGGTGAGCTGCCACCGCCGCGTACACCGGAGCCGACGCCGTCGCCGGACACCGCTGACGCCAATGTCGCGCAGACCAGCGCACCGCCGCAGGTGGCGGCTGACGCGGCCACACGCTACACCGCACCGCAGACCACGGCCGGCGAACGCAGTCGTGCCGAGGCGACCTGGGAAGGACGCCTGCTCGGGCACCTGCAGAAACACCGCCGCTATCCGCGCCAGGCCGAGCGGCTGCGCCAGCAGGGTGTGGTCTACGTGCGCTTTGCGGTTGCCCGCGATGGCGCGGTCTCGGGGGTGAAACTGGGCCGCAGCAGTGGCTTCGCGCTGCTCGACCAGGAGACGCTGGACACCGTGCAGCGGGCCAGCCCGGTACCGCCGCCGCCGGCCGAAGTGGCCGGCGACCCGGTGGAAGTGATGGTGCCGGTGTCGTTCTTCCTGCGCGGGCGTTGACCTCGTAGCGTCGAGCTTGCTCGACTGCTCTTGCGGTGTGGGCCAGAAGCAGTCGAGCAAGCTCGACTCTACGGGTTTGCGCATGGTGTGGATCTACAGCAGCGGCACCAGCAGCAGCGCCACGATGTTGATGATCTTGATTAGCGGATTGATCGCCGGACCGGCGGTGTCCTTGTAGGGATCGCCGACGGTATCGCCGGTTACCGCCGCCTTGTGCGCCTCGCTGCCCTTGCCGCCGAAGTGGCCGTCCTCGATGTACTTCTTGGCGTTGTCCCAGGCACCGCCGCCGGTGGTCATCGAGATGGCCACGAACAGGCCGGTCACGATCGTGCCGATCAGCAGGCCGCCCAGTGCGCGTGGCCCCAGCAGCAGGCCGACCACCACCGGCACCGCCACCGGCAGCAGTGAGGGCACGATCATTTCGCGGATCGCCGAGCGGGTCAGCATGTCCACCGCCTTGTCGTACTGCGGCTTGCCGGTGCCCTGCATGATGCCGGGGATCTCGCGGAACTGGCGGCGCACTTCTTCCACCACCGCACCGGCGGCGCGGCCGACCGCTTCCATCGCCATCGCACCGAACAGGTAGGGAATCAGGCCGCCGATCAGCAGGCCGATGATCACCGTGTGGTCGCTGAGGTCGAATCGGAATTCCTGCCCCGGATGTGCCGCCTGCAGGTTGTGGGTGTAGTCGGCGAACAGCACCAGTGCCGCCAGCGCCGCTGAGCCGATCGCGTAACCCTTGGTCACTGCCTTGGTGGTGTTGCCCACCGCATCCAGCGGGTCGGTGATGTCGCGGATCTCCGAGGGCAGCTCGGCCATCTCGGCGATGCCACCGGCGTTGTCGGTGATCGGTCCATAGGCATCGAGGGCGACGATCATCCCGGCCATCGACAGCATCGCGGTGGCGGCGATGGCGATGCCGTACAGGCCCCCAAGCGCGAACGCGCCCCAGATTGCCGCACACACCGCGACCACCGGTAGCGCGGTGGACTTCATCGAAATGCCAAGGCCGGCGATGATGTTGGTGCCATGCCCAGTGGTCGAGGCCTGTGCCACGTGCTGCACCGGCTTGTACTGGGTGCCGGTGTAGTACTCGGTGATCCACACGATCAGGCCGGTCAGCACCAGCCCGATCAATGCGCAGCCATACAGCGCCATCGGCCCATGCACGTTGTCACTCATCAACCCGGTGGTGATCGGGTAGAAGGCGATGGCGGCCAGTACGCCGGAGACGATCACGCCCTTGTACAGTGCGCCCATGATCGAACCGCCCGGCTTCACCTTGACGAACAGCGCACCGATGATCGAAGCGATGATCGATACGCCGCCCAGCACCAGCGGATACAGCACCGCATTGGCGCCTGCCTCGGCCAGCATCAGGCTGCCCAGCAGCATGGTGGCGATCACGGTCACCGCGTAGGTCTCGAACAGGTCGGCGGCCATGCCGGCGCAGTCGCCGACGTTGTCACCGACGTTGTCGGCGATCACCGCCGGGTTGCGCGGATCGTCTTCGGGAATGCCGGCTTCGACCTTGCCGACCAGGTCGGCACCGACGTCCGCGCCCTTGGTGAAGATGCCGCCGCCCAGGCGCGCGAAGATCGAGATCAGCGACGAGCCGAACGCCAGCCCGACCAGTGCATGCAGCGCCTGGTCCATCTGCAGGCCCATGCGCAGCAGCAGCGCGTAGTAGCCGGCCACGCCCAGCAGGCCGAGGCCGACCACCAGCATGCCGGTGATGGCGCCGCCGCGGAAGGCGACGTCCATTGCGGCGCTGATGCCGTGGCGTGCAGCTTCGGCAGTGCGTACGTTGGCGCGTACCGAGACGTTCATGCCGATGTAGCCGGCCGCGCCGGACAGCACCGCACCGATGGCGAAGCCGATCGCGGTGTACCAGCTGAGGAAGATGCCGACCAGCACGAACAGCACCACACCGGCCACGCCGATGGTCAGGTACTGGCGGTTGAGGTAGGCACGCGCACCTTCCTGGATCGCGGTGGCGATCGCGATCATGCGTTCATTGCCGGTGGGTTGGCGCAGGATCCAGCGCGCCGAGACGATTCCGAACAGGATCGCGAGAATGGCGCAGCCCAGCGCCAATGACAGCCCGTGACGTTCCAGCATTAGACCCCTCCGCAGAATGGATGTAGGCATCCAGTGGCGATGAACGGCACCACGAGGGGGACGACGGGCTGCAGCCTGGAACCAACCCGTACCGACCTTGGTGGTCGTCCGACGTATGGCGGTGTTCAGCATTCCCTGGTGCCCGCAGTATGCGTGCCGCGCACTGTAGAGTCGAGATCCTATGTTCGTGGTCAAGCCTGCTGGAAGCAGGCTTGACCCACCTTCAGCATGGCCGGATCGAAGTCCCGGCCGCTTTTGAAGACACCCCAGGCGATCCTGGCCAGCTTTCTGGCCAGGATGTTGAAGACGGCGGTGCTGGGGTGACCGCGTTTTGACAGCTCGTCGTAGAGCGGTTGCCCCCGACGACACCGCTTGAGCCCCATGGCGGCCATGTAGAGCATCTGGCGCAGCACTGGCGCGCCCTGTTTGGACAGCCTACGCCGTCCCGTTCTGCCGCCAGACTCGTTAGGCCGGGGATCCAGGCCGGTGCAGGCGATCCACGCGTTGGCGTTGGCCAACGGCCAGCGCGTCATGTAGTAAATCAGGTGAGCGGCGACGGCGGGGCCGATACCAGGGATGGTCAACAGGCGCTTGTAGAGCGTGCCATGCTCTCCATCGCGACCCAAGCGCTGCAGTTCGCTTTCCAGCTCGGACAGCGTCCCAGCCAGAGCGCAGAACAGATCTGACAGCTCCCCGGGGGCACTTTTGCTTACCCCGAAGGATTGCTCCAGGCGCGCGCGTGTCTTTACCAGCGTCTGCCGCTTGCGCAGCAAATCGTGCATCTGCTGCTGCTCATCGGTACGCGGTACGTATTCACGCAGGCGATCGTTCTCCTTCTTCACGTACCGGGCGATCGCTTCGGCGTCCATGGCGTCCGTCTTGCCACGCGAGCCCGTCGCCCGGCCGTAGTGCTTGATCAGACGTGGATTGATCACATAGACAACGTGGCCTGCCTGGCCAGCCATCCGAGCCAACAACTCGTAGTACCGCCCCGTCGCCTCCATGCCAATCCGGCATCGCTGGGGCAAGGTGTTGAGCCACTGGGCTATGCCGGCCCGGGTGTTGGCGATCCTGTCGCCGGCCTTGCGGTCGGCCACTGCCGGTACGAACTCCTTGGAGTCCACGTCCACGCCAATATCGAGAGAATCAGACATTTGTACGGCTCCCAGCTATCTTTAAGGGGCTGGGGTGGTACCGCACCGACGTTAGCTTGCCTACATCGACGATCCCCTTTGGGGGCCGTACGATCCTTTATCGACGTTCGTGTGCGGGATGGGGATCGCTCGACTCGTCTGTCGGCTAGTATCCGCAGATGCATGCTTGACGGTCCCTCCACCCTGGCTCCTACATACCGCGTAGGAGCCGGGAGGAACATACAAGCCGTGCTCGACTGGTTTTTACGAGCCCCGCCGCATCACCCGTGGGCGCCCTCCCGCTGAACGCATCGCCGTGCGCGCGGAACCCGCCGCCAGTCCATGAGCATGCTTCGAGATCCACAGGCCTTTGCACCCCGTTAAGCCAGCCTCTGCAAGCCTGCGCTCAGTCCCGTAGGAGATTCCCCATGCGCCTGTCCCTGTTGATGCTTGCCGCCCTGGTCCCGGCCGTACCGGCACTCGCTGCGGAAACCCCGGAGCTGCAGCGCGCCGTGGGTGCCCCCCAGGCCGTGGGCGCGGTGCATACCCTGCGGCAGATTCCCGAGGCCTGCGCGCGCCTGGAAGGTGCCTTCACCGGTCAGGCGGCCGAGCCGTATCGCTTCGCGCCGGTGCGGACCAGCGAGCAGTGCCAGCCGCGCGCGCGTTTCGTCGACTATGCCAAGGCGCAGCCAAGCGCCGACAAGGGCTGGAAGCTCAATGATGTGATCCGCGTACCCAATGCCGCGTGCCCGGCGCAACAGGCGGTAGTGCGGGTGTGGCGCCTGCCGTCGAGCAACAAGGTCGAGCTGGACGGGCAGGGCCAGTCGCGCATCTATCTGGAAGAGGCCAAGAAGCAGGCCGCTGCCGGCCAGATTCCGCAGGTGACGATGTTCGCCGCGCAGCTGCAGATGGAAGGCAAGGCCTGCAATTGAGGCCGCCCAGCAGCGCGCATCAACGCATGGCGTGGATCTACTGACGTGCCCGGCGCTGCGCATCCACGCATGGCGTGGATCTACTTCGCAGCGCATCGGTAGTGCCGGGCCATGCCCGGCGGGCAACTTGGTAGTGCCGGCCGCTGGCCGGCAACCCTGCAATCATCACTCCGCCAGCGTCGCCCCGCGCGCCACCAGCAGCTCTCGCAGGGCCCTGCGATGGCAATGCGCTTCATCCTCGCAGTAGCACCCCACGCTGATGTCGCTGTGCTGTGACATCGCGGCCAGAAGATCCAGCGCGTGGGCCGCGTCCGGCGCCTTCATCTCGGCCTTGTAGTGGCGGAAGAACGCATTCCAGTCGGCGGCGGTCTTCGCTTCGTGCGCCCGCTTTACCAGTTCCGCGCTGGGTGACAGGGTCGGGAACCAGACGTCGTACCAGTCCTGTACCGCGAACTCACTGCGCGGCACGCCGCGCGGCGGCCGTCGCACGGTACCGATGCGCAGCCCTTCGCCGGGGTGGCGCGGCGTACCCAGCCGAACAACACGCAGTGCCATGATGACCTCCGGACGGGGCATCCATCATCCTGCGATGCACGTGCGCCAGGTGTGAACCGCTGTGGAAACGAAAAGGCCCGGGCGCCTGCGCACCCGGGCCTTTTCCCATGCTGGCAGCGATCAATTGCCGCGGCAGTCCTTCAACCACAACACACGACCAATCTGGTCGTAGCTGTCGACCACGCCGGTCAGCGTCACCTTCTCGCGCGGGCGCAGGGCCAGCGCATACGCGGCCTGGTTGGCTGCAAACGAGCAGGAAATGGCCACGCGCTCAAAGTCGATGCTGCCATCGCTGGGCAGGTCGAAGCTGGTGTTGTAGGTGCCGCCACTGCGCAGCACGGAGGTGATGCGACCGGTGATGGCGTAGGTCTTGCCCTTGTAGCGCGGCTCGACCGCGGCCGGGTTGTCCTTGTTCTGGTTGCGCAGCTGGAAGCCGAAGCGGTCGGCGGCAATCGTTACCACCGACGCCTGCGGAGTGGCCTTGGCTGCCTGTTCGCCAGCCTTGCCCGGCTTGATCTGGTTGAGCAGCTTGCACATTTCTTCGCGCACGCCATCGGCCGAGGCAATGGCGCCCTTGTTGACCTTCACCACCATGCCGACGGTGCCCTGGCCGCCTTCGGAGGTGGCACTGATGATCATCGGAATCGGCTTGTGGGCCATGGATTCCGGCTCTTCGATCAGCATCGAGCCGCCTTCCACGTCCTCGCTGAGGACGTCCATGTTGGCGTTCTTGGCGATCACCCGCATCTGGCCGATGGCACTGGCCACGGTCAGGTCTGGATGGGTGACCGATGAGGTGAAGGTCGTGCCGACGAAGGGATTGCCCTTCTTCTGGAAGTTGCTTTCGCAGGTCGCAGCGAAGGCCGGCGCGGCGGCACCGCACAGCAGCGCGGCGATCAGGATCGGGTGCTTCATGGTTACAGTCCTTGTGAAATGGCAGCACAGGCCCGGGCCTTGAAGGCCGGGCAGCGTCGAATCTGGCTTGCGGCGGCCCCTTTGCCCCGGGCCGGAGCCCGATTGTGGGGTGCTTCGACGGCCGCCGCAATGTGCCCTGCGCTCCGCACAGGGCTCAACACAAAGGGGCGTATACGACTTAATCCCCTCCGTCCCCTTTTTCGGCTCAGCCCTCGAAGGCCGGCAGCTTCTGCTTCACGGCCACGTTCTTCAGCGTCACGTACTTCGGCAGGCCGTCGGTGCCGTACGGCAGCGGGGCTTCGCCCTTGATCAGCGGCGACAGGTAGGCGCGTGCCTTGGCGGTGATGCCGAAGCCGTCGCGGCGGATGAAGCCGGCGGGCATCTTCTTTTCATGATTGGCGATCTTCGACAGCGGCGCCGCTTCGATCTTCCAGCGATAGGGCGCATCGCTACTGCGCACGATCACCGGCATCACACCGTTCTGGCCCTTCAGCGCCAGCTGCACGGCGGCCTTGCCGACCGCCTGCGCCTGCTCCCAGTCGGTCTTGCTGGCCAGGTGGCCGGCCGAGCGCTGCAGGTAGTCGGGCAGCGCCCAGTGCACCTTCAGGCCCAGCTGGTCCTTGACCCGGCCGGCCAGGTGCGCGGCCACGCCGCCCAGCTGCGAGTGACCGAACGAGTCCTTGCCGCCGCCCGCGTCGGCGACGAAGCGGCCATCGGCGGTGGCGATGCCTTCCGACGCCACCACCACGCAGTAGCCGACGCGCTCGACCACCGCCTTGACCTTGGCCAGGAACGCTGCTTCGTCATAGGCGCGTTCGGGCAGCAGGATGATGTGCGGCGCTTCGTCATCGCCGTTGCCGGCCAGACCGGCGGCCGCAGCCAGCCAGCCGGCGTGGCGGCCCATGGCCTCGTAGATGAAGACACGGGTGGAGGTCTCGGCCATTGCCGCCACGTCCAGCGCCGCCTCGCGCACCGACACGGCGGTGTATTTGGCCGCCGAGCCGAAGCCGGGACAGGTGTCGGTCACCGCCAGATCGTTGTCGATGGTCTTGGGCACGCCAATGCAGGTCAGGTCGTAGCCGGAGGCCTTGGCCAGCTGCGAGACCTTCAGCGCGGTGTCGGCCGAGTCGTTGCCGCCGTTGTAGAGGAACCAGCGCACGTCGTGCGCGCGCAGCACTTCCAGCAGGCGGTCGTAGCGGGCACGGTCGGCGTCCAGCGATTTCAGCTTGACCCGGCACGAACCGAAGGCGCCGCCCGGGGTGTGGGCGAGGGCGCGGATGGCCGCAGCACTCTCCTTGCTGGTATCGATCAGTTCCTCGCGCAGCGCGCCGAGGATGCCGTTGCGGGCGGCCAGGACCTTGATGCCCTTGGCCCGGGCCTGCTCGATCACCGCCGCTGCAGTGGCATTGATGACTGCGGTGACACCGCCGGACTGGGCATAAAGGAGAGTACCGTTGCGCATGCTTCTACCTGCTCGGGGGAGGGGACATTGCAGGGACATTACCCGGATGCGGTAAAGTGGCGCTATTGCGGTGCAGCGATACCGGTCCGTCCGGGACGCGAACCTTCTTTGTTTTCAACACGTTGGAGTCAGGTCAATGCGATTGGTTCTGTTGGGACCGCCCGGTTCGGGCAAGGGGACACAGGCGACGCGCCTGAAGGAAAAGCTGGGGATCGCCCACATTTCGACCGGTGACATGCTGCGCGCGGAAATCGCCGCGGGCACGGAGCTGGGCAAGCAGGCCAAGACGGTGATGGATGCCGGCAACCTGGTGTCGGACGACATCCTGCTGGGCATGCTGGAGTCGCGCCTGACCCAGGCCGATGTCGCCAAGGGCTTCATCCTCGATGGCTACCCGCGCAATGTGGCCCAGGCCAATGCGATGGACGGCCTGCTGGCCAAGATCGGCCAGCCGCTGGATGCCGTGGTGCAGCTGGACGTGGCCACCGAGCTGCTGGTCGAGCGCATCGCCGGTCGTGCTAAGGAGCAGGGCCGCGCCGATGACACGCCGGAAGCGGTGCGCCAGCGCCTGCAGGTCTACAACGACCAGACCGCCCCGGTGGTCGACTTCTACGCCGGTCGTGGCACCCTGGCCCGCGTCGACGGCGTCGGTGAGCTGGATGAGATCGAAGCCCGCATCCTGGCGGCGATCAAGGGTTGATCCTGCAGGGCCGGTGCACTGCCGGTCCTTCGGGCGCAAAAAGCACAGGCCTGGTCCGCGAGGACCAGGCCTGTGTCGTTTGATAGGCGCCAGCAGAGGGCTTGCTCAGGGCCCCGCAGCATGAGCTCCCTTGGGGATGGCCTCTTGGGGAGTAGGACCGGTTCGGGTACTGCGGCTGGCAGTTCGAATTGTGTCCGGGTTCACAGAACATCGCTATCGGGATTTCCCTGACAGATGATTGGAGTTTTCTCACATCCTGTGTAGGACTTGTCTTACCCCGGATCGGACATTGGCCCTATACAGCCGTCATCGGTCACAATCCTCGGTCATGAGCAGCGTACATATCCTTGCAATCGCCGGCACCTTCATGGGCGGCGTGGCCGCCCTGGCGCGGGAACTGGGCCATACGGTCAGCGGCAGCGACCAGGCCATCTATCCGCCGATGTCGACCCAGCTCGAACAGCTGGGCATCACCCTGGACCAGGGTTACCGCGCCGACAGCGTGCCGGCCGGCACCAACGAGGTGGTGATCGGCAACGCGCTCTCGCGCGGCAACCCGGCCGTGGAGGCCGTGCTCGACGCCGGCCAGCGCTACATCTCCGGCGCCCAGTGGCTGTCCGAACAGGTGCTGCCGGGCCGCGACACCCTGGCCGTGGCCGGTACCCACGGCAAGACCACCACCACCACCATCCTCACCTGGCTGCTGGAAAGCGCCGGTCGTTCACCCGGTTTCCTGATCGGCGGCGTCGCCGAGGATTTCGGCGTCTCGGCCCGCTTGGGCCAGGGCCGCGAGTTCGTGGTCGAGGCCGACGAGTACGACACCGCCTTCTTCGACAAGCGCAGCAAGTTCGTGCACTACCGGCCGCTGGTGGCCATCCTCAACAACCTTGAATACGACCACGCCGATATCTTCCCCGACGTGGCCGCGATCCAGCGCCAGTTCCACCATCTGGTGCGCACGGTGCCGGCGCGTGGCCGACTGATCGTCAACGGCGAGGATCAGCATCTGGCCGAAGTGCTGGCGATGGGCTGCTGGACGCCGGTCGAACGCTTCGGATTCGATCCGTCGCTGGAATGGCATGCCGAGCTGCTGGCCGCCGATGGCAGCGCCTTCCGCGTGCATCACCGCGGGCAGGCAATGGGCGACGTGCAGTGGTCGTTGCTGGGCCGCCACAACGTGCTCAACGGCCTGGCTGCGTTGGCTGCCGCGCATGCGGTGGGCGTGGCACCGGCCGACGTGATTCCTGCGTTGTCACGCTTCCGCAGCGTCAAGCGCCGCATGGAAGTGATCGGCCAGCATGACGGCATCACCATTTACGACGATTTCGCCCATCACCCGACCGCGATCGCCACCACACTGGAAGGCCTGCGTGCCAAGGTGGGTGATGCGCGCATCGTGGTCGCGATGGAGCCGCGCAGCAATTCGATGCGGCTGGGCGCACATGCGCAGGCGCTGGCACCGTCGCTGGCGCTGGCCGATGAAGTGGTGTTCCTGCATCGTCCGGAACTGGCCTGGGATGCCGCTGCGGTGATCGCTGCGGTGCGTGGCGAAGCGCACGCCGTGCCCGATACCGACGCGCTGCTGGCGCAATTGCAGGCCAGCGCGCGCAGTGGTGACCACGTGGTGTTCATGTCCAATGGTGGCTTCGACGGTGCACCGCGCCGTTTCCTGGCCGCGCTGCAGGCCCGATGAGCGTCGACGGTTCGCTGCCGCTGTTTCCGCTGCACACCACGCTGGTGCCGGGTGCGGCGGTAGGCCTGCGCGTGTTCGAGCGCCGCTATCTGGACCTGGTCCGCGACAGCGGCCGCAGTGGTGAGGGGTTTGGTGTCTGTCTGATCCTCGATGGCGAGGAAGTCGGCGCACCAGCAACGCCGGCCGCCTATGGCGTGCAGGTACGCATCGAAGACTTCGATGTCGGCGCCGACGGCGTGCTGCAGTTGCGCCTGCGTGGCACCCGCCGCTTCCATGTCGAGCGCACCCGCGTGCGCGACAACGGCCTGGTGGTGGCCGACGTGCGTTGGTGTGATGAAGACCCGGACGATGAGCTACGGCCGCAGCATGCGCTGCTGGCCACGGTGCTGGGTCACATCATCGAACAGGCCGGCGAGGCCTATGCGCCGGCCAACCCGGCGTTGCTGGACCAGGCCAGCTGGGTCGGCTGGCGGCTGGCCGAACTGCTGCCGCTGAGCGAGCAGCAGCGCCTGCAGCTGCTGCAGATGGATGACCCGCACCAGCGGTTGCAGCAGTTGCTGGGCTGGATGCCGTAGCCGATAACCGCCAACCAAGGTTGGCCACTACCAGAGCGCAGCGGAACCGGGAAACGCCAGGGTTGGCGACGGACAGAGCGCGCCGGAACCAGTAGTTGCCAACCTTGGTTGGCAGCCTTCTCCCGAAGCGCCAACCAAGGTTGGCGACTACCAGAGAAGCACCGGCTCGATCACGGCATGGTCTTCAGCCGCAACACCGGCAGCCCGGTTTCGCTGTGCACATCCTCCCGCTGCGGCAGGTTCTGCACGGCGTCCTTCACCGCGTTCAACGCCGGGTCGACACCACGCAGCGGGTGCCACATGCCGATCCATTTGAAGTGGCGCTCGTAACGCAGGGTCTGTGCACTGCCCAGCCACAGCGGCGTGTTGCCCGGCTGCAGCTGCGCGGGTGCCGGCCACAAGCGCAGCACATAGCGCTCATCCGGCTTCGCGCCCTGGCGCACCATCAGCAAGGCTTCCACGCGGGTGTCCAGCGTTGCCGGCAATACCGGCAGCTCATCGGCGCCGGTGTTCTTGTCCAGCATCAGCAGCGCCTGCTGCCAGCCGGCCTGCTCCTGCCGCTTCCAGCCGCGGGCTTCCAGCTGCGCCTGCAGCGGCGCCAGCGGGCCCGCCACCTGCACGTCCAGCGGCCAGCGCTGGTCGTCGTCGAACTCGTTGCGGCGCGCCGGCAGCGTGGCCCAGTCGTGCTGCCACCAGGCCTGCGCATCCATCGCCTGCGGTGCCGGCAGGGTCGGCTCGAAACGCTCCAGCTTCACCGGAATGTGGCGCGGCGCGTACCACATCGCCGCCACGGCGAAGACGCCGTAGAACAGCCAGGCCACCGGCTTCACCCAGAACGAGCGGTTGAAGCGGCGGCGGTAGGCGATGCCCAGCACCAGCAGCCAGAACGTGCCGAACAGCATGCCGCCGATCACATCGCTCAGCCAATGCGCGCCCAGGTACAGGCGCGAGAAGCCGATCAGGCTGACCACGATGCCCGACACCAGGTACGGCCAGACGCGGGTGCGGCCGGGCATCTCGCGGGCGATCAGCACCGCGAAGAAGCCGAAGGTGATGGTGGCCATGGTCACCGACACCGACGGGAAGCCGAAGCCGCTGCTGGCATCGATCGGGCGCACCACATCCACGGTGGCGCCCAGCAGCATGGTCAGCGCCAGGCCGAAGGCGAGGGCGGCCAGCCAGTGCGCGGCCGCCATCCAGCGCCGGCGCCAGATCAGGTAGCCCATCGCCGCAGCGGTGGCCGGCAGCAGTACCTGCCACGCCCCCAGCGAAGCCAGCGCGGCCATCGGGTAGTCGGCCAGCGGGTTGCGCAGTGCCAGCATGGCCTGGTGCACCAGCAGATCGATTGCCAGCGGCTCCCCATGCGCAACTACCACGGTCAGCAGCGCGAACCAGCCCCAGCCCAGCACCAGCAGCATCAGTGCCAGCATCGCCAGCGGCACCGACTCGCGGCGCTTCGGGTCCAGCACGCCAACGGTGTAGCGGCCCAGCGTCGGATGACGGTTGGACCAGTCCAGCAGGCGCGCCAGCCAGTTGTCCATGCGCGCGGCCGACCAGCGGTAGCCGTACAGCACGATGGCCCAGACCAGGCTGAGGATCACCGCCAGCAGGCCGACCACCACCACCAGACGCCCGGCCACCGCCGCGACTGCGTCGTAGGCTTCGCCGAGGATCCAGCCTGGCGCCAGGAACAGCACCGCCCAGGAAATGCTGGCGATGCCGCTGGCCTGCACGTAACGGCTGGCTGGCATCTTCATCATGCCGGCAATGGCCGGCACGAACGGGCGGATCGCGCCGACGTAGCGTGCGATCAGGATGCTTTTGAAGGCGTTGCGGCGGAACAGGTTCTCGCCGCGGTCGAGCAGCTGCGGGTAGCGGCTGAACGGCCAGATGCCGCGCAGGCGGTCGCCCCAGCGTCGGCCGATCCAGTAACTGATACCGTCGCCGGCAAATGCGCCCAGGGCTGCAGCCGCCACCGCGTACGGCCCGGAGATCTGGCCCAGGCCGATGAACACGCCCACCGCGAACAGCAGCGGCAGCGCCGGCACGATGGCGCCAAGAATGATCACCGCATCGCAGAAGGCGATGAGGAAGATAACGGCACCCGCCAGCACGGGGTGAGCGGCAATCCACGCGAGCGTGGCGTCGATCCATGAAGAGTCCATTGCCCGATTATAGGGGCGTGAAGGTGACTGGTTCCCAGCCGCTTCGTGACCGTTTGCAACCGGCGCCATCGCCTAGAATGGGCTCATGCCGCATACGCCAGACGCTCCACCGCATGCTTTGAAGGCCGACAGCTTCGGCCAGATCCTTCTTGTGAAAGGGCCCGATGGCCCCTTCGTGCGCCGTGATCTGGGCGCCACGCCGCTGTGGCTGCGGCTGCCGGCCTGGTGGCTGGCCCGCCGGGAAGCACGCGCGCTGCGCCACATCCACGGCATGGCCGATGTGCCGCAGCTGCTGGCGTGGGATGGCCGTCATCTCGATCGCAGTTTCATGGCCGGCGACGCCATGTACCAGCGTCCACCACGCGGTGACCTGGCCTGGTTCCGCTCGGCGCGTCGGCTGCTGCAGCAGCTGCACCGCAATGGCGTGGCCCACAACGACCTGGCCAAGGAAGCCAACTGGCTGGTCACCGAAGACGGTCGTCCGGCGCTGATCGACTTCCAGCTGGCGGTGATCGGCAACCCGCGCTCGCGCTGGATGCGGCTGCTGGCCCGCGAGGACCTGCGCCACCTGCTCAAGCACAAGCGCATGTACTGCCGTGAATCGCTCACCCCGGTGGAGAAGCGGTTGCTCAAGCGCACCTCGTGGGTGCGCGGACTGTGGTTTGCTACCGGCAAGCCGGTCTATCGCTTCGTCACCCGCCGCATCCTGCATTGGGAAGACAACGAAGGGCAGGGGCCGAAGCCGTGAGCAGTGCGTCCGTCGTGAGCAGGCCGCCAACTGCCTGCAGCGTGCTGCGTGCGCAGTTGCCCGGTGCCGACTTCGTGCACGCCTGCCAGGCGACGACCCGTCGCGATGGGCGCTCGGCCCTGCAGGCCTATCGCGATATGGCGGCGACCATTCCCGGCTGGTTCGATGGGCTGATGGCACTGCGCAATCGCGGCATGCGCCTGCTCGGCATGAAGCACCTGGGCTCGTTGCGTGCGGTGCAGGTTGTTGCGGATCCTCAACCCGGCCAGCGGCTGGGCATCTTCACCCTGCAGTCGCTGGACGTCGATGCCATCGTGCTGGAAGACGACGACCGCCACCTGCGCGTGCAGCTGGCGCTGCAATGGCAGGGCGATGTGCTGGAAGTGGCGACGGTGGTGCATACGCACAACGCGTTCGGGCGCGTGTACATGCTGCCGGTTGCGCCGGTGCATCGGTTGATCGTGCCGCATCTGCTGGAGAAGCAGGTGCGGTTGTACCGGTAGATCCAGGCCATGCGTGGATGTGGTTTGTGATCCGTGGGCTGCTTAACGGCTAAACGGCTCATTGCCAAGTGCCGCATAAATGTGGATTCCGCTGGCAGCAGAAGGCTCGCGACATCCAAACCAGGGACAACCCGCAAAAGAATCATTGAGGTGATGCATGTGGTATTGCGCACACGCCATTTTCTACTACGAGAGTCCAGGACAGGGGGCGTTCCGGGTGCATGAGAACGTGTATCTGATCAGTGCCGACAACGATGAACACGCTCTTGAGAATGCAGAAGCGCTTGCTTCCGGGTATGAGGATCTGACCGGTCGCCTGGTGGGTGAAGACGGTAGGCCTTCCCTCTATCGATTCGCCGGAATTCGCAAGCTGATATCAGTGGCGAGTGATGAGGACACTGCCGAGGGACGCCTGCACTCGGGTGTGGAGGTCACGTACTCCGTCATGGCGGTGGATACGTTGGACCAGGTGAAGCGGCTTGCCCGTGGTGATGGCGTGGCAGTGCTGTACCAGGAATAGAAATGTAGAGCCGAGCCATGCTCGGCTCTATAGAGGGCGGTGGCTTTACGGCGTTGCCGGCACCACCTGCTGGCCGATGAAGTTACGCTTGGCATCGAAGTCATAGGCGATCTGCAACTGCCCCACATCCGGGCAGGCGTGGCAGTCGCGCAGCGGCGTGCGGTACAGCAGGCGGATGCCGCCGTTGTCCAATGGCGAAGCGCCGGCCGACTGTGCCGGCGCGAACGGCGTGGCCTGCGGGTTGGCCTTCAGCAGTTCCTGCACAGCGGGGTCGGCACGCAGGGTGTCGTCCAACTGCACGGCATCCACATCGATGCGCTTGCCGCTGGCATCGACCAGGCGGGTGCCTTCATTGGTGTTGGCGCGGAACGGGTACTCGACCGTGGCAATGCCCAGTCCTTCGTTCTCGTGCCAGGCGGTCACATAGGCCAGCTCGCCGCCGCTGGACAACTGCTCGGCGGCGGTGATGGCATCGGCGCTGGCGCCACCCGCGCGCATCGCATCGCGCAGGCAATCGCGGGTCGCGGCGTTCTCACCCTGGCGGCAGGCGTTGAGATCGCCATCCCAGACCACCGCCTCGCTCCAGCGCATCCTGCCGTCGGCGGCGGCCTTCTCCGCGCTGGGCGCGTCACCGGCGGGCGGCTCCTTTCCGGGTTCCGGCGAACGGCCCTGGCAGGCGGTCAGCAGGACAAGCCCCAGGGCAGGCAGCAACAGGCGGGAACGGCGCATGGCGTGGACCTCGTGCGTTGTCTGGAGGCCCAAGTATCGTCAAGGGCGGGTGAACTCCGCGTCGGCGCGGCATACTAGCGGCTCATTGCATACGCTGGAGTGTGGAACGTGGGCAGTCTGCAGGGCAAAACGCTTTTCATCACCGGTGCCTCGCGCGGCATCGGCCTGGCCATCGCACTGCGCGCTGCGCGCGACGGCGCCAATGTGGCCATTGCGGCCAAGTCGTCGGTGCCGAACCCGAAGCTGCCGGGCACCATCCATACCGCGGCCGAAGCGGTAACGGCGGCTGGCGGCCAGGGCCTGGCCCTGAAGTGCGACATCCGCGAGGAAGAGCAGGTGCAGGCGGCGGTGGCGGCCACGGTCGATACCTTCGGTGGCATCGACATCCTGATCAACAACGCCAGCGCGATCTGGTTGCGCGGCACGCTGGATACGCCGATGAAGCGCTTCGACCTGATGCAGCAGGTCAATTCGCGTGGCAGCTTCCTGTGTGCGCAGGCCTGCCTGCCGTACCTGCTGCAGGCGCCGAACCCGCACATCCTCACCCTGGCGCCGCCGCCGAGCCTGGAGCCGAAGTGGTGGGCACCGCACACCGGCTACACGCTGGCGAAGATGGGCATGAGCTTCGTCACCCTGGGCCTGGCCGCCGAATTCGGTCCGCAGGGCGTGGCGGTGAATGCGCTGTGGCCCCGCACGGTGATCGCCACCGATGCGATCAACATGATTCCGGGCGTGGATGCGGCTGGCTGCCGCACGCCGCAGATCATGGCCGATGCCGCACATGCGGTGCTGGTGCGTGAAGCGGCCGGCTTCCACGGCCAGTTCCTGATCGACGATGAAGTGCTGGCACAGGCCGGTATCACCGATCTTTCCGGATACGCGGTGGATCCGTCGCGGCCGTTGTTGCCGGATCTGTTCCTGGATTGACCGCGCGTCGCTGGAAGAGGCCGAGGGCTGCGACCCTCGGCCTGCTGCGCTAGAATGCGTGGCTGTAATCGATTTCAACAAGGATGTGAGCACATGTCACGCACTCTTTCCGTCGCGGCGTTGGCCGCTTCGCTGTCGTTGATCCTGACCGCCTGCGGTGGCAAGGCACCCGCAGCTGCGGGCGGCGCCGCTGCCTCCGGCACGCCGGACGCCAGCACGGCCCCGTCCGATACACAGCAGCAGTTGACCGCCAAGCTCAACGCCTACATCGGCTGCTTCAACGCGCTGGATTCGAAAACCCACGGCAGCATCCAGTCCTACACGCGCTGGATCAAGGATGTCGACGCTGGCCCGACCGGACGCGAGACGCACGTGTATGGCCCGTTCGAGATCAGCGACTACGACATGAAGCAGTGCGACGCTCCGGTGACCGAGGCGATTGCTGCCAAGCCGGCGCTGGCCGAACTCGATGCGGCTGCAGGTCACTACCAGCAGGCGCTGAAGGCACTGGTGCCGGTCAGCAAGGACGCGCATGACTACTACGATCGCCAGGACTACGAAGACGACCAGTTCGCCAAGGGCAAGCAGCTGCACGCGCCCTTGATGGCCGCCTTCAAGGATTTCGTGGCTGCCAGCGAAACGTTCAATGCCGAGCTGGAGCGCCAGAACGACGCCGCCCAGCGCGAGCAGCTCAAGGCGCTGGAACAGGCCGAGGGGCGCACGCGCGAGTACTACCGTCTGGCGATGATGCTGGAAGCCAAGGCCATCATGGATCTGATGAGCGAGGATGATTTCGATCAGGCCAAGGCCCGCGAACGCCTGGATGCCTTCAACCGCATTTCCGATGAAGCGCACGCCAAGGTTGCCGACCAGGAACCGGGCAAGTCGGACTGGGAAGGCTTCGAGCGTGGGGCCGAGAATTTCCGGCGCGAAGGCAAGGAGCGGCTGCAGCGCGTCAGCGAGAAAAAGCCTTACACCGATTTCGAACGACGCATGCTTGATTCGCCGTCGATGGCGCCGCGTGGCTCTGCCAGCAAGCTCATGCAGGAATACAACACGCTCGTTTTCCAGAGCAACCGCCAGTGACCGGCGCGCCAGCACCCATGCGAGAGACCATGACGACTTCCTGTCTGCGTATCGCGCCGCTGCTGCTGATCGGCGCTGTGGCTGGCCTGAGCGGCTGCAACAAACCGGCAGGGTTGTCGCTGGCCGACCCCAGCCTGGAGAAGGTGAACGCCTACATCGAGTGCTACAACGGCGTTGAACAACCCATTCACGAGGGTTTCCAGACCTACACCAGCTGGATGAAGGACCCTGAAGCCGGCCCGACCGGCAATGAAGCGCAACCGCGTTCGCCCGGCAAGGTGCTGTCGCACCGCGTCGAGTACTGCGGCCAGCCACTGACCGACGCGCTGGCGAAGACCCCGGCCTTGCCGATGGATGGCCCCGCGCGTGACTATCAGCAGGCCTTCCAGGCATTGAACACCCTGGTCGAGCGCGCCGATGGATACTTCACCCGCGAGGATTATCGTCGTGATGGCGGTGAAGGGATGCGCAGCCAGCATGCCCCGCTGATGCAGGCCTATGCTGATTTCTTCAAGGCCAGCGAAGCGATGGATGTGGCGCTGGAAAAGAACGAGAACGATCGCCGTGCCGCGCAGCTGAAGCAGATCGAGGAGAGCGAAGGGCGCTCGCTGGCCTACTATCACCTTCGCCTGCTGGGCGACGGCAAGCTACTGGCCACGGCGTTCCAGGACGACGCACCGGATGTTGCGGCGCTGCGCGTGCAGCTGGCTGACTATCAGGCACTGGTGACGGAAATCCAGAACGGCGGCGTCGGCAAGGACGACCCGATGTGGGGCCACGTGCAGCGTTCGGCGGACAAGCTGGTGCGTACTGCGGGACGTGGCGTCGAGCGCCTGGAGCAGCACAAGCCGATCACCGCCGAAGCACTGGCGGCAGAGCGGAAGGCGTCGGGCAGTTGGCTCACCACCGACCCGGAAGGAGCGCAGTCAACGATCCTCGCTGCATACAATGATCTGGTGACCACCAGCAACCGCATGCGGTGAGCAACGGCACACGCATCCATGCGTAACCGCCGAGAGGTAGTGCCGGCCGCTGGCCGGCATGTGCCTCAATGGTTGAACGCATCCGGCAGCTTGCCGCCGCACTTGCGGCAGTGCAGTGCATTTGGTTCATGGCCTTCCAGCCCACAGTCCGGGCAGCCGCGCGCATCGCGGCGCGCGGCCTGCTCGGCTTCACGCATGGTGCTGGCCAGTTCGGCGGTATAGATGCCGGTGGGCACGGCGATGATGCTGTAGCCGATCAGGATCAGCACCGAGGTGACGAAGCGGCCGAGCACGGTCTGCGGCACGATGTCGCCGAAACCGACCGTGGCCATGGTCACCACCGCCCAGTACATGCTGGCCGGGATGTTGGTGAAGCCGTGTTCGGGGCCCTCGATCACGTACATCAGCGCACCGGCGATGATGGTGATGGTGATCACCGTGAACAGGAACACCAGCACTTTGCGCCGGCTGCGCCACAGTGACGTCATCAATACGCCGCTTTCCTCGATGTAGCGGGTCAGCTTGAGGATGCGGAACACGCGCAGGATGCGCAGCGCGCGCACCACCAGCAGGCTCTGCGCGCCGGGGATGAACATCGACAGGTAGGCGGGCAGGATCGACAGCAGGTCGATGATGCCCCAGATGCTCACCGCGTAGCGCAGCGGGCGCTTGACCACCGCCAGTCGCAGGAGGTACTCGGCGGTGAAGATGATCGTGAAGGCCCATTCCAGGATGTACAGGCCGGTGGACCATTCGGCATGCAGGTGCTGCACGCTGTCGATCATCACCACCAGGATGCTGGCGACGATCGCCACCACCAGGATCAGGTCGAAATTGCGCGAGGGCCGCGAGTCGTGGCGGTAGATGATGTCGAACCACCGACGGCGCCAGCCGGTCTCGGTGGCGGGGTTCAGCTGGGGGGCGGAAAACGGTCGCATGGGCGCATTGTGCCGCAGGGGTTCCGGCGCGAGAATGGGGATTCCTGAACCCTGCCGACTGCCATGACCGCCGCTACCGATCCGCTGATCTCCCTTTCGCACTATTACCTGCCGGTCTACAAGCCCCGCCAGGTGGTACTGGAACGAGGCCAGGGCGCCCGCGTGTGGGACAGCCAGGGCCGTGAGTTCATCGACCTGGCCGCCGGCATCGCCGTGTGTGGCCTGGGCCACAACGACCCGGACCTGGTCGCCGCGCTGGTCGAGCAGGCCGGCAAGCTCTGGCACACCAGCAACGTGTTCTACAGTGCACCGCCGCTGCACCTGGCCGAGGAGCTGGTGAAGGCCAGCCGCTTCGCCGAGCGCGTGTTCCTGTGCAACTCCGGCGCCGAAGCCAACGAAGTGGCGATCAAGATGGTCCGCAAGTGGGCCTCCAGCCAGGGCCGCCCGGCTGACAAGCGCGTCATCATCACCTTCCGTGGCAGCTTCCACGGCCGCACCATGGGCGCAGTGACGGCTACTGCCCAGCCGAAGTACCAGGAAGGTTACGAGCCGCTGCCCGGTGGCTTCCGCTACATCGATTTCAACGATGAGGTGCAGCTGGAAACGGCGATGGCCGCCGGTGACGTGGCCGCAGTGATGCTGGAGCCGATCCAGGGCGAGGGCGGGGTGATGCCGGCCAAGTCCGGTTTCCTCAAGCGCGTGCGCGAACTGTGCGACCAGCACAACGCACTGCTGGTGCTGGATGAAATCCAGGCCGGCATGGGCCGCACCGGCACGCTGTTCGCGCACTGGCAGGACGATGTGGTACCGGACATGGTCACCCTGGCCAAGGCGCTCGGCGGCGGCTTCCCGATCGGAGCGATGCTGGCCGGCCCGAAGGTGGCTGAGACCATGCAGTTCGGCGCGCACGGCACCACCTTCGGTGGCAACCCGCTGGCGGCCGCAGTCGCGCGCGTGGCGCTGCGCAAGTTGGCCTCGGCGGAGATCGCCGCCAACGTCAGCCGCCAGTCGAAGGCGCTGCGCGATGGCTTCGCCCGCATCAACGACGAGTTCGGTGTGTTCAGCGACGTGCGCGGCCGTGGCCTGATGCTGGGCGCGGTGCTGAGCAAGGACTTCGCCGGCCAGGCCGGTGCGATCCTCGACCATGCCGCCGAGCAGGGCCTGCTGACCCTGCAGGCCGGCCTGGACGTGCTGCGCTTCGTGCCGTCGCTGAACATCACCGACGAAGAAGTGGCCGAAGGCCTCAAGCGCCTGCGCGCGGCAATTGCCGCGTTCATCGCCGCGCGCTGACGCCGCGGCGCTGGGGTCGGATCCCTCTCCTGCGGAGAGGGCTCTGACCCTGATCAGCTCACCGCGTAACGCTTCAACACCTTGCCCAATCCCCGGCCATCGCGCACGGTTTCCGCGTGCAGGCCGGCGGCGCGTGCGCCGCGCACGTTGGCGAACAGGTCATCGACGAACAGCGTGCGCGCAGGTGCCACGCCGAGTACCTCAAGCGTGCGCAGGAAGACTTCCGGCGCCGGTTTGCGCAGGCCGAAATCGGCGCTGCAGAACACGCGGTCCTGCAGGGCAGGGAACAGTTCCGGCAGCAGGGTGGGCAAGGCCTGTTGCATCAGCGCGCCGTTGTTGGTCAGCACTGCCATCGGCAACTGCAGGGCCTGCAGCCGCTGCAACACGGCAGCCTGCGGATGGCTGGCGGCCCGCCGCGCCGCGGTCCAAGCAGTCACATCGACCGTCGTGCCTAGAAGCTCTCCCAGCTGCGCCAGATAGGCCGGGCCATCCAGCGTGCCATTGTCATGTGCCGCTTCCAGCCCGCTGTCGTACAGCGCGGCCTGCACGGTTTCCGGCACGACATCCAGCGCCTGCGCAAGGTACAGCACGCGCTGCGCGCGCTGGTACTGCACCAGCACGCCATCCACATCCAGCAGCAACAGGTCGATCCGCATTGGTCGAGCATGCCATTGCAGTGAACACGCGGGAAACCCTGGAGCAGCCATGCGACAGACGGTCGCAGACGCGGCCGCAGGGGCCTGCCTAGAATGGCGCTTGAATCCGCAGGAGATGCAACGATGAAGGCTTGGATGGTGGCAGTGGGACTGGGCGCGCTGATGCTGGCGCCGTCAGCGATGGCGCGGGTGTGTGCGGTGAGCATCGACAGCACCGACCAGATGAGCTTCAGCAGCCGCGAGATCAAGGTGGCCGCTGATTGCACCGCCGTGGATCTGACCCTGCGCCACACCGGCAAGCTGGCCGCTACCGCGATGGGCCACAACTGGGTGCTGACCCGCAGCGCGGATTACCAGCCGGTGGCGATGGCTGGCATGCGTATGACCCTGGCCGACAGCTACCTGCCGAAGGCCGACAAGCGCGTGCTGGCGCACACCAAGGTGATCGGCGGTGGTGAAACCGCGCGCGTGCGCTTCTCTACCCAGGGCCTGCAGAAGGGCGGTGACTACACCTTCTTCTGCTCGTTCCCCGGCCACTTCGCGATGATGAAGGGCAAGTTCGTCTTCGGTTGAGCAGCCACGCATGGCGTGGCTCTACCAGGAAAAAAAGGGGACGGAGGGGATTAAGTCGTTTGTGCACAAACGACTTAATCCCCTCCGTCCCCTTTTTCGTGCAGAGCGGGCTCAGCCCTTGGCGGCCTTGAACGCCACGCATGCAGCGGCGAGGGTGGCCTCGATCACGGCATCGTCGTGCGCGCTGGACAGGAAGCCGGCCTCGTACGCCGACGGTGCCAGGAACACGCCCTGGTCCAGCATCGCGTGGAAGAAGCGGTTGAACGCCGGGATGTCACAGGCGGTGGCCTGCGCATAGGTCTCCACCTTCTCGCTGGTGAAGAACAGGCCGAACATGGCGCCCACGTGGGTGGTGGTCACCGCCACGCCGGCGTCGGCAGCGGCCGCTTCCAGGCCGGCACACAGGCGCGCGGTGCGCTCGGCCAGGTCGGCGTGGAAGCCCGGCTGCTGGATCAGTTCCAGCATCGCCAGGCCGGCGGCCATCGCCACCGGGTTGCCGCTCAGCGTGCCGGCCTGGTAGATCGGGCCGGCCGGGGCGATCTGCTGCATCAGCTCGCGGCGGCCGCCGTAGGCACCCACCGGCATGCCGCCGCCGATGATCTTGCCGAAGGTGGTCAGGTCCGGGGTGATGCCGTAGTGCGCCTGTGCACCGCCAAGGGCAACGCGGAAACCGGTCATCACTTCGTCGAAGATCAGCAGCGCGCCATGCTTCGTGCACAGTTCGCGCAGGTGCTGCAGGTAGCCTTCGCGTGGCGGAATGCAGTTGGCGTTGCCGACCACCGGTTCGATGATCAGGCCGGCGATGTCGTCACCCTGCTTTTCGAACAGGGCAGTGGCCGCTTCGAAGTCGTTGTAGGGCAGGGTCAGGGTCAGTTCGCTCAGGCCGGCCGGGACGCCCGGCGAGGTCGGCACGCCCAGGGTCAGCATGCCGCTACCGGCCTTGACCAGGAACGAGTCACCGTGGCCGTGGTAGCAGCCTTCGAACTTGACGATGCGGTTGCGACCGGTGGCGCCGCGCGCCAGCCGGATCGCCGACAGCGTGGCTTCGGTGCCGGAGTTGACCATGCGTACCATCTCGCACGACGGCACCAGTCGGGTGATGGTCTCGGCCATGGTCACTTCGGCCGCGCAGGGCGCGCCGAAGGACAGGCCATTGTCGATCGCCTTCTTCACCGCCTGGCGCACCGCCGTGTGGTTGTGGCCGACGATCATCGGGCCCCAGGAACCGACGTAATCGATGTAGCGGTTTCCATCGACGTCGTACAGGTAGGCGCCATCGGCGCGCTCGACGAAGAACGGTTCGCCGCCGACCGATTTGAACGCGCGCACCGGCGAATTGACGCCGCCCGGCAGCAGCTGCTGGGCGCGGGAGAACAGGGCGTGGGACTGGTCGTGGTTCATGCGGATTTCCTGGGCATTACGCGAACTGGGCGAGGTAGGCGCGCTGGATCGCAACCGGGTCTTCGGCGGCGAACACGCTGCTGACCACGGCGACCAGATCGGCGCCGGCGTCGATGATGGGACCGACATTGTCCGGCGTCAGGCCGCCGATCGCCACCCGCGGCACGCCCAGTGCGGCGCTTTGCCGCAGCAGGTCGGTGTGGGCGCGGCTGGTGGTGATCTTGGTGGTGGTCGGGAAGAACGCGCCGAAGGCCACGTAGCTGGCGCCGGCCGCCACGGCCTGCTCGGCGTTGGCCAGCTGGTCGTAGCAGGACGCGCCGATGATGGCGTCCGCGCCGAGCAGGGCACGCGCGCTGGGGATATCGCCATCGGTGCCGCCCAGATGCACGCCGGCGGCGCCGACCGCCTTGGCCAGCGCCGGGTCGTCGTTGACGATCAGCGGCACGCCGTGTTCCGCGCACAGCGCCTGCAGGGCGGTGGCCTGCTCCCGCCGCAGCGCGTCGCTGGCGGTCTTGTTGCGGTACTGCAGCCAGGTGGCGCCGGCGGCCAGCAGCGGCGCGGTGCGGGCCAGCAGGCGTGCGGTATCGGGCTCGTCCGGGGTGATCAGGTAGACGCCGCGGGGCGCCGGGGAAGCAGAAGTCATCGATGGCTACCGGTGAGTGAGCCGCGATGGGACAATGGCGGCCCGTGAATCCAGCCTTGATTATCCGATGAGCGATGCCACCCCCACCACCTTGCGTACCTGGATGTGCGTGGTCTGCGGCTTTCTTTACAGCGAAGCGGAAGGCTTGCCGGAAGAAGGCATCGCGCCGGGGACGCGCTGGGAAGACATTCCCGAGACCTGGACCTGCCCGGATTGCGGCGTGACCAAGGCCGATTTCGAGATGGTCGAGGTCGATTGATGGCGGGGCCTGCAGGCCCTTCTGTGGGTGCGGACCGTTGGTCCGCACACCGGACACCCTCAATGCAGCCGTGGCACCGGCCCACCGAGGTCGATCAGCTTCTCGCGCAGCCACTGCGCATCGCTGGCTTCCGGGTTGCGCTTCAGATACTGCCCCAGGTCGTGGCGGGCACCGGCCAGATACTCCAGCTGCAGGTAGGCCAGGCCGCGATCACGCAACGCGTCGTCCTGCTCCGGGGCCAGCTTCAGCAGGCGGTCGGCACTGCGTGCGGCGCGGTCCCATTCGCCGGCTTCGGCATACACGCCGTGCAGGTTACGCAGCATGCGCATCAGGATCGCGCGCGCCGGCGCCGGGTCGAGGATCTGCGCCAGCACCTGGTCGTCGGGCATCTGCCCGCCCAGGTGTGACTTGGCCCGCTCGCGCAGTTCGTCCACGTCCAGCGGGCGGCCGCCATTGAACGGGTCCATCACCAGCACGCCGTCGTCCACCGGCAGGCGCACCAGGAAGTGGCCGGGGAAGGACACGCCGTCGAGCGGGATTCCCAGCCGGCGCGCGACTTCCATCTGCACCAGCGCCAGCGAGATTGGGTTGCCCAGGCGGCGCTCGAATACCTGGTTGAGGTAGCTGTTGCGCGGGTCGTAGTACTCGTCGTGGTCGCCGCTGTAGCCCAGCTCGTCGAACAGGTGGCGGTTGATCGCCGCCATCTTCAGCGGGCTGTTGTCGATGCTGTCCACTTCCGAACGGAGGTGGTCGACATGGCTCTGGATCAGCGCGTCGTAGGTGGACGGCTGCAGATCGGGGTATTCATCGCGCGCGATCAGCAGCGCGGTCGGCAACAGTGGCAGCGCCTCGTCTTCGAGGTCGGCCAGTGCATCCCAGTCGGGGAGTGAGATCCGGTCCTGCATGACCACAGACTGGCGTCATTCGCAGGCGGTTTCAAGCGGTGCCGCGTGAAAAGAACATCGTCTTGGAAATGTCGTGTCGACCAAGGTCGACACCTACCAACAGCCGCCGGCCAACTGTCAGAGGTGGGGCGGTGTGGGCTTGCAGGACCGCAGGCGCCATGGATGGCGCCTACGAGCCCCCAGGGACGGGTTTACGGCGTGTCCTGCAAGTCCACACCGCCCCGCCATCCCTCGGTAACCCAGCTTTTGCCCTTGATGTTGATTCGGCGGGTGCCGGCCGCTGGCCGGCCGCATCGTTTACTTTTCGATGCCCGGGCCGAAGGTCAGCTCGGTGCCGTCCTTCAGCTTGAGCTTCTCGGCCTGGCCGGCGTTGAGCTCCAGCACATAGCGCGCCGGTCCACCGCTGGGGTAGGGCGGGCACATGTCGCCGGCCGAGCACGGCGGCACGTCGCGCTGCTGGCTGACCAGCTTGCGCTGGCTGTCGAAGTACAGGATGTCCAGCGCAAGCTTGGTGTTCTTCATCCAGTACGCCTGCATTTCTTCGCGGTCGTGGATGAACAACATGCCGTGGTCAGCGGCCATCTGGTCGCGGAACATCAGCCCGCGCGCGCGGGTTTCATCGTTGGTGGCCAGCTCCACCTGGTAGCGCGCACCATCCAGCTCGACCCAGTGGCGGGCCGCATCGGTGGCACAGCCGGCCAGGGCCAGCAGCGGAAGCATCAGCAGCGAACGCAACAGCGACATCGTCAGGATCCTTCGAAAGGGTCAGAGCACGACCGGCGGCTCACCACCGACGATCACCACATCGGCGCGACGGCGCGCGAACAGGCCGACGCAGACCACGCCGGGCAGCTGGTTGAGCTCGCGCTCCAGCTTTTCCGGATCGGTGATCTGCAGGTTGTGGATGTCCAGGATCTGGTTGCCGTTGTCGGTGACCACGCCTTCGCGCCAGGTCGGCTGGCCGCCGGTCATGTCGCGGATCTGGCGGGCGACCAGGCTGCGCGCCATCGGGATCACTTCCACCGGCAGCGGGAACCTGCCCAGCACCGGCACCTGCTTGCTCGGGTCGACGATGCAGATGAAGCGCTCGCTGGCCTCGGCGATGATCTTCTCGCGGGTCAGTGCGGCGCCGCCACCCTTGATCAGGCACTTGTTGGCATCGCACTCATCGGCGCCGTCCACGTACAGCGACAGGTTGCCGCTGTGGTTCAGCTCGATCACCTCGATGCCGTGCTGCTTCAGGCGCGCGGTGCTCTGTTCGGAGCTGGACACGGCACCCTTGATGCGGTGCTGGATGCGGGCCAGGGCATCGATGAAATAGGCCACGGTGGAACCGGTGCCGACACCGACGATCATGCCGTCTTCAACGTACTCGATGGCTTTCTCGGCGGCCAGGCGCTTGGCTTCGGACATGGGAGAACTCTCAGGCAGGGAATCAGGATTTCTTTTCCAGCGACAGCAGCAGCTTCCACTGCGCGGCGGTCACCGGGAACACCGACAGGCGGTTGCCCTTGGCAACCAGCGGGAAGCCCTCGCCGAGTTCTTCGGCGTGCAGCTTGATCTCGTCCAGCGCGATCACCTGCTTGAGCTTGCGGTCGAAGGCCACGTCCACCAGCATCCAGCGCGGGTTCTCGCGCGTGCTCTTGGGGTCGTGGTAGTCGGATTTCGGGTCGAACTGGGTGTCGTCCGGATAGGCCGGGCTGGCGACCGTGGCCAGGCCGACGATGCCGGGCACCTTGGTATTGGAGTGGTAGAACAGGATGCCGTCGCCCACCTGCATGCCATCGCGCATGAAATTGCGCGCCTGGTAGTTGCGCACCCCGTTCCAGGGTTCGACCTTGACCTTGGCCAGGTCATCGATGGAGAAGGCGTCCGGTTCGGACTTCATCAGCCAGTAGCGCTTGCGGGCGGTCATGCGTTCACGGGGGCAGCGGAGGGGAACAGGGTGCCGTCTTCGGTGCAGATCGCATCCACCGGCACGTCCCACGACGCCACCGGCAAGGACTCGACCTGCTGCACCGCGAACGCAGCACCGACCAGCCAGGGCGGCGCCGGCCGGTCGTGGCGGAAGGCGAAGCTGCGATCATACCAGCCGCCCCCCATGCCCAGCCGCCGGCACTGCGTGTCGAAACCCACCAGCGGGGCCACCACCAGCGCCATCTGTGCTGGTTCCAGGGTGTCTTCCAGCGCCACGTCCGGCTCGGGAATGCCGTAGCGGTTGCTGGTCAGCGGCTGCCCGGGGCGCCACGGTGCGAAGCGCAGCACGTCACCCGCCAGTACCGGCAGGCAGTAGGTCAGTGTGTCGGGTAGCTGCAACTGCCAGCGGTGCAGGGCAATTTCGCCATCCAGCGCCCAGTAGCCGGCCACGGCGCCTTCGCGCGGGGCGAACGGCAGGGCGAGCAGGGCATCGGCAAGCGATTCGGCGGCGGCGATGCGCTCAGCGGCGGAAAGGTCGCGGCGGCGTTGCCGCAGGTCGTGGCGCAGGGCCTGGCGCGGGTCGGTCATGGCAGCGTGCGGCAAGGATCAGCCGTCATTGTGCCGGAAAGAACAAGGGCGACGCCCGAAGACGCCGCCCTTGCTGGAATATTGCATTCTCCGCAATGTCGATGCATGCGAAACGACCTTGAACCCGGGGGCTCAAGTGGGAACGCTGGAGAACCATCGGGCTTCCCGCTACAAGGCGGACCTGCACTCCCGGCGCTGTCGCGCTCCCGGTGTCGTTCTTAAGGGACAAGGCGAATGTTTGCACATGCCGTCGAGTACCGCAGAGAACGCGTGGCCATTATAGCCAGCACGCAGGATCTGGATAGGCCGTTCGTCGGCAACAGTCCGTGCCAATTCAGATATGAGAAAAGGGGACGGAGGGGATTAAGACGTTTCCGGCACGGAAGGGGCGAATGCGCCTTGATTCCCTCCGTCCCCTCTTCTACGGGGTGCCGTCGATCGCGCGGTCCAGGCGCCGGTTCAGGTCGGCCAGCGTCTGCTGCAGGGCGACTGCCTGGCGGGCGTTCTCGTCGCGCAGCAGTTGCAGTTCATGGGCCAGGTTCAACGCCGCCAGCACGGCGACGCGGTCGACCGCGGCCATGCGGTTGCTGCCGCGGATTTCGCGCATGCGCGCATCGAGCAGGCGGGCGGCGGCCATCAGGCTATCGCGTTCATCGCCGCCGACACCCACGGTGTATTCACGATCGAGGATGCGGACACTGACCGGTTCGGCGCTCATGTGTGCTGCTCCAGGGATTTGAGCCGACTGATCATTGCTTCCACCCGCGAGCGTGCCTGCTCGTTCTTGGCCAGCAGCGTGGAACGCTCGGCCACCAGCTGTTCCTGCTGGTGGCGCAGGCTGCGGTTCTCCTCGGCCAGGCGCTGGTTGCGTTCAAGCAACGCTTCCACGCGGGCAGCGAAGTCCTGCAGCTGGGCAAGGGGATCGGCGGGTTCCATACGGGCACGATAGGCAAGCCGGGTAAGGGCGGTCAAGCGTTGTCGCAGCAAGGCCTGACGGTCGCAGAGAGGATGCCGTCGGGTTGCTACACTACGGGGTCTCACGGGCGCGCGCGTGCGCGCCCCGGGTTTCCTTATCCGAACGAGCCGCACGATGACCGAACTTCCCTCCGTCGACGACGTTACCCGCGCCAGCCAGGAACTGGGCCTGGGCGCCACCGCTGCCGAGCTGCACGGCGCACTGTGCGGCTGGCTGGCCGCCGGTGGTGCCCCCGGCAATGATTGGCCGGCGCGTGTGCTGGCCGACGACAACCTGCCGCCGGTGGCCGCCGACAGCGTGCTGGGGCAGCTGCTGCAGGTCACCATCAAGCAACTGGAAGACCGCGATTTCGCCTTCGAACTGCTGCTGACCGATGGCGACGACGTGTCCGCGCAGGCTGATGCCATGTTCAGCTGGACCCGTTCCTTCCTGGGCGGCTTCGGCCTGGGCAGCGGCGGCCGCCGCCCGACCCTGTCCGAAGAGGGCGAAGAAGCGCTGACCGACATGGCCAGCCTGGCGCGTGCCTCCAGCGAGGATTTCGAGGCCGGCGGCGATGACGATGACGAAGCCCTGTCCGAGATCGAGGAATTCATCCGCGTGGCGGTGTTGCTGCTGCACGGTGACGTGGTGCTGGCCTCGCGCCATCGGCAGCGCCTGAACTGATGGACATCAAGCAGCGCACCGGCATCGCGGCCGGCGAATACAAGCGTCGGCGCCGCCAGCTGATGGACATGGCCGGCGAGGATGCGATCCTGGTGCTTCCCGCCGCCGCCGAGAAGGTGCGCAGCCTCGATACCCATTACCCGTTCCGGCAGGATTCGGACTTCCAGTACCTGAGCGGCTTCCCGGAGCCGGAAGCGGTGCTGGTGTTGATCCCGGGCCGCCGCCACGGCGAGGCCATCCTGTTCTGCCGCGAGCGCGATGCCGAGCGCGAGGCCTGGGACGGCAGCCGCGCCGGCCAGGAAGGTGCGGTGGCGCAGTACGGCATGGACGATGCGTACCCGATCGACGATCTGGACGACATCCTGCCGGGCCTGCTGGAAGGGCGTTCGCGCGTCTATTACCACTTCGGTCGCGACGCCGATTTCGACCTGAAGCTGATCGGCTGGGTCAACCGCGTGCGTTCGCAGGTGCGCCACGGCGCGCAGCCGCCGCATGAGTTCCTGGAGCTGGGCCACCTGCTGCATGAGCAGCGCCTGTTCAAGTCCGGCGCCGAAGTGGCGCTGATGCACCACGCCGCGCAGATCAGTGTACGTGCACATCTGGCAGCGATGAAGGCGGCGAAGGCCGGCATCCACGAGTACGAACTGCAGGCGGAGCTGGAACGCGTGTTCCGCGCCAACGACGCGGTGCCGGCCTATTGCAGCATCGTCGGTGCAGGTCGCAACGGCTGCATCCTGCATTACCGCGACAACAACGCACGTTCGCGCGATGGTGAGCTGGTGCTGATCGACGCCGGTGCCGAATACCGCGGCTATGCCAGCGACATCACCCGCACGTTCCCGGTGAACGGCCGCTTCAGCGCCGAGCAGCGCGCGCTGCACGACCTGGTCGGTGACGCGCAGGCCGCGGCACTGGCCCAGGCCAAGCCGGGCGTGGCCTACGAGATGGGTCACCTGGCGGCGGTGCAGACCCTGACCGAAGGCCTGCTGCGGCTGGGCCTGCTGAAGGGCACGCTGGAAAAGAACCTGTCCGAGGGCCTGTACCAGCGTTTCTACCGGCACAAGACCGGGCACTGGATCGGCATGGACGTGCACGACGTGGGTGACTATCGCCTGGCCGGCGATTCGCGGCTGCTGGAGCCGGGCATGGCGTTCACCATCGAGCCGGGGCTGTATATCGGCGTGGACGATACGACGGTGGAACCGCGCTGGCGCGGTATCGGCATCCGTACCGAGGATGACGTGCTGATCACCGATGACGGGCATCGCGTGCTGACCGAAGGCCTGGCGCGCAGCGCCGACGAGATTGAAGCGGTGATGGCGGGGTAAGGGGTTTCGGCAGGGCTTGCAGCCCTGCACCTGCTGCAATCAACGGCAACGTCAAAAGCCGAAGCGGCATTCCGTGGGAGGGCGGGGCACTGTGGGTTTGCGGGGACGCCGCAAGTACGTCCCTGTAGGCTTGGTCGCCGCATCCATGCGGCTCACACCCCGCAAACCCACAGTGCCCCGCCTTTGACAGGTTCAGGCGGCTGTTGGTGTGTGCCGACCGTTGGTCGGCACATCTGTCAGATATCGAATGAATCCTCCACGCATGGCGTGGATCTACTGGCCACTGCGGCCGTTGGAACGCGCGGCTGTTGGTAGGTGTCGACCTTGGTCGACACAGAGCGAGCGCAGCGAGCGACCCGCTTCTGCTTTTCTTTTTTCTTTTCCGTGGTTGAACGCGGCAGGAAACTGTCAGAGGCGGGGCGGGGTGGGTTCACGGCGTCCCCCGCGAACCCACCCCGCCCCGCCAAGCGCGGCTTTTGACTTCTGCGACCAACCACAAGGGGCTCAGCCGTTCGCCGCCGCAAACTCCGGCCGCGTCAGGTTGTCCGCCTCGCCCTCAGTGCAAAGCACTTCGTCTTCGATGCGGATGCCGCCATACGGACGGAAGAAATCCACGCGCTCCCAGTTGATCGCATCGCCATGGCCGGCATCCTTCACTTCATTCAACAGCATGTCGATGAAGTACAGGCCCGGTTCGATGGTCACCACCATGCCCGGTTCCAGCACGCGGGTCAGACGCAGGTACGGGTGGCCCGCCGGGCGCTCGATGCGGCCACCCTCGTCGCTGGCCGCGAAACCGGCCACGTCGTGCACCTGCAGGCCGATCAGGTGACCGATGCCATGCGGGAAGAACGCGGCGCTGACGCCGGTTTCCACTGCGGTCTGCGGCGAGACCTTGATCACGCCGAAGTCCTTCAGCACGCCCATCAGCGAAAGATGTGCGTCCACGTGCAGCTGCTTGTAGTCGAAGCCCGGGCGCACCGCTGCGCACATCTGCTGCTGGGCGGCGTCGACGGCGGCGATCATCGCGGCGAACTCGTCGTGGCCCTGCGCGGCGTAGGTGCGGGTGATGTCGCTGGCGTAGCCGTGCGCGCTGGCACCAGCATCGATCAGGAAGCTGCGCAGCGGCTGCGGCGCCTTGCGGCCCAGCTCGGTGTAATGCAGCACGGCGGCATGTTCGTTCAACGCCACGATGTTGCCGTAGGGCAGCTCGTTGGCGTCCTGGCCGACGGCCTGGCAGTACGCCATGTGGATGCTGAACTCGTCGGCGCCGTTGCGGAACGCGGCTTCGGCGGCGCGGTGGCCGCGCACGCCCAGCACCTGCGCCTGGCGCATCAGCGCGATTTCATACGGCGTCTTGCTGCCGCGGTGCCATTCCAGGTAGTTCACCACCGGCGCCGGGTTGTTCGGCACGTAGTTGCCCAGCGTGCTCTGCGGCTCGCCGAGGATCGCGCAGCGCGACGGGTCGGCCGGCAGCAGGGCCAGCGCCTCTTCGGGCTTGCGGATGATGTGGATGTCGAAGTGCTCCACCCACCAGCCACTCGGTGCGTCCGGTACCACGTGCCAGTAATCGAACGGCTGGTGGAAGATCACCGCCGGACGCTTGCCGGGGGTGAACACGATCCAGCTGTTGGGCACGCGGGTCAGCGGCAGCCAGGCCTTGAACTGCGGATTCACCGCATACGGGTAGTCGCGGTCGTCGAACACCTGGTAGTGCAGGGTGCCGCTGGGCACCACCAGGTGATCGAAGCCGCCGCGGGCCAGCGCCTGTTCGGCGCGTCGGCACAGCACGGCCAGGTGGTCGGGATACAGGGCGCCGGGGTCTTGCTGGATCATTGCGGTGGCTCGACACGGAAAACGGCCCTAGATTCTGCCGCATACCGCGAAAAACCGCTGTGCCGGAACCGGCACTCAGACCGTCGAAACCGGTCCCTCGTCGCTGTCCTCGCCCACCCACTGGCGCAGCAGCTGCCGATGTTCGCGTGACAGGGTCAGGAAGCGGAAGCCGGTCCAGCTCTGGCCGGGAACGTGTGCGGGCTCGCTCCACAGCAGGTGCACGCCCACGTCGATGGCCTGCTGGCGGCCATCACCCAGCGGCAACGGGAAGCGCAGCTGGTACAGCGCATCCTCGCGCAGCGGCACGCTGGCCAGCATCAGCATGCCGGTTTCGGAGACATTGCCGAGGCGCCCGACCACGCACTCGCGCATCTGGTCGGTGACCGGCACCAGGTCCGAGACCTGGCGGCGCGGCGCGCGGCGGGTGTCCTGCGGCGGTACGGCTTTCATGCGGGGGTCTCCTGTGCGCGGCCTGTGGCCAGTGCGCGCAGCGCACCAAGGCTGGCTTCCCAGGCACGGTCGACCAGCCGGCCCTTGTCTTCGGTGACCAGTTGCGCGCGCCCGGCACTGATCTGCCGTGCCAGCGTATCCAGGTCGGTATCGGTGATCTTCTGCCCGCGTGGATTGACGAACAGGGCGTGGCCGGTCAGCAGGCTGTACCAGGACAGGCGCTGGCGGCGCAGCGTGCCATCACCGGTATCGATGTCGAACCAGCTGCCGAACGGCAGCGTGGACAGTTGCTGGTAGGCGGCTTCTTCGGCACTGCTGCGGGGCGTTGCAGGCGCCGTGCCGGTGGGCGCGCCGGCGTGTTCGCCCAGGCGCGCACGTGCCTTCAGGCGGGCACTGAGTTCGGTACGCGAGGTGCTTTCATCCTCGCCGCCGGGCGTGGCCAGCCTGCGCGCGACGGCGGCGGCTTCCTCGGCGTGGTAGCCGACCTGCAGCAGCGCGGCCTCCACGTCCGCTGCCAACGCGGTATCGGTGCCGCCGGGGGCGTCGATGGCCTGTGCGGTGATGGCAGCGATGCGCTCGGTCTGTTGCAGGCGTTCCTGCCACTGTGGCGAATCATCGCCATGGCGCAGGCGGGTGAGGGTCAGTGCATCGGCCCAGGCCTGGCGCAACAGGGTCTGTACGAAGCGCGGTGGCGACTGCGTGTCGCAGCACTGGTCGATCTGTGCGGTGGCCTGGCGACGGGCCAGTTCCAATCGTTCCTTGCCGCGCGCGGCTTCCACGTGGCGGCGCTCGGCCAGTTCGGCACGATGGGCCGCCGCGCGCTGGTGCTGCTGCACGTCTTCGTTGGCGGCGGCAAAGGCCTCCGGTGCGCGCGCATCCTGCCCCAGCAGGCCCTGCACGCTCTGCGCCATGCGCTGCAGCAGCTGTGGGTCGACGTCATCGTCGCCCAGCCAGTTGGCGCCGACTTCGGCAATCTGGTTGAGCAGCTCACGCGCGGGATGTTCGTCGCGCACGAAGAAGCCCGGGTCGGCCATGGCCGCGCGTGCCAGGGGCACCTGCAGGCGGGCCAGCAGGGCGGCCGGCACCGGATCGGGACGCTGCTGCTGTTGCACCTGCTGCATCAGCATGCGCAGCAGGTCCAGGTTGTCCCGGTCGTGACTGCCCAGCTGGGCCTGCGCACCATGCTCGCTGCGCAGCTGCGCGACCACGGCGGCCTGCAGGTCGGCCACGCCGGTTGCCGCGCTGGACTGAGCCTGCAGACGCGCGAGTACCGCGTCGACTGCCGCACTGGGCACTGCGCCGCTGTCCGCCGGGGCAGGGCTGGCGTGCCGGGCCTGCTGCAGCAGCTCATGCAAAGCACTGCCGGTGGATGTGGTCACGCCCGGCGTGGCGGGGCCGGCTGCACCACCCTCGTGGAAGGCGTCCTGTACCAGGCTGGACCAGGAGCCGGCCGGTGCCGAACCGTTCCAGCCGGTCAGTGGGGCCGCGCTGCGCTTGGCCGGCTGCGTGGTGCGGCCGCCACCCACCGACTGGGTGATGATCCGCCGCGTGCTCGACGAGCGTGCCAGGTAGGGGGTGTAGACCAGCCCCGGCAGTACGCCGGACTGGGCCAGCAGGGCATTGGCACGGTCAAGGATATCGCCCAGCCGTTCCAGCACCTGTCGTTCGAAACTGCGATACAGCGCCAGCTGTACCTCGACGCTCAGCGCGTCCTGTTCGGCAATCCGGCGCACCATCGCGCACAGTGCCTGCGGCGCCAGCGGCAGGGTGTCGGCCTCGAAGGCCGGCGCCGCCGCCAGTACCCCCAGGCGTTGGCCGAGCAGGTTCAGTGTGTTGGTTGAACGCAGGGTTTCGCGCCGCACCATCTCGGTCAGCAGCAGGTCGCGATCCACTTCGTGCTCATCAACCAGCGACAGCCCGAGCATGCCCGGCAGCGCTGGCGGCGTAGCACTGGTGCTGACACCGTTGGCCGGTTCGCGCAACCGTGCGAGGGCGTCGGCAACGGCATCGAGCATGCGGTCGGCGAAGTGGCCAGCGAAGGCGTGCAGCTGTCCACGCTGGGCCATCAGTTCGGCCTGCTGCTGTGGATTGCGTGCGCGATCGGCGTCGTGCAGCAGGGTCTGCTCCAGCGCTTCGACAGTCAGGATCAGGGGCGCGGCCAGCGTCTGCCGGCACAGGCCGATCAGCGCGCCCAGCAGCTCACGTACCCGCGGTGGCAGGTCGCTGGCGGCCAGGCGGTTCTTGTCGGCAGGAGTGATGGAAAAGACAGCTGACATCGGCAGGCGGTATCCGGATTCCCGCGGATCGATCTGGTGAATCTACCGTGTCGGCCGCTGTCGGCGCTACTTTAGGGCGAATGTGCATCCCGTTCGCCAGGCATGGCCCGACCGATGAACGGTAGTGCCGGCCGCTGGCCGGCAATCCGCGCCGATCGAGCTGCCGGCCAGCGGCCGGCACTACCCGCTACTGCAAGACGCTCACTCCTCCAGGAACAGGCTCACCACATCGTTGGTGAAGCGGCGGCCCAGTTCGGTCGGCTGCACATGGCCATCGGTCACGTCCAGCCAGCCGTGCTGCACGGCCTCGGCCAACGGTGCATCCAGCACGCTGCGCGACAGCCCGGTACGCGACTCGAAATCGCGCAGGCCGAAGCCTTCGTGCAGGCGCAGCAGATTCAGCATGTACTCGAAGGGCAGGCGCTCAGGAGCGATTACATCGTCACCCCCGAACGAGGCCGGGGTGCCCGCGCTGTCCAGATAAGCCTGCGGATGCTTCAGCTTCCAGCGTCGCAGCACGTGTTCCTCTGCACCGGAGCTGATCTTGCCGTGCGCGCCGGCACCGATGCCCAGGTAATCGCCGAAGCGCCAGTAGTTCAGGTTGTGCGCGCTCTGCCGGCCAGGGCGTGCGTAGGCGCTCACCTCGTACTGGCCGAAGCCTGCCTGCGCCAGCAGGGCCTGGCAGTGTTCCTGCATGTCCCAGGCGTTGTCTTCATCGGGAATGCCCTGCGGCGGCCGCGCGAAGAACACCGTGTTCGGTTCCAGGGTCAGCTGGTAGTGCGAGATATGCGCCGGCTGCAGCGCGAACGCACGTTCCAGATCGGCCTCGGCACCGGCCAGGGTCTGTTCCGGCAGCGCGTACATCAGGTCGATGTTGAAGTTGTCGTAGCCCGCGTCCTGCGCCATCTTCACCGCGCGCTCGGCTTCGCCACTGTCGTGGATGCGGCCCAGGCGCTTGAGCATGGCGTCGTCGAAACTCTGGATGCCGAAGCTGAGGCGGTTCACGCCGGCTGCGCGGTAGCGGTCGAAACGGCCATGCTCGGCCGTGCCCGGGTTGGTTTCCAGGGTGATTTCGGCGTTGGGCGCGAAGCGCAGGCGCGCGCTGGCCTGCTGCAGGAAGCGGTCGATCGCTTCCGGCGGGAACAGGCTGGGCGTGCCGCCACCGAAGAACACGCTGTGCACCACCCGGCCCCAGACCAGCGGCAGGTCCTGGTCCAGGTCGCGCAGCAGCGCATCGATGTAGGCATCGAACGGCAGTTCGCCCTTGGCCTGGTGCGAATTGAAATCGCAGTACGGGCACTTGCGCACGCACCACGGCAGGTGCACGTACAGCGACAGCGGTGGCGGTACCAGCCGCGGCGAGGTGTCGTGGTCAGCGGAGCAGGCTTCGCCGGGCAGGTGGTTGCAGTGGTCGTGGGCGTGCGGCATGGGCTTCATCGGTAGTGCCGGCCGCTGGCCAGCTTCCCTGGTTCGATCGGGTGGCGTCAGTACAGCGTCGCCAGCTGCTGCTTGAGCTGTTGCAGGGCAATGGCACGGTGGCTGATGGCGTTTTTCAGGGCCGGCTCCATCTCCGCGGCGGTCAGGCCGTGGGTGGTGTCAAGGAACACCGGGTTGTAGCCGAATCCATTCGTGCCGCGCAGTTCACGGATGATCTGGCCCTCCCAGCGACCTTCGCAGATCAGCGGCTGCGGATCGGTGGCGTGGCGCAGCAGCACGATCACCGCATAGAAGCGGGCGCCGCGCTGGCCATCGGGAACGTCGGCCATCGCCTCCAGCAGCTTGGCGTTGTTGGCCGCGGCATTGGTCGGGTGGCCGGCATAGCGCGCGCTGTACAGGCCCGGTGCACCGCCGAGGGCATCGACGATCAGGCCCGAATCATCGGCCAGCGCCGGCAGGCCGGTCGCTTCGCAGGCCGCGCGCGCCTTCAGCAGCGCGTTCTCGACGAAGGTCAGGCCGGTCTCTTCCACGTCGCCCAGGCCCAGCTCGGCGGCCGAGGTGATCTGCAGCGGCAGGTCGGCGAGGATCTCCTGCATCTCCACCAGCTTGCCGGCGTTGTGGCTGGCCAGTACCAGTTTCTTCATTGACGGGGCTCCAGCAGGTCCCAGGTGTTGCCATACAGATCGCGGAATACCGCGACCGTTGCATAGGGTTCTTCGCGCGGCGCTTCCAGGAACTCGACCCCGGCGGCCAGCATCGCCGTGTGGTCGCGGTGGAAGTCGTCGGTGTTGAGGAAGAAGGCGACGCGGCCACCGGTCTGGTTGCCGATGCGGCTGCGCTGTTCCTCGTCGCTGGCGCGGGCCAGCAGCAGGGCGGCAGCGCTGCCGTCGGTCGGCCCCACCACCACCCAGCGCTTGTGGCCCTGGTCGATGTCCTCCAGCAGTGCGAAGCCGAGCTTGCCGGTGTACCAGGCAATGGCTTCGTCATAGTCGGCCACCACCAGGGTGGTCAGGGCGATGCGCCGGTTCATGCCGACAGCGCCGCCTGCTGTGCGTCCAGCAGCTCGCGCACGCCCTTCTCGGCCAGGCCCAGCAGCGCGTCCAGTTCATCGCGGCGGAAGGCATGGCCTTCGGCGGTGCCCTGCAGCTCGATGAAGCCACCGCCGTCGTTCATCACCACGTTCATGTCGGTGTCGCAGTCGCTGTCTTCGGCGTAGTCCAGGTCCAGCACCGGGGTGCCGCGGTAGACGCCCACCGACACCGCTGCCACTGCACCCAGGATCGGGTTGCGCTTGATGTCGCCGCGCTTCATCAGCACATTCACCGCATCGACCAGGGCCACGTAGGCGCCGGTGATGGCGGCGGTGCGGGTGCCGCCGTCGGCCTGCAGCACGTCGCAGTCGAGGGTGATGGTGCGCTCGCCCAGCGCGTTGCGGTCCACGCACGCGCGCAGGCTGCGGCCGATCAGGCGCTGGATCTCCAGGGTGCGGCCGCCCTGCTTGCCACGGGCGGCTTCGCGGTCGCTGCGGGTGTGGGTGGCGCGCGGCAGCATGCCGTACTCGGCGGTCACCCAGCCTTCGCCCTTGCCGCGCAGGAAGCCCGGCACGCGGTTCTCGACGCTGGCGGTGCACAGCACACGGGTTTCACCGAAGCACACCAGCACCGAACCTTCGGCGTGGCGGGTGAAGCCGCGTTGGATGACGACCGGGCGGAGCTGGTCGGGCTGGCGGCCGCTGGGGCGGGAATCGGACATGGTGCGGGTTCCGTAATGGCGAGGGAGTACGCCGCCACGCCCGCAGCCTTCACGGGGCGGGCAAGGGGGCTCTGGTGAGGGCGCTAGGGTACCATTCCCCCTTTGCACGCACCGGACACAATCCATGATTCGAAGCATGACCGCCTACGCCGGCGGCGAGCGGGTCACCCCGTGGGGCACGCTGGGCTGCGAGCTGCGCTCGGTCAACCACCGCTTCCTGGAGGTCGGCACCCGCCTGCCCGAGGAACTGCGGGCGCTCGAGCCGCAGCTGCGCGAGCGTATCGCCGCGCGCCTGAGCCGCGGCAAGCTGGATCTGGTGATGCGCCTGCGCGCGCCGGAAGCGGCCGCCAACCTGCAGGTGGACGAGGCCCTGCTGGGCCAGCTGGGCCGCCTGGCGCACCGCCTGACCTCCGATTTCCCCAACCTGCAGGTCAGTTTCACCGACCTGCTGCAGCTGCCGGGCGTGACCCGCGGCGAGGCCACCGATGCCGCCGCCCTGCAGGTCGAGGCACTGGCCCTGCTGGACCAGGTGCTGGACGGCTTCGTCGAGGCCCGTGAGCGCGAAGGCGGCAAGTTGTCCGCGGCCATCAGCGAGCGCGTGGACGGCATCGAGCGTATCGCCACCGAAGTCCGCACGCTGATTCCGGCCATTCGCGACGGCCAGCGCGCCAAGCTGGCCGCACGCCTGGCCGACCTGCCGCACCCGGTCGACCCCGGTCGCGCCGAGCAGGAACTGGTGCTGTGGCTGCAGAAGCTGGACGTGGATGAAGAACTGGACCGTCTTGGCAGCCATATCGTCGAGATCCGCCGCGTGCTCAAGCAGCGCGAGCCGGTCGGCCGTCGCCTGGACTTCCTGCTGCAGGAGTTCAACCGCGAAGCCAATACGCTGGGGTCGAAGTCGGTGGACAGCCGTACGTCCAATGCTGCGGTGGAGCTGAAGGTGCTGATCGACCAGATCCGCGAGCAGGTGCAGAACATCGAGTGATAGGGCGTGGCCGGGCGTGCCGTCAGGTCATCGAAGATGCGTGCCCTGGCGGTTGGGACGAGCGTGTGATGGGTGATCATTGATCCGCCTGGGTACGCATTTGGGGGATATTCAACGTCTCCACTTCGATGCACGGGCTGCGCCTACCTCTCTAGCGCTGCAGCAGTTCGGTGTATTGCTTGTAGCTGAACTGCTGGTTCCGTTTCTGATTCCCGGTACCGACAAGGACGTCAACGCTTTGCAGGACTTTGACAGCCGCGCTGGCGGTGGGAAATGTCACCCCCAGCCTTTCAGCTGCAAATGTAATGGTGAAGCGCGGCATCGTAGGCAGCATTTCGAACAAGCGGATCGCCTGCACCGTGCCGTCTTTCGCAGCCATGACCTTTCTCCGGTCGGCTGCGATGAGTGAGGCGATGTCGATGATGTTTCTTTGGGCGTTCTCGGCGGCTTCGGTCGTGCAGTCGAGGAAGAAGCGGATCCAACTCTCCCAGTCGCCATCGGCGCGGATGGCCGACAGAAGCCGGTAGTACTCGTCTTGATGTTTCTTGAGTTCGCCAGAGACATAGAGCAGTGGCTCCGGCAGCAGCTTCCAGTCTTCCAGCAATGCTGCAATCAGCAAGCGGCCTATGCGCCCATTGCCATCAAGGAACGGGTGGATCGTTTCGAACTGTGCATGGATCAAGGCAATGCGGACCAGAGGAGGAAGGTCTGTCGTAGGCTCGTGGATATAGCGCTCCATCTCACCCAGCAACCGTCCGACTTCCATGTGAGGAGGGGGGACGTAAAGAGCATTGCCTGGCCGGGTACCTGCGATCCAGTTCTGGGAGCGGCGCACTTCACCAGGTAACTTCTGCTCGCCGCGCGCACTATTCAAAAGGATGCTATGTGCTTCGCACAACAGGCGCGTTGAGATCGGCAGGCCCCAATCGTGTTTCAGCTGGTCTCGCACATACGCGAACGCTTGCAGGTAATTCGTCACGTCGCTGACGTCCGTGGTACTGGCCACGTCGATTCCGGATTCTTGATCCAGCAGATCCGTCAGTGTCGCCTGAGTGCCCTCCATCTGGGAGGTCAACAAGGCCTCCTTGCGGATGGAGCTGTAGATCAGCCATTCAGCAGAAGCGACCAAACCTGACATGGCGGAGAGCCGTCCCAGCGCCGCCTCGGCTGCCGCATTGGCCATGTAGCAAGCAGGATCAAGGGGCGGCATCGTGGGCGGCAATGGATGGGGCACGAAGGCCTTGACAAGCTCGCCGCCCGAATCGGTGGTGGTGTAAGTGCCGGTGGTCCTGGGCATTTGCGCTCCTGGCGAGGCGTTGTTAAAGGGATCTTTAAGAATCCCGGCCGCTATTAAAGCATGCTTTAATAGTGCTGAGGTTGCTCCCAGTGGCACGTTATCCGAGCAAACCGATGAAGTGGTGCCGCCGCCATGGCTGCGGATCTCAACGACGGGGGATGCGCGCCCGAGGCAAGAACATCTCAAACCACCCTGACGCCCGGCACTCCCTCGCTCAAGCGCCCCACCACGGCCGCCTGGCCGAACCCCGCATCGTTGAAGCAGGCCAGCACCGCATCCAACGCTTCCGGCGCACAGGACACCAGCAGGCCGCCGCTGGTCTGCGGGTCGGTCAGCAGTGACTGCCAGTGGGCGGCCAAGCCCTCGGCGAAGCGCACCTCGGCGCCATACGAGGCCCAGTTGCGGTTGGAGGCGCCGGTTACGCAGCCACGTTGCAGCAGGTCCAGGGTCTGCGGCAGCAGCGGCACCTGTGCACTGTCCACCTCGGCGGCCACGCCACTGGCGCGGCACACTTCCAGCAGGTGGCCGAGCAGGCCGAAGCCGGTGACGTCGGTCATGGCATGCACGCCGTCCAGCGCAGCCAGGGGCACGCCCACGGTGTTCAGGCGGGTGGTCGACTCGATCATCTGCTGGTAGCCGTCGGCATCCAGCACTTCCTTCTTCAGTGCTGACGAATACACGCCCACGCCCAACGGCTTGCCCAGCACCAGCACGTCGCCGGCGCGGGCATCAGCATTGCGCTTGAGCCGCTGCGGGTCGAGCACGCCGATCGCGGCCAGGCCGTAGATGGGTTCCACCGAATCGATGCTGTGGCCACCAGCCACCACGATGCCGGCATCAGCGCAGGCGCGTTCGCCTCCCTGCAGGATGCCGCGGATGGTGTCCTGCGGCAGGCTGTTGATCGGCATGCCGACGATGGCCAGCGCGAACAGTGGCCGCGCGCCCATCGCGTACAGGTCCGACAGCGCATTGGTGGCGGCAATGCGGCCGAAGTCGAACGGGTCGTCGACAATCGGCATGAAGAAATCGGTGGTGGCGACGATCGCCTGGTGGTCATCGAGGCGGTACACTGCGGCGTCGTCGCTGGTCTCGCGGCCGACCAGCAGTTCGACCGGTGCCGGAAGCGCTGGAACGCCACGCAGCAGTTCGGTCAGCACGCCGGGCGCGATCTTGCAGCCGCAGCCACCGCCATGCGCGAGAGACGTCAGTCGTTGCGGGGCATCGGCCGTTGAGGGGGCGGGGGGCTGCGCGTGCGTGGCCATGCCGACATCTCCTGCGGAAACACGAATGGCGGAAGGCAGCAGGAGTCGAACCTACCAGGGAACGATCGACGCCCCCTACTGGGTTTGAAGCCCAGCCGCATGCCCGGATGCGCATGCCTTCCGAAAGTACGGCGGTACCGGTGGGCTCAGTCGCGGGCCGCGTTCCACTGCAGGTCGCCGCGTGGCCGATGCTGGTCACCGACGCGTCGAGTGTAGCCAACGCGATTGAAGAACTCCAAGATCTGGATGCTGCGTTTGCGGCCCAGGCCGATGGCATCGCGGAAGGCCGCCGCATCCACCGTGCCGCTGGTCTGTGACAGCTGCGCGACGATAGCAGCGAGTGCCGCAATGCGCGCGGGTGAATAGAACAAGTCCGGTACCACCTGGAACAGTTCACCACGTGCGGCGGCGCGGCGCAGGACCGCGCGGACCTCGTCTTCGGCCAGTCCGGCGTCGGCGGCCAGGGTGCGCACCCACGGTGGATCGAAGCCACCGGCGTGCAGTTGCGGCAGCATGCGTTCCAGCAGGAGACGTTCGCGTTCCGGTGGCGCATGGTCATGGCCGGGCAGGCGCCACCACGCGCCCACGCGCTGCAGCGTGCCATCGGCCAGCAGGTCCTGCAGCAGCGCATTCCACAGGTCGCTCGCCAGCATGGGCAGGGTGCTGCGCTGCAGGCGTCCGCTGTCGACGCCGGGTTCGTCGGGGCGTCGCTCGTGCCAGCCGCGCAGCGAGGTGATCACCTGCTCGCGCAGTGCTTGCCAGTGCGGTGCGAGGATGATCACCGTGTCATCGCGGGTCGCGATGCGTCGCGCGTCCTCGGGCAGGTCGATGCGGTCGGCGGCGCGTCGGCAATAGCGTTGCAGCGCGGTGAGGGGAATGCCGGCAGGTGCCTGCTGCAGCAGCGGGACAACACCGGCACCGGCCGCCAGCTGCTCCAGTGCCTCCAGCCAGGCCAGTCGTGCAGGACTGCGCCGACGCCGCTGCGGAGGATCCGGATCGAGCACGACGCCACCGCCCAGCGTGTGGGTCGCGGCGGAATCGCGGACGATGAAGCGATCGCCACACATCGCGCAGACCGGTGCATCGAATACCAGCTGCACCAACTGACCATCGCCGTGGTCGTGGTCTTCCAGCACCACCACATGGGCCTGCCGGTGCATCGTGCCCCAATGGATGTGCAGCGGTGACCAGTCGCGCAGTGGCGGCGCCAGTGCGGAAAGTCGCAGGCGCACGTCGACGCGGGTAGTGGCCAGCAGCGCGCGTGGATCGGCAATCCAGTCGCCACGATGAATCTCGTCACGGGCGATGGCGGCCAGGTTCAACGCGCAGCGTTGCCCAGCCATCGCGTGCTCGCTGGCCTGGTTCTGCGCATGGATGCTGCGCACGCGCACGTCGGTGGCGGCTGGCATCAGCTGCAGATGCTCACCCACCGCGGCGATGCCGCCATGCACCGCGCCGGTTACCAGTGTGCCGTGGCCGGCCAGCGAGAATACGCGGTCCACCGGCATGCGGAACAGTTCGCTGCGCAGCTCGGCCTGGCGTGTGCTGGCATCGTCCGCCGCCCATGCGTGCAGCTGGGTACGCAGTGCGCTGATGCCGGCATCGTCGGGTGCGGTGCTGTTGCAGGCGAACAGAGGAGAATCCTGCAGCGGTGTCGCGGCCAGCAGCGCGGTAATCTCGATCTCGACCCGTGCGAGGCGCGCCGCATCCACACGGTCGATCTTGGTCAGCGCCACCGCACCACGATCCACGCCCAGCAGCTGCAGGATGGCCAGATGCTCGCGGGTCTGTGGCATCACGCCGTCGTCGGCAGCGATCACCAGCAGGGCGACATCGATACCCGTGGCGCCGGCCACCATCGTATGCACGAAGCGCTCATGGCCTGGCACGTCGACGAAGCCCAGCGTCGCGGCGGGGCCTTCGACGTCCCTGCTTTCCACCGGGACATAGGCGTAGCCCAGTTCGATCGATATACCGCGCGTTCGCTCTTCCTGCAGGCGATCGGTTTCGATGCCGGTCAGTGCGCGCACCAGGCTGGTTTTGCCATGGTCGATATGCCCGGCGGTGCCGACGATCATGCCTGCAGCGTGCTCCACTGGGCGAGGAAGTCGGCTTCGTCGGCCGGTTCCAGGCAGCGCAGGTCCAGCCACAGCGCGTCATCGGCAACGCGGCCCAGCACGGGTCGCGGCAGCTGACGCAAGCGCTTGGCCAGGCGATCCAGTCCGCCACGCCGCGCGCTGGTAATGCGCAGTCCGGCGCTGGCCAGCTGCGCCTGTGGCTGGGCGCCGCTGCCGATCTGGCTCTGCATTGGTGACCGTTCAAGATCGTAGTCGGCCGCGAGCGCGGAACGCATCGGCTGCAGCAGGCGCTGGGCCTGCACATCGATGTCCTCCTGCGTACGTGACAGGGTGCGCAGGGTCGGCAGCCGCTGTGCCAGCAGCTCCGGTTCGCGGTACAGGGCCAGCACCGCTTCCAGTGCAGCCAGGCCCATCTTGTCCATGCGCAGTGCCCGCTTCAGCGGGTTGCGGTTGATCCGTGCAATCAGGTCGGCGCGACCGGCGATGATGCCGGCCTGCGGACCACCCAGCAGCTTGTCGCCACTGAACGACACCAGATCGGCGCCGGCCGCCAGCGTTTCCTGCACGGTGGGCTCGTGCGGCAGGCCGAAGGCCGCCAGATCGCACAGGCTGCCACTGCCCAGGTCCACCACAAGCGGCAGGCCGTGCTCGTGCGCGATCGCGGCCATCGCCGCGGTGTCGACCTTGGCGGTGAAGCCGGTGATCGCGTAGTTGCTGGCGTGCACCTCCATCAGCAGCGCGGTGCGCGTGCCGATGGCATTGGCGAAGTCAGCCGGATGGGTACGGTTGGTGGTGCCGACTTCCAGCAGCCGCGCACCGGCACTGCGCATCACGTCGGGAATGCGGAAGGCGCCACCGATCTCCACCAGCTCGCCGCGTGACACCACCACGTCGCGGCGGTTGGCCAGGCTGTTGAGCAGCAGCAGGACCGCCGCGGCATTGTTGTTGACCACAGTGGCGGCTTCAGCGCCGGTCAGTTCGCAGATCAATGCCTGCACCCGTGCATCGCGGTCGCCGCGACGGCCGCGGCTGATGTCGAATTCAAGATCCACCGGCGCGGTCATCGCGCGGGTGACCGCGTGCACGGCGGCATCCGGCAGCAAGGCGCGGCCGAGATTGGTGTGCAGCACGGTGCCGGTCAGATTGAACATCGGCTGCAGATCCTGCCGTGCGTCAGCGGCCAGTGCGGCCTCGACTGCTGCCACCAGCGCCGGGCCGTCAACCGCTTCCTGCAGCTGCGTGGCCGAGAGCTGGCCGGCGCTGATACGGTCGCGCAGCACCTGCAGGTGCGAACGCAGCAGCTGGGTGATACGGCTGCGGCCGTGGCCCTCGATCAGTGCTGCCAGGGCAGGCAGACGCAGCAACCGGTCCAGCGAGGGCAGGGCAGCGGCCGATGCCGGGGTGGGGGGCGTGGCTGTCATCGCCTCACTCGCCGTCGGATTGCCACAGCAGCGGATTCTGGCTGGCGCGCGCATACCCTTCCTCGCCCAGCAGCAGGTCCAGCGCCAGCGTGCCGAGGTCGTCGGCCACCGGCTCCAGCGACGGGTCTTTCTCCAGATACAGGATCTTGCGGTAGCTGTGGCAGTGGTCGCAGGTCTCGGCACGGACCGCGCTCTCGCGCACCGCCTCGCCGCTGTCGCCGTCCACATCGGCCAGGGCGCGATAGGCGATGTCCTTGCCGGCGGCACCACACTGGCTGCACTGCACGCGTACGTAGTGCCACTGGCAGGCACACAGCGAGCACGACAGGTAGCGGTAGGAGGCATAGGGCGGCCGCGCCTGCACCACGCTGACCACCGGCAGGGTGCCGCACAGCGGGCACAGCCCCGGTGCATCGGCCAGCGGCTTCAGCTCGGTGGGGCGGAAGCTGTCCGCCAGCACCGCCCAGTAGACCTGCAGCGCGTTCATCACCAGCAGCGCAGCCACCGCATCCACCGACGGCGCGTCATCACGCTCCAGTACCGCATGCGCCTGCGCATCCAGCCACCCGTCATCGGCAGCAGCAACGCGCTGCAGTTCCTGGCGGGTTTCCGCGGGCAGCCCGGCTTCTTCAGCGCAGTGCTGGCATAGCGTGCGCAGCCAGCCGCGCCAGCGTCCATCCAGCTGAAGTGTGTTGGCGGGCCGCAACGGCATACCGGCGCCGGCTGCCGCACTCGACTGCTGTGCACGCGCCTGTGCCTGAAGTTCCTCGCGTTGCTGCGGTGTCAGATCCTCCAGCAGCGCCTGCTGCGCATCGGCCAACGCCGCCAGCAGCTGCAGGTAACCACCGATGGCACTGTGTGCAGCCAGACTGCGCAGGCGGTCCGCACGTCCGGCAAACAGCGACGCGGTATCGGGCAGGATGATGCGCGGAACATCGCGCGAGGCCAGCGTCTCGATCTCACCGGGTTCAAGGATGCGTTGCGCCATGCAGGGCGAGCCAGAAGAACCAGGCTCCATCCTCGCCGTTGTCGACGCCGGCGTCCAGCGTGTTCCAGGCAAAGCAGTCGAGCAAAGCAGTCGAGCATGGCTCGACTCTACAAAAAAGCCGGTTTCGATCATTGCCGTGTTCATCGTGTCGACCAAGGTCGACACCCACCAAAAGCACCGGGGACCTGTCGAGGGGGACCGGACCCACCCCGCCATCCCTCAGGAAACCCGCTCTTGACGTTGATGTTGACGTTGATCCAGCGGGTGCAGGGCCGCAGGCCCTGCCGCTACCCCTCTTCCCGCCGTCCGCGCAGGATGTCCCGGAACCACTGCCGGTGATGCTTGTACGCCCACCCGTAGGTCACCTTGCCCTGGGTCATCGCCCGCACCGAGCCCTTGATCCAGATCGCTGCATAGATGTGCACCACGATCGCGCAGACCAGCACCCAGCCGAACAGCGCATGGGCGAGCACCGAGAAGCGGATCACCCCGATCGGGAAGAAGTGGCTGAAGTACTGCCGCCAGATCACGAAGCCGGTCAGCAGCAGCGCCGACAGGCAACCGATGATGGCCCAGAACAGCAGCTTCTGGCCGGCATTGAAGCGACCCACCGGTGGCAGCTTCTCGTCCTCGTTGCGCAGTACATCGCGCATGCCGCGCATCCACTTGCCATCGTCGGCGGTCGGCAGATTGTCGCGCCACATGCGGAACGCCAGCAGCGCAAAGCCGACGACCATGGCCAGGCCGATGAACGGGTGCAGGATGCGCGTCCATGGCCCACCGCCAAACAACTGGGTCAGCGGGAACAGGGCAGGGTGGAACAACGCCAATCCGGACAGCGCGGTCAACACGAAGCAGATCGCCACAATCCAGTGATTGATGCGGGTCGGCGCGCGGTAGCGGATGATCTGCCGCGGGTGCGGGGCGTACTTCATGGCCGCTGCTCCTCTTCGATCTTCTTCGCCTCGTGCTCGGCTTCCTCTTCTTCCTCGTCATTGACCGTGTTGCGGCCGATGCCGATGTAATGCAGGAAGCCGGCGAAGGCGGTAGCGGCAATCGCCAGCACGCCCAGCGGCTTGGCCACGCCCTTCCAGACTTCCACCATCGGGCTGATGCGCGGGTCCTTCGGTAGGTCGGCATACAGTTCCGGCTTGTCCACATGCTGCAGCACGTACATCACGTGGGTGCCGCCCACGCCCTGCGGGTCGTACAGGCCGGCGTTCTCGTAGCCGCGCGATTTCAGGTCTTCCACGCGTCCCGCCGCGTGCTCGGTCATCGCCTGCTTGCTGCCGAAGGTGATCGCACCGGTCGGGCAGGTCTTCACGCAGGCCGGTTCCTGGCCCACCGCCACCCGGTCCGAACACAGCGTGCACTTGTAGGCCTTGTGGTCCTTCTTGGAAATGCGCGGTACGTCGAACGGGCAACCGGTCACGCAGTAGCCGCAGCCGATGCAGTTCTCTTCCTGGAAGTCGACGATACCGTTGGCGTACTGGATGATCGCGCCCGGCGACGGGCAGGCCTTCAGGCAGCCCGGATCGCTGCAGTGCATGCAGCCCTCCTTGCGGATCAGCCACTCCAGCTTGCCTTTCTCGTCCTCGTACTCGCGGAACTTCATCACCGTCCACGACTGTTCGCTCAGGTCGGGCGGGTTGTCATAGCTGCCGACGCAGCTGCCGACCTCGTCGCGAAGGTCGTTCCACTCCATGCAGGCGACCTGGCAGGCCTTGCAGCCGATGCACTTGCTCACATCGATCAGCTTGGCGACCTGGCCGGTGTGCGCGCCACGCGCCTCCGGCGAGGGCGTAGTGGTGGCCGAGCGGCGGATGATGTCCAGGGATTGCAGTGACATGGCGTGTCTCCTACACCTTCTCGACCTTGACCAGGATGCACTTCGATTCGGGCGTCTGCGAGTTGCCGTCACCGATGGCGTTGGTCAGCGTATTGGCGATGTATCCGGGCTTGGCCGCACCGAGGAAACCCCAGTGGATCGGCACGCCCACCTGGTGCACGGTTCTGCCATCAATCTGCAGGGCCTTGATGCGCTTGGTCACCATCGCCACCGCTTCGATATGCCCGCGCTTGGAACTGACGCGCACGCGGCTGCCGTTGTTGATGCCCAGCTCATCGGCCAACGCCGCGCCGATCTCGACGAACTGCTCGGGCTGGATGATGGCGTTCAACTTGCCGTGCTTGGTCCAGAAGTGGAAATGCTCGGTCAGGCGGTAGGTGGTGGCTACATGCGGGAACTCGTCCGGCGAACCGATCTGTGCGCGATCGCTGGCGAACACGCGGGCCGCCGGGTTGTTCAACGTCAGTGCCTGGCCCGGGCTGAGCGGGTTGCTGCGCAGCGGGGTATCGAACGGTTCGTAGTGCTCCGGGAACGGCCCTTCGGCCATGCCAGCCTTGGCGAAGAAGCGGGCGATGCCTTCCGGGTTCATGATGAACGGGCCCATGCCGCCGGCGGGATCTTCATCCGCCTTGAAGTCCGGCACGTCCACGCTGCCCCAGTTCTTGCCGTTCCAGGCCAGCAGCGTGCGGCGCGGATCGAACGGCTGGCCGGCCACGTCGCACGAGGCGCGGTTGTACATCACGCGGCGATTGGCCGGCCATGCCCAGGCCCAGCCCAGCGTGTTGCCGATGCCGGTGGGGTCGCTGTTGTCACGTCGCGCCATCATGTTGCCGGTCGGGCCCCAGGCGCCGATGTAGATCCAGCAACCGGAGGACGTGCTGCCGTCGTCGCGCAGGTCGCCGAATGCCGCCAGCTGCTCGCCGGCCTTGCGCACCAGCTTGGTCGGGTCCTTCGGATCGAACACGTCGGCCAGTGCCTTGCCGTTGTATTCCATCGCCAGTTCTTCCGGCGTCGGCAGTTCCGGGTTGGAGTACTTCCAGGCCAGGTCGCGCACCGGCTCCCACCACGCACCGCCGTCCTTTTCGTACATCGCTTTGATGCGATGGAACAGCTCGGACATGATCTCGATGTCGCTGCGCGCTTCGCCCGGCGGATTGGCCCCCTTCCAGTGCCACTGCAGCCAGCGCGAGGAGTTCACCACCGCGCCGTTTTCCTCGGCGAAGGAAGTGGTCGGCAGGCGGAATACTTCGGTCTGGATCGTGCTCGGGTCAACGTCGTTCAGCGCGCCATGGTTCTGCCAGAACGCGATGGTCTCGGTTTCCAGCGGGTCCATGCTGACCATGAACTTCAGCTTGGAGAAAGCGCTGATCAGCTTGCCCTTGTTCGGCGCCGAGGCCAGCGGGTTGAAGCCCTGGCAGATGTAGCCGTGGATCTTGCCCTCGTTCATCAGCTCGTACGCCTGCAGCATGTCGTACGGCTTGTCGAGCTTGGGCAGGTAATCGAAACACCAGTTGTTGTCGGCGGTGGCGGCGTCGCCCCACCACGATTTCATCAGGCTGACGTGGAACTTCGGGTAGTTCTGCCAGAACGACATCTGGTTGGCGCGCAGCGGCTTCTGCGTGCGCTTGGCGATGTAGGCGTCGTAGTCCTGCTCGTCCTGTTTCGGCAGCGTCAGGTAGCCGGGCAGCAGGTCGGACATCAGGCCGATGTCGGTCAGGCCCTGGATGTTGGAATGCCCGCGCAAGGCGTTCATGCCACCGCCGGCCACGCCGATGTTGCCCAGCAGCAGCTGCACCATGGTGCCGGCACGCACGTTCTGCGCACCGATCGAATGCTGCGTCCAGCCCAGCGCGTACAGGATGGTCATCGCCTTGTCCTTGCCGGCGGTGGACGCGATCATCTCCCAGACCTGGCGGATGCTGTCCGCCGGCGTCCCGCAGATGCGTTCGACCATCTCCACGGTGTAGCGCGCGTAGTGCTGCTTGAGCAGGGTGTAGACGCAGCGCGGGTCCTTCAGCGTCGGGTCGCTGCGCACGAAGCCGTCGTCACCGTAGGCGTAGTCCCAGCTGGAACGGTCGTAGCTGCGCTTCTCCTCGTTGTAGCCCGAATACAGGCCGTCCTTGAAGGCGAACTCGTCCTTCACCAGGAACGACATGTCGGTGTAGTTCAGCACGTACTCGTGCTGGATGCGGTCCTCGGTCAACAGGTAGTTGATCAGACCGCCCAGGAACACGATGTCGGTGCCGGTACGGATCGGCGCATACACGTCGGCCACCGCGGCCGAGCGGTTGAAGCGCGGATCGACCACGATCAGCCGGGCCTTGTTGTGTGCCTTGGCCTCGGTCACCCATTTGAACCCGCACGGGTGTGCCTCGGCGGCATTGCCACCCATGATCAGGATCAGGTCGGCATTCTTGATGTCGACCCAGTGATTCGTCATCGCACCACGGCCTAGCGTCGGGGCAAGACCTGCCACCGTCGGGCCGTGTCAGACACGTGCCTGGTTGTCGAATGCCAGCATGCCAAGGGAGCGCACGACCTTGTGGGTCAGCACCGCGGTTTCATTGCTGGTCGCCGAGGCGGCGAGCATGCCGGTGGTCAGCCAGCGGTTGACCGTCTGCCCAGCCTCGTTCTTCTGCACGAAGTTGGCATCGCGGTCTTCCTTCATCAGCCGTGCGATGCGGTCCAGCGCATCGTCCCAGCTCAGCCGCTTCCACTCGTTCGAGCCCGGTGCGCGGTACTCGGGGTAGAGCAGGCGCGACTTGCTGTGGATGATGTCGGCCAGGCCGGCGCCCTTCGGGCACAGCGTGCCGCGGTTGACCGGATGGTCCGGGTCGCCTTCGATATGGAAGATGCTCGGCTCGGCGTTCTTGGCACCATCGCCGAGGCTGTACATCAGGATGCCGCAGGCCACCGAACAGTAGGTACAGGTGTTGCGGGTCTCGGTCGCGCGGGTCAGCTTGTACTGCCTGACCTCCGCGAGCGCGATGCCGGGCGCGAAGCCCATCAGTGCCAGGCTGGAGCCGACCAGGGTTGTCCCGGTCACTTTCAGGAACTGGCGGCGGGTCATCGAGGACATGCCGTTCTCCTGGGATGGCGGGGAGGCACGGGCCTCCGGGCTGTCGTTGGGTACGGCCCGGTTATAGCACAGGCCCCCGCATGCCCATGTGGCACAAGGCCCGGCGCCTGCCGGGCGGGCGCGCAAAGGGGCGGCTCTGGTAAAGTTGCGTGCCCGCCCCACGGGGAAGCGTCTGCCGGGCCTGGTTCCAGGATGTTCCGCGCAGCCCCCGCCGTCCTGGCGCGATCCTCCGCGCCGGATCTGGAACACCGAGGAAAAATTTTGCGAAATCAACCCGTTGGATCCCCCGCATGAGCGCCCCGTCAAAGCCGTCGGACGCCGTTGCGCGCGGCACGCTGTACATCGTTGCCGCCCCGTCCGGTGCCGGCAAGAGCAGCATCGTCAATGCCACCCTGGCGCGTGACCCGCAGATCGCCCTGTCGATCTCCTTCACCTCGCGCGCGATGCGCCCGGGTGAAGTGAACGGCCAGCACTACCATTTCGTCTCTGCGGAGAGGTTCGAGGAAATGATCGCCGCCGGCGATTTCTTCGAGCATGCCTGGGTGCACGGCGACTGGAAGGGCACCGCCCGCCAGTCGGTGGAGCCGCAGCTGGCCGCCGGCCAGGACGTGCTGCTGGAGATCGACTGGCAGGGCGCGCAGCAGGTGCGCCAGCTGGTGCCGGGCACGGTCACCGTGTTCATCCTGCCGCCGTCCAAGCAGGCCCTGCAGGACCGCATGCGCAAGCGCGGCCAGGACAGCGAGGCGGTCATCGCCCAGCGCCTGGGCGCGGCCCGTGACGAGATGCTGCACTTCAACGAGTTCGACTACGTGATCGTCAACGAGGTGTTCGACACCGCCGTGGACGAGCTGTGCGCCATCTTCACCGCCAGCCGGCTGCGCCGGGAGGCCCAGAAGGTCCGCCACGCCGGCCTGATCCAGGCCCTGCTGACCCCCGATCCGGGCGCAACTGACTGATTCCAAAAGAATCGGGTAGGGGCTGGCTTGATTTTGTCCAGCCCCTGCCAGTACACTCCGTCCCCTTTCCCTCATTCGACTGAGCGGCCGACCGGTCGCCGGGAGCCCGTATGGCCCGCATCACCGTAGAAGATTGCCTGGAAGTCGTTAACAACCGTTTCGAACTGGTCATGATGGCGTCCAAGCGTGCCCGCCAGCTCGCCAACGGCGTGCAGGCCACGCTGGACAACAGCGAGACCGAGGACAAGCCGACCGTGCTGGCGCTGCGCGAAATCGCCGCCCGCAAGATCGACAACGCGCTGATCGACGAAGTCGAGAAGGCCGAGCGTGAGCGCGCCGAGCGCGAAGCGCTGGAGTGGGCTGCCGCGGAAGTGGTCGCCGACGAAGACATGTCCAAGAACGACGATTGATCGCATCGATCAACGTAATCGTTGGATGTGCCGAACAGCCCGCCCCGTGCGGGCTGTTTCGCATTCAGGATTTGCCGTAAACGTCGCGCTGGAATAGGCTGCGGGCATGAACCCAGGCCCCACTGCCAAGGTCGCCGCAGCCCCCGCTGCCGCCGTACCCGACTACGTCCTCCAGCTTGAACGCGCCGCCCATTACCTGCCGCCGGAACAGCTGCCGCTGTTGCGCCGTGCCTGGGAAGTCGGCGCCGCCGCGCACGCTGGGCAGACGCGCAAGTCGGGCGAGCCCTATATCACCCATCCGGTGGCCGTGGCCCAGGTGCTGGCTGAGCTGGGCCTGGACGTGGAAGCGCTGATCGCCGCGATCCTGCACGACACCATCGAAGACACTCCGCTGACCCGTGAAGCGCTGGCCGCCGAGTTCGGCGAAGCCGTGGCCGAACTGGTTGACGGCGTGACCAAGCTGGACAAGCTGAAGTTCCGCGACCGCCAGGAAGCGGCCGCCGAGAGCTTCCGCAAGATGCTGCTGGCGATGTCGCGCGACCTGCGCGTGATCATGATCAAGCTGGCCGACCGCCTGCACAACATGCGCACGCTGGGCGCGCAGAGCCGCGAAGCGCGCGGCCGCATCGCCCGCGAGACGCTGGAGATCTACGCGCCCATCGCCCAGCGCCTGGGCATGAGCCTGGTCAAGAGCGAGCTGCAGAACCTCGGCTTCAAGGCGCTCTACCCGTGGCGCCACGCCATCATTGAAAAACACATCCGCAGCCAGCCGGTGGTGCGCCGCGAGGCGATGGCGCAGGTGGAAGTGCAGCTGTCGCAGCGCCTGGCCAAGGAGGGGATCGAGCATCGGCTGATCAGCCGCATCAAGACCCCGTGGAGCATCTACAACAAGATGCGCGACGAGAACAAATCCTTCGACCAGGTGATGGACGTGTTCGGCTTCCGCCTGGTCGTGCGCAGCGTGCCCAGCTGTTACCACGCGCTGGGTTCGGTGCATGCCACCTTCAAACCGCTGGATGGCCGCTTCCGCGATTTCATCGCCATTCCCAAGGCCAACGGCTACCAGTCGCTGCACACCGTGCTGTTCGGGCCGTATGGCTCGCCGATCGAAGTGCAGATCCGTACCGAGGAAATGGACCTGATTGCCGAACGCGGCGTGGCCGCGCACTGGACCTACAAGTTCGGTGGTGATTCGCCCAACAGCGCACAGAGCCGCGCGCACGCCTGGATCGTCGAGCTGATCGACTCGCAGCGCGCCGCCGGGTCCTCGCTGGAGTTCCTCGACAACGTCAAGGTCGACCTGTTCCCGGACGAGGTCTACCTGTTCACGCCGAAGGGCAAGATCCTGGCCCTGCCGCGCAACTCCACAGCGCTCGATTTCGCCTACGCCGTGCATACCGACGTCGGCAACATGGCCGTGGCCTCGCGCGTGGACAAGAAACTGGTGCCGTTGCGCACCAAGCTGGTGTCGGGGCAGTCGGTGGAGATCATCACCGCGCGCTCGGCCACGCCGAAACCGCAGTGGCTGGAATTCGTGGTCACCAGCAAGGCGCGCACCGCCATCCGCCATCAGCTCAAGCAGCTGGAGCACGAAGACGCCGTGCAGCTCGGCCACCGCATGCTGGACCGTGCGCTGGAAGCGATGGATTCCTCGTTGGAGCGGCTGCCGAAGGGGCGCCTGGATGCGTTCCTCACCGAGCATCGTTTCCCGCGCCTGGAGGCGCTGCTGGCCGAGGTCGCGCTGGGCAACTGGATGCCGACCCAGGCCGCGCAGGCACTGATGGCCTACGCCGAACTGCGTGGCGGCCCGCATTCGCGCCACCATTCGCAGGAAAAGATCCTGATCAACGGCAGCGAGCGCGGCGTGGTCACCTTCGCCGGCTGCTGCCAGCCGATTCCCGGCGACGAGATCATGGGCTACCACACCGCCGGCAAGGGCATCGTGGTGCACCGCATGGACTGCCCGAACCTGGCCGAGCTGCGCAAGTCGCCCGAGCGCTGGGTGCCGATCGGCTGGGATACCACCGTCTCCGGCGACTACGACACCTCGCTGGTGGTGGAAGTGGAGAACGGCACCGGCGTGCTGGCGCAGCTGGCCGCCGCCATCGCGCAGAGCCATTCCAACATCGAGCGTGTGGACTACCTGGACCGTGATTTCAACGCCGCCGTGCTGGCGTTCAACATCCAGGTGCGCGACCGCAACCACCTTGCCGAAGTGATGCGCCGCCTGCGCCGCCTGTCGGTCGTGCAGTCGGTACGCCGCCAGTAACGCGAACCCGGTAGTGCCGGCCGCTGGCCGGCAACTTCGCGATGCTTCCGACGTTCATGGGTTTGCCGGCCAGCGGCCGGCACTACCGAAGCGGCGCGGTAGATCCACGCCATGCGTGGATGCACCCCCACCCGGTACAATCACCGCTCTGTTTTCCCCCAAGCACCGGAGCGACCCATGTCCCGCCAGATCATCAACACCGAAAAGGCTCCCGCCGCCATCGGCCCGTATTCGCAGGCCGTGCGCGCCGGCAACACCGTGTACTTCTCCGGCCAGATCCCGCTCGACCCGGCCACCGGTGACATCGTCGGCGCCGGTGACGTCGAAGCGCAGGCCCGCCGCGCCTTCGACAACCTCAAGGCCGTGGCCGAAGCCGCCGGCGGCTCGCTGGACAAGGTCGTGCGCCTTGGCCTGTACCTGACCGACCTGGGCGAGTTCGCCAAGGTCAACGCCGTCATGCAGGACTACTTCCAGGCCCCGTACCCGGCCCGTTCCACCATCGAAGTCTCCGGCCTGCCGAAGGGCGCCAACTTCGAGGTCGACGCGGTGATGGTCATCGACTGACCGCCACGTGGCACGCAAGGCGGCGGTCACCCCGGTCCTGTCACCGTCCGGCGAAGCATCCTTGGCGATGCTCGCGGGCGTCGGTCCGGCCGTGGCCGCCAAACTGCAGGCGCGTGGCCTGGCCACCCTGCAGGATCTCTGGCTTCATCTGCCGCTGCGCTATGAAGACCGGACCCGGCTGACCCGCATCGAAGACCTGCGCAACGGCGTACCGGCGCAGGTGGAAGGGCGGGTGGTCGCGGTCGAGCGCGGCATGCGCTACCGGCCGATGCTGAAAGTGGCGGTGGAAGACGAAGGGCGGGGCACTTTGGTGCTGCGCTTCTTCCACTTCCGCCAGCAGCAGGTCGGCCAGTTCGCGGTCGGCAACCGGCTGCGCTGCTTCGGCACGCCCAAACCGGGCCAGCTCGGCCTGGAAATCGTCCACCCCAGCTACCAGGTGCTGGGCCGCAACGACGATCCCGAACTCGGCGACCGCCTCGACCCGGTGTATCCCACCGTGGAAGGCGTTGGCCCGATGACCATGCGTAAGCTGATCGGCCAGGCGCTGGACCGCCTGCCCGAGGAAAGCACGCTGGAACTGCTGCCCAGCGGCTGGCTGGATGGCCTCGGCCTGCCGTCACTGCGCAGCGCGTTGCTCACTGTGCACCGGCCGCCGCCGGATGCCGATCTGGCCGCGCTGGCCGCAGGCACCCATCCGGCGCAGCGTCGTCTGGCAATGGAAGAGCTGCTGGCCCACCACCTCAGCCTGCGCCGCCAGCGCATTGCCTTGCAGGCGCACCATGCGCCGCCGCTGGCCGGTCCTGGCAAGCTGGCCAAGGCGCTGCTGAAGCAGCTGCCGTTCGCGCTCACCGGCGCGCAGGCGCGCGTGTTCAAGCAGATCCGCGAGGACCTCGCGCGGCCCAGCCCGATGTTGCGGCTGGTGCAGGGCGATGTGGGCTCCGGCAAGACCGTGGTCGCCGCGCTGGCGGCGATGCTGGCGGTGGAGCAGGGCAAGCAGGTTGCATTGGCTGCGCCCACCGAACTGCTGGCCGAACAACATCTCAACAACCTGCGCGGTTGGCTGGAACCGCTCGGCGTGCGTATCGCCTGGCTGGCCGGCAAGGTCACCGGCAAGGCGCGCGCCAAGGTGATGGAGCAGGTCGCCAACGGCGAAGCGCAGGTGGTGGTCGGCACCCACGCGCTGATGCAGGAGGCGGTGGTGTTCCAGGATCTGGCGCTCGCCATCGTCGACGAGCAGCACCGCTTCGGCGTGCACCAGCGGCTGGCCCTGCGCGACAAGGGCGCGGGTGGCAACAGCGTGCCGCACCAGCTCGTGATGACCGCCACGCCGATTCCACGCACGCTGGCGATGTCCGAATACGCGGATCTGGATGTCTCGGCCATCGACGAACTGCCGCCGGGCCGCACCCCGGTGCAGACCGTGGCACTCAACAACGACCGCCGTCCCGAACTGATCGAGCGCATCGCGCTGGCCTGCCAGGAAGGGCGGCAGGTGTACTGGGTGTGCACGCTCATCGAGGAAAGCGAAGAGCTCGACGCCACGCCGGCGCAGGCCACTTACGAATCGCTGCAGGCGCTGCTGCCGGGCGTGCGCGTGGGGCTGGTGCATGGCCGCCTGAAGGCCGCCGAGAAGCTGGCGACGATGGTGGCGTTCAAGGCGGGTGAGATCGATCTGCTGGTGGCGACCACGGTCATCGAAGTGGGCGTGGACGTACCGAACGCTTCGCTGATGGTGATCGAGAATGCCGAGCGCCTCGGCCTGGCCCAGCTGCACCAGTTGCGCGGCCGCGTGGGCCGCGGTTCGGCGGTGTCGCGCTGCGTGCTGCTGTACCAGGCGCCGCTTTCGCAGATGGCACGCGAGCGTTTGCAGACCATGCGCGAAACCAACGATGGCTTTGTCATCGCCGAGAAGGATCTGGAGCTGCGTGGCCCCGGTGAACTGCTCGGTACCCGCCAGACCGGCCTGGCCGGTTTCCGCATCGCCGATCTCGCGCGTGATGCCGGCCTGCTGCCCGGCGTGCATGACCTGGCCGAACGCCTGCTGGACCAGCAACCCGCGCTGGCCGATCGCGTGGTGCAGCGCTGGATCGGCACCGCCGTGCGTTACGCCTCGGCGTAATGCCGCATTGGTGGGTGTGGACCCTGGTTCACACATCCACGCATGGCGTGGATCTACTGCGCGCTGCGCGCGTGAGTCGAGCATGGCTCGACTCTACAGGCAGCGCTTTCGATCACCTTCCCGTCATCCTCGCATGGCGTAGATCTACAGCGCCAAACGTTCCGACAGACCGGGTAGCACGAGATACTCGGACGCCTTCCCGACGCGCTCTTTGCTGACAAGCCCAGACGCCACCAATCCGTTCAGATCCTTCAACGCGGTCGGATAGGTAATGGTGTGTGCCGCCTGGTGGCTGGCGACGGTGTAGGTCCGGTCAGGATCCTTCAGCGCGTTGGCCAGCAACGCGCGCTGACGATGATTGAGAGGCACACCGCCAAGCCGGGCGGTTCGCAGCACGCGTCGCGCTGCCTGATCCTCCGCATGCTTCCTGGCGATGTAGGCATGCAAACCCTGGATCGATTGCTCAATCGCCTCCAGTTGTTGCGCCACGAAGTAGCCAAGATCCCGGTTGTCGCTTTCGGTGTAGAGGTAGGCCCGCATGTACTTGCCTGGGGACTCCTTCAACACGCTGGAAATGGAGAAGTACTCGGTCACCCAATATCCGGCATTCATCATCGCCCAGTAGAACAGTGCGCGTGCCGTACGGCCATTGCCATCCACGAAAGGATGGTCATAGCCAATCTGGAAATGCAGTGCGATGGCTTTGGCGACAGGATGGATGAACGGTGTGCTTTCCTCATTGATGAACGTGCACAGCCGCTCGATCCGTGCGGGCACTTCCTCGGCCGGAGGAGGGATGTGCAGCAGCGTAGGTGGTGAGCCGCGATCGAAGATCGCAACGTTGTCTTCGGCGGTTCTGAAACGCCCGCTGTCGGTTGGAAGCTCCAGCGTGCCGTCGGTGAGGATGCTGTGCAGCTCCAGAATCTCGCCGGGAGTGATCGGGCGTATGCCGCGCTCGCGGATCACGTTCATTGCCACGTAGTTGTTGTAGATCATGCGCTCGGACTGGTCGCGCGGCGCACGGCCTGTGCTCAGCATTTCCTTTGCCACCGCCCGCGTGGTCGAGGCGCCCTCCAGCTGCGATGAGGTCATCGCTTCCTCGATCAGCGAGCGGATCAGGAACCGTCCTTGGCCGCTGGCAGCATCCACACCCTTCACCGAGCCTGCGGCCTCCCGATCAATGTAGTGCAGGTGCCGCTGCATTGAATCGGTAAGTGCCAGCCTGAAGGGTTGCTGCGTCTTGTCCAGCAACAGCGGTAGCGGCTTCAGCAATGCTGCGCGCGTCCACGTGATGCCCAGCCACCATTGCTCCGCGTTCAGGCCCGCCGGTGGCGCTCTGTGGCGGACTTTGTCCCAGTGCTCATAGGCGCCGTTCACCTCGGGCCCGATCCGGGCGTCCAGGATGGTACCGAGGGTCTCCATGTACTTCCGGGTGAGGGTTGCCAGATCGGGAGCTGGCGCGGGCAGCTTCATGGTTGTTTTCTATAAAATGTTCAACACTTTTTATAGCAAATGATGTTGGGCGCTCCAAGCGACCCGAACTAGAATCTGTTCATGTTCGTGAGTGCGTTGGGCGGGGCGTTGGTGGGGCAACGGATCCAACCCTCTCCACTACATCTTTGCCGCCGGGGCAGACCGGTATTGCAACGGTCATCATCCCGGTCCACACTTCGTTGCCGATCTGAAGACGGCAACGATGACCCACAAGATCCCCCTGTTGATCGACACCGACCCCGGTGTGGACGACGCCCTGGCCCTGCTGATGGCCTTTGCCGATGAACGGCATGACGTGGTCGCCCTGACCATCGCCGCCGGCAATGTCGGCCTGCAGTACACCGTCCGCAACGCCCTCAAGCTCTGCGACATCGTCGGCCGCGCCGACGTACCGGTGTTTGCCGGCAGCCCGGATCCGCTGCTGCATCCCTCCGTTGACGCCGCCCACGTGCATGGCCGTGACGGCTACGGCGACGTGGACCTGCCGCCGCCGAGCCGCCAGGCTGAAGCCGAGCACGCCGCACTGGCCATCCTGCGCCTGTCGCACGAGCACGCCGGTGAACTGATGCTGGTGATGCTTGGCCCGCTGACCAACCTGGCCCTGGCACTGAAGCTGGACCCGACCCTTCCCGAGCGCATCAAGCGCATCGTGGTGATGGGCGGTGCGGTCACCTGCCACGGCAACATCACCCCGGCGGCCGAATTCAACATCGCGTTCGATCCGGAAGCGGCGCACGTGGTGTTCACTTCGTTCAAGCACCTGCTGGTGTCGGACTGGGAGGCCACCGTTGCCCATGGCCTGCCGCTGCAGGATGCTGAAAAGTGGCTGCAGGCCGATTCCGATCGCGCCCGTTTCTACGAGCTGATCTCGCGCAAGACCCGTGGCCTGTCCGAAGACAGCAAGGGTGGCCGCTGGTATACCGCCGATGCGGTCGCCATGGCCTGGGCGCTGAACCCGGAAGGGCAGCTGCAGGTCGAATCGCGGCCGCTGAACGTGGAGCTGAACGGTACGTTCAGCCGCGGCGCCACCATCGTCGACTGGAACCGCCAGACCGGCCAGCCGGACAACTGCGATCTGCTGATGGCCTACGACCAGCAGCGTTTCGAGGCCCTGGTGCGCCAGGCCCTGGGCGCGGACTGAAGTCTGTTGGCCCGCACCGGTTGCCCCGAGCGGCAACCGGTGCTTATAATGCCGCTCTTGACCACCAGCCCATTTACGGTGTGAGCCCATGAAGGCCGATATCCATCCGAACTACCGCGACGTCGTCTTCCATGACGTCACCTCCGATTTCAAGTTCCTGACCCGCTCGACCATGGGCACGAAGGAAACCATCCAGTGGGAAGACGGCAACGAATACCCGCTGGTCAAGGTTGAAATTTCCTCTGCTTCGCACCCGTTCTACACGGGCAAGCACAAGGTCATCGACACCTCGGGCCGTATCGACAAGTTCCAGAAGCGCTACGCGCGCTGATCTGTCGATCCAGCTTCGAACCGACGGCCGCGCTCTGCGCGGCCGTTTGTTTTTCCCCAACGCCAACCCAACGGGCGTTTGGATGGACGGAACACTGCGTTCGTGTGACAACGCTTTTGCCGATCCGGGCCGCTCAACGGCCGGCGTCTGGCCGCCTGTCGTATACGACTTCTGTCTAGCGCCGGGCAAATGCTGCTGTGCGATAATGGCGTGATCCCCGGCACAGGCCGAGGACGTCATTCACGTGCCTGACCAATGCGCTTGGGCAGGCGCCTTCCCATGAAGGAGCGCACACAGTGTCCGATCTTGATCAGGTCACGCTCAACGCCGGCGATAAGTCGGTCGTTCTGCCCGTCATCAAACCCACCCTTGGCAACGACTGCGTCGACATCGCGAAGCTGACCAAGGAAACGGGGTATTTCACCTACGATTCCGGCTTCACCGCGACGGCCAGCTGCAAGTCCGCCATCACCTACATCGACGGCGACAAGGGCGTGCTGCTGTACCGCGGCTACCCGATCGAACAGCTGTCGGAAAAGTCGAGCTACGTCGAAGTGGCCTACCTGCTGATCAACGGCGAGCGCCCGAGCGCCGAGCAGCTGAAGGCCTTCACCGACGAGCTGGCGGCTGAAGCCAACGTCGATGAGTCGATCAACACCCTGATCGGCAGCTTCGCCAAGGATGCACATCCGATGGCCATCCTGACCGCCGCCATCGCGCAGCTGTCGGGCATCTACCACGCCTCGCTGGACCTGTCCGACGCCGAACAGCGCCGCCAGGCCGCTGTGCGCCTGATCGCCAAGGTGCCGACCCTGTCGGCGCTGATCTACCGCCACGGCAAGGGCCTGCCGGCCAACAAGCCGGACACCTCGCTGGACTATGTCAGCCGCTTCCTGAAGCAGACCTTCGAGTCGGCTGATGGCCAGTACGATCTGAACCCGGACGTGGTCAAGGCGCTGGACCTGCTGTTCATCCTGCACGCCGACCACGAGCAGAACGCCTCGACCTCGACCGTGCGTCTGGTCGGCTCGACCGGTGCCAACCCGTACGCGTCGGTTGCCGCTGGCGTCACCGCGCTGTGGGGTCCGGCCCACGGCGGTGCCAACGAAGCCGTGCTGAAGATGCTGGAAGAGATCGGCAGCGCTGACAACGTCGAGTCCGCCGTGGTCAAGGCCAAGGACAAGACCTCCGGCTTCCGCCTGATGGGCTTCGGCCACCGCGTGTACAAGAACTTCGATCCGCGCGCCAAGGTCATCGGCGAGATGACCAGCAAGGTGCTCAAGCAGCTGGGCGTGCAGGATCCGCTGCTGGACGTGGCCGTGAAGCTGGAACAGGCTGCGCTGCAGGACGAGTACTTCGTCGCCCGCAAGCTGTACCCGAACGTCGATTTCTACAGCGGCATCATCTACAAGGCGCTGCAGATCCCGACCGAGATGTTCACCGTCATGTTCGCCCTGGGCCGTACCTCCGGCTGGGTCTCGCATTGGCTGGAACAGCAGGTTGACCCGGAAATGAAGATCGGCCGTCCGCGCCAGGTCTACACCGGCAGCGACGTGCGCGACTACCAGGGCTGATCGCCCGCGTAGATTGTGCCGAGAACGCCCCGCATCTGCGGGGCGTTTTTTTTGAGCGGACCTGGTAGGTGCGGACCGTTGGTCCGCACGATTTCGGCGCCCGCGAAAAATCATCCACGCATGGCGTGGATCTACCACCGCATCCGCCTTCGGTAGGTGCCAACCTTGGTTGGCACGCTCTTCACCGCGCCAAGACCGCGTGATTCAAGGGTCTCGCCAGCTTCACAAGCGCTCGCGCAGCCTCAGGACGCCAGCTGCATCCGCAGCATCTGATCCGGAGCGTCCGTCCCATGAGTACCCGATTCGACCCACCCGAGCGCGGCCCGCTCGGCCCTGACGTCGGCACTGTCGTCGCCGCCCCCATCGTCGCCCCGCCAAGCGAAAGCGCCGTGTCCTGGGGTGCAATCTTCGCCGGTGCCGCCGCCGCCGCCGCGTTGTCCCTCATCCTGCTGATTCTCGGCGTGGGCCTGGGGCTGTCCTCGGTGTCGCCGTGGTCGTTCGAAGGCGTCAGCAAGGAAACCTTCGGTTGGTCCAGCATCATCTGGCTCACCTTCACTGCGCTGGCGGCTTCGGGTCTGGGTGGCTATCTGGCAGGACGCCTGCGTACCAAGTGGACGCAGATCCACGGCGACGAAACCTACTTCCGCGATACCGCACATGGCTTCGTGTCGTGGGCGGTGGCCACGCTGCTCACCGCCGGTCTGCTCACCTCGGCCATCGGCGGCGTACTCGGCACGGGCGCGAAAGTGGCCGGTGCCACGGCTGGTGCTGCAGTATCCACCGCCGGCGTCGCCGCAGCGGGCGCCGGTAGCGTTGCGGCGGCTGCACCGGAAGGCGACCTCAACTACTGGGTGGACTCGCTGTTCCGCAGCGCCACCAGCGCAGGGCCGTCTGATCCTGCAACGCCGCCTCCGCCGGGTGCGCCGATGGATCCGAATGCGGCCCCGTCGCCGCCGGTCGCAAGCGTCGGCCCGCGCGACGCGCGCATGGCCGCACCGCCGCGTCCGATGCCGGGTAATGGCCCGGTGGCTGACCGCCGTGAAGTGCGTGCCGAGGTGAATCGCATCATCGTCAACAGTCTGCAGGGAGATGGCCTGGATCCGGCCGACACCCAGTACCTGTCCCAGCTGATCGCGCGCGAGACCGGCATGAGTCAGGCCGAAGCGCAGGCGCGCGTGACCGATGTGCAGACGCGCATGCGTGCTGCGCTGGAGAAGGCCAAGAACACTGCCAAGCAGGCGGCCGACGACGCCCGCAAGGCAGCAGCGTATGCCGCGCTGTGGCTGTTCATCACGCTGCTGATCGGCGCGTTCTTCGCCAGCCTCAGCGCCACCTGGGGCGGCCGCCGTCGCGACCTGTAACCCCCGTTCCATGCAAGGAGACCTGCCATGAAAATGATTCTGCTCTGGTTGTTGGGCGTGCCGATTCCGCTGCTGATCCTGTACGCGATCTTCTTCTGATCGCGCGCCAATGCGAGGTCCACGCATGCGTGGATGGGTATTTGTAGGGTCGAGCCGTGCTCGACTCTACAAAACCTTGCTTCAGGATCTGAACGAATTCTGACACTGAGTGTCGCTTTCGCATCTTTTCGGATCTATTGCATAGGCATCACATCCGGGGCGATAGAACCTGAGGGCACTTACTCAGCCACGGAGACCACCATGAACCGACTGCTTGCCATTGCCCTCATCGCCACGCCGCTGGCTCTGCTGAGCCCGCACGCATTTGCCCAGTACACCGGCCCAGGCGCAGGAACCGCTGCCAGCACCGTGGCCGATGCGCGCGCCCAGCGCGACGACCAGCCGGTGGTGCTGCGTGGCAACCTCGTCGCCAAGCTTGGCCACGAGCGTTACCAGTTCCGCGATGCCAGTGGCCAGATCGAAGTGGAGATCGATGACGAAGACCTGCCGCAGCAGGCCATTGGTGCGGACACCGTGGTGGAACTGCATGGCAAGGTCGATACGCATCGGTTCAAGCCGACCGACATCGATGTTGATCGCGTGGCCGTGGTGCCCGCAGGCTGAGGCTCGCGCTCATTGCGACATGTAGAGTCGAGCCATGCTCGACTCGCACGCACAGCGCGAACAGCAGTCGAGCATGGCTCGACTCTACAAAGGCGAGGCAATGAGGTTTGTTGTATTCAATGGATGAGGAAAATTGCATAGCCATGGCCGGTGGATCCACGCCATGCGTGGATGGCCCACTGTAGAGTCGAGCCATGCTCGACTCGCACGCATAGCGCGAACAGCGCGAACAGCAGTCGAGCATGGCTCGACTCTACAAAGGCGAAGCAATGAGATTTTTTGCATTTACCGAATGAGGGAAATTGCATAAGCCTGGAACGTTGAACTAATTCAAAGATTCTTCTTAACGTTCAACGTTTTAGGAATGCTTGAATGGCCTGCAGGACAATGGGTTTCTAACATTCTCTCCGTCGCCCGCAACCACCTCTGCGGGCGGCGCCTCCCTCCCTTTCTCCTTAGGGGAGGGGGGCTTTCTCATTCCCCCCTTGTCCGAGAGAGACGCCCCATGCACGCCATTCTCAAGAAGGCCGCGCTCGCTGCAGCGCTGGCCACGGCTTCGCTGTCCGCGCACGCCGTGGAAACCAAGATCTCCGTCTACGCCGACGTCGACCCAACCCTGGCCCTGCTGCGTGATGACGGCAGCGCACTGCCGGACGCCGTCACCCTGACCCATGATCCGCTACGCGGCCTGGTGCCGAGCACCCAGCATGTGCGCATCCACTCCAATGATGAAGCCGCCGATATCGAGGCCAAGATTGGTAGCGCCTTCGTGCTCGCCAACGGTGATGGCAAGGTTACTGTGCCGATGACGGTCAGCCTCAACAACCGCGCGCTGGCAGTGACTCCGATTGAGTTCAAGGCCGCCGATCTGTTCACCGGTGCCGGTTCCACCCCGGGCGCGTCGATCTCGATGCCGCTGACCATCGCGCAGACCACGCCGGCCCCGATTGCCACCAAGGGTGCCTACACCGGCATCGTCAACATCGTGCTGAACCAGAAGGCCACCACGCCGTAATCCCCGCGCCGGCCCGCACGCCGGGCCGGCTGCTTTTCCAGCGGTACCCCCATGACCCCACACGCCCCCGCCATCACCCGGCTGGCGGTCGCGCTCGCCCTGGCGCTGGCAACGCCGCTGGTGGCGGCGCGCGGCGTCCCGCCCGGCTTCGAGGATCTGGTCGAAGGCCAGACCGAACAACTCGACATCCAACTGTTCGGCCGCTCGGCCGGGCTGTCGCCGGTGCGCGTGACCCTGGAACACGTGCAGCTGGAAGACCCCGCGCAGGTGCTGCAGGCACTCGACCTGCCCGCCGAGGCGCAGGCCGCGCTGCTGCCCGCGTTGTCCCAGCCGATGCCGCGCAACAGCCATCTGGCCTGCCGCTTCGGTGGAGCCACCGCCGGCTGTGGCTATCTCGATCCTCCAGAAGACCCCGCTGCCGTGCGCGCGCTGTACGACGAAGGCGAGGGCGCGGTGCGCCTGTTCGTTGCTCGCCAATGGATTCCCGGTAAGCCCGCTGCCGAACGCTTCCACACCGTCAGCGCCAACGCCGAGAACGCCTTCCTGCACCAGCAGGTGATCAATGTCAGCGGCAGCCGCGACTACCAGACGCTTTCCGCGCGTGGCACCGGCGTGCTGGGCCTGTTCGATCGCGGGCATGTCTCCGCCGAATGGAACTTCAACCAGCAGCGCTACCGCGGCCGCGGCAGTGACAGCGCGTTCGAGTTCGACAACGTTTATTACCGCCATGACCTGGGGCAGGCGCATTACCTGCAGGCCGGGCGCATGGACCGCCGCAACCTGTCCAGCCCGCAGGGCGGCACCTTCAGTTTCAGCATGCTGCCGCTGGACCGCCTGCAGGGCCTGCGCGTGGGCACCACCCAGGCCTATGTCGACGCCGATGCCGCCGTGCAGGCCACGCCGCTGACCGTGCTGCTGGCGCGCGATGCACGCGTGGATGCCTACGACGGCACGCGGCTGCTGCAGACCTCCTACCTGCAGGCCGGCATCAACCAGATCGACACCCGTAACTTCCCGTTCGGCAACTACAACGTCACCCTGCGCATCTACGAAGACGGCGTGCTGGTGCGCAGCGAAGACGCGCCGTTCGACAAGGGCGGCGACTGGACCAACAGCCAGTGGCAGTGGTTCGTGCAGGGCGGCCAGCGCAACGAGCGCCGCAGTGACCGCTTCGATGGCGAACGCGTGGCCGTGGCCGGGATGCGCGTGCCGCTGGGCCGCGACGTGGCGATGGTGGCCGGCGCCGCCGACCTCGGCGGATTCCGCTATGGCGAACTGCGCGTGGACCTGCGCCGCCTGTACGCCACCCAGGAACTGCGCGCCAGCATCGGCGGCATGCGCGGCAACGATGGCAGCACCGGCCAGCAGCACCAGCTGTCGTACCGCCGCACCGCATCCTGGAACATCTACCAGCAGCGCATGCGCGGCAAGGCCTGCCAGTTCGAGGCCGACGCCCGCGACCAGCTGGGCTGCACCAACTCGCTCAGCGCCTCGATGGCGCTGCCGCTGGCCGGTGGCAGTGCCTATGTGGGCTACACGCGGCGGCAGACCTGGCGCGCCGGGCGCGAGCTCCCCGGTGCAGAGGGCGACCCGCTGGCCGGGCTGGACCCGCTGCTGCCACCGCCGCCGCCGTGGCAGCCACGTCGCGAGCCGCAGCTCAGCCGCACCTGGCAGGCCAGCTTCAGCCGCAGCCATCGCTGGCAGGATTTCAGCGTCTCCACCCGCGTGGGTGTGTGGCAGCAGCGCGCCAGCGACAGCCTGCGCGGCAGTGACCAACGTGATCGCGGCATCTACTTCAACCTGAGCCTGACCCGCCTGCTGCGCGGCACCGCCGGCAGCGGCCAGCGCCGCTACAGCGTGGACGTGCGCCAGCCGCAGCACCAGCGCCCGGACATCAACTACAGCGTTGGCCACAGCCTGCGCCAGGAAGTCGATGCGCAGTACCGCGAGCTTTCGGCCGAACTGCGCGCCAACAACAGCGACCGCTACAGCGCCACGCTCAGTGGCCAGCTGCAGAACAGCCTCGGCCAGAGTGGCGCCACGCTGGCGCACTACCAGCAGCGCGGCCGCAGCGAGACCGCCTACAGCGGCATGCACAGCTCCGGCTTCGCACTGGGCAAGCGCGGCTTCTACTGGAGCGGCAGTAACGGCGCCGACGCCGGCCTGGCCGTGCAGGTGTCCGACACCGACGACGTTGACCTGCGTGGTGTGGCGGCCGAACTGCAGGTGGGTGGCCTGCGCAGGCAACGCCTGCAGATTGGCGAGCGCAGGTTGCTGCCGTTGTCGTCGTACCAGTCGCACCGCGCCGAAGTACAGGACGCCAGCACGCTGGACAGCATTGCCGCCATCCGCGTGACCGGCGTGGGTGGCGCGCGGCCGATGTTCCTCAGCCCCGGGCGGCTGATGCGCATGCCGGTGCCGATCGAGGTGACCTACACCTTCATCGGCAACGCCAAGGATCTTGCCGGAGCGCCGCTGGGCGGCGCCCGCATCCTCAACGCGCCGGTGCCCGGCACCAGCGCCAACGGCGGCTTCGTTGCCGACTTCCCGCGTCGCGAGACAACGCTGTACCTGCTGCAGGACGACCGCCTGCTGCACTGCCCGCTGCAGGTGCGCGAGCGCCGCCAGGTGGTGCTGCTGGTGGGCGCCGTGCACTGCGAGCCGCTGGCTGTGGCCCAGCTGCCGCCGCAGATCCGCCAGCAGGCCCGGGTGACCCGCCTGCTGCAGGAACGCGCGTTGATTGCCGCCACGCCCCAGACCGCTGCTGCAGGAGGAACGCCATGAACCGGCGAGTGTTGTTGGTGTTGATGCTGATGTGTGCGCTGGTGGTGCTGGCGCCGAGGGCGTGGGCGCAGCGCCCACCCGATACGGATCCGCCCAGTGGTGTGATTACGCGCGATATCAAGATGGCGTGGGATCGCTCGGCGATGCCGGGGGATATCGAGATTTGGGTGCCCAAGACTTTGATCGCGTATGACATAGATCTGAGTAAGCAATACGGAAAGCTCTATCTGACGTGCGAGTCAATCATTGATCCCGCATCTGGAATGTGCCGTACGGAAGATACAGAGGCAGAAAGTGGCGATGTAACCAGTGTGATACCGGTACGGGCGATAGAAGAGCGTACGGGAAGTCCGAGTACGATCAACTTCGCTGCTTCCATCTATAGGGCTGATTCCACCCAAATCTGTTCACTCGACTACTTTCGGGATACCAGATACGCAATCTGGTCTTCGCATTCCAGACCTTGCGGCAGTGACTACGCAGTCGGCACAGGTCTGACCATTGCGATTGCCGGAGATAGCGTTGCGCGCTTGGTGGCCGGTCGCTGGAGGGGCAGTCTCGTACTCAATCTGAGAATGCCACCAGGCAGGCATTTGGCGAAGTATGTCGTCAACTTCGACTTCACCGTCACTGACTACGACGCGATTTCAATCTACTTCCCCGGCTTCGACGGCGTTGCACCCCTAGTCAACATGGACCTGCGCTACGACCCCATCCGCAAGGTCGTCGCCGGGCGCAAGGACGTGGATATGTGTCTCTACGACGGCGTGGGTTCGCAGAGCGAATTCCTCGGCGTCACCGTGCGCGACAGCGGGCCGCGCCCGCCGCCAGGGCGGGACTTCGCGGTCTGGCATCAGGATGGCGGCAGCGACGATACCCAGCGCCTCGACTACCAGGTCGGCCTCAACTACGGCGGCAATCTGCTGGCGATGAAGCACGGCGAGGAACAGCAGCTGCGCGGCATCGACAGCGCGCAGCTGCGCATGGTGCTGCTGCCGGGCATCGGCCAACCCGTGTACTGCGTGCCCACGCCGCTGACGCTGGAAACACCGCCCACGCCCATCGCCAGCAAGCGCCCCGGTCTCTACGACGGCGAGCTGACGGTAGAGCTGCGCGTGCCGACTGCCAAACCCTGATCTCCCCGGAGGCTCATCATGAAGAAGCTGCTGTTCTGCCTGTTGCCGCTGAGTGCACTGCTGGCCCCGCCGGCACAGGCCAATCTTTCCATTCATCCGATGCGTGCCGCGGTGGATGCCAAGCACGGCACGAAGATCCGCGTGTACTCGCAGTCCACCCAGCCGCAGTACGTGCAGGCGCGCCTGCTGCGCATCAACAACCCGGCGCAGGTGGGTGAGGAAGAGATCGAAGTAGAAGCCGCCGATGCGGCGATTGCCATCACGCCTGGCAAGTTCGCACTCAGCGGTGGTGGCAATCGCCTGATCCGGGTGATCCCGCTGCGGACCGTCGAGAAGGAGGCGGCCTACCGCATCTACTTCGAGGGGGTGAAAGGTCCCGACGGCACGATCCTGGAAGGCGATGAACAAGCGGCGCAGGCCAACGTCGGCGTCAGTCTGGTCTGGGGCGCGCTGGTGAACGTGGTGCCCGCCAAGGGCAGCGTGGACCTGCAACTGCAGGGCAACACCCTGCGCAACACCGGCACGCTGCGTGTGGGCATCACCGGTGCTGCCGAGTGCAGCGCCGGTGGCGTGTGCACGCCGCTTGAGCTGTCAAGAAGCCTCTACCCCGACGCTGCGCTGACCTTGCCGTTCCAGCTCCAGCCGGGCAACACCCTGCAGTTGCAGTACCGCCTGTCGAACGACGGCTATCGCGATCACGTAACGACCTTGGCGCCGAGCGCCTGACCCTTTATCGCCCCGCGCAAGCGCGGGGCTTCATTTCCCTTTGTTGTTAAGGAGAACAAGCATGAATCGAATCTATCGACGTATCTGGAGTGTGGCCAAGCAGTGCTGGGTGGTGGGCAGTGAATTCGCCAAGACGGTGTGCGGAGCATCGTCGCAGCATCGCAAGGGCGCACAGCGCGTGGCTTTGCTTGTAGCCTTCCAGTCGCTCACGGTGGCCGCTCACGCCGCTGCAGTAGCGAGCCCTGACTGCGGAGCGGAAGAGGCGTGGCGTGAGGGGTGCCTCTACAAGGCGGCGACGGCTCCGGGCGTCCGCGCATTTTCGCTGCTGAGTTCGACGGCACCCTTGCTTACAGGTGGTGGCGCTATAGCGATAGGGCAGAATACAACCGGGTTCGGGCACGGAATTCGCATCAACGGCAACAACAGTTCCGCCTTTGGCAACTCGGTGGAGACCTATGGCGTCGACAACGTTGCCATAGGCTATCAATCGAAGGCTGTGGGTGGACACAGTGTGGGTCTGGGAGCGAAATCCAGAGCATCAGGATTCGGGTCAACGTCGCTGGGCAATGATTCCGGCGCAACCCGCACGAATGCGGTGGCACTGGGGAGCGGCGCGCTCGCGCAGAACCAGAACTCGGTGGCGCTGGGAGCCAACGCAATCACCAACGAAGACAATGTCGTCTCTGTGGGCAGCTCCAGCGAGAAGCGCCGCATCGTCAATGTTCAGGATGCGCGTTTGAATTCGGGTAGCACAGACGCAGTCACGGGCAAGCAGTTGTATGAAGAGCGCCAGAAGACCGAATCCATGATCTATCAGACGTCCGCGGCCGGAAACATCAGGCTGGGCTCTGGTAATACTGGAACCGTGCTTGATGTACGCAATGGCACGGGAGCCAATCGCAAAGTTACCGGCGTAGCGGATGGCACCCTGGGCACAAACAGTACCGACGCGGTTTCCGGCAAGCAGCTTCATGCCACCAACACCAAGTTGGGGACTGTTGAGAAGACCGCAGATGCTGCGAAAGTAGACGTGGCAGCGGTACGGGCCATCGCGCAGGCGGCCGCGAATCGGATCGACGCCGCGACTCTGGCCTTGGGCAAGGGAGCTACCGCAGAGAATGGCAGCTTCGGCATCAGCACCGCACTCGGCAACAACGCAAAAGCGTACAACGGCCGCAGCGTGGCACTGGGCGACGACGCGCGCGCTGGTGTGGATGCGGACGGCAACAAGGTGGCCAACCAGAACGCAGGCGTCTCGGTCGGCGCCGGAACCCGTAGCGCCAACGGCGCGGTTGCAACCGGCTTCCGTGCAAACGCAAGCGGCAACTTCTCCATTGCCGTAGGCGGTGACGCCAAGGCCGAGGCAGAGCACGCTACGGCGATTGGTTATCTGAGCAAGGCCAGTGCCAGCCAGGCCACCGCACTGGGGCGTGGCAGTGAGGCGACGGCGCAGTTTGCCAGCGCGCTGGGCAATCTGGCCAAGGCTACCAACACCAGCTCCGTGGCGCTGGGTGACCGCGCTCAGGCCACGCATGAGAATGCCGTTGCCTTGGGTGCAGGTGCAGTGACCGCCTCGGCCAATTCGGTGTCGGTTGGCAGCGCCAGCAGGAAGCGGAAGATCCAGTACATCGCCGATGGTGTGGTGGGCGCCGGCAGCACCGATGCCATCACCGGCAACCAGCTTCATGCCACCAACCAGGCCGTGACCAAGGCCCAGACAGCAGCTGACGGAGCGACGGCCACCGCCAATGCCGCAAAGGTGGAATCGGGAAAGGCACTGGCCGAAACGGCGGTGCTGGGTGGCCTGGTCAACCAGACCGCTGCCAATGGCAGTGTTCGTCTGGGTCAGAAGAACAGTGGCACGCAGCTGGATGTGCGCAACAGCGCCAATGCGAACCGCAGGATTCTGGGCGTCGCCGATGGGGCCATCAGCGCGACCAGCAACGAGGCCGTGACCGGCAAGCAGCTCCATGAAACCAACGCGAACGTGACTACGGCACAGGCGGCAGCCAGCGCAGCGAAGGACAGCGCGGACACGGCACTGGCTGACACCGGAGTGCTGAAGGGTCTTGTCGGTCAAGTCGCTGTCAACGGCAACCTTCGTGTTGGCGAGAAGAACAGCGGCACCGTGCTCGATGTACGCAACAGCGCGAATGCGAATCGGAAGCTGACTGGTGTGGCTGATGGCGTGGTCAACGCCAGCAGCTATGAGGCCGTCAACGGCAGGCAGCTCAACGCGATCAATGACAAGGTGGCGACGGTGGAGGGCATTGCCAAGTCTGCGGGCACGGAAGCTGCCGCGGCAAAGGGGGATGCGGCCAAGGCGTTGGTCGAGACTGCGGCGCTGGGTGGACTGGTGGCACAGGTGTCTGCGTCTGGCAATGTGCGCTTGGGTGAGAAGAACAGCGGTACGACGTTGGATGTGCGTAACAGTACCAATGCCAATCGGAGAATCAGTGGTGTAGCGGATGGCTTGATGGACGGCGGTAGCACCGATGCAGTCAATGGTGGGCAGCTGCATGCCGTTGAGCAGTCTGCGCAGGGGGCGAGGAGCATTGCAGATGAAGCTGTGAGAAGAATTGAGGGGCTTGCCGAGAGTTCTCGCTATTTTTCGAGCGGGAAGGGAGGGCCTCAAGGTGCGGCGCGAGCAGGCTTGATCGGCGTCGCTATTGGTGATTCCGCCGAGGCATCAGTTTCAAGTGAGGGGGCAGTCGCCGTAGGTAGTTTCTCTGCTGCTCGCGGGAAGAATTCTGTTGCTTTGGGGAGGGCTGCCCGCGTGGATGAGCTTGCTGACAATGGGTTTGCTCTTGGCGTTCTCGCTTCAGTGCAGGAATCTGGCGGTGTCTCGATCGGGGCGAATAGCATTGTTCAGAAGGGTGCCACTAGTGCATTGGCTCTGGGGGCTTCCTCTGTAGCCGATGAGGCTCATACCGCGTCATTTGGTAGTGACGAGGTTAAGCGTCGGCTCACCAACGTTGCCCGCGGAACCGCCGACCACAACGCCACCACCGTCGCCCAGCTCAAGGACTCCCTCGCACCCCTCGGCGGCGGCGCAGGCGTGGACGGCAACGGCAACATCATTGCCCCGACCTACGCGGTGCAGGGCGGAACGCAGAACACCGTCGAGGATGCACTGATGGCACTCGATGGCGCCGTCATCACTACCGGCCGTCGCGCGGACAAGCTGGAAGGTCAGCTCAGCTCGATCTTTCAGGATTCACCTTCGGCCCGTGCCGACGGCATGAGCCAGATCGCGCTGAATGGCGTGAATGGCATGGTGCTGACCAATCTTGCCGACGGCCGGGTGGCCCCAGGAAGCCGTGATGCTGTAACCGGCAACCAGCTGTACGCCGCAGAGCAGAAGATCTCGCAGAATCGGAATGATCTGGAGGCGATGCGCAAGGAGCGGGAGATGGGCGAGCGGGCGATGCGTGGATTGGATGCGAGCGTCATCGACTACGGTGGTGCGCGTTTGACTGGCGTGGCCGAGGCAGGGCTGTCGGCTGATAGCTCGGACGTTGTGCGCGGAAGTCAGCTATATGAAACCAACAGCCGAGTCTCGGAGCTTGAGGACGTCGCACGGTTTGTGAGTATCGGCTCAGCCCCCTTCAGTGAGCGCGCAGCAGCTGGTGTGGCAGGCGTTGCGGTCGGAAATTCAGCAAAGACTGGACTAGAAGGAGGAACCGCGGTGGGTACGTTTGCGGAGGCGATGGGAAAGAACTCCACCGCAATCGGTAGAGCGGCGAGTGTCTCTGTGGATTCCGAGAATGGATTCGCAATGGGAGTCGGTGCACAGGTCGGTGGAGGCTCGGGCGGCGCGAATGAAGGTATCGCGATTGGAGCTGGCGCAAGAGTTGGAGACGGGGCCCACGGCTCGCTGGCACTTGGAAATAGCTCTCTAGCAGACGAAGAAGGAGTTGTGTCATTTGGGGGTGTCGGTATGAAGCGCCGTCTCGTAAACATCGCCAACGGCACCGCCAACCACAACGCCGCCACCGTCGGCCAGCTGCGCGGTGCACTTTCCACCCTCGGCGGCGAGGTGGATGCCAACGGCAACATCGTCGGCCCGAGCTTCAACATCCAGGGCCAGGCGCAGTCCACGTTGAACGGTGCACTGGAGGCGCTGGATGGTGCGGTCGTCACCAACACCTCGCGCGTGGACAAGGTCGAAACCCAGCTCCGCTCCGTGTTCCAGGACACTCCCTCGGTCCGCGCCGACGGTGTCAGCCAGCTCACCCTCGCCGGCGCCAACGGCATGGTCATTTCCAACGTGGCCAACGGCCTGATCGCGGCCGGCAGCCGCGACGCGGTCAACGGCGGCCAGCTGCATTCGATGCAGCAGCAGCTCAACGGCCGCATGGATGGGCTGGAGCAGCGCATCGACGATGCCCCGGCACCGCGTGCGCTGGCGTCGTCCTCGGTGCCGAAGCCGCAGGCCGAGGACACTCCTGTGGTGCCGGAAGGCAAGGATTCCCAGCAGGTCGCTTCGGTGGGCGAGGGCGACAAGCCCGCACCACAGCCGAAGGCCAAGCAGGACGACTCGCCGAAGCCGCAGGTCGACACCGCTGAGCTGGAGAAGATGCTGGCCCGCGCCAACGAGTACACCGATGGCGCGATCAGCAACGTCGAGCGCCGCCTGGACAAGATGGACAAGCGTTTCAACCGCATGGCCGCGATGAGCAGCGCGCAGACGGCGATGGCGATGAACACCGCCGGCCTGGCCACCTACAACCGCCTCGGTGCTGGCGTGGGTTACAGCGAGGGTGAGTCGGCGATGGCGGTGGGCTACCAGCGCGTGCTCAACGAGAAGGGCTCGGCCACCTTCAGCCTCAATGGTGCGTTCACCAACAGCGGTGAGCGCACCATGGGCGTCGGTGTGGGCATCGGCTGGTAAGCCATGGAGCCCCGGCGTGACGCGCGTAATCCACCCCGCCGCGCCGGGGTCCTCGCTCAGGAGATGGCGATGTACAGATGGGTAAAGGGAATCATCAGCTATCGCACGTTCTACATCTGGCGGGCGCGCTATCGCTACTACACACGGAACCTGGATCTGTGGACGCTGATGAGCGGGCTTTGCATCGCCGGTCTGTTGCTGGTGCTGTGGTACATGTGGCGGATGCTGAGCGTGCCGACGCCGCGCGTGCACCCGGAGACAGCGGCGCTGCGCATCGAAGGTGTCACCAGGGAGGCGATCCATCGCATCGTGCTGGTGCGCCACGCGGGCAGCACGCCGGGTGCTCCGTTCACTACGCCGGAGGAGGTGCGGGCAAGCACGCTGCGCACGATGCGGGTACGGCAGGTGATGGACAGCGAAGTGGTGTGGCGGCTGAAAGCCGACATGCTGGCGGACATCGCTGACTACATCACGGCCACAGGCGGGTGCTTCCCCTACGATTGCCGGCGGGTGCTGGATCGGCTGGACTACGTGCGCCAGGCCGGTGTGGAGAATGCGCAGATCAACGCGGCGCTGGCGACGATCCTGGAGGTGTCGTTGGACCAGATGCCGTCGTTGGAGGCAGACGAGCATGAGCGGGTGAAGAGTGGTTGGTCGGATGGGTTCAACGACATCTACTACCAGTCCTGGGTGTTGCGGGACCTGCAGGCCATGCACGCACAGATGATGCGGGAGTATCCGCAGCGTGCCCCCGCACCGTGGTTGCCGCGGCTGCTCAGCGACCCGCTGCGCGATACCCGTTTTGTCTGGTAGCGGGAGCAAGATGGGCATCATCTGCCAGAGCAGGTAACACCGCTTTTGTAGAGTCGAGATCCTATGTTCGTGGTCAAGCCTGCTGGAAGCAGGCTTGACCCACCTTCAGCATGGCCGGATCGAAGTCCCGGCCGCTTTTGAAGACACCCCAGGCGATCCTGGCCAGTTTTCTGGCCAGGATGTTGAAGACGGCGGTGCTGGGGTGACCGCGTTTTGACAGCTCGTCGTAGAGCGGTTGCCCCCGACGACACCGCTTGAGCCCCATGGCGGCCATGTAGAGCATCTGGCGCAGCACTGGCGCGCCCTGTTTGGACAGCCGACGCCGTCCCGTTCTGCCGCCAGACTCGTTGGGCCGGGGATCCAGGCCCGTGCAGGCGATCCACGCGTTGGCGTTGGCCAACGGCCAGCGCGTCATGTAGTAAATCAGGTGAGCGGCGACGGCAGGGCCGATACCAGGGATGGTCAACAGGCGCTTGTAGAGCGCGCCATGCTCTCCATCGCGACCCAAGCGCTGCAGTTCGCTTTCCAGCTCGGACAGCGTCCCAGCCAGAGCGCAGAACAGATCTGACAGCTCCCCGGGGGCACTTTTGCTTACCCCGAAGGATTGCTCCAGGCGCGCGCGTGTCTTTACCAGCGTCTGCCGCTTGCGCAGCAAATCGTGCATCTGCTGCTGCTCGTCGGTACGCGGTACGTATTCACGCAGGCGATCGTTCTCCTTCTTCACGTACCGGGCGATCGCTTCGGCGTCCATGGCGTCCGTCTTGCCACGCGAGCCCGTCGCCCGGCCGTAGTGCTTGATCAGACGTGGATTGATCACATAGACAACGTGGCCTGCTTGGCCAGCCATCCGAGCCAACAACTCGTAGTACCGCCCCGTCGCCTCCATGCCAATCCGGCATCGCTGGGGCAAGGTGTTGAGCCACTGGGCTATGCCGGCCCGGGTGTTGGCGATCCTGTCGCCGGCCTTGCGGTCGGCCACTGCCGGTACGAACTCCTTGGAGTCCACGTCCACGCCAATATCGAGAGAATCAGACATTTGTACGGCTCCCAGCTATCTTTAAGGGGCTGGGGTGGTACCGCACCGACGTTAGCTTGCCTACATCGACGATCCCCTTTGGGGGCCGTACGATCCTTTATCGACGTTCGTGTGCGGGATGGGGATCGCTCGACTCGTCTGTCGGCTAGTATCCGCAGATGCATGCTTGACGGTCCCTCCACCCTGGCTCCTACATACCTCGTAGGAGCCGGGAGGAACATACAAGCTTGCTCGACTGCTCTCCGCTCAGTCATCGAAATGCCCGAAGCACAGTGCGGACCAACGGTCCGCACCTACCAAACACGGGTGCAGCGCCCCTGTAGAGTCGAGCCATGCTCGACTGCTCTCCGGTCAGCCATCGAAATGCCCGAAGCACAGTGCGGACCAACGGTCCGCACCCACCCAAGGCAGGCACCGCTGCGCTCGCCGGCCATGGACCGGCGCTACCGTCACCCGCCGATATACGCGGTGATCTCCGCCTCGGCCAGCACCTGCCGTAACTGCGCCACCGACGCGCGTCGCATCGGCTTCTCATCCACCGGTGACAGCGGTGCCTGGCGCAGGGCGTCGTAGGGCAGCACGGCCAGGTCGAAAGTCAGCTCTTCGGCACTGAACACCCACACCGGCACGTCCAGGCAGCGTTCGCGGTCCATGCGCAGGCGGCGTGTTCGCGATTCGGCGGGGATGCCGTGTTCGTCCAGGAAGCGGTGCACGGCTTCCGGGTCGTCACTGTGCAGGTGCAGCTGCACGGGGCTGTTGGCGTCGGCGGTGCCGTCCAGCACGGGACCGGCCAGGCGCGGGGAGAAGCCGTGCAGGAACTCCAGCGCGCGCATCGCGGCTTCACGGCGGCGCTGCAGTTCGTTGCCGTGCTGGGGCCCGGAGAACAGCCGCTGGTACTCGCGCAGGGCGTCTTCGATCTCGGTATTGCGGGGCAGGGAGGCATCGTCGTGGATGCCGAGCCGGCTGGCGGCCTTCAACTTGGCCTGGTGGTAGTCGCGGATGCCGCCTTCGGCCATCAGGCGGGCGGCTTCGTGGGCGAGGCGGTGGCGCCGCTCGCGGGTCTGGCTGGCAGCATGCTGACGGGCGCGATGCATGCGATGACTCCCTGTTGCGACCTGGCTACAGACTAGCGCACGGATGTGACATCTGCGTGGGTATGGCGGATGCAACTGCTTTGGTGGGTGCCGACCTTGGTCGGCACGGGGCGCCAACCGAGGTTGGCATCTACCAGGGCGGCATCGGTGCCAACCGAGGTTGGCACCCACCAAGGCTTTGGTAGGTGCCGACCTTGGTCGGCACAGGGCGCCAACCAAGGTTGGCAACTACCGGGGCGGCATCGGTGCCAACCAAGGTTGGCATCTACCAGAGCGGCACCCACCGTACCCTTCCTCAGAAGATATCGAACGCGGCGGCGTCGGCCTGCGGGGTATTGAGGTTCAGGTCGTAGTCGGTCAGGCGGTCCATGTCTTCCACTTTCACCCACTCGGTGGCGCCGTTGAGGGTGGCCTGGACCATGCCGCTGGGCGGTTCGTTCTGTGCGATCGGGGTGTCCTTCAGCGCGGTGCGCATGTAGTCGATCCAGATCGGCAGGGCGGCCTTGCCACCGTATTCGCGGTAACCCAGCGAGCGGAAGTCGTCGCGGCCCACCCACACGGTGGTCACGTACGGGCCGCCGAAGCCGGAGAACCAAGCGTCGCGGTGGTCGTTGGTGGAGCCGGTCTTGCCACCCACGTCCTCGCGGCCGAGCACCTTGGCCTGGGCACCGGTACCGCGCTGGACCACGTCGCGCATCATCGACACCAGCTGGTAGGCAGTGCGGGCGTCGATCGCGCGCGGGGCGGTGCGGGCATCGGGGTTGACCGGCGCCGCCGGGGTTTCGGTCTTGGCTTCGGCCTTGGCGGCAGCGGCCGGGTCCACCTTCGGGGCCGGCGCACCGAAGTTGAAGCCATCCACCACCTGGTTGACCGGCTGGTCGCTGCTGCCGGCGCAGTCGCGGCAGGCCAGTGCCGGGTTTTCCTTGAACACCAGGTTGCCGTCGCGGTCATTGACCTGGTCGATCAGCCAGGTGTCCACGCGCGAGCCGCCGTTGGCGAACACGGCGTAGCCGCGGGCCACCGACAACGGGGTCAGCGAGGCGGTACCCAGCGACATCGACAGGTTCGGCGGCAGTTCCGATTCGGCGAAACCAAACTCGCTGATGTACTTGCGCGCATAGTCCACGCCCATGCCATCAAGCAGGCGCACCGAAACCAGGTTGCGCGACTGCACCAGCGCCTCACGCAGGCGCATCGGGCCGCGGAAGCCGCCGCCGTCGTTCTGCGGGGCCCAGGTCTTGCCGCGGCGGTCGCGGAACACGACGGGCGCGTCGAGCACGATCGAGGCCGGGTTGTAGCCCTTGTCGAAGGCCGCGGCGTAGATGAAGGGCTTGAAGCTCGAACCCGGCTGGCGACGGGCCTGGGTGGCGCGGTTGAACTTGTTGCCGGAGAAGCTGAAGCCACCGACCAGCGCCTTCAGGGCGCCGTTGTGGGCATCCAGCGAGACCAGCGCGGACTGGCCGCGCGGGATCTGGTCCAGCAGCCACTCGCCTTCCTTGGCGCCGGCGCGCACGCGCACGATGTCGCCGCGCTGCACCAGCTTGCCCGGGGTCTTGTTGGTCCACTTGGCGGCACCGGCCGGCAGCACGATCTCGCTGCGGTTGGCCAGCACCACGGTGGCGCTGCCATCGGCGCCGGTGCTGGCGACGATCGCCGGCAGCAGGCCGGCCTGGCCGTACATGCCGCGCAGGTGCTCGGCCAGGGCGGCGGCGTCTTCGCCGGCACCCACCTGCACCTGCTTCTCCACGCCGTGCCAGCCGTGGCGGTGGTCGTACAGCAGCAGGCCGTCGCGCACCGACTGGTTGGCGGCGGTCTGCAGGGTGGAGTCGATGGTGGTGGTGACGTGGTAACCCTTGTTGACCACATCCCCGCCGAAGCGGGCGATCATTTCCTGGCGCACCAGCTCGGCCACGTACGGCGCGTCGACCTGCACCGGCGGCTCGTGGGCGGTGGCGTGCATGGGCACGGCCTTGGCCGCATCGGCCTCGGCCTGGCTGACGAACTTCAGGTCGGCCATGCGCTGCAGCACGTAGTTGTCGCGGCGCTGGCGGGCACGTTCCGGGTTGGAGATCGGGTTGCCCGAAGACGGGAACTTGGGGATGCCGGCCAGCGAGGCCATTTCATCCAGGTCCAGCTCGTTCAGCTTCTTGCCGTAGTAGAACTCGGCGGCGGCGGCCACGCCGTAGGCGCGGTTGCCGAAGAAACTCTTGTTCAGGTACAGCTCGAAGATCTCGTCCTTGCTCAGCTCGGACTCGATCTTCCGCGCCAGCAGGATCTCGGCCAGCTTGCGGGTGTAGCTGTACTCGGAGCTGAGGAAGAACTGGCGGGCCACCTGCTGGGTGATGGTGGAGCCACCCGGCACGCGCTTGTCGTTGGTGGTGGCCAGCAGCCACACCGCTCGGCCGATGCCCATGTAGTCCACACCGCCATGCTCGTAGAAGCGGGCATCCTCGGTGGCCAGGAACGCCTGCTTCAGGCGCTCGGGCACGTCCTTCATGGTGATGGGGGTACGGCGGGTCTCGCCGAACACCGCCATCAACTTGCCGTCGGCGGCATAGACGTACATGGGCTCCTGCATTTCCACGTCGCGCAGGGTCTGCACGTCGGGAAGCTTGGAGGACACGGCGTAGTACAGACCGCCCACGGCGGCCGCGCCGATCAGCGCCAGGACCAGGACAATCAGGAAGATCCAGCGCAGCCAGCGGCGGAGTCGAGTCATCGGGTTCAGATTCCGATTGCGAATTTCGTGGTCGCAGAGTATAGATTACGCAAGGTGGCGGCTGGGGTCGGCACCGGGGAGCGCAAGGGGAACAGTCAGGGGCTGCATGGTGAATCCGTGAGGGACTTCACAGCAGGGCCGTTGCCATTTGCTAAGAATACGTTATTAATGCTCGGGCGCAGGTCTTGCGTCCAAGTGCCCGTCGGCAGGGGAGAAACCGTGGGGCTCATCCCAAAAAGTCAGTCGCCGCTTGTAGGCGTCGACATCAGTTCGACTGCGGTAAAGCTTTTGCAGCTGTCCCGCAGTGGCAATCGTTTTCGTGTGGAACATTACGCTGTGGAACCTCTTCCGCCGAATGCGGTGGTGGAGAAGAACATCGTGGAAGTGGAGGCCGTGGGTGAGGCCATCCGCCGCGCGATGAACCGCTCGGGGAGCAAGGCCAAGCTGGCCGCTGCCGCCGTCGCTGGGTCGGCGGTGATCACCAAGGTGATCCCGATGCCGGCCGAGCTCGACGAGAACGACATGGAAGCCCAGATCGAGCTGGAAGCGGTCAACTACATTCCGTACCCGATCGAGGAAGTGAACCTGGACTTCGAGGTGATCGGGGCGATCCCGAACAACCCGGAGATGGTCCAGGTGCTGCTGGCCGCGTCGCGTTCGGAGAACGTGGAACTGCGCCAGTCGGCGCTGGAGCTGGGTGGCCTGCAGGCCAAGGTGATGGACGTGGAGGCCTTCGCGGTCGAGAACGCCTATGCCCTGGTCGCCAGCGAGCTGCCGGTATCCATCGAGGGTGTGGTCGCGCTGGTCGACATCGGTGCCACCATGACCACCCTCAATGTCCTGCGCGGCGGCCGCAGCCTGTACAGCCGCGAACAGGTGTTCGGTGGCAAGCAGCTGACCGACGAGATCATGCGCCGCTACGGCCTGAGCTACGAGGAAGCCGGACTGGCCAAGCGCCAGGGCGGGCTGCCGGAAAGCTACGAGATGGAAGTGCTGGAGCCGTTCAAGGAAGCCACGGTCCAGCAGATCAGCCGCCTGCTGCAGTTCTTCTACGCAGGCAGCGAGTTCAACCGCGTTGATCACATCGTGCTGGCCGGCGGCTGCGCCGTGCTGGGCGGTCTGCCGGAAATGGTCGAGGAACAGCTGGGCGTGCCGACCGTGGTCGCCAACCCGCTGGCACAGATGACCCTGGGGCCGAAGGTGAACGCGCATGCGCTCGCCCAGGATGCCCCCGCGCTGATGATCGCCACCGGTCTGGCGCTGAGGAGCTTCGACTGATGGCACGCATCAATCTATTGCCCTGGCGCGCCGAACGGCGCAAGCAACGCCAGCGCGAGTTCTACGCAATGCTGGGCATGGCCGCGATCGGTGGCCTGCTGCTGTCGCTGGTGATCTGGTTCTACTACGACCGCCAGGTGAGCGGCCAGATGGACCGTAACGCCTATCTGGAAGCCGAGATCGAGAAGGTCAAGGAACAGAACAAGGAGATCGACCGCCTCGACGCGCAGAAGGAACGCCTGCTGGCCCGCAAGAAGGTGATCGAGGAACTGCAGGCCAAGCGCTCGCAGATGGTGCACCTGTTCGATGCGCTGGTGCGCACGATTCCCGATGGCCTGGTGCTGACCGCGCTGAAGCAGGAAGGCGACGTGCTGACCCTGGAAGGCCGTACCCAGTCCAATGCCCGTGTTTCGGCGTACATGCGCAACCTGGAGACCTCCGGTTGGATGACCAACCCGGAACTGTCGATCATCGAAGCGCGTGATCCCGAGAAGGACAAGGACGGCAAGGTGGGCCCGCTGGCCGACATCAAGGCGCTGCCCTATGTGTTCGTGGTCAAGGTGAAGCTGCCGGCACAGAGTGAGGAAGTGGCTGGTACGCCAGGCCTCAACGCCGATGGTTCGGTGGCAACGCCGGCTCCGCCCGCAGTGGCACCGCTTGCAGCCGGCCCGGATGCAGCGGCACCTGCTGCACCGGCCGCCGGCCAGCCCGCTGCTGCACCGGCTGCACCCGCACCCGCCGCCGCGCCGGTCAACACACCTGCTGCCACCCCGGCCCCGGCCACGCCGAACCAACCGGCAGCCCCGGCTGCAAAGCCTGCGCCGAAGCCCGAGGGCAGCCGCCTGGCGCAGCCGCCGCAGGCCTTCAACGCCCCGCTGCAGGGGGATCGCGCATGAGCCAGAAAATCGATCTGAAGAACCTGGATTTCAACGACATCGGCAACTGGCCGCAGAAGGCCAAGATCGTCTTCTGTTCGCTGTTGGCGCTGGTGATCATGTTCGTGGCGTGGATGCTGCTGATCAGTGGCAAGCGCGAGGAACTGGCCGGCCTGGAATCGAAGGAAGTCGAGCTGCGTTCGGAGTTCACCAAGCAGCAGGAGCGTGCGGTGAACCTGGCGCCGCTGAAGCAGCAGCTGGCACAGATGGAACAGGTGCTGCAGCAGATGCTGCGGCAGCTGCCCAGCAAGACCGAAATGCCGGACCTGATCATCGACATCTCGCAGACTGCGCTGTCCAGCGGCCTGACCAACGAGCTGTTCGAGCCGGAGCAGGAGCAGGTCAAGGAGTTCTACGCCGAGAAGCCGATCAAGCTGCGCATGGTGGGCAGTTACCACCAGTTCGGTGCCTTCGTCAGTGGCGTGGCGTCGCTGCCGCGCGTGGTCATCCTGACCATGCACGACATCAACCTCAAGCCCAAGGACAAGACCAGCGGCAACGCCCGCAGTGGTGCGCTGGAGCTGTCCGGCACGGTCAAGACCTACCGCTATCTGGATGAGACCGAGGTGCAGGCACAGCAGGCGGCTGACGCCGGCAAGGAGGAGAAGAAGTGATCCGTTCCCTCTTTGCGCGTTGTGGGATGGCTGCCGTCGTGCTGATGCTGGCCGCTTGCGGCCGCGATGTGACCAGCACGCCGGGTGATGCACCGAATCTTGAAAAGTGGGTGGAAGGCGAGCGTGCGCGACCGGCGCAGCCGCTGGAGCCGCTGCCGGTGATGCAGCAGTTCGAAACCTTCGAATACTCCGCACAGGGTCTGCGCGATCCGTTCACCGATGCCTGGACCAATCCGCAGCAGGGGAATGGCGGATTGCGTCCGGATCCGAACCGGCGCAAGGAGCCGCTGGAAGGCTTCCCGCTGGACGCACTGGACATGGTCGGCACCATCGGCACCGGAGCCGCCACCGTGGCGCTGGTGATGGGGCCGGACAAGGTGACCTACCGGGTACGCCCGGGCGGCTACCTGGGGCAGAGCGACGGGCGGGTCACGGCGGTCTTCGAAGACCACGTGGAGCTGATCGAACTGGTGCCGGATGGCGCGGGTGGCTGGCTGGAACGGCCGGCAACGCTCTCGCTTGAAGATCAATGATCGTTTACTGGGGATAGCACGATGACCTTTCACCAAGCCAAGGGGCTGCGTCCCATCCGGCGCTTTACCTTGAACCGTGTCAGCGCGTTGGGAGTCGCGCTGATGCTGGCCTGCGCTCCGGCGCTGGCCGCCGCACCGGCGGAAAAGCCGGTGGGCGCCACCGTGGCACCGGCGGCAGCGCCGGCCGGCCTGTCGGTGGCCAAGATCGATTTCAAGCGCGGCGATGATGGCGCCGGGCGCCTGATCGTCCAGTTCGACGGCCAGGGCGCGGTTCCGGACCTCCGTACGCAGGGCAACAGCGTGGTGGTCGATGTCGGTAACGCCCGACTGCCGGCCAACCTGCAGAAGCCGATGAACGTCATCGACTTCGCCACGCCGGTGCAGCGCATCGACGCCAAGCCGTCCGGTGCCGGTACCCAGCTGGTGCTGAGCACCGGTGGCGCGGTGGAGTCGCTGGCCTACCAGAGTGGCAACGAGTACGTGGTGGAGATCAGCCCGCGGCAGGCGCCGGCCGCCGTCGGTGCCGTCACCGCCGGCAGCGTCACCCAGGCTGCCAAGGCCGTCGGCCAGCGCGGTTTCACCGGCAAGCCGGTGACCTTCAACTTCCAGGACGTGCCGGTGCGCACCGTGCTGCAGCTGATCGCCGAGGAATCCAATCTCAACGTGGTGGCCTCCGATTCGGTACAGGGCAATGTGACCCTGCGCCTGGTCAACGTGCCGTGGGACCAGGCACTGGACATCGTGCTGCGTGCCAAGGGCCTGGACAAGCGTCGCGATGGCAGCGTGATCTGGGTCGCTCCGCAGGCTGAGCTGGCCAAGTTCGAGCAGGAGAAGGAAGACGCGCGCATCGCCATCGAGAACCGCGAAGACCTGGTCACCGATTACGTCCAGATCAACTACCACAGCGCCACGCAGATCTTCAAAGCGCTGACCGAGGCCAAGGGCATCGGTGGTGGCAGTGGTGGCGGCAATGGCGGTGGTGGCGGCTCGTCGCAGGAGGAGAGTGGCTTCCTGTCCGGGCGGGGCCGCATCGTCGCCGACGAGCGCACCAACACGCTGATGATCAGCGACATTCCGAAGAAGATCGCGCGCATGCGCGAGCTGATCAGTGTGATCGACCGCCCGGTCGACCAGGTGCTGATCGAAAGCCGCATCGTCATCGCGACCGACACCTTCGCCCGCGAGCTGGGTGCGAAGTTCGGCATCAGCGGCAGCCGCGACAACGTGTACTTCAGCGGCAGCCTCGCTGCCAACGAGGAAACCCGCAAGTCGCAGGTCGATACCGCACTGGCCAACGCCAAGGCGGTCCGTGAGTGGCAGGCCGGTGGCAGCGTCGGCCCGGCGCCGATTCCCAGCGGCCCGACCATCAAGCGTGGCCTGAACTGGAACCTGCCGGTGGCTACGGCCAGCAATCCGGGTTCGCTGGCGCTGTCGATCCTCAACGCAGGCTACCTGCTGGACGTGGAGCTGTCGGCCATGCAGGAAGAGTCGCGGGGTGAGGTGATCTCCAACCCGCGCGTGGTCACCACCAACCAGCGCGAGGCGATGATCAAGCAGGGCAAGGAAATCGGCTACGTCACCATCAGTGGCACCGGTGCTGCCGGTGGCGCCGGTTCCACCCCGAACGTGCAGTTCAAGGAAGTGGTGCTGGAACTGCGGGTGACCCCGACCATCACCAACGACAACCGCGTGTTCCTCAACATGCAGGTGAAGAAGGACGAAGTTGACCGCCTGATCGAACTGCAGGGCTACGGCACGGTACCGTCGATCAACCGCCGTGAGGTCAACACCGCGGTGCTGGTCGAGGATGGGCAGACCGTGGTCATCGGTGGTGTGTACGAGTTCACCGACCGCAGCAGCATCAGCAAGGTGCCGTTCCTGGGCGACGTGCCGTTCCTGGGCAACCTGTTCAAGAAGCGCGGCCGCAACAAGGACAAGGCCGAGCTGCTGGTGTTCGTGACCCCGAAGGTGCTGCGCGTGGCCAAGCAGAACTGAGCCCGCGCCTCCGCGAAACGCAGAAGGGCCGCCCTGCGCGGCCCTTCTGCGTTTCCGCCCGTAGATCCACGCCGCCCATGTCCAGTAGATCCACGCCATGCGTGGATGGGTCGTTCAGCCGTTCTTGATGCCATTCGCAGGGCACCCTGCGATGATGTCGGGAACCCGTGCCGTCCCGCGCCGGTCAAAGGCCCCCATGAACCTGCCACCGCCGATGCCCGAAACCGTCTCGCCGCCGTCCGCGCCGGCCACCTCCCGCCTGCATGCCGCTTTCAGCCAGCTGCGCGACGCATTGTCGGCCGAGATCGTCGGCCAGGCCGCGCTGGTCGAACGCCTGCTGATCGCGCTGCTGGCCGATGGCCACCTGCTGGTGGAAGGCGCTCCGGGCCTGGCCAAGACCACGGCGATCCGCGCGCTGGCCTCGCGCCTGGAGGCCGACTTCGCCCGCGTGCAGTTCACCCCGGACCTGCTGCCGGCCGACCTGACCGGCACCGAGATCTGGCGCCCGCAGGAAGGCCGCTTCGAATTCGTACCCGGCCCGATCTTCCATCCGATCCTGCTGGCCGATGAAATCAACCGCGCGCCAGCCAAGGTGCAGTCGGCACTGCTGGAAGCGATGGGCGAGCGCCAGGTCACCGTGGGCCGCCACACCTACGCGCTGCCGCCGCTGTTCCTGGTGATGGCCACGCAGAACCCGATCGAGCAGGAAGGCACCTTCCCGCTGCCGGAAGCGCAGTTGGACCGTTTCCTGATGCATGTGCGCATCGGCTACCCGGACCAGGCCGCCGAATCGGAGATCCTGCGCCTGGCTCGCGAGCGCGCCCGTGGTGCGTTGGGCGAAGCCGCACAAGCGCCGGAAAAGCTGCCGATGCAGGATGTGTTCGATGCCCGCCGCGAAGTGCTGGACCTGCACATGGCGCCGGCGCTGGAACGCTACCTGATCGAGCTGGTGCTGGCCTCGCGTGATCCGTCGCGCTATGACGCTGGCCTTGGCCGCCGCATTGCATGGGGCGCCAGCCCGCGCGGTTCCATCGCGCTGGAACGCTGTGCGCGCGCGCGCGCCTGGCTGGCCGGCCGCGATTTCGTCACCCCCGATGACGTGCGTGCGGTTGCTGCCGACGTGCTGCGCCATCGCGTGCTGCCCAGCTACGAAGCCACCGCTGAAGGCTGGGATGGTGAGCGCCTGGTGCAGGAGCTGCTGGCCCGGGTGCCGGCACCCTGAGCCTGCGCATGACCGATCCATCCCTGCACCACGCCTCCTCCGTCAGTGACGGTGACGGGCTGCGCCCGCAACTGTCCGAACTGGTGGCGCTGCGCCGCCTTGCACAGCGACCGCCGCCGCCACGCCGTGGCCGCGCCGGCAACGCCGGGCAGGCGCCGTCGCCGCTGCGCGGGCGTGGCATGGAATATGCCGAGTCACGCGAGTACGTGGCCGGTGATGATGCACGGCATATCGACTGGCGGGTGACCGCGCGTACCGGACGTGCCCATACCAAGCTGTTCCAGGCCGAACGCGAGCGGGTCAGCCTGATCGTGGCCGATACCTCGCCGGCCCTGTACTTCGGCACCCGCGTGCGTTTCAAATCGGTGCAGGCTGCACGCGCGGGTGCCGTCGCCGCGTGGTCGGCGCAGCGTCGTGGCGATCGCATCGGCGCCCTGCGTGGCAGCGACCGTGAACCACCGATTGCACCGGCAGGCGGCCCGCGCGGCGTATTGCGCGTGCTGGACGCGCTCACCCGCTGGTATGCGCAGCCCCCGGCCGATGACCTTGGCCTGGAACGTGCGCTGGACCATGCCGGTCGCGTCCTGCGCCCGGGTGCACGTGTGCTGGTGCTGGCCGATCCGCAGCAGGCCATCCGTATTCCGCCGGCGCGCTGGAGTGCGCTGGCCCAGCACCACGACCTCAGTCTGGTGCTGCTGGTGGATCCATTGGAACTGCAGCCTCCGTCAGCCGCGCTGCAGTTCCAGACCCTGCAGCAGCGCATCGGCCTCGACCTGCGACGCAGCGAGGTCCAGGCTCATTGGCAGGCCCACTTCGTCGAACCGCTGCAGGACCTGCGGCGCCAGCTGGGAGCGCGCCGCGTCGATGTGCAGGTGCTGTCCACCGACGCGCCCAGCGATGCCTGGCTGGCGCCATCACCGACCGAGGTGCCGGCATGAGCGCGAACCTGCCGCTGCGCGATGTGCAGGTGCCACCCGCCCCATCATGGTGGCCGCCGGCACCGGGCTATCTGATGATCGGCGGCGTGGTGCTGCTGTTGCTGGTGGTGGCGGCCTTCTTCTGGTGGCAGCGTCGCCGTCGCCGCCAACGCTGGTTGCAGCTGTTCGATCAGGAGCTGGCATCTACCGCCGATGCTGCTGCGGAACTGGCAGCCATCGCCGGACTGCTGCGTCGCGCCGCACGCCAGGCGCAGCCCGGCAGTGAATCCCTGCGCGATGATGCCTGGTGGCAGCGCGTGGATCCGAAAGGCACGCTCCCCGCGGCACGACGCAGTCTGCTGGCGGAAGGCGCCTATCGCCCACGGGTGGACGCCAACGATGTGGCGGCGCTGCGCAGCTGGGCGCGCGAGCGCTATCTGGCCATGCTGCTGGAGCGGCGCCGATGAATCTGCTGGCAAGTTACTGGCCATGGCCGGACCTGCAGCTGGCGTGGCCGTTGGCCCTGCTGGCGCTGCCGTTGCCGTTGCTGATGCGCTGGTGGAAGCGTCGTGCCGATCCCGGTGCTGCGCTGCGGGTGCCCTATGCGGCGACGGAACTGGAAGCGCTGGCCGGTGGCGGCCGCGTTGATGTGTCGTGGCTGCGCACGCTGCTGTTGTGGCTGGGTTGGTGCGCGCTGTGCGTCGCACTGGCTCGCCCGCAACAGCTGGGTGAAGCGATCACGCCGCCGCAGGAGGGCCGGCAGATGATGCTGGCGATGGACGTGTCCGGCAGCATGGGCGAGGGCGACATGGTGCTGGGCGGGCAGGCGGTGGATCGCCTGACTGCCGCGAAGGCGGTGCTGGCCGATTTCCTTGATCGTCGTGCCGGTGATCGCATCGGCCTGCTGATCTTCGGCGACCGCGCCTACACGCTTACGCCGCTTACGGCCGATCTGGCCAGCGTGCGCGACCAGCTGCGCGACAGCGTGGTCGGCCTGGCCGGGCGCGAGACCGCCATCGGTGATGCCATCGGCCTGGCGGTGAAGCGCCTGCGCAGCCAGCCTGAAGGCCAGCGCGTGCTGATTCTGCTGACCGACGGCGTCAGCAATGCCGGCGTGCTGGAACCGCTGCGTGCCGCCGAAGTCGCGCGTGCCGAGGGTGTGCGTATCCACACCGTCGCCTTTGGCGGTGATGGCAGCATGCGCCTGTTCGGTATTCCCATTTCCGCCGACCAGGATCCGGTCGACGAGGCTACCTTGAAGAAGATTGCCAGCATGACGGGTGGCCAGTTCTTCCGCGCCCGCGACACTGCACAGCTGGCCGGCATCTACGCCGAGCTGGACCGGCTGGAGCCGATCGCTGCGAAGGGGCCGAGCCTGCGTCCGCGCGAAGAGCGTTATGCCTGGCCGTTGGGCCTGGCGTTGCTGCTGGGCGCATTGGCCTGGCTGTGGCCGGAGCGCCGTCGATGATCGCGTTGGCTTCGAATCTTCCTGACTGGAACGCGCTGCACTTCCTGCGCCCGGAATGGCTGTGGGCGTTGCTGGCGCTGCCGCTGATCATCGTGGTGGCGTTGTATCGGCAGCGGCGCAGCGATGTGTGGCGAACAGCGGTGGATGCCCACCTGTTGCCGCATCTGCTGGCTGCGGGCACGCGCCGCCGTGCACGCCTGCCCTGGGCCGTGCTGCTGGGCTGGACCCTGGCAGCGCTGGCCATGGCCGGGCCGAGTTGGCGGCAGCAGGCACAACCGATGTTCCAGGCCAGCGCACCGCTGCTGGTCGTGCTGGATCTGTCCAGCCGGATCAATGCCACCGATCTGCCGCCGTCGCGCCTGCTGCAGGCTCGGGCGAAAGTGGGCGAGCTGCTGCGTGCCCGCCAGGGTGGCCAGGTGGGCCTGGTGGTCTATGCCGAGGATGCCTACACCGTGGCACCGCTGACCGATGACGGCAGCAACGTCGCGCTGTATCTGGACGCGCTGTCGCCGGATGTGATGCCGCGCGACGGACAACGCGCCGACCGTGGCATCGACTGGGCGACGCGGTTGATGCGCCAGATCGGGGCATTGCGGGGGCAGATCCTGCTGGTCAGCGATCAGGCGGATGATGAAGCGGCACTGGCCGCAGCGCAGGCGCGCAGCCTCGGCATGCAGGTGTCGGTACTGGGGCTGGGCACATCTGCCGGTGCGGCGTACCGGGATGGCACTGGGCAGATCCGCCAGGCCGCGCTGGATGAAGGCAGCCTGCGTGCGGTGGCGACCGCAGGCGGAGGCCGCTATGCCCGCATCGCCACCGATGACAGTGACCTGCGTGCGCTGGGCGTACTTGATGCACGCGAAGGTACTGCAGCGCAGCGGCCCGGCGAGGGCAAGCAATGGCGTGATGAAGGGTTCTGGTTGCTGCCACCGGTGATGCTGCTGGCGCTGTTGGCCTTCCGACGCCGCGCGCTGCTGGCGGCGGTGCTGGCGGTGGGCCTGCTGCCATGGATGAGTGATGTGCAGGCGCAGGCGCCCGCGGTGCCTGCCGCACCGCCGGCGCCGGGCACGCTGTGGAAGCGCGCCGACCAGGTGCAGTACCAGCGCTTGGCCGAAGGTGCGCAGGCTTACCGCAACGGTGATTTCGCCAGTGCCCGCAAGCAGTTCGAGGGCATCGACAGCGATGCGGGCTGGTACAACCTGGCCAATACGCTGGCCCGCCAGGGCAACTACGACGAAGCCATTGCCGCCTACGACCGCGCGCTGGCACTGCATCCCGGCATGGCAGATGCGGTCGCCAACCGTGCCGTGGTCGATGCCGCGCGCAAGCGCAAGCAGTCGGGTGGCAAAGGCCAGGATCAGCAGAAGCCTCCGCAGAACGGGCAGCAAAAACAACCGCAGAATGGTCAGGGCCAGCAGAATCCGCAGGGCCAGCAGCCGCAGCAGGGCCAGCAGAATCCCGGTCAGGGACAGCCACAGTCGGGTCAGCAGGGCCAGCCCAATCCCGGTGACGACAAGAACCAGTCGAGCCCGCAGCCCGGCGAGCGAGGCCGCGATGGACAGCAGGCGCCACCACAGGTGGAGGATGCCAAAGCGCAGGCCCAGGCTGATGAGCAGCAGCGCCAGCGCATGCAGCAGGCCATTCAGCAGGCACGTGAGGGCAAAGGCGATCAGGATGGCAAGCCCGTGCCAGGCAGCGACGGCACCACCCCACGCCAACGCGAGGAGCAGCAGGCGGTGGAGGCGTGGATGCGACGCGTGCCGGATGATCCGGGCGCATTGCTGCGGGCCAAGTTCCAGCTGGAAAACGAACGCAGGAAGAGGGAAGGGCGATGACGCGGGCGATCAACATGCACGGGCACTGGCCCCGACAGGTACTGGCGGCACTGCTGCTGTGGCTGCCGCTGCTGGCCTGGGCGCAGCCGCGTGCGTGGCTGGACCGCGACCGCATCGCGATGGGCGACACGGTCACGCTCAATGTCGAGAGCGACCAGGGCGCCCCTGACTTCACACCGTTGCGCACCGACTTCGACCTCAGCGGGCAGACCAGCAGCCGCCAGGTAGCGTGGAGCAATGGCAGCATGCAGCAGCGCAATCTGTATGGCGTGGCACTCACGCCACGGCGTAGCGGTGCACTGGTGGTGCCGGGCCTGCAGGTGGGCAGCGTACGCACCGCACCGTTGACCCTGCAGGTGGATGCCGCTGCCGTGGCCGGTCCCGACAGCAATGCGGTGGCGTTCATCGAAACCGCTGTCGATGACGAGACACCGTATGTGCAGCAGAGCGTAGGCGTGGTGGTGCGGTTGTATTTCGCCTCGCAGCTGGCCTCCGGCGAACTGGTGCTGGATACACCGGCCGGCGCGTCGTTGCAGCGGGTGGGCGATGACCGCACCGATGTGCGACAGGTCAGCGGCCGCCGCTACAACGTGGTCGAGCGCCGCTTCCTGCTGATCCCCGAGCGCAGCGGTGCACTTCGGCTGGCCGGTGCGCGCTTCAGCGGGCGCAGTGCCGGTGGCTTCTTCGACGATTTCTTCGGCGGCGGCGACGGGCGCATGAATGCCACCGGCGCCGATCGCACGTTGCAGGTGCAGGCGCAACCGGCACAGGCGCCGCAGCCATGGCTGCCGCTGCAGGGCCTGCAGCTGCGCTACACCAGTGCACCGACCAGCGCCCGTACCGGCGAGGCGGCCAACGTGGTGGTGGAGGCGATTGCCGAAGGCGCTACCCGCGCGCAGTTCACCGATCTGCCGGTGCCCGACGTCGGCAACGCGGCGCAGGTGTTCGCAGAACCTGCGCAGTACGAAGAGACCTTCAATGGCAGTACGCCGCGGCTGAAGATCACCCGCCGCTATTCGATCGTGCCGCGCCAGCCGGGTTCGCTGGTGGTGCCGGGGCCGCGCCTGCCGTGGTGGGACGTGCGCAATGGCAAGGCACAGGAAGCGAAGCTGCCGGACCTGACGCTGGACGTGGTGGCCGGTAGCGGGGCTGGCAGTGCGCCACCTGCACCGCTGCCGCCGATCGACACCGATGCGGCGCTGCCGGATGGCGATGGCCAGGACAGCCGTATCGCGGCGACCGATCCGCGCGCCAGTGGTTTGTCCGAGCGGCCATGGCCGTGGATGGGCGCCGCCATCGGCCTGGCGTTGCTGTGGCTGTTGACGCTGTTGTGGGGCTGGCAGCGAGGCCGTCGCCCGCGCGTGGCGGCCAAGGGCGCTGTGCCGGCTGTGGCGACTGGACGTGCCGGCGTGGCCGAACTGCGCCGCGCGCTGGATGGTGAAGGGTTTGATCAGGTGGAAGCGCAGCTGTGTGCGATGGCCGGTGTCGAACGTATCGAGCAGGTCATCGACCGCCTGGCTGACCCCGGACAGCGACAGGTGCTGCAGGACCTGCAGCAGGCGCGCTGGGGTGGGCAGGGCGACCTGGCGTCGCTGCGTGCGCGCTTGCGCGAGGCCTTCCGTGACGGACCGCACTGGTCGGCGGCTGCCGGCACCGCTGACACTGGCCTGGCGCCGCTGTATCCGCCGCGGCGAACCTGAACCGGCGCCGCTTGCGCGCTTTGTTAGAGTGCATTCATTTTTCGAGGAAACCCGCGCATGACAGCAGCTGCTGCCGACAAGAAGAAGTTGCCCCTGCATTGGAAGATGGGCATCGGCTTTGCGATCGGCCTGATCCTGGGACTGATCGTGCACGCCCTGGGCGGCAGCGTCGATGGTCTGCAGGCCGGTGCCAAGTGGGTAATGGACTACATCACCACCCCGGCTTCGGGCCTGTTCCTCAACCTGATCTTCATGCTGATCGTGCCGCTGATCTTCTCGGCGCTGATCATGGGTGTGTCGGAGATGGGCGACATCCGCGCCCTTGGCCGCATCGGTTGGAAGACCCTGGCCTATACCGTGCTGCTGTCCGGCATTGCCGTGGGCATCGGGCTGGTGCTGGTGAACCTGCTCAAGCCGGGTGTCGGCGTCGACCCGCAGGTCGCTGCGATGATGCTGTCGGAGAACGCCGAGCGCAGCAAGGAGATTGTCGCGGGCATCCATGGCACGCCGAAGGGCATGGACATGCTGCTGTCGATCGTGCCGAGCAACGTGCTGCAGGCCGCGTCTGACAACGGCGCGATCCTGTCGCTGATGTTCTTCGCGCTGATGTTCGGCATCGGCATGGTGCTGACCGACAACGAGAAGGTCGCGCCGCTGCGCCGCGCCATCGAAGGCGTGTTCGAAATTTCGATGACCCTGATCAACCTGGTCATCCGCCTGGCCCCGTATGCGGTGGCCTGCTTCATGTTCAACCTGGCCGCGCTGTTCGGCTTCGAGCTGATCATCCGCCTCGGCGCCTACGTGGGCGTGGTGGTGCTGGCACTCGGCCTGCACATGGTGGTGAGCTACGGCACGGCCGTATGGCTGTCCGGTCGTTCGCCGCTGTCGTTCTTCCGCGATACCCAGGAAGCGACGGTGATGGCGTTCTCCACCGCCTCCAGCAACGCCACCCTGCCGACCGCGCTGCGCGTGGCCGACCAGATGGGCCTGCCGCAGCGCGTGTCGCGCTTCGTGCTGACCGTGGGCGCCACCGCCAACCAGAACGGCACCGCGCTGTTCGAGGGCGTGACGGTGATCTTCCTGGCCCAGTTCTTCGGCGTGGACCTGAGCATCGGCCAGCAGATCATGGTGATGGCGGTCTGCATCCTCGGTGGCATCGGCACGGCCGGCGTGCCGTCAGGCTCGCTGCCGGTGGTGGCGATGATCTGCGCGATGGTGGGCGTGAACCCGCTGGGCATCGGCCTGATCCTGGGCGTGAACCACTTCCTGGACATGTGCCGTACCGCGCTGAACGTGACCGGCGACCTGGCCCTTACCACCCTGGTGGCCAAGGGTGAGTCGCACGATGGCCCGGCGCTGGGCCCGCAGCAGGACTGAGTCCGGATTCCCGTCCCGGGACTCCGGGGACGGGTAGTGCCGGCCGCTGGCCGGGTACGCGTCATCGCATGCGCGCTGCCGCTCCCACGTTTCGCGATGCGAATCGCGGGCCCCCCTTACCGGCCTCCACACCCCGGCGCCTATGGCGCAGCCCCCGAACTCCGGGGGCAGGTAGTGCCGGCCGCTGGCCGGGTACGCGTCATCGCATGCGCGCTGCCGCTCCCACGTTTCGCGATGCGAATCGCGGGCCCCCCTTACCGGCCTCCACACCCCGGCGCCTATGGCGCAGCCCCCGAACTCCGGGGGCGGGGTAGTGCCGGCCGCTGGCCGGCAACTTCATGATCTTCATTGAATTCTGCGCAACTGCCGGCCAGCGGCCGGCACGACCGGGCAAGGTGAACCGACCCCCCGCCCGGCGACTATGGGACAATAGGCCGCCCGCACGTCCGCGGCCGCCTCCCGATTCCGACAGAACCATGACGCAGCCTACCCGTCGCCAGTTGGCCAACGCCATCCGCTTCCTTGCCGCCGATGCGGTTGAAACCGCAAAGTCCGGCCACCCCGGCATGCCCATGGGCATGGCCGACATCGCCGAAGTCCTCTGGAACGACTATCTCCGCCATAACCCGAGCAACCCGCACTGGTTCAACCGCGACCGTTTCGTGCTGTCCAACGGCCACGGTTCGATGCTGCAGTACGCGCTGCTGCACCTGAGCGGTTACGACCTGCCGATCGAGCAGCTGAAGCTGTTCCGCCAGCTGGGCAGCCACACCGCCGGCCACCCGGAACGCCACGAGACCCCGGGCGTGGAAACCACCACCGGCCCGCTGGGCCAGGGTTTCGCCAATGCCGTGGGCTTCGCCCTGGCCGAGAAGCTGCTGGCACAGCGCTTCAACCGCCCGGAACTGGAAGTGGTCGACCACCGCACCTGGGTGTTCATGGGCGATGGCTGCCTGATGGAAGGCGTGTCGCATGAAGCGGCGTCGCTGGCCGGCACCTGGGGCCTGCACAAGCTGGTCTGCTTCTGGGACAACAACCACATCTCCATCGACGGCAACGTCGAGGGCTGGTTCACCGACAATACCCCGGAGCGTTTCGAGGCCTATGGCTGGAACGTCGTGCGCGATGTCGATGGCCACGACCCGGAAAGCATCAAGGCCGGCATCGAGGCCGCGCTGTCGCAGAGCGACAAGCCGACCCTGATCTGCTGCCGCACCACCATTGGTTTCGGTTCGCCGAACAAGGCGGGCAAGGAATCCAGCCACGGCGCTCCGCTGGGCAAGGACGAGCTGGAAGCCACCCGCAAGCAGCTGGGCTGGGAATACGGTCCGTTCGAGATCCCGCAGGCGATCTACGACGGCTGGCGCGCCAATGGCGCTGGCACCCTGCGCCAGGCCGAGTGGGAACAGCTGTTCGACAAGTACGCCAGCCAGTACCCGGCTGAAGCGTCCGAGCTGACCCGCCGTTCGCACGGCGAGCTGCCGGCCGACTTCGTTTCCAAGGCCGATGCCTACATCGCCCAGGTGGCCGCTGAAGGCCCGACGATCGCTTCGCGCAAGGCCTCGCAGCTGGCCATCGAAGCCTACGCCCCGCTGCTGCCGGAAATCGTCGGCGGCTCGGCCGACCTGGCGCACTCCAACCTGACCCTGTGGAAGGGCAGCAAGTCGGTTGCCAGCGACGACGCCAACGCCAACTACGTGTACTACGGCGTGCGCGAGTTCGGCATGACCGCCATTGCCAACGGCCTGGCCCTGCACGGCGGCTTCATTCCGTTCGACGCCACCTTCCTGGTGTTCAGCGATTACGCCCGCAACGGCGTGCGCATGAGCGCGCTGATCCCGGCCCACGCCATCCACGTCTACACCCACGACTCTATCGGCCTGGGCGAAGACGGCCCGACCCACCAGCCGGTGGAGCACCTGGCCTCGCTGCGCTACATCCCGAACAACGACGTGTGGCGTCCGTGCGATGCGGTCGAGTCGGCTGTGAGCTGGAAGGCTGCGATCACCCGTCAGGATGGCCCGAGCTGCCTGGTGTTCAGCCGCCAGAACCTGCCGCACCAGCCGCGCGACGCCGAGCAGATCGCCCAGATCGAGCGCGGTGGCTACGTGCTGGCCGATGCCGCCGGTACCCCGGACGTGATCCTGATCGCCACCGGTTCAGAAGTTTCGCTGGCCACCGAAGCCAAGGCCCAGCTGGATGCAGCTGGCCTCAAGACCCGCGTGGTCTCGATGCCGTCCACCGACGTGTTCCTGCGCCAGGATGCGGCCTACCGTGAATCGGTGCTGCCGAACGCCGTGCGCAAACGCGTTGCGGTGGAAGCCGGCGTCACCGGTTTCTGGCGCCAGTTCGTCGGCCTGGACGGTGCGGTGATTGGTATCGACACCTTCGGTGCCTCGGCCCCGGCCGACCAGCTGTACAAGCACTTCGGCATCACCACCGCCCACGTGGTGGAAGCGGCCAAGGCGCTGTAAGCAGCCTCGCGAAGCAGGAAGGGAAAGGCCGGCGCACGCCGGCCTTTTCTTTGCTCGAGAGAAAAGGGGACGGAGGGGATCAAGTCGTTTGTGCACAAACGACTTGATCCCCTCCGTCCCTTTTTTTCAGGCGGTACGCGCCAGCGCCAGCCGCAGCAGTCGCGCGTCCAGGCGTTCGGCGAAATCCTTGGGTGCCTGCAGGCCCATGCGCTGCAGGTACACCGCATCGCCGTCGCCAGCCGGTTGCCGCAGCGCTGCCCAGACGGTACGCAGTTTGTCGCCGCGGGTCTGCGTGTTGGCCTTCAGCCAGCCCAGCGCTTTCACCAGCACCTGCTCGATCTCGTTGAAGTCGCTGCCCAACGGATAGTCGGGCAGGCTGCCATCGACGCGGAACGGTGCCAGTGCCGCGGACAGTGCCTGCGGCGTGTTGCGCTGCTGGCGCTCCGGATCCGGTTGCGTGGCCGCCAGCAGCTTGCGCGAGGCGTGTGCCTGCTGCAGCAGGCCGCCCTGGAACGGGGCCTCGGTGATTGCGGTCATCGCATGCACGCAGTCCTCGTCGGTCAGGCCGCGCAGGTCGGCGATGCCGTATTCGTTGAGGTAGATGTCGCGCAGGTGGCGTGGGATGGTGGTGTGCCCGTAGTTCCAGCGCACGTTGGATTCGCGCTGGCCCTTGTCATCGCGCGCGGCGCGGAACATCAAGACGCTGCGGGCTTCCGGCAGCGCATGTGCCATCGCCACGAAGTTGTACTGACCACCCACGCCGGACACCACACGTCCATCATCCAGCGCATCCGACACCGCCGCGCCCAGCGCGGTGGCCATCATGCAGGAGTTGAAGAAGCGCGCGTGCCGGCGCTGCAGGCGTTCCAGTGTCTCGTTGCCACCGTACAGCTGGTTGATCTCGCTGATGCGGCGCATGCCGATCGCACGGCATTCGTCTTCCGGCAGCGTGCGCAACCACTCGTAGAACTCCGGCGAGCCCAGGTAGAAGGCGCCATGCAGATACTCGCCCTCGGCAGCCAGGGTGGCGTGGTCGATGGACAGGGTGCTGCCGTTCTCGATGCGCTGCATCAGCGCCAGATCGTCGTGCACCTTGCGCTTGATCACGCCGGTCTGCACCAGCCGGCGGAAGCCCTCGTTGAGCATTTCGCTGCAGCCATACAGGCCGACCTCGAACGGATCCAGTCCGCCGATTTCCTGCACCAGCGGGTGGCTGGCCAGCTGCGGATCCAGCGCATGCAGCACGCGCCGGTAGCGCGCGTTGTCGGTGTGGCGCAGCACCAGCGCATGGCTGAGCGCGTCGGCCAGCGTGCCGATGCCGATCTGCAGGGTGCCGCCGTCGCGCACCAGCGTGCTGGCATACAGGCCGATCGCGTAGTCGGCATCGCCGACCGGCTGCCGCGGCAGCCCGAACAGCGCCGGATACGGCGGCGGCGGGGTGATCACCAGATCGAAGAACGACACATCGACCGTAGCCGAGCCGCCCATATAGGGCAGCTGCGGATCGATCTCGGCGATCAGCAGCGGGCGAGGCAGCCCGCGAGCGGTCATCGCATCCAGCGTGTCCTGGGTGATGTCGTTGTTGCACGACAGCGAGAGCCGGCGGTCGTTCGGCCGCATCGCCACCTTCTGCACGATCACCTGCGGCGCGCGCTGCGCCACCGCATCGGCAGCGTGGGTGTAGTTCAGGCTGGTATAGCTGGACTGCGCCTGCCGCGAGCCGAGCAGGGCGCCGGACTGCATGTAGAACTCTTCCACCTGCACATGTGCCGGCAACGCGTCGCGCGTGATCGCATCGGCATAGGCCAGGCGCGGGAAATCGTCGCCGAAATGGCGCTGCGCAAACGGCGCCATGAAGCGCGCTTCCAGGCCGTTGCCGCGCGCCTTCGGCGGGTTCAGCGACAGCGCGGTATACAGCTGCAGTGGCCGCGACGGATCGTGCTCGACGCGTGCGTAAAGGGCATTGAGCAGCCGATGCGGCTTGCCCAGTGCCAGCGGTGCCCCGATCCGCAGCGGCCCGTCCACGCGCGCGAACAACCAATCGACGGCGGCGTCCAGGTCGGTGAGGTGTTCGGTCATGCGCGGCGGTCCTGCGTGTGGGGGAGTGCGGGCATTACAGCATGTCGGGCTTGAACCGCCGTCGACGCGAGACTTCGGCGCCAGACACCATGAACTGCCCATCGCCCCGGTAATGCACCGTGCGCGGCAGCTTTGGGCGTGGTGCAACATGGGCCCGCACGATTTCCCAGATGAACAGGTTGCTCGATTCCACTTGGCTATCGTCGTAGAGGCGGCATTCGAAGCACGAATGGCATTGCCCGACCAGCGGTGCACCGACCTCGCGCGCCGGCAGCGCATCAAGCTCGAAACGGGCGAACTTGTCGACCTCGCGGCCGCTGCAGTTGCCGATGTCCACCACGGTATCGAGCAGTTCCACCCCCGGCACGTTGATCACGCACTCGCCGCTGCCGCGCGCCAGTGCATGGCTGTGGTTCTCGTGCCACAGGTAGGTGGCGACCAGCGAGGGCGAGAAGCCCATCACCATGTGCCAGCCCATCGTCATCAGGTTGCGCTGGCCGCGCCACGCCGTGCTGACCAGCACGATCGGGCCGGGTTCGAGGAAGCGGCGGGCCTGCTCGACCGGGAATTCCTTCTTGGGCAGCGCTTTCATCCGGGGCCTGGGGCGGGAGGAATCGATGCTGGCGCAGCCGGGATGAACCTGGAGTCGAGGGGCTTGACAGACGATTCGATTACGCGCGTAATCGGGTTATCGATTACGGATGTAAACCATGACCCCGATCAGCGAAGCCGAAGCCGTTGTGATGGAGGTGCTGTGGCAGCAGGCACCGCGTAGCGCCGATGACGTGGTGGCCGCGCTGGCCCATCGTGACTGGGCCGAGCCGACCATCAAGACCCTGCTCAACCGCCTGCTGACCAAGGGGGCGATCGCCGCCGAGCGCGATGGACGGCGCTACCTGTACCGGCCGCTGCTGCAGCGACAGGCGTGGGTGGAGGCGCAGAGCCAGGACTTCATCGGCCGTGTCTTCGAAGGGCGTGTGGCGCCGCTGGTCGCGCACTTCAGCGAACGGGGCCAGCTGAGTGCGCAGGACATCGCCGAACTGAAGAAGCTGATCCAGGAGCTGGACCATGACTGAGCTGCTCGACGGACTGTGGCAGGCCAGCCTGTGGCTGGCAGTGGGCGTGGTCCTGCTGGCGGTGCTGCGACCGCTGCTCGTGCGGTTGGGGGGCGCTGGGCTGGCCTACCGCAGCTGGTGGCTGCTGCCGCTGCTGCTGCTGGCCCTGCTGCTGCCGCTGCCACAGGTGGCACTTCTGGAGCATGTGCCGACGCTGCCGCTGAAAGTGGTACCCGGCGCCGTCGAAGGCATGGCAGGGCAGTCGTTGCCGTGGGCCGGGCTGTTGCTGCTGGCATGGATGCTGGGGGCGGTCCTTTGTCTGCTACGCGATCTACGTGCGCAGCGGCGCTTTGAACGTGGCATGGGCCAACTGTGTGCACGCGCCGATGGCAGCTGGCAGGCCAGCGCCGACCCGGGCCTGCCCGCGCTGGTCGGCCTGTGGCGTCCGCGCATCGTGGTAGGCCCGGACTTCGACCAGCAGTTCACCGCACAGGAGCAGGGCCTGATCCTGCAGCACGAGCGCAGCCACCGTCGCAATGGCGATCACTGGGCCAATGGGGCGCTGCTGATGGCACGCGCGGTGTTCTGGTTCCATCCGCTTCTGCCATGGGCTGCACGCCGCTTCCTGCGGGACCAGGAACTGGCCTGCGATGCCCGCACCATTGCCCCGCAGCCTGCGCTGCGCGGTCTCTACGCCAGCACGCTGCTGAAGGCGCAGCTGGTCCATCCGGTTGCGCCAGCGGTCTGCCATTGGCGCAGCCAACCCGTGTTGAAGGAGCGTATCGCCATGTTGAAGCAGTCCAAGCGGAAGGCATTGCCGTGGGTGTCGGGGCAAGTTCTGGTGGTCGGGTTGTGTCTGGGAATGGGAGCGGTGGCGTGGGCCAGCCAGGGCGGTGCAGCCGCAGACGGCCAGACAGGGGCCGCCATGGATCGGGAGATAGAGGTCGACAAGATGCCGCCACCGTCCTATCCGAAGTCCGCCATCGAACAGCGCCAGGTGGGCGTGGTGAACCTGCGCGTGGACGTGGATGCCAACGGCCATCCGACTGACGTCCAGGTGCTCAGTGCAAGCAATCCGGGTGTGTTCGATGCGGTGTCGATCGCCGCTGCGCGGAGCTGGACCTATCGTCCGGCGATGAAGAACGGAAAGCCCGTTGCAGGGGCTGTGAAGATTCCGATCACCTATGCCATGGACAACACCGAGGACTCCCAGTGAAGTCCGCGCCGCTGTTGATGATGGCGGCGCTGTTGGCAGGATGCGCAACCCAGGACCGGCTGACCACCGTGGATACCCGCAGCGAGAATGTCGGCCATCAGCGCCTGCAGCCGCAGGCCGGTGGCGGCAGCGGGCAAGTGCAGACGTATTCGCTGGGCGCGAGCGAGGGCTACCGGATGCCGCAGTTGTACGCGGCGCCGGATCCGGAGGTCGGTGATCGTGACCCGCGTGCGGAGCTGGCACCGACCACCATCTGCCTGCAGGTGGTGGTTGATGCACAGGGCAGTGTCGAACGCAGCGTGCCGCTGACCGATCGCCCTGAGTGCGCGGCAGGTGCTGCAGGCGAGAATGCGCCCCTGCTGCAGGCGGCGCAGGAAGCCGTGGCGATGTGGAAGTACTCGTCCGCAGCGGTCTGCCACTTCGCGGCTGGCAAGGTGCCTGCCGACCGTGGCGACTGTCGCGGCGCCGAGCGCGTCGAGCCGGTGGCGGTCACCCTGCAGTATGCCTTCACCTTCGAAATCGTGAAGGGACAGCACGTGGTGCGTACGCAGGGAAAATGATCGCTTGCGATGACCGGGGTAGCGCCGGGCCATGCCCGGCGAGCGCAGCGGCGTGGGTCAGGCCCCGCCCTGGATGTTGGCCTTCACCGCGGGCTGCATCAGCTTGGGTTCTTCCAGCGTCGCATCGCGTGCCTGGCGCACGCTGACGAACTCCGCCTCGGCCACGCCGTCATGCACGTGGATGTTGTGTGCGCGCTGTTCGCCGATGGTGGTTTCGTTGGCGAATGCACGACCACCCGGACCGTAGTCGTGGCAGACGAACACGCGCGTCGCATCGGGCAGCGCCAGCAGGCGCTGGATTGAACGGTACAACTGCGCGGCATCGCCACCCGGGAAGTCGCAGCGGGCGGTACCGCCGTCGGGCATGAACAGCGAGTCACCGGTGAACAGCGCATCGTCGATCAGGTAGGCGATGCTGTCGCTGGTATGGCCGGGCACGGCGATCACCTGACAGCGCAGTTCGCCCAGAGCAAAGGTTTCGCTATCGCTGAACAGGTGATCGAAGATGTCATCGGCCGCCGGAAGCTGCAGCCCATAGCGCGGTGCGAAGGTGGCCTGCACCGCGCGGATGCCTTCGCCGATGGCCAGCGTGGCCTGCGGGAAGCGCTCCTTCAGGCGGCGCCCAGCTGACACATGGTCGGCGTGGGCATGGGTTTCCAGCAGCCAGCGCAGCTGCAGGCCCTGTTGTTCGATGGCCTGCAACGCGGCATGCAGCGGCGCTTCACTGCTGGCATCGGTATCCGGGTCGTAGTCCAGGACCGGGTCGATCAGCGCTGCCTCGCCGCTGGCCGGATCACTGACCAGATAGCTGAAGGTATTGCTGTCACGGTGGAAGAACGACTGCACCTGGACTGACATTGGAACGCTCCTCAGCGCGTGCCGAGCACGCGGTTCAGCAACTGCGCCAGGTTCTCACCGGCCAGTCGCAGCTGCGCTTCGGCCAGCGGCCGGTAGCGCTCGGTGTATTCGTCACCGATTTTACGCGAGGCCGGATAAACGCCAGCTTGCATGGAGATGCGGCAGCTGGCTTCGGCCCACGTCTGCGGGTCGCGCTGCGGGTTGGACTGGCGCGCCAGCTTCGGCGCGCGCTGGCTCTGCAGCAGCGGGAGATAGCCGGCGTCGTCCAGCTTGCGGGTGTTGAGCATGCCGCTGTCCCACAGCGAGTGCAGGTTGGTACCGCGGTTGCCGAACTGCAGCTGGAAGTCGTTGCCGCCCTTGTCGTGGGCGTAACCGGCATGCATCGGCTGATGGATGTCGCCGACCAGGTGCACGACGAACTTCAGCGCCTGCAGGCGCTCGCCGTCGGTCAGGCTTCGGTCGCCGAGGATGGCGCTCTGTGCCTTCAGGGCCTCGACGATGCAGTTGCCGTTCTTGCAGTGCTTCGGTGCTTCGTAGTGGCAGTTGTCTTCGGCGATGTTGACGTAGTGCCAGCCGGCCGAGCGACGGCCCAGGCCCGGATCCTTGGCACGCAGCTGATCGGCCCACGGCGCGATGCTGGCCAGCGTGGCGTCCGGTTCGGTGGCCAGCAGGCGGTCCACTTCGGCGCGGGTGGTGGGGTTGAGGCGGGCGTCAGCGACTTCGGCGACAAGGCGGTGGCCTTGCGCGCCCCAGGCATGGGCGGGGGCGGAGACGGACAGCAGGGCCGGCGCCAGGGCGGCGGCGAGGAAGAAGGAGTGCAGGGCTTTCATGCGCACATTCTAGCGGGGGCAGGTGGATTGAAGAGCGGCGCGTTCCTGTTCCGAAGTGGGAGCGCAGCGGGAGGGGCGGCGGGACACGCCGTAAACCCATCCATGGGGGCTCGATGGCGCCATCCATGGCACCAACGGTCCCGCCGCCCCTCCCGCTGCGCTCCCCTCCAAACATGGCCGCGGAGGCGGATGCAAACGTCAAAGGCAACATCAAAAACAAATGCAGGATCAAAATCGGCCTCCTGCAATTACAGGCAACCACTACGCCTCGGATGTTCAGGTTCTGCTTCTGCTCTTGCCTTTGCTTGAGCTGGCACGCGCGCGCAGATGGGAAGGGTGGAGAGGGTGGGGTGATCGGGACCGTTCGCCGCATGGATGCGGCGATCGAGCCTTATCTGATCGGAATCTGGCAGCGTAGGCGTCGAGAGCCGGCGTGGGCCGCCGTGCGAGCCTAGATCTCGACGATCCGTAACCAGGATCGCGACGATCGCCATGTAGCTTGGCGCCCACGCCGGAATCTCCCTTGATCCGCCCGAACAGTTGCTGGAGCGACCACTCGAAGCGATAAGACTGGGCAAGCGGGGGAGCTCTCGACCCTTCCAGACTATACGGAGTCAGGTGATGAACGGGATCGGGATTGATGTCAGCAAGCGTCAGCTGGATATCGGTACGACGGACGGAGAAACCCTGCAGGTCAGCAACAACCGCTCCGGGTTTTCTGAACTGGATGTTTGGCTGAAGAAGCGTCCGACCCGCCAGATCGTGCTTGAAGCCACGGGTGGCTATGAGCAGCCGGTGCTGGATTTCCTGCACAAGGCCGGTCATCCGGTGGCCCGTGCCAATGCCTTGCGCGCCCGGAAACTGGCTCAGGGGTTGGGTCAGACTGCCAAAACCGACCGTTTGGATGCCTACGCGTTGGCGCAGATGGCCGCCCTGGTGAAGCTGCCTCCCTATCAGCCGCTGCAGTCTTGGCAGCAGAAGATGCGGGAGTTCGTTCGGGCACGTCGGCAGGCGATGGACGCCCTGACCATCGCGCGGCAACAGCAGGAAATGGTGCTTGATCGTGAACTGCGCCGACTACTGCAGGGCAACATCACCCGCCTACAAACGTTGGTTGAGCGTCTGGGCAAGCAGATCGTCGAGCAGGTTGGTCAGCAGCCTCAACTGAAGATGCTGAAGTCGATGAAGGGCGTAGGGCCTGTGCTGCAGGCAGTTCTAGCCAGCTATCTGCCAGAGCTTGGCAGGATCACTGGCAAGCGCATCGCCAGCCTGGTCGGGGTAGCCCCGATGTCCCACGACAGCGGCACGATGAGAGGAAAACGAAGCATCCACGGTGGAAGAGCCGAAATCCGGCAAGTGCTCTACATGGCGGCAATGTCGGCCATGCGGCATGAACCTCGGCTGCGCGATTTTTACCAGTCGCTACGAGCCCGCGGCAAGGAAGGCAAGGTGGCCATCGTGGCAGTGATGCGGAAGATGCTGGTCATCCTCAACGCCCGTGTGCGCGACGCTGAAAGCGGGCTAGTCCCCGCCTGAGGCGAGCCAGGGCGAAAGACCAAAGGCTGCCGGCCAGCGGCCGGCACTACCGTGCCCGTTTACCTGACGGGCCTGAGACTCTCCAGCAACACAGTTGCTACAGGGACGTATTTACGGCGTGTCCCGATCACCCCACCCTCTCCGCCCAATTCCAGATGCCGGTGCTTTTCGTGCAAATAAAAAAGCCCCGGCAATCACCGGGGCAACATGCTGCGAGGGTTTTGCATGTAGCGGGGGAGCGGGGGCGAAGCCCCCGCGCTCAACACACCGCTTTAGAACTTGAAGACGTACGAAGCGCCGTAGACCAGCGGATCGATGTTGACCGTGCCGATCTTCTCGCCGTTCAACTTCACCTTGCTGTCGATGTCGATCCAGCGCATGTCCACGCGCAGTGCGCCCTTCCCGCCGATCGCGAAGTCCACGCCCGCATGCGCGGCCAGGCCCCACGAATCCTGCAGCTTCAGGCGGCTGTCCTTCAGCGCACCGGTGGTGTCTTCGCTGAAGAAGGTCGTGTAGTTCACGCCCGCACCGATGAACGGCGACACCTTGCCCTTGCTGTTGAAGTGGTACTGCACGGTCACCACCGGCGGCAGCTGCTTGGTGCTGCCCACGCGGCCCAGGCCGTTGATGTTGATGTCGTGCTTGAACGGCAGCGCGGCCAGCACTTCGATGCCCAGGTTGTCGGCGATGAAGTACTCACCGGTGATGGTCGGCTTGACGTCGTTGTCGACGTCGACCTTCAGGGTGTGGTTGGCCAGCCAGCCGTTGTTCGACTTCGGGGCCACCTGGTGCACGCCGGCGGAGAGGGTCCAGTCGCCCTTGGACTGGGCCATGGCCGGGGCGGCGGCGAGGGACAGGGCGGCGGCCAGGCTGGCCACGATCAGGGGGGAGGTCTTGCGCATGGGGGTGATCTCGTTGCTGGGTGGATGCAGCCAGTCTCGGCCTCACATCGCGCTAACGCTTTGATCCGGATCAAATCCTGTCCGCCGGCCTGCTGCCTGCCGGGGCTGCCCGGCGGTGGCCAGCCCCGGTTTGCTAGACTTGTGGGCCCTATCCATCCCGCCGCACCCGTCGCGGCCGCAGGAGCTTGAGAACATGGCAATCAAGGTTGGTATCAACGGTTTCGGTCGCATCGGGCGTAACGTCCTGCGCTCGGCGGTGCTGAACTTCGGCGACGACATCGAAATCGTGGCCATCAACGATCTGCTGGAGCCGGACTATCTGGCGTACATGCTCAAGTACGACTCCGTGCATGGCCGTTTCAAGGCTGACGTGGCGGTGCAGGGCAACGACCTGCTGGTCAACGGCAAGAAGATCCGCCTGACCCAGGAACGCGACCCGGCCAACCTGAAGTGGAACGAAGTGGACGTGGACGTGGTGATCGAATCCACCGGCCTGTTCCTGACCAAGGAAACCGCGCAGAAGCACATCGATGCCGGCGCCAAGAAGGTCATCATGTCGGCCCCGTCGAAGGACGACACGCCGATGTTCGTCTACGGCGTGAACGACAAGACCTACGCCGGCCAGGCAATCGTCTCCAACGCGTCGTGCACCACCAACTGCCTGGCCCCGCTGGCCAAGGTCATCAACGACAAGTGGGGCATCAAGCGTGGCCTGATGACCACCGTGCATGCGGCTACCGCTACCCAGAAGACCGTCGATGGCCCGTCCAACAAGGATTGGCGTGGTGGCCGCGGCATCCTGGAGAACATCATTCCGTCGTCCACCGGTGCGGCCAAGGCCGTCGGCGTGGTCATCCCGGAACTGAACAAGAAGCTGACCGGCATGAGCTTCCGTGTCCCGACCTCGGACGTGTCGGTGGTCGACCTGACCGTCGAGCTGGAAAAGGAAGCCACCTACGCCGAGATCTGCGCGGAAGTGAAGGCACAGAGCGAAGGCCCGCTGAAGGGCATCCTGGGCTACACCGAAGACAAGGTCGTGGCCACCGATTTCCGCGGCGAGACCTGCACCTCGGTGTTCGACGCCGAAGCCGGCATCGCCCTGGACGGCACCTTCGTCAAGCTGGTCACCTGGTACGACAACGAGTGGGGCTACTCGAACAAGTGCCTGGAAATGGCCAAGGTCGTCGCCGCCAAGTAAGGCCGGCCAAGATCGCGCACGGACCCCGGCCTGGCCGGGGTTCGTCGTTTATGGGGCCAGCCCTGTCGTAGCATGGGGCGGTCGACCGCTGCCGCTGGGGCGCGGGATTGCAATGGAAGCATGCAATGGAAGCATTGATAGCCCTGGTGGTACTGGTTCTGCTGGCCATCCCGCTGCTGCTGGTGGTGGCGCTGGTGATGATTGCCGGCCTGCGCCGCCGAGTGGCCGCGCTGGAAGGTGCCTTGGCCGCCGCGCCGGCCGCCCGCCCGGCTGCAGCCGAGCCTGCGCCGGAACGGGCTGCGCCCATGCCTGCGGCTGGCGCCGATCCGCCGTTCCTGCGGCCGGTGGCGGCTGCCGCGCCGCCTCCCCCCAGCCAATGCCGCCGCCGGTGCACGAACCGGTGCCTGCGGCAGTGGAGGCGCCGCGCCCGGTCGCACCACCGCCGGTGCCACCCGTGCCAGTGCAGCCGCCGTTGCCTTCCGAACCGACGCTGCCGAACTTCATCGAGCGCGGCATCGGAGCGGTCAAGCGCTGGTTCACCGAGGGCAACGTGCCGGTCAAGATCGGCATGCTGGTGCTGCTGGCCGGTGTTGCCGCGCTGTTGAAGTACGTCAGTGACCAGGGCTGGCTGGTGCTGCCGATCGAGCTGCGCCTGGCCGGTGTCACCGTGGGTGCGCTGGGCCTGCTGGCGTTCGGTTGGCATCAGCGCGAGCGCCGGCGCTTGTTCGCACTGGCGCTGCAGGGCGGTGCCATCGGCGTGCTGCTGCTGACCATCTTCGCCGCATTCAAGCGGTTCGAGTTGCTCAACCCCGGGTTTGCCTTCGCCAGTTCGATCGCGCTGGTGGCCGGGCTGTGCGTGCTGGCGGTGGTGCAGAACTCGCGCACGCTGGCGGTGCTGGGCATCCTCGCAGGCTTCATGGCACCGCTGTGGCTGTCCACCGGCAGCGGCAACCACGTGGGGTTGTTCAGCTACTACGCGGTGCTCAACGCCGGCATCTTCGCCATTGCCTGGTTCCGGCCGTGGCGCGCGCTGAACCTGCTGGGCTTCGCCTTCACCTTCGGCATCGGTACGTTCTGGGGCGTGCTGCAGTACGCGCCGGACAAGTTCAGCAGCACCGAGCCGTTCCTGCTGCTGTTCTTCGCCTTCTACCTGCTGATCCCGCTGCTGTACGCACGCCGGCAGCCCGCCGGGCGGCGTGACCTGGTCGACGGCAGCCTGGTGTTCGGTACGCCCTTGGTCGCCTTCTCGCTGCAGGCCGGCATGCTGCACGAGCAGCCGATGACGCTGGCGCTGTGCGCACTGGGCCTGGCGGCGATCTACGCCGTACTGGCGCGGGCACTGATTGCGCGCGCGTCGTACACCGTGCTGGCGCAGTCGCATGCGGTGCTGGCGGTGGGCTTCGTCACGCTGGCGGTGCCGCTGGCCTTGTCGGCGCGTGCCACCGGCGCGGTGTTCGCGCTGGAAGGTGCAGGCCTGGCCTGGCTGGGCCTGCGCCAGAAACGCTGGCTGCCGCAGGTGTCCGGTGCGTTGTTGCAGATGGGCGCAGCGTTCGCTTTCGTGGCCGGTGGCGATCACTGGCATGAGGACCTGCGCTTCCTGCTCAACCCGACCGCGATCGGTGCATTGCTGCTGGCCGTTGCCGGCTTCGCGTCGGCCTGGAGCTACCAGCGCAGGCAGCGCCACGAGATTGCCCTGGTCTACTACCTGTGGGGCCTGCTGTGGTGGCTGGGTGGTCTGGTGCACGAGATCACCCGTTTCTTCCCGTACCGCACCGAAGTGGATGCACTGCTGGTGCTGGCTGCCGTTACCGCATGGCTGGCCGCCGAAGTACAGCGGCGCCAGCCGGCGCGTGCGCTGGGGGTGACCGCACTCGCGATGCTGGCGCTGGGCTTCCCACTGGCGCTGATACAGAGCGACGCGCACCATCAGCCGTTCGCTGGCTACGGCGCGCTGGCCTGGGCAGTGTTCGCGGTGCTGGGCGTGCGCACGCTGCTGTGCCTGCGCCAGGGCGGCAATACCGTGGCACGCATCGCGCAGTTCCTGTGGTGGCTGCTGTGGCCGTCGCTGCTTTCGCTGCTGGCTCTGTGGGGTGGTGGCGAGGCCGATCTGGCACAGGGCTGGACGACGCTGCTGGTGACCCTGCCGTGGCTGCTGATGGCGGCGCTGTCGCTGTGGCGCTGGAATGCGCTGCGCTGGCCGCTGGGTGCAGCGTTCGACCGCGTGCGCCAGCCGCTGCAGTGCGTGCTGTTCGGCCTGTTGTCGATCGGCTGGCTGTCCGGCCAGCTGCTGCCGGGCGATGCTGCGCCGCTGCTGTGGCTGCCGGTGCTGAATCCGGCGGAGATCGGGCAGTGGCTGAGCCTGCTGCTGCTGGCGCGTTGGCTGTACAGCGATCAGGCGCCGCAGGCGCTGCTGGGTATCCGCATGCCGCTGCTGTCACTGGCAACCTTCGTCGCGTTGACCAGCGTTGTGCTGCATGGCGTGCATCAGTGGGGCGGCCTGTCCTGGAACGCGTCGATGATGCGCTTCAGCCTGGCGCAGACCAGCCTGACCGTGCTGTGGAGCGTGCTCGGCGTGATTGCCTGGGTGTGGGGCTCGCGCCGTGGCCAGCGCGTGTTGTGGATGGTCGGTGCGGTGCTGATGGGCGTGGTGCTGGCCAAGCTGGTCATCGTCGATCGCCAGCACCTGGGCAACCTGCTGGGCATCGCATCGTTCATCGCCTACGGCCTGCTGTGCACGGTCGTGGGTTATCTGGCACCGGCACCGCCGAGCGCGGCGCCGACCGTGGAGGAAAAACAATGAAGACGTGGAGCAGGGCGCTGCTGCCGGCGATGTTCGGCATGCTGGCCGCCGTCACCGCACAGGCCGCCGATTACCGTACCCAGTACGCCGAGCAGTGGCCGCTGACGTTGTCCAGCGCACAATCGGGTGCCTACCGTGTCGTGCTGGAACCGGCGATCTACCGTCGCGCCGGTAGTGCGGACCTGGGCGATGTGCAGGTGTTCAATGCCGCCGGCCAATCGTTGCCGTCGGCCTTGCTGGCGCCGGACCAGCCGCTGGCACAGCCGCCGGTGCAGCGTGAGCTGCCGTGGTTCGCGTTGCCGCCGCTGGCCGAAGCGCAGCGCAACGACCTGCAGTTGCTGACCGAGCGCGATACCGATGGTCGCGTACGCCGGGTCGAGGCGCGTGTGGGTGGTGGTGCGGTAGCGAACGGGCAGGGCGGTTGGCTGATCGATGCCAGCGTGCTCGGCCAGCAACCATTGGCGGCACTGGTGCTGGATTGGGCGGATAGTGGCCAGCCGTTGCAGGCACAGGTGCAGCTGGACGTCAGCGACGACCTGCAGCACTGGCGTGCGATTGGCCGCGACATTCCGCTGGTGGATCTGCAGCGCGCCGGCAAGCGCCTGCTGCAGCGCCGTCTGCAGGTGGATGGTGAAGCGCGCTATCTGCGTGTGCTGGCGCAGGGCGATGCCCGTCTGCCAACGCTGCGCAGCGTACTGGCCGAGTTGCCGCCGGCACCGGCCACACTGCCGTGGGAGTGGCTGTCGCTGGAACCGACCTCGAAGCGCAAGGGCGAATACACCTTCGAGATGGATGGCCGCTTCCCGGCGGCGCGTGCTGACGTGGCCAGCACCGACAACAGCCTGGTGCAGTGGACATTGTTCAGCCGCGATGACGAGAGCGCGGAATGGCAGCGCCGTAGTGCACCGTGGATTGCCTATCAGCTGCAGCAGGGCGCGCAGGGCCAGCGTCAGCAATCGGCCGCGCAGCCGCTGGGCGGTGTGCATCGGGATCGTTACTGGAAGCTGGTAGCGAATCCGGCTGAAACGGCGACGGCTCCAACCCTGCGTCTGGGTTATCAGCCGGAAGTGTTGGTGTTCCTGAGCCAGGGCGCGGCGCCGTATGCGCTGGCGGTGGGCAGCTCGACTGCGCGCCGGATGGAGGCGCCGATCGGTGTGCTGATCGAGGAGCTGCGGCAGCGCAATGATCCGTCGTGGCAGCCGACGCTGGCGCGCCTGGAGGGCAGCCCGGAGCCGCTGGCCGGTGAGTCGGCACTGAAGCCGCAGCACGACTGGAAGTCGTGGCTGCTGTGGGCGTTGCTGGGGCTGGGTGTGTTGGTTGTTGGCGGCCTGGCGGTCAGCCTGCTTCGGCAGAAGCCGGCGCCTTCGGCGTAGGTTCCGGCGAACGGCGCAGCCCCTCGTGGGTGGGGTTTGTCGTGCAAAGCAAAAGCAGAAGCCGCGCTTGGCCGGGCGGGGTGGGTTCGCGGGGGACGCCGCAAGTACGTCCTTGTAGGCTTGGCAGCCGCATCCATGCGGCTGACACCCCCGCGAACCCACCCCGCCCGGCCTCTGACAGTTTCCGTGTGCGTCCACCCACGGAAGAGAAAGAAGAAGAGCAAGAGCGGAAGCGGATCGCTTCGCTCGACGGCCATCGGGGTCAGATCCGTTTTCCGCAGGAAAACGGATCTGACCTCTTCGTTCTTCATCCGACACCACACACTGCTTGTGCCTTTGCCATCCGCTCCGCCTCATGAACCTTTCGAGGCCGGGGTAGTGTGGGCTGGCAGGGGTATCCGCGCCATGGATGGCGCGGCTAAGCCTCCAGGGACGGATTCACGGCGTCCCCTGCCAGCCCACACTACCCCGGCCCAGCCCCAGCATCACGAAGCGCCAGCGCTTTGGCCGTTGCCGTAGCTGTTGCAGTTGCTGTGCGCCTCTGCCTGCCGCAGGCATCGGCCCTCCCACCACCCGCACCCGATACAATGGCCGTCTGCCGTAGCCCGGCATCCCGTCCCTGAGCCAAAGAGTTGCCCATGTCCATCGTCCGCATGACCGACCTCGACCTCTCCGGCAAGCGCGTGCTGATCCGCCAGGATCTGAACGTGCCGATCGAGAATGGCCGCATCACCTCCGAACAGCGCATCACCGCTTCGCTGCCGACGCTCAAGCGCGCGCTGGAGCAGGGCGCGGCGGTGATGGTCACCTCACACCTGGGGCGCCCGAAGGAAGGTGTGTGGAGCGAAGCCGATTCGCTGGCGCCGGTGGCCCAGCGCCTGTCCGAGCTGCTCGGTCGCGAGGTTCCGCTGGTGCGCGACTGGGTCGACGGTGTCGACGTGCAGCCGGGCCAGCTGGTGCTGCTGGAAAACTGCCGCATGAACGTCGGCGAGGGCAAGGACGATGAAGCCCTGTCGAAGAAGTACGCCGCCCTGTGCGATGTGTTCGTGATGGATGCCTTCGGCACTGCGCACCGTGCGCAGGCTTCGACCCATGGCGTCATCCGCTTCGCCCCGGTCGCGGCCGGTGGCCCGCTGCTGATGGCCGAGCTGGACGCGCTGGCGCAGGCGCTGGATGCACCGGCCAAGCCGCTGCTGGCCATCGTCGCCGGCAGCAAGGTCAGCACCAAGCTGGAACTGCTGGCCAACCTGGTCGGCAAGGTCGATCAGCTGATCGTCGGTGGTGGCATCGCCAATACCTTCATCGCTGCCGCCGGCTACAACGTCGGCAAGTCGCTGTACGAGCCGGACCTGCTGGACACCGCGAAGAAGATCGTGGCCGATGCCAAGGCGCGTGGCGCCGATATCCCGCTGCCGGTGGACGTGGTCACCGCCAAGCAGTTCATGCCGGACGCGGTTGCCGAAGTGAAGGCGGTCGACGCCGTTGCCGAAGACGACCTGATCCTGGACATCGGCCCGCAGACCGCGGCGCAGTACGCGCAGCTGATCGGGAAGGCCGGTACCGTGGTCTGGAACGGTCCGGTCGGTGTGTTCGAATTCGAGGCCTTCAGCAAGGGCACCGAAGCGCTGGCCCGTGCCATCGCCAGTTCGCCGGCGTTCTCCATCGCCGGTGGCGGCGACACCCTGGCCGCGGTCGACAAGTTCGATATCGCCCAGCAGGTCAGCTACATCTCCACCGGTGGCGGTGCGTTCCTGGAATTCCTGGAAGGCAAGACCCTGCCGGCGGTGGCCGCACTCGACGCGCGCGGCGCATGAGTGCCGATCGCAGCAAGGATGTCCTGTTCTTCGACCTGGACGGTACGCTGATCGATTCGCAGGTGGGTATCACCGCCTGCATCGCCTATGCGCTGCAGAAGATGGACCATCCGGTGCCACCGCAGGAGACCCTGCTGGGCTGGATCGGTCCGTCGCTGCGCACCACCTTCGCGCCGCTGTTCGGTGAACCGGCGCGGGTGGAACAGGCGGTGGGCTACTACCGTGAGCGCTTCGACGCCGAGGGCTGGCGCGAGCACACGGTGTACCCGCAGGTGGAAGACACCCTTCGCACGCTGCATGGTCGTGGCCATCGCCTGGCGGTGGTCACTGCCAAGAACGAACCGCACGCGCGCCGCATCCTTGCCCACCTTCCGTTCGGCGGGCTGTTCGAGGAGATCGTCGGTTCAACCTTGGATGGCTCGCGCAGCCACAAGCCGGAACTGGTCGGCGAAGCGCTGCGCCGGTTGCAGGTGCAGCCGGCGCACTGCTGGATGATCGGCGACCGCCGCATGGACATTGAAGGCGCGCGTCACCATGGCCTGCGCAGCGTCGGTGTGTTGTGGGGCTTTGGCGGTGAGGCCGAACTCACCGAAGCCGGTGCCGGGCAGCTGGCCCGTGAGCCGGCGCAGCTGGAAACGCTGCTGGCGTGATGCGCCGTTGATCGGTAACGCCGGGCCATGCCCGGCGCCACCACCACCCTGCGCCAGCGTATGTCCGGCCGATGTCCGTTCCATGACCCGCGAAGTCAGGCGGCACAAGGCTGTAACCGTATACATGCGGCGTGAAGGATGTGCTAATTTCCATTCTTTATCGGGAGAGGCCCATTCACCATGTTCGAGCGTCAGCGTCGCACCAAGATCCTTGCCACCCTCGGTCCGGCCACTGATCCGCCGGGCGTGCTGGAGGATCTGTTCCGCGCCGGCGTCAACGTGGTGCGCCTGAACTTCAGCCATGGCGATCCCTCCGGCCAGGCCAAGCGTGCTGCCGAAGTGCGCGCTGCCGCGGCCCGCGTGGGCGTGGAAGTCGGCATCCTGGCCGACCTGCCGGGCCCGAAGATCCGTATCGAGCGCTTCGCCGAAGGCAAGGTACAGCTGAAGGCGGGCAACCGCTTCGACCTGATCGCAAGCACCAGCGCCGGCCCGGGTGACGCCACCCAGGTGGGCGTGAGCTACCTCGGCCTGCCGCAGGACGTGGGTCCGGGCGATGTGCTGCTGCTCGACGACGGCCTGATGCAGCTGCAGGTGGTGGAAGTGCAGGGCGAACGCATCATCAACACCGTACTGAACGACGGTGTGCTGTCCGACCGCAAGGGCCTGAACAAGCAGGGCGGTGGCCTGTCGCTGGGCGCGCTGACCGAGCGCGACAAGGAACTGATCGGCATCGTCGCCAAGATCGGTGTCGACTTCATCGCCGTGTCGTTCTGCCGCAATGCGCAGGACATGAACGACGCGCGTGAGATCGCCCGCTCGCACGGCTGCGATGCCGCGCTGGTGTCGAAGATCGAGCGCACCGAGGCGATCGAGAACCTGGAAGAGATCGTCGAGGCCAGCGACGTGGTGATGGTGGCCCGTGGCGACCTTGGCGTGGAAATCGGCGATGCCGAACTGCCGGGCCTGCAGAAGAAGATCATCAAGGCCTCGCTGGCGCAGAACAAGGTGGTCATCACCGCTACGCAGATGCTGCAGTCGATGGTCGAAAGCCCGATTCCGACCCGCGCCGAAGTGCTGGACGTGGCCAACTCGGTCATCGACGGCACCGATGCGGTCATGCTGTCGGCCGAAACTGCTGCCGGTGCCTACCCGGTCAAGGCCGTGGAAGCGATGGCGCGCATCTGCCTGGGTGCAGAGCGCCAGTTCCAGACCGAGACCGACTTCAACGCTTCGCCGCGCAACCTGGAACGTGCCGACCAGGCCATTGCCATGGCCACCATGTTCCTGTCGCAGCACGTGGGCGTGCGCGCGATCGTGGCGATGACCGAATCCGGTGGCACCGCCCGCTACCTGTCGCGTTTCCGCGCCAAGGCGCCGGTGTTCGCGGTCACCCGCCACGACGGTGCACGCCGCCAGATGGCGCTGATGCGCGATGTCTACCCGATCAACTTCGACAGCCGTGGCCTGACCCCGCGTGAAGCCGCACGCGGCAGCATCCGCCTGCTGGTGGAAGCCGAACTGCTGCAGGCCGGTGACCGCGTCGTGTTCACCAGCGGTGAGCACATGGAAACCCTGGGCGCGACCAACACCCTGCGCCTGCTGGAAGTGGGCGAAGACGGCCGCGCCAGCGGCCTGGGCGATCTGTAAACCCAGGCGGCCCCGGGTCGGAGCCGCTGCGCGGGTCCGACCCGGGGTCAGATCCCCGAAGGGGTCGTGACCCGGCGCAACAGGACATCGCCTGTCCGGTGCGGACATTGGAATCGTTTCCAGACTGCCCTGCACGTCGGTGCAACGGGCGGCGGGGCTATACTTACGTTTTTCCCGCACCCGCCACAGGAAGTACATGAGCATCGAACAGCTGGCTGAAACCGCCCAGGCCATGGTTGCCCCGGGCAAGGGCATCATCGCGATCGACGAATCCACCGCTACCATCGCCAAGCGTTTCGCTGGCGTCGGTATCGAGAACACCGAGGAGAACCGTCGTGCCTACCGCGAACTGCTGCTGACCACGCCGAAGCTCAACGAGCACATTTCCGGCGCCATCCTGTTTGACGAAACCATCCGTCAGTCGACCAAGGACGGCGTGCCGTTCGCCAAGTACATGGCCGACCACGGCATGATTCCGGGCATCAAGGTGGACAAGGGTGCGCACCCGCTGGCCGGCTGCCCGGGCGAGCTGGTGACCGAAGGCCTGGACGGCCTGCGCGAGCGCCTGCAGGAGTACTACAAGCTGGGTGCGCGCTTCGCCAAGTGGCGTGCGGTGATCAACATCGGCGAAAGCATTCCGTCGGGCACCTGCATCGAGTCCAACGCCCACGCGCTGGCCCGCTATGCCGCCCTGTGCCAGGAATGCGGCCTGGTGCCGATGGTCGAGCCGGAAGTGATCATGGACGGCGACCACGACATCGAGACCTGCTACGAAGTCACCGAAGCCACCCTGCGTTCGCTGTTCGATGCCCTGTACCAGCAGAACGTGCTGCTGGAAGGCACCATCCTGAAGGCCTCGATGGTCATCTCCGGCAAGGGCTGCGATGAGCAGGCCGACGTCGAGGAAGTGGCCGAGTCGACCGTGATGTGCCTGAAGAGCACCGTGCCGGCCATCCTGCCGGGCGTGGTGTTCCTGTCCGGTGGCCAGAGCGACGAGCAGTCCACCGAGCATCTGAACGCGATGAACCAGCTGGGCAACCTGCCGTGGCCGCTGAGCTTCTCCTACGGCCGCGCCATGCAGCAGGCCGCGCTGAAGCTGTGGGCCAAGGACATGAAGGGCAACTACGCTGCCGCCCAGAAGACCGTGTACGAGCGCGCCAAGGACAACGGCCTGGCCGCGCTGGGCAAGTGGAACGGTTGATCCGTCCCATCGCAGGATGAACAGGGCAACGCCGGCATCACGCCGGCGTTTGCTTTTGCGGGTATCTTTTCCGCCCCCACGCACCGGGCCGGTGTGCGGGACATACATGGAAGGCCAAGGAGAAAAAACATGCGTTTGGCAGTAATCACACTGGCCGTCGCCACGGTCCTGATCGCTGGCGGTTGCAACCGCATCGGTGGCGGTGGTGACGCAGGCAAGGCCGCGTCGCTCGATTTCGACAAGCCGGTGTCCGGCGAGATCACCTCGCGCAGCGGCATCAACTTCAACGACGGCAGCCATCACCAGCTGTACCAGATCAAGCTGGAAGACAGGGAACTGGTCGGCCTGAAGCTCACCGGCGCACTGACCGGTTCGATCGCCGTGTTCAACAACGGCAGCCTGGTGTCCACCAGCAATACCGGTTACGAACGCGAAGGCGATGTCTCGCTGGCCTTCCGTGCCAACGGTGGCGGCACCTACCAGGTGGCGGTCAACGCCAACGGTCCCAGCGCCTTTGGCCCGTACCGCCTGCGCGCCGAGAAGCTGAAGCCGTACGACGGCAAGCCGCTGGTGGGCAGTGGTGAGATCGTCGACATGCTGGCCAGCAACTCGCAGGACTACACCCTGCAGGTGGAGAAGGCAGGCCTGTACGAGATCCGCCTGGTCTCGGATGTCTTCGATCCGGTGCTGAAGCTGTCCGGCCAGGGCGTGGATGCCGAGAACGATGACGGCGGCGACAGCACCAACTCGCGCCTGAACCTCTCGCTGAAGCCGGGCAAGTACACCCTGACTGCACGCGGCCTCGGCGACGGCGTCAATGGCATGTTCACCCTGTCGGCCACCCGCATTGAACTGCCAGGCAACCTGGTGGATCGCGATGGCACGGCACTGCCGAAGTCGGGCAGCGCGTACACCATGCTGGACAACGAAGGCCGCCGCCGCTTCCTGCTGACCCTGGATCGTCCGGCCGATGTGCGCCTGGACGCGATTTCCAGCCAGGTCGATACCGTGCTGCGCGTGGTCGGCGGCGACGTTGAGCTGACCGACGACGACAGTGGCAATGGCACCAATGCACGCCTGGAAGAGACGCTGCCGGCCGGTCACTACACCGTCGACGTGTCCAGCCTGAACAACGGTGCGGGCCTGGTGGAAGTGCGCGTGCAGGTCGAAGGTGCCAGCGCCGACGGTGCTGCCGCCTCGGCCGCACGCGCCGCTGCCGATGCAGCTGCTGCCGTGGCCGATGACGCCGCTGCTGCGGTGGAAGCAGCCAGCCGTTGAGGTGATCCACGCGTAGCGTGGATGACCTCAAGGCCGCAACGGGAAAGGCCGGGCAATGCCCGGCCTTTCCTTTTACCGGAAGCGCTGCGGTTCAGTGCGCAGCGGCGAAGCCCGCATCGCCCAGAGGCGGCAGCATCGATCCGCGCGGTTCGTTGTCCGTGCTTTGTCCCGCGGCGCTCAATGCCTGCTGGTAGGCCTTCGCCGTAGCAGTGTTGAACGCCACCAGCACGATGCGCATCGGCTGTGCATGGCTGCGCTGCCACGCCAGTGTTTCCGTCACTGCGATCTGCGCGGCCTGGTACAGCGGATAGCCATACACACCGCAGCTGATCGCCGGGAACGCGATCGACTTCACGCCCAACGACTCGGCCAACTGCAGCGATTTCCAGTAGCAGTTGGCCAGCAATGCCGGTTCGTCGCGCTGGCCGTCGTGCCAGACCGGGCCCACCGTGTGCAGTACATGCCGCGCAGGCAATGCGTAAGCGTCGGTGGCGCGCACTTCACCGGTCGGGCAACGCACGCCCGGACGCAGTTCCGGCAACTGCTCGCACTCGGCCAGCAATGCCGGCCCGGCCGCGCGATGGATCGCGCCGTCGACGCCGCCGCCGCCGAGCAGTGTTTCATTGGCCGCGTTGACGATCGCATCCACCGCCAGGGTCGTGATATCGCCCTGCCAAACTTCGATCTTCATGCGTCCGTCTCCTGCCTGTGAGGTGTTCCGCGCAGCATCTGCGCCGGCTGTTCCCACGGTAGGGGACAGGGCATCGATACTGCGTCATGACCGTCTCACGCGCTGCGATCCGACGGCCTTCACGCACGATGGCGGGCGACGCCTTCACGCAGGCTGAAGCAGAAAGGGCTCAGAGCTTTTTTCCGCACGGAAAAGGCTCTGACCCCTGCGATCCATGGTTCTGGCGAACCGGGTCAGAGCCCTTTCCCTGCAGGAAAGGGATCCGACCCGATGCATCACGGCAGGCCGGCCAGCCAGTCGTCGTCGGAACCCTCATTCACATCGGCGAACAGCGGTGTGGAGAAATAGCGCTCGCCGGTATCGGGCAGCATTGCCAGGATCACCGAGCCCGGTTCAGCGCGGGCGGCCACGTCCAGCGCGCTGGCCACGGTGGCGCCGGCGGAGATGCCGACGAAGATGCCTTCCTCCGCAGCCAGGCGACGCGCGGTGGCGATCGCGCGGTCATCTTCGACCGAGACCAGTTCGTCCACCACATCGCGGTTGAGCACGTCCGGCACGAAGTCCGGGGTCCAGCCCTGGATCTTGTGCGGCTTCCAGTCATCGCCCTTCAGCAGCGCGGCACCGGCCGGTTCGGTGGCGATGATGCGGGTCTGCGGGCGCGCGACCTTCAGCACTTCGCCCACGCCGGTAAGCGTGCCACCCGTGCCCCAGCCACTGACGAAGTAGTCCAGCCGCTTGCCGGCGAAGTCGCGCAGGATCTCGGCAGCGGTGGTGTTGCGGTGATAGGCCGGGTTGGCCGGGTTGGCGAACTGGCTGGCCAGGAACCAGCCGTGCTGCTCGGCCAGTTCGGCCGCCTTGCGCACCATGCCGCTGCCGCGCTCGGCGGCCGGGGTCAGGATCACCTTGGCACCGTAAGCGCGCATCAGCTTGCGGCGCTCCACCGAGAAGGTCTCGACCATGGTGGCCACGAACTTGTAGCCGCGCGCGGCGGCGACCATCGCCAGTGCCACGCCAGTGTTGCCTGAAGTGGCTTCGACAATGGTGTCGCCTGGCTTGAGCAGGCCGCGTGCCTCGGCGTCGAGGATGATCGCCAGCGCCAGACGGTCCTTCACCGAACCGCCCGGGTTGAACGACTCGACCTTGGCGTAGACGCTGACCTGCGCGGGCGCCAGGCGCTGCAGCCTGACGATGGGGGTGTTGCCGACGGTATCGAGGATGGAGTCGTACAGGGCCATGGAAGCGCTCCGGAAACGGGGCCGCGCCGGGCTTCGGCGGGCGAAGGGGGAGGGCTGGCTGTTCAGGCCAGCGGCTGCCGGCTGACCGTAGCGCCGGCATATGACGCCCGGAAATGACCAGATACCTTTCTTAAACAACCTTTGGTTATAAGCTGGTGACGGCAATTGACCCTAGAGTGGACCTCCGCCCCACGCCGCCTCCCTCCCATGACGCTGACCCAGCTGCGCTACCTGGTTGCCATCGCCGACGCCGAGCTGAACATCACGCTGGCCGCCTCGCGCGTGCACGCCACCCAGCCCGGTCTGTCCAAGCAGCTCAAGCAGCTGGAGGACGAGCTGGGTTTCCTGTTGTTCGTGCGCAAGGGCCGCAGCCTGGAGTCGGTCACCCCGGCCGGCACCGAGGTCATCGCCCGCGCCCGCGCGGTGCTGGCCGAGGCCAACAACATCCGCACCTACGCGGCCAACCAGCGCCGCGAGAGCCAGGGCCAGCTGATCCTGACCACCACCCACACCCAGGCGCGCTTCGTGCTGCCGCCGGCGGTGGCAGCGATCAAGCAGGCCTATCCCCAGGTGAGCGTGCATCTGCAGCAGGCCGGTGAAGCCGACGCGCTGGACCGCCTGAACCAGGGGGATGCCGATATTGCGATCATCAGCACCGCTGGCGGTGAGCCCACTGATGGCATCGCGGTGCCGCTGTTCCGCTGGCGACGTCTGGTGGTGGTACCCAAGGGCCACCCGCTGGACCGCGCCGGCCGCGCCCCAGACCTGGCCGCGCTGGCCCGGCAGCCATTGATCAGCTACGAATCCTCGACCCGGCCGAATTCCTCGTTGCAGCGCGCCTTCGCTGCGAACGGCCTGGTGCCGGATCTGGCGCTGACCGCGCTCGATGCCGACCTGATCAAGACCTACGTGCGTACCGGTCTGGGCGTGGGCCTGCTGGCGGAGATGGCGGTCAGTTCCAACGACGAAGACCTGAGGTCGTGGCCGGCCCCGGAGCCGATCACTGAGTGCATTGCCTGGGCGGTGCTGCCTCGCGATCGCGTGCTGCGTGATTACGCGCTGGAGCTGGTGCACGTGCTGGCACCGCAGATCGATCCGCGTGATCTGCGCAGGGTGCTGGATGGCAACCAGGCGGCGGCGTGGCCGGTGCCACCGACGTGGGAGTCACTGACCCAGACCATCACGGTGTGAGGTGGGTCGAGCAGGGCTTGCAGCCCTGCACCCGCGGGTAGTGCCGGCCGCTGGCCGGCAACCTCAGAAGCAACAGCAACAGCAACAGCAACAGCAGAAGCTGGCATTGCGTGGGGTGGCGGGGCGGTGTCGGAGTGCGGGGACGCCGCAAGTACGTCCCTGTAGGCTTGGCAGCCGCATCCATGCGGCTGACACCCCGCACTCCGACACCGCCCCACCTCTGACAGATTCCGGCGGCTGTTGGTAGGTGTCGACCTTGGTCGACACGGTAGATCCACGCCATGCGTGGATGCATTTCGATTCCAATTCGAAATATTCGATTCCGATGGAGATTCATCCACGCATGGCGTGGATCTACTGCAGATCGCAGAAATCTGTCGAAGGCGGGGTGGGTCCGGTTGCGGGGGCGTGAGCGCCATGGATGGCGCGACCGAGCCTCCATGGACGGATTTACGGCGTCCCCCGCAACTGGACCCACCCCGCCATCCCTCAGGAAACCAGCTTCTGCTGTTGCTTCGGCACCTGCCGTGGCCTCTGCGGGTGCAGGGCGCAGCCCTGCCGAAAACCCCTCCTGCGACGGTTCGTCGCACGGGCAACCCTGGACCCGGCTCTACACTAGCGGGGTGACCCGCCTGTCCCGCCCGCAGCGCCTTCTGCTCCAGCTCGCCGTCCTGGCGACGCTGTTGATGGTGCTTGCGCCACTGGTCAGTCGCGCGCTGCAGGCGCAGCCGATGGAGCATGCCGCGATGGCAGGCATGGACCACGCCGCCATGGGCCATGACATGCACGACATGGCCATGGCCGGGCACGATCAGCACGGCGCCGCGCCGGCCGCGCCCAGCCGCCCGCCCGACCCCCACGCCATGCACGGCGAAGCCTGCGAATACTGCGTGCTGGCCATGCGCCTGCTGCCGTGGCTGGCGGTGCTGGTGCTGCTGTTGCCGCTGCTGTGGCGGCCGCGGCTGGTGTTCCCGTGGTCGCAGCAGGTGCTGCCGGCACTGCGTTGGCCGGCGCATGCCGCGCGCGGGCCACCGCGCTTCTCCTTCGTCCGCTGATATCCCTATCGAATCTGCCGCACGACGCCTGACCGGGCGCCGTGCGCGCGTGCGTACTTTGGAGCTGTTCCGATGAAAATGACTTCCCGCCCCGCGGGCGCCTGCGCGCGCCTGCCGGTTGCCCTTGGCCTGGCCGTGGCCGCGTCACTGGCCCACGCTGCGCCTGCCGAAGAGGCACGTACGCTCGACACGATGGTGGTCACCGCCGCCGCACCGTCGTCCCCGCTGCACTGGGTGACCGATCCGCGTCTGCCGCGGCAGCCGGTGCCGGCCAGCGACGGTGCCGATTACCTGAAGACCGTTCCCGGTTTTTCCGCCATCCGCAACGGCGGCACCAACGGTGACCCGGTGCTGCGCGGCATGTTCGGTTCGCGCCTGAACATCCTCAGCAACGATGGCAACCTGATCGGTGCCTGCCCGTCGCGCATGGACAATCCGCTGTCCTACATCGCGCCGGAGAGCTTCGACCGGCTGACCATCATCAAGGGCCCGCAGAGCGTGCGCTGGGGGGCGGGCGCGTCGGCCGGCACCGTGCGTTTCGAGCGCGATACGCCGCGCTTCGAGGAACCGGGCCTGCGTGCCGATGCCAGTGCGCTGGTCGGTTCGCGCAACCGCAACGACCAGGTGCTGGACCTGACCCTGGGCAACCCGACCGGCTACGTACGCGCCAGCGGCAACCGTTCCGAAGCCGATGACTACAAGGACGGCCACGGTGACGTGGTGCCGTCGAAGTGGCGCAAGTGGAACGGTGACGTAGCCATCGGCTGGACGCCGGATGCCGACACGCTGCTGGAAATTTCCGCCGGTGCCGGTGATGCGATCGCGCGTTACGCGGGCCGTGGCATGGACGGTGCCGCGTTCGAACGCACCAGCTACGCGGCGCGTTTCGAGAAGCGCAACCTGCCGGGGGCATGGGACACGTTGCAGGCCAACGTGTACTACAACAACGCCGACCATGTGATGGACAACTACACGCTGCGCACGCCGAACCCGAACAGCATGATGCCGATGCCGATGGCGTCGAACGTGGACCGCCGTACCCAGGGCGGCCGGGTCAGTTCCGAGTGGCGCTGGCAGGACGTGCAGCTGGTGGCGGGTGTGGATGGCGAAGACAGCCGCCATCGTGGGCGCATGGGCATGGGCCGCGACACCTACCGCCAGGCCGCCTGGGAAACCGATGCCAACTTCCGCCGCTATGGCGTGTTCACCGAGTTGACCCTCGGCGCCGGCACCGACCAGCGCTGGATCAGCGGCCTGCGCATCGACCGCGCCAGCGTCCGCGATGAGCGGCAGTCGGTGCGCGGGATGATGGGCAACCGGCCGAACCCGACCGCTGGCCTGCAGCGCAAGGAATGGCTTGGCAGCGGCTTCCTGCGCTACGAGCAGGACCTGGCCGATGGCCTGACCTGGTACGCCGGCCTCGGCCACAGTGAACGCATGCCCGACTACTGGGAGCTGTTCTCGCCCAACCACGGCCCGGCCGGTGCGGTGAACGCGTTCACCGGCGTGCAGCCCGAGCGCACCACCCAGCTTGATGTGGGCATGCAATACAAGGGGCCCCGTGTGCAGGCGTGGGTGTCGGCGTACGCCGGGCAGATCCAGGACTACATCCTGTTCACCTACCACGGCAGCGGCATGATGGGCATGAGCCAGGCCCGCAACGTCGATGCCCGCATTGCCGGTGCCGAGGCGGGCCTGGAAGTGAGCGTGGCCGAGCAGTGGAAGCTGGGCGGCACGCTGGCCTATGCCTGGGGCGAGAACCGCGACCAGCATCGCCCGCTGCCGCAGATGCCACCACTGGAAGCACGCCTGAGCGCGAACTGGGAAGGCCAGCGCTGGAGTGCCGGTGCGCTGCTGCGCGCGGTGACCCACCAGCATCGTGTCGCAAATGGCCAAGGCAATGTGGTCGCGCAGGACCTGGGGCCGAGTGCCGGCTTCGCCACCTTCGCGCTCAACGCTGCTTACCGCTTCAGTTCGCAGCTGCAGCTCAGCGCGGGCGTCGACAACCTGTTCGACCGTGCCTACAGCGAGCACCTGAATCTGGCCGGCAGCGCCGACTTCGGTTTTCCGGCTGACCCGGTGCGCATCAACGAGCCGGGCCGCAGCCTGTGGATGAAGGTGAACTACCGGTACTGATCCGCCGGGTGTAAAAAAAAACCGGGGCCGGATCCCCGCCAGGATCCGCCCCCGCCCGACGCCCTCTGCCGGGCAGCTTCGACTCTACGATGGCAACGCCTGCGGTGCACGGCTGGATACACCTCGACACATGCCGACACCGCTGCGGTCAGCCTTGCACGGAACGGGTTCACGGCGCTATCGCGACGCCGGTTCCACGCCAGTAAACGCTTGGCACATATCGCTTCTGTGGGCGCTTGCCTACACTCGGCGGCCGTGGATCACTCAGGACCGTTCATGTTGGCTCGCATCGCTTCGACCCTGGCCCTTGGCCTCAGCCTGGCCGTGCTGGCCGGGTGCGCGGGCAAACAGGAGGCCGCCGCCCGTCGGCAGGGAGAAGCGGTGCCGGTCACCGCGCAGGTCGTGCAGTCCACGCAGTGGAACGACACGCTGCAGGCACTGGGTACGGCCAAGGCGCGCGAATCGATCAGCGTCACCGCCAAGGTCAGCGAGATCGTCGAGAAGGTGCACTTCGAAAGCGGCCAGCATGTTGCCGCCGGTGCGCCGATCGTGACCCTGCGCGGGCAGGCCCAGGAGGCCGCGCTGGTGCAGGCGCAGGCCACCTTCCATGAGGCCGACCAGCTGTACAAGCGCCAGCGCGAGCTGGCCACGCAGCGGCTGGTGTCCAGCGCCACGCTGGATACGCAGAAGTCGATCCGCGATGCCGCCGAGGCGCGTGTGGCGCAGATGCAGTCGGACATCGGTGACCGCCGCGTGCGTGCACCGTTCGCCGGTGTGCTCGGCATCCGCCAGGTCAGCCCGGGCACGTTGCTGACGCCGACCACGGTGATCGCCACGCTCGACGACATCGAACACATGCACATCGATTTCCAGGTGCCGGAAGTGGAACTGGCCGCGCTCGGCGTCGGTGACAAGGTCAGTGCCACCAGCGTGGCGTGGCCAGGCCGTACCTTCGAGGGCGTGGTCAGCACCGTCGACGCACGCATCGATCCGGCTACCCGTGCGGTGACCGTACGGGCCGACTTCGCCAACGGCGACCATGCCCTGCGCCCGGGCATGCTGCTGGACGTGCGCCTGTTCCACCCCGAGCGCCCGGCGCTGGTGATTCCGGAAATCGCCGTGGTCCAGGTCGGTCGCGATACCTTCGTGTACCGCATCACCGCCGACGACAGCGTCGAGCGCGTGGATGTGGTCACCGGCGCGCGCCGTGCCGGCGTGGTCGAGATCAGGCAGGGCCTGGAAGCGGGCCAGCGCATCGTGGTCGATGGCACCGGCAAGCTGCGCCCGGGCCTGAAGGTCGCGGCCAAGGACGCGGCACCGGTCACGGGTGCGAAGCCGGCTGATGCACCGGCGCCGGTCGCGGCCGAGGGCCACGGCGGATGAAGCTGTCCGACATCTCCATCCAGCGGCCGGTGTTCGCCGTGGTGATGAGCCTGTTGCTGCTGGTGCTGGGCGTGATGTCCTTCACCCGCCTGACCCTGCGCGAACTGCCCGCCATCGATCCGCCGATCGTTTCGGTATCAGTGGATTACACCGGCGCTTCGGCCGCGGTCATCGAAAGCCGCATCACCCAGGTGCTGGAAGATGCGCTGGCCGGCATCGAAGGCATCGATACGATCAACGCGCGCAGCACCAACGGCCGCTCGCAGGTCAGCATCGAGTTCACCTCCAACCGCGATATCGAAGCGGCGGCCAACGATGTGCGCGATGCGGTCAGCCGCGTCGCCGACCGCATGCCGGAAGAGGCGCGGCCGCCGGAAATCGCCAAGGTCGAGAGCGATGCCGACCCGATCATCTGGTTCAACATGGTCTCCTCGACCATGGACACGCTGGAGCTGAGCGACTACGCCGACCGCTACGTGGTCGATCGTTTCTCCAGCCTCGACGGCGTGGCCCAGGTCCGCATCGGCGGCCGCCAGCGCTATGCGATGCGGATCTGGCTGGACCGTGACCAGCTGGCGGCGCGCGGACTGACCACCGGCGACGTGGAAACCGCGCTGCGCAACGAGAACGTGGAACTGCCGGCCGGCCGCATCGAGTCGACCGACCGCGATTTCACCCTGCGCGTGGAGCGCAACTACATCAAGCCCGAAGACTTCGCGACCATCCCGCTGGGCAAGGGTCGTGACGGTTACGTGGTGCGCATGGGCGATGTGGCGAAGATCGAGCTGGCCTCGGCCGAGCGCCGCGCGTACTACCGCAGCAACGGCGAGCCGGGCATCGGCCTGGGCATCGTCAAGACCTCCACCGCCAACTCGCTGGACGTGGCGCGTACTGCGCGCGCTGAAGCCGAACGGGTCGCGCTGACCCTGCCCAAGGGCACGCAGATCTTCGTTGCCTTCGACAACACCACCTTCATCGAAGCCGCAGTGGACCGCGTCTACGCCACGCTGGTGGAGGCGATGATCCTGGTGCTGGCAGTGATCTGGCTGTTCCTCGGCAGTTTCCGTGCTGCACTGATTCCGGCAGTAACGGTGCCGGTGTGCCTGGTCGCCGCCTTCATCGCGCTGTATGCGTTCGACTTCTCGATCAACCTGCTGACCCTGCTTGCCCTGGTGTTGTGCATCGGCCTGGTGGTGGACGATGCGATCGTGGTGGTGGAGAACGTGCAGCGCCGCATCGATCTGGGTGAACCGCCGTTGGTGGCGTCCAAACGCGGTACCGCGCAGGTGGCGTTCGCAGTGATCGCCACCACGGCCGTGCTGGTGGCGGTGTTCCTGCCGGTGGGTTTCCTGGAGGGCAACACGGGACGGCTGTTCCGCGAACTGGCAGTGGCGCTGGCCGCAGCAGTGGCGTTGTCCGCGTTCGTGGCGCTGACGCTGACGCCGATGATGGCCTCCAAGCTGCTCAAGCCGCATACCGGGCAGGCGCCGCGTGGCCTGCATGGTTTCATCAACCGCAACCTGGAGCGCCTGGCCGGGGCTTATGGGCGGGTGCTCGACCACCACGTGGACCGCACCTGGATCTACCTGCTGGTGATGGTGGCCGCACTGGCCGCCAGCTGGGGCCTGCTCAAGCTGCTGCCGTCGGAACTGGCGCCGGCCGAAGACCGCGGTTCGTTCCAGATCATGATCGATGGCCCGGAAGGCGCCGGCTACGACTACACCGTGCAGCAGGTGCAGCAGGTGGAATCGATGCTGGCACCGCATGTTGGCCCGGACAAACCGATCGTGCGCGCCAATCCACGCGTGCCCGGTGGTTGGGGTGCCAGCGAGGAAATGCACACCGGCCGCGTCAGCATCTTCCTGCAGCCGTGGCGCCAGCGCAGCGAAGGCACGCCGGAAGTGGCCAACGAACTGCAGAAGGAACTGGACACCATCCGCGGCGTGCGCGTGCGTACGCAGGTGGGCGGTGGCCTGGTGCGCAGCGGCGGGCAGCCGTTCCAGATCGTGCTGGGCGGCCCGGAATATGCCGAGATCGCGCAGTGGCGCGACCGCATCCTGCTGCGCATGGCCGACAACCCCGGCCTGGTCGGTCCGGACTCGGATTACAAGGAAACGCGGCCGCAGATGCGGGTCAACATCGACCGCCAGCGTGCGGCCGACCTCGGCGTGCCGGTCACCGCGATCGGTTCGGCACTGGAAACCATGATGGGCTCGCGCCGCGTCACCACCTTCGTCGACAACGGCGAAGAGTACGACGTGCTGGTCCAGGCCGGTCGCGATGGCCGTGCCAGCCCGGCCGACCTGGCCGCCATCCGCGTGCGCGCGACGTCCGGCGAACTGGTGCCGCTGTCCAACCTGGTCACGCTGAGTGAGGTGGCCGAGGCCGGCACCCTGAACCGCTTCAACCGCCTGCGCTCGATCACCATCAACGCGGGCCTGGCGCCGGGCTATCCGCTGGGCGAGGCGATTGCCTGGGCGCAGCAGGTCACGCGCGAAGAGCTGCCGCAGTACGCGCAGGTGAACTGGAAGGGCGAATCGCGCGAATACCAGAGTGCCGGCGGCGCGGTGCTGCTGACCTTCGCCATGGCGCTGCTGGTGGTGTACCTGGTGCTGGCCGCACAGTTCGAGAGCTTCATCCACCCGCTCACCATCATGCTGACCGTGCCGCTGGGCGTGCTCGGCGCGCTGGTCGGGTTGTGGGTGAGTGGCGGTACCGTGAACCTGTTCAGCCAGATCGGCATCGTCATGCTGGTCGGCCTGGCCGCGAAGAACGGCATCCTCATTGTTGAATTCGCCAACCAGCTGCGTGACGACGGAAGAACCGTGCGCGAGGCGATCATCGAATCGGCGATGGTGCGCCTGCGCCCGATCCTGATGACCTCGATCGCCACCGTGGTCGGTGCGATTCCGCTGGTGGTGGCCGGTGGCCCCGGTTCGGCCAGCCGTGGCACCATCGGCATCGTGATCATCTTCGGTGTGACCCTCTCGACGTTCCTGTCGCTGTTCGTGGTGCCGGCGTTCTACGCGCGGCTGGCGCCCTACACCCGCTCGCCGGAAGCGGTGAAGCGCGAGCTGGAGAAGCAGGAGGCGGAGTCGCCGTCGGTGGGTGGTCATGCCTGATCCGACCACCGTGCTGCGAGGCGACGGCTTCCAACTGCGCCCCTGGCGCCCGGATGATCTGGAATCGCTGCTGCGCCATGCCAACGACGCCGAGGTATCGCGGGGCCTGCGTGATCGTTTCCCGTACCCGTACACGCGCGAGGATGGCGAGGCCTTCCTCGCCGGTCGCGTGCTGGCCCCCGGCACCCTGAACCTGGCCATCGAGATCGACGGCCAGGCCTGCGGCAGCGTCGGGGCCCAGCAGGGCAGTGCCGAGCGCGGGCACATGGCGGAACTGGGCTACTGGCTGGGCCAGGCGTACTGGGGCCAGGGGCTGATGACCCGGGTGGTCGGACTGTTCGCACCCTGGGTGATGGACGAGCTGTGCCTGTTCAGGCTGCAGGCCGGGGTGGTCGATTTCAACCTCGGCTCGGCCCGGGTGCTGGAAAAGAACGGCTTCCAGGAAGAAGGCGTGGACCGCTGCGCGGTCTACAAGCGCGGCGTGCTGCACGACCTGCGCCGCTTCGCCCGGGTGCGCACGCAGCTGCCCTGAACACGCGGGCCGGCCGCGGTAGAGCCGAGGCCGTGCCCGGCCGCCGTCATCACCACCCCGAGCATGGGCTCGGCTCTACAACACAGCGCTACCGCAGCGGCCTTCGATCAGGGAGAATCGACCGGTCCCTTCCAGCCGACGGGACGTCCTCACAACCCGCCGACTGGAGAGAGCGCGCGTGGAAGCTACCGTACATTTCATCAACAGCATCATCTGGAGCAAGGCATTGATCTTCGTGTGCCTGGGCGCCGGCCTGTTCTTCAGCCTGCGCACGCGCTTCATGCAGATCCGCGGCTTCCTCGAGATGTGCCGCCTCACCGTCAAGGGTGAGAAATCCGACGCCGGTGTGTCGTCCTTCCAGGCCCTGGCCATGTCGATGGCCGGGCGCATGGGTATCGGCAACATCGCCGGCGTGGCCACCGCCATCGCCTTCGGCGGCCCCGGTGCGATCTTCTGGATGTGGGTGATGGGCTTCCTCGGCGCATCCACCTCGTACGTGGAATGTACGCTGGCACAGATCTACAAGACCAAGGACGCCGAAGGCCGTTACCGTGGTGGCCCGGCGTACTACATCGAAAAGGCCATGGGCCTGAAGTGGTACGCGCTGGCCTTCGCCATCGCCACGATCATTGCCGCCGGCTTCCTGATGCCCGGCGTGCAGGCCAATGCCATCGCCGACAGCATCATCAACGCCTGCCGTGGCACCGCACTGTGCGGCCCGCTCGATGGCCAGGCCTTCGGCATGGAGTCGGTGCAGGCGCTGAAGCTGGGCATCGGCATCGTGGTGGCGCTGCTGCTGGGCGTGGTGATCTTCGGTGGCGTCAAGCGCATCGCCAACTTCGCCGAAGTGGTGGTGCCGTTCATGGCGGCAGCCTTCATCCTGACCGCCATCGTCATCATGATCATCAACTACGATCGCGTGCCGGAGATGTTCGGCATCATCTTCAGCAGCGCCTTCGGCACCCACGCCGCGTTCGGCGCGATGATGGGCCTGGCGGTGGAGTGGGGCATCAAGCGCGGCATCTACGCCAACGAAGCCGGCCAGGGCTCGGGCCCACACGCGGCAGCCGCCTCGGAAGTCTCGCACCCGGCCAAGCAGGGCTACGTGCAGGCCTTCGCCATCTACTTCGACACCATGATGGTGTGCACCGCCACCGCGTTCCTGATCCTGGCCAGCGGCACCTACAACGTGTACTCGCCGGCAGGTGCCGGCGCCCCGCCGATCTTCCAGGGCCTGGCCGGCATTCCGGAAGGCGCGGGCTATGCCCAGGCGGGTGTGGAAGCCGTGCTGCCGGGCTGGGGCTCGGCGTTCGTGTCCATCGCCATCTTCTTCTTCGCCTTCACCACCATCATGGCGTACTACTACATGGCCGAGACCAATCTCAGCTATGTGAACCACAACAAGAAGCGTCCGCTGACCGTGCTGGTGCTGCGCCTGGGCATCATCGGCATGGTGGTGTTCGGCGCGTTCCATAATGCAACCCTGGCCTGGGCGCTGGGTGACATCGGCGTGGGCCTGATGGCCTGGCTGAACATCATCGCCATCCTCATCATCCAGAAGCCGGCCATCCTGGCCCTGCGCGATTACGAGCGGCAGAAGAAGCTGGGCCTGGATCCGATTTTCGACCCCGATGCCCTGGGCATCAAGAACGCCGATTTCTGGCGTCAACGCAAGCTGGAGTTGTCCCGTAGTGAATGATCCCTGGAAGAACGCCCGCCGCCCGTCGTCGCGACCGCCGCGGGCCACCCCGCTGCCACCGCGTGAGGGCGGCACCCCGCCACCGCCGGGGCGTGGCAATGACGAACTGCGCCTGTATGGCTGGAACGCCGTGCAGGCCCTGTTCGCCAAGCGCCCGCAGGCGCTGCGCAAGCTGTACCTGGTGGACGCGCTGATTCCGCGCATGCAGCCGGTGTTGAAGTGGTGCGTGGCCAACCGTGTGGGCTACCGCGTGGTGGAGGAGGGCGACCTCAACAAACTGGCCGCTACCACGCACCACGAAGGCCTGGTGGCCGACGTGCTGCGCGCGCCTGTCGTACCGCTGGCGCAGTGGCTGGAGGATCTGGGCGAAGGCCCGGCGTTGGCGCTGTGGCTGGACGGTGTCGGCAATCCGCACAACTTCGGTGCGATCCTGCGCTCGGCCGCTCACTTCGGCGTCAAGGCGCTGCTGCTGCCGGCTGGCAGCACGCTGGCGCTGTCCGGTGCCGCTGCGCGCGTGGCCGAAGGTGGTGCGGAGTCGGTGCCGCTGGTGCAGTTGCCGGAGACCGCCCAGGCGATGGCGCAGCTGCGTGCGGCCGGCTTCGGGCTGGCTGCGACCCTCGTTGATGGTGGCGACGACGTGTTCCGTGCGTCGCTGCCGGAACGGTTGGTGTACGTGATGGGCGCCGAAGGCGAGGGCATGGACCGCGGCCTGGCCAGTCAGTGTGACCAGCAGCTGTCGATTCCCGGCAGCGGCGCGGTGGAAAGCCTGAACGTGGCCTCGGCCACGGCCGTGTTGCTGGCGCAGTGGGCGAGCCGCCGCCACGGCTGATCCCGTCGTGCTGATGCTGTGTTGATCTCCTGACCCGGCCCTCGCGGCCGGGTTTTCTTTTGCGCGGCGCAAGAGCGCAAACAATGCACGCGCAGCAAACTGGGTCATCTGCGTCAGCTTACGTTGCTTCAAACACGCTTGATGGGTACGCAAGCGATTTTAGTATTTGTCTCATTGCTGGGCCGTTTCCCGCGCCGCACGGTGGAGTTCCTTCCAACGTCGTACAGGAGTGGTTCCATGCATCGAATCCAACGCCGCACACGTCGCACTTGCCTGGTGCTGGCACTCGCTGCGCTTGCCGCACCATCGCTACAGGCCGCGGAACGCAGTCTGGATGGCGTCAATTTCACGGGACCGCTGATCACTCCCAATCCCGCCGGCCTGCCGCAGGGCAACTGGTACATCGAGCCCTATCTGGTGCGGGTCGACAGCCGCGACCACTACGACAACAACGGTGATCGTCGCCGCAGTGCCGAGCACAGTGGCGCCTGGGCCACGGTGGTGCCGATCATCTATGGTTTCAGTGACCGGGTGATGGGCCAGGTCAATCTCAGCGCCTCGCGCTCCGAATCCGGCAGTGCGCGCAGCAGCGGCTTCCGCGCCGGTGACACCACCGCGCGCCTGCAGTACCTGCTGCAGGCGCCGAATGCCGATGGCACCCGGCCGGCCATCTCGGTCGCGCTTGTGCAGCGCTTCAGTACCGGCAGCCACGATCGCATCACCGGCAATCCGTTGGATGCGCAGGGTGACGGCGTGCAGCGCACCACCGCGGCGCTGGGCGTGCAGCAGGTGGTGTGGCTGGGCAATGACCGCCCCGTGCGCTGGCGCGCCCAGCTCAGCGCCGGGCCGGCACCGTCGCGCACTGCCATTTCCGGCACCAGCGTGTACGGCACCGATGACAGCTTCCAGGGGCACATTTCGCGCGGCTCGGTACTGGGCCTGTCGGTAGGCGCCGAGTACAGCTTCAATTCGCGCTGGGTGGGGGTGATGGAAATGGCCGCCAGCCGCGAGACCGGCCAGCGTCTGAGCGGCTTCGCACGCAACGGCAGTGGTGCGATCGAGCGGATTGAAGAGCACCGTCCGGCCAGCCGCAACGTCAGCCTGGCGCCGGCGGTGGAGTATCACTTCAGCCCGTCGCTGGGCCTGATCGCCGGCGTCGAATTCACCGTGGCCGGGCGCAACACCGGCCGCATCATCAGCCCCCAGGTCGCCCTGGGCATGTTCTTCTGAGGGGCTGCCGATGAACATCGAATCCATCGTCAACACCATCCTCGGCATCGTCTGGAGCCCGTACCTGGTGGTGCTCTGCCTGCTCGCCGGCCTGTACTTCAGCGTGCGTACCCGCTTCATCCAGTTGCGCGCGCTGCCGGAGATGCTGCGCCTGATGTTCCGGCACGAGCGCTCCGAAGCCGGTGTGTCACCGTTCCAGGCCCTGTCGCTGTCGTTGTCCAGCCGCGTCGGCGTCGGCAACATCGCCGGCGTTGCCATGGCCATCGCCTTTGGTGGCCCGGGCGCGATCTTCTGGATGTGGATCGTCGCCTTCCTCGGCGCCTCCAGCGCCTTCATCGAATCCACGCTGGCACAGATCTACAAGGACCGCGATGCCAAGGGCCAGTACCGCGGTGGCCCCGCGTACTACATCGAGAAAGGCCTGGGCCAGCGCTGGTATGCAGTGCTGTTTGCGCTGGTCACCGTGCTGGCCGGTGCGATGCTGGCCGGCACCCAGTCCAATGCGATCACCAGTGCGGTGAACGAAGCCTGGGACGTGCCGGTGATGACCACCACGGCGGTTCTGCTGGTGGTGCTGGGCGTGATCCTGATCGGCGGTGTGCGCCGCATCGCGCGGGTTGCCGAGTGGGTGGTGCCGTTGATGGCGGTGGCGTATCTGCTGGTGGCGGCACTGGTAATGGTGCTCAATGCAGAGAAAGTGCCGGAGGTGATCATGCTGGTGCTGCGCAGTGCATTCGGTGTGGATGCAGCGTTCGGTGCAATGATCGGCACCGCCATCCAGTGGGGCGTGCGCCGTGGCGTGTTGTCCAACGAGGCCGGCATGGGCAGCGGTGCGCATCCAGCCGCCGCCGCCGAAGTCACCCATCCGGTCAAGCAGGGCCTGGTGCAGTCATTTTCGGTCTACATCGACACGATGGTGGTGTGCAGTGCTACCGCCTTCCTGATCCTGTCCACGGGCCTGTACAACGTCTACGACCCGGCTGTGAACGGCATTCCGGATGAGGCGCGCCTGCTGCTGGGCAATCTGCCTGGCGTCGAGGCCGGGCCGCGCTTCGTGCAGCACGCGGTGGAGTCCGCGCTGCCGGGCTTCGGCCGCTCGTTCGTGGCGCTGGCGATCCTGCCGTTCGCGTTCACCACCATCCTGGCGCTGTACTACATGGCCGAGACCAATATCAGCTACCTGTGCCGTGATCGTCCCGCGCCGTGGGTGATGGGCGGGTTCCAGCTTCTGTTCCTGGCCGCGACCGGCTACTCAGCGGTGAACAGTGCAACGATCGCGTGGTCGCTGGGCGACATCGGCGTCGGCCTGATGAGCTGGCTGAACATCATCGCCATCCTGCTGCTGCAGAAGCCAGCGCTGGCGGCGCTGCGCGACTACGAACAGCATCGCCAGGCGGGCAAGGATCCGCTGTTCAACCCGAAGCTGCTGGGTGTGCGCAACACCAGCGTGTGGGAGGGCTGACAGGATCGGGGCAGATCCCTCGCCACGGCGAGGGCTCTGACCCACGCCATCGCCCGGTGGGTGCGCCCTTGCCAGGTGGGTGCGAACCTTGGTTCGCACCGCTCTTCCCGCTGCTTTCGCCGGGCATGGCCCGGCGCTACCGCATCATTCGTTCGGCGGCGTGGTCGCCTTGGCCTCGCTGCCGAAGCTGCCATCGGCTTCCGCGGCCAGGTACGCGAACACGGTGTACGCGGCCACGTTCTGCGCCAGCGCCTTCGGGTCGATCTTGTCCAGCGTGTCGTCGGCGGTGTGGTGCAGGTGGAAGTAGTCCGAGCCGTCCTGCGCCAGCCATGCCCACGCGCCACCCTTGGCGGCCAACGGGCCGACGTCCGGGCCCGGGCCACCCTTGTCGGCCTGGTACTCGATGCCCAGCGGCTTCATCACTTCGGCAATCTGCTTCGTCGCTTCGCGCGAGCCTTCCGGGTTCGGCGAACCGGTATTGAAGGCATAGATGCGGCCGGCACCGAAGTCACTCTCGGCCGCCAGCTGGTGCAGGGCCACGTCCTTGGCATGCGCCTCGGCGTAGGCCTTGCCGCCATACAGGCCCTGTTCTTCGTTGGCGAACGCGATCACGCGGATGGTGCGCTTCGGCGCCTGCTTGAGCTGGCCGATCAGATGGCCCGCAGCCATGGTGATGCCCACGCCTGCGCCGTCATCCACCGCGCCGGTGCCCAGATCCCAGGAATCCAGGTGGCCGCCGATCACCACCACTTCCTTCGGCAGGCTGCGGCCGGTGATCTCACCGATCACGTTGTACGAGGTGGCGGTGCCATCCCAACCGCAGTCCAGCGCCACCTTCACCGTGGTGCTGCCACGTGCCAGCAGGCGGGCCAGCTGGTCGGCGTCGGGCACCGACAGTGCTGCAGACGGCACCGGGGTCAGGCCGTCGTCGAAGCGGGTGATGCCGGTGTGCGGCACGCGATGCGAGTCGGTACCGGCCGAGCGCATCAGGAAACCGACCGCGCCCTTGCGAATTGCTTCGGACGGGCCCTTGCTGCGGATCGCGCCACCACGGCCATAGTCGCGGCCATCGCGGAACGGCAGCATCTGGTAATCGACGAACGCGATCTTGCCCTTCAGCGAACCGGCCGGTGCGGCCTGCAGTGCGGCCAGGTCGGCGAAGCGGACCACTTCGGCTTCAACGGTGCCGCCCGGGCTGCCACCCAGCGCCGTGATCTGCAGCGGCTGCGGGTTCCTGCCGGTCACCGCGGCGTGTTCACTGCGGCGCTCCCACTTCGGGAACGTCACCGGTTCCTTCCACACCTTGTCGAAGCCGAGGGCCTTGAACTTGGCTTCGGCCCAGGCCACGGCGCGGGCGTCGGCCTCGCTGCCGGCGATGCGCGGGCCGATTTCGGTGGTGAGCGATTCAACCACTTTCCAGCCGGTGTCATCGGCCAGCGCCTGGTCGCGCAGCTGCGCGGCGGTGGCCAGCGACGCCGGGGGCAGGGTGGTGGTGTGCGGCGCCGCGAAGGCCGGGGCGGCCAGCAGGGCGAGGGAGGATGCGATGGCAAGGACGCGGCGACGCATGGACAGCTCCGGGAAGGGACCAAGCCTTGGAGCTTAACAGTCGTTCAGCCCGGCGCATGGGCGGGAGGTCATGGCTGGCGCGAACGCTGTTTTCCGCCATGACCGGCAAAGCGAAAGCCCCGCCAGGGCGGGGCTTTCACATGCTTATGTAGAGTCGAGCCATGCTCGACTGCTTCATTTCGCCCAGTCGAGCATGGCTCGACTCTACAGATGGGTGGGGCGCCAGTCGGCGCCCAGCACCCTTACTTCTTCAGGCTGTCGCGGATCTCGCGCAGCAGCACCACTTCCTCGGCCGGTGCGGCCGGGGCGGCTTCCTGCTTGCGCGACAGGCGGTTGATCGTCTTGACCACCAGGAAGATGGCGAAGGCCACGATCACGAACTGGATCAGCGTATTGATGAAGTCGCCGTAGCCGATCACCACGGCCGGGATTTCCTTGCCGTCGGCACCGATGCTGGCCGGTGACAACGTCCAGGCCAGCTGCGAGAAATCCACCTTGCCGATCAGCATGCCCAGCGGCGGCATGATGATCTTCTCGACCAGTGCGGTCACGATCTTGCCGAAGGCCGCGCCGATCACCACGCCGACGGCGAGGTCGATGACGTTGCCGCGCATCGCGAATTCCTTGAACTCGGTGAGCATTCCCATTGTTGTTTTTCTCCGGTGGGGGAAGTGGACAGCGCGCAGGGTAGCGCAGGTGATGTCAGCCGGCGATCACGCCGTGGCGCTCGGCCACGTTTTCCAGGCGGGCACTGAAGCGGTCGCCGGGCTTCAGCGCGGCCACTCCGGACGGGGTACCCATGAACACCAGGTCGCCGGCACGCAGCTGCCACAGCTTGGACAGCTCATGCAGAATCTCCGGCACGTTCCAGATCATCTGGTCCAGCAGCGCCTGCTGGCGCACTTCGCCGTTGACCTCCAGCGACAGGTTCAGCGCGGCCAGGTCGCCCACTTCAGCGGCATGGACAATCTCGCTGATCGGTGCCGAGGCATCGAAGCCCTTGGCTGCATCCCACGGATGGCCCTTGTCCTTGGCGGCGGCCTGCAGGTCGCGGCGGGTCAGATCCAGTCCGACGGCATAGCCGTAGACCAGAGCATCGGCATCGGCCACGGCCAGTTCGCCGGCTGGCGCATCACGGCCGATCGCCACCACCAGCTCCACTTCGTGGTGCAGGTTGGCGGTTGCCGGGGGATAGGGGATGGCATCGTCGTGGCCGACCACGATCGCATCGGCCGGCTTGCTGAAGAACATCGGACGGCCGCGATCGTCGGCCGCCGGCACTGCTGCGCCCATTTCGCGGGCATGGTCGGCGAAGTTGCGGCCGACGCAGTAGATACGGTGCACGGGGAAGCTGCCGCCACCGGCTACCGGCACACGCGGCAGGGCTACGGCAGGGATCACATCGGAGACATCGGACATGCGGGCATCCAGGAAGGGCGTGCCCGCAGTCTAGAACGCATGGCGCCCGCCGTCAGCGGGCGCGGAGGGCGTGGATCAACGCGAGGCCGGCAGCACCGGCTTGCGCACCACGCGGTACTCGCCTTCGACCACGGTCGGATCGACCGGACGGGCAACGCCCGGCTTGCGCGAGGCCAGCAGCTTCCACGCCAGGCCGACCAGGATCATTGCCGCACCGACGAATACGCCGATGAACACCATCGCGGCCAGGATCGCCAGGCCAAGCAGGCCCACGGCCACGCGCACCAGCGGGTGACGCGGCTTGCGCGGCGCGAACAGGGTGCGGAACTGGTTGAAGGCGGATGCGCGATTGAACATGACGGCTCGATAGGCTGGGATCAGCGAAACCAGAGTATCGGGAGGTGCCACTGTCATTGAGTGAAAAACTCGTTAAATATAGCCTGTGCTTATTACGAATCAATGACTTGTGTTCATGTTGCAGCCAGTCACCTGAGCGGGCGTGCGACAATGCGCGTTTACTGTCCGAGCCTTCGCCATGACTGCCGCCGCTGCCCTGATCGCCCTTGATGCCATTGCCGATGGCGCGTTTGCCGAGGTCGAAGCGGTGGTTGATGGCGATGCCGAATCGCTGGTGCTGTACCGCGACGGCGCGCAGGTGCGTGCGTTCCTGAACATCTGCCCGCACGCCGGCCGTCGCCTGGACTGGGCGCCGGGCCAGTTCCTGAAGAGCCGCGAAGGCCACCTGGTGTGCGCCGCCCACGGCGCCTCGTTCGCGCTGGACAGCGGCGACTGCATCGCCGGCCCCTGCAAGGGCGACCGCCTGCGCGCCGTGCCGGTGGATGTGCGCGACGGGCAAATCTACCTGGCCTGACCTATCGGTGTGCGGACCAACGGTCCGCACCCACCGGATCAACAGATATCCAGAGATCCATCCACGCATGGCGTGGATCTACCGTGTCGACCAAGGTCGACACCTACTAAAGCGGTGCACGACGCCGTTCCGACAGATCGCAGAAATCTGTCGAAGGCGGGGTGGGTCCGGTTGCGGGGGCGTGAGCCGCATGGGCCCGAGGCATGCCTCGGGCGGGTTGGGCAGGAAGCCCAACCCCGGTCTTGCCGTGTGCGCAGGAAAGCGCACACGAGCAAGCGGCGACCGAGCTTACAGGGACGTACTTGCAGCGTCCCCCGCAACCGGACCCACCCCGCCATCCCACGAAATGCACGCTTTTGCCGTTGCCGTTGCTTCGGCCTCTGCGGGTGCAGGGCGCAGCCCTGCCAACAAACCCAACCCTCAGAACATCAGGTTGATCATCAGCACCACCACGCAGGTGTAGATCAGCGACAGCGGGCCGCCGACCCGCCACATCTCGCGCGGGGTGTAGTTGGCCGGGCCGGTGATCATCGAAATCACCGGGTTGGAGGCCGTCATCAGATTGTTGGACGCCGACAGCGCCACGATCAGCGCGAATGCCGTCGGGTTGCCGCCCGCCGCCAGCGCAAGGTTCACCGCAATGGGCACCATCACGATGGTGGCGCCCACATGGCTGATGACCAGCGAGAACGCCGTGGTCAGCAGCGCCAGCGCCACCTCCAGTACCCATACCGGAATACCGGTGGGTAGCTTGTCGATGGTATGGCCGGCCACCCATGCCGCCGCGCCACTGGAATCCATCGCCCAGCCGAGCGGGATCAGCCCGGCCATCATGAACACCGTCTTCCAGTTGATCGAGGCGTAGGCCTCGTCCATGCGCAGCACGCCGGTCAGCAGCATGCCGGCCACGCCGGTCATCAGCGTCAGCGCCACCGGCAGCTTGCTGGTCAGCGCGATCAGGATGGTCAAGGCGAAGATCGCCATGGCGATCTTGAACTTGTGCGGGCGCTGCTCGCCGGTCGGGTAGTCGGTCACCACCACGAAGTCACGGCTGCGGGCGGCCTGCGCCAGGTCGGTCCAGATGCTGTGGAAGACCAGCATATCGCCGGCGCGCAGCTGCACGTCGCGCACGTCCTCGCGGATCACCTGCTTGTCGCGGTTGATCGCCAGCAGGCTGATGCCGCGCTCCTTGCGCAGGCGCAGATCGGCCGCGCTCTTGCCGATCACGTTCGAGGTAGGCGGCACCACCGCCTCGGAGATGCCGGCGCGGCTGGGATTGAACAGGTCGCCCAGGTGCTTCAGGCGCGAGGACATGCGCAGGAACTGGTTCTGCGCGAAATCGTGGATCTGCTCGCGCGGGCCCATCGCCCCCAGTACGCTGCCGACCCAGATGCGCATTTCCGCCGGTGGCGCCAGGCGGGTGTCGTTGCCGGTTTTCAGGGCCAGCAGCAGCGGCGCGTCATGCAGGTTCTCGGCCTCGCCCAGCGTCATGCCGACCAGCGGGCTTTCAGCGCTGACCACCAGCTCGAACACATCGCCTTCGATGCCATAGGTCTTGGCGAAGTAGCTTTCGGTGCGCGCCGGAGTGACCCCGTCGTTGACCAGGCTTTCCTCTTCCACCAGCTTGCGGTCGCCGTAGTAGCGGAAGTACAGCAGCGAAGCGATCAGCAGCGCCACGCCGATCGGCAGCGGCGCGAACATGCGCAGTGGTTCGATGGTGGCCAGGCCCGAGGGCAGGTTGTTGTTGGCCGAGGCCAGCAGATCGTTCAGCAGGATCAGTGGCGAGTTGCCGACCATGGTCAGCGCGCCACCCATCACGATCGCCGCCGAAATCGGCAGCAGCAGCCGCTGCATGGTCAGGCCCGTGCGCGCCGCCAGCCGCGAGGCGACCGGCAGGTACAGCGCCATCACCGACGGGTTCTGCATGAAGGACGAGTTCAGGCCGGCGATGGCCGTGGTCATCATCAGCAGCCGTTGCTCGACGCCATGGCCACGGCGCAGCAGCCAGGCGGCCAGCCGGTTCAGCGCCCCGGTGCGGTCCAAGCCGGCGCCGAGGATGGTGGTGGCGATGATGCTCATCACCGCGTTACCGGAGAAACCGCCGAAGATCTCCTCTGGTGCGATCAGGCCGGTCACGCCCAGTACCACCAGCACCACCAGCGCAACCACGTCGGCGCGGATGCGCTCGAACAGGAACATCGCCATCGTGAAGCCGACCAGCCCGAGCACGAGCTTCATGTCAGTGGTCAGCGTCAGCGCGGTATCCATGTGGGGCGCAGCGTCCTCAGGCGATCATCAGGTGCGGTCGTACAACAGGTCCCAGACGCCATGGCCGAGCTTCTGGCCGCGGGTCTCGAAGTGGGTCTGCGGCCGCCAGTCGGGGCGAGGCACGCTGCCACGCGGGCCGGCGCGGTTGACCAGGCCAGCGGTGGCGTCGAGCACGTCCCACATCTGCTCGGCGTAGTCTTCCCAGTCGGTGGCGCAGTGCAGGCGGCCGCCCGGGCGCAGCTTGCGCACGATCAGTTCGGCGAACGCCGGCTGCAGCAGGCGGCGCTTGTTGTGGCGCTTCTTGTGCCACGGGTCCGGGAAGTAGATGCGCACTTCATCCAGCGCGCCATCGGCGATCTCGTTCTGCAGCACTTCCACCGCATCGTGGTGGTACAGGCGCACGTGGTCGGCGTTGTCGTCGGCCAGCGCGTTCAGCAGCCGGCCCACGCCGGGCGCATGCACTTCGATGCCGATGTAGTCGCGCGACGGATCGTGTTGGGCGGCAAAGCGCATGGCCGCGCCATTGCCGAAGCCGATTTCCAGCACCTTGTGCGCCGGGCGGCCGAAGGTGGCGTCCAGATCACGCGGCTGGCCGTTGTAGTCGATGCCGAAGCGCGGCCAGCGTTCGTCGAACGCGCGCTGCTGGGCAGGCGTGAAGCGGCCCTGGCGCAACACGAAGCTGCGGACCTCGCGGCGGCCCTCGCTCACGGTGAAGGGCTTGGGCGGGGCCTTGGAACCGGCGCTGTCGAAGGGATTGGTCATCAGCCGATCAACCCATCCACCGGGGAGGAGGCGCTGGCGTAGCGCTTGCGCGGGATGCGCCCGGCCAGGAAGGCCTCGCGGCCGGCCTCGACCGCCTTGCGCATCGCACTGGCCATCAGCACCGGGCTGCGCGCACCGGCAATGGCGGTGTTCATCAGCACGCCGTCGCAGCCCAGCTCCATCGCGATCGCCGCATCCGACGCGGTGCCCACGCCGGCGTCGACGATGATCGGCACCTTGGCGTCTTCGATGATCTGCAGCAGGTTGTACTTGTTCTGGATGCCCAGGCCCGAACCGATCGGCGCAGCCAGCGGCATCACTGCAGCGCAGCCGATCTCTTCCAGGCGCTTGGCCAGGATCGGGTCGTCGGAGGTGTAGACCATCACTTCGAAGCCGTCCTTGACCAGCTGTTCGGCGGCCTTGAGGGTCTGCACCACGTCCGGGTACAGCGACTTCTGGTCGCCCAGCACTTCCAGCTTGGTCAGGTTGTGGCCGTCCAGCAGTTCGCGCGCCAGCCGGCAGGTGCGCACCGCGTCTTCGGCGGTGTAGCAGCCGGCGGTGTTGGGCAGGATGGTGTAGCGCTCCGGCGGCAGCACGTCGAGCAGGTTCGGCTCGCCCGGGTTCTGCCCGATGTTGGTGCGGCGGATGGCCACGGTGACGATCTGGGCGCCTGCAGCCTCGGTGGCCAGGCGGGTTTCTTCCAGATCCTTGAACTTGCCGGTGCCGGTGAGCAGCCGCGAGCCATAGGTCTTGCCGGCGATCACCAGCGAATCGGGGGAGACATGAACGTTCATGGCGCGATTATCGCTTATCCGCCTGAAGATGGGATCACGCAATGGCGTGCAGCCAGCAGAAGGGTAAAGGTAGTGCCGGCCGCTGGCCGGCAGATGCAGGGTGCCTGACGGCGTCGGATTGCCGGCCAGCGGCCGGCACTACCCGGGATGGCCTCAGCCCCCGCCCAGCGCGTGCACGATCTCCACCACGTCGCCTTCAACCAGGACATGCTCGCCATGGCGGCTGCGGCTGACGATCTCGCCGTTGACCTCCACCGCCACCCGGCGCTGCAGCAGCTGCTCGGCCTCAAGCAGGTCGTGGAGGGTCGCCGAGGCGGGCAGGGTGCGGGGTTCGCCGTTGAGCTGGATGTTCATCCCTGCATTGTCGCTGATAGCCCGTCGGGATCGGAACGTTTGTAATTTGAACCGGGCGCCAGCTCCGGCACAGCAGGTTTCGGCGTGGTCAGGCGACAATCCATGCGGCGGCGCAGCGTGAGCAAACGGCGGCGCGGTGAAACCATTGACCGTGCGCCGGCGTACGTGCGCCGGATTCCAACTTGTTTACCCCACAGGAGTTCCTAGATGCAGCTCAGCAAACACCCGATCCGCTCCCTCATGGCGGCTGCGATCGCACTGGCCGCGCTGCCGGCCATGGCAGGCGAAAATCCGTACTCCAAGGCGGTGTTCTTCGGTGACAGCCTCACCGACGCCGGCTACTTCCGCCCGCTGCTGCCCGAGGCCACGCAGGGGCTCTCCGGCCAGTTCACCACCAACCCGGGCTGGGTGTGGTCGCAGCAGGTCGCCAACTACTACGGCCTTAACAAGGACCCCAACGGCAACGGCCAGAACGGCGACAACTATGCTGTCGGCGGGGCCCGCGTGTCGGTCGAAGGCAGTGGTGCCCTCGGCGCGATCCCTTCGTTGAAGTCGCAGGCGGCCCGCTACCTGGCGGCAAACGGTGGCAAGGCTGACCGTAACGCCCTGTATACCGTCTGGGGTGGCGCAAACGACCTGTTTGCCGCCGCCGGCGCTGCCGGTGCGGGTGCGCCGCCGGCCCAGGTGCAGGGCATCATCGGTGCGGCGGTCACCGACCAGATCGCGCTGGTCGGTGCCCTGAAGCAGGCCGGTGCCCAGTACGTGCTGGTGCCGAACCTGCCGGACGTGGGCATCACCCCGCAGTTCCGCGGCCCCAATGCAGCAGCCGCCACCGCCATGTCGGTCGGCTACAACAAGGCGCTGTATGGCGGCCTGAAGCAGGCGGGCATCGAGTTCATTCCGCTCGATACCTTCAGCATCCTGCGTGAAGTGACCGCCAACCCGGGCATGTACGGCTTCACCAACGTCACCGGCACCGCCTGCAAGATCAACCCGGCCAACACCACGGGCAGCATCATCGGCTGCAACCCGACCACCTACGTCAGCCCCGATGCGTACCAGACCTATCTGTTCGCCGATGGCGTGCATCCCACCGTTACCGGTCACCAGCTGCTGGGCCAGTACGCCGTCTCGGTGCTGGAGGCTCCGCGCCTGCAGCAGGTGCTGAGCCACTCGGCACAGACCGTCGGCCGTTCGCGTGCCGACCAGGTCAGCAACCACCTCGGCGCCCGTCCGGCCGATGGCCTGTCGTGGTGGGGTGGCGTGCGCGGTGACCTGCAGCGCTATGACCACGCCGACCTGTACGACGGCGTGGCGCCGGCCGGCCTGTTTGGTGTCGACTGGGCACGCAACGGCGTGGTGGTCGGCGGCTTCGCCGGCTTCGGTCGCATGAGTGCCGACTTCGGCAACAGCCGTGGCGACTTCACCCAGAAGGACACCACCGCCGGCCTGTTCGCTGCCTGGTATGGCGACCGCGTCTGGGTCAACGGCCAGGTCAGCTACACCTGGTTGTCGTATGACGTGAACCGCAAGGTCCAGCTGGGCCCGGCTACCCGCGAACACGGTGGCTCGCCGGATGGCAGCAACCTGACCGCCGCACTGAATGCCGGTTACGAGTTCGGCACCGAGGGTGGCTTCCGCCACGGCCCGATCGCTGCGGTGATCTGGCAGAAGGTCAAGATCGACGGTTACAGCGAAAGCGCCGCTGCGGGCACGCTGGCCACCGCCCTGGGCTACGACCGCCAGAACGTCGACTCGACCGTCGGCCGCATCGGCTGGCAGGCCCGCTTCGATGGCGGCACCGTCAAGCCGTACGTGCAGGTGACCTACGACCACGAGTTCGAGGACACCAAGCAGGCCAGCGCGTGGCTGCAGACCCTGCCGGAACTGGGCAGCTACCGCGTGCCGGGCCTGGACTTCGACAAGAACTACGCCACTGCCGTACTGGGTGCGCGCATGGACCTGTTCGGCCTGCAGGGCAACGTTGGCCTGAGCACCACGGCCGCGCAGAAGCGTGCCCGTGACGCGACGATCTTCGCCACCGTGGGTGGCAGCTTCTGATGAATGCAACATCCCGGGCACCGCAAGGTGCCTGGGATGCCTGCACGGCAGCGCCGGGCCATGCCCGGCGGGTGCGGCGGCCACCATTGCGCAACACCGGCCGCTCCGCATAGACTTTCACCCGCAATGCGGGCGTAGCTCAATGGTAGAGCTGTAGCTTCCCAAGCTACTGACGTGGGTTCGATTCCCATCGCCCGCTCCATGTCTCCAGGGTGTTCACCCCAGGCAGACGCGGCGCAATCGTTGAACCACACCCCAGTCCAGCGTGTGGCAACGGCGCCGGAACCTCATTCTTCAATGCGTCGGGCTGTGGCTCTTCCGAACCACAGCCCGGGTGGCTTATGCGCCCGCTTGCGCAGCCGCGTCCTTGGCCGCGGCAGTGACGGAACTCCCGAAACCGGTATAGGTCGATCCGTTGCAGTGCAGGTATGCGCGGAAGACGACGCCATTCAACTCGGCGTTGTCAAAATAGCAGTGCGTACCGGTCTTGGATGATTTCTTCACAAGCCGCATTGCCATTGCGTTTGAATCGTCGACGCTGGAGCCAAGACCGGCAACGCTCCAGGACTGGCCCGGGCGGTTGCAGGTGTAGGGATACTTATAGCCATGCGCCGACCCATAGTAGTAGTCGACATTGCACCAGGCCTGCGTCGCCGCCAGGTTGATGGCCAGCTCAAGTACGTTCTGTCCCGCAGTGGTGGTCGTCATGCCATAGGCGGAAAGCGGTGTGGAACTGCATTCCGCTTTGATGCCAACACCCGGTGCCGGGATGCTGACATAGGGATCGCGTGCGAAGACACTGCAGACGGGTCCTTCCTCGGCGACGGCAAGGAAGCCATTGGCGTTGGCCGTCGCAGCATCGATATTGCTGCCAACGCCAGCGACCGTTCCATTCGTGCCGCAGCGCCGGATCACCACCCCTCCGCCGTTCGGCAGCATGTCCATGCCGGGGTCGCAGATGCCAGGCCCGATCGAAGCCCCCGCGGCTCTGGTGTAGTCACCTTCCGCGTTTGCGGCCATCGGGGCCTGGGTGGAAAGCAGTGCCAGCATCAGCGGAAAAGAAATCGCAGCCATTCAAAACCTCGAATCCATGAGTGAGTCGTGACGCTAGCAGAGGCGCCATTCTGGAAAACTGGAATTCGACCAATCCGCCAGTGCTGCAAGCCAGTGATCCGATTCAGAATGCCCACGTCTATGGAAATGTGCGGTAGTTCGCGCTGCGTCTCTGGCTGCGCGGCTGCCGCGGCGGGCTCCTGCAACCTCCGCTGTCTGCCGGGCCCGCTGGGCCGCAGGGTTCAGTTGGTGCTGGGCTTGGGGATGCTAAAAGATCGTTAACCCTTGCCTCCCATCGTCCGCTGCCCGGAGCGCGAATGATCCCCGCACTTTTGCCCCTCAGGCGTTGCTTTGATTTTTCAGGGCGATCCAACCGGAAGGAGTTCTGGTCGTACTCCCTGTCTGCTGCCCTTGTGGTGGCAGTGGGCTACACCTTGATGGACGGCGGATACTGGCTGACGGGCACCGTGCTGCTCGATGGGGAGGCCTTCGAGCCATTCCGGACGCTGGGGTGGGTCATGACGGTCTGCGCGGTCATCGTCCTCCTTCCGCCCATGCTGGCCCTGGCCGTTCGACGACTGCACGACATCGACGAGTCCGGCTGGTACGTCGTGATCGCCTTCATCCCGTTGGGTGTGTTCGTCCTCTTCCCGGTCATGCTTCTGCCGGGCAACGAGGAAGAGAATCGATTCGGCGGTGTTTCCGGCCTGCCGGGTGCCTGACTCAACGCCGGGCGAAGTCCACCAGGTCGGAAGGGTAGTGGGGGCAGGTGCGTAGCGTGGCGTCGTCACCGCCATACAGCACCACCAGCGCAGCCACTTCAAATGCCCAGTAGCCCCACGCGTTCGGCCCGATCAGGCGCCGGGTCCGCTTTTGAGCCTTTGGCGGCAGCAGGAAGAAGTCGCGGTACTGCACCTGCAGGTAGCCGGCCAGCAGTGAAGGGTCGAACGCTTCACCGTCGCGCAGCGGCGCGAACAGCTCGGCGAACGGTCGCGGATGAAAGACCTCATCACTGGCTTCCACCAGGCCCAGCGCCGGCGCGCTGAGGTAGTCCAGCACGCGGTCGGTGTCGAAACAGAGCACCTTCTCCACCAGCGCCGGCAGGCGTTCCTGCGCATCCAGCAGCACGCCCAGTGACAACAGCTGCAGTGCGTATTCGTAGTGCTGCGTTGTACGCGATTGCAACGACGCAGCCAGCGCGATGTCGTGGCCTTGCTGTTGCAGGCTGTCCCGGGCAAGGGCCAGCAAATGCGCATGCTCGAGCCAGAGATCTGCTACGTCGGCATGCATCTGCTGCAACGCCGTGGGGGCGAAGCCGCGGTCAACGCCTTTCAGCAGCAGGTTGCTGCCGGTCTGTGCAACCGTCTCCCAGCCGTAGGCATGCTCCAGGGCCGCATGTCCCTGCAGCGGTTCCTCCACAGATTCACCGCCATTGCGCGCATGGCGTGCAAGCAAGGCCATGCCTGCGTTCCAGTCCGCCTGCCAATCCGGCAGGCGAAGCGTGCGGCGCGGCTGGCCCGGGGCCTTGGCCAGTGCTCTCCATCGCGGCAGCATGTCCTGCAGCAGATTCCGGTGATTCGCGGCAGTCATCGATTCCATCATCAGCGAGAGTCTAGCGGCATTGCCGGTTCGAACCCCATTGCCTGGCACAGCGTTGAAGGTTTGAATGGTGCACAGTCGCCGCCACCCAGCCTGCATGACCGTTGATCGAATCGCCCTCCGCCGTTTCACCCAGTGGCTGCCGTTCCTGATATGGGTAGCGATCTGCGTGGTGTGGTGGTCGCCTTGGAGTGTGGTCGTTGGCCTGGCCGCATGCCTTGCCCTGGGCGGCGTGCTGCAGCACTTCGATCTGGTCGGCGATGCCGTAGGGGGCGCACTGCTGCGCTCGCGGGCGAAGCTGCCCTTCGCCCCCCGGCCGCCCACGCATGATGTGCTGTTGGATTGGGGCGAGCTGGGCATGGGCGGGCCGGCCTACGGCACCCTGATGCTGCGCGATGGCGCCATTGTCGAGGGCGTATCCACCGCAGGCAGCCACGATGCCAGCGGCGAGTGGCTGGCGCTGGCGGGCAGCGCGCTGCGTGTGGCCAGTGGCTACAGTGATCGCAGCGAAGCGGTGATCGTCTACGACGAAGCGGACAAGAGGGTGATGCACCTGCTGGCGATTGTTCCCAGCCTGTTCTGGCAGGAGCTGCACGAGCGCCGGCAGCTTGGCGGGGATGCCGAAGCCGCGATGTGGTTGCGGGATATTCCCAGTCGATCGACCACGCTGCGCCCCTGCCGGGGTCTATGGCTGGAACAGGAGCATCCGGCGCTGGCCGCCGGGGTGCCGCCGGTGTTGCGGCATGTCCTGCCTGATGCCCGGGTGCTGCAGGCCATCCCGCTGCTTCCCGATGACCTGCGCCTGACTGCGCATCCGACCTTGTTCGCGCGCATCTGCCCGTACGCGCTCTGTCTTGATGGCGAGCCCAGTGACCGTCACGCCTGCGATCTGGAGACGGTCATTGCCAGCCCGTCCGGTCGATGCGTGGTGGTGGCGGGAAGCGTGCTTGATGGGGATCTGCGTCCCATCGAGGGCGTATGGCTCGTCCACTGGCAGGGGGGTTGGCAGGCCATTGGCCGCCGTGCGATGGGCGGCACTGGCAAGACCCGGAGTGGGGCCTGGATCGATGTCATCGCGGTCGGCGATGACGGAACGCTTCGCTGCGAAGCCTATGAGGAACACTGGACGTTCGAGGCGATCACACGCATCCCCACGCCATATACGGCATTGGCGCTGCCTGTGGAATGGCGGGAAACCGCATTGGCCGTGCGTGTCCGCGATGGGGGCTTCTCGCTGCGCCTGCCCCGCGCGGATCAGCGGCCCTCAGTCACAGGTTAGACTGCGTCGAAGCAAACAAGGAGGTTCCGGCATGCGTCGTCGATGCAGGCCGGGAAAGTGCTGGAAAAGCTGAAGAAATGGGCTGCGGGCAGTACCGGGTGCGGATGACCGGCCTTCCGTATGGCTCATGCGCCTGCCGCCTGCACCTGTTGCGCATACTCCTCGGTAAACAGCCCTGACAATGCCCGGCGCTGCTCTGCATCGATGGCGCGCGAGGCGTTGGTTGTGTAGTCGAAATGCACCATCACGCAGCGCCCGCTGGCCACCAGGGCCTCGAACTGGAACGCCTGCTGCACGATCGACAGCGAGGAGCGGCCGATGTTTTCGATGCGGGTCTCGATGCGCACTTCGTGTCCCGGCTGTATCTGCTGCAGGAAGTCGATTTCGTAGCGGCGCAGGATCAGCGTCAGGTCGCGCATGCTGGCCTCGCGGCTGAAATGGCGGAAGATCTCCTGGCGACCTTCCTCGAACCAGACGGGCAGGGCGGTGTTGGTGACGTGGCCGAGTACATCCACTTCGGAGAAACGCGGAAGGATCGTCAACGGCATGAAGTCTCCGGGGTATAGTGGGTGGGGTCTCCGGCGACGGTGCTGCCATCGCCGGAGACAGTGCGGCGACTACCGGCTGTCAGTCTGAGTAGAAGCCGTTGCCGAGGGTGCCGGGCAGGCCGGGTTCCGGCCACGGCATCAGTGACGTGCAGGCGTCATACAGCGTGCAGAAGTCCTGCCGCAGTTGTGCAGGCACCCAGCTGCCATAGGAAACGTCGGTCGAGTCGCCCTGGCAGGCGTAGGAAACATCGATCCAGCGGGTATTGGCGTGTGAGGCAACGCCCTGGTGCTGTGTCTTGCCCGTGCAGTAGCGCAGGCCTTGGCCGATCAGGGTGTTGTTGGCATCGAAGTAGAGCCGGGAGACTGCGTGGGTGGGCGCAGCCTGTACGTGTGCGGCGCTCCCCATCAGGCCAAACAGCAACAACAGCGGAATTCCCATTCGCATCTGTGGTTCTCCTTGGGTTGTGTAAGCCGACCGTGTCCTGTCCTGTAGCCGGCAACAGCCATCTTCGCACAGCCTCGGCAGGCACGCAGATACGGCGGCCTGCAGGGCATCATCCGCCCGCCACACGCCCGCGCTATGCTGCGCGCCTGCCGTCCGATCCTGCCGCGATGAAGCTCGCCATCCTGTCCCGCAACAGCTCCCTGTACTCCACCCGCCGGCTGGTCGAGGCGGCCCGCGCGCGCGGCCACACCGTTCGCATCCTCGACCCGCTGCGCTGCTACATGCGCATCGCCGCCGATGGTTTTTCGATGCACTACAAGGGCCGGCCGATGACCGGCGTGGACATGGTCATCCCGCGCATCGGCGCCTCGATCACCCGCTATGGCACCGCCGTGCTGCGCCAGTTCGAGCTGATGGGCGCGCGCACTCCCAACCCGTCCGATGCGATCCTGCGTTCGCGCGACAAGCTGCGCGCGCACCAGTTGCTGGCAGCCAAGGGCATCGACATGCCGGTCACCGTGTTCGGCGACAACCCCGATGACACCGTCGACCTGCTGTCCATGCTCGGCCCGCCGCCGCACGTGGTGAAGCTCAACGAGGGCACCCAGGGACGGGGCGTGATCCTCACCGAGAAGGCCAGCGCTTCGCGTGGCATCGTCGAGGCCCTGCGGGGCCTGTACGCCAACTTCCTGATGCAGGAGTTCATCGGCGAAGCCAAGGGCGCCGACCTGCGCTGCTTCGTGGTCGGTGACCAGGTGGTGGCGTCGATGCAGCGGCAGGCGCCGGAGGGTGACTTCCGCTCCAACCTGCATGCCGGCGGCACCGCGGTTGCGGCCAAGGCCAGCCGCGCCGAACAGCAGGTGGCGGTGCGTTCGGCCAAGGCGCTGGGCTTGTCGGTCTGTGGCGTGGACCTGATCCGCTCCGCGCGTGGGCCGCTGGTGCTGGAGGTCAACTCCACGCCAGGGCTGGAGGGCATCGAAGCCGCCTGCGGGGTGGATGTGGCCACGCGCATCATCGAGCACGTCGAGAAGATCAAAAAGCCATGATTAATCAATGGCTTGAAATTCTCATGGGCAAATGAGGCCGGCTTTAACGCGCCTTTAATCGGCGCCGGCGTAGCCTTCAGCGAACCGCAGCTCTGCCTCTCAGCAGGATCGGTATCGGGATACGACTTCAGACCCAGGCGGGGCACCGCCTGGGTCTTTTTTATGCCGCCGGAAGTCCCTTGTGGAGGCGGCGTGACGGCCGTAGAGTGGCGCCCATCGTTCCTGGATGGATCCGGAGGCTGGCGATGTACCGCATCACGATGATCGCGTTGTTGCTGGGGCTGTCTGGTGCTGTCTCCGCCAAGCCGGAGAAGACCGCCATACAGATGGACGGGCAGGCCCCGGTGGCCGAGCAGGTCCGGCGGGTTGAGAAGGCCCTCGATGACGGCGAATACAGCGAGATTTCCGCCGATGACCGCGCCCAGGTGCAGCAGGCACTGGCGCGCATCACCCAGCGCATGGGCGACCACCGCACGCTTCAGGAGCTCCCGCCGCAGGTCCAGGCGGAGGTGTTCAACGACCAGGAGCGTATCAATACCGTTCTTGTCCGCGCCCACGAGGACAGCCGCCAGATCTGCCAGCACACCCGCACCACCGGCAGCAACATGCCTAAAAGCCGCTGCCTGACCGTGGCCGAGCGCCGCCGGATCGAGGAAAAGGGCAAGGCCCTGCTCAACGACCAGCGCACCTTCAACAACTTCAACCCTGCCACCAACCACTAGGCCGTCCGATGCCCCTGCGCATGGCACTTGCTGGCGTGAAGGTGGTGCGAATACAGTCAACACTCAACTCAAACAAGGATTCGTTTGTCATGAAGTCCCTCCTGATGTCGGCGGTCCTGATCTCGGGCCTGACCCTGGCCACCGCCGCCTCTGCATCGAACCAGTCCGGTGAGGTCTTTGTCCCCGGCAAGCCGCTGCAGCAGCAGATCGAGCGCATCGAAATCGAACTCAACGATGGCGAGACCTACAGCGAACTGAAGCAGACCGACCGCAGCCGCGTACGCGAGGCGCTGGTGCGCATGCGTACGGCCGTCGAGCAGCATCCTGACCGCGATTCCATGCCTGAACAGGTACGAACCGATGTCTTCAACGACCAGCAGATCGTGAACACGGTTTTGACACAGGCACGTGAGGATAGTCGTCTAATATGCCAACGTGAAAAGGCCACGGGTTCGAACCGGTCCACGACGCAGTGCACTACCGTTGCCGAGCGCGCCCGGCGGAAGGACAAGGCACAGCGTGATATGGGCCAGGCCCAGCGCATCGGCAAATTCGTAAATTAGAGGTGACAGTGAGAATCCTGGTAATCGAAGACAACAGCGACATTGCGGCCAACCTGGGCGACTACCTGGAGGACCGGGGCCACACCGTGGACTTCGCGGCTGACGGGGTTACCGGTCTGCACCTGGCCGTGGTGCACGAGTTCGACGCGATCGTGCTGGATCTCAATCTGCCAGGCATGGACGGCATCGAGGTCTGCCGCAAGTTGCGCAATGAAGCGCGCAAGCAGACCCCGGTACTGATGCTCACCGCCCGCGATTCGCTGGACAACAAGCTGGCCGGCTTCGATTCCGGCGCGGACGACTACCTGATCAAGCCGTTCGCGCTGCAGGAAGTGGAAGTGCGTCTGAACGCCCTGTCGCGACGCGGCAAGGGCGTGCAGACCCGCGTGCTGGAAACCGGCGATCTGGAATACAACCTGGATACGCTGGAAGTGCGCCGCCAGGGCAAGCTGCTGCAGCTCAACCCGACCGCACTGAAGATCCTGCAGGCGCTGATGGAAGCGGCCCCGGCCGTGGTGACCCGCCAGGAGCTGGAAACCCGTGTGTGGGGTGAAGAACTGCCCGATTCGGATTCCCTGCGCGTGCACATCCATGGCCTGCGCGCGGTGGTCGACAAGCCGTTTGAAGTGCCGCTGATCCAGACCCGCCATGGCATCGGATACCGCATCGCCACCCCGGAAGCCTGATTCGGTGGCAACCAAGGGGGAGCGCCGGCGCACGCCTTATCGGCGGCGCCTGCGCAGCCGCATCATCGTTTCGTTCGTGTTGTTGGGCTTCTGCCTGACGACACTGTTTGCGTTCGCCACCAACTGGGCCCGCCTGCGCGTGGAAAACCAGCTGGTGGAAGAGCTGATGAACCGCAACATCGACGAGTATGCGCGCCGCTATTACGAGCACCCCGGGCATAACCCGGACGCACCGGTGCTGCAGATCAAGGCCTATGCCTATTCGAAGGACAAGTTCGACCGGGTGCGCGAAGAGCGCGCGCAGTGGGCGGGCTTCTCCGATGGCATCCACAGCGTCAGCGGCGATGAGCACGGCGAGCCGTACTCCTACAAGCTGGCCGTGCGCAAGACGCCCGACGCCTGGTTCTTCCTCGCCTATGACATGACCGACAGCGTGCGCGGCGGCAAGCAGCTCAACCGCGCGCTGGTGCTGTCGGTGCTGGTGTTCAGCGTGCTGTCGCTGGTGCTGGGCTGGTGGTCGGCCTCGAAGGTGATGAAGCCGGTGTCGGATCTGGCCGCGCGGCTGCGTGCCTATCGCGGCGGCACCAGTGACCCCGAACCCCTGGCGCCACGCTTCCCCGACGACGAAGTGGGGCAGCTGGCACAGGCGCTGGACGACTATTCCTCGCGGCTGACCGAAGTGGTGCAGCGCGACCGTGAATTCAATGCAGACGTCAGCCATGAGCTGCGTACGCCGCTGGCAGTGATCCGTGGCGCCACCGAGCTGCTGCTGACCCGGCCCGGCCTGGACGAGAAGGTGCTGCAGCGCCTGCAGCGCATCCAGCGCGCCGAACAGCAGTGCAGCGATCTGATCGGCGCGCTGCTGCTGCTGTCGCGCAACGAGCGCGGGCAGGGCACCAGCAACGTCGCCCGCGTGGCCGAGCAGCTGCTGGACGCACACCGTGCGCAGCTGGGTGGCAAGCCGCTGGAGCTGCTGCTGGAAGGTGAGCGCAATCTGGTGATCGACGCGCCCGAGGCGGCGTTGTCGGTGGCACTGGGCAACCTGATCGGCAACGCGGTGAAGTACTCGCAGGACGGCGAGGTGCGCGTGTTCGTCGGCACCAACTCGGTGTCGGTAACCGACAGTGGCCCGGGCCTGAGCGAGGAAGACGCGGCCAAGCTGTTCCAGCGTGGCTACCGCGGCACGCATGCCGGCCACTCGCAGGGCGGCGGCATCGGCCTGTCGATCGTCAGCCGCCTGTGCGACCTGTACGGCTGGCAGGTAAGCGTGCGCCCCGGCGGCCAGCGTGGCGTGATTGCCACCCTGACGTTCTCGCCGAAGCCGTTGTAAGCGGTAGGTGCCGACCTTGGTCGGCACGAACCCCGCCGACCTTGCATCGCGCCCTGTGTCGCTTGTGCCACCACCGTGATCGCTGCCGCGCCCCGCGCGTGTAGATCCACGTCATGCGTGGATGCGCTTCGGTAGTGCCGGCCGCTGGCCGGCAACCAGGCCTCACCCCCCGGCCAACCCCAGATACCGCGCATGCAGCTGTTCCACCTGCACCTGCAGGTCCTCCGGCTGCCCATCATTGACCACCACGTCATCGGCCAGCGCCAACCGCTGTGCGCGGCTGGCCTGCGCAGCAATCATCCGGTCGGCCAGCGCGGCATCAATGCCATCGCGCTGCATCAGCCGCGCATGCTGCACGGCTTCGGGCGCATCCACCAGCAACACCCGGTCCAGCCACGGGTAGGCCTTCTGCCCACCGACCTCGGTCAGCAGCGGAATCGCGGCAATCGCATAGGGGCTCTCAGCCTGCTCGCACTGCTGTTGCATCAGCAGGCGGATGGCGGGGTGGGTGATGGCTTCCAGCGCCGTCCGCTCGGCCGGGTCGGCAAACACGTGGGCGCGCAGGCGCCCCCGGTCCAGGCTGCCATCGGCCAGCAGCATGTCGGCGCCGAAACGCTCGGCAATGCGGGCCAGCGCCGGGCTGCCGGCAGCCACCACGGCCCGTGCGGCCAGATCAGCGTCGGCCACCACGATCCCCAGCGCCTCAAAGCGCCGGGTCACCTCGCTCTTGCCGGAGGCGATGCCTCCGGTCAGGCCAACCACATAGCGGCTCATGGGGGCTCCCCTCAGCGCAGCCCGCTCATCACCAGGTACTGCTCCACCAGTGGCGCACCCCACATGAAGTAGATCCAGCCGGCGATGGCCAGGTACGGCCCGAACGGGATGGGCGTGGCGCGGTCACGGCCGCGGCTGTACAGCCAGATCGAGCCGATGATGGCGCCCAGCACCGACGACAGCAGGATGATCGGCAGGATCCCCTTCAGGCCACACCAGGCGCCCAGTGCCGCCAGCAGCTTGAAGTCGCCGTGGCCCATGCCTTCCTTGCCGGTCAGCTGCTTGAACAGCCACCAGACCGTCCACAGCGACAGGTAACCCACCGCCGCGCCCACCAGTGCGGGCTTGGCTGGCATGTAGAGGTTGTCGATGCTGCCTATCAGCCCCAGCCACATCAGCGGCAGGGTCAACTGGTCGGGCAGCAGCTGCGTTCGCAGGTCGATGCCGGACAGGGCGATCAGGAAGCAGGTCAGCACGATGGCCCCGAAGCCCTGCCAGCCGAAGCCGAACTGCCAGACGCAGGCCAGCACCAGCACCGAGGTCAGCGCCTCCACCAGCGGGTACTGCAGCGAGATCGGCGCCTTGCAGTGCCGGCACTTGCCGCCCTGGATGATCCAGCTGAACAGCGGGATGTTCTCGTACCAGCTCAGCTTGTGCTTGCAGTGCGGGCAATGCGACGGCTCCACCACGATCCCCGGTGGGGGTGGTTCATAGAAGTCCGGTTCCTCCAGGACTTCGCGCGCATCGCGCTTCCACTGCCACTCCAGCCGCTTGGGCAGCCGCAGGATGACCACGTTCAGGAAACTGCCCAGCAGCAGTCCCAGGGCGGCCGCGGCGGGGTAGCCGAGGCCGGGGTGCTGGTCGAGAAATGCCATTGATACCTTTAGCCGACGACGGCGCCGAGTTTGAAGATGGGCAGGTACATCGCGATGACCAAGCCACCGACAATGGTACCAATGAACACCATGATCATCGGTTCCAGCAGGCTGCTCAAGGCATCCACGGCATTGTTCACTTCCTGCTCGTAGTATTCAGCCACCTTGAACAACATGGCGTCCAGGGCGCCCGCCTCTTCGCCGATGCCGGTCATCTGGATGACCATGTGCGGGAACAGGTTCAGCTGCTTCATGGCCATATTGACCGGATAGCCCACCGAGACGTCGTCGCGCATGCGCAGGACGGCTTCGCCATAGACCTTGTTGCCGGTGGCGCCAGCCACGATGCCCAGCGCCTCCACCAGCGGCACGCCGGCCTTGAAGGTCACCGCCGTGGTGCGGGCGAAACGGGCAATCGAGCTGTTATGCATGATCTGGCCGATCACCGGCACCTTCAGCACCAGCCGGTCGACCGTGTGCTGCATCTTCTCCGAACGCCGGTAGGTCATGGCGATGGCCACCACCGCTCCGATCACGACGATGGCTATCAGCCACCACCACGACACCATGAAGCGGGACAGGTTGACCACCATCTGGGTGAAGGCTGGCAGGTCGGCACCGAAACTCTTGAAGACCTCCTCGAATTGCGGCACCACCCAGACCAGCAGGATGGTACTGACCAGGAAGGCCACCACCAGCACCATGGCCGGGTAGAACAGGGCCTTCTTGATCTTGCCCTTCAGCGCTTCGATGTTCTCCTTATAGGAGGCGATCGTGTCCAGCACCGTTTCCAGCACACCGGCGCTTTCACCGGCGCGGACCAGATTGCGGTAGAGCTCGTCGAACTGGACAGGGTGACGGCTGATCGCCTCGTTCAACGAAGAACCGCCCTCGATGTCGGCGCGAATCCCGTCCACCATCTTCTTCATGCGCGGGTTCTTGTGCCCGCTGCCGATGATCTCCAGTGCCGAGACGATCGGAACACCGGATTTCATCATCGTAGCCATCTGCCGGCTGAAGAACGCAATGTCCTTAGCGCCCACGGGCTTGCCGGCCGCGCCGAACAGTGGCTTCGGCTTCGGCTTGACCTGGCCGGGATTGATCCCCTGCTTGCGAAGTTCGGCGCGCAGCAGATTGGCGTTCTTCGCCAACTGCTCGCCCTTCATCTTGATCCCCCGCTTGTCGGTCCCCTCCCAGACAAACGGCTGCAGCTCCATGGTGCTACGCGCCACGGGCTCTTTCTTGATCGCACTGCGACTGACAGACATGTTGGCTCCCCAAGGCCCGCCATCCCCAGGCGGGCATCCTGACCGGCGATGGTAGCCGGTTCAGGGCCGTCCGGGGAGCCTGCTGGCGTGACGCCGCGCAGGGTTTTCGACCTGGCGAGACGAAAGGTGACGTACCGCGTCACATTGCCGCGTCCATCGCAGATTCGCTTCTGGGGGGTTCCCATCCGCGAAATTGCTGCCATCATTGGCGCGGGGAAATCGGGGAGACGCTGCCATGGGAGATTGGCACGTAACCTGCGTTGATCCACCCGCGGGGACGGGCAGCCTGCTCATCCGGTCATTTGGCCGGCCGGCAGCCACCCCCGACATCAACCACCACTTATCTTGGGGATGTACCACCATGAAGAACCAGAAGGGCTTCACCCTGATCGAACTGATGATCGTCGTCGCGATCATCGCCATCCTGGCTGCCATTGCGCTGCCGGCATACTCGAACTACACCAAGAAGGCCAAGGTCTCGGAAGTGATCCTGGCTGCTTCTTCGCTGCGTACCGACGTGTCGGAATACGTGGCCAGCAACAATAAGCTGCCGGGCACCGATTGGAAGCCGGAAACTCAGGCTACGCAGTACGTTGCCTCTGTGAAGTGGGATGGCGCGAAGATCATTGCCGAAGCAAAGGGCATTGATACTGCCAAGATTGATGGCAAATTCATCTATCTGATTCCGGATGCCTCGAAGGTTACCGATGGCGTGGTTCCTGCTTGGAACTGCACCGGTACGATCGATGCGCAGTACCGTCCGGGCAGCTGCCAGGGAACCGCTCCGGCTACCAGTTCCTCCAGCGGCAGCTAATCGCGGTTGAACGATACTGTTGTGCCAACGGGGGCCATCGGCCCCCGTTTCTGTTTAGCGGAGGCAATGGTGATTAGTCGTCCTCAATCCGCTGTCTCACAGAAGGTGGGTTTCTGCGGGGCATTAGGGGCGGTTTTGAGCTTTGCAGGGGCATATGTTGCTGGCGGCGATACATTCGTGCAGTGGCTGTCGCTCATGTTAGGTGCTGCTCTACCAATGTGGTGGCTTGAGTTTCGTGGCGTCGCTGCTTCGGTTGCAGCGCTGGATCGAAAGCAAGTCTTGCTCGGAGTAGCTACGATTGCAGTGTTGCAGTCAGTGATCCTGACATTGCAAATGGAATTGGGTGGTAGGGCAGGAGGCGCTGTCGCACAAGTGCTGCCGGTATTGCTCGGCGGTGGCAGTGTTCTGTTGATGTTGGCTATGTTTCGACCGGAACTGCTAGGCGAAACATTACCAGCAACTGGAAGAGCCGCACTTTCATTGTTGCGTGGACGTAGCATGGCAAACGATGAGCGTTTAGCACTCCTTGGTTGGGGGGTGAAGTGCTTCTTTCTGCCTCTCATGCTCGCTTGGTCATGGAACTGGATCGCAGGGCTCGAGTATCAACCCACTAGTGTTGGCCTAATTTACTTTTATACGATTGGCATTGCCCTTCTGTATGCGGTTGATACTGCCTTTGGCTTGATCGGCTATCTTTCGACCGCCAAGTGTATTGGTGGTGAAATACGTTCTGTGGACAGTACCATTTCAGGCTGGCTTTCAGCCCTTGTGTGCTATCCGCCTCTGAGTGCCTTGGTAGTCGATACCTGGTTAATTGCCCGCAATATGAATCACTGGCGGGATTGGTTTGAATCGAGTGGAGTTGTGTCAGGGCTGTGGGCAGGTTGCATCCTCTTGCTTACTGGGGTCTATACTTGGTCAACGGTCGCTTTTGGCCCTCGTTTTTCGAACCTTACACATAGAGGAATCATCACGCATGGGCCCTATCGCTGGAGCAAACATCCCGCGTATATAAGTAAAAATCTTTCTTGGTGGCTAATCTCCGTTCCATTTCTATCAACGTCAGGGGCGTGGCCTGCACTTTTCTCCTGCTTAGCGATGTTGGCAATTAACGCTATCTACTGGGTGAGGGCTCGCACCGAAGAACGACATCTTAGTCAGGATCCGGTCTATCGCCAGTATTCGTCATGGGTGAGGAGGTATGGCCTGATCGCGAAGATTCGGCTTAATGTCGATTAGTTGCTATTGCTCGATCAAAGAAAGGGGCTGGATCTGCGCTATAGAACGCTTTGGTACGGTTACGCGCGTTTCTATGGCCTTCCAGTCAATCTGCAAGGCTGATGTCGAAGCCCTGCAATTCGAATGCGACTGGGGAGTTCGCAATCATCCGACCATCCACCAGATGATGGTCATGGTTGATGCCGGGTCGGTCGGGTTGATATGCCAGTCCATATGGCCCCTGTATCCGAGATTGTTCGTAGAAAGTCCATGGAGCCGTCGCTGGTTACAAGCAGCATCGCGCTGGGTGCAAGTCTGGTGAACCTGCGCATGATCAGTACGGGCAGCCGATGACCATTACGCTGTGCTCACGGGACGAAGATGATTGTTGCGGGGAAATTGCGGTGCCGAGCAGTTGGCTGACCCAGCATCAGGCTAATATCTGTTCTGAGGAATGCAACATGGCGACTGATCGCTGGCGGATACCGTAGCGTCGTGGCAGCTGACGGACCAGTACTGGCAGGCGCTTGCGCTTGATGCTCGACGGAACGGGCCACTACGCCTGCCGAGCTACCCGGCCTTATAGGGGCCTGTACCCGCTACCAATGCTGCATCCCTACCGTCAGGGTAAGAGTAGAACAAGGAATACCATGAGCGTCGTTCCCCCCCCCCCAACCTCGTCGGCATCACCGGCCTGGCCCGCCGCTTGGTCCAGGACGGTGCCTTGGACGAGGCCTCCGCCCGCGACGCCATGGCCAAGGCCACGGCCGCCCGCCAGCCGCTGCCTACGTGGTTCGCGCAGAACAAGCTGGTCAGCGCCTCGCAGCTCGCCGCCGCCAACGCGGTCGAGTTCGGCATGCCGCTGTTCGACGTGTCCACGTTCGATGCCAACCAGAACGCCATGAGCCTGGTCAGCGAGGAGCTGCTGCGCAAACACAACGTGCTGCCGCTGTTCAAGCGCGGTGGCAAGCTGTTTGTGGGTACTAGTAATCCAACCCATGCGCTGGACGAGATCAAGTTCCACACCAATCTGGTGGTGGAACCGATCCTGGTCGATGAAGACCAGATCCGCCGCACGCTCGAGCAGTGGCACGCCAGCCACGACACCATCGGCGATGCGCTGGGCGGCGACGACGAGGGCATGGCCAACCTCGATGTCGGCCTGGGTGACGAAGATGGCGCGGGTACCGACTCAGGCATCGACGCCAAGGGCGACGACACCCCGGTGGTGAAGTTCGTCAATAAGGTGCTGGTCGATGCCATCCGCAAGGGCGCATCGGACATCCACTTCGAGCCTTACGAAGACGACTACCGCGTGCGCCTGCGCATCGACGGCCTGCTGAAGATGGTGGCGCGCGCGCCGGTCAAGTTGAACCAGCGCATCGCTGCGCGCCTGAAGGTGATGGCGCAGCTGGATATCGCCGAGAAGCGCGTGCCGCAGGACGGCCGCATCAAGCTGAACCTTTCCAAGAGCAAGCAGATCGACTTCCGCGTGAGCACGCTGCCGACCCTGTTCGGTGAGAAGGTGGTGCTGCGTATCCTGGATGGCAGCGCGGCCAAGCTGGGCATCGACAAGCTGGGCTACGAGCCGGACCAGCAGAAGCTGTTCCACGACGCCATCCACAAACCCTACGGCATGGTGCTGGTGACCGGCCCGACCGGCTCGGGCAAGACGGTGTCGCTGTATACCGCGCTGGGCATCCTCAACGATGAGACGCGCAACATCTCCACCGCCGAAGACCCGGTGGAAATCCGCTTGCCCGGCGTCAACCAGGTGCAGCAGAACAACAAGCGCGGCATGACCTTCGCTGCGGCGCTGCGCTCGTTCCTGCGACAGGATCCAGACATCATCATGGTCGGCGAAATCCGCGACCTGGAGACGGCCGAGATTGCGATCAAGGCGGCGCAGACCGGCCACATGGTGCTGTCCACGCTGCATACCAACGATGCGCCGCAGACCATCGCGCGTCTGATGAACATGGGCATCGCGCCGTACAACATCACCAGCTCGGTGACGCTGGTGATCGCCCAGCGCCTGGCACGCCGGTTGTGCGGCAACTGCAAGCGACCGGCCAACCTGCCGGAGCACGCGCTTCTGGCCGAGGGCTTCACCCAGGCGCAGCTGGATGCGGGCATCCAGTTGTACGAGGCGGTGGGCTGCGATGAGTGCACCGAGGGCTACAAGGGCCGAACCGGTATCTACCAGGTGATGCCGATGACCGATGAGATCGCCACGATCGTGCTGGCCGGCGGCAACGCACTGCAGATTGCCGAGGCGGCGCAGCAGATCGGGGTGAATGACCTGCGGCAGTCGGCGTTGAAGAAGGCGGCAGCGGGTGTGACCAGCCTGGCCGAGATCAATCGCGTTACCAAGGATTGAGGTAAATCCACGCCATGCGTGGATGACGCGATGCATGAGGTTGCCGGCCAGCGGCCGGCACTACCACGTTGGTGGGTGGATCCACGCCATGCGTGGATGGCGCGGCGGCGCACGCCAACCAAAGTTGGCACCTACCAGGGCCGTTCGGCCCTTACTCCATCCCCAGCTTCTTCAGCTTGTAGCGCAGCGCGCGGAAGGTAATCCCCAGCTGCGCAGCCGTGCGGGTCTTGTTCCAGCGGTTCTCTTCCAGCGCGCGCTGGATGGCGCTGCGCTCCAGCTGCTCGATGTACGAGGGCAGGGCGGCACCGCCCGGCTGCAGGTCGGCCACCGCTTCGGCGGGAGCAGCGCCGCCGGGCGCACGTGGGGCGTGCTGCGGCAGGCGCAGGTCGTCGGCACCGATGCGGTCTTCTTCGGCCAGTGCAAGCGCGCGCTCCAGAATGTTCTCCAGCTCGCGCACATTGCCCGGGAACGCATAGTGGGCCAGCGCTTCTAGCGCCGACGGCGCCAGCAGCGGTGTGGCACGGCCGTGGCTTCGGGCCAGCCGCGCCAGCACGGCGGCAGCCAGTTCCGGCAGGTCCTGGCGGCGCTCGCGCAGCGGCGGCACCTTCAGTTCAATCACGTTGATGCGGTAATACAGGTCGTGGCGGAAGCGCCCGTCCTCGACCAGTTCGGCCAGGTCACGGTGCGTGGCCGAGAGAATGCGCACGTCCACCGGTTCTTCGTTGGCCGCACCCACCGCACGCACCGACTTTTCCTGGATCGCGCGCAGCAGCTTCACCTGCATCTGCAGCGGCAGCTCGGCCACTTCGTCCAGGAACAGGGTGCCGCCGTGTGCAGCCTGGAACAGGCCCGGCTTGTCGGCATGGGCGCCGCTGAAGCTGCCTTTGCGGTGGCCGAAGAATTCGCTCTCCATCAGCTCGCCGGGAATGGCACCGCAGTTGACCGGCACGAACGGACCAGCCGCACGCGCGCCCTGGGCGTGGATGGTGCGCGCGACCAGTTCCTTGCCCACGCCCGATTCACCGAGGATGTAGACCGGCGCCTGGCTGCGCGCGACCTTGCCGATGGTGGTGCGCAGAACGTCCATGGCCGGCGAAGCGCCGAGCAGGCGTGCAGCCTGTTCGGTGGCGGGGCCGGGCGCAGGGCGTTCGGTGTTGTTGAGTTCCAGCGCGTGCTTGACCAGGCCGCGCAGCACCGAGATGTCCACCGGCTTGCTGACGAAGTCGAAGGCGCCGGCCTTCAGCGCTTCCACGGCCAGGTCCATGCTGCCGAACGCAGTGATCATCGCCACCGGTGTGCGCGGGTAGTGCTGGGCGATCTCGCTGACGAGCTCGATGCCGTTGCCATCCGGAAGGCGCATGTCGGTGATGCACAGGTCGTACGGGTTGCTGGCCAGCAGCTCGCGCGCTTCGGCCAGGTTGGCGGCGGTACTGATGCGCAGCCCCATGCGGCCGAGGGTCAGTACCAGCAGTTCGCGGATGTCGCGTTCATCGTCGACGACGAGGGCGCTGCGGGTTTCGTTCATGGGCGTGAAAGATAAACGAGGGGGCTGGAAGCGACAAATGTTTGACGCACAGAATTGGAATCAGGTGGGCAACAGCGTGTGCGGGCCAGGCAGCACCAGGCGGAAGCAGGAGCCGCCGGCGGGCACCGGGATGTAGTCGAGCCGTGCCTGGTTGGCGCGGCACAACTCGCGGGCGATATACAGGCCCAGCCCGGTGCCGTGCTCGGAGGTAGTGAAGAACGGGCGGAACAGCTGTGCGGCCACGCTCTCGGGAATGCCCGGGCCACGGTCCATCACGTCGATCACCGCGCTGCGCTCGTGCTGCGCCACGCGCAGGCGCACGCGCGCCGGCTGCTGGCCGATGCGGCCGTATTTCAGTGCGTTGTGAACCAGCACGGTGAGCACCTGGTACAGGTGTTTGCTGTCGACCTGCGCCATCACCGCCGTGTCGCTGATGATCGGTTCGATGCTGTCGGTTTCCAGCGTCTGGCCCTGCTTGTACTCCAGCACGAAGCGGCGCACGAAGGCGACCAGGTCGACGTTCTCGGGTGTGGCGCGCTCGCGCCGTGCCAGCCCCAGCACGCTCTCGACGATGCCGTTGGTGCGCTGGCATTGTTGGCGGATGATCTGCAGCAGGCGGCGGTCGCTTTCGTTGAAACCGGTGCCTTCCTCCAGCAGCTGCACGGCGTAGTTGATCGCCGCCAGCGGATTGCGGATTTCATGGGCGAGGCTGGCCGAGAAGCGGCCCATCGCCGACAGGGTGAGCGATTCGGCGCGCCGCGAGACCACGCTGGAGTCGTCCAGGAATACCAGCGCCAGTTCGCTGCCGGCCAGCAGGCGGGCGAAGCGCGGTTGCACTTCCGGCTGGTCGGGGTTGAGCTGCAGCGGCAGTTCGTCCTGGGCCCAGCCGTTGCGCCAGCGCTGCAGGCGGCGCGCCAGTTCCGGCGCGGCACTGGCCAGATCCAGGCGTCCCGTCTCACCGATGCCGTCGTTGTCGCCGAGCAGCATCGAGGCCGCTTCATTGGCCAGGGTGATGCGGTTGTCGGCGTCCACCACCAGCACGCCGGTGCGCATGCGGCGGATGATCAGTTCGTTGATCTGGAACAGGTTGGCCACTTCGTCGCCGCGCTGGTTGGCCAGCTGCTGGTTGCGGCGCGCGCGGTTGCCCACTTGGTAGCTGATGAAGGCCAGCGCCAGGTAGCTGGTGGCGAACATGGCCAGCTCGGCCAGCGTGCGGGTGGGGTCACCGCCTTCGAGCACCTTCCAGAGGTATTCGGTACCGGTGGCCAGGCTGGCCGCAACCGCCAGGCCCAGGCCCCAGCTCAGCGGCAGCAGGGTGGCGGCGGCGGCGATGTTGAACAGCAGCGACATCGAAATGCCGGCGCTGGCACCGGGCAGGGCATGCGCCAGCAGGGTGGCGGCGATGATGTCCACCAGCACGCTGCTGACCACGATCGGGCGCAGCCAGCGTTCGTTGCGGCCGATCGCCAGGGCCAGCAGCGACAGCAGCAGATAGATCGCCGCGACGGTATCGGCCAGACGCGGGTGATGGGCCTCGCCGACCATGCCGGACAGGGGGCTGTAGAGCAGGCCGGCGATGACCGCGGCGATCAGCACCCGGTACAGCGCGAAGAAGTACAGCTCACGCCGCGGAATCGATTCGATGCGGTCGATCAATGAAGCACTGGGTGACACGCCGGAACTCCCCTTCTGGCTGCCTGGGTCTGGAATCTGCGGCGGCCCTGCCTGGCATCCCCTGAAGCCGGGCGGGTTCGTCGCTTCTATGTGGCCTGCGGTGGAAGCCGCCGGGCAAGCCCGACACTACACACCTTGGTTGACCAGTATAGGGCCCCCGGCAGGATGCCGCCGGAGCCGCCCGGATCGCGCATTTGGCCTGCCGTGGATACCGGTGGTCAGCGCCGGCCCGGGCGCAACTGCCTGAATGGCGGTGGAAATCTGGCCGGGTGTGGCGTTTTGTACAGACTTCTTTGCGCCCCGGCGCCGGCTCGGCCACAATAGTGGGCCCGCCGCGGTCCATGCCGGCGCCCCGCCGGGGCCCTGAGGAATTGCGTGCGGTCGTTCCTATTCCCACGGTGACGCATGAATTTCCACGAATACCAGTCAAAACAACTGCTTGCCGAGTACGGCATCCCGGTCCCGGCCGGCAAGGTCGCTGCGACCCCGGACGAAGCGGTTGCCGCTGCCAACTCCCTGGGCCAGGGCCCCTGGATGGTCAAGGCGCAGATCCACGCTGGCGGCCGCGGCAAGGCTGGCGGCGTCAAGTTCTGCAAGACCACCGACGACGTGAAGGCCGCTGCGGCCAAGATGCTCGGCACCAAGATGGCCACCTACCAGACCGCTGGCGTTGAACTGCCGGTCAACCTGGTGCTGGTGACCACCGCCGGCGAGATCGTCAAGGAACTGTACCTGTCGGTGCTGGTCGACCGTGGCACCAAGACCATCACCTACATCGCCTCTTCGGAAGGCGGCGTGGAGATCGAGCAGGTCGCCGCTGAAACCCCGGAGCTGATCCACTCGCTGAACGTCGACTTCGTCGAAGGCGTGCAGGGTTACCACGGCCGTGATTTCGGCTTCAAGCTGGGCCTGACCGCCAAGCAGGCCGGCCAGTTCGCCAGCATCATGGTGAACCTGTACCGCCTGTTCAACGAAAAGGACCTGGCGCTGGTTGAAATCAACCCGCTGGCCATCCTGGACGACGGCAACCTGTACGCGCTGGACGGCAAGTTCGACAGCGACGACAACGCCGCGTTCCGCCAGAAGGCCCTGGTCGCCATGCGCGACAAGACCCAGGAAGATCCGACCGAAGTGATCGCTTCGGAGCTGGACATCAACTACGTCACCATGGACGGCAACATCGGCTGCATGGTCAACGGCGCAGGCCTGGCCATGGCCACCATGGACGTCATCAAGCTCAACGGCGGCGAGCCGGCGAACTTCCTGGACGTGGGCGGCGGCGCCAACAAGCAGCGCGTCATCGAAGCGTTCAAGCTGATCCTGTCCTCGGACAAGGTTGAAGGCATCTTCGTCAACATCTTCGGCGGCATCGTCCGCTGCGACATGATTGCCGAAGGCATCATCGCCGCCGTGAAGGAAGTGGGCGTCAAGGTTCCGGTCGTGGTGCGCCTGGAAGGCACCAACGTGGAAGAAGGCAAGCAGCTGCTGCGTGACAGCGGCATGGCCATCATCCCGGCTGACAACATCAACGATGGCGCCAAGAAGATCGTTGAAGCTGTCAAGAACGCTGCCTGATTCGACACCAAGGAATTCCCATGTCTGTTTTGATTAACAAGAACACCAAGGTGATCGTGCAGGGCTTCACCGGCCAGCAGGGCACCTTCCACGCCACTCAGATGATCGAGTACGGCACCCAGGTTGTTGGCGGCGTGACCCCGGGCAAGGGTGGCACCACCCACATCGACCTGCCGGTCTTCAACACCGTTGCCGACGCCGTGCAGAGCACCGGCGCCAACGCTTCGGTCATCTACGTGCCGCCGCCGTACGCGGCCGACGCGATCCTGGAAGCCGCTGCTGCCGGCATCAAGGTCATCGTCTGCATCACCGAAGGCATCCCGGTGCTGGACATGCTGCGCGTCAAGAACGTGCTGACCCGTTCGCATCCGGACACCGTGCTGATCGGGCCGAACTGCCCGGGCGTCATCACCCCGGGTGAGTGCAAGATCGGCATCATGCCGGGCCACATCCACCAGCCGGGCAAGATCGGCATCGTGTCGCGTTCGGGCACCCTGACCTATGAAGCGGTCAAGCAGACCACCGAAGTCGGCCTGGGCCAGTCCACCTGCATCGGCATCGGTGGTGACCCGATCAACGGCCTGAACTTCGTCGACTGCCTGAAGCTGTTCAACGAAGACCCGCAGACCGAAGGCATCATCATGGTTGGCGAAATCGGCGGTGACGCTGAAGAAGCCGGCGCCGAGTACATCAAGAACCACGTGAAGAAGCCGGTCGTCGGTTTCATCGCCGGTGCGTCGGCTCCGGCCGGCAAGCGCATGGGCCACGCCGGTGCGATCGCCTCGGGCGGCAAGGGCACTGCCGAAGGCAAGTTCGCCGCCATGGAAGCTGCCGGTGTTGTCACCGTCCGCTCGCCGGGCGACCTGGGCGCTGCCATCGCCAAGCTGGTGAAATAAGACCGCTTGTGTAGAGTCGAGCCATGCTCGACTGACGCTCTTGCTTCAAACAGAAGGGCCGCCTCCGGGCGGCCTTTCTGCGTCTGGTGCCCTGACCATCCCGGTAACCCCATCCACGCATGGCGTGGATCTACTGAGCCGGGGCTGTCCACGCAGTGAGCGCGCCCGGCGCGCGCATGGCGCAGCGCTACAATGGGCACATTGCAACCACAGGCTGGATTCCCATGGCTTCGATCCGCATCGCGATGGCGCAGTTCGACTTCCCGGTCGGCGATGTCGCCGGCAACACCGAGCGCATCATCGAGATGATCGGCCAGGCGCGCGACGAGTACGGCGCCGAGCTGGTGATGTTCCCCGAGCTGGCGGTGAGTGGTTATCCGCCGGAAGACCTGCTGCTGCGCCCGGGCTTCCTGTACGAGTGCGAGCAGGCGATGGCCCGCATCGCTGCTGCCTGCCGTGGCATCACCGCCGTGGTCGGTTGGCCGCAGGCGGCCGGTGCGGTGGTCTACAACGCCGCCAGCGTGCTGCGTGACGGCCTGGTCGAGCAGACCTACCGCAAGCGCGAGCTGCCCAACTACGCGGTGTTCGACGAGCGCCGCTACTTCGATGTCGATCCGGATGGCGGCAGCTGCGTGTTCGAGGTCAACGGCATTCCGGTCGGCCTGCTGATCTGCGAGGACCTGTGGTTCGCCGAGCCGCTGGCCGACACCGTGCGCGCCGGTGCGCAGCTGGTGGTGGTGCCGAATGCCTCGCCCTACGAGCGTGGCAAGCATGCCCAGCGCGATGCGGTGCTGGCCGCACGCACCCGTGAGAGCGGGGCGGCGATCGCCTACCTCAACGTGGTCGGTGGCCAGGACGCGCTGGTGTTCGACGGCGCCTCGGTGGTGGCCGATGGCGACGGCACCGTGCACCCGGCCGCCGCCGCCTTCGTCGACCAGTGGCTGGTGGTGGAGTACGACGGTGAAAGCCGGCGCTTCATGCCGCACGTGTGGATGGACGATGGCGACGAGAGCATGGACGCGCTGGCCTGGCGCGCAGTGACCCGTGGCATCCAGGACTACTGCCGCAAGAACGGCTTCAAGAAGGTGTGGCTGGGCTTGTCCGGCGGCATCGATTCGGCGCTGGTGCTGGCCATGGCCGTGGACGCGATGGGCGCGGAAAACGTCACCGCCGTGCGGTTGCCGTCGCGCTATACCGCGGGCCTGTCCAACGACCTAGCCGCCGAACAGTGCCAGGCACTGGGCGTGAAGCTGGAGGCGGTATCGATCGAGCCGGCGTTCAAGGGCCTGATGGAATCGCTGGCGCCGATGTTCGAAGGCACTGCGCCGGACGTGACCGAAGAGAACCTGCAGTCGCGCAGCCGTGGCGTGATCCTGATGGCGCTGGCCAATAAGTTCGGTGGCCTGCTGCTGACCACCGGCAACAAAAGCGAATACGCGGTCGGTTACGCCACCATCTACGGCGACATGTGCGGTGGCTATGCGCCGCTGAAGGACCTGTACAAGACCGAAGTGTTCGGCCTGTCCAAGTGGCGCAACACGGTGGGCGGCGCGCCGGTGATCCCGCCGGCGGTGATCAGCCGCCCGCCGTCGGCCGAACTGCGCGAGAACCAGCTGGACCAGGATTCGCTGCCGGCCTATGACGTGCTGGACGGCATCCTGTACCGCTACATCGACCAGGAGCAGTCGCGCACGGAGATCGTTGCGGCCGGTTACGACGCGGCCGTGGTCGACCGGGTGCTGCGCCTGGTGCGCATCAGCGAGTGGAAGCGGCACCAGGCCGCGCCGGGCCCGAAGGTCTCGCGCCGTGCGTTCGGCCGCGAGCGCCGTTACCCGATCAGCAACGGCTACAAGGGCTGAAGCTGCGGTTGGCGGGTAGTGCCGGCCGCTGGCCGGCAACCCGTATACCGCGTATCCACGCATGGCGTGGCTCTAGTGCGTTCGGTAGTGCCGGCCGCTGGCCGGCAACCCCGCATACCGCGTATCCACGCATGGCGTGGCTCTACTGCATCCGGTAGTGCCGGCCGCTGGCTGGCAACCCGCATACCGCGTATCCACGCATGGCGTGGATCTACTGCGTTCGGTAGTGCCGGCCGCTGGCCGGCAACCCGTGTACCGTGCATCCACGCATGGCGTGGCTCTACTGCGTTCGGTAGTGCCGGCCGCTGGCCGGCAACCCGCATACCGCGTATCCACGCATGGCGTGGATCTACTGCGTTCGGTAGTGCCGGCCGCTGGCCGGCAACCCGCATACCGCGTATCCACGCATGGCGTGGATCTACTGCGTCCGGTAGTGCCGGCCGCTGGCCGGCAACCCCGCACACCGGGTATCCACGTATGGCGTGGCTCTACTGCGTTCGGTAGTGCCGGCCGCTGGCCGGCAACCCGCATACCGCGTATCCACGCATGGCGTGGCTCTAGTGCGTTCGGTAGTGCCGGCCGCTGGCCGGCAACCCCCTATACCGCGTATCCACGCATGGCGTGGCTCTACTCCGTTCGGTAGTGCCGGCCGCTGGCCGGCAACCCGTATAGCGCGCATCCACGCATGGCGTGGATCTACCGGGCGTCCTCAAGCAGTTGTTCGAGGCTGGCAGTTTCCGCAGCGTCGTTGAAGCGTCCGTCCCCCAGTCGTGCCCGCACAAACGCCAGGCCATCCGCCGCCGCCGCATCCAGCGTGCCGCGGTGGTCGACCGGGTAACGCCGGAACGCGACCGGCTCGCCTCGCAGGGCCAGGCCTGCGGCATACAGCAGGGTGGTCAGATAGGGCACATCGCGGTCCTCGCTGCCGTGGCCCAGCATCAGCGGTTGGCTGAAGCCGCGGCGCGGTACACCGAGATAGTCGTACAGCACCGCCCAGATGCCCGGCACGCTGGTCAGCGGTGCAGTGAACATGCTGCCGGTATCTGCACCGTCCAGCGTGGTGGCCAATTCGCCCAGGCACTGTTCGCGTGCCACTGCCACGCGGGCGCGACCGGTGTCGCTGAGGACGCGGTCGATCTGTGGCGCAACCTGCAAAAGACCGTCGAGCAGATACGCGTGATACGCGTTGAGCGCGCCAGGATTGGCGGTGCGGTTGTCCGGCTTCATCACCAGCGCAGTCAGCTCGACGGCGGTGGGCGTGCCGGTGGTGAAACTGCCGCGGTAGTGCAGGGAAGGGCCGCCATAGGTGGGCGCCAGATGCCCGGCTGTGAGTGCTGCAGCGCCACCCTGTGAATGACCAACCGAGACCCAGCGCGGCGACAGCGTTGCGTTGCCGAGGTACTGGCGGCTGGCCTTGACCAGGTCGATGGCATTGCGCGCGGCAGTGCGCACATGCAGATAGGCATGCTCGCCGGGGCTGCCGAGCCCCTGGTAGTCCGCGGCGACCACCGCATAGCCCTGGGCCAGGAACTGATCGAGGAAGCGCCCGTCGCGTTCGGGTTGGTAGGGGCCGGACACCGAGGGCGCGCAGCGATCGGCGATGCCCTGGGTGCCATGTGCCCAGGACACCACCGGCCAGCCGCCCGCTGGAGCCGCGCCGGCGGGCAGGTACAGCAGGCCGGTGCCTTCGGCCAGCTGGCCGCGAAGATCCGGGGTGCGGTAGTGGAGCTTGTAGGCCTGCGCAGCCTTGGACGGCACCCATGACGCGCGATAGGGGGCAGCAGACAGCAGATCACCCGGTGCACCCGGTGCGGCAGCCAGGGGGGCCGAGGACAGCGCCAGCAGGGCGGTGGCAAGGAGGCAGGCGAGGGGGCGGAAACGGCGGGGCGGTAGGGTCATGGGGCGCTCCTTCACGGCCGGGATGGCCGTTGCGCCGCAGTGTGGAGGGCGTCGCCGGAGCGGGATGCGACCGGCGTCGCATCCGCCGGGAATTCGTAGAATTCCTAGTGTCGTGGTCGATGGGCGTACGAACCATCCACGCATGGCGTGGATCTACCGACAAAGAAAAGGCCCCTTTCGGGGCCCTCTCTTACTTCTTTTCCAGTCGCGCGTTGCGCTGGCCGGTGCTGGCGGATTTCTCGCCGGCGAACGGGTTCAGCTTGCGGATCATCCACGGGTACTTCGGCCACTTGCCTTCCAGCCACGGGTGGTCCGGCTGGTTCAGCTGCAGGACGCGGCGGGCATCGTCGGCCAGGGTCTTGTTGCCCAGGTGGGTGTAGGAATCGGCCAGCACAGCCACGGCGTCGTACTGGAAGGCGCTCTGCGGGTAGGTTTCCAGCAGGTAGTTGGCGCGGCCGGCGGCCGAGACCCAGGCGCCGCGGCGCATGTAGTACAGGGCGTTGTCCAGCTCATGCTGGGCGAACACGTCACGCAGCTCCAGCATGCGCTGGCGCGCATCGGCGGCGTAGCGGCTGTTCGGGTAGCGGTCCACCACGATGTTGAAGTCCGAATACGCCTGGTGCGGCGTGGACAGGTCGCGACGGCTGGCATCCAGCGACCATACGCGGCGCAGGAAAACCGTACTGCGGTTGGAGTTGGCCAGGCCGCGCAGGTAGTACAGGTACGCGATGTTGCGATGGGTCGGGTAGGTACGGATGAAGCGGTCGATGCTGGACACCGCGTCATCGTGCTTGCCGGCCTTGTACTGGGCGTAGGCGGTCTCGATCATCGCCTGCTCGGTGTACGGACCGTACGGATACTGGGCCACCAGGCGGCGGAAGCTGGCTTCGGCGCCGCTCCAGTTGCCACCCTGCATCAGCTTGTGGCTCTTCTCGTACAACTGTTCGACCGGCGTCCCTTCATCGGGGCGATCGCCCTTCTTGGCACCACGGTGGCAGCCGGTGGCGGCGATGACCAGCACCAGCAGCAGGGCGGTGAGGCGGACGGGCGCGGAGAGCATGGCGGAGCGTCGGATCATGGGGTCGAGGCGGGACGCGGCTGGAATACGAAGGGTCGATGATAGCCTAGTGTCCTGTCCAGCGACTGAAACCGGCCGCCGGGACCCCAAAATTTCAAAGAATGCCCCCTGCCATGTCTGAACAACCCTCTGAATCGGCCCGCCAGGCCATCGTCCCCGACACCGCTGCCGGCCGTCGTTTCGACGCCGTGGTGGCCGAACTGTTCCCCGAATACTCGCGTTCGCGCCTGACCGAGTGGATCAAGGCCGGTGAGGTGCTGCTGGACGGCGCCCAGGTGCGCCCGCGCGATCCGCTGCGCGGCGGCGAGCTCGTGACCCTCAATGTGGTGCTCGAGACCCAGACCGACGCCCAGCCGGAGGACATCCCGCTGGACGTGCTGTTCGAGGACGAGCACCTGCTGGTGATCAACAAGCCGGTCGGCCTGGTGGTGCACCCGGGTGCGGGCAACCACAGCGGCACCCTGGTCAACGCCTTGCTGTTCCGCGACCCGTCGGTGGCGGTGCTGCCGCGCGCCGGCATCGTGCACCGCCTGGACAAGGACACCAGCGGCGTGATGGTGGTGGCCAAGACCCTGGAAGCGCAGACCGCACTGGTCGAGCAGCTGGCCGCGCGCGACGTGCACCGCCAGTACCTGGCCATCGTGATGGGTGCGCTGGTGGCCGGCGGTACCGCCGATGCCCCGATCGACCGCCACCCACGCGACCGCCTGAAGATGGCCGTGCGCGAGGATGGCAAGGAAGCGATCACCCATTACCGACTGCGCGAGCGCTTCCGTGCGCACACCGCGCTGGAGTGCCGCCTGGAAACCGGCCGTACCCATCAGATCCGCGTGCACATGGCGCATGTGCGCCATCCGATCATCGGTGACCCGCTGTACGGCGGTGCGCTGAAGCTGCCCAAGGGCGCCAGCGATGAGCTGGTAGCCGCGCTGCGCGGCTTCAAGCGCCAGGCCCTGCACGCCGAGACCCTGGAGTTCACGCACCCGATCACCGGTGAGCCGGTGCGCAACACCGCGCCGGTGCCGGACGACATGCTGCACCTGATGAAGGTGCTGCGCGAAGACAGCGAAGCTTTCGCCGCACGCGAGCGGGACCGCTGGTGATGGCCGCCGCGTTGCCTTTGCTGCAGGCGGACTGGCCGGCGCCTCCGGGCGTCCATGCGCTGACCACGCGTCGGCACGGTGCGGGCATTTCGCCGGCGCCGTTCGCGCAGTTCAACCTGGGCAACCGGCACGCGGCCGATGGTGATACCCCGGCCAACGTGGAGCACAACCGGCAGCTGCTGCAGCAGGGGCTGGCGCTGCCGTCGGCACCGCACTGGCTGCGCCAGGTGCACAGCAGTACCGTGCTGCGCTTCAACGCGCCGCCAGTGGCCGGTGCCAGCGAACCGGTAGCCGACGCCGCGGTGACCTCGGTGCCGGGCGTGGTGCTGGCGATCCTGACCGCTGACTGCCTGCCGGTGGTGTTCGCCGCCGTCGATGGCAGCGAGGTGGGCGCTGCGCACGCCGGCTGGCGTGGGTTGGCCGACGGCATGCTGGAGGCCACCGTGGCCGCCATGCACACCCCGCCGGCGCAGCTGCGCGCCTGGCTGGGCCCGGCGGCCGGACCGGCCGATTACGAGATCGGCGAAGAGGTCTTCCACGCCTTCGTCGGCCATGATCCGGCGGCCGAGGCGGCGTTTGTGGCGACACGCCAGGGGCACTGGAAGGTGGATCTGTTCGCGCTGGCACGGCAGCGGTTGCAGGCGGCGGGGATGGATCCGGCGCAGGTCTATGGCGGCACGGTGTCGACGATGGCCGATCCGGACCTGTATTCGCACCGGCGCGACCGTCGCACCGGGCGCATGGCGACCCTGGCCTGGATCGCGCCCTGACCCCGCCGCTGTTCGCGCGCGTGCTGGGGCCGGCCTTCGCCACCCTGGCCGCGCCGGTGCAAGCGCTGCATGCCGCGCCGTTGCCCTGCCGCTACGTGGGGCGGGCGCGCATCGTGAGGGGGCGGCACTGGCTGGTGCCGCTGTTGGCCGCGTTGGCGCGGCTGCCGAAGGACGGTGGAGCGTTGCCGACCGAAGTGGCGTTCAGTGCACACGGGCAGGGCGAGCAGTGGGCGCGGCGTTTTGGCCGCTGGCCGATGGTGTCGCGGCTGTGGGCGCACGAGGGCTGCCTGCGCGAGCAGTTGGGCGCGGTGCGCTTCGAGTTTGATCTGCAGGCCCGCGAGGGTGGCATCGACTGGTCGGTGCGCCGGGTCTGGGCGTTCGGGTTGCTGCCGCTGCCGAGGCGCTGGTTTGGTGGCGTACGTTGCCGCGAAGCCTGGCAGGCCGAGCGTTACACTTTCTTGGTCGATGTGACCTTGCCCTGGGCCGGAGCCCTGATCCGCTATGAAGGCTGGCTCGAACCGCAGTGATTCCGCCGCCGAGGCCGGCAGCGCGGTGATCGTGTTCGATGGCGTGTGCGCGCTGTGCAACCGCTGGGTGCGCTTCCTGCTGCGTTTCGACCGCAAGGGCCGCTACCGCTTTGCGGCGATGCAGGGCGCGCAGGGCAGTGCGATGTTGCGCGCGCATGGGCTGGACCCGCAGGACCCGATGTCGTTCCTGCTGCTGGACGAACAGGGCGCCTGGACCGATACCGATGCGATCCTGCGCGTGCTGGCGGGGCTGGGCGGCGCCTGGCGCCTGACCGGTGCATTGCGCGTGCTGCCGCGCAGCTGGCGTGATGCCGCGTACCGCGCGCTGGCCCGCAACCGCTACCGCTGGTTCGGGCGGCATGATGCCTGTTACCTGCCCGCACCGGAGCAGGCCGCGCGGTTCCTGGATTGAAGAAAAAAGGGGACGGAGGGGATTAAGTCGTTTGTGCACAAACGACTTAATCCCCTCCGTCCCCTTTTTTCCCTCAGCCTTCCAGCGCGTCCAGGTAGCTGCGGCGCCAGTGGTTGATGTCGTAGGTGCGCAGGTGCTCCATCATCGCGTGCCAGCGTTCCTTGCGCCTGCGCAGCGACATCGTTGCCGCGGTGGCGATGGCGTCGGCCACGCCGTCCAGATCATGCGGGTTCACCAGCAGCGCCTGCTTGAGTTCGTCGGCGGCGCCGGCCAGCAGCGACAGCACCAGCACGCCGGGGTCTTCCGGGTCCTGCGACGCCACGTACTCCTTGGCTACCAGGTTCATGCCATCGCGCAGCGGCGTGACCAGGCCCACTGCCGCCGCCCGGTAGAAGCCGGTGAGGGTGGCGTGGGTGAAGTTCTGGTTGACGTAGCGCAGCGGCGTCCAGTCCGGTTCGGCGTGGCCACCGTTGATGTGGCCGGCGATCTGTTCCAGCTGGCTGCGCAGCTGCCGGTACTCGGTGACATCGCCGCGCGAGACCGGGGCGATCTGCAGGTAGGTCAGCGAGCCGCGCTGATCCGGATGGCGCTCCAGGTAGCGCTCGAAGCCGAGGAAGCGTTCGGGCAGGCCCTTGGAATAGTCCAGGCGATCCACGCCGATCGCCAGCTGGCGATCACGCAGGCTGTTGCGCAGGTTCTTCACAGCGGCCTTGGTGGCGGCGGTGCCGGCCTGTCGCGCGATCAGCTCGGTGTCGATACCGATCGGGAACGCCGCCGCACGGAAGCGGCGCCCGCCCGGTGCTTCCAGCTCGCCGTTTTCGAGCACGCGGCCGCCGCCGAACAGGCGCAGGTAGGTCTGGAAGCGATCGGCGTCGCGCTGGGTCTGGAAGCCGACCAGATCGTAGGCGTACAGCGCGGAGAACAACCGAAGGTGGTCGGGCATGGCCTGCAGCAGGTCGGCCGACGGCATCGGGATGTGCAGGAAGAAGCCGATGCGGCAGCCGATGCCACGCTCGCGCAGCAGCGCACCAAGCGGGATCAGGTGGTAGTCGTGGATCCAGACGATGTCGTCCTCGCGCAGCAGCGGCGCGAGCTTGTCGGCGAACAGCGCGTTGACCTTATGGTAGGTCTCGCGGGTGCCCCGGTCGTAGTCGACCAGATCCAGGCGGAAGTGCAGCAACGGCCAGAGGGTGCGATTGGCGAAACCGTTGTAGTAGCCATCGACCTCGCGCTTGCTCAGGTCGAGGGTGACGAATTCGATATCGCCATCCTTCTGCGTGTGCAGCGTGCCGCTGCCGTCGCGTACGCTCTTGCCGCTCCAGCCGAACCACATGCCGCCTCGTTCCTTCAGCGCGGCCAGCAGGCCCACCGCCAGGCCGCCGGCGCGGTTCTCGCCCGGTACGGCCACGCGGTTTGAAACCACCACCAGACGACTCACGATGCCTCCTGCCAGGACCGCGACAGGCGCATCGCGGCGGTGATCAGGCCGACGTGCGAATAGGTCTGCGGGAAATTGCCCCAGGCCTCGCCGCTGTCGAAGGCCAGATCCTCCGACAGCAGGCCCAGGTGGTTGCGCTGTTTCAGCAGCAGCTCGAACATCCCGCGCGCTTCGTCCATGCGCCCGATTGCCGCCAGCGCATCGATGTACCAGAAGGTGCAGATGGTGAAGCTGGTTTCCGGTTCGCCGAAGTCATCCGGCGCGACATAGCGGTACAGCGAGTTGCCATGCTTGAGGTCGCGGCCGATGGCGTCGACGGTGGCGATGAAGCGCGTATCCATCGCGTCGATGAAGCCGATGTCGGCCAGCAGCAGCAACGAGGCATCCAGCCGATGGCCACCAAAGGTGTCGGTGAAGTGGCCCAGCTCTTCGCTCCAGGACTCGGCCATGATGCGCGCATGGATGGTGTCGGCGCGTTCGCGCCAGTAATGGGCACGATCATCGCGCTTCAGGCGTACGGCGATCTTGCACAGGCGGTCGCAGGCGGCCCAGCACATCGCGCTGGTGTAGGTGTGCACTTCGGTGCGGCCGCGGAACTCCCACAGGCCGGCATCAGGCACGTCGTGCAGGGCGAACGCCTGTTCACCCAAGGGTTCCAGGCGGGCGAAGGTGTGCGCATCGCCCGGGTCCTGCAGGCGCCGGTCGAAGAACAACTGCGTGGACGCCAGCACCACGCTGCCGTAGACATCGTGCTGGCGCTGCACCCAGGCCAGGTTGCCGCGCCGCACCGGGCCCATGCCACGGTAGCCGGACAGGCTGGGTACTTCGTCCTCGTCCAGCTTGGCCTCGAAACCGATGCCATACAGCGGCTGCAACGTGCCGTCGGTGGTGGCCAGGTTGAAGATATAGCCGAGGAACTGTTCCATCGTGCGCGTTGCGCCGAGGCGGTTCAGTGCGCGCACCACGAACGCGGCATCACGCAGCCAGCAGTAACGGTAGTCCCAGTTGCGCACGCTGCCGGGCGCTTCCGGAATGGAGGTGGTCATCGCCGCGATGATCGCGCCGCTGTCCTCGTACTGGCACAGCTTCAGGGTGATCGCACTGCGGATCACCGCGTCCTGCCATTCCAGTGGAATGGACAGGTAGCGCACCCATTCGCGCCAGTAGTCGCGGGTGCGCTGGAAGGCTTCCTGCACATAGCCACTGATCGAGCGGTTGAGCGATTCATCCACGCCCAGGATCAGGTGGATGGGATGGTTGAGCACGAACGGCAGGCCATCGCGGATGAAGCGCACCGGCACGTCGGTGGTCAGCCGCAGCACGTGTTCGGGCAGGATCCAGCGCACGTGGTTGCTGCCCCAGGTGGACTCGGGCACGCGTGCGCCCCAGTCGGCCAGTGGCCGTGCGTGCACGGTGATGCGTGGGCTGCCGGCCAGTGGTCGTACCTGGCGGATCAGGCTGACCGGGCGGTAGAAGCGATCGTTCTGGCGCCAGCGGGGGGCGAAATCGAGGATTTCCAGCTCGCCACCGTGCGCGTCGCGCAGCACGGTGCGCAGGATCGCGGTGTTGGTCAGGTATTCCTGCTCGCTGCTGGCGAAGTCCTCCAGCTCGATGGCGAAGTCGCCACCGGTCTGCTGGTTGGGGCCGAGCAGGGCACAGAAGGTGGGGTCGCCGTCGAAGGTAGGCAGGCAGCTCCAGACAACGCGGGCACGTTTGTCGACCAGGGCGCCGAAGCTGCCGTTGCCGACCACGCCCAGATCAAGATCGGGTTGGGTCATCACGCGGTACATCTCGGTTGCGGCCGTGGGGTGGCCGGGTCAATAGGCATTCTCACGCAGCCAGGCGTGCACGCTGCGTATGTCGGGCAGCGCGAACACGGCTTTGCTGGGTTCCCGTTCGCCCACCAGCACGCTCCAGCCATGCTGGCTGTTGGCGGCGTCGAAGCCGAACTCATCGGTGAGGTCGTCGCCGAGGAACACCGGCAGGCGGCCGCGGAACGGCAGGTACTGCATCATCCGCCGCACGGCGCGGCCCTTGTCGGTTCCGACGGGAACGAATTCGACCACATGGTCGCCGGGCTGCAGGCGATAGCTGGCACGGCCGCGCACGTGGCGGTCGGCAAAGGCGCGGACATCACTTGCTGCGTGCGGCGCGCCTCGCCAATGCAGGGCCAGGCCGACGCCCTTGTCTTCCACCAGCACGCCGGGATGGCCGTGGGCGAAGCGCATCGCCTGCTGGTGCAGCGCGTGCAGCCACTCGGCGGTGTCGTCGTCGTGTTCGTCGCGCAGGACACGACCATCCTGGCCACGCAGTTCGTGGCCATGCAGGCCGGCGGCAGGCAATTGCAGGGGAGCGAACAGTTGATCCAGCTGTTCAAGCGGGCGACCACTGACCAGTGCCACGGCACCTTCCAGGCGGTCGCTGATGCGGCCGATGGCTTCACGCACATCCGGCAGAAGCTGCACGGCATCCGGGCGTGCAGCGAATTCGATCAGGGTGCCATCGACATCGAGGAACAACGCACAGGCGTCGTCCAGCAATGGCGGTGGCGGACGCAGGGGGAGCGGTTCAGCCATGACGCCCAGCTTGCCAGCGTGGGCGTGTACGTGGGGTCGAGGGCAGGCTACGGAGTGGGTAGTGCCGGCCGCTGGCCGGCACCGTCATGGTCCCTGGATGCACCCTGAGGTTGCCGGCCAGCGGCCGGCACTACCGGACTGATGAATCAGAACGTATAGCGGACGCGGCCGTAGTAGTACGCGCCATTGCTGCCGATTGGCGACAGCACGTCGTACGGCAGGTTGCCGAAGTAGTGGATATCGCTGTTGGATCGATCCGGGTAGTTGTCGGTCAGGTTCTGGCCGCCGATGGCCACGCTCCATTGCGGGGTGATGCGGTACTCCACTTCCGCATCCAGCTGCCATTCGGCCTGGTAGGTCTGGCGCGGGATGTAGCCATCACCGAAGTTGAACACGCGTGTGGCGCTGCCGTAGCGGTTCACGCGGGTGCTCAGCGACCAGTGGTCGTTGCTCCAGGCTGCCGAGAAGCTGCCACGGGTGCGCGGTGTGGCATCGGTGAGGGTGTTGGTCTCTTCGATTCCGAACAGCACGTAGTCCGGATTCAGTGCACGCAGCTGCGCCGGCGTGGCCAGCACGTTCTTCAGCGTGGTCTTGGTGTACGCATAGGTGCCGGTCAACAGCAGCTGGCCATCGCCCAGCGACTGGCGCCAGTTGCTCACCAGTTCGGCGCCGCGGGTGCGGGTGTCGGCGGCGTTGACGAAGAAACTGGCGCTCTGCAGGCCGCTGACGCCGTAGTTGGCCGCCACGTAGTCGGTCAATGCATCGCCGGTGATGCTCTCCGACAGCGCGATGCGGTCGTCGATGTCGATCTGGAAGAAGTCCAGCGACAGGTCGAAGTGCTCGCCGATGCGGCTGGTGAAGCCCAGCGAGGTATTGATCGACTTTTCCGGCTTCAGGTTCTGCGCACCCAGGCCACGGGCGATCGGATTGTTGACCGACAACAGGCGGCCCTGCACCAGCTGGCCGCCAGCGTTGTAGCCGGTGGAGGTGGATTCGTAGCCGATCTGCGCCAGCGACGGCGCGCGGAAGTTGTTGGAGATCGCGCCGCGCAGCGCGAACGCCGGGGTGAATTCATAGCGCAGGCCGAGCTTGCCGGTCAGTTCACCGCCGAAATCGTCGTTGTGCTCGTAGCGTGCGGCCAGATCGGTGGAGAACTTCTCGCCGAACTGGCTGGACAGGCTGGCGTAGGCGCTGGCCACGTCGCGCGACAGGCGCGCCGCATCCTGCGGGGTCAGGCCGCCACCGGCCTGCGAGCCGGTCGGGCGATCGGTGTAAGGGCCGGCGGCGTAGCTGGCCGGGTCGCCGGGACGGGTCTGGTAGCGCTCGTGTCGTGCTTCCACGCCCAGGCCCAGGGTGTGGCTGATGCTGTCGCTCTGGGTGAACACACGACTCAGGTCGAGGTTGCCCACGGTCTGTGCGTATTCGTAGTCGGCGGTCTTGAAGCGGGTCGGGCTGGTCGGGCCCAGCGACGCGTTGAGCGAATCACGCAGGCGGTAGGTGAAGTCGTTCTGGCCGTAATCCAGGCTGCCGTCGTAGCTCCATTCACCCCACTGGCCGCGCACGCCGGCCACGGCCTGCACGTCGCGGTTCTCGCCTTCGGAGATCGGCCGGTAACCGTTCGGATAGACCTGCTTCCAGTTGGCATCGCCATCGGGGTAGCGGAAGTAGTTCGCGCCTTCGGTATCACGCTGGTTGAAGGTGCCGAACGCGTAGAACGTCGACGTCTGGCCCACCGGGATCTCAGTGTTCAGCCACAGGTTGATGTCCTTGCTCTTGCCATCGCCCAGCACGTAGTTGCGCTTGCCCTGCAGCGCCAGGTTGTCCGGCGTCTGGTCCCACGGCGGAATCTGGTCGAAGCCGGCGCGGTTGGTGCCGTTGCGGTGCTTGTACTCCAGGCCGACACGCAGGAAGCCGCCGTCCTCACCCAGCGAGGTGCCGACCTTGGCGCTGATGTTGCCGGTCTGGCCGTCGGTGAGGGTGCGGCCGATCGGCTTGAGGTCGGTGTGGTTGGCACCGTAGCTGGCCTCGATCTCGCCACCGTCGCCGCCGTTGTCGAGGATCACGTTGATCACGCCGGCCACGGCGTCCGAACCGTACAGCGCACCGGCGCCGTCGCGCAGCACTTCGATGCGCTTGATCGCGCTGACCGGGATCGAATTGAAGTCGACCGGCGTGGTGCCCTTGCCGATCTTGCTGTCGGTGTTCACCAGCGCGGTGTGGTGGCGGCGCTTGCCATTGACCAGCACCAGCACCTGGTCCGGCGACAGGCCACGCAGCTGTGCGGCGCGCACGTGGTCGGCGCCGCCGGAGTTGGACTGGCGCGGGAAGTTGAACGACGGCAGCAGGGCCTGCAGCGCACTGCCCAGCTCACCGTTGACCACGCCCGCCTTGCGGATGTCCTCGGCGGTGAGCACATCCACCGGCGAGGTGGATTCGAGCACGGTGCGGTCGGCGGCACGGGTGCCGGTGACGATCACGGTGTCGAGGTTGGTAGCGTCCTGGGCCAGGGCCGGGACGGCGGTGGAGGAAAGCGCGAGGGCGATGGCGAGGCCGAGCGGCGACGCGGGCAGGCGGATGGACATGGGGGCTCCAGCAACAACGACGACGGGGAAGGGCGAGATGGTTTCACTTACATCCATCCGGATGAAGCGATATATTATCTTCGCGTGATGGCCGGTGCCGATGCAAGTCCCTGCCGTCCCGGCATGAGCTGATGCCCTGCTGGCATCAGCACGCCGGGCCAGTGGCGCTGTACGCTGCCGGCTCGCCTTGCCCCCCTTCCCCGGAGCTGTACCGATGAAACACCTTGGCCTCGTCTTCGCCGTGCTGCTGGCCACCAGTGGCTGCGCCAGCCTGTCCTCTCAGGCGCCCAGCGCCTATGCCACGGCCACCACCGCCGAACTGAAGGGTGATGCCGCACGCCCGTCCGCCGGCCACGGCTGGGTGCGCAGTGAGCTGTACTTCGGCGTGGGTGAAGAGCAGGGCGCTGGCAATCGCCCGCAGGCCGACACCATCAGCGATGCGCAGTGGCGCACTTTCCTGGACAAGGAAGTGACCCCGCGCTTCCCGGATGGCCTGACCGTGTTCGATGCCTATGGCCAGTGGCTGTTCCGCGGCGATGCCTCGCCCAACCGCCTGCGCACCAAGGTGCTGGTCGTGCTGCATGAGGACACCCCGCAGCGTCGTGCCGATATCGAAGCCATCCGCCTGGCGTGGAAGCAGCAGACCAAGCATCAATCGGTGCTGTGGTCGCGGCAGGCGGTCGAGGTATCGTTCTGAGTTGAAGGTGCCGCCGCGGTGCCGCAGGGAGCGATGATGAACTACAGGGAATGCCTGCTGGGCCTGGTATTGGCAGGTGTGCTGGCACCGACGGCGCAGGCGCGTGGGGACGATAGCGAAACGCTACGCTTCCAGGTGGCCGCGCATGTGCAGGCGCATGCCGATCCCCAGCAGGACGGCAGCATCGCAGTGCATCTGTCACCGTCAGGCAAGCGCCAGACGCTGGCGGGTGCGGCGGATGCCGATGGCAATTCGCGCTGGTCGCTGGAAGACGTCGATTTCGATGGATACCCGGAACTGGTCGCGCGTGCATCGGTGGGCATGGTCAACGAGGCGGTGGCGGTGTACCGCTTCGACCCGGCCAGTGCCGGGTTCCGCGCGCTGCAGGCCGACACCCACGGCAAGGACAGTTGCGGTGACCTGATGGGGTTGAGCGTGGATGCTGCCACTCGAACCCTGACCAGCAGCTGCCGCAGTGGCCCGATGTGGTACGCCGACCAGTACCGGTTCTCGGGCGCGACGCTCTACCTCTACCGCAGCGAGAGTGTGCTGATGCTGGGCGACACGGTGAACGCCGCGTTGCAATGGGAACAGACCGACGAGCAGGGTCCGCTGGCGGTCTGGCGCACCTATGATCCCGCCGGTCGTGTGCTGGAGACCGCCATCGCCGATGGCCTGGGCGCACCGCCCGACGGTCCGCTGCGTGGCCTGCAGGCCACCGTGGTGCCAGCGCGCCTGTTCCTGTTCGACCGACCCGGCGCATCCAGCACCAAGCGTTACCTGGTACAGGGCGACCGTGTGGAAATGCTGGATGAACAGGATGGCTGGATGAAGCTGCGCTACCGCAATCCGAAGCTGGGCGCGGTGGAAGGTTGGATCAACGTCAACGATTGAAGAAAAAAGGGGACGGAGGGAATTAAGTCGTTTGTGCCGTTAACGACTTAATTCCCTCCGTCCCCTTTTTTTGCGGAAGCATCACTTCATCAGGTCTAGCCTCGGACGTTCCCCCGTTCGAGGATGTATCCGATGAGCAAGCGCGTGGCCGAAATCGTGGTGGACGCCCTGCAGCAGGCTGGTGTCCGCCGTTGCTACGGCATCGTGGGCGATACGCTCAACCATGTGACCGATGCGATGCATGGCAGCGAGATCGCCTGGGTGCACGTACGCCATGAAGAAGTGGCAGCGTTCGCCGCAGGCGCCGATTCGTTGGTGAGCGGCCAGTTGACGGCGTGTGCTGGCTCCTGCGGGCCCGGTGGCCTGCATTTCATCAATGGCATCTTCGAGAGCAATCGCAACCGGGCGCCGATGGTGCTGATCGCCAGCCAGATCGTCACCAGCGAACTGGGCATGGAGTTCCCGCAGGAAGTGGACTTCAAGGCGGTGTATGGCAGCTGCACGGTGTTCTGCGAGCAGGTGCACAGTGCCGAGCAGGCGCGACGCGTGGTGGCGCTGGCCTGCCAGGCCGCGATCAGCCGTCGCGGCGTCGCCGTAGTGATCCTGCCGGCTGACATCAGCGAGGCCGAGGTGAAGCACGATGTGCCGTTCTCGGTGCACTACACCCAGCCGGTGCTGCGCCCGTCCGACGCCGAACTGCAGCGCATCGCCGAGCTGCTGGGGCAGGGCAAGCGCATCGGCATCTATGCCGGCGCCGGCTGCCAGGGCGCACACCCGCAGCTGCTGGAACTGGCACGACGCCTGCAGGCGCCGGTCGCGCATACCTCGCGCGCCAAGGATTTCGTCGAGCCGGACAACCCGTACAACATGGGCATGACCGGCATCTTCGGCATCGAATCCGGCTTCCACACGCTGATGGAATGCGACACGCTGCTGCTGCTCGGCGCCGACTTCGCCTGGGGCCAGTTCTACCCGGACAAGGCCACCATCATCCAGGTCGACCGCGATGGCAGCCACCTCGGCCGCCGCCATCCGGTGAACCTTGGCGTGGTCGGTGATATCGCGCCGACGCTGGACGCCTTGCTGCCGATGCTGCCGCCGCGCGAGGACAGCAGTTTCCTGGACGAGTGCATCGAGCGCCGTGACAAGGCACTGAAGAAGCGCGAGAAAGAAGAGCAGCCCGGTGAGGGCGAGCTGATCCATCCGCAGCACCTGACCGCGCTGCTGTCGAAGTACGCCACCGATGATGCACTGTTCACCGCCGACGGAGGCTCGCCGATGGTGTGGGTGTTGCGCCACATCCGTGTCAACGGCCGCCGCCGCACGCTGACCAGCTTGCTGCACGGCACGATGGCCAACGCGATGCCACAGGCACTGGGCCTGCAGAAGGCGTTCCCGGGTCGGCAGGTGATCTCGCTGTCCGGCGATGGTGGCCTGGCGATGCTGTTGGGCGATCTGTTGACGGCCGTGCAGGAAAACCTGCCGATCAAGGTGGTGGTGTTCAACAACGGCTCGCTGAACTTCGTCGAGCTGGAGCAGAAGGTGGAGGGGCTGCTGGACAACTACACCGACCTGAAGAACCCGGACTTCGGCCGCCTGGCCGAGGTGATCGGCTTCCACGGCCGCACCGTGACCCGCAGCGAGGATCTGGAGGAGGCGGTGCAGGACTTCCTGGCGCAGCGCGGCCCGGCGCTGCTGGACGTGCATACCAGCCGCGCCGAGCTGGTGATGCCGCCGCAGATCGAGGCCAAGCAGGTGGCCGGTACCGCGCTGTATGCGGCCAAGGCGGTGTTGAACGGCCGCTTCGACGACGTGAAGCATCTGCTGGTGGACAATTTCCTGAAGAAGTAGGGGGTTGGTCGATGCAGGGCTGCGCCCTGCACCCGCGGTAGTGCCGGCCGCTGGCCGGCAACTTCAAAAGCAAAGGCGGCTATCCGTGGGTAGGTGTCGACCTTGGTCGACACGGTAGATCCACGCCATGCGTGGATAACGTAGAAATGATCGCATTGTGCGTGCAGAGCCGAGCCATGCTCGGCTCAGCGCGAAGCGACCCGCTTTTGCTTTTGATCTTTTGATTCTCACCCGCAGGAAACTGTCAGGGGCCGGGCGGCTAGGCTGCGCAGGGTCGTGAGCCGCATGGGCCCGAGGCATGCCACGGGCGGGTTGGGCAGGACGCCCAACCCCGGTCTTGCCGTGTGCGCAGGACTGCGCACACGAGCAAGCGGCGACCGAGCTTACATGGATGTACTTGCAGCGACCCCTGCGCAGCCTACCCGCCCGGCCCACCCCCTGAGGTCCGCTGTCCGAGACCAACCCCCAGCCACGAGGGGCCCCGCCGTTGGCTGGAACCCATCATTCCACCACGGAATTGGCGCGCCGGCCCCGCTGGGCCTACCATCGGCGGTCCCCACCCCCACCGCCCCTTCCATGTCCGCTCCCGCTTCCGCCGCACCGCGTCGCTGGTTCGTCGCCGGCGACTTCAACGGCTTCTTCGGCCTGGTCGTCGACAACCTCTCCATCCTCGGCTTCATCGCCATGGCCCTGGTCGGGATCTTCCAGTTCCCCGCCGACGTGGTGTTCGGCCGCATGTTCCCCGGCACCGCCTTCGGCGTGCTGGTCGGCAACCTGCTGTACACCCTGATGGCCCGCCGGCTGGCCGCGCGTACCGGCCGCGATGATGTCACCGCCATGCCGCTGGGCCTGGATGCACCGACCAGCATCGGCATGGCGTTGCTGGTGCTCGGCCCAGCCTTCATCGCCTTCAAGCAGCAGGGCATGGACCCGCATGCCGCGGGTATCGCGACCTGGCAGCTGGGCATGGCCGCGCTGGTCATCATGGGCGTGCTCAAGTTCGTGCTGTCGTTCTTCGGCGAAGCGGTCACCCGCGCGCTGCCGCGGGCCGCGCTGCTGGGTTCCATCGCCGGCATCGCGCTGGTGCTGATGGGCCTGCTGCCGCTGCTGGAAACGCTGCGCTCGCCGCTGGTCGGCTTCACCACCCTGGGCCTGCTGCTGTATGTGCTGATCGCCAAGGGCAAGCTGCCGGTGCGTGGCCCGGGCGTGCTGCTGGCCTTCGTGTTCGGCACCGTGCTGTATTACGGGCTGGGCCTGGCCGGTCTGGGCGCGCCGGGCTTCCACGTGCCGGCGTGGGTGCCGCCGCAGGTGGTGCTGCCGCTGCCGACGCTGGGCTTCCTCGACGGCCTGCCCACCGCGATGACCTACCTGCCGCTGCTGCTGCCGTTCGGCCTGCTGATGGTGGTCGGTGGCATCAACGTGTCCGAAAGCGCACGCGCCGCTGGTGATGACTACCGCACCCGCGACATCCTGCTGGTGGAAGCGGTGGCTACGCTGGTGGCCGGTGTCTGCGGCGGCGTGGCGCAGACCACACCGTACATCGGCCAGCCGGCCTACAAGCACATGGGCGCGCGCAGCGGCTACACGCTTCTGACCGGCCTGTTCGTCGGCATCGGCGGCATGCTCGGCATCATCTCCGGGCTGGTGCAGTGGCTGCCGCTGGCGGTGCTGGCACCGATCATCGTGTACGTGGCCATCGACATCACCACCCAGGCCTTCCAGGCCACGCCGCGCCACCATACCGGCGCGATGGTGTTCGGTTTCCTGCCGTCGGTAGCGTACCTGCTGGCGATCAAGGCGCCAGGCTGGATCGCACCGGACCAGCTGCCGCAGCTGCTGACCAAGCTCGATGGCCACGGATTGCCTGAGCTGGCGGTGATCTTCACCCTCGGCAATGGCTTCATCATCACCTCGATGCTGTGGATCTCTGCGGTGGCGGCCATGGTTGATGGCCGCCTGCGCCGCGCCTGCGGCTTCCTGCTGGTGGCGGCGGTGCTGACCCTGTTCGGCCTGATCCACTCGGTGGACCCGCGCGGTGGCATCTACCTGCCGTGGGATCTGGACGGCCTGGCGCGCATCATCAGCTGGCAGTTCGCCGGCGCCTATGTGGCATTGGCGCTGCTGCTGGGCCTGCTGTCACTGCAGAAGCAGGCGGTGAAGCCGCTGGGTGAGAACAGCTGACCCCAGAGTAGTGCCGGCCGCTGGCCGGCATCCTCATGGACCTCGGACGTAGTGTGCAGCTGCCGGCCAGCGGCCGGCACTACCGCTCTCCATCCAGTTCCGGGTAGTGGCGGAAGATGCCGTTGGTGTTGAACGGCAACCGCCGTTCCGAGTCCAGATAGGAGGCAATGTTGGGTCGTTTCGCCACCCGCTCCTGCAGCGCGCGCAGCAGGGGCAGGGTCGGTTCCAGTGCCTGCATGCGGCGTGGGAACATGTAGTTCAGCCCGCTCAGCAGCTGGAACAGCGACAGATCCACATACGAGTGCTCGCGCAGTGCATGGCGGCCACCGTTGGCCGCCAGCACCTGCTCGAAGTAGCTGAGGAACTTCGGTAGCCGTTCGCTGCGCAGCGACGCGGCACGTGCCTTGGCCTCGGTCTTCTGCTCTTCGTAGTACTTCGATGCAGCGATCGGATGGTGGGTGTCATGCACCTCGGCCACCAGGTCGGCGATGGTCAGCTGCAACTGCAGCGCCTGCATCCGCCGCGAGGCTGCCTGTGGCACCAGGTCCAGCGTCGGGCCCAGGAAATCCAGGATTGCCGCGACCTGCGCGATGACCTGGCGACCGGCCTTCAGGAACGGCGGCGCGAAGGGCTGCGCACCTTCACTGCTGCCATCGAGAAACGGCTGCATCACTGCATCGCCGTGCACCCGCGCCATGTCGATGTAGTCGGCACCGGCATCCTCCAGCGCCAGGCGCACGAACTCGCCACGGCCCTGGATGCCGGTCCAGTAGTACAGCGCGTATTGCATGGCAGTGTCTCCACACGACAAGAGCAACAGCCTCGCGCGCGTCGTGCAAAGCAGGCGTGAGCATGGCTGCAGGTCCTGCCCAACCCAAACCGCAGCCGAACGAAGGGGGAACCCTCGCCGACACGGGGGGTCACACCTTCTCCATGCGTGTGAAAACGAGGTGCTGCATCATGCAGAGTGGAAAGGCGGTATGGCCCTGGGTGCTGGGCGTGGTGGTGATCGGCGGTGCGGGCGGGTGGTTGTTCCGCGATCAGCTGAAGAGCCTGGCAGACGGTGTTTCGGTGCCGGTGCAATCGCCCCCCGCCAGTACCGGCACACCGCCACAACCGAATGCGGCTGCGGAACCCGCCCCAACACCACCCCCGATCAAGCATCCGCTGGATACCGAGGCCGCGGCGGATCCGGCGCTGCCGAAGCTGGCTGAAAGCGATGCCGCTGCCTGGGGCGCGCTGAGCCAGCTGTTCCAGGGCGAGGGTCCGCTGACCCTGCTGCTGCGCGATCATCTGATCCAGCGCCTGGTCACCCAGGTCGATAACCTGGACAAACCCAGCGTGCCACCCACCGCGCTGGCCGCGCGGCCGCTGCCGGGCAACCTGCAGGTCGAGGCGGGCGAAGGCGGTGAACGCATCGCCGCCAGCAATGCGGCGCGCTATGCGCCCTACGTGCAGGCATTTGCCGCGCTCGACCCGGCGGCAACGGCTACCGCCTACAAGCGCTTCTATCCGCTGATCCAGCAGGCTTACGTGGACCTTGGCCGGCCCGAGGGCTATTTCAACGACCGTCTGGTCACGGTGATCGACCACCTGCTGGAGACCCCGGAACTGGCCCAGCCGCCGCTGGTGCAGCGCGACGAACGGGGCCGCTATCGCTTCGTCGATCCCACCCTGCAGTCACGCTCGATCGGGCAGAAGGCCCTGCTGCGTATAGATCCGGCGCAGGCGCGGGCGGTCAAGCAGCAGCTGCGGGCGATCCGCAGCGCGATCACCCGTTGAACCCTTCCACCGCGCGGAACTGATCGGGATCAACGCGCCGACCACACCCGTTCCGGCATGCTGGCCGCAGGCTGACTGGCCTCGGGGTGCAGTCGCAGTCACCCTTGAAACGGGGTGGGGCAACCGCATCTTTCCAGCATCGCCGGCGCGGGCCGGCCCTGATGACCGATGAGGATTCGCAATGCGGATGGACAAGCTCACCTCGCGTTTCCAGCAGGCGCTGGCAGACGCACAGTCGCTGGCCGTGGGCCGCGACAACAGCATCATCGAACCGGTTCACCTGTTCAGCGCGCTGCTGGACCAGCAGGGCGGCAGCACGCGCCCGCTGCTGGCCCAGGCCGGGGTGAACGTGCCGGTGCTGCGCGAGCGCCTGACCGAGGCGCTGGATGCACTGCCGAAGGTGTCCGGCCAGGCCGGCAACGTCTCGATGGGCAATGACCTGGGGCGCCTGCTGAACCAGACCGACAAGCTGGCCCAGCAGAACGGCGATGCCTTCATTGCCAGCGAGTGGTTCGTGCTGGCGGCGCTGGACGACGGCGGCACGCTGGGCATGGCGCTGCGCGCCGCCGGTGCCGACAAGACCCGCCTGCAGGCTGCGATCGACAAGCTGCGTGGCGGCGAGAACGTGCAGTCGGAGAACGCCGAGGAACAGCGGCAGGCGCTGGAGAAGTACACCATCGACCTGACCGCGCGCGCCGAGAGCGGCAAGCTCGATCCGGTGATCGGCCGTGACGAGGAAATCCGCCGCACGATCCAGGTGCTGCAGCGCCGGACCAAGAACAACCCGGTGCTGATCGGCGAACCTGGCGTTGGCAAGACCGCGATCGTCGAAGGCCTGGCCCAGCGCATCATCAACGACGAAGTGCCCGAGGGCCTGCGCGGCAAGCGTGTGCTGTCGCTGGACATGGGCGCGCTGATTGCCGGTGCCAAGTTCCGCGGTGAGTTCGAAGAGCGGTTGAAGGGCGTGCTCAACGACCTGGCCAAGAGCGAAGGGCAGATCATCCTGTTCATCGATGAGCTGCACACCATGGTCGGCGCCGGCAAGGCCGACGGCGCGATGGATGCCGGCAACATGCTGAAGCCGGCGTTGGCACGCGGCGAGCTGCACTGCGTGGGCGCCACCACGCTGGATGAGTACCGCAAGTACATCGAAAAGGACGCCGCGCTGGAGCGCCGCTTCCAGAAGGTCTTCGTGGGCGAACCGTCGGTGGAAGACACCATCGCGATCCTGCGCGGGCTGAAGGAAAAGTACGCGGTGCACCACGGTGTGGAAATCACCGACCCGGCCATCGTCGCCGCTGCGACGCTGTCCAACCGATACATCACCGACCGCCAGCTGCCGGACAAGGCCATCGATCTGATGGACGAGGCGGCCTCGCGCCTGCGCATGGAAATCGACTCCAAGCCGGAGGAGCTGGACCGCCTAGAACGCCGGGTGATCCAGCTGAAGATCCAGCGCGAGATGCTGAAGAAGGAAAAGGACGAAGCCTCGCGGCAGCGCCTGGCCGATCTGGAGAACGACATCGATGCGCTGGAGCGTGAGTTCTCCGACCTCAATGAAATCTGGAAGTCGGAGAAGGCAGCGCTGCAGGGTGCGACCAAGATCAAGGAGCAGGTCGAACAGGCCAAGCTGGAGCTGGAAGCCGCGCAGCGCCGCCAGGATTTCGCCAAGATGAGCGAGATCCAGTACGGCCTGCTGCCGCAGCTGGAAAAGCAGCTGGCCGCTGCGCAGGAAGCCGAACACAGGGACTTCAAGCTGGTGCAGGACCGGGTCACCGACGAGGAGATCGCCGAGGTCGTGTCGCGCTGGACCGGCATTCCGGTCAACAAGATGCTCGAAGGTGAGCGCGACAAGCTGCTGCGGATGGAAGAGGTGCTGCACAACCGCGTGGTCGGCCAGGAGGAAGCGATCAAGGTCGTCTCCGATGCCGTGCGCCGTTCGCGTGCGGGCCTGTCCGATCCGAATCGCCCGGCCGGTTCGTTCCTGTTCCTCGGCCCGACCGGCGTCGGCAAGACCGAGCTGTGCAAGTCGCTGGCCGAGTTCCTGTTCGACAGTGCCGACGCGATGATCCGCATCGACATGAGCGAGTTCATGGAGAAGCACAGCGTCGCCCGCCTGATCGGTGCGCCCCCGGGCTACGTTGGTTACGAGGAGGGTGGCTACCTGACCGAGGCCGTGCGTCGCCGTCCGTACTCGCTGATCCTGCTGGACGAAGTGGAGAAGGCGCATCCGGATGTGTTCAACATCCTGCTGCAGGTGCTGGACGATGGCCGCCTGACCGATGGCCAGGGCCGCACCGTGGACTTCCGCAACACCGTCATCGTGATGACCTCGAACCTGGGTTCGCACCAGATCCAGGACATGAGCAGCGATGACAGCCCGGAGGCCTATACGCAGATGAAGGCGGCGGTAATGGGCGTGGTGCAGGCGCACTTCCGCCCGGAGTTCATCAACCGCCTGGACGACATCGTGGTGTTCCACCCGCTGGACAAGCAGCAGATCAAGCAGATCGCGCGCATCCAGATGCGTGGGCTGGAAAAGCGCCTGGCCGAACGTGGTTTGAAGCTGCTGGTGTCCGATGCAGCGTTCGACCTGCTTGGCAACGTTGGTTTCGATCCGGTGTACGGCGCACGTCCGTTGAAGCGTGCGATCCAGGCGCAGCTGGAGAACCCGCTGGCGCAGAAGATCCTGTCCGGCGCCTTCGTCAACGGCGACACCATCGAAGTCGGCAACGACGGCGGCCACCTGGTGTTCGCCAAGGCGTGAGTCCATCGGGGCGCTGCCTGACCGCAGCGCCCCGTTTCCTGCGGAGTACGCCGGGCCATGCCCGGCGCTCACTCAGAAGCGGTGCGTATAGCCGCTCATCAAGCCGAACTGGTTCGCCTTCTGCACGATCGGGCTGTCGGCCGCATCGCCGAGCAGGCGCGTGCCTTCGGCCGAGATGTACCAGTTGCCATTGCGGCCCACGCGGTGGCTCCATTTCAGGCCAAGACCGGCGCTGACCAGCCCAGCCTTCGGCGTGTGCTGGGCAAAGCCGGTGCGCGCCGCCTGTTCCGGGCTGACGCCGTACCAGGTCTGCATGTAACCGCGATTGCCGTAGTCGGTGGAAACACTGCCGCTGACCACGCCACCGGCCAGGTCGAACAGCGGCATGCTCAGATTCAGATGGATCTGCTGGGTAGCCAGGCCGTTCTCGGCCTTGTCCTCGTCCTTGCGGGTGAACTGCCAGGAGCCGCTCAGCACGGCTTCGCCCAGCGTATAACCAGCCGAGACACCGACCAGGGGACGGGTATCGATATCACCCATGCCGCGCAGGAAGTCCGAACCGCCGAGCAGGGAGTCCTTGTCGCGGCGGATGCCGCTGGCGCCGACGTAGGCACGCATACGGGTGTGCTCGCCAATGGACGTGCCCCAACCGATGCCACTGGTGCCCAGAAACCAGCCCCCCGGCGAGGTGACATCGAACGACAGCGACGGCGTCGCGCGGTATTCCTCGCTGCCGCTGTAGCGCGGCGTCACGCCACCACCAGCGGCGAGCTCGAAGGTCCAGTGGTCATCCTTGGCGTGGGCGATCGGCGCGGCGAACAGCGGCAGCAGGGCCAGGCAGAGCAGGGTGGGGGAACGGCGAAGCTGGGACATGGAATCTCTCGACAATGGGAGGAAAGCAGCGCGCGCATCCGGCGAGTGCTGCAGGGTCGCCAGCGTGGCGATATGCCGGCGACCGATCCCTCCGCAGTTGTGCGGGAGTTGTAATCAACTGTAATGGCGCCCGTGGGCGTTCAGCTGGCAGCCAGCGGCCAGTGCATTTCCAGACGCGCGCCACCCAGCGTGGCGCGGCTGATGCGCAGCTCGCCACCGTGGCGGGCTGCAATGCGGTTGACGATGGCCAGGCCCAGCCCGAAGCCGCCGGTATCGCGGCTGCGGCTGTCATCCAGGCGGGTGAACGGGCGCATTACTTTTTCGTGGTCGGCCTCGGCGATGCCCGGGCCGTCGTCATCCACGCGCAGGCACGCGCGGCCGCCGAAACTGACCAGCGACACTTCCACCTGCGAACGCGCGTGGCGCAGCGCATTGCCCACCAGATTGCTCAGCGCCAGCTGCAGCAGCCGCGGTTCGGCATCCACCCGCGGCAACGCACTGGGCTGCACGCGCAGGACCACGCCGGCTCGTTCGGCATCACGGCGTGCATCGGCCAGGCAGGCCTGCAGCCAGTCGTTGGCTTCAATGCGCTGCATCGGCTCGCCTTCGCCGGGATGCTCCAGACGCTCATAGGCCAGCAGTTCGCTGACCAGCCGGTTGAGTTCGGCCAGGTCGCCGTGCAGCCCCTGTGCCAGCCGTGTACGGCGTTCGTGATCGTCGCTGTCCTGCATCAGGTCCAGGCCGAAGGCCACGCGCGCGATGGGCGTGCGCAGTTCGTGCGATATGGCATGGGTGAGGTCGCGCTGGCGCTGCACCAGCTCGGCCACGCGCGCGGCCATGCGGTTGGAATGGTCGACGATGACGCGGATCTGCGAGCGTGGCGAAACCTGCGCGCGCGCCTGCAGATCGCCGGCGCCGATGCGGTCTGCATGCACGCGCAGCGCGTCCAGGTCGCGCCAGAGCAGGCGCACCCAGGCGTACAGGCTGGCGCCCACCAGCAGCAGGATGCTGAGGTAGGCGGCGATGGTCATGTACGTCGTCATCTGCACCGCGCCAGGCAGGCGCAGGTGCAGCCAGCGGCCATCGCTGCCCTCGATGGGCAGCAGGACCTGCTGGTATTGATCGCGCACGATGAAACCATCGGCCTTCACGGCCACCTGTTCCTGCGCGTCGAGTGCGGGAGGTTTGTCGAGCAGGGTCAGGGCGATGCCGTAGTGTGGCTGCCACTGCTGCAGGCGCTCACGCTGCTGGTCGGCATCCAGGCCGGCCAGGCCACTGCGCAGGGCGTACACCTGACCACGCACCTGCTGGACGAAGACGCGATCCTGCACGGGCGTGTAGATGCCGTCCAGGATGTGGTTGAGGAAGAACACCGAGGCCAGGAAGCAGGCGCCGGTGACGAACCACAGCCACAGGAACAGCCGCTTCATTCCGACCAGGCCGCAGGATTGAACTGGTAGCCGCGCCCCCACACGGTCTTGATCCGCCGGGGTTCGCGCGCATCGTCGCCCAGCTTGCGGCGAAGCTTGCCGATGCTGACATCGACACTGCGGTCCAGCCCGTCGAAGCCGATGCCGCGCACCGCCTGCAGGATCTGGTCACGCGAGAGAATCTGCCCCGGCTGGCTGGCCAGCAGCCACAGGATCTCGAATTCGGTGGTGCCCATGTCCACCGGCTGGCCGTGCAGATGCACCTCGCGCTGCATGCGGTCGATCAGCAGCTCGCCGTGCATGAGGCGGCAGGGGCTGCCGGTGTTGCTGCTGCCATGGCGGCGGCGCAGCAGGGCGCGCAGGCGGGCCAGCAGCAGGCGCGGCTCGATCGGCTTGTGCACATAGTCGTCGGCGCCCGATTCCAGGCCGAGCACCTGTTCGATGTCGTCCTCGCAGGCGGTCAGCATCAGGATCGGCACATCGGAGAAGCTGCGGATCTGCCGGCACACATCGATGCCGCCAAGGCCGGGCAGCATCAGGTCCAGCACCACCAGTTCCGGCGCGTGCTGGCGGCAGGCCGCACCGGCGAGGTCGCCACGGGCCACATGCTGCACGGCGAAGCCATGTTCGTGCAGGTAGTCGCTGACCAGTTCGGCCAGGCGGCGGTCGTCCTCCACCAGCAGCACCGGGGTCGGCGAGCCGCTGGCGGCGGGTGTCCAGGGGGATGACTGCATGCGCTTGGGCCTCCGTGCCCGGGCAGGAGCGCCCGGCGGCGAAGCCTAGCAACGCCCCGTGACCGCTGCCTGAATCGCGGCCAACCTGATAACCCCCGGTATGGACGTCATCGCCAGCAGCTTTCAGCGGCGGGCGACGGCTGGCCTATGGTGGCGGTTTCCCCGGATGGAGCCTGGTGCAATGAGCGACCCGCAGTGGCAACTGGAAACCCTGGCCGTGCATGGCGGCTACCGTCCCGACCCGACCACCCGCGCGGTGGCGGTGCCGATCTACCAGACGGTGGCGTATGCCTTCGATGACACCCAGCACGGCGCCGATCTGTTCGACCTGAAGGTGCCCGGCAACATCTACACCCGCATCATGAACCCCACCACCGACGTGCTGGAACAGCGCCTGGCCGCACTGGAGGGTGGCATCGGCGCGCTGGCACTGGCCTCGGGGCAGGCGGCGATCACCTATGCCATCCAGACCATTGCCGAGGCCGGTGACAACATCGTTGCCTCCAGTGCGCTGTATGGCGGCAGCCTCAACCTGCTGGCGCACACGCTGCCGCAGTACGGCATCCAGGCGCGCTTCGCCGACCCGGCCGATCCGTCCGCCTTCGCCGCGCTGATCGACGAACGCACCAAGGCGGTGTTCGTCGAATCGATCGGCAACCCGCGTGGCAACGTCACCGACATCGCGGCGATTGCCGAGGTCGCGCATGCCGCCGGCGTGCCGCTGATCGTCGACAACACCGTGGCCACCCCGTTCCTGTTGCGCCCGTTCGAGCACGGCGCCGACATCGTGGTGCATTCGCTGACCAAGTACCTCGGCGGCCACGGCAACAGCCTGGGCGGCGCGATCGTCGATTCCGGCCGCTTCGACTGGGCTGCACAGCCCCAGCGCTTCGCGCGGCTCAACCAGCCCGACCCCAGCTACCACGGCGTGGTCTATACCGAAGCGCTCGGGCCAGCGGCCTACATCGGCCGCGCGCGGGTGGTGCCGCTGCGCAATACCGGCGCGGCGCTGTCACCGTTCAACGCGTTCCTGATCCTGCAGGGCATCGAAACCCTGGCGCTGCGCATGGAGCGCATCAACGCCAACGCGCTGGCTGTCGCGCAGTTCCTGAAGTCACACGCAAAGGTGGCCTGGGTGCGCTACGCCGGGCTGGCCGACGACCCCGAGCACGCCGCCGCGCAGCGCTACCTGGGCGGGCACGGCTCGGGCGTACTGACCTTCGGCCTGCCGGGCGGCCGTGAAGCCGGCGCACGTTTCCTCGATGCGCTGAAGCTGTTCACCCGCCTGGTCAACCTGGGCGATGCAAAATCGCTGGCCACCCATCCCGCCTCGACTACCCATCGCCAGCTGGACGCCGCCGAACTGGCCAAGGCCGGTGTCAGCGAAGACACCGTGCGGCTGTCGATCGGCATCGAGCATATCGGCGACCTGCGTGCCGACCTGGAGCAGGCCCTGGCTGGCGCCTGATAGCCGCACGCTTGGTCGTCATCGCCACAGGCGATCACCACCGGCACCGCGATGCGCTACGGTGGAACTGCCTCTCCAAGGCATGGCAACGTGGCGATCCAGATCCCCGGTCGATGCGGGTCGACCGGGGATTTTTTTGTTTCCGAGGTCAGATGCACCGCCGTGTCGACCAAGGTCGACACCTACCAACAGCCGCAGGAAATTGTCGAAGGCAGGGTGGGCCCGGTTGCAGGGGCGTGAGCGCCATGGATGGCGCGACCGAGCCTCCATGGACGGATTCACGGCGTCCCCTGCAACCGGACCCACCCTGCCATCCCACGGAATGCCAGCTTTTGCTTTTGTCGTTGCCGTTGCTTCAGCAGGTGCAGGGCTGCAAGCCCTGCCGCACCCACACTCCTCACACCACCGGAATACTGTGCTGTCCCAGCCCGCGATACGGCGGCGTGGCCATCACCATCTCGGCCAGCGAGTACGCCAGCTCACGCTCGGCCATCACCGTGCCATCCGCACCGTGTTCCAGCAGATGCTTCACCTCGGCGTCGCTGTGCGCACGCGCCAGCAGGGTCAGATCCGGATTGATCGCACGCAGCTTGGCCAGCGCCTCACCGGCTTCCAGCGGCTGAGGAATCGCCAGCACCGCAATCTTCGCGCGTTCCGGATGCGCTTCGGCCAGCACGCGGTCGGCAGCAGCACTACCACGGATCGCCGCCAGGCCCTTCGCGTGCGCCTGTTCGACGTGCTCCTTGTTGTCATCGATCACCAGCACCGGCACGCCACGGTCGCGCAGCACCTGCGCCAGTTCGCTGCCCACCCGGCCATAGCCGATCACGATGGCGTGGTCATGCAGATCGCGCGACGGGCCGATCGCTTCGGGCGGCTCGGGTACCTGCGGAGACTGCTCCTGCTTGGCCTGCCAACGGTCGAGCAGGCCGAACACCAGCGGGTTGAGCATGATCGACACCAGTGCCCCGGCCAGCACCAGCGACTGGCCTTCCTTCGGCAGTATCTGCAGCGCGACGCCGAGGCCGGCGATGATGAAGGCGAACTCGCCGATCTGCGCCAGGCTGGCCGAGATGGTCAGCGCGGTGCTGGTCGGGTGGCCGAACGCACGCACGATGAAGAACGCGGCGGCCGACTTGCCGAACATGATGATCAGCACCGTGGCCAGCACCTGCCACGGGTGCTGCACGATGATGTTGGGGTCGAACAGCATGCCGACCGAGACGAAGAACAGCACCGCGAACGCATCGCGCAGCGGCAGCGAATCATGCGCGGCCTTGTGGCTCAGTTCTGATTCGTTGAGCAGCATGCCGGCGAAGAACGCGCCCAGCGCGAACGAGACGCCGAACAGCATCGCCGAGCCGAACGCCACGCCCAGCGCGATCGCCAGCACGGACAGGGTGAACAGCTCACGCGAACCGGTACCGGCGATGCGTTCCAGGATCCACGGGATGACCCGGCGCCCGACCACCAGCATCACCGCCACGAACAGGCCCAGCTGCACGAAGGTCCAGCCGATGTCGGCCAGCACGCTGCCCAGCGAGTGCGATTCCTTGGCCGCGTCGGGGCCGAACACACCGGCCATCACCGGCATCATCACCAGCGCCAGCACACAGGCCAGGTCTTCCACGATCAGCCAGCCGACCGCGATCTTGCCGCGCATGGTTTCCAGCAGGCGGCGTTCCTCCATCGCCCGCAGCAGTACCACGGTACTGGCGGTGGCCAGCGAGAAACCGAAGATGACGCCATGCAGGGCTGGCCAGCCCATCAGCGAGGCCACGCCCCAGCCGAGCAGGGTAGCGACCGCGATCTGGCCGATGGCACCGGGGATGGCGATGGCCTTGACCGCCATCAGGTCCTTCAGCGAGAAGTGCAGGCCGACGCCGAACATCAGCAGCATCACGCCCAGCTCGGCCAGCTGGTTGGCCAGCGCCTGGTCGGCGACGAAGCCGGGGGTGAACGGGCCTACGCAGATGCCAGCAACCAGGTAACCGACCAAGGGAGACAAGCGGAGCTTGTTGGCCAGCGCGCCGAAGATGAAGGCGAGCCCGAGGCCAACGGCAACGATGTTGATCAGGTCGGTGTCATGGTGCATCGGCACTCGCAGGAAAGCGGGGGGATGTCCCGATTTTCACCTAATGCGCCAAATGCGGCAAACCCAGGGGCAAATCCCTTCCCGCATGGAAGGCACCTGCCCCCTGGGTTTGCCCGCGCATTTCTCCTCTACCTCCGCCTTCGGCGCGCCCCTTCAACAAGAAGGGGCTCTCCTCCAGATGCGGCGAGGGGATGCCGGCCAGCGGCCGGCACTACCAGAGCGGCGCTGGGTATGGCCCGGCGCTACCAATACCGCTTACCAGGTGTACTTGACCCGGCCGTACACGTAGGCGCCGTTGAAGCCGAACGGCGAGTAGTTGCTGTACGGCAGCATGCCGAAGGTGGAGTTCTGCAGGTCTTCGGTGCGGTCCGGGTACTTGTCCAGCAGGTTGTCGGCGCCCACGGTCAGGGTCCAGTTGCTGCTCGGCTTGTAGCTGGCCGAGGCATCCACCACCCAGGCGTCGCCGTAGGTCTGGTCGCGCAGTGCGGTGGCCGAGTTGCGCACGGTGAATTTGCCGTAGCGGGTCGCGGCCAGGCCCAGTTCCCAGTGGTCCGAACGCCAGGTGCCGCTCAGGATCGCCTTGTCGCGCGGATAGCTGTCCTCGATGCGGCCGATCTCATCGCGGCCGATCAGCGACTGGGTCAGGCCCAGCGTGCCGAACACCGCCGGGGTGCCGCCGACGCGGCGCACTTCGGTGTCGTTGTAGCTGTACGCGGCGGTCAGTTCCAGGCTGCTGGCGCTGAAGGGCACCGTGTAGCTGGACACGAAATCGACACCGCGGGTGCGCGTATCCAGGCCGTTGGTGAAGTACGAGAACGCGGTCACCTGCGGCAGGCCCAGCGTGCCCAGCAGCGCGCTGGTGGCGGTGTTGGTGGTGATGCTGGACGACAATGCGATGCGGTCATCGATGTCGATCTGGTAGGCGTCGACGGTGATGTACAGGCGGTCGACCGGCTGCAGCACCAGGCCCAGGCTGTAGGAGGTGGAGGTCTCGGCCTTCAGCGGCGAGGCGCCCAGCGCCTGCGCAGCCGGGCTGGTGGTGGGGAAGGTGCCGCGCTCGACGAACACGCCGTTGAGGAACTGGCTGGTGACCGCCTGGTAGCCCTGCTGCGCCAGCGAAGGTGCACGGAATCCGCTGGACGCGGTGGCCCGCAGCGCAACCTTGTCGGTGAACGCGTAGCGCGCCGACAGCTTGCCGGAGAAGCGGTCGCCGAAGTCCGAGTAATCCTCGTAGCGGCCGGTGATGCCGGCCGAGAACTTCTCGGTCAGGTCCGCTTCCAGGCCGGCATAGACCGCGTAGTTGTGGCGGTCGGCATGCACTTCATTGGTGGGGGTGAAGCCACCGAAGCCCTGCGCGCCACTGCCGGTGTACGAGTTCAGCTCGCCCGGCTTCTGGTCCCACTTTTCCTTGCGGTACTCACCGCCGAAGGACAGTGTGACCGGGTAGGCCAGGCCCCAGTCCAGCGACTTGGTCAGGTCGGCGTTGAAGATGTCCTGCTGGTACTTCAGCGTGCCGTCGTAGAACGAGCGCGGGCTGGTTGCGCCGAGACTGTAGTTGATGCTGTTGCGGGTGTGGAAGTCGAGGGTGTTCTCGCCGTGGTTCAGGCTCAGGTCCCAGGTCCAGCCGTTGTCGGTGTTGCCCTTGACCCCGGCCACCAGCGAGCGGTCCTTGGAGTACTGGTTGATCTCCGGCACGAAGCCGTCCGGGTAGGTCTGCGCCAGCAGCGCGCTCTGCCCACTGTGGTTGCGCGAGCGGTAGAACGCGAACGAGGTGATGTCGCGGTTGCTGAGCAGCGCGCTGGCGTAGCCGGTCACGCGGTCGCTGAAATCGAAACTGGCGTTGACCGAAGCCGCAGTCGCATCCACGCGCGGGTCGCCGACGATGAAGGTCTTCTGGCCGATGCTCGGGAAGTTGCCGGTGTTCGGGGTGGTGCCGCGGTACGGGCCGGCGCGGTTGCTTTCGTCCTGCTGGCTGATCTGGCCGGCCACGTGCACGCGGCCACGGCCGTTGCCGAACTCGACGCCGGTATCGCCGGAGAGCTGGTACTTGTTGCCGTCACCGGCCGAGTACTGGCCGTAGTCCACCGCCAGGCTGCCGCCACTGCCGCTGCCCTTGAGCACGATGTTGATGACGCCGGCGATGGCGTCCGAGCCGTACTGTGCCGACGCACCGTCGCGCAGCACTTCCACGCGTTCGATGGCGGCGATCGGGATCGCATTGATGTCCACTGCCGACGAACCACGGCCGATGCTGCCGTTGACGTTGATCATCGCCGAGGTGTGGCGGCGCTTGCCGTCGACCAGCACCAGCACCTGGTCCGGCGACAGGCCGCGCAGCTGCGCCGGGCGCACGCCGCTGGTGCCATCGGTCAGGGCAGGGCGCGGGAAGTTCAGCGAGGGCAGGGCGCGCGACAGCGCGGTGGCCAGCTCGCTGGTGCCGGTGGACTGCAGGGCTTCGGGGGTGATGATGTCGATCGGCGACTGCGATTCGGCCACCGTGCGGTCGGCCACGCGGGTGCCGGTGACGATCACCGTGTCCAGGGTGTTGGCGGCGGTGCCGGCCTGCTGGGCAGCGGCAACGAACGGAGAGCCACCGAGTGCGACAGCGACGGCGGCGGCGATCAGGCTGGTCTTGCGGGTCATCGGGACGGAGCTCCGGTTGGCGGGGGCGGCACCGGAATCGACATCACGGGGGTGAGGCGGACGGCGGTTGTTGCGGTGCGCAAAGCAGGAATTAACGGGATATTCAGTGCGTGTCAAATGCCAGTCATCGGAAAAAACGTTGCAGCAGCAACCATTTAGCCCGGATCGGCACTGGCGGGGGAGGGAGCCCGGGACGCGCGCGGCGAGGACGTGGGAGAGAGGAACGCCGGCCGCCGCGCATCCCGGGACGCGTCAAGTATTCGTTAACGCTAGAATTGCGTCGCAGGAACAGTGCTCACCAGCACATTCCATTCGGTTATATGGACGCCTCCCCCGATGATCTCCCTTCGTAATTTCGCCTTGCGCCGCGGCGAGCGGCTGCTGTTGTCCAATGTCGACCTGACCCTGCACGCCGGTTACCGGGTGGGTGTGGTCGGCCGCAACGGTGCTGGCAAGTCCAGCCTGTTCGCGGCAGTGAAGGGTGAGCTGGAGGCCGACAAGGGCGATGTGGACCTGCCCGGCAAGGTGCGCATCGCCAGCGTCGCCCAGGAAACCCCGTCGCTGCCCGACCCGGCGCTGAGCTTCGTGCTGGGCGGTGACGTCGAGGTGGCCGCAGTGCTGGCCGCCGAGGCCGAGGCGACCGCCCGTGAAGACTGGGAAGCGGTGGCCGAGGCGCACACGAAGATGGCCGAGCTCAATGCCTACGACGCCGAAGCGCGCGCCGGCAAGCTGCTGCACGGCCTCGGTTTCCCGGCAGAGACCCACCACCGCGCGGTGTCCTCGTTCTCCGGCGGCTGGCGCGTGCGCCTGAACCTGGCCCGCGCGCTGATGATGCCCAGCGACCTGCTGCTGCTGGACGAACCGACCAACCACCTGGATCTGGACGCGGTGTACTGGCTGGAGCAGTGGCTGCTGAAGTATCCCGGCACCCTGCTGCTGATCTCGCATGACCGCGAGTTCCTCGACAACGTGGCCACCCACACCCTGCACCTGCACGGTGGCGGCGCCAAGCTGTACCCGGGCGGCTACACCGACTTCGAGCGCCAGCGCGCCGAACAGCTGCGCCAGCAGCAGATCGCGCACGAGAAGGAACAGGCCGAGCGTGCCCACCTGCAGAGCTTCATCGACCGCTTCAAGGCGCAGGCCAGCAAGGCCGCGCAGGCGCAGAGCCGCATGAAGCGCCTGGCCAAGCTGGCCGGCACCGAAGCGGTGCGTGCCGAGCGCGAGTTCCGCATCGAGTTCGCGCCGCCAGCCAAGCTGCCGTTCTCGCTGATCCGCCTGAACCACGTCGAGGCTGGCTATGGCAACGACGCGGTGATCCTGCACAACGTCGGCTTCGGCCTGGAAGCGGGCCAGCGCATCGGCCTGCTCGGCCCCAACGGTGCCGGTAAGACCACCCTGGTGAAGACCCTGGTGGGCGAGCTGGCGCCGATCGTCGGCGAGCGCATGGCGCACCCGGACCTGAAGATCGGCTACTTCGCCCAGCACACGGTGGAGTCGCTGCACGAAGGCCAGTCGCCGATGGAGCATTTCCGCGAGATCGCGCCGGACGCACCGAACCAGTCGTTCCGCGATTTCCTTGGCAAGTGGAACTTCCCGGGCGACCGCGCGTTCGAGCCGGTCGATGGTTTCTCCGGCGGCGAGCGCGCGCGCCTGGCGCTGGCGCTGATCGCCTGGCAGCAGCCGAATGTGCTGCTGCTGGACGAACCGACCAACCACCTTGACCTGGAAATGCGCGAAGCGCTGGCCGAAGCACTGGCCACCTTCGAAGGCGCGATCGTGATGGTCTCGCATGACCGCCATCTGATCGGCCTGGTCTGCGATACCTACTGGCGCGTGGCCGATGGCGTGGTCGAGCCGTTCGACGGCGACCTCGACGCCTACGCGGCCTGGCTGCGCACCCGCCCGCAGGCGCAGGGCACCAAGGCGCGCATGGAACAGGTGGAAGAGCCGGTGGTGGTCAAGACCGCGCCGGTGGCTCAGGTGGTGCAGAAGAAGCCGGTGAACCCGCACAAGCTGGCCGCCGCCGAAGCCAAGGTGGCCGAACTGGAAAGCGCTCTGGCCGAGCTCGACCGCCAGCTGGCCGACCCGGCCAACTACGCCGATGCCACCCGCATGGCCGTGCTTGGCCGCGATCGCGAAACCGCCGCCGCGCAGCTGGAAAAAGCCGAAGCGACGTGGATGGAGCTGCTGGAGTCCTGATCACGCAAAAAAGGGGACGGAGGGGATTAAGTCGTTTGTGGCACAAACGACTTAATCCCCTCCGTCCCCTTTTTCATCTCTGTGCCTGCAGCCATTCGCGGAACCGCTTCGCCGGCTCACGCTCGGCACGCGAGCGCAGTCGCGTGAGCCAGTAGCGCCCCAGCTCCAGCGTGGTGCTGAATGGCTGCAGCAGGCGACCCTCGGCCAGTTCCTGCTCGAACATGCGCAGCGGCAGCAGCGCCACGCCGGCACCACCCACCGCGGCCATCGCCACCGTCAACGACGAATCAAACACCGGCCCGCGGGCTTCCACGCCACTCACTCCTGCCGCCTGCAGCCAGCGCGGCCATTCGTCGCTGCGGTAGGAGCGCAGCAGGGGCAGGGTGCCCAGGTCGCGTGGCTGTTTGAGCCGCCGCGCCAATGCTGGTGCGCACAGCGGTGCAAACGGCGCGTCGAGGATCGCTGTGCAGGCCTGGCCCTGCCAGTCGCCATCACCGAAGCGGATCGCCAGGTCCAGGCCCTCGCCGGCCAGATCGATGCGGTTGTTGTGGGTCTGCAGTCGCAGCTCGATGTCCGGGTGCGCGGCCTCGAACGCAGCCAGCCGTGGCAGCAGCCAACCGGTGGCGAAGGTGCCGACCACGCCCAGCGTCAGTACTTCACGGGCCGGGCCACCGGTGTAGCGCGCGATGCTGGCCGAGATGCGCTCGAACGATTCGTTGAGCACCGGATACAGCGCCGCGCCCTCCTCGGTGAGCGCCACGCCGCGCGGCAGGCGATGGAACAGACGGATGCCGAGCCGGTCCTCCAGCCCGCGGATCTGGTGGCTCAGCGCGGCCTGGCTGACGCACAGCTCCAGCGCGGCACGGGTGAAGTTCTGGTGGCGTGCGGCCGCCTCGAAGGCACGCAGGGCGTTCAGCGGCAGGGTAGGGTGCAGCATCGGAGTAGTCGTGAGCCAGGATGATGGCTGATCCTACCTGCCTCGCGCCCAGTTCAGGAGAATTAAGGGGTTGATTGCGACAGCCATTAATCCAGCTAATGCCTCCCGCTGATTTTTCGCGCTGGTCGCCTGCGTGCGAGGCTTCAATAATCGAACGGTCCCCCAGGAGAACCCCGCATGCTCGCCCGTCGCCGATTCCTGCAGTTCAGTGGTGCCGCCGTGGCTTCCTCGCTTGCCCTGCCGTTGCTGGCCCGTGCGGCGGGCAAGACCGCCGCCAGTGCACCGACCGATGCCGCCCTCACCGCCGCCACCGACTTCGCCGCACTGGAAAAGGCCTGTGCCGGCCGCCTCGGCGTGACCCTGCTTGATACCGCCAGCGGCCGCCGCATCGGTCATCGCCAGGACGAGCGTTTCCCGATGTGCAGCACGTTCAAGAGCGTGCTGGCCGCCACCGTACTCAGCCAGGCTGAGCGCACCCCTGGGCTGCTGGACACGCGCGTGCCGGTGCGCGATGCCGATCTTCTCTCGCACGCGCCGGTCACCCGTCGCCACGCCGGCAAGGACATGACCGTGCGTGACCTGTGCCGTGCCACGATCATCACCAGCGACAACACTGCAGCCAACCTGCTGTTCGGCGTGGTCGGTGGCCCGCCCGCGGTGACTGCGTTCCTGCGCGCGAGCGGTGATGCGGTGAGCCGCAGTGATCGCTTGGAGCCGGAGCTGAACAGCTTTGCCAAGGGCGATCCGCGCGACACCACCACGCCGGCGGCGATGGCTGCGACCCTGCAGCGCGTGGTGCTGGGCGAGGTGCTGCAGCCGGCGTCGCGGCAGCAGCTGGCCGATTGGCTGATCGACAACGAAACCGGCGACGCCTGCCTGCGCGCGGGCCTGGGCAAGCGCTGGCGCGTCGGTGACAAGACCGGCAGCAACGGCGAGGACGCGCGCAACGACATCGCCGTGTTGTGGCCGCTGGCCGGCGGCACGCCCTGGGTGCTGACCGCCTACCTGCAGGCGGGTGCGATCAGCAACGAACAGCGTGCCACGGTGCTGGCGCAGGTTGGCCGCATCGCCGATCGCCTGATCGGTTGAGGTAACCGGGGTCATTCAGAAGTGGCTTGCCGGATCGGTTCGGCGCGCGCATCCTGCGCGCGTTCGAATCACACGGAAGTCCCCCATGAGCCATGAACTGATCTACCTGCTGCTGATCTTTGCGCTGCTGGTGATCCCGCGCGCGCTGCAGCGTTTCAGCCTGCCCGCGCCGCTGACCTGCCTGCTGTTCGGCATCATCGGCATGCTCTGGCTGGGCGACCAGGCGCACGACGCGGTGATCGGTCTGTTGGCCACGCTGGGCATTTCCTCGCTGTTCCTGTTCGCCGGCCTGGAAGTGGATCTGCAGGCGCTGCGCCGTGGCATGTGGCCGCTGCTGGCGCATCTGGTGATCCGTACCGGCACGCTGTTCGGTGTGGGCTGGCTGGCCTGGCGTTACGCGGGGCTGCCGTGGCAGGCCGCCGGCCTGCTGGCGCTGGCGCTGCTGACGCCGTCCACCGGCTTCATCATGGATTCGCTGTCGCGGCTGGGCCTGAGCGAGGACGAGCGGTTCTGGGTGACCAGCAAGGCCATTGCCGGTGAACTGCTGGCGCTGGCGGCGTTGTTCATCGTGCTGCAGGCCGGTGATCCGGGGCACATGGCGCTGTCCAGCCTGGCCCTGCTGGCGATGATGGTCGGCCTGCCGCTGCTGTTCATCGCGCTGGGCCGCTGGGTGGCGCCGCACGCGCCGGGTTCGGAGTTCTCGCTGCTGGTCATGGTCGGCATGGTCGCGGCGTACATCACCTATCTGCTGGGTGTGTATTACCTGGTCGGTGCCTTCATCGCCGGCCTGGTCGCGCGCCTGCTGCACCAGCGCATGCCGCTGCTGGCCTCGCACGAGAACCTGCATGCGCTGCGCCTGTTCGCCTCGTTCTTCGTGCCGTTCTACTTCTTCAACGCCGGCACCAAGGTGCCCAGCGAAGCACTGAGCTTTGAGGCGCTGGGGCTGGGCATCGTGATCACCCTGGTGGTGCTGCCGCTGCGCATCGGCGTGGTCTGGCTGCAGCGTCGGGTGATGTTCGGCGAGAGCTTCCGCAGCAGCCTGCGGGTCTCGCTGGCGTTGGCCCCGACGCTGATTTTCACCCTGGTGCTGGCGGCGATCATGCGCGAGCGTTTCCAGATTCCGGCGGTGCTGTTCGGCGCGCTGCTGCTGTATGCCGCACTGACCACGCTGTTGCCGTCGCTGGTGTTCCGCACGCCGTTCGATGTCGATCCGGTTGAACAGGAACCTGCGGGTGAAGGCGAAGCCGCGCCGGTGGCGGCCACCGAAACCCTGCCAGCGGCATCTGCAGTCGATCGCTGAGCAGATGCTGCGCGTGCGGTTTGCGCACTTCGGCCATGGCCGTTAGGGTTGGGGCATGAAACTGCCTGCCGTTGTCACCGCTTCCGCCCTCCTGCTCAGCCTTGCTGCGTGTTCGCAGCGCTCCGATACGGTCGCCCATGATCTGGCGACCGCACCGGCCGATGCCTTCATGGCCGCCATCGCCGCGCATTGCGGCCAGGCTTACGCCGGCAAGGTGGTGGAGGACACGCCGGCACCGACCGGCAAGGATCCGTTCGCCGGGCAGCGCCTGGTCATGCATGTGCGCGGCTGTGCCGATCCGGCACACGAGCTGCGCATCCCGTTCCATGTCGGCGATGACCACTCGCGGACCTGGGTGCTGACCCGTACGGAAACCGGCCTGCGCCTGAAGCACGACCATCGCCACGAGGACGGCAGCCCCGACGCGATCACCCTCTACGGTGGCGACAGCACGCCGCCGGGCACCGCCGAGCGCCAGCAGTTCCCCGCCGACGCCGATTCGGTGGCGATGTTCCGCCGCGCCGACATGCTGGCCTCCACGCACAACACCTGGGCGATGGAGATTGATCCCGACCAGACCTTTGTCTACGAGCTGACCCGCCCGGAGGGCCGCCGCTTCCGCGTGCAGTTCGACCTGAGCAAGCCGGTTGCCCTGCCGCCTGCACCGTGGGGCGACGACAAAGCGTCCGCCCCGTGATCCCAGGGTCGGATCCCTCATGCGGAGGGCCCCGACCCCAGAAGGACCCTCAGTAGATCCACGCCATGTGTGGATGCGGGATACCGGACCGGGGCCAGAGCCCTGGCCGTCGGCCAGGGATCCGACCGTGTACTTACCGCGTACCGAAACGCGCGCGGCAGCCATTGCTCACCCACACCTGGCCACGTGAGTAGCCCCAGCTGCGGCCTTCCTGGCAGGCACTGCCGGACAGCTGCTGCTGCAGCACCGGGCGGCCCTGACGCTCATCCCAGTCGCAGGTCTGCGAGCGATTGTTGTTGCTGCTGCAGGTAACTGAGTAATTGCTGTTGCCGCCGCCCCAGCCACCGCCACCACCGCCCCAGCCGCGGGCTTCGGCGAATTCGGCACGGCAGCCGCCACTGACCCAGACCGCGCCGTTGCGCACGCCCCAGGTACGCCCTTCGTTGCAGGGGCTGCCGGACAGCTGGCGGACCAGGCGGGCATTGCGCCAACCGACCGGGCAGCTGCGCTCACGGTTGTTCTGGCTCTCGCAGCGGATGGTCTCGCCGGGCCGGCCGTTGTTGCCGCCCCAGCCACCGCCATTGCCGCCGCCCCAGCCACCGCGGGCCTCGACGAATTCGGCGCGGCAACCGTTGGTGACCCAGATGCTGCCGTTACGGCTGCCCCAGGTGCGTCCTTCATCGCAGTCCGAGCCGGACAGCTGGCGCACCAGCTGCGCATTGCGCCAGCCGGTGTTGCAGACCCGTTCGCGGTTGTTCTGGCTTTCGCAGCGGACCACGCCGCTCTGCGCATGCGCGGAAGGGGCGGGCAGGGCAAGGGTGCCCGCGGCACCCAGGCTGAGGGTTACGGCCAGGCTGGCCAGGGACAGCGGTTTCATGGCGGCATCCCATACGGTGGCAGGTGCCCGACTATAGGGAGGGGGGCGATCAAGCCGGTGTGACTGGCCGGATTTGCCCCGGCCGGGGCCTCGGCCGCAGAATACGAGGCTTTCCGGCCCCCATCCGGTGCCGGCGTTCTCCAGCGGAGCTTCCCCCATGCGTACCCACTTCTGCGGCCTGGTCGATGAGACCCTGATTGGCCAGACTGTCACCCTCGCCGGCTGGACCGACGTGGCCCGTAACCAGGGCGGCGTCTGCTTCATCGATCTTCGAGATCATGAAGGCATCGTGCAGGTGACCGTGGAAGTCGACAACGCCGACGTGTTCGCCGTGGCCGCGTCGCTGGGCTACGAGGATGTGCTGCAGGTGGAAGGCGTGGTGCGTGCCCGCCACGCGGTGAACGACAAGATGCACACCGGCAAGGTGGAAGTGATCGCCACCGCCATCACCGTGCTGAACAAGGCCGCGCCGCTGCCGTTCCACGCCCACGAGAATCCGGGCGAGGAAACCCGCCTGAAGTACCGCTACCTGGATCTGCGCCGCCCGGAAATGCAGCGCATGCAGCGCACCCGCATCAAGCTGGTGCAGGCCCTGCGCCGCCATCTGGACGAAAAGGGCTTCCAGGACATCGAGACCCCGATCCTGACCAAGGCCACCCCGGAAGGCGCGCGCGACTTCCTGGTGCCGGCGCGCATGCATCCGGGCGAGTTCTACGCCCTGCCGCAGAGCCCGCAGCTGTTCAAGCAGATCCTGATGGTGGCCGGCTTCGACCGCTACTACCAGATCGCGCGCTGCTTCCGCGACGAGGCCCTGCGTGCCGACCGCCAGCTGGAATTCACCCAGCTGGACATGGAATTCGCCTTCGTCCGCGAGCGCGACGTGCAGGATTTCGTCGAGGACATGATCCGCGCCATCTTCAAGGAAGTGGTCGACGTCCAGCTGGATGCCAGCTTCCCGCGCATGACCTGGGCCGAGGCAATGCGTCGTTACGGCTCGGACAAGCCGGACCTGCGCATCGCGCTGGAGCTGGTCGACGTGGCCGAGCTGGTCAAGGACAGCGAGTTCGCCGTGTTCACCGGCCCGGCCAATGACGCCGAAGGCCGCGTCGCCGCGCTGCGCATCCCGGGCGGTGCAGCGCTCAGCCGCAAGCAGATCGACGAATACGCAGCGCATGCCGCCAAGTACGGCGCCAAGGGCCTGGCCTACATCAAGATCGCCGACAACGGCGAAGTCAGCTCGCCGATCCAGAAGTTCTTCAGCGAGGAATCCTTCGCCGCGCTGGTCGCCCATGTCGGCGCCGGTAACGGTGACATCGTGTTCTTCGGCGCCGGTGGCTACAACAAGGTCTCCGACTTCATGGGCGCGCTGCGCCTGAAGGCCGGCAAGGACTTCGGCCTGGTCGCCGACGGCTGGGCACCGCTGTGGGTCACCGACTTCCCGATGTTCGAGTGGGACGAGGAAGAACAGCGCTACGTCGCCCTGCATCACCCCTTCACCGCACCGGCCGTGGACGACATCGCCGACCTGCGTGCCAATGCCCGTACCGCCGTTTCGCGCGGCTACGACATGGTGCTCAATGGCAATGAAATCGGCGGTGGTTCGATCCGTATCCATCGTCCGGACATGCAGAGCGCGGTGTTCGAACTGCTCGGCATCGGTGCCGAAGAGGCCCGCGCCAAGTTCGGCTTCCTGCTCGACGCGCTGAACTACGGCGCGCCGCCGCACGGTGGCATCGCCTTCGGCATCGACCGCATCGCCGCGCTGATGGCCGGCACCGAGTCGATCCGCGACGTCATCCCCTTCCCGAAGACCACCGGTGCACAGGATCTGATGACCGACGCGCCGTCGCCGATCGTCGACGCGCAGCTGGCCGAAGTGCACATCCAGGTTCGCCCCAAGACCAACTGATCAGGAGATCCAGGCAATGACCGAGTTTGCGTTTTCGCTGGAGTGGGAAAAGCTGGGCAATGAAGGCTCCGAGGCCACCCTGGTCACCGAGCGTGCGCGCGTGTTCGGTGGTTGGCTGGTTCGCGTCGGAACCAACCCGGCGGCGATGGCCCTGACCTTCGTCGCCGACGGCGAAGGCCGTTGGGACGGTGAAGACTTCGGCGTCGAGGATTACGAGGACGACGAAGAGGAAGAGTACGACGAGGACGAGGAAGGCGAAGAAGAGGACGAGGACGAAGAGGAGTACGAGGAAGAGGACGAGGAAGAAGAAGCGGAATCGCCTGAAAAGGCTTGACCCGCGCTTCGCCCTGACGTCAACTTCCTGCATGTATTCGATCCGCCGCGCCACCGTGGACGACGCGCCGACCCTGTCGGCGCTGGCTGCCCGCACGTTCACCGAAACCTTCGGCCATCTGTATCCGCCGCAGGACCTGCAGGCCTTCCTCGAGGAGGCCTACACGGTCGAGCGCCAGCGCGTGATCCTGGCCCACCCCGATTACGCGGTGTGGCTGCTGGAGCTGGACGGAGAGGCGGTCGGCCATGCCGCCGCCGGCCCCTGTGGCTTGCCGCACCCGGACGTGAAGCCCGGTGACGGCGAACTCAAGCGCCTGTACCTGATCAAGACGCAGCAGAGCTGCGGCTGGGGCAGCCGCCTGCTGGAAACCGCGCTGGCCTGGCTGGAACACGAAGGCCCGCGCACGCTGTGGCTGGGCGTGTGGTCGGAGAACTTCGGCGCACAGCGTTTCTACGCCCGCTATGGATTCGAGAAGGCCGGCGAGTACCTGTTCCCGGTCGGTGATACCCAGGACCTCGAGTTCATCCTGCGCCGCGCACCGCGCGCGACCTGACGTTCACCGCCGCTTGCTGCGCGCGCGTGTTCAATCACCGTACGTTTCCGCCCCGCTGACCGCCAGGCTGTTTGCATGACTCCCCCCGTATTGCTGCTGCATGGCATCTGGAATGCCCGTGCCTGGGTCGGGCCGCTGGCCTGGCGCCTGCGCGCGCGTGGTTTCCAGGTGCACGCGTTCGGTTACTCCTCGGTGTTCGGTGGCCCCGACGTGGCCGTGCCGCAGCTGCTGGAGCGGCTGGCCGATGCCGGCCCGTTGTCGCTGGTCGGCCACAGCCTGGGGGGATTGCTGGCGCTGGAGGCCTTGCGCCGCCAGCCGCAGCTTGACGTGCAGCGCGTGGTCTGCCTGGGCTCGCCGCTGCGCGGCAGTGGCACTGCGCGTTCGCTGTCCGAGCACGGCTGGGGCCTGGCGTTGGGGCGCAGCAGCGATCTGCTGCTCGATGGCCTGCCGGACTGGCAGGGCAGGGCCGAGGTTGGCCTGATCGCCGGTTCGGTGCCGCACGGCCTGGGCAGCCTGCTGGGCGCCATCGACGACGCCTCCGACGGTACCGTGGCCCTGGCCGAGACACGCCTGCCGGGCCTGGCCGACCATTGCGTGGTACGTACCAGCCACAGTGGCTTGGTGGTATCGCCCGATGCCGCGCGGCAGACCGCGCATTTCCTGCGCCACGGCCAGTTCGATCACAGCCGCGACGCCGCCGCTGCGTAAGGCGGTTCGCCGGGCAGGGCGGTGCACTCTCGGTAGCGCCGGGCCATGCCCGGCGGCAGTAGATCCACGCCATGCGTGGATGGCGCCTTCCCGATATCCCTTCGGCCCTAGACACGGTTGCCGCCCCCGATCAGGTAGAATCCGCGCCTTGATCCTGAAGCAGCCAGACGGTAGCACCCATGGGTAGAGGCCCCTCCATCGAAGCCCGCAAGAACGCGTCCGACGCGAAGCGCGGCAAGATTTTCACCAAGATCATCCGCGAGATCGGCGTTGCCGCGCGCGGCGGTGGAGGCGACCCCAACAACAATCCGCGCCTGCGTGTGGCCGTGGACAAGGGCCTGGCCGTGAACATGTCCAAGGACGTGATCGAGCGCGCCATCAAGAAGGCTACCGGCGAACTGGAAGGCGTCGATTATGAGGAAATCCGCTACGAGGGCTACGCCCCGGGTGGCGTGGCCGTGATCGTCGACTGCCTGACCGACAACCGCGTGCGCACGGTGGCCGATGTCCGCCATGCGTTCAGCAAGTGCGGCGGCAACATGGGCACCGAAGGCTCGGTCGCCTTCATGTTCAAGCGCCTGGGCGTGCTCAGCTTCGCCCCGGGTGCCGACGAGGAAGCCATCACCGAAGCGGCCATCGAGGCCGGCGCCGATGACATCGTGGTCTACCCGGACGACGGCTCGATCGACGTGGTCACCAGCCCTGACGCGTTCAACGCGGTCAAGGATGCGATGGCCGCCGCTGGCCATGTCGCCGACCACGCCGAAATCACCTTCCGCGCGGACAACGACATCAAGGTCGAGGGCGAGGTTGCCCTGCAGGTCAAGAAGCTGCTGGACATGCTTGAAGACCTGGACGACGTGCAGGACGTGTACTCCAACGCCGAACTCGGCGCCGACGCCTACGCCTGAGCCGTCTTCGACGGCCTGGGCGCGGGCCGTTGAACGGTCACCGCGGACAGTCATGAGCCCATACGCCCGCCAGCGCCTCCCGTTCCGCCCCGCCAGGAGTGCAGCATGACCCGCATCCTCGGCATCGACCCCGGTTCGCAGCGGACCGGGGTCGGCATCATCGATGTCGACGCCACCGGCCGCGTCAGCCACGTGCACCACCAGCCGCTGGTGCTGCTCGGCGCCGACGATTTCCCGCAGCGCATGAAGCTGCTGGTGCTGGGCCTGGCTGACCTGTGCCGCGAGTACCAGCCGCAGGAAGTGGCCATCGAACGCGTGTTCATGGCCCGCAACCCCGATTCGGCGCTGAAGCTGGGCCAGGCCCGTGGCGCGGCGATTTCCGCCGTGGTGCTGCGTGACCTGCCGGTGCACGAATACGCCGCCAGCGAGATCAAGCTGGCGGTGGTCGGGCGCGGTGGCGCCGAAAAGCAACAGGTTCAACACATGGTCGGGCTCATGCTCAACCTGAAAACCAAGCTGCAGGCCGACGCGGCCGACGCGTTGGCAGTGGCGATCACCCATGCCCACGTAAGGGCAACGGCCAACCGCCTGGGGCTCAGTGCCCGCCAGGCGTGGGGCCGCAAATGAGGAGCTGCACGCAATGATCGGTCGACTGCGCGGCATCGTCGCCTACAAGGCGCCGCCGTGGCTGGTGGTGGACGTGAACGGAGTGGGCTACGAACTGGAGGCGCCGATGAGCACCTTCTACGACCTGCCCGAGCTCGGCCGCGAGGTCACCCTGTACACCCATTACTCGCAGAAGGAAGACAGCGTCTCGCTGTACGGCTTCCTGCGCGAAGGTGAGCGGCGCCTGTTCCGCGACGTGCAGAAGGTCAGTGGCATCGGCGCGAAGATCGCGCTGGCCGTGCTGTCCGGCGTCACCGTCGAGGAATTCGCGCGCATGGTCCAGGCCGGTGACATCACCGCGCTGACCCGCATTCCGGGCATCGGCAAGAAGACCGCCGAGCGCATGGTGCTGGAGCTGCGTGACCGCGCGGCGCAGTTCGGTGCCGGCGGCGCGCTGCCGACCGGCAGTGGCCCGGCCCCGGCCGACCCGCTGTCCGATGCCACCGTGGCCCTGCAGCAGCTGGGCTACAAGCCGGCCGAAGCGGCGCGCATGGCCCGCGATGCCTTCAACGAAGGTGACGAAGTGGCCACCGTGATCCGCAAGGCGCTGCAGTCGGCGCTGCGCTGACCCGCTTTCCTTTCCTCCAACGAACCGCCTGAGCCCCGCCAGGAGTCCCATGTCCAGCAGTCAAACCCCGCACGCAGCTGCCCCCGGCGGCCACGGTCACGCCCCTCCAGCCGGAGGCTTGGCGCTGATCATCGGTGCGATCGGCGTGGTCTTCGGCGATATCGGTACCAGCCCGCTGTACACCCTGAAGGAGGCGTTCTCGCCGCACTACGGGCTCAACAGTGACCACGACACCGTGCTGGGCGTGCTGTCGCTGGCGTTCTGGGCGTTGAACATCGTGGTCACGCTGAAGTACGTGACCATCATCATGCGCGCCGACAACGACGGCGAGGGCGGCATCATGGCGCTGATGGCGCTGACCCAGCGCACGCTGCGCAACGGGTCGCGCTCGGCCTATGTGGTCGGCATCCTCGGCATCTTCGGTGCCTCGCTGTTCTTCGGCGATGGCGTGATCACCCCCGCGATATCGGTGCTGGGTGCGGTGGAAGGCCTGGAAGTTGCCGCGCCAGGACTGCACGCCTTCATCGTGCCGATCACCGTGGTGGTACTGCTGGCCGTGTTCGCGGTACAGCGCTTCGGCACCGCGAAGATCGGCAAGCTGTTCGGGCCGATCACCTCGATCTGGTTCATTTCGCTGGCGGCGATCGGCATCTACAACATCGTCGATGCACCGGAAGTGCTGAAGGCGTTCAACCCGTGGTGGGCAATCCGCTTCTTCATGGAGCATGGCTGGCACAGCATCTTCATCCTCGGTGCGGTGGTGCTGGCAGTGACCGGCGGTGAGGCGCTGTACGCCGACATGGGCCACTTCGGTGCCAAGCCGATCCGCCACGCCTGGTACTTCTTCGTGCTGCCGTGCCTGGTGCTGAACTATCTGGGGCAGGGCGCACTGGTGCTCAACCACCCCGAGGCGCTGAAGAACCCGTTCTTCGAGGCCGTGCCGTCGTGGGCGCTGTACCCGATGATCATCCTGGCCACGATGGCGGCGGTGATCGCCTCGCAGTCGGTCATCACCGGCGCGTTCTCGGTATCGCGCCAGGCCATGCAGCTGGGCTACATCCCGCGCATGCGGATCAAGCACACCTCGCACGACACCATCGGCCAGATCTACATCCCGGGCATCAACTGGGGCATCGCGGTGATGGTGATCGGCCTGGTGCTGGCGTTCCGCAGCTCCTCCAACCTGGCGGTGGCCTACGGCATCTCGGTGTCGGCCACCATGCTGATCGACACCCTGCTGCTGGCCCTGGTGGCGCGCTCGCTGTGGCCGAAGGCGCGCAAGTGGATCCTGCCGCTGTGCGTGGTGTTCTTCGTCATCGACCTCGGCTTCGTCATCGCCAACGGCGCCAAGCTGCTGCAGGGCGCCTGGTTCCCGGTGGTGCTGGGCATCTTCCTGTTCACCATGATGCGCACCTGGCGCCGTGGCCGCGAGCTGCTGCGCGATGAGATCCGCAAGGACGGCATTCGCCTGGACACCTTCCTGCCAGGCCTGATGCTGGCGCCGCCGGTACGCGTGCCGGGCACCGCGGTATTCCTCACCGCCGACCCGACCGTGGCTCCGCATGCGCTGATGCACAACCTCAAGCACAACAAGGTGCTGCACGAGCGCAACGTGTTCCTGCACGTGGAAACCCTGCCCATTCCCTATGCGATGGAAGGGCAGCGGCTGAAGATCGAATCGGTGGGCGACGAGTTCTACCGCGTCTACGTGCGCTTCGGCTTCATGGAGACCCCGGACGTGCCGCTGGCGCTGATGCGCTCGTGCGACCACGGCGGCATCTACTTCGACCCGATGGACACCACCTTCTTCGCCAGCCGCGAAACCATCGTCGCCACCGCCAACCGCGGCATGCCGATCTGGCGCGACAAGCTGTTCGCCCTGATGCACAGGAACGCCGCTCCGGCCACGGGGTTCTTCCGGATTCCGGGCAACAGATTGGTGGAACTGGGCGCGCAGGTGGAGATTTAATCTCCACCTGCGCTACGTCCCACGATTTGCTGCGCAAACCGTGGGTCCCGCGCGCATTCCACCTTATCCCCGCGCCTGTCGGCGCGCCCCCTTGAACAACAAGGGGGCTCCACTTGCGGAGATGCCGCGCGCTTGAAGCTTGGCCCACTCTGCTCTCCAGTTTCCTCCACGCCTGGATCTACCGTGCCGACCAACGGTCGGCACCCACTAAAGCAGAACGCCGTTCCGACAGGCCGCAGGAAACTGTCGAAGGCGGGGTGGGTCCGGTTGCGGGGGCGTGAGCCGCATGGATGCGGCGACCGAGCTTACATGGACGTACTTGCAGCGTCCCCCGCAAGCGGACCCACCCCGCCATTCCCCAGGAAGCCCGCTTCGGCTGTTGCTTTGGATGTTGCCGTTGCAGTTGCTTCTGCGGGTGCCGGGCGCAGCCCGGCCGAAACCCGCGCTTTTGCCGCATAATCAGCACATGACCGACGACCGCATCATCGGCGCCGGCGCCACCCGCGAGGATGACGCCGCCGACGCCAGCATCCGCCCCAAGCGCCTTGCCGACTACCTCGGCCAGGTGCCGGTGCGCGAGCAGATGGAGATCTACATCCAGGCGGCCAAGGGGCGCGGCGACGCGCTCGACCACGTGCTGATCTTCGGGCCGCCCGGCCTGGGCAAGACCACCCTCAGCCATGTCATCGCCAACGAACTGGGCGTGGCCCTGCGGGTCACCTCCGGCCCGGTGATCGAGAAGGCCGGCGACCTCGCCGCGCTGCTGACCAACCTGCAGCCGCACGATGTGCTGTTCATCGACGAGATCCATCGCCTGTCGCCGGTGGTGGAGGAAGTGCTGTACCCGGCGATGGAAGATTTCCAGATCGACATCATGATCGGCGAGGGTCCCGCCGCCCGCTCGATCAAGATCGACCTGCCGCCGTTCACCCTGATCGGTGCCACCACCCGTGCTGGCCTTCTGACCGCGCCGTTGCGCGACCGCTTCGGCATCGTCCAGCGCCTGGAGTTCTACAGCGTCGAAGAGCTGACCCGGATCGTGCGCCGCTCGGCAGCCATCCTGGCCATCGACTGCACGGCCGATGGGGCAGGGGAGATCGCGCGCCGCGCGCGTGGCACCCCGCGTATCGCCAACCGCCTGCTGCGCCGCGTGCGCGACTATGCGCAGGTGAAGGCCGGCGGCCACATCGACGAGGCCGTGGCCCAGGCCGCGATGAAGATGCTGAAGGTCGACCCGGAGGGCTTCGACGAGCTTGACCGGCGCCTGCTCAAGACCATGGTCGACTACTTCGACGGCGGTCCGGTCGGCATCGAATCGCTGGCGGCGGCGCTGTCTGAAGAGCGCGGCACGCTGGAAGACGTGGTCGAGCCGTACCTGATCCAGCAGGGCTTCCTGGTGCGCACCGCGCGTGGCCGCATGGCCACCCACAAGGCCTACCGGCACATGGGCCTGAAGCCGAAGAACCCGCCGCAGGACCTGTTCGCGGAGGTTCCCGATGTCGGTTGAGCCCCGATTCAGTTGGCCGACACGCATTTACTGGGAAGATACCGACGCAGGTGGCGTGGTCTACCACGCCCGCTACGTGGCCTTCATGGAACGGGCCCGGACCGAATGGATGCGTGCGCTGGGCTACGGCCAGGAGCGCATGCGCGCCGAGCACGGGATGGTCTTCGCGGTGCGCTCGATGCAGATGGATTTCATCAAGCCGGCACGGCTGGATGACACCCTGCAGGTGAGTGCCCGTCTGGTCCAGCTGAAGAAGGCCAGCATGGTCTTCGACCAGCAGATCCTGCGCGACGGCGAGCTGCTGCTGTCGGCGCAGGTCCGCATCGCCGCACTGGAAGCGGCCAGTTTCCGCCCGCGTGGCATGGACGAGGCCGTCCTTGCCGTGCTGCAACCCCACCTCCACCCCGAATCCGAACACTGAGGAACAACGGATGATCGCAACGCTCCTGGCCCTGCAGGCCACGGTCACCGAGGCACTGCCGGCCGACGTCAGCAATGCCGCGACACAGACCCTTGCCCAGGCCACCACTGGCGGCGGCATCAACTACCTCGAACTGATGGCCAAGGCCAGCCTGCCGGTGAAGATCATCGTGCTGCTGCTGCTGGTCGGCTCGTTCGTCAGCTGGGTGATCATTTTCCGCAAGGCCCGCGTGTTCAAGCAGGCCACCCGCGAAGCCGACGAGTTCGAGAACCGCTTCTGGTCCGGTGCGGACCTGGGCAAGCTGTACAGCTCGGCCACCGACCGCAGCCGCAATGTCGGCGGCCTGGAAGCCATCTTCGAAGCCGGCTTCCGCGAGTACACCCGCCTGCGCGACAAGCGCCGCCTGGACGGCCGTGCCCAGCTGGAAGGCGCACAGCGTGCCATGCGCACCACCTACACCCGCGAAGTGGACCAGCTTGAGCGCAACCTGGAACTGCTGGCCAACATCGGCTCGACCGCGCCTTACGTGGGCCTGGTCGGTACCGTGTTCGGCATCATGGTGACCATGCACGACATGATCAGCAGCGGTGCGCAGGCCGGCATCGCCGCCGTCGCGCCGGGCATCTCCGAGGCACTGTTCGCCACCGCCATCGGCCTGTTCGTGGCGATCCCGGCGGTGTGGGCCTACAACCGCTTCACCACGCGCGTGGAGCGCATGTCGGTGCGGTTCGAGACCTTCGCCGAAGAGTTCAGCTCCATCCTGCAGCGCCAGAGCGCTGGCGACGAGTAAGCGCCTGACCCGGGAGTCCAAGCCATGTCCGCTGCCATCGGTCGCCGCAAGCGCCGCAAGCTGAAATCGGAAATCAACGTCGTTCCCTACATCGACGTCATGCTGGTGCTGCTGATCATTTTCATGGTCACCGCACCGCTGCTCACCCTGAGCTTCGACGTCGACCTGCCGCAGTCCAACGCCAAGGCGCTGGAGAGCAAGCAGGATCCGGTGATCGTCTCGGTGCGCCAGGACGGCCAGCTCAGCCTGAAGCTGCCCGACGCCAAGGACCCGACCGCCGTGTCGGCCGAGGAACTGGAAGGCCGTCTGGCCGGCATCGCCGCCCAGGACAAGGGCGTGCGCGTGATCGTCGCCGCCGACCGCGCCGTGGCCTATGAAAAGGTCATTGCTGCAATGGATGTGATCAAGCGCGCCAAGGTAGACAAGGTAGGCCTGGCCACCGATGCACGCTGACGCCCTGCCACCCCCGCATCAGCGCGAACCCGGCTGGGGCTTGCCCCTGGCGCTGGCGTTGCTGGTGCACCTGCTGGTCGCGCTGGTGTTCATCGTGGCCTGGTTCTGGTCGCCCGAGCGCAACACCGATGCCGCCGCCGGCGATCCCTCGGTCGAGGCCAGCCTGGCGCTGTCCGCGTCCGAGGCCTCCGCTGCACGCCAGGCCCTGCGCCAGTCGGAAAAGCTGGAAGACCTGCCGCCGCCGGTGGCCGAGCCGATCCCGGTGCCGGAAGACACCATCCCGCCGCCGCAGCCGATTCCCGAGCCGCGCCCGCAGGACGCCCCCACGCCGCAGCAGCAACAGGCGCAGGAGCGTGTCGCGCAGCCGGACACCAAGGACCAGGAAGCGGTGAGCGCGCTGGCCATCTCGCAAGAGAAGGCCAAGCAGGAACAGGAAGCCAAGCGCCGCCAGGAGCAGATCGACCTGACCGAACGCAAGCGCCAGGAAGAAGCGGAGCAGAAGCTGCGCCTGGCCAAGCAGCAGGAAGCGGACGAAAAGAAGAAGCAGGCCGAGCAGGAGCGCGTGGCGGCTGACAAGGCCGAGGCCGAGAAGCAGAAGAAGATCGCCGAGATCCGTGCCCGCCGCGAGCAGGCCGAGAAGGAAGCCAAGCTGGCCGAGCAGAAGCTGCGTCAGGTGGCAGCCGCGCGTAATGCTGCCGGCAGTGCCGCTGCCGGTTCCAGCGGTGCCTCCCAGCCGGCCGCCGGTGGCGGTGGCAACAGCGATGATCTTTCGGCCAAGTACGCGGCCGCGATCCAGGCCAAGGTGCTGTCGCAGTGGGTGCGCCCGGATACGGTGCCGCTCGGCCAGCGTTGCCAGATCACCATCACCCAGATTCCGGGGGGCACGGTGATGCAGGCCAAGGTCAGCCCGAACTGCCCGTACGACGAGGCCGGCAAGCGTTCGATCGAGGCCGCCGTGCTCAACGCGCAGCCGCTGCCGTACCGCGGCTTCGAGTCTGTGTTCGCACGCACGCTCAACTTCACCTTTACTGCCCAGGATCGCTGAGGCGGGCAAGGCAAGGTGGCTCTCGGGTCACCTCCGCCCACGGATGTCGCGCTTGCCTCTGGCGGGCCCGGTTTCAGCCGGGCAGGCTGGGGGCTGCTGTGGAATACCACCCTGCGGGGCGGTGTGGCCGGGGCAGGCGGTGCGATGTTGGCCACGACGTTAACGGTGCGTGAGAGGACGGGCTGGAACTGACCCGGAATTCACGTACCCTTGGTTCATGATTGCGAAGCGGTTCACTCCCGCTTTGTTATCCCTCGTTCCGGTTTCCCCCTATTGAGCGCTCCATGAAAAAGATGCCTCGCTGGCTTGCCGTGTTTGCGGCCCTGTTGCTGCCCTTTGCTGCCGTCGCGCAGCAGAAGGGGCTGGATATCGACATCATCGGCGGCAATGCCTCCGCGCTGCCGATCACCATCGTGCCGATGCCCTACCAGGGTTCGGCGGCTGCACCGCAGACCGACGTCGCCGGCGTGGTCCGCGCCGACCTCGAGCGTTCGGGCCAGTTCCGCACGCTGCCGGAAGCACAGATCGTCGAAAAGCCCGTGCGGGGCGGCGACATCCAGTTCGCCACCTGGCGCGCGCTGAAGCAGAACTACATCGTGGTCGGCCGCGTGCTCGACGCCGGTGCCGGCGCCTACCGTGTCGAGTACGAACTGTTCGACGTACCGAAGGGCGAGCGCCTGCTGGGCCTGGCGATGACCGCCCGTGGCAACGCCATGCGTGACGTCGCCCACCAGATGGCCGACGCCATCTACGAGAAGATCACCGGTGTCCGTGGCGCCTTCTGGACCCGCATCGCCTACGTGACCGCCAGCGGCAAGGGCGACGCCATGCGCTACGCGCTGATGGTGGCCGACTCCGATGGCTACAACCCGCAGACCATCGTGCGTTCGGCCGAGCCGCTGCTGTCGCCGTCGTGGAGCCCGGATGGCAGCAAGCTGGCCTACGTCAGCTTCGAGCGTGGCAATTCGGCCATCTACATCCAGAACATCGGCACCGGTGCGCGTGAGCTGGTCACCAGCTTCCGCGGCATCAACAGCGCCCCGGCGTTCTCGCCGGACGGCCGCAAACTGGCCCTGACCCTGTCGCGTTCGGGTAACCCGGAAATCTACGTGATGGACCTGGGCAGCAAGCAGCTGACCCAGCTGACCAACCACTTCGCCATCGATACCGAGCCGACCTGGGCACCGGACGGCAGCGCGGTGTACTTCACCTCCGACCGCGGCGGCCGTCCGCAGGTCTACAAGGTCGGTGCGGGCGGCGGCAGCGCCGAGCGCGTGACCTTCCAGGGCAACTACAATGCCAAGCCCTCGGTGTCCTACGATGGCAAGAAGATCGCCGTCGCCCAGGGCTCGGGCAACAGCTACAAGATCGCGATGATGGACAGCTCGCTGGGTTCGCCCCGCTGGAGCACGCTGTCCCCGGGTTCGCTGGATGAATCTCCGAGCTTTGCGCCCAACGCAAGCATGGTGTTGTACGCCGCCCGCGAGGGTGGCCGTGGTGTGCTGTACGCCGTTTCTGCCGATGCGCGCGTGCGCCAGCGGTTGGTTCTGGCTGACGGAGATGTGCGCGAACCGGCATGGTCCCCATACCGTACCCAGCGCTAAAAGAGTGTTAATATTTTCGCTGTCTTGAACCCCTCATCGGCCTAGGAGCCACAAAGGTATCGCCATGAACAAGTCCACCCGCGTTCTGCTTGTTTCCCTGCTGTCTGTGGCCGTCCTGGCCGGTTGCTCGAAGAAGGTGAAGGAAGAGCCGGCAGCCCCGGTTGACACCGGCACCTCGACCACCACCCCGACCGCTCCGTCGACCTCCGGCCTGTACGGCCCGGGCGACCTGGACACCGACGCTTGCCTGCGCCAGCGCGTTGTCTACTTCGACCTGGACAAGGAAGACGTGAAGCCGGAATTCCAGGCCATCATGGCGTGCCACGCCAAGTACCTGCGTGACCGTCCGTCCTCGCGCATCACCCTGCAGGGCCACACCGACGAGCGCGGTTCGCGCGCGTACAACCAGGCCCTGGGCGAGCGTCGTGGCAACGGCGTCAACTCGGCCCTGCAGGCCAACGGTGGCTCGGCTTCGCAGCTGACCGTCGTGTCCTACGGTGAAGAGCGTCCGGTCTGCACCGAGTCGAACGAGTCCTGCTGGTCGCAGAACCGTCGCGTCGAAATCGTCTACACCGCGCAGTAATCCATGCGTATTGGCATCAAACTGATGCTGGTCGTTGCGGCAGCCCTCGTGGCTGCCGCACCGGCGCATGCACAGCGACAGAGCCTGGCCGACCGCGTTGGCGCGATCGAGCAGCAGATGTACAACAACAGTGCCAACCAGGACCTGTTGAACCAGATCAATCAGCTGCGGCAGCAGGTCACCAGCCTGCAGGCCTCGATCGAGCAGTTGCAGCACGACAACGCCCAGCTCAAGCAGTCCGCCCAGGACCAGTACCTGGATCTGGACAGCCGCCTGAACCGGTTGGAAGGGGGCAATGCCGCCCCGGCCCTGCCGCCCGTTCCGGCGAGCGCGCCGAAGGCCGCCCCGGCCCCGGCAAAACCCGCAGCGGCGGCCACTTCCGAGCGGCCGCCTTCCGTCCATGGTGATGCCGGCAGCCTTGCCGCCACCGGCGACGAGCGCACCTCCTACAACGTCGCCTTCGATTCGCTGAAGGCCGGCAAGTACGATGATTCGGCGCAGCTGTTCCTGAGCTTCCTGCAGCTGTACCCGAACGGCGTCTACGCGCCGAACGCGCTGTACTGGCTGGGCGAGAGCTACTACGCCACCCGCAATTTCCCGATGGCCGAGACCCAGTTCCGTGAACTGCTCTCGCGCTATCCGACCCACGACAAGGCCGCTGGCGGCCTGCTCAAGGTCGGCCTCTCGCAATATGGCGAGGGCAAGGTCGACCAGGCCCAGCAGACGCTGGAGACCGTCGTGGCGCAGTACCCTGGCTCGGACGCCGCGCGCACCGCGCAGGACCGCCTGCAGTCCATCCGCCTCGGCAAGCAGATCCGCTGATCCGCTGACCGGGCGTACAATGGGTGCCCTGTAGAGCCGAGCCCATGCTCGGCTGCTTTCGTTTCCGGTTCAGCAAACCCGCCCGGATCCGGCAGCTCGCATTACCGGCTGGGCCACACCCGACCGGCCGCTGTTGTAGAGCCGAGCCACGCTCGGCTGCTTTCGTTACCGGCCACGGTAGCCCACCCGCCACGTGTCCCACCAAGAAGTCCCCGCCATGACCGCCGTTACCTCGTCCAGCGCCGCCGCCACGCCCAGTGAGATCGTGCAGTCGCCGCTGCCACGCCTGAAGATCACCGAGATCTTCACCTCGCTGCAGGGCGAAGCCGATACCGCCGGCTGGCCGACCGTGTTCGTGCGCCTGACCGGCTGCCCGCTGCGTTGCCAGTACTGCGACACCGCCTATGCCTTCCATGGCGGCACCTGGTGGGACATCGACGACATCGTGGCCGAGGTGCTGGCCCAGGGCGTGCGCCACGTCTGCGTGACCGGTGGCGAGCCGCTGGCGCAGAAGCGCTGCCTGGTGCTGCTGCAGAAGCTGTGCGATGCCGGCATGGACGTCTCGCTGGAAACCTCCGGTGCGCTGGACGTCAGCGCTGTGGACCCCCGGGTATCGCGCGTGGTCGACATCAAGACCCCGGGTTCGGCCGAAGTGGCGCGCAACCGCTGGGACAACCTGCCGTTGCTGACCGCCCGCGACCAGATCAAGTTCGTCATCTGCAGCCGCGAGGATTACGACTGGGCCAAGTCCCTGCTGGCCGAGCACGATCTGGTGAAGCGTTGCACCGTGTTCTTCTCGCCGAGCAAGGGTGAGATCACCGCGCGCCAGCTGGCCGACTGGATCGTCGAGGACCGGCTGCCGGTGCGCTTCCAGATGCAGTTGCATAAAATCCTGTGGAACGACGAGCCGGGCCGATGAGCCCAGGCAGCGTTCCCTGATGTAGCTCCGGCGCGGGACAGCGTGCTGGCTTTCCCCTCCCAACCGGATGTTTTACCCATGAAGAAGGCAGTCGTGCTTCTCTCCGGCGGCATGGATTCAGCCGCCGTCATCGCCATGGCCCAGGAACAGGGCTTCGCCGTGCATGCCCTGAGCGTGCGCTACGGCCAGCGCCACACCTCCGAACTGGATGCCGCCGCCCGCGTGGCCAAGGCCCAGGGCGTTATCGCGCACAAGACCGTGGACGTGGACCTGCGCAGCATCGGCGGCTCGGCGTTGACCGACGACATCGACGTGCCCGAGGCCGGCGGTGCCGGCATTCCAGTGACCTACGTGCCGGCGCGCAACACCATCATGCTGTCGCTGGCGTTGGGCTGGGCCGAAGTGCTCGGCGCCAACGACATCTTCTGCGGCGTCAACGCCGTGGACTACTCCGGCTACCCGGACTGCCGTCCCGAGTTCGTGGCCGCGTTCCAGGCGCTGGCCAACCTGGCCACCAAGTCGGGCGTGGAAGGCGCGGGCATCAAGGTGCACGCACCGCTGCAGTTCCTCAGCAAGGGCCAGATCGTCAGCGAAGGCGTTCGCCTGGGCGTGGACTTCGGCCTGACCGTGTCCTGCTACAACGCCGACGCCAACGGCGCCGCCTGCGGCCATTGCGACGCCTGCCGCCTGCGCGCGCAGGGCTTTGCCGAAGCCGGCGTCGCCGACCCGACGCTGTACGCCTGACCGCGCAATCACTCTCTCGGTGGGTGCGAACCGTTGGTTCGCACTCCTTGGCCTACCGCTGCCGCAACCACCCAGATGCTTCAATAAACGCCCGCACCGCCTCCGGATCGGCATAGTCCAGTTCGATCATCCGCGCGATCCCCGCCTTCTCATCAGCCTGTTGTCGCATGTACCCCTGCGCGATGCGATACCCGGCGTAGTACCCCACATCACTCACCCCGAACGGATTGCGGGCGCTGTTGTAGAGCCAGTTGTCGAGATTTTCCCCGTTCATCTCAGCAATGAAGCGTGCGCGGATTTCCGCCTCGTGTGTTGCGCCGTAGTCGTAGAAGGATAATGCCGGCCGGCGCCCGCTCAGCCGCTCCGCCACATACTCGGCCACACCCTCGCGCACCGCGTACTGGGCCAGGCTGCCGGTGGTCTCGCGCTGCTGCGTATGCACGTACTCGTGCAGGTTGTTCTGCGCGTTGTTCGCCCCCGGGCGGCTGTCGTAGAAGATCCGCAGGCGGCTGCGCATCGGCTCCGGCAGCTCGCTCACGTCCACGCGCTCATCGCCCAGCGCCATCTCAGCTCCGATCAGCACCTTGTCACCCAGCGTCGTGCCGCCGGTACGCAGAACACCGACCGCATAGGTGATGTTGGCGGGGCGCAGGGCGGGGTAAAGCTCCCGGAACGCAGCCAGGTCCCGTTCCAGGGTGGTGCTGGCCTGCTGCGCGTTGGCGGTCAATGGCCGTACCGACGTCCAGAAGCGCGGCCACGTACGCATGGCCGTGGCGTATTCGCGAGCGGTGTAGTTGCGCACCTGCATCAGCGCATGCAGGCCGGGGCTGCCTGGATCGATGTAGCGCTCCTGCACCAGTGCGACCTGGCGTTCAACGTCGGGCTCGGTGCGCACGGCGTCATAGGTAGCCCAGAAGCGGCCGATATCATCAGTGACGACCTGGGGCGGGGCGGCCAGTGCTGCGCAGGGCACCATCAGCGCGGCAATGAGGCAGAAGGGCAGGCGCATCCGTGGCTCCGGGCAGGAATCACAGCTGGGATGCGTCGGAGGCCCGGAAGGTTTAAGCCGGCGGCCCAGATCGGGGTAGTGCCGGCCGCTGGCCGGCAACCTCGACGCACCAGGGTTTCACCCGGCCCGGCAAAGTAGGGTAGAATGCCCACCCCGCCGAAAGGCTGGGGCAGTGCAATGGGCCGTTAGCTCAGTCGGTAGAGCAGAAGACTTTTAATCTTTTGGTCGAAGGTTCGAATCCTTCACGGCCCACCAATTGCATCAATGACTTAGGCGCCCTTGTGGCGCCTTTTTCATATTTCCGGAAAAATTAAGTGGTTCCACGCTCGAGCACGTGCAGCTTATGAGGCGGTTGAACCACCGGCGGTTCGTGGTCGTATCGCTGTCGCATCTCTTCGATGACGTGACCACATGCGTTCTTGCGGTGCCTTCGGTGACGCCCCGATGTTATAGCCCACACAAGGCCAAACGCTTGGCGTCGGATGTGACCCGACGCGAATACCTCGGTGATGACGCGATGGAGCATCCCCCCAGCGGGTGAAGCTACCTGCCTGCGCTGCTGCTGGCCCATATCTTCATTTCCCGTCTGAAGAATCAAAATTCTGCCGACATTGGCGGAATTCCTCCGCATGAGCCACTACCCATGTCCACATGGGAATCATCAGTACAAGAAGGTCCTTGCCCAGCGCTGTGATGCTGTACTCCACATGTGGCGGTACTTCGCGGAAATCCTGCCGGCTGATCAACCCGTCACGTTCCAATTGCCGGAGGGTGCGCGTAAGCATACGCTGGGTGATCCCCTTCATCCGTCGCGCGACCTCGGCATGACGCAGCGTTCCATACACGCCAAGCGCATGGATGATACCCAGGGACCAGCGGCTACCAGCGTGCGCTAGAACCTCCCGGCGCAGTCCATCTTCGTCCTCGCTCATCCCGTCGCATATGGCTTGAGAGTGCCTTAGGAGTTCTTCCGGACTCATGAACGGTGCGGTCGGTATCATCGATGTGCCTTCTTACGTGTGGGCCATTAGGCGAGCAGAATCGCCGCCATCGTACACACACAAGGCGATGTCCATGTCATCTCATATCAGCATTCCTCCCTCTCGGGCGATCCTGGTGCTCGGCGCAGGCGAGCTTGGAATGCCTGTCATCCGGAACCTTGCACGTCTGGCCGTAAGTCATCCAGGCACACGGATCAGTGTGATGCTACGGGCGACGTCGATCGACTCAGCACTGCCGGAGAAGCAGCAGGTGGTCGATGAAATCCGCGCCTTGGGGGTGAATATCGTTGCTGGGGATCTGGTAACTGAATCAGTAGAAGCGTTGGCGGCTACCTTCGCGCAGTTCGACACAGTGATTGGGTGCACCGGCTATGCCGCAGGCCGCGATACGCCAATGAAGGTTGCGCGTGCGGCGGTGAAGTCTGGTATTCCCCGCTACTTCCCTTGGCAGTTCGGTGTCGATTTCGATGCCATCGGGCGCGGTGGCCCTCAGGATCTTTTCGACGCCCAGCTGGACGTGCGCGAGTATCTGCGTTCGCAGACTGCGATGGATTGGGTGATCATCTCCACTGGGATGTTCACCAGCTACCTCTTCGAGCCCGACTTCGGTGTGGTCGACCTGATTGGGCATAAAGTGAACGCCCTGGGTTCGGCGAGCAACGCTGTCACCTTGACCACGCCGGATGATATCGGCGCAATGACAGCGCGCATCGTGTTCCACACACCTGCGATCCGCAACGAGATCGTGTATCTGGCAGGTGACACCATCCGCTACGGCGACCTTCCGGATATTCTGCAGAAGGCGTTCGGCGAACCTTTCGAGCTGACGATCTGGGGTGTACCCCAGCTCATGCAGGAACTGGCTAACGACCCGGGCAACATGATAAAGAAGTATCGCGCGGCCTTTGCCCAAGGCAGGGGCGTTGCGTGGGATGTGGAGCGAACCTTCAATGCGAAGATCGGGGCCGAGCTGCAGGGCGTGCAGGCATGGCTGGATTCCAACGTGCAGCGCTCCTGATTTGCTGCTGGGTTGTGAGGAGGCGCCTACTGGGCGCCCTTCTCATTGCCGTTCCCGACCGCACGCTCACGATGGTTGTACGTCGCGGTACACCAGTTCGCCAACGGCTCGGCAACCGGCGTCAAACGGTGGAGTCTTGGTCGTGGATCTCGTGCATATCGCTTGAGACGCCGGAAAAATTGTCGAGTGAGCTTAGGACCTGCAATGGTTTCACGCTCGATGGGCGGAAAAATAGATCGGCGCAAACGGTTGTTTTCAAAGGAAGCGCCAGCCTTCTTTTAATCTTTTGGTCGAAGGTTCGAATCCTTCACGGCCCACCATTGCATCCAATGACCCAGGTCATTCAGAAAGGCACCGCAATGCGGTGCCTTTTTTGTGGCGCTCGTCCAAGGCAACTACTTTGTCCGCGCATTCTTCGCTTTAGCCGCCGCCGCGTCGGCAGCCTCCTGTGCGGCCGTTGCTGCCGCATTCGCAGAACGTGCCGCCTCCGCTCTTGCCGCCTCGAAATAGGTGAGCCGCTGCAGACTGGTTCTGCGTTCCAGTTCCATTGCTGCGGCGAAGCTCTCCGGATGCTTTGCAGCACAGGCCTCCTGCACCAGTTGCACGGCACGATCAGACAGCCCGGGCTGGATGTTGCCGAGCAGGCAATCGGCATACGGTACGGGCGCGGCCGGGCTGGCGGCCAGCGCGGCGATGAGTACTGCACTCAACATGCAAACCTCCTTGTAGGTTTCGAAGTGGCTGGTGACCAGTCGGTCCCAAGTATGGACCGGTTCTGGGTGCAACGGCGGGTACGCCGGCCGGATATCCCGGCACACCCGTTCCGCCAGCCCGCGGCAGGCGAAGAACAACCCATCGCCCCCCTTTTCATCCAGATGGCAGTCGGGCGTGGCCATCGACCGGCAGCGCTCAGCGGCGTGCAGCATTTCCGCCACGGTCAGCATGCCAACGGCGGCACGCTTCGCGCGTGCCATCGCGGATGCGCTTGAGGCATCCCCAGAATGCGCATCCACGCATGGCGTGGATCTACTTTCGCCTGAGAACAATCGCTGCGATGACGGCTGCGATGCCGACCGGGATCAGGACGACCGCCAGAAGAATGATCCAGTGCCAAATGCTGAAGCCCCCCATGTCCCAACTCCTTGTAGGAAACGACGAATGCTAGCAAACCCGATTGCAGTCATTTCCCGATACAGTTCAAGCATCGCGCAGCGCCGTAGCATACGTACAGGCTTGCCGAATCGGCCGACGCCTTGGCCTTGGCGTTATGCTCGGCACTTTCCCAGGATGGGCCGCTCCATGCGCTTGATCGTGCTGTCGCTGTTGTTGTCCGCTGTCTCCGCCGCGCCGTTGATGGCCGCCGAGCCTGCGCCGTCCGCACAGGCCGCCGCCGCAACCCCGCTGGTCATCGGCGAGACCTTCACCCTTGAATCGAAGGCGCTGGGCGAAACCCGCCGCATCAATGTCTACCGCCCGCAGCCGTGGGGCCTGGACCCGAAGGCGGCGTTGCCGGTGCTGTACATGGCCGATGGCGGCATCGGCGAGGACTTCCTGCATGTGGCCGGGCTGGTGCAGGTGCTGAGCGGCAACGGCAGCATGCGTCCGTTCCTGCTGGTAGGCATCGAGAACACCGAGCGCCGCCGCGACATGACGGGCCCCAGCAGCGACCCGCAGGACCAGAAGATCGCGCCCCGCATCGGCGGTTCAGCGGCCTACCGCAGCTTCCTGCGCGATGAACTGATGCCGCAGGTGCGCCAACGCTACCCGACCACCGACGAGCGCGCGCTGATCGGCGAGTCGTTGGCTGGACTGTTCGTGGTCGAGACGTTGCTGCAGGAGCCGACACTGTTCAACAGCTACATCGCGCTGGACCCCAGCCTGTGGTGGAATCGGGGCACGATGTTGGCCGCTGCGGCCAAGCAGTTGCCGGCGGTGACGCGTGCGCAGCCGCGCGTGTTCCTGGCCAGCAGTGGGCAGCCGGAGCTGGCTGCGTCCGCCGCGCAGTTGGCCACGCTGCTGCAGCAGGCGTCGCCGTCGCCGCTGGTGAAGTACCTGCCGCTGCCGGAGGAAACCCACGCCACGATCTATCACCCAGCCGCCTTGCAGGCGCTGCGCACGCTGTTCCCGGCACCGCCGCCGGCGTCGCCCTGATCCGGCGTGGCACTGCACCGCATGACGTGTGAGGATGCGGTAGCGGCGCCACCTGAGGGCGTCGCCCGCAACGGGAGAGCGTGGATGCAGCGTGTGCGTGGATGGAGTGTGGCGGCCTGCCTGGCCGTGGGTGGCTGTGCGATGTCGGTGGCACCACCGGCAACGCAGAGTGACGCGAAGGAAGGCGCGGCAACGGCGGTGCCGGGCGTAGTGCTGCCGGATACCGAAGCGCTGCGCGTACATGACCCGGTGGGGCGCGACTACCCGATCTGGGTGGCGCTGCCGGCCGACTATGCGGCGCATCCGGAAAAGCACTATCCGGTCCTGTACGTGACCGATGCGCTGTACAGCTTCCCGCTGGTGCGCAGCGTGCGCAATCTGGTGGGGCAGCAGGGCGTCAACATCGAGAATTTCATCCTGGTCGGTTTGCCGCCGCAGGAAGGCCTGACTTCAAAGCAGAGCCGCTCGCGCGACTACACGCCCAGCAATCCGGCGCGCACGGTCGATGGCTATTACAGTGATGACGTCACCTACGGCGGTGCCGCGCACTACCGTGATTTCCTGGCGACACAGGTGCTGCCGATGGTCGATGCGCGTTATCGCACCGATCCCGCCCGGCGCGTGTTCGCCGGTCATTCCTATGGCGCGCTGTTCGGTACCTACGTGCTGACCACCCAGCCGGACCTGTTCAGTACCTACATCCTGTCCAGTCCTTCGTTGTGGTTCGACCAGCTTCTGCTGCCGCGCATGCAGGATGCCGCAGTCATCCCGACGCAGCCTACGCGCGTGCTGCTGTCGGTGGGCAGTTACGAGACGGACAAGCCAGGGCCGCGTTATTCCACCGGCAATGACATGCTGAAGCAGACCGCGGACTTCGCTGCCCAGCTGAAGCGCACGGGGCGCAAGTTGAAGGTGGACAACGTGGTGATTGACGGCGAGGACCATCTTACGGTCTACCCGCAGGTGATCACTCGCGCACTGCTGGAGGTGATGCCGGGTGAAGGGCCGTACACCGGCGGTTGATGGAGGGCTGCATCCACGTATTGCGTGGATCTACCGGTGGTGTTGACGTGGATCCATGCCGAAGAGAAACGGAATCAGTAGATCCACGCCAGGCGTGGATGATTGCCTCAGGCCGCGCTGGCGTGCGGCGGCGGTATCAAGGTGGCATCTGCTGCATGGCGGAAACACAGGCGGATGGCATCGAGCAGCTCGCTCATGCTGTACGGCTTGGGCAGGAAGTGGATGCCGGCGCGCAGCTGCGGCAGCACGCGGTGCTGGTCCATGCCGGAGGTGACCAGGATCGGCAGCTGCGGCAGGTGCTCACGCACGCGGTTGGCGGTTTCGATGCCGCTGATGCCGCCCAGGCAGACGTCGGTGAACAGCAGGTCGAACGGTTCACCGGCGTTGAGCAGGCCCAGCGCGGCCTCGGCGCTGCTGACAGCGGTGACCTGGCAGGCCTGGCTTTCCAGGGCGAGACGACTGAGTTCCTGGGTTTCCTCGGCGTCCTCGATCAGCAGGACGCGCGGTTCCACAAAGCGCTTGGACAGCAACATGACGCGGCAACTCCGGACAACAAGGGGAGCGAAAGGCGCGCAAGTATGCGCAAGCCAGTAGTGATCCCGGCGTGCACGGCAAGCTAAGTGGGCGTTACAGCTGTCCGCGTCGCTGGCGGCGCACGTGCCAGGCCAGCATCGCCACCGCCAGCAGCGCGGTGCCGATGCGCAGGCTGGTGGCCTGCCAGCCGAGCGCGACGGCGTCGTCAAGGCTGAACACATTCCAGGCCAGGTTCATCGAAATATGCAGGACCAAGCCGCACCACAGGGTGTCGCCGTCGAGGTGGTCAAGCCAGGCGAAGATGAAGCCGCCCACGGCGATCACCGCGCCGACGAACAGCGCGATGCCGCCACCGTCGAACCCACCGAAGCCGAGCCAGTGCACCATGCCGAACAGCAGCGCCTGCGGCAGCGCGAGCAGCGGCCACGGACTACGCACGATCTTCACCAGCAGCACGAAGCCCAGGCCGCGGAACAGCACTTCCTCGGCCAGCGGGAACAGCACGCCCAGCATCGTGGCATCCAGCGTGGTCAACGCCGTGTTCGGGGTACCGAGCAGCGCCAGGCCCAGCCAGCACGGCAGGCTGGCCAACAGCACCCACATCGGGCCTCCCCAACCATTCCCGCGCAGCCCGAGGCTGGCCAGCAGGCCCATGCCACGGGGCCGCAGCAGCGTGGCCAGCAGTAGTGCCACCAGCACCGCCAGCGCGTTGTCCAGCAGGCTGCCGCCGTAGGGTATGGGCAGGGCGGGAATCGGTGTGCCGATGGCTGAGGCGATATCGCGCAGGTTCAGGCCCAGGCCAACGCCCAGCAGGACCAGCAGCAGGCGCGCGGCGGTGGGCAGGCGGGACAACGCGGTCATGTACGCACTCCCTGCGGAACAGGGGCCCAGTGTGTGCGACTGCCGCCGCATCGGCGCGCGTCGGAAGTCCCTGTGCCATCGGTCATGCGTTGCCGCACAGTCATCACCGCACAGGTACAGTCGATGCAGGACCGACAGGAGCAATGCCGATGCTGTGCCCCGTGTGCAAGACCCAGACCCTGCAGATGGCCGAACGCCATGGCATCGAGATCGACTATTGCCCCGGCTGCCGGGGCGTGTGGCTGGATCGTGGTGAACTGGACAAGATCATCGAGCGTGCCGGTGCCGGTGCGGCCGTGCCGCCGCCCGCGCCTGTGCAGCAGCATCCGGCATCCTCTCCGCCGCCGGTGATGCACCGTGATACCCGCCACTTGGGCCAGCGCTACGAGGACAATCGGGGCCACGGATACAAGAAAAAGAAGAAGGACAGCTTCCTGTCGGAACTGTTCGACTTCTAGGCGCTTCGCGCTTTTTAGAGTCGAGCCATGCTCGACTGGCTGTTGCCGCCAAGAGTCGAACATGGCTCGACTCTACAGGTTAGGTGCAGTCGAGCATGGCTCGACTCTACATGGAGCGCGTGATCACGGCCGCCGCAGGATGAACTCGCGGTCGTGGGTGTCGCCGACGATGAAGTCGTACTCGCCAACCTTGCTGCAGCCGTAACGCGCATAGAAGCGCTGTGCGCCGAAATTCTCTTCCCACACGCCCACCCACAGTGTGCGGCGCTGCGGCTGGTCCAGCCAGGCCATGAACGCGTCCATCATGCGTGCACCATGGCCGCCGTTCTGGTGTGCGGCCAGGATGTAGAACCGCTTCAGTTCGATGTCGCCGTCGCGTGCATCCGTGTGCGGCAGGGTGTTGGCACCGGCGGCCAGATAGCCGACCACGGCGTCACCGTCCATCAACAGCCAGATGGCACTGCGTGGATCGGACAGTTCGATGCGCTGCGGCTCGCTGCTGTAGTGCGCCTGCAGGAAATCGTGCAGCTCCTGCGGCGGATAGGAATCGCCCCAGGTTTCGTTGTAGGTGGCAATCGCGATGGCCGACAGCGCGTCGACGTCGGCAAGGGTGGCGCGGCGGATCTGCAACGACATGGCGGTGCCTGCATTGGAACGTGGCGCAGTGTAGCCGGCCCCGGCGGCTGCCGGGGCTGGCCATTGCTCACGAACTGCTGCTCAGAACCACATGCGCACGCCGGCCACCCAGCGTGTGTCGCGTGCGTGGTCACCGGCGTAGTCGGCGGTGTCACCAAACGTGCGTTCGTGGCTGATGCCGATGTAGGGCGCGAAGCGGCGGCTGAACTCATAGCGCAGTCGCAGCCCGGCTTCGACCTTGTTCAGGCCACGGCCGATGCCGTACTCCTTTTCGTCCTTGGCCGCGACGGTGGCTTCCAGCAGCGGCTGCAGGATCAGGCGGTTGGTCAGCAGCACGTCGTACTCGACCTCGGCCTTGGCCAGCACCTGGCCGCCGGAGCCCATGTACAGCGTGGCCGAGCTCTCGAACTTGTACGGCGCCAGGCCCTGGATGCCGACGGCCGCCCACGTGCGCGAGTCAGCCGGGCGGAAGTCCTGGCGCACGCCGACCAGCACGTCCCACCACGGCGACACGCTGCGGCCATAAAGCGCTTCCAGCGACGACGATTCGGTGCGGCCACGGCTGCGTTCGCCATCGGTGCGCAGCCACAGGCGGTTGATGTTGCCGCCGATCCAACCGGTCGCCTCCCAGGCCTGGCCGTTGCTGCTCTTGCCATCCCAATGTTCCAGACGGTCGATCAGCAGCAGGCTGTTGATCTCTGGCGCATGCTCCATCGCACCGTGGGCGATGGGCGGGAAGGCCGCGGCGCGGTCGGCATCGGTCGGCACCGGGATGGGTTCGCGCGGTTCGGTCGGTGCAGGCGATCCGTGGCCCATCGCGGCGTGGTCCATCGTGGAATGGTCCATCGTCGCCGGCTGCCTCGCGCCATGGTCCATCTTCGAGTGATCCATGGCTGAGTGGTCCATCGCGCCCGAATCCATCTTCGAATGATCGACCGGTTCGACCGGTGCCTTCACGGTCTTCGCGGGCGGATCCATCGCGGCCATGTCGTGACCAGCGTGCGACTGCGCGAACACCGGCAATGCAGCGGCCAGGCCCAGGGCCAGCAGGCTGGGGGAAAGCAGTGAGCGGCTCATTCTTCGATCCTCACTTCGCGCATCATGCCCGCTTCCATGTGGTACAGCAGATGGCAGTGGTAGGCCCAGCGGCCGAGAGCATCGGCGCGCACGCGATAGCTGCGGCGGGTGCCCGGCGGCATGTCGATGGTGTGTTTGCGCAGCTGGAACTCGCCCTGTGCGTTTTCCAGGTCGCTCCACACGCCGTGCAGATGGATCGGGTGCTGCATCATGGTGTCGTTGACCAGCACGATGCGCATGCGCTCGCCGTAGTTCAGCCGCAGTGGTTCGGCGCTGGCGAATGGGATGCCATCGAACGACCAGGAGAACTTCTCCATGTGTCCGGTCAGGTGCAGTTCGATCTCGCGGCTCGGCTCGCGGCCATCCGGGTCTTCGAACAGGCTGCGCATCGCGCCGTAGGTCAGCACCTGGCGGCCGTTGTCGCGCAGGCCGATGCCGGGGTCGTCCAGCTTCGGTTCGGAGGCCGAGCTCTGCATGTCCACCAGCGGGTTGTTGCGTTCGCTGGCAGGGTGCTTCGGTGCCTTGCTGGCGGCATCGCCGCCGCCGTGCGCGCCGTGGCCCATGCTGGCGCCGCAGCCACCTTCCATGCTTTTCATCGCGGCCATGTCGTGACCGCCGTGGCCACCACTGCCCATGTCGTGACCCATGTCGCTCATCGTCAGCAACGGACGTGGGTCGCGCGCGGGAATCGGTGCCTGCAGGCCATGGCGAACCGCCAATGTTCCGGCGGCGTAGCCGGTGCGGCCCATGTCCTGGCAGAAGATGGTGAAGGCGTCCTGGCCGCTCGGTTCGACGATCACATCGTAGGTTTCGGCCGGGGCGATGCGGAACTCATCGATGCTCACCGGGTGGATGTACTGGCCGTCGGCAGCGACCACGGTCATCTTCAGGCCAGGAATGCGTACGTCGAAGTAGGTCATCGACCCGCCATTGATGAAGCGCAGCAGCACCTTCTCGCCGCTGCGGAACAGGCCGGTCCAGTTGCCGGCCGGGGCGGTGCCGTTCATCAGGTAGGTATAGGTGTGCGCGTTGATGTCGGAGATATCGGTGGGCGTCATCCGCATCCGGCCCCACATGCCACGGTCGGACAGCGCCGCCGACCAGCCGTCGCGTTTCGCGTCGCGCAGGAAGTCGGGCAGGGTGCGCTTGTAGTAGTTGTCGTGCTCGGCCAGCTTCTTCATGCGGCGGAACAGCGCGCCCGGGTCCATGTCGGTCCAGTCCGACAGCATGATCACGTGCTCGCGGTCGTGGTGGTACGGCGCCGGTTCGGCCGGGTCGATGATCAGCGCGCCGTACAGACCAGCCTGCTCCTGGAACATGGAGTGGCTGTGGTACCAGTAGGTGCCCGACTGCTTCAGCTCGAAGTGGTAGTGGTAGGTCTCGCCGGGGCCGATGCCGTTGAAGCTCAGGCCGGGCACGCCGTCCATGTTGGCGGGCAGCAGGATGCCGTGCCAGTGGATCGAGGTCGGGTGGCGTTCCAGCGTGTTGCGCACGAACAGGTCGACGGTCTGGCCTTCGCGCCAGCGCAGGATCGGTGCCGGCAGCGAGCCGTTGACGGTGATCGCCGGGCGGGTGCGGCCGGTGAAATTGGCGAGCGATTCGCCGATGGCCAGTTCGATGCGGGTGTCGCTGAGCACGGCGGGGGCGCCGGCCAGCCGTGGGGCGGCCGTGGCGGCGGCGAGCGCGCGCTGCGGCACGCCGACAGCGGCGATGCCGGCAACCACGCCGCCGGCGGCCAGGCCCTGCACGAACAGGCGGCGCGACGGCATGGGCACAGCGCCCGGACCGGGGGGAATGCGGGTATTCATGGTGGTGACTCCAGACACGTAAAGACGCCGGCAGGCGGCCGGCTGCGGTGCGCAGGGCGCACGATGCGTGTGGAATCAGCCGATGGGAGGACGCGAAATCGGCGGCAGAGGCGGCGCCGGACGGCCAGTGGCCGGCATCGGCTGCGGGGCCAGCGATAACGTCGGACCGGCCATGAACGGCAACGGCTGCACCACCAGCAGCGGGTGCTGGGCGCAGCTGCGCACGCAGTCCTTGATCTGGCAGTGGGCGTCGTGGGGCGGCGCCTTGGCCTGTGGGGCCGGGTCGGCCTGCATGCCGGCGTGGTGGTGGCAGTCGGCGGTGCCGCCATCAACGGCAGCGGCTGCGGCGTGGGCCATCCGGCCCATTTCCTCATGACCACTGGCCATGGCCGCGTTCAGCCCGTTGAGCAACAGGCTGAGCATGAGCACGACACGGAGCAGGGTCGAGGCCAGGGACATGGCGCTAATCTAGCTGCAAGTGATTGCGGATGCACTTCCGGCTGAATGGCCGGTTCAAGGTTGGAGCAGCACCAATGTAGAGCCGCTACCCTTCTTCGCGCACGATCTCGACCAGGCGCGGGCCGTAACGGCTCAGCTTGGTGCCGCCGATGCCGCCGACCCGGGCCAGTTCGTCCAGGCTGGTCGGGCGCTGTTCGGCGATGTTGCGCAGAGTGCTGTCGTGGAAGATCACGAAGGCCGGCACGTTCTGTTCGCGGGCCAGTTCGGCACGCAGGCCGCGCAGCGCGTTGAACAGCGCCAGATCCTGCGGCAGCACCGACAGGCCGGTGCGCTGCGCGCTGCGCTCGCGCCCTCTGGTGCTGCTGGCCGGGTCGCGGCGCATGCTGATCTGGCGGCGGCCGGTCAGCACGTCGCGGCTTGCATCGGTCAGGCGCAGGCCACCGTGGCCCTCGCTGTCCACTTCCAGCAGGCTGGCGGCGACCAGTTGGCGGAATACGCTGCGCCAGGTGCGTGCATCCAGGTCACGGCCGATCGCATAGGTGCTGAGCTTGTCGTGGCCCTGCTGCTTGACCTTCTCGTTTTCACTGCCGCGCAGCACATCGATCAGGTGACCGACGCCGAAGCGCTGGCCGCTGCGATAGACACAGCTCAGTGCCTTCTGCGCCGGAATGGTCGCGTCCCACGAGGCCGGCGGCGTCAGGCAGTTGTCGCAGTTGCCGCAGGGCTGGGGATAGGTCTCGCCGAAACCGGCCAGCAGCACCTGGCGGCGGCACTGCATGGATTCGCAGTAGCCCAGCAGGTGGTCCAGCTTGGACCGCTCCAGCTGCTTGCGCTCTTCGCCGGCTTCGGACTGCTCGATCATCTGCTTGAGCAGCACCACGTCACCCAGGCCGTAGCACAGCCAGGCCTCGGCGGCCTCGCCATCACGGCCGGCGCGGCCGGTTTCCTGGTAGTAGCCTTCCATCGACTTGGGCAGGTCGGTATGCGCGACAAAGCGCACGTCCGGCTTGTCGATGCCCATGCCGAAGGCGATGGTGGCGCACATCACGATGCCATCCTCGCGCAGGAAGCGGCGCTGGTTGTTGGCGCGTACTTCCGGTGGCAGGCCGGCATGGTAGGGCAGGGCGTTGAAGCCCTGGCCGCAGAGGAATTCGGCGGTCTCTTCGACCTTGCGCCGCGACATGCAGTAGACGATGCCGGCCTCGCCGCGGTGGCCGCGCAGGAAATCGGTCAGCTGCTTGCGGGCGTTGTCCTTCTGCACCACGGTGTAGCGGATGTTGGGGCGATCGAAGGAGCTGACGAAGTGGCGTGCTTCCTGCAGATCGAGGCGCTCGGCGATCTCGCGCTGGGTCGGCGGATCGGCGGTGGCGGTGAGCGCGATCCGCGGGATCTGTGGCCAACGCTCGTGCAGCACGGTCAGCTGGCGGTACTCGGGGCGGAAATCATGGCCCCACTGCGACACGCAGTGTGCTTCGTCGATGGCGAACAGGGCGATCTGGCTGCGCGACAGCAGTGACAGGAAGCGGCCGGTCAGCAGCCGCTCGGGAGCGACATAGAGCATGTCCAGCTCGCCGGCGAGCAGTTCGCGCTCGACGCGCCCGGCGGTCTCGGCATCCAGGGTGGAATTCAGGTACTCGGCACGCACGCCGAGCTGGCGCAGGGCTTCGACCTGATCCTGCATCAGCGCGATCAGCGGCGAGATGACGATGCCACAACCGTCACGCAGCAGGGCCGGCACCTGGTAGCAGAGCGACTTGCCGCCGCCGGTGGGCATCAGCACCAGGGCATCATGACCGGCAGCCACATGCTCCACGATGTCCTGCTGGGGACCACGGAAATCGTCGTAACCAAAGACGCGTTGGAGCAGGTCGTGCGCGGGACGGGAAGCCATCCGGCTAGTTTACCCCGGCGGGGGTTCGGCAGGGCTGCGCCCTGCACCTGCAGAAGCCTTCAAGCCAGAGCAACGTCAAAGGCAACAGCCGGCTCTGGGGTGATCCGTGGGTTGGCGGGGCGGTGTCGGATTGCGGGGACGCCGCAAGTACGTCCGTGTAGGCTTGGCAGCCGCATCCATGCGGCTGACACCCCGCAATCCGACACCGCCCCGCCCTCGACAGGTTCACGCGGCTGTTGGTAGGTGTCGACCTTGGTCGACACATCTGTCAGATATCGACTGAATTCATCCGTGTCGACCAAGGTCGACACCTACCAGAGCGGACGCTGTTCCGGCAGATCGCAGAAAACTGTCGAAGGCGGGGGGTGTCCGGTTGCGGGGGCGTGAGCGCCATGGATGGATTTACGGCGTCCCCCGCAACCGGACCCACCCCGCCAACCCACAGATAGCCAGCTTCTGCTCTGGCTCTGGCCTTGGCTTCAAGGCCTCTGCGGGTGCAGGGCGCAGCCCTGCCGAACACCCCCAACCCTTACTGCAGCAGCGAGCGCAGCATCCAGGCGTACTTCTCGTGGGTCTGCAGGCGCTGGGTCATCAGATCCTCGGTCGGGGCGTCGTCACCCTTGGCCGCCACGTCCAGCACTTCACGTGCCGTACGGCAGACCGCTTCGTTGGCGACCACCAACTGGCGTACCATTTCACGCCAGTCCGCACTGTCGGTCAGGCCCGGTTCCTCGGCGATCGAGGTCAGCGCAGCGAATTCCCGGTAGGAGCCCGGGGCATTGAAGCCCAGCGCGCGGATGCGCTCGGCCACGTCGTCCAGTGCCGCCCACTGCTCGGTGTACTGCGTCTCGAACATGGTGTGCAGCGAGTTGAACATCGACCCGGTCACGTTCCAGTGGAAGTTGTGCGTTTTCAGGTAGAGCGTGAACGCATCGGCCTGGAAGCGCGACAGACCGTCGGCGATCTTCTTGCGGTCGCCCTGGGTGATCCCGATATCGATGTTCGGCGCCGACGGTGCCGCCGCTGCAAGCTTCTGCTTGCCGGTCTTGGCCTTGGTCGTGCTCTTGGTCTTCGCCATGGGGTTCCTCCTTGTGGAATCGTTGGCCTTCACAATAAACCGGTCGTGATGACTGGTCGCTTTCAAAGTTTTGAACGAACCGATTGATGAACTCTATCGATAAAAATCCATCGCCCCGCCTGCGCCAACAGCGCGCCGCCATCGACGGCGCCATGAGCCGCGACCGGGGCCGTTTGCTGGGGATGCTCTCGCGATGCCAGGCCAAGCCACAGGATGCGGCATTGGCCGCCACTTTCGAGCAGGCCTTGCAGGCGTCGGTGCAGCGCCGGATGACACGGGCGCAGCAGCAGCCGTCCATTACTCTGGACCCGCAGCTGCCGATTGCGCGTGAAGCCGACGCCATCATCGGGCTGATCCGCGACCACCAGGTCGTGGTGATCGCTGGTGAAACCGGCTCGGGCAAGACCACCCAGCTGCCGAAACTGTGCCTGGCCGCAGGCCGTGGCCAGGCCGGCATGATCGGCTGCACCCAGCCGCGACGGATTGCCGCACGTGCGGTGGCCAGCCGCGTGGCGCAGGAACTGCAGAGCGAACTGGGCCAGCTGGTCGGCTACCAGGTGCGCTTCAACGACAAGGTCAGCGAAGACAGCCGAATCAAGTTCATGACCGACGGCATCCTGCTGGCGGAAATCGCCAGTGACCGCTGGTTGTCGAACTACGACACGATCATCGTCGACGAGGCGCACGAACGCAGCCTCAACATCGACTTCCTGCTGGGCTACCTGAAGCAGCTGCTGCGTAAGCGCCCGGACCTGAAGCTGATCGTCACTTCGGCCACCATCGACACCGAACGCTTCGCCCAGCATTTCGACAATGCGCCGGTGATCAGCGTTGAAGGCCGCACCTACCCGGTGGAAGTGCGCTACCGCGCGCTGGAAGGCGAGGGCGAGCAGGAGGGCGAGCGCACCGTCAACGACGCCATCGTGTCGGCCATCGACGAAATCACCCGTCTGGATTCGCGCGGCGACGTGCTGATCTTCCTGCCGGGCGAGCGCGAGATCCGCGATGCGCACCAGTCGCTGGAACGCCGCAAGTACCGCAATACCGAGGTGCTGCCGCTGTACGCGCGCCTGTCCAACCAGGACCAGGACCGGGTGTTCAACCCCGGCCCGAACCGCCGCATCGTGCTGGCCACGAATGTGGCGGAAACCTCGCTGACGGTGCCACGCATCCGCTACGTGGTCGATCCGGGCTTTGCCCGCGTCAAGCGCTACAGTCCGCGCAACAAGCTCGACCGTCTGCACATCGAGCCGATCTCGCAGGCCAGCGCCAATCAGCGCAAGGGTCGCTGCGGCCGTATCGCCGAGGGTATCTGCTACCGCCTGTACGCCGAGGCCGATTTCCAGGCGCGGCCCGAGTTCACCGATCCGGAAATCCGCCGCTCCAGCCTGGCCGGGGTGATCCTGCGCATGCTGCAGCTGGGCCTGGGCCGCATCGAAGAGTTCCCGTTCTTGGAAGCGCCGGACGAGCGTGCGGTGGCCGATGGCTGGCAGCAGCTGACCGAACTGGGCGCGATCGACGCCGAGCGGCGCATGACCACCATCGGCAAGCAGATGGCACGCCTGCCGGTGGACGTGAAGCTGGCGCGCATGCTGGTGGCGGCGCAGGCTGCCGGCTGCCTGCGGCCGATGCTGGTGATCGCCTCGTTCCTGGGCATCCAGGACCCGCGCGAACGCCCGCCGGAAGCGCGTGGCGCGGCCGACAGCGCGCATGCGCAGTTCGCCGATGGGCGGTCAGAGTTTGTCGGAGTGCTGCGCCTGTGGGATGCCTATCGGCAGGCCCATGAAGACCTGACCCAGTCCAAGCTGCGTGACTGGTGCGGCCGCCACTTCCTTGGCTTCCTGCGCATGCGCGAGTGGCGCGAGCTGCATCGCCAACTGCGCCTGCTGTGCGAGGAACTGGGCTGGAAGGAAGAAGCCAACGAGGCCTCGATGGCACCGCTGCTGGCCGGCAGCAGTGCACCGGCTCCGGCGCGCGATGACGCCGCTGCAGTGAAGGCCACCCGTGGCCAGCTGCACCGTGCCGCGCGCCTGGCCCGCGAAGGCAAGGCCGAGGCGGCCCCGGCGCCAGTGCCCGTGCGTGCGCAGAAGGAACAGGCACCGGTGGGCGGCGGTTTCAGCGAACGCGTGCGTGCCGCTGCGTACCAGACCCTGCATCGGGCGCTGGTGGCGGGCCTGCCGACGCAGATCGGCCACCGCACCGAGAAGGGTGACTTCCAGGCGCCGCGCCAGCGCCGCTTCCTGCCGTTCCCGGGCTCGGCGCTGTCCAAGCGTCCGCCGCCGTGGCTGCTGGTGGCCAATCTGCTGGATACGCAGAAGGTGTGGGGCATGACCCTGGCGGCGATCGAGCCGGACTGGGTCATCGCCGAGCTGCCGCACCTGCTGCTGCGCAAGCACTTCGACCCGCACTGGTCGCGCGCGCAGGGCCAGGTGCTGGCCTCCGAGCAGATCAGCCTGTTCGGCCTGGTGCTGGCGCCGAAGAAGCCGGTGCACTACGCCCGCATCGCGCCGGGCGAGGCACATGACATCTTCGTGCGCCAGGCGCTGGTGACCGGCGAGATCAACACCCGCGCCAGCTTCGTGGCCGACAACCAGAAAGTGCTGGAGGTCGCCCGCGAAGAAGAAGCCAAGCTGCGCCGCGCCGGCATCGTCGCCGACGAGGACTGGCAGGCGCGCTGGTACCTGGACAGGGTGCCGCCGCAGATCCATTCGGCCGCGGGGCTGGATACCTGGTGGAAGGGGCTGGCGCCGGAACAGCGCAAGACCCTGCACTGGTCGCTGGTCGATCTGTTGCCGGGTGAGGGCAGCGAACAGGAGCGTTACCCGAAGTACCTGCCGCTGGGCCAGGCGCGCCTGCCACTGCATTACCGCTTCGAACCGGGTGCCGACGACGATGGCGTGACCCTGGACGTACCGCTGCACCTGCTCAACGCACTGGACCCGGTGCAACTGGGCTGGCTGGCGCCGGGTTTCGTCGCCGACAAGGCCTCGGCACTGATCCGCAGCCTGCCCAAGGCGATGCGCCGCAACTACGTGCCGGCACCGGACTTCGGCCGCGCGTTCTACGAGGCGTTCCCGCAGCCCAGCGCCGATGCCATTACCGGCGAACTGGCGCGCTTCCTGTCACGTGCGACCGGCGCAACGGTGACCGCGCTCGATTTCGAGCCTGGTTCGATCGAACCGCACCTGCACATGAACCTGCGGCTGCGCGACGAGCAGGGCAAGGTGCTGGCGACCTCGCGCGATCTGGACGCACTGCGCGCGAAATTCGGTGGTCGTGCCGGCGATGCGTTCGCTGCACGCGCTGGGCGCGAGATGGCCGCCGATGGCCTGCGCACGTTCCCGGCCACGCCGATTCCGCTGCAGGTACCCGGTGAAGCGGGCGTGCCGGCCTATCCGGCGCTGCTGGACGAGGGCGACAGCGTGGCGCTGCGCATCTTCGCCGATCGCCAGCAGGCGCAGGAGGCCCATCCGCTGGGCGTGCGCCGGCTGCTGGAGATTGCCCTGGCCGAGAAGGTGAAGCAGGCGCGCAAGCAGCTGCCGGTCGGTGCCAAGACCGGCCTGTTGTATGCGGCGATCGAGTCGCAGGAGCGCCTGCGTGGTGACCTGGTCGATGCGGCGATGAACGCGGTGCTGGCCGAGGGGCTGGAAGACATCCGCGATGCGGCAGCCTTCGAGCAGCGTCGTGAGCATGCGGCCAAGGCGCTGTTCGGCGAGGCCATGTCGCGGCTGAAGCTGGCCGAAACCATCCTGGCGCTGGTGGCGGAACTGAAGCCGATGCTGGAAGCACCGTTGATGGGTTGGGCGCGCGGCAATCTGGACGACATGGAAGCGCAGCTTGTCGGGCTGATCCATCCCGGCTTCCTGCGTGACACGCCGGCCGACGCGCTGGCGCAGTACCCGCGCTATCTGAAGGCGATGATCCTGCGTACCGAGCGTGCCAAGCGTGATCCGCCACGTGACCAGGCACGCATGCTGGAACTGCATCCGTTCCTGGAGGCGTTGGCAGCGGGGGAGCAGCAGGGACTGCGCGAACGCCCGCAATGGCAGGCGCTGCGCTGGGATCTGGAAGAGCTGCGGGTGTCACTGTTCGCGCAGGAGCTGGGTGCGCGCACCGGCATCTCGGCGAAGAAGCTGGCGCAGCGGGTGACCGCATTGCGCCAGGCGTGACGTCGTTGCTGCAGAGCCGAGCCCACGCTCGGCTCTGCAGCAACGTCACGGCGTTACTTGGTTCGGCGCACCTTCGGCTGGGTGTTCACGCCGTCGACCTTCAGGTACCACACGCCCATCACACCGGGCTTGATGCTGACGGCGGGGGACTGCTTGCGCACACCGGCCAGGGTGCTTGCATCGGTCTGCTCCCATTCCTGGCCGTTGTCCAGCACGTAGACGCGGCCTTTGCCGAAGCCGCGGAACTCGCCCTGCAGCACGCCGGTGATCGGCTCGCTGCTGCCGAAATCGAAGAAGCCGCGATTCTTCACGATCACTTCCTGACGGCCTTCCTCGCGCGCCGTTTCCCGTACGGCCGCAACCGCCTGGGTGGTGGCCGCTTCGACCTTGCCCTGCAGCCAGCGGTTCAGCGTGGCCAGTTCCTGCGCGTTGAGCTTGTCCAGGCCGGCCGCCTTGAACTCGGCCGGTGACATCTGCTGCTGCAGGTCACCCTCCACCACGCGCTGGGCCAGCGCAGGCGCCGACAGGGACAGCAACAGTGCGGCACAGGCCAGCAGCCGTAGGCGGAAACGCGGGACGATCGAGGACATGTCGGGACTCTCCTGGGTTTGCCCGCGAGTGTAGCGGCATGTCTTCATGCCGGGTGATGGTGGCCGCGGTGATTGTCCCTGAACGGCGCCGGCGCTAGTGTAGGGGCCTCTGTCTTGCCTGCTCGATGCTGTGAACCGCGCTTCCGTCCCCGGCCTGGATGCCTTGTTGAACCGCCCCTCGGCAGCCGTGCTGCCTGCTCCGCTGCGCCAGGCCCTGCGCGGGCACTGGGAAGCACCGGACTGCGACCATCAGATGCGCGCCAGCTGGTCGGTGCTGGGCGACACCCTCGACGCACTGGCGATGCTCTCGGCCGACGAAGGCGCGGTGGTCGCGGCCCTGCTGTTCGATCTGCCCGGCCTGCGCGCCAGCCTGGAGCAACTGCCGCTGGGCAATCACAAGGCCGCAGTGATCGGCCTGCTGGATGGCCAGGATGCGGCCGATCCGGTCTGGGCACTGCATGCCGGCCGTGAGGCCGGGCGCAACAGCGAGGGCCTGCGCCGCCTGCTGCTGGCGATCATCCGTGACCTGCGCGTGGTGCCCATCCTGCTGGCGCGGCAGCTGGCGCGCATGCGCGCGGCCGACAAGCTGGACGACGAGCAACGCCGCGCGCTGGCGCAGCTGACCCGCGACATCCATGCGCCGTTGGCCAACCGTCTGGGCATCTGGCAGCTGAAGTGGGAGCTGGAGGACCTGGCGTTCCGCCACCTGGAACCGGAGACCTACCGGCGCATTGCGCGGGAGGTGGACGAAACCCGCATCGCCCGCGAGCGTTACGTCGAGAACGTCAAGAAGGTGCTGTCGCGCGAACTGGTCGCGCAGGGCATCAAGGCCGAGGTCAGTGGCCGCCCGAAGCACATCTACAGCATCTGGCGGAAGATGCAGAAGAAGCGGCTGGCGTTCGACCAGCTGTACGACATCCGTGCGGTGCGCGTCATGGTCGACGATGTCGCCGCCTGCTACGCCGCGCTGGGCGTGGTGCATGCACTGTGGGCGCCGGTGCCCAGCGAGTTCGACGACTACATCGCCCGGCCCAAGGCCAACGACTATCGCTCGCTGCATACCGCCGTGGTCGGCCCGGAAGGGCGCACCATCGAAGTGCAGATCCGTACCCACGAGATGCATTCGCAGGCCGAGCTGGGCGTGGCCGCGCACTGGAAGTACAAGGAAGGCGGCAAGGGCGCGGAGAAGTCCTTCGACCGCAAGATCACCTGGATGCGCCAGCTGCTGGAGCAGGCGCAGGACGGGCAGGGCAATGAACTGGCCGGGGCGCTCGATGCCGAGCTGACCGAGGACCGGGTCTATGCACTGAGCCCGAAGGACGAGGTGCTGGACCTGCCGCAGGGCGCCACGCCGCTTGATTTCGCCTACCAGGTGCACACGATGGTGGGCCACCGCTGCCGTGGTGCGAAGGTCAATGGCCGTATCGTGCCGCTGACCTACCGCCTGCGCAGCGGCGACCGCGTCGAGATCCTGACCGGCAAGGAGGCCGATCCGCGCCGCGACTGGCTGATGCCGGCCAACGGCTTCCTGGCCAGCAACCGCTCGCGCGAAAAAGTACGCAGCTGGTTCCACAAGCTGGACCGCGCGCGCAACGTGCAGGCCGGGCGCGAGCTGCTCGAGCGCGAGCTGAAGCGTCTGGGCCTGCAGCATTCTGATCTGGCGGTGGCGGCGAAGAAGTTCCATGCCGACAGCGTTGACGACCTCTACATCCAGGTGGCGCTGGGTGACACCGGCCCGAACCAGGTCAGTCGTACCCTGCTGGAAGCCGAACGTGCAGCGAGCCAGCCGACGCCCGCGCCAGCCCTGCCGCGGCCGACCGCGCGCCGCGAGAACCTGGGCAAGTCCAAGTTCACCGTGCAGGGCGTGGGCAACCTGCTGGTGCAGCTGGCGCGTTGCTGCCAGCCAGTGGCCGGTGAACCGATCGTCGGCTACCTGACCCGTAGCCGGGGTGTCACCGTGCATCGTGCAGACTGTGCCGCGCTGGCCCGGCTGGCAGCCACCAGCCCGCAGCGCATCCTGCCGGTGGAGTGGGGCCAGGCCGGTGGCGGCTACGAAGTGGACGTGGTGGTCACTGCGGTCGACCGCCGCTGGCTGCTGAAGGACATCACCAACCTGATCGCCCAGGAAGACGCCTACGTGCTCGACATCCACAGTGACAACGTGCGCAACAGTGGCCGTGCCCACCTGCGCCTGCGCCTGAAGGTGAGCGACTACGGCCAGCTGTCGACCCTGCTGGGCAAGCTGGATGCGCTGCCCGGCGTGAGCGAGGCGCGTCGCCTCGGCTGAGCTTCACGCTGCCCCGGCTACCCTGCACGCATGGAACGCGAGCCTCCGCATCGCCCGCATGGCGCTGAACATCCTGCGCTGGACCGCGTCCGCCGCGAAGGCCGTTGGTGGTGGCTGCAGGCACGTCACGCGCGCCGGGTGTGGCGCTGGGCGCTGGTCGCGGCGCTGGCGGTGTTCGTGCTGCTGGTGCTGCTGCGCAAGCCGCTGGCCGACTGGTTCTGGGATGAGCCTCAGATTGAACAGTTGCTGGCCGAAGGCGATCGCGCACTGGCGGCTGGGCGGCTGAGTGCCGCCGATGGCAGTGGTGCGCGTGAGCGCTACCAGGCCGTGCTGGCGCTGGATGGTGATCGTCCGCAGGCCCGTGAGGGGCTGGCCCGTACCGGCGCCGCGGCCCTGCAGCAGGCCAGCGAAAAACTGCAGGCCAACGACCTCGAAGGCAGCGCGCAGGCGCTGGCACTGGCCCGGGAACTGCAGGTGCCGCAGGGCGATGCGGACGCCGTGGCACGCCAGCTGCAGGCCCGGCGCAGCGCAGGCGCCGGCGTCGGTGCACTGCTGGCGCAGGCGCGCAACGCCTTTGCAGCGGGCCGGCTGGACGACGGTGACAGCAGCGCGCTGCCCCTGTTCCAGCGCATCCTGGTACTGCAGCCGGACAATCTGCCGGCGCTGGAAGGTCGCGAGGACGCACTGAGCGATCTGCTGCAGCAGGCCCGCATCCTGGCCGGACGCGGCGAACTGGCCGAGGCAGCCGCGATGCTGCAGCGTGCGCGCCAGTTCGATGCCGGCCACGCCGATCTGCCCGCCAGCCAGGAAGCATTGGCACAGGCCGTCGACCAGCGCCTGCGCCAGGCCCAGCGCGCCTTGCAGCGTCGGCAGCTGGAATCCGCAGCGAAGGGATTCCTCGCCGTGCTGGCAGTGGCGGTTGATGATTCCAGTGCCCAGCGCGGCCGCGAACAGACCTTGCAGGCGGTGCTGGCACGCAGCCAGCAGCAGGCCGACGATTTCCAGTTCGAAGCGGCGCAGGCCGATGCCGCGCTGGCAGCGGAACTGGGTGCTTCGCCGGCCGCGCAACAGCAGCTCGCGCAACGCCTGCAGCGCGCCCAACAGGCGCAGAAGGCGCTGCAGCAGCCGGCGGTCAGCAACACGCAGCGCGAGCGCCAACTGCGCGACCACCTGCGCAGGATCGAGCGCGCCGAACGTGCCGGGCAATGGATCAGCCCCCCCGGGCACAGTGCGTTCGACGCGTTGCGCGAAGCGCAGTCACTGGCGCCACGCGATGCACGGGTGAAGGCTGCCGCAGCGCGGCTGCTGCCCGCCAGTCGCCGCTGCTTCGACGACAACCTGCGGCAGAATCGCGTGCAGGCGGCCGGTGCCTGCCTGCAGGCGTGGCAGACTCTGTCGCCGACCGCGGCCGGGCTTCCCTCGGCACGCCTGCGCCTGGCCCAGCGCTGGCTGGCGATCGGCAGCGAACGGCTCGGCAACGGCGATCTGGCTTTCGCGGCACACGCCGCCGAACAGGCCCGGTTGCTGCAACCGGACCTGGCCGAGCTGCCGGCGTTCGAAGACCGCCTGCGCCGCGCCGGCGGTCGCCCGGATTAGGTGAAGAACACCCGCTGCACGGTCGCGCGGGCAGCGTCGAGGGAGAAGTGCTCTGCGATGTTGGCCAGGCCGGCGTCGGACAACTGCTGCCACAGCTGCGGATCCTGGTACAGGCGGACCACCGCATCGGCGAAGCCCGCCGCATCATCCGCCACCAGCACGTCCTGGCCCGGGTGCAGGTGCATTCCTTCCACAGCGCAGGTGGTACCTACCACCGGCTGGCCATGGGCCATGCTCAGGTTGATCTTGCCCTTCACGCCGGCGCCGAAACGCAGCGGCGCGATGGAAATGCGTGCGCCGTCCATGTAGGGCGTGATGTCCTCGACGAAACCGTGCATCTGCACGCCGGGTTGGCGTGCGGCCAATGCCAGCAGCGATTCCGGTGTGGCGGCACCGATGCAGTGCAGGCGTACCTCGGGCAGGCGGGCGCGGATGCCGGCAAAGACTTCGCCGATGAACCACTCCATGGCATCCAGGTTCGGCGGATGGCGGAAGCCGCCGACAAACACCAGATCATGGCGCTGTTCGAACGGCTTGCCGGCGCCGGCGACGTCGTGCAGGTTGGAGATCAGCTCCACCTGCACGGAAGGGGCGTCGGCCTGCAGCTGCTCGCGCTCGGCGGCACTGACCAGCACGGTGACGTCGCACTGCTCCATCACCGCCAGCTCGCTGGCGCGGGTACGCTCGGCGGCGCGCAGCAACCCGGCATCACCGGCGACTTCGGCACCACGACGTTCGCGCAGGTAGTGCAGGTCCACGGTGTCGAACACGGTGCGGGCCTGCGGCGCATAGCGCTTCAGCAGCGGCAGGCACTCGTGGGCGACATGGTGGCGGACCAGCAGCGCCACGTGGAAACGCGCACCGTGCGTTCGCAGCCAGCTGGCGACGCCATCGAGGAACGGCGCATACCAGACTTCCACGCCCATCCGCTGCAGTGCTTCGGTGGCGGCACCGCCATGTTCGCGGCGGGTGGGAACAAACACCACATGAGCGCCGCCCTGCAGCAGCAGGCGGATCAGGTTCACCTGGCGCAGTGACGCCGAATCGCGATCCGGCTGGGGTACTTCCTCGTCCAGGATCAACACCTGGCGTCGGCCACGCAGCAGCAGCGCGGGTGACGGCACTTCGCCCACCGCCGGATGGTGGGCCAGCTCGGTGGCCCAGCGGGCGGCGAAGATGGCCTGGTTGCGCACCTGGTAGGCCTTCACCCCGCTGCCGGTATCGGTGCCGTTGCTGGTGCCTTCATCGTGGATCACCCGGCTGGCTGGTTGCACCAGCACACGCAGGCCCTGGGCGCGAACGCGGAAGGCCAGATCGGTGTCCTCGTAGTACGCCGGCTTGTAACGGGTATCGAAGCCGCCCAGCTGCTGCCAGAGGGCGCGCGGCAGCATCAGCGCCGCGCCGGAGCAGTAGTCGACGTCCCGCAGGCTGGCAAAGCGTGGGTCGTCCGCCGCCTCGAAACGGCCGTAGCTCCAGCCGCTGCCGTTGGCGAAGATCACACCCCCTGATTCCTGCAGGCGGCCATCCGGGTACAGCAGCTGGCTGCCGACCAGGCCGGCGTCGGGTGTGCTGGCGAACGTGTCCAGCAGGGCATCCAGCCAGCCCGGCTGTGGCACCGTATCGTTGTTGAGCAGCACCACATAGCGGCCGCGTGCGCGCGACACGCCATCGTTGCAGGCCTCGATGAAGCCGCCGTTGTGCTCGCGCACCTCATAGCGCAGTCCGGCGACCTGCGGCATCCACTGCACGGTGGCGTCGCTGCTGCCGTCATCCACGACCAGGATCTCGCACGCCGCCAGCGGCGGATGTGCCGCCAGGGCGCGCAGGCAGGCCAGGGTATGGCCGACGTGGTTGTAGACCGGGATGACGATACTCACTTCCGGCGTTTCGCTGAACGGCACCGTGAAGGGGGCGAAATCCTGTGCCGGCGGCAGGAACAGCGGCGTTCGCGGCGCGGGAACGGCGCGCTGGGTATGCACGCGGATGCGCTGCCAGGTCGCCCGCCACCCACGGGTACGCAGGCTGGCCAGGCTCCGGCGGGCCAGGCCCGTGAGGCGGTTGATCAGGTATCGGATCTCGGCCAGGGACATCGCCATCCGGTTGCAACTCCAGCTTAAGCAGGGGAACCTGGGAGAATTCGCCAGCCGCAGCGGCTGGGGTAGACTCGCCAGACCCTACATTCTCGCATTCCCGTGCCCCGACGCTACGATTCCGACGACATCGACGATTTCGACGACGACGACCAGCAGGACAACGGCCCGCTGTGGCGGCGCCGGCTGATCACCTGGAGCATGGCTGCGGTCGCGTTGGGATTGGGTTTCCTCATTCCCTATACGCTGTACCTGAACCAGCAGGTGACCCAGCGTTTCGGCGAGCTGCGCTGGCAGATCCCGACGCGCGTCTACGCGCGCCCGCTGGTGCTCACCCCCGGCAAGGCGATGGATGCGTCCACGCTGAAGACCGAGCTGGCCGCCTCCGCCTACCGCGATGACGGCCAGGGCAAGGAGCCGGCCACCTATGCGGTGAACGGCGGGCGCTTCGTCATCTCCAGCCGCGGCTACAACGACGTCGATGGCCGGGTTGCCCCGCGCCGGCTCGAGCTGTCACTGGCCGATGGTGCGGTCGCCTCGCTGCGCGACGCCGACAACCGCAAGGCCTTGAAGGCCGCGCGGTTGGACCCGGCCCGCATCGCCACCCTGTACGGCCAGAAGCAGGAAGAACGCCGCCTGATCCGCATGGACGAGGCGCCGGACCTGCTGGTGACCGGCCTGCAGGCGGTGGAGGACAAGGACTTCAACCGCCACCACGGCATCGACCTGTCCGGCATCGCCCGTGCGGTGTGGGTAACCATCCGCTCCGGTGGCCAGAGCCGTCAGGGCGCCTCTACGCTGACCCAGCAGCTGGCCCGCAGCGGCCTGCTTGGCATCGGCAAGGAGCAGACGGTTACCCGCAAATTCAACGAAGTGCTCTACGCGCTGATCATGGAAGCGCGCTACGACAAGCGCACCATCTTCGAGGCCTACCTCAACCAGGTGTATCTGGGCCAGCGTGGCAGCCAGGCGATCCATGGCATGTCCTCTGGCGCCGAGTTCTGGTTCGGTCGCGACCTGCAGTCGCTGGAGACCGAGCAGATCGCGCTGCTGATCGGCCTGGTCAAGGGCCCGTCCTTCTACGACCCGCGGCGCAATCCGGAACGCGCGCTGGATCGCCGCAACTTCGTGCTGGGCAAACTGCACGAAGCCACGCTGATCGATGACGCCGAGTACCAGCGTGCGTTGAAGGCCCCGCTGGGCGTGCCCAAGACGCCGGGCCTGGTTGCCGCCAACCGCTTCCCCGCCTATGTCGATCTGGTCCGCCGCCAACTGGGTCACGACTATCCGGAATCTGCCCTGCAGGGCGCCGGCCTGAGCGTGATGACCGGCATGTCGCCGTCCGCGCAGGCCTATGCCGAAGGCGCGGTGACCCGCACCATCAAGTCGCTGGAGAGCAAGCGTCGCCCCGAACTGCAGGCCGGCATGGTGCTGACCGACGTGCACAACGGTGACGTGCTGGCGGTAATCGGCAGCCGTGAAGTGTCCGAAGTCGGCTTCAACCGTGCGATCGAAGCACAGCGCCCGGTCGGCTCGTTGCTGAAGCCGTTCGTGTACCTGCTCGCGTTGGCGCAGCCGGACCGCTACTCGCTGGCCAGCTGGGTCGACGATTCACCGGTGACCGTGCAGCTCGGCCGCGGCCGCAACTGGAATCCCGGCAATGCCGACAACCGCAGCCACGGCACCGTGCGCCTGATCGACGCGCTGGCGCATTCCTACAACCAGGCCACGGTGCGCGTGGGCATGCAGGTCGGCCCCGAGCGCGTGACCCAGCTGATCCACGTGCTGGCCGGCATCAAGGCCGAGGCGAATCCGGCGGTGATTCTCGGTTCGACCGACCAGAGCCCGTACGCGATGGCCCAGCTGTACCAGTTCCTCGCGTCCGGTGGCGAAATCCAGCCGCTGCATGCGGTGCGTGGCGTGCTCGATCCGCAGGGCAAGCTGCTCAAGCGTTACGACAAGACCCCGGCACCGGCCCAGGAAGGCGACTCGATTGCCGCCAACCTGATCAGTGTCGGCCTGCAGCAGGTGGTTGCCAGCGGCACCGCGCAGCGGCTCAACGCCGATGGCCTCGGCCGCCTGCAGCCGGCCGGCAAGACCGGTACCACCAACGATGGCCGCGACAGCTGGTACGCCGGTTACACCGGCGATCATCTGGCGGTGATCTGGATCGGCAACGACCAGAACGAGCAGGCCGGCCTGTACGGTGCCACCGGCGCGATGCGGGTCTGGTCGGGCATCTTCCAGCGCCTGCCGAGTGCGCCGCTGCGGGTCAGCAACAAGGGCCTGGACTGGCAGTCGGTGGCGCCGACCGGACTCAACAGCACGGATGAAGGCTGTCCGGGCGCGCGTCGTTTCCCGTTCGTGGTGGGCTACGCGCCGGCCTATGCACCGTGTGCGCCGGCGGTGTCGCCGGACGGGCAGGGTGCCGAAGGCGAGGGCGGTGGCTGGCGTAGCTGGTTCGGCCTGGACCGCAAGCCTGAGCCGCCTGCTGAACCTGCTGCGGCGCCCGCCGCCGCCACTCCTCCTCCGAGCCGATGATGCCGATGAACATGCGATCCATGCTGCAGCCCCTGGCCCTGACCGGCCTCAGCCTGGCCCTGGCCGCCTGCGTCAGCAGCGCACCGCCGGTGGCCAAGCCGCCGGTTGATACCACTACGCCGGCACAGCGCCTGGCTGCGGTGGATGCGGCCGCAGGTCCGGACGACAAGGAGCTGTCGGTGCAGCCGCTGCGTGATTCGCAGGTGGAAGACCTGCGGGTGACCGCACAGACGCAGCGCCAGGCCAACGACCTGGCCGGTGCCGCCAGCAGCCTGGACCACGCGCTGGAAATCGTGGCCGGTGACCCGGCGGTGTTGCAGGAGCGTGCCGAGCTGGCGCTGCTGCAGGGCCAATGGGCACAGGCTGAGACGTTCGCGCGCAAGGCGGTGGATCTGGGCTCGAAGACCGGGCCGCTGTGCCGCCGGCACTGGGCGACGATCGAGCAGTCGCGTCTGGCGCGCGGCGAGAAGGAGAATGCGGTGTCGGCGCATGCGCAGCTGGAAGGCTGCACCGTGCCGGGGATCAAGCGGTACTGAGTTTCCGGCCAACGGCGCAGCCCCTCGTGGCTGGGCATACTGCGTAGAGTCGAGCTTGCTCGACTGCGGGTCGGCGAGGTGGGCCGGGCGGGTGAGCTGCGCAGGGGGCGCTGCAAGCACGTCCGTGTAAGCTCGGTCGCCGCATCCATGCGGCTCACGCCCCTGCGCAGCCCACCCGCCCGGCCCCTGGCAGTTTCCGTGTGCGTCCAGCCACGGAAAAGAAAAAATCAGATCAAGAGCGGGTCGCGCGCTGCGCGCACTCGCCGTCATTCTTCTTTCCTGTTCCACCCACCGCTTCTGAAATCCCAGTCGAGCAAGCTCGACGCTACACCGCCCGTGCATCCGTCACCGGGAAACTGTCGAGGGTGGGACGGGAGGGGCAGGCAGGACCGTTGGCGCCATGGATGGCGCCATCGAGCCCCCATGGATGGGTTTACGGCGTGTCCTGCCTGCCCCTCCCGCCCCACCCTGCACGCAGAAACCCAGAGCCGTGAACAACACCGTTGCCGTTGCTGGTGCTCTGGCTCTGGCTTGAAACGGGTGCCGGGCAGCGCCCGGCCGGGTATCCTTTCCCTCTGATGTCCGACCTTGTCCATGCCAGCCGCGAAGCCCTCAGCGACGGCGGCGCGCTCGCCTCGCACCTGGATGCATTCGTCCCGCGTCCGGCACAGCTGCACCTGACCGAAGCCATCGCCGATGCGCTGCAGCAGCGTGATCTGCTGCTGGCCGAGGCCGGTACCGGCACCGGCAAGACGTTTGCCTATCTGGTGCCGGTGCTGCTGTCCGGGTTGCGCACCATCATCTCCACAGGCACCCGCGCGCTGCAGGACCAGCTCTACCACCGCGATCTGCCACGGGTGCGTCAAGCACTCGGGGTCGGCCTGCGCAGTGCGCTGCTGAAAGGGCGTGCGAACTACCTGTGCCGCTATCGCCTGCAGCAGGCGCGCGGCGAGCCGCGTTTTTCCAGCCCTGAACAGGCGGCGCAGTTCCAGCGCATCCTGGCCTGGTCCGGTCGCTCGGAGTTCGGTGACATCGCCGAGCTCGACGGGCTGGCCGACGACTCCCCATTGCTGCCGATGGTCACCTCCACCGTCGACAACTGCCTGGGCACCGATTGCCCGTTCTGGGATGACTGCTTCGTGGTGCGTGCGCGGCAGCGTGCACAGGCTGCCGATGTGGTGGTGGTCAACCATCACCTGCTGCTGGCCGATCTGGCCCTGAAGCAGGATGGCTTCGGTGAACTGCTGCCGGGCGCCCAGGCCTTCGTCATCGACGAGGCGCACCAGTTGCCCGAACTGGCCGCGCAGTTCTTCGGCGAGGGTTTTGGCATGCGCCCGTGGCAGGAGCTCGGGCGCGATTGCCTGGCTGAAGCACGCGGTGTGGGCGGCGCGCAGTCGGCGCTGCAGGAACCGGTCGACCAGTTGCAGCAGGCGCTGCTGGCGCTGCGTTCGGCGATGGAGGGACTGCCTCCGCGTGGCACGCAATGGCGCGCGCTGGCGATGCCACAGGTGCGCGACGGATTCGATACGGTGATGGCAGGGTTGGTGACCCTGGAGCAGGCATTGCAGCCGCTGCGCGAAGCGGCGGCGGGTCTGGATGCCTGTCATGCGCGGGCGCGCGAGGCGGTCTCGCGGCTCAGCCGCTGGCTGGGCGATGACGAACCCACTCTCGATTTCGACACCGATCCGTCGGAAGCGAGCAGTGCGGCCGATGTGCTCTGGTACGAGCTTACGCCGCGTGGTTTCCGTTGCCAGCGCACGCCGATGGATGTGTCCGGTCCGCTGCGTGAGCATCGCGAGCGCAGCCGTGCCGCGTGGATCTTCACTTCGGCAACGCTGACCGTTGGCGGTGGTTTCGATCACATCGCCACCCGCCTGGGCCTGGACGATCCGCACACGCTGGTGCAGCCAAGCCCGTTCAATTGGCCCGAGCAGGCGCTGTGCTACCTGCCCGAAGGCCTGCCCGATCCGGCGGCGCGCGGGTTTGGCACCGCGCTGATCCAGACCTTGCGGCCGGTGTTGCAGGCCTCGCAGGGCAGGGCCTTCCTGTTGTTCGCCTCGCACCGTGCATTGCGTGAGGCCGCCGAGGCATTGCGCGACGGGCCGTGGCCGCTGTTCGTGCAGGGTGAGGCGCCGCGTGCGACGCTGCTGCAGCGCTTCCGTGAATCGGGCAATGGCGTGCTGCTGGGCTCGGCCAGTTTCCGCGAGGGCGTGGATGTGGTCGGCGAAGCGCTGAGCGTGGTGATGATCGACAAGCTGCCGTTCGCGGCGCCGGATGACCCGGTGTACGAGGCGCGGCTGGAGGCGATCCGCAGCCAGGGCGGCAATCCGTTCCGCGACGAGCAATTGCCGCAGGCGGTGATCGCGCTGAAGCAGGGCGTCGGCCGCCTGATCCGCAGCGAGAGCGACCGTGGCGTGCTGGTACTGTGTGACCCGCGCCTGCTCAACCGTGGCTATGGCCGGGTCTTCCTCGATTCGCTGCCGCCGTTCCGGCGTACTCGCAGCCTGGCCGATGTGCAGGCCTTCTTTACGCCACAATGGTCGCCTGCGGCCGATGATGCGGCTGCCCCAGTCGCTGTTGCGACCGGCCCCGAGCCGGCGCCCGGTGCCACGTTCCCCTTGTTCTGACCCGATCCGATGAAACTGCTCGCCTTTGAAACCGCCACCGAAGCCTGTTCCGTTGCCCTGCATGTCGATGGGCAGGTGCTGGAACGCTTCGAGATCGCCCCGCGCCGGCACGCCGAACTGAGCCTGCCGTGGGCGGAGGCGCTGCTGGCCGACGCCGGCATCAGCCGCCGCCAGCTGGACGGCATCGCGCTCAGTCGCGGCCCCGGTGCGTTCACTGGCGTGCGCCTAGCGATTGCCATCGCCCAGGGCATCGCACTGGCACTGGACCGTCCGCTGCTGCCGGTCTCGACGCTGCAGGTGCTGGCGCTGCGGGCACCGGCCGAGGAAACGCAGATCCTGTCGGCGATCGATGCGCGGATGGGCGAACTCTACGTTGCCCGCTTCGAGCGCGTGGACGGCCTGCCGGTGGCGCGTGATGCCGAGCGCGTATGCGCACCCGCTGCGGTATCGCTGCCGGAAGGGCTGTCCGCCTACGGTGTGGGTACCGGGTTTGGTGCGGCCGAGGGTGCGCTTGTTACGCAGTTGGGCGCTGGCCTGCGCGGCGTTGATGCCACTGCGTTGCCGCGGGCGTCGGACGTGCTGGCACTGGCGGTGCCGGCCTTCGCCCGCGGCGAAGCCATCGCACCGGAGAAGGTCGAGCCGGCGTACCTGCGCGACAACGTGGCACTGACCCTGGTCGAGCAACAGGCCGCGCGCGAGGCGAAGGCGAAGGCCAACGGCTGAGCCCCTCGTGGCGGGGGGGGGGGGATCGCGTAAATCAAAAGCCGCGCTTGGCCGGGCGGGGTGGGTTCGCGGGGGACGCCGTGAACCCGTCCCTGGGGGCTTAGCCGCGCCATCCATGGCGCGGATACCCCCGCGAACCCACCCCGCCCGACCTCTGACAGTTTCCGTGTGCGTCCGCCACGGAAAATCAAAAGAAAATCAAAGTCAAAAGCGGATCGCTTCGCTCGCATCCACGCATAGCGTGGATGTGTGTCGACCAAGGTCGACACCTACCAACAGCGGAGCGGGACGCGATGCGCCGGGATCTGTCAGAGGTGGGGCGGGGTGGCTGGGCAGGACCGTTGGCGCCATGGGCCCGAGGCATGCCTCGGGCGGGTTGGGAAGGATGCCCAACCCCGGTCTTGCCGTGTGCGCAGGACAGCGCGGACGAGCAAGGCGCCATCGAGCCCCCAAGGTGAAGTGACCCCCGGGAGTTGGACACCAGATCCAACCCCGAGGGATACATGAACAAATACGACGCGCGTTTCAAACTGCAGGTCGCCAAAGAGGCCTGCAAGACCTCCACATCGGTCAAAGCCATTGCCCGTCGCCACGGCCTGGAGTTCTCCACGGTCAGGCGCTGGGTGGCGACCTATCGGCTGCATGGTAGGCGGGGATTTCATCGCCAGGCCCGGTCCTATGACCTCCCGTTCAAACTGGCTGTCCTGGAGAAGATGAGCCAGGACGGCTTGTCCGGGCGGGAGGCCACCACCTACTTTCAAATTGGCGATGCCGGCGCGGTGGGACGATGGCGGCGCCTGTATGCTCAAGGCGGTGCCCAAGCGTTGGCACCCCCTCCGCCGCCGCCCCGAAAGCCGATGAAAAAGACCCGTTCGTCCAAGCCACCTGAGGATATGAGCCGCGATGAGCTGCTCAAGGAAGTCGCCTATCTGCGTGCGGAGACCGACTACCTAAAAAAACTCGATGCCTTGATCCGGGAAGAGCAGGCGGCGCAGGACGCAAAGCGCAAGCCGTCCAAGGATTGAGGCAGGTTCATACGCTGTCGCTTCTGCTCGAAGCAGCTGAGCTGTCACGCAGTACGTTCTATTACCAGAACCATGTCCTGGCCCATCCGGATCAGGATGAGGCAGCCCTGTGCGAGCGCATCCGTGCAATCTACGATCAAAGCCAAGGGCGCTATGGCTATCGCACGGTGACGCTGGAATTAGCCAATCAGGGTCATCGGACCAATCACAAGCGGGTTCAGCGCCTGATGGGGGAGATGGGACTGAAATCGCGGGTGCGTGTGAAGCGCTACCAGGCCTTCAAGGGGGCGGCCAATGTTGTGGTTGGCAATGACCTCAATCGCCAGTTCCATGCCGAGCGGCCCAACCAGAAGTGGGTGACTGACGTGACCGAGTTCAAGGTGCAGGGCATGAAGCTGTACCTGTCGCCGATCATGGACCTCTACAACGGTGAAATCGTGGCTTATCAGATCAAGCGTCGGCCCGTATTTGATCTGGTGGGTCAAATGCTGGAGGAGGCCATCAAGAAGCTTTCCCCGGATGAGCGCCCCATGATCCACTCCGACCAGGGCTGGCAGTACCAGCATGAAAACTACCGGCATATGCTGGAAAAGCACTCGTTGAAGCAAAGCATGTCCCGGCGCGGCAACTGCCTGGACAATGCGGCGATGGAGAGCTTCTTTGGAACGCTGAAGTCGGAGTTCTTCTACCTGAACAGCTTTGACAGCCTCGAGAGTCTGGAGGCTGGGCTGGTGGAATACATCCAGTACTACAACGAAGAGCGCATCAAACTGAAACTGAAAGGTCTGAGCCCGATAAAGTACCGGGAGCAGGCCCAATCGGCCGCCTGACCCCGTCCAAGTCTCGGGGGTCACTTCAAGGATGGGTTTACGGCGTCTCCTGCCCAGCCACCCCGCCACACCAAATCCACAGTCCAACCGCCGCCTTTGACGTTGACGTTGACGTTGACGTTCAGCGGGTCCCGGGCCGCAGGTCCGGGCAACAAACCCTACCGATCGTCGTGCAGGGTGCCGCCCGGCAGGAACACCCACGTGCGCGTGACCTGCAGGATATCGATCTCATCCTCGGTCTTCGGCAACGGCGGGAACGGCTGTGCCAGCTTCACCACCCGCAGTGCCGCCTCATCCAGCAACGGCGTCCCGCTCGAACGCAGGATCCGGCTGCTTTCCACGCTGCCATCGCGGCGCACACCCACGCTGATCACCACCTGGCCACCCAGGCGGCGTTGCCGGGCCTCGTCCGGGTAGTTCAGGTTGCCGACGCGCTCGGCGCGATCGACCCAGGCACGCAGGTAGTTGGCATAGGCATATTCGCGCGTGCTGGCCGACACGAACTTGCGGTTCGGGCGCTTGGCGTACTGCGCCGAGCGCAGGTGCACTTCGGCGGCCAGGCGCGCCATCTCCACGTCGCGCTGTTCGCGTGCGCTCAAGGGCGCATCCGGTTCGGGCTGATCCGGCGTGGGCCGGGACTGCGCCTGCGTGACCACCTCTTCGCCATTGCGGCTGCTGACCACCCGCGCCTGCGGCGGCGGAACCGGTGCGGCCGATTGCTGCTGCTGTGGCACCGGGCTGATTCCGGACTGGGCCTGCGGCACGATGCCGGCCTGGTTGTCACGCGGACGCTGTGCGCGGTCGTGTTCGCCACCGCCTTCCTGGTTGGCTGCGGCCAGGAAATCAGCCTGCTTCGGCGTCAATGCGGTGCGGGTCTGGCTGAAGATCACTTCCAGCGTCGGCACCAGCGGTGCATCGCCCTTCACGGCGAAGCCCACGCCCAGGATCAGCAGGGCGTGGACCAGCACCGACAGCGCGATGGTCGCCCCCAGCCGTTGCGCTTCGCGCGGCGGCGGGGGCAGTACGGCAGGTGCGGACGGCATCAGCGCAGGCCGGCCTCGAGTGCGTCGAACAGGGTGCCAGCGATGTTCAGGCCGTACTGTGCGTCCAGTTCGCGCACGCAGGTCGGGCTGGTCACGTTGACCTCGGTCAGGTAATCACCGATCACGTCCAGGCCGACGAAGCGCATGCCGCGACGCTTCATCTCCGGCCCGACCTGGGCGGCGATCCAGCGGTCGCGCTCGCTCAGCGGGCGGCCTTCGCCGCGGCCACCGGCGGCGAGGTTGCCGCGGAATTCATCACCCTGCGGGATGCGCGCCAGGCAGTAGTCGACGGGTTCGCCATCGACCAGCAGGATGCGCTTGTCGCCGGCGGTGATGTCGGGAATGAACTTCTGTGCCAGCGCCATCCTGTGGCCGCCGTCGGTCAGGGTTTCCAGGATCACATTCAGGTTCGGATCGCCCTGGCCGCTGCGGAAGATCGAGCGGCCGCCCATGCCATCCAGCGGCTTCAGAACCGCCTGGCCGTGTTCCAGGGCAAAGGCCTTCAGCGCCTTGGCATCGCGGCTGACCAGGGTCGGCGGGCAGCACTGCGGGAACAGCAGGGCGGCAAGCTTCTCGTTGTAGTCGCGCAGGCCCTGCGGGTTGTTGACCACGCAGGCACCGGCAGCGGCGGCCACGTCCAGCACCTGGGTGTCGTAGATGTACTCGGCGTCGACCGGAGGGTCCTTGCGCATCAGCACGATCTGGCCGGGACCGAACTCGGTACGGCTGAACGCACCCAGCTCATACCAGCCGGCCGGGTCGTCGCGCACCTGCAGCGGTGCGGTCTGGGCCACCGCTACGCCACCTTCCAGGGCCAACCCGCCCGGGCGCACGTAGTGCAGGGCATGGCCGCGGCGCTGGGCTTCCAGCAACATGGCGAAGGTGGTGTCCTTGGCGATCTTGATGTGGGCGATGGGGTCCATCACCACGATGACGTTCAACGGCATGGGCGCACCTGTCTGGCAAGGCGTTGATGGTAGCGGCAACGCCGGTCGCGCGCCTCCCCGCCTTACTGCAACGCAGCGTCCGCCCGGCGGTCGCGCACGCATTGCGAAACCCGTCACGTTCAGGAGGGTGCCATGCCCCGCGCCATGGGGCGGCCTTGAAGCGGGCGCGGAAAGTGCGATATAGATACGCTTTCGTAGCGGCCCCCGCCAGAGATCGGGCCGTGCGCTTGGGGATAGGCAATGACTGAAAACACGACTGCGGGCGGGGAACTCGCAGGACTCCGGGTGATGGTCATCGATGATTCGAAGACCATCCGCAGGACTGCGGAAACGCTGCTCAAGCGCGAAGGCTGCGAGGTGGTCACCGCCACCGACGGCTTCGAAGCGCTTGCGAAGATCGCAGACCAGCAACCGCAGATCATCTTCGTCGACATCATGATGCCGCGCCTGGACGGCTACCAGACCTGTGCGCTGATCAAGGGCAACCAGCTGTTCAAGGCGACCCCGGTCATCATGCTGTCGTCCAAGGATGGCCTGTTCGACAAGGCGCGGGGACGCATCGTCGGCTCGGAGCAGTACCTGACGAAGCCTTTCACGCGTGAAGAACTGCTGGGTGCCATCCGCACATACGTCAACGCCTGACCAGGGGGGAAAGGCACAATGGCTCGTATCGTTCTGATCGAGGATTCACCGACCGACCGCGCGGTGTTCACCCAGTGGCTGCGCCGTGCCGGCCATGAGGTGCTGGAAGCGGACAACGCCGAGGATGGACTGCAGCTGGTCCGCGACCAGGTGCCGCAGCTGGTACTGATGGACGTGGTCCTGCCCGGCATGAGCGGCTTCCAGGCCACCCGCGCGATGGCCCGTGACGCAGCGATCAAGCACATCCCGGTGATCATCGTCAGCACCAAGGCGATGGAAACCGACAAGGCATGGGGCCTGCGCCAGGGTGCAGCCGATTACATCGTCAAGCCGCCGCGCGAGGATGAACTGATCGCGCGGATCAACGAACTGGTGGCCTGATGCGCTCGCCCTTCGACATTCTCGAAGCCTACGAACGGCGCAGCCTGGCCCATGCGGTGCAGCTGCCCGAACGGCAGTTCGCCCAGGACCTCTGGCGTGGCGTGGGCTACCGCGTCGGCCAGCGCCGGCTGGTGTCCGATTTCCGCGAAGTGGTGGAAATCGTGCCGATGCCGCCGGTGACCCCGGTGCCGTGCGCGCAGCCGTGGCTGCTGGGCGTGGGCAACCTGCGCGGCAACCTGTTCCCGGTGGTCGACCTGAAGTACTTCCTGGAAGGCACGCGTACCGTGCAGCAGGAAGGCCAGCGCGTGCTGATCATGCGCCAGGCGGGCGGCGACGTCGCGCTGACCATCGATGAACTGTTCGGCCAGCGCAGCTTCGAACTGGACCAGCAGATCGCGGCCGGCACGCTGGCCGAAGGACGTTACGGCCACTTCGTCGATCGCGCCTTCCACGCCGACGGCCACGACTGGGGCGTGTTCTCGCTCTCGCTGCTGTCGCGTACCCCTGAATTCCGGCAAGCCGCGGCCTGAGGCCGGGCATCGCCCCCTGCATTGAAGATCGAGGTTGAACGATGAGTACTGCTTCGGACGCCACCAAGACCGGCAAGCTGCGGCTGGGCGGCAGCAACCTCTGGTTGTTCCTGCTGCTGGCATCGATGATCCTGTTCGGCGTCAACACCGGCGTCGCCACCTGGCAGGGCAGTCGCCTGGCCGATGCCGGCTCCAAGGCGGCCGACCTGCAGGTGCTGTCACAGCAGCTGGCCAACCAGGGCCGTGATGCGGTGGGCGGCAACGCGCAGGCGTTCACCGCCTTCAAGGCCACCCGCAACGCGATCGAACAGAACGTGTCGACCCTGCAGGGGCGCTACGGCAAGGAACCGGGCGTGTCGGGTGCGATCGCCACCCTGGCCGAGACCTGGGCGCCGCTGGGCAAGCAGGCCGGGCAGCTGGTCGCCAGTGAACCGGCGGTGCTGGCGCTGGCCGGCAATGCCAACAACTTCACCGGCGCGGTGCCGGGCCTGCAGGCCCAGCTGAACGAGCTGGTGCGCGCGATGTCCGCCTCGGGTGCGCCGTCGTCGCAGGTGTACAGCGCACTGCAGCAGGTCGTGGTGGCCGGTTCGATGGCCCGCCGCGTGACCGAAATGCGTGCCGGTGGCAGCGCCGCTGCCACCTCGGGCGATGCACTGGCACGCGACATCACCGTGTTCTCGCAGGTGCTCGACGGCCTGCGCAACGGCAACGAGGAACTGGGCATCACCGCCGTGCGCGGTGCCGCCGCCGTGGCCGCGCTGGAGCAGTCGCAGCAGAAGTGGGAAGCGATGAAGCAGGACGCCGATGCGATCCTGGCCAGCTCGCGCCAGCTGTTTGCCGCCCAGTCCGCCGCCACCGCGCTGGGCCAGGGTTCGGCGCACATGCTGGACGACAGCCGCAAGCTGTTCGAGGCGTTCTCCTCGTTCGGCTCGGTGTCCGATACCCGCCTGTTCCCGAACTTCTGGATCGGCGTGGTGTCCGGTGCGCTGTCGCTGATCGCGATCATCGGCTTCGTCTCCACCAACGTGCGCAGCCGTTCGCGCGAGCAGGAACTGCGCTACCAGACCCAGGTGGAATTCAACAGCCGCAACCAGCAGGCGATCATGCGGTTGCTGGACGAAATCTCCTCGCTGGGTGAGGGCGACCTGACCGTGAAGGCCTCGGTGACCGAGGACATGACCGGCGCCATCGCCGACGCGATCAACTACGCCGTCGACGAACTGCGCCACCTGGTGACCACCATCAACGACACCTCGGCCAAGGTCGCGCTGTCCACCCAGGAAACCCAGGCCACCGCCATGCAGCTGGCAGAGGCGGCGGGCCATCAGGCCAACCAGATCACCTCGGCCTCGGACCGCATCGGTGAAATCGCGGCGAGCATCGAACAGGTGTCGCGCAACTCGGCCGAGTCGGCCGACGTGGCACAGCGCTCGGTGGTGATCGCCGCCGAAGGTGCCGGCGTGGTGCGCGAGACCATCCAGGGCATGGACCAGATCCGTGACCAGATCCAGGAAACCTCCAAGCGCATCAAGCGCCTGGGCGAGTCGTCGCAGGAAATCGGCTCGATCGTGGAACTGATCAACGACATTTCCGAGCAGACCAACATCCTGGCATTGAACGCGGCGGTGCAGGCGGCTTCGGCCGGTGAAGCGGGCCGCGGTTTCGCGGTCGTGGCCGACGAAGTGCAGCGCCTGGCAGAACGCACCTCGGGCGCAACCCGACGCATCGAGAACCTGGTCCAGGCCATTCAGGCCGATACCAACGAAGCGGTCACCTCGATGGAACAGACCACCGCCGAAGTGGTGTCCGGTGCACGCCTGGCCGAGGACGCCGGCACCGCACTGACCGAAATCGAGCGCGTGTCCAATGCACTGAACACCCTCATCAAGAACATCTCCATCGCCGCCCAGCAGCAGTCGGCTGCGGCCTCGGACATCACCCGCACCATGGGCGTGATCCGGCAGATCACCGGCCAGACCTCGCAGGGTGCCGGGCAGACCGCCGAATCGATCGGTCACCTCGCGCAGCTGGCGGCCGACCTGCGTCGTTCGGTCGCCGACTTCAAGCTGCCGGCGTGACGCGGGCAGGGCGGCGAGCAAGGAACCAGTCGATGAAGCATTTCCATTCCCCACGCCAGAACTCGCGCGGCTTCCGCGCGGCGGCGAACGGAGCGCGTCCATGAGCAGTCTGCGCGATGCGATGAGCCACGCAGCGCTGGGCTGGGTCAAGCCCGAGCTGGACGAGACCCTGCGCCAGGTGCGCAACGAGGTCGAGTACTACGCGGAAGACCCGGCCGATGCCAGCCGCATGCGCATCTGCGCCGGCTACCTGCACCAGGTGCAGGGCACCCTGCGCATGGTCGAGCTGTACGCCCCGGCGATGGTGGCCGAGGAGCTGGAACAGCTGGCCAATGCCATCGGCGCCGGTAGCGTGGCTGATCGGGATGAAGCCTGCGCGACCCTGATGCGCGGCAGCGTGCTGCTGCCCGATTACCTGGAGCGCCTGCAGAACGGTCACCGCGACATTCCGATCGTGCTGATGCCGCTGCTCAACGAAATCCGTGCCGCGCGGGGCGAAGAAGGGGTGCATGACAGCGTGCTGCTGGCGTTCGCGCCGGACAGCGTCAGCGCCACCGAGGCCGAGCTGGACCATGCGCGTGGCAGCCTGAGCGGGCGCAACCGCGAGCTGCTGGATACCGTGGGCAGCGCGGTGAAGGAAGAACTGCTGCGTATCAAGGATGCGCTGGACCTGCACCTGCGTACTGGCGGTGCGCCCGAACAGCTGCAGACCCAGGCCAACGAACTTGGCGCCGTGGCCGATACGCTGGGCATGATGGGCCTGGGCGTTGCCCGCGGGGTGGTCGTGCAGCAGCGCGATGCGCTGCGTGGCGTGGTCGAAGGGCGCCAGCAGATCGACGAGAACCTGCTGCTGGATATCGCCGGCGCATTGCTCTACGTGGACGCGTCGCTGGACGACCAGGTCGCCCATCTGGGCGCCGGCGGCAGTGGCGAAGATGACCCCAGCGCGATGGAGAACCGGCGCACGGTGGAGGTGCTGGCACATGAGGCCATCGCCAACTTCGCCGCCGCCCGCGAGCATTTCGTCGCTTTCATTGAAACCAGCTGGAACCATGCCGAGCTGCAGGACGTGCCGCGCCTGCTGGGCGATGTGTCCGGTGCGCTGCGCATGCTCGACCTGAACACCGCCGCCGATTACCTGCGCGGTGTGCAGCAGTACATCGAAGCCGAGCTGATCGGTCGCCAGCGCGTGCCCAGTGGCCGCCAGCTGGACACCCTGGCCGATGCCATGGCCAGCCTGGAGTACTACCTCGAGGCTCTGCGCGACCGCCGCCCGGGCCGCGAGGACATCCTCGACATCACCCGCAGCAGCCTTGAAGCGTTGCGCTATTGGCCGTTGCCGGACCGCAATGCGGTGGCGCCTGTTGCCGCCGCGCCGATTCCGTTCGCATCGCTGCTGGTGGACCGCGAGCCGATCGCGCTGCAGGCCGAGCCGGTACAGCCGGAGCCCATCGAGATTCCGGTGCAGCCGGCCGCGCCCGCCGCCGGCACGGTGCCGGTGCCGCTGCCGGACTTCACCTTCGATCCGCCACCGGCCGCGCCTGCACCGGAGGTGGTGGACAACCGCCTGATGTTCGGGGCGCTGGGGAGTGTTGCCTCCACACCGCTGTCGCTGCATGACGACGCGGATGCACCGCTGGTCTTCGCCGCCTCCAGCGCGCCTGCGCCCGAGGTGCCGCAATGGGATCTCGCACCGTTCCATCCGGACTCCGAGCCGACCGCGAGTGCCGAAGACGAGCGCAGTCCGACCTTCGCCAGCTTCGACCCGGTCAGTTTCGAACGGGCCGAAACCAGCGTGGAACCGGCGCCGCAGTGGACACTGTTGGAGGCAACACCGCCGGCATTGGCCGATGTGGCTGAGATGGATGTCGAGGATGACGTCGACGCGTCGGTGCCCTTCGACACCGCTGACGTTGCCGCGCCCGTGTTCGACCCGGTGGCTGCCGAGCACGATGTGGTCGCCGCCGGTGACGACGTGGTGTTCCGTTTCGACGCCGATGCGCTGGACAATGCCGACGACGTGCTGTCGCTGCACGCGATGGAGATGCTGTCGCTGGACGACGATGCCGGATTGCACCCGGCGCTGGAGATCGTCGATCCCGCTGCACCCGTGCGGGTGGACGAAAGCCCTGTGGTTGCCGAAGCGGACGCGGTTCCGGCGGATGTGCAGGAGGACGTGCCCGCGCCGATGGCCGAGGTGCTGACGCCGGTCTCCGATGCACCGGCACCGGCACCGGCGGTGTCGGTGATTGATATCGACACCATCGCGCCCATCGACTTCAGCGAAGCCGACGCGCAGTTCTTCGCCGAGCTGAGCGCGGCGGCGGCCGATTTCAATCCGCAGGCCATGGCGGCTCCGCCCGTTGCGGACATCCCGGTCGTGGCCGGGACCGAGGCCGGCTTCGAGGCCGGCTTCGACGACGATGCCGAGAACATCGACGAGGATATCCGCGAGGTGTTCCTGGAAGAGTTCGACGACGAGCTGGCCAACCTGGGCACGCTGCTGCCGGCATGGCGCATGCAGCTGGACAACATGGATCGGCTGCGGCCGATCCGCCGCATCTTCCACACCCTCAAGGGCAGTGGCCGCCTGGTGGGTGCACGCACCCTGGGTGAGTTCGCCTGGAAGATCGAAGGCATGCTCAATCGCGTGCTCGATGGCAGTCGCCCGGCGACTCCGGCGGTGCTGGCGATGGTCGACAACGCCCATGCCGCGTTGCCGCAGCTGAACGCCGCGCTGCGCCATGGCCAGCGCATCAGCGTGGACCTGCAGGCGATGCAGGCCATTGCCGATCGGGTCGGTGCCGGCGAGGAGACCTTCTACGTGCCGTTGCCGGCTGCGGCCGCACCGGCAGCGACACTGGCCGAGTCCGAAGGCGAAGACGAAATCAGCCGCCTGCTGGAAGCCGAGGCCGCTGCGTCGGCGCAGGCCGATGCCACGGCGGTGGCGGAAGACGCCGGTACCCCGGCCAACATCGACAGCGTACTGCGCGAGATCCTTGAGGCCGAGGTCGAAGTCCACCAGGCGACCCTGCAGGAATGGCTGCGCTCGGCGCAGCAGGCACCGCAGCCGGTCAGCGACGCACTGCTGCGTGCGGTGCACACCATGAACGGCGCCTTCGCGATGACCGAAGTGCCGGAAATCACGGCGGTCACCGGCGGTGCCGAGTCCTACATCAAGCGCGCCCTGGCCGCCGACGTGGTGCCTGGCGACGAGGGCGTAGCCGCACTGGATGCGACCGCGCAGGCGATCACCGCGACCATGGAGGCGCTGCAGGCCGAACAGCCGCGGATTGTTCCGCAGGGCGCGCTGGTGCAGCGGCTGCAGGCATTGGCCGGCGAGCTGCCGGAAGCGCGCTGGCCGCTGTTCGCGCTGGAAGACGAGGACGAAGAGGGCGTCGAGCTGGCGCCTGATGCCGAGCAGGCATCCGCGGCCGAAGCGCCGCTGGCCGGGCTGGACACGCTGGACGAAACCAGCATGCCGTCCGCTTTCAATGCGGCGACCGATCTCATTGCCGAGCCGCAGTCGCATGCCGAAGATGCGCTGGAACCGGTTCCAGCTGCAACCGGGCTGGAGGCGCTGGACGTCGCAGCCGACAGCGGCCTGGACGTGGGTGAGCTGACCGCCAGCGACGATCTTTCGCGTTACTTCGACGCCGGCTGGCCGTCGGTGCCGGGCGAAGGTGAACCTGCCGCGGACGACACCGGCGCGATTGAATCGATCCAGCCGATTGAAAGTGCGCCTGATGTCGCCCAGGACGAATCAGATGCCGTGCCGGCGATCGCGACGGTCGACGACGCTGACCTGACCATGGCGGACGATCTGTCGCCGTACCTCGACGCCAGTGCGCTGCCGGTGGATGACCGCGACGCGGAAGAGTTTCCGGTGTCTGCGGAAGTTGACGCGATCGACCTGAATACGCCGTTGCCGTTTGATTCGGACAGTGACGATGACAACGTCATTGACGACGCTGCTGCACTGCCACTCGACAGCGAGCTGTCGAGCCTGCAGGATGAAATGGCTGTGCCGGGTTTTGCAGAACCGGTCACGCTGGCAGCCGCGCTCGAGGCCGGCCTGCACGTGATCGAGGAGGAGCAGACCCTGGACGACGACGGGCAATGGCCCGTGATCGGCCTCCAGGCCAGCGAACTCGCGCCGGGTGAGGCAGATGCCTTTGCCGAGGATGCGGACGTCGGCGGGGAGGCGGCGGTCGGTGAAGGAGAGAGCGCCGATCAGCCGTCCCCGGCGACGGTGATTGAGGAGATCACCGCAGAGGCGCCGCAGGGCGGCACTGCTGCGGTGCGCTTCTTCGAAATGGAAGACGCACCGGGCCAGGGCACGGTCGATACCGATGCACAGGTTGCAGCGACCGACATCGTGCCGCGTGCGCCGCACCACGAGCAGGCACCTGTTGCGGCGGATGCCGAAGACGGCGCCGATGCACTCGACTTCAGCGTGTACGACCGCGAGCTGGTCGATATCTTTGTCGAGGAAGGCAAGGACCTGCTCGACCACTGCGATGGCCTGATCAGCGAACTGCGCGATGCACCGCAGGACCGCGAGGTGCTGGCCGGCCTGCAGCGTGATCTGCACACCCTGAAGGGTGGCGCACGCATGGCTGGCATCAATGCCATCGGCGACCTTGGCCACAGCATCGAATCGCTGCTGGAGGCGGTGGCCGCTGGCCGTACCGAGATCGAACGTCGCGACGTGCAGCTGCTGGAGCGTGGCTTTGACCGCCTGCACCAGCTGCTCACCCGCACCGGCGCGCACCGCGTGGTGGAGCCGGCGCAGGATCTGGTCGAAGCCTTCGAGGTCCGCACCACCATCGATATCGCCGCAGCCGCTGCGGCCGTGCGTGCGGCCAGCGAGATCGAGACCGTGCCCGCACAGGCCGCGGGCCCACTGGCGGCCCCGATCGAAGCGCCGCTGTCGGCTCCGCTTCCGGCCGAGGGCGTGGTCGATGAAGATCCGCTGGCGCGTCCGCAGCAGGAGCAGGTGCGCGTGCGTGCCGACCTGCTCGACCGCCTGGTCAACCATGCCGGTGAAGTGGCGATCTACCGCTCGCGGCTTGAACAGCAGCTGGGTGCCTTCCGTGGTGCCATGGGCGAACTGGAGCGCACCAATGCGCGACTGCGCGACCAGCTGCGGCGACTCGACCTGGAAACCGAGGCGCAGATCGTCGCCCGCTACCAGCGCGAGCAGGACCAGGCCGACCAGAAGTTCGATCCGCTGGAGCTGGACCGCTTCTCCACCCTGCAGCAGCTCAGCCGTGCGCTGAACGAGTCGGCGGCCGACCTGGGTGGCCTGCAGGGCGTGCTGGACGATCTGTCGCGCCAGTACGATTCGCTGCTGCAGCAGCAGTCGCGCGTCAGCTCCGAGCTGCAGGATGGCCTGATGCGCGCGCGCATGGTGCCGTTCGATGGCCTGGTGCCGCGCCTGCGCCGCGTGGTCCGCCAGTCCGGCATGGATACCGGCAAGCAGGTCCACCTGACCCTGGAAGGAACCCACGGCGAACTGGACCGCAACGTCCTCGACCGCATGGTCGCGCCGCTGGAACACATGCTGCGCAACTCCGTGGCCCATGGCCTGGAAGCGCCGGAACAGCGCCGCGCCGCCGGCAAGCCGGAGGAGGGCGAGATCGCCATCCGCCTGCACCGCGAAGGTTCGGAAATCGTGCTGGAGGTGGCCGATGACGGTGCTGGCCTGGACCGCGAGGCGATCCGCCGCCGCGCCATCGACCGTGGCCTGCTGGCCGCCGATGCGCAGCCGAACGAGCAGGAGCTGGACAACCTGATCTTCGCGTCCGGCTTCACCACCGCCGACCAGGTCAGCCAGCTGGCCGGTCGTGGCGTGGGCATGGACGTGGTGCGCAACGAAGTGCGCCAGCTCGGTGGCTCGGTCGACATCCAGTCGGTGCGGGGCCAGGGAGTACGCTTCACCCTGCGCCTGCCGCAGACGCTGGCCGTCACCCAGGCGGTGTTCGTGCAGATCGGCGAAACCACCTTCGCGGTGCCGGTGGCCTCGGTCAGTGGTATCGGCCGCCTGTCGCGCGAGCGTTTCGAAGCCGCCGACAGCAGCTACCGTTACAGCGGCGAAGACTATCCGCTGTACGACCTCGGCAGCCTGGTCGGGCAGGCCCCGGCGCGTGCCGATGGCCAGGACCAGGTGCCGCTGCTGCTGGTCCGTGCCGGTGATCTGCGTGCCGCCGTGGCGATCGACCAGGTGCTGGGCAACCGCGAAATCGTGGTCAAGCCGGTCGGCCTGCAGATCGCGTCGGTGCCGGGCATCTACGGCGCGACCATCACCGGCGATGGCCGCGTGGTGGTGATCCTGGACGTGGCGCCGCTGGTGCGCCGCTTCCTCGCCAACCCGACGCTGCCTGTGCTGGCCAACGCACCGCGCCAGGAGCGCCAGGTGCCGCTGGTGATGGTGGTCGACGACTCGCTGACGATGCGCAAGGTCACCGGCCGCATCCTCGAACGCCACAACTTCGAGGTCAGCGTCGCCCGCGATGGCGTGGAAGCGCTGGAACGCCTGGAAGAGCGCGTGCCGGACCTGATGCTGCTGGATATCGAGATGCCGCGCATGGATGGCTACGAGCTCGCCACCGCGATGCGTGCCGACCCGCGCTACAGGGACGTGCCGATCGTGATGATCACTTCGCGCAGCGGTGACAAGCACCGCCAGCGCGCCTTCGAGATCGGTGTCCAGCGTTACCTGGGCAAGCCGTACCAGGAACTGGACCTGATGCGTAACGTGTACGACCTGCTGGGGATCGCCCGTGTCCGTGAGTGAAACCCAAGCGGCTCCGGCCGTGGCCCTGCTGGCCCGTCCCGGCGCGGCGCGTGAGCGCCTGCGTGAGGCGTTGTCGCACGCCGATGTGCAGCTGGTGCTGGAAGATGATCCCAACACGCTGGAGGCGCGGGTCCTGCAGGAGGCGCGCCCACAGTTCGTGGTGATCGCGCTGGAAGCCGCCATCGAGGACGCCTTGGAGCGCCTGGAAGCGGTGCTGTCCGCACCGGGTCTGACCCTGGTCTTCGACGAGGCCGAACTGGCTGCACGTCGTGCTGGTTGGGAGGCTCAGCGCTGGGGCCGTCATCTGTCCGCCAAGCTGCATGGCCACCAGCAGGTGTTGCCGCCGGGGGCCGAAGAAGAACCCAGCCTGCAGCTGGAGCCGGGCCACCCGGCACCGGCACCGGCGCCGCAGGAAGAAGCGCTGCAGCCGCACCTGGAGCAGGCATTGAGCTGGGCCGACGAGGTCCCCGCTGACACTCTGTACTCGCCGCCTGCGCAGCTGCACGAACCGATCGCGCTGGAACAGGCGCTGGCCGCGCTGCAGCCGGTGGTGCCTGAGCCGCTGCAGGCCCCCGCACTGCCGTCGCTGGCAGAGACCGCGTCCGCAGTACCGCCGCTACCGCCGGTCTCCTTCGACCACACCGCCTGGTCGCTGGTCGAGGACGAGGCCGATGCCTCGGCAACCGCTCCGCACCACGCTGCGGTGGAGGCTCCGCTGCCTTCCTTCGATACCGGTCATCTGAGCCTGGTCGATCTGGATGCCGCAGCGCCCGTGGGCGCACGCGCCGGATCGCTGCTGGTGCTGGCCGGCATCGGTGGCCCGGATGCGCTGCGTCGCCTGCTCGGCGCGCTGCCGCCTTCGCTGAGCGTGCCGGTCCTGGTGCACATGCGCCTGGATGGCGGGCGCTACGGCAACCTGGTCAAGCAGATGGCACGCGTGTCGCCGTTGCCGGTGCAGCTGGCTGAAGCCGGCCAGCGTGCAGCTCCGGGTGAAGTGCACGTGCTGGCCGATGACATCGGCGTGCAGGCAGCCAGTGACGGCCTGCATTTCGTCAGCGACGCGCAGGGCATTGCGATTGCCGCGCTGCCAGCTGACCACACCGCGCTGGTCCTGCTCAGCGGCGCTGACCTTGCGCATGTTGGTCCGGCGCTGGATCTGGCCGCCGCCGGTGCATGGGTGGCCGGGCAGGTGGGCGAGGGCTGCTACGACCCGGCTGCAGCCACGGCGGTGGTTGCTGCCGGCATGGTGGCCGGTGAACCGCAGGAACTGGCGCAGGCGATTGCCGCGCGCTGGGGTGAGCAGGACGACAACGGAGAAGCACCATGAGCTATGCCAGCAATGACGAAATCCGTGGCGTCCTGATCCAGGCCGGCAACGCGCGCGTGCTGCTGCCCAATGCCACCGTGGCCGAAATGATGTCGCGCGTGCCGGTGCAGCCGGTCTCCGATGCGCCGCGCTGGCTGGTCGGCAAGATCGGCTGGCATGGCTGGCAGGTGCCGCTGGTGTCGTTCGCACGTCTTTCGGGACTGGGCGAAGAAGCCGTGAGCGGCCATAACAAGGTGGTGGTACTGAAGGCCCTCAGCGGCAACGCGCAGCGTCCGTACTACGCGCTGCTGACGCAGAACTTCCCGCAGCTGATTTCGGTGCCGCGCGACGGGCTGCTGGCTGATGCCTCGGAAGAAACCCTGCCGGACATTGTGCACATGCGTGTGCTGCTGGGTGAGCAGAGCGCGCTGCTGCCGAACCTAGACGCGCTGGAAGCCGCCCTGGATTCGCTGGCGGCCTGACCGGACATCCGCCGGGCATTTTGAATTCCTGGTAGTGCCGGCCGCTGGCCGGCATCCACGGAATCATGCGGTTGCCGGCCAGCGGCCGGCACTACCAGGAATCGGGCCTTACCCCAGATCCCCCAACCGCGCCTGCAGTGCTGCAATCGCGGCCAGGCCGGCCGTTTCCGTGCGCAGGATGCGCGGGCCCAGCTGCAGGCCCTGGAATCCTGCCGCCGCCAACTGATCCCGGTCGCGCGGCGACCAGCCACCTTCCGGGCCGATCGCGATCACGATGCCGCCTGCCGGAGCGGCCGCCAGCGTCGACAAGCGATGTGTGCCCAGCGGGTCCAGGGTCAGCCGCAGCGTATCGGGCGGCAGCGCCGCTGCCGCCTGCGCCAGCGACAGCGGGGATCCCACCTGCGGAATGCGCGCGCGCCCGGACTGGCCGCAGGCTGAGGTCACCACGTTGTTCCAGTGCGCCACGCGCTTCTCCGCGCGTGCTGCATCGAGCTTCACCTCGGTGCGCTCGGCGTTGACCGGAATGATCGCCGCCACGCCCAGTTCGGTGGCCTTCTGCAGGATCAGGTCCATCTTCTCGCCACGGGCGATGCCCTGCAGCAGGGTGATCGCCAGCGGCGATTCGTTGTCGATGGCCTGCACCGCGTCGATGCGCACCTGAACCTCGCGCTTGCCGGCCACGGTCAGCGTGGCGCTGTAGTCATGGCCGTCGCCGTTGAACAGCACGCAGGTGTCTCCCTCGCGCAGGCGCATCACCCGTACCAGGTGGTTGGCGGTCTCTTCCGGCAGGGTCACGGTCTGGCCGCTGTGCAGCGCCAGGTCGATGGGGCAGCGGGTCACGCGCATGCAATCGCCTCGTCAATCGCCGCCAGCGTGGTATGTGCCAGCAGCTCCAGTTGTTCGTCATCCACGCAATAGGGTGGCATCCAGTACAGCACGTCGCCCAGCGGACGCAGTACCACACCGCGCTTCAGCGCGGCCTTGTAGGCGTGCAGGCCCAGCCGCATGGCCGGGTCGAACGGTGTGCGCTTGTTGCCATCGCGCGACAGCTCGAACGCCACCACCATGCCGGCCTGGCGCACGTCGGCCACGTGCGGATGGTCGCTGAACGGTGCGGCCAGCGTGCCCATCACCGAGGCGATGCCGCGGTTGCGCGCGATCACATCGTCGTCGCGGAAGATGTCCAGCGTCGCCAGCGCGGCCGCGCAGGCCAGCGGGTTGCCGGTGTAGCTGTGTGAATGCAGGAAGGCGCGCTCGCGCGAGTCGTCGAGGAACGCGTCGTACAGGGCCTGCGTGGCCAGTACCGCGGCAAGCGGCAGGAAGCCGCCGGTCAGGCCTTTCGAGAGGCACATCAGGTCCGGCATCACCCCGGCCTGCTCGCAGGCGAACAGGGTGCCGGTGCGGCCGAAACCGGTGGCGATCTCGTCGGCGATCATGAATGCACCGTGCGCATCGCACAGTTCGCGCACGCGCTGCAGGTACACCGGGTCGTGCATGCGCATGCCGCCGGCGCACTGCAGGCGCGGTTCCAGGATCACCGCGCAGATCTCGCCCGGGTGCTGGTCGAACAGCGTGGCCAGTCCATCCGCGGCCTGCCGCGCGCGATCTGCCGCACTCTGGCCCGGCTCGGCCAGGTAAGCGTCGGGCGAGGGCGCGAACAGGCCTTCGGCCAGCAGCGGTGCATAGACACGGCGGTACAGCGGGATGTCGCCCAGCGCGAGCGCGCCCAAGGTCTCGCCGTGGTAGCCGTTCTCCAGTGCGATGAACCGCGTGCGCCGCGGCTCGCCACGGTTCTGGAAATACTGGAAGGCCATCTTCAGCGCCACTTCCACGCCGGCGGAGCCGTTGTCAGCGTAGAACACCTTGGCCAGCGGTTCGCGGCCGGGCTGCCGCGGGGCCAGCGCCAGCAGGCGTTCGGCCAGGGTGATGGCTGGCTCATGACCGAAGCCGGCCAGCATCACCTGTTCCAGCTGCGTGGCCTGGGCGGCGATGGCACCACCGATGCGCGGTTCGGCATGACCGAACAGGTTGGTCCACCAGCTGCTGACCGCATCCAGATAGCGATTGCCGTCGTGGTCGATCAGCCAGGCACCTTCGCCGCGGGCGATCGGCACCAGCGGCAGGGTGTGCGGATGCTCGCGCATCTGCGTGCAGGGGTGCCACAGCACCTGCAGGTCGCGCTGCCGCCAATGGCGGGCCAGCGGGGAGGGGGTTGGGTCTGCTAGCATTTCGGGCTCATGAACATGTTGCTGCCTGCACATTCTATCGGCCCCGGCGCAGGCGCCGGCCGCCGCGGAGATTCCGCATGAACGATGACCGTGCCGGCCGTCGCTTGCCGATCATCCATCGGATCACCGATGAGGAGAACGGTCCCTTCCAGCGCCAGCACCTGGACCTGGAGTTCTCCAACGGCGAACGCCGCCGCTTCGAGCGGCTGGTCAGCCGGGGGCATGGCGCGGTGGTGGTGGTGCCGATGCTCGACGACGAAACCGTGCTGCTGGTACGTGAATACGCCGCCGGCATGCACCGCTACGAACTGGGCCTGGTCAAGGGCCGGATCGATGCCGGCGAGACCCCCGAGCAGGCCGCCGACCGCGAACTGAAGGAAGAGGCCGGTTACGGCGCGCGCCGGGTGGATGTGCTGCGCGCGATGACCCTGGCCCCGACCTACATGAGCCACCAGTCGTGGCTGGTGGTGGCGCGCGACCTGTACCCGGAAAAGCTGGCCGGCGACGAGCCGGAAGAGCTGGAAGTCGTCCCGTGGAAGCTGGCCGAGCTGGACCAGCTGATGCTGCGCGAGGACTTCTCCGAGGGACGCTCGCTGGCGGCGCTGTTCATTGCCCGCCAGTGGCTGCAGGGATTGCGATGATCAAACTGACCACGGACCTGCGCGAGACCGCCATCGCCATTGCCCAGGAAGCCGGACAGGCCATCATGCAGGTCTATGCCGATGGCTTCGACGTGCAGCTCAAGGACGACAACAGCCCGGTCACCGCCGCCGACCTGGCCGCCAACCAGGTCATCGAACAGGGCCTGCAGCAGCTGACCCCGGATCTGCCGATCCTGTCCGAGGAATCGGCGCAGGTACCCTGGGAGCAGCGCCGCCACTGGGGCGCCTACTGGCTGGTCGATCCGCTCGATGGCACCCGTGAGTTCGTCAAGCGCAACGGCGAGTTCAGCGTCAACATCGCATTGATCTACCAGGGCGCGCCGGCCTTCGGCGTGGTGCTGGCGCCGGTCACCGGCATCGTCTGGCATGCCATGCGTGGTGAGCTGGCATACCGTCGCCAGGGCCTGCACGACACCGTGCTGCGCACCCGCACGCCGGCCACCGCACCGCTGCGGGTTGCCGCCAGCCGCTCGCACCGCTCACCGGAAACCGAGGCGCTGCTGGCGAGGATGGGGCGCATCGAGACCATCGCGCAGGGCTCGTCGCTGAAATTCTGCCGGATCGCCGAAGGTGGCCTGGATGTCTATCCGCGTCTGGGCCCGACCTCCGAATGGGATACCGCCGCCGGCCAGTGCGTACTGCACGCCGCCGGCGGTGCGGTACTGTCGGCAGCGACCGGCAAGCCGTTCCGCTACAACCGCCGCGAGACCCTGTTGAACGGCGATTTCATTGCCATTGGTGATACCAGCCTGCCGTGGCGCGACTGGTTGTCCGATTGACCCTGGAGACCGCATGAGCGCGCATGACACCCCCATCGCCGGCAGTGCAGCCAGCAACGAACTGGAACGCCTGCTGGCGATCATGGCGCGCCTGCGCGATCCGCAGGGCGGCTGCCCCTGGGACCTGGAACAGAACTTCGCGACCATCGCGCCGTACACCATCGAGGAAGCCTACGAGGTGGCCGATGCGATCGACCGTGGCGACCTCGATGATCTCTGCGATGAGCTGGGCGACCTGCTGCTGCAGGTGGTGTTCCATGCACGTATGGCCGAGGAGCAGGGTGCCTTCGCCTTCGCCGAGGTCGCACGCGCGATCAGCGACAAGATGCAGCGCCGCCACCCGCACGTGTTCGCCGATGTCAGCGTCGATGACGCCGACGGGGTGACGCGTAACTGGGATGCGATCAAGCGTGCCGAGCGTGCCGCCAAGGGCGAGCAGGACACCTCCGCATTGGCCGGCATCTCGCGTGGCCTGCCCGAATGGCAGCGAGCGGTGAAGCTGCAGTCGCGCGCGGCCAAGGTCGGTTTCGACTGGCCGGGCCCGTTGCCGGTGCTGGACAAGGCGGCGGAGGAACTGCAGGAGCTGCGCGAGGAGTTCGAGCGCGGCGATATTGCCGGCAACAAAGCGCGCCTGCAGGAAGAGCTGGGCGATCTGCTGTTCGTCTGCGCCAACCTGGCACGCCACGCCGATATCGATCTGGGTGCGGCGCTGCGCGGGGCCAACCACAAGTTCGAACGCCGCTTCCGTGCGATGGAAGCGCAGGCTGACGCCCAGGGTGGAGCGCTGGCGTCGATGGACCTGGATGCGCAGGAAGCACTGTGGCAGCACGCCAAGGCGGCGGAGAAGGCGTGAAGACGCTCGCGCTGTTCCTGCTGACCGCGCTGGCCGAAATTGTCGGCTGCTACCTGCCGTGGTTGTGGCTGCGCAAGGGCGGCAGCGTGTGGCTGCTGCTGCCGGCTGCCGCCAGCCTGGCCCTGTTCGCCTGGCTGCTGACCCTGCACCCGACCGCCAGTGGCCGGGTCTATGCGGCCTACGGTGGTGTCTACATCGGCACCGCGCTGTTCTGGCTGTGGCTGGTCGATGGCATCCGCCCCAGCCGCTGGGACCTGTTCGGCGCAGCCCTGTGCCTGGCCGGCATGGCGGTGATCATGTTCGGGCCGCGCACGCCCCCGGTGTAGCGTCGAGCCATGCTCGACGGCTTCCGCTTTTTTAGCGTCGAGCCAGGCTCGACGGCTTCCGCTCTTATGTAGAGTCGAGCCATGCTCGACTGCAACTGGGAGGGCCAGTCGAGCATGGCTCGACGCTACAAAGGCAGCGCCACCGGATCATGCACTGCCTTGTCAGAATCGGCCACGCCGTCCAGGCCGCTTTCCCTCCCAGGAAGGCGCATGATGGCGGTGACCACGGCCCCCGGAACACGCATATGTCCCGCTTCGCCAGCTTCCGCGAGTTCTATCCGTTCTATCTCAGCGAGCACCGCCACCCGGTATCGCGCCGGCTGCACTTCGTCGGCAGTTGCGGCGTGCTGCTGCTGGTCGTTGCAGCGATCCTGCGCGGGCAGCCGGTGCTGTTGCTGGCCGCCCTTTTCTGCGGTTACAGCTTCGCCTGGGTCGGCCATTTCTTCTTCGAGAAGAACCGCCCGGCCACCTTCCAGCACCCGCTGTACTCGTTCATGGGCGACTGGGTGATGTTCGCCGACATCCTGCGCGGGCGCGTGCCTTGGTAGCTCCGCTGTGAATGTGGCCTTCACGCGCTATGCTGGGGCCTGGACGTCATAGATAAGGAAAGCAAGATGTTCCCGACCATGTTCTTTACCGTGGTACTGGCCTTCGTGGCCGTGGTCATCCTGTTCAAGGCAGTACGGATGGTGCCCCAGGGCTACGAGTGGACCGTCGAGCGCTTCGGGCGCTACACGCACACCATGACCCCCGGCCTGCATTTCCTGATCCCGATCGTGTACGGGGTGGGGCGCAAGGTGAACATGATGGAGCAGGTGCTGGACGTGCCCAGCCAGGAAGTGATCACCAAGGACAACGCCGCCGTGCGCGTGGACGGCGTGGTGTTCTTCCAGGTACTGGATGCCGCCAAGGCCGCCTATGAGGTGGCCAACCTGGAAGTGGCGATGATCGCCCTGGTGCAGACCAACATCCGTACCGTGATCGGTTCGATGGACCTGGATGAATCGCTCAGCCAGCGCGAGGTGATCAATGCCCAGCTGCTGAGCGTGGTCGACCATGCCACCAATCCCTGGGGAGTGAAGGTCAACCGCATCGAGATCCGCGACATCCAGCCGCCGCGCGATCTGCTGGATGCGATGGCGCGGCAGATGAAGGCCGAGCGCGAAAAGCGCGCGCAGATCCTCGAGGCAGAGGGTTCACGGCAGTCGGAGATCCTGCGCGCCGATGGCGAGAAGCAGGCCACCGTGCTGGAAGCCGAAGGCCGTCGCGAAGCCGCGTTCCGCGATGCCGAGGCGCGCGAGCGCCTGGCCGAGGCCGAAGCGATGGCGACCAAGGTGGTGTCGGCCGCGATTGCCGAGGGTGACGTGCAGGCGATCAACTACTTCGTCGCGCAGAAGTACGTGGAAGCGTTCAAGGAGCTGGCCAGTTCGCCGAACCAGAAGCTGGTGCTGATGCCGATGGAGGCCAGTGGCGTGATCGGTTCGATCGCGGGCGTGGCCGAACTGGCGAAGCAGGCGCTGGCCAGCCAGGACAACAAGGCCGCCGGCAAGCGGCCGCCGCCGCTCGGAGGCTGACATGCGCTGGGAAGTCGTCGGTTGGGGCGCGCTGGCGCTGCTGCTGTTCGCTGCCGAAGCGCTGGCGCCGGGTGCGTTCATGCTGTGGATCGGCATTGGCGCGGCGGCAGTGTTCGTACTGGTTGCGGTGTTCAGCGACATTCCACTGTTGTGGCAGGTGATCGCCTTCGTCCTGCTGAGTGTGGTCTCGATCCAGTGCTACCGGCGCTGGGGGAGGCCGCGGGCACGGCCCAGCGATGCGCCGTTGCTCAACCGCCGTGCCGAGCAGCTGGTCGGCCGGGAGGTGGTACTGCAGCAGGCCATCGTCGGTGGTCAGGGACGGGTCAGCATTGACGATGCGTCCTGGCAGGTGAGTGGACCGGATCTGCAGGCCGGCAGCCTGGTACGGGTGGTGGCGGTGCAGGGCAGCACGCTGCTGGTCGAAGCGGTGGCCTAGGGGTTCCCAGCCAACGGCGGAACCCCTCGTGGGTGGTCGCGGAAGGTGGTTCATGTGTTTGGGTCGGGCGGGTTGGGTTCGCGGGACACGCCGTAGACCCCGCTCCGCGGTCCGGCCCAGCCGCTGGCGGCTGCGCGTTCGGTCGCTTGCGAAGCAGTGCTTCGCAAGCAAAGCGCCCTCACCCATGGGGGCTCGATGGCGCAACGGTCCCGCGAACCCAACCCGCCCGACCCCCGACAGTTTCCGTGCGCGTCCAGCCCACGGAAAAAGAAAAAGAGCAAAGAGCAAAAGCACTCGCTCCGACCCGCCCAGGCCGAGTCAATCCAGAGCCGATGAACTCAGGCTTTGCGCTCTAGCTGTAGAAAGCGGCGGCCGGCCGCAGGCCGGCCAAACACCCCGCTGCGCTGCGGCGCGACCTGCGGGCGACCGATCTGGGATAATGGGGATTCTTGTTTCCTCTGCTGCCGGACCCGGTCATGACCCAGAAGACGCTGCTCAACGATACCCACCGCGCCCTTGGCGCCAAGATGGTCGATTTCGGGGGTTGGGACATGCCCATCCACTACGGCTCGCAGCTCGACGAGCACCACCTCGTTCGTCGCGAGTCGGGTGTGTTCGACGTCAGCCACATGACCGTGGTCGACCTGCGCGGTGACCAGGTCAAGCCGTTCCTGCGCCGCCTGCTCGCCAACTCGGTCGACAAGCTGAAGGTGACCGGCAAGGCGCTGTACTCGTGCATGCTGAATCCGCGCGGCGGCGTCATCGACGACCTGATCGTCTACTACCTGGGCGACGATTTCTTCCGCATGGTGGTCAATGCCTCCACCCGCGAGAAGGACCTGGCCTGGCTGCGCGAGCAGGCTGCACCGTTCGGCGTCACCGTCGAGCAGCGCCCGGACCTGGCCATCCTCGCCGTGCAGGGCCCGCAGGCGCGCGACATCGTCATCGGCCTGGCCCGCGAAAGCGATCGCGCAGCGCTGGCCAAGCTGGGCCGTTTCGCCGCCCTGCAGGTGCAGTCCGATGACGGCGTCGAACTGTTTGTCGCCCGTACCGGTTACACCGGCGAAGACGGCTTCGAAATCCTGCTGCCGCAGGACGCCGTGGTCGCGTTCTGGAACCGCCTGCTGGCGGCGGGCGTGAAGCCGGCGGGCCTCGGCGCACGCGACACGCTGCGCCTGGAAGCCGGCATGAACCTGTACGGCCAGGACATGGACGAAGAGATCAGCCCGTACGAAGCGGCGCTGGCCTGGACCGTGTCGCTGGACGAAGGCCGCGACTTCATCGGCCGCGAGGTGCTGGAAGCGCAGAAGGCTGCCGGCACCGCCCGCCAGATGATCGGTCTGGTGATGGACGAGAAGGGCGTGCTGCGCCATGGTCAGGCGGTGACCACCGCCGGCGGCCAGGGCGAGATCCTGTCCGGCACCTTCTCGCCGACCCTGGCCAAGGGCATCGCCTTCGCCCGTGTACCGGCCGGTGAACTCGGCGAGGTCACCGTCGACATCCGTGGCCGGCAGGTGCCGGTGCGCGTGGTCAAGTTCCCGTTCGTGCGCGAAGGCCAGGCCCAGCCCGGCGTGCTCGCCGACGCCTGATCCGAAACTGCCGATCGTCACTGACAGCAGTGGCGGCCGGTTGGTTACACTAGCCCCGTTTTTTCCACCCCTGCATATCTCTGGAGCAGTCCCATGAGCGAGATCCCCGGCGACCTCAAGTTCCTCAAGTCCCATGAGTGGGCCCGTGTCGAAGGCAATGGCCGTGTCACCGTCGGTATTTCCGACCACGCCCAGGGCCTGCTGGGTGACCTGGTCTACGTCGAACTGCCGGAAGTCGGCGCCGACGCAAAGGCTGGCGAGCAGATCGCCGTTGTCGAGTCGGTGAAGGCCGCCTCGGACGTCTACAGCCCGATCAGCGGCAAGGTCGTCGAGGTCAACTCGGCGCTGTCCGACAAGCCGGAAACCATCAATGAAGATGCCTACGGCGAAGGCTGGATGTTCGTGGTCGAACTGACCAACGCTGAAGAGGTCAACGAACTGCTGGATCCGGACGCGTATGCCGAAGCCCTGGAAAACGACGACCACTGAGTCGTCACTTCCGGGTTCTGGAACGGCCACCTTCGGGTGGCCGTTTTTGTTTTGGCGAGTGCGTCGGACTCATGACGGCGGGTTCGCTCTGCACCCTCGGCGTGGCATCAGCCGACAGACGAACGGTGCCGATCAGCGTGCGCAGTTTTGCGCAAATCCGCGTTTCCGCCCCGCGCCGAAGCGATCGAATGTGAAAACTTTTCGCCCCCCGTTGCGGCCCCGTTGTGCTGGCGTTGGCGACGGTGCGGGTGACCATCGGCGATGCACGTGCGCTGTTGTCCGGAACATGTGCCTATCTGCGCAGAGTGCTTATTTCAAGTGTTTTTTGTTCAGAGAGCGCATCGACTTCGTCGTATGCGGCGCGCGTGCGCGCCGCTTCAATGGTCGTTGCAGGGCGCGCACGGCGGTGGCGAGGACGGCGTCCGGGATGGCGCGGATGTGAAAATTTTTCGCGGGGGTTGTTGACAGTAAAAAAAACCGTGATTAGGTTTCGCCTCAGCAGACCTTGCCTGCCCAACCGAGTGCGCAGAATCAATCGTCCGATGCGAAGCAGCCCCTTCAAGACCACCGCGACCCTGATGACGGTGGACATGGCCCCGCTTCCCCCGGAGAAATGCAAGGCAACTCCCGTTCCGATGTCCGCTCCGCCGATCGAGGCGGGCATTGCCGCATCCGTAACGGCGCGCCTGACGCGCCGGCGGTCCCCGCACGCAGCATCCGCGGGTTTGATCCACCTGGGCGTTTCAACTCCCTATCACTGACGAGGAGCCATCCCATGGCAACCAAGAAAGCTGCGAAGAAGAAGCCCGCCGCCAAGAAAGCGGTGAAGAAGGTCGCGAAGAAGGCCGCTGCCAAGAAGGCAGTGAAGAAGGTCGCGAAGAAGGCGACCGCCAAGAAGGCAGTGAAGAAGGCTGCGAAGAAGGTCGCCAAGAAGACCACTGCGAAGAAGGCAGTGAAGAAGGCGGCGAAGAAGGTAGCCAAGAAGTCCACTGCCAAGAAGGCCGTCAAGAAGACCGCGAAGAAGGCCGTCAAGAAGGTAGCCAAGAAGGCCACCAAGAAGACTGCCAAGAAGGCAACGGCCCGCAAGCCGGCCAAGAAGGTCGCGAAGAAGGCAACTGCCAAGAAGGCCGTCAAGAAGACCGCCAAGAAGGCAGTAAAGAAGACCGCGAAGAAGGCGACCAAGAAGGCTGCCCCGAAGAAGGCAGCGAAGAAGGTTGCCAAGCGCAAGCCGGCCGCCCGCAAGAAGAAGGCTGCTCCGGTCGCTCTGCCGGCAACCCCGGCGCCGCTGATCTAAGTACTTCCCGATAGCCGCATCCTGAAACCCCCTTCCCTGACTGCCCAGCGGGGAGGGGGTTTTTTTATGGGCCGTTTGCAGGGTCGAGCCGTGCTCGACTGCTTTTCTGACGGTCGACGCTAGCGGTGCGGCGCCGGTGGAAAGCGCTCCACCAGGAAGTCCAGGAAGCTGCGCAGGCGGGTCGAGTGGTAGCGATCGTGGGCGTAGACCACGTGCATCGGCCGACCGGTCTGGCCGAACTCAGGGAACAGCTGCACCAGGCGTCCGGTGTCGATGTCGGCAGCCAGCAGCAGTGCCGACTGCAGCACGATGCCCAGCCCGTGCAGCGCTGCCGTGCGCAGCGCTTCGCCGTTGTTGATCTGCAGCCGGCCGCCAGGCACACGCTCGAGTTCGCCAGCATCGGCCTGCAGCCACTGTGCGAGTGCGCTCGGTTCGAAGGACAGGCACTGATGCAGGGCGAGGTCCTGAAGGCTGCGAGGCGTGCCACGCCTGGCCAGGTACGCCGGCGATGCGCACATCATCAAGCGATACGGTGCCAGCGCACGCGCCACCAGCATGCTGCTGTCGGCCAGCGTGCCGATGCGCAGCGCCGCTTCGAAACCCTCCTCGGCGAGGTCGACCACGCGGTCGCTCAGCGTGACTTCGACCCGGACATCCGGATGGCGCGCCATGTATTCGGCCAGTGCCGGTACCAGTGCGTGCGTGCCGAAGATCACCGGCGCACTGATGCGCAACGTGCCCGCCGGTGCCAGCTGCTGGTGCTGCGCCTGTGCGTCCGTTTCTTCCACCAGCCGCAGGATCTCCCGGCAGCGGGTGTAGTAGTCCTCGCCGAAGGGCGTCATGTGCTGGCGCCGGGTGGTACGGCTCAACAGCTGCATCCCCAGCCGTGCTTCCAGCGCACGCAGGTGCTTGCCGGCCATCGTCGCCGAGATATCCATCGCCGCCGCAGCAGCGCTGAGGCTGCCCTTGTCCACGATCAGCACGTAGACCTGCATGCTCTCCAGCAGATTCATCTGACACCCCGGGTGTTGAATGCTGAAACCTGCGCGGAGTTTATCAATCAGGGGTGATCAAACAGCATGTACTGCACGGGCCGGATGTACCGGCTGGCGGATTGGGAGAACATCATGGATCTGGGGCTTGAAGGGCGTACCGCGCTGATCACCGGGGCGGGCAGTGGCATCGGTGCCGGTGTGGCCAGGCTGCTGGCGGCACAGGGAGTACGCATTGCGATCAGTGCACGGCGTGCCGAGCCGCTGCATGCACTGGCGGCAGAGATCGAATCTGCAGGCGCGCCGGCACCGATCGTCCTGCTGGGCGACCTCACCGATGCGGAGCAGGTACGCCACATTGCGGATGCAGCCTCGGCGGCACTGACGCGTGTCGACATCCTCGTCAATGCGGCTGGAGGAGGCCGGCCGACCACCGTGGATGCGGGGGACGATGTCTGGGAGGAAGCCATGGCCTTGAACTTCTCTTCGGCACGACGCCTGACCCAGGCACTGCTGCCGGCGATGCAGGCGCAGGGCTGGGGGCGGGTGATCAACCTCAGCGGTTCAATGGAACCGCGCGCGGTGAATGCTGCCACGGCGGCGAAGGCGGCGTTGCATCTGTGGAGCAAAGGGCTGTCGTCGGCGCTGGCCTCACAGGGCATCACGGTCAATGCAATCGCGCCGGGACGCATCAACAGTGCTCAGATCCGGGACCGGCTGCATCCCACCGAAGAAAGCCGGCGTGAGTTCATCGAACGCAACATTCCGATCGGGCGTTTTGGTGATCCGGAGGAGGTGGCGCCGCTGGTGGCCTTTCTGGCCTCGCCCTTGGCCGGCTACATCACCGGCGCGGTGATTCCGGTGGATGGCGGCATGCACTACTTCGCGCATTAGCCTTCCGTTTGTAGAGTCGAGCGGTGCTCGACTGCTTTGCTCTACAACTGCCAACAAAAAGGGCGACCCGCAGGCCGCCCTTCGCACACACGGTGAAGCCCGCCAACTCAGCGCGGCGAGGCCACCGCACGGTTGCTCGAAGCACCCTTGCCCTTGCGCTTGTCCTGCTGCGCCGGGCTCGCGCCTTCGGCCATCAGGTTGTCACTGCCGAAGTCGGTGTCCACGTCCAGCCAGCGCTGCGTCGGCAGGCCGAGCGCGGAATCGAGCACCGTCGGCAGCAGGCCGCTGGGCAGGCCGCTTTCGCCGTTCCACATGATGGCGATGCCGAGATCGCGTTCCGGCACCAGCGCGACCAGGCCGCGATAGCCCTGCACGGCACCGGCATGGAACACCACATCGTGGCCGGCGTAGTCGAAGGTGCGCCAGCCCAGTGCGTAGCCGGCCGAATGCAGGCGCTCGCGGCGCCAGCCCGAACGCATTTCGCCCGGGGTGTTGATCAGGCTCGAATGCAGGGTGGCCAGCAGCGGTGCCGGCAGCACGTCCGGGCGATGGCCGGTGTGGGCCAGCAGCCACTGCGCCATGTCGCTGGCGCTGGCGTTGACGCCGGCGGCCGGGGCGACGCGGTAGTAGGTCGGCTTCGGTGTCAGCGACACCCAGCCATTGCGGCTGCGCACGTGCGGACGCGCCCAGCGCGAGCTGGCCTGGATGCCGGCCAGGCCGAGGCTGGCATCGTTCATGCCCAGCGGCTTGAAGATGCGGCGCTCGACCGACTGCTCGTAGAAGCTCCCCGAGGCGGCATAGACCACGTCGCCGATCAGGCTGAAGGCCACGTTCTGGTAGGCGTAGCAGTCGCCCGGCAGGCACTTCAGGCTGGTATTGGCCAGCTTCTGGGTGAGTGCGTAGTACTCGGCGTTGCCTTCGATGTCGCGGTCGTAGGCGTTGTACGGCAGGCCGACGCGGTGGCTGAGCACGTCGGCCACGGTCAGGCGATCGGTCGCTTCCGGAGAGTTCAGGCGGAAGCCCGGCACGTAGTCGGTGACCTTGCTGTCCCAGCGCAGCGTGCCATCGTTGACCAGCAGTCCGGCCATGGTGCCGGCGAAGGCCTTGGACAGCGATGCCAGGCGGAACACGGTGTGGGCGTCGACCGGCAGCGGGTTGTTGACGTCGGTAACGCCATAACCACGCGCGCTGAGTACGCGGCCACCCTGCACGATGGCCACGGCCATGCCGGGCACACGCTCGCCATAGGTGAGTTGCTGCGCCATCGATTCGATGTTGGCCACGTTGAAGCCGGCCGCCGGCAGCTGCACCTGCGGCACCAGGCCGGTGCGGTAAGCGGCGGGCTGGGTATGGGCGACGGCGGTGGCGGCGGATTCGATGTTGGCCGGCATCGGCGGCAATGGCGGCGGGGTCTGCGCGGTGGTGGACAAGGCAACGGGCATCAACATGCCCAGCAAACCGGTGGCCGCCGAACGGATCGGACGACGCAGGCTGTTCTTTTTCATCGTGGAGACCCGTGCGCGACTGCTGATGGCGATTCTAGCGCCGCTTTTCCCTTGTGCACAAACAAAGCGAAGATGAATGCGCATCTCGTTGAAAAAATTGGAATTTTGACGCCCCGAAAGCATGTGTCAGAACGTATCGTCCGGGCGGGGCCGTGACACTGCGTTGCGGCCTTCTGCGTGGCTGCTGCTGGCGATGTTGCAGTGCATTGGCTAACGTACGCGCTTCACCGCCCCCGGAGCCTGCCATGCCGCTGTCCAACCGCCGTCTTCTGGCGAGGGACACCGCGTGAGCGCGGTGAAGGGCAAGGGGCCGTTGCGTGGGCTGGCGGCGGCACTGCGTGAGTCGCCGGCGCTGTGGTGGTCGTTCCTGTACTTCTTCTGCCTGCTCAGCGGCTACTACGTGCTGCGCCCGGTGCGTGAGGCGATGGCTGCCTCGGCCGATCTGGAGACCGTGTTTCCGCCGATGCTGATCGCCTGGTTCGCCAGTCATGGCATCGCGCTGAAGGATTTCGTCCTGCAGTTCCTGTTCTCCTGCGTGTTCGTGATCATGCTGGTGCTGCAGCCGGTGTACGGCTGGCTGGTCAGCCGCTTCCCACGGCGGGTGTTCCTGCCGGCGGTGTATGGGTTCTTCATCGTCACCTTGCTGGGCTTCTACGCGCTGTTCGACAGCAACGTGCCGGGGCGCGGCATGGCCTTCTTCCTCTGGGTGATGGTGTTCAACCTGTTCGCGGTGGCGGTGTTCTGGAGCTTCATGGCCGACGTGTTCTCCAACGCGCAGGCGCGGGCGTATTACGGCTACATCGGCGCGGCTGGCACCATCGGCGCGTTCCTGGGCCCGCTCATTACCAGCGCGCTGGCACAGCGTGTGGGCATCGCCAACCTGATGCTGGTATCTGCGGGTTTCCTGATTGTCTGCTTGTTGAGCATCTGGCGACTACGGCACTGGGCGGTGCTGCGCGAACGCGAGCAGCAGCTGGTCTCGGGCGAGAAGCCGATGGGCGGCAGCGTGCTTGACGGCCTGAAGCTGATCGCACGCGAGCCGCTGCTGCGCTGGCTGGCCGTGCTGGTGGTGTTCGGCGTGGGCGTGGGCACCCTGTTGTACAACCAGCAGGCCAGCATCGTGCGCGCGGCCTTCAACGACCCGGCTGCCAGCACCGCGTTCTTCTCGCGCATCGACCTGGCGGTGAACGCGCTGACGCTTCTGTTGCAGTTGAGTCTGACTCGCTGGCTGTTGTCGCGCCACGGCATAGCCCCGGCCCTGCTGATTCCCGCGTTCGCCATCCTGATCGGCTTCTCGGTGCTGGCCGCATCGCCGCTGCCGATGATGGTGGCGGTGGTGCAGGTGCTGACCCGCGCCAGTGAATTCTCGCTCTTCAAGCCGGCACGCGAAACCATCTACACCCGGGTGGACCGCCAATGGCGCTACAAGGCCGGTGCGGCCATCGACACGGTGGTCTACCGTGGTGCCGACCTGAGCTTCACCTGGGTGCACAAGGGCTTGTCGCTGTTTGGTTCACACGTGGTGTTCATCGGCGGCGTGGTGGTTGCCGCGTGCATGACCGCCGCCGCATTCGGTGTGCTGCGCGAAGAAAAGAAGCTGCCGCGCGACCGCTGATCCCGTCCAGTCTTTTTGAGGAGAGAAACGATGTCGCTGATCGCGCTGCTGCTGACCGTGCTGGTCGCGGTGCTGCACCTGTACTTCCTGGTGCTGGAAATGTTCCTGTGGACCCGCCCGCTGGGCCTGAAGACCTTCCGCAACACGCCCGAGAAGGCAGAGACCACGCGCGTGCTGGCGGCCAACCAGGGCCTGTACAACGGCTTCCTGGCGGCGGGCATCGTGGTGGGGCTGGTGATCGGTCAGCCGGTGCTGGTGACGTTCTCGCTGGCCTGCGTGGTGGTGGCCGGGTGCTATGGCGCGTACAGCGTGAGCCGGCGCATTTTCATGATCCAGGCCGTACCGGCCATTCTGGCGCTGGCGTCGCGAGCGTTCTGAAGTCGGCGCGTGCTGGCAGGCGCCGCCGCTCAGCGGCTGATGGCGCGCATGATGCCCAGCCACATTGGCACGGCATGCAGCGCCGCACCCAGCACGAACAGGCCCGTCAGCAGGTGTACGCGCCAGTCGTTGATGCGCAGGAAGACGAATTGTTCAAGCGCGCGGCCCACCCAGAACACCGCCATGAAACCCAGCAGGACCAACCCCAGACGAGTGCCGACCAGGTCCGGGGCAAAGATCAGCGCGATCAGCCCCATTCCCAGGAACACATAGATCACGCGCAGATTGAGGATCTGCATGATCGCGCGGTTGACCGTGCCGAGCTGGGCGAGCTCGCGTTTCCAGCCGAACAGCCGCCAGAACGCTAGATGGAAGGCGGCAAACCCCAGGCTGTGAATGCCTGCCAGGCGCACAAGCAGTTCAGCGGTCGTCATGGTTGATCAGCCTGTGCGCGGAGGGCGCGGCGATACCCACATCGCGATGGTCGCATGGAACACCTCGGTCCCTGCCGCATCGGTCACGCTGACCTTCACGGGCAGGTCGTAGCCGTCCGCAGCACTGACGATGGACAACATGGGCGTCGCCACGGCCTTCAACGTGCCCAAGGCCTTGGCCTGGTATTTCACTTCCATGCCCTTGGGGATCCAGCGCATGTCTGGCGGCAGGCTGGCGTCCACCATCACCCCGCCGACCAGCTCGGCCAGGTTGCACATCGCGATCGCATGTACCGTGCCGATGTGGTTGTTGATGCGGCGGTGCTGGCGGATCACGCCTTCGCAGCGGCCTGGCTCCAGTGCGGTGATGGTGGGCGCGATGCTGGCGAAGTAGGGCGCCTTGAAGCACACCGCGCGTGAGAACAGCCAGTTGCCGGCAGGCCAGCGCTGCAGGCGGTGGTAAAGCGAGAGCAGGGGCGTGGACATGGTTGATGTTCCGGTCGGCGGATAAAGCGACGGCGGGCCGAGGCCCGCCGTCGTGGCAACGCGTGTCGCGGGCGATCAGGCCGCCTGCGAATGCGGGTCCTTGTGCTGGCGGTCGTAGTAGCTGGCCGCGCGCAGTTCGTGGGTGTCGAAGTCGTCCACGGTGATGGTGTCCAGGGTCAGCGTACGCAGTTCTTCCAGCAGGCTGCGCTCGTCCTGGGTGATGACGCCTTCGGCCACGGCTTCGTCCAGCTGGCTCTTGAAGTCCAGCGCTTCGATGCCCTTGCTCTTCAGCGCCTTCAGGAACTTGCGCTCCACCGGCTCGGCCATGATCGCCTTGCTCAGGTAGCTGTTGATACGGCCGCCCGGGTTGTTCTCGCACGGGGTCAGGAACACGCCGCTGGCCAGGCGGTCGCGGGCTTCGTTCGGCGCCATCAGCAGAGCGGCAACACGGCGGCTCAGGCGGTCGCCGGGGGCCTCGGCACGACGGCCCAGCGGGAAGATCAACGCCCACATCAGCCAACCGATCGGACGGATCGGGAAGTTGCGCAGCGCGGCCGACAGCGATTCTTCGATCTTGTGCACGCTGTCATGGAAGGCCCAGGCCAGCAGCGGCTGGTCGGCCTGCGGTGCGCCTTCGTCGTGGTAGCGCTTGAGCATGGCGCTGGTCATGTAGACGTGGCTCAGCACATCGCCCAGGCGGCCGGACAGCGATTCCTTGAACTTCAGCTTGCCGCCGAGGGTCATCATCGAGATGTCGGCCATCAGCGCCAGGTTGGCCGAGTAACGGTCCAGCTTGCGGAAGTAGCGGCGGGTGTAGGCGTCACCCGGGGCAGCACCGAAGCGTGCACCGGTCAGGCCGAACCAGAACGAACGCACGGCATTGGAGAGGCCATAGCGGATGTGGCCGAACAGGCTGCGATCGAACTCCTGCAGACCGGCACGGGTATCCGGATCCTGCGCAGCCTTCATTTCCTTCAGCACCCAGGGGTGGCAGAGGATCGCACCCTGGCCGAAGATCAGCAGGCTGCGGGTCATGATGTTGGCGCCTTCCACGGTGATCGCGATCGGCGCGGCCTGCCAGCTGCGGCCGGCGAAGTTGCGCGGCCCCAGGATGATGCCCTTGCCGCCGATCACGTCCATCATGTCCGAGATCACTTCGCGGCTCATGTTGGTGCAGTGGTACTTGGCGATCGCCGACGGCACCGACGGCACGTCACCACGGTCAACCGCCGCGGCGGTGGCCTGCGACAGCGCACTGATCTTGTAGGCCTTGCCGCCGATGCGGGCCAGCGCTTCTTCCACGCCTTCGAAGCGGCCGACCGACAGGCCGAACTGCTTGCGGATGCGCGCATAGGCGCCGGTCACCGCGGCACCGGCCTTGGCACCACCACTGGCGGTGGACGGCAGGGTGATCGAGCGGCCCACGGCCAGGCACTCGTTGAGCATGTTCCAGCCCTTGCCGGCCATGGCAGCGCCACCGATCAGCTGGGTCAGCGGGATGAACACGTCCTTGCCGCGGATCGGACCGTTCTGGAACGTCGAGTTCAGCGGGAAGTGGCGGCGGCCGATTTCAACACCGGCGGTGTCGCGCGGCAGCAGGCCCAGGGTGATGCCGATGTCGCGGGTATCGCCGATCAGGCCATCCGGGTCGTACATGCGGAAGGCCAGGCCGATCAGCGAGGCAACCGGGGCCAGGGTGATGTAGCGCTTGTCGAAGGTCAGCTTGACGCCGAGCACCTGCTCGCCGTTCCACTCGCCCTTGCAGACGATGCCGTAGTCCGGAATCGAGGTGGCGTCGGAGCCGGCGAACGGACCGGTCAGGCCGAAGCACGGCACTTCGCGGCCATCGGCCAGGCGCGGCAGGTACTGGTCCTTCTGTTCCTGGGTGCCGTAATGCACCAGCAGTTCACCCGGGCCCAGCGAGTTGGGCACGCCGACGGTGGAGCTGACCACCGAAGACACCGACGCCAGCTTCTGGATCACCTTGTGGTGGGCCAGCGCAGAGAAGCCCAGGCCGCCGTATTCCTTCGGGATGATCATGCCGAAGAACTTGTTCTTCTTGATGAAGGCCCACAGTTCCGGCGGCAGGTCAGCGTGGACGTGGGTGATTTCCCAGTCGTTGACCATGGTGCACAGCTCTTCCACCGGGCCATCGAGGAAGGCCTGTTCTTCGGCGGTCAGCTGCGGCTTGGGATAGTTGAGCAGGATGTTCCAGTCCGGATCACCGGTGAACAGTTCACCCTCGAAACCGACCGAGCCGGTTTCCAGCGCGATTCGCTCGGTCTGCGACAGTGGCGGCAGCACCTTGCGGAACACCTTCATCATCGGGCCGGTCAGCAGCGGCTTGCGGATGAACGGCAGCAGCAGCGGCACGGCGATGACGGCCAATACAGCGGCTGCGACGATCGTGGCGGTCTGGTTGACGTAGGGAATGAACCAGCAGGCGGCCAGCAGGGCCACGCTGATCAGCGTCCAGGTAACCAGCCGCATGCGGTGGTAGGCGACGAACGCGCCTGCCAGCAGCAGGGCGAGGAAGGGAAGAACGATGCTCATGAGCGTGCTCCGGTGACGTGCTCGTTTGTGGCGGACGAAGCCGCAGCGTCTGCTGCGGGCAACACGTCCAGATAGTCCAACACAGTAGCGGTAAAGGCGTCGTTGTCATCGCCGGCGACCATGTGCGTGGCCTGCGGCAGCTGTACATGACGCGCGTGCGGCGCCAACGCCAGGAATTCGGCCACGGTCTGCGGCGTGACCAGGTCGCTGCGACCGCCGCTGACCAGCAGCAGCGGGCACTTCACCTGGCGCGCGGCTTCGGCCAGTGCGTCCTGGTGCTGTTCGCTGTCGCGGGCCAGTTCGGCCACCAGGCGCGGATCCCAGTGCCAGCGCCAGCGGCCGTGACCGTCTTCGCGCAGCAGCGCGCGCAGCGACTGCTCGGATTTGCGCGGACGGTGCGGCATGTAGGCCGAGATCACGTCGGCGGCCTGGCTCAGCGAGGCGAATCCGTCGGGATGGGCGGTCATGAAGGCGAGGATGCGCTCGACACCGGCGGTATCCCAGCGCGGGGTGATGTCGACCAGCACCATCGCCGAGAACAGGCCCGGCCAGCGCGACTCGGCCAGCAGACCGAACAGGCCCCCCATCGAGGCTGCAACCAGCACCGGCGGGCGTGGCTGTTCGCCAGCCAGCACGATCAGGTCATCGGCGAACTGTTCGCCGTGATAGGGCAGGTCGGCGGCATTCCAGTCCGAATCGCCGTGACCACGTGCGTCATAAGCCAGCGTCTGCAGGCCGGCTGCAGACAGGGCACGCGCGGTGGCATTCCAGGCGTGACGGGTCTGGCCGAAACCGTGCGCGAACAGCACCCGGCCACGACGACCGTGGTCGCTGGCAGTGGCGGCGAGGCGGGCACCATCATGGGCCGCCTCCAGGTGCAGGTCATGGAACGCAGCGGGAGTAGGGGACGTAACCATACTTGCTAGTATGGATCGCTTGTGAGGGAAGTCAATACTGCATCGTATGGTGCGGTGCGGCAGCCCTGCAGGAGAGCCCTTTGACGGTTTCGCCCGCAACGGCGTACTGCAACGAACCCCGGCGTATGGTTAAATCAGCCCATGAATCAACCTGACGCTTCCGCCGGCGAACCGCGCGCCGGCCGCAACAGCCGCCTGAGTGCCGAAGACTGGGCCCAGGCGGCCCTCGACCTGATTGCTGAACAAGGCGTAGGCGCCGTTGCGGTGGAACCGCTGGCGCGGCGCCTCGGCGTGACCAAGGGCAGTTTCTATTGGCATTTCCCCTCGCGTGACGCCTTGCTGCAGGCCGCGCTGGAACGCTGGGAACTGTTCGAACAGGAACAGGTGTTCGGCAGCCTGGAAGACGTACCGGACCCGCGCGTGCGCCTGCGCCAGCTGTTCCAGATGGTGGCGCATGAAGTGCAGCCGCACATCATCTACAGCGAGCTGCTGAAGGCATTGGACCATCCGATGGTGCGTCCGGTGATCGACCGCGTGTCGCAGCGCCGCCTCGACTATCTGATCGCCTCGTTCCGCCAGGCAGGGCTCAGCTCGACCGATGCGCGCCACCGCGCACGCCTGGCCTACGCCGCCTATGTCGGCTTCCTGCAGCTGTCGCTGCAGCTGCAGCAGCCCAAGCAGGCGCGCGAGGATTTCGAGGCCTATGTCGAGCATCTCATCGAGACGCTGATTCCGAACGGTTGAAGATTGCCGTACTGGTCACGAGCAAGCCGCGGCACTGCCGCGGCTTTTTTCTTGCGCCATCCATGTATTGCCGGAGGCACAAAAAACAACGGCCCCTTGCGGGGCCGTTGCTGCATCAGCTGATCAGTGGATCGATCAGAACTTCTGCTTGTACTGCATGTACATGTAGCGGCCCGGCAGGTCGTACTGCGGGTCGAACATGTTGTACGAGGTGTAGTACGAAACCGGCGGGCTCTTGTCCCACGCGTTGTTCAGGCCGACCATGATGGTGCCCTTCCACGGCGTGTTGTAGCGGAACTGGATGTCGTGGTACGTCGTGGCACCAATGTGGTTCGTTCCCTTCGCGCCATCAGAGCAGTATGCGAAGGTTTCCGGTTCCTTGACTGGATCAAACGGGCACGGTTCGGTCATGCCGGACTTGTAACGAATGCCGTAGTTGACCCCGAAGTCCCCGTAGGACCAGTCCACATACAGATTGGAACGGATGCGCCAGTACGGATCCTGGTCGAGATAGCGTCCCTGGCGACCCTCGATCGGAGCATCCTGAGTCGACTTGGTATCCCACTTGGACAGGTAGGTGCCGTCCAGAGTGATGGTGAACTGGCCGATCGAAGTTTCCGGCAACTTGTACAGGATGCCCAGATCCCAACCTTCCACCTTGTACGACGCCAGGTTCTGCAGCGGCATGTTGACGTTGGTGATGGTGTAACGCTGGTTGGTGCTGCCGTAGTTCGGGTCACGCGTGATCAGGCCGCAGTTGGCTGCCTGCTCCTGCGCGGTGCCGCCATAGCAACGATCCATGATGTCCTGGATGGCCGGACGGGTGATGGCGTCCTCGATCTTGATCTGCCACCAGTCCAGGGTCACGTTCAGACCCTGCACGAAGCTCGGGCTCCACACCAGGCCCAGCGTCTTGCTGGTCGAGGTTTCCGGCTTCAGGTTCGGGTTGGCCTGCCAGGTGAACGGCTCAGGAGTCTGCTTCGCACCACTACCAGCGCCCGGCTGAACGAAGCCGATCGGCACGCCCTCTGCCGCACATTGTGCCGCGATAGCGCCGGTACGGCGACCAGACGTTGAGGAGCACGGATCGATGTAGCTCTCGAACGAGTCAGCATCACCGCGATACAGGTTGTTGATGCTCGGGGCGCGGAAGCCTTCCGAGTAGTTACCACGCACCATCAGGTCGTCGATCGGCTTCCAGCGGAAACCGAACTTGTTGTTGGTGGTGTTGCCGAAGTTGCTGTACTTCGAGTAGCGGGTTGCCGCGCTGAAGTCGAGCAGCTTGGCGCCCGGCAGGTCAGCCAGCACCGGGATCGACAGTTCCAGGAAGAACTCGTCCAGGTCATAGCTACCCTTGGTTGGGGATGCTCCGTTGCCGGTGCTCAGGCCAGAGGCGATGAAGGCGTCCGGATCGAACTGACCGGTTTCCTTGCGATATTCGTAACCAGCTGCGAAGCCCAATGCACCCGCCGGCAGCTGCACGATTTCGCCGGAGATGTTGGCGTAATAACCCTTGGACACCAGGCTGGCGGAGTCATGCGCGGTGAACGAGGTGTAATCCAGTGCCTCCTGCGAGATCGAACCCATCCCACCCAGCGGATTGATCGGGGCGCAGCCCGGAATGATTGCGCCAGCGGAGTTGAGGCACACAGCCTTGCCATCGCGGATCGCCGAGGGACCATATGCCTCGGCCAGACGCTGCTTGTTGAACAGGCCGTAGGTCAGATCGTTCTGGTCGGTCTTGTCGTAGCGGTAGCCGACATCCCAGTCGAAATTGCGGTCGGCGAATTCGAAGAAGCCCTCGAAACCACCGTAGAAGTGCCAGTTCTTGACGTTCTGGTTGAACGAACGTCCACCGGTTTCGTTGAAGCGGCGCGCGACGCCAGTCAGATCAACGCCGTACGGATTGTACATGCTGCCCGCGCTGAGGCGCTGGCCGGTGACCGGCATGGCAGCCAGCAGCTGTTCGGACTTGCGTTCGTTGTACATCGCCTCGGTGCGGAAGGTGATGTTGTCGGTAACGTTGTAAGAACCCACCGCGAACAGCGAGGTGCGCTCGTTGGGGGTCAGCAGGTAGTTGTCCGGCGCGGTGTTGTAGCCGTGAACATTGGGATCGAACGGCGTTTCAACGCCGTTGAGGATGATGTAACGCTCGTCGTTACGCAGATACGAACCCGGAATACCGGTGCTGCTCTGGCCGCTGAAGAACGGCGGGCCACCGGCGGAGATCTTGCGATCGCCGGCCATCACGGCCTTTTCGTTGACGTAGGAGACGCCCAGCACCAGCGAAGCGCGGTCAGTGGTGGTGCCCAGAGTGAAGTCGGCCGCTTCGCGGTCGCCGTCACCGGCGCTGTACTGGCCCTTGTAGAAGTTGGCTTCCGCGCCATCGAAGTTCTGCTTGGTGATGATGTTCACCACGCCGGCGATCGCGTCCGAACCGTAGATGGTCGATGCGCCGTCCTTCAGGATGTCGATGCGCTCGATCATCGCGGTCGGGATGGTGTTCAGGTCGACGCTGCCATCCAGGCCGGTGGTCCAGCGGCGGCCGTTGACCAGTACCAGGGTGCGCTCGGAACCCAGGTTGCGCAGGCTGACGCCGGCAGAACCGTCACCGCCGTTGTTGTAGGTACGGTTCAGGGCGGCACCGTTGGCGGCAACGCGCTGCAGGATGTCGGCGACCGAAGTCACGCCCTGCTTGTCGATGTCGGCGCGGGTCAGGCTCAGGACCGGCTGCGAGGTTTCGATGTCGGTGCTCTTGATGCGCGAACCGGTGACCGAGATGCGGTCAAGGTTGGTCGCTTCCTGGGCCTGGGCGGTGGCAGTGGACGCCACACCGGCAACGAGCGCGACCAGAACGGCATCGCGCAGCTTGTTGGACTGGAAATTCATTGGCTCTCTCTCTCCAAGAAATCTTGGCTGGGTTAATGCCCGGCGGGGGAGCGAAAAGCGCTCCCAAATCGCGAGGCTGAGTCGATAGTAGCGGGCGCTCGCCAAGAATTAAAGCTACGTTAATCAAGTCTGTGATTTTAGTAAAAATGAAATTTAATGCGAAAAATCAAAGGCTTGTATGTGTGGAAGCTCAGCTGCGTCTCGTTTGTTATGCGGAAGTGATGAAAAAATTTTCACTGTTGTGTATCGCAGCATGTCGAAATGCATGCCAGCGTCTCTCCGGCGTAGGGTAGCGTTCAGTCTGTATCGCGATCACGCATGCGCCACGGGCGCCTTTCGGCGCCCGTGGACAGTCAATCGTTGGACCCACACCTGGTGGGGTCAGAGATCCTGTTCGTAACGCACATACGGCACAGTGCCGTCGTCGTTGCTTTCATTGCGCGGGGAGAACGGATTCTTGCCGCGGCTGATCACGTTCTCGGCGCCAACAGTAAGCTGGCCAGACCACGGGGTACGCCAGGTCAGGCCGATGCCCAGGCCCTCCCACTTGCCGGGCTTGCCCGGCACGTCGATCACGCGGCCGATGATGCTGCCGGTGAAGTTGCCGTAGCCGGCGCCGATGCTCAGGCTCTTGCTGTCCCAGCGGTCGACGATGGACGGTGCGGCATCGGCCAGCGGTACCAGGCGGGCCTTGGCGTAGGTACCGGCGATCGAGACAAAACCCTCGCGGCCGATGTTCTTCTGCGCGAATACGGTCAGATCGTTCTGCTCGGCACGCAGCGAGGGTGTCTTGTTCGGGCCGGACAGCCACGCCGGAAGTGTTTCACGACCGGTGCCGGCGGTGATGCCGAGACGGCTGCTGCCGCGGTTCAGCGCGGCGGTACCGGTGAAGCGGCGGCTGTTGAGGTCGTCGTCGTCACCCAGGCTGGCCAGCATGCAGTGACTGGCCAGGCCGCTCATGCTGGTCCCGCTGCTGCTGTTGCAGAGCAGGCCCAGCGAATCGCCGGAGGACAGGCCGAAGGCCGCATCCAGCGAGTTGCGGCCGAAGTGCCAGCGGGCGCCGGCGGCCTGTTCACCGGTGGGCTCCAGGTACAGCAGGGCCTCGACCTTGCCGCTGCCCTTGTTCCATACCGGCAGCACGGTCCGGGTGTCCTTGCTCTGCGCGTGCACGCCCGTGATCGCGCCAAGGGCGATCAGCAGGGCCAGCGGTAGACGCAGGAAGGTACGCATCGGACCAGTTCAGACAGGGACGGACAACGGAAGTTCCCGCGGAGACGGGAACTTGATCCTAGGGTGTTTATGAATTCTTAACAAGCCTTGATCCCCCCAGATGCAAGACAAGCCGTTTACTGAAGCCGTTCAGGCGCCGGTACAGTCCCCTCGGCACCGTGGAACAGTATGCCGAACTCCGTCAAAGGAAAGTGATACTCCCGCCCGCAGAATTCGCAACGGACCTCGACGGCGCCGGTGTCCGCGGCTGCGGCACGGGCCTCGTCCTCGCCCAGCGACTGCAGCATCGACGCGACCCGCTCGCGGGAACAGGAGCAGGCGAAGGACAGCGGCTTGCCGCCCATCAGTTCCGGCTTCTCTTCGTGGAACAGGCGGTGCAGCAACTGCTCCGCCGGGGTCGCCAGCAGCTCGGCCTTGCCCAGGGTCTCGAACAGGGCGCTGGCACGCGCCCAGCCGTCTTCGTCACCCTCGTCACCCGGCAGCTTCTGCAGCAGCAGGCCGGCGGCGCCGTTGCGGTCGGCGGCCAGCAGCAGGCGGGTCGGCAGCTGTTCGGACTGGCGGAAGTAGTCCTCGAAGGCCTCGTCCAGCTCCGGTGCGGTCAGCGCGACCAGGCTCTGGTAGCGCTGCGGCTCGCGCGGGTCCAGGCCCGGGTTCTCGATGGTGATCGCGAGCAGGGCGTCATCACCCAGGCTGGACAGGTCGCGCGGCGCATCGGCGCCGTCGCTGAGCTGGGCGATGCCGCGCAGGGTACCGGCGGCGGTGCACTCGGCAAACAGGGTGCGCAGCGCGGTGCTGCTGCGCAGCTGGATCGAGAGGCGGCCATCGATCTTGGTGTGGCCGGTGAACAGCGCCGAGGCCACGCAGGCCTCGCCGAGCAGTTCGGCGGCGGTATCCGGGTACTCGGCGTGGGACAGGATCTCCTGCCAGGTCGCCCGCAGGCGCACGTGGACGCCACGGACGCCAGCGTCGGGAAGCAGGAAGCGGATCAGGGAATCGGGGTTGGCGGTCATCGGCTCACATCGCGCGTAAACGAGGGCGGTTGCCGGATAATGCGCCGACAACCGGATAGAAGAAGGATGCACCAGTAATGGGGGCAGGGGGAGAGCAGCACAAGGTGGAGGCCATCGCGGAAGTCCCGCGCCGCAGGCGCTGGCGCTGGAAACGGCTGCTCTGGCTGCCGCTGCTGCTGGCCGCTTTCAGCTGCCTGCAGGTACTGGTGCTGCGGTTCATCGACCCGCCGGTATCCACGGTCATGCTGTGGCGCTATGGCGAGGCATTGGGGGAGGCCGACTGGTCCTATCGCCTGCATTACCAGTGGCGCGACCTGGACCAGATGGCAGCGAGCCTGCCGATCTCGCTGGTGGCCGCGGAGGACCAGCGCTTCCCCGACCACAATGGCTTCGACCTGCAGGCCATCGAGAAGGCCCGCGACCACAACGCCAAGGGCGGACGCCTGCGGGGGGCCAGCACGATCAGCCAGCAGGTCGCCAAGAACCTGTTCCTCTGGCAGGGCCGCAGCTGGATCCGCAAAGGCCTGGAAGTCTGGTACACGGTGCTGATCGAAGCACTGTGGCCGAAGGAACGGATCCTGGAGATGTACGCCAACATCGCCGAGTTCGGCGATGGCGTCTATGGCGCGCAGGCGGCGGCGCAGACGTTCTGGGGCAAGGATGCGTCCCGGTTGAGTCCGGCCGAGAGTGCACGGCTGGCGGCGGTGTTGCCGGCACCGCGGCGCTACAACGCGGCAAAGCCAGGGCCGTACGTGCAGCGGCGCGCGGCATGGATCCAGCGCCAGGCACGGCAGCTGGGCGGCGCGGCTTACCTGTCGGAAGACTGAGGGCACCTGCCCTCGGGGCGGCAGGCCATGCACCTGCAGGCAACGTACAATCCGGGCATGAACCGCGAACGCCTTACTGTCGTCATCGCCGCCTACAACGAGGAGCAGGCGCTGCCGTGCCTGCATCCCCGCCTGTGTGCGGTGCTGGACGGAATGCCCGACATCGATGGCCACATCCTGTATGTGGACGATGGCAGCCACGACGGTACCTGGCAGGTGATCGCAGGATTGGCGCAGGACGACGCGCGCGTATCGGCGTTGAAGCTGTCGCGCAATTTCGGCAAGGAGGCCGCGCTGACTGCCGGCCTGGATCTGGTGCGCGACGGCGCGGCGATGATCCTGGATGCCGATGGCCAGGACCCGCCGGAACTGGTGCCGCAGTTCGTTGCGCGCTGGCGCGAGGGCCATGACAACGTCTATGGCACGCGCATGGCCCGCGATGGCGAAGCCTGGATCAAGCGCGCCACGGCGGCGGCGTTCTATCGGGTGATCGGTCGCCTGTCACGCACGCCGATCCCTGCCGACACCGGTGATTTCCGTCTGTTGTCGCCACGCGCGCTGAGTGCGCTGCGCGAGATGCGTGAACGCCACCGCTTCATGAAGGGCCTTTTCAGCTGGGTCGGATTCAAGCGTATTGCTGTGCCCTACCACCGTCACGCGCGGGTGGCCGGCTCCAGCAAGTTCAGCCTGTGGCGGCTGTGGAACTTCGCGCTGGAGGGCATCACCGGGTTCTCGACCGTTCCCCTGCGGGCGGCGACCTACATGGGCCTGGCAACGGCGGCGGTGGCCTTTGTATTCGGCGTGTGGGTGATTGCCAAGGCGGCCCTGTACGGTGACCGCGTGGCGGGTTGGCCGACGATGATGGCGGTGATCCTGTTCCTGGGCGGGGTGCAGTTGATCGCGCTGGGCCTGATCGGCGAGTACCTGGGACGGCTGTACGAGGAATCCAAGCAGCGCCCGTTGTACCTGGTTGACGCCTGGCTAGCATCCGCCGTGGCAGACTCGGCCCTGCAACCCACCCTCGGAGGGCAGGCAGATGACCACGGTACGGCAACTGTTGGACGGCAAGTCTCCTGAAGTACATGCGGTCGCGCCGGATGCGGCGGTGATCGATGCGATCCGGTTGATGGCGGAAAAGGGCATTGGCGCGGTGCTGGTGATGGACGGTCCGCGGCTGGTCGGGATCCTTTCGGAGCGCGACTACGCGCGCAAGATCGTGCTGCGTGATCGTTCGTCGCGGGATACGGCGGTGGCCGAGATCATGACGGCGAAGGTGGTGACGGTTTCGCCGGGCGAGCAGGTGGAGCACTGCCTGCAGCTGGTGACCGACTACCGCATCCGCCACCTGCCAGTGGTGGAGGGGGCACAGGTGCTGGGGGTGATTTCCATCGGCGACCTGGTGAAGTCGGTGATCGATGCGCAGCGGCGCGAGCTGGATCAGCTGCAGCAGTACATCGTGGCGGGGTGAGGTGTTCGCTGGCGGGCCTGCGGCCCGCCGGCCCGCTTTTCGAAGCCAGAGCCAGAGCTGAGGGCAGCGCCTTCCTGGTACGCCGGGAGGCTGAGGGCATGGGCGTGCAGGACACGCCGCAAGTACGTCCCTGTAGCAACTGTGTTGCTGGAGAGTCTCAGGCCCGTCAGGTAAACGGGCACGGTAGTGCCGGCCGCTGGCCGGCAGCCTTTGGTCTTTCGCCCTGGCTCGCCTCAGGCGGGGACTAGCCCGCTTTCAGCGTCGCGCACACGGGCGTTGAGGATGACCAGCATCTTCCGCATCACTGCCACGATGGCCACCTTGCCTTCCTTGCCGCGGGCTCGTAGCGACTGGTAAAAATCGCGCAGCCGAGGTTCATGCCGCATGGCCGACATTGCCGCCATGTAGAGCACTTGCCGGATTTCGGCTCTTCCACCGTGGATGCTTCGTTTTCCTCTCATCGTGCCGCTGTCGTGGGACATCGGGGCTACCCCGACCAGGCTGGCGATGCGCTTGCCAGTGATCCTGCCAAGCTCTGGCAGATAGCTGGCTAGAACTGCCTGCAGCACAGGCCCTACGCCCTTCATCGACTTCAGCATCTTCAGTTGAGGCTGCTGACCAACCTGCTCGACGATCTGCTTGCCCAGACGCTCAACCAACGTTTGTAGGCGGGTGATGTTGCCTTGCAGTAGTCGGCGCAGTTCACGATCAAGCACCATTTCCTGCTGCTGCCGCGCGATGGTCAGGGCGTCCATCGCCTGCCGACGTGCCCGAACGAACTCCCGCATCTTCTGCTGCCAAGACTGCAGCGGCTGATAGGGAGGCAGCTTCACCAGGGCGGCCATCTGCGCCAACGCGTAGGCATCCAAACGGTCGGTTTTGGCAATCTGACCCAACCCCTGAGCCAGTTTCCGGGCGCGCGAGGCATTGGCACGGGCCACCGGATGACCGGCCTTGTGCAGGAAATCCAGGACCGGCTGCTCATAGCCACCCGTGGCTTCAAGCACGATCTGGCGGGTCGGACGCTTCTTCAGCCAAACATCCAGCTCAGAAAACCCGGAGCGGTTGTTGCTGACCTGCAGGGTTTCTCCGTCCGTCGTACCGATATCCAGCTGACGCTTGCTGACATCAATCCCGATCCCGTTCATCACCTGACTCCGTATAGTCTGGAAGGGTCGAGAGCTCCCCCGCTTGCCCAGTCTTATCGCTTCGAGTGGTCGCTCCAGCAACTGTTCGGGCGGATCAAGGGAGATTCCGGCGTGGGCGCCAAGCTACATGGCGATCGTCGCGATCCTGGTTACGGATCGTCGAGATCCAGGCTCGCACGGCGGCCCACGCCGGCTCTCGACGCCTACGCTGCCAGATTCCGATCAGATAAGGCTCGATGGCGCCATCCATGGCGCCAACGGTCCTGCACGCCCATGCCCTCTGCCTCTGGATACATTGCCGCGAGCGCGGTGAGATTCGCCGCAGACGATCTGCTTTTGGTAGCTGCCAACCTTGGTTGGCAACAGCTTTTGAATTTGCTTTTCTCTTCTGACTTTGAATTTCCGCTCTCGTTCCGCGCGCGCTGGAAACTGTCCGGAGCCGGAGCAAGGCGGCAGGCAGGACCGTGAGGCGCATGGATGCGCCGACCGAGCCTACAGGGACGTATTTACGGCGTGTCCTGCCTGTCGCCTTGCTCCGGCTCTACGCGCGGAAAAACGAGGCGCCGCGAACAACGCTGTAACCCTACTTCGCATACTGCCCCCCGCAGTCGGCATCCTTGCCCGGCCCCAGTTCGATGGTCGCCAGCAACGCCGCCGGCGGGGCAATGCTGCCCAGTACCAGGGCCACCGCGCCACGAATCCCCAACGCCTTGAAGTCCGGGCGGAAGGACGGGTCCTTGAACGTGCCACTGATGTGCAGTGGAGAGCGCAGTACCAGGATGCTCTTGTCCTTCGGGCGCGGTTTCAGCAGCAGGTCCAGGGTCTCGTCGCGCAGGCTGACCGTGCCTTCGCCGATGAGGATCGTATCGGTAGTGTCCACCGCCAGCGCCTGGCTGGTCATCAGGCCGTCGCGCACGCCGAAGTCGGCGAAGGCGCAGCGCAGGGGAATCTGTTTGTCGCCGGTCACCAGGAATTTCAGCGATTCGGTGATGTCCAGCCCTGCCAGTTCCATCACCAGGTTGCCGACATGGCCGCGGCCCATCGCCAGGCCGACCTTGCCACTGCTGCTGCCGAGCATCGCGGCGATCGAGTTGCCGCGGCCGCTCAGGTCCACCTCGCCGCCGATGCCGCCCTTGGCCTGCTCGGCAAGTTTCGCGTCCGGAAACAGCTGGCCGAGCTGCACGCCGCGCACGCTGGCCTTCAGGGCGGTGCTGATCTGCGGACGGCGCGCGTCCATGCGGATCGTGCTGCGGATATCGCCTCCGGCCACGCCGAAGTTCAGCGGGTCCAGCCGCAGTACGCCGTCATCCAGCAACAGGTGTGCATCCATGTCATCCAACGGAAGCGATGGCGCGTTGATGCGGTGGGCCTTCCAGCGCACGTCGGCATCCATCGCGCGCAGCTTGCCGAGGTTGTAGGGCGTGTCGGGCAGCACGCGTGCGCGGGCGGCAACCCGTGCGGCCTCGGCCTTCTGTTCGGCGTTGGCGGTTTCGCCGCCGCCGGTTTTCGGTGGGGCACCGACGAAGCCGGCAAGGTCATCGAAGTCCAGGCGCTTGGATTCCAGCGTGGCGGTCAGCCGCGGCCGCGCACCGCCCACTTCGAACTGCAGATTGCCAACGAGGTCGCTGTCGCCGACCTTGCCGGTGAAGGCGTCGTAGTGCCAGACGTTGTGGTCGCGCTTGAGCCGGCCATTCAACGCATAGGGCGGCGACGGCGGAATGGCAATGCCGAGCAGCGGATAGAGGTCGGCGAGGTCCTGGCCACTGAGCGCAAACTGCAGATCGAACACGCGTAGCTGGAAGGGATTGGTCAGCGTGCCACTGGCTACCGCGTGGGTGGCGCCTGCTCGGCCATCGAGATGGATGCGGAACGGATGGTCGCTGTCGGTCAGCTCCAGCGGTGATTCCGTGCCGCCACGCAGGGTGAACGGATTGCCCTGCCAGTGTCCCTTTCCCTGTACCACCAGCGGTGGCGCCGCATCGGCCTGTTTCGGCTGGCCGCTGCGCACGTCCACGCGGATATCGGTACGGCCGAGCGCGTCGAGGAACTGCAGGCGACCGTCATCGATGCGCAACCGTTTGAGCTGCGGGCTGGCCCCACCGGCGCTGCCACCGAGGAAATTCCAATTGCCCGGGTCGCCCTTGCGCGGCGCTGTTTCCAGCAGCACGTCCGGCCGGGTCAGGCGTACTTCGGGCAGCTGCACGCTGCCGCGCAGCAGCGGCCACACCCGCACGTCGATCTCGACGCGGTCTGCGGTGGCCATATCGGGTTGCTTCGCCCAGCTGGCATTGGCGAAGGTGATCGCATCGGCGCGGATCGTACTGGTGCGGCCGAGGTCGACATCAAGGTTCCCGATGTGCAGCGCACGGCCGGTGCGTGCCTGCACCGCACGCTCAACCGGCCCCTTGAACCAGTTCCAGTCCCACAGCGCGATCAGCAGCAGGAGTGCCGCCAGCAGGAAGATCAGGATCGTGAGCCAGCGCCGGCCTCGTGGGCCGGGGCGGCGGAGGCGCCAGCGGGTCGTGCGCTTTGCGGCAGGGGAGGCGGCAGCATTCACGCCGCCATGGTTGCCCCCTCTTCGTGGACAGGGCGCGAAGCGTCCATGTGCGTGGTGTGCACACGCCGCGTTCGAACGCTGGTTTACAGCACCTGCATGGTGACTGCGACGAAGTGGCAGACGCTGCCACCGATCACGAACAGGTGCCAGATCGCATGCGAATACGGGATCGATTCACGGTGGTAGAAGTAGGTCCCCAGCGTGTACGACAGGCCACCGGCGAACAGCCAGGTGAGGGTGCCGCCGTCGATCGAAGCCCACATCGGCTTGATCGCCACGACCACCAGCCAGCCCATGGCGATGTAGATCACTGTTGAGAGCACCTTGAAGCGGCCGGTGTAGAACAGCTTGAACACCACGCCGCCCAGCGCCAGCGCCCAGATCGCGGTGAACAGGCCCCAGCCCCACGGGCCACGCAGGCCGATCAGGGTGAACGGGGTATAGGTGCCCGCGATCAGCACGTAGATCGCGCAGTGGTCGAACACCTTCAAGCGGCCCTTGGCGACCGGATGCTGGATGGCGTGATACAGGGTGGAGGCGGTGTACAGCAGCAACAGCGCGATACCGAATACGATCGCGCTGGCCAGCTGCCAGCCGTCGCCGTAGATCGCAGCCAGGGTGATCAGCACCGCGCTGGCTGCCAGGGCGAACACCGCGCCCAGGCCATGGGTCAGGGCGCTGGCGATTTCTTCACGGATCGAAGCAATGGACGTCGTGGACATGGGCATGGGCATCGTTCACGGGGAGGGGGACCCGCGTCCCCCTATCATCGCCGCGATGGCCGCCGTGTGCACGCCCGTCACCGTATGGTGGGTGAATCCCTGCGTTGCGCCGATGAATCCGTGAGCGGTAGATCCACGCCATGCGTGGATGAACCACCCGCGACGGCCGGGGGCAGAGCCCTTTCCTTGCGGAAAGGGATCCGGCCCGCTGGCATCAGCCCACCGAAACCGTATGCGCCGCTTCGCGGGTGGCCGAGAAGCGCACGTCCGGCGAGCGTTCCTGCGCCAGCTGCAGGTTGACCCGGGTCGGTGCCAGGTAGACCAGGTGGCCGGCTGCATCCAGCGCCAGGTTCAGCGCATTCTTCTCGCGGAACTCTTCCAGCTTCTTCTCGTTGCTGCAGTGGACCCAACGCGCAGTGGTCACGCTGACCGGCTCGAAGGTGGCTTCCACGCCGTACTCGTCCTTCAGGCGGTAGGCGGCCACGTCGAACTGCAGCACGCCGACCGCACCCAGGATCAGGTCGTTGCTGGTCAGCGGGCGGAAGAACTGGGTCGCACCTTCTTCGGACAGCTGGGCCAGGCCCTTCTGCAGCTGCTTGAGCTTGAGCGGATCGCGCAGGCGTGCGCGGCGGAACAGTTCCGGGGCGAAGTTGGGGATTCCGGTGAAGGTGACTGCTTCGCCTTCGGTGAAGGTATCGCCGATGGAAATGGTGCCGTGGTTGTGGATGCCGATCACATCGCCCGGCCACGCCTCGGCGGCGATCTCGCGGTCGCTGGCCATGAAGGTCAGCGCGTTGGCCAGCTTCATTTCCTTGCCGGTGCGCACGTGGAAGGTCTTCATGCCGGCGCTGAAGCGGCCCGAGCAGACCCGCATGAACGCCACGCGGTCACGGTGCTGCGGGTCCATGTTGGCCTGGATCTTGAACACGAAGCCGGTCAGCTTGTTCTCTTCCGGGGCGATCTCGCGGCCGGTGGTGGAACGCGCCTGCGGCGACGGGGCATGTTCGACGAAGAAGTCCAGCAGCGGCTGCACACCGAAGTTGTTCACGCCGGAGCCGAAGAACACCGGGGTCTGCTTGCCCGCGCGGTAGGCGTCCAGGTCGAACGGATGGCTGGCGCCCTGCACCAGTTCCAGTTCGTCGCGCAGGTCGGCCAGCATCTGTGCACCGATCTTCTCGGCCAGGCCGGGCGCATCGATGGACGGGAAGATGGTCGAGTCCTGGCGGGTGAAGTTGCGGCCCGGTTCGTACAGGTGCACTTCGCCGGTCAGCAGGTGGACCACGCCCTTCAGGCGCTGGCCCATGCCGATCGGCCAGGTCACCGGTGCGCACTGGATGCCCAGCACGGTTTCCACTTCATCCAGCAGCTCGATCGGGTCCTTGCCCTCGCGGTCGAGCTTGTTGATGAAGGTCATGATCGGGGTGTCGCGCAGGCGGCAGACTTCCATCAGCTTGATGGTGCGCTCTTCCACGCCCTTGGCCACGTCGATCACCATCAGCGCCGAGTCCACCGCGGTCAGAACGCGGTAGGTGTCCTCGCCGAAGTCGGCGTGGCCGGGGGTGTCGAGCAGGTTGACGATCTTGCCTTCGTACGGGAACTGCATCACCGAGGAGGTGACGGAGATGCCGCGCTCCTTTTCCAGCGCCATCCAGTCGGAGGTGGCGTGGCGGGCGGCCTTACGGCCCTTGACCGAACCGGCCATCTGGATCGCGCCTCCGAACAGCAGCAGCTTTTCGGTCAGCGTGGTCTTGCCGGCGTCAGGGTGGGAGATGATGGCGAAGGTGCGGCGACGCGACGCTTCGTTGGCGACTTCGGACATGGCAGTGGCGCCCGCCCGGGGCGCTTTTCAAAGAGATAAGCGCCCGATTATACCGGCCGGGGCCGTTCAGCGCCCGATGCCGCCCTCGGCCTCGCCCTGGCGGGCGAACTGCAGCTGGCCCTGCTCGGCGAAGATGCGTGCCGGCACCGAGCGCAGGCCCATGCCGCGGTTGACCTGCACCACGAAGTGCAGGTGCGGCGCGCTGCTGAAGCCGCTGTTGCCGGACAGGCCGAGCGGCTGCCCGGCCCCCACCGCCTGGCCGCGACGCACGCGCATGCCGCCGGCCTGCAGGTGGCCGTACAGCGCCATGCTGCCGTCGCTGTGCAGCACGCGGATGAAGTTGGCACGGCCGCCATCGCGCTCGCGGTCCTGGCCGTTGCCACGGAAGCCATCCTGGATCTGCATCACCGTGCCCTCGCGCGCGGCCAGCACCAGCGTGCCCTCCGGCAGTGCGAAGTCCACCGCGTCGCGGTTCTCCTCGTCATCGTGGCTGAACCGGCCCTGCGGCGCCTGGTCCACGCGCGGACGGGCCGCATCGAACGGCAGGCGATAGGCGACATCTTCGGCCTGTGCGGCCGGGTTGCCCGGCACCGACTGCAGGCGCAGATCCAGCGTGCGGCCATCGAGCGGGGCGGGCAGGTGGCCGATCACCAGGCTGCTGTCGCCCTGGATCAGCGATTGCAGCGGCAGCCCTTCGACCGGGCGTCCGGGTGCAGCGCGCAGTTCGATCTGCAGCGGTCCTGCCAGCCCATTGTCGATCCGGGCCTGCCATTGCGTGCCGACCGGCTGCAGGCGCAGCCGGGCCATGGGGGCGGCGCCCTCGGCACTGCCAGCGTGGGTGGTTGGGGTGGCGGGGGAAACCAGTCCCCAGCCCTGGCGCCAGTCACCGGCGCTGGCCGTCGTGCTCGCCAGCAGGGACATCAGCAGGCAGGTCAGGGGCAGGCGCAGCATCAGTGGTTCCAGAGGGTAGGGACCGCCGGGACTGTAGCCGATCCTGAACAGGACGACCGCGACCGCCTTCGCATAGTCGCGTTGAAAATATTCATCGCTTTATCCGCATGAAGGGATTGACAGTGCCGGAAAGGGCTGGCATCGTGGCTCCACCATCGAGACCGGCAGAGGGACAGGCCCTTTGAAGCCGGGGCAGCCCGCGGATGCGAAAGCGTCCGCGTAGGTGCCAAATCCTGCGGGGACCGTGGCGTCCACCGAAAGATGGTTCGAACCATGCACCCCACGTGCATCTCGAACGCGGGCCCCGCGAAGGCTCGATGGCCGATTCCCCAACCGGATCCCGCCATGAGCTTCGCCGCCAGTACCGCGCTTCGCCCCGAACCCTTTGTCCCCGTCAGCGTGCCGGTCGAAGACCGCGTGCATGCCGAGCGCGGTGAGTTCGCCGCGGTGCTGTCGATGCGTCACGCCGGCCCCAGCCCGGTGCGCCTGCGCTATGAGTGGGTCGGCCCGGCCAATGCGCCGGTGGTGGTGCTGGCCGGTGGCATTTCCGCCCATCGCCACGTGGCGTCCAATGCACAGTTCAGCGAGAAGGGCTGGGCCGAAGACCTGGTCGGCAGCGGGCGCGCGCTGGATCCGCAGCAGCTGCGTGTACTGGCCTTCGACTTCATCGGCGCCGATGGTGCACTGGATGTGCCGATCGATACCGCCGACCAGGCCGATGCACTGGCGCTGCTGCTGGACCATCTCGGCATCCGCACGCTGAAGGCGTTCGTGGGCTACTCCTACGGGGCGCTGGTCGGCCAGCAGTTCGCGATCCGCCACCGTGCACGCGTGCGCCAGCTGGTGCTGGCCAGTGGCGCGCATCGCCCGCATCCGTATGCCGCCGCCTGGCGCGCATTGCAGCGCCGCGCGGTCGCGTTGGGCCAGCTGCAGTGCGGCGAAGACCACGGTCTGGCGTTGGCCCGGCAGTTCGCCATGCTCAGCTACCGCACCCCGGAAGAGTTCGGCGAGCGCTTCGATGCCGCGCCGGAAGTGATCAATGGCCGCGTGCGCGTGGCCGCCGAAGACTATCTCGATGCGGCCGGTGCGCAGTACGTCGCGCGCACGCCGGTGACTGCTTACCTGCGCCTGTCCGAATCGATCGACCTGCACCGCGTCGACCCCACCGCGATCCTGCCGCCCACCGTAGTTGTCGCGGTGGAGGGTGACCGCCTGGTGCCGCTGGCCGACCTGGTCGGTCTGGTCGAAGGGCTGGGCCCGCGCGGCAGTCTGCGCGTGCTGCGCTCGCCCTACGGCCACGACGCCTTCCTCAAAGAAACCGATCGCATCGACGCGATCCTCGCCACCGCCTTCCGCACTTCTGGAGAGTCCGCATGAGCCTGCACGCAAACGAGCCGTCCTGTAGTCGCACCACTGCCGCCGTCCGTGCCGGCATCGATCGGGACACCGCGCATGGTGCGGTCACGCCGCCGATCGTGCTTTCGTCGAACTTCAGTTTTGAAGGCTTCGGCAACAAGCGCCAGTACGACTACACGCGCAGTGGCAACCCGACCCGTGACCTGCTCGGCGAGGCGCTGGCGGAACTGGAGGGCGGCGCCGGCGGCGTCATCACCGCCACCGGCATGGGTGCGATCAACCTGGTGTTGAACGCATTGCTGCAGCCGGGCGACACCCTGGTGGTGCCGCACGATGCATACGGCGGCAGCTGGCGCCTGTTCAATGCGCTGGCGAAAAAGGGCCACTTCGAACTGGTCACCGCCGACCTGACCGATCCGCGCGCACTGGCGCAGGCGCTGGCCACGCAGCCGAAGCTGGTGCTGGTGGAAACCCCGTCCAACCCGCTGCTGCGCATCACCGACCTGCGCTTCGTCATCGAGGCCGCGCACAAGGCCGGTGCACTGGTGGTAGTCGACAACACCTTCCTGTCGCCGGCACTGCAGCAGCCGCTGTCGTTCGGCGCGGACCTTGTGCTGCATTCCACCACCAAGTACATCAATGGCCATAGCGATGTGGTCGGTGGGGCGGTGGTCGCGCGCGATCCGGCGCTGCACGAGCAGCTGGTGTGGTGGGGCAACGCGCTGGGCCTGACCGGCTCGCCGTTCGATGCGTTCCTGACCCTGCGCGGCCTGCGCACGCTGGATGCGCGCCTGCGCGTGCACCAGGAAAACACCGCGTCGATCGTCGCATTGCTGGATCAGCATCCGGCGGTCGGCACGGTGTACTACCCGGGCCTGGCCGATCACCCGGGCCACGCCATCGCCGCGCGCCAGCAAAGCGGCTTCGGCGCGATGCTGTCGTTCGAACTGGCCGACTGCGAAGGCGATGATCCGCATGCCGCAGTGCGTGCCTTCGTCGATGGCCTGCGCTGCTTCACCCTGGCCGAATCGCTGGGTGGCGTCGAAAGCCTGATCGCGCACCCGGCCACCATGACCCATGCGGCGATGACCGCTGAAGCGCGCGCGGCCGCCGGCATCAGCGAAGGCCTGCTGCGCCTGTCGGTCGGCATCGAGGCCGAGCGTGACCTGCTGGCTGATCTCGGCGCAGCGCTGCAGCGCGCCGAAGCCGTGATCGATGCGGCTGCGCGCCGCAAACAGGTGGTGGATGCATGAGCGCGCTCGCCGCTGACATTCCTGCGCTGGGCGTGGGACGCCTGGCGCTGCTCGGCACCGGCACGGTGGGCTCTGCCTTCGTGCAGCGCTACCAGGCGTTGCAGGCACGCGGGTTGGAACTGCCCAGCGTGCAGTGGCTGGCCAATTCGCGCACCGCACTGGCGATCGACCGTGATCTGGCGTTGCCGCTGGAGCTGGCACGACGCGCACCGCGTGACGGTCTCAGCTCACCGCCATGGGCGAGCGCCGAAGGGCTGGAACGGGGTGACGTGGTGGTCGATGCCACTGCCAGCGAAGATGTGGCCGCACGTCACGTGCAGTGGCTGGCGCGTGGGGTGCACGTGGTCACCGCCAACAAGCTGGGCCGCGGTGCGCAGCTGGCACGTGCCACGGCCATCGCCGAGAGCTGCGCAGACAGTGGCGCACGCTATGGCGACAGCGCCACCGTCGGTGCCGGCCTGCCGTTGCTGAGCAGCCTGCGCGCGCTGGTAGCCGGTGGCGACCACATCCACGCCATCGAGGGCGTGCTGTCCGGCTCGCTGGCGTGGCTGTTCCATCGCTATGACGGCCAATCGCCGTTCTCGGCGGCGGTGCGCGAGGCGCTGGCGGCCGGTTATACCGAACCGGACCCGCGTCTGGATCTGTCCGGCGAGGACGTGCGCCGCAAGCTGCTGATCCTGGCGCGCAGCAGCGGGCTGGCGCTGGATGCTTCGCAGGTGCAGGTGGATTCACTGGTGCCTGAAGCGCTGGCAGCGCTGCCGCTGGAGGATGCGGTGGCCGCACTGGAGCAACTGGATGCGCCGCTGCAGGCGCGTTGGCAGCAGGCGCGCGACAATGGTCGTGTGCTGCGTTTCGTCGGCCGCGTTGATGGCGAGGGTGCGCAGGTAGGCCTGCGCGAGTTGCCGGCCGATCACCCCTTGGCGCAGGGCGCGGGCACCGACAACCGCGTGGCCATCCACAGCGATCGCTATCACCGCCAGCCGTTGCTGATCCAGGGGCCGGGCGCGGGTGCGGAAGTCACTGCGGCCGCGTTGCTGGATGACGTGCTGCGGATCGTGGGTTGATGTCCGTGCTGCTGCGCTCGCCGGGCCATGCCCGGCGGGCCCGCAATCTCAACGCGACCTCAACGCCTTCAACAATGCCGCATTGAACTGCTTCGGGTCCTGCACCTGCGGCGAATGGCCCAGTTCGGCGAACTCGACCAGCGTCGCGCCCGGAATGGCCGCGGCCGCTGCTCTGCCCAGCACCGGATAATTGCCCAGCGTCGCCTTCACCGCAGGCGGCGCCAGGTCACGGCCGATCGCGGTGCGGTCCTTCTGGCCGATGAACAACGTGGTCGGCACCTGCAGATTCTTCAGTTCGTAGACCACCGGCTGGTTGAACACCATGTCCGATGCCAGTGCCTGGCTCCACGCAACGACCTGCTTGCCCGGGCCTTCATACATGCCCGACTGCATCCGCGCCCACGGTTCATACGCCGGCTTCCATTTGCCGTCGTAGTACACGTCCAGCTGGTAGCGGCGGATGCTGTCATAGCTGATGTTCATTTCGCCGGCGTACCACGTGTCCACGCTGCGCCAGGGAACACCCAGCGCCTTCCAGTCTTCCAGCCCGATTGGATTGACCAGTGACAGGCTGCGCAGGTCCTGCGGGAACATCAGCGCGTAGCGCACCGCCAGCATGCCGCCCATCGAATGACCGACCAGGTGCACCGGTACATCACCCAGCTGCAGCTGTTGCAGCAGGGCATGGGTGTTGGCGGCCAGCTGCGCGAACGAATACTGGTAGCGTTCGGGCTTGCTGGATTTGCAGAAGCCCACCTGGTCCGGGGCGATCACCCGGTAACCGGCGTTCAGCAGCGGTGCGATGGTCTGCTGCCAGGTGGCTGCGCAGAAATTCTTGCCGTGCAGCAGTACCACCGCACCGATGGCGCGGCGCTTGGGCAGGACATCCAGATAGGCCATTTCCAGTGGCTGCCGCTGCGATTCCAGCCCGAAAGTCTTCACCGGATAGCCGTAGTCGAAACCTTCCAGCCGCGGACCATAGGTCGGCGCGGCAAGCGCGGACAGCGGCAGGCAGGCAAGCAGGGCAGCAGCGATCACGCGCATGGGGCCAATCCGGGGTAGGGGAGCCCCGAGCCTAACCGGAACGCGGTGACGGTGTCGTCCGATGTTGAGCCGGGCTCATGCCCGGCTGCAGGGTAGAGCCAGGCCATGCCTGGCTGCGGCCATCAGCACTCGATGACGTTCACCGCCAGGCCACCGCGGCTGGTTTCCTTGTATTTGTCCTGCATGTCGCGGCCGGTATCGCGCATGGTCTTGATCACCTTGTCCAGCGACACCTTGTGCTTGCCGTCGCCGCGCATCGCCATGCGCGAGGCATTGATCGCCTTCACCGCACCCATCGCATTGCGCTCGATGCACGGGATCTGCACCAGGCCGCCGATCGGGTCGCAGGTCAGGCCCAGGTTGTGTTCCATGCCGATTTCCGCAGCATTCTCGATCTGGCTCGGGTTGCCGCCCAGCGCCGCGACCAAGCCGCCGGCCGCCATCGAGCAGGCCACGCCCACTTCGCCCTGGCAGCCCACTTCGGCACCGGAAATCGAAGCGTTTTCCTTGTACAGGATGCCGATCGCCGCCGAGGTCAGCAGGAAGTCGAACACACGCTGCTCGTTGGCGCCGGGGCAGAAACGGTCGAAGTAGTGCAGCACCGCCGGCAGCACGCCGGCTGCACCGTTGGTCGGCGCGGTCACCACGCGACCACCGGCGGCGTTTTCTTCGTTCACCGCCAGTGCGTACAGGTTGACCCAGTCCAGCGTGGTCAGCGGATCGCGCATCGCCGCTTCCGGCTTCGACGACAGCTCGCGGTACAGCGCCGGTGCACGACGGCCGACCTTCAGGCCACCCGGCAGCACGCCTTCCTCGCGGATGCCACGCGCGACGCACGACTGCATCGCGCTCCAGATCTCGCGCAGGTTGGCGCGGATCTCGTCTTCGCTGCGCCAGCACTTCTCGTTCTCGAACATCAACTGGGCAATGCTCAGGCCGCTGCGTGCGGTCTGCGCCAGCAGCTCGTCGCCGCTCTTGAACGGGTAGGGCAGCGGGGTCTCGTCGGGCACGATGCGGTCATCGGCCGCGTCGTCCTGGTTGACCACGAAGCCGCCACCGACCGAGTAGTAATCGCGGGTGGCAATTACTTCGTCCTCGGCGTTGTACGCGGTGAAGCGCATGCCGTTGGTGTGGTACGGCAGCTTCTGGCGCTTGTTCATGCCGAGGTCGCGCTTTTCGTCGAAGGCGATCTCGTGCTGGCCCATCAGCTGGATGCGCTTGCTGCTGCGGATGCGCTCCAGCGTCGCCGGAATGATGTCCGGGTCGATCAGGTTCGGCCGCTGCCCTTCCAGGCCGAGCAGGATCGCCTTGTCGGTACCATGGCCGCGGCCGGTCAGCGCCAGCGAGCCATAGACATCGGCGCGGATGCGCGCGACCTCGTGCAGGCGGCCCGGGTCGAGCAGCCAGCGGTGGATGAATCGCTCGGCGGCCTTCATCGGCCCGACGGTGTGCGAGGAGCTCGGGCCAATGCCGATCTTGAAAACGTCGAACGTGCTGACAGCCATGGTTGCCGTACTGCGGGTACCGGAAGAGACCGCTATTCTAGCGGTTCACGCCGCACTTCAATGGCTGCGGCGCAGCATTTCCACCAAGGGGACCCTGCCGGTGTTGACTCTGTTCCAGCGTGACGACTGCCACCTGTGCGACATGGCGCTGGCCGAGCTGGCCAAGGCCCGGGCGCCGGAATTCGAATCGGTGTTCCTGGATGACCAGCCAGCGCTGGAATCGCGCTACGGCGCGCGGGTGCCGGTGCTGCGCGACGAGCGCGGCGACCGTGAGCTGGACTGGCCGTTCGACGCGGCTGCGGTTCGGGCGTGGCTGGCCGTCGATCGGTAGTGCCGGCCGCTGGCCGGCACCTGCCCGCATCGGTGAGGTTGCCGGCCAGCGGCCGGCACCACCGGAGATGATGGCCGGGGCGGTGCCCCGGCCCGTTGATCATTTCGCGTCGAACTTCACGATCGTGCTGATCGCGGTTTCATCCGGGATGGTCTTGGTGTCGGCCCAGTCACCGCTGCCGACGCCGAAGTCCAGGCGCTTGACGGTGGCCTTGCCGGTCAACACCGGCTGGGTGCCCGGCTTCCAGGTGAAGGTAAGGGTGACCGGCTTGCTGACGCCGCGCAGCTCCAGCGTGCCGTCGGCGGCGAACTGGTCGTTGCCCACCGCACGGAAGCCCTTGGCGGTGTAACGCGCAGTGGCGAACTTGCCGACGTTGAAGAAGTCGGCGGTCTGCAGGGTCGAGTCGCGGTCGCTGTTGCCGCTCTTGGCACCGGCCAGCGGAATCACCACGTCCAGCGAACCGGCGGCCGGGTTGGCCGGGTCGAAGCTGAGCTTGGTGGCAAAGCCCGGGAAGCTGCCGGTGAACACTTCGCCGTCGTACTTGGTGGCGAACACCAGGATCGAGCCGGCGCCGGGGGCCTGCGCGTAGTCCGCAGCGAGCGCCGGGGCGGTGGCCAGCATGCCGGCCAGGGCGGCGGCCACGGCGGCCGGAGTGGTCAGTTTCAGGTTCATCGGTCAGTCCTTCTGAGGGGAGGCGAGCCAGCCGCGCGGCAACATGCGGGACAGCGTTGCATCGCGCTGGAACAGGTGGTGGTAGAAGGCAGCGCCGGCATGGGCCAGCACCACCGCGATCAACAGCCAGAAGCCGTATTCGTGGATGGCGTGGGACACCGCGACGACCTGCGGATCCGGGCCACTCAGCTTGGGCACATCAACCAGGCCGAACCAGCGGAACGGGCGCAGGCCACTGGCCGAGTCGTACAGCCAGCCCGACAGTGGGATGGCGAACATCAGCACATACAACAGCACGTGGGTGGCGCTTGCGATGCGCTCCTGCCAGCTGGGCACGCCCGGCACCGGCTTGGGGGCGCCGGCGTACAGGCGCCAGCCGAGGCGGAACAGCACCAGCGCCAGTACGGTGATGCCGATCGACTTGTGTGCGGTGTAGACCCAGAAGTACTTGGGCGTCTTGGGCAGTTCGCCCATGGTCAGGCCGACCACGCCCAGGGCGAGGATCAGCAGTGCGATCAACCAATGCAGGATCTGGCTGACACTCCCCCAGGCGGCGGGGGTGTTCTTGGCGGTCATGAAAGGTCCTCTAGCGGGCCGTCTTGGGGTCGGAGTGCGGAACGGGAGCGGGAGTTCCCGGGGCGTCGCTGCGGTCGAGGGTGGCTTCAGCCTCGATCCTCAGCTGTACTGCATCACCGATGACGCCCGGCCAGGCGGTGATGCCGAACGCGCGCCGGCTCAGCGTGGTGCTGGCGGAAAAACCGGCGGTGCGTCGGAACGGGGGAAGGGGGTAGCGCTTGATGGCGTTGAGGGTCACGTCCAGGGTGACTTCCTGGCTGACGCCGCGCAGGGTCAGGGTACCGATCACGTGCGCACGCTTGGCATCGATCGGTTCGACCCGGCTGGAGACGAAATGTGCCTTCGGGAAACGCTCGCCATCCAGAAGGCTGCGGGCCAGCGTGGCCTGGTTCCATTTGGCATCACCTAGGTCCAATCGCGACACGGGGACCTCGACATCCAGTGTGGCCTCGCGCCAGTTGTCGGGATCGAACTGCAGGCGGCCCTCACTGCCGGAGACCGTCCCCATCGCCTGCGAGTAACCCGCGTGGTCGATGGTGAACAGCACACGCGTATGCACCGGATCGAGGCGATAGGTATCTGCATCCGCCCAGGCGGGGGCGGTGGCGAGCAGCATCGGCAGCAGGGCCAGGCAGGGACGCATCGATGGCGGGCTCCGGAAGGGGGACGTTGCGATCATACGCACAGCCCCCCGCCAACGTTGCGTGCATGGCTGCAACAGTTCGTGGTGGGTCCACCGGTGGAAACAGGCTGTTGCAGCCATGAACCCGGCCCTGTGTGACAATCGGGACAGGACAGGGGGGTTCAGGATGACGAGCGGTTGGCGCCTGTGGTGCCGAGGCATCGCGGGAATGGGGCTGCTGCTGATGGCGTTCGCCACGGCGGCCACGGCCCTCGACATGGCGGAAACACCGCGCCTGCGCCGTTTCGGTGCAGCTGAAGGCATGCCCTCGCGCATGGTGCTGGCGCTGGCCGAGGACCGCCAGGGCCATATCTGGGCGGCCACCGATGGTGGCCTGGTGCGCTATGACGGCGGCAACCTGCGGGTCTGGGAACATGATCCGGAGCAGCCGGGCTCGCTGCCCGGCAACGAGATCGAGACCCTGCTGGTCGATCCCCTGGACCGCGTCTGGGTCGGCATCAATGGCAAGGGCGTGGCACGGCTGGATGCCGACCGCGAACGCTTCAAGACCTTCGATGCGGTCAACGGCCCCTGCATGAGCCAGTTCTGGACGCTGGCCTACGCCGAGGATGCACTGTGGATCGGCACCAGTGGCCATGGCGTCTGCCGTTTCGGTGAAGACGGCAGCCTGCGCTTCTTCGAGCATGATCCGGCCCGTCCTGGCGGGTTGCCCAGCAATACCATCTACAGCAGCCTGGTCGATGCGCAGGGGCGACTGTGGATCGGCACCGAGGCGGGCATTGCGCGCTGGAACGGGACTGGATTCGAGGCTGTCGCGCCGCGCGAACTGGGGGCGCTGAGTGTGCTGCGCCTGAGCCGCGACCCCGATGGCTCGATCTGGGCCGGCAGCCAGAATGACGGCCTCTACCGTATCGACGCGCAGGACCGGGTCAGCCGTCCGCGCTGGGCCGACAGTGCGCGCCTGCGTTCGGCACTGGTGCTGGCCGATCGCCAGGGCGGTTACTGGGCGGGCACCTCCGATGGCCTGTTGCGTGGAGATGCCAGCATGCTGCGGCGGCTCGACGGCGACCGCGGCAGTGGCTTCCTCACTGCCCAGAGCGGTGTGCTTGATCTGATGCAGGACCATGAGGGCGGATTGTGGGTGGCGCTGCTGACCCAGGGCCTGGCCTACCTGCCGCCGGACTGGCGCCGGTTTTCGATCTGGAACCAGCTTGACGGCAAGCCGCTGGACAGCCAGTACCTGCTGAGTGCAGCCAGTGATGGCCGGAATTACTACGTCGGCTCAGCGCATGGCGTGTACCAGCTGGACGCGCAGGGAGTACTGAAGTTGTTGGCCAGCGATCGCGAGATCGGCAGCGGGGCGGTGTGGTCGGTGCTGCCGCGGCCGGACGGGCGCCTGTGGCTGGGGCGTGCCGGCCGCATCAGCGTGTACGACCCGGCCACCCGCGCGCTGCACGATTGGCATATCGATGGGGGAGCCGATCTGCGCCAGCGCATCGATCTGATGCGGCAGGCCCCCGATGGCACGGTCTGGCTGTCGGTGATGAACCTGGGCCTGCAGCAGCGCAGCGCCGATGGCCGCGTGCTGCGTAGTTACCCGCTGGAGGATCTCCGCAAGACCGCCGATTCACCGGTTGAGCAGATCCGCTTTGATGCACAGGGCAAGGCCTGGGTGATGGGCGACATGGGGATCTGGCGTGAACAGGCCGGGCGCTTCGAAGCGGTGCCGGGCGTTTCGCGCGGGCTGATCTACGATCTGGTGTGGGTGGATCCACAGCAGCTGTGGCTGGCCCGGCAGGGCGCGCTGGAACGCTACCAATGGGATGGCATGAGCCTGCGCCTGATCCAGCGCATCGATGGCAGTGCTGGCGTGCCCTCGGTCAGCATGGGAGGACTGGCGCTGGCCGAAGACGGCCGCCTGTGGGCGACCACGCCACGTGGCCTGCTGCGGTGGGACCCGAAAACGCGCCGCCTGCAGCAGTTCAACGAACGCGATGGCCTGCCCGACGCCGAGTTCACCAGCAGGCCGCCGGCGGTGAATGCCGATGGTCGCGTGCTCGCGGTGGCCCAGACCGGCCTGGTCGTGTTCGATGTGAATGCTGCCGATGCGGTGCTGCCGCCGTCGTCGCTGGTGATCGCCGAGGTCCGCGTGCGGCGTGATGATGCCCGTGGCTGGCAACCGCTGCCGACCACCGGCACGCTGTTGCTGGGGCCGGATGATCGTGATCTGCAGATCGATGCGCGACTGCTTTCCTATGCCAATCCGCAGGGCAACCGTTACCGCTTCCGGGTGCAGGGCTACGACCAGAACTGGGTGGAGCAGGGCGGTGACGGCCAGCGCACGCTGTCGCGGCTGCCGACCGGCAGCTACGTCATTGAAGTCCAGGCGGCAACGGCCAGTGGCACGTGGACGCCTTCACAGCGGTTGCAGGTGAAGGTGCTGCCACCCTGGTGGCGCAGCGGCATGGCGATCTTCGGCTACCTGCTGATCGGCTCGCTGCTGCTGCTTATCCTGGTGTGGTCGATCCGTGCGCGCCTGCGCCGCCGCCAGCAATGGCAGTTGACCGTGCACAAGCAGCAACTGGCAGAGCAGGCCTCTCAGGCCAAGAGCCGGTTCCTGGCCACGCTGGGCCATGAGGTGCGCACGCCGATGACCGGTGTGCTCGGCATGAGCGAGTTGCTGCTGGCCACCCCGCTGGATGCGGTGCAGCGCAGCTATGCAGGCTCGATCCAGCAGGCTGGCAGCCACCTGCTGCGGCTGGTCAATGACGCGCTGGATCTGGCCCGCATCGAGGCCGGCCGGCTGGAGCTGGACCTGCGACCATTCGATCTGGCTGGCCTGCTCGACCAGGTGCAGGCGTTGATGGAGCCGATGGCGAAGCAGCGCAACCTGGGGTTCCAGCGTGGGGGCGATCCGCCGGGGCCGATCAGCGTCAGCGGCGACGAGATGCGCGTGCGGCAGATCCTGCTCAACCTGCTGGGCAATGCAATCAAGTTCACCGAGCGCGGGCACGTCGGCCTTGCCGTGCGCCTGGAAGAGAACGGTGGCGGACTCTGCTTCGAAGTGCATGACACCGGCCCGGGCATCAACGCCGAACAGCAGGACCGCCTGTTCCATCGCTTCGAACAGGCGGACGGCCCGCGCACCGCGTCGCGCTATGGCGGCAGCGGTTTGGGCCTGGCGATCTGCCAGGAGCTGGCCGTGGCCATGAACGGACGCATCGAAGTGGACAGCCAGCCGGGCAAGGGCGCGCGATTCCGGGTGTGGTTGCCGCTGCCCTGGATCCGGCAGGCCGCCAATGCGCCGGGCGAGTCGCCGGTGCTGCCGGTGCTGCCGCCGCTGCGCATCCTGCTGGTGGAAGATGACGCGACCGTGGCCGAGGTCATCGCCGGCCTGCTGCGTGGCCGTGGCCACGACGTGGTGCACGTGCTGCATGGCCTGGGCGCGCTTTCGGAGATTGCCACCGATGGTTTTGACGTGGGCCTGCTCGATCTCGATCTGCCCGCGCTGGACGGCACCGCCATCGCTCGCCAGCTGCGTACCATGGGCTATGAACTCCCCCTGGTGGCGGTCACCGCGCGCTCCGATGCCTACGCCGAGACCCAGGTCCTGGCGGCCGGGTTCGATGGCTTCCTGCGCAAGCCGGTGACCGGTGACATGCTGGTGACTGCCATTGCCCAGGCGCGCGCAAAACGACAAACCGCCCTTTGAATGCGCCAGTGCCGGGCGTGAACGGCGCGACTTTCGGTTTACCATGCCGACGCCCGTAGTGCGGGAATCATCAGAAGCAGCGTGAGGAGGCAATCGGTGGTGTATCTGCGGGCGGCGATGCTGCTGCTGGTCCTCCTGTGCTGCCTGTCGCCCGCTGCGGCGCAGCCGGTGCCACCGAGCCCGCGCCAGGTGACGGTGTTCGACGGCTTGCCGTCCAATACCGTGAATCGCATGGCCGAGGATCGTTACGGTTACCTCTGGATCGCCACCAACGACGGTCTGGCCCGCTACGACGGGCGCAACTACCGGATCTGGCGCTCGGAAGACGGCCTGCGCGACAACCGCATCTGGACGGTGCTGGTCGATGCCCGCAACCAGCTCTGGATCGGCACCGAGAACGCGGGCCTGGTACGGATGTCGGCCGATCGCCGCCAGCTGCATTTCTACGACCGCAGCAGCCAGCCGTTGATGGGCACCAACACGGTCTGGAGCCTGGCCACCACGCCGGATGGTTCGGTCTGGTTCGGCACCCACGAAGGTGGTCTGTACCGCCTGGACAACCAGGACCGGCTGCAGCGCTTCCTGCCCGAAGCGAACAACCCACGCAGCCTGCCGGCCGCATCGGTGCCTTATCTGGCAACCCTGGCCGATGGCAGCCTGTGGATCGGCACCAAGCATGGTGTCGCGCGCTGGACCGGCACGGACTTTGAACGGGTTGGTGCCGGCATCGTTCCCAGCCTGCTGATCAATGGCCTGACGGCCGAGCCCGATGGCAGCCTCTGGATCAGCACGATGGCCGGTGCCATCGTGCGTCGTCCCGATGGTCGTTTTGAGGCACCGTCCTGGAAGCTGCCCGAAGGCGAACAGGTGCTGGGCATGATGCTGCGCGACGAGCAGGGCGGGCACTGGCTGGACACCCGCACCGGCCTTGGCCGCGCGGTCGATGGCCAGTACCAGGCCGTGCCGCTGTACAGCGCGGTGGCGCGTGGCCCGGTACGCCCGAACTGGACCGGCGCCTACGAGGATCGCGAGGGGGGCATCTGGCTGGCCAGCACCAACGCCGGCCTGTGGCACCTGCTGCCGCGCTGGTGGCAGTTCTCGGTGCTGTCGCGGCTGGAGGACGACCCGCGCTCGCTGCGCAATGCCTTCGTGCTGGGTACCAGCCCATCCAGCAACGGCGGCATCTGGACGGTCGGCAGCCACGGCGCGCTGGACCGCTTCGATCCGAAGACCGGCCGCATCGAACAGCACCGCACCTGGGTCAACGGCATGCACTGGCTGACCTCGGTGCGCGAGGATCGCCGCGGCCAGGTCTGGATCGGCTCCAACGACGCGCTGCTGCGCTACGACCCGAAGCGGCGAGATCTGCGCCGCTGGGGCCGGGATGCCGCCGCCGACGCGACCATGGAAGGGGTCATCGAATCGATGATGACCTGTGATGGTGACAGCCTCTGGCTGATGCTGCCGTCGGGTCTTCAGCAGCGCGATCTGGATGGGCGCCTGCGGCGTCAGCTGGAAAATGGCCAGCGCGGATTGCAGCAGGGCCAGCTCAATCTCGATGTGGAATGCGGGCCGCAGGACCATATCTGGCTGGCCAGCAGCCGAGGCCTGCTGCAGTGGCTGCCGGAAAGCGAGCGCTTCCAGCCGGTACCGGGCGCACCGGCGACCGCGATCCATGCACTGCACGTGGGCAGCGATGGCCAGGTCTGGCTGTCCGAGGATGGCCGACTGTCGCGCTACCGCTGGAGCCAGGGCCGGCTGGAGCGGCAGGCCGTGATCGGTGCCGAGCAGGGCTACCCGGCGATCTCCGCTTCGGGGCTGGTGGTCGATGCACAGGGGGTGGCGTGGGCAACCAGCGCGCGTGGCCTGGTGCGCATCGGCGCCGATGGCCAGAGCGTGCGCCTGTATGGCGTGCATGACGGCCTGCCGAGCCAGGAATTCCGCGAGCATACGCTGGTGATGTCGGGAGACGGCCATCTGGTGGCGGGTACGCCGGCCGGTGTGGTGGTGTTCGACCCGGAGCAGGTGCGGCCCTCGATGCGGCGTGCGCCGCTGGTGATCGAGCGGGTGGAGGTGCGCCGCAACGAGCAGGTGCTGGACCTCACCCACGACACGCCGTTGCAGATCGCCGATGGCGACCGCGATCTGCGCATCGTCGCGCGCCTGTTGTCGTTCGCCGATTCGGCGTCCAATACCTATCGTTACCGGTTGGCCGGCTATGACCCGGACTGGGTGGAAGTGGGACCGGCCGGTGAGCGCCTGTTCTCGCGGCTGGCACCGGGCAGCTATCGGCTGGAAGTGCAGGCGCGGTCGGCCGACCATGTCTGGTCACGGGTGCAGAGCCTGGAATTCCGCGTGCAGCCACCGTGGTGGCGCAGCCTGTCCGGCCTGCTGGTGCTGGCCTCGTTCGCGCTGCTGCTGACCAGCTGGTTCGCCTGGCTGTACCGTCGCCGCCTGCAGCGTCGCCACGCCTATCAGCTGGCGCTGCACAAGCAGGAGCTGGCCGAGCAGGCGTCGGCGGCCAAGACCCGCTTCCTGGCCAACCTTGGTCATGAGATCCGCACGCCGATGACCGGTGTGCTCGGCATGAGCGAGCTGCTGCTGTCCTCACCGCTGGATCCGCAGCAGCGCGGCTATACACAATCAATCCGCCACGCCGGCGAGCACCTGCTGCATCTGGTCAACGATGCGCTGGACCTGGCGCGGATCGAATCCGGCCGTCTGGAGTTGCAGTCCAAGCCGTTCGCGCTGAGCTGCCTGCTGCAGGACCTGGCGGCGCTGATGGGCCCGTTGGCTGCACAGAAGGGCCTGCGCTTCACCCTCGACAACCAGTTGCCGCCCGGCCTGCAGGCCACCGGCGACGCGATGCGGGTACGGCAGATCCTGCTGAACCTGCTTTCGAATGCGGTCAAGTTCACCAGCCGTGGCACCATCACCCTGCACGCGCGCAGCGACGCCGAGCTGCGATCGCTGCATTTCGAAGTGCGCGACACCGGCCCCGGCATCAGTCAGGAGCAACAGCAACGCCTGTTCCGCCGCTTCGAGCAGGCCGATGGTGCACGTACCGCGGCGCAGTACGGCGGCAGTGGCCTGGGCCTGGCGATCTGCCGCGAACTGGCGCATGCGATGCAGGGGCGGATCCAGGTGGAGAGCCAGCTCGGTCGCGGCACCTGCTTCGGCGTGACGTTGCCGTTGCCCATGGTGGTCGATGCCGATGCCGAAGCAGATGGTGAAACGCACCGCGAGGACGCGGCCAACATGCCGCCATTGCGGGTACTGCTGGTGGAGGACGACGCGACTGTGGCCGATGTAGTGCGCGGGCTGCTGAGTGCGCGCGGGCACGAGGTGGTACATGCGGGCCATGCGCTGGCGGCACTGCGTGAGATCAGTGCCGGTGATTTCGACGTCGGCCTGCTGGATCTCGACCTGCCGGGCCTGAGCGGCTTCGAGCTGGCCCAGCATCTGCGCAACCAGGGCTACATGCTGCCGCTGCTGGCGGTGACCGCGCGTACCGACCCGGACCTGCAGCAGCAGGTGGAGGCGGCCGGCATCGGCGGCTTCCTGCGCAAGCCGGTGACCGGGGCACTGCTGGTGGAAGCGATTGCCCGGGTGATGGGAAGGTAGGGATTATTGCAGGGCTTGCAGCCCTGCACCTGCAGAAGCAACGTCAACGTCAAAAGCGTGCAATCCGTGGGATGGCGGGGTGGGTCCGGTTGCGGGGGACGCTGCAAGTACGTCCATGTAAGCTCGGTCGCCGCTTGCTCGTGTGCGCTGTCCTGCGCACACGGCAAGACCGGGGTTGGGCCTCCTGCCCAACTCGCCCGAGGCATGCCTCGGGCCCATGCGGCTCACGCCCCCGCAACCGGACCCACCCCGCCTTCGACAGATTCTCGCGAGGTGCCGACAGTTGCTTTCTGTAGAGCCGAGCCATGCTCGGCTCAGATCTTTCCGATATCGAAATATTCGATTTCGATGAAGTTTCATCCACGCATGGCGTGGATCTACTTACCGTCACCGGGAAACTATCGGGGGTGGGGCGGTGTGGGGCTGCAGGACCGTTGGCGCCATGGATGGCGCCATCGAGCCCCCAAGGTGAAGTGACCCCCGAGGCTTGGACGGGGTCAGGCGGCCGATTGGGCCTGCTCCCGGTACTTTATCGGGCTCAGACCTTTCAGTTTCAGTTTGATGCGTTCTTCGTTGTAGTACTGGATGTATTCCACCAGCCCAGCCTCCAGACTCTCGAGGCTGTCAAAGCTGTTCAGGTAGAAGAATTCCGACTTCAGCGTTCCAAAGAAGCTTTCCATCGCCGCATTGTCCAGGCAGTTGCCGCGCCGGGACATGCTTTGTTTCAACGAGTGCTTTTCCAGCATGTGCCGGTAGTTTTCATGCTGGTACTGCCAGCCCTGGTCGGAGTGGATCATGGGGCGCTCATCCGGGGAAAGCTTCTTGATGGCCTCCTCCAGCATTTGACCCACCAGATCAAATACGGGCCGACGCTTGATCTGATAAGCCACGATTTCGCCGTTGTAGAGGTCCATGATCGGCGACAGGTACAGCTTCATACCCTGCACCTTGAACTCGGTCACGTCAGTCACCCACTTCTGGTTGGGCCGCTCTGCATGGAACTGGCGATTGAGGTCATTGCCAACCACAACATTGGCCGCCCCCTTGAAGGCTTGGTAGCGCTTCACACGCACCCGCGATTTCAGTCCCATCTCCCCCATCAGGCGCTGAACCCGCTTGTGATTGGTCCGATGACCCTGATTGGCTAATTCCAGCGTCACCGTGCGATAGCCATAGCGCCCTTGGCTTTGATCGTAGATTGCACGGATGCGCTCGCACAGGGCTGCCTCATCCTGATCCGGATGGGCCAGGACATGGTTCTGGTAATAGAACGTACTGCGTGACAGCTCAGCTGCTTCAAGCAGAAGCGACAGCGTATGAACCTGCCTCAATCCTTGGACGGCTTGCGCTTTGCGTCCTGCGCCGCCTGCTCTTCCCGGATCAAGGCATCGAGTTTTTTTAGGTAGTCGGTCTCCGCACGCAGATAGGCGACTTCCTTGAGCAGCTCATCGCGGCTCATATCCTCAGGTGGCTTGGACGAACGGGTCTTTTTCATCGGCTTTCGGGGCGGCGGCGGAGGGGGTGCCAACGCTTGGGCACCGCCTTGAGCATACAGGCGCCGCCATCGCCCCACCGCGCCGGCATCGCCAATTTGAAAGTAGGTGGTGGCCTCGCGCCCGGACATGCCGTCCTGACTCATTTTCTCCAGGACAGCCAGCTTGAACGGGAGGTCATAGGACCGGGCCTGGCGATGAAATCCCCGCCTACCATGCAGCCGATAGGTCGCCACCCAGCGCCTGACCGTGGAGAACTCCAGGCCGTGGCGACGGGCAATGGCTTTGACCGATGTGGAGGTCTTGCAGGCCTCTTTGGCGACCTGCAGTTTGAAACGCGCGTCGTATTTGTTCATGTATCCCTCGGGGTTGGATCTGGTGTCCAACTCCCGGGGGTCACTTCACGGATGGGTTTACGGCGTGTCCTGAAGCCCCACACCGCACCGCCCAGCGCACAGCATTCACAGAGCCGGTTTTTGCTGTTGCTGCGGCTTCTAGCGGGTGCAGGGTGCAACCCTGCCGAACCCCCTCACTCCGCGACGTGCTCGACCTGCCGTGGCTCCGGCTTGGTGTCCGGCAGCTGCCAGAAGATCATCGTCGAGGTCAGGGTGATCGCGCCCACGCACAGGAACGTCGCATGCAGTGCCGCGGTGGCGCTGTTGCTGTCCAGGTGATTGCCGAACGCGGCCAGCAGGCTGCCGGCCGCCGCGGCACCGAAACCGGCGGCGAGCATCATCACCATCGACAGCAGGCTGTTGCCGGAACTGGCGAACTCGCGGTCCAGATCCCGCAGCGTCACGGTGTTCATCACGGTGAACTGCAGTGAATTGACCGCGCCGAAGAACGCCAGCTGCAGCAGGCGCCAGGCCAGGTGCTGGCCGGGTGTCATCAGGATGAAGCTGGCCATCGCCAGGCCCACCAGCACGGTGTTCACCATCAACACGCGGCGGTAGCCGTAGCGCTCGACCAGCTTCACCGCCAGCTTCTTCGACACCATGCCGGCCGCCGCCACCGGCACCATCATCAGGCCGGCGTTCATCGGGCCAAGGCCCAGGCCGACCTGCAGCAGCAACGGGATCAGCATCGGCATGGCGCTGCTGCCGATGCGCGAGAACAGGTTGCCAAGGATGCCGATGCGGTAGCTGGGCACGCGGAACAGGGCCAGCGAGAACAACGGCGCGGTGGAGTTGGCGGCATGCAGCCAGTAACCGACCAGTGCGGCCAGGCCGGCCACGGTCATCAGCATCACCAGCGCATGTGGCGTTCCGAGCCCGGAGATGCCGTCCAGCGCCAGCGACAGCACCACCATCGCAAAGGCCAGCATGATGTAGCCGCGCAGGTCGAAACGGGTGCGATGGCTGGCGTAGTGGTCGGGCATGATCTTCATCGCGGCGATGAAACCGATCACGCCGATCGGCAGGTTGATCAGGAACACCCAGTGCCACGACGCGATCTCGACCAGCCAGCCACCCAACGTCGGGCCGATCAACGGGCCGACCAGCGCGGGGATGGCGATGAAGCTCATCGCGCGCAGGAAGTCCTCGCGTGGCACCGAACGCATCACTGCCAGGCGGCCGACCGGCAGCAGCATCGCACCGCCGATACCCTGCAGCACACGTGCCCCAACCAGCTGGTGCAGGTGCTGGGCCAGCGCGCAGGCCAGCGAGCCGAGGGTGAACAGGATGATCGCTACCAGGAAGGTACGACGCGTGCCGTAGCGGTCGGCAATCCAGCCGGAGGCAGGGATGAAAGTGGCCACCGCCAGCGCGTAGCTGAACACCACCGACTGCATCTGCAGCGGGCTTTCTCCCAGGCTGGCCGCCATCGCCGGCAAGGCCGTGTTGACGATGGTCGAGTCCAGCATCTGCATGAAGATCGCCAACGAAACCAGCCACAGCAGGGGGCGCTGGCGGTTGTAGGTCGATGGCGATGTGGACATGGGGTGTGGCCGGTGCAGCGTGGGGGACGTCATGATCGCGCACTGCGGGTCACGGCGCGATCAACATCGCGCCGCAACCGCATGCGCAATGCTCAGCGCTGGCTGTGCGCGTGCACCGCGTCGACCAGCACCTGCACGTGGGCCGGGTCCATGTCCGGCGACATGCCGTGGCCGAGGTTGAACACATGGCCCTCGCGCGAGCCGCCGTTGCCGGCGGCATAGGTGTCGAGCACGCGTGCTGCTGCGGCGGCGATCGCATCCGGCGAGGCGTACAGCGTGGTCGGGTCGAGGTTGCCCTGCAGGGCGACGCGGCCGCCGGTGCGGCGCATCGCCTCGTCCAGGTCCAGCGTCCAGTCCAGGCCCAGCGCATCGGCGCCGGTCTGCGACAGCGCTTCGAGGTGCAGGCCGGTGCCCTTGCCGAACAGGATCAGCGGGGTGCGCTCGTTGCCTTCGCCGCGCTCCAGGCCCTCGGCGATGCGCTGCAGGTAGCGCAGCGAGAACTCGCGGTACATCGACGGCGACAGCACGCCGCCCCAGGTGTCGAACACCTGCAGTGCCTGTGCACCGGCCGCGCGCTGCGCGCCGAGATAGGCGATCACCGCCTCGGTGGTGACCTCCAGCAGGCGGTGCAGGGCCTGCGGATGGTTCAGTGCCATCGCCTTGATCCGCGCGAAGTCCTTGCTGCCGCCGCCTTCCACCATGTAGCAGGCCAGCGTCCACGGGCTGCCGGAGAAACCGATCAGCGGCACCTGGCCGTCCAGCTCACGGCGGATCAGGCGCACCGCGTCCATCACGTAGCCCAGGTCCTGTTCCATGTCCGGCACCGCCAGCCTGGCGATGGCCGCTTCATCACGCACCGGGTGGCGGAACTTCGGGCCTTCGCCTTCGACGAAGTACAGCTCCAGGCCCATCGCATCGGGAATGGTGAGGATGTCCGAGAACAGGATGGCCGCATCCAGCGGGAAGCGGCGCAGCGGCTGCAGGGTAACCTCGCAGGCAATCTCCGGATTCTTGGCCATGGCCAGGAAGCTGCCGGCCTTGGCTCGGGTCGCGCGGTATTCCGGCAGGTAGCGTCCGGCCTGGCGCATCAGCCAGACGGGGGTGCAGTCCACCGGTTCGCGGCGCAGGGCGCGCAGCAGGCGATCGTTGCGGAGAGGGCTGGTCACGATGGGCATTCCTTGGACGAAAGTTGGCAGCGGCGTCAGTCGCCGTGCGAGAGGATCTGGAAACCGCGATGCAGTTCGGCATCGCGGGCCTTCTCGAAGGCATGGCGGGCTTCGTCGGCCTGCAGGAACAGCTCGCGCCGCAGCTGCGAGCGGCTGCCGACGCGGCCGCTCTCGCGCAGCAGTTCCCAGCCGCCGAACAGATCCGGCTGCAGGCTCAGGCGCAGGAAGCGCGGTGCCTGCGCACCGGCGTCGGGATGTTGCAGGTAGACGTGCATGGTGCCGATTGTAGCGGGGCCAGGGTGACCCCGGCCGCAACGCGGTCGTACCGGCCGTTGGCCGGCACTACCGGGCCGACAGCACCTTCAGCACCGCTGCCTCATCCACGTCCGGCACCACTTCGGCGCGGCCCATGCCACGCCACAGCACCAGGCGCAGGCGGCCGGCCACGTTCTTCTTGTCCAGCCGCATGCGGCCGAGCAGGGCCTGCGGATCCAGTCCTGCGGGGATCGCCACCGGCAGGCCGAGGCGTTCCAGCAGCGCCTGCAGGCGCGCGCGGTCGGCATCGTCGGCCAGGCCCAGGTCGGTGGACAGCGTTGCCGCCAGCACCATGCCCACCGCCACCGCTTCGCCGTGGTTCAGCGCATCGCGGCCCGGGGCGGAATAGCCCTGTTCGGTCTCGATGGCGTGGCCGAAGGTGTGTCCCAGGTTGAGCAGGGCACGTTCCCCCTTTCTCGAACGGATCGCGCTCGACGATGGCGGCCTTGTGCCGGCAACTGCGCGCGATGGCTTCAGAAAGCACGTTGTCTTCGCCGGCCAGCAGCGCATCGGCATGCTGCTGCAGCCATTCGAAGAACACCGCGTCGCCCAGCGCGCCGTACTTCACCACTTCGGCCAGGCCGGCGCGCAGCTCGCGCGGTGGCAGGGTGGCCAGCACGCGGGTATCGGCAATGACCGCGCGCGGCGGATGGAATGCGCCGACCAGGTTCTTGCCGGCCGGAATGTCGACCGCGGTCTTGCCGCCCACCGACGAATCGACCATCGCCAACAGGGTGGTCGGAAGCTGCACGCAGTCCACGCCGCGCATCCAGCAGGCCGCGGCAAAACCGGCGAGATCACCGACCACGCCGCCACCGAGGGCGAACACGCAGGCATCCCGGGTGGCGCCGAGCGCGGCCAGCGCTTCGATCGCGCGGCCGAATTCGGCCAGGGTCTTGGAGGCTTCGCCGGCGGCCAGCACGTGCTCGCCGACGATCAGGTCGGGGCGTGCGGCCAGCAGCGTCTGCTTCACGGCGGCCAGGTAGCGCGGAGCCACTTCGCTGTCGCTGAGCAGCAGCACGTGGCGGCCGCGCACATGCGAGGCCAACGCGGTGCCGTCGGTCTGGGCACCAGCGCCGATGGTGATGGAGTAGGGCGCGGTCGCCGCCAACGGCGACCTGCAGCAGGGCGGGGGAAGTCATGCGGTCAGGTCCTGGCGCTGCCATTGCGTGGCCAGCTTGACCACCAGGTGGGCGGTCGCGTCGGCAGCGGTGTACGGGTCGGTATCGAGGGTGAGGTCGGCCAGTTCGCGGTACAGCGGGTCGCGGTGAGCAGCCAGATCGTGCAGCACCTGCTCGCGGTCCGGGCGCTGCAGCAGTGGCCTGCCTTTGTCGCGGGCCAGGCGTTCCAGCTGCGCGGCCACGCTGACCCGCAGGTAGACCACGAAGCCGCGCTGGGCAATCAGGGCGCGGTTATCCGGATCGAGTACGGCGCCTCCACCGGTGGAAACCAGCTGGCCGCGGCCTTCCAGCACACGGGCCAAGGCTTCGCGCTCATGGCTGCGGAAGCCGGTTTCACCCGAGTGCTCGAAGATGGTCGGGATGCTGGCGCCGGCGGCATCGACGATGGCCTGGTCGACATCGACGAAGTCCAGCGTGAAGCGCTCGGCCAGGCGGCGGCCGATGCAGGTTTTGCCGGCGCCCATCGGGCCGATCAGGATCAGGTTCGGAGCAGGATTCATGCCCTCTGATGCTAACACCTCCGTGCCCTTGCCTTTACGTTCTTCACGTCAGGGTAGGCGTTCCTGCGGGGTCTCCCGCGCCAGCCGGAGTACAGGCCATGACGGTCGCCAAGGTCATCGAAATCACCGCCTCCTCGCCCAAAAGCGTGGAAGACGCCGTGCGCAGCGGGCTGAAGAAGGTTTCCGAGACGGTCAAGGGCATCCAGGGCGCCTGGGTGAACGAGACCAAGGTGGTCACCAATGGCAGCGGCGAAATCACCGAATGGCGGGTCAACCTGCGTGTAACCTTCCTGGTGGAATAGGCGCGCTCAGCGTACGTCCTGCACCTGGCGCTGGCCGTCCAGCACCACCACGTGGTCGGCTAGGGCGGGCAGGGCGCGCAGTGCCTGCCGGCTGACCCGCTCGTAGTACTGCACGAAGCGTTCCAGCTGAGGCCGGCTCATGCCGTGCCGGCCCGGCTGCGCGGCCTGCAGGTTCTGCTCCTGCTGCCAGCGCCAGCGTGGTACCACCGAGAAATCCGGCGGCTGCAGGAACCACAGGCGGTCGCAGCGCTGCCACAACGCCGGGTAGTCGCGGGCCAGCGCCTGGTTGCACCAGCGGCGCCAACGGCCATCGGCGTCGGCCTCGCGCTCCAGTGCGTTCAGCGGGCTGTCCAGTGCGTTGTCATCCTGCGCCGGTGTGCAGAGGAACCAGCCTTCGAACACCAGCAGGTCCAATGGCTGCTGCAGCTGCGGCCACTGAGCCTCGGGCAGGCGTTCATCGGCCAGCTTGTCGAATCGTGGCATCGCGAAGGGCTGGCGTGCGGCCACCGCGTCCAGCACGCCGTGGGCCAGCGGCAGGTCGTGGGTGCCGGGCGGCCCGCGGGTGATCAGCAGCGGATGCACCTGGCGGGCCAGTCGCTGGCGCTGCGCACGGGTGAGGTAGACGTCATCGATCGACAGCGTGGCCGCGTTCAGGCCGCGTGCCTGGGCGCGCGCCACCACCTGCGCGGCCAGCGTCGATTTGCCGCTCCCCTGCAGGCCGCTGATCGCCAATACTGGAACCGCTGCACCGCTGCCCAGCGCATCATCCAGCGCCTGTTCGGCCAATGTTTCGGGGAATCCTTTCACCTGGGGCATATACGCAGCAGCGGCCATGCAGCCACAATAGCCCAATCCGTGTGAGAAGAACGCAATCATGAGCGACCTGTACGCCGAAGCCCTGTCCACGTTTGCCGGCCTGTTCGACGAGGCCAAGCAGAGCCGCGAGGTCGAGCCGAATGCGATGACCGTGGCCACCGCCGATACGCAGGGCCGTCCCTCGGCGCGTACCGTGCTGCTGAAGGCCTTCGACGAGCGTGGCTTCGTCTTCTATACCCACCTGGACAGCCACAAGGGCCAGGAGCTGCAGGCCAATCCGCAGGCCGCGCTGTTGTTCCTGTGGCGCAGCCTGCGCGAGGCGGGTATCCAGGTGCGCATCGAAGGCCGTGTCGAGCAGGTTGCCGATGCTGAAGCCGACGCCTATTTCGCCAGCCGCCCGCGCATGAGCCAGATCGGCGCCTGGGCCTCGCAGCAGTCGAAGACGCTGGCGACGCGCGAGGAATTCGACGCGCGCGTGGCCGAGATCGAAGCCCGCTTCGAAGGCAAGGACGTGCCGCGCCCGGACGGCTGGAGCGGCCTGCGCGTGGTACCCGACCGCATCGAGTTCTGGTACGGCGCGCAGTTCCGCCTGCACGAACGCTGGTGCTATGAAGCCGGTGCCGAAGGGCGCTGGAGCAAGCGCCTGCTGTATCCGTAAGGCAACCTGATGCAACGCCTGCCGCTGTACCGTGTGGTGGTGTTCGTGCCGTCGGCAGCACTGGATGCAGTGAAGCAGGGCATCCTCGCGGTGGACGCGCTGGCGGCCGGCGACTACGAGCACGGGATGTGGTGGTCCGCGCCGGGGTTCGAGCAGTTCCGCCCGCGCGTGGGTGCGTCGCCCGAGCAGGGTGAGGCGGGCCGCACCGAAGTGGTCGACAGCGTGCGCCTGGAATTCTGCCTGCCTCGGAATCCGCAGCGGCTGCAGCGCATCTTCGAACAGGGCATCGTGCCGCATCACCCGTGGCAGGTGCCGGTGGTGCAGGTGGAGGAAATCGAGCTGCTGCTTACTGACGCACGCTTTTTGTAGAGTCGAGCCATGCTCGACTGCGGGTGCTCTGGCGCGCAAGGCAGTCGAGCATGGCTCGACTCTACAAGAGCAGGCTGTCGCGAACGGACTGGTCAGCTTCATCTGCGAGCAGGTCAGCAACCGGCACACTCCGACGAATGCCCTCGATTTCCGGAGTCGCCATGCCCTCCTGGCGTTGCCTGTTTGCCGTGCCATCACCGCGTTGTGGCGTGGAGGCTTACCTGCTGCTGCTTGCCCGCATCGTCGCCGGTGTGATGTTCTGCGTCTCCGGCTGGAACAAGGTGTTCACCGACGCGGGGCGCGAGCGCATGGTGCATACGCTGGTCGATACGGGGATTCCGTTCCCGGTGTTCAGTGCGCCGGTGCTGGGCGGCATTGAATGGATTGCGGGCGGCCTGCTGGTGCTGGGCCTGCTCAGCCGGCCCTCGGCCCTGCTGCTGGCGGCGATCTGTGCGGTGGCGGCGCTTACCGATGGCATAGCGCGCATTCCTGCGGGACTGAGCGTGCCGGATTGGCTGAGCTGGTTCTTCTATCTGAGTGAAGTGCCGCTGGGGGTGCTGCTGTTGTGGACTGCTGCAGTGGGGAGTGGACGGTTCGCCATCGAAGCGCGCTGGGCACGCTGAGCGCTCGTCGTCCGCGCGCAGCCGGAGCGCGTCTGTAGCATTTGGTGTGTTCCGGTAAATCCACGCCATGCGTGGATGAGATGCTTGACGGAAGAGCGGTGCGAACCAAGGTTCGCACCCACCAGGCAACGAGTGGTTACAACCCCTCCGCGCGCAGCCAGCGCCATAGCGTGGTGCGTGATACGCCCAGCGCCTGCGCCATCCCCTCGCGGTCATTGCGGTGTTCCTGCAACAGCGTTTCCAACTGCGCACGCGGCGGGCGCTTGCCGTTGCTTTCCACCGGCAATGCTGCAACGCCCTCGTTCACCAGTTCGGGCGCCAGCCGCAGCAGTCGCGCCGCATCGATCAGCCCTTCGCCCGGCTGCCAGTGGATGCGCAGACGATCAATGAGATTGCGCAGTTCGCGCACGTTGCCGGGCCACTCCGCGGTGGTCAGTACCGCCAGTGCATGCTCATCCAGTGGCGCATCGATGCCGCGCAGCTGGCGGAAGAAGTGCTGTGCCAGCAAGGGGATATCCGCGCGCCGCGCACGCAGCGAGGGCAGGGCGATACGCAACGCGGCCAGGCGGTAGTACAGGTCGCGGCGGAAGCTGCCGGCTGCCGCGCGCTGTTCCAGTGATTGCAGTGTCGCGGCCACCACGCGCAGGTCCACCGGGGTCGGTTCGGTGGCGCCCACGCGCAGTACCTCGCGTTCTTCCAGTACGCGCAGTAGGCGGGTCTGCAGCGGTAGCGGCAGTTCGCCGATTTCGTCCAGGAACAGCGTCCCGCCGTCTGCGGCTTCGACCAGGCCGACACGGCCTCCACGGCGTGCGCCGGTGAAGGCCCCATCGCTGTAGCCGAACAGCTCCGCTTCCAGCAGCGATTCGCTGATCGCGCCGCAGTTCAGCGCCACGAAGCGTCCGCGACGGCCACTGGCGGCGTGCAGCTGCCGCGCCACCAGTTCCTTGCCGGTGCCGGTTTCGCCGGTCACCAGTACGGTGCTGTCGTGCGGTGCATAGAGCGCGATCTGTGCGCGCACCTGGGCCATCGCTTCGCTGTCGCCGAGCAGTTCATGCGTGTCGGCACGCGCTGCCGCGCGCCGGCGCGGGGCGGCTCGGTTGCCGCTGGAGCGGGCCAGGGTCTGGGTCAGTTCCAGTGCATGTTCGAACGCCTGCCGCACCGAGTCGGCCGAATACAGCAGCACCCCGGGCAGGCCGGCCTGTTCGGCGTGGTCGATGGCCATGCCGGTGCCGACGATCACTTCGATGCCGTTGGCGCGCAGATCGGCGATGCAGTCGCGTGCGTCCTCGCGGGTGACGAAACGGCGATGCTCGATATCCAGGCCGAAACTCTGCTGGAAGTTGCTGAACACCGGCACGTCGCTGGCGTGGGTGACCAGGCCGATGCGGCTGGCGATGCGTCGCGCGCGCGCCAGTGCTTCCATCAGATCGAAGCCGTTGGCCTGGATCGGCACCAGTGGCAGCTCCAGCCTGCCGCGCAGCCAGGCGGCGTTGGAGCCACCGGCGATCACCACATCGCAGTGCTCGCGACGCAGGCGCTGGCCGATCACCTCCACCGCTTCCTCGAAGCCGAGGTTGATCTGCTCGATGCGCGCGCGGCGGTCGAACTCCGGAATGACGTCGCCGAGCAGGCCGGTCAGCCGCGAGACGCTGACCGTCCAGATCACCGGGCGGCCGGGGTCGGCATCGGCATGGCGCAGGGGCGAGCGGGGCAGGTACATGGCGGCGGGTTCGGGCGAAGTGTTTCATGATACATCTGTTTCAGTGTTTCATATGTTTCACTGTTGAGTGACGGTCATGTCCGTGAAATCAACGGCTTGCAGCTTGGCATGGTGCTTGCGCCTACCCATCCGTTCTTCAACCTGGATTGCCGCATGACTGCTTCCGCCCCTTTCTCCGCCGGTGCCCGTTTCCGTGAGGCGCTGGCTGCCGAGTCGCCGCTGCAGGTGATCGGCGCGATCAACGCCAACCACGCCCTGCTGGCCAAGCGCGCCGGCTTCCGTGCCATCTACCTGTCGGGCGGCGGCGTTGCCGCGGGCTCGCTGGGCCTGCCGGACCTGGGCATCAATACCCTGGAAGACGTGCTGGTGGACGTGCGCCGCATCACCGATGTCTGCGATCTGCCGCTGATGGTCGACATCGACACCGGCTTTGGCCCGAGCGCGTTCAACATCGCGCGCACCGTGAAGTCGCTGATCAAGGCCGGCGCGGCCGCCTGCCACATCGAGGACCAGGTCGGCGCCAAGCGTTGCGGTCACCGCCCGGGCAAGGAGATCGTCTCGCAGGGTGAAATGGTCGACCGGGTGAAGGCGGCCGCCGATGCCAAGACCGATCCGGACTTCTTCCTGATCGCGCGCACCGACGCCATCCAGGTGGACGGCGTGGACAAGGCTATCGAGCGCGCCATCGCCTGTGTCGAGGCCGGTGCCGATGGCATCTTCGCCGAGGCTGCCTACGACCTGGACACCTACCGCCGCTTCGTCGACGCGGTGAAGGTGCCGGTGCTGGCCAACATCACCGAATTCGGCGCCACCCCGCTGTTCAGCCGCGATGAACTGGCCTCGGCAGGCGTCGCGATCCAGCTGTTCCCGCTGTCGGCGTTCCGTGCCGCCAACAAGGCCGCCGAGAACGTCTACCAGGCGGTGCGCCGCGATGGCCACCAGCGCAACGTGGTGGACACCATGCAGACCCGCGAAGAACTCTACGACCGCATCGGCTACCACGCGTTCGAGCAACAGCTCGATGCACTGTTCGCCGCCAAGAAATAAGCAGTACCCTGCACCATCAAGTTTTCGGAGGGAAACATGAACGATACGACCGCAACCCCGACCTTCAAGCCGAAGAAGTCCGTCGCCCTGTCCGGCACCGCCGCCGGCAACACCGCGCTGTGCAGCGTGGGCCGTAGTGGCAACGATCTGCACTACCGTGGCTACGACATCCTGGACCTGGCCAACACCAGCGAGTTCGAGGAAATCGCCTACCTGCTGGTGCACGGCAAGCTGCCGACCCGCGCCGAGCTGGTTTCGTACAAGGCCAAGCTGAAGTCGCTGCGCGGCATTCCGGCAGCAGTGAAGGCGGCGCTGGAAGAACTGCCGCCGTCGGCACACCCGATGGACGTGATGCGCACCGGCGTGTCCGTGCTCGGCTGCGTGGCGCCGGAGAAGGACGATCACAACCATCCGGGCGCGCGTGACATCGCCGACAAGCTGATGGCCTGCCTCGGTTCGATGCTGCTGTACTGGTACCACTGGAGCCACAACGGCCGCGCCATCGACGTGGAAACCGACGACGACTCGATCGGTGGCCACTTCCTGCACCTGCTGCACGGCGAGAAGCCGCAGGAATCGTGGGTGAAGGCGATGCACACCTCGCTGATCCTGTACGCGGAACACGAGTTCAATGCCTCGACCTTCACCTGCCGCGTCATCGCCGGTACCGGCAGCGACATGTACAGCGCGATCTGCGGTGGCATCGGCGCGCTGCGTGGCCCGAAGCATGGCGGCGCCAACGAAGTGGCGTTCGAAGTGCAGAAGCGCTACGACAACCCGGATGAAGCCGAGGAAGACATCAAGGCCCGCGTCGAGCGCAAGGAAGTGGTGATCGGTTTCGGCCACCCGGTCTACACCGTCTCCGATCCGCGCAACAAGGTGATCAAGGACGTGGCCCGCGAGCTGTCCGAAGAACAGTCCAGCATGAAGATGTACGACATCGCCGAGCGCCTGGAATCGGTGATGTGGGACATCAAGAAGATGTTCCCGAACCTGGACTGGTTCAGTGCCGTCAGCTACCACATGATGGGCGTGCCGACCGCAATGTTCACTCCTCTGTTCGTGATCGCCCGCACCGCCGGCTGGAGCGCGCACATCGTCGAGCAGCGCATCGACGGCAAGATCATCCGCCCGAGCGCCAACTACATCGGTCCGGAAGACCGCGACTTCGTCGCCATCGACAAGCGCGTCTGATCCACCTGCTGTACCCATCCGGCCGGCCGCGTGCCGGCCGGATGCTTTCGCCGCCGCACCGCCGGCACCCGGCCCGCCTCAAGCACTCCGCCAGCCCATGAATACCGATTACCGTAAGAACCTCCCCGGCAGCACGCTGGATTATTTCGACGCGCGTGCCGCTGTCGATGCGATCCAGCCCGGCGCCTATGCCACCCTGCCGTACACCTCGCGCGTGCTGGCCGAGAACCTGGTGCGCCGCTGCGATCCGGCCACGCTCGGCGATTCGCTTAAGCAGCTGATCGAGCGCCGCCGCGACCTCGATTTCCCGTGGTTCCCGGCGCGCGTTGTGTGCCACGACATCCTCGGCCAGACCGCGCTGGTGGACCTGGCCGGCCTGCGCGATGCGATCGCCGACAAGGGCGGTGACCCGGCCAAGGTGAATCCGGTGGTGCCGGTGCAGTTGATCGTCGATCACTCGCTGGCAGTGGAATGTGGTGGTTTCGATCCGCAGGCGTTCGAGAAGAACCGCGCCATCGAAGATCGCCGCAACGAAGATCGTTTCCACTTCATCGACTGGACCAAGCTGGCGTTCGAGAACGTGGACGTGATTCCGCCGGGCAACGGCATCATGCACCAGATCAACCTGGAGAAGATGTCGCCGGTGGTCTACGTGCAGGACGGCGTCGCCTTCCCGGACACCTGCGTGGGCACCGACAGCCACACCCCGCACGTGGACGCGCTGGGCGTGATCGCGATCGGCGTGGGCGGCCTGGAAGCGGAGAACGTGATGCTGGGCCGCGCGTCCTGGATGCGCCTGCCCGACACCGTCGGTGTCGAACTGAGTGGCCGCCCTCAGCCGGGCATCACCGCCACCGATGTGGTGCTGGCCCTGACCGAGTTCCTGCGCAAGGAACGCGTGGTCGGTGCGTGGCTTGAATTCTTCGGCGAGGGTGCCGCGGCACTGACCATCGGTGACCGCGCCACCATTTCCAACATGTGCCCGGAGTACGGCGCGACCGCCGCGATGTTCTACATCGACGGGCAGACCATCGATTACCTTCGCCTGACCGGCCGCGAGGAATCGCAGGTGGCGCTGGTGGAGAACTACGCTCGTACCACCGGCCTCTGGGCCGATGACCTGGCCACCGCACAGTACGAGCGCGTGCTGCGCTTCGATCTGTCCAGCGTGGTGCGCAACATGGCCGGCCCGTCCAACCCGCACAAGCGCGTGGCCACCGCCGAGCTGGCCGAGCGCGGCATCGCCGACGAAGCCAAGCTGGAAGCGGGCAAGGCCGAGCAGGCGCAGGGGCTGATGCCCGACGGCGCGGTGATCATCGCCGCCATCACCAGCTGCACCAATACGTCCAATCCGCGCAACGTGATCGCCGCCGCACTGCTGGCGCGCAAGGCCAACGAGCGTGGCCTGCTGCGCAAGCCGTGGGTGAAGTCGTCGCTGGCGCCGGGTTCGAAGGCGGTGCAGCTGTACCTGGAAGAGGCCGGCCTGCTGCCGGACCTGGAAAAGCTCGGCTTCGGCATCGTCGCCTTCGCCTGCACCACCTGCAACGGCATGAGTGGCGCGCTGGACCCGAAGATCCAGCAGGAAATCATCGATCGCGACCTGTATTCCACCGCCGTGTTGTCGGGCAACCGCAACTTCGATGGCCGCATCCACCCGTATGCGAAGCAGGCCTTCCTGGCTTCGCCGCCGCTGGTGATCGCCTATGCCATCGCTGGTACCGTGCGCTTCGATATCGAGAAGGACGTACTGGGTGTGGATGCCGATGGCAACGAGGTGCGCCTGAAGGACATCTGGCCGACCGATGCCGAGATCGATGCGGTGGTGAAGGCCGCGGTGAAGCCCGAGCAGTTCCGCAAGGTCTACAACCCGATGTTCAACGTGCGCGTGGAGCACGGTGCGGCGGTCAGCCCGCTGTACGACTGGCGCCCGCAGAGCACCTACATCCGTCGTCCGCCGTACTGGGAGGGCGCGCTGGCCGGTGAGCGCACGCTGTCTGGCATGCGCGCGCTGGCGGTGCTGCCGGACAACATCACCACCGACCACCTGTCGCCGTCCAACGCGATCCTGGCGTCCAGTGCCGCCGGTGAGTACCTGGCGAAGATGGGCCTGCCGGAAGAGGACTTCAATTCCTACGCCACCCACCGCGGTGACCACCTGACCGCGCAGCGCGCCACCTTCGCCAACCCGAAGCTGTTCAACGAGATGGTGCGCAACGACGACGGCAGCGTGAAGCAGGGTTCGCTGGCGCGCGTGGAGCCGGAAGGCAAGGTCATGCGCATGTGGGAAGCGATCGAAACCTACATGGACCGCAAGCAGCCGCTGATCATCATCGCCGGTGCCGACTACGGCCAGGGCAGCTCGCGTGACTGGGCCGCCAAGGGCGTGCGCCTGGCCGGCGTGGAGGCGATCGCGGCCGAAGGCTTCGAACGGATTCACCGTACCAACCTGATCGGCATGGGCGTGCTGCCGCTGGAGTTCAAGCCGGGCACCACCCGCCTGACCCTGGGCATCGACGGCACCGAGACCTTCGACGTGATCGGCGAGCGCACCCCGCGCGCCGAGCTGACCCTGGTCATCCACCGCCGCGACGGCCAGGACGTGCTCGTGCCGGTCACCTGCCGCCTGGACAGCGACGAGGAAGTGGCGATCTACGAGGCCGGCGGTGTGCTGCAGCGCTTCGCCCAGGACTTCCTGGAAGGCGCCAAGGTGGCGTGATGCCGGACTGAATGCCTGCCCCCGGAGGCCGGGGGCGGGCTTGTCCGACACCAGGGCAGGGCGCACACTGACTTGGCAAAAACTGCCAAAGGAGAGTTTCATGGCCACCATGAACATTTCGCTGACCGATCCGCTCAAGCAGTTCGTGGACGAAGAAGTGCGCGAAGGCGGCTACTCCAGCACGTCGGACTATGTGCGTGACCTGATCCGCCAGCGCCAGCGCAGCAAGGCTGAAGAGCTGCTCAAGCAGCTGATTGCCGAGGGGCTGGCTTCTGGGCCTGCCGTTCCGGTGACTGCGGCCACATTCGAGCGGATGCGTCGCGAGCTGACCGAAAGGATGGAGCGTGAAGGCGATTGAATGGAGGCCCCGGGCCGAGACAGACGCAGCCGACGCCGCGCTGTGGTACGCACGACAGGGAGGGCTGGCACTGGGTCAGCGCTTTCTCGCCGAGCTGGAGGCCACGCTTCAACGTATTGCGATGTTCCCTGCGTCAGGTTCCGTCCGCCATGCCGACCTCGCCGCACAGTTGCCGGCACTCCTGCGCTTCATGCAGGTTCCGGGCTTTGAACGCTATCTCGTCTACTACCTCGATCTGCCGGACCGCGTGGACGTCATGCGGGTGTGGTGCGTTGATCGTGGCCTTGACGCACTGATGCAAGACATTTCCTGAAATCCAAACGCTTGGATCCGACGATGAATTTTCTTCCGCAACTCCGAATTCCCGCCACCTACATGCGCGGCGGCACCAGCAAGGGCGTGTTCTTCCGCCTGCAGGATCTTCCCGAAGCCGCGCAGGTGCCGGGCGCCGCACGCGATGCGCTGCTGATGCGCGTGATCGGTTCGCCCGATCCGTATGGCAAGCAGACCGACGGCATGGGCGGCGCCACCTCCAGCACCAGCAAGTGCGTGATCATTTCCACCGCTTCGGTGCCTGACCACGACGTGGACTACCTGTATGGCCAGGTATCGATCGACACCGCCTTCGTCGACTGGAGCGGCAACTGCGGCAACCTCAGCACTGCGGTGGGTCCGTTCGCGATTGCCAATGGTCTGATCGATCCGGCCCGCGTGCCGCGCGATGGCCTGTGCACCGTGCGCATCTGGCAGGCCAACATCGGCAAGACCATCATCGCGCACGTGCCGATGCGCGATGGCGAAGTACAGGAGATCGGCGATTTCGAGCTGGATGGCGTGACCTTCCCGGCCGCCGAGATCCAGCTGGAATTCATCGATCCGTCCGATGACGGCGATGCGGGCGCGATGTTCCCGACCGGCAACCTGGTCGACACCCTCGATGTCCCCGGCGTGGGCAGTTTCGAGGTGACGATGATCACCGCCGGCATCCCGACCATCTTCCTCAACGCCGCCGACCTGGGTTACGCCGGTACCGAGCTGCAGCCGGCGATCAATGAAGACAAGGCGGCGCTGGAGCGCTTTGAGAAGATCCGTGCCTACGGTGCACTGCGCATGGGCCTGATTTCGAAACTGGAAGACGCGGCCACCCGCCAGCACACACCGAAGGTGGCCTTCGTTGCCCCGGCGCAGGACTACGTATCGTCCAGCGGCAAGTCGATTTCTGCCGCGGGCATCGATCTGCATGCGCGCGCGCTGTCGATGGGCAAGCTGCACCACGCGATGATGGGTACCGCCGCGGTGGCCATCGGCACTGCAGCGGCAATTCCCGGAACGCTGGTCAACCGTGCTGCAGGCGGCGGCGAGCGCGAAGCGGTGACCTTCGGCCATCCGTCCGGCACGTTGCGCGTGGGTGCGCAGGCCGGTCTCGTTGACGGCCAGTGGACAGTAAGCAAGGCCATCATGAGCCGCAGTGCCCGCGTGCTGATGGAAGGCAAGGTGCGGGTGCCGGCCGAGTGATGCGTTGGTAAACGCCAACCAAGGTTGGCGACTACCGGGCCGCAGTGACCAATTGCTTTGGTAGATGCCAACCTTGGTTGGCATGGTGCACGGGCAACCGTGCACCGTAACGAGGAGATCGACGATGCCTGACAACCCCACCCCATCCAACGAGCGTGCAGCGTGGGATGCGCTGCTGGTGGACATCGTCGACTACGTGCGCGACGCGCGCATCGACTCACCCCTGGCGTTCCAGACCGCGCACCACTGCCTGCTCGACACGCTGGGCTGCGGTTTGGAAGCGCTGTCCTTCCCGGCCTGCAGCAAGCTGCTCGGTCCTCTGGTGCCGGGCATCAGCGTGGTCAACGGCGCGCGCGTACCGGGCACGCACTACGTGCTGGACCCGGTGCAGGCCGCCTTCAACCTGGGCGCGATGGTGCGCTGGCTGGATTTCAACGACACATGGCTGGCCGCCGAATGGGGCCACCCGTCGGACAATCTGGGCGGCATCCTCGCCGTCTGCGATTGGCTGGGACGCAATGCGCAGGCCCTGCGCCGCCCGCCGCCGACCGTGCAGGACGTGCTGCTGGCGATGATCAAGGCGCATGAGATCCAGGGCGTGTTGGCGCTGAAGAATTCGTTCAACCGGGTCGGGCTGGACCATGTGGTGCTGGTCAAGGTGGCGACCACCGCCGTGGTAGCGCAGCTGCTCGGGCTTGATCGCGAACGCATGCTCAATGCAGTGTCGCTGGCCTGGGTCGATGGCCAGGCGCTGCGGACCTACCGGCACGCGCCCAACACCGGCTCGCGCAAGAGCTGGGCCGCCGGCGATGCCACCAGCCGTGGCGTGCGCCTGGCGCTGATCGCGGCAACGGGTGAAATGGGCTATCCGAGCGTGCTCAGTGCACCGACCTGGGGCTTCGAGGCAGTGTCCATGCATGGCCAGGCATTGACGCTGGAGAGACCGCTGGGCAGCTATGTGATGGAGAACGTGCTGTTCAAGATCAGCTACCCGGCCGAGTTCCACGGCCAGACCGCAGTGGAGGCAGCGATTACGCTGCACCAGCAATTGCGCGTGGCCGGGCGGCGCGCCGAGGACATCGAACACATCGCGATCCGGACCCAGGACGCCTGCATCCGCATCATCGACAAGCGGGGTCCACTGCATAACCCGGCCGACCGCGACCACTGCGTGCAGTACATGATCGCCATCGCGCTGCTGCATGGGCGGCTGGTGGCCGAGGACTATGAGGACGACGTCGCCGCCGATCCGCGCATCGACGCATTGCGCGCAAAGATGGCTTGCCACGAGGATCCGCAGCTCAGCGCCGACTACCTGGACCCGGACAAGCGCAGCATCGCCAACGGCCTCAGCGTGCGCTTCAACGATGGCAGCGGACTGCCGGAGGTGCTGGTGGAGTACCCGCTCGGCCATGCCCGGCGCCGCGAGGAAGGCATTCCGCTGCTGATGGACAAGTTCCGCCGGCACCTGGCCCATCGCTTCCCGACCGCCCAGCAGCAGCGCATCCTGGCCGCCTCGCTGGACCCGGTGGCGCTGGCGGCGATGCCGGTGACCGATTACGTGGACCTGTACCTGCCGGTGTAGGGAACGCGCTTCGGCGGATCTGGCGCTGCGCCTGCTTGCCGGGCACGTAGCTGCACCTGCTTTGGTAGGTGCCAACCTTGGTTGGCACAGCCGACGCCAACCAAGGTTGGCGACTACCGGTTCCGCCGGCCAGCGGCCGGCACTACCCGCCCGGGCAATTGCCGAATTCGCGTCAACACCTTGACGCGGCCTGCCTATAATGGCCGCCTCGATCAAGGAGTGACGACATGAGCGGTCCGGCACGGCGGAAGCGGTGGGGATGGGCGGCGGCGGTACTGGCAGGAGGCCTGTTGCTGGGCCTGGCCGGCTGCCGCAACGACAGCGGGCAGCTGCCCAAGGCCAGCGGTGAAGCGATCACCACCAAGGCCGAGCAGGTGAAGGAATTCACCCTGCTGCGCGCTTACCCGGACCAGAAGAATGACGGCCTGTCGCTGGCGCTGGAGTTCTCGCGCCCGCTGGTCGGCACCCAGGATTTCGACAAGCTGGTGCGCTTCGAAGAGAAGGTCGGCACCGACGACAGCAGCTGGACGCTGTCCGATGACGGCCTGACCCTGCGTTACCCGTTCGTCGAGGCTGGCAAGGAGTTCAGCCTGGTGGTCTCGCCGGACCTGCTGGCCGCCGATGGCAGCCGCCTGGGCAAGGAACTGAAGCAGAAGGTGTTCAGCGGCGAGCTGAAGCCGGTGGTCGGTTTCGCCTCACAGGGCAGCGTGCTGCCGGCCAAGGACAGCCGTGGCCTGCCGGTGGTCTCGGTGAACGTGCCCGAGGTTGATGTTGAATTCCTGCGCGTGCGCGAGAAGGACCTGCCGACTTTCTTCAGCCAGTACCAGCGCGGTGGCCGCCGCGGCAGCTGGGAGCTGAGCAGTGACTACGAGCGCAGCCCGATCAACAAGCTGGCCGAGCCGGTCTACGTCAACCGCTTCATCCTCGGCGGCAAGAAGAACGAGCGGGTGCTGACCTACCTGCCGACCCAGGACATCAAGGAACTGCAGGAACCGGGCCTGTACTTTGCCCTGCTCAAGCGCACCGGCGACTATGAAGGCGAGTTCGATACCGCGTTCTTCTCGGTCAGCGACATCGGCCTGCATACCCGCGCCTACAAGGACAAGCTGTTCGTGCACACCGCCGGCCTCAAGGACGGTGCGCCGCTGAAGGGCATCGACCTGCGCGTGCTCGACGCCAAGGGCGAGGTGGTGCTGAAGGGCAGCACTGACGGCAACGGCAATGCGCTGCTGAACTACACGCTGGATGCCACCCGCGTGCTGGTCGCCAGCACGGGCAAGGACACCAGCTTCCTGCCGTTCAACCAGCCGGCGCTGGACCTGAGCGAATTTGCCGTCGCCGGTCGTGACAATGCCTGGTTCGACGTTTACGCCTGGTCCGGCCGTGACCTGTACCGCCCGGGCGAGACCGTGCGCCTGTCCGCCCTGCTGCGCGACAACGATGGCAAGCCGGTCAAGGCACAGCCGGTGTTCCTGCGCCTGAAGCAGCCCGACGGCAAGACCTTCCGCGAGACCCGCCTGCAGCCGGGCGAGCAGGGCTACATCAACTTCGAGCAGGTGATCCCCGCCGAGGCGCCGACCGGGCGCTGGCAGGTCGAGTTCCGCACCGATCCGGCCAGCAAGGAAGCGATCCAGGGCATGACCCTGCGCATCGAGGAGTTCCTGCCCGAGCGCATGAAGCTGGACCTGGACAGCGCGCAGAAGACGCTGAAGCCGGGCGAGGACCTGCGCCTGCAGGCCAATGGTGCCTACCTGTACGGTGCGCCGGCCGACGGCAACCGTTTCACTGCGCGCATGGCGGTGGCCGCCGAACAGCAGCCAGTCGAAGGCCTGCCGGGCTACTTCTTCGGTGACCCGACCCTGCAGCTGCCGCGCGAAGCCAAGGACGTGATCGACTCCACGCTGCCGGGCAACGGCCAGCTGCGTGAGGATGTGGCATTGCCGGAAGAGGCCGCCAAGGCCAAGGCACCGATCGCCGTGGTGCTGTCCGGCAGCCTGTATGAAACCGGTGGCCGCACGGTCACCCGTACCCTGAAGCGGGTGATGTGGCCGGCCAACGCGCTGGTCGGCGTGCGGCCGCTGTTCAACCCCGACGATGGTGCTGATTCCAACGGCAATGCGCGCTTCGAACTGATGCGTGTGGATGCCGTCGGTGCGCCGCAGCCGGCCAAGGGCCTGAAGATCACCCTGGTACGCGAGCTGCGCGACTACCACTGGACCTTCAACGACAACCGCTGGGACTACGATTTCACCCGCCGCTTCGAGAACAAGGAAACGCGCACCGTCGACGCCGGCAGCAGCGCGGTCGCCTTCGATTTCCCGGTGGAGTGGGGCGAGTACCGGGTGGACGTGTTCGATCCGTCCACCGGCCTGACCAGCCGCTACCCGTTCCGTGCCGGCTGGAGCTGGGGCGATGACAACCGCGGCCTGGACGCGCGCCCGGACAAGGTCAAGCTGGGCCTGGACAAGACCGGGTACAAGGCCGGTGACACGCTGGAGGTGACGGTGACCCCGCCGCATGCCGGCAAGGGCATCCTGATGGTCGAGACCGACCGCATGCTGTACGTGCAGGACATCGACGCCAAGCCGGGTTCGACCTTCAAGATTCCGGTCACCGCCGATTGGGAGCGGCACGACGTCTACATCACCGCGCTGGTGTTCCGTGGCGGCAGTGCGCCGAGCAAGATCACTCCGGCCCGTGCCGTGGGCGTGGTGCATGTGCCGATGGACCGCAAGGGCCGCACCGTGGCCGTCGGCCTGGCAGCGCCCAAGCAGATGCGACCGGAGCAGGACCTGCCGGTGACGGTCAGCGCGCCGCAGCTGGCTGGCAAGATGGCGCACGTCACCGTCTCGGCGGTGGACGTGGGCATCCTCAACATCACCCGCTTCCCGGTACCCGATGCCGGTGCGCACTTCTTCGCCCAGCGTCGCCTCGGCATTGATGCCTATGACATCTACAGCCGGGTGATCGAGAGCTTTGACGGCGGTGCCGGCAAGCTGAAGTTCGGTGGCGACATGGCGCTGCAGGCATTGCCGCAGGCCAAGCGCCCGACTGCGCGCGTGCAGACCGTGGACCTGTTCTCCGGCCCGGTGCAGCTCGATGCCAAGGGCATCGCCCGCATCCGCCTGAAGGTGCCGGACTTCAACGGCACCCTGCGGGTGTCGGCGCTGGTCTACAGCGATGACCAGTACGGCAAGCGCGACGTGGAGACCGTGGTGCGCGCGCCGATCCTGGCCGAAGCCAGCATGCCGCGCGTGCTCGCCCCGGGCGACCGCAGCACCGTGACCCTGGACGTGCAGAACTTCACCGGCAAGCCGGGCCAGTTCAACGTGAAGGTGGAAAGCGAAGGCCCGCTGAACCTGGGCGAGGGCAGCCGCAGCGTGCAGTTGAATGCTGATGCCAAGACAACGCTGAGTTTCCCGCTGTCGGCGCGTGAGGGCCACAGCGTGGCCAAGGTGCGCGTACGTGTGGACGGCAACGGCTTCAAGGCCGATCGCCGCTACGAGCTGCCGGTGCGTGCGGCGTGGCCGCAGGTGCTGCGTTCGCAGGTACGTACGCTTGATCCGCTGGCGGCGGTCAGCCTCGACAACAGCCTGACCGATGGCCTGATGTCCGAGTCGGTGAATGCCCGCCTGCTGGTCAGCCCGCTGCCGCCGATCCCGTTCGCCAGTGCGCTGCAGGGCGCGTTGAACTACCCGTATGGCTGTGCCGAGCAGACCACCAGCAAGGGCTACGCTGCGTTGATCCTGGACCAGGCGACGTCGTCGATGCTCGGTGCCGACGGGCTGGATGCCAAGACCCGTCGCGAGCGCATGGAAGGTGCGTTCGGTCGCCTGGCGTCGATGCAGGTGGCCAATGGCAACTTCTCGATGTGGGGTGACGACGGCTACGTGAACCCGTGGCTGACGCCTTACATCACCGAGTTCCTGCTCGATGCCAAGGAGGCCGGCTTCGCGGTGCCGGACAACGTGCTGCAGAAGGCACTGAACCGGCTCAGCGAGGACCTGCTGTCCGGCGGCAACCAGTTCTACGGCCAGGACGACCGCGAGAAGCTGAAGTTCGCCAATCAGGCCTATTCGGGCTACGTGCTGGCCCGGGTCAACCGCGCTCCGCTGGGGACGCTGCGCACGCTGTATGACAACGAGCGCAGCAAGGCGGTCGGCGGCCTGTCGCTGGTCCATCTGGGCGTGGCGCTGTCGCTGCAGGGCGATGCCAAGCGTGGCCAGGCGGCACTGGCCGCGGCCTTCGCCAAGTCCAGCAGCGAACGTCCGTCGTACTTCGGCGACTACGGCAGCGCGATCCGTGATGACGCGCTGATGATCGCGCTGACCCACGAAAACAAGCTGGCCAAGCCGGCCTGGGATGCGCGTGCGGTGGATCTGGGCCGTGGCCTGGATGCGCGCCGCAATGCCGGCTGGATGTGGCTGAGCACGCAGGAACAGGTGGCCATCGCCCGCCTTGGCAAGGCACTGGCCGCCAATCAGAAGGCGCTGGTGGCCGGTGAGCTGGTGATCGGTGGCAACACCGAAGCCATCGGCGAGCGCAAGCTGTTCGGCCGCAATTTCAGCGCCAGCGAGCTGGCCAGCGGCGTGCGCTTCACCCCGCAGGGGCAGCCGCCGATGTTCGCCAGCATCGACGTGGCCGGTATCCCGCGCAGTGCGCCGGCACCGGACAACAGCGTGCTGGGCATTGAGCGCAGCTACTTCGGCACCGATGGCAAGCCGTGGTCGCCGCGCCCGCTGAAGGAAGGCGAAGCGCTGATCGTGCGCGTCACCGTCACCGCCGACACCACGATGCCCGATGCCCTGCTGACCGACCTGCTGCCGGCGGGTCTGGAGATCGAGAACTTCAACCTGGGCGATGCCAAGCAGTGGGCCGACGTAGTGGTTGATGGCATCACCATCAGCGACCGCGGCGAAGCTGCCGACACCAAGCACGAAGAGTTCCGCGACGACCGCTATGTGGCTGCGCTGAAGCTCTCGCGTGGCAGCAAGGCCAACGTGTTCTATCTGGTGCGTGCGGTGACCCCGGGTACCTACTCGGTGCCGCCGCCGCTGGTGGAGGACATGTACCGGCCGCAGCTGCGTGGCGTCGGCCGTAGCAACCCGACCACGATCACGGTGGTACAGCCGTGACCGCGCGGACGGGCCGCGACGGCGCGGCCCGTCCCGCTGGCAAGCTCCAATCCGGCACGCTGCAATGAAGAAGACGATGTCGATCCGGCTGGCGGCCCTGCGCCGCCGGTTGCGGCCGCTGTGGCCGTGGCTGCGCTGGGGCACGGCCGCCACGCTGGCGCTGCTGCTGGTGCTGGATTTCGCCTTCCCGCCGCCGCTGCCGAAGCAGCGCGATACCAGCACCCTGGTGGTGGCTGCCGACGGTACGCCGCTGCGTGCGTTCGCCGATGCCGAGGGCGTGTGGCGCTATCCGGCATCGATCGACAGCGTCTCGCCGCTGTACCTGCAGGCGCTGCTGACCTACGAAGACCGCTGGTTCTGGCGCCATCCGGGTATCAACCCACTGGCCATCCTGCGTGCCAGCGGCCAGCTGCTGCGCGGTGGTCGCATCGTTTCCGGCGGCTCGACCCTGACCATGCAGGTCGCGCGCATCCTCGACCCGCATACGCGCACACCCTGGGGAAAGCTCAAGCAGATGCTGCGCGCGGTGCAGCTGGAAGTTCACCTGAGCAAGCGGCAGATCCTGGCCCTGTATCTGGAGCGCGCGCCCTACGGTGGCACCATCGAGGGCGTGGAAGCGGCCAGCTGGGCCTATCTTGGCAAGCCGGCGGCGCAGCTGTCACATGCAGAGGCCGCGTTGCTGGCGGTACTGCCACAGGCACCAAGCCGGCTGCGCCCGGACCGCCACCCGGAAGCCGCGCAGAAGGCGCGGGACAAGGTGCTGTCACGCATGGCCGAACTGGGCGCGTGGACGCCGGAGGAGGTCCAGGATGCGCGCATCGAGAACGTGGTGGCGCGCTCGCTGCGGCCTCCGCTGCACGCCGCACTGCTGGCGCAGCGCCTGCACTCGGCGCATCCGGGCCAGGCGCGTATCCAGAGCAGCATCGACATCGGCCTGCAGCGCACGCTGGAAGAACGTGTGGCCAGCTATTTCTCGACGCTGCCGGAGCGCACCTCGGCAGCCTTGCTGGTGGTCGACAACCAGACCCTGCAGGCGCGTGCCTACGTCGGTACGTTGTCCTTTGGTGACCGCCAGCGGCTCGGCCACGTCGACATGGTGCAGGCCTGGCGGTCGCCGGGCTCCACGCTCAAGCCGTTCCTGTATGCGATGGCGCTGGACGATGGCCTGATCCATTCGGAAAGCCTGCTGGTGGATGCGCCACAGAGTTTCGGCAGCTACCGCCCCGGCAATTTCGACATGGCCTTCAATGGGCCGATTGGTGCCTCCAGTGCATTGCGGCTGTCACTCAATGTGCCCTCGGTGGACCTGCTGCAGCGGGTCGGGGCCGCGCGCTTCGCCGCGCGCCTGTCGCACTCCGGCATCCAGCTGCGCTTCCCGCCGGGCAGCACGCCCAACCTCTCGCTGATTCTGGGCGGTACCGGTGCGCGGCTGGAAGATCTGGTCGGCGCGTTCGCGGCGCTGAACCGCAACGGCATTGCCGGACGCGTGCGCTACACCGATGACGAACCGATGATCGAGCGGCGCCTGGCCTCGCCGGGCGCCAGCTGGATCGTGCGCGAAATGCTGGAATCGAACCCGCGCCCAGGCTACAGCGTCGGTACGTTCGATGTCGGTGGCCGCCCGCGTGTGGCGTGGAAGACCGGCACCAGTTACGGGTACCGCGATGCGTGGGCAATCGGCAGCACGCGCCACTACACCGTGGGCGTGTGGGTGGGCCGGCCGGACGGCACACCGCTACCGGGCCAGTACGGCGCGGTGACCGCGCTGCCGCTGATGTTCGAAGTGGTGGACAGCCTGCCGCGCCAGCGCGGCGATTCGGCTGCTGCACCGATGCCGGCAAGTGTCAGCCAGGAAGATATCTGCTGGCCCACCGGCGAACGCGCCGAAGGCCTGCCGACGGCACTGTGCCAGCGGCGGATGTCGGCCTATCTGCTGGACGGCGCGGCACCACCGACCTTCCCCGAGCGCGAGGCGCGGCGCTGGCAACCGGGGCGCCAGCGTTACCTGGCCGACGCGCGGACCGGTCTGCGTGTATCCGCTGATTGCCGTTTGCCGCATGAGGAAGTCGCGCGAGAGATCGCGCGCTGGCCGGCGTTGTTGTCACCGTGGCTGCCCAAGGCCACGCGCGCTGCCTCGCAGTTGCCGGCGTTGTCGCCGGATTGCCGCGACGACGGGCGTGAGGCCAGCGTGGCCCTGCACATCGATGGCCTCAATGATGGCGCCACGCTGGCGCGTGCACCCAATGCCGAACATGGCGTGCGCCTGCAGCTGCGCGCGCTGGGCAGCGAGCAGGCGGTGGACTGGCTGCTGGATGGCCGTTGGATCGCGCAGACCCGTGGCGCGCAGTTGATGCAGCGCGAGTTCGCCGATCCGGGCGCACACACTTTGACCGCGCTGGCGGCCGATGGCGCGTGGACGCAGGTGCGGTTCAACGTTCTCCGCTAGATGCCGGCCTTGGTCGGCGCGCGGTCCAACGCCAACGACACCGCCGTGCTCTGGTAGGTGCCAACCTTGGTTGGCACGCGATAAATGCGCCCACCAAGGTGGGCATCTACCAAGGCGTATGCGGGGCCGCTATTCCCCGATCCACCCATCCAGCAGGTCGGCGAACTCGTCGGCGTGCTCCTCTTCCTGCGCCAGTATCTCTTCAAGGATGCGCTTGGTGGTGGTATCGCGGTCGCCGATGAAGTTGATCATCTCGCGGTAGCTGTCGATGGCGATGCGTTCGGCCACCAGATTCTCGCGGACCATGTCGCGCAGGTCGCTGCCTTCCTTGTACTCGGCGTGCGAGCGTGCGGTCAGTGTATCGGGGTTGAAGTCCGGCTCACCGCCGAGCTGGACGATGCGCTCGGCCAGCTTGCCGGCGTGCGCCTGTTCCTGCTGTGCATGTTCGAGGAATTCGGCTTTCACCGCGTCGGCCAGCATGCCCTTGGCCATGAAGTAGTGCCGGTAGTAGCGCAGCACGCATACGTACTCGGTGGCCAACGCATCGTTGAGCAGCTTGATCACGACCTTGCGGTCGGCGCTGTAGCTGTCGGTGATCGCACCGTCTTCGATGTTGCGCCGCGCGCGTTCGCGCAGGGTCTTGCGGTCACTGATACCGGGCACCTTTGCGGCAGGCTTTGCGGCTTTGGCTGGCTTGGTGGACATGGCTGGCCGTTTCCTCTTGCGGTGGAAGATCAGGTTGGCAGGTGCTCCAGCACGTATTCGGCCGAAGACACTTCGAACTGGCCGGGCTGCTCGATCCAGGCCGCACGCACCACGCCATCCACCACGTACAGGGCGAAACGGCGTGAGCGGATGCCCATGCCCGAGGCGCTGGCGTCGAGCTCCAGGCCGAGCGCACGGGTCAGTTCGGCATTGCCGTCGGACAGCATCAGCAGGCCGTCGGGCACGCTCTGGTCGGCGGCCCAGGCCTTCATCACGAACGGGTCGTTGACCGCCATGCAGTAGACATCGATGCCGCGCTGGCGGAACGCCTGGAATTTCTCGACGTAGCCGGGCAGGTGGCGCGCCGAGCAGGTCGGGGTGAACGCGCCGGGCACGGCGAACAGCACCACCTTGCGTGCGTCGAACAGCGAATGCGTATCGAGCGTTTCGATGCCCTCGCGGATGCGCTTGAGGGTCACTTCCGGAATGCGGTCGCCGACATGGATGGTCATGGGGAACTCCTTGCTGGGGCAGGCTAGTGGGCCGGATGGGACAGGGGCGTCAAGACATTGGAAAACCCGTGTGCAGGCCCCATCTTCAGGCTTTGTGGCAGGGGCTTCCAGCCACAGCGTGGGGCATGGGGATGGCAGCCGCATTGCGCAGGATCAGTCGGCCTCACCGGGGCCGCACGAGGGGCGGCGTAGCATCGCCGGCGCGTAGAATGAACCTGGGGCGGCGCCACCGGCGCGGCCGAAGCAGATCGAGGTAGCTGGATGGAATTCAAGGATTACTACGCCACCCTGGGGGTGGAACCGAGCGCGGGCGAGGCGGAGATCAAGACCGCCTACCGCCGGCTGGCACGCAAGTACCACCCGGACGTCAGCAAGGAGGCCGGGGCCGAAGACAAGTTCAAGGCGGTCAACGAGGCCTACGAGGCGCTGCGCGATCCGGAAAAGCGCGCGGCCTACGACCAGCTGCGCGCGCAGGGCTATCGCCCGGGCGAGGAGTTCAACGTGCCGCCGAACTATGGTGGTGCTGGCGGTTTCAATTTCGAGGAAGTATTCGGCGGTGGCGGCCCCAATGGCGGCTTCAGCGACTTCTTCGAGAGCCTGTTCGCGCGCCAGCGTGGCGGTGGTGGCGCTGGTCCGGGGCCGGGTTTCAGCAGCCAGGGCCATGCGCCCAACCGTGATACCCGCGCCAAGCTGTCGGTGCCGCTGGAAGCGGCCTACAGTGGCGACAGCCTGCGCATCACGGTCAACGGCAAGCAGCTGGATGTACGCGTGCCCAAGGGCATCCGCCCGGGCCAGGTGATCCGCCTGGCGGGGCAGGGCAACCATGGCGGCAACCTGCTGCTGGAAGTGGAATATGCCGCCCACCCACAGTTCGAGGTCGATGGCCGCAACATCCTCTATACGCTGCCGGTGACCCCGTGGCAGGCCGCGCTGGGTACCAGCATCAGCGTGCCGACCCTGGGTGGAGCGGTGGAATTGAAGATTCCGGCCGATTCCGATGCCGGTCGCAAGCTGCGCCTGCGTGGCCGTGGGCTGCCAGGCAGCCCGGATGGCGACCAGATTGTTGAAATCGAGATCGTGGCCCCGGCCGCGACCGACGAGGCGCAGAAGAAGGCCTACCGGAATCTGGCCAAGGCCTTCGGCGAGACCATTTGAAGGTAGTGCCGGCCGCTGGCCGGCAACTTCATTGCCCGGGACGGTGATGCGTGGTTGCCGGCCAGCGGCCGGTACTACCGCGCGTGTCTCAGCCCTGCCCGGCGAACACCCGCTCCAGCACCTCGGACAGTTCGTCTTCCGAGAACGGCTTGGTGATGTAGGCCTTGGCACCCTGGCGCATGCCCCACATGCGGTCGGTGTCCTGGTCCTTGGTGGTCACCAGGATCACCGGGATATGCCGGGTCGCCTCGTCGCGGGCGAGGGTGCGGGTGGCCTGGAAGCCATTGAGGTTGGGCATCACCACGTCCATCAGGACCAGGTCGGGCAGCTCGGCCTTGGCGGTTTCGACCCCGGCGGCGCCATCGGTGGCGGTCAGGATCTGGTGCCCGAGCTTCTCGACGATGCGCTGTATCCCCAACAGCTGCGACGGTGAGTCGTCGACGATCAGAATGCGTGCCATGTTGTTCCCCATGTAATGCCCGCAGTGTAGTGCGGGCCCATTACTGGCGGGAGGGGCGCATCTGCCGTCCGTCGCCTGCCTGCGACGTTCAGTCGATCCGCACCACGGTGCGGCCCAGCGAACCGCCCGCCAGCATCCGTTCGAACACGGCAGGAAGGCCATCGAGGCCGACTTCGGCGGTGCAGATGCGGTCCAGCTGCTGCGGCTTCCAGTCACTGCCCAGCCGCGACCACACTTCTTCGCGCAGCCCGCGCGGTGCATTGGCCGAGGACACGCCCAGCAGTGACACGCCGCGCAGGATGAACGGCATCACCGTCATATCCAGCGTCGGGCTGGCTGCCAGGCCGGCACTGACCACGCTGCCGTAGGGCACGGTCTGCGCCAGCAGGCTGGCAAGCATGTCGCCTCCGGCATTGTCGAGGCCCCCGCCGAAGCGGGCGGACTGCAGTGGGCCAGTGTCGGACAGTGCCTCGCGCGGTAGTACTTCAGTGGCGCCGATACCATGCAGGAACTCGGCCTGGTCCGGTTTGCCGCTGACTGCGTGCACGGTGTAGCCGGCACGACTGAAGATCGACAGCGCCAGCGCGCCGACACCGCCGCTGGCGCCGGTGACCGCCAACGGGCCGAGTTCCGGCACCTGCCGGTTGTCCTGCATGCGCAGCAGCGCCAGCGCCGCCGTGAAGCCGGCGGTGCCCAGCACCATCGCCTCGCGCGGGCTGAGCCCGGCCGGCTGGGCAATCACCGCACGCGACTCCAGCCGCACATACTGGCTGTAGCCGCCGTCGCGGGTTTCGCTGAGGCCGCAGCCGGTGGCCAGTACCGCATCACCTTCACGCCAGGCCGGGTCGGTGGATGCCACCACGGTGCCGGCCACATCGATCCCGCCGACCAGCGGGAAGCGGCGCAGGATCCTGCCCTTGCCGGTGCCCGCCAGCGCGTCCTTGTAGTTGACCGAAGACCAGTGGGCGCGGATCAGCACCTGGCCGGGGTTGAGGTCGTCGACAGTGAGCTGGGCGGGGCCGGCACGGTAACCGGCATCGTCATTTTCGATGCGGAAGGCGGTAAACGGGGTGGTGGGGGCCATCGGCGTTGCCTGACTTCGAGGAAAACGTCACCTTACCCCGTTGCCCCCCTTTCGATCCTGCCGATCCGCCCCATCTTGTATGATCGGTGATGGTTTCACGGCTGGTGGTGCGGGAAGGGCCCGCGCCGCAGCCCAAATCTTGATGGAGCGTGCATGGCCTGGAATACACCCGGCGGCAACAAGGGCGGACAAGGCCCCGAGGACAATCGACGCGGGCCCTTCGGGTCGCGCGGCGGTGGCAATGGTGGTGGCTGGGGCGGACTGCCCGGGCCGCTGAAGGACCTGTTCGACGGTGGCATCATGCGTTGGGTGGTGGCAGCCGTGGTGTTGCTGGTGCTGTTCTCCAGCTTCCAGCTGATCGGCGAACAGCAGCGTGGCGTGGTGCTGCGCTTCGGCCAGTTCTCGCGCATCCTGCAGCCCGGCCCGAACTTCAAGCTGCCGTGGCCGATCGAATCGGTCACCAAGGTCAATGCCACCGAGATCAAGACCTTCTCGATCCAGGTGCCGGTGCTGACCCGCGACGAGAACATCGTCAACGTCTCGCTGAACGTCCAGTACCGCATCGACGACCCGCAGCAGTACCTGTTCGGCACGGTCGATGCCAACCAGGTGCTGGAGCAGTCGGCGCAGAGCGCGGTGCGCGAGGAAGTCGGCCGTGCCGACCTCAACGCCGTGCTGAACAACCGTGGCCCGCTGGCCGTGGCTGCTGAAGAGCGCCTGCAGGCGCTGCTGAAGGCGTTCAAGACCGGCCTGACCGTGACCGGCCTGACCCTGCAGGACGCCCGTCCGCCGGAGGAAGTGAAGCCGGCCTTCGACGAGGTCAACGGTGCCCAGCAGGTCAAGGAACGCTTGATCAACGAAGCCCAGGCCTACGCCGCCAAGGTCGTGCCGGAAGCCCGAGGCCAGGCCTCGCGTGCCCGTACCACCGCCGAAGGCTACAAGCAGGCCGTGGTGTCCAAGGCCGAGGGTGACGCGCAGCGCTTCAGCCTGTTGCAGGCCCAGTACAAGGACGCCCCGGAAGTGACCCGCAAGCGCCTGTGGCTGGAGACCGTGCAGCAGGTGCTGAGCGAGAACCGCAAGGTGATCGGTGGCGATGGCCGCCAGCTGATCTACGTGCCGATGACCGGCGATACCCGTCCCACCACCTCGGCCCCGCCGGGAGTGACCAATCCGGAGGTGGTGATGCCGTCGCTGCCGGGTGCAGCGGCGGAAGCTTCCCGTGATCCGGGCCGGCCGGTGGGCCGCCCGACCGGGCGACCGAGCGGCCGTGAGGAGGGCAGCCGATGAAGAGTCCTATCTGGATTGCCGTGATCGTGGCGGTGGTGCTGGGCCTGCTTGGCTCGGTGTACGTGGTCCGTGAGGACCAGACTGCCATGGTGCTGAACCTGGGCAAGGTGGTGCGTTCGGACATCAAGCCGGGCCTGCACTTCAAGGTGCCGGTGGTGGAAACGGTGAAGGTCTTCGACCGCCGCTTCCAGGTGCTCGACACCGCCCCGGCGCGTTACTTCACCGCCGAGCAGAAGGACGTCAGCGTCGACTTCTTCGCCATCGGCTACATCTCCAACGTGGGTGACTACTTCCGTGCCACCGGTGGCGATCCGCGCATCGCCAACGCCCGCCTGGCACCGATCATCACCGACTCGCTGCGCAACCAGATCAACTCGCGCACCCTGCAGCAGCTGGTCTCCGGCGACCGCAGCGAGCTGATCGCCGAGCAGCTGAAGGGGATCAACGAAGCGGTGGCGGGCCTCGGCATGCAGATGATCGACCTGCGCATCAAGCAGGTGGACCTGCCCACCGACAGCCAGGTGATCAATGACGTGTACGAGCGCATGCGCGCCCAGCGCAAGCAGGAAGCGGCCAAGCTGCGTGCGGAGGGCGAGGAGCAGTCGCTGACCATCCGCGCCCAGGCCGACCGTGACAGCACCGTGCTGATCGCTGAGGCCGAGCGTGATGCACAGCGCCTGCGCGGTGAAGGCGACGCCGATGCGGCGCGCATCTACGGCAAGGCCGGCTCGGCCGACCCGTCGTTCTATGCGTTCTACCGCAGCCTGGAGGCCTACCGTGGCTCCATGACCGACGGCAACGGCGTGATCGTGCTCGACAAGAACGACCCGTTCCTGCAGTACCTGAAGAACGACCGCTGAGGTCGCAGGGCAGTACCCCACGGGGCCCGGCCAGATGCCGGGCCCCGTGCTTTTTCCGGAGTCCCCCATGAAAGATCTGTTCGCCGCCGTCTGCCTGGTGGCGGTGCTGGAAGGCCTGTTCCTGTTCGTCGCCCCGTTCGCCTGGAAGCGCATGGCCGAGCGCCTGCTGGACCTGCCCAGCCCAGCCCTGCGCAGCTTCGGCGGGCTGGTGCTGCTGGCCGGCCTGAGCCTGCTGTGGTGGGCGCGGCATTGAAAGGGTAGTGCCAGCCGCTGGCCGGCAACCTGGGATTGCCGGCCAGCGGCCGCCTGCGTTCACATGCGTGGCCCGGCTCTGGTAGATGCCAACCTTGGTTGGCATTGCCGGCCAGCGGCCGGCACTACCGGGAGGCGCCTGACCGGCCGGTACATGCGTGGCCCGGCTCTGGTAGATGCCAACCTTGGTTGGCATTGCCGGCCAGCGGCCGGCACTACCGGGAGGCGCCTGACCGACCGGCACATGCGTGGTCCGGCTCTGGCAGATGCCAACCTTGGTTGGCATTGCCGGCCAACGGCCGGCACGACCGGGCGGGGCGGCTGACCGGCCGGTGAAGCCGTCCGTCGGAAAGGTGGCACCCGACCCCGGAAACCCGGATAATGCACAAAAGCCGGACGGGCCTCCCCGTTCGGCTTTTTCCGTGTCTGGGCCTTCCATCGCCGGCTGCTCCCCGTTTGGAGCCGCCCTCCAGGTGCTGGCCAGCCCCGCCACGGTTCAACCGTCCGCGGCCCCGATGGCCGCAACATATGAGGAGCCCGTCATGGGTCAGTCTGTCGTAGTGTTGGGTGCCCAGTGGGGCGATGAAGGCAAGGGCAAGATCGTCGATCTGCTCACTGAGGAAATCGGCGCCGTCGTGCGCTTCCAGGGCGGCCACAATGCCGGCCACACCCTGGTCATCAACGGTAAGAAGACCGTCCTGCACCTGATCCCGTCGGGCATCCTGCGTGACGATGCGCTGTGCCTGATCGGCAACGGCGTGGTGATCTCGCCGGCCGCGCTGCAGAAGGAAATCGCCGAGCTGGAAGCCTCCGGCGTGGAAGTGCGTTCGCGCCTGAAGATCTCTCCGGCCGCGCCGCTGATCATGCCGTACCACATCGCCCTGGACCAGGCGCGCGAGCGCGCTGCCGGCGGCAAGGCGATCGGCACCACCGGCCGTGGCATCGGCCCGGCCTACGAAGACAAGGTGGCGCGTCGCGGCATCCGCATCGCCGACCTGCATTACCCGAAGCAGCTGGAAGAACTGCTGCGCACCGCGCTGGATTACCACAACTTCGTGCTGACCAAGTATCTGAACACCGATGCGGTCGATTTCCAGAAGACCTTCGACGAAGCGCTGGCCTTCGGCGAATACGTGCAGCCGATGAAGTCCGACGTGGCCGGCATCCTGCACGACCTGCGCAAGCAGGGTAAGCGCGTGCTGTTCGAAGGCGCGCAGGGTGCGCTGCTGGACATCGACCACGGCACCTACCCGTACGTCACCAGCTCCAACACCACCGTGGGTGGTGCACTGGCCGGTTCCGGCGTCGGCGCCGATTCGATCGACTACGTGCTGGGCATCGCCAAGGCCTACGCCACCCGCGTCGGCGGCGGCCCGTTCCCGACCGAACTGGACGACGAAGTAGGCCAGGGCATCCGTGACCGCGGCGCCGAGTACGGTGCCTCGACCGGCCGTCCGCGTCGCTGCGGCTGGATGGACATCGTCGCGCTGAAGCGCGCCGTGGCCATCAACGGCATCAGCGGCCTGTGCATCACCAAGCTGGACGTGCTGGATGGCATGGAAAAGCTCAAGGTCTGCATCGCGTACGAATACAACGGCAAGCGCACCGAGTACGCGCCGCTGGACGCGCAGGGCTGGGAAGACTGCACCCCGGTGTACCTGGAGTTCCCGGGCTGGAGCGAGAACACCCACGGCATCACCAACTGGGATGACCTGCCGCCGGCCGCACGTGCCTACCTGCGTTCGCTGGAAGAGCTGGCCGGTTGCCCGATCAGCATCGTCTCCACCGGCCCGGACCGCGACCACACCATGGTCCTGCAGGATCCGTTCGCCTGAGGTAGCGCCGGGCGCTGCCCGGCGTAGGTGACAGTAAGAGCCCCGCGAAAGCGGGGCTTTTTCGTTACTGTGTCGGCACGGCCAGCAGGGAAATGACGTGATGACCCGGATGTCAGCGTGAAGGGCGTAACGGTGGTGCGGATCACCCTGTGGGTGATGTGGAGCCTGTGGGGCATCGCCTGCCTGGTACTGCTGCTGGGTGCGGCCGCCAATGCCCTGGCGTCGCGCACGCAGACGGTGCCGCTGGTGCTGAGTCCTGGCGCAACCGCCCAGATCACCGTCTACCGCCTTATCGATGACCAACTGCGGTTGCGCCTGCGCTATGCCGCGGACGGTACAGAGGCTGACCCCGAGGTGCTGCTGCACATCGAAACTCCGACCGATCAGAGAGACTTCCGCGCAGGGGAGCGTTCGGGAGTGGCCGGGCAGGGCATCAATCGCGCGCTGGCTTCGGTTGAGTCCAGCGGCCTTACGGCGTTCTACTTTGGCTATGGCCGCGGCGACGCATTGCCACGCGGCCGCTCATGGCTACGGGTCACCGTGCTGGAGGTGGACCCGGCGCTGGCCGGGCACGCGGCAGACATCGAGCTGCAGCCACCGCTGGACCTGCTGAAGCTGACCGACCTGGATTACATCTGGCTGTGGCCGTTCTTCTTCTGGAAGATGGCGGCGCTGTTCCTGCTGATTCCAGGGGCTGCGTTGGCTGTCTTTACTCTGGTGTTGAGGCGCTGGCAGCGCCGGGCGTCAGTGCCGCCGACTTCAGCAGGGGATAGGGGTTGATCGACTCTCCCTTCCACCACTGTTTTTCCGGTCCGAGCATGTGTACTTCGAAATGCAGGTGCGGCGCGTCGGCACTGGCATTGCCTGTGCTGCCCACGTAACCGATCACATCCCCGCGTTTGATCACCTGTTTTTCCGCCAGGCCATCGGCGTAGCGCTGCAGATGCGCGTAGTAGTAGCACCAGCGCCCGCTGGGCTCGAACTGGTAAATCGTCAAGCCGCCGCGCTCGCTGTCGAACAGTTTTTCCACCGTTCCATCGGCCACCGCCAGGACCGGCGTACCGGTATCGGCCATGATGTCGATCGCATCGTGTACGCGTCCTTCGCTGCGGGCATCGGTGAACGTATCGCGCAGCTGGGACGCATGGATACCCTGCACCGGCAGCAGCAGACCGGATGGTGCATCCGCAGTCTGCGCGGCCGACGGCGCGGTGTTGGCGGGTGGGGCTGTTGCGGGTGTCGCTACAGATTCCTTCGCCGGCGCCGCTGCCAGTGCCGATTGCGCTTGCGGCAGCGGGGCGGGTACCGGATCACCCGCATCGCGGTGCAGCCACCAGCCTGCACCCAGCCCCAGCAGAACGCCCAGCACGATCAGTTGCGAAAGGCGCATCGGCTCACTCCTGCATCACCACGGGTACCGAGGTATCCACGGCATCGGCCACGCGCTGCGCATCCCAGTTGGTCATGCGCACGCAGCCATGCGATTCGGTCTTGCCCACATGGCCGGGTTCGGGCGTGCCATGCAGGCCGTAATGCGGCTTGGACAGATCGATCCAGACCCGCCCGACCGGATTGTTCGGACCCGGTGGCAGGGTGGCCTTCTTTTCGCCCTTGCGGGCATCCCAGAACAGTTTCGGGTTGTAGTGGAACGGCGGGTCGCGGTAAACGCCCAGGATCTTCCATTCGCCGATCGGTAACGGGTCGTGCTGGCTGCCCGACGACACCGGGACCTGTGCGATCACCTTGCCCTGCGCATCCAGCAGCTGCAGCGTGGAGTCGGATTTGTCGACCACGATCTTCGCCGCCTTCGGCAATGCGGCCAGTGCGATGTTGGGTACCTGGATGCGGCTGCCAGCCTTGGTCAGGTCCACGTCGGGATTGAGCGCCTTCATCAGCTCAGGGGAGGCATGGAAGCGCTCGCCGAGGGCTTCTTCCACACTGCCGTAGCCCAGCGATGTGAGCTTGGCCTGGGCGGCGGGCCCTTTCGGAGTGGCCTGGAACGGACCGGCGACATCCTCAGCAGTCAGCGTGTAGCTGGCCAGCGGCCCAACGGTATCGGCCTGCAGGGCCTTCCAGGTGGCGTCGTCCAGTTCACCCGTTACGTCCAGCCCATGCGCTGCCTGGAAACCCGACACCGCGCGTCGCTGGTTGCTGCCCACTTCGCCATCGATCTGGCCAGGGGAGAAGCTCGCGCGATCCAGCAGCACCTGGGCGTGCAGCGCGGAGTGGGGTGCGGTGTCCGGTCCGGCCGTTTCGGCAATGGGTGCGGGCAAGTGGGGCGGCGGCGCCTGCGCGAAGGCTGGCGACGCCAGCAGCGAGAGAGCGAGCAGGGTGGATCGGGACACGGGCAAGGGCATTGGGATCTCCAGCAGGTCACGCCACCACCTTGCCCGCAGCAGCCGCCGAGCCACCGTGAAAGGGATCTGATGCCCGCATGAGCAGCCATGGGTATTGCAGCCGTGTCCAGCGCGCAGGTGCTGCTGCGCAGGGGGCTCACCAAGGTGAACGGTGGCCGACGCCGTCGACGGACGGCGATCAAGATTGCCTGCCGGGCCGCCGATAAGGGCGCATCCCCCCGTTTTGGATACCCCCATGAACTACTTGAGGAACGTCAGGGTTGCCTGGCGTCTTGGGCTGGGCTTTGGCCTGTTGCTGCTGCTGGTTGCCGCCGTGGTGGCCACCGGCGCCACCGCCAGTGTCGTGCAGAAGCGCGCGATGCAGCAGGTGGTCGACGTCAGCGTGGCCAAGGTGCGGCTGCTGTCGCAGATGCTCGATGCCAACAACCAGATGATGGTCGTGCGCCGCGAAATGCTGATTCGCCAGGGCGAAGACCGTGGCAGCGACGAGAAGCGCATTGCCGACCTGGTCAAGCGCTACGAGGCCAGCTGGACCGCCTACCAGGCGCTGCCCAGCGACGCCGACGGCAAGGCCATCGCGGAAACCATCGCCGCCAAGCGTGCCATTGCGCGTCCACTCAACAAGCAGACCAGCGAACTGATGGAGCATGGCGACTACCCGGGCGCCGTGGCGCTGACCCTGGGCCCGGTGCAGGAAGCGGCCAATGGCTGGAACAAAGCGCTGTCCGATGGCGTGGACTTCGAAGAGAAGGAAAGCCGTGAGGCAGCCGCCGAGGCGATCCGCCTGGGTGAGCGCAGCCTGCTGCAGCTGCTGGTGCTGGGCGGCGTCGCGCTGCTGGTGGGCATCGGTGCCTCGGTGATGATCGGCCGCAGCCTGACCGGTCCGCTGGCCCGCGCGGTGAACCTGGCCGAGCGCCTGTCCAAGGGACAATTGGACCAGGAGTTCCGCCTTGGCGGCCGTGACGAACTGACCCAGCTGGGCGAGGCGATGGCCAGCGTGCGGCAGAGCGTGCAGGCGGCGATCGGCGCACAGCTGCAGATGGCTGAGCAGCATGAGGCGGGCGCGATCCGCTATCGCATGGACGTCACGGCGTTCCCCGGTGACTTCGGCCGCATGGTGCAGGCCACCAACAGCCTGGTCGAATCGCACGTGCAGGTGGAGCTGCTGATGGCCGAGGTGATGCAGCGCTACGCCATTGGCGACCTCAGCCGCGACTTGCCGGACTACCCGGGCGAGAAGGGCACGCTGACCCGCACCCTGGCGGCAGTGAAGCAGAGCCTGATGGCAATCAACGCGCAGATCGATGAACTGGCCCGCGCCGCGCGCGCCGGTGATTTCAGCATGCGTGGCGATGCTGCTGAATTCCAGTTCCAGTTCAAGGCGATGGTCGAGCACCTCAACGGCATGATGGCCAGTTCACAGGCCAGTATCGCCGATGTTTCCGACGTGCTGCGCGCGATCTCGCACGGCGACCTGACCGCACGCATGGATGGCGAGTACGACGGCGTGTTCGCACGCATGCGTGACGACGCCAACACCACCACCGCACAGCTGACCGGCATCGTGCGTGGCATCCAGGTGGCTGCCGACAGCATCAACAACGCGGCGCAGGAACTGGCCGCCGGCAACAACGACCTGTCGCGCCGCACCGAGCAGCAGGCAGCCAATCTGGAAGAGGCTGCTGCATCGATGGAGGAACTGACCTCCACCGTGCGCCAGAACGCCGAGCTGGCGCGTCAGGCCGACAGTGAAGCGCATGCCGCGGGTGCCGCCGTACGCGAGACCGAGCAGGCGATGGCACAGATGGCGTCGGTCATGGGTGAGATCGACCAGTCCTCGGCACGCATCTCGGAAATTTCGACGGTGATCGATGGCATCGCGTTCCAGACCAACATCCTGGCGCTGAATGCTGCGGTGGAAGCGGCGCGTGCAGGTGAGCAGGGGCGTGGATTTGCCGTGGTCGCCAGCGAAGTGCGGACGCTCGCACAGCGTGCCGGTGTCGCCGCCAAGGAGATCAAGGAGCTGATCGAAGACGCCGCTGCGAAGGTGAAGAGCGGCCTGGCAGTGACCGTTGAATCGGAAGCCGCGATCGCACGCGTGGCCCAGGCCAGCTCGCGAACCACCCAGCTGATGAGCGACATCGCAGCGGCCAGCAAGGAGCAGGCCGCCGGTATCGAGCAGGTCAACCAGGTGGTGGTGCAGATGGACCAGGTGACCCAGCAGAACGCCGCGCTGGTGGAAGAAGCCACTGCCGCCAGCCGCGCGCTGGAGGAACAGGCGCATGCGCTGACCACGTCGGTGGCGGTGTTCAAAGTGGAGCAGGGCGCGCGCATGCCCATCATGCCTGCGCAGGCGGCGTAAGCAACCTGCGACTGGATGTTGGATGGCGCCCTGCATGCGCTCCCGCGTGCAGGGCGTCGATGCGCTCAACCGGTCCGTGCCGCTGGCTAGCGCCCGCGCGCGGCGCGTTCGATCAGCCAGCCGGCTGCGTACAGCAACAGCAGTGTTGGCGGAAGCAGCACTGCATACGCGGTCGACCAGGGTTTGCCGTACAGCAGGCTGGCTGCGCCGATGGCATCGAGTGCGGCGGACTGTAGGGTGATGGGGAGCGCCATCAGGATATAGGTGCCCTTCGGGTCCGCATCCGACTGCGCGCCGTGAACCAGCCATGCGGTCAACAGCAGGTAGACCACGCAAAGCGCAAGACCGGTCCAGCTCAGTAATCGCCGCATCTTCATTCGCATGCTTCCGTTCAACGGACGTCGAAGCGAGCCTGCAGAGGCAGGCTCACATTCCGCAGCAGATCCCTGACCACCACCTGCGCAGTCCATGTGCCTTTCGGATCACTGGCCTCGGCGACGAACTTCAGGTGCAGGTTGGTCATGTACAACAGGGTTGGCGGGCCGGGCAGGGCAGTGGTGAAACAGGGAACATCGCGTTCGTCGACACTGGTACTGCCGTCCGGACGTAGCATGCGCAGATCGCAGTGCACCTTGGGTACGCGGTTCTCGTCCAGTTGCGGGTTGGACAGGAATGTCAGCAGGAACAATTCACCGCCCAGGTGGACTTCGTTGGCCTCGGTAAAACCGGGAGTGGTCTCCGGTGGGGTTTCCCACTTGGCCTGCCAGTCGGCATCGGAGGTAACCAGCAGCGATGCAGCAAAGCCACCGCTGGATTTCATTGCATCGGTCTCCGGCATCGCCTTGCCGTCCCCGTTTATCCAACCATCGCTGGCGGAGCTGTTCAGTGGCAGCATCATGGCCATCATGGCCAGCGCGTAGGTCCATCGCATCAACGGCTCTCCTTGGCAGCCGCGTTCCGCGGCAGAGCGGACAGTATTGCTCAACCTTGACCGGCAAAGCAGCCGGAGAGCCGGAGCAGAGGTTCCGTTGCCTGCCGATGTGGGTGATGCTTGTCAGCAAAGGAGGTGACATGGGAATCGGGAGCGAGGAAAAGCCGGGCTGTGATTCAGCATCGGCTGCGCCGCAGCACGTGCTGATGCTGCCCGGCCTGGATGGCTCCGGCAGGCTGTCCACCCCGTTTCTGTCAGCACTTCAGGCTCATGGGCTGACGACGCAGGCGATTACGCTACCTGCGCAGGGAGGGCAGGATCACGCCACGCTAGCCCAACGGCTGTGGTCGCAGCTGCCCGGCCATTCCTTCATCCTGCTTGCCGAGTCCTTCTCGGGCCCGTTGGCAGTTGAACTGGCCACGCGACACCCTACCGGGCTGCGCGGACTGGTGCTTGCCTCGACCTTTGCGCGTCGGCCGGTGCCATTGCCGGCAGCCAGCGCAGCCCTGCTGTCGCCGGCTTGGCCTCTGCCTCCCGTGGCGTTGCTGGCGCGCCTGCTGCTGGGGCGGTGGCGCACCCGCGAGCACATGTCGATGCTGCGCGATGCGTTGGTCCAGGTTCCGGCGATCACGTTGCGGCAACGCGCCGCAGCGACCCTGCGGGTCGACGTACGCGCATTGCTGTCGGCAATCGAAGTGCCGACGCTGTGCCTGCACGCGTGCCATGACCGCCTGCTGTGGCCGCCCAGCGTGGCAGAGCTGCAGGCCCTTTTGCCGGATGCTCGTCATGTTTCGCTGGAAGGGCCGCATCTGCTACTCCAGGCGCGCGCCGACGCAGCTGCAGCCGAAGTTGCCGCGTGGATGAGGACGCTGTCGCCATGATCGAAGGGCTCAGCCGCGCGCGCGGGTACGTGCTGCCTTCTTCGCTGCCACCCTGCGCACGGTTTTCTTTGCCGCACGGGTCTTCGCTGCCTTCTTCGCGGCAGCACTACGCGAGGCGGGAGTGCTGGCCTTCTTGGCCACCGTCTTCTTTGTCGTCTTCTTTGTCGCCTTCTTTGTGGCTGTCTTGCGAGCCGGTGCCTTCTTAGCCGCCGCCTTCTTCGCAGGTGCCTTCTTCGCTGCCGTCTTGGGTGTGGCCTTCTTTGTAGCGGACTTCCTGGCAGGCGCCTTCTTGGCAGCGGTCTTGCGGGTCGCCTTCTTCGTACCCTTGCGTGCGCTGCCGCTACGCTTGCCGCCGCCATCCTGCTTGTTCACGGTAGCCCAGGCAATACGCTCGGCCGTGCCTTCGCCAGCACCGCGCTCGCGCTCGCTTTCCTCGATGTGCTCGGCCTGGCGCTTCTGTTTGTCGGTATATGCGGATTTGTCACCACGGGGCATGACGGTTCTCCTGTCGTTGTAGTCAGGCCAGCAGGCGCAGCTTGGGTTCACGCGCCCATTGGCGGGTGGCGGCGACCGCCAGGAAGGCCTTGGCATCTTCCGCTTCGACGATGCCGGCATCGTTGCCGACCCTTGCTGCCTTCAGCAGCGCATGGCCGCCGGCATCGCTGGCAATGGCCTTCAGGTGCGCCCACGCCTGGCTGACGAATTCGATGGCTGCACTCTCTTTCGACAAAGCCTTCGCGGCTTCCGGGCTGAGCACTACGGCCACCGCATCGAACACGGCCGAGGGGGTGCCCGCCAGCTGCCCATCCGCCGCCTGCAAGGCGCCGTCGCTGAGCGTGGCGCCACCCACTTTGGGGGCGACCAGCTTCACGTCTGCACCTGCTTTCCTGGCTGCTTTGCTCAGGCTGGCAATGATGCGAGCGTCGGAGCCTTCATCGAACAGGATGCCGATGCAGCGACCCTGCAGGGTAGGCTTGTTGCGCCCGATCACGCGTACCTCGGGAGCGGGGGGCATGTCCCGCACCGGGGTGGCAGTCGGCGCGGGGGCGGGGAGTGCAGGCAACGCCAACCCGTCAGCCACGCGCTGTGCCAGTGAGTCGTCGATATTGCGCAGGTGGCTGAGGGTACGCACCCGCACCTTCAGCGTTTCCACCTTGGACAACTCGAACACCAGCGCTGATGCCAGATGGGCCTGTTCCGGCTTTTCAAGGCTACGGAAGAACATGCGGGCCTGGCTGTAGTGGTCGGCAAAGCTCTCCGCGCGGATGCGGCCCTTGCGGCCATCGTCCGTGCTGGCGTGACTGCGGAATCCGCTTGAGGCCTCGCGCGGTGTGTCTTCCTGCAGCGAGCTGGGATCGTAGGCCACCCGGCCCTTGGGAACCTGCATCTGCATGTGGCCGTCGCGCTGATGATTGGCAAACGGGCACTTCGGAGCATTCACCGGGATCTGGTGGAAGTTGGGGCCGCCCAGGCGCAGCAGCTGGGTGTCCAGATAGGAGAACAGGCGCCCCTGCAGCAGCGGGTCGTTGCTGAAGTCAATGCCGGGCGGCACGTTGGCCGGGCAGAACGCCACCTGCTCGGTCTCGGCGAAGAAGTTGTCCGGCCAGCGGTCCAGCACCATGCGGCCGATGACCTGCAACGGCACCAGTGATTCGGGAATGATCTTGGTCGGGTCCAGATGATCGAACGGGAATGCGTCGGCCTCTTCTTCCGTAAACAGCTGCACTGCCAGCTCCCATTCCGGGAAGTCACCGCGCTGGATGGCCTCGAACAGGTCACGGCGATGGAAGTCATTGTCGGCCGACTGCAGCTTCAGCGCTTCGTCCCAGACCGTTGACTGGATGCCCAGCTTCGGCCGCCAGTGGAACTTGACGAAGGTCGACTCACCTGCCTCGTTCAGCAGGCGGAAGCTGTGCACGCCGAAGCCTTCGATCATGCGCAGCGAACGCGGAATGGCACGGTCGCTCATTGCCCACATGATCATGTGCATCGACTCGGGCATGAGCGAGATGAAATCCCAGAAGGTGTCGTGGGCCGTGGCCGCCTGCGGGAAGGCACGGTCCGGTTCCATCTTCACCGCGTGCACCAGGTCCGGGAATTTCATGGCGTCCTGGATGAAGAACACCGGGATGTTGTTGCCGACCAGGTCCCAGTTGCCCTCCTTGGTATAGAACTTGACCGCGAAGCCGCGCACGTCGCGCGGGGTGTCCACCGAGCCTGCGCCACCGGCTACCGTCGAGAAGCGGGTGAACACGGGTGTCTTCACGCCTACCTCGGTCAGGACGCGCGCGCGGGTATGCGCTTTCAGCGATCGGGTCAGTTCGAAGTAGCCATGTGCTGCGCTGCCACGTGCGTGCACGATGCGCTCGGGAATGCGTTCGTGATCGAAGTGGGTGATCTTCTCGCGCAGGATGAAGTCCTCCAGCAGCGTGGGCCCCCGAGCTCCCTGCCGCAGGGAGTTCTGGTTGTCCGCCACCGGGATGCCCTGATCGGTGGTCATCACCGGATGGCTGCTCCCGGCCTGCTGGTGCAGTTCATCACCGTTGCCCCGGTGTTGGTTTTCAGCGTGGGTGGTTGCGCGCTTGCCGGTCGGCTTGCTGGCGGCCATTGACGTTGGCTCCGGAGGATCTGAAAGAGAACCACGACACTGGAACCGAGCCCGTTAAACCGAGGTCCGGCAAAGGTGAACGTACAGGCAAAAGCAGGCTCGGGTATGCTTGCCCCATGCGAGTCGAGCCCGCCGACATCGAAGCCCTGTTCGACGCCATCCCGGATGTGCTGTTCTTCATCAAGGACCTTCAGGGGCGTTACACCCACGTCAACCAGACCATGCTGCGGCGGCTGGGCCTGCGCGCGCGCAAGGACGTGATCGGGCGTACCGCTGCTGAAATCTACCCGACCGGCCTCAGTGCGGACTACGTCGACCAGGACGCCCGCGTGCTGTCCGGTGAGGTGATCGAGAACCTGATGGAGCTGCACCTGTTCGCCAACCGCGAACCGGGCTGGTGCCTGACCTGCAAGCGCCCGCTGGTGGTCGATGGGGCCATCGAGGGCCTGATCGGCATATCCCGCGACCTCGGCCAGAAGGACAGCCTGGGCACCCAATACGAGCAGCTGCGGCTGGCCCTGGCCCACCTCAATGCGCACTACGCCGAGAACGTGCGCATGCAGACCCTGCTGGACATCACCGGCTTCTCGCTGTCCAAGCTGGAGCGCAGCTTCCGCAAGGTGTTCCAGATGACCCCGCAGCAGGTGCTGACCCGGCTGCGGATCCAGATGGCCATGCACCTGCTGCACGGTGACGACAGCATCGCCTGCATCGGCCAGGCCTGCGGTTTCAGCGACCAGAGCGCCTTTACCCGCAAGTTCAAGGCTGAAACCGGTTTCTCGCCGCGCGCCTACCGGGCCCGTATTGGTGGCAACGTCGGCGAGCCGGCGCTGGCCTGAGCCGCCTGCTGCGCTGTGCCTATCCCCGTGGGCACGGGACAGGGTAAGGTGTCGCCCCTGTAGCCGCCGCCAGCCCTGCCGATGCCCAACTCGATTCCGACCGCTTCGCCGTCCCGCCTCGGGCACTCGCTCAAGCCCCGCCAGCTGATCATGATGGGCCTGGGCAGCGCCATCGGCGCCGGCCTGTTCCTCGGCTCGGGCGTGGGTGTACAGGCGGCCGGCCCGGCGGTTCTGGTGTCGTATCTGGTCGCTGGTGCGCTGGTGATCATCGTGATGAACGCACTGGGCGAGATGGCGGCGGCCAAGCCGACCAGTGGCGCGTTCTCGGTCTATGCCGCTGATGCCATGGGAGCCACCGCCGGCGCCACCGTGGGCTGGCTGTGGTGGGTGCAGCTGGTGATCGTGATCGCCGCCGAGGCGGTAGGCGCGGCCGGGCTTCTTGCCACGGTCTGGCCGGCGATACCGGTACCGATGGCGGCGCTGGCCTTCATGCTGTTCTTCACCGCGATCAATCTGCTCGGGGTGAAGAACTTCGGCGAGTTCGAATTCTGGTTCGCCATCCTCAAGGTGGCGGCGATCCTGGCCTTCATCGCCATCGGTGTGGCGCTGCTGATGGGCTGGCTGCCGCAGGTCACCTCGCCGGGCTTGAGCAACTTCACCGAGCATGGCGGCTTCGCGCCGAAGGGGCTGGCCGGCATCGGCGCGGCGCTGCTGGTTGTCGTTTTTGCCTTTGGCGGCACCGAGATCGTAGCCGTCGCTGCGGCCGAAACCGAAGATCCCGAGCGCAGCATTGCCCGTGCCATCCGCACCGTGGCCTGGCGCATCCTGGTGTTCTACATCGGCTCGCTGAGCGTGATCATCGCCGTGGTGCCGTGGACCAGCGAGGCGCTGAAGTCGCCGTTCGCTGCGGTGCTGGATATTGCCCGCATCCCGGGCGCGGGTACGGCCATCACCCTGATCGCGGTGATCGCGCTGCTGTCGGCGCTCAATGCCAACCTCTACGGTGCCTCGCGCATGATGTATTCGCTGGCGCAGCGCCGCGAAGCCCCGGCCGTGCTCGGCTGGACCGACCCGCGCCAGGTGCCGGTGATCGCCGTGCTGGCCAGCGTGCTGTTCGGCTTTGCCGCCACGGTGATGGAACTGCTGTTCCCGGACCGGGTACTGCCGGTGCTGCTGAACATCGTCGGTTCCACCTGCCTGCTGGTGTGGACGCTGTCGCTGGTTTCGCAGCTGGTGCTGCGCCGCCGGGCCGACCGCCTCGGCACCCGCCTGCCGTTCCGCATGGCCGGATTCCCGTGGCTGACCGTCTGTGCGCTGGCGATCCTGGCACTGATCTTCGGCCTGCTGCTGAGTGAGTCGCACACCCGCCTGCAGTTCCTGTCGATGGTGGCGTTGACCGCCACGATCGCCACCAGCAGCGCCATCGCACGGCGCATGCGCGAGGCGTGATTGAAGCTGCCGGCCAGCGGCCGGCACTACCACGGGGGCTGCACATCCGCCGTGCCATCCTGATCGTGTGGGCCGTCCGCGGCCCGTCGACCAGGAGTACCGCATGCTGCGCAGCCGCCCCTTCCTGATGTTCACCGGCCAGGCTGAGGCCGCCCTGGCCCTGTACGCCGAAGCCTTTGCCGACTTCCACCTGCTGGCCCTGCAACGGCACCCCGAGGGAGCCGGCGCCGGCGTGCCCGGGCAGGTGCGCCAGGCCATCTTCCTGCTCGGCGGCACCCATTACCTGTGCTTTGACAGCCTGGATGTGCACGATTTCACATTCTCGCCGTCGATCTCGCTGTTCGTGGAGTGCTCCGGCGCCGAGCAGTTCGAACGTGCCGCACGCGTGCTGGGTGAGGGCGGCCATTGGTTGATGCCGGTAGGCGACTATGACTTCAGCAACCGCTACGGCTGGGTGCAGGACCGCTTCGGCGTGTCGTGGCAGTTGAGCCTGGGGCAGATGCCGGATCCGTGATCGGATGTTTGTGGGTGTGGACCTTGGTCCACACGCGCTTATGAAAACGGCCCGCTTGCGCGGGCCGTTCTGTTTACCGATGCAGCGAGGAATCACGCCTCGACTTCATCGTCCTTGTAGGCATCGACCGGGATGCAGGCGCACATCACGTTCTTGTCGCCGTACACGTTGTCGACACGGGCCACCGGCGGCCAGTACTTGCTCTGCTTCAGGCTGGCCAGCGGGAACGCAGCCAGTTCACGCGGGTAGGCGTGGGTCCATTCGCTGGCGGTCACGGCGGTCGCGGTATGCGGCGCGTTCTTCAGCGGGTTGTCCTCGCGGTCCAGGCGGCCGTCTTCGATCGCGGTGATCTCCTCGCGGATCTGGATCATCGCGTCGATGAAGCGATCCAGCTCGTGCAGCGACTCGCTCTCGGTCGGCTCGACCATCAGCGTGCCGGCCACCGGGAAGCTCAGGGTCGGGGCGTGGAAGCCGAAGTCGATCAGGCGCTTGGCCACGTCCTCGGCGCCGATGCCGCTGGTCTTCTCCAGCGGGCGTACGTCCAGGATGCACTCGTGTGCCACCAGGCCGTTGCGGCCGGTGTAGAGGGTCTTGAAGTGCGGGGCCAGGCGCTTGGCGATGTAGTTGGCGTTGAGCTGCGCGACCTGGGTGGCCTTGCGCAGGCCGTCGCGGCCCATCATCGCGATGTACATCCAGCTGATCGGCAGGATCGAGGCGCTGCCGAAGCTGGCGGCGCTGACCATGCCGACCGGGCCGTTGTCACCCAGCTTGCCTGGCAGGAACGGCGCCAGGTGCTCCTTGACCGCGCACGGGCCGACGCCCGGGCCGCCACCACCGTGCGGGATGCAGAAGGTCTTGTGCAGGTTCAGGTGCGAAACATCCGAACCCCACTTGCCCGGCTTGGCCACGCCGACCAGGGCGTTCATGTTGGCACCGTCGGTGTACACCTGGCCGCCGTGCTTGTGGATGATCTCGCAGATCTCCACCACCTCTTCCTCGAACACGCCGTGCGTGGACGGGTAGGTCATCATGATCGCGGCCAGGCGGTCGCTGTACTTCTCGGCGTTGAGGCGGATGTCCTCGACGTCGACGTTGCCGTTGGCATCGGTTTTGGTCACCACCACCTTCATGCCGCACATCTGTGCCGAGGCCGGGTTGGTGCCGTGCGCCGAGTCCGGAATCAGGCAGATATCGCGATGTTCCTCACCGCGCGAGCGGTGGTAGGCGCGGATCGCCAGCAGGCCGGCGTACTCGCCCTGCGCGCCGGAGTTCGGCTGCAGGCTGACCGCGTCGTAACCGGTGCATTCCACCAGCATCGCTTCCAGCGTGTCGATCAGTTCCTTGTAGCCCAGCGCCTGGTCGGCCGGCACCAGCGGGTGGATCTGCGAGAACTCCGGCCAGGTCACCGGAATCATCTCGGCGGTGGCGTTGAGCTTCATGGTGCACGAGCCCAGCGGGATCATCGTGCGGTCCATTGCCAGGTCCTTGTCGGCCAGCGAACGCAGGTAGCGCAGCAGCTCGTGCTCGCTATGGTGGGTGTTGAACACCGGGTGGGTCAGGAACGCGGACTGGCGCAGCAGGCCGGCCGGCAGCGCATCGGCAGTGCTGGCATCCAGTGCGTCGACGTCCAGCGAGGCACCGAACACGGCAGCCACGGCGACGATGTCGGCGCGGGTAGTGGTTTCGTCCAGGCTGATGCCGACCGAGTCGCTGTCGATCGCGCGCAGGTTGTAGCCGGCGGCGCGGGCCTTGGCGTGGATCTCATCGGCGTGCACGCCGGTGACATGCAGGGTGTCGAAGAAGTCGCCACCGACCTGCACGCCTGCATTGCGCAGCGCTGCGGCCAGGATCGAGGCCAGGCGATGGGTGCGGCGGGCAATGCGGGTCAGGCCTTCCGGGCCGTGGTAGACGGCGTACATCGACGCCATCACCGCCAGCAGCACCTGTGCAGTACAGATGTTGGAGGTGGCCTTCTCGCGGCGGATGTGCTGCTCGCGGGTCTGCAGGGTCAGGCGGTAGGCCGGGTTGCCCTGCGCGTCGATCGAGACGCCGATCAGGCGGCCCGGCATCGAGCGCTTGTAGGCGTCACGGCACGCCATGAAGGCGGCGTGCGGGCCACCGAAGCCGAACGGCACGCCGAAACGCTGGCTGTTGCCGACCACGATGTCCGCGCCCCATTCGCCCGGGGCGGCCAGCAGGGTCAGGGCCAGCAGGTCGGTGGCCACGGCCACCAGGCCGCCGCGTGCGTGCACGGCATCGACCAGCGCCTTGTAGTCGCCGACCTGGCCGAAGGTATCCGGATACTGCAGCAGCAGGCCGAAGGCTTCCGCTTCCAGCGCTTCGGCCGGGGTGCCCACGCGCAGCACGATGCCCATGGGCTCGGCGCGGGTGCGCAGCAGTTCCAGCGTCTGCGGGTGCACGGCGTCGTGCACGAAGAAGGTGTCCGACTTCGACTTGGCCGAACGCTTGGCCAGGGTCATCGCTTCGGCGGCGGCAGTGGCTTCGTCCAGCAGCGAGGCGTTGGCGATTTCCATGCCGGTGAGGTCGGCGCACAGGGTCTGGAAGTTGATCAGCGCTTCCATGCGGCCCTGCGAGATTTCCGCTTGGTACGGGGTGTAGGCGGTGTACCAGGCCGGGTTTTCCAGGATGTTGCGCAGGATCACGTTCGGCGTGTGGGTACCGTAGTAGCCCTGGCCGATGAAGCTGCGCAGCACGGTGTTCTTGTCGGCGATCGCACGGATCTTCGCCAGTGCCTGCACTTCGGTCATCGACTCCGGCAGCGCCAGCGGCGCCGGCGACTTGATCTTGGCCGGTACGATGGCATCGGTCATGCCATCCAGCGACGCGTGGCCGACGACATCGAGCATCTGCGCGATCTCGGCGTCGTTGGGGCCGATGTGGCGCTCGACGAACGCATTGTGGTGCTCGAGCTCACGCAGGGAAGGGGTGTTCTGGGACATGGCGAAGGATCCGTCAGGAAAGGGCACACGCACGGGCACAAGCCGCCGGTCGGCGGTCTGCGGGGCGCCCCTCTGTCCTTTTGCCTGAGAGTTTAAAAGCGCGGCGGACCGCAGCTTCGTGCCCCTTCGGCGCCGGATCGAACCGGTCTCTCCAGAGTTCTGTTACGGGTGGTATCGGGCCTGAGCGATTACGGGCGTTGCGCCTTCGGCAGCGGTGTTCCGCTTCTCCCACCGTGTTGCCCGCTGATTATAGCCCGTTGCGGGCCCGCCGGCCGCCTCCAGACATGGCCGCCGCGCCTGAATGGCCGATGGCCATGTCGTGCGTTTTGTGCACCGCTGCATGGCATCGGGCGCAATCCCCACCTATGATGGGCGGATACCCGAATTCATCTGGCGCCGTCCCTGCAGAAGGGGACCGGCGCCCGCCGTGCGTGCCGCGCATGGCCCTGCCGGACGCCTTCCCCATGACCGCCGCTGTTGCTCCCTCCACCCGCCGCATGGCCCTGCTGCTCGCCGGTCTGGCCATGTTCGGTCCGTTCTCGATCGACACCATCTTCCCGGCGTTCCCGCAGCTGGCCCAGCGCTTGGCGGTGGACGAAGTGGCGGTGCAGCAGACCATCAGCGTGTACCTGCTGTTCTACGGCCTGATGAGCCTGGCGCACGGCCCGCTGTCCGATGCCTGGGGCCGCAAGTGGGTGATCCTCGGTGGCCTGGTGGTGTTCGTCGGCGCTTCGGTTGGCTGCGCGCTGTCCACCGACCTGACCACGCTGCTGGCGTTCCGTGCGCTGCAGGGCCTGTCGGCGGGTGTCGGCATGATCGTCGGCCGCGCGGTGATCCGCGACCTGTACCACGGCCACGACGCGCAGCGGCTGATGAGCCAGGTGTCGATGCTGTTCGGTATCGCCCCGGCCATCGCGCCGATCATCGGTGGCTGGATCCTGCTCAGTGGCGCCGGCTGGCCGCTGATCTTCTGGTTCCTGGTGGTGTTCGGGCTGGTCCTGCTGGCGGCCACTGCGCGCTACCTGCCGGAGACCCATCCGGTCGAAGCACGCGTGCCGTTGTCGCCGCGCACGTTGATGCGTGACTACGTACGCATCGGCTTCAATCCGCGCTTCCTGCGCCTGGCGCTGGCCGGCAGCATCGGTTTCGGTGGCATCTTCCTGTACATCTCCTCGGCGCCGGTGTTCGTGATGCAGCACCTGCACCTGGGCGAGGGCGGCTTTGCGTGGCTGTTCATTCCCACCATCGGTGGCATGACCACCGGCTCGTTCCTGTCCGGGCGCATGGCTGGGCACACTACGCCCACCCGCCAGGTGTCCATTGGGTTCGGCCTGTGCGCGTTGTCGGTGCTGCTGAACGTCGGCTACGTGGCGCTGTCGCCGCAGTTCGTGCTGCCGTGGGCAGTGCTGCCGATCTTCCTGGGCGGCATGGGCATGGCGCTGATCTTCCCGATCCTGGCGCTGGCGGTGCTGGACATGTACCCGCACCAGCGCGGCCTGGCCTCGTCGCTGCAGGCCTTCGTGCAGCTGATGATCAGCACCGTGGTGGCCGGCGTGGTATCGCCGCTGCTCAGCGCCAGCCCGCTGCACCTGGCCCTGGGCCAGGCCGCGTTCTTCGGCGCCGGCTTCGTGTTCTGGTACTGGGAACACCAGCGCGAGCGCGCGGCGCAGGCAGCCTGCACGGGCCATTGAGCAGCGCGCAGGGGTAGGGCGGACGGGGATGCCGGCACATCCTTGCAGCCGCGGACAACCGGACTAGGCTGGGCATTCCAGCCAGCCGGTGCGTGGATGCACGACAGCCAGCCAATCCGATGTCGTTGCATGAGGTTCCCCCATGGCTGCGCAGCAGACCTACCGCCTGTTCGAGGTGGCGCTGAAGGAGCGCCGCGTTCTTTCCCCTTCCCTGGACCGCATGGTGTTCACCGGTGCCGACGTGGCGCGGATGAAAACCGAAGGCCCGGATCAGCGCATCAAGGTGTTCTTCCCCTTGCCCGGCCAGGAGGTGCCGCAGGTCCCCAGCGGTGACGACTGGTACCCACGCTATCGGGCCCTGCCGGACGATCAGCGCCCGCCGATGCGCACCTACACCATCCGCCAGTTGCGTGCGGAGCAGGGCGAGGTCGACGTCGATTTCGTCATCCACGGGGTGACCGGACCCGCTTCGCGCTGGGCCATGCATGCACGGCCGGGCGATCGCGTGGTGCTGCTGGCCCCGGACGCCGACTGCGCCGAGAGCAGCGAAGGCTGGGAGTGGAAGCCACCGGTCGGTGTCGGCCAGGTGCTGCTGGTGGCCGATGAAACCGCGTTGCCTGCGGTAGCCGGCATCCTCGAGGAACTGGCTGCCATGGTGGATCCGCCGCGCGCGCTGGCCCTGCTGGAAGTGGCGCAGGCCGGTGATGCGGTTCCCCTGAAGGCGCCGGCCACGGCCGAGCTGGTGTGGTTGCCGCGTGGGCAGGCCGCCTATGGCCAGCCGCTGCTGCAGGCGGTCCAGGAACGGCTGTCAGCGACCTCGAGCGTGCCTGCTGGCGATGCGCTGGAGGAGATCGACGTCGATACGCAGATCCTCTGGGAGCAGGCCGACACCTGCGTGGCCGGGCCGCTGTACGCCTGGGTGGCGGGCGAGGCGGGGGCGGTGATGGCGATCCGCCGCCACCTGGTGCGCGATTGCGGGCTGGACCGCCGCGCGATCACCTTCATGGGCTACTGGCGGCACGGCAAGGTGCTGGACTGACCATGCTGGATCGAGCACGCGTGAAGCAGCGCTGCGGGCGGGGTGCGCTATCCTTGCGCCCCCCTTCGCAGCGGTACCGCACCATGTCCACCAGCTCCAAGACCCGCCGCGACCAGCGCCGTCGCCAGGAAAAGCAGGCCGCCAACAAGGCCGCCGCGCAGGCATCGCCGGTGGAACCGCATGCCGAGCTGCGCGATGCGCAGCGCACCCTGCTGGCCGGTGTCGTGCGCCGTGACGGCGAATGGGTGCTGGGCATGGACGGCCGCATCGCTGGCCACAGCGAGAGCGCTGCGCAGGTGCTGGCGCTGATCATGCAGGCCGGTGAACTGCACGAGCGCAACGGCACGCCGGTGCGCCTGATGTACTCCGATGCGCTGCGCGATGCCGCACAGGCCGAAGCGAAGGAGAAGGGCCAGACCTTCGAGGAATTCAAGGCCGAGCTGGCTGCAGCGATGGCGGCGAAGAAGAACAGCTGACAGGCATTTCGGTAGAGCCGGCCGCTGGCCGGCTGCCAGACAGATGTCCACCGTGCAGTTGCCGGCCAGCGGCCGGCACTACCGGAAAGGGGCGGATCCTCGCGGACCCGCCCCTTTTCTCATTTCGCCGCCGGGGCCGCGTTGGCCTGCCAGCCGCACATCTGGCCTTCGTTTGATTGCTGTTTCGGTAGAGCCGGCCGCTGGCCGGCTGCCCGTTGGGTCTTCATCGCGTAGTCGCCGGTCAGCGGCCGGCACTACCGGAAAGGGGCGGATCCTTGCGGACCCGCCCCTTTTCTCATTTCGCCGCCGGGGCCGCGTTGGCCTGCCAGCCGCACATCTGGCCTTCGTTCTGCTGCTTCAGCCATTCGTTGACCGGGCTGAAGTACTCGATCATCGGGCCGGCATCGAGCTTGTCGGTGCCGGTCAGTTCCTTCAGTGTGGCCTGCCACGGCTGGCTGGCACCCTTGCTCAGCATCGCCCAGTACTTCTGGCCGGCTTCCTTGTTGCCGTAGAAGGTGCACTCATGCAGCGGGCCCTTGTAGCCGGACGCGTCGCACAGGCCCTTGTAGAACTGGAACTGCAGGATGCGCGCCAGGAAGTAGCGGGTGTACGGGGTGTTGCCCGGCACGTGGTACTTCGCGCCCGGATCGAAGAACTCTTCGCCACGGGTGCTGGCCGGCGCCACGCCCTGGTACTTGGCCTTCAGGTCCCACCACGCCTTGTTGTAGTTGTCGGCGGTGATCGAGCCATCGAACACGCCCCAGCGCCAGCGGTCGATCATCAGCCCGAACGGCAGGAACGACACGCCCGACAGCGCCATGCGCATCTGGTTGTTGATGACCGCTTCGCGGCTCTCGGTCGGCGCATCAACCAGGCCGATCGAGCTGAGGTACTTGGGCGTCATCGCCAGCACGATGGTGTCGCCGATCGCTTCATGGAAACCATCGTTGGCACCGCCCTGGAACAGCGGCGGCAACGGGTTGTAGGCCAGGTCGTAATAGATGTGGCCCAGCTCGTGGTAGATGGTGGTGAAGTTCTCTTCGTTCGGCTTGATGCACATCTTGGTGCGCACGTCGCCTTCCATGTTCATGTCCCAGGCGCTGGCGTGGCAGACCACGTCGCGATCGTCGGGCTTGATGAACTGGGTCTTTTCCCAATACGACTGCGGCAGCGACGGCATGCCCAGCGACACGTAGAAGTCCTGTGCGCGCTCGGTCATCTGCCTGGCGGTACGCAGTTCGGCCTCGCGCTGTGCCTTGTACTGCGCCGCTACGTTGGCATCCTTGCCGGCCTTGGCCAGCGCCGCGCTCAGATTGGTCTGGTACTGCTTTTCAAGCGCAGCGGTGATGTCCAGGCTGCCGGCACCCGGGTACGGTTCCAGCTGGTCCCACAGGTTCGACCAGTCCTGCTGCCACATGTTGCCCAGCAGGTGCGCGGCGATCAGGCCGTTGCCTACTTCGGCCTTGTCCTTGCCGTAGGTCTTGTCCAGCTTGCCGCGTGCGTAGCAGTGCAGCTGCTCGTACATCGGCTTGACCTGTTCCCACAGGCGATCGGTTTCCGGGCCGATCTGTTCCGGCGGCATGTCATAGCCGCTGCGCCACATCTGGCCGGCATCGGTGAAGCCCATGCCCTTGGCGCCTTCGTTCACCAGGCCGACGAACTTCTGGTAGTCGCCGCGCATGCTCTTGGTGGTGCTGTGCCAGCCCTGCCAGGCATCGAGCTGCTTGTCGTAGTCGCGGCTGCGCGCGAGCACCTGCTCCAGCTCGCCCAGCTGGCGGCAGGAGTTGGGATCGTTGGCATCGGTGCAGTACTTGCCGGCACCGTAGCTGCCTTCCATGCGGGTGGCGATCTGGGTCAGCTCGGCCAGCTTGGCCGGGTCACGCGGTGCCGGCATCGAGGACATCAGCTTCAGCAGGTGGATCGCGCGCTTGCTGTCCTCGCTCATCGGCTTGCCGTCGAACGTGGAGGCCTGTTCGATCCAGCTGTTGAGCTGGGTCAGCGAGCGCTCGTTGGCCTTGGCCGCGATGCGTTCCGAATCACTGTTGATGTAGGTGGAGGACAGCCACTGCGCCGAGGTCATCTCCGGGTAGGCGGCCTTGAATTCGGCATTGATGCGGGCCACGAACTGGTCGGCGGTTTCGCCGGCCGGGGCGCTGCTGCTGGCGGTATCGGTGCCTGGGGCAGCTTCCTTCTTGCAGGCGGCCAGGGCCAGCGTGGCGGCGGCGATTGCCGAGGCCAGCAGGAGATGACGGTGTTTCACGGGCGGTCCTTGGGTGGTGAACGACGGCCGAAGGCTAGTGGGCAGTCGCCGCCACCGCAAGTGGCGGAAGTCGGTTGGGTTCGGCAGGGCTGCGCCCTGCACCTGCCGAAGCCTTCAAGCAACGTCAACGTCAGAAGCGGGTATTCCGTGGTTTGGCGGGGCGGTGTCGGAGTGCGGGGACGCCGCAAGTACGTCCCTGTAGGCTTGGCAGCCGCATCCATGCGGCTGACACCCCGCACTCCGACACCGCCCCACCTCCGACAGATTCCGTGTGCTGTGGGTAGGTGTCGACCTTGGTCGACACATCTGTCAGATATCGAAAGGAATCTGGGGTCAGATCCGGTTTCCTCCGGAAAACGGATCTGACCCCAAGGCCGTTCCATCAGATCGCGGAAAACTGTCGAAGGCGGGGTGGATCCGGTTGCGGGGGCGTGAGCGCCATGGATGGCGCGACCGAGCCTTATCTGATCGGAATCTGGCAGCGTAGGCGTCGAGAGCCGGCGTGGGCCGCCGTGCGAGCCTAGATCTCGACGATCCGTAACCAGGATCGCGACGATCGCCATGTAGCTTGGCGCCCACGCCGGAATCTCCCTTGATCCGCCCGAACAGTTGCTGGAGCGACCACTCGAAGCGATAAGACTGGGCAAGCGGGGGAGCTCTCGACCCTTCCAGACTATACGGAGTCAGGTGATGAACGGGATCGGGATTGATGTCAGCAAGCGTCAGCTGGATATCGGTACGACGGACGGAGAAACCCTGCAGGTCAGCAACAACCGCTCCGGGTTTTCTGAGCTGGATGTTTGGCTGAAGAAGCGTCCGACCCGCCAGATCGTGCTTGAAGCCACGGGTGGCTATGAGCAGCCGGTGCTGGATTTCCTGCACAAGGCCGGTCATCCGGTGGCCCGTGCCAATGCCTTGCGCGCCCGGAAACTGGCTCAGGGGTTGGGTCAGATTGCCAAAACCGACCGTTTGGATGCCTACGCGTTGGCGCAGATGGCCGCCCTGGTGAAGCTGCCTCCCTATCAGCCGCTGCAGTCTTGGCAGCAGAAGATGCGGGAGTTCGTTCGGGCACGTCGGCAGGCGATGGACGCCCTGACCATCGCGCTGCAGCAGCAGGAAATGGTGCTTGATCGTGAACTGCGCCGACTACTGCAGGGCAACATCACCCGCCTACAAACGTTGGTTGAGCGTCTGGGCAAGCAGATCGTCGAGCAGGTTGGTCAGCAGCCTCAACTGAAGATGCTGAAGTCGATGAAGGGCGTAGGGCCTGTGCTGCAGGCAGTTCTAGCCAGCTATCTGCCAGAGCTTGGCAGGATCACTGGCAAGCGCATCGCCAGCCTGGTCGGGGTAGCCCCGATGTCCCACGACAGCGGCACGATGAGAGGAAAACGAAGCATCCACGGTGGAAGAGCCGAAATCCGGCAAGTGCTCTACATGGCGGCAATGTCGGCCATGCGGCATGAACCTCGGCTGCGCGATTTTTACCAGTCGCTACGAGCCCGCGGCAAGGAAGGCAAGGTGGCCATCGTGGCAGTGATGCGGAAGATGCTGGTCATCCTCAACGCCCGTGTGCGCGACGCTGAAAGCGGGCTAGTCCCCGCCTGAGGCGAGCCAGGGCGAAAGACCAAAGGCTGCCGGCCAGCGGCCGGCACTACCGTGCCCGTTTACCTGGAGGGCCTGAGACTCTCCAGCAACACAGTTGCTACAGGGATGTATTTACGGCGTCCCCCGCAACCGGACCCACCCCGCCAACCCACGGATAGCCAGCTTCTGCTGTTGCTGTTGCTGTTGCTGTTGCTGTTGCTGTCGAGGCTGCCGGCCAGCGGCCGGCACTACCGCGGGTGCAGGGCTGCAAGCCCTGCCGAACAACCCTCAACCCTCGCAGTTGGCGAACACGTCGCGATCGCGCTCGTACAGCGAGGTCTTCACCTGCATCAGGCCCAGCACCGACGGGAACAGGTTGTCGTGGTCGGTGTAGGCCGCTGAACGCTTGCGCACGCACTGCAGGTCCAGCCCGCGGCTGCTGGCGAAGCCCTGCGAGAACCACATCGTCATCGGTACCCGGGTCTGCTCGGCCGGGGCGATGGCGTAGGGCACGCCATGCAGGAACAGGCCCTTCTCGCCCAGCGACTCGCCGTGGTCGGACAGGTAGATCATCGCCGTGTCGTAATCCTGCATGCCCTGCAGCGTGCCGATGGTCTTGGTCAGGAAGTGATCGGTGTACAGCACGGCGTTGTCGTAACTGTTGGTGATCTCTTCGCGCGAGCAGCGGCCGATGTCGCGGGTATCGCAGGTGGGGGTGAAGCGGCGGAACGCGGGCGGGTAGCGCTCGAAGTAGGCCGGGCCGTGGTTGCCCAGCTGGTGCAGCACCACCACCCGGTCGCCCGGCTTTGCACGCACCTGGGTGGCCAGGTCCTGCAGCAGGATTTCATCCATGCAGCGGCCGTCAGCGCACAGGCCCGGGGTGGTCGCATCGGACAATGATTGGAAGTCCAGGCCTTCGCACACGCCCTTGCAGCCAGACTGGTTGTCACGCCACAGCGGTGCGATGCCGGCACGGTTCAATACGTGCAGCAGCGACTGGTGCGCGCGGATCTTCTTCTCGTCGTAGTCGTGCCTGCCCCATGGCGAGAACAGGCACGGCAGTGAAACCTCGGTGCTGGTACCGCACGAATGCATGTCCGGGAAATTGACCACACTGGCCTGGGCCAGTTCCGGGGTGGTGTTGCGGCCACCGTTGAGGCCCCAGTTCTGCGCGCGCACGGTCTCGCCCATGACGATCACCAGCAGGCGCGGTTTGCTGGCAGGGGCACGCGGGGTGGCCTTGGCATCGGTACCGATCGGCAGCTTCGGTGCGCGCTGTACCGGGTTGTCGCCACGCAGTGCACGCGGCATGCCCAGCAGCACATTGGCCGGGGTGGCGAGGTAACGCACTTCGCGCTGGTTGCGCATCAGTGCCGAGACATCCTGGAACGAGATCAATGCGCCGCCCACCGCGGTCACTGCCGCCACGACCAGGAAGCCGACGCGCCAGAGCAGGCTGCGGCCCCAGCTGCGGCGGCGCAGCTGCACGCGCCACAGCACCGACATCGGCAACACTGCCAGCAACAGCACCGGCCACACCAGCGATATGGTCATCAGCTCGCGGCTTTCCTTGGGATCGGTCGCCAGCACGTTGCGCAGCATGTCCGCATCCAGGTAGATGTGGTAGCGGCTCATGTAATGCGCAGCGAATGCGGTCACCAGCAGCAGCAGGCTGATCACCACCTTGGCGTTCCAGCGCCAGACCAGGATGCCCAGCAGCACGCCGTGCGCACCGAGCAGCAACAGCAGCAGCGACAGCGCGTAGCGCAGGCTGCCCGGATGGCTGGCCATCGCGCTGTGCCAGAACAGGCCATTGCCTGCCACCGCGAAGAACAGGCTGGTCAGTGCGATCAGTGCTTCGGTGGACAGCTGCGGCCGCCAGCGGCGAAGGTTCGCCAACGCGGGAAGGCGGGTGGGGCGTTGGACCGATGCACTCATGCGTTTGCCTCCTGGCGGTGGGGACGGTCCAGCTGACGGCGGGCCAGGACGCGTTTGACGATCAGATACAGGCCCAGCGAAAGCAGCCAGCAGATCAACGCAGTAGCAACGTCATGCGAAAGGAAATGCGCGCCCCGCAGCTGCTGGCTGACGCCGAATACCAGGCCGGTGCCAAGGCCGATCCACAACCCGGCCCAGCGCCATGAAGGGCGCCACAGCAAGGCGAAAAAGTACAGGGACAACCATGCATAACCTGCGCTGGCGTGGCCGGCCGGGAAGCAGGCCTGCGCGGCCATGCCTGCGGGGCGCGCCGTGAAAAGCCCGATGAACGGCTGGTGGCCGCCGTAGCGCAGCAGGTCCCAGGGGCATTCCATCGGCACCAGCGACTTCAGCAGAGAGATCACACCCGTGCCCAGGGCCATGGCAATCACGACATAAAGCAGCGCCCACCGCAGGGTGCGATCGCGACCCTTACGCCAGTGGTGGAAGCACAGCAGGATCGCCACGAGCGCAGCAGCCGTGCTCAGCCACTTGCCGGCCTTGTGCACCACCGTGCGGGTGACCCAGGCGTCCTGTAGCGCCCAATGGCCACCCTCAAGGCGGAACAGGTGATCGGCCACCCATTGGTCGCCGCCGAAACCCATCAGCAGCGTAAACACGGGCAGACCGATTGCGACAGGCAGCCAGAGGTGAGTTACGGCGAATTTTGACGCCAGTGGCGATGTCGCAAGCGGCGCTACCGAATCAAGGGGACGGACGGGCATGCTGGGAAAGGGCGGGTCGGGAATCCGCGGCCATGCTCGTCACCTGGATGTCGGAGAAGGGTCGGACGCTCGTTCGTGCCGGGTTAATGCTTGTCCGGCACGTGTCAGCGTTCAGTCTTCTTCGGCGGTCGCGCCGGCCCGTTCGGCGTGGCATTCCGCGTCCCACGCGGTACCGGGAAGCAGTTGCCAGCGATTCCTGTTGGCAATACCGATATCGATCACCTTGCTCGGGTCCACGCACGGGCTCATCGCATCGTCCAGCACCAGCAGCCAGCGCTTGCCCGGTGCCTCGGCCAGCCACGGGCCGGCGTCGTGCCACTGCTCGGCCCAGGGCCGCTTGAAGCCGAACTCGCGCACCGGCCGGTCTGCCTGCAACAGGTTCTGCTCGCGCCAGGCCACCAGCGCCAGTTCGGCGTCGGGTCCGATCCGCGCGCCCACCCGGCGCATGAGTGCCGACGCCGAAGCGAAGGGGTCCAGTGCAGGCATCAGCACCAGGCCGTAGAGCATCCACAGCATGCCGTGGGTCAGCAGTACCAGCGTCGCGGCACGGCGTACCCGCAGCCACACGATCAGCGTGGCCAGGGCAATGGCGAAGGTCAGCAGGCCATCGCCCAGCACCGGCAGCAACGTCTCGGGCATGGCGCGGCGTTGCAGTTGCGCCAACGCCCATGGGTGCTCGGTCATCAGCATCACGCCGAGTACGCCGGTGGCCAGCATCAGCACCACGCTGTAGCCGAACAGGTAGCGGCGCACGCACACGCGGCGCAGCAGGCCGGGCAGCAGCGGCGCCACGGCCAGTGCCATCGCCGGCAGCATCGGCAGCAGGTACACCTCGCGCTTGCCCGGGCTGGCACTGAAAAACACCAGTACCAGTACGGCCCAGCCCAGCAGCAGCCACTGGCGGCGATCGCCACGACGGATGCGGCGCCACCAGGGCTTGAACAGCATCGGCAGCAGCAGGCTGCCCGGCAGCCACAGGGTCAGGATCACCTGCAGGTAGTACCAGGCCGGCTGCCGGTGGTGCCAGGCATTGGCGTAGCGGGTGCCGGTCTGCTTGAACAACAGCTCGTGCGCGTAGGCCTGCAGTTCGGCGCTGGGCGTATGCAGCAGGGCCCAGCCCAGCGGCGCCAGCCACACGCCCACGCCCAGCAGGAACGCCGGGATCAACCACAGCAGCGTTGCCGGGTGCGGACCCTCCACACGGTGCCCGCGACGGCGCTGGTACAGCCACCAGCCGAACCAGGGCAGCACCAGCAGCAGCGGCAGGAAACCCACGCCCTTGGTCACCGTGCCGACACCGGCGGCGAAACCGGCCAGCCACAACGCGGGCAGGTTGCGACGTTCGCACAGGTGCCGCATCAAGCCCCACAGGGCGACGGTGGTCATCCCCACCAGCACCATGTCGATCTGCGCACGCTTGGCCATCAGCCCGAACTGCAGGGTGCAGAACAGCGCCGCGAGGGCATAGATGGAATGCCGCGGCGACCACAGCCGCCGTGCCAGATCCGACACCAGCCACAGACTCAGCAGGGCGCCCAGCAATGACGGCAGCAGGAACGACCATTGCCAGCTGCCGACCACCTCGTAGGCGGCCGCCTGCAGCCACATGAACACCGGTGGTTTCTCGGCATACAGCTCGCTGCCACGATGCGGCAGCAGCCATTGCCCGCTCTCGACCATGGTCCGTGCGGCCAGCACGAAGCGCGGCTCGTCCGGTGGCTGCGGCTGCCGAAGGCCGATGCCCGCTGCCAATGCAGCAATGATCAGCAGCCACAACAGGGGCAGTCGCCAACGGCGGGGCAGGGCTACGGGCACGGCAGGCTCCGGGAGCAAAACGGCCATTCTGAGGTGGCGGGGGTGGGAAAAGCGTCAGAAGGGGGCGGGACGACCGCATTCCGACATGGGCGGCGCTACCATGGTACGAACTTCCGTGGATGTTTCGTGCATGCGTCTGTTGGTGATCGAGGACAACCGCCAGCTGGTGGCCAACCTGTTCGACTATTTCGAGTCGCGCGGGCATGTGCTGGACGTGGCCCCGGATGGCATCACCGGCCTGCACCTGGCCGGCAGCCACCCCTACGATGCGGTGATCCTGGACTGGATGCTGCCGCGCATGGAGGGACCGGAAGTGCTGCGCCGGCTGCGTGCCGAGCACGCGTCGGAGGTGCCGGTGATCATGCTGACCGCGCGCGATGAACTGCCGGACAAGATCGCCGGTTTCCGCGCCGGTGCCGACGACTACCTGACCAAGCCGTTCGCCCTGCCCGAGCTGGAGGTGCGGCTGGAAGCGCTGCTGCTGCGTGCGCAGGGCCGCAACCCGCGCAAGCGCCTGCAGGTGGGCGATCTGGTGCTGGATCTGGCGACGCTGGAGGCCCAGCGTGAGGGCCAGGTGCTGCACCTGTACCCGGCCTGCCGCAAACTGCTGGAAGTGCTGATGCGGGCCAGCCCGGGTGCGGTGACGCGACAGCAGCTGGAGTTCGCCCTGTGGGGTGACGAGCCGCCGGATGGCGACCTGCTGCGTTCGCATGTCTACGAGTTGCGTCGCAGCGTTGACGGTCCGTTTGCCGAGAAGCTGATCCACACCCTGCCGCGCGTGGGTTACCGGTTGGCGGTAGTGGAGGGTGCCGACGCCGGCAGGAATGCTGATGAGGGCGCGTAAGCCGGGGCCGTTGTACCGGCGCGTGGTGTGGTGGTTGCTGGGCTATCTGGCGCTGCTGTCGATCGCGGTGTTCAGCGTCGGCAACTACGTGCACGAGCACGCCGAGCATGCCGCCTGGCGCGCGCTGCTCAACTCCGAGCTCGACAGCATCGTCGAGCATGTCGAGCACGAACCGCACTATCGCTGGCAGGATTCGGACACGCTGAGCCTGTACCGCTTCGACGCGGTCAACCTTCCCGATAGCCTGCGTACCCTGCATCCAGGGCTGCACGACGGCGTAATGGTCAAGGGCCGCGAGACGGCGGTGATGGTGCGTGAAACCCAGTCGATGGGACGGGTCGCGCTGGTACTGGACATCTCCGACTTCCATGACCTGGAACAGTTCGCCACGCGCTGGGTGATGCTGGCCGGGGTGATCATGATCTTCGTTACCGTGCTGATGGCTTCGTTCGGCATGGAGCGGATGGTGCGTCCGCTGAGCCTGCTGGCACAACACATCGCCGCGCTCAGGCCGGGCGTGCAGGGGCAGCGCATCGAGGTCGACCCGCGCGGCAGCTCAGAGCTGCACACCATTGCCAATGCGTTGAACGACTACCTGGATCGCAACGAGCAGTTCGTCGAACGCGAGCGGGTCTTCATCAGCACCGCCAGCCATGAACTGCGCACGCCGATCGCGGTGATGACCGGTGCCGCCGAACTGGCGCTGGAGCAACCGGGCCTGCCCGAGCGTGCGCGCCAGCAGATGCAACGGGTACTGCGCACCGCGCAGAGCGTGGAGCAGCTGATCGAACTGCTGCTGGTGCTGGCGCGTGATCCGGCGCGACTGGCGGCGCGTGCCGAGCGCATCGCGCTGGATCAGCTGCTGCCGGAGATCGTCGACGACCATCGCCACCTGCTGGGCGACAAGGACCTGAGCATCGGCATCCAGGCCGCACCGGTGGACATCGTCGCGCCGCTGGCGGTGGTGCAGGCAGCGATCGGCAACCTGCTGCGCAACGCCATCGAGAACAGTGGCCGTGGCCACATCGAATTGCGCCTGAGTTCGTCGGCGGTGCTGACCCTGCAGGACCCGGGACATGGCATGAGCCCGGAAGAGATCGCGGCGATCCATGCGCGGATGGCCCGTGGCGAACGCGCCGATCGTGGCGGCGGCATCGGACTGGATCTGATCGCGCGGCTGTGCGAGCACCTGGGATGGACCCTGCAGTTGCAGCCCTGCGAGCCGCGTGGCACACGTGTCACGCTCGATTTCGGTGCCTCGCGACCGCGCTGATCCGGCCGTCCTGGTAAATGCCAACCTTGGTTGGCATGCCGTTCGTCGACCAAGGTCGACGCCTACCCAGGCGGTGGCTGTCCGTGTTCTGGTAGGTGCCAGCCCTGGTTGGCATGCCCCGGCGGTGGCTGTCCGTGCTCTGGTAGATGCCAACCTTGGTTGGCATGCCGTTCGTCGACCAAGGTCGACGCCCACCCAGGCAATGGCTGTCCCCCTCAACGCCCGTTCGGTCGCGCCACGTGCTGGTCGATCAGGATCACGTTGCCGTCGGGATCGGCCAACTGCAGGTAGCCGGTCCCCTGGCCATCAGGATCGGTGCGGACCGCCAGTTCGATGCCCCTGGCGTCCAGCTCTGCCTGCAGCTCACGCACATCCTGGAAGTGGGGCAGTTCCTGCTTGTGCTGGTCCCAGCCGGGGTTGAAGGTCAGCAGGTTGCCCTCGAACATGCCCTGGAACAGCCCGATCACCGTGCCGTTGCTGCGCATCACCAGCCAGTTCTGTGCCGGATCGCCGCCGGTGACCGAGAAGCCCAGGGCTTCGTAGAAGGCACGGGAGGCCGCGAGATCCTTCACCGAGAGGCTGACCGAAAAGGCACCAAGCTGCATGAGTGGGCTCCCTGACGGGATGGGGGGTGTCGGCACTGCAGCATGACCGGGCGTGAAGACAATGTTAATCTCGATCTGCGCCGCCTTATGCGGCGCTTTTTTTTCTCCGCTCTTTCGATCGACAGAGGATCCCATGCCGACCGAACCCGCTACTGCCCTGATCAGCAACGACATCGTTGGACTGGGCCTGATTGCCGCCACCCTGGCCCTGATCTTCTGGGCCGCCAGTGGTCCAACCCCGCTGCTGAAGAAGATCTTCGCCTGGGTGCCGGCCCTGCTGCTGTGCTATTTCATCCCCGCCATCTACAACACCGCCGGTGTCATCGATGGCCACAATACCTCGCTGTACAACCCGGTCGCGCGTGACGTGCTGCTGCCGGCCGCGCTGGTCCTGCTGACCCTGTCGATCGACCTGAAAGGCGTCATCAAGCTCGGCCCGAAACTGCTGATCGTGTTCTGTGCCGGTACCGCCGGCATCATGCTCGGCGCCATCGTTTCATTCCAGCTGATGAAGCTGATCCATCCGGAAACCGTGGCCGGTGATACCTGGGCCGGCATGGCGGCGCTGGCCGGCAGCTGGATCGGTGGCGGCGCCAACATGGTCGCCATGCGCGAGGTGTTCGGCACCGATGCCACCACGTTCGGCCAGTTCGCGGTGGTTGACGTGGCCTGTGCCAGCCTGTGGATGGCGATCCTGCTGTTCCTGGCCAACCGCGCACAGCAGATCGACACCCGCAATGGTGCCGACACCCGTGCCATCGACGAGATGAAGGCGCGCATCAGTGCCTACGAGGCGCAGAACGCGCGCATTCCCAGCATGACCGACCTGATGGTGATCGTTGGCGTGGCACTGGGCGGCGTCGGCCTGGCCCATGCCATCGCCGCGCCGCTGGCGGGCTGGTTCAAGGCCAATGTCAGCTGGGCCAGCCAGTTCAGCCTCGACAGCCAGTTCGTCTGGGTGATCCTGCTGTCCACGGCGATGGGCCTGGGCCTGAGCTTCACCCGTGCCCGCCGGCTGGAAGCGGCCGGTGCGTCGCGGCTGGGCACGGTGTTCCTGTACTTCCTGATCGCCTGCATCGGCATGCAGATGAACCTGCTGTCGCTGCTGGATCGGCCGTGGCTGTTCCTGCTCGGCGCGATCTGGATGGCCACGCACGTGCTGGTGCTGTGGGTGGTGGCCAAGCTGCTGCGCGCGCCGCTGTTCTTCTTCGCCATTGGTTCGCAGGGCAACATCGGCGCAGCCGCTTCGGCCCCTGTGGTGGCGGCGGCGTTCCATCCGACGCTGGCGCCGGTGGGCGTGCTGCTGGGTACGGTGGGTTATGCCACCGGCACGGGCCTGGCCTACGTCACCGGCCTGATCCTGAAGTGGATGGCCACCGGCTGAGTTCGGACCGCCCTGGCGTCATGCTTCCGTAGATCCACGCCATGCGTGGATGCATTTCATGGGTCTCCATGAACAAGGAAGGGGTCAGATCTGTTTCCCGGAGGAAACGGATCTGACCCCGGACTCAACTCGATATCTGCCAGGTTTCATCCACGCATGGCGTGGATCTACTCAACGTCACTCGAGCGCTGTTGAACCGAACCCTCAACAGCAGCGGCCACCGTTGCGTCCGCCATAACGCGCTTCCTGGCGCTCGCGGAAGAACGTCTTGTAGTCCATCGGCTCCTGGTCCGGATGCTTCTCCAGCATATGCCGGACGTAGTTGTCGTAATCAGGAATGCCACAGCACAGTCGTGCGGTCTGCACCAGGCGCCGCCAGATGCGGCGGTGCGCCTGGTACTGGCCGGCGGGAACCAGTTGGGTACTCATCACAGATCCACCATTTCATGCGGCTTCAGCGCCACGTACGGGGTCTCGCGGTCAGTGCGCTGCGGATTGCGGCGGGCCGCCAGGATGGTCTTGATCGAATACACCAGCACCGCGCCCACCACCAGCAGGAACAGCGCGGTCAGGCCGGTGTTGACGTAGGCGTTGACCACGATCTGCTTCATCTGCGCCACCGACTTGGCCGGTGCAGTGATGGTATCGCTGGCGAGCGCGGCCTGGAACTTGTGTGCCTGTGCCAGGAAGCCCTGTGCCGGATTGCTGTCGAAGATCTTGATGAAGCCGGCGTAGGTGGTGCAGATCAGCAGCCACACCGCCGGTACCGCAGTCACCCATGCATAGCGGTCACGCTTCATCTTGAACAGCACCACCGTGCCCAGCATCAATGCGATGCCGGCCAGCATCTGGTTCGAGATGCCGAACAGCGGCCACAGCGTCTGAATGCCGCCGAACGGATCGACCACGCCGGTGTAGAGCAGGTAGCCCCACAGCGCCACGCAGCCGGCGGTGCCGATGATGTTGGCGGTCCACGATTCGGTCTTCTTCAGGGCCGGCACGAAGTTGCCCAGCAGGTCCTGCAGCATGAAGCGGCCCGCACGGGTACCGGCGTCCACCGCGGTGAGGATGAACAGCGCTTCGAACAGGATCGCGAAGTGGTACCAGAACGCCATCATCGCGTCGCTGCCACTGGGAATCGCTTCGTGCAGGATCTGCGCGATGCCTACCGCCAGTGTTGGCGCGCCACCTGCACGATGCAGGATGGTGGGTTCACCAATGGCCGCCGCGGTCGCGGTCAGCTGCTCGGGGGTGATGGTGAAGCCCCAGGTGTTGGTGATGTAGTGCGCGGCCGAGGCCGCATCGGCACCGATCACCGCCGCCGGGCTGTTCATCGCGAAATAGATGCCCGGATCGATGATCGAGGCCGCCACCAGCGCCATCACCGCCACGAACGATTCCATCAGCATGCCGCCGTAGCCGATGTAACGCATGTGCGCTTCATTGGCCAGCAGCTTCGGCGTGGTGCCGGAGGAAATCAACGCATGGAAGCCGGAGACCGCACCGCAGGCGATGGTGATGAACAGGAACGGGAACATGCCGCCCTTCCACACCGGGCCATCACCGCTGGCGGCGAACTGGGTCAGCGCCGGCATCTTCAGTTCCGGCATCACCACCAGGATGCCGATGGCCAGCGCGATGATGGTGCCGATCTTGAGGAAGGTCGACAGGTAATCACGCGGGGCCAGCAGCAGCCACACCGGCAGCACCGAGGCGACGAAGCCGTAGCCGATCAGCATCCAGGTGATCTGGGTGCCGGTGAAGGTGAACGCCGGGCCCCAGACCGGGTCGGCGGCGACCTTGCCGCCGTACCAGATCGCGGCGAGCAGCAGGATCAGGCCAACCACCGAGATCTCGCCGATCTTGCCGGGGCGGATGTAGCGCATGTACACGCCCATCAGGATCGCGATGGGCATCGTCGCGATCACCGTGAACATGCCCCACGGGCTTTCGGCCAGCGCCTTGACCACCACCATCGCCAGCACTGCCAGGATGATGATCATGATCAGGAACGCACCGAACAGCGCGATGGTGCCGGGCACCTGGCCCATCTCTTCTCTTACCAGGTCACCCAGCGAGCGGCCATTGCGGCGGCTGGACAGGAACAGGACCATGAAGTCCTGCACCGCACCGGCCAACACCACGCCCACCACCAGCCACAGCAGGCCGGGCAGGTAGCCCATCTGCGCGGCCAGGACCGGGCCGACCAGCGGGCCGGCGCCGGCAATGGCGGCGAAGTGGTGGCCGAACAGCACGTGCTTGTTGGTCGGAACGTAGTCCAGGCCATCGTTGTTGATCACCGCCGGGGTGGCCCGGGTCGGATCCAGCTGCATCACCTTGTTGGCGATGAACAGGCTGTAGAAGCGATAGGCGACGAGGTACAGCGACACCGCCGCGACGACGATCCACAGGGCATTGATGTGTTCGCCGCGGCGCAGCGCCACGGTGCCCAGACAGAACGCGCCGAGCAGAGCGAGTACCGCCCAGCCCAGTTTGGAAAACCCTTTCATGAGGTGCTCTCTCCCGGAAAGACAGACAAAGAGTCCTGCTTGCCCACGACAGGGTCAATTGGCACAGGACGAATCGGCGGTAGTACTTTGGTCGTACGGCGGCTGCGCTGACGTGCAGCGAACATCAGGGATGGAACAATCGGTTGCGGAGCCATCCATTGGCCTACGGCCGTGTGGCGTCCATCTTCAGTGGCACCCATCCAACAGGAGTCGCCATGAGCTTTCCCGAACCGGTCCGCGTACTGCGCACCATCCGTGGCATGCCCACCTCCGACGGTGCCGGCGTGCGCCTGACCCGCGTCATCGGCGGCCCGACGCTGCCCGACCTGGATCCGTTCCTGCTGCTTGATGAGTTCGGTACCGACCGCGCCGAGGACTACATCGCCGGCTTCCCGGAACACCCGCACCGTGGTTTCGAGACCGTCACCTACATGCTCGACGGGCGCATGCGGCATCGCGACAACCATGGCAACGAAGGCCTGCTGACCCCGGGCAGCGTGCAGTGGATGACCGCTGGCCGTGGCCTGGTGCATTCGGAAATGCCCGAGCAGGAAAGCGGGCAGATGCGCGGGTTCCAGCTGTGGGTGAACCTGCCGGCGAAGGAGAAGATGACCGAGCCGAAGTACCAGGAATTCGCACCCGAGCGCATTCCCGTGGTGCACCCGGAGCCGGGCGTGGAGGTGAAGGTGATTGCCGGCAGCGTGGACGGCACCGATGGCCCGATCGTGCAGCCGGCCACCGATCCGCTCTACCTCGACATCACGCTGTCGCCCGACCGGGCCTGGACCTATGCGCTGCCGGAGGGGCACAACGCGTTCGCCTACGTGTTCGAAGGTGCGATGACCGTGGGTGAGCAGGACGCCGCGCGCGACGTTGCACGCCAGGAACTGGCGGTGCTGGGCGGTGGCGAGCAGTTGCACCTCTCGGCCGGCAGCGAAGGTGCGCGGTTGATCCTGGTGGCCGGCCGTCCGCTGCGCGAGCCGGTGATGCGGCATGGCCCGTTCGTGATGAACACGCGGCAGGAACTGATGCAGGCCTTCGTCGATTTCCAGGAAGGCAAGTTCTGAGGGGGGACGCCGGGCCATGCCCGGCGGATGTCCAGCGCATTGGATGCGGCGGGGATGCTGCCAGGCAGTCATCCCCGTCACCTTCAGCGCCCCGCGGCCACGGCCGACGGAGTCAGGCTCATGCCCTGCGCCAGCTGCTGCAGCGAGCCCAGTTCCTGCGCGCTGTCCGGATACAGCGAAATCTGCGCGTAACGCCCTTTGTCGAGCTTGACCACACTGATGCGACGCTCGGCATAGCCCGGCGGCTGCTGGCCACCCAGATCTGGCTGGTACCAGTACAGCGATTCACCGCCGAAGCTGCCCTTTTCCTGGCGCAGCGAGCGGTTCAATGGAAGGTTGGGATCGCGCGCACTGAGCATCAGGCTCAGTACCTCGCGACCATCGCCGGTGCTGGCGCGGCAGACCAGGAAATCGGCCTGTGCCTGCTGTTGCCACTGCAGGCCGCTGCTGGCCGGCAATGAAGGACATTCGGTGGGAGCCTGCGCGGCGGCCTGGGCCACCGCGAACAGCAGGCTCGACAACACTACAGGCGCGAACTTCATGCATCCCCCAAGGTGGTGTGTCGTTGGCTCCGCCGGATGGACCGGCAGCCTTGGCATCCCATCCCCGGATGCCGCCCCGGCCGGCATGTGCACGGACGGTCAACTCAACCTTAACGGAACGTGAGCGATCGCACAAATCGCGGTTACACGCGTAACCATTGCGACCGATGGTCGGCCGCAATGGTCCGCACGGGCCTCAGCGGTCGTTGCCGATCCACTTGTAGATGATGCCGCCGATCGCGCCGCCCAGCAGCGGGGCAACCCAGAACAGCCACAGCTGGCTGACCGCGCCGCTGCCGGCGAAGAAGGCCACCGCCGTGGAACGGGCCGGGTTCACCGAGGTGTTGGTGACCGGGATGCTGATCAGGTGGATCAGGGTCAGTGACAGGCCGATCGCCAGCGGGGCGAACCCGGCCGGTGCCTTGCCGTGGGTGGCGCCCATGATCACGATCAGGAACACGGCGGTCAGCACCACTTCGCACAGGAAGGCCGCGGCCACGCTGTAGCCGCCGGGGGACAGCGCGCCGTAGCCGTTGCTGGCGAATGCACCGGCCTGGCTGCCATCAATGGCGAAGCCGCTGGCGCCCGATGCGATCTGCAGCAGGATGAAGCCGGCCAGCAGGCCGCCGGCGACCTGGGCGATGATGTACGGGATCAGGTCCTTGGTCGGGAAACGACCGCCGGCCCACAGGCCGACACTGACCGCCGGATTGAAGTGCGCGCCGGAGATATGGCCGAACGCATAGGCGCCGGTTACCACGGTCAGGCCGAAGGCCAGCGCAACGCCGAGGAAACCGATACCCAGCGGATTGCCGTCACCGCCGAACTTGGCGGCCAGCACGGCACTGCCACAGCCACCCAGAACCAGCCAGAACGTGCCGAGGAACTCGGCGGACAAGCGTTTACCCATGCTCATGTGTTGCACTCCTTTGACGGTCGAAAGTGTGATTTATGTCACATTTCAATGATCAGCGGGTGACTGTAGTGTCAACGCCGGGTGCAGGGATACACCTTCGGATGTGTGCAACACGCGATGTTCAGTACTGCGGCAGCGGGATGAATTCCTTGTCGTCGCCCGGAATGGTGCCGAAGCGGCCGGCCTCCCAGTCGTGCTTGGCCTGTTCGATACGTTCCTTCGAGCTGGACACGAAGTTCCACCACAGGTGACGCGGGCCATCCAGCGGCTCGCCACCGAACAACATCGCCTTCACCGGCGTCTTTGCGCGCAGGCGGCCACGCGCACCAGCCTCGGGGATCACCAGGTGCTGGGCAGGGATGTCCACGCCATCCAGCTGCGCGTCGCCTTCGAGGATGTACAGCGCGCGCTCGCGGTGGCCGTTGTCGATATCGATTTCCGCATCCGGGTCGAGGTCGATCGCCACGTTGAGCGTATCGGCGAACACCTTCACCGGCGATTCTTCGCCGTAGGCGCGGCCGGCAATGACGCGCAGCCATGCGCCATTGCGGCGCTGCTCGGGCAGGCTGGCAGCGGCGTGGTGGTAGAACGCCGGTTCGATTTCCTCGTGCGACTTCGGCAGCGCGACCCAGGTCTGCATGCCGTGGATCGGGTTGTCGTGATCGCGGTCAGGTTGCGGCGTGCGCTCGGAATGGGCGATGCCGCGGCCGGCGGTCATCCAGTTGACGTCACCGGGACGGATCACCTGGTCCGAACCCAGCGTGTCGCGGTGGCCGATCGCGCCCGACCACAGATAGGTGACGGTGGCCAGGCCGATATGCGGATGCGGGCGCACGTCGATGGCGGTGCCGGGATGCATGAGTGCCGGGCCCATCTGGTCGACGAACACGAACGAGCCGATGCTGCGGGCCTGCAGGGTCGGGACGGCCCGGCGGACTTCGAGGCCGCCGATGTCGTGCACGCGCGGGGCGATGATGGTGGTCATGCGGGCGTTCTCGCTGGCAGGGATCAGGTGATCAGCATCGCATGCAGCGGTGACGGGGACATGCCCCGTATGGGTAACAGGTTGTTCCAGCCAACGGCGCAGCCCCTCGTGGCTGTGGGTTGGTCGCTGAAGGCAGAAGCAAGATCAAAAGCTGCGCTTGGCCGGGCGGGTGGGTGGCGCAGGGGACGCTGCAAGTACGTCCATGTAAGCTCGATCGCCGCATGCTCGTGTGCGCTGTCCTGCGCACACGGCAAGACCGGGGTTGGGGATCCTGCCCAACCCGCCCGAGGCATGCCTCGGGCCCATGCGGCTCACGCCCCTGCGCCACCCACCCGCCCGGCCTCTGACAGTTTCCGTGTGCGTCCAGCCACGGAGAAGAAAAAAGAAAATCAAAATCAAAATCAAAATCAAACGCCGGTCGCTTCGCTCCTGGTGGCAACCAAGGTAGCCACCCACCAGTTCGCAGTAGCCATCAACCAGATTCGCGGTTCACCGACCGTCACCGGGAAACTGTCAGGGGTGGGGCGGTGTGGGTGGGCAGGACCGTTGGCGCCATGGGCCCGAGGCATGCCTCGGGCGGGTTGGGCAGGACGCCCAACCCCGGTCTTGCCATGTGCGCAGGACAGCGCACACGAGCAAGGCGCCATCGAGCCCCCATGGACGGGTTTACGGCGTGTCCTGCCCACCCACACCGCCCCGCCCAACAAACAGAAAAGCCAGAGCCGGCTGTTGCTCCGGCTCTGGCTCTGGCTGTTGATCCAGCGGGTGCCGGGCCGCAGGCCCGGCCGATCAACTCACACCACCGGTTCGCGCAGGGCGGGGTTGTCCCAGCCCGGGCGCGGTGCGAAACGGTCACCATGGCGCTGCTGCAGCGCCTTCAACCGCTCGACGATCGCGTCGGCACCCACCGCGCGGATGTGCTGGATCGGACCACCGCGGAACGGTGCGAAGCCGGTGCCGAAGATCACGCCGGCATCCAGCAGGTCCGCATCGGCCACCACGCCTTCGTGCAGGCAGGCCACCGCTTCGTTCAACAGCGGCAGGATCAGGCGGTCCTCCAGATCGGCCGGGGCCTGGTAATCGCTGGCCACGTCCGGCTTCTTCGGCTTGCCGTTCTCCCAGGTGTAGATGCCCTGGCCATCCTTCTTGCCGCGCTTGTCCGGTTCCACCGTCTGCAGCGCGGCCGGAATCTGCAGGCCCAGGAACGGTGCCAGTTCGCGGCCGACACCGGCGGCTACGTCCAGGCCCACGGTATCGATCAGTTCGATCGGGCCCATCGGCATGCCGAACTTCACCGCCGCCCTGTCGATCACCGGGCCCGGGATGCCTTCGGCGTAGGCAGTGGCGGCTTCCAGCATGTACGGGAACAGCACGCGGTTGACCAGGAAGCCCGGGCTGCCGGCCACCGGCACCGGGAACTTGCCCAGTGCCTTGCAGAACGCGGCCAGGCGACGTTCGGTCTCAGGCGCCATGCCGTCGTGATGGATGATTTCCACCAGCGGCATCTGCGCGACCGGGTTGAAGTAGTGCAGGCCAGCGAACTGTGCCGGGCGCTGGATGTGGTCGCGCAGCTCCACCAGCGGAATCGACGAGGTGTTGGTGGTCAGCAGCGCATCCAGCTTCATCTTCGGTTCCAGCGTCTGGTACAGCGCGCGCTTGGCTTCCGGGTTCTCGATGATCGCCTCGATCACCAGATCGGCCTCGGCCACGCCGCTGCCTTCCAGGTCGGCACGCAGGCGCGCGGCCACCGCGGGACGCTTGCTCTCGTCGCGCACCTTCTTGGCGAACAGCGCCTGCGCGCGTTCCATGGCCGGGTCGATGAAGCGCTGCTCGCGGTCCTGCAGGGTCACCTCGAAGCCCTTGTAGGCGGCCCACGCGGCGATATCACCGCCCATCACGCCGGCGCCGACCACGTGCACGTGGCGGATGCCGGAATCACCACCGCCGAGGCCCTTCAGGCGCTCGGTCAGGAAGAAAATGCGGATCAGGTTGCGCGCGGTCGGCGTGCTGGCCAGCTTCACCACGGCACGCCGCTCGGCATCCAGGCGCGCCTGGATCGGCTTGCCGCCGCTGCGCTGCCAGGTGCTGATCAGCGCGTAGGGCGCCGGGTACTGGTCCTTCTTGGCCTTGCGCGCGACCTGCTTGACCATCTGCGGTGCCAGCAGGGTGCGGGCCAGCCAGGTGTTGGTGGCCCAGGCCGTCGCGCGCTGCTTGAACGGGCGGGTGGTGCCGGACAGCGCCAGCGCGACGGCGGTGTCGAGCACCACCGCCGGTGCCACCACCTTGTCGACCAGGCCGATGCCGCGCGCGGCCGAGGCCGACAGGGTGCGGCCGGTCAGCATCATGTCCATCGCCGCCGGTGCGCCGACCAGCTGCGGCAGGCGCGCGCTGCCACCCCAGCCCGGGAAGATGCCCAGCTGGGTCTCCGGCAGGCCGATGCGGGTGCTGCTGTCATTGGAGGCCACGCGGTAGCGGCAGGCCAGCGCCAGCTCGGTACCGCCGCCCAGGCAGTGGCCGTGAATGGCTGCCACGGTCGGGCAGGGCAGCTCAGCCAGCTTCTGGTAGGTGGCCTGGCCGCGACGGATGGCGTCGTTGACGGTGCCGCGGCGGTCGAACTCCTGGAACTCCTTCAGGTCGGCACCGGCAATGAAGCCGGCCTTCTTCAGCGACTGGATCACCACGCCCTTGGGCGGGTCCAGTGCAATGCGCTCGAGCAGGTCGCCCAGTTCCAGCAGCACGTCCTGCGACATGGCGTTGACGCTGCTGTCCTGACGATCCAGGGAGAGAACCACCACGCCGTCGTCGCGGATCTCGGGGTGCCAGTGGCTGAAGCGGAGACCATCGAAGCCTGAGAGCATGGACGTTCCATCCGGTTGTGTATGGAGAAGCGGCTATGATCCAGAGGTTGTTTCCCCCGCGTCAAATCCCAATAGCAGGGGAGTGGCGACCCCGGATCCATGGCCGTGGACCGGGACGCTAACGGAACGGTGGTTAAAAGCTGGTGCGGCGCCAGGTGATCGGCGACTGAACTTTTCCCGGGATTGGCAGTCTCATTGCCCGACGTCGGTTGGGCTGACAGGAGTGCGGCCCCTCATGGCCGATGTTGATACACCTCAGGAGCTGGATCTGGAACTGGTCCGGCGCGTGCAGCACGGCGAGAGCGCCGCGTTCGATGTCCTGGTGCGCAAGTACCAGCATCGCGTGGTGGCCCTGGTCGGTCGCTACATCGCCGACTGGAGCGAATGTCAGGACGTCGCCCAGGACACTTTCATCCGTGCGTACCGCGCGATCGGAAGTTTCCGCGGCGATGCCCAGTTCTCAACCTGGTTGCATCGAATCGCCGTGAATACCGCCAAAAACTACCTGGCTACACACAATCGACGGCCGCCGACCGATGACATCGACATCGGTGACGCCGAACAGTTCGACAGCGGGACGCGCTTGCGCGACACCGATACGCCCGAACGCGAGTTGATGCGCCAGGAACTGGAACAGACGGTGATGAAGGCCGTCAATGCGCTGCCGGAAGAACTCCGGTTGGCGATCACCCTGCGCGAGGTGGAAGGCCTGAGTTACGAAGATATCGCGCAGAAAATGGGGTGCCCGATCGGCACCGTGCGTTCACGGATCTTCCGGGCGCGCGAGGCGATCGACACCGAACTCCGGCCGCTGTTGGACATCGGCAGCGCCACCCGTGAGAAGAGCCGCGTATGACCAGTAATCCGTTCAACGAATCGCAGAACCACCAATCGCCCGCCGGGCAGCGCCTGGACCAGCGCCATCGCGAACAGCTGTCGGCCCTGGTCGATGGCGAGCTGGGCGCCGATGAAGCGCGCTTCCTGCTGCGCCGGATGGAGCACGACCCCGAGCTGGCCGGCTGCCAGGAACGCTGGCAGCTGCTGGGTGACGTGATGCGCGGGCAGGCCTCGGCGCTGGCGCCGGCCGGCTTCAGCGCGGCCGTGGCCGCCGCCATCGCTGCCGAACCGGCGCCGCAGGCCGAGCCGCGCCGCGAGGTGCGCCGCAGCGGTTGGCGGGCCTGGGGCGGTGGCGCCGCACTGGCCGCCTCGGTGGCGGCGGTGGCGCTGTTCATGGGCGGCGAGAAGCTGAAAGAGGCCACCCCGGGCGAGCCGCTGGCACCGCAGGTGATCGCCAGCCAGGCCGAACTTGCGCCCGCTCCGGCGCCGACGACGCCGGCTCCGGTAACCGAAGCCTCGGTGGATACCGCCGCAATGGCCGTGGCCGGTGTACCGGCAGTGGCCATGGCCGCGGCCAGCCGACGCCAGGACACCCGTCGCGCCAGCGCTACCCGCAGCCAGCAGGCCGCGCGTGCCGCCCAGCGCGAGGACATGCCGCAACGCGCTGTGGCCGCTGCACAGGCGCCGCTGACCCCGACCGTGCCGGCCAACAATGCCAGCCGCAACATGCCGTTCGGTGAGGTTGGTGGCCTGCAGGCGCGACCGTGGCCGCGCTCCAGCCTGGCGCCCGCTGGCGGTGGCGCGCTCAATGCGAGCTTCCCGGCCCACGCCGGGGGCGCCGCGTTCTACCCGTTCGAGCCGCGCCTGCAGGACGACCTGCCGGTGCCGCCGCGCCCGCGCGACTGAGCCGGGCGCTTTCACGCCCCGCCGTCGGCGGGGCCCGTATTCCTCTTTCCATCCGATCCGGAGGTTGCCGTCCGATGACTCCCCGACTCCGCACGCAGGCCATGGGCCTGCTGGCCCTGACCCTGCCGTTGGTGGCCTGCGCGCAGGCCCCGGCTCCGGCCGCCCAGACCCAGGCCGCGCCGGCCGCCGCGCCGCGGGCCCCGGCCCAGCCGCTGGTCACGGGCCTGCCTGACTTCACCAATCTGGTCGAACAGGTCGGGCCTGGCGTGGTCAACGTCGACACCACCATCGTCCGCAACAACCGCCAGGCCTCGCGGGGCCCGATGGGCGGCGACGATGACATGCCGGAGTTCTTCCGCCGCTTCTTCGGCCCGGATTTCCCGATGCCGGGGCAGGGCCCGGGCGGTCCGGACGGTGGCCCCAGCATCAAGGGCCGCGGCATGGGCTCGGGCTTCATCATCTCGCCCGATGGCTATGTGCTGACCAACTACCACGTGGTGGCCGATGCCAGCGAGGTGAAGGTCAAGCTGGGTGACCGCCGTGAGTTCACCGCGAAAGTGGTGGGCAGCGACCAGCAGTACGACGTGGCACTGCTGAAAATCGACGGCAAGAACCTGCCGACCGTGCGGGTTGGCGACTCCAACTCCCTCAAGCCGGGTCAGTGGGTGGTCGCGATCGGTTCGCCGTTCGGCCTCGACCACTCGGTCACTGCCGGCGTGGTCAGCGCCCTCGGCCGCAGCACAGGTGGTCCGGACCAGCGCTACGTGCCCTTCATCCAGACCGACGTGGCGATCAACCAGGGCAACTCCGGTGGCCCGCTGCTGAACACCCGTGGCGAAGTGGTCGGCATCAACTCGCAGATCTTCTCCGCCTCGGGCGGCTACATGGGCATCAGCTTCGCGATCCCCATCGACCTGGCGATGAGCGCGGTCGAGCAGATCAAGAAGACCGGCAAGGTCACCCGTGGCCAGCTCGGCGCGGTGGTGCAGGAAATCGACGGGCTGAAGGCGCAGGCGATGGGCCTGCCGGACAGCCGCGGCGCCCTGGTCAACCAGATCGTGCCGGACTCGGCTGCAGCCCGGGCCGGGGTGAAGATCGGCGATGTGATCCGTTCGGTGAACGGCGCGCCGGTCAACAGCTGGTCCGACCTGCCGCCGCTGATCGGCGCGATGGCACCGGGCAGCCGGGTCACCCTGGGCGTGATCCGTGATGGCAAGCCGCGCGACCTCAGCGCCACCCTGACCGCACTGACCGAAGACGGGCAGGCCGGTTCACGTGGCCCGGCCACCGGCGACAGCGATGCGGCTCCGCAGGCCGGCGCCAATGCCCTGCTGGGGCTGGACGTCAGTGACCTGACCGCACCGCAGCGCAAGCAGCTGGGCCTGGAATCGGGCGAAGGCGTGCGCATCACCGGGGTCAAGGGCCAGGGCGCGCGTGATGCGGGCCTGTCTCCGGGCATGGTGATCCTGCAGGTGGCCAGCACCCAGGTCGGCAGCGTGGACGCGCTGAACCGTGCGCTTTCCAGCTACAAGAAGGGCGACGTGGTGATGCTGCTGGTGCGCACCGGCAGCGGCAACAGCGCGTTCGTCGCGGTCAAGGCCGGCCAGTAAGGCCTGCCGGGGCCGCTTCGGCGGCCCCGCCTTTTCCCCGAAGCCCCGCCCTGGCGGGGCTTCGGCCATTCCGGGCCCGGTCCGATGAGGCCGTTTTCGCGGGCGGGCGCCGGGCATGCGATAATCGACCGTTACCCTGACGACGCCGCGCGCCGCCGCCACCTATGTCTTCTGATTCGATGCGGAACATCCGCAACTTCTCCATCATCGCCCATGTCGACCACGGCAAGTCCACGCTGGCCGACCGCATCATCCAGCTCTGTGGTGGCCTGCAGGCCCGCGAGATGGAAGCGCAGGTGCTCGACTCCAACCCGATCGAGCGCGAGCGTGGCATCACGATCAAGGCGCAGTCAGTGTCGCTGCCGTACCTGGCCAAGGACGGGCAGACCTACCATCTGAACTTCATCGACACCCCCGGCCACGTCGACTTCTCCTATGAAGTCAGCCGCTCGCTGGCCGCCTGCGAAGGCGCGCTGCTGGTGGTCGATGCGGCCCAGGGCGTGGAAGCGCAGTCGGTGGCCAACTGCTACACCGCCGTGGAGCAGGGCCTGGAAGTGGTGCCGGTGATCAACAAGATCGACCTGCCCACCGCCGACATCGAGCGCGCCAAGGCCGAGATCGAGGCCGTGATCGGCATCGACGCCTCCGACGCCGTGCCGGTCAGTGCCAAGACCGGCCTGAACGTGCAGGACGTGCTGGAAGCGATCGTGCATCGCATCCCGCCGCCGAAGCCGCGCGACACCGACAAGCTGCAGGCGCTGATCATCGACTCCTGGTTCGACAACTACCTGGGTGTGGTCTCGCTGGTGCGCGTGATGCAGGGCGAGATCAAGGCAGGTGACAAGCTGCAGGTGATGTCCACCGGCCGCAACCACCAGGTCGACAACGTCGGCGTGTTCACCCCGAAGCGCAAGGTGCTGCCGGCGCTGCGTGCAGGTGAAGTGGGTTGGGTCACCGCCAGCATCAAGGACGTGCACGGTGCGCCGGTCGGCGACACCCTGACCCTGGCCGGCGACCCGGCACCGAAGCCGCTGCCGGGCTTCCAGGAAATGCAGCCGCGCGTGTTCGCCGGTCTGTTCCCGGTCGATGCCGAGGACTACCCGGACCTGCGCGAAGCGCTGGACAAGCTGCGCCTGAACGATGCCGCGCTGCGTTTCGAGCCGGAAAGCTCCGAGGCGATGGGCTTCGGCTTCCGCTGCGGCTTCCTCGGCATGCTGCACATGGAAATCGTGCAGGAGCGCCTGGAGCGCGAATACAACCTGGACCTGATCAGCACCGCGCCGACGGTGGTGTATGAAGTCCTGAAGACCGATGGCTCGATCATCAACATGGACAACCCGGCCAAGCTGCCGCCGGTGAACCAGGTCGAGGAGATCCGCGAGCCGATCATCCGTGCCAACGTGCTCACCCCCGAGGAGTACATCGGCAACATCATCAAGCTGTGCGAAGAGAAGCGCGGCAGCCAGATCGGCATCAACTACCTGGGCAGCCAGGTGCAGATCAGCTACGAGCTGCCGATGGCCGAGGTGGTGCTGGACTTCTTCGACAAGCTGAAGTCGGTCAGCCGTGGCTATGCCTCGCTGGACTACCACTTCGTGCGCTTCGACGCAGGCCCGTTCGTGCGCGTGGACGTACTGATCAACGGTGACAAGGTCGATGCACTGTCGCTGATCGTGCACCGCAGCCATGCCGACCGTCGCGGCCGCGAGCTGTGCGAAAAGATGAAGGACCTGATCCCGCGCCAGATGTTCGACGTGGCCATCCAGGCCGCCGTCGGCTCGCAGATCATCGCCCGTACCACGGTCAAGGCCATGCGCAAGAACGTGCTGGCCAAGTGCTATGGTGGCGACGTTTCGCGCAAGAAGAAGCTTCTGGAAAAGCAGAAGGAAGGCAAGAAGCGCATGAAGCAGGTCGGCCGCGTGGAGATCCCGCAGGAAGCGTTCCTGGCCGTGCTGCAGATGGACAACAAGTAAGCCCGCACCGGCCCTGCGGGGCCGGTCGTCTGGTGACGTTGCAAAGGACCCTGAATGAAACTGTTTGAGATCCTCCTGGTCGTGCTGACCCTGGCCTCGGGCCTGATCCTGCTCGCGGACAAGCTGTACCTCGCCAAGCGTCGCGCCCAGCGCGCGGGTCTGCTCGATTCCGAGCCGGTGCTGGTGGACTACTCACGTGCGTTCTTCCCGGTGCTGGCGATCGTGCTGATCGTGCGCAGCTTCATTGCCGAGCCGTACAAGATCCCGTCCAGCTCGATGATGCCGAACCTGCTGATCGGCGATTTCATCCTGGTCAACAAGTTCTCCTACGGCCTGCGCCTGCCGATCAGCAACACCAAGTTCGTGCCGGTGGGCGAGCCCTCGCGTGGTGACGTGGTGGTGTTCCACTTCCCCGGCCATGGCGAGAACGATCCGGCCAAGGGCGAGAACTTCATCAAGCGCGTGATCGGCGTGCCGGGTGACACCGTGGTCTTCGAAGGCGACGGCGTGATCCTCAACGGCGAGCCGCTGAAGTACGACAACAAGGGCATCTACGCCGGCCACAAGGGCCAGGGCGAGGGCGCCAACCTGCTGGTCGAGCACCTGCCGGGCCGCACCCACACGGTGCTGGAGACCGACTATCCGCGTGGCCAGGGCCAGTGGACCGTGCCGGCCGGCAAGTACCTGGTGATGGGCGACAACCGCGACAACAGCGACGATGGCCGTTTCTGGGGCCTGCTGCCGGAAGAGAACCTGCGTGGCAAGGCGTTCCTGATCTGGCTGAACTGCCAGGGCTGGTTCTGCAAGGATGGCTTCGAGCCGTCGCGGATCGGCTCGAGCATCAACTGAGCGGGCACCAACTGAGTATTTTCACATCCAACGCGTATCTGGGGAGAACGCAATGAAGACGATGAACACGCAGCGTGGCATGACCCTGACCTCGTTCCTGACGGTCCTGATCGTGGTTGGCTTCTTCCTCTACATCGGCATGAAGCTGTTCCCGATGTACCAGGAGTACTACGCGGTGCGCTCGGCGATGAAGAGCCTGGCCAACGAGCCGGGCGTGGGCAGCATGGAGCCGGCGCGCATCCAGGATCTGTTCTTCAAGCGCCTGTACATCAACTATTCGGACAACGTGAAGCCGGCCAACGTGAAGTTCGACCGTCGCGACAATGGCTGGACCCTCAAGGTCAACTACGAAGTGCGCCGTCAGCTGATCGGCAACCTCGATGTGGTTGGCAAATTCGATTCTTCCCAGGACCTGACACGAAGCGGTGCCCAGTAAATTCATCCAACGTGGCGACCTGATCGGTCATGCCTTCAGCGACCCGGCCCTGCTCAAGCAGGCGCTGACGCATCGCAGTGCCGGTGCGCCGCACAACGAGCGCCTGGAGTTCCTCGGCGACAGCATCGTCAACATGATGGCGGCCGAGGCGTTGTACCGACGCTGGCCCAAGGCCGACGAAGGCGCGATGACCCGTGCCCGTGCCGAGCTGGTGCGTGAAGGCGCGCTGGCGGTGATCGGGCGCACCCTGGAACTCGGCGAACGGCTGACCCTGGGCCCGGGCGAAATGAAGTCCGGCGGTCATCGTCGCGACTCGATTCTGGCCGACGCCGTGGAAGCCGTGGTGGCCGCGATCTACCTGGATGCCGGCTTCGAGGCCTGCCGGGCGGTGGTACTGCCCTGGTTCAGCGCTTCGATCGAGGCACTGCCGGCTTCCGGTCGGCCCGAGAAGGACCCCAAGACCCGCCTGCAGGAATGGCTGCAGGCCCGACAGAAGGCGTTGCCGCAGTATGAACTGGTGTCAGAATCCGGTGACGACCATGCCAAGCACTTCCGGGTACGCTGCATCGTAGCCGACCCGGCCGCCAGCACCGAGGGCGAAGGCGCCTCGCGGCGGCTTGCCGAACAACAGGCGGCTGCGGCCGTCCTAGAACAACTGGATTCCAAGTGAGCGAACAAACTCCCCATCATTGCGGCAGCGTGGCCGTCATCGGCCGCCCGAACGTGGGCAAATCGACCCTGACCAATGCCCTGGTCGGCGCCAAGGTCAGCATCGTTTCCAACCGCCCGCAGACCACGCGCCATCGCCTGCTGGGCATCGCCACCTATCCGGAAGGCCAGCTGGTGCTGGTCGACACCCCCGGCCTGCACAAGGTGCAGAAGCGGGCGATGAACCGGGTGATGAACCGCGCCGCGCGCGGCTCGCTGGAAGGCGTCGATGCCGGCCTGCTGGTGATCGAAGCCGGTCGCTGGGACGAGGAAGACAGCCTGGCCTTCAATGTTCTGCGCGACGCCGGTATCCCGGTGGTGCTGGTGGTCAACAAGATCGACCGGCTGAAGGACAAGGGCGCGCTGTTGCCGTTCCTGCAGGAAGTCACGGCCGGCCGCGATTTCTCGTCGGTGCATCCGATCTCGGCGCAGAAGCGCAACGGCCTGGAAGCACTGGTACGCGACGTACTGGCGCTGCTGCCGGAAGCGCCGCCGATGTTCGGCGAAGACGAGATCACCGACCGCAGCCAGCGCTTCCTGGCCGGCGAACTGGTACGTGAACAGCTGATGCGCCAGCTCGGCGAAGAGCTGCCGTATGCCACCACCGTGGAAATCGAGCGCTTCACCGAAGATGGCAACCTGCTGCGCATCGGTGCGGTGATCTGGGTCGAGCGCGAGGGCCAGAAGGCGATCGTGATCGGCAAGGGTGGTACCCGCCTGAAGGAGATCGGGGCCAAGTCCCGCCTGCAGATGGAGCGCCTGTTCGGGGCTAAGGTGTTCCTGGAGACCTGGGTGCGCGTGCGTGAAGGCTGGTCCGACGACGAGGCCGCACTGAAGGCCTTCGGTTACGAGTAAGCCGTTGCAGTCGCTTCGATGATGATCGAGGACGACACCGGCTTCGTGCTGCATGCACGGGCCTATCGCGAGACCAGCCTGCTGGTCGAAGTGCTGAGCGCGCAGCATGGCCGGATCGGCCTGCTCGCGCGTGGCGTATCCACCGCCAAGGGACAGGTGCTGCGCGCGGCCCTGCAGCCGCTACAGTGGATCCGCTTCAGTGCCCAGCAGCGGGGCGAATTGGCCCAGCTGCGGGGTGCCGAGGCACTGGATGCTGCCCCGCGCCTGGTCGGCCAGGCGATGCTGGCCGGCTTCTATCTGAGTGAATTGACCCTGCGCCTGGCCCCGCGCCAGGACCCGCTGCCGGAGTTGTACCTGGCCTACGGCGAGGCACGCGCGCGGCTGGCCGTGGGCGCCGGCCTGGCCTGGACCCTGCGCCGGTTTGAGCGCGAGCTGCTGTCTGCGCTGGGCCTGGGTTTCGATCTGGACAGCGCCAGCGACGGCCAGCCGATCGACCCGGCCGCGCGCTACGAACTGGACCCACAGGAAGGCGCGCAGCGCCTGCTCAGCGAGCGCGGTGGGGAACGCCGGGCGGCCGCGACGGGTTCTGCGCTGCTGGCGCTGGCCGCCGATGAAGAGCCCGATGCCGCCGACCTGGCCAGCCTGCGCCTGCCGATGCGGCGGGTGCTGGCCCATCACCTGGGGCCGCGCGGCCTGAAGTCCTGGGAAATGCTCGAGCAGCTCGCTCCCAGGCGTTGAGGGGGGGCGGCAGGGCTTGCAGCCATGCACCTGCCGAATCAACGTCAACGTCAACGTCAACGGCAGAAGCTGGCTATCCGTGGGTAGGCGGGGTGGGTCCGGTTGCGGGGGCCGCTGCAAGTCCCCCTCCGGGGCCCGGCCCAGCCGCTGGCGGCTGTGCGTTCGGGCGCTTGCGAAGCAATGCTTCGCAAGCAAAGCGCCCTCACCCATGTAAGCTCGGTCGCCGCACCCATGCGGCTCACGCCCCCGCAACCGGACCCACCCCGCCTTCGACAGTTTCTCGCGAGCTGTCGGAACGGCACTCTGCTCTGGTGGGTGTCGACCTTGGTCGACACAGTAGAGCCACGCCATGCGTGGATGCGTTTCGATTTCAATTCGAAATATTTGATTCCGATTGAGATTCATCCACGCATGGCGTGGATCTACTGGCCACCGGCCAACTATCGAAGGCGGGGCACTGTGGGTTTGCGGGGTGTGAGCCGCATGGATGCGGCGACCAAGGCTACATGGACGTACTTGCGCCGTCCCCGCAAACCCACAGTGCCCCGCCATCTCACGGAATGCTGCTTTGGCCTTTGACGTTGCCCTGGCTTGAAGGCTTCGGCAGGTGCAGGGCGCAGCCCTGCCGAACAACCGTTAATGCAGCAGGGCAGCCACCGCGTCGCGGAACCCCGCCTGGGCCTGCCCGGACTCCGGCGCATGATGCAACTGGCGCACCGCCCGGCCCAACCGCGCCGCGCCCACGAAGCCACAGCTCGCCTGCAGCCGATGCAACTGGCTGCGCAGCTGGCGCTCGTCATGCTGGTCCACCGCCTGCTCGACCGCATCGCGTACGCCTGGCAGCTCGGCCAGGAACAGCTCGCGCAGCGCGATCAGGTGGTTGCGCTGGCCATTGAGCGCGGCCAGTGCCGCAGTCTCGTCCCAGTCCTGTACCTGCAGCTCGACCGCGGCCGGCGCCTGGGCCATGACGATCCCGGCCGGACTGTTGACCAGGGCGCGGCGCACCGCCTTCAGCAGCTGGTCGCGGCCCAGCGGCTTGACCAGCGTGTCGCTGAAACCGGCCTCGCGCAGGCGCGCATGGATCGAGGTATCACCGTCGGCGGTATGCGCCAACGCCGGGGTGTCGGGATGTGAACGGCGCAGTTCGCGCAGCAGCTGCGCGCCGTTGCCGTCAGGCAGGTTGACGTCGATCAGCCACAGGTCATGCGCGCCGGGCTCGGCGCTGGCCAGGGCACTGGCCAATGAGTCTGCGGTGTCCACGTCCGCCGGTAACGTTTCCAACGCCGCCTTGAAAAAACCGCGGCTGATGATGTCGTCCTCGACAAGCAGGAAGCGGGGCCGGCTGGCCCGCGGGGTCATCTGCATCAGGGCTGCCTCCATGTCAGCTGTTGCAATCATCAAGCACAGCGGCGGCGGGCGCAAGCGGGTCCGGACCCTGCCGGTCAGGATCTGCGACAATACGCCCCCATTTTTGCCCGCAGCCTGTTGCCACGTGGCCCGATCCCGCTCCCGCATCGACCGTACCCCGTTCCAGACCGAGATCCTCGACCTCAGCCATGATGGTCGCGGTGTCGCCCGCCGTGAAGGCGAGGGCGGCAAGGTCACCTTCGTCAGCGGCGCCCTGCCGGGCGAGGTGGTCATGGCCGAACAGACCGCCCGCAGCCGCCATTTCGACGAAGCGCGTACGGTGGAAGTGCTGCAGGCCTCGCCGCAGCGCGTCACCCCGAAGTGCCCGCACTTCGGCACCTGCGCCGGCTGCGTGCTGCAGCACCTGGACGAAGACCAGCAGATTGTCGCCAAGCAGCGCGTGCTGATGGACAACCTGGAGCGCATCGGCCACGTGAAGCCGGGCACCGTGCTGGCGCCGCTGGTCGGTGAGAGCTGGGGCTACCGGCGCAAGGGTCGCTTCTCGGTGCGCCGGGTCGAAAAGAAGGACAAGACCCTGGTCGGCTTCCGTGAACAGGATCCGCGATTCGTCGCCGACCTCAGCCAGTGCCTGACCGTGATCCCCGAGATCGGCACCAAGGTCGAGGCGCTGTCCACCTTCATCGAATCGCTCGATGGCAAGCGTGACATCCCGCAGATCGAATTCATCGCTGGCGACCAGGCCGTGGTCCTGACCGTGCGCCACCTGCAGCCGCTCAGCGATGCCGACCGCGTGGCCTGGGCCGCCTTCGGCCAGCAGCATGGCTTCGTGATCTACCTGCAGTCCGGTGGCGTGGATACCGTGCAGCCGCTGGACGGGCAGGGCGTGCCGCTGTCGTTCCGGCTGGCGCCGTGGGACGTGGAGCTGGCGTTCCGTCCGTTGGACTTCATCCAGGTCAACGCCAAGCTCAATGAGAAGATGATCGCCCACGCCCTGGACCTGCTGGAGCCGGGTGAGGACGAGCGTGTGCTGGACCTGTTCTGCGGCCTGGGCAACTTCACCCTGCCGCTGGCGCGCCGCGTGCGCGAAGTGGTCGGTGTTGAAGGTGATGCTGGCCTCGTCGCGCGGGCCCGTGAGAATGCCGAGCGCAACGGCCTGACCAACGCCCAGTTCTTCAGCGCCGACCTCACCCAGGACCAGCGCAGCACGCCGTGGATGCGCCAGGGCTTCGACAAGCTGCTCTTGGATCCGCCGCGCTCGGGCGCGATCGAAGTGCTGCAGCAGCTGCCGCTGAAGCAGTTCAAGCGCATCGTCTACGTCAGCTGCCACCCGGGTTCGCTGGCACGCGATGCCGGCTATCTGGTCAACGAACAGGGCTTCACCCTGGTCAGCGCCGGTGCCATGGACATGTTCCCGCACACCGCACACGTGGAAAGCATCGCGGTATTCGAGAAGCGCTGATCGGCTGTCATGCCCATCGCGCATAATGGCGCGATGGGCATCGAAATCGAACGCAAATTCCTCGTCAGCAGTGATGGCTGGCGCGCCGCCGCGCGCCGGGTGATCCCGATGGCGCAGGGCTACATCAACGACATGGGCGCGCTCGACCGCGGCACCCAGAACGCCTCGGTGCGCGTGCGCATCGAGGGCGACCACGCCGCGCTGAACCTGAAGTCGCGCACCATCGGCCACACCCGCCAGGAGTTCGACTATCCGATCCCGGTGGACGATGCGCGCGCACTGCTGGCGCTGTGCGTGGGCGGCCTGATCGACAAGCGCCGCCATCTGGTCGAACACGCCGGCCTGACCTGGGAGGTGGACGAGTTCCTCGGCGACAACGCCGGCCTGGTCGTGGCTGAGGTTGAGCTGGACAGCGCTGACCAGACCATCGACCTGCCGGACTGGGTGGGTGCCGAAGTCACCGATGATGCCCGCTACTACAACGTTGCCCTGGCCAGCCACCCGTATTCAGAGTGGTGAAACCACCCAAAAGGGGACGGAGGGGATTAAGTCGTCTTTACCCCATCTGTGCGGGAAACGACTTAATCCCCTCCGTCCCCTTTTATCGAGGGTGCCGGCCCCCATGTGGAAAGGATGAGAATCGACATCTACTCCGACGTGGTCTGCCCCTGGTGCTGGATCGGCAAGCATCGTTTCCAGCAGGGTGTGCAGTTGCTGGGCGCCAACGCGCCTGAACTCGATATCCACTGGCAGCCGTTCCAGCTCGACCCGGATGCGGACGCCACCCCGGTGCCGCTGCGCGAGGCCTATGTGCGCAAGTTCGGCGGCGTTGAGCGTACCGAACAGATCCTCGGCCAGACCCAGACCACCGCGCGGGCCGAGGGCCTGCCGATGGACTTCAGCCAGGGCCAGGTGCGGGTGACCACGCTGCCGGCGCACCGGGTGTTGTGGCTGGCAGGCGAGCACGGCGTGCAGGATGCGGTGGGCGAAGCACTGTTCCGCGCCCACTTCGAGCACGGCCAGAACCTGGCGGACCCCTCGGTGCTGATCAAGGCGGGCGCGGCAGGCGGCCTCGACGCGGGTGAAATCGCGCAGATGCTAGCCTCCGACCGCGGCCTGGCCGAGGTCGAAGCCAAGCTGGCGCAGGCTCATGCATTGGGCGTTTCTTCGGTGCCGACCTTCGTCATCGATGGGAAGTGGGCCATTTCCGGGGCGCAGCCCCCCGAGGCCTTCGCCAACGCCCTTCGCCAGATCGCCGCCGAGCAGGGCGCGCCTGCGGCCCCGGCTGACGGCGACGAGGCCTGCGGCCCGGACGGCTGCAAGGTCTGACCGGATCCGAAAAGGGGACGGAGGGAATTAAGACGTATCCAGCCCGTGGGGGCCGATTGCGGCTTAATCCCCTCCGTCCCCTTTTTCTGACCACTGCGCCTGTCGGCCGGTTCTGCGACAATGCGGCACTGCGCCATGCGGGCGCGCGTTGTGGAGATCGACCATGCTGCTGATCGGCGTTGCCGGCACCGAACTGACCGCCCAGGAACGTGACTGGCTGCAGCACGATGCCGTGGCCGGGGTGGTGCTGTTCAAGCGCAACTTCGCCTCGCGCCAGCAGGTGACCGATCTGAGCGCGGCGATCCGCGCTGCCGCGCCACGCCCGCAGCTGATCTGCGTGGACCAGGAAGGCGGCCGCGTGCAGCGTTTCCGTGAGGGTTACAGCGAGTTGCCGCCGCTGCAGGACATCGGGGCGATGTACGCCACCGACCCGCAGCAGGCGCTGGCCCTGGCCGAGCAGCACGCCTGGCTGATGGCCAGCGAAGTGCGCGCCAGCGGCCTGGACCTGAGCTTCGCGCCGGTGGTCGATCTGGGCCGTGGCAACCGCGCCATCGGCAACCGCGCCTTCAGTGAAGACCCGCAGGTGGTGGCCGCGTTCACCGCCGCCTACGTGCGCGGCATGCATGCGGTCGGCATGGCCGCCACGCTCAAGCATTTCCCCGGCCACGGCACCGTGCTGGAAGATACCCACGTGGATACCGCGATCGACCCGCGCGCGCTGGACGAGCTGCGCGCCCAGGACCTGGTCCCGTTCCAGGCCGGCATCGCCGCCGGTGCCGACGCGGTGATGATGGCGCACGTGATCTATCCGCAGGTGGCACCGGAACCGGCCGGCTATTCGCCGCGCTGGATCCAGGACATCCTGCGCGGCGAGCTCGGGTTCCGCGGCGTGGTGTTCTCCGATGACATCGGCATGGCCGCCTCGCACAGTGCGGGCGGCGTGCCGGCGCGCGTGCACGCGCATCTGGATGCCGGCTGCGACGTGGTGCTGGTCTGCCACCCGGAACTGGTCGATGAAGCCCTGCACGCGGTGCAGGGACGCTCCCTCAATACTGCTGCGCTGCTGGGCCTGCTGGGCCGCGGCGCGCTCGGCTGGGACGGCCTGCTGGCCGATGCCCGCCATGGCGACACCCAATCCCGTCTGCTTGAAACCCTTGGAAGAACCGTCTGATGCCCAACCTCACCATTTCCCAGGCCCTGGCCCAGGCTGACCTGCTGGTCGACCGCCCCACCATCGACAAGGCCATCGCTGGTATCGCCGACGCCATCGCGCGCGATTACAAGGGCGAGGTGCCGCTGTTCCTGTCCATCATGCACGGTGCGCTGCCGTTCGCCGGCCAGCTGGCGCTGGAACTGGGCGCGCGCGGCCAGGACGTGCAGTTCGATTACCTGCACGCCACCCGTTACCGCGGTGAAACCACCGGCGGCGACCTGGTCTGGAAGCACAAACCGGCCACCTCGCTGTTCGGTCGCCGCGTGCTGCTGGTCGACGATATCCTCGACGAGGGTTACACCCTGCAGGGTGTGCGTACCTGGTGCCTGGAACAGGGCGCGACCGACGTGCGCATCGCCGCGATGACGGTGAAGAAGCACGACCGCGCGCTGCCGGACGTGACTGCCGACTACGCCGGCATCGAACTGCCGGACCGTTACGTGTTCGGCTTCGGCATGGACGTCAACGAAACCCTGCGCTGCGTGCCGGCCATCTACGCGATGAAGGAATAACGGCGCAGCCGCCCGCGGCGCGTCTTCTTCTGCCGCCGGCATCCTCGGGTGCCGGCGTTCGTCTTTTCATGGAGTGCTTCGAATGCAACAGATCGCCCTGGCCGTGATCGGCGGTACCGGTGTCTATAACCTGGCCAAGCTTGACGACGTGCAGACCCACGAGGTCGACACCCGCTTCGGCCGTCCGTCGGGCCCGGTGCGCGTTGGTACGCTGCTCGGCCATCGCGTGGCGTTCCTGGCGCGGCATGGCGAAGGCCATTCGCTGCCGCCGCACAAGATCAACTACCGCGCCAACCTGGCCGCGCTGCAGCAGCTGGGCGCGCAGCGCGTGCTGGCGTTGAACACGGTGGGAGGCATCACCGAACACTTTGGTCCGCGCGTGCTGGCCTGCCCGGACCAGATAATCGACTACACCTGGGGCCGCATCAGCACGATCTGTGAGGAAGAAGGCACCGACGTGGTCCACGTTGATTTCGGCCACCCGTACACACCAATGCTGCGCAGCAAGATCCTGGCGGCGGCCAAAGTGACCGGCGTCACGGTCCATGACGGTGGCTGCTACGGCGCAACACAGGGCCCGCGCCTGGAAACCATCGCTGAAATCGCCCGTATGCGCCGCGACGGCTGCGATCTGGTGGGCATGACCGGCATGCCGGAAGCCGCCCTGGCACGCGAGCTGGGGCTGGATTACGCCTGCCTGGCGATCATCGCCAACTGGGCTGCCGGCTGTGGTGATGGTGAGGAGATCACGATGGCCGAAGTGCTGGCCAACGTGCAGGCGGCCGGCAACGGACTTCCGGAACTGGTGGGCGAATTGGCACGGGGGTGATTGTCTTCCCCGAGCAAGCTTTGCATACTCAGCTTGTGCGCGGGTTCAGCGTACACCACCCATTCATTGCATAAGGTCTCGCATCACCATGCCGAACGGTACCGTCAAGTGGTTCAACGACGCCAAGGGATTTGGCTTCATCTCGCCGGAGGATGGCAGCGCCGACGTGTTCGCGCACTTCTCCGCCATCAACTCCAAGGGCTTCCGCAGCCTGCAGGAAGGCCAGCGTGTCACCTATGACGTGACCCAGGGCCCGAAGGGTGCCCAGGCTTCGAACATCACGCCGGCCGAGTGATCCACTCGACAGTGCGTTGAAAACCCCGCTTCGGCGGGGTTTTTTTTGCGCGGATTGCCCGCGACCCGCTCGCGATCCACCCGCCTCGGGCACAATGCGGCCATGACGGAACGACTGCGCATCGCCGTGATCGGCTACGGCACCGCTGGACAGGCAGTGTCCATCCTGCTCACCCGTGACGGCCACGAGGTGGAGATCTTCGAACGCGTGCCCACGCCGGGGCCGGTGGGTGCCGGTTTCCTGCTGCAGCCCAGCGGCCTGCAGGTACTGTGGCAGATGGGCCTGCTTGATTCCGTGCGCGCACATGCCGCGCCGGTGCACCGCCTGTATGGCGACACGCCGTGCGAGCGCGCGGTGATGGACATGCGCTACGAGGGACTGGATGCGCGCCTGCACGGCCTGGGCATGCAGCGCGGGGCCTTGTTCTCGCTGTTGGACGAGGCGCGCGCAGGCGAGGGCCAGCTGCATGCCGGTACCACCATTACCGAGGTGGATGCCGAACACGGCCGTCTGCGCGACAGCGACGGGCGCACGCATGGCCCGTTCGACCTGGTAGTGGTCGCCGATGGCGCCGCGTCGACGCTGCGCGGCACGATCGCCGGCGGTGCCGGGCTGGACCGCGTGTATCCGTGGGGGGCGCTGTGGTGCCTGCTGCCGGCCGAGGACTGGCCGCACGTGCAGGAGCTGCGGCAGCGTTACGTGGCCGCGCGCAAGATGATCGGACTGCTGCCGGTCGGCACGCGCCCCGGTGATGACACGCCGCGCCTGAGTTTCTTCTGGAGCCTGCCACGCGCTGACTTCGAACGCTGGCAGGCCGATGGCATGACGCCCTGGCTGGATGAACTGCATGCACTGTGGCCGCAGGCCAGTGCGCGCTTCGCCCATCTGCGTGATGCCGGCCAGTTGGCGCGCGCGGTCTACCGTGATGCGGTGATGACGCGCTGGTACCACGGCCGCATGGTGCTGGCCGGTGATGCCGCGCATGCGATGAGCCCGCAGCTGGGGCAGGGCGTGAACATGGCGCTGTTGGACGCGCTGGCGCTGCGCGATGCGGTGCGCACCTATGGCGGCAGCACGGTCGCGCTGCAGGCCTACCAGGCGCAACGCAGGGCACACGTTGCGGTGTACCAGCGCTGGAGTCGTTGGCTGACGCCGCTGTTCCAGTCCGACCGCGACGCCTGGGCGAAGGCGCGTGACGTGCTGCTGGGCCCGATGGGGCGCCTGCCCGGTGGCCGTGGCCACATGCTGCGCGTGCTCAGTGGCACCCAGCACGGCTGGTTCGGTGCACTTGCACTGGATCCGGCGTTCGTCGACGCACTGGCCACTGCAGCGGAAATGCCTCGTATCAACGCGATTTCGGCCAATGCGTGAAGCGCGTCGTCACCTGAATTAACGGTTGCCTCACCGCCGATATGCGAGAAGTAGGTTGCACGCGATTGCGCGTCGCCCGTTTTCCTTTCCGTGATCAACATCGCGCGTGGCCCGGGCGGCGCTGCCGTTGCGGCCTGTTGCGGCCCGGACGTGCCGCCTGTTGTTGAAGAGGAGGACGCCATGTTGTTCGCGGTCGAGGAGCTGGAATCGGAAATCTGCAAGCTGCGCGGATTGCTGCAGATGCTGCACGAGGACCAGCCCGACGTACTGGAGGACGTGTTCGAGTTCCATGTCGGCAGCCTGATCAGTCATGCATCAGCGGAGCACCACGCGCGCATCCGCACCTGCGCGCAGGAAATGCTGGCGGCGATCCAGGCGTTGCCGCGACGACGTGAGGGTGACACGCCTGATTTCCAGTTGATGCCGCAGCTGGGCATTCGTCCGGCCTGATTCAAGCCACCGGCAGTTGCACCAGGCCGTTTTCCACGCAGGCGACCCTTTGCTCGCCGCGGGCGGGCACGGGCACGATGCCGGCAGTGAACGCGGAGAAGGCCGGCAGCACCGTCATCCGCTCACGCAGCCAGAACGCGGGGAAGCGCCGTCGCAATGGCGGCAAGGCGACCTGCGGATGCAGATGCCCGGCGATCACATGCAGCTCTGCATCGGGCATCGGCTCATGGCGAAGCAGGAACGGCTGCAGCCGTACTTCATCGTGGATCTGTACCTGCAACTGAGCATGCGGCAGCTGGCGGTCGTGATTGCCACGCAGGACATGCACGTCCAGCGAAGCATTGCGTTCGCGCCATGCCAGCCATTGCTGGTACCACGCAGCGCGATGCGCCGGTCCATGCAGGATGTCACCCAGGATCCACAGCTCGCGACAGGCATGCCTGTCCAGCAGCCCCTGCAGGCGTTGCAGGTCTTCGCCGGTGCCGCCGCTGGGCAATGCGATGCCGGCGCGGCGGAATACATCGGCCTTGCCCAGGTGCAGGTCGGCGATCAACAGCGCCTGCCGCGCGGGCCAGTACAGCGCACGCGCGCCAAGCAGAATCAGCGATTCGCCGGCGCGCAGCAGCGGCAGTTCATCGGCCATGGCGGCGCTCCAGCTGCTGGGCCGCACGTTGCACGCGGGTGCGCCAGTCCTCGTTGCTGAACTGCCCGCGTTGGCGTTCAGCCCATAACGGGAAGCCCAGTGGCGTGAGTGATGTCGGGTGCTGCACGGAGAGGACCTGCATGCCGATCCTTGCCAGGACCTGCTGTAGTCCCGGCAGATCCAGGCTGTCGTGCAGCACTTCGCGTTCGGCCAATGCCAATAGCAGGTGACCGGGGTCATGCTCGCGCAGTACGTCGTAGAGCAGGCCTGCCGAGGCCTGCAGCTGGCGCAGCGATCGCGGCATACCGCCGGGCAGGCTGGGGACCAGCAGGCCCGCTACGCGTGCGATGCCACGGAACTGGCGGCGCGCCAGCTCGCCCAGGTTCACCGCGGCACGCAGATCGTCCAGCAGCTGATCGGGGGTGAACAATGCTCGCCATTGCGCCGCATCCAGTTCGATCGCCTGCGCCGGTGCCAGCACCAGGCCATGATCTTTCACCGCGTAGCCGATGCTGTTGCGCTGCCGGCGGGTACAGCGCAGTGCCAGCAAGGCGGCCAGCGCCTCGTGCACGTGACGGCCGGCAAAAGGGTAGACGAACAGGAACTGGCCGTCGCGGCGCCGCACCTCTTCCACCAGCAGATGCTCTGGGCCGGGAAGCGCCGACAACTGCTGCTGCAGTGCCAGCAAGGAGGACAACCAGCGTGATTCGGCACTGTCGTCGGCGCCGGACAGTACCCACTCCAGCTCGCGGCCGAGCGGCATCGACAGTGGCAACTGGCCTCCCTGCCAGCGCGGCACCACACCATCACCGCGCCCTCGTGCCAGCCGCACGAAGGCGGTCATGTCGCGCAGCTGCACCAGTTCCAGCAGGCGCCCGGCGAACTGGAAACGGTCGCCGCGACGCAGGCGGCTGGCGAACTGTTCCTCCACGGCACCCAGGCCACCACCGCGCAGGAACTGCACGCGCACGCTGCCATCGCTGCTGATGGTGCCGATCGACAGCCGATGGCGCAGTACCTGGCGGCGATCGTGCATCCGGTAGTAGCCGTCGGCATCACGCACGACCTTGTGGAAATCGGGGTACTGGGCCAGGGCCTGGCCACCCTGCACGATGAACGTCAGCACGGCCTGCCACTGGTCTTCGCCGAGCGACGCAAAGGCATGGGTACGCCGTACCTGCGCCAGCAGCGCATCGCTGTCGAAGCCACCGGCCAGCGCGCGGCTGACCGCATGCTGGGCCAGCACATCCAGCGACAGCGTCGGCGGCCTGCGCGCTTCGACCACGCCTTGGGCCAATGCACGGCGCACCGCGGCGTATTCGGCCAGCTCCAGCGCATGGCTGGGCACGCACAGGATGGAACCGCTGGCACCCGGGCGGTGACGCGCACGTCCCGCGCGTTGGCGCAGGCGGGCCACGCCCTTCGGGCTGCCCAGCTGCAGTACCTGCTCAACCTCGGGGAAGTCCACGCCGAGGTCGAGGCTGGAGGTGGCAACCACGCAGCGCAGCGCGCCCGCGCGCAGGCCATCCTCGACCTGCTGGCGCAGCGCTGGATCCAGCGAGCCGTGGTGCAGCGCAAGCGTGTCCGGGGCTTCCGGCCAGACCGCGGCCAGCGCCTGATGCCACAGTTCTGCCTGCGCACGGGTGTTGGTGAACAACAGGCTGCTGCGTGCCCGCATCAACGCGTCCAGCACCCGCGGCAGCTGCGCCAGGCCCAGATGCCCGGCCCACGGAAAACGTTCGCCGGGTTCCGGCAGCAGGCTGCGCACGCTGATCGCGCGCGGGCGCACGCCCTGCACGATCGGCGCGTCGGGCTGTCCGGGCAGCAGCACGTCGCGCGCCTCATCCAGGTTGCCCAGCGTGGCCGAAAGCCCCCACAGCTGCACTGCAGGCGCAGCTTCGCGCAACACCGCCAGGTTCAACTGCAGCAGCACACCGCGCTTGTTGCCCAGCAGCTCATGCCATTCGTCCACCACCACGCAGCGCAGCTGGCGCATGCGCGGCAACGTATCCGGATAGCTCAGCAGCAGCGCCAGTGATTCGGGCGTGGTTACCAGTACGTCGATGCGGCCTTCGCGGGCCTGGCGCCGCTCGCGGTTGCTGGCGTCACCGCTGCGCAGGCCGACACGCCATCCCAGTCCCAAGCCGTCGACGACCGCCTGGAGCGCGCGTGCGGTATCACTGGCCAACGCGCGCAAGGGCGTTACCCACAGCACCTGCAATGGGCGCACCGCACTGGCGCGGCGGGGCGAGGGCGGTGGATCGATCAGCGCCTGCAACAACGGCCCGCCGAACATCGCCAGCGTCTTGCCGCTGCCCGTGGGCGTATGCAGCAACCCGGATTCGCCGGCCAGGTAGTGGCGCCACATCGCGCGCTGGAAGGGCAGTGAGCGCCAGCCGCGTGCCGCGAACCAGTCTTCCAGCCGGCGCAGTGCCTGGCTGCGGGTCATCGTGCCAGCGCCTGCAGGCTGGCCAGCTGATCGGCCTCGCTGGCAGGCTTGTCGTGGCGCCAGCGCAGGATGCGCGGAAAGCGCACGGCGATCCCCGACTTGTGCCGGCTGCTGCGGTTGACCGCTTCGAAACCCAGCTCGAACACCTGTTCGGCGCGTACGCTGCGCACCGGCCCGAAACGCTCGCGGGTGTTGGCGCGGATCCAGCGGTCAAGCGCGAGGATCTCCTTGTCGTCCAAGCCCGAATACGCCTTGGCCACCGGCACCAGCGTGTCGCCGTCCCAGACGCCGAAGGTGTAGTCGGTGTACAGCGTGCTGCGCCGCCCATGGCCAGCCTGTGCGTACAGGAGCACCGCATCGATGGTGAGCGGATCGACCTTCCATTTCCACCAGTCACCGCGACGTCGCCCAGCCAGGTAGGGCGAGCCGCGTCGTTTCAGCATCAGCCCTTCCACGCCACGTTCGCGTGCCACATCGCGCATCGCCGCCGCCTGCGCCCAGTCGACGGCGGCAACGTCGGGCGACAGCTGGATCCGCACATCGTCCAATGCGCCGATGACCGCGGCAAGCCGCGTACGCCGTTCCTGCAACGGCAGCTCACGCAGATCCGCGCCATCGTGCTCCAGCAGGTCATAGGCGAGCACGCGTACCGGCGTGTTGCGCAGAGTCGCTGCTCCTGGCTTGCGACGCTGGATGCGGGTCTGCAGGGCGGTGAATGCGCGCGGCAGGTTGGCGGTCTCGTCCCAGGCCAGCAGCTCTCCGTCCAGCACGCAGCCCTCCGGCAACGCCATCGCGGCGTGCTCGATCTCGGGGAAGCGGCCATCCAGTCGTTCCTCGCCACGGGACCACAGCGCGACTTCGCCACGCCGGCGCAGCAGCTGCAGGCGTATGCCATCCCATTTCCATTCCAGCAGCCAGTCGTCGATCGCGCCGAGGCGTTCGGCAGGATCGACTTCCAGAGGGGAGGCGAGGAAGAAGGGGTAGGGCTGCTGGCGGTCGGACGGCAGCTCGTCCGGTGACAGCAGTTGAGCCAGCAGCCCGGGCGAGGGGACCCACTCGCCGAGCATGCGCTGGGCGATGCGTGCGATGTCCAGGCCGGACCATTCCGCCAGTGCCTGCTGTACCAGTCGCTGCGAAACGCCAACGCGCAGGGCGCCGGTCAGCAGCTTGTTGAACACCAGGCGTTCGCTGCTGCACAGCTGCCGCCACCCGGCGACAACCGCAGCGCGGCGTACTGCCTCGGGTTGGTTGGCCACGGCCAGCAGATGCTGTTCGATCCAATCAGCCAACGGGCGGTCGGCGGCTGGCTGCGATGGATCATCCAGCAGCAGGGTCAGCGTTTCGGCCAGGTCACCCACCTGCGCATAGCTGTCTTCCACCAACCAGGGGGGCAAGCCGGATTCTTCGGCAATCCAGCCGCGCAGTTCGCCGCTGGCGGCGATCTTCCGGCGTGCGCCGCCCACCTTGCCACCGCTGAGCAGGTACATCGCCCATGCCGCATCGTGCGCGCGCGCCTGGCGGAAGTAGTCGACCAGGGCTGCACGCTTGTCCAGCGTAGCCGTGCTGCGGTCCAGGCGCTGGTAGAGCGCAGCGAAGGCCTTCATTCCTCGCTCCCGAAATCGGTGCGGAAGGCTTCGGCAGCCACGCCGCGCTCGCGCAGGAACGGAATCAACGCATCGGTATTGCCATGGGTAGCGATCACCCGCTGCGCGCCCGTCTGTTCGATGGTCTGCAGCAGTGCTGGCCAATCGGCGTGATCGGAAATGACGAAACCGCGATCGACATTGCGGCGCCGCCGATTGCCGCGCAGCTGCATCCAGCCGGATGCGAAGCCCAGCTGGTGGCGGCCGAAGCGGCGCATCCAGGGCGTGCCCGCGGCCGAGGGTGGGGCGAGGATCAACTGGCCCGCCGCGTCCGGCTGGCGGCCCTGTTCGGCCACGGCGAGCGTCTCCAGCATCGGTACGCCGGCCTGCCGGTAGACCGCCACGCCATTGGCGATGGCGCCGTGCAGCCAGGCTGGTCGATCGTCCAGCGGCAGCAGCTCGGCCAGCACCCGCTGTGCCTTGCCCAATGCGTAGCACAGCAGGATCGCGGCTTCGCCACGTTGTTCGCATTCGCGGCGCCACGCCAGGATCTCTGCAGCCACCGCCGGCGTGTCCGGCCAGCGGTAGATCGGCAGTGCGAACGTAGCTTCAGTGATGAAGGTATCGCAGGGCACCACTTCGAACGGTGTGCAGGTCGGATCAGGCTGTCGCTTGTAGTCGCCGGAGGCTACCCATACCTGCTGCCCGTCGTCGATGCGTACCTGTGACGAACCGAGTACGTGGCCGGCCGGATGCAGCGATATCTGCACCTGCCCGAGGCGGAACGGCACACCCTCGGCATGCGCCTGCACCGGCACGTCACCCAGGCGCCAGCGCAGGATCGGCAGGCTGCCTTCGCTGCAGTGGTACTCCCTCATGCCCGGGCGGGCATGGTCGCCGTGGCCATGGGTGATGACCGCGCGCGCTACCGGTCGCCACGGGTCGATATGGAAATCGCCGGCGGCGCAGTACAGCCCCTCCGGGCGCAGCACCACCAGATCGTCGTTGCCTGCCATGGGGTCACTGTGGCCTGCGTCTCGTGCAGAGGGTGAGAACCGGCCTGAACACGGGCTTGGCAGGCGATGCGGCACAATCGGGCCGCAGACCTCTTGCCGCCAGGATGGACCGGATGAGTGGACCCAGCTTCAGCAGCAACGCACCGTATGAAACCCATGTGGTGTTGAACCAGCCGCCGCCGTTCGCAGGGCGACAGTTGTGGACCGACGACGTGGCGCTGATGGAGGCCGTACAGCGCGAAGGCGCCGCGAGCTTCGCGCCGCGACTGGGTGTCTATGGTGCACTCGCCGGTGATGAACTGTACCGGCTGGGCTTCGATGCCAACCGTGATCGTCCTCGGCTGCGCACGCATGATGCACAGGGCCATCGCATCGACACCGTGGAGTTCCATCCGGCCTATCACCAGTTGATGGACACGGCAAAATCGCACGGTGTCGCTGGATTGTCCTGGCATGAGCCGCAGCCCGGCGCGCACGTGGCACGTGCGGTGTTGAGCTACCTGCATCACCAGGCCGAGGCGGGCACCAGCTGCCCGTTGACCATGACCCATGCAGCGGTGGCGGTACTGCATTCGCAGCCGCATCTGGCCGAGTGGGCGCGCAAGGCCGCTGCGCCGGTCTATGACCCGCGCGACGTGCCGGTGGCGGACAAGGCCGGCATCACCCTGGGCATGGGCATGACCGAGAAGCAGGGCGGCTCGGATGTCCGTGCCAACAGTACGCGCGCCGAACCGATCGATGGCGAGCGTTACCGTCTGGTCGGCCACAAGTGGTTCTTTTCCGCACCGATGTGCGATGGCTTCCTGGTGCTGGCGCAGGCGCCGGGAGGCCTGACCTGCCTGCTGATGCCGCGCCGGCTGGCCGATGGTGACCGCAATGCGTTCCGGTTGATGCGGTTGAAGGACAAGCTCGGCGATTGGGCCAACGCTTCCAGTGAGGTCGAGTTCTGCGGCGCACAGGCATGGCGTGTGGGAGAAGAGGGGCGCGGCGTGGCCACCATCATCGGCATGGTGATGATGACCCGCCTGGACTGCATGCTGGGTGCAGCGGCGGAGATGCGCATGGCGCTGGCGCAGGCGCTGCACCACGCACGTCATCGACGTACCTTCGGCAAGCTGCTGGTCGAGCACCCGCTGATGACCAACGTGCTGGCTGATCTGGCGCTGGAGTCGGAAGCGGCCACGGTGTTAGCGATGCGGATCGCGCGCGCGGTGGATCGCGCCGGTGTGGATGCCAATGAAGCCGCGATGGCGCGGTTGGGGACGGCACTGGGCAAGTACTGGCTGTGCAAGCGCGCGCCCGCCTTCGTCAATGAAGCGCAGGAATGCCTGGGCGGTGCGGGCTACGTGGAGGAGTCGATGCTGCCGCGCCTGTACCGGCAGGCACCGTTGAATTCGATCTGGGAGGGCAGCGGCAACATCCAGTGCCTGGATGTGCTGCGTGCGCTGGCGCGCGAACCGGAGGCGATGGCGGCGCTGCGCGGTGAGCTGGCATCGGTGGCTGACCGTGATGGGCGCTATGCAGCGGCATTGCAGCGTTGGGCAGCGGCACCGCCACCGGAGGAAGCGCAGGCGCGGCTGTTCTGCGAGCGCACTGCGCTGCTGCTGCAGGCGGCGCTGCTGCTGCGTGCGCGCAGCCCGATGGCGGAGGCATTCGTGCGTAGCCGGCTGGAAGGGGAGCACGGGCTGGCGTTCGGGACGCTGCCGGCGGGGGTGGAGCTGACGGCGATGCTGGCGCGCGCGCTGCCGTAGGAGGCGGCCAACGGCGGAGCCCCTCGTGGTGGGCGCTGATACTGATGGGTGGGCCGCGCGGGTAGGTCGCGCAGGGGGCGCTGCAAGTACGTCCATGTAAGCTCGGGCGCGCCATCCATGGCGCTTACGCCCCTGCGCAACCTACCCGCGCGTCCGTGGACACTTTCCGTACGCGTCCAGCACGGAATCAACAGAAAGAGCAGAGAGCGAAAAGCAGAAAAGCCGCGGCAGTGCCGCGGCTTTTCCTGTGCAGCCGAGCCGATGCTCGGCTGGTCGGTAGCGCCGGGCCATGCCCGGCGAACGAACCGTTAGTGCTTGGCTTCTTCCTTGGCGGCGTTGGCCTTGGCGTCATTGGCGACATCGCGGGCCTTGTCGGCGACCTTCTGTGCGGCGTTCGCAGTGGCGTCGCTGGCGTGTGCGGCGGCATCGGTTGCGGCGTCCTTGGCCTTGTCGGCGGCGTTGGCGGTGGCGTCTGCAGCCTTGTCCAGCGCCTGCTGGGTATCGGCGGCGGCCTGCTCGGACGCGGCAGCGGTCTTGTCGGCGGCGTCGCGGGTGGCTTCGGCGGCCTTGTCCACGGCGTCACGGGCGGCAGCGCCTGCGCTGTCGGCAGCCTGCTGTGCGTCCTGCTTGGCCTGTTCGGCTTCGGGGCCCTTGCAGGCGGCCAGGGCCAGCAGCAGGGAGGCGGCCAGCAGGGTGGTGGTGATCGGACGAATCTTCATGGCGGTCTCCGGTACTGCAATGGATGGGGACGCCAGCCTATTCATGCCGTTGTGAAGACGGGGTCGCGATGCAGCGGCTCAGTCGCGCATTCGAAAAAGAAAAAGCCGCTGGCGAACCAGCGGCTTTTCCAGAACAGCGTGAAGAAAGAAGTTATTACTTCTTGGCTTCTTCAGCAGCGTCCTTGGCCTTCTCAGCGGTGCCTTCAGCAGCCTTGGCAGCGTCAGCAGCGGCGCCGGCAGCGGCGTCGGTGGCAGCAGCGCCAGCCTGGGCAGCAGCGTCAACCGAAGCGTCAGCAGCGGTGGCGGCGGTGTCAGCGGCCTGCTGGGCAGCGTCGGCGGTCTGGGCGCCAGCAGCGGCGGCCTGGTCGGCAGCAGCCTGGGCTTCGGTGGCGGCTTCGTTGGCCGAAGCAGCGGCGTCCTGGGCAGCTTCCTGCTTCGAGCAGGCGGCCAGGGCCAGAGCCAGGGACATCGCGACCAGCAGCTTGTTGATGCTCATTGTGTAAATCCTCGTCGTTAGAATTAGGCAACGCGCATGCTGCGCGCCGACAACATGATGACAAGCCAAGATTGGGTGTCAAGCGATCCCGCATTCATTTTTGCGAAATCATCGTTAAATCTTTTTAAATCAATTCGATGGCGATTGCCGTTGCTTCGCCACCGCCGATGCACAGGGTGGCAATGCCGCGCTTGCCACCGCGCGTGCGCAGGGCGTTGACCAAGGTCACCACCAGGCGTGCACCGGAGGCACCGATCGGATGGCCCAGTGCGCAGGCGCCGCCATTCACGTTGAGCTTGTCGTGCGGAATGCCCAGTTCGCGCATCGGCGCCATCGCCACCACGGCGAAGGCTTCATTGATCTCGAACAGATCGACCTGGTCCAGCGACCAGCCGGTCTTGTCCAGCAGTTTGTGCAGCGCGCCGATCGGGGCGGTGGTGAACCACTCCGGTTCCTGCGAATGGGTCGCGTGGCCGACGATGCGGGCCAGCGGGGTGATGCCGCGAGCGGCTGCATCTTCCTCGGTCAGCAGGACCACTGCAGCAGCGCCGTCGGAGATGCTGGAGGAACTGGCGGCAGTGACGCTGCCGTCCTTCTTGAAGGCCGGGCGCAGGGTCGGGATCTTGGCGATGTCCGAGCGGCCCGGCTGCTCGTCGGTGGTGACCTCGACTTCGCCCTTGCGGGTAGCGACCTTCACCGCGACGATTTCATCGGCGAACGCACCGTTGGCCTGCGCCGCCTGCGCGCGCTTGACCGATTCGATGGCGTAGGCGTCCTGCTCTTCGCGGCTGAACTGGTATTTGTCCACGGCGCATTCGGCGAATTCACCCATCGCCTTGCCGTCATAAGCGTTGACCAGGCCATCGTGGGCCATGTGATCGACCGCCTGGAAGTTGCCGAAGCGGTTGCCGGTGCGCGAGTTCGGCAGCATGTGCGGCGCGTTGGACATCGATTCCATGCCGCCGGCGACAACGATGCTGGCCGAACCGGCCTTGATCAGGTCATGACCGAGCATGATGGTCTTCATGCCCGAGCCGCACACCTTGTTCAGCGTGGTGGCACCGGTCGACAGCGGGATGCCGGCAGCGATCGCCGCCTGGCGGGCGGGCGCCTGGCCGAGGTTGGCCGGCAGCACGCAGCCCATGAGGACTTCGGAAACGTCGCTGGCCGGGATGCCCGACTGTTCCAGGGCGGCAGCGATGGCGGCCGCGCCGAGGGTCGGGGTCGGCACGCCGTTGAACTGGCCGAGGAAGGAGCCGATGGCGGTGCGCTTGGCGGCGGCGATGACGATGTTGGACATGGCAATCTCGTTGATGCGTAAGCAATGTTCGGAAAGGAGACCGGGGGCCGTTGGATGTGCCCCGGTTTCCCGGCAGACTGCGTGGGGGTCGACCCAAGTATAGAGGGTCGGGGAGGGCCGCCGCTGGGCGCGGCCGCACGCCTGCCGGGATTAAGGCAGGACAACGTTCATGGGAAGGAATCGATGGAACGCACGATGATGGTGAGGTCTGCCCTGGGAACCGCGCTGGCGGTAGCGCTGACGGCCTGTGGTGGAGGTGGCGGGGGCGGCAACGTGCGCATCGATACCCCGCCACCACCGCCGCCACCGACTACCCCGCCACCGACGACGCCGCCCCCGGTCAAACCGCAGGAGCCGGCCTTCGACGCGCATCTGTCAGTCACCAATGCGCGCGCCGCACAGGCTGCCGGCCTGACCGGCCAGAACGTGCGCATCGGCATCGTCGACTCCGGCGTGCAGCGCAATGCGGTGGCGTTGAATGGCCGGGTGCTGGCCAACCTCAACTACATCGATCCGGCCAGGAACAATCTGGGTGTCGATGATGTGGTCGGCCACGGCACCGCCGTGGCCAGCCTCGCCGCCGGCGCGGCAACGGGCTCCTGGCCGGGTGGCATCGCGCCAAAGGCGCAGATCGTGTCGGCACGGATCATTGCCGACAAGCCGCCCGTCGATGACGGCAGCGGCAAGGGCAATTCCTTCAGCGGCCCGCTGGGCGTGGCGCAGGTCCACCAGGACCTGATCAGCTACAACGTGAAGGTGATGAACAATTCGTGGGGCGGCCTTTACTGGACCGACCTGCCGACCACCGCGCAGGTGGCCGCCGAATATCGCCCCTTCGTGATCAACCATGGCGGGCTGGTGGTGTTCGCCGCGGGCAATGATGGCCGCAGCGAGCCGAGCAGCCTGGCCGCACTGCCCAGCCAGCAGGGCGTGGCCGGCACGCTGCCGGCTGCCGACCTGGAGCGCGGCTGGCTGGTGGCCACCGCCGTGGATCCGTATGCGCCCGGTACGCTGGCCAGCTATGCCAATGCCTGTGGCCAGGCGGCCCGCTACTGCCTGGCGGCGCCCGGCAGCGCGGTCTACCCCGATGCCAACGGTGGCAGCTACTACTGGAACTACGGCACGTCATTCGCGGCGCCCTTGATTTCCGGTGCGGCGGCGCTGGTCTGGGAGCGCTTCCCGTACTTCAGCAACGATCTGGTGCGGCAGACCCTGCTGGGTACCGCCAAGGACATCGGTGCGCCGGGCGTGGATCCGGTGTTCGGCTACGGCCTGCTCGACATCGGTCGTGCGATCAACGGTCCGGGTCGTTTCGACTGGGGTGATGTGGTCGCCAACGTGGATCTGGCCTCGACCGGCTCGGCGTGGCGCAACGATATCGTCGGCAGCGGCGGGCTGGTCAAGCAGGGCGGGGGCACCCTGGTGCTGGCCGGCAACAACAGCTACACCGGTGCCACCCGCATCGAACGCGGCATCCTGTCGCTGCAGAACGGTGGCGTGATCCGTTCCAACGTGACCATCCTCGGCCAGTCCGATCCGGATTCGACCGGCCTGCAGTTCAATGGCGGCACGCCCCGCGTGATCGGCAATGTGGTCAACGGCAGCAGCGTATTCCTCACCACCGGCAACACCACCGGCACCATCGAGGGCAACTACACCCAGCAGGCCGGCGCACAGTTGATGATCGCACTGGGCGCCAATGCGCTGCAGGTCACCGGCAATGCCACGATCGACGGTGGCGTGCGCGTGCATGGCTTCGTTTCCGGCTACGTGCCACAGAACGGCAGCCGGCAGGACCTGATCCATGCGGCAGGCGGACTCAGCGGCACCTTCAGTACGCCGGCTACCTCCAGTGGCCTGCAGGGGCTGTCATTGCTGCAGAGCAGCTACGGCTATGACAGCAACAACGCGTGGTTGAACCTGACCCAGGTCAGCGTCACCGCAGCGGCCAGCGGGCTGGGGGCGTCCGCCCAGGCGGCAGCACAGCGCCTGGAAGGTGCATTCGCAGCGCTGGACAAAAACACAGGCCTGCAGGGATCGGCCTTTGGTGCAGCGGCCGGTGCCCTGCAGTGGACCGGCGGTGGCCCGCAGGGCCTGGCCGCCAGCCTGCAGAGCCTGTCCGGTCAAGCGCATGCGCGAGCCGAAGCAGCGACCTTCGACAGTATCGACATGTCGCGGCGTGCGATCGCCGAGCGTTTTGATCGTGTACAGGCCGCACCGCGCCTGCGCGGGAGCTGGCAGAGCGCGCTGGGTGAGGCGGGGCAGGGCAGCTTCGCCGGCAACGCTGCCGACAGCCGGGGCTGGATGGCCGGCCAGGATCTGCCACTGGGCAGCAACGGCCTGATGGGCGTGGCGATTGGCGAGACCCGCAGCACTGGTGGCAGCAGTTTCGGCGGTGATCGTGGGCGTGATCGCCAGGCGCAGGCACAGTTGTATGCCGGCTGGAATCTGGGGCGTGGCTACGCGCTGGCCCAGGTGGGGAGCGGACAGTTCACCCGCGCGCTGGATCGTCAGCTGCTGCTCGGTGCGGGTGCCTATGGCGTCTCCGCGCGGTACGGCGGCCGTTTCAGCAGTGCCAGCGTGGAGGGCGGGTACCGGCTGGGGCGTGCGGGCGCATCGATGACGCCCTACGTCGGTGCCAGCACCACGCGTGTGGAGACCGACGCCTTCAATGAACTCGGCGGTTTTGGTTTCGGCCTGCGGGGCGATGCCAACCGCGTGCAGCGCAGCCAGATGCTGGCCGGTATCCGCGGCGAGCGCGGCTGGGGGCGTTGGACGCTGCGTGGGCATGCCGAATGGCAGCAACGGCTTGATGGTGCGGATGCGGACTGGCAGGCCAGCTTCGTCGGCGTCGACGCCTGGGCGCCGTTGGCGGGCTGGAACGCGCCGCGCGGCAGTGCGCTGATCGGCGTGGCGCTGGAATCGTGGTGGGGCCGCAATGGCCGCCTGAGCCTGGGCTTCGACCAGCGCGTTGGTGGCGAAGGTGCGCGGCAGGCCGCCTTGCACTACAGCACCGGCTTCTGAAGGACGGCTCGCGCCGGGTCATGCCCGGCGCGACATCGGCGGGTTCAACCGCCGCGCAGGTTGCCCAGGCGCGGGGTGCTGCGGCCCAGCGGCATCTTCAGCTTGCCGATCGACAGGATGCGGCTTTCGGCGATGCGGTCGGCGGCACGCTGCGGCGCGATGTTCTCGCGCTGCGACAGTTCGAAGATGCGGGTGAGGTTGTGGTAGATGCTGCGGATCAGGCGCATTGCGCGTTCGCGGTTGTAACCGTCGATCTCCAGCGACACGTTCATCACGCCACCGGCGTTGACTGCATAGTCCGGCGCATACAGGATGCCGCGCGCATGCAGCTCGTCGCCGATTTCCAGGCTCGACAGCTGGTTGTTGGCGGTGCCGCAGATGATCTTCGCCTTGATCCGCGGCAGCGTGTCGGCGTTGATCGCACCTTCCAGCGCGCACGGTGCGAACACGTCGGCGTTCACCTCGTGGATCTCATCCGGCTTGACTGCTTCGGCGCCGAAATCGCTGACCGCGCGATCAACCAGCGCGCTGTCCAGGTCGGTGACGTACAGCTTGGCACCGCGGTCGCGCAGCAGCTTCACCAGTTCCATGCCGATGTGGCCCAGGCCCTGCACGGCGATGCTGGTCTTGCCCACTTCCTCATGGCCGAACTTGAAGCGCATCGACGCCATCAGTGCCTGCAGCGCACCGTAGGCGGTGAACGGGGCGGGATCGCCGGAGCCACCATGGACCTGGTGCACGCCTGTCACGAACTGGCTTTCCAGGTAGATGTTCTCCATGTCGTTGACGTCGGTTCCGACGTCCTCGGCGGTGATGTAGCGCCCGCCCAGGGAATCGACATAGCGGCCGAAGGCACGGAACAGCACCTCGGTCTTGTCCACTTTGGGGTCGCCGATGATCACCGCCTTGCCGCCACCCACGTTGAGGCCGGCCAGTGCATTCTTGTAGGTCATCGTCCGGCTCAGCCGCAGCGCATCGGCCAGCGCCTCTTCGGTGCTGGCATAGGGGCGCATGCGCACGCCGCCCAGGGCCGGGCCGAGGGTGGTGTTGTGGATGGCGATGATCGCCTTCAGGCCGGCGTCGTGGTTGTGGCAGAACACCACCTGTTCGTGGCCGGTGGTGGCGAGGGTTTCGAATAGCATGGCGTCTCCGATGGCGCGATCAGCGGCGAACTGCAGCGAACGGCCAGTGAACGGTAGGGTCCCAAAACAAAAAAAGCGACGTCGTCGGTGCAGGGGGACGGGTCGCGCGGCGCCATTCTAGTCCATTCCCCCGGCCGGTGCCGTCGACATCGGTGGCCTTCCGGTTAAAGAAGATGAAAGTTCGGCCGATGCTGCGACGACGGCGGGTGGCCGGATTCGCGTGAAGAGGCAGGGCGGTCAGTGACGGCAAGGGCACCACAACGACAGGGCGGGCGGCGATGACGCCGGCCTGGTGGCGATCACTGCGTGGCTGGCTGGCGCGTTCGACCGGGACGGCACCGTCCCGGTTGGCGGCGGCGTCGCGGCAGGCGGTGGCGGCGGCTGCGGCCAGCCTGCAGGGCGAGGCTCTGCCCTCGGCCGAGATCGCTGCACATCTGCAGCGTGGCCTGCATGCACTGGCCCTGTACCCGCGCCTGGCCGGTGAATCCACGGCGGTGCAGGCCGCGGGGTTGGGCGAGGCGGTGGCGCGCGCGCTGCAGGACCGGGACTGGGCGGCCCGTCAGCTGCCGCGCCGCCCGCAACTGCTGCCGCAGCTGATCCAGACGGTCAACGACGATGCTGCGTCGGCGCGGGTGATGGCGGCGATCATCGGCCAGGACCCGGTGCTGACCGGCAACCTGCTGCGCATCGCCAACAGCCCGGCCTACAAGGTGCACGAGCGCCCGGTGGAAAGCCTGCAGCGGGCGGTGACGCTGGTCGGTACCGAAGGCGTGCGACAGATCATCAGCGCAGTTCTGGTGCAGCCGGTGATGCAGGTGCAGTGCGAGGTGTTTCCGCAGTTCAGCACGATCATCTGGGAGCACGCACTGCTGGCCTCGCGCGCAGCCGCTGACCACGCGCGCACGGTCACTTTCGGCGATGCCTTCGCCGCCCAGTGGCTGGGCCTGGTACAGGGGCTGGGGGCCGCGCTGGTGATGCGCCAGCTGCTGCAGGAAGCGCAGGCACGAGATGAAACGGTGGAACCGGCGCTGGCGCTGCAGCTGCTCCAACAGTGGTCGCTGCCGTTGGCGCAACGCGTGGCTGCGGCCTGGGAGCTGCCCGAGCCGGTGCACCAGGCGCTGGCGCCCGAGGCGGATGGCCCGCTGGCCGACAGCCTGCGCCTGGCCAGCGCGGCCGCAGCGGCCAGCCTGCTGTGCCGGCACGGACATGCCAGCCAGAGCCGCATGCTGGCCCTGCTTGAACAGTTGCCTTCGGCGCCGCCGCATGCCCTGCGCTGGATCTGGCGGCGCCTGCATGGGCGCAGCGTGGAAACACGGGATGACGCCGGACAGGAAGAGGCGGGTCCTGCGCCCTGAGCGCTACAGCTGCGATTCCACCGGCAGCCAGCTGATCACCCGCGCGGTCCAGCGCTTGCCCAGGCTGGCCCCGGGTTCGGCCTCCACCCAGTGCGGCGGTGGCTGCCGCTCCAGCCAGCGCAGGTCATCATCGCGCCCCAGCGCCAGCCACCAGCTGTGCTGCGGACCGGCCAGGCGCAGGTACTCGTCGCGCAGCTGTGCACCGAGCGCCGGGTCATCGAACAGCACGCCCATTTCGGTATTGAGGTAGGCCGAACGCGGGTCGAGGTTGAACGAACCGACGAAACCGCGGCGGTCATCGACCACGAATGCCTTGGTGTGCAGGCTGGCGCCGCTGCTGCCGAACAGGCTGGCATCCAGCTGGCCGTGTGCCTTCAGTTCGTACAGCTGCACGCCGGCCCTCAGCAGCGGCACCCGGTAGCCCATGTAGCCGCCGTGTACCGCTGCCACATCGTTGGCGGCCAGTGAGTTGGTCACCACGCCCACCTGCGCGCCGCGTGCGGCCAGCGCCGACAGCGCCTCGACCCCCTCGTTGCCGGGCACGAAGTAGGGCGAGATCAACAGCGCACTGCGCCGCGTGCTGCGCAACTCGTCGCTGAGACGGCTGACCAGCCAGCCGCGGCGATCGTCATCGCGGTGCTTCATCGGCGGATCGGAAGCGATGCGCACGTTCGCGCTCCAGTGCAGCGGTTCCGGGCTGGGCCGCTGCAGCGCGCGCGACTCGGCCACGCGTTGCAGGTAGGGCTGTGCCTTGGCATGCATGGCATCCAGGTCCGACTGCCGTACCAGCTGCTGCAACTGTGCATCGGTATACGAGGCCAGTGCGGAAATCGGGATCGCCGTGCTGCTGTTCCAGTAGTCGTCGAAGATCTGGTTGGCCTGCTGCACGGCGGGGCCGGCCACCACCAGATCCAGGTCCTGGAAGTTCACATCGTCGCGCGCGCTGAAGTATTCCTCGCCGATGTTGCGGCCACCGACGATCGCGATGCGGCCGTCGGCGATCCAGCTCTTGTTGTGCATGCGGTGGTTCACGCTGAAAGCGCGTTGCACCAGCTCCAGCGTGCGCGCGATGCCGCTGCGGTTGCGGAACGGGTTGTACAGGCGGATCTCGATGTTCGGATGCGCATCGAGTGCCATCATCAGCGCGTCCTTGTCCTTGGCGTTCATGTCGTCAAGCAGGATGCGCACGCGCACGCCGCGCTCGGCGGCGTCGTACAGCGCCTTGGCCATCAGATGGCCGATCAGGTCGTCGTGCCAGATGTAGTACTGCAGGTCCAGGCTGCGGCCTGCTTGCGCGGTGATCATCGCGCGCGCGGCGAAGGCGTCCATGCCATCACTGAGGAACGCCACGCCGGACTGCCCGGGGTGTGCGTCCTGCAGCGGCACGATCTGCTGGTCGATGCGGGTCTGCGCCGGCTGCAGTGGCAGCACATGCGAAGGTGCGCCCTGTGCCTGCGGGGTGAGGTGGTCGGCCAGCAGCAGCCCGGACAGGACCAGCAGCAACAGCGCGGCGAGGATGATCGCAGCGACGCGCAGCAGGCGTCGCCACAGGGGCTTGGGCAGGCTCATGCCCCGATGGTAGATCCACGCCGTGCGTGGATGAAAGCCAATAGACCCGCTGCAGTAGATCCACGCCATGCGTGGATGGCAGGGATTTCGCGGTCAGAAGCGCTCGTCGCTGCCCAGATAACGCCACTGCCCCGCAGGCAGCGGTCCCAGTGCCACGCGGCCAATCCGCAGCCGACGCACGGCCGCGACCTGCAGGCCGGCAGCGGTGACCGCCACGCGCAGGCCCTTGGCCGTCAGGCCCTTGCCGGCGAAGCGCAGGCGCTGCTCGCTCTGCCAGCTGACCTTGGCGCCGCCCGATTCCTGCTGCAGCCGCGCCATCAGCCACGGGCCGCGCTCGGGACCGCCTTCGGCCACTTCGATCAGGTATTCCTGTTCGGTGCGGCCCAGATTGCGCTGCAGATGGGCCAGCGTGGCCGGGTCCTGGCTGACCACCACCAGGCCGCTGTCGCTGGCCGGAAGCGAGGCGGCCAGCTGCAGGCCGTGGAAGTGACGCTGAAGCGGACGGATGTCGCTGGCATCAAGTTCGCTGCGGCTGTCACTGCTGACCAGCGCGCACAGGGTTTCAGCGGCAACGCCTGCCGGCTTGTGCAGCAGCATGCTGACCCGCTCAGCCTTTTCATCACTGGCCTGCTCGGCCACGACGATCACCGCGCTGTCATCGACCGGGCGCTGCGGCTGCTCTACCACCTCGCCATTGACGCTGACCCAGCCGCCTTCGATGTAGCGCCGCGCTTCACCGCGCGGGATGCCGAGCAGGGCGGACAGGCGTTTGTCGAGACGGATCGGTTCCATGGCGGAAAGGTCAGGCAGGGGGCGCGCAGTGTAGCCGCTGCGGCCGGTCAGCGCTGGCCGCGGTTGGCCAGCTCGGTCAGGTACAGGCGGGTATCGAACTCCAGCTGCAGGTACTCCGGCTCCATGTGCTGGCACAGCTGGTAGAAGGCCTTGTTGTGATCGGCTTCCTTCAGGTGGGCCAGTTCATGCACCACGATCATGCGCAGGAACGCCGCTGGTGCCTGGCGGAACACGGTGGCGATGCGGATCTCGCGGCTGGCCTTGAGGCGACCGCCGTGCACGCGGGAGATGGCGGTATGGGTGCCCAGCGCATGCTTGATCACTTCCAGCGTGTTGTCGTAGCAGACCTTGTTGAGCGGCACCGACTTGCGCAGGTAGCGGTCCTTCAGCTCCTGCGTGTAGTCGTACAGCTGGCGGTCGCTGCGCACCTCGTGCGGATCGGGATAGCGCTGCTGCAGCCAGGGGCCGAGCTTGCCCTGCGCCAGTAGTTCACTGACCTGGGCGACCAGGGGTTCGGGATAGCCGGTGAGGTACTTCAGGACTGCCATGCAGGGGCGGCGGGGCGTCGGTAGAATGGGGACATCCAAGATTACACGCGGTACGCATCGACCATGGCAAAGCCCAACGCGCTGCAGGAACAATTGCTCAAGGCCGGCCTGGCCAAGAAGTCGCAGGCCAGCGCTGCCGCGAGCGCGCAGGCCAAGGCCCGGCAGGGCAAGGCCGAATCGACCTCGGCCGAGGTCCAGCGCGAGGCTGAACGGGCCCGCGCCGAGAAGGTCGAGCGCGACCGCGCACTGGCCGCCGAGCGCAATGCCCAGGCCAGGCAGGCTGAACAGAAGGCCCAGGCCAAGCAGATCATCAGCACCCATGCCGTGCCCCACAAGGGCGACGACGAGTACCGATTCAGCGACGGCGCGGCGATCCGCACCCTGCTGATCGACCCCAAGCTGCGCAAGGCGCTGTCGGTGGGTGTGCTGGTCATCGTCGCCCACGGCGAGAGCTACGCGTTGCTGCCGCGCGCTGCCGCCGAAAAGGTGCGTGAACGTGCCCCGGAAGCGATCATCGTCGACCACGGCCAGCCAGGCTCGACCGCCGAGATCTCCACCGGCAACGCCGAAGACGACGCCTACTACGCCCAGTTCCAGGTGCCGGACGACCTGGTCTGGTAAGCCAAAAAGGGGACGGAGGGGATTAAGCCGCAAATGGCCTGCTCCGGCCCGTCTGCCTTCTGCTCAGCTTGCTGAAGGCCTGCCGGTCATGGCTCGGCGCTACCGTTTACTGCGCGGTGTATCGTCCCCATATCAGGCGACACACCTGCGGAGGATGGCCATGGCCACCGGTTGGGCGGGAGACGGCGCGGTCCAGGACCAGATCGACGCCACCGTCGACGATGCGATCGCCCGCGCGCGGCGCCAGCTGCGCGAGGGGCCTGGTCTGGAACATTGTGAGGAATGCGACGCGCCGATCCCGTTGGCGCGGCGCCAGGCCGTGCCCGGGGTACGGCTGTGCGTGGCGTGCCAGCAGGCGCATGACGACGAAGCGCAGGCGCATGCCGGCTACAACCGGCGTGGCAGCAAGGACAGCCAGTTGAGGTAAAGGTTGTTCGGCAGGGCTTGCAGCTCTGCACCTGCCGAAGCCTTCAAGCCAAGGCAACTTCAACGTCAAAAGCGGGCATTCCGCAGGTAGGCGGGACGGTGTGGGTAGGCAGGACACGCCGTAAACCCTTCCATGGGGGCTCGATGGCGCCATCCATGGCGCCAACGGTCCTGCCTACCCACACCGTCCCGCCTCTGACAGATTTCCGCGGCTGTAGGTAGGCGTCGACTTTGGTCGACACATCTGTCAGATATCGAATGAGTCATCCACGCATGGCGTGGATCTACCGTGTCGACCCAGGTCGACACCCACCAGGGCAATGCGTCGTTCCGACAGCTCGCGGAAATCTGTCGAAGGCGGTGTGGGTCCGGTTGAGGGGGCGTGAGCCGCATGGGCCCGAGGCATGCCTCGGGCGGGTTGGGCAGGACGCCCAACCCCGGTCTTGCCGTGTGCGCAGGAACGCGCACACGAGCAAGCGGCGACCGAGCTTACATGGGTGAGGGCGCTTTGCTTGCGAAGCACTGCTTCGCAAGCGCCCGAACGCACAGCCGCCAGCGGCTGGGCCGGGCCCCGGAGGGGGGACTTGCAGCGTCTCCCTCAACCGGACCCACCCAGCCATCCCGCAGGAAGCCAACTTTTGCCGTTGCTTCGGCTGGTGCTGTTGCTCCAGCTCATAGCGGGTGCAGGGCGCAGCCCTGCCGCCCCCCTCAGCCGTCGCCCTGGATGCCGCCGGGGGCCTGTGCCGGGTCGCGCCAGCGGCGCACCGTGCGCTGGAAGAACAGGTTGTTCGGCAGCTGCAGCACCGTGCCCTCGTGGCCGTCGCCGGTTTCCTGCAGCGTGGTGTAGATCAGGTTCACGTCGATCACCCGGCCCTTCAGGCCCGGCTTCTCGCCGTTTTCCAGCACCTCGATGTAGTCGTGCAGGCGGAACGGGCGGGTGGTGAAGATCAGCAGCGTGCAGAAGATGTTGGACAGCACGCTCCACGCCGCGAAGAAGGCCACCGCGCCCACGGCTGCAAAGCCGGTGAACGCGGTCCACAGCACCGACGGCTTCGCGCCGAGCAGGCTGAGGATGTACAGCAGGGCACTGAAATAGACCACGAAACTGGTGATCCGGCGCGCGCCCATCACCATTTCCGGCGGCAGCGTGTAGTGCTCGGCAAAGCGGCGGATCAGGCGACGGGCGAGCACGCGCAGGAGCCATGCGACCAGCAGCACCAGTACGATCTGCAGGGCGACGCCGGCGTAGTTCAACCACGGGTGGGTCCAGGCGGGCAGGTGATCCTTCAGCGACAACATCATGGGGCGAAAACAGGCGGCGGGAACGGCCCCTGATGTTACCCGGCGCGTGCGGGGGATTCGACCGCCGGGTTCCAGGCCACGCACACCAGTTCCTGGCGGTGCTGCTGCAGGCAGGCGCGGCCATTGTCGGGACGCAGCTGCAGTGACAGGCCCAGCGCCTGCAGCAGGACACAGGCGGTGATCACCAGCAGGGCGGCGCAGGATGGGCTGGACATGGCAGGACTCCTGGACGGCAATTTCGCGAAGGACCTTTCATGGATGCAGCAGCCACCCAAAAGGTTGCATGCCATCGATCATCGATCGGCTCTAAACCTTTTCCCGGGTCGCCGCATCCAAGCGATATGCTCGACACCACCATGCCCGCGCCGCCTGCCGCCAACGACGCCGTCGATGAACCCGCCCTGGTGCGGGCGGCGGCCGCCGGAGATACCGCTGCCTATGAACTGCTGTACCGGCGCCACGCGCCCCGTGTATTCGCTGTGCTGTGGCGGCTGTGTGGCGGCCAGCAGGCACGCGCCGAGGACGCGCTGCAGGAAGCGTTCCTGCAGGCGTGGAAGGCGCTGCCGGGCTTCCGTTTCGAGAGCAGCCTGTCGACCTGGCTGCACCGGCTGGGCGTCAACGCGGCACTGATGGAGCTGCGTGGACGTGCGGGCGGGCAGGATCACGACAGCCTCGACGAAGTGGACGGAGGGTTGCAGGAGCTGGCAGTGCACGATCGTTGCGCCGGCACCGAACGCGACCTCGAACGGGCACTGTCGACACTGCCGCCACGGGCACGTGCGGTACTGGTACTGCACGACATCGAAGGCTGGAAACACCAGGAAATCGCCGAACAGCTGCAGATGGCCGTCGGCAGTTCCAAGGCACAGTTGCATCGTGCGCGCGGCCTGTTGCGCGCACGGCTGGGAGACATGACATGAGTACACACGACCACGATTCCGACCACGATCTGCTGGCCCGGCTGCGCGCGCTGCCGACCGAACGCGGCGTACCCACCGATGGCTGGGCACGCCTGTCGGCGCAGCTGCCGCCGCGTGAACCGCAGGCGGCACCTGCGCCGGGCGACAACGTGGTGGCCCTGCCAGCGCGCTCGCGGCGTCGCTGGTGGCTGCCGGTCGGTGCGGCATTGGCGGCCAGCCTGGCGCTCTACGCGGTGTCACCGTGGCGGCATGCGCAGCCGGAGGTGCCGGTACCTTCAGCGCTGCAGCTGCAGGCGGCGGCGATGACCGAGCAGTACCAGCAGGCCGTCGCTTCGCTGCCCGATGGACGGGCGCCGGAATGGCAGCCGGCGCTGCACGAACTGGATGAAAGCGCAGCGCAGATCCGTGCCGCCTTGGCGCAGGACCCGCGTGCGCCGCACCTGCTTGGCCAGCTCAAGCGCACCTACGCGCTGCGGCTGGAACTGACCCGGCAGGCGGCCTATGCCGCCGAGTCCGGCTTGACGACCTGAGGAGACCCCCATGACCCGAACCCTGATTTCCTGCTGTGTCGCGCTGCTGCTGGCCCCTGCCGTGGCGCTGGCCGACACCCGCATCGACGAGCGCCACACCCTGGCCGCGGGCGGTCGCATCGAGCTGAGCAATGTGGCCGGCAAGGTGACCGTGCGTGGCTGGGACCGCAATGACGTGCAGCTCACCGGCGCGCTCAGCGACGGCCTGCAGCTGCGTCAGGAGAAAAGTGCCAACCGTGTGCGCTGGGAGATCGAATACCCGCGCCGCAGCAGCAATGGTGGCGCGACGCTGGTACTGAACGTGCCGCGCTCGGTGGAGCTGCTGCTGAGCACGGTCAGCGCCAGCCAGGACATCAGTGGCATCGATGTGCGACGGCTGCAGGCCGACACGGTCAGCGGCAGCCTGAGCGCGGCTGGCCGCAGTGGCGACAGCAAGCTCAACACGGTCAGTGGCAGCGTCAGCGCACGCCTGCAGACGCCGAAGCTGGACGTGAACACGGTCAGTGGCCGGATCGAGGCCGGCGGCGGCGTGTCCGGTGATATCGGTGCGCAGACGGTGTCCGGCCGGGTCGAGGTGGATGCCGGGCGCGTGCAGCGGCTGGCGGTGGAGACCGTCTCGGGCAGCATCGATCTGGCAGCGGCCGGGTTGGCTCCCGGCGGCCGCATCAACGTCGAATCGGTCAGTGCCTCGGTCACGCTGAGCCTGCCGCGCACGGTGTCGGCACAGCTGTCGGTGAACAGCTTCAGTGGTTCGATCAACAGTGACGCCGGGCAGGTGGAACGGCCGCGCTATGGGCCGGGCAGCCACCTCGATACGCGTCTGGGCGGCGGTGATGGTGACATCCGCATCCAGTCGCATTCGGGCAGTGTGCGGGTACGCCTGGACCGCTGAACGCGATCCGGCAGGCCGCGGCGGCAGCGCCGCCGCGGTCGGTACTGGGTCAGCTGGCTTTCTTCAGCGCCCAGGTGGTGCCGAGGACTTCGATCTTGCCACCGGCCTTGCGGAACGCTGCCAGGTCCGAAGCGATCGAATCGCTGCTGACCACAGTGCTGGCGGCCGCGCCCTTGCGTTCGCTGCGGATGCTGTTGCTGGCCTTCGCGGGGGTCTTTGCCTTGCGGGGCATGGTTGCTCCTGTCAGGTGGAAGGGGAGGAAAGCGCCCAGGCATCGGCCTGGCGCAGGTAGTCCTGCCGCTCGCGGCGGCAGTCATCGCCGCCCATCGAAAACTGGCGGCAGATCGCCGGGCGCTGCGAATAGATCGTGCAGCGCAGGTGATAGGGATCGATCGCTGCGCACCAGCCTTCCTCGTTGCGCGCCATCACGGCACGGCCGTGGGTGTCGCGTGACAGGAACTGGCCGGGCACGTGGTCGCCGGGCTGCAGCAGCACGGGCAGCCGGCAACAGACCGCGTCACAACGGCGGCAGTCGATGGGTGCAGGTGCTGCGTCAGGTTGTAAGGCCACAGGGGCCTGGCGGGTGCCCAAAGCGGGTCTCGATGGCGGCTCAGGTGCTGCGCGGACCATGAACGAGCCAGGAAGGCATGGCCGCTAGGCCCGCGGGGCGGGCCAGGCTGCACTGTGGACACACACCGGCGTGGCCGGCGGAAGGTGCAGCGTGGTTCTAGCTGACCAAGAGTAACTTAGACCGCGTAACGTTTTGTTAATCCTGGCTGGCTGCCGCCAGCGCAAGGCCCTGGACCACGCCCAGCGAGGGCTCGCCGTGGACCATGCGGGCCCCCGGGAAGGCCTCGGCTACGGCCTGGCGCAGGTAGCCGGCACGGGACATGCCACCGGTCAGGAACACCGCGTCCGGGTCGCCGCCGATGTCGCTGCGGACCTGGGCCAGCAGCTCGCGGATCTGCTCCAGGTAGCCATGGGCGGCGGCGGCCAGGCCGTCGGCGCTGCTGTCGGCATGCAGGTCGCGGGCGATGTAGTCCAGCGTGCTGCGGTGTTCGCTGGCGGCACTGAGGGCAATCTTGGCGCGTTCGACATCGCGGTACAGGCGGGCGGTGTTGCCGGTGTCCTGCAGGGCCTGCAGGCGCGCGCCCCACGGTTCGTCGACGTGGTCGTATTTGTGCTGGCGGAAGTCGCGCTGGCGCGTCATGTCCTGCACGGTGGCGGCTTCCACATAGTGGTGGGCGGGCACGCGGGTGATGCCGCGGCCGAACAGCGGCATGTAGCTGGACAGGCTCAGCGCCAGATCGATGTCGGTACCGCCACGGGCGATACCCCAGGCGCGGTGGATGCGCGGCGCAGCATCGCCACCAACCTCGGCGTGGGCGATATCGGTGGTACCGCCGCCGATGTCAACGATCACCGCCTGGTGCCGCTCGCGGCTTTCGGCGTGGTAATGCATGGCCGCCGCGGCCGGTTCCTCGAGGAAATCGATCTGGTCGAAACCGGCCTGGGTGGCGGCTTCGCGCAGGATGTCCAGTGCCTGATCGTTGCCGGCCGCGCCGATCGAGCTGCGGAACTGCACCGGGCGGCCGAGCAGGGCGGCACGCAGCGGCTGGCCAAGCTGGGCGCTGGCGGTCAGGCGGATGTGCTCGAGGATGTGCGCGGCGATGCCGGTGATGGTCTGCTTCGCGCGCGGGTGCAGGTTGTAGCCCAGCATCGACTTCGGGCTCTGCACCAGGTTGCCTTCGTGTTCCTCGAAATAGGCTTCCAGCGCGTCGTCGCCGTAGACCGCGTTCTGCAGCAGGTCGCTGGCGCTGCGCTCCTTGCCGGCGCGGGCTTCCATCCATTCCCGGCGCAGTGCGCGCAGGGCTTCGCGGCGCAGCGCCTGCGGCGTGCGTTCCTGGCCGGCGGCGCGGGCCGCGCGCGCGGCGCTGTCGATCATCTGCTGCAGCTCGTGTTCCTGGCCGGCGTCGAGCTGGAAGTCGTCCGGGTCGGGCACCACGCCAGGGAAGTACACGCTGGTGCGGAACTGCTCGGCGTCGCCGAAGCGGATCGGCAGCAGTTTCCCCTCATGCACGATGGCGGCGGCGGAGTTGCTGGTACCGAAGTCGATGCCGAGGCGCATGGGGAGTTCCGGGGGGCGATCAGGGGCCGCGCACTCTGCTGCAGTTCGTCGCCGACTGCAAGTTCCTGCGGCCTTCTGTTCTGGGTGGGGGTTCCGGATCGGGTCATGCGAGCCGCCGGACGCTGGCCGGAAAAGGGCAGGGAGCCAGGCGGTTACAATGGCGGCTGTTGATTCACTTTGAGGTACTTGCTGATGTCTTCTGCCCCCGCCTGCCCGCAGTGCACCCTGGAAAACACCTACGCCGATGGTGCGCTGTGGATCTGCGCCGACTGCGGTTTCGAATGGACCGCCGAGGAAAGCGCCGGTTCCACCCTGGTCGTGCGTGACAGCAACGGCAACACCCTGCAGGCCGGCGACACCGTCACCGTGATCAAGGACCTGAAGGTCAAGGGCTCCTCGATCCCGCTCAAGCAGGGCACCGTGATCCGCAACATCCGCCTGGTCGAGGATGACGCCGAGCACATCGAAGGCAACTCGGACAAGATCAAGGGCCTGGTCCTGAAGACCTGCTTCCTCAAGAAGGCCTGATCGCCTTCAGCGCTTGGCCTGCTGCTGCGCGCGCCAGCGGGCCAGGCTGTCCAGCTTGGCCTGGTAGCGCGCCTGCTCCGGCGCGCCCCCCAGTTCCTGTGCACGCAGCAGTTCGCGATCGGCGCGCTTGAGCTGGCCAGCCAGGAAATAGACGCGTGCCAGCCCGAAGTGGAACTGATGCGCGGTGTCATACAGGCGAACGGCCTGCCGGTAATAGCGAATCGCCTGGTCCAGCTGGCCGGCACGTTCGGCCTTGGCGCCGAACATGTACTGCGCGAACGGGTCTTCGCGCTGCACCGACTTCAACCGGCGCTCAAGTGACTGTGCCTGCGCGGTCAAGCCCAGGCTGCGGAACAGCGCGGAGGCATTGGTCAGTGCGGCATCCTGGCGGCCTTCCAGCTGCAGCGATCGGTCCAGCGCCTGCCGCGCCGCCTCGTTGTTGCCTTCGCGGTGGTCGAGCACGCCGAGGTTGTTCCACACCGGAGCGAACCCGCTGTCCTGAGCCAGGGACGCGTCGAAGAATGCACGCGCGCCGACGAAATCACCGTCGGCGAGGCGCTCCGCACCCCGGTTGTTGTAGAAATGCGCCAACGCCCGCGCACGGCTGACGGGAACCGGCCCGCGGCGGTCATAGAGCACATTGCGGTCCAGATCGACGGTACCGAAGCGCCCACCGACGTCGACACCGGCGTTGACGTGGCCGACGCTGTAGACCACGCCCGCATCCTGGTCCTGGTACCAGGACACCACCTGCCCGACTTCCTGCACGCGGGCCTGGATGCCAGCCTCCCGCGCAAGCGTCACGAACAGCAGGGTGAAGGCCAGGCAGTTGGCGCGGCGGTGCTGCCAGATATCGCTGACGGTGTAGGTCGCATTGGCGTCGTACTGCAGGTCCAGCCCGTGCTGGTCGAAGATCATCTCCACGAGCGCCTGCAGCCGCTGGTCGCGGGAGTAGCTGCGCTGGATCACCTGCTTCTGGAGCATCGCGCGCAGGTCCGCGGGAATGGCGAACACTTCTTCCGGGGTCGGCACACGTGCGGCCGACACGGTGATGGTCGGGGTCGTCACCACATCGGCGGGCGGTGCCTGGCCTGCGCCGAAGGCAGGAGCACAGAAGGCCAGCAGCGAAAGAGTGAGGCAATGGGCGGCAGAACGGTACATGACGGTTCCCGGCAGCGGCGGGCGCTCCCGCCTGTGGCGAGTGTATGCCCATGGATGTCCGGCTGCAGCGACCGTTGGTCGGCGCCGCGTTCATCCACAACCGGTGTGGACCAGCGCTCGACAAAGCTGTGGACAACTGGCTCCGGGCCCCGCCCGGCAAGCGTTGTGAGTGCGTGGTGAAAAAACCGCCAGCTTGCCCGGCGCCGGCACAGGCGGGATGATCCGGTCATGGACTTCTCACCGCTGACGCTTGCCCCGGCGCAGTGGCAGGCGCTGCAGGACAGCTATGCAACGCCGCCACGGGCCTACCACCACTTCGGCCATGTGCGCGCGGTGCTGCAGCACTGCCAGGAGGTCGCCGATGGCCCCGGCTGGAAGCAGCCGGCCGAGATCTATCTGGCCGTGCTCTATCACGATGCGATCTACCAGGCGGGGCGCAAGGACAACGAGGCGCGTTCGGCGCAGCTGGCTCTGCAGGCGATCGCACAGGCGCCAGAGCTTGCCACTGTCGACGCCGCTCGCGTGGAGCAATTGATCCTGCTGACCGCCCGCCACGGCGCGCTTGGTCCAGAGGATGTGGATGCCGAGGCGGCGCTGTTCCTGGACTGCGACATGGCCATCCTGGCCGCGCCGGAGCCGGTGTTCGCTGCCTATGACCGTGGCGTGGCCGAAGAATACAAAGGGGTGGTGCCGGGCTTCCTGTACCGTGCCGGCCGTCGCCGCTTCCTGCAGGGCCTGCTGCGCGCTCCTCGGATCTTCCTCAGCGGGTTCTTCCACCAGCGCCTGGACGCGGCCGCCCGTGACAACCTGCGACGTCAGCTGGGTGGTTGAGCCGGCCCGGTACACTGGTGACCTGTTTCCAATGATTGCCGTTTCCGACCGTGTCCGTCCCTGATCCCGATCCCCGCCCGCTGCCACCGGAAGAACCCGGCCCCAACGAGTGCTGCGGCAGTGGTTGCCCACTGTGTGTGCTGGACCTGTATTCCGATGAGCTGCAGCGCTACCGCAAGGCGCTGGCCGAGTGGAAGACGCGGCATCCAGAGGCCGCACCATGAGTCGTGCACGCCCGGCGGCGGTGCTGGCGCTGGTGGCACTGGTGCTGTTCGTGGCCACCGCGCTGTGGACTCAGGTCGCGCGCAGTGATCTGGACTGGGTGCGGGCGACCTTGAGCCTGTACCTGCACGGGCCGTGGGGGCTGGCATTGCGCGCTGCCTACTGCCTGCTGGCGTTGGCCATTGCGGCGCTTGGCATTGCGCTGTATCGAGGCAGCATCGGCCCGCGGCGCAGTGCGGCCGCACCATTGCTGTTCACGGTTTCCGCGCTGGGCCTGGCGACGGTCGCCATCGGCGACAGCTGGCTGCCTGAAGCAACACCGCTGCTGGCACCGTTCATCCATGGGCTGGCAGCCAACACGGCGTTCCTGTGTGCCAGCGTCGGCATGCTGCTGCAGGCCTGGTATCTGCGCCGCGAACCGGGTTGGCAGTCCGCTGCGGGCCTGCTCTGGGGCTGGGCATGGCTGGCCTTTGTGCTGCTGTGGCTGCATGTGCTGTGGCGTGGTGGACCACCGCGTGGGCTGGGACAGAAAGTGGTGATCGCGGTGATCGTTGGCTGGCTGCTGTATCTGGCGATGGCGCTGTACCGTCGCAGCCGTCGGGCCGCGGCCCACTGAATCCCCAACGGCCTGCGCCGGTACGTGCCGTGCACGCGGCGGCGGCGTATCGTGTGCGCATTCCATCGGGGATGCGATATGAAGCGTGCAGGGCTGGGCAGGGCAATGGGGGTGGTACTGGCGCTGGCCGCGCTGCCGGCAACGGCGGCCGTGACCCCGCAGCAGTTCAGCCATGGGCGGTTCGAGCAGATTCCGGTGCACATGCCATCCGGCACGCCGCAACGGGTGGTGATCTGGTTCCACGAACCCACGGCCGGTGGTGACACCAGCCGCCTGCCGATCGAGGCCCTGCGTGCCGATGGCGCGCTGGTCGCGGCAGTGGACATTGCGCACCTGCGCGGTGTGCTCAAGCGCGAGGGGGACCCGACCTGTTCGTTCGGTTCCGGTGACGTCGAGAATTTCTCACGTTGGCTGCAGGCCTCGCTGCATCTGCCCGGCTACCACCTGCCGCTGGTCGGCGGTGATGGCGAAGGTGCCGAGATGGCCTATTCGCTGGCAGCGCAGGCCGATACCCAGGTGTTCGCCGGCGTACTGACCACCGGCTTCTGCCCGGACCACAACCACCAGCGCATGGTCTGCGGCGATGGTGTGAAGCACGACAGGCTGCAGCCGGCTGAACTGAATTTTCCGTGGTTGAGCGCGGCCGGTGACCGCGGCTGCAAGGTCGGCCAGGCCAGCGCGTTCGTGCAGCAGGTCGCGATGGCTCGCGAGTTCAAGCGCACCGCGCGCGGTGATGCGTCACCGGGCCTGGTGGCTGCGGCACGGGTGATCGGCGCGCAGGCCGGCGTCAGCCTGGCACCGCCGCCTGCTGCACTGAAGGGCCTGCCCGTGGTGGAAATGCCGGCGACCGGCAGCGGCGATACGCTGGCGGTGTTCGTCTCCGGTGACGGTGGCTGGGCTGGCCTGGACAAGAACGTGGCGTCGTCACTCAACGAGCATGGCGTGGCGGTCGTCGGCATCGATTCGCTGCGCTACTTCTGGAGCGAGCGCACACCGAAGGGCTTTGCGGGCGACCTGCAGAAGATCATCGACCACTACCGCCAGCAATGGCACCGCGACAAGGTGATGTTGATCGGTTTCTCGCAGGGCGCCGACGTGCTGCCGGCCACCATCAACCAGCTCGACGTCGGCACCCGTGAGGCGCTGGAGCGCATCGTGCTGCTGTCGGTGGGCAGGAAGGCCGACTTCGAATTCCATGTCAGCAACTGGTTGGGCGGTGGCGGCGACGGCCTGCCGATCGCACCGGAAGTGGCCAGGCTGCCGGCGGAAAAAACGCTGTGCGTGTACGGCGACAAGGATGAGGACGCGCTGTGCCCGGACCTGCCGGCCAATGACGGCGTGAGGAAGGTGAAGCTGCCGGGCGATCACCATTTCGGTGGCGACTACGACCGCCTCGCCGAAGTGATCCTGAAGGGCGGGGTGTAGCGTTTGGTAGACGCCGATCTTGGTCGGCGCTGGGGCTGAAGGCGCCGCGGGATGAGCGTGTCGACCAAGGTCGACACCTACCGGGTGGCAGGTAGCGCCGGGCCATGCCCGACGGCTGTTGGTAGACGCCGACCTTGGTCGGCGCCGGGGCTGAAGGCGCCGCGGGATGAGCGTGTCGACCAAGGTCGACACCTACCAGGCGCATGTAGCGTCGAGCCATGCCCGACGGCTGTTGGTAGACGCCGACCTTGGTCGGCGCTGGGGCTGAAGGCACCGCGGGATGAGCGTGTCGACCAAGGTCGACACCTACCAGGCGCATGTAGCGTCGAGCCATGCCCGACGGCTGTCGGTAGACGCCGACCTTGGTCGGCGCTGGGGCTGAAGGCACCGCGGGATGAGCGTGTCGACCAAGGTCGACACCTACCAGGCGCATGTAGCATCGAGCCACGCTCGACGGCTGTTGGTAGACGCCGACCTTGGTCGGCGCTGGGGCTGAAGGCGCCGCGGGCTGAGCGTGTCGACCAGGGTCGACACCTACCAGGCGCATGTAGCGTCGAGCCACGCCCGACGGCTGTTGGTAGTCGCCGACCTTGGTCGGCGCTGGGGCTGAAGTGCCGCGGGATGAGCGTGTCGACCAGGGTCGACACCTACCAGGCGCATGTAGCGTCGAGCCACGCTCGACGGCTGTTGGTAGACGCCGACCTTGGTCGGCGCCGGGGCTGAAGTGCCGCGGGATGAGCGTGTCGACCAAGGTCGACACCTACCAGGCGCATGTAGCGTCGAGCCACGCTCGACGGCTGTTGGTAGACGCCGACCTTGGTCGGCGCCGGGGCTGAAGGTGCCGTGGAATGAGCGTGTCCACCAAGGTCGACACCTACCGGGTGGCAGGTAGCGCCGGGTCATGCCCGGCGGATCGCGGCTTCAATTCCGCCGCGGATCCAGCGAGATCAGGCGCGTGGCATCCAGCAGCGCGGCAGGCAGATGCATGCCGCCGGGCGCCGCGAGATAGCGCGGCCGCCACTGCGGATCGAACTTCGATTTGAAGCGGCGCAGGCCACTGAACCCGTAGAAGCGTTCGCCGTGCCGCGCCAGCAGACCGGCCAGTCGGTTCCAGCGACCGGCCAGCCGATGCTGTGCCAGCCCGGACAACGGTGCCATGCCCAGCGAGAAACGCGCATAGCCCTGCGCGCGGCCCCACAGGAACAGTTCGATGAAGAGGAAGTCCATCGTGCCCTTCGGTGCTTCGTTGACGTGGCGCATCAGGTCGACCGACAGCTCGGCGCCGGCCGGTGCCTGCCACAGGTTGGCGAACGCCACGATCTGGCCCTCGGCCTCGACCAGCGCCACCGGGAAGCGCACCAGGTAGTCCGGGTCGTAGCTGCCCAGCGAGAAGCCCTTCTCATCGCCGGCCTTGTCTTCCAGCCATGCGTTGGAAATTGCGTGCAGGCGCGGCAGCAGGCTGGGAATTTCCTCCACCGGTGCCACGCGGAAGGACAGGCCACCGCGCTTGCCCCGGTTCCAGGCTTGGCGCAGATCGGCGCGTTCGCGGCCTTCCAGGCCGAAGTCATGCAGCGGCACCATCGCTTCCTCGCCCAGCTTGACCAGGCCCAGGCCCAGGTCGAGGTAGGTCTGCCAGTAGGTCTCGCCCACCTGGTAGAACACCGGGCGCAGGCCCAGCCGGTCGGCTTCCTCGCGGAAGCGCCAGATCAACGCGCGCGCCACGTCAGGCGGGCCGACCGGATCGCCCATCGCGATCAGCGAACCGCCGTAGCGCTGCATCATCACGAAGCCCTGTTTCGCGTCATCGCGCAGCACCGCCTTGTCGGCGGTCAGTACCAGGCAGGCCTGGGTATCGGTGGCACCGGCCAGTACCGGCGCCAGTGATTGCAGCGTGGCCTCGTCGGCGGCTGGCAGCGGACTGCGCGTGCTGTGCAGCAGCCGCGCCAGGCCGAACATCACCAGCGCGATGGCGACCACCAGCAACGCACGCAGTGCGCGCGGTGCATTGCCCGACACCGCGAACTGCCACCACAGCTCGTTCTGGTATTCGACATGACTGTAGGTGAAGAACAGCAGCCAGGTGACCGCAACCAGCACCAGGCCGAGATTGCGCAGCCACGGCCACGACCAGGCTTCGTCCAGCAGGGCACCCTGGCGGTAGAACTCGCGGCGTGCGGCCCACAGTGCCATCGCCACCAGCACTGCGGAAACTGCGATCAGCCATTGGCCACCACGCAGCCACAACGGCAACGGGGTGACCACGCACACCACCATCGCCAGCATCCACGCCGCATGGCTGCGCCGGGCCAGGCCCTGGCCGATCAGCAGCAGTGCAACGCCGCTGAGGCTGCCGATCAGATGGGATGTCTCCAGGATCGGCAGCGAGGCATTGACCAGGTGACGGCGAGGCGTCGGCAGCGTGCCGTCGATGACCAGCGCGGCGCCGATGCTGAACACCGCCAGCGCGATGATCTGCGGCAGCCACGGGCGCAGCGCGTTCCAGCCGGCACGGGTCGCCCCGGCGCTGGCCTGCAGCGGCTGACGCAGGGCAGGTGCGAGGGCGAGCAGGGTGGCCAGCACCAGCGGCAGCACGTAGTAGGTGACGCGATAGATCAGCGCCGCCGCCAGCACCGCTGCCGGTGCCACCTGCGGCAACAGCTTCAGCAGGCTCCACTCGAACACACCCAGGCCCGCCGGCACGGTGGAGACCAAGCCGGCCAGCACTGCCACCAGGTAGAGCCCGACGAAGCCTGGTAGACCGGTGGGCGTGGAGTCCGGCAGCAGCACGTAGAACGCGGCACTGGCCAGCACCAGCTCGATGACGCTGAGGACGGTGACACCGATCATGGTGCGGCGGTCGGGCAGCCACAAGGCATGACCGAACACACGGAACTGCCGTCCTTCGCGGCCGACCAGCAGCACGGTGCCGAGATAGGCGATCAGGGCGACGATGCCGACCACGCGCACGGCATCGGGATTCAACGGCAAGGCCAAGGCCGCCGCCGCCGGTTCCATGCACAGCGCCACACTGATCAGCAGCCATGCACCGAACACGAAGCCGAGCGTGCTCATCAGCACCACCTGGCCGATCTGCGCCAGGTCCAGGCCGGCGCTGCGGTAGCCACGCAGGCGCACCGCGCCGCCGGTCAACGCGGCAAAACCCACGGTCTGGCCCAGCGTGTGCGCAAGGAAGGCAGTGATGCCGACGCGCGCGGGGTGCACGCGGATGCCGCTGCGACGCAGGCCGATGGCATCGAAACCGATCAGGCAGGCGTAACTGGCCAGGCCGAGTACCACGGTGAGCGCGATCTGCGTGCCGCTGAGCTGCCGGAACGCCTGGCGGATGGCGCGATAGCCGTGCTCGTCGAACTCGTTGGCCAGGCCGTGCAGGGCCAGGGCGAGGATCAGCAGGGGGATGACGATGGTGGCAACCCGCTTCCAGGTTGGCGTGGAAGAGGCAGTGGTGGAATCGACGGGGGCGGTCATCGGCGCAAGGGTGCGGCAGGAGGGGCGAGGGCGGTGTCAACGCGGGCGTGGCGCATCGTGCGCCTGTCATCGTCATTTGACCAGTGGGACCGTCGGAGTCCGGTAGTGACGTGTCGCGGAGGATGCCCGTGCACCCACCGTCGACCGGTTTGGAGGACAATGCAGGCCTGATCAACCGCAGGAGCCACGCCCATGATGGAGCGTTACGACGTCGGACCGCGCATGTCCGAAATGACCGTATACAACAAGGTCGCCTATCTCTCCGGCCAGATTCCGGAAGACACCAGCCAGGACGTCACCGGCCAGACCCGGCAGGTGCTGGCAGAAATCGACAAGCTGCTGGCGTTGGTCGCCAGTGACCGCCAGCACGTGCTGCGCGCCGAGGTGTTCCTGGCCGACATGGCTGACTTCGACGGCATGAACAAGGCGTGGGATGAGTGGGTGGTCGAGGGTGCGACCCCGGCGCGTGCCACGGTCGAGGCCAAGCTGGCCCACGCTGACTGGAAGGTCGAGATCGTAGTGACGGCGGCGGTACCGTAACGGCAGGCAAGGTCAGGTCCCACCAGCGGAGGGTAGAGTCGACGGTTAGTCGACTATCGCGCGCAGCGCGGGGTTTTGCGCCGCCGGAACGAAGAGCAGTCGACAAACAGTCGACTCTACCCCGCCGCTCCACTGCCGGTTGGTCTGGTGGCTACGTTGGCACCAGCTCGATGCAGTCCACCGGGCACGGTGGAATGCACAGCTCGCAACCGGTGCACAGATCGGCAATGACCGTGTGCATGTACTTGGCGCCACCGACGATGGCATCCACCGGGCAGGCCTGGATGCACTTGGTGCAGCCGATGCAGTCGGCTTCCACGATCAATGCCACCTGCGGCGCCTTGTGCTCGCCGCGCGAACGATCAAACGGAATGGCGGGTACGTCCAGTACCTGCGCCAGTGCGCGCGCGCCAGCGTCGCCGCCCGGCGGGCAGCGGTCCACGCCTGCCTCGCCGCGCGCCATGGCCTGCGCGTACGGGCGGCAGCCGTCGTAGCCGCATTGCCCGCATTGGGTCTGCGGCAGCAGGCGGTCGAGGCGTTCGGTCAGGGGAGGAATCAGGCTCATGCGTGGCGAAGGCTGCGCGTTGGGGTTACTTCAAGGGTTTGCCACGGAACCAGCGCTCGTGGGCCAGCGCCAGCATCGGCTTGTCTTCGGAACTGTCACCGTAGGCATGGATGCGCACGTAGCGTGACAGATCGAACTGGCGGCGGATGTGCTCGACCTTGCGCGGGCCACAGTCGCCACCGGCATAGCGACCTGTGAGGCGGCCGTCCTGGCTCTCCAGCCGGTTGCAGATCAACTGCAGGCCCAGCTGTTCGCACCACGGCTTCAGGTACAGGTCCAGCGAACCGGACACGATCACCACCGTGTGCTGCTGTTCCTTGTGCCAGCGGATCTGCTCCAGCATTTCCGGGCGCACCACGTCGGGCAGGAACTCACGCGAGAAGCCGGCGGCCAGCGTGGCGATGTCATCGCTGTGGCGGTCGCTGAAGGTCAAACGGGTGACGCGCGCGCGGATGCGCTCGGCCGAGATCAGCTTCAGCTTGTACGCGGCCAGCCACGGGCCGACCTTCCACCACGCCTGTGCCAGCTGTTCGGCGGTGGCCACGCGGCGCAGGAAACGGCCATAGGTATCGCAGGTGGTCACGGTGTGGTCGAAGTCGAACAGCGCCAGTTCCATTCCGTTGCCTCCCATCGCGTTGCCCCGAGGCCGGTGCTGCCGGCGGGCGTGGCCGCAACCACGCCCGCTGCGGGCATCAGCGGACCGGCATGCCCGGCTGCGCGCCGCTGTCGGCGTCCAACAGCGCCAGCGCGCCGCCGTCGAAACCGGCCGACAGGATCATGCCTTCGCTCAGGCCGAAGCGCATCTTGCGCGGGGCCAGGTTGGCGATGAACACCACACTGCGGCCGACCAGCTTCTCCGGCTCGCCGTAGCTGGCGCGGATGCCGGAGAAGATCTGGCGCTTGCCCAGCTCGCCGGCGTCCAGTTCGAAGCGCAGCAGCTTGTCAGAACCTTCCACGAACTCGCAGACCAGCACCTTGCCGATGCGCAGGTCGAGCTTGGCGAAATCGTCGATGCCGATGTAGGCCGGAGCATCGGCACCCTTGGCTTCGTCCTTGGCCGGTGCCGGTGCCGGTGCGGCCGGCTTGGCGGCGTCGGTCTTGGCGGCGGGGGCGGCAGCGGCGGCCGGCTGCAGGGTGTCCTTGGAGGCGTCGATCATGGCGTCAATCTTCTTCGGGTCGATACGGGTGAACAGCGGGGTGTAATCGGTGATGCGATGGCTCAGCAGCGGCTGCGCCAGTTCGGTCCAGTCGTTCACCGGTGCGGCCAGGAAGGCTTCGGCCTGTGCGGCGGTGGCCGGCAGCACCGGCTTCAGTGCGGTGACCAGCACGCGGAACAGGTTCAGGCCCTGGCTGCACACCGCCTGCAGCTGCGCGTCGGCGCCTTCCTGCTTGGCGATCACCCACGGCTTGACGTCGTCGATGTAGCGGTTGGCTTCATCGGCCAGGGTCATGGTCAGGCGGATCGCCGCGGCCGGATCGTTGCGCTCGTAGGCTTCACGGATCGGCGCCAAGCCGTCGACGAAGCGCTGGTACTGCGCCGCATCGGGCAGCTGTGCGGCCAGCTGGCCGTCGAAACGCTTGCTGATGAAGCCGGCACAGCGGCTGGCCAGGTTGACGAACTTGCCGACCAGGTCGGCGTTGACGCGGGCGATGAAGTCACCCAGGTTCAGGTCGAGATCGTCGACGCCACCGGCGGACTTGGCCGCGAAGTAATAACGCAGCGCTTCCGGTTCCAGGCCGGCATCGAGGAACGTACGCGCCATCACGAAGGTGCCGCGCGATTTGCTCATCTTGGCACCGTCCACGGTCAGGTAGCCGTTGACGTGCAGGCGGGTCGGCGCGCGGTGGCCGGTGCCATGCAGCACCGCCGGCCAGAACAGGCCGTGGAAGTTGACGATGTCCTTGCCGATGAAGTGGTGCAGCTCGGTGGCGGTGCCGGCGCGCAGATGCGCTTCGAAGTCTTCGCCGAGCCTGCCGCACAGGGTCTGGAAGCTGGACAGGTAGCCGATCGGCGCATCCAGCCAGACGTAGAAGTACTTGCCCGGCTGGCCGGGAATCTGGAAACCGAAGTACGGTGCGTCGCGCGAGATGTCCCACGCGCGCAGGCCACCTTCGGCATTGAGCCACTCACCCAGCTTGGCCTTCACGCCCGGCAGGGCGACATCGCCGGCCAGCCATTCGCGCAGGAACGCATCGAAGTGGCCCACCTCGAAGAAGAAGTGCTCCGAATCGCGCATTTCCGGCGTGGCACCGGAGATGACCGAACGCGGCTCCTTCAGGTCGGTCGGCGCATAGGTGGCGCCGCAGACTTCGCAGTTGTCGCCGTACTGGTCGGGGCTGCCGCAGTTCGGGCAGATGCCCTTGACGTAGCGGTCGGGCAGGAACATGCCCTTGGCCGGGTCGTAGAACTGCGCCACCGAGCGACGGCTGATGTGGCCGGCCGCTTCCAGCTTCAGGTAGAACTGCTCGGTCAGCGCCTTGTTGGCCGCCGAGTTGGTCGAGTCGTAGTGGTCGAAGGCCACGCCGAAGGCGGCGAAGTCGCGCTCATGGCCGGCCTGGATGTTGGCGATGAAGGCTTCCGGGGTGACCCCGGCCTTTTCCGCGGCGAGCATGATCGGCGTGCCGTGGGTGTCGTCGGCGCAGACGAACCAGGCCTTGCCGCCGCTCATTCGCCGCGCGCGCACCCAGATGTCAGCCTGGATGTAGCCGACCAGATGGCCCAGGTGCAGGGGGCCGTTGGCGTAGGGCAGGGCGGTGGTGACGAGCGCGGTACGGGTCATGGTCGCGGGGTGCAGCCGAGGGGAACCGCAGATTATCGCATGCCTGCAACGAGGTGACCCGGCCGGGGCCGGGTCACGGGGGTACGGCGCGGGCCTGGGGGCTTATTCGCGCTGCCAGGTCTGCGCGCGGCAGATGAAGGCAATGCAACCGGACACGTCCAGCTTGGTGCCGCCGGGCTGCAGTTCCATCTTCGACTTGTAGGTCTTGCCGTTGGCCGGGTCGAGAATGGTGCCGCCGGACCACTTGTTGGCGCCGTCGGCCTTCAGGTTCCAGAGAATGGTCATGCCCTTCACCGGCTTGTTCTTGTTGGCGCCTTCACAGCCGTCGCAGACCGGGTTCGGGCCCTTGTCCGAGTGCAGGATGTCGACCACCTTGCCGGTCAGCGTGCCGTTGGCGGCCTGGCTGATCTCGACGATCGACTTCACCTTGCCGGTCTTGTCGTCGATGGTCTTCCAGCGGCCGGCGGCGCCGTCGGCGGCCTGTGCCGACAGGGCGGCCAGGCACAGCGGCAGTGCCAGCAGCAGGGTCTTGAAGGTGTTGCGCATGGTCCCCTCCCAGGGTTCATTCCGGCACGCTGCCGGCATGGGTCGACTGTATACCCATTCGGCGGGGTATGGGGAAGGGGGGCTTTGCAGGGCTGCGCCCTGCACCCGCGGTAGTGCCGGCCGCTGGCCGGCAACCTCAACGGCAACGGCAACGGCAACGGCAACGGCAACGGCAACGGCAACGGCAACGGCAACGGCAACGGCAACGGCAACGGCAAAACCGCCCCGCCTCCGACAGATTTCTGCGGCTGTTGGTAGGTGTCGACCTTGGTCGACACGGTAGATCCACGCCATGCGTGGATGAATCTCGATTGAAGAACGCTCAACCGACTTCGTACAGCTCCAGCGGCAGGTCGTCGGGGTCGGTAAAGAAGGTGAAGCGGCGGCCGGTGTATTCGTCCACGCGGATCGGTTCGCATACCACGCCATGCGCGGCCAGGCGCTGGATGAAGGGTTCCAGCCGGGCGACGCGGAACGCGAGGTGGCGCAGGCCCTGGGCTTCCGGGCGGCTGGGACGGGGCGGCGGCGAGGGGAAGGAGAACAGTTCCAGCTGGCCACCGTCGGGCAGGGCCAGGTCCAGCTTCCAGGAATCGCGCGCGGCACGGTGGTTCTCGGCCAGCACGCGCAGGCCGAGGATGCGCACGTAGAAGTCCTTCGAGCGTGCGTAGTCGCTGCAGATCAGTGCGGCGTGGTGGATGCCCAGCAGGGCGTCGGCATCGCGGGTCATTGCAGGGTGTCCAGCCAGCGCTGGGCGATCTTCAGCGCCAGCGGATAGAGTTCGGGGTCGTTGCGGTTGGTCAGCACGATCACGGTCAGGTGCTTCTCCGGGTGGCGCACGATCACGTTGCGGAAGCCGATGCTCTCGCCGCTGTGCCATTGCACCGGGCCATTCAGGCGCCAGCCGAAGCCGTAGTGCGGCACGTCCGGTTCGGGTGTTGCGGTGGCCGGGCTGAACATCGCGCGGCGCGAGGCTTTCGACAGCAGGCGGTCGTCGTACAGCGCCGCATCCCAGCGGGCCAGGTCGTCCAGCGAGGAATAGATGCCGCCATCGCCGAGCACGGCGCTGGTGGTGCTCTGGTCGGTGCGTTGCCAACGGCCATCGATCCAGCTGTAGCCATAGGCGCGTGCAGCGACCGTGTCCTCGCCGTCCTGGTGGGCCACGGTATGCGCCATGCCCAGCGGGCGGAAGATGCGCTGCTGCAGAAAGCTCGCGAAATCCTGTCCGGAGGCGCGGCCGACGATCATTGCCAGCAGTGCATAGCCGCTGTTGCTGTAGCGATACTGCGTGCCGGGTGCGAAATTCAGCCGGTCCTGGCGCGACAGCAGGGCCAGCACATCGGCATCGTGTACCTGCCGTGTGTCCGCCGGGTCCATCAGGTCTTCGTAGTCGAGCAGGCCGCTGGTGTGCGAGAGCAGCTGGCGGATCGTGATGGCCGCTGCAGCCGGCGGCAACTCGGGCAGCCACTGCCGGGCCGGCTGGTCGAGCCCAAGCCGGCCATCCTCCACCAGCAGCAGCACCGCCGCAGCGGTGAACTGCTTGCTGACCGAGGCCAGCCGGAAGTTGCTGGCCGCGGTGACCGTGGTGCCGTCCTCCAGCACCGCCAGGCCGTAGCCGCGGCGGAATACCGGTTGCCCGTCGTGCAGTACCAGCACGGCGGCGCCGGGTACCTGGCCATCGTAGGCCTGCATCAGGCCGTCGATGCCCGCATCCGGTGGGGTCAGCACCGGTGCGGCGGAGGTGGCCAGCGGCAGCAGGCCCAGCACGGCGGCGAACAGGGCGACGGCAGGGCGCATGGCGGCTCCGGAGGGGTCAGGGTGAAGGCGCGGGTGTGGCGCTGGCCGGCTGCGCCATCCAGCGCTCCATCTTGCGGTCCAGCACGTCCAGCGGCATCGAGCCATCCTTCAGCAGTTCGGCGTGGAAGCGGCGCAGGTCGAAGGCGGCACCCTGGCGTGCCTTGGCCTTGTCGCGCAGGGCGACAATGGTGGTCAGGCCGGCCACGTTGGACAGCGCCTGGCCGGGCTGGGCCATGATCCGCTCGACTTCGGCGTTGGCGTCATCGCTGCTCATGTCCACGGTCTTCTGCAGGTAGGCCACGGCCTGCTGCTTGCTCCAGCCCTGGGCGTTCACGCCGGTGTCGGCCACCACGCGGGCAGCGCGCAGCAGGCGCGAATACAGGTAGCCGATGCGGTCGTAGGGATCGGTGTAGATGCCCAGGTTCTCACCCAGTGTTTCGGCATACAGGCCCCAGCCTTCGACGAAGGCGAGATCGCCACCCAGGCGGCGGAAGCGCGGCAGCTTGGCCAGCTCCTGCTGCAGGCCCAGTTGCACGTGGTGGCCGGGGATCGCTTCATGCAGGTACTGCACCGGCACGTTCCAGCGCTTGCGGCTGGGCAGGTCGCGGGTGTTCACGTACAGCACGCCCGGTTGCCCGGCCGCAGACGGCTGGTAGGCCGCTGCTGCGGCGGTCAGTGCACGCTCCGGTTCCACCGCGCGCACGTCCAGCGTGGACTTGGGCAGGGTATCGAGCACCTGCGGCAGGCGTGCGTTGACCTGCTGCTGCACCTGGCGATAGCGGTTGATCAACGCATTGGCGTCGCCGTACTGGAACTGGCGGTCGTTGCGCATGCTGCGCAGCAGCTTGGCCGGCGTGCCGCGCAGCTTGGCGTCCTTCATCACCGTGGCGATCTGCGCCTGCAGTTCCTGCACGCGCTGTTCGCCCAGCGCGTGCAGCTGCGCGGCGGTCTGGTCGCTGGCCGTGGTCTGCACGATCAGGTTGGCGTACCAGGCCTGGCCATCGGGCAGTGCGCCCAGGCCGCTGCTGGTGCGCGAGGCGGGCAGGTATTCGGTGGCGATGAAACCGCGCAGGGCGCGATAGGCCGGCATGATGCGCAGTTCGATCATGCGCTTGTATTCGGCGCTGATGCGGGCCTTGTCCTCGGCCGCGATGGTGTTGGGCATGGTGCGGATCGGCGACCAGAAGATGCTCTCTTCGGCGGTCGGCTTGATCACTGCATCCAGCTGCGGCAGCACTTTTTCCATCAGGTCGCGTGGCTGCACCACGCCGGCCTTCATGCCCTGGCGCATGTTGTCGATGGCCTGGTCGAACAGCTCGGGAATGCCGAGCGAACGGCGCGACCAGGTGTCGTAGTCCTGCACTGTGTTGAACGGCTGCGCGCCGGCACCTGCACCGAGGATCGCCATGATGCTGCCGACGTTGTAGTACTGGCTGATCGGCATCATCCAGCTCGGGTAGCGCTCGGCGGCCAGCGAAGCGCGCGCGTCGCGCACGAAGATCTCGTAGCTGAGCAGGTCCTGGCCCTGCAGGCCGTCGCTGCCGAGTTTCTCGACCTTGCCCAGCCACTCGGTGGTGAAGTCGTGCGATTGCTGGCGCCACGCGGCGGACAGGATGTTGGGCAGCTGGTCGTTGTAGCGGGCCTCGCCCTGGAAGGTTGCCTGCAGCGGATTCAACCGCATCGAGGCATCCCAGTATTCGTCATACAGGCGCTCCAGCTGCACCTGCTTGGGTACGGCGCGGGCCGGTGCGACCGGACGCGGCGTGGCGCGGCGCGCCGAACTGCCACGGGCCGGCGCGGTAGCGCGGGCAGGCCGGGCCTTGGGCTTGGCGGCCTGGCGGGTCTGCGCGGCGGCAGGGCGGCTGGCCTTCTTTTTCGCTGCTTCGGCCGACGGCACGGCGCTGAACAGGAACAACGCGGCGATGGCGGCGGCCAGGGCGCGGGTGGGATGCGGCATCAGGAGCTTCCGTGGAACACAGACCGTGGAGCTTGCACGATCCGGCCGCGTACGGCCAGCGTGAAGGCGCAGTCAGCTTTTTGTTGCTGGGGCTTCAGTCAGCCGCAGCGGCGGCGCGCAACGATGCGGCTCGCTCGGCACCCAGATAGCGGGTGATGGCACGCCGCATCAGGTACAGCAACGGAATCAGGGCGATCGCAAAGCCCATCTTGTAGATGTAGTTGACGCTGCTGACGGCCAGGAACAGCGAGGTCGGCCAGTGCTGCGGTCCGAGCACGAAGGCGATCCAGATCACCACGAAGCTGTCCACCACCTGCGAGATCGCGGTGGACCCGGTCGCACGCAGCCACACGTGGCGTTCTCCGGTGGCCTGGCGGATGCGATGGAACACCGCCACGTCGATCAGCTGGCCGAGCAGGAAGGCCACCAGCGAGCCGGCGATGGTCCACATGCCCTGGCCGAACACCGCTGCGAATGCCGCCTGGTAGTCGGGCACGCCGTGGCCATCCATCGACGTGACCCACCAGCTGGCCGGCGCCAGCGAAATGGCCGCGAAGGCGAACAGGAAGCCGTAGCCGATCAGCACCACCGCCAGCCACGAGATGAAGCGCACGCCGCGCTTGCCGAAGAACTCGTTGATGGTGTCGGTCATGATGAACACGACCGGCCACAACAGGGTGCCGGCGGTGAAGCTGAGCGAGCCGGTCTGGCCGAACAGGTTCCAGTTCAGCGGAGCGATGCCCAGGGTGTCTTCCAGCGCGAAGATCTTCACCCCGATCAGCTCGGCCAGCACCGCATTGCCGCAGAAGAACGCGGCCAGCACGATGAACAGCAGGACCGCGCGGTCCTGCAGCGGGCGCTCGATCGGCGCCGGGGTCATTCGGTGCGTTCGCCGGTGCGTTCGCCGGCACGGGTGAACGGCACGCTGGACGGCGCCACGGCACCGCCGGAAATGATGAAGCTCATGGCCTGGTCGACGGTCCAGTCGGTCGGCGTCAGCAGTTCCACCGGCACGATTTCCAGGTAGCCCGAGGTCGGGTTCGGCGTGGTTGGCACATACACCGCGGCCAGCTCACGGTCGGTGCCGTGTTCCTTGATCACGCGGGTGACCAGGCCGACCGATTTCATGTCGCGGTGCGGGAAGTCGATCAGCACCACGCGCTGGGTGCTGCCCGGCTCGGTCTGCAGCATGTCCAGCAGCTTCTTGGCGCTGTCGTAGATGATGCTGGCCAGCGGAATGCGCTTGATGACCGCGCCCACCCAGCGCAGCAGGCGCTGGCCGAGCACGCGGCGGCTGGCCACGCCCACCGCCAGGATCACCAGCAGGGTGGCCAGCAGGGCGATGGTGTCCTGGATCCATTCGGCGCGGACCCAACCGAGGTAGTGCGGGAAGCTTGTCGCGATCTGCTCGGACAGCGGTACCACCAAGGGGCTGGAAATGCCCGACAGCAGCACGAACACGAACTTGACCACGACCCAGGTCAGCCAGATCGGCAGCAGGGTGAGCAGGCCGGTCAGGAACAGGCGCTGCAGGGAGGGGCGGGGGACCAGGGCGGGGGCTTCTAGCGACATGCGCGCATTGTAGCGGCCACTGCCTGTCGATTACGCTGGGGAATCGACTGCGGCGACGGCACATGGAAGGGAAGCTGTGTTGAAGATTCTGCGCGGACTGGGCTGGACCCTGGCAGGCCTGCTGGTGCTGGCCATCGTGGTGTGGTGCGCCTCGCGCATGTGGCCGGTGCCCGAATCGCGGCTGCAGGCGCAGCAGCGACTGGAAGCACGCCTGCCGGCGACTGGCCACAACGGTTATGCCCTGTTGTGGACGCTGCCGTTCGACGATCTGGATGCCCGCCAGCGCGAGCAGGCGTTGGCCGAGGACGTGCGCCGTTGGGAGGCCGACCTGCGGGGCAGCAGCGGCGGCCAGACACACCTGGTGGCCAACCATGCCGAGCTGCGCTCGCGGCCCGGTGCCAGTTGCGGGCCGGCCGCCAGCGGCTGCCTCGCCCAGGTCCGCGCGGACCCGCAACGCTTCGTGGAGGCTCACGGCGGCCACCAGCAGTTGCATGCGCGGCTGGATCAGCTGGCCGAAGCGGACTACTTCATGTCGCCGTTCCCGCCGAAGGGCGAGGGCGTTCTGGTTCCGTTGCCGGGCTATGGCGTGGTGATGGACGCCACCAGTGCACGCGCGCTGGCGTACGTGCAGGGCGATATCGACGGTGCCCTGCGAGGTGCCTGCCGTGGCTTGCAACTGGGCCGGCGGCTGTTGCCCGGCAGCAGCTATCTGGTCGAGAGCATCATCGGTGCCAGCCTGGTGCAAGCCAATGCCCAGCTGCTGGCCGACATGCTGGTCGAACTGCCGGCCGACCACCCCTTGCCGGCGGAGTGCGAACAGGCCATGCAGCCGCTGCGGGCCGAGGAACAGAGCCTGTGCCGTGCCATGCAGGGTGAGTACGCGATGAGCCGGGCGGCGATCGAGACATCGGCGCGGGAGTTCGGCGGCGTGCTGGTGCTGGATCGCAGCAGCACCCTGGCCCGCGCGGCCGGCAATCTTGGCTGGGCCTGTGGCGCGGCAGCCACATCGGCGCTGGAAGCGGATCGCCCGTTGCCAGTGCCGGCGCCACCGCAGCATGACTTCGGTTGCCTGTCGAACGTTATGGGCTGCGTGCTGACCGATATCGCCGCGCCGATCTATCCTGCCTATTCGTCACGGCCACAGGATGCCGCGGCGATGGTGCGGCTGCTGGGGGCGCAGCGTTGGCTGCGGCAGCAGACGGATGATCCGGTGGACGCACTGCAGCGGCTGCCGGTGCAGTTCCGCTCGCCGGTGCGGGCGCCGCAGCTGTCGGCCGACGGCCGCCACCTGCAGGTGCCGCGTCGCTCTCCAGCGCGCAGCGCTGAAGAGAACCCGTGGCTGTCGGTGCCGTTGCAGAAGGAATCGGCTTCGACTGCTGCGGGACGCGACTGAAGCGCGCTCAGCGTGCGTGTGGCTTCAACCGCAGGTAGACCTGCTTGCGCACCTGGGCGACCACCTCGCCGCTTTCATCGACGACATCATTGCTGAACCATCTCAGCACTTTGTCACCAGCGGCGGCTTCGGCGCGCAGTTCGTCCAGCAGTGCGTCATCGATGCGGAACGACGTACGTACGGTGCCTCTGCCGGGCTTGAGGAAATCGATGGCACCGGCACGGTCCCACACGTAGTAGTCGCGGCCGAGGATGTGCAGCAGGCCAAGCATCCAGAACGGATCGGTCATCGCAAACAGGCTGCCGCCGAAATGCGTGCCGACGTAGTTGCGGTTCCAGGGCCGCATGCGCAGTTCGACGTCGATCTGCCGGTAGTCCGGCGAGACCCGGGTGACGTGGATGCCGGTGAACAGGAACGGCGGCCAGAGATTGATACCGAAGCGGAACAGGCGGGCGTTCATGCGGGTCCGGGGGCGCAGGGCGAGGCGCCCAGTCTAACCATTCGCATGCGTATGTTGCACCCCGGGCGGCGAGGGTCACGCCTCGCCGTCGATGACATACCCGTCGCGGCCGTTGGCCTTGGCCTGGTACAACGCGGTGTCGGCGCCTTCGACGAAATGGTGTGGTTGCAGCGTGCCGTCGGGTACGCGGGTGAACACGCCGATGGTGAGGGTGACGCCTGCTTCGCTGCCGTCACCGGGCGCCGGCAGTGCACGCACGCAGGCAATCAGGTCCTCGATGACCTGGCGCGCGCCTTCGGCCGGGGTATCAGGCAGCACCAGTGCGAACTCGTCGCCACCGTAGCGCGCGGCCATGTCGCGTGGGCGTCGCGCATGCGCACCGATCAGGCGTGCAACATCGCGCAGCACGCGGTCGCCGACCTGATGGCCGTGGCGGTCGTTGTGGCGCTTGAAATGGTCAACGTCGATCAGTGCGAGGCTCAAGGACTTGCCACTGCGTCGCGCGGCATCGCATTCCTGTTGCAGCGACTGCTCGAAACGCAGGCGATTGCCGAGACCGGTCAGCGCATCGCGGTTGGCCAGGCGGTGCCAGGCCGAGATGCGCCAGGTCGCCCAGGCCAGCAGCACCAGCAGGATGCCCAGCATGGCGCTGGCCGGTGCCCACCACAGGTCACCGGCGCGCAACAGCAACCAGCTCAGCAGCGGTGGAAGCGGCAGCGAGCACAGCGCCGCGAGCCATGGCAGGCGCAGGCCGAGCAGGATCACGCACAGTGCCACCAGGACGCCACTGATGGCGTGCTGCCCGAGGCGGGGCAGCAGGTCGATCTGCTTGTGCTGCAGCAGCATCGAAGCGATGTTGGCCTGGTACTCACTGCCGCTCATCCAGAACTCGCGGGTGGTCGGGGTCAGCAGCCGCGGTGCGATGCCGCTGGCGGTCATGCCCACCACGATGCGGCGGCCGTGCAGCATCGCCATGTCCACGTGACCATCCAGCACATCGGCATAGGACACCTGCGGCAGGCGTTCGGGCGGTCCGGCATAACGCACCCGCACGTAGTCGTTGCGCCGCCATTGATAGGGCGAACCGATCTCCGGGTCGGGGTCGGGCAGGCCGTGCACCGCGCCCGCCGGCAGGTCGGCCAGCGCCAGGCCCAGTGCTGGCCAGTGGGCCTGGCCGATGCCGGCACGCAGGTACACGCCGCGCGCGACACCATCGCCATCCACCTCCACATCGGTGTGGCCGATCGCTGCGGCACTGGCCGCGATCTGCGGAATCGGCAGCATTTCCTCGGCCATGCGGTCGCCGGCGGCCGGTGCCGCGAGTACCGGCAGCACCACCCGGCCGTTGCGGCGTATCGCGGCGGCCAGTTCATCGTCCTGGCGGCTGTCGCGACGATCAGGTTCGGACAGCATCAGGTCCAGTGCGACGCGCTCGGCACCGGCATCGGTCAGCCGGTCGAGCAGGCGGGCATGGATCGAGCGGGGCCAGGGCCATTGGCCGATGCGCTGCAGGCTGCCCTCGTCGATGGCCACGATCAGCACGCTGGGGTCGGGGCGGTAGTCCCAGTTGCCGACCATGGCGTCGTAGGCCGCTTCGTCCTGTCGCCACAGCCACTGGCCCTGGCTGGCGATCACCGTCAGCACCCCGGCCAGCAGTGCCAGCAGGATCCGCTTCGGCCACGGCAGCGGCGAGCGCCTCATAACAACAGCAACAGCAGCAGGGCGCCACCACCGGCGCCGTAGCACAGGCGGCAGGGCAGCTTGATCTGCTGGGCCGGTGAGTACTCACCCGCATGACCATCGTCGTCGATGTACTGCACACGCACATGCAGGGTGCCGCTCCACGGCCGCTTGAAGCTGACCTGCGGCTCGCTCACGGTCTGGTCGACCAGGGGCGCCCTGAAGTCGCCACGACGGTCCACCTGCACCCGGTACTGCTGGCCTTCGCTGCCGGCCTGCCAGCGCAGGGTCAGTTCGCCATGCGCGGCCTCAGGCGGCTGCAGGGCAGGGTCGACCGGGTCATTGCTCAGTTGCAGGGGCAGGGCTTGGCCGTAGCGGCCCTGATGGCCGTTGCCGTCGCGCGACGCCACCCGCCAGAAGTACTCGCCGGGCGGCAGCGGCTGCGCCAGGCGCAGGTCGGTACCTGGGGTGCTCTGTTCCTGCAGTGGCTGCACGAAGCTCGGCTCGGCAGCGATCTGCAGCACGCTGCTGCGCGCGCCCGGCGCCTGGCTCCAACGGAAGCGCGGGCGGTCGCTGTTGACGGTCTGCCCATGCAGGGGGGCCACGGTGAGCGGCGGCGGGGGCTGGTCGCTGAGTTCGAAATCGGCGCTGGCGTCGAGGCCTTCCACGCCCTGTGCATCCACCGCGCGCAACAGGATGCGCAGCTGGCCGGGGGGCAGGTCACCGATCGCCAGCCGGGTGTCGGCGGTGGTGGCGGCAAACAGCAGGATTTCCGGCGTCGCTGCCTGTACCACTTCCACGCGGTAGCGCGCGGCGCCGTCGACGGGGTCCCAGGCAAGCAGGGTCGGCAGGGGCGCCAGGCGCACCTCGTCGCTACGCAGCTGCGGCGCTGGAAGAAGGGCGGAGACAGCGTCCGGTGCGGCATCGGCGCTGCTGCTGCGGCTGGCCTGTCCAGGCTGGACCAGGCGCTTGCCGTGGGTGTTGCCGACCTGCACCTTGCCCTGTAGTACTTCGGTGGCAGCCACCTGGCCGGTGTCACCGGCGCTGACCCGGAAGACGGTGCCGCGCACGCTGCTGGTCGCCGTAGGTGCATCGATGATGTAGCGCGAGGCCGGGCCACGGGCAGGTGTCACCCGATTGCTGGCGCGGCCCTGCTGCAGGCGCAGGCGGGTATCGACCATGCCGGTGTGGCCGTAGCGGCTGAGCTGGTCCAGGCGCAGCCGGGAGTACTCGCGCAGCTGCAGGCGCGAGGCGTCAGCGAATTCAAGCGTGACGCTGGAGTCGCCTTCGGTCTGCACGGTGTCACCGATGCGAAGTTGTTCCCCGGCGAGTATCGCGCGCGAGGCACTGCCATCGGCGCCTGACAGTTCGACCTTGCCGCGCACCGACAGCACGCGGGCAGGTGCCGGTTCGATGCGCAGCCAGCTGATCGGGAAGCGCAGCAGCTGCCCCGGTGGCAGCTGGTAGGGGTTGTCGATGCGGTTGTGCTGTTGCAGCTGCTGCCAGCGCACCGAGGGCTTGAGGTACAGGCCTCCCAGATCCCACAGGGTATCGCCGGGACGGACCCGGTAGTTCCAGTCCTGGGCGGCGGCCATGGCCGGCAGGAAGAGAAGAGCGCAGAGCAGCGCGCCCTGGAAGCGCATGGCGAACGACAGCGAGCGGACGAAGGTCACAGTTTGCAATCCCGGCAATGCGGGGGCGCAGCTGCAAGACCCCATGGCCCCGACCTCATCCCCCCGAACGGATCGTGGCGACCGTACGGCCGCCATCCCGCGCATTATTGCCCGCGTTCAGTGCAGGGATTCTGAACGAAGTGGGTTCCCGTTCAGAACAGCAGGGAGGCCATCCGGCGGCGGTACTGGCCGACCAGGTCCTCGTCGGAGATCACATTGAAGGCGTCGATCAGGGCCTTGCGCGGCAGTCCGTCCTCGAACGTGCGGTCGATCCGCAGCATTTCCAGGAACTGGGCCAGCGCGGCTTCGTCGTGGCCACCGAGCAGCAGCTGTACGCCACGCAGGTGGCGTGCCTTGAGGTCCTTGCCATCGGCGGCGATGCGCGCGTCCAGCACTTCGGCGGCCGGGGCGTCCTTCAGGGCCGAGGCGAAGGACAGCCGGGCGCGTGCACGCACGGCACGGTCGTCGGTGGCCAGGTTGGCGGGCAGGCCATCGATCAGCAGACCGGCTTCATCCACGCCACCGATCTGCAGCAGGGCCAGCGCCAGGTCGAGCTTCAGCTCGTCCTTGTCCGGCTCGGCGGCGATCTGCGCGCGCAGCACGTCCACCTGCGCCTGCGGGTCCAGCGGCGCTTCGTCTTCGGCGACGGCGTCGCCGATGTCGGCCGGCACGATGCCGTGCTGGGCCAGGAATTCACGCAGCTGGCCTTCCGGGATGGCCCCCGGGAAGCCGTCCACCAGCTGGCCGCCCTTGACCAGGAACACGGTCGGCACCGAGCGGATCTGGAAGGCGGCGGCGATCTGCTGTTCCTTGTCGACGTCGACCTTGGCCAGTTCGAAGGCGCCGTTGTACTCGGCAGCCAGCTTTTCCAGCATCGGCCCGAGGGTCTTGCACGGCCCGCACCAGGTGGCCCAGAAGTCGACCAGCACCGGCGTCTGCAGCGACTTCTGCAGGACTTCGGCCTCGAAGGTCGCAGTGGTGGCGTCGAATACGTAGGTCGTCTCGGTCATGGGGGAAAGCATCGTTTGGCGTCTGGAGACTGATTCTATGGTGACGATCGATGCCGGTCTCAACCCGGGTTGTAGTAAATGCCTGACAATGCCGCCTTCCTGTCGCCGTCCTTTCCGGAGCCTGCATGTCGTCCCTGTCCCCGTTGCTGCGCCTGTCCGGTCTGGTCGCCGCACTGCTGTTCGTGCTGGCGGTGCTCGGTTTCGGCGCCGGCCTGGATGGCTACGCACAGGCTCGCCACCCGGTGGCGCTGCTGGGTGCACAGGGGGTGCCGCATGCGCTGGCCTTCAATCTGCTGGGCTTGGTGCTGCCGGGCCTGCTGGCGGTGGTTGTGGCCGAGTGCCTGCGCCGTGGGCTGCCGGCAACCGCCGGCTGGGCGCCCCGGGTGGGCAGCCAGATGCTGCTGCTGGCCGGGTTGGCGTTCGCCGCGATGGGACTGCTGCCGCTGGATGTGGATGACCTGCACGGGCCGGCCAGCCAGCTGCATGCCAGCGCCTGGATGATCTGGGTGCTGGGTTTCGTTGCCGGGACCCTGTTGCTGGGCACGTCGCAGTTGCGCCAGGCGCATGGCCGCGCGCTGGGCGCAGTGGCGCTCGCCTGTGGCGTACTGGCCGCGCTGGCGGCGTTTGCCCTGCAGGGCGTGTTGGCGGCACCGCTGGCACAACGGCTTGCGTTCGCCTGCTGGACGGCCTGGCTGGCCCTGGCCCTGCCGTTGTCGCGGCCGCGCTGAGACCAGCCTCGGGCGCTCGCGGAGCCGGCCTTCAGCGGGCGGGATTGGAGACGTTTGCCGCACTGCGGTACGCTGTACCGCTTTGCCGCCGCATCCGCGTGTTCCATGACCAGCGCTGAAACCAACGCCTACGACCCGCAGCAGGTTGAATCCGCCGCCCAGCAGTACTGGGACGCCACCCGTGCCTTCGAAGTCGACGAGACTTCGGACAAGCCGAAGTACTACTGCCTGTCGATGCTTCCGTACCCGTCCGGTGCGCTGCACATGGGCCACGTGCGCAATTACACGATCGGCGACGTGATCAGCCGCTACAAGCGCATGACCGGCCACAACGTGCTGCAGCCGATGGGCTGGGACGCGTTCGGCCTGCCGGCGGAAAACGCCGCGATCAAGAACAAGACCGCACCGGCGGCCTGGACCTACAAGAACATCGAGCACATGCGTGGCCAGTTCAAGGCCATGGGCTATGCCGTTGACTGGTCGCGCGAGTTCGCCACCTGCCGCCCGGACTACTACGTCCACGAGCAGCGCATGTTCACCCGCCTGATGCGCAAGGGCCTGGCCTACCGCCGCAATGCGGTGGTGAACTGGGACCCGGTCGACCAGACCGTGCTGGCCAACGAGCAGGTGATTGACGGCCGCGGCTGGCGCTCCGGCGCCCTGGTCGAGAAGCGCGAGATCCCGCAGTGGTTCCTGCGCATCACCGATTACGCCCAGGAACTGCTGGACGGCCTGGACGAGCTGGACGGCTGGCCGGATTCGGTCAAGACCATGCAGCGCAACTGGATCGGCCGCTCCGAGGGCCTGGAAATCCAGTTCGACGTACGTGACGTTGACGGCGGCGTGCTGGATCCGCTGCGCGTGTTCACCACCCGTCCGGATACCGTGATGGGCGTGACCTTCGTGTCGATCGCCGCCGAACATCCGCTGGCGCTGCATGCGGCGAAGAACAACCCGGAACTGGCCGCGATGCTGGCCGACCTGAAGCAGGGTGGCGTGTCCGAGGCGGAACTGGAAACCCAGGAAAAGCGCGGCATGGACACCGGCCTGCGTGCGCTGCATCCGGTCACCGGCGAGCCGGTGCCGGTGTGGGTCGCCAACTTCGTGCTGATGGGCTACGGCACCGGCGCGGTGATGGCTGTGCCGGGTCATGACCAGCGCGACAACGAAGTGGCCAACAAGTACGGCCTGCCGATCAAGCAGGTGATCGCGCTGAAGGATGCGCGCACCGAAGAAGAGCGCACCTGGGATGGCAGCCGCTGGCAGGACTGGTACAGCGACAAGAGCCGTGCCTTCGAGCTGGTCAACTCGGCCGAGTTCGATGGCCTGGATTTCCAGGGTGCCTTCGAAGCCCTGGCCGAACGATTCGAGCGCAAGGCCCAGGGCCAGCGCCGCGTTAACTACCGCCTGCGCGACTGGGGCGTGAGCCGCCAGCGCTACTGGGGCTGCCCGATTCCGGTGATCTACTGCGCCAAGTGCGGTGCGGTGCCGGTGCCGGAAGAACAGCTGCCGGTGGTGCTGCCGGAGGACGTGGCATTCTCGGGTACCGGTTCGCCGATCAAGACCGATCCGGAATGGCGCAAGACCACCTGCCCGGAATGTGGCGGTGCGGCCGAGCGCGAGACCGACACCTTCGACACTTTCATGGAGTCGAGCTGGTACTACGCCCGCTACACCTCGCCGGGTGCCCGTGATGCTGTCGACAAGCGCGGCAACTACTGGCTGCCGGTCGACCAGTACATCGGTGGCATCGAGCACGCGATCCTGCACCTGATGTATTTCCGCTTCTATCACAAGCTGCTGCGCGACGCGCGGATGGTGGACAGCAACGAACCGGCGCGCAACCTGCTGTGCCAGGGCATGGTGATTGCCGAGACCTACTACCGCCCGAACCCGGATGGCTCGAAGGACTGGATCAACCCGGCCGATGTGGAAGTGCAGCGCGACGAGCGCGGCCGCATCACCGGCGCGACCCTGATCGCCGACGGCCAGCCGGTGGTGGTCGGTGGCACCGAGAAGATGTCCAAGTCGAAGAACAACGGCGTGGACCCGCAGGCGATGGTCGACAAGTACGGCGCCGACACCGTGCGCCTGTTCTCGATGTTCGCCGCGCCGCCGGAACAGTCGCTGGAGTGGAACGAAGCCGGTGTGGATGGCATGGCCCGCTTCCTGCGCCGCCTGTGGGCCCAGGTGCAGAAGCATGCTGCCGATGGCGCCGCTCCGGCGCTGGATGTTGCAGCACTGGATGCCAACCAGAAGGCACTGCGCCGCAAGACCCACGAGACCATCGGCAAGGTCGGTGACGACTATGGCCGCCGCCACAGCTTCAACACCGCCATTGCCGCGGTGATGGAACTGATGAACGCGCTGGCCAAGTTCGAGGACGGCAGTGCGCAGGGGCGCGCGGTGCGCCAGGAAGCGCTGCAGGCCATCGTGCTGCTGCTCAACCCGATCACCCCGCACGCCAGCCATGCCCTGTGGCAGGTGCTGGGCCATGGCGAGACCCTGCTGGAAGACCAGCCGTTCCCGCAGGCCGATGCCGGTGCGCTGGTGCGCGACGCGCTGACCCTGGCCGTGCAGGTCAACGGCAAGCTGCGTGGCACCATCGACGTGGCGGCCGACGCCGCGCGCGAGCAGGTCGAGGCACTGGCCCTGGCCGAGCCCAACGCGGCCAAGTTCATGGAAGGCCTGACGGTGCGCAAGATCATCATCGTGCCGGGCAAGATCGTGAACATCGTCGCCGCCTGATGTACCCCGTACCGGCCACCCGCGTGGTGGCCGGTACCATTCCGGTGCAGGGCCCGGCGTTTGATGGCCCTGCATTCACGCGGCTTCGGGCACGCTGTGTGTTGCCGTGATCGCCCGGCTCCGCCAGACTGTCTCCATGACCCGAATCCTGCTTGCCCTCGTTCTTGTCCTCGGCCTTGCCGGCTGCGGTTTCCATCTGCGCAACAAGCTGATGCTGCCGACCGACACGGCACCGGTGAAGGTGGTTTCCACTGCGCCGTACAGCGAACTGGTCAAGCTGCTCAACCGCAGCCTGCTGGCCTCCGGCGCCAGGTTGGCCGATGAGGACAGCAAGGAGCCCAGCGCCCAGCTGCAGGTACTGTCCGAGCGCTGGGGCGACCTGCCGATCGCCATCGACTCGCAGGGCCGTGCGCAGGAATACAGCCTGCGCTACGCGGTGATCTTCATCTTCCGTCGCGAAGACGGCAGCGAACTGGTGCCGCAGCAGGTGATCGAGCTGTCGCGCGACTACGTGTCGCCGCCGACCGACGCCACCGGTACCACCACCGAACGTGAAATCCTGGCCAATGAACTGCGCCGGGAAATGTCCGCCTCGATCATCCGCCGCATCGACAGCGTGGTGCGTGCCGAGATCGAGAAGGGCGGCAGCCTGTCGGCGCCGAAGGACAAGCCGATCGAAGGCGCGGTACCGGCCGAGCCGGTCCCCGCAGCCAAGCACTGAGCCGCGCGCATGGAACTGCGTCCGGAGCAGCTGGCCAGCCAGGGCGCTGATACCGCGCTGGCGCCGGTCTACCTGATTGCCGGCCCGGAAACCCTGCGCGTGCTGGAGGCGGCCGACGCCATCCGCGCACGTGCGCGCGCCTCGGGCATTGGCGAACGTGAAGTGTTCGACGCCGATGGGCGTGATTTCGACTGGAACCAGCTCGACGCCAGTTTCAATGCCCCCAGCCTGTTCAGCGCCCGTCGCCTGGTCGAGGTGCGCCTGCCCAGCGGCAAGCCGGGCAAGGACGGTGCCGAGGTGATCAGCCAGTTCTGCGCCAATCCGGCGCCGGACGTGGTGTTGATGATCACCGCCAACGAATGGAGCAAGGCGCACCAGGGCAAGTGGGCCGAAGCGGTCAACCGCATCGGCGTGCTGTCGGTGGCGTGGGCGATCAAGCCGCATGAACTGCCGGACTGGATCGAGCGCCGCCTGCGTGGCAAGGGCCTGCGCGCGGACCCGGCCGCCGTGCAGCGTCTGGCCGAGCGGGTGGAAGGCAACCTGCTGGCTGCCGCCCAGGAAATCGACAAGCTGGCGCTGTTGGCCGATGGCCAGCCGCTGGATGTGGAGCGCATGGAGTCGCTGGTGGCCGACGCCGCCCGCTATGACGTGTTCCGGCTGGTGGAGGCGACATTCTCCGGGCAACCGCCGGCGGTGCTGCGCATGCTGGCCGGCCTGCGAGGCGAGGGTGAGGCGGTGGCTGCGTTGATGCCGATGGTGATCCGCGAGCTGCTGGCCGGTGCTGGCCTGGCCCGGGTGCAGGCCCGGGGTGGCAACCTGGCCGCCGAAATGAAATCGCGCGGCATCTGGGAATCGCGGCAGGCGCCGTACAAGCGCGCGCTGCAGCGGCATCCGGAAAGCAAGCGCTGGGAGCGCTTCGTGGCTGAAGCGGGACTGGTCGACCGTATCGCCAAGGGGCGCGCCGACGGCGATGCCTGGCTGGCGCTGGAGCGCCTGCTGGTGGCTGTGGCCGAACCGCGTGCCGTGCGCCTGCTGGCGCGGGCCTGAGCAATGAGCCTGCGGATCTACTACGGGGGCACCTTCGATCCGGTGCACCTCGGGCACCTGGCGATCGCGCGGGCTGCCCGTGATGAACTGCAGGTTGCCGTGCGCATGCTGCCGGCCGCCGATCCGCCGCACCGTGCCGTGCCCGGCGCCACGGCCGAGCAGCGCTGCACCATGCTGTCGCTGGCCATCGGCGACGAACCGGGCCTGCTGCTGGACCGGCGCGAGCTGGATCGCGCGGCACGTTTCCCCGGTCGGCCGTCCTACACCGTGGACACCCTGCGCGAGCTGCGCGGCGAGCTGGGGCCGAGCCGGCCGCTGGCCTGGCTGGTCGGCGCCGACAGCCTGCTTGGCCTGTCCAGCTGGCACGAATGGGAGGCGCTGTTCGGGCTGGCTCATTTCGTGGTGGCGGAGCGCCCGGGTAGTCCGTTGCAGGCCGCGGTGGATGGCGAGCTGGGCCGGGCGCTGGAAGGGCGTTGGGCCGACACCGAGCAGGCCCTGTTCGCCAGCCCGGCCGGGCGCATCCTGCGCCTGCACCACCCGCTGCGCGAGGAATCGGCCAGCGCCGTGCGCTCGCAGATCGCCGCCGGCGGCCCCTGGCGCGCCCTGCTGCCACCCGGCGTGGCGGACTATGTGGCTGCACACGGGCTGTACCGCCCGGGCAGGCCGTGAATGGCGCAGCGGCGCCATCCCCGTATAATCGCCCCCACGTTTATCGAGTCGATCCACTTTGAGCAACCAGACCCAGCCCCAGACCATCAAGGTCGATCTGCCCAGCCCGCCGCCGTCCGTGCCGGAACTGCTGGCCAGCGTCCGCCAAGCCACCGAAGACCTGAAGGCCAAGGACCTGGTCGAGATCGACGTGCGCGGCCGGTCCAGCGTTGCCGACTACATGATCGTCGTTTCGGGCACCTCGACCCGCCACGTCAAGTCGATTGCCGACGAAGTCGTGCGCTTCGCCAAGAACATCGACGTGATGCCGCTGGGCGTGGAAGGCGAGCGCGAAGCCGAGTGGGTGCTGGTCGACCTGGGCGACGTGATCGTCCATGTGATGCTGCCGCGCGTGCGTGAGTTCTACGCTCTCGAGCGCCTGTGGACCGTCGGCGACCAGCCGCCGTCCAGCGACGACGAAGTGGCCTGAGCCACGCGTTGATGCATCCCTTCGACGGCGCCGATGGCGCCGTCGACGTTTTGGAGGACCGTTGATGAAAGCCCGCCTGATCGCCACCGGTGAACGCGCCCCCAGCTGGGTGGCGCAGGGCTTCGCCGAGTACCAGAAGCGGCTGTCGCACTGGCTGCCGTTCGAGCTGGTGGAAATCGAGCCCGGCCTGCGTGGCAAGGGGCGCGATCCGCGTCGCGCCACCGAAGATGAAGGCAAGCGGGTCATCGCTGCGCTGCCGAAGAATGCCTATGTAGTGGCGCTGGATGTGCCAGGGCGACAGCTGAGTTCCGAACAGCTGGCACAGCGCCTGGAACACTGGCGCGGGCAGGGAAGGGACCTGGCGTTCCTGATCGGTGGCCCGGAAGGGCATTCGCCGGAGGTGTCCGCGCTGGCCGATGAGAAGTGGTCGATCGGCCCGCTGACGCTGCCGCACATGCTGGTGCGCCTGGTGGTGGCCGAGCAGCTGTATCGGGCTGCCGCAATGATTGCCAATCACCCCTACCATCGCGCGTGAAGAGTGGTTATACTAGTCGTCTGCCCGAATAGCTCAGCCGGTTAGAGCACTTGACTGTTAATCAGGGGGTCGTTGGTTCGAGTCCAACTTCGGGCGCCACCTTGAAAAACCTGCATCGCGAGATGCAGGTTTTTTTTTGCGTCTTTGTAGGGGCGAGCTTGCGCGACTGCTGTTGTGGAGCCGAGCCATGCTCGGCTGCTGCGGATGAACCCAGCCGAGCCTGGGCTCGGGTCTACAGCCCGAGATTGCCTCGCCAGAACGCCACCAGCGTAGCAACCGCCACAACCAGGATCGCAGCGAACAGTACCCCTTCCCAACGCGTAAATACCTGTTCGCCGCGTTGGTGCCGGGTCAATGCGAACAACACCACGCCGGGCACGTACAGCAGTACCGACAGCAGCAGGTTGTCCAGGCCGCCGGCATACACCAGCCACAGCGCATAGGCGCTGGCCAGCAGTGCGACCACGAAATCGCGCCAGCGCACGCCTGGTTCATCGGCATAGGCCTGCCCACGCCAGGCCAGCTGTACGCCGAATGCCGTGGACAGGAAGTAGGGCACCAGGCTCATCGACGCGGCCAGCAGCACCAGCCCGGTATAGCTGCCGGAATTGACCAGCACCAGCAGCAGGAACAACTGGATCAGCCCGTTGCTCAACCAGAGTGCATTGGCCGGCACCCCGCGCGCGTTCTCACGCCCCAGGAAGGCCGGCATGGTGCCGTCACCTGCGGCGGCATAGAGCACTTCGGCACACAGCAGCACCCAGGCCAGCAATGCACCGAGAACGGAGATGATCGAACCGATGATGATCACCGTCGCGCCCCATTCGCCGACAATGGCACGCAGCACATAGGCCATCGACGGATTGGGCAGTCCGGCCAGTTCCGCCTGCGACAGCACGCCCATCGACAACAGGCTGACCAGCACCAGCAGCAGCCACACGCCGAGGAAGCCGATCACCGTGGCGCGACCCACGTCGGCACGGCGTGCGGCGCGCCGCGAGTAGATGCTGGCGCCCTCGATGCCAATGAACACCCACACGGTCACCAGCATCATGCCGCGCAGCTGCTGGCCGAGGTCGCCGAGTGCAGGCGCGCCGAGGAAATCGGCGCGGAACACGTCCATGCGGAACGCGCCGGCGGCCAGGACCAGGAACAGGGCGATCGGCAGCAGCTTGGCCACGGTCACCAGGCCGTTGACGATGGCGGCAGTGCGCAGGCCACGCAGCACCAACAGGTGCACGGTCCACAACAGCAATGACGATGCGGCCACGGCGGCCGGGGTATTGCCTTCGCCGAACACGGGCATGAAGTGGCCCAGGCCACTGAAGATCAGCACGAAGAAGCTGGCGTTGCCGAGCACCGAGGCAACCCAGTAGCCCCACGCAGCGGAGAAGCCGATGTAGTTGCCGAAGCCTTCGCGTGCGTATGCGTAGATGCCGGTATCGAGATCAGGCCGGCGGTTGGCCAGGGCCTGGAATACGAAGGCCAGCATCAGCATGCCCGCGCCGCTCAGGGCCCAGCCGATCAGCGCGGCGGCAGGCCCGGCGCTGCGCGCCACGTTCTGCGGCAATGAAAAGATGCCGGCGCCGACCATCGAGCCGACCACCAGTGCAGTCAACGCGGGCAGGCCCAGGCGTTGCGAAGTTGCGGCCATGCAGATCCCCTGCGGCGGTGATGCCGCGTGCACACGGTAGCCATGTGCCCGTGAACATGCCTGCAAGGGGCGGAACGACGAAGGCCCGGGCAGCTGCCCGGGCCTTCGAAGTTGCTGCGTTGAAAGGTGTTGCCTGTATTACTTGAAGGTGTACTTGGCACCGACGGTGAAGTAGCGACCGATGGCACCACTGAAGTGCATCGGGTTGTAGTTCACGCCGCCATAGGTCAGCGGATCCAGCGGAGCAATGCGGTCGAAGACGTTCTCGACCGAAGCATTCAGCTCGAACGCTTCGGTGATTGCCCAGCGGCCGGAAAGGTCGAAGGTGGTGAACGAAGAGATCTTCTTCACCGGCGAGCCGTCGGCATAGAAGAACTGGTACTTGCCGCCGCGCTTGTCGGTGTTTTCCATGCTGGAGATGTAGTTGGCCACGCCGCTGACACTCCACGGGCCCTGCTTCCAGGTGGTACCGAAGTTGATGCGGTCCTTCGGCGTGCCGATGCAGTTGGTCACGTCGCAGTTGCCGTGCGTGCCCAGGAAGTCATCGGTGCTGGTACCGCTGGTGCGCTCGAACTTCAGCAGGTGGCTCCACTGCAGATCCATCTCCAGCTGGCCCGGGCCGATATCGAAGGTCTGGCGGATGTCGGTGTCGATACCGCGAACGCGCGAGGAACTGGCGTTGATGTAGGCGGTGTTGACGGCCAGGATGCTGCCGGTACCGGCGACGCCGTTGAGCAGGTTGTTGTCGCGCAGGACGTTGCCAGCCCGGATCGCGTCATCGGTATCGCCCTGGGCGATCTCGTTGGTGCGCTTGATCTCCCACGCATCGACGGTCAGCGAGGTGGAGCGGGTAGGCTGCAGCACGATACCCACCGAGTAGCTCTTCGACTCTTCCGGCTTCAGGTCCTTGTTCGGACGGGTGATGATCGCAACCGACTGCGAGCCGCAGTCGTCCGGCGAAGCGCCCGGGGCAGGGTTTTCACCGTCCGGGCAACGGATCGGATCCGAGGCCGTGGAGAACGCGGCCAGGCCACCGTCGCCGTTCTCGGCCGGGTTCGGTGCACGGAAGCCTTCGGCGTAGCTGGCGCGCAGGGCGATCCAGTCGGCCGGCGTCCACTTCACACCCAGCTTCGGCGTGGCCTTGCCTTCACCACTTTCATACTTGTCGTAGCGCAGGGCAGCGGACAGTTCCAATTGCTCCAACACCGGTGCCGACAGTTCGACGTAACCGGCGTACACGTTCTGGGTGCCGTCGTAGGCCGAGTAGCCCAGGCCGATGATGTCACCCGTGTCGGTGTAGGTCTGCGGGGTCAGGCTGTTGCTGGTCTTGCGCCACTCGGTACCGATCGCCAGGCCCAGCGGGCCACCCTTCAGGTCCATCAGGCTGCGCGACACGGTGAAGTCGAACATATCCAGGCTGGACTTGGCACGTGCGCTGATCTTCGGCGAGATGTAGTCATACAGCGCCTGGGAGTTCAGGTTGGCATTGTCGCCAATGCGCCATACGCCACCGGCACAGTTCGCGTCACCCAGTGCACATTTCACGGCGCTGTAGCGCAGGAAGCCGGTGCGCTCGTTGACCAGGTCGGTGCCCGAGTGCAGGTAGGCGGTGTCGTAGCTCCAATCACCCCAGTTGCCCTTGACGCCGACCAGGAAACGATTGAACTCGTTGGTGTTGTCGGTCACGCGGGGGCCGACGTCCCAAGCGCTATAGCGCAGGCGCAACGGGCCAGTACCGAGGCCGGCAGGCCGGTCAGGATGGTTGGGACCAAGCACCACGGCGCCCGGACCGCTGTTGCCGTTGACCGGGCCGCCGGGATAACCCCAGCCGCCGGACGCGGCGGACGGCGTGTTGCTGAAGGTGGTTTCCTTCTTCGAGTAGCCGATCTCGGTGTAGATTTCGCCACCTTCACCGAACGCGAAGCTGGCGCGGCCGAACACGTTGACGTACTTCTCTTCCGGCGAGATATCGCGATACAGCTGTGCCGGATCCCACAGGCAGCCCTGCGCGGCGACAGAGGCGTCGGTCTGGCCACCGATGGTGGTCAAGCCCTGGCAGCCCGGCAGCGGTACGAGGGTGGCCGGATTCGTGTCGGTGACATTGCGGTCGTCGTACACCGAGCCATTGGGACCAACGCCGCCGCGGGTCTTGCCGCTGAGGAAGGCGCCGCCCAGGAACTGGGCATTGTTGCCATAGCCCCACTGGCGGGTGTCGCCGGTGCCGATCCACTTGCGGTTCTTGCGGTCGCTGATCTTGATCGCGTCGCTCTTGCCGACGTCAAGGCTGAAGAAAGCGTTCCAGCCGTCGGTGGCCATGTCGCCGGTACCGGCGGTCAGGGTCGCCTTCTTGGTATCGCCATCGCTGTCGCCGGACAGGCCGTAGGAGCCGCGAAGGATCGCGCCCTGGAAGTCGCTGCGCAGGATGATGTTGACCACGCCGGCGATGGCGTCGGAACCATAGATCGCCGACGCGCCATCCTTCAGCACTTCCACACGTTCAACGGCGTCGAGCGGGATGGTGCTCAGGTCGGTGAAGACCTTCTGGCCGTCATCGGCCAGGCCGTAGGTGGCCATGCGGCGGCCATTCAACAGCACAAGGGTCGAACCCGCGCCCAGGCCACGCAGCGAAATGCCGGCGCCACCACCGGCGAAGCCGTTGCCGAACGATTTGGGAATCGAGCCGGCGCCATTGGCGGTGATGGTCTGCAGGTACTCGGCAACCGTGGTCTTGCCCGTACGGTCGATTTCCTGGCGGGTCACCACCTGCACCGGGGACGGTGTTTCAGTGTTGGTGCGCGGGATGTTCGAACCGGTGACCGTGATGCGGTCCAGGTTGGTGGCCTTTTCCTGCGCGAAAGCGGAGGTGGAAGCCACGGCGCCAACCAGCAGCAGCGTGCCGCCGGTAAGGATATGGGTGATGGACGATGCCAGGGTGGTGCGGCGGCGGCTGGCGGGCCGTTGGATCAGGTGTTTCACAGCTTCTCTCCTAACTGGAAAACCGTAGCGTTGAGGGCTGTCTCCGGAAGATTCCGGGACGGACCAATCTAGGTTTCCGACAGGTGACGAAGTCGTGAATTTTTGCTTAATCAATAACAGTTGATCCTGTTCCGTCCGTACCCGCCCGGACGGAAGCGCCGGCCCGGCAAGCAGCCGGGCCGGCGATCACCTCAGTCCGGCAGCGAAAACTGCACCGGCACCATGCCGATGGCCGGCACGGCCACGCCATCACGCTGGGCCGGCTCGAAGCGCCAGTGCCTGAGCACCTGCTGGCGTGCGGCCTGGTCCAGGCTGCGCGAGCCACTGCTGCGCTCGATGCTGACCACCGCCGGCTGCCCGTGGGAGTCCACCTCTACCCGCAACAGCACCGTCCCCTGCTCGCGGTTGCGCAGTGCCGCCAGCGGGTAGGCCGGCGGCGGGGCGTTGCGGTACTGCAGCTGGGCGCCGGCCAGAGGCGTGGAGGTATCGATGCTCGGTGCCAGCTGGGGCGGGGCCGGTTCGGCGGCCGGCAGTGCGATGCCCTGGGTCTCCTCCACGGTCGCGGTGGGTGCAGGCAGTGGCGGTGCTACCGGCTGCGTCCGGGGTTTCGGCACCACCTGGACGATCTCTTTCGGCGGGATCGGAACCGGCGGCGTGGGCGGTGGCGGGATCTTCTCGATCAGCCTGACCGCAGTCTTGTCACGTGGGACCTGCACGGCTTGGTAGGTCGCCGGGATCAGCAGCAACAGGAAGGCCAGCAGATGCAGGGCGATGGCCGCGCTCCAGGCGGCAACGCGGGCGGGGTCGAAGTGCGGGGATGCAACGGGATACGTACGAACCATGGTCCACCTCCATGCCAGTGACGAAGTCCTCAACGCACCAGGGCCCGCGGCGGGGTTGCCGCACGCGGCTGGCAGTCCATCAGTAGCGCGACAGGGCAGCCACTGCCTAGAGGCAGGGGGGCGATCGTTGGGCTGGCCTTCAGCCAACGCCGGCTCCGGGCATGAAAAAGGCGGATCCCCTGCGGGATCCGCCTTTGTCGGCAATGGCGAACGGGATCAGCGACCCAGTTCGAACACCACGTCCAGGTTGACCGAGACGGTCGATTCACCCGGTGCGACCGGGGTGGCCTTGTCCATCGCCGCGCCGGCCGACATGGCCCGCATCATCGGCATCGGGCGGTAGCCGCCGCCGGCGTTCTCGGAAATGCTGACGATGCGGCGCACCTGCAGGCCCAGCGACTTCGCATAGGTCTGGGCGCGGGCCTGGGCCTTCTTCAGTGCAGCCAGGCGGGCTTCGTCGTAGACCGGTTCCGGCTGGTCGATCTCGAAGCTGGGGCCGTTGATCTGGTTGGCGCCCTGCGCAGCCAGTGCATCCAGCACCTTGCCCAGCTTGGCGATGTCACGCACCTTCAGGCTGACCGTGTTGCTGGCCTGGTAGCCGGTGATCTTCGGTGCTTCGTTGTCGGCATAGCGGTACTGCGGATTGAGGCTGACGCCACTGGTCTGCACGTCGCGCTCGGCGATGCCGGCGGCCTTGATCGCGGCCAGTACCTTGTCCATCTGCTGGGCGTTCTGGCGCATGGCGCTGTTGCCATCGGCGGCCTGGGTGACCACACCGGCCGATAGGGTGGCCACGTCCGGCACGCGGGTCGCCTCGGCATTGGCCGAGATGTTCAGCAGGGTGCCTTCGGCCGGGGCGGCGATCGACGGCGACGACGGGGCAGCATGGGCGGTCATCGAGGTTCCAAGGGCGAGGGACAGGGCGAGCAGCAGCGGGGTGGCGGTCAGGCGCATGGAGAACTCCTTGTTGTGCCGTTGAGGGTGGTGTCGTAGCGATGAACGCGCTGTGAGCCCGTTCGGGGTTGCGCACGTTCCGGGACGGGTTGCCGACGATTCAGGTGGCGGCCTCAGGTTATGCTGTGCCGATGCTCTATCTTGCTTCCCGCTCCCCCCGACGCAACCAGCTGCTGGCCCGACTCGGACGCCCCTTCCAGGCCCTGGACCTGGAGGTCGTCGAGCAGCGCGCGCCCGCTGAAAGCGCCGAACAGTATGTCTGCCGGGTCGCCGCCGACAAGGCGCGCGCCGGGCTGGCCCGGGTGCTGGCCGATGACCCGCAGGCGCGCGTGCTCGGCTCGGACACCGAGGTGGTGCTGGATGGTGACGTGTTCGGAAAGCCCACTGACGCCGCCGATGCGCGGGCGATGCTGGCGCGCCTTGCCGGGCGCACCCATCAGGTGATGACCGCCGTGGTGGTGGTCGGCGCGGACGGGCTGGACAGCGAACTGGTCATTTCCGAAGTGACCTTCGCCCCGATCGACGCTGCCGACATCGCCGCCTACGTGGCCACCGGCGAGCCGTTGGACAAGGCCGGGGCCTACGCCATCCAGGGCGGGGCCGAGCGCTGGATCGAACATCTTTCCGGCAGCTACTCCGGCGTCATGGGGCTGCCATTGCTGCATACCGATCGTCTGCTGGCGCGCTGCGGCGTGCCGGCCACAACTGCCGATGCCGCCAGGGAGGCTGCCGATGTCTGAGGAAATCCTGGTCAATGTGACCCCGCGCGAAACCCGGGTCGCGGTGATCGAGAACGGCATGCTGCAGGAACTGCACATCGAGCGCGGTTGGCGCCGGGGTGTGGTCGGCAACATCTACAAGGGCAAGGTGCAGCGGGTGATGCCCGGCATGCAGGCCGCCTTCGTCGAAGTCGGGCTGGAGCGTGCCGCGTTCCTGCATGCCAACGACGTGGTGCGGCCGGCGCCGGTGGCCAGTGCCGATACCGAGAACACCACGCTGCCGCCGCCATCCAGCGTGCCGATCGTCGAGCTGCTGCGCGACGGCCAGGACATCGTGGTGCAGGTGGTGAAGGACCCGATCGGGACCAAGGGCGCACGCCTGACCACCCAGATCAGCATTCCCTCGCGCTACATGGTGCTGCTGCCGCAATCCAAGGTCGTGGGCGTTTCCGCACGCATCGAGGATGAAACCGAGCGCGCCCGCCTGAAGGCGCTGGTGACCGAACTGTCGGCGCAGCACGGGGGCTACGGCTACATCGTGCGTACCAATGCCGAGGGCCAGCCGGCAGAGGCCATCGCCGAGGACATCGCCTACCTGTCGCGCGTTTGGAACGTGGTCGAGCGTCGTGGCCGCGAAGCGGCCTCGTGCAGCAACATCTATGAAGACCTGAGCCTGCCGCTGCGATCGGTACGCGACCTGATCCGCAAGGACGTTGACAAGGTGAAGGTGGACTCCAAGGAGACCTTCGCGCAGTTGCAGGCCTTTGTTGCCAAGTACATGCCGGTGCTGGCCGAGAAGATCGAGCTGTACAGCGGTGATCGCCCGATCTTCGACATGTTCGGGGTGGAGGACGAGATCGGCCGCGCGCTGGACAAGCAGGTGCCGCTGAAATCCGGTGGCTACCTGGTGATCGACCAGACCGAGGCGATGACCACCATCGACGTCAACACCGGTTCGTTCCTCGGCCAGCGCAACCTGGAAGAGACGGTGTTCCGCACCAACCTGGAAGCGGCACAGGCGGTGGCACGGCAGCTGCGGCTGCGCAACCTGGGCGGCATCATCATCATCGATTTCATCGACATGGACGATGCCGAGCATCGCCGCCAGGTGCTGCGCACCCTGGAAAAGGCGTTGGCCCGCGACCATGCCAAGACCACGGTGTACGACTTCTCGCCACTGGGCCTGGTGGAGATGACCCGCAAGCGCACGGTGGAAAGCCTGGAGCGCCAGCTGTCGGAAACCTGCCCGCAGTGCAGCGGCCGCGGCAGCATCAAGACCACCGAGACGGTGACCTACGAGATCTTCCGCGAGATCACCCGTGCCGTGCGCCAGTTCGATGCCGCGCGCCTGCTGGTGATCGCGTCGACCAAGGTGGTCGCGCGCATCACCGACGAGGAATCCGCGGCGGTGGCCGAGCTGGAGGAATTCCTCGGCAAGAGCATCCGCTTCCAGGCGGACGAGCAGTACCTGCAGGAGCAATTCGATGTCGTTCTGCTCTGATCCTCGCCGGCCGCAGGCCGGCGGTGGCCGATGAGCGCGCCGCCGCGCCTGCGACTGCGAAGGATCCGCCGTCATTTCATTGCCGCCTGCGCGGTGGGCCTGGTCGGGCTTGCACTGCTGGTGGGCACCCTCAGCCAGCTGCTGCCGCTGGCCGAGCGCCATCCCGACAGGATTGCCGCCTGGCTGAGTGAACGCGCTGGCCAGCCGGTGCGTTTCGACCAGCTGCAGACCGCCTGGACCCGGCGCGGCCCGCTGCTGCAGCTCAAGGGCCTGCGCATCGGCGCCGGCCAGGGCCTGGCGATCGGCGAGGCCGAAGTGCTGGTATCGATGTACAGCGGCCTGTTGCCTGGCCGGTCGCTGACCGAGCTGCGCCTGCGTGGCCTGGCGCTCGACCTGCAGCAGGGCGAGGACGGTCGCTGGTCGGTACGCGGCCTGCCGCAGGCCGCCAATGGCGGGGACCCGCTGGATGCGCTGCGCCGGCTGGGCGAACTGCAGGTGATCGGAGGCCGCCTGGGCGTGCATGCGCCGGGGCTGGGAATCGACACCACGCTGCCACGCATCGACGTGCGCCTGCGGGTCAATGGCGACCGCCTGCGTGTAGGCGTGCGTGCCTGGGCCCAGACCGAAGCGCTGCCGTTGACGGCGGTGCTGGACGTGGACCGCGTGCGCGGCAATGGCCAGACCTGGCTGGGCGCCGATCCGGTCGATTTCCATGCCTGGTCGCCGCTGCTGGCGGCCGGCGGTGTGCGCCTGCGCGAAGGCAAGGGCGAACTCAACCTGTGGCTGACCCTGCGCGATTTCGCGCCGGTGGCGGTGACCACCGATTCGGACCTGCGTGATGTCCGCATCGATGGCGCACCGATGCCCTCGATGGCGGCTCCGCAGCTGCAGCTGCAGCGGTTGCAGGCACGCCTGCGCTGGCAGCGCCAGGCTGATGGCTGGGCGTTGCAGGTGCCGCGCCTGCGCCTGAAAACCGAAGAGGGCGAGCAGCAGCTCGATGGCCTGCAGCTGCAGCTTGGCAAGCAGCTGCGGGTCCGTTCTGGCGAAGTGCAGGCCGGCACCGCGCTGCGTGCGCTGGCCCTGAGCGATCGTCTCGAACCGGGCCTGCGTCGCTGGCTGTTCCTGTCCAGGCCGCAGCTGGATGTGCGCGAGTTGCAGCTGGCGGGCGATCGCGATGGCCCGCTGTGGGCGCAGGGCGAACTGCAGTCGCTGGGCTTCGCCAGCGTGGGCAATTCGCCCGGCCTGCGCGGCCTGGGCGGGCGCTTCGAAGGCGACGCGGATGGCTTCAGCCTGCAGTTGCAGCCGCAACGGCAGCTGCAGTTCGATTGGCCGACCGGCTTTGGTGTGCGTCATGACCTGCATCTGGCGGGACAGGTGGTGGGCTGGCGCGACGAGGGCGGTGGTTGGCGTATCGGTACTGCGGCGATGCGCGTGGAAGGCACCGACTATGCGGCCGACGTGCGCGGTGGTGTCTGGTTCCAGGGCGACGGTACGCGGCCGTGGCTGCAGCTGGCGGCCAAGCTGGACGACGTGCCGATGACCGCGGCCAAGCGCTTCTGGATCCACTCCAAGATGAGCAAGGGCGCCACCGACTGGCTGGACATGGCGCTGGCCGGCGGCCAGGTGCGCAATGGCATCGGCCTGGTCAGTGGCGACCTGGACGACTGGCCGTTCGACAATAACGATGGCCGCTTCGAGGCCACCGGCCATATCACCAACGGTGACATCCGTTTCCAGCACGATTGGCCGTTGATGAGCCAGGTCGACGCCGATATCGCCTTCATCGGCCCCGGCTTCGACATGCATGGGCGCGGCGATCTGGCCGGTGTGGCGGTGCAGAAGTTCGAGGCGGGCATTCCGGATTTCGGGCAGCAGCCGCTGTATGTGCGCGCCGATGCGCAGAGCGAGGCGGGCAAGCTGCTGGCGATGCTGCGGCAGAGCCCGCTGCACAAGGATTATGGCGACACCCTGGACAACCTCACTGCTGCCGGCCCGGCGCATGTGACCTTCGATCTGCTGCAGCCACTGCACCACGATGAAGGTGGCGGCCACCTGCAGGGGACGGTCGATCTGGCCGGCGTGAAGCTGGTCGACAAGCGCTTCCAGCTCGCCTTCGACAACATGCAGGGGCAGGCGCGCTACAGCAATGGCGGTTTCGATGCCGAGGCACTGTCGGTGCGCCACCTCGGCCAGGACGGTCGCCTGAGCCTGCGTGCCGGTGGCTACGTGCACGACAGCAGACTGGCCTTCGAATCGCAGCTGTCGGCCACGCTGGATGCTGGCGTGCTGATCGACCGCGCGCCGGAGATGGCCTGGCTCAAGCCCTACATCACCGGAACCTCGCCGTGGACCATCGCGGTCAGCCTGCCCAAGGTCGCTCCAGGGGCGCCTGCGCCGCCCAGCGAGCTGCGGTTGAGCTCCGATCTGGTCGGGACCCGGCTGGACCTGCCGGCGCCGCTGGACAAACCGGCTGCCGAGCCATTGGCGACCACCGTGGCTGCACAGCTGCCGATGGGGGCCGGCCGCATCGACGTTGCGTTCGGCCAGCGCCTGGCGCTGGCCGCACGCAGCCACAACAACCAGACCGGTGTGCAGGTGACGCTGGGCAGCGACCATGTCGACCGCGAGCCGCCGCCGAGCGGATTGACCGTCAATGGCCGCAGCCCGACCCTGGACGCTCTGGAGTGGATCAGTCTGGCGCGGGGTGGCAGTGATGACGACGCCATGCCGCTGCGTGCGGTGGACGTGCAGGTCGGCCAGTTGAAGCTGATCGGTGGCGTGTTCGAGCAGACCCGGTTGCAGCTGCGCCCGGGCGCGCAGGCACTGGATGTGCGCCTGGACGGCCCGTCGCTGGCCGGGCGCCTGACCGTCCCCAATGCAGACGGCGGCACCATCAGTGGCCAGCTCGACCGCGTGCACTGGCAATCCCTGCCGGCGGCTCCGGGTGCATCGGCCGCACCGGCACGGGTACAGGCCGGCGCCAACGACATGGACCCGGCCAAGCTGCCGCCGTTCGCGCTGGACATCGCCGACCTGAAGTTCGGCAAGGTGGTGCTGGGCCAGGCGGTACTGCGTACGCGGCCGCTGGCCAATGGCCTGAACGTGGACGAGCTGCGCTTCCGTGCGCCCGACCAGGAGATCGACATCAGCGGTCGCTGGCTGGGCCGCACCAGTGGTGCCCGCACCGAGCTGACCGCACAGGTGCGCAGCGAGGACCTGGGCGGATTGATGCAGAACCTCGACTACGGCGGCCAGCTGCGTGGCGGTTCCGGCCAGGCGCAGCTGCAGGCCACGTGGAGTGGGGGGCCGTCGGACTTCCAGCTGGGCAACCTGCAGGGCCGCCTGGACCTGCACGCGCGCAACGGCCAGCTGCTGGAGCTGGAACCGGGCGCTGGCCGGGTGCTGGGCCTGCTCAGTGTCACCCAGCTGCCGCGGCGCCTGATGTTCGACTTCCGCGACTTCTTCTCCAAGGGCTTCGCGTTCAACCAGATCGACGGCAGCATGCAGTTCGGCCAGGGCATGGCGCGCACCGACAAGGTGCTGATCGAAGGCCCGGCAGCCAACATCACCATCCGCGGCCAGGCCGACCTGCGTAACCAGCAGTTCGACCAGACCATCGACGTCAACCCGCGTGCAGGCAATCTGCTGACCGTGGTGGGTGCGGTCGCCGGTGGCCCGGTGGGGGCGGCGCTGGGCGCGGCCACCAATGCGGTATTGTCCAAGCCATTGGGCGAGATTGGCGCCCGGACCTACAAGGTGACCGGTCCATGGAAGGAACCGAAGGTGGAAGTGATCGAGCGCAGCCGCGACAAGGCTCCGCCACCCGTACCGGCACCGGCGCCGGCCATTCCGCCGACCGTCACCGGCCTGCCGCGCTCGCGTTGAGCGCGGCTTTCCTGTTCACGGGGCTTGCCTGAGCGCCCCCGCATCCCCAGATCGAGAACCATGACTGATATCGCCCTGACGCTTGCCCAAGACCGCCTGCTGCGCCCCGGCGGCCTGGATACCGCTGGCCTGGAGCGCACCTTCGGCCAGCTGCTCGGCCCCGGTGTGGACTTCGGCGACCTTTATTTCCAGCATGCCCGCCGCGAGAGCTGGAGCGTGGAAGACGGCATCGTCAAGGACGGCGCCCATTCCATCGAGCAGGGCGTGGGCGTGCGGGCGATTTCCGGCGAGAAGACCGGCTTCGCCTACTCCGACGACATCCATGCCGATGCGCTGCTGACGGCGGCGCAGTCGGCGCGTGCGATCTCGCGTGAAGGTGGCGCCCAGTCCGGGCGGTCGCTGCTGCGCGGCAACGCGCGTGCGCTGTACCCGGCGCTGGACCCGATCGATGGCATCGGCAACGAGGCCAAGGTCGAGGTGCTCAAGCGCCTGGATGGCTACCTGCGCGCCGCCGACCCGCGCGTGAAGCAGGTGATGGTGAGCCTGTCCGGCGGCGTCGATACGGTACTTATCGCCCGCAGCGACGGTGTGCTGGGCGCTGACGTGCGCCCGCTGGTGCGCCTGAACGTGCAGGTGATCGTCGAGCACAACGGCCGCCGCGAGTCCGGCTATGCCGGCGGTGGTGGCCGCTACGGGTATGAGGAGCTGTTCGCCGACGGCCGCCCCGAGGCCTTTGCCCGCGAGGCGCTGCGCCAGGCGCTGGTGAACCTGGACGCCGTTCCGGCACCGGCCGGGGTGATGCCGGTGGTGCTTGGTCCGGGCTGGCCCGGCGTGCTGCTGCATGAAGCGGTCGGCCACGGCCTGGAAGGCGACTTCAACCGCAAGGGCACCAGCGTCTACGCGGGCCGCATCGGCGAGCGCGTTGCCGCCCCGGGCGTGACCATCGTCGATGACGGCACGCTGGACGGACGCCGTGGTTCGTTGAACATCGACGATGAAGGCCACCCGAGCCAGTGCACCACCCTGATCGAGGACGGCATCCTGGTCGGCTACATGCAGGACAGCCTCAACGCACGGCTGATGGGCATGGCGCCGACCGGCAACGGCCGCCGCGAATCGTTCGCGCACCTGACCATGCCGCGCATGACCAACACCTACATGCGCGCCGGCCAGCACGACCCACAGGAAATGATCCGTTCGGTGAAGAAGGGCCTGTACGCAGTCAACTTCGGTGGCGGCCAGGTCGACATCACCAGCGGCAAGTACGTGTTCTCGGCCACTGAGGCCTACCTGATCGAGGATGGCCGCATCACCACGCCGGTGAAGGGTGCGACGCTGATCGGCAACGGTCCGGAAACCATGCAGAAGGTGCGCATGGTCGGCAACGATCTGGCCCTGGACGAGGGTGTGGGCATCTGTGGCAAGGACGGGCAGAGCGTGCCCGTGGGTGTCGGCCAGCCCTCGCTGCTGATCGAGGGCATCACGGTCGGCGGTACCCAGGCCTGAGCCGGGCGATGGCCAGCGCCACCGCCCAGGCCGGCGCGGACTCAGTCCTCGTCGGCTTCGTCGCTGTCGACGGGGTCGGCGTCTTCGGCGCTGGCCTTCAGGCCCAGTGCGGCCGGCAGCATCAGGGCGCGCAGCACCTGGAAGATTTCGCGGTAGGCGCGTGGCGGCTTGTTCCTGGCCTTTTCGGCCTGGGCATTGCGCACCAGCGTGCGCAGCTGCTGGCGGTCGGCCTGCGGGTAGTCGTCCAGCAGTGCAGCCAGCGCCTTGTCACCCTCGGCCAGCAGGCGCTCGCGCCAGTCTTCCGCGCGGTGCATCATCGCCACTTCGCGGCGGCCGGTTTCGCTGTTGGCGTCCAGCGCATCGCGGATCGCATCCAGCGTGGCGTCTTCTTCGCGGCGCATGTGCTTGGCCAGGAACGCCAGCTGGCGCTTGTGGGCGATGTGGGCGGTGATGCGCTTGCACTCGGCGATATGCGGCAGCAGGTCTTCCGGGATCGGCAGGCGTGCCAGCTGGGCCGGGGTCAACGACACCAGCTTCTCGCCCAGGGCCAGGACGTCGAGCGCGTCGCGCCGGTTCTGGCTGCGGCTCTTGTCGTGGAATTCACCGGTTTCTTCGTCGCGTCCGCGCATCGTTCCTACCTGATCTCAAAAAAAGTCGCCCGGCGTGATGCCGGGCCCAACCCGTACAGGATAAAGCATTGAACGTGATCGCCCCTGAAGTCGCTGTCGGCGACGACAGCCTGGCCCGACTGGAACGGCTGGCCGACCTCTCCCAGCAGCTGCTCGACCGCGCCCGTGCGCTGGGCGCCAGCCAGGCCGAGGTCAGCTGCAGCGAGGATCGTGGCCTGGAGGTCAATGTCCGCCTTGGCGAGGTGGAGACCGTGCAGTCCACCCGTGACCGCGGTATCGCCGTCACCGTCTATTTCGGCCAACGCAAGGGCAGCGCCAGCACCGGCGACCTGAACGAGGCCAGCCTTGCCGCCACGGTCGAGCAGGCCTGTGCAATCGCCCGGCACACCGAAGATGACCCGGCTGCCGGCCTGGCCGAGGCCGCGCTGATGGCCTCCGACTTCCCGGATCTGGATGCCTGGCACCCCTGGGCGCTGCAGGCCGACGAGGCGGTGGACCTGGCCCTGGCCTGCGAGAACGCAGGCCGTGAGGCCGATGCGCAGATCCGTAATTCCGACGGCGCCTCGGTTTCGAGCATGCAAAGCCTGTCGGTGTACGCCAATTCGCATGGCTTTTTCGGCCGTGAGCGTGGCACCCATCATTCGGTGGGCTGTGCGCTGATCGCCGGCCAGGGCGATGGCATGCAGCGCGATGGCTGGTACACCAGCGCGTTGGCCCGGGAGGACCTGGAAGACGTGGGCCTGGTCGGCCGTCGTGCTGCCGAGCGCACCGTCGCCCGCCTGCAGCCTCGCTCGATGGCCACCGGCAGCATGCCGGTGCTGTTCGCCCCGGAAGTAGCGCGCAGCCTGGTTGGACACCTGCTGTCGGCGGTGTCCGGCGGTGCGCTGTACCGCCAGGCCAGCTTCCTGCTGGACAGCGTTCGCCAGCAGCTGTTCCCGGACTGGATGCAGATCGAGGAACTGCCCCACCTGCGCCGTGGCCTGCGCTCGGCCGCCTTCGACGGTGACGGCGTGGCCACGCGTGCTTCGGCCCTGGTCCGTGACGGCGTGCTGCAGCGCTACGTGCTGGGCAGCTACTCTGCACGCAAGCTGGGCCTGCAGACCACCGCCAATGCCGGTGGCGTGCACAACCTGCAGCTGGCCGCCAACGCGGGCTCCCTGCAGGACATCGCCCGGCAGATGGGCGATGGCCTGCTGGTGACCGAATTGATGGGGCAGGGCGTGAACGGGGTGACCGGCGACTACTCGCGCGGTGCCGGCGGCTTCCGCGTCGAGAATGGTGAGATCCAGTACCCGGTGGATGGCATCACCATCGCCGGCAACCTGCGCGAGATGTTCAGCAGCATCGAAGCGGTCGGCAGTGACGTCGACCCGCGCTCGCACATCCGGACCGGTTCGATCCTGCTGGGGCGGATGACCATCGCCGGTAATGATTGATGGCGTCGATGGCGTAAGCTATGCCCGCCTGACGCAACCAGCTTGGTGCTGGTGGGTCAAGACCACCCAATGAAAAGGAGTTTTGTCGTGAGCGAATTCGATAACGTCCCGCCGCCGCCGGCCACCACCGACGTACCGGCCGACCAGCGCACCATGGCCCTGGCTGCCCACCTGCTGGGCATCTTCACCGGCTTCATCGGCGCGCTGATCATCTGGCTGATCAACAAGGATGACGCGGGCAAGGCCTTCGTGACCGACCAGGCCAAGGAAGCCCTGAACTTCCAGATCACCGTGACCATCGCCATGGTCATCAGCATGATCCTGACCATCGTGATCATCGGCGTGTTCCTGGCCCCGATCGTGGGCATCATCAGCCTGGTGTTCAGCATCATCGCAGCGGTCAAGGCCAACAACGGCGAAGCCTATCGCTACCCGTTCGCACTGCGCCTGATCAAGTAATACCGGCGGCATGCGGAATTGAGAACGCCCGGCATTGCCGGGCGTTTTCATGTGCGGGGAGCGACGGGCGGTGCCCGGCGAGCGATCAATGATCGCGTTCGACCGCCAGCGTCGCCAGTGCACGCAGTGCATCGGCCTCTTCGCCATACCCGGCCAGGATCGACTGCATGCGTGCGGCCAGTTCGTGCAGCTGAGCCTTGGCACCGTCCATGCCGAGCAGGGCGGGGAAGGTGCTCTTGTCCTGCGCCTGGTCCTTGCCGGCGGTCTTGCCCAGCTGCTCGGAACTGGCCTCGACATCGAGGATGTCATCGCGTACCTGGAAGGCCAGGCCGAGTGCGTCGGCGAAGCTGTCCAGCTGGGCCAGCTGAGGTTCGTGGGCCTGGCCGCACAGCGCGCCCATGCGCACCGCCGCACGGATCAGCGCGCCGGTCTTCAGGGCATGCATGCGGGTCAATGCCGCCAGCGTCTGCTGCTGGCCGGTGGCATCGATATCCAGCGCCTGGCCGCCGCACATGCCAGCGGCGCCGGACGCGTGGGCCAGGGTCTGCAGGCAGGCCACGCGCAGCGTGGCCGGCAGCGGTGCATCGGCCAGCAGGCCGAAGGCACGGGTCTGCAGCGCGTCGCCTGCCAGAATCGCGGTGGCTTCATCGAAGGCGATGTGGGTGGTCGGCTTGCCGCGACGCAGCGCGTCGTCATCCATTGCCGGCAGGTCGTCATGCACCAGCGAGTAGGCGTGGATGAGTTCGACGGACATGGCGGCCGCATCCAGGCTTTCCGGCTGCGCACCGAACAGGTGGCCACTGGCGTAGACCAGCAGTGGGCGCATGCGTTTGCCACCGCCCAGCACCGAATAGCGCATGGCCTGGTGCAGGCGCTGCGGTGCTTCGGCAGGCGAGGGCAGCGCGGCGTCGAGCTGGCTTTCGATACGGTCGCGCCAGCGCGCGAACAGAACCTCAGCCGTCATGGCTGGGCGGATCGAAAGGCTCGGATGCTTCCGGCTGCGCCGGATCGCTGAGCAGGCGCACGCGCAGCTCGGCCTGCTCCAGCGCCTGCTGGCACTGGCGATACAGACCGACGCCACGTTCGTAAGCACTGAGCGAAGCTTCCAGGCTCAGCTCGCCGGTTTCCATCTGCTCCACCAGCTGCTCCAGCGATTCGAGCGACTGCTCGAACTGGGCGACCGGGGAGGCGTTTTCGGGGGACTTCTTGGCCATGCGGCAAGTGTGGACGGGCCGCGCGCGGGGGTCAATTCACCAGCCGCCCGGGCGCCACTGCAACTGCGCGCCATGCGCCTGCAACCAGGCCTGCAGCGGTGCGGCGATGACCACGTCGGCGGCGGCCAGCAACTGCGGGCCATCAAAGATCAGCGGCAGCTGCGCGCGGCGCCAGGGGGCGAGGTGTTCGCGTTGGAGGCAGTCCTTCAACGCGTGCGAATGCTGGCGACCGGGCAGCAGAATGCGCTCACCGCCCACGCGTGTACGGACCTGCAGCGGGCGTTCGAAGGCCGGGGTGCCCTGCAGGCGCAGTTGTCCACCATCGGGCAATGGCAGCGGTGCGCGTCCATCCCATTCGGCCTGCCACTCGTGGGGAAGCGCAGGCAGCCGGGCCGGCAGCAGGTAGGCGTGGTCGCGCCACTGTTGGATCGCGTGATCGTGCCAGCGCACCCGCGCCTGGCGATCGTTGTCGGCCGGCAGCAGCTCGTCCAGCGCCTGCTGCAGCACGGTGGCCGGCAGCGGTGCCGCGTCGTGGCCGGCCACCCAGGCACGCAGCACGCGTGCGGCACGGCCCGGTGAGACCTGGCGAAGCAGCTGCAGCGACAGCACGCGTGGAGCGACTTCCAGGTGTGCGATCAGCTCGGCGTCTTCCTCGTCAAGCAGTTCGCGGGTCTGCCCGCAGTGGGTTGCGCTGCCCGCCATCGCCGCAGCGGCATGCGGCCAGCGCTGGCGCAACAGTGGCAGTACCTGCAGGCGCAGGAAGTTGCGATCGGCGTGGTCGTCGGCGTTGCTGGGGTCTTCGATCCAGTGCAGTGCATGCTGGCGGGCATAGTCGAGGAGTGCACTGCGTGGCACTGCCAGCAGCGGTCGCCATAGAGGCTTTTCGCCAAGGCGGCTGTGCGTGGACATCGCCGCCAGGCCATCGACGCCGGAAGCGCGCAGGGCGCGCAACAGGAAGGTCTCGGCCTGGTCGTCCTGGTGCTGTGCCAGCGCCAGGGTTTCGCCGTCGCGCAGTTCGGCCGCGAACGCGGCGCGTCGTGCCAGTCGCGCGGCACCCTCGGTGCCCAGGCCTGTGCCGTTCTCGACCTGCACGCGGTGCACGGCCAGTTCGATGCCCCAGGCGTCGCATTGCTGCTGGCAGTGCAGCACCCAGTCATCTGCATCGGGCTGCAGCCCGTGGTGCACGTGCACCGCGCGCAGCGCCGTGCCGGAAGCTTGCGCGCAGCACCACAGCCAATGCAGCAGCACGGTGGAGTCGACACCACCGCTGTAGCCCACCAGCAGCGGCGCATCCAGCGGAACGAGGGCAGGGAATTCACTCACGGCGGCAAGTATAGGGTTGGTCGGCAGGGCTGCGCCCTGCACCCGCAGACGCGCAAGCAACGGCAACGGCCGAAGCAACAGCAGAAGCGGGTTTCCTGAGGGTTGGCGGGGTGGGGCCGGTTGCGGGGCCGCTGCAAGTCCCCCTCCGGGGCCCGGCCCAGCCGCTGGCGGCTGTGCGTTCGGGCGCTTGCGAAGCAGTGCTTCGCAAGCAAAGCGCCCTCACCCATGTAAGCTCGGTCGCCGCTTGCTCGTGTGCGCAGTCCTGCGCACACGGCAAGACCGGGGTTGGGCGTCCTGCCCAACCCGCCCGAGGCATGCCTCGGGCCCATGCGGCTCACGCCCCCGCAACCGGACCCACCCCGCCTTCGACAGTTGGCCGCGATCTGTCGGAACGGTGTCGTGCACCGCTTTGGTAGGTGTCGACCTTGGTCGACACAGTAGATCCACGCCATGCGTGGATGACTCATTCGATATCTGACAGATGTGTCGACCAAGGTCGACACCTACCAACAGCCGCGGAGATCTGTCAGAGGCGGGGCACTGTGGGTTTGCGGGGTGTGAGCCGCAGGGATGCGGCGATCAAGGCTACATGGACGTACTTGCGCCGTCCCCGCAAACCCACAGTGCCCCGCCATCCCACGGAATGCACGCTGTTGCTGTTGCTTCGGCCGTTGCCGTTGCGTCTGCGGGTGCAGGGCGCAGCCCTGCCGAAAAACCTACTTTACCCGACGACCCGAACGGTCGATGCGGAACCGCTCTCCGCCTTCCATCGGCGTGTGGCCATCGGCATCCGGCGTGCCGCGCCGGCAGCCATTGCAGACTTCGGCCACGCCATCCTGGAACGGCCAACCGAAATCGAAGGTGCCGGGCACCACCTGGCGGAACTTCAGATCGAAGTAGGCCACGCGGTTGCCGACGCGGGCGCGCAGCAGGCCTTCCTGCGGCGTTTCCGGACCGTTGTCCCAGGTCAGTACCGGCAGGCTGCGGCCTTTGCGGTTGACGTAGTGGAAGCCTTGGTCGGCGTACACCACGGCCAGGCCATGGTCGTCGTAATTCAGGTCCTTCAAGGTGTCGGCACTGATCTTCGGCCGGTGATCGACCACTTCGCAGTTGGGCAGCGGCCACAATCCGTGTTCGTCGGTCAGCAGCTTGCACGCCGGTGCCTGTGCCGCTGCATTGGCACTGACCAGCACGCCAAGCAGGACCAGCGACCGCGCGAAGCGGCCGCTGGCAGGGGCAGGGTGGGCCTGCCTCACGATCACTTGGCCTCGGCCTTGCGCTCGAATGCGGTCGGCGCCGGCAGCTGTACCGGCACGCCCTTGTCGTCGCAGGTGCCGGCCTGGCACAGGCGCTCGCGCAGGGCCGGGGTGGCCTGCACGATCATGTGGTAGATCGCGTTCTGTTCCAGCGTGCCGCGGATCGCCTTGCTGCCCGGGCCGCGTGCCCAGATACCGACGTCTTCGCCGCCGTGCGACTCGGACTTCATCGGCACCAGTGCTTCCTGCATGTAGTCCGGATGCTCGGTGTCGACCTCGCGCAGGTTCGGGCGGCCGTTGGCCGGTTCGAAGCTGCTCGGGTTGTGCGGGTAACGCTTCGGACCGGCCGGCTGCTGGTTGCTGCTGCCGGTGTGGCCCGGGCCGTTGGCGTAGCTCAGCGTGGTGTAGGGCTGGCCGGTGCCGTCCAGCGCGTAGTCCAGCTTGCCGGCGCCATCTTCGCCGCCCTTGTCCTTCACCTTGCCCAGGATCGGGTTGCCGCGTGCCGGGTAGCCGACGAAGTTCAGGGTGTGCGAGTGGTCGGCGGTGACGATGATCAGGGTATCGTCGGCCGAGGTCAGTTCGTTGGCCACGCGCACCGCGTCGGACAGGGCCACGGTCTCGGTCAGCGCACGGTAGGCGTTGCCGCTGTGGTTGGCGTGGTCGATGCGCGCGCCTTCGATCATCAGCACGTAGCCTTCCTGGTGCTTGGCCAGGTTCTTGATGGCTGCCGCCGTCAGTTCGGCCAGGCTCGGCTCACCGCCCGGATCCTGCGGGCGCTCGTACTCGTAGCGCATGTGGTCCGGCTCGAACAGGCCAAGGATGGCCGGCGCATTCGCGGCGGCGGCCAGCTGCTTGCTGTTCCACACGTAGGCACCCTGCGGATGCGCCTGCTGCCATTCCTGCACCAGGCTGCGGCCGTCCAGGCGCTGGCCGACCTTGTCGTCGTACTCGGGATCGCGCTCTTCCACGGTGGTGAACTCACCACGGCCACCGCCGAGGGCGACCAGCGGGCCACGGCCATAGCGCGAGGTGGACAACAGCTGCTGGGCGATGTCCTTGCAGCCGGCGGCCTTCGCGGCTTCGGTCAGGTCGGTGTCGTTTTCCCAGTTGCGCTCGGGCGAGTGCGCGTAGGTGGCGGCCGGAGTGGCATGGGTCAGGCGCGCGGTGGACACCACGCCGGTAGCCAGACCGGCGCTGTCGGCCAGCTGCAGCCAGGTCAGCAGGCCCTTGGATAGGCTGTCGGCACAGTCGGTCCGGCTGCCGGCGCTGACGCCGATCGCACCCATGTGGGTCTTCACGCCGGTGGTGATGGCGGTCATGGTGCCGGCCGAATCGGGCGTCTGCGAATCGGTGTTGTAGGTCTTGCTGAATGCCGTGGCCGGGAAGCGCTCCCAGGACAGCAGGTTCTCTTCACCCGAGCCGCCCTTCTGCTGGCCTTCGTAGATGCGCGAGGCGGCCACCGTGGTCAGGCTCATGCCGTCGCCGAGGAACAGGATGACGTTCTTGGCCTTGCCGGACATCGCGCCGTTGGCGGCGGCCTGGGCGGCGCCGCTGCGGTACCACCACTGCGGGGTCTCGCCGGCCGGATGGGCAACGGGGTTGACGGCGACCTTCACGCCGGCCGGGGCGGACGCGGGGGTGGTGCTGGCGCAGGCGCCCAGCAGCAGGGTGGTGGCGCAGGCGGCCAACAGGGAGACGGAACGGCGCATGGACGCTGGGATCTCACAAACTGTAACGGGACGTTCATTATGCCCGCCCTCGCAAGGCACGCCGATGACACACTGATTTGCCGGCCGGGCGGTCGTTCTGCGGGCCGCCTTGGGCTATCGTGCCAGCATCCCTTCCTTCCCCTCTGGATTGCCTATGAAGCTGGTCTCTGCCTGGCTGCGGATTCCATTCTGGCAGCGCGTGGTCGGTGGCTTCGTGCTCGGCGCGCTGGCCGGCTGGGCGCTCGGCCCGGCCGCGGAAACGTGGTTCGGCCCGCTCGGCGAGCTGTACGTCACCCTGATCAAGATGATCGCCGTGCCGCTGGTGTTCTTCGCGGTCATCAACGCAATCTCGTCGCTGCACGGCCAGAAGTCGGTCGCCGCGCTCAGTGGCCGCACCTTCCTGTGGTTCGTGATCACCGCCGCGTTGGCGGTGTGCGTCGGCCTTGGCGTGGGTACCGTGCTGCAGCCCGGCGCCGGTGGCCTGCAGCTGTCGATGGCCAGCAACTACGTGCCGCGCGAAGTGCCCAGCGTGGTGCAGGTGCTGCTGGACGTGGTGCCGGCCAATGTCTTCTACGCGCTGTCCGGCATCGGCACCAAGGTCAATGCGGCCGGTGAAACCGTGCTGGCTGCCGGTCGCGGCTCGATCCTGCCAGTGATCTTCTTCGCTGGCCTGGTCGGCTTTGCCATCGTCAAGCTGGGCGAGAAGGTGACCGAGGCGCGCAAGCTGGTCGGGCAGATGAGCGACATCATGATCCAGGTGACCCGCTTCGTGCTGGAAGTCACCCCTATCGGCACCTTCGGCCTGATTGCTGGCCTGGTTGGCAGCTACGGTTTCGAGAAGCTGCTGCCGCTGGGCCACTTCGTGCTGGCGCTGTACGTGGCCTGCGCACTGCACATCGTGGTGGTCTACAGCGCACTGCTGCTGGCGCACGGCCTGAACCCGTTGAAGTTCTTCCGTGGCGCGGCGCCGGGCATGCAGGTCGCCTTCGTCAGCTCGTCCAGCTTCGCCGCGATGCCGGTGGCGCTGCGTTCGATCACCCACAACCTGGGCGTGAACAAGGACTACGGTTCGTTCGCGGTGCCGCTGGGTGCCAGCATCAAGATGGATGGCTGCGGCGCGATCTACCCGGCGTTGTGCGCGGTGTTCATCGCGCAGTACAGCGGTGTGCCGCTGACCCCGGAGCAGTACGTGGTGGTGCTGATTGCCTCGGTGCTGGGCAGCTTCGGTACCGCCGGCGTGCCGGGTACCGCGGTGATCATGGCCACGGTGGTGCTGAGCGCAGCCAACCTGCCGCTGGAGACCATCGGCTACCTGTATGCCATCGACCGCATCCTGGACATGATGCGTACGATGACGAATGTGACGGGCCAGATGCTGGTGCCGGTGATCGTGGCCAAGGAAACCGGGCTGCTCGACCAGGCGGTGTATGACAACCCGTCCAGCAATGTCGGCGTGGACGATCCGGACCCGACACCGCCACGCGCCTGAGGTTGCGTGGAGATGAAAGGCCCGCCCTGACCGGCGGGCTTTTCGTTTTGGAGCTGACTGGCGCGGTGCCGATCAGGGTAGGTCCCTGGTAGATCCACGCCATGCGTGGATGGCCGCAGTGCCGACCAACGGTCGGCACCCACTGGGGCAGGTGGCGCAGTGCCGGCCAAGGTCGGCACCCAGTGGGGGCGCAAACAAAAAAGCCGCTGCAGGGCAGCGGCTTTCTCTTGTGAGGCGGCGCGGTAGCGCCAACCGGTCAGATCAGAGATCGACCCGGCGGGCCTGCATGAACTTGTTGCCCCAGTAGCCGCTGAGCAGGGTGTCCACGCGGACGTCCTTGCCGGAGCTCGGTGCGTGCAGGAAGCGGCCATCGCCAACATAGATGCCGACGTGGTCGACGCGGCCCTTGCGGCCGAAGAACACCAGGTCACCGGCAGCCAGTGCGGTGCGGTCGTTGATCAGTTCGGCGTTGTCATCGTGCGCCATTTCGCGGGAGACGCGCGGCAGCTCGATACCCAGGGCCGAGCGGAACACGTAACCGACCAGGCCGCTGCAGTCGAAACCGCTGTCCGGGTTGCTGCCACCCCAACGGTACGGGGTGCCCAGCAGGGTCATCGCGCGGCGCAGCAGCGACTGCACCTTGCCGTTGTCGGCCGCGGTACCGACAACGCTGCCATTGGCGGCGCTGCTGGTGTCGTAGTTGGCGAGCAGGCGGCTGAGATCACCGGCCACCACGGCCGAGCGGTCCATCAGCGGAATGGTGTCGTTGGCAGCCAGGTGCGGCAGCAGGGCGGCCAGCGTGGCGCTGGCGGCGGCATCGACGCGGCTGCGCTGCGGAGCGGCAGCCTCGGCCTTGGCGGCCGGTCGGGCGGTGCTCTCGGCCACCGGGGCCGGGGTCACATCGGAACGGTTCGGAGCAGTCTGCGACCAGGCCGGGAGGCTGGTCAGGCACAGTGCCAGGCCAAGCAACAGCGGGCGGGCACTACGTGAAGATACGGAAGTCTGGCCTTCGCTTTTCAGGTCGTCAGTCGTCACGCGTCGGTCACAGGAAAAAAACGATGGGGCATCATGCCCTGTAAAAGCGGCAATAAGTTAAAAATTCCGTTAGAAAATCGTTAGTTGCATGGTGATGTGCGTCACAATTTTGAACATATCGCCTGTTCATCTTAGCGAAGGACGCGTTTCGCCCCGGTGTAGTGGTCCTTCCAGTACGGACCGCTGAGCGAGTCCAGCCGGACCGTGCCACCGGTGCTCGGCGCGTGCACGAAGCGCCCTTCACCCACATAAATGCCGACATGGGTGACGCTGCCGCGGCTGCCGAAGAACACCAGGTCGCCGGTGGCCAGGCGCTGCGGGTCGATCTTCGGGCCCTGTACCGCCGCCAGGTCGCGCGAGGTGCGTGGCAGCTTCAGGTCCAGCATCTCGCGGTAGACGTAGGCGACCAGGCCGCTGCAGTCGAAGCCGGAGTCGGGGGTATTGCCGCCATAGCGATAGGGGGTGCCGACCAGGCTGATGGCGCGCATCAGCACCGAGTTGGCGGCCTCGGGATTGTCCGGCACGGTCTTCGGCCAGTTTGCGGTTGGCGGTGGTGGCGCGGGACGGGTGGCCTTGCCGCCGCCGCAGGCGGTCATCAGCAGGGGCAGGACCAGCAGCAGGGCCGGGGCGAGGAACCGGCGGGGGCCGGACGAAACTGGCGTGATGTGCATGATCTCCGGATAATGCGCCACCTTGGATTGGCCGTCATGATGGCGGCGTCCCCGCCGGGCGACAACCCGCCCCAACCCGCCTGCCTCCGGCAGATCCAGACAGAGTTGCGCATGAAGATCGAAAAAGACCGCGTTGTCCGCTTCCACTACACCGTTTCCGAAGTCGGCCAGGAGCCGATCGAATCGTCCAAGGACCGCGGCGAGCCGCTGGCGATCCTGATCGGCCACGGCAACATCATCCCGGGCCTGGAAAACGCCATGATGGACAAGGAAGCCGGCGCGACCTTCAGCGTCGACGTCAACGCTGCCGATGCCTACGGCGAGCGTCGTGAGGGCCTGTCCCAGCGCGTGCCGAAGAAGCACTTCGGCAACACCAAGCTGGCTCCGGGCCAGCAGGTCGTGCTGCAGACCAACTTCGGCCCGCGTGCGGTGACCGTGCAGAAGGTCGGCATGAGCGTCGTCGACGTCGACCTGAACCATCCGATGGCCGGCAAGGACCTGCACTTCGACGTGGAAATCGTCGATGTGCGCGAAGCCGGCAAGGAAGAAATCGACCACGGCCACGTCCACGGCGACGGCGGTCACCAGCACTGATCGCAGTGCGATCGTGATGGCAGCAACGGCCCGCTTCGGCGGGCCGTTGCGTTTGTGGAACACGGCGCGGCCATCCATGGCGCGCAGGCCGGCGGCATAATGGCGGACCTGCCCGACGGACGCCCTGTGAACGCCGCTTCTCCTTCCCTGCAGCCGGTGGCTTCCGGCGAACGCATCGCCGTGCTTGACGTGCTGCGCGGTGCTGCGCTGCTGGGCATCCTGCTGATGAACATCGAGGCCTTCAGCGGGCCGCTGGACCTGGCGTTCACCGGCATCGACGTGCACTGGCAGGGCATCGACTACTGGGCCGATGCCTTTGTCTACGTGTTCGTGCAGGGCAAGTTCTTCACCCTGTTCTCGTTGCTGTTCGGTGCCGGCTTCGCGGTGATGGCGCAGCGCGCTGAGGCCGCCGGGCGCGACTTCACCCCGTTCTACCTGCGCCGCAGCGCTGGCTTGCTGCTGATCGGTCTGTGCCATGCACTGCTGGTCTGGTCCGGCGACATTCTGGTGATGTATGCACTGATCTCGTTGCCGCTGCTGGCCTGCCGTGAGGCGCCACGCAGCTGGCTGCCGTGGATGGGGCTGATGGTCTACCTCGGCGGTGTGGCGATGATGCTGCTGGTCGGCGCGATGGTGTCGATGGCTTCGGCCGAAGATGTGCAGGGCATGCTTGCTGAGGCGCAGCGGAGCACTGAGCTGCAGCGGCAGGTGTACGGGCAGGGCAGCTGGGCGCAGGCCAATGTGCAGCGCCTGAATGAGTTCGGTACGTCGATGGGGGCGCTGCTGATCACCGGCCCGGAAGTGCTGGGCATGTTCCTGATCGGCAGCTGGTTCGCCGGCAGTGGCGCGCTGGCGGCGCCGGAGCGCTTCCCGCGGCTGTACGCGTCGCTGCGCTGGATCGCGTTGCCGCTGGGCCTGCTGGTCACGTTGATCGGCGTCGCCTGGAAACCCTACCTGGCACCGGGCGCCTACAACCTTCCGGTGACGGCGGCGATGGGCCTGGTGACCATAGGCGGCCTGCCGATGTGCCTGGGCTATCTGGCGTGGATCGTGCACTGGCGCACGCGGCTGGCCTGGCTGGCGCCGGTGGGGCGCATGGCGCTGACCCATTACCTGGCGCAGTCGCTGGTCTGCACGCTGCTTTTCTATCACTACGGACTGGGATGGTTCGAGGTGATGCCGCGCAGCGTGCAGCTGCTGTTCGCACTACTGCTGTTCGCTGTGCAGGTGGGCATTTCGCACGCGTGGTTGCGCCGCTTCCGTTTCGGGCCGATGGAATGGCTGTGGCGTGCGATGACCTACCGGCAGTGGCCGCCGATGCGGCGCGGGGCCGGGCAGGGCTGATCGATGCAGGGCGCGCGCGAGGATGTGATCGTGGTCGGCGCCGGTGCCATTGGACTGGCCGTCGCGCTCGCGCTGCGCGCACAGGGCCGGCAGGTACGCGTGATCGACCGTGGGCGTGTCGGCGGCGCGACCTCGCATGGCAACTGCGGCACCATCACCCCCAGCCACGCGCCGCCGCTGCCAGCGCCTGGCGTACCGTTGCGCGCGCTGCGCTGGATGCTCGATCCGCGTGCGCCGTTGTACGTGCGTACGCGACTGGACCCTGCATTGTGGCGCTGGCTGCTGCAGTTCAGCGCACGCTGCAATGCCCGCGACTGGCTGCAGGCCACGCACGCCCGCGCTGCGCTGCTGAATGATTCCCGGCTGCGTCTGGCCGAGTGGGTGCAGGTGCATGCGCTGGACTGCGAATTCGATACCCGTGGTCTGGACTACGTGTTTGGCGATGCCCGCAATTTCGATCACCACGCCGCCGAGTGTGAGGCACTGAACGCGCAGGGCATCGCCACGGCGCGCATCGACGGCGCCGACTATGCGCGCGACAATCCAGCTTTCCATGATCGCATTGCCGGCGCGATCCACTTCCCCGGCGATGCGCAGCTGCGTCCGGACCGCTACACCGCCGAACTGGCGCGCGTGCTGCGTGCACAGGGCGTGGTGATCGAGGAGCAGGCGGACATGCAGGATTTCAGCACCGACGCGCAGGGTGTGCGCGTGCACGTCGGCGAACGCACGCTGCACGCACGCGAGCTGGTGCTGGCCACCGGACCGTGGTCGCCGCGCTGGGCACGGCAACTGGATCTGCGCGTGCCGATCCAGCCCGGCAAGGGCTATTCGCTGACCTGGTCGCGACCGGTGCAGGTGCCGCAGCGCCCGGTGGTGCTGAAGGACCATTCCGTGTTCGTGATTGCCTGGCGCGACGCGCTGCGCCTGGGCGGCACCATGGAGTTCGCCGGCGCCGACCCGCAGCTGCGCACGCGCCGCCTGCAGGCCCTGCAGGAGGCCGCCGACCACTACCTGCGCGCGCCGCGCGGTGCGCAGCTGCAGGAGCAGTGGTGCGGGTGGCGCCCCATGAGCGTGGACGACGTGCCGTTGATCGGCCGCGCGCCCGCGCATCCTCACGTCTGGCTTGCAGCGGGGCATGGCATGCTCGGCATCAGCATGAGCGCCGGCACCGGCCAGCTGATCGCCGATCTCGTCTGCGGCCGCACGCCAGCGATCGATCCTGCCCCTTACCGACCCGAGCGATTCCGATGAGCACTGCATCCTATGATTACGACCTGATCGTCCTTGGCGGCGGCTCCGCCGGCCTGGCCGGCGCGATCCGCGCCGCGCAGCACGGCAAGCGCGTGGCCATGCTGGAGCCCGGTGAGCTGGGCGGGACCTGCGTCAATGTTGGCTGCGTGCCGAAGAAGGCGATGTGGCTGGCGGCCGACCTGCACGAGCGCATCGGCCTGGCCAGTGCGATGGGCTTCGATGTTCAGGCGCGCCCGGCGCTGTCGTGGAAGGAACTGGTGATCCATCGCCAGGCCTACATCAGCAACATCCACACCAGCTACCACAAACGCCTGGATGAGACCGGCGTGGTGCGCATTCCGGCGCGCGGCCATCTGCTCGATGCGCATACCGTGGCCTGCAGTGATGGCGTGCGTTACAGCGCCGAGCACATCCTGATCGCCACCGGCGCGCACCCGCTGCGTCCTGATATCCCCGGCGCGGAACTGGGCCTGGTCTCCGATGATTTCTTCGACCTGCGTGCGGCGCCGGCCGAGGTGGCGATCATCGGCGGTGGCTACATCGCGGTGGAGCTGGCCGGCCTGCTGCAGGCACTGGGCAGCAAGGTGAGCCTGCTGGTGCGTGGCCAGCGGCTGCTGGATCGCTTCGATTACGAGCTGACTGATCAGCTGGCCGAGAACCTGAAGCAGCAGGGCGTGCGCATCCATTTCGGCTATCGCCTGCGCGAACTGCAGCGCGATGGCGAACGCGTACGTGCGTTCGGCCATGACGGCCCGCTCGACAGCGTGTTCGACGCGGTGTTCTTCGCCACCGGCCGCCGCGGCAACAGTCGTGATATGGGCCTGGAAGCGCTCGGCATCGGCATTGGCGAACACCAGCAGGTGCAGGTGGACGAATGGCAGACCACCAGCGTGCCGAGCGTGCACGCGGTGGGTGACATCGCCGGCAAGGTCGGCCTGACCCCGGTGGCGGTGGCTGCTTCGCGACGGTTGATGGATCGCCTGTTCGGTGGCCGCCCGCAGTCGAAGATGGATTACGAGAACGTGGCCAGCGTGGTGTTCTCGCACCCGCCGCTGGGTGCGGTGGGCATGAGCGAGGAAGAAGCGCGCGCGCGTTTCGACCAGGTGAGCGTTTACCACAGCCGTTTCCGACCGATGCTGCAGGCGCTGGCCAACGGTACCCAGCGCAGCCTGTTCAAAATGGTCTGCGCCGGCCCGGAAGAACGCGTGGTAGGTATCCACCTGCTGGGCGAAGCGGCCGACGAGATCCTGCAGGGTTTCGCGGTGGCGGTGAAGATGGGCGCGACCAAGGCCCAGTTCGATGACACCGTGGCGATCCACCCGACCTCGGCCGAGGAAGTGGTGCTGATGCGCTGACCTGCGGTTGCTGCAGAGCCGAGCCCATGCTCGGCCGTCGCTCTTTGTAGAGTCGAGCCATGCTCGACTGCGGTGGAAAGACAGTCGAGCATGGCTAGCCTCTACAAGGCGGGCACCGGACGCCCCCGTGCGACAATGGGCGCCCCCACGCTTTCCCGGGCCGCTCCGAGCGGCCCGCCGTCGTCCTGATGTCCAATCCCGCTTCCCGTATCGCCACCGCCTCCCCACGCATTGCGCTGGGGGGTATCGGCCTGGCAGCGATCGGCGCCATCGCTGCTTCCGGCAAGGCGATCATCGTCAAGCTCGGCCTGCGTCACGGCGTGGATGCCACCACGCTGCTTGCCCTGCGCATGCAGATGGCGCTGCCGCTGTTCGTTTTGATGGCGCTGTGGGCCGCGCGTCGGGCCGAACCACTGTCCTGGGCCGACCGAGCCCGTGTGCTGTGGCTGGGTTTCACCGGCTACTACCTGTCCAGCCTGCTCGACTTCCAGGGCCTGCAGTACATCAGCGTGACCCTGGAACGATTGATCCTGTACTTGAACCCGACCCTGGTGCTGCTGATCAACGTGCTGCTGGCGCGCCAGCGGCCGGGCCGATGGCAGATCGGCGCGCTGGTGCTGAGTTATCTGGGCGTGCTGCTGGCGTTCGGCCATGACCTGCAGCGCGAGGGTGGGCAGATCATCGTTGGCAGCCTGCTGGTGCTGGGCAGTGCGCTCAGCTATGCGCTGTACCTGTTCGGCAGCGGGCAGGTGGTCGCGCGTATCGGAGCGGTGCGGCTGACCGCTTACGCCAGCTGCGTGGCCAGCGTGCTGGTGCTGCTGCATTTTGCGGTGACCCATCCGCTGCCGTTGTTGTGGCAGGCACCGGCGCCGGTGCAGTGGTTGTCGCTGGTCAATGCCACCGTGTGCACGGTGCTGCCAGTGCTGGCGATCATGCTGGCGGTGCAGCGCGTGGGTTCGTCGCTGGCCGCGCAGGTCGGTATGCTGGGCCCTGTTTCCACCATCGTGATGAGCCTATGGCTGCTCGACGAACCGATGGGGCCGGCGCAGATCGCCGGCACCGTGCTGGTGCTGATCGGCGTTCTGCTGGTAACCCGCCTGCGGCGCTGACGCCGGAGCAGGCGCGTGCGCGCATCCTGGCGGTGATCCGCGCGATCCCGGCGGGGCAGGTGATGGGCTATGGGCAGGTGGCGATGCGCGCGGGCCTGCCCGGGCGTGCACGCCTGACCGCGCGCATCCTGGGCCAGAACGACGACCCGGACCTGCCCTGGCATCGCGTGTTGCGCTCGGATGGGCGCATTGCCATGGAGGAAGGGTCGGCCGGCTGGCGCGAGCAGTCACAGCGGTTGCGCGCCGAGGGCGTGCGGGTGGAGAACGGCCGGGTGCGGATGCCGGCGGCTGATCCGGCGGCAGCACTGGATGCCGCTGTGTGGGGTCCGGGCTGAGCAACGCTGGCGACTGAACAGGCCGCGCCTGCCGGTCGCCAACAAGACACGGTGCTGCGGCTATGATGGAGGCCGTTCCATGCCGGTGCTCCCATGTTCCCGCGACTGCCAACCGTCACCAAGGCCCTGCTGATCGCCAACGCGATCCTGTTCCTGCTGCAGCAGCCGTTCCTGCTCGGCATGCAGACCTTCGAGCCGTTCATGCTGCAACCCCTGCAGCAGGGCTTCGACGCATTCTCGCCGGGCGGCAACTTCCAGCCTTGGCAGCTGCTGACCTACGGCTTCCTGCACGGCAGCTTCGGCCATCTGTTCTTCAACATGCTGGCGGTCTTCATGTTCGGCGCGCCGCTGGAGCAGACCTGGGGCGAGAAGCGCTTCCTGCTGTATTACCTGGTGTGCGTGGCCGGTGCCGGTGTCTGCCAGCTGCTGGTGGGTACGCTGCTGGAAAACCCGGCCACGGTGCTGGGCGCTTCCGGTGGCGTGTTCGGCCTGCTGCTGGCCTACGGGATGCTGTTCCCCAACCAGCGGGTGATGCTGCTGTTCCCGCCGATCCCAATGAAGGCGCGTACCTTCGTGATCCTGTTCGGCGTGGGCGAGCTGGTGCTGGGCATGACCGGCTGGCAGCCGGGCGTGGCCCACTTCGCACACCTCGGCGGCATGCTGTTCGGCTGGTTGCTGATCCGCTACTGGCGCGGGCAATCGCCGTTCAACAAGCGCCGCCCGCCCGGCCCACCGAAGCGCCCGAACCATCTGCGCAGCGTCAAATGATCCGAAGGATCATTTGACGCTGTAGGTGCCGACCGTTGGTCGGCACGCCTTGTCCCACGCGGGTAGGTGCCAACCTTGGTTGGCACGCTTTGAATGGGATCATTTGACGCGGTAGGTGCCGACCGTTGGTCGGCACACCTCTACCCATCCTGCAACACCACCTGCGCGGCATTGTGCCCGGGCGCACCGGTGACGCCACCGCCGGGATGGGTGCCCGAACCGCACAGGTACAGGCCGGGCAGGGCACCGCGATAGCCGGCTTGGCCGACCATCGGCCGTGCCGAGAACAACTGGTTGGCACTGAGCGCACCGTGGAAAATGTCGCCGCCGACCAGGCCGAAGGTGCGTTCCAGATCCAGCGGCGACAGCACCTGCCGACCGAGCACGCTGCCGGCAAAGCCGGGCGCATACCGTTCGACGGTGGCAATCATCAGGTCCGCCACAATCTCGCGGTGATCATCCCAGTTACGCCCGTCGGGCAGTACCGGCGCCACGTGCCGGCAGAACAGGCTGGCCACATGCTGCCCGCGCGGCGCCAGTGAATCATCCAGCGTGCTCGGAATCAGCATCTCTACTATCGGTTCGCGCGACCAGCCTTCGCGGCGCGCATCCAGCCAGGCGCGGTCCATGTAGTCCAGGCTGGGGGCCATGATGATGCCGGCGCTGAGGTGATCGCCGGGGCCGGGCAGGGCACGGAAGTCCGGCAACCGCGACAGCGCCACGTTCATCCGGAAGGTGCCGGAACCGCAGCGCCAGTTCGCCATGCGTTCGCGTGTGGCAGCGGGTACCTGCGTCGGCTCCAGCAGCTGTTCGTACAGCAGCTTCGGATTGACGTTGGCCACCACCGCGCGTGCACGCAGGGTTTCGCCGTTGGCCAGTTCCACCCCCACGACGCGGCCTTGTTCGGTCAGTACCTGTTGCACACCGGCATCCACGCGCAGTTCGGCCCCGGCCTCGCGCGCCGCGCTGGCGATGGCCTGGCTGATCGCGCCCATGCCGCCGATCGCGTGGCCCCACGCACCCTTTACGCCATTGCACTGGCCGAATACGTGGTGCAGCAGTACGTAGGCACTGCCCGCTGTATACGGGCTTGCGTAGTTGCCGACGATGCCATCAAAGCCGAACAGCGCCTTGATCGGCTCGCTCTCGAACCAACGGTCCAGGTACTCCGCCGCCGACAGCGTGAACAGGTCCAGCAGTTCCTGCCGCAGTGGCGCATCCAGCGCCGCCAGTTCGCGGCCGAGTTTCCCCATCTGCCATAGTGCGGGCAGCGCACGCCAACCGCCTGCTACACCCAGGTCGGGCGGCGCGCGCAGAGCCCATGCGCGCAGTACGTCGGCGAAGATTTCCAGGCGTGCCTCGTACGCGGGCAAGCGCTGCGCATCCCGCTCGGAGAACTTCGCCACTTCGGCCTGAGTGCGGCCAGGTGCCGACAACAGATAGCGGTCGTCGGGCAATGGCAGGAAGTTGTTGGCCGGGCGCGCGACGATGCGCAGCCCATGCGCATGCAGCTGCAGGTCGTCGATCACCTTCGGCTGCAGCAGCGAGACCGTGTACGAGGCGACTGAATTGCGGAAGCCGGGATGGAATTCCTCGGTGACCGCAGCGCCGCCAAGAACGCCGCGACGTTCCAGCACCAGCACCTTCTTTCCGGCACGCGCCAGATAGGCCGCGCAGACCAGGCCGTTGTGGCCACCACCAACGATGATCGCATCCCAGGTCATCTGCACCTCGGAAAAAGGGGACGGAGGGGATTAAGTCGCAATTCGCATGGGGGCACCGGCAATGGGGAAAAAACGACTTAATCCCCTCCGTCCCCTTTTTTGATCGCTGCTTCGATGGTGGCGATGTCGATCTTCTTCATCGGCATCATCGCGTTGAAGGCGCGCTTGGCCAATGCCTTGTCCTTGCTGGTCACCGCTTCGATCAGCATGCGCGGGCTGATCTGCCAGGAGATGCCCCAGCGGTCCTTGCACCAGCCGCATTGGCTCTCCTGGCCACCGTTGCCGACGATCGCATTCCACAGGCGGTCGGTCTCGGCCTGGTCCTCGGTCTGGATCTGGAACGAGAACGCTTCGCTGTGCTTGAACGCGGTGCCGCCGTTGAGGCCGACGCAGGGGATGCCGCAGACCGTGAATTCGACGGTCAGTACGTTGCCTTCCTTGCCGTCCGGATAGTCACCGGGGGCGTGATGCACGGCGGTCACCGCGCTGTCGGGCAGGATACTGGCGTAGAAGGTGGCGGCCTCGAGTGCGCCGTTGTCATACCAGACACAGATCGTGTTCTTGTGTGCCATGTCGGGGCTCCACGTTGGACGAAGCCGCAGCGATAGCATGCGCGGTGTTAATCCGGGATCGTGCTGCACCTGCAAAAAAGGAGGGCGCCCGAAGGCGCCCTCTGCGTTACCCGTGTGGCAGCTGGATCAGCGCCAGACCTTGATCTGCTCGGCTTCACTGCGCTGCATCGGCTGGCCGGCCTTGCAGCTGAAGGTGGCGCCGAAGGCCGGCAGGTTGGCCAGCGTGCCGTTGCTGCGCCACAGGCCCGGTGCACGGATGTCGGCGGTCAGGCGACGTACGGCCTCGTTCGGCGCCAGCTGCTGCGCCCACAGCGCAGACCAGGCGCGGAAGAAGCCCTGCTGCTGGGCCTGCTTGGCCTTCGGCTCCTGCGCGACATACGCCGCCCAGGCCAGTTCCAGACCGGCGATGTCGGCCAGGTTCTCTTCCTGGGTGAGCGTGCCGTTGACCTTGGCACCCTTCACGCCCGGGAAGTCGTAGGCGCTGTACTGCGCGGCTACGCGGTTACCGAGCAGGGTCCAGGCGGTCTTGTCGGCCGGGGTCCACCAGCTGCGCAGCTCGCCCTTGGCGTCGACCAGCGCGCCCTTGGCATCGATCGCGCGGGTCAGCTCATGGCCGACCAGGCCACCGAAGCTGCCGAACTTGTCGGCAGCGTCGGCCTTGGCGTTGAACACCGGGCCCTGCAGGATCGCGGCGGTGACGATCAGGCGGTTCTGGGCCAGATCGTAGGCCAGCGACGGCTGCTGCGGCAGCACGTCCCAGCGACGGTCGGCGTTGCCCTTGCCGATGCGCTTCATTTCCTCGCGATGGCGCCAGGTCGAAGCAATCAGCATGTTGCCACCGAACGAACCGCGGCCCATCGGCTGCACGCTGTAGTCGAGGTCGCGCAGCGGGGTGCCGATCTCGATCTTCAGCGCAGCCAGCTTGGCCTGCGCTTCGGCCTTGGCTTCGGTGCTCATCCAGCTGCTGTTCTTGACCGCTTCGATCTGCACTTCGCGCACCTTGTCGACGATCCACGCCGCCTGGCGACGATCTTCGGCGGACAGGTAACGGGCAGCGTATTCGCGACCGACCATCGGGCCAGCGGCTACGTTGATCGCCTCCAGCACGTCTTCCCAGCGCTGCGGCGGCAGGGTTTCGCCACGCAGCACGCGGCCGCGGAATTCGAACTCGGCGTCGCGGTAGGCCTTGGACAGGTACGGCGCCATCGAGTCGCCCACGCGCCAGCGCAGGTAGGCCTTCCACTGGTCCGGCTTGAGCTTGGTGACCATGCCGTCGAGCTGCTTGAACAGGCCCGGGTCGGCCAGCGAGACCAGGTCGTCATCCACGCCCTGTGCCTTCAGGAAGGCATCCAGCTGCAGGTTGCGGTAGCGGCTGTTGAGCTCCTTGGTGGAGATCGGCGCGTAGTTGTTGAACGGGTTGTTGATGCCGGCCAGCGACTGCGCATTGCGTGCCAGCTCGGTTTCCAGCGCGATCACCGCCTGCGACTCGGCATCCAGCTTGGCCGCCGGGGTGCCGGTCAGCGCCAGGATCTGCTTGACGTAGTTGCGGTAGCGGCCCATCAGCGCCACGGTGTCGGCGTCGGTACGGGTATAGAACGCCGGATCCGGCAGGCCCATGCCGCCCTGCATGAAGTAGCCGATGTGACGGTCCAGCGCTTTCAGATCGACGTCGGGGCCGAAGTTGAATGCCACCGGGATGCCGACCTGGTGCAGTGCGGCGATCGAGGCCGGCACATCCTTGGCCTTCTTGATGGCGTTGATGCGGGTCAGCAGCGGGGCGATCGGGTTGGAGCCGTCTGCTTCCACGGCCGCTTCGTCCAGGCCACTGGCCCAGAAGTCACCCAGCAGCTTCTGCACGTTGCCCTGCGGCGCCTTCATCGCTGCGTCGAGCAGTTCACGCTGCTGCTGGCGGCTGCGGTCGACCAGCTGGCCCAGCGCGGTGGTGGCGCCGGTCTGCGGCACCGGGTTGGCCTTCAGCCAGCCGGCATTGGTGGCGTCGTAGAAGTCGCTGCACTGGGCACTGACAGCCGGGGCACGCGCGGCCTTTTTCTTGGCGGCGAAGGCATCGTGGGTCGGGACCAGAGTCGCCAGGCTGATGCCCAGGGCGATGGCAAGCGGACGGAAATTGGGCATGTGGAACGAATCCGTGATGGATTGAGGGCGCGCGCACTATAGCAAGCCGCGCATGGGCGCGGCATGCACGCATCACGGCGCATCCGCCGGGCATGGCCCGGCGCTACCGGGTGTGTGGCATCGACACCGCATGCACGCATCACGGTGGCTCCGCCGTGCCATACGCCGACCAAGGTCGGCATCTACCAACGGCGTGGGCCTGCACAGGCGCAGCAGATCCACGCCATGCGTGGATGACGGGCGCGGCAAAAAACAAAGGCCCGGGAATTCCCGGGCCTCTGCAGGTCTACCTTGGCATCAGCCAGGGCTTACCAGATCACCACCTGCTGCTCGCCGGCGCGGGCCATCGGCGAACCGGCCTTGCACTGGAAGGCCGCAGCAAAGGTCGGCAGGTTCGACGGCGCACCCATGGCTCGGAACTGCGCCGGCGCGTGCGGGTCAGTGGCCAGGCGGACCTTGGCGTTTTCCGGGGTGTACTTGGTGCGCCACACGGTGGCCCAGTTGAAGAAGAAGCGCTGGTCGCGGGTGAATCCATCGACCTTTGCATCTTCCTTGCCGGCGGAGGCCTTCTGCAGGGCGTCGTAGGCGGTAGCCAGGCCGCCCAGGTCGGCGATGTTCTCGCCCAAGGTCAGGTGACCGTTCACGGCCTGGCCGTCGACCTTGTACTGGTCGAACTGCTTGACCAGCTTGCCGGTCAAGCCTTCGAAGTTCTTCTTGTCAGCGGCAGTCCACCAGTCTTCCATGTTGCCGGTCGGCCCGAAGCGTGCACCCTGGTCGTCGTAACCGTGGGTCATTTCGTGGCCGATCACCGCACCGATGCCGCCATAGTTCAGTGCGTCGTCGGCCTTCGGATCGAAGAACGGAGGCTGCAGGATGGCGGCCGGGAACACGATCTCGTTCTGCAGCGGGTTGTAGTAGGCGTTGACCGTCTGCGGGGTCATGCCCCACTCGGTCTTGTCCACCGGCTTGCCGATCTTGGACAGGTTGAACTTGTAGTTGAACTCACTGGCCGCGCGCACATTGCCCAGGTAGCTGTCGCGCTGGGTCTGCAGGCCCGCCCAGTCACGCCACTTGTCCGGGTAACCGATCTTCGGGGTGAAGGTTTCCCACTTGGCGATGGCCTTGGCCTTGGTTTCATCGCTCATCCAGCTCAGGCCCTGGATGCGTTCCTTCAGCGAAGCGGCCAGGTTCTTCACCAGCTCTTCCATCTTCGCCTTGGCTTCCGGCGAGAAGGCAACCTTCACGTACAGCTGGCCGAAGGCTTCACCGGCGTCGTTCTCGATGGTGCCCAGCACGCGCTTCCAGCGCGGCTTCTGTTCCTTCTGGCCGTTGAGGGTCTTGCCGTAGAACTCGTAGTTCTCCTGAACGAAGGCATCGGCCAGGTAGGGCGAGGCGCTGTCCACGGTGTGGAAGCGCAGGTAGGCGCGCCACACCGACGGATCGGTATCGCCCAGCGCCTTGCTCACTTCCTCATGGAAGGCCGGCATGGCCAGCGAGAACTTCTCCGGCGCGGCTACGCCCTGCGACTTGAAGAACTCGGTCCAGCTGAAGTTCGGGGTCAGCTTGTCGGCGTCAGCCAGGGTGACCGGGTTGTAGTACAGCTCGACGTTGCGCGACAGCTCGACGCGCGACTTGGAGGCCTTGGCCAGGCGGGTCTCGAACTTGACCACGTCCTCGGCCTGCTTGGCAGCGTCGGCAGCGGCGACGCCGGACAGCTCCAGCACCTTGGCGACGTGTGCCTGGTAGGCCTTCAGCTTGTCGGCGTTCTTGGCATCGGTGTAGTAGGTGCTGTCCGGCAGGCCCAGGCCGCCCTGGCTGGCGTAGGCCAGGTTGACGGCCGAGTTCTTGAAGTCGGCTTCGGCGCCGAAGCCGAACAGGACGTTGTCACCCTTGGCCGCGCTGCTGCGCAGGTAGTCGGCGATGGCCGCCTTGTCCTGCAGGCCGTCGATCGCGGTCAGGTCGGCCTTCAGCGGCTCGATGCCCTGGGCATTGATCTTGGCTTCGTCCATGCCGGTGGCCCACAGGTCGCCGACGATCTTCTCGATATGGTTCGGGTTCTTGACCTGCGCGACCTGTTCAGCCAACTGGTGCTGCACGGCTACCGAACGCTCGTCGAGGATGGTGAACGCGCCCCAGCTGGTGCGGTCGCCCGGAATTTCATTGGCGGCCAGCCACTTGCTGTTGACGTAGTCGCCGAAGGCGCCACAGGCGTCCTTGCTGGCATCCAGATCGCTGGGCTGGAAGGCGTTGTAGGCCGGCAGCTTGCTCTCGTCCAGCGTGTAGTTGGTGGCTTCGGCCGCAGCCGGCGTGGAGGCGGTGGCATCCTTGGCCGGGGTTTCGTTCTTGCCGCAGCCGACCAGCGCGGCCGAAACGGCCAGGGTCAGCAGCACGATCTTGGGAGTACGGGTCACTTTGATGGCCTCCAGGCCGAGTGAGTCAGGGAAGGGCCGCGGGGACGGCCGTGGGCCGAACAATACGCCGCCGGCCTGCCCTGCAAGGGTGTCGAAGGTCATGGCCGGGCGCAAGGGGGCCGCTTCGTGGGCCGGAAAAGACAGACCCGGCAAAAGCCGGGTCTGTCGGGGTACTGCGATAAGGCGTGGATCAGAACTTGTACTTCAGACGCACGAACGGGGTGCGGCCGTACAGGTCGTACTGGGTTGCGAATGCCGGGATGTTGCCGTAGCGGGCATCGCTGACGCCGGTGGAGATCAACGGCGGGGTCTTGTTGAAAATGTTGCTGACACCCACCAGGATTTCCCAGTCGGCCTGCGCGTAGCTGACCGAAGCGGTGTGGTACGTGCGCGAATCGGCAACGATGTCACGGTAGGAGTTCGGACGGCCCTGATAGGTGTACACCGGGTTCAGGTCGATGTCTTCGGTCTTGTGGATATAGGTGGTCAGCCAGTTGAACGACCAGTCGCCACGGGTCAGGCTCAATGCCAGATTGCCCACGACTTTGGGACGGCCGATGTCGCCCAGCAGTTCCGAGGATTCCAGGCCGCTTGCAGCCGCACTGGAGAACACTTCCTGGGTGTCTTCGATCGTGTAGGTGACCTGGGTCTCGGCCGAGAACTTGCCGAACGAGAAGTCGTGATCGAAGTTGGCGGTCAGGTCGTAACCACGGGTGCGCTGCTTGTTGATGTTGATGTACTTGTTCTGGATCTCGGTCACCGCATACGGCTGGTTGCCGGTAGCCGGGTTGCGCTTCAGCAGGTCGCAGTAGCTGTTCGGGTACACCGTGCCGCCGTAGCAGCCGCGCATGATGTTGGTGCTGCCGAGCTGGGCGATTTCATCCTTCACTTCATAGTCGAAGTAGTCGATGGCCACGCTGAGGTTGGCGAAGGTCGGAGTGAACACGATACCCGCAGTCTTCGCACGCGAGGTTTCGGGAATCAGGCCACTGCCACCGCCGGTGGCGTACGAGGTACCGCTCGAGCCGCCGCCCGCATAATCGGCGGGAATACCTGCGGCTGCGCAGTTGGTCTGATAGGCGCTGTTGGAGCTTTCACCCCAGCGGACGCACGGATCGTTTGCCTGCTGGAAGAAGCCGGTCTGGTTGCCCAGGTACAGCTCATACAGGCCCGGAGCACGGTAGGAAGTGCCGATCGAGCCACGCAGACGCACCGATGGGATGATCTGCCAGTTCAGGCCGACCTTCCAGACGTTGTCCGAACCGGACACCGTGTCGTACTTGAATACACGGCCGGAGGCGTTCAGGCTCAGCGACTCCACCGCAGGCAGGCCCTTCAGCAGCGGAACGTCCAGCTCGACGAAGGCTTCCTTGACCTTGTCGTTGCCCTTGGTCACATCAGCCGAGGACGAGCCCCAGATGTCACCGGCGCGCGACAATTCGCCCGGCTGGTCGTTGATCGAGTAGTAGCGGTATTCCAGGCCGCCCGCAAAACCGACCGCACCCGCCGGCATCTCGAACAGGTCGCCGCTGACGACGGCGTTGATGGTGGCCTGCTTGTAGATGGTTTTGCCCCAGTCCCAGACGCCCAGCTTGTCGACCAGTTCATCGACCTTGCGGCCGCTGAGGTACTCCGGATCGAAGTAGTTCACCGCCGGAGGAGCATCGGTGTAGTCCAGGTCGCCGCTCTTGGAGGCCTGGATGGCGAGGTTACCGTACTTGCCCTTGGAGTGGCTGAAGTTCGCATTGACTTCCCATGCCCAGGTGTCGGTGCCCTTGAACAGGCCGTCAAGCTTGGTGGCGGCATAGAAGTAGTCGACCGTCACATCCTGTTGCGACTTGAACAGCATCACCGGATTGGCTTCGATGCGGGTGCCCGGCAGGTATGCGTACGGGAAGAACTGGCGCCAGGCGAACGTTTCGGTTTCGCGGCGGTTGAACAGGAACTGCGTCTTCCAGTTGACCGAATCGAAGCCGAAATCGGTTGCCAGGTAGACCGTCTTGCGTTCCTGCTGGTTGATGATCTGGCCCTCGCCCCAACGGGCGAAGTTCAACGGCTCATCGTAGAAGGCCTGGCCACGCGCATAGGTCTGGGTCTTGCGCGGGCGGTAGCCCGGCAGCGGGCCGACAGTGGTGCCATCACCCGACGGCACATAGCGGGTGCTGCCGATGTCGACCACGTTGTGAAGCATGTTGTTGCAGCCGGCCAGCGGGGTGCCGGCGTTGACCGAGCGATCTTCGCGATCGATGCGGTTGCCGTCCGCGTCCTTGATCAGGTCGTTGCCGCACTTCAGATAGTCGCGGTCGCCGCGGGTCAGCTCATAGTGCTTGTACCACTCGACGGCAGCCACGACGCTGCCCTTTTCGAAGTTCCAGCCATTGGCCAGCGACGCCGAGAACACTTCGCCGCCACCCTCGGTCGGCACGCGACCGGTGACGGTCAGCTCCGGGCGCTCGATGTTCTTCTTGGTGATCAGGTTGACCACACCGGCCACCGCGTCGGAACCATAGATCGAGGACGAACCGTCCTTCACGATCTCGGCACGCTGCAGGATGGCGGTGGGAATGACGTTCAGGTCGAAGGCGCCGACGGCGCCACGGGTACCGGCCGGGCCGGGGCGCTGGCCATCGAGCAGCACCAGGGTGCGGTTGGCGCCCAGGCCGCGAAGCGACACGGTCTGTACGCCGGTGCCGCCGTCCACGACGAAGCCGCCGAACTGGTGGGTGATCTGGGTTTCGGCCGAACCGATGGCCGACTTCTGCAGGAACTCGGCCACGTTGACCTGGCCCTGCTTCGCATTGGTTTCGGCGTTGATCGTGAACACCGGCGAAGTGGTCTCGTAGTCCGCACGGCGGATCAGGGAGCCGGTGACCGTAACCTTGTCAAGATCGGTTGCGCGGGTGGAAGCGCTTGAGCTGCTTGACGCCTTTGCTTCCTGCTGGGTGGATTCCTGGGCCAGAGCCGGTGCGACCTGCAGGCAGGCCAGCACAGCAAGAGTCAACGGGACGCGGCTTGGCTTTGATTGGCGGTTGGCGTTGCGCATTTCGTTTTGATCCCCACTTGTTATGCTTCGGTTAATGGAGTGTATGAGTCGCGTAAAGTAAATGCAACATGAATATTAAAATCTCTTAACTTGCTGTTGTTATGGGGAAATTCAGTATTTGGGGCATGAAAAAGCCCCTGCCTGGCCGGCAGGGGCTTGGTGAAAGCGAGGGTGCCCGGGGAGGGATCAGAGGCCGCCGGGGCCGCAATCCTTGCTCAGGTAGTCGGCCATGAGCGTCAATGTCGTCCGGAAGTGCACGGGGTACCAGGGCATGCTGTGCGGCATGTCGGGGATCAGTTCGAACCGGGCCGGCACCTTGCCCTGTACGCCGTTGTAGAAGTTCCTCGCATGGAAGGACGGCGTGCGTACGTCACGGTCGCCGACGAAGGTCAGCAGAGGAATCGTGGCCTTCGCGGTGTTCTGCATCGGGTCCATGCCCTTCACCGTGCGCCCCTGCAGAATGCGTTGCAGGCGGTTCTGGCTCCAGGAGGTGCCCAGTCGGCCAAGATCAGTGACCGGGGCACCCGCGATGGCGCACTGGTAGGGCGATGGGCTTCGGACCGTTGCAGCGGCAGCCGCGAAACCACCGTAGGAATAGCCGAAGATCGCGATCCGGTCCTTGGCGGCGATGCCCTGTGAGACCAGCCAGGCGGCGCCGTCATCCTTGTCGTCCTGCATCTTCTGGCCCCACTCGGCGTCACCTGCCAGCCAGAGCTTGCGGCCAAGGCCGGCGCTGCCGCGGTACTGAGGGCGCAACACGGCGTAGCCGCGCGAAGTGAAGAACGGTACCCAGCCTGATGCATCCCAGCCAGTGTAGTCGCGCGCCCACGGCCCGCCGTGCGGATGAACGAGTGCCGGCAGCGGGCCGTCGCCCTGCTTCCAGCCCGGCGGGAGATCCAGAATCGCTGGAATCTGCAGCCCATCGCGTGCGGTGTAGGTCACCCAGCGTTGTTCGCCAATCTGTTTGCTGTCCACCCAGGGGCGCTCATTGCCGAGTGGCACGACATCCTTGCGATCGGCCAGGATGAAGTAGCTCTTCGGGTTGCGGTTGCTTTCCGTGGTGAACAGGACGCGCGAAAGGTCGTCGTTGTAGCCGGTGATGTAGATGCTCAGGCCGGGATAGGCTTTCTGCAGGCCCTCCTGCAGGGCCTTCATCTGCGGATCCACGTACACGGCCTGTCGCTGCGGACCGTCGATATAGAAGCCGAGGACCTGGTTGAAGTTGCTCTTGCGCGTGCCCAGGATCAGTGAACTGATCGAGAAGGACGGATGGGCGGCCAGAGGCTCCTTGTCGAACTCCTTTTTGGCAGGATCGTACAGTCGCGCCTGCACCAGATCGGAGAACTGGTCGGTCAGCACGTACAGCTTGCCGCTGTCATCGTCTATGCCGACGACTTCCACCGTATAGCGTTCGCTCAGTCGGGTGGTCAGGGGGGCGTGCACTTCGAACTGGCCGGCGCTGTTCTTGATCAGAATGCGTTGTTCGAAATCGTCGGAGCCGGCGGATTCGACCTGGGTCTGGGTAAGGACTTCCCCTGTGCGGGGATGGAACAGGCCGGGTGACGTGCGGGAGCTGCCCTTGAACAGCAGTTCGGTCTGGCCCGTGCGCAGGTTGAAGCGGTAGTAGTTGGCCTGCAGCGTGGCCTCATTGAGCTGGCTGATGATGACCCTGTCTGCATCCAGCGGCAGCCCATGGACGAGCGAGGCGGTACCCGCAAGTTCGAGGCAGCGAAGGGTCTCGGGGCTGACCCCGAGCGTGCGGGTGTTGTTGGCGAACGCCTCGTCGAACTTGGTCTGGGTGGCGTCGGTGAGGTAGGCCTTGGTCAGGAAGGTCTTGGTGGCTCCCGTACTGTTGCCTTCACCGCAGCCGCCGAGTTTGCCTGTCCATTCCTGGCGTCCGATGACGAGGTTGCGTCCCGCCTTCAGTGCGCTTGCCGCGATGAACTTCATCCGGTCACCGGATGGCGTGATGGCGACCGGACCGGCGCCGAGGTTATCCAGGTTCCAGTTGGCCAGGGCGGTATCGCTGTTGTCGCTGCCGGGCGCGGCGACGATCGCGACCAGCTGCTTGCCGTCGGCGCTCATGGTGACCGACTGGATGGTGGGGATCTTGGCGAAATCCTCGGCTGGCAGAGGGCTTGCGAGGGCAGGGGCAATGCACAGCGCCGCCAGTGCGGCGGCGCCAAGGCGGGCGGGGGACAAGCGCAGTTCCATGGTCGGCAGGGTCCTTGTGGCGGGCACATCAATATGACCTGAAGATGAACGAAGACGTGAATCCAGTCAACTTGGCGTGAATGCCCGGGCGCGCGTCACGCCCTGGAGGGACGACCAGCAAAAAAAAACCCCGCCGGGGGCGGGGTCTTTGGTGCGGCAAGGGCCTGGATCAGTGATCGCCAAACTCGTACTTGGCCTGCACATAGATGGCACGCCCGTAGGCGTTGTACAGGTAATTGTTGTACGGCTGGCCGCTGGTGCCGGCGAAGCTGAAGCGCTGGTTGTCCGGCATCTTGTTGAACACGTTGTTGACCATCAGCGACAGGGTCAGGTTGTCCAATGCACGGTAGTTCACGCTCAGGTTGTAAGTGGTGTAGGAGCCCCACTTGCCTGCCTTGTAGCCGGAGCTGTGGACGTAGTCGTAGCCATTGCCCACGTACGCCATGTAGTTCGGCGTCTTGCCAATGTAGTTGGCGTACAGGGTGGTGGTCCACTTGTCCTTGGCCCAGCCGACCGAACCATCGGCGCGCACCTTGGCGTACGAGTCGTACACCCACATCGCGTACGGGTCACGCAGCAGGTCCAGGAACTCATCGCCCGGCTGCGGCTGCAGTTCGCGCTTGAGCATGTCGGTGTAGTTGCCCGAGAACTGAAGCGAACCGAAGCGGCCCATGTCGTGCACGTACTTGAAGCTGGCGGTCAGCGCTTCCAGGTTCTGGCGGGCGACGTTCATCTTCGGGGTGTAGATCTCGTCCAGCACGCCGGACGCATCGCGGGTGATCCAGTCGTTGACGTTCTGGCAGCTGGCCGAGGTGTTGTTGGCCTGGCCGCCACGGCAGTAGTACTCGGCCAGCAGCAGCTGGTCGGAGCTGAGCGTATCGACCTCGTTCTTGATCTTCCAGTTGTAGTAGTCCACCGACAGCGACAGGTTGTTGATCGGTGCCCACACAACTCCTGCATTCCAGACGTCGGCGGTGATCGGTTCCAGGTCCGGATTGCCGGCGCGGGTGCCGAATACCGAGACGCTGTCATACGGGCAACCGGTGGTGTTGGCCGGGTCGTAGCCCAACTGGCCGCAGCGGTAGTAGTCGGTGGAGCCGTTGGCGTAGTAGCCGCTACGGCCCTGGAACGCGTCGGACAGCGTCGGAGCGCGGAACGCCGTACCGTACTTGCCGCGGAACAGCAGGCTTTCGATCGGACGGAACTCGACGCCGATGCTGTAGGTGGACTTGTCGACGGTGTTGCTGCCGATCTTGAAGGCGTCGTAGCGACCGGAACCGGTCACCGTCAGCATGTCATGCAGGGGCAGGCGCAGTTCGCCGGTCACCGCATAGTTGCTGCGGTGGCCGGCACCGGAGACCGCCGTGGTGCCCCAGACGCTGCCATCCATCAGGCCCGGATCGGGGCTGTAGTCCCAGCCTTCGCTTCCACCTTCAACGACCACGGCCAGGCCGGCGTCGCCGCCGGGCAGCTTGAACAGTGATCCATTGGTGACCTGTGCACGGGCCAGGTTCTGCCAGGTGCGGCTCTGGCTGTAGCTGTAGCCGGTGAAGGTCTGGAAGTCACCGGCCGGCAGCGGCGCGTAGAAGGCTTCCCAGTTCGGGCTGTAGATGTCGTAGCCGGTGCTGGTGGTTCCCAGCACCGGGCCGAGCACGCGCTGTTCGAAGTAATCGTTGATCGGGTCATTCCAGCGCACGAAATTGCGCTCGGTCAGCTTGTACTCGCCGCGGGTGAAGCTGAGGCTGTAGTCCCAGTTGCCGGCCGTGCCGCGGCCGCCCAGCGTCACCTGATAGGCCTTGTTGCGGTCGGTGTTCATGATGTCGCGGTAGCCGGCGCCGCCGATGTCTTCCGGGGCGAACACGCGCTGCAGGTTCATGTACTGGCCGCTGGCCTGGTCGTAGAAGCGGCCCCAACCGGAAGAGGTGCCCCACCAGGTGTAGCCGGAACCCGTCGCGTACTTGACCTCTTCCAGGCTGTACAGCGCATCGCCGAACAGCTGGAAATTGTCATTCACGTCGAAGGTGGCAGAGCTGTAGATCTGCGCGCTTTCCTTGCCGTTCTTGATGGTCTTGTAGCCGGTGCCATAGGTCGAGCCGCATGCCTGGCCGGTGGGTCGGGTGCCGAGCACGGTGGTGCCATCGAACTGCCCGGCGACGTTGGCGCACAGGTTCGGGTCCATCATCGCGTAACGGTTGTTGTTGGCCGGCAGCAGCACCAGGAAATCGTTGGAAACGTACTGCGGGCTGTAGCCGTCGGGATTGTTGACCTTGGTCAGATCGCGTTGGTAGCCCCAGATCGGGCTGGTCTTTTCGTACTGCACATTGACCAGCGCGTGGAAGCGGTCATCGACACCATTGAAGCCGCGGGCGCCGCTGAAGCGGAAGCTGTTGCCGCCGCCTTCGCTGTAGGCGCCGCCACGGACGTTGAGGACGCCACCATCCATGCGTTCCTTGAGGATGATGTTGACCACGCCAGCGATCGCATCGGAGCCATACAGTGAGGACTGGCCGCCCGGCAGGATCTCGATGCGCTCGACGATGTCGATCGGAATGCCGCTGATGTTGTTGAACGTATCGCCGCCGTTGTATAGCGCCGGATATGAAAGCATCGGGCGGCCGTTGATGAGGTACTTGGTGTAACCCGGGCTGAGGCCGAACATGCCGGCGGCTTCGGCGCCCTGGGTGAACGAGGCCGAGGTCTGGCCACCCTGCAGGCCGCCAGTGGACAGCGAGGACTGCTGCAGGACATCGGCAACGCTGGTGAAGCCGCGGGTCTGGATGTCCTCTGCGGTCACGGTCAGGACCGGCGTGTGGTTCTCGATCTCGGTCTGCGGAATCAGCGAACCGGTGACCGTCACGCGGTCAAGCTGGGTCGGTGCATTGCCGCTTTGCGCCAGGGCCGTGCCGGAGGCGAGCAGTGTGCCGAGCAGGGCGAGCGTCAGTGGGTGGCGCGAGAGTGTGGAACGATGGCGAGACATGGAAAATCCCCGTAGTGAGCGATGTCTTGGCTACCGGCTTCCGTGTCGGCTTAACGATCTGTTCAGTTGCATTCCATTCAGCCGGACCGTAACACGCACTTAACGCAGGGAACACACGATCGTCATTTCGTCAATCGGGCTTTTGCCTGAAAAATGGCGATATATCAATGACTAACGCCAATTGTTTTGGCGTGTTTCAAAAGATGGCGATATGAAGGGCATTCTTTCGTAGTGCATTTGCTGCTTCTGCATCAATGCTTTACCGAAGGCTTCCTGGAACCAAAAAAAAGGCCCCGCCGAAGCGGGGCCTGGTCCAGACACGAAGTCCGGAAAACGACGGGATCAGAAGTTGTACTTGACCTGGGCCGAGATCTGGCGGCCGTAGACGCTGTAGAAGCCGTCATTGAACGGGGTCGATTCGTTGCCCGGGTAGTTGTAGCGCTGGCCTTCCGGCAGCTTGTTGAACACGTTGTTGACCATCAGCGACAGGACCAGATCTTCCTGTGCCTGGTAGTTCATGCTCAGGTTGTACGTGGTGTACGAACCCCACTTGCCGGCCTTGGCGCCGGAGGAGTGGACGTAGCCGTAGCTGCGGCCGGTGTAGGCCAGGTAGTTCGGGGTGCTGCCGACGTAGTTGGCGTACACGGTGGTGGTGAACTTGGCGATGTTCCAGGCCACCGACAGATCGCCGCGGACCTTGGCGAAGTTGTCGTAGTACCACATGTTGTACGGATCGCTCAGCAGATCCAGCTTGGCGGCACCCGGCATCGGCTGCACTTCACGCTTCAGCATGTTGGTGTAGTTGCCGGAGAACATCAGCGAGCCGAAGCGGCCGATATCCTGCTGGTACTTGGCCGCCACGGTCACCGCTTCCAGGTTCTGGCTGGCAACGTTGAGCTTCGGCGTGTACACGCGGGTCAGGTTGCCACCGGCATCGCGGGACACCCAGTTGGTCACGTCACCGCAGCTGGCCGAGGTGTTGTTCGGCAGGCCGTTGTGGCACTGGTACTCGGCCAGCAGCAGCTGGTCGCTGCTGAGGGTCTTGACCTCGTTCTTGATCTTCCAGTTGTAGTAGTCGGCCGACAGCGAGAAGTTGCTGACCGGGGCCCACACCACACCTGCGCTCCAGACGTCGGCGGTGATCGGCTTCAGGTCCGGGTTGCCGGACTTTTCGCTGTACACCGAGGTGTTCTTGTAGAACGAGCAGGCCTCGTCACGCAGGCCGTAGCCCATCTGGCTGCAGCGGTAGTAGTCGTTCTGGCCGGACGAGTACGAACCGCTCATGCCCTGGAAGGCATCGGACAGGGTCGGTGCGCGGAAGGCGGTACCGTACTTGCCGCGCAGCAGCAGGCTCTCGATCGGACGGAATTCCAGACCGATGCTGTAGGTGGCCTTGTCGACGGTCTTGTCGGCAATCTTGAAGGCGTCATAGCGGCCCGACGCGCTGACGGTCAGCTTATCGTGCAGCGGCATGCGCAGCTCGCTGGTGACCGCATAGTTGCTGCGGTGGCCGGCGCCGGCGACGGCGGTGGTGCCCCACACATTGCCTTTGACGAAAGCCTGGTCCGGCGAGTAGTCCCAACCTTCGCTGCCACCTTCCAGCACAACGGCCAGGCCGGCGTCACCGCCCGGCAGGCTGAACAGCGAGCCGTTGGTCACCTGCACGCGGCCCAGGTTCTGCCAGGTCTTGCTGCGGTGGGTACCGTAGCCGGTGAAGCTGGCGAACTGGTCCGGAGTGATCGGCGAGTAGAAGGCCGCGTAGTCCGGGTTGTAGATGTCGAAGCCATCAGCGGTGGTGCCCAGCTTGGGGCCCAGCACGTTGTCGCCGAAGAAGCCATCGATCTTGTCCTTCCAGCGCACGAAGCGGTTCTGGTCCAGGCGGTACTCACCACGGGTGAAGCTGGCGCTGTAGTCCCAGTCGCCGACCATGCCCTTGCCGCCCAGGGTGACCTGGTAGGCACGGCTTTCGTCGGAGTTCATGATGTTGTTGTAGTGGCCCGGGCCGATTTCTTCCGGCGCGAAGGCGCGCTGCAGGTTCACGACCTTGCCCAGGCCCTGGTCGTAGAAGCTGCCCAGGCTCGACTTGGTGCCCCACCACAGGGCGCTGGAGCCGGAGGTGAACTCGGTCTTTTCCTTGCTGTACAGCACATCGGCGAACAGCTGGAAGTTGTCGTTCACGTCGAAGGTCATCGACGAGTAGAACTGGCCGCTGTTCTTGCCGTTCTTCAGGGTCTTGTAGCCGGCGCTGTACACCGAACCGCAGGACTCGCCCGACGGGCGCTGGCCGACCACGGTGGTGCCGTCATACAGCCCAGCGACGTTCGCGCAACGGCTCGGGTCCATCATCAGCAGCTTGTTGTCAGCGTTGGTGATGACGGCGAAGTCGTTCGACGGGACCTGGGCGGTGTAGCCGACCGGGTTGTTCTGGCGGGTGATGTCGCGCTGGTAGCCCCAGATCGGGCTGCCGTTCTCGATCTGCACGTTGAACAGTGCATGGAAGCGGTCGTCGAAGGCGTTGATGCCCTTGGCGGCGCTGAAGCGGATGTTGCTGCCACCGCCTTCGGTGTAGGTGCCGCCACGGAGGGTCATGGTGCCGCCGTCCATGCGCTCCTTCAGGATGATGTTGACCACACCGGCGATCGCGTCCGAGCCGTACAGCGAGGACTGGCCGCCCGGCAGCACTTCGATGCGCTCGACGATGTCGATCGGAATGCCGCTGATGTTGTTGAAGGTTTCGCTGCCGTTGTACAGCGCCGGATACGAGAGCATCGGGCGGCCGTTGATCAGGTACTTGGTGTAGCCCGGGTTCAGGCCGAACATGCCGGCAGCTTCGGCGCCCTGGGTGAACGAACCCGAGGTCTGGCCACCCTGCAGGCCGCCGGTGGTCAGCGACGACTGCTGCAGCACTTCAGCAACACTGCTGAAGCCGCGGGTCTGGATGTCTTGGGCGGTGATGGACATCACCGGGGTCTGGGTTTCAACCTGGGTCTGCGGGATCAGCGAACCGGTGACGGTGATCTTGTCCAGGTTGGTCGCCTTGTCCTGGGCCATTGCCGGGGCGGCGGCCATCAGAGCGGAAATCAGGGCGACGGCGAGCGTGTTGCGACGTGCGGTGTTGCTTACGTAGTTCATGTAGTTCCATTGGAGAGCAAAAACAAAAACGGCACTGCGCATGCGCCATCGCGCGGGCTGGAAATGCCAGCTCCGCAGCCCAAAACAGTGCGGGTCGAACGTAACATGAACTTAACAATCTGTGCACGAATCTGTAGCAATCCTGAATTTCAGTCAGGTTACGTCCAGCTTGTATGATGCTCGGTTATTCCCCCTGACCCCGCCGGTGCTCGTTGTGAACAGTTCTCCCCGCCGTCCCCATGCAAGCCAGGTCCAGAAGGGACTTACGCCGCATGCCCGCATCCGCAACGTGATCGCGGTTGGTTCGGGCAAGGGCGGCGTCGGCAAGTCGACTACTGCGGTCAATCTGGCCGTGGCCCTGCAGCAGCTCGGCGCACGCGTGGGCGTGCTTGATGCGGACATCTACGGGCCGAGCGTGCCGGCCATGCTGGGCCTGTCCGGTCGCCCGGAAAGCCCCGACAACAAGAGCATCGAGCCGCTGCGTGCGTTCGGCGTGGACACCATGTCGATCGGCTACCTGATCGAAGAAGACACGCCGATGATCTGGCGTGGACCGATGGCCACCTCGGCGATGACCCAGCTGTTCAATGACACCCTGTGGGATGACCTGGACTACCTGCTGATCGACCTGCCACCGGGCACCGGTGACATCCAGCTGACCCTGACCCAGAAGATCCCGCTGGCCGGCGCGGTGATCGTCACCACCCCGCAGGACATCGCCACGCTGGATGCGAAGAAGGCGCTGAAGATGTTCGAGAAGGTCGAGGTGCCGGTGCTCGGCATCGTCGAGAACATGGCGGTGCATACCTGCAGCAGCTGCGGGCATGTCGAGCACCTGTTCGGCGAGGGCGGCGGCGAGCGCATGGCCGCGCAGTACGGCGTGCCGTTGCTGGGTTCGTTGCCGCTGCAGATCGGCATCCGCGAGCAGGGCGATTCCGGTACCCCGATCACCGTGGCCCAGCCGGATTCGGTCCCGGCCCAGGCCTACCGCCATGCCGCCCAGCGCCTGATCGAGGAGGTTGGCAAGCGTCCGCGTGCCTCGATCCCGATCCTGTCGTCGCTGCTGTAAGTGCCAGGGCAGGGGCCGCCGGCAACGCCCGGCCCCCTGCTAGAATCCTCGCGCCCCCTCGTACCCCAGGACAAAGCATGAGCATCAAGAGTGACCGTTGGATCCGCCGCATGTCCGAGCAGCACGGCATGATCGAGCCGTTCGAGGCCGGGCAGGTCAAGCAGGCCAACGGCGAGCGCATCGTCAGCTATGGCACCTCCAGCTACGGCTACGACGTGCGCTGCTCGCGCGAGTTCAAGGTGTTCACCAACATCAACTCGACCATCGTCGATCCCAAGCACTTCGATCCGGGCAGCTTCGTGGATATCGTCGGCGATGAATGCATCATCCCGCCCAACAGCTTCGCGTTGGCGCGCACCGTGGAGTACTTCCGCATCCCGCGCGACACCCTGGTGGTGTGCCTGGGCAAGAGCACCTACGCGCGCTGCGGCATCATCGTCAACGTGACCCCGCTGGAGCCGGAGTGGGAAGGCCACGTCACCCTGGAATTCAGCAACACCACGCCGCTGCCGGCACGCATCTACGCCAATGAAGGCGTGGCGCAGATGCTGTTCTTCCAGGCGGCCGCCGATGACATCTGCGAGACGTCGTACCGCGATCGTGGTGGCAAGTACCAGGGCCAGACCGGCGTGACCCTGCCGCGGACCTGAGCGGCGCGCCATCGCATGACGAAAACGCCGGGCATGCCCGGCGTTTTCATGGGTGCGGCCACACGCTGCGCTCGCCGGGCATGGCCCGGCGCCAGCTTATTTCCCGCGACCGAACAGCATCGCGATGCCCACGCCCACCAGTGCCACCGGCCACCAGGTCAACAGCAGCTTGGACAGGTTCAGGTGCGTCCAGCCGAGGTTGCTGGCGAGCATGAACAGGCCGATCAGGATCAGCAGGACGGCGGCAACGAGGTTGAATCGCATCGGGTCGGCAAACGCTCAGGACTGGGCTGGATATCCTAGCCGTTCCTTCCAGTAGGCGACATGCTGGTCCAGCGCACCCGGCTCGTAGCGGTGCGCGGGGCCACTGCCCCAGACCGGGCCCGGCCACGCGGGGTCGCCGTCATGGCGGCCGATCACATGGAAATGCAGCTGGCGCACGATGTTGCCCAGCGCACCGATATTGATCTTCTCCACCCCGTCGGCGCCCTTCAGGGCCTTGCAGGCGCGGTTGAGCTCGGTGCGCAGCTTGTCCTGCTGCTCGCCGTCCAGCTCGATCCACTCGGTCACCCCGGCCAGGCGCGGTACCAGCACCAGCCAGGGGAATCGTTCGTCGTTCATCAGCCGCACTTGCGACAACGGTCCTTCCGCCACCAGCACGCTATCGGTGGCCAGGCGTGAATCGAGTTCGAATTCGCTCATCCAAGATGCTCCGAGAAGAAGTCCAGGGTGCGTTGCAGCGCCAGGGTGGCGCTGTCTGGATCATACGCATGTCCGACCTCCCGGTTGAAGGCGTGGTCGGCCGGATAGACGAAGGTGGCCATCTGCGGCAGCTTCTCGCGATGGGCCTGCACGGCCTCCGGCGGGATGCTCTTGTCCTGGGCACCGAAGTGGAAGATCACCGGGGCCTTGGGTGTCTCATCCAGGAACTGGACGTTGCGCGCACCGTAGTAGCTGACCGAGGGCAGGCCCAGACGCAGGGCCGACAGCATCGCCACCGTGCCGCCCCAGCAGTAGCCCACCGTGCCGACCTTGCCGTAGGGGGCCAGCCGGGTCGCTGCGGCACGGACCACCTCCAGCGCCTTCTCCATGCCCAGTGCGCTGACCCGTTCCAGGCCCTGCTTCACGCCGTCGGCGTCATAGGGCAGGGCGTCCGGATCGGCTTCTGTGCCGTCAATCAGGTCGAAAAAGGACGGCGCCAGCACCGCATAGCCTTCGGCCGCGAAGCGCTCGGCCACGCCGCGGATGTGCGGGTTGGCGCCGAAAATTTCCTGCACCACCACCAGCCCGCCACGCGGGGTACCTTCCGGCAGGGCGTGCCAGGCCCGTACCGGGCCGTGATGCGTATCCAGGGTGATCCACTCGGCCATCGTTTCCATCTCGTTGCGGGGAACAGAACGGCATTGTCGGCGCTGCGTGGGTTAGCGCGGTGTCAGCGGCTGTGCGTGATCGGGCGGCTGGCCATTCAGAGCGCGGCCGCCAACCCCGGTATACTGGCGCCCTTTCAGGCCCCGGCCCCCAGGAACCCCTGCCACGACGGCAGGGGCCCAGGCCCCCAGAGTCCCGCGATTCCATGTCCCAGCTGAACCCCAAAGTCGGCTTCGTCAGCCTTGGCTGCCCGAAGGCCCTTGTCGATTCCGAACGCATCCTTACCCAGCTCCGCTCGGAAGGCTACGACATCGTGCCGTCCTACGATTCGGCCGACGTGGTGGTGGTCAATACCTGCGGCTTCATCGATTCGGCGGTGACCGAGTCGCTGGACGCGATCGGCGAGGCGATGAACCAGAACGGCAAGGTCATCGTCACCGGCTGCCTGGGCAAGCGCCCGGAGCAGATCCGCGAGGCGTACCCCAACGTGCTAGCGGTGTCCGGCCCGCAGGACTACCAGAGCGTGATGGAAGCGGTGCACGAAGCGCTGCCGCCCAAGCACGATCCGTTCGTGGACCTGGTGCCCGACTACGGCATCAAGCTGACCCCGCGTCACTATGCCTACCTGAAGATTTCCGAGGGCTGCAACCACAAGTGCAGCTTCTGCATCATTCCGTCGATGCGCGGCAAGCTGGTCTCGCGCCCGGTGGATGAAGTGCTGCGTGAAGCCGAGCGCCTGGTGCGTGGTGGCGTGCGCGAGCTGCTGGTGGTTTCGCAGGACACCTCGGCCTACGGCGTGGACGTGAAGTACGCCGAGAAGATGTGGCGCGACAAGGCCTACCAGACCCGTCTGAAGGCGCTGTGCGAAGGCCTGTCCGAGCTGGATGCGTGGGTGCGCATGCACTACGTCTACCCGTACCCGCACGTGGACGAGGTGGTGCCGCTGATGGCCGAAAACCGCATCCTGCCGTACCTGGACATCCCGTTCCAGCATGCCAGCCCGCGCATCCTGCGCCTGATGAAGCGCCCCGGCGCGGTCGAGAAGACCCTGGAGCGCGTGCAGAACTGGCGCCGTATCGCGCCGGACATCACCGTGCGTTCCACCTTCATCGTCGGCTTCCCCGGCGAGACCGAGGCCGAGTTCGAAGAGCTGCTGTCGTTCCTCGACGAAGCGCAGTTGGACCGCGTCGGCGCGTTCGCCTATTCGCCGGTCGAGGGTGCCACCGCCAACGACCTGCCGGATGCGGTTCCGGAGGAAGTGAAGCAGGAGCGCCTGGCCCGCTTCATGGAAAAGCAGGCGCAGATTTCCGCTGCGCGCCTGGAGGCCAAGATTGGCACCGTGCAGCAGTGCCTGGTCGACGCCATCGAAGGCGATATCGCGGTGGCCCGTTCCAAGGCCGATGCCCCGGAGATCGATGGCCTGGTGCACATCCAGAATGCCGACCAGGTGCCGTTGCGCGTGGGTGAGTTCGTCGACGTGGACATCACCGAGAGCGACGAGCACGACCTGTACGGTGACGCGCTGCCGGCCGCCACCCGCCCGGCATTCGATCTCAAGATGCTGTGACTGCGGCGACGACCGCCGCCGGTGACGGCAGCGGCGTCCGCCGCTTCGTACCGCCGCCGCGTGCGGCGGTCGATCCACAGGTGTTCGCGCACCCGGTATTTGCCGGATTGCGCGACGTTCGTGATCTGTTGGAAGGCCCGGAGTGGCCGTCCATTGCAGCGCTCGAGGCACGCCTCGCGCTACCGGGCAAGCAGCTGGTCGAGCAGGATGCCAGGCTGCTGGCCGACGGCCTGCACTACGAAGCCCGCATCGCTCAGGGCCGCATCGCCACCCGCGCCGACAACTGGCATGACCTGTTCAACGCACTGGTGTGGGCCCGCTACCCGCAGCTCAAGCAGGCGCTCAATGCGCAGCAGTGCCGGCATATCGAGGCGATGCCGCCGGGTCAGCGCAACCGCGCGCAGGCGGCACTGACCCAGTTCGACGAAACCGGCGTGATCGTGCGTGTGCGCGATCACACGCTGCTGGCTGCCTGGGATGTGCACGACTGGTGTGCGCTGTTCGAATCGAGACACTGGCTGAGCGGCGACATCGCCATCGCTGCGGTATTCGGGCACGCGCTGATGGAGCAGGCGCTGCTGCCGGGCCGCCGGCTGGTGGGCAAGTGCGTGGTGGTGCACGGCAAAGCCGATGACACCTGCGTTGACGCAGTGACCGCGGCCATCGCCGAAGGCAGGGCAGTGACCGATCCCCTGCAGTTGCGTCCGCTGCCGTTGGCTGGAGTTCCGGGCTGGCACGAGAGACAGGACGCCGACTTCTATGCAGATGCCGAGTACTTCCGCCCGTTGCGTGCCGGCCGCCAGTATCCGCCGCCGTTGCACGGGGCTATGTAGAGTCGACTGTCAGTCGACTGCTCTTCGTTCCGAGGCCGTGAACGCCTGACAGATGGCTTCGGCGAGTCATCATCCGCGATTGAGGATCGCGGTGCGTTTGCCGTCCGGCTGCGGAGGTTTGTGCCGCGCTTCGCGCGGTAGTCGACTGACAGTCGACTCTACAACGGCTCGTATTCCACCCCGATTACCGCAAAGGTGAACTGGCCGCCGGGCAGCTCCACCGAGAATTCATCATCCAGCCGCTTCTTCAGCAGTGCACGTGCCAGCGGCGAATCGATGCTGATCCAACCCAGGCCTGCGTCGGTCTCATCCGGGCCGACAATGCGATAGCGGCTGGTGTCGCCACTGTCCACGTTCTCCAGTTCCACCCACGCACCAAAGAACACCGCCTGCGGATCGGTCGGCGTGGTGTCGACCACGCGCAGCGATTCCAGCCGCTTGGTCAGGTAGCGCACGCGGCGGTCGATTTCACCCAGCTGCTTCTTGCGGTAGGTGTACTCGGCGTTCTCGGAGCGGTCGCCTTCCGCGGCAGCGGCGGCCAGCGCCTTCACCACCTCCGGGCGGCGCACACGCCACAGCTCATCCAGTTCGGCCTTCAACCGGGCGTGGCCGGAGGCGGTGATCAGGGCGGTACTCTTTTCTGCAGGGGGACGCCAACGCGACATGTGGTGCAACTTCTTTTCAGGGGAACGATGGGGCCGGGTCCTTTCCACAGGAAAGGCCTCCGACCCCGGGAGGGCAGGTCAGCGTTTGCCGCCGAAGATGCCGCCCAGCAGGCCGCGCACGATCTGGTTGCCCAGCTTGGTGCCAACGGTACGCGTGGTCTGCTTGGCCATGGTCTCGATCATGCCCTGGCGGCGCTTGGTGCCGAAGATCGCATCCTTGATCGCCTGGCCGAAACCGCCTTCCTGCGCCTCGTCCTGCTCGCGGCTGCGGGCCGCCGGCGCCTGCGCCTGCTCGACCGTCTTCTGCGCGCGCTGGGCCAGCAGCTCGGCGGCCGATTCGCGGTTGATCGCGGTGTCGTAGCGGCTGCCGACCGGGCTGCCGGCACGCACCTGGGCGCGCTCGGCCTCGGTGATCGGCCCCATCCGGCAGCGCGGCGGTGCAATCATCGTCTGCTGCACCGGCATCGGCACGCCCTTGTCCTGCAGCGTGGAGACCAGTGCTTCGCCGGTACCGAGCTGACTGAGCACCTTGGCCACGTCCAGCTTCGGATTCGGCACGAAGGTCTCGGCAGCGGTCTTCACCGCCTTCTGGTCGCGCGGTGTGAACGCACGCAGTGCGTGCTGCACGCGGTTGCCGAGCTGGCCGAGGATGTTGCCCGGTACGTCGTCGGGGAACTGCGAGCAGAAATACACGCCCACGCCCTTGGAGCGGATCAGGCGCACCACCTGCTCGATGCGCTGCACCAGCGAGGCCGGTGCGTCGTCGAACAGCAGGTGGGCCTCGTCGAAGATGAAGACCAGCTTCGGCTTGTCCAGGTCGCCCACCTCCGGCAGCTGCTCGAACAGCTCCGACAGCAGCCACAGCAGGAAGGTGGAATACAACTTGGGCTTGAGCACCAGCTGGTCGGCGGCGAGGATGCCGATCACGCCGCGGCCGTCGTGATTGACCCGCATGATGTCGGCCAGTTCCAAGGCCGGTTCGCCGAAGAAGTTCTCGCCGCCATCCTGTGCCAGGCGCAACACCGAGCGCTGGATCGCAGCGATGGACTGCGCGCTGACCAGACCGTACTCGGTGGAGATGTCCTTGCGTTCCTCGGCAACCAGGCCGAGCAGGGCGCGCAGATCGTCCATGTCCAGCAGCAGCAGGCCACGGTCGTCGGCCAGCTTGAACACGATGTCGAGCACGCCGGCCTGGGTGTCGTTCAACTCGAGGATGCGCGACAGCAGGGTCGGGCCCATTTCGCTGACCGTGGTGCGCACCGGGTGGCCGAGCTTGCCGTACAGGTCCCAGAAAATGGTCGGGCTGGCGGCCGGCGCGTAGTCGGCCACGCCGATCTCGGCGGCGCGCTTGAGCAGGTTCTCGGCACCGGTGCCGGGCACGGCCAGGCCGGACACATCGCCCTTCACATCGGCCAGGAACACCGGCACGCCCAGCCGCGAGAAGCCCTCGGCCAGGGTCATCAAGGTCACGGTCTTGCCGGTACCGGTGGCGCCGGCCACCAGGCCGTGGCGGTTGCCGAGTTTCGGCAGCAGGGTGACGGCAATATCGTCGGTGATGCCTTTGCCGAGCAGAATCGGATCCATGGTCCAGCCCTTGTGGTGAATAGCCCAATGTTAACCGCCGGCGGTGACGGGCCGAAGGTCGGCTTGCCCGGACCTTGGCGGCGCCGCTACTCTGCCTGCCTGTTTCGCACACAGTGCCATCAATGCCCGTTCCTGTCCTGATTTCCCGCGGTTGGCCGCTGCTGGCCCTGGCCGGCCTGGTTTCCCTGGCGCCCGACGCCCATGCGCAGCGGGTTTCGGCCCGGGACAAGGTGAAGGTGGATGCGCTGCAGCAGCGCATGACCGCCGCCGAGAAGCGCTACAGCGATGCGCTGCTGCTGGTCGCCAATGCCGACCCCAAGGGCAGCAACGAGGCGGACGCCGCGCTGGAGGACATGGAAGATGTCCTCAACGACTGCGTGAAGCAGAAGGGCTGCCAGATGGGCACCCTGCTGGCCAGCTACAAGCGCCTGCTCAAGCATGATGCTGATGCCGCTGCCAGCGATGACGTGGCCGATGAGGGTGGTGACCGCCTGGAAGCCGACCCCGACCATATCGGCCCGCTTACCGCCGACGTGCCGGAGGCCGCGCGCGCTGCAGCGCTGCTCAACGACAAGCGACATGCCTTCGACACCATGGTCGAGTACAACCCCGCCGTGCAGGCCGGCATCCGCCGCTGGTTGACCGACATGCGCCCGGCGCTGCTGACCAGCTACGAGAACTACCAGAACCTGCGCGCGGTGATGTGGCCGGAGTGGGAAAAGCGTGGTCTGCCGGAGGCGCTGCTGTTCGGCATCATGGCCAAGGAGTCCAACGGCCGTGTGCATGCCTCCTCGCGTGCCGGCGCCGCCGGGCTGATGCAGTTCATGCCGGCCACCGGCCGCCGCTTCGGCCTGGGCCCGGACGGCACCGGCTTCGACACGCGCTTTGACGCACGCAGTGCCGCCGAGGCCAGCGCCAGTTATCTCAACGAGCGCCTGCGCGAACTGAACAACAACGTGGAAATGTCGGTGGCCGCCTACAACGGTGGCGAAGGCCGCGCCGCGCGCGTGTTCAAGCAGAGCGGTGGCCAGAGCTTCTGGACCGACAGCGTCTACAACCAGTTCCCCGGTGAAACCAAGGACTACGTGCCGATGGTGATCGCCGCGGCCTGGATCTTCCTGCACCCGCAGCAGTACGGTGTGGAGCTGCCGAAGATCAGTGCGCAGCCGGCCACGCTGCGCCTGGCCAAGTCCACCACCATCTACGAACTGACCATCTGCCTGGGCAGCCACGGCACCCGTGATGGCTACATGCGCGCGCTGCGCAATCTCAACCCGCGCTATGAGGCCGATGGCTGGATTCCGGCCGGCACGCTGATCAACGCCACCACCCGCATTGCCGGCTTGTACCAGCGCAACTGCGTCAGTGGCCCGCGTGCCGACCTGGCCCGCACCCTGATCACCGCCGATCTGAACGCGGCGATCAAGCGCCCGACCGCGGCCAGCTACACCGGCAGCGTGGCCGTGGGCGGCGTGGTGCCGGTGGCCGACGCCGCGGCCTCCACCAGCGTGCCGACCACACCGGTCGCTCCGGTAGCCACGCCGCGCCCGGCGGCACGGCCGAAGCCGGTGCGCAGCCACAAGGTGGGCCGGGGTGAGACCCTGGGCGCCATTGCCGCGAAGTTCCAGTGCGACGTGCCGACCCTGGCCCGCGCCAACGGCCTGAAGGCCCCGGCCTACAGCCTGCGCCACGGCCAGACGCTGAAGCTGCAGGGCTGCGACAAGTAATCCCCCACGACCTCTGGAACCCACATGGATCTCGAAGACACCCGCAACCTGTTCGCCAACCTCCGCGAAAACACCGACTGGGACATCAACGGCCCGTTGCTGTGGGGGTACTTCTTCGTGCACTCCACTGCTGAGCCGTTGCAGGCACTGGCAGAGCACCTGCAGGCGCAGGGCTATACCTTCGTGGAACTGTTCGAGCAGGAGCCGGAAGAGGGCGACGCGCCGTTCCACGTGCTGCACGTGGAGCGTGTGGAGATCCACGACGAAGCCTCGCTGGACCGCCGCAACCAGGAATTCGCTGCCCTGGCCGCGGAAAAGGGCGTGGAAGACTATGACGGCATGGACGTCGGCCCGGCTCCGGCCCTGCAGTAACGCGCGTACCGGTAGTGCCGGCCGCTGGCCGGCATTCCGTTGTGGAAAAAGGGGACGGAGGGGATTAAGTCGTTTATGCATAAACGACTTAATCCCCTCCGTCCCCTTTTTGTCAGCGCAGCTTCGCCAGCGCCTGGCCCAGCTGCACCGGGCTTTCGGCGCCCAGCTGCGGGGCGAACTCGGCTACGCCCGGCGGCAGCAGCACGATCACGGTCGAGCCGTAGTTGAAGCGCGCCATCTCGGCGAAACGCTCCAGCTGGATGCCCCGGCCGCGGTAGTCCTTGCGGGTGATGCGGTCACCGTAGGCCGGAATTTCTTCGCCGCTCCACACGGTTTCCACGCCGGACACCAGCAGCGCACCGACCATCACGCTGACCATCGGGCCGAAGCTGGTGTCGAAATGGCAGACCAGGCGTTCGTTGCGCGCGAACAGGCGCGGCACGCCGTTGACGGCGGCCGGGCCGACGCTGAACAGGCGGCCCGGCACGTGCACGGTTTCGCGCAGGGTGCCGGTCCACGGCATGTGCACGCGATGGTAGTCGCGCGGCGACAGGTACACGGTGGCGTACAGGCCGTCGTTGTACGGCTTGGCATCCTCGTCACTGCCCAGCAGTTCGGCGGCGGTGAACGACTGGCCCTTGGCCTGGAAGATGCGGCCGGCTTCGATCCTGCCGAGCTGGCTGATGCGGCCATCGGCCGGCATCACCAGGCTGCGCGGATCGGCATCGGCCACGCGCGCGCCCGGCTTCAGCGCACGGGTGAAGAACTGGTTGAAGGTGGCATAGCTGCGCGGGTCCGGGTTGGCCGCTTCGTCCAGATTGACGTTGAACTTGCGGGTGACCGTGTCGATCAGCCAGCGCGACACGCGCGGATCGTCCGAGTACGCCAGCGAACGCGCCATCGAGGACAGCAGGCGGTGGGGCAGGGCGTACGTCAGGGCGGTGGTGAGGCTCATGGGGCGGTTTTCTCGGTCAGCTTCTGCAGGTCGCGGGCAATGGCCGGCGCGTTGAACGGGGGCCGCACCAGGCCGGCAAGGCGGCCCTGCGGGTCGAGCACGGCCAGGCTGGCCGAGTGCTCGACGGTGTAATCCTCGGGGTTCTCGTCGAAGTGCTTGCCCGGCACCTTCTGGAACACGAAGCCCAGCGAGGTGGCGAAGCGCTCCAGCGAGGGCACATCGGCGGTGGCGGCCAGAGTGTCCTTGTGGAAGCCGTGCACGTACTCGCCGAGGCGGGTGGCGCTGTCACGGTCCGGGTCGACCGAGATGAACAGCACGCGCGGGCGCAGGCTGTCGGGCAGGGCCTCCCACTGGTTCTGCGCGCCGGCCAGCTCGGCCAGGGTGGTCGGGCAGACGTCCGGGCAGAAGGTGAAGCCCAAGAACACCAGGGTCCAGTGACCCTTCAGTTCGCCCGGGATCAGGCGGGTGCCGTCGGACTGGGCCAGATTGAAGTCGGGCAGTTCGCGCGGCTGCGGGTACAGCGTGATCGCTTCGGTGGCCGGGGCATTGGCCGGCGGCTTCGGCGCGAACACCTGCTGGGCGGCCAGCAGGCCGAGACCCGCCGCCAGGGCGATCAGCAGGATGATGCCGGCGTTGCGATTGAACATGGGAGCCCCCGCGCGAAGTGGGCTCCATCATACCGGCTGCGGCTCGATCGTTTCTGCCGCAACGGATGCCGCCGCGGGCGCCAGCCCCTATAATCGAGGGCCACTTTGCCCGCAGTACCGCCATGACCGCTGAAACGGCCGCCGAACTCCACACGATCATCGATCTGATCCGCTACGGCACCAGCCGTTTCAACGAAGCCGGGCTGACCTTCGGGCACAGCTACGACAACGCGCTGGATGAGGCCACCCAGCTGGTGCTGCACAGCCTGCACCTGCCGCACGATCTGGGCCCGGCCTACGGCCAGGCGCGTCTGCTGCAGGAAGAGAAGGTGCGTGTGCTGGAACTGTTCCAGCGTCGCATCGACGAACGCATCCCGGCCGCCTACCTGACCGGTGAGGCCTGGTTCGCCGGTCTGAGCTTCAAGAGCGACAAGCGCGCCCTGGTGCCGCGCTCGCCGATCGCTGAACTGATCGAGTGCGGCTTCGAGCCGTGGTTGGCCGGCCGCGATGTCAGCCGTGCGCTGGACCTGTGCACCGGTTCGGGCTGCATCGCCATCGCCATGGGCCACTATTACCCGAACTGGGAAGTGGACGGTGTCGACCTGAGCGACGACGCGCTGTCGCTGGCCGAGGAAAACAAGGAACGCCTGCAGGCGCACAACGTGACCCTGCTCAAGTCGGACCTGTTCAACGGCCTGACCGGTCGCCACTACGACCTGATCGTCACCAACCCCCCGTACGTCACCAACGACGAGACCGATGCCCTGCCGCAGGAATACTCCTACGAGCCGGAGATGGGCCTGCGTGCCGGTGACGACGGCCTGGACCTGGTGCTGAAGATCCTGCGCGATGCCCCGCTGCACCTGAGCGAGGACGGCCTGCTGATCTGTGAAGTGGGCGAGTCCGAGCAGCACCTGATCAAGCTGCTGCCGGAAGTCGACTTCGCCTGGATCGAATTCAAGGTTGGCCAGATGGGCATCTTCGCGGTCGAATGCCGCGAGCTGATCGCCCACAGCGCGCGCATCACCGAACTGGCGGCGCAGCGCCCGTGAGTTCCAATTCGTTCGGCAAGCTGTTCACCGTCACCACGTTCGGCGAGTCGCACGGGCCGGCCATCGGCTGCGTGATCGATGGCTGCCCTCCGGGGCTGGCGCTGGACGCGGCCGAATTCGCCCACGACCTGCAGCGTCGCGCTACCGGCAAGAGCCGCCACACCTCAGCGCGCCGCGAGGCGGACGAGGTCGAGATCCTGTCCGGCGTGTACGAGGGCCTGACCACCGGCACGCCGATCGCCCTGCTGATCCGCAACACCGACCAGCGCAGCAAGGACTACGCCAACATCGGCCAGCAGTTCCGCCCGGGCCATGCCGACTACAGCTACTGGCACAAGTACGGCATCCGCGACCCGCGCGGTGGCGGCCGTTCTTCCGCGCGCGAGACCACCATGCGCGTGGCCGCCGGCGTAGTCGCCAAGAAATGGCTGGCCGAGCGCTTCGGCGTGACCGTGCGCGGCTACCTGTCGCAGCTGGGCGACATCACCCCGGCCGGTTTCGACTGGTCGGCGGTGGAAGACAATCCCTTCTTCTGGCCGCACGCCGCACAGGTGCCCGAGCTGGAGGCGTACATGGATGCGCTGCGCAAGTCCGGTGATTCGGTCGGTGCGCGCGTGGACGTGGTGGCCGACAACGTGCCGCCAGGCTGGGGCGAGCCGATCTACGGCAAGCTCGATGGCGAACTGGCTGCCGCGCTGATGAGCATCAACGCGGTGAAGGGCGTTGAGATCGGCGACGGTTTCGCCAGCGCCGCACAGAAGGGCACCGAACACCGCGACCTGCTGACCCCGCAGGGCTTCGCCAGCAACCATGCCGGCGGCATCCTCGGTGGCATTTCCACCGGCCAGCCGGTGGTCGCCTCGATCGTGCTCAAGCCGACTTCCAGCCTGCGCCTGCCCGGCCCGTCGCTGGACACGGCCGGCAACGTGGTGGAGGTCGTCACCACCGGTCGCCACGATCCCTGCGTCGGTATCCGCGCCACCCCGATCGCCGAGGCGATGGTGGCGATGGTGCTGATGGACCAGGCGCTGCGTCATCGCGCGCAGTGCGGCGATGTTGGCACGATCACCCCGCGTATTCCCGGGCAGATCGATGGCTGACACGCGGCCGACCGTGTGGGTGAGCCAGCCGCTGATCGACGCGGCCATCGCGCCGCTGCGCGATCGAGTGCAGCTGCGCAGCACCGACACCGTCACCGCGTGGTCGCCCGACCAGATCGCCGAACAGCTGGCCAGCGCCGACGGCGCCATCATCACCCTCAACGAGCGCATCGGTGCGGCCCAGGTGTCCGGCGCCGCGCAGCTGCAGGTGATCGCCAATGTCGGGGTGGGCTACAACAACCTGGACGTCGACGCGCTCAGCGCGGCCGGCATCCTCGCCAGCAATACCCCGGACGTCCTGACTGAAACCACCGCCGATCTCGGTTTCGCTCTGTTGATGGCCACCGCGCGCCGCATCACTGAATCCGAGCGCTGGCTGCGCGAAGGCCAGTGGCAGCAGTGGTCGTTCCAGACCATGCTCGGTGCCGACATCCACGGCAGCACGCTGGGTATCCTCGGCATGGGCCGCATCGGCCAGGGCATCGCCCGTCGCGGCGCGCATGGTTTCGGCATGAAGGTGCTTTACCACAACCGTTCGCAGCTTCCGGCCGCGACCGAAGCGGAGGTGGCGGCCCGTTACGTTGACCTGGACACGCTGCTGGCGCAGTCCGATCACCTGCTGCTGGTGCTGCCGTATACCCCGGCCTCGCACCACCTGATCGATGCCGCCGCGCTGGCGAAGATGAAGCCGTCGGCGACGCTGGTGAACATCGCCCGCGGTGGCCTGGTCGATGAGATCGCGCTGGCCGATGCGCTGGCCAACGGCCGCCTTGCTGCAGCGGGTCTGGATGTGTACGAAGGCGAGCCAAAGGTACGCCCCGAACTGCTGGCGCTGCGCAACGTCGTGCTCACTCCGCACATCGGCAGCGCCTCGCTGGCCACGCGCACGGCGATGGTACAGCTGGCCGTGGATAATCTGGTTGCCGGGCTCGGCCTGGACGGCGGCCCATCGCGCATGCCGAGCGCGATCAACGCTGACGCGGCGATGGCCGCGCGCGTGACTCTGGGCAAAAAAACCGGGAAACGATAGGGAACCTCCGCGCGCCCCGCTTGAGGAGGTTCCCCGAACCCAGCTGTCGTGCGTGTTTTTTTCCCCATCCCCGTTTTCGTGAGAGTTTCCCCCATGAGCAATGCACAGCGCAGTTTCCACGTCGCCGTCGTCGGTGCCACCGGTGCGGTCGGCGAGACCATGTTGTCGATCCTGGCCGAACGTGATTTCCCGGTCGGTACCCTGAGCGTCCTCGCCTCCGAGCGTTCGGCCGGCGGCGAGATCGAGTTCAACGGCCAGAAGGTCAAGGTCCAGGACCTGGCCACCTTCGATCCGAGCGGCGTCGAGATCGCGCTGTTCTCGGCCGGCGGCAGCGTGTCCAAGGAATATGCACCGAAGTTCGCCGCCGCCGGTGCGGTGGTGATCGACAACTCCTCGGCCTTCCGTTACGACGATGACGTGCCGCTGGTGGTGTCCGAGGTCAACCCGGAGCAGGTCGCCAACCGTCCGCGCGGCATCATCGCCAACCCGAACTGCTCGACCATGCAGATGCTGGTGGCGTTGGCACCGCTGCACCGCAAGTACGGCATCGAGCGCATCAACGTCTCCACCTACCAGTCGGTGTCCGGCGGTGGCCGTTCGGCAACCGAGGAGCTGGGCAAGCAGACCGGCCAGCTGCTGAGTTTCCAGGAAATCGATCCGCAGCGCTTCCCGGTGCAGATCGCCTTCAACCTGATCCCGCACATCGACGACTTCCAGGACAACGGCTTCACCAAGGAAGAGATGAAGCTGATCTGGGAAACCCGCAAGATCCTCGGCGACGACAGCATCCTGGTGAACCCGACTGCAGTGCGTGTGCCGGTGTTCTACGGCCACTCCGAGTCGGTCGCGATCGAGACCCGTGATAAGGTCACCGTGGCCGAAGCACGCGCGCTGCTGGAGCAGTCGCCGGGCATCGAAGTGGTGGATCGCCACGAGGCTGGCGGCTACCCGACCCCGGTCACGCATGCGTCGGGTACCGACGCGGTGTACGTCGGCCGCATCCGCGAGGACCTGTCGCACCCGCGTGGCCTGAACCTGTGGATCGTGTCGGACAACGTGCGCAAGGGCGCGGCGTTGAATGCCGTGCAGCTGGCCGAGCTGGTCGCCGCCGAGCAGCGCTGATCACAGCGGTTGCCTCATCGGTAGTGCCGGCCGCTGGCCGGCATTGCCGTGATGGGGGCGTGCGTGTATGCCGGCCAGCGGCCGGCACTACCGAAGGTCTCCCATCGGTGGGTGCGGACCCCGGTCCGCACGCTTTATAGTGTTGCCCATGAATAAACGGGCCAAGGGCGCAAAGCGCCCGCTCACCTATCTGTCCGCCGCACTGCTCGCCCTGGCCAGCAGTTCGGCGCTTGCCCTGGGGTTGGGCGACATCCGGGTCCTGTCCAAGCCGGGCCAGCCCCTGCTGGCCGAAATCCCGGTGGTCTCGGCGGACCCGTCCGAACTGGAAAACCTGCGCGTGGCGCTGGCCTCACCGGTCACCTTCGAACGTGTCGGCCTGCAGCGGCCAACCGGACTGGTCAGTGAACTGCAGTTCGAACTGACCCGCGACACGCAGGGCAGGGCGGTGGTGCGCGTCACCTCGCAGGCGCCGGTGGAGACGCCGTCGCTCAGCTTCCTGATCGAAGCCGACTGGGGCCAGGGCCGCCTGGTGCGTGAGTACTCGGCACTGGTCGATGCGCCACCCAGTGCGTTGGCCGTGGCCGAGCCGGAAATCGTCGCGCCGGCCGGTACGCTCTCCAATACCATCGTGCGCGAACCTGCACCGGCTTCGGTGCCAGCAGCAGAGACGCCCACGACGCCGCCACCAGCGGTGGCGCCAGCACCGGCACGCCCGCGTGCGGCCTCCGCGCCAGTTGCTGCACCGGCGGCCGATGGCAGCATCACCGTGCAGCGCGGGCAGACCCTGTCGCAGATCGCCAGTGCGGTGGCACGTGGCAACCAGGTCAGTCGCGACCGCGCGATGATCGCCCTGCTGCGTGCCAATCCCGAAGCCTTCATCCGCGGCAACGTCAACCTGCTCAAGCAGGGTGCGGTGCTGCGCATGCCCGGCAGTGATGCGCTTGCTGCGGTCGACGCTGCCGAAGCGGCGACGCTCGTGCGCGAGCATGCCGCGCAATGGCGGCAGGCACGTACCGTGCCGCAACCGGTGGGCATGGCCGCACCGGTTGCCAGGGCGGCAGCCACGAACGCTTCTTCCCCGGCTGCGGCCAATGGGGCACGACTTGAGATCGCTCCGGCGCTGGCGTCCGACGCCGCGCACGCGGGCACAACCACCGGCACCGCTGCCGGCAGCGAGGGTGACATGCTGGGCAACGAACAACTGCGCCAGGCGCGTGAGGACATCGCCACCCGCGATGCCGAGATCGGCGAGCTGAAGCAGCGCGTGGCCGACCTTGAAAAGCTCAAGGAACAGCAGCAGTCGCTGATCGCGATGAAGGACAACGACCTGGCCGCCGCGCAGCAGCGCCTGACGCAGGCACCGGATGCCCGCGATGCGGCAACGCCGTGGTACTGGCTGGGGCTGCCGGTGCTGCTGCTGGCGGCGGGCGCCGCCTGGCTGCTGCGTCGTCGCAAGCCGTCGCCGCTGCCGCCGCTGCGTGAGGAAGACGATGCCGCCGGCCTGGCCGCAGCGGTGCCGGCGGGTGCGGCGCTGGATACGCTGGCCGAGCAGTCCTCGTGGTCATCGGCTGTTGCCGGCAACGGCCGCCAGGAACCGGCGATGCCCGACTGGGCGACCGAAACCGAAGTGCACGACGTAGTGGTCGCCGAACCCGTCGCCGAGCACGCGGTACGGGCCGACTGGCAGGCCGACACGCTGCGCGACGAGGACGCGGTGGCCTTGCCCGAAGCGGTGACCGATCTGCCGCGCTGGGACGATTCCGCAACCACCGCCGACGAGGTTGTCGTCGCCGCGCCGCTGCAGGACGAACGTGTTGTACCGCAGGCGCCGGCCGACGTGGCGGTGCCGGACTACGCACTGCATGCCGAACAGCAGCCGCAGTTCCGCGGCGTGTTCGATCTGCCGGCCGACGCGCATGACAACGAGGCGCCGGCGGATGCCGCTCATCCCGAAGCCATCGACGGCATCGACCATGGCAGCATCGAGGCCTCTCATTCCGACGACATCGCGTCGAGCGCGGCCGCGCCTGCCGGCGACGCCGGCTGGTCGCCACGTGCCGGCCAGGAGCGCCTGGAACTGGCCATTGCCTACCTCGATCTGGGCGACGCGCAGACGGCGCGCACCCTGTTGCTGGAAGTCGCCGAAGGCGGTGACCTGCACAGCCAGGCCCAGGCCCGCGAACTGCTGGCCCGCCTGCCGTGACCGAATCTGCCGACAAGGACCTTGCCATGAGCCGCGAACGCCGCATCGACTACGTTGAATTCGCGTCCAGCGACCCGGCTGCCAGCCGTGCCTTCTTCGAGAAGGTGTTCGGCTGGTCGTTCGTCGACTACGGCAGCGACTACACGGCGTTCGACGATGGCCGCCTGCAGGGCGGCTTCTTCCGTGGCCAGCCGCAGCGGGCCAGCGACAGCGGTGCACCGCTGCTGGTGCTGTATGCCGACGCACTGGCACCGGTCGAGGCCGCCGTGCGCGACGCCGGCGGCGAGATCGTGCGCGCGGTGTTTTCCTTCCCCGGTGGCAGCCGCTTCCAGTTCGTCGAGCCCGGTGGCAACGAACTGGCGGTCTGGTCCGAACGCGATCCGGCCTGAGCGCCGCCCCATCCGCAACATCGAGGTAGCACATGCGTTATGCGCTTGGCGTCGAGTACGACGGCAGCGATTTCAGGGGCTGGCAGAACCTGGGCGAGGGTGGTCCCAGCGTGCAGGCCAGCCTCGAGCAGGCCCTGTCATCGGTGGCTGATGCGCCGCTGCAGGTGATCTGCGCCGGCCGCACCGATGCCGGCGTGCATGGCCAGTGCCAGGTCGTGCATTTCGATACCGACGTGGTGCGCGATCCGCGCGCCTGGATGCTCGGCACCACCACCCGCCTGCCGCGCTCGATCGCGGTGCGCTGGTGCGTGCCGGTGGCCGATGATTTCCACGCCCGTTTCTCCGCGCGCGCGCCGCCGCTATCGCTATCGGCTGCTCAACCGCGAGGTACGGCCGGCGCTGGACCGGCAGACCCTGAGCTGGGAGCGCCGTGCGCTGGACGAGACCCTGATGCATGCCGCCGGCCAGGCATTGCTTGGTGAGAATGACTTCAGCGCGTTCCGTTCGGTGCAGTGCCAGGCGCTGCATGCGCGGCGTGAACTGCAGTCGCTGCAGGTCAGCCGTCATGGCGAAGTGATCGAAGTCGCAGTACGTGGCAATGCATTTCTTCATCACATGGTCCGCAATATCGTCGGATCGTTGATCCTGGTGGGCAGCGGCGAAAAACCGGTGGAATGGATCGCCGAACTGCTGGCCGGGCGCGACCGCACCGTAGCTGGTCCCACCGCACCGCCGCAGGGCCTGGTGTTCCTTGGGCCCCTGTACCCCGACAACTGGCATCTGCCCGCCGAGGTCACGCTATGAGCCGTTCCTACTACCGTACGCGCATCAAGTTCTGTGGAATGACCCGTGCCGGCGACGTCCGCCTGGCCGGTGAGCTGGGCGTGGACGCAGTGGGTTTCATCTTTGCCCGCGAGAGCAGCCGCCGGGTTGCACCGGCCGAGGCCCGCGCGATGCGCCAGGCGATCGCGCCGATGGTCGACGTGGTGGCGCTGTTCCGCAACAACAGCAAGGAGGAAGTGCGCGAGGTGCTGCGTACGGTACGTCCGACCCTGCTGCAGTTCCATGGTGAGGAAGACGAAAGCTTCTGCCGCAGCTTCAACATGCCGTACCTGAAGGCGATCGCCATGGGCGGCCGTGAAGAGGTCAACGCCCGCACCCTGCAGCTGCGCTACCCCAGCGCTGCCGGCTTCCTGTTCGACAGCCACGCCCCGGGTGGCGGTGGCGGCACTGGCGTGGCGTTCGACTGGGGCCGCGTTCCGACCGGGTTGCACCGGCCGTTCCTGCTGGCCGGTGGCCTGAACCCTGAGAACGTCTACGATGCTGTGCTGGCGACGCTGCCGTGGGGCGTGGACGTCTCCAGCGGCATCGAGCTGGAGCCGGGCATCAAGGACGGCTACAAAATGCGCACCTTCGTCGAAGAAGTGCGTCGCGCGGATTGCACCGTTCTGGAGTGATCCGCGTCACCTGAGGGGTCACCCGGAATGTCATCGTTGACGGTGCATTCCGCCGTGCCGTGAAGGCGGGCGAATCCTGAATGCGATGAGTATCACGCTTTCGGGTAATTCAGGTTCCAGCGCCAAAAAGTCGACACCCCCCGAACATCTGATCGGACACAATGCGCCCAGCCTGTCTTGGCTGGGTGCGATGCCGTGTGCGTGTCGCTGGCCGCGCCCCTGAGATACGCCTTACCTTTCGAACGAGGACGCAATGGATATGCCCCATCTCTCTTTCCCCCGTATCCGCCTGGCCCGCCTGACGCTCGTGCCCGGTCTGCTGCTTGCCTTGGGCGCGTGTGCGGCTGGTGACTCATCCGCCCCGACCGCATCGGCACCGGCCGCTGCCGCACCGGCAGATGCACCTGCCACAGCACCGGCCACGGTTCCGGCGGCAGCACCGGCTGCCGACGGCCTGGCGGCGCTGATCCAGGCCAGTGGCGTGAAATGCAGCAACGCCAGTACGGGTAGCGGCTGCACGGCCGGCGATGTGGACAGCGGTGATTTCTACGATGTCGAACTGTCGCCGGACTGTGGCGACCAGGGTTTCTTCGCGGGCGTAGCCGATGCCAAGGGCGTGGAGACGTTGAGTGCGGTGCCATCCACCGGCAGCAAGGCCAGCGTGACCGCGAAGCTGTCGAAGGGGCAGCTGGTCTGCGTGCAGGGCATCGGGCGTACCGGACAGAATCCGCTGTTCTATTACGTCGTTGCGGTTCCCGCTGCGACGGTCGGCAAGTGCAAGGGCAACACGTTGTGTGACACCTATGGCGACAGGCCGATCACTGGCCTGGCGACCACGGGGGGCGAGGCCTGCCATGCGACGGCGCCGGGACGTTACGCCGGGAACTGCGCACAGGGCTGGGTCAGTGCGGACGTGCTCGACGTGTTTTCCAACGGAATGTAATCACCGCCAGGGGAGCGGTCCAATCAACCACTGGCAAAGGAACAGCTCATGTCGGATCCAAAAATCACCCGGCTGGTCAGCAGCGTAGGTACCACGCGCACGCTGGAAATGGACGATGGCAGTGTCGTCGAACGATCAGGCGGCAGCGTCTCGTGGCGCAACAACAATCCTGGCAACCTCAAGTTTGAATTCGCCGGCAGCGCGGACAAGACGGTAACCAATCCGCGTACCCGCGAGCAGGCGCTGGAATCGGCGCAGGGGCGCTACAAGGGCGTGGTCGATCTTGACCAATGGGGCAACGCGGTTTTCGAAAGCTATGAAGCCGGCCGGGTGGCGAAGATCCAGCTGCTCGAACGCCGGTTCGGCGACAAGACCGTGGAGGAAATGCTGCCGAGCTACTCCACCAAGGATTACAGCGGCACCACCCACCACAAGGAGCAGGCGGCCACCATCTATGCCGAAGGCGATCGCCAGGGTGTCGACCTGCGCTCGAAGACCGTCGGCCAGATGAGCGTGCGCGAGCGTGAAGTGCTGGCCGACGGCATCCGCCGTTTCGAGGGCTGGCAGCCGGGTGAGGTTGCCACGCAGCAGCCACCCACGCGCACTCCGGCGGCCGCGCCCGTGCAGGCCCAGACCCAACCGCAGGTACAGACGCCTTCAGCGGCGGCGCCTGCTGCGGGCCAGGCCGCGGCTGCAGTCGGCAGTGCCGCGCTCTACAACGAGGCCTATCAGCATTTCATGGCCTCAGGCCGCCAGTACGAATACGGGCGCCCGGACCATCCGCGCCCGGGTCGCGACAGCAGCCGGCTGGAGCGTGACCTCGATGGTGACGGACGCTTCGGCGTGGATTGCTCGGCGTTCGTATGGCGCGGCCTGAAGAACGCGGGTTACGACGTGCGTGGCGAGAACGCTGCGGGGTTCACTACGTCGACGCTGTTCAATGGTGCGAACACCACGGCTTACGCACGCGAGCATTTCGATGTGACCTCGGCTGCCGAAGCACGCAAACCGAACGGAACGCTGAAGCAGGGCGACATCCTGATGTTCTCCTCGTCGCAGGGCCAGCATGTCGGCATTTTCAAAGGCTACGACGCGCAGGGAAACATCCAGTTCATCGGTTCACAGGGAAGCACCGGGCCGGCCGAAGTCACCATCCGGCCGGGCGGGTACTGGGATGGCGGAAGCACCCGCATCGTTGGTGCGCTGACACCGAAGCCGGAATTCCAGGTGCGCGCGCCGCTGCACGGCAATGGCGAACCTGCGCTGTCCCGGCCAACCGCCACCGTGCAGCCGGCTGCATCACACACGGCGGCCAGCGAGGTGATGAAGCAGGGGCAGCGTGGCGCCGACGTGCAGGCGTTGCAGCAGACTCTCAACCAGCTCGGTGTGCGTGATGCGCAGGGCCATCGGTTGTCAGAGGATGGTCGTTTTGGTGATCACACCCGCGAAGCGGTGGTCGCGCTGCAGAAACAGCAGGGGCTGGTGGCCGATGGAATTGTCGGTCGCCAGACCGCTGCCGCGCTGGCGGCGGGCCGTGTGCAGGGCCATGAACCTGCAGCGGCTGTACCGAAGGGGCCGTCGCTGAACGATGCATCGCATCCGGACCACGCACTGCACAACGCCGTCCGCAGCAAGCTTCCCAGCGTGTTTTCCGAAGAGGCTGCCGCCAATATCACCCTGCATGCAAAGCAGAACGGAATCGACGCGGCCGACAAGCTGCAGAGCATCACGGTGCAGGATGGCAAGGCGTTCGTGATGGGCACGACGCCGGGCTTCCGCACCGCGGTCGACCTGGCCCAGGCGCCGCCGTCGCTGGAGCAGACCAGTGCCAAGCTGCTGGCAGATCCTTCGCACCAGCAGCAGGTGCATGAGGAGCAGCAGCGGGTCGCGATGGGCGGTCGCTGAGGCCTGTGTTGCCGGCTCCGGGCGGTGAACGCCGCCCGGGGCCTCGTCTCATTGCAGTTGCGCTGCTGCCCAGTCGGCCAGGGCGTCCACCCGTGCATCGGCCGGGCCATCCGGCCGCGCCAGCACCCAGAAGCCGCCGGTGGCGGTAAACCCCCACGGTGCGACCAGCCGGCCTGCTGCCAGATCTTCGGCCACCAGTGGCTCCGGTGCGATCGCCGGGCCCAGCCCGGCCACGGCTGCTTCCAGCAGGTAGTACAGATGTTCGAAAGCGGTGCCCAGCTGCAGCTTCGCGGTGTCCAGATCGTGCGCCTGCGCCCACGCCGGCCACGCCTGCGGCCGTGAGCTGGTGTGCAGCAGCGTTTCCTGCAGCAGCGCCGAGGGCGGTACCTGCCGCAGGCGCTGCGCGGCCGGATGCGAGGGTGCCACCACCACGCCGACCCGTTCCGGCGCCAGCTCACGCACCTGCCAGCCCCGTGGCCACGGCCCCTGCGCCAGCAGTAGTACGGCATCCAGCGCCGCCTGTGCTTCGGTGAAACTGCCATCCAGCGCCGACCACTGCAGGCGCACGCCGGGCAGGGCGGCCTGCAGCACGGGCAGGCGCGGGATCATCCAGCGCGCCAGTACGCTGCCGCTGCAGCCCAGCACCAGTGCTGGGGCCGCCGTCGGCCGGCGCAGCTCGCGCACGCAATCTTCGATGCCGCTGAACGCCTCGCTGCACGCGGCCTGCAGTCGCGTGCCCGCAGCGGTCAGACGCAGCCCGCGGCCGGCACGCTGGAACAGCGCCAGGCCGAGATGATCCTCCAGCAGCTTCAGTTGCCGGCTGACCGCGCCGTGGGTGACATGCAGGTCCTGCGCGGCGCGCCCAACCCCGCCCAGACGGGCGGTGGCCTCGAACGCACGCAGCGCATTGAGGGGAGGCAGCAGGGAACGACTCATGTGAGATTTCCTGACGATATGCGCCAGATAATATCCATTTTCCGGTCACGACCCGTGCGCTAGAGTATCCACCTGTCTCGAACCAGCGGTCGCTTCCATGTCTGCCTCCCCCATTGCCGACTACCACGCCTTCCCGGATGCCCAGGGCCACTTCGGCCGCTACGGCGGCAGCTTCGTTGCCGAAACCCTGGTCGGCCCGCTGCAGGAACTGGCCCAGGCCTATGACCAGGCCCGCCAGGACCCGGCATTCCAGGCCGCTTACGACCGCGACCTGGCCCATTACGTGGGCCGGCCGAGCCCGATCTATCACGCCCAGCGCCTGAGCGATCATGTCGGCGGTGCGCAGATCCTGCTCAAGCGCGAGGACCTGAACCACACCGGTGCGCACAAGATCAACAACACCATCGGCCAGGCGCTGCTGGCCGCGCGGATGGGCAAGAAGCGCATCATCGCCGAGACCGGTGCCGGGCAGCATGGCGTGGCCAGTGCCACCGTTGCCGCGCGCTTGGGCCTGGAATGCGTGGTGTACATGGGCGCCACCGACATCGAGCGGCAGAAGATCAACGTCTACCGAATGAAGCTGCTCGGTGCGACGGTGGTGCCGGTCACCTCCGGCTCCGCCACCCTGAAGGACGCGCTCAACGAAGCGATGCGCGATTGGGTGACCAACGTGCAGGACACCTTCTACATCATCGGCACCGTGGCTGGTCCGGATCCGTACCCGCGCATGGTGCGCGATTTCAACGCCATCGTCGGCCGCGAAGCACGCGAGCAGATGCTGGCCGAGTACGGCCGCCTGCCGGATGCGATCACCGCCTGCGTCGGCGGCGGCAGCAATGCCATCGGCCTGTTCCATGCCTTCCTCAATGATCGCCAGGTCGAGATCGTCGGCGCCGAAGCTGCCGGTGATGGCATCAGCACCGGGCGCCACGCTGCATCGATCGCGGCGGGTCGGCCGGGCGTGCTGCACGGCAACCGCACCTATGTGCTGTGCGACGACGACGGCCAGATCATCGAGACCCACTCGGTGTCAGCCGGCCTGGACTACCCGGGTGTCGGGCCGGAGCACGCGTTCCTGGCCGATACCGGCCGCGCGCGCTACCTCGGCATCACCGATGAAGAAGCGCTGCAGGCCTTCCACCTGCTGGCGCACACCGAAGGCATCCTGCCGGCGCTGGAGTCCAGCCATGCGCTGGCACAGGCGATCAAGCTGGCGCGTGAGCGACCGCGTGACCAGATCGTCCTCTGCAATCTATCCGGCCGTGGCGACAAGGACGTGCACACCATTGCCGCGCGCGAAGGGCTGGTGCTGTGAGCGCGCGGCTGCGGAACAGTGGCGTGCTGCTGCTGGCACTGGGCTTGGCTGCGTGCCAGCCGCCGGAGCCGCCGGTGCTGGCACCGGCCGCCAAGGCCACCACGCAGCCTGTGCAGCAGGCCGCCAACGATGATCTTGACCCGATGGCGCGTACGCCGATCGACGATCCGCCGTCTGTGGAAGATAAGGACAGCGATGACGCGCCCGCGGTGGCCTCGGTGGCGCTGGACCATGCCGGCGAGGTGCTGATCGGCCAGCATATGACCGATCTGAAGGCACTCGGGCCGTGGACCGCGCAAGGGGCGGTCGAAGCCATCGGCGGCAGTTGCGAGTACTACGACGGCAAGGGGCTGCCGCCCGGCGTGTCGATGATGACCGATGAAGATCGCGTGGTCCGTTTCGATCTCGGCCTGGATCCGGAGAGCGGGGCGCCGACCCAGCAGCCCGGGCCGTTCGGCCTGCGTGTCGGCATGACCCGCGCCCAGGCCATGGCCCAGTTCCCGAAGCCGCCGGTATCCAGCCCGCATGCCTACGACGGTGACCAGGGCGAGTACCTCACCTGGCAGGACCCGGGCTCGGCCCTTGGCATCCGCGTGGAACTGTTTGAAGGGAGGGTCATCCAGATGTACTGGGGGACCAGCGATGCGATTGAACTGATTGAAGGATGTGCCTGAGATGCCTGTATCCCGACTCGATGCCTGTTTCCAGCGACTGCGCGAGCAGCAGCGCAAGGCGCTGATTCCCTTCATCACCGCCGGTGATCCCTCGCTGGAGGCCACCGTGCCGGTCATGCACGCGCTGGTCGATGCCGGCGCCGACGTGATCGAACTGGGCGTGCCGTTCTCCGACCCGATGGCCGATGGCCCGACCATCCAGCGCAGCTCCGAGCGCGCGCTGGCGCGTGGTGCTGGCAGCCGCTACGTGCTGCAGGCCGTTGCGCAGTTCCGCGAGCGTGACGCTCAGACGCCGGTGGTGCTGATGGGCTACCTGAATCCGGTGGAGATCCATGGCTACGCGGCCTTCGCAACGGCAGCCGTGGAGGCCGGTGTGGACGGCGTTCTGCTGGTCGACCTGCCGCCGGAAGAAGCCGGCGAAGCGCAGCAGGCCTTCGATGCAGCGGGCCTGGCACTGGTCCTGCTGGCGTCGCCGACTACCAGCGAGGCGCGCGCCGACAAGCTGCTGGCGCTGGCCCGTGGCTACCTCTACTACGTCAGCTTTGCCGGTGTCACCGGCGCGTCCGAGCGCCTGGACAGCGATGCCGCCAGTGCCCGCCTGCAGGCGTTGCGCGCGCGTGCTTCGGTGCCGGTGGTGGCCGGCTTCGGCATCAAGGATGCCGACAGTGCTGCGGCGATGGCCCGCCAGGCCGACGGCGTGGTGGTCGGCAGCGCGCTGGTGGCGGCGCTGGCCGAAGCGGGCTCGGCTGAAGAGGCCGCACAGCGCGCCCGGGCCTTCCTGGCCCCGCTGCGGCAAGCGCTGGACGCGTAAAAGGACGGCCGGCCGCTGGCCGGCATCCTCCATGCCGGCCTGCGCGCAGGGGCTGCCGGCCAGCGGCCGGCACTACCCATCGGTCCAAACACAAGGGTTGCCGGCCAGCGGCCGGCACTTCCCCGCACCTAAACGTACGTCCCAGCATGGTTTTTTCCGGCGGCCCCGTGGCTGGCAAGGGGGTGCACGGGCGGGGAAAGCGGAGCTAGACTGTCCGCCTTTGCGGCCCTTGGGCCGCCCTGAACGGAAGTGTCCTCCCGCATGAGTTGGCTCAGCAAGTTGATGCCGTCCGGCATCCGCACCGACAACACCCCCAGCAAGAAGCGCAGTGTCCCCGAGGGCCTGTGGGAAAAGTGCAGCAACTGCGGCAGCGCGTTGTACCGTCCGGAACTGGAAGAGAACCTGGAGGTCTGCCCGAAGTGCGGCCACCACATGGCGATCCGCGCCCGTGCGCGCCTGGCCGCCCTGTTCGACGCCGACAGCACCACCGAGATCGGTGCGCGCCTGGGCCCGACTGACCTGCTCAAGTTCAAGGACCAGAAGAAGTACAGCGAGCGCATCAAGATCGCGCAGAAGAACACCGGCGAATATGACGCGCTGATCGCCATGCGCGGTCTGCTCAAGGGCCGTGCACTGGTGGCCTCGTCCTTCGACTTCGCCTTCATGGGTGGCTCGATGGGCTCGGTGGTGGGTGAGCGTTTCGCGCTGGCCGCCGAAACCGCGGTCGAGATCGGCGCCCCGTACGTGTGCTTCTCGCAGAGTGGCGGTGCGCGCATGCAGGAAGGCCTGTTCTCGCTGATGCAGATGGCCAAGACCTCGGCCGCGCTGGGCAAGCTGCGTGAAGCGGGCCTGCCGTACATCTCGGTGCTGACCCACCCGACCACCGGTGGTGTGTCGGCCTCGTTCGCGATGCTGGGCGACATCAACATCGCCGAACCGCAGGCGCTGATCGGCTTCGCCGGCCCGCGCGTGATCGAGCAGACCGTGCGCGAGAAGCTGCCGGAAGGCTTCCAGCGCTCGGAGTTCCTGTTGGAGCACGGTGCCATCGACCAGATCTGCGACCGCCGCGAAATGCGCGACCGCCTGTCCGATCTGCTGGCAATGCTGGGCCGTCAGCCGGCGCCGGAGGTGGCGTGATGGGAGGCCGCAAGTACTTCGGTACTGATGGCATCCGTGGGCGGGTCGGCCAGGGCGTGATCTCGGCCGACTTCGTGCTGCGCCTGGGCAATGCCCTGGGCCGTGTCCTGGTCGCCCAGCGCGGCCAGGACGGGCGCCGGCCGATCGTGGTGATCGGCAAGGACACCCGCATTTCCGGTTACATGTTCGAAGCGGCACTGGAAGCCGGCCTGGTCGCCGCCGGCGCCGACGTACAGCTGCTGGGGCCGATGCCGACCCCGGCGGTGGCGTTCCTGACCCGCACGCTGGGCGTGGACGCCGGCATCGTCATCAGCGCCTCGCACAACCCGCATTACGACAACGGCATCAAGTTCTTCTCGGCCCAGGGCGAGAAGCTCGACGATGCCACCGAACTTGCCCTGGAAGCGGCGCTGGACATTCCGTTCACCACCGCCGAATCGGAGAAGCTGGGCAAGGCATCGCGTGCGCGTGAAGCGGTCGGCCGCTACATCGAGTTCTGCAAGGCCAGCGTGCCGCGCGCGTTCGACCTGCGTGGCGTGCGCCTGGTGCTGGATTGCGCACACGGCGCCACCTACCAGATCGCACCGCTGCTGTTCCGCGAACTGGGGGCCGAGGTGATCGGCATCGGTGCCGAGCCCAACGGCGTCAACATCAACGCCGGTGTGGGTTCCACCCATATCGACAACCTGGCGGCCAAAGTCCGCGAGACCCGTGCCGATCTCGGCATCGCGTTCGATGGTGATGGCGACCGTGTGCTGATGGCCGACGACCAGGGCAACCCGGTCGACGGTGACGACCTGCTGTACATCCTGGCCCGCGCCTGGAAGGACGAAGGCCGCCTGCGCGGCCCGGTGGTCGGCACGCTGATGAGCAACTACGGCGTGGAGAAAGCTTTCGCCGATCTGCAGATCCCGTTCGTGCGCAGCAACGTTGGTGACCGCTACGTGCACCAGGCATTGGTCGAAGGCGGCGGTGTACTCGGTGGGGAAGCGTCGGGCCATCTGCTGTGCCTGGACCGGGCCACCACCGGTGATGGCATCGTCAGCGCTCTGCAGGTGCTGGTCGCGCTGCGCAACAGTGGGCAGACCCTGCGCCAGGCACTGAAGGGCCTGGTGCGGGTGCCGCAGAAGACCGTCAACGTGCGTCTGGGCAATGTCTCGGCCAAGGCCACGGTGCAGTCTGAAAGCGTGCAGTCCGCGCTGGCTGTGGCGCAGCAGGCCGTAGCCGGCCGTGGCCGCGCGTTCCTGCGGCCGTCCGGTACCGAGCCGGTGGTTCGGGTCACCGTGGAAGCCGATGACGCTACGCTGATGCAGCAGACGCTGGACCGCTTGTCCGCTGCGGTGCGTGAAGCCGCCAGCTGAGGCGACTGCACATCCGTACAAAGAAAGCGCCCCGGAATTCCGGGGCGTTTTCTTTTGCGGCGGCCCGGGAGGATGGCGTGCTCAGGGCCCCGGCACCATCTTCTTCTGGCGTGCCTTGAACCCATTGAACAGCGGCGCGATCAGCGGGTTGTAACTCAGGCGGATGCGCTTGCGCAGCCAGTTGGCCGGGCGGTTGCGGATCGCAAAACGATAGATGCGTTCCGGGTCGCCACCGATCACGTTGCGGCCGAACGGGTGGGTAGTGTGCAGGTAGCGGAAGCCCTGCTCGCGCGCCACTTCGATGTGATCCTGGTCGAAATCACCGTACGGCCAGCACAAGGTATCGGACACTTCGCCAAGCTTGTCCTGCAGGACTTCGCGCGAGATCGCCAGATCCCGGCTCAGGCCCGCGCGGCGCTGCGCACGGTCCAGATCGTCACGGCGCAGCCAGCGGGTGTGGGTATGGGTGTGGCAATGCACTTCGAAGGTGCCGGCGGCGATGGCCGCACGTGCTTCGCTCCAGCGCATCATCACGTCGTCACTGCGGTCCTGCTCGTAGATCGCCGCTTCGCAGCCGCGATGGTCCGGCGTCGACGGCAGCGTCGCTCCGGCAATGCCGGCATGCGGACGTTCCGGGCCTTCGCCCATCCAGCCGGTGACCACGAACACCACGGCATGCATGCCGTACTTCTGCAGGATCGGATGGGCATACACCCAGTTGTCCAGGTAGCCATCGTCGAAGGTGATGACGATCGACTTGCGCGGCACCGGCTTGCCGGCCAGGAAGCCGGCGTACTGGTCCAGCGTCAGTGAGGTCCAGCCATTGCCTGCCAGCCACGCGATCTGGCTTTCGAAGTTTTCCGGCGACACGGTGATCATGCCCGGCGAAGGGCTGACATGGTGGTGCATCAGCACCGGAACGGTTCGCGCATCAGCCATGTCCCAGCTCCTTCAGCCACTGGTGGTAGTAGTGTTCGGTGGCTTCACCGTGGCCGTCCGGCGTGAAGCGGTGTGCGCCGTGCATCCAGTCCCAGCCAGCGCGGCCCATCTGCCGCCGCCGTTCCGGGTCGTCCACCAGCAGGCGCAAGGCACCTGTCAGGGCGGCATTGTCTCCCAAACGGGTGAGGATCGCATTGCTGCCATCGACCACCATCTCCGGCACGCCACCCACCCGCGTGGCTACGATCGGTACGCCCACATAAGCCGCTTCCAGGAACACGGTGCCGGCCGCTTCCTTGTGCGAGGCCAGCGCGAAGATGTCGAAGCCGGCCATCAGCCGGCAGGCTCCATCGCGGTAGCCGAGCAGGTGCACCTGGCGCTGCAGGCCGTGCTCGGCGCACATCGCCTGCAGTCGTTCCGTCACGGCCTGGCCATCACCGACGATCACCAGGTGCAGGTCCGGGTTGGCCTTGCACAGCGGGATCATCGCCTGCAGCAGGTCGGCATGGCCCTTGGGCTCGCGCAGTACCGCCACGCAGCCGACCACGATGTCCTGTTCGCCGAAACCGAGCTCGGCACGCACCTGCGCGCGCGCGTCCTGCAGGCACTGCCAGGGATCGGCCTTGCGGATCTCGCTCCAGCGCGGCGGAACCGCGATAGGCGGCACGATGCCGATGCGCTCGGCCGGAATGCCACGGTCGGCCAGCAGCTGCTTGACGAAGCTGCTGACGGTCAACACCCGGTGCGGAAGCCCGGTATAGGTCAGCAGCGAATTGACCGGGCTCATCAGGTGGCGCGAGCGCACCACCAGCGGCGTGCCACCCAGGCGTGCACCGGCGGCGGCGATCAGCGCATCGCGGCGGCTGGTGGTGTTGACCACGTCGTAGCGTTCGCGACGCACCAGTCGCGATACCGACCACACGCCGCGCAGCAGGCGCGCCAGGCCTCCCATGCGCAGCGTATGCACGGTGAAACCGTCGTCGCGTGCCAGTGTGGCCAGGCGCGCATCGGGCTGGCACAGCAACGACACTTCATGGCCACGCGCGCGCATCACCTGCATGTGCCGGAAGATGTAGATCTCCTGCCCGCCCATTCCCTTGGCGGCTTCGGTATGCAGGATGCGCAGCGGACGGTTCATGCAGGATCGGTCCTTGAAGTTCAGCGGTTGCGGAAGCGGGTCAGCGCTTCCCATGCGGAGCGGATGGCGGCGGCGTCCGGCGCCTGCTGCGGCAGCGGACGGTAGTGCCGGTCGAGCGCGGTGGCGTTGCCGAACTTGTCGAACACGTAGATGGCATCGCCATGGCGTACCGCGCGCTGCGACCAGCTCTCCACCACCAGCGCACGTTCGCTGGTGGTGGGCGCGGCCAGCAGGTCCTGGCCAGTACTGAAGTCGCTCAGGGCGTTCTCGCAGCCCAGTGCGTGGCGCATCAACGTCGGCACCCAGTCCTCATGCGAACTGGTGCGCATCTCATGGCCGCTGGGCTGGCCTGGCCAGTGCAGCACGAACGGCACCTGCAGCTGGTAGTCGGAGAAGTTGCCGTTGTGGCCCCAGTAGTTCAGCTTGAGGTCGTTGAACTCTTCGGCATGGTCACCGGTGACCAGCACGATGGTGTTCTCGGCCAGGCCTTGTGCGCGAAGGTCGTCCAGCAGCGAGCCGATCAGGCTGTCGGCGTAGTGCACGGCGGTGCGGTAGCGGTTGAGCTCCGGCGTCGGGTCGTGGTCCGGGCCGAAGGACAGGAAGTCGATCTCCTTGGCCATCGGCGTGGCCACCGGCGGGTAGCTGGCGGGCAGGTGGTAGCCGGCGTGGGTGGAGTCGAGGAACACGAAGCCGAACCACGGGTGCTGCGCGGCCTGGCTGGTGCGGATGTCGCTCTGCAGCGCGGTGACGATGGCTGCGTCACGCTTGTCGGGTGTCAGGGCGGAGGGGCCCTGGTGCAGCTGGTCGCGTACGTCGGCGAAGGCGGTGCGGTCGAACTCCGGGCTGTACAGCGGCGCGCTGCCGTACAGGTGCAGGTCGTAGCCCTGCTGGCCCAGCACCTGGAACAGCTGCGAGCCGCGCTGTTCGTCCAGCATGCTCTGCCAGTAGCCGCCGGGCAGGCCGTAGAGCAGGCCGAACAGGCCGTAGCGGGTGGCGTTGCCGGTGCTGAAATGCTGGTCGTACACGCGCGAAGCCTGTGCCAGTGCCGTCGTATTGGGCATCAGCTGCGGCGTCATGGCGTCCTGGCGCAGCGACTCCAGCACCACCATCAGCACATTCGGCCGATGTGGGTTCTGGCAGCGCAGGGGCTGCAGCGGATACAGCAGCTGCGCATGGCGCGGGTCAGGCAGGCCAGCCTGCTGTTCGCTGACAACGCCCAGTTTGCGCATGAAGCTCTTGGCGGTGATCGGCTGCGCCCAGGGCAGGTAGTTCCACTGCGCGATGACGTCGCGGTCGCCGCGGGCATCGTAGTAGGCGGTGGCGACCTGGCCCCCCCCATCAGCAGAGCGACCACCGCCCAGGCCTGCAGGACCCGGCGGCGGCGGGGCAGGGCGGGCAACAGCTTCCAGCATGCCCAGGCCAGCAGGCCTTCGGCGGCGAAGATGGCGGCGACCAGCAGTCCGGCCTGCAGCCAGGTTTTCCAGGACAACGCGACCTGGTCCTGCAGCGCGCCGCCGAACACCATGTTCACCACCATGGCATTGAGGTGGAACCGATACAGAGTGAAAACCTTCGCATCAACCAGCAGCAGGCACAGCCACAGGCCCTGCAGCAGCACGGCGCTGATGCTCAGCGTGCGCGCGCTGCGCTGCCACAGGCCCAGCAGCAGCGGCAGCAGGCCTGCGAGGGCACCGAAGGCGAGCAGATGCCCCGGCAGAGCGACGGACAGGTAAACCAGGCCGATTGCGCCACCGGGGTTGTCGGCCAGCGGTACGTTGCCGAGCGTGATCGCCATCGCCAGCAGCGCGTTGCCGGCCACGAACAGCGACCACCAGGCCAATCGGCGCCAGTGACGTGCCGGGCCTGAGGGCAGGGAGGTGTTGGCAGAAGGAGCAGCAGGGCGCATGAAGGACGGAGGCGGCAGGTGGAGCAGGGGCGGGAGTCCCGGTTGTGACGGAATCGTTAATCCGCGCGCGGGTTGCGCATTGTATCGGTTTGTTTCTTCGTATCGAGTGGCGTCCCCCGGGCGATCTGTCACAATGTTCAGGTGGGCCATGAATGCGCTGGCCCTTCCAGACCCAACGACAAGCCAGGAACCGCTGTGAGCCAGATCCCCACCCTCGACATCACCCGTTTCGACAGCGACCGCGAGGCCTTCGTGGCCGAGCTGGGCGCGGCCTACCGCCAATGGGGATTCGCGGGCATCCGCAACCACGGCATCCCGCAGGCCGACATCGACGCGGCCTACGATGCCTTCAAGGCCTTCTTCGCCCTGCCGGAGGAGGTCAAGCGCAAGTACCACGTGGCCGGCAGTGGCGGCGCCCGCGGCTACACCCCGTTCGGCGTGGAGACCGCCAAGGGCTCCAAGCATTTCGACCTGAAGGAGTTCTGGCACATCGGTCGCGAGATCGCCGACGACTCCAAGTACCGCGACGTGATGGCGCCGAACCTGTGGCCGACCGAGGTCGAGGGCTTCCGCGAGCGCGGTTACGGCCTGTACCAGGCGCTGGACAACCTGGGTTCGCGCGTACTGTCGGCGCTGGCCCTGCACATCGGCCTGCCGGAAGACTTCTTCGCCGACAAGACCAACTTCGGCAACTCGATCCTGCGCCCGATCCACTACCCGCCGATCACCACCGACGACATCCCGAACGTGCGCGCCGGCGCGCATGGCGACATCAACTTCATCACCCTGCTGGTCGGCGCCAGCGCCGCGGGCCTGGAAGTGCAGTCGCACGAGGGCGAGTGGGTGCCGTTCACCTCGGACGCGGACACCATCGTGGTCAACATCGGCGACATGCTGCAGCGCCTGACCAACCACGTGTACCCGTCGACCATCCACCGCGTGGTCAACCCCCCGGGCGAGCTGGCGCGCCAGCCGCGGTACTCGGTGCCGTTCTTCCTGCACCCGAACCCGGACTATCTGATCGACGTGCTGCCGTCCTGCATCACCCCGGAGAACCCGAGCCGGTACCCGGAGGCGATCACCGCCCACGGCTTCCTCGAGGAACGCCTGCGCGAGATCAAGCTGAAGTAATGAGAAGTGAGGCCGCCGAAAGGCGGCCTTTTTCTTTGCAGGGCTGCGCCCTGCACCCGCAGAGGCCAAAGCCAAAGCCAAAGCCAATGCGGCTCTGGGTTTCTGCTGGTTGGGCGGGGCGGTGTGGGTTGGCAGGACACGCCGTAAACCCGTCCCTGGGGGCTCGATGGCGCCTTGCTCGTGTGCGCTGTCCTGCGCACACGGCAAGACCGGGGTTGGGCGTCCTGCCCAACCCGCCCGAGGCATGCCTCGGGCCCATGGCGCCAACGGTCCTGCCAACCCACACCGCCCCACCCCCGACAGTTTCCCGGTGACGGTGGGTAAATCGTGATTCCCGGTAGGTGTCGACCTTGGTCGACACGGTAGATCCACGCCATGCGTGGATGAGATCTGTTGGATCGAAGCGGGGCAGGGGTACCTGGAATGCCGCTTTTGCTCTTGATCTTCTTTTTTCTTTCCGTGGCGGGCGGAACCGCCGCAATGTGTCAGAGGCCGGGCGGGTGGGGATGGCGGGGGTGTCCGCGGCATGGATGCCGCGGCCAAGCCCCAAATCCAACCGGGCTCACCGCGACCCACCCAACCCAGCCGGCCCGCCACGAGGGGCTGCGCCGTTGGCTGAAAATCCATGTAACCGCTTACACGGAAACGGATTTTTGCCGTAACGGGTATCATGACCGGCTGACTTCACACAGGAGCCACCCGCTCATGCGCCGCAAGATCGTCGCCGGAAACTGGAAGCTGCATGGCAGCCGTCAATTCGCCAATGAACTGCTGGGGCAGGTCGCCGCCGGGCTGCCGCTGGAGGGGGTGGACGTGGTGATCCTGCCGCCGCTGCCGTACCTGGGCGAGCTGGTCGAGGACTTTGGCGAGACCGGCCTGGCCTTTGGCGCGCAGGACGTGAGCAGCAACGAGAAGGGCGCCTACACCGGCGAGGTCTGCGCCGCCATGCTGGTCGAGGTCGGCGCCCGCTATGGCCTGGTCGGCCATTCCGAGCGCCGCCAGTACCACCACGAAAGCAGCGAGCTGGTCGCACGCAAGTTCGCCGCCGCCCAGCACGCCGGCCTGGTGCCGGTGCTGTGCGTGGGCGAGACCCTGGAGCAGCGCGAGGCCGGGCAGACCGAAGCGGTCATCGCCGGCCAGCTGGCGCCGGTGCTGGAGCTGGTCGGCGCGGCCGGTTTCGCCAAGGCCGTGGTCGCCTACGAGCCGGTCTGGGCCATCGGTACCGGCCGTACCGCTACCAAGGAGCAGGCGCAGCAGGTGCACGCGTTCATCCGTGGCGAAGTCGCGCGTATCGATGCTAGAATCGCTGATTCACTGCCCATTGTTTACGGCGGTAGCGTGAAGCCCGACAATGCCGGGGAACTGTTCGCGCAGCCGGATGTCGATGGTGGGCTGGTCGGCGGCGCCTCCCTGGTGGCCGCGGACTTCCTGGCCATCGCACGGGCGGCGGCCGCGAACTAATCCTAGAAGTTTTGTCCGAGGGCGGTTTCCAATGCTGATGTTGATCCTCAATGTCGTCTACGTGCTGGTCGCTGTGGCCATGATCGCGCTGATCCTGATGCAGCGTGGCTCGGGTGCGGCGGCGGGTTCGGGCTTTGGTGCCGGTGCCTCGGGTACGGTGTTCGGTGCGCGCGGCGCCTCGAACTTCCTGTCCAAGTCGACCAAGTGGCTGGCTGTCGTGTTCTTCGGCATCAGCCTCTTCATGGCCTGGTATGCCGGTCATGGCAGCCGCCCGGCGGCCGACCAGGATCTGGGCCTGATGTCCGCACCGGCGGCAGTCGCTCCGGCGGCTCCGGCGGGCGAACTGCCGGCCGTTCCGAAGGCCGATGCGGTCCCGGCCGCCCCGGTTCCGGCCGCGAATGTGCCGGCTCAGGCGGAATCTTCGGTTTCTGGTGAAGAAAAGCCTTCGGAAGGCTCCCAGAAAGACTGAAGCCGGTTACAATACGCGGCGCATCGGGAAGATAGTCTGATGTGATCGTTTGCCCAGGTGGCGGAATTGGTAGACGCACTACCTTGAGGTGGTAGCGACGCAAGTCGTAGGGGTTCGAGTCCCCTCTTGGGCACCATTTGTAAGTAAAGCGGGTTCGTCTGGCGCGCAAGGCGCCAGGCAGATTCCCGTCCACTCCCCCATGCCAAAGCGCCTGCAGGCGCGGCGGCAGAGGCAAGAGAGAATCGCTGTGCTGGCCGAATATTTGCCGTCTCTGCTGTTTCTGATCGTTGCCACCGGTATCGGCATTACGCTGATGCTGGTTGGTCGATTCCTCGGTCCCCGCCGCCCCGATCTGGAAAAGCTGTCGCCGTACGAGTGCGGCTTCGAGGCCTTCGAAGACGCGCGCATGAAGTTCGACGTGCGCTACTACCTGATCGCGATCCAGTTCATCGTCTTCGACCTGGAAATCATCTTCATCGTGCCGTGGACCCAGGTCTTCATGGAGCTGGGTGCCCGTTCGCTCATCACCATGGGCCTGTTCGTCGGCATGCTGTTCCTCGGTTTCATTTACGTCTGGAAGAAGGGAGCGCTGGAATGGGAGTGATTCAGACTCTCGATGGCCTCATGAACAACCCCACGCCGGAAGGCCGGGTTGATGACATCCTGCGGCCGGAAGGCGACAACCCGCTGCTGGAAAAGGGCTTCGTCACCACCAGCGTCGATGCACTGCTGAACTGGGCGCGCACCGGCTCGATGTGGCCGATGACCTTCGGTCTGGCCTGCTGCGCGGTCGAGATGATGCATGCCGGCGCCGCGCGCCTGGACCTTGACCGCTACGGCGTGGTGTTCCGCCCGTCGCCGCGTCAGTCCGACGTGATGATCGTGGCCGGTACCCTGGTCAACAAGATGGCCCCGGCGCTGCGCAAGGTCTACGACCAGATGCCGGACCCGAAGTGGGTCATCTCGATGGGTAGCTGCGCCAATGGTGGCGGCTATTACCACTACTCCTATTCTGTGGTGCGCGGCTGTGATCGCGTGGTGCCGGTGGACGTCTACGTCCCGGGCTGCCCGCCGACCGCCGAGGCGCTGGTGTACGGGATCCTGCAGCTGCAGAAGAAGATCTGGCGTACACAGACCATCGCCCGCTGACCCCTTCACCTGACAAGAGCGCGCCAAGCCCCCATGGCAGAGCAAGCATCCTTCATCGACCGACTCTCCGCACGTTTCGCAGGTGCGAAGGTCATCGTGGTCGAACCCCGCGGCGAAGTGACGCTGGAAGTGCCTGCCGCCGAGTGGCACGCCACCGCCCTGGCGCTGCGTGACGAGTTTGGTTTCGAGCAGGCCGTGGATCTCTGCGGCGTCGACTACCTCGGTTATGGCTCCGACGAATGGGACACCGCCGACGTGTCCTCGCAGGGCTTCAGCCGTGGCGTCGAAGGCAAGGCCCAGGGCCGTTTCGCGTGGGGCGAGTTCCCCACCGAGGAAAACGGCGCCGACGGTGCCCGCCCGCAGCACATGCCGACCCAGCGTTTCGCCGTGGTCGCCCAGCTGCGTTCGTACCAGCACAACCTGATGATGCACCTGCGCTGCTTCGCCCCTGACGAAGCGCTGCCGGTGGTGTCCTCGCTGACCGGCATCTGGCCGGGCCTGAACTGGTTCGAGCGCGAAGCGTTCGACCTGTACGGCGTGATCTTCGAAGGCCACCCGGACCTGCGCCGGATCCTGACCGACTACGGTTTCGTCGGCCATCCGTTCCGCAAGGACTTCCCGCTGATCGGCAATGTCGAAGTCCGCTACGACGAAGAAAAGAAGCGCGTGATCTACGAACCGGTCACCTCGGTGGAGCCGCGTGTCGGCGTGCCGCGCGTGATCCGCGACGACGCCCGTCTGCAGACCGCAGAAGGTGAGCGCGCGCAGGAGGCAGTGAAGTGAGCCACGTACACCAGGCCGGCGAAGCCTTCGCCAGCAACGCCGCCGAAAGCCGGCAGGAAATCCGCAACTACACCATGAACTTCGGCCCGCAGCATCCGGCCGCGCACGGTGTGCTGCGCCTGATCCTGGAAATGGACGGCGAAACCATCATGCGCGCCGACCCGCACGTGGGTCTGCTGCACCGTGGTACCGAAAAGCTGGCCGAGTCCAAGCCGTTCAACCAGTCGATCGGCTACATGGATCGCTTGGATTACGTGTCGATGATGTGCAACGAGCACGCCTACGTGCGCGCGATCGAGACCCTGATGGGCATCGAAGCGCCGGAGCGTGCGCAGTACATCCGCACCATGTACGACGAAATCACCCGCATCCTCAACCACCTGATGTGGCTGGGCTCCAACGCGCTCGACCTGGGTGCGATGGCGGTGATGCTGTATGCCTTCCGCGAGCGCGAAGAGCTGATGGACTGCTATGAAGCGGTCTCCGGCGCGCGCATGCACGCGGCGTACTACCGTCCGGGCGGTGTCTACCGCGACCTGCCGGACCACATGCCGAAGTACAAGGAATCGCGCTGGCACAAGGGCAAGGCGCTGAAGCAGCTCAATGCTTCGCGCGAAGGCTCGCTGCTGGACTTCCTGGAGAACTTCACCGTCGAGTTCCCCAAACGCATCGACGAATACGAAACCCTGCTGACCGACAACCGTATCTGGAAGCAGCGTACCGTCGGCATCGGCGTGGTCACTCCGGAACTGGCCCACCAGTGGGGCATGACCGGCGTGATGCTGCGTGGCTCGGGCATTGCCTGGGACCTTCGCAAGAAGCGTCCGTATGCCAAGTACGATGCCGTCGATTTCGACATCCCGCTGGGCAAGGAAGGCGACTGCTACGACCGCTACCTGGTCCGTGTTGCCGAAATGCGCGAGTCCAACCGCATCATCAAGCAGTGCGTGGCGTGGCTGAAGGCCAACCCCGGCCCGGTCATGGTCAAGAACTTCAAGGTCGCTCCGCCCAAGCGCGAGGACATGAAGGACGACATGGAAGCGCTGATCCACCACTTCAAGCTGTTCAGCGAAGGCTATTGCGTGCCGGCCGGTGAAACCTACGCTGCAGTGGAAGCGCCCAAGGGCGAGTTCGGCTGCTACCTGGTTTCCGACGGCGCCAACAAGCCGTTCCGCGTGCACCTGCGCGCACCGGGCTTCGCCCACCTGTCCTCGATCGATTCGATCGTGCGCGGCCACATGCTGGCCGACGTGGTGGCGATGATCGGTACCTACGACCTGGTGTTCGGCGAGGTTGACCGGTAATGCCGTCCGCCACGCCAACGCCCGCTGCAGGCAGCCGGCGCAAGCCGGCGCCGCAGTTTCTGGAATTTCACGTTATGCATTTCGCTGAGGTCGGCCGATGAAGGCGACAGGTAATTTCGAGGCGGCGCGCGACGTCGACCCGATGGTGGTGCTGAGCGACAAGACCCGCGCTCACATCGATCACTGGCTGTCCAAGTTCCCGCCGGACCGCAAGCGCTCTGCCGTGCTGCAGGGCCTGCATGCGGCCCAGGAGCAGAACGAGGGCTGGCTGACCGACGAACTGATCGCCGGCGTGGCCAAGTACCTGGACCTGCCGCCGGTGTGGGCCTACGAGGTCGCCAGCTTCTACTCGATGTTCGAGACCGAGAAGGTGGGCCGCAACAACGTGGCCATCTGCACCAACATCAGCTGCTGGCTCAATGGCGCCGAGGACATCGTCCGCCATTGCGAGAAGAAGCTGGGCATCAAGCACGGTGAATCGACCCCGGACGGCCGCGTCTACCTCAAGCGCGAGGAAGAGTGCCTGGCCGGCTGCGGTGGCGCGCCGATGATGGTCATCAACGGTCACTACCATGAGCGTCTGACCCTGGAAAAGGTCGACGAGCTGCTGGACGGGCTGGAGTAAGGGCATGGCACATCACCACGAATCCAAGGGTCCGGTCGGCCCCGCGCCGCTGCCGCACCAGGTGGTCTACACCACCCTGCATTACGACACCCCGTGGTCGTACGAAAGCTACCTGAAGACCGGTGGCTACGCCGCCCTGCGCAAGATCCTCGAAGAGAAGATCCCGCCGGAGCAGGTCATCGAGATGGTCAAGGCCTCGGGCCTGCGCGGCCGCGGTGGCGCAGGCTTCCCGACCGGCCTGAAGTGGTCCTTCATGCCCAAGGGCAACATGCAGAAGTACATCCTCTGCAACTCGGACGAATCCGAGCCGGGCACCTGCAAGGATCGCGACATCCTGCGCTACAACCCGCATTCGGTGGTGGAAGGCATGGCGATCGCCTGCTACGCCACCGGTTCGACCGTGGGTTACAACTACCTGCGCGGTGAGTTCCACCACGAGCCGTTCGAGCACTTCGAGCAGGCCCTGGCCGACGCCTATGCAAATGGCTGGCTGGGCAAGAACGTGATGGGCTCGGGCGTGGACATCGATATCTACGGTGCGCTGGGCGCCGGCGCGTACATCTGCGGCGAAGAAACCGCGCTGATGGAATCGCTGGAAGGCAAGAAGGGCCAGCCGCGCTACAAGCCGCCGTTCCCGGCCAACTTCGGCCTGTACGGCAAGCCGTCGACGATCAACAACACCGAAACCTATGGTTCGGTGCCGGCGATCATCCGCAACGGTCCGGAGTGGTTCAAGGGCCTGAGCCTGACCGCCAACGGCGGTCCGAAGTGCTTCTCGGTGTCCGGCTGCGTGCAGAACGGTGGCAACTTCGAAGTGCCGCTGGGCACCAAGTTCCACGACCTGCTGGAAATGGCCGGTGGCCTGCGTCCGGGCCGCACCCTCAAGGGCGCGATCCCGGGCGGCGTGTCGATGCCGGTACTGACCGCGGCCGAGCTGCAGGATCTGCCGATGGACTACGACACCATCCGTGCGCTGGGCTCCGGCCTGGGTTCGGGTGCGATCGTGGTGCTCGACGACAGCGTCTGCTGCGTCAAGTTCGCCTGCCGCATCAGCCAGTTCTTCCACAAGGAATCGTGCGGCCAGTGCACCCCGTGCCGTGAAGGCACCGGCTGGATGCACCGCGTGCTGGAGCGCATCGTCGCCGGCAAGGCCACGATGGAAGACCTGCACCAGCTGAAGGCGGTGGCCGGCCAGATCGAAGGCCACACCATCTGTGCGTTCGGTGAAGCGGCTGCATGGCCCATCCAGGGCTTCCTGCGCCAGTTCTGGGACGAATTCGAGTACTACATTGTCAACGGTCATTCGATGGTTGACGGCAAGAAGGTGGAGGCAGCCGCCGCATGAGCGCGCAACCCGTAAACCCGAACGTGCCACCGGATCACGTGACCATCGAAATCGATGGCAAGTCGCTGGTCGTGCCCAAGGGTTCGATGATCATCCAGGCGGCCGACAAGGCCGGCATTTCGATTCCGCGCTTCTGCTACCACGAGAAGCTGCCGATCGCCGCCAACTGCCGCATGTGCCTGGTGGACGTGGAAAAGTCGCCGAAGCCGGCGCCGGCCTGTGCCACCCCGGTGATGGATGGCATGAAGGTCGCCACCCGCAGCGAGAAGGCACTGAAGTTCCAGCGCTCGGTGATGGAGTTCCTGCTCATCAACCACCCGCTGGACTGCCCGATCTGCGATCAGGGCGGCGAGTGCGAGCTGCAGGACGTGTCGCTGGGCTATGGCCGTTCGGTCAGCCGCTTCAACGAGCGCAAGCGCGTGGTGCCGGACGAGGACATGGGCCCGCTGGTCGCCACCGAGATGACCCGCTGCATCCAGTGCACCCGCTGCGTCCGCTTCACCGCCGACGTTGCCGGTACCTACGAGCTGGGTGGCATGTACCGCGGTGAGAACCTGCAGATCGGTACCTTCGACGGCAAGCCGCTGACCACCGAGCTGTCCGGCAACGTCGTCGACGTCTGCCCGGTCGGCGCGCTGACCAACAAGGTGTTCCAGTTCCGCGCCCGCCCGTGGGAACTGACCGCGCGCGAATCGCTGGGTTACCACGACGCGATGGGTTCGAACCTGTTCCTGCACGTGCGTCGCGGCGAAGTGCTGCGCACCGTGCCGCGCGACAACGAAGCGGTGAACGAGTGCTGGCTGTCCGACCGTGACCGCTACTCGCACCAGGGCCTGTACAGCGAAGACCGTGCGGTCAAGCCGCTGCGCAAGGTCAATGGCGAGTGGAAGGAAGTGAGCTGGGCCGAAGGCCTGGCTGCGGCCGCCGAGATCCTCAAGGCCAACCAGGGCGACAACCTGGGCGTGCTGGTGCACCCGTCCACCTCGAACGAGGAAGGCGCGCTGCTGGCCCGCCTGGCCAAGGGCCTGGGCTCGAGCAACATCGACCACCGCATCAACAACCGGGATTTCTCCGACGCCGCAACCGCCGAAGTGTTCGGCCTGCCGCTCGCCGAGATCGAAGGCGCCGACCGCATCGTCGTTCTGGGCAGCAACATCCGCCACGAACTGCCGCTGCTGCACGCCCGCCTGCGCAAGGCGCAGACCACCAACGGCGCGAAGATCCACGTCGTCAACCCGGTGGACTTCGACTTCGCCTTCAGCATCGCCGGCAAGCAGATCGTCGCGCCGTCAAAGTTCGTCGACGCGCTGGCCAACGCCGAGCTGCGTTCGGCGGTGCAGGGCGGCAACAACACCGTGCTGATCGTCGGTGGCATCGCCGAAAACCACCCGCAGGCTGCCGCGATCCGCGCCGCCGCGCGTGACTTCGCCGCCGCCACCGGTGCCAAGCTGTGCCGCATCCCGCAGGGTGCCAACGCCGTTGGCCTGACCCGCGCAGGCGTGCTGCCGGCCGGCAAGGACGTCGCCGCAATGCTGGCGCAGCCGCGCCAGGCCTACGTGGTGTACGGCCTGGAGCCGGGTCTGGACTTCGCCGACGCCCCCGCCGCGCGCAAGGCGCTGGTCGGCGCCAAGGTGGTGGCCTTCAGCCAGTTCGCCTGCGTCTCCACCCGCGACGTTGCCGACGTGATCCTGCCGATCGGTGCGCTGCCGGAAATCGACGCCACCCTGACCAACCTCGATGGTCGCGAGCAGTCGGCGCGTGCCGGCGGCAAGCTGCCGGGCGAGGCCCGTGAGGGCTGGCGCGTGCTGCGCGCCCTGGGCGGTGAGCTGGCGGTAGCCGGTTTCGACTTCACCGACCTGGCCGGCCTGCGCGCCAGCCTGGCCCCGGTGTCGGTCGCCGTTGCCGCCTCGGCACAGCCGGTGGTTGCCGGCGAAGGCCTGGAAGTGGCTTCGACCGCCGCGATCTACCGCACCGATGCGGTGGTCCGTCGCGCCCCGGCGCTGCAGTCGCATCCGCTCAACAACGCCCCGCGCATCGTGCTGAACGCTGAAGATGCCGCTCGCCTGCAGCTGCAGGAAGGGCAGATGGCCAAGGTCGGCACCGATGCCGGCAAGGCCACCCTGCCGGTGGTGATCGACGCCCGCGTCGCTGCGGGTTCGGTCTGGATTGAATCGGGCCACGGCGCGACCGCGCCGCTGGGTGCCGCTCGCGTAACGGTGGTGGCTGCATGAACGAATTGCTGTTGAACGCGGTCGATCCGCTGCACCAGTGGCTGCTTGGCCTTGGTGACATCGGCGCGCTGATCTGGATCATCCTGAAGATCCTGGTGATCACCGTGCCGGTGATCATCTCGGTGGCCTTCTACGTGGTCTGGGAACGCAAGCTGATCGGCTGGATGCACGTCCGCCACGGCCCGATGTACGTGGGCATGGGCATCTTCCAGGCCTTCGCCGACGTCTTCAAGCTGCTGTTCAAGGAAGTGGTCCAGCCGAGCAGCGCCAACAAGGCGATCTACCTGCTGGCCCCGCTGATCACCCTGGCTCCGGCCTTCGCGGCCTGGTCGGTGGTCCCCTTCGATTCGCAGATCGTGCTGTCCAACGCCAACGCCGGCCTGCTGTACCTGCTGGCGATGACCTCGCTGGGCATCTACGGCATCATCCTGGCCGGTTGGGCATCCAACTCGAAGTATGCGTTCCTGGGTGCGATGCGCGCCTCGGCGCAGATGATCAGCTACGAAATCGCCATGGGCTTCGCCCTGGTCGGCGTGATGATCGCGTCGGGCAGCCTGAACCTGAGCAACATCGTGATGGCGCAGGCCGGCAATTCCGGTTTCTTCGACTGGTTCCTGCTGCCGCTGTTCCCGCTGTTCGTCATCTACTGGGTGTCGGGCGTTGCCGAAACCAACCGCGCGCCGTTCGACGTGGTGGAAGGTGAATCGGAAATCGTCGCTGGCCACATGGTCGAGTACTCGGGCGGTGCGTTCGCGCTGTTCTTCCTGGCCGAATACGCCAACATGATCCTGATCAGCTTCCTGATCTCGATCTTCTTCCTCGGCGGCTGGCTGAGCCCCATCCAGGGCTGGGTCAACTTCGGCGACGTCTCGCCGCTGGTCGACTGGATCTGGAAGGGCGGTGCACCGTGGCTGTTCGTCAAGGTGTTCTTCTTCGCCAGTGCCTACATCTGGTTCCGTGCCAGCTTCCCGCGCTTCCGCTATGACCAGATCATGCGCCTGGGCTGGAAGGTCTTCATCCCGCTGGCCATTCTGTGGATCGCGGTTACCGCCGTCATGGTGTTCTTCGGCGTGATTCAAAAGGGCGTCTAAGTGATGAACAGGATTACCCATTACTTCAAGAGCCTGCTGCTGCTCGAACTGCTTGGCGGCCTTTGGCTGACGCTGAAGTACAGCTTCAAGCCCAAGTACACGATGATGTACCCGATGGAGAAGTTCCCGCAGTCGCCGCGCTTCCGTGGCCTGCACGCCCTGCGCCGTTACCCCAACGGTGAAGAGCGCTGCATCGCCTGCAAGCTGTGCGAAGCGGTGTGCCCTGCATTGGCCATCACCATCGACTCGGCCAAGCGCGAAGACGGCACCCGCCGTACCACGCGCTATGACATCGATCTGTTCAAGTGCATCTTCTGCGGCTTCTGCGAAGAAAGCTGCCCGGTGGACTCGATCGTCGAAACCCACATCCTCGAGTATCACTTCGAGAATCGTGGCGAAAACATCGTTACCAAGCCGCAGCTGCTGGCCCTGGGCGACCGTCTCGAGTCCGAGATCGCCGAGCGTCGCGCCGCCGATGCCGCTTACCGCTGAGGTCGAGAGATGGATTGGGTAAATATCGCTTTCTGGGTGTTCGCCATCGCGGCAACGGTTTCGGCCGGTGCGGTGATCAGCGTGCGCAACCCGGTTCACGCCGTGCTCTGCCTGGTGCTGACCTTCTTCTCCATTGCCTGCGTGTGGCTGCTGGTCGGCGCCGAGTTCCTCGGCGTGGCGCTGGTGCTGGTCTACGTCGGCGCGGTGATGGTGCTGCTCCTGTTCGTGGTGATGATGCTCGACATCGACCCCACCAAGCTGCGTGAGGGCTGGGTCCGCTACCTGCCGGTCGGTCTCATTGTTGCCGTGGCGATGCTGGTGCAGATGCTGATCCTGATCGGCGTGAAGGGCAGGGCGGTCAACCCGTTCCCGGCCGACAACGCCGCTGCGGTCGCTGCCGACAGCTCCAACGTCACTTGGCTGGCGCGTACGCTGTTCACCGAGTACCTGCTGCCGTTCGAGTTCGCCGCCGTCATCCTGACCGTGGCCGTGGTTGCCGCCGTGATGCTGACCTTGCGCCGCCGTACCGGCGTGAAGAGCCAGAACCCGGGTGAGCAGACCATGGTCAAGGCCGGCCAGCGCCTGCGCATGGTCAAGATGGGCGCCGAAGCGCCGGTCGTGCACAGCAACAGCAAGCCGGCCGCCGGCGAGGAGACCCAGCCGTGATTACCCTTGGCCACATCCTTGCGCTGGGCGCGGTGCTGTTCGCCATCAGCCTGGCCGGCATCTTCCTCAACCGGAAGAACGTCATCGTCCTGCTGATGTCGATCGAACTGATGCTGCTGTCGGTGAACATCAACTTCGTCGGCTTCTCGCGTCAGCTGGGCGATCCGTCCGGCCAGCTGTTCGTGTTCTTCATCCTGACCGTCGCCGCCGCGGAAGCCGCCATCGGCCTGGCGATCCTGGTGACCCTGTTCCGTACCCGCCGCACGATCAATGTCGGCGAAGTCGATTCGTTGAAGGGCTGATCCACAGATGGAAATCACTCTCTCCAAGAGTCTGTTGATCGCAGTGGTGCTTGCACCGCTGTTCGGCAGCATCATCGCCGGCCTGTTCGGTCGCCAGGTCAAGCGCTTCGGCGCGCAGACCATCACCATCCTCGGCGTCGCGGTTGCCTGCGGCCTGTCGATGTACACGCTCTACCAGTTGCTGTGGGGCGGTGCGCAGCCGTTCAACCAGAACATCTACACGTTCTTCGAAGTCGGCCAGTACTCGGCCCACGTCGGTTTCATGGTCGACAAGCTGACCGCGATGATGATGGTGGTGGTGACCTTCGTGTCGCTGCTGGTCCACATCTACACGATCGGCTACATGCAGGACGATCCGGGCTACCAGCGGTTCTTCAGCTACATCTCGCTGTTCACCTTCTCGATGCTCACCCTGGTGATGAGCAACAACTTCCTGCAGCTGTTCTTCGGCTGGGAAGCGGTGGGCCTGGTGTCGTACCTGCTGATCGGCTTCTGGTTCAAGCGCCCGACTGCGATCTTCGCCAACATGAAGGCGTTCCTGGTCAATCGCGTTGGTGACTTCGGCTTCCTGCTCGGTATCGCCGGCGTGCTGTGGGTGTTCGGCACCCTGGACTACTCGCAGGTGTTCTCGCAGGCCGGCATGCTGGCTGACCCGCGCGCCCAGCTGCAGATCTGGGACGGCACCATGTTCGGCATGCAGCTGCTGAACGAGCCGGTGATCTGGTCGATCGCCACCGTCATCTGCATCTGCCTGTTCATCGGTGCCATGGGCAAGTCGGCCCAGGTCCCGCTGCACGTGTGGCTGCCGGACTCGATGGAAGGCCCGACCCCGATCTCGGCACTGATCCACGCCGCGACGATGGTGACCGCCGGTATCTTCATGGTCACCCGCATGTCGCCGCTGTTCGAGCTGTCGCAGACCGCGCTGAACTTCATCCTGTTCATCGGTGCCACCACCGCGTTCTTCACCGGCCTGATCGGCATCGTGCAGAACGACATCAAGCGCGTCGTCGCGTACTCCACGCTGTCGCAGCTGGGCTACATGACCGTGGCCTTGGGCGTGTCCGCCTACTCGGCCGCCGTGTTCCACCTGATGACCCATGCCTTCTTCAAGGCGCTGCTGTTCCTGGGTGCCGGCTCGGTCATCATCGCGATGCACCACGAGCAGGACATGCGCAAGATGGGCGGCCTGCGCAAGTACATGCCGATCACCTTCGTCACCATGTGGATCGGTACCCTGGCCCTGGTCGGTACGCCGTTCTTCTCCGGCTTCTACTCGAAGGACACCATCATCGAGGCGGCCGAGATCCACGCCCACATGCAGAACAGCTGGGTGGCCACCTATGGCTACTGGGCAGTGCTGGGTGGCGTGCTGGTGACCAGCTTCTACAGCTTCCGCCTGCTGTTCCTGACCTTCCACGGCAAGGAGCGCTTCCGCGACGCGCATGATGATCACGGCCATGCCCATGACGATCACCACGCCGCAGATGCGCACCATGCTGATGCCCATCATGGGGACGCGCACCATGACGACCACGGCCATGGCCACGGTCCGCATGAGCCGCACGAAACCCCGTGGGTGGTGACCCTGCCGCTGATCCTGCTGGCCATCCCGTCGATCGCCATCGGTTTCTTCAGCATCGGTCCGATGCTGCACGGCACCGACTGGGCCGGCCACCATGCACACGACGCAATCAAGGGCCAGGTCAACACGTTCTTCACCGGCATCGTCGATTTCTACGATCCGGCCAAGAACACCGTTGCCTTCCTGGGCGAAGAGTTCCACGGGCCGGTGGCGTTCGCGCTGCACGGCATGATGCTGCCGCCGTTCTGGCTGACCCTGGCGGGCTTCCTGCTGGCTGCGCTGTTCTACCTGTGGAAGCCGGACCTGTCGGGCAAGGCGCGCAAGACCTTCGCTCCGCTGGTGTCGGTGCTGGAAAACAAGTACGGCTTCGACAAGCTGTGGATCGATGGCTTTGCCGGTGGCAGCGTCAAGCTGGGCAAGGTCGCACGCTGGATCGACAGCAACATCGTCGACGGCGTGGTCAATCTTTCGGCACGTGTTGTGGACGTCGCAGCCGGCGTGCTGCGTCGTACCCAATCCGGTTTCCTCTATCACTACGCCTTCGCGATGATCATCGGCCTGATTGCCCTTCTGGGCGTGCTGATGCATTACCTGCGTTGATGACCTGTACGGAATAAGAAGACGTGTCGAACTGGCCTCTACTCAGTGTCCTCATCTGGCTGCCGATCATCGGTGGCGCCCTGATCCTTGCGATCCGTGATGCGCAGACCGCCCGCTGGGCGTCGCTGGGCGTAGCGGTGCTGACGTTCGTGGCGAGCCTCTCGCTGCTGAGCGGCTACAACGCGGGCATCGACGGTCTGCAGTTCGTCGAGACCCATGCCTGGATCCCGGCGTACAAGATCGGCTACAACCTGGGCGTGGACGGCATCGCCGTGGCGCTGATCCTGCTGACCACCCTGGTCAGCGTGCTTGCCCTGATCGGCGCCTGGAGCGCCATCGACAAGCGCGTCAACCAGTACGTGGCCGCCTTCCTGATCCTGGAAGGCGTCACGGTCGGTATCTTCTCGGCCACGGACGCGATGCTGTTCTACGTGTTCTTCGAGGCGATGCTGATCCCGATGTTCCTGATCATCGGTGTCTGGGGTGGCCCGCGTCGCATCTACGCCGCGCTGAAGTTCTTCCTGTACACCTTCCTCGGCTCGGTGCTGATGCTGGTGGCGCTGATCTACCTGTACATGAAGGGCGGCAGCTTCCAGCTGGCCGACCTGTACGCGCTGCCGCTGTCGGCCAAGGAACAGACCTGGATCTTCTTCGCCTTCCTGATCGCCTTCGCGGTCAAGGTGCCGATGTTCCCGGTCCACACCTGGCTGCCGGATGCCCACGTGGAAGCGCCGACCGCCGGTTCGGTGATCCTGGCCGCCATCGCCCTGAAGATCGGTGGCTACGGCTTCCTGCGCTTCAACCTGCCGATCGTCCCGGACGCGTCGCAGGAATGGGCCTGGCTGGTGATCGCGCTGTCGCTGATCGCGGTGATCTACGTCGGCCTGGTCGCGCTGGTGCAGGACGACATGAAGAAGCTGATCGCCTATTCGTCGATCGCGCACATGGGCTTTGTCACCCTGGGTACCTTCATCGCCCTGTGGTTGGTGCGTGAAGCCGGCAACGCCGATGCCGCCCGCCTGGGCCTGCAGGGCGCGATGGTGCAGATGATCTCGCACGGCTTCGTGTCCGGCGCGATGTTCTCCAGCGTCGGCGTGCTGTACGACCGCATGCACAGCCGCCGCATCGCCGATTACGGCGGCGTGGTCAACGTGATGCCCTGGTTTGCCACCTTTGCCATGCTGTTCTTCATGGCCAACGCAGGCCTGCCGGGCACCAGCGGTTTCGTCGGCGAGTTCATGGTCATCCTCGCGGCCTTCCAGCGTAATCCGTGGATCGCGCTGGGCGCGGCCACCACCCTGATCATCGGCGCCGCCTACACCCTTTGGCTGTACAAGCGCATCTTCTTCGGCGAAGTGGCCAACAGCCATGTCGCCGAACTGAAGGACATCAACGGCCGCGAATGGCTGGTGCTGGGCGTGTTCGCCATCGGCGTGCTGGCCCTGGGTATCTACCCCAAGCCGCTGACCGACCTGATGGAGCCCTCGATCGCGAAGCTGGCGATGCAGATCGCATCCAGCAAGCTGCTGTAATTCCAGGATTTGATGATGACCACCTCGCCGCTGCTGCCATTGACCGCCGCTGACCTGCCACCGCTCGCTCCCGAGCTGGTGCTGATCGGCAGCGCCTTCGCCCTGATGATCCTCGACCTGTTCGTCAGCAACCGGAACAAGCTCGTCACCCACCTGTTCTCGCTCGCTGCGCTGGCCGTGGTGCTGTTCATGCTGGCCACCGGCGTGGGCGGGCAGGGGGAGGTCTTCCATGGCATGTTCGTGCGCGATACCGCCGCGGACGTGATGAAGACCGGGATCGTTCTGCTCAGCGGCCTGACCCTGGTCTATGGCTGGCGCTACCTGCGTGACCGCAACCTGTTCCAGGGCGAGATCCCGGTGCTGATCCTGTTCGGCACCGCCGGCATGATGATCCTGGTGTCGGCCGGCAGCCTGCTGATGGTCTACCTGGGCCTGGAACTGCTGGCGCTGTGCTCCTACGCGCTGGTTGCCAGCAACCGTGAGAACGGCCTGGCCTCGGAAGCGGCGATGAAGTACATCGTGCTGGGCTCGCTGGCCTCGGGCCTGCTGCTGTACGGCATGTCGCTGATCTACGGCGCCACCGGCAGCCTGCACCTGGACGTCATCCGTGAAGCGATCCCGCACTCGGAAGAGCGCGTGCTGCTGATCACCGGTGCTGTGTTCATGATCGCCGGCGTCGCCTTCAAGCTGGGTGCCGCGCCGTTCCACATGTGGCTGCCGGACGTGTACCAGGGTGCCCCGGCACCGATCGCACTGTTCATCAGCTCGGCACCGAAGCTGGCCGCGTTCGGCATGGCCTACCGCCTGCTGGAAATGGGCGTGGGCCCGCTGTCGACCGAACTGCAGCTGCTGATCGCCGGCCTGGCCGCAGTCTCGCTGGTCATCGGCAACCTGATGGCCATCGCGCAGAGCAACCTCAAGCGCATGCTGGCGTTCTCCACCGTCTCGCACATCGGCTTCCTGCTGATGGGCATTGCCGGTGGCGGCTCGCAGGGCTATGCCGCAGCACTGTTCTACGCACTGGCCTACGCCATCATGTCGACCGCCGCCTTCGGCGCGATCATCGCGCTGTCGCGTGCCGGCTTCGAAGCCGAGAACATCGAAGACTTCAAGGGCCTCAATGCCCGCAACCCGTGGATGGCCGGCCTGGTGCTGTGCATCATGGCGTCGCTGGCTGGCATCCCGCCGTTCCTGGGCTTCTGGACCAAGCTGGCGGTGCTGGGCGCGGCCGTCAACGGTGGCCTGCTGTGGCTGGCCATTCTCGGCGTGCTGTGTGCCGTGGTCGGCTGCTTCTACTACCTGCGCGTCATCAAGGTCATGTACTTCGATGAGCCGGTGGGCGAGGCCATGCCGCGCAGCAACGACCGCGTGCTGGGCCTGGTCCTGGGCGTGAACGCGCTGGCGCTGCTGGCGCTGGGCCTGGCATGGAACCCGATCATGGTCTGGTGCCAGCAGGCATTTGCGCATCTTGCATAAAAGTTGACACAAAGCTGCGCGATTCGTGTAATATGCGCAGCCTGAGTTGTCACTGCAGCGGTTCAGCCAGAACATCGTTGCGGTAGCCCTCCTCGAAAGAGCAGGGCAGCAGTTCAAACACTTCCGGTGCGGGGTGGAGCAGTCTGGCAGCTCGTCGGGCTCATAACCCGAAGGTCGCAGGTTCAAATCCTGCCCCCGCTACCAACACATCGAATCGGCGCCAACCAGTTCGATGAATGAGGAAAAGCTTGCAGGTTTTGAAGTTATGCCTCATAATTCCGCTTCTGATGCGGGGTGGAGCAGTCTGGCAGCTCGTCGGGCTCATAACCCGAAGGTCGCAGGTTCAAATCCTGCCCCCGCTACCAAGTAAAGAGATCGCCTTCGAAGTCCTGCTTCGAGGGCGTTTTTCTTTGGGGTCTGCGTCGTTTTTGCGTGATTGGGGTCAGATCCCTTTTCCCGTGGGAAAGGGATCTGACCCCGGGTCCGCACCTTGCACCAGCGCGGTGCAGTCGCTATCATCAGCGGCCTAGCAATACCCCTGAAGGCGGCCTCCCAGCGGGAGTCCGGACCCGGAAGGAGGGCCGCAACCGGCAGGCATTGCAGGTTGCAACCGGAATCCAGTCACCGGAGTCTTTCCGGAAAAGGGGCCCAGCGGGCCCTTTGTCGTTTCCGGGGCGTCATGTTTCCATGTCGGCCAAGGCCGGCACCCAACCAAGAGATCAAGGCAGGCTGTGAGCGACAAGGCAACCGACATCGCGAATCTGCTCGCCCCGACCGTTGTGTCGCTGGGCCTGGAGCTGCTGGGCGTTGAGTATCTGCCGGCCCCCGGCGGTGCGACCCTGCGCCTTTACATCGACGTGCCGCTGGCTGAACAGCCCGAGCGCATCATCAATGTCGACGACTGCGAGCGGGTCAGCCGCGAAGTGTCGGCACAGATGGACGTCGAAGACCCGATCAGCGGCAACTACACGCTGGAAGTGTCTTCGCCGGGCGTCGATCGTCCGCTGTTCAACCTGGAGCAGTTCGGCCGTCACCTCGGCGAAATGGCCAAGGTCACGCTGAAGCTGCCGCAGGACAACCGTCGCCGCCTGCAGGGCCGCATCGAAGCCATCGACGAGACCGCAGGTGCCATCACCTTCATCGTCGACAAGGCCGAAGTGGTCGTGTCGGCCGACAACATCGACAAGGCACGGATCATGCCCGACTGGGTGGCGCTGGGGCTGGCCCCGAGCAAGCCGACCGGTCCGGCACCGAAGCGTCCGAAGCCGAACACGAATTCTTCTTCCAACGAGCCGGCGGCAAAGAAGCCGCGCGCGGAGTGAGCCAATGAGCAAGGAACTGTTGCTGGTAGTCGACGCGGTCGCCAACGAGAAGGGCGTGCCGCGTGAAGTGATCTTCGATGCCATCGAGGCCGCCCTGGCCTCGGCAGCGAAGAAGCGCTATCCCGACGAGGAAGTGCTGACCCGCGTGGTCATCGACCACAAGGATGGCAGCTACGAAACCTTCCGTCGCTGGGAAGTGGTGGCCGATGACGTGGTCATGGAATCGCCGGACCGCCAGATCCGCCTGATGGACGCCGTCGATGAAGCCGAAGGCGTGGACGTCGGCGACTACATCGAAGAGCAGATCGAGAACCCGGACTTCGGCCGCATTGCTGCCCAGGCCGCCAAGCAGGTCATCGTCCAGCGCGTGCGCGAAGCCGAGCGCCAGCAGGTCGTGGATGCATGGAAGGATCGCGTGGGTGAGCTGATCACCGGCGTGGTCAAGCGCGCCGAGCGCGGCAACATCTATGTCGACCTCGGTGGCAACGCCGAAGGCTTCATCCCGAAGGACAAGGGCATTCCGCGCGACGTGCTGCGCGCCGGTGACCGCGTGCGCGGCTACCTGGCCGAAGTCCGTTCGGAACCGCGTGGCCCGCAGCTGTTCATCAGCCGCGCCGCCCCGGAATTCATGATCGAGCTGTTCAAGCTGGAAGTGCCGGAAGTCGGCCAGGGCCTGGTGGAAATCAAGGCCTGCGCCCGCGATCCGGGCGACCGCGCCAAGATCGCCGTGCTCGCCCACGACCAGCGCACCGATCCGATCGGTGCCTGCATCGGCATGCGCGGTTCGCGCGTGCAGGCCGTGTCCAACGAGCTCAATGGCGAGCGCGTGGACATCGTGCTGTGGAACGACAACCCGGCCAACTTCGTCATCAACGCGATGGCGCCGGCTGAAGTGCAGTCGATCATCGTCGATGAAGACAAGCACTCGATGGACCTGGCTGTCGCTGAAGACCGCCTGGCCCAGGCGATCGGCAAGGGCGGCCAGAACGTGCGCCTGGCCAGCCGCCTGACCGGCTGGCAGCTCAACGTGATGACCCAGGACCAGGTCACCGCCAAGTCGGAGGCCGAGCAGGCTTCGGCCCGCCAGCTGTTCATGGACAAGCTGGAAGTGGACGAGGAAATCGCCGGCATCCTGGTCAGCGAAGGCTTCGGCACCGTCGAGGAAATCGCATATGTCCCGGTCGGCGAACTGCTGGCCGTGGAAGGTTTCGACGAAGACATCGTCGAAGAGCTGCGCGCTCGTGCCCGCGATGCGCTGCTCAATGAGGCCCTGGCAGTCGAGGAAGGCCTTGAAGACGGCCAGCCGGCGCAGGACCTGCTGTCCCTGAAGGGCATGGACGAAGCCACCGCGTATGCGCTGGCCGGCCACGGCGTGCGTACCAGTGAGGACCTGTCCGACCTGGCTGCCGACGAGGTCATGGACTTCGGCATCGAAGGGCTGGATCAGGCGCGCGCCGCTGCGCTGATCCTGGCCGCACGTGCCGAGGAGATCGCCCGACTGGAACGCGGCGAATGAGCCGGCAATGAACAGGGCCCTGAGCCGCTCAGGGCGTAGAATCCGCGCCACCTCCAGATGCGGGGGGGCGCCCACAAGATCATAGGATCCGAATGTCGCAGCAAACCACCATCCGCAAGCTTGCCGAACTGGTCAACACGCCGGTCGAAAAACTGCTGGAACAGCTGGCCGGTGCCGGCATGAAGTTCAGCGGTCCCGACCAGGTCGTGACCAGCACCGAGAAGGTGAAGCTCCTGGGCTTCCTTCGTCGTTCGCACGGCAAGCCCGAGCAGGCCCCGGAAGAAACTGATCAGTCTGCAAAGAAGATCACGCTCAACCGCCGGAAACAGCAGGAAGTGACGGTCAGTTCCGGTCGCAGCAAGACGACCGTGAATGTCGAGGTGCGCCAGAAGCGTACCTACGTCAAGGATGGTGCTCGCGCCATGACCCCGGACGAAGAGCGCGCCGACATCCTGCGCAAGCTGGAAGAGTCGCGTGCGCGCAACCTTGCCGAACAGCAGGCCCTGGCCGAGAAGGATCGTCTGCGCGACGAAGCCATCGTCCGTGCCCGTGAGGAAGAGGTTGCGGCCAAGGAACGCGCAGAGGCCGAGAAGAAGGCCGCCGAGGAAGCTGCGGCCGCCGCCAAGGCTGCCGAGGCGCTGGCGGCCAGCAAGCCCAAGCGCGCTCCGATCGATGAAACCGCGCCGCGCCCGCCGCGTGCTCCGGCCGCCGCTCCGGCTGCGCCGCGCAGCGCTCCGCCGCCGCCGCGCAACGACGACCGCAACAACCGCAGTGCGCCGCGCAACGAGCGTGGCCCGGGCGACCGTTTCGCCGGCCAGATGCACCTGTCGGCTGCCGACCGCGCGCGTCGTGGCAACAGCAACAACAGCAACACCCGTGGTCGTCCGGGCGGGCGTAACCAGGCCGGTGGCCGTCGCGACATGTCGCGCGGTGGCAACAATGCAGGTCCGCACGCCTTCGAGCGTCCGACCGCGCCGGTGGTGCGTGAAGTGGCGATCGGCGACACGATCACCGTGGCCGACCTGGCGCAGAAGCTCGCGCTGAAGGGCGGTGAGGTGGTCAAGGCGCTGTTCAAGATGGGCGTGATGGCCACCATCACCCAGTCCATCGACCATGACACCGCCGCGCTGGTGACCGAAGAACTCGGCCACAAGGCGATCCGTGCCAACGACAACGACGCCGAAGACGCACTGCTGGCCTCGACCGGTGAAAACCAGGGCGAAGCCACCCAGCGTCCGCCGGTGGTCACCATCATGGGCCACGTCGACCACGGCAAGACCTCGCTGCTGGATTACATCCGCCGCACCAAGGTCGCCACCGGCGAAGCCGGCGGCATCACCCAGCACATCGGTGCCTACCACGTGGATACGCCGAAGGGCGTGATCAGCTTCCTGGATACCCCGGGCCACGCGGCATTCACCTCGATGCGTGCGCGCGGCGCCAAGCTGACCGACATCGTGGTGCTGGTCGTGGCCGCCGATGACGGCGTCATGCCGCAGACCAAGGAAGCGATCCAGCACGCCCGTTCGGCGGGTGTGCCGCTGATCGTGGCGATCAACAAGATCGACAAGTCCGACGCCGACCCGATGCGGGTCAAGAACGAACTGCTGTCCGAGCAGGTCGTGGCCGAAGACTTCGGTGGTGACACCCAGATGGTGGAGATCTCGGCCAAGACCGGCCTGGGCATCGACGACCTGCTGGACGCCATCTCGATCCAGGCCGAACTGCTGGAACTGAAGGCCGTCGACGAAGGCCGCGCTTCGGGCGTGGTGATCGAATCGTCGCTGGACAAGGGCCGTGGCCCGGTCGCCACCGTGCTGGTGCAGCAGGGCCGCCTGAAGAAGGGCGACTACCTGGTGTGCGGCATCCAGTACGGCCGCGTGCGTGCGCTGTTCGACGAAACCGGCAAGCAGCCGGAGTTCGCCGGCCCGTCCATCCCGGTGCAGGTCCTGGGCCTGTCCGGCGTGCCGGAAGCGGGTGATGACTTCGTGGTCGTCGAGGACGAGCGCCTGGCCAAGGACGTTGCCCAGCAGCGTGAGACCAAGCGCCGTGAATCGCGCCTGGTCGCCACCGCCGGCAGCCGCATGGAAGACATCATGGCGACCCTGGGCAAGGGCGAGGGCCAGCAGGTCCTCAACCTGGTCATCAAGGCCGACGTGCAGGGTTCGGTGCAGGCCCTGAGCCAGGCACTGGTCGCGCTGTCCAACGAAGACATCCGCATCAACGTGATCCACTCCGGCGTGGGCGGCATCACCGAATCGGACGCCAACTCGGCGGCCGCTTCGAAGGCCACCGTCATCGGCTTCAATGTGCGTGCGGACGCTTCGGCCCGTCGCATCATCGAATCCAACGGCGTCGATCTGCGTTACTTCTCGATCATCTATGACGTGATCGATCAGGTGAAGCAGGTGGCTTCCGGTCTGCTGGGCGTGGAGATCCGCGAAGAGATCATCGGTATCGCCGAGGTCCGCGACGTCTTCCGCAGCTCCAAGCTGGGCGCCGTGGCCGGCTCGATGGTCATCGAGGGCGTGGTCAAGCGCAACAAGCCGATCCGCGTGCTGCGCGACAGCGTGGTGATCTTCGAGGGCGAGCTGGAATCGCTGCGTCGCTTCAAGGAGAACGTCGAGGAAGTCCGCAACGGTACCGAATGCGGTATCGCGGTGAAGGCCTACAACGACGTCAAGCCGGGTGACCAGATCGAGTGCTTCGAGCGTATCGAAGTGCCGCGCACCCTGTAATGTGATGTGGCCCGACCAACGGTCGGGCCCTACCATGATGTAGAACCCGACCAACGGTCGGGTACCATGTAGTAGCGCCCGACCGTTGGTCGGGCGACCATTGAATCAAGAGTAGTGCCCGACCGTTGGCCGGGCGACAACTGAACCAAGAGCTCCTCGTGCCCAAGACTTTCCATCGAACCGACCGTGTCTCCGCCCAGCTGCGCCGTGAACTCGGCACCCTGGTGCACAACGCCGTGCGCGAGCACGGGTTGCCCTCGGTGAGCGTGTCCGACGTGGAAATCACCCGCGACATGGCCCATGCCAAGGTATTCGTCACTGCGCTGATGCCGGAACGTTCGGCTGAAGCCGTGGCCGGCCTGAAGGAGCTGGGCTATCGCCTGCGCATGGACCTGGCCCGAGCGATGAAGCTGCGCCACGTGCCGGAGCTGCATTTCCACTACGACGACTCGGTCGACCGTGGTGAGCACATCGACAACATCCTGCGCGACCTGCCTGATACGTTGGCCGCCGAGAAGCGTCGCGAGAGCGACGAAGAATAACCGCGCGACGCCGGGCATGCCCGGCGTCGTTGCATTCCGGCTGCGCGATGTCTGATGCAGACCGCGCTGCAGCAGTCGAGCATGGCTCGACTCTACAAAATCCTGTCATGACCCGAATTCAGTTCCGCCGCCTGGATGGCATCCTGCTGCTCGACAAGTCGACCGGCATGAGCTCCAACGCCGCCCTGCAGGTGGCCCGTCGCCTGTTCCGTGCCGAAAAGGGTGGCCATACCGGCAGCCTCGATCCGCTGGCCACCGGCCTGTTGCCGCTGTGCTTCGGCGAGGCGACCAAGATTGCCGGTCTGCTGCTCGGCTCGGCCAAGGCCTACGACGCCGAGATCATGCTGGGCCAGACCACCGACACTGACGATTCCGAAGGCCAGGTGCTGCTGCAGCGCCCGGTGCCTTCGATCAGTGCCGAGGCCCTGCAGGCGGCGCTGGCGCCGCTGACCGGCAGCATCCGCCAGCGTGCTCCGATCTATTCGGCACTGAAGCAGGGTGGGGAGCCGCTGTATGTGAAGGCCCGCCGCGGTGACGTCATCGAAGCGCCGGTGCGCGAGGTGCAGGTGCACGCCATCGAGGTGATGGAGCAGCAGCCCGAGCGGTTGCGGCTGCGCGTGACCTGCGGCTCCGGCACCTACATCCGCAGCCTGGCCCGCGACCTGGGCGAGGCGCTGGGCTGCGGTGCCCACATCAGCGCGTTGCGCCGGCTCTGGGTCGAGCCGTTCCATGAACCGGCGATGGTCACCCTGGACCAGCTGCGGGCGATGGTCGAGGCCGGTGACGAGGCCGGGATGGACGCGCTGCTGCTGCCGCTGGCGGCCGGCCTGGCTGAATACCCGCGGGTCGACCTCGATGCCGACCAGGCCCACCGTTTCTGCGTCGGCCAGCGCCAGCGCGACCTGTCCTGGCCGCATGGCCTGGTGGCCGTGTTTGGCCCGGACGATGCTGTCCAGGGCCTGGGCCAGGTCGATGACAGTGGCTTGCTGGCTCCGCAGCGTCGTTTCAACCTCTGACCTGGGCCGGGCGGTTCAGCCCCGGTCCTTGTCCCGGAAGCCCCCGACCGTTACAATTTCGCGGCCGTTTTCCGGCAACCTGCTTCGCGCAGGTTTCATCCTCGTAGTCCACGGCGAGCCTGGCGGTGCGCGAAGCGCGTTCCTGCCGGCCACGCATCACAGAGAAAAAAGAAATGTCGATCGACACCCAGAAGGTCATTGAAGACAACAAGCGCAGCTCGGCTGACACCGGCTCCCCGGAAGTCCAGGTTGCACTGCTGACCGCCCGCATCGAACTGCTGACCGGCCACTTCAAGACCCACAAGAAGGACCACCACAGCCGCCGCGGCCTGCTGCAGATGGTCAACCGCCGTCGCAGCCTGCTCGACTACCTGAAGAAGAAGGACGTCGAGCGTTACAAGGCCCTGATCGAGAAGCTTGGCCTGCGTCGCTAAGCAACGAATCCCCCGCGGCGCAGCGATGCGCCGCGGTTTTGTTTTGTAGCACCGCAATCCCCGATTCAGGCCGGAACGATCCGGCCACCCGCTGGCGGCAAGGGTCGCCGACGGTCCAAATTCGCAGACAGCATCCCCAAGGACACCCTCCGTGGCAAAAATCACCAAAACCTTCCAGTACGGCAAGCACACCGTCACGCTCGAGACCGGCGAAGTCGCCCGTCAGGCCAGCGGTGCCGTCATCGTCAAGATGGACGACACCGTACTGCTGGTCACCGCCGTCGCCGCCAAGAGCGCGCGCGAAGGCCAGGACTTCTTCCCGCTGACCGTCGATTATCAGGAAAAGTTCTACGCCGGCGGCCGTATCCCGGGTGGTTTCTTCAAGCGTGAAGGCCGTGCGACCGAGAAGGAAACCCTGATCTCGCGTCTGATCGACCGTCCGATCCGTCCGCTGTTCCCGGAAGACTACAAGAACGAAGTGCAGATCATCGCCACGGTCATGTCGCTGAACCCGGACGTGGACGGTGACATCCCGGCCCTGATCGGCGCCTCGGCTGCCCTGGCCCTGGCCGGCACCCCGTTCATGGGTCCGATCGGCGCTGCCAAGGTCGGTTACAAGAACGGCGAGTACATCCTGAATCCGACCGTCAGCGAACTGGCCGACTCGCAGCTGGAACTGGTTGTCGCCGGTACCTCCAACGCCGTGCTGATGGTCGAATCCGAAGCCGCGCTGCTGTCCGAAGAAGTGATGCTGGGCGCCGTGACCTTCGGTCACCGCGAAATGCAGAAGGTCATCAACGCGATCAACGAGCTGACCGTCGAAGCCGGCACCAAGCCGTCGACCTGGGAAGCCCCGGCCAAGAACGACGCGCTGATCTCCGCCCTGAAGGAAGCCATCGGCCCGCGCCTGGGCGAAGCCTTCCAGGTGCGTGACAAACTGCAGCGCCGTGACGCCATCTCGGCGATCAAGAAGGACGTGGTCGAAACCCTGGCTGGCCGCGTGGCCGCCGAAGGCTGGAACCCGGCCGAGCTGTCGAAGGAATTCGGCGAGCTGGAATACCGCACCATGCGTGACTCGGTGCTGGACACCAAGGTCCGCATCGACGGCCGTGCGCTGGACACCGTCCGCCCGATCGCCGTGAAGACCGGCGTGCTGCCGCGTACCCACGGTTCCTCGCTGTTCACCCGCGGCGAAACCCAGGCCATCGTGACCATCACCCTGGGCACCGCCCGTGATGGCCAGGTCATCGATGCCGTCGCCGGTGAGTACAAGGAAAACTTCCTGTTCCACTACAACTTCCCTCCGTTCTCGGTGGGTGAGTGCGGCCGCATGATGGGCCCGAAGCGCCGCGAAATCGGCCACGGTCGCCTGGCCAAGCGCGGCGTGCTGGCTGTCATGCCGTCGCTGGAAGCCTTCCCGTACACCATCCGCGTCGTCTCGGAAATCACCGAGTCGAACGGTTCCTCGTCGATGGCATCGGTCTGCGGTTCGTCGCTGGCCCTGATGGACGCCGGCGTGCCGGTGAAGGCGCCGGTTGCCGGTATCGCCATGGGCCTGGTCAAGGAAGGCGAGCGTTTCGTCGTCCTGTCCGACATCCTGGGTGACGAAGATCACCTGGGCGACATGGACTTCAAGGTGGCCGGTACCGCTGAGGGCATCTCCGCCCTGCAGATGGACATCAAGATCGAAGGCATCACCGAAGAGATCATGAAGCAGGCCCTGCAGCAGGCCAAGGCTGGCCGTCTGCACATCCTGGGCGAAATGGCCCACGGCCTGACCGCTCCGCGTGAAGAGCTGTCGGACTACGCGCCGCGCCTGCTGACCATCAAGATCCACCCGGACAAGATCCGCGAAGTGATCGGCAAGGGTGGCTCGACCATCCAGGCCATCACCAAGGAAACCGGCACCCAGATCGACATCCAGGACGACGGCACCATCGTCATCGCTTCGGTCAATGCCATCGCTGCCCAGGCCGCCAAGGCCCGCATCGAGCAGATCACCTCGGACGTCGAGCCGGGCCGCATCTACGAAGGCAAGGTCGCCAAGATCATGGACTTCGGTGCGTTCGTCACGATCCTGCCGGGCAAGGACGGTCTGGTCCACGTGTCGCAGATCTCCAGCGATCGCGTCGAGAAGGTCGGCGACGTGCTGAAGGAAGGCGATGTGGTCAAGGTCAAGGTGCTGGAAGTCGACAAGCAGGGCCGTATCCGCCTGTCGATGAAGGCCGTTGAAGAAGGCGACGCCGTCAGCGCCGAGTAATCGACCTCCGGTCGATTACGGTAGGTGTCAACCTTGGTTGACACGCTCCTGGAATCGCTGAAATGAAAAAGCGGGCTTCGGCCCGCTTTTTCTTTGCCTGGAATCCTGTGGATGAGGACCGTTGGTCCTTGCACTTACGCGTCTTCTTCGTCCTCCCCCAGCCACCAGACCTGGCCTGGCTCCGGGTCGCTCATCGGGTGCTCGCGCTGTTCGATGGCCTCCAGCACCCGGCCGGGGGCTGCAGCGACCCACACCGCCATGAGCTTTTCCACCGCAGCCCGGCCCTGTGCGGCCACGCCGAGGTCACGTTCGCGTCTCCATTGGTCTTCATCTGGCGCCTCGTCACCATGCTGGTGCGGCGTGCCGTAGCTGCAGCGGTGGCACAGCCGGCGCACGGTAGCCGTCCAGTCCTCGACCATGCCGATGCCGGGCAGGGTGATTGCCTCCAGCGCAGCGATGTCATCGGCCGAATCGCACTGCACGAACACGGTGAAGGTCGCCATGTCCGATGCCTGCAGGCGCTGCATGGCATTGAACACCGGCACCTGGCGCTCGCCGTAGGTGCGATGGCCGGTTGATGCGCCGTCGTGCAGCACGATGTCGCCGAAGCGGAAGCCGCTTTCGGGCAGCGGTACGTTGTCGATGCGTGCACGCACCGGATCAATGCGGCTCATGTACACCACCTCGGCGTCGGACCATGGCGCCAGGCGCACGCAGGCCACGCCGAAGTGGCCCTCGATCGGGCCCTCGCCTTCGGGCAGGGTGATGCCACAGCGGGTCCACTGGCGTCGTGCTTCGGCCCAGTCCGCCATGCCGGTGGCGGCGATGCCGGCATTCCAGGCAGTGGCGACATCGAATTCCCCACGCAGCTGCTCCGATTGCAGGTTGTCCTGCAGTGAGGCAGCCCAGTCGCGCAGATACTTGTGCGCCAATCCGCGCATGTAATGCAGGTACGGCACCTCCGGAGCGAGTGCGATCAGCTCGCCGAACAGCGCCACCGCCTGCTGCAGGTCGCCTTCGTGGAAGGCGTCGTAGGCGCGTGCCTCCAGGGCCTGGCATTCGTCGAGGGTTTCGTCGTCCAGCAGGTCGCCGTCGTCGAGGTTGTCGTGGTCGGTGCTCATGTCCATGCGCGGTTGAAGGTCCGCGGCTACCTTAGCCGATGCGCGAGCCCGCGAACGCAGCGTCGGCGTGTGTCCTGCTGCAGTGCATGAGGGTCGTTGCATGACTGGCGCGTTGTCGTCATCCGGCGGGATGCACCTGTCCACTGGACGACATGCCACGACAACCGTCCCACAGCCCCATCCGTTTGCTAACGTGGCTGCGCCTTCGAACCGGGAGATCCCATGTTCCGCCAGACCGTGGCTGCCCTTGCCGTGCTGATTGCCGGTGCCTTGCCCATTGCCGTGCATGCGGCGCCCGCGCAGCCGCCGATCTTCGGTGCCTACTACCCCGGTGGTTCGGCCGAGCGCTACCCGGTGTCGAGCATTCCGGCCGAGCGCCTCACCCACCTGTTCTACGCGTTCTCCACCATCGAGGACGGGCGCTGCACGATCGGCGCGGAAGCGCCGAAGAATTTCGCGGCGCTGGCCGAGCTGAAGAAGGCGCACCCGCATCTGCGCACGCTGATTTCGATCGGTGGCTGGGGGGCAGGTGGATTCTCCGATGCAGCGCTGACCGAGGCCAGCCGCAAGCGCCTGGTCGACTCATGCATGGCGCTGTTCTTCGATCGTCATGCTGGCAGTTTCGATGGCGTGGACATCGACTGGGAGTTCCCGGTCAGTGGCGGGCCGAAGGAGCTGGCACACCGTCCGCAGGACCGCGCCAATCTGACCCGGCTCGCGCAGGCGTTCCGCGTGGCCCTTGATGCGCATGGCCGCAAGGCGGGGCAGCCGATGCTGTTGACCGCCGCACTGGCCGCCGGTCGCCTGCAGACCGATGGCCCCTACGATCCAGCCGCAAGCTATGACCTGCCGGCGCTGGCGAAGGTGTTCGATTTCATCAACCTGATGAGCTACGACATGGGCACCGGTTTCTCATCGGTGTCGACCTTCAATGCGCCCCTGCATGAAGTGCCGACCGATCCGCTGGCGCCGGAACTGCGGCGCTGGAACAACGTCGCCGGCGCGGTGCAGTACTACCGCGAGCGCGGGGTGCCAGCCCACAAGCTGGTGCTGGGTGTGCCGTTCTACGGGCGCGGCTTCAAGCTCACCGGCGATGCACCGGACGGTCTGTATCAGGCCTACAGCGCACCGGCCGATGCCGGCGATTGGCGGGTGATCAAGGCGCGTTATCTCGACCAGCCGGGCTGGACGAAGCACTGGCAAGCACAGGCGCAGAGCCCGTGGCTGTACAACACCGAGCAGAAGGTTTTCATCAGCTATGAAGACCCGCGCTCGATCGGCCTGCGTGCGCAGTTCGCCCGTGAGCAGGGCCTGGCCGGCGTCTTCATGTGGGAGCTGACCGGCGACGACGAACAGGCGAGCCTGCTCAACGCCATGCTGGGTCCCTGGCAGAAGGCACGCATCGGCGATTGAGCTGCATCAGGCGATGTCCGGCGCAATGCCGCAACGTCATCGGCCCGACACCGCACACTACCGCCACGTCCGCAGCGCTACGCTGCGGGCATGATCCATCTCGAACGCCTGGACCATCTGGTCCTCACCGTCGCCGACATCGACCGCAGCTGTGATTTCTACCAGCGCGTGCTCGGCATGCAGGTCGTGCACTTCGGCGCGGGCCGTACCGCACTGCAGTTCGGCCAGCAGAAGATCAACCTGCATCCGGCCAGCGCCCCGCTGCAACCGCATGCGCTGCGGCCCATGCCGGGCAGCGCCGATCTGTGCCTGGTCACGCGCACGGCGACGACCGATGTGCTGGCTCACCTGCAGGCGCAGTCCGTTGCAGTGGAGGAGGGGCCGGTCGCACGTACCGGCGCGCTGGGGCCGATCGAATCGGTGTACTTCCGCGACCCGGATGGCAACCTGATCGAAGTGAGTCGTTACCCCGGCGAGGCATGATCCTGCTTGGGTAGCGTCGAACTTGTTCGACGGAGCTTGGCGCGAGATCAACAGCTGTCGAGCATGCTCGACGCTACAGGGGGCGTTGCGCGTAACGGTCGGTAGCGCCGGGCCATGCCCGGCGACGGCTCAGTTGGCCCAGACGCTGTTGGGGTCGCCGTTGCGGGCGCGGCGTTGGCTGGCCACAGCCAGGCGGGCGAAGCCGAAGGCCATGGCCAGCGCGATGGCATCGACCCAGAACAGCGGCCAGTGGCCACGCGCAGCAGCACGCCACAGCCAGTCACCATTGAGCGCGCCATGCAGGATCGGCACCAGCGCGGTGCTGATCGCCGCCGCCCACAGCAGTTCGCGTGCCGCCTGCGCCGGGCGTCGCAGCGCGGCCCACAGCGCACAGGCCGCCCAGCTGCCGAAGCAGGCCCAGCGGATGCCGTGGTCGACCGCGGACGGTGCCAGCCGCTCCAGCACCAGCGCGGTGACGAACGCGACCGAGATCGCCACGCACAGGCCGATGCACACGCCGACCGTCGCCCGCGCCATGTTCACCCCGGCGCGCGGCTGCTGCGGCTGGCGACGTTTGCGCCGCGACTCGATCCACAGCAGGTTGCCCGAATAGAACAGGAACGCACCGCCAAGGCCGAGCAGGAAGTACAGCCAGACCACCACGCCGTTGCCGAATTCGCCGAAGTGCAGCGCGTAGGCGGCGCTGAGCGTGGCGTGGTTGGCGTCGCGCTGGCCCGGCAGCTGCGAGGCCAGAACGTCGCCGGTGGCCACGTCCAGCGCCACCGCGCCAAGCGGGCCGAGCGTACCGGTGGATTCGCCGGTGATCTCGATGGTGGCATTGGCATCGCCGGCATTGGCCAGCTTCAGGTAGGCCGGCTCGAAGTTGGCCACGCCCTGTGCGCGGGCGACTTCAAGCGCGCGCGCATGCAGCACGCGCAGGCTGCCCGGCGGTGCCGGAATGCCACTGGCATCGCGCACGGGCGCGGTGTCCATCGCCGTCGGCACCGCCTGCAGCGCCTTGCCGTCGTAGATCAACGGGTTGAGCAGGGCCATCTGCACGAACACCAGGCAGAGCAGGGCACCGGTCACCGCGAACATCAGGTGGAAAGGCAGGCTGAGCACGCCGATCACGTTGTGCGCGTCCTGCCACAGCTGCTTCAGGTTGCGGCCCGGACGCAGCGCGAACAGGTCGCCGAGCAGCTTCGGCAGATGGATCACCAGGCCGCTGAGCAGTGCCATGCCATACAGCAGGCTGACGATGCCCATCACGTAGATGCCGGCCACCGGCAGTCCGAGGCTGTAATGCAGCTCGTTGACCAGTTCGGCCAGCCCGGTCTGTGGCGGCGTAGTGCTGCCGGCGATCTGTCCCGGCCAGGCGTAGCGCCAGCTGCCGTCATCGGCCTGCCAGTAGGCCAGTGGCTGCGGGTGTTCGGTGCCGGGGAAAGTCATGCCGACGTGGCGGCGCGCTTCCGGATGCGCGGCAAGCACGTCTTCCAGCAGGTACTGCGCGTCGTCCAGGCCGGCGGGGAGTGCGGTGGCTGCACCGGGCGTCTGCCACAGCGGCAGGTCGTGGTGGAACAGGGTCAGCGCACCCGCGTAGAAGGCCACGAACAGGCCGAAGCCGGCAACCAGGCCGACCCAGGTGTGCAGGGTGGTGAACGTGCGCAGCGTCTGCGAACTGAACTTCATGGGAAAGGTCTCATTGCACCGCGCCGGTCAGGCGCAGCAGCCCGAGCACGGCAAAGCCGGCGGCGGCGCTGCCGGCCAGCACCAGCCAGGCGCGCAGCGCGCTGCGGAAACTGAACGCCCACAGGGCGGCCAGCATCCACAGCGGGATGAAGGCGATGAGGGTCGGCACCAGCGCCCGTTGCCACGGGCCGGGCGGCAGCCAGGTCACCAGCCCGGTGACGGCGGCGGCCAGGAGGAAGCCGGCCACGATGCCGGCGAAGGCGCGCGGCCACATCACGGCGACTCCGTGCCGGGGCGGTGCCAGGCCGCCAGCGCCGGCAGCAGCATGGCGGCCAGCATCCAGGTGCACAGCATCGCCACCAGGCCGGCGGCAAAACCAAGCTCGGCCATCCACAGCCACAGCGCGGCGGCAGCGGCGACCAGGCCGATCTGGCGGCCAAGGCGGCCGGCACGGCGCAGGCGCGGCCAGCGGCAGTGTGGCGAGGCGGCATAGAAGGCCAGCGCCGAGAACATCGCCGCCAGCATGCCCAGGCTGCAGAAGCCGAGCGTGGAAAGGCCGACGGTGATCATCGCGGGCGGCCAGCGTGGCAGCGGGCCGGCGAACGCGGGGCACGGGCGGGGCCGGCGGGAGCCGGTCGGAGCGGGTGGCGCATCACGGGGTCCTGGGGGAAAGCGGGCAGGCTGGCACAGGGCGGCCTGCGCCGACATGGTAATCATTGCAATTTCACGCCGCCAGCGAGACCCATTCAGCGGACCGTACGGTAGGCCTTGGGCTTTCCCCTGCGCTGGTTTAAGATCAGCGTAGAACCCTGACTGGAACAAGGTGGCCCGCGCCCAGCGCCGGCCGAGCGTGCGACATGAGCACTACCACCGCCCACTGTTGACCTGCCCCCGAAGGCCCTGTGTTCCAGGCGCCCTCGCGGCGCTTTTTTATTGCCCGGGCGCCGCCCCGGGAACGCTTTCCAGCCCGCCCAGCGGGCCCCGCACGAAGCCACTGCGATGATCAACATTACTCTTCCCGACGGCAGCCGCCGCGAATTCGAAAATCCCGTCAGCGTCATGGAGGTCGCCCAGTCGATCGGCGCCGGCCTGGCCAAGGCCACCATCGCCGGTGCCGTGGATGGCGTGCTGGTCGATGCCAGCGACGTCATCGACCACGATGCCAGCCTGCGCATCATCACCGCCAAGGACGAGGAGGGCGTTGAGATCATCCGCCACTCCTGCGCCCACCTGGTCGGCCACGCCGTCAAGCAGCTGTACCCGGACGTGAAGATGGTGATCGGCCCGGTGATCGCCGAGGGCTTCTACTACGACATCTACTCCGAGCGCCCGTTCACCCCGGACGACATGGCCGCGATCGAGAAGCGCATGGGTGAACTGATCGCCCAGGACTACGACGTCATCAAGAAGGTGACGCCGCGCGCCGAAGTGATCGAGATCTTCAAGGCCCGTGGCGAGGACTACAAGCTGCGCCTGATCGAGGACATGTCCGACGACATCCAGGCGATGGGCATGTATTACCACCAGGAATACGTGGACATGTGCCGCGGCCCGCACGTGCCGAACACGCGCTTCCTGAAGGCTTTCAAGCTGACCCGCATCTCCGGCGCCTACTGGCGCGGTGACGCGCAGAACGAGCAGCTGCAGCGCATCTACGGCACCGCCTGGGCCGACAAGAAGCAGCTCGAGGCGTACATCAAGCGCATCGAAGAAGCCGAGATGCGCGACCACCGCCGCATCGGCAAGCAGCAGGACCTGTTCCACCTGCAGGAAGAAGCGCCGGGCCTGGTGTTCTGGCACCCGAAGGGCTGGGCGCTGTGGCAGGTGGTCGAGCAGTACATGCGCAAGGTGTACCGCAAGACCGGCTACGGCGAAGTGCGCTGCCCGCAGATCCTGGACGTGAGCCTGTGGCAGAAATCCGGCCACTGGGACAACTACCAGGACGCGATGTTCTTCACCGAATCGGAGAAGCGCACCTACGCGCTCAAGCCGATGAACTGCCCGGGCCACGTGCAGGTGTTCAACCAGGGCCTGCACAGCTACCGCGACCTGCCGATCCGCTATGGTGAGTTCGGTGCCTGCCATCGCAACGAGCCGTCCGGCGCGCTGCACGGCATCCTGCGCGTGCGTGGTTTCACCCAGGACGACGGCCACGTGTTCTGCACCGAAAACCAGGTCGAGGCGGAAGTGACCGCGTTCCACCAGCAGGCGCTGGCGGTCTACCAGCACTTCGGCTTCGATGAGATCCAGGTCAAGATCGCGCTGCGTCCGGAATCGCGCCTGGGCGATGACGCCACCTGGGACAAGGCCGAGGGCGCGCTGCGCTCGGCACTGTCCAGCAATGGGGTGGAGTGGCAGGAGCTGCCGGGCGAGGGCGCCTTCTACGGCCCGAAGATCGAGTACCACCTGAAGGACGCGATCGGCCGTACCTGGCAGCTGGGCACGATGCAGGTCGACTTCATGATGCCGGGCCGTCTGGGCGCCGAGTACGTGGACGAGAACAGCCAGAAGAAGCACCCGGTCATGCTGCATCGCGCCATCGTGGGCTCGATGGAGCGCTTCCTGGGCATCCTGATCGAGCACCATGCCGGCCAGTTCCCGACCTGGCTGGCGCCGACCCAGGTGGTGGTGGCCAACATCACCGACGCTCAGGCCGAGTACGTCTCGGGCGTGACCAAAACCCTTGCGGAGCAAGGCTTCCGCGTCAGCTCGGATTTGCGTAACGAGAAGATCGGCTATAAAATCCGCGAGCATACGTTGCAGCGCGTGCCCTACCTGCTGGTCATTGGTGACCGCGAGAAGGAAAATGGGGCTGTGGCGGTGCGTACGCGTTCTGGCGAAGACCTGGGCAGCATGAGCCTGCAGGCCTTCATCGAGCGGCTCCAGGCCGAGGGCGCGTAAGCAAAGGTCCGGTCCGGGGGCACAGGCACCCGGACCGGTTCGATACCCTTGGGAGAACGTAATATCAGCACCCCTGACAACAAACAGAACCGCAAGAATCAGGAAATTCGTGTGCCGCGCGTCCGCGTGATCGGCAGTGACGGAGAAATGATCGGCGTGTTGTCGCGCGACGAAGCGCTGTCCATGGCCGAAGATGAAGGCCTGGACCTGGTCGAAATCCAGCCGCAGGCCGATCCGCCGGTCTGCAAGATCATGGACTTCGGCAAGTTCAAGTTCGAAGCGCAGAAGAAGGCCAGCGAGGCCAAGAAGAAGACCAAGCAGGTCGAGATCAAGGAAGTGAAGTTCCGTCCGGTCACGGACGAGGGCGACTACCAGATCAAGCTGCGCAAGATGCGCGGGTTCCTCGAGGATGGTGACAAGATCAAGGTCAACATCCGTTTCCGTGGCCGTGAAATGAGCCACCAGGAACTGGGCCGCGAAATGGCCAACCGGATCGAGACCGATCTGGGCGAGGACATCGTCATTGAATCCCGTCCGCGCCTGGAAGGGCGTCAGATGGTCATGATGATCGCGCCGAAGAAGAAGACCTGAGGCCTGACGGGCCGCCTTCCGGGGCGCCTGGCTGAATGGTTCAGGGTAGAGGGACGCCATGGGCGTCCCTTTGCTTTGCTGGCAGGAAGCCGGTGAATTGCCGGCGAAAGGGTTGCAGGGGCTGGTGGCAGGGCGGTTTTGCCTGTATCATGCCCGGCTCGACCCACCCAGGACGGGTCGTACGCCGATCATGGCAGGACGGAAAGAGCGGCCCAGGCCGCCGCCAGATCAGTCAGAAACCAGGGTCATATCCCATCAAGGACATTGCAATGCCCAAGATCAAGACCAACCGGGCAGCGGCCAAGCGTTTCCGCAAGACCGCCTCGGGCAAGTACAAGTGCGGCCACGCCAACCGTAGCCACATCCTCACGAAGAAAGCGACCAAGCGTAAGCGTAATCTGCGTCAGACGGGCCATGTCCGTGCAGAAGACGCAGGCCGTCTGGACCGCATGCTCCCTTACCTCTGAGGAACTGAAAAATGGCACGAGTTAAGCGTGGCGTACAGGCGCGTCGCCGCCACAAGAAGATTCTGGATCTCGCCAAGGGCTATTACAACGCCCGTCGCAAGGTCTTCCGCGTCGCCAAGCAGGCGGTCATCAAGGCACAGCAGTACGCCTACATCGGCCGTAAGCAGAAGAAGCGCAACTTCCGTTCGCTGTGGATCACCCGTATCAATGCGGCTGCCCGCATCAACGGCCTGAGCTACAGCCGCTTCATGAACGGTCTGCTGAAGGCCGGCATCACCCTGGATCGCAAGGTCCTGGCTGACATCGCCGTGCACGACGCAGCCGGCTTTGCCGCGCTGGCCGAAAAGGCCAAGGGCGCGCTGGCGGCATAAGTCCTTCCCGATGCCGTAACCGTTCACTCGGAACGGTGTCAGGTCAAGGCAATGCATGGGGAAGGGCGCAAGTCCTTCCCCATTCTTTTTTGGGTCCCGGTGAGGCCATGACGGCAGCGCGGGGACGGCGGTGGCGACAGGGGTCGGCCCTTCGCGCATCGCGATGGCAGATCGACTGGAGTTCCGGCCCCCCATGAGCGACATCCAATCCCTCACCACCCAGGCGCTGGCCGATGTGGCCGCCGCACAGAGCCCCGACGTGCTGGAACAGCTGCGCGTGGCCCTGCTTGGCAAGAGTGGCAGCATCACCTCGCAGCTCAAGCAGCTCGGCGCCCTGCCGGCCGACGAGCGCAAGGCCGCCGGTGAAGCGATCAACCAGGCCCGCGACGCGCTGACCCGCGCGCTGGGCGAGCGCAAGGCGCTGCTGGAAGACGCGGCACTGGATGCGCGCCTGGCCGCCGAAGCCATCGACATCACCCTGCCGGGCCGCAATGGCGACCGCGCCGGCCTGCATCCGATCACCCGCACCCTGGAGCGCATCACCGGCATCTTCGGCAGGCTGGGCTACGAGCTGTCGGAAGGGCCGGAGATCGAGGATGACTGGCACAACTTCGAGGCGCTGAACTTCCCGCCGCACCACCCGGCGCGCGCCATGCACGACACCTTCTACTTCGGTGACGGCCGCCTGCTGCGCACGCATACCTCCGGTGTGCAGGTGCGCTACATGGGCGACCACGCGCCGCCGCTGCGCATGATCGCCGCCGGCAAGGTGTACCGCAGCGACAGCGACCAGACCCATTCGCCGATGTTCCACCAGGTGGAAGGCCTGCTGGTGGACGAGCATTCGACCTTCGCCGACCTGAAGGGCACGCTGGCCGAGTTCGTGCGCGCCTTCTTCGAGCGCGACTTCGAGATGCGCTTCCGCCCCAGCTACTTCCCGTTCGTTGAACCGGGCGCGGAAGTGGACATCGCCTGGCAGCAGCCCGATGGCAGCACCCGCTGGCTGGAAGTGCTCGGCTGCGGCATGGTCCATCCGAACGTGCTGCGAAACGTCGGCATCGATCCGGAGCGCTACACCGGCTTTGCCTTCGGCATGGGCGTGGAGCGCTTCGCGATGCTGCGTTACGGCGTCAACGATCTGCGCGCGTTCTTCGAGAACGACGTGCGCTTCCTCAAGCAGTTCGCGTAAGTCGCAACCGTGTAGCGCCGAGCCATGCTCGGCTGCTTTTCTGGATGGACGCCTCCTTGCGCATGCGCTGGGCGACCACAAAAACCGCAACGGGAGGCACGCCTCCCACCAGGGTGACACCATGAAATTCTCCGAAAACTGGCTGCGCAGCCACGTCCCGACCCGCGCTTCGCGCGATGAACTGAGTGCGGTGCTGACCGCCATCGGCCTGGAAGTGGAAGAAGTGACCGCGCTGGGCGAGGGCCTCGAGCACGTGGTCGTGGCACGCATCATCGACGCCGTACGCCATCCGGAAGCCGACCGCCTGCAGGTGTGCAAGGTTGATGCCGGGCAGGGCGAGCTGCTGCAGATCGTCTGCGGCGCACCGAACGCACGTCCGGGCCTGGTTGCGCCGCTGGCGATGGTCGGCGCGCAGATTGGCGAGCTGAAGATCAAGCCGGCCAAGCTGCGCGGTGTCGAGTCCAACGGCATGCTGTGCTCGGCCAGGGAGCTGGGCCTGGACAACGATGCCTCCGGCCTGCTGGAGCTGCCGGATGACGCACCGGTCGGCCAGGCTCTGGTCGAGTACCTGGGCCTGCCGGACGCCAGCATCGAGATCAAGCTGACCCCGAACCGCGCCGACTGCTTCAGCCTGCGCGGCATCGCCTACGACGTCGCCGCCGCCACCCGCAGCGACGTGCTGGATTTCACCGCCGAGACGATTCCCGCCATCGGCAGCCGTGAGCTGGCCATCCAGCTCGACGCCGGCGCCGAAGCACCGCGTTACCTGGGCCGCGTGATCGAAGGTGTCAACGCCGCCGCCAGGACCCCGCTGTGGATGGCCGAGCGCCTGCGCCGCAGTGGCGTGCGCCCGGTCTCGCTGCTGGTCGACATCACCCAGTACGTGATGCTCGAGCTCGGCCAGCCGATGCATGCCTACGACCTCGACACCCTGCAGGGCAGCATCGCCGTGCGTCGTTCGCGTGCCGGCGAGAGCCTGAAGCTGTTGGATGGCCGCGATGCCGCGCTGGACGACAGCTTCCTGGTGGTCACCGACGCTGATCGTGCGGTCGGCCTGGCCGGCCTGATGGGCGGCTTCGACACCCGTGTCACCGACGCCACCACTGCCGTGTTCCTGGAGGCCGCGCATTTCGCGCCGGCCGCGATCATGGGCCGTGGCCGCAAGCTGGGCCTGCACACCGATGCCGGCCACCGCTTCGAGCGCGGTGTCGACCCGGCACTGCCGCGTACCGCCATCGAGTACGCCACCCGCCTGGTGCTGGACCTGGCCGGCGGTACCCCGGCGCCGGTCACCGAGGCCGTGCGTGAGGCCGATCTGCCGCAGCCGGCAACCATCGTGCTGCGCCGCGCCCGCATCACCCGCGTGCTCGGCATCACCATCGAAGATGCGGAAGTCGAGCGCATCCTGCGCGCGCTGGGCATGGACGTGGTTGCCACCGCCGACGGCTGGCAGGTCACGGCGCCGAGCCGCCGCTTCGACATCGGCATCGAAGAAGACCTGATCGAAGAGCTGGCCCGCATCCACGGTTACGAGCAGATCCCGACCACGCTGCCGGGCGGCGCCTCGCGCGTGGCGATGCCGAGCGAGACCCAGCTGGACGCGCTGAGCGTGCGTCGCCAGCTGGTCGCCCGTGATCAGCAGGAAACCGTCAACTTCGCCTTCGTCGACGATGCGCTGCTGAGCCAGTGGCAGCTGCGCGACAACCTGGTGCCGCTGGCCAACCCGCTGTCGGCCGAACTGGCGGTGATGCGCCCGTCGCTGCTGCCAGGCCTGGTCGCCACGTTGGGCCGCAACGCCGCCCGCCAGATCGGCCGCGTGCGCCTGTTCGAACTGGGCCGCGTGTTCGCCCAGCAGGCCGGCGACGGCCGGCCGGCGCCGCTGGAAACCCCGCGCGTGGCCGCTGCGGTCTGTGGTGATGCACAGGCACTGCAGTGGGGCCTGCCGGCCCGCAAGGTCGATTTCCATGACCTGAAGGGCGATCTGGAATCGCTGGCGGCTGCCAGTGGTGCGGTACTGGAGTTCCGCCCGTCGGCCCGCCCCTACGGCCACCCGGCCCGTTCGGCCGAGGTGTTCCGCGATGGCGTGGCGATCGGCTGGATCGGGCAGATCCACCCGCGTCTGGCCAAGGCAATGGACATCGAAGCCGACGTCTATGCCTTCGAACTGGACCTGGAGCCGCTGACCGCCCGCCGCCTGCCGCGTGCCGGCGAACTGTCGCGCTTCCCGGCAGTGCGTCGCGACCTGGCATTCCTGGTGCCTGAACAGGTGGCCTGGGCCGATCTCGCGGCCACCGTCCGCCAGGCTGCTGGCCCGCTGCTGCGCGACCTGAACCTGTTCGACCGCTACGTCGGCCAGGGCGTCGAGCCGGGATTCAAGAGTCTCGCTATGGGCTTGATTTTGCAGGACAAGTCGCGCACTCTGACGGACCGCGACGTGGATGCGGTGGTGGCCGAGGCGGTCACTGCCATCGAGCGTGAACATCACGCCCGGATCCGCGGCTGAGCGGGCAGCACTCGGGGGTAGCAGGCAATGGCATTGACCAAGGCGGAGATGGCGGAAAAGCTGTTCGACGAAGTCGGTCTGAACAAGCGGGAAGCCAAGGAATTCGTCGACGCGTTTTTCGATGTGCTGCGTGAAGCATTGGAACAGGGACGTCAGGTGAAGCTGTCGGGCTTCGGTAATTTCGATCTGCGGCGCAAGAACCAGCGCCCGGGTCGCAACCCCAAGACCGGCGAGGAAATTCCGATTTCCGCCCGCACGGTGGTCACCTTCCGTCCGGGCCAGAAGCTCAAGGAGAGGGTGGAAGCTTATGCTGGATCCGGGCAGTAACCGCGAACTACCGCCGATCCCGGCCAAGCGCTACTTCACCATCGGTGAAGTCAGCGAGCTGTGCGACGTCAAGCCGCACGTCCTGCGCTACTGGGAAACCGAGTTTCCCAGCCTTGAGCCGGCCAAGCGCCGAGGCAACCGCCGCTACTACCAGCGCCACGACGTGCTGATGGTGCGGCAGATCCGCAGCCTGCTGTACGAACAGGGCTACACCATCGGTGGTGCACGCCTGCGTCTGGACGGTCCCGATGCCCGCGAGGAATCGGCGCTGAGCAACCAGATCATCAAGCAGGTGCGCATGGAGCTGGAAGAAGTGCTGCAGTTGTTGCGCCGCTGATCCCATTTCCATCGTAATCCGCTATACTTCACGGCCCGCCGCACTGGCGGGCACATCGCAGCATCAGTCGGGGCGTAGCGCAGCCTGGTAGCGCATCTGCCTGGGGGGCAGAGGGTCGTCGGTTCGAATCCGGCCGTCCCGACCACTGTGATGAATCAAGAGGCCTGCGCAGCAATGCGTGGGCTTTTTTGTGCGCGCGGTGTATGCTGCGCGCCACTCGTACTACCGCGGCTGCTGAACCCGGTACTCACGAGAACACATCATGGAATCTGCAAGAAACCGTGCCTGGCGTCGCAGCCAGGCGCGCAACCGTGGTGGCGACCGCGCCACGACCGCCTACAGCTACAAGCCCGAGAAGAACTGGAAGCTGCTGTACACGCGCGATGCCAAGCTTGCGCGCGCACGCCAGCTGGGCTTCACCTATCCAGTGCTCAGCGCCCGCCAACTGCAGGAACAGGAATGATCAACCTGCTGTTCGTCTGCAGCCGCAACCAGCTGCGCAGCCCAACCGCCGAAGCCATGTGGCGACGGCGGCCCGGCTTCACTGCGCGGTCGGCCGGCACCAGCCCGCATGCACGACACCCCATCGACCCGGCGGACATCCGCTGGGCCGATGTCATCTTCGTGATGGAGGCCAAGCATCAGCATCGACTGCAGGCCGCATACGCGCGCCTGCTGGAACACAAGCACCTGCATTGCCTCGATGTTCCCGACGACTATCGCTGCATGGATCCCGTGCTGATGGATCTGCTGGACACCAAGGTGACCGCGTATCTCGATCAGCTGCCGGCAAAGCGGTAGATCAGCTCCGGGTCGCCGTCATCCAGTCCATGCACGATGCCGCTGTCGATGAAGCCCGATGCAACGAGCAGGCGCTGCATGGCGATGTTGGAGGCATTGGTCGAGGTGAACAGCTTGCGCTGTCCACGCTGTGCGATCGCGTGCCGCAGCAGTGCGGCGCCGACGCCCTGGCTGCGCCGCTCGCGCGTGACCATCAGCATTTCGATGAAGGCTTCGCCGAAGAAGTGCTCATGGAGGGTCATGTAGCCGACGATCCCGCGCTCCTGCTCGGCAACATGCACGTTGCCCCGCGCCAACCACTCGCCAATCTGCTCCGCCCGTCGAGGGTCGCTTGCCGCCACGCTGTCGAGTGCGATCAGCGCGGAGGCATCGGCGGGCGTCGCGTCGCGGAGGCGCAGCGCAGTCGCAGCGGGCATGGTCGGGCTCCTGACAGGAGGGCCCAGTCTATCGGCTCTGCCGCAGGCGCAGCCGCACCCGCCGCAGCCAGCGCGTGCTCGGCAGTCAATACACGCGGAACTCGGCCCGGCAGCCGTCGCTGACCCACACGCCGCGTCGGTCCCAGCCCCAGTTCTGGTCCTCGATGCAGGCCGTCACCGACTTCTGCTTGACCAGGCGCACCTCGTGGCGCACACGGATACGGCATTCCTTGTCCTTCTTTTCGTAGGACTCGCAGACCAGGCGCTCGCCATCATCGTCACGGTCCCTGCCGCGGCCCGGCCAGCGTCCGCGCCCATAGCCGTCGGCGACGAACTCGGCGCGGCAGCCGTCGGTCACCCACAACGTGCGGCGGCTCTGGCCCCAGTTCTGGTTCTCCACGCACCGGGTCACCGACAGCTGCCTGGCCAGGCGCATCGGGCCTTCGATCGGGCATTGCGCGGTCTTGTTGAACTGCGATTCGCAGCGCAGCGCCGGAATGTGATCGGTGTCGTAGTCCTGTGCGGCCACGGTGGTGGCGGCCAGCAGCAGGGCAAGGGAGGTGCCGGTGATCGTCAGCAGCAGGCGATGGGACATGTGCAGGCTCGGTGGGGATGGGGCGGCAAGAATGGCCCAGTCCGGGGCTGCCGGAACGCTTCGTTCCGAAGATGGCTCAGTGGCGGTTTAGTAGTACGCGCGGGCCCATGCAGAGGCTTACATCCCGTATCATCGCTGCACATCCGATCGCATCGGTTTACACCCTCTTACATGTCTCCCACGCCGGTCGGCACAGCCTGTGGCTGTTGTCACTGGCATGCGGCCGGCGCGTGGAGGAGGATGCGCGGACCACGACGACCACAGGGGGTTGCGTTGATCAGCAGTACCGTCATTCATCGCTCGGCCGACGCAGGTGGCGCCGAGGTGCGGGTCCTGGACACCACGTTCAAGGGCAAGCATGTGTTCATTGCCTGGGGCCTGCGCGGGCCGGAACTGACCCGCAGCGCGGACCCGGCTGCCACCGTGGCCGCACGCAAGGCGCTGCACGCGGTTGCCGGCCACAGCGAGGGGCCGCGCAGCCCGGAAGTGTTCATCGCCAACCAGTCGGCGGTGGCGATCACGGTCTATCGCCTGCTTACCGAGGCGCGCTCCGGCGATGCCATCTTCTTCCTGTGCGATTCACAGGCGGTGGTCGAGTGGCTCATCACCGCGCTGGAAGTGCAGGGCGCGGACTGATTCCGCGCTCCGGCGCGCATCGATTCACGCCAGCGCCGCGTCCACCGCAGCCCGTGCGTGCAGTGCAGTGGTATCGAACAGCGGCACTGCGCTGTCTTCCGGTCGTACCAGCAGCATGATCTCGGTACAGCCCAGGATGATGGCTTCGGCACCGCGCGCCACCAGTCTCGCGATCACGCCGGCGTAGACCTGTCGTGAGTGCTCGCTGACCACACCGGCGATCAGTTCCTGGTAGATGATGTCGTGCACGCTGCGACGATCATCGGCTTCGGGAACCAGCACCTCCAATCCGAAGCGATCCTGCAGCCGGCCGCGGTAGAAGTCCTGTTCCATGGTGAAGGCGGTACCGAGCAGGCCCACCTTGCGTGCGCCTGCCTGCACGATGGCCTGGGCGGTGGGGTCGGCGATATGCAGCAGCGGCAGTGGACAGACCGCCTCGATGCGGTCGGCCAGCTTGTGCATGGTGTTGGTGCAGATCAACAGCAGATCGGCGCCACCGGCCTGCAGGCGCCGTGCAGCGTCGGCCATATGGTCGCCCAGCGTATTCCAGTCGCCGTCATGCTGCAGCTGCTTGATGCCGGCGAAATCCACCGACCACAGCAGCAGCTGCGCCGAATGTGCGCCACCGAGGCGCTGCCGCACGTCCTCGTTGATGAGCCGGTAATACTGCGCCGAGCTTTCCCAGCTCATGCCGCCGATCAGGCCAAGGGTCTTCATGCACAGCTCCATGCCGGGGAGCCGTCATTGCAGCACAGCCGATGCGGGAGTTGCACTGCACATTAGTGGTTGCTAATGTGTTGGTCATGATCGAGAACGCCCTCTTCAAAGCGCTGGCCGACCCCACCCGCCGCCACATCTTCGAAAAGCTGGCCGAGGGCGGGCAGCATGCCAGCGCGCTGCGCGAGGGCATGGCGATCAGCCAGTCTGCGATGTCCCAGCACCTGGCGGTGCTGCGCGATGCCGGGCTGGTGAGCGAACAGCGCCAAGGCCGTTTCGTCCACTACGAGGTCGATCCGCGCGGGCTGGCGCACATCGGCAACTGGCTGCAGCGCTACCGGGCCTACTGGCCCGCGCGGATGGATGCCTTGCAGGATCTGCTGAAGGAGATGGACTGATGGACGATGTTCTGAACGAAGCGGCTCCCGCGTTGGTGATGGAGCAGTGGCTGCCAGCGCCACCGGAACGGGTCTGGCGCGCACTGTTCGATCCGGCGCTGCGTGAGCGCTGGTTGCCTGCGGCCGATCTTGCCGATCCGCAGCCTTGCCTGTGCGAGGAGGGGCGGGAGCTGGGGTTCCGCCTGCGCGATGCGCAGCCCCCGCATCTGCACAGCCTGGTGTGTTTCCGGCTGCGCGCGGATGACGGTGGGGGGACGGTGCTGACCATCGTGCATCGGCTCACTGACCTGCGCGCGCTGCTGCCGTTGGCCGCCAACGACGATCATCGCACCATGATGCGCGCGGCCTGAGCCGGCGCCTGGATCGAACGCTACAGGGAGCAGGCACATGCGGGACAGAATGCAGCTGATACCGATGGTGGTGGAACGCAGCGAGCGCGGTGAGCGCTCCCATGACATCTACTCGCGGCTCCTGCGCGAGCGCATCATCTTTCTCAACGGCGAAGTCGATGACACTGTGTCGGCGCTGGTCTGCGCGCAGCTGCTGTTCCTGGAATCGGAAAACCCGGAGAAGCCGATCCATCTGTACATCAACTCGCCGGGTGGGGTGATCTCCAGCGGCCTGGCGATGTACGACACCATGCAATACATCTCGGCCCCGGTGCATACGCTGTGCATGGGCACCGCGCGGTCGATGGGTTCGTTCCTGCTGATGGCCGGCGAGCCCGGTCACCGTGCGGCGTTGGCCAATGCCAGCCTGCATGTGCATCAGCCGCTGGGCGGGGTGCAGGGCCAAGCGTCGGACATCTTCATCCACGCCGAGGAAATGCAGCGCACCAAGCAGCGCATCACCCGGCTGTATGCGCAGCATTGCGGACGCAGTGTCGAGGAGGTCGAGCAGACCCTGGACCGCGATCGTTTCATGAGTGCCGAGCAGGCATGCGAATGGGGCTTGATCGACCAGGTACTGGTACGGCGCGACGCGCTCGCGGCCTGAGCCTGCCTCTGTAACCACCGCATCCATGCTGCGCTGTGTGTGCCGCGCCAGGCCGGCGCACTCTATGCTGGTGGGATCTTCTGAAGTGGATGTCCGATATGGCGCTGCATACCTGGTGGTGGTTCCTCGCCACGGTGTTCGTTCTGTGTGGTACGCCGGGGCCGAACATGCTGCATATCCTCGGTCGCAGCGTCGGGCTCGGCTTTCGCGGTAGCGTGCCGGCGATGGCTGGCTGCCTGCTGGCGATGCTGCTGGTGCTGGCGGCCTCCGCAGCAGGCCTGAGTGCGCTGCTGCATTCCTCGCCGATGCTGTTTGAGGTGCTGCGCTATCTGGGCGTGGCCTATCTGGCCTGGCTGGGCCTGAAGGCATGGCGTGACAGTTGCCGGCCGGCACCACCGGTGACGGTCGATGCCGCGCTGCCGGTTGCGGCATCGCTGGGCGCGTGGAAGGTGTTCCGTGGTGGCCTTCTGGTGGGCCTGAGCAATCCCAAGCTGCTGCTGTTCGCTGCGGCGTTCCTGCCGCAGTTCGTCGACCCGTCGCGTGGCCAGGCGCTGCAGTACAGCGTGCTGGTTGCCACCTTCGCCGGCTGCGAACTGTTCTGGTACGTGATGTATGCCGCCGGTGGCCATGGCCTGCGCCGATGGTTGGCCAAACCCTTCGCGCGGCGCTGGTTCGAGCGGCTGGTGGGCAGCGTTTTCCTGGCCTTTGCAGTGGCCCTGCTGCGTTTCCGCCCGCGCTGATTCACGCCGCGCACGCGGCCTGTTCACGACTGCCGCATCGGCTACGGCCTAGCCTGATCATCCAGTACGCAGTCCCCACGGGGAAAGGTTTGACATGATCAAGTGGGCCATCATCTTCGCCATCATCGGCGTCATTGCGGGCGTGCTCGGCTTCGGCGGCATTGCCGGCGCCGCGGTCGGCATCGCCAAGTTCCTGTTCTGGGCCGGCATCATCATCGCCGTGGTGCTGTTCCTGCTCGGCATGACCGTAGCGAAGAAGGTCAGCTAGCGTTGATCGCGCAGCAGCGTACTCAGTGTGCGCTGCTGCGCGAGAACAGATTGATCACCAGTACGCCAGCACAGATCAGGCCGATGCCGATCAACGCCGGTGCATCCAGGCGCTGCTTGAACACCACCAGCCCGATCAGCGAGATCAGCACGATGCCGACGCCGGACCAGATCGCGTAGGCGATGCCGGTCGGGATCGACTTCATGGTCATCGACAGCAGGTAGAAGCACAGTCCATAGCCGACCAGCGCGCCCAGTGTCGGCGCCAGCCGGCTCATGCCGTCGGATGCCTTCAGCAGCGACGTGGCAATTACTTCCAGCACGATGGCAGCGGCAAGGTAGAGATAGGGATTCATTGAGCGCTCCTGCTCACTGCGGGTCGCATAGTTTCAGGGCCTGTTCGGCCATCGCCAATGCGTTGGCGCGTTCTTCCTCGTCCAGCGGACGCCCATAGGCCGTGGCCCAGTAGCCATCGGCAGCGCAGCGCGCCGCATACAGTCGGGGATCGTTGGCTTCGCCGGCGAACTCGGCCAGCATCGCACGCTTCCAGGTGCGCCAATGCGCGAGCAGGGCTGGTTCCATCAGGTTGCCCAGGGTCAGGCCGATGTCGTTGTCCTGTTCCTGCTGCAGCAGATGCTCGAAATTGGCCTGCACATAGGCGCGGCTGAAACGGCCATGCCCTTCGGGGTTTTCCTGCAGCAGGGCACGCACCCGCGCTTCGAATTCGCCGATGAGCGCTCCGATGGCTTCATCCACCAGTGCCTGCTTGCTGCTGAAATGATGGAACAGCGCACCCTTGCTGACACCGGCGGCCTGTGCGACGTCCTGCACGGTCAGCGCGGCCAGGCCATTACGGCCGATCACTTCAATGGTGGCCTGCAGCAGTGACTGGCGCACGCTGTCGGGCGCCTTGCGGCGCGAACGGGAGGGGGATGCGGACATGGCGGGAAGAAACCGACTGGACGGTACGATTGTAACGCAGGCCCGTGGTGTCACCGCGCTGCCGGCCAGGGCCGGCAGCGGAACCGTCATGCGTCGATGCGGGCGAAACGCGGCTGCGGTCCGTGTTCGCCCGGTACCTGTTCGACGAACATGGCATACGGGCGCACCCACAGGCCGCCTTCGCCATAGAGCGCGCGATACAGCACCAGTGGCTCCAGCGTCTCGCTGCTGCGGACGATATCGAGCACGTCGTACTCGCCGCCCTTGAAGTGGCGGTAGCGACCCGGGGCCAGGGTGGGTAGCGGGCTCAGCTCAGCCATGGGGTGCGCGCCTCACTTGCGTGCCGGGCTGGCCGGCTTCGCGCAGTAGGCATCGATGGCCTCGGCGGTATTGGCCAGGCCCTGTGCCTGTGCCAGTTCCCACGGGCGTTCGCAACGCTGGCTGCGCTCGCACCACTGGTAGCCGGCCGAACCAATGCATCCGTGGGCATCGCGATCGCCGCCCACCTTCGGTATCGCAGACGAGGTGGTCGCCGCATCGGCACGTGCGGCGGCGTCGTGCTGGTTGGCGCACGCGGTCAGCACCAGCAGGGCTGGAATCAGAAGAAGCGCTTTCATCGGGCGGGCTCCGTGCCTAAAGCGACAGTGTCTGTCGCAAATAGCCCTCCAGCAAGCGCTCAGTGCATGGCGGCGCGGATCAGCTCTTCAATCAGCACCAGATAGCTGGCGACGAAATAGAACTTCAGCAGCGTCCAGCGCTGCTGCGAGAAGAAGGTGCGCATGTGGAAGGGGCCCCTGTTGGTGACGGTAGTGTGAAGCTCCGTCAACTCCGTGACAAGGGTCACGGAACGCCTTCACTAAACAGCCTCAGGGATGTGAGGGTTGGGAAGCGCCCGACCGAATCCTGAGGCATTTTCGTACAAATCTGATGGGCCATCTCCGACGCGATCGATAGCCTGAGGGTGTACTGGCACGTGGCTCTGCCGCCTGTCACCGCCTCTTTCCTTCCGCAGGAGCTTCTCATGGTCTTTACTGTCCAATGCACTGCCCGGCACTGGTCCGTGTTGCATCCGAAGGCGGGTGACGCCACCCGTTACGCCCGCGGTGCCGATGCCTTCGACGCGGCCGCTGCGCTGGCCCTCGAGCACCATCGTCGCACCGGCCAGCGCAGCACGGTCCGGGTCGAGGCGCTCGGCAGCACCGTGGATGCGCTCCATATCGGGGAGTGACGCCACCGGCCGTGGCGCAGTCAGCCACGGTTGAGTTGTTTGAATGGGGAAAAAACCGCCGTGGTGCGCCCCCCTGTGCGCCGCGCCACGAATCCCGGATGCTTGCGCCATCGTATTCATCCGGAGATTCCGATGGGCAAGGCACTCACCTGGCGAACCCTGGCCTGCACGCTGCTGCCGATGCTGGCGGCCGCAGGCGGCGCGCAGGCGCAGAGCTATGGCTACGGTTATGACGACGATCGCTATGGCGGTCGTGATGGCGGCGGCATCGTCCGCTGCGAATCGATCAAGAACCGCAGCAATGAATGCCGCCTGGAAGGCCGTGCCCGGATGATCCGCCAGTTGTCCGGTTCGCCGTGCGTGGAAGGCGAGACCTGGGGGCAATCGCGCTACGGTGTGTGGGTCACCCAGGGCTGCCGTGCCGAGTTCGTTGGCGAGTACCGCCGTGGCGGTGGCTGGGGTGGTGGCCATGGCAACGGCTGGGGCAACGGTGGCAATGGCTGGGGCGGGGGTGAGGTGATCACCTGCCATTCCAACGGCCACCGCCAGGAGTACTGTGATGCCCGCATCCGTCGTGGTGTGCGCCTGGTGCGTCAGGATTCACGCAGCGCCTGCATCGAGGGCCAGACCTGGGGCTGGAACCGTCGTGGCATCTGGGTCAGCGACGGCTGCCGGGCGCAGTTCCAGGTGAATTGAGCTCGCCCATCGAAAATCAGAATAATCTGATACAGCTCACATTTTGAACGTCGTATCTTCTGTGATCAGGGCACCCCTGCGTGCCCCTGATCCGTCGCGATGAAGTCTGCCGTAACCGGCACGCCCGTCCCGCCACCGTCGATACGCTGCCTCAAGGAGTGAGCTGCATGTTGATCCGCCTGCAATGCGAGCAACGCCAATGGCGCGTGCTGCACCCGGACCGGCCGGAACCGATCGAGTTCCGCGATGGTGCCCGGGCCTACGATTTCGCTGAAACCCTTGCACGCCTCCACTTCGTCGACACCGGGCAGCGCGCTGCGGTGCGGGTGGAGGCCAGCGGTGCGTTCGTGGAAGCGGTCAGCTACGGCTGAGGGTTGGGGTTTCCGGCCAGATCATCGTTCCGGAGCCCGCCATCCACGCACGGCGTGGATCTACTTTGCATCTGTCTCCACGCATGGCGTGGATCGACCCCTGTTCCGCAGTAGATCCACGCCATGCGTGGATCTACTGGTGGTGACCGGCCTCAGCCCGCCGCGCTGAGCGGCGGGGTGCCTGCAGCCAGCTGCGGCCAGCGCTTGAGTACCGCCGCGCGGATGCCCGCCGCATCGATACCGGCTTCGGCCAGCAGGTCCTCACGGCTTGCGTGGTGCTGGTAACTGTCTGGCAGGCCCAGATGCAGGATCGGGCGCAGTACGCCTTCGGCGTTGAGCAGCTCGCCGACGCCGGAACCGGCGCCACCGGCCACCACGTTGTCTTCGATCGTCACCAGGCCCTCGTGCTGGGCGGCCACGGCCAGCACCAGCTCGCGGTCCAGCGGCTTGATGAAGCGCATGTTGACCACGCTCAGGCCCAGCTCGCGCCCGACCTGTTCGGCGGCCGCCACGGTGCTGCCAAAGGCCAGCAGTGCCACGCGGCTGCCCTGCAGGCGCAGCTCACCCTTGCCGATCGGCAGGGTCGACAGGTCGGTGCCGGCGGCGACGCCGGTGCCGGTGCCGCGCGGATAGCGCACGGCAGCCGGGCCCGGATGCTGCAGGCCAGTGCTGAGCATCTGCCGGCACTCGGCTTCGTTGGACGGTGCCATCACCACCATGTTCGGCACGCAGCGCAGGAAACTCAGGTCGAGGTTGCCGGCATGGGTGGCGCCGTCCGGGCCGACCACGCCGGCGCGGTCGATCGCGAACAGCACGTCCAGGTCCTGGATGGCCACGTCATGCACCAGCTGGTCGTACGCACGCTGCAGGAAGGTCGAGTAGATCGCCACCACCGGCTTGCCGCCCTGGGTGGCCATGCCGGCGGCGAGAGTGACCGCGTGCTGTTCGGCAATTGCCACGTCGAAATAGCGCTGCGGGTATTCCTTGCTGAAGCGCACCAGGCCGGAGCCTTCGCGCATCGCCGGGGTGATGCCGTACAGGCGTGGCTCGGCAGCGGCGGCATCGCACAGCCAGTCGCTGAACACATCGGTGTAGGTCGGCTTCTTGGCACCGGCCTTGGCCACCAGGCCCTTGTCCGGATCGAACGGGCCGACGGCGTGGTAACCGATCTGGTCGCCTTCGGCCGGCTCGTAGCCCTTGCCCTTGGTGGTCATCACGTGCAGCAGCTTCGGGCCCTTGGAGGCGCGCAGCGTCTTCAGCGTGGACAGCAGGGCGGGCATGTCGTGGCCGTCGATCGGGCCGGTGTAGTGGAAGCCCATTTCCTCGAACATCGTGGACGGCACGAACATGCCCTTCCAGTGTTCTTCCCAGCGCTTCACGAAGCGCGCCGGATTGTTCTTCTTGTCGCCGAGGATCTTCTTGCCGCCTTCGCGCAGCGCATTGAGCGTGCGGCTGCCGGTGGCACGGCCGAGCATCTTGGTCAGGCCGCCGACCGCCTCGGAGATCGACATGTTGTTGTCGTTGAGGATCACCAGCAGGTTCGGCTCGGGCTCCATGCCACCGGCGTGCATCAGCGCTTCGAACGCCATGCCGGCGGTCATTGCGCCATCACCGATCACTGCAACGACCTGGCGGTTGTCGCCTTCGGACTGGCGGGCGATGGCCATGCCGAGTGCGGCCGAGATCGAGGTCGAGGAGTGGCCGACGCCGAAGGTGTCGTACTCGCTCTCTTCGCGCTTCGGGAACGGCGCGACGCCGTCCTTCTGCTTGACGGTGTGGATCTCGTCGCGGCGACCGGTCAGGATCTTGTGCGGGTAGGTCTGGTGACCGACGTCCCAGACCAGCTGGTCCTGCGGGGTCTGGTACAGGTAGTGCAGGGCCACGGTGAGTTCGATCACGCCCAGGCCGGCGGCGAAGTGGCCGCCGCTCTTGCCCACCGACTCGATGAGGTAGGCGCGCAGTTCGTCGGCGACCGCCGTCAATTCGGATTCGTCGAACGTGCGCAGGTCATCCGGTGTCTGGATGCGCGCGAGGCGGGGATAGCGGGCAGAGTCGATCATCATGTTCGCACTTGTTCTGAACGCCCATTTTCGCCCTCAAACGGGGGTGGGGCAAGCAAACGCCGCCGCCCGTGACAGGACGGTGAGGGTTGCATTTTCAGCGATTCAGGTGCTCAGTTTTGACCGCTTGGGCAATTGCGCCTTCAGGAAGGCCATCTGGTCGGCCAGGATGTTGCGGTTGGACAGGATCAGATGCTCGATCCAGCTGGGCCGGTAAGGCACCGCCAGCAACGGCATTCCGGCCTGCTGGGGGGTGCGGTCGCTCTTGCGCGAGTTGCAGTGGAAGCAGGCGGTGACCACGTTTTCCCAGCAGTCCAGGCCACCCTTGGACAGCGGCATGACGTGGTCGCGGGTGAGCGTGGGGCGGTTGAACTGCTGGCCGCAGTACATGCACAGGTGCGCGTCGCGGGCGAACAGGGCCGGGTTGGTCAGGTTCGGCGTGGGGTCGATCGCGCGGGAGCGGGCGTGGCCGCGGGCGGCGATGATCGGGTGCAGGTCCATGCCGCTCTGCAGGCCGCTGAAGCGGTTGGTGCCGCCGTGGATGTGCAGGCAGGGATCGCCGAGTGTCCAGGCCACGGCTTCGCGGGCGTAGAGGCACGCCGCATCCTGCCAGGTGATCCAGTCCAGTACGCGTCCGTGGGCATCAAGCGAGAGCAGCCGGACCGAACCGGGGCGATGCAGCGTCGTGGCGTTGGGCGATGCTTCGGCGCCCGGAGCAGAAAACGGAGCTCCGGCTTCGATCAGACCCAAGCGTGTAGTGTCTGTCTCCATCGGGAGAACAGCTTATACCTGAATGTTGACGATTTGTGTATCGCCTGTCGGCGATACGCAAATCGTCAACATTCAGGTCCACACATTCCTCCTATCCCCCGCACCTGTCGGTGCGCCCCCTTTAGCAACCCAGCCCGCCGTTGGCGCGCTGGGTTGCCCGCGCATTCTTCCTAATCCCCGCGCCTGTCGGCGCGCCCCCTTTAACAAAAGGGGGCTTTTCTCCAGATGGATTTCGGTGGTTTCCATCCACGCATGGCGTGGATCTACGGTGTCGACCAAGGTCGACACCTACCAGCAGCAGAAATCTGTCGAGGGCGGGGTGGGTCCGGTTGCGGGGGCGTGAGCCGCATGGATGCGGCGACCGAGCTTACATGGACGTACTTGCAGCGTCCCCCGCAATTGGACCCACCTCGCCACCCCGCAGGAAGCCAGCTCTTGCCGTTGATGTTGCTGTTGCGGGTGCCGGCCAGCGGCCGGCACTACCGCGGGTGCCGGGCGCCGCCCGGCTCAGGCGCCGAAGCGCTCGTCGTCCATCGCCATCAGCGGGGCGGCGCCGGCCTGGATCGCGGCGGCGTGGGCGAGGGTGCGCGGCAGCACGCGGGCGAAGTAGAACCGTGCGGTCTCGCGCTTGCCCTGAGCGAAAGCGGCGCCGTGCGCGCTGGCATCGGCGGCGGCCACGCTGCGGGCCCACCAGTAAGCCAGCACCACGTAACCCGAATAGAACAGGTAGTCGTAGCTGGCCGCGCCGAGTTCGTCCGGATTGGAAGCCGAACGCTGCAGCACATCCATGGTCAGCTTGCCCCATTCGGCGGCCTTGGCGCGCAGCGGGCCGATGAACTCGGCCAGCGCTTCGTTGCCCTCGTTGGCCTTGGCGAAGGCTTCGATCTCGGCCAGCATCAGCTTCAGGCCGGCGCCCTGGCTGGACGCGGTCTTGCGGCCGATCAGGTCCAGCGCCTGGATGCCGGTGGTGCCTTCATACAGCGTGGTGATGCGTGCATCGCGGGCCAGCTGCTCCATGCCGTGTTCGCGGATGTAGCCGTGGCCACCGAAGCACTGCAGGGCGTTGTAGGTGTTCTCGATGCCCCATTCGGTCTGGCAGGCCTTGGAGATCGGGGTCAGGAAGCTCACCAGGGTGTCGGCGCGCTCGCGCTCGGCGGCATCGTCGGCGTGGTGGGCGACGTCGATCAGGGTGGCGGCGTGCAGGGCCAGCAGGCGGCTGCCCTCGACCAGCGACTTCATCGTCAGCAGCATGCGGCGCACATCCGGGTGGACCAGGATCGGGTCGGCCGGCTTGTCCGGGAACTTGGCGCCGCTCAGGGCGCGCGACTGCAGGCGCTCACGGCTGTACTTCAGTGCGTTCTGGTAAGCACGCTCGGACAGGCCGATGCCCTGCAGGCCGACGCCCAGGCGCGCGGTGTTCATCATGGTGAACATGGCCTGCAGGCCCTTGTGCGGCTGGCCGACCAGGTAGCCCTGCGCACCATCGAAGTTCATCACGCAGGTGACCGACCCCTTGATGCCCATCTTGTGCTCGATCGAGCCGCAGCGCAGTGCGTTGCGCTCGCCGACGTTGCCTTCGCGGTCGACCTTGAACTTCGGGGTGACGAACAGCGAGATGCCCTTGGCACCCGGAGGGGCGTCGGGCAGCTTGGCCAGCACCAGGTGCACGATGTTGCCGGTCAGGTCGTGCTCGCCGGCAGTGATGAAGATCTTGGTGCCGGTGATCGAGTAGCTGCCATCGGCATTCGGCTCGGCCTTGGTCTTGAGCAGGCCCAGGTCGGTGCCGCAGTGCGGCTCGGTCAGGCACATGGTGCCGTTCCAACGGCCCTCGATCAGCGGCTTCAGGAAGGCCTCGTGCTGCCAGGCCTCGCCGTGCTGCTTCAGCGCTTCGATGGCGCCGTGCGAGAGCAGCGGGAAGTTGCCCCAGGCCAGGTTGGCGGCGTTGATCATCTCGTTGAGCGGCACGCCCAGGGTGTGCGGCAGGCCCTGGCCGCCCAGCTCCGGCGAGGCGGTCAGGCCGGTCCAGCCGCCATCGACGAACTGGTCGTAGGCCTGCTTGAAGCCGGGCGGGGTGGTCACTTCACCGGTGGCCTGGTCGAGCACGCAGCCGATCTCGTCGCCGACGCTGTTGAGCGGGGCCAGCACGGTGGCGCTGAAGCGGCCGGCTTCTTCCAGCACGGCATCGACCACGTCGGCGGTGGCGTCGGTGAAGCCCAGGCGGGCGAACAGGGGTTCGACCTTGAGCACATCGTGCAGGGCGAAACGGAGGTCGGAAAGCGGGGCGGTGTAGCTGCTCATCGGTACGTCTCGATTTGATCAGGGACAGGGGGAGCGGCGCCGGGCGCCGCGGCGGAAAGCGGGAGTCAGCGCAGCACGCCCGGCAGGCCCGGGGCCTGGTTGAGGGTGCTGCGGCTGCTGATGTCGAAGCTGCGCTGCTTCTTTTCCTGCGGCGTGGCTGCCACCGTTCCCTTCAGGCCATAGGCCAGGGTGCGGTTGCTGGCCAGCGCATCGGCCACTACCAGGCGTGCGGCCGAGCTGGGCACCAGATTGACCTGGATGACGTCGGCCGAGGTGCCGCCGATGGAAATGCCCGGCTTGGCCTGCAGGGTGCCGGCGTCGCTGTCGCCGACGGTCAGCGCCAGCGCGACGTCATCGAAGGTCATGGGCATGGAGCTGTAGTTCTGCAGGCGCAGGGCTACGGTCCAGTTGCCGTCGGCGCGCACGGTCAGCTGCTGCAGGCTGGCCGCCGGTTCCGAAACACGCTTGACGATGCCGTTGTTGCAGGCAACAAGGGCGAGGGTGCACAGGACGATCAAGGCGATACGGAAGCGGTGGAGCATGGGCGCAGGTCCTCTGGAGGGGTGCGTTGGATAAGCATACTACGGCGTATGGTCGTTTGGATCGCCTGTGGCGACCCGTCGCAGAGGGTAGCGCGTGAAGATGGCGGCCGGGCGTGCGCGGCGCCGGATGGCACGCGCGTGGTGCGCCGGATGCGGCGCGGTTCAGTCGGCGGGCGTATCGCGAATCGGAGCCATCAGGCGCAGTGGGCCGAGGTCGTAGCCCATCGTCTCGGCTTTCTCTTTCAACTGTTCGAACCGGGCGCGATCCATTTCCGGCAGGCGCGAGAGGATCCACAGGTACTTACGGTCCGGTTCACCGACCAACGCCCACTGATAGTCCGGGTCCAGTGCCAGGACCCAGTAGTCCGCCCAGACCAGTGGCACCCAGCTCAGCCAGTCCGGCACGAAGCGCACCTGCAACTGGCCGGGATGGCCGGCAACCGGGCGTGCCACGCCTTCAGCAACCACGCGTTCTCCGTCGCCGTTGCGGCAGGCATTGGTGACACTGATGCGGCCATCGCGGCGCAGCCCGTAGTTGGCGGTGATTTCGCCAACGCACTGCTTCTGGAACGACACCGGAAGATGCGCGATCTCGTGCCACTGGCCTGCGTAGCGGTCGATGTCCAGCGTGTCGACTGCGCGCACCGGTTCGGCGGCGATCACCGGGGAGGCGGCCAGCAGCAGGCAGGCAAGCAGGGTGGGGCGCAGAGGCATCGGCAGGCTCCAGGCAGGAGTCTGGAGCGTAGGTGCCACCGCACATGCCGGTGTAAATGTTTCGTCAACCGGGTGGTGTGGCCGCCGCTTGCGCGGAGCGCGAACAAAAAAAAAGACCTGCATTTCTGCAGGTCTCTGAAGATGGTGGCCGAAGACGGAATCGAACCGCCGACACGGGGATTTTCAATCCCCTGCTCTACCAACTGAGCTACTCGGCCAAATTGTGTGGCAACCGTGATCAAACCCGGTTTCCGGAAAAAAAAGACCCGCATTTCTGCAGGCCTTCGAAAGTGGTGGCCGAAGACGGAATCGAACCGCCGACACGGGGATTTTCAATCCCCTGCTCTACCAACTGAGCTACTCGGCCACATGTTTCGTTGCAGCGAGGTCGCTGCCAAGGACGCGTATATTACGGAGGTCGGCTGCCTTCGGCAAGCGTTTTGCCAAGATTTCTTCACATTGCCGTCTGCGCGCTCGCAAGTGCTTGATCCTCCGTTCTGGGGCGGGGCGTGGCCAGTCGATCATCGTCTGCGGTGGAAATCAGCAGATCGCCGCGATCGCCAAAGCTGCAAGGGCAAGGGCTGCGCCGGACCTGCGCCGGTCCGGGCGATGGAACGCTGTTTTCGTGGCCGCCATCGGGGATGGCTGCGGCGTAGTGTCGGCACTCCTTTCCTGATGCTGGCAACAGCAGAGACCTGGCCATGTCCGATCCCTCGACCACCTCCCGCATCGTGCTTGCGTCGCGTCCGCAGGGGGCGCCAAGTGCAGCCAACTTCCGCCTGGAACAGGTTGCGTTGCCGTCATTGGCCGATGGCGAGGTGCTGCTGCGCAACCGCTACCTGTCGCTGGACCCGTACATGCGTGGACGCATGGACGAGGGCCCCTCGTATGCCGCGCCGGTGGCGGTGGGCGCGGTGATGGAAGGGCAGACCGTGGCCGAGGTGCTGCAGTCCAACGCCGAGGGCGTAGCCGCAGGTGAGCTGGTGCTGGCGCCGGGGGGCTGGCAGACCCACGCGGTGCTGCCGGCCAAGGCACTGGGGCGCCGCCTGGACCCGGCCGGACTGCCGCTGAGTACCGCGCTGGGCGTGTATGGCATGCCCGGCTTCACCGCCTATTCCAGCCTGCATGAAATCGCCCGTTTGAAGCCGGGCGAGACGCTGGTGGTGGCTGCCGCGACCGGGCCGGTGGGCGCGACCGTGGCCCAGCTGGCGAAGCTGCAGGGCGCGCGCGTGGTCGCCATCGCCGGCGGCGAAGCCAAGCGTGCCTATCTGCAGACGCTGGGCGTGGACGTGGCGCTGGATCATCGCGCCGCTGATTTCGCCGCGACGCTGCGCGCGGCAGTGCCCAGGGGTATCGACGTGTATTTCGAGAACGTGGGCGGACACGTGCTGGATGCAGTGCTGCCGCTGCTCAACGACTTCGCCCGCATTCCGGTGTGCGGCACCATCGCCACCTACAACGAGCGGGGCGTCGAGCAGCCCGGCCCGGACCGGTTGCCCGCACTGTTCAGCCAGATCCTGCGCCAGCGCCTGACCGTGCGTGGTTTCATCGTGCACGACTTCAACCATCTGTGGCCGGAGTTCGAACGCGAGATGCCGCAATGGCTGCGCGACGGCCGCATCCAGTACCGCGAGGATGTGGTGGAAGGGTTGGAGAATGCGCCGGAGGCGTTCTTCGGGCTGTTGCAGGGGCGCAACTTCGGCAAGCTGGTGGTGAAGCTGGATTGAGGCCTTGGCGGTGTGCCGACCAAGGTAGGCACCTACGGGAAGCTGGGTGTGCCGACCAAGGTCGGCACCTACGGGAAGCTGGGTGTGCCGACCAAGGTCGGCACCTACGGGAAGCTGGGTGTGCCGACCAAGGTCGGCACCCACGTCAGGCAGTCGAGGCCTTTTCCCGGCGCAGCAGTTCGCGCTTGCGCGCTACGCCCCAGGCATAGCCGGACAGGTCGCCATCGCGGCGCACCACGCGGTGGCAGGGCACGGCCACCGCCAACGGATTGCTTGCGCATGCGCGTGCGACGGCACGGCTTGAGCGCGGCGCGCCGATACGCGCGGCGATATCCGCATACGAGGCAGTCTGCCCGCGCGGAATCTGCTGCAGTGCCTGCCACACCCGTTGCTGGAACGCGGTGCCACGGATATCCAGCGGCAGCGTGGCGCCTCGCGAAGGATCCTCGACCAGGCCTACGACCTGTGCCACCAGTTGCTCGTAGCCCTGGTCGGCGCCGACCAGTTCGGCTTGGCGGAAGCGTTGCTGCAACGACTGCAGCAGTGTCTCCGGATCGTCGCCGAGCAGGATCGCGACCACGCCGGTCCCGCTGCTGGCCACCAGCACGCTGCCCAGTGAGCTTTCGGCAAGCGCGAAGTGGATGACTTCGCCGCGCCCCCCTGCGCGCCATTGCTTGGGCGTCATGCCCAGCAACTTCGGTGCGTTCTCGTAGAAGCGTCCACTGGAACCGAAGCCAGCATCGTGGAAGGCGTCGGTGATGCGTTCCTGTTGTTCCAGCCCGGTGCGCAGGCGGTCGGCGCGCAGCGCGGCGGCGTACTGCTTGGGGGTCAGCCCGGTGGACTGCTTGAACAGGCGATGCAGGCGCGTCGGGCTGCAGCCAGCGATATCGGCCAGTTCCTGCAGCGAGGGTTCGTCGAGGCTGGTCTGCAGGTGGCGGCAGACCCGTTCGATGCGGTCATCGAGGGCGGTGGTGGCGGTACTGTCCATGGCCGGATTCTGGCACGTGCCGGTGCTGCGGAAACTCCGTTTCCTGCACTCACCTGTGAGGCCCGGAAACGGAGTGTTGGCGGGCCGAACGCACGGCATCGTGGCGGCCACTTCACAACCGGTACCACGACCATGCGCCTGAACAACAAGATCGCTCTCATCACCGGTGCCAGCGCCGGTATCGGCCGCGCCAGCGCGCTGCGCTTCGCCGCCGAAGGAGCAAAGCTGGTGCTCAACGCACGGCGGCCGGAGCCGCTGCAGGCGCTGGCCGAGCAGATTCGCGCTGCCGGTGGCGAAGCCGTGGTGCATGCCGCCGACGTGGCCAACCCGGGCACGGCGCAGGCGCTGGTCGATCTGGCCCAGCAGTCATTCGGCGGCCTGGACATCGCGCTCAACAATGCCGGCATGCTCGGCCCGGGCGTGCCGGCGGCGGAGTTTCCGGTGGATGCCTGGCGCGAGGTGATGGCCACCAATCTCGACGCCGCCTTCCATGCGGCACGCGCGCAGCTGCCGGCACTGCTGGCGCGCGGCGGCGGCTCGCTGGTGTTCGTCGGTACCTTCGTCGGCCACACCGTGGGATTCCCGGGCATGGCGGCCTATGCGTCAAGCAAGGCCGGGCTGATCGGCCTGAGCCAGGTGATCGCTGCCGAATACGGTGCGCGCGGCGTGCGCAGCAACGTACTGCTGCCCGGTGGCACCGATACGGAGATGGGCCGGCAGGCCGCACCGACCGGCGATGCCCGCGACTTCGTGCGCTCGTTGCACGCACTCAAGCGCCTCGCCGAGCCGGAGGAGATCGCCAATGCGGCGCTGTTCCTGGCCAGCGATGAGAGCAGTTTCGTTACGGGTACCGCGATGCGCGTGGAGGGTGGGGTGTCGATCACCCGTACCTGAGCGCGGTCACGTGCGTGGTGAGTAGCGAATGCCGCTGCTGGCCATGAAGCCTTTCGGATCGAAACGGGCCCAGGCTTCGCCCCAGTTGAACCGGGCGCAGCCGCCGGCCAGTTTTCGCCCCAATGCCGTGGCCAAGGTGCGGCGCATGAACGCGACTTCGGCATCGATCGCTGCCTGGGTTGGCCAGCCGTCTTCCAGTGTTGCACCGGGTAGATCGACGCCCATCGTCACCATGTCGAGCTGTTGCCCGTGGAAGCACAGGCTGATGCCAGCGGGCGCACCGCCCAGGCTGAGCCGGTGCAGGCTGAGCCAGTGATAGCCGGTGCCGACATCACGCTCCCCACTTACCAAGGCGGTAAAGGCGATGCGCGCTTCATCCAGTGAGAGCGTGGGGCAGATCAAGGCCGGCAGATTGCCGAGCTGGATGCTGCCGTCGGTCGCATCGAGGCGCATCGGCACGGCGTGTGCTGCGTGCTGGACAGAAGAGGGCATGGCATACCGGTGGGCGTGGTGCGTCGGATTCTGGCTGCACGGGGGCCGCAGCGGCAAGCCAGTGCCTGCACATGACGTTGGCACAGGACTGACCTGTGGCTTACCCGGCAACCTCTAGCGTGATGGGCAACGTTGGCGTTCCGCCGGCGAGGGAGATTTCAATGAACGAGCGAGGCAAGGATCAGGACCCGAAGCAGGGCATCCACGAAAGCCGCCAGGACAGGAAGCAGGACGACGTGGCCAAGCAGCGGCCGGGGCAGCGCGATCAACAGGTGCGCGATACGCACTCGCGCAGCCCGCAGCGCAAGGACGGCGGCGAGGAGCCGGCCTGAGCCGGGGGGGCTGAAAAGAAAAAACCCGCAGATCACGGAGATCTACGGGTTCTTCTGAATAGTGGTGGAGCCAAGGAGGATCGAACTCCTGACCTCGTCATTGCGAACGACGCGCTCTCCCAGCTGAGCTATGGCCCCACGGCAGGCTTTCAGTGTAGCGCCGCCTGCCGGGCTTGCCAAGCGCCGGACCGGAACGGCGGCAGGCGTGGATCTGCCGCCGTCCCCCAGCCGGTTCAGGCCAGCGCCTGGCGCAGCAGATCGCCCGCGCGCTGTATCGCCATGCCGGTGGAAGCGGCCACGCCCTGCAGGTGGATGCAGGCGTGGATCATCCCCGGCAGCCGCTCCAGCATGCAGTCGACACCCGCAGCCTGCAGGCGGTGCGCGTACTGCTCGGCCTCGTCGCGCAGCGGATCGTGCTCGCAGCTGAGTACGGAGGCAGGCGCCAGCCCCTGCAGGTCGGTTGCGTGGGCGGGCGAGGCCAGTGCCGGCGGTGGATCCAGATCCATCCCACTCAGATAGGCCTGCCAGCAGCGCTGCATCAGTTCGGCGCTGAGGTAATAGCCCGTGGCGTAGTCGCGGTAGGAACCGCTGCCCATGCCGGCATCCAGCGCCGGGTACAGCAGCAGTTGGTGGCACGGTTGCGGCAGGCCCCGTTCGCGCAGCAGCAGGCAGCAGGCGGCGGCGAGGTTGCCGCCGGCGCTGTCGCCACCGATTGCCAGCCGCCGTGGGTCCAGGCCGAGGCGCTCGGCGTTGTCCTGCAACCACCGCCAGGCGTCGGCGACGTCATGCAGTGGAACCGGGAACGGGTGCTCCGGCGCCAGCCGGTAACCCACGGCGACAATCACGCAACCGCTGGCATTGGCCAGCGCGCGGCAGGGGCCGTCATAGACCGCCAGCGAGCATTGGAACCAACCGCCGCCGTGGGCGAACAGCAGAGCCGGTACCGGTCCATCGGGAAGCCCTTCCGGCGTGTAGAAACGCAGCTCCAGCGCATGCCCGTCGCGCGCGATTACCGTGTGTTCGATCACATGCGCAACCGGCTGTGGTGCTCCCTGCAACTGTGGCAACGCGCTCTCGCTGATCGCCCGCAGTTCGCGCAGGTCTTCCGGCAGCGCATGGGCGGCGACGGCGTCGACGAACTGCTGCAGCGCCGGTTCAAGCAGCATGGCGTGCCTCCTGCAGGAACGGCAGCAGCTGTGCAAGGAACGCCTGCGGCGCTTCTTCCATGATGAAGTGGCCGCAGCCCGGCACGATGCTGCCGCGCACATCATCGGCATGCGGTTGCAGGGTCAGCATCGGCGCATCGCCGGTGGCGTGTTCGGCGCCGATCGCCAGCACCGGCATCGGCAAACGGTGCTGCGCACGCAGCTTGTTCTGGCGGATCGTTTCCGGAATCGCGCGGTACCAGGCGAAGCCCGCCCTCAGGGCGCCGGGGCGGCTGTAGGCGGCAATGTAGGTATCGGCGGCCACCGCATCACGGCGGTACGACCAGCGGTCGAACATGAATTCCAGGTAGGCGCGCTCGCGACCGGTGATGAGCGCCTCGGGCAGGTCGGCCACCTGGTTGAACATGAAGTGCCAGAGGAAGATGTTGTCGGCCGGTGCAGCAAAGATGCCCGGTTCCGGGGCCAGGCCGGGAATCACCGCTTCGGTGACGGCCAGCTGGCGCACCGCCTGCGGCTGGTCGCTGGCCAGTGCATAGGCGATCCACATGCCGATGTCATGGCCGACTACCTGGTAACGGTCATGGCCCAGCGCCTGCATGGTCCGGTGCAGTACGGCGGCGGCGCTGCCGGTGTCGTAGCCGTGGGTCGGGCGATCGGATTCGCCGATGCCCGGCGGATCCACGGCAATCGCTTCGAAGCCGGCTTCGGCCAGGGCGTGCAGCACGTGGCGCCAGGCGTACCAGGTCTGCGGCCAGCCGGGAATCAGCAGCACCGGTTCACCGTGGCCAGCGGACACGCAATGCACGCGCTGGCCATCGACGCGCAGGTAGTGGTGGCGCAGCGAAGCGTCGCCGGCAGCGCCAGCGGAAAGGGAAGTGGTCATTGGGAAGTGCTCCGTTGGGGTTCAGGCGATGCCGAGCATCTGCTGCATCTGTGCGGTGCTGATCGGTGCACCGGCGAAGTCGTCGAAGATCTTGTCGGTGACCGGAATGATGTGGTCGCGGATGAACGCGGCACCTTCGCGCGCGCCGGCTTCCTGGTCCTTCAGGCAGCACTCCCATTCCAGCGTCGCCCAGCCCGCGTAGTCGTACTGGGCCAGCTTGGAGAAGATCGACTTGAAGTCGACCTGGCCGTCGCCCAGCGAGCGGAAGCGGCCGGCGCGCTCGGTCCAGTCGGCATACCCGCCATAGATGCCCTGGCGGCCGCTCGGGCGGAACTCCGCATCCTTGACGTGGAACATGCGGATCAGCGGGTGGTAGATGTCCAGGTACTCCAGGTAGTCCAGCTGCTGCAGCACGAAGTGGCTGGGATCGAACAGGATGCGGCAGCGCGGGTGCTGGTCGACGCGTTCGAAGAAGCGCTCGAAGCTGGTGCCGTCATGCAGGTCTTCGCTGGGATGGATCTCGTAGCAGAGGTTGACGCCGTTGTCCTCGCAGGCATCGAGGATCGGCCGCCAGCGTCGTGCCAGTTCGTCGAACGCCGCGTCGATCAGGCCCGGCGGGCGCTGCGGGAACGGGAACAGATACGGCCAGGCGAACGAGCCGGAGAAGGTGCCCATGTCCTGCAGGCCCAGCCGTCGCGAGGCACGGGCGGCCAGGTGCAGCTGCTGCTGCGCCCATTCGCTGCGGGCCTTCGGGTTGCCGCGCAGTGCTTCGGGGGCGAAGCCATCGCAGAGCTCGTCGTAGGCCGGATGCACGGCCACCAGCTGGCCGAGGATGTGGGTGGTCAGTTCGCTGACCTGCAGGCCGTGCTCGGCCAGGGTGCCGCGGAGGTCGTCGCAGTAGTCCTGGCTGTCGGCAGCCGTAGCCAGGTCGAACAGGCGTGCATCCCACGCGGGAATCTGCAGCGCCTTGAAGCCGTGGCCGGCGGCCCACGCGGCAATGCTGGCGAGGCTGTTGAACGGGGCCTGGTCGCCGGCGAACTGCGCCAGGTGCAGGCTGGGGCCCTTGAGGGTCTGCATGTGTTGCTCCAATTGTTTGTCGATCAACAAAGAATAGGCGCGACCCTCGCGGTGGTCAACACCCGCGTTACACTGCGCGCCTCACTGGAGCAGGCAGGCAGATGGCAGGGCGACCGCGCGAATTCGACAGGGACCAGGCGTTGCGCAAGGCGATGCTGCTGTTCTGGCAGCACGGTTATGAGGGCACGTCGATGTCGGCACTGGTCGAGGCACTGGGCATCGCCTCTGCACGCATCTATGCCGCGTTCGGCAGCAAGGAGCAGTTGTTCCGCGAAGCCGTTGCGCTGTACGAGGAAGGCGAGGGCGGCTTCGCGCCGCGCGCGCTGGAGCAGGCCACGCTGCGCGAGGCGATCGGGTCCATGCTGCGTGACGCCGTGTTGACCTACACCCGGCGCGGGCGGCCACACGGTTGCCTGGTGGTGTCCTCGGCCAGCAGCGTGTCGCCCGATGGCGAGGGCGTACGGGACTGGCTGGCCAGCCATCGTCGCCAGCGTACGGCGGCGATCATTGCGCGGCTGCAGCAGGCGCAGGCCGAAGGGCAGCTGGCCGGCGATGTGGCGGTGCAGGCACTGGGCGATCACTTCGCCACGGTGCTGCACGGCATTTCGGTGCAGGCCCGTGACGGCATCAGCCGCGAGCGGCTGCTGGCGATGGTCGATGTGGCGTTGACCCCGCTGCCCTGAGTCAAGCCTTCGGGGCGTGCGGAATGCCCGGTGACTGTGCCGAAACCGCTTGTTTCGCCGGGTTTGGGTGCTGCGCAACGAAATCGTAACAATTTGGGGGATAATGGCGGCTTGCGCAGTTATCCTCCTTTTTGCCGCCCGGCTCGCGCAGGCCGCACGGACGCCTCCTCAGAGCATTTCATGCCCTCCCATTCCGATTCCCGCCGCCTGTCGGGTATGTCGTCTTCCTTTGTTTCCTTCCGCCGCCATCCGCTGGCCCTGGCCTGTGCCGGCCTGGCCCTGGTCGGCAGCTTCGGCGCCGCCGCACAGGACAGCGCGCCGACCCCGACCGGCCTGGACACGATCACCGTGACCGCCGAACACCGTGAGCAGAACCTGCAGGAAGTGCCGGTCTCGGTGGGCGTGGTGCAGGGCGAGCGCATGCGCGACTTCACCGCCGGCGGCGACGACACCCTGCTGGCGCTGTCCGGCCGCGTGCCGAGCCTGTATGCGGAAACCACCACCGGCCGCATCTTCCCGCGCTTCTACATCCGTGGCCTGGGCAACATCGACTTCTACCTCGGTGCCTCGCAGCCGGTGTCGATCATCCAGGACGACGTGGTGCTGGAACACGTGGTGCTGAAGTCCAACCCGGTCTATGACGTGGACCAGGTGGAAGTGCTGCGCGGCCCGCAGGGCTCGCTGTTCGGCCGCAACACCACCGCCGGCATCATCAAGTTCGACACCCTGAAGCCGACCCAGGACTACACCGGCCGTGTCAGCGCCAGCTACGCGTCCTACAACAGCGTGTCGATCGACGGCGGCTTCGGTGGCCCGATCAACGACATCGCCTCGTTCCGTGTGTCGGCCCTGTACCAGCACCGCGACGATTACGTCGACAACACCTACAAGGGCCCGAGCGCCGACGGCACGGTCAGCCCGAAGAAGAACGCCATGGGCGGCTTCGATGACCGCAACGTGCGCGCCCAGCTGCTGCTGACCCCGAGCGACCAATTCTCGATCCTGGCCTCGGCCCACGCCCGTGATTACGAAGGCACCTCAACCCTGTTCCTGCGCGGTGCGCTGACCAAGGGCTCGAACAAGACCGACGTGCCGCGCGACAAGGTCGCCTACGACGAAGCCGGCAACAACCCGCAGGCGTACAAGACCTATGGCGGTTCGGTGAAGGCGCGTTATGACTTCGGCGCGATCGACTTCACTTCGATCACCGCCTACGAAACCACCTCCGGTTACAGCCGTGGCGACACCGACGGCGGTGCCGCGGTGAACTTCCCGGTCAACGGCGTGCCGAACGGCTACGGCCAGTCGATGGGCCGCATCCGTGACCTGGACCAGTGGACCCAGGAGTTCCGCCTGGCCAGCCATGACGACAGCGCCCTGCAGTGGCAGGCCGGTGCGTTCTACTTCAACGGCAGCGACACCACCGACTTCTACCAGCGCGCATGGTTCCTGCAGGGCGCGGCCCGCAACCCGAACAACTGGGTGCGCCTGCGCAACAAGAACACCTCGTGGGCCGGTTTCGGCCAGATCAGCTACGCCTTCACCGACAAGTTCACCGTCACCGCCGGCCTGCGCCAGACCAAGGACGAGAAGCACACCCGCCTGCTGAAGACGGCTGACACTGCCGCTGGCGTGGTCACCTACAAGGGCCGCACCGACGTCAAGATGTCCGACACCACCCCGAGCTGGGATCTGAGCGCGATGTATCAGATCACGCCGGACGTGAGCGTCTACGCCAAGGTCGCACGCGGCTTCCGCGGCCCGACCATCCAGGGCCGTTCGGCGGTGTTCAATGCCGACTTCACCACCGCTGATTCCGAGACCATCCTGTCCTGGGAAGCGGGCGTGAAGAGCAGCCTGTGGGACAACCGCCTGCGCCTGAACGCCACCGCGTTCACCTACACCGTCAACGACATCCAGCTCAACGGCAACGATTCGGACGGCAACGGCGTGCTGTTCAACGCCGACAAGGCCAAGGCCTACGGTTTCGAAGCGGACATGGAGCTGCGTCCGATCCCGAACCTGACCCTGAGCGCCGGCCTGAGCCTGCTGCACAGCGAGATCAAGGACAAGCGCGTGTACGCGCAGGTCTGCGGCCTCAATGGCCAGGTGGTCTGCACCGTCGGCGACCCGACCATCAAGGTCGGTGCCAACACCTTCGCGCAGATCGACGGCAACCCGCTGCCGAACGCGCCGAAGTACAACGTCAACCTGGCGGCCCGCTACGACTTCCCGGTCAGCGACGCCGGCACCATGTTCGTCTCCACCGACTGGAACAAGCAGGGTTACACCAGCTTCGTGCTGTACGACAGCAAGGAGTTCAACTCCAAGGGTGACTTCGAGGGTGGCCTGAAGATCGGCTACTCGGGTAACTACGGTGCCTACGAAGTGGCGCTGTTCGCGCGCAACATCACCAACGAGAAGAACCTCAAGGGTGTGATCGAGAACTACATGGCCGCGGTCTACAACGAGCCGCGCACCGTCGGTGTCTCGCTGAACATGAACTGGTAAGCCCACCCCGTCGTGTAACGGAAACGGCGCTCATCGAGCGCCGTTTTTCGTTGCTGGCCAGGCATCATCCGTGCTCAAGGCGTGGCGCTGACGCCCTTGCCCAGCGCTGCATCGGACGGCGCACTGGGGCCCAGCACCTGCAGCTGCATCGCCTCCATCCGCTCCAGTACCTTGCGCTGCTTGCCGTTGAGGCCGCGCGAGGTGATTGCGATGTGCTTGCGTGCAGCGTCCAACGGCGCGGGTTGGTAGTGCACCCTGAAGCGGCGCAGGGCGCAGCCCGTCAGCTTGTCGACCGGTGCGCAGTCGTTCGCGTTGAAATCGATATCGCCGTCGGCGGCAACAATGAAGGGGCTGAGCAGGATCTGCCCTTCGTGGGCAGTGAAGGCCAGTGGCGCGTGGGCCTTGGCGATGACCGCCTGGATGCGTACGGCAGGGATGTCTTCAGGGACGATCCTGTCATCCCAGTAGCCTTCGGTGGGGCGCGAGGTTTCATAGTTCTGGGTGCCCCATGCCACGCAGTTGCCGGAAGCCACGTGCACCGAGATGCAGACCTGCTGGGAGTGCTGATCGGTCAGGACGCCCGGTGGTACCCAGACCTTCTTCCAGGAATAGAAACGGTAGTCGACGTCGGCAAGGCGGGTGGCGCCGATGTCCTTCGATACTTCGTCCATGGTCCCCAGCGGCTTCAGCTTGGCCACGCGGGTGTTCAGGCGGTAGTTCTCCGCACCGTTCAGCAGATAGGTGCCCGGCGGAATCAGATGCACCTCGAACACGTCCATCAACACCGTCCGCTGCGGGCCGGTTTCCAGTTCGTTGGTGTTGAACAGCTGCACATAGCCCTGGGAGGGAATGTCCTTGTGCTGGAAGGACACCCGCGTCGAGAACCCGGGCAGGTCGGTCGAGCGGTTGCCCAGATGAAAGCCGGGGACCGGAGAGCCGACGCCTGGCCCGCCGTTGTGCACGACATACGGGGCCGGCACCAGCACGGCAACCAGACCATCGCGGGTGGCACCGTCAATGATGTCCACCAGCTTGGCTGTGTTCTCCTTTTCCTGTGCATAGGAAAGCGGTGCGGCCTGCCCAGCGCATGCCAGGACCAACGGGGTTAGCAGCAGTGCGCAGGCGGTCGCGATCTTGAGGGTCTGCATCGACGTCTCCTTGTCAGTACCGGCAAACCCTAGCACGGCCCCAGCAGGCCTGAGGTGCACGGCGCCGGCGTGGTCCGGCGCCTTGTGCCATCAACGTGCCGGCAGCAGCGCCTGCAACCGCGATTCCAGTTCCTGCTGGCGCCAGCCGGCCAGTGCTGCCGGCCATTGGCGGCGTTCCAGATAGCTTTCCAGATGCTTGCGGGAGGCCAGCACGCCATCCGGCAGGCCCAGCTCGCGGCTGCGCTCGGCCACCGCGTCTTGAAGCTTCTTCACCGCCTGCTTGTTGCTGTCGTTGGCGGGTAGCGCCAGCGGTGCCCCGGCCTCATCGGCCAGCGGTGTGGACAGCGCCTGCCAGACCGCGCCGGCCAGCTTGCGCGGTGCCTTCGGGAACTGCTCGAACAGCTTGCCCAGCGCAGCCTCGTCGGCCGGTGGCGTGCGCGCCAGGGTGGCGGCCAGTTCGTTGTCCAGGATCCAGCTTCGCGGGCGGTCGCTGTTGCGTGCCTGCACATCACGCCAGCGCAGCAGGCGCAGCAGGCGGTGCTGTGCGGCCGCGTCGAGGAACTGCGCCGAGCGCATCGCCAGATGCGGCCAGCGGTCTTCGTCATTGGCGACGCTGGCCAGCAGGCGCTCGCCATCGTCGTGCAGCCACTGCTGGCGGCCGAGTGCCTGCAGCTTGGCATCAATGGCGTCATGCAGTGCGAACAGGTGCTCGACATCGTCGGCGGCATACTGCAGCTGCGACTCCGAAAGCGGGCGGCGCATCCAGTCCGAACGGGTTTCGCCCTTGGCCAGGGCGACGCCGGTGATTTCCGCCACCAGCTTCTGGTAGCCCATGCCGCCGCCGATGCCGGCCAGCGCAGCACCGATCTGGGTGTCGAACAGCGGCCGTGGCAGCACGCCGCACGCCCACTTGAAGGCGACCAGGTCTTCGCTGGCGCTGTGCATCACCTTGGTGATGGATTCATCGGCCAGCCACGGCGCCAGCGCCTCGGTCATGCCGGGAATCAGCGGGTCGATCAGCAGGATGTCCTGCCCGACCGCCATCTGCACCAGGGCCAGCTGCGGCCAGAAGGTGCGCTCACGGATGAATTCGGTATCCAGGCCGATGCGGGTCGGGCGCTGCTGGAAGTACGCATCCAGCTCGGCGGGGGTGGTGATCCAGGTTGCCACGGGTCAGGGCCTACTACTCGGGTTTGCTCAGGCAGGGGAGAATAGCCTAACGTCGGTGCGCGTCCGTGCCGAAGGAGGCTCTGCTTGCGTTTTTCGTTGTCGCCCGTGCTGTGCACCGCCCTGGCCTTGGCCCTGGCCGGCTGCACGCCGTCGCCCCCCACGGCAACGGACCGGAGTGCCGGGGAACAGGCGCGCCCGTCCGCGGACGCAGACAGCGACGAGCGCCCGCAGGCCGGGCAGGGCAGCGTGACCATCGCCGGTGAGGATGCCGCCGAGGATGTACAGCAGTGGACGCCGCCGCGGGTGGACCGCCAGGGCCGCAGCCTGGCCCAGTTGCGCCGCGCCGCCGAGCAGGCGTTCGCCGAAGGACGGCTCTATGAGGATGCCGATGCCGCCATCCCGCTGTGGCTGGCGGTACAGGAAGAGGATCCGGATGACCGCCAGGCCCGCCAAGGCCTGCAGCGCGCCCGCCAGCGCCTGCAGCAGCAGGCGGATGCGTTGCTGGTGCGGCCGCTGAAGCAGCGCGAGGCGCTGGCCGAGGCCAGCCGCCAGGCGCTGGTGCTGCTGACGCTGGCGCCGAAGGACGAGAAGGTGCGTGCGCTGCAGGGACGGGTGGAGCTTGCCCAGCGTGTGGTGGCTTACAACCGCGCCGGCGAAGAGGACCTGCGCTCGGACCGGATCGGCGAGGACGGGGACGGGGCCATCGGCAACTTCCGTGAGGCACTGGCACTGGATGAGGACAACAGCCGCGCACGGCAGGGACTGGCCGCGGCCGAAAGTGGACTGATCCGCCGCGCCGAAGACGCGGCACGCACGCGTGATTTCGCCAGCGCCGGCACCTGGCTGGCCGAAGCGAGCAAGGTGCGCGACTCGTCGCCCACCATCGCCGACGCGTTCGAGCGCATCGAGCAGATCCGTGCGGCGGCATTGCTGCAGCTGCGCGATGACGGCCTGCGCGACCTGTCCACGCCGCAGGGCCTGAAGCCGGCGCGCGAGAAACTGGCCGAGGCCCTGCGCATCGCCCTGCCGGGAGACGCGGTGGTGGCCCAGCTGCGTGAGCGTATCGACCTGGCTACCCACTACGGCAGCTTCCGCCCGGGCCAGGTGTTCAGCGACGCCATGCGCGATGGCGGACGCGGGCCGCAGATGGTGGTGGTGCCGCATGGCGGTTTCCTGATGGGCGCCGGCGATGCCGAGCCGGGCTCGAGCGATGCCGAGCGACCATCGCACTATGTGCGCTTTGATCGAGGCTTTGCGATGGCGATCACCGAGGTCACGGTCAGCGATTTCCAGCGCTACGTGAAGGCGACCAATGCGCGCCCACGGGCGACGCGGCGCGGCCATTCGGTGGTCTATGACGAACGCAGCGGCAACTTCATCCGCCGCAGCGGCGTGGACTGGCGCTCGGATTACGACGGTGGCCGCGCGATGGCCAATTCGCCGGTGATGCACGTCAGCATCCGCGATGCCGAAAACTATGCGGCATGGTTGTCCGAGCAGACCGGGCGCAGCTACCGGTTGCCCAGTGAAGCAGAGTTCGAGTACGCGCTGCGCGGTGGCAGCAGTGGTCGCTACCCCTGGGGCGATGCCGGCACGCCGCCGCCGGGCAGCGGCAATTTCACCGGCAGCAAGGACGTGTCGCCGTCCGGGCGGCATTGGCACAACGCCTTCATCGGCTATGGCGATGGCTGGTGGGGGCCGGCACCGGTAGGGAGTTTCCAGGCCAATGCCTTCGGCCTGCACGACATGGGCGGCAATCTCAGCGAATGGGTGGCCGATTGCTGGCATGCCAGCTACCGGCGCGCGCCCTCCGATGGCGCCGCCTGGTTCAACCCGGGCTGCCGCGCACGGGTGATCCGGGGCGGCAACTGGGCCAATGCGCCGGAGCAGACCCGTGCCGCCTGGCGACAATCCCAGGACTCGGATACCACCAACGCGCGCATCGGCTTCCGCCTGGTACGCGGCATCTGATCGGCGGCCGGCTTCACCCGTTGCTGGCATCGGCGCACTAAGATTGCGCCGTGCCCGCCGGCCGGCGGGGCCCGCTGGAAGCCGACCCGATGCGCAATGATCCCTTCTCCCGCTCGCCGCAAGGCCCACAACGGCGCGGCCTGTTCGGCAACATCCGCTGGTGGGTGCTGTTGCTGGCCGCTGGCTATGCGGTCTTCTACTGGTTTTCCAACCGCACGGTGGATCCGTATACCGGCGAGAAGGTGATGATCGACAGCAGCCTGGATGCGCGGCAGGAGACCGCTTTGGGGCTGCAGGCCTACCAGCAGATCCTGTCGCAGGAACGGCCGATGGATCCCAATGCGCCGATCGCGCGCGATGTGCGCGACATCGCCCAGCGGTTGATTGCCAAGGTCGATGTGGTGGAGACCGCGCTGGCCCAGGAGCACGGCGTGCAGCCGGCGCATTTCGCGCGGGATTTCCAGTGGGAAGTGAATGTGATCCCATCCGAGCAGGCCAACGCGTTCTGCCTGCCGGGCGGCAAGATGGCGGTCTACACCGGGCTGGTGCCGGTGGCGCGGACCCGTGATGCGATGGCGGTGGTGATGGGCCATGAGATTGCCCATGCGCTGCTGCGCCACGGTGCACAGCGCATGGCCCAGCAGAAGCTGACCCAGATCGGGCAGATGGCCGGCGCCGCCAGCGGCATGGATGCACAGCAGCAACAGATGATGATGTCGGCGATGGGTTATGGGTATCTGCTGCCGTATGCGCGCAGCCACGAGACGCAGGCCGATGAAGTGGGGCTGATGCTGGCCGCGGCAGCGTGCTTCGATCCACGCGAGGCGGTGCCGCTGTGGCAGCGCATGGGCCAGGCCAGCGGTGGCCAGGCGCCGCCGGAATTCTCCTCGACCCATCCCAACCCGGGTACCCGCATCCAGAACCTGCAGGCGTTGATGCCGAAGGCGCTCGAGTACCGGCAGAAGTTCTGCGAGCAGGCAAAGTAGAGGGTTGTTCGGCAGGGCTGCGCCCTGCACCTGCCGAAGCAACAGCAACAGCAACAGCAACAGCGTGCATTCCGTGGGATGGCGGGGTGGGTCCGGTTGCGGGAGACGCCGTAAACCCGTCCATGGGGGCTTGGCCGCGGCATCCATGCCGCGGACACTCCCGCAACCGGACCCACCCCGCCTTCGACAGATTCTCGCGACCTGCAGTAGATCCACGCCATGCGTGGATGCTCTTCGATCTCAATTCGAAATATTCGATTCCGATGGAGATTCATCCACGCATGCGTGGATCTACCGTGTCGACCAAGGTCGACAACTACCAACAGCCTCCGGAATCTGTCAGAGGCGGGGCGGTGTGGTTGTGCAGGACCGTTGGCGCCATGGATGGCGCCATCGAGCCCCCATGGATGGGTTTACGGCGTGTCCTGCACAGCCACACCGCCCCGCCATCCCACGGAATACCAGCTTTGGCTGTTGCTGTTGCTTGAACGCTTCTGCAGGTGCAGGGCGCAGCCCTGCCGAACACCCCTTTACTTGACCTGCACGTCGATCACGCCGTCGCCAATACGGGCCTGCAGGGCGTCACCCGGCTGCACCTGGTCGACGTGCCGCACCAGGGCACCATCATCGCTGCGGGTCAGGATGCTGTAGCCACGCGCCACGGTCGCCAGGGGGCTGACGGCTTCCAGCGAACGCGCCAGCCCGCGCAGGCGCAGTGCATCGCGTTCCAGAAGACGCTGCATCGCAATCTGCGGGCGCCCGCGCAGGGCTGCCAGGCGGCGCTGCATCGCGTCGAGCTGGCGTTGCGGATGGTGCCCGCGCAGCACCGCCGCCGCATGGCGCAGGCGCGCGGCGCGGCGCTCCTGCTGCTGGTTGAACGCGGCATGCAGGCGCCGGCCCAGATCGAGCTGGCGGCGGCGCAGCAGGTCCAGCCGCGCCTGCGGGCTCTGTGCGTTCAGGCGCAGCAGGGCACGATCGGCGCGTTGCATCGCCTGCTGCATCGCATGCCGTTGCAGCTGCACCATGCGCGCCGCCGTGCGGCGCAGGCGCAGGGCCAGTTCGCGCTGGTCGGGTACCAGCAGCTCGGCCGCCACCGACGGCGTCGGTGCGCGCAGGTCGGCGGCAAAGTCGCTGAGGCTGAAGTCGGTCTCGTGGCCCACCGCCGACACCACCGGCGTGTTGCAGGCGGCGATCGCTCGGGCCAGCGCTTCATCGTTGAAGGCCCACAGGTCTTCCAGCGAGCCGCCGCCGCGGGTCAGCAGGATCACGTCGTAGCGGCCACTGGCGTCGGCGGCCTGCAGCAGGCGGGTGATCTGCGCGGCGGCACTGCTGCCCTGGACCAGGGTCGGCAGCAGGTCCACTTCCAGCAGCGGGAAGCGGCGGCCGAGCACGCTCAGCACGTCGCGCACGGCGGCACCGGTGGGCGAGGTGATCACTGCCAGGCGCTGCACGTGCGCCGGCAGCGGCCGCTTGCGTGCCGGGTCGAACAGGCCCTCAGCCTCCAGGCGTGCCTTCAGCTCCTCGAAGGCGCGGCGCAGCGCGCCTTCGCCGGCTTCTTCCATGTGGTCCAGCACCATCTGGTACTCGCCACGGGCGTCGTACAGGGTCACCTTGCCGCGCACCAGCACGCGCATGCCTTCGCGCGGCACGAACTTCAGGTACTGCGCCTTCATCCGGAACATTGCTGCGCGCAGCTGCGCACGTGCGTCCTTCAGGGTGAAATACAGGTGCCCGGAGGCAGGGCGCGCCACGCTGCCCAGTTCGGCCTCGACCCAGATCGCCGGGAAGCTGCCTTCCAGCAGGTCGCGGGCCAGGGTGTTGAGCTGGCTGGGGGTGAGGATGTCGTTGTTGCGTGGCTGCATGGGAACGGCGTGCTGCGGGCGGAACGGGGGGCTCAGGATCGCACGTCAGCGCACCGTGTGCTGGCCCAGCGCCCACTGCACGTGTTCACGCACCAGCGGCGAGGGATCATCGATGCGGGTATGCAATGCGGCGAGCGCTTCGGCAGAGGACGGTGCGTTGCCCAGTGCCACGGCGATGTTGCGCAGCCAGCGTTCATGGCCACTGCGCCGGATCGGGCTGCCTTCGGTACGGCGCAGGAACTCGGCTTCATCCCAGGCGAACAGCTGGTCCAACCGCGCGGTATCGAGGTTGTTGCGCGCGCGGAAATCGGCTTCGTCGGTACGCTTGGCGAACTTGTTCCAGGGGCAGACCAGCTGGCAGTCATCACAGCCGTAGATGCGGTTGCCGATCAACGGCCGCATCTCTTCGGGAATGGCGCCGTCGTGCTCGATGGTCAGGTAGGAGATACAGCGCCGCGCGTCCAGCCGCTGCGGGCCGGTGATGGCCTGGGTCGGGCAGACATCGATGCAGCGCGTGCAGGTACCGCAGTGTGCTGTGGCCGCTGCATTGATCGGCAGCGGGATATCGATGTAGATCTCGCCGATGAAGAACCAGGAGCCGCCATGGCGGTCGATCAGGCAGGTGTGCTTGCCGATCCAGCCCAGGCCGGCATTGCGCGCCAGTGCGCGTTCCAGCACGGGGGCGGAATCGACGAATACGCGGTAGCCCAGCGGTGCCACTTCATCGTTGATCTGCGTGGCCAGCTTCTGCAGGCGGTTGCGCATCAGCTTGTGGTAGTCGCGACCCAAAGCGTAACGGGCCACGTAGGCGCGGCCCGGGTCGGCCAGGGTTGCCCAAGCTTCGGTGTCGTCCTTGTGGCTGTAGTCCATGCCCACCGAGATCACCCGCACGGTGCCGGGCAGCAGTTCGGCCGGGCGCGCGCGCAGGGTGCCGTGGCGCGCCATCCAGTCCATCGTGCCGTACAGGCCCTGGCCCAGCCAGTCGGCCAGGTGCGCTTCATCCTCGCCCAGCTCGATGCCGGCGATGCCACAGCGCTGGAAGCCATGCGCACGGGCGAGTTCGCGGATGCGCTGCACGGCCTGGGCCGGATCGACAGGGGCGGGGACGGTGGACATGTGCACCAGTATAAAATCCCCGCATGGCCAACCTTGCCGATCTGTTCGATTCCGCTGCCGCGCGTGCGCTTGATGCGCAGGCCTCGGCGCTGGCCGCCGAGGGCGGTTGGGGCCTGATGGCACAGGCCGGCCAGGCCGCCTGGCAGTGCCTGCTGCAGCATTGGCCGCAGGCGCAGCGGATCGGCGTGGTGGTTGGTGCGGGCAACAACGGCGGCGACGGCCATGTGCTGGCCCGCCATGCGTTGCAGGCCGGACGTGAGGTGACGGTGATCGCCTTGCCGGGGAAGCCACCGTCAACCGCGCTGGCACAGCGTGCAGCATCGGAATTCACATCCGACGGCGGCACCCTCACCGATTTCGACGGCGCGCTTCCCGAGGCCGATATCTGGGTCGATGCCCTGTTCGGGCTGGGCTTCGATCGCGTGCCGGAGGGCGTGGCGCGGACGCTGATTGCCGCGCTCAACGCGCAGGCGGCACCGGTTCTGGCGCTGGACGTCCCCAGTGGCGTGGATGCCGACCGCGGCGCCGTACCGGGCGAGGCGGTGAGGGCGGCGCTGACCGTGCAGTTCATCGTGCCGCATCGCGGGCTGTACACCGGCGATGCGCTGGACCATTGCGGGCGGAAGGCGCTGGCGCCGCTGCAGCTACCCGCGGCCGCATGGCAGGGCGTGTCACCCGCTGCGCAGCTCTGGACGCAGGTGCGCCTGCCAGCCCTGCTGCCGCCGCGCCGCACCAATACCCACAAGGGCGAATCCGGGCACGTGCTGTGCGTCGGCGGCAACCATGGCAGCGGCGGCGCCATCGCGATGGCGGCCGAAGCCGCCTTGCGCGCGGGTGCTGGATTGCTGAGCCTGGGCACCCGCCGCGACCACGTTGGCCCGTTGCTGGCGCGGCTGCCCGAGGCCATGACCCATGCACTGGAAGATGGTGACGCGCTGCCGGCACTGCTGGACAAGGCCAGGGTGGTGGCGATCGGCCCCGGTCTGGGCCAGGACGAATGGGCGCGCGCACTGTTTGCGCGGGTGCTGGCCAGCGCCAGGCCACTGGTGGTCGATGCCGATGCACTGAACCTGCTGGCGCAGGATCCGCGCGCGCTGCCCGACGCCATCCTTACGCCACACCCGGGCGAGGCCGCGCGCCTGCTGGGTTGCAGCACGTCTGACATCCAGGCCGATCGCTTCACCTGCGCGCAGGCACTGGCCGAGCGCTTCCACGCCGTGGTGGTGCTAAAGGGCGCCGGCAGCATCGTCGCAGCGCCGGGGCAACGGCCACGACTGATCGCGGCTGGCAATCCCGGCATGGCCGTGGGTGGCATGGGAGACCTGCTGACAGGCATCATCGCCAGCCTGCGTGGGCAAGGCCTGGCCGCCTTCGATGCCGCCGCCGCTGGTGCGCTGCTGCATGCGCTTGCCGGCGACGTCGCTGCCGCCGACGGCGCGCGCGGCCTGCTTCCAACTGATCTGCTGTCGCCGCTGCGGCGACTGGCCAACCCGGAACTTTCCCGATGATCGATTTCTTCCTTGCCGACAGCGCTGCCACTGAACTGCTCGGGCAGTGGCTGGCCGCCACCCGACCGCCGCAGGCGCTGGTCGAACTGCGCGGCGACCTGGGCGCCGGCAAATCCACCACCGCCCGCGCACTGCTGCGCGCACTGGGCGTGCAGGGGGCGATCCGCAGCCCGACCTACACCCTGGTCGAGCGCTATCCGCTGGCCAGCGGTGGCGAGGCCTGGCATCTGGATCTGTACCGGATCGGCCAGGCCGGCGAGCTCGATTTTCTCGGGCTGGACGAGGGCAGCGCGGTGTTGTGGCTGGTGGAATGGCCGGAACGCGGCGCTGGCGCGCTGCCGCCGACCGACCTGGTGGTGGCGCTGGAGATCGAGGGGCAGGGGCGTCGCGTCCGTCTCACTGGAGCCAGCGACGTCGGACATGAATGGCTGGAACGGCTCCCCCAAGGGGGCGACTTGCAGGCCATTTCTGTCGGCTGACGAGAACAAACACCGGCAGGTTACGGATTATTAAGGAAAAAGGTGTTGCATTCCGTTCAGCGCGGTGATTGAATCCTGAGCCATGCGCCCGGGGAACCGTCTCATTGCCATCTGTGCCGCCGTCGGACTGAGTCTGGCGAGCGTCAGTGCGTGGGCCGGTGAAGTCCGTCAGGTCCTGCTGAATACCGGCGCCACCGGCACCCGTGCCGAGATCTCGCTGGTCGGCAGTGGCGGTTACAAGACCTTGTCGCTGGCCGGACCGAACCGCCTGGTGGTCGATTTCCCGGACTCCAGCGCCATACGCAACCTGAAAATGCCGGCCGCGCAGGGCGTGGTCACGGCGGTGCGTACCGGACAGCCGGTGCCGGGGACCTTCCGTGTCGTTTTCGACCTTGCTGAATCGGTGGCGCCGTTCCGCCCACAGATGCAGCGCGAAGGCAATGAATCCAAGCTGGTGATCGAATGGCCGGGCGATGGCCCGGCCGTGGCCGCCAGCCGCCCGCCAGCGACGCCGGCGGTGCAGCCGCAGGCACCGGTCAACACGCCCGCACCGACGCCGGCCGAGAGCGCGCAGTCGCGCAACGACGCCGCGCGCGCCACCGCGCTGTTGACCGCGCAGGTACAGCAGCAGGCCAGCGCCGCCGCTGCCACACCGGCTACTCCGACCCCGGCCCCGTCCACTGCACCGGCCCAGGTCGCGGCAGCGGGCACGGCTGCCAGGAGTACGCCGTCCGCATCGCCGGCTGCGATCCTTGCCGGCCAGCGTACCGCCGCCGTGGTAACCACGCCGCCGGCCACAGCGCCTGCACCGGTTCCGACCACGGTGGTGCCACCGCGTCCGGCCATGCCCAGCGATGCCTCGCGCATCCGCATGCAGGCTGGCATGCGCCACCTGGTGGTGGCCATCGATCCAGGCCACGGCGGCCAGGACCCCGGTGCGATCGGCCCGACCGGCAAGCGCGAGAAGGATGTGACCCTGGCCGTAGCGCGTGAGCTGGCCCGCCAGGTCAACGCGACGCCGGGCCTGAAGGCCTACCTGACCCGCGACAGCGACGTGTTCATTCCGCTGCCGATGCGCGCGCAGAAGGCGCGTGCGAACAAGGCCGACATCTTCATTTCGATCCATGCCGACGCGGCGGAAAACCGTTCGGCCACGGGCTCGTCGGTGTACGTGCTGTCGACCAAGGGAGCCTCTTCGCAGCGCGCCCGCTGGCTGGCGGACAAGGAAAACGCGGCCGACCTGGTCGGTGGCGTGCGCCTGCAGCAGACCGAAGGCACGCTCGCCAACGTGCTGCTGGATCTGGCCCAGAGCGGCTACATGAAGGCGTCCGAGGACGCGGCCGGCCATGTGCTGGGCGGCCTGAAGCGGATCGGCAACAACCACAAGCCGAACATCGAGCGCGCCAACTTCGCGGTGCTGCGTACTTCGGACATGCCGGCGATGCTGGTGGAAACCGCGTTCATCTCCAATCCGGATGAAGAGCGCCGCCTGATCGACCCGGCCTACCAGCGCAAGATCGCCGGTGCGGTACTGGACGGTGTGCACACGTTCTTCAGCCGTCAGCCGCCGCCGGGCACGTTGTATGCCGCCCGGGCCCAGGCCGAGATCGACGCCGCCGGCACCATGGCCGGCGGTAGCAAGTAACCCGCCGAAGGCGGGTTACTGCTTTCTGTAGAGTCGAGCGGCGCTCGACTGGGCCTTCCCGGTAGCCCGTCAGTCGAGCATGGCTCGACTCTACCCTCGGCCGCTCCGTTATCATCCCCGCATGACGTCTGCTACCCATCCGCGCCCGATCCGGCCGTTGCCGGAGATCCTCATCAACCAGATCGCCGCTGGCGAAGTGGTCGAACGTCCCGCGTCGGTGGTCAAGGAGCTGGTCGAGAACGCGATCGATGCCGGCGCCAGCCGCGTTGATATCGATCTTGAGGAGGGCGGTGTCCGCCTGATCCGCATCCGCGACAACGGCAGTGGCATCGCGCCGGAACAGCTGCCGCTGGCGGTATCGCGCCACGCCACCAGCAAGATCGCCGATCTGGACGATCTTGAATCGGTGGCCACGCTCGGTTTCCGGGGTGAAGCGCTGCCGTCGATCGCCTCGGTCAGCCGCTTCACCCTGTCCTCGCGTCGCGCACATGACGAACACGGTTCGGCGCTGCAGATCGAAGGCGGCAAGATCGGCGAAGTGACGCCGCGCGCGCATGCGCCGGGCACCACGGTGGAAGTGCGCGAGCTGTTCTACAACGTACCGGCGCGGCGCAAGTTCCTGCGCGCCGAGCGCACCGAGCTGGGCCATATCGAAGAATGGCTGCGTTCGCTGGCGCTGGCGCGGCCGGATGTCGAACTGCGCGTCTCGCACAACGGCAAGGCCTCGCGTCGCTACAAGCCGGGCGATCTGTATTCCGATGCGCGATTGGCCGAAACGCTGGGCGAGGATTTCGCCAACCAGGCCGTTCGCGTCGACCACAGCGGTGCCGGCCTGCGCCTGCACGGCTGGATCGCGCAGCCGCATTATTCGCGCGCCAGCGCCGACCAGCAGTACCTGTACGTCAACGGCCGCTCGGTGCGCGACCGCAGCGTCGCCCATGCGGTGAAGATGGCCTATGGTGATGTGCTGTATCACGGCCGCCAACCGGCCTACGTGCTGTTCCTGGAGCTTGACCCGACCCGCGTCGACGTCAACGTGCACCCGGCCAAGCACGAGGTGCGCTTCCGCGACTCGCGGCTGGTGCATGATTTTGTCTACCGCACGCTGAAGGATGCGCTGGCCGATACCCGCGCCGGCATGTCGGTGCAGGACATCGGCGCCGGCTCCGCGCATCCGGTGGATGCAGGCGCGGCACCGATGCTCTCCAGTGCAGGTGCCTCCGGTTTCGGTCTGGTACGCGGTGCCGCACCGGGTGCCGGTTCGAGTGGTGGCGGTGGTGGATTCTCGGGTTGGCGCCCGCAGCAACCGCTGGGATTGCAGGTGGCCGATGCACCGGCGGCCTATGCCGCGCTGTATGCCGCACCGGCCGGCGCCGAACGCGGTGCTGCGCTGCCGCCGATGCCGACCGAGAACGGGCTGCCGGTCACCAGTGCCGACGCTGGCGTGCCGCCGCTGGGCTACGCGATCGCGCAGCTGCATGGCATCTACATCCTGGCCGAGAACGCCGAAGGCCTGATCGTGGTCGACATGCATGCGGCACACGAACGCATCGGTTACGAGCGGCTGAAGAACGCGCACGATGGCATCGGCCTGCAGTCGCAGCCGCTGCTGGTGCCGATCACGCTCGCAGTGGGCGAGCGCGAAGCCGACACCGCCGAGAATGAAAGTGAAACCCTGGCCGAACTCGGCTTCGAAGTGACCCGTGCCGGTCCCGGTGCGCTGCACGTGCGCAGCATTCCGGCGCTGCTGGCGCATGCCGAACTGGAAGGCCTGCTGCGCGATGTGCTGACCGACCTGCGCGAACACGGCCAGAGCCGGCGCGTGGCCAGTGCACGCGACGAACTGCTGTCGACCATGGCCTGCCATGGCGCGGTGCGCGCCAACCGGCGCCTGACCGTGCCGGAAATGAACGCGCTGCTGCGCGACATGGAAATCACCGAGCGGTCCGGCCAGTGCAACCACGGCCGGCCGACCTGGGCCCGTTTTTCGCTGGCGGAGATCGACCGCTGGTTCCTGCGCGGACGTTGAGGGGAGCATCGATGCGTTATCGGGGAATGGGCGGCCTGCTGGCCGCTTTGGTGTTGGCCGCCTGCAGCCCGGCGACGCCGCCGGCACCAGCCTCGGCCGCGGAGGATCCGTCCTATGCCGCCGAGCAGCAGCAGTGGCGGGTGGCACGCTATCAGGACCTGACCCGGCCCGATGGCTGGACCGCGCTGGTCGGCCTGCACTGGCTGCAGAACAAATCCCACTTCGTCGGCAGCGGCGCGACCAATGGCATCCGCCTGGCGGTTGGGCCGGACAAGCTGGGCCTGCTGCGCCGTGAAGGCAGCCAATGGTGCTTCACGCCCGAAGCCGGCGTGGATGTCAGCCATGATGGCCAGCCGGTGCGCGGCCGCATCCGCATCGACACCGACAAGGATGCGCAGCCGACGCTGCTGGCTTTCGATGGCGGCAAAGGCCAGCTCAGCATCATCCGCCGCGGTCCGCGCGATGCGCTGCGGGTCAAGCACGCCGATGCGCCGGCACGTCGCGATTTCGGTGGGCTGGAGTACTGGCCGGGCGGCCCGGACTGGCAGGTGCAGGCGCGCTTCATCGCGCACCCGCCGGGCAAGACCCTGCCCATCGTCGACATCACCGGCCTGACCACCGAAATGCCCAATGCAGGCGCGGTCGAGTTCCAGCGCGATGGCCGCAGCTGGCGGCTGGAGGCGATCGGTGCGCCGGGGCAGCCGCTGTTCCTGATCTTTGCCGATCGCACCAGTGGCCGTGGCAGCTATCCGGCCGGTCGCTATCTGGATACCGATGCCCCCGCTGCCGATGGCACCGTGCGCATCGATTTCAACCATGCCTACAACCCACCGTGTGCGTTCACCGCCTACGCGACCTGCCCGTTGGCGCCGCCGGAAAACCGGTTGGACCTGCGTGTGGAAGCGGGCGAGAAGGCGTACCACCTGCCTGAAGGAGAAGGCTGATATGCCGATCAGATCCCTGTTGCGTGCCTCCGTTCTGTTGGCGGCCTGTGCGCTGGCACCGCTGGTTGCAGCGCGTACCGTGCAAGCCGATACCACTGGCGCAGCGGCGGCCAAGCCGCCGGTGCCGTTGCTGTGGAAAGTGACCGGCCCGGGTGACTCGCGCCTCTACCTGCTCGGTTCCTTCCACCTGCTGAAGCCGCAGGATTACCCGTTGTCGCCCGATGTTGAACAGGCGTTCGAGGCCTCGCAGCGGGTCGTGTTCGAACTGTCGCCGGAAGACATGCAGTCGCCACAGCTGGCCAGCCGCATGGTGCAGGCGGCGGTGCGCACCGATGGCAGCGAGCTCAAGCGCGATCTGGATGCTGCGACCTGGCAGAAGCTGCAGGTGTTCGCCACCGAAAACAAGCTGCCGCTGGCGCAGATGCAGGGGATGAAGCCGTGGTTTGTCGGCCTGAGCATTTCGGTCGGGCAGATGCAGAAGCTGGGCCTGGACCCGGCACTGGGCCTGGACCGTCACTTCATGGAGCGTGCGCAGAAGACCGGGCGCAAGACTGCGGGACTGGAAGACATCGACACCCAGATCGGCATGCTCGACGGAATGACGCTGCAGGAACAGCGGCAGATGCTGGCCGAAGCGCTGGACCAGGCCGGCAAGGCCGACGAGCAGGCACGCCAGCTGCACGACGCCTGGCGCCGCGGTGACGAGCGCGTGCTGTGGACCCGGATGGCGGCGGAAATGCGCCAGCAGTATCCGCAGCTGTATCAGCGCATCAATACCGGCCGCAATGACGCCTGGGTGCCGAAGCTGCTGCCGTACCTGCAGGCCGGGCAGGGCGGTACGCTGGTGGTGGTGGGCACGCTGCACCTGCTGGGCAACGACGGCGTGGTCGAGAAGCTGAAGGCGAAGGGTTACAAGGTCGAGCGCGTATGCACGGGGTGCAAGGCGAAACGCTGACGTATCGTTGGCGCGATGCCAAACAAAACGGCGCGCCAGGGGCGCGCCGTTTTCGTATCAGCCGTTGCAGCAGCTCAGCGGCGGGTCTTGCCGCCGGTGCCGGTGCCCGGTTCGTTCGGCTTGTTGCCGGTACCTGCGCCGGTTCCCGTTCCGGTGCCGCCCGGACGCGGGCCACCGAAGCCCGTGCCCATGTTGCGCTGGAATTCCTGCCACAGCTCCAGGTTGCGCTCGGTCAGCTGGTTCATCATCGCCCACGGGGTCTGCCCCAGCAGGTTGCCCATCTGCTGGCGGAACTGCTGCTGCTGGTCGAGGAAGACCTGCATGCTGCGCTCCAGGTAGTTGCCCATGAAGCCCTGCAGGGAGTCGCCGTAGAAGCGGATCAGCTGGCTCAGCAGCTGGGTGGACAGCATCGGTTCGCCGTCCTGTTCCTGGTCGGCGATGATCTGCAGCAGGACCGATCGCGTGAGGTCGTCGCCGCTCTTGGCGTCGCGGACTTCGAAGTCTTCACCGTCCAGGATCAGCTGGCGCACGTCCTCGATGGTGATGTAGCTGGAGATCTCGGTGTCGTAGAGACGGCGGTTCGGATACTTCTTGATGATGCGGGTCGCAGCCATGAAGCGGTACTCGTCACAGTAGACGCGCAGCATGGCGCAGTGCAGCAGCCGTTGCAACCGCCTCAGCCCCCGCCAGGCTTGGCTTTCGGCGGCGATCATGTTGCGCAACAAGGGTTTGCGTGCTGCGCAGCATGACTCTTGGCAGGGGCCGGCGGTGTTCGCCGCGATGGCCCGCTGCGCGGCTTACCAACCCATATGGTGGCCGCCGTTGATGTCCAGGTTGCTACCGGTGATCCACGAGGCTTCATCGGCGACCAGGAACGAGACGCCGTAGGCGATTTCCTCCGGCTTGCCCAGGCGTCCGGTGGGGATGTCGGCGATGATCTTGGCACGCACCTCCTCCGGCACCGCCATCACCATGTCGGTAGCGACGTAGCCGGGCGAAATGGTGTTGACGGTGATGCCGAAACCGGCGTTCTCGCGGGCCAGCGAGATGGTGAAGCCGTGCATGCCGGCCTTGGCCGCCGCGTAGTTGGCCTGACCGTACTGGCCCTTCAGGCCGTTGATCGAGCTGATCTGGATGACCCGGCCCCAGCCGCGGCGGCGCATGCCCTCGATGACCGGACGGGTGACGTTGAACACCGAATTGAGATTGGTGTTGATCACATCGTGCCACTGGTCCGCGCGCATGCGGTGGAAGGTGGTATCGCGGGTGATGCCGGCGTTGTTGACCAGGATCTCGACCGGACCCAGTTCGGCCTCGACCGCGCGCACCAGCGCTTCGGCGCTGTCCGGATCGGAGACATCGCCCGGGAAGATCGACACGCTGTAGCCGCGTTCGGTCATCGCCTGCTGCCAGGCGCGGGCCTTGGCCTCGTCGCGGTAGTTGGTGGCGACCCGGTGGCCCTGGTCGGCCAGGCGTTGGCAGATGGCGGTACCGATGCCGCCGGTTCCGCCGGTGACCAGTGCGACGCGAGATGTCATGGAGTGCTGTCCGGGTATCAGGTGGGGGAAGGGTGATTCTGCAACATCGGCGCGGAAAGTGCGCCGGCCGGCAACAGGATGTCGCTACGCGGCAACCGCGCCGGGTCGAAGGCCTGTCGAGCGGTGGCCAGCAGCGCGTCCAGATCGTGTGCCTGCGCCAGCGCCTCAGGGGCTTGGCCGAGCAGCTGCCAGAGCTGGCGCAGCACCGGCAGCGGGCGTGCGCTGTCCACCGGCAGCGACGCCAGCGACTTGGACAGCTTGTGGCCCGGCGCATCGAGCAGTAGCGGCAGGTGCCAGTAGCGCGGTACCGCCAGGCCCAGCGCCTGCTGCAGCAGGATCTGCCGCGCGGTGGAGTCGAGCAGGTCGGCACCGCGCACCACTTCGGTCACCCCCTGCGCGGCGTCATCGACCACCACCGCCAGCTGGTAGGCCCAGCAGCCATCGGCGCGGCGCAGCACGAAGTCGCCGACCTCGGCATGCACGTCCTGCTGCTGCGGGCCGCGCAGGCCATCGTCGAAGTGCACAAGGCTGCCGGGCGGCACGCGGAAGCGGACGGCCGGGTCCGGTCGTGGTTGCCGGGCGACGCAGCGATGATGGATGCCGCCGCCGGCGGCAAGGTCGCTGCGGCTGCAGTGGCAGACAAAGGCCTGGTCGCTGGCGAGCAGTTCATCCAGCGCGGCCTGGTAGGCCTCGCCGCGCGTGCTCTGCCAGAGTACCGGGCCATCGTGGACCAGGCCGAACGCGGCCAGCGCCTGCAGCTGTGATTCCGCCGCACCGGGCACGGTGCGCGGCGGGTCGACGTCTTCGACGCGCAGCCGCCACAGGCCGCCGTGATGGCGGGCGAGCAGCCAGCTGCCGAAGGCGGCGAGCAGGGATCCGGGGTGGAGCAGGCCGGTCGGCGAAGGGGCGAAACGGCCGCAGGGAATGGGGGAGGTCATGCTGGCTGAATCGTCGGTCAGGTTGGCGCTTGAATTCAAGCTGACCGCACCGCAAATTGATCGATATCGACCCCTTCCGAGCCGGAATTTCCCATGTTCACCCGTATTGCCCTCTTCCTGGCCACGAACTTTGCCGTGCTGATCCTGGCCAGCATCGTGATGTCGCTGTTGGGAACCGACCCCAGCAAGATGAGCGGCCTGCTGATCATGGCCGGCATCTTCGGTTTCGGTGGCTCCTTCATCTCGCTGCTGCTGTCCAAGTGGATGGCCAAGCGCTCCACCGGTGCGGTGGTCATCACCGAGCCGCGCAACCAGACCGAGCGCTGGCTGCTGGCTACCGTCGAGCGCCAGGCCAAGGCGGCCGGCATCGGCATGCCCGAAGTGGCCGTGTATGAAGGTCCGGAGATCAATGCCTTCGCCACCGGTGCCAACCGCAACAACGCGCTGGTCGCGGTGTCCACCGGCCTGCTGCACAACATGAGCGAAGACGAGGCCGAAGCGGTGCTGGGCCACGAGATCGCCCACGTCGCTAACGGTGACATGATCACCATGGCCCTGCTGCAGGGTGTGCTGAACACCTTCGTGATCGTGCTGGCCCGCGTGGTCGGCGGCATCATCGACAGCGCACTGTCGGGCAACCGCGAAGGTGGCGGCCGCGGCTTCGCCTACTACATCATCGTGTTCGTGCTGGAGATGGTGTTCGGCCTGTTCGCCACCATGATCTCGATGTGGTTCTCGCGCCATCGCGAGTTCCGCGCCGACGCAGGCGGTGCCTCGCTGGCCGGCCGCCAGAAGATGATCGCCGCGCTGGAGCGCCTGCAGCTCAACCACGGCCAGAGCACGCTGCCGACGCAGATCGCGGCGTTCGGTATTGCCGGTTCGACCGCGAAGAAGCTGTTCATGAGCCACCCGCCGCTGGAAGAGCGCATCGCCGCGCTGCGGGCGTCGACGGTGGCGTAAGCCTCCGCTTCCAAGGCAGTGCAGGAACGCCTGGCCTCGCGCCGGGCGTTTTTGTTTGAGGGATGCATTGCGGATGCCGGGTCGTGCCCGGCGGATCGTTTCCGCGCCTGCGGAGAGGTGTCACTTTCTTTGCTCGTGCAAAGAAAGTAACCAAAGAAACACGCCGCCAGGGCGCGAGCCGATGCTGCGCATCGGTACCCTGCGCTCCTCGGTCCGTCGAGGGACGGTGCGGGAACTCGCTGCGCTCAGACACCCGCACCTCTTCGCCCTCGCCGGACCTGCGGTGCTCGGCTCGCTCAAGGCGGAACCAAGGTCAAATGCCACAGCCGCACCCGGTTGATCCACGCCACGCGTGGATGCTGTTGCTGTTGATCTTGACCTTCCAGTCCGCCTTGAGCGAGCCGAGCATCGCAGGGGAATCAGGGGCGAAGAGGCGCCGGTGTTTGAGCGCAGCGAGTTCGGCGCCGTCCCCTGATTCGCCGAGAAGCGCAGGGTACCGGCGCGTAGCGACGGCTCGCGCCCTGGCGGAGCGTTTCTTTGGTTACTTTCTTTGCGCACAAAGAAAGTAACACCCCTCCGCGGTCGCGGAAATGATCCCCGGGCATCGCCCGGCGCTACCAATGCGTCGGCGCACAAACAAAAACGGCACCTTCGCAGGTGCCGTCTCCATGAACCGCGTCTACGCGCAGATCAGAACTTCGCGTCGAACTCCGCCGCGTAACCGGTGTTGACCAGTACCTTCTGCAGCGACTCGGCCACCTTCAGGTTGCCGGCCACGATCTGGTGGGTCTCCGGACCGCGGTTGTCCATGCGGCCCAAGGTGGCGCCCTTGAAGTCGCAGACCTTGCCACCGGCCTCGCGGACCAGCAGCAGGCCGGCAGCGATGTCCCACGCCTTCACGCCAGCTTCGAAGTAGGCGTCGGCGCGGCCGCAGGCCACGTAGGCCAGGTCCAGTGCCGCCGAGCCGGTGCGGCGGATGTCTTCGCCGTGTACCAGCAGGGCGTCGACCGCCTTCAGCTGGGCGCTGGCGCGGTTGCGCTCACGCGGCGCGAAGCCGGTGTGGATCATCGTGCCTTCCAGATCCTTGCGTTCGGCCACGCGGATGCGGCGGTCGTTCAGCACGGCGCCGGCGCCACGGCTGGCGGTGAACAGTTCATTGCGCAGCGGGTCGAAGATGACCGCATCGGTCGGCTCGCCATTCTCGACCAGGGCGATCGACACGCAGTAGTGCGGCACGCCGCGCAGGTAGTTGCTGGTGCCGTCCAGCGGGTCGATGACCCACATGTGGCGACGCTCGCCCTGCACGCCGCCTTCCTCGCCGAATACACCGTATTCGGGGTAGGCGCGCTTGAGTTCCTTGACGATGACCTTTTCCGCGTCCGCATCCACTTCGCTGGCGTAGTCCATCCGGCCCTTCTGCACCACGTTCAGTGCCTCGAGCTTGTTGATGTTGCGCAACAGGACGTTGCCGGCGAGGCGGGCGGCCTTGACCATGACGGTTACGGCGGGTTTCTGCATGGCGTGGGCTCCCGGAAAGGCAGAAGAGATGGACTGGCGGGGGAAAAGAGCGGGTCCGGCGCAGTGGCCGGCCGCACAGTTTACCATTGGTCATCGTCCAGCTCGACCTTTTCCCTGTTCATGTCCCAGTTTCCTGCCGCCACCCGCCTCCGATTCGTCCTGGTCGGTACCCAGCACCCCGGCAACATGGGCGCCGCCGCCCGCGCCCTGAAGACCATGGGCCTGGCCCGCCTGGTGCTGGTTGCCCCCGAAAAGCCACTGGACGAGGAGGCCTTCCGCCGCTCGGCCGGTGCCGAAGACGTACTCGGTGACGCCCCGGTGGTGGCCACCCTGGCCGAAGCCGTGGCCGACTGCCGCTTGGTGCTGGGCTGCACTGCACGTGCCCGCCGCGTCCAGCTGGAGGAATACCTGCCCGCCGATGCCGCTGCCCGCGCGGTGGCCAAGGCCGGCGAGGGCGCCGAGGTGGCGCTGGTGTTCGGCCGTGAGCGCACCGGCCTGACCAACGAGGAACTGCAGCTCTGCCATGCAGCGGTGCACATCCCGTCCGACCCTGAGTTCAGCTCGCTCAACCTGGCTGCCGCCGTGCAGGTGCTGGCCTATGAAACGCGCATGCAGCTGCTGGGCGCGCAGCCGGCCACCGATGCCGAGCCCGGCTTCCGCGAACAGGCGGCCAGCCACGAGCAGATGGAGAGCTTCTTCGCCCAGCTTGGCGACACGCTGGACGAGATCGATTTCCACAAGGGCCGCGCCCCGGAATCGGCGATGCGCAAGCTGCGCCGCCTGTTCCTGCGCAGTGAGCCGAGCGAGCAGGAAGTGCGCCTGCTGCGCGGCATCCTCGCCGACACCCAGCGCATGGCGCGACTGGCCCAGGCAGGCGGCAAGGACAGCTGACGACGTTCTCATTTTTTCGGGTAGTCTGTCCGGATACCCAGGGGGGATGAAGCCTGTGTCGGGTCTGCGAAAGGCAATGCAGGGGGGACTGCTGAGCCTGGCCATGGTCCTGCTGGCCGGGACGGTGCGTGCAGCACCGGACCCGGTGCTGGTGTTGGGCCGGATCAGCGATGATCCCAAGGCCCATTACGAGCAGCTGCAACCATTGCTGGACTACGTGGTGGCGCGCATGCACGACGTTGGCATCAAGGAGGGGAGGATCCTGATGGCACGCGACCCGCAGCAGATGGCCAGCTATCTGCGGCGGGGCAGGGTCGACTGGGTCACGGAAACCTCCGGTACGGCGGTGGCGCTGGGCCAGCGCAGTGGCGCCCGTCCACTGCTGCTGACCGAGCGCAACGGCGTGCGGGATTACCAGACGGTGTTCTTCGTGCGCCGCGACAGCCCGATCCAGCGCGTGCAGGATCTGCGGGGCCATCGCCTGGCCCTGCAGAACACGGCGTCCACCAGTGCCTATCTGGTGCCGGTGATGACGTTGCTGCAGGAGGGCCTGTCGCCCCAGATCCTGGCCGGAGCATGGGACATGCCGGGCCGGGACAGTGTGGGTTACGTATTTGCACGCAGCGAGCTGAACATCGCGACGTTCGTGCACAAGGGGGTGGTTGACGTGGGGGCGGTGAGCAGCGTGGACTGGAACGACGAGCGGCGGATGCCGGCAGCGTTCCGGCGCGACTTCCGCGAGCTGCTGCGCACCGAGCCCTACCCGCGTGCGGTGGAGATGGTCCGCGCCGACCTTGATCCACGCGTGCGCGATCGCCTGCAGGAAGTACTGCTGCAGGCAGCCAGCGACCCGCAGGCACAGGGGGCGCTGCATCGGTTTTTTGGCACTTCCGGATTCCACCGCGTCGATGCGCATGCGCAGCAGCGGTTGGATGAATTGAAACAAGGATTGACGCGCGTGCGGATGGAAGTGGAATGAAGTGGCTTGGCTCGGGGATGCAGGCCCGGTTCCTGCTCGCGATGGGCGGGGCGATGGTCGTGGTGATCGCGATCCTTGCGGTGTTGTTGGGTCGGCAGGCCGCGATGCAGGGCGAGGTGCGCAACCTCAGCGGCGGCGTCATCCATGAATTGTTCGACCGCAGCGTGCGCAGCCGCGGCGAGGCGATGGCGCGTGAGCTGTCCGACGCGCTGGCCAACCCGTTGTACTACCGTGACCTGGACCAGGTGGGCGTACTGGTGCGCAGTACCGCGCGCCAGCCCGTGGTGCGCTATGTACTGGTGTTCGATGAACGCGGCCGGCTGGTACACGATGGCTCGGTCGAGGTGTCTGGATTCGGTCAGCCGATGGCCGATCCACTGGCACCCAAGGCCGCGGCCGCGCAGATGCTGGTCGTGCAGGAATCGCCGAAGGTGCTCGACAACGCCATGCCGATCATGATCGGCAACCAGCGCATTGGCGGCGTCCGGGTCGGCATGGCGCTGGATGAGGTGCAGCAGCGCGAGCAGGCGGCCAACGCCACCCTGGGCGAGCGCCTGCAGCAGGTTGGCAGCCGTCACCTGGGCTGGCTGCTGCTGATGCTGGGCCTGCTGGTGGTGATCGGCGTGGTGGTGATCCTGTACGTGCAGCGCACCCTGGTCGCGCCGATCCGTGATCTTGCCGTCGCCGCCCGCCGCATCGAGGCCGGTGACTACCAGACACCCCTGGCCGAGAACACCCGCGACGACGAGGTCGGCGAACTGGTCCGCGGTTTCGCCCGGATGCGCGATGCGATCGCACGCCATGACCGCGAAGTGCGGCGTATGGCCTATACCGACGCGCTGACCGGGCTGACCAACCGGCTGGCATTCCGCGAAGCGCTGGACCATCGGCTGATGGCGGCGCGTGCCGCCAATCACCGGTTGGGCCTGCTGTTCGCCGACATCGACGATTTCAAGCGGGTCAACGACACGCTTGGCCATGAGGCCGGTGACGAGGCGTTGCTGCAGTTCGCACAGCGCATCGGCCGCGCCGTTGCGGAGGCAGGCGGCGACGAGGCCCTGCTGGCCCGCTTCGGCGGTGACGAGTTCGTGATCCTGGTGGGCGACGGTGATGTGGCCGCCAACGCGCGGCTGCTGGCCGAAGTGCTGGTGCGCGAGCTGGGCAGGCCGCTGGTGGTGCAGGGCAGGGAGCTGTTCCTGGGCACCTCGATCGGCGTGACCCTGTTCCCCGACGATGCGGCCGATGCGACCACCCTGTTGAAAAACGGCGACATCGCCATGTACCAGGCGAAGATGGCCGGCAAGAACTGCTATCGCTACTACAGCCGGGCGATGGACCACGCGGTCGAACGTCGCGTGCATATGGAACAGGAGCTGCGCGGCGCCTGGGAGCGAGGCGAACTGCGCCTGGCCTACCAGCCGATCTTCCGCATGCGCGACCGCCGCATGGTCGGCGTCGAAGTGCTGCTGCGCTGGCAGCATCCGACCCTGGGCACGATACCGCCATCGGTGTTCATCGAGGTGGCCGAGCAGAGCGGCCTGATCGAGATCATCGGCCCGAAAGTACTGCGTGCGGCCTGCATGGAGGCCTCGCAATGGCCACGTGGCGTGGCAGGCGACGACCTGTTCGTATCGGTCAACGTGTCACCGCGGCAGCTGCGCGGCGGCGAACTGCCGGCGCTGGTCGCGCAATGCCTGCATGAGTCCGGGCTGCCAGCGTCGCGCCTGCATCTGGAGCTGACCGAGACCGCGGTGATCGGTGACGAGATGGTCGCCGCGCAGCTGCTGGACAAGCTGCACCGCACCGGCGTGAAGGTCTGGCTGGATGATTTCGGGACCGGCTTCTCCGGGCTCAGTCATCTGCGCCAGGTGCCGGTGGACGGCGTGAAGATCGACAAGAGCTTCGTGGCCGACATGCAGCGTGATCCCGACGACCTCGCATTGACCACGGCGATCATCGCCATGGCCCACGCGCTGGGCATCACGGTGGTGGCCGAGGGCATCGAGCAGCAGGCGCAGTTCGAACTGCTGGCGCAGCGCGGCTGCGATCTGGGGCAGGGCTACTGGCTGAGCCACCCGGTCACCGCCACCGAAGTGGTGCGGATGATCGAATCGGGCGTTTGACCGATTGACGTTGTGCCGGGGGTCATCCCTTTTCCGCAGGAAAAGGGATGACCCCCGCTACGGAATTACACCGGGCGCTTGCTCGGGTCGCCGGGCAGTTCGCGTACCAGCTTCGGGACCAGATAGCCGGACAGGCGCGCGGTCAACCCGGCAATCAATGCCTTGGCCCGGGTGTCGTCCACTTCGAAGTGGGCCACACCTTCGACCCGGTCCAGCTGGTGCAAGTAGTAGGGCAGCACGCCGGCGGCGAAGCTGCGCTCGCTCAGGTCCTGCAGGGCCTGCACGCTGTCGTTGACCCCGCGCAGCAATACCGCCTGGTTCAGCAGCTGGGCGCCGATGCCGCGCAGGCGGGCCATCGCCGCGTCCACGCTGGCATCGAATTCATTGGCATGGTTGGCGTGGACCACGACCGCCAGCGGCCACGGCAGGCTGCCCAGCCAGGAGACCAGTTCATCGTCCACGCGCTCGGGCAGCACGATCGGCAGCCGGGTATGGATGCGCAGGCGGCGGATATGCGGGATCGCGCGCAGGGCGTCGGTCAGCTCGACCAGCTTGTGCGTGGCCAGCGACAGCGGGTCACCGCCGGACAGGATCACCTCGTCGATGTCCGGGTCGGCGGCGATGGCGGCTACGGCTTCCTGCCAGCCACCCTTGGCGGCGTTCTCCGCGCCATAGTCGAAGTGGCGGCGGAAGCAGTAGCGGCAGTTGATCGCACAGCTGCCCGTCGCCACCAGCAGGGCGCGGCCACGGTACTTCTGGATCACGCCGGTGGCCTTCTTGGCCGCACCATCACCCACCGCATCGAAGCTGAACCCGGGCGCCGGGCGCATTTCCTCGTCGATCGGCAGCACCTGCCGCAGCAGCGGATCGGCCGGATCGCCCTTGCGCATGCGGGCCACGAACCCCTCCGGCACGCGCAGCGCGAACTGGGCCATGGCCGCTTCGGAGACGCCCAGTGCCGCCGGGTCCAGCTGCAGCCGGGCCAGCAGCGCCTGCGGGTCGCGCAGTGCCTGGCGCCAGAGCTGCTGCCAGCGCGCGGGCGCGCCTGGCGACTGGGGCCGGGGGAAGGCGGAAAGCTGCATGGAGAGGGGGCCTGCGGTTATCATGGGGGCAGAAAAACAGTCGCCCACCGGCACCCGGTGGGCTTTCCATTCTAACGGCTCGCCGCACCCGCGGCGTTTTTGCCACTCAGGAGTTTACGCATGGCCAGCTACGGCATGAACGACGTCAAGAACGGGATGAAGATCCTGGTCAACAACCAACCGGCCGTCATCATCGACACCGAATACGTCAAGCCGGGCAAGGGCCAGGCCTTCACCCGCGTGAAGTACCGCCTGATCAAGGACGGCCGTACCCAGGAAGTGACCATGAAGTCGACCGACTCGCTGGATGCAGCCGACGTCGTCGATACCGACATGAACTTCATGTACAGCGACGGCGAGTACTGGCACTTCATGGACCCGGAATCCTTCGAGCAGGTCCAGGCCACCAAGGCCGGCATGGGCGGCGCCGAGAAGTGGCTGAAGGGCGAGGAGTCCTGCGTGGTCACCCTGTGGAACGGTGAGCCGATCTTCGTGCAGCCGCCGAACTTCGTCGAGCTGAAGATCACCGAAACCGATCCGGGCGTCCGTGGCGACACCTCGGGCGGCGGCGGCAAGCCGGCCACCCTGGAAACCGGCGCCGTGGTCCGCGTGCCGCTGTTCGTGAACCAGGACGAAGTGATCCGCGTCGACACCCGTTCGGGCGAATACTCCGCACGCGTCAAGTAATCCGGCGCAGCCGGATTACGGTAGTGCCGGCCGCTGGCCGGATACGCGCCATCGCATTCGCGCTGGCGCTCCCATGATCTGCTTCGGCAGATCATGGGCCCCCGCTTCACGGGTCTCCAGACCCCGCCGCTTCGCGGCAGCCCCTGACTCAGGGGCGTGTCCCCAGAAGTATCTCGCCGCCCCCCAGCCAGTGAGCCCGCATGAGCGATAGCCCGCACCTCCCCGAAGCCTGCGACCTGCTCATCGAAGCCGGTTACGTCGTTCCGATCGAGCCGCATGCGGTGGTGCTGGAAGACCATGCCGTTGCCGTGCGTGGCAGCGAGATCGTGGCCATCCTGCCGCGTGCCGAGGCGCGCGCACGGTTCCGCGCCACCCAGGTGGTCAGCCGCCCCGAGGCGGCGCTGATGCCGGGCCTGGTCAATGCGCACACGCACAACCCGATGACCCTGCTGCGCGGCGTCGCCGACGACCTGCCGCTGATGACCTGGCTGCAGCAGCACATCTGGCCGGTGGAAGCGGCGGTGATCGGCCCCGAATTCGTCGCCGACGGCACCACCCTGGCCATCGCCGAGATGCTGCGCGGCGGCACCACCTGCGCCAACGAGAACTACTTCTTCGGCGATGTGCAGGCCGCCGTCTACAAGAAGCATGGTTTCCGCGCGCTGGTCGGCGCGGTCATCATCGATTTCCCCACCGCCTGGGCCAAGACCGACGACGAGTACTTCGCCAAGGCCGGTGAACTGCATGACCAGTGGCGCACCGATCCGCTGATCGGCACCGCGTTCGCGCCGCATGCGCCGTATACGGTCAACGATGCCAACTTCGAGCGGGTGCGGATGCTGTCCGACCAGCTCGACATGCAGGTGCACCTGCACACCCACGAGACCGCGCAGGAGATCAACGATTCGATCAAGCTGCACGGCCAGCGCCCGCTGGCGCGGCTGGATCGCCTCGGCCTGGTCAACGACCGCCTGATCGCGGTGCACATGACCCAGCTGACCGATGCGGAAATCCACCTGTGCGCCGAGCGTGGCGTCAGCGTGGTGCATTGCCCGGAATCGAACCTGAAGCTCGCCTCCGGTTTCTGTCCGGCCTGCGCCCTGCAGCGCGCCGGCGTGAACCTGGCGATCGGCACCGACGGCTGCGCCAGCAACAACGACCTGGACATGTTCAGCGAGAACCGCACTGCGGCGATCCTGGCCAAGGCCGTGGCCGATGACGCCACCGCGCTGGACGCGGCGACCACGCTGCGCGCGTCCACCCTGGGCGGTGCCCGCGCGCTGGGCTTCGGTGAGCGCATCGGTTCGATCGAAGTCGGCAAGCAGGCCGACCTGGTCTGCGTTGACCTGTCCGCACTGGAAACCCAGCCGCTGCACAACGTGCTGTCGCAGCTGGTGTACGCCACCGGCCGCCAGCAGGTCAGCGACGTCTGGATCGCCGGCAAGCCGAAGCTGGTGCAGCGCGAGCTGGTCGGCATGGACCTGCCGGGCATCATCGCCAACGCGCGCCAGTGGCGCGATCGCATCCGTCATATCCGCGCCTGAACCCCGGCGCCGCAAGGACTCCCTCATGACTGCCCCCCACGCTTCCTCCAATTTCGATCAGGCCGAGCTGGACAAGTTCGCCGCGCTGGCCAACCGCTGGTGGGACGCTGACGGCCCGCAGAAGCCGCTGCATGCGCTGAACCCGGTGCGCCTGCAGTACGTGGCCGATCGCGTGCCGCTGCGCGGTGCGCGCGTGCTCGACATCGGTTGTGGTGGCGGCCTGTTGAGTGAAGCGCTGGCCCAGGCCGGTGCTGACGTCACCGCCATCGACCTGGCCCCGGAACTGGTCAAGGTCGCGCGCCTGCATGCGCTGGAAAGCGGCGCCAAGGTCGATTACCGGGTGCAGGCTGCCGAAGATCTGGCCGCCGAGCAGCCGGGCAGCTTCGATGTGGTCACCTGCATGGAAATGCTCGAGCACGTGCCCGACCCGGGCGCGATCATCGAGGCCTGCAAGCGCCTGCTGAAGCCGGGCGGCCACCTGTTCCTGTCGACCATCAACCGCACCGCCGCCGCCTTCGCGGTGGCGATCGTCGGCGCCGAGTACGTGGCGCGGCTGCTGCCCAAGGGCACGCACCACTACCAGGAATTCATCAAGCCTGCCGAGCTGGCGCGCTGGCTGCGCGAGGCCGACATGCAGCTGGTGGATGTCAGCGGCATGGCCTACGAGCCGTGGCGCAACCAGGCCCGCCTGAGCAGCCGTACCGACATCAACTACCTGGCCTACGCGGTCAAGCCGGCATGACCGCGGCCCGCTTCCCGCGCGCGGTGCTGTTCGATCTGGACGGCACCCTGCTGGACAGCGCGCCGGACTTCGTCGCCACCTGCGACGCGATGCTGGCCGAGCGTGGACGCGCACCCATCGATCCGGCCGCGCTGCGCCCGGTGGTGTCGAAGGGCTCGCGGGCGATGGTCTCGGCTGCGTTCCCGGAACTGGACGTTGCCGCACGTGACGCGCTGATCCCGGAATTCCTGCAGCGCTACGAAGCATTGATCGGCCAGCACGCAGTGCTGTTTGATGGCGTGGCCGGCATGCTCGCCGCGTTGGACGATGCCGGTACGGTGTGGGGCATTGTCACCAACAAGCCTGAATATCTGGCGCGCTTGATCCTGCCGCAGCACGGCTGGCAGCAGCGCTGTGCGGTACTGGTGGGTGGTGACAGCCTGGCCGAACGCAAGCCGCATCCGCTGCCGTTGCTGCACGCCGCGCAGGCGATCGGCATTGCCGCCGAAGACTGCGTGTACGTGGGTGACGACGAGCGCGACATCATCGCCGCGCGTGCCGCGGCCATGCCGTCGGTGGCGGCGCTGTGGGGCTATCGCCTGCACAGCGACGATCCGCTGGCCTGGCAGGCCGACGTGCTGGTCGAGAACGCCGCACTTCTGCAACTGGCCAGTCTCTGGCCGACCCGGCCGGCAGCCCCGGCCCAGCCGTAAGGAATCACGTAGTGAGCAGTACCGCGCTGGACAGTTTCCTCGACAAGTGGCGCAGCCGTTGGCCGGAATGGTCGGTGGCCGCCCCGTTCGTGGCCGAATCGCAACGCGAGCTTGCGGTGGCGTGGTTCGCGCTGCTGCAGGAATTCGACGACATGCTCAACACCAGCGGCGACCCGTTGCCGGCCGACGCCAAGCTGGCATGGTGGGGCGAGGAGCTGCGCAGCTGGGCCGCGCATCGTTCGCGCCATCCGCTGGGCCGCCTGCTGGAGCCGGTGCGTGCGCCGTGGGCGCAGCTGGCCGAAGCGCTGCCCGATCTGGTTGAAGCGCGTACCGTCGCGCTGGATGCAGCCGGTGCCGAGCGTGCGCTGGCCCATTACGCTGAAGCGGTGGCTGCGGTGGAGGCAGCCCTGTTCGCGGACAAGCCGCGCACTGGCGCCGGTCGTGCGGTGCAGCTGCAGACCCTGGCCCAGCGCCTGCAGGATGCCGGCGTAGCCGGTGTGCCGCGCAGCCTGCTGGATGGTGATGCCAGCACGGCCGCACAGCGCTGGGCGCAGCATCTGTTGAAGGGCTGGGGCACGCGCGTGCCCGGCCCGCGCCCACGCCGTGTGTGGTCCAGCCTGGCGCGTGCACGCGTTGCCGCGCAGGCGGCAGGCAAGCCGATCGAAGCCACGCCGGTACGCACCCTGCTGCGTGTGTGGTGGGCTGCGCGCGGCTGATCGATTGCCGTGGTAGTGCCGGCCGCTGGCCGACAGCCAGGGCGATGCAGGATTCATGGGGTTGCCGGCCAGCGGCCGGCGCTACCCTTCCAGGGCGCCTCAGAACGTCCTGACCTCGTTCATTGCTTCGCGCAGTACGTCGCGCTGCAGCGGCGTAGTGCCCGGTGCGCGCGCCGCTTCCACGGCATCGACGATGCCCATCCACGCCATGTAGATCTGCTCGCGCTCTTCGGTTTCGATGAAGCCGCTGCGGCGGTCCAGTGCGTTGAAGCCTTCGGTGTAGTTGCGGCCGATCTGCGCCAGCGCTGCGGTCAGTTCTGCAGCAGCGCGGTCATCGGTGGCCAGCTTCAATGCATCCGTATAGGCTTTGCGATACAGCGTGGTTGCCTTCTTCGCCTGCGCAGTGCTGATGTGCGTGCTTCCCTCCCAGTCGCGGAAGGGGTTGTCGAGATTTGCGGCCAGCCATTCGGGCTTGCGCAGCTGGCCCACATCCAGATCCAGGCCTTTTGCCACCTCGCCCTTGTAGGCCTTCCTGATGGCGGTGCCAAGATCGGCCGGTAAGCTGTGCAGCCACAGCCGGCACAAGCGCGGCCAGCATTCCGGTGCCGGAAACACCGAACCAGCAGGCGGAAAGAGATCGCTGCCGCTGAGGGTGTGCAGCTGCTGCAGATCGCCGAGGCACTGCAGCTGATGCAGCAGGCAGGGGGCGCCGTTGATCGCGAGTGATTGCAGTTGCGGGAACTGCTGGGCGATGCGTGCGGCGTCGAGTTCGCGTACCTCCCGCAGCTGCAGCTCACCGAGCTGCGCCAGGCCCAGGCCTGGCAGCAGCGGATCGGTACTGATGAGGGTCAGCCAGCGGCCTTCGTCCTCGGCGTGGATGATCAGCGCGGGATCGATGCTGCCGATCAGCGTCAGGCGATCCAGCTGCGGGTTGAGGTGGAGCGAGCGCAGGCCGGTGACATCGATCGTCATCTGCAGGAGCCTGGTTTCTCGCACATCGACGTCGGTCTCCTGCAGGCCACTGATCTGCAAGGTATGGATCAACGGCCGTGTACGCAGCCACGGCAGCAGGCCCGGCACCGGTGTGCTGATCTCCAGCTGCGTGAGCAGCGGCAGGGCATCGAATACAGCCAGTGACGGCGCACGGTTCAGGGTCGCGCTGTCCAGTTGGCGGGTACAGCGACGCACCGGAAAGGCATCGCTTTCCAGTACCACGCTCTGGTCTTGCGGCGCGGACATCGCGGCGTGGAAGGCGCGCACGGCATCGGTATCCAGCGCATCCCACTTGCGTTGCCCGACCCATTCGGCGCCATCCGGCCAGCTGCCGTAAGCCCTCGGATGATCGGCGATCAGCGGCTCGCGCCAGCCCACCTGCCGGAAATCGCGCGGGACGCGCTTGCCTACCCAGCGGTGCAGGATCGCGGGCGCCGCACGGAACGGGCTGAAGCGGGCAGGTTGCATGGCTGCAACGGCGGCGGCATCCGGCAGGGCACTGCCCACCCAGTCCAGTGCAAGGACGGCGAAGCTGCCGTCCTCCGTATTCTGGTGGGTGAGCTGGTAGGCCACGTAGGCGTCCAGGCGTGCGTTGTGGACGACGTGGATATCACCCGTAGCGGGCATGCAACGTTCCTTGTTTCCATGCGTCGAAACATCACGGTAGCGCCGGCCGCCGGCCGGCATCCAGATTCGCCGCGAAGATCATGGGGTTGCCGGCCAGCGGCCGGCACGACCGTTATTTGCGTTCCAGCACCAGCAGCGGATCGATACGGGTATCGAACCAGTTCATGCCCCAGTGCAGGTGCGGGCCGGTGGCACGACCGGTGGCGCCGACCGCAGCGATCACCTGGCCCTGTTCCACACGGTCGCCAACTTTTACGTCGATGCGCGACAGGTGCAGGAAGTTGGAGCTGACACCGAAACCGTGGTCGAGCAGCAGCGTGCCGCCGGTCAGGTACAGGTCGGGGCCGGCGAAGGTGACGATGCCGGCCGCCGGCGCCTTCACCGGCGTGCCGGTCGGTACCGCGATGTCCATGCCGGAATGACCTGCGCCGGGCTGTCCGTTGTACACGCGTGCGTTGCCGAAGCGGCCGCTGATGCGGCCCTGCACCGGCCAGATGAAGGTCTGGGTGAAGTCGGTGCGATCGTCATCGCGGGCACGCGCGGCGGTCACCTGTGCCTGTTCGCGCTTGATCCGCTCGGCAATCGCCGGCGGCGGGTTGACCGTCTTCGGCGGCACGCCGTTGACCCGCTCGGTGGGCCAGTCGCGCGGGGTCACCGCAATGGTCGCGGTCTCGCTGCCACCATCAGGGCGTTGCACCTGCACGCGCAGCGGACCCTTCTCGTCGCGGCCGATGCCGAACACCACGCTGCCATAGCCGCTCACCCGCAGTTGGCGGCCGGCGTACTGCACGCGGCTGCCGGCGGGTACCTTGCCGATCACCAGTGCGCCCTGCGATGCGCTGGCCGGGAACACCACGCGGCTGTCGATCAGGCTGCCGATGCCGTCCTGTGCCTGCGCCGACGGTGCGGTGAACAGGGGCGCGGCCACCAGCAGCGCCCCGATCAGAAGTGCGGAGCGCATCAGCGGTCGTAGGTCATGCGCTGGCCGGCCGGCTCGCCCACCAGTTTGCTGCCGTCCCACACCAGTTGGCCATTGACCCAGGTGGAGGCCACGCGCGAGCGGAAGGTCGTGCCTTCAAACGGCGACCAGCCGCACTTGGACAGCACGTCCTCGCGCTTGACCGTGAACGGCACGTCCTCGACCAGCACCAGGTCGGCGAAGTAACCCTCGCGCAGGAAGCCACGTTCTTCCACGTCGAACAGCTGTGCCGGCGCATGCGCGAACTTCTGCACCACCTGCTCGCGGGTCAGCTTGCCTTCGTGCACGCGTTCCAGCGCGGCCACCAGCGCGTACTGCACCAGCGGCAGGCCCGACGGCGCCTGTGCGTAGGGCTTCTGCTTCTCTTCCCAGGTGTGCGGCGCGTGGTCGGTGGCCAGCACGTCCAGCACGTCATCGGCCAGCGCGGCGGTGATCGCCTCGCGGTCGGACACTTCCTTGATGGCCGGGTTGCACTTGATCAGGTTGCCCTTGGTCGCATAGTCCGGACGCGCGAAGTGCAGGAAGTGCACGCAGGTTTCGGCGGTGATCTGCTTGCGGCTGCCGTCGGCGCGGATCAGCGGGCCCTTCTCGAACAGCGCCAGCTCATCGGCGGTGGAGATGTGCAGCACATGCAGGCGGGTGCCGTGCTTGCGCGCCAGCGACATCGCCAGGCGGGTCGACTTGATGCAGGCCTCGCGCGAGCGGATGTCCGGATGCATGTCCGGGGTCAGCGCGTCGCCGTATTTCTCCTGGAAGGCCTTCAGGTTGGCGTCGATCATCGGCGTGTCTTCGCAGTGCGTGATGATCGGCGTCGGGCATTCGCGGAAGATCGCGTCCAGTGTTTCCGGATTGTCCACCAGCATGTTGCCGGTGGAGGCGCCCATGAACACCTTCACGCCCGGGGCCTTCTTCGGGTCCAGCGCACGGATGGCATCCAGGTTGTCATTGCTGGCGCCGTGGTAGAAGCCGTAGTTGGCCCAGGCGCGGCCGCGCGCGAGCTCGTATTTGGCTTCCAGGATGGTCGAATCCAGCGTCGGCGGATTGGTGTTGGGCATGTCCATGAAGCTGGTCAGGCCACCGGCCACCGCAGCCGCCGATTCGCTGGCGATGTCCCCCTTGTGGGTCAGGCCCGGTTCGCGGAAGTGCACCTGGTCGTCGATCATGCCCGGAAGCAACCAGCGTCCGGCTGCGTCCACCACCTGCTCGCCGTCGCGCGGCGCCAGCCCGTTGCCGATCTGCGCGATGCGGCCGTTCTCGATGCGCAGGTCGCCGTCGAAGGTGCGGCCTTCGTTGACCATGCGGGCGTTGGTGATGAGGGTGGAGGACATGTCAGTGTTTTCCTGTGCAACGGCAAGAGGGGGCGTTGGGAGACTCGGGCACGGGGTCGAAGCCGCCTGGATGGAACGGGTGGCAACGGCCCAGCCGGCGCGCAGCCAGCCAGCTTCCGCGCAGCGGGCCGTGCCGCGAGATGGCGTCCATCGCGTATTCAGAACAGCTCGGCACGAAACGGCAGCGTGGCCCCAGCAGGGGGCTGATGAAGCGCTTGTAGAAGCGCAGCAGGGCAATGAGCAGGCGCGAGATCACCCAGTCATCTTATGCCAGTTGGCATGAAGGCCGCATTTGTGCAGGATGGGCCGTTGGTCGCATGTCGCCGATGGCCTGCGACCGGTACCAGCGCCTTCGGGTGCTGGCCAGGTTCCGTACCGCGCAAGGCGGTCCGTGTTCGTCGGACTGCCTCCAAGGGCGCCTTGACTCCAGGACTGAATGGAGCAGGGGGTCGAGGTTGCTGCTGCGGGTCGGGTAGGCTATAAAGGCCCGCTTTCCCGGGCCCCGGGGAATCCAAGGAAGAGCGTTTCGTGGCTGCTAAAAAAACTGCAAAGAAGGCCGCAACGGCCGCCAAGAAAACCGCCAAGCCTGTTGTGAAGAAGTTGGCGGCAAAGCCCGTTGCCAGGAAACCGGCCAGCAAGCCGGCGACCAAGGCAGCGTCCTCGCAACCGGCGGCCAGGAAGGCCACCGCAAAGAAAACGCCGGTCAAGGCAACCAAGCCGGTGGCGAAGAAGGCTGCTGCGCCCGCCAAGGCCAAGCCTGCCGCTGCCAGCAAGAAGGCGCCGGTGGTGAAGAAAGCCGCCAGCAAGGCCGCGCCGGTGAAGAAGGCCGCCGCCAAGGCGGTGGCGAAGAAGGCAGCAGCCAAGCCGGCGCCGAAGGCGGTGGTGAAGAAGGCTGCGGCCAAGCCGGTCGCCAAACCTGCAGCGAAGAAGGTTGCTGCGGCTAAACCGGTGGCCACGCCTGCCGCTGTAAAGAAAGTCACCAAGAATGTTGCCGCGCCGGCCGCAAAGCCGACCCCGGCCCCCGTAGTGAAGTCCGCACCGAAGCCTGCCCCCAAGCCGGCTCCGGCCAAGCCTGTCCCGGCCAAGACCGTGGCAGTGGCAGCAGCCCAACCGGCCCCCAAGCCGGCCCCGGCCGCCGCTCCTGCTGCTTCGAAGGCCCCGCAATCCAAGAATCCCGTGCCCGTTTCGAAATCGCCTGCCAAAACCGCCGTGAAATCCGATTCCGCCCCGAAGACCGTGTCGCGCCCTGTCGGCAAGGTTGCCGTGGCCGTCGCCGCCCGCTCGGCGGCACCGGCCCCGCGCAGCAAGTACAAGGTGGTCGAGTACAAGACCGACGAGGCCACCGGCCGCCCGATCCTGCCGGCTGGCTACAAGCCGTCCTCGGAAGAGGAATACATGAGCCCGCTGCAGCAGGAATACTTCCGTCAGCGCCTGCAGAACTGGCGCGCGGACCTGGTGGAAGAGTCCAAGCAGACAATCGAGAACCTGCGCGAGGAAGTGCGTGACATCGGCGACGAAGCCGAGCGCGCGACCCGCGAGACCGAGAACTCGCTGGAACTGCGTACCCGTGACCGCTACCGCAAGCTGATCGGCAAGATCGACAGCACCCTGAAGCGCCTGGAAGCGGGCGACTATGGTTACTGCGTCGACACCGGCGAAGAAATCGGCCTGGAGCGCCTGGAAGCGCGCCTGACCGCCGAACGCACCATCGACGCCCAGGAGCGCTGGGAGCACCTGCAGAAGCAGCAGGGCGACTGATTCCTGATCGTTGTCTGGTCATGCGAAAAACCCGGCCTCGGCCGGGTTTTTTGTTGGGTGTGATTGGCTGTTTAGAACGGCGCCTTCCGGGTATAGGAGGGAGCCTGTGTGCGCGGTCGCTGTAAAGCCTAGCCCATGCCCGGCTCGGGTCGAAGGCGCGGGCAAAGAAGAGCAAAAGCAAAAGCAGCCAAGCATGGCTTGGCTCCACCAAGGGCGGTCATGCGTGCGCTCGCGGCTGTTGGGTCCGCCTTGTAGCGAGCCGAGCACCGCAGGGGAATCAGGGGCGAAGAGGCGCCGCTGTTTGAGCGCAGCGAGTTCGGCGCCGTCCCCTGATTCACCGAGGAGCACAGGGCACCGGTGCGCAGCGCCGGCTCGCGGATGGCGGCGCGCTTCTTTTGGTTACTTTTCTTTTCGCGCGAAAAGAAAAGTGACACCCCACCGCGGTCACGGAAAGAGCCCGCCGGGCATGGCCCGGCGCTACCGGCGCGTGGGCGCGCGGAAATCCGCTCTATTGCAGGTCGCGAAGATTCAGCTTCCGCAACGTCGGGTTCTTCCACGCCGTGATCCCGGCCACGCTCAGCACCGCGAACCCGCCCAGCACCACCGCTGGCACCAGGCCGAGCAGCTTTGCCATCGTGCCGGCATAGAACGCGCCCAGTTCGTTGGACGAACTGATGAAGATGCCGTTGATCGACGACACCCGTCCGCGCATCTCTTCCGGCGTGGCCAGCTGCAGGATGGTCGAGCGGATCACCACCGAGACGCCGTCGAAGGCCCCATAGAACAGCAGGATCAGCGCGGACAGCCAGAAGTGCTGCGACAGCCCGAAGCTGATCACGCACAGGCCGAAGCCGGCCACCGCGAACAGCAGCACGCGGCCGGCATTGCGGTGCAGCGGGTGGCGCGCCAGCCACAGGCCAACGCAGACCGAGCCCAGCGCCGGCATTGCGCGCAGGATGCCCAGGCCTTCCGGGCCGTGGTGCAGGATCTCGTGCAGGAACGCCGGCAGCATCGCCACCACGCCGCCCAGCAGCACCGAGAACATGTCCAGTGCCATCGCCCCGACCATGATCCGGTTGCCGACCACGAAGCGCGCGCCTTCAGCGATGCTCTTGAAGATCGGGGCGGCCGGGCCGGTATGCACCGGTTCTTCCACCTTCAGCGTGGCCAGGCAGGCCATCGCCACCAGCGCGAAGCCCGTGGCCACCGCGTAGGACAGGCCCTTGCCGCCGAAGCCGACCAGCACGCCGCCCAATGCCGGACCGGCCACCATGCCGGCCTGGAACACCACGGCGCCGAGGCCAGCGCCACGTGCGAACTGGTCACGGGCCAGCACGCGGGCGAACAGTGCGTTGTAGATTGGCGACAGGAAGGCGCGGACCATGCCGGTCAGCGCAATGGCCGCATAGATCGGCCACACGCCTTCGAACGGCAGCCAGCCCTTGGCCACGCCGGTCAACACCAGCGCGGTGGCGATCAACCCGGAGCAGGCGACCATGCCGAGCCGGCGGCGCGGCAGGTGGTCGACCAGATAACCGGCGAACGGTGCGACGCAGAAGAACGGCAGCACCTCGGCCAGGCCAACCAGGCCCAGCGAGAACGGATTGCGGGTGACTTCGTAGATGTGCCAGCCGACGGTGACCGCGACCACCTGGTAGGACAGCATCGCGAAGATGCGGTAGGCCAGCAGCTTGGCGAAACCGGGCCGGGACAGCAGCCCCAGCGCGGTGTCTTCGGCCGTGGCGGGTTCGCTCACGACGGGTCGCGCTGCAGCTGGGCCTGCGCGGTCTCGCGGATGAAGGCCAGCATCGCCGCCACGCCGTTGCTGCGGGTGGGCGAGAGGTGGCGGGCCAGGCCGATGTCCTGGATGTAGCTCGGTTCGGTGGCCAGGATCTCCTGCGCCGAGCGCCCGGAGTACACGCGCAGGGCCAGGAAGATCAGGCCGGAAACGATGGCCGAATCACTGATGGCGTGGAAGCGCAGCGACTGCGCATTGCCTTCCGGCACGATCCAGACCATCGACTGGCAGCCGAGCAGGCGGTGCTCTTCGGTCTTCCATTCGTCCGGGAAGGCGGGCAGCTTACGGCCGAGGTCGATCAGATACTGGTAGCGCTCGGACCAGTCGCCGAAGAAGCCGAATTCCTCGGCGATGGCGGTCTGGGCCTCGGCGGCGGTGGATTCAAGCGGGAACGGAGAGTCGGTCACAACAGTCTCTACAGTGGAGCGTGGCCGGCGGACCGGCCACGGGGCAGGGTGGGTCAGCCGCGCTTGCGCGACCAGCGCACGCCCTGCGGGGTGTCTTCCAGCACGATGCCTTCGGCGGCCAGCTGGTCGCGGATGGCGTCGGAACGGGCGAAGTCGCGTGCCTGCTTGGCGGCGGCACGCTCGTCGATCAGGCCCTGGATGCGGGCATCTTCGCCATCATCGCTGGCCGCGGTGCCGAACCACTGCGCTGGATCGGCCTGCAGCAGGCCCAGGGCCAGGCCGGCACCGAGCAGTTCGCCCTTCAGGCGCGCCTGTTCGGCAGGGTCGGTGGCCCGGCGTGCATCGGCGGCGATGCGGGCCACTTCGGCCAGTGCCTGCGGGGTGTTCAGGTCGTCATCAAGAGTCGCCTCGACCGTGGCCGGGATCGCCACGACCGCCTCGACCGACGCCAGCTCGCGCAGCGTGCCGTACAGGCGGTCCAGGGTGCGCACCGACTGCTCGATGAGGCCATCGGACCAGTCCAGCGGCTGCCGGTAGTGGGCCGACAGCAGGGCCAGGCGCAGCGCTTCCGGCGGGTGCTGGCGGACCAGATCGTGCACGCGTTCGATGTTGCCCAGCGACTTGCTCATCTTGGCGCCGCCGAAGTTGAGCATGCCGTTGTGCAGCCAGAAGCGGGCGAAGATCTTGCCGCCGTGGGCGCATTCGCTCTGCGCAAGCTCGTTCTCGTGGTGCGGGAACTGCAGGTCGACGCCGCCGGCATGGATGTCGATGGTCTCGCCCAGGTGGGCGGCGGCCATCGCCGAGCATTCGATATGCCAGCCCGGGCGGCCACGGCCCCAGGGAGACTCCCAGCCAGGGAGGTCGTCGCTGGACGGCTTCCACAGCACGAAATCGCCCGGGTCGCGCTTGTACGGGGCCACGTCGACGCGGGCGCCGGCCAGCATCTCTTCCGGGTCGCGGCGCGAGAGCTTGCCATAGCCTTCGAAGCTGGCCACCGCGAACAGCACGTGGCCTTCGGCGGCGTAGGCATGCCCGTTGGCGATCAGCTGCTCGATCATGGTGATGATCTGCGGAATGTGCGCGGTTACTTCGGGCTCGATGTCCGGCGGCACCACGCCCAGCGCGGCCATGTCTTCACGGTAGGCGGCGGCGAACCTGTCGGTGATGGTGCTGATCGGCACGCCCTGCTCACGCGCGGCGTTGTTGATCTTGTCGTCCACGTCGGTGATGTTGCGCGCGTAGCGCAGGCCACCGAAACGGCGCCGCAGCAGATCGGCCAGCACTCCGAAAACCACTGGGCCACGGGCGTTGCCGATGTGCACGTAGTTGTAGACCGTCGGGCCGCACACATACAGGGTCGGACAGGCCGGGTCGAGCGGGGTGAACGGTTCGAGCTGGCGAGTCAGGTTGTTGTGCAGGCGCAGGGTCATGGGGCTGTGGCTGGGGGACAAGCCTGTGATTTTAGAACGTGTCGGCCCCCTTTGGGGGCACCGCCTGCCACCGGTGGACGCCGGGTCCAACCAGGGTGGGGTGGGCAGGAGCAGCGTGGACGGGTAATGTTCAGCCCCTTGCGCTCGCCACTGCCTACACTATTGCCGTGTCCTTGCTCCCTTCGCCAATGAAATCCACCGCGTTGCTGACCCTGGCCTGCCTGTCGGCGCTGGCCGCCGTGGCGCAGGCGCAGGAGGCCGAGCCCCGCAACCGGGTGGTGATCGTGGAGAACGTGAAGTTCGACTACGCGCAGGTACTGAACGTCGAACCCGTGTTCCAGACCCTGCGCGCGACCCGTACCGAAGAACACTGCGAGCCGGTCTCGACCCGGACCCTGGCGCCGGTCAATGTCACTGGTGAGGAGCCGGTCGAGGACAAGGGCCGGATCAGCCGCTTCTGGGACTCGGTACGCTCGATGTTCAAGCGCAGCGATGAAGAGGTCTCCGAGGACACCGCCGCCGAGTCACCGGCCCCGGCGCCGGCACCGGCCAACAATGGTCCGATGCTGACCCGCGACTGTCGCATCGTGCCGGTGGGACGTGAATTCCGCCGGCCCATCGCCTACGACGTGGACTACGTCTACAAGGGCACCAAGTACCGCTCGCGGCTGCCGGAAGATCCCGGCAACCGGCTCAAGATCCGGGTGTCGATCACCCCCTGGGTCGGCCCCGAGCAGGGCGCCGCCGGCAATCCCTGATTCTGCGACCCCGGCCCCTTGCGTCGGCCCCGGCCGCATGCAAAGATGGATGACCATGAAGCTCACCGACTTCCAGCACGACAGCAGCGCAGCCCGACAGGCGTCGGGCATGACCTCGCGTGCGCGTCGACCGGAACCCCACATCCTCGCTGGGTAACCGGAGCTTTTTGCTGTTCGTCCGAAAAAAACCCCAGCCCGCCGGCTGGGTTTTTTCGTTTCCGCGTCATGAAAGCTGCAACTGCAACCTTTTCGTTCCACCTTTGCTTCCTGTTTTCCCTTCCACCGCGTCGAACCCGGCGCCGCCACGCAAGGAAAGATGATGTCCCCCAAGCACTTCCTGAACACCCAGGACTGGAGCCGCAGCGAGCTCGACGCGCTGCTGACCCAGGCCGCGCTGTTCAAGCGCAACAAGCTCGGCGACCAGCTCAAGGGCAAGTCGATCGCGCTGGTGTTCTTCAATCCGTCCATGCGCACCCGCACCAGCTTTGAACTGGGTGCGTTCCAGCTGGGTGCCCACGCGGTGGTGCTGCAGCCGGGCAAGGATGCGTGGCCGATCGAGTTCAACCTCGGCACGGTGATGGACGGCGATACCGAAGAGCACATCGCTGAAGTGGCCAAGGTGCTGGGCCGTTACTGCGACATCATCGCCGTGCGTGCGTTCCCCAAGTTCATCGACTGGGCCTACGACCGCCAGGACATCGTCCTCAACAGCTTCGCCAAGTACTCGCCGGTGCCGGTCATCAACATGGAGACCATCACCCACCCGTGCCAGGAGCTGGCCCACATCATGGCCCTGCAGGAGCACTTCGGCACCCAGGACCTGCGCGGCAAGAAGTACGTGCTGACCTGGACCTACCACCCCAAGCCGCTGAACACCGCAGTCGCCAATTCGGCGCTGACCATCGCCACCCGCATGGGCATGGACGTGACCCTGCTGTGCCCGACCGCCGACTACATCCTCGACGACCGCTACATGGGCTGGGCCGAGCAGAACGTGGCCGAGAGCGGCGGCTCGCTGAAGATCAGCCATGACATCGACAGCGCCTACGCCGGTGCCGACGTGGTCTACGCCAAGAGCTGGGGCGCGCTGCCGTTCTTCGGCAACTGGGAACCGGAAAAGCCGATCCGCGACCAGTTCAAGCACTTCATCGTGGACGAGCGGAAGATGGCGCTGACCAACAACGGTGTGTTCAGCCACTGCCTGCCGCTGCGCCGCAACGTGAAGGCCACCGACGCGGTGATGGATTCGCCGCAGTGCATCGCCATCAACGAAGCCGAAAACCGCCTGCACGTGCAGAAGGCGATCATGGCCGCGGTTGCCGGGCGCTGAATCAAGCAAGGGGTAGAGCCGACCGTTGGTCGGCTGCTCCCGCAGCGGCGCATCCAACATTTCAGCCGACCAGCGGTCGGCTCTACCGAATTCCCATCCCCCAAGTGGACCTGATCCCCATGAGCAACAAAGACGTCGTTCTCGCCTTCTCCGGCGGCCTGGATACCAGCTTCTGCGTGCCGTACCTGCAGGAGCGCGGCTACAACGTGCACACCGTGTTCGCCGATACCGGCGGCGTGGATGATGAAGAGCGTGATTTCATCGAGAAGCGCGCCGCCGAGCTGGGCGTGACCAGCCACGTCACCGTCAACGGTGGCCCGGCCATCTGGGAAGGCTTCGTCAAGCCGTTCGTGTGGGCCGGTGAGGGCTACCAGGGCCAGTACCCGCTGCTGGTCTCGGACCGCTACCTGATCGTCGATGCCGCGCTGAAGCGTGCCGCCGAACTGGGCACCAACATCATCGCCCACGGCTGCACTGGCATGGGCAACGATCAGGTCCGCTTCGACCTGGCGGTGAAGGCCCTGGGTGACTACCAGATCATCGCGCCGATCCGCGAGATCCAGAAGGAACACACCCAGACCCGCGCCTACGAGCAGAAGTACCTGGAAGAGCGCGGCTTCGGCGTGCGCGCCAAGCAGCAGGCCTACACCATCAACGAGAACCTGCTGGGCCTGACCATGTCCGGCGGCGAGATCGACCGTTGGGAAGCGCCGGGCGAGGGCGCCCGTGGCTGGTGCGCACCGCGCAGCGAGTGGCCGGAGCAGGCGCTGAACGTGACCCTGAAGTTCGTCGAGGGCGAAGCCGTCGAACTGAACGGCAAGGCGTTGCCGGGCGACCAGATCCTGGCCCAGCTCAACAAGCTGTTCGCCCCGTACGGCGTTGGCCGCGGTGTCTACACCGGCGACACCGTGATCGGCCTGAAGGGTCGCATCGTGTTCGAGGCCCCGGGCCTGGTGTCGCTGCTGGCCGCGCACCGCGCGCTGGAAGATGCCGTGCTGACCAAGCAGCAGAACCGCTTCAAGCCGGACGTGGCGCGCAAGTGGGTGGAGCTGGTCTACGAAGGCTTCTACCACGACCCGCTGAAGACCGACATCGAGGCCTTCCTGAAGTCCTCGCAGGCCAAGGTCAACGGCGAAGTGGTGCTGGAAACCCGCGGCGGCCGCGTCGATGCAGTGGCGGTGAAGTCGCCGCACCTGCTCAACACCAAGGGCGCCACCTACGCGCAGTCGGCCGACTGGGGCGTGGAGGAGGCCGAGGGCTTCATCAAGCTGTTCGGCATGAGCTCGACGCTCTTTGCTCAAGTCAACCGTGGTTGACTTGAGCACGAGCCCGCGCATTTCACCTTAACCCTGCGCCGTTGGCGCGCCCCCTTCAACAAGAAGGGGGCTCTCCTCCAGATGCGCTCCGGTAGCGCTGGGCCATGCCCGGCGGAATTCCACAGGATTGTTGATTCATGCTTGAACAGACGCTCGATCACCTGCAGGCCCTGGTGTCCTTCGACACCCGCAACCCGCCGCGTGCGATCACCACCGGTGGCATCTTCGATTACCTGCGCGCGAACCTGCCCGGCTTCAACGTCGAGGTGATCGACCACGGTGCCGGTGCGGTCAGCCTGTACGCCGTGCGTGGTACGCCGAAGTACCTGTTCAACGTGCATCTGGATACCGTGCCGGATTCGCCGCACTGGAGTGCCGACCCGCACGTGATGCGGCGTCTGGAAGATCGTGTGATCGGCCTGGGCGTGTGTGACATCAAGGGTGCCGCCGCTGCACTGGTGGCCGCGGCCAACGCCAGTGATGGCGATGCCGCGTTCCTGTTCTCCAGCGACGAAGAAGCCAACGATCCGCGCTGCATCGCCGCGTTCCTGGCCCGTGGCCTGCCATATGAAGCGGTGCTGGTGGCGGAGCCGACCATGAGCGAAGCGGTGCTGGCGCACCGTGGCATCAGTTCGGTGCTGATGCAGTTCGCCGGCCGCGCCGGGCACGCGTCGGGCAAGCAGGATGCGGCCGCCAGCGCGCTGCACCAGGCCATGCGCTGGGGCAACTGCGCATTGGACCATGTGGAATCGCTGGCCTCGGCGCGCTTCGGCGGGCTGACCGGCCTGCGCTTCAACATCGGTCGCGTCGAAGGTGGCATCAAGGCCAACATGATCGCGCCGGCCGCCGAAGTGCGGTTCGGGTTCCGTCCGCTGCCGTCGATGGACATCGATGGCCTGCTGGCGACCTTCGCCGGCTTTGCCGAACCGGAAGCGGCACTGTTCACCGAAACCTTCCGTGGCCCCAGCCTGCCGGCCGGTGACATCGCCGAGGCCGAGAACCGCCGTCTGCTGGCACGCGACGTGGCCGATGCGCTGGAACTGCCGATCGGCAACGCGGTGGACTTCTGGACCGAAGCCTCGCTGTTCTCGGCCGGCGGCTACACCACGCTGGTGTTCGGCCCGGGTGACATCGCCCAGGCCCACACCGCCGATGAGTTCGTGACGCTGGAGCAGCTGCAGCGCTACACCGACGCCGTGCACCGCATCATCGCCGCCGGCGCCTGATCGACCCCACAACGCCGCCCGGCCCTGGCCGGGTGGAACTGCAACGCGGCGACCGCCGCCTGTGACGAAACCGAAATGTCTCCTGCCCTCCAGCCCCACCGCCAGACCCGCCAGACCATCGTGCGCCTGCTTTCCAGCATGGCCAGCGCGAAGGAGATCAGCCAGTACCTCAAGCGCTTCTCGCAGCTGGACGCCAAGCGCTTTGCCGTGGTCAAGGTCGGCGGCGCGGTGCTGCGCGACGATCTCGACGCGCTGACCTCTTCGCTGTCGTTCCTGCAGGAAGTCGGCCTGACCCCGATCGTGCTGCACGGCGCCGGCCCGCAGCTGGATGCCGAGCTGTCGGCCGCCGGCATCGAGAAGCAGACTGTCAACGGCCTGCGCGTGACCTCGCCGGAGGCGCTGGCGATCGTGCGCCGGGTGTTCCAGCAGTCCAACCTGCGCCTGGTGGAGGCGCTGCAGCAGAACGGCGCGCGTGCTACTTCGATCACCGGCGGCGTGTTCGAAGCGGAGTACCTGGACGTGGACACCTACGGCCTGGTCGGCGAGGTGAAGAAGGTCAACCTGGCGCCGATCGAGGCCAGCCTGCGCGCCGGCTCGATCCCGGTCATCACCAGCCTGGGCGAAACCGCGGGTGGCCAGATCCTCAACGTCAACGCCGACTTCGCCGCCAACGAGCTGGTGCAGGAGCTGCAGCCGTACAAGATCATTTTCCTGACCGGCACCGGCGGCCTGCTGGACGAGCAGGGCAGCGTGATCGATTCGATCAACCTGTCCACCGAGTACGACCACCTGATCGCGCAGCCGTGGATCCACGGCGGCATGAAGGTGAAGATCGAACAGATCAAGGACCTGCTCGACCGCCTGCCGCTGGAATCGTCGGTGTCCATCACGCGTCCGGCCGACCTGGCCAAGGAACTGTTCACCCACAAGGGCTCGGGTACGCTGGTGCGCAAGGGCGAGAAGGTGCTGCGCGCCACCGCGTGGGACGAGCTGGACTTGCCGCGCCTGAAGGGCCTGATTGAATCCAGCTTCGGCCGCACCCTGGTGCCGGACTATTTCCAGAAGACCAAGCTGCTGCGCGCCTACGTCAGCGAGAACTACCGCACCGCGGTCATCCTCACCGACGAAGCCGAGGGCGTGTACCTGGACAAGTTCGCCGTGCTCGACGATGCACAGGGCGAAGGCCTCGGCCGTGCGGTGTGGAACGTGATGCGGGATGAAACGCCGCAGCTGTTCTGGCGTTCGCGCAATGGCAACCCGATCAATCACTTCTACTATGCTGAATCCGATGGCTGCTACAAGCAGGGCCATTGGAAGGTGTTCTGGTACGGCGCCGATGGCATCGACCGGATCAGCACCTATGTCGACCACTGCGCCCAGCGCGCCCCAAGCCTGAAGGACTGAATGATGGACCATTCCGATCACTGGACTACGATTCCCACCTTGCGCGGCCAGCACGTGACACTGCAGCCGTTGCAGCCCGAGCATGTGCCTGGCCTGCGCGCCGCCGTGGAGGGCAGCGGCCTGGACCAGCTCTGGTACACCCAGGTGCCTTCGCCGGAGCGGGTCGAGCACTATGTGCAGGCCGCGCTGCAGGCGCAGGCGGAAGGCAAGGTGCTGCCGTTCGTGATCCTCGATGCGGCGGGTGACATCGTGGGTACCACCCGCTTCTACGACCTGGATGCCGGCGTGCCCAAGCTCAGCCTGGGCTACACCTGGTATGCACCGCGCGTGCAGCGTACCGGCGTCAACACCGAAACCAAGCTGTTGCTGCTGCAGCACGCCTTCGAAACCATGGGCTGCATCAGCCTGGTGCTGGAAACCAGCTGGTTCAACTTCACCTCGCGTACCGCCATCGCCCGCCTCGGTGCCAAGCAGGACGGCGTGCTGCGCAACCACAAGCGGCACGCCGACGGCACGCCGCGCGACACCGTCATCTTCTCCATCATCGATACGGAATGGCAGGGCGTGAAGCGCCACCTGCAGTACCGCCTGGACAGCCACGCATGAACGATTCGACTTTCACCCTGGGCATCGTCGGCGCCCGTGGCCATACCGGCGCCGAGCTGATCAAGCTGGTGGCCGCACACCCGCGGCTGAAGCTGGCTTTCGTGTCCTCGCGCGAACGCGCGGGGCAGCGCCTGTCCGACCACCATCCGGAGTTCCAGGGCGAGCTGCAGTACGAGAATCTGGACGCCGACGCGGTGGCCGCCAAGGGCGTGGACGCGGTGATCCTGGCCCTGCCCAACGGCCTGGCCGCACCGTTCGTGGCCGCACTGGAAGCGGCGAAGCCGGACACCGTCATCGTCGACCTGTCGGCCGACTACCGCTTCGACAACAGCTGGTACTACGGCCTGCCGGAGCTGACCCGAGGCCGCTACAACGGCCAGAAGCACATCAGCAACCCGGGCTGCTATGCCACGGCGATGCAGCTGGCGGTGCATCCGCTGCTGGACCTGCTGGCCGGCCCGCCGCAGTGCTTCGGTGTGTCCGGCTATTCCGGCGCCGGCACCACGCCGTCGGACAAGAACAACGTCGAACTGCTCGCCGACAACCTGATGCCGTATGCGCTGACCAACCACGTGCACGAGCGTGAAGTGTCGGTCCAGCTGGGCGTGGCGGTTGAATTCATGCCGCATGTCGCGCCGCATTTCCGTGGCATCACGCTCACCGCCAACCTGTGGCTGAACCGCGTGCAGACCCGCGAACAGATCGTCGAGCGCTTCCAGCAGGCCTATGCGGGCGAACCGCTGATCGAGGTAGTGGATGACGCGCCGTGGGTCAGCCGCATTGCCGGCCGCCACGGTGCCCAGGTCGGTGGCTTCACGCTGGCCCCGGGTGGCAAGCGGGTGGTGGTGGTGGCGACCCTGGACAACCTGCTCAAGGGCGCGGCCACCCAGGCCATGCAGAACCTCAACCTCGCGCTGGGCATCGACGAACTGACGTCGATCCCGCACTGAACACGTATTCCGGAGCCCCCATGGCAGACCTTCTTTGGCAGAAGCCCGGCGTCGCCGTCGACGCCCAGATCCAGGCCTTCCTCGCCGGCGATGACGTGATCCTCGATCGCGAATTCTTCCTGCACGACATCGCCGCCAGCGCCGCGCATGCACAGGGCCTGCAGCACATCGGCATCCTCAGCGCCGATGAACTGGCCGGCCTGCTGCGCGAGCTCGACGTGCTGGCGCAGGACTTCCGCGAAGGCCGCTTCGTGCTGGACACGCAGTACGAAGATGGTCACTCGGCGATCGAAGCGCGCCTGACCGAACGCCTCGGCGATGCCGGCCGCAAGATCCACACCGGCCGCAGCCGCAACGACCAGATCCTGGTCGCCACCCGCCTGTGGCTGAAGGAGAAGCTGCAGCGCGTGGCACAGCTAAGTGCCGAAGTGGCCAAGGTCGCGCTGGACCGCGCACAGGCCGAGAAGGACCTGCCGATTCCCGGCTACACCCACATCCAGCGCGCCGTAGTGTCCTCGGCCGGCATGTGGTGGGCGGGCTGGGCCGAGGCCTTCATCGACAATGCCATCCGCGCGCGTGACACCCATGCGCTGGTCGATGCCAATCCGCTCGGCACGGCTGCCGGCTACGGCGTGAACCTGCCGCTGGACCGCGAGCACACCACGGCCGCGCTCGGTTTCGCGCGCATGCAGATCTCGCCGATCTACGCACAGCTGTCGCGCGGCAAGTTCGAGCTGGCCGCGCTGGAAGCGCTCGGTGGTGCCACGCTGGACCTGCGCCGCATCGCCTGGGACCTGTCGCTGTTCACCAGCGCCGAGTTCGGCTTCGTCGCGCTGCCGGCGCAGTACACCACCGGCAGTTCGATCATGCCCAACAAGCGCAACCCGGACGTGATCGAGCTGATGCGTGCGACCCACGCCAGCGTCGCCGCCGCGCGCACCGAGATCGAGCAGCTGCTGTCGCTGCCCTCGGGCTACCACCGCGACCTGCAGTCGTCCAAGGGTGCCATCTTCCACGGCTTCGGCCGTGGCCTGGCCGCGCTGGAGCTGCTGCCGGCGCTGCTGGCCAACCTGGAATGGCGTGACGACAAGCTGCGTGCGGCCATCGATTCGGGCATGTATGCCACCGACGTGGCGGTGGAAGCGGCCGTGGCCGGCGTGCCGTTCCGTGAGGCCTACAAGGCCGCTGCGGCCGGTGCCGACAGTGCAGGGCAGGGGCGTACCCCGGAAGGCAGCCTGGCCGCACGCGTATCGCCGGGTTCGGCCGCCCACCTGCGCCTGGACGAACTGCGCGCGCGCTGGCAGGCGCTGTCCTGATGACGGGCACTGTCTACCTGGTGATGGCGATGCGCCGGCCGGACTTCAACGATGCAGCGGTGCAGCCGCACCGCGATTTCCTCGATGCGTTGCAGGCGCAGGGCAAGCTGCAGCTGACTGGTGGTTTCGCCGACGGCAGTGGTGGCGCCTATGTGCTGTGCAACGTGGACAGCCTGGCGCAGGCGCAGGCCATCGTCGCCACCGATCCGCTGGTGACGATGCAGGCCTCCGAGCTGACCGTGCACGAATGGAACACCCGCTGAGAGACTGACTGATGACCCTGCACGCCGCCAACGCCGCTTCGCCGTTTCCGCAACAGGCGCTGCCGCCGTGGCGGCGTGCGGTGCTGAAAGTCGGCAGCAGCCTGCTGGCAGCCGATGGCGGCGGCCTGTCACCACGCCACGCGCTGGGCCTGGCCCAGTTCGTCTCGGCCAATGTCCTGGCCGGGCGCGAAGTGGTGATCGTGTCTTCCGGCGCTGTCGCTGCCGGGCGCGCGATCCTGCCGCGGGCCGATGAACCTGGCGCGGCGATGGCGGCGCGGCAGGCGCTGGCTGCGCTCGGCCAGGCCCAGCTGATCGGGCTCTGGCAGCGCTTCTTCGAGCGCCCGGTGGCGCAGGTGCTGCTGACCCATGACGACCTGCGCAACCGCCGCCGCTACCTCAACGCCCGCGCCACGCTCAACGAACTGCTGCGGCTGGGAGCATTGCCGGTGGTCAACGAGAACGACACCGTGTCGGTGGACGAGCTCAAGCTTGGCGACAACGACAACCTGGCGGCGACGGTGGCGGCGCTGGTCGATGCCGATGCGCTGTTCATCGCCACCGATATCGATGGCCTGTACAGCGCCGACCCGCGCACCGTGGCCGACGCGCGGCCGCTGCACGACGTGCCGGAACTGAGTGACGAGGTGCTGGCGATGGCCGGCGGCGCCGGCTCGCGCGCCGGTACCGGCGGCATGCGGACCAAGCTGGAAGCGGCAGCGAAGGCGGGTCGTCTCGGCATCGAGACCTATCTGTTCAATGGCCGCAGCGGTGACGTGGTACGCGCGCTGGCCCAGGACCGCCTGTTCGGTACCCGTATCCACGCCGCGCGCAGCCGTGAGGCGGCCCGCAAGCACTGGCTGCGGCACGCGCCGCTGGTCGAGGGTGCGATCGTGATCGATGCCGGCGCGGCGCAGGCGATGCGCGAGAAGGGCGCCTCGCTGCTGCCCGGCGGCATCACCGGCGCGGAGGGCATGTTCCGCCGTGGCGACATGGTGCAGGTGTGCTGGAACGCGCCACAGGGCCGCGTCTGCGTGGCGCGCGGCGTCAGCCAGTACGCGGCCGATGATGTGCGCCGGATCGCTGGCCGCCATTCGCGCGACATCGAGGCCGTGCTGGGCTACAACTACGGTGGCAGTGTCGTCCATCGCGACGATCTGGTGCTGCCATGACCGGTTTGAAGGACTCCCCGATGAGCGAAATCGAAGCGCAGGCGCGTGCCTGCCGTGACGCGGCCCAGATCGTTGCCGGCCTCGACAGTGCGGCGCGCCGCACGCTGCTGCTGGCAATGGCCCAAGCGCTGGAAGTGAGTGCCGGGCTGATCCTGGCCGGTAATGCGCGCGACCTTGCCGCTGCGCGCGAGAAAGGCATTGGCAGTGCCATGCTCGACCGCTTGGCGCTGGACCCGGCACGCCTGTTCGCGATGGCCGAAGCCGTGCGTGAGGTCGCCGCGCTGCCCGATCCCGTCGGCCAGATCACCCGCGACGATGTGCGTCCAAACGGCATCCGCGTGCAGAAGGTGCGCGTGCCGCTGGGCGTGATCGCGATGATCTACGAGGCGCGCCCGAACGTGACCGCCGAAGCGGCCGCGCTGTGCCTGAAGGCCGGCAATGGCGTGATCCTGCGCGGTGGTTCCGAAGCGGTCCACTCCAACACCGCCATCGCCCAGGCGCTGGCCGGCGCCCTGCAGGCCAATGGCGTACCGGCGGCGGCAGTGACCGTGCTGACCGACCTGCGCCGCGAAGCAATGCTGGAGCTGCTGCAGCTGCATGAACTGATCGATCTGGCGATTCCGCGCGGCGGCGAAGGCCTGATCCGCTTCGTTGCCGAGCATGCGCGGGTGCCGGTGATCAAGCACTACAAGGGTGTCTGCCACCTGTTCGTGGATGCCAGCGCCGACCTCGGCAAAGCCATCGACCTTCTGGTGGACGGCAAGTGCAGCCGTCCGTCGGCCTGCAACTCGCTGGAGACCCTGCTGGTGCATCGTGATGTGGCCGAAGCCTTCCTGCCGCGCGTGGCGCAGGCGCTCGGTGAGCGTGGCGTGGAGCTGCGCGCCGACACGAACGCGCAGCCGCTGCTGCCGAGCAGCACCGCCGCCAGCGAAGACGACTACGCTGCCGAGTTCCTCGACCTGGTGCTGGCCGTGCGCGTGGTTGATGACCTCGAGGCGGCCATCGCGCACATCCGTGCCTATACCTCCGACCATACCGAAGTGATCGCCACCGAAGACGCCGGCCATGCCGAGCGCTTCGTCACTGCGCTGCGCTCGGCGATAGTGATGGTCAATGCCTCGTCTCGCTTCTCCGACGGTGGCCAGCTGGGCCTGGGCAGCGAGATCGGCATTTCCACCACGCGCCTGCATGCGTACGGCCCAATGGGCCTGGAAGCACTCACCGTCGAACGATTTGTCGTGCGCGGTGAAGGGCAGACGCGCAAGTAGATCCACGCGATGCGCGGATGCTCTTCGCGTTAGACCCCGGTGCCGACCAAGGTCGGCACCCACCAGAGAGAACGCCGACCAAGGTCGGCATCTACCGTGCAGCAGGGCTACACAACCTCGCGGCGGATGCCGATCGGCCGCGCGTGGTCGTCCATGTGCAGCGTGGCGGCCTTGCAGCCCAGCAGGCGTTCGGCCAGGCCGGTGCTGGCCCCCAGGTCGGCGGCCACTTCGTTGAGGCTGGCCAGCGGCCGCGGCAGGCGCCGGTCGTGGCCGCGGAAGCGCGCGCGGTTGTACTCGGCCCAGCCGATCAGCAGTACGCTGGCGCACAGCAGCATCAGCGGCAACGCCACCAGCACATAGGGGTCGAACTGGCTTTGCCGTTCGTACAGCTGCTGCCAGGCCAGCTGGCCGCCGACCAGCCACGACACCAGGGTGACCAGTGGCGCCCACAGGTAGAAGTAGAACCCCCAGAACGCGAGGGTGACGAAGCCCCAGGCGGTGCGCTGGAAGCGTGGTTGGCGATGCGGCTTGCGGATCATCCGCGAGTCGAAGCGGTTGGACGGGCGTTGTGCGTTCATCGGATCCCTCGATCGGGACTGGTCCAGGTGGCGCGCTTGCTGCGACGGCGCAGCAGGGTTTTCGGCAACGCCACCAGGGTGGTGGAAAGGCTGATCAACCAGTACGCCATCGGGTACCAGATGACCCAGAAGTAGTTGCGTCCAATCTGTGTTTCGTAACGACGGTCGATGATCAGGCTGCTGGCGAACTGCAGCAGGCAGACCAGGGCCAGGATCACGCCATGCCACTCCGGCAGCAGGCTGGCGATATGCAGTTGCGGGGGCAGTTCGATGAACTTGCCCAGCGCCCACAGCACCACGATGAACAACATGGTGTAAGCCCAGATCACGCTGAGCACGTACTCCAGCAGTACGCCCCACATGCGCCGCTCCTTCCAGTGCAGCAGCGAGCGGGCGTGGCGCAGCATCACCTCCACGCCGCCCTGGGCCCAGCGCAGCCGCTGCCGCCACAGCCCCTTCAGGGTTTCCGGCATCAGGATGAAGCATAGTGCGTTGGGTTCGTAGCGGATGTCCCAGTGCGCGCGCTGCAGGCGCCAGCTGATGTCGATGTCTTCGGTCACCATGTCATCGGACCACCAGCCGACCTGGTGCAGCGCGGTGCGGCGGAAGCCGGCGATCACGCCGGAGATGGTGAAGATGCGCCCGTACACCCGCTGCGCGCGCTTGATCATGCCGATGATCGAGGAGAACTCGGCCACCTGCAGGCGTCCGAGCAGGGTGGAGCGGTTGCGGATGCGCGGGTTGCCGGTGACCGCGCCGACCCGGTTGCCGCTCACCAGGTGCCAGATCATCCAGTGCAGCGCGTGTTCTTCCAGCATCGCGTCGCCGTCGATGCACACCAGGTATTCCGAGCGTGCGGCGAGCGCCCCCATGCGCAGCGCATTGGCCTTGCCGAGGTTGCGGTCCAGGTGCAGCACGCGCAGCCGTGGGTGCTTTGCCGCCAGGGCGTCCAGCCGCGCACCCGTGTCGTCGCTGCTGCCGTCGTCGATGGCGATCACCTCATAGTCGGCCGGGTAGCGCTGGGCCAGCGCCGCGCCGAGTGTGTCGTCGAGGTTTGCCGACTCGTTGTGGCAGGGAATCAGCAGGCTCGCGAACGGTGGATCGACCATCAGCGGCGGGTCGTTGCGTGGGCGCGAATGGCGTTCGCGCCGGAAGTAGTAATACAGGCCGCCCGACATCCAGAAGAATGCCATCACCATCGGGTAGTAGAAGGCGAACTGGAACAGGACCTGCAGCAACGGATGCATGTCCATGTCACTTCTCCGGGTACGGGAAGTTGCCGGCGGACATTGCCGCGCGGGCATCGCGGGTGGAGGGCTGGTCGGCGATGAAGTCGTCCGGGTACCAGGCGAAGTGGTGCACGCCCTGCGCCTGCAGCTGGCGGATCTGCGCGCGCAGGCGCTCGGCAGGAATCGGTTGCCCGCTGCGCCAATCGACGGTCTGCAGTTCGAACAGGGTGTGCTGCAGCTGTGGGTCATGTGCACGCACCGCGGCCAGCAGCTGGTCGAGCCAGCGTTCCGGATGCTTGCTGCCTTCCATCCACGGCATCGCCATCAGTGCGGTCTGGTCGTAGGCCTTGTTGAACAGGTCCAGGCGCTGCGCGAACCAGGCTTCGCTCTGCGGGCGCAGCACCGGCTCCGCGTACAGGTTGCGCACCGTGGCCAGCTTCGGCCGCCAGCGCTGCGCGCTGTTGCGCAGCGCCAGGGTGAAGTCGATCAACGCCTGCGTGCGTGCGCTGCCCCCATCGCCGGCCGCCAGCGTGGGCAGCTCGGTATCGCGCAGGTACCCATCGTCATGGAACAGCAGGCCCTCGAAGTAGGAGTTGACCGCCAGATCCTCGTAGAGGTCGAGCATGACCTGGCGCGCCTGGGGATTGGTGAAGTCCAGCCGGTACATGCCATCGGCATCGCCGTTGCGGATCGCCAGCGCCTTGCGCTGCACCGGGTCGGGCAGCTCGAAGCCGAGTACCGGCAGCCATGCGTAGACCTTCACCCCCGCACGCGATTTCAGCTGCCAGGCGACGCGACTGAACAGGTCCGCGCGCATCGGCATGTGGCGGTTGGGGAAGTACAGTGCATCGGCGGTGTTGTTGCCGTCCGGGTCGGCGAACGCCTGCAGGTAGACGTGCGTCGGTGCGATGCGCTTGACCCGCTCGATCAGTGCATCCAGATTGCGCGCCTGCTGTGCGGGCTCGGGGTCGTAGACATCATCCAGGTCGATCTGCAGGGCACGGATGCCATCGAGCGCGACGTCGCGGCGCAGCTCGTAGGCCAGCCCTTCCACGGTCGGGTTGTCGCTGACCAGGAAGCGCGCCAGGCCATGCAGGTCGCTGGCCACCGGCGTGCTGCGGCCCTCCAGATCGAAGGACACCGGCATGCCCAGCTGCTCGGCGATGTCGTTGCTCAACTGGTTGTAGGCCGCGTATGGCCATACGATGGCGCGCGGGCGCACGCCCAGATGCTGCTCGATGCGCTGCACGCTACGCGAGAGATCGGCGCGCAGGCGTTGCGCGTACTGCGCCTCGCTCTCATAGCTGCGCGTGGCGGGGTTGTAAACGCGGGTCACGACAGCCGGGGTGGAGTTCCCCTGTGGGTTGGCGAGCACCCCGTGGTGCAGGTCGTCGGTATGGCTGGCCACTTCGATCAGGCCGCTGTCGTGCATCTGCTTCAGCTGTGCCCAGGTGATGAAGTCGTCGCGGCCGAACGGCCGGTAGCCATAGTCGATGGTGCGGCCAGGTGCCATGTCCACGTAGTCGGTGATCACCGCCACCAGCGCCGGATAGCGGTAAGCCTGCAGCAACGGGAAGGCCTTGTCGTAGACGCTGCGCAGGCCGTCATCGAAGGTCAGCAGTACCGGTTTCGGTGGCAGCGTGGCGCGTCCCCGGGAGGCGTCGATCACCTGCGACAGCGACACCGGGTGGTAACCGTGTGCCCCCAGCCAGTCCAGATGGGCGGCGAAGTTCTGCGTGCTCACCGCATAGGTATCGGCATCCCCCTTGGCTGCGACCTGATCGCGGATGTCGTGGTAGCTGAGGATCAGCAGGCCGTTGTCGATCGCATCGAGATGCAGGGCCTGCTGCGCGAAGGCCGGCGGCGCAGCCGACAGCAGCAGGAGCACGATCAGGCGCAGGATGCGGGTCATGTCAGTCTCCCCAGCGCAGTGCGGCTTCGAAGCCGATATGGCGTTCGCGATGGCCGTCGTAGACCGGCCGCGACCAGCGCACGCCATACTCGAACACGCGGCCCTGGCCCAGCTGCCACTCGTGCATGTATGACACCGACGGCACCAGTGCACTGCCGAAGCCGTCCTGCCAGTAATCGCCCAGCGAGACGGTCAGCCGGTGGCGGAAGTGGCGTTCGTAGTGGCGCCACAGCTGCTGGTCGATGCGCAGGCCGATCTCGACCATGCGATCACGCTTCGGGTTGAAGTAGGGAGCATCATCGCGGCTGCCGCGACTGGTGTATGCACTGCCCAGGCCATCGATCAGCCACCGTGGGCGTGTCAGCAGCCGCTGCTCGACGCTGGTGCTGAACAGTTCGCGATGGTTGCCATCGTCGTAGCGGAAGCGGCTGGCGCCGAACATCCAGTGCGTGCGTTCGCTGCGCCGGTAGTCGACCTGCGCGCTGACGCTGTCGGCAGTGATGCCGGCCACGCGCGCCTGCATTGATGCATCCGGATCATTGCGTGCGGCGGTCAGTCCGGCATACCAGTGGTCGTTGAACTGCCAGCCCGCGCCGACGCGCAGGCCGGTATCACCGATGTGGTCGTTGGCGCGCAGCACTGCAGCTTCCGCATCCAGACGGCCGAATCGGTAGCGTACGCCCGCGCCCAGCCACAGCGGGTCGATGCGCTGGTCCTGGAAATCGACCGAGCGCCGGTCGGCGAAGGCGAACAGCCGCCAGCGATCGTCGAGTACGGGTGTCTGGACTTCCATGCCATAGCGGCGGTCGTCGTTGCCCAGTGGCGAGGTGCCACCACCGCCGGAACTGCGTCCGATGTCGGTCCATGCCTTCAGCTGCCAACCGCGGTGCGCGCGCCAGGCCTGGTCCATGCGTTCGACGGCGGGCTGGGTGGGGTAGCGCGCGACCAGATCGTCGTGCAGCGGTCGCGCCAGGTCATCGCGCTGCAGGGCGACGTAGGCTTCCTGCATGCCCAGCCGTGGCTCGATGTCGCGCGGGTCCAGCGCATGCGCCATCTGTTGCCGTTGCAGCGCCCTGCGTGGCCAGCCGCGCATCATGTACACGCTGCCCAGCGCGCTCTGCAGGCCGCCGTTGCCCGGTGCGATGTCGACCATCGATTCCAGATCGCGCTGCGCGGTGGGCAGGTCACCGCTGTAGGCGCGCACCATCGCCAGGTTGAGGTCGGCTTCGTAGCGCGACCAGTTTGGATACGGCGACTTGCCGTTGCTCCAGCGCCAGGCAGGTTCCTTGTCGCGCCACGCCTGCAGCAGGTCGACGGCCTTTTCCTGCTGCTCGCTTTCCAGGTAGGCGTAAGCCAGTTCCGAATGCGAGGCGTCGCGCGTCGGATCACCTGCGACGGCCGCCTGCAGCACCGGAATGGCTTCTTCCGGATGCAGCGTGCCCATCAGCGAATCGCCGACCGCAGGCAGAACATAGTCGGGCAGGGCATGGCCTTCAGCCTGCAGTGCGCGGGCTTCTTCTCGCACCTGCGCATGGCGGCCCAGCCGGTTGAGCAGGATCAGCCGGTCCATGCGGATGCGCAATGGCGCCTGCACAGGTGGGGTGCCTTCGCTGCCCAGATAGCGCTGCATGCGCGCCAGGGTCGATTCGGCTTCTTCCAGCCGGCTGTCTTCGCTGCTGCTGTAGGCCAGGCTCCAGACCACCAGCTTGGCCAGGTAGTCGCCTTCGATGCGTTGCTTCTGAGCAGCGTCGAACAGTTGCGGGCGCTGCTGGTACAGCTCCCAGGCGCGCCAGGCATTGCCGATGTCGCCCAGGGTCAGGACGCGCAGCTTGAACAGCAGGTCGTCGTTGGGCTGCTGCTGGCTGGCGCGCTCGATCGCGCCGAGCGCATCCAGCCAACGGGCCTGGTCGCGGTAGCGGCCGATCTCGGCCAGGGCCGCCTCGCGGTCAGGCGGGGCAGCGCTGCTGGCCCAGGCCAGGGCGGTACAGGCAAGGCCGACGCAGAGCGCCAGCCGGCGGTGGACAACCATTGGGGACCCCCTTGGCTTCCGAACCAGACAACCTGAAAAATGTGACGCACATCACATGCCAGATTTTGGGATGGCCGTGGCCTGCGTCACTCCCCTCGCGAACTCCCATCCAGCAGGGATGGGCGAAACCAGGACAGCGACCTGCAATGTCTTGTCTGAAACGAGAGTCCCCCGCACACCGAGTGGTGGCCTGGGCGGCGCTGCCGCCCCCATGCCCGATGCCGGCACGCGGCAAGGATGGGCATTCGTGGGCACTATCCGCCCGGAATTGTCAGCCCGGCGTCAAAATGCGCAGACGGGCTGACGAGCGGTAGGTGGGGCCGGTTGCGAGGCCCCACGTGGCTTACCAGAGGTCTTCCAGCTTGCGCGGCTTGCAGGCCACCCAGGAGGCGCACAGCATCAGGGTGGCGCAGCCGAACAGGAAGCTGAATGGGATCGTCCAGCCGTCGCTGACGGTGTGCAGCCAGCCGACCAGGAACGGCCCCAGGCAGCTGAAGCTGTAGCCCACGCCCTGCATGAACCCGGACAGCGCGGCCGAGCCGGTGGGGGTGCGGGTGCGCAGGTTGATCAAGGTCAGCGCCAGCGGGAAGGTGGACGGACCGACGCCGAGCAGGCAGGCCCACAGCAGCGGCGCTTTCATCGGGGCCACAAGCAGGCCGGTGAAGGCGATCACGAACGAGAAGAAACCGATCAGCACCAGCGGGAACGGGTTCTGCAGGCGCACCGCCATCGACGGAATGACCAGCGACGGCAGCAGGCCCAGTGCCGAGAACACGGCGACCATCACGCCGCCGAACGCGGGCGTGCCACCGGCCTCGACCACGATGCGTGGCAGCCAGGTGAACATCGAATAGGTCATCAGCGAGGTCATGCCGAACATGAGCGTCATGCTCCAGCCCAGCGACGTGCGCCAGACCTTGCCGTGCGGCTGTGCGGTGGGATCGGTGGCGTCCGCCTGCGGCTTCGGTGCGCGCCTGGCCAGCAGCAGCCACGGCAGGGCGGCGGCCAGCGCCAGCAGCGCCCACATGCCCAGCGATACGCGCCAGCCCGCAGCATTCGCCACCGGCACTGCCAGCAGCGCCGGCAGCATCGTGCCCAGCTGCAGCACGCTGATGTACAGCGTGCTCATGGTGCCAACCTTGTTGGCGAAATAGCGCTTCACCAGCGGCGGCACCACCACGTTGCCGATGCCCATGCCGGCCAGTGCAACCACCGAACCGAGCAGCAGCGTGCCGACGTTGCCGGCGCTGGAACGCAGCAGCAGGCCGGCCATCGCCATCACCATCGCCAGCAGCGTGGTGCGTTCCAGGCCCAGGCGCCGCGCCAATGCCGGCGTGGCCACGCCGAACAGCGCGAACGAGGCGGTCGGCAGCATGCCCAGCACGCCGGTCATGGTGGTGCCGAAGCCGAACTGCTGGCCGAGCACGTCCAGCAGCGGGGTGATCGAGGTGACCGCAGTGCGCAGGTTGACCGCTGCCAGCAGGATCGCGGCAAACGCGAGGACACGACCGTGCAGCAGCGACGGCGAATCGGAAGGGGAGGAACTCATCGGTGGTCCTTGCAGGTGTCGCACGCCGCAGCAACGGCATGCAGCGCCGGCATCGGTCTACGCCGAAGCGGCAGGTGGGGGGGGGGGGCTGCAGGAGGGCCGGCAGCGCGGCCATTGTACGTGCGCTGCGCGGCAAGGTCCCGTCACGCGGGCGGCCTGGCGCTTGATACAAAAAAACCCGGAGGACAGTGATGTCTTCCAGGCTTCTTGGTGACCACCGAAGTGGTCGGGGAGACAGGATTCGAACCTGCGACCTCTACGTCCCGAACGTAGCGCTCTACCAGACTGAGCTACACCCCGAAGGGAGCCGCCTATTCTAGCGATTCACCCCGATGGCGGCAAGGGGTGAATGCTGTTTTCTTCACACTGCCGAAGCAGTGCCACTTCAGGGAACAAAAAAGCCTGGACGACTTCACCAGGCTTCAATGCGACCACTTGAGTGGTCGGGGAGACAGGATTCGAACCTGCGACCTCTACGTCCCGAACGTAGCGCTCTACCAGACTGAGCTACACCCCGAAGGAGCCGCCTAAGATACCGTGTGAAGGCCCTGTCGGCAACCCTTTTTTACAGTTTCAATGCACGTCGTTGTCGGTGCGGGCGCTTTCGCGCGCTTCGAACCACATCCCGTTGAGGATGGCCACGACCGAGGCCAGTCCGGCACCGAGAATCCAGGCGAAATACCACATGGTCAATCTCCTATGTTCAAGGGATGTGCCGACCGTGGGCCGGCACACCGGCAATCAGTAAGCGTTGGGGTTGTCGCCCATTTCCTCGACCGTCGTCTTGCCCTTCAGTACGCGGTACACCCAGGTGGTGTAAGCGATGATGATCGGCAGGAAGATGGCCGTGGCCAGCAGCATGACCCACAGCGTCAGATGGCTGGACGAGCTGTCCCAGACAGTCAGGCTGGAGGTGGGCTGGCTGGAGGACGGCAGCAGGAACGGGAAGATCGCAAAGCCGACGGTCAGGATGATGCCGGCGATCGAGGCGCCCGAGGCGATGAAGGCCAGGCCACCACGACGTGCGCGCAGCAGTACCGCGCTGGCCAGTGCGCCCAGCAGGCCCAGCACCGGGAACACCAGCGTCGCCGGCATGGAGCTGTAGTTGCGCAGCCAGCCACCGGCGACCGTGCCCAGTTCGGCGGTCTTCAGCAGCGGATTGGTCGGGCCATCGGTGACCACCTGCGAGGTGATCTGGTAACCCGGCAGGCCGAAGGCCACCCAGGCACCGGCCACGGCGAACAGCACAAAGCTGACGATGGCGGCGACGCTGCCATAACGTGCGGCACGTTCGGCCACCGGGCCGTCGGTCTTGATCACCAGCATGGCCGCACCATGCGAAACCAGCATGGCCACGCTGATCAGGCCGGCGATGAGCGCGAACGGGGTGAGCAGGCCGAAGAACGAACCGGTGTAGGTCACGCGCAGGGTGTCATCGAAGTGGAACGGCACACCCAGCAGCACGTTGCCCACGGCGACGCCGGCAATCAGGCCCGGCAGCAGGCCGCCGATGAACAGCACGCGGTCCCAGTTGTCGCGCCAGCGCTTGGACGGCAGCTTGCTGCGGTACTTGAAGCCGACCGGGCGCAGGATCAGCCCGAACAGCATCGCAAACACCGCCAGGTAGAAGCCGGAGAAGCTGACCGCATACAGCGGCGGCCATGCGGCGAAGATCGCGCCACCACCCAGCACCAGCCAGACCTGGTTGCCTTCCCACACCGGGCCGACGGTGTTGATCACCAGCCGGCGTTCTTCATCGGTCTTGGCCACGAACGGCAGCAGTGTGCCGACACCAAGATCGAAACCATCCATCACGGCCCAGCCGATCAGCAGGATGCCGAGCAGCAGCCACCAGATCACGCGGAGCGTGGTGTAATCAAGTGCAATGAATTCCATCTGGATTCTCCTGCCTCAGGCCTGGCCGGGGGCGACTGCATTGGGGGAAGCGGGGCGGATATCGGCCTGCAGCGAGGGCAGGATGTCGTCCGGACCCTTGCGGACCGCCTTCAGCATCAGCTTGATCTCGATGATCAGCAGCACCGTGTACAAGCTGGTGAACACCGCCAGCGTGGTCAGGATTTCATGCAGTGCCAGGCCCGATGCCGCGTAGAAGGTGGGCAGCACACCATCCACCGCCCACGGCTGGCGGCCGTACTCGGCGACGAACCAACCGCACTCGATCGCGATCCACGGTGCCGGCAGCGACCACACGGCCAGCTTCAGGAACCAGCGCTTGTCCTGGAAGTTGTTGCGGCACGAGAAGTAGAACGCCAGTGCGAAGAAGGCGATCAGGTAGAAGCCCAGGCCCGCCATGATGCGGAAGGTCCAGAACAGCGGGGCCACGCGCGGGACGGTATCCATCGCGGCCTTGGAGATTTCCTCCGGCGTCGCGTTGAGGATGTCTTCGCGGTAGCGCTTCAGCAGCAGGCCGTGGCCGAGATCCTGCCAGTGGCGATCGAACATCTCGCGTGCTTCGAGGTCGTTCCGGTTCTTCTTCACGCGTTCCAGTGCGCCATAGGCGATCTGGCCGCCGCGGATGCGGTGCTCGGCACGCTCCACCAGTTCCAGGATGCCCGGGATCGGCTGGTCCAGCGAACGGGTGGCGATCAGGCCCATCAGGTACGGGATCTTCACCGCGTAGTCGTTCTGGTGGGTGTCCTGGTTGGGAATGCCGAAGGCGGTGAAGTCGGCCGGTGCACGCTCGGTTTCCCACATTGCTTCGATCGCGGCCAGCTTCATCTTCTGGTGTTCGCTGGCGGCGTAACCACTCTCGTCACCCAGCACCACCACCGACAGCGAGGACAGCAGGCCGAAGGCTGCGGCCACCGCGAACGAACGGCGGGCCATGTCCCGATGCTTGTTGCGCAGCAGGTACAGGGCGCTGATCGACATCACGAAGATCGCACCGGTCACGTAGCCGGCACTGACGGTGTGCACGAACTTGGCCTGGGCCACCGGGTTCAGCAGAACCGCAGCGAAGTCGACCACTTCCATGCGCATCGTTTCCGGGTTGAACACCGCACCGGTCGGGTTCTGCATCCAGCCGTTGGCGATCAGGATCCACACCGCCGACAGGTTGGTGCCCAGCGCCATCAGCCAGGTCACAGTGAGGTGCTTGACCGGGCTCAGGCGCTTCCAGCCGAAGAAGAACAGGCCGATGAAGGTCGCTTCCAGGAAGAACGCCATCAGGCCTTCGATGGCCAGCGGCGCACCGAAGATGTCGCCCACGTAGTGGCTGTAGTACGACCAGTTCATGCCGAACTGGAACTCCATCACCAGGCCGGTGGCCACGCCGATGGCGAAGTTGATGCCGAACAGGGTGCCCCAGAACAGGGTCATCTGCCGCCAGACCTGCTTGCGGGTCATCACGTACACGCTCTCCATGATGGCCACCATGAAGGACAGGCCAAGCGTGAGCGGTACGAATAGGAAGTGGTACATCGCGGTCAGAGCGAATTGCAGCCGCGACAGTTCTACGACTGTCTGATCAATCATGGCCTGGCTACCTCGTTGGATAGTGCCGTTGCAGGTGGCGGGAAGGGTGGTCTACGGGGTGAATGATGTGACCGACTACTTCAAACAGCCTTGATCCAGATCAATGTATGAATGGGTATTCAGGAGGATCGTATGCCAACCCGATGAAGACTGCGACCGCCGGCCGCAGGGGGAGGCTGTTGCCTGCGCCTACAATGCCGTGTCTCCCCTGTTACCCGTGAAGACCCCTTGAGCGCTGCCGAAACGACCCCTGACGGCCTTTCCCCGGAAGCCGAAACGACCCGCCAGCGGCGTGCCCGCACCGCCTGGCTGGCCGATCTTGCGCGCTCCGCTCGAGGTCGCCAGCGGCTGGCGGCGCTGTGCATCAGCCTGTCCGGCGCGCTGCTGATCGGCCAGGCCGCTGCCATCGCCTGGCTGGTGCAGCAGGTGCTGGTGGAACGCGCACCGCTGGCGTCGGGCCTGCCGGTGCTCGCTGGGCTGGCGGTGATCCTGGTGCTGCGCACGCTGCTGGGCAGCGCCACCCAGGCGGCTGCCGGTGATGTGGCCGATGCCGCGCGGTTGGCGCTGCGCGAGCGTGTGTTCGCGCGCTTGCTTGGGCATGGGCCGCTGTGGCTGCGCCAGCGCCGCACCGGCGAGCTGGGCGAACTGATGCTGCATCACGGTGATGCGATCGAGAGCTATTACAGCGGCTTCCTGCCGGTGCGCACCGAAGTGGTGGTGGTGCCGCTGCTGATCCTGTCCGCTGTGGCCTGGGTGGATTGGGTGGTGGCGCTGATCCTGCTGTTCACCGCACCGCTGGTGCCGTTCTTCATGATGCTGGTGGGCTGGGGCGCTGAAGCCGCCGGCCGTGCGCAGCTGGGCGAGCTTGCGCGGATGAGCGGCCACTTCGCCGACCGCATCAAGGGTCTGGGCCTGCTGCGCCTGTATGGCCGCGGCGAGGCCGAACTGGACGGCATCGCGGCCGCCGCTGAAGGCGTGCGCGTGCGCACGATGAAGGTGCTGCGGATCGCCTTCCTGTCGTCCACGGTGCTGGAATTCTTCGCCTCGGTGAGCGTGGCGATGGTCGCGCTGTACCTCGGCCTGAGCTATCTGGGCCTGATGTCGCTGCATGCAGCGGTGCCGACGCTGGGCGCCGGCCTGTTCTGCCTGCTGCTGGCGCCGGAGTTCTACGCGCCGCTGCGGCGGCTGGCCGCGCACTACCACGACCGCGCCAACGCGCTGGCCGCTGCCGCCGAAGTAGAGCGCCTGCTGCAGTCGCTGCCCGGGGAGCAGGGCTTGATCGAAAGCGAGGTTGCACCGTTGGCGGTGGAACCGGCCGAGGCTGCCTTGCCGCCGCTGCAGGCGCAGGGTCTGGTGCTGCGCCCGCTGGGTGCGCCGCATGATGTGCTGCAGGATCTGGACGTGCTGCTGGAACCGGGCCAGCGCCTGGCCCTGGTCGGTCCCAGCGGGTCCGGCAAGAGCACGTTGCTGGAAGCGCTGGCGGGGTGGTTGCCGCCGCGTGCCGGCAAGCTGCAGCTGCGGCCCGGCGTGCAGGTGGCGTACGCCAGCCAGCGGCCGTACCTGTTCCACGGCAGCATCGCCGACAACCTGCGGCTGGCTGATCCCGGTGCCAGCGATGCGCGCCTGCGCGCGGTCGCCGAGGCCTCGCAGGTACTGCAGTTCGCGCAACGCCTGCCGCAGGGGCTGGATACCGTGATCGGCGAGCGTGGTTTCGGCCTGTCCGGTGGTGAAGCACGCCGCATCGGCCTGGCCCGCCTGCTGCTGCGCGACCCGCAGGTGCTGCTGCTTGATGAACCCACCGCGTTCCTCGATGCCGATACCGAAGCGGCGTTGCTGCGCAGCCTGGCCGCCTATGCACGCGGCCGCAGCGTGGTGGTCGCCACCCACAGCCCTGCGGTGATCGCCTGGGCCGACCGCTGCCTGCTGTTGCCGGAAGGCCGCCTGGTCGAGCCGGCACAGGCGGTGCGCGCATGAGCCGTTCGCCTGATTCGCTGCGCGCGGTGTTCCTGCGCCATCGCCCGCGCCTGCTGCTGACCGTGCTGCTGCTGTGGATCACGATGCTGGCCGGCACCGCCCTGCTGGGCCTGTCCGGTGGCTTCCTGACCGCCGCTGCGCTGGCCGGTGCGGCCGGGCTGGCGCAGGGCTTCAACTTCTTTTCGCCGTCGGCCGGCATCCGCGGCCTGACCATGGCGCGCATCGTGTCACGCTACTTCGAGAAGCTGGTCGGCCACGATGCCACGCTGCGCATCGCCCGCGATCTGCGCGTGTGGTTCTTCCGCCGCGCGCTGCCACTGGCACCGGCGCGGCTGGGGGCCACGCGCACCGGCGAACTGCTGGCACGCCTGCTGGGTGACATCAATGAGGTGGATGGCCTGCTGGTGCGTGCGATCGGGCCACTGGTGGCGCTGGGTGCGCTGTCACTGGTGGCGATCGCCTCGGCCGCGGTGATCCTGCCGTCTGCGGCGGTACTGCTGGCGGTGCTGGCGTTGCTGATCGCCTTCGGTGTGCCGTGGCTGGGCGTGCGTGGTCGCGACGATGAGGAGGCCGACCGTGCCGCGCATCGTGCTGCCCTGCGTACCGCAGCCTTCGAAGGACTGGAGGGCGCGGGTGATCTGGCCGCGTTGCATGCCGATGCAGCGTGGCAGTTGAAGGTGCGCGTGGCGGCAAAACAGCTGGCTTCGCGGGATCGTCGTCGGCGCTGGCGCCTGATCGCGGCCTCGACCCTGCATGGCCTGGTCGCCGGGCTGGGCCTGGTGGCGATGCTGGCGTTGGCCCTGCATGCGGCCGAACAGCAGCGCATCGCGCCGGAAATGGCGGCGGGTCTGGTGTTCCTCACCGTGGCACTGATCGAACTGTGGGCCGGCATGGGCCTGGCCTGGCAGTCGCTGCAGTCCGGGCGCATCGCCGCCGATCGCCTGCAGGCCATCGTCGAGCAACCGCCGACGGTGGAGGACCCGCAGGCGCCGCAGGCGGTGCCGCAGGCCGCGCGCGTGCATTGGGATGACGTGCACTTCCAGTGGCCCGGTGCGGCGCGGCCGGTGTTGTCCGGCCTGCAGCTGACACTGGCGCCGGGCGAGCGGATCGCGATTCGCGGCGACAGCGGCAGTGGCAAGACCACCCTGTCGAGCCTGCTGCTGCGGCTATGGGATCCGCAACAGGGACGGTTGACCTACGGGGGCCGCGACCTGCGTGATTTCGCCCAGGCCGACTGGCACCGGCAACTGGCGTGGCTGCCGCAGAACGCGCCGGTGTTTGCCGGCAGCGTGGCCGAGAACCTGCGATTGGGTGATCCCGATGCCAGTGACGCAGCGTTGTGGGCGGTGCTGCGTCGCGTGCGCCTGGGTGAGTGGGCCGAGCGCAACGGTGGCCTGCAGACCTGGGTGGGCGAGAACGGCGCGACGATGTCGGCCGGCCAGGCACGACGCCTGGCGCTGGCGCGCGCGCTGCTGCGCAATGCGCCGATCCTGCTGCTGGACGAACCGACCGAAGGCCTGGACGTGGATACCGCACGTGCGTTGCTGCAGGACCTCTCCGGGTTGCTGGACGGGCGCAGCCTGCTGATGATCACCCACGACGACCTGCCCGACGGCGTGGTGGATGCGCAGTACCGGTTGCGTGATGGGGGAGTGGTGCGCGAAGCGTGAATGGTAGTGCCGGCCGCTGGCCGGCAACCTCATGGCGCTTGATACGGATACGGAATTGCCGGCCAGCGGCCGGCACTACCCATTCGAAGGGTTACCGCGAGAACTCGCGCAGCATCACCGCGATCGAGGCCACGTTGGCCAGCACGCACAGCCAGAACACCCACTGGAATCCGGCTTTGCGATGCTTGTGGCGGAACAGCGCCTGGCCCAGCAGCGCGCCCGGCCAACCGCCGGCAAAAGCCAGCAACTGCAGTGTGCGCTCGGGAATCCGCCACTGCTTTCGCTGCGCCGCGCGCTTGTCGTGGCCGTACAGGCCGAACGACACTGCGCTGGAGAGCAGGCACCAACCGCCCAGCCACAGCGGCAGCACGCCGCTGACCGTCAGTGCGATCAACGCACCGAATGCGGCCAGCGCGAGGTTACGCCGCCATGCCACTTACAGCGCGTCGAGGAAGCCGCGCACGGCCGGGCCGAAACGCTCGAAATCGACGAGGAAGGCGTCATGGCCCTGCGGCGACTCCAGACCGATGAAGCGCGCATCGGCACCGCCGGCGCGCAGGCCGTCGGCGACCTGTTGCTGCTGCTGCACCGGGAACAGGATGTCGGTGTTGGCGCCGATCGCCAGCGCCTTCTCCACCCGGATCTTCGCCAGCCCGGCCAGCACGTCGCCGTCGGCATACTCAGCCAGGTCGAACCAGTCCATCGAACGGCTCAGGTACAGATAGCAGTTCGGATCGAAGAAGCGCACGAAGCGCCGTGCATGGCCTTCCAGATAGCTTTCCACCTGGAATTCGAGGCCGAACGGATCGTCGTCGGCCTGGTCCGAATCCAGCCGCACGCGGCCGAAGCGCCCATCCCATTCCAGTGCCGAACGGTAGGTGATCACGCCCAGCTTGCGCGCCATGCGCATGCCGGACTCGGGATACTCGGCATCGTCGTAGTGGCCGCCATTCCAGCGTGGATCAAGGCGGATCGCCTCGCGCTGCAGCGAACGGATCGCGATCGAGAACGGCAGTGCCTGCGCACTGCCGGAAATGTTGACGTGGCTGCGCGCAATGCCCGGGTGCAGCATCAGTACCGCGAGTGCGGTCATGCCGCCCATTGAATTGCCGACCACGCAGGCCAGCTGTTCGATGCCCAGGGCACGCACGACTTCGATGGCGGCGCGTGCGCCGTCTTCGATCGACAGCTCGGGGAAGTCGAGGCGATACGGTTGGCCCGTGGCCGGGTTGAGCGAGGCGGGACCGGTCGAGCCCTTGCAGCTGCCCAGCGAATTCACGCATACCACGAACCAGCGGTCGGTATCGATCGGCTTGCCGGGGCCGACCATGCCTTCCCACCAGCCCACTGCGGGGTTGGCGTCATTGGCAGCGGCGTGTGCATCCGGCGACAGGCCGGTCACGATCAGGATCGCGTTGCTGGCGTCGGCGGCCAGCGTTCCCCAGGTTTCGTAGGCCACGCGTGCGCCATGCAGGGCGCCACCGCGCTTGAACGGGAACGGCGAGGGCAGGGCGTGGAAGCGGGTGCCGGGCGGGATGAATTCGGTCATGCAGCCATTCTAGCGGGGCCGCATGTGGAGCTGGCGACACGCTGGTTTCCATCGGCGATGCATCCGGTAGTGCCGGCCGCTGGCCGGCAACCTCATGAATCTGGATGCGCCCGCGTGGTTGCCGGCCAGCGGCCGGCACTACGGGAACCGCAGCTCCACCACGCCTTCATGCGGCAGGCTCACCTTTACCGGCACGCTCTGCAGATCGTCCTCGCTGCGGTTGGCACTGCCGCTGCGCGAGATGCGTGCCAGCACTTCCACTTCGCGATGCGCGGACAACGGTGCGGTCGGCATCGGGCTGTCTGCGTCGCCCAGCCCGACCGTGGCCGGGAAACCGGCCAGAGGCAGCTTGCGTGCGGCCACCGGCATCGGCGGTCCACCCACGGCGCGGGCCAGCACGAATACCTGGGTGCTGGCGGGCCACTCGGCGTTGTTCAGCGCAGGCAGTTGCACGCGCACCTGCAGCAGCGCCGGTGGCGCCGCAGCGGCAGCATCGGGCGCCTGGCCGGCGGCCTCACGGGCGATGGCGATCTGCGCCTGCAGCGCCTGCGCGGCGCCGGGCTCAAGCCGTGGCAGCAGGCCGCTCCAGATGTCGGCAGCCTCGGCATTCTTTCCGCGCTGGCGCAGGGCGATGCCCAGCAGCCAGCTGGCGCGCTCTGCATCGGGCGCCAGCGCACGAGCCTGCTGCAACCAGGCCATCGCGGTGTCATCGAACTGCTTGCCGGCATCGGCCTGCGCACGTGCCTGCGCCGCTTCCACCAGCACGCCGGGGTCTTCCGGGGCGAGAGCGGCAGCACGTGCGAAGGCATCCGCTGCGGCTGCGGCGTTGCCCAGTTCGGCCTGCGACCGGCCCAGCAGCGTCCAGCCATCGGCTCGCTGCGGGTCTCGCTTCAGTGCATCCTGCAGGGCCTGCACGCCATCGCGCAGGGTGGCTACCGACGGGGTCGGTTGTACCTGTGCGGCACGCGGATCACCAACCAGCAGATACAGGCAGGCACCGGCCACGCCCAGCGCGAGCACGCCCACCACGAAACCGCGGCGACCGTGGTGGCGCAGCGGCCACAGCACCAGCGCCGCCATCAGTGCGGCCACTAGTCCAGCCAGCATCGGCAGCCAATGGCTCACCATCCGTCTCCTTCATCGGTCTTGCTGGCGGGGGCGGCAGCAACCGTGCGGCCACGGCGGCGGACGATGCCCAGTACCACCAGCGCGCCGGCGCCAAGCACCAGCAGCGGACCGCCCCACAGCAGCCAAGTGCCCGGCTGCAGAGGCGGTTGATAGAGCACGAACTCACCGTAGCGGGCGACCAGGAACTGCTTGATCTGCGCGTCGTCGTGGCCCTGCTGCATCAGCTGCAGCACCTCGCGACGCAGGTCCTGGGCGATCTGCGCGTTGGAATCGGCCAGCGACTGGTTCTGGCACTGCACGCAGCGCAGCTGCGAGGCCAGGTCGTGGAAGCGACGTTCTTCGGCGCCATCGCGGAACTGCAGGGGCTGTGGATCGTGCAGCGGCTGCTGGGCCAGCACGGCCAGCGGCAGCATCAGAAGCAGCAATGCCAGCAGCCAGCGCATGGGCTCAGGGCGCCGTGTGCAGCGTGCTGCCGGCATTGCCCTGGGCCTTCTCGATCTTCTCCAGTGCCGGGATCAGCTTCTCGTCGACCACGCGCTGGGTCATCGCACCGCTGTACTTCCAGCGCACGACGCCGCTGCCATCGACCAGGAAGGTCTCCGGTGCGGCGGTCACGCCCCAGTCGATCGCGGTGCGGCCTTCCACGTCGCTGAGCACGACCATGAACGGGTTGCCCAGCTGTTCCAGCCAATGCAGGGCATCGGTCGGTTCATCCTTCCAGTTGTAGCCGATCACGCGCACGCGCTTGCTCTCGGCGAAACGGGTCAGCACCGGGTGTTCCTCGCGGCAGGCCGCGCACCAGCTGCCCCACACGTTAAACAGGTAAGGCGCGCCGCGCAGTTCGTCGCTGTGCACGATCATTTCCGGGTCGTGCAGCACCGGCAGCGCGAACGCCGGCGCCGGCTTGTCGATCAGCGCCGATGGCAGCACGTCGCGCTGCGGATCGCCCGATTTCATCACCCCGTAGATCATCAGCCCGAGCAGGCCGAAGAAGAACAGCACGCCGATCACGATGGCTACCGGCGGCAGCGGGCGGGAGGGGCGCGGGGCGGGGGACTCGGACATGGAAACTCCTACGGACGAAGGAAGCGGCGGTCGGCGGCGGTGATGAATCCGCCTAGGGCCATCAACAGCGCGCCCAGCCAGATCCAGCGCACGAACGGCTTGATGTGCACCCGGACCGCCCATGCATTGTTGCCCAGCGGCTCGCCCAACGCCACGTAGACATCACCATCGAGGCGTGCATCGATGCCGGCCTCGGTCATCACCTGGCCGCCGCTGGCGTACTGGCGCTTTTCCGGATGCAGCAGGGCCAGCTCGCGGCCGTTGCGGAACACGCGCAGGTGGCCGCGGTCGGCGATGAAGTTCGGTCCTTCGCGATGGTCCACGCCCTCGAAGCGTACTTCGTGGCGGCCGACCACCACCTGCTGGCCCGGTGCCAGCGCCACTTCACGCTGTACGTTCAGGGCTTCCACCAGCAGCGCACCGGCCAGGAACACGGCGATGCCGGCATGGGCGACGATCATGCCGAGCATTTCGGCGGTGAAGCGGCCATTGCCGCGCAGTCGCTGCCAGACGAAACGTGCGGTACCGAAGCCGACCCAGACCGCGGCAGCGACACCGAGACCGGCCTTCCAGCCGTTCTGCGGCGCCTGCCACCAGGCCAGCGCACCCAGCAGCACCGCCAGCCCCAGCCAGGGTGCCAGCAGCGCGAACGCGCGCGAGGGCTGGTCGCGTTGCCACTTCACCAGCGGGCCGAACGGCAGCAGCAGGATCATCGGTGCCATCAGCAGCAGGAACAGGCTGCCGAAGTAGGGCGGGCCGACCGAGATCTTGCCCAGCGACAGTGCATCGGCCAGCAACGGATACAGTGTGCCGAGCAGCACCATCGCGCAGGCGGTGGCCAGCAGCAGGTTGTTGGCCAGCAGCAGGGTCTCGCGCGAGGTGGCGGTGAAGCCACGGCGCGGATCGTCGGCGTCCACGCTGAGCTGGCTGGCACGCAGCGCGTACAGCAGCAGGCTGCCGCCGACCAGCACCGACAGGAACACCAGGATGAACAGGCCGCGCGACGGATCTGCAGCGAACGAATGCACGCTGGTCAGCACACCGGAGCGCACCAGGAAGGTGCCGAGCAGCGACAGCGCGAAGGCCGCGATCGCCAGCAGCAGGGTCCAGCTGCCGAAGGTGCCGCGCTTCTCAGTGACCGCCTGCGAATGGATCAGTGCCGCACCGACCAGCCACGGCATGAAGCTGGCATTTTCCACCGGGTCCCAGAACCACCAGCCGCCCCAGCCCAGCTCGTAATAGGCCCACCAGCTGCCCAGCGCGATGCCCAGGGTCAGGAAGCCCCAGGCGACGTTGGTCCACGGCCGCGTCCAGCGCAGCCAGCGTGCGTCGACACGACCTTCCAGCAGCGCGGCCACGGCGAATGCGAACGGCACCGCGAAGCCGACATACCCGATGTAGAGCATCGGTGGGTGGATGATCAGCCCGGGGTCCTGCAGCAGCGGGTTGAGATCACGGCCTTCCAGCGGGGCCGGATTCAGGCGCAGGAACGGGTTGGAGGTGAAGATCAGGAAGGCGAGGAATCCGACGCTGACGATGCCCATCACCGCCAGTACACGCGCCTGCACCGGTGCCGGCAGGTGCCGCGAGAACAGCGCCACCACGCCGGTCCACAGCGCCAGCACCAGTGCCCACATCAGCAGTGAGCCCTCGTGCGCGCCCCACACCGCCGAGTAGCGGTAGATCATCGGCAGCAGCGAATTGGAGTTCTCGGCCACGTAGCGCACCGAGAAGTCCTGCTGCACGAACGCAGCGGTCAGCACGGCGAACGCGCCGGCGACCAGCAGCAGCTGCGCGAACGCGGCAGGTCGTGCCACCGCCATCCACGCGTTGTTGTTGCGCTGCGCGCCGACCAGCGGCAGGCCGGCCTGCAGCAGCGAGGCCAGCAACGCGCACAGCAGCAGGATCTGACCCAGTTCGGGCAGCACTCAGCGCACCTCGGGTGCCGTCACCGGCACGTCGTGCTTGCGATGTGCGTCGCCCATCTTGTCGGCCACTTCCTTCGGCACGTACTTCTCATCGTGCTTGGCCAGCACCTCGTCGGCGACGAACACATCGTCCTGCAGGCGGCCGCTGGCAACCACCGCCGTGCCTTCGGCGAACATGTCCGGCAGGATCCGCGACGTGGTCACCGCCAGCTGGGCATCGCCGTCGGTCACTTCAAAACGTGCTTCCAGCGAACCGACCGGGCGGTTGAAGGAGCCCTTCACCACCATGCCGCCCAGGCGGAACCGCGACTGCGCATCGACATCGCCGCGCAGCACTTCCGAAGGCGTGTACAGGTAGGCGATGTTGCGTTCCAGCGCCATCGCCACCAGCGCGGTGGCCAGCCCGGAGGCGAGCAGGGCCAGCAGTACCCAGACCAGGCGGCGACGTTGTACCGGCGTCATCGTTCCAGCTCCGTCGACAGCGGCGCCGCAGCGTCCTGTTTGACGGCGCGGGTCTGCTGCCGCTGCTGGCGTGCCAGCGCCAACCGGCGTGCCACGCGCAGGCGCAGCCACGAACCGATGGCATCGGCGCCGAGTACCAGCACGAACACGGCGTAGGCGCCGATCACATAGGGCAGGTGGGTCATGGCTGGGCCTCCCCGGCCGGACGTGCGGCATCGACGCGGCCGCCGACCCAGGCCTTGCCGGCCTCGCGGTCGAGATTGTCGGCACGGGCCTTGGCCAGCACCGAACCGGCGAACCAGAACTTGGTGCCGATCACCATCCACCACAGCGGCGCGATCATCGCGCTGCTGATCGCCGATTCACCGAACACGTTGATCGACTGGCGCTGGTGCAGGCCGCCCCACCAGTCCACCGAATAGCGGATCACCGGCAGCAGGCTGACGCCGACGATGGCCAGCAGGCCGGCTGCGCGTGCGGCGCTGCGGCGGTCTTCGATGGCGTGATACAGGCCGATCACGCCCAGGTACAGGAACAGCAGCACCAGCTCACTGGTCATGCGCGGGTCCCAGTCCCACCAGGTGCCCCAGGTACCCTTGCCCCAGATGCTGCCGGTGAGCAGGGTGATCAGGGTGAAACCGGCACCCATCGGTGCGCAGGCCATGGCCAGGATCTCGCAGACCTTGATCCGCCAGATCAGCGCGATGGCGGCATACAGCGCCATCAGCGCGAACACGAACAGGCTCATCCAGGCGCTGGGCACGTGGATGTAGAGGATGCGGAAGCTGTCCAGCTGCTTGGCTTCCGGCGGCACCACCAGCAGCGCCTGCCACATGCCGACCAGCAGCACCGGCACCGCCGCGAGGTAGAACACCCGCGACCAGCGGGCAGCGAATCGGTCGAACGTGGGGGGCGAACCGAGTTGGTGGAACCAGCGGACAATCGGATTCATGCGTGGCGGCTATCCAGCAGGGGTGGATTGGCTCTCAGCTCGGTCAACTCAGAGAAATACGTATTGCAGCGGCGGTGGCCAACGGCGCCAGCACCAGCGCGACCAGCAGGCCGGCGCCCAGCATCAGCAGCGCACCGACCGGATCCTGTCCGCGTCCCGCCGCTGCCAGGCTGCCTGCACCGAACACCAGCACCGGCACGTACAGCGGCAACGACAGCAACGCCACGAGAATACCAGAGCGCCGGATGCCTACGGTCAGTGCAGCGACCACGCCACCGATCAGGCTCAGCAACGGTGTTCCCAGCAGCAACGATGCCAGCAACATCGGCAGCTGGTCATGCGGCAGATGCAGCATTTCGGCCAGCAACGGGCTGACCACGATCAGCGGCAGCGCAGTGGTGGCCCAGTGCAGCAGCACGCGCACCAGCACCAGCCAGGCCAGCGGCACCGGCGCCAGCAGCCATTGCTCCAGCGAGCCGTCTTCGGCATCGGAGCGGAACAGTGAATCCAGTGACAGCTGGCCGGCCAGCAGCACGGCCAGCCACAGCACCGCGCCGGCGGTGACGGCCAGTAGTTGCGGTTCGCGGCCCTGGGCGAGCGCGAACAGCACCACCACCAGTACCGCGAACAGCAGCGGCTGCAGCGCATCGCCGCGGCGGCGCCAGAGCAGGCGCAGGTCGCGCTTGAGCAGGGCCGCTGCGGTCTGCCACAGGCCCGGTTCGGTGCCTGGCGCGATCATGCGGTACCGCCTAGGTCGAGCTGGCGGGTACGCACCGGTGGTGCAGCATAGGCGCCGTGGGTGGTGACCAGTGCAGCGCCGCCGGCACGCAGATGCGCGGAAATCATCCGGTTGACCAGGGTGATGCCCTCCAGGTCGAGGTTGGCATAGGGTTCGTCGAGCAGCCACAACGGCGCCGGTGACAGCCAGATGCGTGCCAGTGCCAGCCGCCGCTTCTGTCCGGCGGACAGATGCCGAACGAGAGTGTCCTCATAACCGGCCAGGCCGACGATGGCCAGCGCGTTGCCCGGCATCTGCCGTGCGCGACGGCCGTGCAGGCCGCACAGGAAATGCAGGTTCTCCAGCGTGTCCAGATCGGGCTTCAATGCGGGCAGGTGGCTGAGGTAGGCGACGTAACGCGCGCGCTCGGCATTGCCGGCCGGCCTGCCATCGATCCGCACCTGCCCGGCACCAGGCCGGGCCAGGCCCGCCAGCACGCGCAGCAGGGTGGTCTTGCCGGCGCCATTGCCGCCCTGAACCAGCAGGGCTTCGCCGGCGTCCACATGGAAGTCCAGCGGGCCGAACACCGGCTCGTCATTGCGGGAAAAGCTCAGGCCGCTGGCGGCCAGCAATGCAGGGGTGTTCAAGGGGCAAAGGTCTTCATGCCGGAGTGCGGCGGCAATTGTAGCGGTGAATTCACAGGGTAGTACCGGCCGCTGGCCGGCAGGTGCGACCCAGCGTCGCAGATTGCCTGGGGTTGCCGGCCAGCGGCCGGCACTACCGAAGCAGGGATTGCGTAAACTCAGGGGTCTGTCTCCCCATATCCCCAGGCCGATGCAACCCACCACCAAGCTGCCCAAGGTCGGTACCACGATCTTCACCGTGATGTCCCAGCTCGCCGCCGAACACGGCGCAGTCAACCTCGGTCAGGGGTTCCCGGACTTTTCCGCACCGCAGCGCCTGATCGATGAAACCGCCAGGGCGATGGCCGCCGGGCTGAACCAGTACCCGCCGATGACGGGTGTGGCGCCGCTGCGCCAGGCCATCGCGCAGAAGGCGTTGGACTGCTACGGCGCGCAGGTCGACGCGGACAGCGAAATCACCGTCACCAGCGGCGGCACCGAGGCCATCTTCAACGCCATCCATGCCGTGGTGCGTGCGGGCGAGGAAGTGATCGTGCTCGACCCGGCGTATGACTGCTATGAACCGGCGATCGATCTGGCTGGCGCCAAGGCCGTGCACGTGTCGCTGGATCCGCAGACGTTCGCGGTCGACTGGGACCGCGTGCGTGCGGCGATCACCCCGCGTACCCGCATGCTGATCGTCAACACCCCGCACAATCCGTCCGGTGCGATGCTGTCGGCGCAGGACATGCAGGCGCTGGCCGAGCTGCTGCGCGGCACGCAGATCTACCTGATCTCCGATGAGGTGTACGAACACATCATCTACGACGGTCGCCGCCACGAGTCGGCGCTGCGCTACCCGGAACTGCGCGAGCGCGCGTTCGTCATCTCCAGTTTCGGCAAGACCTACCACTGCACTGGCTGGAAGATCGGCTATGCGATCGCCCCGCCGGCGCTGACCGCCGAGTTCCGCAAGGTGCACCAGTACAACACCTTCACCAGCTTCGGCCCGGCGCAGTACGGCTTCGCCGCGATGATCCGCGATGAGCCCGAACACCACCTGGAGCTGGGTGCGTTCTACCAGGCCAAGCGCGATCGCTTCCGCGAACAGCTGGCCAGCACCCGGCTGAAGGCGCTGCCGGTGCCGGGCGGTTACTTCCAGCTGGTCGACTACTCGGCCATCAGCGACCTGCCGGACCATGAGTTCGTGAAGTGGCTGACCATCGAGAAGGGCGTCACTGCCATTCCGCTGTCGCCGTTCTACGAGAACCCGCCGGCCGGCCAGCGCCTGGTGCGCCTGTGCTTCGCCAAGAATGAAGCAACGATGGACGCGGCGATCGAACGCCTGCGCCTGCTCTGAGCGGAGGCGTGAACATGCAGGACCTGCGCATTTCCCTCGTCCAGGGCGACACCCGCTGGCATGACCCGGCGGGCAACCGTGAGTACTACGGCGCGCTGCTGGCACCGCTGGCCGGCACCACCGATCTGGTGGTCCTGCCGGAGACCTTCACCAGTGGCTTCTCCAACGACGCCATCGCCCAGGCCGAAGGCATGGACGGCCCGACCGTGGCCTGGGTGCGCGAGCAGGCCAAGGCCTTGAACGCGGCGGTCATCGGCAGCGTGCAGCTGCGCGAGGGCGAGGGCGTCTACAACCGCCTGCTGTTCGCCACGCCCGACGGCGAGCTGCAGTACTACGACAAGCGCCACTTGTTCCGCTATGGCGGCGAGCACGAGCGCTATGCGGCCGGTCGCGAGCGCCTGAGCGTGGAATGGAAGGGCTGGCGGATCAATCCGCAGGTCTGCTACGACCTGCGTTTCCCGGTGTTCTGCCGCAACCGTTACAACGTTGAACGTCCACAGCAGCTGGATTTCGACCTGCAGATCTTCGTCGCCAACTGGCCGTCGGCACGTGCCTATGCGTGGAAGACACTGCTGCGTGCACGTGCGATCGAGAATCTGTGCTTCGTTGCCGCGGTGAACCGTGTCGGCGTCGATGGCAACCAGCTGCATTACGCCGGTGACAGCGCGGTGATCGACTTCCTCGGCCAGCCACAGGTGGAAATCCGCGAGCGCGAACAGGTGGTCACCACCACCATCTCGGCCGAGGCGCTGGCCGCACACCGTGCGCGCTTCCCGGCGATGCTTGATGCCGATGCCTTCCACCTGGACGAGCAGGCCTGAGCGATGGCCTGAACGCCGCCGCACCAGCACGCGCGCCTGCATTCAACGTGCACGCGCGCGCTGCTAGATTCGCCGCCAGTCCGACCGAACTGGAAGTCCTGCCATGAACACGCCCTTCGCCCTGCTGCTGGCCCTGTCCGCCGCATCGCTGGCCCCGGCCGCGCACGCCGCCGGCAACCTCGATTGCCAGCTGCGCTACAACCTGTCCGGCTGGTCGCTGATCTACAAGACCGCCTCCGGCAATGGCACGGTCACCTGCAGCAACGGCGCCAGCATGCCGGTGCGCATCCAGATGAAGGGCGGCGGCCTGACCGTGGGCAAGTCGAAGATCACCAACGGGCGTGGCAGCTTCACCGGCGCGGTCAGCGTCAACGAACTACTGGGTACTTACGCCTCGGTGGGTGCGCACGCCGGTGCGGTGAAGTCCAGCAACGCGCAGGTGATGACCAAGGGCGACATCTCGCTGGCCCTGTCCGGTACCGGCAAGGGCTGGGACCTGGGCGTGGACGGCACCGCGTTCACCCTCAGCCGGCGCTGAGGCGCGACGGCTCGGCAGATCCCCAGCTGATGCGGATGTAGTGCTGTTCGGAATCGCTCAACAACCGTTCGACACCGAAACCATTCTTGAGCAGTTGTGCGGTCACGTCTTCGACGAGCTGCTCGCTGGCCATCACCTGGCTGAAGCCGAACACGAGATAGCGGCGGCCATTCTCCGAGCCGATCTGGATGGCGTTGTCGAGGTCGCGGTAGAACAGTTCGATCGGGCGCTTGGCGGCATCGGCGTTGGCGCGGGCCTGTTCGGCGGTAATGGTGATCATGGGCATCTGCCTGGTGTGGGAGAGCGCGCACGATAGCCAGGGAATCAAAGCCGTTCCCGGAAGCCGCGCACAGTGCGCTGCTTTTGCAGCAATTCCTAGGCTGCAGCGGGACGCCGCCGCTGCAGCCACAAGGCCAGCAGGCCACACACGATGAGGGTCGGTGCCAGCAGCTGCACTGCACCGACCAGCGCCATTGCCGCACCGATCAACAGGTAGTAGAGCAGGCCGAAGAGCGCGCCTGCGCTGCCGAGACAATGCGGATAGCCGCGCAGGGCCTGGCCGAGCACATTGGGAATGGCAAGGCCGAAGCCCGTCACCACCGGCACCATCGCCGCGACCAGGGCAGGGTGATCATGCAGCAGCGCGGCCAGCAGGCCTCCCGTCAGAACCAGGCCTGCGGCGATGCGGATGCGCGTGGTTGCGGCAACGCCTGCACGCAGCAGGCGGCCATTGCCCCACGCGCCCAGTGCCGAGCCCAATGCCAGCACCGCGCCGCTGGCGCCGAACCAGGTGGCTGGCCAGTGCAGGCGCGCAAACACGAAGGGGCCGAGTGCATACCAGCTGTACATCGCCACGTTGAAGGCCATCACCAGCAACGCGTGTGACCAGATCCAGCGATCGCGCAGCAGTTCCCGCAGCAGCGGCAGCATGAGCGTGTGCGGGATCTGTGCAGGGCGGCTTTCGCGCAGGCCAGCCAGGCATGCGACTGCCAGCAGGGCAGCTATCAGCAGCAGGCCGGACTGTACGCCGAGATAGCCATTGGCGGTGACCAGCAGCGTGCCCAGTGCAAGACCGATGGCCGGGCTCAGGGCGAGGGCCATGCCGATCCAGGAGAATGCCTGCGCCAATGCCGGCCCCTGCAGATGGTCGCGCAGCACGGTCTGGGTGACCACCGAAGCGGCGGCGGCGCCGACTGCGGCCAACGCCTGGGCCAGCAGCACCTGGCCGAAGCTGCCAGCCATCAGCCCGCCCAGTGCAGCCACTGCGAAGACGCCGAGGCCACAGAGAAGGGCGGGGCGACGACCGATACGATCGGCCAGGCGCCCCCACAGCAGCACGCCTGCAGCGAAGCCGAACAGGTACAGGCTCATGGCCTGGCTGGCGGCACTCGGCGGCAGGGCGAAGCGTTCGGCCAGATCGGCCAGGGCCGGGCTGTACAGGGTCTGTGCCAACTGCGGAAACATCAGCAGTGCAATGGTGAGCAGCAACAGGCGGCGCGACATGCGGGCGCTCCAGAAACAGGGCCGCGCATTGTGGTTGCGTCCGCAATGGCGCACTCTGTCTATCCTGTCATCGAATGCATGAAATCAGACATGGCCTGGTTGCAGCCGGATGCGCACTTCGACGCCGATGCCTGGGGCGCTCCGGTGCTGGGTATCGCGGCCTCATTGGCCGATCACGACTCGGGTTGGCACCAGCATGCGCGCGCGCAGCTGCTGTACACCCGGCAGGGCTGTACGCGCCTGACCTACGGTGATCGCATCAGCCTGCTGCCGCCCGCGCGCGCAGCGTGGATTCCGGGTGGGCTGCGCCATCGCGCGCAGATGCGCCAGGCGGTCGACTACCGTTCGTTGTACTTCGATGCCACCCTGTCGGCCCAACTGCCCCGCCAGCCGGCCATCATCGGCGTGGGCCCGCTGCTGCAGGCCTTGCTGGAGCCGATCGCGCAGGCACCGTTCGACCATGACTGGCAGTCGCCGCGCGCACACCATCAACTGGCGTTGTGCGTGCTGGAAATCGCCGCTGCACCGGTGGCGCCGATGGACCTGCCTCTGCCGAGTGATCCGCGGATCGCACGTTGCCTGCCGCTGGCCGAACAGTTGCCGCCCGAACTGGGGGAGCTGGCTGCGCGCACGGGCCTGAGCGCGCGTACCGTCGGCCGGTTGATGCAGCGTGATACCGGCATGAGCTACCAGGCCTGGCGCCAGCAATGGCGCCTGATGCGGGCCATGGAGCTGCTGCTGCTCGGCCATCGCGTCGCGCATGTGGCGCAGGACACCGGCTTCTCCGCCGAGAGCCCGTTCATCGCCTTCTTCCGCAGCATGACCGGCACCACACCCGCCGCGTTCCAGCGCCACGCAAAAGGGGACGGAGGGGATTAAGTCGCTTTCGCCCCTTCGACACACGCCGTGGCAAAAACGACTTAATCCCCTCCGTCCCCTTTTTAAAGAAAAACCCCGGCCGGAGCTGGGGTTTTTCATTTCAGTCGGATCGCTGATCAGCCGCCGCGCGGGCCGCTGCGGCGCGGGCCGCCCGGACCGCGGTTGCCGCCGGGGCCGCCCGGGCCTCGGTTGCCACCCGGACCACCGGGACCACGGTTACCGCCCGGGCCACGGTTGTTGCCACCGCCCGGACCGCGACCGCCCGGACGGGCGCCCTGCGCCGGCTTCGGGCTGCCATACGGGGTGAAGCCCGGGGTGGCGTGGTCGGACGGGAAGCTCGGGGCATTGCCCGGATGGCCGTACGGGTGCTTGTTGCCCTGGCCCTGCGAGCGGTTGCCCGCGCCGGCCGGACGACCTTGGCCGCCTGCGCCGCCACGGCCTTCACCGCCGAAGCCGCCACGGCCCTGGCCGCCACCGGCGCCAGCACCCGGACCCTTCGGCTTGCCGTACGGACGGCCCTGGCCGCCTGCGCCCGGACCACGGGCACCCGGGCCACGTGCGCCCGGACCGGCATTGCGATGGCCGCTCGGGCCGGTGCTCACGCCATCCGGCACGTACCAGGTGCGGAACGCGGCCGGGTTGCCTTCCGGCAGCGAACGATCGTTCTTCTGGGCACGCTGCTTGAACGGCTTCTGCGACTGCTTGGCCGCCGCTTCGCCGCTGACCGTCAGGCCGCCCTTGAAGCCGCCGCCCTTGCCGCCGCGACCACGGCCGCGGTCTTCGCGCACGTTGTCGAAGCGACGCAGCTCGCGACCTTCGTCGGCGGTGTTGTGGCCGTTGACGTAGGCGTTGCCGCGGCCACCTTCGCGCACGCGCACGGTGGTCTTGGCGGCGCGGCGCTGGCCGATCACCGGCTGCAGGGTCAGTGCCGACGGTGCGCCTTCTTCCAGCTTCAGCTGCGCGCGCAGGGCTTCAACCTGCGCGGTGCCCAGTTCCACTGAATGGCCACGGGCCAGTTCGCGCGGCAGGCTCACCTTGCCGTAGCGGGTGCGCTTCAGGCGGCTGACCTGGCAGCCCTGCGACTCCCACAGGCGACGCACTTCGCGGTTGCGGCCTTCCTTCACCACGACGCGGAACCAGTCGTGCGAGTCGGTGCCGCCGATGCGTTCGATCTCGTCGAACTTGGCCGGACCGTCTTCCAGCGCGACGCCACGGGTGAGGCGGTCGACGATGGCGTCGGAGACCTTTTCCTCGCCTTCCGGCGCGCGCACGCGCACCACGTATTCGCGCTCGACCTCGAACGACGGGTGCATCATGGCGTTGGCCAGTTCACCGTCGGTGGTGGCCAGCAGCAGGCCGGTGGTGTTGATGTCGAGGCGGCCGATCGCGATCCAGCGCGCGCCCTTCAGCGGCGGCAGCGATTCGAACACGGTCGGGCGGCCTTCCGGATCATCGCGGGTGGTCACTTCGCCTTCCGGCTTGTTGTAGACCAGCACGCGCGACGGCTCGGCCAGGGCGGTGGCGACGAAGCCACGGCCATCCAGTTCGATCTTGTCGCCGCTCTTGACCGACATGCCGGTCTGCGCGACTTCACCGTTGACCTTGACCAGGCCTTCGGCAATGCGCTGTTCCAGCGCGCGGCGCGAGCCAAGGCCGGCCTGTGCCAGCACCTTGTGCAGGCGTTCTTCCAACTTGAACTGTTCGGAGGTGGCTTCGCGCTTGAGCGAGAGCTTGTTCAACGACAGCTTGCGAGGGGTGTCACTCATCAGTTTTGCTCCGGCCGACGGTTTCGGGGTCGGCCTCTGGTTCGGAATCGGCTTGGTCAACAGCCACGGTCGTCATCGCGACGGCGTTGTCTTCGCGTTCGTTCACTGGCACCGCGCGCTCGCCCGGCGCGGAATCGGGGTGCCCATCATCGAGGGGCGAAGGTGCTTGCTCATCGGAAGCCGGCGCAGGGGCTGCGTCGGCGGAATCGGGGGTGTCACTGCCGGCCAGGCCGGCATCATCGTTCGCGGCAGCGCCTTCGTCGCCGGCCGAGATGTCAGGACCGTCGGCGCTTGCCGTTGCCGGTGCATCGCGGTCCAGGGACAGCTGGGGTTCCAGCTCGCCCAGGTCCTTCAGTTCCGACAGTGGCGGCAGCTCATCCAATCGCTTCAGGCCGAAATAATCCAGAAAGCCCTTGGTGGTGCCGAACAGCGCCGGCTTGCCGGGTACGTCGCGGTGGCCGACCACGCGGATCCACTCGCGTTCTTCCAGCGCCTGGATGATGTTGCTGCTGACCGCCACGCCGCGCACCTGCTCGATCTCGCCGCGGGTGATCGGCTGCCGGTAGGCGATCAGCGCCAGGGTTTCCAGGGTGGCGCGGGTGTAACGGGTCTTGCGTTCGGTCCACAGCCGGCTGATCCAGCCATGCACTTCGCCGGTGACCTGGTAGCGGAAGCCGGAGGCGACCTCGACCAGTTCCACGCCGCGGCCTTCGCAGGCTTCGCGCAGGCGTTCCAGTGCGCGTTCGATGCTGCCCGGCGGTGCCGGTTCCTCTTCCGGGAACAGGTCCTTCAGCTGGGCCAGGGTGAGCGGCTGGCTGGAGGCCAGCAGCGCACCTTCGACAATGCGGTTGATCAGCAATTGATCCATCGGCAGTCAGCGCTCACTCGTCTGCATTGGCGGCGTCGTTGTCGTCGAACTCGCTGCTGAACTGCAGCGGGGCGTTGGTGTTGCCGGCGGCCAGCGATTTCACGTAGATCGGCGCCAGCGGTTCTTCCTGGACGATGTCCAGCAGCTGTTCCTTGGCCAGTTCCAGCACCGCCAGGAACGTGACCAGCACGCCCAGCTTGCCTTCTTCGGCCGTGAACAAGCCTTCAAAACGATAGAACTTGCCATCTTCCAGGCGTCCCAGCACTTCGCCCATGCGTTGCCGCACGCTCAGTGCCTCACGCTTGATGGCGTGGCCGCTGAACAGCTCGGCGCGCTTGAGCACGTCGTGCAGCGCCAGCAGCATCTCCTTCAGGTCCACCGGCGGCGGCAGTTTCACCGTAGCGCGTTCGGGCATGAAGGCATGGGCCAGGCTGGTGTCGCGGTCCTGGCGGGGCAGGGCGTCGATGTCCTCGGCGGCCTGCTTGAAACGTTCGTATTCCTGCAGCCGGCGCACCAGCTCGGCGCGCGGGTCGGCCTCATCGCCTTCCTCGCTGACCGGGCGCGGCAGCAGCATGCGCGACTTCACCTCGGCCAGGATCGCGGCCATCACCAGGTACTCGGCGGCCAGCTCGAAGCGCAGCTCGCGCATCACGGTGATGTATTCCACATACTGCCGGGTGATCTCGGCGACGGGAATGTCCAGGACATCCAGGTTCTGGCGGCGGATCAGGTACAGCAGCAGGTCCAGCGGGCCTTCGAAGGCATCCAGGATGACTTCCAGCGCGTCCGGCGGAATGTACAGGTCCTGCGGAATCTGCAGGACCGGTTGCCCATGCACCACGGCCAGCGGCATTTCCTGCTGCTGGGGGGCGGGCGGCCGGGTTGGCGGGTTCGCGTCGAGCGCGAGTTCGGAAGTCATCTAATGGACATCAGGATTGCAACGGACCAGTCGCGGCACCGGGTTCGCCGGGCCAACGCCACGGAGCCCCAGGGCACCAGACACGCCGGGATCGGCGCGATTCCACACATATCAAACAGCAGGACGCGCCGCAGGAAACGGCAGCGACGGAACTACGGGGAGGTCGTCTACGTGGCCCGGCCAGGTGGTCCGGTTTGAAGCAGCGGGACGGTCGTCGGGGGCTGCGTTGGCCGCAAAAACCGACGGGCTGCTGCATCCAGCCACGTGCAATGGAGTCTAGGGTAAGCCTTTGTTGCGCCAGTGTCCAGCCGGGCCGGGGCAGGGGCCGCATTGGCTAGAATCTGCGGACCCGACAACGCAAGCGAGGAAATGCCGGTGTGGTATGTGATCGAAGGGTATGACGGCCAGGATGTGCTGGCGCAGCGGCTGCAGGCGCGGCCGGAACACCTGGCGCGGTTGCACGCGCTGCGCGACGAGGGACGCCTGCTGCTGGCCGGCCCCTGCCCGGCGGTGGACAGTGAAGACCCCGGCCCGGCCGGTTTCAGCGGCTCGGTGGTGATCGCGCAGTTCGAGTCGCTGCTGCAGGCCCAGGCCTGGGCCGACGCCGACCCGTACGTGGCCGCCGGCGTCTACACCCGCGTGCAGGTGCGACCGTTCCGGAAGGTGTTGCCGTGAACGCGGAACGGATCTCGCGAATGCGTGATGCGCTGCAGCATGCGCTGGCGCCGAGCGTGCTCGAGATCGAGGACGACAGCCATCGCCACGCCGGCCATGCCGGTGCGCGCGATGGCCGCGGCCATTTCAACGTACATGTGGTCAGTGAACGCTTCGCCGGACTGGGCCCGCTGGCCCGGCATCGCGCGGTGTACGCCGCGCTGGGGACGATGATGGAGACCGATATCCACGCGTTGTCCATCCGCGCGCAGACCCCGTCAGAACAGGGCTGAGCCCTTGTCCCACGCTGTCCTGGCGGGTCCCTGCGGGGGCTCGCTGCAGACAGATTTCCATGTCCATTTCGGGACATTCGCCTAACGGACTGTTTACAAGCCCAGATGGAAACGCTTACATTCCGCGCCAATGCTGGTAGGTCCAAGCCGTGGAGGGCGGCTTCGTGAACAAGGCAGCTATCACAATCAAAGACGTCGCTCGCGAAGCCCGGGTCTCCGTGGCCACGGTTTCCCGCGCGCTCAACGGGCATGAAAATGTCGCCGAACCGGTCCGCCAGCTTGTGCTGGAGGTGGCCGCACGGCTGCGTTACACCCCGCACGCCGCCGCCCGCAGCCTGAGCAGCCGCCGCACCAATACGGTGGGCGTGGTACTGCCTGACCTGTACGGCGAATTCTTCTCCGAACTGATGCGTGGCATCGACAATGTCGCCCGTAGCCGTCGCCAGCACCTGCTGGTGTCCAGCTACCACGGTGACCAGGAGCAGCAGGGCGCGGCCCTGCGCGCCATGCGCGGCCGCGTCGACGGCCTGCTGGTGCTCTCGCCCTATGCCGAGAGCCCCGGTTTCCTGACCGACAACCTGCCGCAGTCGTTGCCGACGGTGTTGATCAACACCTATCTGCCCGGGCAGGACCACCCGGTGCTGAGCATCGACGACCATGCCGGTGCGATGGCGATGACCCGCCATCTGCTTGACGCCGGCCACCGTCGCATCGCTTTCATTTCTGGCCCGGATCTCAACTTCGACGCGCGCGAGCGCCTGCGCGGCTTCCGTGACGCGCTGGCGGCTTTTGGCGGTGGCGCCGAGGGCATCGAGCTGCCCGGTGATTTCGACGAAGCTTCCGGCCATCGCGCCGGTCAGGAGTTGCTGGCAGCCGGAGCGCTGCCTGATGCCGTGTTCGCCGCCAACGACATGATGGCCCTGGGATGCCTGTATGCATTCACGCAGGCCGGTGTCCGTGTTCCGACCGATGTCGCCCTGGCGGGTTTCGATGACATTCCACTGGCGCGTTTCGTCCACCCGTCGCTGACCACCATGCAGGTCAGCATCGCCGAGCTCGGCGACCGGGCCATGACGCGCCTGCTGCAGTTGATGGACGGCACCTCCACGGACGGGACAGGGGACAAGCAGACCCTGGTTCCCCGCTTGATAGTTCGCGATTCCACCACTCCGCCATCGGGCCATTGAAGCCAGAGGCGTTCCTTCTTTTTTGATTGATCGCAGGGACCGCGCGAGCGGTTACCGCCACCCGGAGATTGAGTTGATGATGCACACCACCTTCCGCACGCCGGCGCGCCGGCTGCTGAGCACCGCACTGGTCAGCTGCCTGATGCTGGCCGCCGCTCCGAACGTCATGGCGCAGTCGGCCAATGCCAGCCTGCGCGGCCAGGTTTCCGGCGCCCAGGCCGGCGCCGAAGTGACCGCCACCAACCTGGCCACAGGCACCGTCCGTCGCGGCACCGTCCGTGCCGATGGCAGCTACTCGCTGATGGGCCTGGACCCGGGCACCTATGACGTGGTCGCCAACGGCCAGTCGCAGAAGGTCACCGTCACTGTGGCCTCGACTGCTACCCTGAACTTCGCCGGTGCCGCCAGCAGCACCCCGGGTTCGACCGCGGCCACCAACCTGGACACCGTCAACGTTGTCGCACCGACCCTGCTGCAGGAAGTGCGCACGTCCGAAGTCGGCAAGACCGTCAGCCTGCAGCAGATCCAGACCACGCCGCAGGTCTCGCGCAACTTCCTGGAGTTCGCCGACGCGGTGCCGGGCATGATCTTCACCCGCGATGCCAAGGGCAACACCTCGCTGCGTGGCGGTGCCACCAACTCCGACGGCACCAACGTCTATATCGATGGTGTGGGCCAGAAGAGCTACGTGAAGGGTGGCGGCATCTCCGGCCAGTCCGGCAGTGCGGGCAACCCGTTCCCGCAGCTGGCCATCGGTGAGTACAAGGTCATCACCGGCAACTACAAGGCCGAGTACGGCCAGGTGTCCAGCGCCGCGATCACGGCTGCGACCAAGTCGGGTACCAACGAGTTCAAGGGTGAGACCTTCTACCGTTATACCAACGAAAGCATGCGTGCGATGACCCCGGCCGAACGCCAGCCGGGCAAGAGCAAGGAAGACTCGGCCGAGAAGGAATACGGCTTCGCGCTGGGTGGCCCGATCATCAAGGACAAGGCCCATTTCTTCGTCACCTACGAAGCCAAGCGCTTCGATCTGCCGGTGACCATCGCGCCGGACGGTGCCGTCACTCCGTCGGCCGCCAATCTGCCCGCCGATGGTCTCGCAGGTCTCGGCCCGGCCAGCCAGCCGTTCCAGCAGGACCTGATCTTCGCCAAGATCGACTTCGAGCCGACTGACAACGATCGCATCGAACTGACCTTCCAGGACCGCGACGAAACCCAGCAGCAGTTCAGTGGCCAGACCGCGAAGGTACACGGCAAGGTCGTGGACAACACCGACCGCCGTTATGCGCTGCGCTGGAACCACAGCGGTGAGCGTTTCTACAACGAGTTGATGGTGACCCACGAGGAGGCCTTCAACAATCCGCTGCCGTTGACCATGGGCAACGGCATCATCTACACCGCACCGGATTTCGGCGACTCGGACGCCAACCGCCCGCAGGAGAAGACACTCGTCCAGGTTGGCGCGGCTGATGCCTTCGCCTCGCAGGTGAAGGGCCAGAAGGGCTGGGCGATCGAGGACAACCTGACCCTGGACGGCCTGCAGTGGGCGGGTGACCACACCATCAAGATGGGCGCCAAGTACAAGCAGATCGACCTGTACGCTTCCGACGCGGCGCAGATCAACCCTCAGTTCTCCTACACCATCGACAACCCGGCGTTCCCCTCGAGCACGCCGTATAAGGCGCAGTTCACCAAGGCCAGCACCGGCGTCACCGGCGTGCAGTCCGAGGTGCGTGCCAAGGTCAAGCAGATTGGCCTGTTCATCCAGGATGACTGGCAGGTCAACGATCACCTGCAGCTGAACATCGGCCTGCGCTGGGACTACGAAAAGAACCCGGTCTACACCGATTTCGTGACCCCGCCGGAGGTAGTGAAGGCGCTGTTCTCGCAGGATCCGAACGCGCCGGCGGGCGTGTCCCAGACCTATGCGCAGACGCTGGCGCTCAGCGGGCTGAACGTCAACGACTACATCAGCACCGGCCACAACCGCAAGAACTTCAAGAACGCCTGGCAGCCGCGCCTGGGCTTCTCGTATGACGTCAATGCCGACGAACGGCACGTGTTCCATGGTGGCGCCGGCCGTTCCTATGACCGCGACCTGTTCGACAACCTGGCACTGGAAACCACCAAGCTGGCACTGCCGCAGCCGACCGTTTACTTCCGCAACCCGGCCACCGGCAACTGCATGTACGGCCAGACTCCGTGCTTTGACTGGAACCCGAACCTGATGAACGGCATCGAGAACGTGCAGGCACTGCTGGGTTCCACCAGCAATGAAGGCATGGAAGTCGATCTGCTGAACAACAACATGAAGGTGCCGTACGCCGACCAGTTCAGCCTGGGCATGAGCAACCAGTTCGGTGAGTGGCTGACCGACGCGACGATTTCTCGCACGCTGACCTATGATGGGTTCGCCTTCACCCTGGGCAACCGCTTCAACAACGGCAACTTCTTCGATAACCAGATGCTGTGTGGTGCCAAGGAGCCGACCTACGGCCAGCCGTGGAACTGCAACATTCCGGGCTTCGGCAGCCTGATCATCGGCCAGCAGGGCATCAAGACCCGTTCCACCCAGGTGCTGCTGTCGGCGCAGAAGCCGTACAGCAAGGAAAGCGGTTGGGGCACCTCGATCGCCTATACCTGGACCAACGCGCGTCACAACCGAAACATCAACGAGCATTACTCGTTCGATCGCGGCACCATCGGTGAGTACCCGACCATCAAGTCCAACGGCGCGCCGCGCCATCGCCTGGTGGTCACCGGCTCGTATGACGGCTTCTGGGGCATCACCTTTGGTGGCAAGCTGACCCTGGCCACGCCTACCCCGGGCAATGACTGGTCCTGCATCGCGCAGGCTGGCACTGCCAACTGCCTGCCGACTCCGGCCGCGGGTACTCCGGGTGGCAATGGCCGCTTCCTGCTCGGTGGCAAGATCTTCGGCTACCGCTCGCTGGACCTGCAGGCGACCAAGACCTTCAAGCTGGCCGGCGATACCGAGCTGTATGCGCGTATCGACATCATCAACGTGCTCAACTTCGACAACTTCTCGAACCTGAACTACGTGAAGAGCGATGGCAAGCTGCTGGTGAGCTACAACGAGACCGGCGATGTGATCGGTACCCCGCGTCAGGTGAAGGCCGAAGTGGGCTTCCGCTTCTAAGCGGATCCGCCTGAAGCAATACCCCGATGCCGCCGCTCCGCCGGCGGCATCGGCAGGAAGAAAAAAGGCAATGGCCGGCCCCGTGCCGGTCCATTGCCCATGCCGCTGCCGGCCAGGCGGCAGCGGCATGGGCAATGATCGCGGTGTCAAACCACGTTTTTCGTGGTTTTTTCAGAACGCATCTTGTAAACGATTTCAGATCATTGGACGGTATGCTTTCCCATCGATCAGACCACCGGAGAAATCGCGCCATGCAGGCACGCCATCTGTTGTCCGCCGCAGCGTTGAGCCTGGCCGTGGCCGCCTGCCAGCCGGCCCAGCAGGAACCTGCCAAGCCGCGGCCGCCGGTGATCTTGATCGAGGCCGACGCACCGCCGCGGCCGATGAAGCCGGTGCTGCCGCCGTTGTTCGATGACATCGAGCGCCGTACCTTCCAGTTCTTCTGGGATACCACCAACGAGATCAACGGCCTGACCCCGGACCGCTATCCGTCGCGGCCGTTCGCCAGCATCGCCTCGGTCGGCTTCGCGCTGACCGCCTATCCGATCGGCATCGAGAACGGCTGGGTCAGCCGCAACCAGGCGATCGACCGCACCCTGACCACGCTGAAGTTCTTCCGCGACGTGCCGATGGGCCCGCAGCGCACCGGCAAGGCCGGCTACAAGGGTTTCTACTACCACTTCCTGGACATGCAGGAAGGGCGTCGCTACGACAGCTGGGTTGAACTGTCCTCGGTGGATACCGCGCTGCTGATGATGGGCGTGCTGTTCGCGCAGTCGTACTACGACGGTGACGATCCGCGCGAGAAGGAGATCCGCCAGATCGCCGACACGTTGTACAAGAAGGTCGACTGGCCGTGGCTGCAGCAGCGTGCGCCGCTGATCTCGATGGGCTGGTTCCCGGAGAGCGGCTTCATCGACCACGACTGGATGGGCTACAACGAGGCGATGATGGTCTACATCCTCTCCCTGGGGTCGCCGACGCACCCGGTCAGCCCGGATGCGTGGACGGTGTGGACGCGCACCTACGACAACGACTGGGGCGTCTACCAGGGCCAGGAATACCTGTCCTTCGGCCCGCTGTTCGGCCACCAGTACAGCCATGTCTGGATCGACTTCCGCGATATCCAGGACGCGTACATGCGCGAGCGCGGCAGCACCTACTTCCTCAACAGCCGCTCGGCTGCGCTGGCCCAGCGCGAGTACGCCATCGCCAACCCGATGCAGTGGAAGGACTATGGCGAGAACGTATGGGGCCTGACCGCCAGCGACGGCCCGCAGAACACCACCCAGGAGTACCGCGGCGAGCAGCGCCAGTTCCGCCACTACTCCTCGCGCGGCGCCGGCCTGCGCGAGAACTTCGATGACGGCACCATTGCCCCCACCGCCGCGATCGCCTCGGTGGTGTTCGCGCCCGAGCAGGTGATCCCGGCCACGCTGGAAATGCACAAGCGCTACGGCGACTACATCTATTCCAGCTACGGTTTCCTGGATTCGTTCAACCCCAGCTTCAACTACGACATCCCGATCAAGACCGGCCGCCTGGTGCCGGATCGCGGCTGGGTCGCCAGCGATTACATCGCCATCGACCAGGGCCCGATCCTGACCATGATCGCCAACTACCGCGATGACTTCGTCTGGGAAGTGATGAAGAAGAACCCGTACATCCGCAAGGGCCTGGAACGGGCCGGGTTCAGCGGTGGCTGGCTGGCACCGGAAGGTTCGTTCCAGCCGCTGGAACTGCAGAAAGACGAAAAGGCCGCGGCGGCACGCGCGGTGGGTATCGCCGAATCACGCGCGGCTGCCGCGCAGGAACAGAAGAACAATGCCAACCGCAATACAGGCCAGGGCAAGTAACCCGATGCCGAACTGGATCGACCGCCTGCGCCGCTGGGCGCTGCCTGCCCTGGCCGTGTTGGCCGTGGCCGGCTGCGCCCGTACCGAACCGGGCACCACCACCGTGCGCTTCTGGGCGATGGGACGCGAGGCGGAGGTGGTCAGCGAGCTGATCCATGAATTCGAGGCCGAGAATCCGGGCATCAAGGTGGATGTGCAGAACATTCCGTGGACCGCCGCGCACGAGAAGCTGCTGACCGCGTTCGCCGCGGACGGCCTGCCGGACGTGTGCCAGCTGGGCAACACCTGGGTGCCGGAGTTCGCCGAACTGGACGCGCTGACGCCGCTGCAGCCGTTCGTGCAGCGTTCGTCCGTGGTCGACCCGAAGGACTATTTCCAGGGCATCTGGGATACCAATGTGATCCACGGCGAACTGGTAGGCGTGCCGTGGTACGTCGACACCCGCCTGATCTACTACCGCAAGGACCTGCTGGCCAAGGCCGGCTACGACCACCCGCCGCGCACCTGGCAGGAGTGGGATGAGCAGATGGCGGCGATCAAGCGCATGCAGGGCCCGAACCGCTATGCGGTGCTGATGCCGATCAACGAGTTCGAGCAGCAGCTGTCACTGGCGCTGCAGCAGCCCGATCCGCTGCTGCGCGACGACGACACCCGCGGCAATTTCGCCAGCCCGGGCTTCCGTCGCACGCTGGCCTTCTACGCCAACATGTTCGAGCAGGGCTGGGCGCCGAAGATGTCCGAGACGCAGATTTCCAACGTCTGGGATGAGTTCTTCCGTGGCTTCAACGTGTTCTACATTTCCGGCCCCTGGAACATCCGCGAGTTCAAGAAGCTGCAGCCGAAGGAACTTGAAGGGCAGTGGGGTACGGCCGCGCTGCCGGGTCCGGACGGCCCGGGCGCCGGTATTGCCGGTGGTACCAGCCTGGTGATCTTCCGCAAGTCGCAGCAGAAGGAGGCGTCGTGGAAGCTGATCGAGTTCCTGTCGCGACCCGAAATCCAGGCGCGCTTCCATTCGATCATCGGCGACCTGCCGCCGCGCCGCAGTACCTGGAACGCGCCGTCGCTGGCCAACGATCCGCTGGCCGCTGCGTTCCGTGACCAGCTGGAGCGGGTCAAGCCGACGCCGAAGGTGCTTGAGTGGGAGCGCATCGTGCAGGAAATGCGCATCGTCACCGAGAAGGTGGTGCGTGGTGGCCTGGCGCAGGACAAGGCCGTGGAAGAGCTGGACCAGCGCGTGGACAAGGTGTTGGCCAAGCGCCGCTGGATGCATGAACAACAACGTCTGCAGCAGCGCGTGCCGTCGCCGCAATCGAGCAGTGCCGTGGCCGCCGGGAGCGCGCAATGAAACGTACCTCGCTTGCCGGCTGGGTTTTCGCTGGTCCCTCGCTGATCGTGCTGGGCATGTTCTTCGGCCTGCCGGTCGCCTCGGCGCTGGCGCTGAGCGTGACCGATTTCGACCTGTATGCCTTGGCCGACAGCAGCAACCTGCGCTTCGTCGGCCTCGGCAACTACATCGATCTGCTGCAGACGCCGATGTTCTGGAAGTCGCTGTGGAACACCACCTACTTCGTGTTGATCGGCGTGCCCTTGTCGATCGGTGTGTCGCTGGGCGCAGCGATGCTGCTGAATGCGCCCGCCGCGCGTTTCAAGGCGCTGTTCCGCACCGCGCTGTTCGCGCCGGTGGTGACCACACTGGTGGCGGTGGCGGTGATCTGGCGCTACCTGTTCCATACCAGCTACGGCCTGGTGAACTACGGCCTGGGCCACCTGGGCATCAGCCCGATCGACTGGCTGGGTGATCCCAACTGGGCGATGCCGACCATCATGCTGTTCGCAGTGTGGAAGAACTTCGGCTACAACATGGTGATCTTCCTGGCCGGCCTGCAGGCCATCCCGCATGACCTGTACGAGGCCGCCCGCATCGACGGTGCCTCGCGCTGGAAGCAGTTCCTGCACATCACCCTGCCGATGCTCGGCCCGGTGCTGCTGGTGGTCGGCGTGATCACCGTGTCCGGCTACTTCCAGCTGTTCGCCGAACCCTACGTGATGACCCGCGGCGACCCACTGCAGAGCACCGTCAGCGTGCTGTATTTCATGTTCGAGGAAGGCTTCAAGTGGTGGAACCTGGGACGCGCCTCCGCGGTGGCGTTCCTGCTGTTCCTGATCATCCTGGCGGTGACCACCGTGATGCTGCGTTTCGGCCGCAAGAGGCAGTTGGTATGAGTCGTGAAATCGGCCAGTCGCGCTGGTACCCGTGGTTGATCAATGGTGCGTTGCTGGTGCTGGCCCTGGTCAGCCTGGCACCGCTGCTGTGGATGCTCTCGGTTTCGTTCATGCCACAGGGCGAGGCGACCCATTTCCCGCCGCCGCTGCTGCCGTCCAGCATCACCACGCGCAACTACCATGAGTTGTTCGCGCGCACCGGCATGGGCGGCAACTTCGCCAACAGCCTGCTGGTGTCGGTCGGCATCACCCTGGGTTCGCTGCTGCTCAACACCATGGCCGGCTATGCCTTCGCCAAGCTCAACTTCGTCGGCCGCGAGCGCCTGTTCCAGGTGCTGATGGCGGCGCTGGTGATTCCGGCCCAGGTGGCGATGCTGCCGCTGTTCCTGCTGATGAAGCAGCTCGGTCTGGTCAACAGCTTCGGCGGCGTGATCGTGCCGGCGCTGGCCAGCGTGTTCGGCATCTTCCTGGTGCGCCAGTACGCGCGTTCCATTCCGGACGAACTGCTGGAAGCGGCCCGCATCGACGGGGCAGGGGAGCTGCGGATCTTCTTCCAGATCGTGCTGCCGATGCTCAAGCCGGTGCTGGTGACCCTGGCGATCTTCACCTTCATGGGTGCATGGAACGATTTCATGTGGCCGTTGATCGTGTTGACCGACCAGGAGCACTACACTTTGCCGGTGGCGCTGGCCACCCTCTCGCGCGAGCACATCATGGACGTGGAAATGATGATGGCCGGCGCGGTGGTCACCGTGGTTCCGGTGCTGGCGCTGTTCCTGGTGCTGCAGCGGTACTACATCCAAGGTCTGTTGCTGGGGAGCGTCAAAGGATGAAGCGAGCGATCGCCGTTGGACTGGGCCTGTTGTGGACCTCCCTGGCGATCGCCGCACCACCGGCGCTGCCGGCACCGAAGGTGCTGGACGACTTCGACGACATCGCAGCCTGGAAGCTGGTGCTGTCCGACCAGGTCAGCGGTTCGCTGCGGCCGGTCAGCGGCGCCGGTGGTGGCCGCGCGCTGTGCCTGGACTATGACTTCCACGATGTCTCCGGTTACGTCGGCATCCGCCGCGCGCTGAACATCGACTACCCGGTCAATTACCGTTTCGGTTTCCAGCTGCGCGGTGATTCACCGGGCAACGACCTGCAGTTCAAGCTGATCGATGCCAGCGGCGACAACGTCTGGTGGGTCAATCGTCCCGGCTACAGTTTCCCCAAGGCGTGGACGCCGGTCGAGTATCGCCGTCGCCAGATCGACAAGGCGTGGGGGCCGTCTCCCGAGAAGGAGATGGCACGCAGCGCTGCGGTCGAGTTCACGATCTACAGCAAGGTCGGCGGCCGCGGCACGGTGTGCTTCGACAAGCTGACCCTGCAGGGCCTGCCAGTCCAGGATGACTCGGCGCTGGTGCCGTCGGTGATCGCCGATACCGCCACCGCGCTGCAGGACCGCATGATCGACGGCAAGAGCGATACGTTCTGGATCAGCGGTGGCGTCAAGCAGCAGACCATCAGCCTGGACCTGCACAAGAGCCGCGAGATCGGTGGTGCGGTGATCGACTGGCTGCCGAACCTGGAAGCCCGCCGCTACACCGTGCGCACCTCCGAGGATGGCCGCGACTGGCGCACCGTGCGCGAAGTCACCAGTGGTGCCGGTGGCCGCGACTGGCTTGCGCTGCCGGACACCGATGCGCGCTACGTGCGCTTCGATCTGCAGGACGGCCCGAACTGGCGCTACGGCATCCGCGACATCGCGCTCAAGCCGCTGGCCTTTGCCTCCACCCCGAACGCATTCCTGTCCTCGGTCGCTGCCGACCTGCCACGCGGCTCGCTGCCTCGTGCCTATGTGGGCGAGCAGCCGTACTGGACCCTGCTCGGCCTTGATGGTGGCCAGGAACAGGCATTGATCAGCGAGGATGGCGCACTGGAGCCGGCCAAGGGCAGCTTCAGCATCGAGCCGTTCATCCGCCTCGATGGCAAGCTGCTGGACTGGTCGAAGGTGGCCATCACCCAGTCGCTGCAGGATCACTACCTGCCGATCGCCAACGTCGACTGGGTGCATGAGAAGGTCGGCCTGGCAGTGACCAGCTTCGTGCAGGGTACGCCGGAGCGCGCGCAGCTGATCGGCCGCTACCGCCTGAGCAATCCGGACAAGGTCGCGCACGAGTACACCCTGGCGCTGGCGATCCGCCCGTGGCAGGTCAACCCGCCCACCCAGTTCCTCAACACCGTCGGTGGTTTCAGCCGCATCGATGCACTGGACGTGGGTGAGCAGCTGGTGCGCGTCAACGGTGAGCCGCGCATCTACCCGCTGCAGGTGCCGGACGCGCGCTTTGCCAGTACGTTCGACGGCAAGCTTGATGCGATGCATCTGGAAAGCGGCACGTACCCGGCGACCACAGCGGTGAAGGACAGCACCGGCATGGCGTCGGGTGCGCTGATGTACACGATCAAGCTGGAGCCCGGCCAGAGCCGTGAAGTGGCGGTGGTGCTGCCACAGACTGGTGGCTGGGCACCGCAGGCGCTGGACGTCGCCAAGGCGCAGGCGCAGGTGGCCGAGCAGTGGCGCAAGAAGCTGGGCGTGGTCTCGCTGCAGGTGCCGGCTGCGGGCCAGGCGCTGGTCGACACCCTGCGCACCGCGGTCGCGCACATGCTGATCTCGCGCGTCGGCCCACGCCTGCAGCCGGGCACGCGTTCGTATGCGCGCAGCTGGATCCGCGATGGCGCGATGATTTCCGAGGGCCTGCTGCGCATGGGCCGCAGCGACGCCGTGCGTGACTACATCAACTGGTATGCCCCCTACCAGTTCGAGAACGGCAAGGTGCCGTGCTGCGTCGATGCCCGCGGCAGCGACCCGGTGCCGGAGAACGACAGCCATGGCGAGTTGATCTACAGCATCGCCGAGTACGGGCGCTACACCGGCGACAGCACTTTCACCGAGCTGATGTGGCCGCATGTGCAGGGCGCCTACGGCTACATGGAGCAGCTGCGCGCCAGCGAGCGCACCGAGGAGAACCGGGCACGCAACCCGGCCTTCTACGGCATGATGCCGGCCTCGATCAGCCACGAAGGCTATTCGGCCAAGCCGATGCACTCGTACTGGGACAACTTCTGGGCACTGCGCGGCTACAAGGACGCGGCCCTGCTGGCGACCCAGCTGGGCAAGGTCGAGGCGATGCAGATCGCCGAATCGCGTGACCAGTTCCGTGATGACCTGCAGGCCTCGCTGCTGTCGGCGATGCAGCAGCACAACATCGACTACCTGCCGGGCTCGGCCGAGCTGGGTGACTTCGACGCGACGTCGACGACCATCGCACTGGCCCCGGGCGGCGAACAGGGCAGGTTGCCGCAGCAGGCGCTGGAGGCGACCTTCGAACGCTACTGGAACGAGTTCGTTGCCCGTCGCGACGGCAAGCGCGAGTGGAAGGACTACACCCCATACGAGTGGCGCAACGTGGCCGCGTTCGTGCGCCTGGGCTGGCGCGATCGCGCTTGGCAGGCCACCGAGTTCTTCTTCAAGGACCGCGCACCGCAGGCCTGGAACCAGTGGGCCGAAGTGGTTTCGCGCACGCCGCGCAGGCCGTTCTTCGTCGGTGACCTGCCGCATGCCTGGGTGGCCTCGGACTTCGTGCGCTCGGCCTTGGATATGTTCGCCTACAACCGCGACATGGACGAGTCACTGGTGCTGGCCGCCGGCGTACCGACCGCGTGGTTGCAGGGCGAGGGCATCGCCGTGCAAGGCCTGCGCACGCCGCAGGGCCAGCTCAACTACCGCCTGCAGCGCAGCGACAAGCAGCTGGTGCTGGAGGTGCAGCCGGGCCTGGTGCCACCGGTGGGAGGCGTGGTGTTGCCGTGGCCATACGCCGGTGATCCGGGCGAGGCGAGTATCAACGGCGAAGCAGCCGAGTGGGTCAACAAGGAACTGCACGTGCACCAGCTGCCGGCGCGGGTTGAGATCGACGTACCGAGCGCAGTGCGCCGAGCCGAACGCAAGGGGCAGTAACGATGAAGCAACAGGGGGCAGGGGTGCGCACGTCGGTGCGTGCCCTGGGGCTGGCAATTGCATTGGCAGTGCCGGGCGCGGTGATGGCGGCCGAGCCGGCTGCCGCGAACGCGGCGCCCGATGTTGCCAGCGCAGCGGGCATGAGCATGGTCACCTTCAACCTGCATCATGACCGCGAAGACTGGCCGAGCCGGCGCCGCACCATCCTGGCCGAGCTCAAGCGCCTGCAGCCGGATGCGGTTGCCCTGCAGGAGGTGATCCAGCGCCGCAACGTGCGAAACCAGGCGCAATGGCTGGCCAGCCAACTCGGCTACAAGTACGTGTTCGTGTCCACCGATCCGGTCGGGGCACCCAAGCGCTACGGCAATGCACTGCTGACCCGGCGGCCGATCCTCGCCCAGGGGGATCATCTGCTGCTGCCGTTGGACGACTACCGCACCGTGGCTCACCTGCGCGTCGACGTCGACGGCACGCCGGTGAACGTCTACGCCACGCATCTGAACGAGCGCAGCGATGAGAGTGGGCAGCGCATCCGTCGCACCCAGGTCGAGGACCTGCTGCGCTTCATCACCACGACGTCGGCCGGTGCGCCGGTGGTGATCGCGGGCGACTTCAATGCGCTGGTGGATGCCGGCGACCTGAGCGAGCTGCGCAGCCACTACGGCGACAGCTACGGCAGCGTGCACGTCAACACCGACCTGTCCGGGGTCAGTACGCTCAACCGCCACTATTACCAGGCGCCTTCGCGGATCGACCACATCTTCTTCCAGCAGGACGAGATGGTCGCGCGTGAGGCGAAGCTGCTGTTCGACCAGCCCGATGACAGCGGACGCTGGGCCTCGGACCACTACGGCGTGTGGACCCGCCTGCAGTTCGCACCGAAGCCCTGACGGAGCAGGCTCCGGCAGGTGCCAACCTTGGTTGGCACGAACGTGTCCGCGTGCACTGAATCAACGGCGCCAACCAAGGTTGGCCTCTACCAAAGCAGTGACCGTGCGCGGGTTGTGCGCTGGTTGGCCTCCACCAAAGCAGTGACCGTGCGCGGGTTGTGCGCTGGTTGGCCTCCACCAAAGCAGTGACCGTGTGCGGGGTGTGCCCTGGTAGGTGCCAACCTCGGTTGGCGCGTGCGTGTCCACGTGCACTCAATCAACGGCGCCAACCAAGGTTGGCTTCTACCAAAGCGAAGCCAGCGCCAAACGCACACACAAAAACGGCGGGGATCATTGATCCCCGCCGTTTCGTTTCACGCGATCAAGGAGCGATCAGTTCGCCGGCGGCGTGCGCTTGGCGGCCTCTTCGTCTTCTTCATCGGTCTTGGCTTCTGCTGCCTGGGCCGCAGCGTCGGCATGGCCATCGGCGACCGGGTCGATCGACGGCGTCACCACCGCTTCGGCGACCGGGGCAGCGGCCTCGATCGGCGCGGCTTCCACCGCCACCGGAGCGACCGGCTGTTCGGCGGCCACGACGGGCTCGACGACCGGCGTGGCTTCAACCACCGGGGTGGCCTCAACGGCCACCGGCTTGGCTTCAACCACCGGCGCGGCCTCAACGGCCACCGGCTTGGCTTCAACCACCGGTGCGGCCTCAACGGCCACCGGCTTGGCTTCAACCACCGGCGCAGCCTCGACCGCCGCCGGCTTCGCTTCGATCACCGGAGCGGCTTCAACCACCGGGGCGGCTTCAACCGCGACCGGCTTTGCTTCGGTCACCGGCGCGGCAGCGGCTACCGGCTGGGCCGGGGTCGCGGCGTCGATGGCATCGAGCATGCTGGTCTGCACCGGCGAGGACACCGCTTCGGTCTTCGCAGCAGCTTCGACCGGGGCCTGCACTTCAGCCACGACCGGGGCGGCGGCTTCGACCACAGCGCTGCTCACCACGGCAACCGGTGCGGCGGCAATAGCGGCGGCAGCACGGACCGGTTTCGCGGCATCGGCAGCGGCCGGTTCGGCTTCGTCATCGAAGTCGAACTCCGGCTGCGAACGGGCCGGCTGCGCAGCAGCGACCGGCGCAGTGCCGGCAGTGCTGTCGACGCTCGGCTCGGCGCCGTCGGCGTCATCACCGTCGTCACCATCATCCTGGTCATCGCCCAAGGCGTCGCTGCCGGCGGCATTCTCGGCGCCACCGCGACGACGGCGACGGCCACCGCGACGGCCGCGACGACGGCGGGTCGCGCCTTCGCCGGTCTGCTCGCCATTGGCGTCGGTTGCAGCCTCTTCACCGGCAATCGCAACCACCTCGGCCTCGCTGGCGGTGTTGGCAGTCGTGTCGACCGGTGCTGCGGCTTCCGCCGGAGCGGCGGCCACCGGAGCAACCGGCGCGGTCGCTTCCTGCGCGGTCACCGCATTGGCGACGACCGCCGTGGCGGCCACGGCTGCAGCCGCGGTCACGGCTTCGGCCGGTGCTTCGGCGGCGTTGCGCTGCGGCTTCTCGGCCGGCTTGTCACCGTCCTGCTGCGGGCGCGGCTGCTTCGGCTGCTTCAGCTTCGGCTGCTGCGGGTTCTGGCCCTGCTGCTCGTTGCGCGGCTTGTTCTGCTGCTGCGGCTGCTGGCCGTCCTTCTGCTGCGGCTCCTTCTGCTTGCCCTGCTGCGGCTGCTGCTGGGCATTGCCGTTGTTACCGTTGCGGCCGTCCTTGCTGCGCTGCTCACCGCGCTCCTTTCGGTTGCCGCCGTCCTTCTGCTGCTGCGCGTTGCCGTTGCCGCCGTTGCCACGGTTGTCGTCGCGACGGTCCTTGCGGTCCTTGTTGCGATCCTTGTTGCGGTCCTTGCGGCCGCCGTCCTGCTGCTGGCGGGCGACCGGAGCCGCCGGTGCCGGTGCCGGCGCCGGTTCGCCACCGAACACGCGCTTGAGCCAACCGATCACGCCGCCGCTCGGGGCCGCTGCAACCGGCGCTGCCACGACCGGGGCCGGTGCCGCTGCGGCCGGCTCCACTTCCTCGCGCACCGGAGCGGGGGAGGTGTGCTTGACCTGGGTCACCGCCGGCGGCGGGATGTTCAGCTGACCCTTGGTCAGCGCGTGCACCGGCAGCTTGCGCGGGGTGCCGCGCTGGTAGCTGGGCTTGTTGCTCTCTTCACCCAGCTCGTTCTCACGCAGGCGGGTGACGGTGTAGTGCGGGGTGTGCAGCTGCTCGTCGGCGACGATCACGATCGGCGCCTCGTGGCGCTGCTCGATCTCACGCAGGGCGCTGCGCTTTTCGTTCAACAGGTAGTTGGCGATCTCCACCGGGGCCTGCACCAGCACCTGCCCGGTGTTCTCCTTCATCGCATGCTCTTCGGCGACGCGGATGATCGACAGCGACAGCGACTCGACGCTGCGCATGCGGCCGTGGCCGTCGCAACGCGGGCAGACGATCTGGCTCGATTCGCCCAGGCTCGGGCGCAGGCGCTGGCGGCTCATTTCCAACAGGCCGAAGCGCGAGATGCGGCCGACCTGCACGCGCGCACGGTCGTACTTCAGCGCGTTGGCCAGGCGGTTCTCGACCTCACGCTGGTGCTTGTTGGAGGCCATGTCGATGAAATCGATCACCACCAGGCCGCCCAGGTCACGCAGGCGCAGCTGGCGGGCCACTTCCTCGGCCGCTTCCAGGTTGGTCTGGAAGGCGGTGTCCTCGATGTCGCTGCCCTTGGTGGCGCGCGAGGAGTTCACGTCGACGGCGGTCAGCGCTTCGGTCTGGTCGACCACGATCGAGCCGCCCGACGGCAGGCGCACGTTGCGCTCGTAGGCACCTTCGATCTGCGACTCGATCTGGAAGCGGTTGAACAGCGGGATGTCGTCCTTGTAATGCTTGAGCTTGCGCAGGGTCTGCGGCATCACCTGCTGCATGAACTCGCGGGCGTGCTCGTACATCTCCTCGGTGTCCACCAGGATCTCGCCGATGTCGGCGCGCAGGTAGTCACGCAGGGCGCGCACGATCAGGCGCGATTCCTGGTAGATCAGGAAGGGGGCCGGCTTGCTCAGGGCCGCTTCGGCGATCGCGCGCCAGACGTTGAGCAGGTAGTCCAGATCCCACTGCAGCTCTTCGGCATCGCGGCCGACGCCGGCGGTGCGGATGATCACGCCCATGTCGTCGGGGATGTTCAGCTTGTCCAGGGCGTCCTTCAGAGCGGCCCGGTCTTCGCCCTCGATGCGACGGGAGACACCGCCGGCGCTGGGCGAGTTCGGCATCAGCACCATGTAGCGGCCGGCCAGCGAGATGAACGTGGTCAGGGCGGCGCCCTTGTTGCCACGCTCTTCCTTGTCGACCTGGACAACGATCTCCTGGCCTTCCTTCAGCAGTTCGCGGATGCCGGCCTTGTTGTGGTCGACACCGGCCTGGAAGTAATCGCGGGAGATTTCCTTCAGCGGCAGGAAGCCATGGCGGCCGCCACCGTATTCAACGAAGGCCGCTTCCAGCGAGGGCTCGATGCGGAAGATCCGGCCCTTGTAGATGTTGGACTTCTTCTGTTCCTTCGACGGCTGCTCGATGTCGATGTCATACAACGACTGGCCATCCACGATGGCAACACGCAGCTCTTCAGCCTGCGTGGCGTTGATCAGCATTCGCTTCATTGTTGCGTTCCTCGCAAGCGGCTACCGCGCGGAACGCCATGGGGTTTCGCCTCTGGACACGGTTCGCCGCCCATTCGCGCAAGCGCGGGGAGGGCGGCTTGGGTTTCCAGCGCTACGACACCACGGCAGGCCGCGGGAGCGCTTCACTCTTATGGGTTTTGGGGTGTTACAGGCCGCAGGCAGCTGTCAGCCAGGCTGGAGCGCCACGCGGGACATGTTCAGCACGGTTGCGTGTCAGGCATCCGGCGATGGCCGGGAAGGCCGGTGAGCCGCTAACATGGCCGCCCCGCGGGCGGTGGTCGCGCACTGTGCCGGATTCGTCGGAAGCTGGGCTTCTGGCCCTGAGTAACTTCCAACGAAATCAATCCCTTATCTCGCCCCCCGAGTGTAACAGAATAAACAGCCTGATGACTGCCCAAGACCCCACCAAACCCGCTGGCGACAAGCCTTCCGTGCGCATGATCACCGTTCCCGCCGACCGTGCCGGCCAGCGCCTGGACAACTTCCTGCTCGGCCAGCTGAAGGGTGCCCCGCGCAGCCTGGTCTACAAGCTGGTGCGCAGCGGCCAGGTACGGGTGAATGGTGGCCGCGCCAAGGCCGAACGCAAGCTCGCGGCGGGTGATGAGGTGCGTGTGCCGCCGGTCCGTCTCACCGAAGAGGGAGACAAGGCCGGTCCGCCGGAGGCGTTCATGCGCCGCCTGGAGCAGGCCATCGTCTTCGAGGATGCCCGCCTGCTGGCCCTGAACAAGCCCACTGGCGTGGCCAGCCATGGCGGCAGCGGCATCAGTTTCGGTGCCATCGAGACCCTGCGGGCCCTGCGCCCGGGCCAGACCCTCGAGCTGGTCCACCGGTTGGATCGAGACACCTCGGGCCTGCTGATCGTGGCCAAGAAGCGCTCCGCGCTGAGCGAACTGCAGGCGCTGCTGCGTGAAGATCACGGCGCCGGCATCCGCAAGCGCTACCTGACCCTGCTGGCCGGGCGCATGCCGGACGGCGTGATGACGGTCGATGCGCCGCTGCACGTGGGCCTGCGCCAGGGCGGCGAGCGCCATGTGCAGGTCAATGCGATCGGCAAGGAATCGATCAGCCACTTCCGTGTGCTGGAGCGTCGCGGTGGTCATTCCTACTGCGAAGTCCGCATCGAGACCGGCCGTACCCACCAGATCCGCGTGCATGCCCAGCATCTGGGGCATCCGGTGGCTGGAGACGACAAATACGGCGATCCTGCGGTCAACAAGCGGCTTCGTGAGCAGATCGGGCTGAAGCGTCTGTTCCTGCACGCGGCCTCGCTGGAGTTCGCGCTGGACGACGGCAAGAGCCCGTACGTGCTGAACGCGCCGCTGGCCGATGAGCTGGTCGAGACGCTGGACCGGCTGCGCTGAAGCTGGCGCCGGGCCGTGCCCGGCGCTCCCGTTGTAGAGTCGAGCCATGCTCGACTGGCTTTTCGCGCGCCCCGGCCGAAGAGCAGTCGAGCATGGCTCGACTCTACAGGGCGGGTCGCAAACCCCTCACCACTTGAACAGCACCAGGCTGATCGCCAGCGTGCCCATGCCCGCCACCAGCCCGTACACCGTTTCGTGGCCCTTGGCATAGCGCTTGGCCGCCGGCAGCAGCTCGTCCAGTGCCAGGAACACCATCACGCCGGCGATCAGCCCGAACACCCAGCCGAAGGTGGCGTGCGACAGCGACCCGGACAGCAGCCAGTAGCCCAGCGCCGCGCCTACCGGTTCGGCCAAGCCTGACAGCAGGCTGGCGCTGAATGCATACAGCTTGTTCTGGGTGGCGAAGTACACCGGCACTGCAATCGCAATGCCCTCGGGGATGTTGTGGATGGCGATGGCGAAGGCCAGTGGCATGCCCACCGACGGGCTTTCCAGCGTCGCGAAGAAGGTTGCCAACCCTTCCGGGAAGTTGTGCGCGGTGATCGCGATCGAGGTCAGCAGGGCGACGCGCTTCAGATACTCGCGGCTGTTCTCGCGGAACGCCGGGTCCTGCTTGTCCAGGCTGTCATGCGGGTTGGGGATGAAGTGGTCGATCAGCACGATCACGATCACGCCCAGCAGGAAGGCCAGAGTGCCGTAGGTGAAGCCGGTGCGCTCGCCATAGGCCAGTGCGAACGAGGCAATGGACTTGTTGAGGATCTCCGACAGCGACACATAGACCATCGCACCGCCGGCGAAGGCCAGGCCGAAGGCCAGCAGGCGCGGGTTGGGGCGGCGCGAGAACAGCACCAGCAGGCTGCCGATGGCGGTGGCCAGGCCGGCCGCGAGGGTGACCGCCAGTGCGATCCAGACATTTTCGGGGGGAATCTGCAGCATGTACCGACGCGGTCCTGGTCAACAGACAACCGCCCCGGATGAACCCGGGGCGGGGAGGGCGAGGCGGGCGTCGGCTGGCCTCGTCGGGGCGCGCGCGATCAGCCGCCGCGGCGCAGGCGTTCTTCGATGGCGAAGCACTGGTCCGGCTTCGGCTGCGGCGGGTTGAAGCTCACCGGCACCTGGATCGTGGCCGGCACCGGCTGGCCGTTGCGGGTGGCGGCATTGAACTGCCAGCCCTGCACGGCGGTCCTGGCCAGCTCGTCCAGCTGGGGGTTGCCGGCGCCGGTCAGCAGAGCCACTTCGCTCGGCTTGCCATCGGTGCCGATGGTCACCTTGAAGGTGCTGGTGCCGCCCACACCCATGCAGGCCAGCTCAAGCGGGTACTGCGGCGGCGGTGTCTTCACCGCAGCCACTTCGGTGGGCGGCGGCGGTGGTGGTGCCGCTGGTTCGGACGCGCCACAGCCGGCCAGGCCGGTCGCAGCGATCAGGGACAGGCTCAGCAAACGTACGTTCATGGCAGTTGCTCCGTCAGGGCCGAAGTCTTCGCCGCACAGATGAAGTCGTTCTCGCTCAGGCCGCCCACATCGTGGGTGGAGAAGCGCACGACCGCGCGGTCGTAGTGCACGCCCAGGTCCGGATGGTGGTCCTCGCGGTGGGCAATCCAGGCCAGCGCGTTCACGAAGGCCATGGTGGCGTAGTAATCCTTGAAGCGGAAAGTGCGCAACAGGGCCTGCCCGCCCTCGCTCAGCTCCCAGCCGGGAATCTGCGGCAGCAGTTCGGCCAGGCGGGCTTCGCCGAGCTTGTGGTCGCTGCCTTTGCGCGGCACGCAACGGGCCTGGGCCAGTGGAATCAGGTCGGCCATGGGAATCTCCACCTCGTGTTGACTGAACAATGCGCCGGACGGTGTATAAATCGAATGAGCGGCTGACGCTTACTTGGCTAGAATAGCCTGATGATCCAGATCTCCGACACTGCCCAGACCCATTTCCGCAAGTTGATCGAACGCGAGGGCGTGCCCGGCATGGGCGTGCGCCTGAGTGCCGTCGACCCTGGTACGCCGCGCGCCGATGCCAGGCTGGAATTCGCCGAACCGACCGACCTGCTCGGTGACGAGTGGGCGGTGGACTGCGATGGCTTCACCCTCTACGTCGATGCGAGCAGTGTCGGCTGGCTCGATGGCGCCGAGATCGACATCGTCGCCGGCACCGCCGGTACCCAGCAGTTGACCATCAAGGCGCCGCGCATCAAGGGTGAGGCCCCCGGCGATGCCGCTTCGCTGGTCGAGCGCGTGCACTGGGTGGTGGAAAACGAAGTCAATCCGCAGCTGGCCTCGCATGGTGGCAAGGTGGCCGTGCAGGAAGTCTCGTCCGACGGCGTGGTGCTGCTTCGCTTCGGTGGTGGCTGCCAGGGCTGTGGCATGGCCGACGTGACGCTCAAGCAGGGCATCGAGAAGACCCTGATGGGCCGTGTGCCGGGCGTGACCGCCGTGCGCGACGCGACCGACCATGACAGCGGCCACGCGCCGTATATCCCGCGCGGCAACGTCGCCTGACCGCTGACGCGTGCCTCTGACCCGGGCCGAGCAACTCATCGAACTGCTGCTGGCCCGCCAGCAGCCACGCGCCGTCCTCGAGAAGTCCACGCGCCTGCCCTATGGCTGGGCGCTGTGGCTGCGCTCGCTGGGCCCGCTGCCGCGGCCGTTCCACGCCCGCGAAGTGATTGCGGTATTGCTGCCGCGCCCGCTGCCTGGAGCGCCGGGCCAATCACCCCGGCTGTCGCCGTGGCAGGCGCTGCGCCGGTTGTTCTGGCAGGACTGGGATGCTGCGCCGCGCGATCAGCGCTGGATGCGCTGGACCTCGGCGTTGGCCAGCGCGCTGCTGCACCTGCTGTTCTTCATGCTGCTGCTGTGGGTTGCGGTGATCCGCACCACGGCACCGGAAGCAGAGGGCGCCGAAGGCGAGCGTGTGCAGGTGGAATTCGTCGGCCGCGCCTCCCAGGAGGGCGGAGGCGATCAGCCGGGTGCCGAGGCGGCTGCGGCTGCACCGGCCGGCCAGGTTGCCGCCGGCCAGGCAGCAGGGGCCGCGACTGCACCTGAGCCGCGACCTGCGGCCGCGTCGGCGCCTGCGCCTGCACCGGCTCCAGCACCGGCAGCCAGCGTGCCGTCGCCGCCGGCCGAAGCCGAGCCGGCCCCGCTTGCGGCCCCGCCACCGTCGCCGGTGCAGGCCACCGAAGTGGCGCAGGCCAGCACGGATTTCGTGGTGCCGCCGGTCAGCGTGCCGCGCACCGAGGTCAGCATCGTGCCGCGTGACACCACACCCACGGTGCGCGAGCGCAGCGTGCAGCCGGTGCAGGCGCCGCCAACCCCAACCGTGATGCGTGCGCCGCAGATCGCGGTGCGGACGCCGCAGCTGCGTGACATCCCGGTGCAGGAGCGCGAAGTCAGTACGGTCGATGCACCGGCGGTGTCGCAGCCACTGCGCACGGCCGATGTGCAGGTGCGCGTGCCGCAGCGGGACGTACAGGTGCGCGAGCGTGAAGTGCAGGCGGTGGTCGATCCGCAGGTGCGGATGGCGACCGTCGCCGGTCGTGAACCGGCAGTGCATGCGCCGGCGGGTCGTGACGTACAGGTGCGCGAGCGCGAAGTAGCCTCGGCACCGGCGGCAGCCCCTTCGTCTTCCAGTGGCAATGCACCCGCGGCAACGCCCGCGCCGGCAGCCAATGGCAGCGCGACGCAGGCGAGCAGCAGCGCTGCGCGGCCTGCTGCATCCAGCACGACCCCGGCCCAGGCTGGAGCGCGCCCGGCCCCCAATCCGGGCAACTGGGCCACGCCCGCCAAGGGCGATGACTGGGGGGCATCGAGCCGCAACCAGGACGGCGCCGACAAGGGCGCCCGCCAGGCCAGTACCAGCGGCAAGGGCAGTGGCCTGTTCAATGCCGATGGCAGCGTCCGCGTGCCGGGCCAGGAAGGCGAGGGGCGTGCCGAGCGCGGTGCGCCAGGTGGCGCCAACGACGGCTGGAGCAAGGAACGCATCGCGCAATCGGGCACCTGGTTGAAGCGACCGCCGTACGACTACACGCCCACTTCGTTCGACAAGTACTGGGTGCCGCAGGAATCGCTGCTGGCCGAATGGGTGCGCAAGGGCGTCAAGGCGATGGAGATTCCATTGCCGGGTACCAGCACGAAGATCTCCTGCGTGATCTCGATCCTGCAGGCCGGTGGTGGCTGTGGCCTGACCAATCCGAACATGCAGGACCAGCCAGCGGTGGCACGACCGCCGCCGGACATCCCGTTCAAGAAAGAGCTGCAGGAAGATAACGGGAGCCGCTAACGGCTCCCGTTGTCCACGCATGTTTCCTTATCCCGGCGCCGTTGGCGCGCCCCCTTGAACAACAAGGGGACTTTTCGATGGACCCATCGCGGGATGTGACGGCCATGCTGGCGCGCTTTGGTAGGTGCCAACCTTGGTTGGCACAGAAGCGCCGACCAAGGTCGGCCTCTACCTGGGCGATGACCTCACGCGCTCTGCGACAGAAACACCCAGAACGGCACGTCTCCGCCAACCTGCTGGCCGGCCCGCGCTTTGGTAGGTGCCAACCTTGGTTGGCACAGAAGCGCCGACCAAGGTCGGCATCTACCGGATGCACGTGCGCCGACCAAGGTCGGCCTCTACCTGGGTGGTGACCTCACGCGCTCTGCGACAGAAACATCCAGAACGGCACGTCTCCGCCAACCTGCTGGCCGGCTCGCACTTTGGTAGGTGCCAACCTTAGTTGGCACAGAAGCGCCGACCAAGGTCGGCCTCTACCTGGGTGGTGACCTCACGCGCTCTGCGACAGAAACACCCAGAACGGCACGTCTCCGCCAACCTGCTGGCCGGCCCGCGCTTTGGTAGGTGCCAACCTTGGTTGGCACAGAAGCGCCGACCAAGGTCGGCATCTACCACGGCATTGCGCTTACGCGCTCTGCGACAGGAACACCCAGAACGGCACGTCGCGGCCAACCCAGTCGCGGCTGGCTTCGTCCATCACGTCCAGCAACGTGTCAAAGTCCTTCTGCGTGGAGGCGCGCAACGTGTCCACGTCGGCCAGGAACAGTGCGTAGCCGTTGGCCGGCAGCCACTGCAGGTCGCGCAGGTTGTCCGACAGCGCATCCCAGTTGCCGCCGAAGCCGGCAGGGAAATCCAGTTGCGCGGCCAGCCGGGCCAGCAGGGTGCGCTTGTCGGCCACGCCTTCCAGGTCGATGCGGATCACCTTCAGCCCGGCATCGCGCATCGCCGCGGCCAGTGCGCCGATGTCGTCGCTGTCGATGGCGTAAACGCCGGCATTGTTGATGTCATGCAGGCCGAGGCCGAAATCATCGTGGCTCATCACTGCGCTCCCTGGGCCGGTACGGTGAAGCTGCGGAACGATTCGTAGTGGTCGTCGGTGTAGTACCACGCCTCCGGCGGATCGCCGCCGGTGACGATGCGGCGAGCGCCACGGGTGCGCGCACCGGGGGTGTCGACGGTGTATTCGCGGTAGTAGCCGCGCGGGCGCTGCGGCAGCTGCTGCTCGCGGTTGCCGAAGGTGCTGCCGTCCTGGCGGTGCGGGAACGGGCCGCCACGCTGGATCAGGGCGATGGTCTGCCGGGCTTCGGCGGGCAGGAATGCGGGCAGGCCGCTGTCGTTGCCGGTTGCGGGCGTGGCCGTGGCCGGCGCGCGCGCGGCAGGCGCACCCTGCAGGTCCGGCGCGAACTGCGGCGCCGGCGGGCGCTGCATGAAATGGTTGGCGACCAGGCCGAGCAGCAGCAGGGCGATGGCGGTGATCAGCAGCCGGGGGTTGCGCATGGGCAGGGGCGGGCGAGGGTGGTGCGGGCACTGTAGCGCCTGTGCGCTGCACGGTGCATGAGGACGCCGTCGCGTCACTGCTGCGTAACAATTGCCGTCATGCTCACTGGCAGGACGCAATTTCCTTTACATCCCCCTTGGTAATCTGGCGGTCTGTCCCCATCATTCACCGCGCAACGCCCGACACCGTCGGGTGCCCTCGCAATCAGGAGATGCATCATGGCCTATACCCTGCCCAAGCTGTCCTACGCCTACGACGCGCTGGAACCGCATATCGATGCGGCGACGATGGAAATCCATCACACCAAGCATCACCAGACCTACATCAACAACGTCAACGCGGCGCTGGAAGGCACCGAGTACGCTGACCTGCCGGTCGAAGAACTGGTGAAGAAGCTCAAGTCGCTGCCGGAGAACCTGCAGGGTCCGGTGCGCAACAACGGTGGCGGCCATGCCAACCACTCGCTGTTCTGGACCGTGATGGCTCCGAATGCTGGCGGCAACCCGGTGGGCGACGTGGCCAAGGCCATCGACAAGGACCTGGGCGGCTTCGACAAGTTCAAGGACGCCTTCACCAAGGCGGCGCTGACCCGTTTCGGCAGCGGCTGGGCGTGGCTGAGCGTGACCCCGGACAAGAAGGTCGTGGTCGAGAGCACCGGCAACCAGGACAGCCCGCTGATGGAAGGCAACACCCCCATCCTCGGCCTGGACGTGTGGGAACACGCGTACTACCTGAAGTACCAGAACCGTCGTCCGGAATACATCGGCGCGTTCTTCAACGTCATCGACTGGAACGAAGTCGAGCGCCGTTACCAGGAAGCGATCGCCTGATCGCGGTAACGGGATGAACTGAGAAGGCCGGGGGAGACCCCGGCCTTTTCTGTTGCAGGAGTCATTCGGTAGTGCCGGCCGCTGGCCGGCAATCGTGTGGTACCCGAGGAGCCGGCCAGCGGCCGGCACTACCTATTCCGCGCCCTGCAGCCGCAGGGTGGCCATCACGCCCAGGCGCAGGCCGGGCAGGTCGCCGTCGGCTGGCAGCAGGATCGGCTGCTGGCGGATGCCGCCGAAGTGCTTGACCTGGAACAGCACATCCAGGCCATGGCCACTGCTGCCACCGCCACTGGCCGCAGGCGCCTCGGCGCGGCCGCCGGGATTGCGCCGGGCCGGCTGGAAGCCGGGCGTGCTGCGCACCAGTTCCACTGTGTTGGCGGAGAAATCGCCGGCGATCAGGCTGGGCATGCCCTCGGCGGTGGCGCCGATCCAGGTCATCAGGTCGCTGGTCTGATGCTGGCGGGCGGTGGCCTCGTCCGGGTCCGGGCGCAGCCGTGCCACATAGATGTTGACCAGTGCCTCGCCCAGCTTCAGCCGCATCATGCCGGCGGCGCTGAAGGTGCCGGGTGGGTGCAGCAGGGTCACGCCATCCTCGCTGACCGGCAGCCGGGTCAGCATCGCGTTGCCATGCCGCAACGGCTGGCTGGGCGGATCGGCGGTAACGAAGTCGCAGCTGTAGCGCAGCCGGCTGGCCAGCCAGCAGGCCGGATTGCGGCCCTGCTGCTGCAGCACCTGCTGCACCGAGATCACGTCCGGCTGCAGGTCGGTCAGCAACTGTGCGACCTGCTCACGGCGCAACTTCCATTGCGCGTCATCGCGGCTGGGCAGTTCCAGCGCGGCCACGGTGAGTTGCCGGGGCTCGCTCTCGCTGGCGGCGGTGGCCGTTGCCTGCGGCCGCGCCTGTGCCTGCAACGCCATCAGCAGCACCAGGCAACTGAGCAGGGGACGGGCGGGGGCGAGGGGGCGCATAACGATAAGTTTACGCTTTTGTCGTGCAGGTGCCGTGACTTCCGGCACGGAGTGTCGCTGCCTGCCATGGATTGGCACCGTTGTCATGCAGCCCTGCAGCGTGCTTCGCAAGCCCTGCTTCCGGTAATCTTGCGCCTTTCGCTTTGCAGGATTGCCTTACAGGATGAGCCACGACGCAGTTGCCCCCATCGCCGGCCAGGGAAAGATGCCGCGCCAGATCCCGTACATCATCGGCAATGAGGCCTGCGAGCGGTTCAGTTTCTACGGGATGCGCAACATCCTGGTGCAGTTCCTGATCACCTCGCTGCTGCTGCAGGAAATCACTGCGGAAGGCCGTGCCGGTGAAGCCAAGGACATCATGCACAGCTTCATGATCGGCGTGTATTTCTTCCCGCTGCTCGGAGGCTGGCTGGCCGACAGGTTCTTCGGCAAGTACCACACCATTCTCTGGTTCAGCCTGGTCTACTGTGCCGGCCACCTGTGCCTGGCGCTGTTCGAGAACAGCCGCGAGGGCTTCTTCCTCGGCCTGGGCCTGATCGCGCTCGGTGCCGGTGGCATCAAGCCGCTGGTGGCCTCGTTCATGGGCGACCAGTTCGACCAGAGCAACAAGCACCTGGCCAAGATCGTCTTCGACGCCTTCTACTGGATCATCAACTTCGGCTCGCTGTTCGCCTCGCTGCTGATCCCGCTGGTGCTGAAGAACTGGGGCCCGCAGTGGGCGTTCGGCATCCCGGGCATCCTGATGTTCATCGCCACCTTCGTGTTCTGGCTGGGCCGCAAGCGCTACGTGCTGGTGCCGCTGCCGCCGAAGGATCCGCATTCGTTCGCCAACGTGGTGCGTACCGCACTGACCACGCGCGTGGCCGGCCAGGGCCGTCCGGGCCTGGTGATCGCCGTGCTCGGCCTGGTGCTGGCAGTGGCCTCGTTCGGCCTGGTTGGCTCGCTGGGCATCGTGATCTGCCTGTGCCTGGCGCTGGTATCGATCCTGGCCGGTATCGGTGGTGGCACCTGGCTGCAGCTCGATCGCGCCCGTGGCCAGCATCCGGCCGAAGCCGTCGAAGGCGTGCGCTCGGTGCTGCGGGTGCTGGTGATCTTCGCGCTGACCACGCCGTTCTTCTCGCTGTTCGACCAGAAGGCCTCGACCTGGGTCCTGCAGGGCCAGCAGATGCAGATGCCGAGCTGGTTCACCGCCTCGCAGATGCAGGCACTGAACCCGCTGCTGGTGATGATCCTGATTCCGTTCAACAACCTGGTGCTGTACCCGGCCCTGCGCCGCTTCGGCTTCGAGCCGACCGCGCTGCGCCGCATGACCGCCGGCATCGCCTTCAGCGGTCTGGCCTGGATCGTGGTCGGCGGCATCCAGGTGGTGATGGACGGGGGCAACGCCATGTCGATCTTCTGGCAGATGCTGCCGTATGCGCTGCTGACCTTCGGTGAGGTGCTGGTCTCGGCCACCGGCCTGGAGTTCGCCTACAGCCAGGCGCCGCAGGCGATGAAGGGCGTGGTGATGAGCTTCTGGAACCTGACCACCACCATCGGCAACCTGTGGGTGCTGCTGTCCAACGCGGCGGTGCGCAACGATGCGGTGACCCACAAGATCGCCAGTACGGGCCTGAGTGAAGCGGCGTTCCTGATGTTCTTCTTCGCCGGTTTCGCCTTCGTCGCGGCGTTGGCCTTCGGTTGGTACGCGAAACGCTATCGTATGGTCGACAACTACCGTAGCGCCTGAGCCTGACATGACCCCCGTCAATCTGCTGTTGATCGCCATTACCGCCATCCTGTCGTGGATGGCGTTCAACAACCGCAAGCTGGCCGACCGCCTGATCCTGTGGCCGCCAGCCGTCGACCGTCACCGCCAGTACGACCGGCTGGTGACCTATGGCTTCATCCACGCCGACTGGTCGCACCTGATCTTCAACATGATCACCCTGTTCTTCTTCGGGGGATTCATCGAGAGCGTGATGGTGCAGCTGACCGGCAGCTACCTGACCTACCCGGCGTTCTACATCGGTGCGCTGCTGGTCTCGATCCTGCCCAGCTACCTGAAGAACCAGAAGAACCCGAACTATCTCAGCCTGGGTGCGTCCGGTGCGGTGTCGGCGGTGCTGTTCGCCTTCATCCTGATCAAGCCGTGGTCGATCATCCTGGTGTTCTTCATCCCGGCGCCGGCCATCGTCTACGCCGCGTTCTACGTCGGCTACAGCATCTGGATGGACAAGCGCGGCGGTGACCGCATCAACCACAGCGCGCACCTGGCGGGCGCGGCGTTCGGCGTGATCTTCATGCTGGCCATGCAGCCGAGCATCTTCACGCACTTCCTGCGCGAACTCTCCAACCCGACCTTCCGCCTCGGCGGCGGTTGAAGACGGGAGCGGGGCGGATCGGCAGCGATCCGCCCCCGCTGTTTCAGAGCGTGGGCTGCTGACCGTAGGTATCCAGCAGGCGGGCGAACACTTCTTCGCCGATGCGCTGGAAATCCTGGTCCTGGGTCTGCCCCTCCACGGCCAGTTGCAGCAGGCCCTCCAGCAGGGCGCGGTCGGTATCTGAATGGGAATCGCTGGGGTGCATCGGAGCCTCCGCGGTGGTGCGCATGATCAACGGTCGCAAGGGCCGTGCCAGCCTGGCCGTACCCCTCCACAGGCGATAGCGGCCGCCAGCGCTCCAGCTTGAGGGTCGCAAACTGACGTGAATGGAACGGACTTGCCCCTGTTCAGGCTTCACGCGATCATGGCGCCCGGCTGCGCACCATCCACGCAGTCGCCGCAGGAGACAGTTCCATGGCTTCGGTCACGCCCCCCGGTCTGGCCTACGAGGTCGAACACGACCTGGCCAACCATCGCTTCACCGCCCGTGTGCGCGGACAGCTGGCGGTGCTGGACTACCAGATCAAACGCAGGCGCATGGTCATCACGCATACCGAGGTGCCCGAGCCGATTGCCGGCCGAGGCATCGCCGGTGAGCTGACCCGTGTGGCGCTGCGTTTTGCCCGTGAGCAGAAGTACAAGGTGGTGCCGGCGTGTTCCTACGCCGAGGCCTTCCTGCAGCGGCATGAGGAGTACCACGACCTGCTCGTTGGCTGAATGCCAGCGGGCCACGCTTCAGCCATGGCAGGCGATGATGTACAAACATGAACAGGGGATCCCGATGAAGATTGGAAACAACCGGCCATTGCACGGCAGCGTGCTGGCCGGCGTGGTGGGCGTGCTGTTGCTGGCCGGTTGCCAGCGTGAAAGCGAGCCGGCACCGGCGACCGACGCGGCGCCCGCCGCCGAAGCCACCGCCGCAGGCGAAACGCCGGTCACGGAAGCGCCGCTGGACCTGCGCGACGTGATCGAGAACAACGAACGCGAAGTGGTGGGTATCAGCTACCCGGCCGGCATCGACCGCTACCCGGGCCTGGCCCGCGCGCTGCAGAGCTATGCGACGAGTGCGCGCAGTGACCTGCAACAGGCGCTGGACGGGCTGGGCAATGACAAGCCGAGCATGCCCTACGAGCTGTCGCTGAGCTTCGAGAAGCTGCTGGAAACCCCGCAGCTGGTGGTGGTCAGTGCCGATGGCAGCCGCTACACCGGTGGCGCCCATGGCGAACCGCTGGTGGCCCGATTCGTGTGGCTGCCGCAGCATCAGCAGATGCTCAGCGCCGAAAAGCTGGTGGCCGATGCCAAGGGCTGGAAGGCGATCAGCGATTTCGTCGCCGACCAGCTGCGTGAACGCGTGGCCACCCGCCTCAGCGGTGAGGACATGGATCCGGCCCAGCTGCAGGAATCGCTGCGCAACGCATCGCGCATGATTGCCGACGGCACCGGCCCGCAGGCCGACAATTTCAGCCAGTTCCAGCCGCTGACCGACGACAAGGGGCAGATCACCGCGCTGCGCTTTGTTTTCCCGCCGTACCAGGTGGGTCCATACTCGGACGGCACCCAGACCGCCGATGTACCGGCGGCGGTGCTGTTGCCGCACGTGGCCAAGGACTACGTGGAGCTGTTCGCACGCGGTTGACCGCAGTCGAGGAGGTGGCGTGGATACAGGGTTGCAGGAGCGGGTCGCCGGCCTGCTGCAGGAAGCCGGGGTCCGCATCGGCGGTACCCAGCCACAGGATATCCAGGTTCATGACCCGCGCTTCTTCGCGCGGGTCATGGCGCACGGCTCGCTTGGCCTCGGCGAGAGCTACATGGACGGTTGGTGGGATGCCAACGTCCTGGATGAATTCCTTGTCCACCTGATGCAGGCGCACCTGGACGAACGGGTGCACGGTTGGCGCGAAGTGGCCGATGCACTGAAGGCGCGCCTGTTCAACCTGCAGGTGGGACAGGGCAGCTACGAGGTGGGCCGCCGCCACTACGACCTCGGCAATGATCTCTACCAGGCCATGCTGGGCCAGCGCCTGGTCTATAGCTGTGGCTACTGGCGCAATGCCGGCGATCTCGACGCCGCGCAGGAAGCCAAGCTTGACCTGGTCTGCCACAAGCTGGGCCTGCGCCCGGGGCAGCGTGTGCTGGACATCGGCTGTGGCTGGGGCGAAGCCCTGAAGTTCGCCGCCGAGCGCTACGGTGTCAGTGGCGTCGGCGTGACCATTTCGCAGGAGCAGGCCGAGTTCGCCCGCGAACTGTGCGCCGGCCTGCCGATCGAGATCCGCCTGCAGGACTACCGCGAACTGCACGAGCCGTTCGATGCGATCTTCTCGATCGGCATGTTCGAGCACGTCGGCGACAAGAACTACGCCAGCTTCTTCGAGGTGGCCAGGCGTTGCCTGTCACCGCGCGGCCTGCTGCTGCTGCACAGCATCGGCACCAACATCTCGCGGCATCGTACCGACCCGTGGATCGCGCGCTACATCTTTCCCAACTCGATGCTGCCATCGGCGGTGCAGATCACCAAGGCGTTCGAGGGCTGCTTCGTGCTGGAGGACTGGCACAACTTCGGCACCGATTACGACCTGACCCTGCAGGCCTGGCGGCGCAACGTGGAAGCGGCGTGGCCGCGGCTGGATGCGCGCTACGACGAGCACTTCCGGCGCATGTGGCGCTTCTACCTGGCCGGGTCGATGGCCACCTTCCGTTGCCGGCACGCGCAGCTGTGGCAGCTGGTGCTGTCGCCGGAAGGCGTGCCGGGTGGGTACGTGGCGCCACGTTGAGGCTGCACTTCTGCCCTGCGCGACCGATGGTGCGGATCGTGGAAGACGCGACATCGCTTGACGTCATGCGCGAGCGTTGTCGGCGCTGTGCCTGGCTGGGGTGACGTGGGCGCTAAACTTGTCGACCAGCGGCATCACCGCTTCACTGAAGGCATCGCAGCATGGGTTGGGACATCACCTATCATCCGATTGCGGAATCCGAGATCCGTGACATTTATTTCCGTGCGCTTGAGGATGGCGCGCTGGTCGCCGAGCTGCAGCAGCGGTTCCAGATCGAGCCGTTCTACATGGAGCAGCTGCAGGAGCGCATCGAGGAGGCTCGCTCGATCAGCGCAGAAATGCCTTTCGAGAAGGGGCACGCTTTGTACCTGGCGATCGTGGCCGGCCACCTTCGGCAGTATCACTATCTCCGCGGGAGCGCCCTTTCGTTTTTCATCGACGATCCGGTGGTCGCCCGCTATTTCGCGGACTGGCGGCAACTGGTGCCGTTGCAGTGGGCGGATGCTGCCGCCGGCAACCATCTACGTGAAAACTATGGTGGTGGCGTGTTCATCACGCATGCCCGGCTGAAGCAGTTACGCGCTGATCATGCAGTGGACAGCGCACTGGCTGCGCGCCTGGAGGAGCTGTTCTCCGATGGACGCCTGGTCGTTTTCTGGCGTGTTGTCGATGATGCCATCGCCAAGGGCTGTGGACTGCTGGAGGCCAGCGAGGTGGTCGAGCCGAACCCGATGGATCTCAATGCATCGACCAGCTTGAGCAATCTGCTGAACTGCGCGCCGGATGGCGCGATGCTGTATGCGGAGGCCGCGGCGGCACAGCTGGCGGAGTTCGTGGCAGCGCACCCGGATATCGCATCGACTGCCGCTGCCACGCCCGGTACGCCGAAAGGGCGGTGGTGGGAGCGACTGTTTCGGCGGTGACCGGAGAGCATCCACGCATGGCGTGGATCTACTGGTGGGTGCCGATCGTTGGTCGGTACGATCCATTCGCGCCACGAACCCCGGCATCATCGATCCACACATGACGCACTCCAGTAGATCCACGCCATGCGTGGATGGCGCCAACAAAAAACCGCCCGGTCTTCCGGGCGGTTTTCGTTTCAGGCTACCGCGCGGGCGATCAGTTGCCGGCGCCGGTCAGGCCACGCTTTTCCAGCAGCGGTTCGATCTGCGGCTCGTGGCCGGCGAAATCGCGGAACAGCTGCATGGCATCCACGCTGCCGCCCTTGGACAGCAGGGTGGCGCGGAAGTGGTCGCCGTTCTTGCGGCTCAGGCCGCCGTTGTCCTTGAACCACTTCTGGGTGTTGGCGTCGAGCACTTCCGACCAGATGTAGGCGTAGTAGCCGGCCGAGTAGCCGCCCATGATGTGGCTGAAGTACGGGGTCTTGTAGCGCGGCGGAACCGGCGCGTAGTAGATGCCGTCCTTCTCCAGCGCGGCGCGCTCGAAGGCCATCACGTCCTTGGCGGCCGGCACCTGGTCGGCGCCGATCTGGTGCCAGCGCTGATCAAGCATGGCCGCGCCCAGGTACTCGGTGGTGGCGAAGCCCTGGTTGAACTTGGCCGCTGCCAGCACCTTGTCCAGCAGTGCCTGCGGCATCGCCGAACCATTCTGGTAGTGCTTGGCGTAGTTCTCCAGGATGACCGGGTTGTCCGACCACATTTCGTTGACCTGCGAGGGGAACTCGACGAAGTCACGCGGCACCGAGGTGCCCGAGAAGTACGGGTACTTCACGTTGGAGAACATGCCGTGCAGGGCGTGGCCGAACTCGTGGAAGGTGGTGTTCACCTCGTCCCAGGTCAGCAGGGTCGGCTGGCCGGCCGGCGGCTTCGGGATGTTCAGGTGGTTGGCGACCACCGGCTTGAAGCCGGTCAGCTTGGACTGCGAGACGTAGGAGTTCATCCACGCACCGCCGCGCTTGGAGGCGCGTGCATACGGGTCGAAGATGAAGATCGCCAGCTGGCTGCCGTCAGCGTCGAACACGTCGTAGACGGTGACGTCATCGTGGTAGACCGGCAGGTCGGTGCGCTGCTTGAAGGTCAGGCCGAATTCCTGGCCGGCGGCGTAGAACACGCCGTTCTCCAGCACGTTCTTCATCTCGAAGTACGGCTTCAGCTGCGACTCGTCGAAGTTGTACTTGGCCTGGCGCACCTTCTCGCTGTAGAAGGCCCAGTCCCACGGTTCCAGCTGGAAGGTCGGCTTGCGCGCGGCCTTCTGTTCCTTGTCGATCATCGCCTGCAGATCGGCGGCTTCGCGCTTGGCGTTGGCCACGGCGGCCGGAGCCAGCTTGCCGAGCATTGCGTTGACCGCTTCCGGGGTCTTGGCGGTCTGGTTGGTCAGGTTGTAGGCGGCGAAGTTCGGGAAGCCCATCAGCTTGGCCTTGTCGGCACGCAGCTGCATGATGCGCGAGACCAGCGCGGTGTTGTCGAACTCACCGCCGCGGCTGCCGCGGGTGGTCGAGGCTTCGTAGATCTTCTGGCGCAGGGCGCGGTTGGCCAGGTTGGTCAGCGGCGGCTGGCCGGTGGTGTTGAGCAGGGTGATCACGTACTTGCCTTCCAGGCCACGGGCCTTGGCGGCTTCGGCGGCGGCAGCGATCTGCTCCTTGGACAGGCCGTCCAGCTCCTTGACGTCGTCGACGGTGATCGCCGAAGCGTTCACTTCCGACTGCACGTTCTGGCTGAACTTGGTGCCCAGGTTGGCCAGCTCGGCGTTCATCTCCTTCAGCGTGGCCTTGTCAGCCTCGGACAGCTTGGCGCCGGCGCGCACGTAGTTGTCGTAGTACTTCTCGACCAGGCGCACGCCTTCGGCGTCCAGGCCCAGCTGGCTGCGGGTGTCGTACAGCGCCTGGATGCGGGCGAACAGCTTGCCGTTCAGCGCGATCGCATCGCTGTGCGCGGCGAACTTCGCCGAGTAGTCGGCCTGCAGCTTCTTGCGGGTGTCGTTGGTATCGGCGCCTACCAGGCTGAAGAACACGGTGGTCGCACGGTCGAGGATGTCACCGCTCTTTTCCAGGGCGATGATGGTGTTGTCGAAGGTCGGCTTGGCCTTGTTGTTGGCGATCGCCTCCACTTCCTTCAGCTGCTGCGCCATGCCGGCGTCGAAGGCCGGGGCGAAGTCGCTGTCCTTGATCTTGTCGAACTGCGGGAAATGCAGCGGCAGCGGGCTTTCGGCGAAGAACGGGTTGGCCTGCTGGGCATTGGTACTGGCAGCCGGGGTGGCGGCGCCGGCCGAGAAGGCGGGCAGGGCAAGGCCGAGGGACATGGCCACGGCAAGGGCAAGGCGAGTGGTCAAGGTAGGGAACTCCGGTAAGGCAAACAAGGGCCCGAGGGTAACCCGGCCGGCGGCGCCCGCACTTGTGTCAAAAGGCATGTTGCCGGGGCCGGGCGCGGGTACCATGCATTCACCGCCCACGGCCCGCTGCCATGACCACTGCCTACGACTTCAGCTTCCGCGACCTCGACGGCCAGCCGCAGGCCCTGGCCCGGTACCAGGGGCACCCGATGCTGCTGGTCAATGTCGCCAGCCGCTGTGGCTTCACCCCGCAGTACACCGGGCTGGAACAGCTGTGGCAGGAGTATCGCGAGCGTGGCCTGGTGGTGATCGGGTTCCCATGCAACCAGTTCGGTGCACAGGAGCCCGGCGACGCCGCGCAGATCCGCCAGTTCTGTTCGCTGGACTACCCGGTCAGCTTCCCGCTGTCGGAGAAGATCGAGGTCAACGGCGAGGGGGCTGATCCGTTGTGGGCATGGCTGTCACGCGAGAAGCGCGGCCTGCTGGGTAGCGCCCGCATCAAGTGGAATTTCAGCAAGTTCCTGGTCGACCGCCAGGGGCAGGTGGTGTCGCGGCATGCGCCCACCACCAAGCCGGAGCAGCTGCGCGGCGAGATCGAAGCGCTGCTGTGAGATGAACCCAAAAAGGGGACGGAGGGGATTAAGTCGTTTGTGCACAAACGACTTAATCCCCTCCGTCCCCTTTTTTTGTTTATTTCTCGACGAAGGCGCGTTCGAACACGTAGTGGCCCGGCTGGCCGATACGCGGCGAGACCTGGAAGCCACGGGCATCGAGCACGCTGCGCAGGTCGGCCAGCATCTGCGGGCTGCCGCAGATCATCGCGCGGTCGTTCTCCGGGCTCAGCTCCGGCAGGCCGAGGGTGCGCTGCATCTCGCCGCTTTCCATCAGCTGGGTCAGGCGGCCCTGGTTGGCGAACGGCTCGCGGGTGACGGCCGGGTAGTACAGCAGCTTGTCGCCGATCATCTCGCCCAGGAACTCATGCTCACGCAGTTCCTTCTCGAAGTAGTCGCGGTAGGCGAGGTCCTTTTCGTAGCGCACGCCGTGGCAGAGGATCACCTTCTCGAAGCGCTCGTAGGTTTCCGGGTCCTTGATGACCGACAGCCACGGCGCCATGCCGGTGCCGGTGCCCAGCAGGTACAGGTTCTTGCCGGGGTGCAGATCGCTGATCAGCAGGGTGCCGGTGGGCTTCTTGCCGACCAGCACCTTGTCACCCGGCTTGATGTGCTGCAGGCGCGAGGTCAGCGGGCCGTCCTGCACCTTGATGCTGAAGAACTCCAGATGCTCTTCCCAGTTGGCGCTGGCGATGGAATACGCGCGCAGCAGCGGCCGCGCCTCGGTTTCCAGGCCGATCATCACGAACTGGCCGTTCTCGAAGCGGAAACCGCTGTCGCGGGTGAGGGTGAAGCTGAAGTAGGCATCGGTCCAATGACGGACCTCAAGCACCGTTTCGGCGCCAAAAGCGGAGGACATGGGCGTATCTATCGGAAGTCGTCGGGGTGATTCTATCTCAAATGAGACAGGTTCTCATTAGGCGGAACGAGAGGCGTTCTCAGCGGTAGCCGGCCGCCTGCAGCTCGAACAGCTCGGCGTAGCGGCCGCCCTGGGCCATCAGCTCTTCATGGGTGCCGCTGGCCTCGATCCGGCCATCGGCCAGCACCAGGATGCGATCGGCCATGCGTACCGAAGAGAAACGGTGGGAAATCAGCACTGCGGTGCGATTATCCGCCAGTTCCCTGAACCGCTGGAACACCTCGAACTCACTTCGCGCATCCAGCGCCGCCGTTGGCTCATCCAGGATCATCACCTGCGCATTGCGCATCCATGCGCGGGCGATGGCGATCTTCTGCCATTGGCCGCCGGACAGGTCCACGCCCTGCTTGAAGCGGCGGCCGATCAGCTGGTCGTAGCCGCCGGGCAGGTCGTCGATCACTTCCTCGGCCATGCCACGCCGTGCGGCGTCGGCGATGCGCGCCTGGTCGTCCATCGCCTCGACCTGGCCGACGCCGATGTTCTCGCCGGCGCTGAGGTTGTAGCGCACGAAGTCCTGGAAGATCACCCCGAGGTTGGCGCGCAGGTCGTCCAGGTCGTAGTCGCGCAGGTCGCGGCCATCGAGCAGGATGCGGCCCTCGTCCGGTTCGTACAGCCGTGCCAGCAGCTTCACCAGGGTGGTCTTGCCGGCGCCGTTCTCACCGACCAGCGCCAGTACTTCGCCAGCCTGCAGCTGGAAATCAAGGTGGCGCACCGCCCATTGCTCGGCATCCGGGTAGCGGAAGCCGACGTTCTCGAACACGAAGCCCTGGCGGATCGGCTGCGGCACGCGCACCGCACCTTCACGCGAGTGGATTTCCGGCTGGATCTGGAAGAACGAGAACAGGTCATCCAGGTACAGCGCCTGGCTGGCCACCTGCGAGAACCCGATCAACAGGCCCTCCAGCAGCTGGCGCAGGCGCAGGAAGCTGCCGGCGAGGAAGGTCAGGTCGCCGATCGAAAAGTCGCCGCGCACCGTGCGCCAGGCGATGTAGGCGTAGGCGGTGTAGTAGCCCAGCGTGCCCAGTGCGGCCAGCAGCGTGCCCCAGAACGCGCGGCGCCGGGCCAGGGCGCGGTTGGCCTGGAACAGCGCCACCGACAGGCGCCGGTAGCGCTCCACCAGGAAGCGATGCAGGTTGTAGATCTTCACTTCCTTGGCCGTTTCCACGCTGGCACCGAGCTGGCGCAGGTAGTCGAGCTGGCGGCGCTCGGGCGTCCACTGGAAGTTGAGGCTGTAGCCGGCCGCGTTGAAGTGCGATTCGCCGATGAAGGCCGGCACCAGGGCCAGCGCCAGCAGCAGGATCAACCACGGCGCGTAGACCAGCAGGCCGACGGCGAGGCTGGCCACGGTGATCGCGTCCTGCACCTGGCCGAACAACTGGCTCATCAGGTTCATCCGGCCCATGGTCTGGCGTCGCGCACGGTCCAGCTTGTCCTGCAGGTCCGGGTCTTCGAAATCCTCCAGATCCAGCGTCGCAGCGTGCTCCATCAGCCGGATGCTAGTGACGTTGGCGAACAGTTCCGAGAGCAGAGCATCGGCGTAGCTGACCAGCCGGCCGAGCAGATCCGAGGCGATGGCCAGGCCGAATTCCAGCGCCAGCAGGCCCAGCAGCGGATTCAGTATGCCGCTGGACAGTGCTTCGCCCAGCGGCGGGAAGCCAGCGTCGTGCTGGCTCAGGTGCAGGGCGCTGTCGATGATCAGCTTGCCGACGTAGAGCATCGCCACCGGCAGCAGCGCACGGATCAGGCGCAGGCCAAGGCTGGCCAGGGTGAGCGCGGGGCTGGTCTTCCAGACCATGCGCAGGAACGGTGGCAGGTTGCGCATCGCCTTGAAGCGCTGGCGCAGGCTGGGTTTCTTCGCGGCGGCAGCGCCAGCGGTGGGGGTAGCAGGCATGCGCGTATTGTGCGCGCCTGACGCGTGCAGATGGGGTCAGTGCAGGCGTGTGGCCGCGCCGGGGTCAGATCCCTTTGCGGCGCAAAGGGCTCTGACCTCATCTGCCCGGATCGGGTCAGAGCCCTTCGTAATGCGAAGGGATCCGACCCACCACATCCACGCATGGCGTGGATCTACCGTGTCGACCAAGGTCGACACCTACCAACAGCTGCAGAACCTGCCTGGCCCGGCTTGCCTCCCTTTACGGCAGCGGCGGCAGCAGCCCGGCGCCCAGCCGGTTCCAGGCATTGATCACCGCGATGCCCATGCTCAGGTCGCTGATGCCCTTCTCATCGAAGTGCGGCGCCAGTGCATCGAACGCGGCCTGCGACGGCGCACCGTCGGTCAGCCGGGTCAGTGCCTCGGCCCAGCCCAGCGCCGCACGCTCGCGTGCATCGAAGAAGCGGCTTTCGTGCCAGGCGGGCAGGGTGTCCAGCTTGCGCGGCTCGATGCCGCCCTTGCGCAGCGCCGTGCCGTGCATGTCCATGCAGTAGCCGCAGCCGTTGAGCTGCGACACGCGCAGGAACAGCAGTTCCATCAGGGTCGGATCGATCGAGCTGTCATGCACCGCCTGGCTGGTGGCCAGCAGGCCCTTGAAGGCTTCGGCGGCCAGGCGGGTGTAAGGGACGCGGGGAGAGGCGTGGTCGGACATTTTCGGCTCCACGGCGGCCACGATGGCCGCCTTTCATTACAAGGACGCCGTGCCGTCACCGCGCGTGACAACGTCCGGCAGCTTTTCCGGATTCAACACGCTGTACACGTTGGCGATGCGGCCATCGACCACCTCGATGGTGGTGACCGAGTGCAGGCGATCGCCCTGGAAGCGCAGGATCGCAGGCTCGCCGTTGACGTAGCCCAGCTGCGCCGGATGCGCCGCGCCACGGCGGGCGATGGCCCAGAACAGGCGGCCGATGCGCTCGGCGCCCAGCAGGGGCCGCACCGCCGCGGTAACCACGCCACCGCCGTCGGAAACCAGTACCGCGTTGGCGTGCAGCAGGGCCTGGATCGCTTCGCTGTCGCCACGCTGGGAAGCGTCCATGAAGCGCGCCAGCAGCTGCCGGTGCTGGCTGGCGTCGGCGTTGAAGCGCGGCCGCCCGGCCTGCAGGCGCTGCCGGGCACGATGCACCAGCTGCCGGCAGTTGGCCTCGCTGTGGCCGATCAGGTCGGCGATCTCGCGGTAATCGTGGTCAAAGGCCTCCTTCAACAGGAAGGCGGCGCGCTCCTCGGGGCCGAGCTGTTCGAGCAGGGTCAGGAAAGCCACCGAGACATCGTCGGCAAACGCATGCAGCTGGGCGGGGCCGGGCGCCGGGTCGGGCTCCAGGGTGACCGCCAGTGGCTCGGCCAGCCACGGGCCGACGTAATGCACGCGCTCGCGCTTGGCTGCGCGCAGCCGGTCCAGGCCGAGCCGGGTGGTGGTGGTGACCAGCCAGGCTTCGGGGTCGCGGACAGCCGCCGGGTCCGCCCCGGACCAACGCAGCCAGGCATCCTGGACCACGTCTTCGGCGTCGGCGCGACTGCCGAGCAGGCGGTAGGCCAGCGCCATCAGGCGCGGACGGTGGGTCTGGAAAGCGGTTTCAGCGTTCATGTGGGCAAGGACGCCGCAGTGGCGCGTGGCGTGACAGAGGGTGTGCGTGGATAGTGCAGGCCAGCGGCCGGCACTACCACCCTGCGGCCGGGGGAGGGGGTAAAATGGGGGGATTACCCCCGCCAGCCTCCAGCAAGCGAGCAAGTCGTGACATCGATCAAGCAGGAAGACCTCATCCAGTCCATCGCCGACGCGCTGCAGTACATCTCGTACTACCACCCGGTCGACTACATCAAGAACCTTGCTGCCGCCTACGAGCGCGAGGAGTCGCCGGCCGCGAAGGAAGCGATGGCGCAGATCCTGATCAATTCGCGCATGTGCGCCGAAGGCCACCGTCCGATCTGCCAGGACACCGGCATCGTCACCGTGTTCCTGGAAATCGGCATGGACGTGCGTTGGGACGACGCCACCATGGGCGTGGAAGACATGGCCAATGAAGGCGTGCGCCGCGCCTACATGCACCCGGACAACAAGCTGCGCGCTTCGGTGCTGGCTGATCCGGCCGGCAAGCGCATCAACACCAGGGACAACACCCCGGGCGTGGTCAACGTCAAGGTGGTGCCGGGCAACACCGTCGACGTCATCGTCGCCGCCAAGGGGGGTGGTTCGGAAGCCAAGACCAAGTTCGCCATGCTCAACCCGTCCGATTCCATCGTCGACTGGGTGCTGAAGACCGTGCCGACCATGGGCGCCGGCTGGTGCCCGCCGGGCATGCTCGGCATCGGCATCGGCGGCACCGCCGAGAAGGCGATGCTGCTGGCCAAGGAAGCGCTGATGGAGCCGATCGACATCACCGAGCTGCAGGCCCGTGGTGCGTCCAACCGCATTGAAGAGCTGCGCCTGGAGCTGTACGAGAAGGTCAACGCGCTGGGCATCGGTGCGCAGGGCCTGGGTGGCCTGACCACCGTGCTCGACATCAAGATCAACGATTACCCGACTCATGCGGCCAACCTGCCGGTGGCGATGATCCCGAACTGCGCGGCCACCCGCCATGCGCACTTCACCCTGGATGGCAGCGGCCCGGTGATGCTGGACCCGCCGTCGCTGGAGGACTGGCCGAAGCTGACCTACGATTCGTCCAAGGGCACCCGCGTGGACCTGGACACGATCACCCCGGAGGACGTGGCCAGCTGGAAACCGGGCCAGACCCTGCTGCTGAACGGCAAGCTGCTGACCGGCCGCGACGCCGCGCACAAGCGCATGGTCGACATGCTCAACAAGGGCGAGGAACTGCCGGTCGATCTGAAGGGCCGCTTCATCTACTACGTCGGCCCGGTCGATCCTGTGCGTGACGAAGTAGTGGGCCCGGCCGGCCCGACCACGGCCACCCGCATGGACAAGTTCACCCGTCAGGTGCTGGAGCAGACCGGTCTGCTGGGCATGGTCGGCAAGGCCGAGCGCGGTCCGGCGGCGATCGAAGCGATCCGTGACAACAAGTCGGCCTACCTGATGGCCGTCGGTGGTTCGGCCTACCTGGTGTCCAAGGCGATCAAGGCGGCCAAGGTGGTCGGTTTCGCCGACCTGGGCATGGAGGCGATCTACGAGTTCACCGTGCAGGACATGCCGGTGACCGTGGCGGTGGATTCCACCGGCGAATCGGTGCACAAGACCGGCCCGCGCGAGTGGCAGGCCCGCATCGGCAAGATTCCGGTGGTGGTGGAGTAATCCTGCCGCGCTTCCGGTTCAAGCAACGGCGCCCGTGTGGCGCCGTTGTTGTGTGGTGAGGGTTAACGAACCTGCAGCATCTGCTCTGCTCTGCTAGGCTCGGCGCGACCTCACACAGGACGTGTTCATGGGCCTGCATCGATTCATCGCCGTTGCGATCCTGCTGGCCCTGGCCGGCTGCAGTACAACCTCGTCCTATGAAGGTGCGGACTTCTCCGCCTCCTCGCAGTGCCGCATGCAGTGTCAGGCCGACTATCGCAGCTGCATGGCGCGGGGCAGTATCGGCAGCAACGACTTCAGCTGCGAACAACAGATGGTGCCGGCGCCGGACAAGCGCTGCAAGGACGTTGCCAACCCCGAGTTGCGCCGTTCCTGTGAACTGAAGACGCACGACTGCGCGATACGCACGCCGATCATGTCCTGTGGCGAAAGCCGCGATACCTGCATGAGCAGTTGCGGCTGAGCAGCGACAGCCCGTGTGGGCGCATAATCGGCCGATCCATCCACACGGGCCCCGCGCATGAGTACCACGCTGTATGGTTCAACCAGTACCGCCGCGCTGGTGGTGCACTGGCTGCTGATCGAGCTGGGCATCGAGCACGAACTGGTGCTGCTGGATTTCGACGCGCGCGAGCACAAGTCGGCGGAGTACCTGGCGCTGAATCCGGCCGGTGTGGTGCCGACACTGCTGATCGATGGCTTGGTACTGACCGAAGCGGCGGCGATCGCACTGTATCTGGCTGACCGCCATCCGGAGGCCAACCTGCTGCCCGCACTGGGCACGCCGCAGCGCGCCGATGCCTACCGCTGGATGTTCTGGTGTGCCAATACGCTGCAGCCGGCCTATCGGGCCTGGTTCTATCCGCACGAAATGGCAGGTGAGGCAAATATCGAAGCGAGCCGCGAGATGGCCCGTCAGCGCCTTGAGGCGGCCTGGCAGCAGGTCGCCACGCACCTGCAGGCGCATGGCCCCTACCTGCTGGGCACCACGCCCTGCGTGGTCGACTACATGCTGGTGATGCTGATGCGCTGGTCGCGCAACATGCCGAAGCCCAGCGACACCTGGCCGATGCTGAAGGCACATGCCACGTCGATGAAGGCGCGCCCGGCGTTCGCCGAGGTATACCGCCGCGAGGGCATCACCGACTGGCGGTAACCAGAAAAGGGGACGGAGGGGATTAAGTCGTTTGTGCACAAGCGACTTAATCCCCTCCGTCCCCTTTTCCGTTACAGGATCTCCAGCACCGTTTCCGGTGGACGGCACAGCCGGGTGCCCTTGGGCGTGCGCACCACGGGGCGGTTGATCAGGCGCGGGTGTGCGGCCATCGCGGCGAGCAGCGTGGCCTCGTCCGCATCTTCCAGGCCCAGTTCGGTGAACTGTGCTTCCTTGCTGCGCACCAGCGCCTGCGCGTCCAGGCCGGATTCGGCCAGCACCTGGCGCAGTGTGGCCACATCGGGTGGATTGCCGAGGTACTCGATCACCTCCGGCTCGAAGCCGGCATCGCGGATCAGCTTCAATGCGCCACGCGAGTTGCTGCAGGCCGGGTTGTGCCAGATCGTCACGTCCATCAGAACCACTCCAGCAGCGACACGCCCACGCCCACGTAGGTGGCCTTGTGGTTGTAGTCGATCAGGCTCTCGCCATAGCCGTCGAAGACCTGCACATGGCCGCGCAGCAGGTTGCTGATCGGGAAGCCGTAATCCAGCTGCAGGGCGCCGTGCGAACGGCTGCCGGTGCGCAGCGAGTGGCGCGCCATCAGTGAGACTTCGTGGCCGTTGCGGTTCCAGGTCAGGGTCGCATCACCGCGGCCCATGTAGTCCTCGATGTCCGGATTGTTGTCGTCGCTGCGGGTCTCGGGAATGCGGTACCACGGCCGCAGCACCAGCGCCCAGTTCTCGCGGTCCAGGCCGATGTTGAGCATCACCCGGTTCCAGCTGCGCGACAGTGGGTCGGCACGGCCGTTGGACTGGTGGTTCAGCGCGATGCCGGTCATGCGTCCACGCCAGCCACCGATCGAGTAGCCGTTGCGGAACACCATCATCACTTCCGGCTCGTAGTTGGTTTCGCGGAACGGGCGCGAATCCTCGCCGTTGTAGGCCTGCCAGCGCGAGCTCTGGGTGTAGCCGGCCCAGATGTCGCCGTTGTCGCCGAACAGGTTCTCGGCGATCTTGGTCTTGAAGCTGATCTGGAACTTCAGTTCGGCGCTGTCCAGCACCTGCGGCGTGGTGACCGTGTTGGCCGGATTCGGTGAATGCGGCGTGGTGTTGCGGTCGCTGGTCCAGAACGCGGGCAGCAGGTACACCGGCTTGTAGGCACGCAGCTGGAATGGGCCGAGCTTGGAGTCCTCGGCCAGTTCCCAGCGGCTGTCCAACAGCGAACCGCGGCCGGCATTGGCCAGCGCGCTGTCCGGCGCAGCGGGGCGGAACAGGTCGCTGACCCGCTCGCGCAGTTTCTCTTCGCCTTGGCTCACGCGTGCGGTCTGGCGTTCTTCGCGACGGGCCTGCGCGGCCGCCTCGGCAGCGGCATCCGCGGCGGCCGTGGCCTGCGGCGTATGCGCGAACAGGCGGTCATAGCAGGCCAGGCGCGCCGCGTCAGTGGTGATGGCGGCACACGCCGCCGGCGAGGTATCGGTGCTGGGCACGAATTCCTGCGCGGCCAATGGGGCACTGGCCAGGGCCAGCGCCAGCGGCGCAAGGCGGGGAAGCAGCGGGGGGAGGGTCATTCCAGCAGGCCCTTCGGTGAATACGGGAATCGCACAGTGTGGCGGCTGTACCGCATCGCGGCCAGCCCCCACGGTTTATGCACGGCCACCGCGTGCGCGCGGCGTGAAGACGGTGCGGGTTACAGGAACCAGGCGAAGGCGAACAGGCCCAGCATCGCGATCACCACCGCCAGCTTCAACGCCAGGCCGAGCAGGATGCCGAGCCAGGTGGCCAGACCCACCTTGGTCGAGCGGCCCAGTTCACGGGTGTGCCAGTACTCGCCGGCCAGGGCGCCGATCAGGGGCCCGGCAAAGAGGCCGATCGGCATGAAGAACAGCCCGACGATGCTGCCGACGAACGTGCCCCACAGCGCCTTGCGGCTGGCACCGACCCGCTGCGCACCCACCACTGTGGCCAGCACGTCCACCAGCAGCGAGAGCAGGGTCAGTACGCCCAGCGCGACCAGGGTCGGCCAGCCGACGTGGGCGAAGCCGTCGGCCCACGCCGCAAGCAGCAGTCCGATGAATACCAGCGGGATGCCGGGGAGGGCCGGAAGGATGATTCCGGCGATGCCGACGAGGACAAAAATGACCGCTAGCAGATATAAGATGAATGAGAGTCCCATGCTGTCCCGTATGGTGGTCGTTTTGGGGTTGACAGTGAAAGATTTTGCCAGTTGCTTTTTCGTTTTGGGCGGGTTAAGTTGCAGTCGCTGAGCTTGGCAAGGTCACCGTGGATCGTGGCCTGATGAAGCAAGATCTTCCCGATCCGCTGCATCGATGCACCTCGCTTCCCCCTTGCTTGTCAGCCGCCCACCAGGCGTTTCCTACAACAAGAGAGAGTCACCAGGGAGTTAGTGAGATGTCTGATCGCGAGACCGGTACCGTCAAGTGGTTCAACGATGCAAAGGGCTTCGGCTTCATCAGCCGTGAAAACGGCGAAGACGTGTTCGTGCACTTCCGTGCCATCCAGACCCAGGGCTTCAAGAGCCTGAAGGAAGGCCAGAAGGTCACCTTCACCGTCGTGCAGGGCCAGAAGGGCCTGCAGGCCGACGCCGTTCAGCCGACCTGATCGCGCTGCATACCGTCAAATGAAAAGGCCCGCGCAAGCGGGCCTTTTCTTTGCCATCGGCCCGATGCAGGTCAGCGCAGGATGACCTTGCCGTTGACCACGCGCACGTAGGTGTTCTCGCGGATGCCGCCGAGGTCGCGCTGGTTGACCACGATGGTGCGGCCATCGTCCATGCGCACGCTGATGTCGTAGGTGTCGCTGGTCACGTTCTTCTGGATCTGGTTGCCGGCCAGTGCGCCACCGACCGCGCCTGCAGCGGCGGCGATGTTCTTGTTGCCACGGCTGCCGCCGGTGTGGTCGGAGATCTCGTGGCCGGCCACGGCGCCGACGATGCCGCCCAGGATCGCGCCGGTCGCGCTGGGCGCGGTACGGCCGGACTGCACGGTGTTGATGCGGGTCACGATGCCGCAGTCGGCGCAGCGGCCTTGGTTGTAGCCACCATTGTTGCCGTAGCCGCCATTGTTGTAGCCGTTGTTGTAACCACCACCGCCGTAGCCGGGCGAGGTGGCACAGCCAGCCAGGGCAAGGGTAGCGATGGCGCTGGCGGCGATGAGCTGGATCTTCATGGGGCGTCTCCTGGCCGTGAAGGCGGGTGTCTGGGGTGGTACTGCGTCATGCAGCAGGGTGGACGAATCGTCCCCTTTTGAACGTGAACAAGGCGCCAACCGCGCAGGCCTTGTCCGGCTGCAGGATGAATGCGGCTCAGCGGAAGTCCTGGTGGCAGGCGCGGCAGTCGGCCTGCACCGTTTCCACCACCCGGGCCAAGGCCGCGCAGTCGCTGGGCGGCGCAGCCAGAGCGGCGTTGAGGTTGCCGCGCAGCTGGCTGGCATGCTTCTGGAACTGCGCGCTGTCCTTCAGCCCGGGAAAGGCCAGGTCCAGGTCGTTGGACAGCAGGCGCATGGCCTGCAACCGCGGCACGCTGTCGGCCAGGCTGCAGCGGTTCTGCTGCTGGGCCTGCTGCAGCAGCTGCGATTGCCGTTGCATCACCTGCATCAGGCTGTCCGGGAACGGATCGCGGCGGGCCTGCAGGGCGCGGCCGACCATCACCGTGGCGATCAGGCCGATCAACAGGCCCAGGCCGAGCACGAACAGATAGCGGTAGGCGGTGGACGGGCGGCGGGGCGGGCTGGCGTTCATGGCGGGCTCTCCGGACGTGCAACGGTGGGTTCGATACCGGCGCGCTGCAGGCGCTGGCGCCTGCACGTTAAAATAGCCGGATGAACGAACAGGTCAAACAACGCTTCGCCGGCATCGAACGGCTGTATGGCGTGGGCGCACTCGAGCGCCTGCAGAGCAGCCGCGTGGCGGTGGTGGGCATGGGTGGCGTTGGCTCGTGGGTGGTGGAGGCATTGGCCCGTTCGGCGGTCGGTCACCTGACCCTGATCGATGCCGATGACATCTGCGTGTCCAACACCAACCGGCAACTGCCGGCGATGGAAGGCAACTACGGCCGTAACAAAGCCGAGGCGATGGCCGAACGCTGCCGCGCGATCAACCCGGACATCGCGGTCGATGCCGTACAGGCGTTCCTGACGGTGTCGAACATGGCCGAACTGCTGGACCGTGGCTTTGATCTGGTGATCGATGCCTGCGACAGCTTCCGGGTCAAGGTCGAGACGATTGCCTGGTGCCGCCGCCGCAAGCTGCCGCTGCTGACCGTGGGTGCCGCCGGTGGCCGCACCGATCCCACCCTGGTACGCATCCGCGATGTCTCGCGCACCGAGCACGACGCCATGCTGGCGTTGATCCGCAAGAAGCTGCGCAGCGAGTTCAACTTTCCGAAGAATGCCAAGCGCTACTTCGGCGTGCCGGCGGTGTATTCGCTGGAGAATGTGAAGTACCCGCAGGCCGATGGCAGCGTCTGTGGCATCCGCCCGAACCTGGGCGCTGATGCGGCATTGAAGCTGGACTGCGGCGCGGGCCTGGGTGCGGCGACCCACATCACCGGTGCGTTCGCGTTCGCGGCGGTAGGCAAGGCGCTGGAAATGCTGCTGGAGCCGAAGAAGGTCAAGGCCGAAGCGGTCGAGGATCACGCTGACGCGTGATGGTAGTGCCGGCCGCTGGCCGGCAACCCGGAATGATTGAATCAGCGCAGATGCCGGCCAGCGGCCGGCACCTACCGTTGCATAGCGGGCAGCGCGAACAGCCGCCGCGCGTTCTCCGTCGTGGCCTGGGCCACCGCGTCCAGCTCCATCCCGCGTAGCGCCGCCACGTGGCGGGCGATGATCGCCAGCCGGGCCGGTTCGTTGCGCTGGCCGCGGATGCCGGCGTCAGGCTGGTCCGGGGCGTCGGTCTCCAGCAGCAGCTGTTCCAGCGGCATCTCGCGCGCCAGCCGCTGCAGGCGTTGCGCGCGTTCGTAGGTCAACGGGCCGCCGAGCCCGAGCAGGAAGCCCTGCCTGTGCAGTTGCGCTGCCTGTTCCGGACTGCCGGAAAAGCTGTGCACCACGCCGCGCAGGCCGCCGACGCGACGGATCGCGGCGATCACCGCATCCACCGCGCGCCGTGCATGCACGATCACCGGCAGCTCGAACTCACGGGCCAGCTCCAGCTGACCGATGAAATATGCCTGTTGCGCCTCGGCATCCAGGCCTTCAACGAAAAAGTCCAGACCACATTCGCCGATCGCGCAGGGGCGTTCGCGTTCGATCCACTCGCGCAGCAGCGGCAGGTGCCCAGGCTGGTGCTCGGCCAGGAACATCGGATGCAGGCCGTAGGCTGGGTACAGCCCCGGCGCCTGCTGGCAGACCCCGCGCAGCTTCGGCCAGCTGGCTGCGGTCACCGCCGGCACCACCTGCTGGTGCACGCCAGCGGCCTGCGCACGCTCGACCACCGCGGCGCGGTCGCGGTCGAACTCGCTGGCGTCCAGATGGCAGTGGCTGTCGACCAGCAGGCTCAATGCTGCTCCAGCGGCGGAGGCGTGGTGGTGTTGCGGCGCTTCCAATTGGCCAGCAGTAGGGTGCCGAAGCCGAGCACCAGCTCATCGACGAACGGAATCGGGTCCGGGATGAACAGGGTCAGCGCGAACAGGCCCGCGGTGAGCTTGAACAGGGTGGGGTAGCGCAGCCGGCGCGCCCATTGCAGTACCGGCAGCAGCATCGGGTTGGCCATGGCGGGGGTCCTCCTGGGGAATATGCAAACGCTACCACGGGCCCAGCATTTCCCGATGCTGAATGGGTTACGGGAATGAGCAGGAAATGTGGAGATTCCGTTCAGGCAGCGCATGCTGCAATCTGGTTCGAGAACGTTGCGGATGGTCCGCAAGGAGCAGGTCATGAAAAGCACAACTACAACTGTCCTGGTCGCAGCGGGCGCGCTGCTGGTCGGTGGCATCGCCACTGCCGCCTTCATGAAGAGTGGCGACAAATCGCCCGATTCCATCAGCGCCGGAACCCCCAATGGTGAATCGCGCCTGGTCGACGGCAACGCCGCTGACGATGGCACGCGTGCTGACACGCTCGACCCGACCGCGCCGCGCGGCCTGGAATACGCCGACGTGCTGAAGGTCGACCCGATCACCGAGAAGCAGAAGGCCTACGCCACCGTGATCGGCACCGACGCGGTGCGTGAGACCTCCACCACCCAGACCCCGCATGAAGTCTGCCAGGACGTGACGGTGCAGGAGCGCCTGCCGGAACGTGACGGCAACGTCGGCGGTACCGTGGTCGGTGCTGTGGTGGGTGGCCTGCTGGGCAACCAGGTCGGCGGCGGCAATGGCAAGAAGGCCGCCACTGCGGCCGGCGCGGTGGCCGGTGGCTTCATCGGCAACCAGATCGACAAGCGCCATGTGGGTGGCCGTGTGGTCAACCGAACCGAGCGCCAGTGCCACACCGAGACCGCAACCTCCGAGTCGAGCCGCGTCACCGGCTACAACGTGACCTACCGCAACGAGGACGGCACCACCGGCACCATGCGCATGGCCAGCAAGCCGGGCAACCGCATCGCCATGGGCACCAACGACGTGGTGAAGGGGTACAACGTGACCTACCGCTATGACGGCGCCGAGAAGACGGTGCGCATGGACAACAAGCCGGCCAGCGATCGCCTGCCGGTGGTCGATGGCCAGCTGGTCACGCAGACCGCTGCTGCCGGTGCCACGGCGGCCAGCACGCGCCAGTAATCCAGACGCAGCATGCAGTACCTGACGGGCCGGCTTATGCCGGCCCGTTTCGTTGCAGCCGGCGAAATTCATCCGCGCGGGGCGTGAATCCACCATCATGGACGCTTCCTTCGACATGGAGCCGGCATGAGCATCTTCGACCTGCGCATCGAAACCGAACGGCTGATCCTGCGGCCGCTGCTGCGCGAGGACTACGAGCCGTATCTGGCGTTCTGCGCCGACGAGGAAACGATGCGCACCCTTGGTGGCGTGCAGCCGCCGTCGGTGGCCTGGCGTGGCTTCTGCAGCCTGGCTGGCGCCTGGCAGCTGTTTGGCTTCTCGATGTTCAGCGTGATCGAGAAATCCAGCGGTGACTGGATCGGGCGGATGGGGCCCTGGCAACCGCAGGACTGGCCCGGTACCGAGGTCGGCTGGGGCATCCGTCATGCCAGCTGGGGCCGGGGCTATGCGCCGGAAGCGGCGGTCGCAGCAATCGATTGGGCGTTCGACACGCTGGGTTGGGACGAAGTGATCCATACCATTGCCGAGAACAATGACAACTCGCGGGCCGTGGCGCGCAAGCTCGGCAGCACGCTGCTGCGGATGGGGGAGTTGCCAGCGCCGTACAACGACAAGCCGATGCAGATCTGGGGCCAGTCGCGCGAGCAGTGGCGGCAGCGCGCGCGCTGAGCCTTGCCCGGTAGTGCCGGCCGCTGGCCGGCAACCGCGTTGCGGCAGATTCGCGCGATTGCCGGCCAGCGGTCGGCACTACCGTGTTGCCATGCTGCACCCGCGCTTGGCATTCATCGGCACGCTTGCCAGACTGCACGCAGCTGGCCGCCGGCCGGATCCGATGGAGCAGGCGATGGTGGAAGAGCGCGTCCCGTTGACGGTGCATGGCATGTCGGTCTCGGGCAATTGCCACAAGGTGCGCCTGCTGCTGGAGCAGCTCGGCAGCCGCTACCGCTGGGTGGAGGTGGACAGCGCCCATGGCCAGACCCACACCCCCGAATTCCTGGCGTTGAATCCGAATGCCAAGGTGCCGCTGATCGTCCGCGACGATGGCCGCGTGCTGACCGAATCCAACGCGATCCTGTTCTGGCTGGCCGAGGGCACGCCGTACCTGCCCACCGATGGCTGGGGGCGCGCGCAGGCGTTGAGCTGGATGTTCTTCGAGCAGTACACGCACGAGCCGTGCGTGGCGGTGGCGCGCTTCATCCGTGGCTGGACCCCCGCTGATTCACCGCGCCGCGCCGAACTGCCGCGCCTGCACGAGCGCGCCGCCACCGCGCTGGCAGTAATGGAGCAACATCTGCGCGAAGCGCAGTGGTTCACCGGCAACGGATATGGCATCGCCGATATCGCGCTGTTTGCCTATACCGACGTGGCTGGAGAGGGCGGTATCAGCCTGCAGCCATTCCCGGAAGTGCGTGGCTGGCTGCAGCGCGTGCGTGAACAACCGCGCTTCCTGCCGATGCCGGCCGTGACTGCCGAAGTGCGCTCGCGATTCGAGGCTGCGTGAGTCTCACCAGGGTGACTCCCACAGGGTAGCGCCTGGCCAACGCCGGGCGGAATGCAACAACGACACGGAGGGTGTTCGATGTTCGCTGTGGTTCCAGATCCGATTCCCGCACGCATGCGCGTGCTCAACCGCGCCGAAGTGTGCGACGTCAACTTTCTCGATGCGGTGCGTGGTTGGCGTGGAACCCCGCGTCCGCGCCCGGCGCCGGATGCGCCGATCCTGCCGGGCAGCACGCTCACTGCCGCCGCGTTTGGCGAACTGTTCGATTCGCAGCTGGCCAGCCGCCAGCTGGACCTGATGGCACGCGTGCTGCGCGTTCAGAACAAGGTCTTCTACACCATCGGTTCCTCCGGCCACGAGGGCAACGCGCTGCTGGCGCGGGCCTGCCGGCATACCGATCCAGCCTTCCTGCACTATCGCTCCGGTGCCTTCATGGCCGAGCGTTCGCGCCAGGTGCCGGGCATCGATCCGCTACGCGATGCCGCGCTGTCTTTCGCCGCCAGCGCCGATGACCCGGCCAGCGGGGGCCGCCACAAGGTGTGGGGCAGCAAACCGTTGTGGGTGCTGCCGCAGACCTCGACCATCGCGTCGCACCTGCCGAAAGCGCTGGGCACCGCGCTGGCCATCGAGAGCGGCAAGCGTCTGGGGCAGCCGTTGCCAATCCCGGCCGACAGCATCGTGCTGTGCTCGTTCGGCGACGCCTCGGCCAACCATGCCACCGCGCAGACCGCGTTCAACACCGCGATGTGGTCGGCCTACCAGAAGCTGCCGGCGCCGATCCTGTTCGTCTGCGAGGACAACGGGCTGGGCATTTCAGTGAAGACGCCGGAAGGCTGGATTGCCGAGCGCTTCAGCCGCCAGCCGGGGCTCGACTATTTCTTCGCTGATGGTCTCGACCTGGCCACCGGGCACGCCCAGGTGCAGGCGGCGGTGGAGCACTGCCGGCGCACGCGGCGGCCCACCTTCCTGCATCTGCGCACCACCCGCCTGATGGGCCACGCCGGCACCGACTTTGAAGTGGAATGGCGCGCGCTGCCGGAGCTGTGCGCGGCCGAGGCGCAGGATCCGCTGCTGCGCTCGGCGCAGATCGCGATGGAGTCGGGCTGGATGGATGCGGCCGCCATCGAGGTCGCCTACGAAACGATGCGCGCGCGCTGCATGGCCGCGGCGGCGGATGCCGAGGGCCGCCCGACGCTGCAGTCGCTGCAGGAGGTGATGGCGCCGCTGGCGCCGTACACGCCGGCGGCGGTGCAGGCCGAGGCGCGGCGCGAGGTGCCCGCCGATGCGCGCGAAGCGCTGTATGGCGGTGCGGAGACCCTGCCTGAGCGGCAGGCACCTCGGCACCTCGCCATCCAGATCAACCATGGGCTGCAGGAACTGCTGGCGAAGTATCCGCAGAGCCTGCTGTTCGGCGAGGACGTCGCGCAGAAGGGCGGTGTCTATACCGTCACCAAGGATCTGCTGCGCCGCTTCGGCCCACGCCGGGTGTTCAACACCCTGCTGGACGAGACCATGATCCTGGGCATGGCGCAGGGCCTGGCCAACATGGGCATGCTGCCGATTCCGGAGATCCAGTACCTGGCCTACCTGCACAACGCCATCGACCAGGTGCGCGGCGAAGCGTGCTCGCTGCAGTTCTTCTCCAATGACCAATACCGCAACCCGATGCTGGTGCGGGTGGCCGGGCTGGGCTACCAGAAAGGCTTCGGTGGCCACTTCCACAACGACAATTCGATCACCGCGCTGCGCGACATTCCCGGCCTGGTGGTCGGTTGCCCGTCGCGCGGCGACGATGCGGTGATGATGCTGCGCACGTTGGCCGCGCTGGCGCGGGTGGACGGGCGGGTGGCGGTGTTCCTGGAGCCGATCGCGCTGTACATGAGCAAGGACCTGCATGCGCCGGGCGATGGCCAGTGGCTGTTCGACTACCCCGCCCAGGGCCAGGCGCTGGTACCGGGCGAGGGCCGGGTCTATGCGCCGGAGGCGGGCGACCTGGTGGTCTACACCTATGGCAACGGCGTGCCGATGGCGCTGCGCGCGGCGCGGGCGATCGAGCAGCAGTTGGGCTGGCAGGTGCGGGTGGTCGACCTGCGCTGGCTGGTGCCGCTGGATGCCGGTTTCATCGCCGCGCAAGCCGCCAGCGCCCGGCGCGTGCTGGTTCTGGATGAGGGCCGCCACAGTGGCGGGGTGGGCGAGGGCGTGGTCACCGCCCTGGTCGAGGCCGGTTTCGGCCACCTGCCATTGCGCCGGGTCTGCGGTGCCGATACCTATACGCCGCTGGCGGGGGCAGCAATGTTCGGGCTTCCAAGCGACAATGCGGTGATTGGCGCCGCCCTTGAACTGGCGCAGGAACCTTGATGCATGTGTGGATTGGCGGGAATGTTGTTGCCGGCGCCGGTGGCGTCGGCCGAGGTGCTGCAGGCGCAGGTCCTGGCCATGGGCGAGGCGCTGCACCATCGCGGGCCGGATGATGGCGGCAGCTGGGTCGATGCCGGGGCCGGCATCGCGCTGGCGCACCGTCGGCTGAGCATTCTCGATCTGTCGCCGCTGGGCCACCAGCCGATGGCCTCGTCCGATGGTCGCTACGTGATGGCTTACAACGGCGAGGTCTACAACTTCGCCACCCTGCGTGCCGAACTGGAGCCGCTGGGACACGCCTTCCGTGGGCACTCCGACACCGAAGTGCTGCTGGCAGCGATCCTGCAGTGGGGTATGGAAGACACCCTGCAGCGCTGCAACGGCATGTTCGCCATTGCGCTGTGGGACCGCCAGGAGCAGTGCCTGTGGCTGGCCCGCGACCGTGTCGGCAAGAAGCCGCTGTACTACGGCTGGGCCGGCGACACGCTGGTGTTCGGTTCGGAACTGAAGGCGCTGTGGCAGCACCCGGCCTTCGACAACGACATCGACCGTGACGCACTGACCCTGCTGCTGCGGCTGGATTACATTCCGGCGCCGCACAGCATCCACCAGCGCTGCTACAAATTGATGCCGGGCCGCGTGCTGCGCCTGGATGCGGCCGCTGTCGCTGCAGGGGCCGCCGCACATCGCCCGGAACAGGCGCAGCGCCCGTACTGGGATGCGCGTGCGCGCATGCAGGCGGCGCTGGCTGCGCCGTTCCAGGGCCGCATCGAGGAAGCCGAGGAGCAGCTGGACGGGCTGCTGCGTGACGCGGTGGCGCTGCGCATGGTGGCCGACGTGCCGGTGGGCGTGTTCCTGTCCGGCGGCACCGATTCGTCGCTGGTGGCCGCGCTGATGCAGGCACAAAGTGGCCAGCCGGTGCACAGCTTCAGCATCGGGTTCACCGGTTCGGGCCACGACGAGGCGCCGCTGGCCAAGGAACTGGCCGCGCATCTGGGCTGCGACCACACTGAACTCTACGTCAGCGGTGCCGATGCGTTGGCGGTGGTGCCGCAGTTGCCGGCGATGTTCGACGAACCCTTCGCCGATGCCTCGCAGGTGCCGACCGCGCTGGTCGCCCGCCTGGCGCGGCAGGGCGTGACCGTGGCGCTGTCCGGCGATGGTGGCGACGAGCTGTTCTTCGGCTATACCCGCTATGTACGCGCGCTGCGCAACTGGCAGATGCTGGGCCGTGTGCCGGGGCCGCTGCGGCGCTGGATGGGCGCGCGCTCCCAGCAGCAGGGCGAGGCCTCGCGTACCGGCGGCCTGGCCGCGCTGTTGGCAGAATCCGGCGCGCGTGGCATCGGTGACGTGTACCGCAACCGCATCTCGCGCTGGCGCGACCCGGCGGCGGCAGTGCCCGGAGCGCAGGCCGCGGGCAGCTTCTACGACCTGGCCGACCCTTTGCACGGTGCCGGCACACCGGCCGATGCGATGATGCTGGCCGATTACGTGACCTACCTGCCGGATGACCTGCTGTGCAAGGTCGACCGCACCTCGATGGCGGTCAGCCTGGAAGCCCGCGCACCGCTGTTGGATTCTCGCGTGGCCGAGTTCGCCTGGTCGCTGCCGCTGGGCTTCAAGCGCAGTGAAACTACCAGCAAGGTGCTGCTCAAGCGCGTGCTGGGCCGCTATGTACCGCAGTCGATGGTGCACCGGCCCAAGCGTGGTTTCGGCGCGCCGGTCAGTGACTGGCTGAAGGGCGACCTGCGGCCGTGGGCCGAAGATCTGCTGCAGCCCGCGCGGCTGGAGCAGGAGGGCGTGCTGTCGGCGGCCGCGGTACAGCCGCTGTGGCAGCAGTTCCTCGGCGGCCAGCGCAAGTGGCATACCCATCTGTGGAACGTGCTGATGTTCCAGGCCTGGCAGGCGCATTGGCGGCAGGTGCGCGCGGGCGTGACCGGCGGCTGATCTTCACCGGCCTGCAAGGGCCCGGCGACTAGGCTGGGCCTCCCGCACCGTGAGGAGTATGTCCCGATGTCCGTCCCCACCATCGCCGTGTTCGTCGGCAGCCTGCGCAAGGATTCCTGCAACCGCAAACTGGCCCATGCGCTGGAGAAGATTGCCGGCGACCGTGCGCGCTTCCAGTACGTGCAGATCGGTGATCTGCCGCTGTACGACCAGGACTTCGATGGCCACTATCCGGCGCAGGGTACCCGGCTGAAGGACCAGGTCCGTGCCGCCGATGCGGTGCTGTTCGTGACCCCGGAATACAACCGGTCGGTGCCGGGCGTGCTGAAGAACGCCATCGATATCGGCTCGCGCCCCTACGGTGACAGCGCGTTTGCCGGCAAACCGGCGGCGGTGATCGGCGCCTCCATCGGCCAGATCGGCACCGCCGTGGCCCAGCAGCACCTGCGCAACAGCCTGGCCTTCCTGGACATGCACGTGCTCGGCCAGCCCGAGGCGTTCATTCATTTCAAGGACGGCCTGATCGATGCCGATGGCACGGTCCACAATGAAGGCACGCAGAAATTCCTGCAGGGCTACGTGGACCGGTTCCTGGCGCTGATCGCGGTTCACGTCAAGGGCGATTGACGCCAGCGGTTGCCAGCCCCATCTGCGATAATGTCCGCTCGGGTGCCGCAATGGCGCCCGTCGCAGGCAGTGCGACGCCCCCACGCCAGTCTGGCCAGGCACCGGCGGATATCCCCCGTTTCTCCACGGCTTATCCACAGGCTTGTCCATGGCCGCCGGGGTCGGCGCATGCCTACACTCGTCCGGCCCACTTTCGCAGGAAACACCGCAGCATGTCCGCTCGCCCCGGCTTCCGTTCCAACCGCAGAGAGCGCGGTGATGGCTTCGATCGCGATCGCGATCGCGACGAGTCGCGCATCGACCAGTTGCGGGTACCGCCCCATTCGGTGGAAGCCGAGCAGGCGGTGCTGGGTGGCCTGATGCTGGCCCCTGAGGCCTATGACCGGGTCAATGACCAGCTGACCGAAGGCGATTTCTACCGCCGCGACCACCAGATGATCTATCGCGCGATCCGTGAGCTGTCCGAGCGCGAGCGGCCGTTCGATGCGGTGACCCTGGGCGAGTGGTTCGAATCGCAGGGCAAGATGGAACTGGTGGGCGATGGTGCCTATCTGATCGAACTGGCCAGTACCACCCCGTCGGCGGCCAACATCGTGGCCTACGCCGAGATCGTGCGTGACAAGGCGGTGCTGCGGCAGCTGATCCAGGTGGGTACCGACATCGTCAACGACGGTTTCCAGCCCGAGGGACGCGAGAGCAGCGAGCTGCTGGCCTCGGCGGAAAAGAGCGTGTTCGCCATCGCCGAACAGGGCGCACGCGGCCGTACCGATTTCGTGGCGATGCCCGGTGCATTGAAGGATGCCTTCGAAGAGCTGCGCAGCCGCTTCGAGAACGGCGGCAACATCACCGGCCTGCCGACCGGCTACAACGATTTCGATGCGATGACCTCCGGCCTGCAGCCGACCGACCTGATCATCCTTGCCGCGCGCCCGGCCATGGGCAAGACCACCTTCGCACTGAACATCGCCGAGTACGCGGCGATCAAGTCGAAGAAGGGCGTGGCGGTGTTCTCGATGGAAATGTCGGCATCGCAGCTGGCGATGCGCCTGATTTCCTCCAACGGCCGCATCAACGCGCAGCGCCTGCGTACCGGCCAGCTGGAAGACGAGGACTGGAGCCGCGTCACCAGCGCGATCAAGATGCTGAAGGAAACCAAGATCTTCATCGACGACACGCCTGGCGTGTCGCCGGAAGTGCTGCGTTCCAAGTGCCGCCGCCTCAAGCGCGAACATGACCTGGGCCTGGTGGTGATCGACTACCTGCAGCTGATGAGCGTGCCGGGCAACAGCGAAAACCGCGCGACCGAAATCTCGGAGATCTCGCGTTCGCTGAAGGGCCTGGCCAAGGAACTGCACGTGCCGGTGATCGCGTTGTCGCAGCTCAACCGCTCGCTGGAAACGCGTACCGACAAGCGCCCGGTGATGGCCGATCTTCGCGAATCGGGCGCAATCGAGCAGGATGCGGACATGATCGTCTTCATCTACCGCGATGATTACTACAACAAGGAAAATTCGCCGGACAAGGGCCTGGCCGAGATCATCATCGGCAAGCACCGTGGCGGCCCGACCGGGTCGTGCAAGCTGAAGTTCTTCGGCGAGTACACCCGCTTCGACAACCTGGCCCACGACTCGGTCGGTTCATTCGAATAGCCGTAGTGCCGGCCGCTGGCCGGCAACCACCCCATGGCCGGCAAACCATTCGAAACGCCGAACGTCCGTATGTGGCGTGTAAATGACATGTAACGCGACGCTTCTACGATTCCGCCGCTGCTGCCCTTCGACGCCGCCCTTCGGCGTCCAGCGTGCCCAAGGAATCCGCCCCCATGCCGTCCCACGCTCCGCTTCGCCGCAATCTGCTGGCCCTGTTGGTCTGTGCTTCGCTGCCGTCGCTGGCTGCCGCTGAAACCGCCCCCGCCACCGACGCACAGTCGGCCACCACCCTCGATTCGGTCTCGGTGATCGGCCGCGGTGAAGCGCGCCAGGTGCAGCGCGTGACCGCCGAGGACATGAAGGTGCTGCCGCCGGGTGCCAATCCGCTGAAGCTGCTTGCAACCAAGCCGGGCGTGCATTTCGAATCGGCCGATGCCACCGGCGCCTACGAATGGTCCACCACCATCAGCCTGCGTGGCTTCAACCAGAACCGCCTGGGCTACACCCTCGATGGCAGCCCGCTGGGCAACATGGCCTATGGCAACAGCAACGGCCTGCACATCAGCCGCGCGGTGATCAGCGAGAACCTGGGCGGTGCGGAGGTCTCCACCGGCATCGGCGCACTGGGTACGCCGTCCACCAGCAACCTCGGCGGCGTGTTCCAGTTCTACTCGATCGATCCGTCCACCGAGTATGGAGTCGTGCTGGCACAGAGCTTTGGTAGTGACAGCGCACGCCGCAGCTATGCACGCCTCGATACCGGCGAGCACCAGGGCTTTGCCGCCTACCTGTCCGGCGTGTATTCGGAAGGTGACAAGTGGAAGGGCAAGGGCTCGCAGGAGCTGAAGCAGTTCAACGGCAAGGCCACCTACAACTTCGGAACGGACAGCAGGATCACCGCGCTGTTCAACGCCTCGCGCCGCGTCGAGGCCGATTACCAGGATCTGTCGCTGGAAATGATCGATCGCCTCGGCTGGGACTGGGACAACTACGCGCCGGACTGGGATCGCGCCGTCGCCGCCGCACGCGGCAAGTTCAGCGGCGGCGTCAACAGCCCGTGGGATGCGTACTACTCCGGCCACGGCCTGCGCAACGATGACCTGTCCAGCATTGCCGGTGATTTCGGCCTGAACGAGTCGATGCGCTTGAAGGTCAATGTCTACAACCACAGCAACCGTGGCCAGGGCCACTGGTTCAGCCCGTCCAATCCGTCCAACCCGGGCACCAGCCGCGAGATTCCGATCTCGGTCCGCACCACCGAGTACGCGATCGACCGTACCGGCGTGACCTCGGCGTTCACCTGGAACGTCGGTGGCCACGAACTGGAAGCGGGCCTCTGGTACGAGGACAACGGCCACAGCGTGCAGCGCAACTTCTACTACATCGACGGCCCGATCACCGACGACTTCTTCCTGCGCAACCCGGACCAGCGCGTGTGGCACCAGCGCTACACCACCATCACCCGCCAGTTCTACGTGCAGGACCGCTTCCGCCTGTTTGATGACCGCCTGACCATCGACATCGGCGCGAAGTCGCCGCACACCCGCACCAGCGTGCGCACGCCGCTGGGCAGCTATGCCAACAACAGCAGCCTGACCTCGAAGAAGGGCCTGCTGCCGCAGGCGGGTTTCAACTTCAAGCTCAACGAAGGCAACGAGATCTTCGGTTCGTTTGCCAAGAACGTCGCCGCCTATGCGCTGGGCGTGGGCAGCCCGTTCAACGTGCCGCAGGCCGCCTTCGATGCCAGCGCGAAGAACCTGAAGCCGGAACAGTCGCGCACCATCGAGCTGGGTTGGCGTGGCTACGGCCGCGGCTATGAAGCCTCGGTGGCGGTGTACGACGTCAAGTTCGACAACCGCCTGCTGGCCATCGCGCAGTGCGTGGGCATCCTCGGTTGCCCGGCACTGTTCTCCAACGTCGGTTCGGTGACCAGCCGCGGCGCCGAGGCGACCCTGCAGCTGAAGCCGATGCAGGACCTGACCTGGTCCAATGCGCTGTCCTGGAATGACAGCACCTACGACAACGACTACGTGAACAACGGCGTGGTGCCGACCCGCGGCAAGACGACCGTCGACACCCCGGAATGGATGTTCGCCAGCACCCTGGCGTGGACCCCGGGCCCCTGGGACCTGCGCCTGGCCGCCAACCATGTCGGCAAGCGCTACGTGACCTATACCAACGATGTGTCGGTGCCGAGCTACTGGCTGGTCAACGCCTCGGCGGCCTATGACTTCGGCAAGCTCGGCCCGGCGCAGAACCTGACCGTAGCGCTGAACCTGACCAACCTGACCGACAAGCGCTACCTGTCCTCGATCAACACCAATGGCACCTACGCCGCCGACCCGACCCGCAGCCTGGCGACCATGCAGGTCGGCGCGCCGCGCCAGGTGATGGCCACCGCTACCGTGCGCTTCTGATGCGCGGGCCTGTCGATCCGGAAAGCCGTCGTCGCCTGCTGCGCATGGCGTGGCAGGGCACGGGGGCGGCGATCGCGCTGGCGGCGATGCCGGGGCTGGCCACGGCCGGCCCACGGCCGCGGCTGGGGCGCGATCCGTTCACCCTCGGTGTCGCCGCCGGTGATCCGGATCCACAGGGGGCCGTATTGTGGACGCGGCTGGCGCCGGACCCGCTCAATGGCGGCGGCATGCCGTCGCGGGCGGTGCCGGTGCGCTGGTTCGTGGCCGAGGACCCGGGCATGCGCCGGCTGGTGCAGCGGGGGACTGCGGCCGCGGTGCCCGAGCTGGCGCATTCGGTGCACGTGGAGGTCAACGGCCTGCGCCCAGGCCGCGACTACTACTACCGTTTCGCCTGCGACGGCGATGAGGAAAGCGCGGTCGGCCACTTCCGCACCGCGCCGCCGTTGGACACGCAACTGCAGCAGCTTCGGTTGGCCCTGTGCACCTGCCAGGCCTGGAACAGCGGCTACTACCCGGTCCTGCGCGATATCGCGCAGAGCGATGTCGACCTGGTGCTGCATGCCGGGGACTACCTGTACGAATACAGCCCGCTGCAGAACGCGCGTGGTCGTGCGCTGGATGCGCAACGCTTCAGTGGCGAGACCGTCAGCCTGGAGCGCTATCGTGACCAGTACGCGCTGTACAAGCTCGATCCGGATCTGCAGGCCGCGCATGCCGCACACGCGTTCGCGGTGATCTGGGATGACCATGAAGTACAGAATGATTACTCCGGCATCCACCCGGAAAAACCCGGCGTATCAACGGAGGACTTCATCATCCGCCGCGCCGCCGCCTACCGCGCGTTCTACGAGCATCTGCCGATGCGCAGCACACCTGCGGGCAACGGCGGCCTGCGCGTGCATCGGCGCCTGCGCTACGGCGATCTGGCACAGCTGACCCTGCTTGATTGCCGCCAGTTCCGCCCGGCCAATCCCTGTGGTGTGGGCGAGTCGCCACGCTGTGATGCTGCACTGGACCCGCGGATGAGCATGCTCGGCACGGGCCAGGAGGCGTGGTTCGCGCAGTCGATGGCGGCCGCGCAGGGCACGCGCTGGAACGTGGTGGTGCAGCAGTTGCTGATGGCGCAGCTGCGGCTGGACGGTGGCACGCCACGCGAGCGCTTCTGGAATGACGCCTGGGATGGCTATCCTGCCGCACGCAAGCGGTTGCTGCAGGCGCTGCAGGCAGGCGGGCAGGGCAATGCCATCGTGCTTGGCGGCGACTGGCATTCCACCTTCGTCAACGACCTGAAGCTGGACTTCGATGCCGCCAGTGCGCCGGTCGTGGCCACCGAATTCATCGCCCCGGCGATCAGCAGTGGCGGCGACGACACGCCCTATGGCCCGTACTACGGGCCGTCGATTCCGCAGAACCCGCATATCCGCTATTTCGACGGTGACCGCCGTGGCTGGTGGAAGCTGCAGCTGAACCGGCAGACCGTGGATGCGGAACTGCGCTTCGCCGACAGTGTGCTGCGTGCGGACGCTGCGGTGCGCACCGCGGCGCGTTTCCAGGTGACCCACGGCCGCCCGGGCGCAGTCCCGGTGTGAATCCATTCGGTAGTGCCGGCCGCTGGCCGGCAACCTGATCAATCTCCGGTTTCCCCACCACCGGTTTCATCGCCCCCAGCCCGGTTTCGTCGCAAACCGTTTGCCGGCGGCCAGGGCGGGGCGCCAAGGTGTCCGCAGGCGGCAAGGTGCCGCCACAAGGAGACCGTGATGAAGACCCTGTTCGCGCTCGGTGTGTGGTGCCTGCTGTTCGTGCTGTGCTGGCCGCTGGCGATCCTCGCCCTGATCGCCTGGCCGTTCGTGTGGCTGCTGAGCCTGCCGTTCCGCCTGGTCGGCATCACCTTCTCGGCCCTGTTCGCGTTCCTGCGCGCGCTGTTCATGCTGCCGGCGCGCCTGCTCGGTGGCAGGGCGGTGGCCGCATGAGGACGGTGCTGCTGGTGGCGCTGGCATTGCTCGCGGGGCCGGCACTGGCCACACCTCCAGCGCCACCGTCGGTGTGGCTGGAACGCCAGCAGACTGCTGCGGCTGACGAGGCAAATGCTGCCGCGGTCTCTGTGCAGAAAGCCAAGGAGCGCTGCAGGGTCGCGAAGGAATGGAAGGTCGGCGAGACGGTTGTGCAGCATCGGGTCTGCGACGATCCACCGAAGAAGCCTGCTGGAAAGGTGTAGCGCCGAGCCGATACTCGGCTGCTTTTCCCGGGATAGCCGAGCGTGGGCTCGGTTCTACATCATCAACGCCAACAAAAAACCCCGCCGAGGCGGGGTTTTTTGTCTGCAGGCGCGTGCCGACCAACGGTCGGCACCTACCCGGATGCAGATCAGTTCGCCTTGTGGATGGCGCGCTTGCTGACCGCCATCGCGGCGTCGTGGATCACTTCCGACAGCGACGGGTGAGCGTGGCAGATACGGGCCAGGTCATCGGCCGAGCCGCTGAACTCCATGGTCAGCACGCCTTCGTGCACCAGCTCGGAGACGTTGGCGCCGACCAGGTGCATGCCGAGGATGCGATCGGTTTCGGCATGGGCCAGGATCTTCACGAAGCCTGCCGGCTCGATCATCGCCACGGCGCGACCGTTGGCGGCGAACGGGAAGCTGCCAGCCTTGTACGGAATGCCTTCGGCCTTCAGCTGGGCTTCGGTCTTGCCGACCCAGGCCAGTTCCGGCTCGGTGTAGATGACCCACGGGATGGTGTCGAAGTTGACGTGGCCCGGCAGGCCGGCGATCAGCTCAGCCACCGCGATGCCTTCCTCGAAGCCCTTGTGCGCCAGCATCGGGCCACGCACGCAGTCGCCGACCGCCCACACGCCGTTGACGCCGGTGTGGCAGTGCGCGTCGACTTCGATCTGGCCGCGCTCGTTGATCTTGACGCCGGTGCCTTCGGCCAGCAGGCCCTTGGTGGCGGCGCGACGGCCAACGGCCACCAGCAGCTTGTCCACGGTCAGGGTCTTTTCGCCTTCGCTGTCGGTGTAGGTGACAACGACTTCCTTCTTCTTGCCCTTGCCGGTGATCTCGGTCTTGGAGACCTTGGCGCCGAGGCGGATGTCCAGGCCCTGCTTCTTGAATTCCTTGGCAGCGGTCTTGGCCACTTCGGCGTCGGCCACGGCCAGGAACTCCGGCAGTGCTTCCAGGATGGTGACTTCAGCGCCCAGGCGCTTCCACACACTGCCCAGTTCCAGGCCGATCACGCCGGCGCCGATCACGGCCAGGCGGTTCGGCACTTCGGTGAAGTCCAGGCCGCCGACGTTGTCGACGATGGTCTCGCCGTCGAACTTGGCGAACGGCAGTTCGATCGAATCCGAACCGGCGGCGATGATGACGTTGGTGCCCTTCAGCTCGACGATGGAACCGTCATGCTGGGTGACCTTGACCACGTTGCCCGGCTGCAGTTCACCGAAGCCGTAGTAGGTTGCGACCTTGTTGGCCTTGAACAGCATGGCGATGCCGCCGGTGAACTGCTTGACGATCTTGTCCTTGCGGCCAACCATCGCTTCGACGTCCATCTTGGCATCCTTGAAGCTGATGCCGTGGTCGCCAAAGATGTGGCCCATGTTCCAGAACTGGCGCGAGGAATCCAGCAGCGCCTTGGACGGGATGCAGCCCACGCGCAGGCAGGTGCCGCCCAGCGCCGGCTTGCCGTCCTTGCCCAGCGCTGCGTCGATGCAGGCGGTCTTCAGGCCCAGCTGCGCGGCGCGGATGGCAGCGTGGTAACCGGCCGGGCCGGCACCGATGACGACGACGTCGAATTGTTCAGCCATTGAATTATTCCTTGATGCATTACCAGAACCCCTCCGCGCAGGCGCGGAGGGGCGGGAGGTGTCTTACAGGCCGAACAGCATGCGGCCCGGGTTTTCCAGCTGGTTCTTGATGTCCACCAGGAACTGCACCGAGTCCTTGCCGTCGATGATGCGGTGATCGTAGGACAGCGCCAGGTACATCATCGGCGCGATCACGACCTGGCCGTTCTGGGCGATCGGACGCTCCTTGATGGCATGCATGCCGAGGATGGCGCTCTGCGGCGGGTTGATGATCGGGGTCGACAGCAGCGAGCCGAAGGTGCCGCCGTTGGTCACGGTGAAGGTGCCGCCCTGCAGTTCTTCCAGGCTCAGCTTGCCATCACGGGCCTTCTTGGCGTAGTCGGCGATGGTCTTCTCGATGTCGGCGAACGACATGCGCTCGACGTTGCGCAGCACCGGCGTGACCAGGCCCTTCTCGGTCGACACGGCGATCGAGATGTCCGAGTAGCCGTGGTAGATGATGTCGTCGCCGTCGATCGAGGCGTTGACCAGCGGGAAGCGCTGCAGGGCATTGGCAGCGGCCTTCACGAAGAAGCTCATGAAGCCCAGCTTGATGCCGTGTGCCTTGACGAACTCGTCCTGCAGTTCCTTGCGCGCCGCCGACACCTTGGACAGGTCGACTTCGTTGAAGGTGGTCAGCATGGCGGTCGAGTTCTTCGACTCCATCAGGCGCTCGGCGATGCGCTTGCGGATGCGGGTCATCGGCACGCGCTCTTCCGGACGTGCGCCACCGGCCTTGCCGGCGCCGCCGTTGCGGGCGAAGTTGACGATGTCTTCCTTGGTCACCGCGCCGCGACGGCCGGTGCCGTCGACGTCGGCCGGGTTCACGCCTTCGGTGATGGCGGTGAAGCGGGCGCCCGGCGGCAGGGTGTCGGCGGCCGACTTGGCAGCCGGGGCCGGAGCAGCGGCGGCGGCCGGAGCGGCAGCGGCCGGAGCGGCCTCGGCCTTCTTCTCTTCAGCGGCCGGAGCCGGGGCAGCAGCGACGGCGCCTTCCTCGATGATCGCCACGACCTGGCTGGAGGTCACGGTCGAGCCTTCGGCGAACTTGATTTCCTTGAGCACGCCGTCGACCGGCGACGGCACTTCCAGGACGACCTTGTCGGTTTCCAGGTCAAGCAGGTTTTCGTCGCGCTTGACGGCGTCGCCCACCTTCTTGTGCCAGGTGGCGATGGTGCCGTCGGCGACGGATTCGGGCAGTACCGGGGCTTTGACTTCGGTGGCCATTGCGGGAGCTTCCTGGTTTGTCTTCTAAATAGGGGGAGGATTATTCAGCGAACGTGTCGTTGAACGGGTTGACCAGTGCATCGGCGACCAGCTGCTGCTGTTCGCGGACGTGGTCAGCCATGTGACCGGCAGCCGGCGAAGCCGAACGTGCGCGACCGGCGTAGTGCAGGTTCTGGCCATCGGCCAGGCAGAACTGCAGGTGGTGGCGGATCTGGTACCACGCACCCTGGTTCTGCGGTTCTTCCTGCGTCCACACCACGTCGGTGGCCTTGCCGTACTTCTTCAGTTCGGCAGCCAGCAGCGCACGCGGGAACGGGTACAGCTGCTCCACGCGGATGATCGCCACGTCGTCCTGGCCACGCTTGGTCTGGTCTTCCAGCAGGTCGTAGTAGACCTTGCCCGAGCACAGCACCACGCGCTTGACCTTCTTGGCGTCCGCATTGGCGTCGCCGATCAGGTGCTGGAACTCGCCGTTGGCCAGCTCGTCCAGGGTCGACACGGCCAGCTTGTGGCGCAGCAGTGACTTCGGCGACATCACCACCAGCGGCTTGCGGGTGGTCAGGTGCTGCTGGCGACGCAGCATGTGGAAGGCCTGTGCCGGGGTCGACGGCACCACCACCAGCATGTTCTCCAGCGCGCACAGCTGCAGGAAGCGCTCCAGGCGCGCCGAGCTGTGTTCCGGGCCTTGCCCTTCATAACCATGCGGCAGCAGCAGGGTCAGGCCGGAGATGCGGCCCCACTTGGCTTCACCGGCGGCGATGAACTGGTCGATGACGACCTGGGCACCGTTGGCGAAGTCGCCGAACTGGCCTTCCCAGATGCACAGCGTGTTCGGATCGGTGGTGGAGAAGCCGTACTCGTAGGCCATCACCGCTTCTTCGCTCAGCAGCGAATCGATGACGGTGGCCTTCTCCGGCGAATCCACCAGCTGCCGCAGCGGCATGTAGTAGTTGTCGGTCTTCTGGTCGTGCAGGATCGCGTGGCGGTGCGTGAACGTACCGCGCCCCACGTCCTGGCCCACCAGGCGCAGGGCACTGCCTTCGTCGAGCAGGGTGGCGTAGGCCAGGTTCTCGGCAAAGCCCCAGTCGCCCGGGATCTCGCCAGCGGCCATCTTGCGGCGGTCGTCGTAGACCTTGGCCACGCGCGAGTGCAGCTGCACTTCGTCCGGAATGGTGTTGATCAGCTTGGCCAGCTCGACCAGCTTGTTCTTCTCGACCTTGGTCGAGATCGGGTCGGACAGCTTGCCTTCCAGCAGCTTCGGCCAATCGACGAACAGCGGGCTGGTCGGCGGGGTCTTCTCGACCTTGGCCAGCTCGGTGGTCACTTCACCGGCATCCAGCTTCTCGCGGTACGCATCGACCATCGCCTTGCCGGCACCGGCGGCGATCACGCCCGCTTTTTCCAGCTGCTCGGCGTACATCTCGCGGGTGGTGGCGTGCTTGCGGATCACCTGGTACATCAGCGGCTGGGTGATCGCCGGTTCGTCGGCCTCGTTGTGGCCCCAGCGGCGGTAGCACATCAGGTCGATGACCACGTCCTTGGCGAACTTCTGGCGGAACTCGAAGGCCAGCTGCGCGGCGAACACAACGGCTTCCGGATCATCGCCGTTCACGTGCAGCACCGGGGCGGCGATCATCTTCGCCACGTCGGTGGCATAGCGCGTGGAACGCGTGTCCAGCGGGTTGGAGGTGGTGAAGCCGACCTGGTTGTTGACCACGATGTGCACGGTGCCGCCGACGGCGAAGCCGCGGGCCTGCGACATCTGGAACAGTTCCATGACGACGCCCTGGCCGGAGAAGGCCGCGTCGCCGTGGATCAGGATGGGCATGACCTGCTTGCGCGCGGTGTCCTTGCGGCGCTCCTGGCGCGAACGCACGGAACCGGCCACGACCGGGTCAGCGATTTCCAGGTGCGACGGGTTGAACGCCAGCGCCAGGTGCACCGGGCCGCCATCGGTGGCGACGTCGGCCGAGAAGCCCATGTGGTACTTCACGTCACCGGCCGAGGCGTGCTCGTCGTGCTCGAACTTGCCTTCGAATTCGTCGAACAGCTTGCGCGGGTTCTTGCCCAGGGTGTTGACCAGCACGTTCAGGCGGCCGCGGTGGGCCATGCCGATCACCACGTCCTTGACGCCATCCTTGCCGGCGCTGCGGATGATGGTGTCCATCATCGGGATCAGCGAGTCGCCGCCTTCCAGCGAGAAGCGCTTCTGGCCGACGTACTTGGTGTGCAGGTAGCGCTCCAGGCCTTCAGCTGCGGTCAGGCGCTCCAGGGTGCGGCGCTGGGTATCAGCGTCCAGCTGGTAGTTGCCACCGGCCAGTTCCAGCTTCTTGTAGATCCACTGGCGCTGCTCGACCTCGGAGATGTGCATGAACTCCGCACCGATCGAGCCGGTGTAGGTCGCCTTCAGGCGTGCCAGCAGGTCGCGCAGCTTCATGCGCGGCTGGCCACCGACGCCGCCGGTGCTGAACTCGCTGTTGAGGTCGCCATCGGACAGGCTGTGGAACGGCAGGCCCAGGTCCGGGGTGTTGACCGGTGCGGCCAGGCCCAGCGGATCGAGGCGGGCGTCCAGGTGGCCGCGCGAACGGTAGGCAGTGATCAGACGACCGACATTGCGCTCGCGCTCGTCGCCTGCACCGTTGCCGGTACCGGCCTTCAGCGCATCCTTGGCCGCGTCCGCAATGTGGGAGATGACGGCCGAGTGCGGAATGTCACCTGCTTCACGGCCCTTGAAGCCGTCGAAGTAGGTTTTCCATTTGGGATCGACACTATCCGGGGAGACCAGGTACTGCTCGTACAGGTCCTCGACATAGGAGGCGTTGCCGCCGGCGAGTTGCGAAGATTGCGCAAACTGCTTCAGTTGATTGTCCACGATGGAGGGTGTTGATTCGCTTTGTGGGGTATGGCTTCAGAAGGACCCGGCAGGAAGATGAATAGCCCTGCGCGGGCGCGTTCAAACAGCCAAATTGTACCCCCAACCGGACACGAAGGGGCACCACCAGAGGTATCGCGCGTCCCCCGGTGCCGGTTCCAGACAGGTTGAGTCAGCCCGCTCCGCTCAGATGCCGAGTGCGCGCAGTTCGCTGCAATCACGCGAACGGTCCCAGACGCGCTGCAATTGCTGCTCGAACGGCTGCGAACATGCCGGCAGCGCGATGCCGGCTTCGCCGTCGAGGCGATGGCCGATCAGACGAAAGTAGAAGTCGCCCGCATCGTTGAGCAGGCAGGCCGAGGCCAGTGCACGGTCGACCGGGTCGGTGACCTCGCGGAACTGGATCACGCTGGGCAGGCGCTGGGCCAGCGCCAGCAGCGGCGTCCCGCTAGAGGCGATCGCGGCGGCGTCGTGCACGATCACCCGCAGCTGCTTGTCGTGGCGGGCGGTGACGAAGCGGCGCAGGGCGGCCTGTACCGGGGGCGCGTCGAGCAGTCCGGGGTCCAGCTGGCGGCTGTGCAGCCACAGCTGCCGACGGGCGCGGTGGATGATGGCCGTGGTGGTGGCCACCGCCTCGGCGCGGCTGTCGATGGCGCTGGCCGCGCCCAGCCGGCGGCGCATCTGCTGGTGGCCGATGCCGGCCTCCTCGAACACCTCGCCTTCGGGCAGGAAACCCTGGCGGGCATAGAAGTCACGGGCGGGCAGCTGGGCGTGCAGATGCAGCTCGGCCAGGCCGAGCCGGCGCCCGGCCTCCACCAGTGCTTCCAGCAGGGCCCCGCCGACCCCGTGGCTGCGATGGCTGGCCAGCACCGCCATGCGGCCGATGCGGCCATCCGGGGCCAGCCGGCCCGTGCCGACCGGCTGGTTGTCACTGTCCAGCGCCAGCACATGGGCACTGACCGGGTCCAGCGCATCGCGTTCCAGCTCGGCGGCGATGCCCTGTTCCTGCACGAACACGCGTTGGCGCACCTCGTGGATGGCAACGTGGGCATCGGCGTGGCTGACCTGCTGGACCCGGATCATGGTGGCGACTCAGGCGCGGCCAGCACCGCTGTCGTCTTCCTCGTCGTCCTCGAAGTTGACGATGACCTCGATGCCGTCGTCGTGTACGGTCACGGAGTGGACATCGTCGGACACCGCGTCGGCGTCGATCGCATCCACGCGGTCGCGGCCTTCGACGACCTCGCCGAGCACCACGGCATCCTCGCCGTCTTCCTCGTCTTCGGCCTCGTATACCTCATTCGGGTCGATCAGCTGGAACACCCCGCCGACCAGCAGCTGCTGGACCACGGCACGGCCCTTGTCGGACAGGCCGCGATAAGCGGCGGCGTCCAGCTGTTCGGTGCCAGCCAGGCGCTGCGCGTCCTTCACCGGCAGCGCGAAGTCCTGGCCGCTGACATACAGGCTGGCGCCACGCTTGGCCCGGCGCCAGGCCAGCCGGGCCCACGGGTGGCGCTGCAGCAGCAGGCCCGATGCCAGGGCCTGGACCACTTCTTCCTGTGCCGGTGCGGCCTGGTGGGCCATCACTTCGCCGGCCGCGCGGTAGGTGGTGATGAAGCGGCCGAACCAGTCGCCCAGCTTGTCCGGGTCGTTCATGCGGATGGCGTTGAGCGCGGTGATCACCCGCGCCATCGCCACCGTGTCGATTTCGTTCGGGTCGGCCGGCACCTTCAGGTCGGCATCCTGGTAGCGGATGTTCTCGTCGGCATCGGCGATCAGGGTGTCCAGGTAGTCGCTGATCAGCTCGGCCGAAGACGGCGCGCGCATGCCGAACGAGAATGTCAGGCAGGGATCTTCGGCGACGCCGTGGTGCGGCACGTTCGGCGGCAGGTACAGCATGTCGCCCGGCGCCAGCACCCAGTCGTGGGTCGGCTTGAACACCTTCAGCAGCTTCAGCTCCACGTCGGGGCGGAAGCCCAGCGGCGGCTGCTTGCCCTTGATCGATTCGCTGGCATCGATCTGCCAGCGGCGATGGCCATGGGCCTGCAGCAGGAACACGTCGTACTGGTCGACGTGGGCGCCGACCGAGCCGCCGGTGGCGGCGAAGCTGATCATCACGTCATCCATGCGCCAGCGCGGCAGGAAGCTGAAGTGCTCGATCAGGGCGCGCACGTCCGGGTCCCACTTGTCCACGTCCTGCACCAGCAGGGTCCAGTCGTGGTCGGGCAGGGCGGGGAACACGTCTTCCTGGAATGGACCGGTGCGTACGCGCCAGCCGTCCTGGGTCTTGTCGTGCTCGATCAGGCGTGCCAGCACGCCTTCCTCGCAGGCCAGCCCGGCCAGGTCTTCCGGCTGCACCGGGGTCTGGAAGTTGGGGAAGGCGTTGCGGATCAGCAGCGGGCGTTTCTGCCAGAAGTCGCGCAGGAAGGTGGCCGGCGCCATGCCCAGCGGCTGGCCGGGGCGGGCGGTGACTTCGATGAGGGGGGCGGAGGACTTGCGGGCGGCCATGGGGGAGTTCCTTGCAGCGGAAAGCGGGAGGGGCGGCGCGGCGGGCCGCCTGAGATCTCCATTGTCCGCCGTTCGTGGGGATTGCGCACGTGCGCGGGTTTGTCGCGGGGTGTCCGGCCAACGGCGGAGCCCCTCGTGGCGGGGTGGTTCAGAATCAAAAGCCGCGCTTGGCCGGGCGGGTGGGCCATGCAGGGGACGCTGCAAGTACGTCCTTGTAAGCTCGATGGCGCCATCCATGGCGCCATCGCCCCTGCATGGCCCACCCGCCCGGCCCCTGACAGTTTCCGGCGCGGCCCGCCACGGAATGGAAGAAGAAGATCAAAGGCAAAAGCGGGTCGCGCGCTGCGCTTGCTCATGCTCCTGTAGAGCCGAGCCCATGCTCGGCTTGCTGTTGGAACAAGCAGTCGAGCATGGGCTCGGCTCTACAATCAGCCAAAAACAACAGAGGGACGCGGCGAAGCCGCGTCCCTCTTTCAAATTCCGTCCCGACAACCCAATGCTCTTCGATCCGTCACCGGGAATCTGTCAGAGGTGGGGCGGGTTGGGTTCGCGGGACCGTTGGCGCCATGGATGGCGCCATCGAGCCCCCAAGGACGGGTTCACGGCGTGTCCCGCGAATCCAACCCGCCCCGCCAAGCACGGCAAAAACCCAGAGCCGCTATTGACGTTGATGTTGCTGTTGCTGTTGCCTGCCGCAGGCAGCGCCCGCGGCCGCCGCCGCAAAGGAAACTCCTTAAATCTTCTTCGCCAGCGACTCGGCCAGGCCGGTGTAGCTGCCCGGGGTCATCTCCAGCAGGCGCTGCTTCGCATCCGCCGGCAGCTCCAGCCCCTGCACGAACGCCCGCATCGACTCGGCGGTGATGCCCTGGCCGCGGGTCAGCGCCTTCAGCTGTTCGTACGGGTTCGGCAGGCCGTGGCGACGCATCACCGTCTGCACGGCCTCGGCCAGCACTTCCCAGGCCGCATCCAGATCGGCATCCAGGCGCTGCGGGTTCACTTCCAGCTTGCCCAGGCCCTTGGCCAGCGAATCCAGCGCCACCTGGCTGTGGCCGAACGCGGTACCCAGTGCACGCAGCACGGTGGAGTCGGTCAGGTCACGCTGCCAGCGGCTGATCGGCAGCTTCGCGCTGAAGTGCTCGAACAGCGCATTGGCAATGCCGAAGTTGCCTTCCGCATTCTCGAAATCGATCGGGTTGACCTTGTGCGGCATCGTCGACGAGCCGACTTCGCCTTCCTTCAGGCGCTGCTTGAAGTAGCCAAGCGAAACGTAGCCCCAGATGTCACGGGCCAGGTCGATCAGGATGATGTTGGCGCGGCGTGCGGCATCACCGATCTCGGCGATGTTGTCGTGCGGTTCGATCTGCGTGGTGTACGGGTTGAACACCAGGCCCAGGCCGGTCACGAAGCGCTCGGCGAAGGCCGGCCAGTCCACGTCCGGGTAGCTGGCGATGTGGGCGTTGTAGTTGCCCACCGCGCCATTGATCTTGCCGGTCAGTTCGACCGCGGCGATCTGCCTGCGCTGGCGTTCCAGGCGGGCGACCACGTTGGCCAGTTCCTTGCCCAGCGTGGTCGGCGAGGCGGTCTGGCCGTGGGTGCGCGACAGCATCGGCTGGCCGGCCTGGGCGTGGGCCAGGCTGCGCAGGCTGTTGGCGATGCCGTCCAGGGTCGGCAGCACCACCTCGCGGCGGGCCTGTTCCAGCATCAGGCCGTAGCTGAGGTTGTTGATGTCTTCGCTGGTGCAGGCGAAATGCACGAATTCCAGCGCCGGGGCCAGCTCGGCGTCGTCCTTCAGCTGTTCCTTGATGAAGTACTCCACCGCCTTGACGTCATGGTTGGTGGTGCGTTCGATCTCCTTCACGCGCGCGGCCTGGACCGGGCTGAAGCTGGCGGCCAGGGCACGCAGGCGCGCGATGGCGGCGTCGGAGAACGGGGCCAGTTCGACGATGCCCGGCTCGGCGGCCAGGGCCAGCAACCACTCCACTTCGACCGTGATGCGGGCCTTGATCAGGCCGTACTCGGAGAAGATCGGGCGCAGGGCGTCGACCTTGCCGGCATAGCGGCCATCGAGCGGGGACAGGGCGAGCAGGGCGGAATCGGACATGTCGGCAGGGCTGGGGCGAGCGGCGGGGGCCATATTCTACGACGTGCCGGTGAGGTAGTGCCGGCCGCTGGCCGGCAACCACGCCCGGCCCACGATTCCATGGATTGCTGGCCAGCGGCCGGCACTACCCCTTGCGCGTGCAGATCGGCCCTGCGGATGAAACGATCTGGCCCGCCCTCGTCATCCCACGCTGCGGGCAAGGGAGTATCGTTGGCGCAGCCGCCAGCCCGGGAAGCGACACCCTGCCAGCCGCCGCTTCCCTTTCCCCAACTGAAGTAGTGCGGAGTTGATGCAATGAGCAAAGCTGCAAGCAAGGGTTTCAGAATCGAACACGACAGCATGGGCGAGCTGCAGGTGCCTGCGGACGCCCTGTGGGGCGCCCAGACCCAGCGTGCCGTGCAGAACTTCCCGGTGTCGGGCCAGCGCATGCCGCGCGGTTTCATCCGTGCCCTGGGCCTGGTCAAGGGCGCCGCCGCGAGCGTCAACGCAGAACTGGGCCACCTGCCGAAGAACGTGGCCAAGGCCATCCAGACCGCTGCCGCCGAAGTGGCCGCCGGCAACTGGGACGCGCAGTTCCCGATCGATGTCTACCAGACGGGTTCTGGCACGTCGTCGAACATGAATGCCAATGAGGTCATCGCCACCCTGGCCAACCGTGCCGGCAAGGCGGGCAAGACCAGTGTGCACCCCAATGACCACGTCAACCAGGGGCAGAGTTCCAACGACGTGATTCCGACCGCGTTGCGGGTGTCGGCGGTGTTGGCGACGCATGAGCAGCTGCTGCCGGCGCTGGTGCACCTGCGCAAGACCCTGGACAAGAAGGGCCGCAGCCTGCGCAAGGTGGTCAAGACCGGCCGCACCCACCTGATGGATGCGATGCCGCTGACCTTCGAGCAGGAATTCGGCGCGTGGTCGGCGCAGCTGGCGTCGGCGCAGGAGCGTATCGAAGACAGCCTCAAGCGCGTGCGCCGGCTGCCGCTGGGTGGCACCGCCATCGGCACCGGCATCAATGCCGATCCGCGCTTCGGTGCACAGGTGGCCAAGGCACTGAAGCAGCAGACCGGTTTCAAGTTCGACAGTGCCGAGAACAAGTTCGAAGGCCTGGCCGCACAGGACGACGCGGTGGAGCTTTCCGGTCAGCTCAATGCGCTGGCGGTGGCGCTGATCAAGATCGCCAACGACCTGCGTTGGATGAACGCCGGTCCGCTGGCCGGGCTGGGCGAGATCGAACTGCCGGCGCTGCAGCCGGGCAGCTCGATCATGCCGGGCAAGGTCAACCCGGTGATTCCGGAAGCGACGGTGATGGCCTGTGCACAGGTGATCGGTCACCACACTGCGATCACCGTGGCCGGGCAGACCGGCAACTTCCAGCTCAACGTCACCCTGCCGCTGATCGCAGTGAACCTGCTCGATGGCATCGGCCTGCTGGCCAACGTGTCCACCCTGCTGGCCGACAGTGCGATTGCCGGGCTGAAGGTGCGCGAGGACCGCGTTGCCGAGGCGCTGGCGCGCAACCCGATCCTGGTTACCGCCCTCAACCCGATCATCGGCTACGAGAAGGCGGCGGCGATCGCCAAGCGCGTACAAGGAACAGCGCCCGGTGCTGGATGTGGCGCTGGAGGACAGTGGACTGGAGGAGGCCGAGCTGCGTCGCCTGCTGGACCCGACCGCGCTGACCGCCGGTGGCATCCAGGCCGGTGGCGGCGGCGCCGGCGGTTGATCGGCCGGTTGTAGAGTCGAGCCATGCTCGACTGTTGTTCCGGAGTCGAGCGTGGCTCGACTCTACAGAAAGCAGAAACGCCGCCCTTTGGGCGGCGTTTTTTTTCAGCGACGGTCGGCGACGATGTTGCCGAAGGTGTCGGTGTAATCCTTGAACTCCGGGATGCGCTGGATCAGGTCCGCCGGAATCACGTCCATGCCCTCCGGCGGCTGGATCTTCACCGGCTGCATGTTGGGATCGGCCGGTGCGGCCACCAGGGTGTTCTGGCGCAGCACCTGCAGTTTGCCGAACATGGTCTGCAGCATCTGTTTCTGCCCGTCGTCCAGCGGAATCTGGATCTCGTCCATCTTCATCGTGCCGTCGGCGAGGATGATGATGTTCGGCGCGGGCGGGCGACGCACGGTGACCATGCCTTCGCTGACGGAAATCTTGGGCTTGCCACGCTCGGCGCGGTGGTTGCGGTACTCCTGGTCACAGCCGGCCAGGCCAAGGCAGAGCAGGGCGGTCAACAGCAGAAACAACTTCTTCATGACATTCGGTTCGGGGGCGTCCGGGGCCGCCATTGTAAGCCGGGCGGCGCACTACGGCCGGCAGCCGGACGCCGCTGCCGGCCGGGTGCGCTGATCTGTCACAGGCCTAGCGCTGGACCACGGTGTCCTTGCCGCAGTCGTCCACGTCGCTCTGGTCCATGGTCGCGTAGGGCTTGAATGCTGGCAGTTCACGTGCGAGCGCCTGCTGGCTGGCCAGCATCGCCGGAAGGCGGTCGCAGATGCGCTTGGCCTGGGCTTCGATCTTCTCGGCTTCGGCATTGATGCGCTTTTCGACACCTTCGCTGTCGCCACTGAAAATGCCCTTCAGCGCTTCGCCGGCAGCACTGGCACCCAGTTTGGCGCCGGCCAGGCCGACATCCATGCCGTCCATCGCGATGGCGACCACGTGGCCGCGGTAGTCCTGCAGATGACGGCGCTGGATATCGTTGGCGGCGATCTCCTTGCCCGCGATCAGCAGGCGGCCATCCGGCGTGATCTCCGCACGCGGCTGCTTGTCCGCCGAGATCTTGATGTTGCCCTGGGCGATATCCTTGCGGGCATCGTCCATCGCGTTCCTGACGGTCTCGCCGACGCCGCCTGTGGCTTCGGCCACACTCTTGCCAACGGTCTTGTCGGGTGCTGACGACGTGCCGCCGCAGGCGATCAGCGGCAGGGACAGCAGCACAGCGGGCAACAGGCGCAACAGGTTCATGGTGTTCCCCTGGTAGTGTCTGGAAGAGGGTTTACTTGCTGCGCGGCAGAGTGACCCGGCCGCTGACGTTGCGATGATCGACGTCACCGCTGCCGCTGTGGTCGACGGTCAGGGTGCCGCGCACGCCGTCGACGTTGATGTCGCCCGAGCCGTGGCTGCGGACATGCACATTGCCACCGATGTCGGCCAGATCGACCCCGCCGGAGCCGACCACGCCCACTTCAACGCTGCCCTGCACGCGCTTGAACTCGATATCACCCGAGCCCACGGTATCCAGTCGCGCGTTGCCACGCACATCGCTGATCTTCAGGTCACCGGAGCCGACGGTACCGGTGCTGGCATCGCCGCTGATGTTGCGTACGGTGACGTCGCCGGAACCCAGCGACAGCAGATTCAGGGAGCTGCCGCCATCGATGTTGAGGTCGCCCGAACCCACTGCAGCGTGGATGCTGCCGCGGGTACCGCGGACCACGGCGTCACCGGAACCCACGTCCACGCTCAGCGACTGTGCGTTCTCCACGCTGGCATCGCCCGAGCCGATCTTGAACTGCAGCGGGATGTTGTCCGGCACGCTGCCACGGATATCCAGCCAGGCGTAGCTGTTGCCCAGGCTGATGCCGCTTTGGCGGCCGTCGCGGCGCAGGCTCACCACCAGCTTGTCGCCGACCTTGCGCTGCTCCAGCACCAGCTGGTCCAGCCATTCCTGGCTGGACGCGCAGGCGCGGCCGTCCAGCTGGCCGCCGCCAGCGCTGGCGACCACCTTCAGGTCATGCTGATTGACCTCGAACACCACCGTCCTGGCACCAGCCACGTCCAGCTTCAGTGCGCGGGCGGCAGTGAACTTGCAGTTCGGAGCATCGGCGGCCAGCGCCGACAACGGCAACAGCAACAACGCAGAACAGGCGAGCAAAGAACGCATGGGTGGTGCCTCCGGATGGATGGGATCAGATCTCGCCGGCGCGCTTGCGCAGGCGGATGGCAAGGAAGATGAACACTGCACCGACGACGGCGCCGATCCACAGCTCCGGTATCGCCAGCGACTTCAGCTGCGAGGCGGGGGACATCAGGCTGACGACCGAGTCCAGATCGCGGCGCGATGCTTCGTCGGCGCCGAGGCGATACAGCAGGTCCATGCCGGGCACGCCGCCCAGCAGCAGGCGGCCGACGATGTTCTGCCAGAACCAGCCGGTGGTCAGGCCGAACAGCGGCATCATCTTGGTGGAGCTGACAATGATGCCGGCAAACAGCGGCAACATTACCGCCCACAGGAACGGCTTGCTCCTGGCCCATGCCGAGCACAGCAACAGCCAGCCGGCGGTGGGCAGGGCCCACAGGGCATAGACCGGAATCCAGGACAGGTGCCCAGCGGCCAGGGTCAGCGGGCTGGCCGGGCCCCAGATCAGGGTCATCGGGCTGCCACCGTGCAGCAGCGCGACGGCACTGATGATCAGCATGAAGCCGAACATGGTGAGGATGCCGGCGATGACCGCGATCAACGGTGCCACGATCAGTGCGCTGATCACCTTGGACAGCACGGTCTGCGTGTCCGACAGCGGCAACGACTTCCAGAACAGGATGCTGCGGTCGCGGCGATCGTCGTACAGGGCGCCCAGGCAGTAGAAGAACACGACGAAGGCCAGCACCACGAACGGCCAGCTTGAACTGAGTACCAGAGTCAGGTCCAGGCCGTTGCCAAGATCAGCAAGGTCCTTGGCACTGATGTCACGGGTGAGCAGGGCCAGGTTCAGGCCGTTGATGTTCACGTTCTCGCCATCGATGTGCAGGCCGCCGTCGCGTGCCGCACGGTTCAGCGCGAACAGGCCGAAGGCAATGCCGGCGATGCTCATCACCAGTGAGATCAGGCCCGCGATCAACGGGGCATACAGGAAGCCGCCGCGGTTCTCCCAGTACTCGCGCTTGAGCAGCCAGCGCAGGGTGCCGATCGGGCTGATGGGGTGCTTGATGGCATTCATGCGTAGGTCCCCTTCATGATGGCGACGAACAGGTCGGCCAGGCCCGGGATGCGGGTCTCGCCGAGAGAGGAAAGCTGGGTGCGCGGCACGCCATCGAACAGCATCACCGTCTTGCCGAACGCCAGGCTGCGCTCGTCGATCGGCTTCAGGGCGCGCGCGGTGTCCAGCTGGTCGGCATTGACCAGCAGCTCGGTATAGCGCTGGCCGACGTCGTCCATTTCCGCGTCGAGCACGATGCGGCCATCGCGGATGAACATCACGTCGCTGAGGATGTGCTCGATCTCCTCCACCTGGTGGGTGGTGACGATGATGGTTTTCTGTTCGTCGAAGTAGTCTTCCAGCAGGCGCTGGTAGAACTCCTTGCGGTACAGGATGTCCAGGCCGAGGGTCGGCTCGTCCAGCACCAGGATGCGGGCATCGATGGCCATCACCAGCGCCAGGTGCAGCTGCACGATCATGCCCTTGGACAGCTCGCGCACGCGCTGCTTCGGCTGCAGCTTGGTGTTGGCCAGGAAGCGTTCGCAGCGGGCGCGGTCGAAGCGCGGGTGGACGCCGGCCACGAAATCGATCGCCTCGCGCACCTTCAGCCAGCGCGGCAGCACGGCGACGTCGGCGATGAAGCAGATGTCGTTCATCAGTTCGTCGCGGTGCAGTCGCGGGTCGCGGCCGAGCACGCTCAGTTCACCCTCCACCGAGGTCAGCCCAAGAATGGCCTTCAGCGCGGTGGTCTTGCCGGCGCCATTGGGCCCGATCAGGCCGACGATGCGCCCGCTTGGAATGCTGAAACTGGCGTTGTCGAGGGCGACCGTGGTCTTGTAGGCCTTGCGCAGGCCTCGGGCGGTGATGACCGACTCACTTGCAGTGCTATTCATCAGACTTTCCCCTGGGGCAGCAATTCGTCGAGGCTCAGGCCCAGGCGCTGGATGCGCTCCAGAACCGCCGGCCATTCTTCGTTGAGGAAACGGTCGCGTTCGCTGCTGCGCAGCTGCGTGGCCGCCTGCTCGGTCATGAACATGCCCAGGCCGCGGCGCTTCTCGACCAGGCCTTCGTCGGCCAGCTCCTGGTAAGCGCGCGAAACGGTGATGGGGTTGAGTTGATAGTCGGCGGCCACCTGGCGCACCGAAGGCAGGGCATCGCCCGGCTTGAGGATTCCGTCGAGCATCATGGCGATCACGCGCTCCTTCAACTGACGGTAGATGGGAGCGCCGTCGCTCCACTGGATGTCGCTCATATTCAGCTCCGTGGGGTCAGCGGCTGGGCGAACGAGAAATACGGCATGGACAGCGCGCTGTGCAGCCGACGCGGGGGAGGGGGGAGGAGGAGGGGGCGTTCCCTGCGGGGGAGAGAGTCGCGTCCTGCGCACTTTCAGCAGCGGCGGAAACAGGGGCGGTGGGCGTGGCCCACCAGGCCAGCACGAGCAGGGTCGAAACAGCGACGGCCGCGGGTGCGGTGAGGTTGCGACGGATCCGGACGTTCATGGCTTCCCCCTGTCTCAGGTGACTGGTGTTGTATGCAACTATAACACCGGCACGCCTACGTGCAACCCCTTGCCGTCCCCAACTGATGGCAGGGGTGGTCAGATTGCTGAAACATCCCTTTAGTCGATTGATTTAAAAGGGAAATGAATCTTCTGCAAGGGGCTTTTCGGGGCGGCCTTCCATTCAGTGATGTCCATGCTATGTCATCACTGCGCCTTCGATGGCGCCCGGGCAGCACATTCGCCACGCCGCGCAAAGCCCGGGGTGGACCTGTGCCATCAGGGGCTCCAGAGCCCGGTGCTATAGTTCGGCCGATTCCCGGCCAGCACTGGCCGGGCCTTGTGAATGGCTACCGCGGACCGCCTCTGATGCCCCTGCCGACCGTTTCCCCGTGCCGCCTGCGCGGCCTGTCCCTGCTGGCCCTGATGGTGGCCGGCGCCGCCGGTTCCGCCAGCGCGCTGGCGGCCGACCTGCTCGATCTGGAATACCGGCCGTTGGCCAGCAAGCAGCAGGTGAATCTGCAGCAGCGCTATCACGGGCAGGTGCTGCTGGTGGTCAACACCGCCAGCAAGTGTGGCTACACGCCGCAGTACGAAGGGCTGGAGGCGCTGCAGAAGCGCTATGCAGGCCGCGGTTTTGCGGTGCTGGGCTTTCCTTCCAATGACTTCAAGGGCCAGGAACCGGGTGACGAGAAGCAGATCCAGGACTTCTGCACCCTGACCTACGGCGTCAAGTTCCCGATGTTCGAGAAGGTGCATGTGGTCGGCACGCAGGCCACGCCGCTGTACCAGCGGTTGACCGCAGCGACCGGCGTTGCGCCGGCCTGGAACTTCCACAAGTACCTCGTGGGCCGCGATGGCAAGGTCATTGCCCAGTTCGCCAGCAAGGTGACGCCGGACGATCCGCAGCTGACCGCGGCCATCGACAAGGCGCTGGCGGCAGCCGCCACGCATTGATATCCAGCACGCATGCCTCGACATCGACGGCATGCGTGCGACAATGTTTCTTTTCGCGCCGACGTCGGCGCCCAGACACTTCCAGGAATGCAGCGAATGAAGATGGGAATGCGCGGCGCCGCGGCGTCGGTTCTGATTCTGGCGATGGGCACTTCGGGTGTCGCTCTGTCGCAACAACCGGCTGCCCCCGCAGCCGCCAAGGAGACCGCAACCTTGAATTCCCCCAAGCAGAAGCTCGGCTACGCCATCGGCCTTGATGTCGCCAAGTCGTTCACCCCGATCGCCGATGAGATCGATGTGGCCGCCCTGCGCACCGCCGTTGAGCGTTCGTTCGAGGGCCTGCAGCCGCAGATCACCCAGGAACAGGCCAAGGCCACCGATGCCGCCCTGCGCCAGGTCGTTATGGCCCGCAGCGGCCAGCAGGTGCCGGGCGTGGCACCGGGCTCGCAGCCGCCGAAGGTCGACCGCGTCAAGGTGTCGCAGATGATCGGCTCCTACTCGGTGGGTCCGTCGCTGGCGCAGCTGAAGGACGATATCGATGTCGCCTCGTTGTTTGACGCAATCAGCACCGGCCTGACCAAGGGCCAGCCGAAGATGACGGAAGCTGACGCGACCGCCACCATCCAGGCCTTCATGGGTGCCAAGCAGGCTGAAATGCAGGCCAAGGCCGCCCAGGCTGCGCAGACCAACCGCACGGAAGGCAACGCATTCCTGGCCAAGAACAAGACCCAGCCGGGCGTGGTGACCACCTCGTCGGGCCTGCAGTACCAGGTGATCCGCCCGGGTAGCGGCGAGCGCCCGCTGCCGAGCAGCAAGGTGCGCGTGAACTACGAAGGCAAGCTGCTCAACGGCACCGTGTTCGACAGTTCCTACGGCCGCCAGCCGGCCGAGTTCGGCCTGGACCAGGTGATCAAGGGCTGGACCGAAGGCGTCGCGCTGATGCCGGTCGGTTCGAAGTACCGCTTCTGGATCCCGGGCGAACTCGCCTACGGTGAGAACGGCACCCCGGGCGGCCCGATCGGCCCGAACGCGACTCTGACGTTCGACGTCGAGCTGCTGGGCGTTCTGCCGTAAGTCATTCAGGAGCGAATACGGATATGCGCGTTGCGATTTTTGGTACCGGCTACGTTGGACTGGTGACCGGTACCTGCCTGGCCGATGTTGGTCATCAGGTGGTCTGTGTCGATATCGACCAGGCCAAGGTGGATGGCCTCAACCAGGGCATCATCCCGATCTATGAACCCGGCCTGGAGCCGATGGTGAAGGCCAATCATGCCGCAGCGCGGCTGGCGTTCACCACGGATGCCGCGGCCGCCATCGATCACGGCCAGGTGGTGTTCATCGCCGTTGGTACGCCGCCGGACGAGGATGGCAGTGCCGATCTTCAATACGTGCTTGCCGTAGCCCGAACCATTGGTCGGCACATGAGTGTGCCGACCGTGGTGGTGAACAAGTCGACGGTGCCGGTCGGCACCGCCGACAAGGTGCGTGCCGCCATTGCCGAAGAGCTGGCCGCGCGTGGCGCGGACATCGCCTTCGACGTGGTGTCCAACCCGGAATTCCTGAAGGAAGGCGATGCGGTTGCGGACTGCATGCGCCCGGACCGCATCATCATCGGTGCGGCGAACGAAGAGTCGGTGGCGGTGATGCGTCGCCTGTACGCGCCGTTCAACCGCAACCACGACCGCGTGGTGGAAATGGACGTGCGTTCGGCCGAACTGACCAAGTACGCCGCGAATGCGATGCTGGCGACCAAGATTTCGTTCATGAATGAAATCGCCAACATCGCTGAACGCGTCGGTGCCGATGTCGAGCAGGTCCGCCAGGGCATTGGTTCGGATCCACGCATCGGCTGGCACTTCATCTATCCGGGTGCCGGTTACGGCGGCTCGTGCTTCCCCAAAGATGTGCAGGCATTGGCCCGTACCGCCCAGCAGTATGGCCTTGAGCCGAAGCTGCTCAATGCGGTTGAAGCGGTCAACGATGCGCAGAAGGGCCATCTGTTTGCCCTCATCCAGCGTCATTACGACAAGGGCGAGGACGAGGGCGTGCGTGGAAAGACCTTCGCCGTATGGGGTCTGGCCTTCAAGCCGAACACCGACGACATGCGTGAGGCCTCCAGCCGTCGACTGCTGGCGCAGCTGTGGGAAGGCGGTGCGACGGTGCGTGCCTACGATCCGGAGGCGATGCACGAGTCGCAGCGCATCTTCGGCGAACGCGATGATCTGGTGTTCTGCAACAGTGCCGATGAGGCGCTGCAGGGTGCCGACGCGCTGGTGGTGGTGACCGAGTGGAAGCAGTTCCGCAGCCCCGACTTCCAGAAGCTGCGCGAGCAGCTGAAGGATGCGGCGGTGTTCGACGGCCGCAACCTGTATGAGCCGGGCGAAGTGGAAGCCGCAGGTCTTGCGTACTACGGCATTGGCCGGGGGCGCTCGTTGCATGTCTGATCTGCCCACTGAACGCGAGCAGGCGCTGGAAGCGCGCCTGGTCGAGCTGGAAATGCGCGTGTCCTTCCAGGAACAGGCGCTGGCCGAGCTGAGCGACGCGCTGGCTGATGCCCGCATGCAGGGCATGCGCAACGCCGATGTGCTGCGCGTGCTGCTGGAAGACCTGGGCAAGGTCCGCAACGCACTGAATTCTTCCGATCCGGCGAGCGAACCGCCGCCGCCGCACTACTGATCCGAATCCTATGAGCGATACCCTCCGCGACCAGCTGATGGGCCTGGGCTTCAAGCCCGCGCCCAAGCCCGAGCGCAAGAATGATGGCCCCCGCCGTGATGGCCGCCCGCAGGGCAAGGGTGGCAACGGCAACGGCAATGGAAAGCCGCAGGGCGCAGGCAAGGGCGAGCACAAGCCCGGTGAGCGTCGTGGGCAGGGCCATGGCGCGGGCAAGCCCGGCGGGCATGCCCGCGGTGGCCAGGGCCAGCAGGGCCCGCGCAAGCCGCGCAGCACCGAAGAGATGGACCTGGCCAAGGCCTATGCCATCCGGGCGCAGCGGGAGAAGGAAGAGCGCATCGAGACCGAGCGCCTGAAGCAGGAAGAAGCACGCGTGCGCCGCGAGGCGAAGGCCAAGCTGGAAGAACTGCTGAAGGACAAGAGCCTCAACGCCGAGGCAGCGGACATCGCCCGCCACTTCCCGTATGGCGGCAAGATCAAGCGCATCTATGTGACCGCCGAACAGCTGACCGCGCTCAATGCCGGTGAGCTGGGTGTGGTCCAGCTCAATGGCCGCTACCTGCTGGTAACGGCCGACGTGCTGGCACAGTCCGAGGCGGTGTTCGCCGCCTCGGTGGCGCTGAAGGTCGATCCGAATGCGCCGGCCGAGGAAGATCCGTATGCGGATCCGCAGTACCAGGTGCCGGACGACCTGGTCTGGTAAAGGCGCAACCACCGCGGACGGCACTGCCCCCGCGGTTGGGGGGAAGGGATGACCGCTGATCCAAGCCGCGGCTACGTGCCGCACATTGACGGCCTGCGCGCGATTGCCGTGCTGGCCGTCATCGTGTTCCACCTGGACCCGGCCTGGTTGCCGGGCGGGTTCACCGGCGTAGACGTGTTCTTCGTCATTTCCGGGTTCGTGGTCAGCGCGTCGGTGCACCGGCTGCCGCCGTTGTCGCTGTGGCAGTCGATGCTGCGCTTCTATTCGCGTCGCATCCGCCGCATCGCACCTGCGCTGATCAGCTGCCTGCTGTTGACCGCCGTCGGCAGCGTGCTGTTCATTCCCGAGTCCTGGCTCAGCGAGGCCAGTGACAAGACCGGGCTGATGGCATTCTTCGGCTTCAGCAACTGGGTGCTGGCGCTGATCGGCAACGACTATTTCGCGCCCAAGGCCGAATTCAATCCCTATACCCATACCTGGTCGCTGGGCGTGGAGGAACAGTTCTACCTGCTGTTCCCGCTGCTGTTCCTGGCCTGGGCGCGCGGCGCGCGCGGGCGCTGGATCAGCCTTGGCCTGTTTGCCGTGGTCAGCGCGGCGTCGCTGCTGCATGCGGCGGTGCTGGGCCTGCGCGAGGCGCCGCCATCGTGGGCGTTCTACGCCACCACTACGCGGCTGTGGCAGCTGGGCGTTGGCGTACTGCTGTTCCAGCTGCTGCATGTTCGCCAGCCAGTGGATGCGGTGACGACGATTGCACTGAAGCGCGCTGCGCCCGTGTTCTCGCTGCTCGCGATGGTGGCGCTGGCCTTGCTGTGCTGGGCATTGTGGACCGCACGGGCCCGACGTTCGCCGTGGCCTGATGGCCTGCTGCCGACCTTTGCGGCGGCAGGCCTGCTGTGGGCGCTGCATCATCATCCCCGGTCCTGGGTGGCACGCCTGTTGGCCAGCAGGCCGATGCGCTCCATCGGCCTGCTGTCGTACTCGCTGTATCTGTGGCACTGGCCGGTATTCGTGCTGATGCGCTGGACCGTGGGCCTGCAGACACCCCTGCAGATGAGTGCTGCGATGGCGCTGGTGCTGCTGCTGTCGTGGTTGTCGTGGCGCTGGGTGGAGCAACCGTTCCGGGGCCCCTTGGCGCAGCGTCTGCGCCCGGGTCGCTGGGTGCTGGCAGGTTCGGTTGTGCTGCTGGTCGCGGCCGGCACCCAGACGCTGCTGTACCTGCAGGCACCGCGGATATCACTGAGCACGGTCAGTCGGCATCCCGGCGACTGGTATCCCAACGGCAAGAGCGTGGCAGGCGACTATCCCGACTGCAGCCTGGTGACCACCAAGCGACGCTTCGAAGGTGGCAGCATGCGGACCTATGCGCGTGGTGACTGCGATCGGCCGGCGCCTGCCGGTGCGCCGAAGCAGGTGTTCGTTGCTGGCGATTCGCATGCAATGGCCTACATCGAGCTGCTGCAGCGGCTGGCGCTTGAGAGTGGCTCGGAGGTAATTCTCTACGGTCGTGGTGGATGCCCGCAGGTGAGCCTGCAGAAGTGGCGCGGCGCGGGTGCCGGTTGCAGTGATTTCGACGCAGCGATGCTCGCCGATGTCACGCAGCGTGCGCAGCCAGGTGATGCCGTGGTGCTGGTGTCGCTGCGGATACCGCGCTTGTCCGATCAGTTCGTATTGTTCGATGCGCAGGCGCAGCTGGCGGGCGAGGTGACCCCGGAAGCCACTGCAGGACGCGAGGCCGAAGTGGCCGAGGCGATCACCCAGTGGAAACCGTTGGCCGAGCGCGGTGTGCGAATTGTGCTGGAGGCGCCCAAACCGGTGCTGCCGGCGCCGCCGTATCGCTGCTCTGACCGCTTCAATTCACGCAACGAGGTCTGCCGCAACGGCCTGGACAGCACGCGTGAGGCGATGGAAACGCTGCGTGCGCCGATGCTGGGCAGCCTGCAGCAGGTGGTCGATGGCCTGCCAGGGGGTGTGCTGCGGGATCCGATGCCGGTGCTGTGTGGTGACGTGCTGTGCCCGGCGCAGCGCGATGGCCGGCCGTTGTTCTTCGATGGCGATCACCTCAGCGCGCATGGCAACCGTGTGCTGCTGCCGTCGCTGCAGCAGGTACTGCTGCAGCAGTAGGACCGCGCCGGCGTCAGGCCTTGAAGCGGCTCCGGCGTGCGCGGATCAGTGGCAGGCTCGGTGCGAAAAAGCACAGCAGTGCGCCGACCAGGGCAAACGACACCGGACGAGAAACCGTCAAAGCCCAGCGCAATGATGAAGCGAAAAGGGGACGGAGGGGATTAAGTCGTTTTAGGCACAAACGACTTAATCCCCTCCGTCCCCTTTTTGTGTCATTCGGGGTCGTAGTCGAGGTTGGAGGCCAGCCAGCGCTCGGCCTGGGCGCGGTCCACGCCCTTGCGGCGGGCGTAGTCGCTGACCTGCTCGCGGCTGAGGCGGCCGACCACGAAGTACTGGCTCTGCGGATGGCTGAAGTAGTAGCCCGAAACGGCCGCCGTAGGCAGCATCGCGAAGCTCTCGGTCAGTTCCATGCCGGCGTTGGCTTCGGCCTGCAGCAGGTCGAACAGGCGTCGCTTCTCGCTGTGCTCCGGGCAGGCGGGGTAACCCGGTGCCGGGCGGATGCCACGGTACTCCTCGTCGATCAGCGCCTCGTTGTCCAGCGTCTCGGCGTGCTCATGGCCCCAGAATTCGGTACGCACGCGCTGGTGCAGGCGCTCGGCCAGCGCTTCGGCGAAGCGATCGGCGAGGGCCTTCAGCAGAATCGCGTTGTAGTCATCGTGGTCGGCTTCGAAGCGCGCTACGTGCGCGTCGATGCCGATGCCGGCAGTGACGGCGAAGGCGCCGATCCAATCCTGCTTGCCGCTGTCGGCCGGGGCGATGAAATCGGCCAGGCAGAAATCCGGGCGCTCGGCCGGCTTGTCCACCTGCTGGCGCAGGAAGTGCAGGGTGGTCTCGCCCTGCGGGTGCTGCACGCGCACGTCGTCGCCGATGCTGTTGGCCGGCCACAGGCCGAACACGGCCTTGGCGGTCAGCCATTTCTCATTGACGATGCGCTCAAGCATCGCGCGGGCGTCCCTGTACAGATCGCTGGCCTGGGTGCCGACGATCTCGTCGGTGAGGATGGCCGGGAACTTGCCGGCCAGCTCCCAGGCCTGGAAGAACGGCGTCCAGTCGATGTAGTCGACCAGTTCGGCCAGCGGGTAGTCGTCAAATACGTGCAGGCCGGGCTGGTTCGGTGCCGGCGGCGTGTAGGTGTCCCAGCCGCCCTGGAATTTCTGCCCACGCGCGTGTTCCAGCGAAACCAGGCGCTTGGCATCGCCACGGTTGCGATGGCGCGCGCGGATCTCGGCATAGTCGGCCTCGTTGGCGGCTACGAAGGCCTCGCGCAGGTCACGCGAGATCAGCGACTGGGCCACGCCGACCGCGCGCGAGGCGTCCTTCACCCACACCGTGGGCGCCTTGTAATGTGGGTCGATCTTCAGCGCGGTGTGCGCGCGCGAGGTGGTCGCTCCACCGATCAGCAGCGGCAGGTCGAAGCCCTGGCGCTGCATCTCCCGGGCCACGTGGCTCATCTCTTCCAGTGATGGAGTGATCAGGCCGGACAGGCCGATCAGGTCGGCGTTGTGCTCGCGCGCGGCATCAAGGATCTTCTGCGCCGGCACCATCACGCCAAGGTCGACCACCTCGAAGTTGTTGCAGGCCAGGACTACGCCGACGATGTTCTTGCCGATGTCATGCACATCACCCTTCACCGTGGCTATGATGATCTTGCCGTTGCTCTTGGCGGTGTCGCCACTGCGCGCCTTCTCGGCCTCGATGTAGGGCAGCAGGTAGGCCACGGCCTTCTTCATCACGCGCGCGGATTTCACCACCTGCGGCAGGAACATCTTGCCGGCGCCGAACAGGTCGCCGACCACGTTCATGCCATCCATCAACGGACCTTCGATCACGTCCAGCGGGCGGCTGGACGCCTGCCGGGCCAGTTCGGTGTCTTCTTCCACGAAGGCATCCAGGCCGTGCACCAGCGCGTGGGCCAGGCGCTGCGCCACCGGCTTCTCGCGCCAGGCGAGGTCTTCGGTCTTCGCCGCGCCCTTCTTGCCCTTGTAGCGCTCGGCGATTTCCAGCAGGCGCTCGGTGGCATCGCTGCGGCGGTTGAGGATCACATCCTCCACGCGCTCGCGCAGTTCCGGTTCCAGTTCGTCGTAGATCGGCATGGCGCCGGCGTTGACGATGCCCATGTCCATGCCGGCGGCAATGGCGTGGTACAGGAACACCGAGTGGATGGCCTGGCGCACCGTTTCGTTGCCGCGGAACGAGAACGAGACGTTGGAAACACCGCCGGACACATGGCAGTGCGGCAGCGTCTGCTTGATGATGCGGGTGGCTTCGATGAAGTCCACCGCATAGTTGTCGTGCTCTTCGATGCCGGTGGCGACGGCGAAGATGTTCGGGTCGAAGATGATGTCCTGCGGTGGGAAGCCGATCTCGTCGACCAGGATGCGGTAGGCGCGGGTGCAGATCTCGACCTTGCGTGCGCAGGTGTCAGCCTGCCCGCTTTCGTCGAATGCCATCACCACCGCGGCCGCGCCATAGCGCAGGACCTTGCGTGCGTGCTCGCGGAACAGCGCCTCGCCTTCCTTCAGCGAGATCGAATTGACCACGCTCTTGCCCTGCAGGCACTTCAGGCCGGCCTCGATCACGCTCCACTTGGAGGAGTCGACCATCACCGGAATACGGGCGATGTCCGGCTCGGACATGATCAGGTTGAGGTAGCGGGTCATCGCCGCTTCCGAATCGATCAGGCCCTCGTCCATGTTGACGTCGAGGATCTGCGCACCGCTGGCCACCTGCTGGCGGGCCACGTCCACCGCTTCTTCGTAGCGGCCTTCCTTGACCAGCTTGCGGAACTGCGCGCTGCCGGTGACGTTGGTGCGTTCGCCGACGTTGATGAACAGCAGGTCCGGAGTGATGACCAGAGGTTCCAGGCCGGACAGGCGGGTAGGGCGGACAGGCGTCATGGCAGGCGTCGGCTCAACAGCAATAGGGCGGGAAGTGCGGAACGGTGGCGGCGACATTCATGCGGCCTGCTCCTGGACACCGGGCAGGGCGCGCGGCGGCAGCCCGGCCACGGCCTCGGCGATTGCGCGGATATGGTCAGGGGTGGAGCCACAGCAGCCACCGACCAGGTTCAACAGGCCATCCTCGGCGAAACCGCGCAGGGTGCTGGCCATGTCCTCGGGCGTCTCGTCGTACTCGCCGAAGGCATTGGGCAGGCCTGCGTTGGGGTGCGCGCTGACGTAGCAGTCGGCGACCTGCGAAAGGGTTTCCACGTGCGGGCGCATCGCGTCGGCACCCAGTGCGCAGTTCAGGCCGATCGACAATGGGCGCGCATGCGCGAGCGACGCGTGGAAGGCCTCGGCGGTCTGCCCGGACAGCGTGCGCCCAGAGGCATCGGTGATGGTGCCGGAGATCATCACGGGCAACCTTGCGCCGCGTGCATCGAAGGCCTCCTCCAGTGCATACAGCGCGGCCTTGGCATTGAGCGTGTCGAAGATGGTCTCGACCATGATGGTGTCGGCGCCGCCGTCGATCAGGCCGTCAATGGCTTCGCGGTACGTGTCGCGAAGCTCGTCGAAGCTGGTGTTGCGAAAGCCCGGATCGTTGACATCGGGACTGATCGAGGCGGTGCGGCTGGTCGGGCCGATCACCCCGATCACGAAGCGTGGCTTGCCTGGTGTGGTTGCGGCTACCGTATCGCAGCAGGCGCGTGCCACCGCTGCGCCAGCCTTGTTCAACTCGTACACCAGGTGTTCGAGGTGGTAGTCGGCCTGGCTGACCGACGTGGCGTTGAACGTGTTGGTCTCGACCAGATCCGCGCCCGCTTCCAGGTAGGCGGTGTGGATGTCGGCGACGATCTGCGGCCGGGTCAGCAGCAGCAGATCGTTGTTGCCCTTCAGGTCATGCCCTTCCTGCACGGCGTGGTCGCAAGCGGGGCCATGCATATGATCGTAGCCACCGGCGAAGCGCTCGCCGCGGTAGTCGTCTTCCTGCAGGCCATGGCGCTGGATCATGGTGCCCATCGCGCCGTCGATGATCAGGATCCGCTCGCGCAGGGCGTCGAGCAGGGCGTTGGCACGATCAGGATGCAACCAGGGCAGGGCAGGCATGGCGATCTCGGGCTCAGGGCTTGTTGGCGATCAGTGAAATCACTTCGAAGTGCGGCGGACGCTTTTCGCGGGTGACCGTCTCCAGGCTGGATACCTGCAGGCCGGCCTTGTCGACGAACCTGCGCAGCTCCTTGTCGCTGAAGCCGAGGTTGACGTGGCCGTAGGCCTCCACCGCCGCCTTGTGCTCGTGGCGGGCCAGGCTGCACAGCAGCAGGCGGCCGCCGGAGCGCAGCACGCGCGCGGCTTCGGTCACCGCCTGCGCCGGTTTGCTGGCGTAGGTCAGCGCATGCATCAGCACCACCAGGTCGAAGCTGCCGTCCTTGAACGGCAGCGCATGCATGTCGCCCTCGCGCACTTCCACATTGGGCAGGCGGCGCAGGCGCTCGCTGGCGGCGGCAACCACGCGCGCGCTGGTATCGATGCAGATGTAGCGCTTGGCATGCGGGGCGACGAGTTCGGCCAGCACGCCGTCACCGGAGGCGATGTCCAGCACGTCGCCGGTCTCCAGCAGCGGCAGCGCCGTGCGCGCCAGCGCCTCCCAGGTGCGGCCCGGAGAGTAGTGGCGCTCCATGTCGCCGGCCACGCTGTCGGCCCAGTTCTGGTCGGAGGCACGGTGGGCCAGCACGGCGGCGACACGTTCAGCGTCCTGCCGCAGCAACGGGTCGTCGCTTCCATTGCTCAAGGCATGCCACAATGCACGCTGCGCCGGGTCCAGCTGGGCCTCGTCGAAGCGGTAATAGGCCGACACGCCCGCACGGCGGTCGCGGACCAGGCCGGCTTCCTTCAGGCGCGCCAGGTGGGTGGATACCCGTGGCTGTGCCAGCCGGGTGATCGCCGACAGTTCGGCCACGGTCAGTTCCTCCTGCTCCAGCAGCGCCAGCAGGCGCACGCGGGTGGCATCGGCGAACACCTTGAGGCGGGTCGACCAGTCTTCCAGATCCATAAATATCTACCTATCGCGATATAGAGATATATTCGCTGAGAACGCCTGCCGCGGTCAAGTCGCTGGCGTACGGAAACTGGCGGGCCCCGGTACAATCGAGGCACCTGGGCGCGCGGTGCGCGGCCCATAACTTCATGTACCCGGGAGGGTGTTGTGGATTTCAGCTTTACTGAAGAGCAGTTGATGCTGCAGGACGTGGCGCGGCGCATCGCGCAGGAAAAGATCGCCCCCAGCGCGGAGCACCATGACCGCACCGGCGAGTTCCCGCTGGACAACATCCGCCTGCTGGGCGAAAACGGCCTGATGGGCATCGAAGTGCCGACCGAATACGGTGGCGCGGGCATGGACCCGGTGGCGTACGTGTTGGCGATGGTGGAGGTCGCCGCCGCCGACGCAGCCCATTCGACCATCATGTCGGTCAACAACTCGCTGTTCTGCAACGGCATCCTCACCCACGGTACCGAGGAACAGAAGCAGACCTACGTGCGTGCCATCGCCGAAGGCGAGGCCATCGGCGCGTTCGCGCTGACCGAGCCGCAGTCCGGTTCGGACGCCACCGCCATGCGCTGCCGTGCAGTGAAGCAGGCCGATGGCACCTTCGTCATCAACGGCAAGAAGAGCTGGATCACCTCCGGCCCGGTGGCCAAGTACATCGTGCTGTTCGCAATGAGCGAGCCGGAAAAGGGCGCGCGCGGCATCACCGCCTTCATCATCGATACCGACAAGGCGGGCTTCGGTCGCGGCAAGACGGAGCCGAAGCTCGGCATCCGCGCTTCGGCCACCTGCGAGATCGAGTTCAACGACTACGTGGCGCAGGCTGAAGACGTGCTGGGCCAGGAAGGCGAGGGCTTCAAGATCGCCATGAGCGTGCTCGATGCTGGCCGCATCGGTATCGCCTCGCAGGCCATCGGCATCGCCCGTGCCGCCTATGAAGCGACCCTGGAGTACGTGAAGGAGCGCAAGGCGTTCGGCGCGGCCATTGGTACCTTCCAGATGACCCAGGCCAAGATCGCCGACATGAAGTGCAAGCTGGACGCAGCGCTGCTGCTGACCCTGCGCGCGGCGTGGGTGAAGGGCCAAGGCAAGCGCTTCAGCACCGAAGCGGCGGTGGCCAAGCTGACGGCCTCGGAAGCGGCGATGTGGATCACCCATCAGGCCGTGCAGATTCATGGCGGCATGGGATACTCGAAGGAAATGCCGCTGGAGCGCTACTTCCGTGATGCCAAGATCACCGAGATCTACGAGGGCACCTCGGAAATCCAGCGCCTGGTGATCGCCCGCAACGAGACCGGGCTGCGCTGAGTTCGACCGGCCGCGCCGCTGCAACGGCGGCGCGGCCAGTAGATCCACGCCATGCGTGGATACACGGTCTTTCTGGCCGAGCGATACCCGATCTGGTCCAATGCAAGCCGGTTTTTACGCGATCTGCAAAGATGATCTATCGAGGTTGGGGATTCATGACGCTGGTGACGCCGATTGCAGCCATCCTGCTGCTGGCGTACTTCTTTCCGCATGAAGGCTCCAGGGGCAACACGCCGCTGCCCCAGGTTCTGTTGGGTGCAGGCATCGGCGCAGCGGTGAACGTATTGCTGGGTCTGTGGCTCAACCGTGCGCCCCGGCAGAAGGGTATGGCTGCACCCCATCATTTCTTCTTTGTGCCGATGCAATGGGCTGCATTGGCTCTCGTGGTGGTGTGCGTGGTGGTTGCACTGCTGCGCTGATACGCCGGCTTGGTATGCGCCAACCTTGGTTGGCATGGACCCAGCGGCGCCAACCAAGGTTGGCGACTACCGGCTTCATGGCACGAATGAAAAGGCCCCGGATCGCTCCGGGGCCTTTTCGTTTCAACCCACCGCCGGATCAACGATCCGGACGATGCGCGGCTTCCGCGTCACGCTGGCGCTCCATGAATTCCTTGGAGGACTCATCCAGCTTGTCACCCAGCATGCGGCGCACGACCACGAAGAACACCGGGATCATCAGCAGGCCGAGCAGGGTGGCGAACAGCATGCCGCCGATCACGCCGGTGCCGATGGCGTGGCGGGAATTGGCGCCGGCGCCGGTGGAGATCGCCATCGGGATCACGCCCATGATGAACGCGAACGAGGTCATCAGGATCGGTCGGAAACGCAGGCGTGCCGCCTCGATGGTGGCATCGCGCAGGGTCTTGCCTGCTGCGCGCTGTTCCACCGCGAACTCGACGATCAGGATCGCGTTCTTGGCGGCCAGGCCGATCACGGTGATCAGGCCGATCTTGAAGAACAGATCGTTCGGCAGGCCACGCAGCATCGACAGGCCGAGGGCGCCAAGCACGCCCAGCGGCACCACCAGCAGCACCGCCACCGGGATCGACCAGCTTTCATACAACGCGGCCAGGCACAGGAACACCACCACGATCGACAGCACCAGCAGCAGCGTCGCCGCGTTGCCGGCCAGGATTTCCTGGTAGGACATGCCCGACCAGTCGTAGCCGAAGCCAGCCGGCAGATCGTCGTTGACGATGCCTTCCATGGTCTGCATCGCCTCACCCGAGCTGGTGCCCGGTGCCTGCGAGCCGACGATGTTGATCGCCGAGTAGCCGTTGTAGCGGCTCAGCGACGGCGGTGCCGACACCCATTCGGACTTGACCACCGTATTGAGCGGGATCATCGCATTGGTGCCGTCGGCATTCGTGGTCAGGCTGGACGGGCTGTAGAAGCTCTTCAGCGACTCCTGGCCGGTGCGGTACGGACCATCGGCCTGCATGGTCACGCGCTTGATGCGGCCTTCGTAGAAGAAGTCGTTCACGTACACCGGGGCCAGCATCAGCTGGATGGTGCTGTACACGTCCGACACCGACATGCCCATCGACTGCGCCTGCACGCGGTCGACATGCAGCTGCAGCTGCGGGGCGTTTTCCAGGCCGTTCGGGCGTACGCCCACCAGATGATCGGGTTTCTGCGCAGCCTGGCCAAGCAGGATGTTGCGCGCCTGGGTCAGCTGCTCGTAGCCGGCACCGCTGCGGTCCTGCAGCCACATGTCGAAGCCGCCGAACTGGCCGAGGCCCTGCACGGTGGGCAGGTTGACCACGAAGATCTGCGCTTCCTTGATGCCGTAGAACGCGCCGTTCATGTTCTGGATGAACTCGGGCGCGGTGAACTTGCGTTCCTCCCATGGCTTCAGGCGGATGAAGCCCATGCCCACGTTCTCACCGGAACCGACGAAGCTGAAACCGGCCACCTGCAGCATGCCTTCATAGCCATCCTGCTTTTCCAGGATGCCACGCATCTGCGCGAACACTTCGTTGGTCTGGCCCTTGGTCGAGCCCGGCGGCAGCTGCACGATCGCCAGCGCATAGCCCTGGTCTTCTTCCGGCAGGAAGCTGCCCGGCATGCGGGTGAACAGGAAGCCGCAAAGCGCGGTGAGCACCACGAACAGGATCATCCAGCGCGGCGCATGGCGCACCGCCGAGGTGATGTGGCCCACGTAGGTGTGGCTGATCTTGTCGTAGTACTTGTTGAAGGTGCGGTAGATGATGTTCGGGTTGTCGTTGTGCGTCGGCTTGAGGAAGGTCGCGCACAGCGCCGGGGTGAAGCCCAGCGCCAGGAACGCCGAGAACGCCATCGAGATGGCGATGGTCAGCGCGAACTGCTTGTAGATCTCACCGGCGGCGCCGCCCTGCAGGGCGGACGGGATGAACACCGCGGCCAGTACGACGGTGATCGCCACCACCGCGCCGGTGATCTGGGTCATCGCCTTCTGCGTGGCCGGCTTCGGCGCCAGGCCTTCCTCGGTCATGATGCGTTCGACGTTCTCGATCACCACGATCGCGTCATCGACCACGATGCCGATCGCCAGCACCATCGCGAACAGGGTCAGCTGGTTGATCGTGAAGCCGATCATCCACATGCCCAGGAAGGTGCCGAGCAGGGCCACCGGGATGACCAGGGTCGGGATCAGGGTGGCGCGGAAGTTCTGCAGGAAGATCAGCATCACCAGGAACACCAGGAACACTGCTTCAAACAGTGTCTTGACCACTTCCTGGATGGAGATCTTGACGAAGGTGGTGCTGTCGTACGGCGAGAACCAGGTCACCCCGGACGGGAAGCTGGGCTGCAGCTCGTCCATCTTGGCGCGCACCGCATCGGCCACGTTCAGGGCGTTGGCGCCCGGCAGCAGCTGGATGGCGAAGGCACCGGTCGGCTTGCCGTTGTACTGGGTGTCGAAACCGTAGTTGTTGGCACCGAAGGCAACGCGGGCGATGTCCTTCATCAGCACCCGCGAACCATCCGGATTTGCCCGCAGGATGATGTTCTCGAACTCCTGCGGCGAACTGAAGCGGCCTTCAGCCGAGACCGTGGCGGTGAAGTGCTGGCCTTCCGGCGACGGGTCCGAACCCAGCGCACCGGCAGCGAACTGCACGTTCTGCGCACGCACCGCGGCGAGCACCTGGCTGGCCGACAGGCCATAACCCTGCATCTTCTCCGGGTTGAGCCAGATGTTCATGGCGTACTCGGAACCGAACTGCTGGGTGCTGCCGACGCCGGGAATACGCGAGACCTGATCGAGCACGCGCGAACCGACGATGTCGTTCAGGGCGTCACGGTTGATGGCCGGCGTATCGGACTGCAGCGCGATCACCATCAGGAAGCCGGCGTTGGCCTTGGCCACCACCACGCCCTGCTGGGTCACTTCCGAAGGCAGGCGTGGCGTGGCCAGCGAGACCTTGTTCTGCACCTGCACCTGGGCGATGTCCGGATCGGTACCGGTCTCGAAGGTCAGGGTGATCTGCGCGCGGCCGTTGGAGGCGGACGATGAGCTGAAGTACAGCAGGTGATCGATACCGGTCAGCTGCTGCTCGATCACCTGGGTGACCGATTTCTCGGTGGTGTCCGCACTGGCGCCCGGGTAGGTCGCCGAGACGGTGACCTGCGGCGGGGCGATGTTGGGATAGGACTCCACGCCCAGGTTGAGGATCGCGATCACGCCGCTGAGCGAGATCAGGATCGCAACCACCCAGGCGAAGACTGGATGTTCGATGAAAAATTTAGGCATGACGGAAGGTTCCCGTTACTGCTTGTTCGAATCGGTGGCGGCCGGCTTGGCCGCATCGGCCTGCTCGGGCTTGGCCGCGTCGGCCGGTGCCTTGCCTGCGGCCGGTGCTGCGCCCGCCGGAGCGGCGCCGCCTGCGGCAGGCTTGCCGTTGGCGTCCTGCCCCGGGGTCCACGGCTTGGCGACTGCCGGCGCACCTTCCTTGACCTTCTGCACGCCGGCCACGATCACCTTGTCACCGGCGGCCAGGCCGTCGCTGACCAGCCAGTTGCCGTTCTGCGCGCCATCGGTCTTCACGTTCTTGCGCACCACCTTGCCGTCGGCACCGACCACCATCACGTAGCCGCCGGTGGTGTCGCGCAGCAGCGCCTGCTGCGGCACCAGGTAGGCGTTGTTGCGCTCGCCGAGGTTGGCCTGGAAGCTGACGAAGGCGCCGGGCAGCAGGATCTGCTGCGGGTTCGGCAGCAGCGCACGCAGCGACACCGCGCCGGTGGCCGGGTCGACCGTGGTCGAAGAGAAGTCCAGCGTGCCCGGCTCGCTGTAGGTGCTGCCGTCGGCCAGCTTGACGTTGACCGTGGCCTTGCCGTCACCGGACAGCGCCAGCGCACCCTTGGCCTGCTGCGCGCGCAGCTGGGTCAACTCGTCCACGCTCAGCGAGAAGTTCACGTACAGCGGGTCGAGCTGGTCAACGGTGGTAAGCAGGGTCACATCGCCCTGGCCGACCAGCGCACCTTCGGTGACCTGCTGCTTGTTGGCCACGCCGCTGATCGGTGCGGTCACTTCGGTGTAGCCCAGGTTGATGCGCGAAGAGGTCACCGCCGCTTCGGCCTGCTTGACCGCGGCCAGCGCGGTGCGCTCGGCCGATTCGGCGTTGTCCAGGTCAGACTTGGAGACGAACTGCTGCGGCGCCAGCGAACGCGCGCGGTCGGCGGCGACCTTGGCGTTGGCGTAGGTCGCGCGGGCCGAGGCCAGCTGGGCCTCGGAGGCATTGAGCGAAGCACGCAGCGGCGCCGGGTCGATCAGGAACAGTGGCTGGCCCTGCTTGACCTGCGAGCCTTCCTGGTAGACGCGCTTGAGCAGTACGCCCGGCACGCGCGCACGCACGTCGGCGCTGCGGAACGGCGACAGGCGGCCGACCAGCTCACGCTGCAGCGGCAGGGTCTGCGGCTTGGCGTCGATCACGCCCACCTCCGGCGGCGGGGGCGTCTGCTGTTCCGGCTTCTTGCAGGCAGCCAGCGCGACAGCAACGGCGCACGTCAGGGCAAGGGTGCGGAGTGGGGCGGTCATCAGGAGGAACTCCGGGGTTGGTTTGAAGACGGGGCCGCCGACGGCTGAGGCGCGAACGCGCGCAGGAAGCTGTCGACGGAGAACTCTGCCCAGCGCCGACGCAGCTGCGCGTCATCACGATGGGGGGTATGGAAACGCTGTTTGTCGAAATCCTGACCGGCGATCATGCTCAGCAGCAGTTCGGCCATGAAGTGCGGGTCGTCATGCCGGAGCTGGCCACGCATGCAAACGGTTTCAATCCATTCAGCAAGATGAAGCGTCAGCGCGCCGGCGCCATGCCGGTACAGCGTACGCGCCTCTTCGGGAAACTGGGCCGCGTCGGCGGCGATCAGCCGACAGGCCTGCCCTACGTGCGGTTGGTTGAAATGCTCCAGGAAGTCGGTGGCGAACTGGAGCAGGCTGGCACGCAGGTCGTCAGTGCGGAGTGCACGAACCATGGCGCCGGTAGCGTGGCCGACATGGCGCTGCATCACCCGGCGCAGCAGTTCCTGCTTGTTGCCGTAGCGCGAGTACAGGGTCTGCTTGGAGCAGCCGGCATGCTGGGCCACCGCGTCCATGCTCATCTGCATGCCCTGCTGGGCCAACAGCTCGCGCACGGCATCGAACACGCGCTCATCGCGTGCGTCGAGGGCAACGGGGAGGTAGGCCGGGTTCACGCGGTGGACTATACCGTCCAGTTCAGGATTGTGGAATCGAATCGGCGTCGCCGCGTGTGTCTTCCGGTAACACGCTTTGCCGATCCTGTCGGCAGTGCTGAAGCGCGCGCCAGCACCATACCGGTGCGAACTGAATAGGCGTCTAAACCGCAGCAAACCCGAATCTACTTATTCCGTCCTGCAGCAAGGCCTTTTCGTGCGGTAGGGCTACAATTTCATTTTCCCAACTGAGCAAGCGCATCGCTCTGCCATGAAACCGCAAAAAACCGCAGCCAAGACCGTGAAAAACAAGACCAAACCAGCAGAGTCGGAGGTCGCAGTGACCGCTGGTTTCTCCCTGGAGCCGGTGTACACGGCATTGCGCAAGCGTTACCCCGCGGCCGCACAGGCCGAAGCGGTGGCCTTCGCCACTGACTTCTACAAGCGCATGGAGTCGGACGAGTTCCCGCACCACAGCGCTGAAGAGTGGGCCGCGCTCGCGGCTGAGACGCTGGAATTCGCCCGTGCCCGCAAGGCCGGCAAGGCCAACGTCCGCGTGTTCAATCCGACCGCGAAGGCCAACGGTTGGGAATCGCCGCACACCGTGCTGCAGATCGTCAACGACGACATGCCGTTCCTGGTCGATACCGTCACCATGTCGCTGGCCGAACAGGGCGTGGGCGTCCACGTGCTGGGCCACCCGGTGCTGCGCTTCACCCGCGACAAGGCCGGCAAGCTGGTCAAGGTCGGCGAGGGTGATGCCGAGTCGGTGATGCTGCTGGAGATCGACCGCCAGCCGGCCGAAGCCATGGCGGCCATCGAGCAGGCCATCAGCAAGGCGCTGGACGAAGTGCGTGCGATCGTGCGCGACTGGCAGCCGATGAAGGACAAGGCACTGGCGCTGGCCGACGACCTGGGCAGCCGCCAGCTGCCGGTCGACGACGCGTCGCGCAAGGAAGCACAGGAATTCCTGCGCTGGGCCGCCGACAACCACTTCACCTTCTTCGGCTACCGCGAGTACCGCGTCGAGAAGCAGGGCAAGGAAGAGGTGCTGGCGCCGCTGAACGACACCGGCCTGGGCCTGATGCGCGGCAAGGACAAGTCCGCCGCCCGTCCGGTCAAGACCCTGGCCGCGCAGGGCCTGAACACCACGTCCGGGCTGAAGGACGCGCTGATCCTGACCAAGACCAATGCCCGTTCGCGCGTGCACCGCGCCGGCTACATGGACTACATCGGCGTGCTGGAATTCGACGCCAAGGGCAAGATCATCGGCGAGCAGCGCTTCCTCGGCCTGTTCACCTCCAGCGCCTACAACCGTCGCCCGTGGGAAATCCCGCTGGTGCGCCAGCGCCACGAGCACGTGATGAAGCAGTCGGGCCTGGCCTCGGCCAGCCACAGCGGCAAGGCCCTGCGCCACATCCTGGAAACCCTGCCGCGCGAAGAACTGTTCCAGTCCAGCGAGGACGAACTGTTCCGCACTGCCATGGGCGTGCTGGGCCTGCAGGAGCGCGTGCGCAGCCGCCTGTTCCTGCGCCGCGACAAGTACAGCCGTTTCATCTCCGCGCTGGTCTACCTGCCGCGTGAGCGCTTCAACACCGACGTGCGCCTGCGCATCGAAGCGATGCTGAAGGACGCGCTGCACGGCGAGTACGTGGACAGCTCGGTGGTGCTGGGCGAATCGCCGCTGGCCCAGGTGCACCTGATCGTGCGCCCCAAGCCGGGCGAAATGCTGGACGTCGATACCGCCGAACTGGAGCAGAAGCTGGCCCAGGTGCTGCGCAACTGGCAGGACGACCTGCGCGAAGCGCTGGTGACCCGCCATGGCGAAACCGAAGGCCTGCGCATCGCTGCCCGTATCGGCAAGGCACTGCCGGCCGGCTACATTGAAGACAACAGCACCGCCGTTGCCGCCAACGATGTCAGCCAGCTCGATGCCCTGACCGGCCCGGACGACCTGCGCCTGAGCCTGCAGGCCGTGCCGCGCGAAAGCGGCGATGGCCTGCGCCTGAAGCTGTATCGCCAGCTGGACGACATTCCGCTGTCGGACGCGCTGCCGATGATGGAAAACATGGGCCTGCGCGTGATCGCCGAGCGTCCGTACCGCCTGTCGGTCGACAACGCGCCGGTGTACGTGCAGGACTTCGAGGTCGAGTCGACCGCCGGCGCGATCGATGCCGCCAGCGTCGATGAAGCCTTCGGCGAGACCTTCGCCCGCGTCTGGCACGGCGATGCCGAGAACGACGGCTTCAACCGCCTGGTGCTGGCCGCTGGCCTGCACTGGCGCCAGGTCGCCATGCTGCGTGGCTACTGCAAGTACCTGCTGCAGACTGGCGTGCCGTTCTCGCAGGCCTACGTGGAAGGCACCTTCGCGCGCTACCCGCTGCTGGCCCGCCTGCTGGTCGAGCTGTTCGAAGCCCGCTTCGATCCGGCTACCGGCCACGAAAGCAAGGATGACATCGCCGCCGGCCAGGCCCAGCTGAAGGCACACCTGGATGTGCTGGCAGCCGGCGACGACGCCACCCTGAAGGTGCTCAAGACCGTGGTCGACGCCCGCAAGGGTGACCGCGACGCGCAGATGCAGGCCGCGCGCGATGCGCTGCTGAAGCTGATGGACCGCGTGTCCAGCCTGGACGAGGACCGCATCCTGCGCTCGTTCATGGGCGTGATCGACGCGACCCTGCGTACCAGCTACTACCAGACCGATGCCAACGGCCAGCACGGCCATGTCATCAGCTTCAAGTTCGATTCGGCGCTGGTGCCGGACCTGCCGAAGCCGCGCCCGTACCGCGAAATCTTCGTCTACGGCCCGCGCGTGGAAGGTACCCACCTGCGCTTCGGCGCGGTCGCCCGTGGTGGCCTGCGCTGGTCGGACCGTCGCGAAGACTTCCGTACCGAAGTACTGGGCCTGGTCAAGGCGCAGATGGTCAAGAACACCGTCATCGTGCCGGTCGGCGCGAAGGGCGGCTTCTTCGCCAAGACCCCGCCGGTGAACGGCGACCGCGACGCGATCTTCGCCAACGGCGTGGCCTGCTACAAGCTGTTCATCCAGGGCCTGCTGGACATCACCGACAACATCGTCAACAACAAGATCGTGCCGCCGGTGGATGTCGTGCGCCACGACATGGACGATCCGTACCTGGTGGTGGCTGCCGACAAGGGCACCGCGACCTTCTCCGACATTGCCAACGGCCTGGCCATCGCGCACGGCTTCTGGATGGGCGATGCGTTCGCCTCTGGTGGTTCGGTGGGTTACGACCACAAGGGCATGGGCATCACCGCACGCGGTGCGTGGGAGTCGGTCAAGCGTCACTTCCGTGCGCTGGGCCGTGACAGCCAGAGCCAGGACTTCACCGCAGTCGGCGTCGGCGACATGTCCGGCGACGTGTTCGGCAACGGCATGCTGCTGTCGCGCCACATCCGCCTGGTCGCTGCGTTCGATCATCGCCACATCTTCCTGGACCCGAACCCGGATGCAGCCACCACGTTCGTCGAACGTGAGCGCCTGTTCACCGTGCCGCGTTCGAGCTGGGCGGACTACGATGCCAAGCTGATCAGCAAGGGCGGCGGCGTGTACCCGCGCAGCCTGAAGTCGATCGAGATCACCCCGCAGGTGCGTGAAGTGCTGGGCCTGGACGAGAACGTCAAGGCGCTGTCGCCGAACGACCTGATGAGCGCGATCCTGAAGGCACCGGTCGACCTGCTGTGGAACGGCGGCATCGGTACCTACGTCAAGGCCGCCAGCGAGCAGCACAGCGATGTCGGCGACCGCGCCAACAACGCGCTGCGCGTGAACGGTGGCGAGCTGCGCTGCAAGGTGGTGGGCGAGGGCGGCAACCTGGGCATGACCCAGCTGGGCCGCATCGAAGCTGCCCAGGCCGGCGTGCTGCTCAACACCGACTTCATCGACAACTCGGCCGGTGTCGACACCTCCGACCATGAAGTCAACATCAAGATCCTGCTCAACGATGTGGTGCGGGCCAAGAAGCTGACCGTCGAGCAGCGCAACAAGCTGCTGGCCTCGATGACCGATGAAGTCGCCGAGCTGGTGCTCAACGACAACTACCGCCAGAACCAGGCGCTGAGCCTGATGGAGCGGATGGCAGTCAAGCGCCTGGGCTCCAAGCAGCACTTCATCCGTACCCTGGAACAGCAGGGCCTGCTTGATCGCCAGATCGAGTTCCTGCCGTCCGATGCCGAGCTGTCGCAGCGCAAGGCACGCGGCCAGGGCCTGACCCGTCCGGAGTTGTCGGTGCTGCTGTCCTACTCCAAGCTGGTGGCGTTCGCCCAGCTGCTGGATTCGGACATTCCGGAAGATCCGTACCTGTCCAAGGAGCTGCAGCGCTACTTCCCGACCCCGCTGCAGAAGAAGTACGCCGACGCAATGGAGCGTCACCGCCTGAAGCGCGAAATCATCGCCACGGCCGTGACCAACCAGACCATCAACCGCATGGGCGCCACCTTCCTGATGCGCATGCAGGAAGACACCGGCCGTTCCATCGCCGAGGTCGCCAAGGCCTACACCATCAGCCGTGAAACGCTGGATGCGCGCGCGCTGTGGGCACAGATCGATGCCCTCGACGGCAAGGTGCCGGAGTCGGTGCAGATCGATGCACTGGAAGTGATCTGGAAGCTGCAGCGCTCGTTCGTGCGCTGGCTGCTGTCGCGCCCGGGCGCGATGCCGGGCATCACCGAAGCGGTCAACCGCTACCAGGGTCCGTTCAACGACATCCGCGTTGCTTCGGGTGTGCTGCCGGATTCGCAGCGTCCGACCTACGAAGCCCTGGTGGCCGAGTGGAAGGAAAAGGGCCTGCCGTCCGCGCTGGCACAGCAGCTGGCCGAACTGCACTTCCTGGAGCCGGCGTTCGACATCATCGAACTGGCCCGTACCCGCAAGCTGAAGCCGGTGGACGTGTCCAAGGTCCACTTCCGCCTGGGCGATGCCCTGCAGCTGCCATGGCTGTTCGAGCAGGTCGACGCGCTGGAGGTCAACGGCCGTTGGCACGCCGTGGCACGTGGCGTGCTGCGCGACGAGCTGGCCGCCAACCACCGCAACCTGGCGGGCCAGGTGCTGGGCACCAAGGGTGGCAGTGCCGAAGCCAAGGTGGCCGCATGGATGGGCCGCGATGACAACAGCCTGCGCTTCACCCTGGCGATGCTGGCCGAACTGGCCGAGCAGAAGACCCTGGACTACCCGACCGTCTCGGTCGCCGTCCAGCGCCTGGGCCAGCTGGCCGCGCATGGTGCGTAAGCGCATTCGCGCTGACGCCCCACGGTTTGCTCTGCAAACCGTGGGCCCCATGCCAACCATGCTCCCAGACCCCCGCGCCGTTGGCGCGCCCCCCTGACTCAGGGGGGCTCCTGATCTGCAGCAGTTGGAGGAACGGCCCCGCGAAAGCGGGGCCGTTCTGTTTCTGCCTGTTTTTCTGCGATCACTGACCCGACGCCGGCCGTCGACCTGTCAGGTGGATGACCGGCATATCCGCCGGGACCGTGAGCGCCATGGATGGCGCGATCGAGCCCCCAGGGACGGGTTTACGGCGTGTCCCGGCGGATATGCCGGTCATCCGCCCCGCGCGGTCCACCCCCGGCGCTCGGTTATGCTCTTCACCAGTCCCCCCCGGATCCACCGATGAGCGACACCCCCCGCATCGCTTTCCTGGCCAGCACCACCGAGCCCGCGCAGATGGCCCGCGCGGCCATGGTCTCGCGTTATGGTGACCACGCGCCGGAGCAGGCCGACGTTCTGTGCCCACTGGGCGGCGACGGTTTCATGCTGCAGACCCTGCATCGGCACGGGCACCTGGGCAAGCCGGTGTTCGGTATGAAGCTGGGCACCGTCGGCTTCCTGATGAACCAGTACCGTGGCGACGATGACGTGCAGGCCCGCATCGCCCGTGCCGAACCGGCCAACCTGCGCCCGCTGGAAATGGTGGCGCTGACCGAGTCGGGCACCAGTACCGGTTCGCTGGCCTACAACGATGTGTCGCTGCTGCGCCAGACCCGGCAGGCGGCGCATATCGGCATCGACCTCAACGGCCAGGAACGTGTGGCCGAACTGATCGGAGACGGCGTGCTGGTGGCCACCCCGGCAGGCAGTACCGCCTACAACTATTCCGCGCACGGACCGGTGCTGCCGCTGGGCTCGCATACCATCGCGCTGACGCCGCTGGCCCCTTACCGGCCGCGACGCTGGCGCGGGGCGATCCTCAAGGCCGACACCGAGGTGCGTTTCCGCGTGCTTGATCCGTACAAGCGCCCGGTCAGCGTTACAGCGGATTCGCACGAGACCCGCGACGTGGTCGAGGTGACCATCCGCGAGTCGAAGGACCGCCGCGTGACCCTGCTGTTCGACCCGGAGCACAACCTGGAAGACCGGATCCTGAGCGAACAGTTCGTTTTTTGACGACAATAGGCGGCCGGCCCCGCCGACCGCTTGAAGGACCCCCACCGATGGGCGACAACTCCCCCCGTTTGCTGACCGTCGCGGTGACCTCGCGCGCCCTGTTCGACCTCGAGGAAAGCCATGCGCTGTTCGAGAGCGATGGCGTGGCGGCCTATGCCGAATTCCAGCGCCAGCACGAGGACGATATCCTCGGGCCCGGCGTGGCCTTCCCGGTGGTGCGCAAGTTGCTGGCGCTGAATCAGGGCGCCAGCCCGGAGAACCCGCGGGTCGAGGTGATCCTGCTGTCGCGCAATTCGGCCGATACCGGCCTGCGCATCTTCAATTCGATCCAGCACTACGGCCTGGGCATCATCCGCGCAACGTTCACCGCCGGCGAGCCGACCTGGCCGTACGTGAAGCCATTCGGCACCGACCTGTTCCTGTCGGCCAACCCCGAATCGGTGCGCAGCGCGCTGCGCCATGGCATCGCGGCGGCGACCATCCTGCCCAAGCCGCCGGGCGAGACCGCCGCTGCGGCGGCCGACCAGATCGATACCGGTCGCCCGGCCGGCCAGCTGCGCATCGCCTTTGACGGTGACGCCGTGATCTTCGGCGACGAGAGTGAGCGCATTTCGCGCGAGCAGGGCGTGGAAGCCTTTGGCCGCCACGAACGCGAGCGCGCCCGCGAGCCGCTCAGCGGCGGGCCGTTCCGTGGCTTCCTGTCGGCGCTGCACACGCTGCAGGAAGTGTTCCCGGCCGGAGACAGTGCACCGATCCGCACCGCACTGGTGACCGCGCGTTCGGCACCTGCGCACGAACGGGTGATCCGCACCCTGCGTGAGTGGGGTGTGCGCCTGGACGAAGCGCTGTTCCTCGGTGGCCGCCACAAGGGCCCGTTCCTGCAGGCGTTCGGCGCCGACATCTTCTTCGATGATTCGCAGCACAACATCGACAGCGCCCGAGAGCATGTAGCCGCCGGCCACGTGCCGCATGGCGTTGCCAACGAGGGGTGAAAACCATGCCGGGTGGGTGCCAACCGTTGGTTGGCACTGCCATGCATCCATGCCCACCAAGGTGGGCATCTACCAGAGCGCCATGCCCCGGTAGTCGCCAACCTTGGTTGGCATTGCCGTCGGGCCACGGGTCCCGTCAAGGGCTGCCGGACATCCCCAGCTGCAGGTCCACCACTTTCCAGCGCAGGCCCTGCGGTTCCAGCACCACCTTCATCGGCGGCTGGCCGGGGCCGCGATCGACATCGATCACGAAGCGGTCCAGCGCTTCGAAATGATGTTCGGCATGCTTCAGCGGCCGCGCGGGTTCGGTCGGGCCGAAGGCATCGCCGCCCTGCAGTTCATTGCGGCCACGCTTCCACAGCACGTGGCCCTGCAGCATCGCGCCGATCCCGGTCGGGGTCACCATGGTGTCCACCGCGGCACCACCAAGCTGGTCGCCCAGCCCGTACAGCAGGGCACCGAACGGGCTGGCCGCCACATCCGGGCCGGCTTGGCGCACCAGATAGTCATTGAGCTGCGCGCGCAGGCTGCTGCGCACGCGCGGGAAATCGACGTAACGCTCCAGGCGCGCGGTGTCGCGTTGCTCAATGGCCTTGGACAGGCCATTGACGGTCATGTACGGGCCGCCGAACCACCAGGCGGCCAAGGCCAGGACCAGCAGCCCAACGAGTGCGGTGAGTTTCTTCATGCCGCCCAGACTGCCGCAACCGCAGCAGCATGGGGTGAAGACTCAATGACTGGGAGATCCGCGGCCATCACCGAAGGCGTCCACCAGCTGCTGGCGTTCGGCTGCGGTCAGTGCCTCAAGCCGCGTCGCCAGTACTTCGTCCAGGCTGCCGGTGCGGGTGGTGCCCAGGATGCCACTGGCCACGCCGGGATGGCCCAGGGCGTAGGCAAACGCGGTCTGGGCCGGGCGCTGGCTGCGGATGGCGGCGAGTGCCTTCCGCATGTTGCGTGCGCTGTGCATCAGTGTGCGGCTGCTCGGTTTGAGCCAGGCCCTGGCCAGGTACCAGGCATCCGCCGGTCGTGGCAGGCGCGGGCGTGGTGGCAGCAGATGGCCCTGCGCCAGCACGGTGCCGGCCAGTACGCCGATGCCCACCGCGTGCAACTGGTCGATGAGGGGTTCACGGTCCTGCTGCAGGGCGTTGTAATCGAGCAGCACCACGTCGAACAGCGTGGGATGGTCGATCATCCAGCGCAGGGTCGATGCCGTGTGCGTATTGATGCCGGTGTGCCGGATCAGCCCGCGTTCGCGCAGGCGTTGCAGCGCGGCCAGCAGGTCATCGTTGATGTCGTGCTGGCTGGCACCGTGCAGCTGGTAGATATCCAGGTAATCCAGGCCGAGGTTGCGCAGAGAGGCCTCGCAGCTGGCAGTGATGGCTGCCGGCGAGAAATTGCGTTGCTCGGCGCCGCTGACGCCGGCCTGGCCGGTCAGCGTGCCGCCCTTGCTGGAAATCACCAGCGACTCGCGCGGGTATCGCTTCAGCAACGGGCGCAGGATGCGGCCCAGTCGCGGCTCGGCGTGGAAACCGGAATAGTTGTGGCCGGTGTCCAACAGGTTCACGCCCTGTGCCAGTGCATGCTCGACCACGTGCGCGGCCGACTGTTCCGGGAAGCGGCGATGCCCCCAGAAGCCGGAGCAGCCAAGGCCCACCGGCGAAACCGCCAGGCCGGTGCGGCCCAGCGTGCGGCGTTGCTGTGCCAACGGCATCAGAATTCCAGGTCCAGCGCCGCGCACAGGTAGTCGACGAACGGGCCGAGCGCGGCCAGGTCCTTGCCCAGCGTGGACAGCAGGCGCGGGCCGGTCATGGTGGCGTCGTCCAGCGAGCGCCACATCACCCAGTTGCGGTGCTTGAGGTCGTCGATGAATTCGAAGTCGGCCGGGAAGCCGCGCGGCGGACGCACCAGCTTCTCGCTCTCTTCGAAGTCGAAGCGCTTGCGCAGGGCCGGTGCATGCGCTGCGGCCTTCCAGCTGCCCGGGTTGTCGAGGATGAAGTGGCGCACGCGGCGCTGGGTCTCCGGTTCCGGATGCCACAGGCCGGCACCGACGAAGCTCTCGCCCGGCTGCAGGTGCACGTAGAACGAGGGCGCGGCCACCTCGCGGCGGCGCTCATGGAACAGGCGTGCACCCTGCCAGGTCTTGTACGGGGATTTGTCGTTGGAGAAGCGCGCGTCGCGATGGATGCGGAACAGCGAGCCGCCGACGCCGCGGGTATCGGCGCGGAAGTGGTCGCTGACCTCGGCCAGCGCCGGCTGCAGGTCACCCAGCAGGCGCAGGAATGGCTGCCGCACGTGGTCTTCATACTGCTGGCGGTGGTCGTTGAACCACGCCTTGTCGTTATGCCGCGCCAGGCTGCGCAGGAACTTGAAGCTGGCGTCCGAGAAATAGGTACTCACAAGGTCTCCTGCAGGTGCTGGCCCCAGTCGCGCAGCGATTGCAGCAGGGCCTGGCGCCGCGCGTCGTCGGGCGCTTCAGCGGCCAGTGCATCGAGCTGCTGCTGGTACTGGGGCAGGTTGAGTTCGCCCAGCCCGCCATCTCCGAGCAGGCGCTGGCGGCGGTAATCCTGCCAGCGCTGGCGTTCAGCCGGCGCGAGGCTGTCGGGATGATTGCGCGCGCGGTAGCGGAACAGCAGCTCCGGCAGGCGCGGGTCGCGGAAGCGGCCTTCCAGCGCGGCCAGCTGCTCCGGCGCGGTGGTGCGTGCCAGCGCAAGCAGCGGCTTGTCGCCATTGCCGAGGAAGCCGTCGTAGAGCGAGGCATCGACATCGGCCACGGTGGCGGCGCGGGGCTGGTTGTAGACCTGCCGGGCCTTCTCGGCCAGCTGCGGGGCGAACGCGCGCAGGCGTTCCACCTTGGCCTCGATCGCGGCCACGTCCAGGCCGAGGCGCGCGTGGTCATCGGCGCGCAGGTGGTTCCAGGCGATCAGCGCGGGCACCTTGTTCAGGTGCACTTCCTTCAGCGGCACCCGCGCCACGCCTTCGGGCAGCTCGCTGGCGCGCATGTACAGGCGCTGTGCGATCACCTCGGCCGGCAGTTCCAGCAGATCGTCGATCTCGCCTTCCAGGTCGAACACGATCACCCGGTTGTTGATGGTCGGGTGCGCGGCCAGCGGCAGCACCGGGGCCGCGCACAGGCGACTGGCCGGGTAGCGCATGGAAATGTGCAGTACCGGCTTCATCGCGGCCACGTCCAGCAGGCTGCCGACGAAGCGTTTGTCGCGCAGCTTCAGCGCGTACTCCCACAGCCGTGGCTGCGACTGCTTGAACAGGCGTGCCATGCCGATGGTGGCGCGTACGTCGGACAGCGCTTCGTGCGCATCGCCTTCGCGCACGTTGTTGGCCTCGGCCAGGTGCTCGAGCTTGAACGAGGTGGCGCCATCCTCGCGCAGCGGCCACCGGATGCCGTCCGGGCGCATCGCGCGCATCAGCCGCAGCATGTCCAGCAGGTCCCAGCGCGAATTGCCGTTGCGCCACTCGCGTTCGTACGGGTCGTGGAAGTTGCGGAACAGGCCGTAGCGGACGAACTCATCGTCGAAGCGCAGCGTGTTGTAGCCCAGCGCACAGGTGCCGGGGCGCGACAGCTGCTCGTTGATGCGATCGAAGGCCTCGGCCTCGCTGATGCCCTCGGCCAGTGCCTGCTGCGGGGTGATGCCGGTGACCAGCGTGGCCATCGGCGAGGGCAGCAGGTCATCGGCCGGGCGCACGAAGAAGCTGACCGGCGTGTCGATTTCGTTGAGATCGGCGTCGGTACGGATCGCGGCGTACTGCGAGATGCGCGTGCGCCGCGGGTCCTGGCCGAAGGTTTCCAGGTCGTAGAACAGGAAGCTGTCAGCCATCAGTGCGCGCCCTCCAGGACCGGCAGCTGGGCGTGGATCTGTGCTTCCAGTGCGGTCCAGTCGATGTTGTCCAGTGAATCGTGACCGGCGGTGGCGGCCACCAGCATGTCGCGCTGCAGTTCGGTGCGGCGCAGCGCCTCGGCGTACGGCGTGTGCAGGAAAGTGACCATCGTGTAGTGCGGTACGAAGCGGGTCGGCCAGCGCCGCTGCAGTTCCTGTTCCAGCTCGCGCTGCAGCAGGAAGGCGGGATCGGCCACGCGGTCGCGCATCTCCAGGTAGTTCTCCAGCGCCATCTGCTGGATTGCGCGCGCATTTGGCTTGCGCTCGGCTTCGAACGCGGCGAACGCGCCTTCCAGATCATCGGCCTCCATCAGGTGACGGGCCAGCGCAACGCAGTCCTCGAACGCGCAGTTCATACCCTGGCCATGGAACGGCACCATCGCATGCGCGGCGTCGCCGATCAGCACGGCGCGGCCCTGCTGGTGCCAGCGTTCCAGAGTGAGCGTGCCAAGCAGGCCCGGCGGATGCTGCTCCCAGTCCGCGCGCAGGTTCGGGATCAACGGCAGGGTGTCGGCGAACTCGCGCGCGAACAGCGCCTCGGCCTGTGCGCCGGTGTTGACCGTGGCGAAGCTGGGGTCGCCCTGGTTGGGCAGGAACAGAGTGACGGTGAAGGTGCCTTCATGGTTGGGCAGGGCGATGCACATGTAGTGGCCGCGCGGCCAGATGTGCAGTGCATTGCGCTCGATGCGGAAGCTGCCATCGGCAGCCGGCGGGATCTCCAGCTCCTTGTAGGAGTGGTCGAGGAAGGCGATGTCCTCACCCAGCGGCGCGCGCCGGTTCATCGCCGCACGCAGTGCCGAACCGGCACCGTCGGCACCGATCAGGGTGTCGAAACGGATGTCGTGCGGGCTGTCGTCACGGTCATCGATGAAGCGTGCGTAACCCGCATCGAAATCGACGGTGTGCAGGCGGCGATGGAAGTGCACGGTGGCGCCGGCCTGTTCGGCCAGCTCCAGCAGCGTGGTGTTCAGGTCGCTGCGGTGGATCGACCAGATCACTTCGCTGTCGTCGCGGCCATAGCGCTGCAGCTGCGGTTCGCCCTCGCGCGGGTGCACCATGCGCCCGCGCATCATCACCGCGCGCGCCATCACCTCGTCTTCCACGCCCGCCTGACGCAGTGCGTTGCGCCCACGCTCGGCCAACGCCAAGTTGATCGAGCGGCCGCTCTCGTAGTCGGCCACGCGTGGATCGCCGCGGCGTTCGTACAAGGTGATGCGCCAGCCCTGGCGTGACAGCAGGATGGCCAGCAGGGACCCGGCAAGGCCGGCACCGATAATGCTCAACGAGCGGGAAGCGTGTGCGATCAACGAACTGTCCAGCAGTAGGGGAGGGGCCGGCTTAGAGGCCGGCCCAGGCTTCCACTTCCTCGACGAAGTGGTGCACGTCCAGGTAGCGGTTGTAGAGCGGCGTGGGCGAGATGCGGATCACGTCGGGTTCGCGCCAGTCGCCGAGCACGCCGATGCCGCGCAGATGCTCGAACAGCGCACGGCCGCGCTCGCGGCCACCGATCACGCGCAGCGACAACTGGCAGCCACGGCGCTGCGGCTCGGCCGGGGTGATGATGTCCAGCACGCCGGACAGGCGCGCACGGACCAGTGCTTCGAGCATGCCGGTCAGTGCCAGCGACTTGCTGCGCAGCGCCTCCATGCCGGCGCGCTCGAACAGGTCCAGCGAGGCGCGCAGCGGCGCCAGGCCGAGGATTGGCGGATTGCTCAGCTGCCAGCCTTCGGCACCGATGGCCGGCGTGAACTGCGGTGCCATCTGGAAGCGGGTGGATTCCTCATGGCCCCACCAGCCGGCAAAGCGCGGCAGGCTGGTGTCGCGGTGATGGCGCTCGTGGACGAAGGCGCCGGCAACCGCGCCCGGGCCGCTGTTGAGGTACTTGTAGTGGCACCACACGGCGAAATCAGGGGCCACGTCATGCAGGCGCAGCGGCAGGTTGCCGACCGAGTGTGCCAGGTCGAAGCCGATACGCGCGCCCTGCAGGCGTGCGGCGCGGGTGATCGCATCGAGGTCGAAGGCCTGGCCGGTGCGGTACTGCACGCCGGGCCACAGCACCAGCGCCAGGCGTGAACCGTGCTCGGCGATGGCATGCTCGATCGCGGTCAGTGAAATCGTGCCGTTGGCCTCGTCCGGCTGCACTTCCACCAGGCACTCGGCCGGGTCGAAACCATGGAAGCGGATCTGTGCTTCCACCGCGTGGCGATCGGTCGGGAATGCGCCGGCTTCCATCAGGATCACCGGGCGCTCGGCCGTGGGCCGGTAGAAGCTGACCATCATCAGGTGCAGGTTCACGCTCAGCGTGTTCATTGCAACCACCTCGCTGGGCAGCGCACCGACCACGCGGGCCAGCTGCGCGCTCACCAGGCGGTGGTAGGACAGCCACTGCGTCGGGCCGGTGAAGTGGCCTTCCACCGCCAGCTCACCCCACTGCTTCATCACTTCCTGCACGGCCGCCTGCGCGCCACGCGGCTGCAGGCCCAGCGAGTTGCCGACGAAGTAGGTCTGCTCGCCGCCGCCATGGCGCGGAATCAGGAATTCATTGCGCAGCGGGCGCAGCGGATCGGCGGCGTCCAGGGCAATGGCGTGGGTGCGGCTGAGCAGGTCGGACATGGTCGGGCAACAGGCTGCAACGGGACCGCCAGTGTAGCGCCTGGGGCATGGCCCGGTAGCTGCCAACCCAACGCCAGCGCCGCATGACCCGGTTGTCGCCAACCTTGGTTGGCGCACGTACAAGCAAGCGCCCACCAAGGTGGGCATCTACAAGGTGGGCATCTACCAGAGCGGGGGCGAGCATGCGCCCACCAGGGTGGGCGACTACCGTTCGAGGCTCAGCCGACCGCTGGCGCCGGCAGCGGGTCCACGTGCCCGCACTCGCTGCAGGTACGCAGTTCCAGGCTGGCGTGATAGCGCGCAAACACCTTGGGCAGGTCGGTTTCGATGTTCTGCAGCGGGAAATACTCTTCGTGCAGCTTGTGGTTGCAGCGCTCGCAGTGCCAGATCACGCCGTCCATCTCGTGCGGCAGGCGCTTGCGCTCGACCACCAGACCGATACCACCGGGCGGGCGCCGCGGCGAGTGCGGAACCTTTGCCGGCAGCAGGAAGATCTCGCCGGCGCGGATCGGAATGTCGCGCACTGCGCCGTCTTCCTGCACCTTCAGCACCATCTCGCCTTCGAGCTGGTAGAACCACTCGGGGCCTTCGTCGTAGTGGAAGTCGGTACGCGAGTTCGGCCCGCCCACCACCATCACGATGAAGTCGCCGTTGTCGATCATCTTGTTGCCCACCGGCGGCTTCAGCAGGTGGCGGTTTTCTTCGATCCAAGCGTGCAGGTTGATCGGCGAAGCGAGCATGGTGGTCATCCGTAAGGGATCAGTCGCGCTTGCCCTTGCGCGGGACGTAGGACAGGGCCTTTTCGTAGGCCGGCTGCAGTTCTTCCTGCGAACCGACGTCGATGCCCATCTCGCGCACGCGTCCGTCCTTCAGGCTGTAGACCCAGCCGTGCACCATCAGCTTCTGGCCGCGGGCCCAGGCGTCCTGCACGATGGTCGAGCGGCACAGGTTGGCCACCTGCTCGATCACGTTCAGTTCGCACAGGCGTGCGTGCTTGAGCTCGTCGGTCTCGATCGCATCGAGGATGCCGGTGTGCTTCTGCATCACGTCGCCAACGTGGCGCAGCCAGTTGTCGGCCAGGCCGACGCGGGTGTTGTGCAGGCAGGCATGCACGCCGCCGCAGCCGTAGTGGCCGACGATCAGGATGTGCTTCACCTTCAGCTGGTCTACCGCGTACTGCACCACGCTCAGGCAGTTCAGATCGGTGTGGGCGACCACGTTGGCGACGTTGCGGTGCACGAACACTTCACCCGGGGCCATGCCGATGATCTGGTTGGCCGGCACGCGCGAATCGGAACAGCCGATCCACAGGTATTCGGGGTGCTGCTGCTTGGCGAGCTGGTGGAAGAACTCGGGGTCTTCCTTCTCGATGCGGTCGGCCCAGTCGCGGTTGTTCTGCAGCAGTTTGTGGATGTCTTTCATGTATGGGTCCCTGGCGTCGGGTGGGGGCGCGCCGCAGCCGTCCGGCTGCGTCGTCGCGGGAATCTGGGGCGTTCAGTCGCTGCGGGCGGCCTGTTCGCGGTGCCAGCGCATCCACTGCGCCAACTCGGTGGAAGCGGGGGTGCCCAGCTGTTCCAGTTCGGTGATCACCGCGCGCTGGTTCGCATCGGGATGGTTCTGGCTCAGCTTGAGCTTCAGCTGCACCTGTTCGACCTGGAAACGGAAGCCGACGATGGCGCGCAGCTCCGGGCCATGTTCGGCACGCGTGGCATCGAACTGCCAGGCCTGGCCGACACTCGCTTCGAAGCGGTCGCTGATCGCGCCGACCAGTTCGGCCAGCGCCTCGGTATCGTCGAAGGTCTGCAGCTGGCCACGCAGCTCGGCAGCGGCGTAGTTCCAGGTGGGTACCCGCGCAGCGGGTTCCTTGTCCGGATACCAGCTGGCCGAGACGTAGCCATGCGGACCATCGATCAGTACCTTGGCCGCGCCGCGGTGGCGCGACTGCGGGTTGGCGCGCGCCCAGTGGCCGCGCAGTTCGATCTGGTCGCCGTCACGCCGGTACAGCACCGGCATCCGGGTCAGCTCCGGCAGGCCATCGCTGCCGGGCGTAAGCACGGTAACGAACGGGTCGCGCGCCAGCAGGCGGTCCAGCCAGAGCAGGTCGGTCTCGGCGAAGGCGCGCGGGGTGAACATGCAGGGGTCAGGCGCGCCCGCCCAGCGACTGGATCATGCGGCCGCGCAGGCCCTCATCGCTGTCGGCCTGCGGCGGCTGCACTTCGTGCAGACTGAAGCCGCGCACCAGCGCGTCTTCCTCGTCCAGGCCGTCGTACTCGACGAATTCGGCGTCGAACAGCTGCGAACGCGCGGTGTCTTCGCTGTCATAGCTCAGCGTGTTGCCATCGCTGTCGAGCACTTCGGCGGTGCCGGCCGGGCGCACGCGCAGGCGCGCCCAGATCAGGGTGTTGCCGAGGCTGGCCAGCCACCAGCTGTCGCGCGAGGCGGTGATGTCATTCATGGATGTGTTACCAGAGCGAGGCCAGCCAGAGCAGGGCGGCCATGCCCAGTCCGGCCAGCAGGGTCAGCAGCGATACCCAGGCCGGCGTCGCCAGCCCGGACAGCGAGCGGTCCGGCTGCTGGCGATAGTCACGGCGCAGCAGCCAGGCCAGGGCATCGGGCTTGAGGAAGGCACCGCTGCCGAAGCGCTCGGCGAGCGCCGGATGGCGATCGCGTACGTGCACCAGGGTCAGCGGCCAGAAGATCACGAAGGCACTGAACCCGGCCACTGCAACGCCGACGAAACAGAGGGCGAAGAACAGGGTCATGGGAGCGGTACCTCCGTGGTCGTGTGGGGCTTAGAAGTCCGCGCTGCCCGGGGCGCGCGGGTAGGGGATCGCATCGCGGATGTTGGACAGCCCGCAGACGTACACCACCAGGCGTTCGAAGCCCAGGCCGAAGCCGGCGTGCGGCACCGAACCATAGCGGCGGAAGTCGCGATACCAGCTGTAGTGCTCACGATCCAGGCCGAACTGGGCCATGCGCGCATCCAGCACGTCCAGGCGCTCTTCGCGCTGGCTGCCGCCGATGATCTCGCCGATGCCCGGGGCCAGCACGTCCATCGCGGCAACGGTCTTGCCGTCGTCGTTCAGGCGCATGTAGAAGGCCTTGATGTGCTCCGGATAGTTGGTCACCACCACCGGGCGGCCGACGTGTTCTTCGGTCAGCCAGCGTTCGTGCTCGGTCTGCAGGTCCAGGCCCCATTCGACCGGGAAGTCGAACTTCTTGCCGGACTTCTGCAGCAGGCTGACCGCATCGGTGTAGTCGATGCGCTCGAACGGCGCATTGATGAAGTCTTCCAGCTTGGTGATCGCGTTCTTGTCCACGCGCTCGGCGATGAAGGCCAGGTCGTCGCCACGCTCGTTCAGCACCGCACGGAACAGGTACTTCAGGAACTCTTCGGCCAGGCGCGCGTCTTCGGCCAGGTCGGCGAAGGCGATTTCCGGCTCGATCATCCAGAACTCCGCCAGGTGGCGGGTGGTGTGGCTGTTCTCGGCGCGGAAGGTCGGGCCGAAGGTGTAGACCTTGCTCAGCGCCAGGCAGTAGGCCTCGACGTTCAGCTGGCCGGACACGGTCAGGAAGGTTTCCTTGCCGAAGAAGTCGCGGCTGAAATCGATCGCGCCCTTCTCGTCACGCGGCAGGTTCACCATGTCCAGGGTGGACACGCGGAACATCTGGCCGGCGCCCTCGGCGTCGGAGGTGGTGATGATCGGGGTGCTGATCCAGTTGAAGCCGTTCTCGTGGAAGAAACGGTGCACGGCCTGGGCCAGGCAGTTGCGGATGCGGGTGACCGCGCCGAACAGGTTGGTGCGCGGGCGCAGGTGCGCCACTTCGCGCAGGAACTCCGGCGACATCGGCTTGGGCTGGATCGGGTAGGTGAGCGGGTCTTCGACCCAGCCGACCACTTCCAGCGTGCTGGCCTGGATCTCGAACGACTGGCCCTTGCCCTGCGACTTCACCAGGGTGCCGGTGGCGATGACCGAGCAGCCGCTGGTCAGGCGCTTGATTTCGTCGAAGTTGGCCAGGCTGTCGCCGGCCACGACCTGGATCGGGGCGAAGCAGGAGCCGTCGCTCACATTCACGAAGGCCAGATTCGCTGAACCGCGCACCGTGCGCACCCATCCGCGTACCGTGACTTCGCCGCCTTCCGGGATCTTCCCGGCAAGCGCATGTTCAACGCTGACCACCGTCATGACTTGAATCCTCTGCTGATCGACTCGATCTGTGAACACGGGAGTTTACCGGTTGCAGCGTTCTGCTTGCGAGGCATTTTTCGTGGCAACGGCTCCTTATAATGTCCCCGTACCTATGGAGTAGCCCCATGGCCGTCAGCCTGACCCCCATTGCCTTCGAGCGCGTGCAGCGCTTTGTCGCCCAGACCCCCGGCGCGCTGGGCCTGCGTTTCGGCGTGACCAAGACCGGTTGCTCGGGCTGGGGTCACATCACCGACCTGGCCCGCGACGAGCGCGAGGGCGATACCGTGTTCGACCAGGACGGCGTGAAGATCTACGTCGACGCCAAGAGCCTGGCGCTGGTGGACGGCACCGTGATCGACTTCGGCAAGCACGGCCTGAGCGAAACGTTCACGTTCAGCAACCCGAACGCCACCGCCGAGTGTGGCTGCGGTGAAAGCTTCACCACCGACGCCGACAAGGCCTGAGGGCTGGTTCTGGCGTCCGCCGGGCATGGCCGGGCGCTGGTAGATGCCGACCTTGGTCGGCAGGGAAGGGATCCACGGGTGGAACGACCGCTTTTCATTTATCACCCCAACGCCTACGCCCTCTCCTTCGAAGAGGTCGACGGGGTCTGCGACTGCTGCGGTCAGCCGCGCACACTGCGCTACCGGGGGCCGTTCTACTCCGTTCTGAGCCCCGATTACCTGTGCCCCTGGTGTATCGCCGATGGCAGGGCAGCGGCCAGTTACGAGGGTGAATTCACCGGCTGGAGCGATATCGAGGGGGTATCCCCGGATCCGGCCGATCCGCCGCCGACCATCGCCCGCGAGCTGCTGCTGGAGATCTGCGAGCGCACCCCGGGCTACTCGTCCTGGCAGCAGTCGGTCTGGCTCAGCCATTGTGAGCGGCCCTGCGCCTTCCTCGGTTACGCCGGTAGCGAGGATCTCCAGCCCATCCTCGACGAGGTCCGGCCCGTCGTGATCGAGGTCAACCCGCGCGACGCCGACTGGGTGCTGGAACACCTGAGCCGGGACGGGGAGATGATTGGCTGCCTGTTCCAGTGCCTGGAATGCGGCCAGCACCGCCTTCATGTGGATCTGGGGTAGCCCGGTTCAGGTTGCCCTGTGACCCGCCGGTTGCCCAGCCACCCCATCTGCGCCATAATGCGCGGCTTCCTGCCTTCCTGGCGGGAATCCTTGCCCCACCGCGGTCTCAACGGCGGGGGGCTGTCCGGCCGCGAGGCCACATCCGAAAGGTAGAAAAAACATGAGTCGTCATTACGAAATCGTGTTCATGGTCCACCCGGACCAGAGCGAGCAGGTCCCGGCCATGATCGAGCGCTACAAGTCGCTGGTCGAGAACGGCAACGGCACCATCCACCGTCTGGAAGACTGGGGCCGCCGCCAGCTGGCGTACCCGATCCAGAACCTGGTGAAGGCCCACTACGTGCTGATGAACATCGAAGCCGACCAGGCCGTTCTGAACGAACTGACCGAAAGCTTCCGCTTCAACGACGCCGTGCTGCGCAACCTGGTCATCAAGCGTGACGAGGCTGACACCGAGCAGTCGCTGATCATGAAGAGCAAGGACGAGAAGGGTGACAAGCCGGAGCGCGGTGAGCGCCGTCGTCGTGACGACGAAGAAGGCGAGTCCACCACCACCGCTGACAACGAAGCCGGCGACGACGCCGCTTCCGCCGCCTAAGGAGCCTTCCCATGTCCAAGTTCTTCCGTCGCCGCAAGTTCTGCAAGTTCACGGCTGAAGGTGTGAAGGAGATCGACTACAAGGATCTCAACACCCTGCGCCAGTACCTGACCGAGAACGGCAAGATCGTGCCGAGCCGCGTCACCGGTACCAAGTCGAAGTACCAGCGTCAGCTGGCGACCGCCGTCAAGCGCGCTCGCTTCCTGGCCCTGATCCCGTACACCGACAACCACGACGTCTGATGCCCGGCGGGGCGGCCCGGTGCCGCCCCCGCTGTGCCAGCTATTCGGACAGCCTTTGTTGCGGGGCATCGCCTCGCTAACGAATAACTTATCTGGAGCAATACCATGCAGCTGATCCTCCTGCAGAAAGTCACCAACCTCGGCAATCTGGGCGACCTGGTCGACGTGAAGCCGGGCTACGGCCGTAACTTCCTCGTGCCGCAGGGCAAGGCCGTTCCGGCCACCGAGAGCAACAAGGCCGAGTTCGAAGCCAAGCGCGCCGAATACGAAGCCAAGGCCCAGGCCATCCACGCCGACGCTGACGCCCGCAAGGCCAAGCTGGAAGGCGCGAGCGTGACCATCCCGGCCAACGCTTCGACCGAAGGCAAGCTGTACGGCTCGGTCGGCGCCCGCGAAATCGCCGATGCCTTCACCGCTGCCGGCCTGCCGGTCAGCAAGAGCGAAGTCATCCTGGGCGAAGGCGCCTTCCGCAACATCGGCGAATACGACGTGCTGGTCCACCTGCACGCCGACGTCGAGACCACCGTCAAGGTCGTCGTCGTCGCCGAAGCCTGATCCCACGCCGCAAGGCCTGGAATCACCGCAGAACGGGCGCCCGCAAGGGTGCCCGTTTTGTTTTATGGCTCCGTTTCGTGGCGTCGGGCCACGTCCGGCCGGCGGGGTGGGGCTGGACAATGTTCCACGCCCATTCGTAGAACACGGCCACATCGGTATACTCAGGGCGTCACACCCGTTCCACGGGCATCGATCCCAGCAGGATCAATGACTTGGAGGGTAAACGCAGGCCGCTTGCCGGCCCCAGTCCGGAACCCCTATGCGTCTTTCCACGATCAAGCTGTCCGGCTTCAAGTCGTTCGTCGATCCGACCACCCTGCACCTGCCGACCAACATGACCGGCGTGGTGGGCCCCAATGGCTGCGGCAAGTCGAACATCATCGACGCCGTGCGCTGGGTCATGGGCGAGAGCTCGGCCAGCCGCCTGCGTGGCGACTCGCTGACCGACGTGATCTTCTCCGGCTCCAACGCCCGCAAGCCGGTGTCGCAGGCCACGGTTGAGCTGATCTTCGACAACTCCGACCACACGATCTCGGGCGAGTACGCCTCGTTCAACGAAATCTCGGTCAAGCGCACGGTCAGCCGCGACGGCACCAGCAACTATTACCTCAACGGCACCAAGTGCCGCCGCCGCGACATCACCGACCTGTTCCTCGGCACCGGCCTGGGCCCGCGCAGCTACTCGATCATCGAACAGGGCATGATCAGCCAGATCATCGAGGCGCGCCCGGAAGACCTGCGCGTGTACCTGGAGGAGGCGGCCGGCATCTCCAAGTACAAGGAGCGCCGCAAGGAGACCGAGACCCGCATCCGCCACACCCGCGAGAACCTGGACCGGCTGGGCGACCTGCGCGACGAGATCAGCAAGCAGCTCGAACACCTCAAGCGCCAGGCCAGGCAGGCCGAGCAGTACCAGGCGCTGCAGGAAGAGCGCCGGGTCAAGGATGCCGAGTGGAAGGCCCTGGAATTCCGCGGGTTGGACGGTCGCCTGTCCAAGCTGCGCGAAGGGCTGTCGCAGGAAGAGACCAAGCTGCAGCAGCTGATCGCCGATCAGCGTGATGCCGAGGCCCGCATCGAGACCTCGCGCGTTCGACGCGAAGAGGCCGCCGACGCGCTCAACACCGCGCAGGCTGCGGTCTATCAGGTCGGCAGCACGCTGGCGCGCCTGGAGCAGCAGATCCAGCACCAGCGCGAACTGTCGCAGCGCCTGCACAAGGCGCGCGACGAGACCCGTCAGGCGTTGGCCGAACTGGGCCAGCACATCAGCGGCGACGAAGCCAAGCTGATGGTGCTGCGCGAGGCGGTGGAGGCCGCCACCCCGCAGCTGGAAGAACTGCAGGAAGAGAACGAGATCAAGCAGGAAAGCCTGCGCGAGGCCGAGGACCGGCTGGCCAGCTGGCAGCAGCGCTGGGAGCAGCACACCTCGCAGAGTTCGGAGGCGTCGCGCGCCGGCGATGTCGAGCGCACGCGCGTGGACTACCTGGACAAGCAGATCCTCGACGCTGACCGGCGTCGCGAGGCCCTGGCCGCCGAGCGCGCCGGGCTGGACGTGGACGCGCTGGAAGAAGCCTTCGAGCAGCTGCACCTGCAGCACGACACGCAGAAGACCGCGCTGGATGAATTGAGCGAAGACGTCGAGCTGCGCAAGCAGGGCGTGGCGACGGTGCAGGAACAGCAGCGCAATGGCCAGAACGAACTGGCCGAACTGCGCAAGCAGGCCAACGGCCTGCGCGGTCGCCTGGCTTCGCTGGAAACCCTGCAGCAGGCCGCGCTGGGCCAGGAGCAGGGCGCGGCCGTGGCCTGGTTGAAGGCGCGTGGACTGGATTCGGCGGCGCGTGTCGGCGAACGCCTGGACGTTGATGCCGGCTGGGAGAACGCGGTGGAAAGCGCGCTCGGCCAATTGATCGAAGGCGTGCTGGTTGATGATCCGGCCAGCCTGGTCGGTGCCCTAGGCGAATTGGGCGAGGGCCACATCGCGCTGGTTGCCAACGATGGCGCGGACCTGAAGGTCGCGCCAACCTCGCTGGCGGCCCGCGTGCGTGGCCCGGCCGCGATCCGTCGCCTGCTGGCGCACCTGCACGCAGCCAAGGACCTGTCCGAGGCGAAGGTGTTGCAGGGCAGTCTTCCGGAAGGCGATTCGATCATCACCCAGAGCGGCGAGCGCCTGGGCCAGGGCTGGCTGCGCGTGTCGCGCTCCGGTGCGGCCCAGCAGGGCGCGCTGCTGCGCGAACGTGAGATCAACGAGCTGCGTGAGCAGATCGAGCAACTGCAGGATCGCGAAGCCGAGCTGGAAGAACAGCTGAGTGGTTTCCGCGAGCAGTTGCAGGCCGCCGAGCAGCAGCTCGAAGACGCGCAGCGTGCGCTGTACCAGGCCCATCGTGCGGTCTCTGAACTGGCTGGCCAATTGCAGGGACAGCAGGGCAAGGTGGAGGCGGCGCGAACGCGCATCGACCGCATCGAAGGTGAACTGAAGCAGCTGCAGGAAACGCTGGAAGCCAACAACGAGCAGGCGCGTGAAGCGCGGTCGCGGTTGGAAAACGCGGTCAGCAGCATGGGCGACCTGGAATCGACCCGGCAACGGCTGGAGGGTGAGCGCCGCCAGCTGACCGAGGCCCGCGACCTGGCCAGAGACGCCGCGCGAGCGGTGCGCGAGCGCTCGCACTCGTTGGCGCTGACCCTGGAATCGCAGCGGGCGCAGCTGGCTTCACTGAGCCAAGCGCTGGAACGCATGGGTACCCAGCGCGGGCAGTTGGATTCGCGACTGGGCGAACTGCATTCGCAGCTGGACGAAGGTGATTCGCCGGTCGAGTCGCTGCAGGCCGAGCACCAGAACGCACTGGAAGAGCGTGTGCGTGCCGATCGCGTGCTGACCGAGGCGCGCACGCTGCTGGACGGCATCGACGCCGAGCTGCGCAATTACGAGCAGACCCGTCACCAGCGTGACGAACAGGCGCTGGCCCAGCGCGAGCGTATTTCGCAGCGCAAGCTGGACCAGCAGGCGCTGGTGCTCAGCGCGGATACCCTGCAGGGCGCGGTGGAGAAGGCCGGGTTCGTGCTGCAGGACGTGCTCAACGCACTGCCCGAGGACGCCCGCCTGGGTGACTGGGAGCAGGCCGTGCACCAGATCGATGGCCGCATGCGCCGGCTGGAGCCGGTCAACCTGGCCGCCATCCACGAGTACGGCGAGGCTTCGCAGCGCTCGGACTACCTGGATTCGCAGCACACCGACCTGACCACGGCGCTGGAAACCCTTGAGGATGCCATCCGCAAGATCGACCGCGAGACCCGCGGTCGTTTCAAGGACACCTTCGATCGTGTCAACGCTGGCGTGCAGGCGCTGTACCCGCGCCTGTTCGGTGGCGGCCACGCCTACCTGGAACTGACCGGTGAAGACCTGCTCGACACCGGTGTGACCATCATGGCGCGTCCGCCGGGCAAGCGCGTGTCCAGCATCTCGCTGCTGTCCGGCGGCGAGAAGGCGATGACCGCGGTGGCGCTGGTGTTCGCCATCTTCCAGCTGAACCCCGCGCCGTTCTGCCTGCTGGACGAGGTGGACGCGCCGCTGGACGAAGCCAACGTCGGCCGCCTGGCCAACATGGTCAAGGAAATGAGCGAAAAGGTGCAGTTCCTGTTCGTCAGCCACAACAAAGCGACGATGGAGGCCGCGCACCAGCTGTCGGGCGTGACCATGCGCGAGCCGGGCGTCAGCCGCCTGGTCAGCGTGGACCTGGAAGAAGCCGCGCGATTGGCGGGCGCGGCCTGACGTGCCATCCTAGTTACCTGAATGAACCAGCCGGAGAACCTATCGAATGTCCGACACGGCACTGTTGCGCATCGGCATCCTGGCCGCCGGCCTGCTGTTGATCGCCGCGATCTTCCTGTTTGGCCGTCCGAAAAAGAAGCCCCAGGGGCGCCGCGTGGAAGGCGCGGAACCGACCAGCGGCGAGCGCCGCGAACCGGTACTGGGCGAAGACGGCGTCGCCGTGGCCGATGGCCGCGTCGAACCGGGCATGGGCACGGAAGGCGAGCAGGCCGAACTTGGTCTGGGCGAAACCGACCCGGGCGCCAGTGATCTCGGCAAGCGCGCCACCCAGGATTTCGACAAGATCGTCTCCTTGTTCGTGGCTGCCCGGGCCGGCGAGCAGCTTCGTGGTGAGGACATCGTGGTGGCGGCTGAGAAGACCGGCCTGGTGTTCGGCCACATGAACGTGTTCCACCGTCTGGTGGAAGGCCACCCCGAGCGCGGCCCGATCTTCTCGATGGCCAGCATCATGAAGCCGGGCAGCTTCGACATGGCCAACATCCGTGCCATGGAAACCCCGGCCATCGCCTTCTTCCTGACCCTGCCGGCGCCGCTGACCGCGCTGGACGCCTGGGAGAAGATGCTGCCGACGGTGCAGCGCATGGCTGAACTGCTGGATGGCGTGGTGCTCGATGACAGCCGCAATGCCCTGGGCCGCCAGCGCATCGCACACATCCGTGACGAGCTGCGCGCCTACGATCGCCAGCACCAGGCCCCGCCGCTGACCAAGACCCCGCGCTGGTAAGCCCCCAACTGTGGAGTCGAGCCATGCTCGACTGCCTTTCTGTAGAGTCGAGCCATGCTCGACTTGCGGATCCCAGGGTAAGCCCCAGTCGAGCATCGCTCGACTCTACAGGGTCGGCCATCCCTGACTCGCCTCTAGGGCGATCGATCGAACCACCGGCACCAGGCAAACGGATGATCGCCGAGCTGTGCCGCCAGCCCGGCGCGCACAGGATTCGCTGCGATGTACAGAGCTTGGTTTCTCAGGGACTCATCACATCGCACAGCGTGATCATGGTAACCACGCTGCCAGAGCGGCCCGTCGATGCCTATGAGTCGGCTGCAGCGGGATTTCATCATCTGGACCGACGCGGCAAGGGTTCCTGAGCGCAGTTGCATCAACCAATGCACATGATCTGGCATGACCGCCCATGCGAGGTTAAGGCATCGACCCTCCTGCTGAATCCACTGCAGGCCCGCTACAACGACGGCGGCCTGGTGTGGATCATCAAAGTGCCGATGGCGCTGGTGAGTGACAGTGGTGATCGCGTAGACGTTCCGCAGTTGCGACCAACGGCCTCTCAGGAGACGTGGACTGGGCATGCCTCAGCATTGGCTGGCCGAGGCAGCTTGGATATCGCTTGAGTGCGGTAAGGCTTGTAGGGAAAGCCCCAGTCGAGCATGGCTCGACTCTACAGGGGCCCAGGTCGGCACCCACAACAGTAGATCCACGCCATGCGTGGATGGGGCGAACCAAGGTTCGCCCCCACCAACAGGATCAGGCCGGCACGCCGGCCACCTTCGCGAACGCATGGCGGAACGCGGCCATTTCCTCTTCGGTGCCGACGGTCACGCGCACGCGCTGTGGCCAGATCGGCCAGCTGCGTCCGATCACCACGCCGTTGTCCGCCATCGCCTTGGCGAACGCGCTGCCATCGCGTTGCACGTCGACCACGAAGCAGTTCGCTTCCGACGGCAGGCAGCTGAAACCACGCTTGCCCAGCCACGCGATGGTGGCCTGCCGCACCTTGGCATTCTGCAGGCGGCGCTGTGGAATCAACTGCGGATCGCGCAGGCTGGACAGTGCCGCCGCCAGCGCCGGAACCGGCAGCGGGTTGTCGCCCAGGCTGGCCAGTTCGCGCAGGCGGTCGGGATGTGCGGTCGCCACGCCCAGGCGCAGGCCGGCCATGCCATATAGCTTGGAGAACGTGCGCAACACGATCAGGTCATCGCGCTGCGCCACCCGCGCGATCAGGCTCGGCTGTTCGCTGTACTGCAGATACGCCTCGTCCAACAGCACGCGGGTGGAAGCGGGCTTGTGGGCCAGCAGCCAGGCGAGCTCATCCGGTGGGCTGATCGAGCCGGTCGGGTTGTTCGGGTTGCACACATACAGCAGCCCGGTCGGGCGTGCGTGTGCGGCGGCGGCCATCGCACGCAGATCGTGTGCACCGTCCTCGCGCAGCGGCACTTTCTGCACGTGTGCACCGTGTGCGGCGGCGACCTCGCCGAGCGTCTCGAAGGTCGGGTCGGCCACCACCAGCCCCGCCTGCGGGCCGGTCCACAGCGTGGCAGCGCGGTTCAGCGGTTCGCTGGAGCCCGGATAGAGGCGCATATGGTCGGCTGGAATGCCGGCCTGCTCGATGAAGGCATCGCGCACCTGGCCCGCCAGTTCGAAGCGGTAGCGGCCGCAGCTGGCGATGCTGTCGCGCGCCGCCTGCTGGGCGGCGGGCGAGGGGCCGTACGGGCATTCGTTGAAGTTCAGTAGTACGGCGCCTTCGGCAGGGGCTGGGGCGGCGGCTGTCGCGGGTTGGGCATGGCCGAGCTGCGGCAGGCCGGTGCCGGCGACGGCGAGGCCAGCACCGGCCAGTTGCAGGAAGCGTCGACGGGAGGCAGGCAGGGTCACGGGCGGGATTCCGAAGGGAAGACCGTCGCACGCTAGCGCCGGTGGGGATGGGCGGCAAGCTGCTTTTTGTGGAGTCGAACCATGCTTGACTGCAGATGTGCCAACCAAGGTTGGCACCTACCAGAGCGGGAGGGTGGTTGGCACCTACCAGAGCGGGAGGGTGGTTGGCACGTACCAGAGCTGGGGAGTGGTTGGCACGTACCAGGATGGGGGAGTGGTTGGCACCTGCCAGAGCGAGGGAGCACCAGTCGAGCAAGCTCGACGCTACAAAGGCGGGAGCGTTACAGGGCCTGACGGTCGGGCGCGGTAGAATCCCCGGCCATCCCAGAACCACCGGATCCCGATGAGCCCCAGCCCCGCCGAACGCGCCGAAGACCTTCGCCGGCAGATCGCCCAGGCCAACCGCGCCTACCATGAGCTGGACGCGCCGGAGATCCCCGACGTCGACTACGACCGGATGGTGCGCGAGCTGGAAGCGCTGGAGCGCGAGCATCCGGAGCTGGCCCGTGCCGACAGCCCGACCCAGCAGGTCGGTGCGCGCCCCTCCGGCCGCTTCCCGGAAGTGCGCCACGCGGTGCCGATGCTGTCGCTGTCCAATGCCTTCAGCGACGAGGAAGTGGCAGATTTCGTGCGCCGCATCGACGAGCGCCTGGGCCGACGCAGCCTGCGGTTCTCGGCCGAGCCGAAGATGGACGGCCTGGCGATCAGCCTGCGCTACGAGGACGGTCATTTCGTACTCGGCGCGACCCGCGGCGATGGCAGTACCGGCGAGGACGTGACGGCCAACCTGCGCGAGATCGGTGATATTCCCAAGCGGCTGCACGGCAAGGACTGGCCGGATGTGCTGGAGGTGCGTGGTGAGGTCTACATGGCCCGCGCCGACTTCGACTCCTACAACGAGCGTGCGCGCCTGCAGGGCGGCAAGGTGCTGGCCAACCCGCGCAACGCCGCCGCCGGTTCGCTGCGCCAGCTCGACCCGAAGATCAGTGCGCAGCGCCGGCTGAGTTTCTTCGCCTACGGCACCGGCGAAGTGCAGGGCGGCGAGCTGCCGGACACCCATTCGGGCACACTGGCCCAGCTCGGTGCCTGGGGCTTCCCGGTCAGTGAGCTGTGCAAGGTCGTGGAAGGCACCGACGGCCTGCTCGGCTACTACCGCGATATCGGTGAGCGCCGCGATGGCCTGCCGTTCGATATCGATGGCGTGGTCTACAAGCTGGATGACCGCGCCGGCCAGCAGGCCATGGGCTTCGTTTCGCGTGCGCCGCGCTGGGCCATCGCGCACAAGTTCCCCGCGCAGGAACAGAGCACTACGGTAGAGGCGATCGAGATCCAGATCGGCCGCACCGGTGCTGCCACACCGGTCGCGCGGCTGGCACCGGTGGCGGTGGCCGGCGTGATCGTGTCCAACGCCACGTTGCACAACGCCGACCAGATCGCACGCCTGGATGTGCGCGTGGGTGACAGCGTGATCGTGCGCCGCGCCGGTGATGTGATTCCGGAAGTGGTCAGCGTCATCCTTGATCGCCGCCCGCCGGGCACCACGCCGTGGCAGATGCCGACGCGCTGCCCGGTGTGCGGCTCGGAAATCGTGCGCGAGGAAGGTGCTGCCGCATGGCGCTGCTCGGGCGAACTGTCCTGCCCGGCGCAGCGCAAGGAAGCCATCGCCCATTTCGCCTCGCGTCGCGCGATGGATATCGATGGCCTGGGTGACAAGTACATCGAAACCCTGGTCGACGCCGGCATCGTCAGAAGCGTGGCCGATCTGTACCGGCTCAACCGTGACCAGCTGCTGCATCTGAAGCTGGTGCTGGATGCCGAGGACCCTTCCGCACTGGCGGCTGCGCTGAAGCTGCACCTGCCCGCCGAAGGCAGTGGTGCGGTGCTCAATGCGGTGCTCAAGCTGGATGGCAACGATCCGGGCTGGCGAGCACAGGCGCTGGCACAGCCGGCCAGCTTCGAATGGAACACGAAGAAGATCGCCACCAAGTGGGCCGACAACCTGATCGCGGCGATCGACGCCAGCCGTGCGGCCACGCTGGAGCGCCTGCTGTTCGCGCTTGGCATCGAGCACGTGGGTGAGAGCACGGCCAAGGCGCTGGCGCAGTGGTTCGGTGACCTGGAGCTTATCCGCCACCTGCCGTGGCCGCTGTTCAAGCGTGTGCCGGACATCGGCGGCGAAGTGGCGCGTTCGCTGGGTCATTTCTTCGAGCAGCAGGGCAACCAGCAGGCCATCGATGACCTGCTGCAGGTCGGTCAGGTGCGCATCAGCGATGTGCATGCGCCCAGTGCCAAGCTGCGCGAAGGGCTGGATCTGGCGCAGCTGCTGGTCGAATCGGAGATCCCTGGCATCACCCGCCTGCGCGCCGAAAAACTGGTCGCTGCGCTTTCCGGCGCGCAAGCAGTGCTCGACGCCGAGCATGGCCAGTTCGTCAACGCCGGCCTGCCCGATGACACTGCACGCGGCCTGGCTGCGTGGCTCGATGCCGATGGCCATGGCGCGATGTTGCTGGCGGCCGAGAAGGCGATGCAGCAGATCCTGGCCAAGGCGCCGGCGCTGGCCGAGATCGTGGCCGGCCCGCTGGATGGGCAGACCGTGGTGCTGACCGGCACCCTGGCCCAGCTCACCCGCGATGCCGCCAAGGAACGCCTGGAAGCGCTGGGTGCCAAGGTCTCCGGCAGCGTGTCGAAGAAGACCAGCTTCGTGGTGGCCGGTACCGAGGCCGGCTCCAAGCTGGACAAGGCGCAGTCGCTGGGCGTGCCGGTATGGGACGAAGACCGCCTGCTGGCCTACCTCGCCGAACACGAATGATGACCCCGCCGGGTGCCTGGCGCCCGGCATGAAACACAAAGGAACACCGATGCAGACCGCTCCGCTGGATTTCCGCCTGGCCACCCGTGCCGACGAAGAACTGTTGATCGCGTTGATGCGCGAGTTCTATGCCGAAGACAAGATCGACTTCGACGACGCGCGCGTGCGTCGCGGCGTGGACGCGCTGCTGGCCGATCCGCGCAATGGCGAGGTGCTGCTGTGGCTGGACGAGGCCGCCGAGGTGGTGGGCTACGCAGTGATCGCGATGGGTTTCAGCCTGGAGCAGGGCGGCCACTTCATGCTGCTGGACGAGCTGTACCTGAGCCACCGCGCGCGCGGCCGCGGCCGCGGCAAGCAGGCGCTGGCCATCTGCGAACAGCGCGCTCGCGGGCGTGGCGTCAGCCGCCTGCGGCTGGAAGTGAACCACCACAACGAACTGGCCCGGCGCCTGTACCTGGCCAGTGGCTACATCGATGACACCCGCGATCTGCTGACCCTGCCGCTGGATCATCCGCGCCCGGAGGGCATCCTGTGAGCGAGGCCCTGCTGCGCGCGCTGCAGCAGCGTGCCGCGCTCAACGCGCTGGTGCGCCGCTTCTTCGCCGATCGCGATGTGCTGGAGGTGGAGACGCCGATCCTGTCGGTGGCCGGCAACACCGAGCCGAACATCGACAGCTTCCATACCGATTTCACCGGCCATGTCGATGCCGGTGGCCGCCGCCGCTGGCTGCGCACCTCGCCGGAGTATCCGCTCAAGCGCCTGCTGGCGGCGGGCGTGGGTGACTGTTACGAACTGGGCCGGGTGTTCCGCAACGGCGAGGCGGGCGGCCGACACAATCCGGAATTCACCATGCTGGAGTGGTACCGGGTCGGTTGGGACCACCATCGCCTGGTGCAGGAAACCGCCGAGCTGGTCGGCCAGGCGCTGGCCCTGGTCGGGCGCAGTGCGACGCTGCGTGTGCTCAGTTACCGCGAGCTGTTCCAGCAGTACGTGGGTGTGGATCCGTTCGATGCCGACGAGGCCGCGCTGCGTGCCGCGCTGGGCGAGGTACATATCGACCCGGTCGGGCTGACCCGCGATGACTGGCTGGATCTGCTGATGACCCATCATATCCAGCCGCATTTCGATGACGCGGTGATGACCGTGGTCCACGATTGGCCTGCCAGCCAGGCCGCACTGGCGCGCATTCGAGCCGGCACGCCGCCGCTGGCCGAGCGTTTCGAGCTTTATCTGGGGGCCGTGGAACTTGCCAACGGCTATCACGAACTGAACGACGCGCAAGAACAGCGTGCGCGATTCCAGCGTGACCTGCAGCGCCGCCATGAGCGGGGCCAGGTGCAACCGTCCGTGGATGAGGCGCTGCTGTCGGCGTTGCCATCGATGCCTGCCTGCGCTGGCGTGGCGGTGGGTGTCGATCGGTTGTTGATGGCGATGAGCCGCACGCCGCGTATCGCCGATGTGCTGGCCTACGACTTCGCCCACGCGTGAGCGCGGTGCGCACGTTCCTGAACATCGAAGACTGAACGGAATTCCGCGTTTCCGCGCTTGCTTCGGTAAGCAGGATGATGCTCTTATCACGGCAGATGCCGGACACTGGCACGCAGTTCATCCATTCCTGCTGGGGAAGGCTTTGGTCAAGTGGTTTGCGGTTGTCGCTGCACCGGTGTACTCCATCGCGCTCTGGGGTGCCTGGCTGCCGTCATCGGCGTCGGCCCAGCAGGCGGGCTATGACGGCGAAGTGGTGACCTGCGAATCGCGCGACATGGGCTGGGTGCATTGCGATATCGACGTCAGCAATGGCATCGACCTTGTGCGCCAGTTGTCCAGCAACAGTTGCATCCGTGGCAGCGAGTGGGGCACCGACCGCAGTGGCGTGTGGGTCACCCTTGGCTGCCGCGCAGAGTTCCGTGCGCGTCGTGCGGAAGGTGCAGCGCCTGCGGCAACGGAAGGCAAGCGCCTGGTCCGCCGTGTGGTGCGCTGCGAATCCAATGGCCGCCCGCAGAGTTGCCCGGTGCGCCTGGACGGGGCGCCGGTGCGCCTGCTGCGCCAGCTGTCGGTGCTGCCGTGCCGCGAAGGGCAGGGCTGGGGCTACAAGCGCAATGAAGTCTGGACCAGCCGTGGTTGCCAGGGCGATTTCGAAGTGGCTGACGAGGACGGCCGTTTTGTCGACGTGCCACGCCGCCTGACCTGCGAGTCGAAGTCGAAGAAGCGCCGCTTCTGTGGGGCGAGCATTTCGGTCGGCGCGATCGTTACCGAGCAGTTGTCCAGCACCCCGTGCGAGGAAGGCAACACCTGGGGCTGGAACCGCAACGGGATCTGGGTGGACGGCGGCTGCCGCGCCGAATTCTCGGTGAATTGAGCCCGGGCAGGCTCCAACCACGCGGGGCGTGGCCCTACAATGGGCCCATGAACACTGTCTCCGACATCGACTACGCCCGTTATGACCACATCCGCCCGATCCTCTGGACCGGCGATGCCCTGCAACTGCTGGACCAGCGCAAGCTGCCGTTCGTGGTCGAGCACGTGGTCTGCCATGACAGTGACGAAGTTGCCAGCGCCATCCACGCGCTGACCGTGCGTGGCGCGCCCGCGATCGGCATTGCCGCAGCGTGGGGTGTGGTGCTGGCGGCGCGGGACGTGCAGGCCGCTGATGGCGCGCATGCGCTTCAGCAGTTGGAGACGGCGCTGCAGCGCCTGAACGCATCGCGCCCGACCGCCGTCAATCTGGCTTGGGCGCTGGCGCGCATGCGTCGCTGCCTGAACGTCGCCGGCGCCGACTGGAAGGCCCTGCTGGAAGCCGAAGCGCAGGCCATTGCCGAGGAGGACCTGGCCGCCAACCGCCACATGGGCGCGCTGGGCGCGGGCCTGATCGAGGCCGGCAGCGGCGTGCTGACCCACTGCAACACCGGCTCGCTGGCCACCGCCGGCTTCGGCACGGCACTGGGCGTGATCCGTGCCGGCATGGCCCAGCACCGCATCGCCCGCGTGTTCGCCGGCGAGACCCGTCCGTGGCTGCAGGGCGCACGCCTGACCGTGTGGGAACTGCAGCAGGATGGCATCGACGCCACCCTGATCGCCGATTCGGCAGCCTCGCACCTGATGAAGACCGGTGCCGTGCAGTGGGTGATCGTTGGTGCAGACCGCATCTGCGCCAACGGCGATACCGCCAACAAGATCGGCACCTATCAGCTGGCCATCGCCGCTCGCCACCACGGGGTCAAGTTCATGGTGGTGGCGCCGTCCTCGACCGTGGACATGGAGACCGTGGATGGCAGCCAGATCGAGATCGAGCAGCGCGACCCGGGCGAGCTGTACGGCGTGGGCGGTACCCGCACCGTGGCCGAAGGCATCGCCGCCTGGAACCCGGTGTTCGACGTCACCCCGGGTGAACTGATCGATGCCATCGTGACCGAGCGCGGGGTGATCCTGAACCCGACCATCGAGAACATGCGCGCCGCCTTCGGCGGGTGAGGCACAGGGGAGGGGGCAGCGTGACCTCCGCCCCCGGTAGTGCCGGCCGCTGGCCGGTACCCCCCTAAGTTCCTGATTTGTGCCGGTAAAATCCCCGTAAATGGAGGCAGGGAGCGGCCTGTTGTGGTAGTATCCACAGGTTGAATCGAGGTTCCGGCACGACCCCCTCCCGCAGAGGGCTGCGCCGGACTGGACCGCTACCAGACAACGGAACCCGAATGGCAGAAAACGCCAAGGAAATCATCCAGGTCAACCTGGAAGACGAGATGCGCAAGAGCTACCTCGATTACGCCATGAGCGTGATCGTGGGCCGCGCGCTCCCGGATGCGCGCGATGGCCTCAAGCCGGTGCATCGCCGCGTGCTGTTCGCGATGAACGAACTCAACGCGCACAGCAACAAGCCCTACTTCAAGTCGGCGCGTATCGTCGGTGACGTCATCGGTAAGTACCACCCGCATGGCGATCAGTCGGTGTACGACACGCTGGTGCGCCTGGCACAGCCGTTCTCGCTGCGTTACATGCTGGTCGATGGCCAGGGTAACTTCGGCTCGATCGATGGCGACTCCGCCGCGGCGATGCGATACACCGAAGCGCGCATGTCGCGCCTCGCGCATGAGCTGATGGCGGACATCGACAAGGAAACCGTCGATTTCCAGCCCAACTACGACGAGAAGGAACTGGAGCCGACGGTCATGCCGACCCGGTTCCCGAACCTGCTGGTCAACGGTTCGGCCGGTATCGCGGTGGGCATGGCCACCAACATCCCGCCGCACAACCTGAGCGAATCGATCAACGCCTGCATCGCGCTGATTGATAATCCGGAAATCGATGTCGACGGCCTGATGGAGTACATCCCGGGCCCGGATTTCCCGACTGCCGGCATCATCAATGGCACTGCCGGCATCGTCGCTGGCTATCGCACCGGCCGCGGCCGTGTGCGCATCCGTGCCAAGGCCGATATCGAAGTGGCCGACAACGGCCGCGAATCGATCATCGTCACCGAAATTCCTTACCAGGTGAACAAGGCGCGTCTGATCGAGAAGATCGCCGAGCTGGTCAAGGAAAAGAAGATCGAAGGCATCAGCGAGCTGCGCGATGAGTCCGACAAGGACGGCATGCGCATCTACATCGAGATCAAGCGCGGTGAATCTGCCGAGGTTGTGCTGAACAACCTGTACCAGCAGACCCAGATGGAATCGGTGTTCGGCATCAACATGGTGGCGCTGGTCGATGGCCGCCCGCAGTTGATGAACCTCAAGCAGATGCTGGAGGCGTTCGTCCGCCACCGTCGCGAAGTGGTCACCCGTCGCACCGTGTTCGAGCTGCGCAAGGCGCGCGCCCGTGCCCACGTGCTGGAAGGCCTGACCGTTGCGCTGGCCAACATCGACGAGATGATCGAGCTGATCAAGACCTCGCCGAACCCGAATGAAGCACGCGAGCGCATGCTGGCGCGCGTGTGGGAGCCGGGCCTGGTCGGTGCGATGCTGGGTGCCGCCGGTGCCGAAGCCTCGCGCCCGGAAGACCTGCCCAAGGGCGTGGGCCTGATCGAGGGCGGCTACCAGCTGACCGAGATCCAGGCCACCCAGATCCTGGAAATGCGCCTGCACCGCCTGACCGGGCTGGAGCAGGACCGCCTGACCGACGAGTACAAGCAGCTGCTGGAAGTGATCGCCGGGCTGATCCACATCCTGGAAGATCCCGACCGCCTGCTGCAGGTGATCCGCGAGGAGCTGGTCAACGTCAAGGCCGAGTTCGGCGACGAGCGTCGTACCGAAATCCGCCACAGCGAAGAAGACCTGGACATCCTCGACCTGATCGCGCCGGAAGACGTGGTGGTCACCGTGTCGCATGCCGGTTACGTGAAGCGGCAGCCGGTGAGCGTGTACCGCGCACAGCGCCGTGGCGGCCGCGGCCGCAGTGCGGCAGCGACCAAGGAAGAGGATTTCATCGAACAGCTGTGGCTTGTCAACACGCACGATACGCTGCTGACCTTCACCAGCTCGGGCAAGGTGTTCTGGCTGCCGGTCTACCAGCTGCCCGAAGCCGGTTCCAACGCCCGCGGCCGTCCGATCATCAACTGGATCCCGCTGGAGCCGGGCGAACGCGTGCAGGCCGTGCTGCCGGTGCGCGAATACGCCGATGGCCAGTTCGTGTTCTTCGCCACGAAGAACGGTACGGTCAAGAAGACCCCGCTGGGCGAGTTCGCCTTCCGTCTGGCGCGCGGCAAGATCGCAATCAATCTGGACGAGGGCGATGCCCTGGTCGGCGTCGGCCTGACCGACGGCGAGCGCGACATCCTGCTGTTCGCCTCCAACGGCAAGACCGTGCGCTTCGGTGAAGACAAGGTCCGCTCGATGGGCCGTACCGCAACCGGCGTGCGTGGCATCAAGATGCCGGCCGGCGAGGAAGTGGTCAGCCTGATCGTGGCCGAGAGTGCCGGTGGCAGCGAGGATGAGAACGAGGACGACAACGGTGTCGAGGAAACCGCAGCCAATGGCGATGCGGTGATCGACGGCGCCGATGACGCCAGCGTGCAGTACATCCTCACCGCCACCGAGAACGGCTACGGCAAGCGCACCCCGCTGCCGGACTACCCGCGCAAGGGCCGTGGCACGCAGGGCGTGATCGGCATCCAGACCACCGAGCGCAACGGCAAGCTGGTCGCCGCAGTGCTGATGGGCTCCAGCGACGAAGTGCTGCTGATCTCCGATGGTGGCACCCTGGTGCGTACGCGTGGCTCGGAAATCAGCCGCGTTGGCCGCAACACCCAGGGCGTGACCCTGATCCGCCTGTCCAAGGACGAGAAGCTGCAGGCGGTGGAGCGCATGGATGCCTCGATCGACGAAGACGAGGACGAGGTGGCCGTCGCCGCACCGGCCGCGACCGACGGCGCACCGGCGGCTGCCAGCAGCGAGGACGCCGCGCAGGAGTGATCCTGCCGCGAGCCTGAGGTACCCGACGACGCCGGCCCTGTGCCGGCGTCGTCGTATCCGGATGCCGCACATACGCGCGCGCTTCACGCAGGCGGTGGGATAACGGCGCATGCTGCCCCCGGAGATCGACGATGTCCGCCACGCCGCAGTCCGCTCCTGCCCCTGTTCGCGCCTCCCGGCACCCCCTTGTCACCGTGCTGTCGCTGCTGCTGGTCGTGCTCGGCCTGGTCATCGGCGGGCTCGGTGCGTGGCTGCTCAGCCTTGGCGGCTCGGCGTACTACGCCATCGCCGGGCTCGGCCTGCTGGCCAGCGGCATCCTGTTGTTCGGCAACCGCCGCAGCGGTGCATTGCTGTACGCGCTGGTGTTCGTCGGCACGCTGCTGTGGACCTGGTGGGAGTCAGGCAGCGACTACTGGCGCTGGGTGCCCCGGCTGGGCCTGGTGACCGCACTCGGCATCGTGCTGGCCTTGCTGGCGCCCACCCTGCACGAGCCGGTCTCCAAACGCCTGTCGCGCAGCGCGGCGGGTGTGCTGATGCTGGTGTTCGTGGCCGCCTTCGGCCTGGCCTTTGCGCCGCATGGTGAAGTGGATGGGCATCAGCCGTTCCCGGAAGGCGCGGTCAGCGCCGGACTGGAACCTACGCGTGATACCACGGGCCTGCAGCCGGCTGACCAGCCCGCCGAGGGCGACTGGCCGGCGTGGGGCCGCAGCAACGCCGCCACCCGCTATTCGCCGCTGCAGCAGATCACCCCGGCCAATGTGGCCACGTTGCAGCCAGCCTGGCAGTTCCGTACCGGCGATATGCCCAAGAATCGCTGGGGCGCGGAAACCACGCCGCTGAAGATCGGCGATCGCCTTTACCTGTGCACCGCGCGCAACCGCCTGATCGCACTCGATGCCGCCAGCGGCAAGGAACTGTGGCGGTTCGATCCCAAAGTGAAGGACGCCTCGATTCCGTACACCGCCGCCTGCCGCGGGGTGAGCTACTACGAGCAGCCCCGCACGCCGACCATTGCCGATGCGGCATTGGCCGATGTCGCCGCTGATCTGGCGCTGCCGGAGCCGCCGCCCAGCGTCACCCGCAGTGCTGCACCGGGCAATCGCCCGGCGTGCTGGGCCCGCATCATCGAAGGCACCCTGGACGGCCGCATCATCGCGGTGGACGCAGACAGCGGCCGCCCCTGCGCCAACTTCGGCAACAACGGCCAGGTCGACATCACCCTGGGCATGGGTGAGGTGCCACCGGGTTACGTGTCGATCACCTCGCCACCGGCGATCGTGCGCGGGGTGATCGTGACCGGTCACCAGGTGCTGGACGGGCAGCGCCGCGATGCGCCGTCGGGCGTGATCCAGGCCTACGATGCCATCACCGGCAAGCTGCGCTGGGCGTGGGACATGGACCAGCCCGAGCGCAGCGGTCTGCCGCCGCGCGAGCAGACCTATACGCGCGGCACGCCCAACATGTGGACCACCGCCACCGGTGATGAGGCGCTGGGCCTGGTCTACCTGCCGCTGGGCAATTCCGCGGGTGACTACTGGAGCGGCTCACGCACGGAAAACCAGAACCGCTATGCGACGTCACTGGTGGCGATCGACGTGGCCACCGGCAAGCCGGTCTGGCATTTCCAGGCGGTGCGCAAGGATGTGTGGGACTACGACCTCGGTTCGCAGGCCAGCCTGATCGACTACCCGACGGCGGCCGGCAAAGTGCCGGCGATCCTGTTGCCGACCAAGCAGGGCGACATCTACATCCTCGACCGCCGCAACGGCCAGCTTCTGACCGCGGCCGAAGAGCGCAAGGTGCCCATCGGTGGTGTTGAGCCCGAGCAGCGCTCGCCCACGCAACTGTTCTCGCTGTACCACACGCTGCGTCGCGAGCATGAGCTGACCGAACGTGACATGTGGGGCATCACCCCGATCGACCAGCTGGTCTGCCGCATCCAGTTCCGCAAGGCCTACTACGAAGGGTTCTACACGCCGCCGAGCAGTGACCGCCATTCCATCGAGTACCCCGGCTACAACGGCGGCTCGGACTGGGGCAGCGTGTCCATCGATACGCGCCGCGGCGTGATCGTGGCCAACTACAACGACATGCCGAACTACAACCGGCTGGTGCCACGCGCGGAGGCCGACCGGCTGGGCTGGCTGCCGCGCGAAAAGATCCGGTTCGACAAGGGCGGAGCAGAAGGCGCGGGTGACCCGCAGGTGGGCACGCCCTACGCCATCCAGGTCAATGCCGGTTGGCGCCTGCCGTTCACCGGTTTGCTGTGCAAGCAGCCGCCCTATGGCGGCATCCGTGCCATCGACCTGCGCACCGGCAAACTGCTGTGGGACCGTCCATTCGGCAGTGCGCGCGGCAACGGACCCTTCGGCATCCGCTCCGGCCTGCCGATCGAGATCGGCACACCGAACAATGGCGGTTCGGTGGTGACCGCCAGCGGCCTGATCTTCATCGCCGCCGCCACCGATGACCTGCTGCGCGCCATCGACCTGAGGACCGGCAAGGAGTTGTGGCATGCCAAGCTGCCCGCGGGAGGTCAGGCCAACCCGATGGTGTACGAGCAGGGCGGGCGCCAGTACGTGGTGATCATGGCCGGCGGCCACCATTTCATGGAAACCCCGAACGGCGATTACGTGATGGCGTTTGCGTTGCCGAGGTAACCGCAAGGGGGGCGGTGGGCCGCCCCCGTTGCATGACGCTGGATCACACCGTCACTACCACCTTGCCGATCTGCTCGTTCGATTCCAGGTAACGGTGTGCGTCCTGGATCTGCGTGAACGGGAATACCTTGGCGATCTTTGGCGCCAGCGTGCCCTGGTCCAGGCCGTTGACGATGAAGGCCTTGGCACGTGCCAGCGCGGCATCGTCGGAGACGATTTCCGAGTACAGGTAACCCTTCAGCGTCAGTGACTTGCCCAGCACGTTGAACAACGGGAACGGGGTGGGTTCACTGCTCAGCGCGCCGTATTCCAGCAGGATGCCGCCACGCGCCATGGCTTCGGTCAGCGGTACGAACTGCGGACCACCGATCGGATCGAACACCACGCGGGCACCTGCGCCGCCGGTGATGCGCGCCACTTCGGCCACCAGATCCTGTTCCTGGGTGGCGATGACATGGGCGGCACCGGCGTCGAGCAGGGCCTGGCGCTTGCCCGGGCCACGGGTCACAGCGATCGGCGTGGCGCCGACTGCATTGGCGATCTGGATGGCGGCCAGGCCGACGCTGCTGCTGGCGGCGGTGATGATGACGAAATCCCCGGCGGACAAGTGCGCCTGCTCCAACAGCGCCCCCCAGGCGGTGACGTACTGCATCCACACCGCGGCGGCCGTTTCAAAGTCCAGTGCCTGCGGATGCTTGACTACCAGTCGTGCCGGCACGTTGGCCAGTTCGCCGTAGGTGCCCCAGCGCGCGATATCCAGCGGCGGCACTACGCTGACCGCATCGCCCGCAGTGAATCCGCTCACTGCACTGCCGACGGCTTCAACCACGCCGGCCGCTTCGTAGCCCAGGCGGCTGGGGAACTGCGCTTCCTGCAAGTAGGCGCCGTTACGGAACATCACCTCGGCGCGGTTCAGGCCGATCGCCTTCACCCGGATCTGGACTTCGTCAGGGGCGGGGGCGGGAACGTCGATATCGTCGATGCGCAGTACATCGGCAGTGCCATATTCGTGGATGCGGACAACCTGGCTCATGGGGGGCTCCAAGGAAGGGCCGGCGAGGGCGCCGGCGAAAGGGTGAGCGCTACTGTGCGCGTAGTCTGCATCCAGAATAAGGGGTAATCTGGCGTTTCATTGAAAAACAATTGTTTGCAATGGACCTGATCGTTCCCCTGCGGACCTTCGCCAAGGTGGCCGAGGTCGGCTCCTTCGCCGCCGCTGCCGAGGCACTGGACCTGTCGCCGCAGCTGGTCGGCAAGCACATCCAGGCGCTGGAGCAGCATCTGGGGGTGCGCCTGCTCAACCGCACCACGCGCAAGCAGAGCCTGACCGACTTCGGCCAGGCCTACCTGGCGCGGGCGCGGGTGATCCTGGAGGAAGTGGAGTGGGCCGAGCAGCTGGCCGAAGTGGCGCGCGGGCGACCGATGGGGCGCCTGCGCATCAGTGCGCCGGTCACCTTCGGCGTGCACGCGCTGGGTCCCGCGGTGGTGGCCTACTTGCAGCAGTACCCGGACGTGCAGGTCGATCTGAACCTGTCCAACAGTCTGGTGGACATCGTTGAAGACGGCTACGACCTGGTGTTCCGCACTGGCGATCTGGCCGACAGTGGGCTGGTGGCGCGGCGGTTGGGGCCGTATCCGCTGGTCCTGTGTGCCTCGCCGGACTATCTGGCTTCGCGCCCGGCCATTGCCCATCCCAATGACCTGAGCCGCCACGAGTGCCTGGGCTTCGCGCATTCGATCATCCGCACCCGCTGGAGCTTTCGCGATACCGATGGCGGCGTGCTGACCGTGCCAGTGTCCAGCCGCTTCATGGTCAACCAGGCCGAGCCGCTGCTGACCGCCGCCATCGGAGGGCTGGGGCTGATCCTGCAACCGCACGAAATGCTGGCCGGAGCATTGGCGCGTGGTGAGCTGGTGGAAGTGCTGCCGGACTACGTACCGGTGTCGACCTGGATCAACCTGGTGTATCCGCGCGATCGCCAGCTGACGCCCAAGCTGCGCAGCTTCCTGGACTTCTGCGTGGCGAGATTCAGCGAACAGACGATGGCAAGGCGATAGCGGGGCCATCGGGTAGCAGGGTTTCCATCAACTGCGAAGGATCTCGCACTCACGTTGCATCCGGGGCTGTGCGCATTCCACCACGCACGCGGAGTGGATGGCAGCGCATCGATGCATTCAGCGTCACTGTTGAGGTGTTGCAGCAGAGTCCCTGGTGTCGATGCGGCGGCCGCATCCTTGGTCTAGGATGCGTCCAGGAATCCCCGCAAAGGAACTGCCATGAGGGTTGTTGGACGCCTGTTTCTCTGCAATGCACTGGCCTGTTCGGTTCTACTGGTTACCCCGGTTTTTCCAGCAATCGGCGCTACATCTTCCGAGAGTGCACATCCACGTGCGCAGGACGCCATCGATGACTGGCTGGCGGCCTTCAACGCTGGCAGCCTCGAGCAACTGCAGGCGTTCGCCGATACCTACGCGAAGAAGGAAGGCAGCAGCCCCAAGGACTATCTCGAGTTCCGCGAGAGCACCGGCCCGCTGCGTGTGCTGGAAACACGCCAGAGCGCGCCCGGTCACGCGAAGGTGCTGGTGATGGGCCAGCTGAACGAGCGCGCGATGTGGGTGACGGCCAGCATGGACCCGGACAATCCGGCGCACCTGAAGCAGTTCCAGATCGAAGGCACTGAAACGCCGGACAAGCTCAAGCCGGAGAGGGTTGCTTTGCCTGCCCTGATGGCCGATGCCACAGCAAGGCTGGAGGCGCTGCGGGCCCAGGACGCGCTGTCGGGTGCGTTGCAGGTGGCACGGAACGGCAAGGTGCTGCTGGACTGGCGCGGTGGCGAGGCCGATCGCACCGCTGGCATTCCAGTGGGCGTGGATACGCAGTTCCGCCTTGCGTCCTCCAACAAGATGTTCACTGCCGTGGCCATCCTGCAGCGGGTGCAGGATGGCAGGCTCAGTCTCGACGACACGATCGGCAAGCACCTGCCGGACTATCCGAACAAGGCCGTCGCCAACAGCGTGACCGTGCGCGAGCTGCTGTCACACACCAGTGGCCTGGGGGATTTCTTCGGCGACGATTTCGAGCAGTATTCCGCGTCGCTGAAGACGCTGGATGACTACGTGCAGCGCTTTGCCAAGGATGCGCCGCAGTTCACGCCCGGCAGCCAGGACAGCTACTCGAACTATGGCTTCATCGTGCTTGGGCGGATCATCGAGGCCGTCTCCGGGCAGTCGTACTATGCCTATGTGGAGCAACACATCCTGCGCCCGGCCGGCATGACCGGCACCGGCTTCGAACCGGAAACAGTGACGGTGCCACAGCGTGCCGTCGCCTATACGAAGCAGGATGGGCAATGGGTCCGTGAAACGAGGTCGCTGCCCTGGCGCGGCATGTCAGCCGGTGGTGGCTACAGCACGGTGAGCGACATGGTGAAGTTCGCCGAGGCGCTGCGCAGCGGAAAGCTGGTCTCACCTGTATTGCTGCAGCAGGCCACCACGGCGCAGAACCACAAGGGCTGGTACGGGTTCGGCTTCCTGGTGCAGGGCGAGGGCAGGGAGCATCAGTACGGCCACGAAGGCGGTGCGCCCGGATCGAACAGTGCCATCGTGGTGCTACCCGCGCAGGGCTATGTGATCGTTGGGCTGGCCAATGTCGATCCGGATGCGATCGGCAATGTGGTCAACTACATCGCGCGAAGAGTGCCGCTGTAGTCCCGAGCGACTATGCCGCAGCGATGTTGACGCTGGGGCGGGTGGCGGACCAGAATCGGGCCATGAGCCGACTTCTTCCCGTGGTGTGTCTGGTCGCCAGCATGGTGCTGCTGCTGCGTGGGGTGCACGTGATACTCAAGGGTGTTCCGGCCATGGCCAGCGAAGGTGCCAGTGCTGCGTATGCACAAGGCTACCTGCATGGACAAGCGGCAGCCGGGTGGGTGTTGATTGCCGCTGCAGCAGCCTGTGCGCTCATTGCCTGGCACAGGGCGCGCGCCCGGAAGTGAGAGACGGGCGCGTCAGCGCGGCACCCGCACCATCTTCGTCATCAAGTGTTCCACCACACCCGCCGGGTCCGCCGTGCGGCCCACATGCGTGCTCGACATCTGCACCACCGAGCTGCGCTTGGCGGTGAGGAAATGGAAGCGCGCACGCGCTGGCAGCTGTGCGATCGGCCCGGCGCTGGCATCGCCGCGGCAGATGGCCACGATCGCATCCAGCCACGGCTGCAGCGCCTCCTGGTCCAGCGCTGGGGCGAACACGTGCAGGCGTGCCGGATCGATCTCGATGGCCGCCTCCAGATGACGCGCGCCGGGACAGGAGACGATCACCCCGACGTTGATGAATTCCTCGCGCTCCACCCGCGGTACCACGCGGATGACGGCGTAGTCATACGTGTGCAGCGTGGGCACGGATGGCCTCCTGCACGAACACCGCACGCACCTTCAGGCGGTGCTTGAGGTAGTTGATATAACCCTGCCGGTAGGCCTGCGGGCTGTCGAACGCCGGTTCGTCCACCAGCCAGCTGTCCGGCACCAGGCCGACGATGCGCTCGATCTCGGCATCGGTCAGGCGCGCGGCCAGTTCGGCATCCACCTCGGCGATGCGGCTGGCGAACGACAGCAGCACATGGTCGCGGATCAGCACGAACGGCTTCTCGCAGGCATCGCCGGCGTTGGCCCAGTCGTGATGGAAGTACATGGCCGCACCGTGGTCGATCAGGTATAGCTTGCGGTGCCACACCATCAGGTTGGGGTTGCGCGTGGTGCGATCGACATTGCTGGTGAACGCATCGAACCAGACGATGCGCGAGGCCAGGTCGGCATCCACCGGCATCGCCGCCGGGTCGTAGTTGATCGCACCGGGCAGGTAGTCCAGGCCCAGGTTCAAACCTTCACTGGCGCGTATCAGTTCCTGGATCTCCGGGTCGGGCTCGGTGCGGGCGAACTCGCGGTCCAGCTCCACGAACAGGATCTCCGGAATCGGCAGGCCCAGCGTGCGCGCCATCTCGCCGGCGATCAGCTCGGCGATCAGCGCCTTCGGGCCCTGGCCGGCGCCACGGAACTTCAGCACGGCCATGCCGTCGTCGTCGGTCTCGACCACGGCCGGCAGGGAGCCACCTTCCCGCAAGGGGGTGATGTAGCGGAGGGCATGTACGGTGCGCATGCGCGCATTCTAGCGTGGGTGCCGCCAAGGGAGCGCCGGGCGCGTCCCGGCGGCTCCATGTCGTTCCCCGTCAGTGCGTCAGCGCGCCGCGCTGCTGCTCCTGCACGCGGACCTGTTCCTGCGTGGCCTGATCGGCCTGCCGCTGGTTGACCACGGCAAGCGTATCCAGGCTGTCCTGCACAGGGCGCTGGGCGGCCTCGGCAGTGGGTGATGAGGCGCGCAGCGAGGCCGGATCATCCAGCGGCCCCTTCACCACAAAGATGTTCTGTGCCGCGCCCACACCCTCGGTCTGGCGGCTGAGCACCACATGGTCGACGCGGTCCAGCCCGTTTTCGCGGGCCAGCACCAGCAGGCTGGCACTCAGGCGCTCGCTGGACGCATCGAAACTGCGTCCGTTGGCAGCATCCAGCTCAGCTACCTTGCCGCGGATCTGCTCGTGCAGCGAACGGTCACGGCCTTCCGCAAGCAGCGTCGGTAAGCCATCGCCCTCCACCGCATGCTGTGTGGTGATCGGCACATGCGTATGCGTGCCCTCAGTGTGGTTGAAGTAATGCAGCGTCGACGGCGAGGTACTGGTATCGAAGTAGGGCTGGCGCGGGGGCGAGCCCTCGCCGAGGTTGAGCCCGTTCTGCTCCAGCAGGCGCTCATCCAGGCCCAGCTTCTTCATGTTCACTTCCATCCGGCTGACGCCATCGGGCGCTGGATTCGCGGCCTCGTATTCGCTGGCCAGTCCGATCGCCAGGGCGCCGTAGAAATTCTGGTAGTCCGAATTCCCATGATGGCCCAGGCCGGTGCTGACGCCCTGATCGTAATAGTGCCTGGCCATTCCCTCGATGTTGGCTGCGGTGGGGGAGATGGTCAGGTCCGCATTGAGGGTCAGCTCCGGGTGCGGGGCATAGGTGATCGGCGGGCCGGGTCGCGACTGGATGACATCTGTCGAGCGGGTGCTGGCTTCATACAGGTCGCGCAGGGTAGCGTCCGGGTTGTTGGCACGTACCTGGCTGACCAGCGCATTCCAGCCTGCGATGTTCGAAGAAGCCTCATCGCGGCGGTTGGCCGCGAGCAGGGTGCCGATGGCCTCGGTGTAATCATGGCTCGTTGTACGGCCCGCGACCTGCTCCACGTCGGCTTCGAACTGCACGTAGGCGCGCTCGACATCAGCATCGTTGAAGCCGTGCTGGATCTCGTGACCGAGCACAAAGGCAACCTCGGCCGCGTCGAACCTGTCCGGGGCCGCCGGGGTCGACAAGCTGCTGGCGGGCAGGTTGATGGATTTCGTGCCGGTCTCGTAGGTGCCGCCCGCGTTGCTTGTGGCGGGCAACAGTTCGAAGCGTTCCAGATAGCCTGCCGCGATGGCGGCGTCCACCTGCTTTGCCAGCACGGGCGAGCCCGCGATGACGTTGCGCAGGTTGTCGACCTGGTCGCTGGTGACGTCGGTCTTGCCAGCGAACTCGCCCAGCAGGCGTTCCGTTTCTGCGGAAAGGATCGTCATTGATGGCTCCCCTTACTGCACGGTGACAAGACGCACGCAGGCATGCGTGGCGTCGCCGAGGGCGTGAGGGTTCTCGGGCATGGTGTCGACCTTGATGCTCAGCTGCGGTCGATCGAAGCGATCGTAGATCACCCGGCCGTGTTCGCCGCGCACCGTCTCGCGCTTGAAGCCGGCGGCATCCAGTGCCGAAGCGAAGTGGTTGAAGTCGACCTGGCAGATCGCCGCAGCCGAGGCCTTGCGATCGCTGCTGGTGTCCATGAAGTTCAGGTCCAGCCGCGCGTCGGCAGTGCCGGCCCGCTGCACTTCCAGTCCATAGCCCCATTCCGGTGTCAGCGTGCCGCCATAGCCGAAGTGGCCGGGGCCGAAGACCTGCGCCGGCGCCTGCATCGCTGCGGACAGGCGCTCAGCGGTGAGCTCGCGGGTGGAGGTCGTGACCTTGATCAGGTCCAGCAGGCGCAGCAGCAACTGCTCGGCATTGAGCGGGGAGGGCGAAGTGGTCTCGGATACGGCGGGGGGCATGGTGTCGGTTCCTTGAGAAGTCGGCGTGCGGTCGGCGGCATGTGCGCAGGCGCAGAGCGCGGCCGCTGAAAGTGCGAGCGTCCACGGTCGTATGAATGCGTACCGGGGCATGTGCGATCCTTGCAGATTGAAGGCTGACCCTAGGGCCAGCCGGATGAAGCAGAGGTTAAGCGTAATCGAGGCATCCGAATGCGTTACAAAAGGTGAACGGGTGCGCATTCTTCACTTGACCATTCCGGGCGCGATGTCAGCATCGGGTCCATGGAACATCAACTTCGCGTGTGACCTTCAACAGGAGGCCGTCATGCAACAACTGCGCAGCTGTCACGCTTTACCCTGCATGCAATGCAACGCGTGGTGTTGACCCTGGTCTGATACGGCCACTTTGCCGGCACGGATGGCCGCCACCCACAGCATCTGCCACTGTTCACCCGATGCGGTCCCGGCATGCTCTTGCCGGCCCTGCAATACAGACATACGCCCGCCAGATTGTCCTCTGCGTTGCCCGATGGCCTTCGCAGCGCGGAGGCTGGCTTGTCCATGATGATCCTGCAGGCTTTGGAGGTGCACCGATGAGCGACCAATACGAACGAATGCTACCGGCCTTGGACGATGCCAAGGTCGAGGAAATGATCGGAAAACTGGTGCTGGTCGGGGTGACCCGCTACGGCGGCGACGGCCAGGTGCAGGGACTGGAGCAGTACGCGGGAACGGTGCTGCGCATCAGTGCCGATGAAGGTGTGGTGCTGGCCGACGAGAACGATGGCCACGAGCGTTACCTGCCGCCGATGCTCGACCAGTACCTGCCGGCCCAGCCGGGAGAGTACCGGATGAGCAACAGCGGCATGATCGTGGTCGACCCGGACTATCTCACCGCCTGGGACCTGCACGCCCAGCAGTAGTGCCAGGCCATGCCTGGCAGGTGCCGGCAGCTCCCCGGCACCTGCCGGAGCTGCACTTTGCCCCATCCGGCCACTAGCCCTTCCGGCCCATTCACGACAACCCCTGCGGTGCTAGATTCGGGGCCATGCCCGATTCCGGGTACCCATTCACACCCCAGGGGATAAGGATGCTGATCCGTCGAACCTCTCTGGCAGCGGCCGTTGCCGTTGCCACCGTCGGCCTGCTGGCCGCTGGCCCGGCGCTTGCCGATTACGCGAAGCCGCCGGAGCACCTGCTCAAGGTGCTGAAGGCACCGCCGCCGCCAGCACCGAACGTGGCCCCGGGCGGCCAGCGCCTGCTGCTGACCACCGCGCAGACCTATCCGTCGATCAGCCGCGTCGCCCAGCCGTACCTGAAGCTGGCCGGCGTTCGGCTGGAGCCGAAGAACCGCAGTCGGCATGACACCCCCGGCGGCTACGGTATTCCGGCCTGCGTGGCCGACTTCACCCTGGTCGATATCGGCAGCAGCAAGGAGACCAAGGTCAACCTGCCGCAGGGCTGCGCCACCGGCGCGCTGTGGTCGGCCGATGGCAGCCACTTCGCCTTCCAGAATGCGGTCGATACCAGCGTGCAGCTGTGGGTGGGCGATGCGGCCACCGGCCAGGTGAAGCAGGTGCCGAACGTACAGCTGAACCCGATCTTCGGCTACACCGTGCAGTGGCTGGGTGGCAGCCAGAACCTTCTGGTGAAACTGGTGCCGGCCAATCAGGGTCCGGCGCCGTCCAACGGCGGCGTGCCGACCGGTCCGGATGCGCAGGAGTCGCTGGGCAGCAGCGGCGAGAGCAGCACCTATGAAGCTCGCGACACGCTGACCAGCGTGCATGACGAGAAGCTGTTCGCCTACTACGGCGCTTCGCAGCTGGCCGTGGTCGATACCGCCGCGGGCAGCGTGCGCCCGGTCGGGCAGCCTGCGCTGTTCAACGAGGTCAGCGCCGCGCCCGATGGCGTGCACGTGCTGACCGAATCGATCAAGGCGCCGTACTCACATGCGGTGACCTATCAGCGCTTCGCCAATGATGTGGCGGTGCTTGACGTAAGCAATGGCCGCAGCACGCCGATCGCCAGCCTGCCGCTGGCGGATCGCGTGCCGGTGCACGGCGTACCGGAAGGCCCGCGCGGTTTCGACTGGCGGGCCACCGATCCGGCGACCCTGGTCTATGCCGAAGCGCTGGACAAGGGCGACTGGAAGGTCAGCGTACCGCACCGTGACCGCGTGCTGATGCTGAAGGCCCCGTTCAACGGCAAGCCGACCGAAATCACCCGTACCGCGCAGCGTTTTGAAGGGTTTGCGTGGACCGCCGATCCGGCCGTAGCCTTCCAGTACGAGAACGACGAGAACCGCCACTGGATGCAGACCCGCATCGTCGATGTGGACCAGCCGAAGAAGGAAGGCCGCCTGCTGTGGGACATGTCCAGCGATGAGCTGTACGGCAATCCCGGCAACCTGGTGTTCACCCGTCTGCCGAATGGTGCGCAGGTCGTGCGCCGTGAGGGCAACCACGTGTTCCTCAGCGGCCGTGGCGCCTCGCCGCAGGGCGATCGTCCGTTCCTCGACCGCCTGGACCTGGGCACGCTGAAGAGCGAGCGCCTGTTCCGTAGCAGTGCCGACGCCTACGAACAGTTCCTCGGCTTCAGCAACACGCAGGGGCGCTACCTGACCTGGCACCAGTCGGTGATCGATCCGCCGAACGCCTTCATCCGCCAGCAGGGGGAGGCAGTGGCCGATGCGAAGGCCGGCGAGGCGCAGTTCGCGTCGACCACGACCGCGCTGACCAAACTGGTCGACCCGACCCCGGAAGTGCGCCAGATCAAGAAGCAGCTGGTGACCTACAAGCGTGCCGATGGCGTGGACCTGTCGTTCACCCTGTACACGCCGCCGGGCTACAAGGAGGGCCAGCGCGTGCCGGCGATCCTGTACGCCTACCCGGCCGACTTCGCCAATGCCGCGCAGGCCGGCCAGGTGTCTGGTTCGCAGCAGACCTTCACCCGCCTGCAACCCTACCGCCTGATGCTGCTGGCCGGCTACGCGATCATCGACAACGCCTCGTTCCCGATCGTGGGTGACCCGAAGAACGCTTACGACACCTACCTGGAGCAGTTGGAAGCCGACGCCAAGGCAGCGGTGGACAAGGCCGTGGACATGGGCGTGGTCGACCGCAACCGCATCGGCGTGACCGGTCACAGCCACGGCGGCCTGATGACCGCCAATCTGATCGCGCACACCAACCTGTTCAAGGCCGGCGTGGCGACCAGCGGTTCGTACAACAAGACCTTCACCCCGTTCGGCTTCCAGAACGAGCGTCGCTCGGTATGGCAGGCGCAGGACGTGTACCTGAAGGCCTCGCCGTTCTTCTATGCCGACAAGATCAAGCTGCCGCTGCTGCTGGTCCACGGTGAGGATGACGCCAACCCGGGTACCGAACCGTTCCAGTCGCGCAAGCTGTACCAGGCCATTCGTGGCAACGGCGGTACCACCCGCCTGGTGATGCTGCCGAACGAACCGCACTGGTACACCGCGCTGGAGTCCAACGAGCAGCTGGTGTCGGAGATGCTGAACTGGTTCGACACCTACGTGAAGAACGCCAAGTAGCGTCGAGCGTGCTCGACTGCTTTGCAGAAGGCCGCCTTCGGGCGGCCTTCCTGCATCCTGTAGAGCCGCGCCATGCTCGGCTGCTGTTCGACAGAGATAGGAAAGTCTCATGAAGGCATGGATGTTGGTACTGGCCACGTTGTTGGTTTCTCCCGTGGCAATGGCGGTGCAGCCCCGGATGAGCGTGCACGTGACGTACGACTGGTCTGGTTGGGGTTCTGTATCTGAGCGCTGGGTCATCCGGCGCGATGCCTATGGCTTGACCACCCGTGTACAGGTGGTTGATGCGCCCGACGTCCAGCCGCGTTTGCCGGAGCTTCTGCCGTTCGGCGCGCTGTCAGCGTTCGAGGCCGCGCTGCGGGCAGCACCGTTGACCAGGGACGCCACGGTGGATCTGATCACTTCGCAGCTGGACCGGCCCGCGATACTCAAGCTGGATCCGGAGCTGCGCAGCATGCCGCCGGCCAGATGTTCGTTTGCCCAGCAGCAGGCCTGGGCACGGCAAGCTCTGGCCGGGCAGGGTTTGCAGGAGCGCGTTGCAGAACACTTCAACAGTCTCCGGACCGATGACTATCCCATCATGACCGTGGTCGTATCCCGGCTGGGCGACCCGGATACCGTCTTGGTGTCCACCTCCCAGCACACGATGATGCTGCCTTGGAAGCGCCTGTCGTCGGCGGACTTCGATCAGCAGGTTCTGGAAGGTGCTCAGGAAGAGTGGCGTCCGGCGTTGAGCGATGCATTGATGGGGCTGCTACCTGGGGGAGAACCCACACGCGAACGCTTCAAGATCGCTTGGTTTCAGAACAGATTACGCGGCGACCTTGCCTTGGAGGCGCTGCGTTGTGGAACCCTGCGCTAGGAAACGGCAGATTGATCATCCATGGATGCTCTGCAATCAACTGTGGAGACTCGGTAACGACGTGTTACCGGCACATTCGCATGCCACGCAAATGGTCTAGGCTGAACCTGATCGCTCGTTCCAGGTCGGTGCAATGAAAGCCATTCTCCTTGCTGCAACGTTGTCGTTGGCCCAGGTTTCAACGGCATATGCTCAGTCGTTTCCCGCTGAGCTGACGCAATTGGGCATCATCGCCGGCATGCCTTACGCCAAGGCCAAGCGCCTGCTGGATGCTGCAGGCTGGCAGGCGAAACCTGCGCAGGGCGCGCCGGAGTCGCTGGAGGGCTTTCCGGAAGTCGGATGCCAGAAGGACGGAAAGCAGTGTGCGACGACCTTCGAAAAGGACGGTCAACAGATCGCGGTGCGGCTGGGCACTACCCTGGCAGGGCAGCCGTTCGTGCAGAGCGCTGACTGAGCACCCGCCCTCACGCCAGCGGTAGGCGGTCCTGCGCGTGGGATAACCCGTCATGCAGGTCGCGCACGTGCTCGGCCTTGGCATGCACCCGGGTGGTATCGCCGAAACTGCGTAGATAAGCGCAGGCTGCGAAGCCGGCGCTCTTCTTTTCGTACTCGGCAATCCAAGCCAATCGATCCGGATTGTTGGCCTGTTCGGATGACCACGCGGCCACTGGCGGGCGGATGCGGTACTTCAGGCCGACGCGCCACGGCTTCGGTGTCAGTCGCGCACGGAAGCAATGCTGCAGCCGGCACATGCGCGCGTACAGGGTATCGGTGCCCAGTGCCTTGAAGAATGCCTGCAGCTGCTCGTCCTCCGGGGAGAACGTGGCATGCATCGCCAGTACGCGCAGTCCCGCAGGCGTCCGGTAGGCGCGCAGATGCCAGTGGGGGTGTTGTTCGCTGAAGGCTTCCACGCGTCGCAGCGCCAACCCCTCGGCGCCCCCGGCGGCGGCCAGCCGCTGCCTGCGGCGCATCAGCAATGCGGCATTGACCAGAACCACCGCCGCCACGCCCAGCACCAGTCCCACCAGCCAATGCCACAGCAGCGTGCCGGTGACGGCGCCGGCAAGCAGCACGACCGCCGCAACGATGGCTGGCATCACGCAGCCGGCTGGCGGCTGCGCATGGTCGATGTCGGCGAACAGTACGTCCGGGCTGTTGAGGCACAGTGCGCCATAGCTGTTGCGGGTGATGATGACGTCGCCGTCGCGCAGCACGATCTGCTCGCGGATCGGCACGCCTTCCACGCCGTAGTTGCTGCGCACTTCGCGACGCGGCAGCACCTGTCCGGCGAGGATGGCATTGAGGGCTTCATTGGCGCGGCGGTCGGCGTGCACCTGCGCCTCGGCAGGGCCTTCGTCGGACCAGCCGAAGCGGCGCACCACCACCGGCCGGCCACGGAAACGGGCCTGCAGGCGGGCTTCGGCCCAGTAGGCGGGAACGATCATCATCGCGGGGTGCTCTATCTTCCGTGGCAGGTGCCAACGCGAGTCTGGCACAGCGCCGGGGTGCCCGCATCTGCTTGCTGCGGCGGCCGGGCCGGAGTGATAGATTGCGCGCTTCGCATGCACTCCACCAAGGACGGAGCGATGTCCATGATCCTGCGCGGCCTGTTGGCCCTGGCCTGTGCCGGGGTGGTTGGCATGGCCACGGCGGCGGCACCGGTCGGGCCGCAGATTGTCACTGACGATGTCAGCCGTTTCTACGCGCTGTACGACAACGCAGGTGGCAAACCCAGCGTTGCGCAGTTGCGTGGCTACATGGCCGAGGGTTCGGCGGGCCTGGCCGAGCTGGCCAAGGCGCGCCGGGTCACCCCCGAGCGCATTGCCGAGTCCATCGCCAGCCAGCCGGAGCTGTATGTGCAGGGGCGAAGCTGCCTGGCCGAACTGCCGGCGGTGAAACAACGTCTGACGCAGGTGTTTTCCAACCTGCAGGCCATCTATCCGCAGGCTGCGTTTCCGCCGGTGACCATCGCCGTCGGCCGTGGTCGTCCGGTAGGGTTGACCTCGAAAAGCGGCGTGATCATCGGCCTGGAAGCGCTGTGCGCAGCCGATTTCATGAATCCCAATGTGCAGGACCGCTTCGTGCATGTGATCGCGCACGAGTACGTGCACATCCAGCAGACCGGCCTGACCGACTTCGAGCCGGGCGACCCGCATGCGACGGTGCTGCGTGTTTCGTTGGGCGAGGGCATTGCTGAGTTCATCGCCGAACTGATTTCCGGCAACGTCGGCAACGGGCGCCATGCGGCCTGGACCCGTGGTCGGGAAGTGCATATCGAAAGCGCATTCGCGCTGGATCTGGATAGCACCGATCTGTCGCCGTGGCTGTACAACTACAAGCCCGGTTCGCAGGAGCCCTATGACCTCGGGTACTGGGTGGGATACCGCATCGCCAAGGCCTATTACCTGCAGGCCAAGAACAAGCGTGACGCGGTGCGTGCGCTGATCCAGCAGGACAACCCGAAGGCGATCCTGGCCGCCAGCGGCTGGACGCCGGGTATGTGGATGCCGGCGAAAGTCACGGGTGTGGCGGCGCGTACGGCTGCACGCTGAGCACAGGGTGGGGCGTTAGACTGCTGAAGATGATTTCAGGAGTACCCGCATGCGTGGACCTGTTGAGCTTGCCACTGCCACTGTCGTGACGTTGGGCCTCGCGTTGGCTTCTCCGCTGGGCGCCGCTGAGGCCGTCGCAGTCAACCCGCTACTGCAGACGCCCATCGACCGGCTACGCCCCGACGAAGTGCGCTTCATGCAGCAGCGCCTGGCCGATTGGCCGGAGCTGCAACGCTATCGTGATGCCAATGCGCGCCTACCTGATGCGGTGCCCGGCCAGCCGCGCGTGGTGTTCTTCGGTGACTCCATCACCGAGGGCTGGGGCAGGGAGGGCAGTGCCGGTTTCTTCCCCGGCAAGGGCTGGCTCAACCGCGGCATCAGCGGCCAGACCACGGCGCAGATGCTGGTGCGTTTCCCGCAGGACGTACTGGCACTGAAGCCACAGGTGGTGGTGATCCTGGCCGGCACCAACGACATTGCAGGCAACACTGGCCCATCCACGCAGGCGATGATCGAAGACAACCTGCACGCGATGGTGGACCTTGCCCGTGCACATGGCATCGGCGTAGTGCTGGCATCAGTGCTGCCGGTCAGCGATTACCCGTGGCTGCCGGGCACAGCACCTGCGCCCAAGGTGCGTGCATTGAACACGGCATTGAAGCGCTATGCCGATGCACAGCAGCTGGTCTATCTGGACTACTACACGCCGATGGCCAATGCGATCGGCGGACTGGACCCGCAGTTGGCGGAGGACGGCGTGCATCCTACGGCGAAGGGCTATGCGGTGATGGCGCCGTTGGCCGAGGCGGCGGTTGGCGTTGCACTGAATGATGAGAAATTCAGAGGTCCATAGATCTGGCTTTATGCGTCAGGCGTTGACGAGATTGCCTCGCGACTGGGGGGCTTGTCTGCGGAAGAATGACTCACTTGTGCTTGAAACCGGAAAAAGCGATGCCCGGAGTTTCTCTCGCGGTGGTGGAAGCGGTCGCAAGGGCAGTTTTTGAGCGAAGTCCTTCGCTTGTCACTGAATTTTACTCGGCTCCTGGAGAGGATTTTCAACGATTCAGTAGCGCTGAAGAGCTCTATAGCTATGCGAAGTTGCTCCGCGAAGCAAAAGGTGGAGCTGTTTTCGTTGCAGTTCAATATCCTGATATGTGTGGAGAAGTCAGTGTCCGGAAGGTTGAACTGATCAAGGGGCCGGATCGCGGAAAACACCGGTTCACCATAGGCGGATGGGGGCTGATTAACGTTCATTTGCCTCTATCTCCAGATGCCAGCATGTCGGCAAGAATCTGCGTTTTATCGGAGCGCGTAGCACTTGGTAGAGAGCGAGCCGGCGTAGGTCTTCCTGCCGTAGATGGCTGGAACTGGAGAGCAGTCGAGTCGCACTCGCGTAGATTGAAACGGGTGCTGAATTCTGCAATCGCGAGATCGGTGGTGACATCGCAATAGCCTTCAACGCTGATGGGATCGGGAGGGCGACCTGCTCCTGCTGTCAGGTGCGCGACATCTTGGCCTTCGATAATCAGCGTGTTTGGGTGTCCGCACGGCACGGCATGCCAGCGCCAGTGTCACGGTCAATGGAGAAAAAATGTTAGCAGAAGTCGGCGCGACCCAATACGCTCAGTTGGATGAGTTTGTCAGCGCTCTGTCAAATCGAGACACAGATACACTGATGATCAAGTTCAATCTGTCCGCCCCAGTGATCAGTGAGATATTTGAGGCGTTGCTGGTGTACTTTCCGCCGAGCGCAAAATTGTCAGTGCCACCGCTAGCGAGCCAGTACGAAGAGTTTCCTCTAATCGTTGCGTACGAAAGCACAGCGGGTGACATTTCAGCGGAGTTCTATGTGCTTGAAAACGACGAGCCCAACGAGGCCATCTTACATGTTGTTTTTTTCGGCGCAGCGCCAAACGAGCTGTGCTACGAATTCATAAACACATAGCAATGGCAATGAGGCAAGGGTCGCCGAAGAGTGGCCCAGGGAAATGACGTGGCGCAATCGGTCGATGCTGCTAGTCATTCGGCAGGCTCCCCAACAACCACTCGCAGAAACTGATCACCAGCGGATCGGCTGCACTCTCCTCATGTACCAGCCAACTCCAGCGTGGGCCGCGCACGCGTGCATCATCCAGGGCTTGCAGTAGGCCTTGTTCGCACGCACGCGCGCTCAGCAGCTCGCTGACCAAGGCGATACCCAGCCCTTGGCACGCGGCATCCAATAGTTGCCCAGGCTCGGAGAAATTCATTCCCTCGCGACGCTGGCCGACATCGGCGCCACCCTGTACCTGCCATTGGCTCCAGTCCATCTCACGCTCGCCATGCAGGGTGAGACGTTCGTGCACGGGCGTCGCCAGCAGCTTGGGATGGCAGGCCGGATAGAGACGATCCTGCAGCAGCACGCGGTGCTGGCACTGCGCCTGTGAGTCGAGGTCATCGCGTACCGCCACGTCCAGCGTCTGCGTGGTCATGTCCGGCGCTTCCTCGCTGGTCAGCAACCACAGATCGGCGTCGGGGTGCAGGCGGTGGAACCCGGCCAGGCGTGGCACCAGCCAGTGTCGGGCGAAGGCCGGGCTGGTGTTGACGATCAGTTGATTGGGCTTGCGGTACTGATCGAGCCGGCGGATGCCGCTGGCCAGCTGCCGCAGCAGCGCCTGCGTTGTTTCCAGCAGGTCGATGCCGGCATCGGTGAGGGTGACGCTGCGGCCCTGCCGGAAGAACAACGGCTGCTGCAGCGACGCTTCCAGACCCCGGATCTGCTGGCTGATGGCCGACTGGGTCAGGTGCAGTTCCTCCGCCGCACGGTGGAAACTGCCCAGCCGGGCCGCAGCCTCGAAACCCCGCAGGGCGTTCAGTGGTGGCCAGTGCTTGAGCATTTCAGATAAGTAGAACTGTTCAATTGATGGCTGAATCTATCGTTTGTTCTTATGTGTCGGCAAGCGCAGCATAGCGCCCATCCCACACCGGCCATGGAGCCTGTCATGAGCAACCGTCGTCACTTCCTCACCCAGCTGGCGGGCGCCGCCGGTCTTGGCGGCCTGGCTGCTCTGGGCCTGGCCGGGCTGCCGGGTCGCGTGGCTGCAGCAGGGCCAGGTGCGGGGACTTGGCGCATGCCGGACGAGCACGGCCCACAGGAACGCGTGTTCCTGGCCTTTGCCGCGCAGCCGCAGGTGTGGGGCGCGCAGGCCGATGCGGTGAACACCGTCGTGGCGCGGCTGGCCCGTACCATCGCCCGCCACCAGCCGGTTAGCGTGCTGTGCCGCCCGGCGCAGTTGAAGCAGGCGCAGGATCGCTGTGGCCGCGACAACATCGAGTTCCTCGAGGTGCCGCTGGATGACATCTGGGTGCGCGACTATGGTGGGTGCTTCGTCACCGATGACCAGGGCGGGCTGGGCCTGGTCGACTTCAACTTCAATGGCTGGGGCGGCAAGCAGAGCGCGCGCAACGATGGCGCGGTGGCGCCGTGGCTGGCGCAGGTGACTGGCGCGACGCTGCTGGAAAGCGATCTGGTGGGCGAGGGCGGTGGCATCGAAGTCGATGGCCATGGCACGGCCATCCTCACCGAAAGCTGCTGGGTCAACCGCAATCGCAATCCGGACTGGTCGCGCGCGGATATCGAGGCCGAGCTGAAGCATCACCTGGGCCTGCGCAAGGTGATCTGGCTGCCCGGCATCGCCGGCAAGGACATCACCGATGCGCACGTGGACTTCTATGCGCGCTTCGTACGCCCGGGCGTGGTGATCGCCAATCTGGACAACGATCCGGAGTCCTACGATTACGACCTGACCCGCGAGCATCTGCGGATCCTGCGCGGGGCCACCGATGCCGATGGCCGTCGCCTGCAGGTGCATACGCTGCCGCCGCCGCTGGACGGGCGCGATAACGTGCATACCCGCGACAACGATGATCTTGCGATGGGCTACATCAACTACCTGCCGATCAACGGCGCGGTGGTCGCGCCGCAGTTCGGTGACGACGAAGCCGATGGATTCTGCCGCGAACTACTGGAAGACATGTATCCCGGCCGCGTGATCGAGCAGGTGGATATCGATGCCATCGCCGGTGGCGGTGGCGGCATCCATTGCGTGACCAAGAACATGCCGAAGGTGTAGTCCACTGTTGCGTTGACGCGCCGGAGGTCATGTCATGATGCTCCAGATACACATGCTCGGGGGAGCAGATGGATCTGGATACGGGTATATGGAGTGGATTGGTCGGCGGCAGTATCGCCACGATGATTGCACGGCGAGCTGCCGGTCGACTTCCCAGTCACTACCGCGGCCATAGTCTGGTCTACCTGCGACGCCGCCATCGCGCTTCCATCTGGAGTGCAAACGCGCTTTTCCTGCTCGGGTTGATCAGCGGCCTGTTGATCTGGCCGTTGGGTCACTACGCCAGTACGGATTCACTTCCATTGCTGCTGGCTACCGGCATGAGTTGCGGTCTGCCGCTGTTGGCGCTGCTGCTGATTCCCTGGATGACCCGCCGTCCGATCCGTGAGGCATGGGTGATCTTCGGCTATTCGCAGGGTGGGCCGGTGTGGTTGATCTACTCGATCCTGCTGGCAGGCGTCGCCTGTGGTGTGGTCGGAGTTTTGCGGCTGCCGGGCTGAGGCGGCAGCACCTGCATGGCGCGCACATCCAGCCCGCTCAGGCGTCGTCCTGCTTCAACGCCGCATCGGCAGCCAGCAGCGCCTCGGCGGCTGCACTGAGCGGCGGCGACGGCGGGGCGACCACGCCGATCGCTTCCATCATCTTCGGCATGCCCAGGAACTGCCGCGCGCGGCGGTCGTAGATGCCGGTGACCAGCAGCGCGCGCGTGGCGATCTTCTGCTCGGCCCCGATCAGCACGCGCTGCTCCATGATGCCGCGCGAGCCGACCCAGCCCACCAGCCGCGTTTCCAGGGTGAAGCGCTGGAACGGCTTCAGCTCGCGGCGGAACTGGATGGTGCCGGCGCCGACGATCGGTGCCCACTTCTCGCGCAGCGCCACCCGGCCCAGGCCCATGCGCAGGATCAGGTCCAGCCGGCCCAGGTCGAAGATGTTCCAGTAGCGGCCGTTGGTCATGTGCAGGTTGCTGTCCAGGTCATTGGGCAGTACCCGGAACTGCAGCCGCGAGACCCCGAACGGGGCCTCCAGCTTGGGCCGGAACAGGCTGCACAGGAGCAGGTGGAGCAGGCGGAACCAGAGATTCATGGTTATGACGACTGTTATAGAGTCGCCGGTACGCTAATCTATGACGACTGTCCTGGCAAGGAGCCTCCCGTGAGCCCGCGTCCCTCTGATGCGCCACAACGCGTGATTGATGCTGCGGCACAGATGCTGGCGCGCGTGGGTCTCAATGCCACCAGCATCCGTGAGGTCACCAAGCTGGCCGAGGCACCGCTGGGCTCCACCTATCACCACTTTCCCGGCGGCAAGCAGGAGCTGTTGGCGCGTGCCACCCATATGGCCGGCGACAAGGTCGAAGCGTTGCTGGTGGAGCTGCTGAAGGGCGGGGCGGTGCAGGGCCTGCAGCAGTTCCTGACGATGTGGCGCGAGCGCCTGCTGCGCACGGATTTCCGCGCCGGCTGCCCGGTGTTGGCCGCTGCGGTGGAGGAGCCGGTTGACGCGGTGCACAGCCAGCCGCGCGCGGCAGCTGCAGAGGTATTCGCGCGCTGGCACGGCCATCTGGCCGCAGCGTTCGTCGCCGACGGACACGATCCGGCCGCCGCAGGTGGGCTGGCCAGTCTGGTGATTGCCAGCGTGGAAGGTGCGGTGGCGATGAGCCGCGCACTGCAGGACATCGCCCCGTTCGACCAGGTGGCCGCGCAGTTGCTGAAGGCCGCCGCGCGGCCTTGATCCGGCGGCACGGTCGCGGGAGACTCGGCGCAGGCCCTGACTGGACGCCGCCATGGACGAATCGCACTGCCGTCACCTGATCGAGCACTACCTGCAGGCCTACAACCGCTTCGACATCGACGCCATGCTGGCGGTGCTGGCGCATAACGTGCGTTTCGAGAACCACAGCGGCAGCCAGCTGACGATGGTCACCGAAGGCATCGATGCCTTCGGCGAACTGGCACGGCAATCGGCGCCGTTGTTCCGCGAGCGCGAGCAGCGGTTGCTCGAGTTGACCTTCGAGGATGGCATGGCGCTGGCCAGGATCGGCTGGCGTGGCGTGTTCGCGCAGGACATTCCCGATGGCCCCAGTGCGGGCACGGAACTGGCCCTGCAGGGACGCAGCGAGTTCGCTTTTGAGGACGGTCGCATCGTGCGGATCATCGACCGCAGCTGAAGATCGATGGCACAGGTCCGCCGTCTGGACAGCGGACCTGCCCGCGGTAGAATCCGCCCACCACCGCTTACGCGTGCCCGGCAAGGATGTCCGCATGCAGTATCAGGTTTTCGAGCTTCCACGCTGCACGATCTGCGGCATCCAGCGGCGCCGATGAAACGCACCCGTTTCTTTACACGCAGCCCATTGAAGCTGCCGGCTAATCGCGGCAGTGAAGTCGTGCGCGCGCGGCAGCATCTGCAGCAGCTCGGCTGGCCGCGCCTGCAGATGGCGCTGATCGTGGCCCTGACCGGTGCGGCCGGTTTCCTCGCCTCGCACCTGCTGCGTCTGGCCGGTATCGACGCGATGCTGCTGCGCTACCCGATGGCCGTGCTGCTGGCTTATGGCGTATTCCTGCTGCTGATGTGGATCTGGATCCGCTGGCGCTGGGACAACGTGCTGGATGGCCTGTCGCCGGATGTGGGCAGTGGTAGCCCATCGCCTCGTGGAAGTGCCTTGGAATCACCGTGGAGCGGCGTCGGTGGCCGTTCTGGAGGTGGCGGCGCGTCAGCTTCGTGGAATGAGTCGGCGCGGGTCAGCGGCGACGATGCCGGTGAGCTGCCATTGACCGGCCTGGCCGAAGACGAAGCGGGCCTGCCGTTGCTCGCGATCCTCGGCCTCGTCGCGCTGCTGGCGACCGTTCTGCTGGCCAGCGTGTGGGTTGTGTGGTCGGCGCCAGTGCTGATGGCTGAGCTGCTGGTGGACGCGGCCATCGCCGGAGGCCTGTACCGGCGCATGCAGGGCATGCAGGAGCAGGGATGGTGGCGGGTATGCGTGACGCACACGATCTGGCCGCTGCTCGGCCTGCTGCTGTTCTTTGCTGTGCTGGGTTGGCTTGCGCAGACGCTGGCTCCAGGAGCGACCCACCTGCTGCAGGTCATTCAAGCAGTGTAGCGCCACGTTCCCGGCCGATATCCCAACCTGCTTCATTTCTTCGAGGAGCTTCATGCGACAGCGCATTGCACGGAAGCGCATCCTGACGACAGCGGTCGTCCTGTTCGTGGCTGCTGGCACAGCGCTGATGGCCAGCGTGCGCCCGCAGTGGCGGCAGGATGTCAGCCCGCCTCCGATCAATCTGGGAACGGCACGGATGCAGGCCGAGGTGATGGCAGAGCTCATCGACCTGCGACCGACACCGCCAGGAAAGCCGCCAGTACCACCGATTCCAATGAAGGCAGTCTCCTCCCCGATGCTGACCGGCAACAGTGCGTTCGCGACCGCTGAGGTGCCACTGGCAGATGTCGCGCCAGCACACTTCGAGCCGCGCGGCTGGGAACCCGACATGCCATTTGCAGTGATGGAATGGACTGCGCCTTCCTGCGGTGAAGGAGACCCCGTCCCGGTCTGCCACGTTCGTCACAGCGTCGTCGAGTGGCGCGATGATGACAGTGCGGCGTCCTTTCAACTTCAGCAGCATCTGGAGGCGATGCTGCAGGTTGCGAACCGCCGGGCTGTACGCGTACCCGACCTCGCGTTTGAGCTTGCGCATGTGCGAGCGCAACGGATGACGTGGGACGAGCTTCAGCAACGGCGCGCACGCGGCGTCGAGGGATGCACGGGTGGCCCGGGCAATCCGGATCTGGGCGTTGTCTATCTGCAGCGCCCTGTGTTCAGCCTGGACGGGAACTGGGCAATGGCATCGATCGCCTCGGATCTGTGCAGTGGAGGATCGGCGATGCGCGTCCTCTACCTTCTGCACCGCAGCAAGGGCGGATGGGAGCGTGTTCGAGTGGATCCTGTCCGCTATATGAGCTTTGGCCACGGCCTGTGGCCCGTGTTGCCGGAGTCGTGATGACAGATACCTCGTTCAAGCCGGACCGTGACTGCCAACAACGGATCGTCTGGCGACGCATTGCGTCGTTGGCGGCGGCGCTGTCGGCTTTGGCTCTCATGGCCGGAGTCTGCAGCCTGCGCCCGAGGTGGCAGCAGGCGATCGGTCCGCCATTGGTCAACCTGGGAACGGCGCAGATGCAGGCGGAGGCGATGGCGCTGGCGATCCGGCAGAGGCCGCCTTTCTCCCCTCCACCTCCGCCAGAGCCGCAGCCAACACCAGTTCTGCCATCGCCGCTGAGCGAGGTGCCCACCGCACCGCAGACGCCGTCCATGCGCGTCGATCGATGGCGCCCGCAGGAGCAGCCACAGTTGACCGACCCGGTGGGGGAGGACATCTACGTGATGGAGCAGACCTTGCCCTATTGCTGGCCGGGCAGCAGTGCCTCCACCTGCCAGGAGGTGGACGATCTGGTCCTGCCGCTGGACGATTGGTGGCCGCAGGACATCCATGCGCTGCGGTTGCAGCTGCAGGCGGACCTGGTTCCCGCCAATCGCCGTTCCACGCCAGTGCCTGCGGCCGCATTGGCCGGTGTGCAGCGGATGGACAGCGCGGGGCTTCGAGCGCTGCGGGAGCAGGGGTGCGGGGCAACGGTGCATGGGCCGACTCGGACATACGACCACGTCGTCTATCTGACCCGGCCCGTTTTCAGCGTCGATGGGCTGTGGGCTATGATCGCGGTCGCCTGGGATTCGTGTTTCGACGATTTCGTCTACCGGGAGCTTGTCGTACTGCATCGGGAACAAGGACGCTGGATGGCCGAACCCCCGGAACGGGGTCTGGGCGGCGTATGGGACGGCCGCGTACTGCGGCCCTGGACGTACAACCACTGACGAGGAAGAGCGCATGGATGTCGCTGCACGCAGGAACAGGATGTTGTTTCGTTGGACCATGTTGGTGCTGCTGGCGGTGTTGTTGCCGTTTGCAGCACTGGCACAGCCTGCAGCCGGGCAGGCCGATGGCGCCGAAGCCGCTACTGCCGCGGAAGAGGCGCAATGCCGCGCCTGCACTTATGAGCGCATTGGGCCCAAGGTCGATATCGGCCTGGTGGCCCTGATTTCGCTGCTGGTGGTGGGCCTGCTGGTGGCGGTATCCCGCGAATGGGGCACCACCTCGCAACGATGGACCTGCCGCACGCTGGCCCTGTTGCTGGTGGGTGTCGGTGTGGCGTTGCTGTGGTGGGCTGGCAGCGTCGTCTACCTGGGCTACAACCCGTGGCAGGAAATGGCCGCCCCCGTCGATGGCTCGCTCACATCGACACTGCTCACTACCTCACCGAAGTGGCTGGCGGCGATGGTGCTGATCGGCTTCGCGCCTTCCATCTGGAAACGCAGCGAGCGCCTGCCGGCGTGGCGCATCAGCTGACATTGAAACGGCGGCGCTGGATCACACCCGGCGCCGCCTGCGGTCATCAGTCAAAGCGCAAACGCACACCAGCGTAGATGCCACGGCCTTCGCCCGGCGTCGAGCGGGCAATATCCTTGCCGGCATCGTTGTAGCCTGGCGTGACCGTGGCGGCGTAGTGGCGGTTGCCGATGTTGCGCATCTCCGCCCAGGCCTGCCAGCGGCCACCGGGTGCGTCGTAGCCGATGCGGCTGCCGAAGATCACATGGCTGTCGGCCCAATAGCTGTTGGCGTAGTCCACGGCGATGCGCGAGGCGTACTCGGTAATGAGCGCAGCGTACAGGCCGGACGCGTGATCGAAGCGCAGCTCGGCTTGGTAAGCGTGGCGCGGCAGGCCGGGCAGGCGGTTGCTGCCGAAACGCGCATCGTGGCGATAGCGGAAGTCACTGAAGGTGTACGCCTGGCGCAGCGACAGGCGGCCCGGCGCTCCCTGCCACAGGGTGCTGTCCAATCCGGCTTCGATGCCGCGGTGTACGGTGGGGCTGGCGTTGTTCTCGGCGATGAACAGGTTCGGTACCGGCTGCAGTTCGACGCTCAGCAGTTCGTGGTTTACGTGCGCGTAGTAGCCGGTCAGTTCCCAGCGACCCAGCGCCGCGTCACCGCGCGCGCCCAGTTCCAGCGTGGTGGCGGTCTGGTTCTGCATCGGCACCGGCGCGCGCTGGCGGCCGGTGGACGGGCCATTGCCCGGCCCGAAGTACTGGTTCGAGCCCCAGATCATCGACCACGGGTGCGGCGCCTCCACCGAACGGCTGAGGTTGCCGAACCACTGGGTCTGCGCGCTGTGCTGCCAGGTGAAGCCCAGTCGCGGCGCGTAGTCCCAGTCGTGGTCGCGCAGGCGGCCGCCGCTGCTCGGCCAGGTCACCTGTACATTCCGACGGGTGTTGATCAGTGCCAGCCCGGTCTGCATGCGCAGGCGGTCATTGAAGGTGAGGGTATTGCCAACGTGCAGCGTGCTGTCGGTGCCGTGGTGGCGGAAGTCACGCGTGCGCGTGCCGGTGGCATAGCCGTTGCTGGCAAAACGCAGCGACTCGCGCACATCGGCGTCCAGATCGTGGGTGACGCGCAGGCCGACCGTGGTTTCGCTGTCCAGGCCGAACAGCCGGTGGCGGTGGCGGTAGTCCAGTGTGGCGTTGAGGTTGGCGTAGTCCAGCTGCTGGCGGTACAGGCTCTCGTTCAAGTCCATCGGGTACGTGTGATAGACCAGTCCCGCCTGCAGCGAGGAATCCTCATCGATCTGCAGCGTGGTGACGTTGCCCACCCACGTGCTGCCGGGCTGCGGGCGACGTGCATCGATGGCCAGGTTGGCTGGGTTCGCCGCGTGCGGGTCATTGCGGATCTGGTCGCGGGTCAGGCGACCGGGTGTTTCGTGATTGGTTTCGCGGTAGCGCACGAAGAAGCGCGTCTGCAGGTCGGGCGTGATCTGCCAGCCGATGTTGGCCATCGCGCCCTTGCCGTCGCCGCGCGCATGGCGCTGATAGCCATCGAACTCGGTATCGGTGTAGGCCAGGAAGTAATCGACATCGCCACTGACGCCGCCCCAGCTGATGCCGCGCTTCTGGTAGCCACGGCTGCCGGCTTCGTAGTGCAGCTGCACGCCCGCCGAATCGCGGCCGCTGCGGCTGACGTAGTCGATGGCACCGCCCAGTGCCAAGGCGCCACGCTCGAAACCATTGGCGCCGCGCAGGACTTCCACGCGCGACAACCACAGCGGTTCCAGCAGCTCGTAGGGCGTGCCGCCTGGGCCGGTCAGTGGCAGACCGTCGATCGACACCGCAATGCCCGAGGCGTGCGCGCCCGGGCCACGGTTGATGCCCGAGCCACGGATCGAGATTTTGGTGCCCTCGTTGCCCGGCGACTGCGCGCTGATGCCTGGCTGGTAGGCCAGCACATCGGCGCTGCTGGACAAGCGGCTGTCCCCCTTGGCTACGTCAATCACGTTGCCGGCGCCGGGTACGCGCTTCAGCGTCTCGCGCGCCTGCGCGCTGGCATCGGCGGCAGCGGTGACCTGCACCGCATCCAGCGTGGTGGCCTGCGGGGCCGCAGCGGCGATGGAGGAGAGGCCAAAAGAAACGGCCAGGAACAACAGCGACGGGGCGGGGCGGTACGACGAGAGCGACATGCGGGAATGCTGTAAACCACGAAAGTGGCGCGCAAGTTAACAGGTCGGCGGCGTCACGTCACCCATCGGCGGCGTATGGCCGCCCGCGCTCCTTGTAGAGTCGAGCTTGCTCGACTGTCTTTCGCTTTCTGTAGAGTCGAGATCCTATGTTCGTGGTCAAGCCTGCTGGAAGCAGGCTTGACCCACCTTCAGCATGGCCGGATCGAAGTCCCGGCCGCTTTTGAAGACACCCCAGGCGATCTTGGCCAGCTTTCTGGCCAGGATGTTGAAGACGGCGGTGCTGGGGTGACCGCGTTTTGACAGCTCGTCGTAGAGCGGTTGCCCCCGACGACACCGCTTGAGCCCCATGGCGGCCATGTAGAGCATCTGGCGCAGCACTGGCGCGCCCTGTTTGGACAGCCGACGCCGTCCCGTTCTGCCGCCAGACTCGTTAGGCCGGGGATCCAGGCCGGTGCAGGCGATCCACGCGTTGGCGTTGGCCAACGGCCAGCGCGTCATGTAGTAGATCAGGTGAGCGGCGACGGCGGGGCCGATACCAGGGATGGTCAACAGGCGCTTGTAGAGCGTGCCATGCTCTCCATCGCGACCCAAGCGCTGCAGTTCGCTTTCCAGCTCGGACAGCGTCCCAGCCAGAGCGCAGAACAGATCTGACAGCTCCCCGGGGGCACTTTTGCTTACCCCGAAGGATTGCTCCAGGCGCGCGCGTGTCTTTACCAGCGTCTGCCGCTTGCGCAGCAAATCGTGCATCTGCTGCTGCTCGTCGGTACGCGGTACGTATTCACGCAGGCGATCGTTCTCCTTCTTCACGTACCGGGCGATCGCTTCGGCGTCCATGGCGTCCGTCTTGCCACGCGAGCCCGTCGCCCGGCCGTAGTACTTGATCAGACGTGGATTGATCACATAGACAACGTGGCCTGCCTGGCCAGCCATCCGAGCCAACAACTCGTAATACCGCCCCGTCGCCTCCATGCCAATCCGGCATCGCTGGGGCAAGGTGTTGAGCCACTGGGCTATGCCGGCCCGGGTGTTGGCGATCCTGTCGCCGGCCTTGCGGTCGGCCACTGCCGGTACGAACTCCTTGGAGTCCACGTCCACGCCAATATCGAGAGAATCAGACATTTGTACGGCTCCCAGCTATCTTTAAGGGGCTGGGGTGGTACCGCACCGACGTTAGCTTGCCTACATCGACGATCCCCTTTGGGGGCCGTACGATCCTTTATCGACGTTCGTGTGCGGGATGGGGATCGCTCGACTCGTCTGTCGGCTAGTATCCGCAGATGCATGCTTGACGGTCCCTCCACCCTGGCTCCTACATACCGCGTAGGAGCCGGGAGGAACATACAAGCCTTGCTCGACTGCCTCTGTGTCCCGGAGTCGAGCACGGCTCGACTCTACAGAGCCGGCTTCGCCAGCGCCTTGGCCTTTGCATACAGCCGGTCAGCCGTTTCCCTCTCACCCAGCGCGGCGTGGCATTCCGCGAGGCTGTCCCACGCATTGGCCGAATTCGGATACAGCTCGGTATTGAGAGCGAACACCTTCACCGCCTTGCGTGCCCCGAGGCTTTCGCGGACCGCGTACGCATCGGCATTGATCGCGCGTTCCAGTTCGCTGGCAGCAACCTTATTGCTGTCGCGCAGCCAGCGATGCACTGCTTCTGCCGCATCCTCACTGTCATCCAGCGCATACGCGATCAGCCGCTCGGACAGCACCGCATGCGGGAACTCCCGCGGTGCGGCGACCGCCATCGTGCTCTCCACCAGCGTGCTCGACCAGACATTGCGTGCGCTGCCGTTGGTCAGGTACACGAACACCCAGTAGCCGTTGGCCAGCGTGCCCTTGTAGGCCAGCCGCGCACGTACACGGGTGCCGCCATCGTGGCCGACCTGGGTGTAGCCGTCGCTGCGGGTGGTATCCCAACCGGTGGAGAAGAAATTGCTGCCACCGCCGGCCAGTTTCTGCGGCTGCCAGAGTTTTTCCAGGGTCGCCGTGCGCAGCAGCTTGCCGGTCGCCAGCGCCTGCAGGAAACGGTTCATGTCGCCCACGGTGGTCTGCAGGTCGGCGTGTCCCCAACCGTAGTTCGGCCAGGGGGCTTCATTGGCCGGCTGCAGTTGGCCGTCCTTGCCGATGTAAGGCACCGCCGCGCGCGTGGCTGGCATGCTGGTGACGCCCCATGAGGTGCTGGTCATCTTCAGCGGTTGCAGGATGCGTTCGCGCGCGATGGCCGGGTAGGGCTTGCGGTAGTGCGCTTCCAGCAACGCCGTCAGCACCAGGTAGTTGGCCTGGGTGTACTGCACGCGGCTGCCGGCGGCGAACTGCATCGGTGCCGCGCCGGCCACCTTCAGTGCAGCGCCAAGGTTAGGCGCCACTCCGGTGTAGCCCTTGCTCACCCAGCGGTTGTCCACCCGGTCGTAATACTCGCCGATACCCGAGCTGTGGTTGAGGAAATCGCGTACGTGAATGGTCTGCCATGCTGATGGCAGGTCCGGCACATAGCGACTGGCCGGCGCATCCAGATCCACCTTGCCCTGATCCACCAGTTGCATCACCAGCGTGCTGGTCAGCAGCTTGGCCATCGACTGCGCGGCGAAGATGGTATCGACGGTGGCCGGTGCATGCGTGGCCGGGTCGCGCTCGCCGCTGGCGCCCTGGTAGAGCACTTGGCCATTGTGTGCGACCAGTACCGCCTGGCCGGCGATGCCGTAGCGCTCGCGGTTGGCCTGCAGTTGGGTGTCGAGCTGATTGGAAAGATCGCCAGGGGACTCACGCGCCGAAGCGATCGGAACGGCGAACAGGGCACAGAGCAATGCGGCAGCAAGGGTGCGGTACATCGCGGTGATCCGTCAGCGGTGATGGCGCATGTTGGTCACGGCGGGAGAGCGGGTCAAGCGGGGCTGGCGGCAATGTGAATGAATGAATTTCCAATGGTCTGTCGTAAACAGCTCTTAGAATCTGATGAAGCACCAGATATAAGAGCGCCTCAGTCCACGCCGACGAAACAGTCCAAGATGGGAGGGACAATGGAAGATGATGAAGATTTCGCGCTCTTCATCGAGAGCTTCGGTGAGGCAACTGAACACGATCCGGTGCCAGAGACCGCGTTCTCCAAGTGGGCGGGCATCTTGCCTGATTCGCTCTTGAGCTATTGGCGTCGGGATGGATGGGCGAACTATGGCAATGGACGGCTGTGGACGGTGAATCCCGAGGACTACGAAGGCCTGATGCACATGTGGTTGTCTGGTACGCCATTTCCCCTGATCGATACCTACCATGTGTTTGCCAGAAGCGGGTTTGGACGGCTCTACCTGTGCGGCGAAGCATCAGGCGCTGGCGTGAGCATCGATCCGATCCGCAGTGAAGTATTTGCTCTTCAGAACTGTTTGAGACCCAAGTCTCTCGCACGGCAGGAGGGTGGCATCAAGGCATTCTTCGCTTGCGCGGAGCTTGACGACTTTGATCTGATGGATGGGGCCGAAGAGCTGCCTTTCGACAGGGTTGTGAGCACTTGCGGGCACTTGATGGCGGATGAGATGTATGGCTTTGAGCCAGCGCTGGTTTGCGGCGGCGAAGTAGCCATTGGCAATCTGCGCAGGTTCAAGCTTCAGCCGCACCTGCACATGCTGAGGGAGTTCGCCGCGCCTGCGTTTCCACGCTATGCGAACAATGTGAAACCGCTGGCCCGGAAGTGATCCGAAGGACCCAATCATGTAGAGCCGAGCCCATGCTCGGCTGCCTTCCCTGGAAGCATTGAGCCGAGCATGGCTCGGCTCTACAGGTGCCTTCCGGTAGTGCTGGCCGCTGGCCGGCACCCCTGCGATCAGCCGAGGATGCCCGGCAGATCCAGTCCCTTTTCCTTCGCGCAGTCGATTGCGATCTCATAGCCCGCATCGGCATGGCGCATCACGCCGGTCGCGGGGTCGTTCCACAGCACGCGGCCAATCCGTTTGGCCGCCGCTTCGGTGCCGTCGCAGACGATCACCATGCCGGCGTGCTGCGAGAAGCCCATGCCGACGCCGCCGCCATGGTGCAGCGACACCCAGGTGGCGCCGCTGGCGGTGTTGAGCAGGGCGTTCAGCAGCGGCCAGTCGGACACGGCATCGGAACCGTCGGCCATCGCTTCGGTTTCGCGGTTCGGCGAGGCAACGCTGCCGCTGTCCAGGTGGTCGCGGCCGATCACCACCGGCGCCTTCAGCTCGCCGTTGGCCACCATCTCGTTGAAGGCCAGGCCGAGGCGATCGCGGTCACCCAGACCCACCCAGCAGATGCGCGCGGGCAGGCCCTGGAACTTGATCTTCTCGGCAGCCATGTCCAGCCAGCGGTGCAGGTGCGGGTTGTCCGGAATCAGTTCCTTCACCTTGGCATCGGTCTTGGCGATGTCTTCCGGATCGCCGCTCAGTGCGGCCCAGCGGAACGGGCCGATGCCTCGGCAGAACAGCGGGCGGATGTAGGCCGGCACGAAACCGGGGAAGTCGAAGGCATTGGCCACGCCTTCCTCCAGTGCCATCTGCCGCAGGTTGTTGCCGTAGTCCACGGTCGGCACGCCCAGCGCGTGGAAGCCAAGCATGGCGCGGATGTGGTTGGCCATCGACGCGCGCGCGGCTTTCTCCACTTCCTTGGGCGCGGAGACACGTTTCTCATCCCACTGCTCGACCGTCCAGCCCTGCGGCAGGTAGCCGTTCACCGGGTCGTGCGCGGAGGTCTGATCGGTCAGCAGGTCCGGCTTCACGCCGCGCTTGAGCAGTTCAGCCAGTACGTCGGCGACGTTGCCGAGCAGGCCCACCGACTTCGGCGTACCGGCCTTGCACGATTCATCGATCAGCCGCAGCGCTTCGTCCAGGTTGTCGGTCCAGGTATCCAAGTAGCCGGTGCGCAGGCGCATGTCGATGCTGCTCTTGCGGCACTCGACGGCCAGGCAGGACGCGCCGGCCATTACGGCAGCCAGCGGCTGCGCGCCACCCATGCCGCCCAGGCCGCCGGTGAACAGCCACTTCCCGGTCAGGTCGCCACCGAAGTGCTGGCGTCCCATTTCCACGAAGGTCTCGTAGGTGCCCTGTACGATGCCCTGCGCGCCGATGTAGATCCAGCTGCCGGCGGTCATCTGGCCGTACATGGCCAGGCCCTTTTTATCCAGCTCGTTGAAGTGGTCCCAGTTGGCCCAGCGCGGCACCAGGTTGGAATTGGCGATCAGCACGCGCGGCGCATCGGCGTGGGTGCGGAACACGCCCACCGGCTTGCCCGACTGCACCAGCAGGGTCTGGTCATCGTCCAGGCGCTTGAGGGTTTCGACGATGGCGTCGAAGCTCTCCCAGTCGCGCGCGGCGCGGCCGATGCCGCCGTACACCACCAGTTCCTGCGGGCGCTCGGCCACGTCCGGGTGCAGGTTGTTCATCAGCATGCGCAGCGGCGCTTCGGTCAGCCAGCTCTTGGCGTTCAGCGTGGTGCCGGTCGGCGCGGCGATGGTGCGGGACGGGTCGTTGCGGGTCATGCGGCGCTCCGGTTCGTAGCGAATTCAAGGCAGGCGTTGAGCACCTGCGCCAGGGTGTGGCGCAGCGGTGCGGCGTGGTCGGGGTCGAGCGGGGTGGGCCAGCTGTGTTCGTCCACCTGGTCCGGCAGGGGTTCGTGCATGTAGCCGCGGCAGGCCAGCTCCATCTGCAGGCTGTGCACGCCGCCGGCGACGTTGCTGTAGTGGCGGGTGATCCAGCCGCCCTTGAAGCGGCCGTTGCGCACCTGGCTCATGCCACTGATCTTCAGCAGGTTCTCCACCACATCGCTCAAGGCGTTGTCGCAGGACGTGTCCGGCGCACCGGAGGGACCGGCGGTGCCCAGGTTGAACTGCGGCAGCTCGCCATCGAACAGGTGCGGGATATGCGAGCGGATCGAGTGCGCGTCATACACCACCACGGTGCCGTGGCGTGCGCGCAGGCGCGTGATCTGTGCGGCCAGCGCATCGTGGTAGGGCAGGAAATACGCGTCGCGGCGGCGCGCAATTTCCACGTCATCCGGTTCGCGGCCCGCGTGGTACAGCGGCTGGTTGTCGAAGGTGGTCAGCGGGCACAGGCCGGTGGTGTTCTGGCCTGGGTACAGCGACACACCGCTGGGATCACGATTGAGATCGATCACCGAACGTGAGATCGCCGAGCGCACCGTGGTCGCGCCCATGCCGCGCACGAAGTCGTACAGTTCGTGCACCCACCAGTCGGCATCGCGGCGGGCCAGCCACGGTGAGTGGTAGTCGCCGATCAGGTCGTGCGGCAGTTCGCTGCCCGTATGCGGGAAGCTGACGATCAACGGGGCATCGCCTTCGTGCACCGTCAGCCATTCGGGATGGGCACTCATGCCTGCGGTTCCACGGTTGGCAGAAGCCCGGCCAAGCCCTGCGCCAGCGCGCCACTGCGCACCAGGTTGGTGGCGGTCACCATGTCCGGGTGGAAGTAGCGGTCTTCTTCCAGCGTCGGCACCTGCGCACGCAGGGTGGCGCGCACGGCTTCCAGCGCGGTGCTGGAGCGCAGCGGGGCGTGGAAGTCGCAGCCCTGCGCGGCGGCCAGCAGCTCGATGCCGATCACGTTGGCGGCGTTCTCGGCCATCTGCATCAGGCGGCGCGCACCGTGTGCGGCCATCGACACATGGTCTTCCTGATTGGCCGAGGTCGGGATCGAATCGACGCTGGCCGGGTAGGCGCGCTGCTTGTTTTCCGAGACCAGCGCGGCGGCGGTCACCTGTGGAATCATGAAGCCGGAATTCAGGCCCGGGCGTGGGGTCAGGAACGCCGGCAGGCCGGACAGCGCCGGGTCGACCAGCATCGCCAGGCGGCGCTCGCTGATCGAACCGATCTCGCACACCGCCATCGCCAGCATGTCGGCGGCGAAGGCCACCGGTTCGGCGTGGAAGTTGCCCCCGGACAGTGCTTCGCCGGTATCGGTGAACACCAGCGGATTGTCGGAGACGCCGTTGGCTTCGATTTCCAGCGTGGTCGCGGCCTGGCGCAGGATGTCCAGCGCTGCGCCCATCACCTGCGGCTGGCAGCGCAGGCAGTACGGATCCTGTACGCGTACGTCGTTGTCACGATGCGATTCGCGGATGTCCGAGCCCTGCATCAACGTGCGCAGGGTGGCGGCCGTGGCGATCTGCCCGCGCTGGCCGCGGATGGCATGGATGCGCGGGTCGAACGGGGTATCCGAGCCCTTGGCCGCTTCCACCGACAGCGCGCCGGTGACCAACGCGGCCTGGAAGACGGTTTCGATCTCGAACAGGCCGGCCAGCGCATAGGCGGTGGAGAACTGGGTGCCGTTGAGCAGGGCCAGGCCTTCCTTCGCGCCCAGCTCGATCGGTTGCAGGCCGACACGTGCCAGTGCGTCGACCGCCGGTAGGCGTTCGTCACCGATGAAGGCTTCGCCGACGCCCAGCATCACGCTGGCCAGGTGCGAGAGCGGCGCCAGGTCACCCGAGGCACCCACCGAGCCCTGTGCGGGCACCACCGGCAGCACGCCCTTGACCAGCATTGCTTCCAGCAGCAGCAGGGTTTCCTCGCGGATGCCCGAAGCACCCTGCGCCAGGCTGACCAGCTTCAGCGCCATCATCAGGCGCACCACGCTGGCGGGCATCGGCTCGCCAACACCGGCAGCGTGCGAGAGCACGATGTTCCGCTGCAGGGTCGCCAGGTCTTCGCGCTCGATGCGCACGCTGGCCAGCTTGCCGAAGCCGGTGTTGATGCCATAGACCGGCGCGCCCTTGGCGACGATGGCGGCCACAGTCGCGGCACTGGCACGCACCACCGGCAGCGCGGCCGGGTCCAGTGCAAGCGGCGCACCGCGATAGGCCTGCCGCCACTGGGCGAGGGTGACATGGCCGGGGCGAAGAACCAGGGTGTTGCTCATGTGTTGCTCCAGGAGGCAGGCAGGTCGGGCTGTCCGCGCACCACGCGCGCGTGCAGCGGGTTGAATCCAATGCGATAGACCAGATCGGCGGGGGCGTCGATGTCCCAGATCGCCAGGTCGCAGTCCATGCCGATGGCGAGGCGACCGACGCGATCGCCACGGCCCAATGCGCGCGCCGCCTCACGGGTGAAGCCGGCGATGCATTCGTCCACGGTCAGGCGGAACAGGGTCGCGCCCATGTTCATCGCCAGCAGCGGGCTGGTCAGTGGCGAGGTACCGGGGTTGCTGTCGGTGGCCAGCGCCAACGGCACGCCGGCCGCACGCAGCGCCGCGATCGGTGGCAGGGTGGTATCGCGGGTGAAATAGAAGGCGCCGGGCAGCAGCACCGCCACGGTACCGGCCGCGGCCATCGCGGCGATGCCGGCATCGTCCAGGTGTTCGATATGGTCGGCCGAGAGTGCACCGAAGCTGGCGGCCAGTTCGGCGCCATGCTGGTTGCTCAGCTGCTCGGCGTGGATCTTCACTGCCAGCCCGTTGGCGCGTGCCGCTTCGAAGACCTGCCGCGCCTGCGCCGGCGAGAACGCGATGTTCTCGCAGAACACATCCGCCGCTTCGGCCAGGCCTTCGGCGGCGATGGCCGGAATCATCACGTTGCACACCTCGTCGGTGTACTCCTGTGCTTCGCGGCCCGGTGGAATCGCGTGTGCGCCCAGGAAGGTGGTCACCACGTTGACCCGGCATTCCTCGCCCAGCGCACGCGCCACCTGCAGCTGCTTGCGCTCGTCGGGCAGGGTCAGGCCGTAGCCGGATTTGATCTCGAGGGTGGTCACGCCCTCGGCGCGCATTGCCAGCAGGCGCGGCCGGCTTTCACTGGCCAGCTGTTCCGGTGTGGCGGCGCGGGTGGCGCGCACGGTGGAGACGATGCCGCCGCCGGCACGGGCGATGTCGGCATAGCTGACGCCCTGCAGGCGCTGCTCGAATTCGTTGGCGCGGTTGCCGGCGTAGACCAGGTGGGTGTGGCAGTCGATCAGGCCGGGCGAAATCCAGCGGCCTTCGCCGTCGATGCGGGTGGTCGGCTGCAGGTGGGCATCGCTGCCGGCCGCGCCGACATGGACGATGCGGCCGTTGGCGCAGGCCAGTACGCCATCGCGGATGACACCCAGCCCCTCGCCATCGAGGGTGATCAGGTGAACGTTGGACCAGAGGGTATCGACGTGCATGGCATCCACAACGCGGCTGTGCTTATATGTCTATACAATATAGGCGTCCATTTCGGGTTGTCCAGCCATGTCCGATTCGCGTTCCCCGCACAGTTTCCATGCCGCCCACGCCCTGCTGGTCGAGGGCTGGGCCCGCGATGTCCGCCTGCAGGTGCGGGACGGTCGCATCACGGCGATCAGTACGGGGCAGGGCGCGCAGGCGGGCGATACCCGCGTCGGCATCCTGGTGCCGGGCCTGCCCAACCTGCACAGCCATGCGTTCCAGCGCGGCATGGCCGGGCTGACCGAGATCGGCGGCGGCGACGGTGACAGCTTCTGGAGCTGGCGCGAGCTGATGTATCGCTTCCTGGCCCATCTGCGCCCGGACGCGGTGCAGGCCATCGCCGCCCAGGCCTACATGGAAATGCTGGAAAGCGGCTTCACCCGCGTCGGTGAATTCCACTACCTGCACCACGATGCTGACGGCCGGCCGTATGCCAACCGTGCCGAGATGAGCGCGCGGATTGCGGCGGCGGCCGACCAGACCGGTATCGGCCTGACCCTGCTGCCGGTGTTCTATGCACATGCCGATTTCGGCGGGGCGGCACCGAACCCCGCGCAGCGACGCCTGATCCACGACGTAGAGGGATTTGCGCATCTGCTGGACGCCGCCAAGCCGTCTTTGGCCGCGCTGCCCGATGCGGTGCTCGGCATCGCCCCGCACAGCCTGCGCGCGGTCACCGGCGAAGAACTGAGTGCGTTGCTTCCGCTGACCGACGGCCCGGTGCACATCCACATCGCCGAACAGGTGCGCGAAGTCGAGGCCTGCCTGGCCTGGAGCGGCCAGCGCCCGGTGCAGTGGCTGTACGACCATGCGCCGGTGGATGCGCGCTGGTGCCTGGTGCATGCCACCCACATCACCGACGATGAGCGCGCCGCCATCGTGGCCAGCCAGGCGGTGGCCGGCCTGTGCCCGATCACCGAAGCCAACCTTGGCGACGGCCTGTTCCCGATGCAGGCGTTCGCGCGCGAGGGTGGGCGCTTCGGTGTCGGCTCCGATTCCAATGTGCTGATCGACGCGGCTGAAGAACTGCGACTGCTCGAGTACGGTCAGCGCCTGACCCTGCGCGGGCGCAACGTACTGGCCCCGGATGCCAGCCGCAGCAGCGGCCGCTTCCTGTTCGAGGGTGCGCTGCACGGCGGTGCACAGGCGTTGGGCGTGGCCGCCGGGCTGCAGGTTGGCGCCAGTGCCGACCTGGTCGAGCTGGATGCCGCACACCCCGCGCTACAGGCGCGGCAGGATGACGCATGGCTTGACAGCTGGGTGTTCGCCGCACGTAATGGCGCGCTGCGATCGGTCTGGCGCCATGGCCGCCAGTGCGTGGCCGACGGCCGCCACCTGCAGCGCGAGGCGATCACCACCGCCTTCGCTGCCGCCCTGCGCGGCGTGCTGGGCTGATCGCCTCCCGCCACCGAGACCCCATTACGTGAAGGCCAGCAAGTCCGCCACGCTCAACCAGCGTATCCGCAGCGATCTGGAAAGCCGCATCCTCAGCGGAGAGTGGGCGCCGGGCTTCCGTATTCCGTACGAACACGAGCTGATGGAGCAGTATGGCTGCTCACGGATGACCGTGAACAAGGTGCTGACCGCGCTGGCCGAGAGCGGCATGATCGAGCGTCGCCGCCGCGCTGGTTCGTTCGTGGCGCGACAGCCCCCGCACCTGGAACAGGTGGCGCTGGAGATTCCCGACATCGCGATGGAAGTGGGTTCGCGTGGCCATCAGTACGCCTATCGTCTGCTGCAGCGCGACCTGCGCCTTGCAGATGCCGGCAATGCCGGTGAAGTCGAGCTGGCCGGCAGCGAAATGCTGCTGGCGATGCGCTGCCTGCACCTGGCCGACGGCCGCCCGCTGGCGCTGGAGCACCGCCTGATCAGCCCGGTGGGCGTGCCGGAGGTGCTGGAGGTCGACTTCAGTACCACCGCGCCGGGCAGCTGGCTGCTGCAGAACGTGTCCTGGACCCGTGCCCAGCACCGCATCAGCGCCTGGGGCGCGGATACCGCCACCGCCAAGCTGCTGGAGGTGAAGCCCGGTACCGCCTGCCTGGTGATCGAGCGCCTGACCTGGCGCGGCGAACAGCCGATCACCCGTGTGCGCCAGGTGTTCCTCGGCGATGCCTGGGACCTGGTGGCGCGCTTCGCGCCTGGCGCAAGGTAGGGTCGGCCCCGCTCGGGACACGCTGTCGCCTTGAACTCTGTCGAGGCGTGTGTACGATGTGTATCGTCCCCGTATGAAGAGCAGGGACCTCATCCGGGATCTGGAGGCGGCAGGTTGGACCTGTCGCCGGATTCGCGGATCCCATCATGTATTCGTGCACCCGCAGCACCCTCACATCATCACCATGCCTCACCCTAGGAAGGATCTGGGGAAAGGGCTGGTGCAGGCGTTGCGGAAGCTCGCAGGACTGACGTAGGAGGGCCCATGCGATATCCAGTCTTGATCGAGGCAGGCGATGAGCGCACCGCGTGGGGTGTGGTCGTTCCGGATCTGCCGGGGTGCTTCTCGGCGGCCGACACGCTTGAGGAGGCGCTCAGCGCTGCCGAGGAGGCTGCGCTCGCCTGGATTGATGCGGCCCTGGATGACGGGCGCTCGATTCCGACACCTTCCGCGCCACAGAAAATCGCCGCCGAGGCATCCAAGGACATCCGTTGGATTCTTGCGTACATCTGCATTGATCCGGCCCTGCTGGACGACACCATCGAGCGGGTCAACATCAGCCTGCCACGCCGGATCCTGGCGAGGCTGGATGCGCAGGCCAGAGCGGCAGGTGAATCGCGCTCCAGTTACATCGCCCATCTCGCAGCATTGGGCTGAGCAGGCGCCATGTAGAGCCGAGCCATGCTCGGCTGCTGTTGGCGCGATGCGCGATGAGTCGAGCGTGGCTCGACGCTACAAAGGCATCCATGCATGGCGTCGATCTACGGACACCCCAATCAATACGTGGCGCACTGCCGCCAGCGCACCGGCTCATCCACGCCGGGGCGGGCGTTGAGCTGGATGCGCACGTTGCGCAGGGCGGGGTAGTGCAGGACTTCCTCGCAGACCCGCGGCCACACCGCGTCCAGCTCGCCGGTACGGTTGATCGCCAGCGTCTGCCGGGTCAGCCAGACACCGCTGGCGATGCCGGGTTTGCCGGCCAAGGCACGGGACAGATCGGCCTGGAAGCGCTCCAGCGTGGCGGCATCCGGGTTGGGATTGCTGCGCGCATCGGTTGAGGGTGTGGCCGGCGCAGGCAGCGTGGTCGGCGGCGTGGTGGCGGGGGCCGGCGCCGGTTCGGGCGCCGCTTCAACCGCAGGCGCGACCGGCGCGGGGGCGACCGCCACCTCGGCAACGGGCGGGGCGTCCTGCACATGCAGCCCTTGCAGGCTCAATCCCACCAGCAGGCCCAGCGTCACCGCGGCGAGCGCGGCTATAGCAATGCGGCGCAGGGCTTCATGGCGGGCGCTGGCGCGCACACGGGTTTCGATTTCCGCCGGTAGATAGGGCTGCAGCAACGGCCACAGGCGCGGGCCGTCCAGCACCTCGACCGCCTGCTTTTCGGCGGCGCTGCGGCCGTCGCGTTCCATCCGGCCTTCGGTCAGCAGCACGCCGCCGCGGGCGCCGGCCAGGCGCGCGGCCGCGCCCAGTTCGTTCACCGCGGCGGTGCCGATGCGATAGGCCAAGCCGTGCTTGCACGAGACCAGCCAGCTGTTGGGGCCGTCGCTGAGCAGGAAATCGCTGCTGGGCTCACGGGATTCCTCGCCCGGGTCATCCAGTTCGCGCAGGCCGCGCTGCTCGCGCAGCATGCGCTTGACCAGTACCGAGAACTCGCGCCAGTGCATGCCCGCCAGGGCCTGCAGGCCGAGTTGCATCTCCTTTTGCCGCCGCTTGATCCACCACAGATAGACAACAGCCAGGGAACAGGTAAGCAGGGCCGACAGCAGGGCCAGGATCCAAGGGAGCATGCAGGAGGTGCGCGGAAGGGGCGAATGCGAAGGCGACAGTGTAAAGGTCGCGCCGTGCCGCTGAGTCAGGAGGTTCCTGACAGGAAGCGTGATGGAGCACGCAATTCGGAATACCGCAGGCACGAAAAACCCGCCAATCCTGAAGCCGTGAGGGGAGGGAACAAACGGCAGCCGAAGCGATTGGCGGGTTGCTCGCGATTGTCAATCAAAATTTATTGCATTGCAACAATGGTCGGTCAGGGCACGCTGCCTGGCGACTGATGGCTGCCCGGTGCAGGTGCATCAGTGCCCGACGCGTCGCGATTCTCCAGCTTGGCCAGGCGTGCCTGCAGTGCGTCGATGCGCGCCTCCAGCGCAGTCACCTCGTCGGCGGTGGGCACGTGCAGGCGCTTGAGTACGCCCTGCACCTGGTCGTCGAACGCTTTTTCGACCTTGTTCCAGGTACCGGAAGCCTTCTCGCGGGCCTCGTCCAGCGACGTTTCAACGTTGTCGCGCCACCCCGGGCCCTGTTCGCTGTTGCGTTCACGGCGGCGGGCTTCCCAGGCTTCACCTTCCTTCACCAGGCCGTCGAAGAAGCGGCTGCCTTCGGCCTGTGCACGGCCAAGAGCGCCCAGGCCGGCCAACCAGACCTGCTGCGCCGAGTCACTCAGCTTGCGCGAGAAGCGCTCGGCCTGGTCACCGAAAGAGGCGTCGTCGTTGCGGCGGTCGTCGTTCTCGTAGTGGTTCATCGCACTTCCCGTGGGAGTTGGGCCTGCCCCGAGAGTAGCGCGCGTTGGCGTTGCACGGCCGTGATGGCCGCCGCCGGGGTTCAGCCCAGCTTTTCCTTCAGAACGCGCTGGATCTCGCCTTCGACCATGCCCTTCATCGCCGACAGCAGGAAGCCCAGCTTGGCCGTGACGCGCACGGCGCCCGGCTGCAGCTCGATCGCACCGTCCACGCCGCTGCCGGAGAAATTCAGTACGTCGGCAGTCCAGGACGACTTCAGGCCGAAGCGCTCGGACAGCTTGGCGGCGACCTGTTCGATCGCGGCGCGCGCCTGTGCATCGGGCAGGGCGTGGGCGTGGCGGACATCGATGGTGGACATGCAGGCTCCTGGCGCAAAGCGGGGATGATCAATGAGGGCGAGCATTGTGCGCATCGAGGGCCTTCGCGCCAAGCACTCATCGTGGGTTCTTCTTCGTTGGCGACCAACCTGCTAGGCTGCGCCGCGTGCAGAACCTGCTTGTTCACTTCAGCCAACAACAACAGCCCGACCAGCCGCTGCGGCCCGGGGTGCAACGCATCGTGCGCCAGGCCAATGGCAGTGTGAGGCTCGGCGACGCCGGCCACGGTGCCCTGCTGCTGGCGCAGTTCTGCGTGGATGATCGCGGCCTCTGGCTGCAGGTCGGCAACGGTATCCGCGGCATTCATGTGAACGGTCGCCCGGTGCGGCGCATGGCGCTGCTGCGTGCGGGCGATGCGGTGTATGTGGACGGCGTGGAAATGGTCCTGCAGGGCGAGGTGGAGAGCCTGCTGCAGGCCCCCGCACCGAACAGCGGTGACGGCACCAATGAGCAGCAGCGCCTGCTGCGCGGTGTCGGTGGCCTGCACCATGGCCGCAGCTTCACGCTGTCGCGGTCCCGCCTGATCGGCCGCGGTGGCGACGCTGACATCGAGATCAATGAACCGGCCTTCGCCGAACAGCACGCCCGCGTGGAAGTGCACGGCGAGCGCGTGCTGTTGCGTGACCTGGGCAGTGCCGATGGCACACGGGTCAATGGCGTGGCCGTGCGCCACTGCTGGCTGCAGGCCGGCGACCAGGTGGTGTTCGATGGCCAGCACCGGTTCGTGCTGGAAGTGCCGCATGACCCGCGCCGGCGCCCGCTGCCGGATGAAGACGAGTCCAGCCAGGACGCCGAGCAGGCGCCGGTGATGCCGGCCGCGCCGCGCAAGGTCCGGCGCTGGCCGTGGCTGCTGGTGAGTGCGCTGCTGCTGGCGGCGGTGCTCAGCCTGCTGCTCTGGTTCGGCGCGCGCTGAGCCTGCATTCGCCGGGCATGGCCCGGCGCTACCGGGACGGTCTTCATCTCCCCGCTCCTGGTGGGTGCCGACCTCGGTCGGCACGCTCCTTCGGCGGGCATGACGCCTGACGGCGTACGCCGACCAAGGTTGGCGACTACCGGGGCATTGCTCCTGGCCTGAGTCCGCTGGATCCGCTCTGGCAGGTGCCGACCTTGGTCGGCACGCTTCTCCGGTGGGGATGACGCCTGACGGCGTACGCCGACCAAGGTCGGCGACTACCGGGGCAATGCTGCTGGCCAATGGATTCCAATGAAACCAAATTTCCCTTGCCGCACAAGGCCGCAAGGCTGGTGCACTGCGGCATACTAGGGATCTTGCCCCACAGGTGTGACATGACGCGCGCGTTCAACTTCAGTGCCGGCCCTGCAACCTTGCCGGAATCGGTCCTGCGCCAGGCGCAGGCGGAAATGCTGGACTGGCACGGTACCGGTGCCTCGATCGTGGAAATGAGCCATCGCGGCGCGGAGTTCATGTCCGTGGCCGCCGAGGCCGAGGCCGACCTGCGTCGCCTGCTCGACATCCCCGAAGACTATGCGGTGCTGTTCCTGTCCGGTGGTGCCACCACCCAGCAGGCGCTGATCCCGCTCAACTTCGCCACCCCCGGCCAGCGTGCCGATTACGTGGTCAGTGGTCACTGGGGCAAGACGGCGGTCAAGCAGGCCGGTGTCTACGTCGACGTCAACATCGCCGCCAGCAGCGAGGCCGATGGTTACCGCACGCTGCCGCCGCGCGCCGACTGGCAGCTGTCGCCCGATGCCGCCTACGTGCACATCACCGCCAACGAAACCATCCACGGCGTCGAGTTCCGTGATGTGCCCGACACCGGCAGCGTCCCGCTGATCGCCGACTTCAGCTCGTCCATCGCCAGCGAACCGCTGGATGTGCGCCGTTATGGCGTGATCTACGCCGGCGCGCAGAAGAACCTGGGCCCGGTCGGCATCGCGGTGATGATCATCCGCCGCGATCTGCTCGAGCGCAGCGGCCAGCCGCGCGCGGACATCTTCGACTACCGCTCGCATGTCGCCCGCGATTCGATGCTCAACACCCCGCCGACCTGGAACTGGTACCTGGCCGGCCTGGTGTTCAAGTGGATGCTGGCCGAAGGTGGCGTGGCCGAGTTCGCCAAGCGCAATGCCGCCAAGGCCGCGCTGGTATACGGCGCCATCGATGGTTCCGGGGGCTTCTACCGCAACGAGGTCGCACACCCGGCACGCTCGCGGATGAACATCCCGTTCTTCCTGCCCAATGCCGAGCTTGATGCCCGTTTCGTCGCCGAAGCGAAGGCCGCCGGCCTGCTGGCGCTGAAGGGGCACAAGGTGGTCGGGGGCATCCGCGCCTCGCTGTACAACGCCATGCCGCTGGCCGGGGCCGAGGCGCTGGTCGCCTTCATGGCCGATTTCCAGCAGCGTCACGGTTGAGCAATGAACGGCGCGCACCGTCGGGTGCGTGCCCCGCAACAAGGAACTCCGATGGCAAGCAGCAAATCCAGCAAGAAGGCGCCGAAGAAGGCCGAACCGGCCAAGGACAGCGCGCCCACCAAGGCGAAGGGCAAGGCCAAGGCCGCGTCGAACCCGGCACCCACCCTGGCGCCGCTGGCGCTGGCCGATGTGCGCTCGAAGATCGACCAGATCGACCGCGACATCCAGAGCCTGATCGCCGAGCGCGCGCGCTTCGCCCACCAGGTCGGCAGGGCCAAGGGCAAGCTCGCCGCCGCCGTCGACTACTACCGTCCCGAGCGCGAAGCGCAGGTGCTGCGCATGGTGGTGGACCGTAACGAAGGCCCGCTCAGCGATGAGCTGCTGGTGCACGTCTACCGCGAGATCATGTCGGCCTGCCTGGCCCAGCAGGAGCCGCTGAAAATCGGCTACCTCGGCCCGGAAGGCACCTTCAGCCAGCAGGCCGTGCTCAAGCACTTCGGCCGCTCGGCGCTGGGCCTGCCGATGGCCAGCATCGAAGAAGTGTTCCAGGAAGTGGAAGCGGGCAACGCCGATTTCGGCGTGGTGCCAGTGGAGAATTCCGGGCAGGGCACCATCCAGATCACCCTGGACATGTTCCTGACCTCCAACCTGAAGATCTGTGGCGAAGTGGAACTGCGCGTGCAGCAGTACCTGATGTCGCGCAGCGGCCGCATCGAGGACATCGAGCGCATCTATGCGCACCCGCAGTCGTTCATGCAGACCTCGGCCTGGCTGCGCGCCAACCTGCCGAAGGCCGAGAAAATTCCGGTGTCGAGCAATGCCGAAGGTGCGCGCCGTGCGCGCAACGCCGATGACGCGGCGGCCATCGGTGGCGAGAGTGCCGGCCACGTGTACGGCCTGAAGAAGGTGGTCACCAAGCCGATCCAGAACGACGCCGACAACACCACCCGCTTCCTGGTGGTGGGTCGCAACATCTTCCCGACCTCCGGCCACGACCGCACGTCGGTGCTGGTGTTCATCCATGACAAGCCCGGTGCGCTGTTCGACGTGCTCAGCCCGTTCGCCCGCCACGGCATCAGCATGAACCGCATCGAGTCGCGTCCGTCGCACCACGGCAAGTGGGAATACGGCTTCTTCATCGACCTGGCCGGCCACATCGACGACGCGCCGATGCAGGCCGCGCTGGCCGAACTGGAAGCGCACTCGGCGCAGATCAAGGTGCTCGGCTCCTATCCGGTGGCCGTGCCCTGAGTGCTGCTGCGGTGGCTGCGGCTGCCGCCCCCTGATGCATCGCCGGTGCTGCCGGCGTTTACGGAATGATCGAACGATGAGCAACGCGCAACACTGGATTGCCCGCAAGGGCCAGCCGCTGCAGGGCAGCCTGACCATTCCCGGAGACAAGTCGGTCTCGCACCGCTCGGTGATGTTCGCCGCGCTGGCCGATGGCACCTCGCATATCGAGGGTTTCCTGGAAGGCGAGGACACCCGCGCCACTGCGCGCATCTTCAGCCAGCTGGGCGTGCGCATCGAAATCCCCAGCCCGTCGCAGCGCATCGTGCACGGCGTCGGTATCGACGGCCTGAAGGCGCCGGATGCGCCGCTGGACTGCGGCAACGCGGGCACCGGCATGCGCCTGTTGGCCGGTCTGCTGGCGGGCCAGGCATTCGACTGCACGCTGATCGGCGATGAGTCGCTGTCCGGCCGCCCGATGCGCCGCGTGACCGGCCCGCTGTCGCAGATGGGCGCGAAGATCGACACCCAGGAAGACGGGACGCCGCCGCTGCACGTGCATGGCGGGCAATCGCTGCACGGCATCGACTTCGCCTCGCCGGTGGCCAGCGCGCAGATCAAGTCGGCGGTGCTGTTGGCCGGCCTGTACGCGCAGGGCGAAACCCAGGTGACCGAACCGCACCCGACCCGCGACTACACCGAGCGTATGCTGTCCGCGTTCGGCGTGGACATCGAATTCTCGCCCGGTAAAGCACGCCTGCGTGGTGGTCAGCGCCTGCGCGCGACTGACATCGTGGTGCCGGCGGACTTCTCTTCGGCTGCGTTCTATCTGGTGGCTGCCAGCATCATTCCGGGCTCCGAGCTGCGCCTGAAGCAGGTCGGCCTGAACCCGCGCCGCACCGGCCTGCTGCACGCGCTGCGCCTGATGGGGGCGGACATCACCGAAGAAAATCCGGCCGAGCAGGGCGGTGAGCCGGTGGCCGACCTGGTGGTGCGCTACGCTCAGTTGAAGGGCGCACGCATTCCGGAAGCACTGGTGCCGGACATGATTGACGAGTTCCCGGCGCTGTTCGTGGCCGCTGCGGCCGCCGAAGGCCAGACCGTGGTGAGCGGTGCGGCCGAGCTGCGGGTGAAGGAATCCGACCGCCTTGCCGCGATGGCCACCGGCCTGCGCGCGCTGGGCATGCAGGTGGATGAAACCGAAGACGGCGCCACCCTGCACGGCGGCGTGCGCCTGGGCAGTGGCACCATCGAAAGCCACGGTGACCATCGCATCGCCATGGCCTTCGCCATCGCCGGCCAGATCAGTGACGGCGAAGTGCGCATCAACGATATCGCCAACGTCGCCACCTCCTTCCCGGACTTCGATGGCCTGGCGCGCAGCGCCGGGTTCAACCTGGCCTGAGCGGCCACGCCCGGCGGATGACGTAACCCGGTGGGTGCCAACCTTGGTTGGCACGCTCACATCACCCGGTAGGTGCCGACCTTGGTCGGCACGCTCATATCGCCCGGTAGGTGCCAACCTTGGTTGGCAGGCTCACATCACCCGGTAGGTGCCAACCTTGGTCGGCAGGCTCACCTCACCCGGTAGGTGCCAACCTTGGTTGGCACGCTCATCTCACCCGGTGGGTGCCAACCTTGGTTGGCACGCTCACATCACCCGGTAGGTGCCGACCTTGGTCGGCACGCCTTTCCGCATAAAAAGACGGAGGCCGAAGCCTCCGTCGAAACATCACGAACCCCTCGTCCGCGATCAACGCTGCTCGGTACGGAAATCCACCGGGACCCGCACCACGCTTGCTACTGCGCGGCCGTCATGCACCGCAGGCTGGAACTTCCAGTTCTGCACGGTGTTCAGCACCGCACGGTCCAGGTCGCGGCTGCGCTCGCCGCTGCGCGAAACGATCGCAGCGTTGGCGACATTGCCACGGGTATCAACATTCAGGCTGGCGATCACGCTGCCCTGCACGCCACTGCGCAGTGCGGCAGCGGGGTAGGTGGGCATGCGGTTGCTGGCCAGAGGGCGTGCTTCGCGATTACGCGCGACCGGCGCAGTCTTGTGCTGGCTGGAGGCCGGGGCGGCCTGGCGCGTTGCAGGTGCTGCTGCATCGGTCACCGCAGCCTGCTCAGGGGCGGGCAACATGCGCTCACCGACCGGTGCCGGCGCCACATCCTCCTGGTTGGAATGGCGCAGCCACAGCAGGGCGGCCGCAAACATCGCCACGATCAGCGCGATCCACATCCAGGGCGACGTGGGCTTGTGCTGCACGCTGGAATCCTGCTGCAGCTGCGGCGAATGAAGGTCTTCATGGGTGGTGGCGGTCATCGCAAACTCCTTCCGTCAACTGACGACGTGGGAAGTGTTGCCCGAGCCACGGACGGGAAGTGTCAGCGCTGCGTCAACGCCACCGGAAGGGTTCAGTTTGCCTGCCGGAAAGCGTTCAGTTACTGCGTCTTGAAGTCGAACGGCACTTCAATGCTGCCGGGCACGGCCTGGCCGTTGCTCTGTGCCGGGGTGAATCGCCAGCGCCGCACGGCGTCGGTGGCGGCACGGTCGAGGTCGCGTGAACCACTGCGCTGGATCACCGTGGCGTTGTTGGGATAGCCGGTGGCATCCACATCCACGCGTACCACCACGGTGCCGGTTTCGCCAGCGCGCAGGGCCGCGGCGGGGTACGACGGCGGCGGCGACTGGCCGGCAATCGGCATCGGCTGGCTGTTGCTGGTCGCAGCCGGCGCAGCGCCCGGGGCGGCCGGGGCCGGCTCGGCGATCGGGGCGGGTGGCGGCGGAGCGGTTTCGACCAGCTTCGGCGCTTCTTCCTCCACCGGTGCCGGCTTGGCGTCAGGCATGTCGCTGGAACCGGCCGCAGCGGCCAAGGGTTCCGGCAGGGGCTCGACCTGGGCGGTTTCCTGCGGGGTCTGTGCGGCCGGGTCGGCGCGGAAGAACTCCTTGTCACGGCCGGTCAGCCAGACCAGCACGAACAGCAGCACGCCCACGCCGAAGGCGATGCCGGCGATCTTCAGGGCGTTGCGCGGGATATGCACAGTGAACGACTTGGCGGACGACGAGCGGGGTGCAGACATGGACCGGACCAGTACGGAATAGCCCGATTCTGCCACGCCGGGAATGAACCGGGCGGCAGAAATCCGTATAACAAGCGATAATCCCATCCCTGATACCCACCACGACACCTGCCATGCTTGATCCAGCCCTGCTCCGCCACCAGCCCGCCGACCTCGCCGAACGCCTGCGCACCAGCCGCGGCTTCGAGCTCGACGTGTCTGCCCTGGAGTCCCTGGAGGCTGATCGCAAGCGCATCCAGGTGCGGACCCAGGAGCTGCAGAGCCTGCGCAACAGCCGTTCCAAGGCCATCGGCCAGGCCAAGGCCAAGGGCGAGGACGTCTCGGCCATCATGGCCGAGGTCGCTGCCTTCGCCGACGAGCTGAAGGCTTCGGAAGTGGCGCTGGACGAGCTGCGCGAGAAGATCGATGCCATTTCGATGGGCATTCCGAACCTGCCGGCCGATGACGTGCCGGCCGGTGCCGACGAGAACGACAACGTCGAGCAGGCGCGCTGGGGAACCCCGCGCCAGTTCGACTTCAAGGTGCTCGATCACGTCGAACTGGGCGCCCGCAACGGTTGGCTGGACGGCGAAACCGCCGCCAAGCTGTCCGGTTCGCGCTTCACCGTGCTGCGCGGCCCGATTGCGCGCCTGCACCGTGCGCTGGCGCAGTTCATGGTCGACCTGCACACCGGTGAGCACGGCTACGAGGAAACCAACGTGCCGCTGCTGGTCAACGCCGATTCGCTGCGCGGCACCAGCCAGCTGCCGAAGTTCGAGGACGACCTGTTCAAGACCGCCGTGGGCGACTCCACGCGCTACCTGATCCCGACCTCGGAAGTACCGCTGACCAACATCGTGCGCGATGAGATCGTCGATGCCGAACGCCTGCCGCTGCGCATGACCGCCCACTCGATGTGCTTCCGTGCCGAGGCCGGCAGCGGTGGCCGCGACGTGCGCGGCATGATCCGCCAGCACCAGTTCGAGAAGGTCGAGCTGGTCTCGATCAGCCGCCCGGAAGACAGCGACGCCGAACACCAGCGCATGACCCGTTGCGCCGAAGTGGTGCTGGAAAAGCTCGGCCTGCCGTACCGCAAGGTGCTGCTGTGCACCGGCGACATGGGCTTCTCGGCGGTGAAGACCTACGACCTGGAAGTCTGGCTGCCGTCGCAGGAGACCTACCGCGAGATCTCCTCGTGCTCGAACTGTGGTGACTTCCAGGCCCGCCGCATGCAGGCCCGCTGGCGCAACCCGGCCACCGGCAAACCGGAACTGGCGCATACCCTGAACGGTTCGGGCGTGGCGGTGGGCCGCGCGATGATCGCGGTGATGGAGAACTACCAGAACGCCGACGGCAGCATCACCGTGCCGGAGGCCCTGCGCCCGTACATGGGTGGCCTGGAAACCATCGGCTGATAGCCTGATGGGGTGGGTGCCATGCTTGCATGGCACTGCTGCGGCTCTGGTGGGTGCCATGCTTGCATGGCACCGTATCCACGCATGGCGTGGATCTACAATGCGGGCTACATCCACGCCATGCGTGGATGAACCACCGTGATCACTCCACAACCCGCACCTTCTCCAACGGCACCCAGCCCGGTTCGCCCGTCTCCGGCACGCACCACGCCCAGCCATTGAGCGTGCGCTCGCCACGCAGCAGCTGCCCGGGATCCACATCCAGTTCGCGCGCACAGTAGTCTTCCGTGGCAAATGCGCCACCCTGCGCGTCGCGGCCGATCACCGGCGCGGGCACGAATCCCGGCTGCTGGCCCTCTGCCTCGCACAGGAACCAGTCTTCCCAGCCTTCAGGCCCTTCATAACGTTCGCCCACCACCAGCGCCTGGCCACGGCGCAGGGTGATCGGGTGCGGAAATTCGCTGCGGTGTGCAGTGGTCACGATGTAGTTCATGGCCCCAGCCTAACGTTCTGGTGAGCGTCGCGCATGGCAGCGTATCCATGCGCACGTGCGGTAGAGCCACGCCATGCGTGGATGACGTAGCGCTCAGTCCATACGCCACAAAAAAACGGCCCCGCAAAGCGGGGCCGCCAGGGTGGGCCGGGATGGGGGAGGGGATCCCGGCCCGCGTTCAGCGCCTCGACGAGGAGAGAGAGCGGCGCCGAACGCTGGAACGCGTTACGCCGCGGCGGCCTCGGCCGCTTCGTGCGACGGCAGCGCAGCCAGTGCGCCGGCAATGGCGTCTTCGCGGTGCTGCGGCGAGTAGGCGATGCCTTCGGCACGTACGAACTCGACATCGTTGATGCCCCAGAAGGCAAACGTCTGGCGCAGGAACGGCTCCTGGAAGTCCGCGGGCGAATCGGTGTAGATGCCGCCACGGCTGCTGGCGATGATCACCCGCTTGCCACCGGCCAGGCCGACCGGACCGTTCTCGGTGTACTTGAAGGTGCGCCCGGCCACGGCCACGCGGTCGATCCAGGCCTTCAGGGTGGACGGAATGCTGAAGTTGTACATCGGCGCGCCGATCACCACGATATCGGCCGAAAGGAACTGCTCGAGTACCTGTTCAGCATCGGCGGCTTCGGCAGCGTCGGTCCTGGCAAGCGATCCGCTGCGCAGATGCGGTACCGGATTGGCGTCAAGATCGCGATAATCAACCTGCAGGCCGTCGATCTGCTGCGTGAACTGGGCCACCACGGCGGCGGTCAGGTGGCGGGAGACGGAGTTGTCGCCAAGCACGCTGGCGTCGATGTGCAGAAGCTTCATGGCAGTACCTATGTTCGGGAGAGGTGGCGGACTTGCCGCCGACGGAGAGAACGATAGGTTGTTGCAAAGGCGGAATAAAGGTGGTTGAATGCCACGTATTGTTCTAGATATGGAACTCGGGCATGCATGACCTGAATGATCTGTACTACTTCGCGATGGTGGTCGACCATGGCGGATTCGCCGCCGCCGAGCGCGCACTGGGTATCCCCAAGTCGCGCCTGAGCCGCCGCATCAGCCAGCTGGAAACCGACTTGGGCGTTCGCCTGCTGCAGCGCTCCACGCGTCGTTTCGCCGTCACCGATGTCGGCACCAGCGTGCACCGCCACGCGCAGACGATGCTGGCCGAGGCACAGGCCGCACGCGAAGTGGTGGACCGCCTCAGCGCGGAACCGCGCGGCGTGGTGCGCGCCAGCGTGCCGGTATCGCTGGCGCAGATGCAGCTGCCCAAGCTGCTGCCCAAGTTCCTTGAGCAGTACCCGAAGGTGCGCCTGCAGTTGAACATCAGCAACCGCCGCGTGGACATCATCAATGAAGGCTACGACGTGGCCCTGCGCGTGCGCTCGCGCCTGGACGACGATGGCAGCCTGGTGATGCGCAGCTTCGGACAGGTGCAGGAACTGCTGGTGGCCAGCCCGAAGTACTTGGATCGCGCCGGCCGGCCGAAGGATCCTGAAGAGCTGACCCAGCACGTCACCCTAAGCATCAGCGAAGACGAAGCACGCCAGCGCTGGGAGCTGCATGGCCCGGAAGGCGAAGTGCGCCGGGTCGACCTGCAGCCGCGCGTGGCCGGCTTCGACTTCCCGCTGCTGCAGAGCATGGTGAAGGACGGCTTCGGCATCACCATGCTGCCGGAAACCGTGTGCGCCGATGCGGTGCGCAACGGCGAACTGGAAGTGGTGCTGCCGGACTGGTCGCTGCCGCAGGGCGTGTGTCACGCCGTGTTCGCCTCGCGCCGCGGCCTGCTGCCGGCGGTGCGCGTGTTCATCGACTTCCTGGCCGAGCACCTGCCGCCGCAGCTGGAGGCCTCGCGCCTGGATTGCGGTGGCGCCTGTGAAAAGGCCAAGGAGCGGATCAAGGCCAGTGCGCTGGGCGCGTTGGCAGTGGATGCGGGCTGAGGCACCTGGCCGCAACTGCACCGCCGATCTGTGAAACGGTAGCGCCGGGCCATGCCCGGCGTTGCTGCTTTCCGGCCCCGGTCACTTCCGGCCGAACAGCCGGTCCCAGAAGCTGCGCCGCGGCGGTGCGGCTGGCCTGGGCTCGGCAATGACCGGCGCTTCCAGGACCGCCATCAGCTCCGCGCTGCGCGGCTTCTTCAGGAAGCGGGCGTAATCCAAGTAGCTGGTCACCTTGCTCATGTGCAGGCGCTCGGGCATCGCCGGCAATGCACCGTTCTGCAACAGCACCCGCAATGCCTGCGGACGGTCCAGGCGGATCGCCTCGAACAGCGCGGTGCCGCCACAGCCCGGTTCGATCTGGTTGGCGCGCTGCGGCACATCCTTCAGCAGGGCTCGCAGCGCCTCCGCGTCATCGCGCTCCACGGCGGCCACCAGCCGCGCCAGTGCCTCGGCTTCCGCAGGCGGCAGGTTGTCGCGATAGGCCTGATCGGCAATCTCGCGCTCGTCGCGCCCATCACCGCCCTCGATGCACAGGAAATCGGTGACCAGGGCGACTGGAATGCCGGACGTATCCAGCGCCCAATAGCTGGGATAGACACCGTCGCCCCAGCCACTGGTGAATACCACCAGGCCGTGCGGCGAGTCTTCGCCCCAGGGGCGGTACTCGGCGCCTTCATCCAGGCCATCGTGATCGATCAGTGCATCCGGCCATTCACTCTCTTCGTCGCCATCGGCCTGTTCGATCAGGGCCAGCAGCGCCTGCTGGGTGTCGGTGTCCATGAAGCAACCGATACCGGCGTCGACCGGATAGCCAATGAAGCTGTCCTCATCCAGTCCAGTGAGGTCCTGCGTGGTCCAGCGCGCCATCTGCCAGTGCAGGGCAGACGCAGTGAGGGCTTCGCGGGGCTTGAACCAGACCACGGCCAGCGCCGGGCGGCCGCTGTGCACGATGATCTCGACCGGATGCCGGCCCGCAGGAGCGGTGTAGTCGGCCAGCGCCGGCGCCTCGGCCTGGACCAGCGGATCGCAGACCACCAGATGCCCGCTGCTGACCGGCAGGTGGCCGGCCAAGGTGCGGTGCAGGGCCACTGCGGCCAGCTGGGTGTCGTCCAGCAGGGTGGTGCGCAGGTTGGCCAGGTCGAGGTGGGCCATGGGGGCTCCGATTGCAGTGAAGGCACCACCGTGCCGGATGCGAAGGGCGGGGGCAAGGGTGGTCTTGGGCAAATGCCCTTCACGTGCGAGAATACGGCGCTGCCCGGGCGACCGGGACCCGATTGGAGAGATGGCCGAGCGGTTTAAGGCACCGGTCTTGAAAACCGGCGAAGGGTCAAACCTTCCGTGGGTTCGAATCCCACTCTCTCCGCCAGTTGTTTCAAAGAGCCCCTGGAAACAGGGGCTTTTTTCATCCATGCCCCTCGCTGGCCAACCATCCGGTCACGAGGGTCAGGTAAACGAATAAACCGGTGCATTCCTCTGCCAACAGGGAATTGCTTCATTCAAGGACGGTAATCGTTCCAGGTGCACAAACGCTGACGTTGGCGCTGGTGCCAGGCAATTTGAATGTGCCATCCACCCGCGCTAGGCTTCGGATGCCCAAGGAGGGCGACCAACGGAGTCATGGCATGAAGATTGGATTCAAGCTTTCTGTTGCTGTTGCGGCCTGTGCGTTGACCTTTGGAATCAGCAGCGCCACGGCGAAAGCGCCCGGCCCTTGTTCCGTCTGCGAGGTCCAATACATTGCATGCGAGGCGTCAGGTACAGATCTGAGTATCTGTACCCGGAACTATATGCAATGCTTGCGTCTGAACGGCTGCATTATTCCGTAGCAGGGCGCGGCGGGGACGTGTGGGGGCCTTTCGATACCCTGCAACCTTGCCACCCTCCAGACAAAAGCCTCGGTCTTGCCGTAATGCTGTTCACTTAAGCCGCCGGGCAACTCAGAATCCGATGCCAGTTTCCTGGCATCGGATTTTTTGTGGGCGTCCAACAGCAATTGCTCGACCTTGGTGAACTGTTCAATTTCTCCGACCTGAGCACCTTCACCCAGAACATTCCGGTGGAGTGGGTGTCCAGCGCGCTGGAGCTCTCGTCGCAGGCCACAATCCGCAGACGCAGACTGCCCAGCGATCAGGTGCTTTGGCTGGTGCTGGGTATGGCCGTGTTCCGCGACGAGCCGGTGCATGAGGTGGCCAGGCGGCTGAACATCTGTGCCCAAGGCCTTGCGTCGCTGGATCTGCCTGCACGCAGCGGCATCAGCCAGGCTCGCGCGCGGCTTGGCGCTGATCCAGTGGAGGATCTTTTCCGCAGATGCGGCCAGCATTGGGGAGCCGAGCGCTACCCCGGCGATGACTGGCAGGGTCTGCAGGTTCTGGCCATTGATGGTGCTCTGTTGCGCACCGCAGATACACCGGAACTGCGCGCGCATTTTGGCTCTGGCAATACCGGCACCGAACGCCAGACGCCTTATCCGCTGATGCGGCTGGTAGCGCTGATGAACGTGCGCTCGCACATCATGCTCGACGCTCGGCTCAGCCCTTATCGTCGCGGCGAAATGCGCTTGGCCCAGGACTTCGTCGAGAAGATTCCAGATCGCTCAATTACCTTGTTGGACAAGGGTTTCTGGGGCGCGGATCTGCTGTTGGGGTTGGCGCGCACTGGCAATCAGCGGCACTGGCTCACGCCCTCGCGTAGCCATCTGGCATCTGAGCAAGTGGAGCGTTACAACGCGCATGATCGGTTGCTGGAAATGCGCGTCTCTGCGCAGGCGCGGAAGAAAAATCCTGCGCTGCCCACGCACTGGCGGGTGCGCGAAGTGAGCTATGAGCATCAGGGCAAGCTGAAAACGGTGCTGACCTCGCTACCGGCAGAGACGTACAGCACAAAGGCCGTAGCCGAGCTCTATCAGGAGCGCTGGGAAATCGAGCTCGGTTTCAGGGACCTTAAAAGCTCAATGCAGCGCAATGCCATCACCCTGCGCAGCAAGACCGTCGAGCTGGTGTATCAGGAAGTCTGGGGCCTGCTTTTGGCGTACAACATCATCCGCCGGGAGGCCAGCCAAGCAGCGGTTGCCTACGGGCGCGCACCCTCGGAGATACGTTTCAAACCTGCCTGCCACTACATCTCCGCGCAGCTGATCGTGATGGCGGCGGCACAACCCGCTTCGGCTACCGGAAGGCGTTTATCCCAGCTGCGATCCGGCGTCGCCAGCCTCTTCCTGGAGCACCGTCCCCGGCCAACAACGCCGAGGACGGTGAAGATCTCCAAAACCCGTTATCCCGTCGATCGCAAGGCTGCACCGCTTAAGTGAACAGCATTACGGTCTTGCCGGGGCTTTTTCGTTCCCGGAAACGCCATGGCGCGCACCATGCCGGGGGCGAAACCGAGACGGTGCCTGTGTGCGCTGATGCAGGCGGGCATACGTGGAGGTAGCGGGATGCATTCATCCCCGATGCCCACCCTTCGGCTTGTTGTGGCACAACGGATAGCTGGAGCACGACCGGAAGGCCCCGTGCGGTCCATTCCGCTCCACAAACACGCCCACCTTGCACACCGGGCAGCGTTCCTCGTTGATGGCGACGCCAGACAGGCTCGTCACTTCCACTGCCCCATCCTTCACCAGCTCATCGAGGAACGGCGAACGCTTCCCCTGCAGTGTGAACATCGCAACCGACCGTCGCGCACGCGTCAGCGCCACATAGAACAACCGCCGCTCTTCGCTCAGCGGATAGGTATCCCCATCCGGCATCGCCAGGGAAAGCACAGGATCATCCGACCGCAGGCTAGGGAAGCCGCGATTCACCATCCCGGACAGAATCACATAATCCGCCTCGCGTCCCTTCGATCGATGTGCGGTCAGGAACTCGACGTCCATCGTGCTGCCGAACGCAGTCTTCCAGTCTGAAGGTACTGTGCTGCGATCCGCGCGGTAGCGCCCCAGGATAAACACCGTCACGCGTCCGTTGTGTCCCTGCGGCAAGGCCCCGGACAACAACTGCTGATGCAGTCTGGCGAGGTACTGGCGAACACCATCCTGCATTTCCTCGCGCCGGGTCATCTGGAAGGCCTGCAGCACCGGGCCCAGCGCCGGTGCAGCAGACCGAACCGTCTTGGCAATCTGCGCTGGATTCCGGCCGATGAAGCGGCTGGACGCATCGCAGAGCGCCTGCGGGCAGCGGAATGTCTGCTCCAGTTTTAGCACCTGGCCCTGTCCCATCCACTCGCGGAATCCGGTCATCACTGAAACGTCGGCGCCGGCGAAGCGATTGATCGACTGCCAGTCATCGCCTACCGCAAACAGGTAGCGCCCTGGTTTACTGACCAATGCTCGGCAGAGACGGGCGCGGGCGCGCGAGGCATCCTGGAATTCGTCGGCCATCACCAGTTCGTAGGGCGATTCATAGCGGTCCTGTTCCAGCAGTCCGGCCGCCATGTTGAGCATGTCTTCGAAATCGATGCCGTGCTCGTCAGCCAGTGCGTTGTCCCAAGCCTGGAACACGGGGCTGGCAATCTCCAGGAAGCGCCGATGCCGTTCCTTGAACTGATCTTCGGGCATCTGCCGCAGGCGCTCGGCCATGTCATCCAGCGTCAGGCAATTGCTCTTGGCGTGGGCAATGAACGTGCGCATCAGCCCGATCAGGTCAGCGTCCGGCATGGGCTTGGCGCCCTGCTCGGGCAGCTCGCGGTCGGGGTTCGGGTCGAGCTCAACGCTGGAGTCGCCCAGTTTCTCAGCCAGATGGCGCAGCGCCTCTCCGCTACGCAGGCCAAATGAGGTTGTCTCGACAAGGGCCGTGCCGCGCGCTGCATGCTGCTGGCGTTTCCAGCGCATGCCTTCGGCATAGTCGGAAACATGTTCCGGCGGCTGACCATCAGCATCCAGCGCAAAGTGCTCGTGATACAGCCCGGCGTCCGCGTAATAGAAGTCGGGGCGATACTGGCGATGGGTGTCTGTCGCGGTGTCGAACTCGTAGCGTCGCTCGTAGTCGTACGTCACGCCGTTGTAGAAGAGCCAGTCGGCGATGACGCACTCTTCCAGGCTCTTCACCCGTTCCCCCTGCAGGGTACGGATGTAGGGCGTGCCATCGCGGTCGTAGCCATCGGCCTCCATTTCCGCGCCGAATGGCGGCAGGTCGCGCCCGAACACCAGGCGGAACATGTCCCATTGGGTACGGAAGTGGGTCGAGCGATCCTTCAGATCGTCCACCAGTTCGGCCAGCTTGTTGAAGCCCAATGTGGCGTCAGTGGTCCATTCGGGGATGTCGGGCTTGCGTCCGGTGGCCTTGGCGACGATGGCTAGGCCGAGGGCGTGGAAGGTCCGGGCTTCAACCACGGTGTCGCCCATGCCGAGCCGGTCGAAGGATCGCTGCGCGCGCTCTTCAAGCTCCCTGGCGGCATCCTTGTTGAAGGCGAGCATCACGATGCGTTCGGGTTCGACAAAGCCGCGGTCAATGGCATAAGCGGCCTTGGCGACCATGGTGGAGGTCTTGCCGGAACCGGCCGCGGCCACGACCTGGACCCGGTTGTCGAAGCAGATGACGGCGCGGGACTGTTCCTCGGTCAGCGGCTTGCTCTCGACCCGGTCCAGGAAGTCCTTGGCCAGCACCAGCTCCCGCGTCGCCATGGTCGCATTGGCGTCCCCCCATACGGCGGGCCAATCCAGCTGCCAGTCGTGCAGGGCATCCAATGCGGCACGATGGCTATGAGAGTGCAGGTCGTCGTGCACATCCTCATCAAGGAACAGCCGTTCCAGCTCGGCCGGCGACAAGGGCAGGGTGGGGCGCTCGGCCAGCAGGATGTGCTGCTGTTCGTGGGTGATCCAGCGGCGGCCGGCGGTGCCCCGGTCAGTGAGGGCGTCGGCCTCGGCCAGCCACGATTGGATCTGCTCCAGGATGTCCTCGAAAAGCGCCTTGCGCCCGCGTGTGGTGCGCGCGAAGAGCACCTGCTGGACAGCAGCCGCGAGGCGGGAAGCTTGGCCGTTGGGCAGGCCGTCCACGGACAGCGTTTCGCCGTCCTCGCTCTGCAGCGCAACCCTGGCCCAGAACAGGCCCGGAAGAATCCGCACACGCTGGTCATCATCGATGTGTTGGCGGTACTGCCGGCCTTCAATCAGAAGCTCGACATGCTCGCCATCCAGCCGCAGCCGCCAGTCCGGCGAGCGGGTCACACGCTGGCCCCAGCCCGAGGGGCGCCATTCCATAGACATCCAGATACTACCTTGCGTACGTCACTGGGCGTAAAGTGCCCTTACAGCCCCATGATAAGGGGGCTTGATCAGGCGCGTGACTGTTGCCGTGTGGTCGGAGTGGGTTAGGCTGTCGCCATGCCGTAGCGGATGGCTCCGACTACTCCGTGGATGGCGCCCCGGGAAGGAATCCAATGCCTGCAGGAATGTTCTCTACATCTGGCCGCAACTGCCTTCTGGCTGTTGTACTGTCTTTGGCAGCACTGCCTGCGGCGGCGCAATCGTCCACCCCATCACTGTTCTGTGGCTTCTGGACTGAGGAAGCGGACGGAACATGGAGTGTGTCCCGGGAGGTGGACGCAGCAACGGGTGCCACGGCATCGCGCGACACCTACGAATGGACGTCAAATAGCACGCCATTCGGCACTGGCATGGCCAGCAGCTGGACCCTGAATTACTACTGGCCACAAGACGCGACGCGCCAGAAGGCTGTTCCAGAGGCTGAGGTCGTAGTGGTCATGGGTTTCCGTTTTGACGCCAAGGAAATCGGCCAGGAGCCGAAGGATCCCGGACACACCTGGATACACCTGTATCGGTCGGAAGATCCGAACAAGCAGTTTTCGGTCTACTCCACCAGCCTGACAGGCAATATGGACTGGAATCGCCTCCGAAACGGAAACCTCGGCGGAAGGGCTTTTCTGTCTTTGGATACGCTGCTGGCTTACGGTACGGGCCTGGAAAAACTAGTGTGGCACATCCGCGGTGCGCCTAACGCTCTGGGTGTGACGGAAAGTTACGCCAAGGGCGTGCTGCCCATCGCGACGATGCGCAGCAAGCTGGCGAAGATTCCGAAGCTACGTGCTGAACTGGACCGGAAAGCGGGGAAGTTCCGCAGCGAATGCAAGCTGCCGATTGAAGTTTCAGAATAGCGCTGCATTGACGCACAGCATGGCATCGGCCCCGCGGCGGCAGCGTGCCACCGCGGGACTGCCTGCCGTCACGCATTCACATCCACAACAATCCGCCCACGCACCTTGCCCGGAATGATCTGGTCGTAGACGTCCAGCACGCCGGCAAGCCCGATCAACTGCACGGTGCTTTCCAGCTTCTGCGGGTCCAGATCGGTGGCAAGACGATCCCACGCGCGCTGGCGGATGGCCTGCGGCGCATTCACCGAATCCACGCCGGCAAGCGTCACGTTGCGCAGAATGAAGGGCAGCACCGAGCCATGCAGCTCATCACTCTGCGCAAGCCCGCAGGCGGCCACGGTGCCTCGGTACTTCGTCTCGGCAATGGCGTTGACGAGGGTAGGGCCGCCCGCCACATCGACCACGCCGGCCCAGCGCTCGGCACTCACCGGCCGCTCGCGCGGGGCTGAAAGCTGCGCGCGATCAATGATCTCGGCGGCGCCCAGGCTGTGCAGATACTCGGCGTGTTCAGGTCGCCCGGTGGCAGCCACTACGCGATAGCCAAGCTTGGACAGGATCGCCACCGCAATCGAGCCGACGCCGCCGTTGGCGCCGGTGACCAGCACATCGCCCTTCCCGGGCGTCACGCCTGCATCTTCCAGTGCCAGCACGCACAGCATGGCGGTATAGCCTGCTGTGCCGATGGCCATGGCGTCGCGGGTGCTCAGGTTGGCGGGAATCCTGTTGAGCCATTCGCCGCGAACACGGGCACGCTGGGCGAGGCCGCCGTGGTGGCCCATGCTGAGATCCCAGCCGTTCAACACCACGCGGTCACCGGGTTGGAAACCGGCATTGCCCGATTCCAGTACAACGCCAGCCAGATCGACGCCAGGGATCAACGGGAACGTCCGGATCACCGGGCGCGTGCCGGTGAGGGCCAGCGCGTCCTTGTAGTTCAGCGTGGAGTACTCGACCTGCACCAGCACGTCGCCATCCATCAGGTTGGCTTCATCGAAATCGACCAGCTCCGTGGAAACGCCGTCGTTGGTCTTGCGGGTCAGCAGTGCCTTGAAACTCATGGTGCGGTCTCACGTTCAGTGGATGAGCCCATGCTAGGCTCGCACCGTTATCGCAACAAGAACGATGATTTTCCGTAGGTACTATGGTTTTCCGGAGTATGCATGCGTAGCAGGCGTTGGGACGGCAAGAGCGGTTGCGCGGTGGAAGTCACGCTGTCGGTGATGGGCGGCGTGTGGAAGCCGATCATTCTGTTTCACCTGATGACAGGCAAGCGACGCTTCATGGAGCTGACGCGGCGTGTGCCCAACGCCACCCAGTCCATGCTGACCAGCCAGCTGCGGGAACTGGAGGCTGACGGCGTGGTGATCCGCCACGTGTACCCGGAAGTGCCGCCGAAGGTGGAGTACGAGCTTTCCGAATTCGGGCGCACGCTGGTGCCGGTACTGCTGGCCATGCGCGAGTGGGGTGAAACCTATCGCGGCCATAAGAATGCGGATGCCAACAGCTGAAGGATGAGGAGGCGCGTACGCTCCTTCGCTGCGTGCGCATGCCCGTTTCGCCAACGGCAGCTGTCACCAATGGTCAGTGTATTTTTCGGTGCATGTGTCGCATATGGCTGGATAGGGGGGCCGGGTAGTGCACAACAGCCGGGCACGTCTGATGGCGAAGTGCATCAGTCGATGGATAACCCGCCATGCCGTGACGCTACCGGCGTAAGACCGTATCCGCGCGGGATTTTCCTGCTTCCCAGTGCAGGTTCAGTGCGGCAATCATGCCCGCGCCAAGGCACTCGCTCTGGCCGGGATTGGCGTCCCGAACTTACGTAGTACACGGCATCGTGCTTGCAACTGATGTTGCGGTCACGACAATGCATCTTCTGCCTGTTCATGGCGGACGGTGCGTGGGGGTCTTAGGGCCCGTCGGCTTTCGTACTACGTATCCGGCACGCCAACCCGCACCGTCCGCCACCTTGCATCTGCAGGTGGCCACACCGTGAGGTTGTCGCCATGCCTGACCGTACCCCTGACGTTCCCCGCCTGCGCGAGCTGCTCGGCACCGCAGTGCGCGATCTTCCCGCGGCCCTGGCCGAGAAGCTCGAAGACGCTCTCTGTGAATCTGCGGAGTCCGTCGCACCCTCAGCGTTCTTCGCGCACCTTCAAGGGCATGGCGGCAATCTGCGCGCCGACGGCCAGCCCTGGACCGAAACCCGGCTTAGCCCAGGCCGGGCCTTCGATCTGGCCCTGGCCACCCGCAGCGCGTCGGGCATCACTGCGCTTATCGCCTTGCTGCATGCCGCGCATGTGGCGCGGGAGAGCGACGATCCCGCCTGCTGCCCGTCTGCAGCGCTGGTCGACGGCCTGTTCAACGCCTGCCAGGCCCTGTCGCTGCAGCTGGAACGCTGCATGGTGCCGTGAACGGCTGCGATGCGGTTCCTGTTCCGTTGACACCCACTTCCCTATAGTGGCGCCGGAACCCTGCAATGGAATGCCCATGCACGTGATGTCCCCCCGCCGTTGCCTGCCGCTTGCACTTGCCATCGCAGTGAGTGCCAGCGCATGTGCACGGCCACCGTCCACCGAACACGAAAGGAATCCCGCCATGTCCGGCACAACGCAGACCGGCCGCACGATCAACGGCCACACCTATACCGATGCGCCCGTGGACGCGAAGCTCGGGCCGAACACCTTCCGCATTCCGGCCAACTACCTGGACAGCCAGATCGCGCCGTGGCCGGGCGAGGGTGTGACGCTGGTCATCGAGTGGCCGGACATGAAGCCGACGGCGCCGGGTGCCCGGGCCAATCCGCGTACGAATGATTTCCGGAAGGAGATTCCCATTCGGATCAACTACGTTGATCGGGTTCCCGTCGAAACACTGCTCTCAAGGCTGTCGTCAAATGAAGCCATCACGGAGGAGGGCTCTGTGGAAAGGGAGGATCCCAGGGACCGTCTCGATCAACGCGTTGCACAGCCGGAGACCTTGGGTCTGACGCCCTATGCAATCGATGAAGCGAAGATGGTGGTGTACGCGAAGAAGCATGAGGCGCGGTACGGGAAGCCGCCTGTCCGCAATCCCGCCTACGAGAGAGACTGGTACATCGCACGCCAGGCCGACGGCCGGATCAGCTCGTTCATCAAATGTGACGGCAAGGAATTCCGACGCGACGGCGTGCGGCTGGAGGGAAGCGAGGTGATCAGTGAGCCAGGAGAAGTGGCAGCCGGCTGCGTTCATTATTTCGTGGACATCGACAACAAGCTGTCCGTCAGCCTGGACTACAAGAGAGCGTTTCTGAAGGACTGGAAGCGTATGGAAGAGGTTGTCAGGGATGTCATCGCGCGCACCCGGTCCCAGTGATCGGTGAATCAAGGAAGAGAAGGGACAGGGTATGAGTGGATTGACCGAACGCGATCTCAGAGTCCTTGGCAGCTATGCCAGAGACGGCAACCGCGAGCTTTACTGGAACTACCTGTCGCAGCAGCCGGGAGCCGATGGCTACGGGACGCTGGCACTGGGTGTTGTACGCAATGACAGCCTTCCGGGACGTGTAGCGAACACCTATGCACAGAACTACGCGAAGACCCAACAGGATGAGGGATCGCGTTTCTCAAATGCACAGTTGACCGAGCGGCAGTGGGAGTCCTTTGGGCAGACCCTGCTCGAAAGAGATCTTGAATTGCGGCAGCAGTGGATGAACGAGCGCCGCCCAGACCTGGCACTGAATCTTCCCGGCAAGGATGTGATGCTGGCCCACGATCGGGCATTTGAACGGCATGAGCTTGATCCCAACTGCTGGACGCCGCGCGTGCTGCTGCAGGCGGCTGAGCAGAAGAGCGGCCCCGAGAAGCTGGAGCAGATCTGGACCAACATGCTCGACAACGACTACGCCGGAGGCCCGCGCGTAGGCAACACCAGCGTTGATGCCATCAGCCAGATGGGATGGGCGAAGGGCGGGCAGTACCTGACCCGGTTGAGCGTGCTGGAAGCCACCCAGGCACTGGAGGGGCGCTCAGCGGTCGATCCGAACGTCATCGGCGGCAACAGCTACTACGCGGTGTACTTCGAAGCCGACAGAAAATGGGCCAGCGTCAATGCGGGCGGCGGTCACATGTCGCTGCGCGAGATCATCGATCCCGCCCGTATCGCTGAACTCAACGACGCGCGCGAGGTTCGTCTGGAACGCCAGGAAAAACGTACCCAGTTCCACCCGGACGACCCGTATCGGAACATTACCCGCAGCCCGCTGACCGCAGCGGCGGACGACGTGCCGGATCCCTCACAGGCGCCGACCCGCCTGGCGGACATCGGCCCAGGCCATCGGGAGTACGCATTGATGCAGCAGGTGCGCGAAGGCGTTGCCGCGATCGATGCCAGCGCCGGGCGCACCCACGATGAGAACAGCGAGCGTCTTGTGGCGAGCGTGATGGCCTTGGCCCGCCGCAACCAGCTTGAACGCGCCGATCACGTGCTGCTGAGCGCCCAGACGGCCGACGCTCCCGCAGGGCGGAACGTGTTCGTGGTGCAGGGCGAGATGAACGATCCCGCCCACCTGCGCGTTTCAATGCCAACAGATGTAGCAGTGCATACGCCGGTTGCGCAGTCGTTGCAGCAGATGGAAGCCGCCAGTCTGGAGCGGCAGCAGACCGTCGGGCAACACCAGCAGGATATCGAAATGCAGGCGCGCGAAAATAACGCGATGCGGATGGGATGAAATCACTCCGCCCACGCGTATGGAACCTCTTCAGTAGCAAGGGGCAGCGCCTGGCAGCCAATGCCAGCCCCCGAAATGGGGGCCGGCACACATCACGGCAGTGCGTGACTTACGGGATGGTGCAGCCGCTGTTCCGCAGGCAGCGGGCAAAAGCCGGGTAGCACACCTTCTCGCCATTGCCCGCTGCGAGGCAGGCCTCGTAGGCGGTGTAGCACGGGGTACAGCGGGACTGCGCGGAGGCACTGCCGATTCCCAGGGTCAGTGCAGCAGCCGCAATAGCAACAGACAGCTTGAATCCAATCTTCATGCTTCACTCCGTTGATAGCCCTCCTTGGGCACCTCGGAGGCTAACGTGGGAAGAGGGTGTATTCAACCCGCACCGAGCCCGGATGGGTATCCATCTTCAGCGCCCCGCCCTGGATTTACTTTGTTGGTGCGTCTGCAGTCTGAGCGGCAACCATGGCCTGTTGCATTTCCTTCAGCGACAGATAGCCATCACCATCGGTGTCCAGGCCCGCGAAGTACTTCGCGATCTCCGGCACCACGTTGGCTTCCTCCTTGCTGATCCTGCCGTCTTTGTTCCTGTCCATCGCGGAAAACGCGGCGTCGATGGAATCGGCCTGCTTGCTGAAACGTTCCTGCTGAAATGTCGCGTACTCGGTCTTGTCGACGCGTCCGTCGTTGTTGGCATCCATGGCGGTGAATGTGGCGTCGATGTAGGCCTGCTTCGGGTCGGCCGGTGAGGCCTGGGCCAGCAACGGGGCAGTGCACAGGGCGATCAACAGAGTGATCCTGGTCATGGGTGATTCTCCTTGAGAATTGCAGATCAGCGGCAGGGATAGGTGTAGCCGTCGGCGCCGCGATAGGTGTCGTTGCGGCGGTCGTAGTTGCCGTAGCGGTTCATGCAGTAGTCGGCGCGCTCGCGGGTCTCACGCTCACGTTTGGCGGCAGCGGCAATCACGCCGGCCACCACCGCTGCACCTACCACGCCCACCACGACACTGGCGGTCTTGGCATCGTGCCGGCGCTCGCGTTCGCGCTCATGATTCCGCTCACGTTCGCGCCGTTCCCATGCATCGCGCTCCCGATCGCGGTAGTCCTGGTTCCAGTGCGGGTTGTAGCGGTCGCCTCGCTGCGCATGGGCGTCGCCGGCGTACGGCATCAATACCAGCTGCGCAGCGACCGCCAGAATCAGCGCGGTTCTTCCTGTCTTCAGAAACATCGTCCAGCTCCTGTGCGGACATCGTTGGTAGCCGTAGTACACCCTGCAGACATTGCGTGAACCTGCCGTCAGGGCGAGCAATTGCAGCGGCTATCGAACCAGCGCCTCCACAGGATCCAGCTGTGCGGCACGGCGTGCCGGCAGGAAGCCGAAACCAACGCCGATCAGGCTGGAACACACGAATGCAGCAAGAATCGAATTGACGGAGAACACCAGGCTGAAGCCCGCATCGGCCAGCTCCATCACCGCGCCCAGCGCCAGCGCCACGCCGATGCCGAGCACGCCACCGAGCAGGCAGACCAGCACCGATTCGATCAGGAACTGCTGCAGGATGTCGCTGCGCCGCGCGCCCACCGCCATGCGCACGCCGATCTCGCGGGTTCGCTCGGTCACCGAGACCAGCATGATGTTCATGACCCCGATTCCGCCCACCACCAGTGCGATGGCAGCGATGGAGCTGATCATCATGGTCAGGATGCCGGTGGTCTGTTCAATGGATCTACGGATCTGCGCGTTGTTGCTCATGTAGAAATCGGTGCTGCCGTGGCGGCGAGTCAGCAGTCGCGCGATGGCCTGCTCAGCCGCTTCCATGCTGATCGCATCCGAGACGCGCACGGTGATGCTGGAGACGTGGCTCTGCCCCAGTACGCGCGCCATTGCGGTGGTGTAGGGCAGCCATACCCGCAGCAGCGATGCATCACCGGCCGCACCGGCGTCCTTCTTCACCACACCCAACACGCGCACTGGAACATTGCCCAGCAGCAGGGTCTGCCCGATCGGGTTGTCGGTCGCGGCGAAGAAGCGTGCGCGGGTATTGGCGTCGATCACCACCACCTGCTGGTAGCCGGCCACGCCGGGTGGACCGAAGAAGGCGCCCTCGCCGAGCTTCAGGCCATGCACGCGGAAGTACTGCTCGCTGACGCCCTGCACCTGCACACTGGCAGAGCGGTTGCCGCGCAGGGCGGTGCCGCTGGTGGCAACACCCGGGGTGGCGCTGTCCACGAATGGCTGCCGGGCCAGGGCCACGCTGTCGCCGGGGGTGAGTGTTTCCACCCGCGCCGAGTGCAGGTCGCCAAAACCGGAACCGGGATGGATCTCGATCGTGTTGGTACCCAACGAGGAGATGTTGGACAGGATGGCCTGCCGTGCACCGGTGCCCAGTGCTACCACCGCCACGACCGAAGCAATGCCGATGATGATTCCGAGCATGGTCAGGAAGGTGCGCATGCGGTGGGCGTTCATCGCGCGCAGTGCCATGCGGAAGGCTTCAGCGAACCGGTCCCGCCAGACCTGCCAGCCGCTGCTACCCACGGATTGGGGCACGGCTGGCGTCGCCACGCCCGCTGCCAGAGGAGTACCGGTTGCACGATCATCCACGATCCGCCCATCGCGGATTTCGATGATGCGCTGCGCATGCTCGGCCACGGCCATGTCATGCGTGACCAGCACCACGGTATGACCCTCCGCGTGCAGCTCGCCGAGGATCTTCATCACCTCTTTGCCGGAATGCGTATCCAGCGCACCTGTGGGTTCGTCGGCGAAGATCACCGCGCCCCCATTCATCAGCGCACGCGCAATCGAAACGCGTTGCTGCTGGCCGCCCGAGAGCTCGCCAGGGAGATGCTGCATACGCTCGCCCAGACCCAGCCGCGACAGAAGGGTGGCTGCCCGTGCATGGCGTGCTTCGGCAGGCATGCCGGCGTAGATCGCAGGCACCTCCACATTGCTCAGTGCAGTCAGATCGGTCAGCAGGTGGTAGCGCTGGAAGATGAAGCCGAAGTGCTCGCGGCGTAGTTCGGCCAGTTCATCAGGCGACATCTGCGCGGTCTCGCGCCCGGCGATCTGATAGACGCCGGCGGAAGGGCGATCCAGGCAACCCAGGATGTTCATCAGCGTGGACTTGCCCGAACCGGATTGGCCTACGATGGCCACCAGTTCACCTGCGTGAATATCCAGGTCGATGCCGTCGAGTACCACCAGTGTCTGCTCGCCCGCGGCAAATTCACGGCGTACGCCGCGAACGCGCAGCAGTGGCTCGGTCATGGTCGTACTCATTTGGGTTGCGCGGGTGCGCTGGTGGCTTCGACGTTGGCCTGCGCCAGCACGACCTGTTCGCCTTCCTTCAGCCCGTCGCGTACTTCCACCTGGATCTGGTCATCCAGCCCGGTGGTGATGCGCCGCGTGCTGGCGCGGCCGTCGGCACCACGGACCTGCACGCTGTAGCTGCCATCGACGGCGCGCGCCCCCAATGCGGCCGAGGGAATGGTCAGTACGTCGTTGGCGCGGCCCAGCACGATGCGAACCTGCGCGGTCATGTAGCTGCGCAGGCGGCCATCGGCGTTGTCCACGTCGAACTGGCCGTTGTAGTACATGGCCGTGCGGCTGCCACCCGACACCGCCGGTGCGGCGAGGCTGGAACTGTCTTCGTTGGTGATCGATTCCGGTGCTGGCGCTATATCCCGAAGCCTGCTGCTGTAGCGGCGGCCGGCATCACCAAGAATGGTGAAGAACGCCTCCTGCCCAACAGCGGTGTGTACGACGTCAGCCTCGGAGATCTCGGCGTACACCGTCATCACGTCCTGATTGCCCAGCATCACGATGGTCGGTGCGCTCTGCACCGCATTCACGGTCTGCCCCTGGCGCGCGACCACGGCCAGTACGGTGCCGTCGGTAGGGGCGGTGATGCGGGTGTACTCCAGATTGGTCTGCGCGACATCGACGTCGGTCTGTCGGCGCGCAACTTCACCGTTCAACGCAGCGATCTGTTCACGGGTGGCGTCGACCTTGGCCTTGGCTGCATCGAAGTCGGCGCGGGCCACCAGTTGCGCGGCAGCCAGTTGCTGCTGCCGATGCAGTGTCAATTCGAACTGGCGCAGGTCGGTGGTCAGTGCATCGCGGTTGGCGCGCGCGGCGCGCTGTGCGGCCTGCGCGCTCAGTAGTGCATTGCGCTGAGTACGCGAATCGATATCGGCGATGGGATCGCCGGCTTTCACTTTGTCGCCCAGTTTCACATGCAGGGTGTCGATGCGGCCGGAGACCTGCGCACCCACGCTGACCAGCCGCGAGGGCTTCAGCGTGCCAGTGGCTTCCACCACCTGTTCGATGTTGCCTCGAACGACGGGTGCAACCTGCAGTTGCGGTGGTGGTGTCGGCCGCAACCATGCGAACAGAATCAGTGCGCTGCACAGCAGGGCGGTAGCAATCAGGAGCGCGCGGCGGCGCTTGCGTGGTGCGGCGCTCATCGTCGCAGCATCCAGTAGAGACAGGTCATCGCGGGTCCTCGCGGCAGTAGAGACACACGTCTGGCGTGGCAGACGGGGTTGGCCGTCGAGTCTCGATGCGCTGGGTTGCGTGAACCTTGCGGGGCTATCGCTGTGTCAGCGTGCGGCAAGAAGGGCGAGCAATGCTACGGCGATGAACTGCAGGGCGCTACCGAGAACCAGCAGTGCATTGCGCAGCCGGTGACCTGCCAATCGCGCAGCGAAGAGTTGACTCACCGCGCCGGCCAACAACCAGAAGAATGCTGGAACAGGCAGCTTCGTCATCCCTGCACCGATGCTGATCAGCAGCGCGCTGGCAATCATTATCCCGGCGGCATGACCATCCAGGACGCGCAGCAGTGGTGGCATCGGGCGCGAGGTTGCCGCACGCCATGCCGCCAACCCATGCAGCGCAGCATGCACGGCAACGAACAGGAGCACAGCAGCGGCCGCCGCAGCGCTCGCGTGCCTGTACGTTGAAGCCACCAGTGCAATGCCGGGCAGCAGCAGGAACAAGGCGCCGAACAGCCGCATCAATACACCTGCGCGCTCGGTTTCGGGAACTGCCCGCAGCCAATGCGGCCAATGTTCCAGGCCGAGCGCGCGGCCAGTACGCGGGTGGCGATTCCATGCGGCAGCGGTAAGGCCCGGCGAATTCCGCGGTGGCACAGTGCGCGTGGAAGAGGACGGTGGCGGAGCTCCCTGGGTCACATGCAGGCTTCCTGTCAGATCGGAACGCGGTGGCACGGCAGGTGCCACACCCCGATGCTGTGCAGCGAACATTGCCGCAACCTTGCCTGTCCTCGCTACCGGCATCGCATGGACAGGTGCCAGTTACACAGGTGCACGCGGTGTGTTCAGTGCTCCAGCGGTGGCGCGCTGGTCACGCCCGGGTGCAGTGGAAACTCAACACGGATCAATGCACCACCGCCAGGCGCATCCAGAATCGTGACGTGGCCTCCGTGGCGGTCGATCACCTGGCGCACCAGGTTCAACCCCAGGCCTGCGCCTGTCTGCCGCGGCCGCAGCCGCTGGAAGGGTTCGAAAACCCGTTCGCGCTGGTCGACCGGTATGCCGGGGCCGTCGTCCTCGACCTCCAGGCAGCTGCCCTGAACGCGCACGATGATCTGGCGTCCGCCATGTTCGGCGGCATTCAGCACCAGGTTGGAGATTACCCGCTCCACTGCGCCGGTCTCGCCGAACACCGGGAAGTGCGATTCCACCGCCACGGCTACGGTCTTGTCCGACTGGATCAACAGCGGCGCCAGATCGGCGGCCACCCGTTTGGCCACCCGCGCCAGGTTGATGGTTTCCTTCGGCCCGTCTTCGTCCATGCGGTGCAGATCCAGCAACTGCTCTGCCAGCGTCGCCAACCGTGCCACTTCCACGGCCAGGTTGCGCGAGGTGGCGTCGTCGGCCGCATCGACCTTCACCCTCAGAATCGCAATGGGGGTACGCAGCTCATGCGCGGCGGCTGCGATGAAGCGGCGTTGCCGCTCGTGCCCCTCGTCCAGCCGCTCCAGTGCTTCATTCACCGCCGTCACCAACGGAGCGATCTCCACCGGCACCGCGGTTTCTGTCAGGCGGACACCGCGCCGACTGGCGGAGATGTTGCGGGCTTCCTGGGCGATGCGCTCCACCCCGGCCAGGGCTCGTCTCACGATGATCGGTGTCAGGACGATGGTGGCCAGGCCCAGCAGCAGGAAGATCGGCAGGGTGATGATGTGTGCCGCCAACGCCATCTGCCAGGTCAGCGTATCGGTTTCGCCATGGGCCATGATGGTCAGCTTGCCGGCCGGCCCGCTGTGCTGGCGGACCACGACGGCCAGGCCATCGCTGCGGTCGCGCCCGCGCAGGTCGCCAAAGGGGATGCCATCCAGTGCGCCTACCAGCGAGGCATAGGCCGGCGGCACAGGCCCGAACGTAACGTGGTGGCCGTGCTCATCCTCGGCGATGAACCATGCACCGGGAACGACCTTCAGCAGTTCGGCCAGTTCCGGCGTGTTCTGCACGTAGAGGTCGCCATTGCGGTCGCGGTGCACCGCGTCGGCCGCCACCGGCGCGAAGGTCTGGATGGTGTAGTAGCCACCGCTGTCGGCACGTATCAGCACCATCAGCAGCGCGAAGAACGCCACCAGCAACGCCAGCAGCTGATAGATCAGCGTTTTGACGATCAACGGGCGCTTCAGCGAGGGACGGCGCGCCATTACTTGGCTTCCCGCATCAGATAGCCGACGCCACGGATGGCGTGTATCTCTACTCCTGCATCGGCATCGGCCAGCTTGCGGCGAAGGCGCGAGACGTGCGAGTCGAGCGTGTTGGAATGGATGCCGTCATCGAATCCATACACTGCCATTTCGATCGACTCGCGGAGCACGGTGCGCCCCAGCCGCCGGGCCAACGCGGTCAGCACACGGATCTCGCGGCGCGGCAGCTCAAGCCGTTGCCCGCCCACACTGGCTTCACCCGATGCCGGGTCGAACACCAACCGGCCGATGCTGACCAGTTCCACCTGCATGCCGCTCGGCCGGCGCCCTGCAGCGCGGATGCGGGCGAACAGTTCCTCAAGTGCGAAGGGCTTGGTCAGATAGTCGTCCGCGCCCTCATCCAGGCCGGCGATGCGGTCCGGCAGCTGGCCCAGCGCGCTCAGCACGATGATCGGCACCCCGGGGTTGCGCTCACGCAGCAGGGAAATCAATCCCAGCCCGTCACCGTCGGGCAGGGTGCGGTCCAGCAGCACCAGATCGTGCGATCCGCACAGGGCCGCTTCGCGGGCCAGCGCCAGCGTGTTGGCCAGGTCCACCACGTAGCGCTCGCGCTGCAGGGCGGATTTCAGGGTGGCGGCCAGTTCGGCTTCGTCTTCGATCAGCAGGATGTGCATCGGCAGGGCTTGGGCAGGAAGGGGCGTGGCAGGCCGGTTCGGCACGCGCCGGCACCGTATTACAGGAACATTGCGTGAACATGGCGTGCCTTCCCGATCTTCCGCACGGCTGTGGTGACGCAGGAAACACGCTGTCGGCGCAAGGTTCGCGCAATCCAGGTACTCCAGCCTTGGCGCCCACTCGCTGCCCCCAATCCCTGGAGTACCCATGAAGTTGTTCGTTCCGTTGTTGCTCGTGGCCGCGTTGGGTGGCTGTACCACCGCGAAGATGACCGTTACACCCGATGGCCGGCGCGGCGTCTCCATCGACTGCAGCGGCTCCAGTTCCTGGAGTGGCTGCTACGAGAAGGCCGGACAGATGTGCCCAGGCGGCTATGTAGTCTTCAGCAAGGATGGCGACGACGGCAACGCCATCGCGGTGGGCAACAAGAACGGCTTCACCTCCACCCAGATGGCCACCCGCTCGATGCTGGTGGCCTGCTCGCACTGACACCCACAGGGGAGGTGGGTTGCCACCTCCCCATCATCACCGCCCCCAGCTCTGCGTCAGAAGCTGTAAGCCGCCTGCATATACACCCGCCGTGGCTCGCCCGGGAAATGCCCGTTGCGTTCGATGAAGCCACTGGCCGCGTACACCTTGTCGAACAGGTTCTTGACGTTGGCCTGGAACTGCCACTGCTTCCATGTGGTCTTCCAGCTCATGTCGAACACGGTGTAGGCCTTGACCGTCTGCCCGTCCAGGCTGACGCGCTCGCCAACGTGATCCATGCCAAAGCCGATGGCGGAGTTGATCGCCGGAAGGTCATAACGCGTCCACATTCCCAGCTTGTTGCGTGGCGCATTGGCGAATCGGTCGCCGGAAGCGTTGGTGATGCCATTCGGGCCTGCATCCTTCACCCGCGCATCGTTGTAGGCGTAGGTCAGATTCAGCACCCAGCGCTCGGTGAGGTCGGCCAGCAAATCCAGCTCCATGCCGGTACTGCGCACCAGGCCCAGCGCGGCCAACTGGTTCACGCCACCGATCACTTCGCCGGTGGCCTGCACGATATTGCTGCGGTCGATCCGGTAGGCGGCCATGTTCAAGGTCACACGGTCGGCCAGCAGGGACTTCATGCCCACTTCCCACTGCTTGCTGCGTTCTGCATCGAACGGCCCGCCAGCGGCGGGGTTCTGGTTGGCAGCACTCTGCGGTACGAAGCCGCTGGCCACGTTGGCGTAGACATTCAGGCCCTCGCGCACGGTGAACGTGCTCCCCAGCCGCCAGCTGAGGTCGTTGCCATCCACGCTGCTGCCGGCAATGCGGTCGTCGTCCTTGAAGCCATCCCAGCGCAACCCGGCCAGCACATGCCAGCGTGTGCCCAGTGCCAGTTCGTCCTGCAGGTAGCCGCCATAGCGCTTGCTGCGGGTGGACGTGCTGCGCCAGGGCAGGGCCGCCAGGTTGTAGTCGTGCCAGGTACTGTCGCCGTACACGGGATTGAACAGGTCGATGCCGCGCACCGGCCCCGCACCACGTGCAAGGTCGGCGCTGTTGGCGGTCTGTGCAGTGAAATCCGCATCCAGCTGATACACGTCCGCACCGAACAACACCTTGTGCTCGACGGTGCCGGTGGTCACCCGCCAGACTGCATTACCGTTGGCAGTGAATGCTTCGTTGTCGCGGATCTGGTTGCGCAGCTGGCGGGTCATCCACTCGGCCACGCCATCGCGGTCACGATCGATCAGGCCCATCGGCTCGTGGTACATCTGGTGCTCGTTGTTGCTGAACCAGCGAGCGGCAAAATCCACATCCAGGTTGTCGCGCGGTGCGAAGCGGTACTGCGCCAGCGCCACTTTGGCGCGCATGTCGAGGAAGTCGCTGGCCTCGTTGTGGTTCCAGCGGCGATCGGTCAGGAAGGTGCCCGCATCATTCACCGGCACGCCGCGCAGGCGATTGCCGCCGAGGTTCTGGGTGATGTCGGTGAACTGCAGCACCAGCTCGCCGGTCTGGCCGATGTCGAAGGCCAGCGAGGCGTCGCCGATCACGCTTTCGCTGTCGGTGTTCCAGCGCACGCCCTTTTCACTGTCGGCATACAGCCCGGCGCGATAGCGCACGCCGCCGGAGGCATTCAACGACCCGGTACCCTCGATCGATCCGGCACGGAAGTTCTTGTCGCCCAGCTGGATCTCGATGTTGTGTCCGGCACTGGCTTTCGGTTTGCGGGTTACATAGTTGATGACGCCGCCTGCATCACCACCGCCATACAGCGCACCTGCCGGTCCCTTCAGCACTTCCACGCGCTCGATGTTGAACAACTGCGGGACCGAGAAACCTGCATACGGGTCGCCGCGCAGGCCGTCATACAGCACGTTCTCCTGGCGGAAGCCGCGCAGGGTCACCCCGGCATAGCTGAAGTAGCTGATGCCGCTGATGCTGCGATAGAGGTCGGTCACCTGACGCGCGGCTTGATCGTCGATCAGTTCACGCGGGATGACCTGGATCGATTGTGGGACCAGCTCCAGCGGTGTATCCGTGCGGGTGCCGACCGCAGCATCGTCCACCCGGTACAGGGTCTGTGCACGTCCGCGAACTTCGACCTTGTCCAGGTCCTTTGGCGCGGGAGTGGAGGGCTCGACAGCATGGGCAAGGGTTGCCAGGGGCAGGGTCAGTGCCAGGCACAAGGCGCGTTGCAGGGGCATTGGAAAAGGCATCGGGAGAGGGGGTGTGTCTGCAAATGAGAAAGATTAACATTTGCAACACTTCGTGACCTATCCCCCGAATGCGTTATGGACGCGCGCCGGGGTCCGTATACGGGGTGCCCGCCAAGGCCACCAGTACCCCGGTGGCGCCGCGCACGATCAGCTGCAGCATGGCCTCACGCGGGTCCTCGCCCTGCAGTTGGCTTGCCAATCCCTTCTCATAGGCCGCCACCATCGACGCCAGCAGCATGGCCGCGCCCAATCGCGCTTCGGCGTCATGTTCTGGCCGGCCGGCAGCGTCGGCCATCAATCGCGCCAGGTCGTCAGTCAACTGCGTCTGCAGCCGTCGCGCGTGCGCGACCAGTACCGGGCTCTCCGCCACGGTGCCCCAAAAGGCGGCAGCGCCGGCATTGATGCGCAGCAGCGGATGGCCAGCCTCCAGCAACTCGCGCACCAGTGACTGGAAGGCCGCCAGCGGGGTCATGCCGCTGCGCGCCATCATGCCCTCGCGCAGCAGCATGCGCGCCTCCTCATCGCGATCGAACACCAGGTCTTCCTTGCTGGCGAAGTAGTTGAAGACCGTCTTGCGTGAGACGCCCGCGGCTTCGGCGATTTCGGACATGGAGACGGCCTCGAAGCCACGCCGGATGATCAGCTCGGTGGCGACGTCCGAAATCGCTTGTCGGGTCTCGGCCTTGCGCTGTTCGCGACGACCTGGAGGCGGGGTCATGGGCGATTCACTTGTGGAAACGTACACCGAGTGTAACATTTGACCCGCCAGAGCGCCGACCCGGCGCTCACAAGGATTCCCCATGCTGTACGACGTCGTCATTGCCGGTGCTGGCCCGGTGGGCCTGTTCCTGTCCTGTGAACTGGCCCAGGCCGGGTGTTCAGTGCTGGTGCTGGAACAGGCCAGGTCCGCCGGCTCGCCGTTGAAGCGCTTGCCATTCGGGCTGCGCGGCTTGAACGCCTCTACGCTGGAGGCATTGGATCGGCGCGGCCTGTTGGACGCGGTCGCCGCGACACAGGTGCTCAAGCCCGAGAAGGGGGCGCCGCCGCCCGGCACCGCCCATTGGCTCGCGCAGCCGCGGGCGCTGGGCGGCCACTTCGCCGGAATACCGTTTGCCTTGGACGACGTCGACCGCACGCGCTGGACCTGGCGCCTGCCGTCGCCGGTGGGCAGCCAGATGGCGGTGGAGCTGCAGGCCCTGGAAACGGTCTTGGCCGAACGTGCGACCACGCTGGGCGTGCGCATCGAACGCGGGCGTGCGGTACAGGCGGTGCGCGCCGGTGCAACCGAAGTGGAGATCGAGACCGCTGACGGGGCGGTACGTGGTCGCTGGCTGGTAGGTTGCGATGGAGGCCGCAGCACCGTGCGCAAGCAATGCGGTTTCAGTTTCATCGGCACGGATCCCGAATTCACCGGTCATTCGCTGCAGGTCGATCTGGAAGATCCCGGCGTGCTGACCCCGGGCCGTCAGTACACCGCGCAGGGCATGTGCAATTTCAATCCCCCCGGTGTGCTCGCGCTTGCCGATTTCGATGGCGGTGCCGGGCATCGAAAACCTCTCGCGCTGGATGAAGCGCAATCGCTGCTGCGACGTGTGTCTGCCCGCGACGTGACCATCACCGCGCTGCATCTGCACAGCACCTGGACCGATGGTGCGCGCCAGGCCAGCGCCTATCGCAACGGCCGCGTGCTGCTGGCAGGCGACGCTGCGCACGTGCATTCCCCGTTGGGAGGGCAGGGCCTGAATCTGGGCATCGGCGATGCGATGAACCTGGGCTGGAAACTCGCTAGCGTGATACGCGGTGACGCTGACGTGGCGCTGCTGGACAGCTATCACGCGGAACGGCATCCAATTGGCGCCAACGTACTGGACTGGTCGCGCGCGCAGGTTGCGCTGATGCGTCCTGGAGCCGGTTCGCGCGCGTTGGCGGCGGTCATGGCCGATCTGGCCGGCACCCGCGATGGCGCCACCTATCTGGCCGAACGGGTCTGGGGCGTGTCGCAACAGCTCGATCTGGGCGATGGCCATCCATTGGCCGGTCGCAGCGTGCCGGACTTCCTGCTGGCCGATGGCCGCCGCATGGGAGAGGTGCTGAGGACGGGGCAGGGGGTGTTGCTTGTGCTCGATGAGAACGGCGCTTCGTACAACCCCGTCGACCGTTGGCGGCAGCCGTTCACCCGCATTGCCTCGGCGGTGGACGATGCGCTCGGCCTGGGGGCGGTACTGGTGAGGCCCGATGGAATTGTCGCGTGGGCCTGCGATGCGGGAGGTGATCAGGCAGGGTTGCGCCAAGCGTTGCAGCGCGGGTTCGGACTGCCGGAGGCTGACTGACGTACAGGGCGGAGGCGCAGCCGATGTGGGCTGCGCCGGGTGCGGTTACAGATCCTTCTTCTTGCCGCTCAGGTCGATCGGCCGGTCACTGCCCTTGCGCTCGCTCGACCACACTTCCATGCTCTTGTTGCAGCGGCTCTCGCGGGCAGCCACTTCGCGCGGCAGGTCCTTCAGATGCGGCGACTCCTGGCAGGCCTGATGCATGTTGCTGTCGTCATAGGTTGCACAGGCGCTGAGCGAGGCCAGAGTGATGGCGACGAGGGTGGTGCGGAGCAGGGGCTGCAGGTTCATGGGAGGGTCTCGGGTGGTGCCGGGCTGGCCATGGAATTCAAATCCGTGACACCGGGCGCAGACAATCCGACCAATCACACTTGTTATTCTGTAACAGATGCGCGATAGTCCGGCGCCTGCTGCTGTCAGGCCACGCAGATCATCAGCATCATGCTCAGCGCCAGCATCAGCACGAATACGCGCCGGCTGAGCGCAAGGCAGGCCAGGCAGGCGGCCAGTGCCCAGGCAGCCAGCAGCGCACAGGCCAGCAGCCACAGCCCGATCACCATCAAAGAGCCACTCGCCAGCGCTGACAGTGCGATCGCCTTGAACAGTGTCACGCCCAGCACACTGCCGAGCACGCCAGCCTGCAGAGCGATGGCATCGTGACGGGCAGGGGCGGGCGGGTGGTGCATGTCGGCGGCGTTCGTTTGCTGCAAGGGAGGCGCAGCCACTGTGCCCGATCACATATCCACGCCATGTGTTTTTCGCGCACGCGATGCAGGGCCGATGCAGGCCTCAGTCGAACTCACCCTCGGCCGATTCCAACCGTTGCCGGTAGGCAGCGCGGTGCTGATACAGGCGCTGGCATTCGGCCGACCTGTGGATGCGGCTGCCGGGTTCGTTGGCTACCGAGTCGCACATCCGCGCAATATGGTTGTTCTCTGCCAGCTCGGTGACGAAGAACACGGCCGTGATGCCGGTGCCGAGCAGCACGACATACAGCAGGCGGCTGAGCCAGCGCGACAGCTTGCGCTCGAAGTGCTGCTGGATGGTCAGGTCGAAGCGGATGATGCTGAGCACGATCCAGATGATCGCGACCAGGAAGCAGAGCGTGGGCAACAGGCCGCGCCAGAGCCCGGCCTCGTAGACCGATTCGTTGTAGTGGACGGCAGCCCCGGCACCGGCGATGGCGATGGCAAGTGCCCAGTTGCGGCCCAGCGAGAGCAGGTCATCGAGCAGCTTTTCGCGGTTCCTGGTTGATCCTGCTGCCACGGTGGTTCCTTCTGCGTGCTGCGACCGGCGGCGGACCGCCGCCGATCCTGCAGATGGTGGCGCATCGCTGCAGCGATGAGAAGACCGCGCGGCTCAATGTGCGATGGCGCGGGCACTGATCCAGCGCCTGTAGCGGCGGGTCCGGCACTTTGTGGCCGCCTGTGCCAGCAGCAGTGCCCATACCGGTGAAACCGTGGGTGCGGTGGGGTGGCGCCGGCTCAACCGGCCCAGCTGATACTTCACTGCGGCCATGTGCGCGCTGGCCGCCAGCGGCTTGCTGCGCCAGTTGATGTTGCGCAGCGTCGGCGCCGGGTCGCGGCCCTGCTGCCATTGCTGTGGCAGATCCGGCTCGATCGCCAGGGCGGTGGCGATGCCGACCATAGCCACGCCGCTGGCCAGCACCTGTTCTGCCACCTCGCGGCGGCGGATGCCGCCGGTGACCATCAACGGCATCGTTGCCACCGTGGCGATCTCGCGTGCGAATTCGAGGAAGTACGCTTCGCGGGCCACGCTGCGATCGTCGCGTGCGGCGCCGGTCATGGCCGGTGCTTCATAGCTGCCGCCGGACAGCTCGACCAGATCCACACCGAGGGGGGCCAGCATCTCCACCACGGCGCGCGCATCCTCGGGCGAGAAACCGCCGCGCTGGAAATCGGCGGAGTTGAGCTTCACCGCCACCACGAATGTGGGCGCCACCGACGCGCGTACACCCTGCACGATCTCCAGCAGCAAGCGCGCACGGTTTTCCAGGCTGCCGCCCCAGTGGTCCTCGCGCCGGTTCGACAGCGGTGACAGGAACTGGCTGAGCAGGTAGCCGTGCGCGGCATGGATCTCCACGCCACTGAAACCGGCACGCTCGGCCAGTTCGGCACTGCGGATGAAGCGCGCGATCACCGAGTCGATGTCGTCCTCGGTCATCGCCTTCGGCGGTGCGAACTGCTTGGACAGCGCGCCCATCTGCAATGCAACGGCCGACGGCGCGAGCGCGGGTTGACCGAGTGCGGCCGGCATCTGCCGCCCCGGGTGATTGATCTGCATCCACATCTGCGCACCCCGCGAGCGGGCAGTGTCCGCCCAGGCAGTGAAGCGGTCGAGGTGGCGGTCATCCTCCAGTACCACGCCGCCGGGCCCAGTCATGGCGCGCCCATCGACCATCACGTTGCCGGTGATGATCAGTCCGGCGCCGCCGTCGGCCCAGCGCTGGTACAGCTGCAGCAGCGCTTCGGACGGAGCGTGGTCAGCGTCGGCCATGTTTTCCTCCATCGCCGCCTTGGCGATGCGGTTGCGGATGACGGCACCGGAGGGCAGTGCCAGGGGCGAGAACAGCGACATCGGACAGCTCCAGGACAGGGGAATGGGGCTACGCTAACCTTCAAGTTTGATTGAAGGTCAACAGGCTTCCATGTCGAGGATTCAGGCAGATGAAGATCGGTGAGCTGGCCCGCCGCACGGGCCTGGCAGCGTCGCGCATCCGCTTCTACGAAGAGGCCGGGTTGTTGGTGGTCCAGCGCCAGGCCAACGGCTACCGCGATTATCCGGAGCAGGCGGTGCTGCTGCTGGAACTGATCACCGGTGCGCAGCGCGCCGGTTTCAGCCTGGAAGAGATCCGCGCGCTGTTGCCGCCGGACATGGGCCAGTGGCAGCACGAGGTACTGATCACGATGCTGCAGCAGAAGGTGGCCGACATCGAAGCGCTGCAGTTGCGGCTGTCAGAGAGCCGTGCGCACCTGCTGGCCCTGATCGAAGATATCCAGGCGCGGCCGGAGGGCATCGATTGCGCGGCCAATTCGCAGCGGGTGCTGGACCGGGTGAAGCGTGGTGAGCTGGCGCGGACGACCCTGGCGGCCGGCGATACCGCGTTGCTGCGGCCGGATCGCCGCCGCCGCACGGGCAGCGAATGACGATCCGGCGCGATGTTCAGAGGCTGCCGGCGACGGCGCTCTTGCGCTTCTTGTCCAGCATCACCGCCACGCACCACAGCAGCAGGCCGCCGATGGCGGTGGCCGCACCGACGTAGCCGGTGCTGGCCGGGCTGAAGCCGGCGCTGATCGCCATGCCACCCAGCCACGGGCCGAGCGCGTTGGCGGTATTGAAGGCGGCATGGTTGGAGGCGGCAGCCAGGGTCTGTGCTTCGCCGGCCACGTCCATCAGGCGGGTCTGCAGCACCGCAGCCAGCGCACCCATGGTGCCGACGGTGATGATCATCGGGCCGATGGTCCACACCGATTGCGCGGCCAGCGGATACAGCAGCAGCATCACGATCGACCACAGCAGCACCACCGCGGCGGCCTTGAAGTGGAACCTGTCGACCAGCCAGCCACCGGCGATGTTGCCGATGATCGCGCCGATGCCGAACACGCCCACCGCCAGCGGCATCCACGATTCGGCCACGCCGGTGACCTGCACCAGGGTCGGCGCCAGGTAGGTGAACACGCAGAACATGCCGGCGAAACCGACCGCGCCGATCGCCAGTGCCAGCCACACCTGGGTGGTGTTGAAGGCGCGCAGTTCGCGCATCGGCGAGGTGCGCACCTCGTCCGGGTCGGGCAGCAGGAAGCGCGCGATCATCGCCACGGTGGCGATGGCCAGCATGCTGACCAGGGCAAAGGCGGTGCGCCAGCTCAGCTGCTGGCCCAGCCAGGTGGTCAGCGGATTGCCGACCAGGATCGCGATCGACAGGCCCAGCAGTACGCGCGACATCGCCTGGCCGCGCTGGCCGGCCGGACTGATCGCGGCGGCCACCAGCATCGCCACGCCGAAGTAGGCCCCATGCGGCAGGCCGGCAACGAAACGTGCGATCAGCATCGTGCCGTAGTTCGGTGCCAGTGCGCTGGCCAGGTTGCCGACAGCATAGAAGCCCATCAGTGCCAGCAGCAGCTTGCGGCGCGGGAAGCTGGCGCCGACGAAGGCGAGGATCGGCGCACCGACGACCACGCCGATGGCATAGGCGCTGATCAGGTGGCCGACCTGGGTTTCGCTGATCGACAGGCCACGGCTGATCTCCAGCATCAGGCCCATGCTGGCGAACTCGCTGGTACCGATGGCGAAGCCGCCCAGGGACAGGGCAAGGATGATCAGGGTGCGCTGACGGGGCGTCAGCCGCGCAGCCAGGGAAGAGTTGGGGCTCATGCGGGGGCGCGATGGGGGCGGGGAGCCGTGCATTGTACTGCTGCACCGCAACAGCAGCAGCCACGCTGGGGGTAAATCAGCGTTTGATCCGTGGGGTTGCGGCAAGCCGGGCACGGGCTCGGTACGAAAGCAGGTTCGGCGCATTGTTGTCGGCGTCCTGCATGTAATGACGACATGGACGTCGGCATGATGCGAAACACAGGGGCTGCGGAGTGCTGGAACAAGGAGGATGTCGATGCAGGAATTCATGCATGTGCTGGAGACGCGCGGCCGCTATCAGCTGGTAGCGGTGTCCTACGCGCCGGTGTACGCTCCGGGCGATGTGGTCGGCCATGCGGTCGTCGCCGACGATGGGGATCGTCTGACCGACCTGATGTCGCTGGCCGAAGCGCGCCAACGCCTGCAGGCACTGGCGCGTGAAGAGGGCGAAGAGCCCGGGCTGGAGAACGAAAACCACCTGCGGAAGAAGGCGTCGCGCTGGCGCCGCCGCTAGGCCGTCGCGCCCTTGTGCGCATCATGGAGGATCCGGGTGTTGCCCAGTAAGAAGTATCTGCTCATCGCCATCATCACGCTGGCGACCCTGCTGCTTGGTTTCGTGTTTTCCGGTTACCTGACCCTGTTGTTGCTGGGGTTGGACACCAAGCTGTTCACATGGAACACCTACTACCAGTACTTCAACGCGCTGGGCCAGCCACAGGTCGCGCCCTTCGTGGGCAAGATCAAGTGGGCTGGTTATCTCGGTTTCGGCCTGCCGCTGCTGGTGCTGCTGGTGACCGGCCTGGTGCTGCTGCTGAAGAAGGACAAGCGCTCGTTGCACGGCGACGCGCGCTTTGCCACCGGCGCCGACCTGTCCAAGCACGGCATGTTCAAGAAGACCGGCCAGAGCATCGTGGTTGGCAGCCATGGCGGCAAGCTGGTGCGGCTGGACGGCCAGCAGTTCGTGATCCTTGCAGCGCCCACCCGTTCAGGCAAGGGCGTGGGCGTCGTCATCCCGAACCTGCTGGAGTACGGCGAATCGCTGGTGGTGCTGGACATCAAGCAGGAGAACTTCGACCTGACCAGTGGCTGGCGTGCCAGTCAAGGGCAGGAGATCTACCTGTTCAATCCTTTCGCCGAAGATCGGCGCACGCACCGCTGGAACCCGCTCAGCTATGTTTCCGATGACCCGGCGTTCCGTGTCTCGGACCTGATGAGCATCGCCGCGATGTTGTATCCGGACGGGGCCGAGGACCAGAAATTCTGGGTCAGCCAGGCGCGCAACGCGTTCATGGCCTTCACCCTGTATCTGTTCGAAAACTGGGACGACGAGCGCAGCAGCGGTTTCCCGGGCGGCTCGGGGACGCCCACGCTGGGCGCTGTCTACCGGTTGTCGTCGGGGGACGGCACCGATCTGAAGAAGTACCTCAAGGCATTGTCGGAGCGGTCGTTCCTCAGCGCCAACGCGCGTTCGGCGTTCGCCAACATGCTGTCCCAGGCCGACGAGACCTTCGCCTCGATCCTGGGCACCTTCAAGGAGCCGCTCAATCCCTGGATCAATCCGGTGCTGGACAAGGCCACCAGCAGCAACGACTTCCTGCTGACCGATGTGCGCAGGAAGAAGATGACCATCTATATCGGCATCCAGCCCAACAAGCTGGCCGAGAGCCGGCTGATCATCAACCTGTTCTTCAGCCAGTTGATCAACCTCAACACCAAGGAACTGCCCAAGTCCAACCCGGACCTGAAGTTCCAGTGCCTGCTGTTGATGGACGAATTTACCTCGATCGGCAAGGTCGAGATCATCGCCTCGGCGGTGTCCTACATGGCCGGTTACAACATCCGCCTGCTGCCGATCATCCAGAGCATGTCCCAGCTTGATGCCACCTACGGCCGGGAAGTGTCACGCACGATCATCACCAACCACGCACTGCAGATCCTGTACGCGCCGCGCGAGCAGCAGGACGCCAACGACTACTCGGACATGCTGGGCTACACCACCGTCCGCAAGAAGAACGTCACCCATGCCCGTGAGAAGACCCATAACTTCACCGAAGAGCGGCGTGCACTGATGCTGCCGCAGGAGCTGAAGGCGATGGGGCCGGACAAGGAAGTATTCCTCTACGAGGGCATACCGCATCCGGTGAAGTGCGACAAGATCCGCTATTACAAGGATCGCTATTTCACATCGCGGCTGCTGCCGAAGGTCGACGTTCCGATGCTTAACGTCTAATTCACGTCGCTAAATTTGTGACGTAGATTCATATTCACCGACGTGAAAGCGTGAGCTGAGTCAAAAATTCGGCATCTGTTCATAGATTTTCAGACTTGTCTGACATGGAATTGACGCGTGGTTGTGTAACTCTGTGTGCGTCATCCAGAAGTGTGTGCTGGATGGCAAAAGTTGTAACGCAGGGTGGCCAGGAGTTTGTGCCATGGAAACAAGGATGGTTTCGACGTTGGTGAGGGTGTGCGGGTGTGTCGTCGGCAACGTCTGGCGGCCCCGCGACCTGGTTGGCAGCTTTCGGGCTGCAGGGGAGCCGGGGCAGGTGTGCTGCATGCCAGCGCGTCTCCCCGATTCCGGCGTGCGCCATGCAGCGCCGGACGGCCAGGGAACCAACGCTCGGGACTGCTTTTTCGTACGTCAAAGTGAAGCCCGTATGAATCAGGCGTTTATCGCGAAAATCTCCATCGCCGCAGTTGCGGCGCTGATGGTGGCAGGGTGTGCCACCAAGTCCGCCCCCGATTTCGGTGGGCGCTGGAAGCCGGTCAACCGCTTTGCCGTGGCGACGACCGAGATCCCGCTGTATTCCAGCTACGTCTACCAGGCCTCGCCGATGGATGGCACGCTCAAAGCCATGCTCGAGCGCTGGGCAAAGGATTCCGGACGAACACTGGACTACCGCCTCAGCTCGGACTTCACGCTGTATGGCGCGGTCTCGAAGATCGACACCACCAATGCGCAGCAGGCCGTGATCGATCTGACTTCGGCGTATTCGGCGCAAGGCATCTCCGTCTCCATTGTTGGCAACCAGATCGTTGTGCAGAGCGCAGGCTCGACGCCCACCGCGTCGGCGCAGGGCGCTGATTCCAACAGCGGCACCTGAGTCCACCTCGAAACCATCGAACGTGCCGCTCCCCGCGCGCCTGTCGCAGGGGCTCCATGCCCATTGATGTTTCAGCAGTACGGAAGAATCCATGTTCCGCAAGAAGGATCCCGGCAACAGTCCCAAGGTCGAGCAGTCGGTCGCCAAGGCGGTCAGCTACGAGATCACCGTGGCCGACATGGCGCGTCGCAGCGAGCGCCGTGCCTGGTGGGTCGCCACGGGCTCGTTGCTGATGTCGCTCGCACTGGCGGGCGGCTACTACTACATGCTGCCGCTGAAGGAGAAGGTGCCGTTCCTGGTGATGGCCGATGCGTACACGGGTACCGCGACGGTCGCACGCCTGAGCGGGACCTTCCAGGGCGAGACGATTACCAGCAACGAAGCGATCAATCGCAGCAATGTGGCCCAGTACGTACTGGCGCGCGAGTCGTACGACTCGGCGGTGATGGGCCTGCGCGATTGGGAACTGGTGTTCGTGATGTCCACCGATCCGGTGGCGCAGTCCATGCGCGTGCGCTATGCCGGCAACAACCCGCAGAACCCGTTCGTCATGTATGGCCGCGAACGTGCCATCCGGGTCAAGATCCTCAGCATCACGCCGCTGGGCGCCGAAGCGAACGGCAGCTTCCGCGGCGCTTCGGTGCGCATCCAGCGCAGCCTGCTGGACAAGCGCACTGGCGTTGCCACCTACCTGGACAACCAGCTGGTGACGATGCGCTTCGGCTACAACCAGAACCTGGCGCTGTCCGAGCAGGATCGCATCCTCAATCCGCTGGCCTTCCAGGTCACCGAGTATCGCGTCGACAACGACTATTCCCGTGGCGTCCCGGTGCCGGATGACGGCGCCATGCAGGCGCAGGCGCAGCAGGCTGCACAGGCCGCGCAGCAGGCCCAGGGTGTCTACGATCCCAACAACCCGGCCGCGGCCACGATGATCGATCCGGCCACCGGCCAGCCGGTCGCCGTCCCGGCCAATGGCCCGACGCCGGGCCAGCCGATGCCGGGTCAGCCCGTACAGGGGCAGCCCATGCCGGGTCAGCCGGTGCAGGGGCAAGCAATGCCGGGGCAGGCCATGCCCGGACAGCCGGCCATGAGGCCGGCGCAGAACAATTCCACCGGAACTGCTGATGGAGCAAGCAACCGATGAGTAGTCGAAATATCAGGGGAAGCGCACTGGCGCTGCTGTCGATGTTGTCGCTGTTGTTTTCAGCAGCGGCGATGGCGCAGGCGGTGGACCATTACGAGTACGAGAAGGACCGCATCTATCCGGTTCGCACCGGCCTGGGCCTGACCACCCAGATCGAGTTGAGCCCGAACGAGAAGATCCTCGACTACAGCACCGGCTTCAGCAGCGGCTGGGAACTGACCCGTCGCGAGAACGTGTTCTATCTCAAGCCGAAGAACGTCGACGTCGACACCAACATGATGGTGCGCACCGAGACCCATTCCTACATCTTCGAGCTCAAGGTGGTGGCCACTGACTGGCGCCAGCTGGAACAGGCCCGTCGTGCTGGCGTGCAGTACAAGATCGCCTTCACCTACCCGAACGACACCGTGTTCGGCGTCGCGCAGGAAGCGGTGGAAGAGGAGGCGCAGCCGCTGTTGAGCTCTGAACTGGCCAAGGACCGCCAGTACAACTTCAACTACTCCTATTCGACCAGCAAGGCGAAGAAGATGGGTTGGCTGATCCCGGTCAACGCCTACGACGACAGCCGTTTCACCTACCTGAAACTACCGAATTCGCCGGAGTACAAGACCGGTATCTTCCCGGCCGTGTTCGGTCGTGAAACGGAATACGGTGAAGACTTCGTGGTCAACACCACGGTTGAAGGCAATACGCTGATCGTGCACGGGACCTACCCGTACCTGGTCATCCGCCACGGCGACTTCGTCGTCGGCCTGCGAAGGAACGTGAAGAAATGAGCCAGCAGAACACTCCCGGAAACGACCCGAACAACGGACGCGACGAGAGCCAGAGTCCGTACGGTGCACAGGCTGCTCCGGAGGCGCAGACGAATCCGTACTTCGGCACGACCCAGGCTGAGCCTGCACCGGATCTGGACGCGGCCGCGCCGCAGCTGCGCTCGGCTGAAGAGCAGCGATTGAACCGCAAGGCGCTGCTGTTCCTGGGCGGTATCGTGGTGCTGCTTGTTGCCATGGGCTTCCTGCTTTTCCGCAAGGGCCAAGACAAGGACGATGCGCCGAAGGTGCCGGATGTTGCGCGCGCGAGCACGCCAACACTGCCGGATGCTGTCCAGACCGATCCGGGTCCGGCGCAGGCAATGCAGCCCGTTGATCCGATTCCGATGTTGCCGCCGCCTCCATTGGGGCCGAGTCGCCCTGAGCCGCCAGTGACGTTGGAAGATCGCTCCGCGGGCCCTCGTGGTCCGACGCTTGCCGAACGTCGGATGGGTGCCAGTGCCGACGGTTTCGTTGGCAATGGCGGTTCACAGGATGAGGAGCGCTCGCAGCAGGCGGGCATGGACGAATACACGCGGGCAATGCTGCAGCAGATGAACGGGCAGCAGAATGCAGCGCCAGCGCGCGTGCGTCGTGGCCCCGACGTGGATGACGTGTCCAATGCCAGCTACATCCGCAGCCCCGATGCGCTGCTGGTGCGAGGAACCTATCTGCGCTGTGTACTGGAAACCCGCATCATCACTGACATCGCGGGCTACACCTCGTGCCTGGTGACAGAGCCGGTGTACTCGATCAACGGCCGCAATCTGCTGCTGCCGAAGGGCTCCAAGATCTATGGCGCCTATGGCGGTGGTCCTACCGGCAAGCGGGTGGAAGTGATCTGGGACCGCATCACCACGCCGAACGGTATTGACGTGGCAATGTCCAGCCCGGGCGTTGATCAGCTGGGTGGCGCAGGCCACCCGGGCCAGTACAGCGCGCACTGGGGCAGCCGTATCGCGTCGGCGCTGATGATCAGCCTGTTGGCCGACGCGTTCAAGTACGCCGCCGCCGAACATGGCCCGGAGACCACCACGGTGGCCAACAACGGCATGACCATCCAGTCGCCCTATGAGAGCGCCACCGCGCGCACCATGGAACGCCTGGCCAACGAGTCGCTCAGCCAACGTCGCCCGCCGACCGTGACCATCAACCAAGGCACCATCGTGAATGTGTACGTCGCCAAGGACGTCGACTTCACGAGCGTGCTGCATCCTCGCCGGTAACCCAACGAACGATCATGGACGCTGAAGTGTCACCCCTTGCCCTCGTCTCCAGCGATTTCCTGCGCTATCAATACGAAGTGCTGGGTATTGCCGAGTACATGACCTCGCCGGAGGTGACGGAAATCTGCATCAACCGTCCCGGTGAGCTGTACCTGGAAACCCGGGCAGGGTGGCAACGGGTGGACGTGCCGGGCCTGACCTTCGAGCGGGCCCGGCAGTTCTGCACGGCGGTGGTGAACGAGAGCAACACCGGCCAGCGCATCACCGATGCCGATCCGGTGGTCTCGCTCACGTTTCCCACCGGCCAGCGTGCCCAGTTCGTGATTCCGCCGGCGTGCGATGCAGGCAAGGTGTCGATCACCATCCGTCTGCCGTCCAAGCACACCAAGTCGCTCAGCCAGTATCACGAAGATGGGTTCTTCAACCAGATCCTGGAAAGCGATGGCAGCATCAGCGAGCAGGATCGCGAGCTGCTGGAGCTGCGTCAGCAGCGCGAGTACGCCGAGTTCTTCCGGCGTGCGGTGATGTACCGCAAGAACATCGTGGTATCCGGTGCGACCGGTAGCGGCAAGACCACCTTCATGAAAGCGCTGGTCAATCATATTCCGGACAACGAACGCCTGGTCACGATCGAGGACGCGCGCGAGCTGTTTCTGACCCAACCCAATGTGGTGCACCTGCTGTACTCCAAGGGTGGGCAGAGCACCAGCAATGTCAGTGCCAAGAGCTGCATGGAAGCCTGCCTGCGCATGAAGCCCGAGCGCATCATCCTGGCCGAGCTGCGCGGTGACGAGGCGTTCTACTTCATCCGCAACTGCGCATCGGGCCACCCGGGTTCGATCACCAGCTGCCATGCAGGCAGTCCGGAGCAGACCTGGGACCAGTTGGCCCTCATGGTGAAGGCCTCCACCGAAGGTTCGGGCCTGGAGTTCAACGTGATCAAGCGACTGTTGATGATGACCATCGACATCGTCGTGCATATCAAAGCGCACGCCGGTTCGCGCTACATCACCGGTATCGATTTCAATCCTGGGCGTGCCCAGGGGCAGGAGGGCTGAAGGATGCTGCCAGGACTGGAGATGATGGCGTGCCCGGAGATGGCGGTGTCGATGGACGTGATGCAGCACGTCATCAACGTTGAATCGTCACGCAACCCTTATGCCATCGGCGTAGTCGGTGGCGCTCTGGTGCGCCAGCCCAAGGCGCTGGACGAGGCACTGGCGACGGTTCGGATGCTGGAAGAGAAAGGCTACAACTTCTCCATCGGGCTGGCCCAGGTCAACCGCTATAACCTCGGCAAGTACGGTCTGGATTCCTACGAGAAGGCTTTCCAGCAATGCCCGAACCTGCAAGCGGGTTCTCGGATCCTCGCCGAGTGCTACAAGCGCTCCGGTGGTGACTGGGGCAAGTCATTCAGTTGCTACTACTCGGGCAATTTCGAGACCGGCTTCCGCCATGGCTATGTGCAGAAGGTCTATGACTCGATGCGCCGCGGGCAGCAGCTTGCCAGCAATGGTGTTGCACCGATCGACGTGGTGAGTCGCGGCGAACGCCGCAGCGTGAAGGTCGAGCATCACCCGCAGCTCGCTTCGCCGGCGCAGGCGCGCATCGTTGCGCAGGCGAGTGGCCCGGTGTACGTGCCGTCGGAAGACCCGGCACGTGCGTATGTCGTGTATCCGTCCACCGGTGCAATGGCGCGGGGCAGCCTGCTGAACATCGCCGACCAGGCGCTTTCCAAAGTGGTACTGGGCTCGGTGGATCGGATGATGCAGCCGCAGGCGCAGCCCACCCAAGGGGCCGCCTATCCGCAGCAACAGGCCGGTGGCATGCCGCAGCAGCTGCCTCAGCAGGGTCCGGCGCAGGCGATGGCCATGCCGCAGCAGTTGCCAGGTGCTGCAGGTGGCAGCAACGAGGGCCCTGTGATGTTGCGGCCCTGGAATGAGCGCAATCAGCCAGTGGCCGGCAATGGCAGTTCATATAACGCACCGGCACAGTCCGCACCGGTGCAGCAGATTCCCGCAGGGGATGCGGCCTTCGTGTTCTGACGAAGTCGTGGTACGGCCAGTCCCCCGGCTGGTCGATTCAGTTGTGTTAGTCCATCAACAAGGAAATCAATCCATGAAGCGATCCAATCTCGACCTCGTCCAGGCCCAGCGCACGCTGAAGACCCTGCTGATGGCCACTCTGTTCGTCGGCGCACTGTTTGCCCCGCAAGTCTTCGCCAACGGCGCCACCGACTTCGGCGGCACCGACAAGAAGGTCTGCAGCTTCTTCAACAACATCAACGGCCTGCTGAACATCGCCTCGATCGCCGTGGTCACCATCGCGGTGATCTTCGCTGGTTACCAGATCGCCTTCGCGCACAAGCGCATCGCTGACGTCGCCCCGATCCTGATCGGTGGCGTGCTGATCGGCGCCGCAGGCCAGATCGCGCGCATGCTGCTGGGTGATGGCAGCGACGGCAAGTGCGGTGGTGGCACCAGCACCTCCTACCTGATCAACCACGTGATCCAGTACTACAGTGCATAAGAACGTCGTGTTCCGCGGCTGCACGCGTCCAGCGATGTTCCTGGGCGTTCCCTACCTGCCATTCTTCATGGTGGCAGGCGGGCTGTTGCTGCTCAGCATGTACACGAACTTCTGGTTCCTGCTCACCATTCCGGTGGCGGTCTTCATCATGCGGCACATGGCCAAGCGTGACGAAATGATCTTCCGTCTGCTGGGCCTGCGCCTGATGTTCAAGCTGAAGGTGCGCAACGTGCAGGAGCACGATGGCATGTGGGTGCTCAACCCCAACCATTACCGCAACAAGCCGGCCCGAATGGATTGAGGTCCGGATCCGGCCTGGCGGGCATCCGCGCCCGCCAGGTCTCTTGAAACTTCTTGGCAGTACCTCTTTGGAAGCAGTCGTATGTTCAGCCCTGACACCTCCATCAGTGAGTTCATCCCGTTGTCGTCGCATGTCGCCCCGAACGTGGTCAAGACCACGGGCGGCGACTACCTGCTGACCTGGCATCTGGAAGGGCTGCCGTTTGTCGGCCGAGAGGAGTGGGAGCTCGAGCATCGCCACAACACGTTCAACCGTCTGCTGCAGACGTTGCGCGCGCCTGACTTTGTCAACGTCGCTTTCTGGGTGCACGACATCCGTCGCCGTCGCACGTTGAAGGGCAAGAGCAACTACAGGCAGCGCTTCAACCAGGACGTTTCCGACCAGTACATGGGCATGCTGTCCTCGCAGCGCATCATGCAGAACGAGCTGTACCTGACCATGATCTATCGCCCGGTGGTGGCGGGCAAACGCTTCGTCGAAAAGTCGGCGAACGTGGAGAAGCTGCGCGCCGAGCAGGAGCAGGCGGTAGAGAAGTTGATGGAACTGGCCGGCAACGTCGAGGCCGTGATCCGCGACTACGCGCCGTATCGCCTGGGTATGTACGAAGCCAAGAATGGCGTGGTGTTCTCGGAAACGCTGGAGCTGTTCGGTTACCTGATCAATCGCATCGACGAGCCGGTGCCGGTGCTGTCGGCACCGATCAAGGATTACCTGCCGGTCAGTCGCCACATGTTCTCGGCCAAGACGGGCGATTTTGCGATCAATACTCCCAACGGTGCCAATCACTACGGCGCCATTCTGAACATCAAGGAGTATGCCGAGGGGACTTACCCGGGCATCCTCAACGGCCTGAAGTACCTCGACTACGAATACGTCATCACCCATTCGTTCAGCCCGATGGGGCGCCAGGACGCGCTGAAGGTGCTCGACCGCACCAAGGGCATGATGATCTCCTCCGGCGACAAGGCGGTCAGCCAGATCGTCGAGCTGGACCAGGCCATGGATCAGCTGTCGTCGGGCAACTTCGTGCTGGGTGAGTATCACTTCATCATGGCGGTCTACGGCGACACCCAGGCCAAGCTTTCGCAGAACGTCGCCTCGACCCGCGCCGAGCTTTCCAATGCCGGTTTCGTATCGACCAAGGAAGACCTGGCCGTTACTTCGTCCTTCTATTCGCAGCTGCCGGGCAACTGGCGCTACCGCACTCGACTGGCCAACGTCAGCTCGCTGAACTTCCTGGGTCTGTCGCCGCTGCACAACTTCGCCACCGGTAAGCAGCACAACAACCCGTGGGGCGACTGCGTCACCACGCTGCAGACCACCAATGGCCAGCCGTACTACTTCAATTTCCATGCGACCCATCCCTCGGAGAATTCGCTGGGTGAGAAGGCGATCGCCAATACCATGGTGATCGGCAAGTCCGGTACCGGTAAAACCGCGCTGATCAACTTCCTGCTCAGCCAGGTGCAGAAGTACGAGCCGTCGCCGACCATCTTCTTCTTCGACAAGGACCGCGGCGCGGAGATCTTCGTGCGCGCCTGCGGTGGCAACTATCTGGCCCTGGAGAACGGCGCACCGACCGGCTTCAACCCGTTCCAGTGCGAGAACAACGAAGCCAACCTGCAGTTCCTGGCTGACCTGATCAAGGTGCTGGCCGGCAAGCGCGAGTACAGCGCCCGTGAGGAAGAGGATATCTACCGCGCGGTGGAGAGCATGCTCGATACGCCGATGCACCTGCGCAGCATGACCAACTTCCAGAAGAGCCTGCCCAATATGGGCGACGATGGCCTCTACGCGCGCATGCGCCGCTGGACCTCGGGCAACTCGCTGGGCTGGGTGTTCGATAATCCGATCGATACCGTTGACCTGAGCAAGGCCAACATCATCGGCTTCGACTACACCGACATCATCGACAATCCTGAAGTGCGCGTGCCGGTGATCAATTACCTGCTGCACCGCTTGGAGTCGCTGATCGACGGTCGTCCGCTGATCTATGTGATGGACGAATTCTGGAAGATCCTGGACGGCGAAGGTGGCCTGAAGGAGTTCGCGAAGAACAAGCAGAAGACCATCCGTAAGCAGAACGGTCTCGGCATCTTCGCTACGCAGAGCCCGGAAGATGCGCTGAAGAGCGATATCTCCGCCGCCCTGATCGAGCAGACCGCTACCCTGATCCTGCTGCCGAACCCGAATGCCAGCAAGAGCGACTATATGGACGGCCTGAAGCTGACCGAGGCCGAGTTCAGGGTGGTGACCGCATTGGACGAGCGCTCGCGCTGCTTCCTGGTCAAGCAGGGCCATGCCTCCAGCGTGTGCCAGCTCAACCTGCGCGGCATGGACGACATCCTGTCGGTGATCTCAGCTTCGACCGACAACATCGATGTCATGCATCGGGTCCTGCAGACGGCCGCGGTCCGCAATCGCGTCACTGTAGACGAGCTCAGCCCGGAGCAGTGGCTGGAAGATTTCTACAAGAACCGGAAGGGATCGGGAAAGGAACCCCGGTCCGACGCGGCCTGATGGCCGTGCGAGCAGGAGACAGGCAAGTGGACGTCAATCAGAACAACAGGAGTTTCCCAATGAACAACGTCAAGCGTCGGGCCAGCGCCCGCAAGGTACTCAAGCCGATGGCCAAGGTGCTCGGCGTTGCCTTGGCCCTCTCAGCGACCAATGCGGGCGCCATCGGCCCGGTGCAGGAAACGGGTCCTGCGCTGTGGCAGCACATCCTCAATCAGATCAATACGTACCAGGCCCGTTTCCAGGAGAAGTACCAGTTCGTCAAGGAGAACACCCAGTGGGCACGGGACTGGGCGCAGACGATCAAGGAGTACCAGGAGACGATGGTCCAGATCCAGGGCATCGTGAATTCCTTCGGGTTGCCGGATTCCGCCCCGCTGACGCCGGTGCCACCCAATTATCTGGTTGCCGAGACCTGCGGAATCGGCACCGACCTGAAGACTCTCGCGACCCGGGTCGTTTTCAATTTCAAGGGCGATTGGAAAGATCAGCAGCAACAGATCTGCGTGAACATCCGGATGATGCAGAACCGCAAGTACAACGATGCGGTGGACTTCATGCTCAAGACGATGCCGTCGTTCTTCGATAGCCTCGATGCAATCGAGAAGCAGCGAAATGTCAGCAATCTGCTCGGCAACGTCAACGCAACGCAGAACGACACGTTGCGCACCGCGAACGACATGGCAGCCAAGGCAAAGTCCTTCGAGGCACAGCAGAAGGCCTACGATGCCTACATCGAGGTGATGGAAGCCAATCAGAAGGTCGTCGCACAGGCAGCGCTGAAGGGCGACCCGATGAAGACCATTGCCAGTGATCTGGTCAAGACGGCGGCGCTGAAGGCAGCGCTGTCCATCGACTGATGCATGGAATGGAGCACCAAGGGTGCGCGCGTCTGCGTCGCCCCTCATGTGATTGCAGTATTACCAAGGGAATGTGGGTATGACGATCAGGTCGATTGCCAACTTTGATTTTTCGGGCGGATTCCAGGATCTGATGGGGCACGTCGCGCGTGTCCAGTCGATTGGCGATTTCGTGTTCTTCAAGCTGATCCTGGACTACCTGCGGGACAGAATCGGCAAGTTCGGCTTCGACCTGATGGACAACATGATGGCGTGGGTGGGCGGCATCGCGCTGACCCTCATGACCTTGTGGGTGCTGATCCAAGGCTATCGAATCGTTACAGGCCGCAGCCGCGATTCGATGATGGTCCTGGTAACCAACATGGCGCGCGCAGCATTGATTGTTGCCGTTGCCACCAGCATGGGCATGTTCGGGCGCGATCTTCATGAGTTCCTGACCGAGGACGTGAAGGGGCTGATCACCCATGTTGTCACTGGCAAGGATCAGAAGCCGGAAGAGCAGATCGACAAGAGTCTGGCTTGGATGCAGGTGGCGCTGTCCAGCATTGATGGCATCAAGATTCTGAATGACCCTGGATTGCAGGAAGACAAGACCCGGGCCATGTGGTTCATCGGCCTCGGCACCGGTGGTCCAGCGGTAACTGCGGGTTCAATGCTTCTGCTCTACGAAGTAGCAATGGCGTTGTTCATTGGATTCGGGCCATTGTTCATTCTTTGCCTTCTGTTCGACCAGACCAAGCAGTTGTTCCAGCGATGGCTGTTCTACGGCATTGGAACCATGTTCTCCATGGCGGTATTGGCAGCCATGGTCTCGATTGCGCTGGACATGGTGATTCGCGTGTCTGCGTCGTTCTGGGTGACGGCGCTGGTGAACAAGTTCCCGCTGATGGGCGCGTCCAGCGACGGCATGACCAGTCAGGCGATGCAGCAGGGCGGCATGGGATTGATCCTGACGACCCTGATTCTGACTGCGCCCCCAATGGCGGCCATGTTCTTCCAGGGCACCTTGGGTAGCTTCATGGCATATTCGCAGATAGGTGGCAGCCCGGTTGCGCAGGCGCCGGGCCCGAGCGGGCAGCCGCCGGGTAGTTATTACACGCCGGACAAGCCGTCGACGAGCGGTGGCAGTCAATCGGGTGGATCGACTTCAGTTGGGAGCAATGTCGTAGTCACTGGCAGCAACTCCACAGTTGGGTCAGGCAATTCTGATACTGGTCGTAAAGGCTTAGCTTCGAACTAGAGGCCGGAAATGAAGTCAATTCGTGTCTATTCAGGTGTAGTACTCCTGCTGGGTGTGGGAATCATTGCCTGCCAATTGCCACAGACGGCCAATGCAGAAGGTAGGTGTCCTCCTGGTCAGTATCCAATTGGCGGTCAGGGAGTCGGCGCCTGTGCTCCCATCCCAGGTGGTACCACTGGAGCAGGCCAAGCGTCGCCTGTTGCGACAGGGCGTTGGATCAAGACTTGGGGGGCCATCGCTTTAGCGAAGGGGGGCGATGTCGGCGTGGCTCTCGGTAAGCGAAAGAAGAGGGATGCGGCTTCGGAGTCCCTTGCTAATTGCGCACAGCGGGGGGCTACGGATTGCAGGGTGGTATTGGAGTTCAATAATCAATGTGCAGCATTCGTATCCCCCAGTGATGCAAGATTTGGTGGCTCCACGTTTGCGCGTGCGGCATCTGTTGATGCTGCGAGTAAGATGGCTGTGGATGCGTGCTTAAAACAGGGGAGCGATGGCTGTAAAGTGATTTATTCTGGATGCACCGAGCCTGAGTTTGATGCCTTCTGAGGTTGCGCTTATGAGTTTCTGGCTGAAAACGTAGAAATGCCTGATTAGCCGGAAAAGACCAGGCACCGGAAGAGCAGATCGACAAGAGTCTGGCTTGGATGCAGGTGGCGCTGTCCAGTATTGATGGCATCAAGATTCTGAATGACCCTGGATTGCAGGAAGACAAGACCCGGGCCATGTGGTTCATCGGCCTCGGCACCGGTGGTCCAGCGGTAACTGCGGGTTCAATGCTTCTGCGCTACGAAGTAGCAATGGCGTTGTTCATCGGATTCGGGCCGTTGTTCATTCTTTGCCTTCTGTTCGACCAGACCAAGCAGTTGTTCCAGCGATGGTTGTTCTATGGCATCGGAACCATGTTCTCGATGGCGGTGCTGGCGGCAATGGTGTCGATCGCACTGGAGATGGTGATTCGCGTGTCCGCCTCGTTCTGGGTGACAGCGCTGGTGAACAAGTTTCCGCTGATGGGCGCGTCCAGCGACGGCATGACCAGTCAGGCGATGCAGCAGGGCGGCATGGGATTGATCCTGACGACCCTGATTCTGACTGCGCCCCCAATGGCGGCCATGTTCTTCCAGGGCACCTTGGGTAGCTTCATGGCATATTCGCAGATAGGTGGCAGTGCTGGGGCTGTGTCGCCTGGTCCGAATGGCCAACCGGCAGGGAGCTATTACGCTCCTCCGAAGCCCTCTAACAGTACTGACGCTCCGACGGCGGGTCAGGATGCGGCTGCCGGGACAGCTCGCATGACCTTGCCACAGAACTCAGCGCCAACGATTCACGACACGGGCCTTCGCGGGGTGAATCGTTAACTTGATGCGTCGCCGGGAAGTTGGCGCAAATTCTTGATCTGCTGTCGAGTGGTTTCTTATGAGAATGAATAATTTTCTATTGCTGATTCTCCTGTTCCTTGCCCCACTAGTTGCATATGGGGAGGGGCGCTGCCCGCCAGGTCAGTATCCGATTGGCGGGCAGGGTGCGGGTGGCTGTGCCCCGATTCCAGCCTCTCAGGGTGAGGGGAGTTCCGGGCCGCGTGCGATAGGTAAGTGGATCAAGACCTGGGGAGCCATATCCCGATCTGTTGTGACCGGTGATGTGGGAGCTTCGGTTGGAAAGAGATCAAAGGCCGAGGCCGTCGCTGAGGCTCAGTCCCGCTGTGCGACATATGGTGCGAAAGATTGCTCTGTAGGGATAACGTATAAAAACCAGTGCGTCGCTTATGCGGATCCGGCTCCGGGCTCTAAAGGATTGATTTCAATGGCCGGTGGTCCAACGAGAGAGGCCGCTTCCACTGAGGTTCTGAAGTACTGTGCTGCTCACGGCGGTGGGCAGTGCACGATCAAGTACACGGATTGCAGTGAGCCAATCTTCCAAGAGTTCTGATTGCTCTATGGAGCTGGGTTGACACATCCGACGTCCAACACCTATCGCACTTTGGTAGAGGGATCTGAGTGGCTGGGGCCATCATGAAATGAACTCTCGAAGCTGAATTCGGGAGTTCGGTCCCATGCCCGAAGAAGTGGGCTGCGTGCGCGTCAAAAATGCTGACGCATCTGGCCCTCAATCGCAGGCGCTTTCCCGTCGATGAGGACTTTGGCGAAGAGCATTGCGGATGACGCTGCGCGGCGCAGAAGGGGGGGGCGTGGGCTTGATCCTGACGAACACTATTCTGACTATCCCCAATGGCGGCCATGTTCTTCAAGGGTACCTTGGGTAGCTTCATGGCATATTCGCAGATAGGTGGCAGCCCGGTTGCGCAGGCGCCGGGCCCTAGTGGACAGCCGCCGGGTAGTTACTACACGTCGGCCGCGCCGGAAAAGGGGCAGTCCGGCCAAGACAGTGGGGCGCATGATCGACATGCGACCGCACGTTCAACCCTTCCGTCGTCGGAATCCTCCAGGGTTGCCGAAACCGGTCTCAGAGCTGCACATCCCGGCAATCAATAGCCCCCAAGCGTACGGAGTAGAAGTGTGAAATACATGTTTCCTCTCATTCTTGTCGGCTTGCTCCTATGTTTGTTTGTGGCGGGTGAGGCGAGAGCGGAAGGGCGTTGTCCGCCAGGGCAGTACCCCATTGGTGGTCAGGGCGTAGGTGGATGCGCACCTATTCCGGGCTCCGGTACCGGTGGCGTCCAGAGCGGCCCCATTGCTACTGGGCGTTGGATCAAGACTTGGGGGGCCATTGCTGGGGCGGCAAGCACGGGCGATATGGGGGCTTCCGTTGGAAGGCGTTCCAAGCGAGAGGCTGTCTCAGAAGCGCTTGCTCGGTGCGCGACACATGGAGCGAAAGACTGCAAGATCGATACAACGTACAAGAACCAGTGCATCGCATATGCTGACCCTGAGCCGGGCAGCAAGGGAATAGTTTCTATTTCAGTCGCCGGCTCAAGAGAGGAGGCGACCAGTCGGGTTCTCTCCTACTGTGCGAAGAACGGTGGAGGGCAATGCAAGGTGTTGTACACGGATTGTGCTGAGCCAATATTTGAATCTTTCTGAGCTATGCCAGTCGAATCACAGGTGAGATTCTTGAATCGGCCTTTGCATGGGGATGGCCTGCCGAAAAGCAGGCCATCTCATTTTTCGGCGAGCTGGAGCAGCTGATCTAGTTGGTAGGGTTAGGTGTCGTCACTAATCACCTGAGTGCAGTTGTATGGGGTCGCCCTCGTCTGGGACATGGTAATTTTGGCGTCGGATTCGTTCTGAACAACGGCGCTGGTGAACACGCCAAGTTCCGTTCGACGAGCAACCTCTCCTCGAAGTAGGCTGCGTGCGCGTCAGAAATGATGACGCATCTGGCCCTCAATCGCAGGCGCTTTCCCGTCGATGAGGACTTTGGCGAAGAGCATTGCGGATGACGCTGCGCGGCGCAGAAGGGGGGGGGCGTGGGCTTGATCCTGACGGACACTATTCTGAATATCCCCAATGGCGGCCATGTTCTTCCAGGGTACCTTGGGTAGCTTCATGGCATATTCGCAGATAGGTGGCAGCCCGGTTGAGCAGGCGCCGGGCCCGAGTGGGCAGCCGCCGGGTAGTTATTACACGCCTCCGGCTCCAGAGAAGGGGAGCACCGGGCATGGAGCAAGCGGCGTGGGGCAGATGGGTAGATCAACTGGATCTCCACATGTTGCCGATAGGCCGTCGGATACAGGCCGATTTGCCAAGGCACCTATTTAGCCCGCGGAGATGCGCGTTGTCTGTGTAAGGAGAGTTGCCTGATGAGAATGATCCATTTGCTAGCGCCGTTGGTGTTCATGTTCGCCACATCGGCCCTTGAGGCTCGGGCTGAGGGGCGATGTCCTCCTGGGCAGTACCCGATCGGAGGGAAGGGAGTCGGTGGTTGCGCCCCGATTCCTGGAGGCGAAGGTGCAGCTACCAGTGGGCCCAGAGCGACGGGTAAATGGATCAAGACTTGGGGCGCAATATCATTGGCGCCGTCGGGCGCCTCTGGCTCCTCAACAGGGCGGGTACGGAAGACGGAGGCCGTTGAAGAGGCGCAGAGGAAGTGTGCTGAATCCGGCGGAGTGGGATGTAAGGTTACAATTACATATAAGAATCAATGCGTGGCCGCCGTTGTCGCCAGCTCGGGCACAGGTGGAACCACGCAGTTTGGTACCGGTGCAACGATCGAGAGTGCCACGGAGTTTGCCTCCCGCCTCTGTGCCTCGAAAGGAGGGAGCGATTGTGCTGCCGTCTACTCCGCTTGCTCTGAGCCGATCTTCGAGGAATTCTAAAAATCCAATAGCGAGTCTGTGGTCGTCCGACTGGCGTCCTGGCACAGTCCTTTATGGAAAGAATCCGGAAGATTGAATGTCAGGCAGGTCGAAATGGTGAGGTGCCCGGTAGTTGCGCGCTGGCTCGGGCGTTTGGCGTAGAGGCGAATCGGCTTCCGTAACTCGGGTGCGTGGTGGCGGAAGGATGAGTGACAGCGGATCAGATGCTGGATCTCGCATCGCCCCGGGATTGAGTGCGAGGCGGATTGGAGACCAATCCTCAATGGCAAGGGGATTGGACGTGAAAAGGCGTCGTTCCGACCTGCGGTGAGGAAATTTGGTGGCATGAAAGCACTTGGCACCAAGCGACTCGAGAGTCTGGGGTGAGAGCCTGCGGCTGAAGAAGCTGCACGCCGAGAAGTTTGATCGAGAACGACGGCATCCAGAATGCGATGCGAAAGGCGCATCTTTCTTAGGGGGGGGGATGCCCGTTTGCTGCGCTGTGGAAAAGGGCCGCAAGACTACCGGATAATCACCGGTCGCAGCCGCGACTCGACGATGGTCCTGGTAACCAACATGGCGCGGGCAGCGTTGATTGTGGCCGTTGCCACCAGCATGGGCATGTTCGGGCGCGATAAGCAGCGCACGCTTTCCGCGCAACCTCAGGCCGGCGGGGCTGCGGGAGGCGATGCATCCCCGGCGCCATCCACCGCGGATCTGTTTTTCGGATAAGCCACCATTCACGTTAACTGCGCTTTTTCTGTGATCAAGTGCGCTTTTCATCCCAAGCTCCCTTCGACGAGCCCCGCCTCCTCGAAGTAAGCTGCGTGCGCGTCAAAATCCCGACGCATCGGTGCCATCGAACGCAGGAGCTTTTCCGTCCATGAGGACTCTGACGACCCACGATGCGGATGTTGATTGCGACCATCGCAGACGCCGCAGGGCCGGGGCTATCATCCGCCATGGTGGAAACCGGAGCCTGCAGCGCAGCGCATGGTTTCCCGGTCGTCGCGCGGGTACTGGAAAGTCAGGATTGAAGGAGTCGCAGGGGATGCAGAAGGGGAGTGGCGTACACATGGACAATGCCTTGGCGTTCGTTCCGTCCGGCGCGAACCTGCTGGAGGCGGTACGCGGCGATCTCACCGGCAACGGGATCGACGACCAGTTGCTGGTGATCGATCAACCGGCACCCGACGGCTTGGTGCCCGGCGAGCACGGTCCTAACCGGGTGTTGTTGCTGCTGCTGGGTGACGCCGCGGGCCGATGGCAGTTGGCCGCGCGCAACGACAAGCTGGTGCCGTGCTCCACCCGTGGGGGCATTGCCGGCGACCCCTTCGCGTACGTGACCATCGAGGATGGCGCGTTCAGTGTGATCACCAACGGCGGGAGCCGTGAGCGCTGGAGCAGCATCTACACGTTCCGCTACGTTCCGGCCGACGAGGCCTGTTGGGTGCATGGCGTGCAGCGCAGGGTGGTCGACACCGAGACCGAGGCCAGTCATACACGCGATTTCTCGGCGGCCGAACTTGGTCGGGTGCGGTTCGAGGATTTCGATCCGTCCGTTGTCGCCGACGTGAGCTTGCCCTGAGTGCCATGCCTGTGAGGAGGCGGGAGTACCCAACGATGATCGAGCAGGAGTTTCACCGTGTCGCAGGATAGAGAGTCGCAGTTGCTGCGGCAGGCCACGGAGGCCGGCATCACCTCGTCCCGGGAACTGGCCAACTTCATGGCGCAGGCCGGGCACGAGTCCCGTGGCCTGAGCCGGCTCAATGAAAGTTTCAACTTCACCCGGGGTATCTCGCAGATCCCGGTGGAAGCGGCGTGGCGCAATGGCAATGGCGCGCTTGAGGACGCCCGCCAGGAGGCGTTGCGCGGCCGTCCGGAGAATCTGGCCGAGCTGATGTACGGCGGGCGCATGGGCAATGATGCGCCCGGCGACGCATTGAAGTATCACGGTCGCGGCTATCTCCCGCTGGTTGGCAAGGAGAATTACGAGCGTGCCGGAAAGGCGCTGGATCTGGACCTGGTGAATCACCCGGAGCTGGCCGCGCAACCCGAGCACGCAGGCCGTATTGCGGTGTGGCAGTGGCAGGCGCGGGTACCGGAGGCGGCGCGCGAGGATGTGCGCGAAGCGACGCGCGCGATCAATGGTGGCCTTAACGGCATCGAGGCCCGCCAGCAGCGATTCGATGCGTGGCAGCAGAAGCTGACGCCTGATGTGATGGCGCGGCTGGAGCGGGGCGAAGTCGGGGCGCCGGCGCAGCAGGCCACCCTGCGCGACATGTCGCAGCCGGGCGAGCCGGGACACGCCCTGTTCCAGGGGGCACGCCAGCACCTGCAGCAGATGGGGGCGCAGAGCGGACTGCGCAGTGAGCAGGAACTGGACAATGCCGCCGGCGCACTGGCGTTGAGCGCGCAGAAGGCCGGCCTGTCGCGTATCGATCATCTGCTGGCGGGCAACGACGGGCGCACGCTGTTTGCGGTGCAGGGCGCGCTGGGAGATCCGGCGATGCTGCGTGCGTCCGTTGACCGGGAGCAGGCCGCCCAGCAGCCGCTGGCGCAGAGCAGCCAGCAGTTGGCTGCCAGTGTCGCCCAGCAGGACCCGGCGGCCGCGCTCGCCCGCGAGCAGGAGCAGCGTTCTCGATCCCTGTAACACCTGATGCCGGCGGGCAGGGGACCCGCCGGCGCTTTACGTACGACGCGTGGCGCCCTGTGGCGCCGACATGGAAACCCACTCGGAAGGACACCACATGCGAATCGTTCCCTCGAATGCCCGGCACGCCGCTGTCCGCTGCAATGCATCCGTGCGCCGCCTGCCGCCGCTCTGGCTTCTGTCACTTGGACTTGCCGCAGCGTCGGCACAGGCTCAGGCTCAGGAGACAGCGGCGCCCGTCGTGGAGGCGCCCATCGCCGCCGAGGCGATCGTTGACGCGCCTGCAGGGATGGCACCTGTTGCAGCGCCCATGGCCACCGAAGCCGTTGTCGCGGCGCCGGCTCCCGATGTACCGGCTGCCGTGACACCTCCTGCGACACCAGTGGTGGACGCGCAGCCGGCGCCGGCTGCAGACCCGACGCCTGTGCCCGTTGCACCCGCAGCGGCGGCGCCTGTCGCTGCACCGCCTGCTGTCGTCGAGCCAGCCGTCCCGGCGGTAGCTCCCGCGCCACCCGCCTTGGTCATCGCGCCGTTGCCGCCCGAGCAGGCGACCGAGCGTGCGCTTGGTGCCCGCTGCCCGGTGGATCTGGCTGGGCGGCTGGCGGCCCAGGGCGAGCTGCTGATCGGCGCCTGCCAAGGCACGATGCCGGCGCATCTGGCCGCGCTGCTGGTCGCGCTGCCCCAGCAGGACATCCACCTGCCGCGCAGCTGGCGCGAGCGTGAGGTGCAACAGAAGGTTTGGTTCAAGGCGGTGCCGGGCTACGGCCAGCGCCCGGACTTCATCGCGCGGATGGGCGACATCTGGGTGCGCTCGCTGGAAGGACGCGACGCCGACAGCACGTTCTATCTGGTGTCGGCACCGTTCACCTGCAGCGACCGGGTTGCCAACCGCGATGAGTACGGCGCGGAGCCGGTACGTGTGCCAGCGGGTGACTGCCGCGAGGCCTATGTGGCCCAGCGTGTGTACCAGGTTCGCGGGGACGCCGCGCCGAGGGATGTGACCGCCGATGCCATGCCGGCCATGCCCCAGGTGACGGAGGCCGATCGTGCGCGGCAGCTGTCGCGCGACGGCCGGATCAGCCTGGACCACAGCAAGTTGCAGTACGGCCCGGCCATGCGCTGGTTCGTGCAGTACCCGGAGACGGCGCAGAAGGTCGGTCCGCGTGCCTACAGTGACTGGAACCGCGAGCACCTGGCCTTCGTGGTCTGGACTGGGGATCGCTTCGAGCTGCGTGAGAAGGTCGCGCGGGCGCAGTGGCCCTGTGATCCGGTAGCACCGGGCGATCGCGCCTGTGGTGGCTTCCCGGATTCCGGGCCGGATCTGTTCGTGACCGCCGGTGCGTCCGCGCCGGTCGCGGCCTCCAGCCCCTGAGGCAGAGGGCCGAAGTGACGCGGGAGCCGGAATGACCGGCTCCCGCGCTGTTCATCAGGCCTGCATGCTGCGGGTCTGGTTCTGCTGTTGTTCCAGTTGCTGATCGCGGTCCTGTGCTAGGCGCTGTCCCGCGGCTTGCTGATCAATGCGCTGGCTGCTCTGCTCCAGCGGGGTGTTCATCGCCACGGCCGTGTCCACCGACACGCGCAGATGCGCCGGGTCGCCGCCCTGGCCCTGCACCGCGAAGCTGCGCGAGGCATCGGCATTCATCACCACTTCGTCGATGCGCTTGCCGCCTGCAGCGTGCATCTCCGCCGCCAGGCTGCCGGCCAACTGCGTACTCATCACATCCGGCACGCGGCCGACACGAACGTCCTGCGCATGCACGCCACGGATCGCGTCGTTGAACAGCGGGTTGCCCAGGTGATTGGCATCGTCCATGCGCAGCATGCTGGTGTGATGGCCGTTCTTCTCCGCCTCGCGACGGGCCGGCTCACCGGGTTGCAGCGGGCCACGGATGTGGTCGTACAGATCGATGGCGCCGCCAGGGATGCCGCGTGCCGCGCGGGTGACGCCACGACGCAGTGATTCCACGTCGTCGCGGTACTCCTCGATCATCTTGGCGTTGTCTTTCGCCAGCTTCTGCGTTTCCGGGTGCTTCAGCACCGAGCCTTCGTTGAGGAAGTTGCCCAGTTTGTGCGCGCCGAATGAACTGGTGGCCGCGATGATCGGACGGTCTGGAATCAGATCACGCAGGGCGTGATTGCTGAAGCCGTTCGCTGCCAGCGTCTTGATCTCGTCGGGCTTGGCGTAGATGCGGACCTGGCCAAAGTGCGGCGAGGCAGCGCTGACCGGATCGGAGGCCATGACGTGGTTGATCATGGTGTTGCCGCCTTCCGGAATGCGGTAGCTGAGGCTGACCGCGCCGTAGGCATTGAAGGTCTCGCCCTTGACGTTGAAGTGGTGCGAGGTGATCTGGGCCAGGGCACCGCCGAGGGAGTGGCCTGTGACGGTGACCTGGGGCGCGGGCACACCGTTCAAGCGGGATTGAAGCGCGGCGCCTTCGAGCGTCCTCTGTGTCAAAGCAATCGCGTCAGGCGCCTGCACGTTGGTGCGCGCAACCACCATGCCGCCGTCGGTCAGAATCGCATCGCGAGCGATCTGCTCGGTGCCACGATGCGCAATGACGATCTCTTTGGTGTCTACGCGCTGATAGACGGTGCCCTGATAGCCGTTGAGACGATTGTTGACATGCTCAAGTATCTTGTACTCATGGCCGTTTAACGTGACTTTTTCTTCTTGGCCGGGTTCACGTCGGCCGACGGCCCGATCCTTGTAGGCGTCATTGGATAACGCGGCGTAGTCCTGAGAGGTGATGGTCACGGCGCCACCTCACTTGCGGAGAGGGTGATCGTAAACAGCTTGTCCTGCAGATCAGGGGCGTAGTTGCTGCGATCGGGCTCGCCACTGGCTGGGAAGTTGGGAACGCGATCTGCCTTCGGATAGACCAGATCCGGATAGTAGAGCGTATGGGCGCCACCTTCGGTCAGCGGCTTGGCGTCGACGAAAGTGAGGAAGCGGGTCTCTTCTTCGGCACCCGTCGCCTTCAGCATTGCCCCGGCACCGGTGAACTCCCACTTGCAGACGCCACGACCGTAGTAGTCCTCATCCAGCATGCGGTCCACATACAGCGTGCCGCGGTACTCGCCCTCAGCGACCTTGCGCAGCTCCACCGGTTCCTGGCTGGTGATACGTGCGGCTGTGCCGGTGGCCGGCTCGATGTGGCCGCACTGGTCTTCGTTGGTGACGTCGTACTGCGCTACGCCCTTGACCAGTGCGAAATCGCCGGGTGCATCCTTCAGGCGCAGTACCAGTTCATAGGCCTTGCGCGGGCTGGGGTTGAGCTTGGCGAGGCCGCGCCCACCCTGGGCGACATCGGCTTCAGCAGCGGCACGTTCCTGGTTCATGGCGGTCTCCGGGTTGCAGGCGGTCAACAGAAGCAGAGCAAGGCACGGAATCATCTTGTGGCGCAATGTCGGCCTCCTTGGGGGTAGGGGTTGTGGAACTGGCGGCTCATGGCATGAGCTTCTGCACAGTGGTGGTGGTTGAGAACAACGCATTGCGCAGATCGGCGCGATAGCTGGAAGGATCTTCCTCGCCGCTCGCTCCGTATCCGGTGATCTCTTCGATTCGGGGGTAGTCGGCGCGTGGGTAGTGCCGCGTCACCCGGCTCCCCGCGTCCATGCGCTCCTTGTCGATGAACGTCAGGAATCGCGTATCCGCCTCGCCGGTCGTAGCGCGCAACATCGCACCGACTCCCGTCAGCGCCCAATGGCAGACACCACGCCCGTAGTAATCCTCGTCCTGCATGCGGTCGAGGTAGAACGTGCCGCGGTATTCGTTCTCGCCCACCTGGCGCAGTGTGACGAGCTCCTGGCTGGTAATACGGCTGGCGGTACCGGTCGCCCTCAGGACCCGGCCGCAGTCCTTGTGGTTGCTGACGTCGTACTGGGCAACGCCCTCGACCACCGCGAAGGGACCGGGGGCATCCTTCAGTGTCAGCACCAGCTCGTAGCCTTGCTGCGGTGATGGGTTGAGTTTGGCCAGGCCGCGCCCACCAGCGGCGACGTCGCGCTCGGCATCAGCATAGGGCGAGCATGCGGCCAGTGGGATAAGGGCGAGCAACGCCAGCAGCGGCTGCCTTTTCCTTTCAGGGAGCGCTACTCCCATGGCCTGATCCTGCATCGTGCGTCCATGTCCATATATCCTTCCTGGGTGACAGGTTTCTCGATTATGGAGCGTGTCAGGAACGCTGCGCCACCGTCGCGACGGGTTTTTGACGCGCGCGATGCGGTGTATTCCGGCGAATCGATTGCAGCACAGGGGATTCGGGCGTCGCGTTGGCCTTGCTGGCAGGGGCTGCTCGCGGTTGAATCTGCGACGTGAATCAATAATTCACGCACTCATCACATTATCAAAGGCGTTCTCTTGAACTGCATGATCCGCACCGAAACCACGGCCGACCACGCCGCCATCCATGCACTCACCGAGGCCGCCTTCCGCGAAGCCCCGCACAGCAGCCACACCGAGCAGTTCATCGTCGACGCCCTGCGCACCCGCGGGGAGTTGAGCATTTCGCTGGTCGCCGAAACTCAGGGCCAGGTGGTCGGTCACATTGCCCTGTCGCCGGTGACGGTCAGCGATGGCAGCACGGGCTGGTTTGGTCTGGGCCCGATCTCGGTAGTGCCCGCGTGGCAGGGGCAGGGCATCGGTGCGGCCCTGATGCGCGCCGCACTTGAAGCACTGCGTCAGCAGGGTGCGCATGGCTGTGTATTGCTGGGCGAGCCGGCCTATTACGGGCGCTTCGGCTTCCGTGCCGAGCCGGGCCTGGTGTTGCCGGGCGTGCCGGCGGAGTACTTCCAGGCGCTTTGCCTGCAGCCTCCGCCGGCTCAGGGCGAGGTGCAGTACTCACCGGCCTTCGAGGCGACAGCCTGAGCCACGGCGGGCGTGCGCCCGCTCAGGGCGCGCGCCAGACGGTCGGTTCGGGTTGCGGTTTCGGAATGCGGTAGCCGCCGATATGCTCGAGAAGTTCATTGGTACGACGCTGCTCGACCAGTACCTCACGCAGCAGGTTGCGCACGGCGAAGATGGCGAACGGCACCAGGATCCAGATCAGGCTGATGCCCAGCGCAAACAGGGTCAACAGGGCTTTTGCACCATCCATGTACGGCATTCCTTGATCGAAAGCAGCCACGCTAGCACGCAGCTGCTGCCAACGGATGTCAGGCCTTATGCCGAAGGTGGATCAGCGGATACGGGCGGCCCTGCGAATCCAGCGGCGAACGACCGGTTTCGACAAAGCCCATGCGCAGGTAGAAGCCCACGGCCTGCGCGTTCTGTGCGTTGACGTCGGTGCTCAGCTGCGGGTGCAGGGCCAGTGCATGCTGCAACAGCTGCCGACCGATCCCGGTGCCACGTACGTCCGGATCGATGAACAGCGCTTCCATGTGCGTGCCGTCGATCAGCATGAAGCCCAGCGGCCGATCCTGTGCATCGACAGCAACGGTCATCGGCGCCTGCGGCAGGAAACCGGCGACTTCGGCGTCGATGGCCTGGCGGTCTTCGGTACTGAGGAAGTCGTGGGTGGCGTCGACGGCGCGGCGCCAGAGATCGAAAAGGGCGGCGCCGTCGTCGGCGCGAGAGGGACGGAGGGTGGTCATGTGTTCACCAAGGTGCTTGACAGGAATACGCATTGTGAAGCTTTCCGGCCGTGCCTGCAGGTGCGGGTTCATCCGGCGTTGCGATGGCGGATGAAGGGACTGTAGGCAGTCGCTTCCGCGCGCAGCGCCACACCATCCTCGAAGTCCTCACTGTTGTTGAAGGGCACGGTCGGCCACTGCCGCCATCGCGACAGTCGCTCGCGGTAGGAAAGGGTGGATGCAACCAATACTTCGTCGTGGGCCTGCACGCGTTCCGCTGCAAGCCCTGAGCGCACGCCGTGCACCATATGCGGCTCCATCACCTCGAAGCCGACGTAGCGCAGGCTGTACATCAACGGCCACAGCAATAGCCGGGTATCGCCTTCGCGGCCATCGACCGCGCACGCCCGCGCCGAAGAGCCGGTGGTGACGCTCAGCAACGCACGCTTGCCCTGCATCACGCCGCGCTCGTGGCGTTGCCGGCTGTTGTACATCGGCCCGTAGACCAGCACGCGGTCCAGCCAGCCCTTGAGGATGGCCGGCGCCGCAAACCACCACAGTGGGAACTGCAGGATCACCAGGTCCGCGGCCTGCAGCAGCTGCAGGTGATGCCGCACATCGGCGGGCAACTGGTCGTGTTCGGCGCTGTAGCGTTGTTCGCGCTGGGCATCGAAGCGCTCGGGCTGCAGGCGCCGTGGATGGTGCCAGGCCGCTTCCAGCGGATCGAAGCCTTCTGCATACAGGTCGACCATGTCCACCTGCAGATGGTCGTGCCGCAGCTGCTCGGCCGCCTGCATGGCCAGGTGGGCATTGAAGGAACGGGGTTCGGGGTGGGCCAGCAGGATCAGGGCGCGCATGGGGCGAGGTGTTCGTGGAGTGTGCGACCATCCTCGCGATGCCGGCATGCCCCGGCAATTACGCACTTTGAGGTAACCATGGCCTTTCCCGGTGATGTCTATGCCGCCGACTGCTCGGCGCGCGATGCGCTGGCACTGATCTCCGGCAAGTGGGTGATGCTGCTGCTGCCGGCGTTGGCCGAAGGGCCGCAACGCAATGGTGCGCTGCTGCGGAAGATCGAAGGCATCTCGCAGAAGGTGCTGACCCAGACCCTGCGGCAGCTGGAGCGCAACGGCCTGATCGAGCGCTGCGATCTGGGCAGCAAGCCACTGCACGTGGAGTACCGGTTGACCACGATCGCACGCACTCTGGTCGACACGCTTGCGGCCCTGGACCGTTGGGCCGAGCATAATTTTCCGGCCCTGGACGCGGCCCGCGAGCGCTTCGACGCGCGTTAGCGGCGCCTGCACGGCCCCGGGCGTACAATGCCTCCCCGGCGGCCATCCTGGCCCAGTTGATACGCGAGAACCGCCATGACCGATGCCCTGGGTGTACCGGTGCACGACGCCGATGAACACTGGATGCGCCACGCGTTGGCGCTGGCCGAGCGCGCACAACGCGAGTTCGACGAGATCCCGGTGGGTGCGGTGCTGGTCAGTGCCGACGGCCAACTGCTGGGTGAGGGCTGGAACCTCAACATTGCTTCGCACGACCCCAGCGCGCACGCCGAAATCGTGGCCATGCGTTCAGGTGGAAAACTGCTCGCCAACCATCGCCTGCTCGGCAGCACCCTGTATGTGACCCTGGAGCCGTGCGCAATGTGCGCGATGGCGATCGTGCACGCGCGCATTGCACGACTGGTCTACGGTGCCAGCGATCCCAAGACCGGGGCCTGCGGCAGTGTGTTCGACCTGCTCGGCGATGGTCGCCACAACCACCGGGTGGAGATCCACGGTGGGGTGCTGGCCAAGGAAGCCAGCATGCGCCTGACCAACTATTTCCGCGCCAAGCGCGGCAAGCCGCCGCTGTTGCTGGAAGACCACGCCAGCGAGGGCTGAGGGGCGAACGGGTATGATGGGCGCCTCTTTCCATCACCGGTAGGCCGCGCGCCTGCCCAGCAACGAGGCGACACATGGCGGACAACGGCGCGGCCAACGAACGACTGATCTGGATCGACCTGGAAATGACCGGGTTGGATACCGACAACGATTCGATCATCGAGATCGCCACCGTGGTCACCGACGCCCAGCTCAACGTGCTGGCTGAAGGTCCAGAATTCGCCATCCACCATCCGCTGGAAACGCTGGAAGCGATGGACGAGTGGAACCGCAACCAGCACCGCCGCTCGGGCCTGTGGCAGCGTGTGGTGGACAGCACGGTGACCCTTGCCCAGGCTGAGGCACAGACCGTGAATTTCCTGGCGCAGTGGATTCCGGCCGGCCTGTCGCCGATGTGCGGCAACTCGATCTGCCAGGACCGCCGCTTCCTGCACCGCCAGATGCCGCGCCTGGAGAAGTACTTCCACTACCGCAACCTGGACGTGTCCACGGTGAAGGAGCTGGCCAAGCGCTGGGCGCCGACCGTGGCCGCTGGCGTTGGCAAGAACAGCAACCACACCGCGCTGAGCGATGTGCATGACTCCATCGCCGAGCTGCGTCACTACCGCCAGTTCATGGGCGCGCTGTCGGGGCTGCCGGTTGCCTGAACAACGACGCCGGGCATGGCCCGGCGCTACCGGGTGACACGCGAACTGGTAGTGCCGGCCGCTGGCCGGCAATTCAGCGGCCTTCGTGACGTGTATCAGGTTGCCGGCCAGCGGCCGGCACCACCCTCCGTTCAACTCCCTGGCGCTAAGATCAGCGCCATGAACGAGCCCATCCTGCTTCCCCGCGACATTGCCCATGACGCCCGCGACTGGTCTGACCTGCAGCGGGCGGTGGCCCTGCTGGAAGCGCCGACCCTGACCGCGCGCATGGCCAATCTGGTCGGCACGCCGCTGGAGTTCGCGGTGAAGGCGCTGCCCAGCTCGGTCTCCAACCGCATCCACGGCGCGGTGCAGGCGGCGCTGACCAAGTCGGCGCAGGCGGCGCTGTGGAGCATGGACAACACCCCCGGCAAGGGGGCGTCCACCCGCTGGCACAAGCTGGCCGCAGCGACTTCCGGTGCGGTGGGCGGCGCCTTTGGCTTTGCCGCGCTGTTTATCGAGCTGCCGGTGTCGACCACCATCATGATGCGCGCGGTGGCCGACGTGGCCCGCAGCGAGGGCTTCGACCTGTCCGAGTTCAGTACCCGCCAGGCCTGCCTGGAGGTGTTCGCGCTGGGTGGCAACTCGCCGCGCGATGACGCCAGCGAAACTGGTTATTACCTGGCCCGGGGCTTCACCACCGATGTGATGCGCCATCTGTCGGCTGAGCTGGCCGGGCGCGTGGTGACCGGCCGCGACCTGACCCTGGGCGTGGCACCGAAGGAAGCCGGCAAGCTGCTGGCGAAGATGGTGGAGAAGGTGGCCGCGCGCTTCGGCGTGGTGGTCACCGAGAAATTCGCCGCACAGGCGGTGCCGATCGTGGGTGCCGCTGCCGGTGCGACGCTCAATACGATGTTCACCGATTACTACCAGGACATGGCGCGCGGCCACTTCATCGTGCGCCGGCTGGAGCTCAAGTACGGCGAAGACGTGGTGCGCACCTGCTATGACCGCGTAGCGCATGGCACGATCAGGATGGAACCCCGCCTGGAGTAGATCCACGCCATGCATGGATGAGCCTTCATGCCAGGCCATCCTTGCCTGCCGGGCACAACTGTTTTGCCACAACACGCCTGTTGCCTTTCGCAGGCGGTCCCCATTCTTGCTGGCACTCCCCCCGCAAGAGATGTCCGCCATGTTGTTCACCTCCCACCGCCTGGGCGCCTTGACCCTGCCCAACCGAATCGTCATGCCGCCGATGACCCGCTCGCGCGCTGCCGACGGCAACGTTGCCACCGCGGAAATGGCCGCCTACTACGCGCAGCGGGCCAGCGCGGGCCTGATCGTCAGCGAAGGTACCCAGATCAGCCCGCAGGGCCAGGGTTACGCCTGGACCCCGGGCATCCACAGTGGCGAGCAGGTGCAGGGCTGGCGCCAGGTGACCGACGCCGTGCACGCTGCCGGCGGTCGCATCTACGCCCAGCTGTGGCATGTGGGCCGGGTCTCGCACGTCGCGCTGCAGCCCGGTGGTGCCGCGCCGGTGTCGTCGTCGGCGCTGCTGGCCGAGGGCGTGAAGGTGTTTGTCGACCCCACCGGCGCCGGCCCGGAAGCGGGCGTGGGCGAGATGATCCAGCACTCGATGCCGCGCGCGCTGGCCGAGGCCGAGATTCCAGGCATCATCGCCGACTACGCGCAGGCCACCCGCAATGCGCTGGCCGCCGGCTTCGATGGCGTTGAGCTGCACGGAGCCAATGGCTACCTGATCAACCAGTTCATCGACTCGCAGGCCAACCAGCGCAGCGACGGTTATGGCGGCTCGCTGCAGAACCGGCTGCGTTTCCTGCGCGAGGTCGTGCAGGCGGTGACTGCAGTAGCCGGTGGTGACCGCGTCGGTGTTCGTCTGGCGCCGCTGACGACGCTGCAGGGCGCGGTGGACGATACGCCGCAGGCTACCTACCTGGCCGCGGCGCACCTGCTGGGTGCGCTGGGCGTGGGCTACCTGCACATCGCCGAAGCCGACTGGGATGACGCACCGCTGATGCCGGTGGCGTTCAAGCAGGCGCTGCGCATGGTCTACCCGGGCACCCTGATCTACGCCGGCAAGTACACCGCCGAGCGCGCCGAGCAGGCACTGTCTGAGGGCTGGGCCGACCTGATCGGCTTCGGCCGGCCGTTCATCGCCAACCCGGATCTGCCGGAGCGCCTGCGTCTGGGTGCGGAATTGAACCCGCCGGATCGGGCGACGTTCTTCGGCGGAGGCGCGATCGGCTTCACCGATTACCCAGCGCTGGAAGAAAGCGTCGCCGCCTGATCCTGGAGGTTGCCGGCCAGCGGCCGGCACTACCGGGGCGCGCGGGGCAGGGTAGTGCCGGCCGCTGGCCGGCATTTCTGTGTCGGATCAGGGCTTGTCGCGCACCAGCGCGTCGGCCTCGACCACGCCGCCATCCTTGCCATGCAGGTACAGGTGCATGTCCTGCTGCGGATACGGGATGTTGATGCCGGCCTTGTCGAAGCCCAGCTTGAGCTGTTCCAGCAGCGTGACCTTGGTACCGAACCAGTCGGCCGACTTCACGTAGCAGCGGATGCCGAGATTGATCGCGTGCGCGCCCAGCTCGTACACCACCACGTCCGGTGCCGGCGTCTGCAACACGCGCGGGTCGGCCTTCATCAGCGCCAGCGCGGTGTCGCGCGCCAGCTGGATGTTGTCTTCATAGCCGATGCCCACCACCAGTTCGACGCGGCGGGTCGGCTCGGCGGTCAGGTTGATGATCGGCGCAGCGGTGATCAGCGTGTTCGGAATGGTGGTGTGCTGATTGTCGGCACCGGTGATGACGGTCTGGAAGATGCGCACTTCGCGCACCGTGCCGGTCTGCCCGGCTACCGTCACCACATCACCGACGCGGAACGGGCGCAGCGTCACCAGCATCACGCCCGAGGCGATGTTGGACAGCGAATCCTTCAGCGCCAGGCCTACCGCCAGGCCGGCGGTGCCAAGCACGGCCAGCAGCGGGGTGATCTGCACGCCCAGCGTGCCGATTGCCAGCACCACCACGATCACCAGCGACGCGGCGTACACCACGTTGCGCAGGAAGTTGCCCAGCATCGGGTCCACGCCCATGCGCGCGGTGGCGCGTGGCATCGCATTGGACAGGCGTCGTGCCACCCACATGCCGACCAGCAGCACCACGATCGCGGCCAGCAATGGCACGCCGTAGGTCTCCAGCAGGCGTTCCCAATCGAGGGAGTGGAACCAGGGTGTTGCGGCGGGGGCGGGTGGGGCAGTGGCGAGCATGCGGGCTCCTTTGCAGCGGGGGAGGTGGCGCGCGCAGACGCCAGAAACACGAAGCCCCGCAGAGGCGGGGCTTGCGTGCAGCAGCAGTATGGGCCGACGCCGATGAACACGACGTCAGCCCATCACGGCATCAGCCGTTGGCCTTCAGCTTGGCCAGGCGCAGCCAGGTATCGACCACGGTGTCCGGGTTCAGCGACACCGACTCGATGCCTTCCTGCATCAGCCACTCGGCCAGATCCGGGTGATCGGACGGGCCCTGGCCGCAGATGCCGACGTACTTGCCCTTGGCACGTGCAGACTTGATCGCCATCGACAGCAGCTTCTTCACTGCCGGGTTACGTTCGTCGAACAGGTGCGCGACGATCGACGAATCGCGGTCCAGGCCCAGGCTGAGCTGGGTCAGGTCGTTGGAGCCGATCGAGAAGCCGTCGAAGATCTCCAGGAACTCATCGGCGAGCAGTGCGTTGGACGGCACTTCGCACATCATGATGATCTTCAGGCCGTTCTCGCCCTGCTTCAGGCCGTTCTGTTCCAGCACCTCGATGACCTTGCGGCCTTCTTCCAGGGTGCGCACGAACGGAATCATGACCCACAGGTTGTCCAGGCCCATTTCGTTGCGCACGCGCAGCACGGCCTTGCACTCCAGCGCGAAGGCGGCCGAGAAGCTCGGATCGACGTAACGGCTGGCGCCGCGGAAGCCGATCATCGGGTTCTCTTCGTGCGGCTCGTAGTTGCTGCCGCCGATCAGGTTGGCGTACTCGTTGGACTTGAAGTCCGACAGGCGCACGATCACGGCGTTCGGTGCGACCGAGGCGGTGAGGGTGGCGATGCCTTCGGCCAGGCGATCCACGTAGAAGCTGACCGGATCACCGTAACCGGCGATCTTCTCGTCGATCTTCTTCTTGGTTGCCGCATCCTGGCGGTCGTATTCCAGCAGCGCGTTCGGGTGGATGCCGATGTGGCTGGCGATGATCATTTCCAGACGGGCCAGGCCGATGCCGGCGTTCGGCAGCTGGCCGAAGTCGAAGGCACGTTCCGGGTTGGCCACGTTCATCATGATCTTCAGCGGTGCCGGCGGCATGTTGCCCAGATCGGTGGTGGTGCGCTCGAAGCCCAGCTTGCCTTCGTAGATGAAGCCGGTATCGCCTTCAGCGCAGCTGACGGTGACCAGCTGGCCATCTTCGATCACCTTGGTGGCATTGCCCGAACCGACCACGGCCGGCACGCCCAGCTCGCGCGCGATGATCGCGGCGTGGCAGGTACGGCCACCACGGTTGGTGACGATGGCCGAGGCGCGCTTCATCACCGGCTCCCAATCGGGATCGGTCATGTCGGCGATCAGCACGTCGCCCGGCTGCACGCGGTTCATGTCTTCCAGCGTCTTGACCACGCGGGCCACGCCCGAGCCGATCTTGGCGCCGACGGCACGACCTTCGGCCAGCACATTGCCGCCCTTTTCGGTCAGCGCGAAGCGCTCGATCTGGGTGGCATGGCTGCGCGACTTCACCGTTTCCGGGCGGGCCTGCACGATGAACAGCTTGCCGCTGACACCGTCCTTGGCCCACTCGATGTCCATCGGGCGGCCGTAGTGCTTTTCGATGACCAGCGCCTGCTTGGACAGTTCCTGTACGTCCTCGTCGCTGATCGAGAAGGTGTTGCGCAGTTCGACCGGGGTGTCCTCGATCCTGACGCGCTCACCCGGAACATCCGAATACACCATGCGGATGGCCTTGCTGCCGAGCGAGCGGCGCAGGATCGCCGGCTTGCCGGCCTGCAGGGTGGGCTTGTAGACGTAGTACTCGTCCGGGTTGACCGCGCCCTGCACGACCATTTCGCCCAGGCCGAAGGACGATGTGACGAACACCACGTCGCGGAAGCCGGACTCGGTGTCCAGGGTGAACAGCACGCCGGAGGAACCGACGCCCGAACGCACCATCAGCTGCACGCCGGCGGACAGGAACACGTCCTCATGCTTGAAACCGTGGTGCACGCGATAGGCGATGGCACGGTCGTTGTACAGCGAGGCGAACACTTCCTTGACCTTGTGCACGACGTCGTCGGCACCGGTGACGTTGAGGAAGGTTTCCTGCTGGCCGGCGAAGGAGGCATCCGGCAGATCCTCGGCGGTGGCCGACGAACGCACGGCCACGGCCACGTCGCCGCCGCCATTGTCGGCGCTCAACTGGGCGTAGGCAGTGCGGATGTCCTGGTCCAGCTGCGGCTGCAGCGGGGCATCGATCACCCAGGTGCGGATTTCCTTGCCCGCTGCGGTCAGCGCGTTGACGTCCTCGACGTCCAGCGTGGCCAGCTTGTCGAAGATGCGCTTGGACAGATCGTTGTGCGCGATGAAGTCCTTGAAGGCTTCAGCGGTGGTGGCATAACCGCCCGGCACCGAAACGCCCAGACCGGCCAGGTTGCCGATCATCTCGCCCAGCGACGAATTCTTGCCGCCTACGCGGGCCAGATCGGCCAGACGCAGTTCGTGCAACCACAGGATGTTCTCGTTCAAGCGCGATGCTCCGTTTGGCCATCGCCCGAGGCGGGCTGGAATGGCCGCGTCCGTAGGAAGAAGCCGATATGATGCCGGGCAGAGTACCGTCGGCACAAGCTTGTGCTGGCGGCCTTTTTAGGCTTCGTAGGGGGTAAAAGCGCGCATGTCGACCATCCGTCCGGTGTTCTACGTTTCCGATGGAACCGGTATCACCGCTGAAACCATTGGGCATAGCCTGCTTACCCAGTTCTCCGGGTTCAGCTTCATTACCGACCGCATGTCGTTTGTCGACGACCCCGAAAAAGCGCGTGAAGCCTGTGCCCGGATCCAGGCGGCAGGGGAGCGGTACCAGGTCCGGCCGATCGTGGTGAACTCCTGCGTGGACCAGAGCCTGAGCCTGATCCTGGCCGACAGCGGGGCGTTGATGCTGGATGTGTTCGCGCCGTTCATCGAGCCGCTGGAGCGTGAACTGGCCAGCCCGCGCCTGGCCCGGGTCGGCCAGGCGCACGGCATGGTGGATTTCGACACCTACCACCGCCGCATCAACGCGATGAACTTCGCCCTGACCCATGACGATGGCATCGCGGTGAACTACGACGATGCCGACGTGATCCTGGTGGCGGTGTCACGCGCCGGCAAGACGCCCACCTGCATCTACCTGGCCCTGCATTACGGGGTGCGCGCGGCCAATTACCCGCTGACCGACGAAGACCTGGAAAGCGACCGCCTGCCGCCGCGCCTGCGCAACTACCGGCGCAAGCTGTTCGGCCTGACCATCGACCCGGACCGGCTGCAGCAGATCCGCCAGGAGCGCCGCCCGAACTCGCGCTACGCAAACCTGGACACCTGCAAGCGCGAGGTGGCTGCGGCCGAGGTGATGTTCCAGATGGAGCGGATCCCGACCCTGAGCACCACCCATACCTCGATCGAGGAGATTTCCAGCAAGGTGCTGGCTACGCTGGGGCTGCAGCGCGAGCTGTATTGATCCTCGTCTGGTAGAGCCGGCCGCTGGCCGGCTGGTGGATGAACCCTCGGCCGCGATGCAGAGCTGCCGGCCAGCGGCCGGCACTACCCAGGGGTTGGCTTGCACGTGCGCGCCCCCACGTTGAAGCACCAACGTGTAGGATCGACCCATGGCCCGAGCCTTGCCCCGCACCGAACGCATTCCCCGCCTGAGCCGGCTGAGCTGGCTCATGGGCCTGTACGCGGAAAACTACCGCCATCTGGTGCGTCTGTTCGAACCGGCCGGACTGGTGGCGGGCAGCTACATTTCCTCGATCGGCGACGGCCTGGATGTCCGCCTGGACGTGATCGAGTGCCACCGCTACACGGTGGAACTGCGCCTGACCTACGACCTGGCCGACCCGGTCACCGGTGAGCCGGATCCGTCGGCCTATGTGCGTCTGTACCGTGACGCGCGCCAGGCCGAGACCACCCATTGCTACGTAGGCCGCCGCTGGCAGGACACGATGGGCCTGTATCCGCCGCCGGCGGAGCTGATCAGCCACCGCATGCGGATGAACACCTTCCTCGGCAAGTGGCTGGAGTACCTGGCCGAGCGCGGCCACGGCGTGGCCACCCTGCGCCGCGATCCCGACGGTGCTGGCACACCTGCCGAGCGCCGCCTGTCGCTGGTGCGCTGATCGGCCATAATCCACGGCTGACCTGCCGCTGGATGCTGCCCCATGCCGTACACCCCGATCGTCGCCACCCTGGGCTATGTGCTGTCGCCTGATCGTCGCCAGGTGCTGATGATCCACCGCAATACCCGTCCCGGTGACCACCACCTGGGCAAGTACAACGGCCTGGGCGGCAAGATCGAAGCGGACGAGGATGTGGCGGCCAGCATGCGCCGCGAGATCGCCGAGGAAGCCGGCATCGACTGCACCGGCATGCGCCTGCGCGGCACCATCAGCTGGCCAGGCTTCGGCAAGCACGGCGAGGATTGGCTGGGTTTCGTGTTCGTCATCGATGGATTCGAGGGCACCCCGCACGGCGGCAACCACGAAGGCACGCTGGAGTGGGTGGACCTGGACAAGTTGGACACCCTGCCGATGTGGGAGGGCGACCGCAACTTCCTGCCGCTGGTGTTCGACGCCGACCCGCGCCCGTTCCACGGCGTGATGCCGTACAAGGACGGGCGCATGGTGAGCTGGTCCTTCAGCCGCCTGTGAGCCGGGAAATCGGGTAGCTGCCAACCTTTGGTCGGCACGCTCTTCTGGCAAATTAATACCCGGGCAATATTGACGGGAGAGAATTACCCGGGCAATATTCGCGCATCGCCTCTGATGCCGTTGCCATGCCTGCGTCCCGACTTCCTCCCTTCAGTTGTTTCGACGGCCATCGCCTGGTCGCTTCCGGTACGCCGGAAGTGGCCGCGCTGGCGCTGAAGCAACTGCGTGTCGACAACGCTGCCGGTCCGCTGCTGGTGTTCGACAACGCCACCGGCCGCACCCGTGATTTCGATACGCGTGGCAGCGACGCAGAACTCCTGGCGCGGGTAAACGAAGCGTTTCCCGCCGCCGTGGGGACGGATGCCGACGTCACTGCCGAAGAGGCGCCCGCAACCCCACGTGGCCGTGGCCGCCCCAAGCTGGGTGTGGTCGCCCGAGAAGTGACCTTGCTGCCGCGCCATTGGGCGTGGCTGGCCGAGCAGCCTGGCGGTGCCTCGGTGGTGCTGCGCAAGCTGGTGGAGGCGGCCAGCCGTGCCGGTGCTGACAAGGACCGCCAGCGTCGTGACAGCGAGCGTGCCTATCACTTCCTGCAGACCATCGCCGGTGACCTGCCGGGTTTCGAGGAGGCGATCCGTGTCCTGTTCGCGCATGACCGCGCGGGCCTGGAAGCGGCGTTGCGGAGTTGGCCCGCGGATGTGTGCGCCCACGCTCTGCGCCTGGCCTTCGACGATCCTGCGGACCACGCCGACGGCTGAGCCATCGCGCCGTTGCTGAGCGACGGCCCCACCTGACCGCGGGTCCAGGCCCGCTTCCCCTGTGCGTGCTTTGCTGGCGGAAACGCCGGGCAGGGCGGCGCCTTGCCCAGAGAACCCCATGAGCCCCCCTGTACATCCGATACCTCCGGCAGCACCCCCGCTGTGGCGCACCTATCTGACCCTGCTGCTGCCGATGCTGCTGACCAATGCGCTGCAGCTGGCCGCAGGCACGCTGGACAACATTTACCTCGGCCATCTGCTCGGCACACAGGCAGTGGCTGCAGCGGCTGCGTTCTTTCCGGTCTTCTTCCTGCTGTTGGCCCTGGTAATGGGCCTGGCGACCGGTGCGATGGTGCTGATCGGCCAGGCCTGGGGTGCGGGCCGCCCGCAGCAGGCACGCGCCGTGGCTGGCAGCGCGGTGGCGCTGATCCTGCTGCTGTCGGTGCTGGTGATGGCTGTGGGCGGCGGCTTCGCGCCACAACTGCTGGCGGCGTTGGGCACGCCGGCAGCGGTCCTCAGTGAGTCCATTGTCTACGCACGCGTGCTGTTGCTGACGGCACCGGTGTTCTTCCTGCTGTGGCTGGCCACTGCGGTGAGCCGCGCGGTGGGCGATGCGAAGACACCGCTGCATGCGCTGCTGCTGGCAACGGTGGTCGGCCTGCTGTGCACGCCGCTGCTGATCCTCGGCTGGGCCGGCCTGCCGCAGCTGGGTTCGGCCAGTGCGGCAGTCTCGGCGGCGTTTGCCTCGCTGCTGGCCCTGGCCTGGCTTATGTGGCGGTGGCAGAGGATGGAGCACCCGTTGGCGCCGGGACGTGAGCTGCTGCGTGCCATCCGTTTCGATGGCGTGCTCATCCGCGCGATGCTGCGCATCGGCGTACCGTCATCGCTGCAGATGCTCAGCCTGGCCATTGCCGAAATCGTGTTGCTGGGCTGGATCAACCGCTACGGCTACACGGCCACGGCCGCCTACGGTGCGGTCAACCAGTTGATGAGCTGGGTGCAACTGCCTGCGATGTCGCTGGGGATCACCGCCACCATCCTCGCGGCGCATGCGATGGGCGCGGGGCGTACGGCACGGCTGCCCGCCATCGCTCGCACCGGTGTGCTGCTTGGGCTGGCGATGCTGAGCGTGGTGGTGCTGCTGGTGATGGCGCTGGCGCCCTGGCTGACCGGGCTGATTCTGGCGGCCGCAGAGGTGCGCGAATTGGCCGCATCGCAGCTGCGCACGGTGGTATGGGGCGTGCTGGCGATGGGAGGCAGCGCGGTGCTGGTCGGAGTGATGCGAGGCAGTGGCACGGTTTTGCTGCCAGCGTTGCTGGGCATGGCAGCGGTACTGCTGCTGGAGCTGCCGTTGGCGATGTGGTTGCAGGCGCGGCATGGTCTGGCCGGGCTGTGGTGGGCGTGGCCACTGGGGCTGCTGGCGATGCTGGTGATGCAGGTGTTCTGCTTCGCGCATTGGCGGCGGCGGGTGCAGGCTGGGTAGTGCCGGCCGCTGGCCGGCAACGCGGAACGGTCCGGGCAGCCGGCCTGCGGCCGGCTCTACCACGCGGTCGGATCACAGTCTTGCGGCGGCTGCGGTGGGTTGGCCACTGGTGATGCAGGTGTTCTGTTTCGCTCGCTGGCGCCGGGTGCGGGCTGGGTAGTGCCGGCCGCTGGCCGGCAACGCGGAACGGTCCGGGCAGCCGGCCTGCGGCCGGCTCTACCACGCGGTCGGATCACAGTCGTTGCGGCGGCTGCGGTGGGTCGGCCACTGGTGATGCAGGTGTTCTGTGTTGCTCGCTGGCGGCGGGTACAGGCTGGGTAGTGCCGGCCGCTGGCCGGCAACGCGGAACGGTCCGGGCAGCCGGCCAGCGGCCGGCTCTACCACGCGTTCGGATCACAGTCGTTGCGGCGGCTGCGGTGGGTCGGCCACTGGTGATGCAGGTGTTCTGTGTTGCTCGCTGGCGGCGGGTACAGGCTGGGTAGTGCCGGCCGCTGGCCGGCAATCCGGAATGCCGCGGCAGCCGGCCAGCGGCCGGCTCTACCACTTCAGCGCCGCTGTGCCAGCAGCAGATGGAAGTGCTTTTCGCGGATCTGGCCGTCATTACCGGCTGCAGATTCCCGGTGGCTGCGCCAGGCCGAGACGCGGAAGCCCGATACCCGCAGCGCCAGCTCCACCGCGTCCAGCTCATGCAGTTGGAAGTCGGCAGCAAATGGCAGGCTGCGCATGAAGCTGGCGTCGCCAAAGGCCAGGCACAGGCGGCCGCCCCGGCGCAGCACCCGCGCCAGCTCGTCCAGCACCGGCGCCAGGTTCGGCCAGAAGTACAGGGTGTTGACCGCCAGCGCGGCATCCATCGCGGCATCGGCGACCGGCAGCGCATGAGCGTCGCCGTGTCGCATCGCGGCACGCTCGGCCAACCCGGCGTTAGCCAGGCGTTGGTTGCCGGCCTCGACCATGGCGGTGGACAGCTCAATACCCAGATAGTGGCTGTCGGTGGCCTGCAGCATCAGCGGCGCGAAGGCCGCATTGCCGGGGCCGATCTCCAGGACCCGTTCGCCAGTACCGACGGCCAGCAGCCCGATCGCGGCCAGGTTGAGTGCGCCGTTGCTGCGGTTCATCGAGTCAGCCACCGCCAGCGCGGCCTCGCCATGGGGCTGCCGCAGCTGTGCGGCCAGAGTGGGAGCATCCAGCATCATCATCGTCCGTTGCAGAGTTTCGGACGTGGCGGCGGCGGGTCCGCCGGTGACCATAGCGCCGACCTTGTGGCTTGGGAAGTAGGGAAACCCCGCTTCGGGGTGATGAGGAAATGTCCAGCGTCGCAGTCGGTGAGATCTGGTTGTCCACAGGGGGTGTGGATTACGCGTGGGCAACTTTGTGGATAAGCCGCGACAGGCGCCACCCCCCTAGGCTGTCAAGATGGGTGGCGAAAAATTCACCGCCGGTGAGGACAGGTGAGGGAGCGGTGAAGGCTGGGGCCTGCCAGCGCTGTCGCCAGTGGCGGCGCTCGCGGTAACCTGTGGGCCTTGATGCTCCGTGAGACCCCATGAAACGTCACTTCTCGATGCTGCGCGAATTCCAGCTGGCCGACTGGTTCACCCTGGCCAATGCTTTCTGCGGCACCGGTGCGGTCTTTGCCGCAATGCGCTTCCTGCAGGACGGCGAGCGCGGCTACCTGCTGTTCGGCATGGCGTTGATCCCGCTGGCTTTCATTTTCGACGCCCTCGACGGGCGCATCGCGCGCTGGCGCAAGTCCAGCTCCACCCTGGGCCGCGAGCTGGACTCGCTGTCCGACGTGATCTCCTTCGGTGTGGCCCCGGCGGCGCTGGCCTACGCCTGCGGCATGCAGGGCGGCTGGGACTGGCTGGTGCTGAGCTATTTCGTCTGCTGCGGCGTCAGCCGCCTGGCGCGCTACAACGTCACCGCCGAGGCGCTGGCCGGCGACGAGGGCAAGGTCGCGTATTTCGAGGGCACCCCGATCCCGACCAGCCTGGTGCTGGTGATCGTGCTGGCGATCGCCGCCGGTACCGATGCCATCGGCCAGAACATCTGGTTCGGCCAGTGGCAGATCGGCCCGTGGCAGCTGCACCCGATGGTGCTGTTGTTCGCCCTGTCCGGGTCGCTGATGATCAGCAAGACCCTGCGTATCCCCAAGCCATGAGCCAGCCCTGCGGAGGCCTGCGATGACCAGCTCGGCCCACGACGCCGGCAGCAGTGATTTCGAAACCCTGGCCCGGCAGTACTTCAGCGCCTGGGGCGATGCCCTGCGCCATGCGAGCACGCCCGGCGCACCGGCTGGTGACGATCCCGGCAGCTGGCAGCGGTTGTTCGACTGGTGGGGCCAGCTGTTGCCCGAGCAGGGGCAGGGCGCGCCGGAAGATGCCGTGCGCCGCTTCCGCGAACAGGCGGGCAGCTGGTACGGCACCATGCAGGAAGTGGCCGCGCGTTTCGCCGGCCGCGACGCCAGCAGTGCCGATGTGGCACAAGCCTGGCGCGAGGCGGTGCAGGGGCAGGGCGACGGCATGCTGCAGTGGATGCTGCAGGGCGCCCGTGGCAGCACCCACGCTGGCGCCGCTGTACCGGAGTTTGCCGCCTGGCTGCAGCAGTTCCAGCTGCAGGCCGGTCCGTGGCTGCAGAGCCCGGCGTTCGGGCCCGGCCGCGAGCACCAGGCGCGCTGGCAGGCGCTGCTGCGGGCGCAGGAGGAATACCAGCAGCATTCGCGCGCCTATGTCGATCAGATCAAGCAGGCGCTGGACGAGGCCTTCGCGCTGTTCGAGCAGCGCCTGGCCGAGCACGAGCAGCCGGGCAGCCAGTTGACCAGCGCCCGCGCGATGTTCGACCTGTGGATTGAAGTGGCCGAGGAGGCCTACGCCAAGGTCGCCATGTCCGAACCGTTCCAGCAGGTGTATGCCGCGCTGGGCAACGCTCAGATGCGCCTGCGCGCCGGCCTGCAGCACGAGGTGGAACAGATGAGTGAACGGATCGGCCTGCCGACCCGCAGTGAGATGGACGCCGCGCACCGCCGCATCGCTGAGCTGGAGCGCAGCCTGCGCCGCCTGCAGGCACAGGTGGTGGCCATGGCCGGTACGGGCGAGGTCGATCCGGTGGCACAGCCGGCGCCGGCGAAGGTGAAGCCGGTCGCGCGCAAGGCCGCGAAGAAGGCCGCGCCGGCAAAGAAGGCGGCTGCGAAAAAGGCGCCTGCGAAGAAGGCTGCACCAAAGGCAGCGCCCCGTACTTCCACGCGGACGCGTGACCGATGAAAGGACCGCTGGGCTTCAACGCCGATGACCTGATGCAGGAAACCCTGGCCATGCAGCGCAAGCTGATGGAAGGGCTGAAGCTGCTGCCGCAGGTGGAAGACGTGGACTATGGCGTCACCGCCCGCGAGGAAGTCTGGCGCGACGGCAAGGTGGTGCTGTACCGCTTCGTCGGCGAACAGGCACCGACCCGGCGCACGCCGTTGCTGATCGTCTACGCGCTGGTCAACCGGCCGTACATGGTCGACCTGCAGGCCGATCGCTCACTGGTGCAGAAGCTGCTGGCGCTGGGGCAGGACGTCTACGTGCTGGACTGGGGTTACCCGGATCGCTCGGAGCGCTTCCAGACCCTGGAGGACTATCTGCTGCGCTACATCGATGGCGCGGTCGATGCGCTGCGCGCGCGCAGTGGTGGACCGGTCGACCTGCTCGGCATCTGCCAGGGCGGCGTGTTCGCGCTGTGCTACGCCGCGCTGCGCCGGCAGAAGCTGGGCAAGCTGATCACCATGGTCACCCCGGTCGATTTCCACACCGCCGACAACATGCTCTCGCACTGGGCGCGGCAGGTGGATGTGGACCTGTTGGTTGACACGCTGGGCAACATCCCGGCCGACCTGATGAATGCCAGTTACCTGATGCTCAAGCCGTTCCGCCTGAACGTGCAGAAGTACGTCGGCCTGCTAGACATCCTCGATGACAAGGCGGCGCTGGAGGATTTCCTGCGCATGGAGAAGTGGATCTTCGATTCACCGGACCTGGCGGGCGAGGCGTTCCGCGACTTCATCAAGCAGTTCTACCAGGGCAACGGGCTGATGAACGGCACGGTAAGGATCGGCGAGGAAGCAGTGGACCTGTCGCAGGTGACGCTGCCGGTGCTGAACATCTACGCCGAGCAGGATCATCTGGTGCCGCCGGACGCCTCGCGCGCGATGCGCGGGCGCCTGGGCACGGACGACTACACCGAGTCCAGTTTCCGTGGCGGCCATATCGGCATCTACGTGTCCGGTCGCGCGCAGCGCGAAGTGCCGGCCACGATCGATGGCTGGTTGAAGGCGCGCGACGTGTAAGGCTTGCTTCGCTTTTGTAGAGTCGAGCTTGCTCGACTGCCTTGGAGAATAATGATGTCGCAACGGTTCACGCTGCTGCTTGCCACGCTGCTGCTGGCAGCACCTGTTGCCCACGCCGCACCCAGTACGGATGCACGCCGGGAGATCGCCCAGCTGATCTCCAGCCTGGACGGCTCCCAGTGCCGGTTCCAGCGCAATGGCAGCTGGTACGACGGCAGCGATGCGCGGTCGCACCTGCAGCGCAAGTACGATTACCTGCTGAAGAAGAACATGGTGGACAGCGCCGAGCAGTTCATCGAGCGCGCCGCCAGCCAGAGCAGCATGAGCGGCAAGCCCTATCGCATCCAGTGCCCGGGGCAGCCTGAACAGACTGCAGCCGCCTGGTTCGGCGCCCGCCTGCAGGCCCTGCGCCACCGCACGCCGTAGACATAGGGGCGGTGTAGAGTCGAGCCATGTTCGACTGCTTTTTCCCGTAGCCCAGGAGAACCGCCATGAACACCACGCCGCGCACGCTGTCGCGTTCATTGAACGACCGCATGATCGCCGGCGTGATGGGCGGCATCGCCCATCGCTTCGGCTGGAATCCCACGTTGGTGCGGATCGTGTTCGTGCTGGTCTCGATCGGTTCGGCGGCCTTCCCTGGCATCCTGGTCTACCTGATCCTGTGGCTGCTGATTCCCAACGAGGCCGATTGAAGACTCCCGTGACGCCCCGGCCGGTCTGGCTGCGCGCGCTGCAGGTGCTGGGCGCGGTGTGGACGTCCCCCAATTCACTGCTCGGCCTGATCGGTGGACTGGCCGGCATGCTTGGCGGGGCGACGCTGCGCTGGAGCGGCCGTGACAGCGCGTTGGTGTTCGATCGCTGGCCGTGGGGGCCGGGTGGGGCGATCACCCTGGGCAATGTGATCCTGCACACCGGGCATGACCTGGGCATTTCCTGCCGCACCTATGCGCACCAGGCGGGGTGGGGCGTGGAGCCGCTGATCCGGCTGGATGACCACGAACGCGCGCACGTGTACCAATACATGGTGCTGGGGCCGCTGTACCTGCCGGTGTACCTGCTGTGTGGCGGGGTGAGTGCGCGCAACCCGTTCGAGCGCGCGGCCGATCATTTCGCCCGGTTCGGGCGTGGCTGGTGGCCGTAGGTTCCAGCCAACGGCGCAGCCCCTCGTGGCTTGGTCGCGGAATACGTTTCATGTGATTGGGCCGGGCGGGGTGGGTTCGCGGGACACGCCGTAAACCCGTCCCTGGGGGCTCGATGGCGCCATCCATGGCGCCAACGGTCCCGCGAACCCACCCCACCCGGCCTCTGACAGTTTCCGTGCGCGTCCAGCCACGGAGAAGAAAAAGAACAGCAGAAGCGGGTCGCGCGCTGCGCTTGCTCGCGAGCCGAGCCTGCGGTCGGCTTCGCGGACTGGTCTGAAAGCAGCCGAGCGTGGGCTCGGCTCTACAAAAAGCGGCCAGCCAGGCTGCTTTTGCTTTTGATCTTCTTTTTTCTTCTCCGTGGGTGGTAGACGCAGCAGAAATCTGTCAACGGCCGGGTGGGTGGGGCTGGCGGGGTATCCGCGGCATGGATGCCGCGGCTAAGCCCCCAGGGACGGGTTCACGGCGTCCCCGCCAGCCCCACCCACCCGGGCAGCCCACAGGAAACCGGCTTTCCGCGATCATCCCAAACCACCCACGAGGGGCTGCGCCGTTGGCTGGAAACCCCCGATTCGTTAGTCGGAAGTTAAAGATCCGTAAGCATTCTGCTGCGATCCCGCAGTCATCTGCATGCAACCGATCGTCATTAGCCTTCGTGACGTTCCAGTCAGGTTCGACGCGGTAAGCTCTCCCTCGATGAGCTCGCAGCATCGCTCATCGAGTGCAGTACGCAGTAGCAATTTGGAGGAATACATCACATGGCAATCGTTCTTTATGTCGGTGGTAGCAAGGATGGCGAGAAGGGCGTGGTGCCCTACGGCTTCAGCAAATCCCGCGCCGACACCGCGCTGGGGCCGGAGTTCTACACGGAGCGGTTCATGGAACTGCAGGGTGTCGGCAAGGTCCGCCTGATGGCCCTGGAAGGCATGCGTGACGAGATCGTCATGCAGCGCGCCGCCCGCCACTACCGCTGACCTCCGCAACACGCGGCAGGGCGCGCCCACCATCGCGCGCCCGCGCCGGCATCCCAGCCCAGGGCCAGTCCGAGCCCTCTTTTCGCCAGGATGCCGGCGTCCACTCCGGCCTCACCGCTGAACCTCGCCCCCTGTCAATGCCTTGTCCGGCTCCGTCGTGGATTGCCAGAATGGGGTCTTCCCGTAACGCGGCACAGACCTGAAGCAATGCACGACGCCAAGAACGCCCAGAGCGCGCTCGCCCAGCAGATCGCCCAGACCATCGCCGACGAGATCGGTGCCCAGTCCGCCCAGGTACGTGCCGCCGTCGGCCTGCTCGACGAGGGCGCCAGCGTTCCGTTCATCGCGCGCTACCGCAAGGAAGTGACCGGGGGCCTGGACGACACCCAGCTGCGCAACCTGGAAGTGCGCCTGACCTACCTGCGCGAACTGGAAGACCGTCGCGCGGCGGTGCTGGCCAGCATCGGTGAGCAGGGCAAGCTCAGCGACGAACTGCGCAACGACATCCTGGCCGCCGACACCAAGAGCCGGCTGGAAGACCTGTACCTGCCGTACAAGCCCAAGCGCCGTACCCGCGCCCAGATCGCCCGCGAGGCCGGTCTGGAACCGCTGGCTGATGGCCTGCTGGCCGACCCGACGCAGGACCCTCAGGTCTTCGCGGCTTCCTTCGTCGACACCGACAAGGGCGTGGCCGACACCAAGGCTGCGCTGGAAGGTGCACGCGCGATCCTGATGGAGCGCTGGGGCGAAGATGCCGCGCTGGTCGGTGAGCTGCGCACCTGGCTGGGCGAGACCGGCGTGATCCGTGCCCGCGTGGCCGAGGGCAAGGAAACCGAAGGCGCCAAGTACCGTGACTATTTCGAACACGCCGAGGCACTGGCGAAGATTCCCTCGCACCGCTTGCTGGCGCTGTTCCGTGCGCGCCGCGAGGAGATCCTGTTCCTGGAGCTGGACCCGGGCAACGAGGCCGAGGCCGGCCACCAGTACGCCGAAGGACGCGTGGCGCGCAAGGCCGGCATCGCCGATCAGGGCCGCGCCGCCGACCGCTGGCTGCTGGATGCCTGCCGCCTGACCTGGCGTGCCAAGCTGCACACCCATCTGCTGCTGGACCTGTTCAACCAGGCACGCGAAAAGGCCGAGGCCGAAGCCATCGCAGTGTTCGGCGACAACCTGAAGGACCTGCTGCTGGCCGCGCCGGCGGGCCCGAAGACCGTACTCGGGCTGGATCCGGGCATCCGCACCGGCTGCAAGATTGCCGTGGTCGATGCCACCGGCAAGCTGGTCGCCACCGACACCATCTACCCGCACGAGCCGCGCCGCCAGTGGGACCAGTCGCTGCAGACGATCAAGCAGCTGTGCGCCAAGCACAACGTGGAACTGATCGCGATCGGCAACGGCACCGCCAGCCGCGAAACCGACAAGCTGGCCGGCGAAGCGATCAAGGCTGCCGCCAACCCGAAGCTGCAGAAGGTGGTGGTCAGCGAGGCGGGCGCGTCGGTGTACTCGGCGTCCGAGTTCGCGGCCAAGGAATTCCCGGGGCTGGACGTGTCGCTGCGTGGCGCGGTGTCCATCGCGCGCCGCCTGCAGGATCCGCTGGCCGAACTGGTCAAGATCGAACCCAAGGCGATCGGTGTCGGCCAGTACCAGCACGACGTGGACCAGTACCGCCTGGCACGGGCGCTGGATGCGCGGGTCGAGGACTGCGTGAATGCCGTGGGCGTGTACGTGAACACCGCTTCGGCCGCGCTGCTGTCGCGCGTGTCCGGCCTGTCGTCCACGGTGGCCGAGAACATCGTGCGCCATCGTGACGACAATGGCCCGTTCAAGCGTCGCAAGGACCTGCTGAAGGTCGCGCGCCTGGGCGAGAAGACCTTCGAGCAGTGCGCCGGCTTCCTGCGTATCGCCGATGGTGACCAGCCGCTGGACGCCTCGGCGGTGCACCCCGAAGCCTACCCGGTGGTCGAGCGCATCGTGGCCAGCACCGCGCGCCCGATCAAGGCGCTGATCGGTGATGGCAGCTTCCTGCGCGGCCTGAAGGCAGAACAGTTCACCGACGACACCTTCGGCGTGCCGACCGTGCGCGACATCCTGAAGGAACTGGAAAAGCCGGGCCGTGACCCGCGTCCGGAGTTCAAGGCGGCGCGCTTCGCCGAGGGCGTCGAGGACATCAAGGACCTGCGCGAGGGCATGGTGCTGGAAGGCGTGGTCAGCAACGTCGCGGCCTTCGGCGCCTTTGTCGATATCGGCGTGCACCAGGACGGCCTGATCCACATTTCGGCGCTCTCCGATACGTTCGTGAAGGACCCGCGCGACGTGGTCAAGGCCGGCGATATCGTCAAGGTGAAGGTGCTGGAGGTGGACGTGGCGCGCAAGCGCATCGCCCTGACCCGGCGCCTGGACGATACCCCGGGCCAGGCCACCAGCCGCCCGGGCCAGCGCGATGACCGCGGCCAGGGGCAGGGGCCGCGCCGCGACGCAGGCGGCCAGAACCGCGGGCCAAACCGGGGCCAGGGCAATGGCGGCCGTCCCGCTCAGTCCGCGCCCCCGGCCAACAACGCCCTGGCGGAGGCCTTCGCCCGCGCCAAGCGCAGTTGAGGACCGTGTCCCCCGTCACGCTTGATTCGTGGCGGGGGACTTGTCGATTTTCCCCGTGATTGCGCACACTTGCGCCTGAGGGGGGCGTTTGGCCTCCCCGCTGTCGCTGGGGAGGGCCATGACGCCAGCAGGACCCGTTGTCTTCGTTGAGGGCTGCAGCGTTGTGCTGCGGCTGCTGCCCGCCTGTGCGGGCCGGGGACCGGATTGATGGCGGGCCAGGGAAACAACGGCAACGGGCTGCTCGAGCGGCGCCTGCAGGAACTGGCAGAGGAGCGCCGGCGCCTGGCCATGATCATCGACGGCACCGCTGCCGGTACCTGGGAATGGAACGTGCAGACCGGCGAAATGCGGGTCAATGCGCGCTGGGCGGAGATTGTCGGCTATCGGCTGGAAGAACTGGAGCCGGTGTGCCAGAAGACGTTCCTGACGCTGGTCCATCCCGACGATATCGCCCTGTCCGACGCGGCGCTCGAGGACCATTTCGAAGGCCGCAGCGACAACTATGTCTGCCTGTTGCGCATGCGCCACAAGAACGGCCAGTGGATGTGGATCCACGACCGTGGCCGCGTGTTCGAATGGGACGGGCAGGGACGACCGCTGTGGATGGCCGGTGCGCACGCCGACGTGACCGAGCTGCAGCAGGCGCGGCAGGATGCGGCCGAGAGCCGGCAGCGATTGCAGGCCGTGGTCGACGCGTCCGATGAGGTGGCGGTGATCGCGACCGATACCGAAGGCACCATCACCCTGTTCAATACCGGCGCGGAACGCCTGCTGGGTTACAGCGCGGAAGAAGTGGTCGGCCAGCGGCGACTGGGTGATTTCCACGATCCGGACGAGCTGGCGGCCTGGCTGCGTCCGCTGGCGGCTGCGGACGGAAGCCTGCCGGGCGCGTTTGAAGCACTCAGCGCCCGCGCCGATGAGCAGACCTATTCACGGCAGTGGACACTGCGGCGCAAGGATGGCCAGCCACGCCAGGTGCGCTTGTCGATCAGCCGCATGGATGGTGCCGGCGGCGCGCGGATCGGCTATGTCGGCATGTCCATCGACATCACCGAGATCCTGCAGGCGCGCGCCGAAGCACGCCTGTCGGCAGAGAAATTCGCCGGTGCGTTCACGTCGGCGGCGCTGGGCATGGCGCTGGTGTCGCTGGAAGGACGCTGGCTGGACGTCAATGACGCACTGTGCCGGATCCTGGGCTACCCCCGCGAAGAACTGCTGCAGGTTGATTTCCAGCGCCTGACCCACCCCGATGACCTGCAGACCGACCTGGCCCTGGTGCAGGATCTGCTGGCCGGGCGGCGCAGCCACTACCACCTGGAAAAGCGCTATCTCGATCGCGACGGCAAGGTGATCTGGGCGCGGCTGTCGGTGTCGCTGGTGCGCACCGAGCACGGTGAACCGCTGCATTTCGTGTCGCAGATCCAGGACATCAGCGCCCAGCGCAGCAGCGAGCAGCGCCTGTTCGAGAGCGAGCAGCGCAGCCGTATCACGCTTGATGCGGTTGCCGACCTGGTGCTCAGTGTCAGCCTGGATGGCCGTATCGACTACGCCAATGCCGCCGCAGTACGCACCCTGGCGGGTGATGGCGCGCTGTCGCTGGCCGGGCACAAGGTGCAGGACGTGCTGGCACTGACCACCGAATATGCGCCCGGCTCGGTACTGGATGTGTCGGTCCTGCTGGACCCGGAAAGCAATGCGGTGGACCTGCACGCCGATCTTCTGCTGCGCCTGGGCACGGCCACGATCCCGGTCGACCTGACCCGTGCCTGGCTGCGCGATGATGAAGGTCGTGTACGCGGTGCAGTGTGGGTACTGCGTGATGACACCCAGCAGCGCGCGCGCCAGCGCGAAGCGCGCCATCTGGCCGAGATCGATCCGCTCACCGAGCTGAGCAACCGTCGCGGTTTCGAGGTGCATCTGCAGCAGGCGATCACCCGCGTCGAGCGAACTGGCCAGGCCGCGTCGTTGATGTACATCGACCTGGACCGCTTCAAGCCGGTCAACGACACCTGGGGCCATCTGGCTGGCGATGCCGTGCTGTGGGCGGTGGCCAGCGTGCTGCGCCACGGTGTGCGCGATTCGGACGTAGTGGCGCGTCTGGGCGGCGACGAATTCGCAGTGATCCTGTCTGGCTGCACGCCGCGTCGTGCCGCGCGCATCGGCGGTGAACTGCTGCACACCCTGGCGTCGCTGTCGATTCCGTGGGACCGGGACCGCCTGCATGTGGGTGCCAGCATCGGTATCGCGCCATTGGCGGGTGGGATGAGCGTGGACCAGGCCGTGGCAGCGGCTGATGCCCAGTGTTACCGGGCCAAGGCAATGGGTCGCAACAACGTACAGGTGCAGGGCGAGGCCAGTGAGCTGCCCGGCGATGATTCCGAAGCCGCCGAGGGCTGATCTCAGCCTGTGAGAGGGCGTGCGCGAATACTGCGCGCACATCCACTCATGCAGGTGATCCCATGAAGGTCTGGAACCCGGTTGCGATGCGGGCCTACGCCCCGGCGATGGTTGGCTGGTGCCTCGCGCTGGCCGCCTGCCTGCGTGCGGAACAGCTGCGCGGCGACCTTCACGCGCAGGCCCTGCTGCCGGTACTGCAGGGCGGCGCGGTCGCCCTGCTGGTGTTCACGCTGTCCTGTATCGGTGCCGCCAGCATCGTGCTGTGGCGGACGGGCAGGAACGCGGTGGAGTGATGCGGTGGATGGTCACCGCATCCTCCACGTCATGTTGCGTCAGCGCAGTACTTCATCCGAACTGACCAGCTGCACGTCGTGCATCAGATCGAGGTAAGCCTCGTAGTAGCCCTTGTGCGAGGCACCGACGATCGTCAGCATGCGGGTGCCTGGATGCTGGCCCAGGATGTCGCGCATGTTGGCGACCATGCGCAGGTTGCGGGTTTCCCAGTAGCCCACGTAGTTGCGGCCGAAGCCTTCCGGCGAGGGCTCGACGAGGGTCGCGCCGAAATCGCTGTTGAAGGCCACCATCGCGGCCTCGGGTGTGTTGTAGGCGCGATACATTGCGAGCAATCCATCCGGTTGAGCAAGATTGGCCTCCAGTCGTTCATCGGCCGCCCTGCGCGCTTTGACGAAGGAATTGTCCCAGGCACCGCGTATGGCGGCAGCGTAGGCCTTCTGCTGCGATTCCGGTGTTGGCGAATCTGCAGTGTGGTCGTCGACCGACCACAGGCGCTCCAGCCCCAGGCGTGCCGCAAGTACGCCGGCCACCAGTCCGGCCTCGTTGCGGCGGGCCATGCGCGTGTCGAGGAACTGCACCAGTTCCGGTGTCAGGCTGTCCGAAGCACGTCGCTCTTCCCTGGACAGCCGCAGCCATTGGACGACTGCCGAGCTGCTTTCGCCCGCGGCCAGGAACACGGCGGCCAATCGGCGCCGCTGGGCAGCGGTTGGCGCCTTCGGCCAATCCGCAAGCAGGCGTTCCATCTCCACGTTGGCGCTGGGCACGTCCAGGCCGGTGGCGGCCTGCGCCGGTGCCGGATCGACGCAGTAGTCCGCTACGCTCTCCGCGTATCGGGCCGGATTGCGGCGCATGAAGTCACACTGCAGGCCGGACAGGTTCTCCACCGCGATCGCGGTGGGCCGCCAGGCTTCCAGGCGCTGCAGCAGAGGTTCCAGCATCGCCGGCGTGAAGGTCTCCGGCAGGCTGGACAGGTGCGGGCTGCCCAGCACCAGCACTTCGTTCGGGCGTCCTGCGGGTGGTCCCTTCAGCTGGTCGGGGTGGAAGGCGGGTCGATAGGCGGCGTCGTTGGCCAGCGCGCTGCTGCTGCACAGGGCCAGGAAGAGAAGGCTGGCAAAGCGAGGGAACATGCGATCTCCATGTCGATAAGCATCCTGCGGGACCTTCATGCTGGTCATTTTCTCCTGCTGGGGAATCCCGCATTGGTCATGTAAACCTTTCTGCCTTGAGCTGCATCCTTCTGCTGAGCGATGCTGTACGCAATGCCCAGGCGATGCAGAAGATGACATTGGACGACTGGACCATCGACAGTCCGCGGCTGCACCTCCGGCCATTCACGCCCGGTGACGCCGACGAGGCATTTGTGGCAATCACACCCGGGCTGACCCGCTATATGGCGTTTGAGCCGCCCCCCTCGAAGGAGGCGTTTGCTGCCGTCTGGCGGACGTGGCTGCTTACCATCGCCGACGGGACCGACATCACGTTGGTGATCCGCAGGCGCGGGGATGGGGTATTCCTGGGTCTGGCAGGCCTGCATCGAGCCCGTGAAGCAGAACCCGAACTGGGCATCTGGATCGCAGAAGTGATGCATGGGCACGGCTATGGCCGCGAGGCAGTGGCGGCGGTGTGGTCGGCGGCCTCTGGGCGCCTTCGCTGTGCTGCGTTCCGCTACCCGGTGGCGGAACGGAACCGGTCCAGCCGTGCATTGGCTGAGTCCCTTGGTGGGCAGGCAGTGGCACGTGAGCAGGGCGTGAAGTACACGGCAATCGTCTACCGCATTCCCGCTGCAATGCACAGAGTTGCGACGGACGTCGCGGAATCCCGCTAAAGCGGCCGACGGCGTCGCCGATACTCCCTCTGGATCCCGCTCCAGTCACCCGCCGCAGGACCCCAGGCTGCCCCCGACGGGCGGTCCGCGCAGTGTGTTCCGCCGCTTCCAGATGCCGATCGCACCCGCAGCAGACGTTCTTGGCAGTCGCTCGAGAGGTGCCCGTTGGCACCTGTAGTCCCTGGCAACTGATGTTGCCGCCGGGCATCCCGCCCGTCGGGTCACAACCGCTTACCGGACACCGAGGATCAGACAATGCTCATTCCAGGCTTCACGGCAGGCGCGCAGGCGCCGGCCGAGCTGCATACCCGTTGGTCGCCGTGGCGTGCGCTGCTTGGCGTGCTGGCGCCGCAGCAACGCACCAGCACAGAGGCGGCGATGACCGACCGCACCGAGCTGGAAGCGCAGGTGGCCGCGCTGCATCGCGTGCAGGCCGTCATCGAGTTCGCGCTCGACGGCACCATCCTGCGGGCCAATGACAATTTCCTGCAGGCGATGGGTTACCGGCTGGAGGAGATCCAGGGCAAGCATCACTCCCTGTTCGTCGACCCCGAGCAGGCGCGCAGCGCGGAATACCGCGACTTCTGGGTGCGCCTGGGGCGTGGCGAATATGACGCCGGACAGTACCGCCGCTTCGGCAAAGGTCAGCGCGAGATCTGGATCCAGGCTTCGTACAACCCGGTGCTGGACCGCCAGGGGCGGCCGTACAAGGTGGTCAAGTTCGCGACCGACATCACCGCGCAGAAGCTGCAGGCGGCCGACTCGGCGGGGCAACTGGCCGCGATCGCCAAATCGCAGGCGGTGATCGAGTTCAGCATGGATGGCCGCATCCTGTCGGCCAATGGCAATTTCCTGGCCGCTACCGGCTACAGCCTGGACGAAGTGCGCGGGCAGCACCATTCGTTGTTTGTCGAGCCTGAGCATCGCAGCAGCGTCGAGTATCGCCAGTTCTGGGAGAAGCTCGGGCGCGGCGAATATGACGCCGGCCAGTATCGGCGCCTGGGCAAGGGCGGGCGCGAGGTCTGGATTCAGGCATCCTACAACCCGATCCTGGACCTCAATGGCAAGCCGTTCAAGGTCGTCAAGTACGCCACCGACATCACCGCGCAGGTGCACGAGAACCAGGCCATGCAGCGCGCCGTGGCGCAGACCCGCGAGGTGGTGGCTGCCGCCAAGCAGGGCGATCTGACCCAGCGCGTGGCCACCGCCGACAAGAACGGGTCGATCGCCGAACTGTGCGAAGGCGTGAATTCGCTGGTCGAGGCGATGGCCGCGATCATCGGCCAGATCAAGTTCGCCGCGGACACCATCGCAGTCGGCGCGACCGAAATCGCACAGGGCAACAGCGACCTCTCGCAGCGTACCGAGCAGCAGGCGGCCTCGCTGGAGGAAACCGCTGTGTCGATGAAAGGCCTGGCCGAGACCGTGCAGCGCACGGCCACCAACGCGCGCCAGGCCAGCCAGCTGGCCGGCGGAGCGGCCGACGTCGCCGCACGAGGCGGCACTGTGGTGCATGAGGTGGTCGAGACGATGGCGGTGATCAATGCCTCGTCGCGGCGCATCGTCGACATCATCGGAGTGATCGACGGCATCGCCTTCCAGACCAACATTCTCGCGCTGAACGCAGCGGTGGAGGCTGCGCGTGCCGGTGAACATGGCCGCGGCTTTGCCGTGGTTGCCACTGAGATCCGCGAGCTGTCGCAGCGTTCGGCCAGCGCAGCCAAGGAGATCAAGCACCTGATCGATGAGTCGGTTGCCAATGTGGGCGCCGGCACGGCGCAGGTTGAGAGCGCGGGCCGTACCATGGATGAAATCGTGACCAACGTGCGCCGGGTCAGTGACCTGATGACTGAAATCAGCACGGCCTCGCAGCAGCAGAGCGACGATATCCAGCAGATGAATCATGCGGTCGACCTGATCGATCAGGGCACCCAGCAGAACGCGGCCCTGGTCGAGGAGGCGTCGGCGGCGGCGCGCAGCATGGAAGAGCAGTCGGCGCAGCTGCTGCAGACCGTGGCCAGCTTCCGCGTGCAGGGCGGGGCCGGGCACCGGCACGGAACAGCGGGGCTGCACGCGGTCTAGGCACGGCGACCGGACGGGTCTTCCTTGCTATCGGCGTCGCCGCGTACGCAGTTGCGACCGGCATGTTTGGCGCGATACAGGGCCTGGTCGGCGCGTTCGACCAGGTCGCGCGGATCGCGGTCTTCGCCGGGTGCCTGCCAGGCCACGCCGATGCTGATGGTGACGGTGGCCTCGGGGGCGGGCAGGGCTGCGGCTTCGACCGAAGCGCGCAGCCGTTCGCCCAGGCCCAGTGCGTGGGCGGCATCGGGCGAGGGCAGGGCGGCGATGAACTCTTCGCCGCCATAGCGCGCCAGCAGATCGTCACCTCGTTGCAGGCAGCCATCAAGAATGGCGGCGACCGACTGCAGGCGACGATCGCCCTCCGGATGGCCATAGGTGTCATTGAGCCGTTTGAAGTGGTCGATGTCGATCATCAGTACCGCCAGCCCGAGTCCCTGGCGGCGTGCGCGGCCACGGGCATTGCCAAGAGATTCGTCGAAGCTGCGGCGGTTGCCCAGCCCAGTCAGCGGATCGCGCCGCGCCAGCGTTTCCAGCTCATCGCGCTGGCGCTGGATCTCCACCTGGCTCAGCACGCTGCGCAGGGCATAACCGAGCATGGCACCAATGAAGCCCACCGTGGCCAGGGTGGGCTGCAGGCGCGCGACCAGCAGCGCCACCATCATCAGCAGCAAGGGCAGCATCAACGGCACGCCGGCGTCGACGATGCGGCGCAGGCTGCGCGATACCTCCACCGCCGGATAGCGGCGCTTGCTGGCGGCCATGACGGCCAGCACCACGAACAGTCCGCTGATCAGCAGGTCCCCCCAGTTGCCGTCAGGCAGCTGCGGCTGGTAGGTGTTGATGTAGAACGCCAGCAGGAAATAGCCCAGCGCGTAGATCGCAAGTGTCCGGAAGAAATCGCGGCGGTCGGGATTGTCCTCGGCCAGGAAGCGGATCAGCGCGAAGCAGAACACCAGGCTGTTCTGTAGGTTGCTCATGGCGTTCAGGCACTGCGTCCACAATGCGGCGTTGAAATGCGCCATCGCCCGCGTGTGCCCGAAGTACAACAACCACAGCAGCGCGATGATCAGCAGGTCCACCGCGCGGATGCAGCGGTTGCCGCCGCCCGGGCTGGCGGCTACGTAGGTCAGGGGGATGCGGTAGAACACGTACAGGATCAGCGAAGACACGGTCATCTGCGCAGGATCGAGGCCGGCCACATTGCGGTACAGCAGGGCGAGCAGGGCCAGCGAGAACAGGCCCACGGCAGCGCCCAGCGTCCGCCATTTGCAGGCCGCCTGGCGGCTGTCACGCGCACGCCGCACGCAGGCCAGTGCAGCCAGCAACGGCGCAGTGATCAGCATCAGGTAGGAGCCGACCGGGTCCTGCGGGCCAACAAAGGCAATGACGAGCGCGTGCGTGACCAGAAAAAACAGTGCCGCACGCAACGTCATGCATTCCCCCGCCCCCAGCTCCGGCTGGGATCACGATAGGCAGAAGCACGTGTGGCTTGCAAGAAAAGTGTGCGCTGCGTCTATTCCAAAGCTTGCCGGAAGTCGCAGTTGTGTTTCAGCATGGTGACGCGGAGCCTTCGACGCGGGCGTACATCCAGAAGTCACGGGGCTGTCCTCGAACCCGCCGGTAAGCGCGCAGCAGGCCTTCGCGCTGCATGCCGAGGCGTTCCAGCACGGCGATCGAGCGGGCGTTGCTGTCCAGGACAGTCGCCTGGATTCGGACCAGAGCGAGTGCGGCATGGCCCCATTCGAGCACCGCGCGTGCTGCGTGCGTGGCCAGTCCCTGACCCTGCCAGCGCGGATCGAGATCATAGGCAAGTTCGCCGCGGCCATGCGACAGGTCGATTCCGTTCAGGCCAACGGTGCCGATCAGCTGGCTGTCGGCGCCCACCAGCGCCCAGCGCTGGTCCGTTGCCGTGGGCAGGTAACCGGCGATCTGGCAGCGCAGTGCTCTTTCGGAAACGTCGCCCCAGCTGGTGTGCTCGGTCACGCCCGGCAGCGAGAGATAGCCGGCCCAGGCGGCAGCATCATCCACGTGCAGTGGACGCAGCCGTGCGGGCAGGGTGGCGGGGAGCGTGGGCAGGGCGGGCGTTGGCATCGTCGCCAGTGTCGGCGCTCCGGTCCTGAAAATGCAAAAGGCCAGGTCGGGGACCTGGCCTTTGATGCAGTGGTGCCGGTGAAAGGACTCGAACCTTCATGGGGTCACCCCCGGCTGATTTTGAGTCAGCTGCGTATACCATTCCGCCACACCGGCAGGCAGCGTGCGAGTGTAACCGAGGTCGGCACGGCTTTCATAGTGGGGAGGCCGATCGGGGCGCGTCCTGTCGGCTTCGGCCCTGTCATGGCTATACTGCGGCGGCTTGAATGCCTCCAGGAGCGGTAGCCGATGACAGTGTTGCAGGACCTGAGGGTGCTGGTGGTCGAGAACGACGAGATGAGTGCCGCACTGCTGCAGATGCAGCTGGTGCATGCCGGTGCGACGGTGGTGGGGCTGGCCGCGAGCGTGGCTGAAGCGCTGCGCCTGCTGCAGGCGTCGACCCCGGACGTGGCCCTGCTCGATTACCGCCTGGCCCGCAATGAGACCAGCGAGCCGGTGGCTGCGGCACTGTCGGCGCGCGGAGTGCCGTTCGTGCTGGCCACCGGGATGCAGGCCGAGCAGCTGCCCGAGCCGATGCTGGCCGGCGTGCTGCTGGTCAAGCCCTATCTCTCGGCAGATCTGAGCCAAGCGCTGGTACGCGCAGTGGGCCGCGCCAGCGCCAGCGCCTGATTGGCGCGTGCTGAAGCGGTGGGCGTATCCTGCCCGGGCCTGAATGCTCAGGCCTACAAGGAGAGTGGCATGAAGAAGTGGATCAAGCGCATGGTTGCTGCGGGTGTCCTTTCGATGGCGGTCTTCGGTGGTACGGCCTCTGCCGCGTGGTGTGGCCAGCCCTGTTTCCAGCTCTACAAGAGCTGCATCGCGCGGGGTGGAGAGGTCGAACAATGCCTGCAGGAACAGGCCTTCTGCGAAGAGGCGATGTGCGGCGGCAATCCCTGATCCATGAACCCCGCCCAGGCGGGGTTTTTCATCTGTGCGCGGTGTTCAGCCCGCTTCTTCGTATACGTAGCGGATCTCCTCGCGGTCGTCGAGGATGCGGTACTGCCGCGCCAGGTCATCCGGATCGGGATTGAGCCAGGGATCGAGGTGTTCCTTGCGGATGGGAACGACGCCGCGGTCATGGCCCGCAGCGGCGACGTCGTGCGGAGGCGTGTCGGTGATCGTGGCAAATGACAGGAGGCGACCTTCCGGTCCTTCCCATTCCGCCCACAGGCAGGCCAGCAGCAGGTCGCGCGGGGGATCGGGCCGGAACTCCAGCACCACGTCCTGATCCTTCTCATCGGCACCCAGCGTACGGCCGGCGATGGCATGGCGTGGCACGTGCTCATAGAACGCCTGCACCACCACCACGCCGTGGCGCAGCCCGAACGCACCGCGCCAATAGCCTTCCAGGCTGTCGCGCCGCGCGTTGTAGGTGCCCGGATACAGCACGTCGTTGCGCGCAGGCTTGTCCGGCAGCCGGCACTGGTAGCGCATCGGCTTGATCACGCGTTTGCCGCTCTCGCTGACCATCACCGGTGCGTAGGTACCGGGGAAAATACGGTTGTCGCGCGGCAGCAGCTGCACCCGGTGCAGATCTTCCAGCCGAGCCTGCGCACGATCGATGCGGTTGCCGGCCACGCGCAGGTCGTTGCGTGCCTTCTGGGTGGGGCGGGTCGCCAGCGTGGCATTGGCAATATCGCGTCGCTCGCGCTGGCGGGCCAGCTCCGCTTCCAGATCCTGGCGTTCCTGCGCATGCCACTGCTGGATTTTCGCGACGATGTCGCGGCCCTGCTCGGTGCGCGCGCCAGCGAAGCCGTCATCCATCGCCTTGGGAGTTCTGGGGCGCTTCTTGCCAGGATCGTGCGCGTACAGCTCCGCGAATTCTTCCAGCGACAGGATGGCGCCGAACTCGCGCACCAGCTTGGCGTAGTCGGCGCGGATGAGGGCGGAATAGCACATGGGAACTCTGCGGGCGTGGGTCGCAGCAGCTGCGACATGGATGAGGCAGGATAGCCCGACCTACAGGGAGATAGCGCATGAATGATTCCGTCGCCTGCCAGTTCCGCGACGCCGTGCCCACGGTCGAAGACTATTGCCAGCTGCGTGTGCTGGCGGGCCTCAGTGCCAAGAGCCAGGAGGCGGCGGCACGCGCGCTGCCCAATACCCTGTATGGCGTGTGTGCCTACCAGGGTAACGAGCTGGTGGCGATGGGGCGCATCGTCGGCGATGGGGGCTGCCACCTGCAGGTCTGCGATATCGCTGTGTTGCCGCGCCTGCAGGGGCAGGGCCTGGGCAAGGAAGTGATGCGTCGCCTGGAGGGCTGGATGCAGGCGAACCTGCCGCCGTCGGCATACGTCAGCCTTCTGGCGGATGGTGAAGCGCACCGGTTGTACGCGCAGTTTGGTTTCGCACCCACCGCACCTGCATCGATCGGGATGTATCGCCGGTTCTGAGGTGTGGCCGAGTTGAAGCCATCCACGCATGGCGTGGATCTACTGGGCCAACCGGCCGCCGGATCCATCCCGGCCCTGCAGTAGATCCGCGCCATGCGTGGATAGGGCCTTCCCAGGAATCACAGGCAAAGAAAAACCCCGGCCGAAGCCGGGGTTTTAAAGAATTGGCGTCCCCACGGGGATTCGAACCCCGGTCGCCACCGTGAAAGGGTGATGTCCTAGGCCTCTAGACGATGGGGACGCACGAAAACTTCAAGTTGTAGATCCTTCGACGGCCTAATGTCGAAGTGGTGGAGCCAAGCGGGATCGAACCGCTGACCTCCTGCATGCCATGCAGGCGCTCTCCCAGCTGAGCTATGGCCCCAATAAAACTCCGGATGATCTGCCGGGAGCAGAGTCCGTTTTGAAACTGGCGTCCCCACGGGGATTCGAACCCCGGTCGCCACCGTGAAAGGGTGATGTCCTAGGCCTCTAGACGATGGGGACGCACGAAAAACTTCAAGTTGTAGAACTTTCGACGGCCTAATGTCGAAAGTGGTGGAGCCAAGCGGGATCGAACCGCTGACCTCCTGCATGCCATGCAGGCGCTCTCCCAGCTGAGCTATGGCCCCGTGTTACCGAGCCGCCTATCATACCTGCGTGTTCACGTTTGTGGAAGCTTTTTTTGAGCTTTTTTCGTTCCGGTTCAACCGCGACCACGAGGGCAGGGGAACCGCAACGCCACAACCTGAATGCCGGTAGGCGGTGAACAAAAAAGACCCGGTTATCGGCCGGGTCCTCGTTGTTCGTGATGAGTGGCGTCCCCACGGGGATTCGAACCCCGGTCGCCACCGTGAAAGGGTGATGTCCTAGGCCTCTAGACGATGGGGACGCAATTCTCATCAATGTTCTTTAGCGACCTTTCGACGGCCTAATGCCGAAAGATTGGTGGAGCCAAGCGGGATCGAACCGCTGACCTCCTGCATGCCATGCAGGCGCTCTCCCAGCTGAGCTATGGCCCCACGTCGCTGAGGAGCGAAATAATAGCCTTGCCCCAGGGGGTTGGCAAGCATTTGTTGCACTTTTCTTCACGTGCGTTGCGAAGCCGATGTCAGTCGCCTTTCGGCTGTGCAGCGTCGTCGGTCAGTGCCGCCAGGATCGGGCACTGGTCCAGCGCGCCGTGACCTGGGCAGGCGTCGACCAGCAGCGAAAGTGCAGTGTGCATGCGTTGCAGCTCCGCCATCCGCTGTGCGATGTCCTGCAGGCGCGCCTGCGCGGTGTCGCGCACGCTGCCCATGTCCTGCGAGTGGCGATCGCTCAATGCGAGCAACTCGCCGATCTCTTCAAGGCTGAAGCCCAGCGCCTTGGCGCGGCGGATGAATCGCAGCCGGCGCAGGTCCTGCTCGCCGAAGATGCGGTAGCCACCCGCCGAGCGGGCCGCAGTCGGCAGCAGCTGCTGTCGTTCGTAGTAGCGCACCGTATCGATCGGTACGCCCGCCTGGCGGGCCAGTTGTCCAATGTTCATGGCGGATTCCTGCAGGGGCTGCCGACCATTGTGAAGCCTGGAGTCTGGTCGAGAGTCAAGGCTTGGCCCGGGTGCGGGCATTCAGCGCACTTTGCAACTTTCTTCATAGCCCCGCCGATGGACCAGTTCCTACCCTTCGCCTGAACCGGCCGTTCGATGGCCTGCAACGAACCGAGGAGGTGGTCTGTGGAAGGATTCAGGAACGAAGGATTCGTCGAGATCGCGGTGGTTGAATACCCGGGAGGTGATCCGTCTGCCGCCTCCGTACTGGCCGAAATGGCGCACGTTGCCAATCGCTTGGCCCAGCAGCAGCGTCGGCCGTTCAAGCGGGTGCTGGTCACCCGCTGGATCGTGCCGGCCAGCCAGACCGGGGTGCATCGTATTGCGGGTGCGGAAATGCTCGATGCGGCAATCCCGGCTGTGATCGCGGTTCCCGGCCAGATCAGTGCCGGCGCGTGCCTGCGCGCGGACGAGGTCCTGCTGGACTGGCTGCGCGCGCACTATGACGGCGGCAGTCTGCTGGCCGCCGCCAGTGATGGCGTCAGCGTGCTGGCACGCGCCGGGTTGCTGGCCGGGCGTACGGTCAGTGGCCCTGATCTCGGGCGCCATCCAGGCCTGCAGGCGCAGGCCGCGAGCTGGGTGCCGAGCGAGCGGGCGCTGGTGGATGACGGTGACCTGCTGACGGTCGGCGGGGCCCAGGCCTGGCGCTTCCTTGGCCTGCGATTGTTGTACCGGCTGCACGGGCAGGGCGTGGCCAGTGCGGTCGCACAGCAACTGGGCATCACCGTGCCCGCCACGATCCAGCAGGACCTGGAGCGCTTCAGCGCCAACTTCGCACATGGCGATCGTGATGTGCTGAAGGCACAGCGCTGGCTGCACACCACGGCGGCACGCGGCGCCACCCTTGCCGCGATCTGCGAGGTCTCCGGGCTGGAGCCGCGCACACTGCAGCGGCGGTTTCTCAAGGCCACCGGCCTGCGGCCGATCGAATACTGCCAACGGCTGCGCATCGCCAAGGCGCAGACCCTGCTGCAGCAGGGGGCGGGTATCGATGAGGTGGCGTGGGGTGTCGGCTACGCTGATCAAAGTGCTTTCCGCCGGTTGTTCCTGCGCATCGTTGGCATGACGCCGGCCAACTATCGGCGTCACGTCAGCAGCAAGCGTCGCGAGCGGCCCTTGATGCCGTCGGTGGCAGGCAGCCTGCGCGGGCTGCAATCGCCGTCGGTGATGCAACTGGGGCGCAGCGCGGCCTGATGTCGGCGGCATCGTCGCGCTTGCAACCGGAGCGCGACACTTCGACCATGCAGTCAGTGGACGATTGAACAGGTGGTCTGATGTCGAGCGTTGGGCCGGTGCCGATGCCGGTGGTGTTGATTCTCGTGTGCGTAGTGATTGCCATGGCCGTGGCGCGTCTGTGGCCACGCAGGAAGGACGGCATGCCGCTGCCTTCTGCACCCAGCATGGTTCTGGACATGCTGCTGGTGGGCCTGCTGTGTGGTCGCATCAGCTTCGTGGCCTTGAACTTCGCCCTGTATCGCGAGGCGCCGTGGAGCATTCTGCAGATTGCCGATGGTGGCTACCACCTGGTGGTTGTCCTGGTTGCGGGGTCGGCATGGGGGCTGTGGCGGGTGCGCCCATGGCGGGCGTTGCGCGCCCCGGTGCTGGGCGCGGCGTTGGCGGGTGTGCTGCTATGGGCGGGCGGCAGTCAGCTGCTGTCCGCATGGCAGGAGCGGCAGATGCCCTTGCCGGTACTGCAGGTTGCTGATCTGCAAGGGGGCAGGGTGGATCTGCAGCAGTTCCGGGGAAAACCGCTTGTGCTGAATCTCTGGGCGACTTGGTGCGGGCCCTGCCGGCGCGAGATGCCGGTCCTGGCTGCGGCGCAGCAGGCGCATGCGGACGTGCAGTTCGTGTTCCTCAACCAGGGTGAAACCCTTGAGGAGGTCCAGGGTTTCGTTGCGCGCGAACGGCTGCTGCTGCACAACGTTTTGCTCGATGATGACGCTGCGGCATCCACGGTGCTGGGCGTGCAGGCCTATCCCTCGACCCTGTTCTTCGATGCCGAAGGGCGCCTGCGTGAACTGCACCTCGGCGAACTGACGGCAGCCGGTCTTGAACACAAACTGCGCCGGCTGCGGTAGCCTGCGCGGGCATCTCACTACGGAGTTCCCATGTTGTCGACTTCCCTGCGCACCGCTCCTGCGGTGCTGTTGCTGCCGGTCCTGCTGGCATTGGCCGCCTGCAGCCAGGCACAGACGCCACCGGGCAAGACCGCCGCGGCACCGGCAGCGAGCGCCACAGCCACGGCCAACAAGGGCGATCGCCCTGCGGTGCTGAAGGGCATCGAGAAGCATGGTTTCGAGGTCGTCGCAGAATTCGATGCCCCTGGTGGCCTGCGGGGCTTCGCCGGCGTGGTCGGCGGCCAGCAGCCGGCAGCGGCCTATGTCACCGCTGATGGCAAGCACGTACTGGTCGGCAGCCTGTTCGATGCGGAGGGCAACGATGTAGCCGCTGAGGCCGTTGAAAAGCTGGTGGCTTCGCCGATGTCGGCCAAGATGTGGACCAAGCTGGAAGCCAGCGCCTGGGTGCGTGATGGCAAGGCCGATGCGCCGCGCGTGGTCTACACCTTCAGCGATGCCAACTGCCCGTACTGCCACAAGTTCTGGGAAGCGGCACGGCCGTGGGTCGATGCCGGCAAGGTGCAGCTGCGTCACATCATGGTCGGCGTGATCCGCGAGGACAGCCCGGCCAAGGCCGCGGCGATCCTTGCCGCGCGTGACCCGAGCGCAGCGCTGCTGCAGAACGAGCACGATTTTGATCGCGGTGGCATCAAGGCGCTGCCGAACATCAGCCGCGAGATCGCTGGCAAGCTCGACGCCAATCAGGTGCTGATGATCGAGATGGGCTTCCAGGGCACACCGGGCATCCTGTTCCAGGACGCACAGGGCCAGGTGCAGCGTCGTGCGGGTCTGCCGCAGGGTGCCGATCTGCAGACGGTGCTTGGCCCGCGCTGAGTGGCGCCAGCCCCATGAAACATTGCGCAGGCCCGCATGGCAGCATGCGGGCCTGTCGCATTCCATGGCGGGCATTGCGGTTGCGGGCCCGCGCAACAGTGGTTCATCGTCACGTCTGAATCGTGACTGACATCAAGCATCCCGCCTTGATTCCAATCAAGGCCAAAAACGACAGGCGGATTAGCCTGTGACGCATGGAATACAGCGTCAATGCGCGATGGATGCCGCGCTCGCCACGCCCTGATCAGGGTCGGCTGGCACAGCCATTCACGACACTCTCACTCCGTGCTTGTTACCCAGACCGCTGCGGTCGCCACCTCTCTGGCAGCGCGGCCTTGATGGCGTCGACATCGGTGCGGGCAGGACAGTGTCATCGTCCTGTTGCCTGCCATGCGCAGGCTGGCCGGTGTCGTCGACGCAGTATCCGCATTTCCAGCAACGGCAGCACGAGGCCGGAGTGGCGCATGCGTGCGTCCTGTCTGCGTGCTGCAAACAGGGGTCGTCCAGGGAGGATGCAATGCGCGTGGCGGTACTGAGCCTGGCCTGTGTGACAGCACTGGCGATCACGCCGGCGTATGCACAGGTGGATGACAAGGAGGACGCGCAGGCGCTGCGTCGTGAGATTGCGGCCATGCGGCAGGCGCTGGAGGGCATGCAGCAGCGTTTGGACCGCCTTGAGCAGCGCGACGCAACCGTTGCGCCTGCTACAGCACAGGCACCCGCCGCCGTGGTCGCGCCTGCCAGCACTGCCAACCTGCTGCACCCCACCCAGGTACCGGGCGTGGCACAGCCGGTGCTGCCGCAGCGCGAATCGGTGGCCGATCCGTCCACCGCCGCGTCGCGACCGGACAGTGCGGCCGGCCCGACCGATCCGGATCTGAAGGGCTTCTTCGCCATTCCGGGTACTGACACGGTGATCCGTATCGGCGGCTACGCCAAGCTGGATGCCATCGCCGATTCGCGTGCAGCGGGGGATGAGGATCAGTTCATTCCCTCGTCGATGCCGGTCGGTGGCAGTCATCGTGATGTCTCGAACTTCAACATCCATGCCAAGCAGACCCGCTTCAGCTTCGAGGCGCGTCGTCCGACCACGCACGGCAACCTGCGCTTCTACCTGGAGAATGACTTCTTCGGTAGCAGTGACGGCTACGAATTCCGGCTGCGCCATGCCTATGGCCAGCTGGGCAATACCTACGCCGGTTACGGCTACTCCAGCTTCATGGATCCGGACAGCCTGCCTGACACATTGGACTTCGCAGGGCCCGGTGGTGCCGGCTACCTGTTGGTGGCGGGCATCCACCACAGTTTCGCGATGGGCAAGGGCAACACCCTGACCGTCGCCGCCGAAGATCCGAAGACCGAACTGGCCGGCGCCAGCGATGAGCGAGCCGCAGTGAACCGCCTGCCCGACGTGACGGTGACCGCGCGCATGGAGCGCGACTGGGGCCACCTGCAGCTGGGTGCGGTGGCACGCAGCCTGGCCTATGACGGCGATGGCGAGCGCGACCGGCGTATGGCCGGTGGCCTGCAACTCAGCGGTTCGGCCTCGGTAGGCGAGCGCGACCTGCTGCTGTTCGGTGCCCTCGGCGGGCGCGGCCTCAGCCGTTACACCGCCGACCTGACCGGCTCCGGGCTGGACGCGGTGGTCGGTGCCGATGGCCGCCTTGATGCGCTGGACCTGCACGGTGGGTTCGTTGGCTACACCCACTACTGGTCCGAGCTGTGGCGTTCGAACCTGATCTTCGGCCAGCTGACCCTGGAGCGGAATGCCGCACTGGCGGCCGATGCATTCCGGCAGAGCCGCTACGGCGTGTTCAACCTGATCTGGAGCCCGGCACCGTCGTGGACGATGGGCATGGAGCTGCTGTACGGCCGCCTGGAACAGCAGAGCGGCGCGCGCGGCGACACGGTCCGGGTGCAGGGCAGTCTGCAATACAACTTCATCAAATAGGCGCCAGCGGTCGTACGCCAGCGTAACCGTCCCCACGCCCGGTTGTACCGGGCTCATGCCAGTACAGGAGATTGTCATGGCAGAAGCAAAGAAAATCGGGGTGGTCGGAGCCACCTTCCTCGTCGCCGGCAACATGATGGGCTCAGGCGTGTTCCTGTTGCCGTCCAGTCTGGCCAAGATCGGCACCGCCTCGATCTGGGGCTGGCTGATCACCACCGCCGGTGCGCTGCTGCTGGCCTTCGTATTCGCCAAGCTGGGCAAGCTGGCACCGAAGGCCGGCGGTCCCTATGCCTATGCGCGTGACTGGTTCGGGCCGTACATGGGCTTCCAGACCAATACCATCTACTGGTTCGCCAACTGGATCGGCAACGTCGCCATTCCTATCGCGGCGGTGGGCTACTTCAGCTACTTCTTCCCGATCCTGTCCGAGCCGCTGGTGCGCTGCATCGCGGTGCTTGTGCTGGTGTGGGCGCTGAGCTTCGCCAACATGATCGGCCCGGCCTTCGTCAGCCGCGTGCAGACGGTCACCACCAGCTTCGCGCTGGTGCCGATCCTGGGTATCGCCATCTTCGGCTGGTTCTTCTTCGATGCCGACATCTTCAAGGGCGCCTACAACGTGTCCGGTGAATCCAACTTCGGCGCGATCTCCAGTGCCGCGGCACTGACCCTGTGGGCCTTCATCGGCGTCGAATCCGCTTCGGTGACTGCCGGCGTGGTGGAGAATCCGGAAAAGAACGTGGCCCGCGCCACCCTGGCGGGCGTGTTCCTGGCTGCCATCGCCTACATCGCCAGTTCGTCGGTGATCATGGGCATGGTGCCCAATGGCGAGCTGCAGACTTCTGATGCACCGTTTGCACTGGCTGCCGCCAAGGCCGTCGGTGGCTGGGGTGGCGCGCTGGTGAGCCTGTGTGCCTTCATCGGCGCTGCCGGTTCGCTGGGCGGCTGGATCCTGCTGACCGCACAGAGTGCCAAGGCGGCCTCCGATGATGGCCTGTTCCCGAGCATCTTCAGCAAGACCAACAAGGACGACGTGCCGGTCAAGGGCGTGCTGATCGTGGCGGTGCTGATGACCCTGGCGGTGCTGGTAACCTCCACCTCGGAAACCGCATCGGCCCAGTTCGACGTGATCACGTCGGCGGCGGTGGTGCTGACTCTGCTGCCCTACATCTACTCGTGCGTGGCCTGCTACTTCGTGGTCGAGCGTTCGCACACTCTGGTTCACACCGGTGCGTTCTGGACACTGACCAGCCTGACCGTCGTGTACTGCCTGTGGGCGATCTACGGCTCGTCGGGAACCATCGTGCAGTACGCCTTCCTGTTCGTGCTGTTCATCACCGTGTTCTATCCCTTCTTCAGCGAGGAGCGCCGCCAGCAGCGGCAGCGCGCCCGCGAGGCATCGGCCATCAGCGCCGGCGCCCAGCGTTCCTGAGTTAGTCAAGGAGAATCAACGTGTACTTCAAGTCCCTGGATTACCCGGTCATTGTCATCGACAACGACTACGAGTCGCCGCGCATCGGTGGCATCCTGATCCGCGCCCTGGTGGAAGAGCTGCGCAGCAACGACCAGCGCGTGCTGTGCGGCCTGAACCTGGATGATGCCCGCGCCGGTGCCCGCACCTACGTGGCGGCCTCGGCGGTGCTGATCTCGATCGACGGCAGTGAAGAGGTGGATGGCGAGTTCCAGCGCCTGACCGCCTTCCTGCGCGAGCAGAGCGCACGCCGCGCCAATCTGCCGGTGTTCCTGTACGGCGAGCGCCGCACCATCGAGAAGGTGCCGAGCAAGCTGCTCAAGTACATCCACGGTTTCATCTTCCTGTTCGAAGATACCAAGAGCTTCATCTCGCGGCAGGTGATGCGCGCGGCCGAAGACTACATGAAGAACCTGCTGCCGCCGTTCTTCAAGGCATTGATCCACCATGCGGCCGAGTCGAACTACTCCTGGCACACGCCAGGCCATGCCGGCGGCGTGGCGTTCACCAAGTCGCCGGTCGGTCGTGCATTCCATCAGTTCTACGGCGAGAACACCCTGCGCAGCGATCTGTCGATCTCGGTGCCGGAACTGGGTTCGCTGCTCGACCACACCGGCCCGATCAAGGACGCCGAGAACGAGGCCGCACGCAACTTCGGTGCCGACCATACCTTCTTCGTCACCAATGGTACCTCCACCGCCAACAAGATCGTCTGGCATGGCACGGTGGCGCGCGGTGACGTGGTGTTCGTCGATCGCAACTGCCACAAGTCGCTGCTGCACGCGCTGATCATGACCGGTGCGGTGCCGGTGTACTTCACGCCCAGCCGCAACGCGCACGGCATCATCGGCCCGATCAGCCTGGACCAGTTCACGCCGGAGTCGCTGCAGCAGCGCATCGCTGCCAACCCGCTGGCCAGCCAGGCCTACAAGGCCGGCTCCAAGCCGCGCATCGCGGTGGTCACCAACTCGACCTACGACGGCCTGTGCTACAACGCCGAGAAGATCGCCGACGAGATCGGCAGCGCGGTCGACTTCCTGCATTTCGACGAAGCGTGGTACGCCTATGCTGCGTTCCATCCGTTCTACGAGAACCACTACGGCATGGCCAAGGGCAAGCCGCGCGAGCAGGATGCGATCATCTTCACCACGCATTCCACCCACAAGCTGCTGGCCGCGTTCTCGCAGGCGTCGATGATCCACGTGCGCAACTCGGCGCAGCGCAACCTGGATGCCGAGCGTTTCAACGAGTCGTTCATGATGCACACCTCGACCAGCCCGCACTACGGGGTGATCGCGGCCTGTGACGTGGCCTCGAAGATGATGGAAGGCGACGCGGGCCGCTCGCTTGTACAGGAAATGCACGACGAGGCCATCGCCTTCCGCCGCGCGATGCTGCACGTGCGCGACGACCTCGGTCGCGACGACTGGTGGTTCAGCGTGTGGCAGCCGACCCAGGTCGAGCGCAGCCTGGACAAGGGCGATACACCGGCGCCGCTGGTGGCCAAGCGCGAGGAGTGGTACCTGCAGCCGGATGCGCACTGGCACGGTTTCGAGAACCTGGTCGATGACTATGTGCTGATCGATCCGATCAAGGTGACCCTGCTGACGCCGGGCCTGGCGATGGACGGCAGCATGGGCAAGCTGGGCATCCCGGCGGCGGTGCTGAGCAAGTTCCTGTGGGGCCGCGGCATCACCGTGGAGAAGACCAACCTGTACTCGGTGCTGTTCCTGTTCTCGATGGGCATCACCAAGGGCAAGTGGAGCACCCTGGTCACCGAGCTGATGGCGTTCAAGGAGCTCTACGATCGCAATGCGCCGCTGAGCCAGGCACTGCCGACGCTGGCCGCCGACTATCCGAATGCCTACGCCGGCTGGGGCCTACGTGACCTGTGCGACGCGCTGCATGCGTTCAACCAGGAATTCGCCGTGGCCAAGGTGATGCGCGAGATGTACGTGGATCTGCCGACGCCGGTGATGACCCCGGCCGATGCCTACAACCACCTGGTGAAGGGCGAGATCGAACGGGTCGACATCGAGCAGATCAGTGGCCGCATTGCGGCGACCATGCTGGTGCCGTACCCGCCGGGCATCCCGACCATCATGCCGGGTGAGCGTTTCGGTGACAGCGACGAGCCGATCATCCAGTCGCTGCGCATCGCCCGCGAGCAGAATGCGCGTTTCCCGGGCTTCGAGTCGGACGTGCACGGGCTCATCATCGAGCAGGAGGGTGATGCGGTTTCGTACAAGGTGGAGGTGCTGAAGGCCTGACCGGCAACGGTCGGCCGTTCGGCGAACGATGGATACCGCGCGCGAGCAACGCATCCTGACGTTCTCGATCGGGGTCACCCTGGCGGTGAGCGCGGTCGGCTTCATCGGTGGCCTGCTGGTGGGATCGCAGGCCATCCTGTTCGACGGCGTGTACAGCCTGGTCGATGTCGCCCTGACCCTGGTGTCGTTGTCGGTGCTGCGGCTGGTGGCGCGGGAGCAGAGCCCGCGCTTCCAGTACGGCTACTGGCACCTGGAGCCGATGGTCGAGGCGCTGGGCGGTGTGATCCTGTCGCTGGCCTGCGTGTATGCGCTGGCCAACGCCGTGATCGGTTTGACCACGGGCGGGCACGAAGTGAAGTTCGGGCCCGCGCTGTGGTGGGCGGCGTTGCTGAGTGCCAGCAACCTGGCGATGGCGGCGTTCGTCGCGCAGCGGGCGCGGCATCTGCGCTCCGCGCTGTTGTGGCTGGATGTACGGGGCTGGCTGCTGGGCGGGTTGATGAGCCTGGCAGTGGTACTGGCCTTTGTGTTGGCGCTGGTCCTGCACGGTGGCGAGTGGCATCACTGGGTGCCGTACCTGGATTCGATCGTGCTGGCGTTGATCAGCCTGGCGGTGTTGCCGGTGCCGGCGCGGGGTGCCTGGAAGGCCATGCGCGAAGTGCTGCAGGTGGCACCGGATGATCTGGACCGGCGCGTGCAGCGGGTGATGCAGGCGTTCGTCGCCGAGCGTGGCTATGCCGGTTTCACCAGCCATGTGGCGAAGATGGGGCGGATGCGCTTCATCGAGATCCACGTGCTGGCCGACCCGGCCACGCCGCTGGGTTCAGTGGGCGAGGTCGATGCGATGCGTGACGAGATTGCAGTGCGGCTGGATGCGCGGGGCAGCACGTTCTGGTTGACCATTGATTTCACCGCAGACCCAGCGTGGACGTGACCACGCTTCTGTAGAGTCGAGCTTGCTCGACTGCTTCTGGTCGGTGGAAGTCGAGCAGGCTCGAGTCCACGGGAACGCGCGATCGTTGCGCATGGCGGACTACTCTGTTGCACAGGACCCATTTGACCTCAACCGGAGTTGAGGTCACAGACTGCCGGCATCCCCCACGAGGCGCGCGGCATGAACCTGCTGACCACACCGGACCTCAGCCATGGCCTGCTGGAACTGTTCAATCCACCGGGCCTCTACGATCCTTCGGCCAACGGCTACTCACACGTGGCGGTGGTGCGCCTGCCGGCACGGGTGATCCATGTCGCAGGGCAGGGCGGCGAAGATGCCCAGGGCCGCCTCTCGCCCAGCTTCGAAGAACAGGTCGGGCAGGCGCTGGACAACCTGCAGACCGCGCTGCGATCGGCGCAGGCAAGTCTGGCCGATGTGGCGCGGCTGCGCATCCTGGTGGTCGACCACGATGAGGACCGGCTGGGCATCATTGCCCACCAGGTGCGACGGCGCTGGCCGAACCGCGCGGCGCCCACCTGCACGCTGATCCCGGTGCCGCGACTGGCGTTGGACGGCATGCTGTTCGAGATCGAGGCGGAGGCCTACGCCGCCTAGCGCAGGTAGTACTCCACCGGCACCACCAGTTCCTGCGGTGCCTTCAGTTCATCGGGAATGGGCGGCAGCGGCTGCGCGCGACGGAAGGTCTGCAGCGCAGCGTCATCGAGCATCGGCTGGCCACTGGACTGCTCCAGCCGCAGCGCCAGCAGGCGACCTTCGCGGTCGATGCTGGCCCTGACCCAGGCAGTGCCCTGCTGCCGGCGCGAGCGCGCGGCGGCAGGGTAATAGCGGTAACGCTCCAGCCGCGCCATCAGGCGGGCTTCCCACTGGTCGCTGGCGGCGCCGGCCTGGAAGTCCGCCGGTGGCGCGTCTGGAGCGGGCGGCGCGGCCGTGATCGATGCCGGTGCGGGACTTGCATCGGTCGCGGCCGCAGGCGGGGCGACCGGCAGCGGCTTTCGACCCGTCCCGCCCGTTTCGCTGGCGGCCAACTCGCCCTCGCGCGCGGCGGTGGGCTTCGGTGGCGGGGGCGACTTTGTCGGTTGCGATGCACGCGCCTGCTGCGCCTGGCTGGGGGTATCGGCCTGGCGCTCCTCTACGGGCTGTGGCGGCGTGGCCGGTGCCAGCAGGCGCAGGCTGATGCGCACGTCCTGCTCCGGCGGTGGCAGCATCGGCGGCATTGCAACCCAGTGCACCAACAGCAGCAGGGGCAGCAGGTGCAGGACGACGGTGATCACGATCGCCTGCCAGTGTTGGCCGCGCTCACTCATCGTCCAGCACCCACAGCAGATCGGCATCAGCAGCACCGACGGTTTCACCCGGCGAGGCCAATGCGATCGCCAGCGCAGGCGTATCCGGTGGCAGGTAGCCCGGCACCCCGGTGCCGCGCAGCACATGCCAGCGACCGGCTACCAGCAGCGCGGGTGCGGGTGCTGCGGTCAGCACCTGTGCCATGCGCGTGTCGCGGGCCTGTTGCACGGCCAGCATCCCTTCCAGCATCGGTGCCGCGTCTGCGTGCTGGGCCAGAACCACATCCGACAGGCGTTGGCGGGCGGCGGGCACCGGGAACCGCACTGCATCAGCGGACGCCAGGTGGGCGTTGACCTCGACGCGCGCGAGATTGCCGCCGAACAAGGGGATGCCGGCAGCGGTGGCGTCCTGCACCAGCCCGCCGTAGGCGGTCCACGGCCATCGTGTATCCCAGCCCAGCAGCTCCTGCAGGCGTGCACCGTCGGCATGGTTGCCCTTGGCCAGCCAGCGCTGCACCCGCTGCAGGCGCGGCTGGCGTTCGCTGGCAATCATCTCCAGCACCAGCGCGCCTTGTGGACGCTGCTGCTGCAGCGCGTGCAGCAGCCAGCGCTGGGCAGCGTGGTCACCGGCCAGGTCGTGGCGTTCGCCCAGCAGCAGTCGCGGAGCGTTCGCTGCGCGCTTCACGAACGCAGCTTCGTCCAGGGTCTGGCCGCTGGCGAGGTCCAGCACCTTGCCGGGCATCGGCTGCGCGCTGGCCATCGACGCGAGCGCGAGCAGGCACAGCGGCAGCCAGTGGCGGCTAGAACGCCACATTGACGCCCATCGAGACGGTGCGGCCACGGCCGTTGCCGCGGTCCAGAATCGGACTGAAGATGCTGTCGATCGAGGCATTGTTGTCATAGGCCTTGTTCTGCAGGTTTTCGATGTTCAGCCACAGCGTGGTGTTGGCCTGCGGCTTGAAGCTGGCGTAGAAGTCCAGCAGCACGCCGGTGCCGCCGGTCTTGCGGGTCTGGAAGAAGTCGTAGCCTTCTTCGGTGGGCCCGGAGTATTCGGCGCGCAGGCCGGCCTGCACGCGCTGCTGCCACCAGCGGCCGCCCACGTCCAGCGTCCAGTAGCGGTCGGGCAGGGCGGTGATGTCTTCCAGGTTGACGAACTCGATGGCCGGCGCGCTGGTGCGCGAGCGGGTCCAGCTCAGCGTGGCGTGGTAGTGCTCGCTGGCGTAATGGGCTTCCAGTTCGATGCCGCGCATGCGCACCACGCCGGGGTGGTTCATCCAGCGCGTGGTGGCGCTGAAGTCGTCGGCGTCCAGCACATCGGTCCAGGCATTGAGCTGCGGATCGCTGTCGATCGGCACCACGAACGGTTCCACTTCCGGCGGATGCACGATCAGCAGGTACTGCGGCTTGATGTAGTCGCGGATGCGGTTGTCGAAGCGGGTGACCCGCAGTTGTGCCAGGTCACCGTCGACCAGCAGCGAGTCGGTGCTGAGGTTGGCGCCGAACTGCAGGTTGCGCGAGCGCTCGCGGCGCAGGAACGGATTGGCGCCGATGCCGTCGGCGACGCTGGCGTCCTCCAGCGGGATCTTCTCGAAGAACATTTCCTGCACGCGCGGCGGCCGCGACGTGCGCGAGACCTCGGCGAACAGCTGCAGCCAGTCGGTGGCCTGCAGTGAAACCGCCAGGCTCGGGCTGAGTGCGCGCTCTGTGCGACGCACGTCGATGTCGCCGCCATTGATCTCCGCGCACTGGCCGGGCACATCCGAGCACACCGGGATGTGACCACGGATGCCGAAGCGGTCCTGGCGCAGTCCTGCGGTCAGGGCATAGATGTCGTACTGCAGCTCCAGCGTGCTGAACACACTGTCCAGCTGGCTGCGACCCTGCGGGTTGGCACCGCGCAGGATGGGCGTATCGGCCACATAGATGTCCGATTGGTGCTTGATGCCGGTGTTCCAGCGCGCCTGCAGTGCACCGATGTCGAAGCGGCTGGTGTTGTCCACGGTCCAGCTGCTAAGGCTGCTGTGGGTGCGGCGGCCGATGTAGCTGGAGTCCTCCACCGGCGGGTAGAACAGCCGGGTCTTGTTGCTGGCGAAGGTCGCACGCAGGTCGATCCACGGCGAATAGGGTGTGTAGTGGTAACTGGCGCGCTGGTTGCGCGCGGAAATCTGCCACGGATAGTTGTGGTAGAAGTCGTTTTCGTAACGCATGTGGCTCAGGTCCAGCCGATGCTGGTCGCTGGGCTGCAGGCGCGCCTTCAACAGCCAGCTGCTGGGCTGCTGGCTGCCCGGGTCGGCGTTGTTCTTCTGCCCGCGTGCGGTCGCGTATTCGCTGCTGCGGCTGCTGCTGGCGGCGGCCAGCAGGCCGAACTGGCGGTCGCCACCCTCTTCGCTGTGGCGCCAGGCACCGGCGAAGGTACGGCCACTGCCGTAGCCGTTGTTGCCGTGGCGGTAGCCCGCACGCAGGCCCCAGTCGCGCCCCTCGCCGAGCAGATCGTCGATGTCCAGCGTGCGGAAGTTGGCACTGCCGGCCAGCGTGCCGGCGCCATCACCACCGGCGACCGCACCGCGCTGCACGTCCACACCGGCCAGCAGGAAGGGATCGACATAGGCGAACGGGCCGCCCGAGCCGTGCCCGGCATTGTTGCGGAAGGTCTGGGTGACACCGTCGATCATGGTGTTGACCCGGCCGGCACCGGTCATGCCGCGGATGTTGACCTGCAGGCCCGGCTGGCTGCGCGAATGGAAGCTGTGGGTGCCGGGCATCGAGCGCAGCAGGCTGTTGCCTTCCTGGCGTTCGGCCATCGCCACGCGCTCGCTGCCGACCGGGGGCGCAAAGCCATCGCGGGTGGCCGGTACATATTGACTGGCGCCGGCACCCGGTGCCTGACCGTGTGCGGTAGTACCCTGCACCCGCAGCGGGCCAGTGCGACGGCTGCCATCGGCGCGTTCAGCCGGTGCCGGCTCCAGGGCGGCACGACGCGCATCGACGAAGCGCGGGCGCAGGCCGCTGCCTGCCAACAGGCGCGACAGGGCCTGCGCATCGTCGAAGTCACCGCGCAGCGCAGGCGCCGAATGGCCAGCGGGCAGCGCCGCGCCGATCACCAGATCGACGCCGGTCAGCCGGCTGTAGGCGTCCAGCGCGGCCGCCAGCGGTTGTGCGGGCAGATTGTAGGTACGGGTGGCGGTCTGTGCGTGGGCACTGCCGGGCAGTAGCGGAAGGGCACTGGTACAGGCCAGCGACAGGGCGAGGACAAGGGGGCGGGGGCACAGCATCGGGGGCTCCAGGGGCTGACGCAGAGCGTCGTCATCCTGGGTAGACGCAGCCGCAGGCCGGATGTCAGGGTCCATCACGCTGTTCCCTGCGTGGCGGCAGCCACACCTGTATGCCCGCGCCGAGGCGCAGCACGCGCACCTGCAACTGAGTGGCCAACTGGTCGCGGTTGCCGGCCGCACCGTCGGCACTGCCAAGCAGGGTGACCGGCTGCTGGCGCAGCTGCTCGCCGACGACCCACGTGTGCCCGCCATGCCAGCGGTCCAGGCCCTGCGTGACGTCGGCCAGTGGGGCCGAGACCCAATGCAGGCGCCGCTCGCGCCAGGCCAATGCTCCGGGGGCGGTCGTTGTTGCATGGGCTGTTGCCTGCCCATCGAAGCGCAGCTGTTCGCCGTGGTCAGCCAGCATGCTGACGTTGCCGCTGTCCACGCGCACGCGATGCTCGGTAACGGTGACCACGCTGCTGTTGCCCTGCACGGCAAGATCGAATGCGGTCCCCAGTGCAGTGACGGTGCCCTGTGGGGTATGCACCTGGAAGGGCCGGTCGGCATCGGCGGCGACCTGGAACCAGGCCTGGCCGCGCTGCAGCTGGAGCTGGCGGCGCTGCCCATCGATGCGCACCTTCACTTCGCTGCCGGGTGACAGCAGGACATGCGAGCCATCCCGAAGGGTCTCCTCGCGGATCTCGCCAGCGGCCGTTCGCAGGACCTGCGCTACGGGCGGCGACACATGGCGGCTGTAGAGACCCAGCGCGCACAGCAACAGAACCGCAATGCCGGCTTCGCGCAGGCGACGGCGTTGCCTGCGCTGCTGTTGCCGCTGCAGGCTGGGCAGCGTCGCACCGGCCTGCCACAGGTGTTGCAGATGCTGGTACTGCGCAGCATGGCGAGGGTCGGCCTGGTACCACTGCTCGAACGCGTTCTCGTCGCGGCCACCGTCGTGCCCGTCCAGCCACCAGCGTGCAGCTTCGCGCGCGATCGCGTCCAGGCTCATGCGCCGGGCACCTGCTGCAGGGCGACCAGTGCGCGCAGCAGATGGCCATGCGCGGTCTGCCGGCTGATGCCGAGCTGGCGCCCGATCTCGGCCAGCGCCAACTGTTCAACCCGCGCCAGCAGGAACACCTGGCGCGAGCGCGGTGGCAGCGCGGCGATGATCGCGTCGAGGTGGCGCAGCTGTTCGGCGTCGAGCAGTCGCTGCTCGGGCAGCGGCGCAGGATCGGCGATGGCATGCAACTGCGTGTCATCCAGCGCTTCTTCGCGACGGCGCTGGCGTTGCCGGTAATGGTCGGCAATCAGGTTGTGGGCAACACGGTACAGGTACGCGCGGCCATTGATCAGCAGGCCACTGGCGGCGACCTTGACGACACGCAGCCAGGTTTCCTGGACGACGTCATCGGCGTCGCTGCGTTGCGGGAGTTTGCGGCGGACATGGGCGTGCAGCGGCCGGTAATGGGCCGCGCACAGCTGCGCGACATCCGTCGGTTCGACAGGCGTGGACACGGGGCGGGCGACAACTGGGAAAGGGAACAGCCCGCGGCGGCAAGGGCAGCGGCTGCACCTTACAGCAAAAGAGAATCATTTGCATCAACGAGGCGAGCGGCGGACGATGCGCAGCCAGCCGCGGGGGTCATCGTGGGGGGTAATCGCAGTGGATCTGCAGCGCTTCGGTGGGGTTGTGATGCAGCTCGAAGCCGCAGTGCTGCAGGCTGCGCTTCGCTCGTGCGACCGGCTCGGCATACCGGGCGATGCGGCGGTGCTGCCAGCGCGGCGGGGTGAACACGCCCAGGGGCAGCAGCCGCAGCCGCTTGCCGTGCAGTACCAGTGAGACATCGACATGACGGCCATCGATGTCGTGGCCGTTGGCACCGAAGATGGCGTCGACTTCATCCTGGCGCTGCGGATAACAGGCACGGAAGAGGGTGATGCCGAGCCGACGCACCAGGCGGCGGAAGCCACCGAGACGGCTGTGGCTGGGTTCGAAGCCACGGGTGAGCAGTAGCCGCAGCCCCACAGGCAGCATTGCCTGCGCGTCGAGCAGGCGTTGCAGTACCTCTTCTTCCAGTTGGATGCGGGTGGAGGGCCAGCGCGGGGCGATGAGCAGTCCGTGGTGGTTGCCGCGTTGCAGGGTCAGCATCGGTGAAGCTTCGCACGCGGCCGAACAGCCGGGGTAGTGCCGGCCGCTGGCCGGTAGATTCGAATGCCGGCCAGCGGCCGGCACTACCGTGACGATCGTCAGAGGTCGCGGTACTGGATCTGCGAAGCCAGTACGCGCAGGCCGTCGGCATTGCTGGACAGGATGCGCTCTTCGCCAACACCTTTCTGCCGTTTCAACTGGAAGCCCTGATCCGCAGGCAGTTGTGCGGCGATGGCGTCCATGCGCTGCAGGGCATCAGGGCCGCTGCAGTCGAAGTGGCCCCAATAGGCGCCATCGCGGTGGATCTGCAATCGATAGTTCATCGCGGTGTCTCCGGCAGGTCCTGCAGCCAATGGTCGAACATCGCGGTGGCGGCCGCGGCCAGTGGTGCGCCATAGCGACGCGCCTGCGCGCGCAGATCATTCGGATCGATGCCGGCCTGGGCCAGCTCCAGCGTGTGACCAATCAGCCAACGCTCGAACTGGCGCGCGTCCAGTTCCGGATGGCATTGCAGGGCCAGCGCGTGATGGCCGATGGCGAAGGCCTGGTGACGGCAGGCCGGCGTGCTGGCCAGGCGGCGTGCACCGGCCGGAAGCTCGAACGCCTCACCATGCCAATGCAGTACCGGAATGCCCTGCAGGGCCTGCAGCGGTGAACGCTGGCCTTCATCGGTCAGCAGCAGTGGCGCAAAGCCGATTTCCTTGCCGCCGCTGGGAGCGACACTGGCACCGAGTGCGCGCGCCATCAGCTGTGCACCCAGGCAGATGCCCAGGGTTGGCCGCTGCTGCTGCAGCCGGCGCTGCAGCAGGGCGATGCTGTCGGTGACGAAGGGATAGGTCTCTGTGTCATTGGCACTGATGGGGCCGCCCAGCACCACCAGCAGGTCGGCCACTTCGGCCGGATCGAGCGCATCGACGCCGGCCTGCAGCACCTGCAGCTGCCAGCCTTGTGCCAACAGCAAAGGCTGCAGGGTGCCGAGGTCTTCGAAGGCGACGTGTTGCAGAACGACTGCGTGCTTCATGCCGGGGCTCCGCTGTTCGGCCAGTAGAAGCTGTCCGGGGTGGCGCGGGCGCCGAAGATGGCCTGGCCGACGCGGACCACGGTGGCACCTTCCTCGATGGCCACTTCGAAATCACCGGACATGCCCATCGACAGCTGCGACAGGTCAAGGCCGGGCGGGGCGGTGCGTTGCAGCTGGTCGCGCAGTTCGCGCAGGCGCACGAAGCAGGCGCGCACGCGCTCGACGTCGGGGGTGAAGATGGCCAGGGTCATCAGGCCGCGCACACGCAGGCGATCGAAGGCCGGCAGCTGCTGCACGAAGGCCTCGACCGCGTCGGGTTCCAGTCCGTACTTGCTCGGCTCGGCCGAGGTGTTGACCTGCACGAACACATCCAGCGTGCGGTCTTCCAGTTGCAGGCGCTGCTGCAGAGCCTCGGCCACGCGCAGGCTGTCCAGCGCCTGGAACTCGCTGGCAAAGCGCGCCACGTAGCGCGCCTTGTTGGTCTGCAGATGGCCGATCACCGACCAGTGCACGCCCAGGTCGGCCATCGTTTCGGCCTTGCGCTGCGCCTCCTGCACCTTGTTCTCGCCTAGTTCGCGGCAGCCTGCGGCCACCGCCATGCGGATGCGGGCGTCATCGACGGTCTTGCTGACCGGCAGCAGGCGCACGCTGGACGGGTCCCGGCCGACGCGCGCGCAGGCATCGGCGATGCGTTGGCGCACCGTGACCAGGTTGGCGGCGATCTGTTCAACGGACTGGGCGACGGGCCAGTCGGCAGCGGCAAGGGGCATGCGGGCACCTCCAATGCAGGATGGCCAGGGTGGGATACACTGGCACAGGACAAGATATATTTTGGCATAGGACAAAATGAAAATCACCGGGCATAGCGCCGAGTCGATCTTCGACAGCATCCGCGACGGCATCGGCAAGGGCCGCCTGCCGGCCGGCAGCGTGCTGCCGCCGGTGCGTGAACTGGCCGAGCAACTGGGCGTGAACCGCAACACCGTGGCCGCTGCCTACAAGCGCCTGGATGCGGCGGGCCTGGCCAGCACGGCGGGCCGCCGTGGCACGGTGGTGCGCGGATTGCCGCCGACGCTGGCGCGCGAGGGCAGTACGCCCGGGCTGGCGCTGCAGGACCTGGCCGGTGGCAATCCGGATCCGCGCCTGCTGCCGAACCTGCGCCTGGCCCCGGCCGCGCCGCGTTTGTACGGCGTAGGCACGGTCGACCCGAGGTTGCAGGCGCTGGCAAGGGCCTCGCTGGATGCGGACTGCCCGGAGGGCTATGCGCTGGAGCTGACCCATGGCGCGGTTGATGGCATCGAGCGCCTGCTGGCGGCGTGGTTGCTGCCAGGAGACCGCATCGCGGTGGAGGATCCATGCTTCCTCGGTAGCCTCAATGTGCTCAATGCTGTGGGCCACGCGCCGTTGCCGGTGGCGGTGGACGCGCATGGCATGCAGGTCGATTCGCTGCGGCAGGCGCTGGAGGCCGGCGCACGCGCGGTGCTGCTGACCCCGCGGGCACACAACCCGACCGGGGCCAGCCTGGATGCGAAGCGGGCACGGGCGTTGCGGCAGTTGCTGGCGGCCTACCCGCAGGTGGCGGTGCTGATTGACGATCACTACGCACTGCTCTCGCAGCAGGCCTATCACTCAGTGCTGCCGCTGGATGGCCGGCGCTGGGCGCTGCTGCGTTCGTTGTCCAAACCACTGGGTCCGGACCTGCGGCTGGCCTGGCTGGCCTGCGATGAGGAGACCGCATCGCGGTTGCGGCTGCGATTGGCGTCCGGCACCGGCTGGGTCAGCCACCTGCTGCAGGATGCAGCGACTTCGGTGCTGGCGTCGGTAACGCAGCGGGCGAAGATCGCCTCGGCGGGTGAGCGCTACCAGCAGCGCCTGCAGTCGCTACAGGAGCTGCTGCGCGCGCATGGCATGCCGACGCCGCAGCCGATGGAAGGATTGAACCTGTGGCTGCCGTTGCCGGCCGACAGCCACCCACACGTGCTGGCGCTGGCCTCGCGTGGATGGCATGTGCGTGCAGGCGAAGTGTTCGCGGTGGCGGCACCGGGCCATGGTCTGCGCATTACGTGTTCGGCGCTGGGACCGGCGCAGCTGCGGCAGCTGGCCGATGACCTGGCGGCGGTGTGTGGTTTGTAGCGTCGGGCCATGCTCGGCTTTGCTTCGCCTTTGTAGAGCCGAGCCATGCTCGGCTGCTGTTGGTAGAAGCAGTCGAGCATGGCTCGACTCTACATGACCGGTAGTCGAGCATGGTTCGACGCTACAGAAGCAGATCAAGGCGCGGCGTTCGCGCCCGGGCGCACGTAGTAGGACTGGCCGCTGTCATCGACGAACATCAGCTCCGGCTTGCCCTGCCAGGAGGTGAGCATGGCGCCGGTGTTGTTCTGGTGCTTGACCATGAGGCTGGCGCCACGGTCCGGATTGGCGACGACCTTGAACACTTCGGTGGTGCCGGTGGCATCGTCCAGGGTGAGCAGGGCTTCGCCGCCGCGGTCGCTGGTGCCGTAGCCGCCGCGTTCGGAGCCGTCGGGACCGAGCAGGATCAGGCCGGACAGGGCGGTGGCGCGCGGCCCCTGGGTGCGGCCCTGGCTGAGCGGATCGGGAACCGGTGCGCCGAGGATCACCCGCGGCTGGCCGCTTGCATCGTGAATGATCAGCCCGCGTGCCTCGATGATGCGCTGTGGCGATTGGCTGCGATGCAGGCTCCAGGCGGTCCAGCCGGAAACAAGCAGGGCGAGGGTCGAGACCACCAGGGTGGTCAGCAGCAGCGCACGGGACATCGGGTCGTCCTTCCTTGGATGTGCCGACGATAGCGGATGCAGACCGGCAATGGCCAGTTCGTTGTGTGACGTTGTGTATCGTCAATGGAAATCGCGGCTGTGGCTGCGCAGTCCCTGCAGCAGTTCATCCAGGCAGTGCATGCGCTGCACGATGACGTGCTGCACGCCATCGACGCGTTCCAGGCGGCCATCGATCTGCATCAGCTGGGTATCGACCAGCACCCGGTGCTGGCGATCGGCCAGGTGCCGCCAGACCACGGCGTTGATCATGCCGGTCTCGTCTTCAAGGGTGAGGAAGGTGACGCCACTGGCGGTCTGCGGGCGCTGGCGCATGCGCACCAGGCCGGCGATGCGCACGCGCCGGCCATGGCCGTGGGCAGCCAGTTGTGCGGCATCCAGGCAGCCACGGCTGCGCAGTTGCGCGCGCAGGAACGAGATCGGATGGCGGCCCAGCGTGGTGCCGGTGCTGCGGTAATCGGCCTGCATGTCTTCCCAGGCGCTGGGCAGGGGCAGTGGCACGCGGGCTTCGGTGGTGGCGCGGGTCTGGTCGAACAGCGGCAACCGGTTTTCCACACCGGAGATATCCCAGCGCGCACGATGGCGATGGCCGCTGAGCCCACGCAGCGCCCCGGCATCGGCCAGCAGGCCCTGCTGGCGGCGGTCCAGAGCGGTACGCTGGCACAGGTCACCCACATCGTCGAACGGGCGCCGCGCACGTTCACGCATGATGGCCTGCACGGCGGGCTCGTTGCAGCCATCGACCAGGCGCAGGCCGAGCCGGATCGCGGCCGGACCCTTGCTGAAATCCAGCGTGCAGTCCCAGTCGCTGTGGCGCACGTCCACCGGCAACACGCGGATGCCATGCCGGCGCGCATCCTGCAGCAGCTGGTCGGGGCTGTAGAAACCCAATGGCTGGCTGTTGATCAGGCTGGCGGTGAACGCGGCCGGGTGATGGCACTTCAGCCAGCAACTGTTATAGGTCAGCAGGGCGAAACTGGCGGCGTGACTTTCCGGAAAACCGTAGTCACCGAAGCCCTTGATCTGTTCGAACAGGTGCTCGCCGTACTCGCGGCTGAAGCCGTTCTTGAGCATGCCGGCCAGCAGCTTCTCGCGATGCGGTTCCAGGCCGCCACGGCGCTTCCACGCCGCCATCGAGCGGCGCAGGGCATCGGCCTGGCCCGGCGTGTAGCCGGCCGCTTCCACCGCCAACTGCATGACCTGTTCCTGGAACAGTGGCACGCCGAGGGTGCGCGCGAACACGCGTTCCAGCCGCGCTGGATAGAGTGGATTGTCTGGATCGTTCAACGCGTCAGGACCCTGCTCGCGCAGGATCCTTCGCCGTTCCAGGTAGGGGTGCACCATGTCACCCTGGATCGGGCCAGGGCGCACGATCGCCACTTCGATCACCAGGTCGTAGAAGGTGCGCGGCTGCAGGCGCGGCAGCATCGCCATCTGCGCGCGCGACTCGATCTGGAATACGCCGATGGTGTCGGCGGCGCAGATCATGTCGTAGGTCTTCGTATCCTTGGGAGGAATCGCATCCATGCGTCCTTCGTGCAGGCCATGCTGCTGCAGCATCGCCAGGCACTTGCGGATGGCGGTGAGCATGCCCAGCGCCAGGCAGTCGACCTTCATCAGGCCGGTGGCATCCAGATCGTCCTTGTCCCACTGGATGACGGTGCGGTCGGCCATCGCCGCGTTCTCCACCGGCACCAGGGTTGACAGGGGATGCTCGGAAATCACGAAGCCGCCCGGGTGCTGCGACAGGTGGCGCGGGAAGTCGATCAGTTCGGCGGTCAGCGCCAGCAACCGCCGCATCAGCGGGGTTTCCGGATCGAAGCCGCGCTCGCGCAGGGTCTCCGGCAGCGGCACATGGCCGCCCCAGTGGTCCATCGCCGCGCCCAGTTCGTTGACCTGGTCCATCGGCAGGCCAAGCGCACGGGCCACGTCGCGGATCGCGCTGCGGCCACGGTAGCTGATCGCCACCGCGGTCAACGCCGCGCGCTCGCGGCCATAGCGCTTGAACACGTACTGCAGCACTTCCTCGCGGCGCTCGTGTTCGAAGTCGATGTCGATATCCGGTGGTTCGTCGCGCTCGGCGGAGATGAAGCGCTCGAACAGCAGGTTGCTGCGTGCCGGGTCGATCTCGGTCACGCCCAGTACGAAGCACACCGCGGAGTTGGCCGCCGAGCCACGACCCTGGCAGAGGATGTCCTGGCTGCGCGCGAAGCGCACGATGTCCTGCACGGTGAGGAAGTACGAGGCGTAGTTCTTTTCCCGGATCAATGCCAGTTCGTGCTCGATCTGTTTGCGTTGTGCCGGTTCGATGCCGCCTTTCCAGCGCCACGGGATGCCGCGCTCGACCAGCACGCGCAGCCAGCTGTCCGGGTCGTGGCCCTCGGGCACCAGCTCGCGCGGATAGGTGTACTGCAGCTGCTCCAGCGTGAAGTGGCAACGCTCGGCGATGCGCAGGGTCTCGGCCAGCAGTTCGGGCGGATACAGCTGGGCCAGTGCGGTACGCGGGCGCAGGTGGCGCTCGCCGTTGGGAAACAGGCGCCAGCCGGCCTCGGCCACGCTGCAGCGGTGGCGGATCGCGGTCAGGGTGTCCTGCAGGGCGCGGCGGCGTCGCACGTGCATGTGCACATCACCACTGGCCACCAGCGGCAGGTGGTGGCGTTCGCCGAAGGCCTGCAGCTGCTGCAGGCGACGCGCGTCGTCATGCTCATGGTGCAGCTCCACCGCCAGCCACAGGCGATCATCGAAGCCGGTGCGCAACAGTTCCAGATCGATGGCGGCCGGTTGCCGGTCCAGCCACAGGCACAGCAGGCCGTCGGGCAGGCCGAGCAGGTCCTCGCGCAGGCAGCGGTATTCGCCCTTGGCCGCGCGCCGCCGGCAGGTGGTGATCAACTGGCAGAGACCAGCATAGGCGGCCTGGTCGGTGCACAGCAGGGCCAGCTTCGGCCCGTCCTCGATCTGGAATTCGGCGCCGACGATCAGCGCCACGCCATGCGTCTTCGCCGCCTGCCAGGCACGCACGATGCCGGCCAGCGAGCATTCGTCGGTGATCGCCAACGCGCGGTAGCCCTGGCCGGCAGCGCGCGCGAACAGTTCTTCGGCGATCGAGGCGCCACGCTGGAAACTGAAGGCCGACAGGCAGTGCAGTTCGGCGTAGCCGGGCAGTTCGCTGTGCATGGCGGCTCAGCCGAACCAGCCGTGCAGCATCCACGGCGCATGCGGATCATTGCGGTCACGGAAAGCCCAGCCGCGCTGGCCATGCGCGGTTTCCACCACGTAGTAATCGCGGCGCGCATCGGCCTGGTCCCACCAGCCCGATTCGATCCGCTCCGGCCCGGTGACGATGCGCAGGCGCGGATCACGCAGCGGTTGTGGGGTGTCCAGCAGCCAGCCAGGGCGCAGCGGCCAGTACGACGGAGACTTGGCCGGCGGCTGGGTGCCACTGGCGCGTTCGGGGCGATGGTCGGCCTGCACCGCCAGCGGCTGCACGGCGTCATCGCCCAGCCGCGCCCGCAGGCGCTCGCGCAGCTGGTTCCAGGGCATCGCCTGTGCCGGCCGGGTATCGAACAGGTCACGCGCGGCGGGCACGAACGGTGGCAGCTGTTCGGCCTGCAGGCGCAGTGCGCGGCTGCCAGCGGGCAGGGCGAACGCTTCCATGCGGTTGCGCGCGATCTCGAACAGCAGCGCGGGATCGCGCTCGGGTGCCAGCAGGCCGATGGTCAGCACGCTGGCCGGCAGCAGGTCATGCTCGAAGTGCAGGTCGAAGCGCTGTACGCCGCCATCGCGCGAGCACAGGAAGGCCGCCAGGTCCAGCAGCAGGCGGCGCAGCGGGAACAGCAGGGCCTGGCTGGATTCGATCTCGTATTCGAATTCGATGCGCGCATCGAAACGATCCGGTGGCTGGTAGTAGCGCAGTGGCGCGGTGGGCAGGCCACGCAATGCGTCCAGCTGCTGCAGCACCTCGGGGGCGAAGCGCCGGGCCAGGCTGTCGCGCGGCAGTTCGAGCACCGCACCCAGCGTGCGCAGACCGGAACGACCGAGCACGGTCACCGCTTCGCTGGGCAGGCCGCAACGCGGCAACGGCAGCTGCGCCAGTGCCGCTGGCAGCTGCTGCGCATCGATGCTGAGGCCGTCGTGGACGTTGGCCAGCACGCGCGCGGCATGCGCGGTGGGCGCGGCCACCAGGCGGTGGCGGAAACCAAGCTCATGCAGTTCGCCGCGCAGGCGCTTTTCGATCGTCAGCCAGTCACCGAACAGGGCGCGACTGGCGCCGATCTCCATGACCAGCGCGTGCGGAAAATCGAGGCTGACCTGCGAGCTGTAGGCGTAGGCCCAACTGGCCAGCAGCTGCCGGGTGTGCTGTTCGGCGTTCGGGTCGTAGTCGTGCAGGTACATGTCCTGCACCAGCACCTGTGCGGCCGACAGCAGCATGCCCGGGCGCAGTCCCGCTGCGCGTGCCGACGGGCTGACCGCGCGCAGCACGCGACGCTGCGCCGGCCCCTGCAGCAGCACCAGTGGCCGCTGCGGGTCCGGCTGCAGGCGCAGCACGCTGTCCAGTGCCAGCTGCGGCAACAACAGGCAGGCCCAATGCATGACGCGGCCTCAGTGGGCGATGGCCAGTGGCAACGGCTGCGCCGGTGGCAGGCCGCCACGGCACTTCAGCACCCGCACCTGGCCGTGGTTGAGCTGCAGGCGCAGGCTGGCCGGGGAGGGGTTGCGCGCTGCCTGCGCCTCGCGGAACACGAAGCCCAGGCACTGGCCGCTGTCGGCAGCCACCTGCAGCCGGCGCAGTGAGCGGTCGTCGGCCTGGTGTGGCCAGCACAGCACCGCCGCGCAGGCCGCAGAGCGCAGGCACTGTTCGGCGGCCCACAGCGCCTGTTTCGGTGCGGCGTGGATGATCTGCAGCTGGGCCAGGTCCAGCCCGGCCGCCGCCCAGGCCGGGGCATGCGGGCGGTAGGGCGGGGCGACCAGCACGATCGGGCGGTCGCGCTGGCTCAGCTTCGCCAGCGCCGGCCAGACCAGCGCCAGCTCGCCGACGCCGGGCGCGGCCTGCAGCACCTCGCACAGCCCGCTGGCCGGCCAGCCACCGCCGGGCAGGCGTGCGTCCAGCGCCGGATGGCCACTGGCCAAGTGGTCGCTGGCCGGCCCCTGGCGGGCTGGGCCGCGCCACAGCTGGCGCCCGTCCAGCAGCCGGTCGAGGGCGACGACAGCACCCATCAGCCGATCCTCCAAGGGAGGCGCCGGGTTGGCTTGAAGCGGCAGGAACGGGCGGAAACGGCAGGCATGGCGCGAGTATCGACGGGCCGGTATCAGGGGCTGAGACCGGACATGCTACTCGCCTTGTGAGTAGAATTACTAATGAAATCGGAAGGTCGGGTTTCAGGTTGCTGAAGGGCTAAAGCATCCACGCATGGCGTGGATCTACCAGGGTTCTCTCCAGTAGATCCACGCCATGCGTGGATGGGAAAACGGTGCCGACCAGGGTCGGCACCTACAGGCACGGGCACTCCCGGTTACGGGCGCACCGGCAGCGCCACCGGGCGCAGCGGCGCGGCATCACCGCCGCGGATCTTCAGCGGGCCACCGATGAAGGCGAACTCATAGACCTTGTCGCGGGCCAGTTCGTCCAGCGCCACCAGCTCGATGATCGGCGCGCCCTGCTGGGCCAGCAGGTAGGTGTGCAGCGGCACGTAGTCGTCGGACACCTCCGAGGGGAAGGTCTCGAAGCTGAGGTTGTCGGCGCCGACGATCATCGCGCCGCTGTCCTCCACCAGGAAGCGCGCCGCGTCCAGGCCCATGCCCGGCGGGTTGGCCATGTAGGCCTTGGGCTGTTCGAACAGGCGCATGCGGCCGGTGCGGATCAGCACCACGTCGCCCTGCTGCAGCTTCACCTGCTGGCGTGCCAGCGCATCCTTCAGGTCCTGCCGGGTGACGCGGTAGCTGTCCGGCAGCATGTCCACGCCCTTGGCGCCGGCCACGTCGATCAGCACGCCACGCGCGATCAGCGGCGGGAATTTCTCGATGCCGGTGACGTTCCAGCCACGGTCACCGAGGTGCTTGTCGGCCTCGAAGCCGTTCCAGATCTTTCCGTGGATGCCGAAGTGGTTCAGCGCATCGATGTGGGTGCCGGTGTGGCTGTACATCGAGAATGCGGTGCCGGTGTAGCTGCGGGTGAGGTTCATGGTTTCACCCACGCCCATCGGGTCGTCCATCACCGTGCCGCGCGGGGTGTGGGTCATCCAGAACTGGTAGTGCGGGTCGCCGGCATCCTGCCAGCTGGGCATGCCAACGTAGTATTCGGTGGCCAGGTCATAGGCCTTGCCGCCGCTCACCCGCGACAGGATCGCCGCACGCGAGGCGTCGGTGATCAGGTTGAGGCGGCCGATCTCGTCCTTCGGCCCCCAGGGGCTGGTGCCGACCTGCTGGCCGGAGGGAACGCGTTCGTGCGCGGATACGGTGGTGGAAGCGGCGGTGCCGGCCAGCAGCAGGGCCAGCGCGGTGGCCAGGGTACGTGGGGTCATGGGGAATCTCCTTGCAGGGTGGGGGACGGTGCGGCTCAGGCCGCGACCAGGTGCGCCAGGGCTTGGCGCAGTTGCGGCAGCGGCAGGGTCTGCAGGCGCAGGCCGTTGCCGCCGATCACGGTGGGAATGGAGCGGATGCCGAGGGTCGCGGCTTCGGCACGGTCGGCCTGCACGCGCTGGCGCACTGCGTCGCTGCGCATGTGGTCAGCGAAGGCGCCACGCGGGTGGCCCAGTGCTTCGGCGATATCCAGCAGTACTTCGGCGTCGCCGATGTTGCGGTGCTGGTGCAGGTGCGCCCACTGCACGGCATCGAACATCGCGCCATGGGCGTCGTTGCCACCGAGCATGCCGGCGGCCTGGCAGGCCAGTGCGCCGAGCCAGCCGGACGGATACTCGAAGTCCTGTGCACGCATGCCTTCGATATCGATGCGCGCGGTGTCTTCATGCGCGGCGCAGTCGGTCCAGTGGCGCAGGATGATCGCCTTGGCGCGCTCCATCGAGCCGAACACCTCGACCATCTGCGCGCGCGAGTCCTGCAGCACGAAGCTGCGGTGACGCACCTGGATGCCGAGTTCGGCGGAGACCTGCTGCAGGCGCGGGGCCAGCACGAAGCACCAGCCGCAGACCACGTCGTGGAAGAAATCGACCACCGGCGCGGCGGTGGCGGGGGAAGGAACGGAAGACATCTGCCTGCCATCGGTGAGAGGGGAGGCGGCAGAGTAGGCAGCGCGGCGCGTCTGAAACAGCACGCCGCGGGCAGCTCAGTTTTCGCTGGCGGTTACGAATCCAGGCCGGCGCAGCCGGGCAGCTCGGCGTGCAGGAAATCGATGAAGGCACGCACCTTGGGCTGCAGGTGGCGCGAGGTGGGGTAGACCGCATGCACGAAGCGCGGCGGATAGCGGTGGTCGGGCAGCACCTGCTGCAGTTCGCCACGGGCCAGCGCCGGTGCCGCCAGGAACGAGGGCAGGGCGCCGATGCCCATGCCGGCCACCAGCAGGTCGCGCAGCAGCAGGCTGTTGTTGACGGTGACGCGCGCTGGCAGGGTGATCGTTACCTGCCCATCAGGGCCGAGCAGCGGCCAGCTGCCGGGCGAGTCGGACAGGCTGTAGGCCAGCACGCTGTGCGTCTGCAGATCGTCCACTGCCTGCGGTGCCGGATGCTGCTGAAGGTAGGACGGAGCCGCGCACAGCACCTGCTGCAACGAGGCCAGGCGGCGCGCTACCAGTCGCGAGTCGTCCAGCTCGGCACGCAACCGCAGCGACACATCGAAACCTTCGCCCACCGCATCAAGCAGGCGGTCTTCCATCACAAGGTCCAGCGACAGTTGCGGATGCTGCTGCAGGAAGCGTGGCAGCAGCGGCGACAGCGTGCTCAGCGCGAACGACTGCGGCGCGTTCACGCGCAGGCGCCCGGCCACGTCGCCGCGCTGTTCGGCGATGCCGCGTTCCAGTGCTTCCAGCTCGTCGAGCAGGCGGCAGCATTCGCGGTAATAGGCGTGGCCGGTTTCGGTCAGGCTCATGCGCCGCGTGGTCCGCTGCAGCAGTACCACGCCCAGGTGCGCTTCCAGCGTGCGCAGCTGCTTGCTGAGCCCGGCCGGCGACATGCCCAGGTCTTCGGCGGCACGGGCCAGCCCGCCGCGTTCGACGATGCGGCGGAAGGCACGCATCAGGTTGAAGGAATCCATGCCGGTCTCGGGCGCGATGAGGCCGCCATTGTAGATCCACGCCATGCGTGGATGCGGGAAACGTGGTGCCGTCCACGATGGTCATCCACCAGAGGCGCGCCGGGTTGCGCCGTTTGTTCAAGCCGGCCACCCGCATGCCGCGCCAGCATGCAGGCCCCTTACTTTCCGGATTGCCCATGAAGCACTGGATGCTCCGCCTGTATGCCCCGCTGTTCCTGCTGGGGTTCGTTGCCGCCGCCATCGTATGGGTCGGCCACTGTCACGGTGACCCGTTGTGGTTGCTGGCCCTGCTCGCGGTTGCCATCCCGGTTTCGTTCGCTGCCGAACGTGCCTGGCCGTATGACCCCGCGTTCAACCACGACCAGGGCGACAGCCTGCGTGACACCCTGCATGCGCTGGTCAACGAAAGCCTGAACCTGCTGTCGATCGCTGCGGTTCCGCTGCTGGCAGCCATCATTCCGTGGCAGGCCTGGCCGCTGCAGTGGCCATTCGCGCTGCAGGTGCTGCTGGCCGTCATCTGCGCCGATCTCGGCATCACCCTGGTGCACTATGCCAGCCATCGCATCGGCTGGCTGTGGCGGCTGCATGCGGTGCATCACAGCGTGACCCGCATGTATGGCTTCAACGGTCTGATGAAACACCCGCTGCACCAGGCGGCCGAAGCGGTGGGCGGCGTGCTGCCGCTGCTGCTGTTGGGCCTGCCGATGCCGGTAGCCGCGGTGTTGGCGTTCGCCATTGCCATCCAGCTGCTGCTGCAGCATTCCAACGTGGACATGCGTCCCGGCGTGCTGGGCCGGGTGATGGCCTGGGCGCCGCTGCACCGCTTCCACCACATGCGTTACGGCACCGCCGGCGACGTCAACTTCGGCCTGTTCCTGACTGTCTGGGATCACCTGCTGGGGACCGCCTTCGATGCGCCCGGCTATCGGCTGCAGCAACGCGACCTCGGCATCGGCAGCCAGCCGGACTATCCGCGCGATTATCCCGGACAGCTGCTGGCGCCGTTCCGCGAACTGCCGCATGGCGAGGTACCGGAGTTGCCGGAAGGTCTGCGCAGGCGCGGATGATGGGGCGTGTCAGGCCGCGTGCAGCTGCAGGCCCTGCAGCTGCGCGGCACCGATGCCGAACATGCGGCGCAGGCTGCGCGACAGATGGGCCAGGTCAGCGAATCCGGCCGCGTGCGCGCTGTCGGTCAGGCTGTGCCCGCGCAGATGATGCATCAGTGCGCTGCGCAGCCGTTGCCACAGCACCCAGCCGCGCAGGGTCACCGCCAGATCGGACTGGAAGCGTCGATGCAGCTGGCTGGTCGACAGATGTGCCGCCTCGGCGATATCGGCGGCTGGCACCGGCCCGGGCAGGTGCTGGGCGATACGGGACAGCGCGGCCTGCACGCGGCGGTCCAGTGGTTGCGGGCGGCTCAGCCGTGGCAGCCAGTCGTGCAGCTCCAGCGCGTTGCCCGGCAGCGCGTGCAGGTGCTGCTCGATCTGCCCGGGATCGGCATGTGCGGGCTCGAGGAACACCGTACAGCCCGCTTCCGGCGCCGACAGGATTGCGTGCGGCTGGAATGACGGCAGCCACAGCCGTTGGCCCTGCTGCCGTACGCCAGCGACCTCGACCTGCCAGAGCGCGGCTTCGCTCAGCAACAGTTGATGGGCGTAGTGCGCGTGCGTATCGCTGCCACCGGCGTGGCCCTGCAGCACGGCCACGTGAGCATCCAGCAGCAGCGTGCCATTCCAGGGCAGGGCGGGAGAGGACATGGAGGAATTGTAGATCCACGCCATGCGTGGATGGACCTCCACCGGAATCGAATATCTCGTGTTGATTTGAAAAGCATCCACGCATGGCGTGGATCTACTGGCCACCAGCCAGCTGTCGAAGGCGGGGCACTGTGGGTTTGCGGGGTGTGAGCCGCATGGATGCGGCGACCAAGGCTACATGGACGTACTTGCGCCGTCCCCGCAGACCCACAGTGCCCCGCCATCCCACGGAATGCGGCATTTGATTCTGCTGTAGCGTTGGCCGTTGCCTCTGCGGGTGCCGGGCGCAGCCCGGCCGCGCGCACCCTCACCGCCCCTGCGGATCCGGCCGGTGATGCACGTACTCGACCACGGTGCCATCGGGATGCACCGCATTGAACGCCGCCCCGGTCGGTACCACCTGCAGCGGGAAGATGATTTCAGCGCCAGCCGCCACCAGCTTGTCGTGATAGGGCCGAACGTCATCGACCAGCAGCGTCCCCGTGGTCGAAGTGAAGGGCGCCAGCGCCGCCTTGCTGCCCTCGATCAACAGGAACGCACCGACCATCGCCAGACGCAGGCCGGCCTCCGGAAACGGGAACCCGGCATCGGCCACCACGCCCTGCAACTGCTCGTAGAACGCCACGCTGCGCTCCAGCTCACCGGGGGCCACGAACACCCGGATCAGCACGCGCGGCGCGCGTTGGCTGGAGGTGTCACAGCGGTCGCGCCAGAGATGATCGAAGTCGCGGTGTACGGTCATGGGCTCGATTCGTGGCCAGGGATCTCCATTATCAGCAGCCTCGCGCGGCGCGCTGATGACCGCCGGTGATGGCCTGATAACCAGTGGCTGGGGTCGGCCTGTGACTTAGGTCCTGTTGACAGGTGTGAACGCCCTCGCACAATCTTCACATGATTAGGTCGCCCTGCGCGGCCCGGACAGGCAGGTTGTCACGCCGGGAGGAGGGTCCCAGGCGCAGACCAGCCCGTCCTTCGGCCTGCGGGACGTTGCCTGGCAACCCCTGCGCGGCATGAACGCTGCACCCTTCGGCGGCACTTTCCCTGGACCGATTGCCTTGGCAACGGAATTACGCCTGCCGATGAAAACGTTTACAAAGCCGCTTGCACTGTCCCTGGCCCTGTCAGCCGCACTGGCCGCCCCGGCCTGGGCCGACCCCGCCGCGTTCACTGTGCTGACCCTGGAACAGGCCCCGACCGCCGAGGCCATGCCGGCCCTGGCCGCCCAGCTGAAGACCCTGCAGGTGGACGCGGTGAGCGTGCGCCAGGTGCAGCGCGGCATCGGCCAGGTCGATCCGCTGCAGGTGCTGGCCGATGGCCTGGGCTACGCGTACCGCTTCATTGCTGCGGGCAAGGACGATGGCCAGACCCAGCGCGGCCAGGCCGTGCTGACCCGGCTGCCGATTGCTGCTGAATCCGGCCCGGACCAGCCGGGCCTGAACTACCTGCGCCTGGATGACGGTCGCCATGCCGTGGCGGTCTACACCGATGCTGGTGCAGGTGCCGCGCAGCTGCCGGCGCTGGTCACGTGTTCGCGGCTGGGCGCACCGGCGGTGCTGCTCGGCGCGGTGGCCGGTGAATCGGCCAAGGCCGCAGGCTTCGACCCGGCACGTGTGGCGCTGGAGGCCGATGCCAGCTATTTCAGCGACGGCTTCCAGGCCGCCAGCAGTGCACCGTTCAAGGTGGAAGGCAGCGCCCTGCGTGCCACGCTGCTGACCCTGGCCTATGCCGCCGACAAGCATGGCGACACGCCGTGGATGGACACCACCCTCAACGCCGATGCACGCGCTGCGCTGCTGCTGAAGGCGATGACCGAGGATGAGAAGTTCCAGATGCTGCACAGCTACTTCGGGCTGGGCAAGGACGGTGGCCCGCTGCCGGAAGGCGCGGTCGGGTCGGCCGGTTTCGTGCCGGGCGTAGCGCGGCTGGGCATTCCATCGCAGCAGTCGGCCGATGCCGGCGTCGGCGTGACCAATCCGGGTGGCATCCGCCCGGGTGACTTCGCCACGGCAATGCCGTCGGGCCCGTCCACCGCCTCCACCTGGAACCGTGCGGTCGCCTTTGCCGGCGGCGCGACCATGGGCCGCGAAGCGTGGCAGCAGCGCTTCAACATCCTGCTGTCCGGCAGCGTCAACCTGCAGCGCGACCCTCGCAACGGCCGCAACTTCGAATATGCCGGTGAAGACCCGCTGCTGGCCGGTTCGATGGTCGGCGCGCTGATCCAGGGCGTGCAGAGCCAGCACGTGATCTCCTCGATGAAGCACTTCGCGCTGAACGACATGGAGACCCGCCGCAACTTCCACGACGTGCGCATCGGCGAACAGGCCATGCACGAGTCGGACCTACTGGCCTTCGAGATCGCGCTGGACGCCGGCCGCCCGGGCGTGGCGATGTGCTCGTACAACAAGATCAACGGTACCTACGGCTGCGAGAACGGCTACCTGATGAATCAGGTGCTGAAGCAGGAATGGAAGTTCCCCGGTTTCGTGATGTCCGACTGGGGCGGCGTGCACAGCGGTTCCAAGGCAGCGCTGGCCGGCCTGGACCAGCAGTCGGCCGGTGAAGTGTTCGATGCGGCAGTGTTCTTTGACGAACCGCTGCGCCTGGCCGTGCATGGTGGCGTGGTGCCGCAGGCGCGCCTGAACGACATGGTGGCGCGCATCCTGCGCACGATGTTCCTGCACGGCAACTTCGACAACCCGCCGCAGCACCAGAAGGTCGATGCCGAGGCTGGCTTCGCCGTCGCCCAGCGCACGGTGGAAGAAGGCAGCGTGCTGCTGCGCAATGAAGGCAACCTGCTGCCGCTGGCCGACAGCGTGAAGCGCATCGTCATCATCGGCGGTCATGCCGACAAGGGCGTGATCGGTGGCGGTGGTTCGTCGATGGTGGGCGTGACCGCCAAGGGCACCAACGCGGTGCCGGGCGTGCTGCCGACCACCTGGCCGGGCCCGGTGATCTTCCACCCGTCCTCGCCGCTGGAATCGCTGCGTGCGGCACGTCCGGATGCAACCATCGAGTATGTGGACGGCACCAACGCCGCCGCTGCGGCCAAGGCAGCCGCGCAGGCCGATGTGGCCATCGTGTTTGCCACCCAGTGGGCGGCCGAATCGGTGGACCTGCCGGACATGCAGCTGCCGGATAATCAGGACGCACTGATCTCGGCCGTGGCCAAGGCCAACCCGAAAACCGTGCTGGTGCTGGAAACCAACGGCCCGGTGCGCACGCCGTGGCTGGCGCAGGTGCCGGCGATGCTGCAGGCCTGGTACCCGGGCATCCGCGGTGGCGAAGGCATTGCCGCGCTGCTGACCGGCCAGGTCAATCCGTCCGGCCGCCTGCCGGTGACTTGGGTGGTGGACGAATCGCAGCTGCCGCGCCCGCACATCGACGGCCTCGGCTTCAAGCCGGCCAAGCCGTTCGGTGATGTGTTCGATTTCGATATCGAAGGCGCCAACGTCGGCTACAAGTGGATGGCAGCCAAGGGCCTGACCCCGACCTTCGCCTTCGGCCACGGCCTGTCCTACACCTCCTTCGCCTATGAAAACCTGAAGGTGAGCGTGGAGGGTTCGCGCCTGGTCGCCAGCGTCGACATCCGCAACACCGGCAAGCGCGCCGGTGCCGACGTCGCCCAGCTGTACCTGAAGCTGCCGGCCGGCAGCACCACGCCGATCCGCCTGATCGGCTACGACAAGGTGACCCTGCAGCCGGGTGAACAGCGCCGCATCCGCATCGAAGCCGAGCCGAAGACGCTGGCTCACTACGATGCGCAGGCCCGCCAGTGGAAGATCGATGGCGGCACCTACCAGGTGCAGCTGTCGCGCAACGCCGCCGAACCGCTGCAGACGGTGGATGTGCAGCTGGTGGAGCAGGTGCTGCGCTGATGCCTGAAGGCATGGCCCCGCAAGGGGCCATGCAAAAAGGGGACGGAGGGGATTAAGTCGTTTATGCATAAACGACTTAATCCCCTCCGTCCCCTTTTTTCAGGTGACAAACCACCCGCGCAGGAAATCGATCAGCTGCCGCACCTTCGGTGAGGGCTGCGTGCTGTGCGGGTAGACCGCGTACACGCTCTGCTGCGGGAACCGGTGCTGGCGCAGCACCGGGCGCAGCCGGTCCTGGGCCAGGTCGTCCTGGATCAGCCAGCGTGGCAGCACGGTGACCCCGGCGCCGGCCACGGCGAAGGCGCGCAGGCTGCTGGCGCCATTCACGCGCACCACCGCGTTGCCCGGGTTGGTGGCGAACAGGGCGTCGCTGCCGTCAGGTGCAATCACCGGCACGTCGGCCAGGCGTGGGTAGCCGAGGCGGGGCAGGGTGCCCAGCTGCACGGGGTCATCGGCAGCATCGGCAGAGGGCAGGCGTGCCAGCAGGGACGGAGCCGCCACCGCGCACAGTGGGTGCCGTTCCAGTTCGCTGGCGTGCAGGCCCGAATCGGGCAGGCGGCCGAGGCGGATGGCCAGATCGAAGCGTTCGGGAATCAGATCGGCCGGTGCCGGTGAGGTCGACAGGTGCAGCTGCAGGGCCGGATGCCGCGCACGGAACGCCTCCAACGCAGGAATCAGGCGCAGCTGGGCGTACTCTGGGGTGGTGGTCAGGCGCAGCACGCCCTGCAGCTGATGCTGGTCGCGGCGGGCGGCATCGATCGCCGCCTGTGCGGCGTCCAGCGCCTGCACGCAGTGCTGCAGGAACTGTTCGCCGGCCTCGGTCAGGGCCAGGTGGCGGGTACTGCGCAGCAGCAGGGTCACGCCCAGCTCCTGCTCCAGCCGCTTCAGGTTGAAGCTGACCACCGCACGGCTCAGGCCCAGGCGATCGGCGGCAGCGGTCAGGCTGCCGGCCTCGACCACTGCACGGAAGATATCGAAGCGATCAAGGCTGACCATGGCAATTCATTGTCAAAGCAGATTTGACAGTGTTGCAGTTGCTGTCGTGTTTTTCCAACAAGGCCCGCACGGCATGCTGGCCGCTTCCCTGCTGGAGCGTCGCCGATGCCGTCCCCCCGCCTGCGCCATGAGGCCATCTTCCTGCTGGTGTTCGCTCTGGATCTGGTCAACATGTTCATCGCCACGGTGGCCTATCCGGCGCTGGCGGCGGAACTGCATGCCGACGTCGGTACCCTGGCCTGGGTCGGCACCGCCTACATGCTGGGCCTGAGCGTGGTGATTCCGCTGGCGCCCTGGCTGGCCGCACGCTGCGGTGAGCGTCGCCTGCTGCTGGTGGCGTTGCTGCTGTTCGCCGCCTCCGCAGTGTTGGCCGGGGCTGAACCGGGTATTGGCTGGCTGTTGGGCTGGCGCCTGCTGCAGGGCCTGGCTGGTGGCCTGCTGATTCCGGTGGCACAAGCGGCAGCGTACCGACAGTGCACGCCTGACCAGCGTGGCGCGCTGACCCGCCGCATCCTGCTGGTGGCGCTGCTGGTGCCGGCACTGGCGCCTGCGCTCGGTGGGCTGCTGGTGCAGTGGTTGTCCTGGCGCGGTGTGCTCTGGGCCAGCCTGCCGCTGGCCGTGGTGGCGATTGGACTGGTGCTGGCGTGGATGCCGGCCGATGGCGCGCGTAGTGCGCCACGCCTGCAGGCCTATGCGCTGTCCACCGCGATGGCGGCGCTGGGCGCGCTGCTGCTGGCGTTGACTTGGCTGGGCGAGCCCGGACATCGGACCGCCGGTGCCGTACTGCTGTTGATCGCAATGCTGTTGGCGGCGGCTCACCTGCGGCATGCACGGCAGCAGGCGCAGCCACTGCTGCGCTGGTCGCTGCTGTCCCATCGCGGGCTGCGCCTGGCGATGCTGGTCTACCTGGCCGTACCCGGCGTGTTCATCGGCAGCCAGCTGGTCAGTACCCTGCAGTTGCACCAGGCCGGCTATAGTGCCGCGCGCATCGGCGCGCTGATGCTGCCGTGGGCGCTGGCCTCGGCCATTGCGATCACGGCCAGCAAGCGCCTGCTGACCCGCTTCGGCCCGGCCACAGTGCTGCGTGCGGGCATGCTCCTGCAGGCCTGCGGCCTGTTGTTGATGGCGCTGCTGCCACACCCGGTCTTTGCCATTGCCGCATTGCTGTTTGCCTTGATGGGCGCTGGCGGCAGCCTGTGCAGCAGCACGGCGCAGACGCTGGCCTTCCATGGGGTCGAGGGCGAAGCATTGGGCGATGCCAGTGCGCTCTGGAACCTCAACCGCCAGCTCAGTTTCTGCCTGGGTACCGCTGCCATTGCGTTGCTGCTGGCCTTGGCCATGCAGTGGCTGCCGGCCCGCGCCACCGGCGCGGCGCTGGGTCTGGCCGCCGTACTGACCCTGTTGCCGATGGCGCTGCTGCGCCGGCCGCAGTTGCTCACCCTTTCGCAACCGGAGAACACCTGATGGATACCACCGCAGAACACGAAGTCCACCACCTGCACGACAAGCTGCAGGCCTGGTTCCGCGCCGACGCCGGCACCGACGCGCTGGAGGACCTGATGGCGCATTTCTGTGCAGACTTCAGCATGGTCGGTATCGCTGGCCAAAGGCTGGATCGGAATGCCTTGCAGGCACTGTTCGCGGGTGGCCATGGCGCGCGTCCAGGGCTGCAGATTTCCATCGACGCCGTGCAGGCGGTGGAGGCGCCATCACCGCTGGCGGTGCTGCGCTATCGCGAAGGGCATGCGATCGATGGCGGCGAGCCCGTATGGCGGGAATCGCTGGCGCTGCTGCGCCAGGAACAGGGGCGTTGGCGCTGGCTGGCGTTGCACGAAGTGCCGGCAGCCTGATCGGTAGTGCCGGCCGCTGGCCGGCAACCGCGTACCGTGCCCGAGGTGGATGAAGTTGCCGGCCAGCGGCCGGCACTACCGGTTGCCGACGAGCGCAGCAGCTGGTCGCACATGTGCCATCAGTCCTGCCTGCATCCACCGCAGAATGCAAAGCCTGCACACACTTCACGGCTCAAGGCAGGAGTAGGCTTGAGGCTTTCCTGCCGGGAGGGGTTGTCCATGCGTGTGCGTGCCGTCGCTGTAGCCATTGCCCTTTGCCTGTCCAGCACCGTGCTGGCCGCCAAAACCCCGCCGATGACCCCGGACATCAGCGGCAAGCCCTTCGTTGCCCCTGATGTCGGTCGTGACTACGACAAGCGCGTGGTGATGGTGCCGATGCGCGATGGCGCCAAGCTGTATACGGTGATCGTGGTGCCCAAGGGCGCGCGCAATGCCCCGATCCTGCTCACCCGCACGCCTTACGATGCTGCCGGCCGCGCCAGCCGCAGTGATTCGCCGCGCATGCGCGACCTGCTGCCGCAGGGCGACGAGGTATTTGTCGATGGCGGTTACATCCGCGTATTCCAGGACATCCGCGGCAAGTATGGCTCCGAGGGTGATTACGTGATGACCCGGCCGCTGCGCGGACCGTTGAACAACACCAGGGTGGACCACTCCACCGACGCCTGGGACACCATCGACTGGCTGGTGAAGAACGTGCCGGAGAGCAACGGCAAGGTCGGTATGCTCGGCTCGTCGTACGAGGGCTTCACCGTGGTGATGGCGCTGACCGATCCGCACCCGGCGCTGAAGGTGGCCGCGCCGCAGAGCCCGATGGTGGATGGCTGGATGGGCGACGACTGGCTCAACTACGGCGCGTTCCGCCAGGTCAATTTCAACTACTTCGCGATGCAGACCGAGAAGCGGGGCAAGGGCACGCCGCTGCCCAGCCTCGGCTACGATGACTACAGCACCTTCCTGCGTATCGGTTCGGCCGGCGACTACGCGCGTTTCACCGGCGTGGACCAGCTGACCTGGTGGAAGAAACTGGTGGAGCACCCGGCCTATGACGGCTTCTGGCAGGGCCAGGCGCTGGACGCGGTGATGGCGAAGACGCCATTGAAGGTGCCGACCATGTGGCTGCAGGGTCTGTGGGATCAGGAGGACATGTGGGGTGCCAACCACGCCTACCAGGCAATGGAAGGGCGCGACAGCGGCAACAACCGCAACTATCTGGTGATGGGGCCGTGGCGGCACAGCCAGGTGAACTACAGTGGCAGCGAGCTGGGCGCGCTGAAGTTCGATGGTGATACCGCGCTGCAGTTCCGCCGTGATGTGCTCAAGCCGTTCTTTGACCAGTACCTGGTGGACGGTGCGCCGAAGGCGGATACGCCGCCGGTGCTGATCTACAACACCGGCGAGAACCACTGGGATCGCCTGAAGGGCTGGCCACGCAGCTGCGACAAGGGTTGTGCTGCCAGCAGCAAGCCGCTGTACCTGCGTGCTGGCGGCAAGCTGGCGTTCCAGGCACCGGCGGCGGGCGAGGGCGACTTCGAGGAATACGTGTCCGACCCGGCCAAGCCGGTGCCGTTCGTGCCGCGCCCGGTCCGTTTCGGTGACCGTGACATGTGGACCACCTGGCTGGTCAAGGATCAGCGTTTCGTTGATGGCCGCCCGGACGTGCTGACCTTCATCACCGAACCGCTGACCGCGCCGCTGCGCATCGGCGGCGCACCGGTGGTGCACCTGCAGGCGTCGACCAGTGGCACCGACAGCGACTGGGTGGTGAAGCTGATCGACGTGTATCCGGACCAGGAAGCGTCGACGCCGGAGATGGGCGGCTACGAGCTGCCGGTGTCGCTGGCGATCTTCCGTGGCCGCTATCGCGAGAGCTTCAGCGATCCGAAGCCGCTGGCCGCCAACGAGGTGCTGCCGTACCGCTTCGACCTGCCCAACGCCAACCACACCTTCCAGAAGGGGCACCGGGTGATGGTGCAGGTGCAGTCCAGTCTGTTCCCGCTGTATGACCGCAACCCGCAGACCTACGTGCCGAACGTCTACCTGGCCAAGCCCGGCGATTACCAGAAGGCCACGCAGCGGGTCTGGCACAGCGCGGCGCAGGCCAGTTACATCGATCTGCCGGTGTATTGAGGTTGATGAGGTGCGCCGGGTGCGCGATACCCGGCGGTGCGCGGTCGTGCCGGCCGCTGGCCGGCATCCGTGATGGTGTGAGAGCGTGTCGACCAAGGTCGACACCTACCAGAGCGGAGCCATGGAAGTTCGATTCAGGCGGCCGCGATCGTGCCGGCCGCTTGCCGGCATCTGGGATGGTGTGAAAGCGTGTCGACCAAGGTCGACACCTACCAGAGCGGAGCCATGGAAGGTCGATTCAGGCGGCCGCGGTCGTGCCGGCCGCTGGCCGGCATCCGCGATGGCGTGAAAGCGTGTCGACCAAGGTCGACACCTACCAGAGCGGAGCCATGGCAGGTCGATTCAGGCGGCTGCGGTCGTGCCGGCCGCTGGCCGGCATCCGCGATGGCGTGAAGCAGAAGCTGCTATCCGACCTTTGAGGGTCCGGTGCGCCAGCGGCTGGGTACCAGTCCGAAACGCTTGCGGAATGCAGCCGCGAAGTTGCTGGGGTGGCGGTAACCACTGGCGGCCGCAGCCTGCTCGACAGTCCAGCCGTCTTCGCGCAGGCCCTGCTCGGCGTGGCGCATGCGTTGTTCGTGCAGGTAGTCGAACACCGAGCAGCCGTACTGCTGGGCGAAATGACGGCGCAGCGAGCTTGGGCTCATGCAGGCCAGCTGGGCCAGTTCGATCAGACTATGGGCGTGGCTGGGATCGTCATGCAGGTAGGCACGCACGCGCTCCAGGCGCTCGCGCTGGCCAGCCCGCAGCGTTCGTACATGGTCGGTCTGCAGATCCTCGGCCTTCAGCCCAACGGCCAGCAGCTGCAGTGCGACGCCTTCGCGCCACAACGCGTCGATGCCGTCCTCCCATGGGCTTTCGAACAGCTGGCCCAGCACCGGCAGCAGGGTATGCGGAATGGCCCAGTGGCGGCATTCCAGGTGGGTGTTGAGCGCGGTCTCCAACTGTGGCAGCTGGAACAGGTCCGGATCGATCTGGCCGGGCACCATCACGCTGACGCCGCGCATGCGCGTTTCGCCAGGATGCGCACCCGTCATCTCAACCTGTTCGCGGTGGTGCGCGGTCATCGCCGTACCAGCACGCAGGGTGAAACCACCACGTCGCGGAATGCGCACATCAACCTGGCCCTGCAGCATCACGCGGATGGCCAGGCCGGGACTCTGCTGGGCGGTGGCGACATAAGGGAAGCGATTATGGACGTCGGAGGCGATCAGGCTCATGCCGCCGCGCAGGAACTGCTCGTTGACCTCGCCATGGCCGGCCCACTGGTCGTCACGCAGGTGGGCCGGGTCGGCGCGGTAATCGAAGCCATGGCGGTGGCCGAAGCGGCGGTAATCAGCAAAAGTGAAATATCGGGACATCGCTCGGCACGTGCTTTGGAGGTGGACGCTGGCATTACCTCGCCCACGCGCTCTGCAATGCAGATGCAGATCCCGTCGTTACCCGTGCAGACATGCTGGGAAGCAGGGGCGTGGGCACGCTGGATGGTGGGGGAACACCAGGTTGAATGGAATGTGTCGAAGAAACTGGAAACGTTTCCCATTGTCGCCTTGATTCGCGCGCTTTTGATTTCAATATGGTCAAAACGATTGACGATTACGGCCAAAGTGAAAATGCCGCCGAACATACGCCAGCGTTTTGCATGCATATCCGTACGCAATTCCATACATCAACTTGAGTTGAGGTTTCATGGCTGGAACGATCACCCGTAGACGTGATGTCGGCCGGGCCATCACGAGCGGGCGCGTAGGGTGGGGCGGTTGGCCATTGCAGGTCACATCGATACCCCCACTGATGGAGAACGCAGATGATTGACTACCAGCTCACCGGCAAGACCGCGATCGTAACCGGCGGCGTGTCCGGTATCGGCCTGGCCGTGGCGCAGACGCTGGCCGCATCCGGTGCCCGTATTTCGGTCTGGGACCTGAAGCAGGATGCAGTCGATGCCACCGTGACGCAGCTGCGCAGTGCCGGTGCACAGGCCATCGGCATTGCGCTGGACGTTACAGACGACGCGGCCGTGGAGGCGGCGGTGCAGCGCACGATCAAGGAACTCGACGGCCTGCATGTGGCAGTCAACAACGCCGGTATCGGCGGGCCGGCCGCAAGCAGCGGTGACTATCCGATCGATGGCTGGCAGCGGGTAATCGACGTCAACCTCACCAGTGTGTTCCTGTGCCAGCGTGCGCAGATCCAGGCGATGCGCACGGCCGGAACCGGTGGCAGCATCATCAACATGGCCTCGATCCTGGGCCAGGTGGGCTATGCCGGTTCCACCGCGTACGTGGCGGCCAAGCACGGCGTGGTCGGGCTGACCCAGACCGCCGCCTGGGAGCATGCAGCCGACGGCATCCGTGTCAACGCGGTCGGCCCGGGCTTCATCAGCACACCACTGCTGGAGAAGATGGACCCCAAGGTGCGCGCCACGCTGGAAGGCCGCCACGCGTTGAAGCGACTGGGCACGGCCGAGGAAGTGGCGGCGCTGGTTGCCTGGCTGGCCAGCGACGACGCCTCGTTCGCGACCGGCACATACTATGCGATCGATGGTGGTTATCTGGCGCAATGATCGAGTGCGTGAAGGTTACGCATGGCGATGGCCAGTAGATCCAGGCCATGCGTGGATGAGCGCGCGCGGTGAAGCATGCGGTGAAGAGGGCGTGCCATCGTCTTCACCGCCATCCCACGGCTGCCGAGCAACGCTCCGGGAAACGCCCGGAGCCTGCCCATGGAACTCACCCAGGATGTCTCGATCCTGCTGCGCGTGGCCGCAGCAATGCTGTTCGGCGGCGTGCTCGGTGTCGAGCGCGAGATGGGCAAGCACGCTGCGGGCCTGCGCACCCACATGCTGATTGCCGGCGCTGCTGCGCTGATTGTTGGACTCGGCGATTCAGTGGCAGAGCATTTCCAGCAGGAGCGTTACCGCGACCTGCTGCAGGTCGACCCGGTGCGCCTGATCGAAGCCGTGGTCGCCTGCGTCGGCTTCGTTGCCGCCGGCACCATTCTGCGTGGGTCACGCGAGGATCAGGTCAGCGGCCTGACCACGGCCAGCTCGCTGATCATGGCGGCGGCCATCGGCATCGCCGTGGGCATCGGCAAGTACGTGATTGCCATCGGGGTGAGCGTGCTGTGCGTGCTGGTGCTGGCGGTGATGCGGCGGTTGGAGAAGCGGATTTCGTAGGGAATCTCGAATTGCCGGCAAGCGGCCGGCACTATCACGGGATCTAAATGGTCGGACCAATATGGCATCTAGCCCTATGGTCTAATAGGCGCTTCGTCGGAGCGGCGGTTAAATCCGCTGCAAGTGGTCTGATCGAAATCATTATTGGTAATACCAATAATCGACGACCATGGCGACCCACCGCCTGCGGTGGAGCACATCCCGCCCCAGTCGAGAGCCCTCATGCAGCCCTGGCAACACCTGTACGACCCCGCCGGCAACCTGTGGTTGTCCAGCCTGATCGCGCTGCTGCCGATCGCGTTCTTCTTCGTCGCCCTGGCCGTGCTGCGCATGAAGGGCTGGCTGGCCGGCACGATCACCGTGGCCATCGCGCTCGGCGTCGCCCTGCTGTTCTACCGCATGCCGCTGAGCCAGGCGCTGGGCGCGGCCGGTTTCGGCTTCGTCTACGGCCTGTGGCCGATCGCCTGGATCATCATCGGCGCGGTATTCCTCTATAAAGTCTCGGTCAAGACCGGGCAGTTCGACATCATCCGCGCCTCGATCCTGTCGGTCACCGAGGACCAGCGCCTGCAGATGCTGATGGTCGGCTTCGCCTTCGGTGCCTTCCTGGAGGGGGCAGCCGGCTTTGGTGCACCGGTGGCGATCACCGCGGCACTGCTGGTCGGGTTGGGCTTCAAACCGCTGTATGCCGCCGGCCTGTGCCTGATCGTCAACACCGCGCCGGTCGCCTTTGGTGCGATGGGCATTCCGATCATCGTGGCCGGGCAGGTCACCGGTCTGGATGCCTTCGAGATCGGTCAGATGGCTGGGCGCCAGCTGCCGTTCCTTACGATCATCGTGCTGTTCTGGATCATGGCGATCATGGATGGCTGGCGCGGCATCAAGGAAACCTGGCCGGCAGTGCTGGTGGCCGGTGGTTCGTTCGCCATCGCGCAGTATCTGACCTCCAACTTCATCGGCCCGGAGCTGCCGGACATCACCGCGTCGCTGGCCTCGCTGGTCTGCCTGACGCTGTTCCTGCGCCGCTGGAAGCCGGTGCGGATCTTCCGTTTCGACACCGAAACCAGCGCCGAGGCGGCCGCACAGGCACTGGAGGCGCCGCGCTACAGCGTCAGCCAGATCGCCAAGGCTTGGTCGCCGTTCCTGATCCTCACTGCGATGGTCACGCTGTGGAGCATCAAGCCGTTCAAGTCGCTGTTCGCGGCGGGCGGCCCGCTGGAAAGCTGGGTGCTGAAGATCCCGGTGCCGGGCCTGGACCAGATGGTGCAGAAGATGCCGCCGATCGTGGATGCACCGCTCAGCTACGAGGCGATCTACAAGTTCGACTGGTTCTCGGCCACCGGCACCTCGATCATCCTCGCCGCGGTGATCGCCATCATCGCGCTGCGCATGCCGGCCCGTTCGGCGCTGCAGACCTTCGGTGAGACCGTGCGTGAGCTGCGCATGCCGATCTACTCGATCGGCATGGTGCTGGCCTTCGCCTTCATCGCCAATTACTCGGGCCTGTCGGCGACGCTGGCCCTGGCACTGGCGCACACCGGTGATGCGTTCCCGTTCTTCTCGCCGTTCCTGGGCTGGTTGGGCGTGTTCCTGACCGGCTCGGATACTTCGTCCAATGCCTTGTTCTCGGCACTGCAGGCCACCACCGCGCAGCAGATCGGCGTGTCCGACGTGCTGCTGGTGGCGGCCAACACCACTGGTGGCGTGACCGGCAAGATGATCTCGCCGCAGTCGATCGCCATTGCCTGCGCGGCGGTCGGCCTGGCCGGCAAGGAATCGGACCTGTTCCGTTTCACGGTCAAGCACAGCCTGATCTTCACCACGATGGTCGGCCTGATCACCCTGGCCCAGGCTTACTGGCTGACCTGGATGATTCCCTGAGCCATGCACGGTCAGCCGACCACCCGCTGCGCGCTTCGGGCCACAATGACGCCATGAGCACGCAACGTATTTCGGACAAGGTGGCCGCGCAGCTGCGCGGCCTGGTGCAGGAACAGCGGCTGCAGCCGGGTGACCGGCTGCCGGCCGAACGCACCCTGGCGGTGCAGCTGGGGGTCTCGCGAACGGCGTTGCGCGAGGCCATCGCGCAGTTGGCCAGCCAGGGCCTGCTGACCGCACGGGTCGGTGGCGGCACCTACGTGGCCGAACCCGCGGCGCGCGCGCGGCAGGCGCTGGATGAACCGCTGGCGCCGTACCTGCCGCTGTTCCAGGGCGACCCGGAATACCGCTTCGACGTGCTGGAGATCCGCCACGCGCTGGAAGGCGCCACCGCCTGGCATGCAGCGTTGCGCGCCACCGATGAGGATCGTACGCGCATCGCGCAGGCCTTCCAGACCATGATGGACGCGCACGGCAAGGATGACCCCACCGGTGAAGCCGAGGCTGATGCGGCCTTCCACCTGTCCATCGCCGAGGCCTCGCACAACCTGGTGCTGCTGCAGGTGATGCGCGGCCTGTTCGACCTGCTGCAGACCAACATCTCGCAGAGCCGCGAAAAGCTCTACACCTCGGCGAGGACCTTCTCGCCGTTGTCCGACCAGCACCGCGAGATGATGGACGCGGTGCTGGCCGGCGACCCCGAACGCGCGCGCGCCGCCGCGCATGCCCACCTCGAGTTCGTGCACACCACGCTGCGCACCCTCGATGACAACGAAGCCCGGCGTGCGCGGGCCTCGCGTCTACCTTCCCCACACGGTTGACCCCATGATCATCTCCGCCTCCACCGATTACCGTGCCGCAGCGCAACGCCGGCTGCCGCCGTTCCTGTTCCACTACATCGATGGCGGCGCGTATGCCGAGCACACGCTGAAGCGCAACGTTTCCGACCTGTCCGACATCGCGCTGCGCCAGCGCATCCTGCGCAACATGTCCGACCTGAGCCTGGAAACCGAACTGTTCGGCGAAACGCTGGCGATGCCGGTGGCACTTGCGCCGGTCGGCCTGACCGGCATGTATGCCCGGCGCGGCGAGGTGCAGGCGGCGCGCGCGGCCGACAGCCGTGGCATCCCGTTCACCCTGTCCACCGTATCGGTGTGCCCGATCGAGGAAGTGGCACCGGCCATCCAGCGGCCGATGTGGTTCCAGCTGTATGTACTGCGCGACCGTGGTTTCATGCGCAACGCGCTGGAGCGGGCGCAGGCTGCGGGCGTGACCACCCTGGTGTTCACCGTGGATATGCCGGTGCCGGGTGCGCGCTACCGCGATGCCCACTCGGGCATGAGCGGCCCGAATGCCTCGCTGCGCCGCATCGGCCAGGCCATCACCCACCCGCACTGGGCGTGGGACGTGGGCCTGTTCGGCCGCCCGCATGATCTGGGCAACATCTCCACCTACCGCGGCAACCCGACCGGGCTGGAGGATTACATCGGTTGGTTGGGCAGCAACTTTGATCCCTCCATTTCGTGGAAGGACCTGGAGTGGATCCGCGAGTTCTGGAAGGGCCCAATGGTGATCAAGGGCATCCTCGACCCGGATGACGCACGTGATGCGGTCAAGTTCGGCGCCGATGGCATCGTGGTCTCCAACCACGGTGGCCGCCAGCTCGACGGCGTGCTGTCCACCGCGCGTGCATTGCCGGCGATTGCCGATGCGGTGCAGGGCGACCTGAAGATCCTCGCCGATTCCGGCATCCGCACCGGCCTGGACGTGGTGCGCATGCTGGCGTTGGGTGCCGATACCGTGCTGCTGGGCCGTGCCTTCGTCTATGCACTTGCAGCGCAGGGCGAGGCGGGCGTGGCCAACCTGCTGGACCTGATTGCCAAGGAAATGCGCGTGGCGATGACACTGACCGGTGCGCGCCGCGTCGCTGACATCGGCCGCGATTCGCTGGTCAACCTGCCGTGAGTGGCCACGATGCCGTGCTGGCGCAGTTGCGCGATGCGGTCGGCAACCGCCATGTACTGACCGGCGACAAGGCCACCCGCCGTTTCCGCCGTGGCTACCGTTTCGGCGACGGCCCGGTGCTGGCGGTGGTGCGCCCGGGGACGCTGCTGGAGCTGTGGCGTGTGCTGCAGGCGGCGGTGCAGGGCGGGGCAGCGATCATCCTGCAGGCGGCCAACACCGGCCTGACCGGTGGCTCGACCCCGGATGGCAACGACTATGGGCGTCCGATCGTGCTGGTCAGCACGCTGCGCCTGACCGGCATCCAGCTGTTGAACGAGGGCCGCCAGGTGCTGTGCCTGCCTGGCGCGACGCTGGACCGCCTGGAGCAGACGCTGGCACCGCTCGGCCGCGAACCGCATTCGGTGATCGGCTCGTCCTGCATCGGTGCGTCGGTACTCGGTGGCATCTGCAACAACTCCGGCGGCGCGCTGGTGCGCCGTGGCCCGGCCTACACCGAGCTGGCACTGTATGCGCAGGTCGATGCGCAGGGCCAGCTGCAGCTGGTCAACCATCTGGGCATCGCGCTGGGCGATACGCCCGAGCAGATCCTGCAGCGCGTGCAGGCGGGTGACTACCGTGCTGCCGACGTTGGGGACGGCGATGGCCGCGCCGCCTCCGATCCACGCTACGCCGAGGAAGTGCGCCGGGTCGATGCCGATACGCCAGCACGCTTCAATGCCGACCCCAGCCGCCACTTCGAGGCAGCGGGGTCTGCCGGCAAGCTGGCAGTATTCGCGGTGCGCCTGGATACCTTCGAGAAGGAGGCCGCCGAGGTCTTCTATATCGGCAGCAACCGCACCGACAGCCTCACCGCGATCCGACGCCAACTGCTGACCGGCTTCGAACGCTTGCCGATTGCCGGCGAATACATCCACCGCGATGCCTATGACATCGGCGAGCGCTACGGCAAGGACAGTTTCCTGCTGATCGACCGCCTCGGCACCGCCCGCGTGCCGGCCGCCTTCGCACTGAAGAGCCTCGTCGATGGCTGGTTCGAACGGTTGGGCCTGCGCGGGGTGACCGACCGGGTGATGCAGGTGCTGACTGGCCTGCTGCCCTCGCACCTGCCCAAGCGCATGGGCGAGTTCCGCCAGCGCTACGAGCATCATCTGCTGCTGAAGGTCTCCGCGCAGGACGCCGCGGAAACCGAGGCCTGGCTGCGCGGCTTCTTCGCCGACCATGAGGGCGGCTACTTCCACTGCACGGCCGATGAGGGGCGCAAGGCGTTCCTGCATCGCTTCGCTGTGGCCGGCGCCGCGGTGCGCTACCGCGAGGTACACCGCGACCAGGTGCAGGACATCGTCGCGCTGGACATCGCCCTGCGCCGCGATGATGCCGACTGGTTCGAGCAGCTGCCGGTCGATATCGATGGCCGCCTGCTGCACAAACTGTATTACGGGCACTTCCTGTGCCACGTGTTCCACCAGGACTACATCGCGCGCAAAGGCGAAGACCCGATGGCGATCGAGCATGCGATGTGGGCGTTGCTGGACCAGCGTGGCGCCGAGTATCCAGCCGAGCACAACGTCGGCCACCTGTACCCGGCCAAGCCGGCGCTGGCCGGGTTCTACAAGCAGCTGGACCCGAGCAACACCTTCAACCCCGGTATCGGCCAGACCTCGAAGGAAAAAGGGTGGGGTAGCTGCGACTGTAGTGGGCATTGACGGATACAGCGTGGCTTTACTGTAGAGCCGAGCCTATGCTCGGCTGCACTTCCCGACAAGCACAGTCGAGCAAGCTCGACTCTACAAATGCAAAGTCGAGCAAGCTCGACTCTACAAATGCAAAGTCGAGCAAGCTCGACTCTACCGGAGCAGCGGTTACCATCTGGATTCCACGAGCAGGAATCTCATCCATGCCCCCCGTCCTTGCCCGCACGACCGTGTGCGTTGCACTGCTGGCCACCCCGATGCTGGCGCTGACGCAGGGCTCGATCCTGCCGCAGCAGCGTGACGCTGCGGGCAACGTGATGGAGCCGTTGGGGCAGGTGCTGATCGCCAATGAGACGGGGCCGGCGGGGCTCTACGAGTGCACGCGGGACGGCAACTGGTGCGTGCGCGTGCAGCCGGTTGCCAAAGATGGTGACCGGCCGACCGTGCTGGAAGTACTTGAGAAGGAACCGGGCCAGGGCACGCCACACACCTACCACGTCAGCATCGACGTGCCGCAGGAAAGCGAGCTGTCGCTGTGGCCGTGGATCGTGCGGCTGGCACCTGGCGTGGGCAGCGATGAACCGGTGACCGACCCGCAGCAGCGCGCCCGCCAGAATGTGCTGGTGGGTGGCATCGTCACGTTCAGCGCCATTTACTCCGGTGGAGGTGCCGACGCGTCCACGCTGCAACTGGCACGCGTGCGCCACCTGCAGGACGACATCCAGGTGGACGACGACGTGTTGACCGTGCCATGGCTGGGCAATGCGATGATCCGCGCCTGTTTCAGCGAACAGGACATCAAGCAGCGCGCAGGTGCCTGCCATGACGAATACGGCTTCTCGGCGAAGCTGGCGCTGGATACGGTCGCCGAGGGCATGCCGGTGCTGCGCTACCAGACCGTGGCGACCCGGTTCCCGGCCGGTGTTTCGCGCTTCGAGGATTCGCTGGCCAAGGGGCCGTTGAAGAAGCAGGATCTGCGCACCGAGCAGGACCCGGCGTGCACCTACACGCGGCTGTTCCGCTTCAGCGATGGGGTATTCCACCCCGACCAGGCGCTGCCGGATTGTGCGGGGTATACCGAACCCTGAAATGTAGAGTCGAGCCATGCTCGACTGGTTTTCTGCGCGACCCATCCGAAAAGCCAGTCGAGCATGGCTTGTATGTTCCTCCCGGCTCCTACGCGGTATGTAGGAGCCAGGGTGGAGGGACCGTCAAGCATGCATCTGCGGATACTAGCCGACAGACGAGTCGAGCGATCCCCATCCCGCACACGAACGTCGATAAAGGATCGTACGGCCCCCAAAGGGGATCGTCGATGTAGGCAAGCTAACGTCGGTGCGGTACCACCCCAGCCCCTTAAAGATAGCTGGGAGCCGTACAAATGTCTGATTCTCTCGATATTGGCGTGGACGTGGACTCCAAGGAGTTCGTACCGGCAGTGGCCGACCGCAAGGCCGGCGACAGGATCGCCAACACCCGGGCCGGCATAGCCCAGTGGCTCAACACCTTGCCCCAGCGATGCCGGATTGGCATGGAGGCGACGGGGCGGTACTACGAGTTGTTGGCTCCGATGGCTGGCCAGGCAGGCCACGTTGTCTATGTGATCAATCCACGTCTGATCAAGTACTACGGCCGGGCGACGGGCTCGCGTGGCAAGACGGACGCCATGGACGCCGAAGCGATCGCCCGGTACGTGAAGAAGGAGAGCGATCGCCTGCGTGAATACGTACCGCGTACCGACGAGCAGCAGCAGATGCACGATTTGCTGCGCAAGCGGCAGACGCTGGTAAAGACACGCGCGCGCCTGGAGCAATCCTTCGGGGTAAGCAAAAGTGCCCCCGGGGAGCTGTCAGATCTGTTCTGCGCTCTGGCTGGGACGCTGTCCGAGCTGGAAAGCGAACTGCAGCGCTTGGGTCGCGATGGAGAGCATGGCGCGCTCTACAAGCGCCTGTTGACCATCCCTGGTATCGGCCCTGCCGTCGCCGCTCACCTGATTTACTACATGACGCGCTGGCCGTTGGCCAACGCCAACGCGTGGATCGCCTGCACGGGCCTGGATCCCCGGCCCAACGAGTCTGGCGGCAGAACGGGACGGCGTCGGCTGTCCAAACAGGGCGCGCCAGTGCTGCGCCAGATGCTCTACATGGCCGCAATGGGGCTCAAGCGGTGTCGCCGGGGGCAACCGCTCTACGACGAGCTGTCAAAACGCGGTCACCCCAGCACCGCCGTCTTCAACATCCTGGCCAGAAAGCTGGCCAGGATCGCCTGGGGTGTCTTCAAAAGCGGCCGGGACTTCGATCCGGCCATGCTGAAGGTGGGTCAAGCCTGCTTCCAGCAGGCTTGACCGCGAACATAGGATCTCGACTCTACAAAAGCCCGCTGCCGCGCTTACTCGCAGCGGGTGGACGTGATGATGTTGTCCTTGTCCACGAACACGCGCAGGCGGTCCGGGCGGATGTCCTTGGTGGTGATGGTGCTGGGGCCGATCGGGTTGACCAGGCCGGCACCGCTCTCGCGGGACAGGCGACGGATGTTGGGCTCGTTGGCCGGCTGGCCGATCGCCCAGCCCAGCTGGCTGGCGTCGCAGCGGCCACTGCCTTTGACTTCCGGGCCAGGGGTGCTGACGCAGGCCGACAGCAGCAGGGCGGAGGCCGGCAGCAACAGGGACAGACGGAATGCAGACATGCGAGCGCTCCTGCGCAGGGGAAGATGGCGGGAACGATAGCACCGAGCGTGCGAAAGGCGTCAGCGCCCCGGTCATTGCCGGCACAGCGTGGTCATTGCATAGTGAGAGGAATAGCTGGCAGTACGCCAGCGGGCAGGCCGGGCCTTTCCGGCGCAGGTGTTGGATACGGTATGACGGCAGGCAGTTTCCGCGGCAAGGACAAGACAATGACGGCCCTGATGTTGTCGTTGCTGGGCGTGGCGTTTGCCGCCTCCGCTGCCGATCCGGAACCCGAGCAGGTCCAATCCCCGGTATTCGGCGCCTGGCGCAACCTGCAGACCGAATCCGGCTACGCGCCGGCGCAGCGTAACCTGGCCTTCGCCATGCTGCCGCAGGCGGCCACCCGCGGCGACCGTTTCGCCATCCTCGACCGCGAGGGCAAGCGGGCGGTGTGCTGCCTGCAGGTGGCCAGCCCCTCGCTGGGCGTCGCTGCGCTGCGCGGGGAGTACCACCTGCCGCAGGCCTGGGTGACGGACCTGAGCAATGGCCGTAGCCCTGCACGACCCTATGTGCCGCACGTCTATGCGATGCAGCGGGTGGACGAGCTGGCCGACTACAGCTTCGCCGATGTACCTGGCGCCTACAGCGACCTGGGCGGTCTGCTGATTCCGGAAGGTGCCGCGCTGGAGGCCGACGGCAGTGCCGTGCGCCTGGGGGACAGCCGCTACCCGCTGCATTTCCAGCGCCAGCCGCACGCCGATGACGATGGCGCGCTGGACCGCTACAGCCTGCAGGCCGGCGAGGGTGCCGCCCCGATCGTGGTTGAAGTGCCGTTCGGCACCTACTGATTGCAGCGTTGCACTGGCTAGAATGCAGCGCGGCGCTGTCTGCCGTGCCTGCTCCGTGAGTCGTGCCGTGTCCTTGCGCCCCTTCCTGCTGTCGTCCCTGCTGCTGTTGTCTGCCTGTGCCAGCGCGCCTCCGCCGCCGGCCCATTCCGATGCATTGTGGCGATTGATTGAACGTGACTGCCAGGGCGCCGAAGGCCCGCGTGGCGATTGCCTGCGGGTGGAGACGGCAGCAGACCGCCGCGATGTGCTGGTCAAGGACGCGCACGGCGACTACCAGTTCCTGCTGATGCCGCTGGACAAGGTCAGCGGCATCGAGAGCCGCAGCCTGTACCAGCGTGGTGCACCCAACTACTTCGGCGCGGCCTGGCTGGCCCGCACCCACACCGAACGGGCGCTGGGCCAACCGCTGCCGCGCAACGTTGCCAGCCTGGCGCTGAATTCACCGCATGGCCGCTCGCAACATCAGCTGCATTCACGTGGATTGCCTGCGTGCCGACGTGCTGCAGGCGCTGGACACGCATGCTGCCGCTCTGGGCAGCCAGTGGACACCGCTGCCGGTGCTGCTGCGCGGCCATCAGTACCAGGCACGCCTGCTGCCGGGCGCAGAACTGACCGCCAATCCGCTCAATCTGCTGGCCTACGACCTCGCAGGCGTGGACGACGTCGGCCAGTGGAGCCTGGTTGTGGCGGGCCGGGACGCCGTGCAGGGCGTCCCGGGCTTCATCCTGCTGGCCACCCGTGTGGACGCGGGCACCGGCAACGAGGCCAGCGCCGAAGAGCTGCAGGACCACGCCTGCTCGGTGCTGACCGGTGCCGGCAACGCGCTGGAGCGGGTGCGCTAGTCCAGCACGCTGTGCTTGCTCCGCCACATGGGGGCGGTCAGCGCCAGCAGCTGGCGATCCTGCCAGCCATCCAGATCCAGATGATGGTCGCGCAGCAGGCCTTCCTGCTCGAAGCCGAAGGCCCGCAGCGCGGTGGCGAACGGATCACTGCAGTCCGGTGGCAGCATCACGAACAGGCGATGCAGGCCGACGTCCTCGAACAAGAACGGACACAGCGCCTGCAGCGTCGCGTCGGCATGCGGGTGCCAATGCTGCAGCGACAGCAGTTCGGCGCTGCGCGCGTGTAGTGATTGCAGCCGTACGTGCAGCTGGTCCAGTACGTTGCCGTGCTCGTCATCGAACACACCCAGCAGCAGCTGGTCGTTGTCCTGTTCCAGGCGTGAGCGATGCATGTGGGCGAGGAAGCGCGCTTCCTCATCGATGACGGACGGATCGCGGCGGCCGCGCCGGCGGCGGTCATCGAACAGGCGCCAGCGCGGCAGGTCGGCACGCTGGAAAGGGCGCAGGGTGACCGGTGCGGCCTGCAGCTGCAGCAGGTGACGGCGCAGCACCGGGCGCAATGGGGGAAGGGGGGAAGTGGGGTACGGGGTCATCATCCGGGGCACGATGGCCGTGCCTGCAGCCCTGCACCATTCAAAACATTGCAAAAGTGTGGTGGATGGCACTGCGGGTCTGATTCGGTTCAGGCATAAGGCCATCAGGCCTGGTCATTTCCGTTGAAACCCCCCATTCAGGACACTTTCGTTACGGGATCGTTATGCGCCGTACAGGCCGCTGCCCCCGTACCACCACCCGCCCAACTCCCCAGGAAGCCCATGTCCGCCTCCCACAAGGCGCTGCGCCCGCGTCCGCTGGTGCTCGCACTGTCGTCCCTGATGCTGGTCTCGCTGCCGGCCTTCGCGCAGGAAAGCGCACCCACCACATTGCAGGAAGTGAAGGTCACCGGCTCGCGCATTCCACGCGCCAGTGTGGAGGGCCCGTCGCCGGTGACGGTGATCAGCCGCGAACAGATCGATGCGCAGGGCTACCGCAATGCCTTCGACGCACTGAGCGCGCTGACCGAGAACACCGGCAACGTACAGGGCGAGGACTTCGGCAACACCTTCACCCCGGCTGCCAACACCATCAACCTGCGCGGGCTGGGCCCGAACCGCACGCTGGTGCTGGTCAACGGCCGCCGTCAGGCCGACTACCCGCTGGCCTACGAAGGGTCGGTGAACGTGGTCAACCTGGCCAACATTCCCAGTGCGCTGATCGAGCGCATCGAGGTCCTGGCGGCAGGTGCATCGGCGGTATACGGCTCCGATGCGATCGCCGGCGTGGTCAACATCATCCTCAAGGACCGCTTTGAGGGCGTGGATGTGAATGTGCGCGCCGGTGGCACCCAGCAGGGTGGCGGCGACAACCAGCGCGCGCAGGTGGTCGGTGGTAGTTCCGGCGAGCGTTGGGATGCGCTGTTCGGCTTCGAGTTCGATGTGCGCAAGGCGATCCACGCGCGCCAGCGCGATTTCATGGATTCGCTGGACGATGATCCGGCCGGCAAGGCACCGCAGGCGACCGCGATCGCCTATCGCCGCAATGCCGCCACCGGCCGCAACATCGATCCGGGCGTCACTGGCTGCGACGGGGCGTCTGACATCTATGGCGGCAGCGTGTTCCGCGCCTTCAACCCTCGCCAGGGCTGGTACTGCGGCAGCAACGAGGCCGCCGCCAGCTACTGGACCGTGCAGACCCAGAAGCGCAACCTCAATGGCTATGGCCTGCTGACCTTCCACGTCAACGAGACCACTGACCTGTTCGCCGATGTCGCCGTGGGCAGCGCGCGGATCTACAACAACACGCGTGCGCCGACCTGGACCTCGGCCCGCAACTACTTCTACAACCAGACCACCGGCAACCTGGAAAGCTGGTACCGGCGCTTCGCGCCGGAGGAAATCGGCGGCCTGCCGCGCAATGCCAACCGCTTCCTGGAAAACTCGTGGTCGTTCAACGTCGGTGCACGTGGCCAGATCGGCGACAGCGGCTGGGACTATGAGGCGGTCTACAGCCGCTCGCGATACGAGAACCGCACCCGCCGCCCGGTGCTGCTGGCCGGCATCAACGAATACCTGCTCGGCCCGAAGCTGGGTGTGCGCAACGGCGTTGAGGTCTATGCGCCGGACCCGTCGCGCCTGTTCCAGCCGTTGACCCCGAACGAATACGAGGGGCTGTCCGACTACCAGGAAAGCCGTAACGCGGCATGGCTGCAGACCTTCAGCGCCAGCGTCAACGGCCGCCTGTTCGCGCTGCCTGGGGGCGATGCGGCGCTGGCAGCGGTGGTCGAGGCCGGCAGCCAGGGCTATCGCAACCGACCGGACCCGCGCCTGGGCAGCGGCGAGTTCTGGAACACCAGTGCAGGCGTCGGCGCCGGTGGCGAGCGTGACCGCTACGCTGCAGGTGTGGAGCTGCAATTGCCGCTGCTGCAGTCGCTGACCACCACCCTGGCCGGTCGTTATGACCAGTACCGTGCCGGTGGCGAGCACATCGGCAAGGCCACCTGGAGTTTCGGCGTCGAGTTCCGTCCGATCGAGAGCCTGCTGATCCGTGGTACGGCGGCGACCAGCTTCCGTGCGCCGGACATGAACTACGTGTTTGCCACCGAAACCCGCGGCTACAACCCGGGCATGACCGATTACTGGCGCTGCCGCACGGCGGGCCAGTCGTACGACAACTGCGATTACAACGGCCTGTCGATTGATTACAGCAACCGCGCCAATGCGCAGCTGCAGCCGGAATCGGCCAAGTCGTATGGTTTCGGCGTGGTCTGGTCGCCGCTGTCCGGCCTGGATTTCAGCGCTGACTACTACGACATCCGCATCGACAACGAAGTGACCAGCCTCGATACCAGCCGCATCCTGCGTGATGAGGCCGATTGCCGCCTGGGCCGGACGCTGGGCGGCGAAGCGCGCGATATCGGTTCGCCGCTGTGCCAGGACGCGCTGTCGCGGGTGATCCGCAATCCGTCCAATGCCACGGTGCAGCCGGACCAGGTGACCCGTGTGCTGATCAATCCGATCAATGCGGCCTCCGAATCGGTTCGCGGCCTGGACCTGAAGGGCAACTGGCGTTTCGATGCCGGCCGCTATGGCCGCTTCACCACGCGCCTGGCCTACACCGTGGTGCTGGAGCACAAATACCGACAGTTCTCCGATGATCCGGAGCGTGACATCCGCAATTCGCTGGATGACTACCAGTGGCGCAGCAAGGCCAACGGCAGCATCACCTGGAACCAGGGTGACTGGACCACCACGCTGTACGGCAACCGCTTCGGCTCGCTGCCGAAGACCGATGGCAGTGGCCGCATCGCGCCGTACATGACGTACAACGCCAGCGTGTTCCGCCAGTTCGGCGAGAACCTGTCGGTGGGTGTGATCGTCAACAACCTGCGTGACAGCCGCCCGCCGGCGGACAAGAACGGAGGCGGCTGGCCGTTCTATCCGGTTGGCAACTACGACCCATATGGCCGCCAGTACTGGGTGCAACTGGACTACCGGTTCCGCTGATTCCGCAGGCGAACGAAAGGCCCAGCATTGCTGGGCTTTTCTTTGTGCAGTGCACCCGTGTTGCCGCTGCGCGCGTGGCATGCTGTGGCGCTACCCGGAGGAGGATGCGCATGGATGTCAGGGGGTGGAGCGTGATTGCCGTGCTGGCCATTGCAGGTTGCAGTGGCAGGCAGGCGGCCAGCGTGGAGGATGCCGCGGAGGTGGCCAATGCCGCGCCTGCGCCGTCCCTTTCCAACCCCGCGACCGATGCTGTATCAGCGCGCGCGGCAACGGCATCGAGTGCCACGACGGCTGCCGCTGGGCTCGCGCAACCGGAGGGGCACTTCCTCGAGGGCGAGCGCATGCTGCTGAGCGAGGGTGCGGTGTCCGTGCAGAAGAGCGAGGCGCTGCTGGGTTCCGACAAGGCTTTCGCGCAGGCGATCAGCCAGTTCGAGCGCGATGCGGCTGGCCACCCGGAAGTGCAGGACCTGACCCGGCTCCACAGGACGGCCGCGACCCGGCTCATCGGCAGCGACGGCACGCTGGTGTCTTTCGCCTGTGGCTACAGCCTGTGTGTTGGCGAGATCCGAAGTCGTACCGATGAGGATTTCAGTGCCTGGTCCGAGGCGATCGGCACGGACAAGGCGGCCCCGGTCTACAGTCTGACCACGGCGCCGATGACATGGGGCAGGGACCAGCGTGGTGGGCGCTTCGTGTTCTCGGTGGATCCTGCAGCCAACGCCATCACGGGCCCGTAGCCGGCGGATGCCCGGCGCCGCGGCGCGTTACGGAAGCGCCTGCTGCAGGTACGACTCGATGACGTAGCTGAAAGGCTGCTGCTGGCGGTCGCGCAGCAGGGCACGCACTTCCAGGATCACGCCGTGATCGCCTTCGCCCCGCGGCGGCCAGAACGTCTGGTCAGCCAGGGTCTGGCGCTGGAAGCCGAGCGGGCCGACCACGCGACCGAACGGTTCGTCGGTGCTGTCCAGCACCTGGTTCATGGCCGGGCTGAGGTGACCAGGCAGGTACCAGTTGTCGGCCTCGGACAGCACGCGGCTGCCGCAGACCAGCTGCACGCGGCGATAGCGCAGGTCGGTACCCGGCTTCACGCCCAGCGCCTGCAGCACGTCGGCGGGGGCAGGCTTGTCCTGGCCGTGTATGCGCACGGCGCGCACCCGCGCCTGTTCGGCCAGGCCATGTTCGGCACACCAGTGTTCCAGCGTGGCGGTGGCGCTCTGCCCGGACAGCACGCGCTGGTGCAGGCGCTCGACCAGCGCTGCCGGGGCGATGCGCTGCTGGCCCGGCGGTGACTGCAGCGGCGCGGCAGCCGCTGCATCGGTGGCGGACAGGCTGGCGATCGGGGCGGCGGCAAGCAGGGACGCGGCCTGCCAGCGGCGGAGACGATCGTGGCGGTCGGACGGGCCCATGCGGCATCACAGCGGAAACAGGCGCCCATGTTACCCGTTCAGGGGTGTTCACGGCGTGGCTGCGACCGGTTGTCGCAGGGCAGTCATCGTTCTGATGAATGCGTGCCATCCAGATATTTCGTTGGCCGATGGCTGCGGCGAGGCGCACGATGGCACCATTCTTGGCATTCCGGGAGTTCCCGATGACCCTCCAGTTCGTCCATGGCGGTGTCGACCGCGACGGTGCGCCACTGCATTTCCATATCCGTGATGGCCGCATCAGCGGGCTCAATGGCGAGGCCGCGCCGGCCGACGCGGCGGAATGCATCGACCTGCAGGGCTTTGCGGTGCTGCCCGGGCTGGTCGACGGCCATATCCACCTGGACAAGAGTTTCGTCGGCGACCGTTGGCACCCGCACCAGCCGGTGAACAGCCTGCGTGAGCGGTTGGCGGTGGAAAAGGCGGCAGTGGCGGCTGCGGCGCCGATGGTCGATCGCGCCGAGGCGCTGATCCGCCAATGCAGCGGCTTCGGCACAGTGGCAATGCGCTGCCATGTCGATATCGATGGCAGCACCGGCCTGCGCCACCTGGAGGCGGTACGCGAGGCCGCATTGCGCTGTGCCGACATCATGCGCATCCAGCTGGTGGCGTTCCCGCAGGCCGGGGTGATGTCCTGCGCGGGTACCGCAGCGGTGCTTGAGCAGGCCCTTGCTGCGGGCGTGGAGGTGCTCGGCGGCATCGACCCGACCACGCTCGACGGTGATGCCGAAGGCCAGCTGGCGCTGCTGTTCGGCTTGGCGGAGCGTTACGGCGTTCAGCTGGACATCCATCTGCATGAGCCCGGCGAAACCGGTCTGGCGCAGCTGCTGCGCATCGCCGCGCGCACCCGGGCCGCTGGCCTGCAGGGTCGGGTGGCGGTCAGCCATGCCTATTCGCTGGGCGAGGTGCCGCTGGCACGCGCGCTGCAGGTGGGCGAGGCGCTGGCGACGGCGGGTGTGGCGATCATGAGCAACGCGCCGGGGGATCATCCATTCCCGCCGCTGCGCGCGCTGCATGATGCCGGTGTGCGCGTGTTCGCGGGCAACGACAACATCCGTGACTGCTGGTGGCCGTATGGCAACGGCGACCTGTTGCAACGCGCGATGCTGCTGGGCTACCGCTCCGGCTTCCATACCGATGCCGACCTGATGCTGGCGCTGGACATGGTGACCACCCATGCCGCGCAGGTGATCGGGCTGCCGCAGTACGGTCTTGTGGAAGGGCATCCGGCCACATTCGTGGCGGTGCGTGCCGACCACGGCCCGGCCGCTGTGGCCGGGGTGCCGGTGGAGCGCCGCGTGGTGGTTGATGGCCGTTGGCTGTAGATCCAGGCCATGCGTGGATGAATGTGGCCGCGCGGTGGTTCCATCCACGCATGGCGTGGATCTACCCACGACGCCACGCCAGTTCCGGTTGCGCCGAGCCATGCTCGGCAGCTTTTCAGGCGTAATCGTCGGCGCGGGTGGCGATGAATTCCTCAAGCCACGCCAGCAGATGGGCGATGTCGATGATCTCGCCCTGCTCGACGCGCTTGAGCAGCAGCGTGCTGGCGCCGATCTGCAGGCTGCTGTCGGCATAGCGCAGCACCGCGTCGATGCCCCAGGCATCGGTGACCTGCATCCAGGCCAGGCCCGGCACGCGTTGGGCCAGGGTGTCACCGAACGCCACGCCCAGCGCTTCCCAGCCATCGCCGTCATCACGGTCGATCAGCTCGGCATCGACCACGCGCTGCAGCGTGGTGGCCGCCAGCGGCCATTGCACCGGCAACGTCGGAAAGCCGGCGGCCACGCGCGCGGCGATCAGCGAACGCTGGTGCTGCAGATGCGTCTGCAGGGCTGTAGGCAGGGGATCGAAGCGGGTGGGGATTTCGTCGGACATGGCAGGGCGCCGTGGGGCACGGAAACAACCGGCACTCTACGGGGCGATTGTTGCCCGCTATACGGCCGGAGTGACCATGTTTCGATGCGTGATGCGCGAAAGGCATCCACGCATGGCGTGGATCTACCGTGGTCAGTCCGGTTCGCGTTGCACCTGCCGCCACAGTTCGCTGGCCAGCGCTCGCACGGCATCCTCGGCATCGGAGCGATGCAGCAGGCCGATCTCGTAGTTGTCGATCACCGGCAGCTCGCGCTCGCCATCGATGATGCGGTGTTCGCGGGTGACCGCGCGGCGCGGCAGCAGGCTGATGCCGATGCCATCGGCCACCGCACCCTGGATGCCACTCAGCGACGAACTGGTGAAGGCGATGCGCCAGCGCAGGCCCAGCGCCTCCACGGCGTGGATCATCTCGTCGCGGTACAGCCCGCGTGGCGGGAAGGTGACCAGCGGCAGCGGGTCCTGCTGCAGGCAGCTGCTGCGCAGGCTGTCGATCCAGTGCATCGGCTCGCGCCGGCAATGCACCGCCTGGCGGCTGTTGCGGCGTTGCTTGACCAGCACCAGGTCCAGCTCGCCGTGGTCGAAGCCCTGCGCGAGGTCACGGCTGAGGCCGCTGCTGATCTCCAGCTTCACCTGCGAGTGGCGACGGCTGAAAGCGGCCAGCATGCGTGTGGTCTGCGCGTTGACGAAGTCCTCGGGCACACCGATGCGCACCGCGGTTTCCACGGTGGCGCCGGCCAGCGCCTGTGCCATTTCCTCGTTCAGGTCGAGCATGCGCCGCGCGTAGCCGAGCAGGGTGTGGCCGGCATCGGTGGGGTGTACGTCGCGGTGGCCGCGTTCGAGCAGGCGATGCCCGGCCAGTTCCTCCAGCCGGCGCACCTTCTGACTGACCGTGGACTGGGTCGAATGCAGGCGCGTGGCCGCAGTGGTGAAGCTGCCGCAGTCGGCCACCATCACCAGCGCCCGCAGCAGGTCCAGTTCGAACAGGGTTCTATTCGATTTGGCACTGTCTTGCATTTGAACATTTCACTTCTGGATACCAATGCCGACTTCTACCATGCAGGGCAGGGGCCGGCAATGCCCGGCTGTTGCTACCGTCGCACGGCGCTCCGTGGCGACGGTCATGAGGAGACACCGTCATGCGCGTCCATCGTTCCCCTGGCTGGCCTGCGCCGTTCGCGCGCGTGCTGCTGTTGTTCCTGCTGGCCATGGTCTCCCCGGCCTGCACCGCAACGTCCAAAGCCGACGTCGATGGCCGCCTGCGCGATGCTGCCAGCCGTGGCGATGCCGATGCGCTGCGACAGGTGATCGAGGATGGCGCCACGCTGGAGGCGCGCGATGGCCAGGGCCGCACCGCGCTGCTGCTGGCCACGCATGGCAACAATGTAGACGCCGCGCGTGAACTGATCGAAGCCGGCGCCGACGTCAATGCCAAGGACGCCATGCAGGACAGCGCCTACCTGTACGCCGGCGCGCGTGGCCTGGACGAGATCCTGGCGATGACCCTGGCGCATGGCGCCGATCTGCGCAGCACCAACCGCTATGGCGGCACCGCATTGATTCCCGCCGCCGAGCGCGGCCACGTCGCCACTGTGCGCACGCTGCTGCGTGCCGGTGTTGAGGTGGACCATGTCAACCGCCTGCACTGGACCGCGCTGCTGGAAGCAATCCTGCTGGGTGACGGTGGTGCGCGCCATGTACAGATCGTGCAGCTGCTGCTGGAGGCAGGTGCCGACCCTGAGCTGGCCGACGGCGACGGCGTAACGCCGCTGGCGCACGCGCGCCAGCGCGGCTATACCGGAATTGAAACCCTGCTGCGCCAGCACGGCGCGGTGCGCTGAATGCAAACCCCTTCCACCCGCACGCTGGGCGTGCCCATCAGGATGCTGTCCATGTTCCGTTCCCGTCCGTTGTCCCTTGCCATCCTCCTTGCGGTGGCGCCGCTGTCGGCGTCTGCTGCCGAGCGCGCCGACCTGCTGATCCGCAATGCCACCGTGGTCGATGTCGAGCACGCCAGCACCTTGGCCGGGCAGAGCGTGGTGATCCGTGGCGAGGACATCGTCGCCGTCGGCCCGGACGCGCAGCTGCGCAGCCAGTGGAGCGCGGCCCGCCAGATCGATGCCAAGGGCAAGTACCTGATCCCGGGCCTGTGGGACATGCACGTGCACTTCGGTGGTGGCCCGGGGCTGATCGAAGAGAACAAGGCGCTGCTGCCGCTGTACATCGCGCACGGCATCACCACCGTGCGTGACTGCTCCGGCGACCTGCCCGAACAGGTACTGCAGTGGCGTGGCGAGATCGCCAAGGGCACGCTGTTCGGCCCGCGCCTGCTGAGTTCGGGCGCGAAGATCGAAGGCATCAAGCCGGTCTGGAAGGGCACGATCGAGGTGGGTAGCGAGGCTGACGCCGACAAGGCGATCACCCGCCTGCAGCACGACAAGGTTGATTTCGTGAAGATCACCGACAGCACGCTGAAGCCGGAACTGTTCCTGTACTCGGCCAGTGCTGCGCGCAAGGCCGGCTTCAAGGCCTCGGGGCATATTCCGATGGCACTGACCGTGGAGCAGGCGGTCGATGCGGGCCTGGCCTCGATCGAGCATCTGGACTACGCATTCAAGGCAGGCAGCAAGGATGAAGCGCAGATCGCCGCCGACTTCGGTGCCGGCCGCATCGACCGCGCCGAAGCCAACCGCCGCCTCGACGCCAGCTTCGATCGTGACACGGCGATGCACGCCTACCGCGATTTCGCCAAGCGCGGCGTGTTCGTGACCCCGACCCTCAATGGTGGCCGCATCCTCGATTTCCTTGACCAGGATGACCACGCCAACGATCCGTACCTGGCCTACATCGGCCCGGGCCTGCGCGCGACCTACCAGTGGCGCGTGGACCGCGCGGCGAAGGCCACGCCGGCACAGATCGAAGCGCGCCACGCGCAGTACCACCAGGTGGCCGCGGTGCTGCCGATGCTGCAGGAAGCCGGTGTGACGATCATTGCGGGCACCGATGCGGGCTTCCTCAACTCGTTCAACTTCCCGGGCATCGCCCTGCACCAGGAATTGCAGCTGTTCGTGAAGGAAGGCCTGAGCGCACCGCAGGCGCTGTCGGCCGCAACCCGTTCCGGCCCGGCCTGGTTCGGCCAGATGGACCGCTACGGTGGTGTCGCACAGGGCAAGGCCGCCGATCTGGTACTGCTGACCGCCAACCCACTGCAGGACATTGCTGCCACCGAAAAGATCGACAGCGTGATCCTGCGCGGCAACGTGTATGACCGCGCCGCACTGGACAAGATGCTGGCCGACACCAAGGCCAAGGTCGCAGCGTGGAATGCCGAGGCGGCCAAGGCCAACTGATTGCGTGGCGGGGCAGAATCCACGCATGGCGTGGATCTACCCGTACCATCAGTAGATCCACGCCATGCGTGGATGATGCGGCCGATGACCTAACGCGGCGCCGGCCGCATTCCATGCAATTGCGGCAGCGCGGCCTTCATCGCATCGATGAAGGCGCGCAGCCGCGGCGGCTGCTGGCGCGCGGCGGGAAACACCACGTGTACCGGCAGTGCCGGCGCCTGCCAGTCCGGCAGCAGCTGCACCAACCGCCCTTGTGCGAGATCGTCGGCCACCAGCCAGGCCGAGACCACCGCTGCGCCCAGCCCCGCACATGCGGCCTGCTGCACCACGAACAGGTTGTCGCTGAGCAGGCGCGGGCTGATCGACAGCGTATGCGCGCGGCCCTGTGCGTCATGCAGCAGCAGGCGTTCGCGGTAGTAGGTGACCAGCGAGATCCACGGCAGTGACTGCGCCTGTTCTGGAGTGCTGATCGCGGTGGCCTGCACCAGCGAGGGTGCTGCCACGACGATGCGCGGCACTTCGGCGAGCGGTAGTGCGACCATGCGCGGTTCGTCGACGGGGCCCACCCGCACCGCGCAGTCGATGCCTTCTGCGATGAAGTCCGGGCGCCGATCCTCGAGGATCCACTCCAGGCTCAGCTGCGGGTGCTGGGCGAGGAACGCGAGCATGGTCGGCAGCAGCTGCGCCTGGCCGAAGGCGTGCGGCACCATCACCCGCAGGCGTCCACGCAGCGTTTCCGGTTCGCCGTGCAGCTCGGCCTGCAGCGACTCCCACTCGTCGATCACACGTTGCGCATGACGCTGGCAGCGTAGGCCATCCTCGGTCAGCTGCAGGCCGTGGGTGGAGCGCTGCAGCAGGCGCAGGCCGAGCTGTCGCTCCAGGGCCTGAAGGCGGCGGCTGACTGTCGGCTGGGTGGTGCCCAGCTGCACGGCCGCGGCAGACAGGCTGCCGGCATCGACGATGCGCAGGAAGGTGCGCAGCAGATCCAGGCGATCGGCGCCGGTGGCGAGGTCATTCATGCGTGTGGCGTATGAAGGATATGTAATGAAGACTGCTACAGACGTTTGGCGAATACCGGCAGGATACGCCCACTTCCACCACCGGACTCCCCCATGTCTACCCCCGCGCTGTCCGTCGCTGCGGCACCCACGACCGCACCCTCCACCCCGCTGGTGCTGGCAATGGCGGCCGGCGCTGGCTTTTCGGTCGCTTCGCTCTATTACAGCCAGCCGATGCTGGGACTGATCGCCCGGGACCTCGGCGCCGGTGAGCGCGCCGCCGGCCTGGTACCGACCTTGACCCAGCTCGGCTATGCACTTGGCATCCTGCTGCTGGCGCCGTTGGGCGACCGCTTCGACCGCCGCAACCTGATCCTGTGGAAGTCCGCGTTGCTGGCGTTGGCATTGGGCGCTGCTGCGATGGCTGGCCACCTGCCGGGCCTGCTGATGGCCAGCCTGCTGGTCGGGCTGATGGCCACGCTGGCGCAGGACATCGTGCCGGCTGCAGCGGTGCTGGCGCCGGATGTGCAGCGCGGCCAGATCGTCGGCCGGGTGATGACCGGCCTGCTGCTCGGCATCCTGTTGTCACGGGTGGTCAGTGGCGTAGTGGCCGAGGCGCGGGGTTGGCGCACGCAGTTCGTGCTGGCCGCGGTATCAGTGGCGGCGATGGGAGCGGTGATGGCGCGTGCGCTGCCGCGCTTCGCACCGACCAGCTCGCTGCGCTATCCGGCGTTGTTGGGTTCGTTGCTGGCGTTGTGGCGGGAGCAGCCGCAGCTGCGCCGTGCGGTGGCCAGCCAGTCGTTGCTGGCGGTGGGCTTCAGCGCGTTCTGGTCAACCCTCGCGCTGATGCTGCATGCACGGTTGGGGCTGGGTAGTGCCGCAGCGGGGGCATTCGGCATTGCCGGTGCGGCCGGCGCATTGGCCGCGCCGTTTGCGGGTCGATTCGCCGATCGCTTGGGTTGCCACGCGGTGGCGCGGCTGGCGATCGCGGTGGCGTTGCTGGGCTTTGGCCTGCTGTTGACCGAGTCGTGGCTGCCGGCCGCTGCGCTGCTACCGCTGCTGGTGGTGAGTGCGCTGCTGTTCGACTTCGGCTTCCAGTCGGCGCTGGTGGCGCACCAGACGCTGGTCTACGGACTGGTGCCGCCGGCACGCAGCCGGCTCAATGCGTTGCTGTTCACGGGCATGTTCATCGGCATGGCCGCCGGTGGTGCGCTGGGCAGCCTGGCGCTGGCGCAGTGGGGTTGGAACGGCGTGGCCTGGCTGGCGGTGGTGTGCGCGGGTGGCAGCCTGCTGCTGCGTTTGAGGTAAGGATGGTGTTCGGCAGGGCTTGCAGCCCTGCACCTGCTGGAAGCTGGAGCAACAGCAACAGCAACAGCAACAGCAACAGCAACAGCAACGGCGGGTTTCCTGTTGGGTGGTGGGGCGGTGTCGGAGTGCGGGGACGCCGCAAGTACGTCCTTGTAGGCTTGGCAGCCGCATCCATGCGGCTGACACCCCGCACTCCGACACCGCCCCACCTCTGACAGATTCCGGTGGCTGTTGGTAGGTGTCGACCTTGGTCGAAATATCTGTCAGATATCGAATGAGTCATCCACGCATGGCGTGGATCTACTGTGTCGACCAAGGTCTACACCCACCAGGGCAATACGCCGTTCCGACAGATCGCGGCCAACTGTCGAAGGCGGGGTGGGTCCGGTTGCGGGGGCGTGAGCCGCATGGGTCGGGCGCATGCGCCCGACGGGTTGGGCAGGACGCCCAACCCCGGTCTTGCCGTGTGCGCAGGACAGCGCACACGAGCAAGCGGCGACCGAGCTTACATGGGTGAGGGCGCTTTGCTTGCGAAGCACGGCTTCGCAAGCGCCCGAACGCACAGCCGCCAGCGGCTGGGCCGGGCCCCGGAGGGGGACTTGCAGCGTCCCCGCACTCCGACACCACCCCGCCATCCCATGGAAAGCCCGCTGTTGCTGTTGTTGCTCCTGAGGTTGCCGGCCAGCGGCCGGCACTACCGCGGGTGCAGGGCTGCAAGCCCTGCCGAACAACCCCCTAATCGTGACCGCTGTCGTCCAGGCTGATGATCCCGCGCCGCAGCGCCTGGGTCACCGCATGCGTGCGATCACCCACGCCCAGCTTGTCCATCAGGCTCTTCATGTGCGCCTTCACCGTCTGCTCGGAAATCTGCATGCGCTCGCCGATGCGCTTGTTCGACAGGCCGCCGGCTACATGCCTCAGTACCTCGGTTTCGCGCGGCGACAACCGGTCTTCCACCACATGCGCGGCGATGCTGGCCGCCACCGCCGGGGGAATCGGTGCGCGGCGGCCGCCAGCGACCATGCGGATCGTATCGACCAGCTCATGGCGCAGCATGTCCTTCAGCAGATAGGCGCTGGCGCCGGCCTGCAGCGCGCGGACCGCGCGTACGTCACCACGGTAGGTGGTCAGCACGATGATGCGCGCGCGCGGGTCCATCGCGCGGATCCGCACGATCGCTTCCACACCATCCAGCCGTGGCATCTGCAGGTCCATCAGCACCACGTCGGGCTGCAGCCGCTGGTAGCAGGCGATGGCTTCCTCGCCATCGGCGGCTTCGCCGAGCAGGCGCAGATCGGGTTGTGCGCCCAGCAGCGCCGCCAGGCCGTCACGCAGCAGCGGGTGGTCGTCGACCACCAGCACGCCGATCAGGGCAGGGGACTCAGTCATGGTTTGCTTTACTCCAGGGCCAGCGCCAGCGCGATGGGCGGCGGTGATACAGGCGCCGGGCGGGAACCGCCAGCGCGACTTCGGTTCCCAGTCCGGCGCGGGTCCACAGCTGTAGTTCCGCACCGAGGCGCTGCGCGCGCTCACGCATGCCCTGCAGGCCCCAATGACCATGGCCGGCATTGTCGTCGGCGATGCCGACGCCATCGTCGCGCACGTGCAGCAGGAAGCACCGCGTGCCGTAGGACAGCTCCACTTCGATGGCGCTGGCGTTGGCGTGACGCAACGCATTGCGGATCGCCTCACGCCCGATCAGGAACACTTCTTCGGCCGCGTCGGCCTGCAGCGGTGGCGTTGCACCTTCCACGGTCAGGCGCAGTGGGTTGGTGCCATGCCCGGCGTACTCGGCGTGCACATCGGCCAGTGCCGAAGCGAGGTCGCGGCCAGCGAACGGTCCCTCACGCAGGGCATTGACCCGCTCGCGGCCCTCGGCCAGGTTGCGCTCGGCCAGTTGCATCGCAGATTCCAGCTGGCCGCGTACCGGCTCCGGGGTCTGCGGCGACTGGCTGATCGCGTGCAGGCGCAGGATCAGGCCCTGGCTGCCCTGCAGCAGGGTGTCGTGCAGGTCGCGTGCGATGCGTTCGCGTTCGCCATTGCGTTCCTGCAGGCGCGCGCGGAACAGCGCGGCCAGCTGCCCGCTGCGGATGCGCACCGCCATCACCAGCAGTGCGAGGATCGCGGCCGCACACAGCAGCTTGAACCACACCGTCTGCATGAAAGTGGGGGCGATGCGGAAGCTGCGACTGGCCGGTGCAGTGCTCCAGATGCCGTCTTCGTTGGCGGCTTCCACCTCGAACCGGTAGTTGCCCGGAGCGAGGTTGGTGTAATACGCGCGGGTGCTGCTGCCGGCATCCTGCCAGCCGTCGTCGACGCCGGACAGGCGATAGCGGTAGCGGTTGCGCTCCGGGCGCGCCAGCGACAGCGCCACGTAATCGATCTGCAATTGGCTGGTGCCGGCCGGAAGGCGCAGGCCATCGCGCAGTGGCTCGTGCTCACTGCCATACAGCACTTCGCCGATGCGCACGCTGGGCGCCATGGTGTTGACGTGCGAGCGGGTGGTGTCCAGCCAGGCCAGGCCCTGGTTGGTGGCCAGCCACAGCAGTCCGTCATCGGCCAGCGTGGCGGTGGCGATCGGTCCGCTCTGCAGGGCGATGCCCGGCATGCCATCCACTGCATCGAACAGGCGTGGCGTCACCGGCAGCCCGGTCCGCAGCGTCCGTCGCAGCTGATCGCTCCCCAGCCGGACCAGGCCACGGCTGCCATTGAACCAGAGGTGTCCGTTCGGATCGGCCACCATGCCGGTGATGCCTTCCAGTACACCGGCCATGTCGGTTCGCACCGGAACGAAACGACCGTTGCCAACGCGCGCAGCCAGACCGGCTTCGCCGGCGACCAGCAGCAGGTCCTGGTGATGCAGCATTGCGGTGATCGGCCCCACCGACAGGCCCTGGCTGGCATCGAAGCTCTCGATGTGGCCCGCGCTCATCCGGCGCAGGCGGCCGTCGGCATAGCCGAGCAGAAGCTGGCCATGGGCATCCAGCGCCAGCGATGAGCAGGCCTGCTCGGGCAGGCGGACCTCGCGCTGCCATTGGCCATGCAGGTAGTGCAGGACGCCGCGTTCACCCGTGCATACCCAGGCCTGCGCGTCGTCGGGGAACAGCAGGGCGTGCAGCGGTTGCCCGGTGAACGGGGCCGGCAGCGGGATCAACGAGGTGTGGCCGGCGACCGTGCGCGCAAGATTGACCCAGTCGAACTGCCAGATCGGCGTGGGTGCCTGGCGCGCGGCGGCCTGCAGCTGCGGGGCACTGCCATCCAGCAGAGTGCGCCGCAGATCGTAGGGTTTGAGGTCTTCGCCATAGCCATACACGCGGCCATCGCTGGCCCGCACCAGCGAGCGGTAGGGATCACTCGGGCCCACTGCCAGGGTGTGCACGCTGCGTGCGCGGAAGCGGTTGAGGCCGAGGTTGGTGCCGACCCAGAGATTGCCTTCGCGATCGACGATGATCGGCACCGCGGAGGTGGCGGTCAGCCCGTGCGGCGAATCGAAACGCTCCATGCGCACGGCGCGGCTGCCGTCGAAGGTGATGCGGGCGACGCCGCCGTGCGGGCTCATCGTGGCCCACAGCGCGCCATCGGCAGTGAACTGCAGGCGTGCAGCAACCAGTTCCGGAAGACGCCGCGCTTCACGTTCGCTGGCCGCCAACAGGCCCTGCGCGTTGGCCAGGGTAGGTAAGGTGCCGCGCACCCGGTCGGCCAACCACACTTCACCCTGCGGGCTTTCGGCCAGCGTTGCCATCTGCGAGACCGCGATGCCGGTGTCCTCGAACGTGGTCTGGCCGGCCGCACGCATCCAGATCTTCAGGTCGGCCAGCACCCAGAACCTGCCCCGGCTGTCGTGCAGCACCCACTGCACACGGCGTTCGGGCAGGCCGGCTGCGGCCGGCAGTGGCTGCCAGCGCTGTCCATTAAAGCGGCGCAGCCCGCCATTGATCGCCGCCCACAGCTGGCCCTGGCGATCCTGGCTGAAGCGTGGGACCACGCCGACCGGCACCCCCTGCTCGCGGCCGTAGTTGTGCAGCCTCCCCTGTGCGAACCGGCTGATGCCGGCCTGGAAGTAGCCGATCCACAGGGCACCGTCGGCGGCATGCGCCAGCGTGACCATGTTGGTGGACGGGAACTGGCTGCCGACGGGCGCTGCCTGCCGTTCGAAGCGACGGCCATCAAAGCGGTACAGGCCCGAGCCGGTGGCCAGCCACAGCAGGCCGTCGCGGTCCTGGGTGATGTCCCAGATATCGCCGGGTGCACCCTGGCCGACCCGCCACGCGGTATGCTCGTAACCGGGCAGCCCGCCGCTCACCGGCGGGCGCTGCACGGCAAAAGCGGGCAGGGCGGTCAACAGCAGCAGGCACGTCAGCAGCGTCGGCAGGCGACGCAGGAACGGGAAGGGGCGGCCACGCATGGCGCGCATTCTGGCAGGTGCGGGGCAGTCCGGGGTGACCCGAACGGGGTAGGCGGTCGCCGCCGCGGTCGGTTATCACGCCGGCATGCCCTGTGGAGCCTGGCCATGCAGCGCCTGTTCGTGATGTTCCCCGACCGCGGGCCGGGCATCGGCCTGCTGTGGCTGCGGCTGTGCCTGTCCGCCGCACTGTGCACGCCCGGCACGCATGCGGGCGGGTGGTCGGCGCTGTGCCTGCTGGCAGTGCCGATGCTCACGCTGGGTGTGTTGACGCCACTGGCCGTGCTGATGGCGGCCGTGGGCCTGTTCGCGCAGCAGGCGCCGTGGTCACAGGTGGTGCTGCCCTTGGCGCTGTTGATGTTGGGCCCTGGCGCCTATTCACTGGATGCGCGGTTGTTCGGTCGTCGCCTGCTCGGGCGTCGGCCTCCCCCATTCGGGTAGGTGCTGGCCTCGACCGACGGGGGTAGGGCATCGTGCGGCGGCCACGCACCATGGGGCACCCCCTCGCGGCGTCCCGCATGGCCACCGTCTTTTCGCCCGATCCGCCCGCCGTGGCGCTGGCACCGCAGCAGGCCGCCGCATTGCAGCGCGCCCTGCGCTATGTCGATGAGCACCTGTCGCAGCCGCTGCGGGTGACCGAGCTGGCCGCAGCCGCCTGCGTCAGCCGCTTCCATCTGGTGCGCCTGTTCCGGACCGGTACCGGTGCAAGCCCGCTGCGCTACGTGCGCCGTCGTCGCATCGAACGTGCGCGCCAGTTGTTGCCGGTCGCGCAGCTGCCGATGTCCTGCCTGGCGCAGCAGCTGGGCTTCTTCGACCAGAGCCATTTCGTCCGCAGCTTCCGCGCCGAGACCGGCTGCAGCCCCGGCCAGTACCTGGCCGGCGATGCGGCCCTGTTGCTTCCCCCTGATCGTGTTTCCAACGGAGTCCAACCATGAGCCTTGCCACCGCCACGCCCGCCCCGGCCCTGTTGTCGCCCACCGACCATGCCCTGGTGCTGATCGACTTCCAGTCGCAGATGGCATTCGCCACCCACACCATCGATATCTCCGCGCTGCGCAACAACGTGTCGCTGATCAGCAAGGGTGCCAAGGGCTTCAACGTGCCGGTGCTGCTGACCACCGTCGCCGAAGCGTCGTTCTCCGGCCCGATGTTCCCGGAACTGCCGGAGATCTTCCCGGGCCAGCCGGTGTTCGACCGCACCTCGATGAACACCTGGGAAGACCAGCCGGTGATCGATGAGATCAACCGCATCGGCAAGCGTCGCCTGGTCGTTGCCGGCCTGTGGACCAGCGTCTGCATCGTCGGCCCGGCGCTGTCGGCGCTGGCGCAGGGTTTCGAGGTCTACGTGATCACCGATGCCTGCGGCGATGTCAGCGAAGAAGCCCACGAGCGTGCGATCACCCGCATGGTGCAGGCCGGTGCAGTGCCGATGACCAGCGTGCAGTACCTGTTGGAGCTGCAGCGTGACTGGGCGCGTGGCGAGACCTACGAGCTGACCACCGGCATCGCCCGCGACCACGCCGGTGGCTATGGCATCGGCATCCAGTACGCCAAGCGCATGTTCGGCGCGCAGGAAGGCGGGCACTGAGCATGCTGGCTGGCCATGGCCTCGACCTGGCCCTGCTGATGCTGCGCGCGGTAGCCGGGGGATTCCTGCTGCCACACGCGCTGGGCAAGCTGTTCGGTTGGTTCGGCGGTCCTGGGCTGGCCGGCTTCGCCACCGAACTGCGCGGCTTCGGCCTGCCAGCGGGGGCACCGCTGCCGCTGCTGCTGGCCCTGCTGCAGGTGCTGTCAGGGCTGGCCGTGCTGCTGGGCTGGCAGACCCGCGTCGCCGCGCTTGCAGCGGCGGCCTTCATCGGCTTCACCGTTCTGTTGGCCCTGCCCAAGGGCTGGTTCTGGATGCGCGGCGGCAGTGAGTACCCGTTGATGTGGACCACGGTACTGCTGGCCCTCGCGCTGACCGGGCCCGGCGCCTGGGCACTGGACGGCCAACGCCTTCCGGGAGATCTCGCATGAGTCACGATCCACTCGATCACGGCCGCCGCAACGTGGTGCTGGCCGGCAGCGCCGCGGTGGCGCTGGGTCTGGCCGGCCGTGCCGGTGCCGCACTCGATTCCACTTCCAAGGAGCGTCGCATGAGCACGCTGGTCATCCGCAATGCCCGCATCACCACCCTCGACCCGCAGCAGCCGCATGCACAGGCGCTGGCCGTGCAGGAAGGGCGCATCGTTGCCGTCGGCAGCGACGAGGAGATCATGCGTGGCTGGGGCAATGAAGCGACCCTGATCGACGCCCAGGGCCGGCGCCTGCTGCCCGGCCTCAACGACAGCCATACCCACCTGATACGTGGTGGCCTGAACTACAACCTGGAACTGCGCTGGGACGGCCTGCGTTCGCTGGGCGATGCCTTGGACATGCTGAAGGCGCAGGTCGACCGCACGCCCGCGCCGCAGTGGGTGCGCGTGGTCGGTGGCTTCACCGCCACCCAGTTCAACGAGAAGCGCCTGCCCACGCTGCAGGAGCTCAACGACATCGCGCCGGACACGCCGGTGTTCCTGCTGCACCTGTACGACCGTGCGCTGCTCAACCGCGCCGCACTGCGTGCCTGTGGCTATACCAAGGACACCCCGGATCCGCCGGGCGGCCAGATCGTGCGTGATTCGCTGGGCAACCCGACCGGGCTGCTGCTGGCCAAGCCGAATGCGCTGATCCTGTACGCGACGCTGGCCAAGGGGCCGCGCCTGCCGATCGAGTACCAGGCCAATTCGACGCGTCACTTCATGCGTGAACTGAACCGGCTCGGCATCACCTCGGTGATCGACGCCGGCGGTGGTTTCCAGAACTACCCCGAGGACTACCAGGTCATCGAGCAGCTGCACCGCGATGACCAGCTGACCGTGCGCATCGCCTACAACCTGTTCACCCAGAACAAGGGCAAGGAAGTGGATGACTTCCGCGGATGGAGCGAGATGCTGCAGCCGCGGCAGGGTGATGACCTGCTGCGCCACAACGGTGCCGGCGAGATGCTGGTGTTCTCCGCGGCCGACTTCGAGTTGTTCAACGAGCCGCGCCCGGAACTGCCGCCGGAGCTGGAGCCGGAACTGCACGATGTGGTGAAGCTGCTGGTCGAGAAGCGTTGGCCGTTCCGCATCCATGCGACGTACGACGAGAGCATCACCCGCATCCTCGATGTGTACGAACAGGTCAACCGCGAGGTGCCGTTCGATGGCCTGCACTGGTTCATCGATCACGCCGAAACCATCACCCCGCGCAACATCGAGCGCATCCGTGCGCTGGGTGGCGGCATCGCCGTGCAGCATCGCATGGCCTATCAGGGCGAAGCCTTCGTCGAGCGCTACGGCGTGCAGGCCGCGCGGCATACGCCGCCGGTCAAGCGCATGCTGGCCGAAGGCGTGCCGGTCGGTGCTGGAACTGATGCCACCCGTGTGGCCAGCTACAACCCATGGGTGGCGTTGTCCTGGCTGGTGACCGGGCGCACCGTCGGCGGGCTGGCCCTGTATGGCGATGAGAACCTGCTCGAACGCGAGCAGGCGCTGCGCCTGTGGACCCAGGGCAGTGCCTGGTTCTCCGGCGACGAAGCAGTGAAGGGTACGTTGAAGGTCGGCCAGTTGGCCGATTTCATCCTGCTCTCGGCCGATTTCTTCCGCGTGGATGATGCGCAGATCGCCGACATCACCAGCGTGTTGACCGTGGTCGGTGGCCGCATCGTGCATGCCGACGCCGACTATGCAGGGCTTGCGCCGCAGCTGCCGCCGGCGATGCCCAACTGGTCGCCGGTCAACCGGTTCGGCGGCTACCACGTCGGCGGTACCGCCACCGGGTTGGCCGCCGCCCATCGTCACCATCACGGCGTAGCCTGCAGCACTCACGGTGCTCATGGTCATGCGGCCCGGCACGCGGCGCCCACCGATGACCTGACCGCGTTCTGGGGCGCGATGGGATGCTCGTGCTTCGCGTTCTGAGCCTGGCATTGCTGGCCGCACCGTCGCTGGTGCAGGCCTGCGACGGCGGTCATTGCAGCGACGCCGGTGACGGCCAACTGCAATGGGATGCGTCGCTGCGTGTGCGTGGGCTGTACTACGACCCGACCCGGTTCGGCATTGGCGGCAGCGAGGATGCCTATGGCCTGCTGCGTGCCTTGGCATCGGCCACCTATGTGGAAGACACCTGGCAGGCGAAGCTGCAGCTGGGTGTGCATGGGGAGAATGGCAAGGCCGGCGGCCCGGGTCGCACCGACCGCAGCGCGCTGGATGTGCAGCAGGCGTACTGGCGCTGGCAGCGCGATGGCTTCCATCTGCAACTCGGCCGGCAGGAAGCCGGCTATGGCAGTTCACGGCTGCTGTCGGTGCGCGACGGGCCGAACATCCGCTTGGCGTTCGACGGTGCACGTGCGGGATGGAAAGGCCGCTTCGGCACGTTGGATCTGATGGCGCTGCGTCCGGTGGAGAACCGACCAGGTGCCTTCGATGATCGCGGCGAACACGGCGCGCATCTCTGGGGCGCGTATGCCACGACGGCGCGCGGGCAGCGGGCGGGTCAGTGGGATCTGTATCTTCTGGACTACCGCCGTGAGGGCGCGCGCTTCGCCGCGGGTGTGGGTACCGAACGTCGGCACACTCTGGGCACGCGCTGGTTCGGCCAGGCCGGTGCACTGGACTGGAACAGTGAGCTGGTGGCGCAGGGCGGTGAACTGCGGACGACCGCCGGCAGGCTCGATATCCGCGCCTGGACGCTGGCGACCGATACGGGGTGGCGCTGGACGAACCTGCCGCTGCAACCGCGGCTGGGGTTGAAGGCCGACATCGCCAGTGGCGATGGCAACCTGCATGACGGCCGCCTGGGAACCTTCAACGCCTTGTTTCCGAAGTCGGCCTATTTCAGCGAGGCCAGCCTGATGGCCCCGGCCAACCTGATGGACGTCCAGCCGACCCTGACCCTGCGCCTGCACGACGCGGTGACGACGGAGCTGGGCGTACAGATGGCGTGGAAGCATCGGCGCGCCGATGCGGTCTACACCACGCCGGCACCGCTGGTGGCCTTGCCGGGCAGCGCCGGTGGCGCGTGCCGCATCGGTAATCAGTACAAATCCGAAACCCGCTGGCAGGCCAGCGAACACTGGCAATGGCAGCTGCAGCTGGCCTGGGTCGACGCCGGTCCTGCGCTGAAGCAGGCCGGAGGCCAGGACACGCTGTTCGCCTCGATCGTTGGAGCATGGCAATGGTGAACGCAACCGCGTCGCAACCCCCGCCACAGGCCGCAGGTGCCTGGTCCCCGCTGAAAATCCGGATGTTCCGCTCGATCTGGCTGGCGATCCTGGCCAGCAACATCGGCACCTGGGTCAACGATGTGGCCGCCGCCTGGGTAATGGCCGAGCGCACCGGCTCACCACTGATGGTGGCTCTGGTGCAGTCGGCCACCACGGTGCCGATCGTGCTGCTGGCGCTGGCCGCCGGCACCCTGGCCGACATCGTCGACCGCCGAAAGTACCTGCTGGCCACCCAGGGCTGGATGCTGCTGGTCGCCGCGGTAATGGCGGCCCTGACCGCGATGGACATGCTGACGCCGCAGCTGCTGGTGCTGCTGACCTTCTGCATGGGCTGCGGTGCGGCGATGGCGATGCCGGCACAGGCGGCGATCGTTTCCGAGTTGGTGCCGCAGCCGATGCTGGCCTCGGCGGTGGCGCTGAACTCGATCGGCATCAACATCGCACGCTCGATCGGCCCGGCCATCGGTGGCGTAATCGTGGCCCAGCTCGGTGCGGTCTGGGCCTTCGGTTTCAACGCCATCACCTTTGCCGCGATGCTGTTCGTGGTGTGGGGCTGGAAGCGCGACCCGAAACAGTCCAGCCTGCCGCCGGAAGGCTTCGGTGCCGGCCTGAAGGCGGGCCTGCGCTATGCCAGCCGCGCCGGGCGCCTGCAGGCGGTGTTGATCAAGTCGGTCGGCTTCTTCTTCTTTGCTGCAGCAATGAATGCACTGCTGCCGGTGGTGGTGCGCGGCCAGATGCAGGGTGGGGCGGGGCAGTACGGCATGCTGCTCGGCTGCATCGGGATCGGTGCCGTGGGTGGTGCGTTGTTGCTGCCGAAGCTGCGCGCGCAGATGGATCGCGACATGCTGGTGCTGTTGGCCACGCTGTCGCTGGCGCTCAGCCTGGTCGGGCTGGCGCTGACCCGCAGCTGGTACGTGCTGCCATTGGTGATGCTGATCAATGGCTTTGCCTGGATCACCGTGCTGTCGTCGCTGCAGATTGCCGCGCAGACCGCAGTGCCAGCGTGGGTACGGGCGCGTGCACTGGCGCTGTACATCATGGTGTTTTCCGCTGGCATGGCGGCTGGTGGCCTGAGCTGGGGTGCACTGGCGCAGCGCACCTCGCCGGAGCTGGCCTTGCTGGTGGCTGCCGCGGGTGCGGTGATCGGCGGATTGCTGGTGTGGCGCGTGCGCATCGCTGGCACCGAGGATCTGAACCTGCGCCCGGCGGGACACTGGCCGGCACCGGAACTGTCGGTGCCGGTATCCAACGATCGCGGCCCGGTACTGGTCACCCTGGAGTACCGCATCGACGAGGCTGACCGCGCCGCGTTCCAGGCGCAGATGCGCGCGCTGGGCACGATCCGCCGCCGCGATGGCGCGGTGGTCTGGGGCGTGGTCGAGGATGTGGCCAGTCCGGGCATCCACCTGGAGTATTTCGTGACCCCATCGTGGCTGGAGCACCTGCGCCAGCACGAGCGCATCACCGCCGATGACAAGGCGATCCAGGAAGTGCTGCGCGGGCTGCATCGCGGTGAGCGTGCACCGGTGGTGCGCCACTTCGTGGGCGGGCATGACCCGCTGCCGAAGACCGGGGTCCCGCACCACCACAGCGATATCTGACAAAAAAGGGGACGGAGGGGATTAAGTCGTTTGTGCACAAACGACTTAATCCCCTCCGTCCCCTTTTTGCGCGATCAATCCATCCCGATCCTGCGCAGCCGGCCAGCGGCCGGCTCTACCACAGGGGCGGCGGCGCTGGGTGGCGCCGCCGCAGTGCCTCACCCGCGTGCGAACGCCAGCAGGTCGGCGTTGAACCGGTCGGCGTGGGTGACGGTCAGGCCGTGCGGCGCACCGGCGTACACCTTCAACTCGGCGTCCTTGATGATCTGCGAGGACAGCTTGGCTGAGGCATCGAACGGCACGATCTGGTCGTCATCGCCATGCACCACCAGCGCTGGCACATCGATCTTCTTCAGGTCCTCGGTGTAATCCACTTCCGAGAATTCGTGCACGCAGTCGTACTGGCCCTTGACGCCACCGAGCATGCCCTGCAGCCAGAACGAATCACGCATGCCCTGGGTAACGCTGTTGCCGTCGCGGTTGGCGCCGAAGAACGGCGTGGTCAGGTCCTTGAAGAACTGCGAGCGGTCACCGCCGGTGCCCTTGCGGATGCCGTCGAAGACTTCCAGCGGGGTACCGGCCGGGTTGGCATCGGTCTTCAGCATCAGCGGCGGCACGGCGCCGACCAGCACCACCTTGGCCACGCGCTTGCTGCCGTGGCGCCCGATGTAATGGGCCACTTCGCCGCCACCGGTGGAGTGGCCGACCAGGATCGCGTCCTTCAGGTCCAGCGCCTCGAGCACGGCGGCCAGGTCGTCGGCGTAGGTGTCCATGTTGTTGCCGTCCCAGGTCTGGCTGGAGCGGCCGTGGCTGCGACGGTCGTGAGCGATCACGCGGAAGCCGTTCTGGCCCATGAACAGCATCTGCGGGTCCCAGGCATCGGACGACAGCGGCCAGCCGTGCGCGAACACGATCGGCTGGCCGGTACCCCAATCCTTGTAGAAGATGCGCGCGCCGTCGGCGACGGTGACGAAGTTGCTCATTGTGGTTTCCTTGACGGAAGGGAGGGAGGGCGCTGGCGTGGATGCCGGTGCCTCCGGCAGTACAGCGCAGCGCCAGACCCACGACTTGCACGGCTGTGCTGGATTACGCCGGATGTGACGTGTATCGCTCTGGCACGAAGCCGTGCCGGCATCGAGGATGGCGGCAGCCCTGACGAGGAGCCTGCAATGTCGAACGCGTGTTGGAGCCCGCTGTTGTACCTGCTGCTGGCCACGGGGGCGCATGCTCAGACCAACGTCTACAAATGTGTGGACGGGCCGCATCCGGTCTACCAGCAGACGCCGTGCCAGGGGCGCGCGGAATGGCGCTGGGAGGTGCCGGCGGAGCCGCCCTCGACAGGTGCGAGCGCGGCCAAGGCCGCGAGCCCAGCTTCAATGCGTCCGCGTGAGGTGCAGCAGCGGCGTGCGCGGGCTGCAGTGATACCGATCAGCGCGGATCCCGCCGCCTGTGAGCGCGCGCGGCAGCATCGTGGGAAGGTGCTGGCCAATGGCAAGCGCATGGACTTCGTGCAGCGCCGGCAACTGGACGATGCCGTGCATGAGGCGTGCCGTTGAAATGGAATGGTGCCGGAAACGACAACGGCGCCCGTAGGCGCCGTTGGACGGCACGCCAGGCGCTGGACCTCAGCGACCGTCGCTGGCGGCCGCCGGTGACGGCGAGGGCACGCTGTCCGGCTTGGGCAGACTCAGCTCCGGGTTGCCCTGTTCGGCCTGCAGGATCTGGATGCGGCGCTGCAGGGAATCCAGCTGGCTGTTGGTGCTCTGCACATCGCTGCTCAGGCTGACCGCCTGCTGCTGGGCCTGCTGCAGGGCAGCGCTGACCTGGGCCGACTGTGCCTGCTGCTGTTCCATTTCCTGCTGCAGCGTGCGCAGGCGCTCCTCATTGTAGGCCACCAGGCGCTCGGTATAGCGCTTGCCGGCTTCCAGTCGGGTGGTGTCGATGTAGACCTGGGCCAGCTGCTCTGACTGCTGCGCGAAGGTGCGGTAGACACGCTCGGCGTTGTCGACGGCATCGGTCTTGATCACCCGCCAGAAGTTCTTCTCCTGGAACAGGGCGACGTAATAGGTCAGGGTGTTGGCATTGAACAGCAGGCTGGCGCCGTAGTTGCCGTTGTAGGTGGTGCGCAGCTCGGTCAGCTGGCGGGCATCCATCAGCTGCTTGAGCTCGTCAACAGTGTTGCGCACCACCGGTGCGGTACGTGCGGCCGGCTCTGCGGCTGCTTCGCGGTCGCCACGGGCAGCCATCGCCGCCGGTGCCACCAGCATCATGGCCACGGCCAGCAGTGCCGCGCCGCGCGCGTGCCGGGCGAAGACCGCGCCCCCTGAAGTTTCTCGCATGTCTAGACCATCCACGGATGAGTGTGGGTTGAGATGAAGGTGGTTCCCCGCCGGGAGTCTAGCATGTGCGCGGGCGCCGCCAAGGGCGCCCGTCACGGGTCAGTAGACCAGCTGTGCGGGCGTGCACTGGATGGACTGGACATGCACATCCGTACGGCCCAGTTCCAGGCCCAGCACCTGCGCCAGCAGCGAGCGCAGCAGGGAGCCGACGCTGTTGAGCAGCGGCTTCAGGACGTCCAGGGCGGGCTTCAGCAGCAAGCACAGCAGGCCCGAACAACTGACCGGGCCATTGCCGGGGGCGGTGACGCCGTCGCCGGCGAACTGGTCCAGGAAGCCGGCATCGGCGGTCTGCAGGTAGGAAGTCAGGTTGTACTTCATGCAGTTGTTGTAGGTGGTGTCATCCAGCGCGCCAATCAGGCTGTTGCACTGCTTGACCAGCAGCCCACCCACAAGCGCTCCCAGTACGCCATCGAGGAGCCCCGAGCCAACCCCGGTCACTGCGTTGCGGAATCCTTGCCAGACCTTGCCGTCGACCATGCAGGTCACCAGCACACAGCTGGTAGGTACCCCCTTGGTGATGTCCCAGTTTCCAAGTGGTTTCAATCCCTGCGTGCTGTCTCCGAATTCCAGCAGCTTGATGGTTGCGTCAACATCGTATCGCTTGCGACCAACGTTGGCTGCTTTCAGGTAGCGATCGGCCAACTGCGCTGCGGTCGAGCCCTGGCTCATGCCATCGTCGCGCGGATCGAGCATGCCGGACAGTACGCGCAGCAGTTCGCTGACCAGCTCGGACACGGCGGTGCCCACCTCCAGGGAGTTGACCTGGGTTGAACCGGTCGCGCCGGCGGGGAGGGTGAGGCTTTGCGTGTCGGTCAGCGTATTGACCTTGATGCTGTCATTGATCAACGGGGCGCCGAGCAGTGTGAGCATCTGTTCCTTCTGCAGGGTGTCGCCACAGACATTCTGCTTGGAGAACCGCTCGCTGTCGGCCACCTTGCCGACGCAGGCGCGCAGTACGGAAGACTCTACCTTGATCGTCGCCGTGGGAGGCGTGCTGCCACATTGCAGGCTGGTCAGGGTCGCCATTGCATTGGTCACGTCCGCATGGACCGGCAGCTTCAGGCGGATGCCCAGCAGTGAAAGCACGCCGCCTGCAACGGGAATGTTGTTGGTGTCGATGTCGAGGAAGACACGGATCTGCGCGTTGTAAGCGCGCGAGCCAATGCCACCGATGGCGATGGACGGCGGTTCCACCACGGCGGCTTTGGCATTGACCAGGCCCAGCAGGTTGAGTTCATCGACCGAGACCGCACGGCCGCCATTGGCGATGCTGATGCTGGTGCCGATCAGGTCCAGCACATTGACATCGGCCTGCAGCGCGCTGGAAATCGTTCCATCCGGCGCGACCACGCGTGCGAACAGGCCGCCACCGCTGTCATCGGAGCCGAGTTTCACCTCCAGCTGCTTGAGGTCGATGCCCTTCACGACCAGGGCATTCTCCAGTGCACTCAGGTCCACGTGGGCAACGCCCTGCTGGGTGAGCAGGTCAACGGTCGCCTGAAGGATCTTGCCCAGCTTGACCTTGCGGCCGGCCAGCAGATTGTTGAACTCCGCCACGCCCATGTTGACGTCGATCGGAATGCCCAGTGCCTGCAGCAGTCCATTCGGGGTGATATGCGCCTGTGCAAGGCCGTCGTAGCCGAGCAGGGTGGTCTTGTCGAGGTCGGCGCCCACCAGTTTCAGGACATTTCCCAGTGGCGTGTTGCCATTGATGCGCAGCAGTTGCGAGCCGACACTGAAAACCGCCGCCGGTTCTGCACGGCGCGCCACCGCCTGGGCGGTCACGGTCGGCAGGCTGCTGTTCTGCCCGAAGAAGGGAAGCACCGCGCGGCGGGTGATGACACGGACGGCGTTGCGTTGATTCGCTGCATCGACGACCGGGCTGAAGTGCCCTTCGGTGGCGCGGGTCACGTTCCAGTTTCCGCAGCGGATTTCCAGGCTTCCTGCGAAGGTGTTCTGGGTGAGTGCGCTCTGCCGCGCAGCACTGTTGTCGCTGTTGTCCGAGGTGCACAGTTCCAGTCGCTGCGCTCCGGCCAGTGCGGCCAGATCAGCGACTTTCTGTGCATCGCGCTTGGCCCAGAACAGGTAACCGATCTCGATCAGGCCCAGCATCGCCAGCAGTGCCAGCATGACCAGCATCATGGTGATCGACATGCCGCCCCGTGGGCGGCTGAAACTGAACTGGCGTGGGCGTTTCATGGCCTACCTCAGCGTCCGGATGAGGATGATCCCTTGGACTTGGCGACATCGGCTTCAAAGAAGTCCGGGATCTCGTGTTCGAAACTCTTCATGTAGCGGGCGTAGCTCAGCGTCGCCTGGTCGCCGAGGATCGGCAGGTGCTGTCCGGCTTGTTGCCCCGATGCCTGCAGGCGGAACAGGTTGCGCGTGGTATCGCCGATCTGGCTGCGGCCGGGCCGCGGGGCTGCAGTGCTGCCGTCGGTGTTGGCCACTGCTGCAGGCGCCGCCTGCGGCACCGGTGCTGGCGGGGCCGCCAGGTCCACGGTGGGCAGTGACTCGGACTGCAGCGGCTGCGAAGACGACGCAGCCGGCGTGCTGCCGCCAAGCATCTGCCCGGTCAGCGGCTGTTGCTGCGCCTGCACGGCGGCGGCTGGCAGCAGGCAGATCAGAACGGGCAGCAGGCGTCGGGTCAGGGGCGTCGCGGTCATGGTGTGTTCCCGTTCGGGTGGTCGGAGGCGCTGAAGCGTTCCAGCATCGAGGGCGGCAGGCGCTGCGGATCGCGTTCATCGCGGCTGTCGCGGCGCGGTTCCGCCGCCAGTCGCGTGGCGCCGGGCGGGTTGCCGGCGGCATCGCTGACGAGAGCACGGGCAGTGGCCGGCACGACTGCGGCGGCTGCCGCTGCGGCCTGGCGCTGCTGCAGGCGGGTACGGATCTGCGCCGCCTGTTGCTGGATGCTGAGCCGGGTCTCGTCGTTGAGGTTCGCTTGCTGGGCGAGGCGTTCGGCAGTGGCGGTGTCGCCCCGCAGTACCGCCCAGAGGGCGAGGTTGGCGGTGGCCTTGGCATTGCCCGGCGACAGCTCCAGCGCCTTGGCCAGGGGTTCGCGCGCGCGCTCGAACTGCCCGGCGCGCAGCCGCGCATAGCCCAGGTCGCCGAGATAACTTGTATTCAATGGCTGCAGTTCGGTCGCCCGCGCCAACGCCTGCTCACTGCCGGCGTCGTCGTCGCGGCGCGCGGCAATCAGGCCCAGGCCATGGGCGGCCGCGGCGGCCTGGGGGCCACTGGAAAGATCGCGGTACAGGGTGACCGCGGCATCGGCCTGGCCGGTCTCGCGCAGCGCGTCGGCCTGCAGCAGGCGCAACGCCGGCGGATCGCCGTAGCGCTGGCGGAAGGCGTCGACGTGGGCGAGCGAGGCATACCATGCGCCTTGCTGCTGCATGCGCTCGATCAGCTCCAGGTAGGCATTGCGGCTGTCCTGCGGTGCCGGTTCGGGCGCGGCCAGGCTGGGCGCGCGCAGGTACTTCGGCGTGGTCGATGCACAGCCGCTGGCGCCGGCAACGGCAGCCAGGGCAACAATCAGGCAGGAAGTGCGCAGGGCAGGCATCAGGGGGACCCCATCTTGGACATGGTGGTGGCCAGCGCGACCAGCGCCGGACCGGCAAGGACCAGCATCAACGCTGGCAGCAGGGTCAGCATCATCACCACGGTCATCTTCACCGAGAGCTTGCCGACCTTTTCCTTCAGCGTGTTGCGACGCTGTTCGCGCAGGCGGACGCTGAACTGCCGCAGGGGCTCCTGCACCGCGCCGCCATGGGCGTGCACCTGCAGGATCAGCTGCATCAGGCTGGTCAGGTCATCGTCGGCATAGACCTCGCTCAGCCGGCGCAGGGATTGTGCGCGCGTGCGGCCGTGGGTATAGGCGATGTTGGCCTCCTGCAGCTCGCCGCCGAGGACCGGCAATGCATCGCGCAGCTTGTCGCCGAGCGTCTGCAGGCTCTGGTCCATGCTGAAGCCCACGCCTTGCAGCAGACGCAGCAGGTCGATCAGCAGCGGCAGCTCGTTGTCGACCGCTCGTCGGCGCCGTTTCACCCAGGAGGAGAGAACGAACTTGGGCAGCAGCAGGCCGGCGGCGAGGGCGCCGATGATCACCATTATCCTGGCCAGCCCGGTGACGCTGCTGAATGTCAGCACCAGTACCAGCACCAGCACGGCCAGCAGCAGGCGCAGGCCGAGGTAGATGGCCGTACCGCGGCGGGTGTTCCACCCGGCCAGATCCAACAGCAGCCGGTCTTCATTGGCCAGCAACGCCGTTTCCAGCCGGCCGCCGCTGAGGGCACGGCCGAAGCGTTCCAGCCAGCCCAGCGAATCGTGCCGCGCAGGCTCGGTGTCACGGGACGCCTCGCGCGGCTGCAGGGCGGTCTTCAAGGTGGCCGTTGTACGTTGCTCACGATGGCTGCGTACCCAGCCGCCGATACCGAGCAGGGCGATACCGGCGGCCAGCACGAGCAGGGAGAGGGCGAACCAGGCGCTGGCGCTCATCGGTTGTCTCCGGCGGGGCGAAGGGGGTTCATAGCGACTTGGCCAAGCGATACAGCAGGAAGCCACCGACAAGTTCCATGCCCAGTGCAAGCAGCAGGATCTTGTGGCCGAGCGGATCGTGCAGCACCGGCTGGAAGAAGTCCGGGCTGGTGATCGCCATCAATACCGCGCAGGCCGGTGGCAACAGGCCTAGCACCCACGCTGACATCCGCGTCTCCGAGGTGGTCGCTGCAAGCTCCTGCTGGGCCTGTTCCAGATCGCGCATGAAATCGCCCATGCGCTGCAGGATCTGGTCGGAGCGCCCGCCGATGCGCACGCTGACACCGATCACCACCGACAACACCTTCAGCACATCCATGCGATAGGGATGCGAGGCCTGTGCGAGTGCACGGTCCAGCTCCATGCCGCTGCGTGCAAAGCGCACCGTGGTGTCCAGCAGCCCGCGCAACGGCGCGCTCGTCTGCATCGACGCAACCTGGAACGCGGCCTGCAGGCTGTTGCCCAGTGCGGTCAGCCGCACCAGGTTGTCGAGGAAGTCCGGCAGCTGATGCAGCAGTTGCGCACGCAGCTTCGTGGTCCGCCGCATCACCCACAGCCAGCAGCCAAGCAGGTACAGCAGCAGGGTCAGCGGAAACATCCATGCGGTGCCCAGCCGCAGCATCGCCACCACCGACAGTACCAGCCCCGGTACCAGCAGCATGATGGGAATTTTCCAGCCGGTCGGCAGCCCTGCGCGCTGCAGCAGGCCATCCAGCGGCAGCACGCGGCGCCCGGCGCTGGCGGGCCGCGCCGGGTCGTTGGCAGCGGTGACGGACGGCCCGGCGGGTGCTCCGCCCGTGGCGCTTCCGCGCGAAAGCTGCTGCTCGGCGTGCCGCATTGAAACCTGGCGCTGCTCACGGCTGCTGGCCGTGCCCCACAGCCAGGCTGCCAGCGCCAGCAGCACCGCGATGATGCTCAGCATGCCCAGCAGCGCGCCGGTTCCCATGCTCAGAAGTCTCCGTAGAGCGATTCGCGCAGCTGCTGGCGGAACGGCTCCAGCTTGTGCGAGTGCGGATGGAAGCCCAGCCCGACCCAGCGATCGATCTCTTTGCCGTTGCCGTCGATCTGCAGCTCGTGGCGGAACATTTCCTGGGTGGTGATCAGGTTGTCGCTGACCCCGGTGATCTCGGTGATCGAGACCAGCACGCGGCGCCCGCTGCCCAGGCGCGAGATCTGCACGATGAAGTCGATGGCACTGGCAATCTGCCGGCGCAGGCTGTCCTCGCTGCCCTGGAAGCCGGCAAAGCCGGCCAGCATCTCGATCCGGTACAGGCAGTCGCGGGGCGAATTGGCGTGGATGGTGGCCATCGAGCCGTCGTGGCCGGTGTTCATCGCCTGCAGCATTTCCAGCACCTCGGCACCGCGTACCTCGCCGACGACGATGCGGTCGGGGCGCATGCGCAGGCTGTTGCGGACCAGATCGCGGATGCTGACCGCACCGTGGCCTTCGGCGCCGCCGATACGGCTTTCCAGGCGAACTACATGCGGGTGGTTGAGCGAGAGCTCGGCGGTGTCTTCGACGGTGATCACGCGCTCGTTCGCGGGGACGTAGCTGGCCAGGGCGTTCAGCAGCGAGGTCTTGCCCGAGCTGGTTCCGCCGGACACCAGGATGTTGCAGCGCCCCAGTACCATCGCCTTCAGCAAGGCCTGCATCGGCGCATCGAAGGTGCCCTTGGCCAGCAGTTCATCGGGGGTGAACGGGTCCTTGCGGAACTTGCGGATGGACACCATCGGTCCATCCACCGCCAGTGGCGAGATGATCGCGTTGAGACGGCCGCCGTTGGGCAGGCGCGCATCGACCATCGGATTGGAGTCATCCAGGCGGCGCCCAAGCGGGGCGAGGATGCGGCGCAGGATGCGCAGCAGATGCGTATCGTCGGTGAAGCGCTGGGTGGCCCGCTTGAGCTGGCCGCCCTGGGACACGTGCACATCCTTGAAACCGTTGATCAGGATGTCTTCGATGGACGGGTCGTGCAGCAGGTCGTCCAGCGGGCCGAAGCCGGTCAGCTCCTTGACCAGGCCGTCGGCAACCACCTGCATCTCCTCTTCGTTGATCGGGATGCGCCACTCCTGGATGAAGCCCACCGTCTGCACCTGCACCCAGCGGGCGATGGTGTCGGGGGCCCAGGAATCGATGTCGATGCGCTCGTCCTCGATGCTGTTGAGCAGGTGCTCATGCGCGGCCGACAGCACCTTCTGGTACTGCTCGGTCTGCGCGAACGGCTGATGGCCCGGCGAGCTTTCGGGCAGCACCGGCCGGGCAACGGCATGCGGGAACGGGGTTACCTTGTCTTCCATTGCGATCCACCCAGGGCAAGGGAGAGTCTTTCCCGCAGGCCCTGCGCCTGGACCGGGCAGGCAGCCGGATCCAGGCGCGAAACCAGCGGAGCGAGGGCACGCAGGTAGGGGTCGCGCGGCGCATCCTGCAGCAGCAGGTGACCCTGGCTGGCAGCCAGGCGCACGCGCGGTCGTTCGGGAAGCGTGGCCAGCAGGGGAACCTCGAAGCGGCGCGCGATCTGCTCCGGGCTCATGCCGCTGCTGTCATCGTGGCGGTTGATCACCAGCTGCAGGCGCTTCTCGCGTTCGCGCTGCCCGGCAAGATGCTTCAGTGCCTGGTCGAGCGACACCAGCGTGGCAATGGAGGCATCGGTGACCAGCCAGATCTCGTCGGCCTGGTCCAGCAGCAGCGGCGGCAGCTGTCGCAGCGGGCAGCCACCGGCATCACACAGCACGCTGGCGAACACGGTGCGCAGGCGCTGCAGCAGCGCACCCGGATCGGACGGCGGTACCGCATCGCTGCCGCTGGCGCGGTCCAGCAGCACCAGTCCGGAATCGTGACGGGCCATGGCCGTACGGGCGAGGGTGGCGTCGATGCGGCTGGCGTTGCGCAGCGCGTCTTCGTAGTGGAAGCGGCTGTCCAGGTTGAGGTACAGGGCGAGGTCGCCCGAAGGCTGGGCCAGCTCCATCAGCAGGCCATCCTGCTGCAGTGCCTCGCCCTGTGCCAGTGCACGGGTCTGCTGTGCCAGCACCGCAAGATGCGCGGCCAGCGTACTGGTGCCGACCCCGGCGCGCACGCCCAGCAGGACGATCAGGCGGGCCTTGTGCGCCTGCTGCGCGGCGGCGGCCGGTCGTGGTGACAGGGCGCGACGCAGCGCGGCCTCGATGCCGACGTTGTCGCTGTCCAGGTCCAGCACATCACGCAGGCCCGCCCGCAATGCGATGACAACGCCTTCCACCTGGCCGGCACTGGTGGCACCGACTGCAACCAATGCCAGATCCGGCTCGGTCTGCTGCAGTTGCTGCGCCAGCACGCTGGAGGCGGCCGCATGTTCCGGGCGGAAGTCGAGCAGCACAAGGCTCTGCGGCCCGCGTTGCAGGTCCTGGGCGGAGGTCGGCGTGCTGCTGTCCTGCCAGTGCAGGGTGGTGGTTGGCGGCAGTTTCGCCGCCAGCCGGGGCAGCAGTTCGCGATCCATTCCGTACAGGACCAGGTTCATCGGCGGTCCTTGCGGATGCAGCGGCTGGGCAGTGGCGTAGGGCATGGGCGTGGTATCGCAGGCATCATGGAATCAGCGTGAGAAGCCGGGCACCGGGTCCTGGCTGATCGGACCCAGCAGCCAGGCGCCCCATTCGGGCATGTGCGGCTTGGCCTCGCGGTCGCCGGGCAGCGGCAGCTCGGTGTTGCGTGCCAGCGGCTTCACCAGGCGTGGCGTGACGATGATCACCAGTTCCTTGTCCTGGCGCTTGTAGTCGAAGTTGCGGAAGAACGAGCCGATGATCGGCAGGTCACCCAGCAGCGGGATCTTGCCGACGCTGGAAACCACGTTGGAACTGACCAGGCCACCGATCACGAAGCTCTCGCCATCGCCCAGTTCGACCGTGGTGTCGGCGCGGCGGGTGGTGATGGAGGGAATCTGCACGCCGTTGAGCGCGATGGCGTTGCTGTAGTCCAGGTCGCTGGCTTCCGGTGCGACTTTGAGGGCGATGCGGTTCGGTGCCAGTACCGTCGGTGTCACGGTCAGGCCGATGCCGAAGGGCTTGTAGGTGATGGTGGTGGTGCCCAGCCCCTGCGGTTCCAGGATCGGCAGCTCGCCGCCGGCCAGGAAACTGGCGCTCTGCCCGGACAGCGCGACCAGTGTCGGCTCGGCCAGCACACGCGCCATGCCATTGCTCTGCAGCAGGTCGACGTCGGCATTCCACAGGCCCTTGGTCGAGCCGAACACCAGGCGGAAGGCCGAAGAAATGGGCGATTCGGCTTCGTTGCCGGAGTTGCCTTCCTTCATGCCGGGCAGGATGCCGGTATTGCCCGGCAGCTGGCCGCCCGGGCGGGCGAAGCCGTAGGCGAAGTTGCCATTGCGGTTCTGGAAGCTGATGCCGATCTGCTTCAGTGCGGTCTTGTTGAACTCGACCACCTTGACTTCGACCTGGACCACGCCGCCGCTGCTCACTGTGGATGCGTCGGCAAGCAGGCCATCCTTGCCCAGGGCCATGGCGGCAGTCTTCTGCGCCTGCATGTGCGACAGCACGCTCTCGGTGCTTCCCTGCAGCAGGCCCTGATTGTCCTGCTGGGTGAATACCAGCCCGTTCGCGCCGGCGTCGGCGGCACCCTGCACCGCACTTTGTACCCGCACCTGCAGGCGCTGTGGTTCGGTCTGCTTGCGGTGCCAGAGCAGGAGCGTGGTGGTGCCCGGCGCCTTGCCGACCAGCAGGGCCTGGCGCTGGCCGCGCAGCATCACGATATCGGCCACGCCCGGATCGGCAATGGCGACCCGCTCCAGATCGCCCGGCAGCGTCCAGGGGCGCTGCTCACGCGCCTGCAGCACCAGGTCGTCGGCGGCCACGCTTGTCGCCGGTGCCAGCAGCACCAGCAGCAGGGCCAGCCAGCGCTGGCGGGGGGAAGGGCGTGGACTGCGGCGACGTTCGGTCATGGATGCGCTCGATGCAGGTCAAAGGGAACCACGGGGGGTGGAGCTGTCACCTCGGATGATTTCGATGCCCGATGCGCGTGGGGCGCTGCGGCGTGGTGCGGGTACGCGTGCCGGGGCATCCTGGGTGCTGCGCGCGGGCGCGTTGCTGCGGCCGGCCAATGCATCGCCGTCGATGCCGGCGAAGGCGTGATTCTCTGGCCGCTGCAGCGCAAGCTGCTGTTCCGCATCCAGGCCACGCAGTGGATCAATCACCCCGCGTGCCTGCGGGAACAGCGCCAGATCGGGCTGGCCGGAATCGGCAGGGTTGCGCAGGGCGAGGAACAGCTTGCCCTGCTGTGCACCCAGCAGCAGCCGGTTGGCATCGGCCACCGGCACCGCCAGTACCGCGCTGCGTGCCGGCTGGGCGGTCCCGCTGCCCGTGCTCTGGGTGCTGCTGCTTCCGGTGATGTCGGCGGCGCGTGGATCGTTGCGGCCATCGGCCTCGTTGCTGGAAACAGCGTCATGGTTGGCCGGGGCGATGTCCTGTTGGCCATAGCTGAGCACGCGCAGGCGCGACAGCAGCAGGCGCGTCTGTGCTGCGTCGGCCGGGCCGCCGGCAGTGGATTGGGCAGTGCGCAGGTTGAGGAACACGTCGACGAAATCACCGGGCAGGATGCGGTTGCCGGCCCCCACCAGCTCGTCGACCGGGACCGCCAGTGCGCGTTCCCCGGGGCGCAGCTGCAGCGAGAATCCCTGCGCGAGTGCATTGCTGCTGATCGCCGTGCCTTCGGCGATGTCCTGCACCGGCACCTTTCCGACCACGGCGGAAATGCTGGTGGCGGCACCGGCAACCGGGGCGCTGCGCTGTGCGAGACGCAATCCGTTGGCAGAGATCGGTTCGCCGGCCGGCAGTCGCGCCACCGCTTCCACCACGGTGATCGTCTGGGCTTCGCTCTGCGCTACCGGGGCAACCGTGGCCGGTGCGGCCGGCTTGCGCCCGATCATCAAGGCGATCACCGCCAGCAGCACGGCCAGCCCGATCAGGGCGACGGCAGCAATGCGGGTCAACTTGAGCATGGAACCGTCTCCTGTACCGAACGTCAGTTGCCGCTGCCGAGGTCGAGCTGAGCGACCGCGACGCTGCGGATGGGAGCCCGCATCACCCACTTGTAAAGCGTGGCGGTGCCGGGCAGGAAGGGATGGCTTGCGTAGTCGTAGCTGACCGTCACGGTCATGCACTGGGCGCTGGCCAGTCCGGCGCAGGGGGCCTGCGCGGAGACCAGAATGGCGTTGTTTCCGCCATTGCTGCAGTCGACCGGCTGACCCGAGAAGTTCAGCAGCCACTGCATCGAACTACGCGCCGCAACGCAGGCGGCGGTACGGCGTTCGTTGGCGCTGCCATAGCGCAGCGATGCACGTGCACCCTCGGCCGAGGCGGTTGCCAACGTCTGCTGGGCCGCCATGATCATTACGCCGGAGAATGTGAACAGCAGCAGCGGCAGCAGGCCCAGCATCAACATCAGCGCGAACTCGATGCTGGCCGCGCCACGTTGCCGGCGTCGGTTGTGGATGTTCATGCCACGCCTCCGTACGTGCTGATCAGGACCCAGGCGATGGCGGATACCGCCAGGTAGGCGGCGTAGGGAATGCCTTGGCGTCCCTGGCGGGCGCTCTGCATCCCGCGCAGCGCCGGGTGCGAATGCCATTGCGAACTTGCCCGAAGCATATGGGTTTGAAGGCCGATGGGCAGTACTGGGCCCAACCGTCGCGATACCAGCACCAGTGCGGCATGTGCGCCCGCTGCCAGGCTGGCCGCGATCCAGATCGGCAGCAGTGCCTGCCAGCCCAGCATCAATCCCAGTACCGAAAAGAATTTGACATCACCGGCGCCCATCCAGCGCACTGCATGGAAAGGCAGCAATGCGACCAGGCCGAGCGCCGCGCCGGCAACGTGGGAAGCCCACGGCAGGCGCGGCGCGTTGAACTGTCCGGCGATGAGCACGACAACGGTGATCGTGCATGCGGACAGCAGCCAGGCGTTGGGCACCCGACGGGCGTACAGATCGCTGATCGCGATCCGCAGGCACACACCGATGGCCAGCAATCCCAGCAGTGTCATCGCACCCTCCATTGTCCGTCAGTGGACGCTCAGCAGTTGCTGTCCCTGATCAGCCTGGGACGCGGCTCAGGCCGGCGTGTTGCCCGATGCCTTGTCGGCAAGCTTGGTGAGATTCTCAAAGAGCGTTTCGAAGAAATCCTTGATCTGCGTGCTGCCCAGTGCGATCAGGACACCCGCAATCACAGCCGCCAGCAGGCCGTACTCGAGTGCAGTGACGCCATCTTCTTCCTTCAGGAACTTGCGGATCGATGCGTTCATGACGTTTGTCTCCCTCTACCTGTCTGCTACAGGACACCTGGTGGGCGGTGGCCCGGCTCCGCCGGGATCGTCCGTGGACCTCCGCACGTCCTGGCGGAGGAGGCACGGCGGGATGGACCCGCTGTGCTCAAGCAGGGTGATCGTTTCCAGGCGGGACGCCGTTCGCGCAACCGCGACCGCGCGGCGCGGGGCCGGTGGTCGACGTGTCGAGCGATACGTGCATGGTCATGCTGTCCCCCTGGGTGCGGTCATTATCAAAGACCGGATCACCGTGTTATCGACTTTGCCTGAATGGCGGCCGGCTGCAACCGGAACCTATATGCAAATTCGGCAGAATCCCATTGCTCCTTAATTTTCAAGCCGGGTTCTGTGACGGAAATCCGTTCGCCCGCACAACGATTCATCGACGTGCAGATAATGTGAGGCAGGCTTCAGGTCGCATGCGAAAACTGTGCCAAACGCGACATTCTGATTTTCACCTCTGTATCCATCTTATTCAACGCGGTGCAGATGTTTACCCCGTTGAATTATCGGGCATACTCGCATTCAAGTACTCGCGTTTCTTTTGGGGTGCGCACCTTGGCGGCGCGCATCCCGGTGATGGAAGAGATTCCATGAGAGGTGCGCGCCCTGTCAGGCAGTGGGGGCCGTACCGCACGGCGGATAATCGGGGGGACGACACTGTCATGGTCGATGGTGGGGTAGGAGACAGCGACGACAGCGGCCTGCGGTCGATCGACCTGGCGACGCTGAGCGGCGTGCTTCGTGTATGTGATGTCGAACTGCTTCTGCTCGATGGCAATGGGCCGCGGGCGGCCTTCGCGTCACGCGTGCACGAGGAGGCGTTGTTCTGCAGCATCAGCTGTGGATTCCATTGCCGTGGACGTTTCATGCTGCCGCCGGACTGGGCGATGCTGGGGTATCTGCATGCGACCGATGAAACCCTGAGCTGGTGCCATGGCGTACCGCTTTCCCCTGGGATGGCGCTGACCGTGATGCCCGAGGGCATCAGCGAGTTCACCCTGAGCCCGGGCACGCATATGACCCTGATGCTGGTGCCGGTGGCACGGGTGCAACGCAAGCTGACCGAATTGAGCCTGCGCAGCACGCCGCCGGCCGGACAGGCGCTTTCACTGTTCAATCTCGCCAGCGAGGCCGCCCCGCTGGCACAGCATTACCAGCAGCTGCACCTGCAGCTGGGCCAGGGCACGGGCCTGCAGCCGGAAGAAACCGAGCGGCTGCTGCACGAACACGTGCAGGCACTGCTGGGTGCGGGTTCCGCTGAACGCCCAGGTTGCAGCCGTGCGCGGCGCACGCATTATCTGATCGCACAGCGGGCGGAAAACTTCATGCGCCTCAACCTGCGCCGCAATATCTACATGAATGAGATCTGCGACGCTGCCGGTGTCAGTGAGCGTGGGTTGCGCTACGCGTTCGAGGACCTGTTCGGTACGTCGCCCAATCGTTACCTGTCGATGCTGCGCCTGTGCGCAGCCTGCCGCAGCCTGTCGATGGCCGATTCCAGCCGCCGTTCGGTCAAGGCCATCGCCCTCAGTTGTGGCCTGTGGGACCTTTCGCGTTTCGCCGACAACTACCGCAAGGTCTTCGGTGAACTGCCGCGTGACACGCTGATGCGCGCACCCGCGCAGATCGGCCAGCCCGCCTGATCCAGGCCCCATAAGGGTTTCCCGGCGGTTCCTGCCGGAATTGCATATCCGCTTGCCGATATGGTTGCCGCTTCTGCATAACTGGCTGCCGATTCCGACCGTGGATTTGCCGGAATGCGCGATTGCCGTGCCGGAATGAAGTGCGCAGCCGCCGTTGCAAACGCTGAAATGTCAGTCACCTGCCTAACGGCAAGTCCACTGACATTCCAGTTGTTCGCCTACGGGGGAAATGCTCATGAACCGCATCTACCGGCGTGTATGGAACCGCCAGCTCAATGCTCTGGTTGTGGCTTCGGAACTGGCCACCGGCGATAGCGGCGGCAGCGCCGCCCGCGATCCGCGCAGTGTCCTGCTGATGCCGACCGCACTGGCCCTGGCCCTGCTGTGTGCGCTGGCCAGCGGGCATGCAGGAGCATCCGAATCCAATCAGTCGCTGCGTGATCTGCAGGCACTGGCCGCGAAGTACGCGCAGCCGATGCCGGTCAAGGTCGACGCAGAAGTCGCGCTGGCCGCGGCATCGCGCCAGGCGCAAAGCAGTCCGGCGATCAGCGCGGACGCGCGTGTGGGCCTGCAGCTGAGTACGACCTCGCTGCCGATCGTGCGCGACGTGCTGCCGGCTACCGTACAGGTGAAGCTGGCGGCGAACGCCGCGCCGAAGCAGGTCGCGGTTCCTGCACTGGCCGCCGATGTTCGCGCCAATGTCGGGCTGGGGCACGCAGCGTCCAATGTGGCGAAGATGGATGCCTCGCTGGCGGCCAACGTTGCGCCGTCCGCGCATGCGCCGCTCGGTGTGGCTGCGGATGCGCAGGCGAAGGCCAGGGTTGGCATCGCCGGTGCCCAGGTGGCCTCGATCGATACCGGTGCCAAGGCGGCCGCCGCTGTTGCTGGCGCATCCGCTGGCTCGCTGTCCGGCCTCAAGGCGTCCGTTGACGGCAAGGTGGATTCGCAGCTGAAGCTGGCGGGCCACCAGATCGATGGTCAGGGGCAGGTCAAGGCGACGGCGGCGGTCACGTTGCCGGCAAAGGAGGAGCTGCCGGGCGAGACCCATGATCGTGCGATCACCGCAGCTTTCGATACCGGTGTTGCCGGCAAAGTGCGCGTGCAGGCGCCCGATGGCCAGGAAGTCGTGGCCGACCGCAATCTGAAGCTGGCCGGCCAAGCGACTGTGGCAGCGCAGAACAGCGCACTGGGCGTGGGTGGCCTGGTGGGCGGCGTTGTCGGCGCGGCAGGTGGCGCCGTGGGTGGCGTGCTTGATGGCACCGTCGGCAACACGGTTGGTGCGGTGGGCGGAGCAGTGGGCAGCACGCTCAATGGCGCCGTTGGCACGGTTGGTGCAGTCGGCGGCACTGTGGGTGGTGCACTCAACGGCACGGTCGGTTCGGTCGGCAGCACCGTCGGCGGCGCACTCAATGGTGCGGTTGGCACGGTGGGTGCAGTCGGCGGCACTGTGGGTGGTGCGCTCAACGGCACGGTCGGTTCGGTCGGCAGCACCGTCGGCGGCGCACTCAATGGTGCGGCTGGCACGGTGGGTGCAGTTGGTGGCGCCGTGGGCGGCACGCTCAACAATACAGTGGGTGCGGTGGGCAGCACCGTCGGCGGTGTACTCAATGGCGCTACAGGTGGCAGCACCGGCGGCCTCGGTGGCCTGCTGGGCGATACGCTTGGCAATGTCGGCGGCGCCGTCGGCAACCTGCTCAATGGCAACCTCAACGGCACCATCGGCAATCTCGGCAGTGCCGTAGGCGGCCTGGTCGGCGGCACCCTCGGCGGTCTCGGCCTGACCAAGCCCTCGGCGATCCCGCCGACCAGCCCGAAGGCGCCGGCTCCGGCCGATCCGAACGCGGGCCTGATCATCGGCACCGGTGGCCTGGTCGGCAATGTCGGGCAGCTGATCGGCCCGACCACCACCAGCCTGTTCGGTGGCAACGGCTACCTGAGCAACGGCAACCTCAAGCTCAGCAACGCCAACGTGATGCAGACCTACTCGACGGTCAATGTGCTGGGCCTGCCGGTGGTCAACCTGTCGCCGGTCGGCAGCACCCTCAATGGCCTGGGCGGCGCCGTCACCGGCGGCAGCTCGCACCTGACCCTGATCGGCGGTGTCACCTCCGACAGCTACATCTACAACATCAACAACGGCAATCCCGGCGGCCTGCTCGGGCTGCTGCTGCCGAAGGATTCGCCGGCATGGGCGGCCAAGTGCCTGGATATCGTCCTCGCCGACATCTCCTGCTGGGCAGTCAATGCGGCGCAGGACTACCAGGTGCTGATGGGTGACGGCGCCTTTGCCAACGGTTCGAAGGAAGTGGTGATCGGCGCCAATGCCCGCCACGAGCTGCCGAAGGTCGATGCCAACGTCGCCTTCCCGGGCGCCGGCACCAATGATCCGAGCAACCCGACCGGTGTGCCGACCGCGGACTACGCCGCACGCATGGGCCATTCGGTGATCGTCGGCGACAGTGCGGTGGGCACGGCCAACGGGCAGACCCTGCTCGGTGCCGAGGCGACGTCGAACCAGGCCAACTCGGTCGCACTGGGCTACCGCTCGGCCGCGCTGCGCGGCGCCCAGGCCAGCTACAGCGCCTATGGCCTCACTGCGCCGCAGGTCTCGGCCGGTGAAGTGTCGGTGGGTACCGCCGGTGGCGGTGAGCGCCAGATCACCAACGTGGCCGCCGGTAGTGTCAATACCGATGCGGTCAACGTGGCCCAGCTGAAGGGTGCCATCAGCCTGATCGATGATGTGGCGGCCGCTGCGGTGACCTACGATCTGGACGGTGCCGGCAATCCGAACTATCGCCGCGTCACGCTCGGTGCGGGCACCGGCACTACCACCATCGGCAACCTGGCCGGCGGTGCGGTCACCGCCGGCAGCCTGGAAGCGGTCAATGGCGGCCAGTTGGCGGCGACCAATGCGGCAATCGCCAGCTTCTTCGGCGGTCGCGCAGCCTTCGATCCGGCCAGCGGTGCCTTCACCGCACCACTGTTCGAGATCAGCACCATCTCCACCGGCGGTGCGATCGCCAAGGGTCTGTATGAGAACGCCACCGATGCCTTCGCCGCGGTCGATGGTTCGCTGGTCAATCTCAACACGCAGATCACCGACATCCGCAACGGTGGCACCAAGTATCTGCGGGTGAACTCGACCGGTACCGAGGCACTGGCCAGCGGCGCCGACTCGATCGCGGTCGGTACCAACGCCCGCGCCACCGCCGCCAACAGCATCGCGGTGGGTGCCGGCAGCCTGGCTGACCGTGCCAACAGCGTGTCCATCGGTGCCGCCGGTGCCGAGCGTCAGGTCACCAACCTGGCTGCGGGTACCGCCGCCACCGATGCGGTCAATGTCGGCCAGCTGCAGGCGTCGGAACAGGGGGCACTGCGCTATGACCTCAATGGCGATGGCAGCGTCAACTACGCCAGTGCCACGCTGGGCCAGACCGGCACGGCCACCACGCTGCGTAATCTCGGCCCGGGCCAGGTCAGTGCCACCAGCAGCGAGGCCATCAACGGTGCCCAGCTGTTTGCGGCCAACCAGGCCGTGGCCACCCACCTCGGTGGTGGCGCGGCGGTCAACGCCAGCGGCGTGCTGACCGCACCGACCTACTCGATCAACAACGTCGCCGCCAACGGCACCGTGACCAAGGGCAGCTACAACGACGTCGGTACCGCCTTCGATGCGGTCAGCAACTCGCTGGCCAACGTCGCCGACCAGACCGGGGAGATCGACAAGCTGGCCGTGAAGTACGACGTCGATGGCAGTGGCAACGTGCTCAACAGCGTGACGCTGACGGGTACCGGCACCGGCGCGGTGAAGATCACCAACGTCGCCGCCGGCAGCATCCTGGCCGGCAGCAGTGATGCCATCACCGGCGACCAGCTGTTCAGCACGAACAGCACCATCGCCAACTACTTCGGTGGCACCACCGCGTACAACGGCACCACCAACGTGTGGACCGCGCCGAAGTTCAGCATCTCCAGCATCGCCACCGACGGCACCTTTACCAGCGGCGACTACAACAATGTCACCGCCGCCTTCACTGCGGTGGACGGCTCGCTGAAGGTCCTCAACCAACGCATCACCAACAACAGCGGTGGCAGTGCCTACCTGGCAGTGAACTCGACCGCAGCGCCTGCAACGGCTGCCGGTGCGGAAGCGGTGGCGGTCGGCCCGCAGGCCAGTGCGGCCGGTGCCAACAGCGTGGCGGTCGGCAACGGAGCCAGCGCCAGTGCCGGCAACAGCGTCGCCCTGGGTGCCGGGTCGGTGGCCAGCGTCGGTGCGCAGAGCGGCTACACCGGCGCCTATGGCCAGACCGGCGCCAGCAACTCGGCCGGTGAGGTTTCGGTCGGCAGCACCGGCAGCGAGCGCAAGATCACCCATGTCGCCGACGGTTCCGATACGTACGACGCAACCAATGTCGGTCAGCTGAAGAACGGCGTGAACTACGCCATCGACGAATCGAAGAAGTACACCGACCAGAAGATCCAGAACATCACCAACGTGGCCGGCAGCTTCCGCGCCAACAACACCAACAACCTGGCCGATCCGTCCGCCAGCGGTGCAAACTCGGCCGCAGGTGGCGCAGGCTCCACCGCCGCCGGTGCCAACTCGACCGCGCTGGGCAATGGCTCGCAGGCGCAGGCCGACAACTCGGTGGCGCTGGGTGCGGGTTCGGTGGCGAACCGGGCCAACACGGTCTCAGTGGGTGCCGCCGGTGCCGAACGCCAGGTGGTCAACGTGGCCGACGGTTCGCAGGCGACCGACGCGGTCAACGTACGCCAGCTGCAGGCCTCGCAGCAGGGTACGATCCGTTACGACACCACGGTGAACGGCGCGACCAACTACAACAGTGTCACGCTGGGCAGCACCAACAGCGGCCCGACCACGGTGCGTAACGTCGCCGCCGGCACCGCCGGTACCGACGCAGTCAACGTCGACCAGCTGAAGTCGGGCATGGCGCAGACCCTGGACTGGTCGAAGGCCTACACCGACGAGCGCATGGGTGGCTTCGAGCGCGACCTGCGCAAGACCGACAACCGCGCCTCGGCCGGTATCGCCTCGGCAATGGCCACCGCAGCACTGCCGCAGCCCAGCGAAGCGGGCCGCAGCATGGCCTCGGTCGCCGCCGGCAGCTACAACGGCGAGTCGGGCGTGGCGGTTGGTATCTCCGGTGTCTCCGAAGGAGGGCGCTGGATCTACAAGTTCAGCGGCTCCACCAACAGCCGTGGCGAGGCCGGTGTGGCCGTCGGTGCCGGCATCCAGTGGTGATCCCCGCCGCCGGGCCGCACGCGCGGCCCGGCATCGCGGAAACGTCCAAAGGGGGAATGACATGAAACAGCATCGCATCGCCCGCACCGGCCAGATGGCCGCAGTGCTGGGCCTGGTCCTGGGAATGGGCCTGCTGGCCGCCTGCCGCAGCCATGCGCCGGCCGCCGAAGGTCCTGCCGAAACCACCGCCGTGCAGTTCCCGGAGGCCTCGAAGGCCTCGCTGAAGGAAGGCATCTATCCCGACGTCGCCGACCTGCGCCGCTTCGCGCCGGGCATGAGCAAGCGCCAGCTGTACACGCTGCTGGGCACGCCGCATTTCAACGAGGGCATGTGGGGCGTGCGCGAGTGGAACTACCTGTTCAACTTCCGCACTGCGCAGGGCGCGGAGTACTTCACCTGCCAGTTCCAGGTGCGATTCGACAGCAAGGGCATCGCCCAGGGTGGCTACTGGAAGCCTGAATCATGTGCGGCGGTGCTGGACCCGCCGCGGCCGCCGGCCCCGCCTGCACCGGCGCCGTTGCCGGAGCAGCCGTTGCGCCTGTCCGCCGATGCGCTGTTCGGTTTCGACAGCGCGGTGCTCAGTGCCGAAGGCCAGCAGGCCGTGCAGGGCGTGCTGGCGCAGGTGCGCGAGGCCAGTCAGGTGCAGTCAATCCGGGTGACCGGGTATACCGACCGTATCGGCAGTGCCAGCTACAACCAGGCCCTGTCGCAGCGACGTGCCGAGGCCGTGCGCAGCGCGCTGGTGCAGGGCGGCGTGCCTGCAGCCAGCATCAGTGCCGAAGGACGCGGCGCGGCCGAGCCGATCGTGCAGTGCGAGCAGCGCAACCGTCGCGAGCTGATCGCCTGCCTGGCGCCGAACCGGCGCGTGCAGATCGCCGGAATGGCCCAGCCGCGCTGAGAGTCCCGCACCGGGGCCACGCCCCGGTATCTCGAGTCCCCCCTGACCGTCGGCAGGACGTGGCCACGTCTCCCCCGTTGTCCACGCCTGCCGGCGGCTCAGGTTTTCCATGGTGCACGCGATGAACGCCCAATTCCTGCCTCTTTCCATGAAGACGGAAACCACACTGAGTGTGTACGGCCAGCTCGGCAATCATGCGGTGGTGCGCATTCCCGGGCGGCGCCTGCCGGGGTTGATCCTGCAGGCCGATACCGTGGCCGGCTTCCTCGCCCAGCTGCAGGAAGCGCAGGCCTGCCTGCGCAGTGGGCGCGCACAGCGCACCGACGCCGAGCTGGACATGCTGATCGACGTGCTGCAGCAGTGGTATGCGCTGATTGAATCGCGCCTGGCGGACGCCGGCGAGGCGCTGTAGTAGAAAAAGGGGACGGAGGGGATTAAGTCGTTCTTGCCCCGGCTGTGCCGGAAACGACTTAATCCCCTCCGTCCCCTTTTTTGTATCAGGCGCGGGCGCGGACCAGCCAACAGGCGGCATCGACGCGCACACGGTCGCCTTCGATGAAGGGCGCGAACGCGGCCAGCGCCTTGTTTCGAAGTGCGTCGGCGCGGTCTTCGGGCAGGTTCCGCAGCGCCAAGCCCAACGGGCCCAGCTGGCCGACATAGGTCGGCAGTTCATCGCGGGCGATCGAGCACGGCAGGTCTACCGCGACCAACTCCACATCCTTCCAGCCGGCGGCCTGCAACAGGCGCTGCACGCGCTGGCCATCGGCAAAGGCGAACTGGCCGGGTGCTCCTGGCACCCGCGGCGGAAGCTCAAGTGCATCGCCGATCGCGCGTTCGGCCGTGGTCATGAACGGGTTCTCGTCGGCACTGCGCCAGGCGATGAAACGCAGCCCAGCGCCTGGCGTTGCAGCACGATGCAGGTTGGCGAAGGCGGCCTCGGTATCCTCGAAGAACATCACACCCAGCCGCGACTGGATCCAGTCGAAGTGCGCGGAGGGCAGCGGATGCTGCTGCGCATCGGCCACGATGAAGTCCGCGTCCAGTCCGGCCGCCTCGGCGCGCTGGCGGGCCAGTGCCAGCATCGGCGCGGAGATGTCCAGGCCGGTGCTGTGTGTCGCCGGGCGAGCGGCGGCTGATGCCAGCAGGCTGGCGCCGGTGCCACAGCCGATATCGAGCAGTTGCGTGACGGTTTGCGGAAGCTCGGCCACCAGCAGGTCGGCCATCGGCTGGAACAGACCGTCGAGGATGGCCTGCTGGGCGACCCAGATCTGGCCGCCAGGGCCATTCCAGAGCGCATTCTGATCAACGGGGGATGTACTGGCCATGGCCTTGTCCTGCCGGGAAGTTGCCCATAGGTTGATGCTTGAAGGCGACTTGAGGTCAAGCCCATGCGTGAACTGGATATCGGCGAGGTGGTGAAGCGCAGCGGCGTGCCGGCCTCGACCCTGCGTTACTACGAGCAGCTCGGGTTGTTGCAGTCGCTGGGCCGTCGCGGCCTGCGCCGGCAGTACGACGAGCAGGTGCTGGAGCGCCTGGCGTTGATCGGCCTTGGCCGGTCGGCCGGGTTGTCGCTGCAGCAGATCGGGTTGTCGCTGCCGCCTCAGCACGGATGCATTACGCTGGATCGCGAAGCCCTGCTGGCACAGGCCGATGTGTTGCAGCAGCAGATCTCCCAGCTGCAGCGGGTGCGCCGTCATCTACAGCGCGCGGCGGCCTGCCCGGAAGCACAGGACGCGCGCCAGTGCGGTTCGTTCCGCAAGTTGTTGAGGGCCCAGCAGCGCATGGCGGGTGGGTGAGAGAAGCGCATCCACGCATGGCGTGGATCTACTGCACCACGACCTCGGTAGATCCACGCCATGCGTGGATGAATCAATCGCGGGTACTGATTTCCCAGGTGGCATGCAGCACGCCAGGCACATGCTCCATCCGCGCCAGCACCACGTCCAGCTCATCGGCACTCACGGCGGTACTGACCAGCACCGCGATCACATCGGTGGGCGCGTCGGCATGCTCGACCACCTGCACATCACCGACCGGATACTGCGCCGCTTCCAGCGCATCGACCAGGCGTTCGCGTACACGTGGCACCGCTTCGGCATCCACACTCAGGCGCACCTCGTAGGTGGCCTCGGTGGCCGTCTCGTTGATCGGGATGCGGTTGATCGCATTCACCAGCGGCCGCAGCAGGGTGTTGCCGGCGATGATCAAGACCGTCAGCAGCACGCCCTCGGCCAGCATGTCCGCGCCGGTACAGCTGCCGACCGCCGCCGAGCACCACAACGTGGCGGCGGTGTTCAGCCCGCGCACGTTCATGCCTTCCTTCATGATCACGCCGGCACCGAGGAAGCCGACGCCGGAGACCACGTAGGAGATCACCCGCACCGCCTCGGCGCTGCCGGCGATGCGCATGCCCAGGTCGACGAAGGCAGCGGCGCCGACCGCCACCAGCACGTTGGTGCGCAGGCCGGCGGTGCGTTGGCGGTACTGGCGCTCGGCGCCGATCAGCGTGCCCAGCACGAAGGCGGCCAGCAGGCTGACCACGGTGTCGGCGAAGGGACCGGCCTGGAAGGTTTCAATGAAGCGCATGGCCGGAGTCTACCCGGTCGAGGTGACAGTAGATCCACGCCATGCGTGGATTTCGAGGGGCCAGAAACGACTTAATCCCCTCCGTCCCCTTTTTTGCGGGGTCAGTCGGTGTCCTCGACGCGCTCGCCCATCAGTTCGCGCTGGCGCTTGTCCAGTTCCTCGGCGTAGCTCTTGCGTACGAAGGCTTCGGAGACCACGCCCAGCACCTGGCCGTCGGCGGCGACCACGGCCAGTTCGTCGGCCTGGGTGTGGTCGAAGCGCTGCATCACGGTGACCACGTCCGCGCTTGGCAGCAGTGACACGTCGCGGTTTTCCGCCAGTTCGCCGATCGTGGTTTCGGGCTTCACGCCGTCGCCGTAGACGTGCGGAATCTGCACGATGCCGGCGTAATGGCCTTCGCTGTCGATCAGGATCACGCGGCTGCCCGAGCCCAGCGGGAAGCGCTGGCGGAAGGCGGAGGCGTCGAGGTCGGCCGGCGCGGTGGCCACGCCCTTGCGCATCAACCGGCCGGCGTTGAGGTTCTGCACCCAGCCCACGTCGCGGGCGCTCTTGATGGTCTCGCCGCGCAGGTGCATGCGCCAGGTCGAGAACGAATAGCCGAACCACTGCCGCACGAGCGTGCTGGAGACCAGCACCGCACTCATCACCACGCTGGTCAGCAGGAAGTCGTGGGTGCCTTCCAGCACCAGCATGGCCATGGTCATCGGTGCGCCGACCACCGCAGCGGCCAGCGCTGCCATCCCGGCCAGTGCGGCCGAGGTGGCGTCGATCACCGGCACGCCGGTGGCCATCGCCAGCAGGCCGGCGAACAGGGCACCGACCAGGGTGCCCATGAACAACGAGGCGAAGAACAGGCCACCGCGGAAGCCGAAGCCCAGCGAGATGCCCGAGGCCAGGCACTTCAGGGTCAGCAGGCCGCCGATCCAGATCAGTGGCAGATGCGTGGTCAGGTCCAGGTGCAGCGCGCCATGGCCGGACGACAGCACCTGTGGGCTGGCCAGTGCCAGCGGAATCAGCAGCAGGCCGCCCACCACCGGCCGGCCCCACAGTGGCAACGGGCTGCGCTTGACCGTGCCTTCGATCGAGGCGATCAACCGCATCACCGCGATGCCGACCATCGCGCAGCAGCAGCCGAGCAGACCGTAGATGGCGTAGTCGGCGGCGCGGACATCAATCGTCGAGGCGGCCGGCAGCAGGTAGGCCTCGATGCCGGCCTGGTCGGCCACGAATGCGCCAGCCAATGCAGCGACCGCCACCGGGGCCAGCGCGGCCGGGGTGTAGGCGCCGATGACGATCTCGAAGGCGTAGAACGCACCAGCCAGCGGTGCACCGAAGGCGGCGGCGATGGCACCGGCGGCACCGGCGCCGACCAGGATGCGCACATCGTTGCGGCGCAGGCGCATCACCCGGCCCAGCTGCGAGCCGCTGCCCGCGCCCATCTGCGTGTACGACGCTTCCAGTCCGACCGAGGCGCCACAGCCGTTGGACAGCAGGGTCTGGGTCAGCACGATCAGGTTGTCGCGCATCGACATGCGGCCGCCATGCAGGGCGTTGGCTTCCACCGCATCGAGCAGGGGCCGCTTGAGCCGGGTCGCAGCCAGGCTGACCAGCCCGACCAGCAGGCCACCGAGCGGCAGCACCAGCAGCGCGGTCCAGGTCAGCGAGGGCAGGGAGCTCAGGCGCATGCCGTCGTCCAGCCCGTACAGAGTGCCCTGCAGCCAGCGTGCGATGCCGGACTGCAGCAAGGTCAGGTAGCCGGCGATCAGGCCGACCAGCAGGGCAAGCGCAATGAACCACAAGTCACTGCCGCGCAGCCGCAGGCGCAGGCCCTGGAAGGCCGCATGCAGGCGCGATGGCGAAACAGGCAGTGACATGGTGGCGGCATGATACGCCGCCACCGTGATCGCCGCCGTCACTGCATCGGGCGGTTACTGCGTCAGAAGCGGTAGCGGCCCTGCACGTAGAAGGTGCGCGGCGCAGCCACCATGCGGCCGGCGTTGCCATCGACGTTGCGGGTATACCAGCGCTTGTCGGCCAGGTTGTTCACGCCCAGCGCGATCTCGCTGTCACCCAGTCCCGGCACCTGCCAGGCCACCTGCGCGTTCCACAGGCGTACGCCCGGCACGCGGCCCACGCGCGCATCGGCGCTCTCGGCCCAGGTGTTGGCGGCGTCGGAGAACTGGCCGCTCTGGTGGGTGCTGGAGACATTGAAGGTCCAGCCGGCCAGTGCATAGCGTGCGCCGACGCTGTCGGTGTCGCGCGAGTAGAACGGCACGTCCAGGCCACGGTTGTCGCCGGACTGCTGGATCGCCTTGGTCCAGGTGTAGTTGGCGTACAGCTCCAGACCGGCCAGTGCGCTGTCTTCGGCGAAGCGGTACTCCAGCGCGCTTTCCACGCCCTTGTGGTCGGTGGCGCCGATGTTCTGGAAGGTCGGCGGGGTGATGCCTGGCACCTGCAGGATCTGGTTGTCGAAGCGCATCTTGAACACGGTCACTTCCGCGCGCAGTGCACCGTCCTGCCAGCGCGCACCGAGTTCGGTGGTCTTGGCGATTTCCGGATTCAGCGGGTTGCTGGCGGTCTGTGAGTTCAGCTGGATGTTCTGCACCGGCCCGAACGAGGTGGTGTAGTTGCCGAACACGGTCAGCTGCGGAGTCAGCAGGTAGGCGACGTTGATCGAGGGCAGGGCCTTGTCGTTGCGGCTGCTGAAGGTCGCCGCGCCACCCGCCTGGCGGCGGTCCATGTCGATCCACTCCATGCGCACGCCCGGGGTGATCCGCCACTGGCCGATCGCGATGCGGTCGTCGATGTAGAAGGCGTGTGCGTCGGTGGCGTTGTCGAAGCGGGTGGTGGCACTGGCCGCGCCGGTGCGGCGGGTGACTGTGTAGCTGCGGTCGTTGCCACGCTCTCGCAGGAAGCGGTAGCCGGCGGTGATGTCGTGCACGCTGGCGCCCCAGTGCAGGCGCTGGGTGTAGCGCGGCTCGATGCCGAGCACACGGTAGTCGCGCGGCTGCACGGTCAGCTGGGTATTGGCGGCGTTGATCAGCGAGCTGGCACGGCTGCTTTCGTTGTAATAGGCCAGTACCTCGAACTCGCTGTTGGCCGAGAGCGTATTGGTGTAGCCCAGGTCGATGCCGGTGCGGTGGCCTTTCCAGAAATCGGTGGGGCGTGTGTTCTGGAACGGGTCGGCTTCGTACTGGGCGCGGGTCAGGCCACCCGGGGTCAGCGAGCGCACATCGTAGTAGGAGAGCTTGGCGCGCAGTTCCTGCTGTTCGTCGATGGCGTACGCGAACTTCAGCGCGAGGTCGTTGAAACGGTCATCGCTGCCCTGGCGCCAGCCGCGGCCATCCTGGCCGGAGTACAGCAGGGCCGCGCCCAGGCCGTTGTCGCCGGTGCCGCCGAGGAAGGCGTTGTACTGGGTGCTGTCGCCGCCGCCGTGGTCGTAGGCGGTGTAGCGCACGCCGGCCTCACCGTGCAGGCCGGCACCGGTGGGAATGGCGCGGGTACTGAAGTTGATGATGCCGCCCACGTTCTGCGGCCCGTAGCGCACCGCGCCGCCGCCACGCACCACGTCGATCGACTCGATGTTGGACAGGCTGGTCGGTGCGAACGACAGCTGCGGCTGGCCATACGGCGCCACCGCCAGCGGTACACCATCCAGCAGTACGGTCGAGCGCGGCGAGTAGCGCCCGGTCAGGCCGCGCACGCCGATGTTCAGCGAGACCGAACTGCCGGCGGTGCCGGAGTTGTCGGTGACCTGCACGCCGGGGATGCGGCGCATGGCATCGCCGATGCTGGCCGCGCCGCTGGCCTCGATGCGCTGGCGGTCGACCACCGTCCGTGCGCCGGCGAAGCGCTTGACGCTGTCATGCAGGCCGGTGCCCAGCCAGCTGCCGGAAACCTGGATGCTGTCCAGCGTGGTGGCGCCGTCCTGGGCGAAGGCGCTGGCGGCCGGAATCAGGCACAGGGCGAGGGCGGCAGCCAGTGGCAGGCGGGCCGTTTGCGGGGCGTGGGTGGGCATCGGTGCGGGTTGTGGAAGGTCGTAAATGAGAATTATTGCTGATTCCATTCGCCAATGGAATGCGCCTCCGGTTCATGCTGACGGGCCGATGGTAAAGTAGGTGATTGCTTCCTGACTCGCTGAGATCTGCCATGTCCCAAGCCGCTTTCTACCCCGTCGGAACCCCTGGCAAGCCGTGGGGAGCGGCGGAACGGGAGGCGTGGCGTGGCCGCCAGCGGCGCCTGCGTCGCTATGACGAGGAAGTGCTGCCGCGCATCGAAGCCCTGGCATTGCGCTTCGACAAGGTGGCCTATGGCCAGCTCGATTACGCCGGCGAGACCTACACACTGTTCGCCCTGCGCAGCCGCGACTGGAACCCGGCGCTGCCGGCCGCGCTGGTCACCGGTGGCGTGCACGGCTACGAGACCAGCGGCGTGATGGGCGCGCTGGAGTTTCTCGAAAAGCACGCGGCCGATTACGCCGGCAAGGCCAACCTGCTGGTGGCGCCGTGCGTGAATCCGTGGGGCTTCGAGCGCATCAACCGCTGGAACTTCGATGCGATCGACCCGAACCGCAATTTCCGCGCCGATGGCCCGGCCCGTGAGTCGACCGCGTTGATCGAGCTGATCACACCGATCAAGGGCCAGTTCGTGCTGCACATCGACCTGCACGAAACCACCGACAGCGACGAGAGCGAGTTCCGCCCGGCGCTGGCGGCGCGCGACGGCAAGCCGTTCGAGCCGGGCCTGATTCCGGATGGCTTCTATCTGGTGGACGACAGCGAGGCCCCGCAGGCGGCCTTCCAGCAGGCGGTGATCGCCGCAGTGGAAAAGGTTACTCACATCGCGCCGGCCGACGACAAGGGCGAGATCATCGGTTCGCCGGTGGTGGCGCATGGCGTGATCGAGTACCCGCTGGTGAAGCTGGGCCTGTGCGCCGGCATTACCGGGGCGAAGTACACCACCACCACCGAGGTCTACCCAGACAGCCCGCGCGCGACCCCGCAGCAGTGCAACGACGCACAGGTGGCGGCGGTGTGCTCGGCGCTGGATTACGCGCTAGCGCACCGCTGATCGGTAGTGCCGGCCGCTGGCCGGCAACTGAAAAAGGGGACGGAGGGGATTAAGTCGTTTGTGCCACAAACGACTTAATCCCCTCCGTCCCCTTTTCACCCCAGCGCGTCGGCCCACCATAGTGCGGCTGGGCCTGGCGGCGCGTCGCGGCGCCACAGCAGGTCGCTGTGGATGCGCCGTGGCCAGCCGGGCAGTACCAGTTCCACCAGCCGCCCGCGGTCGTAGCGCTGTACCAGTGCGCGCGGTAGTTCGGCCCAGCCGAGGCCGTCCTCGGCCATTTCCATCACCATCAGGTAGTCGGTGGCGGTCCAGGCCAGGCCGGTGACCACGCGGGATTGATCGACTTCCGCGCTCAAGCGCACCTGTCTATGCCGCGCCAGCTGTGCGGCGGCGCGACGGCCAGCGCTGGCCAGCGGATGCTCGCGCGCCACATACACCGACAGCTCGCTGTGGTGCGCCAGCGGACGTGCCACCAGTCCGTCCGGATAGTGCTCCTGCCGTGGCAGCAGACCCAGCGCGGCGCGTCCGTTGCTTACCAGTTCCAGCACGTCCTCGCCCTCGGCATCCAGCCATTCCAGCTCGATCTCCGGGAACGCCTCGGCGAAGCGTTGCAGCCCCCGTTGTTCCGGGTCCAGTTGGTAGACGTCGGAGAACGCCACGGTCAGGCGCGGTTCGACCGGTGCGGCCAGGCGTACGCTCAACTGCTGCAGGCGGGCATCGGCAGCCAGGATTTCCTGCGCGTGCCCAAGTACCTGGCGCCCGGCCTCGGTCAGCTGCGGGTAGCGCCCGCTGCGGTCGAACAGGCTCACGCCCAGGTCGGCTTCCAGGTGGGCGATGGCGGTGCTGACCGTCGATTGGGTCTTGCGCAGGCGCCGCGCCGCCGCCGAGAACGAGCCCAGCGCCGCGGCTTCCACGAAGGCCTGCAGGGATTCAGGGGAGTAGGGCATTGATCCATCGCTCCTGTCGATGGAATCCATTTTGATACCACCGTAAAAGGCGATGATACTTGCTTCCGTCGCCCCCGTCTGCGGGGCGTTCCGGACCCTCCACGCTCGGCGTGGATCCATTGATGAGGCGGCGTGGTCCCCGCCCTGCAAGGAGCTTCACATGTCCCGTACTGTTCCCGCCCGTGGCGCGCTGGTCGCCTGGGCCTGCCTGACCGTGGCGATCGTCGCCGAAGTGGTCGGCACCTCGTTCATGGCCCATGCCGCTCGCGATGGCGGCTGGACCGGCTATCTGATCATGGCCGGCGCGCTGGCGCTGTCCTATTTCTTCCTCGCGCAGTCGGTGCGCCGCATCGCCGTGGGCGTGGCCTACGCAGTGTGGGAAGGCCTCGGCCTGACCCTGCTCACTGTGGTCGGCCTCACCGTCTTTGGTGAAAGCCTGTCGCTGCAGCAGCTGGCCGGCCTGGTGCTGGCAGTGGTCGGCATCGTCTGCGTCACCCTCGGGGAGGCGCACTGATGAATACCTTGGCGTTTTTTTTCGTGATCTGTTCGGCCTTGATCGACGTCGCCGCCAACATGATGGTGGCCAAGTCGGAAGGTTTCCGCCGCTGGCGCTGGGGCGTCGCTGCAATCGTCATGGTCTGGATCGCCTTCGCCCTGCTCGGCCAAGCGGTGCGCTACATGGACCTGGCTACCGCCTATGCGATGTGGGGTGCGATCGGCGTGATCGGTACCGCCACCTGCGGCCGCCTATTGTTCGGCAACCGCCTGCGTCCGATCGGCTGGGTCGGCATTGCGCTGGTCACTATTGCAGTGCTGCTGCTGAGTACCGCGAAGTGATGCATCGTTGCGCCAACCAAGGTTGGCGCCTACCAGAACCACGGTTGGCCCCTTCCAGAGCGTGAGCCGCCGCAATCAAGCGCCCCGGGGATGATCTCCCCGGGGCGTTGCTGTTTCTGAAGCAGTCAGAAGCGTGCGGTGAAGTTCAGCCGCGTGGTGCGGCCCGGGCCCGGCATCAGGCTCATCGCCAGCGTGTCCATGTAGTAGGTGTTGCGCAGATTGCTGACCACCAGCTCCACTTCGCTGCGCGGCGTGAACTGCCAGCGTGCGTAGAAGTCATAGATCGCGGTCGGCAGGTAGATGTTCTGCAGGCCGGTCGAACCGGTGGTGTTCCAGGGCTTGTCCAGTTCGTGGGTGGGGCCGCTGTTGTAGGTACGGCGGATGCCGGTATCCAGCCGCTTGTCGAACAGGCGGAAGCCGAGCGTGCTGTGGATCGAGTACTTCGGCGGGTTCTGTGCGTTGACGAACGAGGTGCCGAAGCCGCCGTCCACGCAGTCCGGCGTGGTGTCCAGCTTGCTCCACTTCGCATACGGGTCTTCGCGCAGGCGCTTGGCGGTGGCCGCATCGCAGGTGCGCGCGCGCTGATAGTAGCTGGCCGACAGGTCCAGGTAGGCGATGCCGGCGTCATAGCCGGACTGCAGCTCGTAGCCGGACACGGTGTAGTTGTCGACGTTGTCGACGTAGAACGCCCAGTTGCTGGAATCGAAGCGACGGGTGATCGCGTTGTCGATATCGTTCTTGAACCAGGCAACCTTGAACGCCAGGCGGTCGCCGTCGCGCCACAGGTCCTGCTTGAGCAGGCTGAAGCCGATGTCCCACGAGCGGTTCTTCTCCGGCTTCAGGTCGGCCACCGGTGCCGAGGTGCTGTTGCCCAGCGTCGACTCGAACAGGCTGGGCATCTTCCAGCCCTGCGCGTACTTCACGTAGAAGAACATGTCCTGATCGAGGTTGAAGCGTGCTTCGGCATAGGGCGCGAAGCCGTGGCCGGAGCGCCGGATCGCCGGCTTGTAGCCCCAGGCGGTGGGAATCTGCTTGGTATAGAAACCGTTGGCACCGCGCGGATCAGGAATGAAGCCGTCGAAATCGTAGGCCTGGCCCAGCGTGCTGTCGCCATAGGGCGTGGCGCGCAGCGAGTCGTAGGTGTAGTTGCCCTGTGCATCCGGGTACCACTCCTTGTACCAGCCCGGCAGCAGCTGGCCGCCCTTGCTCAGGCGCGCGAACGTGTAGCGCAGGTCGCGCGATTCACTGACGAAAGCGACGCGGTTGCGGTCGCGGGTGCGGTAGTCGGTGAAGCGGCCGCCGGCAGTCAGCGACAGCCAGTCCCAGGGCTGCCACTGCAGCGAGGCGACGACGCTGGCTTCGCGGCGTGTGCCCGAGCGCAGGTAGCGGTTGTTGTTGAAATCCACCGGCAGCACCGGTGAGTTGGGCGCCGTGTCCTCGTGCTGGAAGGACGCGCCATAGCGCAGCGTCCAGTCGCCCAGAGCATTGCTGAAGCGCGTGGTGTTGCTGCTGTCCACGCCCCAGCGCTGGGTCTTCACGTCCGACTGCAGTCCCGGGCCGTAGGTTTCGCCCAGCGTGTCCGGCATCTGGTCGTTGGGCACGTCCTTGAACAGCGGCGTGTTGGCGATGTTGCTGTTGAACATGCGGCTGGTGGCGGTGGTAAACCACAGCGTGCTGCTCAGGTCCAGCCACGGATGTGCCTCGGGCCGGTAGCGGTGGCGCAGCGAGGTGGCGTTGACCCGCATTTTTCCCGGCTCGAACTGGAACATGGTGTTGGCCTTATCCACGTAGGTCACCCATTCATTGGACTCACCCACGCGTCCGATCGCCGACGGCATGATCTCGCCGAAGCTGGAGTTGAAGTAGCGGTGGCTCAGCTCCAACCGCTGGTCCGGGTTGGGCGTCCAGGTGAATTTCAGCAATGCCGATTCGTTGTCGGTATGCGTGTTGAGCACCTCATCGCCCGGATGGAAGAGCTTGGATACGGCCTGGCTGGACATGCCGGTACCGCCGCTGGACAGGTGCTGGTTGTCGTAGCGATGCGCACCGTTGCTGCCGGCGAAGAAGTTGCCCTGGCGGCGCCGCGCATAGGCCGCGACCAGCTGCCAGTCTTCGCCACGCTGGGCGAAGGCCACGCTGCCATTCCAGTCGCGCGGGTCGCGCAGGCTGTTGCGGTTTTCGCTGCCGCGCGCGATCTGCTTGAAGGTGCGGGTGCGGTCGATGCTGTTGTCGGCCACGCCGCCGCGCACGCGCAGGCCCCAGGTCTGGCCATCGTCGAGGATGTCATCGACCTTCAGCGTCTCCATGTAGACCACGCCGCCGATCGCGCTGGCGGCGTTGGCGGCCAGGCTTGGTCCCTTTTCAATGCTGACCGCACTGATCAGATCGGGATCGAGATAGCTGCGCTGCTGCACGCCGGCATAGCCGCGGTACACGTCGATGGCCTGCTGGCCGCCGTCGATGATCACCGGCACCCGGTTCTGGCCCTGCAGGCCGCGGATGTTGACGTCCAGCGCACCGCCGTTGCGAACGTCAGCGGTGTGCACGCCCACCGCACCGGCCAGCACGTCGCCGATCGACTGGCCGCGGAAGCGTTCCAGTTGCTGATGGTCCAGGTGCACGCGCGAGCCGCTGTCACGGTAGACCGCATCGGCATCGGCGAGGCCCCACGGTGAAGCGCCTTCGCTGGCCTGGCCGGCCACGCGCAGGGTGCCGATCTGGCGTACCCCGGCTTCAGCGGTGGGTGCCGCCTGCAGCACCACACCGCTGGCATCACGCTGGAAGGCCAGGCCGGTGCCGGCCAGCAGCTGCGCCAATGCGGCGTCAGTACCGAGCGTGGCCTGCACGCCGCTGCTGTGGCGGCCGCGGGTCAGGCGTGCGTCGGCGGCGATGGACAGGCCCGATTGCTGGCCGAACGCGGTCAGGGCCTGGTCGAGCGGGCCGGGCGCAATCTGCCAGCGGACCGCGGCGGTCTCCTGTGCATGGACCGAGGCCGGCAGCAGGCACGGGGAGGCCATGGCCAGGCACAGCGCGATGGCCAGGGGGCGAGGGGAGGGGCAGGGCAGTTTCATGGGGGCGGCAACATCCGCAATGGGTTCCCTTGTAGTGCCCGGTGAGCGCGCAGAAAGGGAACCGCGATTTCAAAGCGAACGCACGACGGTCCACCACGGCCAGCGCTGCTCGACACGGATCGGCAGGGCGCGGGCCAGCAGATGCAGCGCCTGGGTGCTGTCCAGGCGTGGCAGTACTGCCGTGACTTTCAATGCGGCGAGCGCCGGATCACAGCCAAGATAGCCCTGATGGTGGCGGGCCAGCTCATCGATGACGCGGATCAAAGGCGTGTCCTGTACCTGCAGTCGTCCGTCCTGCCAGTCACCGCGCAGAGGATCGGCAGCGACCGTTGTGAGCCCGCCCATCGGGCCGATCCGCACCGCGCCTCCGGCAGCCACATCCAGCGCCGCACCAAACATCGGCAGGCAGCGCACCGCGCCCTCGAATACATCCAACCGGCTGCCCTGCGCTTCGCGACCGACCGCGAAGCGGGTGCCGATCGGCTGCAGGCGTGCGCCCGGCACATGCACGGTCAGGGGCAGACCGGTGAATGCGGGATGGTGGCCGGTCTGCAGCAGCAGCTCGCCACGCAGCAGATGCAGGGCGCGGCGGCCGCTGCCGATGTCGATCGTGACTTCACTGTCGGCGTTGAGCCACAGCTGGCTGCCGTCGATCAGCGTCCACTGCCCGGTATGCCCGGCAGCGGTGCGCTGTGTCTGCAGGCCGCGTTGTTCGCGCAGCCCGTGCAGGCCGAGCAGGGAGACCGCACCGATGCCGAGGGCGCCACCGAGGCTGCGAAGCGCGCGACGGCGGCGACGTCCGGCAGCATCGAGTGCCGTGGCAGCAGCCGGTGCCGACAGTGGAGCAAAGGACTGCCAGACCGTCTCGACCCGGCGCCACGCGTCGGCGTGGCCAGCATCGGCATGCAGCCATGCGTGCCATCGCTGCTGGTCGCTGTCACTCCAGCCCTGCTGTCGCAGCGCGAACCACTCTGCCGCCTGCTCCAGCGCCGGGCTGGCCAGTGCGGCATTCATGCCGTGGCGTCGCCGGACAGGCGCAGGCAATGCAGCATCGCCTGCGCCATGTACTTCTTGACCATGCGCTCGGACACGCCCAGTTGCTGGCCGATCTCCGCATAGCCCAGGCCAGACAGTCGTGCCAGCAGGAACGCACGGCGTGGGCGTTCGGCCAGGCCGGACAGCATGTCGGCGATGGCATGCAGCAGCTGCAGCGCCTGCGTGCGCTCCTCCGCCGATGGATGCACCGGCTCCGGCTGCGCGGCCAAGGCCGTCAGGTAGGCGCGCTCCAGATCCGCGCGCTGCCAGTGATTGACCAGCAGCGCGTGCGCGATGGTGCTGAGATAGGCACGCGGCAGGCGCAGTTCGGACGGATCGACACGACGGCTGAGCAGGCGCACGAAGGTGTCCTGGGTCAGGTCGGCGGCGCAGTCGGCGTTGTGGGTGCGGCGGCGCAGCCAGCCCAGCAGCCAGCCATGGTGTTCGCGGTAGAACCCCGCCAGCGCAGTGCTGGAGGCGGCGGGCACGGCCATCGGCATCGATCATTAATGAGAATGATTCCCATTATAGAATGGTCGCGCGGCGCACGACAAACCCTGCGCAGGTGGCAGTGGCCAGGGCGTTTGCGATGACCGCCTCGCTCGCCGACACTGCGGTCTTTCCGCAGGGAGTGCCCGCATGTTCAGCCACATCACCGTTGGAACCAACGACATGGACGTCGCCCATCGCTTCTACGATGCCCTGTTCACCGCATTGGGCGCCCGTCCGGGTGTCTTCGATGACAAGGGGCGCCTGGTGTATTTCAAGGACGGTCGCATGTTCATCGTCACCGCACCGATCGATGGCGAGCCGGCCTGCCATGCCAATGGCGGCACCATCGGCTTCACCCTGGACAGCGCCGATGCCGTGCGTGGCTGGCAGGACGCAGGCGTAAGCCACGGTGGCACCGCCATCGAAGACCCGGCCGGCATCCGCAACATGGCCGGGCGGCAGCTGTTCCTGGCCTACCTTCGCGATCCGGATGGCAACAAGCTGTGCGCGGTGCATGTGATGTCGTGATTGGACAGTACGCGCGTGGCCGCGATGCACGCGGTCCGCGCGCGGCCGCGCTCGCAGGCGCGCTTCGGCGCGCGCGTGATAACACGGAATGGTGGGCCGGGCCTGTGACCACAGGCTGCAACTTCATGCTCTGTCCACTGCGGTTCAGCCAGAATCGGTCGGCTAACCCTTTGATCTACCGGAGAACGCCGCCCCATGGAAGTACTGGAGCCGCAACAATCCCCGGTGCGCACTCTTCGACCTGTGTTCGCCTTCGCGGCGATCGTTGTCGTGGCGTTCGCGCTGTTTGTCAGCCTGTTCCCGCTCGGTGCGGGCCGCCTTCTGGTCAAGGCGCAGGACTGGGCCGCACTCAATGTCGGTTGGTACTACCTGCTGGCGATGACCCTCTACCTGGTGTTCGTGGTCGGCGTGGCGCTGTCCAAGTACGGTGGCATCAAGCTCGGTGCCGACCATGACGAGCCGGAGTTCAGCTATCTCTCCTGGGCCGGCATGCTGTTCGCCGCCGGCATCAGCATCACCCTGTTCTTCTTCTGCGTCTCCGAACCGCTGACCCATTACCTGCAGCCGCCACAGGGCGATCCGGCGGCCGGTGAGGCCGGCGCGCGCCAGGCCATGCAGCTGCTGTTCCTGCACTGGGGCCTGCACGGTTGGGGCGTGTTCGCACTCGCTGCGATGGCGATGGCCTACTTCGCCTACCGCCACAACCTGCCGCTGGCCCTGCGTTCGGCGCTGTACCCGCTGATCGGCAAGCGCATCAATGGCCCGATCGGCTACACCGTGGACGCGCTGGGCATTGTCGCCACCGTGTTCGGCATCGGCGCCGACATGGGCTTCGGCGTGCTGCACCTCAACGCCGGCCTGTCGCACCTGTTCAACATCCCGCACTCCAACCTGGTGCAGATCATCCTGGTGGTCAGCATGATGGGCGCGGCGGTGGCTGTGGCCGTTTCAGGCGTGGAGAAGGGCGTGCGCTGGATGGCCAACATCAACATGCTGCTGGCGATCGCGCTGGTGCTGTTCATGCTGTGCGCCGGCCCCACCCAGTATCTGCTCAGCACGCTGATGCAGAACCTGGGCGACTACCTCGGCAGCGTGGTCGGCAAGAGTTTCGATGTGTACGCCTATGGCGGCCGACCGGAATGGCTGGGCGGCTGGACGGTGTTCTACTGGGCCTGGTGGATCGGCTGGGCGCCGTTCGTCGGCCTGTTCATCGCCCGCATCTCGCGTGGCCGCACCATCCGCGAATTCGTGTTCGGCGTCCTGCTGATCCCGCTCGGCTTCACCTTGGCGTGGCTGTCGATCTTCGGCAACAGTGCACTGGACCAGGTGCTGCACCATGGCCAGCAGCAACTGGCGCAACTGGCGGTGGATGATCCACCCACTGTGCTGTACGCGCTGCTGGACGGCTACCCGTGGAGCAAGGCAGTGATCGCGGTGACGGTGTTCGTCAGTTTCATTTTCTTCGTGACATCGGCTGACTCCGGCGCGGTGGTGCTGTCCACGTTGTCCTCGCATGGCGGGGCGCCGGAGGATGATGGTCCGCGTTGGCTGCGCGTGTTCTGGGGCACGGTCATCGCGGTGCTGACCGCCGGGTTGCTGCTGGCCGGCAGCATCGATGCGCTGAAATCGGCAGTGGTGCTGGCGTCGCTGCCGTTCTCGGCGGTGTTGTTGCTGATGATGTGGGGCCTGACCCGCGCCTTCAGTGACGAATCGCACCGCAAGCGCGCGCTGCAGTACCGTCCCTCGCCGCTGATCGGTGACGACCGCCACCACCAGGGCTGGCGCCAGCGCCTGAGCCAGGCCATGCACTTCCCGGTGCGCGACCAGGTCTACCGCTTCATGGACGACACCGTGAAGCCGGCGATGGAAGCGGTGGCCGAACAGCTGCGCGGGCAGGGCTGGGATGTGGCGACGCGCTTCGAGGCCGGCGACATGGAGTTGACGGTGAACCACGGCGAGCAGCAGGACTTCCTGTACCGGGTGATCCTGAGTGGCTACCTGACCCCGTCGTTCGCCGCGCAGCAGCTGCGCAACCAGCGCTACTACCGCGCTGAAGTGCACCTGTTCGAAGGCAGTCAGGACTACGACCTGGTCGGCTACAGCCGCAAGCAGATCATCAACGACATCATCAGCCAGTACGAACGGCACCTGCAGTTCCTGCACCTGAGCCGCTGATGCACGTTGATGGTAGTGCCGGCCGCTGGCCGGCAACGCGAACGGGGCGGCGCATCACCGCCGCCCCGATATCGCATCAGAACCGGTAGCGCGCCCCCAGCGAGACGAACTGCCCGCGCAGGTTGTACTGGCTGATGTCGAAACCGTTGGAGCCACCGGCCGGGTCGAACGGCGGGTCCTTGTCGGTCAGGTTCAGCACCGACAGCGACAGCGTGGTGTTGGGAATACCTTCGTAGGCCACGTAAAGATCCAGCTGGTGATACGGCTTGATGCGGTCACGCAGCCCCGGGTTGCTGGTGGCCGTCGCCACACGCTGGTCGTAGCCACTCACGTACTGCAGGCTCAGCGTGCTGCTCCAGTCGCCCACCGCCCAGTTCAACGAGGTGGTGCCGCGGGTGCGCGGCAGCGCGCCATGGCGGTTGTTGCCAGCCCCTTCATACGGGGCCTGGCCGGCCACCAGCGGCTGCTTGAAGCTGAGCAGGTGGGTCCAGCTGCCGGCGACGGTGAAGTTGCCCCAACCGTCGGTGCGGAAGGTGCGGCTGGCGTCCAGATCCAGCCCCGAGGTGGTCAGTTCGCCCTGGTTGGCGTACTGGTTGGTGATGAACTGGATGCGTCCGTTCTCGCGTTGTACGCGGCCCGGGAACAGGGTCGGGTTGTCGACGATGAACTGCGCACTGTCAGGCTTGACCAGGTTGTCCTGTTCGATGCGGTACCAGTCCAGGCCGATGCTGGTATCGCCATCCGGCGACCACACCGCACCCACGTTGAAGTTACGCGAGCGCTCGGCCTTCAGGTCAGGGTTGCCGGTGCGGATGTTGGTCACGCCGCGGCTGCCGCCCGGTTGCAGTGGGTCGAACGGATCGATCACCGAGCCGTAGCTGACGGTCTGGCCCGGCGCGATTTCGGGCAGCGACGGTGCACGGAAGCCGCGCGAGAACGAGCCGCGCAGCAGCAGGCTGTCCAGCGGCTGCCAGCGCAGCGCCACCTTCGGCGAGAACGCCTTGCCGAAGTCGTCATAGTGATCGCCACGACCGGCCACCTGCAGCTCCAGAGTGCGGTGCAGCGGCACGCTCAGTTCGGCGTAGGCGGCACTGACCTGGCGCTCGCCGTTGACCACGTTGATGGCCGGGCGCAGCTCGGTACCCGACAGCACCTGTGCGCTGGTGCGCGCATCCAATGATTCCTTGCGGAACTCGGCGCCCCAGGCGAAGCCGACTGCACCGGCCGGCAGCTCCCACAGCGTGGTCGACGCCTTTACGTTCAACGCGTGCAGCTTGTACCAGCCCGGACGCTTGGTCTGCAGGCGCAGTGCATCCAGCGCCCCGGGCGTGCTGGACGGGTTGAGGAAGTTGTAGCTGCCATCGCGCAGGATCTGCTCGAAGGCGTAGCGGTTGACGAAGTTGTCGACGTACTCGCGCTGTGCACTCTGCGAGGTCAGCGCTGCTACTTCCCAATCCCAGCGCTCGCCACTGCCGCGCACCCCGGCCAGGGCACGGTAGAACACCTGGGTGTTGTCCTTCAGGCGTGGGCCGAGATCGAAGAAGGTGTACTCGAACGGCAGCGGCGTGCTGCCCGGGTTGTTCGGGTGGCCGACCGGCAGCACCGCCGGCACATCGATCAGGGTGCCGGTGGCCGGGTTGTAGGCACGCAGGCCCGGCCCGACGGTCAGTGGCGCGCTGAAGATCTGGTCGGCCTTGTTGTGGCTGTACAGCACATCGGCGAAGGCCTCGACGCTGTCATTGAAGCGGTAGGTCGCACTCAGCGACGCCTGCAGGCGCTCGGCGCCGGGCTGCAGGGTCTTGAACGGCTGCGCATTGAAGGCGCAGGCCTGGCCGGGCAGGGTGCTGCCGAAGTCGCTGTACGGGCGCAGCTGGCTGCCGTCGGGGCAGTTGGCGAACGGTTGCGGCGCACGCGGGTTGCTCAGCCAGTTGCCACCGGCAGTGGACCACCCGGCCAGGCGACCACCGGGCTTGTCGCGGAAATCGCCGCTGCGGGTATAGGCACGGTCATCGCCATCGAGGCGGTCGCGCTTGAGCAGATCCAGCCCGAACAGCACGTTCCAGCCCTGCTGTTCCAGATCACCGAAGCCGGCCAGCAGGTTGGCCTTGCGTTCGTTCAGGCCGCCCTGGGTGGCGGTACCGAAGCCGCCGCCGACCTCCACGCCCTGGAAGTTCTTGCGCAGGATGATGTTGATGACGCCGGCGATGGCGTCGGAGCCGTACACCGCCGAGGCGCCATCCTTCAGCACTTCGATGCGCTCGACCGCACTGATCGGCAGCGCATTGAGGTCAACGAAGGTGTCCTGGGTGTTGAGCGCGAAGCCGAAGTTGGACACCCGATAGCCGTTGACCAGCACCAGCGTGTTCTTCGGTGACAGGCCACGCAGGCCGATCGATGCAGAACCGGCGGCGAAGCTGCCGGTGTACTGCTCGTCGAAGCTGTTGCCGGCATTGGCCGACAGGTTGCGCAGCACATCGGTAAGGGTGGAGCGACCGGTCTGTTCGATCTGTTCGCGGCTGACGATCTGCACCGGGTTGGGCCCGGCGGTATCGCTGCGCTTGATGTTGGAGCCGGTCACCAGCACGGTGCCGAGGGTGGTGCTGTCCTTGCCGGTGTCGGCGGTTTCAGCGGCGCCGGCAGCGCCGGCGGTGAGTCCCAGCGCGATCGCGCCGGCAAGCAGGTTCAGGGTGGTGCGGTACATGGAAGCGACAACGCCGAACGGGGGAGGAGCCGTCAGTACCGCACGCAGCCACGTGCGCCTTCCAATGACGAAAGCGCATTCAGTTATACATCACAGGTTCTTAACGAAGTGGCTGCTTCTTGCTCTCGGTGGGTGCGGACCGTTGGTCCGCACGCTCCTGTAGAGCCGAGCCTACGCTCGGCTCCGCACACTGACAGGAAAGCAGCCGAGCATGGCTCGGCTCTACAGAAGGCAGTGCCAGCCCATCACGGCCGCAGCAGCACCTTGCCATTGCGGCCCGAACCCGCACCGGCCTTTGCTGCCTGGGCGATGTCGTCCAGTGCGAAGATCTGCTCCACCGGCAGGGTCAGTTCGCCGCTCGCCGCGCGCTTCAGCAGTTCGCCAACCAGCCGGCGCTTGTCCTCCACCGCCATCGCCTGGCTGATCTTGCTGCCCCAGAAGCCCTTCACCGTGGCTTCCTTGTAGATCAGGCCGCCGGCGGGAATGCGCATGGGTTCGCCGCTCATCACACCGAACGACACCAGGGTGCCGTGGTGGCCAAGCAGGTCGACCAGATCGCCGCTGGCGTCGCCGCCGATGGAATCCACCGCGGCCGCGGCCTGCGCTTCGCCGGTCGCCTCACGCACGCGATCCTTCCAGCCGTCCACCGAGGTGTCGAACACATGATCGATGCCCAATGCCTGCAACTGTGCGACCGCATCGGCATTGCGCACCAGGTTGGCCACATGCACGCCACGCGCCCGCGCCAGCATCGCCAGCGATTTGCCCACCGCGCCGTTGGCGGTGTTCTGCACGATCCACTGGCCTGCTTCGACGTGCAGGAATTCCAGCAGCATCAGCGCGCTCAGCGGCATGGCGATCAGCTGCGCGGCCATTTCGTCCGGGATCGCCTCCGGCATCGGAATCACCATGCGTGCCGGGGCGATGAAGGCCTCGGCCCAGGTGCCGTGCACCGAGGCGGCGGCCACCCGCTGGCCGATCTGCAGGCCGTCGACGCCATCGCCGAGTGCATCGACCACGCCCAGTGCTTCACTGCCCCCGATCGCCGGCAGCGTCGGCTTGTAGCCATACAGGCCGCGCACGGTCAGCAGGTCGTGGTTGTGGATCGAGGCCAGCACGGTGCGGATGCGCACCTCGCCGGGGCCGGGCTCGGGCAGGGCGGCATCGGCAATGGCGAGGACGTCGGCCGGGTCGCCGAAGGAGGGGTACTGGGCAGCGCGCATGGGCGGTGTTCCGGGGAAAGTTGATGTTGTACCGAACTGGGGACGCAGGGGATGTCGACAAGGCGCCGCCGGTGCAACACGGCATCCTGCGACTGATCGTCGCGACATGTGCTGATTACCGCATCTTGTGTTGACGGCTCCGAGTATCCCCACTATGTTGTGGCCGTCACTCCCGGTCAGCCGCCGCCGCCGGACATGCAGCAAACGTCCCGCGGCCCGCCCCTGAAGGCTTGCCGTGTCGACGCGGCCGCCATCGTGCGGACCCAGATCGCCCCCACGGCCCGGATACCGGCCGCAGGCGCAGGCTGTTGCCGACGATCTGGTGTTCCCGCGCTTTGGCATCCCACCCCGACCGCCCCGTGCGCCGGTATCGCGTGCAGGGCCGCCATGGCATCGACCGCCGACGCGCGTGCGAGCCTGGAGTTTCACCACCATGACCGACAGTACCTTCCGCGTGGCCGATCTGGCCGGCGCTGGCGACGCCTTGCGCGCCGGTGGCGAGCGCGTGCCGACCTGGATCACCAAGGAGGCCGGCAACCGTCGCCTGCCGTTCGAGGCCGAGCGCCTGCAGCGCAGCATCGACGCCGTGCATGCCGAGTTCCCGCAGCTGGATGTGAGCGACTACCGCCGCGTAGTGCAGGCGATGGTCGAACGCAAACCGAGCATCAGCGCCGATGACCTGGTCGATCTGCTGATCCGCGAGGCCGAATCGCGCGTGGACCTGGTCGCGCCGGAGTGGGAACAGTTTGCCGCGCGCATCTACCTGCGTCGCCTGTACAAGCGCGCCAGCCGCAACCGCTTCTACGACGTCGGCCTGAAGTACGGCTCCTACGTGGGCCTGCAGGAAAGCCTGGCCGATCGCGGCATCTACAGCAACGACATCCTGCGCTGCTACTCGAAGGAAGAATTGCAGCAGGCCGGCGAGATGATCGATCCGGAACGCGATCGCCTGTTCGCGTACAACGGCCTGTACCTGCTGGCCACGCGCTACCTGGCCAGCGACCGCAGCCGTGAGGTCTACGAACTGCCGCAGGAGCGCTGGCTGACCATCGCGCTGTACCTGATGCAGGAGGAAAAGCCGCGCGAGCGGCGCATGCAGCTGGTCGGAGAGGCGTACTGGGCGCTGTCCAACCTGTACATGACGGTGGCCACACCGACCCTGGCCAATGCCGGCAAGGTGGGCGGGCAGTTGTCGAGCTGCTTCATCGACACGGTGGACGACAGCCTGCAGGGCATCTATGACTCCAACACCGATATCGCCCGTGTGTCCAAGCACGGCGGTGGTGTTGGAGCCTATCTGGGCTATGTGCGCAGCAGCGGCGCGCCGATCCGTGGCGTGGCCAATTCCTCCGGCGGCGTGGTGCCGTGGATCAAGCAGCTCAACAACACTGCGGTGTCTGTTGATCAGCTCGGCCAGCGTAAGGGTGCGGTGGCGGTGTACCTGGACATCTGGCACCGCGACATCGAAGCCTTCATGGACCTGCGCCTCAACAATGGGGACCAGCGTCTGCGCGCGCACGATGTGTTCACCTCGGTGTGCGTGCCGGACCTGTTCATGGAAGCGGTCGAGCGTCGCGCCGACTGGTACCTGTTCGACCCGCACGAGGTGAAGCAGGCCAAGGGCTGGTACCTGCAGGACTTCTACGACGAGAAGCGTGGTTCGGGCAGCTTCCGTGACCGCTACGCCGAGCTGGTGGCCGATGAGCGCATCAGCCGCCGCACGGTGAAGGCCATCGATCTGTTCAAGCGGATCATGCTCAGCCAGCTGGAGACCGGCAACCCGTTCCTGTTCTACCGCGACGAGGTCAACCGCCGGAACCCGAACAAGCACGCGGGCATGATCTATTCCAGCAACCTGTGCACCGAGATCCTGCAGAACATGAGCCCGACGCGGATGATCCAGGAGATCGTCAGCGGCGACCAGATCGTCACCACACGCCGTGCCGGTGACTTCGTGGTCTGCAACCTCTCCTCGATCAACCTCGGCCGGGCGATCAGTGCGCCGGATGACCTGCTGGCCACCGATGTGCTGGAGCGCCTGATCCCGATCCAGGTGCGCATGCTCGACAACGTGATCGACCTCAACGCGTTGCCGGTGCCGCAGGCCACCATCACCAACCGCAAGTACCGCGCCATCGGCCTGGGCACGTTCGGCTGGCACCACCTGCTGGCGCAGCAGGCGATCCAGTGGGAATCGCCGGATGCCGAAGAGCTGGCCGACCGCCTCTACGAGCGCATCAACTTCCTGACCATCCAGGCCAGCGCGCAGCTGGCAAAGGAAAAGGGCAGCTACCCGATGTTCGCCGGCAGCGACTGGCACAACGGCCGCTACTTCAGCGATCGCGACTACAGCGGCGCGGCCTGGGACAGCCTGGCCCGCGAGGTCGCCACGCACGGCCTGCGCAACGGTTGGCTGCTGGCCGTCGCGCCGAACATGAGCACCGCGCAGATTGCCGGTTCCACCGCATCGATCGACCCGATCTACAGCGCGTTCTACTACGAGGAAAAGAAGGATTTCCGGCGTCCGGTGGCTGCACCGGGCCTGTCGCTGGAGACCTGGCCGTACTACGAGAAGGGTGCCTACAAGGTCGACCAGTTCGCCAGCGTGCGCCAGAACGCGCGCCGCCAGCGCCACGTCGACCAGTCGATCAGCTTCAACCTGTACGTGCCCAGCACGATCCGCGCCAGCACGCTGCTGGAGCTGCACCTGAGTGCCTGGCGCGAAGGCCTGAAGAGCACCTACTACGTGCGCTCCAACGACATCGACATCAGCGAATGCGAGTGGTGCTCCAGCTGACCACCGGCGACCCACGGTAGTGCCGGCCGCTGGCCGGCAACCCCGCGATCTACGGTAGTGCCGGCCGCTGGCCGGCAACCCCGCGATCCATGGTAGTGCCGGCCGCTGGCCGGCAACACGATAGAAAGAGAACGAAGGCAGGAACCCATGGCAACCCCCCTCGACCGCATCAAGATCCTCGAACCGCGCCATCCCAACCGCAGCACCGGCATCATCAACGGCCGCACCAGCGGCATCCTCAACTGGAACGACATTCCGTACCCGTCGTTCTATCGGGCCTACAAGGAGCTGTCGACCAACTTCTGGATTCCCGACGAGGTCGACATGAAGCTCGATGCCCGCCAGTACGGCGAGCTCAACGCACGCGAAAAGAACGCCTACGACTCCATCATCGGCCTGCTGGCCACGCTCGACTCACCGCAGACCCGCTTCATCTACAACGTGGCCGAGTACATCACCGATCCCGCCGCGCATGCCAATGCAGCGATCATCGGCCAGCAGGAAGTGATCCACAACGAGAGCTACAGCTACGTGCTGGCCTCGATCACCGACCTGCCGAACCAGAACCGCATCTTCGAGATCGCCCGCACCCATCCGACCATCATCAAGCGCAACGCACCGATCATGGGCGCGTATGACGACTTCATGCGCGAGAAGACCGCCGAGACCCTGCTGAAGTCGCTGATCCAGTCCTCGATCCTGGAAGGCATCAACTTCTATTCCGGTTTCGCCTACTTCTACAACATGGTGCGGCAGAACCGCATGAACGGCACCGGCAAGATCATCAGCTTCATCAACCGCGACGAGCTGGCGCATACCAAGTTCATCAGCGAGCTGATCCGCGCCATCATCGGCGAGAACCCTGAGCTGCAGACCAACGAGCTGACCGCCTACGTGCACCAATCGTTCGAGCATGCGATCGAGCTGGAGACGCAGTGGTCGTCGGAGGTGCTGGACGGCATCGATGGCATCGACGTGGACGAGATGGTGCGCTACGTGAAGTACCGCGCCAACAAGATGGCCGGCATGCTCGGCATCGAGCGCCTGTACAGCGACACCACCGACAACGTGATGCCGTGGATCAAGGCCTACGCCGACAACTTCACCGAAACCAAGACCGACTTCTTCGAGATGCGCAATGCAAGTTACAAGAAGACCAACGTCGACAACGGCTTCGACGACCTCTGAGCCCAGCGAAGCGCTGAGCATCCTGCTGGTGGTCGCCTCGTTGAGCGGCAACACCCGCGAGCTCGCTCGGCAGATTGCGGAGCGTTGCCGCGCAGCGGGCCATGCGGTGCACTGGCAGGAGGCCGACGACCTGCGCCAGGCACCGCCTCTGGCCGCCGATGAGGCCGACCTGGTGTTGCTGGGCTGCTGGACCGACAACGCCGGCCGCACGCCGTCGGAGATGAAAGCCTGGGTGGCCGGCATCGCCGAGCGCGGCGAGCGGCCACGGCAGCTGGCGGTGTTCGGTACCGGCGAGACGCAGTGGGGGCAGGAGTACTACTGCGGCGCCGTGCACCGGCTGATCCGCTACTTCCACAGCGACTACCCGCCGCTGGAGATCGAACAGATGCCGCATGGCGTTCGCCATGCCGCGGCCATCGAGGCCTGGACCGACGCGGTCCTGGCCCATTACTGGAGCAACACCGATGCAGATCATCGACGCCACCACGCCTGAGCAGTTCCAGCAGCTGCTGGCCGAACATCCGAGGGTGCTGGTGGATTTCCACAAGGACCAGTGCCCAGGGTGCCGGATGCTGGAGATGTCGCTGCACCGCGTGGCGACCAGCAGTGCAGGGCAGGGCATCACCCTGCTGCGCGTGCAGCTGGAAGTGCTGGGTGAAGCGTTCTTCAGGGGACTGGGGTTGCGGCAGACGCCGACGCTGTCCCTGTTCCGTGACGGCGACGAACGCACCCGCCTGGCCGGGTTCCAGTCGCCGCAGCAGATTGAGGCCGCCATTGCGCTGCATCTGTAGAGTCGAGCCATGCTCGACTGCTGTTCGCGCGGTGATGGAATGAGTCGAGCATGGCTCGACTCTACAAAGGCATCCACGCATGGCGTGGATCTACTGGCCGCTGAAGGTATCCACCAGCAGCTTCACGTTCAACGCCACGATCACCAGCGCGATCACCCAGGCGATGCTGCCCAGCCAGCGCGGGGCCACCAGCGCGCCCATCGTCACCTTGTCGGTCACGATCCGCACCAGCGGGATGATCGCGAACGGCAACTGCATCGACAGCACCACCTGGCTCAGCACCAGCAGCTTTACCGCGCCCTGGTCGCCGAACAGCATGATCACCACCACCACCGGAATGATCGCCAGCGCCCGCGTGATCAGCCGCCGCAGCCACGGCGGCAGACGCAGGTGCAGGAAGCCTTCCATCACGATCTGGCCGGCCAGCGTGGCGGTCACCGTTGAATTCAGGCCCGAGGCCAGCAGCGCAATTGCAAACAGCGTCGCAGCGGCGCCCACGCCCAGCATGGGCGCCAGCAGCTGGTGCGCCTGCTCGATGTCTTCCACATCAAATCGGCCATTGGCATGGAACACCGCCGCCGCCAGGATCAGGATGCTGGCGTTGATGAACAGTGCCAGGGTCAGTGCAAGGGTGCTGTCGGTCACTGCCCAGCGCAGCGCGCTGCGTCGGCCTTCATCGGTGCGCGGGTAGGCACGGGTCTGCACGATGGACGAGTGCAGATAGAGATTGTGCGGCATCACCGTGGCACCAATGATGCCGATGGCGATGTACAGCGCGTGCGGATCAGTTACCACCTGCGCGCGCGGAATGAAACCGCCCAGCACTTCCATCACCGGCGGTGCGGCCAGCGCGATCTGCACCATGAAGCAGGCGAAGATCACCATCAGCAATGCGATCACGAAGGCTTCCAGCGCACGGAAACCGCGGTTCATCAGCAGCAGCACCAGCAGCGTGTCCAGGGCGGTGATCACCGCGCCCCACAGCAACGGCAGGTCGAACAGCAGCTTCAGCGCGATCGCGGTGCCGATCACTTCGGCCAGGTCGCAGGCGATGATCGCCGCCTCGCACAGCGCCCACAGCGCCAGGTTCACCGGCTTGGGGTAACGCGCGCGGCAGGCCTGGGCCAGGTCCATGCCGGTGGCGATGCCGAGCCGCGCCGACAGCGCCTGCAGGATCACCGCCATCAGGTTGGAAATGAGGATGACCGACAGCAGCAGGTAGCCGAAGCGCGAACCGCCGGCGAGGTCGGTGGCCCAGTTGCCCGGGTCCATGTAGCCGACCGAGATCATGTAGCCCGGGCCGAGGAAGGCCAGCAGGCGGAACCACCAATGGCCCTTGTCGGGCACCGCCACCGAGGCGTTGAGCGCACCCAGGCTGGCCGCAGTGGAGGCCGAAGGGTCGCGGGGTGCCAGGGTGTTCATGGCTCCGAATATAGCTCCTGCTATAGTCATTAGCAATGTGAAACAATCGTCTTTATCGCGTTACTGGTCCAGAATTCAGGTTCAACACCGGAACAACCGGAAGGACAGGCGCAGGCGTGGGCAAGACCGACGATTCGACATCGCTGAAAAGCACCCCCTTGATCGAGGCCGAGCGCCAGGTCGAGAGCTTCCGGCAAGTGCGCGAGGCGCACCGGATGGAGCTGGTGGAGGACTATGTCGAGCTGATCTCGGACCTGCTGGCCGACGGCGGCGAGGCCCGCCAGGTCGACATCGCCACCCGGCTGGGCGTAGCCCAGCCCACCGTGGCGAAGATGCTGCGGCGGCTGGCCCGTGATGGCTGGGTGGTGCAGCGGCCGTACCGCGGCGTGTTCCTGACCCCGGAAGGCGAGGCGCTGGCGCATGCCAGCCGCCAGCGCCATCAGACCGTGGAGCGTTTCCTGCTGGCGCTGGGCGTGGACCCGGATACCGCGCGGCGCGATGCCGAGGGTATCGAGCACCATGTAAGCGAGCAGACACTGGCGCTGTTCGAAGCGTTCGTGCGCAAGGCCGAGGGCGAGGCGCCGTAACGGTAGCGCCGGGCCATGCCCGGCGGGTGTCCGTGTGGTGGCGGAATCAGGTGTTCTGTAGAGCCGAGCCATGCTCGGCTGCCGTTCGCGCGGTGATGGAATCAGTCGAGCATGGCTCGACTCTACAAATGCATCCACGCATGGCGTGGATCTACTTGCGGAATCTGCTTTTGTTCGAGCGACCCTACAATCCAGGCGGACATCGGGCCTGCTGCTGCGCGCACGCGTGTTTCGCCCATTCCTTCAACACCGGTTGCAGGCCTTCGTAGCGGCGCCCTTGCCAGCCATTGGCCAGCACCCTGCCGTCGGCATCGATCAGCACCAGATTCGGCGGTGCCAGCCCAGCCAACGCCTGCAGTGCCGGCATGCGCGCGGCACGGCGCGGGTCCAGCACCGGCCACGGCATGTCCTGCGCGTGCATGTAGCGGCGCAGCGCGGCCTCGCTCTCATCCAGGCTGACGTACACCACTTCGGTATCGGCGCCGGCCTCGCGCAATGCGTCACGCACGCTGCGCAGTGTGGGTACGAAGGCATGGCAGGGCGCGCACCAGTCGGCGCCGAAGTACAACGCCACCAGCTTCGGTGGCGATGACCACTGCATCGGCCGCAGCGAGCGCTGATCCGGCCGCACCAGCGAGGCCGAGACCTGCGCGTGGAGGTCCGCAGCCATCGCCGGTGCGGCCAGCAGCACGGCACAGGCCAGCAACAACGCTCGTAGCGGCTTAGAACGCATAGCGCAGGTTGACGTACCACGAGCGCGCGAAGCGCGGCCCATAGACATAGTCGCTGTCACGCAACGCACCCACCTCCAGATCCTTCTGGCGCTGGTCGAACACGTTCTTGACGCCTGCGGCCACCGACACTTCCTGCTGCGCCTGCGCGCCCAGGTGACGGTGCCAGCGCGCACCCAGATCGGTCACCAGGAATGAACGCGTGCGGTGCAGTTCGCCCAGCCGGTTGTTCAGCACCGACATCGGCCCGGTGTGGCGCAGCGCGACGAAGGTCTCCCACGGCTCGGCCGGCATCCAGCTGAGCTGGGCCAGGCCGGTCCAGCGTGGGGTCTTCAGGTAGTCCCGGCTTTCGATCACGGTGTCGCCGCCGTCGCCGGTGTCGTCGAAGATGCGCTGCGGTTCGCGGAAGCGCGAGCGGTACCACGAGGCACCCGCGGTCAGGCGCCACTGTGGCGACGGCTGCCAGCCCAGGTTGGTTTCCGCCCCCAGCACGTTGGAACCGGACGCGTTGTAGCGCAGCTGACTGAGCTGTCCGTCATCGCCGCGCTGGATCTCGCCCAGTGCGAAGGTGTCGCGGATGCGCGCATACGAGGCGGTGGCATCCCAGCTCCACACCGGATTGGCCGGGTCAGATCGCCAGTCGAAGCCGAACAGGGTGGTCAACGCGCGCTCTTCCTTCAGGCCGTCGGTGTTGCGCACGCGCACCTGTTCGCCACCCAGCGTATCGACATGCACATCCTCGACGAAGATTTCCGGTGCACGGAAGCCAGTGGCAACGCCTGCCCGCCACTTCAGGTTGGGCGTGGCCTGCCAGGCCAGCGCGATGCGCGGCGAGAACACCGCGCTGTCCAGCTCCGAGCTCTTGTCCACGCGCGCACCCAGCACCAGGTCGACGTTGTCGCGCAGGCTCCACTCGTCCTGGATGAAGGCGCCCAGGTTGTGGAAAGTGGCATCCTCCAGCACTGCCAGGCGCTGCCCGTCACCGGTGCGGTTGTCGTCGCGCAGTGACTCGTGCTTGTACTGCACGCCGAAGGCCAGCGCGTGCGCACCCAACCGCCAGTTCAACTGACTGTCGATGTAGTGCAGCGGGTTGTGGGTGCGGCCGTACTGGCGCCATGAGCGTGAGGCGGCGCTGCCGGCTACGTTCGGATCCAGCTGCGACGGGTCATAGCCAGGCGCAGACGGATCGGTGACCACATCGCCCAGGCCGCCATAGAAGCTGTCACGGTCGATGTCGGCGAAGGCATAGGCCAGGCGGAAATCGACGTCGGCATTGATCTCCTGGTCCCACGACACGCTGCCGCGCCGGTACTTCGTATCCAGCGATTCGGCGATGTTGGCCAGGTACTCGGGCTGGTCCAGGCGGTTGCCGCCGCGGCGGGTTTCATCGGTCAGTTGCAGGTCCAGGCGCAGCCGTGTGCCCGGTGTGGGCGCATACCAGGCCTGCAGTCCGCCGACCTTGAGGTTCTTACGGGTGATCTCGGTGTAGCCGTCACCGTTGTAGTCGATGCCGCTGTTCCAGTTGCGCTGGGCGATCACCGACAGACCGGCATCGGCGTCCTTGGCCACCAGGTCGAGGCGCACATCGGCGTTCTTCTGCGGCGTGCCTTTCAGCACATCCACGCCGGCTTGCACATGGCCACCGCTGCGCGCCGGCAGCGGCGGGATCAGGTTGATCACACCGGCCACCGCGCCCGGGCCGTACAGCGCCGAGCCGCCGCCCTTGACCACTTCGATGCGGTCGACGAACCCGGCCGGAATCTGTTCCAGGCCGTACACGCTGCCCAGCGTGGACAGCAGCGGGATGCCATCGAACAACAGCTGGTTGTAGGCGCCGGGCAGGCCCAGCAGCTGTACCTCGCTGGTGTTGCAGTTCTGGCAGTTGCTTTCCACGCGCAGGCCGTTGATCAGCTCTGCGGCACGCGAGAAGTCAGTGGCCGCGCGCAGCGCGATGTCTTCCTTGCGCAGCACTTCTGTGCGGATCGGGACATCGGACAGCAGGCGTTCGCTGCGGGTTGCAGTGCTGACCTTGACCTGCACACGGTCCAGCTCGGTCGGCTTCGGTGTGGCTGCCAGCGCAGGCAGCGGCAGGGTCAGGGCGATGGCGGCAGCCAGAGGCAGCCGGCGGGAAAGGGGTCTGGAAACGGGCATGAGGGCGTCGTCCTTGGGAGAGGAAAGGCGGCGAGGGCGACCTGGCTGACGCATATGAAAGCAGAGGCTCATAGATATAGCAACGGCTATATAAATAAGTCCGTGCAATCAAGAAGCCGAAAGCAGGATCAGAACATCGCGGACGACGGTGTTATAACATTACAATTGAGCGCCAGAACCCTGCCGGATGTCATGCCCGGCAAGGTGCGAGGGAAATCGAGAAACGCCGCCCTGGGCTGGTCCCAGGGCGGCGAGGGGCTTACCAGGCGGCGCGCAGGCCCACCTGGGCACCGTGGTTGCGATAGCCGCTGTCGCCACGCTGTACACGCAGGTCACCCCATGCGCTCCAGCGCTGGCCCAGCTGAAGCTGGGCACCGGCCTGCACTTCGTAGCGGTTCTCCGGCGTCTTCGCGCTCAGCGACTCGCTGTTGAAGCGCATGGCCTCATCGCGCTCGCCACGCAGCCAGTTCGCCGCCAGGAACGGCTGCACGCGGTTGGCCTGCAGCGTGCCCTGGCCAAACAGGCGTACGCCGAGGCGGCTGTTGAGGCCGCCGCCGCGACCATCCTCGACCGTGGTGCCATTGTTTTCGACCAGGCTGTCGCCGTCGTAGTCGGTCCAGGTCAGCTGCGCCTGCGGCTGCAGGTACAGCGTGCTGGCCTCACTGCTGCGGATGGCCCAGGCATATCCGGCTTCCAGCGATGCGCTGCGGGTCCTGGAGTCGTAGGTCTCGCGGGCGATGCCTTCGCCCTGCACCTCGTTGTCGAAGCGTGCCGCCTGCAGCCAGCCGTCCACATACAGGCCGGCACTGCTCTGTGCATCCTGCACCCAGCCCAGGTAGACACCGGCCGACTTGCCCTTGACCTTGCCGCGGGTGCCATAACCGCTCAGCGTCGACACCGCCTGCGTGGTCGCCTCGCCGGTGCCCAGCATCACGCCGACCTGGCCACGGCCATCGCCCCAGCGCCAGACATCGCTGCCCAGCTGCAGGGTGTTGATGTGGGTACGGGCGTCAACCTGGCCGGCCACGTTCGCCTGCAGCTGGTCACGCCCGGCGCGCACCCAGGTGCCGATGCGGGCGCGGTCGAAGCCGGGCTCGCCGCGGTCGTGGCGGCGCAGCTGGAACATCTGCACGGCCGCGGCCTGGTTGGCCAGGTACGCGCCCGGCTCCGGACGCAGCACGGGGACCGGATCGACGGGATTGACCGGGTCCACCGGATCGACCGGATCGACCGGATCGACCGGGTCAACAGGATCGACCGGGTCAACAGGATCGACCGGGTCAACAGGATCGACCGGATCCACCGGACCAGTGCCCTGGCACTCCGGCAGCGCCGGATTGATGTCGCACGGATTGCCGGTGTAGGCCGAGGTCAGGTACCAATTGCCGTTGGTCGCGCCCGGAGTGCCCTTGCGCAGGAAATACTCGTACATGCCGCCGATGGCGCGGCCCTGCATGGCGAAGGTTGCGGTGGAGGTGCCATCGACCTGCACCAGCGGAATGCCGTTGATGGTCTGCGCACCGGCGCCATTGATGTTGTTGACCACGATCCGGGTGCTGCCGCTTGCATCGCCGGTGACGTGCACCTTCGAAGTCGGCGCATCGTCGGCGGCCATCACCGTATTGAAGTGCAGCGTGCCGCCCTGGCCGACATAGTTTCCGTTGACGGTCAGCTGGCGGAACTCACCCGGCCCGAGCAGGATGTCGCTGCCTGCACCCAGAGTGAGATTACCGGTGTTGCTGTCGCCGGACAGCATCCAGCGACCGCCCTGGTCGACGATGACGTCGGCCGGGCCGAGGATGCGGCCGGTGAGGTCGAGACCGTTGAGCAGGCTGATCTTTGCGGTGGCTGTATCGGCGATGGTGATGTCGCCGTTGAGCGTGGAGGTGCGGGCGGTGAAGTCGAGCAGGGCGTTGTCGCGCGCTTCGATCATTACGCCGTTGCCGCCGGTAAGCGTGGCGCCGTTCTGAGCGGTGATGCGGACAGTCTCGTTGATGTCACTGCGACGGACGAGGATGGCCGGGCCGCTACCCGACTCCACGCGAGAGGCGTCGATGAGGACGCCCCAGGTTGCCTGATTGTCGGCACGTCCGGATGCGGTCGAGTTGTAGGAGATGTTGAGGCCCGACGTGTCTCCGATGACGGTTGATCCTGCGCGCAGGTTGACCACGGCACCGCCGATGGAAATACCACTGGTACCGCGGAATGTGCTTCCCTGCGACTCCAGTGTGGCGCCCGCGTTGGCGCCCAGCCCAAGCAGCCCCGAACGGCCGAAACTGCTGCGGATGGCGGTCAACTTGCTGCGTGGGAGCGAGTTGGCACCGACATCGGTTGCAAGCGCGAACCGGCCATTGATGGTGGAATCCTGGATGATTGCCGTGCTGTTGCGGAGCCCGTTGGTCACGGTGCTCCCCGCCGTGTTTACCGTTGCATTGCTCAGCAGCAGCTGGGCCGGATTGCCGCTGCTGTGGGCGGCCTGAATCTCTCCGATGGCGGCACCGTTGACGATGAGCGTACCGCCCGAGACCTGTGCAGCGTCCCCTTCGCGTGGATCTCCTGGGTTGAGGGTCACGGTCTGGCCGTTGCCAACAAGGATAATGGCCTGTGCGTTTGGCGTAGCGGCCAACAAAAGGCTTGTGGCAATTGCCAGCCCCAGCGGGGCGCAGGTGAAAGAAGTGGACGGCGTGAACTGCATCATGCGCATGGGTGTTTCTCCTTGAAGCTTATTGGGGTGGACCTGCATCCGCAGGACCGGAGGCGGCACTGTGCGGATCGGGTCTTGCCTGGGCCATGCAATTAATCTGAAACGACTGCAGCGGCACTTGCCGGATTCAAACCCCGTTCAATAACTCACCAAACTGAATGGAGCGCGTGGTCTGAATAATTCAGCGTGCGTGAGAGCGCAGTGAATGGCGCGTGCAGGATGCTCAAGCTGCGCATCTGCAATCTAGATCCGTGACAGCGGCCACAGTTCATCGGCGCCGTGGCGCTGCGTGGCGGGCTTCATGGAGCTGGGGCGGGTCAGAGCCCTTTCCTCTGGAAAGGGATCCGACTCAGGGGCCTCGATCAGCCGCGGCGGAACGCGGCGGGGGTACGGGCGCCGACGATGATCATGCGGATCATCGTGGAGATCTGTTCGACCAGCTCCGGATCCTTCTCCGGTGGCAGGTCCATGGCGGTGGCACCCATCGCGAACACCAGCCGGGTGATGGCCTTGGCCACCAGTTCCGGGGCATGCAGTACGGCGCCATCCAGTGCGGCCAGGCGCACCAGGTCGTGCTGCAGCTCTTCCTCGAAATAGTGCAGCTCGCGTTCGACCGCGTGCTTGAAGTCGTCCGAGCCGACCGCGCCCTCGCGCAGCAGCACGTGCAGCAGCTTGTCGTCGGCGCGCAGCTGTTCCATGAAGGTCTCCACCGAGACCCGCACCACGCTGGTGGCGGTGGAGGTAGCGCGCTGCCGGGCCTCGCCGATGATGGTGCGCAGCGAGCGGCCGGCCGCATCGATCAGCGCCACGGCCAGTTCGTCCATGTCGCGGAACTGCCGGTAGAAGCTGTTCGGCGCGATGCCTGCCTCACGCGCCACTTCGCGCAGGCTGAGCGTGGACAGGCTGCGGTGCGGCCCGATCAGTTTCAGGGCGGCTGCCAGCAGATCCTCACGGCTCACCGTACGGCGGGCCGGGCTGTTGGCATCTTCGGGCGTCGACAAGGCGGTGGCGGCGGCCATGGGGGTTCCGGTGGGGCGAGGCTGAATCATACCCAATCCGGTTCAATATACACATGTATACACAGGTGTATGTGCGCCCGTATAGTGCGCCCATGAGCGCTGTCGTCCGTCCGTCCCTGTTCTCTCCGTACCGCTGGGTCTCGCCGTCGCTGTTCGATTTCTGGGCGGGCCAGCTCAATCCCCTGTGGACCCTGCGCGAGCCGGTGGCCCGCCTGGTCCGGCGCGAGCCGGCCGGCGAGGGCGCGGCGACCCTGGTCCTGCGCACCAACCGGCACTGGGCCGGCATGCGCGCTGGCCAGCACGTCACTCTCGGCGTCGAGATTGAAGGGCGCCTGTGGCAGCGCAGCTACAGCCCCACCGCACTCGGTCGGCGCGAGCTGGCGATCACCGTCAAGGCGGTCGATGGCGGCCGGGTCAGCCAGCATCTGGTCAATCATGCGCAGCCGGGCGAACTATTCCGCCTCGATGCCGCCTTCGGCGAATTCCATATGCCGGCCGCGGCGCCAGTGCTGCTGCTGGCGGCCGGCAGTGGCATCACGCCGATGCGCAGCCTGCTGCGCGACACCTGCCAGCGCCCGCTGGCGGCGCCGGTGGACCTGTTCTACTGGGAGCGCACCGCTGCCCATCTGCAGTTCCGTGATGAACTGCAGGGGCTGGCCGCAGCGCATCCGAACCTGCGCGTACACCTGCTGACCACCCGCGAGGGTGAGGTGCCGGCCGCGCGTATCGATACCCATGATCTGCAGGTGGCCGGCGATGACACGCCGTTGGCGCAGCGCCATGTGCTGGCCTGCGGCCCGGACGGCTTCGTTGCCGCCGCGCGTGAACGCCTGGCACATCAGGTGGCCGGCTTCCAGGCCGAAGCCTTCACCCCGCCGGCGCCGTTGCGCGATGCCAGCAGCGAAGGTGAGGTGTCGCTGACGCTTGCGCGCAGTGGCCGACAGTTGAGCGTACCGCGTGGCCGCTCGCTGCTGGAAAGCCTCGAAGCCCATGGCATCAAGCCCAAACACGGCTGCCGCATGGGTATCTGCAACAGCTGCAGCTGTGACCGCGTCAGTGGCGCCACCCGCCACCTGCGCACCGGCGACCTGCAGTCCGAATCGGCACAGCCGGTGCGGATCTGCGTGAGCGCACCGACCACCGACCTGACCCTGGATCTCTGAGGACGTCTGCCATGACCCGCGCTACCGACCGTGCCCTGAGCACCGCCGAGATGCATGCCTTCGGTGAGGAACTCGATGCGATCCGCGACCGTGTGATCGGCAGCCTCGGCGCCTCCGATACCCGCTACATCCGCCGCGTGGCCGCCGCCGTGCGCTGGTTCGGCGTGGGTGGCCGTGGCCTGCTGTTCCTGGCGGCGTTCTCGCCACTGTTCTGGATGCCGCTGCTGTGGCCGGCCGCGATCACCGGCACGCTGCTGCTGGCGCTGTCGAAGATCCTGGAGAACATGGAACTGGGCCACAACGTCATGCACGGCCAGTTCGACTGGACCGGCGACCCCAAGCTCAACGGCAACACCTACGAGTGGGACATCGTTGCCACCGCCGACAACTGGCGCAAGACCCACAATTTCCGCCACCACACCTACACCAACGTGCGTGGCATGGACGATGACATCGGCTACGGCCTGCTGCGCATCTTCCCGGAACAGCGCTGGAAGCCGTTCTACCTGCTGCAGCCGATCATCGCGCCGATCTTCGCGCTGCTGTTCCAGTGGGGCGTGGCCGCGCAGGACCTGCGCCTGGGCCGTTGGCTGAAGGGCCGCATCAGTGGCCGTGCGATGTGGATGCAGACCCGCCCGGTGGCGCGCAAGATGCTGCGCCAGGTTCTGAAGGACTACGTGTTCTTTCCGCTGCTGGCCGGTCCGTTCTTCCTCACGGTGATGCTGGGCAACCTGGTCGCCAACGGCCTGCGCAACATCTGGACCTATGTGATCATCTTCTGCGGCCACTTCACCGCTGAATCGGAAACCTTCCCGAAGGAGTGCCTACGCAATGAGTCGCGCGGTCACTGGTACCTGCGCCAGCTGCGCGGTTCGTCCAACATCAGCGGCGGCTTCCTGATCAACGTGCTGTCGGGCAACCTCAGCCACCAGATCGAGCACCACTTCTACCCGGACCTGCCGGCCAACCGCTATGCGGCCATCGCCAAGGAAGTGAAGGACATCTGCCGCCGCTACGGCCAGCACTACAACAACGGCTCGCTGCCGCGCCAGTTCGGCCAGGTGGTCTGGCGCATCCTGCGCCACGCGTTCCCGAGCAAGCCGCGCCGCCTGCCGATGTCGGACATCATGTCCGCACCGGCATCGGCCAACGCGGGCTGATCGACTCAGCCCGCTTTCGCCAGATCCGCCTGCTCGCGGTCCAGGCGTCGCAGGAATACCTGCATTTCCTTGCGTGCCTGCTGGTCGCCCTTGCTGCCGGCCACGCTCAAACCGCGTTGCCACGCTTCGCGCGCCGCCTGCGGCTGGCCACTGGCCAGCCAGGCCTTGCCCAGCAGCTTCCACGCTGCCGAATACTGCGGATCAAGGACCACGCAACGGCCCAGATGGGTCGCTGCGCGCACCGGGTTGCCGGCATCCAGCCAGCCCTTGCCCAGGCCGAAGCGCAGCAGCGCGCCGTCCTTGCCGCTGGCCAGCATGCATTCCAGAGCCTCGATGTTCATCAGCGCACCTCCACCAGCAGCTCGGCCGGTCCCGGCTGGAAGCGGCCGCGATGGAACAGCAGTGGCGCGCCGCCGTTCTCGTGCACTTCGATGATGCGGCCGGCCAGCAGCAGGTGATCGCCTACCGGCCACTGCGCATGGCGGGTGCAGGTGAGATGCGCTACCGCACCGGCGATGCGTGGCGGGGCGTCCTCGTCGTCATCCAGCAATGCCAGACCGTCGAAGCGGTTGCGTACCTGCGGATCGGCAAAGCGCCGGGCCAGTGCTTCCTGGTCGGCCGCCAGCACGCTGATCGCAAAGCGGGTGGCGCGCTGGAAGGTGGAAAGACTCTGCGCGTGCAACGCCAGGTTCCACAGCACCAGTGGCGGCTGCAATGACACCGGCACGAACGAATTGATGGTCAGGCCGATGGGCTTGCCCTGCGCATCGCGTGCGCAGACGATGGCCACGCCGGTAGGAAAGTGGCCGAGCAGCCGCCGCAGTGCGCGCGGCGGCATCTCGACCGACGGCACCGGGGCCGGGGCGGGGAATACCCCCGCCCACGGCCCGGCGTACGGCAGTGTCTCGCCGCTCATGAGGCCCTGGCCTGGCGGTAGCGCCGGCCGACCTCGGCCCAGTTGATGATGTTGAAGAACGCACCGATGTAGTCCGGGCGGCGGTTCTGGTAGTGCAGGTAGTAGGCGTGTTCCCAGACATCCAGTGCGAGGATCGGGGTATTGCCGGACAGGCCGACCGTAGCGCCCATCAACGGGCTGTCCTGGTTGGCGCTGCTTTCAACCTTCAGGCGGCCGTCGCGATCGCTGGTCAGCCAGGCCCAGCCACTGCCGAAGCGGGTCTGCGCGGCCTTGGTGAAGGCCTCCTTGAAGGCATCGAAGCCACCCAGATCGCGGCCGATGGCGGCGGCCAGCTCATCATCGGGCGTGCCGCCGTTGGCGCTGAGCACGGTCCAGAACAGGCTGTGGTTGGCGTGGCCACCGCCGTTGTTGCGGACTGCGCCACGCTGCGCCTCGGGCACTGCATCGAGGTTGGCGATCAGCGCCTCGACCGGCTGCTCGGCGATGCCGGCCTGCTCGATGGCGGCATTGAGGTTGTTGACGTAGGTCTGGTGGTGCTTGCTGTGATGGATTTCCATCGTGCGCGCATCGAAGTGCGGCTCGAGGGCGTCATAGGCATAGGGGAGCGGGGGAAGCGAGTACGACATCGAAGCAATCTCCGTGGGGAAGGCCAAGAGGGCTGGCCGTGGGGAGACTGTTATCGCACCTCAACAATGGTTGAGGTCAAGAGATCAAGAGGTCAAGGCCGAGGCATGGTAGTGCCGGCCGCTGGCCGGCATTCAGCGAAGGTCGGGTTGCCGGCCAGCGGCCGGCACTACCAGAACCCGCTTTCCGAACCCTCACCGGCGCGCTGATGCGCTGCCCCCACCCCCTCCCACACGGATCAACAAAAGCGCCGGCAGGCGAACCCGCCGCCAGCGCTTTCATCAACTCAACTCAACCAGTCCTTGCACGCGCCATCCACCTGGTCACCGCACGCCTGCTGCATCCGCTGCTGCAGCCGTGCCAGCGTCTCCGCACCCTGGTGCTTGCCGCTCCACGCCTTCAACTGCCCGGCAAGTCGCTCGAAGCGCTGGCGGGTGCGCTGGTGGTAACCCGACGGCTGTGCCTCCAGCTCGGCGATCAGCGACGCGGTCGCCTGCTCGATGCGTGGTGCATCGTCCGGCGCCAGCTTCAGCAGGCCTTCCACGTACAGCACGCCCCACTGCACGCGGGTGGCCGGGCCCTGCGCACCATCGTAGGCGCGCTTCAGCCACTCCAGCGCGCCGGCGGTATCGCCGCGCTGCTCGGCCAGTTCGGCCAGTTCGGGCATGTAGTAGTACGGCTGCTCGCTGCGCTTCAGCTCGGCCAGCAACAGCGCCTCGGCACCCGCGTCGTCACCTACCTGGCGCAATGCGTACACCGCGCTGCTGATCGTGGCCTGGCGTGCATGCGCATCGGTGGCGGTGGCATCGGCAGCGGCCACGCGCTGCTTGACCCGCTCGACCAGCGCCGCGGGCAGTGCGCCCTTCGGCTGCTGCTGGCGGGCCAGCGATACTTCGGTCAGCGCACGCGACAACGCGTCGTCGGCGCGATCACCGCGCTCGGCATCGGCGCGCTCCAGTGCGACCAGCAATTGCTGGCCCAGGGTGTTGGACGTGGCCGGGCCTGCACTGGCCTGCTTGACCAGCTGCACACCTGCATAGCCGAGCAACTCACGGTTGCGGCGCACTTCCGCCGGTTGTGCCAGTACGGCCTGCAGCAGCTCGCGCACTTCGGTGGGCGAGGTATCGGGCTTTTCGGCTGTAGCCAGAGCCAGCAGGGCGAAACGGCGCTGCAGGGCGGCGTCGGGTGCCGCCCTGGACAACTGGCGCAGCACATCCTGGCTCCTGCGCTCGCCGGCCAGGCGGTTGGCGTCCACTTCCCAGCCATAGTCGCCCAGCACCTGCCAGTCTTCGGCGGCCAGCCGGTCCGGCGTTGCCAGCGCGGTGGCCAAGGTGGCGGCAACAGCACTGCGGCGGCCTGCAGCGACGGTCAGGGCCCGGGTCAGTTCGGCGGCGTCATTGCCACCGGCCACGCGGGTGATTTCGTTGCGCTGTGGGTCCAGCACGATCAGGGTCGGATAGCCGCGTACGCCGAAGCGTTCGCCCCAGGCCTGCGCACCTTCCTCGTCGCCATCCAGGTAGACGGGAACGAATTTGCTGGTCAGCGCGATGAAGGCCGGGTCCTTGAACAGGCCCGCCTTGAGCTGGTTGCACGGCGGGCACCAGACCGCACCCCAGTACAGCAGCACCGGCTTGCCGCTGTCGGCGGCTTCGGCGAAGGCATCGTCCACATCGCCCTGGCGCCAGGCGATGGCGGATGCCGGCGCGGGTGCCTCGGCAGAGTTGGCGGTGGATACCGGGGCCGGGGTGCAGGCGCTCAGCGCCGAAGCCAGCAGCAACACGGAAAGCGCGACGCGCATCGGCAGCATCTCGAAGGGCAGGGTGACAGGCCATTGTAGGAACCGCCGGGGAGCCTGCTGATTCAGTTTGCTTATGACAGGCGTGCCGCAGGGCATGACGCCCACCGGGCATTGCCGGGCGGATGCCTTCAGGCCGCTGCCCGCACCATCTGCTGGTACACCAGCCCGTTGAACTCGCCGACCTCCCCATCCAGCACAAAGCCATAGCGCAGGTAGGTAGGCACTGCGTTGAGCGAGGCGCGCACCGTCAGTACCGGCTCGCGTACCTGCGGCAGCACGGCTTCGAACAAGGCATGGCCGATACCTTGGCCCTGGCACGCGGGATCGACGAACAGCATTGCCAGGTGCCGGCCCTCCTTCAGTTCGACCATGCCGATTACGCGCGCATCCTGTTCGGCCACCAGGATGTGGTTGTCACCCTGCAGGCGCGCACCAAACGCATCGGCTGCTGCGACACTGCCGAAGGCGGCGATGCCGGCCGCGCTGAGAGACGGCGCCACTGCCTCGTTGAACGCGGCCAGGCATACCGCGCTGATCGCAGGCAGGTCATCGGCGTGGGCAGGGCGGATCCTTGGCATGCAGTGTTCTTCCTGTAGTGGGCGGCGCATCATCGTTGCCGCAGACCTGCAGGCTAAGCTGGCGTCATGAGTGAATTCAATCCCGCCCATGCTTCGTTGTTTCCTCAACAAGGACTGAGCCTGGGCCTGATGACGCCGGTTGCGGCGCATGGACTGGCCGACCCGGACGAGGCGCGGCGCATCGCACGGCTGGCCGATGATCTTGGCTTCGCCGCGCTATGGACGCGCGACGTGCCATTGATGGTGCCGCAGGGCCCGGATGCAACAGCGAGTGCGCTGGATGACCCGTTCCTGTGGCTGGGCATGCTGGCTGCAGCGACAGAGCGCATCGTGGTCGGCAGCGCAGCCATTGTGCTGCCGCTGCGGCAGCCGTTGCAGGTGGCGAAGTCGGCGCTGAGCCTGGATCGGATCAGTGGCGGGCGCTTCGTGCTCGGGCTGGGTTCGGGTGACCGCCCGGAAGAATTTGCCGCGTTCGGCGAGGATCTGGAGGGCAGGGCGGCGACGTTCCGTGAGCGTTGGACGTTGTTGCGCGCAGCGCTGTCACCGGAGACCGATGAGCGGACCGCCGTACTGCAGGCGACCGGTGGTTTCGACGTGCTGCCGGCGCCGGCAACGCGCATTCCGATGCTGGTGGTGGGTACTGCGCGGCAGAGCCTGCAATGGATCGCGCGTGAGGCCGAAGGCTGGGCCACCTATCACCGCGAGGAGGTTGCGCAGGAAGGGCGCATCGGCCTGTGGCAGCAGGCGCTGGTGCAGCGTGGCGGGGCAGGCAAGCCGTTCGTGCAGTCGATGCAGCTGGACCTGCAGGCGGATCCGCAGGCGCCCGCCGAGCCATTGCCGCTGGGCCTGAAGGTCGGCCGCGATGGGCTGCGCGACTATCTGCGGCGCGTGCATGCGCAGGGCGTGGCGCATGTGATGTTCAACCTGGTCGACAACGGGCGGTCGATGGACGCGGTGCTGCGCGAGATCGGCGAGCAGGTTCTGCCGCACGCGCTCCGGTAGGTGTCCACCTTGGTGGACACGTTCCAGCAGTCGAGCACGGCTCGACTCTACATGGGGTTCGCATCTGCGTATCATTCGCATTTGATATCCCGATGCTGGAGCTCCGCGTGACCCAACGTTCCCCCATGCACCCGACTGGACGCCTGTTCGCGGTGGTCGCTTTCATCGAGGCCGTGACCTGGGCCGGCCTGCTCATCGGCATGTGGATGAAGTACGGCCCGATGGCCAACGTTGCGCTGGTCAAGTTGTTCGGGCCCCTGCACGGCGTGGCCTTCCTGGCCTATGTGGCGGTCACTCTGTTCGCGGCGGTGCGGCTACGCTGGCCGTGGTGGGCCAGTGCCCTGGCACTGCTGGCGGCGATCCCGCCGCTGGTGACGCTGCCGCTGGAGTGGTGGTTCAAGCGTCGTGGTCTGCTGGGCCTGCGTGCAATGCGCTGAACCCACTGTTGCATGCCCATTCAAGAGAATGGGTATCAAATGCAAATACGAGCCGTTATCATTTGAGGATGGCATCGGGCCCTGAGCAGGACTGATGCCGGGCGGGGGCGTACAGACGCACCCGGCCATCCTTTCCTGTTACGGCTGGTGTTTCATGCACGCACGTCCCGTCGTTCCCGGCTTGCCGGCGCTGGTGTTGGCTGCCCTGATCGGCACCATGGCGATGATGTCCTTCGTCGCCGTGATCGGCCCGGTGGTCCGCATGCTCGGCTTGTCCGAGTGGCATGCCGGCCTCTCGGTCACCGCCGCCGGTGTGTTGTGGATGCTGGCCGCGCGCCCGTGGGGCCAGCTCAGCGACCGCATCGGCCGCAAGCGCGTGCTGATGCTGGCGATGAGTGCCTACACCGTGGTCTACATCGCGCTGGCGGTGTTCATCGACGTGGCTCTGCAGGCGGTGCCGCCTGTATTGGTATCGGTGCTGGTGCTGGTCGGTGCGCGTGGCCTGATTGGCCTGTTCTACGCCGCGGTGCCTCCTACCGCTGCCGCGCTGATCGCTGACAAGGCACCGACCGGGCAGCGTGCGAAATTCCTCGCCCGCCTGGGCAGCGCCAACGCACTGGGGATGGTGCTTGGCCCGGCCGCCGCTGGCTGGCTGGCCTATACGAATCTGTCGCTGGCGCTGTATGTGGCCGCATTGTTGCCGCTGCTTGCGCTGGCATTGCTGGCGTGGCGGTTGCCGGCCACACCGCCGGTGGAGAGCGCTTCTGCGCAACGCCGCCAGCCGATGAGCCGTCTCGACCCGCGCCTGCGCCTGCCACAGCTGGCGGCGTTCATCGCCATGGTCTCGGTGACCATCGCGCAGGTCACGGTCGGCTTCTTCGCGATCGACCGCCTCGGCCTGGATGCAGCGGCGGGCGCGCGCATGGCCGGCATTGCACTCACAGCGGTTGGCGTCGGCCTGATCCTGGCGCAGGCGCTGGTGATGAGGCTGGAGGTACATCCACGCCGCTGGATCGTCCTCGGCGCGCTCATTTCCGGCATCGGCTTCGCTTCGGTGGCGGGCGTGCAGCAGGCCTGGCAGTTGCCGGCGGCGTACGCGCTGGCCGCGTTCGGCATGGGTTTCGTATTCCCCTCGTTCCAGGCGCTGGCCGCCGATGCGGTGGAGGCGCACGAGCAGGGCGCCGCGGCCGGCACGGTGGCGGCCGCGCAGGGGCTGGGCATGGTGGCCGGGCCGATGCTCGGCACGCTGTTGTATCGCGGCGGGCCCAGCCTGCCTTACCTGCTGGTGGGCGCGCTGCTGCTGTTGCTGTGCGCGCTGGTCGCAGCGCATCGGATGAAGGAGACCCCATGAACGATTCCCTGATGCAGGGCGCGTGGCCAGAGGCTGCGCCAGCGCCGCAGGAGAACACCGACGACGCGTCGCTGTTCCTGCTGCAGCATGCGGGCCAGCACGTGCACGCACGCGGGTGCCGCGCCGCGCTGCCGGTCGGTGCACTGGCGACGCTGGCAGAGCGCGTTTCGGAGTTCTTTGCCCAGCAGCGCGGTGGTCCGGGCCTGTTGGTTGGCGCGGTGCCGTTCGAACCGCGTGCGGACGATGCGTTGTACCAGCCCGAGCGCCTGTTGCCTGCGCTGGCATTGCAACCGCAGGCCGCACCGCCGCTGGACGGCGCCCTGCGGGCCGAGCCTGTGCCGCAGGACTATGCGTCAGCGGTTGCCGCGGCGGTGCAGGTCCTGCGTGCGCCCGAGCAGAACCTGCACAAGGTGGTGCTGGCGCGCAGCCTGTTGGCACGCACCCGCCAGGCGCTGTCGCCGGACGTGCTGCTGGCACGCCTGGGCGCGGATCCGTCGGTGGCGACCTACGCGGTGCCGTTGCCGGTGGAGCTGGGCCAGGCGCCGGCGTGGCTGGTGGGGGCAACCCCGGAACTGCTGCTGCGCAAGCGCGGTGCCGAACTGCTGTCGCATCCGCTCGCCGGGTCAGCACGCCGCAGCGCCGATGCTGCCGAGGACGAGCGTGCCGCGCAGGCGCTGCTGGCCTCGACCAAGGACCATGACGAGCATCGCCATGTGGTGGACGCCATCGTCGAGGGCCTGGCACCGTACTGCAGCCACATCGATGCACAGCCACGGCCGGTGCTGCATGCCACCGCCAGCATGTGGCACCTGGGCACCCGGATCCATGCCACCCTGAAGGATCCGCAGACGTCTGCCGCCGAACTGCTGGCACAGCTGCACCCCACGCCGGCGGTCTGCGGTACGCCGCGGCTGGCGGCACTGCAGCGCATCCGCGAACTGGAACCGGTGCCGCGCGGCTTCTACGCCGGCGCCGTGGGCTGGCTGGATGCGCAGGGCGACGGCGACTGGTACGTGGCGATCCGCTGCGCACGCCTGCAGGGCACGCAGCTGCGCTTGTATGCCGGTGCCGGCATCGTCGCCGAATCGGAACCCGAGGCCGAGGTGGCCGAAACCGCGGCGAAGTTCGCTGCCCTGTTGAACGCGCTGGGTGTCCATGAATCCGCGCCCGTCATCGAGCCTGCCGCATGACTACCTCCATTGATTCCTCCCGCCTGCCACTGAAGCAGGTATGGCCCGATGCGCTGGCGGCGCGCTATCGCGAGGCCGGTCACTGGCGCGGCGAGACCTTCCCGGCATTCCTGCGCGAGCGCGCGGAACGCTATGCGGATGACATCGCGGTGGTCGCCGGTGATGTCCGCCTGAGCTACGCGCAGCTGTGGCACGAAGCCGGTCGCATTGGTTCCGGACTGCTGGCACTCGGCCTGCAGCCCGGTGAGCGGGTGCTGGTGCAGCTGGGCAACACCGCAGGCTTCATCACCACGGTCTGTGGTCTGTTCCGTGCGGGTCTGGTGCCGGTATACGCGTTGCCGGCGCATCGCTTCACCGAGCTGGTGCACTTCGCCAACAAGGCCGAGGCCAGTGCCTACATCACTGCCGACCTGCACGATGGCTTTGATCATCGCGGGCTGGCGCGGGCGCTGCAGGCCGAGGTGCCGGCGCTGCGCCACGTGGTCATCGATGGCGATGCGGCGGAGTTCACCGCGCTGCAGGCGCTGCAGGGCGATCGCAGCGAGCTGCCGGCCGACCCGGATCCGCAGTCGGTGGCGTTCCTGCAGATCTCCGGTGGCAGCACCGGCCTGTCCAAGCTGATCCCGCGCACGCACGACGACTACATCTACTCGTTCCGCGCCAGCAATGACCTCTGCGGCATCGACCGCGACAGCGTCTACCTGGTCGCGCTGCCGGCCGCGCACAACTTCCCGATGAGTTCGCCCGGCTTCTTCGGTGCGCTGTATGCCGGCGCCCGCGTGGTGCTCAGCCCAGGTCCCGGCCCGGATGCGGCCTTCCCGCTGATCGCCCGCGAACAGGTGACCTGCTGCGGACTGGTGCCGCCGCTGGCGCTGCTGTGGGCGCAGGCGGCGGCAACCACTCCGCACGATCTGTCCAGCCTGCAGGTACTGCAGGTGGGCGGCGCCAAGCTGGTGCCGGAAGCTGCGCGGCGGGTGATCGACGGTCTGGGCTGTACCCTGCAGCAGGTGTTCGGGATGGCCGAAGGCCTGGTCAACTACACCCGCCTGGATGATCCGGAGGAACTGATCGTGGCCTGCCAGGGCCGTCCGATCAGTCCGGACGACGAAGTGCGCGTGGTCGATGACCACGACCAGCCGGTGGCCGAAGGCGAAGTGGGCCATCTGCTGACCCGCGGCCCGTACACCATCCGTGGCTATCACAACGATGCGGTGGCCAACGCGCGCTCGTTCACCGACGACGGTTTCTACCGAACCGGTGACCGCGTGCAGCAGTTGCCCGGCGGCTATCTGGTGGTGCAGGGCCGTGCCGGTGACCACATCAACCGCGCGGGCGAGAAGATCTCCGCCGAGGAGATTGAAGATCACCTGCTGGCCCACCCCGGCGTGTTCGACGCCGCCGTGGTCTCCATTCCCGACGAGTATCTCGGTGAGCGCAGCTGCGCGTTCGTGATCCAGCAGGGGGAGCCGATCAAGGCGCCGGCACTGAAAGCCTGGATGCGTACGCGCGGCCTGGCGGCGTTCAAGGTGCCGGACCAGGTCGTGTTCGTCGACAGTTTCGATACTACCGCGGTCGGCAAGATCAGCCGCCGCGAACTGCGTGCGCAGCTGCGTGCGCGTCATCTGCAACAGACAGGAGGAACGCGCTGATGGCGCTGCCCCGTATCACCGATTACCCCTTGCCGACCGCCGCCGAACTGCCGCAGGCCCGTGGCCCGTGGCGCCCGCAGCGTGATCGTATTGCGCTGCTGGTGCATGACATGCAGCGCTACTTCCTGGCGGCATTCGACGCCGGTAGTACGCCGCTGCGGCCGGCGGTGGACAATATCGTGCGCCTGCTGGCGCATTGCCGCGCGCACGGCATTCCCGTGTTCTACACCGCCCAGCATGGCGAGCAGGATCGCCGTGACCGTGGCCTGCAGGCCGATCTGTGGGGGCCCGGAATGCGCCGCAGCGCCGACCATGAACCGATCATCGAGGCGCTGGCACCGCAGCCGGGTGAGCACGTGCTGGTGAAGCACCGCTACAGCGCGTTCCAGCGCAGCAACCTGGAGACGCTGATGCGGGTGCGTGGCCGCGACCAGCTGCTGGTGACCGGCGTGTACGCGCATATCGGCTGCACCGCGACCGTGGTGGAGGCGTTCCAGCGTGACATCGAGGCCTTCATCGCCGCCGATGCGGTGGCGGACTTTTCGCGTGCCGATCACGATCAGGCGCTGCACTGGATCGCACGCACCTGTGGCGTGCCGATGACCACCGATCAGTTGCTGGAGGTGCTGTGATGGCTGCCACGGGTGATGCGCTGGATCTGGAGCGGATGCGTGCCGACGTTGCGCGGGTGCTGGAGTGCACGCCGGCAGAGATCGGTGACGACGACAACCTGATCGATCTGGACCTGGACTCGATGCGCATGCTCGGCCTGGTCCTGGCCTGGGGCAACACCGGGTTGCCGCTGGAGTTCTCGCAGTTGGCCGAACACACCACGCTGCGCCAGTGGTGGGGTGTGGTGCAGACGCTGCAGGCCGCGCAGAACGCATGAACGTCGCTGTGCTGGCCACACCGGTGGCACTGACCGAGGCCCAGGCCGGACTGTGGTTCGCGCAGCGGCTGGCACCGGAGAGTCCGTCGTTCAATACCGCGCATGCCGTGTGGATCGAGGGTGCGCTGGACGTGGCCGCATTCATGGCGGCTGCCAACCGGGCGGCGGTTGAAACCGAGGCCTTCGCACTGCGGTTTGCCGAGGGGGGCGATGGTCAGCCGCTGCAGTGGCATGACCCGGCACACGTGCCGTTGCTTTCGCTGCGTGATCTATCCGTCGAGGCCGAGCCGGCATCGGCGGCGCGTGCCGTGATGCAGGCCGACCGGCTCAGCGCGGTCGATCCGACCCGCGACCGCATAAGCCAGCAGGTGTTGTTCGATCTGGGTGGGCAGCGCTGGGTCTGGTATCTGCGTGTGCATCACCTTGCAGCCGATGGCTATGGCATGGCGCTGTTCACTGATCGCGTATGCGCCTTGTATGCCGGTCGTGCGGGTGAGGCACTGCCGGGACTGGCGGGCGTGCTGGCCGATGATGCCACCTATCGTGCCGACCCGCGTCGCACGCAGGCCGGGCAGTGGTGGCGCGAGCAGATGCAGGGCGCGCCGGCGGGCGCGGGCCTGGCCGGTACGCTCGCGGCCAGTGACGACGCGCTGCGCTGGGTGCAGCCGCTCGATGCTGCATTCCGTGAGCAGCTGCTGCAGGCATCGGTGCGTTGGCTGCAGCCCTGGCCGGATGTGCTGGCCGCGTTGTCGGCCGAGTACCTGCGGCGGATGAGCGCCGCCGATGAAGTGGTGCTGGGGGTGCCCTACATGGGGCGGCTCGGCAACGCATCGGCGCGGGTGCCGGCGATGGTGATGAATGTGCTGCCGCTGCGGGTGGCGGCCGGCGAGGGCAGTGTCGAGGCGTTTACCCGGGCATTGGGCCGGCAGCTCAGCCAGGGCCGCAAGCACGGCCGCTACCGTGGCGAGCAGTTGCGCCGCGACCTGGGCCTGGTGGGCGCGCAGCAGCGCCTGCACGGTCCGCTGGTGAATGTGCAGCCGTTCTACAAGCCACTGGCACTGAACGGCGTGCAGGCGACGCTGGAGGTGCTGTGCACCGGTCCGGTGGATGATCTGACGCTGGGTTTCCGTGGCGATGGCCAGCACCTGCTGGACCTGGAGATCGAAGCCAATCCCGCGTTGTACAGTCGGGAGGATGTCGAGGCGCACGCGACCCGGTTGCTGCATTTCGTATCGGCGGCGCTGGAGGCCGGAGACATCGCGGCGGTGCCGCTGGCCACCGTCGCAGAAGCGCAGCAGGTGGTGCATGCTTTCAATGCCACTGCACATGCGCTGCCACCCACCACGTTGGTTGAACTGCTGCAGCAGGGCATGGACCGTGATCCGCACGCGCCCGCGCTGGTCTTCGGCGATGCCGAGCTGGACCACGCCACGCTGGAGGTGCGCAGCTTCGCACTGGCCGCGCAGCTGCGCTCGATGGGTGTTGGGCCTGGCAGCGTAGTGGCGGTGGCGCTGCCACGCTCGCTGGAATTGGTGATCTCGCTGGTGGCGGTCCTGCGTGCGGGCGCTGCCTACCTGCCGCTGGATCTTGCCCATCCCGATGAGCGCCTCGCGCGCATTCTCTCCTCGGCGCAGCCGGCGTGCGTACTGGCTGCGGCAGAGGTATCGGCGCGCATGGACGGCGTGCCGGTGCTTGCCCCCGATCAATGGACCGCGCTGAGTTTCGCAGCACCGTGGGCCGATCCGGCGCCCAGCGATGCAGCCTATGTGATCTATACCTCCGGTTCGACCGGCGAGCCGAAGGGCGTGGTCATCGAGCACCGTGCCATCGTCAATCGCCTGCTGTGGATGCGCGAGCACTACGGCATCCGTTCCGATGACCGTGTTCTGCAGAAGACCCCGGCGACCTTCGATGTTTCGGTCTGGGAATTCTTCCTGCCGCTGCTGTGCGGCGCGACGCTGGTGGTGGCGGGTCCGGACGCGCATCGTGATCCGACCGAGCTGGCACGGCTTGTGCGTGCCCACGACATCACCATCGCACATTTCGTGCCGTCGATGCTCGACGCGTTCCTTGCCGCGCCGGCCTCCGAAGGCCTGCAGCTGCGCCGCGTGTTCACCAGTGGCGAGGCGCTGGACGCATCGCTGCGCGATCGTTTCCATGGGCGCGTGCAGGCCGAACTGCACAACCTGTATGGCCCGACCGAAGCGGCAGTGGACGTGAGCTACTGGCCGGCCTCGGCGCAGGACCGCTCACGGCCGGTACCGATCGGCTTCCCGGTCTGGAACACACGCCTGTACGTGCTTGACGCGCGGATGCAGCCGCTGCCGGTGGGTGTGCCGGGCGACCTGTATCTGGGCGGCGTGCAGCTGGCGCGTGGCTATCTCGGCCGCGATGACCTGACCGCCGAACGCTTCCTGGCCGATCCCTTCCTGCCAGGGGAGCGCATCTACCGCACCGGCGACGTGGGGCGTTGGCGGAGCGACGGCGCAGTCGAATACCTGGGCCGCAGCGACCACCAGGTGAAGCTGCGCGGCCTGCGCATCGAGCTCGGTGAAATTGAAGCGGCATTGCGCGAGCTGCCGGGCATGGATCGGGTGGAGGTGCTGCTGCGCCAGGACACGCCGGGCGATGCCCGGCTGGTGGCCTATGTGCCAGCGGCGCTTGCCGATGCCGTGATGCTGCGCAGCCACCTGGCCACGCGCGTGCCGGACTACATGGTGCCGTCGGCGTTCGTTGGCGTGGATCAGTGGCCGGTGACCGCCAACGGCAAGCTCGACCGCAACGCGTTGCCGAAGCCGCCGCAGAACGAGATTGCCGGACTGGCGCCGCGCACGCCGCTGGAACAGGAGCTGGCGGTGCTGTTTGCCCAGGCACTCGGGCGTGAAGCGCCCGTGGCGGTCGATGCGGACTTCTTCAGCCTCGGCGGCGACTCGCTGTCCGCGGTGCACCTGCTGCTGGCGATCGAACAACGCTGGCGCTGCGACCTCGGCCTTGGTGCCTTGTTCGAACAGCCGACCGTGGCCGCACTGGCAACGCGTATTGAGGAGCCGCCGGTGCTGGCCGACCACGCATTGGGCCCGGTGATCTCGCTGGCTGCGACTGACGCTGATGGGCCCACTCCGTTGTTCGTGCTGCACCCGGCCGGTGGCATCGCCTGGAACTACCGAACGCTGGCGCGCGCCTTGCAGCCGGCACGCCCGGTATATGGCCTGCAGTCGCCCGCGCTGGATCCGAAGCAACCGTTGCCGTCCAGCATCGAAGCCATGGCCAATGACTATGTGCAGCGGGTGGTCACGCTGCAACCGAAGGGACCGGTGCATCTGCTGGGCTGGTCGGTGGGCGGCATCCTCGCCCAGGCGATGGCGGTGCGTCTGCATGAAATCGGGCGTGAAGTCGGTGAACTGGTGCTGCTCGACGCCTACCCCAGCGAATGCTGGCGGGCTGAGCCGGAACCCGATGCCATCGCCGCATTGCGTGCGCTGCTGGCGATTGCAGGCCATGACCCGGAGGCGCATCCGGAGCTGGACAGCCGTGAACGCATTCTTGCCTTCCTGCGTCGCGGTGGTAGTGCGCTCGGCAGTCTGCCGGATGTAGTGCTCGATGGCGTGGTGCGTGCGGTGACCGGCACCAACCGGTTGATCCGCGAACACATCCACCAACCGTTCGACGGCACGCTGGTGCACGTGCGCGCTGGTCGGGATCATCAGACGCGGCCGCAGCTGCAGTCGGCGTTGTGGCGCACGCACGCGCGCAAGGTGCAGGCGCTGGAACTGCCGTTCCTGCATGCCGAGCTGACCGGACGCGATGCGGTGGCGCAGCTGGCACCGTGGTTGTCGGCGCGCCTGCGCCACTGGGATGAGCAACAGGAGATCGCAACATGCAGTTGACCGGCTTTGAAGGTCGCGTGGCACTGGTGACCGGCGCCGCCGGCGGCATCGGCGAGGCCCTGGTACGGCTGTTGGCCGAGGCCGGCTGCACGGTGGTGGCAACCGATCGCGAGGCGCCCGTGGTCGCGGATGCACGTGTGCAGGCATTTGCCCTCGATGTGACCGACAGCGCGGCGGTGGATGCACTGGTGGATCGTGTAGAAGCCAGCATTGGGCCGATCGGCCTCGCCGCTAGCGTGGCCGGGGTTCTGCAGGTGGGTGCCGTTACTGAGACAACAGATGCCGACTGGCGCCGGGTGTTCGCAGTCAATGCGGATGGCGTGTTCCATGTTGGGCGTGCGCTGGCGCGGGTGATGTCACCGCGTGGTCAGGGCGCGATCGTCACCGTCAGTTCGAACGCCGCCGGCGTGCCGCGGCACGGCATGGCCGCCTATGCCGCGTCCAAGGCCGCCGCCACGATGTTCACCCGCTGCCTCGGGCTGGAGCTGGCGCCGCTGGGCATCCGCTGCAATATCGTCGCCCCGGGTTCAACGCTGACCCCGATGCAGACCGGCATGTGGCAGGACGAGCACGGTGCCGAGCGGGTGATTGCCGGCAGTCTGGAGACCTACAAGGCCGGCATCCCGCTGCGCAAGCTGGCCACCCCGGAAGACATCGCGCACTCGGTGATGTTCCTGCTCTCCGAGCAGGCAGGGCACGTGGCGATGAGCGACCTGTACGTGGACGGCGGCGCCACCCTGCGCGGGTGAGCTTTGTAGAGTCGAGCCATGCTCGACTGCCTTGCGGCATGAGTCGAGCATGGCTCGACTCTACAGGGTGTATCGGGTTATTCCGGTAGCGCCGGGCCATGCCCGGCGACGTCTCAGGGCAGGGTCAGTCGGTACACCAGCACACGGTTGTCGTTGTCGTACGCGCTGTCGCAGGATTGGCCCTGCATGCGGCAGCGGCGGGCGATGAAGTCGTTGTCGTTGCCGATCAGCAACAGCATGTCGTTCGGATGCTGCGGGTCCAGCGCTGGCAGTACGTCCATGGCTTCCCACTTTTCCGAGAGCAGCCCGGCATGCGGGCCGCGCTTGGTGTCCAGGTCAAGGCCGGCACGCGCCAGCTGCGGGCGGTCGAGCAGGTTCAGCAGTTCGTCGCTGCGTGCGGGCACGATGCCGTCCTTCAACACGGTGCCCGCCGGGTCGGCCAGCACCGAGGCCGTACCGGACTCATAGTTGCTTCCTGCCAGGTTGCTGGCATCGGCCACATCCACCAGCAGCACCGACTTGTAGACGATCGGGTCATCGCCGTCCTTGCCCAGACCGTTGCCATCGCGGGCCAGCAGCAGGAAGCGGTGGGCATCCAGTGCACGCAGCTCGCTCTGCGCGGCGGTACGGTCCAGCTTGCCCTTGCCGTCGTGTGCATAGGCGGGCAGGGCCATCACGTAATGGCCGATCGGTTGCTGCGGCGTCGGCGAGGCCGTCACGTCGTAGACCAGCACGCGGGTGTTGATGCGCCCGGCCGCGTTGCCTTTTGCGCTGTCCTGCAGCGTCGCGCTCTGAAGGGCCACGAACAGGCGGGTACCGTCGGGGGACAGGCCCATGCCTTCCACGCCCTGGTTGTTGTGGCGCCCAGTCTGCGGCGCCGCCAGCGAACCAAAGGCTGGCTTGCCATCGCGCTGCGGACGGATCGCCGGCGGCGCCACGATCACACCCTGCAGCTGACCATGCGCATCGAAGTAGTAGACGTTGGCGGTGTACTCGTCGCCGATGTAGAAGTGGCCATCGGCGGTGAACTGCAGCGACTCGGCATCCAGCGAGACCTTGCCCGCGCCTGCGCCGCTGGCGGGCGAGGGCAGCACCACCTCGCGCTGCGTGATCGTGTGGTCCCCCGGGTCGGCACCGGTGAACGGCTGACCGTTGAAGTCCTTCAGCACCACGCCCCTGTCCGGCACCATCGTCAGCGTGCCGAGCGCACTGGGCTTGCCAGGGGAAACGTCGATACGCAGCTGCATGCGTTCCACGCGGCCGGCGTAGTCGTAGAACAGGCCGGCCTCGGGATCATTACGACCGCGGTCGGGCAGTGTCCAGAGCACGCCTTCGTAGCCCTTGGTGGTGCGCTTCCAGGTGCCGGGCTGCACCGCCAGCGACGAGAACGAGCCCAGCGTGTCGCCGAGGAAGTCCACCGTGCCCGCGGGCAATCGCCCGGCGGCGACCAGGCCCTTGTCGACATAGGTACGACCGCCCAGCTGCAGGGTGCGCGGTGGTGCACCCGTTGCCTCATGCGGAGCGGAGTATCCGCTGGCGGAGAGGGTGGCCAGCAGCAGGGCGGTCGCGAGCATCGGTGGACTCCGGGTGGTCGATCAGAAGCGAAGGTCGATCGTACCGAACACCTGGCGCGGTGCCGAGGCATGGAACACGTACAGCTTGCCGGCCGGGTCGCTGGGTGCGAACACGCTCGAATCCAGGTTGCTGGCGTAGCGCTTGTTGGTCAGGTTGGTCACGTTGAACGACAGGCGCATGCCCTTGGCGAAGCCGACCTGCCCGAAGTCATAGCCACCGGCCAGGTCGAATACGGTGAAGCCGCCGAAGCCCTGGTCGTTGGTGTAGGTGTAGAAGCGCTCGCCGGTGTACTTGCCACGCAGGCTGGCGAACCAGCCGTTGTCGCGCCAGGTGATCTCGGTGGCCAGCAGCTGCTTGGGCGTGTCGGTCTGGATCTTGCCCTTGATCTGCTGCTCCACACCGGCCTGCACGTAGTTGGAAGCGTAGGTCGAACGGTTCAGCGAGGCCGAGGTGTACCAGCTGAAGTGCTCGTTCGGGGTCCACAGCACGGTCAGCTCGGCACCGCGGCTGTCGACGCCGCCGACGTTGTAGAAGCGGTTGCCGCAGGTCGGGCCCACCGGCTGGCGCGAATCACAGGGGTTGTACTGCAGCAGGCGGTTGTCGAAGCGCACGCTGTAGGCCGCGATCGAGGCCTGCAGGGTATCGGTGACGAAGCGGTAGCCGGCTTCCAGCGAGCGTGACTCCTCCGGCTTCAGGTTGCCCTGAGCGTTCCAGGTCGCCTGGCTGACCGCCTGCGGACCGAGCTTGAAGCCGCCCTGGAACATGGCGATGTTCTCGGCGTAGCTGGCGAAGATCTCGTGGTGCTCGGCCAGGCGGAAGTTGGCACCAACGCTGGGCAGGAAATTCTTGCTGGCCTTCAACGAACCGGTGGCGAACTGGTTGTTCGAGGTCGGCGAGATCGGCGTCTTCGCATCGCCCGGCAGCGCTTGTGCATCGGAGGTGGCGTGCGGGCTCTTGGCCCCGAACTCCAGAGTCAGGCGGTCATCGAGCAGGCGCCAGGTGTCCTTCAGGAAGAACTGGTGAGTCTTCCAGCGGGTGCGTTGGGCAAACACGCCGACGTCTGAGGGCAGGGTGTTCATGCCACTCAGGTCACGCGGGCCGTCCACGGCGGTCTGGTAGCGCTCGGCGCTGCTGGTGTTGCGCTCGTACCAGACGCCGCCTTCGATGCGGTGCGCGCCCAGCTCCCAGTCGAACGACAGCGTGCCGCCATCGCGGTCGATGGTGTAGATGGTGTTGCGGAAGATGATCGGAATCTCCTGCGCGGTGCCCTTGTTCGACCACGCGCCGCTGTTCCAGTTGTGGCCTTCGCCGCGGTCATCGTGGTGGTAGGCCAGGGCGCGCAGGCTGAAGCCATCGGCCAGGAAGAAGTCGCCGGCCAGGTAGTACAGGTTGTCGTCACGCAGGATCTGGCCGGCGGTGAAGGCACCATCGGCATCCTTGTCCGGGCCGCTGCTGTCGCACTTCTTCGCATTGAAGCTGGCGGTGTTGCAGTAGGCCTTGGCCACCGCCTTGTTCCAGTCCGGCGCGTAGCCGCCCCAGTCCCAGCCCAGGCCGCGCGACATCTCGTCCTTGGACAGGTAGAAGTAGTCCGCCTGGGTGGTGCGCGAGGTATCGACGAAACCGGTGATCTGGCCGCGGCCAAAGTTCCACACGCCCTTGGCGTTGAACTGCTTGGTGGTGGATTTGTTGTAGGCGGTCTGGTCGTTCCACAGATCGGAGACGGCATTCATGCCGGAAACATAGCCGGAGAAGCCGTTGTACTCGCCGCTGTCCACGCGCACGAAGGTGCGGCGGTTGGCATCGCTGCCGAAGGTCTGCACCACGCGGCCACCCAACTCCTGGGCCGGGCGGTCAGAGGTATACGAGATGGTGCCGCCGAGGTTGCTGGTGGACGGCGTGCCGAGGCTGCCGATGCCCACCGCCAGTTCCGCGCCGGCCATGTTCTCGCTGATCAGCGCACGGTTGATGGTCAGGCCGTTGTAGTTGTTGTACGCGCCGTCGCCCAGCGGCACGCCGTCGAGCGTGTAACCGAGACGGGTGGAGTTGAAGCCGCGCAGGCTCAGTGTCATCGACTGCTCGTTGGTGCCCAGCGCATCGGCCGATTGCGCGTTGACGCCAGGCAGTAGATTGAGCGTCTTCTGCAGGCTGGTGCCCGGCGGCAGGATGTCGAGGTTCTCGCGGGTGATGCGCTGCACCTGGCGCGCTTCACCGCTGCCGATCACCGAAACCGCATCGAGATCGGTGGCGGACGTGCCAGTGGAGGTCGGGGCAGCATCCTGCGCCCAAGCCGCGGGAGCGAGCGCGATCGACAGCGCAGCGGCCAACAAAGTCTTCGTCATGTTACGGACACTCAGGCAGGCACGAGCCACCGCACGGGCGCGGAGCTCATGGAGTTCAAAAGGGGAGACAAGCGATGCGACCGGTGGCGCTGCAGGCGCCGTGGGTCAACGTGAAAATGGTGCGCTAGACAGATGACTGTCTGGTGACACCGCTACACGCGTGCATGCCGACGCGTGCATTGGTAGATGCCAACCTTGGTTGGCATGCGCGGCATCGTTGGTGGAGCGCCAACCAAGGTTGGCGTCTACCAGGAGCGCGGAACAGGATTGTCGTATCCAGGGGTGCCGAACGAGGTTGGCATCAACGCGCGATCAGCCCGCGTTGCGCGGCTTGCGCGTACGCTTCGGCTTCGCGGTATCTGCACCGCTGGCGGCACCATCCTGCAGCGCCTGCAGCCAGGATAGGGTGTCCACGTAGTCGATGAAATGCCGCAGGTAGCCAGGGCTGGTCGCCTGCATCGTGTCCAGCATGCGCTGCACCAGTACCGCCGAATTCAGCGGACCGCCATCGGCCGGGGCCTCGGTGCGCAGCGAGCGGCGTACCTGTAGTTCGCTGCGCAGTTCCGACCACTCGCGCTGCACCTGCTGCAGCATCGGCACCTGCGGGTAATGCGGCAGCGAACGCGATCCTGCATCGAGATCGCGCACCAGTGCGCGCAGGCCATCCAGTGCGGGCGGCTTACTTGGCATCCGCGGCCTTGGGCTTGGCAATCGGCGCAATTTCCACGCGACGGTTGCGCGCGCGGCCATCTTCGCTGGCATTGGAGCTGACCGGCTGCTCGCTGCCGAACGCGGCGGCAAACACCGCATCGGCCGGTACGCCATCGGCAATCAACGTGCGGGTCACGGTCAGCGACCGCTGCGCCGACAGCTCCCAGTTGTCGGCGAAACGCCGGTTGCCTTCGCGTACCGGCGCGTCATCGGTGAAGCCGCTGACCATCAGGATCTCTTCGCGCGTGCCCAGGTAGGCGGCCAGCGGCGCGGCCAGGCTGCGCAGCAGCTCCTGGCCTTCCGGCTGCAGCTGGTCGGAGTTCAGTGCGAACAGCACGCTGCCGCTGATACCGATGCGGCCATCGACCAAGGTCACGCGACCGGCGGCCAACGGGCCGGCCAGTGCCTGTTCCAGGGTCTGCAGGCGCTTGGCTTCGGCCTGGCGCTGCTTCACTTCCTGGTCCAGCCGCTGCGACAGCTCCAGCTGCACGGCGACCACACCGACGAGTATCAGCACGAACGCACCCAGCAGCACCGACATCAGGTCGCCAAAGGCGGCCCAGATCGGGGCGTGTGAGCCGCCGTCGACCTCCAGCTCGTCGCTCATGCGCTGCCGGCCTTGCCGCGGCGCGCGGCCAGCTGCTGCAGTTCTTCCATCACCTGCTTCTGCGACAGCAGGCTGAGGTCGACCACCTCGCGCGCCTGCGCCACGTAGTAGGCCAGCTGCTCGTCGCTGCGCGCCAGCGAGGCATCCAGTGCGCCGCCGATCTGTTCCAGGCGGCCGGACAACTCGGTGGAGGCGCTGCCGAACTGCGCAACCGCATCGCCGAAGGCGCCAGCCAGCTGGCCGACGTCACCGGCGCTGCCTCTGAGCGCTGCGGCAATGCCATCCAGCTTGCCGGTCTCGGCGGCGATATGGTCGGTGAAGCGGTTGCCGACGCGTTCCAGCAGCTCGGCCGAACCACCGACCAGCGCGTCCACGGCGGTGCGCTGTTCGTGCGAGGCATGGTTGATCGCATCCAGCAGGGTCTGCACGGTGGCCAGCAGCCGGCCGCGTTCTTCCAGCATCGCGTTGTCGCGCACCAGGCTCTCGGAGAGCGTGCTGCGCAGCTCGTTGATGACGTCGGCGGCGGCCTTCGGTGCAGCGGCCGCGGTCTGCAGCAGGGTGGACACTTCGGCCAGCGTGGCGCTGGCCTGCGCGCGACCGTTCTCGCCGATCTGCTGTGCGGTCTCGGCCAACGTGTCGCAGACCTGCTGCTGCTGCGCGGCTAGGCGTTCGCCGTTGGCCTGCAGGCGTTCGGCCAGCTCCGTGGAAACGTGCTGCAGGGCATCGCTCCAGCGCTGCAGGCGCTGTTCGTCGCCGGCCTGCAGCTGGGCCTGCAGCGCGGCGTGGGCCTGCTGCAGTTCGGCACTGACCGCATCCCAGCGTGCCTGGCGCTGCTGCTCGCGGCTGTCCAGGCTGGCCTGCAGTTCGGCGTGCGCGGTCGCGGCGGCGGCCTGCGCGGCCTGCCACTGCTGCGAGCGCTGCTCTTCATGATCCTGCAGCAGCGACTGGCTGGCGCTGTGATGCTGTTCCAGTGCCTGCAGCAGCGCCTGCGCACGCGCGTCCAGATGCTCGCTGGTGGCCAGCAATGCCTGCTGCTGGCGTTCGACCAGCGCGGTATTCAATGCCTGCTGCTGTTCGGCGGCGGCGCGCCAGGCCTCGGCATTGCCGCTGGCATCGGCCTGCAGGCGCTCGCCAATGCGCGCGACCAGTGCTTCCGCCTGCGTGCCCTGGCCATCGCTGAAGGCCTGCAGGTGCTGGCGCAGATCACTCACCAGCGCCTGTTGTGCCTGGGTCTGCTCGCTCACCACCTTGGCCCAGCTGGCTTCGGTAGCGACGCGGCTGCGCTCGAAACCGTCGCTCAGGCCAGTCAGCTGCTGCTGCACCGCCTGCTCGACACGCGCATGCAACGCCTCACCATGGTGGGCCAGGCCGGCCAGCGTGGTCTCGGCCATCGGCTGCAGCGCGCCACCGATGGCGGCGGCGCTGGCCTCGGCACCTTCGCGTAGCGACTGCTGCAGCGAGACCGCCAGGCGTTCCTGCAGCGCCTGGCTCTGGGTCAGGAACTCGGCCTGGCCGGCAAGCAGGCGCTCATTGGCGGCCGCACTGTGCTGTTCGAAGGTGCTGGTCATCGCCTGCAGGCGGTCGACCAGCGCCGGCAGCGCGGCAGATTGTGCCTGCAGCAGGCGCAGCGATTCGGCGCGCTGCCAGGCCTGCGAGTACGGGTGCAGGTCGCCGGCAATGGCACGGTCCAGCTGCTGCACGGCCTGCAGGCGGTCACGGCGCAGCAGCGCCGCCAGCAGGCCGAGCATGGCCGAGCTGGCCACACCGGCGATCGAGGTGCCGAATGCCACGGCCAGGCCCTGCACCGGCGAGGCCAGCGAGCCGCGGATGGCGGCCATGTCGGTCGCGCTCTGCAGGGCCAGGCCAGTGCCGCGCAGCGTGTCCATCATGCCCAGCAGGGTGCCGAGCATGCCCAGCAGCACCAGCAGGCCAACCAGGTACGGGGTCAGCACCGGCGCGGGCAGGGCGGTGCGCTCGCCTTCCACGCGCAGGCGCACGGCGTTGCGCAGGCCCATCGGCACGCGCTCCAGCCAGGGGGCAAGGCTTTCCTTCGCGCTGGAGAGATCGCTCAGCGCGCTGCGCAGGCCGTTGCTGGCCTGCCGATAGCGGTACAGCTCCACGCCACCGGCGATGTAGCAGGCCGCGATGATTGCCGCCACCGCTGCACCCAGCGGATGCACCGAAACGTAGCCAATGCCGATCCAGCACACGGCCAGCAGGCCGACAAGGAAAACAACGACATGGAAAGCAGTTCTGGACATGGTGTTCCGGTCAGTGGGAGCGCAGGGCGTCTTGCAGCCCTTCGATCGGGTGGAAGCGCAGCTGCAGCTCGGCAAGCAGCAGGATGCGCATGTCATGGCGGAAGGCCGCGCGCCAGCCGGGCTGGCCGTGCACGCGTTCAAAGCGGGCGCCGAGCACCGCCGGCGCAGTGGCCAGCAGGCTGTGCTCGCGCGGGGTGAGGGTCTGTTCCATCACCGCATCGACCTCGGCCAGCCGTGCCAGCTCGGGTGAAACCTGCACCAGCTGGTCGCGCAGGCGGCCGCGCAGGCGCCCGGTGGCGGTCTGGATGGCCTGCTGCAGCACCCGGTAGCGCTGGCGCAGCGAGGCGAAATTGGGTGCGGCGGCGGCTTCGGCCAGGTCCAGCAGGCGCTCGGCCTCGGCATCCTCACTGATCGAGGCCAGCAGGCTGGCATGGGCCTGGGCGCAGTCGTCCAGCACATCCCCGGCCGCTTCGGTGGCCTCGCCCGGCTCGGGCAGGCGTCCGCCGAGCGCCCCGGACAGGGCCACGGCACGGCTCCAGTCCACCCACTGGCCGAGGCGATCGGTCAGGGCGGGACTGCTGGCCGGCATCGCGCCGTCGCTGAGACGGGCGAGCAGGCGGAGGAATTCCGGTCCACCCAGGACCGGCTGCGCTGCGTTCGCCATCAAGGGGTGAGGGGCCAAAAACCGTTGATTTTACAACCAGATGACCCTGCCTGGATGAAGGCGGGGCGGGGGGAGGGGACCCGCAGGCGCGACAAGGCTTAGAATGACCGGCTGCACCCATCCCGTTCGACCCTTGGAGTACCCAATGACTGTTGCGCAGTTCTACCCGATCGGCACCCCCGGACAGCCCTGGGGCGACGCGGAACGCGCACAGTGGCGGGCGCGCCAGCAGCGTCAGCGCAGCTACCACGACGACGTGGTGGCCGCCCTTGAACGCCTGGACGACAGCTTCGATGTGATCCAGTACGGTCAGCTGGACTATGCACCTGACCATTACCCGCTGTTCGCCGTGGTCAACCACGACTGGAACCCGGCGCTGCCGACCGCGTTGATCACCGGTGGCGTGCATGGCTACGAGACCAGCGGCGTGCACGGCGCGCTGCAGTTCCTGGAACAGCAGGCCGAGCGTTACCTGGGCCGGCTGAACCTGATCGTGGCGCCGTGCGTCAGCCCGTGGGGCTACGAGCGCATCCAGCGCTGGAACCCGGATGCCATCGACCCGAACCGCAGCTTCCGTGACGGCGGCCAGATCGAGGAAGCCGCCGCGCTGATGCGCTGGGTGGCCGAGCGCAAGCCGAACCTGCTGGTGCACCTGGACCTGCACGAGACCACCGACAGCGACCTGCACGAGTTCGATCCGGCGCGCTGCGCCCGCGACGGCAAGCCGTTCGAGCGCGACACCATTCCGGATGGCTTCTACGTGATCGGCAACAGCGAAGATCCGCAGGCCGAGTTCCAGAAGGCATTGATCACCGCCGTCGCCCCGGTCACTCACATCGCCCCGGCAGACGCCGAAGGCAACCTGGTCGGCCTGCCGCTGCAGTCGCCAGGCGTGGTCTGGGGTGAGTCGCGTTCGATCGGCGCCTGCGCCGGCTTCACCGACGCGCGCTTTGCCACAACCACCGAGGTCTACCCGGACAGCCCGCGCACCAACCCGCAGGAATGCAATGATGCGCAGGTGGCGGCGGTGTGCGCAGGCCTGGATTTCGCCCTGACGAAGTAAGGCACGTGGACGTGCAAGCGGACCCGGCAGGTTCCTGCACGATGCGCCGGGTCATAGGATCGATTGTCGGGTTACGATCGGGCGATGACCACGACCAAGATTCTGCTCCGGCCATCACTCGTATCGGTCCTGGTGGCGACGACCGCACTCGGTGGATGCAAGCTGTCGGCGCTCGATCTGACGCCGCCGCGGGTGATCCAGCTGTCCTGCAGCAGCACAAACGCCACGCCCCAGGCGCCGATGGTGTTGATCCTGGACTCCGGCCAAGCGTCGGTGGTCTGGGTCAACCGTCCGAGCGCGCGCGCGGGCAAGCTGGAGGTGGAGGCGAACCTGTATCGGCTGGATTTTCCGCAGGTCGCTGGCGCGGGCAGGCTGCAGGCAGTGATCAACCGCTACGACGGTAGAATGGCGTTGAGCGGGCCCGGCACAGATGTGGCCGGCGCTGCCCAGCCGCAGATGTCCTGTGAGGTACAGCCTGTGCAGCCCAAGGTATGAACATGCCCGATACATCGTCTGATCTGATTGCCGTGCTTACCGGCGACTTGGTCAAGTCCACGGAGATGGACGCGGCCACCATTGATGACGTCCGTGAAGTGATTTCCGTTGCCGTGGCCCAGGCCATGGAGTGGCCTTTGCCGGGCATTGTCGGCCCTGAGTTCTACCGGGGCGATGCCTGGCAGCTGGCGGTCACCCAGCCGCACGGTTTCCTGAGGTTGGCGACCTGGATCAAGGCCAAGCTTGCCGCGTCGGAGTCGCGGGCGCGCACGCGGATCGCGATTGGACTGGGTACGGTAGAGGCATTGGACCGGAAGGCGGTGTCGCGTTCGCTGGGTGAGGCATTCGTGCTGTCCGGTCGGTTGCTTGAATCCATGGGGCGCACGCAGGACATGGACGTAGCCCTGCCAGTACAACGGGAGGATCTGTACTGGTTACCGGCAGTGGTGTCTGCCTGCGATGTTATTGTCGCGCGCTGGACACGCAGTCAGGCTGAGGTGGCGTCGTTGTTTCTGATCCCCGATGCCCCCTCGCAGTTGGAAGCTGCCAATGCGTTGAACCGGCACCGACAATCGGTTAACCGGGTCTATCACGATGCTGGTGTCTTTGCCTTGCTGGAGCTGATCACCGCGGCTGAACGTGCACTGATGCAGCCGTACGGGAGTGTTCACGGCTCTGGAAAAGCAACTAAATAGCGTTGCTTTGGCTTAAGCAACTAAATTTCGTTGCTTATGGCGGCGACTTGGCTATCGCGAAGCGAGCCACAGGAAGGACTCACAGGCAGAAAGGACATGCTTGAATCGCTGCTCGTACTGTTGACTGCTCACCTTGTCGCCGATTTCGTGCTTCAGACCACGAAGATGATCGCGCGCAAGCAGGAACTGCATGGCCTGCTGCTGCACGTAGCAGTGGTGCTGCTCGTCATCGCCGCGCTGACCGGTTCAATCAACCCATGGGTCTATCTCATCATCGGTTTCAGCCATGCGGTGATGGACTGGATCAAGGTGCATTGGCTCCCCGATGGCGTGCACGCATTCGTCATTGACCAGTTGGTGCATATCGCCTTCATCGTGTCGATCGCGTTGATGTTCCCTCACGTTGCCCGCAATGGCTGGTACGGGATGATCCCGACCCAGGTCCAACTGTTGATGTATCAGGGCATGTTGATCGCGAGCGGCTTGATCCTGGTGGTCAACGTCGGCGGCGTCCTGGTGGAGAAGCTGCTTGCGCCGTTCACGGCAGGACTCAATATGGGAAGCGCCGAATCGGCGCCTACGACCGCAGCCGTGCAGGGCGACGATCACAAGGGCATGCAGACCGCAGGGCGCTATATCGGGCGGCTGGAAAGAGGCCTGATCTTCATGTTCCTGCTGCTGGGCCAGCCGGAGGGCGTGGGGTTGATGCTGGCCGCCAAATCGGTGCTGCGCTTCGCCGACCGGCAGGCGCGGGCACACACCGAATATGTGATCATCGGTACCATGCTGAGCTTCGGTTGGGCCATCGCCGCAACCATGTTGACCAAGCTCGCGATCTCGCATTGGCGCTAGCGGCTGCGGCGTTGTGGCACCGGGCCATGCCCGGCGGGTCGGGCGCGAGCTAACCCAGCAGGATCACGCCCCACACCGTGCCGACCATCAGCAGTGCTGTGGTCTGGGCGGCGCTGCCCATGTCCTTGGCGTTCTTGGACAGTGGGTGGTGGTCAAGCGAGATGCGGTCGACCACCGCTTCGATGGCCGAGTTCAGCAGCTCCACCAGCAGGCTGATGAAGCAGACCGCCAGCACCACGGCGCGTTCGACCTGGCTGATGTCCAGCAGGAACGCGGTGGCGATCAGCAGCGCATGCAGCAGCAACAGCTGCCGGAAGGCGGCTTCGCCACGGAAGGTGGCGATGAAGCCGTCGCGCGAATGGATCAGCGTGTAGAAGATGCGGCGAAGGCCGGTCTTGCCATGCGGGTATTTACCGCTGTCCTTGGGGGAGGGTGGCTGCATGCCGGTCCTGCCATGAAGTGATCTCACGACAGGATGTGCAGGCGGGCGTCGGGAAAGCGTCGGACGCCCGTTGGATTTTCCTTCAGCCGGCCTGGCGCTGCGCCTGGATGGTCTGGTCGAGGGCATCCAGATCGTCCGTCGGCGAGGCCAGCCATGCCGGGTACGCCTCGGTCTCGACGAAGGCGGAGGATCGCAGCACATCATCGAACGCCGGATTGTCCTTCTCCGGGTGGCGCAGCAGGCCGGACATCAGCCCGCAGATGCGGACGGCCGCCTGGAAGGCGCCCTCCAACGAACCGGCCGGCTCGGTGACCGTGTTGAGGAAGGCCGCATAGGCCGGGCCATCGAACACGAAATCCTCGCGGTTCTTGAATGCTTCGCCGCTGAGGTTGGTTTCGCCGGAGACGTGCCGGGAGAATCCCCAGGACCAGATGTCGAGGAAGCGCAGGTCATCCAGCATCCGGCGCGCATCGTCATTCAGAGGAACGGCGCCGGACAGCGCGTGCTCCAGCGTGGCCGCTGCGAACGGCTCGGTGCCCTGGTGGGCCAGGAAATCGCTCAGGCAGCGCAGTGCAGCGGGATGGTCCGGGTCCAGCTGCAGCGCCCGGTAGATCACCCGTGCGCCTTCCACGTGACGGCCCTGGGCGATGAAGATGTTGAGCGCGTGGTGGGCGAGCTGGTCGGCGTTGAGGTCGGCAATCCGGGTCATCGGGTCTGGCTGGCATGGACGAACGGTGGGCACCAGTCTGACAGATCACTCATTCGGCCGGGCTGCGTGAATCGCGGATCGAATAGATCACCGAGAAGATCTTCCAGCCCTGTTCGGTACGGATCAGCTGCCACATTTCCTTGCCCCAGTTGGTCTTCACTCCATCGTCGTGGAAGCTGTAGTCAAACGACACCGAGGCCACATCGCCATCCGTTTCGATCTTCGTATTGGAGAATGTCTCCTCCTTCGGTTTCGGCGACGCAACGACCCCGTCGATCAGCGCGATGAAGTTGTTGGCGGGAATCTGCCGTGCCTTGATCGCATCGGGCTTCGCTTTGCGGATGTCCTGCAGGCGCACATCCTCGGAGACGTACTGCCAGCCGATGTCTTCCGGTTTGTCGGAGAAGAACAGGCCCATGTAGGTCGGCTTGTCCTTGTTGATCAGCGAAGTGCGGAACGATTCGACCACCTGTTCGATGGCTTTTTCATCAGCTGGATTGTGGGCTGGACTGTTGTTGCCGGCATGGCCTGGCGACGCTGACAGCAGAAGCGCGAGGAGGGCGAGTGGTGCTCTTGATGTCTGCATCTGCAGCTTCCGGGGACAAGGGGATGCTGTCGGGACGTTTCGTTACATCAGTGCCCCGGCGGATCCCCTCATTCAACGATGCAGCGCGTCGATGATCAACCCGGTAGCAATCTCCACCAACAGGTACTCGCTATCGGACTGCCGGACCCAACGCTGGTCGCGGCCCGGCTCGCGCAGGTGGTAGCGCGCATAGTCATCCACCCAGTAACGGCGGTCCACTTCCGCCCATGGCAGGCGCTCGCCGCGGCGCCAGGCCTTCTTCTGCCAGCCTGGCGGCGGCGCATCACGATTGTGCGGGCCACCGGCGTGCGGCGGTGGCCCGTTGCCGCGCGCATGGTGCGGCGGATCGGCGAAGGCCGGTGCCGCGGCCAGCGCGGCAGCGGTGGTCAATGCAATGGCGAACAGGCGTGTGGTGTTCATCGCAACCTCCGGGCCTTGCCGCTGCATGCGGCGTCGTGCCGTGAAGTATGGATCAGGGAGTGTGAACGGACTTTTGAGCTGTCACCGTTGCAGCAGGGCGCATTCCACGGCGTTGCAACTGGCGGCTCGGGCACGACGCAGCGGCCTCCGGCATGGCTGCCTCAGGCGCGCTCGCGTACCTCATACCAGTCGCGCGATCGATTCACGATCTTCACCACCGAAAGCATCACGGGTACTTCAATCAGCACCCCCACCACCGTGGCCAGCGCCGCACCGGAGTGGACACCGAAAAGGCCCACGGCCGTCGCCACCGCCAGTTCGAAGAAGTTGCTGGCGCCGATCAGTGCCGACGGCCCGGCCACACAATGCGCCACACCCAGGCGCCGGTTGAGCAGGTAGGCCAGGCCGGAGGTGAAATAGACCTGGATCAGGATCGGGATCGCGATCAACGCAATCACCATCGGCTGCTGCACGATCTGCTGGCCCTGGAACCCGAACAGCAGCACCAGCGTCAGCAGTAGCGCCGACAGTGACAGTGGCCCCAGCTGGCGCAGCGCCGTCTGCAGCCCGGATTCGCCATGGCGCGACAGGATCCAGCGCCGCAGCAATGCGGCCACCAGTACCGGAACCACGATGTACAGGCCGACCGACAGCAGCAACGTATCCCACGGTACGGTGATGGCCGACAGCCCCAGCAGCAGCGCCACCACCGGCGCATAGGCCACCACCATGATCGCGTCGTTCAGTGCCACCTGGCTCAGCGTGAAGTTGGCATCGCCGCGGCACAGGTTGCTCCATACGAACACCATGGCCGTGCAGGGCGCGGCCGCCAGCAGGATCAGGCCGGCGATGTAGCTGTCGATCTGGCCGGCGGGCAGCCAGTCCGCAAAGACGTGGCGCAGGAAGAGCCAGCCCAGCAGCGCCATCGAGAATGGCTTCACCGCCCAGTTGATGAACAGCGTCACCCCGATGCCTTTCCAGTGCTGGCCCAGCTGGCGCATGGCACCGAAATCCACCCTCAGCAGCATCGGAATGATCATCAGCCAGATCAGCACCGCCACCGGAAGGTTGACCTTGGCCACTTCAGCCGCCGCCAGGGAGGCGAAAGCACCTGGCAGGACGTGCCCGAGCAGCGTGCCGGTGATGATGCACAGCGCGACCCAGAGCGTCAGGTGGCGCTCGAACAGGCCCATCGGTGCCCCTGTGCTCATTGCGTGCGCGCTGCCGGCAGCAGATGGCCGATCTGGTCCAGCGCCTGCTGCAGCATTCCGCGGTCTTGCCACACGTGCCCGGGCAGCGCCAGCAGGGCCTGCACGCGTGCCTTCACGATGGCATGCGCGTGGGCGAAGGCGGCGGCCTTGTCGGCAGCGCTGCCCTCTGCCTCGGCCGGGTCCGGCAGGCCCCAATGGCTGCGGATGAAGTCACCGAACACCACGGGGCAGGCTTCCGCTGCCGCCGCATCGCAGACGGTGATCACAAGATCCATGGGGGCGGCATCAGCGAACTCATCCCAGGATTTGCTGCGCAGTCCCGCCACCGGAATGCCTTCCGCGCGCAGCTGTGCAAGCGCGAATGGATTGACCTGGCCGGTCGGGTGGCTGCCGGCACTGAAGGCCGTGAAGCGGTCGCCGCCCCATGCGCGCAAGGTGGCTTCGGCCAGCACGCTGCGCGCGCTGTTGCCGGTACAGAGAAACAGGATGGAGCGGGACATGGTGGCGTTTCCGTATCAGCAGCTGCAGGGATTGCCCGACGGCGTGCACTGTTCGCTGGGCGAACCGGCGCAGCAGTTGTGCGTGAGGTACTCGATCAGGCCGGTCATTGCGCTGAAGTTCGCGCGGTAGCAGACGTGGCGGCCCTGGCTCTCGCTCTCGACCAGTCCGGCCTGTACCAGCTCCTTCAGGTGGAAGCTGAGGGTGGCGGGCGGAACCTGGAGGGCTGTGGCGATGTCGCCGGCCATGCGACCGGCCGGGCCGGCTTCGACCAGCAGGCGGAAGGCCGCCAGGCGGGTGGCGTGGCCGAGCGCGGTGAGCGCAGCGATTGCATTCGATGTTTCCATATTTCTAGAATAGTCGAATGAATAAGCCGATCACAAGTCCTTCGTTGCCCCATCTGAGGGAAGCCTCGCTTCCCTGATCACCAGCGGTTGGCCGCCGAACGCCAGGGGCCGCCACGCATCCTGCTGTTGTACGGCTCACTGCGGCCGCAGTCGTTCAGCCGCAAGCTGGCACTGGAGGCCGAACGCCTGCTGCAGCATCTGGGCTGCGACACGCGCGTGTTCGATCCACATGCCTTGCCGCTGCTGGACAGCGTGGACAAGGGGCATCCGGAAGTGCAGCGGCTGCGCGAGTGGTCGCACTGGTCGGAAGGGCAGGTGTGGGTCAGCCCGGAGCGGCACGGCACGGTGACCGGCGTGTTCAAGAACCAGATCGACTGGCTGCCACTGGAAGATGGCAGCGTGCGGCCGACCCAGGGCAGGACGCTGGCGGTGATGCAGGTCTGCGGCGGCTCGCAGTCGTTCAACACGGTCAATACGCTGCGGGTACTGGGCCGCTGGATGCGCATGCTGACCATTCCCAACCAGTCGTCGGTGGCCAAGGCCTGGCAGGAGTTCGACGAAGACGGGCGGATGAAGCCTTCGCCCTACTACGATCGTGTGGTGGATGTGGTCGAAGAACTGGTGAAGTTCACGCTGCTCACCCGCGGCCGCGCCGACTACCTCGTGGACCGTTACAGCGAGCGCAAGGGCGATGCGCTGGCGGCCGAGCTGGCGCGGGCGGCGGGGGCGACCGGCGTCTGAGGGCGTGCTGGTGGCCGCAGGTGGCGTGGCTATGACCGGGCGCGGCTGGCCGGACATTGTCGTCGGTGCAGTGATCGCCCTGTTGTTCCTGAGGTCGGCAGTGGGCGTGATCGCTGAAGCGTGGCCGGCATGGCGGGCAGCACGCCGACAGTGACTCAGTTGCGGTGGTGCCTGCTTGGGCAGATCGCCACCTGTTGGCTGCGCTGATCGATCAGCACCACCGCTTCCTGCAGCGCATGGGCGCCCACCACCGCCTCGGGATAGCGGTCGGACACCCGTACGTGCAGCCCCTGCAGTGCCAGGCCGCCAATCAATACGGTGGCATCCAGCCGTGCGCGTCCGCCATCGACCTCGCCGTGACTGAGGGTCAGTCGATCCCCGGTGGTCACTGCGGTACCGGCGGCCTGCCGGAAGAGTGCAGTGGGCAGCACCATCGCGACGTTGGCGCCGGTGTCCAGCTGCGCCTCCGTGCTGACTGCTCCAATCTTCACCGGGATGCGGAAGGCGCGTGCATAGGCCAGCGTGTCTGGTTGCGCGGGCAGGAGATCGATGTCGCGGCGGAACTGCAGGCGCCGTTGCGGGTAGTCGATGATCAGCACGCCATCAGCGAAGAATCCGCGCGCAAGGATGCCGTCGAACACTGCGTCTTTGGATTGCCGTGCGTTGTAGTCGCGGGTGAGCGCGGTCACGTCGCTGTGGCGCAGCCCGTCGAGCGCCAGGGCGTCGATGCGCACTGTGTCGGCCCGCGCTGTCTGCACGCCGTCGGAGTGGTGAGTGCTGGCGTCCGCCGGCAGCGCCAGTTGACGGACCAGGCGGGCGTCCGCGCGGGCCATGCCGCTGGCGCCGGTATCGATGGCGAAGCGGTACGGGCCGCTGCCGTTGACCTGCACCTCCACATGGATGCGCCCGTCGATGACGTCGAAGGGAACGTCGATGATGCGCTCGCCCGGGCAGGCGGCGAGGGAACAGGCGCTCTCCAGCACGGGGGAGGCGAGGGTGGCCAGGGGAAGCGTCAGCAGAGTGAGGATGGCGATGGCAGTGCTGGGCCAACGGCGAGTGCCCAGTACGGTACGGCGATGCGGGGGAATGCGCCTCATGATCCTGTTCCATGGGTGTCCAGGATCTTCTGATGCGTGAGGGATGCAGGCGGTTGCAGATGTTTCCTGCCCGCAGGCTGCTCCGAAAGCTGTCGCGGTAATCGGCTGGATCTGGAATCCGCGCGGGTGGAAATGTGACGGATGTCGCGGGCCTTGACTTGAATATGTCACCGTCTTCAACGATAAAGGCGGCATGTGGCACTGCCGCATTCCGGACCAGGGACGATCCGAAGCATGACGTGATGGGGCTCTACCCCCGCGTTCTCGTTCCCGCCGGCGCTGTGTTCGTCCAGGAAGGAGAACAGGGATGTTGGAACGACTGAAGACCCTCTCGCGTGCCGTGCTGGCGATTGTTGCCGTCGGCTTCGTCGCCCCTGCTGTGGCACAGGCGCAGGAAAGCAAGATCACCTGGCGTATTTCGCAGCCCGGAGGCGATGCGACCCAATACAAGACCCAGCAGGCGGCGGTGGCCGCCATCAAGAATCTGCCGGCGCCCAGCCCGTTCCCGCCGGAGTTCCAGTTCGGCTGGCAGTACGTCGACAAGATCAAGTCGAAAGTCGTGGACTTGAACGGAAACACGTCGATTACCTACTGGATGGGAAAGACGCAGCCATCCGACCCTGACTGGACCTACTACGGCGCGGGTGATGGTGGCTTCCTGTCCGAAGAGGAAGTGCTGGAAGCGCTCATTGCAGACTTGCAGGACATCAATCCCCAGTGTCCTGGGGAAACTGCTGTGCCGGAAGGAGAATGGGGCCCAACTGCTCCAGGGATGGACGGAATTTCGGAGGTCAGGGAGTACCGGGTCACCGGCATGCTGGGCAGCAATTCGGCGGAGTCTCCGTGCGTGCCCTTCGACGCAGGAACGACAGGGCTTGCTCGCATGCGACGCTTGAACTGCCCGATCCCCTTCACGCAGTGGTCCAACAAGCACAACGCCTGCGTCAGCGAAGAATTCGTTGCGACCATCACCTCGAAGTCGCAAAAGTGCGACAAGGACGGCGGCAACGGTAGCTGCCCCATGTCCCGCAACGATACAGCTGCGAACATGAGTCCGATTCCCGACAATGACCCGGCCTCCAACGGCGGTACCTGCGACGGCAATGTCGGCAACCCATGTGATGTCAAAACGGGCGAGAAGTACGAGATCGCGCAGGACTTCGATCTGGGCTGGATCGCGCTGACGCGCTTCTATCACTCCGGCATCTCCACCTCATCCGGTGGCTTCGGCTATGGCTGGACCCATTCGCTGGGCGCCCACCTGGCACTGGATGGCGTTGACAGTGTGGGCATCATTGAAAGCACCGGTTTCCAGCGTGCATTCAAGAAGGTCGGCCAAGCCTATGAGGCGGACGACGACAGTGGGGATCGTCTGGTCCAGAACGGCAACTGGACACTGTACTCGGCGGATTCCATCTCTACCTTCGGCGCGGACGGGCGTCTTGCCGCCAAGCGCTTCCCGGATGGCACGTCGCTGACCTACATCTACGACGACAGCGACCGCCTTGCGGCGGTCACGCACAGCAGTGGCCGCACACTGGAGTTCGTTTACCAGTCCAGCGACTATGAGGCGCTGATCAGTTCGGTGCTGGTCGAAGGCATTGCGCTCGCCACCTATACCTACACGCCGCAGAACCAGGTCGCCACGGTGACCTATGCGGGTGGTGGCGTGCGGACGTATCACTACGAGAACCAGGCTTTCCCCCAGCACCTGACGGGTATCACCGCCGAGGACGGTCGCCGCTACAGCACCTTTACCTACGATTCCATCGGCCGTGTGATCTCCAGTCAGCATGCCGGCGGTGCCGATGGTGTGACACTGGCCTACAGCCCCAACGGCGGTGCAGTCGTGACCGACGCGCTTGGGCGGCAGACCGACTACACCCTGACACCCGGCGGCGACACCGCGCCGTCGCGCAAGGTAACCGGCCTGAGTGATTCGCAGGGAACCGTCAGCCGGACCTACTACGACCAGAGTGTCGACTTCCGCCGGCGCCTGGATACCTACACCGATCGCCGCGGCATCCAGACCAAGCACACCTATGCGCAGGGCACCGATCCGGTGAGCGGTCGTGCCGTCAGCATCCATACCGTGACCGAAGCGGTCGGCCTGCCCGAACAGCGGGTGGTGACCACCGCGCGCGACGTCGAAACCAATGCGGTACTGACCACCCGCGTCGGCAATCGTGAAACCCGAACGTCCTTCAATACCCGGCGTCAGCCGACAACCAACACGGTGACCGACATCGCGTCAGGTCAGACGCGCATCACCAGCTACACGTATTGCGAAGCCGCGGACGTGGCTGCGGCAGGGAGCTGCCCTGTGGAAGGGCTGCTGAAGAGCGTGGATGGTCCGCGCACGGATGTGGTTGATGCCGTTACCTACGCCTACTACCCGGCGGATGATGCGGGTTGCGCGACCAACGCTACCTGTGGCTACCGGAAGGGCGACCTGCGCAGCGTGACCAATGCGCTGGGCCAGACGGTCGAGACCTTGGCCTACGACGCGTTCGGGCGGCCGTTGTCGGTCAAGGACGCCAACGGCGTGGTCACCGATTACACGTACCATGCTCGCGGCTGGCCGACCTCGATCACCGTACGCGGCGCGACCACTGCCGAGGATCGGGTCACCCAGCTGAGCTATTGGCCGACGGGCCAGGTGCAGAAGATCACCGAGCCGGATGGCAGCAGCGTTTCCTACGTCTACGATGCTGCGCTGCGCTTGACCGACATCGAGGACAACGCAGGCAACACGATTCACTACACACTGGACAATGCCGGCAACCGCCTCAAGGAAGACACGCTGGACACCGGTGGCACGCTGCGCCGTACCCTGGCACGCACGTTCAACACGCTCGGCCAGCTGACCGCGCTGAAGGACGCAGGCAATCACGCTACCGGCTTTGCCTACGATGCCAACGGCAACCTGCAGACGGTGACCGACGCACTGCAGCGCGTGACCAGCCAGCAGTACGACCCGCTGAACCGCCTGGCCCAGACCCTGCAGGACGTGGGCGGCGTCGCGGCGGAGATCCGCAGCCAGTACAACGCGCTGGACCAGGTCACCCAGGTCACTGATCCGAAGGGCCTGCACACCACCTACGCCTACAACGGCTTCGGTGATCTGACCGGACAGGTCAGCCCGGACAGTGGCGCCAGCAGCTACACCGTGGACGCGGCAGGCAATCGCAAGACCGCTACCGACGCGCGCGGCGTCACCGCCACCTATCACTACGATGCGCTGAACCGTTTGATCGGAGTCGCCTATCCGGACCCCAATCTGGACGTAGGCTACAGCTATGACGTGGCGCCAGCGGCCTGCGCCGCCGACGAGCGCTTCGCCAAGGGGCGGCTGGGGCAGGTGCTGCATGCCAACGGCAGCACCCAGTACTGCCATGACCGCTTCGGTCAGGTCACCCGCAAGGTGCAGACCGTCAATGGTGTGGCCAGCACGCTGCGCTACGCCTACAGCAAGTCGGGCCGTCTGACTGCGTTGACCTACCCCGACGGCAGCGTGGCCGACTACGTGCGTGATATCCAGGGCCGCATTAGCCAGATCGGCCTGACCCGGCCCGGCCAGGCGCGCCAGATCGTGGTGAACAACGTGAGCTATGCAGCCTTCGGTCCGGCGACCGGCTGGACCTACGGCAATGGCCGCCAGCTGCAGCGTCCGCTGGATCTGGACTACCGCCCGCAGGCGGTACATGACCCGGCCGCAGGTGGCCTGTCGCTGGGCTACGGCTATGATCCGGTCGGTTCGATCACCGAGCTGAAGAACGGCACTGGCTCGACGGTACTGGCCAAGTACGCCTACGACGCGCTGGGTCGCCTGACCCAGACCCAGGACGGTGCGACCGGCACGCCGATTGAAACCTATGCCTACGACGCCACCGGCAATCGCACCGCGCTGACCACGTCGGCAGGCACTGCCAGCTACACCTATCCCGCAACCAGTCATCGCCTGACTGCGGTGGATGGTGAAGCGCGCAACCATGACGCGGTGGGCAACACCACCAGCATCGGCGGCAAGACGTTCATCTACAACGATGCCAACCGCATGAACGCGGTGAAGCAAGGCAACGCCGTACTGGAAAGCTACGCCTACAACCATCGCGGCGAGCGCGTGCTGCGCACCCCGGCTGGTGGCGCTGCACAGATCACCCTGTATAACGAATCAGGGCAGTGGCTGGGCAACTACTCGGCCACGGGCCAGGCGCAGCAGCAGGCCATCTGGCTGGACAACTACCCGGTGGCGCTGATCAGCGTGCCAAGCGCAGGTGTGCCGGAGTTGGCCTACATCCAGCCGGACCATCTGGGTACGCCGCGCGTGGTGATCGACCCGGCGCGCGATGTGGCGATCTGGGAGTGGAGCAACAAGAGCGAGGTGTTCGGCAACCAGATTCCGAGTACCGACCCGGACGGCGATGGCGTGGCATTCGAGTTGGCGCTGCGATTCCCGGGCCAACAGGCGACGGATGCGAGTGGGCTGTTCTACAACTATCGGAGGGAATACGACCCGGCAGTGGGGCGGTATACCCAGAGCGATCCGATTGGGTTGATGGGTGGACTGCACTCGTTCGCGTATGGAAGCGGAGATCCCACTGGCCGTGTCGATCCGCTAGGCTTGGCCGATAAAAAATACATACCTCAGGCCGTACCTGTTTCACCGGAGTTGCAGGCGGTCGGAAATCGGCTCCAGAGGCTGGCAAACCAAGCAGCGTCCACCATTGACGCCACCTGTGGATGGCGTTGCTCACTGCCTTGGATACGCGGAACGCTCATCCATAGTGAGTTCAAGCGCCTGGTGGATACCACATGCCCGACGTCTCAGTATGCGACTGAGGTGAGCTACGCTGGCCGTAGGGTTGTTAGGTATGGGTACCCGGGGTCCTCACGGGCGGACGCTGTGTACGGCCCAGTTGATGCACCTCAAGCCATCTTCGATCTGAAGACTGGTTGGGCTTACATCTCCTGGGATCAGTACAATAAGTACGTCAAGAATCTCCCCGAGGGAACTCTCGTGGTGGAACTTAAGCCTGAAGGCCGTTGATAAGATGAACAAGCGATACATTTGCAGCCTTCTGCGGAAAAGGTCCGGCCTGATCGGCGGGTCAAGCGGATATTTTTTCCGAAGTGACTATGACTATGTGGCACAAGGAATTGTTCTGGAGTTCGTCCCAAGGGGGCTCTATGTATGGAATTTTGTATTTCCATTGTTTGACTCCTTTGGGCCGCATCTTTCCTACAGCAGCCGAATCGCGGATCGGCCGTTTATCGGAAGGGATCAAATGGCAGACGATGATGTGGTTGAGAGCATTCTTTCATCGATCGAGCTGCGAAACGTTATTGAAGCGAAGTCTTCAATGACCTTGATGGAATTTGCATCATTTCTTGAGACGCGGGGCTTGAGAGGTGCTCACGCTCATATCAATCATGCAACTGCATTGGCGCTATTGGGGAAGACGGATCTAGCGCTGAAGTTGCTGAAGGAACTAGTCCCGGCGTTGGATGATCATGATCTGAAACTTTGCGATTCTCTAATAGTGGCCCTGAATCATGGAGTTGAGGCGGTCAAATCGATGCTGGACGTGGTGAAGGAGAAGAATGTTAAGAAGCTGGGCGGGGCCTGATCCAAAGGTTAATCGTCCAGTGTTTCCCGGGTAGCCATCAGCCGCCAAGTGCCTGCTGCGTCTCGAACTTTATTGGGGCGGCTCGTCGCTGGAGCCGTGGCGCTGTCTTGGGTTCTAGAACATCTCGATGTGCAGGGCGACGTTTGCGCGTGTCTCGTCGTGATTGCTTTAGATCCTCTGCTTTGTATGTTCCCGCTACTGTCGCTGGAAGAAGTTCTCCATCGATGCGTTGTCATGGCTGTTTCCTATCCGGCTCATGCTGCACAGGATGTCTGCTCGCGCAGAACGCTCTGCCAGTTTTACTGGGTGAAGAGCGAATTGAGTTCGCCAGGGTTGACGATAACGAGCCGGGACTTGCTGATCTTCTTGATCGTTGGAAGGCGGTCGGCTATCCGCTGTCCGGCCTGAAGTGTTTCCGTCTCGAGACCAGCTCGACCGGAAGCGTCATTCTCATCTACGCCAGGACATGGCGGATCGAGCATCTGCCGATGGCGGGTGCAGTGCCCTGAAGGACATCCCGTGCCCAGGTTCCTCATCCCCGACGAGGTCTCCCTCATCCACAGGCTGCTGCCGGAGACGACCGAGCTGTCCGAACGGTTGTTGAAGGATCTGGCGCTCGCTCAGGTGGAGGATGTGGGTGTCGTCGGATTCGGGGGCGTGGTGTTCCTGTCCAGCACGACCCAGCTTTTCGGCAGTGACATTGCTACGGCCATGCTTGCCGATGCTGACGGCGTGCCGGTGAGAGTCACCCTGTGCCTGGATAATCACGATCAGCTCTTCGAGCTGGAGCTGTGGAAGGTGGACTTCTCTTCGATCATCGGCGTCGATCTGAGAAGTGCTTTCAGCAAGCACTGACGCCTGCTGAAAGCGGTCCTCGCTGAAGGCCGTGGCGCATGGCATTCACCCTTCAGGCTGCAACCGCCCCACCGCCTGCGCGCACAATGACTGGCTGGCCAGTACCAACCCCTCCATCACCCGGTCGCCCACGTACTCTTCCGGTTCGCCGTTCTGGCGGGTGCGCTCCGCCGCCAGCAGCATTTCCAGCACCACACGCAACCCGCTCAACGCGCAATCGGCATCGGCCAGGGCCAGGCAGCGGCCGGGGAGTTGATGCCGCTCCGGCCACCGTTGGCCATCGGCCGCCGCACCGGAGCCGATGCGGTTGAGATTGGCAATGAAGGTGTTCCTGTCCACTGCGGGCGCAGCCTGTGGCGAACCGTCGTCGTGGGCGGTACTGCGATAGGCGTGCAGATGGGGGAAGTCCGATTCGTTCATGGCAGAGCTCCGTGCAGGGCAATCGGTAGCCGCCACCCGAAAGGTGGCGGGCGGTACGTGGTTCGAATCCGGGTTGGCTTCAAGCCGGCGGGCGCGAACGCCCCCAACGCACCGCCCGCCATAGCCGGCAGACGGATTGCCAGCCGGCGCCACGCATGGTGACGCCGGCTGGCAAGCGCACTTACTCAAAGCCAACACGGGATTCGAAGCCCGGCCACCCTTTTCCGGTGGCACGCCATCTGAGCCCCTGGCGCTGTGCAATGCCAATCAGAAGAGTTGCAAACATCACTCGATTGGAGACGCTTTCGGCATTCTCCCACGCTGTTAAGCACTGCCAGCGCTGGCTGGCGTGGTGATCCGTCCACACCGTGCAATCTGCGACAGGTGTCGAGGTTGGGGGAGGGAAGGGCACGGGTGTGGCGGGGCGATGGCGACAGGCTCCGCAGGGGCCTGAGTCGAGCGTCGCTGGCTCCCCCCAGCGCCAAAGCGTGACGTGCGACTCGGGTTGACGTTCCCAGCCACCAAGCGCAGGCTGGTCCAGCACGTTTCCTAACCAGAAGGAGACTTATGACCGCGACCGCTTCGCTGCACCCAACCCCCGACACCCAAGGCCGTTCGCGCCTCTGGAGTGTGTTCTGGCTGCAGGGCGTGATTCCCAGCAACATTCTGTGGGCCGTGGCCCTCTGGGCGTTGGCCAACCAGCGCACGTCGCTGCTGGTGGGAGTGTTTGCCGTGCTGCTGCTCTATACGGGCTGGATCATCCCGGCGGTCTGGCGGGCGGCGCCCACCGCGCACAACCCCAACCTGGGCGTGGCCGCACGCGGGCTGACCGTGGCCTGGGGCCTGAACACCGTGCTGGTGATCTTCTTCCTGACCCTGCAGCTGGTGGCTCAATAGAACTGAACAGGCTCGCCGCCCCGGTCGAAGGCGGCGAAGCGGCCGATCTGACCGTCATGGATGGCGTTGACCATCAGCTGCAGCGGGCGCGCGGCCTCATCGCTGTTGGGCGCGAAACCGGCGCGGCCGTCCAGCGCCGCCACGAAGACCAGGTCCCAGTCGATGCCGGTGGTGGTCGACTCGGCCGCCAGCGCCTGGAAGCTGGGTACCTCGGCCGGCAGCTTGTCCACGCACAGCACCGGCGACAGGGTGCCGCCCTCGCGGCGGTCATGCCGGTCGCGCTGGTCGTCGGTGGGCGATTCGGGCAGCTCGGCGCGCACGAATACGAACAGCAAACGTTGCGGTTCAGCCTGCTGGCCTGCGGCGTGCAGCAGCTGCTGGAAATCGTTCATTATCATGAGGGTTGTCACACGCCCGCTGCACGGAAAGCCGCATGCTGCCACAACGCCTGCCGCGCAGGGCCGAAGACGATTGATTTAAGTCATGCCCATGGAACTGACTGCCGCGTACTCTGGCAATCGTTCCAGCAGACGAGGGTTTCCGGGCCGTTCCGGGTACAGGCAAGACGGTGGAGCAACAAGGTGGACCAGCCATGAGCCAACTCACCGACGGTTTCGGACGCAGCTTTCCGTACCTGCGCCTGTCGTTGACCGAAGCCTGCAACTTCCGTTGCAGCTACTGCCTGCCCGACGGTTACCAGGCCGATGGCCGCCCGCGCTTCCTGCAGGTGGATGAAATCGCGCGGCTGGTGCGTGCGTTTGCCGCGCTGGGCATGAGCAAGATCCGCCTGACTGGTGGCGAGCCCAGCCTGCGCAAGGACCTGGACGAGATCATCGCCACCGTGGCGGCGGTGCCGGGCGTCCGCAAGGTGGCCATCACCACCAATGGCACGCTGCTGCCGCGTCGCCTGCCGGGCTGGCATCGCGCCGGCCTGACCGCGCTGAACGTGAGCATGGACAGCCTGCAGCGCGAACGCTTCAAGACCATCACCGGGCATGACCGCCTGCCGGAGATCGAACAGGGCCTGGCCCTGGCGCAGGCGTTGGGCCTGCCGGCGATCAAGCTCAACGCGGTGCTGCTGCGCGGCCTGAACGACGACGAGCTGCCGCAGTGGATGGACTACCTGCGTGACCGTCCTTTCAGCGTGCGCTTCATCGAGCTGATGCGCACCGGCGACAACGAAGCCTATTTCCAGCGCCACCACCTGCGTGCCGACGTGGTGATCGAGCAGCTGCTTGCCGCAGGCTGGCACGAGCGTCCACGCGCGGCCGATGCCGGCCCGGCGCGTGAGTTCGGCCACCCCGACCATCGCGGCAGCATCGGCATCATCGCCCCGTATTCGCGTGACTTCTGCAAGGGCTGCAACCGCCTGCGGGTGACCGCCAAGGGCGACCTGCGGCTGTGCCTGTTCGGCGAGTTCGGCGTACCGCTGCGCCCGCTGCTGCAGCGCGATGAGGACCATGACGCGCTGCTGGCACGCATCACCACACAGCTTGGCCTGAAAGCGGCCGGGCATGGACTGCACCAGGGCCAGACCGGGCTGACCCCGCACCTGGCCTCCATCGGAGGATGAGCAACACGATGAGTGGGGAATTGAACGCGGCCTTCCATATGGCCGATGTCCGTAACAAGCGCATCAGCCGCCGCCGTGCGGTGGCGGTGGGCGAGCTGCATGCCGGTCCAGTGGCCTATCCGCTGATCGTCGAGCGCCGCCTGCCCAAAGGCGATGCGCTGGTGATGGCCGAGATTGCCGGCCTGCAGGGCGCCAAGATGGCGTCGATGCTGATGCCGCTGTGCCATCCGCTGCCGCTGGAACTGGTGCAGGTGTTCTGCGCACCGGTGCCGGAGCGGCAGGCGATCCGCGTGTGGTGCGAGTGCGCCAGCGAGGCACGCACCGGCGTCGAGATGGAGGCGCTGGCTGGTGTCAACGCGGCGTTGCTGACCCTGTACGACCTGAGCAAGCCAGTGGAACCGGCACTGCGCATCGAAGGCATCCGCCTGCTGTTCAAGGAAGGCGGCAAGCGCGGGGTCTGGCTGCACCCGGATGGCATGGACGAGGCCGAGCGCGTGCGTTTCAACCCACGTGCACCTAAGGGGTTGGAGGGTGCGGCCTGCGCGGTGATTACGCTGAGCGATCGCGCCAGCGAAGGCACTTATGAGGATGTGTCCGGCCCGACCCTGGTGACCGGCCTGAGAAAGCTGGGTGGCGACGTAGTGGCCGCCGAAGTGCTGCCCGATGGCATCGAGCCGTTGGCGGGCCGCCTGCAGGCCTTGGCTGCCGAGGGCGTGCGCCTGTGCCTGTGTACCGGTGGTACCGGGCTGGGCCCGCGTGACCTGACCCCGGAGGCGCTGCGTTCCTTGAACGCGCGGCCCGTGCATGGCCTGGCGCAGATGGTGCGGGCCCTGAGTGCGCAGCACACGCCGATGGCCTGGTTGAGCCGCGCCGAGGTGGTACAGCTGGGCAACATGCTGGTGTTCGCATTGCCCGGCAGCCCGAAGGCGGCGGCGCAGTGCCTGGATATCCTGGCGCCGGTACTGGGCCATGCCCTGGCGATGGTCGAGGGGGATGGCCACTGATGATTGCCTACAGCGATGCCTTGCAGCACCTGCTGGACGCGGCCAAGCCGCTGCCGGCCGAGCATCTGCCGCTGCATGAGGCCGCGGGCCGCACGCTGGCCCGTGACATCCACAGCGCGCAGTCGCTGCCGCCGTTCGACAATTCGGCGATGGACGGCTTCGCGCTGCGCGCCAACGGCACGGCGTTCGAGGCCGGTACCGAATTTGCCGTGCAGGGTTGGCAGGCAGCCGGCGATGCAGGTGCCGAAGGTGGCGAGGGTGCCTGGGAAATCATGACCGGTGCGCGCATGCCGTCCGGGCTGGATACGGTGGTGCCGGTCGAGAACGTGGACGTCCTCGCCAGCGAGGATGGACGCCCGACCCGCATCGCCTTGAAGGGCACGGTGAAGCCGGGCCAGAACGTGCGCCTGCGCGGCCAGGATGTGAGCGACGGCGAACGTGTGCTGCAGGCCGGGCAGGTGCTGGACATCAATGCGCGCACCCTGCTGCATGCCATCGGCGTGGGCCAGGTGGCGGTGGTGGCGCGGCCGAAGGCGGCAGTGATCGCCACCGGCAAGGAGTTGGTGACCGAGGCGGCGCAGACGCTGGAATCCGGCCAGATCCGTGACAGCAACCGGCCGTATCTGGTCGGCCGCCTGCAGGCCGCGGGTGCCGAAGTGGTCTGGCAGGGCACCGTGGGCGATGACGTGGCCGCGTTCAATGCGGTGCTGGATGAAGCGCTGGCTGCCGGCGCGCAGCTGCTGATCAGCACGGGCGCGGTGTCGGCCGGCCGCTACGATTTCGTTCCCGATGCGCTGCGCGGCCGTGGTGCGCGCATCGTGTTCCACAAGGTGGCGATCCGCCCGGGCAAGCCGCTGCTGTTTGCGGTGCTGCCCAATGGTGCCCTGTATTTCGGCCTGCCGGGCAACCCGGTTTCGGCCGCCGTCGGCCAGCGCTTCTTCGTCGAGCCGGTGCTGCGCCGCCTGCTGGGGCTGGCACCGGAAGCCGTGTTGCAGCTGCCGCTGCAGGCTGACGTGCGCACGCCGCCGGGCCTGCGCTTCCATGCGCGTGCGCGGGTGGAAGTGGACGGTCAGGGGCGCCTGAGTGCGCGCGTGCTGTCCGGGCAGGAATCGTTCCGTTTGATGTCCATGCTGCAGGCCAACGCCTGGGTGGTGCTGGAGGCCGAGGGAGACCTGGCCATCGCTGGCACGCCGGTGCAGGTACAGGGCTGGGGTCACCATGACCCGGTGCAGCTGGCGAGCCAGGAGTCATGATGAAACAGGTGAATCTGCAGTTGTTTGGTGCGTTTTCCGATCTGGATGCCAGCCGCGAGATCGCGGTGGAGGTGGCTGGTAGCACCGTGGCCGACCTGCGCCAGGCGCTGCGCGAGCTGCTGCCGACGCGTTGGCCGGGCTTCCGCGCGGGCCTGCTGGACTACTCGGCGTTCGCCGACCAGCAACGTGTGCTGCGCGACCATGAAGCGCTGCCCGACGATGGTCGGGTGGCGATCCTGCCGCCGGTAAGCGGGGGCTGAGCGATGAGCGAGAAGATCATCGCCAAGGTGGTGGATCGCGCGCAGGCGTCGATCGATCCGGCCGAGGGCATCGCTGCGGTGTCCGATCCGGGTTTCGGTGGCATCGATGTGTTCATCGGCAAGGTGCGCGACGTCAACATCGGCCGCCCGGTGAACGGGATTACCTATGACCTGTTCGAGCCGCTGGTGCTGAACGAGTTCAAGCGCTTGGCCGCCGAGGTCGAGGCGACGTTCGGTCCGAAGCTGAAGCTGTATGTGGCCCATGCCAAGGGCCGGTTGGGCATTGGCGATGTGGCGGTGGTGGTGGCTGCGGGCAGCCCGCACCGCGACGAGGCATTCCGGGCCTGCCGGCAGTTGATCGAGGTGGTGAAGCACCAGTGCCCGATCTGGAAGCAGGAGCATTACGAGGACGGCGACAGCGAGTGGAGCGAGGGCTGCAGCCTGTGCCACGCGGACAGCGAACCCGCACACGCCCATGACCATGCGCACGACCACCACCATTGAGTCCGCTGCAGCCACGCATGGCGTGGCTCTACCACCGAATGTCTGGATGGCCGTGGGGTTCAGTAGATCCACGCCATGCGTGGATGGGGCCGTTCCCGCGTATCCAACCGGCGCAGCCACGCATGGTGTGGCTCTACCATGAATGGAACCATCAACGGCATCGTGCTGGCCGGCGGCCTGTCCAGCCGGATGGGGCGCGACAAGGCGCTGCTGCCGTGGCAGGGGCGCACGCTGCTGGAACACATGCGTGGCCTGCTGCTGCAGGCCGGCGCCGAACGGGTGTGGGTGAGCGGCGACTATCCGGCCTTCGGCGGCATCCCCGATCAGGTGGCGCGCTGCGGTCCCCTGGGTGGACTGCACAGCGTGGTGCAGCAGATGCCCGATGGCCCGGCCTGGGTGGTAGCGGTGGATACGCCGTTGCTGGCGCCGCGGCTGCTGCAACGGCTGGCCGCCGAGGGGCGGGGCGCATGCACGATCTTTGACGGGCATCCCTTTCCCATGCTGTTGAATGTGGACAATGCCACTCGTAGCGTGCTGGCCGCGATGCTGGATGATGCGGACGGACGCCGCTCGGTACAGGCCTTCCAGCGCCGCCTGCAGATGCACGCGCTGCTGCTGGAAAGCGTTGACGAAGCCTGCCTGGTCAACTGCAATACCCCCGAACAATGGGAGGATGTTGCGTCATGAAAGTGCAGTTGCAGGACCAATCAGTACGGCTTCGCCTGGATGAGGCCGAACTGGCGCGCCTGCTGGCCGGTGAATCGGTCGAGAACATGACCCGCTTCGGCGGTATCGAGGGCTGGGGCATGGCGGTGTCGCTGCATGGCGGCGAGCAGCCCGTGCTGCTGGACGGGGGCACCTTCTGCCGCCTGGTACTGCCGCGCCCGGCCGTCGAGGCCTTGGCGGCGCGGTTGCCGTGCCGGGATGGGCTGCCATTCGACATTGCCCTGGAAGACGGCGGCCAGCTTCAGCTGCAGTTCGATGTGGACGTGCGCGACAGCGTGCGCCAGCGCGGGGTGACCCGCCGCAACACCGCTTCACCGGTTTGACATTTGTCAGGGGCACGGCGGAAACCGGCCCCTGATTGATCCAGATCAACCCCGTCGTTGTTGCTGCGCGGCCTAATGGCTGCATGACGACGGGTCACAACTTGAAAGCAATACCCACGTCATTCCACAGCCTTGGAGCCATGTATGACCGTCGGTAGCGATCCTGTTGTCCGCAGCACTGCCCGTCCGGGTCGCGTCATCAGCGACTGGACGCCGGAGGACCCCGGCTACTGGGAGCTCACCGGCAAGCGGGTCGCCACCCGCAACCTGGTCATCTCGATCCCCTCGCTGCTGCTGGCCTTCTCGGTCTGGGTGCTGTTCTCGGCGGTGTCGATCAGCCTGCCGAAGATCGGCTTCAACTTCAGCACCGACCAGCTGTTCTGGCTGGTGGCGCTGCCCAGCCTGTCCGGCGCCACGCTGCGCATCTTCTATTCGTTCGTGATCCCGATTTTCGGCGGCCGCCGCTGGACCGCGCTGTCGACCGCGTCGCTGCTGGCACCGACGCTCTGGCTCGGCTTCGCGGTACAGGACCCGGCCACGCCGTACGGGGTGTTCGTGGCCATCGCGATCCTGTGTGGGTTCGGTGGCGCGAACTTCTCGTCGTCGATGTCCAACATCTCCTTCTTCTACCCCAAGCAGAAGCAGGGCCTGGCGCTGGGCCTGAACGCCGGCCTGGGCAATGTGGGCGTGTCGGTGGCGCAGGCGGTGATCCCGCTGGTCATCACCGTGGGCGTGTTCGGTGCGCTGGGTGGTGCGCCGCAGCCCACGGTGGAGGGTGGGGCGCCGCTGTTCCTGCAGAACGCCGGTTTCATCTGGGTGCCGGCCATCGCGCTGTGCGCCATCGCGGCCTGGTTCGGCATGAACGACCTGACCAGCGCCCGCTCGTCGTTCTCCGAGCAGGCGGTGATCTTCCGCCGCAAGCACAACTGGCTGATGTGCTGGTTGTACATCGGCACCTTCGGTTCCTACATCGGCTTCTCGGCCGGCTTCCCGATGCTGGTGAAGAGCCAGTTCCCGGACGTGAACCCGCTGGCCTACGCCTTCATCGGCCCGCTGCTGGGTGCGTTGATGCGTTCGGTGGGCGGCAGCATGGCCGACCGCTGGGGCGGCGCACGCCTGACTTTCTGGGTGTTCGCGCTGATGATCGCCGCCGTGTTCGGTGTGCTGCACTTCCTGTCCAGTCACGGCCAGGGCGGCAACTTCCATGGCTTCCTGCTCAGCTTCATGGCGCTGTTCGTGCTCAGTGGCATCGGCAACGGCACCACCTTCCGCATGATTCCGGTGATCTTCCGCACCCTGCATGAGCGCTGGTCGGCCAACGACAACGCCGAGGGCAAGGCTGCTGCTGCCCACCAGGCCAGCATCGAGTCGGCCGCGGTGGTCGGCTTCTCCGGTGCGATCGGCGCCTATGGCGGCTTCTTCATTCCCAAGAGCTACGGCTCGTCCATCACCTTGACCGGCAGCCCCGACATGGCGCTGTACGGATTCGTTGTTTTCTATGTCACCTGTCTGGCCGTGACCTGGTGGTGGTACTACCGGCGCGGTGCCGAGACACCCTGCTGACGACATGAAAACGCACCGCAGCCAGATGACACACACAGCCACGATGCCGATGTCCGCAAAGGGAGACCCCCGATGAGTTATTTCCTCGATCGCTTGCAGTTCTTCAAGCGTGACCCCCAGACCTTTGCCGATGGCCACGGATTCGCCAAGAGCGAAGGCCGTGACTGGGAAAACAGCTACCGCGCCCGTTGGCAGTACGACAAGATCGTGCGTTCCACCCACGGCGTGAACTGCACCGGTTCGTGCAGCTGGAAGATCTACGTCAAGAACGGCCTGGTCACCTGGGAAACGCAGCAGACCGACTACCCGCGTACGCGCCCGGACCTGCCCAACCACGAACCGCGTGGCTGCCCGCGTGGCGCCAGCTATTCCTGGTACCTGTACAGCGCCAACCGGCTGAAGTACCCGCTGATCCGCGGCACGCTGCTGCGCCTGTGGCGCGAGGCGCGCAAGAGCAAGGGCCCGGTCGATGCCTGGGCCAGCATCGTGGAGGACAAGGAAAAGGCGCGTTCGTACAAGACCCGCCGCGGCATGGGCGGCTTCGTGCGCCTGCAGTGGGAAGAGGCCAACGAGATCATCGCCGCCTCCAACCTGTACACGGTGAAGCAGTACGGCCCGGACCGCGTGGTCGGGTTCTCGCCGATTCCGGCGATGTCGATGGTGTCCTACGCCGCCGGCGCGCGTTACCTGTCGCTGCTGGGCGGCGCCTGCCTGTCCTTCTACGACTGGTACTGCGACCTTCCGCCGGCCTCGCCGCAGATCTGGGGCGAGCAGACCGACGTGCCCGAATCGGCCGACTGGTACAACAGCCGCTACATCATCGCCTGGGGCTCGAACGTGCCGCAGACGCGTACGCCCGATGCGCACTTCTTCACCGAGGCGCGCTACAACGGCACCAAGACGGTGGCGATCTGCCCGGACTATTCCGAGCTGGCCAAGCTGACCGATCACTGGCTGCACCCCAAGCAGGGCACCGATGCGGCGCTGGCCTTCGCCTTCGGCCATGTGATCCTGCGCGAGTTCCACGTCGATTCGCCCTCGCAGTACTTCCAGGACTATTGCCGGCAGTACTCGGACATGCCGATGCTGGTGCGCCTGGAGCGCCGCGACGACGGCCGCCTGGTGGCGGGCCGTTTCCTGCGTGCCAGTGAACTGGGCGGGCTGGGTGAAGCCAACAACCCGGACTGGAAGACGCTGGCCTATGACGAGACCAGCGGCCAGATCGTGGTGCCGAACGGCTCGATCGGCTTCCGCTGGGGCGAGAAGGGCAAGTGGAACATCGAGGAGAAGGAGAGCAAGGGCGCCGAGACGCGTCTGCGCCTGAGCCTGGCCGATGGCCATGAGGGCATCGAGGCGGTGAGCTTCCCGTACTTCGGTGGCATCGAGACCGACGGCTGGACCGCCGCGCCGGCCGACGACGTGCTTGAGCGCAACATTCCGGTGCGCCGGCTGGCCACGGCCGAGGGTGGCGAAACCCTGGTGGCCACGGTCTACGACCTGCTGCTGGCCCAGTACGGCGTGGACCGTGGCTTTGGCGGCGGCAATGTGGCATCGAGCTTCGACGACATGGTGCCGGGCACCCCAGCCTGGCAGGAGCGCATCACCGGCGTGTCGCGCGCCGAGGTGATCGAGATCGCCCGCGAGTTCGCACGTACCGCCGACAAGACCCATGGCCGTTCGATGATCATCGTCGGCGCCGGGATGAATCATTGGTTCCACAACGATATGAACTACCGCGGCCTGATCAACATGCTGATCATGTGCGGTTGCGTGGGCCAGACAGGTGGCGGCTGGGCGCATTACGTGGGCCAGGAAAAGCTGCGCCCGCAGACCGGCTGGCAGCCGCTGGCCTTCGGCCTGGATTGGAGCCGCCCGCCGCGCCACATGAACGGCACCTCGTTCTTCTACTTCAACACCGGGCAATGGCGCTACGAGAAGCTGCAGGTGGACGAGCTGCTGTCGCCGCTGGCGGATGCGAGCAAGTACAGCGGCAGCCTGGCCGACCTCAACCTGCGCGCGGTGCGCATGGGCTGGCTGCCGTGTGCGCCGCAGCTGGACCGCAACCCGCTGCAGCTGGTACGCGAGGCCGAAGCGGCGGGTGTTGCCCCGGCCGACTACGCGCTGGGCAAGTTCAAGGACGGCTCGCTGGACTTCGCCTTCGCCGATCCGGATGCACAGCAGAACCATCCGCGGATGATGTTCATCTGGCGCTCGAACCTGTTGGGTTCGTCGGGCAAGGGCCACGAGTACATGCTGCGGCACCTGCTCGGCACGCGTCATGGCCTGCAGGGCAAGGACCTTGGCGAGATGGGGGCGATCAAGCCGGAGGAAGTGACGTGGCGTGACGAGGCACCGGAAGGCAAGCTGGACCTGCTGGTCACGCTCGACTTCCGCATGTGCACCACCGCGCTGTACTCGGACATCGTGCTGCCCACGGCCACCTGGTACGAAAAGGACGACCTCAACACCTCGGACATGCACCCGTTCATCCACCCGCTGTCGAAGGCGGTGGATCCGGCCTGGGAATCGCGCAGCGACTGGGAGATCTTCAAGGAGGTCGCCCGCACCGTAAGCGAAATGGCGCCGGGTGTGCTGGGCGTGGAGAAGGATCTGGTGCTGGTGCCGACCCTGCATGACACCCCGAACGAGCTGGGCATGCCGTTCGGCGTGGCCGACTGGAAGAAGGGCGAGTGCGAGGCCATCCCGGGCCAGACCATGCCGTCGATGACGGTGGTGGAGCGCGACTACCCGAACCTGTACCGCAAGTTCACCTCGCTCGGCCCGCTGCTGGACAAGCTGGGCAACGGCGGCAAGGGCATGAGCTGGGACACGAAGCACGAGGTCGAATTCCTCGGCAAGCTCAACCACACCGTGCACGACGCGGGCGTGAGCCAGGGCCGCCCGGCCATTTCGACCGCGATCGACGCGGCCGAGGTGATCCTGCACCTGGCGCCGGAAACCAATGGCCACGTCGCAGTGAAGGCGTGGGAATCGCTGGGGACCTTCACCGGCCGCGAGCATACCCACCTGGCGGTGGGCAAGGAGCACGAGGCGATCCGCTTCCGTGACATCCAGGCACAGCCGCGCAAGATCATTTCCTCGCCGATCTGGTCGGGCCTGGAAGACGACAACGTCAGCTACAACGCCGGCTATACCAACGTGCACGAGCTGATTCCGTGGCGCACGGTGACCGGTCGCCAGCAGTTCTACCAGGACCACGAGTGGATGATCGACTTCGGCGAGGCCTTCATGGGCTACCGGCCGCCGGTCAACACGCGCACGGTGGAGCCGCTGCTGAACCAGCGCCCGAACGGCAACAAGGAGATCGTGCTGAACTGGATCACGCCACACCAGAAGTGGGGCATCCACAGCACCTACAGCGACAACCTGATCATGCAGACGCTGTCGCGCGGTGGCCCGATCGTGTGGCTGAGCGAGGACGACGCGCGCAGTGCCGGCATCGTCGACAACGACTGGATCGAGCTGTTCAACGTCAACGGTGCGATTGCCGCGCGTGCGGTGGTCAGCCAGCGCGTGATGCCGGGCATGGCGATGATGTACCACGCCCAGGAACGCATCATCAACGTGCCGGGCTCGGAGATTTCCGGGACCCGCGGCGGCATCCACAACTCGGTGACCCGCATCGTGCTCAAGCCCACCCACATGATCGGCGGCTACGCGCAGCTGGCGTACGGCTTCAACTACTACGGCACGTGCGGCACCAACCGCGACGAGTTCGTGATCGTGCGCAAGATGGACAAGGTCGATTGGTTGGACGATGAACAGCCCGCTGGCGCTTCGGCATCGGCCAGCAAGGAGGTGGTGTGATGAAGGTCCGTGCACAGATCGCGATGGTGCTGAACCTGGACAAGTGCATCGGCTGCCATACCTGCTCGATCACCTGCAAGAACGTCTGGACCTCGCGCGAGGGCGTCGAGTACGCCTGGTTCAACAACGTGGAAACCAAGCCGGGCATCGGCTACCCCAAGGAATGGGAGAACCAGGACAAGTGGAACGGCGGCTGGGTACGCACCCGCGCCGGCAAGCTGGTGCCGCGTGCCGGTGGCCGCTGGCGCATGCTGGCCAAGATCTTCGCCAACCCGGACCTGCCACAGATCGACGACTACTACGAGCCGTTTGATTTCGACTACCAGAACCTGCACGCCGCCAAGGACAGCCAGCACCAGCCCACCGCGCGGCCGCGTTCGCTGATCAGTGGCGAGCGCATGCAGAAGATCGAGTGGGGCCCGAACTGGGAGGAGATCCTGGGTTCGGAGTTCAGCAAGCGCTCGCGCGACTACAACTTCGACCAGGTGCAGAAGGAGATCTACGGCGCCTTCGAGAAGACCTTCATGATGTACCTGCCGCGCCTGTGCGAGCACTGCCTGAACCCTGCGTGCGTGTCGGCGTGCCCGTCGGGCGCGATCTACAAGCGCGAGGAAGACGGCATCGTGCTGATTGATCAGGACAAGTGCCGCGGTTGGCGCATGTGCGTCTCGGCCTGCCCGTACAAGAAGATCTACTACAACTGGAAGAGCGGCAAGTCGGAGAAGTGCATCTTCTGCTACCCGCGCATCGAGATGGGCGAGCCGACCGTGTGCTCGGAAACCTGCGTGGGCCGCATCCGCTACCTCGGCGTGATGCTGTACGACGCCGACCGCATCGCCGAGGCGGCCTCGGTGGCCGCCGAGAAGGACCTGTACCAGGCCCACCTGGACATCTTCCTGGACCCGAATGATCCGGCGGTGATCGCCGCCGCGCGCAAGGAAGGGATCCCGGACAGCTGGCTGGATGCGGCCAGGCAGTCGCCGGTGTACAAGCTGGCGATCGACTGGAAGCTGGCGCTGCCGCTGCACCCGGAATACCGCACGCTGCCGATGGTCTGGTATGTGCCACCGCTGTCTCCGATCCAGTCGGCCGCCGAACGTGGCCGCGTGGGCATGAGCGGTGAACTGCCGGACGTGGCCTCGCTGCGTATCCCGATGCGCTACCTGGCCAACCTGCTGACGGCGGGTGACGAGGCGCCGGTGGTGCGCGCGCTGGAGCGGCTGATGGCGATGCGTGCCTGGCGCCGGGCCAAGAACGTAGACGGCGTGGAAGACACCGCAGTGCTGGAGCAGACCGGGCTGAGCATTGCCCAGGTCGAAGAGATGTATCGCTACCTGGCCATCGCCAATTACGAGGACCGTTTCGTGATTCCCTCTGGCCACCGCGAGTACGCCAACGATGCCTTCGGCGAGCGCGGCGGCTGCGGCCTCACCTTCGGCAACGGCTGCAACGGTGACAGCCCGGCCGATCTGTTCGGCCAGCGCAAGAGCACAACGTTCGTGGTGGACAACGGCCCCAATCATCGCCGCAAGGAGGTGGTGTGATGAGCGTGCTCAAGCTGGTCGGGGTGTTGCTGGATTACCCCCGTGAAGAACTATGGCAGCACGGCGAAGAACTCCTCGCCGCCTGCGACGACCCGGCGCTGGGCGCCGCCCGCCGCCAGCAGCTGCGCAGCTTCGTGCAGCAGCTGCTGGCTACCGATGCGCTGGATGCGCAGGCGGCGTGGCTGGCCAGTTTCGACCGCGGCCGCTCGATGAGCCTGCTGCTGTTCGAACACATCCATGGCGAGTCGCGCGACCGCGGCCAGGCCATGGTCGATCTGGTCGAGACCTACCGCCGCAACGGCTTCGAACTGGATGCGCGCGAGCTGCCGGACTACCTGCCGCTGCTGCTGGAGTTCCTGGCCCATCGCCCTGGCAGCGAGGCCCGCGAGTGGCTGCACCACATCGGCCATATCGCCGGGATGCTGGCGGCGCGTGCCGCCGAGCGTGAGCTGCCGCACCGGGTGCTGTTCGAGATCCTGGTCGAAGCCGGCGACGGCAAGGCCGATCTGCAGGCGCTGCGCCAGCGTGCCAGCGAGGAAGTCCGCGACGATACCGCCGAGGCCATGGACCGCTTGTGGGAGGAGGAGGCGGTGCGCTTCGGCGCCGAAGCCCCTGCCGAGGACTGCAAGCCGCCCGTGCGTTCGCCGGCCCGTCCTTCGCATCGAGAGGTCCAGCCATGAGTTACTCCCTGCATCAATTCGCCTTCCAGCACTACCCATACATCGCCGTGGCGGTGCTGCTGATCGGCAGCTGGGCGCGCTACGACAAGGCCATGTACACCTGGCGCACCGGCTCCAGCCAGATGCTGTCAGACAAGGGCATGCGGATCGGCAGCAACTGCTTCCACATCGGCATCCTGGCCATCCTCGGTGGCCATCTGGTCGGCCTGCTGACCCCGCACGCGGTGTACGAGCACTTCATCACATCGTCGCAGAAGCAGATGCTGGCGATGGTGGTGGGCGGCGTGTTCGGCGCGCTGTGCTTCATCGGCATCAGCATCCTGCTGGTACGCCGCCTGTTCAATGCGCGTGTTCGGGCCACCGGCAGTTTCGGTGACACCCTGGTGCTGGTGCTGCTGTTCGCCCAGCTGTGCCTGGGCCTGTACAGCATCCGCGTCTCATCCGGCCACCTGGACGGTGGGGTGATGGTGCAGCTGGCCGAATGGGCGCAGCACATCGTGACCTTCCGCGCCGGTGCCGCCGACTACATCGAGGGCGTCAGCTGGGTCTACAAGATGCATATCTTCCTGGGCCTGACCCTGTTCCTGATCGCGCCGTTCACCCGCCTGGTGCACGTGTGGAGCATTCCGATCAGCTACCTGTGGCGGCCGTACCAGGTGGTGCGCCGCCGCCAGGCCACGCTGCGCTACGGTCCGCGGGAGTAAACCATGGGCAGCCTGCCGAAATTCCTGCCGATCACCGTGATCGACTCCACCGCACCGGTGCCTGCCGAGGCGCATTCGCATCACCACGACGCGGCAGAGCAGGGGCCGCGCTCGCTCGGGCAGCCGGCACCGTGCCGGCTGTTCGTGGACGAGACCGCGATCAGCGAGGCCGACATCGCCCGCGAGATGCAGCACCATCGGGCGATGCGCCCGGAACAGTCACGCGCCGAAGCGGCGCGTGCCCTGGTGGTGCGCGAGCTGCTGCGTCTGGAAGCGCAGCGGCTGGGCCTGCAGGCGCCGGAGGGCAACCGGGTCAGCGACGAGGAAGTGCTGATCCAGCAACTGCTGGAAGACGCGATCGAAGACCGCGTGCCGACCGACGAGGACTGCCGCCGCTACTTTGAGCAGAACCCGGAGCGCTTCCGCTCGCCTGACCGCGTGCGCCTGCGCCATATCCTGCTGGCGGCGGCGGCCGACGACGTGGCCGGGCGCTTCGCCGCACGCACCGAAGGCGAGCGGCTGGCCGGACTGCTGAAGGAGTCGCCGCACCTGTTCGCCGATTTTGCCCTGCGCCATTCGCGCTGCCCCTCCAGCAGCGAGGGCGGCGACCTGGGCTGGTTGCAGCGCGGGCAGACCACGCCGGAGTTCGACCGCCAGGTGTTCCGCCTGCGCGAGGGCCTGGCTGGATTCCCGGTGGAATCGCGCTGGGGCTACCACGTGGTCTGCGTCGATGCCCGCGAGGAAGGCCAGCCACAGTCGTTCGAGGCGGTGCTGCCGCAGCTGCGTGATTACCTGGAACTGCAGGTACGCCAGCGCGAGGTGCAGGCCTATCTGCTGCAGCTGCAGGAACGCTACCCGGTGCGCGGGCTGGATGAGATCGAAGCCGAAGCAGATATCGGCTGACCCCCATTGAACGAGGAGACCCCATGAACCAGGCCCTTGCCCCCGCCAGTGCCGGGCAGCAGCAGCGTGCGCTGTGGCTGAGCACGTTCGCCTTCACCGTGTGCTTCGCGGTGTGGATGATCTTTTCAATCATCGGCATCCAGATCAGTCAACAGCTCGGTTTGAATGACACCCAGTTCGGCCTGTTGATCGCCACGCCGGTACTGACCGGTTCGGTCAGCCGCGTCTTCCTCGGCATCTGGTCCGACCAGTTCGGTGGCCGCAAGGTGATGGTGCTGGTGATGCTGTGTGGCGCCGTGGCCACCTGGATGCTGACCTATGCGCAGACCTACACCCAGTTCCTGATCGCCGCGCTGTGCGTGGGCATCGCCGGCGGCAACTTCTCGGTGGGCGTGGCCTACGTCTCGAAGTGGTTCCCGGCCAGCAAGCAGGGCACCGCGCTGGGCATCTTCGGTGCCGGCAACATCGGCTCGGCGGTGACCAAGCTGTTGGCGCCGCTGGTGATGGTGGCCGCGGGTTGGACCATGGTTGCCAAGGTCTGGGCGGTCGCGCTGGCCGTCACTGCGGTGCTGTTCTTCCTCTTCAGCAAGGAAGACCCGTCGCTGGAGCAGCGCCGCCGCGAGGGCGTGAAGCCGGTTCCGTTCGCCGAGCAGATGGCGCCGCTGAAGAACCTGCAGGTGTGGCGGTTCTCGCTGTACTACTTCTTCGTGTTCGGCGGTTTCGTGGCGCTGGCGCTGTGGCTGCCGCACTATCTGGTGGGCGCCTACGGCATGGACGTGGGCCACGCCGGCATGCTGGCGGCGTGCTACTCGATCCCGGCCAGCCTGTTCCGCGTGGTCGGTGGCTGGATGTCGGACCGGATGGGCGCGCGGCGGGTGATGTACTGGACCTTCGGCGTGTCGGCCATCTGCACCTTCCTGCTGGCCTACCCGGATACCGAGTACGTGGTGAAGGGCATCCACGGCCCGATCCACTTCCATCTGGCCATCGGCGTGGTGATGTTCACCTTGCTGGTGTTCGTGCTGGGCTTCTTCATGTCGCTGGGCAAGGCAGCGGTCTACAAGCACATTCCGGTGTATTACCCCAAGCACGTGGGTGCAGTGGGCGGTGTGGTCGGCATGATCGGCGGCCTGGGTGGCTTCATCCTGCCGATCGTATTCGGGGCATTGAACGATGCCGTGGGCATCTGGAGCAGTTGTTTCATGCTGCTGTTCGTGCTGGTGGCGGCTGCACTGGCGTGGATGCACTTTGCGATCCGTCGCATGGAACGCCGTCACTTCCCGCAGATCGATCGCGAGACCGACCTGCCCGAAGCCATCGATGCGGCCGCCGCCGAGCGGGTGCGTGGCAGGTAAAGGGGGTTGCCGGCCAGCGGCCGGCACTACCGGGTAGCGGGTGAAAGGGTAGTGCCGGCCGCTGGCCGGCATGAACCCACCGATGCGCCACGCTTGATTTCAATCAGGGCCACGCGAAGAGGAACGCCCGAAGATGTGTGCCATGAGCTTCCACGTCGATGAGAGTGAGGACACTGCGCTGCAGGCGGCATTGCTGCGGCAACCCCGGCATGTGCTGTTTCCGCCGGCTGACCAGTTCAGCACCGGGTTTGGCGAAAGCGGCTGGCGCGCCGCCGTGCGCGCCAGCAATGAGCACCTGATCCCGCGTGGCTTGACGCTCGGCTTCCAGGCCGGTCGTGGTGGGCGCGATGTGCCGCCACAGGCGTATCTGGACATGTTGCTGCTGGCCCTGCAGCTGCAGGCCGATGCCCTGGCCGAGGACCGCGAAGTAGTGGCGATGGTGCTGCAGCTGGGCTTGGCCGAGACCTTGCCGCCACCCCAGCTGGGCCAGCTGCTGGATGCGGTGCCGCAGCACCTGCGCACCGTGGCACGGCCCCAGGTGGAAGTGCGCCTGGACGCGGGCAGCGCGCTGTCACCAGCGCAGCTGCGTGCGGTGGGCTGCACCCGCCTGAATGTGATCGACCGTGCCGATGCGCCGGGGCCGACCTTGCTGGCACAGGCGCGGCAGGTGGGTTTCACCGCGCGCTACTACCAGCTTCGGGTACCTGGGTCTGAGGATGTGGGTTTCATCGAGCGCCTGCACGAAGTGCTGGCCGAAGCACCCGAGCGCATCCTGCTGCCGGCACCGTGCGCGCTGCCGCAGCGTCCGTCGGCAGCGCATTGGCTGCAGGCCTGGCGGCTGCTGCGCGCGGCCGGTTACGAACCGATCGGTGGTGACCACTACCAGCGCGGCGACCTGCCCAACCCGCATGGGCCGGGTGACGGCCAGCGCCATTGCGACCTGGCGGGTGTGCCACGGCGTGACCGCAGTGATTTCATCGGGCTCGGCCTGTCCGCCTGCAGCCAGATCGGCGAAGTGTTCTACCGGCTGGAGGACGAGCTGGGTGAATGGCGGGCGCGCCTGCAGTCCGGTCACATGGGCGTGGCCGCGGGCCTGATCCTGTCCGAGGACGAGCGGATGGCGGCCGAGGTGGCGCAGAGCATCGCCTGCGATCATGCGCTCGATGCGGCCGCCTTCGAGTGGCGCAATGATGAACCGTTCGAAGAATGCTTCGCCGAACAGCTGCCGGCGCTGTCGCCGCTGCTGGCGCGCGGCTGGGCGCAGTGGGATGCACGCGTGCTGCGGCTGGCCGAAGAAGGGCGGTTGCTGTGGCGTATGATGGCCGCATGCTTCCGGCCGGCGGCCGCCATCGCTTGAGTCCTGCCCCGATGTCTTCAACTCCGCCTTCCCAAGGCCGCCTCGGCCGGGCCACGCCGAACCCCGCCGCCGCCGATGATGGCGACGCGCTGCACTTCTGCAGTACCTGTGCATTTTCCGATGCCTGCATGTCGCAGGGTTATGACAAGACCGCGCTGGGCGATCTGCACGTCCTGGTCGACCACGTTGGCCCGTTCCATGCGGGTGACTACATCTTCCGCGCTGGCGAATCGTTCGATTCGATTGCTGCGGTGCGCGCCGGTATGGTCAAGACCTTCGTCGATGACAGCCAGGGCAACGAGCAGGTGCTGGGCTTCAGCCTGCCGGGCGAAGTGATCGGCCTCAATGCGATCCACGGCTCGCGCTTCCCCTGCAATGCGGTGGCGCTGGACACCGTGCACCTGTGCCGCATTTCGTTCCCCAAGCTGAGCCTGCTGGCCACACGCATGCCGGGGCTGCAGGCCAAGCTGTTCAGCCTGCTCAGTGCGGAGATCGGCAAGGTCGCCACGCTGGCCGCGAATCACCGTACCGAAGAGCGCATGGCGGCGTTCCTGCTCGACATGTCCGAGCGTTACGCGCGGCGCGGTTTTTCCGCCACGCGCTTCAACCTGACGATGGCACGCACCGAGATTGCCAATTACCTGCGGATGGCGCCGGAAACCGCCAGCCGCGTGCTGCGTCGCCTGAGCGATGATGGGATCATCGCGGTGAAACAGCGTGAGATCCTGCTGCTGCAGCCCGAGCGCCTGGCGGCGCTGGCGGTGGCCGACGAATCCGATCCGAACTGAACCTGGCCGGGAGCCGACGATGAAGCGCGCTGGACTGTTGTTGCTGGGACTGCTGACCACGGTGCCGGCCTGTGCGGCCGACCTGACGGTGTCGGCGGCATCGAGCCTGACCGAGAGCTTCCGCGAACTCGGCGCCGCCTATGAGAAGGCGCACCCGGGAACCAAGGTCGATTTCAACTTCGCCGCCTCAGGCGTGCTGCTGCAGCAGATCAGTCGTGGCGCGCCGGTGGACGTGTTCGCCTCGGCCGATGAAACCACGATGGACCAGGCCCAGCAGCAGGACCTGCTGGCGGCCGGTACCCGCGAGGTGTTCGCGGTGAACGCGCTGTGGGTGGTGGTGCCGCCGCAGGCCAAGGTCGCGCCGCGTAGCTTGAAGGACCTGACCGGTGCCGGCGTGCAGCGCATCGCACTGGGTAACCCGGACAGCGTGCCGGTCGGTCGCTACGCCAAGGGCGCGCTGGAAGCGGCGGGCCTGTGGCCGTCGGTGCAGGGCAGGGTCATCACCACCCAGAACGTGCGCCAGTCGCTGGACTACGTGGCGCGTGGTGAAGTGGATGCCGGTTTCGTCTATGCCACCGATGCGCAGGCCATGCCCGACCGCGTGCGTCGTGCCTTCGCGGTGCCGGTGGCCGGGCGCATCGCCTATCCGCTGGCGGTGACCAAGGCCAGCGCGCAGCCGGCCGAGGCCAAGCGCTTCACCGCCTTCGTGCGTTCGGCACAGGGCCAGGCGATCCTGGCCAGGCACGGGTTCGGCAAGCCCTGAGGCATGGATCTCGACTGGAGCGCACTGGGGTTGTCGCTGAAGGTGGCCGGCTGGGCCACCGCGATCAATCTTGTAGTGGGCGTGGCGCTGGGCGCACTACTGGCGCGGCGGCGCTTTCCCGGCCGTGAGCTGCTGGATTCGCTGCTGACCCTGCCAATGGTGTTGCCGCCGACGGTGCTGGGCTATTACCTGCTGGTGCTGATCGGCCGTAACGGACCGATCGGTGCGTGGTTGCAGTCGTGGTTCGGCATCAACCTGGTGTTTACCTGGCAGGCTGCAGTGATCGCCGCCGCAGTGGCCTCGCTGCCGCTGGTGTTCAAGCCGGCACGCGCGGCGTTCGAGGAAGTGGACGGACAGCTGGAGCAGGCCGCACGCACGCTCGGTGTGTCCGAAGCGGCGGTGTTCTTCCGCATCACGCTGCCGCTGGCCTGGCGTGGCATCCTCGCCGGCCTGCTGCTGGCGTTTGCACGTGCGATGGGCGAGTTCGGCGCCACTCTGATGGTGGCTGGCAGCATTCCGGGCCGCACGCAGACGCTGTCGATCGCCATCTACGAAGCGGTGCAGGCCGGCCAGGACGGCAAGGCCAATGCGCTGGTGATCCTGACCTCGGTGGTGTGCATCGTGATCCTGCTGCTGGCCGCACGGCTGGTGGGCGGGCGTCGCCGGGAGCTGCGTGATGTGGCTTGACCTGCAGGTGCAGCGTCGGCTGCAGGCGGCCGGCCAGGATTTCGTGTTGGACGTGTCGCTGCAGTGCACGCAGCGGCAGGTGGTGCTGTTCGGGCCTTCGGGCGCCGGCAAGAGCCTGACCCTGAAGGCGGTGGCCGGGCTGCTACGGCCGGGCCAGGGGCATGTACGGCTGCAGGGGCAGACCCTGTTCGATGCGGCCACCGGCGTGGATCTGCCGCCGCAACGCCGCCGGCTGGGCTACGTGTTCCAGGATTACGCGCTGTTCCCGCACCTGAGCGTGCGCCAGAACGTGGCGTTCGGTCTGCAGAAGGGCTGGTTGAATCCGCGGGCTGGCCAGCGCTTCGATGCGGTGGAGCAGTGGCTGCACGCATTCCGCATCGACACGGTCGGTGATCTGCTGCCGTCGCAGGTATCCGGCGGCCAGCGTCAGCGCACCGCCTTGGCACGTGCATTGGTGACGCAGCCGCAGGCGCTGCTGCTGGATGAGCCGTTCTCCGCGCTGGATCATGACCTGCGCCAGCACCTGCGCCAGGAGCTGGAGACGGTGCTGGACAATACTGGCATTCCGTTGCTGTTGATCAGCCACGACCCGCAGGATGTGGCCATGTTCGGCCAGCAGGTAGCACGCGTGGTGGATGGTCGTATCGTCGGCGGTTGACCCGCGATGGACGCAAGGGCGATGGATGGCTACATCTGATGGTAGTGCCGGCCGCTGGCCGGCAACCATGGAATCCGGAGCAGCCGGCCAGCGGCCGGCTCTACCGGTTCAGGAGTTCCGCGACGCTCAGGCGATGAATGGTTGCATCTGATGGTAGTGCCGGCCGCTGGCCGGCAACCATGGAATCTGGGGCAGCCGGCCAGCGGCCGGCTCTACCGGTTCAGGAGTTCCGCGACGCTCAGGCGATGAATGGTTGCATCTGATGGTCGTGCCGGCCGCTGGCCGGCAACCATGGAATCTGGGGCAGCCGGCCAGCGGCCGGCTCTACCGGTTCAGGAGTTCCGCGACGCTCAAGCGATGAATGGTTGCATCTGATGGTAGTGCCGGCCGCTGGCTGGCAACCATGGAATCCGGAGCAGCCGGCCAGCGGCCGGCTCTACCATTCCAGCGTTCGCGCAATCCAGTGGAATGGATCAATACAGCTCGCAGTGCGTGCGGCCTTCGCCCCGCAGCGCGTCCCAGTGCCCTTCGCCACTGATGGCATCGATGGCCTCGCGCACCGCGCCTTCCAGGTGGCTCTTGTTGCCGCACAGGTACAGATGCCCGCCGCGGGCCAGCATGTCGCGCACTTCGGCGGCGCGCTGCTGCAGCACATGCTGCACATAGACCTTTTCGGCGCCATCGCGCGAGAACGCGGTATGCAGGCCGGCCAGCACACCGCGCGCGCGCCAGTCCTGCAGCTGTTCGCGGTACAGGTAATCGTGCTGGCTGTGCTTCTCGCCGAACACCAGGTGCACTTCGCGTTCGCAGACACCGGCCTGCAGCTCCTGCATCAGGCCCATCAACGGTGCGATGCCGGTGCCGGTGCCGACCAGCAGCAGCGGTGCCTCGCCGGTATCGGGCAGATGGAAGCCAGGGTTGGAGCGGCAGTACACACGGGCACGGTCGCCACCGTGCAGCAGGCTGCCGGTGGCGGTGCCAAGGCGCTCGCGACCGCGCAGGGTGTAGCGTACTTCGCGCACGCACAGGCTCAGCTGGTCGTTGCAGGGGTGGGAGGCGATCGAGTAGGCGCGCGGCAGGCGCGGTGACAGCAGCTCGCGCAGGCGGGCCAGCGGCACGCTGGCCGGCGTGGCGTGGTCCTGCAGTACGTCCAGCAGGTCCAGGCCGTGCAGGTAGGCTTCCAGTTCGCGCTTCTGGCTGACCTTCAGCAGGCCCTTCAGTACCTCGCTGCCACCTAGCTTGGCCAGCTCGCGCAGCACGCCCTTGCTCAGCAGGCGCAGCTCGCGGTCATGCAGGGCGGTCACGGTGGCGGTGTCGCCATACCAGGTGGCCAATGCCTGCAGCAGGGCAGGGTCGTTCTCGGGTACCACGTGCAGGGTGTCACCGGCGCGATACGCCATGCCACTGCCGGCAATGTCCAGCTGCAGATGCCAGGCGGCCGGGTCGCTGCTGTTCAAGCGGCGGCGTTCGAGAATGCGGGCGGCAAACGCATTGTCTTCGCCATAGGCAGTCACCTGCAGGTGCAGGTCCTGGCCAGCGTTCACGTCGCCGTCCAGCACCTGGCCCAGCACCGGCTGCCATTGCTGGAAGAACTGCTCGTAGCCCAGGTCGGCATCGACGCGATGCAGCAGTGGCTGCGCCTGGCGCTCGCTCAGCGCGGCATCCAGCGCCTTGGTGAAGCCGCAGAAGCTGGGGTAGCCGGTGTCGCCGAGGCCGAACACCGCATAGCGAAGGCCGCTCAGCGTCGGCGTCTGGCGCAGGGTTTCAAAGAACTGTTCGCCGTTGGCCGGCGGTTCGCCATCGCCGAACGAGCTGGAGATCGCCAGCAGCACATCGCCGTGGCCGAGGCTGGCCACGTCGATGTCGTTGAACGGAAGCACCTGCGGCCCGTGCGGCTGCAGGTCCGCGCCCAGGCGCTGGGCCAGGGCGCGGGCATTGCCCGACTCGGACGCGAAACCCACCAGCAGGCGGCTGAAGGGCGTACTGGTCGGGAGGGCGTTCACGCGGCCTCGTAGAAGTCGTCGAACTTTTCCTTGCTGAACTCGACCAGGTCGTAGTTCTGCATCAGGTCGTTCACCACGCGGCGGATGCTGATGTACGAGGTGATGTTGCCGTCGGCGTCGAACAGCGGCTGCACGGTGGTGTCCACCACGTAGAGCACGCCACCCTTGCCAAGGTTGGGCACGATGCCGGTCCAGGTCTTGCCGGCCTTGATGGTGTCCCACATGTCCTTGTAGACCGCCTTGGGCACATCAGGATGGCGCACGATGCTGTGCGGCTGGCCGATCAGCTCCTCGCGCGCGAACCCGGTGAGCGTGCAGAACAGGTCGTTGGCGTAGGTGATGTTGCCCTGCAGGTCGGTGGTGGAGATCACCATGACGTTCTGCATGGCACTCAGCAGCTGGGCGTTGTCGGGGGTGTAGCTCATCGCAGGTCCTTTGGATGCCGGTGACACCGGCGTATTGGGTTCCTGCATAGAGATACGCCCGCGCGGCGGCGGGCGGTTTGACATTGATCAAGCGGGTGGCGGGATGGCCTGCGACCGGGTGTCGCAGGGAGCGTTCACTGCTGCAGGGGAAAGCCGATCGTCTCGTGGCAATGCCGCATCAGGTGGCGGCCTCCCTCATTGATGTGCAAGGTGTCCGCGTCACCGAAGAACCGCAGCAGCGCTCCCCCGGTCGTACTGCCTGCATGCGCGGAGCGCCTGGCTGCCGATGGCAGAAACGGATCAGCTCGCGGATCGTGTCCGCCAGGCAGATCCGCACGTGCAACGGCGCGTTCGATCATCAGCTGGGCACATGCGCCTGCCAGATAGGCGTCTGGTTCGCGCTGCCCGCCGCGCCGAGGCTGTCCTGCCAATGCGGTGGCGATATGCTGGAACTCATGGGCGGTGGTGGCGATCACGCGCCTGCGCAGCGAGTCGGTGTCGGGACCGGAGGGAAACCAGAAACCGACCATCTGGCCCTGCGGCTCTGGTCCTGGCAGCTGTCGCCAGATGCCGCCTCCGTCACTTACGATCGTGAGCTGATAGCGCATTGGTGTCCGTTCCTGCCCATTGGCCTGGAGCGGCAATCCAGCGGATCGTGCGGCGGCCTCGCAGAGCCGCGACGCCTGCATGGCTGAAAGCGCTCGATCTTCCCAGAGGACTCGAGTTGCGACGGATGACCATCCGCACTCGATGGATCGATTGGGATACTCCGAGCTTTCTGGACCGGGTAGCACCGACACTGTGCTGATCTTCAGATGTGAGGTAGGGCCTCGCAGCAGGGTGGCATACCCTCCATCGGTACTGACCAGGTTCCGGGGAGGCAGCTGGATGGATTGGCACGCACTTGTGGCCAGAAGGATTGCCGCCAGCCCAGCATAGAGCCCGAGGGGGAGGCCCGGTTGGGTACGCCTGGACTGACGGCGCTGCATCAGAGGGGCAGCCCGCGAGTAGATGTGAGGGTGATACCGATTGCTGCCACGACAACTCGCAGATTGCTCATTGGTACTCTCCACGTTGGACGTCGATTGACCGATCAGCTCAACCCGCTGATTCGGCAGTCGATCCGTACCGGCTCAGGCTCGATCAGGCAATCGGAATTTTTTCAAACACCTCCAGTAGGTGGCTCCGGGCCACGTTTGAGGCGGCACGCAAATGTGCAGGTCGAGCTGATAGCGACCGTCGCGCTTCCAGTCACACACACGCGGGGAACTCGCGCGTGCGTCAGCCCATCAGATAGCGCAGCACACCGGCCGATACCACGCCGATCAGCACCGTCGGCAGCATCGACAGCCGCGTGGCGGCCAGCAGGGTGATCGCCAGCGCGGCGAGGTCGGCGGGCTTGTCGGCGACGAAGTCGGGCGCGATCACCGAGATCAGCACGCAGCCCGGCGCGGCTTCCATCACCGTCACTGCGCGCTTGCTCAGCGTGCGGTTGCGCAGCGCGAGGAAGCCGATGATGCGGGTCAGGTAGGTGGCAGCGGCCATCAGCACGATGGTCAGCACCGAGGTCCAGTGGATCAGGCCGTTGAAGATCATGCTGCGTCCTCCGCCAGCAGCCAGGCGGCCGCCAGGCCGGCCAGTGCGCCACTGGCCACGTACCACGCACCCGGCACCAGCAGGTAGGTGGCAGCGGCCACCACCAGGCTGACCAGCCACGGGCGCGCTGCTTTCATGCCCTGCCACATGCCGCGCAGCAGCACCAGGAACACGGCCGGGAAGGCCATGTCGAAACCATAGGCGTGGATGTCGACCAGCATCGGGCCGACGATCGCGCCCAGCGCGGTACAGGCCACCCAGACCGTGTACAGGCCTGCCGACACGCCCAGGTAATAGGCCAGGCTGAAGCCGAGCGCACGGCGGCGCGCATCGGCCACGCCCATCGCCCAGCTCTCGTCGCACATGAAGAACAGCGCCGGCAGCACGCGGCGGCGCGGCAGGTGCTGCAGCAGCGGGGCCAGGCTGGCGCCCATCAGCAGGTGGCGGCTGTTGACCAGCGCGGTGATCGCCACGATCAGCGCGATATGCAGCGGCGAGGTCCACAGTTCGACGGCGGCGAACTCCGAGCCACCGGCGAAGTTGAGGCCGGTCATCAGCGGCACTTCCAGGGCGCTGAGGCCTTTCTGGGCGGCCTGGGCGCCGAGCACCAGGGCGAAGGGAATGAAGCCGATCATCACCGGTACGGCGGCGCGCAGGCCGCGCAGGAATTCGGCGCGCGGGGCGGTATCGCAGGTATCGGGCAGGGGGAGGGTGGTACGGGCGTCCATGGAACGGCACAACGAGGTGGGGGTGGCCCATGCTAGCGGTCCGATCGCGAAATCGGGTTGCGTTGATGCCATTCAATTCGGGAATATTGAGATTCCATGCGGCTAAGGTCGCCAAAGGTGAAATCCCGTGCAGTATCAGCTCGACAACCTCGATCGCCGCATCCTCGATGCCCTGCAGCGTGACGGACGGCTGCAAAACCTGGAGCTGGCCCGGCTGGTGGGCCTTTCGCCCTCGGCCTGCCTGCGGCGGGTGCGGCTGCTGGAGGAGGGCGGCTACATCGACCGCTACGTGGCCCTGCTGAATGAGGCGAAGGTGGGTCGTGGCTTCACGGTGTTCGTGCGAGTGTGGCTGCGCGGGCAGGACGAGGACACCACCAACCACTTCATCAACAGCATCAAGTCGTTCCCGGAAGTGCTTGAATGCCATCTGATGGCCGGTGACTGCGATTTCCTGCTGCGGGTGGCGGTGGCGGACCTGGATGCTTACCGGCAGTTCCAGATGCAGCACCTGAACCGGATCACCGGGGTGCAGAACACCAAGACCGAGATTCCGATGCAGCGGATCAAGCAGACCACCCAGCTGCCGCTTTGAGGATGGGTGGTTCCGGCCGGGTTGCACCCGGCACCCGCGGTAGTGCCGGCCGCTGGCCGGCAACCTCAGGAGCAACAGCAGCCGCAACGGCGATGTTCCCAGGGCGGCGGGGCGGTGTGGCCAGGCAGGACACGCCGTAGACCCATCCATGGGGGCTCGATGGCGCCATCCATGGCGCCAACGGTCCTGCCTGCCCACACCGCCCCGCGCCTGACAGTTCCCCGCGACCTGTTGGGGTCGGATCCCGTTGCTGTGCAACGGGCTCTGACCCCGGGAGCAGATGGACATGTCTGTTCGATTCATTGATTCCTGATGCGTGACTGGGTTCACGGAGCCTGGCTCAACGCCGGGCGTAGGCAGCGGTCATCGCAATGACATCTGGCCCCGGTACGGTTTGAGCCCGCTTGCTGGTCGCGCGCGGGCCGGGGTTCCGGTCGTGGCGCGCGTCCACTGCAGCTGCTGTCGCTGCCGAGGGTCATGTGTTCTACGTCAGGGGGCTGAATGGACACCATGCGGTCAGAACTTGGAAGGTGGCCATCGCCGCATGGCTGCTGCTGTCCTTTGCCGCTGTGGCGCGGGACGGTGTTCATGCCTACGACATCCCTGCGCAGCCGCTGGAGCAGGCGGTCGAGCGCTTCAGCGTCATCAGCGGGTGGTCGGTGATGTACCCGGGCGATCTTGCCGCCGGCCGTAGCAGCCATGCGCTGCGCGCCAGCCTTGCGCCGCTGCCTGCCTTGCAGATGCTGCTGCAGGACACCGGCATCGAGGCCGAGATGATCGGTGAGCAGCGCGTGGTGCTGCGCCGGGGCACGCCCTCGGTCGCCGAACCCGGTACTGGTGCCGAACTTCCCGAGGCCGAGCGTCGGCGTCGCTATGGCGGGCTGCAGCAGCGCCTGCGTGCGGTGTTCTGTGACGACCCCGAGATCGCGCCCGGCCGCTATGCCGCGACGCTGCGCTTCCACGTCGACGGCGAAGGCCAGGTGCATGCGCCCGAGCTGCTCTCAGGCAGTGGCAGCGCCCGCCGCGATGCACGCCTGCTGCAGGCGCTGCAGGGCCTGGTGCTTGCGCCCGATGCCGCCGCGCTGCCGCAGCCGGTGACGCTGCAGATCCGACCTTCCGGCACCGACCACGACTGTGGTCGGCGCGCGCCCCTTCCATGACTTCAAGGATTCGAACATGAGCAACGGTACGGCTGGGGCAGTTGACCTGATGGACCACCTTCTGGGGGCCTACGACGAGCTGAAGCGCCGCCTGGTGCGCAAGCTGGGCTCGGAGGAGCTGGCCGGCGATGCGCTGCAGGACACCTGGATGCGCCTGAGTGCGCGCCGTGACCGCCTGGATGCCGTGCAGAATCCCGCGGCCTACCTGTTGCGCATGGCGATGAACACGGTGATCGACCGCCAGCGTGCCGACCACCGCCTGCTGAGCCTGGAAGAGGTGGATACGCTGATGGAGATGGCCGACCCTGCACCGGGCCCGGCGCAGGCGGCCGAACTGGATTTCGCGCTGGAGGACATGGTCGGCCTGCTGCAGCGCATGCCCGAGCGCCGACGCCGCATCCTGCTGGCGATCCGCGTCGATGGCCTGCAGCAGCGCGACGTCGCCGACCAGCTGGGCGTGTCGCTGCGGCTTGTGCAGCGCGAGCTGAAAGCGGCCCAGGACTACCTGGCCGAGCGCAGCGGGCAGGGGCGTCAGGTGCGGTTCTGAGCGGCGGCATCCGTCTACACTTTGACGCCGAGCAGAACCCCGCAGCGTGCGGGTCCGGCATGAGCCCCCATGGATCCTGACGATCGCCCGCAACGCCCGCTGGATGCCGTCGAGCGTCAGGCCCACGCGTGGGTGGTGCGGCTGACCTCGGGCGAGGCCACCGCCGCCGATGGGCGCAGGTTCCGTGAGTGGTGCGAGGCTGATCCGCGTCATCGCGAAGCATTCGGCCGTGCGCGCCGGCAATGGGAGCAGGTACGCCTGGCGGGCGAACAGCTGCCCGCCGCTGCGCGCCAGCCGGTCGCGCCGACGCCGTCCCAGCGCTGGAGCCGGCGTGCCTTCCTGGGCGCCGCGATTGCCGCCCCGGCCAGTCTGGTAGTGGTGGCGGCGATCCGCCCGCCGCTGGGGCTGTGGCCCTCGGTGACAGCCATGGCTGCCGATTTCCATACTGGCACCGGTGAGCGACTGCAGATCTCGCCCTTGCCGCTGCTGAAGATCGAACTGGATACGCAGAGCAGCCTGCGCCGTCGTTCGGACACGCAGGGCGAAGGCTTCGAGCTGGTGCAGGGCCAGGCCGCGATCGAAACCCAGGCAGGCCTGCGCCTCGCCCTGTTCGCGGGGCCGGGCTGCGTGATTGCCGATGAAGGTGCGGTGCGCCTGGACGTCCGCAACACCCACGGCCAGGTACGGGTGACCTGCCTGCAGGGCAGCGCCCGCATCGAGCACCCGCAGGGCCGCCTGCAGCTGCAGGCGGGCCAGCAGACCCAATACGACGAGCGCCTCAGTGGCGTGGTGGCCGAAGCCCTGGCCTCGGAAGTGAGCGCCTGGACCGAGGGCATGCTGGTGTTCCGTCGCGCTCCCTTGCGCGAGGTGGTGGATGAAATCAACCGCTACCGCCGCGGCAAGGTGCTGCTGGGCGAATCGGCATTGGCGCGGGCCCCGGTCAGCGGTCGCTTCCGCATCGATGATCCGGACGCGGCGCTGGAGCAGCTGCGACTGACGATGTCGCTGGATCTGCGTCGCTTTCCGGGTGGCATTGCCGTCCTTGGTTAGATGAAGACGCTGGCCGTGCGCGCCGTGCAGGGCTGTTGCAAGCAAGGAGACGCCAAGGATGCGCAACGAGACCATCGGTGTGCTGGATCTGCGCCGCAACCTGTCGGCGTTGCTGGAAACCACGCAGCGACGGCCCTTGATGGTGCATCGCTACGGCTCGCCATGGGTGTGCGTGGTGTCCGACGCGCAGTGGCAGCAACAGGCCGTGCTGCTGGACTTCGATCCGCAGTCGCACCCGTTGGCGATGCTGCTGCGGCTGCAGCAGCAGGTGCTGCCCCTCGCTGAGGCCGGCACGCTGCCGCCTGCGGCGATGGCGCGCGTGCTGCTGCTGATGGGCATGCACGGCATCGACGATCTGGTGCAACTGCACGAGCAGGTACAGCATCATCGTCTTTGGCACTGGTTCGTGGCCGGCAGCCATGGCGTGATGGACGGCTGGCAGCTGCCGGCGCTGCGTGTTGCGATGGCGTCATGGTGCGATGACGTGGATATGTCCAATGCACTGGCAACGTTCGCCGCACGCAGCGATGTGGCGATACTGGCGCGCCGTTGCGGGGGCGAAGCGCCGCGACTGGAGCGCGAAGCCTGCAGGCAGATGACGCTGCGATGACGTTGCTGATGAAGCGCCACGCAGCGCACAGAGACGCATTCGCGTTGTCGCTTCACCTGCCTTGCTGACGTCTTCTCCAGAGTACGACGCACCACGCGTCGCGGAGCACGGGCGGCGCCGATGGCAGACAGTCGCAGGATCAGCATGCTGGAGCTGGATCGTCACCTGAGCCAGTCGCTGGAACAGGCACGGCATACGCCCGTGAACGTGCAGCGCTATGGGCACTCGTGGGTCTGGGTACTGTCCAGTGACGCCTGGGCCGATGCGGCGCGCTGGGCGGCACTGGACAGCAGCGCGCATCCGCTGGCGGCGTTGCGGCGCGCCCTCGATCTGCAGCTGCGGCCCTGGCCCGAGGCGGCCATGAACGCGCTGCCGCTTGACGCGGGCGATGTGCGGCAGCTGCAACGTGCGGCGTTGCTGGTGGTCGTGCGTGATCTCAACAGTGCGCAGCGCGTGTACGACGATCTGCGTTACCACCAGGTCTACCGGATGTTCATCGGCCTCGACCATGGCACCGCGTGGTCGCCGATGCAGTGCGTGCGCCTGCTGCAGGCCTGCGCGCACCCGTTGCTGCGCGGCTGCATCGACGATGCGCTGGCCAGCGTGCCGCAGCACCTGTTCGAGTCTGCATGTGCCCCGGCTACACGTGTTGCGCCTGCACAGGCACGCGCGCAGCGAATAGCAGGCGGATGTTTATCGTACTGACACATGCACCGCTGACCATGGCGCAGCGGTCTCTTCCAGGATGACGAGGGCGGAACAATGGCAAGGCAAGTGGGTGGTCGCAGGGCTCGGCAACAGGGTTTCAGCCTGATCGAGATCATGGTGGTGGTGGTGATCATCGGCATTCTTGCCGCGTTGATCGTGCCGCGGTTGATGGACCGTCCCGACCAGGCGCGCGTGGTGGCGGCGCGTCAGGACATCGCGGCGCTGATGCAGGCATTGAAGTTGTTCAAGCTGGACAACGGTCGCTATCCCAGCGCCGAACAGGGCCTGCAGGCGCTGGTGAAGCCGCCGCAGGGCAGCGGTGCGATGCCGGTGACACCGTATCTGGATCGCCTGCCGAATGACCCATGGGGCCATCCGTACCAGTACCAGATTCCCGGAACCCACGGCGACATCGATGTGTTCTCGCTGGGTGCGGACAGCAAGCCCGGTGGCGACGCCGGGAACGCGGACATCGGCTCCTGGCAGCTGTGAGGCGTGCAGATGACAGCCCGGACGCGTTCGGTCCCGTGCACCCGCCAGCGCGGCATGGCGGTGATCGTCGCCCTGCTGGTGGTGGCATTGGTGGCGGTGATTGCCACTGCACTGCTGACCCGGCAGTCGGCACAGCTGCGTGCGCTGCGTGGCGACCAGCTGCGTGCGCAGGTGCGCATGGCGGTCGATGCCACCCTGGAGCGCGCGGCGCAGCAGCTGCGTGACGATGTAAAGGAGCAGTTGACCACGGTGCGCAGCGGCCGTTGGGCGCGTCCACTGACGCTGCAGGCGCCGCTGCCGGTGCAGTTGCAGCTGGTCGATGCACAGTCCATGTTCAACCTGCGCAACCTGCTGGCCTATGGCAAGCCGGACCCGGAGGCACGGCGCGCGTTCATCGCGCTGTGTGCCGGGCAGGGACTGGGGCAGGGTGCCTGTGCATCTGCTGCCGACCACATCCAGGCGCGGCTGCGTGATGGCGATCTGCAGGCGCAGGCGCCGTTGCCGCGTGAATCGGTGATCGAGCAGGCCCTGGCGGGCGCCGACCCAGTGGCGGTGCAGGCACTGGCACGGCGCACCGTGGTGCTGCCGGCCCAGACCCTGGTCAATGCCAACACCAGTGACATCAGCGTGTTGCAGGCGGTCACTCCCGGCGTGGAGCCGGGGCGCCTGCAGGCGCTACTCGGTGAGCGCGACGGTGGCCACTGGCTGCTCAACCGCGGCGATATCGCCAATCGTCTGCAACTGAGCAACGCGCAGATGGCCGTGGTGCCGCTTGGCATTCATAGCGAGTGGTTCCTTGCCGTCGGCCAGGTACAGGCCGATGGCAATGCGGTCGACTTCCGGGCCCTGATCTGGCGCGAGTACCGCGATGACAGTGTGCGCGTGCAGCGTGTGTGGACGAGGATTGGAGCATGAGCGTGCAGCTGAGGGTGCGCCTGCCGGCGCTGGAACACCTGCGCGCCGACAGTACGGTCGAGTGGGCGCAGTTGCACAAGGGTGGGGTGCTGGCCCATGGCCGCGAGGGCTTGGCCGTGCTCGGGCAACGTCATCCGCAGGCCGAGGTGCTGGCCTGTCTCGATCCGCAGGACCTGATCCTGCTGGAACTGCAGCTGCCGCCACTGTCGGGCCGCAGGCTGCAGGCCGCACTGCAGGGCGAAGTAGAGGCGATGCTGCTGGATGACCTGCAGGAGGTCGCGTTGGCACACGGTGCGCAGGCGGCGGACGGCACGGTTCCGGTGGCCTGGCTCGGCCAGCAGGCGGTCCTGCAGGCGCAGCAGCTGCTGGCCTCGTGCGCACTGCAGCTTCAGGCGCTGTATCCGACGCCGCTGCTGCTGCCGTGGCAGAACGGCCAGGCAACGCTGCAGGCTGCCGGTGAGCATCTGCTGGTGCGCTGCGGGCGCGATCGTGGTTTCGTGCAGTGGTGCGGTGGGCGCGACACAGCGGCGGTGCTGCAGTCGCTCGCGGCGCGTCTTCAGCAATCCGGGGTGCAGGCCGTGCAGTGGATCGACAGCGTGCCGTCGGTGTGGCCGGAGAACCTGCCGGCCACCGTGGTCGCGCATGAACGGCAGGCGTGCGGACCCGTGCCGGCGTGGTCGTTGCCACTGCCGGGTCGCAGCAGGCAGGCACCACGCGTGGCGATCGGCCTCGCATTGGCGGCGGTGTTACTGGCTGCGCTTGGGCTGCAGCTGCAGGTCTCGCGCTGGCGCAGCGAGGGCGAGGCGTTGCAGCAGGACATGGCGCGGCAGTTCAGTTCGCACTTTCCGGAGATCACCGATGTGGTGGACCCGGTGCTGCAGGCGCGGCGCGCGCTGGCCGTGCCGTTGCCGGCGCCGCCGTTGCCACGGGTGCAGCGGCAGGTCGCAACGACGCTGCAGGCGATTCCGGAGTTGGGCGGCCAGGTGCGCGGCCTGCGCTATCAACCCGGCCAGCTGGAACTGGAGCTGGACGCCGATGCGCAGGCGGTAGCCGATGACGCACAGCGGCTGGAACAGTGGCAGCAGGCGGCGCAGGCGCAGGGCCTGCAGCTGGCGCGCGAGGCCGGTGGACGCCTGCGCGTGAGCGGGGGCGGACAGTGACCGCCAGAGCCGTGCGCCTGGGCGAGGGTGTGGCCGGTCTGCAGCGACGCTGGCAGCACCTGCCGCCGCGCGACCGCTGGATGCTGTGGGTGATGGTGCTGGCGCTGCTGGCAGCGGGGCTGTGGTCCTTCTGGCTGGAGCCGCTGCTGAAACAGCGTGCGCACTGGCAGGCTGAGCTGCCGCGGCTGCAGGCGCAGGCGCGCGCACTGGCGCCGCTGCTGCGTGCACGCGAACGCCAGCAGCAGGTGCAGGGGCAGCGCCCGACGCTGGCCGCGCTGCGTAATGGAATCAAGTCCGCCGGCCTCGCCGATGGACTGCATGTCGAAGCACGCGACGGGCGTTGGCACCTGCAGGTGCAGGCCGTACCTGCTGACGCACTGTGGAACTGGCTGCTGCCCGTGCTGGCCGATCCGGCCATCGAACTGCAGCAACTGCAACTGACACGCACAGGGGATGCGAACATGCCGGCGGCACGGATATCCGGAAACATCGTGATGGCACTCACTGCGGGTGGCCATTCATGAGGGCGATGCGCAGCCTTGCCTGCAGCACTGTACTGGCCCTGATCGTGGGTGGCGCTCACGTTGTTGCACCGGCACAGGCGCAGGACGCCCCCGATGAACCGGTGCAGTTGAACCTGGTGGATACCGATATCGGCGGCGTACTGCGCATGGCGGCGCGCTTCACCGGTCGCCAGTTCCTGGTCGACCCGCGGGTGACCGGCAAGATGACCGTGGTTTCTGATGGCCCGGTCAGCCGTACCCAGGCGTACCAGTTGCTGCTGGGCGCACTGCGCATGCGTGGCTTTGCCGTGGTCGAGAACGGCGGTGTCAGCCGGGTGGTGCCGCAGGCCGAGGCCAAGCTGCTCGGTGGCCGTGTGGGCGCGGGCGGGGCCGGCGGCGAGGTGGCCACGCGCACCTTCGCGCTGCGCTACGAGAACGCAGCCGCGCTGGTGGCGGTGCTGCGGCCGATGATCAGCCCGGACAATCCGATCACCGCCAACCCGGGCAACAACACCCTGGTGATCACCGACTATGCCGACAACCTGGAGCGCATCGCGCGGGTGATCGCCAGCGTCGATACACCGGCCGGCATGGACACCGATGTGGTGAAGCTGCAGCAGGGCATTGCCGTTGACGTGGCAGCGATGGTCGCGCCGCTGCTGGATGCGCAGGGCGCCGAGCCCAGCCAGAAGGTGGTGGTGATGGCCGACCCCCGCAGCAACAGCGTGCTGCTGCGTTCCAGCAGCCCGGGCCGAACGCGCCTGGCGCGGCAGTTGGTGGAGAAGCTGGACCGCGCGCAGGACGAGTCCGGCAACCTGCATGTGGTCTACCTGCGCAATGCCCAGGCCAATCAGCTCGCCGGCGTGCTGCGCGGCGTGGTGGCCGGGCAGAGCGATGCACCGGCAATGGGCAGCAACGAAGGCATCACGCCACTGCCGGGTGACGCCAACCGCGCCACACCGTCGCAGCCGTCGCAGCCGTCGCAGCCGCAGCAGGCCAAGACCGGTGGCAATGCGCTGGAATCGCAGCGGCTGGACCCGAACCGCCGCGACCCGATCGATGCCGGCAGCACCGGTTTCAGTCAGAACGGCATTTCGGTGCAGGCGGACGTGGCCACCAACACGCTGCTGATCTCGGCACCGGAACCGGTGTACCGCAACCTGCGGCGGGTGATCGACCAGCTCGACCAGCGCCGTGCACAGGTGCTGGTGGAAAGCCTTATCGTGGAGGTCAACCAGACCGACGCGGCCGAACTGGGCGTGCAGTGGATGCTGGGCAATGGCCGCACCTTCGGCGGCACCCACTTCGGCGGCACCACCGGTGGCAGCGGGCTGAACACCACCGCACGCACCACCCTGGACGTGCTGCCCAAGGATGGCCTGAAGATCGGCGTCATCGACGGCACCATCAACCTGCCCGGCGTCGGCCAGATCCTCAACATGAAGGCGTTGGCCAACGCGCTGCAGAGCAAGGGCGGTGCCAACATCCTGTCCACGCCGAACCTGATGACGCTGGACAACGAAGCGGCCAGCATCATGGTCGGGCAGACCGTGCCGTTCGTCAGCGGCCGCTACGTGACCGACGGTGGTGGCGGCAGCAACAACCCGTTCCAGACCATCGTGCGCGAGGACGTGGGCCTGAAGCTGCGGGTGCGCCCGCAGATCTCCGAGGGCGGCACGGTGAAGCTGGACATCTACCAGGAAGTCAGCAGCATCGACGCGCAGAGCGCGAACAGCACGGCCGGCATCATCACCAACAAGCGCGCCCTGGATACCAGCGTGCTGCTGGACGATGGCCAGATCATGGTGTTGGGTGGCCTGCTGGAAGACAGTGTGAGCCACGGCCGTGATGCGGTGCCGGGGCTGGGAAAGATCCCGGTGCTGGGCGCCTTGTTCCGCAGTGATACCCGCAAGCGCGCCAAGACCAACCTGATGGTGTTCCTGCGCCCGCACGTGGTGCGTGATCCGGCCGCCGGCCAGCGCCTGACCCGCGACCGCTACGACTACATGCGCAACGCGCAGGCCGGTGCGCAGCCGGTGCAGAGCTGGGCGCTGCCGGCGCTGTCGGCACCGCAGCTGCCGCCGCAGGACCTGTCTGTACTCGGCCAGGGCAATGCGCGCGATGGCCAGGGCCAGCCGCTGCAGAACAGCAGCCTGGCGGCGCTGTACCCGTCCGGTGACGGCGATGCGCAGCTGGTGCAGTTCGCGCAGGGGTTGGACCCCGCGCGTGCCAGCCAAGGCGTGGCGCAGGTGCGGGCACTGGGCCTGCAGGCCTATGCCGAAGCGACGCCGGGTGAGAGCGGGCAACGCCTGCGGGTGCGATTGCCGCGCGACCCGGCGACGCTGGATCCGGCGCTGCAGCAGCTGCGCGGGCTGGGCTACACGCCGGAACTGGTGATCGGGCCGTGAGCACCGCCGCGCCACTGCCGTACGCCTGGGTGCGCAGCCATGGCGTGATGCTGTCCGAAGTTGGCGGCGAGTCGGTGCTGCTGGGTACCGCCGAAACCGCCGCGTGGGCCGTGGCCGAACTGCGCCGACGGCATGGCCCGCTGCCGTTCCAGGCGCTGGATGCAGCGGCCTGGCAGCAGCGGCTGGGTGAGCAGTACCGTGACGGCGGCGATGCCGCTGCCGTGGTCGGTGCCGCTGAAAGCGAAGTCGATCTGGACCGGCTGATGCAGGACATGCCGGAAGTCACCGACCTGCTGGACGCGCAGGACGATGCGCCGGTGATCCGCATGATCAACGCGCTGCTGGCACAGGCCGCACGCGATGGCGCCAGCGATCTGCACATCGAACCATTCGAGACCCATTCGGTGGTGCGCTACCGGGTGGACGGCACCCTGCGCGACATGGTGCAGCCGCGGCGCGCACTGCACGCGGCGCTGGTATCGCGCATCAAGATCATGGCGCACCTGGATATCGCCGAGAAGCGCCTGCCGCAGGACGGGCGCATTGCGATCCGCGTGGGCGGTCGGCCGCTGGACATCCGCGTCTCCACGGTGCCGACTGGGCATGGCGAACGCGCCGTGCTGCGCCTGCTGGAAAAGGATGCCGGCCGCCTGCAGCTGCAGCGGCTGGGCATGGCCGATGACACCCTGGCCACATTCACCGGCCTGATCCGGCAGCCGCATGGCATCGTGCTGGTCACCGGGCCGACCGGCAGCGGCAAGACCACCTCGCTGTACGCGGCGCTGGGCCAGCTCGACAGCAGCACCAGCAACATCCTCACCGTGGAAGACCCGGTGGAGTATGACTTCGCCGGCATCGGCCAGATCCAGGTCAACGCGCGTATCGGCATGAGCTTCGGCACGGCGCTGCGCGCGATCCTGCGCCAGGATCCGGACACCATCATGATCGGTGAGATCCGCGACCTGGAGACCGCGCAGATTGCGGTGCAGTCGTCGCTGACCGGCCATGGCGTGCTGGCGTCCCTGCACACCAACGACGCGATCTCGGCAGTGACCCGCCTTGCCGACATGGGCGTGGAGCCATTCCTGCTGGCCTCGTCGCTGCGCGGCGTACTGGCGCAGCGGCTGGTGCGGCGGCTGTGCACGCAATGCCGGCGTGCCGAGGTGGATGGCGACGGCCGTACCGTGTGGCGCGCGGTGGGCTGCGCGGCCTGTGCCAACAGCGGCTACCGGGGGCGTACCGGCATCCACGAGCTGTTCGTGGTGGACGATCGCGTGCGTGCGCTGATCCATGAAGGGCAGGGTGAACCTGCGCTGCGCGAGGCGGCGCGGCGTGCCGGCATGCGGACCTTGCGCCAGGACGGCCAGCGTTGGGTCGACAGCGGGGTGACCACGCTGGAAGAGATCCTGCGCGTCACGGGCGACGACTGAGGCCTGCATGGCACTGTTCGACTACCAGGCTGCCAACGCGCAGGGCCGCATCGAGAAGGGTCAGCTGGACGCCGACAGCCCGCGCGGCGCACGCCAGCTGCTGCGCGGTCGCGGGCTGACACCCGTGCAGGTCAGCGCGGCGCGCGGTGCGGGCAGTGGCTGGGGCGCCCGCCGGCTGTCTGCCAGCGAGCTGGCCTGGGCCACGCGCCAGCTGGCCAGCCTGCTGGCCGCGAGCCTGCCGTTGGAAGCCGCATTGACTGCGGTGATCGAACAGGCCGAGCGCCCGCATGTGGCCCAGGCACTCACCGCCGTACGCGCCGACGTGCGTGCCGGCCAGCGCCTGACCGTGGCGCTGGCCGCGCGGCCGCGCGATTTCCCGCCGATCTATCGGGCGCTGGTGGGCGCAGGTGAAGACTCCGGTGACCTGGCGCGGGTGATGGAGCGCCTTGCCGACTACATCGAAGAACGCAACGCGCTGCAGGCCAAAGTACTGACCGCCTTCATCTACCCAGCGGCGATCAGCCTGGTGTCGGTGGCGATCGTGATCTTCCTGCTCAGCTACGTAGTGCCGCAGGTGGTGACCGCGTTCGTGCAGGCGCGGCAGACGCTGCCGATGCTGACCCAGGTGATGCTGGCCGCCAGCGCGTTCGTGCGCAGCTGGGGCGTGTGGGTGGGGCTGGGCATCGCTGCGCTGGTGGTGGCATGGCGGTTGGCGTTGCGCCGGCCCGAACTGCGCCTGCGATGGGACGCGATGCTGCTGCGGGTGCCGATGGTCGGGCGTTTCGTGCTGGGCGTGAACAGTGCGCGCTTTGCCTCGACGCTGGCGATCCTGCTGGATGCCGGTGTGCCACTGCTGCGTGCCTTGGAGGCGGCGCGGCAGACGCTTGGCAATGCGCTGCTGGCACGCTGTGCCGATGACGTGTCCGCGCGCGTGCGCGAAGGTGCGGCACTGGGTGCTGCGTTGAAGGTGCAGAAGGTGTATCCGCCTATCCTGGTGCACCTGGTGGCCAGCGGTGAGAAGACCGGCTCGCTGGCGCCACTGCTGGACCGCGCTGCACAGACGATCTCGCGCGAGATCGAGCGTCGCGCGATGGCGCTGACCGCGCTGCTGGAACCGACCATGATCCTGGTGATGGGCGGCGTGGTGCTGACGATCGTGCTGGCCGTGCTGATGCCGATCATGGAAATGAATCAATTGGTCCAGTGATGCGCAACGCGCATCACGGCACGCTTTCGATTCTCCACACAATCCTCCACACCTTTTTTCGATCTTCCACAGGTTTCTTAAGCGGCCTGTCATCGGCGCGGACCAGCATAGCCACGTCGCCGCAGAGTGGGCTGGGAGGCCCTCGGCGGCAGCAGGCGTGTAGTGACCGTTCCTCCCTTGGCGTTTCCCTTCGCAGTAAACCCTTCAGGAGAAGATCATGAACAAGTACAAGACCCTGGCCGCGCTGGTTGCTACCGCGCTGCTCGCCACCGCCGGTGCCGCTTCGGCGCAGACTGCCGTCACCGGTGGCGGCGCCTCGCTGCCGGCCGACCTCTACAAGGGTTCGGCTGACAGCATCCTGCCGGCCAACTTCAGCTACGCCGTGACCGGCTCGGGTACCGGCAAGAAGGCCTTCCTGGAAAACAACTCGGCGCTGTTCTCCACCACCGGTACCGTGCACTTCGCCGGTAGCGATTCGGTGCTGAGCAGCACCGAGCTGAACACCTACAACAGCACCTACAACGTGTCCGGCGATGCCAACCGCTACGGCGCCCTGGTGCAGATCCCGTCGGTGGCCACCTCGGTCACGATTCCGTTCAACAAGGCCGGTTCGGCCGTTGACCTGTCGGTGACCCAGATCTGCGGCATCTTCTCCGGCAAGATCAACAACTGGAGCCAGCTGGCGGGCCTGGGCCGTACCGGTGCCATCCAGGTTGTCTACCGTGGCGAGAGCAGCGGCACCAGCGAACTGCTGACCCGCTTCCTGACCAGCGCCTGCCAGCCGGCTGACGTGTCGGGCACCAACCTGAAGCTGGCCAACGGCGTGCCGGCGTTCTCGGTGCAGTCGACCTTCGCCAACCTGTTCACCACCGTGCCGTCGAACTTCGTCGCTGCCCCGGCCACCGGTGGCACCGCGCTGTACAACGCTGTCTATGCCGTTGACGGCCGCGTCGGCTACGTCGGCCCGGACGTCATCCCGAGCCTGACCGATGCCACCAAGGTCGCCAAGGTCAAGAGCTTCTCGCCGGATGAAGTGAGCGTGCAGGCCACGCTGGAAACCGCTGCGCCGCCGACCGGCACCGCTGCAGAGAACACCCGCGAACTGGGTTCCGGTGTTCGGCAACCCGAGCGCGGGCTATCCGATCGCTGGCTACACCAACTTCGTGTTCGGCCAGTGCTACAAGAACGCCACCGTGGGCGCCAATGTGCGCGGCTTCCTGACCCGCCATTACGGCAGCACCGTGGTCAACGGTGTGGAGCAGGGCCCGAACGACGACGCCATCCGCGCGCACAAGTTCATCCCGCTGACCAAGGCATGGCGTGATGCGGTCCGTGCTCGCTTTGCCACCGCCACCAACGCCGGTGCGGTGAACAATCCGAGCACCTGCTCGGGCATCGGTCGTCCGCTGTAACTGCGATTGCTTCTGTAGTTGCAGGAGACGTACAAGGGCGCCGGCAGCAATGCCGGCGCCTTCTGCGTCTGTCCGCTGCATGACAGTGATGGGCGTGTCGCCTTCACACCGCTACCACCGTCTATGAGGTGCAGGGCGTGCCTCGAGCAGGCCCATCCGTACACACGCCGCCGCCGACGCGGCCCATCAGGTTGACGAGGTCCCCGATGTCTCACCCGCATTCGCCCACCGCCCGTTTCCCTGCTGCCTTGTGGCGCAGCCATCCGATGGCCTGGGCCGTCGCAGTGGCCCTGGGCAGCGTGGTGGCTCCGGCCACTCAGGCCCAACAGGCGTTCAGCCCCGGCTGGTTCGCCGAGCGCGGTGCGGCGCAGGGCGCGGCGGCACAGAGCGGGCGCATGCCCAATGGCGTGCCGATCCAGTTCCAGCTACCCGCGCAGCAGCAGGATGCGGCACGGCAGAAGCTGCAGCAGTCGATCGACAACCTTGGTACGGCCGCGCAGGCCATCGCCCTGCAGCAGCGCCTGCAGGAACAGGCACGGCAGGCGCGCCGCGAGGCGGGCTTCGTGATCGCCGATGGCCTGGGCAAGGATGGCCTGAAGGTCGACGAGAATCCGCTGACCCGCGGCTGGATCAACGCCCGCGAGGCGATCCAGTCGCAGGCCGCCGACGGGCGGGTGCTGGTCAACATTGAGCAGACAGCCGACCAAGCGATCCTGAACTGGGAAACCTTCAACATTGGTGGCAACACCACACTGAATTTCCTGCAGAACCCCGACTGGGCCGTGTTGAACCGGGTCAACGATCCCGCCGCAAGGCCCAGCCAGATCCTTGGCCAGCTGAAGGCCAATGGCACGGTGTTCGTGGCCAACCGCAATGGTGTGGTGTTCGGCAACAACAGCCAGGTCAATGTCCGCAATCTGGTGGCGGCGGCAGCGCGCATCAGCGACGCGCAGTTCCGTGAGCACGGCCTGTACAGTGCCGACGCGAACACCTCGGCGCTGACCGACGCCGTGGGCAAGGTCATGGTCGAGCGCGGTGCACGCATCTCCACGCACGAACCGACCACGGCCACCCGAGGCGGTGGCTATGTACTGCTGGCCGGCCACAGTGTGGAGAACGCCGGACAGATCGAGACTCGAAAAGGCCAGGCCCAGCTCGCCGCCGGTGACAGTTTCGTGATCCGTCGCGGCATGGGCACCGCCCAGAACACCGCGTCCACCACCCGAGGCAATGAGATTGCCCCGCGCTTCATCGCTGACAGTACGGCGGGCGGCGTTCGCAACAGTGGCCTGATCCAGGCGCGCGAAGGTGACATCACCCTGGCTGGACGCCGGGTCGAACAGGCTGGCGTTGCAGTCGCGTCCACCACGCTGAATCAGCGCGGTACGGTGCACCTGTTGAACTCGGCGTCCGATGCGGCGGGCAGTGTGACCCTGGCCTCCGGCTCGACCACTGCAGTACTGCTGGAAGACGATGGCAAGAGCACGGCGCTGGACAGCCAGCGCGACGCGCTCATCAAGGAATCCACCGAGCAGGACAAGCTGCGCGGTTCCAGCAGCAGCGGCACCTTCGACAATCTTTCGCGCCTGCAGGATCGCCGCGAGCAATCGCGCATCGAAGTCGTCTCCGGCGGCGATGTGAACTTCCAGGCCGGCGCACTGGCAGTGGCCACCGGCGGCCAGGTGATCGCCGACGCCAGCCGGCGCAGCTATCTGGATGATGGCGCGCGCGTGGACGTCTCCGGTGCGGTGGGCGTGCAGGTGGCGATGGAAAGCAACAACGTCAAGGTGAAGGTGCAGGGCAATGAGTTGCGCGATTCGCCAGACAACCGTGACAGCGGCAAGCTGATCAGCAGCGAGGTGTGGATCGACCGCCGCCAGTTGACCGAAGTCGCCGCCGGTACCGGCGGCTATGAAGGTACGCGCTGGTATGCCGGCGGCGGCCTGCTGGAAGTGGGGGGCTACCTGGACAATCAGGGGCATTCGATCAGCGAATGGGCAGCACAGGGTGGAACCGTCCAGCTGGCAGGCAAGGAAGTCGTCAGCCACGCCGGTTCGCGCATCAATCTGGCCGGTGGCAGCCTGGATGTGCAGTCCGGCGTGGTGCAGCAGAGCTGGCTGCGTGGCCGCGACGGGCAGTTGTACCGGCTTGATGATGCACCGGCCGAGATGCTGTACGACGGTCTGTACCAGGGCTATGAAGTGAAGCAGGAACGGTGGGGGGTGACCGAATCGTTCCGCAATCCGCTGGTGGCACCCACCCAGCGTTTCGACAATGGCTATACCGTGGGACGCGATGCTGGCCGTCTGCTGATCTCGGCGCCCACGGCTGTCCTGCAGGGCCAGGTGGATACGGTGGCCTTCCAGGGCCTGCAGCAGACCCGCCGCCCGGACCAGGCGCAGGACGGGTACGTGCAGGCACAGACGGCCGCGGCCCGAAACGCCCAGCTCTGGCTCGGGCGTTTCGACAACACTGGCCGAAGTGCAGTGTTCGATTCGCAGATCCGCATCGGAGCGCTCGAGGCCGACACCCGGTCATGGACGTTGCAGGTGCCGATCGGGGAAACACAGCGCAATACCGTGTGGTTGGACAGTGAGGTCCTGAGCGCCCAGCGTTGGGGGCAGGTGGACCTCGCTTCGGCGGGCCGCATCGACCTGGATGGCACGCTCAGGTTGCAGGAGGGCGGCCGGCTTGGGCTCACTGCAAGCCGCGTCAGCTTCGGTGGAACGGTGCAGATTGCCGGCGGGCAGGTGGAGGCCGGCAACCTGCTTCCGGCGCTCGGCGGGCCCACGGCCCTGCTGAGGTCCGGACGCGGCGCGGTGGATGTTGCGGCGGGCGCACGGATCGATCTTGGCGGCAGTTGGAGTAACGCGCTTGCTGCGCCGGATGGCGACCCCGCGCAGGCGTGGATCGACGGTGGACAGATGCGCTTCAACAGCAGTCACGACATCCGTGTGGGTGAAGGGGCAGCGATTCTTGTCGATGCCGGCGGCGCGATCGATGGCAGTGGCAAAGGGCGCGTAGGCAAGGGCGGCAGTGTCAGCCTGCTCGCGGCCAGCACCGAGGTTGCCACCGACGGCAGCGGGCGGATCCGTATCGGCGATGGCGCAGGCTTCAGCGCGCTCGGCAATGGAAGCGGCAATTTCACGCTGGCAACAGGCGGTGCGGTGTCTATCGGCGCGCCTGGCACGGATGCATCGGCGGCGTCGTTGCGATTGCAGTCAGCACTGTTCAGGAGTGGCTTTGCCCGCTATGACATCGCCGGTCACAACGGTTTGACAGTTGAAGACGGTACTCAGCTAACGGTGGAACGACCGGCGCTGCGCCTGGCCGAGGGCGCACAACAGGCACTGGCCCGCGAGCAGGGCGTGCAGGCTTGGATGCCATCGTTGTATGAGGCCGATCCGACAAGCGGACGCGTATCGCAGCGCGGCGGCGCGAGCCTGGCACTGCGCGCGGGGCATCTGCTGTCCACGGCCGATCTGCGCGTTGGCAAGGGCGCAAGGATCGAGGTCGATGCCGGCCAGACGATCGAACTGTTCAGCGCCGGCAACCTGGACGTGGCTGGCAGTCTGAAGGCGGCCGGCGGCCGTATCCGCCTGGACGAGGCATTCGATCCGACCGGTGTGCGTGGCGATCAACGCCGCGAACGTCGCTGGACGATTGCCGAGGGCGCCCTGCTGGACGTGAGCGGCGACAGCGTTTCCCTGCCCGACGCGCGCGGGACATTGCGCGGACAGGTGCGCAAGGGCGGAACGATCGAGATCGGGGGGGCGTTGGACTGGGAAGACCAGGACAACGTACGCCACTTGCCGCCCGATACCTTCGTGGTGGTGGAGCGCGGTGCGCGGCTGGACGCGTCCGGTGCTTCGGCGCTGCTGGACATTGATGGCAGCGGGCGCACCCGGGTGGACAGCGACGGCGGCAGTATCGTGCTGCGCGCCGGCAATGCGCTGTACCTGCAGGGCGACCTGGAGGCAGCAGCGGGCGGCGACGGCGCGCGCGGTGGCACCCTCGGCGTTGCCTTCGGTGGCGGAACCTACGGCAGAACGGCAATGAACAAGGAAGTGCTGGCGCCGAGGGTGATCTCGCTGACCCAGCACGCCGCGCAGACGACCGACCTGCCTGCACGCCTTGAGTACGGCCATGCGGCACTGTCGGTGGAGCAGATCGAGGCCGGTGGTTTCGATCATCTGGCCCTGTTCGGCGACATCCGCGCCCAGGGAGATGTCAATCTGCGCATGGACCAGAGCCTGCGCATTCAGGGCTTGAATGAGCGTTACCTCGGCCTCGTCCCGAGCAACAGCGAGGGCGGCCGCCTGCAACTGGGCGCGCCATATGTCCGCCTTGCGCAGGGGCGCTGGTGGCAGCCGGCCGGGGAAGGCACGTTGCGCCCACTGGAGGCAGCGTTCGACAGCGGCCGCCAGCATCGCCTGGACGTGAGCGCCGATCTGATCGACCTGCGCGACGTCACCTGGCTGGCGGGATTTGATCAGGTCGCGCTGCGCAGCCGCGGTGACATTCGCATGCTGGCCGCGGTCGCCAGTAGTTCACGGGAATCCACGCTTGCAAGCCCGGGTTCGATCGATATCAGCGCCGCACGCATGTATCCGGCGGCCCGGGCCAAGGGACGCATCGTGGCGGGCGTACCCGACATCGGGCCTTCAGGCCTGCCGTCCTGGCAGAACCCCGACGCCGTACTGCGCATCCATGGCATTGCAGGCGGCGCGCAACCGGCACCGGACTCTGCGTTCGGAAGCCTGGAGCTGGTGGCGGCGACGGTGGTGCAGGGCGGCAATGTGCAGGCGCCGTGGGGCCATGTACAGCTGGGCGGCAGGGAATTCAACGCCGATGCGGCCAGCCGCGTCGACCTGCTTGCAGGCAGCGTGACGTCGGTGAGCGGTGCCGGCCTGCAGCTGCCGTTTGGCGGTACCGTGGATGGTGTGGGCTGGCGCCGTAACGGTGCCGACTTCGATGTGCTGGGCCCCGGCTCGACCAACATCCCGATCGGTATCGACATCGTCGCCAACGCTTTCAATGGCGTGGCGGGCAGTGTGCTGGACGTCTCCGGCGGAGGCGAGCTGTCCGGTGCCGCATTCGTGGCGGGGCGCGGCGGCTCGGTGGACATCCTGAGGCACGCGCTGGCGGATGCGAACCCGCGCTACCGCTTCAGCGGCAGCGACAATGCGGTCTACGCGATCATGCCGGGACGCTCGGACACGCAGGCGCCGCAGGCGATTGCTGATGGCAGCACCGATCCGCGCATCGGCCAGCAGATCGTCATACCTGCCGGGGTTCCCGGCCTCCCGGCGGGAACCTACATGCTGCTGCCGGCCAGCTACGCACTGCAGAAGGGCGCATTCCGCGTCGAAATTGGCGCCGAAAGCGCCGTCGGCAGCCGCCAGGCAGTGGCGACCGGCACGGGTTCCTGGCGCGTCAGTGGACACCAGGCGCAGAGCCTGGGCGGTGGAGTTTCATCGCTGCTCACCGATCTGGTGCTGACGCCGGCGGATGTGGTGCGCCGCCATGCCAGCTACAACGAGACCCCCTACAGCGCGTTCGTACAGGGCGTGGCTGAGCGGCGTGGTGAAGCGCTGCGCTGGCGGCCTACGGACGCCGGCAACCTCAGCCTGGCACTGGGTGAGGGCGCCGGACGTTCGAGCGTGCCAGCCGCGATCTTCCAAGGCGTGTCGCGCTTCAACGCCGGCAGCAATGACGGGCGGGGCGGCACGCTTTCGGTCAATCTGCTCGCCTCCAATGAGGCGACGTTGGAGATTGCCACCGAAGGCGGTAGTGCCGGCAGCGGCAGCGGCGCCACCCTCTTCGATTCGGCGCTCAATGCGTTCCGCCCGGAGACGATGCTGATCGGCGGCGTGCTGCGGCGTGACGCGACGACCCATTCGCTGGAGGGCAGGGCGCAGCACATCGTGGTGCGCAACGGCGTCAACCTGACGGCGCAGGAAGTGCTTCTGTCGGCCGCGTTCGGAGGCAAGGGAATCCTGGTGGAGCAGGGCGCTTCGATCGATACCTTGACCGGGGCAAATACCTCGCGCGTGGCACAGCCCACGGCGCCCTACCTGGTGTCGGGCGGCCTGCTTGCCGTGTCCAACCAGCGCTTGACGGCGCTCAGTGCGCAGGGCGGCAGTGCCGGCGGTCCGGTGGCGATCGACATCGGCGGATGCGTGGTGGACTGCAATGGCCAGACCCGGTTGCTGTCGGCAGGCAGCATCAACGTGGTCACCGACGGCGCGCTGAGCATTGGCGACGCGGTGAGCTACGGCACGCGCCAGCTCGGCCTGGGCATGTCGGCGCTCAATCTCGGCAGCGCCGAGGCCATTGCGGCGGCAGCGGCGGCCGGCGCCCTGCCGGCGGGCATGACCATGAACCAGGAGGTGTTGCAGCGATTGCTGCGGGGAAACACCGCGACCGGCGCGCCGGCGCTGGAGGCCCTCAGCCTGACCGCGCGCGATGCCATCAATGTCTTCGGCAGCGTGGACCTGGACACCCGTGAGGGCGCAACCGGACGCAGCAGCCTGCGCAGCCTGGTGCTGGGCGCCCCTGCCATTCATGGCTACGGCTCTGCGGCCGACCACGCGCGCATCTTCGCCGATACGCTGGTCTGGGACGGTACGCTGGCCGGCACCACGTTGCCCGGCGGTGAGCAGACCCAGCCGGCCGGCGAGGCGATGGTGGGCCGGCTTGGCCAAGGGCAGCTGGAAATCAATGCACGGGTGCTGGAGCTGGGGCGTGCGCCCTTTACCCGGCCCAGTTCGTCGGTGGCCGCGGATCGCCAGGTGCTCGGCTTCGCCGGCGTTACCCTGGCAGCATCGGATCGCATGTTGTTCTCCGGCAAGGGCAGCCTGGATGTCTTCCAGCGGCAGGGCGATTACGTGGCAGGCAGCGGCTGGCAGTTCAGCGGCGGCGCGCTGGATATCGTTACCCCGCTGCTGACCGGCAGTGCGGGCGCTCAGCTGGCAATCCGCAATGGCGGTACGGTGCAGGTGCGCGGTGCTGCGGCAACCGCGGGCAGCGATGCGTTGGGTGCGGAGTTGTCCATCACGGCCGAACGCGTTGTGATCGACAGCCGGGTGGCGCTGGCGTCCGGCCGGTTCGAAGCCAATGCCCGCCAGGGCGTGGCGCTTGGCAGCAATGCAGTGCTGGACATGGCGGGGCGGAAGGTCAGCCTGTTCGACGTGGACAAGTACAGTTGGGGCGGCGACGTAGCGCTGTCGAGCCGTGACGGTGACATCGTTGCCGACGCGGCGTCGCGCATCGATCTTTCTGCCCGCAACAACCGCGGCGGCCGCTTGACGGTCGCTGCGCTGGGCGCGCAGGGCGGCCGTGTGGATCTGGCAGGCACGTTGCTTGGCGGAGCCAGCGGCCGCTACGACGCCGGTGGCACTGAAGTGCCCTACGACGGCGGCGAGCTGGTAGTGCGTGCACGCCAGTTGCAGGACTTCTCCGGCCTGAACACCCGGCTTACCGCCGGTGGCATTACCGGTGGCCGGACGTTCCAGTTGAGCGAAGGCGGCCTGGTGATTGGCGATGAAGTGAAGGCACGCAACGTGGATATCAGCGTCGATGGCGGCAGCCTGCTCGTCAATGGCCGCATTGATGCCAGTGGCGAACAGGTCGGCAGCATCCGCCTGTCCGCCCGCGATGTGTTGCGTATCGACGGCACATTGGACGCGCATGGCAGCGCCTTGCGCGTCGATAGTTACGGCAAGATCATCGACAGCCCGAACCGGGCGATGATCGAACTGACCTCGGCCAGTGGCAGCCTGCAGCTGGGCGCGACCTCATCGATGGACCTGCGCGCCGGCACCTCGGTGGCCACGGGTAGCAGCCCGGGTCAGAACGATGGCCGCGCACGCGGCAGCGTCAAGCTCAACGTGCCACGCGTGGGCAGCAACGACGCTGCGATTGACGTGGCCAGCGGACTCCGCATCGCCGGTGCCGCCGATCTCCAGGTCAACGCCTTCCGCAGCTATGATTCGGCGCCGTTGACAAGCGCTCCGGACGTGCATGGCCATCGTCCGCAGGTGATCAACCAGCATTGGCTGGACACGGTTGTGGACCCGGACAACAGCCAGTGGATGAATGCCGCACTGGCCAATGCGGGATTGCAGCAGCGCACTGCCGCACTGGGCAGCTATCGCCTGCGTCCCGGCGTGCAGATCGTGGCGCGGACCAGCAGTGACAACCCGCGTGGCGATCTGGTCGTGGCCGGCGATATCGATCTGTCCGGCTACCGCTACGGACCGCAGTCGAACCGGACCGATCCAGCGCGCCGAGGCTTCGGTGAATCGGCAGCGCTGGTGCTGCGCGCCGAAGGCGATATCAACGTCTACGGCAGCATCAACGATGGATTCGCGCCGCCGCCTGCCAATCCCGATGAGGACGGCTGGGTGCTGCTGGAGGGGCGCAGTGCCGGTACGCCCAACACGGCGTTCGGTGGCGACCTGATCGTGCCCGGCGAAGGTGTACAGCTGCAGCGCGGCACCGAATTCCGTGCTGGCGCGACGCTGAACTATGCACTTCCCTTCGAGGCCGTGACCCTGCCCGCGGGAACCGTGCTGCCGGCAGAGATGGTGTTGTCCGGACCGCTCCTGCTGCCGGCCGGTACCGTGCTGGGCGCGGTAGTGACCACAGACAGCGGGCAGGTGATGGCGGCCGGCACCGTGCTGGCAGAGGCGCTGGCCTTGCAGTCCGGTGCCCGACTGGGTGCCGGTTTCCGCCTGCGCACGCCGGCGCCGTTGGCCGCACAGGTGTGGCCGGCCGGCGTCACCCTGCCCATGGCGATGAAGCTTTCAGGCGCGCTGAACCTGCATGCCGGTGCGATCATCCCGTCGATGACCAAGGTGGAGCTGCCAGGCGATGCACCGGTGAAGCTGCGGGCGGCCGACGCCAGCGGGCGCCAGGGGCGAAACTGGGCGCTGGCGGCGATGCTGCCCGAAGGCACCACCTCGTGGGATCTGACTGCAGTGGCCGGTGCCGATACGACCGCTGCCGATCCGCGTACCCGCAGCTGGGGAAGTGACGGCAGCATCGTGCTGGCCGACAGCCACTACAGCACCATCGGGACGGTGACCAAGACGACGGAATGGAAGGGTGATCGAATCGTCAATTTGGAAGGTTCTCTGTACTGGTGGGGCGATGAGAGTCTGGCCGGAAAGTCACCTGCCGAGGTGGCCGAGATCATCGGGACCACCGAGGCGGAGATCTGTGGCGCAGGCGCCTTCTGCGGCCCCGCCCCGCGCCTGGTGGACAAGGAAGGCTCGCTGGCATGGTGGGGCGATGAATCCTGGGTCGGTCGCCCGGCTACGGAACTGGGCGCCGAGATGGGCATGTCGGAGGAAGAGATCTGCGCGGCAATGGGCTACTGCTACGGCGGCGGCACGCTTACCGAAGTCACCACCTACGGCAAGCGCCTGGGCGCACCGGCCTGGAGCGTGCTGCGTACCGGCAAGGGTGATCTGGCACTGCTGGCCGCGCAGGACGTGCGCATGAAGTCCGGCTTCGGCGTGTACACCGCAGGTGCGCCGACGCTGCTGGGCGATGGCAGCGACCCCCAGTTCAATCCGGTGCGAACGGCTGCGCCCTGGCACACCTCGCTGCTGGGAAAGAACCAGGTCTCGGGCAACTATGATGCGGCACTGGCCAGTTACCGTGCGTGGTATCCCGACCATGGCGGCGATCTCAGGGTTGAAGCCGGGCGCGACATCATCGGCGACGCCTGGACCGCCCGGTCCGAATCCGGTACGGCGCAGCGCGACCAGGCCGGGCATTCAAGCGCAGCCGTGGGCGGCTGGTTGTGGCGGCAGGGTACGGGCACCACCGAAGGCGTCCAGGCAACACCGACGAGCTGGTGGATCAACTTCGGCACGTACAGCACCGTGGGCGCCGAAGCGGACGCAGCTCCCCGCATGGTCGGGTTCACCGGCTTCGGCACGCTGGGAGGCGGCAATCTGTCACTGGAAGCGGGCCGCCACGCGGGCGTGCTCGACCCGATGGGCAATGCCCTGGGTCTGTTGACCGCGCCTCATTCCAGCGCGATTGTCGCTGCGGTAGGGTCGACCGGGCGCGTCAGCAATGGTGAGCTGCATCTGACCGGTGGCGGCGACCTGACCCTGCGCAGTGGCGGTGCGTTGAATCCTGGCCTGCGCGCCAGCGCGCAGCAGCCGGAGAGTTTCCTGCAGGATCTGGATCTCAATGGCGCGATGACCAACCTGCGCGGCAGCACCCTGCTGCAGGCGGCACGCATCGGTGGCCTCAGCGCGATACAGAGCAGCTACGGAACGCTGGGCCTGATGGATCCGTTCGTGGCGGACGCCCCGGTGGCGATGGCGGGGCCCCTGCTCATTCTGGGTGATTCCACTGCCCGCCTGCAGGCCCGTGGTGACATTGTTCTCGGTGGCGCCGCAGATGCAGGGCGTGTACCGACGGCCAACTACAACGACGTGGTTCTGGGCGATGGCCAGCATGCAGCTGGCACGACGTGGTTCTCGCTCTGGACCCGAGGCACGGCACTGGACCTGTTCTCGGCAGGCGGAAATCTCGCACCCAGCCTGGCCGGAACTCTGCATGCAACCGGTAGCAACATGTTCGCTGAAGGCATCGCGCTGCGCGAGCAATCCGTTCCCGCCAGCATCAATTACTGGCTGTATCCGTCCAGGTTCAGCGCGGTGGCAGCGAGTGGTGACATCATCAGCGCCCCGCTTCGAGGTCTCGGACCAGGGGCGACTACGGGCGATGTGATCCTGCTCGCGCCTTCGGCCAGCGGCCAGCTCGATGTTCTGGCCGGAGGCTCGATCCATGCCGCGATCAACGCCACCGGCATTGCACGTTCCGGTAGCGACGCCCGCCTGCCTGGCCCGTTTGATCCTGCATTCGTGGCCCAGCGGGGCGCCAGCCTGACCCGGGTCGGCCACAATCTCTCCGACGATGGGGTGCAGGGAGCGGATCCGTCGGCGAACCTGCCCTTGTTCGCGTTCGGCCCCAGTACTCCGACCACGGGTGCGCTGACGTCCCGGCCCACGTCGCCCAGCCGCTTCTATGCCGTTGCCGGTGACATCATCGGGTTGGGCAGCGGCGGGCGCAGGCAATTGAGGCGGAACATCGGCGAGGAGAGCCGGACACTGTTCGACTGGTACGAAGCGGGCTCGGCCGTACAGCTGCGCGCCGGTCGCGACGTGATCAATGCGAACGTCACCGCGCTCAACACCAGCGGTACCGATATCAGCGGGATCGAGGCGGGCCGGGACATCATCCGCAGCAACCTGACGGTGGCCGGCCCTGGCAACGTTGAAGTGAGTGCGGGCCGGCAGCTGCGCCAGGAAGAGGCCGGAAGCATCGTGAGCCTGGGTGGCGTCGTCCAGGGCGATGCCCGTCCCGGTGCCAGCATCGCAGTGACTGCCGGCAATCAGGGCATTGACTTCGATGCACTGCGCACGCGCTACCTGGACCCGGTCAACCTGGCCGACCCGGCGCAGTCGCTGGCATCGCAGCCCGGCAAGGCGGTGAAGATCTATGACAAGGAGTTGAAGCAGTGGCTGCAGCAGCGCTTCGGCCTGGCCGTCGACGGCGCCGAGGCGCTGGCTGCGTTCGACCGGTTGCCGAGCGAACAGCAACGGATGTTCCTGCGCCAGGTCTACTACGCCGAACTGCGCGAAGGCGGCCGCGAGTACAACGATCGGAATGGGCCACGTGTTGGTTCTTACCTGCGGGGCCGTGAGGCCATCGCCACGCTGATGCCGGACAAGGATGCAGCAGGTGCGACGATCCAACGCACCGGCGATATCCTGATGTATGGCGGCGCCGGCGTACGTACCGAAGCCGGTGGCAACATCGAGCTGATGGCACCGGGCGGACAGATCGTGGTGGGTGTGCAGGGCGTGGTGCCACCGGCCAGTGCCGGGCTGGTGACCCAAGGGCAGGGTGACATCCGGCTGTTCAGCCAGGACAGCGTGCTGCTGGGCCTGTCGCGGGTGATGACGACGTTCGGCGGTGACATCCTGGCCTGGTCGGAGCAGGGTGACATCAATGCCGGTCGCGGTTCGCGGACCACCTTGTTGTACACGCCGCCGCGTCGCGTCTATGACGGCTGGGGCAATGTGATCCTGTCGCCGCAGGCTCCCGCCAGTGGCGCAGGCATCGCCACCTTGAACCCCATCGCCGAAGTGCCGCCGGGCGACGTCGACCTGATCGCGCCGCTGGGCACCATCGATGCGGGCGAAGCGGGCATCCGTGTTTCGGGCAACATCAACCTTGCCGCGCTGCAGGTGCTCAACGCGGCCAACATCCAGGTGCAGGGTGAGAGCAAGGGCCTGCCGGTGTTGGCCACGGTGAACGTCAATGCGCTGGCGTCGGCCAGTGCTGCAGCGAACAGTGCCAGCCAGGCCGCACAGGACGTGATGCGCAAGAGCCAGGACGACGCGCGGCGCAACCAGCCATCGGTGATCAGCGTGCAGATCCTCGGCTTCGGCAGTGGCACCAGCAGCATTGCGCCGCCGGCACGCGGTACCACTGCCAACAGCGGCTACGACGCCAACAGCGCCTTCCAGTTCCCGCAGGCAAGCCGCGACGAAGGCACGCAGCGCCGATAGGCATTGCACGCCACGGTAGGTGCCGACCTTGGTCGGCACGCATTGCCCGGTGCACCGCATCGGGCTGCAGCATCGGGCCAGCCGCCAGGGAACGGTGGCGGCCCCAGCCAGGACGGCACGGAGGGCAGGGAGAGGCCATCAGCGGTGAGGACCACTGACACAGCGCCGCCGGGTGCAGGAGAGCGCCCGGCGGCAGGAGGGACGCGCATGTGTCACGGTAGATGCCGACCTTGGTCGGCGGTAGATCCTCGCCATGCGTGGATGCCCGGACAGCGTCAGTGCCGACCAACGGTCGGCACCCACCAGAGCAGGCTCTGCAGTAGAAGCAGCTCGGCAGTAGATCCACGCCATGCGTGGATGCGGTGCCACGAACCAATCTTAAAGCTCCAGTACCCGCCGGTAACTCAACGGCCCACGCCCATCGCGCAGGCCCAACCGCAGTTCAAGTCCGGTGGCCGGCAATACCTCGCCCTCGCTCGGCAACACGGCCCATCCCGTTCCAGGCTGCCACGCCCGCACCTCGAACCGCTGCACATCGCGCGCCACCGCAATGCCCTTCGACGGATCTGGTGCGGGCAGGGGATACCGGTCCGTAGCCGCACCACTGGCCCGCCACAGCGTGCTGCCCTGCCGCCACCAGCGCACCCGCTGCCAGTGCAGCCCATCACTGCCGACACTGCGGGTGATCTCCAGCGCGAAGCTGCCATCCGGGTGCCGCTCGCTCACCAGCGACGGGGGCAGCAATCGCTGCGGACGATCTGCCGGGCGCACCGCGCCATTCATCAGCGCATCGTCGGCACGCATTTCAATATCGCGCTGGAACTGCTGCAGCACGCGCAGCGCCGTCGTGGTCTCGGCATCGGCCTGGCGCAGGCGCTGGTCGCTGCTGGCCACGCTGTCCAGCGCACGCCAGCAGATCAGCGCCAGCACGCCCATGATGGTGATCGCGATCATCACCTCGATCAGGGTGAAGCCACGCACGGCGCGCCTCATTGCGCCGCCGTCCACGGCAGCTGCATCCGGGCCAGCGACTGTCGCGGTGCATCTTCGGCCACCACGGTCAATTCCAGTTGCGGCTGCCCGTCGCTGCCAGTGCCCAGATGCTGCAGGACCAGGAAGCTGCCGCGTCCCTGCACACAGCGCTGCCGCGCATCCCGCGGCGGCTGCCCGACGAGGCGCAGCTCCTGCCAGCGGTCCTGCGCGCACAACAGCGCCAGGCGACGGTCGCGCAGCCATGACTGATCGTCGGTCGCCACTGCCACCGAGCGCATCACCGCAGCCAGTGCAATCGATACGATCGCCAGCGCGATCAGCACCTCGATCAGGGTGAATCCGCACGCCGTCTGCTTCACTGCACGACCTGCAATTGTCCGCTGCCATCATCACGAAGACGCAGTGCGCGGCCGTCCAGCGACAGTCCAAGCTCCCAGGCGGTACCGATCCACTCCGGGCTCAGCTCGATGGCGTTGGTGGGCTGCACCGCGATGCCTGCAGCCTGCCACTTCTGTGGACGCAGCAGATCATCGCGTTCAACGGTGACCCAGCGGCTGCCTTCGAGGCGGCTGAAACGATAGCCGGCGGCGTCGGCCTGCCAGCGCAGGGGGCGGCCATCGATGCGGGCCTCGTCGCGCGCCACCTGCAGGCGCTGCGCCAGTCGTTCGCCTTCCTGCCGCAGCTGGCGCGCGGGGTCGAGCAGGCTGCCCAGGCCCAGGCCGATGCCTGCCGTGCAGATGCCGATGATCACCAGCACCACCATCAGTTCCAGCAGGGTGAAACCACGCGGGATGCGTCGCATCGACATTGCCTCCTGTCCCTTGCCGATGCGTGCCAGCGTAGGCCCGCATGATGAAACAAAAGCGTCAGCCGCACCTGCTAGCGTAGGCGGACACGAACGTGGCGATGATGTGGAACATGGACGGCAGGCGCTGGGATCGGAATCGGATGTTGACCCTGCTGGCGGCGACGCTGCTGCTGGCCGTGGTGGCCTATTGGAGCGTCACCCTGTCTGCGGTGGCGCCAGCGGCGGCCGCGAGCGAAGCGCATGCCGAGGCGCCGGTACGGCCGATGTTCGATGCAGTGGCCAGCCTGCCACTGGTGCGGCTGCTGTCGCCCGGTGCGGTGCAGACCGAGGTGGTCGTGCTGGGCGTGATGGCGGGTGACCATGCGCCATTGGCCCTGCTCTCGGTAGATGGACGCCCAGCGGAAGCGTATGCGCCCGGCCAAAGACTCGGACCCTGCACGGTACTGGCCAGCATCAGTGCCAGCGCAGTGGAACTGAACCAGGCCGGGCAATCGCGCAGCCTGCCGGTGCCCGCGCTGCCAGCGGTGCCGACCGATGGCATCGTGCCCGCCAGCTCCCTGTAGAGCCGAGCCCACGCTCGGCTGCGTCTGGAAGAACAGTCGAGCAAGGCTCGACTCTACAAAATCCAGTGGAGCATGGCTCGACTCTACAAAATCCTGCCGAGCGCGGGCCCGGCTCCACGGCTGCGCAGGCTCAACGCGCCGGACGCTGCGGTTCCACCGAACGACCAAAGGCATCGCCCATGCGCTGTCGTGTGCCTTCCAGGTTGTACTGCATCAGCTGGTTGCCCGGCTGCCGCATCAGGCGTTCGGCTTCAGGCAGTGCCGGTGACTTCGCCGATTTCGGCGCCGGGGCCAGTTTGCGTTGCAGGCACTCCCAGGCGGGGATGCGCTCGCCGTTGACCTGTACTTCGATGCACGGCGCGGCATCGTCCTGCTTCTTCGCCTCTCCGGCCCAGGCCGATGGCAACGCCAGCAACAAGGCAAGGGCGAGGGCAGGGCGAAGGCCCGCCTCCAACGACTCACTCATCTTGAATCTCCTGCGAAAACCGACGCTCAGCAATGAAGACGTATGGCGAAGACAGTGTCCGCCTGCAACTGTTCCGGCGCTGTCAAAAGATGACAGTGATGTCACAAAACTATTGGCGGCTTTGACGCGACGTACACGTCCTGTTGGTAGACCCACGCGCCGCTCCCTGGCCACTCCCTTCGATACGACGCGATGCCTTCGATGACTCCTGTTCCGTGCCGAGCCGTCCGCCTTCCGCTGCGCCTGCATCCGCTGGTGCTGGCTCTGGCCGCGATGCCGCTGCCATTGTTCGCGCAGGACGCGGCGCCTGCGCCCAGCGTGAACATCAATGAATACATCGTGCGCGGCAACACCGTGCTCGATCCGCGCCAGATCGAACGTGCGGTGGAGCCGTTCCTCGGCCCGGGCAAGACCCTGGCCGATGTCGAGAAGGCGCGCGATGCCGTCAATGCGCTGTACCAGCAGGCAGGCTACCAGTCGGTCTACGTCGAGCTGCCCGAGCAGCAGGTCAGTGGCGGCGTCGTGCTGCTGAAGGTGCAGCAGACGCCGATCGGGCAGCTGCGGGTCGTAGGCACGAAGCACGAATCGCCCGAACGCATCCGCGAACGCGTGCCGGCACTTGCCGAGGGCAAGGTGCCGGACTTCGACCAGGCGCAGAAGGAACTGACCGCGCTGAATGAAGGTGGACGTCGGCAGGTGATGCCGCTGGTGCGCGAGGGCCAGGTGCCGGGCACGATGGATGTGGACCTGCAGGTCGAGGAGAAGTCGCCGTGGCGTGCCAGCGCGGCGCTCAACAACGACCACAGCGCCGACACCGAGAAGCTGCGCCTGAGTGCATCGCTGGCCTACGACAACCTGTGGAAGCGCGGGCACAGCGCCAACATCGGCGTGTACCTGGCGCCGGAAGATACCAAGCAGGCCAAGGTGTTCTCGGCCTCGTACATGATGCCGTTCGAGGGCACGCCGTGGAGCCTGGAAGCGTCCGGCTACAAGTCCGACAGCCGCGTGCTGAACGCGGGTGGGCAGGTGGGTACCGGCACCGGAACCAATGTAATCGGCAACGGCCATTCGATCGGTCTCAAGCTCAACTATCGACTGGCCGGCAGCAGCCAGTGGTGGCGCCAGCTCAGCCTCGGCGTGGACTTCAAGGACACCGAGGAAGACACGCAGATGGGCAAGGAGAGCCTGAAGACGCCGCTGAAGTACGCGCCGATCACCCTGGCGTTTGTCGGTGTGCGCCAGGGCGAGCAGGATCAGTTGAGCATCAATACCCAGCTGGTGGCCGGTACCCGCCGCCTGTTCGGCTATGGCAGCGATGCCATCGGATTCGGGCAGAAGCGCTACTGGGCGGACCCCAGTTTCATCGCGTTCAAGGCCGATGTGGCCAACACCCACACCTTCGGCAGCGATTGGCAGTGGTACGCGCGCGGCTCGCTGCAGGTGACCGACGCACCGCTGGTGTCGGCCGAGCAGTTCGCCGCCGGTGGCATGTACACCGTGCGCGGCTATCTGTCGGCCGAGGCGATCGGCGACTACGGCGGCCTGGCCAGCCTGGAATGGCGTACCCCGGCGTGGTCGCTGTGGAGCGGCACGGATCTGCGCGTCTACAGCTTTGCCGACGCCGCCTACCTGCGCCTGCGCCAGCCGCTGCCCGAGCAGCGTGACAAGTACAACCTGGCCTCGGTCGGCCTGGGCGCGCAGCTGCGCCTGGGTGAGCACCTGCAGCTGCGCCTGGACTACGCCTGGCCTTATGCCGATGGCCCGGTCACGCGCAAGGACGACCCGCGCCTGCATTTCAACATCAGCACCAGTTACTGACCCTTCCCTTGAACATGCGTTCTCCGGAGACCCTTCGCATGGACCGTTTGCTTTCCCGAGTGTTGTTGCTGCTGGCCGCGCTGGTTGCGCTGCCTGCTGCTGCGGCCGATGCCAATTGGTGGCAGGCCGAATGGAAGTACCGCAAGCCGATTACCGTCGATGCCGGCCCGCAGGGTGCGGGCCTGGCCGGTGACCCGGGCCGTACGCCGCTGCTGCTGCGCCTGCATACCGGCAACTTCGGTTTTGACGGCACCCAGGATGCGGGCAATGACCTGCGCTTCGTCTCGGGTGATGGCCGCACCGTGCTGGCCCACCAGATCGAGCAGTTCGATCCCAAGCTGGGCCTGGCCCTGGTCTGGGTGGACGTGCCGGCGGTCAGCGCCGCGGCGCCGCAGACGATCTGGATGTACTACGGCAACGAGAAGGCCCCGGCCAGCGGCAACGGCCAGCAGGTGTTCGACCCGGACTACACGCTGGTCTACCACTTCGCCGAAGCCAATGCGCCTGCACGCGACGCCACCGCCTACGGCAACAATGCCGGTGCTGTGGTGCCGCCGTCCGAAGGTTCGGTGATCGGCCGTGGCGTGCAGTTGGGCGCAGGCCCGCTGCCGTTGCCGGCCAGCGCCTCGCTGGCACAGGAAGCGGGGGCGCCGTTGACCCTCTCGGCCTGGATCAAGCCGGGCAGCAACAATGCGGCGCAGGCGATCTACGCCCGTCGCGATGGCGCCTCCGAGCTGGTGGTCGGTATCGAGAACCGCGTGCCGTTCGTTCAGCTCAATGGCCAGCGCAGCACGCCGGCACAGCCGATTCCGGAAGGGCAGTGGGCGCACGTGGCACTGACCGCGGAGAAGGGTGCGCTGCAGCTGTACCTCAACGGCCGTGTAGTGGCCCAGCTGAGCGGCGAGCTGCCGGCGCTGGGTACCGCGCCGGTGGTGGGCGCCGATGCGCCGGGCGCGGCGCAGCCGCTGGCCAACTTCGAAGGTGCGCTGGATGAGTTGCGCGTCTCGCGGGTTGCACGTCCAGCCGCGCTGCTGCTGGCCGATGCCACCGCTCAGGGCGCCGACTCGCGCCTGATCAGCTACGGCGCCGACGAGCAGTCGGCCGGCCAGAGCCACTTCGGCTTCATCCTCAAGGCGATGCCGTTCGATGCCTGGGTGGTGGTCGCCATCCTCGGCCTGATGATGCTGATGTCATGGGCGATCATGATTGCCAAGAGCCGCCACTTCGGCCGCACCAGCAAGGCCAACGCGGTATTCACCGAGAGCTTCGGCAAGTTGTCCGGTGTGCCGCTGCGCACTCTGTCCGAGATGGACCGCCAGGGCAAGGCGCCGACCGCGATGCATGACGGCTCGCTGTGGCGCATCTACCAGGTGGCCATCGATGAAATGCAGCAGCGCCACCAGCGCGATGGCAACAGTGGCTACCTGAGCGGTGCCACCATCGCCGCGATCCGTGCCTCGATGGATGCGGTGATGGTGCGCGAGCAGGAAGCAATGGCACGGCGCATGAACTGGCTGTCGACCACCATCGAAGGTGCGCCCTACGTGGGCCTGTTCGGCACCGTGATCGGCATCATGCTGGTGTTCGTGGTGGCGGCGATGGCCGGCGCGGTGGACATCAACTCGGTGGCGCCCGGCATGGCCGCGGCGCTGCTGTGTACCGCTGCCGGCCTCGGCGTCGCGATTCCGGCGCTGTTCGGCTATAACTACCTGGGCGCGCGTGCCGAGGCGATCGGCGCCGACATGGCGGTGTTCATCGACGAGTTCGCCGCGCGCCTGGCCGAAGAGCAGGACGGGCGCGGCCCGGCCGCGGTCCAGGGCTGAGGGGCGCGCCATGGGCCAGAAGGCGAAGTTCGGCATCAAGAAGCGCGAGAAGGGCATCAACGTGACGCCCTTCGTGGACGTGTTGCTGGTGGTGCTGGTGATCTTCATCCTGACCAGCAACGCCTCCATTCCCGGCATCGAGGTCAACCTGCCGAAGGCCAGCAACATCACGGCGTTGGAGAAGCCTAAGACCAAGGCGATCACCATCGACCCCAGCGGCCAGGTGTTCCTGGATGCCTACCCGGTGACCATGGCTGAGCTGGAAGACCGCCTCCGTACCGAGCGCGCGACCACACCGGACTTCCCGGTGATCGTGCGCGGTGACGCACAGGTGCAGTACGCCCGCGTGGTCGAGGTACTGGACCTGCTGCGGCGGCTGGAGCTGGCCCAGGTCGGCCTGGTCACCGGCAAGGCGCAGGGCTGAGGCATGACGGCCCATCAACCCCCTCGGCCGGAGTCCGGCATGCGCGGTCGCCAGTTGCTGGTGACCGTCGCGCTGGTGCTGGCCGCCTTGCTGGTACTCGGCATCGCGGTGTGGTGGCTGCTGTTCAAGGACACCGCCAGCACCCGTCGGCCGGTGGTGCAGCCGCCGATGCTGGCACTGCCCCCGCCGCCTCCGCCGCCACCGCCGCCGCCGGAAAAGCCGCCGGAGCCGGAAACGCCGCCGGAAGAGACGATGCCCGAGCCGGAGCCGCTGGATCAGCCGACGCCTGCTGAAGAGCCGACGCCAACCCCGGACAACGCTGACCCGGTGACGATGAATGCCGATGCGCAGGCTGGCGGTGACAACTTCGGCATCCAGTCCGGCAGTGGCGGTGGCTCGTCGGGCGTCGGCCGTGGCGGCGCCGGCAATGCCACCTACGGTCGCTACCTCGGCTACCTGATGCAGCAGGCGATCTCGCGCGACGACAAGGTCAAGCGCCTGGCGTTCCAGCTGCAGGTGAATGTGTGGCTGGCCACGGACGGTCGGCTGGAGAAGGTCGAGCTGGTGCGTGGCAGTGGCAACGAGGAGGCCGACGCGGCCGTGCTCGACGCGCTGCGACGCATCGGCAAGGTCGACCAGGCACCGCCGCCGTCACTCGATTTCCCCGCCCGCGTCCTGATCCAGGGCCGCCGGCCCGGGGCCTGATTCCAGACTTCCATGATTCCCCTTCTTTCGATGAGAACCGTGATGAACGACCACGTCCGCGCACGAACCGACTCCCGCCGCCCGCGGCCGGCCCGACGGGCGCTGCTGTGCTGCGCCGTGCTGCTCAGCCTGGCTGCACCGGCCGGTGCGATGGCCGCCGAAACCACCATGGTCAAGCTGATCAAGGGCCTGATCGCCAGTGGTGCACTGAAGCCCGAAGACGGCCAGGCGTTGTTGGTGCAGGCCGAAGCCGAAGCGGTGGCCGCACAACGCACCGCAGCCAGCGGCAGCACGGCCGCCAGCGGTGGCGTGGCCCTGGAAGCCGGCGACGTGCGCGTGCCCTACGTGCCGCAGAGCGTACGCGACGGCATTCGTGACGAGGTGCGCCAGGACGTGATGGCGCAGGCCAAGGCGGAAGGCTGGGCGGCACCCAACGAAGTGGCCGAATGGACCAAGCGCATCAAGGTCACCGGTGACATGCGTGTACGCAGCGAGTCGCGCTTCTACTCCGAGCGCAACAGCGACATCGTGAGCAACTGGGCGTCGATCAATTCCGGCAACGGCTTCGATACGAACACCAACACCAACCTGCAGCTGCCACCGCTGCTCAACACCCGCCAGGACCGCCGCAACCTGTGGCGCATCCGTGCCCGTCTCGGCATCGAAGCGACCATCGGCCAGCACACTACCGCCGGCGTACGCCTGGCCAGTGGCAGCAGCAATGGCCCGGTGTCGACCACCGAACAGCTGGGTGGTGGCCTGAGCAAGAAGGACGTGTGGCTGGACCAGGCCTGGCTGGCCTACAGCCCGGCCGACTGGGTGACCGTACGCGGTGGCCGCTTCGGCAACCCGTTCTGGACCAGTGACACGCTGTTCTCCAACGATCTCAACTTCGATGGCCTGGCCGCGAACCTGAAGTATGACTTCGATGGTGGCGACCTCGACCTGTTCGGCAACCTCGCGGTGGTACCGCTGGAGTACACCTCCGACAGTTCGCCGAGCCAGAGCCGGGTCAAGACCCCGAACGAGAACAAGTGGCTGTCCGGTGCGCAGGTGGGCGTGAACTGGCGCTTCAACGACGACAACGCGCTGCGCGCGGCGCTGGGTTACTACGACTTCAAGAACATCAGCGGCCGCCTGTCCTCGCCGTGCGCACTGTATGCAGGCGCGGTGGGCTGCGACACCGACTGGTCGCGCCCGGCGTTCATGCAGAAGGGCAACACCCTGATGCTGATCCGCGACATCGCGCGCAATCCGCTGGACCCGGCCAACACGCCCACCCCGCAGTATGTCGGCCTGGCGTCGGAATTCCGCCTGGCCACATTGAACCTGCGCTGGGATACGCAGCTGGCGCAGGACATCGGCATGCGCCTGGAAGGCGACTTCATCCGCAACCTGGCTTACGACAAGCAGGCGATGTTCCGCCGAGCCAACAGCGGCATCGTCAACAACTACGGCGCCGGCGGTACTGCCAGCATCGATACCTTCCGCAGCGGCGACACCGCCTGGATGCTGCAGGCCACCTTCGGTGCTACCGAGCTGAAGGAGAAGGGCCAGTGGCAGGCACTGCTGGGCTATAAGCATATCGAGGCCGACGCGCTGCCCGACGCCTACAACGACCCGAACTTCCACCTGGGTGGCACCAATGCCCGCGGCTACTACGTGGGCGGTGCCTACGCGCTCGACGCGCGCAGCTGGATCAGCGGCAAGTGGATGGCGGCCAAGGAAGTGTCCGGCGCGCCGCTGTCGATCGACGTGTTTCAGCTGGAGTTCAACACCGGCTTCTAAGCGGATGGCGTGATGGGCATCACGCGAAGCGTGGCGGGGGCGCAGCGATGCACCCGTCTAAGGAAAGGAGACCACGCGTTGCACAAAGGAGGAATGGATGAGCCGTCGCAAGCTGTTCGAAAGTCCCGAACCGTCCAGCCAGATGCTGGGTGTTGGACCGGCCTATGTTTCAGTGGAGGGCCTGCGCCAGCACCTGGCCGAGTTCCTGCTGTATGCGGGCCGGCCGGTGGTGATCATGCGCGGGCGCAGCGAAGTGGGCTATTTCCTGCCGGCGCGCTGCTGGCGCCAGCGTGACGATGATCCGCTGGCGGCGGCTGCCGCCGACCAGCTGCTGGATGCGGCCGGTTTCCAGGCCGAGGACATCCAGCAGGTGGAGCAGGAATTCAACGCCATGCGCCGGCGCACCGTGCTGCATTCGCGGCGCTGAAGCAGATCCACGCCACGCGTGGATGGGGTTACGCTGCGCCCCCGCGCTCACTGGTGATGCGCGCACCTTCGCGCATCACCAGCGTCACCGGGGTCTTTTCCACCACCTCCAGCAACCGCTGCCACTGCGCATCGCTCAGCTCGGCGCTGGCATGCAGCACGCGGTGCACGTGGAAGCGTCCATCCGCATCGCGTTCCGAACGCAGCTCGGCATGGAACTCGCCCAGCTCCCAGTCCTTGCGTTGCGCGTACATGCGCAGGGTGATGGCGGTGCAGGCGGCCAGCGAGGCCAGGTACAGATCGAAGGGCGCGAAGCCCTTGCCCTGACCGCCCAGCGAGGCGGGCTCGTCCGCGTCTACATCAAAGCTTCCATTGCTGATGTGGTGCAGGTAGTTGTCGCCGGTCGAAACAATGCGCGCGTAGGCCATCACATTCTCCATCTGTCTCTAGCGTCGAGCCACGCTCGACCAAACCCACTGTAGCGTCGAGCCATGCTCGACTGCTCCCAAAGGCGGCGCCAGCCAAGGCCAGCGCCGCCACCCAATCACTCGGTACGATCGTACGAGAACTGGATGCCTGCCGTACCACCGGTTTCGATGAAGAGGTTCATGAACGCCGGCACCGTTTCTGAGCGGGCCCAGTCGCGCTGCAGTTCGCAGAACAGCTGCGGCACGCTGATCAGCTGGCCACCTGCCTGTTCGATGCGGCGCAACGCGGCATCGTGCGCGGCCAGCGAAGTGCCACCGACGGCGTCGACCACCACGTACACCTCATAGCCTTCCTTCAAGGCGTCCAGCGCCGGGAAAGTCAGGCAGGCTTCGGTCCACAGCGCGGTCATGATCAGCTTGCGACGGCCGGTGGCTTCCACCGCCTGGCGGAACTCGACGTCTTCCCAGGAATTGATGGTGGTGCGGTCGTAGGTGGGGTAGTCGCCCAGCACCTTGCGCAGCTGCGGAATCGGCGGCTTGTTCAGGCCGGTCTTGACGTTGACCGTCGAATGCACGATCGGCAGACCGTAAGCCACAGCGGCCTTGGCGGTGCCGACGATGTTGTTGACCAGCAGCTGGCGGTCCATCGAGGCGATGGAGTTCACCTGCACCGGCTGGTAGTCGATGATGATGAAGGCGGAATTCTGCGGGGTCAGCAGGTGGTCGCTGGCCGGGTCGCGGATCGGTTCACTGGACATGGTGGGTCTCCGGTTGGGAGGGGGCCGGCGGCTGGCCGGCACCCCGGGGGCAGCTCAGCTGCGCTGCGAATCCAGCTGCTCGTGGTTCTTCTGCACGTCCTGCGCCTTCAGGTAGCTTTCGATCAGCAGCTGGTAGTTCGGGAAGATCTTCGTGTAGACCTCGGCCCACTGCTGGGCATCGTCGCGGTTCCAGCTGCGCTGGATTTCCGAGGCCACCGCGGCGGTGTCCATCGGCACCACGCCGGCCTGCACCACGCGGGCCAGGGTGATCTCTTCGGCCATCTTCGAATAGGTGCCCGAGGCATCGATCACCGCGAACACCTGGTAGCCATCGGCCACGGCGGCGATCGACGGGAAGGCCATGCACACGCTGGTGATGGTGCCGGCAATGATCAGCTGCTTGCGGCCGGTAGCCTTCACCGCAGCAACGAACTCAGGGTTGTCCCAGGCATTGATCTCACCCTTACGCGCTACATACTGGGCATGCGGGGCGGCCTCATGGATCTCCGGAATCAGCGGACCGTTCGGGCCCTGCGGGACCGAGGCGGTGGTGATCACCGGCATCTTTGCCAGCGTGGCCATCTTCGCCAGCGCAGTGGCGTGGGCGCGCACGCTGGTGAATGGCATGTCACCGATGGTCTGGAACAGGCCGCTCTGGTGGTCGATCAGCAGCATCGCGGCGTTGTCCGGATCGATCACCGGGCGGGCACCATTGAAGTTGGCGGGGGTACTCATGGTCAGTCTCCTGGGGAAGGTGGGCGTTGGCCCATTGGCGCGACGGGTCATCGCCCGCCGCGCGGAAGCGCTCAGTGCGCGATCCGGCCGAAACGGCCGCTGTTGAAGTCGTTGACCGCCTGTGCGATCTCGGCCTGGCTGTTCATCACGAACGGGCCATAGCCCACCACCGGCTCGTCGATCGGCTCGCCGCTGAGCAGCAGCACAGTGGCGTCGCTGTCGGCGTCGACGAACACGTCCTCGCCGCTGCGATCGAAGGTGACCAGCTGCGCCTCGCCGACCGGCTGGCCGCCGTTGATCCGGACCGAGCCCTTCAGCACCACCACCGCCAGCGTGCGGCCATCGGCCACCGGCAGTTCGGCGTGGTGGCCCTGCTGCAGGCGGATGTCCCAGACATCCATCGGCGTGTGGGTACGTGCCGGACCGGCGTGGCGGTCGAAGCGGCCCGCGATGACACGCACGCGGCCGGCGCCCTCAGGCAGATCCACCGAGGGGATCTCTGCGTCAAGCAGGGTCTGGTAGCCCGGTGCGCCCATCTTGTCCCGCGCCGGCAGGTTGACCCAAAGCTGGACCATGTCCAGCGTGCCGCCGCGCTTGCTGAATTCCGGTGTGTGGAATTCCTCGTGGAGAATGCCGGAGGCCGCCGTCATCCACTGCACGTCACCCGGGCCGATGGTGCCGCCGGCACCGGTCGAATCGCGATGCGCGACCTCGCCCTCATAGACGATGGTGACCGTCTCGAAACCGCGGTGCGGATGCTGGCCGACCCCACGCGGGGTATCGCTGGGGGCGAAGGTGTACGGGCCGGCATAGTCCAGCAGCAGGAACGGGCTCAGGTGCTGGCCGTGGGTGTTGTAGGAAAACATCGAGCGGGCGGGGAATCCATCGCCCACCCAGTGCGGGCGGGGGGCGCTGTAGGTACCGGTGACACGCTTCATGGCGATCTCCTGGCCGGGGCTGCCGGCCGCTGTTCTTCGTTGCAGGAGACGATATCGCCGCGACAATTGGGCCGGTAGACGCCAATATTTGCCGTCATAGTCCCATCTGGTGAACAATGGCGGCAGGCCGTGGGCCGCAGGAGATCGCCCCGTGTTCATCGCAGATATCCGCCGTTGTGACCTCAACGACCTGTTCTATTTCGCCATGGTGGTCGAGCACGGCGGCTTCTCGCAGGCCGGGCGGGCGCTGGCGATGCCCAAGTCGAAACTGAGCCGGCGCATCGCGCTGCTGGAAGAACGGTTGGGCGTGCGCCTGATCCAGCGCTCGACCCGGCGTTTCTCGGTCACCGAGGTCGGCCAGGACTACTACCGCCATTGCAAGGCAATGCTGGTCGAGGCGGAAGCGGCCGAAGAAGCGATTGCGATGTCACGCGCCGAGCCGCGCGGCACCATCCGCCTGGCGTGCCCGATCGCGATCCTGCACGCGCGCATCGGCCCGATGCTGGCCGACTTCCTGGCCCTGCATCCGCAGGTGACGATGCAGCTGGACGCCACCAACCGCCGCGTGGACGTGGTGGGCGAGGGTGTGGACGTGGCGATCCGGGTAAGGCCGCCGCCATTGGAAGACAGCGACCTGGTGGTGCGCGTGCTGGCACGCCGGGTCTGGTGCACCAGTGCCAGCCCGGCGCTGCTGCAACGGTTGGGTACGCCGCAGGTGCCGGCCGACCTGGCGATGATGCCGACCGTCGATCTGGCCTCGCCCAGTCAGCAGCATGTGTGGGAGTACATCGGGCCGGACGACGTGCAGGCCAGCGTGCATCACCGCCCGCGCCTGGTCAGCGATGACATGATCGCGCTGCGCGCAGCCGCGGTGGCCGGGGTCGGGCTGTTGATGCTGCCGCGGATGATGATCACCGATGAGCTGGACAGCGGCGCGCTGGTGCCGGTGCTGCCGGAGTGGGTGCCGAAGCACGGCATCGTGCATGCGGTGTTCCCTTCGCGGCGTGGGCTGCTGCCGGCAGTGCGTGCGTTGATCGATTACCTCGCCGAGCGTTTCGAGGCGTTGGACGAACCGTAGGCTCCGCATCCACGCATGGCGTGGATCTACTGGATCCGGCGCCGCCTGGGAGATCCACGCCATGTGTGGATGATCCTGGTGCCGCGCGACAGGCTTTCGCTTGCCGCCTGCGGCCGCGCAGCCCACAATCCATGTCCGGACCGTCGCCATCACGCCCATCATTCCCCGGTCCGGCCTTGGCACCTATGTCTCCCAATGCCCTGGCGCTGGTCGAGCTGCTGATCCGCGAGCGCCGTGCGTTGTCTCGCTTCATCGCGCGCTATCTCGACCCGGCCAGTACCGAGGACACCCTGCAGAACCTGTACCTGAAGGCCAGCAGCGTGCCCGGTGATCCACCGATCCTGGAGCCGCGCGGCTATCTGTACCGGATGGCCTATCACCATGCGCTCAACCGCAGCCAGGCCGACGCCCGCGAGCGGCGCGCGATGGCCGAGTACGCCGCCGACATGGCCGAGGCGGGCCACGACGGCGAGGCCCAGGCACTGGACCAGGCACAGCTGCGCGAGATCACCCAGACCATCCTCGCGCTGCCAGCGCAGGTCCGCGAGTGCTTCGTGCTCAACCGCTACCTGGGCCTGAGCGAGCGCGAGATCGCGACACGGCTGGGTATTTCCAAGAGCCTGGTCGGCAAGCATGTGCTGCGCGCGGCACTGTTGATCCAGCAGCACCAGCAGGGAATGCATCGATGAGCGGCGATTGCAGTGGGCAGATCGCGCCCGCCGTTGTCACAACAGGAAAGCGCACCCGTTCGTGGTGCGGCAGGCCACAACCATGACCACGTCCGAACCCTCGCCGCGTCAGGCCAGGCAGGCGTTGCGCTGGGTGATCCGGTGCAGTGCAGGCCCGCTGCCGGAACGCCAGCAACGAACCCTGCAGCGCTGGCTGCAGGCCGATCCACGCCATGCGCTGGCCTGGCGCCAGCAGACGGCGTTCTGGCGGGGGCTGGATGCCGCCGGGCCCGAGGTGCTGGCGGCGCTGCCCGAGCTCACCACCGATCGCGAGGGCCTGCGCCCGATCGCGCCGCGCCGCCTGCCATGGCTGCTGGCCAGTGCCGCCGCTGTGGTTCTGATGGTCGCGGCCGCACCGCAGGCGCTGTTGCTGGCACGCAGTGACCTGCGCAGCAGCGATACACCACGCGTGGTGCAGCTGGAAGACGGCAGCACCGCCGTGCTCGATGCGGGCACCGCATTGGCGGTTGCGTTCGATGGCCAGCAGCGGCACCTGCGCCTGCTGCGCGGCCAGGCCTGGTTCCAGGTGGCCCATGAGGCGCGACCGTTCCAGGTCGAGGCGGCGGGCGGCCTGGTCCGTGACATCGGTACTGCCTTCAGTGTGTCGATGCTGGATACCACGGTCACCACCCAGGTCAGCGAGGGTGTGGTCGACGTGCGTCCGGGCGATGGCAGCGTACAGCGCCTGCATGCGGGGCAGTCACGCGTGTTCCGTGACGGTCGCTGGCTGCAGTCTGTGCGGCTGGAAGATCCCGAGGCCGTGGCGCCATGGCGGCGGGGCGAGGTAGTGATCGATGATCAGTCGGCCACGCAGGCCATCGCCGATCTGGCGCGCTACCATCGCGCCCCGGTCTGGGTACTGGGTGGGCAGGGTGCAGGCGTACGGGTCAGTGGCTTGTTCCACCTGCGGCAGCCGGAGACGGCCATCGATGCGGTGGCCGCGCAGGCAGGACTGCGAGTGCAGCGCTTGCCCGGCGGCGCGCTGGTGGTGTGGTGAGGCCCGCGCAGCACCTGGATGAACGGGCCGCATGAAAAAAACATGAAAAAAGCCGTGGGCACCTGCAGTGTCCCGCTGTCTATAGAGGTATAGCCAGAGCGAAACACCGTTTTTCCTCAAGCCAGACACACCACCGGCACCGGATGTGCCCGTGGTCCAGCCACGCTTGAGGAGTTCCTGTCCATGCCGTCCACGGCATCCGCCTGTCATCGTCGCGCCACCGTTCTGGCCCTGGCCGTTTCCACCGCATTGCTGCCGCTGGCCTGGGTGCCGACCGTGCAGGCACAACCGGCGATCGTCGCGCCGCTGCGCCAGTACGCCATTCCGGAGCAGCCACTGGCTGATGCCGTACGTGCCTTTGGCCGCCAGGCCGATGTGCAGGTGGTGTTCCGCAGTGACCTGGTGGAGGGCCGCCGCTCCAGTGCGGTGAGTGGCGAGTACAGCCAGATGCAGGCCCTGCAGCAGCTGTTGCGCGGCAGCGGCGTGCGTGCACAGCGCGGCATGGACGGTACCTGGAGCCTGCGGGCCGCAGCGGAGGCGGGTGAGGGCGAAGGGGTGCGGGTGACCGAAACACTGGACGTGGCCGGTCGCCTTCAGTCGGAAGGGGGTGAGGCCCGCGATCGGCGTGGCTACGACGATGTGTTCGCGCTGGACATGACCACGGCGTATTCGGGGCGCGACCGGGTGGAACGTTACCGTGGCTCCAATCCGGCCGACGTGGTCAAGGATCTGGTCGGTGTGTTCAGTGGCGATGCGCGCAACAGCGGCGCGCTGGACGTCAATATCCGTGGCATCCAGGGGCCCGGGCGGGTGCCGGTCAGCATCGATGGCGGCGAACAGGCGCTCACGGTCTGGCGTGGCTACAACGGCGTCAGCAACCGCAACTACATCGATCCCAACCTGATTGGTGGCATCCAGGTCATCAAGGGGCCAGGGCTGGTGCGCGATGTGCACAGCGGGATCGGTGGTGCGCTGGTGATCAAGACCATCGACGTTGACGACATTGTTGCTGCCGGCGAACGCTTCGGCGGGGAGCTGAAGATCGAAGGCAGCAGCAATGCGGTCGCGCCACGCCTGCCGCGCCTGCACACCGGCGAGGATTACCGCACGGTGCCGGGGTTCCCGCAGGGCTCGCCGAACTCACCCTATGACGACCGCACCCTGGTGGTGCCGGTGAAGTCGCGCAGTGGCAACAACCCCTTCGATGGCGAAGACCAGGCCTGGCGGTTGGCACTGGGCGTACGCGGCGACAACGTCGACCTGATGGCTGCCTACGCCTGGCGCAAGCGCGGCAACTACTTCTCCGGCAGCAAGGGGGGCGCGTACTACGACCAGGACCGGCGCGAGCAGTACGAGTACCAGGGCATCGACTACATCACCACGCTGGCGCGTTACTTCAAACCGGGCGATGAAGTGCCCAATACCTCCAGCGAACAGGAGTCGTGGCTGGTCAAGGGAACCTGGCAGATCAACGACGACCAGCAGCTGAAGGCCACCTGGCGGCGCACGCTGTCGCACTACGGCGAGATCATGCCGTCGCGCATCCTGTCCGCGCCCGACTACGGACGCATCCAGTGGCCGCTCAGCCGGGTTGCGTCCGATGCCTGGAACCTGGAATACCGCTTCCAGCCGGCCGGCAGCCGCTGGCTGGACCTCTACGCCAACCTGTGGCGCACGGAGACGGACAGCGATACCTACAGTGCTGGCGGCTTCCCGAACTTCGCAGTGGGTAATCCGGCTTGGAACCCGGACGCCAGCCCGATCCTGCGCAACACCGCGCTGGCCAACGCGCGCAACGACCGCACCGGCCTGATCCTGAGCAACCGCTTCGCCCTGCATTCGACCCTGGACCTGACCGTGGGTGGCAACTGGCAGTACGAGAAGCTCGGCTCGAGCGATCCGTACTTCGGTACCACCGATGGCTGGCGCATGTTCCCGCGTGCCGGGCGCCGACAGGAGGGCGAGGGCTACCTCACCCTGGAGTGGCGGCCGGTTGACTTCCTTACCCTCAATGCAGGCGTGCGCTACAGCCGCTACTGGGCCTTCGACGATTTCCTCGAAGCGCACCCCGAGCTGCTGACCAAGGGCGTAGGTGGCAAGGAGGCGCAGTACACCGTGAACGAGTTGCCGCCCCGTCCCGCCAATCTGCAGGCCCGCATCGACGCGTTGGAAGCACGCCGCGCCGTATGGGAAAAGCGCGGCATGGGCTGGTTCATCGATGACAGCATCCGTGCCTTGCTGGCGCCGTACGAGACGCCGCGTCCGGTCAGGTACACGCGGCCCTGGCTGCCCGATGCCGATGGCAACTACACCCGCGCCGGCAATCCGTGCCTCAATGGCGAAGTGGCGGCCATTCCCGGCGTGCAGCCGGTGTTCGCCGGCAGCGACCAGGTCTGCAACATCGGTAACAGCGTACAGTCGCAGCCGGTCGATGCACGCAACAGCCGCCGCCGCGACCATGCCTGGCTGCCGACCTTCTCGGCCACTGCACACCTGTCCCCGGCCGCCCGTGCCTACGTGCGTTACAGCGAAGCGGTGCGCTTCCCGAGCATGTTCGAAAGCACGATCGCCTTCTCCGGCAGCCTCAATCCGCTGCATGCGCTCAAGCCCGAGCACGCCTACAACTACGAAGTGGGCTACGTGCACAACCTGTCGGCCCTGTTCGGCAACACCGCCGATGCCGACGTCAAGCTGGCGTACTACGTGCACAAGACCCGTGACGTGATCGAGCGCGATGGCAACTTCCTGTTCGACAACATCGACAAGCAGACCATCCGTGGCATCGAACTGCAGGCCCGCTTCGACAACCGGCGCTTCTTCACCGATCTGGGCATCACCCGCACGCTGGAAAACGAGGTGTGTGACGAGAGCACGGCGGTGCTCCTGGATGCGAACCGCGGCCTGGTCCCGAACTGCGTGCAGGATGGTTTCGTCGGTGGCTACCTGCTGACCCAGGCCATTCCCAAGCTGTCGATCAACTGGTCGCTGGGCACGCGCCTGTTCGATGAACGCCTGGAGCTTGGCAGCCGCATCGTGCACTACCAGCGCCACGAGAACCCTGATCTGCAGGCCTACCGTGACCGTTTGCTGAGCGGTGGCAGCGGCCTGCTCTGGCAGAACGTGCCGTTCACCTGGGGAAACATCACCACCGTCGATGCCTATGCGCGCTGGCGCTTCAACGAGCATGCCAGCGTCGAACTGGTCGGCAGCAACCTCGGCAACCGCTACTACGTCGATCCAGCCACGCGGTCCACGCTGCCGGCTCCGGGTCGCACCCTGAAGCTCGGCGTCACCGCACGCTTCTGATCTCCCACCTTCAAGCGTTGTACCCGTAGTTCCCTCAACCAAGGAGCAATACCATGAAAATGATCTCCCGTTCGGTTCTCGCCGTTGCTGCCTCGCTGGCTCTGGTCGGTGCCGCGCATGCTGCCGATATCGTCGGTGCCGCCAGTGCCAAGACCGATGCCGAGCTGTATGTGGCGGTTGGCGAATCGCAGGTCAATGGCGGCCCGCACCGCGCTGGCAAGGCCGGTATCGGTGTCGGTACCGTGTCCCAGGCCAAGCCGGTGGACTTCCAGGGCCTGAGCGCCTACTCGGCACCCACCACCGTCAATGGCGTGACGGTACGTACCCTGGCCATGCCGATCACCGGCGCACCGGGCAGCCACGCCGGCATGGGCCACTTCAACTTCGTCAAGGTCGGCAGTGGCGATGTCTGGTTCGGTGAGTGGTCCAAGGATGGCGCCGCCGGTGGCTTCAACAACCGCCAGGTCTACTTCGTCGGTGACCGCGCCGGCACCACGTTGCCTGCTGGCGTGGCGTCCTACACCGTTGCTGGCCTGAACAAGTTCAACGGCAGCAACCTGCTGAGCGGCACCTTCGACGCCGACTTCGGCGCCGGCACCCTGGATGGTGCGCTGTCGGGCAACGGCCTGAACCTGGCCATCGTTGCCAACATCAACAGTGCCGACGCATCGTTCGCCGGTTCGGCCACCGCCAACGGCAGCGTTGCCGGCACCACCCAGGGGCAGTTCTTCGGCGCCAACGCGGCCGCCCTGGCCGGTATCGCCACCTTCAGCGGCAACAGCCAGTACGACACCGCCTTCGGCGGCAGCAAGAACTGATTGCCACGCCCCTGACGGGGCAGGGCAGGGACAAGCCGCGATCCGCCAGTCCCTGCTTCGGCCCGCTGCATGCACCACCACGGATCGACCATGCGCCATCCCATCTTCCTTGTCGTACTGCTGCTGGCGGCCGCCGACGTGCGCGCCCAGCAGGACGATCTTCGCCGCGTGCTCGAACAGGGCACCGACCTGCGCCACCAGCAGCAGGACCAGCAGCGCCTGCAGCAGGCCGAGTCGGAGCGACCGACCATCACCATCGACGGCCAGACCCTGCGCGTGGAGCGCACGGTCGATGATCTGGGCCAGGCGCTGTACCTGTCGCTGCAGCATCAGCAATGGGGCGCCGCGCAACGCTTCCTGGATGAATACATCGAACTGCCTGGCCACGACCCGTTGCTGCGCCACTATGCGCAGGGCGGCCTGGCGCGGGTGGCCGGCAATCACCATCGCGCGGCCAACGAGTACGAGGCGCTGCTGGAGGCACAGCCGGATTTCCTGCCGGCCCGCCTTGAACTTGCGCGCGTCTACGCCGAAGACCAGCGCGATCGCGATGCGGTGGCGTTGTTCACGGCGATCGCGGATGCCATCAGTGCCGATGACCCCGCCACCGCAGGTGTACGCGGACGGGTGGACGCCTATCTGGCTGCGCTGCAGGCGCGCCAGCGCTGGAAAGGCGCGCTGTCCGCCGGCCCGGCATGGAGCGACAACATCAACCGCAGTTCGGCCAGCCGCACCTGCCTGTTCGGGGTAGGCGACACCTGCATCATTCAGCGCAATCTTCCCGATGCCCAGCGCGCCATGGGCCTGGACTACGACGGTAACCTCGAACGTCGCTGGGCCTTGAAGGGCCACCATGGCGTGTACGTGCGTGGCCTCGCATTCGGCCAGGCATGGCGTGGGCACAGCGCCTACAACGAGCTCAATGCCAACGTGCAGGCGGGTTACAGCTGGCGTAGCGCACGGCATACCCTGCAGATCGCCCCCAGCTATGACTATCAGGGCCTCGGCAACCGGGCCCTGCAAGGCGGTAGCGGGCTGCATGGCGAATGGCAATATGCGCTGGACGCGCGCAGCCTGCTCAAGCTGGAGGCCGACTGGAAGCGCCAGCGCTATCGCCAGCGTGGCCTGGCCAGCAATTACGACGGTGAGCTGGCCGCGGTGTATGCCACCTGGTTCCGTGCGCTCAACCCGCGCTGGACCCTCTTTGCCGGGCTGGACCTGAGTGACAGCAGCGCCGCCAACCCAGCCAACGGCTATCGCCAGCGCGGCGTGCGGCTGGGTGCAGCGCGGCAATGGAGTGGCACCACCGCCACCGTATTCGTCTCGTTGCGCGAGCGCGACTACGACGCGTGGAGTCCGCTGCTGGAGGCGCGGCGTGAGGACAGCGAACAGAACCTGATCGCCATCGTGCGCAGCGAGCGCCTTGCCGTGGCCGGGCTGGTACCCAGCCTGAGCCTGCGCTACGCGCGCATCGACAGCAACGTTGGCTGGCTGTACAGCCACGACCGCAGCCTGCTCAGCCTGAAGTGGGAGCGGGCCTTCTGAACACGCCGCTGCAATGCCGCGGTGAACGGGCCGTGGCCACGATCTTCATCCATCATCACGCGCTCTTGTAGCCCGGTTCGCGCATCCTGCGGGCGTTGCGGCAGAGCTGGGCCGCGTGTATCGAGGAGCGCCGGTCGTGCTGGAAGCGGGTAACAAGCCAGAGGGCCTGAAAGGGCTGCGTGTACTGGTGGCGGAGGATGAATTCGCCATCGCAATGTTCCTGGTCGACTATCTGGAGCTGAAAGGCGCACAGGTGGTGGGGCCGGCTGGTGACCTGCAGGCGCTGGGGCAGCTGGTCGATACCCATCCCATCGATGTGGCATTGCTGGACATCAACCTGGGCGGTGAGCAGGTCTATCCGCTGGCCGATCGGCTGGCCGAGGCCGGTACGCCCTTTCTGCTGACCTCCGGTTACGACGACAACTTGCCCAGCCGCTTCGCCAGCGCGCCGCGCTGTACCAAGCCTTATCACATCGAAACCCTGGTGCAGCAGCTGGCCGGGCTGGTGGCGGCGCCGCAGGTCTCTGCGGGCATCGCCTGATTGCGCGGCATGTCGCGCCGTCCTGAAGGCATCCACGCTGCCAAGCTGCGTGGCTCGATGCCGCCTGCGCCGCGCCTGCATGCGCGCCACGATTGCATGGCCGCGCGCATCGCCCGCCATGACTGGTCGTCCACGCCATTGGGCGCCTGTGAGCAGTGGCCGCCCCACCTGCGCGCCACCGTCGACCTGATGCTGGCCCACGGCTTCCCGATGATCGTGCTGTGGGGCGAGCAGCTGGTGCAGCTCTACAACGATGGTTATGCCGAGATCCTGGCCGACAAGCATCCCGGCGGGCTCGGCCAGCCGACCCGCGAGTGCTGGCCCGAGGTGTGGCATATCAACGGGCCGATCTACCAGCGCGTCTGGCAGGGCGAAACCATCACTTACGAGGACAAACTCTATCCCCTGGCGCGCCGCGGGTGGTTGGAGGACGTCTGGTTCACCATTACCTACAGCCCGATCCGTGGCGAGGAGGGGCGCATCAACGGCGTGTTGGTGACCATGTTCGAGACCACAGCGGCACATGTGGCCCAATTGGCACGCGAGCGCGAAGAGCAGAAGCGGCGGGAGGCGGACCGGCGCCTGGCATTGGCCTTCAAGGTGCTGCCGGTAGGTGTCTGCATTGTCGACACCGAGGGGCGCTTGCAGCTGTCCAACGACCAGATGCGTGCCTACCTGCCCAGCGGCAAGGTGCCTTCCACGGATGAGGTGAACCTGCATCGATGGCGTGGGTGGCATGCGGACGGTAACGCCATCGAGGCGCACGACTTCGCCATCGCCCGCGCAATGCGCGGCGAGACCGTGGTGCCGGGGCTGGAGTTCCAGTACCTGCATGATGATGGCCGCGCGCGCTGGACCCGGGTCGCTGCCGCGCCCCTGCGCGATGGCGACGGTGAGGTCAGCGGGGTATTTGCCATCGCGGTGGACATCGACGACCTCAAGCGTGCCACTGAGCGTCAATCGGTATTGCTGGCCGAACTGCAGCACCGGGTGCGCAACATCATGTCGACCATCCATGCCATTGCCTGGCGGACCCGCGAGTCGGTCAGCAGTGTGGATGAATACGCTGAACGGTTGTGCGGGCGACTGATGTCGCTGGCACGCACGCAGAGCCTGCTGACCCGTGGTGCCAATGCCGGCGTCTGCCTGCGTGGCATGCTCGACGAGGAGATCGCTGCGCAGACGCCTGCAGCGGCCGCCTACCGCCTGCAGGGCGAGGACGTGCTGCTGCCGCCGAAAGCAGCCGAAGTACTGTCCCTGGCGATCCACGAATTAGCGACCAACGCGCTGAGGCATGGCGCGCTCACCCATGAGGATGGCCGGATCGAGGTCACCTGGGATCTGCAGGTTCAGGCCGGCCAGCCATGGCTGGGCCTGCACTGGTGCGAGCGTCATGCCGAGGTGGAGGACTGGGAGCTGCCACGCCAGCGCGGCCTGGGCCGGGCGCTGATCGAGCAGCGCGTGCCGTACGAGCTGGCTGGCAGCGGGGAGCTGCGCTTTGGCCCACAAGGCCTGGATGCCTGGATCCGCTTCCCGCTGCGGGAGCGCGACAGCCTGCTGCAGACCGATGCGCCGGGCGCGGCGGCGGAGGGTTCCGTCAGGTAAAGGTCTATTTATCCCCAATTTGGCCAAATTGGGTATAGTGGCCATAGTCCACTTCTGTCTGGAGCCGTGCCATGACCCTGCCGCTGGATCTGCCAGGCCTTGAGAAGGCCCCGGCCTCGTCGGTGAAGACCCGGGGCTGGCCGAGCCTGATGCGCACCGTGCGCGAGAAGCAGGCGCTGGTCATCACCAACCATAATCATCCCGAAGCGGTGATCGTGGATATCCGCACGTATCAGGAGCTGCTGGCCAAGGCCGCCGGCGGTGACGCCGGTGAGCGCAGTGAAGAACTGCTGCGCCTGCGCGGTGAGTTCGACCAGACCCTGGCCAGCCTGCAGCGCGGTGAGGGGCTGGGCAAGGTGCTGGGCCAGCCGATCCGCCGTGGCCGCAAGGTCACCCTCGGCCGTCCGCTCTGAACGATGGGGCGGATCCTGGTGCTGGCCGGCGTCAATGGCGCCGGCAAAAGTTCGCTGCTGGGTACCTGGCTGGAAGCCGAAGGACTGAGCTGGTTCAACCCCGATTCGTTCACCCGCCGCCTGGTCGAGGCTGGCTGGCCGCTGCCCGAAGCCAATGCCGAGGCCTGGCAGGAAGGCACCCGCCGCCTGCGCCAGGCCATGGCTGATGGCACGGACTTCGCCTTCGAGACCACGTTGGGTGGCAACACCATTCCACGCCTGCTTCGCGAGGCCTGCGAGCACCATCACGTCGCGATCTGGTTCTGTGGCCTGGCCACGGTCGAGCTGCACATCGCCCGCGTGGCGGCGCGAGTAGAGGCCGGTGGCCACGATATTCCGGTGGAAAAGATCCACGCCCGCTTCGATTCGGCGCGCGAGAACCTGTTGGACCTGCTGCCGCACCTGGCTGAGCTGCATGTCTACGACAACAGCGCGCCGGCCGACGCAGAAGGCTGCGTCGCGCCCCTCCCGGTTCTGGCGATGGAGCGCGGCCAGCTGCAGTATCCGGTCTCGGTGGCCGAACTGCTGCACACGCCGGACTGGGCCAAACCCATCGTGATGCGTGCGATGGAGTTGGACACCCCGCAGTAGATCCACGCCATGTGTGGATGTCTTTCACGCATCGCGCGAAACCGCGCCGTGCACGACTGGGCGCCACCGGAGCTGCGGTTAGACTGACCGCACACTCATGGAGGACGACATGCACGGACCTGCGACGTTCCGCTCCACTTCGATCTGTCTGGTGCTTGCTGCGCTGGCGCTGTCCAGCCTGACGGCGACGGCCGCGCCTGCCGCGTCCAAGCGGGTGGCGCCGCCGCCCAGCCTGGTACAGGCCTACCGCGCCGCCGAAGCCAACCTGCGGCTGATTCCCGGCGACGACATTGAATCCGATTTCCGTCCGGTGTGGACCGCTGTTGCCGACCTCGATGGCGATGGCCGTGCCGAGGTCGTGTATTTCTACACGTCCACCTACACCGGCGGCAGCTTCGCGCAACGCAATGTGGTGGCGGTGATGACGGCGCTGACGGCAAACGATCCGCGCGGCCAGGAGAACCCGAACAGCCTGTCGCCGGTGGAAGCAGAGGACTATGCCGCCATCCGCCAGTATGGCTATGGTGACGACGCGGTTGAACAGATTCCAGGCGCCATCCGCGCGATCCGCATCCAGGGTGATCGCATCATTGTCGATTTCACCGTCAGTGCCGGGGCGACGGTCTGCGAATGGAAGAGCCCGAACCGCCACGTCTGTCCGCCGGACGGAAACTACACATGGACGCTGCGTTGGATGCCGGGGAAGCTGACCCGCATCAAGAAATAGCGCCAGGTAGCGCCGGGCGTATCCGCCCGGCGCCACAGGCCCCATGTAGATCCAGGCCATGCGTGTGGCATTTCGCGGCGAGCCTCAGGCCGGCTTCACGTGCTCGGGCTCAGCAACGTCCGGCAGCGGCGGCAGGCTCGGGTCCACCGTGACCGGCACATCGCTCTTCAACAGCGCCGCAGCTTCCCTGTCGCTGCCGACGGCCGGCGGTGAACCACGCAACGGCAGGCCGGCGGTTTCCTTCACGAACAGCATCGTGATCAGGCCGACCACCGCCGCGCCCATCAGGTAGTAGGCCGGCACCAGCGGGTCGCCGGTACGTTCCACCAGCCACGCGGTCACCAGCGGCGTGGTGCCACCGAACAACGATACCGAGACGTTGAAGGCGATCGACAGCGCGCTGTAGCGCACCGGGGTATAGAACAGCGCCGGCAGCGTGGACGGCATCGAACTGGTGAAGCACACCAGCGCCAGGCCCAGCAGCATCAGGCCAAGGAAGATCATCCAGTCGTTGCCGCTGCCGACCAGCAGCAGGCATGGAATCGCCAGTACCAGCAGCGCGATGCAGGCGCCGATGATCATCGGGCGGCGGCCCAGCCTGTCACTGAACAACCCGCCGACAATGTTCAGCGGCATCATCACCAGCATCACGATGATGATCAGCAGCAGGCCCTTGCTCTCGGCGTAGCCCATGGTGACGCTGAGGTAGCTGGGCATGTAGGTCAACAGCATGTAGTCGGTGACGTTGAACACCAGCACCAGGCCCATGCACACCAGCAGCTGGCGGCCGTGCACCTGGAACAGCGCGCCAAGCCCGGGCCGATCATGTTCGCGCTTCTCGGCTTCCTCGGCGAAGGCGCGGAATGCCGGGGTCTCTTCCAGCTTCATGCGCATGTACAGGCCGAGCAGGCCCAGCGGGCCGGCCACCAGGAATGGAATGCGCCAGCCCCAGTCCAGCATCTGTTCGCTGCTCAACAGCATGTGCAGCGCGGTCACGGTACCGGCGCCGGCGATGTATCCGCCCAGCGTACCGAACTCCAGCCAGCTGCCCATCAGGCCGCGGTTGCGGTCGGTGGAATACTCGGCGATGAAGGTGGCCGCACCGCCATACTCGCCGCCGGTGGAAAAGCCCTGCACCACACGCGCCAGCAGCAACAGCACCGGTGCCCAGATGCCGATCCGCTCGTAGGAAGGAATCAGGCCGATCGCAAAGGTACCCAGCGCCATCAGGATCATGGTGAACGCCAGCACCTTCTGGCGCCCATAGCGGTCGCCGAGCGGGCCGAACACCAGGCCGCCGAGTGGACGCACCAGGAATGCCACGGTGAAGGTGGCGAAGGCTGCGATCACCTGTGCGGTGGGATTGCTCGACGGGAAGAACACCTGGCCGATGGTGACGGCCAGATAGCCGTAGACACCGAAGTCGAACCACTCCATGGCATTGCCGAGTGCAGCGGCACCGACGGCGCGCTTGAGCATGGGCTTGTCGACGACGGTGATCTCATCGACCTTCAGGTGGCGGCGGCGTTTGAACCAGCCGAAGTGGGCATGGGAATCGGGCGTGTCCTGCATAGGGGCTCCCTTGTAGGTATGGAATAGGGGAATGGGTGCTGTGGTGTGTCCCGGAAATCGGAAACGGCGATGCAGGCGCAAGTGGCGCAGGGGCATCGGAAGGGGGCGTGGGGGCCGGGGAATGTGTGCAGGCGCAACGCCACGCGCACGGCAAAGCACCGCCGCAAGGGCGGAAACGCGGCAACGGGATCACAACGGCCGCGCAGTTGGCAGCCGCGTGTCACATCAGCGTGTGGGGATGGCAGGCCGTGGGCCTGCGGGCGTCATCCGCCGGGATCCAGCGCGAGGCGATGGAAATGCAGGGCGGGAGCAATCGTGGCAAGCGAAGCGCCGGTCGGCAGTGCTTCCCACGTAACAGGTGCGCCCGTCACGTAGTGGGTCGTGTCGATCATCCGTTCATCATAACGGCACCGGCGTGAGCGTGCAGCGAAGCGGGCTGATCTGCACGCTGTGTTCCACGTCGCCTGTTCAGAAGGCTCAGGCCGACTTCGCCAGCAAACCGAACACCGTGCAGGTAATCGCCAAGGCGCCCGGCAGTGCCAGTTTCCGCGTGACCAGTGCGGCGCCGATCATCGTGAGCACCGAGAGCATGATGGCCAGGGCGAAAAACGGTTGGCCCTGCAGGAACTGGTGGATGCAGCCGGCGCAGCCGGCAATGGCCAGGCTGGTGGCGAAGCAGATGTGGAACAGTGAGCCAGCGTGCACAGAGGTTCCTCGCGATGATGGAGGCCATAGCGGCAGGCCTCCCGGTAAATTTAGGGCGGATTTCAGATTGCGATGACGGAATCACATCCTGTACGCGCTCTGGTGACATCGGCGTGCATAAGGTGGAGCACACACCCACTTTTCAAATTGATGGAGGATGCAATGGCGCGGACGATTCCCGAAGGAACGCTGATCGTGGTAGCCGACGGTGGTTCGGCACGGGTGTTTACCAACGTGGGCAGCAACCATCAGTTGACCCTGAAACAGGAGGGCGAGCTGCGCCTGCAGGACATCAGTGAGCAGGGCGTGTCCGGGCAGGGGCCTGCGGGTGCCGTGCCGAAGGACATGTCGGTCTCGCAGCTCAACGAGGCGACGTTCGCCAAGCAGGTGGCCGAACAGCTCAATGAGGATGCCTTGAAGAACCGCTATGCGCACCTGGTGTTGATCGCCGACCCGACCACGCTGGGTCGCATTCGTCCGCTGCTGCATAAAGAGGTCCAGGCGCGATTGCTCGGGGATATTGCCAAGGACCTGACCAACGCGCCGCTGGAAGACATCCAGAAGGCACTGGTGGCGTAGCGCTCATGCCGTTCATGCGTGATCACCTTCCGAACGAGCCCACCTTTGCGGGGGTGGCGGCGCAGGCTGGGTGGCAGGTGCTGGAGTTCGGTGCGCCCTGGTGCGGTCATTGCCAGGCCGCGCAGCCCGCGTTGCAGGCCTTCGTCGAAGCGAACGATCTGCCGCATTGGAAGATCGAGGATGGCAAGGGAAGGCCATTGGGGCGAGCGTTCAAGGTGAAGCTGTGGCCGACAGTGGTGCTGCTGCGCGATGGAGAAGAGGTCGCGCGGGTGGTGAGGTCGCTGGACAGTGCGGACCTCATGTCGTTGCAGAGCGCGCTTCCCGGTTGATGATTGAACCCGGCGCGGGACACCGGGCAGTCGCACTGCAGCATGCGGCGTGACAGGCCCGGTGCTAGCATCCGGCTACCACCTGAATCGATCCAAACGCCGATGCCCACGCTGGACCGTCGTCTCCTGATTGCTGTCGCCGCCACGGCAATGCTCGCTTCCGGCCTGACGTTGGCCGCTCCCGCCAAAACCGCCGCCGACAAGGCCTACGCCTCGGTCGACCCGTTCATTGGTACTGGAGGTGAAGGCCACACCTACCCGGGTGCCACGGTGCCGTTCGGCATGGTCCAGCTCAGCCCGGACACACGCATCCAGCCACGCGAAAAGGCCTATGGCTGGGCAGCCGGCTATCGCTACGACGACAGCAGCATCGTCGGCTTCTCGCACACGCATTTTTCCGGAACCGGTCATTCGGACCTCGGCGACATCCTGCTGATGCCGTTCACCGGCACTCCCGGCCTGGAGCGCGGTGATCCGGAAAAGCCGCGCAGCGGCTACGCCTCGCGTTTCCGCCACGACGACGAGAAGGCCGAGCCGGGCTACTACGCAGTCACCCTGGATGACTACAAGGTGCGCGCCGAACTGACCACCAGTGCGCGCGTGGGCGTGCACCGCTATGCCTTCCCCAAGGGGACCGACGCCAAGGTGCTGCTGGACATGCGCACCAGCATGTACGACTACCCGGGCAAGGTGCTGTGGTCGCGGGTGCGGGTGCGCGCCGATGGCACGGTGACCGGCTTCCGCGAAACCCGTGGCTGGGCGCCGGGCCGCCAGCTGTATTTCGCGATGCGTTTCTCGCGGCCGCTTTCCGGGCATGAGCTGCACAACACCGAGCAGGACATTGTCTACAAGGGCTTCCCGCCGCCGGGCGAGAAGGATCCGGCGCAGCGCGCACAGATCGAGGGGCGCCAGCTGGTCGGCACCTTCGCCTTCGGCAAACTGGATGCACCGCTGGTGGTCAAGGTGGCGATCTCGCCGGTCAGTGAAGCTGGTGCCATCGCAAACCTTGACGCGGAAGTGGCGGACTTCGATTTTGACCGCGTTCGCGCGCAGGCAAAGCAGGTATGGACGCAGGCGCTGTCGGTGCTCGATATCGATGCGCCGGAACATGCGCGACGCAGCGCCTATACCGCGCTGTACCACACGATGCTGGGGCCGACGTTGTTCATGGATGCCGATGGCCAGTACCGCGGTTCGGACAACGCGGTGCACCAGGCCAAGGGCTACACCAACTACTCCACGTTCTCGCTGTGGGATACCTACCGCGCGCTGCATCCGCTGCTGACGCTGGTGCAGCCGGAGAAGCGCAACAGCGACTTCGTCAATTCGATGCTGGCCCACCATGAGCACAGCCCGTACGGCATGCTGCCGGTGTGGTCATTCCATGGCCTGGAAGACTGGTGCATGATCGGCTACCACGCCGTGCCGGTGATCGCCGACGCCTACGTGAAGGGCATCCGCGGCTTCGACGCCGACAAGGCACTGAAGGCGATGGTCGAGACCGCCAACTACGGGCCCTACGACGGCATCGCGCAGTACCGCGAGCTGGGCTATGTGCCGATCGACGAGGAAGGCGAAGCGGCCAGCAAGACACTGGAGTACGCCTTCGACGACTGGACCATCGCGCGCATGGCACAGGCGATGGGCAAGACCGATGTTGCGGCCACCTTCGACAAGCGCGCCGGCAACTGGCGCAACGCCTTCGACAAAGACACTGGCTTCATGCGCGCACGCAAGCGCGATGGCAGCTTCCGCACGCCATTCGACCCCAGCGCCAGTGGATACGGCACCGACTACACCGAGGGCAATGCCTGGCAGTACTCCTGGTACGTGCCGCAGGATGTGGCCGGTCTGGCGGCAGCGCACGGTGGCAGTGACAAGCTGCTCGCGCGCCTGGACGAGGTGTTCAACGCCAAGGTCGACCCGTCCATCTTCGAGCACATGGAAGACATCACCGGGCTGATCGGCTGGTATGCGCACGGCAACGAGCCCAGCCACCACGTCGCCTACCTGTATTCGTATGCCGGCCAGCCGTGGCGCACGCAGGCGCGCCTGAAGCAGATCATGGATACCCAGTACGCCGACCGCCCCGATGGCCTGGCCGGCAATGATGACGTCGGCCAGATGTCGGCGTGGTACGTGTTCACCGCCTTGGGCTTCTACCCGGTGGCCCCGGGCTCGGGCGAGTACATCCTGGGTCGCCCGTTCCTGCCGAAGACCGCAATGCGCCTGCCGAACGGCAAGACGTTCACCATCGTGGCCGATGGACTGGATGACAAGCACACCTATGTGGGCAATGTGAGCCTCAACGGCAAGCCATTGCAGCGCACCTTCCTGCGCCACGACGAGATCCTGGCAGGTGGCGAACTGCGCTTCAGCATGCAGGCCGAGCCGAACAGGGACTGGCCGGGGCAGGGCGCGCAGGCGCCGTATTCGATGAGCCGTTGATGATGGGTAGGCGCCAACCAAGGTTGGCATCTACCGGGATCCGCCGGAGGGGTGTCTTTGGTAGGTGCCAACCTTGGTTGGCATGCAGAACATCAACGGCGCCAACCAAGGTTGGCGTCTACCGGAATCCGCCGGCTGGGTGCTTTTGGTAGGTGCCAACCTCGGTTGGCACACGGGACGTCAACAGCGCCAACCAAGGTGGGCATCTACCGGGATCCGCCGGAGGGGTGCCTTTGGTAGGTGCCAACCTTGGTTGGCATGCAGGACATCAACGGCGCCAACCAAGGTTGGCGTCTACCGGAATCCGCCGGCTGGGGTGCCTTTGGTAGGTGCCAACCTTGGTTGGCATGCGGGACGTCAACAGCGCCCACCAAGGTGGGCGTCTACCGGATGGCGTGACCGGGTGGGTGCCAACCTTGGTTGGCACGCAGGACGTCAGCGGGATCGAAACCGCATCCCCACCCGCGCGCCACCGATCGGGGCGGTATCGATCACCAGCGCCGCATCATGCCGCTGCGCGATCTCGGCCACGATCGCCAATCCCAGTCCGCAGCCGTCGCCTTCTGTGCTGGCCCGGTAGAAGCGTTCCGTGACGCGCGTGCGCTCGGCTTCGGCAATGCCGGCGCCATCATCGTCCACCCATACCTGTACGCCTTCGGTCTCCTGCCGAAGGCCGAGGGTGATCACACCTGGTAGGGAACCGTAGCGCAGCGCGTTGTCCAGCAGGTTGCCTAACGCCTCGCGCAGCAGCTGCGGATCGCCCTGTACCTGCACGCCGTCGTCGGGCCCGTCATAACCCAGGTCCACGCCTGCAGCCAATGCGCGGTCCGCATAGCGCTCCACCACGCCACGCGCCAACGCGGCCAGGTCCACTGGCTGCAGCGGCAGTGCGCTGCCATGTGGATCTTCGGAGCGGCTCAACATCAGCAGTTGGTTGACCAGATGCTGCAAGCGGGCCAACCCGGCCAGCGTGCCGGACAGCGCCAGCTGCTGGGCCTGCGGATCATGCTGGCGCAATGAGCTCTCCAGCTCCACCTGCATGGCCGCCAACGGTGTGCGCAGTTGATGTGCGGCGTTGCTGACGAAGCGCCGCTGCGCATCCTGCATCGCGTCCAGGCGCTGCAGCAGGGCGTTGTAGGCCTCAACCGCCGGCCACAGTTCGCGCGGTGCCTCCTGCGCCGGATCCAGCGGTGCCAACGGATCCGGCCGCGGGCTGGCCAGCTTCCGTGCGACCAGGTTGGCGTGGCCTGCGGCGGCGCCGGTGCCGGACCAGGCCAGCCACGCCGCCAGTGCCAGGATCGCGGCCTGGAACGGCACGCTGGTCAGCAGCAGCTTGCGTTCCAGCCGGTGGCGCTTGCGCAGCGTCTCGGCCACGCGCAGCCGGATGTCATGGCCCGGCCCGGCGCTGACCACCACTTCGACCATGCGCACCGGTTGACCACGCAGACGCGCATCGTAGTAGACCGCATCGTCATTCGCGGCGGCGCTCGCCGGACGCGGCAATGCCTCGGGCAGATCGCCATACAGGCGCCCTCCTGCGGCGTCGACCACCTCGCCATGCACTTCGTCGGCGGTGTCCCAGGTGAACATGCGTGATACCGCCGGGGTGATCTCGATGGATGCGCGGCCGTCCTGCACCGTCACCAGCTCGGACAATGACATCGCCGAGTCCAGCAGCCAGCGGTCGTAGACCTGGCCGGCATAGAAGCGCGCCAACGCGAATGAACCCACCGCACTGCACAGCAGCAGTACCAGCAGCGGCAGCCACAGGCGCCGCAGCAACAGGCCACGCAGGCTGTGCACGCGCTCAGTCACCCACGGCCTCCAGCCGGTAGCCGAGGCCGCGCAGCATGCGGATGCCGACGCCGGCGCGGGCCTGCTCCAGCTTGCGGCGCAGGCGGCTGACGTGCACCTCGATCACCGACAGGTTGGCCTCGTGGTCCCAGCTGTAAAGCGCATCGAACAGGCGCTGCTTGGTCACGGTGCGGCCGGGGTGCTGCATCAACGCTTCGACCAGCGACAGCTCGCGCGCGGTCAGCTCGATACGCTGGCCGTCCACCTGCACTTCGTTGCGGATGCTGTCGAAGCACAGCCGGCCCAATCGCTTCTGTGCCGGTGCGTCACTGCGGCGGCGCGACAACGCACGCAGGCGCGCTTCCAGCTCGCCCAGCGCGAATGGTTTTGCCAGGTAGTCATCACCACCGCGGTCGAGGCCGAGGATGCGGTCCTCCACGCCATCGCGTGCGGTCAGGATCAGCACCGGCAAGGTGGCGCCATCGTTGCGCAGGCGCGAGAGCAGGTCGAGGCCATCCACGTCCGGCAATGAAAGGTCCAGCACCATCACGTCATAGGGTGCACTGGCCAGCGCCGCAGGTGCGTGCAGTCCGCGCGAGAGGTGGTCGCACAGATGGCCGGCACCTTGCAGGGCGCGGATCAGTCCATCGGCCAGGGCGGCATCGTCTTCGATCAGCAGGATTCGCATTGCAAGCTTCGTGCAAGGTTGGGGCAAGTTTGGCGCAAGTGCATCACCTTACCTTGACGCACATGAATTTCTCCTCTCGTCTTGCGGCCGTGCTGGCCACTCTTCTGTGCGCGCCTGTGGCTTCGGCGCTGTCCCTGCAGGACGCGCAGCGCGCAATGGACGCACACAACCCTGACCTGCGTGCGGCGGCACTGGAGCTGCGCGGTGTGCAGGGCGATGCGCAGACGGCGGCATTGCGCCCGGCCACCGAGCTGTCGCTCGGTACCAGCAAGGTCAGCCCCAGGCATGGCATCGGCCCGGGGCGCTGGCAGGACAAGCGCGTGGACAGCACCGTGGGCCTGGGCTGGACCTGGGAACGTGGTGGCAAGCGTGCGTTGCGCATCCGCCAGGCCGACGCGCTGCTGGAAGTCGCAGGGCTGGAGATGCTCGATACCCGTCGCCGACAACAGGTGGCACTGCATGAAGCCTATTTCGGCCTGAAGGGCGCGCAGGAGCGGGCCCAGATTGCCGACGCCAACCGGCAGAGTTCGGCCGAGCAGATGGCGGCGGCGGATAAGCAGGTTGCGACAGGGGCGATGGCGCCGGTGGATCGCGCGCGCCTGGCGGTGGACGACCTGGCTGTGGCGGATGCGGCGCGCGAGGCAGCATTGGATCTGCGTGACGCGCGGCATGCGCTGGGCCTGCTGCTTGGACGCGACGACAGCCAGGACCTCAGCGCCGATGATCCGTGGCCGGCTGCCAGCAGCGTGCCCAGCGTGCGTGTCTCCGACGCGCAGCAGCGCGTGGATCTTCGCGCTGCACGCTCGCGCCTGGCGGCCGCCGATGCCGGCGTGGCCCTGGCGCGCAGCGAGCGCCATCGCGATATCCAGCTGGGCGTGGAGGCCGAACGAGAGCCGACCGACATCAGCGGTGTTACCTGGGGCGTGTCGTTGACCATTCCGCTGGGGGGGCCGTCGCGCGCGCGCGGCGCGATCCAGCGTGCCGAGGCCGACCGTGACAGCGCCGCGCTGGAGCTGCAGGTGCTGCAGCGCGAAGCACGCGCCGAGCTGGACCAGCTGCAGGCCAGCGCGCAGTCCGCCGCACAGCGCCGCAGCGACTATGAGGGACTGCAGTCCGACGCCGCACGCAGGGCGGTGCAGGGCATCGAACTGGCGTACCGGCGCGGTGCCGCCAACCTGACCGATCTGCTGGATGCGCGCCGCAGCTGGCGCGATTTCGAGGCCGCGCTGATCGAGGCGCGCACCGACCATGCCATCGCCCTGGCGCGCTGGGAAGCCGCCACATCCGTTGCCGAAGGAGAATCCCGATGAAGTCCACCGTCGCCCATCGCCCACGGGCGCGACATGCCGTGCTGCCGGCGTTGCTGGCGCTGGCCCTGCTGAGCGGCTGTGGCCGCGAGCCAGCGTCCTATACCGAGGATGCGCCCCAGGTCAGCGCGGGCCAGATCCAGTTTCCCGCCGACAGCCGCCAGCTGGACGTGCTGCGCAGCGAGACAGTCAGTGCCGGCGCCAGCGCCAGCCTACAGCTGCCGGGCCGGGTGGTCTGGGATGAGACGCGGTCCAGCGCACTTCACACGCCGCTGCCGGGGCAGGTAGCGCGCATCGAGGCACAGCCGGGACAGAAGGTGAAAGCCGGCCAGGTCATCGCCTGGATCACCTCGCCCGAGTTCGGCCAGGCTCAGGCTGAAGGTGCCCGTGGTCGCGCCGAGCTGCAGCAGGCACGCAAGGAACTGGACCGTACCCGCGAACTGCATGCGGCGGGAGTGGCGTCGGGTCGTGAACTGGACGAGGCCGAGGCAAACTTCGCTGGCAGTCAGGCTGATCATGCACGCGCGGCCGCCTTCGCCAAGGCCTATGGCAACGGCCAGCGCGTCGACCAGCGCCTGCCGCTGCGCGCGCCCATCGATGGCGTGCTGGTGGAGCGGCGGATGAGCCCGGGCATGTCGGTCAGCCCCGACAGCGATCAGCCGTTGGCAGTGATCGGCGATCCGGACCGCCTGTGGCTGTTGCTGGACATTCCCGAAAGCCTGGCCGGACGTTTGAAGGCCGGCATGCAGGTGAGCGTGCCGGGTGCAGATGGCCAGCCGCTGCAGGCGACCCTGCAGCATGTGGATGACTTCGTCGACAGCGAACGCCGCGTGGTGCAGGCGCGCGCCGAGCTGGACAATCGCGCACGCGGCTTCAAGGCGGGACAGTATGTGCGCGCCCAGGTGGCGTTGCCGGCCGAGGGCGGTGTCTCGTTGCCCGATGCGGCGGTGCTGCTGATCGACGGCAAGCAGGTAGTGTTCGTGGAAGAGGGCAAGGGCCGCTACGTGCGCCACGCCGTGCACGCCGAGGAGCTGGGTGACGGTCGACTGTGGGTGCGTGACGGTCTGGCGGCTGGCAGCAGGGTGGTGGTCGAAGGGGGCCTGCTGCTGCAGCAGCTGGTCGACAGCGCGCCAGCGGCCGCCAGCACCGGCGCGGGGCATGCCGCCCCATGATCGATCGCCTGATTGCCTATTGCCTGCGCCAGCCGCTGATGGTGATGCTGGCACTGCTGTTGTTCATCGGCGGCGGCATCGCCGCGTTCCGCGTGCTGCCGGTGGAGGCCTTCCCGGACGTCTCCGACACCCAGGTGACGGTGGTGTCGCTGCACCCGGGCCGCGCCGCCGAAGAGGTGGAACGCGAAGTGACGATGCCGCTGGAAGTGGCCTTGTCCGGCATTCCGCATTCGGTGCGGGTGTTCTCGCATACCCAGTTCGGCCTGTCGATGATCATCCTGACCTTCGACGACAAGGCCGACGACTATTTCGCGCGGCAGCAGGTGCTGGAGCGCCTGCAGGGCGTGGAGCTGCCGGAGGGCGTGACCCCGGAGCTGGAGGCGATGAGTTCGGCGGTGGGCGAGATCTACCGCTACGTACTCAAGGGCCCGCACATGACGCCGACCCAGCTGCGCACCGTGCAGGAATGGACGATGGAGCGCAGCCTGCGCACCGTGCCAGGCGTGGCCGATGTGATCAGCTTCGGCGGGTTCGCGCGCACCTTCCAGGTCAAACCGGACCTGGACAAGCTGCGTGATCGCGGCATCAGCCTCGGTGAATTCGCCGAGGCGCTGGAGAAGGGCAGCTCCAATGCCGGCGGCGGCTACGTGGAGCGCGGCCAGCAGCAGTTCCTGATCCGCGGCGTGGGCCTGATGCGTTCGCCGGGTGACATCGGCAACGTGGTGGTGGCGCAGCGCGGCGGTACGCCGATCCTGGTGCGCGACCTGGCCAGCATCGCCGATACCGGCCTGCCACGGCAGGGTCTGGTCGGCCAGGACGACAATGACGATGCTGTGTTCGGCATGGTGCTGATGCGCAAGGGCGAGAATCCGTCCGACATACTCGACGCCCTGCATGCGCGCATCGCCGAGATCGAAGCGAACCAGCTGCCGGCCGGGGTCAGCATCGAGCCGTTCTACGACCGCTCGTGGCTGGTGTCGACCACGCTGAAGACCGTCTTCCGCAACCTGCTGGAAGGTGCGGTGCTGGTGTTCCTGGTGCTGTGGCTGTTCCTGTACAACGCCCGCGCCGCGCTGATCGTGGCGGCGATGATGCCGCTGGCGCTGTTGTCGACCTTCCTAGGCCTGCACCTGTGGGGCGTGCCGGCCAACCTGCTGTCCTTGGGTGCGATGGACTTCGGCATCATCATCGATGGCGCGGTGATCGTCACCGAGCACATTGTCTCGCGATTGTCGAAGCTGCCACCTACGGCTGATCGGAAGACGCGGTTCTCGACCATTCTTTCCGCCGCATCGGAAGTGGGCCGGCCGACGTTCTTCTCGATGCTGATCATCATCGCCGCGCACATCCCGATCTTCACCCTGCAGCGCCAGGAAGGCCGCATGTTCGCGCCGATGGCGTACTCGGTGACCTCGGCCCTGATCGGTGCGTTGATCCTGGCGCTGACCGTGGTGCCGCTGTTCTGCTACTGGTGGCTGCGGCGCGACCGCATGCGCGACGGCAACCCGCTGATGGACCGCCTGACCGACTGGTACCGGCCGATCCTGGAGCGCGCACTGGCCCGGCCACGTGCGGTGGTGCTGACCGCAGTGGCGTTGCTGGTGGGTACGTTGGCACTGGGCACTCGCCTGGGCTCGGAGTTCCTGCCCGAGCTGGACGAGGGCTCGATCTGGCTGACCGCCACGCTTGACCCCAGCACCAGCCTGGCCGAAGCACAGCAGCAGTCGCGGCGCATCCGCGAGCTGGTTGGAACCTTCCCGCAGGTATCGACGGTGGTGGCCAAGCTGGGGCGGCCGGAAGACGGCTCCGATGCCAAGGGCGCCAACCAGATCGAGGCACTGGTGGCGTTGAAGCCGGAGAAGGAATGGCCGAAGGGGGTGGACAAGCGGCAGCTGGTGAGCGACCTGCAGCGCACGCTGGAGCAGCGCATTCCGGGGCCGGAGTTCTCGATCTCACAGCCGGTGCGCGACAACATCCTGGAGAGCATCTCGCAGATCAAGGGCCAGGTGGTGATCAAGGTCAGTGGCTCGGATCTGGACGTACTGAACCGGCAGGCGCAGGCGATCCTGGGCCAGGTGCGTGGCGTGGAGGGCGTGGAGAGTGCCTTCATTGACCGCGATGGCTCGTTGCCGCAGCTGCAGATCGAGATCGACCGCGACCGTGCAGCACGGTATGGGCTGAATGTGCGTGACATCGACGAAGTGATCGAGACAGCGCTGGGTGGGCGCCAGGTCGGCGAGCTGTGGGAGGGCGACCGCAGGTTCCCGATCACGTTGCGCCTGGACGATGCCGATCGTGACCTGCAGCGGCTGCGCACGGTGCCGGTGGGCATCGGCGATGGCCACACGGTGACGCTGTCCGACGTGGCCGACTTCCGCATGGCCAGCGGCGCGATCAACATCTCGCGCGAGAACGCACAGCGGGTGAAGGCAGTGAGCATCTTCATCGCCGGGCGGGACATGGGCAGCGTGGTGGCCGACATGCGCAAGCGCGTGGATGCCAGCGTGCAGCTGCCGGAAGGCTACCGGTTGGAATGGTCCGGTGAGTTCGAGAACCAGCAGCGTGCGATGAAGCGGCTGGGCTGGGTGATTCCGCTGTCGGTGCTGCTCATCTTCGTACTGCTGTTCGATGCCTTCAAGGACATCAGCAGCGCGGCGCTGATCCTGGCCAACGTACCGCTGGCGATGATCGGCGGCATCCTGGCGTTGTGGATGACCGGCATTCCACTGTCAGTGTCGGCGGCGATCGGATTCATTGCGTTGTTCGGACAAGCGGTGCTGAACGGGGTAGTGATGCTCAGTCGTTTCGCTCAGCTGCGCGAACAGGGCATGGACCTGCTGCAGTCGGTGGTGCAGGGCTCGCTGCAGCGCCTGCGCACGGTGCTGATGACCGCACTGCTGGCGATGTTCGGCCTGCTGCCGATGGCGACCTCGCATGCGATCGGTGCAGAGACCCAGAAGCCGCTGGCGGTGGTGGTGATCGGTGGCCTGCTGTCGGCGATGCTGCTGACCCTGCTGGTGCTGCCGACGCTGTACTACTGGGTGCACCGGCGCCGCGAGGCGCGCGCCGGATGATCGGCACCGTAGATCCACGCCATGCGTGGGTGCGACCCGGCCGCCAGGCATGGCCCGGTAGGTGCCCACCTTGGTGGGCACGCGGCGACGCGCCCACCAAGGTGGGCGACTACCTACACCATCCCGCCATTGGCGCGCAGCACCTGGCCGTTGATCCACCCGCCATCGGCACCGGCCAGGAAGGCCACCGCACCGGCGATGTCCTCCGGCGTACCGAGCCGCTCCAGGGGATTCATCTTCGCCAGCCGCTCGATCAGTTCCGGTGACTTGCCCTCCAGGAACAGGTCGGTGGCGGTCGGGCCGGGAGCCACCGTGTTCACCGTGATGTTGCGCCCACGCAGCTCCTTGCTGAGGATCGCTGCCATCGTTTCCACCGCCGCCTTGCTGGCGGCATACACGCTGTAGTGCTCCAGTCTGATGCCGACCACGCTGGTGGACAGGGTGATCAGGCGGCCACCGTCGCGCACCCGTCGCGCGCTCTCGCGCAGCACGTTGAAGGCGCCTTTCAGGTTGATGCCGATCACCCGCTCGAACAACGCGTCATCGCTGTCGGCCAGCGGCGCCAACTGCAGCACGCCGGCACTGTTCACCACTACGTCGATACCGCCGAAGCGCGCCTCGATGGCGTCGAACAGCTGGCGCACCGCCTGCGGGTCGGCCACATCGGCCTGCAGCGCGATGGCCTGCGCGCCAGTGGCCGTGAGTTCGGCGGCCAGTGCCTCGGCATCGTCGCGGCGGCCGGCGTAGTTGATCGCCACGGCATGGCCGTCGGCGGCCAGGCGGCGCGAAATGGCCGCGCCGATGCCACGGGAACCGCCGGTGACCAGGGCGACGCGGCGGGCGGAGGAGGTGGGCATGGTTGGTTCCAGCAGGGCGCGCCGGACTGGCGCAGTGCCATCTTCGCCATCTCATCAGTTCGGATAATCATGCATAATCCGCCAACATCATCCGAATTGCCGAACAATGGACCGATTCACGGCCATGCGTGCCTTCGTCCGTATCGTCGAGCGCCGCAGCTTCACCCGTGCCTCCGAGGACCTCGGCCTGCCGCGGGCCACGGTGACCGATGCGATCAAAGCACTGGAACAGCGGCTGGGCGTGCGCCTGCTGCACCGGACCACGCGGCTGGTGGTGCCCACCCTGGAAGGGGAAGCGTTCTATGGGCGTTGCCTGCGCCTGATCGCCGACATGGACGATGCCGAAGCCGCGTTCCGTGACGTGCCGCCGCGTGGCCCGCTGCGCATTGAAGTGCATGGCACGCTGGGCCGGCATCTGCTGTTTCCGCATCTACCGGACTTCCTGCAGCATTACCCCGAGATCGAACTGGAGGTCAGCGAAGGCGACCGCTATGTCGACCTGCTGCGCGAAGGCGTGGATGCGGCGTTGCGGGTGGGGACCCTGGCCGACAGCGATCTGGCGGCGCGCCGGTTGACCATGCTGCGGGAAGTTACGGTGGCCGCACCGGGTTATGTGCAGGCGCACGGTGTGCCCGAGACCATCGAATCACTGGAGCAAGGCCACCAGATGGTCGGCTATCGCTCCAGCGCCACCGGCCAGCTGATTCCGCTTGAGTTCCAGCAGGGTGGGCAGGTGCGCTATGTGCCGCTGCCCGCGCGGGTGAGGGTTTCCGGCGCGGACGCATTCCTTGGTGCCGCCTTGGCGGGTCTCGGCATCATCCAGGCACCGCGCTACCGGATGGACCCCTACATCGCGAGCGGGCAGCTGGTCGAGCTGTTGCCGGACGCGCCGCCGACACCGAGTCCACTGAGCCTGGTCTACCCCCGCAACCGCACACCGTCGCCGCGGCTGCGGGTGTTCATCGACTGGGTGGCCGGGGTGTTCGACCAGATGAGGTAGTGCCGGCCGCTGGCCGGCAACTGCAACACGCGTGATGTGCCAAGGTTGCCGGCCAGCGGCCGGCACTACCGGGCCGATGCGCTTGGCAGCACCAGCTCGAACACGGTGCCGGTTTCATCGGAGGTCACGCTTACCGTTCCGCCATGCGCCTGTGCAATCGCACGGGTGATCGCCAGGCCCAGTCCGGCACCTTCGTGGCGGCCACGCTCGCCGCGATAGAAGCGATCGAACAGGCGCGGCAGTGCTGCTTCGGCAATCGGCGGGCCGAGATTGTGCACGCTGACCCTGCACACGCCATCGCCCTCGACCAGCTTCACCCGCACCTCGCTGCCCACGGCTGCGTGCTTCAACGCATTCGACAGCAGATTGGCGATCGCCCGGTGCAGCATCAGACGGTTGCCTTCCACGCTCGCCACGCCGTCGCGGCGCAGGGTCAATTGCCGGTCCTCGGCCAGCAGGTCATAGAACTCCAGCAGCGAATCCACCACCGCATCCAGCGCCACCGGCTCACGCGAGGGCAGTGCGCCCGGTGCCTCGGCCTGCGCCAGGTACAGCAGGTCACCCACGGTTTGCGCCAACTGCTGCAGTTCTTCGGCGCACGAGGCCAGCGTCTCGCGGTAGGCCTCGTTGCTGCGCGGGTGGGCCAGCACCACCTGTACCTGGGTCAGCATGTTGGTGATCGGCGTGCGCAACTCGTGGGCCAGATCACCGGAGAATTCGGTCAGGCGTGCGAAGTCCTGCTGCAGGCGCGCCAGCATGCCGTTGAGGGTCTGCGCCAGCTGTTCCAGTTCGGCCGGTGCCGTGCGCGCGCTCAGACGCCGCTGCAATCGACCGGCGGTGATCTGCCGGGCTTCATCGGCCAACGTGCGCAGCGGTCGCAGCGTGCGTCGCACTACGTAGCCGCCGAGCAGGCTGCTGGCCACGGCGGCGCCGATGATGGCGATCGCCAGAAGATGGCGGAAGCGCTGCAGGAAATCGGCATGGCGGTCGTCATCGATGGCCAGCAGGGTGACCAGCTGGCTGCCGTCGGCCAGGGTCTGCCGCAGGTGCAGGGCATGCATGCAGCGACCATCGTCGAGAATCCAGTCGTGCCGCCGTGGCGCGGCGTCGATGGGCTGGCTGCGTGCGTGCTCGCGCAGCAGTGCCGGTGCGGTCGAGAACAGCACGGCTCCGTGGCCATTGACGATGTGGAAGGCGATATCGGGATGATGGCTGAGCGCCTCTGCCAACCGCGGGCCGCGTGCGGCGGCGGGCCCATTGCCAGCAATATCGCGGATCAACGCAACCTTGTTCTCCAGTTCGATGAAGTCCTGGGCAACAAGGTCATGGCGGGCGCTGACATAGATGGCCACGCCCAATGCGGCCAGCACCAGCGTGGCCACGATGGCGAACAGCAGCGTCAGCCGCACCGCGATGGAACGGCGCAGGCTCATCCGTTGCTCACAGCGCCGTCGTCTGGTGCTTCGAGCACGTAGCCCATGCCGCGCACGGTGACGATCAGCTTGGCGTCGAAGTCATCGTCGATCTTCGCGCGCAGGCGGCGGATCGCCACGTCGATCACATTGGTGTCGCTGTCGAAGTTCATGTCCCACACCTGCGAGGCGATCAGCGAGCGCGGCAGCACTTCGCCACGGCGGCGTGCCAGCAGCTCCAGCAGGATGTACTCCTTCTGGCTGAGCGCGATGCGCTGGCCGCCACGCTCCACCCGGCGGCGCTGGGTATCCACCACCAGGTCGGCAATGACGATGCGTTCAACCTGCGGCACCGCTTGGCCGCGGCGTAGCAGCGTGCGCACGCGTGCCAGCAGCTCGGCGAAGGCGAACGGCTTGCCCAGGTAATCATCGGCCCCAAGCTCCAGGCCCTGCACGCGGTCGGCGATGCTGCTGCGCGCGGTCAGGAACAGTACCGGCACCTGCCAGCCGGCCTCGCGCAGCCGCGACAGCACATTCCAGCCATCCAGACCGGGCAGCATCACATCGAGAATGACCAGCTGGTACTCGCCGCTACCGGCCAGGTGCAGCCCGTCGACGCCGTTGCAGGCGAGATCGACCACGTAGCCGGCCTCGATCAGGCCCTGGCGCAGGTAGTTGCCGGTCTTGGGTTCGTCTTCGACGATCAGCAGTTTCATGGTGCGCCCATCATCGCAGCTTGGGTGTGGGCTGGCTGCGCAGTCTCATGCCAGCGGATCCAGCGTGCCGAGAATCGCGACACAGGCCAGCACCAGCAGTGCCAGTACCGATTCGCAGGCCAGGCTGTGGCGCAGTGAACGCAGTGGCCTGGGTTGCCAGCCGCCGCGGATGGAAACCGCCAGCGCCGGCACCAGCCGCCAGCGATGCAGCGCGGCCAGGCCCAGCATGCCACCCACCAGTGCCAGCTTGAGCAGCAGCCAGCGTCCATGCGCGGCGCCGGTCAGGGTCTGTATGGAACCGCCGAGATCGACATAGGTATAGGTGCCGGTCATCGCCAGCAGGGCGACGATGATCGTGCCGGGCAGGGCGAAGCCGTGCGCGGCCTGCCATAGTTCGTGGGTGCGCTCGCGCAGGCTCGGCCCTTCCCGCCGCAGTGCCAGCTGTACGATGGCGGCGATCGCACCGATCCAGGCACCGGCCGCCAGCAGGTGCACGATGCCGGCAGCAAGACGCAGCCGGCCAGCGACCCCATCGCCAGCAGCGGCGTGGCCGTTCCAGGCGAGGCTGGCCAGGGTCACCGTCGAGAGTGCCAGCAGTGCGGGGCGGCGCAGGCCCTGTACCGGGCGATTGACTGCCAGCAGCGGCAGCATTGCCAGCAGGGCCAGGATGCGCAGCAGTCCCGCCTCGCCCACCGGCGTACCGGTAAGAAACCAGCGCGCTGTCTCGCCATCGATGTCGACCGGTGATATGCCAAGCACGCCGGACAATCGGGTGACCACATCGATGCCGACCAGCACCAGTGCCACCAGAACGAGGGCCAGCGAGACGCTGCGCGGCAGTCCGGGGCGGACGAACAGCATCCGCCCGAACAGCAGCATCAGGGCCAGATACAGCGCCAGCCGCAGCGCATACGGCGAAAGCTCGGCCACAGCAGCGGCCTTACTTCACGGTGAAGCGGTAGGTGCCGGTGATCGGATGGCTGTCCTGGCCGACCGCGCGCCACTGCAGCGCGTAACTGCCGGCGGGCAGCGGCTTGGCAAAGCGCGCGCGCAGGGTGTGGCCGTCCTCGGAGATCTCCTGCGCCGTGGTTGGCATCGCCATCTTCATGCGGCCGTGGTCCATGCTCAGTTCGATGCGGGTGGCACGCGGCATCACCTTCTCACTGAACTGCAGCTCGATCTGGCTGGCCGGGGCCACGGTGGCATTGGCCGCTGGCGTCGAACGCACCAGGCTGGGATGGGCCAGCGCCAGCGGCGCGGCCGAAAGGCCGGACAGCAGCAGGGCGAGCGGGGCGACGCGGAACAGGGAGCGGGTCATATGCGGATCACCGATGAGGAAGTGGCCTGCAGGGTGACGTCCACCGCCTTTCGAGGCCCTGACTTGGACATTACCAGTTCGTAATGTTGGCGGCCGGCACTACCGGGCCCGTGACTGCGCGATCCATGCTGACGGCGAACAACCGACCACACGCCGGAACGCCGCGCTGAACTTGCTGGGATTGGCGTAGCCACTGGCCAGCGCAACCTCGGTGACGCTGCATCCCTGGGCCAGTGCCCCGCGCGCCCGCTGCATGCGGTGCTGGGTCAGGAAGGCATAGGGCGGCAGGCCAGTGGCCGCACGCAGCGCGCGGCCGAACGTCGCGGCCTCCATCTGCACTGCAGCGGCCAGCTGTGGAACGGTCAGCGCCTGGCCGTGTTGCGCGTCGATGTAGGCCTCCAGTTGCCGCAACCGTCGTGCCGACAGTGGGGACACCGTGCCACGCGCCTGGCGCGGCTGACCGGCAAGCTGGCTCAGGCTATGCAGCAGGACCTGGGCGCCATGCTCCAGGAAGCCGGGCAGGCAAACGTCGGCCTGCGCGCTGCACCACAAGGCCTGCAGCACCGAAGTGATCACCGGGTCGTGGTGCAGCCGCGCCGCCAGCGGCTGCAGGTGTTGCAACGCCCGCGCGTCATGGAGGAGGGCGTGGGTATCGATGGCGATGCCGAGCAGATCGACCGCGGGGCTGGCATAGGTGCCGGTGTCTCCTGGCAGCACCAGATTGAACTGGCCGGGCCGCCACGGCGCCTGCAGCAGGCCGTTGAGGGTGCGCTGCTGCAGCCGTCCGCCGCCGCCCACGGCCAGGCCCAGGCGAAGCTGGTGCGGATGGCCCATCTCGCCTTCGCTGGCCTCGAAGCGATGGCGCAGCAGCACCACCGCCCCGTCATCGCTGGCGTAGGCAGCAGGGACCTGCGACCGGGTTTCCTGCAGCAACTGGTCGGCGAGGGCGGGCATCACGGATCCGGGAATGGAGCGGCGCTGCCGGAAATGGAGTGGCGGCAGGGTGCGAATGTTACAGAATAACACTCCTGTCCCGCGCTGCTGCCGCCCGCGCGTCCGCCACTCCATCCGTCGAGGTTCCCGCTTTGAAGTCGTCCACGCCTGCTGCCGCGCTCATCGCAGCATCCCTGCTCGTTCCTGCCTTGCCCGCCCTTGCCCAGCAGGCCGACCCGGCCACGCTCGACGGTGTCCGCGTCACCGGTTCCAAGCGCGATACCCCTTACCTGAAGAGCGATCTGTCGGTGACGGTGCTCGACAGGCAGGCCCTGAAGGAAGCGGGCGTCACCGAGTTCCGTGACCTCGACAAGCTCGCGCCGAACGTCAAGTTCAACGCGATTGGCCAGCTCAGCAACATGTTCATCTCGATCCGCGGCATCGAGTCCAATCCATTCCTGGTCAATCGTGCCTCGGTCTACATCGATGGCATTCCGTTCCGCGAACTGAGCAATGCCGTGCTCAACCAGGTCGAGTCGGTGGAGGTGCTGCGCGGTCCGCAGGGCACGTTGTATGGCGCCAACAGCGAATCCGGCCTGGTGCTGGTGCGTACACGCGGCCCGGCCGATGCGCGCGAGGGCGAGGTCAACCTGCGCAGCACCTGGTTCGGCAATGGCAACGGCACGGCCCTGGATGGCTTCCTCGCCGGGCCATTGAGCAGGGACGGCAGCCTGTCCGGCTCGGTGGCGTTCATGGGCTCCGATGAGGATGCCTACCTGAAGAACCTCACGCCTTCCGGTGCGCGCGGCAAGGTCGGCGAAGGCTACCTCCAGGGCAAGCTGCGCTGGCGGCCGAGCGACTACGTGTCGGTGAACGCGCTGGCCTATCACCTGCGCACCCGCGCGCCGGGCATGTTCGAGTATGAATACCTGCCGCTGGATACCGGCCTCTACAACCGCACCTACGGCACTTCGCTCAATGGCGGGCGCCGTGCGGGTGACTTCACCTACATCAACGACGCGCCCAAGCGCACCGAAAAGGACGAAACGGTGGCCGGCCTCAGTGCGCAATGGCAGCTGCAGGCCGGCACGCTGGACGTGGCCGCTTCCTGGCGGGACGAGGAGGTGACCTCGGCCGGCTACGACTTCGACATGACCAACAGCCCGGCATTGGCCGGTCGCATCTACGACAGGAAGAAGGAATGGACGGCCGAGGCGCGCTTCAGCTCGCCCAGCGACCAGGCGCTGACCTGGATGGCCGGTGTGTCGACCTACCGCAACAGCAAGGATTCGATCCTCGGCACCTTCGTCGGCCCGGCGCTGCACGGGCTGGACAGCTACAACCTGGCACCGCGGCAGACCTCCAAGGGCGAGGACTACAGCGTCTTCGCCACCGCCAGCTATACCTTCCCGGCGGTGCCGAAGCTGACGGCCAGCGCCGGCCTGCGCCATGAGCAGGCACGGCGCTCCACCGAACAGCGTGCCGGTGCGCTGGATCTGGGCGCCGGTGGCCGCGTGCTGTACCGCGATGCCGCGCTGGCACATACCTTCTCGGCCACGCTGCCGCGGGTGTCGCTGCGCTACGACGCCACTGACGACCTGTCCTTCTACGCGGCCTCGGCCAAGGGCTACATTCCGGGTGGCTTCAATCTGGCTGCGGCGCAGAGCGATGTGGTCAACGACAAGGTGCTGCGCTACGAGTCCGAGCGCATGTGGAGCCATGAGCTGGGCTTCAAGATGAACCTGGCCGGCGGTCGTGGCCACATCGGTGGTGCGCTGTTCCACATCACCTCGGACAACTGGCAGGAGATCCAGGTGGCCACCGATGGCAACGGCCGCCCGATCTCGTCGGACTACGTCGGTTCGGATGCCTCGATCCGTTCGCGCGGTGCCGAGCTGGAGGGCGTGTTCGAAGTGCTGCCGGGCTTCACCCTGATGGCGAATGTGGGCTACGTCGATGCGAAGTACACCAAGCTGTGGGTCAGCGTGGACCAGAACCTGGATGGCAAGCGGGTCAAGCTGACCCCTCACTACACTGGCTATCTGGCGGCGCGCTATCAGTTCGAATCGGGCATCCATGCACGGCTGGAATCGCAGTTCACTGGCTCCAGTGCACTGGATGAACGTAACCGCGCGTTCCAGCCCGCGGTGGCCGTACTTGGTGCGCAGCTGGGCTATGAGACCGGGCCGTGGAGCGCGCGGGTGTTCGTGCAGAACCTGACCAACAAGCGCCGCATCAATGGCCTGATCTTCGACAACCTGGCCTTCGGGCGCGACGGCAACTACTACGGCCCGTTGGACAGCCCGCGGATCTTCGGCGCGGAAGTGGGGTACCGCTTCTGAGGAGGCGGGCCGCGCGCCGGCCAGCGGCCGGCGCTACCGGTCCAACGAAACGGTAGTGCCGGCCGCTGGCCGGCATCTTCGGAACGCTACCTGTGGCCGTGCAATGCCCGCCGGTTGCCGATGTGCGCGCATGCCAGCAGCACGCCACCGCAGGCGGTGGCCACGCCATGCCACAGCAGCGATTCCTTCAAGGGCAGGTACAGCGACGCCGACACCAGCAGGATCGCGCCAACCACGGCCAGCCGCACCGGCAGCCAGCGCCCATGCCGGTGCAGCCCGGCCGTGGTACTGGCCAGCGCCAGCGTCGAGGCCATCAATGCGAACAACCATTCCCAGCGCGACATCATCAACAGCAGCGTCATCACGCCGTGGCCGGGGTGCTGGAACGAGCGCAGCGCCATCATTGCCGCTGGCACGAAGGCCAGCAGCAGTGGCAGGGCGATGCAATGGGCGGCGCAGGCCAGCGACAGCCAGGCGCCGGCCAGATCGAAACGGGGATGCCAGCGTGCCGAAGTTGGCGGCTGGGCCAGAGCCCTTGCGGGGGTCGGGGGGATGTGGTCCATTATGTTACATAGTAACAATTGGAGTCTCCCCCATGAAGCTTCCTGCTGCTCTTTTCCTGCTGCTGGCTGCCGACGCGGCCCAGGCACACGATGTCCGCCAGCACGCGCCACACGTGCACGGCCAGGCCACTGTTGATCTCGCTCTCGACCAGGGAACGCTGGAGTTCGCCCTGCAGGCACCGGGTATCGGCATACTTGATTTCGAGCGACCGCCCGCCAACGCGACCGAGCAGGCCGCGCTGGCACGGGCTACGGCAGTGCTGAAGGGTGGCAGCTGGGTTACTTTGCCCACCGCGGCAGGCTGCCGTCTGGCCAGCGGTAAAGCCGATGCAGAGGGCTTCGACGCGACGGCCGCCGCGCCGCCGCCAGGGCAGCATCGGCACGCAGGTTTCAGCGCAACGCTGCAGTACCACTGTGCCAAACCTGCCGAGCTGCGCGCCATCGTCTTACGCCTTCCCGTGCTGTTCCCCGGCCTGCACGAAGTCATCGTCAACAGCGCAACCGCAAATGGCCAGAACCGCAGTGTGCTGACCCCGGACAATCTGCGCGTGGTGCTGGCTCCGTGAGCGCAGCACCGGTGATTGCGTTGGAAGACGTGCAGTTCGGCTACGACATGCGGCTGGTGCTGGATATTCCGAAGTTGTGGATCGAGCAGGGCAGCAGCGTGCTGTTGCGTGGAGTGAGTGGTGGCGGCAAGAGCACCCTGCTGGGCCTGCTGGCGGGTGTGCTGATGCCCGGCAAGGGCCGTGTCGAGGTGGCCGGCCAGGCGTTGCAGGGCATGGGAGGTGCGGCGCGGGATCGTTTCCGTGCCGATCACCTGGGCGTGATTTTCCAGCAGTTCAATCTGCTGCCGTTTCTCAGCGTACGCGACAACATCGCGCTGGGCCTGCGCTTTTCGCGCCTGCGCAGCGCGCGCATCAGTAGGCCGCTGGATGCCGAGATCGCCCGCCTGCTGCAGGCCCTGCAGCTCAATCCCGAGCTGATGCAGCGGCGCGCGGGTACGCTCAGTGTTGGCCAGCAACAACGCGTGGCGGCCGCACGTGCGCTGATCGGCCGGCCGGCGGTGCTGTTGGCCGACGAGCCGACCTCGGCACTGGATCGCGAGGCCGCGACCGCCTTCCTGCAGCTGATGTCCGCACAGTGCCGGGCCGCCGGTACCACGGTTCTGGTGGTCAGCCACGATGAAAGCCTGCAGCCCTTGTTCGACCGCACCATCGCGTTGTCGCAGATCAATCACGCAGGTGGCACCCATGCTTGAACTTGCCTGGGCCAGCCTGCGCAGCCGCGCATTGAGCGTCAGCCTCACCGTGCTGGTGATCACCCTCAGCGTGGTGCTGCTGCTCGGTGTTGAGCGCGTGCGCACGCAGGCGCATGAAGGTTTCGCCAGCACCGTCTCAGGCACTGACCTGATCGTCGGTGCCCGCTCCGGGCCGGTGAACCTGCTGCTGTATTCGGTGTTCCACATCGGCGACCCGACCAACAACGTGTCCTGGCAGTCCTACCAGGAGCTGTCCTCGCTGCCGCAGGTGAAGTGGGCGGTGCCACTGTCGCTGGGCGATTCGTGGCGCGGCTACCGGGTGGTCGGCACCAGTGGCGGCTACTTCGAGCACTATCGCTACGGCGCGGGACATGCGCTGGCGTTTGCACAGGGGCGGCCGTTCGACGACCTGTACGACGCCGTGATCGGCGCAGAGGTGGCGCACGCACAGAAGGTCGGCATCGGCGACGAGATCGTGCTGGCCCATGGCACCGGCGCGGTCACGTTGGCCACGCATGCCGACAAGCCGTTCCGTGTGGCTGGCATCCTGCAGCGCACCGGCACGCCGGTCGATTCGTCGGTGCTGGTCTCGCTGCCGGCCATCGAGGCGATCCATGTCGACTGGCGCTCCGGCGTGCAGCTGCGCAGCCAGAGCGTCAGCGCCGAGCAGGCGCGCCATCTGGACCTGACCCCGACCAGCATCACCGCCTTCATGCTTGGCCTGAATTCGCGCATCGCCACGTTCTCGGTACAGCGCAGGATCAACGAATATCCGGACGAGGCGATGCTGGCGATCCTGCCAGGCGTGACCCTGCAGCAGCTGTGGCAGTCACTGGGCACGGCCGAGCGGGCACTGCAGCTGATCAGCGCGATGGTGGTGCTGCTGGGCATGGTCTCGTTGGTGGCGCTGCTGGTCTCGACCCTGCAGGAGCGCCGGCGCGAGATGGCGGTGCTGCGTGCCATCGGTGCACGCCCTGGCTATATCGCCAGCCTGCTGGTGGTGGAGGCGGTTGCGACCAGCGCGCTTGCCTGCGTGCTCGCACTGGCCGCACTGGTGGTGGCCAGCCTGGCCGGGCGTGGCTGGGCGCTGGCCAACTTTGGCCTGTCGATCACCCACATCTGGCCGGATGGCCGCGAACTGGCGTGGGTCGCAGGTGTGCTGGCGATCAGCGCGGTGGCCGGCCTGGTACCGGCGCTGCTGGCCTATCGGCGCACGCTGGCCGATGGCCTGTCACCCGGGGGCTGAGCATGCGCTGGTTGCCGCTGTTGCCAATCTTGCTGGTGCTGAGCGCCTGCGAACACCCGGTCGATACCGGCGTGCAGGCGCTGACACCGTCGCCGGTGATCGATCGCGATGCCCCGGCAGCTGCCGAGGAACAGGAACTGGACTGGTTGCAGATGATGCCGAAGGAAGAACTGGCGGCGCTGGAGCGTGGCGAGGGCCCGGAGGTCGAGCACAACGGCAACCGGCGCATGCCGCAGTTCGGTACGTTCCGCACCGTGGACACCGTATTGCAGCGGCCGGTGCGCTTGCCGGGTTACGTGGTGCCGCTGGCCAATGCGCAGGACGGGCGGCTGACCGAATTCCTGTTCGTGCCGTACTACGGCGCCTGCATCCATGTGCCGCCGCCACCGCCGAACCAGATCGTGCACGTGGTGCTGCCGCACCCGATCGAGATGCCGGACATGTATTCGCCGTTCTTCCTGGCCGGCACCCTGCGCGCCGAACGGCTGGACGATGATCTGGCCGGCTCCGCCTACACCATGCGCGATGCGCAGCTGAGGCCGTATGAACCGTAGCGTCCTGATCGGACTGGCGTGCTGCCTGGGCCTGTTGGGGTGTACGCAGGCGGGTGGGGGAGCCACCACCGGCGCCGCAGCACCGGCACAGCCGGCCACGACCGAAGCGCCCATCGCTCGCTGGGACGCGTTGCGGCCCGACGAAGTGACCTACCAGCGCCCGCCGCCGCAGATCGGCCTGTCACGCAATGGCATGGACGGGGTGGGCGGGCTGATCGATGACACCGGCTCGGGCACGCCACCGGGGCAGGAGATCGACCATTCCAGCCCGGATCGCGCCAAGCAGTTCGGCTCTTCGCGCGTGGTCGACGCTGTCGACGGTCGCGCGGTGGATCTGGATGGCTACGTGGTGCCGCTGGGCACCAACGACGCCGGGCTGGTAGATGAACTGCTGTTCGTGCCGTTCTACGGTGCCTGCATCCATGTGCCACCACCGCCACCGAACCAGATCATCCATGTGACCCTGTCCACGCCGATCGCACTGGGAGACCTGTGGGACCCGTACCGGCTTGCCGGCCGCCTGCAGGTCAAGCGCTTCGATGCGGATATCGCCAGCGCGTCCTACGACGCGGCTGCGGCGACACTGACGGCGATCCACAATTGATGCGTGCGCGCTGGACCATCGTTGCAGCAGCCTTGCTGGTGGTGGTTGCGCTGCTGGTGTGGTGGCAGCGGCAGGCTGCACCCATCGCGCCACCCGCGATCGCATTTCCGCCGCCTTCGTCCGATGCCCGCCAGCGCATCGAACAGCGCCTGGGTGATGACCATGCCTTTCGCAACGACGTGCTGTTCCTGCTTGCGGCAACGTTGCGCGACCGCTGCCAGCCGGCACAGACGGGGCTGCTGGCGCGCATGGCCAATCGTGCATCGTTGCCGGTGCTGGCGGCGGTCAGTGCGGTGACCCATAAGGATCCAACGCTGGACCGGCCGATCTACCAGTACATCCAGCATCGTGCCGACGCCACGCGCTGTGGCCAGCCGCTGCAGATGCCGTTGGCCGGCGGGCGCAGCATGCAGGTGGACATCGAACAGTACGCGCGCACCTTCCCGGACAGCTATTTCGATCCGCAGCGCAGCAGCGAACCGCGTGATTTCGGCGGCCTGTCGCTGCAGCAGCGGGCCGGTAACGCCTGCAACAGCGTGGTGTATTCGGTGTTGCCGCTGGGTGGCACCGATTGGCGATGCAGCAGCCTGCGCGCCAATGCCCGTGCGCGGGTGCGCGGGCTGTGCGAGGACGAACTGCGGCGCCAGCATGGGGCAACGGGCGGGGAACTGGACATGGCCGTGGGGCAGGGCATGCAGGGTGCGGTGGTGTCGGCGATTGCCGCGCTGCCGGAAGACTGCCGATAAGCGTTTACCAGTAGAGCCAGGCCATGCCTGGCTGGCGGTTCAGCCAAGCAGACTTGCCCCTACAGACCCTGAACTGGTGGATTCCGAAGATCATAACTATACAGGATATCCGGTATAGTTCTGGCTGTACTCCACCCCCACCAGGTTCTCCCATGGCTTTGTCCCAGCCCCTGGCCGGTGCTCCGGCCCTGTCGCGTGCCCGTCGCTGGGCGCTGTTGTTCACCGTCGCCGCCGGCCTGCTGCTGGTTACGCTCGACAACTCCGTGCTCTACACCGCACTGCCCACCCTGACCGAGGAACTCTCGGCCAGTGCCGGCCAGGCACTGTGGATCATCAACGCCTATCCGCTGGTGATGGCCGGCCTGCTGCTGGGCGCGGGCACGCTGGGCGACCGCATCGGCCACCGCCGCATGTTCCTGATCGGCCTGGTGGTTTTCGGCACCGCCTCGCTGGCGGCGGCCTTCGCCGACAGCGCCGCACAGCTGATCGCCGCCCGTGCGTTCCTGGCGGTCGGTGCAGCGGCAATGATGCCGGCCACGCTGGCGCTGATCGGCCTGAGCTTCCACGAAGAGCGCGAGCGCAACATTGCCATCGCGATCTGGGGCTCGGTGGCCATCGTCGGTGCGGGCCTGGGTCCGATCATCGGCGGCTGGCTGCTGCAGCACTTCTGGTGGGGCTCGGTGTTCCTGATCAACGTGCCGGTGGTGGTGGTGGCCTTCGTCGCTACCCTGCTGCTGGCACCGGAAGGCCAGCGCGATACCTCGCGGCCGTGGGACCTGGTGTCTTCGTTGCTGGCATTGGCGGCGCTGTCCGGCCTGGTGCTGGCGATCAAGTCGCTGATCGCCACGCCGCCGTCGTATGCGCTGGGTGCCGGTGCGCTGCTGTTGGCGGTCATTACGGGTGCGGCGTTCGCACGCCGCCAGCAGCAGCTGCCGTACCCGCTGCTGGACTTCGCGATCTTCCGCAATCCGGCGTTCCTGGCCGGCACGCTGTCGGCGGTGTTCACCCTGTTCGCGATGGCCGGCCTGCAGCTGGTCACCACCCAGCGCTTCCAACTGGTAGCGGGCTTCACCCCGCTGCAGGCGGGCCTGCTGGTGTCGGTGGCGGCGCTGGGCAGCCTGCCCAGTGCGCTGCTGGGTGGCAGCATCCTGCACCGGGTCGGCCTGCGCCCGCTGATCTGCGGCGGCCTGGCCGCAGGTGCGCTGGGTGTCGGCGTGGTGGCGTTCGGCTTCCCGCACGGCCTTGGCTGGGTGGTGGCTGGCATGGCGATCACCGGCTTTGGCATGGGCTCGGCCATCTCGGTGGCGTCCACTGCCATCCTCAACAATGTGCCGACGCACCGCGCGGGCATGGCCTCGTCGGTGGAAGAGGTGTCCTACGAGTTTGGTGGCCTGCTCGCGGTGGCGATGCTGGGCAGCCTGAGTGCGGCAATGTACGGCGCCTTCCTGCCGGTCTCGGCGGACATGCCTGAGCTTGCCCGTGACGGCTTCACCCAGGCGCTGCATGCCGCACGCGAAAGCGGGCAGGGCGAGTGGTTCGCGCTGGCTGCGGCCGCATATGACCGTGGCTACCAGATCGTGCTGCTGGTGATCACGGCAGTGCTGGCAGTGGGCGCGGCGATCATCGCGCGCCTGCTGCGGGGGCGCGTCGGTGGCCGCGAGGGTGCGGCCGATCGCGTAAAATGACGCGATGAGAACCAGCAAGCGCGACCGCATCCTCGACGCCGCCGTCAACGTGATCAATCGTGACGGCGTGCGTGCGGTGACCTTCGAGTCGGTGGCGGCCGAGGCCAAACTGACCCGCGGCGGCCTGCTGTATCACTTCCCGTCGCGCGAGGCGCTGCTGCGCGGCATCGACGAGCATCTGGTGCAGGCCTGGGAAGCGTCGATGGAATCGCTGCTGGGCAAGACCGCAGGTGAGGCCACGGCGCTGGAGCGCTACCAGACCTTCGTGCGTGTGTCGGCGCAGAGCGCCACCCGTGCCGAGCTGATGTTCATGCTCGAATCGGCCGACCCGGACGCCGACGAGCGTCCGTGGGGACCGGCAGTGCGGCGCTGGGCACCGTTGCCGCCGTCGGCCGGACAGAATGACCCGGCCGCGCTCGACAGCTTCGTGGCGCGGCTGGCGGCCGATGGCCTGTGGATCTATGAAGCGATGTACGAAGGGCAGTTGGATGAAAGCGTGCGCGCCCAGGTGGCCGAACGCATCGCCGGGCTGCTGGCGAAACCCGACGGGTCGCCGCCCTTGTAGAGTCGAGCCATGCTCGACTGCTCTTCGCTCCGACCACGAAAACCCCGCGCTGCGCGCGATAGTCGACCAGCGGTCGACTCTACCCTTCTCCATTTACCCAACCTGTGCTGCGGTCGCCGCCAACCACGCCCTCGGCGAAGCCCCCAATCGCTTGCGGAACGCCTTCGACAACGACGCGGTATCGGCAAACCCGACTTCGATCGCCACCTGCTTGACCGCCACCCCGGCACGCAGCTGCGCACAGGCCAGGCTCAGGCGCCAGTCCAGCAGATAGCTGGCCGGCGTGGCCTGCATCACCTCCTTGAACACCGCTGCAAAGGCGCTGCGCGACATGCCAGCGGTGGCGGCCATGCGCGGCAGCGTCCACTCGTCCTGTGGCGCCTGGTGCATCGCCACCAGCGTACGGGCCAGCCGCGCATCGGACAGCCCGCGCATCAGCCCGTGGCTGACCCCGGCCGCATCGGGATGATCCACCACCCAGCGCAGGATCTGGATCAGCGCCACTTCGAACAGCCGGTTGGTCAGCAGCCGCGAACCGCAGCGTTGGCGGTCGGCCTCGGTGAACAGCAGATGCAGGGTGTCGTCCAGCTCGTCGATCGCGGCCAGTGGCACCACCATCACCGGCGGTAGCGACTGCACGATGGGATTGCGCGCGCCGCCATCGAAGTCGAGTGTGGCGCAGGTGAAGTCCGGGCCATCCAGTGGCGCATTGAAGAACACATGATGCAGCGGCTGCGGGTACAGCAGCAGGCTCGGGGTGTCGATCTTCAACCGCGGCAGCGCGATATCGCCGTCGGGGTGACGGACCTCCATTTCACCCTGGCGCAGGATGTGCAGGAACGCACGACCGGGCTGCGGCTCGAAGACATGGCGCCCGCACAGAGGTCCGCTGTGGAACAGCGCGGCCTGCACTCGGAAGCGTTCCAGCAGAGAGGACAGGCGGTCGGGTGCGGAGGTGTCGGTGGGCATGCTCATGGACGACTGGACAACATGTGTGGCTAATTACGACCAATACGTCCGTAGAGTCTACCTAGGATGAGCGGGTCGTCCAATCCGGGCGCTTTCCCAAGGAGATCCACCATGTCCCGTGTCCCCCTGATCGATGCCGCCAACACCACCGCCGACCGCCAGGCCCTGCTGGGCCAGGTCCACGCCGCGTTCGGCGCCACTCCGGCCATGTTCCGCGCCGTGGCCAACTCGCCGGCCGCCCTGCAGAGCATGTGGGGTTCGTTCGGCGCGCTGGGCGGCGGTCGCCTGTCGCCGTTGCTGGGTGAGCAGATCGCCGTGGCCATCGCCAACCGCAATGCCTGCGAATACTGCCTGGCGGCGCACACCGCACTGGGTCGCAAGGCTGGTGCCAGCAGCGAGCAGATGGCCGCCGCGCAGATCGGCCAGTCCAGCGATCCGGCCACCTCGGCGGCACTCGACTTCGCGCTGAAGGTGGTTGAACAGCGTGCACAGATCACCGACGGTGATGTGCAGGCGCTGCGCGCAGCCGGCTTCGATGACGAGCAGATCGTCGAGATCCTCGCCCATGTGGCGCTCAACCTGTTCACCAACTACGTCAACGTGGCGTTCGACGTGCCGGTGGACTTCCCCAAGGTGGCGCTGCGCTGAGGTCCATCAGGCCGGGGGCGTCTTGCTCCCGGCCGTTCTCAGTTATCGTGGCTGTCGTCCGCCTGCAGCCGCTCGGGGTGCGTATACACATTGAACCCGCTCTCCCGCGCGAACCCGACCAGGCACAGTCCCGCGCTGCGCGCCAGGTCGATCGCCAGCGCGGTCGGCGCAGACACCGCTGCCAGCACGCTGGCACCCGCACGTATCGCCTTGCTGACCATCTCATAGCTGGCGCGGCTGGAAATCACCAGCAACCCACCGTCGATGGCGTGCTCGTTGTGATGGAGGGCGCCGATCAGTTTGTCCAACGCATTGTGACGGCCCACATCCTCGCGCACCCAGCCAATCCGCCCGCTGGCATCGGCCCAGGCCGCGGCGTGCGTCGATCCACTCACCGCATTCATCGGCTGATGCTGCGCCAGCGTGGCCAGCGCCCGCTGCAACGCGGCATGAGGATAGGTGCGGCGCTCGCGGATCTGCGGCAGCGGGCGCAGCACATCCTCCAGCTGGCGCGTGCCGCACAGGCCGCAGCCACCGCGACCGGGCAGCAGGCGGCCATTGGCCGGATCCAGATCGGCACCGGGTGCGTCTTCGGAAACGGTCATCTGCAGCTCGATGCCCTCCAGCTGCGGGCGGACCTCGATCGACAGCAGTTGCGAGGGCGCAGTGATCAACCCCTCGCTGAGCGAGAAACCCAGCGCGAAGTCTTCCAGGTCGCAGGGCGTGGCCATCATCACCGCGAAGGCGGCGCCGTTGTAGCGCAGTGCAACCGGCACTTCCTCGGCCACCACGTCGACCTGCTGCTGGTGCCCCTCGCTGCGCCAGCGCTGCAACGGACGCTGGGCCGTGCCGGCAGGCGGGGAGTGCGGCGGGGTCGAGTCAGGCATGCAGCGCGTCCGGGCAAGGGAAATACGCAGGTGGTGGACCACCCACGGCTTCGAGAATAGCGCAGTGGCCGGGCGCTGACGCGGGTGTAACCGTTGTCATGGCAGGCTGCGCTGAAAACAGCATCTGCCTCTGGCGAAGCGGCCTTGTCCGTGCTTGACTGCGAGGCTGGCCGCGCTGCAGACGCCGCATCCGGCCCATCTCGCGCCGTTGATTGTTGTGTTCCTCCCGCCAGGTTCCCGAACATGTCCGAGCAGAAGCCGCCGCGTTACAAGCCCTACAACCAGCCGGCCGGTGGCTGGGGTGCCGCCGGTGCCACGGCCAAGGTACTGTTGCAGCAGAGCGTGATCGGCAAGGGCTCGAAGGCGCTGCTGGCGATGAACCAGCCCGGTGGCTTCAAGTGCCCCAGCTGTGCGTTCCCCGATGCCGACGAGCGCAAGAAACTGGAATTCTGCGAGAACGGTGCCAAGGCGTTGGCCTGGGAAGCCACCCAGTTCCGTGCCGGCCGCGACCTGTTCGCCCAGCACACGGTCACCGAACTGATGGCGCAGACCGACTACTGGCTGGAGATGCAGGGCCGGCTGACCGAGCCGATGCGCTACGACGCGTCCACCGATCATTACGTTCCCTGCAGCTGGGACGAGGCGTTTGCCTTGATCGGCCGTCATCTGCAGGCGCTGGACAGCCCGCACCAGGCCGAGTTCTACACCTCCGGCCGCACGCCCAACGAAGCTGCATTCCTGTATTCGATCTTCGTGCGCGAGTTCGGCACCAACAATTTCCCGGACTGCTCGAACATGTGCCACGAGCCGACCAGCCGCGGCCTGCCGCCGGCCATCGGCGTGGGCAAGGGCACCATCGTGCTGCAGGATTTCGAGCACGCCGAGGCGATCTTCGTGATCGGCCAGAACACCGGCACCAATTCGCCGCGGATGATGAGCAACCTGGTCGAGGCGCGCAAACGCGGCATCCCGATCGTGGCGGTCAACCCGATGCCCGAGCGTGCGCTGATCCGCTTCGCCGAACCGCAGGACATGGTGCAGATGGCCACGTTCGGTTCGACCGAGATCACCAGCGAGTTCGTGCACATCCGCATCGGCGGCGACCTGGCCCTGATCAAGGGCATGATGAAGGTGATGTTCGAGCGCGAAGCGCAGGGCGAGCGCGTGCTTGACCACGATTTCCTGGCTGAGCACACGGTAGGCCTGGACGCACTGCGCGATGACGTGCTGGCGCAGGACTGGAACGAGATCGTGCAGGTCTCCGGCATCACGCAGGCGCAGATCCGCCGCTGCGCCGAGATCTACATCCGCTCCAAGGCCACCGTGATCTGCTATGGCATGGGCCTGACCCAGCATCAGTATGGTTCGACCCTGCTGCAGCAGGTGGCCAACCTGCTGTTGCTGCGTGGTAACTTCGGCAAGCCCGGTGCCGGCATCGGGCCGATCCGTGGCCATTCCAACGTGCAGGGCGATCGTACCGTCGGCATCGACGAGAAACCCAAGCCGGCCTATCTGGAGCGCGTGCAGCAGGTGTTCGGCTTCAATCCGCCGCGCGAGCACGGTCATCACGTGGTCGAATCGATCGAGGCGATGCTGGACGGCAGCGCCAAGGTGTTCATCGGTATGGGCGGCAACTTCATCCACGCCGTGCCCGATACGCCGCGCGCGTACGAGGCCATGCGCGGCCTGGAGCTGACGGTCGGCATCGCCACCAAGCTCAATCGCGGTCACCTGGTGCACGGCCGCGATGCCTTGATCCTGCCGGTGGTCGCGCGTTCGGAGCGCATCGTTACGCCTGCCGGCGAGCAGTTCGTCACCATCGAGGACGCGATGTCGAACGTGACCGCTTCGCGCGGCGTGCTCGAGCCGGTCAGCACGGACGTGCTCCCGGAGGTCGAGATCGTCTGCCGCATGGCGATGGCAACATTGCCGCACAGCAAGGTCGACTGGGCGGGGTGCATGCATGACTACGCCCCCATCCGCGAGCTGATTGCGGCGGTGTATCCGGAGATCTACACCGGCTTCAACGAGCGGATCCAGCAGCCGCACGGCTTCCACCTGGACATTCCGCCGCGCCGCCGGGTGTGGCCCACGCCCAACGGCAAGGCCAACATCCTGGTGATGCCAGGCCTGGACGTGGACGCGCCGGTGGACGATCCCGGGATGCTGCGGTTGGCCACGGTGCGCTCGCACGATCAGTACAACACCACCATCTACAGCTACAACGACCGCTACCGCGGCGTGTACAACGATCGCATGGTGCTGTTCATGAACATCGAGGACCGGCTGGAGCGCGGGCTGGAGAAGGAGGCGCTGGTCAGCCTGGAGACCATCAGCGGTGATGGCGTGCAGCGGCGCATCGAGGGCCTGACCGTACTGGACTACCCGATGCCGCGCGGCGCGCTGGCCGGTTACTACCCCGAGTTGAACCCGCTGCTGCCGCTGGACTATTACGATCGGGTCAGCGGCACGCCGGCGGCCAAGTCGATTCCGGTGCGGATGCGGGCGATGGCCGAGGCAATTGCGTGATGCGTTCATCGGCTATCATCAACGGGTGAACCTGCCTGGCCTGCTGCTGCGATGGATGCTCCTCCTTGCCCTGGTGCTGAATGCACCGGCGCTTGCGATTGCCTCATCCTCGTACGCGGTGCAGTCCAGCGCGGACCATTGCGCCGCACCGCATTTGGCGGCCATGGCCGGATGCTGCGACGAGGCAGCATCAACGGCCTGCCAGAGCAATGAGTGCGAATGCCCGCCGGCCAGCCTCGGCATGCTGGCCACCCTGAGCGGAACGCCAGCGTCACCCTGGCGTGAGGCGCCTTTGCCAGCCAGCACCCAGCAACGCGCACCGCCGCCGTTGCTGGATCCGCTACGCCCTCCCATCGTGTGATTCCCTGCAGGCCTCAAGCGCCTGCCGTAGCTGCTCGACTTTTCTCGACTCTGCCTGTGCCTTCGATGCGCAGGCAGCGGGCCGCGTTGCCCGCATCTGCAAAGGAATCAACACCATGAACCGATCTCTCTCCCTCGGCCTGCTGCTGGGCACCGTGCTGGCCACCACCGCCTGCGCGCGTGCTGCCGAAGAATCGCCTGCTGCGCCGGTTGCCAGCGAGGCCCCGGCGGCACCGATCAAGGCCAGCCCGTCGCAGGTGGATCCGGCCCTGCCCATCGCCATCGTGCACAAGACCGCCAGCTGCGGCTGCTGCGGTATCTGGGTCGACCACCTGAAGGCCGAAGGCTTCCAGGTGGATGTTCGCGATACCGATGACATGAACCCGATCAAGGTCCGGCTGGGTGTGCCGGTCGGCAAGGCGTCCTGCCACACCGCCGAGATCGGTGGTTACGTGGTTGAAGGCCATATCCCGGCCGAAGACATCAAGCGACTGCTGGCGGAGCGGCCGGCCGCGCGCGGCCTGGTGTTGCCGGGCATGCCGGCCGGTTCGCCGGGCATGGAAATGCCGGATGGCTACGTGCAGCCGTACACCGTTGAACTGGTGCGCAACGATGGCACCACCGAGCCGTTTGCCCAGCACGGCCAGGGCGGCTGACAGGCGGCGGTGCCGGTCGTCCTGACCGGCACCCTTCGGAGAGCCGAGCCCACCCTCGGCGTGCTCTTTGTAGAGTCGAGCCGTGCTCGACTGCTCTGCTTCAGTCGAGCAAGCTCGACTCTACAGAATCAGCGGGCGCCAGCTGTTTCCTTGGCCAGCTGCGCGTCGAACTTCTGTTCGGCCGCATCCGCGTAGGCCTTGCAGGTCAGTGCCTTGGCGCTGGCCTTGCTGCCGGAGGCGTAGTCCCAGTTGCTGGCACCCGGATGAGGGGTCAGCAACACGTCACAGGGCAACGCCCGCACCGTCGCGAAGCTGCGTTTGTAGTCATCGACCAGGCGCGGATAGCGCGCATTGCCCTGCAGCTGGTAGCCCGGTGCACTCAGGCTGTCGGCATAGGCGATGCGCACCGGCTTGCCCTCGCGGGTATCGCTCCAGGTCCACGCGGTGCTGCCCGGGGTGTGCCCGGGCATGAAGTGCGCTGTGAATTCGATGCCGCCCACCTCGACCACCTCGCCATCCATCACGATGCGGTCTGCACTGGCAGGCGGGTAGGTGATGCCATCGCCGAAGTGCAGGTCATCGCTGCCGCCACGCGCCAGCAGCACTGCCGATTCCGCGTTGGCGACCACATGCGCGCCGCTGCGGCGCTTCAGTTCCGCCACTGGGCCTGCATGGTCGGCATGCGCATGGCTGAGCAGGATCAGCCGCAGGTCCTGCGGTGCCACGCCGCGTGCCTTCATGTTGTCGAGCAGGTGGCCGGCCATCTGTGGCATGCCGCCGTCCAGCAGCACCGCACCTTCGCTGGTCTGTACCAGCAGCGCGGTCAGGTTCTCGGTGCCGATCTGCCAGGTGTGGTCGGCAATCTGCAGCGGTGCCATCGGCTGCAGCCAGGAAGCATCCACGGTGTAGGCCCGCAACTGCGGCAGGGGTGCCTCGGCGGCGCTGGCGTGCGCGACCGGAAGAACAGCGGCCAGTGTGACGGCGAGCAGGGAAAAACGCATGGTTCACGTCCGTTTGAAGGAGGCCCAGAAACTAGCATGGGCCTCCTTCATCGCGTCGCGCATAGATTTCATGGCTCCCATAAGGGCGCCATGGATCAGTACCGGTACTGCCACCCCAGCGTCAGCACCCGGCCGCGGCCCGAAAAATAGCTCGGGTTCGACGGCGTGGTCTGCGAGTAGTAGCTGATGTACTGCTTGTTCGCCAGGTTCTGCACGCCCAGCGTGAAGGCGTGCTTGTCCAGCACGTAGCGGGCCACAAGGTCCAACGTGGTGTAACCCTTGAACTCCGCCACCCGCGCGCCACGCAGGTCGAAGTCGCGGTCGAAGGCGTGGCTGGCCTGCAGGCGGGTGCTCAGCTGTGGTGTCCAGCTCTGCTCCCAGAATGCGGTCAGCCGGTTCGGCGCGATGTTGACGCCGGCCAGGTCGCTGTCGAGGCGGCCATCGACGTCGGCATCGTAGCGGCCGTTGGCCCGTGCATAACCCAGGCCCAGCCGGCTGTCGCCCAGGCGCAGGCGCAGGTTGCTTTCGAAGCCCTCCACGCGGGTGGCCTGGCGCTGCACCGCATAGGCATCGATGCCCGGATCGTAGATCAGCACCGAGCCCAGCTTGGATTCGGAGGTGTAGTAGGCGATGTCACCGCTGAAACGACCATCGTCGTACTCCAGGCCGATCTCGCGGTTGTCCGACACCACCGGTGACAGATCAATCAGATTGTCTACGCGTTGGCCGTCGCGGTTGATTGCACGCAGCACGCGGCCAACGTCGGCCACGGTGTAGCCTTCCGAATACGAGGCGTAGGCGTTGAGGCGGTCATTGATGTACCAGACCGCGCCGAAGTTGGGCAGGGTCTCGCTCATGGTCGGCTTGCCGCCAGCTACCTTGCGTGCGCCGTAGCGGGGCAGGGTGGTGTAGTCGCCTACTTCCAGCTCTCCCTTTTCGTAGCGCAGGCCGCCGGACAGCATCAGGTGGTCGGTTGGCCACCAGTGCAGCTGCAGCAGCGGCGACAGGCTCTGGTAGGTGGTCTGCGGCACCCAGTTCATGCCGCTGGCCAGCAGTACCTGGTGGGTGCTGTCGCGCAGGCCGTCCAGGCCCAGGGTCACGTCCAGCGTGGTGTCGGCGATGCGGGCCCAGCTCTGGGTCAGCTTGAAGCCGCGCTTGTCCGATTCGTTCTGGGTCTGGTCCCAGGCGGCGTTGGCGCCCGTGTTGCCCCACGGATCCCACTGGCTGGCGCCATAGCGGCCTTCGAAGTCCACCGCGAAGGCCTGCGCCTGGAAGCGGCCACCGAGCAGGTCGGCGGCGCTGTAGTCCAGCGTCAACGAACGCGAGCGGTTCATCGGCGGCTCCAGCGGGGTATCGCCGGGCACCGAAATGGTCGGGCGACCGGTGCGGTAATCACCGTTCACCGCCAGGTAGTTGTCCAGCCCGCGCAGCTCGTAGCGGTTGGCCATCAGCTGCAGGCGGTGGCCCTCGGCAATGTTCCAGCCCAGCTTGGCGAACACGTTCGACGAGGTCGAATCCATCAGTTCGCCCTGCGCGTTGGTACCGATCGAACGGCCCTCGCCGTCGTGGTACAGGCCCTGCTTCTCATAGGCCAGGCCGGCCACCAGATCGAACTGCTCGCCGCGTACGCCGACCAGTGCAGAGCCGCGCTGGCCATTGTCATCGTGGCGGCTGGGCAGGGCAGAGCTGTAGCTGACGTTGGTGTCGAGCAGGAACGCGCCCGGCTCGCTGGGCGCGCTGCGGGTGATGATGTTGACGATGCCACCGGTACCGCCGATGCCCTGCAGTGCGTTGGCACCGTGGATGACCTCGATGCGTTCGATCATCGCCGGATCGATGGTGTGCGAATCACGTGAGCCATCGCGCAGCGGCGTCGACTGCGGCACGCCGTCGACCATGTACAGGATGCCGCGGCCACGCATGGTTTCGCCGTAGTTGGACATCTTCTCGCGCGCCGGGGCAAATGCCGGGATCTGCGCCGACAGCACGCGCGAGACATCCGAGCCCAGCGCCAGCTGCTGCGCAATGTCCTCGCGGGTCAGCACGGTGATGGTGTTGGGCATCGCGGTCTCGCCCTGCGGCATGCGCGCGGTCGAGGCCGATACCGTGACCCGGGCCAGCGAAGTGGTCGTGGCCGGGGACGCTGCCGATGACGCGGCCCGGGCCGGAGCGCGGGGCTTGGGGGATACCGGCGCGGCACTCACCACGAACACCCCCGGCGAGCGCTCCTGCATCGCCAGGCCTTGCCCGGCCAGCAGGCGCTGCAGGGCGTCGTGCGGGGTGTAGCGACCGTCGAGGGCGGGTGCGTTGCGGCCGCTCACGCTGTCGGCCGCGAACAGCAGCTGGATGCCACTCTGCCGCGCCAGCGAGTTGAGCGAAGTTTGCAGCGGGCCGGCCGGCAGGTGCAGTTCGACGGGTGCGGACGCAGCGGTCTGCGCGGTGGCGGGCAGCGCCGCACACAGGCAGGCAGCGAGCAGGGTGGGGGCCAGCCGGCGCAGTGCGGCGGGCGGAACAGGGCGGGTCATGCGGGGGTCCTTCGGAAGGGTTCAAGCACTTGCCGGATGGGACGGCGCGCAACCCACCCTCGGCGTGGCAATCAATCGCGGGCGCGCAGATGCAGGCTGCCGTCGGCGGCGGTATGCACCTGGACCGGCAGGATCTCCGGCAACAAGGCGACCGCCGTCTCGGCACGATCGGCATCGAACACGCCCGACACCTGCAGCGGACCCAGTGCCGGGTCGTCCAGCACGATCGGACGGTCGTGATAGCGCTGCAGGATGCGCAGCACCTCGGCCAACGGCATGCGATCGAACTGCAGCCGGCCGGTGGTCCAGTCGGCCCGGTCCGGATCCACCGCTTCCGGCGGAGACAGCGACCCCGGCTGGGCCAGCAGGCGCTGCCCCGGCTTCAGTCGCTGCTCGGTGCCGCCGCCATCCACGCTGACACCGACCTCGCCGCGCCACAGCGTGACTTCACTGAGATCGCCCTGACGGTCAACATCGAACACCGTGCCGTAGTTGCGTACCTGTACCGGCCCGGCATCAACCTGGAAGCGGCGCCACGCCGAATGCTGCACCTCGAAGCGCGCATGGCCCTGCGCCAGCAGCACCTGCCGCGAACGCAGATGGTGACGGACCTGCAGGTGGGTTCCCGCGTCGAGCAGCACGCGGCTGCCGTCCGGCAGCTCGATGTCGCGGCGCTCGCCGACGGCGGTCTGGTAGTCACGCACCTGCCAGGCCGGGTCGGCCAGCAGCAGCGCGGCGACCGCCAGCAACAGCACCGGCAGTACCCGTTTTGCGCCAGATCCGCCGCGCCGCCGCTGCAACTGCTCCGGGCCTGGCAACGGGAAACGCTCCTTCAGTGTCTCCCGGTGCTGATCAAGCGTGTCCTCGGCGGACGGTTCGGCGGGCGCCGACGGCGTTGCCGGATCGGGTGATGCAGGGCTCACCGCAGCGCACCGTGCAGCCGGCAGTCGGCCATGGCCAGGCGCAGATGACGTTCCACTGCCTTCAGGCCGATGCCCATCCGCTGCGCCACCTCGGCCTGGGGCAGTTCATGGATCTTGTGCAGGATGAACACCTGCTGCCGCCGGCAGGGCATGCGCTCGATGCTGGTGGTCAGCCGCTGCAGCGCCTGCTGGCCCTGCGCCTGGAGCTCGGGTCCGGGGCGCTCACAGGCGCCTTCGGGAAGCTCGGCGCGGGGCTCCACCCAGTGCCGGCGCAGGTCCTCGGCGCGGCAGCGGTCGACCGCCGCATCGTGGGCGATCCTGCGCAGCAGCGCGATCGGTTGGCGGGCGTCATGCGCGGCCGGGCGTTCCAGCAGGCGCACACAGACATCGTGCACTACTTCGCGGGCCAGCCCGGGCGAGCGGAACCGGCGATGCAGGTAGTCCACCAGTTCCTCGTAGTGGCGCACCAGCGAGGTCACCAGCGGCAGCGCAGGTGGGGGGAAGTGTCGGCTGGGACATCCGGACGGGCAGCAAGGGTGAAAGGCGGGTGCCGGGAGGTCATCCCTGCGCAATGACGCAATACTAATGGGAACTGTTCTCGTTTGCCATGCCTCGATCATCAGGGCGATTGTTCGCCGCGCCTGGAAAGTGAATCCACGATCATCGGCTGGAGCGCAGAATCGCCCACGGCTAGCCTGCCTGCAGGCTCAAGGAGGTGGACCATGCATGTGCTTCTGGTGATGGTGGGTGGCGTCGTGCTGCTTGGGGTGTTCCTGCTGTTCGGGCGGCTGTGGAGCGTGGGCACCTCACAGCTGCCCACGGCCCTGATCGCGTTCATTGCCACCTGGCTGCTGGTGACGGTGGCCAACATGTGGGTAGGCGTCAGCAAGGCCGGCTACGGGATGCGCGAAGAACTGCCGATCCTGCTGCTGGTGTTCGCGGTGCCGGCCCTGCTGGCCGGTCTGCTCTACTGGCGCCTGGCGCGCTGAAGGAAAGCCATGAGTACACGACTGCAATTGCCGGCCCTGCGCCAGCGCGATGGCCACCACGCGCGCGTGACCTACGAAGAGCTGTTCTTCGACCTGGTCTACGTGTTCGCGGTCACCCAGCTCAGCCACCACCTGCTGCACCACCTGGACCTGGCCGGCGTGCTGCAGACTCTGGTGCTGTGGTTTGCGGTGTGGCTGGGCTGGCAGTACGCTTGCTGGGTCAGTAACTGGTTCGATCCGGAAGCACCGCGCATCCGCGGCCTGCTGTTCGCCACCATGCTGCTGGCCTTGTTGATGTCCTCGTCCATTCCCGAGGCCTTCGCCGACCGTGCCTGGGTGTTCGCCGGCGCCTACGCCACCATGCAGGTCGGGCGCACCGCCTTCGTGTTGCTGGAGGTCGGTCGCACGCATCCACTGGCACCGAACTTCCGTCGCATGCTGGCCTGGGTGAGCGTGTCGGCCTGCTTCTGGCTGGCAGGTGCTGCAGCCGAGGGCAATACGCGGTTGGCGCTGTGGGCGGTGGCGGTGGCGTGCGAATACATCTCACCGATGTTCGGCTTCGCGTTCCCGGGGCTGGGCCGTTCGCACACCCGCGAGTGGACCATCGAAGGTGGGCACCTGGCCGAGCGCTGCCAGCTGTTCGTCATCGTCGCACTGGGCGAGACGCTGCTGGCGACCGGTGGCGTGCTCAGCGAGGTCGAACAGTGGAGCGGGGCGGTGGTGTCGGCGGTGCTGGCAACGTTCGCCGGCACGATCGCCATGTGGTGGCTGTACTTCGGCATCTCCAGCCGCGACGCCACAGAGACCATCAGCCATGCCGAAGACCCGGGCCGGATGGGCGCCAACTTCCACTATGTGCACGCGCTGCTGATCGCCGGGATCATCGCGACGGCGGTGGGCAATGACCTGGTCATGGACCACCCGCACGCTGCGGTGACGCCGGTGTATGCGGCCGTGCTGGTGGCCGGCCCGTTGATCTACCTGCTGGGCAGCGCGCTGTACAAGCGGGTGGTGTACGGACGCGCACCGTATTCGCATCTGATCGGCGCGGTGGCGCTGGGCGTGCTGGGTTTCGTATTGCCGCAGACCCATCTGTTGGCCGCCGGTTGGTTGACCAGCGCGGTGCTGCTGGCGGTGGGGTTGATGGATACGCGGTTGAAGCACCGCCTGCAACGGGCGTGATCAGCCCTCTGCCGGGTAGAGTCGAATGTTGGTCGACTGCTCTTCCACAAGGTTGCGGAAAATCCCGCGCTGCGGGCGATAGTTGACCGACAGTCGACTCTACCGTCTCCCCTTACCGCCTGAGGCGACCTGGCCGAGCGCGGCGGCCATTGCCGCAAGCTTGCCAACCGTGTTGAGGTTGCGGGCGGTGCCCTGCTGGGCATAGGGAATCCGCAGGCGTGAGTCGGCCATGCCGTCACCATAGTGGACGAAGATCTCGCGGGTACCCAGCGCCAGCTGCTCATCGCGCAGGCCGGTCACCCCGGTCAAGGGATCGGTAGGCAGTATCTCATCCACGAACAGCGCGACCACGCGATTGCCGGCGGCGTGCGGGAACGGATTGTCGGCGGCAACCGCCGCGATCTCGGCTGCGGAGCGCACCAATACACCCACCGGTTTTCCTGCATATGCATGTAGCCGTTGGCCAAGGGCTTTCCGCACGCCGGCTTCGTCAAGTTCGCTGCGGAACACCACGTTGCCGCTGGCGATATAGGTGCGGACGTCGGTGAAGCCGGCGTCCTCGCACATCGCCACCAGTTCGCACATCGGGAGCTTGCCGGTGCCGCCGACGTTGACTGCGCGTAGCAGCGCGACATGCACGCTCATGGGGAACCTGCCTGCAAGCGGTCGTACATGCGCACCAGGTCGACCAGCGTACGCGCGCCCATCTTGCGCATCACCTGCGCGCGGCGCACCTTCACCGTGATCTCGCTGACCCCGAGGTCACCTGCGATCTGCTTGTTGAGGCGGCCGCGCACCACACCGTCGACCACCTCGCGCTCGCCAGCGTTGAGGGTGTTCCAGCGCTGCTGCAGGGCGTCGAGTGCCTCGCCGTCACGCCGGCGCTGGCGATCGATGTCGATACCCTTGTGGATCGCATCCAGCAGCTCCTGGTCACGGAACGGCTTGGTCAGGAACTCGATGGCGCCGTCCTTGATCGCGTTGACGCCCATTGCGATGTCGCCGTGGCCGGTAATGAACACCACCGGCAGCTGCAGGCCGTGGCTGCCCATCGTGCGATGGAACTCCAGCCCACTCTGGCCGGGCATGCGCACATCCAGCACCAGGCAGGCCGGTGCATCTTCCAGTTCGTGCTCGAGGAATGCCTGGGTGGAGGCGAAGGCCCGTACCTGCAGGCCCATCGAGGCGAGCAGGTCTTCCAGCGCGGCGCGCACCGACGGATCGTCGTCGATCACATAGACGATGGGCGCTGGATCGGCGGCGGGTGCAGCGGGCTTACGCATGAGGGAGTTTCGTGGCGATGGGCAGGTCAAACACAAAGCAGGCACCTCCGCCGCTGGGGCGCTCGGCTCGGATCCTGCCGTCGTTGGCCTCGATCATCGAACGACTCAGGCTCAGACCGAGGCCCAGGCCGTGCGACTTGGTGGTCCAGAACGCATCGAACACACGCTCGGGATGATCGGCGGGCAGGCCGACACCACGGTCGCGCACACTGAGGCTGACCCGCTGGCCGTCACGCCGGGTCAGCAGCGACAGGCGCCGGTCGGCGGCGGGCACGGCTTCCATCGCATCCACCGCATTGAGGATCAGGTTGCCGATCACCTGCTGCACCTGCACGCGGTCGGCCTGTACCAGCGGCAGGTCGGCATCGAGCAGCAGGGCCACGGCCACGCCGTGCTGGTCCAGCTCGCTGCGCGACAGTGCCAGCATTTCCTCCACCGCCTGGTTCAGGTCGAAGGCGCGTCGTTCCGGTGCCGCGCCCTGGGTCAGGCCGCGGATGCGGGCGATCACGTCACCAGCGCGATGCGCATCGGCCAGGATGCGGGCCACGGTCTGCCGTGCCTTGTCCACGTTCGGTGGGTCCTGCGCCAGCCAGCGCTGGCAGGCTTCGGCGCTGCTGGCGATCGCCGCCAGCGGCTGGTTCACTTCATGGGCGATGGAGGTGGTCAGCTCGCCCACGGTCGATGCGCGCGCCACCCGCAGCAACCGGCCCTGTGCTTCCTGCACCGCGGCCTTGGCCGCTTCCATCTTCAACGCGAGGTAGGTGGTGATGCCGATCACCAGCATGCCGATCACCGAGTTGACCAGACCGATGCGGTAGGTGCCGAAGCGGGTCAGGAAGAAGCTCAGGGCGGTGAGTGCGATGCAGGCGATGGCCAGGCTGATCAGCCCGCGCGCGGCGAGTACGCGCGATGCAGCGAGGATGACCGCTGCGTAGAAGCAGGCCGCCGCCACGGCGTAATCGGTGACGGTATCGACCAGGAAGATCGCCGCCATCACGACGATCAGGGCCAGCAGCACCAGAGGGCGGCGGGGCGACAGCGATGGCATCGGGGCGGCTCCCAGGCGTGGGGTGGAAGAATAGCAAAGGTGACCCTGGGTTCCGGTAGCGCCGGGCCATGCCCGGCGGAATGCGTCCGGCTCCGCGCTGCGCGCTCGCGGGGCATGGCCCCGCGCTACCTATTCTTCCAGGCTGGCGTTCCAGAATCCCTGCAGCACGCCGGGGGTGGTCGCCAGCGTGGCCAGTACCGCATCCAGTTCACCGGCATCCACCGTGGTGGCATACAGCACCGCCTCGATCTCCACGTCGCGTTCGCCGAACGGGCGCTGGTCCACCGCGCGTACCGGGTAGTGCGCCTGCTCCAGCAGCAGCAACAGCTGATCCAGTACCTCGGCCTGCTGCTCGCGCTGGCAGACCACGTTGATCGCATAGGTCGCCTCGCTGAACGCTTCCGGCAGTGGCTGCCGCTGGATGCGGTTCACCACCGGCCGCAGCAGGGTATTGGCGGCCAGCACGAACACGGCCGCCAGCACCGCCTCCGGCAGCAGCTTGATACCCGCGCAGGCACCCACCGCCGCCGAGCCCCACAGGGTGGCGGCGGTATTGAGGCCAGACACCTGGGCGCCGTCCTTCATGATCGCGCCGGCACCGAGGAAGCCGACACCGGAGATCACATAGGCCACCACATGCAGCGGCGACGGCGGACCGCCGTACAGGTCGTGGAAACGCACGGCCAGGTCCACGAAGACGGCAGCACCCACCGCCACCAGGGTATTGGTGCGCAGGCCGGCGGTGCGTTGGCGCAGCTGCCGCTCCAGGCCGATGACGGTGCCAAGCACGAAGGCCACCGAGAGGCTGATCAGCGAGCTCAGGGTCGCGCCGGCGTTGAACGCCGGCAGGTTCGGATTGATGTCCATTCTGCTTCTCCCTGGACCAGGCGGCGAGCGCTTACTGCCAGCCGTAACGACGGATGTAGATCTTCTTCAGCACAGTGGTCAGCACCGCGTAGCCGAACAGGATCGCCACGAGGAACGGCCAGTAGCCGGTCGGCAGGGCCTGCAGCTTGAAGTAGCCAGCCAGCGGGCTCATCGGCAGGGCCACGCCTATGGCCATGATCAGGCCGGTCATCACCAGCAGCGGCGGCGCGGCGATGCTCTGCAGGAACGGCACCTTCGGCGTACGGATCATGTGCACGATGAGCGTCTGGGTCAGCAGGCCGACCACGAACCAGCCGGACTGGAACAGGCCCTGGTCGGCCGGTGTGCGCGCATCGAACACGTACCACATCAGCGCGAAGCAGCTCAGGTCGAAGATCGAGCTGATCGGCCCGAAGAACACCATGAAGCGGCCAATGTCTGCCGGGTTCCACTTCAGCGGCTTGCGCACCAGCTCCTCGTCCACGTTGTCGAACGGAATGGCGATCTGCGAGATGTCGTACAGCAGGTTCTGTACCAGCAGCTGCAGCGGCAGCATCGGCAGGAACGGCAGGAAGGCCGAGGCCACCAGCACCGAGAACACGTTGCCGAAGTTGGAGCTGGCGGTCATGCGGATGTACTTCAGCATGTTGTTGAACGTACGCCGGCCCTGGATGACACCTTCCTCCAGCACCATCAGGTTCTTTTCCAGCAGGATGATGTCGGCCGCCTCCTTGGCGATGTCCACCGCACTGTCCACGCTGATGCCGATGTCCGCAGCACGCAGTGCCGGCGCATCGTTGATGCCGTCGCCGAGGAAACCGACCACCTTGCCCTGCGCACGCAGCTCGCGCACCAGGCGCTCCTTGTGCAGCGGGGTCAGGCGAGCAAACACGCGGTGGTGGTGCAACGCCCGCGACAGCGCGCCGTCATCCATGCGCTCGATCTGCGGACCGGTCAGAATGGTGTCTGCCTCCAGCCCGACCTGCGCGCAGACGCGGGCGGTCACCAGTTCGTTGTCACCGGTGAATACCTTCACCTCCACACCATGCGCGGCCAGCGCCTGCAGCGCCTGCGCAGCCGATTCCTTCGGCGGGTCGAGGAAGGCCACGTAGCCGACCAGGGTCAGTCCGCATTCGTCGGCCTGCGAGTACACGGTCTGGCTGGCAGCAGTTTCCTTCATCGCCACTGCCACCACGCGCAGGCCCTGTTCGTTCAGTTCCTCGGTGGTCTGCCGCACGCGCGCCAGCCGCTGCTCATCCAACGGCTTGTCCTCGCCGTTCTCGCGCACCGTGCTGCACACCGCCAGCATTTCCTCCACCGCACCCTTGCAGATCAGCTCATGGTGGTCCTCGCGTTCGGACACCACTACCGACATGCGGCGGCGCTCGAAGTCGAACGGAATCTCATCCACCTTGTGGTAGTCCTGCGACAGCCGCAGCGAGCTCTGCAGCTCCACGTGCTCCAGCACCGCACGGTCGAGCAGGTTGATCAGCCCGGTCTGGAAATGGCTGTTGAGGTAGGCAAACTTCAGCACATCCTCCGAATCGTGACCGAACACGTCGGTGTGCCGTTCCAGCGCGATCTTGTCCTGGGTGAGGGTGCCGGTCTTGTCGGTGCACAGCACTTCCATCGCGCCGAAGTTCTGGATCGCATCCAGACGCTTGACGATCACCTTGCGCCGCGACAGCAGCACCGCACCTTTGGCCAGGGTGGAGGTGACAATCATTGGCAGCATCTCCGGGGTCAGGCCCACCGCCACCGACAGCGCGAACAGGAACGCCTCGGTCCAGTCGCCCTTGGTCCAGCCGTTGATCAGCAGCACGAACGGCACCATCACCAGCGCGAAGCGGATCAGCAGCCAGCTGACGCTGTTGACGCCGGCCTGGAACGCAGTCGGCGCGCGGTCGGTGGCGGTGCTGCGCTGGGCCAGGGTGCCGAAGTAGGTACGGTTGCCGGTGGCCAGCACCACGGCGGTGGCGGTGCCGGACACCACATTGGTGCCCATGAACAGCAGGTTGTGCTGCTCCAGCAGACCGGCCAGGCCGTCGCCCGGGTGCGCGAACTTCTCCACCGGCAGCGACTCGCCGGTCATCGCTGCCTGCGCCACGAACAGGTCCTTGGCCGTCAGCACGCGGCAGTCGGCCGGAATCATGTCGCCGGCCGACAGCACGATGTGATCACCGGGCACCAGCTCACGGATCGGCAGGTCCAGCAACCGCGCCGGGCGACGGCTGTGCAGGTGCGCACCGAAGTACTGGTCGGCGACGTCTGCCGCCTCGGTGCCCGGATTGCGACGCAGCACGCGTGCGGTATTGCCGACCAGTGCCTTCAGCCGCTCGGCGGCACGATTGGAGCGGCCTTCCTGCACGAAGCGGATCAGCGTGGACAGCAGCACCATCGCACCAATCACCACGGTGGCCTTGATGTCCTCGGTCAGCCAGGACACCGCCGCCAGCACGGTCAGCAGCAGGTTGAACGGGTTGCGGTAGCACTGCCACAGATGGCGCCACCACGGCAGCGGCTTTTCGTGATCCACTTCGTTGGGGCCGAGCGTGGCCAGTCGCTCCCCGGCCTCGTGCGGGCTGAGGCCATCGACGTGCGAGTCGAGTGCAGCCAGCAGGCGCGGCTCGTCCAGCTGCGACAGGGTCACCAGGCCGGTGGTGAGCGCGAACGGTGCGGCCTCGGCGCTGCCCGGGCCAAAGCCGGCTTCGGGCATGGCGCGACGGCCGAACAGGTTGCCTGCGCGACGGCTGCGCAGGAAGGCATTGAACCAGGCGTTGAGCAGGCTCATGGGAACTCCTTGAATGTCAGAGCCGGCCGCGGCCGGAACACGAACGGAACGGATGCGAAGGTTCAGGCGTGGCGCATTGCCAGCACCGCCGGTGACCACGGCTGCATGTGCAGGCGCTGGCTGCCACCGATGCACAGCGGCTTCATCGCATCGCGAAGGGGGTAGGGCAGATGGCGCAGCACGTTGATGCGTTCGCTGATCGGCAGCAGCGACAGTGCGTCGGCGACCACGCGCGGCGAACCGAGCGACAGCGAACGGGCGAAAACCACGGCGCCGTGCTGCAGCAGGTGGCTGCGCAGGGCGGCAACATCGCGCTCGCCGATCAGGCGGCGCAGGGTGATGTAGAGGATCTTGTAGGACATGGGGGTGATCTCCAGGCAGGTGGCGCCTGGCGATCCCCCGTCACTCAGGCAGGCAGGGACCAGCGGGCAGGCGCCAGGAACAGGCAACAGGCGGGCATACGGGGCGCGGGGCGCCCGGCGGGGTCGGGGTCCATCTGCGTCTCCATGAAGGGAGGGAGCCAGCCAGGGTTGCCCTGGCCAGTGGCGCTATTGTCCGCCCCTGAATGGGGTAGTCCTAGAGGCTCGTGGGTTAGCCCGGCTATACCTTGGTATAGCCGGGCAAGCATCGCGCCAATCGATGGCGCATCAAGGGATCAATGCGAGGCACTGGTCTGCTTGCACACGTCGTACTCGCCGCGGCTCAACGTCTTGTTGCGATCGGTATCGCAGGCGTGCAGTCGTTCTGCCCAGTCCGGCGCAACCGCATCGACTTCGGCCAGGGTGACGATGCCGTCCTTGTCCTTGTCCAGCGATTCATAGGCTGGAATCAACTTCACTTCGGTTACGTCCTCGGCCGCGGTGGCCTTGCTGGCCTCCTGCGTTTTGGAACAACCGCCCAGCAGAATGCCGGCCGAGAGGATGAGGAGAGCGGGAAGGTAGCGGAAACCGGTCATGGCGTGCTCCTGAGGAGGGGGCGGTCCACCGGTGTGGTGGCCACGGCCGGATCTTCGGCGGGGGACTGTAAGCCGGTTGCGAAGAATGCAGGCAGGCGTGCACGCAAGTGGGGCGCCGTTCACCGCGATGGCGCCGGTCCCGCGGGTCGGGATCGGCAAACTAGGAATCGTTTCAAACGCGTAGGACATGTCCGGCTTTTGCAACTTTTTGTATATCGAGGTTGTGACGCGGTCGTGAAAATTCGCGCTCGCCTTTCCCTGCGGGCTCGCCATGCGTCGTCTTCTCTCATTGATTCTGTTGGTCATCCTGTCTGGTAGCGCGCACGCGTCCACCCCTCAGATCAACGTAGGCGTGCTGTTCGACTATCTGCAGCCCACGCACAGCAACCTGCTCAAGCGTATCCGCAACACCGGTGACGCCACGGCCTATGTGCGCGTGGAAGTCACCCAGATGCACTTCGATGCGGACGGCAAGGCCAGCGAAACGCCGGTGGATACCGCCGCGCTGGTCCGCAACACGCCGGACGCGCGGGGCGTCATCGCCAGCCCCAGTCGCCTGATCATCGCAGGCAATGGGCAGCAGGCTACACGGCTGGTGTATCGCGGTGCGCGCGATAAAGAGCGCTACTACCGGTTGCGCTTCATCCCGGTGGCGCCGACAGCCGAGGAATTCTCGCTCAGCGAAGACCAAGCCCGCGAGGCGGCGGAGCTTACCTCGGCCATCCGCGTTTTCACCGGCTACGGCACGATCTTCTTCATAGCACCCGAAAACCCGCGCTACGACACGCTCATCGAGCAACAACAGGTTCGCAACCTCGGCAACGCCACCGTGGTGTTGGACAACCTGCGCCAGTGCGAGCGCGACCGCCCCGATACCTGCACGCCGGGAATCATCGCCCATGTGCGTCCTGGCAACAGCTATGCGCTGCAGGCTACCGAGCATCAGTTTCTGCGCTTCGAGCTTCGCGAAGGCGACAGCCAACGCAGCATCGACTCACGCCGTTAAGCCCACTTCCACCGTTGGATCTGTCCTGAACGGGCCTGCCAGGCGCCCGCTGGGACGGCGTTGCCCTTGCCTGGCACCTTGATTCCTACCCTTGAACCTGGAGTGCATCCATGTCCCTGAAGACCACCCTGCTGGCAGCGGCCACCGCCCTGCTGATCACCCCGGCCATTGCCCTGGCCGCCACCGAAACCAAGTCGATCACCGTCAACGTCACCGCTGATGTGCCGAACACCGCTGGCCTGCAGGTGTCCACCCCCGATGGCTGGGAAGGCCTGCCGCAGAACCTGCCTTGGGATACCGCCCGCCAGACTCTGGGCGATCTGACCGGCCGTGTCATCAACATCAAGTCGCCGGCGGCCATCACCGCCTATCTGTCGGCACCGGCGCAGATGGCCTCGGCCGCCGACGTGGTCGACCTGGCCGTGAAGCTGGACAACGTGGTGGTGCCGGCCACCTCGGCCGCCAAGATCACGGTGGCCAATGCCGCACAGGCGGCGGCCGGCAAGTCGTTGGCGTTCGCCATCACCCCCACCGTGCCGACCGATGGCTACAAGCAGGGCAGCTACGGCGGCCAGTTCCACATGATCTTCGAAAGCGACATCTGACGATCGTGCAGCTTCGTGCCCTTCCTCCCGCATCGTCGATGCGGGGGGCAGGCACAGAGGCGTCCACCCATGAGACTTCCCCTCCGTCCCGCATATCCGGCCCTCGCACGACTGGCTGCTGGCATCGGCGCTGTGGTGTTTGCCGCGTCCAGCCATGCCGCCGGTCTCGCGCTGGGTGAGCTGCCCAGCCTGCTGGAGCAGCGCCAGCGCATGCCCGCGGAGTTCCGTGAGCACCTGTTCGGCAATCCGCTCACCGTGCGGGTAGAGCTGGATGGGCGCTATCTGGGTGATGCCGAGGTGCTGCTGCACGAAGACAATCGTGTGCACCTGATCGGCTTTGGCGAAGCCCATGACAGTCCATGGCCGCAGACGGAGCGGGCGCGCTGGGCCGAGGCGCTGGCCGAGCCGATGTCGCTGGGTGTGTGCCGCCAGCAATGCCGGGGCTTGGCAGCGCTGCACTACAGCCTGTCCAATTCCCTGCTCAGCCTGCTGACACCAGCGGGTGCGCAGAAGGAAGGGCGCCACATCGCGCTGCCGGAGCGCGGCAGCCACGGCCTGATCGTCCGCAACAGCGTGGCCGTGCATGGCGGCCAGGAGCAACAGACGTCCGCACGCTACAGCGCCGAGCTGCGTGGCAGTGTTGGCCGCTGGAGCACGGTCGGCAGCTACCAGTATTACGCTCAGCCGGGCAGCCGCGAGCACTATCTCAGTGCCCTGCATGCCCAGCGCGAGCTGGGCGACCATTTCGTGCGTGCAGGCTACTTCCTGCCCACCTTCGAAGGCATCATCCGGCAGCCGCGCGCACCCGGCACGCAGAACGATACCGCACTGGGCTTCATGCTCGGCTCGTCGGACGTGCTGCTGGCCGACACGCGCAGCCCCAGTGTGTACCCGGTCTATGTCACCGCCAGCCGCGAGGGCGTGGTGGAGATCCTGCGGGACGGCAATCTACTGTCCACGCAGGCGGTCAAACCTGGTATCCAGGAGATCGACACCCGTCGCCTGCCGGGTGGCATCTATGACGTGGAACTACGCGTCGTGGAGGATGGCCACGAGGCCTCCCGTGAGACCGCGTCGATCCACAAGCCCAGTCGCTGGAGTGACCCCAGCCGCCGCTGGCGCTACAGCGTGTTCGCTGGCCAGCAGCGTGGCCTGCTCGATAGCGGCCGTGCACCGCAGGACGGCAAGCTGGCCGCCGGCGCGGTGGTCAACTACCTGGTGCATCCACGTGCGGTGGCCGGTGCCACCGTGCAGCAGATCGGTACGCGCCACGCGGCCGGTCTGTCGATGGACTGGCAGGCCAGTGACCGCTTCAGCACCTACACCAACTTCTATACCTCCAGTGATGCCGGGCGCGGCGTGGATCTGCAGGGGTTGTACCGCTACCGCGCCGGATCGGTGGTAGCCAACCACGCGCGCAGCTGGGCCGAGCAACGCCAACGTGTCCTGCCCGGTGACGGCTCGGCGCCGCGCTGGGAAACCCGTGGCGGCTGGCAGGACACCACCGCGGTGTCGGTCACCCATCGCTTCAGCCATCGCGACAATGCCAGCCTGCGGGTGGCGCGCAGTTCGGGCTTCACCAAAGGCACCGGCATCGATGTGTCCTATGGGCGCCGGGAGACCCTGTTCGGCAGGCACGACGTGAACTGGCGGGTGTCGGCCTACGACCGCCCCGGCAGCCGCTTCACCCATTACCGTCGGCAGCGCGGCGTTGATCTGACCGTCAGCGTATCGCTGGGAAGCGAGCGTCGCAGTTACAGCGGCAGCCTGGGCAGCCGTACCGGCGAGGCTGGCCAGCGCGATACCTATGTCAGCGCGGCAGCCACGCAGCGTGTGGATGGCAAGCTGCTGCAGAGCGTGAACGGCATGATCAGTGCCGAGCGCAGCGGCATCGGTGCTGGTGCAGGTGCCTACCTGCAGAGTTCGCTGTTGGAGGGAAACGTGCAGCTATACCGTGGCGCGGGCTCGGGCCATGTCAGCGGCAGTGCCAACCTGGACAGTACGCTGGTGATCGGCGCTGGCCATGCCGCGGTGCTTGGCCAGGGCCGCAGCGGCAGCGTGGATACGGGCATCATCGTGGACGTGCGCAGCGACTATCCCGATGTGATGCTGCGCGGCGACGACAGCCTTGGTGGTGGCATTGAACTGAAGCCGGGGCGCAACTTCGTGCCGGTGACCGCCTACCGCGCGGGTCACGTGCAGTTCGATTTCAAGGGGCGGCACGCACCGGCGGCCACCCTTCAGCCTTCCACTGTCCGTTATCACCTCAACAAGGGTGGGGTGATGCACGCCACTGTGGATGTGCTGCGCACCTTCACGGTGATGGGGCAGGTGCTCGATGCCGACGGCAATGGCGTGCGGGGCGTGCAGGTGATCAACCACGCCGGGCGCAGCGTCAGCCAGGAGGAGGGGTTCTTCACGCTTGAGCTGAGTGCACGAGCGCCAGTGGTGGAGCTGCGCTACCCGAACCTGGTCAGTTGCGTACTGACGATGGAAGAGGGCGCTACCCGCGCCAGGGGGAACTGCTGATGGTGGGCGCGATTGGGTGCCCCAATCCGTTGGCCGTGCACAGAGCCGGTTTTGACTGATGCCAATCGAGGTCTACCAATTTGAAGATCATCGCCGCTCTTCTCGTCCTTCTTTCGTCGGTATGGGTACCCCGGGTGTCCGCACAGACGGTGGAGGTCAATGTAACCGGCCGTTTTCGGCCAAACGCTCTGGACCCAGGCAATACCGAGTTCGAGAACACCACGCCTCGCGGAAGCTTCTGCACCTGGCGCCCCACGGAATGCCAGCGACGCAACGCCTATATCTTCGACCTGGGCAATCGCGAATACTGGCGAAAGAGCGGTGCTGGAGACAATGCGGCACGACGCGATACTACCTATGTGCGCTTCCCGTCCCCGAGGCTGGTGACGTTCACCAATGTCGATTCCGGTCATTCATTCCAGGCCCAGATCAGTTTCGTCGCCATCTCGCTGCGACTGAATTTCACCAATGGGGTGGATCCCTGGTATTACGGAGTAAGTGGTGGCTGCACCGCGATTCGCGGCGCAGGTGGATTGGGATGGTCGACAGGGGGCTGGGGGGTGCGTGACCCGCAGAATCCTCAGGCCTGTTACAGCACACGCGCACGCAATGGGCGCACCTATGTGTATCGCAATGTCGGAATCGGGATTGACGTACACCTGCCCAGTGCAGCGACACTTCAGGACGGCCGCTACGCCGCGACCGAAACGTGGACCGCCGGAGGAGAAAGTTCGGATATCGATCTCGGCGACAACATCACGGGCATTCGCTACATCCGTCTGAAGTTCGCTTTTGATGTGATTCACGATTTTCAGTTGCGCATTCCTGGACAGGATCTGCGCGCTCAACTGATTCCAGAAGGTGGCTGGTCACGCTGGATAAATCATGGCCATGCGCCTGAGCGTCTACGTCACGAGTTGCCCTTCCATCTGACCTCATCCATGGATTTCAGCGTGAAGCTGCGCTGCGAGCATGAGGTGGAGGGACAGTGTGGGATCCGCGAGGGGCGGGCTGGTGGGCTCGTGCCAGTAGAAGTGGATATGACGCTACCCGGCATGCGAAATCTACGAGATGGAAGCGCTGCGCAGAACACGCGATTGGTACCCGATGACACGCGTGCACCACGATTCACATCTGAGGGCTACATCAGGGACCGACGTTCGTCCCTTCGTTTCACCGCGGGTCGCGAGGCGGTGGCTGAGATGCTCCGGTCGCCGGGGTCACACTGGGAGGGAAACATGACCGTGCTGTTCGACGCCGATCCGTGACAGGTGCGTCGAGCGACTGGGTAGAGTTGACTGTTAGTTGTGATCTCTCGGTAGGTTGTTCATCCGGGGCATCTTTGGAAAATGGTGGTTACCACACCTGTCCAGTCGCCAAAGAGCCCGGATGAACCACCATAAAAATGCCCGTTTGACGCCATTTAGTCGAGAGCTTCTTGTCCGCCGCATTGTTGTAGAGGGCCTGCGCGCCGAGGAAGCTGCTCAGGCCTGCGGCGTTAGCGTGCGCACGGCCTACAAGTGGCTGGCCCGGTTCCGGGCTGAGGGCACTGAAGGGTTGCAGAACCGTAGCTCCAGGCCGCGCTCCACGCCGCATGCCACCAGCTTGGAGACTGTGGAAGACGTTGCGGCACGTCGGCGCGAGCGGCAGACCTACCGCACGATCAGCCAGGCCACGGGCGTCCCGTCCAGCACCATTTCGCGGCTGATGCGCCGCTGCGGACTCAATCGTCTGTGTCGTATGGAACCTCCCAGGCCAGCCAATCGTTACGAGTACGATGCGCCTGGCGGCCTGCTCCATCTGGACGTGAAGAAGCTCGGCAACTTCAAACGGCCCGGGCACCGGGTAGATGCCAACCGGCGCGGCAACGCCGGCGGCGGTGGCTGGAGCTACGTCCACGTCGCCATTGACGACCACTCCCGAGTCGCCTTCAGCACCGTACATCCTAATGAGACAGCAGACACGGCCTGCTTGGCCTTGCGCCAGACCGTGGAGTACTACCGAAACTTAGGCATCCACTTCGAGCGAGTACTGACCGACAACGGAGCCTGCTATCGCTCCAACCAATTCGCCCGAACCGTGAAGGAGCTGGGGATGCACCATCTGCGCACGAAACCCTACACACCCAGAACCAACGGCAAGGCCGAACGCTTCATCCAGACCAGCCTGCGCGAATGGGCCTACGCCCGTGCCTATTCCTGCTCCGATGAGCGGGATGGAGCGCTGCCGGCCTGGCTGTACCACTACAACTGGCACCGACCCCACATGGGGATCGGCTGCCAGCCACCTATTTCCAGAATTCCACTGAACAACGTGGTGGGTTTACACAGTTAGTCGACTCTACCTGCAATCGCTGGGATGCCGGCCAGCGGCCGGCACTACCCCGTGTCTTAGAACCTGTCAGCAAACGCATCCGTGGCGCGCACTAGTGCATCTACCGTCGCCGGCTCGTTTGCGCTGTGGCCCGAGGTCACCATCTCCAGCCTGGCTTCTGGCCACGCCTTGGCCAGCTCCCAGGCACTGCGCGGCGGGCAGATGATGTCGTAGCGGCCCTGCACGATCACGCCGGGCAGATGGCGGATGCGGTCGATGTCGCGCAGCAGTTGGTCCGGTTCCAGGAAGATGCCGTTGCGGAAGTAGTGCGCTTCGATGCGGGCCTTGGCCAGCGTGTCCAGCGGGTCATCCGTGGAAACAGCATCCACGTCGTGCTGCAGGGTGGCGGCGTTGTCTTCCCAGCCCAGCCAGGCCTGCGCGGCTTCGATGCGGGTCGCCTCATCCGGGCCGTCCATGCGCGCCCAGTAGGCCGCAATCATGTCGCCACGCTCGGCTTCTGGAATGTAGGCCTCGTAGCGATCCCAGCGCTCCGGGAAGATCCAGCGCGCACCGCCGTTGGCCTCGGCGAACCAGCGGTTCTCCATCTCGCGGCCCAAGAAAACGCCGCGCACGATCAGGCCGGTGGCACGCTCGGGGTGTGCCTGCGCGTAGGCCAGCGACAGGGTCGAGCCCCAGGAACCGCCATAGACCAGCCAACGCTCGATGCCGAGGTGCTCGCGCACCTTCTCGATGTCGGCCACCAGGTCCTGCGTGGTGTTGTCGCGCAGCTCGCCGAACGGTGTGGAGCGTCCGCTGCCACGCTGGTCGATCAGCACGATGCGGTAGCGTGCCGGGTCGAAGAAGCGGCGATGGGTGGGCGAAATGCCGGCACCCGGTCCGCCATGCAGGTACACCACCGGAATCCCGTCGGGCGTGCCGCATTCCTCGATGTGCAGGGTGTGCAGATCGCTCACTGGCAGGGTGAACTCGCGGTAGGGCTCGATGGCGGGATACAGGGTGCGCATGGGGCGTGTCTCACAAGCAGGGGCAGCCAGCATACCCCCGCCCGTGGCACCCGGCAGCGTTGGTTGCCTGCCCGGTGATGGAAATGCGCTTGCCGATGCGCATAAGCTTCGATGATGCAAGCGACCCCGACACGGATGTTCACCTTCGACCCTGTCCTCAGCAGCGGCGCGCGCGAGCTGCTGAAGTGGATCGCGCTGCTGGCCATGACCGGCGACCATGGGGCCAAGGTGCTGTTCGGCGGCTATGTGCTGGTGGTCAGTGAACTGGGGCGCATCGCCTTTCCGCTGTTCGCAATTGTGATGGCCTGCAACCTGGCCCAGCCGGGGGCCGACCTGCGCAAGTCGATACGCCGGTTAACACTATGGGGGCTGATTGCGCAGCCATTGCATGCACTGGCGTTCGGTTCCTGGTTGCCGCTCAACATCCTGCTCACCTTTGCTTTTGCGGCAGTGGCCGTGCATGCGCTGGCGAACAATCGGCCGGTGCAGCTGTTGCTGGCCGCCGGCGTGTTGCCGATGTTCGTGGATTACCAGTGGGCCGGGGTTGGCAGCGTGCTGCTGGCCTGGATCGCGTTCCGGCACCGGGCGTGGTGGCTGTTGCTGGTTGGGCTTGCAGCGGTGTGCTGGGCTAACCACAACGGCTGGGCACTGCTGGCCATTCCGGTAGTGCTGCTGGCGGCGCGGGTGACCTGGCAACTGCCGCGCTGGCGGTGGGCGTTCTACGGGTACTACGTGGGGCATCTGGCGGTGCTGGCGGTGTTCGCGTGGATGTTCAGTTGAAGCAGCTGGACGGGCCATCGTTAGCAGGAATGAGCGCATGTGATTGCTGCGTTCGCGTTTGACAGCAATTGGAGGGGCGCTTATAAGTTTCAAGCGGCGTTAATGAGGATCGATTATGACGCCGTGTTCAGCAGTGTTCATCTCCCAACAAAATAAGGAAGTGAAGAATGAACAACGTACTTGCCCTGCAGTCGCTGGAAATCGAGTCGCTGGAAGCTGAAGCTGAGTGTGTGGTCTGCCTGTCCTGGTACAGCTCGGGACTGGGCATCGATGAAGGCTCCGACAAGGCGTAAGCCACTGGGAGCCGGCCGATCCTGACTGCCACGGGGCACGGGCTGTCGCGTTGGAGGCAGGGTTTCGCGGCGCAGGAGTTTCTGCACCGTCCACCCGGGTGGGCGGTGCAGTTTGACTGCGGACCACGCGTACGGAGTGTATGTAACCGTTGGACAAGGAGGTTGGCAGTGAGTGACGTGACCGCGCGCCTGTACACGCTGGTTGACAGTGTGCATTTCGAGTCCCCGGATCGTTACGCACCCAGCGACGAGTACGGGGCGGTTGTCCGCAGCTGCCTGCCGTCTGGATGGGGAGTGCAACCGCGGGGGTTCTGGACCTTCTGCCGACCCCCGCAGGATGTTGCCCTTCCGCATGGGTGGAAGATCCATCTTTCCTGCATTCCGGAGAATGCCGAACAGACGTTGGCCGTGATGACACCGGTCGTCGTTGAAGCCGGTGTTTCCTTCAAGTTCTGTTCGGATCCCTTCATGCTTGGACTCTCGCTCGGAAAGGGATGGTCGCGTTTCCAGGCTGGAAAGTTCATCACGATCTATCCGCGGGACCGGCAACAGTTCCAGGAACTTCTCGAGCGCCTGTACCAGGTGACGCAAGGTCTTTCCGGGCCTCATGTCCTTACCGATCGCGCATACCGTGACAGCACTGTCGTCTACTACCGGTACGGGGCCCACGCGGGTGTTTCGCGGCCCGATCCCTACGGCAGCCTGCAGCAGGGCTACCTGCTGGCCGACGGTACCTGGCACGAGGATGTACGTGGTGCCGGTTTCCGGCTGCCGCCCGGGGTCGACGATCCATTCGTTGCCGCTGCCGCAGCGCCGACGCCGGCAGGCCCCATCGTTCTCAATGGCCGCTACCAGGTCCATGGTGTACTGAAATTCAACGGCACCGGTGGCATCTATCGTGGGCGCGATACCACGACCGGGCAGAAGGTGGTCATCCGGGAGGTGCGCGGCTTCTCGGATGCGGATGGCGCCGAGCTGGTCAATGGCATGGTCAATGGCATCAAGCGCGAGGCCAGAATTCTGCAGAAGCTGTCGGCAACCGGCCTGGTGCCGGTGTTCGTGGAACTGTTCAAGGAATGGAACAACTGGTTCCTGGTGCAGGAACAACTGGATGCGATCTCGCTGTGGGACAGTGCGATGGCGTTCTACTTCGCGGAGGACGAACAACGTGCCTGCGACGGATTCGAGCGTTTCCGCCGCAGAATCAGCCAGATCGCCGAGGCGTTGCAGGTGGTGCACGAGCATGGCGTGGTGCTGCGTGACCTGACCCGCAGCAACGTCATGTTCACCGCTGCCGGCGAGGTGAAGTTCATCGATCTGGAGTTCGCACACGAGATCGGCCACGACTCTCACTGGGCCAAGGGCTGGACACCCGGCTACGCGTCGCAGGAGCAGCTGCAGGCGCAGCGGCCGACCGTGCAGGAAGATCACCATGCATTGGGTGCGCTGATCTTCGACATGATCACCTTCTGTGCGTCCGGACTGGATCTGTCCCGTGACGCGCTGCTGGAGCACAAATTCAAGCAGGTGCTGGGCGATCTGGGTCTGCCGATGGATCTGCACGATATCGTGGTAGGACTGACGCATCAGGATCCCGGCCAGCGCTGGGACATTGGCCGTGCACTGCGGCACCTGCGTACGGCACCCTCTCCGCAGTCAGGCGTGTTGATGTTCCCGACACGGTCAGCGCTGCTCGCGGCACCGCCGGCCGCCGCGCAGACCGAAACGCGGATTGCGGCTGTGCTTGAAGGCTACGAGCGCTACCTTTCATCCACCTGTGACCTTTCGCGCGCCGACCGGCTGTGGCCTGCAGGGCTGCAGATGTTCATGACCAATCCGGTATCGCTCCAGTTCGGAGCGACCGGTGTTGCGTTCTTCCTGCTGCGCCGCACCGGCACGCTGGCCCCAGGGGTGCTTGACTGGATCGAGAATGCAGCCACACCGCAGCGCTGCCCCTCGGGGCTGTATTCCGGTCGTGGTGGTGTCGCATTGCTGCTGATCTGCGCGGGCCGGCACGAGGCGGCGCATCGCCTGCTGGATGAGGTCAATGAGGATGCATCTGCGCTCCTGCTGCCTGGGCTGTACTTTGGTGCAGCCGGAGTGGGACTGTTGAACCTGCACGCCTGGCAGGGCCTGGGCGATCCGACCCATCTTGCCGTGGCCGCGCGGATCGGTGACACGCTGCTGGCGGCTGGGCAACGCGCCCCACAGGGCCGCTACTGGAAAGCCGGCGACCGCACGGGCCTGGGGCTGGGAGACGGCCAAAGCGGCATCGCGCTGTTCCTGACCTATCTCGGCAAGGTGACCGGGGACAGACGTTACCTGGCGGCCGCGGCCGAGGCGTTGGATTTCGATATCGCCCATGGTCTTCGCATTGCAGGCAGACTGGTCTGGCCGACGCATGTTGAAGGCGCCGCCGGCGCGCCGGCGAGCCCGCACACCCGCTTTGGCTCGGCAGGCGTCGGAATGGCATGCCTGCGCCATTACGTCGCCACAGGCACCGAGCGGTTCCGTGATGTTGCGCTGGACTGCGCACATTCCGTGCGCCCGCGGATCACCAACAAGATCTGGCAGGACAGCGGCAATGCCGGGTTCGGCGAGTACCTGCTGGATCTGGCCTGCTTGCTGCAGGACGAGCGCTTCAGCAATGCGGCGTACTACCAAGCCGAGGCGATCCTGCCGCACGCACTCGACTGTGAGGGCGGTGTCGCATTCGCTGGACCGGCGCACTACCGGATCTGCAATGACTACGGCATGGGCGGCTCGGGGATCGGCATCTTCCTGGACCGTCTGCTCAGCCGTCGCAGTCGCTTTCTCATGCTGGACGAGTTGCTGGGCGTTCGCGCCTGTTGAAGCGCCGGGTTCCAGCAGCTGGCCCGGCGTTCGCCGGGCCAGACTGTCATGGAGTCATCGTGAACCGTCAGAAATCCATCGTGGCCGACAACAGCACCGTCCTCGGTGCACCCAGCGCCAGGCTGGACAACAACGGCATGCCCCAATACGCCTTGTTGGCCACGTTGTTCACGCTCGCTCTCAGGGCAAGCGGTCGTCCGGCCACCGTGGTGCTGTAGCGCGCACCCACATCAAACAGCGTGCGCCCCGGCACCGACAGACTGTTGTCGGCACTGATGTACTGTTTCGACATCGCGGTGGCATTGCCGGTCAGGGTCAAGCCCTCCAGCGCCGGCACATCCCATTCAACGCCCAGCTTCGCCTGGCGTTGCGCAACGGCGGTAGCATTGCGGCCTTCGTTCACACCACCGGCCGTGCGGGTCAGCTTGGGCTGCACGTAGGCCACGCCACCCAGCAGGCGCACGCCATCCAGTGGTGAGCCGAAGAAGCCCCATTCCACGCCACGGTTCCGCTGTTCGCCACCGAACGAGAAGATATTCGTAACCGGGTCGGTGTAGCTGCTTGGGCGCTTGATCTCGTACACGCTGAAGGTGTGCGCGAAGCTGCCCAGGTCCAGTTTCAGGCCCAGCTCCTTCTGCTTGGTGCGGAATGGTGCGAACACATCGCCGGCATTGGCGGCGGTCATCGGCGCGGTGGCGCCCTGGCTTAGGCCTTCGATGTAGTTGGTGTAGATCGAAAGCGTATCGGTGGCCTTCACCAGCAACGCGGCGGCAGGGGTGGTGGCGCTCTCGTCATAGCGTGAGGTGCGTACGCCACTAGCCACGTTGAAAGTTTCGCTGACCACCTGCTGCCGACGCACGCCTACGGTCAGCTGCACGCGGTCATCGGCGAAGGACAAGGTGTCGGCGAAGCCGATGCTGTCCAGCTGCAGCTCGGTGTGCGAGATGTGCGGGGCCACGAACGGCGCGGCCGGCCCCCACACCGGGTGGTACAGGTTGGTGGTCCAGTCCCAGCCCGGCACGCTGCGGCGGCCGTAGTCGTTCTGGGTGTGCTGGTAGTGGGTCACGTTGGCGGCCCATTGGTGGCCGACGCTGCCGGTACGGAAGCTGCCGCCCAGGCCGGCATCACCTGACTGCTTCTTGATGTCGAACGCCAGCTGGCCGATCACGGTAGTGAAGTCACCGGCCGGGTTGAGTATCTGCGCGCTGATCGAGCCGTTGTAGCGGTAGTCGGTCTTGCTGGTGCCGTAGGCCAGGTAGGCCATCAGGTGTTCGTTGATGTCCAGCTCGCCACGCAGCATCGCGCCCTTGTCCTGGCTGTCCACGTAGGCCCAATCCGGGTTGATCAGGGTGTCGCCACGCGGCGGCCGCGGAATTGCCACGCCCGGTGCCAGGCCGACACCACGGGCTGGGCCATCGACGCGGTCGTCGGCGCTGTACAGATCGGCGGACAGGCGGGCGCGCTCGCCGCGCCAATCCAGCGCCAGCGAGCCTAGCTGCACCTTCTTGCTCTGCTTGCCCACTGCACCGTCGCCATCACGGTAAGCGCCGTTGAAGCGGATGCCGAACTGCTTGTCGGCGCCCAGACGGCGGCCTACATCCACATGGGTGCCGAACTGCGCATCGGAGGCGAAGTTGGCGCTGATCCGCAGCAACGGCTGCTCACCGGCACGCTTGGGTACCAGGTTGACGCTGCCACCAACCGAGCCGCCCGGCGGCATGCCGTTGAGCAGGGCGGACGGGCCCTTCAAGACCTCGATGCGCTCGAACATTTCCGGCGAGGTGCGGTAGTAAGGTGCCATGCCGCTGAGGCCGTTGAACGTGGTGTCGCTGGTGCTGGAAGCGAAGCCGCGGATGGCGTAGTTCTCGCTCCAGGAACCGGTGACGCCGTTGCTGAACACCGTGGGGTCGGTGGCGGCGATGACGTCGGTGAGGTCCTTGGCCTGGCGGTCGCGGATGAAGGCTTCGGTGTAGCTAACGGTACTGAACGGCGTGTCCATGAAGTCCTTGTCGCCGAGCAGGCCGACACGGCTGCCGGAGGCTACCTGTCCGCCGGCATAGTCACCGGTCACCCGGCGCTGTTCCTGCACTTGCACCGAGGGCAGGGTGGACGGCGCCGATTCGGCCAGCGCGGCAAACGATGCCAGCAGGCCCAGTGCCAGGGCCGACATCCGGATGCCCAGCGCCTGCGTCTGGCCGCTACGCGCATTGGGGGTGCTCTGGTAGCGCCGGGCCATGCCCGGCGGGAGCATCAACACGCGGGTCGGATCAGCAGCTGCGCGTAGCAGCGGAGAGGGAAGGTCGTACACGGTCATGCCAGATTCCTGTGAATCGCAGGTGCGAACGCGCCTGGCGCGCTGCCATCGGCAAGCACGGGAGAGGGCGCAGCGCAGGGTTGTCGGCTGGGTGGGGACCTGGCGGGAAGTGAGCCATGGGCTCGATCGCGGACGGCGGCGGTGTTGCGAACCACACGCATTCCGAATTAGTTGAGTAAATTAAACTAAACCATATGAAGCGGACAAGAGGGTCCCTTTGCTGGCACCCTCGCTACGGTATGAACATGCACCCTGAAACCCCGGCGTCGGCCCGTGGCCGTCCGCCCACCATCACCCCTGATCGTCTGGCCGACATCGGCATCAAGCTGGGCCTGCCGAACCTGACCATGGCCAACGTGGCCGCCGAGCTGGCGGTGACCCAGGCCGCGGTCTACAAGCGCGTGGCCAATCTGGAGGCCTTGAAGCGGCTGGTGGCCGACACGGTGTTCCAGCGCTGGCAGATTCCGCGAGCGTCGGCCGATGCACCGGGCGGTCTGCAGGCTTACCTGCTGGGGTTCGTGGATTCGCTGTGCGAAGTGGTGAAAGCGCACCCCGGGCTGCCGCCGTACCTGCTGCGTCGTTCGGTGGCGACCACGCCGATGCTGGAGAAGATCGCCTCGCACCAGGCCCATGTGGCCGAGGTGTTCGGCCTGCCGCTGGACAAGGCGCGCTGGCTGCTGGCCACGATCGCGTTCTACTGCATTGCCGGTGCGAATACGGTCTACGGGATTGCCGACGACGAAGAGGGCCAGGTGATCACCGAGTTCAAGCAGGGCATGCGTGCGCTGGTGATCGGTTCGCTGGAGGTGTTGGAACTTCGGTAGATCCACGCCATGCGTGGATGCCGTTGCACGGCTCCCCACGGCCCCATCCACGCATGGCGTGGATCTACAATGCAGCCATGCCTGCCACACCCACCCTCGATGATCTGCGCCGCTACGCGGTGGCGCGCACGCTGTTCAAACCCACCACGCTGCTGACCGCGATCCGTCGCCTGGGCTTCGTGCAGGCCGATCCGATCCGTGCGCCCGCGCGTGCGCAGGACCTGACCCTGCGCCATCGGGTGAAGGACTACCGTGCCGGTGATCTGGAGCGGCGTTATGCGCGCCTGCCAGTGGAAGAGGATTGCCTGGTGAACTACGGCTTCCTGCCGCGCGAACATCTGGCGCTGATGCACCCGCGCGTGTCCAAGCGCGAATGGGATGCCGAAACCCAGCGCCGCGCGGCGGACGTACTGGCCTTCGTGCGCGAGCGTGGCAGCGTGCATCCGCGTGAGGTCGACCAGGCGTTCGCGCATGGTCGGGTGACCAACTACTGGGGCGGCACCAGCAATGCCAGCACGCACCTGCTGGAGGGCATGCACTACCGCGGGCTGTTGCGGGTGAAGCGGCGCGACAGCGGCACCCGCATCTATGCGGTTGCCGACCACGCCGAGGCGGATGCCAGCGAGCAGGCGCAGATCGAACGCGCCGCCGCCCTGATCGACCTGGTGGTACGCAAGTACGCGCCGCTGCCATCGGCCAGCCTGACCTACCTGGTGCGCCTGCTGGGCTACGGCGCGCCACATCTGGCCGAGCAGACCCGGCAGGCGTTGAAGCTGGCCAAGCAACAGCTGGCCAGCTGCACGCTGGACGGCACCACCTGGTACTGGCCGGCCGACGAAAACCCGCGCTCGCGCCGGCATGTGCCGGACGATCAGGTGCGCCTGCTGGCCCCGTTCGACCCGGTGGTGTGGGACCGCCGCCGCTTCGAGCTGCTGTGGGGCTGGGTCTACAAGTTCGAGGCCTACACGCCTGCGCCGAAGCGCCAGTACGGCTACTACGCGCTGCCGGTGCTGTGGCACGACCAGGTGGTGGGCTGGGCCAATCTCAGCGTACGCGACGGTGAACTGGCGTCCAGCGTGGGCTACGCCGGCAAGTCACTGGCCCGCGACAAGGTGTTTCGCGGCGCGCTTGAAGACGAACTGCAGCGCATGGCGGAGTTCCTGTAGCGCCGAGCGGCGCATGGGTGCCTATCGCTCCCGGTGCCCACCAAGGTGGGCATCTACCAAAGCAACGCCGCGCAGGCCCGGTAGTCGCCAACCTTGGTTGGCGCTGGCTTCCATCGGTGCCCACCAAGGTGGGCATCTACCAGAGCAACGCTCCTAAGGCCCGGTAGTCGCCAACCTTGGTTGGCGCTGGCTTCCATCGGCGCCCACCAAGGTGGGCATCTACCGAAGCAACGCTCCTAAGGCCCGGTAGTCGCCAACCTTGGTTGGCGCCGTGGTGTATCGGTGCCCACCAAGGTGGGCATCTACCGATTCCACCGCCCATGCGCCACCATCACCAACACCACCACGCCCGCGGCAACGCTGGTGTGACCGGACAGCGCAGCCAGACCAGAACCCACGCCCAACCCGCGCATGGCAAACACGGTGCTGAACACCAGCAGCGCCCAACCTATGGCCCGCAGCTGCTGGGTTGCCTGCGCGCTCAACGCACGACGCAACACGTCCCGCTGATGGCGCTCCATCGCCAGTGCCAGGCAGGCGAACGCGGCCAGCGACAACACGAACAGAATGACGTGGATCATGCACTGGCCTCCGGTGCCGCAGTGCGTGGCGCGGCAGACGGCCGTGCACGCTTCACCTTCGGCGCATGCCGCCAGGTGCGCCACGCCAGCAGCGTGTGCAGGGCGGCCAATGCCAGTAGGGTCAGGTCGGTGCCAGCGAATGCCCAGTCGCCCGCGGCCAGCGTGCGCCACAGCGGATGCAGCGTGGTCACCGCAGTCAGCACCGGCAGCAGCGCCAGCAGCAACGCCGCCAGCAGGAACTGTTCGATCCATGCACGCTTCGGTGTGCGCAGCGTGGCGTGCACGAACATGGCCGCCCAGGTCAGGAAGAACACATGCACCTCCCACGCCGCGCGCCCGTCCATGGTGATGGGCAGCAGGCGGTTGGCCCATAGATAGGCCGCCATCGCCACCGACAAGCCGGCGACGGTGGCGATGTTGAGACGCTCGACCAGGCGGAAGCCGAAGTAGGGGCGCTGCGGATCAGGCAGCTGCGCGCGGCGCTTGACCGTCCATAGCACCAGCCCGGTGCCGACCATGGCGGTGCCGGCCAGGCTGACGATGAAGTACAGCCAGCGCAGGGCGGCATCGGCGAAGCGGCCCAGGTGCAGGCCATACAGCACGCCCTGGGTATCGGCGGCAACGCCCGAGTGTTCCTTGATCTGCAGCAGCTGCCCACCGCTGCCGTCGAACAGCAGATAGTTCGGGGTGGTCGAAACACGGCTGGACTGCGCACGCACCACGGCCACGCGTGCGTTCTCGTCGCCGGGATTCTGCACCTGCACGCTGCCCACCGCGCCGGCTCCCCAGCGCTGCTCGGCCTGCTGCACCAGTGCACCGACGTTGGTGAGCGGAGCAGGGTGGCCGGCGGCCTTCTGCGGTGGCAGGAACAGGCGCATCTCGCTGACGACCTCGGCCTGCTGGCGCTTGTCCGGCAGCTTGGCCAGGCCCCACGGCATGTACAGTACCGCCAGCATCACCAGGCCGCTCCAGGTGATCATGAAGTGGAACGGCAGGCCGAGTACCGACAGCGCCGCATGCCCATCCAGCCATGAGCGCTGGCCCTTGCCCCAACGGAAGGTGAAGAAGTCGGCGAAGATCTTCTTGTGGGTGATCACGCCGCTGACGATCGCCACCAGCATGAACATCGCGCACAGGCCGACGATCCAGCGACCCCACATGGCTGGCATGTAGTGCAGATTGAAATGGAAGGCGTAGAAGAAGTCACCGCCGCCGGTGTCACGTGCCTGCAGCGGTGCACCGGTGCTGGCGTCGAACAGGCCCGAGTCGAAGCCATGCCGGCCACGCCCGCCCGGGCTGGCCCACATCGCCGACACCCACGGCATGCGCGTGCTCGGCAGGCTGAGGTTGATCTGGCTGGCCGCAGGCGTGTCGGCCATGATCGCCGTGACGGTACGCTGCGCAACCACAGCGGCGTCCGGCAACACGGACGGTGTGGCGATTTCCGGGCGGGTGTAGCGCGAGAGCTCGTCGCGGAAGTAGCTGGCGGTGCCGGTGAGGAACATCGCGTACAGGATCCATCCGGCCAGCAGCCCCACCCAGATATGCAGGTCGGACATGGTCTGGCGGATGCCGCGTGGCTTCGGAGTGCGATCGACCTTGCTCATGCAGCGCCTCCGTTGCCGACCGTCTGTGCGATCAACCACAAGGGCAACGCCGCGACGATCAGGCCCAGCCACGCACGCCACGCCGAGCGCACCGCGAACACCCAGACCACGGCGCCGGCGTACAACAGGAAGCTGGCCAGCATGCCGGTGAACACGGCCTGGCGACCATCAATGGGCAGCGTCAGTGCGGCGATGCTGCACAGCGCGGCCAGCACATAGCCGCCGAACAACGCGGCGATGATGCGTGAGACCAGGGGCAGCCAGGTCAGCACGGAGGCGGTACGGGAAACGGTCAAAGCACTTCTCCAGGGCACCACGCGCAATGGCGCGGCGCCCTTGAAACGAGGATCAGAAATCGATGGTGGCCGACAGCAGGGCGGTGCGTGGCGTACCCAGCCCCGAGCCGAGGCTGCCCGCCCAGTACGCCTTGTTGGTCACGTTCTGCACGGTGGCACGCAGTACCAGCGGATGGCCGGCCGCTTGCGTCGCATAGCGGGCACCGAGATCGAACACGGTGCGGCCCGCCACCCACTGGCTGTTGTCAGCAGTGATGTAGCCCTTGGACAGGCTGACCGCGTTGCCGGTGAGGGTGAGGCCGGCCACGGTCGGCACGTCCCATTCGACGCCGAGCTTGCCCTGCCATTGCGGTGTGGCCGTCGCCAACCGACCTTCGTTGACGCCGCCCTGGGTACGGGTCAGCTTCGGCTGCAGCCAGCCGATGCCACCGAGCACGCGCAGCTGTTCGGTGGCCTGGCCGAACACGGTCCATTCCACGCCCCGGTTGCGTTGCTGGCCTCCGAACGAGAACACGTTGGTCGCCGGGTCGGTGTAGGAGCTGGGCTTTTCGATCTCGTACACGCTCAATGCGCTGGCCAAGCGGCCGAAGTCGAACTTGGCACCGACCTCGCGCTGGCGGGTCTTGAACGGCGGGAACACGTCGCCCGCGTTGGCGGCGGTTGCCGGGGCGGTGCTGCCCTGGCTCAGGCCTTCGATGTAATTGGCATACAGTGACAGGCGGTCGCTGGCCTTGAACAGCAGTGCACCGGCCGGGGTGTTGGCGCTGGCGTCGTAGCGTGCGGTGCGCTTGCCTGTGCCGCCATCGAAGGTATCGCTGAGCACGGTCTGGTGACGGATGCCCAGGGTCAGCTGCACACGATCATCGATGAAGGACAGCGTATCGGCGATGCCGAAGCTGGTGGTGCGCACTTCCGCGGTCTTCGGCAGCGACGCATCACTGAAGCTGCGGTCGATGGCAGGGCCCCACTGCGGGGTGTAGATATTGGTTACCCAATCGCGGGCCAGCAGGTTGCGCTTGAAGCCGAACTTCTGGTCGTGCTGGTACCAGGCTGCACTGATCGCCAGCGCGTGATCGACCGCGCCGGTGCGGAAACGCGCCGACAATCCGGCTTCGGTGGTGTCCTTGCTGTAGATGAAGCGTTGGTGGGCGAAGTTGTTGCGGAAGTCGCCGGCGGTGTTGGTGATCAGCGTGGTGGCACTGGCGATGGAGTCGAAATCGGTATGGCCGTGGCCGTAGCTGGCATGCGCCTGCAGGTAGTCATTGATGTCGAACGACCAGCGCAGTGCGGCGGCCTGGTCCTTGACGGTGCTGAAGGTCCAGTCCGGTGCAAACAGGGTGCTGGCTTTCGGCGGGCGGGGCACGGCCAGGCCGGGCGCCAGCGAGGCGCCACGGTTGAGGCCATCCACATGGTCGCGGCTGCTGAACAGGTCCAGCGACACCTGCGAGCGCTCACCACGCCAGTCCAGGCCGAGCGATGCGAGCTGCGTCTTGTGCTGCTGGTGGTCGGTGGCGGTGTCGCCGTCGCGATGCACGGCATTGAGGCGTACGCCGAACTGCTTGTCCGCGCCGAAGCGGCGGCCGACATCCAGGTGACCGCCCCACTGCGCGTCGCTGCCGTAGCTGGCGGTGAAGCGGGTCAGCGGCGTGTCGCCTGCACGCTTGGGTACCACGTTAACCGCACCGCCCACCGAGCCACCGGGCGGCATGCCGTTGAGCAGCGCGGACGGGCCCTTCAGCACTTCGATGCTCTCGGCCAGTTCGGGAGTGACGCGGTAGTAGGGGATCAGCCCGTACAGGCCACCAAAGCCGATATCCGACGAGGCGACACCGAAACCGCGGACGTTGAAGTAGTCGGTGATGCCACCGCTGGAGCCACTGCTGTAGACGCTGGGGTCGGTCAGTGCGATGACCCGCACCAGGTCCGGCGCCTGGATGTTGTCGATGAAGTCGGCGGTGTAGCGGGTGGTGTTGAACGGCGTGTCCATGAAGTCGAGCTCGCCGAGCAGGCCGACGCCGCTGCCGCGCGTGACCTGGCCGCCGGCGTAGGTATCGGTGGGTGCGGTCTTGTCGGCGCGCACGTTCACGGTGGGCAACTGGCGGGCGCCATCGGGTGCATCGTTGGCGTGTGCGGCGGTGGCGATCAGCAGGGTGGGCAGCAACGCCGCACGGGCGGCCAGGGACAGCGCCGAGCGGCGTGGGAGGGGCAGGGTTCGCAGGGGGAGGGACATGGCGGTTCTCGTGTGGTGGGTCGTGCGATCGGCCAGCACGGCGCCGTCTGTGACCTGCAGGGGCAGGACGACGCGGGCTGTGGAATGGCTGGCAGAGGGCACGGCACTGCCGCTGTGGCAGTGCTGCACGCGAGGTGCGTGGGCGATCTGTGGCTGGGTGGAACGAAGCGCGGGGCGCGGATACTGCGGGGTGGATCAGATATCGTCGGCGAGGTCGTCGAGGTCCTGCAGGCCACCGCCGCGTGCCAGCACGCGCTCGTAGTTGCGGCGGCGACGCTGGTCGGTCTCGGTGGTGGTCTCGCCACGTTTCCAGTAGCCGGCCACGGCAACGTCGGCGCGTGGCAGGCCGACCGTTTCGATGAAGTGGCGGCGCAGGGCACGCATTTCCTCGCGCTCGCCGGCCGCCCAGACCGTGCTGCCGGGTTCCGGCCGCAGTTGGCGCGCCTGCTGCAGCAACGGCACGTCACCGGTGGCGAGGCGGAGCACGCGGACACCTTCAATGGCGGGCAGTTCGTCTACCGGGAATGCATCATCCGAGGCGATCCAGGCCTCTGCGCGCAGGTCGGCCGGCCACTGCTGCAGCAATGCAAACAGGGCAGGGATGGCGCTTGGGTCGGCGAACAGGAGGGCGCAGGTGCCCTCGCGCTGCGGTACCTGCAGATGGTGGCGCGGTCCGGTCAGATCGAAGGCATCACCGGGGCGCAGCGCACGTACCCAGGCCAGCATCGGCCCCGGCGCCTCGTGCAGCACTACGTCCAGGGTGAACTGGCGGGTGTTGGGATCGAGGCTGCGCACGGTGTAGATCCGTGACACATCGCCGAACGTGGCGCCGAGCTGGATGCGCACGGCGGTGTTGGCACGCTGCCAGGGCGCGAGTTCTGCATGTTCCGGCAGCTGGACCACGAGGCGCAGCAGGCTGGCGCACGGCTGTGCAACCGCGACCACCTGGACCTGCAGCGCCTGCAGGCCGCGATCATGGTCGGCGCCGCGCAGCGGCCCGGCCGGGGTGATTGAAGTGGGGGACGCGGACATCGACAACGATCCTGGACACTGCAAATGCGAATTAGTTACATCATAGTAAACTAAATTGATCGTGCCGCAACCGGGGCCTGTCCACGGACCGCAGCGACGCGTTGACCACGGCGTCGCTGCGGACCACCATGACGGCCCTTGCCCGCGCACCGCGCAGGAACCGTTACCGCATGGCTGCACCGAAAAAGACCGCTGCCCGTGGGCGACCGCCCACCATCACCCGCGAGCGCATCGCCGACGCCGGCATTGCCATGACGCTGCCGGGGCTGAGCTTCGTGGGCGTGGCGGCGGCGTTGGGGGTCAGCCACATCGCGCTGTACAAGCATGTGGCGAATCTGGCGGCACTGCGCGAGCTGGTGGCCGAGGCGATCTTCGAGCGTTGGCAGGCACCGGCACTGGATGCCGCTGGCCGGCGCAGCATCGAGGAGGATCTGCGTGCGTTCCAACGTTCACTGCGGACGCTGGTGGACGGGAATCCGGGCCTGGCGCCGTTCCTGGTCAGCCACGGCGCGAAGACACCGGAGATGCTGGCGCGCATCCAGCGCCACCATGCCGAATTCAGCCGCGTGCATGATCTGCCGCTCGAGCAGGCGGCGTGGCTGCTGTCGACCGTGGCCTATCACGCCGTGGCGTTGGCCGACACCGTGTACTCACGCCATGCGGTGGTGGATACCACGCGACGCCCGCTGGATCGGAAGGCGCAGGAGGCCGAGTTCGACCGCAGCATGGAAGCGTTGATCATCGGTGCATTGGCGATGTGCGGGCGCACGGCAGGCGCGAGGTAACCGCCAATCCTGGTTGGCACCGTTGCCCCGGTAGTCGCCAACCTTGGTTGGCGCCGCGATACATCGTTGCCCACCAAGGTGGGCATCTACCGGTCAAGCGGCATCCTTGCGCTCCGCATCTTCCATGCCCGGGCTGATGCGGCGGCCGATGTCCTTCGGCGAGGTAACCGCCAATCCTGGTTGGCACCGTTGCCCCGGTAGTCGCCAACCTTGGTTGGCGCCGCGATACATCGTTGCCCACCAAGGTGGGCATCTACCGGTCACGCGGCGTCCTTGCGCTCCGCATCCTCCATGCCGGGGCTGACGCGGCGGCCGATGTCCTTCCGCGAGGTAACCGCCAATCCTGGTTGGCACCGTTGCCCCGGTAGTCGCCAACCTTGGTTGGCGCCGCGATGTGTCGGTGCCCACCAAGGTGGGCATCTACCGGTCAAGCGACATCCTTGCGCTCCGCATCTTCCATGCCCGGGCTGACGCGGCGGCCGATGTCCTTCCGCGAGGTAACCGCAAATCCTGGTTGGCACCGTTGCCCCGGTAGTCGCCAACCTTGGTTGGCGCCGCGATACATCGTTGCCCACCAAGGTGGGCATCTACCGGTCAAGCGGCGTCCTTGTGCTCCGCATCTTCCATGCCGGGGCTGACGCGGCGGCCGATGTCCTTCAACCGCGCCAGCTGATCCACCATCGACGGTGCATCATCCAGGCTGCCGACGAACGTCCACAGATAGGTCATCACTGCATACACATGGCCCGGGGTAACCCCATCGGTGGTGGCGAGACGGCCGATGGTGAGCGCGAACAGTACCGCTGCCGCTGCGCCAACGACCACGAAGGCACCCGCTTCGCGATCGGAGAGCAGGATGCGCAGCCGCGACAGCGTGGTGTAGTGGCGACGCAACACCGAGGGGCTGACCCGGTCAACCAGTCGGATTTCATGTTCCAGCCGGTTGTTCAGCCGCCCATGCAGCTGCTCGTTGCGGCGTGCGAACGACGGCATCAGCAACACTGCGCCAAGCAGCGCGATCAGGCTCGCTGCGCCCACCAGCGGTTCGATCACCAGCAGCATCACCGCCGCACCGAACATCGATACCAGCGCGGTGGCGATGATCGGCACGTGCTTCTCGAAGAAGTCGACGAACTCGCGGGCCAGCACCACGCGTGCGGCCGAGGTGGAGGTGGCGTGGCCCAGCCTGCGCTGTGCCTGTACCACATTCACCGCCAGGTCGGCATAGATGCGGGTGAAGGTACGGGTATCGACCGCACGGCGGGCGGCACCGACCAGCCAGAACAACAGCACCACGCCGGCGTAGGAGATGGCGTGGCCGATGTCGCCGCGGATGATCGCGTCCACCGCGAAGCCGGCAAACAGCGGATACGCCAGCAGCAGCGCGTTCTCCAGCGCCACCAGCGAGAACGTGCCGGTGAGCTGCCACGGGTAGGTGCGCAGGATGGCCTTGAGGGTGGCGGCCGCGTTCTGTTGGCCGATGCTGCCGGCGGCGGCCGCCGGATCGTGTGGGGGTTTCATGCGGGTGCCTGGGTGGGTCGGAGTCAGGGCAGGGGACGGATGCCTGCCATCTCCCGGATCGCGCCCAGTATCTGCAACCCTTTGGAGAAGGCATGGAGGGACGATGGAGATTGCGTGGAGAAACCGGCGCCGTTCAGCGATGCAAATGCCCACCAAGGTGGGCCGCTACCAGGGCAGTGTCTACCGCCTCAACGGCGGGCATGCACCGGCCAGCGGATTTCGAAGGCACTGCCACCACGTTCGGTGGCCCGGCATAGCGCTGTTCCGTGATGGGCCACGGCAATCGCACGCACCACGGCCAGGCCAAGCCCGGAGCCACCACTCTGCCGCGAGCGGGAAACATCCGTGCGCTGGAAGGCTTCGAAGATGCTGTCGCGAAGGTCGTCCGGCACACCGGGGCCGCCATCTTCCACCGTGACGGTGCAATGGCCTTCGGCCAGCGTCACGTACACCCGCAGCGGGCAGGGAATGGCATGGCGACGCGCGTTCTCCAGCAGCGCCAGCACCGCCTGGCGGATGCGTGCAGGATCGCAATCCGCCAGCGACGGCCGTGCGTCCAGCGTTACCGAGAACCCGCTTTCGTTCAGTGCCTCGGACATGGCTTCCACCACTGCGGCCACCTGCACGCTGACATCGCTGCGCTGCAGGCGCAGATCCAGGTGGCCACTCTCGGCCAGGCTGACCACGCGCAGGTCCTCGATGATGCGGGTCAGGCCTTCCAGCTGGGTAAGCATGCTGTTGAACTGCTCAGGCCCCGGCTCGAACACGCCTTCGGCGATGCCCTGCAGGCGGCCGCGCAGGATGGTCATCGGCGTGCGCAGTTCATGCGCGATCGCCGCGTTCCAGAACACCCGGTTCTCGGACATCCGGCTCAGCCGTTCTGCCATGGAGTTGAAATCGCTGACCAGCGTGGCCGCTTCGGCCATCGTGGTATCACCACCGCGTGCACGCGCTTCCAGATCGCCACTGGCGACCCGGCGCAGGCTTTCGGCCACCGAGTTCAACGGCGTGATGATGCGCCGGGTCAGGCGCGAGGCGACCAGCGTGGCGAAGATGACGACCACGGTGGCGGTCAATCCGATCCACAGCCATTCCAGCCCGGACGGCATGATCGTTTCCGGCTCGTCGTACCAGCGCGGATAGAACACCTCCATGAGGTAATAGAACAGGTAGAAGCCGCTGATCGACAGCACCGTCGAACACAGCGAGGCCACCGTGATGGACAGCGTGATCTGGCGTCCGATGCTCTTGCCTTTGGGGTTCATCATTCAGTCCAGGAAGCGGTAGCCGACGCCGCGGATGGTGGCGGGAATGCCGATCACGCCGACATCCTCCAGCTTGCGCCGCAGTTTGCTGACATGGCTGTCGACGGTGCGTTCCTGCGCGTCGCCCTCGGGCAGGCAGGCATGCAGGAGATCGGCCCGCGCATGTACCTGCCGTGGCGCACGCGCCATGTGCACCAGCAGCCGGAACTCGGTGAGGGTGAAGTTCAGTTCGTGCACCTGCTCGCCATGGCGCACGGTCACCTCGTGGCTGCGCAGGTCGATCTCGAAGGGCCCTTGGCGGATCAGTCCGTTGGGCGCTTCGACCACGGTCCGGGAACTCCGGCGCAGCACGGCCTGGATGCGGGCGACGATCTCGGCCGGATTGAATGGCTTGGCCACGTAGTCGTCGGCGCCCACGCGCAGCCCGGTCAGCTTGTCCACGTCCTGGTCGAGCGCAGTGAGCATGATGACCGGGGTGTTGCCGATCCGTCGCAGTTCGCTCAGCACCTGCCAGCCATCCAGTTTTGGCATCTGCACATCCAGCAGCACCAGGTCCGGACGCAGTTGGCGGTGGCTGGCGAGTGCCGCCTCCCCGTCGGCGGCGCGGGCGCTGCGCAGGCCGGAACGGGCCAGGTAGGCACTGAGGATGTCGGCGATTTCGCCCTCATCTTCGGCAATCAGCACCAAGGGTGCCTGTCGGGTACGGAGATCGTTCATTGCGTGATGCGGGTTCGGGGCAAGGGTGGGCAAGGGCGGGATCTGGGGCAGGGTCATCGTCGGCACTGCATGTCCTGCGCCTCTTCGTTGGCAGCCCAGGCCAGGGTGGCCAGCACCAGCGTGCGCTGCAGGCTGGGTTCCACTGCACCTGGGCCGCGCAGCTGCTGCAGCACCAGGGTGGACACCGCCGCCGGCAGCTTGCTCCAGCGCGATGCCATGGGGGTGGTGTTTACCCGGGCCTGCAGCCGCGAGGCCATGCCCAGGATGGCGCGCAGGCGCAGTGCCAGCAGGGCGACGATCGCGAGAGTGGCAAGGGCGACCAGTAGATGCAGGGTGACGTCGGCGACCGGGTGCGTTGCCGCCCAGACCGCCAGACCAATCAGCGCCAGCGACGCGAGAGCGCCGGAACGGCCGGTGCCACCGGGCCCATCGCTGCGGAACCCCACCAGGGCGGCGGCCCCGAAGCCCGCCAGCAGCGGGGGTAACGGATCCGACGCGGCCAGCATCCAGCTGGTGGTCGATGCCAACACGACGGCGATCAACCACGGCGAAGGCGCACACCACGCCAGGTAGGCACGGCGCACATCGATGGGTGGCAGGTCTGGATGGGAAAGGGACACGGCAGGCGGGCAGTCGGCGAGGCCGACGAGGCTAGCGACCGTTGATGGAGACTCGGTCGAGATTGTGTCGAGATTGCGTGGACGCAGGCTGCAGCATTCAGGCGCGGGGCTGGTGCCTGAACGGCTGCCGCGCCTCCATGCAATCTCCACAGTGGCTCCAAGAAACGTCCATCCGCGGCTTCCAGACTGCGGTTTCGGCGGTCGCATTGGGCGACTGCACGCAGCCGGGCGTTTCGATGAGCAACCGCAGGACCTGGATCATTGCCGCTACGGTGGCCACATTGGCCGCCGGCGCTGGATGGTGGGCGTTCGCCGGCGGCGATGATGCCGCGCTGATCACTGCGCCGGCAAGGGTGGCAGATCTGGAGAAGACCGTACAGGCGGTCGGCCGGGTCCATCCCAAGGAGCTGGTGGCGGTGGGTGCGCAGGTGTCCGGCCAGGTCAAGCGCCTGCATGTGGTGCTGGGCCAGCGCGTACAAGCCGGTGACCTGATCGCCGAGGTCGATTCGCAGCCGCAGCGCATCGCACTGCGCAGCGCCGAGGCGGCTACCAATACGCTGCGTGCCCAGCATGCCGCCAGCGAGGCCCGCTACGCGCAGGCCAGTCGCGCTTACCAGCGGCAGTCGCAGCTGGTGGCGTCGCGCCTGGTGTCACAGGAAGGTTTCGAAGCCGCACGCGTGGCACGCGATGCGGCACGTTCGGAGGTGGCCGCGCTGCAGGCGCAGATCGAGCAGGCCGTGACCCAGGTCGAAACCGCACGGATCAACCTGGGCTATACCCGCATTGTTTCGCCCAGCGACGGTTACATCGTGGCCATCGTCACCAAGGCCGGGCAGACGTTGAACTCGATGCAGACCACGCCGACCATCGTGATGCTGGCGCAGATGGATACGATGACCGTGCGCGCCGAGATCGCCGAGGCCGACGTCGAGCTGGTGGCACCGGGGCAACCGTTGTGGTTCTCGACACTGGGGCCGAGCGGCCGCCGCTATGAATCCCACCTGCAGCAGCTGGAACCGGCGCCCTCCTCGATTGCCGACGTCGCCACCGGCAATGCGGGTGGCTCTGCGCAGACGCCGAAGGCGGTGTATTACGCCGGCCTGTTCGACGTGGCCAATCCCGGCCTGAAGCTGAAGCCCTCGATGACGGTGAAGGTGACCCTGCAGCTGGCACGGGTTGCCAACGCGCTGCAGGTGCCATTGACGGCGCTGACCGATTCGGATGGCAAGGACGGCAGCCGTGGAACCGTGCGCGTGCTCGACACCAAGGGCCGCGCCCAGGAACGTGCGGTGACGACCGGCCTGCGCACCGCCACCGCCGTGCAGATCCTGTCCGGCCTGCGCGAGGGTGAGAACGTGGTGGTCGGCCAGGCGCCCAGCGGCGGCGAATCCGAACCGACCAGCCTGCTGGGGATGTGAGCATGGCCGACGCACTGCTGGAACTGCATGGCGTATCGCGCGCCTATCGCTCCGCCGCCGGCGAGGTGGTGGTGCTGAAGGACGTTTCGCTGCGCATCGATGCCGGCGAGTTCATCGCCATCATCGGCCCCTCGGGCTCGGGCAAGTCCACGCTGATGAACATCCTTGGCTGCCTGGACCGGCCGACCGGGGGCAGCTATCGGGTGAGCGGCGAGGCCACCGAGCAGATGGCGCCGGACGCGCTGGCACGCCTGCGCCGCGAGCATTTCGGCTTCATCTTCCAGCGCTACAACCTGATGGAGAACCTGAGTGCCACCGAGAACGTGGCGCTGCCGGCAGTTTATGCCGGCGTGGAGGCGGACGTGCGCACTGCCCGTGCACGCACGCTGCTGGAGACGCTGGGGCTGGGCGAACGCATGGCGAACCGGCCGAGCCAGCTGTCCGGCGGCCAGCAGCAGCGCGTGTCCATTGCCCGTTCGCTGATGAACGGCGGCGCGATCGTGCTGGCCGATGAACCCACCGGCGCGCTCGATCACGCCAGTGGCCAGCAGGTGATGGCCGAGCTGAAGCGCCTGCATGCACAGGGCCACACGGTGATCCTGGTGACACACGATTCGGCGATTGCCGCCAACGCGGCGCGGGTGATCGAGATCGCCGACGGCCGGGTGGTGACCGACCGCGGCGAGCGGGGATCGCGTGCTGTGGCTGAAACACCCGGGACCGAACGCGGCGTGTCGCCGGTCACCGAGCGCCGCGCACGCATGGATGCGATTCGCGAAGCCGCGCGGATGGCCGTGCGCTCGATGCTGGCCCATCGCCTGCGCACGCTGCTGACCATGCTCGGCATCATCATCGGTGTCGCGGCGGTGGTGACCGTGGTTGCGCTGGGCAAGGGTGCGCAGGCGCAGGTTGAATCTCAGATCAACGAACTGGGCGCCAGCACGCTGGAGATCTTCCCGGGCTCGGATTTCGGTGACCCGCGCTCGGCGGAGATCGAGACGCTGGTGGTGGGCGATGCGCACCATCTTGCGGCATTGAGTTACGTGGACAGCGTAAGCCCGAACCTGAGCGGATCGGTGGCAGCGCTGCAGGGCAACCGGCGTGCCAACACCCAGGTGCTGGGCGTGGGGGCCGACATGCCCCGCGTGCGTGGGCTGCGGCTGAAGGCCGGCCGCTTCTTCACCGACGCCGAAGTCCATGCGCACCGTGCCGTGGGCGTGGTCGACCAGAAGGCCGCCAAAGCGCTGTTCAGCGACAGCCCGATTGGCAGCACGGTGCTGCTGGGCGGCATGCCGGTGGAGGTGATCGGTGTGGTCGGGGCCAATGCGTTCGCTGGCGGTGCAACCCCGTCGGTCTACGTGCCGTATACCTCGGCGGCCTCGCGGCTGCTGGGCAGCGAGCGCCTGGAGAGCATCACGGTGCGTGTGCGCGACGACGTGCCCACCAACGCCGCCGAGGCCTCGCTGGGGGCCGAGCTGGAGCGGTTGCATGGCCGTCGTGACTTCTTCATCTACAACGCCGACCAGATCCGCAAGGCGGTGATGAAGTCCAGCCAGACCATGGCAGCGTTGGTTTCGGCCATCGCAGCAGTGGCGCTGGTGGTCGGCGGGGTGGGGGTGATGAACATCATGCTGGTCTCGGTGAAGGAGCGCGTGCGCGAGATCGGCGTGCGGCTGGCGGTGGGCGCGCGGCAGGGCGACATCCTGCGCCAGTTCCTGATCGAGGCCGTGCTGATCTGCCTGTTCGGGGGCGTGCTGGGGGTGCTGTTCGCGTTCGGCGTGGGTGCGCTGTCCAGCCTGCTGTCGCTGGGTGTGCCGTTCCTGTTCACGGCGGGCCCGGTGCTTGCCGCGCTGGCGTGCTCGTCTGCGATCGGGCTTGGCTTCGGCTACTTCCCGGCGCGCAGCGCGGCACAACTGGACCCGATCCAGGCGCTGGCAGCGGAGTAGGCGCAGGCCCGGTGCAGGCATTTGTGGAGCCGAAGGCAACGGCAGGAGCCGTTGCCTTTGGCTCCACAGGAGCAGCCTCAGGATGAGGGGCGCGGATGCGTGCGCACGCGTGCACGCTCGCGATACAGACGGCTGTCGGCGCGCTGCAGGGTGTCGGCCACCGTCTCGCCGGGTGCGTGGTGGGTCGCGCCCAGCGAGAAGGGTGTGGGTGACTGCCCGGCATGCTGCGCATACCACTGCTCCAGCGTGGCCAGCCGTCCCGGTTCCGGTGCAGTCAGCACCACCATGAACTCGTCGCCACCCATACGCACTACGCTTTCCATTGACCCCAGTGGAGCGCGCAGGAAGGCGGCGAACTCGACCAGCACCGTGTCACCCCGTGCATGGCCCTGGGTGTCGTTGATCTGCTTGAAATGATCCAGATCGAACATCAGGCAGGCCCAAGGCTTGTCGATCAGTTCGTCCAGGCGGGGCAGGAAGCGGCGGTTGTAGCTCTGGGTGAGGGGATCCTTGAAGGACATCTCGCGCAACTGCTGTTCCTGCATCCGCAGTGCGGTGACGTCCTGCGCATGGCCGAGCACGTAGGGTGGGGTGGCCTCGTTGTCGAGCACGTTGTGATACGCCCAGAAATGCCGGGTACCATCGGCGGCGATCAGCTCGATGACGCCGGCATCGGTGTGGTTGACTGCGATGCGTTCCAGATACGCCTTGAACGCGGCCCGCTTCTCCGGCGGCATCAGGTCGCACAAGCTGCGCCCGATCATGTAGCTCTCATCGAAGCCCAGTGACTGCACGGCCGCTGGGTTCACCGAGGTCAGCACGCCCTCCAGCGTGTGGGTGCAGATCAGGCCAAGGCTGTAGTGGAACAGCCGCCGGTAGCGGGTTTCGCTTGCTTCCAGTGCATCCAGCGCGGCGCGCTCCTCGGTGATGTCCTGTATGGCCCCGACCAGCCGCGGCCGGCCATCGACCTGCTGCCGGCCTCCAACCACGCGGGTCCAGATGGCTCGTCCGTCGGCGGTGGTCATCGGCAGCTGCACCTCCCACGACGTGCCTTCATCAATGCAACGCTGCACCGCCGTGCGGATGATGTTTCGGCTGTCCTCGCGATAGAACGAAAGCGCAGTTTCGAGCGTCGGCTCGAAGTTGCTGCGCACGCCATGGATCTGCTTGGTCTCGCGGGTCCAGCGCACTTCGTTGCTGACCAGGTCCATCTCCCAGCCGCCCACCCGGGCCGCGCGGTTGGTGCGTTCCAGGAAATCCTCGCTGCGCTTCAGCTCACGATGCAGGGCCTTGGCCTGGCCGACCTGGGCCATCAGCGTGCTGCGCTGCTCCAGCACCTGGGTGGTGACCCGGGCCAGATGCACCATCAATTCGCGCTGGGAGGGAGACAGAACGCCCGGCATCGGGTCGAGCAGGCACAGCGTTCCTATGCGCGCGCCATGCGCCGAGCCCAGCGAGATCCCCGCGTAGTGGCGGATGCGCGGGCCGCCGGTGACCAGTGGATTGCTGGCGAAGCGCGGGTCCTGGCGCGCGTCCGGAATCTCGAACAGCGTGTCCTGCTGTATGGCATGGGTGCAGAATGAAATCTCGCGCGCGGTTTCGCTGACACCTTCCAGCCCGATGTTGGCCTTGAACCACTGGCGCTCGTCGGCAACAACTGAAATCAGAGCCATGGTCATGCCGGTAGCGGCACGCGCGGCGGCGACGATCGCATCGAAAACAGGCTCTGGTGGCGTGTCGAGCAGGTGCAGGCGGTCGAGTTCAAGCAGGCGGTCGGCTTCGTCCATGGCGCGTTTCAAGGCTGGGGTGGCGAGGGCGGCTTCGGCGGCTGTCATGCACCACGCTAGTGCGTAGCGCGTTATGTATCGCCACGACGGGGTGACGCCGACGTGACGCATCCCGGTCAGGGCTTGCGGGGCCCGCGCGAGGGGCGCACCGAAACGTGACGGTGGTCGCGAACATGCCAACGCCAGGGAAAGTCCACCGCACGGGTGATGCCGATGCGGGGCCCGACCACCGGATCCTCGGGGGGAGGCACGCCATCGCAGGCAATGACAATGCCGTGGCTGCCGGTCACCAGGTCTGCGCCATCGAAGCCGCGGTCCAGCCCGAAGGCCTGCGAGAGCTTGCCGGGGCCGCTGGCCAGATCATGGTCACGTCGGGCCGCCGGGCGCAGTTCGCGCATTCGTTCCAGCCCCGCCATCGGCTCGGCGGCCCGCAGCAGGACGGCGACGCCCTCGCCGATTTCGCCGCAGACCACGTTGCTGCCCCAGTGCATGCCGTAGGTGAAGTAGACATACAGATGGCCGGCCTCACCGAACATGCTGGCGGTGCGTGGCGTCTGCCCGCGATAGGAGTGCGCGGCCGGATCGATGCTGCCGGCATAGGCCTCGACCTCGACGATGCGCGCCGCGCGACCATCGTTGCGTACCAGCAGCTTGTTGAGCAGCTCGGGCGCAACGTCGGTCGAAGGGCGCTGGTAGAAGCGGCGCGGAAGGATCTGCAGTGAAGCGGGCAACCAGTCCGGCACGGTAGTGGCAGGCTCGGGTGAAAGACGGTGGCACTGTGGCATCGGTCAGGTGAAACGGGCGCAGACGCAGCATCATTCCGGCGCAGGCGGCGCGGCCAGTGCCGCGCGCCGCGCGGCATAGACTTCGGGCGTCTGCGGCTTGATGAACAGTGCAACCAGTTCCGGATACTCCCGCTTCACCGCCGTTTCGATGCGGGTGATGCAGGCTTCAATCTGCGGGGTCCGCCGATCGTCCTCGAACTCGGCACTGAGCATCGCCACGACCTGTTCCGGCCCCATCTGCATGGTGGTCACGCCGTTCGCGCGACGCAGGTCCGGATCGGTTTCGGCCACCGCCATGATCCGCTCGGCCACCGCGGGGTGGGCAGGTTCTCCGACCAGCAGGCCCTTGGTCTCACGCGCCAGAAGGAAGGCGGTTGCGGCCAGCACGCCGGCGATGCACAGTGATGCAACGCCATCAAGCACCGGCATTTCCAGCAGCTGGGCGGCCAGCAGCCCGATCAGCGCGAAGCCCAGGCCCAGAAGGGCGGCACTGTCCTCCAGCAACACGGTGAAGGTGGACGGGTCCTTGCTGCGGCGGAATGCTTCGAAGTAGCCGAGTTTGCCCTTGGTACGCCGGAATTCTCTCAGCGCCACCCACCAGGAAGCGCCCTCGAACAGGATGGAAATACCCAGCACGCCGTAGCTCAACGCGTGGTTGGTGGCCGGCTCCGGCTGCCGGATATGCTGGATGCCCTCGTACGCTGAGACGCCGGCGCCCGCGGCGAACACCAGCAGGGCGACGATGAAGCTCCAGAAGTACAGCTCGCGGCCATAGCCGAAGGGATGTACCGGGTCAGGGGCCTTGCCTGCACGACGCAGGCCGTACAGCAGCAGTACCTCATTGAGGGTGTCGACCAGTGAATGCACGCCCTCGCTGAGCATGGCCGAGCTGCCGGAGATGCCGGCAGCAATGAACTTTGCGATGGCAATGGCCAGGTTGCCCGCGAGGGCGGCGTAGATGACCAGACGGGAACCGGTGGGGGCAGACATCAAGGCAAGGGGGAGGGCAGGTGGATGCCTGATCTTGCGGACGGGCATGTCCCCGAGATGTGCACGTGTCCGATGTGCCGGGGCCGGGCAGGCGCCCAACTGCCGCTGCGATCAAGCCGGTTAGGAGGCAGGAATGCAGACGCCAGGCCCTACGCTGGGGTCAGTCCTCGTGGCCAACCGTGTTCGAAGCGACGTTGACTATTCTCCGTAACCTGAAGAGACTTCGATGAATCACAAATTTTCCTGGTCCGCCCTCCTCAGTCTGTTGCTCTGCGCCAGCGTCGCGCGGATCTCCAACACCCTCCTGCTCGCTGCGGGTGGCAAATTTTTCGTAGCGGCAAGCGCAGTCCCGATCGCAAGCTGGGGACGCCCTGGATACGGGCTGCTGATCGTCATCGGGTTCCTCGCGCTGGCGACCTGGTACTTCGGCGAGCGCGCGAAGGCCGTGCATAAGGCTCTGCCCGCCCGTTTCTTCATCTGATACCACCGTTTTTGCCCGGGGTGCCGGCCAGCGGCCGGCACTACCGTTCAATCCGCCATCACACGACCAATCGCATCGGCCAGCAGCGCCCGCACCCGCTCCGGCGGCAGGTCCGGATCGCGCACGGCGCGCATGGCCAGACCTTCCACCAGCAGCCGCAGCAGCAGGGTGCGGCCTGCAATCTGCTCCTCGTCCACGATCCGGCCCTGATCGGCATCGCGCTGGCGCAACCAGGCATGGATCGCGGCACTGGTCTGCTTGTCATGGGTACGCAGCACCTCGGCCAGCATCGGGTCGCGATGCGCCTCGGCATTGATCTCTGCATACAGGGCCACGCTGGCGATGGCATTGCCGTGGATCGGCAGCACTTCGCCGCGCGCCCATTGCTGGTAGCACTCCAGCAGCCCATCAATCAGATCGGACGCCACCGGCATCTCGCTGATCGAGGCCTGGTCGTGGCGCAGCTGGCGCTCGATCAGGGCCAGGATCAGGGCGCGCTTGTTGGCGAAATAGCGGTACATCAGCCCCTGGCTGATCTCGGCCTCGGCAGCGATATCGCCGATCGAACCGGCATGGAAACCACGGGTGATGAAGCACTTCTGGGCGGCGTCGAGGATGCGCCGGCGCTGGGCTTCGGCATGGGCGGCGGCAGGGGCGTCAGCGGGTGCGGCTAGGGCGGTTTTCGGCGTCATTGCATGAAGTCGGGGCGTCCAGAGGCGGGATAGTACGTCACAAAAGGTGTGAATGAACGGTCATTCATTTGTAATTCCCGCCTCCCAGACTGCGCCGGCCTTCTCCTTCCGCGAATGAGTCCGATGCGCCACGCCCTGCTGCACCGCCCGCTGCTCACCCTCGCCATTGCCGCCGCACTGCCGGCGCTGGCCCATGCCGAAGACAGTCCCAGCGCCGACGCCGAGGCATCCGCCGATGCCGCGCGCACCGTGGTCGCCCTTGACCAGGTGATGGTGACTGCGCAGAAACGCGCCACCAACCTGCAGGAGACCCCGATCTCGGTATCGGTGGTCGATGCCGAAGCGCTGAAGGACCGCAGCGCGATTTCGCTGGGCAACTTGTCCGATGGCTCCATCCCATCACTGCGGGTCACGCCGTTCGCTACCCGTAGTTCTGCGCTGAACATCGGCATCCGTGGCATCGGTGCCTCCGGCGACGCCAACCAACCGGCCCGCGATGCCGGCGTCGGCATCTACGTCGACGGGGTGTTCATGGGCCGCGCGCAGGGCCTGGGCAGCATGCTCTACGACGTGGAGCGCATCGAAGTGCTGAAGGGGCCGCAGGGCACGCTGTTCGGCCGCAATACCGAAGGCGGCGCGGTGAGCATTGTCACCAAGGCGCCGACCGGCGAGTTTGGCGGCAACGTCAGCGCGGGCGTGTCCAACTTCAGCGGCTACAACAGTGCGCTGCACCTGGATCTGCCCAAGGTGGGCGATGTCAGCTTCAAGATCGACGCCGTGCAGGCCAAGCGTGGCGGCACCACAGACAATCCGATGCGCGGCGAGCGTGACTTCAACAGTTACGACAAGCGCGGCGCCCGCCTGAGTGCGCTGTGGCAGCCGAGCGATGACTTCTCTTTGTTGTACGCGTTCGATCGCTCCTATGATGCCACCACGCCATATCACACCCAGGTGCTGGTGCCAGGCGCCTACCTCAGCCCCCTGCAGAAGGCCGGCGCCAGCCAGGATCGCCGCGACAGCGCCATCCTGGGCGGGCCGCAGGAAGACAACATCGGACGGACCAGTGGCCATCTGTTGAACCTGTCGTGGACGCTGAACGACAACCTGGAGTTGAAGTCGATCAGTTCCTACCGTGAACTCACCCAGGGCCAGTTCGACATGGGCCTGGTCGATGCGATTTCGGCCTATGGTGGCGCAGGCATACCCTTCGGGCGTTACAGCCTGGCCCAGGTCTACCAGCACCAGTACAGCCAGGAATTCCAGCTGATCGGCAACACCTCGCAGGTGCAGTTCCTGGGCGGTGCGTTCTATTACCACGAGACCGCTGGTGACAATGCGCAGACCCCGAACATGCTGGTCTGGGGGCCGGGTGGCAACAGCTACACCGTGAATCCGGCGACCAACCCGCTGGATCTCTCGCGGGTACGCATCGATCGCGCCAGCAAGGCCTGGACCGACAGCCTGGGCGTCTTCGGCCAGGCCACGTGGACCCCGGAAGCGATGCAGCGGTTGCACCTGACAGCGGGTGGCCGCTATACCCGCGATGACAAGAAGGGCAGCCTGTACATCGTCAATGGTGCGGCGACCAACCTTGCGTTCAAGGATCGCTGGAGCCGTTTCGACCCGATGGTCAATATCGCCTACGACCTCGGCGAGCACGCGATGGTCTATGCCAAGTACAGCACCGGCTTCAAGGCCGGCGGTGCCAACTCGCGCTCGACCAACTACAGCGCGTTCGGTCCTGAAGAAGTGACGGCCTATGAGCTGGGCTTCAAATCGCAGTTCTGGGACAACCGCGCGCGCCTGAACCTGGCGGTATTCGATTCGACCATCGCGCACAAGCAGGTGGACTTCTCGCTGCCGTTCGACCCGAACAGCGGCGAAACCCGCACCACCATGGTCACCACCAATGCACTGAGCGATGGCAAGTCGCGCGGCGCAGAGCTGGAGTTCAACGTGATGCCGGTGGACAACCTCACCCTCGGCCTCAACTACGCCTATACGAAGATCGACGCGCAGACCGCGACGGACCCGTTCGGTGCAGGGGTGCAGGTAACGGTCCAGCCGCTGCTGGCGCCGAAGAACGCCGGCAGCCTGTCGGTCGACTACCTGGTGCCGTTCGCGAACTTCTCGGCACTGAAGTTCCATGTGGACGGCAACTGGTCCGATGGCTACTACACCAGCGAGTACGACCAGATGCTGACCGACAGCTCGTTCGTGGTGAACGCACGGGTGGCGCTGGTGGATGTGCCGGTCAACAGCACCGGCACCACGATGTCGTTCTCGCTGTGGGCGCGCAACCTGCTGGATGAGCAGCACCTGTTCTACAAGATCAACAGCGCAGCGCTGGGCCAGAGCGGCATCTTCAACGACCCGCGCACCTTCGGCCTGGACGTGGCCGTCAACTTCTGATTCGAACGGAGAATTCCATGAAGCACCGCTCTACCGAACTTGTCCTGGCCGTGATGCTCAGCCTGCCGATGGCTGCGACGGCTGCTGCCGCTGATGCGCCGCAGGTCGCCGCCGCGAAGCCGACGGCCGTTGCGAACGTGAAGCCCGTCGCTGCCGATGCGCAGCGCGTGATCCCGCTGCAGGGCGCCTGGAACGTGCGTACCTTCGCCGGCCTGCAGGGCCGCCACGGTCCGATTCCGGCCGATGCGTTCGTGCGCACCGCAGACCTCGGCCGCCTCACCGATGCCGACCGCGATGCCCTGGCCGCGGCCGGCGTGAAGCTGGATATCGACCTGCGTACCGCCGATGAAGAGGCGCAGTCGCCGGACCTGCTGGCCAGGGATGATCGCTTTGCCTACCAGCGCATTTCGCTGATGGGCACCGAGAAGATGGACCTGCAGAAGATGATGACCAGTTTCCCGGATTCGCTGGGCGAAGCCTATGTGCAGTGGCTGGGGCACAGCCAGCCGCAGTTCAAGCAGGTGTTCCAGCGCATCGCCGCGCAGCAGGATGGTGCCGTGCTGTTCCATTGCACGGCCGGCAAGGACCGCACCGGCATCATCGCTGGCCTGCTGCTGGATCTGGCCGGCGTGCCGAAGGCCGAGATCGTGCACAACTACGCGATCTCCGCGCACTACCTGGAAGGGCAGCCGAAGGACAGCGCGATGAACGCGCAGATCATGGCGCTGGTCAAGCAGAACCCCGAGATCGCCCGCAAGATGGCCGGTATGGCCGGTACCGCACCGGACAACATGGAGCAGTTCCTGGCGGCGTTGCACAGCCAGTATGGTGGTGCGGAAGGGTACCTGAAGTCGATCGGAGTGAGCGAGCAGGAGATCCAGCAGTTGAAGGTGCGGCTGGGGCAGGCCGGCTGAAGACTGCCAGGCCGAGGGCAGGTGCCGGACAGCCCGGCACCTGCCGTGCGTCATCACGGCTGCGGCGGCGCTACCAGGATGGCGGCATCCAGTACCGGGAATGTCTGCGGTGCCTGGCCGGACGATGCGACCAGGCGGATCTCCAGCGTGGTCGTTCCCCCATCGGCGGCATTCAGTGCCTGCAGGGCCCCCAGTTTCTGCGGCAGCGGCACCGCGAACGTGGTTGGGTGGCTGTGATCCATCCCGGCCATGGTCGGCCCGAAGAACGATACGGTGCCGGCGTAGTACGGACTGTCGGCCGCCACGGAGGCGGTGCCCGCCGGTGCGTTGATCAGCACGTCGAACTCGCGCGTATTGTTCAAGCCGCGTGGTCGCTCCAGGGTCACTTCGGCAATCAACTGGCGCGGGCCCGATGTGGTCAGGTGCGCGCGCACCGCCTCATTGGGGACAGCCACGCGGACGGCGCCATCGGAGCGTGTGCCGCGCACCAGCCGCACCGCGCCGGCAGCTGCTGGCAGCGTGACCGCCTCCAGCATGTCGTTGCGGCGCGCGTAGACGTAGTCGTAGTCGAAGGCCGTGGTGGAGAAGAACGCACTGGCCGGACGCTCGCCAACGGGCTTGCCCTGTGCATCGACGAAGAAGCGGAACGGTTCGTTCATGAACTGGCGCCGCTGGTCGACATTGACGGGCATGATCGGCTTGCCGCGGGACTGCTGCAGCTGGTTCCAGACATCCCACAGGCGGTCCATGTTGGCGTGGTGCAGGTAGAAGATCGGATCGAGTGGTGACAGGAAGTTGGTCATGTTGCCGTAGGGGCCGGGATCGACCGCGCCGACGCCACCGATGCAGTTGTGCACCTTGTTGTGCGGGAATCCTTCCAGTACCGAGAATTTCGTGGCGCCGTCAGGCTGCACCACGTGCGAGGCCGTACGCGAGCTGGTGAAGCTGCGGCTGACATCGTCGTTGTAGAACTCGACCGGCGACAGCCCCGCGTGGATGGTGTCGGGAGACACGGCCGAAGCGGTCTTTGCATCGAAGCCGGGATTCTCGCGCCAGAGGTAGCGGGCGCCGCAGGTGATCGCATAGGCCGCATTGCCCGAGATGCCGGTCTTTTCCGCGACGCTGTAGCCGGTCACATCGTTCCAGACATCGTCTGCAGTGAGGTAGCCACGGAACTTGAGCTGGCCGCGTTGGCCTGCATCCAGCGTGTCCCAGTAGCGCTGCAGCGCCGGGCGCATGAATCGGGTGAAGACCGCCAGGTTGCGCGTATACGGCGCGTAGGCGCTGTCAGTGGGCGTCAATACGCCGTCGAACATCGCCGGGGGAATCCGTGGCAGCTCGGTCCAGTCCCAGTAGGGCATGGCGAACTGCGGATCACCGCTGAGCGTGCGGATGGTCTGTTCGAAGTAGCCGACATAGCCACGGTGCCAGACGTAGAACCACCAGTTGCCGTGCGGGCAGTCCATCAGGTGCACGAAGGCGTTGCGGAACCAGTTGCGTGGATCGTCTGCCGGCAATGCCAGCATGGCCTTGATGCCGCGTGCATAGCTGGCCAGCATGCGCTGGCCTTCGGGGCTGGTGACGTTGTAGCGGTGGTAGCGTGCCTGTGCGGCCTTGCCGGCCGGCTCAGCACCGCTGGCCCAGGCCCCGGGTGCTACCAGTGACGCCAATGAAGCGCTGGCGGTGGTGGCAAGAAAATCACGACGTGTGTAGCGCATAGCCTTCCCCCTGGTGATTGGTTGAACCGCGTTGGGTTACAAATCACTGGCAGGACCGGCGGCAGCGTGGCGGCCGGCCCGGCGGGGACATCCAGCCCCGCCGCTTCCACCGGCAGGTGCAACGATGGCAGGGGTGGAAGCGGCGGTAGTATAGGCATGGCAAACAGAGCTGATCTGCGAAGCAGGCCACAGTCGCAGGCGCGTACACATCTGCCCGGCTGAAGCTGTTCACCGTCGTCGTTGCGACGTTGTCGATCAGCCAGGCATGGCCTGGCTCTACTGGTCGGGTTTCACCCTTGCCACCCGTTTCCGGTACTCGTACACGTTGTCACCGCGTATGCGCTTTTCCTCGGTGCCGGTGACCCGGCCCACCTGCTGGTCTGAACCGGTCACGGGCTGCGCCTCGATTTCGGTCTCGTGCTCGAAGGAATGCGATTTGTCGGTGTTGCGGTAATAGCGGTACAACGCCCAGTACAGCGCGGTTGCGCCGGCCGGACCTGCCGCCAACAGCCAGAGGCCACTGTCGTCGCTCATGTCGATGCCACCAGGAAGGCAATTGCGAGGGCTTCAATGACGGTGCCGGTGGCAAGGGCCGCCAGCAGCATCTTCCATTGCTGCACGGGCACGCTGCCCATGGTTTCGCCGGTACGGCCGTTCACCGCGATGTAGTGCAGCATGCCGCCGTTCTTGCCAGGCTGATGGTACGAGTACAGCCAGACCGGCAGGTACATCGACACCCAGCGGGTGCCATGCACCTCCAGCTGTTCCTGCTCCCAGCGCACGCCGCGGTTGTAGCGCTTCACCGAGCCTTCCACCTGTGCGCGGGCAATCGACAGCAGCTGGTCTTCCAGCCGCGGCCGCAGCTTTTCCACATCCAGGTTGCGCTTCTCCGAAGTGAAGCCGGCCAGGTAGGAGGCGTTCCATTTCACCGCGTTCTTGGTATCGAACGGCAGGATGGTGTTGATGATGTTGTTGGTGTTGGCGCGGGTATCCAGGTTGCCGCGCTCGGCCGAGGATTCCAGCGGAAGATCGTCGACGGTGAAATCGACCTGGCGTTCGACCTGGTAGACATCGGCGTCGTAGAGGGTGCGCTTGTTCTTCTCGCTGCCGACCGTGTATTCACGGGTCTTGATCTCGCCTTTGCCGGCCACCGCAGCGCTGACATTGCTGTCGACGATCATGTAGGGCAGGAACACGCCCGCCACGTTTTCAGGGGTGAACTGGTCCTTGAACGCCTTCAGCGCGAACATCCGGCGCTTGTCGACGAACTGGCGGATGCGCGCGACCGCATCGTCCTTCTTGATGTGGAAGGGCAGCACCGCATCGGGTACCGCGCCATTGGCAATCTGCTCGTTGACGCCGAAGACGTGGCGGCACCAGTGGCAGCGCGCCGTCATCGTGCTTTCGGTGTTGACCGTGACTTCTGCGCCACAGCCCGTGCACTTGAAGGTCATCAACGCCGAGGTGTCGGCATCGATGTCGCGTGCGCCGGAGGCGATGACGGTGCCGCGCAGCTGGTCGATGGCCTCGCCCAGCCCGAACTCCTCCTCGACGCGTGCGCCATGCCATTCGTGACGGCAGTACAGGCAGACCAGGATATCGGTACCGGCCTTGGGCCGGATGTCGGTGGCGCCGCACTTCGGGCAGCGGTTGAGGCCGTCCTTCAGCTCGCTGGCCGAAGTATCGATGGCCACAGGATCGGGCGCTTCCACTTCATCGCGGATGGCCTGTGGCAGTTTCGAGGTGTCCAGCGGGAAGCTGCCGGGCAGGGGAGGGACGTCCTGCGGCGAACCGGGCCCATCCAACGACGCCGCCGGCAAGGGCGGCGGCGTCGCGGGCGCGGATCCGGGCAGCGGCGGTGGGCCGTTTCGGGGATCGGACATGTTCGTTGTGCGTCCTGCTGTTACAGGCCCAGTGCCTTGGCTTTCAGGGCGTCATAGTCGCTCTGGGTGATCAGGCCCAGGTCCAGCATTTCCTTGGCCCTCTTCAGCTTGGCGACCGGGTCATCCGCGGCCGGAGTGACCGGCTGCTGCATGCCACCCACTCCGAACATGCCCGAGGCCATGCCGACGCCGACCAGGCCGGCCGCGCCGCCGTTCTCGCCGGCCGACTGGATGCCCTGGGCGACACTGGCCTGCAGGTTGGAATTGCCGCGCGAACCGGACAACGCATCGGCGCGCTGCACGGTCTTCAGCAGTTCGCGGGTATTGGCGTCGTATTCAATCGAGACGATAGCGGTCTTGACGATGGCCAGGCCACGGTCGGACTTCCACTGGTAACCCTGTTCGACCGCAGCCGACAGGCTCTGCGCGAAGCCCAGCGAGTCCTGCTGCAGCTTGGTGATGCGGTTGCCCTTGCTCGGGTCGTTGGTATACAGGCTGAAGGCCGGCGCCAGCGAACCGACCACTTCATTGAACAGCTGGCTGGCCGCGGCGTTGTCCAGATCGGTGAAGTCGAATACCTGTCCCGGCTGCAGGTAGCTGGCCGGTACGAAGTTCTTCACGAACAGGATCGGGTCGACGATCTTCAGCGTGTACGAACCACGCGTGACCGCGCCGACCTGGGTATTGAGGAAGCCGTCGTCCCAGTAGATTTCCGATTGGGTGCCGAAGCGGTTGTCCGGCAGTTCCTTCAGCGAGACGAAGTAGGCCGCCTGCTGCGAGCCCGGCTGGCCGCCGAACTTGAAGCGCTCCCAGCTCTGCTTGATGAAGGTGCTGACCAGGCCGTCGCCGGCGAAGATCGACTGCGAGTTCAGGTCGTCCGAACGCCACTCGTAGCCGCCCGGTTCGGCGACGAACGCGGTGATCGCGCCGTCCTGGAACAGCAGCAGACCGTAGCCCTCCGGCACGATGATCTTCGAGCCGTTGGTGATGATGTTGGACGAGCCGCTGGTGTTGGAACCGCGGCCGGCGTTGGTGCCCTGCGGCACCGCCGCGAACAGGGCCGCCGTGGACGGCAGGCCCGCCGGCACGGTGTAGAAGTCCTTCCACTGGTCGGCCAGCACACCGCCGACCGCACCCTTCACCGCCTGTACCAGACCCATGACCAACTCCCTGTGATTCGAGGGCAGGCACCATGCCTGCCGAGCTGGACTGAATATAGCAGTGGCCGGGGGCGGCTGTGGTGCCGGTGGGTGAATGCCGTCTCTGCCTTCGACCGCTTGTGCCGCGAATGGCTCAGCAGGTCCGGGCAGTAGATTGATCTGGCGTCAGGGCGCCCCGCCGGGACATAATCAGCCTGCCTCGAGCGAGGCAATATGAAATTCAGAGTATCAACGGACGAACAGGGGGATTCATGGATGTTATTCGCGTTCTGGTTGAAGAGCCTTCCGAAGGCAATGTAAGAAACGGCCTGGCGTCGATGCGTTCGGGCATGGCACGTGTGGTTGAAGTAGGTGCCATGGAAATGGATGATAGTGTCCGGAAGATGGCCGAACATTTCTCGAAGATGCTGGAGGACGGCTTTTTGGCCTCGACTTCAGTCGTTGTGGATGAAATCGAACTTTCGTTGGCCGTAACCGCAAGCGGCGGCGTTGAGTTGCTCGGGAAGTTCTCTGCTGGGACCCAGGCGGGGCTTAAGCTCAAGCTCAAGCGGAAGGGCTGATGAGATGAGTACTGAGGCCAGCAGTTTCATCGAGCGTCGGAAGCGGGAGCAGGATCATCCTCTAGGCAAAGTGCGCCCGGAGCTGATCGCGGAGATTGCCGAGGAACTGGAACTACCTGCGGCAACTGGCTTGCCAGATGCCGCCTGTCGGGTGCAGATGGTTCTTCAGGATCTGCGGCCCCTGCTTCCAGAGTCCATCATCAGCCGCCTTGACGATGGTCGGATCTCAGCTGCGGAAATCTACGAGTACAACCCAGCCGTATACGTCCAAACGTTCCAGGACGGGAGTTACGGCATCGTGATGACATCAGCGCTCCCCGAGTATCTCTATCGGGTCGCAAGGCCTCTTTCCAGTGCGCTCATTCGCCTTGAAAGCAATCCTTCCAAGGGGCTTGAGCTCGACGAGTTGGCGCGCATCCTGGGCGAGATTGTCTGGTGGCAGTGCGAGGGTAGTTTCGGCCCTGACTACGAAATCTCAAAGCATCAGCGCGTCTATGCCAGCGAGCTCGCCATGCGTGCTCAGCGTTTTCTGGTTGCACATGAACTCGCGCATGTGATGTGCGACGTTGAGGATAAGCTGCGAGAGGCGCGGCCAGAAGCCGTCGGGCCCGTGGAGGAGGAGCTTGTTTGCGACTACATCGCGGTGCAGCTCTCGATGCACGCCAGTTCGGCGCGTGATGATGATCCGAATTTCCACATGCTCAACTATGCAGCTGCGGAGTTCGCGCTACAGTCGTGGTCCTTGCTGGAACGCTTGGGCGATCATGCGACTGATGCGGGCTCTCATCCTGCTCTCCCAGATCGGCTTGGGGCGATGCGACAGGCACTGCGCGATTGCTGTGAGGATGAAGCGACGTTCGAACAGATCGTATTGGTTGCAGATCTGATCGATCGTGCATTCGCCCGGGCTGCTGATCTGTTGCCAGACATCGAAGTGCGGTTCTCCGCCGACGCCGATGCATTCGCATGCGACATCCATGCACTTCTTGATGAGTGCTCGCTCGAAGACGTCCCTGACTACTCCCGATTCCGGGAAGAGATCAGGCCCATTCTTGGGCGTGGCTATCCAGTAAAGCTCGTCGAGGCGGTGCTGAGTCCGGTGATCGATGGGTTCTTCCTCGCAAACCGATCGGGATCGCCTGAATTCTCTGATGAAGAGATCAAACGGCGCTTTCGCCGGATGAAGCTCCTCTATAGTCTGCAGGGCAATTATTCAAAGGCGATGGACACACTTCTGGAGTGTGTATTCAGTCGATACCGATAATGAGGGCAGTGCAGCCGTCCCAGCCATGCCGATGACTGGCTGGGACGAGTTGTTCAAGTAGCTACAGCATGTACGGAATCTTGAACGCCAACGTGAAGTCCGGCGCATCCGGGGTCAGCCCGATGCCCAGCAGCGTCACCAGCGTGGTGTGCTGGTTCAGCGCATAGGTCACGCCCAGGTTAAGTGATGCCGCATTGGCATCACTGCCGATTACCTTCATCCACTTGCCGCCCTGGAAGCGGGTGGAAGCGCGTGCGCTGATGCGGTCACTGAAGGACAGGCTCAGGCTGGTCCGCTCGTTGAATGCGAAGGCCACGCCTGCGCCGAAGTACACCGAGCCGCCCAGCTTCACATCGCCCGGGTTCACCGTGTCCGGATTACTGTCGATGTCGTTGAACCCGCGCGGGATGGAGTGCACGTAGCCGATGTTGGCAAACAGGATGGCCGGGTCGGCGGTCTTCACCATCGAGAGGCCCAGGTTGGCCTGCCATACGCCATTGCCAGTGGGTTGCTCGCGCGGCACGGCGAAGCGGATGTAGTCGTCGTCATCGCGCTCGATCACCTTCCAGTCCAGGCCGTAGGGTGCGCGCCCGGTGGGGGCGGTGACGCCGGCGGTAAGCACGGTCTCAGGGCGCCAGCCGCGTTCGCCGAACAACCGGTAGTTCGCACTGAGCCCGATATCACCCAGGCCGTTGCCGTTGGTCTCTTCCTGTGCAATGGCGGCCGCTGCTCCGCCGGCGCCGCCCTTCTGGTATACGGTGCGCCGGGCCAGGTAGGGCACGTCCAGGTTCAGGGTCAGGTTCGGGCTGACACCCCAGCGGGCCGCCACGTTGTAGGTCAGCGAGTCGGACTCCACGTTCTCGATGGCGATATTGCCGAGGAAAATGGCGTCCAGCGCGAGGAAGCCGTTGAGGGTGAGCTGCTTGCGGTCGTAGCGGGCGTAGGTGAGGCTGTTCTCGATGGTGAAGCGGCGGGAGAACAGGGCCGATTGCTGTTGCTTCACGTCGTCCACGCTGCGCCGCGACTCCTGCTTGGCCTGTTGCGCCTCGGCGGCGGTACTGGCGTAGCCCTCGCTGCTCGGCGGGACCGCGGCGGCCGCCGCCTGCGCCAATGGCGCGGCCGGGGGGGCCGTGACCGGGCCAACCCGCCCGCTCAATCGCGCCTGCATGGCCTGGACCTGCATGTCCAGTTCGCGTAACCGCCGCACTTCCTGTGCGTAGTTGGCCTTCAGTTGTTCCAGCTGGTTGGCCAGGGCCTGCACGTCAGCGCCATCGTCGGACGTCGGCGGTGCGGCAAGGGCGGTGCCCGCCAGCGCCGCCAGCGCCAACGGGGTGATCCTCATCAGGGTGTGCATGTTGGTGTCCTGCGTTGTGGAGCGTTTCCCCCAATGCCAGGCCCTGTTACTGGCCTGGCCCCATGCCGCGGTTCAACGCAATCGCCTGGGCCACGTTCTGGCTCAACGGCAGGTTGCTGCCCACGGCGTTGCGCACCAGCTCCAGCCGCAGCTGGTTACTGGCGATCTGGCCGTCACCGGCGAGGGCGATACCCTGGCCGACGCTGCCATTGCGGATCCACTGCTGCACCAGCCCCTGGCCATCCACCTGCAGCAGCAGGCGTGCCTGGTTGCCTTCCAGCACGGCGGTCGCGCTGGCGCCGGCCTGCTGCGCGGTGACGTTGCCTGCGCCATCAGAGAGAACGGCTGGCACGCCACCCTCGCGGACAGTCAGCGTGGTGACGTTGCGCGCGACATTGCCATCGCCGGCCACCTGCACGCTCTGCACCAGGCCGCTGGCGTTGGCCAGGCCGCTGCTGTCGATGCTGCGTCCGTGGGTATCGGGCAGCGGCGCATCGGCTGCCGTGACATGCACGCTGGGCTGGAAACTCAGCTTCGGCGCGCCACCACCACGGAAGTCCATGCCCAGGGTGAGGCTGCCCTGCAGCGTCGCGCCGTTGCTGGCCTGCCACTGCGACACCATGGTGACCCCGAACCAGGCAACGTTGTTGCCACCCACGGTGTAGCGCCCCCGCATCAGGCTCAGTTCCGGGTCCGGAATTTCCTTCAGGCCGCGACCGGGAGCACCCTCTGCCGCCTGCAGAGGCAGGGAAGGGAAGGCCAGCAGCAGAGCCATCATCATCGGTTGGCGGAACATGGTCGAACCTCCTTCAGAACAGGTCGGCGTGGCTGAAGCCGAAGTCGACCAGTTCGGCATCGGTGATCGGCCCTTGCCGCGCGTAGAGCGCGCGGGCGCTTGGCCGTTCGCTGGGTTGCAGAAGAGCGGTGTTGCGATCGAAGTCGCTGCCGATCACCACGAAGACCGCGCGCGATGGCCAGGCGGCCAGGAACTCCGGAAGGGCCAGGCTGCGGTTGCCCAGGATCGGGTCGGCCACTTCCACAATGCCGTTGCGCACCTGCTTGAGCACCACGAAATGGCGGAAACCGCGCACGTCCATCAACACCAGTCCTGGCACGCGAAGGGTGCGCAGTCGTGTTTCATCGATGCGGTAGCCCCGACCGCGCATGCCCAGCGATTCCACGTAGCGCTTGATGTCGAGCAGCGAGAAGCCGCGCTCGGCTACCAGAGCGGGATCGGAGACCCCCATCATCCCCTCGATCACCGTCGCCTCGTCAGTATCAAGGTGGTAGGCGTGGCGCAGGATGGTGGCCAGTGCGGCGGCCCCGCAGCTGTAATCGGTGTGCTGCCGCACCACGTTGCGGTAGCGCCGCTCCTGCATGCTCTCCACCTTCTGCTGCAGCAACGCGCCATTGGGCAATACGCCGCTGAAGCGCACCTCGCCCGCCCACGCGGAGGCGGTACCCAGCAGCAACAGCATCGCCAGCAGGCGCAACGAGAGGCGGCAACGGATCATCACGTTCTCCGGCAGCAGGGGGGAGCCCCTGTCCCAAGGGGGAGGAGGAACAGGGGCTCCCGGGGACCCGGCCATTGGCGGACGGCCGGGGTGTTGCGCTTACTCGCCGCTGCCGCCACCGCCGCCGGTGCTGGGCTGGGCGACGGCCAGGGCCAGGCTGTTGGCCTGCAGGTTGCCGGTGCCCGCAGCAACGTTCACACCGATGTTGCCGGAGGCGCCGGAGAAGGCACTGCCGGACAACGCCGAGGTGTTGGTGGCGTTGACGTTCACCCAGCGCGTGGTGCTGACCGTGCCGCTGAGGCTGGCGTACAGATCGGCCACGCCCAGTTCGACGAACTGGCTGGTGCCACTCTCACGCGTATCGAAGCCCAGGCCGCCCACTCCCGGCCGGTTGGGGTTCATCGTGGCGTTCTGGATCTCGTTGTCCAGGTCGATGTGGCCGGTGCTGTTGCCACCCGGATGTGGCAGCTCGCCATTCCATGTATCCAGATAGTAGTTGGCCATCTGGTAGGCGTTGCCGGTGCCGCGGTAGGTGCCCGCGCCATAGGCCAGGGTCAGGCCGCTGATGCCGCCACGCATGCCGACCTGCACGGTGTCCGTGTAGGACTGCACGAAGCCGGCGTTGCTGACCGTGTTGCCGGTGGAGACCTGGTTGGAGCTGATGCTCGACTGCGCCACCGCAGTGGTCGCTACCGAGGCCGCGAGCGCGTTCTTCTGCTCGTTGTTGTTGCCCGAGGCGATGTTCACGCCGATGTTGCCCGAAGCACCACCGAAGGCATTGCCGCCGAGGCCCGCGGCGTTGGTGACACCGGAGTTCATGGTGGCGTTGCCGAAGCCGGCCTGGTTGACGAACACCTCAGCGTCGGCCATGCCGAAGCTGAAGGATGCATCGGCAGCGGACAGCGACGCGGCATTGTCCTGCGCGTTGTTGTCGCCGGACACCACGTTGAAGCCGAGATTGCCCGAGGCGCCGGCACCCACGCTGTCACCGATGGAAGCACTGTTGGTGACCAGGCTGTTGCTGGTGGCGTTGTTGCTGATCGACTGGCGGTTGTCGATCACGGCAATGGCCGCCGAGTCGAGGTCGATGTCGCCGGTGATGTTCGGGTCACCGGAGAAATTGATGTCGGTGCTCAGCCGCAGGTCCTTCTCCAGGTTCACGTCGACGCCGTGGTTGTTCTTTTCCTTGCGTTCGTCGGCCTGGATGTTGCTGTGTTTCTGCACATTGACATTGACGGTGCGGTTGCGTACGTCGTTGTCGGTGTGGTTGTGCGTGTCGTTGCGGGTTTCGCTGACGGTGTGGTTGTGATTGATGTTCGCGTTGGCGTTCTGGTTGTCCCAGCCATTGGCCGCAGCGGCGGTCGAGGCAGTGGCAATCGCCATGGCGAGCATGGTCTGTTTGACGGTCGCTTTCATGGTGCCCTCTCTCTCATCAGGTGGTGCATCGGTTGGGTGGTTGTCACGGGCGGTCCTGCACGACCAGGCCCAATACGTTGGCCGTGTCGTTGCCGTTGCCCGCGATCTGATTGAGTTGCAGGACCCCGTCGAATCCCCGCAGTGCGGTGCTGGCTACACCTGCGCTGCGGGTGCCCGTCGCGACGCCGTGACCGGTGTCGTCCCGCCCCCCTGCCAACGCGGAACCCTCGGCGGCCAAGACCGTATCGTCGGTTTCGCGTATGCCCTGTCGGGCCAGCGTCGCGCTGACGACGTTGAGCGTCGTGTTGGCGATGCCGCTGGCCTGGTTGATGGATGCGATGCCACTGGCACCGGCCAGTGCGTCACCGCCAATGAATGCAGTGGCCTGCAGCGGCCCGGACAGCACGCGGTTGCCCTGCTGCAGTTGCCGCGCATTGATCGCGACGTCGGCGCGATCACCCTTGGCGATACCCCGTAGGTTGGCCTGCACGTTGAGGTCGCCGGCGGCCTGGTTCACGGCGATGGCGCCATTTGTTCCGGCAAGTGCGTGGCCGTCGATGCGGGCCACGTCGAGATAGGCGAGCATGCCGCTGTAGTCATCGGCCCGGGTCGCCCAGGGCGCGGCAGCGAGCAGCAGAAGCAACCCGTGCAGCGCCTTCATTTTCCACCTGCCGGGGCCGTGCCCTGCAGCGGGAACTGGGCCAGTGCGCCGCGCACGGTATCGGCGATACCGCGGGTGCTGCTGCCGACCGCACCGAGCGGCCCACTCATGGCTCCCCCCAGATTGCTGCCGACCATGCCGTCGCCACTGCGGCCCAGCGTGCCGCCCAGGGCCTGCTGGGTGACCCGTTCAACGGTGGTGCCACCCGGCGCCGCGATGGACGCGGCCTGGCCGGCGCCCATGCCGGCATAGTCCTCATCGCTCAACTCGTCCATGCCGGTTGTTGTGCCGCCGGCACCCAATGCGGTGGCGATCTCGCGCTGCGGCTTCGGGTCGGCAATCAGCGCCATGCCCGGCGGTGCCATGCGGTATGCCGGGCGCGCGGATACATCCCGCAGCAGGACGATCTCGCCCGGTTGTGCCTTCACGCCTTGGCGGGCGCCGGATGCGGATGCGCCCGCGCCAACCGACAGCAGGGCCACTGCCAGTGCTGCGGCCAGGCCGCGAATCAGGGTGGAGCCGTCCATGCCGATCTCCCGCGATGGGTGCGGCGGAACCACGCATCAACCGTGCCAACTTCGAAGTGCCCACCGGCCAATGTCGGCACCGTGCCGCACCTGACCGGGCTGCTGCCACGCTGTTACAGGCACGTCGTGGAATTGTTGGGATTTCGAAGCCCCAGGCACTGCAGGGCAAGGGCGGCGGGCGACTGTCGCATCCGTGTTACAGGTGGCGTCGCGGTCTGCAACGGTGCCGCTTCAGCCAGGAATTTCTTGACGCACTGCTCATTGCGCCGCCGTTTAGGGAAGCGCTAGGATCCGCCCAACAAAGGCCGCCCCGGTGGCCGTAGAGGTCCCGGCGGGGGGCGGCACGCCGGTGATTGCCTGACAGTCCGCCGACGGTGTCCGGATGCTGGGGGAAGCATGGCAGCGGTCCCGGAGGCTTCAACGTCACGTTGCGTGCTCTGGTTTGGCGAGCCGTTGGCGAACGAACGCAGTGCGCTGGCGGCAGCAGGCTGGTATGTGCGCAGCATCCGTCCCGATCCCGCCATGGCGATTGGCCTGCGCGGGCGCGATCGCTTGCTCGCCGTGCTCGATCTGCGCCACCTCGATGCGGTCGCGCTGCAGCTGCTGGTACCGTGGATCGAGCAGCACCAGCATCTACCCTGGCTGGCGGTACTGCCACCGGGTGGCGGACCTGCTTCAGCGGCCTGGCTGCCGTTGCTGCAGCGATGCCGTGCCCGCTTCACGCTGCCGTTCGGCCTGCAGGATCTGGTCTGCGCAATGCGCCAGCAGTTCGACGCAGATGATCCGCCTGTCGACGCAACCTGCAGCGGGCAGGGACCGCACGCATTGATTGGCGAAAGCGCTGCGCTGCATGCGGTGCGCACGGTGCTGCATAAGTTCGCGCCGGTGGAGCTGCCGGTGCTGGTCACCGGCGAAACCGGTACAGGCAAGGAACTGGCCGCACATGCGCTGCATGCGTTGTCGGGGCGTGCTGGCAGGCCTTTCATTGCGGTGAACTGTGGTGCGATTCCGGCCAACCTGGTGCAGTCGGAGCTGTTCGGCCACGAACGTGGCTCGTTCACCGGTGCCGACAAGCGGCAGATCGGCGTGTTCGAATCCGCGCACGGCGGCACGGTGTTTCTGGACGAAGTCGGTGACCTGCCGTCGGAGGCACAGACCAGCCTGTTGCGTGTACTGCAGGAAGGCACCTTCGAGCGCGTCGGCAGCAGCCAGCCGTTGCGGGCGGATGTGAGAGTGCTGGCTGCCACCCACGTGGAACTGGAACACGCGGTGGCGCAGGGCCGGTTCCGCAGCGATCTCTACTACCGTCTGAACGTGCTGCGCCTGCTCATGCCACCATTGCGTGAGCGCGGTGCCGATGTGCAGCTGCTGGCCGAACACTTCCTGCGCTGTTTCCGGCAGCGCCACATCGTGCGTGCACGCGGCTTTGCGCCGGCCGCACTGCAGGCCATGCGGCGTTTCGAATGGCCCGGCAACGTACGCGAACTGCTGAACCGTGTGCAGCGTGCAGCGATCATGGCCGAGGGCGAGCTGATCAGCGAGCGTGACCTGGAGCTGGGCGCATCGGTGGCGGTCCTGCCTGGGGCGATGCTGCACGATGCGCGGGGCCAGGCCGAGCGCGATGTGCTACTGCAGACCCTGCGCCAGACCGGCTACAACGTTTCCGAGTGCGCGCGGCAGATGCAGATCTCGCGGGTGACGGTGTATCGCCTGTGCCGCAAGCACCGGTTGGAGCTGCCTGCGCAGCGCTGATCAGCCGGCCGCGAGGTGCTGGAACAGGCGCAACGGCTTGCCCGTGACGCGCTCGATCACGCCCTTGGCTTCCAGGTCCAGCTGCACGGCCTTCAACCACCAGCCGGCGGTGGCGCCTGCCGGGAACAGGGCGGCGGGCAGGTGCGGCAGCAGCGCCTGCTTGGCCTGCGCAACGGTCAGGCCTGGAGGTTGCGCAGGCAGGGCCTGCAGCAAGGCATGGCGCATGGCGAGATACTTGGCACGATCCACACGCTGGGTGTGCCCGGGCGTGGTGATGCTCTCGATCTCGATCCGCTCGGGCTCAGACATGGCTATCTCCCGCGACTTCGATGCGAGGGCTGCGGAAGCCCATGGCGATCCACGCCTTCATCAACCGTGCATAGAACCGCAGCGACCGGGTCTGCAGGTTCGGCACATCGTCCGGAAGGACAGACGCATCAGGAAGATCACTGATCATCGTCCGCATCTCCACTGCGGGTTTTGCCGATGCGGGCCACAACAGGCCATACAGGCTCAGCCAATGGCCGCCACTGAACTCCAGGAACAGCGGCGTATTGCAGCAGCCCGCCAGGACGCGGCGGCTGCCGCCCCTGCTGGACAAGCGCAACGCACGCAGCATGGAATGTCCGGCGTCGATGCTGACGCGATCCTTGCGGTGCATTACGAAAAGCGTCTGGCCGTGCGGGCCCAGTACTTCGGGTGCTCGGGGCAGCGACTGCAGCATGGCGCCGGCCTTGCGGCAGCTGTCGCAGCAGCATTCGACGGTGGCAATGGGTTGGCCCGTGGCGGTCAGGCGGACCTGGCCGCAGGCGCAGGCAAGGGACTGATGGGAGGGCATCTGCATTTTCTCCTGGGGTATTCATCCTCTCGACGAACCGGGGTGCCGGGAATCGACAACATCCGCCTTCAAGGGCGCTTCATCCGGTAGTGGATGCGGTACAGGTCCAACCCTGCACCGTCCGCACGCCGCGCCGAATAGGTCAACGTGCCGGGTTGCGAGCCATCCAGCATCGCGCCGTAGCTGTCGCTGGACGCCTCGTTCAAGGGCGAGGGCAATGCATGGCCCGCGTCATAACGGCCTCCACGTTCGTAGGCAATGAACTGGCGCACCGGTGCGCTGCCGAAGTCGAGAGCGCGGGCAAAGACCACAGTACGGCCATCCCCGAGGAAGGTGGCATCGAACTCCTGCGCCGAGGTATTGAGGTCTCCGGGCAGCGGCCGCGCGGGCTGCGCCACGCCACGGACCATCGCTGCGACGTAGAGGTCATGGCCACCCGCACCGCCTGCACGATTGCTGGAGAACAGCAGCGTGGCTGCGTCTGGTGAGAGCATCGGCGCGAACTCATCGGCCGCGCTGTTCACTGCGGGGCCAAGATTGACCGGTTCCCCGAATCGGCCGTCGCTCCCCACGCTGACCCGATACAGATCGTCACCACCCTGGCCGCCTGCTCGATCCGAACAGAAATACACCACGCGGCCATCGGCGGAAAAGGCGGGATCGAAGTCGCGCCCCGGCGAGTTGAACGGCACCGGCATCGCTGGCCGCCAGCGCTGACCATCGTTGCGGGAGACCCAGATGTCATACCCGCCTGGACCGCCGGGCCGGTTGCGGCTGAACCACAGTGCGGTTCTACCGTCCGGGCTCAAGGTCAGTCGAATCTCGTCGTATTGCGTGGATGCAACGCCCGGGGCGAAGCGCTCGGCGGGTCCGACGATCCGTAGCACCCTGGATGGAGACGCGGGAGGCGACGCAGCAACCAGCAGCATCACGGCCAGCAGCGCCTTCATGCCTGCCGCTCGAAGTCGCTGACCCAGTTGGTTTCCCAGCTGCGTCCGCCATCGGTCGAGGCCGCCTGTTCCCAGCGCGCCGAACGCGGGGTAATGCGTGACCAGATCACCCGCGTCTGGATTGCTCGTCCGTCGTGCTGGTCTTCGCCGAAGAAGCGACCGACACCGGCCTCGAAACGGCCGAGCAGTGGCGCGCCGATCCGGGTCGGTTCCCGGCCATCCAGCCACCAACTCAGCCAGTGCCGCTCAGCCGCATTCCAGGCGCGGATGCCCATGCCACGCAGCGGCGCTCCTGGCACGTCCATCAGATTGTCACCTACGTTGCCGAATCCTCCCAGTACCGGCCAGTTGTGCAGGGTGCCGTTGAACGCGTCCCACGCATCGCTGCCTGCCAGTCGGGCGCGCAGGCGACGATGGCGCACGTTCCAATGGCCCACCAGGAAATCAAAATCGCCCGGTGCATCCGGCAGCTTCGGAAGCGGAGAGGGGGCCGCAGCCGTGCGGCGGAACCAGTTGCGCCAGTTCACCTCCCAGTGCGCACCGGCGTCGTCGGAGAATGCCTGTTCCCACCACGGCTCCTCGCCGTGGATGGCGTGCCACCGGAACCACACGTCGATGGGGCGTCCGTCGATCCGGTCGGTGCCGCGAAAGTTGCCGGCATCGCCCTTGAAACCGCCGCGTACGGGGGCTTCGATATGGGCAGGATTGCGGCCATCGATCCACCAGATCGACCACGTGGAAGACACCGGATCAAAGGCACGCACGCCCAGGCCCCTGTAGGGACCCGAAGGCAGTGCCATGACGTTGTCATCGATGGTGCCGAGCCCGCCCAGGGTGAGCCAGACCGCGCTGGCGCCCGTGAAGGACTCCCAGCGGGTATCGCCCACCAGCCGCTCCTTCAGGCGTTGGTGCCGGACCAGCCAGTTGCCCTGCAACCATTTCCAGTCTTCGCTGTGACTGGCCAGGGCCCATCCGGAGGGCAGGGCGGTGGACGCGGCCGTGGCGGCCAGGGTGACCAGGAACTGCCGTCGATCCATATGCGTGATCCCCTACCGAAGGTGCCCCCATCGTTGCGGGTACGAAGGGGATTGACCACGCAGATATCGGGGCTCAGGCTAAGTCACACTTATGGTCACCCAACGCCAGCTGCCATCGCTTGCCGCCATCCGCGCCTTCGAGGCGGCGGCGCGGCTGGGCAGCTTCGCGCGTGCCGCCGAGGAGCTCGACACCACTGCGGCATCGGTGAGCTATCACGTGCGGCGGCTGGAGGCCCAGACCGGTACCTGCCTGTTCCTGCGCCACGCACAGCACGTGGAACTGACGGTGGTGGGTGCCAGCGTCGCGCAGGAAGCCACCCGGGCATTCGACGCACTACGCGCCAGCTTCATGCGCGCCGCTGGCATGGATGCGGCGCGACTGCGCCTGTCCGTACTGCCAACGCTGGGCACCAGTTGGTTGACGCCGCGGCTGGGTACGTTCCGCGCCCGCCATGGGCAGCTCCTGCTGGAACTGGACCTGTCGGCAGAGCCGCAGGATCTGGCCGCCGGCCACTTCGATGCCGCCATCCGCAACGGGAATGGCGAGTGGCCTGGGCTGCAGGCCACGCCCTTGTTCCCCAGCGTTTTCATGCCGTTGTGTGCGCCGGCGCTGCTGCCGGCGGCCCGTGGGCTGGGCAGCACCGCGCTGGAGATTCCCCTGCTCGGTCGGCCGGACTGGTGGGCCCTGTGGTTCGCCGCGCACGGGCACCTTCCACCGCCGGCACCAGGGAGTCTGGTCACGCCCTTCGCCGTCGAGCATCTGGATGTCGGTGCCGCGATCGCAGGGCAGGGCATCGCCATCGGTTCGCCGATCCTGTTCCAGGCCGAGCTGGAGAGCGGGCGCCTGGTGCAGGCGCATCCGGGTGTCGCCAGCGACGGTCGCAGCTTCTGGTTCGTGGCGCCCTCGGCGCGGAGTGGCAGCGCCAAGGTCATCGCATTCCGTGACTGGGTGGTCGAACAGGCCGCCGAGGCACGGCACGCAGCACGCCATCATCTGGCCCAAGCGGTGACGCCGTGAACCAGAGCCCCGAACTGCTGCGACGCCTGCTGCGTGCCAAGGACCGGATGGACCGGGCCAGCCATGAGGAATGGCCAGTCACACGCCTGGCCGAGGTCAGTGCGGTGTCGCCGGCGCACTTCGCCCGCTCGTTCAAGCAGGCATTCGGGTTGCCGCCGCACCGGTATCTTCTCAGCCGCCGCATCGAACGGGCCGTGGCGATGTTGCGTGACACCGACCTGCCGGTCACCGAAATCGCCGTGCAGACCGGGTGGAGCAGCCTGGGCACCTTTGGCCGCATCTTCCGTGACATCACCGGTGACAGCCCGGGCAATGTGCGTGAGCGTGAGCGTGAGCGTGCAGGCCAGGCGGCGTCGGCCAGCGTGCCGGAATGCCACGCACGTGCCGCACAGCGACCGGACCTGAAGATCGCAGTTTTGGAGAAGCGTCGCCGCGAGGCGGTTGCTAACGTGGACCCCACCTGAGGGAGGTCCCATGACGAACACTGTGAACACGGTCGGCCTGTATGTGCGCGACCAGGATGAGGCGCTCGCGTTCTATGTCGGCAAGCTCGGCTTCGAAGTGCATACCGATGTACGCAACGGCAGCTACCGCTGGCTGACGGTACGCAGCCCGGGCCAGGACGGTTTCCAGCTGGGCCTGTTCGTGCCTGGCCCGCCCACCCACGATGCGGCCACCGCGCTTTCGCTGCAGCAGCTGGTGGCCAAGGGCGCAATGCCGCCGCTGGTGCTGGCCGTGGATGACTGCCAGGCGTGCTACACGCAATGGCTGGCGCTGGGCGTGGAATTCACCCAGGAGCCGATCGAGCGCTATGGCGCCGTGGACGCCGGATTCCGCGATCCATCAGGCAATGGCTGGAAGATGATCGAAGCCCGTTCCGAAGCGAGGCGCCGGCAATGAGCCGCGGTGGCTGGGCACGGCCCGTGCATCGTTGGACCTCGATCGTGTTCACCCTGGCGGTGATCGCCAACTTCGTAATGCGCGCGATGGGACAGGGCGAGCCTGCGGCGTGGCTCACCTACTCGCCGTTGCCACCCCTGTTCCTGCAACTGTTCACCGGCCTTTACCTGTTCGTGCTGCACTACGCCGGAAGGCGCCGCAGCGCCGCACTCGGCGCTGCGGGCTGAGGCAAGGTCAGGCGACCGCGTCGACCGCATGGGCGGCAAGCAGGGCGGGCAGGTCTTCCATGCGCTGGAAGATCACCTGTGCACCCGCCGCACGCAGGGCCTCCGGCGTACTGTGGTGCGGACCGCCTTCACTGAAGCCGAACACGGTTGCGCCAGCGGCCACACCGGCCGTTGCACCGGTAACAGTGTCCTCGATCACCGCGCAACGCTTCGGGTCCACGCCCAGCGCAGCGGCGGCGGCCAGATAGACATCCGGATGCGGCTTGGTGTGCGGCATGTCCTGGCCGCTGAACACGTGGGCCCCGAAGGCATCAAGGATGCCGACCTTGCCCAGCTGCAGCTTCACCTTGTGCAGATCGGCGCCGGACGCGCAGGCAATCCGGCCGCCGGTGAGCACCGCGATCGCACGCACCGCCTCGGGCGCACCCTGGATGGCAACCAGGTCACGTTCCAACGCGCGGTTGCGCTGCTGGCGGAACTCTTCCAGCCATTCCTCGGTGAACGGCTTGCCGGTGCGTTCTTCGATCAGGCCGGCCAGATGGGCCACGGACTGGCCCAGGAACACCTCACCGGCCTGCGCCGGGGTCAGCGGCCAGCCGCGCTCGGTCAGCATTTCCGAAAGCACGCGGGCGACCAGCGGCTCGGAATCAACGAGTACGCCATCGCAGTCGAACAGCACGGCATCGAAGGGGAAACGGGACATCTACAGCTCCTTGAAACAACAGCCATGGGGGCGATCAGCGGGTATTTTCCCACGGTGGAGACGGAACGAACGCCTCGACCAGCGCATCCACTGCGGCACGCACCTTGGGAGCAAGGTCGCGGGTGGTAGGCCAGAGCGCATGCAGGGGCGCGCCCGCGCTACCCGAGGCAGGGAATACGGCCACCAGTGCGCCGCTGCGCAGCGCGTCCCCCACCAGCCAGGTGGTCGCTTCTGCAATGCCCAGCCCGGCCAGCAATGCGCTACGCAGCGCATCGCCGTCACTGATGCGGTGGCGCCCTTCAATGCGGTGCTGGACAAGCCCGCCGGAGCCGTCCGGCACCGTCCAGGGCAGCGCGTGCCCCTGCCGGCCGAAGGTGATGCAGTCGTGTCCGGCAAGATCCTCGGCGCGCACCGGGACGCCACGTGCCGCCAGGTATCCGGGTGCAGCGCATATCACGGCATGCTGGCGGCCGAGCGCGCGGGCAGAGAGCGAGCTGCTGTCGTCAAGCGGCCCCAGGCGGACGGCCAGATCGACGTTTTCCTCGAGCAGATCAACCCTGCGGTCGGTGAAGCTGACATCGAGCTGCAGCCGCGAATGGCGCTGCGCCAGTCCGATCAGTACCGGCATCACCCAGCGCTGCCCGAACGCTACCGGCAGGCTGACCCGCAACAGGCCGGAAACCTCTTGCCGCCGCGACGCTGCGTTGGATTCGGCTTCGTCCAGTTCGGCCAGGATGCGCCGGCAGACCTGGTAGAACTCGGCGCCCTCGACAGTGAGCGCCAGCCTGCGCGTGGTGCGATCCAGCAACCGGGTGCCCAGTCGCCGCTCCAGCGTGGCCACACTCTTGCCAACGGCCGATTTGCTCAGCCCCATGCGCAGACCGGCTGCGGTGAAGCTGCCGGCGTCCACGGCCTGGACGAACACACTGATGCCCTGTAGGCGCGCCGCACTGTAGCTGGTCATATGCGTCAATTGGGGAATTTATGGATTCAGTGTATCGACAATATCCCGTCACTGAACACATCCATGCGTCAATAGACTTTCCTGGCGCATTTCCGCGCGCCAATGAGTGATTTCCCATGTCTGTTTCGACCATGAAGGTCTGGGAGCTCGATGCCCCGGGCCTTGCTCACCTGCGCTGCGTACGGCGCCCCATTCCCAGGCCAGGCCCTGGTGAGGTACTGGTCAAGGTCGGTGCCGTGTCGCTCAACTACCGCGATCGCCTGGTGATCGACGGCGGACTGTTGTCCGGTCCGCTGCCACACCCGTTTGTTCCCGCTTCGGACATGGCCGGCGTCATTGTCGAAACCGGAAGCCCAGCGCGACGCTTCAGCGTTGGCCAGCGGGTGATGGGCAATTTCTGGACGCAGTGGCTCGATGGCGCGCCTCCGCCCGAGATGCTGCAGCACGGACTGTCCCTGGGCGGTCCGCTGCCGGGAGTGCTGGCGGAGTATGTGGTGCTGCCGGAGGACGTGGCAGTCGCTACGCCCCCCTCGTTGTCTGACCTGCAGGCCAGCACGTTGCCGGTGGCGGCGCTGACGGCCTGGTTTGCACTGGTCGAGGCCGGCCAACTCGCTCCTGGCCAGACCGTGCTTGTGCAGGGGACCGGTGGCGTTTCCTTGTTCGGGATGCAGTTCGCCCAGCGGCTGGGAGCCCGGGTAATCGTGACTTCACGCAGTGGCAGCAAGCTTGCCCTTGCAGAACGGCTGGGTGCATGGGCGTCGATCAACACGCGGCAGCATCCTGCATGGGGCGCGCGAGCGATGGAGCTGAGCGGAGGGCAGGGCGTCGATCATGTGCTTGAGCTGCTCGGAGGCGGCAACCTCGCCCAGAGCGTGGAGGCGCTCGCAGTGGGCGGGCACATCCTGCAGATCGGCTTCCTCGAGGATCCCAACCTGCACATGCCGGCGGTTCCTCTCATGCTGCGCCGCGCGACCCTGAAGGGGGTTTCGGTTGGCCATCGCCGGGCCTTCGAGGGGATGAACGGCTTCATCGAACGCGAGCGCCTGCAGCCTGTCATCGACAGCGTGCATTCGTTCGCCGGCCTGCCTGCGGCACTGGCAGCACTGCATCAGGGGCCGTTCGGCAAAGTGGTGGTGCAGGTGGCAGAGCACTGAATCCAACTGCGCCGTACCTGTCCAGGCGAAGTGCGCCTGTGCGGTCGGATTCGCGACCGCACGGGCGTCCTGGCGGATCAGCTCAGATCACAGCCCGCCGGCTGCGGCCAGGTGGTGGCCGGCAGCATGTTCTTCAGCGAAGCGGGCGCGTTGATCGCCACATAGCTGGCGCCCAGCAGCTCCTCGAGGTCGGCGATGGTCACCAGGTAGCTGTCCAGGGTGCCCAGGTTCGCTTCGTTCGGGATGATCCAGCTGATCGCCTTGGCGGTGCCGGTGTTCGGGTCGCGGGTGATGATCGTCTTCCAGAAGAACTCCGGCGTGGGAATGCCGTGGCTGGCAAGGAAGTAATCGTTGGACGCGTCGCCATAGACAACGCCGCCGTAGACATCCACCGGCGCGATGTCGCGGTAGCACTCGGCCACGTTTTCGGCCTTCACCCAGACGCCCTGATTGAAGCTGGAAACCTGCGGAACGATGTTGGTCATGTAGTTGGCGCGACGGATGTAGGTCGCGTTGTAGTCCATGTGGTTGGAGGTCACCAGATGGCCGCGGTCATAGCCGCTGCGGATGCTGGCATACGACGCGGTGCTGTTCTGGCCGAGGCAGCCGGCCGGCAGGTCCGGGTCTTTGTAGAAGCTGGACGGGCGCGCGGCGGAGCCGGTGTCGGCGGTGAGCGTGTATTCGTAGCGGGTGGCGCTGTGGATGCTGCAGTCGTAGGTGAGCACGAAGCCGCCCTTGTTGAGGGTGACGACCTGGGCCTGGGCGGCACCGGCGAAGGTACTGAGGACGAACGCGAAGAAGAAACCTGCAAGGCGCATTGCGATTCTCCAGCAGAGGATTCAGGACGCAGCCGCCCGCCACGACCGGGCCGGAGCGAGGTCATGTGAGGACACTGCGGAGTCGGGTAGTGCGGAATGCGTGGGACGTGACCGCGATGACAGGGCCGCGGAGGCCGTGCGGTGTCGTAAGCGTCACAAGCTGTCGTCTTTCGGTCAATGGCGAAACGACGAAGCTGTGACAGCGCGCAAGCACTGGAGATGTGTCAGATCATGGGGCGCGTGGATGAAACGCAGGCGTGCTAGGACATCGCGCTGCCTGTAGCGATGGTCAGGGGTTCGTCTTCAACACGTAGTCGCCCTTGCGTGTTCCCGGCACCAGCGACCATCCCGGCTTCAGGCTTAGCGACCACCCCGGCCCCTCCAGTGGCGGTTCAGCACTTGCCGGGGCCTGCACGAATACGACCTTCCAGTCGCTCTGCAGCAACGCACCGTCGGTGACATCCAGGCTGCCCCAGATGTCGGACAGCCGCATTGCTGGATACACCATGCCTTGCCCTGGCAACGGCTGCATGGTGTTGGGATCGAACTGGATGCGCATGTTGCGCAGATCCAGGCGCACGACCGGGCCTGTCACGAAGCGCGCACGGTTGTGTTCCAGCTGCGCAAGGCGCTGCTGTTCGCGCAGCGTTTCGGCTTCGTGCAGCTCCGGCCCGTCATAGCGCGCGGCAGCCGCTCCCAGCGCGGTCGCGTCCAGCTGCAATGGGGCCTGCGTCACTTCGGCCAGACGCGTGCCGAGATCGCGAGCCTGGTGGGCGAGGTCGCCGCGCCAGCCAGGTGCCGCCTGGTCCAGCAGCAGGCCATAGGCCGGGCCGGTGGCATAGGCGAAAGAGCGGACGAAGCTGCGATCACCCACGTGTGCGCGAAGGTCATGCAGTGCCGCCTGGATACGTGTCGACGGCGTCGGATTGCCGACGAACACGCCGGTGTACTCGGCCAGGCCCTCGTTCAATTCCAGCGCCGCTTCTTCCTGCGCGGCCGCAGGGAACCGGCGGTAGCGCTCGGCGCGGAATGCGAGCGCGTCCGTCATCGCAGCGTGCTGCGCTACTGCATCGGTGGATTCAAGTGCGTCCGCAAGCGCGCGCCATTCCAGCTGCAGCCAGTAACGTCCTTCAAGCGTGTCGAGGTGTTCGTTTCCACCCTCCGCCGGCGCGATGATGGGCAGCGCCGGCTGCAGGCGATGGAACATTTCGTGAGCCAGCAGCGTACTGCGTCTGGACGCGTCCTGCGGCAATGGCCAGAGCAGCTGCGTCCAGCGTGTGCCGGACCAGTCCACGGCGGTGTTGGCGACGATCGCATCAGACGGAAGCTGGCCTGCGAACACATCGCCGCGCTCCTTCAGCGCACCATGTGCGTCTGCCTGCGAGGCGATGACCTGCCGGCTCTTTGGATCCACCAGCATCATCGGCCCGCACAGGGATTGACCCCACAATCGACCCCGGTCTCCGTTGCAGAGCTGTTCGGCGCGCCGGAAGACCTCGCGGGCCGCCGCATCGGAGAACGCCTGCTCGTTGGCCATCACGGTTCGTTGCGCACATAGCGCCAGTACAGCGAAGAGCAGGAAGCGTGACCTCATGACGTCCATTCATCCTTGGGGCCCAGCTCTCATAGCATCGATCCCATAGGCCGGCAATGCAGCAAACGTCATGTTGCGTCGCAAGGTGCCACCCACCATTCGCACTGGTACGGTCCAACCCGTTGCGCCACCACCGACGGGGACAGACGACGATGCGCAAGGTATTGCTGCTGTTGATCCTGCTGACCGGACTGGCGCCCACCGCCTGGGCCGCTACGGTCAAGACCACCCACCGGACCATTCCCAGCTGGGATGGAACGCCTCTCGGGGCCTTCGTCATCGAACCGCAGGACGCGGGCAGCGGGCGCTATCCACTGCTGGTGATGCCCAGCAGCTGGGCGGTACCCAGCGTGGAGTATGTGGGGGTGGCGCAGTCGCTGGCGCGGCGCGGCTATGTGGTGATCAGCTACAGCTCGCGGGGTTTCTGGGAGTCCGGCGGCAGCATCGACATCGCAGGGCCAGCCACGGTCGAAGATGTCAGCGCCCTGATTGATTGGGCGCTGGACAACACCCGCGCCGATCCGGCCCGGATCGGTGTTTCGGGCATCTCCTACGGCGCAGGCACCAGCCTGCTGGCGGCGGCGCGCGATCCACGCATCAAGGCCGTGGCGGCGCTGAGTGGCTGGGCCGATCTGCAGGCCTCGCTGTACAGCAACGACACCCCCAGCGCGCAGGGCATCGCCTTGCTGGTGGCAGCCGGCCTGGCCACCGGCCGCCCGGGACCGGAACTGACGACCATCAATCGCAATGTACTGGTCGGCAACTACCAGGGCGCGGTGGATTCGCTGTTGCCGGTGGCGGCGCAGCGCAGCCCCGGGTCCAGCATCGATGAGATCAACGCCAACCAGCCAGCGGTGTTCCTCGCCAACGCCTTCAACGACAGCCTGTTCCCGCCAGGCCAGCTGGTCGATTTCTTCACCCGGTTGAAAGGCCCCAAGCAGTTGCAGCTGCGCCATGGCGATCATGCGCTCAACGAAGCCTTTGGCGCTCTGGGTGTTCCCAACGAGGTCTACGATTCGGTGGGCGACTGGTTCGACCATTACCTCAAGGGTGAAGCCAATGGCATCGACCGCCAGCCTGCAGTACAGCTGAAATCGCAGAAGGGCAGCTGGAGTACCTATCCGAACTGGCAGGCGACCAATGCCGGCGCTGTCAGCTATGCGCTGAGCGCACCCAAAGGACTTCTGCTGCCCACGGGCGGCCTGGTCGCGAGCGGCAGCAGCACCGGCTGGAGTTACCGGATCGGCAGCGGGCTGCTGACCGCCGCCAATTCCGGCGTGGCGATGGCCTCCGGTGCATTGCAGATGATCAACCTGCCGCCGGGTGCCTATGTGCCCTTCGTGGGCCGCAACGCCGCAGGTGTCTGGCAGGGGCCGATCCAGTGGAGTGCGCAGCGCCTGGATGGAACGCCGGAGGTACGCTTGACCGTCACGCTCAGCCGCGCCAACACCACGCTGTACGCCTACCTGTACGCCGAGGATGTGCTGGGCAACGGCCAGCTGATCAGCCACAAGCCCTATACGCTGCGTGGTGCCACGCCGGGGCAGGCGAAGACCATCGACCTGCGGTTGGAAGCCAGCAGCTGGAACCTTCCGGCCGGCAGCCGCCTGACCCTGGTGGTGGACACCGTGGACCTGCGCTACGCGGGCATCAGCCAGCTGGGTGGCACGGTGACTTTCAGTTCGCCGGCCAATGCGCCATCAGTGTTGAAGGTGCCGTTGCATTGATGGAAGGCCGCGCTCGTTGCGGCGGGCGCGGTACGCCAGGCTGGAAAACTGCGAGACTGGCGTTGTTCCGGCAAAGGGATGAATCCATGGTCATTGCAGGGCTGCTGCTCGGTGCGGTGCTTGCGGCGCCCACCGCGGAAGGCGCGCCGAGCGATTGGTCGGACACGCTGTTGAAGGATCTGGACGCTGCCGACGCCGCCATGCGCGGCAGCCATCCGGGCGCCGTGGATCTGCGGAATCCGGGTTTCGTTCCGCAGCTGGAGGCCGCCTCGGCGCTTGCCCGCTCGCGCGCGGCCAATGTCGACAGCTTCGCAGGCTACTGGTGGGCGATGAAGGGTTACGCAGCCTCCTTCAATGACGGTCACGTCAGCCTCAACGCGCTTGCCGACGCTCCCGATCTTCCAACGCAGTGGCCGGGGTTCCTGACCGGTTTCGACGGTGATGCGCAGGTGGTCATGACCGTGGACGGTGGTCCGGGCCATCCGCCGCTGGGGGCTCGATTGCTGTCCTGTGACGGCATCGATGCGCAGACACTGGCTGCGCGCCGGGTGGGTGACTTCAGCGGGCGCTGGAACCTGCAGGCCAGCCGCATCCAGGGTGGCGGCGAAGTGCTGCTGGAGCAGGGCAATCCGTTCGTGTCCACGCTGCGCAGCTGCGTTTTTCAGGTGGATGGACGCGAGAAGCCCTACGCGCTGCAGTGGCAGCCACTGCAGGCGGCACAGCGCAAGGCGCGCCTGGCCGATACCCGGCGCAGCTTCCGCCCGGCCAATGGCTGGCACACGATGCCAGGCGGTGGCTATTGGATCACCACCAGCAGCTTCAATGCCGACCCTACGGAGCAGAACTTCAAGGAACTGACCGCGCTGCTCGAGCAGCTTGCTCCAGAAGCCGCAGCACTGCAGCAGGCACCGTCGGTCGTGCTGGATGTGCGTGGCAACAGTGGCGGTGCTTCGCAATGGAGCATCGAACTGGCGCGATTGATCTGGGGCCGTGCCGCCGTGGACGCGCTGTCCGATCCCAGCTGGGTGGAGTGGCGGACCTCCGAGGCCAACATCGCCCAGTTGCGCGGCTTCCTGCAGAAGCTGGTGCAGGCGCCCGACGCGTCGCCAGAGCTGCGTCGCATGCTGGAATCGGTGACGACGGGCATGGCACGGGCACGCGGCCGGGGTGAGGCAGTGTGGCGCGAGCCATCCGAGGCCAGGGCAGATACAGCTGCAACCGCAGGCCCGGCCGCTCCGCTGCGCAGGGGCAGGGTGGTGATCGTGGCCGATGCCTCCTGCGGCTCGGCCTGCCTCGATGCACTGGATCTGTGGAAACGGCTGGGCGCGATGCAGGTCGGCGTCGAGACTTCGGCCGACAGCCTCTACATGGATGTCAGGCCGGAGCGGCTGCCGAGCGGCCTGGCCAGGATTTCCGTACCGATGAAGGTTTTCCGAGGCCGGGTGCGCGGTTCCAATGAACCGCATGTTCCGGATCGTCGCTTTGACGGCGACATGCGGGACACACGCGCACTGGAAGCGTGGCTGCTGGCGCTGTGAGGACGCACCTGCCCATGACGCGGGATTCCCACGTGCTGTTGCCGGACGCAACGCTGGGTCAGCGCAGGTCCGGTGGATTCATCGAAGCGTCGCGGACACAGGGATCACCGGCGTCCGGTGTCAGGCGCGCCTCGATGTCCGGTGGAAACTGCGGAATCCTGCTGGTCTGCATCACCACCCAGCGCATGATCGTGTGCAGGTAGTTGAGTGGCAGCATCGTGAGCCACATGAAACCCGGGAGCTGCGCGTCTTCGGCGAAGATTCGCTCCTTGCCGGACGCGAAGCTCTCGCGCTTGCCGTCCAGCGGCATGCAGCAGTGCACCGCGTCCACGACGGCTGCCGGTCCTTCTTCCATGTAGCGCCGCAGGAACTCCCAGTGGGCATGTGCGTTCTCGATGCGAGAGGTCGCGATGCAGAACGCGAACGTCTCCCGTACTGTGACGCCATCCGCGTCCAGGATCAGTCCGCGGACATCCCAGTTGTACCATCCGAAGGTTCCGGTTCCGCGGCCAAGCGTGAAATAGACCTGGTCCCAGGGCACGCTGAGGGTGGTGCCATCCAGCCGGAACACGTGTATCTGCCGGTGCTTGCGATCGAGCGCGATCGGATAGTAGGTCCAGCGGAACAGCTCGAGGCAAGCCACCCAGATGCTCGCTGCAGTGAAGGCGGCCAGCATCGCCATGCCGATGAATATCGCCTCCCACAGGCCATTTTCGTTGGGTAGCCTGTTCACGATCAGCAACCAGAGCAGCATCAGCACGCCGCCCAGCCCGAAGGCAATGCCGATCGCGCCCAGCAGGGCTGCAAAGCCACGCGCGGCGAACCAGCGATCCACCGAAACCAGGCCGTTCGAATTCATTTTCACCACGCACAGCTGTGCCAGCGGCACGACATCCAGCCGCTTCTTCTGCAGCAGGCGGTGCTCGCGATCAAACGCATTCAGTGGGCGGTTGTTGGGAAACTTGCGCGTGTATCCGGTGTAATCCATGGGCGATCCCTGCGCGATTCCGGCGCCCGTTGGATTCTAGCGGGATTCTCCCGGGGGGAGATCAGCGACGAACGTCGAACGGGTGGCTCTCCATCAGTGCCCGGACTTCAGCTTCGCGGGCAGGGCTGAAGTCGCCGGGAACAGCGTGCTTCAACGCGCCCGCGGCCAGTCCGAAGCGGACGGTGCTTTCTGCGTCCAGACCGGACAGCAATCCGTGCAGGACGCCGGCGGCAAAGGCATCGCCACCGCCGATGCGATCAACGATGCCGGGCAGCGGCCTCGGAGGGGCCTGCGCGCGGGTTCCATCGCGTCCCAGAAGCAGCGCACCGAGCACGTGATGGTCGGCGCTGATCACCTCGCGCTGGGTGCAGGCCAGCCACCGCAGGTGCGGGAACGCGGCAAAGGCAGCGGCGGCAGCGGCTTCGGTTCGGGCGACCGCGTCGTCCTGCGCGAAGTGCAGCCCCAGCACCAGTTCGATGTCCCGATGATCGGCAAAGGCAATGTCGGCCTCGGCGAACAGCTCGCGCAGGATCGCCGCTGCGTCGCCATCCCAGCGTCGCCACAGTGAGGGACGGTAATTGCCGTCGAAAGACACCTGCACACCGGCCGCGCGAGCCGCACGCACGGCACCCAGCACCGACTCGGCCACGTTGGCGCCCAGCGCCGGGCTGACGCCCGAGACATGCAGCAGGTGCGCGCCGGACAGCAGGGCGGGCCACGCATGATCCTCGGCGCTGCTGTTTGCGAATGCAGAACCGGCCCGGTCATACACCACTTCACTGGCGCGCTGCACCGCACCGGTCGCCAGGAAGTACAGGCCCATGCGGTCACCCTCCACTTCACGCACGCCGGCCACGCCCACGCCATGCCGCCGCAGCTCGGCCACGGCATGCCGGCCCAGCGCGTTACCGGGTACTGTGCTGACCATCTGCACATCGTGGCCCAGGCTGGCCAGCGAGACCGCCACATTGGCCTCGGCGCCTCCCACATGAACCTGCAGCTGCGGCGTCTGCAGCAGTAGTTCACGACCGGGTGCGCCCAGGCGCAGCAGCAACTCACCGAAACAAACGACGCGGCTCATCGGTTCTCTCTCACTCGGGGGTGGTGCAGCCCAGCATGCGCAGATCGATGGCATCGGCCATGCGCCGGTAGCCTTCGTCGTTGGGATGCAGATGGTCGCGGGTGATCTCGTTGGGCAACGATTCGGCTGCCTTCGGGTCACGCAGTGCGGCATCGAAATCGATGATGCCATCGAAGCCGCTGTTGCCGCCGCGTGCCCACTGGTTGATCGTGGTGCGGGTGGCGGCGGACACGGACTCGTAGCGCTCGGAACCGCCGAACGGGGTCAACGTACCCAGCCAGGCGCGGATGCCGTGCGCATGCAGCCGCGCCGCAACCTGTTGATAGCCCAGCAGCATGTCCGCCGCATTGCGTCCAGGCAGCGGCTGCGCGCCACCGCCGTGGCGGATGTCATTGATGCCTTCGAACAGGATCACCTGATCGGCATCGGCCACCGCGATCACATCGCGATCCAATCGTGACAGCGCACTGTGGCTGCGGCCATGGTCAAGCAGCTTGTTGCCGCTGATGCCCTGGTTGAGTACCACGAACCGGTTCGGGCAGGCCTGCTGCAGGCGCTGCGCCAACCGCTCCGGCCACTGGTTGAAGGTGCTGCGACGTGCGGTGGCGCCTTCCGTGATGGAATCGCCCAGCGCCACGATTACCTGGGGACGATCATCACGCTGCACCATCACTGCCGAGAACACGTTCTGCTGGTAGCTCAGCCGCACGCTGTCGGCAACCGATGTCTGCCTGCCGTCCGCTACCCGCACTTCGGTGCGGCGCACGGCGGGATGGGTAGGCTGCGGGAAGTAGGCCGTTACGCTGATCTCCTGCAGCGCCGCCACCGGCATCGGTACCGGGTCGCTCAGCAGCGCGGCACCCACCGGCACCTCGATGACCGCGCGGCCATCCACCGTTGCCGGCAGCGGTGCGGCCTTGCCGTTCTTCACTCCCACACGCAGGTCCTCGACCCGCAAGGGCGCCGTGCCGAGCTCGTTGCTGATGCGCAGCCGCAGCGCATCGCCACGGCTGCCGATACGCATGTCCTGGCGCACGGTCTGTGCGGCGAACTGTACCGGCGCATCGGACGTTCCGTCCTTGCGGTCGGGCGCGGGCGCGGCCGTCCAGGCAGTGACCCACACGGGTGCGGCCCACACAGCGGGCGCCGTCATGGCGGAGCAGAGCGTCAATGAAAACAGAAGTGTCCAGCGCTGCATGGGCAGGAGTCCGGTCAGGTGTCAGGAGAAGTAGGTGCCGCCGTTGACGTCCAGATTCGTGCCGGTGATGAACGCCGCCGCATCCGAGGCCAGGAATACAGCAGCGTCGGCGGCTTCGTCCGGTGCCCCTTGGCGGCGCAGCGGGGTAGCGCCGGCAACCGCCGTGCGCACTTCCGGCTTGGTGAACTCATCATGGAAGCGGGTGGCGATCATGCCGCAGCACAGTGCATTCACGCGGATGCCCTTCGGCCCCAGCTCCTTGGCCATGGCACGGGTGAAGGTCATTACTGCCGCCTTGGCGGTGGCGTAGATCGATGCGCCCGGGCCGCCGCCATCACGACCTGCCTGGGAGGCGAAGTTGACGATGGCTGCGCCGTCGCGCATGTGTGGCACCACCGCGTGCGTGGTCAGGTAGGTCGAGGTCAGATTCAGGTCCATCACGGCGTGGAAGAACGCCGGGTCGATGTCAGCCAGCGGCCGTCGCTGCACCATGCCACCGGCCACGTTCACCAGCAGGTCGATACGCTCGCCGAACGCGGCCTGTACCGCAGCGACCAGGCCGGCCACGGCGGCGGCATCGGTGACGTCGGCGCGATGCACGATGGCCTGGCCACCGGCCGCCTGGATCTTTGCCAGCGTTTCCTGGGCACTGGCTTCATCATGGGCGTAGTTGATGCAGACGCGTGCACCGGCGGCAGCCAGTTTGATCGAAACGGCGCGGCCGATATCGCGGCCACCACCGGTGACAATGGCCACCTTGTCCTGGAACGACATGCGGAAAACTCCTTGGTTTGCGGGGGAATGGAAGTACTTGGAAAAGAAGGAGACCCAGGCTCAGCCGCCGCGACGGTCGAGCTTCTGGATAGGTCCGGTCCACCACCACAGCGCAGCCAGCGACAGCGGCACCAGCGCGGCAACGAGGATGAAGATCGGGGCGTAGGAGTGGCGGGTCAGCACCGGCACCAGCCAGGTGGTGATCAAGGTGCCGGCGACCGCCGCCAGGCCACCCAGGCCTGCCAGCGTGCCCACCGAACGGCCGTCGAACAGGTCGCCGGGCAGGGTCTGGATGTTGCCGATGGCTACCTGGAAGCCGAACAGCACCGCAGCGATTGCCAGCACTGCCAGCAGCGGCTGGTTGGCCAGCACAGCACCCAGCAGTGCAGGCGCCATGATCACGCACCCCAGGGTGATGGCCAGCTTGCGGGCGCGGTCCACGCTGTGTCCGGCGCGGATCATGCGACCCGACAGCCAGCCGCCACTGAGGCTGCCCAGCATCGCGCCGACGAAGGGTACCCAGGCGAACAGGCCGATCTGCTTGATGTCGAAGCCGAAGGTTTCAGCGAGATAGATCGGCAGCCAGGACACGAACAGCCACCAGATGGGATCCAGCAGGAAGCGGCAGGCGAGCATGCCCCAGCTCTGGCGATGGGCCAGCAGCTCGCGCACGCTGGCTTTGGGCGCCGCCTCTGTCTGTTGCCCGGCCTGGTCTTGCTGGATCAGCCGGCGCTCGGCATCGCTCACCCACGGATGCTTGTCCGGCCCGGCGCGGTAGACAAACAGCCACGGCAGCAGCCACAGGAAGCCGATCGCACCGACCAGCACGAAGGTGCCGCGCCAGCCCAGCCACAGATAGAGGCCGGCGATGGCGGGTGCGGAGACGATCGCGCCGATCGACGCACCCGCGTTGAACACGCCCTGCGCCAACGCGCGTTCGCGCGCAGGGAACCACTCGGCATTGGCTTTGACCGCGCCGGGCCACGCACCCGCTTCGCTGATGCCGAGCATCGCCCTTACCAGGCTGAAGGAAAGCATCGAATGGGTGATCGAGTGCAGCGCGATCGAGATCGACCACACGCTGATCGACAGGGCGAACCCCAGGCGCGTGCCGATCATGTCGAACAGGCGCCCGAACAGGAACTGGCCGGCGGCGTAGAACAGCATGAACACCGTTACCAGCAGGGCATAGTCGTCCTTGGTCGCGCCTACTTCCCTGGCGATTTCCGGCCACATCACCGCCAGTGCATTGCGGTCGATGTAGTTGATGACCGTAGCGACGGCGATCAGGCCCACGATCAACCAGCGCACTGCTGAACGCACCGGCAACTTGCGCAGGTTGGCCACCACGGCAGGGCCGTTCATTTTCCGTCACCCTTGCTGCGGTCCATGCGTGCATGGCTGCCGCTCCAGCGGTAGGCATGGCCGTCCACGGTCACGCTGTGCTCGCCCTTGGCGCTGCTGTCGTCGGCCACGCCGAGGGCGATGCGTGCACCGCTGGCCAGGCGCAGTTCGATCACCGCTGCATCGCTGCCCCGGCTGCGCACGATGTCCTTGATGCGGCTGTCCGCGCCGTGCACGTACTCGGCGGTGCCGTTGTACTCGCCATGCGGCTCCAGCACACTGAAGAAGGTCACGTCCTTCTGGCCTTCCACGCGCTGCAGCAGGGCCGGTTCACGGCGCAGGTTGAACTCGGGATCGTTGGCACCACTTTCCACCAGCAGCGCCTGTGCCGGCGCACTGCTGCCGAAGCGGTAGGTGTAGAAGCGCCCATCCAGCAGCCACGCCAGGGAACGCGATTCGCTGCCGGGCGTGCTGCGTGCATCCAGCCACAGGTGCTGGTAGCCGTTGTCCTTGCCCAGCACCGGGCGCTGGGTGGGGAAGTGTTCTGCCTCGAAGCCGGTGGTGACGATGTGGCCGTTGAAGTGCAGCGGCAGGTCGTAGCGCGCGGCCTTGTCGCCGTGCACCTGCAGCAGGTCCAGCACCACCGGCAGGCCCAGGTCGGGGTGGCGCAGCAGCGCCTGGGTGCGGGTGAACACCACGCCGGGGTAGGCATCGCGCATGGTCGCCGAGGCAACCTGGGTATCGGCATCGGCCTGGAAGAAGCGCACCTGCGGGGCATGCTCCTCGCCGCGCTTCCAGTCGCCCTTGAAGTGGCTCTGTTCGTCCACCACCAGGGTGTTGTGGGCCACGGTCTGTTTGGCCCAGCTGCGGTTCTCGGCCAGGTAGATGCCACCCCGCTTGGCTTCCACGTTGAGGAAGCGGGCAGCGCCGTAGTCGGTCACCACCGGATTGCCGTTGTCGTAGAACAGCCAGTTGAGTTTGTCGAAGTGGCCATGGCCCATGCCCTGCATCGTGTCCTTCTGCACCAGCGCCTGGCCGCGTTCGCCGTTCATGCGCAGGATCGCCAGGCCACCGCGGTCGCCGTCCGGGCCATCGCGCAGCAGCATCGGACGGTAATCGAAGGGCTTGGCCTTGTTGGCGGCCAGTGCTTGCGCCACCTGTAGTCCCTCGGGGGACAACAGCAGGCGTTTCTGCTGCTGGGCCACCGACAACAGGCGGTCGTCACCGGTGCGCGCATAGGCAATGCCGATACCGGCCACCAGTTCCTCGGTATCGATGCCCTTGTCCAGGATGGCATCGTTGATCGGGAAGAACAGGCCGTCATAGCTGGACTGCACCAGCACATCCACCGCCTTCAGCAGCACGCCGTCGCGGCGCGCGAAGATCCTGCGCTGCGGCTCGTTGCGTTCGATGGCGTTGGCGAACAGCAGGAACGGTGCCAGTGCGTAGCGCTGGTAGTACGGGCCTTCCTCGTAATAGCCATCGGGCGAGAACAGCAGGTCGATCTGGCGAAGGAAGCCGAACTGATCGTTCTTCTGGCTGCCGCGCAACGATTTCTCCACCAGCTCAGGGTCGCGCAGCACGTAGCCGGTCATGCCAGTGGCGGCCACCGCCCAGGTGGCGTGGTTGTGGATCTGGTCGTAGTTCTTCGGCTCGCTGACGAGGAACTCAGCCATCGGCCGGAACACCTTCGATTCGATGGTGTCGCGGTCCTCGGCGGACAGCGCGTCGCGGATCGCGTCGTAGCCCTGGATGGCGTTGACCAGCCACACCGAATCGTTGAGCACCTGCCAGAACACGCGGCCTGGAATCTGTCCGCGGCCTTCGGGGTGCGGGCCCAGGGTGGGGTAGAGCCTGGCGTACTGCAGCAGCATGTCGCGCGCGTAGTCGACATAGACCTTGTCGCCGGTCAGCCGGTACAGGGTGCCGGCCGCCATCAGGGCCTGGTAGTTGCGCTTGTGCTGTTCATGGGTGCGGCCGCCGCCCTTGTCCTTCGGTACCGGCACGTCGATGCCGGCCTTCATCATCTTCTTCAGCGATTTTTCCGTGCGCGCCTGTTCCTTGGCGAACCACGGGTAGCGGCCGCCTTCGCTGGCCATCCGCTGCCACTGCGCTGCGGTCACCAGCACCGGCGCGGTGTCGGCCTGCCTCGCTGCGGCAGCGGGGGCTGCGAACAGCGGCGCGGCCGGCAGCAGGGCAAAGGGGGTGGCCAGGGCCAGGGAGACGAACAGCGGCTGCAACCTCATCGATCAACTCCATTGCGGGTGCGTGACAGGGCAACTTCGCCCACCTTGGGATACCAGTCGACGCCGGTCGCCTCGCGCGCGGTCATCGCCAGGGCAGGATCGGCGCCCACGGCGGGCAGGGCGGGCGCTGCCACCCACAATCCGCTGGCAGCCTGCTGCAGGCTGACGCCACGCCCCTCTACGCCGCCCGGGAATACGGTGCTGGCTGCCGGTGACTGCACGTTGCCACTGAAGTCGATGCCGGCCAGCGAACTGGCGGCATTCGGCGGGTTCCTGCTGGTGCGGTTGACGATCAGGTTGGCGCTGAAGCGGCTGTTGCTGGCGGCGACCACGATGCCCTTGGCTTCATCATGGCCGACGCCGAAACTGATCTTCGCCACGTCCACGAAGGTATTGCGGTTGATCGTGGCATTCACCACCGGCGCATAGCCGGACAGCGGCGGATCGGCCTGCGCGTCCATCACCGCCAGCGCGGAACGGTTGCTGGAGCCGGCCAATCGTTCGAAGTAATTGTTGCTGACGGTCTGGTCGGCATTGATGATGCGCACGCCGCCGGTGCCGGCCTTGTCGTCGCCCAGGAACACGTTGTCGATCACCCGGTTGCCGTTGCCATGGCGTAGCGTGAGCGCGCCGGCCGAACGGTAGAACACGTTGCCGCGGTAGGTATTGCCGCCGGACTTGTTGCTGATGATCTCGGTCTCGCCGTCGCAGCCTTCGAACCAGTTGTTCTCCACCGTACTGTTGGAATCGCTCAACGAAGTGTCGCTGGTGCCGACGCGGAGGGTTTCGCCGCCGTTGACGCCCAGCGCCGGGCGCGGTCCGAACCAGTTGTGGTCGATGCGGTGCTGGTTGTCCAGGCCCTGGGTGGCATCGCGCACCACCACTACCGTGGGCCCGGCGTTGGTCTTGCCGCGCAGCTGGCTGTGATCCAACCGGTTGTTGCTGCCATACAGCGATACCCAGTAGTCCTGGTCGCTGGCATCGGGGTTGGTGTAGTCATCGATCACCAGGCCGGTCACCCGGCTGTGGCGGGCCACCGCCTTGCTGGATTCGCGGAACGCCACCACCGCATCACCCGGCGTATAGCCGTTGCGGAACACCAGGTTGGACACCTGCAGGTAGCTACCCGCCAGGCGCAGGTCCGAACGTCCGCTGAGGACGACCTTGCCGGCGGTCTGCGCGCGCAACACGATCGGCGCGGCTGCCGTGCCCTGGCCTTTCAGCAGCAATCGCGCGTCGGTCCAGGTGCCGTCAGCCAACACGATCTCATCGCCGGGCTGCAGCGCCGAGGCGGCGGTAGTGAACTCAGCGACATCGTGGACGAGCCAGCTGGCTGCACTTGCCGCTGAAGTGGTCAGGCACATTGCCAGACCAGTGGTCAGGCAAAACAGTGATGGATTGTTGAGCGGATGTCGAGCAAGCGGACGAATGCGCATGAAATCCTTCCAGAGACGGCCGGGCCGTCGTTTCAGGGTGGGTCTGCATACCACTTCCGGGTCCGTTGTAAGCCAGCTTTCGCGCAAAGTCATGCTGCATGAGCACATTAAATTGCATTCAACTGGTATGGATGAAAGGCATTTGAACATTCGCATACCAATTGGTTGACATTTTCATGTCGCCGTGCCGAAGCTGCGTCCCACGCCTGGCATGCAGGCGATCCTTTGGGAGGAGGAAACCATGCGGCGACCCGCCGGAGCAGTGCACAGCATCTCGTTGTCCCCCACACCCCTGATCGTGGCGCTGCTTGCCGTGCTGGCGGGCATGCCCGCGGCCCAGGCGCAGTCCAGCAAGGACGCGTCAGGGCAGGATCCCACCACGCTGGACCAGGTGCAGGTCACCGGCATCCGCGAATCAATGCAGAGTTCGATCAACAAGAAGCGCGACGACACGGTCATCGCCGACGTGCTCTCGGCCGATGACATCGGCGACCTGCCGGCACCGTCGCTGGCCGATGCGATCGAGACCTTGACCGGCGCCGCCTCGACCCGCGACAAGACCGGCGCCTCGGAGATCTCGATCCGGGGCCTGGGCGCCTTCCTCAGCAGCACCAACTTCAATGGCCGCGAGATCACCAACGGCAGCGGCGACCGCTCGGTGAACTTCAACATGTTCCCGGCCGAGCTGATCAACACGGTGGCCATCTACAAGACCCAGCGCGCCGACATCATCGAAGGCGGCGTGGCCGGCACCATCGGCCTGGAAACAGTGCGCCCACTGGAGTACGGCAAGCGTGCAGTGCAGCTGGACCTGCGCGGCAGCTGGGCGGAGTACGACAGCAAGTACCGTGACAAGGACGGCATCGGCTATCGCGGCACCGCCAGCTACATCGATCAGTTCGAGTTCGGCAACGGGCAGAAGCTGGGCATCTCGCTGGGCTTCCAGCGCCTGGACGGCACCGATCCGGAAGAGAGCATTACCAGCGGTTCCACCTGGTATGCCTGCGATGGCACGCAGAACGTGGGCAATGCCAACTGCAACGAAGTGTCCGCGCAGGCCATCGCCAACGGCGCGCCGTACTACCTGGTGCCGAGCAGCCGCATCTACCGGCTCAAGCAGGAGCGCAACGACCGGCAGAGCGAGTTCGCCGCGCTGCAGTGGCGGCCAAATGATGTGGTTGAAGTGAACCTCGACTTCGAGCACACCGAGCGCAACTGGTATGAGAACCGCAGCGATCTGAGCCTGTCCAACGCACGACGCGGCATCACCCAGCGCGAGGTTGACGAAGACGGTATCGTGCGCCACCTGCACGGCAGCACCTCGATTGATTCCACCTCCAACCGCTACTGGCGTGGCGAGGAATACACCGGGGGTGGCCTGAACCTGATCCTGCGCCCGACCCCGGCCTGGGAGCTGTCTACCGATCTTTCCTACTCGCACACCAATCGCCTCGACAGCGAGCGCATGACCCGCCTGCGCGCCAACCAGCGCGACGTCAACAATGCCGTCGTGCCCGGTATCAGCAGTGGTGCCACCGGCTACGTGGACTATGACTGGGACTGGCACGGCGAAGTGCCCAGTGTTGCCCTGGCGCCGAACTTCGACCCCAACAACTGGGACGCCTACACCGGCGCGGCGCGGGTGACCTCCAGCGCCACCGAGAATGACCACAGGATCAAGGCCGGCCGCTTCGATGCCAGCTTCATGCCGGAGTCCGGTTTCTTCACCCGCATCAAGGGCGGCGTGCGCGCCAGCCAGGCCGACTACCGCCTGCGCGACAACACCCTGGTAACCGACTACGACCAGCGCGTGGCGGCCGACAAAGCGAAGATCATCGCCGCCAACCAGGCCTGCCGTGCACCCTTCCCGCAGGATGACTTCATGGATGCCGCCAGCGGAAACACGATCTCCTCGTGGGCGTACTTCGATCCGAACTGCCTGTACCAGTCGTTCCGCGGCAGCCTCGACAGCGGGCTGGATCCGGGTTTCCAGGATCCGAACAATGTCGATATCACCGAGAAGACACGCGCGCTCTATCTGATGGGTGAGTTCAGCAGCACCCTGTTCGGCTTGCCGGTGACCGGCAACCTCGGCCTGCGCTGGGTCAAGACCGATGTTCGTTCTGAAGGCGTGCGAACCGGGCTGCGCATCGAGGACAACGGTGACGGGACGATCCGCCTGCAACCCACCGGCGAGTACAGCACGCAGGTGTTCAAGGCGGGCAACGACAAGCTGCTGCCCAGCCTCAACGCGGCCTTCGAGCTGCGCCCGGACGTGTTGCTGCGGGTCGGTGCATATCGCGCGATGTCACGGCCGGACATTGCCGCGCTGGGTGCCGGGCGCACCATCAACGTGAGCAGTGATGCCACCTACGGCAACCTGGCCGACGCGCTGGATGACATCAGCGCCAGCGGCAACCCCGCCGCGCAGCCGCTGATGTCCTGGAACGGCGACCTTTCCCTGGAGTGGTACCCGAACCCGGACACGATGCTGGCCGGCGCGGCGTACTGGAAGCAGTTCAACGGCGGCACCGCCACTGCGCTGGTGCCGGAGACCTACACCATCGACGGCCAGAGCGTGACCGTGCCGGTGCGGCAGCAGGTAACCACCGACGAGGACAGCACGCTGACCGGCTTCGAGCTGACCGCTACCCATCGACTGTCGTACCTGCCCAAGCCGTTCGACGGGCTGGGTTTCAAGCTGAGCTACAACTACGCCGATGCCGACTACCGGACCCAGGACTCGCGACTGGGTGAGCAGCTGGCCAGCGATGGCACGATCATTCCGGCCATCGTGCCACCGGCTGGCCTGAGTGGTTTCTCGCGGCACGTGCTGTCCGGCTCGATCTACTGGGACGTCGGGCGCTTCAACATCCAGGCCATCGGCAAGTTCCGCTCGCACTACTACCAGGACTTCACCGGCAACACCGCGCAGCAGAACCGCTACTACGATGACAACACCAGCGTGGACCTGCGCCTGCGCTACCGGGTGAACAAGCAGTTGTCGCTGTCGCTGGAGCTGATGAACCTGACCAACGAGCCGCGCGTGGCCTACCAGCCGCTTTATGGGAACTTCCGCGAAGTGGTGACCTACGGGCGGCGTGCGTATTTCGGTGTACGATACAAGTTCTGAACAGGGCGGCGCGGCCAGTGGTCGCGCCGTCGCTCCAACCGGACCCTTGCCGGCCGCGGTGGCAGGGCAGGGACCCGGAAGGAATCGCCAAGGGTCAGCCGCATGTCCGCCAACCGCCTTTACCAGACCATCGCTGCCAAGCTCCGCAAGCTGATCGAGGATGGCGAATTTCCGCCGGGCTCGCGGCTGCCGGGCGAGCGTGAGCTGGCCGAACGGTTCGGTGTCAGCCGGGTCACCATCCGCGAAGCCGAGATCGCACTGGAAGCGCAGGGCTGGATCGCCATCCGCATCGGCTCGGGCGTGCATGTGAAACCGCGCCCGACGCAGGCGTCCGGCGGTCTGCCGGATGTCAGCGCCTTCGACCTCACCGCCGCCCGCGCGGTATTCGAGGCCGAGGCCGCCGCTCTGGCTGCCAGCAATCTGGATGATGCCGGCATTGCCGAGCTGCAGGCGTTGGCCGAAGCGCTGTGCCGTCGCGACCTGAGTGACGCGGAAGCCGGCGAGTACGACCGCCGCTTCCACCTGGCCATCGCACGGCTTTCCGGCAACCCGGTGGTGGAATTCTTCGTGCAGCAGATCTGGCGCATGCGCAGCGAACTGCCGCGGGTGACCGAGGTCTATGCCCGGGTCTGCCATGATGATGGCGCCAGCCGTGCGGACGAGCACATGGCGATCTTCGAAGCCCTGCGCGCGCGTGATCCAGTGGCCGCGCGCAATGCGATGCGCCATCACTTCCAGCGCCTGTTCGAAGCCATGCTGCAGGCGACCGAAAGCCAGGCGCTGGAGGAGATCCGCCGCCGTACGCAGCAGGACCGCGAACGGTTCATGGCAACGACGCGGATCTGAGCGCCGCGTTCAACACAATCGGCGCTGCGACCTTCAGCAGGACAGCTCGCGCTCGAAGCCTGATGGATATGAGAAATGGGCATGACTGCGCCGATGCCCAGCCTGTCCGCAATGCCTACACTGCCCGCGGGTCATAGACGGCCCGTTGAGAAAGCTGCATACACACAAGGAGCAGGGTATGAAGTTCTCGCTGTTGGGCGCGGCGCTGCCATTGGTGCTGGCACTGAGTGGAGTCCCCGGTGGGGGCGTCAATGCAGGACCGATCGCGGGCACCGCGACCGCCACTGTAGTTACGAAGGCCACGTACGCGCCGGATTCGCTGGAAGCCGGCTACATCGTCGATTGGATCAAACGGAATTCGCCCGCCTACGCGCCGGCGTTGCAGACGGGCGAACTGGCCATCTCGCACAGCTATCAGTCTGCTGGCAGCCTGAAGCCGGCCGGTGCGGCGGGCCCGCCTGTTCCATTGCCTGCACGTGGTGTGGAGGGAGAGGTCATCTCGATCTCCAATACCTTGCCGAGCGGTGCTTCCGAGTCGTGGACATACCGGTGGTCGAGTGGGGCGTGGAAGCTGATCAAGTACAGCTTTGACGCATGCCAGGGCCCCGCCAGCATCGGTGCGAAGGGATCCGGCACGGAGATCGCTGCGAAGGGACCCTGCATCGACTGAGGGTGACCGGTCCTGGCAGAACTGAACCAGGTCTGCTGCAGTACAGTGGTACCTCGGGAGATCATGGTTCCGGGGTGCCGCTCCATACCTCGCCGTGCGAACACTGACCTCGGCGATCGGGCGGAGATCACCCACGGCCCGAGCCAGTCGCTGGGTCATGCAACCCACGCAGCTTCTTCTTGTTGATCTTGCCCACGCTGGTCCGCTCGATCGATTCCACGAAACTGACCCGTTCCGGAATCGCATACCGTGAGATGTCCCCTGAGCGGCTTCGCGCAGCGACCAGTTCGATGATCTCCGCTTCGGTCACCTCACTGCCAGGCTGCCTGACCACCAGCGGCAACGGCCGCTCGCCCCATTTCGTGTCGGCGATGCCGATCACCGCGACTTCGCTGACCGCCGGATGCAGGGCGATGATGTCCTCCAGGGCGAGCGAGGAGATCCACTCACCGCCGGTCTTGATCACATCCTTGATACGGTCGGTCACCCTCAGGTAGCCGCATTCATCGATGTTGCCGATGTCCCCGGTATGCAGATAGCCTCCTGCCCACAGTGCTGCAGATGCATCCGGATCGTGCAGGTAGCCCTGGGTGAGCCAGGGTGCGCGCACGACGACCTCTCCGGTGGCGATGCCATCGTGGGCGACATCCTTCATGTCCGGGTCGACGATGCGCAGGTCCACCAGTGGTACCGGTATGCCGGCCTTGGTGCGCAGCGACAGCACCTCATCGGCATCGGTCACGCTGTCCACGTCGATCTGGGCGATGGTGAGCAGAGGGCAGGTCTCGGACATGCCATAGCCGCCGAAGATGTCGATGCCCCGCGCCAGCGCACGCTGCGCCAGCGCACGCGGCAGGGCGGCACCGCCGATGATCACCTTCCAGCCTTCCAGGTCGGTCTGCGCCGCGTCCGGATGCTCCAGCAGCATGTGCAGGATGGTTGGCACGCAGTGCGAGAAGGTCACCTTCTCACGGGCGATCAATGCCAGCAGCGTCGCAGGCAGGTAGCGCCCCGGATAGACCTGCCTGATGCCCATCGCCGTAGCCACGTAGGGCAGGCCCCACGCGTGCACATGGAACATCGGGGTGATGGGCATGTAGACATCGTCGCGATGCAGGCGGCCTTGACGGGGTGCACCGCCAAGCGCGGCCATCGCCGCCAGCGAATGCAACACCAGCTGCCGGTGGCTGAAATACACGCCCTTGGGCAGCCCGGTGGTTCCAGTGGTGTAGAACACCGTGGCACGGGCGTTCTCGTCGAAGTCCGGGAAGCGGACGATCGGCGTGGCATCGCGCAACCCCGCTTCGTACTCGGTGGCGAAGCCTGGCGGCAGCGGACCGCCTGCATCGTCCAGCAGGATGCGCGTGCGCAGGTCCGGCAGCTGCTCGTCGATGGCGTCCAGCAGCGGCAGGAACTCGCGGTTGGCCAGGATCACCCGCGCCCCGCCGTGGTTCAGCGTGTAGGCGATCTGCTCTGGGGCCAGGCGCACGTTCACCATCATCAGCACCGCACCGATCATCGGCACGGCGAAGTAGGCCTCCAGGTAGCGGTTGCTGTCCCAGTCCATCACCGCCACCGTGTCGCCGTGGCCGACTCCCAGCGAGGTCAACAGGCCGGCCAGCTGGCCGATGCGCGCCTGCAGGGTGCGGTAGTCGAATCGGACCTGGTCGCCGTAGACGATTTCCTGTTCAGGGCTCACCGCCAGCGGCATCAGCAGCAGCTGCTTGATCAGCAGTGGATAGGCATGGGCATCGGGAGTGGGAGCGGATGACATGGCATTTCCTCGTGGGCGGCGTTGCGGTCGCCGGCCTTCTCCGCACCACACTAGCAAGCCCTTCCTGCTGCACCAGCGTACCTAGGTACCTGTTCCCGCGCGCACCCGATTTGATAATCTCGCCAGGACATGCCCACCCTGCTCATCGCCGACGATCACCCTTTGTTCCGCGCGGCACTGCATCGCGCGGCGGAAGAGGCGGTCGCCGATCTGCAGATCAGCGAAGCTGATTCGCTGGACAGCGTGCTGGAGGTGATCGAGAACCAGTCGATCGATCTGATGCTGCTGGACCTGCACATGCCGGGCAACCACGGACTGGCCGGGCTGGCCACGATCCGTGCGTTGCAGCCGGGCCTGGCGATCATCATCGTCTCCGCTAACGAGGAGCCGCAGGTCATCCGGCGTGCCATCGACCTTGGCGCCGCGGGCTATCTGCCCAAGAGCTCGGGTTTGAACGAGCTGCAGTCCGCGCTGCAGTCCGTGCTGGTGGGCGAGCGCTGGATCCCGGCGCTGCTGCGCGAACCGGTGGCCCGGGTGGCGACGTTCAGCAGGGATGCCGACCTGGCCGCGCGCCTGGCCAGCCTGTCGGCACATCAGTACAAGGTACTGGGGCTGGTGGCCGAGGGCCTGCTCAACAAGCAGATTGCCGACCGGCTGGGCGTACAGCTGCGCACGGTCAAGGCACACATGACACGCATCATGGAGCGGCTGGGCGTGCGCAACCGCGCGCAGGCCATCCGCGTGCTGCACGAAATGGGATTGGCCGATCCGTCCCGGCAGATCGAAGAACTGCCTGAGCCCTGACCGGTCAGGGCGTGGTGCTGGCCGCCAGCAGGTGGTTGATCGCCCAGCGCAGCGCCAACGGTTTGAACGGCTTGTTGAGCAGGGACAGCCCAACGCCGCGCACCGCCTCGCGCGTATCGCTGCCGGCATCCGCACTGAGGATCACTGTCGGACGCGGCCCATGCATGCCTACCAGCCGCTTCCACAGCGCAACACCGGTATCGCCATCATCCAGGTGATAGTCGAACAGCCACAGCGCCGCCTCGTGCGCTGACGGTCCGATGTCATCGGCTTGGCCTGCCGCGACGACATCGCAACCCCAGGAAAGCAGCAGCTGCCGCATCGCCTCCAGTGCGTCCGGGTCGTTGTCGACCACCAGCACGCGGACTCCCTTGAGCGCGCTGCTGCCCGCCGCTGGCGGTGAGCTGCGCGGGGTCGCAGGGGGTGCTGCGCGTTGCACGCTGATCGAGAAGGCCGAGCCGTGCTCGGGCACGCTGCGCAGGTGCAGGGGTGCGTGCAGCAGGTCGGCGATGCGGTGCGCGATGGTCAAGCCCAGGCCCAGTCCCTGGCCGTTGCTGCGATCGACCCGGTGGAACTCCTCGAACACCACCGCCTGCTGCTCCGGAGCAATGCCGGGGCCGGTGTCATGCACACCGATCAGCAGTGCCTGTCCCTGGCGGCGCACACCGAGCAACACACCGCCATGGCGGGTGTAACGAATGGCATTGGCCAGGAAGTTCTGCAGCACACGGCGCAGCAGCAGCGGGTCACTGTGCACCCATGCCTGGGTCCGCACGTAACGGAACTGCAGGCCGCGCGCCGCCGCCAGTACCGCGAACTCCTGCGCGAGCGGATCCAGGACGGTCGACAGCGCGAAGGGGCGCGGATCGGCGACCAGTCCACCCGCCTCAAGCCGGGAGATATCCAGCAGCCCGGACAGCAGGTCGTCGGTGGAGTCCAGCGCACCACGGATCTGGCGCAGGAAACTGTCGAGGAACTCCGATTCGATGTGCTGCGACATCGCATCGGTCAGCAGCTGCGCCGCATGCAGTGGCTGGATCAGGTCGTGGCCGACCGCCGTCAGGAAGCGTGTCTTGGCAACGTTCGCGCGCTCGGCTTCGTGCACTGCCTGTTCCAGCCGTGCGGTGCGGTCCTGTACGCGGCGCTCCAGGGTTTCATTGCTGCGCTTGAGCGCTTCCTCGGCGCGGCGGAAGGCGGTGACGTCGGTGAAGGTGGCCACGTAGCCACCGCCGGGCATCGGATTGCCACGGATCTCGACGATGGTGTTGTCGGGGAAGATCCGTTCGGACAGATGCGGCGTGCCACGCCGCATGTGTGCGACGCGACGCTGCAAAGCCTTGTCGCGAGTGTCACCGGGGCCGTCACCGATCTTCAGCTCGGCCAGCGCCCACGCTGTCAGATTGACCACCGGCTGCCCGACCTGCAGCAACTCGGGCGGAAACTTGAACAACGCGGCGTAGCGGCTGTTCCAGGCCACCAGCTGCAGCTGCGCGTCGACCACGCTGATGCCCTGGCTCATGTTTTCCAACGCCGCTTCCAGCAGGCGCTGGTTGAAGCGCAGCGCCTGGGTGGCTTCGCCCACAGCACGGGTCACCGCATCCAAGGGCGCGGCACCGCCATCGCGAGCGGCCTCCACCAGCAGGCGCGCCATGCCCGCGCCGACCACGGCGCTCAGTTCGCGTTCGATGGTGATGACCCGGTCGTCGTCCAGCAGCTGCCCGGCATGCCCATCCATCAGTTGCCGGGCCCGCTCCTGGCCGAGGAAGCGTCCGGCCGTCCTGCGCAGCGAGGCTGCTGCCACCGCATCCCGTCGTCGCGGCAACGAGGGACGCACCGCGCGCGACACCAGCGCAACCGTCAGCAGGTTGACCGCCAGACTGGCGCCCATGCTGATGGCGATATGGCCCGACTGCAGGCGCAGCGAGACCACGGACAGCCAGTGCAGGTCATCGGGCCCCGAGGCGGGGGGCGAGGCAGGGATCACCATCGGCAGCAGCACCAGCCACAGCCAGGCCAACGACCCCAGCACGATGCCGGCGATGATGGCCGGAGAGGGCGTGCGCGGGCGATACACCGCCAGCAGGACCGCCGGCGCCAGCTGCGAGAGGGCGGTGAAGGACATCAGGCCGAAATCGCTGAGTGCCTCGGTGTCGCTCATCGCCCGGCTGTACAGCCACGACATCAGGAACACGGCGAGGATGCCGGCACGGCGGAAGGCCAGCACGCGTGGACGCAGGTCGGCCGCCGCGGCACCGCCGGCAATACCGTCCAGCAACCGTGAGCCGAAGCCATGGTTGCCGAGCATGATCGACAGGGTCAGCCCGGACAGGATCATCATGCCGGTGGCGGCGCTCAGGCTGCCCAGATAGGCCAGCAGCGCCAGCAGGTGGTGGCCACCGGCCTGCGGCAGCGCCAGCACGTACAGGTCAGGCGACACCGATGCGGGCAGCTGCGCGGCACCGGCCAGCGCCATCGGCACCGACGGCAACCCGATCAGCAGCAGGTAGACCGGGAACAACCAGCGTGCCGTCCTCAGGTCCGAGGTCTGGCGCAGTTCGACCACGCCGACATGGAACTGGTGCGGCAGGGTAAACGCGGAGATCGCCCCCAGCGCGACCATGGTCAGATAGTCCGGCATGATGGCCGGTGGCGGCAGCTGCGCCATCTTTTCCAGCAGCGGCGTGCCCGCCTGGCGCACCGACAGCGCCGCATAGAGGCCAATGGCGAGCAGCGCCACCAGCTTCAATACCGACTCCAGCCCCAGTGCGACCACGATGCCACGATTGGGCTCGGTGGCCGATGCCTTGCGTGCACCGAACAGCAGGGTGAACGCCGCCATCGTCAGGGCGAACCAGAACGACATGTCCAGCTGCGCGGCAGCAGGCGCGAAACGATCGCCCAGCAGCGCGCCCAGGCCCTGACTGACGGCTTTCAGCTGCAGGGCGATGTAGGGAATGATGCCGAACAGTGCCACCAGGGTGATGGTGAAGCCGAGGCCGCGATCGGCACGCAGTCGTGCGACGACCAGATCAGCGATGGTGGCACTGTTGTGCTGCTTGGCCAGCCGCCCCAGGCGGAGCAGGAACGGCAGGCCGAAGGCAAAGATCAACGCCATGCCGGCCAGGGTGGGTGGAATGGGGAAGCCCCATTGCAGTCCCTGCGAGGCCGCGCCGTAGTAGGTCCACGCGGTGCAGTGCACGGCCAGCGACAGCGCGTAGATGAGCGGCCATGCCTTCGAAAGCCGGTGCCCCCGGCGCTCACCCCACAGCGCCACGCCAAACAGCAGTGCGGTCCATGCAATGCAGGCGAAGAGGACGATGGAGGGCGTCAACATCGCTCCAGTGTAGGGAGAGAACCGGGCAGGGTGGTGCTAGGGGACGACCACGATCAGTGACAGCTGCTCAGCGACCAGTGCCAGCTCGCCATCGGCAACCCGCTCGACGGCCTTGCGCTGGGTCAGCAGCCACTGGCCCGGCTGGCGCGCGTCCAGTGACACCAGCTGCGAGCGCACCCGCACCCCGGACCCGCTGGGTACCGGCGCCAGGAAGCGGACCTTGTTGAGGCCGTAGTTGAGCACATGGGCGATGCCGGGGAAGCCGGTGAGGGCGACCACATCGTCCTGCACGGTGAGCGAGAGCAGCAGGAAACCGTGCGCGATGGTCTGCCCGCCCGGCAGCTGCGTCTGCGCGCGGCCTGGATCGACGTGGATCCAGTTGTGGTCGCCGGTGGCGTCGGCAAAGGCATCGATGCGCGCCTGGTCCACGTGGGTCACGCCACTCACCCGCTCGCTGGCCGCCCACTGCTGCAACGCCTGCAGCGCGGGAGGCAGATTGCTCTCCGCACTCACGCCACACGCTCCAGCAAGGCCAGGATCGCGTCACGTGCCTCTGGCTCGGACAGCATCGGAGCGTGTCCCACATCCGGCACTTCCACCAGGCGGGCACTTTCCGAGGTGGCCGCCATCTGCCGCGCGACATCGGCCGGCAGGATGTCGGACAGCGCACCGCGCACCACCAGTACCGGCACCCGTGCGGTCAGCCCACGAACCGCACGCCACAGCACCGGCCGCAGCAACCACAGCAGCCACGGACGTGTCGTTCGGATCACGGCCGGATCGTAATCCAGCTCCAGCAGTCCATCGCTGCGCGGGCGGAAGGTGCGCACCGCCATCTGCCGCCAGTCGTCGGTACTGAAGCGAGGGAACGCGGCCTTGCCGATGGATTCCACGTAAGCGGTGGCCTGCACCAGGTCCATCGGCGGCACCGGCTTGCCGGCGTACTTGCCGATCCGTGCCAGCGCCTCACGCGGCACCTTGGGGCCGGCATCGTTGAGCACTGCGCCCGCGATCCGCTCGGGCGCGCGCGAGGCGAGGGTGATGGTCACCAGCACGCCCAGCGAGGTGCCGACGAATACCGCCTTGGCGATGTTCTGCGAGCGCAGCAGCGCAACCATGTCATCCGCATAGGCACGCGGGTTGTAGCTGGACGGGTCATATGCGCGTTCCGAGCCTGCGCGACCGCGCAGGTCGACCGCGATCACGCGCCAGCCCTCGGCGGTGAGCACATCGGCAAGCGCATCGAAATCGGCGCCATTGCGGGTCAGCCCGGGAATGCAGACCACCGTGCCACGCGCTGCCCGCCCCGCATCGGGTGCATGGTCGCGCGCGTGCAGGCGCAACCCATCATTGCTGTTCCAGTAAAGGTCGTCGTAAGACTGCGTCATGCAGAAGCTTCCTGGAGATCGTAACGGATGCGCTAGAAATCGTAACGGACGCTGAGGCTATATTGGCGTGGCGGACCATAGAAGCCAATCAGCGTGCCGACCGCCGGGATGTTGTAGCCGGTGGTGCGGTATTCCTTGTCGGCCAGGTTGGTGCCCTGCAGCGAGAAGGTCCACGCATCATCCAGGCGCCAGATGACGCCGGCATTGACCAGCCCGTAGCCCTGCTGGCGGATCACCGGGCTCAGGTCGGTGGTCGGCCACACCTCGCTCTGGTAGCTGTAGCTCACCCGTGCCGACAGGTTGCTGCCATTGGCCAGCTCGGTGCGGTACTCCACGTTGAACGCGCCCGAGAACTCCGGCGCGTTGGTGAACTTCATCTGCCTGGCCACGTTGACGCCACGATCCATGTACTCGTCGTACTTGGTATCCAGCCACGCCAGGTTGCCGGAAATCAGCCAGTGCTGGCTGGGCAGGTACTGGTACTCGACTTCCAGGCCTTTGACCGTACCTGCGCCGGCATTGGTGAAATCACCGAAGAAGGAGTCATCGACGCCATCGCCATTGGTATCCAGGCCGGTGAACACCGACAACTGGATGTCCTTGTACTTGTTGTAGAAGGCCGACAGATTGAGGAACAGGCGCTGGTCGAGGAAGGCCATCTTGCTGCCGACCTCGTAGCTGTCCACGGTCTCGTCGTCGAACGGCTCGGCCGAGCGTGGCACGGCCACAGCGTTGGCGCGGATGTTGTAGCCACCGGACTTGAAGCCACGCGTGGCCAGGCCGTAGACCATGATGTCCGGAGTGATCTGGTAGTCCAGCGAGACCTTGGGCGAGACGTTCTTGAAGTTGGTCTTCTTGTCGAAGTCCGCGGTCACCGCCACCGGCCGGCTGAAACCCGGGTCGGCGTACAGGCGGTTCAGCACGATCGCGCGCTTGTCCTCGTCGGTGTAACGGGCGCCTACATCCAGCTTGAGTTTGCTGGTCAGGTCGAAGGTCCAGTCCGCGTACAGCGCGATGCTGTCGGTCAACACCTTGCCCTGGTTGTCGGCGAACTGCGCACTGAAGTAGTTGTTCTGGATCTGGCCGCCCGCCTCGCCACTGAACTGGTACAGGCCGACCACACCGCGCACCCGGCCGCCGGCATCGTAGTTCAATTGCACTTCGTTGCTGACCTGGTCGTCGTGATAGGTGCCAGCCACGTCGGCCAGCTTGACCGGCGCGGTATCGAAGTCGATGTTGGCCTCGCTGTCCGATTCACGCTTGGCGACCACGTACTTCAGCGCAATGTCCTCGTTCGGCCGCCAGTTCACCGTAGCCGAGGCACCCTTGCTCTCCACGTTGTTGAGGTTGCGCATGCCCGAGCGGATGTCATAGCGGCTGTCCATCGGCGGGTATGCGCGCAGGAACGGATTGGGCGCCAGCATCTTCGAACCGCGCATGCCGGACTGGTCATCGATCCAGTCCAGTGCGAACTGCACGTCGAAGTCATCGCCCGCGTACGCGCCGACGTTCAGTCGGGCGGCATTGATCTGCTTGTCGCTGACCGGCTGGCCGTTGAAGGTGTTCTCGCCAAACCCGTCGTGGTTCATGCTGGCCACCGCCACGCGGGCGCGCAGGCCACTGTCGGCGCCGCCAATCGGGCCGCCGATGGCCGCCTTCGCATCCAGCTGGCTGTAGTTGCCCACGGTGATCTGGGCGAAGCCCTCGGTCTGGGTGGGCAGGCCGCGCGAGATGTACTTGATCGCGCCGCCGATGGTGTTCTTGCCGTAGAGCGTGCCCTGCGGGCCGCGCAGTACCTCGATGCGCGAGACATCGAACACATCCAGCAGCGCACCCTGCGGACGTGCGATGTAGACGTCATCCAGGTAGATGCCGACGCCCGGGTCCGCGCCCCAGGTGGGGTCGGACTGGCCGATGCCACGGATGTAGGCAGTGACCGTGCTGCTGGCGCCGCGCGCCGCGTAGATGGTCAGGTTGGGCACCTGCGCATCGAGGTCGCTGATGTCCTGGACATTCATCTTGTCCAGCGCCTCGGAGGTAAATGCGGTGACGGCAACCGGCACCTCCTGCAGGGTTTCCTCACGCTTGCGCGCGGTGACCTTGATGCTGTCCAGGTTGGTCGGCGAAGCGGATCTGCCTGCCGTCGGTGATTCCTGTGCCAGTACCGGCCCCGTGGCCAGCAGCGCGCCGATCATGAGACTCAAACAATTCCGTTTCATTCGGTCCTCCCCCAGGCATGAGCGTGCGGATGGCCCATTGCCACCCCTGCAGCCAAGGCTAGCGGTGTCATCGGCCAGCAGCGAGTGGACCTAGGTCCAGTCGGCAGCGGCCCGTGGATGCGGATACTGGGCGCGCCCCCAGCCGGAAGCGGTCCCCGGTACTCCTTCATCCACGACTCACGCACGAGGATCTGGTCATGAAATCCGGAATCGATTCGATCAAGGCGGTACTGCTGGTGTTGTGCAGCTGGCTGGCGATGGCGGGCAGCGCGGTTGCCGCTGGCCCGGCCGGTCATTGGGATATCGGCCTTTACGGCAATCTGTTCGGCGCCCGCGAGTACCAGGTATGGGTGCCGGCCGGCTATGACGACAGCCGGCCGCTGCCGCTGCTGCTGGTGCTGCATGGCTGTGTGACCGGGCCGAACCTGATGGGCGAGGCGTCAGGCTTCAATGATGTGGCCGACACGGAGGGGTTCATCGTGGTCTACCCCCGGCAGAACGTCACCTCCAATCCGGCCCGCTGCTGGAACTGGCAGCTGCCGATCAACCAGGCCCGCGACAGCGGCGAAGCCTCGATCCTGGCCGGCATCGTGGACAAGGTGAAAGCGGGCTACAGCGTGGATCCGCACCGGGTGTATGTCACCGGCATTTCCGCGGGCGGCGCGATGACCTCGATCATGCTGGCCTGCTATTCGGATGTGTTCGCTGCCGGCGCCATCCATTCCGGTGGCATGTTCAAGGGTGCGACCACGATTTCCGGTAGCGCCTATGCGTTGCTGGCCGGCAGCATCTATTCGCCGGACAGCAATGGCCGTCTGGCCTGGCAGTGCTCGGGATCGCCGTCGCCGCGACCGCTGCCGGTGCTGGTGTTCCATGGCAGCGCCGATCTCACCGTCAATCCGGTGAACGGCCAGCAGGCCGTGCGCCAGTTCCTGCAGACCAATGATCTGGCCGACGACGGTCTGGACAACGACTCGGTGAAGTACGTGCCGACCAGCACCTATCACGGCCAGGTGCCGGGTGGACGTGCGTATACGGTGGATACCTACGCCTACGGTGGCAGGACGCTGGTGCAGCACTATGTGGTGCAGGGCATGGGCCATGCGTGGAGCGGCAGCCAGTCCGGCCTGCCGTTCACCGACCCGAAGGGGCCGGATGCCACGCTGATCACCTGGTTGTTCCTGAAGGACTACCAGCGCTGAGGGGAAGGACAATCCTTGCCGGTGCGGGAGCCACGCGCTCCCGCATCCGTCAACGTGGCTCCTGCGGCCGCTGATCGTCGGCGTCCGATGCCCGCTGCCGAGTGCCTCGCTCCGCCAGGAAACGCTTGGGCGGCGCACCCACGGTCTTGCGGAACATGGTCACGAACGCTCCGGCACTGTCATAGCCCAGGTGGTCCGCAACGGCCTGTACTGTCCTGCCTTTGGCCAGCAGCGGCAGCGCGACCACAACATGCAGCTGCCTGCGCCAGCGCCTTACGCTTAAACCGGTTTCTCCAGAGAACAGGCGCGACATGTTGCGCTCGCTCATTCCAATCCGGCTCGCCCAGACTTCAAGCGTTGCCCGTTCGGCTGGCGTGTCCAGCATTGCGTTGGCAAGCCGGCGCAACCTTGCATCGGATGGCATGGGCAGATGGAGCCACTCCGGTGGCGCGGCGATCAGCTCATCCAGGAACACGGCCATCAGGCGGTCCTGCGCGCTGCCGGGCTCGTAGTGCCCGGGAAGGGCGGACGCCCGCTCCAGCAAGGCCTGCATGAACGGGGTGATCGCCATTGCAGCGCAGTGCGTCGGCAGCCCCGGCACGACACCGGGTTCCACGAACACCACGAACCCGTGCGGCCGCCCACTGCTGCTGGCCCGATGGGACAGGCCACCGGGAATCCAGATCGCACCCTGTGGGGGAACCACCCACAGGCCGGCTGCAGTCTCCAGCATGATCAAGCCGCGCGTGGCAACCAGCAGCTGTGCCTTCCGGTGCGCATGGAAGGGCATCTGCCAGGCATCTGGAATGGGGTCCAGCCCAAGCACCATCACCGGAAGATCGACACGGTCCGGATAGTCGGGCCCAACCTCGCTCAGCCCCGCAATCGAAATCTCCACGGCGGCGCCTAGGTCCGAGAGGGACGCCGCACAGCACGGTGGCGCTCACTGGTCATCGTGTGCCGACCCCGGTTGGCGCCGGTGCCAGACACAGATCAGTCCCATCAGGACATGGACGATCGGCGTGTCCTTTCCTGCGGGTTCGGTGGTCCGTGGCTGTTCAATCACGCTGACATCCTCTCTTGTTGAGGATGGGAAGCGTATGGGTCAACCCGACAGGCGTCATTCGACAGTTCCGCCAGGTGATTCACCAATCCGGCCATCTCTGTCGACGTGGCCCCAGGGAGGGGAGGGTTCGGCCCAGGATTACAGCGCCGGAACCGTGATCCTCTGCAGGTCGAGCTTGGCCCTCAGAGCGTAGTGCTTGCGGGTGACCGGCACGACGCAGGTCAGGCGAGGATCGACATAGTCCTTGAACAGCGGCGGACGCGGGGAAGACAGGTAGAATCCGCGATCCTGCTTGACCGCCGCCGGCAGCAGAACCTCGCTGAGGTCGCTGTCGGAGGCATCGGTGACGAGGCAGGGCGCATGGCTGAACCCGAGCCGGCGCAGCAGGTACAGGCGATGGGAGCCATTGGTCAGCACCATGCGCCTGCCGAACCGGGTGGCGCTGATCAGGTTGTCACTGAAACCCAGATAGATGACGACGGCGTGGCTGGCTGCGCCGAACGGCTCGTAGTCGGCGATGGCAGCCGGATCGAGGGTCGCCACATCGAGGAAGCGCAGGTCGTTCGAGGTGGACGCGAAGGTGTAGCTGCCATCGGACTGGGTGAAGCGCACTTCCGGATGTGCATGGCTGCCGCTGCGCGCGACAAGCTGCATGACCTCCTGCGCGGTGGGCGAGGCGGTCAGGGATGCCGCCAACTGATCGATGTGACGCAGGTTGATGCACTCCTGGAAGATCACCAGTCGATCGATCTCGACCATCTGCCAACTGCGTGGCAGAACACTCGTCATCCGGTGCATCGAGGGTTGTCGCAGCGTCTGCTCAGCCAGCGGCAGCATCTCATCCGCCAACGCATGGACATTGATGGCGTCGGCCTCACCGGCTTCCTTCTGCTGCAGCCTCAGCACCTCGGCACGTGCCGTCCGCCATTCCTCCACCAGCGCAGCCTCGTCGAAGCGTCCCGGGGGGCAACGCTCCCGTACGAAGCGGATGAGCTTCGGCAGGGGAAACATCCCCTTCAGCAGAAGCGTGGGATCCAGCCCGTCAGCACTGATTTCGGTGTTCATCCCTCTTGCCTCTCATGTGTCGCATCGACAGCGGGCCGTTGGCGTCGTTCGTCACGCCAAAATAATATGTTATATCGTAACATTTCGATGCCTTGGCGGCAATCGCCCCGCACTGTGGCGGCGATGGTGGCTTGGCTGCTCCGTATCCAATGCAACGCGATCCAACGCAACGCATGGATACATCCACTGACTAGAGGAGATGTTCATGAACGAGCTGATTGAGCTGGGTGTAGTGGCAGGACAGCAGAACCCTGAGGATCAGGGTGTGGGAGGCGAACTGATCGAGCTGGGCTCGGTGGTTTCGGAAACGAAGGCGCACAACCACGGCACGTTGTGGGATGGCGTGTTCCCGACCACGTCGCCCTGATCTTCCGCACAACGTCGCATCTGCGGTGCATGCCCTGCATGCACCGCTTCTCCGGTTCCGGCGCAGGAGCGCATGATGGAGCAGGCAGCCGCCCCGTACTTCCTGTCAAAGCACGCCCACGTCTGTGTCACCGGCGATGCGATGGTGATTCTGGACCAGGCCACGGGTAAGTATCTTTCCCTTGAAAGGCGCGGCGCCGCGGGCCTTGGCAAGCTCGTTCTCGATTGGCCCCTGCAGTCCGATGACGCAAGCACGCCAAGGCTTCTGCAGGCCTTGATCGACCGCCGCCTGATCACCGCGGACCCGCTGCTGGGCAAATCCGCCGCCAGCCCTGCCATTACGCTGCCACGGTACTGGGTGCGCGAGGGCGCACCTCGCGGCCGTCCACCGATCATGGCTCGGGACCTGCGTCGTTTCATTGTCTCGTGTGCCCATGCCGCCTGCAGCAGAACATTCCTTCCTTTCAGTGCCACGGTGTCTGCCGAGCGCCGTCGAGCGGATCACCACCACGGCACGCATGTGAGCATTGAAGAACTGGCGTCGCGGGTCCGGGTGTTCGACTGGCTACGACCCCTGGCCTTCAGGAAAACTGATGAGTGCTTTCTCTACTGCCTGGCGATGCGCGAGTTCCTGTCGAAGTACGGCATCGTGCCGCGCTGGGTGTTCGCGGTCAGAACCCAGCCGTTCGCCGCGCACTGCTGGTTGCAGCACGGCGATCACGTGCTGACCGACATTCCCTTCAACCTGCGCCGGATGGTTCCCATTCTGGTGCTGTAACCAAACCTGACGCATGTACCGATACATCGCCGTGCTCTGGAACACCCTCTCTGACGCCGCAACAGCCCAGGCGCAACAGGCCGTGCAACGCATCGAGGCCGCGCTGCCTGGCATTGGTTGCGTGTTGAACGACAACGGTGCTGCGATCTATGCGCAGAGTGACAACCCCGGCTATTTCGAATCCAGTCGATCGGATGCGCTGGTGGTACTCGGTGCGTTGTTCCACAAGGATTTCAGCGAAGGCACCGTGCCCGGCCGCGTGCGCCTCGATGCGGGCTCGGCCGACACCGCCTGCAGCAGCCTTGGCCGGAGCATCGTCCAGCAGTACTGGGGGCGATACGTGGCGTTTGGCTACCAGCCAGAGACAGCGAGTTGGTTCGTGCTGCGCGATCCCACCGCGGAGATCCCGTGCTACATGACCACCGTGGGCCAGTTGACGGTGGTCTTCTCCAACATGGAAGACTGCCTGCTGCTGGGCCTGCGCGAGTTCAACGTCGACTGGTCATTCCTGTCCTATTCGCTGCTGTATCCGTTTCGTGATGGCCTGCAGACCGGCTTTGAGGAAGTCACTGCCGTCGAAGCCGGTGAGGCGGTTTCGATCCGGAACGGCGAACCGGTGGGCCGGCAGTGCCAGTGGAATGTGGTGCGGCTGGCCCGCGACGCGCCGATCGAAGATCTTCAGCAAGCCGTGTCGCTGGCGCGTTCCACGCTGCTGGGCTGCATCGGTGCACTGGCCAGCCCGCACCGGCGCATCCAGCTGCAGCTGTCGGGCGGTCTGGATTCCTCGATCATCCTGGCCGGCCTGTTGCAGGCGCCGTCGGCACCGGAGGTGACGTGTGTTCACCACTACGATGATGGCATCGGCGCCGACGAACGGCTGTTCGCGCGGATGGCAGTGCAAGGGGCCAGTGATTCCTCGGGCAGGCGTTGCGAATACATCGAGTACCGAAGGCAACCTCACTGCGCGCTGGAAGAGATCATGACCTTCCCGCGTACAGCCCGGCCGGCGCATTGTTCCGGCTATCTTCTCCACCGCCGTGACGTGGCCTTCGACGGTGACACCGTGCAGTTCACCGGTGTTGGCGGTGATGCGGTGTTCCTGCGTTTCAAGGGCAATGCCGCTGCGATCGACTACGCCTGGCGGCGCGGCATCGACCGGGATTTCTTCCGCGTCGCCTTCGAAACCGCGCAGTCCGGCGATTCACTGTACGGCGTGCTGAAGGATGCGATGGTCCATGGTCTGCTCAAGCGGCCAGGCAGCATCAATGGCCGTTGGGGCAAACCGTGCCCATGGGTGCGGGTGGACCGCGCCGAACAGGATGGCCTGCAGCCGGCCTGGTTGCGGCATGCGCAGGCGCAGGGCCATCGCGTATCACCCTACAAGCTGGCCCATATCGGCCGGATGGTGTTCCCGACCAGCGTCCTTGATCCGTTCGAAGGCGCCGGCCACTGGCATGGTGTATCGCCGATCAGTGCGCAGCCGCTTGTTGAACTGTTCGCGCGCATTCCGCTGCACCTGCTCATCGCGGACGCGGAAGACCGCACCATCGCGCGGCGTGCAATGAAGGGACTATTACCGGATGCGCTGCTGTCGCGGAAGGTGAAATCCTATCTGGATGATCACTCCGTGGCGGTCACCCAGGGGCACAAGCAGTTCATCAGGAATCTGCTGGTTGACGGCATGCTGGCCAAGCGCGGCTATCTCGACAGCGCGCTGGCCGATGCCGGCATCCAGCAGGTCGGCCCGGACCACTCATCGCAGGTGCTCGGCATCTTCGGCCCGCAGATCAACATCGAAGCGTGGCTGCGGCGCTGGTCCGGCCAGCGTGGCGCGCAGGCGGCCGCCGTGGCCTAGGCGCTGCGGCTCATTTCTTCCAGGTACAGGCTCTCAAGATCGTTCGCGGTGATCGTGCTGGCATCAAGCGTCCTGCGCAGGCGGCCGGCCCGCATCAGGCCGATCGTGGTCGCCACCTCACGGGCACGGAACAGATCGTGGGTGGCCATCAGGATCGCTGTGCCGCGATCGCGTTCCCGCACGATCAGCTCGTGGAACTCGGCTGACGCCGTAGGGTCCAGGCCCGAGGTGGGTTCATCCAGCAACAGGGCCCTGGCTTCCTTGACGATGGCCAGTGCGATGCCGACCTTCTGCCGCATGCCCTTGGAATAGAGGCCCACGCGTCGCCCGAATGCGTCGGTCGCCAGGCCGGCGGACCTGAGTGCGTCCTTCAACCGCGCTGGCGAGCGTTCCTCGACACCGGCCAGGCGCGCGAAGTAGTCCAGATTCTCGTAGCCGGTCAGCTCGTCGTACAGCGCCACGGTCTCGGGGATGTACAGCAGCCGCCGGCGTACCTCCTGCGGCTGCTGGTGCGCACTGAGACCGTCCACTTCGGCCGCACCGGAGGTGGGTTTCAGAAAGCCAAGGAACAGCTTGATGGTGGTCGACTTGCCGGCGCCGTTGGCGCCCAGCAGGCAGAAGATCTCGCCGGGCTTCACCTCGAAGCTGACGTCATCCAGCGCCCGATGTGCACCGTGTTCCATGACCAGGCTTTTTGCAGACAGCATGTGGACGTCTACTCAGGGCGTTGCCAGCCGGCTGCGCAATGCACCGGCTGCAAGCAGGACAAGCAGGGTGGCAATGATCAGTGCGGCGAGATCGGCCAGGACACCACGTTGGGCGACGCCGGCTGTTTCGTGGAACTGGAAGCGGGGCAGGGTGTCGTACTCTTCGAAGGTCTGCGGCGCGTCACGATCCAGATAGGCCTTGTGCAACAGCCGCCGCGCCTGCCAGAAGGAGTGGACCTGTCCCTGGAAGTCGAGCGCGCGGTCGGCATCCGAGCCTGCGATGCGGTCGAGCGCGTCCTGTGTCGCGACGGCCGGCAGCAGCAGCCGCACCTTGTCCAGAACCTGGCGATATGCGGCCTCGGCCTGCGCATGCGAGGCGATCAGGCGTTCCAGTTCCCGGTCAGCTGCAACCCGATCGGCGTAGGCCTGGCGCACAGTGTCGGAGATGACGGGGGACGGCGAATTCACTGGCGCCGACCTCGCATGCTCGCGCCGCTGGCGCGTGGCGATATCGGACTGCATCGCCTTTACTTCGGTGGCGAACTGCATCTGTGACGGCGGCGGCGCGATCAGATTCACCGTGGCCAGCGCCAGCGACGGCGCCATGACCACGATCAGCAGCCACAGCGCGCCGGCGGCGATGGCCGCCTCGGTGGTGCGCCGGGCAAGGCAGCCGATCAGCAGTGCAAGGGCCAGCCAGAACGCGCCGTACAGGAGGACGGTCAGGGCCAGCATGGCCAGGCCCGCAGGACTGCGCGCGCCGGCCCCGATCGTCACCGCCAGGAGGATGGCCAGTGCGGGCAGCAGCACCATCAGGCCACGGGCCAGCACCTTGACCATCAGCAGGCGCGTTGCCGACACCGGCTGTGACAGCACCAGCGCCGCGATGCCGCGCTCGCGCTCACGGGACCACAGATCGTGGGTGGCCACGAGAATGACCAACGGCAGCAGGAAGACGATGACGAAGGCGAGGTCGAACCGTCCCGCAGCCCGTGCCGCTGGATTGCCGATGTCGGCCCAGACGTGCTTGAGCAGCTGGGTCGGATCGCCCAGCGCGACCACATCGGCGGTGTAGGGGTAGGCGTCTGCCTGGCCGATCGACAGCGGTGCCATGGCGGCAGGCGCAAGCACCGGCTGAGTGCGGGGCAGCACCGAGGGCGCCTTGCCGACGAATGCCCGGCTGCGTTCCTTCGTCTGTTGTTCTTCCTGCTTGATCAGGGCGATGGCCGCCTCCCGCTGGTCCACCCATGCGCGGCCGTTCCACGCGGCGTAGGCACCCAGCCCGAGCAGCAGGACAAGCAGCACCGGCAGCGCTCGATCGCGCAGCAATCGGCGGATCTCATAGCGGGCAATCGACACAACGTTCATGGCGATCTCCCCAGCTTCCGAGCGGAGATGAGCACCACCACGCAACCCAGCATCAGCCAGGCCAGCAGAATGACGAGATTTCCGCGCTGCGCGGTAGCGGTACCGGCCAGGGTCTGTTGCGGCGGCCGGTAGTGCACTGAACGGGTGATGCCGGCGATGTCGGCCACATGCTTCCCGCCTTGTGGTGCCTTGTGCAGTTTCACTTCCTGGTTGAGTGCCTGGATCAACCGATAACGGTAGTCCTCCACGCCGCGCAGGAACGCCAGATGCGCCGGGAAATCCGTGCCGGCGAAGGCGCGCGACCAGGACTGCAGCGCCAGCGTCGGCGAGGCAAGGCCAAACAGGCGCTGGGTGGCGTCCTGCTGCTGGTAGGTGGCATGCAGGCGATCGAAATGGCGGTTGTAGACGCGCGTCGAGTTGGCCTCGGCAAACTCCAGCGCCACACCGCGGAAGTTCAGCGGCAGGTCGTCAACGCTGTCGACCCGGTAGCGCGCCATCAACGCCGTGCGCAGGGCATCAAGGCGTTTGTCGGCCGGGTCATGGCCATCCGCGCCGTTCTCCGCTTCTTCGGTCACGCCGGTCCTGAACGCCGGTGCCGAAGGGGTCGGGTACAGGGATTCGGCAACCGCAGGCGCCACCCTCGGCAGCAGCAGTGTGGACACCACCCAGAAGCCGAGCAGCACGACCAGTGACGTCCGTGCCGAGCCGGCAAGTGCCGACACCCCCACGGTAAGTGCACAGAACACCAGCAGATAGAGCAGGTAGGCGGCCGCCAGTGCGAGCAGGGCGGCAAGATCCGTGGCGTCGCCGTACTGGATGGACAGCCCCGGAAGACTGATCAGCAGCATGGCCAGCACCAGCAGCAGCGAGGCGGCCGCCAGGGCAATCAAGCGTCCACAGATCAGCACGCCGGCCGAGGCGCCGGTACCGAGTTCCTGGCGCAGCGTCTCGCAGGCCACATCGCCGGACAGTGTGGCGAACCCGGCCAGGATGATCAGCAGCGGCGCCACCACCTGCAGCGCCCACGCCGCAGAGAAACCCTCGAAGCGGCTGAGTGCGGTGCCACCATCCACGGCACGGTGCCGGGCCGGGTTCTGCGCGTGGCCTTCGATGAACACCGAGGTTCCCAGGTAGTCCGTCAGCCCCGGGTCCAGTGCAGCCAGTGGCCGCACAGGGGCAGCAATGGCACGCCCCACATGTGCGGCGCTATGCGGGTCGATTGTGCCCTGGCTGTCCCAGAGCCGCGCCTCTTCCTCGCTCATTGCCTGGCGCTCCTGCGCATGCATGGTCAGGCGTGCAGCACCACTGAGCACCGATGCTCCCGCAATCAGCAACAGGGCAAGGGCGAGCCACAGCACGCGCCGCTCGCGCCACATCAGCGTGAGCTGGGTTGCCGCAACAGCAAACGCCTGCTGGATGGCCATGACGGACCGGGACAGGGCAGGGGCTTCGGCGCGCATGGCGGCTTACCAGCGGTGCGTCAGCGTCATGGACAGGAAGCGACCCAGCGCTGTTGCATTGGTGGGGTCATAGCCGGTGTTGATGCTGTTGACGATGAACGGCGGATCCCGGTCGAACAGGTTCTGCACGTTGAACGCAAGCGAGGTGCCACGCTGCGGGTCCGCCGATGCACCGAAGTGGTAGGCGAGGTTCAGATCTACGGTCGTCCAGGAGCTGATGTGGGGCCGGGCGACATTGGCGGGGTCGCGATAACTGTCCACGTAGTTCACGAAGATCCCCGCCGCGGCCTGCTGCCGGCTCAGCGCGATGCCACCGCGCATCTTGAGGTCCACCGGGTAGTAAACCGAATTCACCGCATCCACCTCGGGCGACGTACTGGTCACGCGCCGCTTCGACTCGATGATGTACTGCCCGGCCAGGTTCAGCCCGATGTGGGTCTGGCCGGCATCGAAGCCATAGGATCCGCTGAAGTCGACACCACGCTGCCGGGTGAAGGCGTTGTTGCGGAAGCGGTTGTCGAGGATCACCTGGCTGTTGGTTTCGTCCATGCCTGGCGGCAACGCATACGGCCCCACGCGCGAGACGAACAGGCCCAGCCCCGATACGCCCAGCTGGCGTGCCTGCTGGATCTGCTGCTGCGTGGGATTGGTGGTCAGGATGTCTGCGTAAGGTGCGGTGGACTGCAGGAACAGCGACGGGAAGCTGCCGCCGAAGCCGCTGCCGATACGGTCGGCGTATTCGATGTGGTAGTAGTTCGCATCGATCTTGAGCCCCGGCAGCGACGGCGGCGCGAACGAGAAACCGCCGGTCCAGGTCTTGGCCCGTTCGGGGCCCAGATCGGGATTGCCATTGGAGAGCATCATCAGGATGGTGTTGCCATTGGCTGCACTCGGGTTGGGCACGTTCGCCACCACCACGGTGTTGTTCAACTGCATGTCCTGGTACACCGGTGCCCGGTAGGAGCGGCCGTAGCTGGTACGGAACGAAAGCCCTTGGGTCGCCTCCCACAGCAGGCCAAACTTGGGGTTCAGCGTGGAACCGAAATCGCTGTAGTCGTCATAGCGCGCTGCGGCGGTCAGGGACAGGCTGCGCACGCCCGGCAGATCCTTCAGCAGCGGAACGTTGAGCTCGGCAAAAGCGGACCTCACGGTACGCTGCAGGTCGAGCGGCTTTTCCAGGCCGCGGTGATCGATCAGTTCATAGCCATCGCGGCGATAGCCCGCGCCGAATGCCGCGCGAACCCCACCGGCGGGCAGGCTGAACAGCTCACCGTCGGCGACCAGGTCCAGGTAACGCGATTCGGAGTTCGTATCGGTCGGTGGCGCCGTACTGGCCGAACTGCCGGTGATGGTGGTGCGCTGATAGGACACATCGCTCCTGCCGAACCCCGAATCCAGGCGCGCCAGCCACTGACGCGGAAGGTCCAGTGTCAGGCCGGCGAACAGGTCGAACTGGCGCGTATGCGGGAACAACCGGGTTTCGTCGGCCGTGCCGGAAATGGTGGTGTCCATCTCGCGCTTGGCGAACGAGCCGGTCACGTTCAGGGTCAGCACATCGCTGAGCTGCTGCACGCCGTCTACGTACAGGCTGTGGCGCTTCGAACCGGGGTAGAGGTCGTACGGCTTGACCCGCACGTTCTTCGAGAAATCCTTGTCCACCGCCGGCAGGTTGCTCTGCTTCAGGAACTCGTAGTTGGCCAGCACATGGCCACCATCCCACGACCAGCCTGCCGACTGCGAGGCCTGGTATTCCTCCATGCCGCCGGTGGTCACGGCGCCGTAACGCACAGCGGTCTCATACCCGGTGAAGTCGCGGCGCAGGATGATGTTGACTACACCGCCGACCGCATCGGTGCCATAGATGGCCGAGGCACCATCGGTGAGGATCTCCACGCGTTCCACCGCACTCAGCGGTATCAGCGAGACATCCACGTACTGGTAGCGGTTCGACGAGGTCACGCGGTGGCCGTTGATCAGGGTCAACGTGGTGCCGGTTCCCAGACCGCGCAGGTTGATGGCGGTGCCCTGGCCGAAGTTGTTGCCGGTATCGCGGTCGACGCCAAGGTTGGCGACGTTGGCACCATTGGCGCCACCGCCGAAGTTCTGCGGCAGTTTCTCGAACAGCTGCTGCACGGTGGCCACGCCGGTGCGGTCGATGGCCTCCTTGTCGATCACGATCACCGGCGAGGCGCCTCCGCCAGTGGCATCGCGGATGTTGCTGCCGACCACCAGCACCTTGTCCAGGGTGGCGGTCGGCGCCTCGGGTGCTGCGCCTGCGGCCCGCGAACGCCGGGCATCGCCGGGGTTCTGGGCGATCGCAGGCACGCTGGCCAACAGTGCAGCGGCAATGCTGAGGGCCATGAGCGCGCGTGGCATGGCAGCGGATACGTTCGTCATTCCCCGGTCCATCGATCCCATCCGAAAGTGGCCTGCGACGTGGCTACGTCGCTCCTGAATGGATATGTTATAGCATATCATTATAGGGTTGAGTCCACGCCGGAACCAGGCCGATGAAGAAGACTGCTGTTCCGCCGCCCGTCGCTGAAATCCTGGGCACGTACTGGAAGGCTGACCGCAGGCTGCTGCTGCTCATCGCCGGCAGTGTCGTGCTATCCAGCCTGGCCAATGTTGCGGCGCCCTATCTTTTCTCACGTCTGATCGACCGTCTGCCCATCGACGGGGTCGGCGCTCTCGCGGGCGGCTTCCTGCTGTATGCGGTCATGCTTGGCGCTGGCAGCGCCCTGCAGAACACCGTGCAGTACCTGTCGTTCCTCAGCGGCGAGAATCTTGGCTTCATCACCAGTACCCGCTACTTCGCCCGTCTGCTGAAGAAGACCAACAGCTTCTTCCTGGAGTACAACGCCGCCGAGCTGCAGGTTGCAGGGGAGAAAGGCCGTGGCGCGCTGAAGATCGTGGTGCAGCTGGGGCTGGTGGCCTTCATTCCCAGTGCCCTGCAGATCCTGCTGACGCTGATAACGCTGGGTGCGTTGATCAACCTGCAGGTGGTGGCCATCGTGCTGGCCTACGGCACGGTAGCCGTCACGCTTTCCGCCATCGCTACCCGGCGCGCACGCATCCATCGCGAAGCTGCGGTCGAGGCCGGCCAGCAGAACGCGCGCTTCGTCGGCAATGCCATGAATGCCATGGAGACGCTGCGCCAGTTCGGCGGCAGCGCCTGGATGGTGCAGCGCTTCGAGCAGAAGGCCCAGGAGGTGCGCGACAGCTGGCGCGCCTACGTACTGCAGCGGATCGGCTTCATTGCGCTGCTGGGCATCGGCCTGGCGGTCGAGTTCATCGTTACCTTCCATCTGTTGCTGCCGCGCTACCAGAGCGGCGGTCTGAGCGTCGGCGACATCGTCCTGTTCAATCTGCTGCTGCTCCAGCTCAACATGCCGTTCGAGATGATCGCCCGTTCGATCGATGACGTCGCGCGCTCGTGGAGCATGCTGGCTCCGCTTTCCACCTTGTGGGCGGCGCCCGAGGAGCAGCAGGTGGCCGATGCCCAGCGCTTCGCCGGGGAAAGCGGTGGCCTGGAGTTCCAGCAGGTCAGCCACCGCTATGGCAACGGTCGCGGGGTAAGCGATGTGTCCTTCGAGGCCGAACGTGGCGGCATCAATTTCCTGATCGGGCCGACCGGGGCAGGGAAGTCGACGCTGTTCAAGCTCGCCCTGAAATCGATCGATCCCCAGCGTGGCCGGATCCTGGTCGATGGCCTTGACCTGTCCCGGATCGACCGTGCGGCCTGGCATGCCGCTGTCGCGGTGGTTCCGCAGGATGTCATCCTGCTCAACGAAAGCCTGGCCGACAACATCCTGCTCGGGCGCGCGCGTGATGATGATCGGCTGCGGCATGCCGCACGCAAGGCTGCGATCCTGCCGTTGATCGAGGCGCTGCCCGAGGGGCTGGAAACCACGGTGGGCGAGCGGGGCCTGAAGTTGTCCGGCGGGGAACGCCAACGCATCGCGATTGCCCGTGCACTGTATGGCGAGCCGGCGATCCTGTTTCTGGACGAGGCAAGCTCCGCGCTGGATGAGGCCACTGAACGCGAGATCATGGACCATATCCGCGCACTGGCGAACGATGTAACCGTGGTGGCCATCACCCATCGGCGCGGCATCGTGAGCCCGACTGACCGGGTGATTGATCTCGGGGGCGATGCTTAGGGCCAGGAGGCGCTCCGCAGCCAGCGTGTTCGTCTCGACAATCGACTATCGTGTGCGCTCTTTCCTGATCGCCCTTCAAGCGCCAACGCATGGAAGCCACTTCGATGACCGTTCGAAACAGACGTTGGTTTCATGCCTTCGTCGTGTCCGTCGTACTCCTTGGTGCCGGATGCACGGGCGGGAAGGCGCCATCGAAGGAACCGGGGGCATAGATCGACGAGGTTGCGCAGACCCTGATCGAGCAGCCCTTGCTGCACTCGGCCTCCATCGGCGTGGTGTACCGGGGCAGGACCTTCATCCGCCATCGCGGCGATATGGTGGCCGGTACAGCCGGCGCGCCGACCGATGCCACGCTCTATGAGATCGGCTCACTGAGCAAGACGCTGGCCGGCACCTTGATGGCCAATGCGGTGCTGGAAGACAGGGTGGGCCTGGAGGATGACGTTCGCACGTACCTGCAGGGCGACTATCCCAACCTGCAGTACCAGGGCCAACCCATCCGCGTCCGCCACCTGCTGTCGCACACCAGTGGCCTGCCGAACATGCTGCCGGAGCGCGCGAACACGGTACTGGAGGACTTTACCGATCACCGCACGCCGGGCGAACTCAATGCGCTCTACGCGCACTACGGCAAGACGGATTTCCTCCGGGACCTGCACGCCGTGCAGATCCCGCGGATGCCAGGCAAGGAATACGCCTACTCCAGCGCAGGGACCGAGCTGGCGGCGCATGTTCTGGAGGTGGCCTACAAGACCGACTACGCATCACTGCTGCGTGGCTTCTTCAGCGACTCCGCGGCGATGACCGGCCTCCGGATCAGGCTGGATGATGCCGAAGCGCCGCGGTTGGCGGCCGGCTATCACAGCGACAACCCCGTACCGACCACGCCGATGCCACAGTTGCCATGGGGCGCTTCCGGCAACGTCAAAGCAACCGTCCCGGACATGGTGAAGTACCTTCAGTTCCAACTGGCCAATGGGCCGGTGGTAAAGGAATCGCATCGCGCCCTGGCCAGATTCGACGACGAGTTCAGCATCGGCTACTTCTGGAACATCGTCGCCGGCGATCGCCAGAAGGGCGTCTTCTATGCCCACCACGGTGGCGTACCGCGCTCACAGTGCTACATCTACATCATGCCCGAGCACGATCTGGGCATCTTCGTGATCACCAACCAGAGTGGCGACCAGACCGCGCATGCCATGGAAGCGGCGATCGATGCCCTGGTCGGGAAGATTGCTGCAGGCAAGACCCCATAGTCCGGGGCGCGCCCGGCAGCGCCCGACTAAAGCAGCAACAGCGCCCCGATCAGCGCAGGCGGCATCACCAGCGCGCCGACGCGCAGGAAGTCGAGCGCGCTGACATGCTCGCCCTCGCGGCGCAGCGCCACCAGCCACAGCATCGTGGCCAATGAGCCGGTCACCGACAGGTTGGGGCCCAGGTCCACGCCGACCAGCAATGCGGCGCGGGTCTGTGCCGGCAGGTCGGCCATCTGGCCCAGCGAGCCTGCGGCGAGGCCGACCGGCAGATTGTTGGCCACGTTGCTCAGCAACGCCGCCGCGCCACCGGCCAGCCAGCTGGCCTGGTGCGGTGATGCCTGCGCCACGGCCTGCAGCGCGCTGGCCGCCGCCTGGATGACACCGGTCTGTGCTACCGCTTCCACCAGCACGAACAGGCCGGCCACCAGCGGCAGTACGCCCCATGACACATGGCGCAGCAGCGGCAACGGGCTGCGTCGTTGGCGCATCGCCACCAGTGCCACACTCAGCGTGCCTGCGCAGAACGTGGCCAGGCCGAGCGGGCCGTTCAGTGCGGAGGTCACCAGCAGCACGGTGCCGGTGAACAACACGCCCAGCGCGCTCAGCCGGCCGCCTTCGGTCAGCGGGCGATGCGCCGGCGCCGCCACCAGCGGCTGCGCGATCTCGCGCCGATGCACCCAGCGCAGCACCAGATAGGTGGCGCCGATCGCGGCCAGCGACGGCAGCGCGAACTGTGCCAGCCACTGCATCAAGGGCGGCATGTGCTGGCCGTACACCACCAGATTGGCCGGGTTGGAAATGGGCAGCACGAAGCTGGCCGCATTGGCGATGAACGCACAGACGAACAGATAGGGCAGGGGGTTGGCACGGGCCGCCTTGCAGGCTGCGTAGACCGCCGGGGTCAGCACCACCGCCGTGGCATCGTTGGAAAGAAACACGGTCACCAGCGTGCCGACCAGGAACACCAGGTCGAACAGGCGTCGTCCCGAGCCTCCCGCATGACGGACCGCGTACAACGCCAGCCAGTCGAACAGGCCTTCGCGCCGGGCCAGTTCGGCCAGCACCATCATGCCGACCAGGAACAGATAGACATCGCGGCCCTCGGCCACCGCGTGCAAGGTCGTGCCGACCGACATCGCTCCCAGCAGTGGAAGCAGAAGAGCAGCCCCCAGTGCCCACACGTACTCCGGAATGCGGAATGGCCGTAACAGCAGGCCTACGGTGGCAATGGCCAAGGCCGCCCAGATGAGGAAAGAGGAGTAGGAAGCGAGCATCGGGCGGGGTGTCTCAGCGGCGCCGACGCGTACCTCGCAGGAACGCGCCCGCTGCAATCACGGCAGTTCGGGGAAGGCGGCATCATACTCCGTGAGCCGCGCCCGAGCTGTGGAGCCCAGCCCATGCTTGTCTGCTTGCCGCGTGCCCCCGGCACCCACGCTCCGCGAACGTTTTCTTCGGGCGCTCTTCACCGTCGCTCCGCTTAGAGTGAAGGCCACTCAAAGTCTCACGCATGGAATCAACGATGTCCGAATACCGGGACTGGATCTTCAATGCCAACGGCCGAACCCTGGTGGCCCGGGTGGAGCTGGATGGCGACGGCGGCGGCACCATCAACCGCTACCAGTTGACTCCGGGTCCCGCGCAGTCCGGGCTGTGCATCAAGGTAGCCTCGCAGGCCGAAGCCGCAAAGAAGCTCGAAACCGAGGTGGAGAAGCTGCTCGGCCCAGAGTGGTGAGAGGGCTTCGCTACGGCAGAAGCGTTGAGAGGTCGCCAGCGCAAATCCGCAATCTCATTCCATGCGACGGCCGACCGTATTCTTCGGGCCATGCATTCACCCTCCAGCCCTCCCGATTTCATGACCGCTACCCGGCCCTCCGGCTGGGTGCAGAGCGGTGACCGCTGGGACCTGTGGTGGAACGGCCGCTGTGTGGCCAGCGTCGTGCCGCATGCCGTGCTCGGCGTCCGCCTGTTCCTCGCCGCGCGGAAATCACCCCAGCCCAAGGTCGTGGCCGCCGTGAATGCTCGCCAGGCCAAGCGCTACGCCGAGCGATGGTGTGCCGCCCGGCTTTGCCCGCAGTTGCGGTTGCGCGATGCGGTGGCGCGGCTGGTAGATACCGGTGCTCTATCACCTCCGGCGCCTACGCGGGAGCAGCGGCAGCAGGCCCGCCGCCTGGCCGAGGCCGGGGCGGGGGAGATGGGACGGATCAAGGCGGCGCTGGCGCCGCGGCCCCCGGCGATGCTGGCCAGGCCCGAGGTGCCGGGGCGGGGTGGAGCCTGGTCGATACCAGGCCAGGCTCCGTCAACCCGGCGGCCGGAAGGGAGTGCGTTCCCGGCCAAGGCTACGCCGAAAGTTCCTCGCGCACGATCCTTGCCCCTTCGCTGAGCGCACGCAGCTTGCCCCGTGCCACTTCACGGGCCAGTGGCGCCATGCCGCAGTTGGTGCTCGGGTAGAGCTTGTCGGCATCCACGAACTGCAGCGCCTTGCGCAGGGTGCTGGCCACGTCTTCAGCCGTCTCCACCGTGCTGGAAGCCACATCGATGGCGCCGACCATCACCTTCTTGCCGCGCACCAGCTCGATCAGGTCGATCGGCACGTGCGAGTTGTGGCATTCCAGCGAGATGATGTCGAGGTTGGAGGTCTGCAGCTTCGGGAACGACTCTTCATACTGGCGCCACTCCGAGCCCAGCGTCTGCTTCCAGTCGGTGTTGGCCTTGATGCCGTAGCCGTAGCAGATGTGCACGGCGGTCTCGCACTTCAGTCCTTCGATCGCACGCTCCAGTGCGGCCACGCCCCAGTCGTTCACTTCGTCGAAGAACACGTTGAAGGCGGGCTCGTCGAACTGGATGATGTCGACGCCAGCGGCTTCCAGCTCCCTCGCTTCCTCGTTGAGGATCTTCGCGAATTCCCAGGCCAGCTTCTCTCGGCTCTTGTAGTGCGCGTCGTACAGGGTGTCGATCATGGTCATCGGGCCGGGCAGGGCCCACTTGATCGGTTGCGTGGTCTGCCGGCGCAGGAACTTCGCATCCTCCACGAACACCGGCTTGGGCCGGCTCACGGCACCGACCACGGTCGGCACGCTGGCGTCGTAGCGGTTGCGGATGCGCACGGTTTCGCGCTTCTCGAAATCGACGCCGCTGAGGTGCTCGATGAAGGTGGTGACGAAGTGCTGCCGGGTCTGCTCACCGTCGCTGACGATATCGATGCCGGCGTGCTGCTGTTCCTGCAGGGACAGGCGCAGGGCATCCTGCTTGCCTTCGGTCAGGCCTTCATCCTGCAGCTTCCAGGGCGACCAGAGCTTTTCGGGCTCTGCCAGCCAGGAGGGCTTGGGCAGGCTGCCGGCGGTGGAGGTAGGGAGCAGTTTCTTCGTCGACATTGCGTTCTGTGTCCTGGGGCGAATGGGGAATCGGTGGATCAGCGGGCAGCCCACTGCTCAAGCACGGCGCGATACGGCTTGATGAAGTGCTCTTCGGTGAATTTGCCCTGCTTGACCGCCAGCTGGCTGCGCTCTTCGCGGTCGTAGACGATGCGGGTGGAGGAGTAGTCCTGGTGCTTCAGGCTGGGCTGATAGACCTTGCCGGCCACGGAATTGGCGTTGTAGATCTCCGGCCGGTAGATCTTCTGGAATGCCTCCATCGTGCTGATGGTGCCGATCAGCTCCAGGTTCGAGTAGTCGCCCAGCAGGTCGCCCTGGAAGTAGAACGCCAGCGGCGCGACGCTGCCCGGCGGCATGAAATAGCGCACCTGCAGGCCCATCTTGTCGAAGTACTGGTCGGTGGGGGAGAACTCGCCCTGGCGATACTCCACGCCCAGGATGGGATGGTGGTTCTCGGTACGATGGTAGGTCTTGCTGCTGGAGACGCTGATGCAGATTACCGGCCCCTTGCTGAAATTGGCGCGGTAGGCCTCCGATTCCAGGAAGTGCTGGAACAGCTTGCCGTGAAGATCACCGAAGCCTTCCGGAATGCCGAAGGTGGCCTTTCCCTCGTTGCTGGCCGGCAGTACCACGCTGAAGTCGTAGTCGCGCACATAGGACGAGAAGTTGTTGCCGACGATGCCCTCGGTGCGCGCGCCGGTGTGCGTGTCGACGATGGTCGGGCGCAGCACTTCGATCAGCGGGAACGGATCGCTGCCGTCGGCTCCATCGATGTGCATCTCCACCGAGATGATGTCCAGCTCAACGGCGTAGCGGTCCGCACTCGGGTTGTCCCAGTGCGCCAGATCGTTGAAGCGGTTGTTGATCATGCTGATCGTGTTGCGCAGGTTCTCCTGGCGGGACTCGCCGCGAGCCAGGTTGGCGAAGTTGGTGGTGATGCGCGTGCCGTCAGCGGGCTGGTAGTCCTCGTTGAAAGGGATGCGCGTGATGCTGAAGGTGAAGTTCTCGGTCGTCATGGGCGGCGTTCCGGGTTGCGGGGGTGACATCCGAATGCGGGTCGCTGGCATTCGGCATTCAAAGCACTGCAGCGGTCTCGGCAGTGGCAGGCGCTGCGCGATGGGACAGGGCAAGCAGGGGCAGTGCCCGCTGCACTGCCAGCCGTGCGCGCTGGATCAGGGCCTCGTTGTGCACGCGGCCCTCGGCGAAATCGCGGTCGGTGGCGTAGACGCCGAGGGGCAGGGTGCGCGCCTGGAAGAAGCTGAAGAGCGGCCGCAGCTGATGGTCGATCACCAGTGCGTGGCGCTCGCTGCCGCCGGTGGCGGCCAGCAGGATGGGGGTGTCGACCAGCGCATCCTGGTGGATGAAATCGAAGAAGTGCTTGAACAGGCCGGTGTACGAACCGCGGTAGACCGGCGTGGCCACCACCAGTACGTCTGCCTGTTCAACGGCCACCAGCTGCCGCTCCACAGCCTCGGGCAGCTGCGAGCGCCACAGCGCACCGGCCAACTGCGGCGCCAGTTCGCCCAGCTCGATCAGGTGCGGCTCGCAGGCAACGTCCTCGCCGATCAGGTCCAGCAGGTACTCGGCCAGGGTTGCAGCCCTGGAGGGGCGCTGCAGTCCGCCGGAGACGGCGACGATACGGAGGGGGCGGGTCATCTGTTCGCTTTCAGCAGGAGGGGGAACTCCTTCGGGCGATCTGCGGGGGCGCAGTCCTGCAGGCCGGCGAGGTGACCGGGCTGGCAGGCAACCGAAGGCATGACCCGATCCTAGTCATGCCCTTCCATGACGTAAAATGGTATTACTTCACCAATCCATGAGCGGTATTCATCGTCATGTTGGAACGGATCCACCTCAGCATCGTGCAGCAGGTCGAGCAACAGGGCTCGCTGACTGCTGCCGCCGGCGTGCTCAACCTGACCCAGTCAGCCCTGAGCCACAGCATGAAGAAGCTGGAGCAGCAGCTCGGCACCGATGTCTGGCTGCGCGAAGGCCGCAGCCTGCGCTTGACCCAGGCCGGGCAGTACCTGCTGGCGGTGGCCAACCGCGTGCTGCCGCAGCTGGACCTGGCCGAGGAGCGCCTGGGCCAGTTCGCACAGGGCGAGCGCGGCGCACTGCGCATCGGCATGGAATGCCATCCCTGCTACCAGTGGCTGCTGAAGATCGTCTCGCCGTACCTGGCCGCCTGGCCGGACGTCGATGTGGACGTAAAGCAGAAGTTCCAGTTCGGCGGTATTGGCGCGCTGTTCGGCTACGAGATCGACCTGCTGGTCACGCCCGATCCGCTGCTGAAGCCGGGCCTGAAGTTCGTGCCCGTGTTCGACTACGAGCAGGTGCTGGTGGTGGCCAGGAATCACGCCCTGGCCAAGGTGGATCACGTAAAGCCGCGCCAGCTCGGCCAGGAAGTGCTGATCAGCTACCCGGTGCCGTTCGAGCGCCTGGACATCTACAACCAGTTCCTGCTGCCGGCCGGCATCACGCCGCGGCGCCACAAGACCATCGAAACCACCGACATCATGATGCAGATGGTGGCCAGCGGCCGTGGCGTGGCCGCGATGCCGCGCTGGCTGGTGGAGGAATATGCCGCACGCATGGACGTGGTGCCGGTGCGCCTGGGGGCGAAGGGCATTCCCAAGCAGATCTACCTGGGTGCGCGTGAGGCCGATACGGGTATCGACTATCTGCAGGCCTTCGTCGAGCTGGCCCGGAACAGCACGCCGATCGCCGGCAATGCAGGCGGAGCCCGTTGATGCCCGCACCTGGATCGCAGCGGACGGAAACCTTCATCGACGCGTTTTCTCTGGAAGTGAGCGCGAAGGCCATGCCGGCACTGCGTGCGGAAGCGGATCGCATCGCTCCGGGAACGACGATCTCGATCCCTTACCTGGCGAGCGAGGACGACGACGCCCGGCTGGCGGCCGCGTGCACGGTGCGCGAACTCGGCTTCGAACCGATGCCCCATCTCTCTGCCCGCCGCATCGGGTCGCGTGCGGCGCTTGCGCGGTTCCTGGAACGCGCCACCAGCGAAGCGGGGGTAGAGAAGTGCCTGCTGATCGCCGGTGATCTTTCCGCGCCCGCAGGGCCGTTTGCCGACAGTACCTCGATCATCGAGACCGGCCTTCTTGAGCGTTACGGCATCAAGGTTGTGGCCATCGGCGGGCATCCGGAAGGCCATCCGGTGATGACCGCCGAGGACCGGTGGCACGTGTTGGAACGCAAATGCCAGGCCATCGAGGCGAGAGGCATGGCACCGCTGATCATCACCCAGTTCGCCTTCGATGCCGATATCGTGCTGGCCTGGCTGGATGCGCTGCGCGCCCGTGGCATCACGGTTCCGGTACTGGTGGGCGTGCCGGGCCCGGCCAGCATTGCGCGGCTGGCGCACTACGCCGCGATGTGCGGCGTGGGTGCCAGTGCATCGATGCTGGCGCGGTACGGCATCTCGATCGGCCGGCTGCTGGGAACGGCAGGGCCGGAGGTGTTCATGGATCGCCTGCTGAGTGGGCTGACGGACGCCCATGGCCCGGTCAGCCCGCACTTCTTCCCGTTCGGTGGCATTGCGCCATCACTGGGCTGGATAGAGCGGTACCGGCGGCGCACGTCGACCGCCAACGTTTGATGCTCTATCGATGATCGCGTGGCTGGGCCCTTCAGCCCGGCAGTTCGCACTTCATCTTGCCGTCCACGTAGTACGGCTTGGGTACGTTCGGGTTCTCGCTGGTCTTCTCGAAGACCACCTCGAACGAAGCCGCATCGGGCGAGCCCTTGCGGTCGGTGCACGCGTCCTGCAGCTTCTTCTTGACCGCCGCGATGCCCGCATCGCGATTGGCACCGTCGGCGCTGTTGGTCAGGTTCACGGTTTCGGCCGAGGCCAGTGGGCTCAGTGCAAGCAGGCAGCCGGTCAACATCAGGGTGTGCAGTCTGGTCATGCCGCGTACCTCATGGGTCTCCAATGAGGCTCCAGCATAGAGCGGGGCTGTTAACGGCCTGTGGCCGCCCCGGCTTCGGGGCCGGTTCTCCCGCATTCGTCGTCGAACACGGGAGTCTGGTCGGATGCCTCCCCTTGGCCCGGCGTGTTCGGCTAGGCTGCAGCGACTGACCGCAAGGATGAAGGCCCTCATGATCCGCTGGCTGTTCCTCGCGCTTGCCGCGCTGCCGCTCGCTGCCGGGGCCATGGTCATCCGCCACGACGTGGACGATGCCCGTTACCGGATCGAGGGATCAGAATTTCCCGCCCTGGCCGACATGCCGGGTGAAGGGCAGGGTGTTCTGATCGCCCCGCAGTGGGTGCTGACCGCAGCGCATGCCGCACCGATGAAGGGTATGGGGCAGACCATCGCCATCAACGGCAAGGACTACGGCGTGGAACGTGTGGTCGTGCATCCGGGCTACAGGCGAATGCCGGAAGCCTTGGGCAAGGAAGCACTGGCCACGGGGAGCCCGGCGAAGATCCATGCGTTCCTGGCCGGATCGGATGACATTGCGCTGATCAGGCTCACGGCCCCCGTGAACGATGTGCAGCCCGTGTCGCTCTATCGCGGCAGTGCCGAGGTCACGCAGGTCGCCGCCTTGATCGGAAAGGGCGCCACTGGCAATGGGGCGATTGGACTGGTGCCGGGCGGGCCGCATCGCACATCGCTGCGGCGCGCATACAACGCCATTACCGGTGGCAATGATCGCTACCTCTGGTATCGGTTCGATGCCCCGCCACAGGGCCTCCCACTGGAAGGCGTATTGGGCAACGGCGACAGTGGCGGCCCGCTGGTCATCGGGGAACACGGCGCGTGGCAGCTGGTGGGGCTGGGCTCGTGGATCAGCGCCGTTCCCGAGCATGCTCTTGAAGCCGGCTTCTATGGCCAGGTGGTGCACAACGTGCGGGTATCGCGCTATGTGGGCTGGATCGAGAGCGTCCTGGGCGCGCCCGACTACCGCCGCTCCGTAACACTCGAAGACTGACAGCTGTCACTGGCCGCGGGCCGCGTGATTGCCAATAGTGAGCGCCATGGCGAGGACACCTCGCTACCACTCATCACAAGGGGACCGCTCGTGAACATGCTCCAGCAGATCGTCTCGCAGACACCCGCCTGGGTCTGGCTTCTCCTGGCGTTCCTGGTCACACGCGGCATTGCCGCGATGAAGCCGGGCGAAACGTCACTGCAGAAACTGGCCGTCGTGCCTGCGCTGTTCACCGTCTGGGGCGCCTGGTCGATCAGCCATCGCTATGGAGTGTCCTGGAGCGCCTGGGGCAAGTGGCTGGCCGGCATCGGCACCGGCGCGGCACTGGGGTGGCTGCTGCTGGGCCACGTGAAGCTGACCCTGGATGGCGCCACCGGAACGCTCTGGCGCAACGCGGACTACAGCGTGTTGCCCCTGCTGCTGCTCACGTTCCTGGTGAAGTACGGTTTCGAAGTCGCATTCGCGGTGTCGCCGCCATTGATCGCCAATGCCGGCGCCAGTGCGGCCTACCTGCTGCTGTCAGGGGGCTTCACCGGCCTCTTCATTGGCAAGTACTGCCGCTATCTGGCCTCGTTGCGACTGGACGCGGCGGCGAAAGGGTGGAAAGCGGCAACCTGAACCTCATTTGCGCGTGACGCGTCACGCTAATGCTGGTTTCAGTGGCACGGGCAGGAAGGTGCGCCGCCACTGGCGGGGCCCCCAGCTCAGCATGCTGGTAGCGGGCATCGTTCCGGATGCCCGCTGCCCAAAGCCGCATCATTTCGGCATCAGTACAGTGTCGATCACGTGGATCACGCCATTGGACTGGCCTACATCAGCAATGCTGATGCCCGCTTTGCCTCCCTTGGCATCGATAACCCACAGCTTGCCTTCGTGGAGAGAGATCGTAAGTGGTTCGCCCTGCACGGTCTTCAGCGTCGCCTTCCCGCCATGCTTCCTGGCGTCTGCAACGAGCTGCGCGGAAGTGTAGGTGCCTGGCACCACGTGGTAGGTAAGAATCTTGGTCAGTTGTGCCTTGTTTTCCGGTTTAACCAAGGTGTCGACAGTCCCGGCAGGCAGCTTGTCAAAGGCTGCATTGGTAGGGGCGAAGACGGTGAAGGGACCCGCCCCGTTGAGGGTGTCGACCAGGCCCGCCGCCTTGACTGCGGCGACCAGGGTCGTGTGGTCCTTGGAGTTGATGGCGTTCTCGACGATGGTCTTGGTCGGATACATCGCTGCGCCACCAACCATGACAGTGTTGGCGGCGAAGCTGGAAGAAGCTGCTGAAACAAGGACGGCGAGGCTGACTGCGGCGGAAATTCGCTGGAGAGCGTTCACGGTGCGACCCTCGGATTGGCGCCCGCAATGCGCGGGCATCCTCATTACGGCCCGGGGCGCGGATTGGATGCAGCGGATTCTGCTCCAATCGTTTCGCGCCACGCAGTTCGGCAGGAAGGCCGCCATTGGCTTGGCTTACAGGCTCCAATCAACCCGCATGCCGGCGATCAACGCATTCGGCAGGTCGCGCTGGCGGGCGGGTTCGTTGAACTGGTCCGGATGCACGATGTAGTGCAGGTTCGGTGCGATCCGGAGCTGCGGGGTGAGCTGGATGCCATAGCTCAGTTCCATCATCACCTGGCTCCCGTGCGGCGTGCCGCTACCGCCTGCCGCGGCACGGGCAAGGCGCAGGTCCTCCAAGGCGATGCTGCTGTACTTCTGCTGGGTCACAACGAACGCGATGCTGTCCTGCGGCCGGCCGGCGAACGTGCCTTTCTGCACCACGCCCGCCTGCAGGAAATGATCCTCGATCAGCTGGCCGGAGGTGCCCTTGAGCGCCGCACCGAACAGGGTCAGGCCGCGCCCGGCACCATCCCCGGTGAGTTGCTGCTCGAAGCGGGCGAACACCCCGGAGCGACCACGGCGGTTCGCGTAGTCCTGGCCACTAAGCAGCGCCGGGGTGCCGTTGGCATCGCGCAGCGGATCCAGATAGGTCGAGTTGTCCTGCCAGCCACCGAGTTCGTAGCGGGCTTTCAGTCGTGCCGAAGCAGGGCTGCGCCAACCGAGCGTGTAGGGCACGATCCAGCCGGTGGCCTGACTGGTACTCCATTTCAGGCCGTGCTGGCCGTCCTCGGCCTGGCTGGGATCGACCTGGTAGGCGCCGACGCGCACATAGACATCGGGCGTCACCCAGGCCGTGGCATCGGCCATCCAGCTCGATACCGGCCACCAGGTGAAACTGCTGGTGCGGAACACGTAGGTCGGGTTGCCGCAGGCCGAATTGCCCTGGAAGTACTGGCACAGCTCCGAACCGAGGTGATGGATGTTGGCGACGCTGCGCCCGGCTTCCAGCACCAAACGGTCGTTCAGCAGTTTCTGTTCAAGCGTCAGGTTGGCCAGGCGCGTGCCCTGGCCGCCGTAGATTTCCTGCACCGAGGTGCTGTTGCCGGTACGGCTGTTGGCCAGGTTGGTGCCATGGCGGTTGATGCCGTAGGCCTTGATCGTCGCGCCCCGCCAGCCAAACGCAGCGTTCAGGTTCACGTCGGCACCGAACATCAGCTGGCCGGCATACGCCGTGCCGCCGCGCTTGCCGCCATCGAGCGTGGCGGCTGCCTCGCCGGTGTATGCCAGCTTGGGGGTGAAGACGTCACTCGCGTCGGCGGCTGCGGCCACGGACGGCAGGGCCAGCAGGATCGCTAACGGCAACAGGCGGCGGGAAGGGGAGGTCATGGGCGAGGTTCCGTTTACAGGGTGGGAGCCGTGACCGGCTTCTTGAGGACGCGCAGCGCGACGGCGGTGACGGCCACGCCGGCCACCAATGCCAGCAGGTAGACGCCAAGGTGCGTGACTGCGTTCGGGATCGGCAGCACGAACACGCCACCGTGCGGCACCTTCAGCTCGACGCCTGCGGCCATCGAGATCGCACCGGCCACGGCCGAGCCGAGGATCAGCGCCGGAATGGTGCGCAGCGGATCGCGTGCGGCGTAGGGGATCGCGCCCTCGGTCACGAAGCTGAGGCCGAGCACGCCCGCGGCACCGGCGGTGCCGCGCTCCTCGGCGGTGAAGCGGTTGCTGAACAGCCATGTGGCCAACGCGATGCCCAGCGGCGGCGTCATGCCGCCGATCATCGTCGCAGCCATCGGCGTGTAGACCTGGCTGGAAATCAGTGCGGTGGAGAACGCGTAGGAGGCCTTGTTGACCGGCCCGCCCATGTCCACCGCCATCATTCCGCCCAGCAGCAGGCCGAGCAGGATCGCGCTGCTGCCCTGCATGCCGCGCAACCAGTCGGTCAGCCAGGCCAGCAGTCCGGCGACCGGGGTGCCGATCACATACATCATCAGCAAGCCGACCAGCAGCGTGCCCAGCACCGGCAGGATCAACACCGGCTTGAGGCCTTCCAGGCTGCGCGGCAGGCGCAGCGCACGATTGATCCAGTGCACACCGTAGCCGGCGATGAAGCCGGCCAGGATGCCGCCGATGAAGCCCGCATCCATGTTGACTGCCACCAGTCCGCCGATCATGCCCGGCGCGATACCCGGGCGATCGGCGATGGAGTAGGCGATGTAACCGGCCAGCGCCGGCACCATCAACATGAAGCCGGACTTGGCGCCGATCTGGAACAGCGACCAAGCCAGCGTGCCCTTGTGTGCATCGTCGAAGGCATAGATGCCGCCGAGCGCGAACGCCAGTGCGATCAGCAGGCCACCGGCAGTGACGAACGGCAGCATGAACGACACGCCGGTCATCAGGTGCTTGTAGGGACCGGTGACCTTGGCCTTTTCGGTGGTGCGGCCTGGAGCCGCCGTACCCGCCTGCACGCTGGCCTCGGCCAGCGCCTTGCGGATCAGGCTCTGGCCGTCATTGATCGCCGGCTTGGTGCCGCTCTTGAACAGGCGTTTGCCAGCAAAGCGTGACAGATCGACTTCGCGGTCGGCGGCGATCAGCACCAGGTCGGCGGCAGCGATTTCTTCGTCGCTCAATGCGTCCTGCGCGCCGACCGAGCCCTGGGTTTCCACCCGGATCGCGTGGCCCAATGCCTTGGCGGCTTGCTGCAGGCCTTCGGCCGCCATGAACGTGTGGGCGATGCCGGTCGGGCAGGAGGTGACGGCGACGATGTGCTTGCTGGCGTCCGCGGCGGGCGCGGTTCCGGACGTCGCGGCAAGCTGCGCCAGCACGGCAAGCGGGTCGTCCAGCACCTCACCGAGGCTGGCGCGTACGATCTGGGCGCTGCCGAAGCGCGCGGGATCCGCCTCGCCGTCACCCACCAGCAGCAGCTGCGTTGCGGCGGCGGCCTGCGTGGCGGGCAGTGCCCCGGTCACGCCCTGGTCGCTGCGGATTTCGATCGCCAGTTCAGCCCCTTGCTGGCGGGCGGCGCGGCGCAGCGCTTCGGCGGCAAGCACCGCCTCGATGCTGCGTTCGCCGGCGGCGATGACTACGGTGGAAGCTTGCATGGGCACTCCTGGAATTCTTCGGGTTCGTCCTTGCAGGAGGGGGCGGGCCAGCCGCAGCTCCCTCTGCAGGGGTTTCAATCCAACCGCTCGATCAGTACATCGCCGGTCCACGCGCGCACCTGTGCCGGATCCAGCCGTCGCGCGTCGCCGCTCTCCAGCCGGCTCATCGAGAACGCCGTCGCCAGTCGTGCGCACGCTGCCAGATCGAGGGAGGGCTGCAGCAAGGCGGCGGCGATGCCGGCGACCATGGCATCGCCAGCACCGACCGTGCTGCCGCGTGCCAGTCGCGGCGGTCGCGCGATCAGGACGCCGCTGCGATCAATGAACAACGCGCCGTCGGCGCCCATCGAGATCGCCACAAGCGCAACTCCGCGTTCGACCAAGGCGTGGCCTGCGGCCCGCAGGGCGCTGCGATCCGGCAGCGGCGTACCGGTCCAAGCCTCCAGTTCGTGGCGGTTGGGCTTGATCGCGTAGGGCAGTGCGCCCTGTGCGCCGCTCAACGCCGCGGCCAGCGCGTCGCCACTGGTGTCCAGCAGTACGCGCGCACCGGCGGCGCTCGCCTGCGCCTGCAGTCTCGCCCATGCATCGGCTGGCAGCCCGGACGGCAGGCTGCCGGACAGCACCACCGGCAGGTCCGGCTGGAGCAGGGCGTCGAGTCGGCGCGATACCGCGTCCAGATCGGCATCACGCAGTGACAGGCCGGGCAGGTTGATGTCGGTGGTCTCGCCGTTGGCCTCTTCGACCAGCTTGATGTTGGTGCGGGTGCGGCCCGCAATGCGCAGGCAAGCGTCTGCGATGCCGCGCTCGGCGAACAGTGCGCTGAACACGCCGTCGTTGCCATCGCCGAGCACGCCCAGCGCGGTGGTCGGCACACCCCAATCGGCCAGGCAGGCGGCCACGTTGATGCCCTTGCCGCCGGCGTCGTCGCGGGTGCTGCGGGCACGATGCACATGGCCCGGTTGCAGGTGCGCCAGCCGCACGGTCTGGTCGATCGCCGGGTTCAAGGTAACGGTGACGGCGCGGGCGCTCATGCGCGCACTCCATCGAGGGCACGTACCTGCTCGGCGGTTTCGCAGTCGAGTGCACTATTGGCCAACGCCTGCAGATCGGTCATCGCGTTGCCACGCAGGCGTGCCTTCACGGCCGGGATGTCGTTCGGGGTCATCGACAGTTCGTCCACGCCCAGGCCGGCCAGCAGCATTGCACCGAAGGGATCGCCGGCCAAGCCGCCGCAGACGCCAACCCAGCGCCCATGCAGGCGTGCACCTTCCACCGTGGCGCGGATCGCGCGCAGCACGGCCGGGTGCAGGCTGTCGGCCTCGGCGGCGAGTTCCGGGTTCTGGCGGTCGATCGCCAGCACGTACTGGGTCAGGTCGTTGGTGCCGATCGAGAAGAAGTCGGCATGGCGCGCCAGTACATCGCTCTGGGCTGCTGCGGCAGGGACTTCAATCATGATCCCGATCGGCACTTCGGGTGCCTCAAGCGCGGCGCGCAACCGTTCGCAGATGGCGCGCAGTGCGATCAGCTCGGGCACCGAGGTGATCATCGGAAACATGATGGACAGGCGTGCGCCGTCCTTCGCCGCGCGATACAGCGCACGCAGCTGTGGTTCCAGCAGGTCGGGGCGGCGCAGCAGCAGGCGCGCGCCACGCACGCCGAGGAACGGATTTTCCTCGCGTGGCAGCTCCAGGTGAGCGACCTGCTTGTCGCCACCGATATCGAGCGCGCGCACGATCAGCGGGCGGCCGTCGAGTGCCTTGGCCATCGCCACGTACGTGGCGTACTGCTCATCCTCGCTGGGCGTGCTCCCGCGCTCGAGGAACAGGAATTCGGTGCGCATCAGGCCGACGCCTTCCGCGCCCTGCTCCAGTGCCAGCGGCACCTGCTCGGGCAGGTTGACGTTGGCGCCGATGTCGATGCGGTGGCCGTCAGGGGTCTGTGCCGGCTGCGCGCGTTGCGCCGCTTCACGCTCGCGAATCTGCTGCTGTTCGGCGATCCACGCACGGGCCGAGGCGAGATCGGCCTCGGACGGAGACAGATAGAGGCGCCCGCTGCTGCCATCGATGATCGCCTCGCGGCCCGGGCTGATCGCCAGCAGCTCCGCGCCCGCGGCGACCAGCGCCGGCAGGCCCAACGTGCGTGAGAGGATCGCGGTGTGCGAGGTCGGTCCGCCCTGTGCGGTGGCAAGGCCGAGCACGCGACCGGTATCGAGGTTGGCCGTGTCGGACGGCGACAGGTCCGCGGCGAGCAGGATGCAGGGTTGAGCAGGCAGGTCGGCAAGGCCGCCACCCGCTGCGGACGGATCAAGCTGTGCCAGTACGCGCCGGCCCACGTCACGCAGATCGGCGGCGCGCCCGGCCAGCACCGGATTGCCCAGGGCAGTCAGCCCGGAGGCGACCTGCTCGATGGCCTGGTGCCAGGACCATGCAACGCCATGGCCTTCGACCATCAGCTGGCAGGTACGGGTAATCAGATCGGTGTCGTCGAGCAGCGCGGCCTGCGCCTTGAAGATTGCCGCATCCGAGGCGCCGAGCCGGCGCTGGGTGTCGTCCTGCAGTGCAGCCAGCTGCTGGTGGGTGCGGCTGAGCGCCTCCTGCAGGCGTGCGCCGCCTTCGCCGAGCGGGGTGGGGCGGTCAGCAACGTCGGCATGCGTGCTGGCCAGCACATGCACCGGGCCGATCGCCAGGCCTGGGCTGGCGCCGATGCCGACGATCGCCGCCTGTGCGTCGGGCGGATTCCAGCCCGCAACCGGCGCGGCCTTGCGCTGCGCCGCGCGCTCGGCATCGGCCCTTTCCTGTGCCACCAGCCCGTCCATGACCTTGCGCAGCGCGGCCAGCAAGGCAGGGGCATCGGCGCCCTCAGCAGACACGCTGACCGCGTCGCCATGGCGCAACCCGAGCTGCAGCAGCGCCACCAGGCTCTTGGCATCGGCAGCCTGATCGCCCGCTCGGACCTGTGCGCGGGCCGCGAAGCCGCGCGCTGTTTCGGCCCAGCGCGTGGCCGGGCGTGCGTGCAGCCCGTTGGGATAGGCGATGGTCCAGTCGAAACGGTCGGCCAGGTCAGTCACCGGCACATTGGGGGCTGTGGTCGCAACATCGCCGGTCAGCGCGCTGATGATCTCGCTCGCATCTGCCGTGGTGAACAGGCGTTGCAGCGTTGCGTCATCCTGGATGAGTCGGGTCAGCCGGCGCAGCAGGGTGATGTGGGTATCGGACTGGGCGGCAATGCCGACCACCAAGCGGGTGACCTGGCCCGGATTCCACTCCACGCCTTGCGGGAACTGCAGCACGGCAATGCCATCGCGGCGCACCAGGTGACGGTCCTCGCCCAGCCCGTGCGGAATGGCCACGCCATGGCCGAGGAAGGTGTTCGCCAACGCCTCGCGACGCCCCATGCTGGCCTCGTAAGCCGGCGCAACGCAGCCGGCGGCGACCAGCATCTGCGCCACCTGAGCGATGGCGTCGGCCTTGTCGAGCGCCCGCGCATCCAGGCGGATCAATTCCCGGCTGACGGGGGCTGGAGAGGTCAAGGGCTGCAAGACGGGCTCCGGGAAGGGGGTGCTATGGCGTATTGGGAACGTTCCCACACATCATTTCAATGTGCACTGCACAAAAAGCCAATAGTCCTTTGGCGTTAGCATTGTCCTGAATGGCCATCCGGCCTCGAACAGTAAAAGTTTCCGGGAACGGTTCCAATGAGCATCAGCATCAACGACGTCGCGCGCGTGGCGGGGGTCTCCAAGTCCACGGTGTCGCGCGTGCTCGGCGGCGGCCCGGTCAGCGAGGCCGTGCGTGGCCGGGTGGAGGCGGCGATCCGCCAGACCGGCTATCACCCCAACCTGCAGGCACGGCGCCTGCGTGCCCGGCACACCGGCATCATCGGGCTGATCGTGGCGGACATCCGCAACCCGTTCTTCACGGCGCTGATCCGAGCGGTGGAGGAGGTTGCCTATCGTGAAGGCCTGCGCGTCACCCTCTGCAACACCGACGAGGACCCCGAGCGCGAGGCGCTGTATCTGCAGTTGATGCACGAGGAACGCATCAGTGGACTGATCTTTGCGCCCACCCGCACCACGGTGGGGCGCCTGGAACGGCTCGCACTGGGCTATCCGACGGTGCTGGTGGACCGCGCCGCACCCGGCGGGTCGATCGACAGCGTGGTGCTCGACAATCCGGCCGCGATGGCGGGCCTGGTCGAGCATCTGGTCGCGCGCGGCTATCGCCGTATCGGCGGCCTGTTCGGCAGCACCAGCACCACGGCGGCCGAGCGTCGCGACGGCTATCTCGCTGCGATGCGTACACATGGGCTTCAGCCGGATTACCGCGAAGTTGAGCCCACGGCTGAAGCGGCCATTGCAACGCTCGATCAGTGGCTGGCCGACCCATCACGGCCGGAGGCGCTGGTCGCCAGCAACAGCCTGCTGCTCATGGGAGCGTTGAAGGCGGCCCGCAGTGCAGGCCTGGCAATTCCGGACGCGCTGGCGCTGGCGGGCTTTGACAACGAACGCTGGACCGAACTGGTCGAGCCGGGCATCACCGTGATCGAACAGCCGGTCGAAGAGATGGGGCGCGCAGCGATGTCGCTGTTGCTTGAGCGCCTGCGCGAGCCGGAGCTGCCGGTACGCCGGCTGGTGATGACCGGTCGGTGCGTGGTGAGGGGATCAACGGCCTTGCGATGACCTCGCGGCTGTTTGCGGCCGTCCATCGATGGATACCCTCGCGCACATGTGGATCATGGCTGCTCCTTCGCCCGGTCCCATTCCGCCGATGATCGTGGCCGGTTTTACGAACAGGCGTCGCACGCATGGGCGCAGCATGTTCAGCTCAATCCTCGGACGTCGTCTGGCAGTTTCGATTCCTGGCGGACGATGTGATCCCGGGATGACCGCCCCGGAACGTAAGCGCACTGACAACGGCCAAGGCACAGGCACAAGCGCCCGCGTAAACCATGGCCAGTCGGTAGCCGAAAAGCAGCGACTGATGCGCTACGTCAAGGGACACTGCCTGGCCAGTGGCCGCCAGCTCATCCAGGTGCGCAGTACCTGCGGACAATCCCTCCGCAAGCGACCGCAGATGCGAAGGGTCACCGCCGGGCAGGTTCGTTTCAAGTGCGTAGTAGGTACCTTTCACCAGAATCAACCCCACCACCGCGATGTTGATGGCCAAGCTGATGAATCTGGCGCTGGTGTCCATGCCGGATGCCATGCCGGCGCGATCGCTGGGCACGGAACTGGTCGTCGTGTTGGTGACGGGCGTATTGATCACGCCCAGGCCCGAGCCCGCAAGAATGCAGCCTGGCAGCAGGGTCAACCAGCTCGCGTTTTCCGCGCCTGCACCGATCGCCATCATGAGCATCCCGCCGCCCATGGCAAACATCCCAGCGGGGATCACGCGCTCAGGCCCGAAGCGTACAGCGAGACGCTCGCCGTAAGGCGGCAGCAGCAGCGACGGCAATGTGTATGCCAGGACAGACAGGCCGGTCGCGATGCTTGAGTAGCCAAGTCCGTGCTGGAAGAACAGTGGCAGGTACACCATCAGTGGCCAGAAGCTGAAGTTCATGCCCATCGAGCCCAGCAATGCGCCCGAGAAGCGCCGGTTGCCGAAGATGGAAAAATCGAACATCGGGTCCGGCACCCTGCGCTCGACCGCGATGAATACCGCCAGGCTGATGACGGCAACCAGAGCGGCCGCCTTGGAAGAGGCGCTTGCAAGGCCTGCAGGAATGCCCTGGGTGATGTACCAGGTGAAGGAAAAGACGGCCACTGACAGCGAGACGATTCCCGCAAGGTCCAGTTTCCGCTGGCTTGGCGCCCACGATTCCCGGATGCCCAGAACGGCGAGAGCCGTCGCGCCCACTGCCAGGGGCGCATGCACCAGGAACACCCAGCTCCAGCTGCTGATGACAACAACGCCAGCACCAATGACCGGCCCGAAACCCAGCCCTATGCCAAAGACCACGCCCCAGATGCCAAAGGCCTTGGCGCGCTGTGCGGAGTCACTGAACTGATGGGAAAGCACTGTAAACACGCAGACCAGCATTGCGCCTCCCGCCGCACCCTGCAGTGATCGAGCCACGATCAACGCCGTTCCGCTTCGAGCAAGGCCGCAGGCCAGGGATGTGATGCCGAACAGCAACAGGCTGATCACGAAGATGCGCTTGCGCCCGTACCGATCCGCCAGAGCGCCAGCCGCCATCAGCACCGTCGTGCAGGCGAGGGTGTAGGCATTCATGATCCACTGCAGGCCGCTGAAGCTGCTGCCAAGCTCTGTCTCCAGAATCGGCAGGATGACTGGCACGCTGGAGATTTCCAGCCCGAACATCAGGGAAGCCAAGCACGCCGCAGAAAGCGTCAGGCGGTCTCGAGCAGCAGGTGAAAGGGAAGTCATGGGTCTCCTCAGGCAGGTCCGGGATCTGGCGCACTGCCGGGGCGACTGCAGCTGCGCGTTTCAAGTGAGCGGCCATCTTGGAGGGACTTCCATGATGATAAAAATGATTTGATTTAATAGAATTGATCAATCCTCATCATGGATTGCCCCGGTGTTCTTTGACCCCGACCTGCTGCGCGCCTTTGTCGCCGTCGTAGAGACCGGCGGCTTCACCAAGGCGGGTGAGCGCATGAACCTCAGCCAGTCCGCCATCAGCCACCAGATCCGGAAGCTGGAAGAGCAGGCGGGCAGCGCCTTGCTGAAACGGACCACGAGAAGCGTGACACTCACCGAAGACGGCGAAGACTTCCTGCGACATGCCGAGCAGATTCTTGCTGCCCAGAGCCTGCTGGTTCGCCGGTTCCAGAGGGCTCCCGTTACCGGGGCAGTGCGCCTGGGTGTGCCGGAGACCTATGCCGGCGACCGGCTGACCGCAATGCTGTCGCGCTTCTCCCGCAGGTTCCCCGCGGTGCGGCTGGATGTAGCCGTGGAGTCCTATGGGGCGCTGAACGAACAGATACAGGCGGGAACACTCGACCTGGCGGTGAACCTGTTCCTGCGGGAGGACGTTGTGTGGCCGGTTCTGAGGCGGACACGTTTCGTCTGGGCCATCGGTTCGGGATTTGAGCACGAACCGGAAAAGACGCTGCCACTCGCACTCGCGCCCAGCCCGTGCATGCACCGCGACGTGTGCATCGGAGCACTTGTTGAAGCCGGCCTGGAATGGCGCGTCACCTTTACCTCGCCGAACCAGCAGGGCCTGCGATCGGCTGCGAAGTCCGGGCTCGCCATCACTGTCGCTCTCCAGGATGACATCCAGGATGGCCTGATGATTGCGGGCAGTGGACTGGGCCTTCCTGTGCTCCCCGCAGCGAGCTTCCGGCTGATGCGCAGTGCAGCCGTGCGGACGCCTGCGATCGAAGCGTTGGAGGAACAATTGCTTCGCGCAGGCGATGGCGCGTGTTCGGTCCGCGCACTCAGCGCGGTGGGCTGAAGCGCAGCGCACGCACATTCCAGACCAAGCAGTCCATAACCGGCCTTCCACGTCGAAGTAGCATCGACGCTTGGAGCATTGAGCACTTCCGCTGAATGCGTTCGGTCTACGGAAGCTATTGGATGAACATGAAGCGGACGACGGCGGGCGGCCCCGCTCCCGTGCGCGGTGATCGGCGGGATACCGAGATCCGGAACTACGTGATGAACCTCGGCCCCCAACATCCTGCGGCACATGGGGTACTGCGCCTTGTGCTTGAGATGGATGGCGAGACCGTTGTGCGCGCGGATCCGCATGTGGGCCTGCTGCACCGGGGTACCGAGAAGCTGGCGGAGTCCAAGCCCTTCAACCAGTCCATCGGCTACATGGATCGGCTGGACTACGTATCCATGATGTGCAATGAACACGCCTACGTACGTGCGATTGAAACCCTTCTGGGAATCGAGGCGCCCATCAGGGCACAGTACATCCGCACGATGTTCGATGAGATCACCCGTATCCTCAATCACCTCATGAACATCGGAACGGGCGCGCTGGACCTGGGCGCCATGGCCGTGATGCTCTATGCATTCCGGGAACGCGAAGAGCTGATGGACTGCTACGAGGCGGTATCCGGCGCTCGAATGCATGCCACGTATTACCGGCCCGGCGGTGTGTACCGTGATCTGCCTGACCAGATGCCGAAGTACAAGGAGTCACGCTGGAAGAAGGGGAAGGAGCTGCGGCGGCTGAACGCCGCGAGAGAAGGGGCGCTGCTCGATTTCATCGAGAATTTCACCCGCGAGTTCCCGAACCGCATTGATGAGTACGAAACCCTGCTCACCGACAACAGAATCTGGAAGCAGCGCACGGTGGGCATTGGCGTTGTGAGCCCGCAGCAGGCCATGGAGTGGGGCATGACCGGGGTGATGCTGAGAGGCTCGGGCGTGGCGTGGGACCTGAGGAAGAAGCGCCCCTACGCGAAGTACGATGCCGTTGACTTCGACATTCCGGTTGGCAGCGCCGGTGACTGCTATGACCGCTACCTGTGCCGTGTCGCGGAGATGCGGCAGTCCAACCGCATCATCCGGCAATGTGTCGACTGGCTTCGCGCCAACCCCGGCCCGGTGATGGTCCAGAACTTCAAGGTGGCGCCGCCGTCCCGGCAGGAGATGAAGTCCGACATGGAAGCGCTGATCCATCACTTCAAGCTCTTCAGCGAAGGCTACCAGGTGCCGGCAGGTGAGACCTACGCAGCGGTCGAGGCGCCCAAGGGCGAGTTCGGTTGCTACCTGATCTCCGATGGCGCCAACAAGCCGTTCCGGGTGCACCTGCGTGCTCCCGGCTTCGCTCATCTCTCTTCTCTGGATGAAATCGTCAGGGGCCACATGCTGGCGGATGTCGTCGCCATGATTGGCACCTACGACATTGTGTTCGGCGAAGTGGATCGATGAGGAACCGGGTCAGCCCACGCATGGGCTGAGCCACGCTCCGGCGGCCGCGAAGGGAACAGCCATGTGCAGCCTGAGCAGGTCTTCCACGGTGCGCGCCCCGCCCATCTCCAGGTCGAGGATGCCGGGCTCCAGGATTGATCCCAGCAGAACACCGACCGCGATCGCATGAAGGCTGCGCGACGCGGTGGCTGCATCAACGCCCTCACGGAGCTGGCCCAGTGCTCCTGCACGCTGGTATACAAGCTCCAGCATGCGGACCTCCGGCATCGCGCACGCTGCGAGCACGTCACCTATGCCGCCCAGCTCACGTGATTCACCAGAGCGCAGGAGAAGCTCAACCGTCCGGCGAACGCGTGGGGTGCGGCGCGTGTGATCAAAGACCCTGACCAGGTCCGCAAACAGAAGCTTGAACGGGTCACTACACTGCCGGATGGCGGCCTCCTGCAGTCCCTCGGGTGCATCTGGCCGCCCACGCGCGGAAAGTTCACCCAGCAGGTTCTGACGGGACCCGAAGTGCCAGTAGATCGCGCCGCGCGAATGGCCGCACTCGGTGGCGATCAGCTCCAGCGTGGCGCCCGCGGGCCCATGGCGCAGCAGGCACACCAGTGCGGCATCGAGGATCCTCTCACGCGTGGCGTGTGCGTCCTCCCTGGTTCTTCTAGCCATGGCACGGTTGCATCCCTGCTGTTCGATGAGCGCGCGACCGCGCGTCCTGAGCGTCCTTAGACAAGGCGATGGGACGGACCGTGGCCACAGCGCTGCACCGGGATCTGCGGCGTTTGAATGTCGATCTTCGGTTCATTGGCTGGGACAGGGCAGGACAGTGAGCCAAGCCACAGACCATCGGCAGCGAGACGCGCAGACCTCAGCGCGGGATCGTCGGCCTCGGACGGCTCGGTGGCCAGCTTCTTCTTCATCCACTCGATCCACTGCGACGCGGATACCTGGGTCAGGTCCAGGCGGATGATCAGGGCCGAGAGCATTGCAACGTCGTGCCGCCTGCAGCCCTCGACCACCGATTCCACGTAGGCGTTGGTGAATGCGCCGGGGCGGAGCCCGTTGGCACGCATTCTCCGTTCCACATCCTGATTGAAGTTCTGCAGCCAGCACGAGAAAGTGGCGTCGATGAGATCCTGCTTGCAGTAGAAGTGATGGAACATCGCGCCACGGCTGACGCCCGAGCATTCGAGAATCTCACTGACGGTCACCGAAGACCGGCCATTGCGGACGATAAGCGCTGCCGTTTCGCGGATGAGTATGCCGGGCACACGCACGGACGAACTGTGGGTAGCGTTCAAGATAGTTTTCCTCATGTAGCGGGCGACGAACGATCCGCCAGGCCGGTACGGCCTGGCGGGTTGCCGTTCGAGCCAGTCAGTGATGCGCCGCGGATGCTTCGCTTTCGGCGCTCTTCCGGGAAGCGATGGGCCTGCCGATTTCAATCTCCGGGTCCCCCTTCTCGGGCTGCCATGCCCCCAGCGCCAGCTGCACCTGCACGTGGGCCATCAGCAGCCCGGCCTGTGCCGCCGCAAGCTCTCTGCGCGCCTTTTCGTGCAGCGCCTGCTGCTGCAGGCCGGCATCCTTCGGCTCGATTCCGGCGTCCACGCGGGAAGAGGCATAGGCCGAAGATCTGCTGCTGAGTGCCTCGGCATTTACCGCCTGCTGCATCCTGACCTGGGAACTCGTCCACGCATGCAGGGAGTCCTCACTCTCCTTCAGCGCCGTCAGCACGGTCTGCTCGAAGGCATGCCAGTTCTGATCACTGCCGGCGCGAGCGGCTTCCTCCCTGGCCTTCTTCCGGCCAAAGCTCAGCCACTCCCACTGAAGCTCCGGGCCGGCCGAGAAGCGCTTTGCACTGGAATCGCCCAGCGAACCGAACGGTGCAAGGATGCCGCCGAAAACATTCAGCGTGAGGCGCGGAAGGTGCGCGCGCTCGGCGAGTACGACGTTGCCAAGGCTTGCTCGCAGGAGTGCATCGGCCTTGGCGACGTCTGGCCGCCGCGCCAGGAGGTCGGTCGGCTGCGCAAGCGATGCAAGATCCGGTGGGGCCGGCAGTGGAGCCGGGGCCAGCAACGCCTCCCAGGCGTCATCCTGCGCGGTCGGCGAGCGGCCTGCAAGAACCGCCAATCCGGCCCTGTCCGCCTGCAGCCGGGTAGCGGTTGCCGCCTCCTGCGCCACCAGCTCGGCGTGTTCGGATTCGACCGCAAGTGCCTCCCTGCGATCGACCAGCCCGGCCGCATACCGGGCCTTCACACGCACAACGCGCGCCTTGCTCAGCTCAACCTCCCGCTCAAGAGAGGACAGGTTGATCTGGTCCATCCTGAGCAGGAAGTAGTTCTTCGCAACCTCGGCCTGGAGCACTGCGGCAGCTGATCTCGCGTCAGCCGCCGCCGCATCGGCCTTGCGATCGGCCATGGCTGCGGCGGTGCCAATGCGCCCAAACAGATCCAGCTCCCAGGAGAACATCTGTCCGGCGGACAGCAGTCTCTGGGAAGGGGGGCGGGGAAGATCCTGGCGATAGGGATCCGCTTCGATCTGGGCGGACTGCATGGCTTCGGCCTTGACCTGCAGCGCACCGCTCGGCAGATAGTCCTTGCGCGCTGCGCCTGCCAGTGCGCGCGCTTCCACCACGGCGGCAAGGGCAGACTTCAGGTCATGATTCCCGCGCATGGCCAGGCTGACCAGCGCATCCAGGTTGGGGTCGGAGAAGTCCTTCCACCATTGCCTGTTGGGCGTCCCGGGCAGGACATCCGCGTCCAGCGCCGCCGGCGTGGGTGCCTGGCCCACATGATGCCGGGCTGCGGCGTCAGGGATCTCGGTCCTGGGGGCCACAGAGGCGCAGCCAGAAGACAGGGCCACAAGCACAGCAATCGACAGGCAGGCAACTCGATTTCCAATAGACATGATCATGCCTCCTCGGCCGGGTGAATGCGGTAGAGCGCGGCATACAGCGCTGGAATGAGACCCAGCGTGATCAGCGTTCCAAGGGCAAGGCCGCCGATCATCACGATCGACATGCTGGTCCACATGGAACCCCCAAACAGCAGCAGCGGGACAAGGCCGAGAATGCAGACCATCTTGGTCATGACGATGGGGCGCAGGCGCTTTGCTGCAGCCTCTTCAATGGCCTGGAGAGGAGGCAAGCCATCGCGCTGGCCTTCGTCGATCGCATCGATGAGCAGAATCGCGTTGTTGACGATGATGCCGGCAAGTGCGAGCAGCCCCAGTGTTCCGATGAAGGTCAGGCTGGTGCCACTCAGCTTGAGTGCCAAGGTCGCGCCGATGACCACGAACGGAATGCTCGCCAGGACGATCAGGCTCTTGCGGATGCTCTCGAACTGCCATACGAACAACAGGAACATGGCAGCAAGGCAGAGCGGGAGCAGCTTCTCGATGCCTTCGTTGGCACTCTTGCTCTCTTCGATCTCGCCACCGAGTTCAACCCGCACGCCCTGCTTGCGGAATTCGGAAAGAAGTGGCTCGACCTTGTCCGCGATCCCCTGGGCGGTCAGCTCGGAGCTCTTTGCAAGCACGGTGACCGCGCGCGTCTGGTTCACTCGCTGGATTGAAGACAGCTGCGGCGCCAACCGAAGCTTGGCCACCTGGCCCAGGGGCACGCTTCCGCTGCCATCCGCCTTCTGGATCGGGAGTGCCTCAAGCTGGCCGATATCCGTGCGCAGTGCCGCCTCTCCGCGGAGGATGACCGGGAGAACGGTGTCGCCCTCACGATAACGGGAGATCGTTGCGCCGGTCAGCAGCATGTCCATGCTCTTGGCGATGTCCGCGCTGCTGATGCCTGCGGCCTGGGCCTTGGGTTGATCGACGTCCACATCAAGCTGGACAACCTGGCGTTCGGCATCGCTGGATACATCCACCATCCCCGGCGTGTCCTGCAGCGTGCGCAGCAGCTTCTCGGCGGCAATCCGATGTGCGCCGTCGCTGCTGGAGATGCGGAACGTCGCTACGCCGGCATCCGAAGACCCCATCGAGAACCGCTTGGGCTCCACCCGCACATCCGGGAAGTGTGTTGCCATCACAGAACGCAGCCGCTCAATGGCCGCTTCATGCTTGACGCCCTTCGCAAGTGACAGCACGGCATACGCGCGGTGTCCTGCAGGAGTAGGGGGATTGAGTGCCAGAATGAAGCGTGGGCCACCATCGCCCATGTACAGGGCGTGGCTGGAGATCTCCGGAACGAGCTTCTCGTCGGCCAGTACCTTGCTGATCTGGTGAGCAACCGCCATCGTATTGGCCGGACTGGAATCCGGGGACAGCTCGATGGCCATCTGCAGCTGATGGCGCTCGGACGGCGGCATCAGCTCATTGGGGACGGTGGTGAACAACCAGCCGGAGGTTGCCAGCAGTGCAACCATTACGCCGATGTAGATGGCCTTGTGCCCCAGGATCCAGCGGACCTTGCCCCGGTACCAGCCCGTCAGCCGCTCGACCGCGCGTGCGGTGCGGCTGAGTTCGGCATGGTGATGGGCAAAGTACTTGCACAGCAGCGGAATCAGGGTAACGCCGATGACCAGCGACAACAGCAGCGCGATGGCCATCACGATGCCGAGGCTGCGCAGATACTCGCCGGTTTCCGTGCTGGAGATGGCCAGCGGCATGAACGCGAGGATGATCGCCAGCGAAGAAACCAGAAGCGGCACGAACATCGTGCTGCCTGCGTGAGCGGCAGCTTGGTCCGGCGACTCACCCAGCGAGAGCCGCCGCTCCATGTCCTCGGCAACCACGATCGCGTTGTCAACGAACAGGCCCAGGGCAATGATGATTGCACCCACCGAGATCATGTGCAGATCGATGTTCAGGATCTTCATGATTGCCATCGTCCCCAGCACCGTGGTCGGCACGATGGCGCTGACGATCAGGCCGGTCCTCATTCCAAGGAACAGCACGACGACCGCCATGACGATGGCCAGGGTCTCCAGGAAAACCTTGGCAACACGCAGCAGCTGGGTGGAAACAACCTCGGCCTGATCCGTGATCTGGACAAGCTGCATGCCGGCCGGCAGCGTTTCCGAAAGCCGTTCAACGTCGCCGCGCAGCAGATCGGCGAAGCTGACTACGTTGAGTCCTGGCGCCATGGAGACCGCTATCACCACGGCCGGCGTGCCATTCACGAATGCACCCGTCATCGGCGGGTCCTGGGTCACCCGTTCCACTCGCGCAAGGGCGCCCAGGGGCACCGAGCCACCCCTCGGCAGCGGAATTGGCGTGCTCTTCAGCTGGGACGGGTTGTCGGCGTCACCGCTCACGTTGAGCGCGATCTCCGAACCCCCGATCTCGACGTAACCTGCCGGCGCAATGACATTGCGCCTGGAAACCGCGTCGGCAATCACATTGGGGTTGAGCCCACGCGCAGCCAGGGAAGGCACGTCCAGGATGATCTGGACCTGCTCGTCCCTCACGCCGTGGAGCGAGACACGCTCCACCCCGGGCAGCCGGAACAGCTCATCGCGCAGGCGGCGTGCCTCTGCCCGAAGCTCGCCTGCGTTATAGCCTTCGCCGGTCAGGCCCATGGTCATCACCGCAACCCGACCGAATTCGTCGTCCACGACCGGGCCAATCGTTCCCTCGGGAAGCTGGCTCTGGATGTCCCCCATGCGCGAGCGCAAACGCTGCCACACGATGGGGATCTTTTCCGATTCCACGGTGGGATAGAGATCAACGTAGGTGAACGCAAAGCCTGGACGAACAGTCGTCCGGATGCGCTTGACCTCCGGCATGCCACGAATGCTCTCCTCGATCGGGCGAGCGACCAGCTGCTCGACCCGGTCCACGCCGGCGCCCGGCATGAAGCTGAGTACCGTCGCCGTGCGAATGGTGATGGGGGGCTCTTCAGTGGATGGGAAGTCCAGCGCCAGAATGAGGCCGGTGAGGACGATCGCTACAATCGCCAGCAAGGTCAGGCGGGGGCGCGCCAGCGAGAATGAGGAGAGGCTCATTGTTCTGATCCCATCTTCATTTCGACGGGCTTGATCAGCGTGCCCGGACGGATGGCCTTGGCACCCGCAACCACGACACGCTGACCGGCGGAAATCTGCCCGCTCACCTCGATCCAGTCACCGTGATACTGACCCAGATCTACCTCCGCCAGCTCGGTCGTCTTGCCATCCTTTGCCAGCCGAAGCACCTGGCCCTTGCCGCCAACGGCAGACGGCAGAACAGCCCGAAATGGCACTTGAAGCCTGGCTGGGCCTGTATCCGTTCCTGTGATCCGGACCGACCAGGTCGAACCCACGGTCGCCGCCTCGGGCACTGCGATGTATGCGGTACGCACGCCGCCTGCATCAACGCGGCCGTCGACACGGAGCACCTTGCTCGCCACGGTGTCCGAGCCGCTGATCAGGTTGACCACCTGCCCAACAGCCAGGGGAGCAGTGCCCGGAATCGCGACAGACAGCTCGCGGCCCGCACCATCGACCTGGATGGCAACAGCGCCGGGGCCCACGGACTGTCCAACTTCAACGTTTCGGGCAGCCACGACTCCGTCAAACGTTGCCTTCAGCGTGGCTTCGCCTTGCGACCAGCCGGCGAGCTCGTGCTGCGCGCGGGCATTGCGGACGGCCGCATTGGCAGCCGCCAGTTCGGCCTTCGCGGCGGTCATCTCCGCCGGGCTGAGCGCATCAGCCTTCTGCGCAACATCCAGTCGCTCGACGCGTCGCTGGACCTCGTCCAGTGCGGCCTGCGCGCGTGCGACGTCGCCGGCAGCGGACGCCTCCTGCGCTGCAAAGGGGACCGGATCCAGTCGAGCAAGCACCTGTCCCTTGCGTACAACGTCACCCGGTTCAACAAGTACCGCGGAGACCTTTCCGGAGACCGGGAAGGACAGCTGTCCTCGCTGCGTGGCACGCACGGTCCCGATGTAAGCGCGCTGATCGCCAGCAGCCTGTCGAACGGAGGCGACATACGCGGTGCGGGCTTCTGCCGTCCCGCTCTCTGGTGTATCGGAACATCCCGTCATCGCGGACAGGGCAATGGCCAGCGCGCTGAGACGAGGCACCAATGACCAGGTCATATGGGTTTTCACGTTCGATTCCTTGTATGGGTGGTCAGTTCCACAGACCAGCGCGGTGTGGTCAGGTCTGCAGGCGGCGTAAATTTAGGGGGACACCTGCACCCCGAACAGGACAGTTGTGGACACGCGGGGGCTCAAACAGGTCATCTGGGACAGATGGCGCGCCTGGTGATCCCTCGTCGCATGAGATGTCCCAGCCTGAATCTGGTCAGCGACGTGAGGGCATGGTTACTGTCGGTGCCCTCAAAGGGACATTGGAGGTCGGGCAGGGGACCCAAAAGGCCAGAATGTGTCCGCCACGTTGAAACAGGTCCCCTGGCGGCCCGACTATGTGGGCGTCGCACTACCTTTCGAAGACGTGATGGCCCCTATCCCCAAGAATTTGCCGGCATTCAAGGACTGGCCTGTCGCCGGCGAGGATCCCGCGCTGGATGCTGCCGGTCTCCAGGCTTCTGAAGATCCAAACGCCGCAAGCGAATCGCAGATTGCCGAGATAGTGCCTACCGGGGCGAGGGCAATCCTCGGCTTGGTCGAGGACCGGGGGTTCTCTCCGGAAGAGCTATGCCGCGGGCTCGGCTTCACTTATCGCGATCTATCAATGAGGGACGTGAGGCTGTCCTACCGCCAGATGCGCCAGTTGTTCATGCGGGCTGAGCGTTTGCTGGGCGAACCTGCGCTGGGCCTGGCACTGGGAGCCAGACAGACGCCCATTTCCTGGGGCGTACCCGGATTGGCAATGCTCACCTGCGAGACCTACGGCGATGCACTGACGTACGGCCTCACCCATCAGCAAGCCATCGGCTCGATGCTGATCCACACGGTGGAGGAGGTGGGAAGGGAAGTGAGGATGGAAGTCCGGTTCAAACGATTCGACATTCAACTGGAGTCGGTGCTGGTCGAGGACGCGTTCGCCGGATTCGTTGCGGTCAGCAGATACGTAATTGGACCATCATTCGCGCCACTCAGGGTTGATTTCTCACTCCCCAAGCCCTCTGATCCTGAAGTCTATCGACGATTCTTCCAGTGCCCTGTCCGCTTCGATGCTGGCGTCAATCGCCTGACCATAGACTCACATTGGCTGAGCGCGCGCTTGCCCGGTTTCGATCGGGTCAATTCAAGAATTGTCCGAGAGCAGTTGGATTCACTTCTTCCAACGCGAGGGGGCCGCAATGAGATTGTTGAATCCCTGTCGAGCCACCTTCGATGTGATATCGAGTCAACGACCAAGCAGAGCGAACTTGCGAGCCTGATCAATGTCAGTGAAAGAACGCTCCGCCGCCGCCTGAGCCGCCAGGATTCCAGTTATAGGGAGATTCGGGACGAAGCGAGGTATGAGCGGGCCCGCGATCTCCTGCTGAACTCAGAGTTGAGCATCGCCGAAATTGCAGACGCGGTTGGATATTCCGACGCCCGTGCATTCCGCCGCGCATTCAAGCGTTGGGCGGGTTGCCTGCCAACCGAGTTCCGGGAATCCAGGTAGACAGCATCCACCCTGGTTCCAGCACGGCGGGTAGCCATCGGTAGAGACCGGGCCACCCAATGACGTCGGGGCTGCCGCCGGGCCGTGCTGCCGGTGGTGGTTGCGCGTCTGTAGTCCATTGCACCAGTGCGTGTGCAGTCCTCTCCAGCCACCCCTCCTTCACCTGGGTAGAACCATGAAGCGCATACGGCTGTTTGAATCGAAACTCGCGGCGAGATTCCTTGAGGTCGATCGATTGGCGCGGGAAGGCGCTACGTTGAAGAACGTGGCTGAGAACATGCGCACGATCACCATTGCGGTGACGATGCTGATCGTGGTGGGGCTGCTGATGGACCTTCCGGCGTCCGTCATTCGTGTGGCGGCCATCGCATGGGGGTGCTGGGCATTGGTCTATGCACTGCTTGCCGCAGCACAAGCAGGACTTCTCTTTGTCCTGCTGCTTGGCGAGGTGGCCCTGTTGAAGCACATCCTCATCCGGATTGGATTTCTCAGAGGCGCCATTGCCACAGGATTCGCGGTGCTTGTCGTGATCATCATGGCAGTGTCGTGCGTGCTGTTCGATCCGAAGCACATGTTGCATTGGTGATTGCCGACATCCTGCCGACACCCTGCAATCGTCGGGCCCGGCATTCCGGACCGGCCAAGGCGAGCCCCGCACATGGGGGATGTTCGACCTCGATTGATTCCGTTCCACTCAACCTGTGAAAGTCATGCACTCTGCAATTCCCTGCTGCCGTCGTCATTCATCAGGCGGCGATCGAACTGCCACTCTGGCCAGAACATCCGGTTCCGGACGCGTCGCGAAAGGCAGCTTGTGGCGGCGGGTTCCGCGGCTCCTCGCAGGAGTGGGAATGCTGTTGCTGGCCGCATGCAGTCCGGTGCATGTGGTCAGGTCAAACCAGGCCAGGACCTATGCAGGTCTCAGCATCCACGGGGAACGTCGGATGGAGATCGTGCCAGCGGGTAGCACGCACGGGCACTTCCAGACGGTGACTCTCGCCCCCGTCCTGCTGATGCCAGAGGTAGCTGCAACGCTGAGCCCGGGCGTCGGTGATCGCCTCAAGGCTGCCGTAAGCAGTCAGCTGCAGCGGCAGATCGACAGGCGCCTGGGCTGGAGCGGGGCAGGGCGGCCGGGAACGGGGCTGTTGCTGCTTGCAAGGATCACCTCGGTGAAGGAGGTGTCTGTCGGCCTGAACATTGCCACATCGGTCCTGATGGGACCGGTGAGCAAGGGGCAGCTCTCCCTCGAGATCGAGGCGATCGACGCAGGCACTGGCAGGCAGGTAGCACTGCTGCTGCTCGCCGACGAAGCCGATATGAGGGACATCCGGAAAAGCTACACCCAGGACGGTCACGCCAAGGCGCTTGCAGGCCGGTTCGCGATTGAGGCGGTGGAGTTCATCGCGCCAATGGTGCGATCACGGCAGCTTCCCGGAGAGCGCAACTGCCGTGCGCTTCACCCCGGTTCCCAGGCCTCATCCGAACCGCGGCTGCAGGAAAGGGAGGGGGTAGGGAGTTCCAATTGCAAATGACTCTCACTACACTTGCGGCATCCCACCCCTTCCGCCGCCTATGGCGGCCAGAACTCCGGCTCCCAACGTGAATTCCCCGCCCCACCTGTGCAGACCGCAGGCATTTGCCCTGAGGGTGATGTGTCCACGCTAGGCCGGGGCACGGGCAGCAACGCGGATCGGGCCTCATCCACGGAGGCGGGCATTCCGGAAGACGCCTCGCCAACGGGCGGGAACCTCCTTGCGAAAGCCTATGCCCGCTGGCGCGGGCCCATTCTGCGCAGCCTTGCGCGTGTCAGAGGTGCGGACGGTGAGGACGCCCTGCACGACGGTGCAGTCAAATGGCTGGCGGCAAACCCTGCACTGGCCTCGTGCGACCAGCAAGGCGCCTATTTCCGGCGAACGGTGATGAACACCGTGGCCGATGAGTATCGTGAGCACACCGCAGGTCGCCGTCTCCAGACCCTGCCACTGGCAGATGCCGAGGATGCGGGCCAAGCCATCACCAGCGATGAATCACAGTGCCCGTTGCAGCTCAGCGCCCAGCGGCAGCGCCTGGAGCGCCTGCGAGAAGCGCTGGCCGAGCTGCCGGAACGTCAACGCGAGGCCTTCGTGCTCTGCCGCTTCGATGGGCTGACCCAGGAGGACGTGGCCGCTCGCATGCAGATCTCCCGCCGCATGGTGGTCAAGCACCTGTCGCGAGCGGTTGCCTACTGCGAAGTGCGGGTACGCTATGCGTCTCTGGCACAGATGCAGGAACTGCATCGCCCGACCAAGGCGGGCGAGGCGTTGGCGCCTGCCATCGATGCTGATTTTCCCTGCCGATGACCGATCTCCCTTCTCCCGCAGGTTTCGACCCGTTTGCCCTGCATGAGGCGGCGGCCGCGTGGCTGGTACGGCGGCAGGATGCGGACTGGCAACCGAAGGACGAGGCGGCCCTGCAGCACTGGCTGGCCGGGAGCGAAGCACATCGACAGGCGTTCGCCGATGTGACCAGAACCTGGCACGACCTGGGCCAGCTGCCACGCCCCGTACTGGCCTCGGACGCGCATGCGGTGATCACTCCAGCAGTACCTGCACCTGCCGCTCTACGGCGGGGCAGGGCGGCGCGGCGTGCACGCTCGTGGCGCCTGCCCCGCATTGCGGCGGCTGCCGCCGCGGCAATGCTGGCCTTGGGGTACGTCGGCTACGGTTGGTACACCGCGCCCAGCTACGTACAGGACGTGGCCACCGGTGCGGGCGAGATACGTGATCTTCAATTGCCGGACGGCTCACGGATTTCGCTCAATGCACGCAGCACGCTGGCCGTGCATTTCTATCGATCCCGCCGTGAAGTAGTGCTCAGCCAGGGCGAGGCGTTCTTCGAGGTCGCCCCGGCGGCCGACCGACCCTTCACCGTCGATGCCCAGCGCAGCCGGGTGACGGTGGTCGGCACGGCCTTCAATGTGCGCAATGGGCCGGGCGAAGTCGTGGTCAAGGTGCTGCATGGGCACGTGCGGGTGCAGCCGGATCGCGCCGAAGGTGCCTCGCCGGTCAGCCTGCGCGCCGAACAGGGCCTGGCCGTTACCACGCTCACCGCTGCTTATCGCCCCATCGCCGCAAGCGCAGACAGCATTGGCGGTTGGCGCAATGGACGCCTGGTGTTCCGGCGCACCCCGCTGGACGAAGTGGCGCAGGAGGTCGGGCAGTATCTGGGCCATCCCGTCACGTTGGGCCAGCCAGGGCTGAAGTTCCTGCCGGTCTCCGGCTACGCAGCCACCGATGCCCCGGCCACCTTCCTGGAAGCGCTGCCGGATCTGTTGCCCGTGCAGGTGACCCGCACTGCCCAGGGCGGCTATCGCATCGACGAACGGCCTGTCACCCGCTGACGCCGGAACGAAAATTTCTTCCGGCGCGGGTTCCCACCCCACCGCCATTTTCCGTTTACCCCAGTGAGGCCAGTAGCGGCCAAGCATGATGGAGCGGTAATGGGGTACATGAAGATCAAGCGCGCACTTGTTGCTGGCGCGTTCTCTACGGGGGTACACGCCAAGCGGCTGCCGTTGCTGGCACTGTGCATTTCCAGCGCGCTGGCAGCGCCGACCATTGCACAGGCGCAGCCGGCTGCGCGCGTGCAGTTCGATATTCCGGCGCAACCGCTGGATGCCGCACTGCGCCGCTTTTCCGAGCAGTCCCGGCAGCAGGTGCTGTTCAGCGAATCGGCGGTGGCGGGCCGTCGCGCCCCGGCCTTGACCGGCAGCTACACGCCGCAGGAGGCACTGGCGCGCCTGCTGGAGGGGAGTGGCGTGCGTGTCAATGCCACCCGTCCGGGCGTGTTCACCCTGGCCCAGGAAGCAGCAACACCTGCGCGCAGCAAGGAGGCCCAGACCACCCTGCAGACGGTGAACGTGACCGCCAATGCCCCAAGCGATGGCGCTTACACGGCACGTGAGCTGAGCCTGGGCAAGCTGGGGCAGAGCATCCGCCAGACCCCGCAGTCGGTCAGCGTGATCACCCGCCAGCAGCTGGACGACCGCAACCTCACCACGCTGGACGAAGCGCTGGCACAGACCACCGGCGTGACCAAGACCGCCCGCAACTTCGGCAACCACAAGTTCTCGATCCGCAGCTTTACCGTGGACGACAGCAACTATCTGGTCGACGGCGTGGCCGGCATCGTCTATGCCCCGGTGGGCTGGCTGCCGATCGACACCGCCGTGCTGGAACGGGTTGAAGTGCTGCGCGGTGCCGGTGGCATGATGCTCGGCGCGGCCGACCCCAGCGGAGCAATCAACATGGTGCGCAAGCGCCCGCGCGACCAGGCTCATCTGGATCTGGCCGCAACCGTGGGCTCGTGGGACAACTACCGTGTCGAAGTCGATGGCGGTGGCCCGCTCAATGCCGCCGGCAGCGTGCGCGGCCGACTGGTCGCCGCCTACCAGGACCGCGATTACTTCCAGCGGGGCACCTCATCGAAGACGCCGGTGGCCTATGGGGTGATCGATGCCGATCTGGGCACGGATACCACGCTGACCTTCGGCCTGCGCCATCAGGCCAGTGACACCGACGGCTACTGGCTGTTCGGCCTGCCGCGCTACACCGATGGCGGTGCGCTGGACATCAAGCGTTCCACCTCGCTCATCCAGGACTGGAACCGGCAGGAGGGCTCCGTCGACGAAGCCTTTGCAGAGGCGGAGCACCGCTTCAACGAACGCTGGAAGGCACGCCTGTCGGTGAACCGCACCGAGTCGGACCTGGACCAGCGTGTCGCGGTTCCGCTGGGCGGGGTGGACCGCGCCACCGGCATCGGTTCGCGCTTCTATGACATCTATTTCAACCGCTCGCGCGTGCGTAGTGATGGCATCGACCTGCACACCACCGGCAGTTTCGACGCCTTCGGCCGCAGCCATCAGCTGCTGCTGGGCGCGATGTGGTCGCGCCAGCGTACCCGCCAGAGCTCGGCGGACCTGGCCATCGACGTGCCGATCAATGTCTACGCACCCGACCACAGCGCCATCGCGCAGCCGCTGCAGCCCGCGTGGGACTGGTCAGAAAACGCCCGCGCCCAGCAGAGCGGCGTGTACAGCAACCTGCGTCTGCAGCTGGCAGAACCGCTGCACCTCACGCTGGGTGGCCGGCTGAGCTGGGTGAAGTACCAGTCCAGCGATGGCTTCACCGGCGCCAAGAGCCGCGACTACGAACAGAAGCACGAATTCACCCCGTACGCCGGCCTTGTCTACGACCTGGGTCCGCAATGGTCGGTCTATGCCAGCTACGCCGATACCTTCCAGCCGCAGAGCTCGTACGTCACCGCGTCCGGCTCGGTGCTGGATCCGGCCATCGGCGCCAACTACGAGCTGGGCGTGAAGGGTGAGTTGAACGATGGCCGCCTGAATGTCTCCGCCGCGGTGTTCTCCATCCGTAAGACCGGCAACGCCGTGGTGGACGAATCCGACCCGGGCAGCTGCCGTGGCTCGCTGGCGTCGTCCGATTGCTACCGCAATGGCGGCAAGCTGCGCAGCAAGGGCTTTGAGCTGGAGGCCAGCGGCGAACTGGCGCCGGGCTGGCAGATGATGGCGGGCTATACCCACGTCACCAGCCGCGACGATGAGGGCGCGACCATCAGCGCCGAGACGCCCCGCCACCTGCTGCGCCTGTCGACGTCCTACCAGCTGCCGGACAAGTGGAACGCGTTCTCCGTGGGCGGTGGTGTATCGGCACAGAGCAGCTACTCCTATCCGGCCTACGACGACCCGGACTGGCGCATGGGCGCAGCGGGACGTGCCGTGTGGGACCTGCGCGCCGGCTACCGGATCAATCCGCGCTGGAGCGTAGGCGTCAACGTGGCCAACCTGTTCGACACCCGCTACTACGCGATGATCAGCCAGATCCGCCGCGGCAACTTCTTTGGCGAACCCCGCAATCTGATGCTGACGCTGCGCGGCTCGCTGTGATCTTCCGCAACCGGCGGGGCAACGGCCTGCCCGCCACGGGGCAGGCATGAAAGCGGGCTTCCGGCAGAGCATGTCGTGGCTGCACACCTGGTGCGGCCTTACCTGTGGCTGGCTGCTGTGCGCGATCTTCCTGACCGGCACGCTCAGCGTGTTCCGTGAGCCGATCACGCGATGGATGGAGGCCGGCCCCGTGCCGGCCTCCTCGCCGGCGGTGGACACGGAAATGCAGGCGGTACGTGCGCAGCACTGGCTGGCCGCCAACGCCGCCGATGCCCGGGCATGGCAGATCCGTTGGCCTGTCCAGCGGGGCTGGCCGCTGGAGCTGTCATGGGAGGATGGCGACGGCACGGGGCACGAAGGCTGGGTGGATGCCGGCACCGGCATGCCACAGCCTCCACCTCGTCTTCGGGAAACCGAAGGCGGGCGCAACTTCATGTCCTTCCATTACACCCTGCACGGCGGCATGGCCGGCTACTGGCTGGTCGGCTGGATCACCGCCTGCATGCTGCTGGCGCTGGTGTCCGGCGTGGTGGTGCATAAACGCATCTTCAAGGACTTCTTCACCTTCCGCCCGGGCAAGGGACAGCGCAGTTGGCTGGATGCGCACAACCTGAGTGCCGTGCTGACCCTGCCGTTCCTGTTCATGATCGGCTACACCGGGCTGACCTTCTTCTACAGCAGCTATCTGCCGTGGCCGGTGCATGCGGCCTATGGCGATGCCGATGACGCCTATGCGCGCTACGAAGCCGAGCTGGCGCCTGTGCAGCCGACTCCGCCAGGCATCCTGGTATCCACCGCGCAACTGCCGGACCTGCAGCACCTGCTGGCACGCGCGCAGGCCATCATCGGGCAGCCGCCGGCATTGATCGTGATCCAGGCGCCCGGCACCGTGCACAGCGTGGTGGAGGTGATCGGTCGCAAGCCCGTGGGGCGCGCAGACAGGCATCTGCTGACCGAGGCCAGCCGGGTGACGTTCGATGCTGCCAGCGGCGCGCTGCTGCAACAGCATGGTGCACATCCGCATGTCATTGGTGCCGTACAGGTGCACGAAACCATCGAAGCACTGCACAAGGCCGATTTCGGCGGCTGGCCGATGAAGTGGCTGTACTTCATCAGCGGCCTGCTGGGCACGGCGATGATCGCCATCGGCACGCTGCTGTTCTCCATCAAGCGGCGCAAGCGCAGCGAGCATGAGTTCGGCGCGGCCACGGCGGGCATCTACCGCTGCGTGGAAGCATTCAACGTGGCATCGCTGGCCGGGGTGGCGCTGGCAAGCATCGTCTACCTGCATGGCAATCGGTTGCTGCCATTGGGAATGAGCGATCGCAGCGCATGGGAAATACGCATTTTTCTTGCTGCCTGCGCTGCCTCGGTGCTGCACGCGCTGTGGCGCCCACCGCGCCTGGCCTGGATCGAGCAGTTGTGGCTGGCTGCAGCACTGTGCCTGGCGCTGCCGCTGGTGAACATGGCAACCACCGGGCAGGGGCTGCTGATGTATCTGCAGCGGGGCGCGTGGCAGCAGGCCGGCGTGGAGCTGGTCGCACTGGCATTCGGGTTGATGCTGGCAAGAATGGCCCTGATGCTGCAGCGCCGCTGGCCCCGGGCACCGGAGGCGGCGCGCCCGGCCAAGCCTCCGGCCGGGCGGGAACCGGCCTATCGCTGGCAGGTGGCGAGCCGCGTGCTGGCCGCCTCGCTGGGCGGATACCTGATCACTGCCGTTACGGCCACGGCACTGACGTTGTTGTTGCCCGTGCTGGCAGGGGTAAGGACAGCCGTTTCGGTCCTGGCCAGCTCACTGCTGGGGTTCGTGCTGTTCATTGCCGTTGCTGTGGGCGTCTTCAGTACCCGCAGGGTGGGGAGGGTGTGGCTGAGTCTGGCGGCGGGGAGTGCCCTGATGGGGGTGCTGGTGGCAGTGCTGCGGACGGGGTGAGGCCAGGCGGGCGTTGGCCTGTCACATGCTTCCGTCCAGGCTCTTCCGGAAGAACGCCCCCAGCGCTGCAAACGGAATCAGATCGGTCCGGTCATACAGATCCACGTGGCCTGCACCCTTCACCCACAACAGTTCCTTCGGCTGTCCCGCCAGTCGGTAGGCCTCCTCGCTGAATTCCTTTGAATGCGCCTGATCACCCGAAATGAACAACATCGGACGCGGCGAAATGGTCTCGATGTCGTTGAACGGATAGAAGTTCATGAACTTCACGTTGCTGGTCAGCGTCGGGTGGGTGGTGAGCTGCGGTGATGAGCCGGCCGGCGTGAATTCGCCACGCGGCGTTCGGTAGAAGTCGTAGAACTCGCGCTGGATCGGATGAGTTTCTGCCTCAAGCCTATGCACCGTGCCGGAGGTGTACTGTGCGGCGCCGCCCTCGGCTTCGACCCAACGCTGGCGCGCGGCAGCAGCAATCACGGCCTTGCGCTGCTCAACGCTCTGCGAGCGGTTGAGGGCACTGCGGTTCGCAGCGCCCATGTCGTACATGCTGACGGTAGCAATGGCTTTCATGCGCGGGTCGATCTTGGCCGCACTGATCACGAAACTGCCACTGCCGCAGATGCCAAGCACGCCGATCCGTTCGCGATCCACCTGTGGCTGCGTGCCCAGGTAATCGACGGCTGCACTGAAGGCCTCGGCATAGATGTCCGGCGCAACTGCATTGCGGGGCTCGCCCGCACTTTCACCCCAGAATGACTGGTCGATAGCCAGGGTCACGAAACCTTGTTCAGCCAGCTTCTGTGCGTAGAGATCCGCACTCTGCTCCTTCACCGCGCCCATGGGATGGCCCACGATGATGGCGGGTAATGCTTGCCCAGGCCTGCGGTTCTTCGGCACGTAAAGATTGCCGACGATCTGCATGTGGTACTGGTTGTTGAAGCGCACCTTCTCGCTGGTGAGCTGAGTGCTGTGATAGAAGTTGTCCGCGCCGTGGGCCATGTCCTGTCCAACTGCAGTGAGGGGGATGGCCGCGAGGACCAGAGAAAGCAGCAGCGTCTTCATTCGCGCATCTCCGAATACTGTTCGTCGCTTACTTTCTCCAGCCACGTCACCGGGCTGCCATCCACCGCCTCGGCAATCGCGATGTGGGTCATCGCCACTGCGGCACTTGCGCCATGCCAGTGCTTCACGCCCGGGGCGATCCACACGGTGTCACCCGGACGGATCTGCTGGCGTGGCTGACCCCACTGCTGCACCCAGCCCACGCCCGCTGTCACGATGAGGGTCTGGCCCAGCGGGTGGGTGTGCCAGGCCGTGCGTGCGCCGGGCTCAAAGGTGACCGTCGCACCGCCTACGCGTGCCGGCGCAGGGCGTTGGAAGCCGCCGTCGATGCGCACGTTGCCGGTGAAGTAGTCAGCGGGGCCCGCCACGGACGATGCGCTGCCAGCAGGCGTTATGCTCAGATCGTCACTGGCCGGGCCGCCGCCGGTGGCAGGCGCAGCCATGGATATCAACGTGCCGAGAAGCATGGACATGGGGAGTACTCCAGGAGTTGGGGGATTACCAGGCGTAGGCATTGGGCGCCTCGCCACCGGGGCCAGGCCAGATCGCATCCAGTCGAGCCAGTGAGGCATCTGAGAGCTTCAGGGCAGGGGCCTTCAGGTTCTGCAAAAGCTGGTCCACCGTGCGGGGACCGCTCAGCGCGGTGGTCACCACCGGGTTGTGCAGCAGCCAGGCCAGCGCCACGTCGGCGGGCACCTCGCCCAGCTCATCGCAGAACGTTTCATACGCTTCCAGCTGCGGGCGCAGCTGTTCGATACGCTGCAGGAGCTGCGGGGTAGCGCGTCGGCCATTGGCGACCTTCTTCAGCATGCCTCCCAGCAGGCCCATGCCGATCGGGCTCCAGGGAATCAGGCCCAGCCCGTGGTAGCGCAGTGCCGGGATCACTTCCAGCTCCACCGTGCGCTGGGTCAGGTTGTACAGGCTCTGCTCGGCCACCAGGCCGAAGGTGTGCCGCGCAGTAGCCACGCCCTGTGCGGTGGCGATGTCCCAGCCGGCAAAGTTGCTGCTGCCCACGTAGGTGATCTTGCCTTCGCGGATCAGCTGTTCCATGGCCTGCCAGATTTCTTCCCATGGCGTGGCCCGGTCCACGTGGTGCATCTGGTACAGATCGATGTGGTCGGTCTGCAGCCGGCGCAGGCTGGCCTCGCAGGCGCGGCGGATGTGGTACGCCGACAGCCGGCGATCATTCGGGCCCAGCCCCATCGGCTGGTACACCTTGGTCGCCAGTACCAGGCCGTCACGCTTGCCACCGCGCTTGAGCCAGCGCCCGATGATCTCTTCGGAGAGGCCGAAGCCCTGCGCCATGTCCGGCGACTGCGGCCCGCCGTAGACGTCTGCGCTGTCGAAGAAGTTGATGCTGGCGTCCACGGCGGCATCCATGATGGCGAAGCTGGTTAACTCGTCGGCAAGCTCGCCGAAGTTCATGGTGCCAAGACCCAGCCGGCTGATCTTCAGGCCCGATCGGCCCAGACAGGTGTAGTGCATGGGGGACTCCTTCAGGTATGGACAGGCAGGCGATGGTGCTGCGCCGAGCGCGCAGCGATGCAGGACGTGACCACCGAGCCCAACAGCAGGACAGCGCTGAACCAGAACGTGGCGCGGTAGCCCTGGTGGTCCAGCAGCAGGCCGCCCACGGTCGCACCGATGGCGATGGCCATCTGCACCACGGCTACCATCAGGCCGCCACCGGCCTCGCCGTCATCGGGCAGGGTGCGGGCCAGCCACGACCACCAGGCCACGGGCGCCGACGTGCCAAGCAGGCCCCACAGGGCGAACAACACCGCCACCCTCGGCAGCGTGTTGCCGAGCAGGATCATGCACACCGCCACCACGGCCATCAGTGCGGGCAGCAGCACCAGTGTGCGGAAGAGTGCCTTGTGCATGAAGGGCTCGATCAACACCGTGCCGGCCAGGCCCGCAGCACCCATCAACAGCAGCAACAGCGACAACGTCGAAGGTGATACGTGCAGCGTGGCTTCCACGAACGGGCGCAGGTAGGTGAACAGCGAGAACTGGCCCATGAAGAACAGGCTCACGCCCGCCATGCCCCACGCCACCGGCGGGCGCTTCAACAGCGCGAACACATTCCAGGAAGCGCGCCCGGCGGTCGCCTTCATCGATGGCAGCGCGGCGATCTTCCACAGCAGGGCCACCACAGCCACCGGCACCAGCGAGAAGAACGCACCGCGCCAACCGATGATGGCGCCGAAGTAGCTGCCCATCGGCGCTGCAATGACCGTGGCAAGCGCGTTGCCGCCGTTGACGATGGCCAGTGCACGGGGCACCTGGTGCGAAGGAACCAGGCGCATGGCGGTGGCCGCCGACATGGCCCAGAAGCCACCGATGGCCACGCCGATCAGCGCACGGCCCAGCATGAACACCGGGAAGCTGGGCGCCAGTGCCGCCAGCGTTCCCGAGAGGATCATTGCGGTAGTGAGGCCCAGCAGCAGCCATTTGCGGTCCAGCTGCCCGGCCAGTGGCGAGACCAGCAGGCTGGTGACCAGGGCGAACCCGCCGGACACCGCGATGGCCTGTCCGGCCTGGCCTTCACTGACCCGCAGGTCCGTGGCGATGGGCGTCAGCAGGCTGACCGGCATGAATTCGGAAGCGACCAGCGCGAAGGCGCCGAGTGACAGGGCCAGCACGGCACCCCATTCCCTGGGGGATGCCGAGCGAACAGGCGCGGCCGTGCTCGCCCCGGTCGGGGGGAGATTGAGTGAACTCATGAAGGTTTCCAGGCCCAGAAGCGCGATGACGGCGGAAAGCTCCGGCTGCCGGAGCTCCCGTGGTGGGGGAGGGGGCCAGTCTGGACCACGCGCGGGTGTTTGATTAGATAATCAATTGCGAATGGCTCAATTAGTTGTGCTAATTAATTCCTGTGACACACTGCACGCATGGCACGACGCAACTTCAATGACCTGCTGGCTTTCGTGACCGTAGCGCGGGAGGGCAGCTTTACCCGCGCGGCGGGCGTGCTGGGGGTTACCCAGTCCGCACTGAGTCAGGCCATCAAGACCCTGGAAGAGAGTCTCGGTATTCGGCTGCTGACGCGCACGACGCGCAGCGTTTCGCCGACCACGGCCGGCGAGCGCCTGCTGCAGTCGATCGGCAACCACTTCGACGACATCGAAATGGAGCTCGAAGCTCTTACTGCATTGAGGGACACACCGGCCGGGCAGGTCAGGATCACCAGCGGCGACCACGTACTGCGCACGGTGCTGCTGCCCAAGCTGATGCCGCTGCTGCACCGCTATCCGGACATCCGCATCGAGTTCGATGTCAGCTATGCACTGCGTGACATCGTTGCCGACCGCTTCGACGCCGGTGTTCGCCTTGGCGAATCCATCGACAAGGACATGGTCGCCCTGCCCATCGGCCCACGCCTGCGCATGGCCACCGCAGGGACGCCGGGCTACTTCGCTGCGCACGGAATGCCGAAGGTGCCGGGCGATCTGACTGGTCACCGGTGCATCAACATCCGTCTTCCCACCAGCGGTGGACTGTATGTGTGGGAGTACGAGAAGAAGGGTCGCGAGATCAATGTGCGCGTGGATGGCCCGCTGGTGTTCAGCACGTCACCGCACATGGTCGATGCCGCGCTTGATGGCCTGGGCCTGGTGCATCTGCCCGTTGATGAGCTGGCACCCCATCTGGAAAGCGGCCGCCTGGTGCGGGTACTGGAGGACTGGTGCCCGCTGTTCCCCGGCTATCATCTGTATTACCCGAGCAGGCGGCAGCCTTCCCCGGCGTTCAGCCTGGTGCTGGAGGCATTGCGGGTCTAGGTCGATGTTGCCTCGATGACCGTCCGGCATCACAGCCGCGATGGGCTCACTGGAACTGGATCGCCGCCCTGCAGCCGGCCCTCGCGTGCGGGTTCTTCGCTACCGATCCGGAAACGTGCCGCATCCCAACCGATGCAGAACGCGGCAAGAGTTTGACCAGGCAGAACGCACGCTTGGACAGCCCACCCGTCTACTGGGCGGGGCACGTTCTACGAGTACCTTGCAATGCGTATTCTGGACCTCCTGGACACGCTGCGTTCACGGCCACCGACACCCGCGCTCACCACACTGCACCTCCCTTACGCACAAAGAGGTGCGACATGGCCACCTGTGATGTCTGCGGCAACAACTACGACAAGAGTTTCACCCTGCAGCAGGGCGGACGCAGCGGAACCTTCGATTCGTTCGAGTGCGCCATCCATGCATTCGCACCGCGCTGTGCACATTGCGACTGCGCGGTTATCGGACATGGCGTTGAAGGAAAGGGCCAGATCTTCTGCTGTGCACATTGCGCCGGTCATGCCGGTGTACAAGGTGTAGCGGACCGGGCCTGAGCTGCCTCGGTTTGACCCTGCCGATTACGCAGAGACCAGCGACGAAAGTCGAGCGACCCGGGCTGCACCCGAGTTCACCAGCACTGCCAGTGCACGCCGTTTCTGGGAGGGCATCGCCGCCACAGCTTCCAATGCCACCACGACCTCGAACTCCCTGGCGTTGGCGTCCAGCGCCGTGGCCAGGACACACGAGTCGGCCGTCATGCCAGTGAGGCAAAGACGGCGTACTCCCAGCTTGGCCAGCAGAATCGGCAAGGGACTGGCGAGGAACGCCGAGTGCTTGGGCTTGAGCACGAAATAGTGGCCGGGCAGGGGGGAGAGGGTTGTGGCAATTCGGGCAGCCGTCCCCCCGTCCCGCTGGCACTGCTCCACTTGCTGGCGGAAGTCCCGCTTCCAATCTGAGAAGTTGTCATTGGCATAGATGACTGGCCACCCTTGGTCATCGAAGTGGTCTCTCAGGCAGCGGATCTGCCGGGCCGCCTTCTCTGCCGCTGGCGCCAGCGCATCTGCACCTGGGAAGTCGAAACGACTGAACATGTCGATGATCAGCAGGGCGGTAGAAGGGGCACGTGCCATGCCTCAATCTCCTGTCTGGGCATGGGGCGCTTCGACCGGCTTGGACTGTGGCGAATCCTTCTGGCGCAGGAAGATGGTCAGCACAACCAGAGACAGCACGGCCAGAAACTCACTTTGCCAGTTCTGCATGGATTCGAACCAGAACGTGCTGCTGGCCAGGTGCTCGAGAAAGCCCGGCACTGGCAGGCCCTGCAGCTGCTGCTCGGCTTGTTCGGCTCGCCAGCTTCCCAATGCGTGGAGCGTAAAGCTGGTCAGGAACAACAGGCCGAAGGCGATCGCAAGCGAATGGCCATAGATGATCTTCCATGCGCCACCAAGCCTCACGGGCCAGGGCGTGGCCCCCGGCTCGACGCGATTCTGTTCCTGCGCAGGGTCCAAGGGCCGCGATTCGGCCGAACCGCGCTGGCGAAGGCTCACTGTCAGAAGGACATACATCCCCATCTGCAGGAATTCGCTCTCCCAGTTCTCAAATGTGGCGCTGACGAAATGCCCGGTTGCCAAGTAGTGCCAGAGATCGATCGGCGTGCGTCCGTGCTGCACCAGCTCCTGGTTGTGCACGTGATGTCCCGCAATTGCCTGCCCACCAATGAATACGACGGTGAGCACAAGCAGCACCAGCGAGAGACCGTTGCGCTTCCACATGCAACACCTCGTTCAGGCTGTTCCAGAGACCATGCATGAAGCTTGCGCGGTCGCAGCGCCATGACTTGTGATTGCTGCGCATCCAGAATGTGATGTGGTCTCAACGTTTCCCTGTTGGATCGGGATCAGGACGCTCGTAGTCCTCGGGTACAGCCTTGGGCCCATCGCCATCGTCGGGCATGTCGTGCTCCTTCCATCTGGCTCGATCATTGCGCCGCTTGTCCGGCGTATGTGCCTTCGACTGATCATCCACGTCCGTGGTCGGATTGAAGGGGAGTTTGTCGGTCATGGGTTGCTCCTGCAGCAGGAGGTTGAAGCGTGCAATCAATCCGGTTAACGCGGTGACGTCGCGAAATGAACACCATGCACACCGGGATGTCACCGCAGGGGGAGGGGGTGTTGCGATGCTGGAACCCCCTCTTGCTGGAGAAGCGCGATGCAGGCATTGACCTACCACGGCCGCAAGGATGTACGTGTCGAGACCGTGCCGGACCCGGTACTGGCGGCTGACGACGATCTGATCCTGCGTGTTACCGCTACCGCCATCTGCGGCTCGGACCTGCATCTGTATAGGGGCAAGATTCCCGATCTGCACGACGGCGATGTGCTGGGCCACGAATTCATGGGCGTCGTGGAAGAGGTCGGCAGCGGCGTCACCCAGGTCAACCCGGGGGATCGGGTGGTGATTCCCTTCGTGATCGCCTGTGGTGAGTGCTTCCACTGTCGGCTGGCCGAGTATGCCGCCTGCGAAACCACCAATACCGGCAAGGGCGCCGCGCTGAATCAGAAGGGCCTTCTGCCGCCGGCCGCGCTGTTCGGATACAGCCATCTGTATGGCGGGGTTGCCGGTGGCCAAGCGGAGTTCGTGCGCGTGCCCAAGGCGAATGTGGGCCCGCTACGTATTCCGGAAGGCGTAGCCGACGAGCAGGTCCTGTTCCTGTCTGACATCCTCCCCACCGGCTACCAGGCCGCGCTGAACGCAGGGGTGAAGCCGGGCTCAACGGTGGCCATCTTCGGTGCGGGCCCGGTAGGGCTGATGAGCGCGGCCTGCTGCCGGCTGCTGGGGGCGGAGACCATCTTCATGGTCGACCATCTTCGTTACCGCCTGGACTATGCGCGCCGGGCCTACGGGGTGACCCCCATCGATTTCAACGAGATCGAAGACCCGGCCGATTTCATTCTTGCCCACACCAGTGGGCGGGGCGTGGATGCCTGCATCGAGGCGGTAGGCTTCGAGGCCGAGGGCAGTGCGCTGGAGTCAGCATTGACCGCCGTGAAACTGGAAGGCAGCAGCGGCGTGGCGATCCGGCAGTGCATCGCGGCAGCACGCCGCGGCGGGGTGGTCAGCATCCCAGGCGTCTACGCCGGCTTCATCCATGGCTTCCTGCTGGGTGACGCGTTCGACAAGGGGCTGACGTTCAAGATGGGGCAGACCCATGTGCAGGGACTGATGCCGGAACTGCTCGACGCAATCATGGAAGGAAAGCTGGACCCGGGTGACATCATCTCGCACCGGATGCGCCTGGCCGATGCAGCGCAAGGCTATGCAATGTTTGATGCCAAGGACGACGACTGCCGCAAGATCGTATTGACACCTTGAGCGTGCCGACATGAGCGCGATCATCATGACGTGCGTCTATGCGCTCTGGTTGGCCGCCGGTTGGCTCGACTTCCATTTCCACCGGCGTACCGACCTGCCGCACACCTCTGCGTTGCGGGAAAGCGCATTGCACGGGCTGCAGCTACTGCTGATTGGCAGTGGCGTTCTGGCATGGCTCCTGCTGGAGAATACCCGGTCACTCGTCGCGCTCCTGGCGCTTCTGGTCACCGCACACGCGATCACCGGCTATTTCGACACCGTCAGCGCGGACGGTCGCCGGCGTATCAGTCCAGCGGAGCAGCACGTACACAGCGTGCTCGATGCCGCGCCCTGGGTTCTGCTGGGCTGGGTCGGCTGGCACGCGCAGCCGCGTTGGTCGCTGAGCATGGATCCTGCGGCGCTTGAGACCTGGTGGCTCGTTCTGCTGCCTGCGCTGGTGCTGGTGGTGCTGCCATGGCTGTGGGAATTGCAGCAGTGCCTGCGCGTGAGGCAGCAACGGCGTGGGACAGGTGCGTGAGGATCACTGCGCAGGGCATTCATGTGCCCGCCACACCTCCAAGACAGTGATGTGACCGCCTGCCGCCTACGTTCATGACATATCTTCATTGCAGAAGCCCTCATGCAGGATGTGACGCCGCCATCATCATTGATCAACCGCGCCCGCCAGGTACTCGTCCAGCAGCCTGAACTGCCATTACCGGGATGCGGGCAGACACTGGATCGTTGGAGGGCGCTTGCGGCGTTGGGGGGCGAAGATCTCTGCCTGGCCAAGGTGCTGGAGGCACACTACGACGCGCAGGCGATCATGGCCGAGTTGAAGGCACCGTCGGCTACTGAAGGCCAACTGTGGGCGGTGTGGGCCGCAGAGGGCCCGGCGAGCACACTCCGCATCGACGCCGAGGGCAGGCTGCGCGGGGACAAGCCCTGGTGTTCGGGCAGCGCCTGGGTGGATGCCGCATTGGTCACGGTTCGCAGCGCTCAGGGGGTGTGGCTATGCCAGGTCGCGGCGGAGCACTGGACGACGCTGTCGGGTGAGCCTTGGCCCGCCGTCGGCATGGCCGGGATTCCGTCCACCACCGTGCGCTTTGATGCCGCGCCGATGGTGATACTGGGCGCGCGCGATGACTATCTGCAGCGACCGGGCTTCTGGCATGGAGGCGCGGGTATTGCGGCGGTCTGGTTTGGCGCAGCGGTCGCGCTGGCCGAGCGCATGCGATCCGCCTGCACCGAGGGAAATCGCGCACGTCTACTGGGCGAAGTGGACCTCGCGCTGGCGCCGGCCGCGGCGCTGCTTCGCGAACTGGCGGCACGCATCGATGCCGAGCCCGAATCGGCGCATCGCGAGGACGTGGTGCGGGTACGTTGCGTGATCGAGCGTGCGGCCACGCGCGTGCTGGATCTGGCGGGTCGGGCCCTGGGCCCGGCCCCCATGTGCCTGGAAGACGCCCATGCCCACCGCTGCGCGGACCTGGCCGTGTTCCTTCGCCAGAACCACGCCGACCGCGATTGGGAGTGGTTGGGTGTGCAGCGGGCGGCCCAGGAGGCGACATGGGCGCTGTAGCCAATGCACCGCTGCAAGGCGAAGGAACCCAGGAGCAGGCATGGCTGCGCTGCCATTGGCTCTGGCAGCAGCCGATCACACCGGCAAGCGGGCTGTGCACCGGGCATGACCGCCTGGTGGTGGTCGCGCCGCACCCGGATGACGAAATCCTCGGCTGTGGCGGACTGCTCCATCACGCAGTGGGGCAGGGCATGGAGGTGAGCGTCGTTGCCGTGACGGACGGCGAAGCATGCTATCCGGGCGAGCCGTGGTGGACGCCAGGGCGCTTGCGGTCGGCACGGCGGGCGGAGCTTGCCGCGGCCCTTGGCGAACTCGGCATCCCGGCCGGTTCCATATTTCACCTGGGTATCGCCGACGGCGCGGTCAGCACGCACGAACAGGGCCTGGAAGGCTGGCTGCAACAGCATCTGCAGCCGCGTGACCTGGTCCTGGCGCCATGGCGGTTTGATGGCCACCCCGACCATGAAGCGGCAGGGCGTGCTGCCTGCCGCGCCGCCCGGGCGGTGAGGTGCCGCCGCTTGGAGTACCCGGTCTGGGGATGGCACTGGTTGGATCCGGCCTGTGCACATATGGCGTGGGAGGTGCCCAGACTGGTCGACATTTCAGCAGTGGCGGCCGCGAAACGAAACGCGATCGCGCATTTCCGGACGCAGACGGGCGACGTGCCGGGCTTGAACAGCCCTCCGGTGCTGCCCGCGCATGTACTGACCCGATTCTTCCGAAACTACGAGGTATTCCTGGCATGAGCGCGCAACCGTACTTCGATGACCTGCATGAGCAGGAGGACCCGTTCGGCTACCGAAGCCGATGGTATGAAGAACGCAAGCGTGCACTGCTGCTGGCAAGCCTGAGCCAGCGCCATTTCATTCGCGGGTGGGAGCTGGGTTGTTCCAATGGCGTGCTGACCGAGGCCCTGGCCGCCCGCTGCGAGCGCCTTCTGGCAACCGACATCAGCCCGCGTGCTGCGTTCCAGGCGCGCCGCAACCTGGCCCACCTGCCGCACGTGCAGGTCCACTGCGCCAGCCATCCCGAGCAATGGCCGCCGGGCCGCTTCGATCTGATCGTCTGCGGCGAAATGGGCTACTACCTGGGAGCCGGCGCGCTGCGCGAGCTGCGCACCGGTATCGGGGAAGCGCTTCGTGATGATGGACTGCTGGTGGCCTGCCATTGGCTGCCCTCGTTCCCGGGGCGCGCGAGCCGCACCGAGGTCGTGCATCGATGCCTCGGTGAAGGCCTGCAGGAGGCCTTCCACTATCGCGACGCGGACTTCGTACTGCAGGGCTGGACGCGCGGCGCGATGTCGTTGGCCCGACTGGAGGGCCTGCGGTGATAGGCGTGCTGGTTCCGGCCCACAACGAGGCCGCCAGCATGGAGCGGTGCCTGCAGTCGATCAGGAGGGCGGCCCTGAATCCCGGGCTGGGTGGCGAAGCGGTGGAGGTGATTGTTGCGCTGGACGATTGTTCGGACGCCACGGAATCCATCTGCGCCCAGCAACGGGTTGATACGCTGCGGTTGGATGCACGCTGCGTGGGCATCGCCCGGGCCGCCGCCGCCGCCGAGCTGCTGGGTCGGGGTGCAAGATGGCTGGCGAGCACGGACGCGGACAGCGAGGTACCTCCTGAGTGGCTGATCGCACAGCTTGAGGCACGCCCGGACGTCTTCTGCGGGCTGGTGGACATCGCAACGAACTGCAGCGCCGAGGAGCGCCTGCGCAAGGCGTTCCGGAGGCGGCAGCAATGGGGGGACGATCATGGGCGTATCCACGGTGCGAACCTGGGTGTTTCCGCCCAGGCCTATCGTGCGGCAGGCGGCTTTTCGCCGCTGCACTGCGGGGAGGACGTCCAGCTGGTGAGGACATTGCAGCGCCTCGGCGCTGATGTGCGGTGGGCGGGTGCGCCGCTCGTCATGACCAGTGCCCGCCTGGCAGGACGCGCGACAGGGGGATTTTCAGCCTATCTGGCGGAGATGGGAGCGGCGGGCGCCGCTTCGGCGGCGGGCCAGCCAATCCTGTTGACTTGAAAATCAGGCATTTCGGCGCGCCATGGCGGAATGCAACGGAAATGCTGTTAAAAACCCCGGTTCGCCGGGCAATATGTGACCAATTCACGTTTGGCGTTTACGGTCTCTCAACGACACCGGCCTTAGATTGAGCGACCGGGAGAGCAGGAGCGCCACCATGCCGAACAGAGCGATTGTCTATGTCAGCGAAGCCGTCGCTGGATTCACGTCCGCGCGCTTGGAAGCACTGATGGAAGATGCGGCCCGCTTCAACCGATCAGCGGGTGTGACCGGCGTGCTTCTATTCGACGGCCGGCACTTCCTGCAATACATGGAGGGCCCCGCCGATGGGCTGGATGTGGCCTTCTCCCGCGTCAGTGGCGCCGGCAGTCACACCGACCTGATGGAGCTTGCTCGCGGGCGTGTCGGGCAACGGCGGTTGCCGTTCTGGCCAATGCGCTGCCTGCCAGTCAGTGCGGATGAGCTGCGGATGATCGCCCTTGCTGACTGGACCAGTTTCATCCAGCGGGCGGCGACGAACCAGGCGGGAGCTACCGCGATGGAAAAGCTCCTCTCGATCGTCGAACCCTATGCTAAAGCGGCCTGACTGGTCGACGCGTTGCTGTAGGCCGACCCTCCCGAATTTCGCAGGGCGGCGCAGGACAAGTGAAACGGGTTTTCCCTTGCTGACACCCCACTGAGTTGACTGCGACGCAGGATCAGTGCGTGGTCAAGGGCGTGCAGGCATCGCCCATCACGCGTTGGACGGCCTGCTGCAACTGGGCGATGTGGAAAGGTTTGGCCACGAAGGCCGCGCTTCGGTGGCGCTGCGGCACCAGTTGGTCATAGACCGCAGACACAAACAGGAACGGGATGCCAAGCTCGGCCAAGCGATCGGCAACCGGAAAGACCACGCCGTCACGAAGCTCCACATCCAGCACGGCGCCATCGAACGTCTGCTTCTCCAACAGCCCCATCGCATCAAACACGCTATACGCATGGGTTACCTGGCCCCCCCCGTCTTCGAGCGCCTGCTCCATCAGTGCGGCCAGATCGAACTGATCCTCCACCAGCAGCAGGTTGCACCTGCGCCGGCTCATATCGGGTTGCATGCGCGCATGCCTGTATTGCCTCGGGAACTGCAGTGTGTGCTGTGCTGCATCAAGGCTGCGAGTGTGGAATGTCAGCCCGGTGCGAAGCTGGGAAGGTGTCGCCAATGCTGTCGAGGTGGCGTGGAAAGAGCCCGGCGTTCCTTGACGGCATTTTGGCAGCGGCCATGGATTATTGCCGCCATCTTCGACACTGGAGCTTCTGCCATGCATCGACCTGGAACCGATCCCGCTTCGCCACGCGTGCTGCGTGTCGAGAGCATGTCCCTGGACTGCGGTGGCACCGCCGTTGTTGTAGAGCTTGACCGGACACCCGAACGGGTATGGATGAAGTCGCTGAAGCGAGCCGTTCAGGCCAACACCGCCCTGGAGGGGGCGCAGGCCAAGTTCGATGGCCGTTTTGTGTATTTCGTGGGCATGGAGGAGAGTGGGAATCGCGTCCAGCATCACGTGATGCAGGCGCTGATTTCGGCGGAACCGGGCCGCGACCCGGCCAGGCCCAGGGGTTTCCCGGGCGCGGCACTCTCCAGCTCGATGACCGCCTGAGTGCGACCTGCGCCGATACGGCATTCCGCCTTGATTGCCACTGTCAGCCCATGCCGGCCGCCGTCGCGGCTGAAGCCCGCCATGTGCTGGCACGCGTGCGCACATCTGAAGCGCACGTTGCGTGTAGACGCGATGCGCAGCGGCCACGCCACAGCTCGACGCAACCTCCACACCGGTCTCACCGCGCGTACGATGCGCGTCGCTAAGGTAGGGCTGTCTGCAACAACCGGTGGTGTCATGCCTCTTCGCGCAATTGCCTATGTAAGTGAAGCGTCCGACAGCCTGACTGCGGAACGACTGCAGCAGCTTGTGATGGACGCGGTGCTGTTCAATGAATCCGCCGATGTCACCGGTACGCTGTTATTTGATGGCAGCCGCTTCCTGCAGTACCTCGAAGGCCCCGAAGCGGGGATCAGCAGCGCGTACAAGCGGATCCTGGCAGCCGGCAGCCACAGTGGCGTGGTCGAACTCAACCGGGGGAGGGTGGGCCGGCGGCAGTTCCCCCATTGGCGGATGTGCTGCGTGCGGGTGGATGAACTGGCGCTGGGAAAGATTGCCATCTCCGACTGGACAGGCTTCGTGCGCAGCGGATCGGCGCTGGCTTCAGGCACCAGCGCGCTCGATCGCCTGCTGTGGGTGACGCAGTCAAATGTGGACGGCGCCGCCAGCAGCGCTCTGGAACCTGACGGCTGGGTGGCGCGGTGAACACAGCTCCGTCGCCGCCTGGTCCGACACGCATTGGTTGCGCTGGCTGGTCGCTGTCCCGGTCGGCGCAGGGAGCCTTTGGGCAGGGCAATAGCGTTCTTCAGCGCTACGCCACCCGCCTGCCCATGGTCGAGATCAACTCCTCGTTCTACCGTCCGCACCTGCCCAGCACCTATGCACGGTGGGCTGCGAGCGTGCCGGACCATTTCCGCTTCGCAGTGAAGATGCCGCGCTCGATCAGCCATGAACACCGGCTTCGCGATGCAATGCCACCGCTGCAGCGGTTCCTCGATGGCGTGCTGGCACTGGGTGACAGGTTGGGTCCGCTGCTGCTCCAGTTGCCACCCAGCCTGGCATACGAACCGGCGACGGCGGAGGGATTTCTGCATGGTCTGCGTGCACGTACCCAGGTCGATGTGGCCTGCGAGCCGCGCCATCCCAGTTGGTTCACTATGGAAGCGGACGCCCTGCTGAGCGACCATGGTGTTGCCCGGGTTGCAGCGGACCCGGCACGGGCACCCTCAGCTGCGATTCCCGGCGGGGACCGCACGTGGAGCTATTGGCGCTGGCACGGCCAGCCGCAGATCTATCGAAGCGCCTACAGCGAACAGACCTTGGCGGGCCTGGCGCGGGAGCTAGAGCTCGAATCGGATACGCAACGATCAGTCTGGTTCGTACTGGACAATACCGCGCTGGGCCACGCCACCAGCAACGCCCTGCGCCTGCAGGCCCTGCTGCAGGAGGGAGAGCATGCCTGAGGGACCATCCATCGTCCTGCTGTGCGAGGCTGCGAGGCATTTCAAAGGGCACGTCGTCCGCGCGGTTTCAGGGAACAGTCGGATCGATCTGTCGCCACTTCAAGGACGCAGGGTGAAAGCCGTTCGAAGCTGGGGCAAGCATTTCCTGTTGGAGTTCAGCCACCAGACCCTGCGCATCCATCTGATGATGTTCGGCAGCTGGCGCATCGACGAACGGAAGCCAACCCCTGCGCGGGTGTCCCTGGAGTTCGACAATGGCGAGCTGAACTTCTATGCCTGTTCCGTAAAACTCATTGGCGAGCCATTGGACGACGTCTATGATTGGCGCGCGGATGTGTTGAACGATGCCTGGGATCCGAAGCTGGCCCGGCGCAAGCTGAAGGCAATGCCAGGCGTCCTGGTCTGTGACGCGCTTCTGGACCAGACAATCTTCGCCGGCGTCGGTAACATCATCAAGAACGAGGTGCTGTTCCGCATAGGCGTGCACCCGACCACTCGCCTGGGTAACCTGCCGCCGCGCAAGCTCACCGCCTTGATCACGCAGGCACGCACCTACAGCTTCGATTTCCTGGAGTGGAAGCGCCGCTTCGAGCTGAAGAAGCACTGGCAGGTACACACGCGCAGGATCTGCCCGGTCTGCGGTGGCCCGATCAGCAAGCTGTACATGGGTACCACCCGGCGGCGCACATTCTTCTGCCCGAACGACCAGGTGCTGTACGAACCCTGAGGCCGCCTTCCATGGCGGCCGGGCTGCATTCGACGCGGCTCAGGCAGCCTGCGCGGCCTTGGCATTGCCGCCGCCCTTGGCCAGCAGGGTCAGCTTTTCATCGGTCGCCTTCTCTTCCTCCAGCGTCTCCAGCAGCAAGGGAAGGGCATCCTTGTAGCCCAGCTGTTTGGCCAGCGCGGCGATGGTGCCGTAGGACGCAATTTCGTAATGCTCGACCTTCTGTGCGCCACCGATCAGGGCGGCATCGCGCACAGGGCCCTTGTCGATGCTGTCGATCACTTCCTTACCTTCCTCTACCAGACCTTCCATTGCCGCGCACTTGATGCGCTTCAGGCGGATCCCAAGCACCTCCACTACCTGGTCGATGCGCTCGATCTGGCCCTGGGTTTCTTCCAGATGCGTTTCGAACGCCGCCGCCAGATCCGGATTCTCGGCCGCACGGGCCAGGCGCGGGAGGGCCTTGGTCAGCTGCTTCTCGGCGCTGTAGATGTCCGAGAGTTCGTGGATGAACAGGTCTTCCGCCGTCTTGATAGCCATAGTGGGCTCCGCGTTGAGTGGAGCGCTCAGCGTAGGCGTCGCCCGGTTGCGCCAAAGCAGGGGCCAGGTGAAGGCTGCATGGGAACGTCAGCAGAAAGCCTGCGCGCCGTCTTCACGAAGCGGCGCCTGTCACTGTGTGTGGCTGCATTTCAATGCCGGCAGGCCTTCGGCATGGCTTCAGGATGGCATCGCAGCTTGGGACTGCTTGCGTCCCCGGTCGATGGCCTCCGTCGGAACAGCCCTGCAAGGCCCTGCCAGGCAGTGCCTTGCACCAGGACATCCACACGCGGGTCTGCCGTCGTCGCGGCGCCTTTCAGGCCTCGGCGGCCGCGTCCACCTCGCAGGGCATGCAACGCTCTTTCTTGAACTTGATGTCTGCCGCGGTCTTCGCCAGCGCCTCGTAACGCTGGCGAATCTCTTCAAGGTGAGCGGGCTCCATCGATTCCAGGTTCAACAGCTCCTGGTTGGCATCCTTGCTGACCCGGATCAGCTCATCCAGCTTGATGTGCAGCGCGGCCGTATCGGCGTTCTGCGTATGCTGGATCAGGAACACCATCAGGAAGGTCACGATGGTCGTTCCCGTATTCACCACCAGCTGCCACGTATCATTGAAGTGGAAGGCCGGCCCGCTGGCGGCCCAGGTGATGATCACCCCCAGCGCGGCGACGAATGCGCCCAGGCTGCCGGACAATCGTGCCGTTGCGGCCGCCACACGGGCAAAACCGCGCCGGATCACGCGTCACCTCCCGCGGCCTCCTTATCCGTGCGGCGGTCTGGCAGCGTGACCCGCTCCCCAAGGCGCTTGGCCTGCTCTTCCGGGGTTGGTGCAGCAACAAAGGGAGAGATCGGGTCACTGGCGGGGAAGGTTTCCTGCAGCGCTTCGTCATGGTTGCGGCGGTTGTGCAGCTTCGCCTGCAGTGGACTGACAGGATCGGGATTCTGCGCTTCCGGGTCCGGGTGGGGAAGGTCTTTCTGATCACGTTGCATGGTGAATCTCCAGGTTGATCACCACCAGTCAGGTGGCGGGCCCAGCATAGGAGTGCACTGTGAGCGGCCCCATCAAGAGTGGGGCAACGTGATGTCAATCCTTCAGGCAATACGCGTTAACAATCAGCAGGGCGGGGGAGCGTTGCACCGGCCGCGACGGCGCCAGGCCATCACCTGGCCCACCACGGCCGTCAACAGCAGCATCGCATTGGTGACCACGAAGACGGTGCTGCCCAGCATCGCGCTGTACACCGTAAACAGCGCGGACGCGGTCATCTGGCCCACGAACAGCCACTTCGATACCGCTTCGGGGTTTGGCGACTGCCACTGCTTCACCATCTGCCGGATCAACGTCGCCATCAGGACCGCCGTGGCGATCCAGCCAAGTACATCGGGATGCATGATCGCCTCCTATCGTGCAGATGACTCACGCTAGCCCTTGGCCGCGCAACGGCGTAGCAAGGGGAGGTGAAAGTGGCATTCCACCTCCTGCGCCCTCACACCATTCACTCCGCAGCAGCGAGAATGGCCTACCGGGCGCGCCCATTGCGCGGCCCGCCCGCCGAATGCAGGAACGCTGAAATGTCCAACACCCCCTTTGGTGAATCGTCATGCGCTGCCGCCGCCAGCGGTTGCGTCAAGGTGCGTGGTGCCCGCGAGCACAACCTCAAGAATGTCGACGTTTCCATTCCGCGTAACGCACTGGTGGTTTTCTCCGGCGTATCAGGTTCCGGCAAGTCATCGTTGGCCTTCGGTACCGTGTTCGCCGAAGCGCAGCGGCGCTACTTCGAATCCGTCGCGCCCTATGCAAGGCGCCTGATCGACCAGGCGGGCGTGCCCGATGTGGATGCCATCGACGGGCTGCCGCCGGCAGTGGCCCTGCAGCAGCGCGGCGCCAGCAATGCGCGTTCATCGGTGGGCAGCGTGACCACGCTATCCAGCCTGGTGCGCATGATGTACTCGCGTGCCGGTGCGTACCCGGCCAACCAGCCCATGCTGTACGCCGAGGACTTTTCGCCCAATACGCCACAGGGCGCCTGCAGCACCTGCCATGGCCTGGGGCATGTCTACGAAGTAACCGAAGCGCTGATGGTTCCGGACCCGTCGCTGAGCATCCGTGAGCGCGCCATCGCTTCCTGGCCGCCGGCATGGCATGGCCAGAACCTGCGCGACATCCTGGTCACGCTCGGCTACGACATCGACATACCGTGGAAGAAGCTGCCGAAGAAGGACCGGGACTGGATCCTGTTCACCGAGCAGGCCCCCACCGTGCCGGTCTATGCCGGGTTCACGCCCGCCGAGACCCGCGCCGCACTGAAGCGCAAGCAGGAGCCCAGCTACATGGGCACCTATACCGGCGCGCGCCGCTACGTGCTGCACACCTTTGCCAATACCCAGAGCGCGCTGATGCGCAAGCGCGTGTCGCGCTACATGGAAGGCCGGTTGTGCCCGGCCTGCCACGGAAAGCGCCTGAAGCCGGAGGCGCTCTCGGTCACCTTTGCCGGGGTGGATATCGGTGAGTTCATGCGGCTGCCGCTGGACCAGCTGGCGGCGCTGCTGGAGCCCATCGCACAAGGTGATTTCGGCGCGCACAGCAAGGGCGCTCGCACCAACAGGAGCGCGACACCCCGCGATCGCGCCCGGAGGGCCGCGAGTGGCCAGGCGACCCACGAGGGCGCTCCGGACGTGCGCCTGACCTCGGCCTTGTCCGAAGAGAAGCGCCTCGCCGCACAACGATTGGCAGGCGGAGTCATGGCGCGTGTACGCCAGCTGCGTGACCTGGGCCTGGGCTATCTCTCGCTGGACCGTGCGACGCCAACCCTGTCAGCCGGCGAGCTGCAGCGCCTACGGCTGGCCACGCAGCTCAGCTCGCTGCTGTTTGGCGTGCTGTACGTGCTTGATGAACCCTCGGCCGGCCTGCATCCGGCCGACAGCCAGGCGCTGTACGACGCACTGGAACGGCTGCGCGACGGCGGCAACTCGGTGTTCGTTGTTGAACACGATCTGGAGCTGATGCGCCGCGCGCAGTGGCTGGTGGATGTGGGTCCGCAGGCGGGGGAACACGGCGGGCGCGTTCTCTACAGTGGCGAGCCCGACGGCCTGCGCCAGATCCAGGATTCACGCACGGCCCTGTATCTGTTCGACCAGGTGCCGGCGCCTGCCAGCCAACAGCGTAGCGCCAACCGCTGGCTGGAACTGAAGGGCATCCACCGCCACAACCTGCAGGGCGTGGACGCACAGGTGCCGCTGGGACTGCTGACAGCCGTGACCGGCATTTCCGGCTCCGGCAAGTCCAGCCTGATGGCGCAGGCGCTGCCCGAGCTGTTGCTGCTGCACCTCGGGCATGAGCCTGCCGACGACCGCGCCGATAGCGCGCCCACCGACGGACCGACCGTGATCGAAACGACGCGGGGCACATTGGCAGGCGATATGGACGCGATCCAGCGGGTGGTGCAGGTCGACCAGAAGCCCATCGGCCGCACGCCGCGCTCCAACCTGGCCACCTATACCGGGCTGTTCGATCACGTGCGCAAGCTGTTCGCCGCAACGCCGGCCGCGCGCCGCCGCCGTTTCGATGCCGGCCGCTTCTCGTTCAACGTGGCCAAGGGCCGGTGCGAGACCTGCGAGGGCGAGGGTTTCGTCAGCGTCGAGCTGCTGTTCATGCCCAGCGTCTATGCGCCGTGCCCCACCTGCCACGGTGCGCGTTACAACGACGCCACGCTGAAGGTGCAGTGGAATGACCGCAACATCGCCGAGGTCCTGCAGATGACGGTGGACCAGGCGCATGCGTTCTTCAGCGAGGAAGAGGCCATTTCCCGCCCGTTGCAGTTGCTGCAGGAGATCGGCCTGGGCTACCTGCGGCTGGGCCAGCCAGCCACGGAGCTTTCCGGGGGTGAGGCGCAACGCATCAAGCTGGCCACCGAGCTGCAGCGCAGCCAGCGCGGGCGCACGCTGTACGTATTGGACGAACCCACTACCGGCCTGCATGCATCGGATGCGGACAGGCTGCTGGTGCAGCTGCAGCGGCTGGTGGACGCGGGCAATACCGTGGTGATGATCGAGCACGATATGCGGGCGGTTGCACAGGCGGACTGGGTGATTGACGTAGGCCCCGGAGCTGGCGGGGCAGGGGGCACCATCGTCGCGAAAGGAACGCCGCAACAGGTGGCTCGCGCCAAAGGCAGCAGGACGGCGCCGTTCCTTGCCAGGGAGCTGGCGCTTATGTAGAGCCGAGCCATGCTCGGCTGACGAAGAATCCACGCACGTGGTTCCAGCACTGCACTCATCAACAGATGCGGGCTATGGACAATCAGGGCATCCACTGCAGTGCAGGTTGTACTCAACGGGCTCGGCGGTGATTCCAGACGCATCCTTCAAGGTAATCCGCTCCCTCCAGGTCAACGGGGGAGGGGGAATGACGGGAGGCGGGTAGAGCACGATGGGGTAGAAGCAGGCCCATGTGTAGTTGAGCGGGGAGGGCATCTTGTCCGGCAACGTTTCCGTGGCGGGTTCGCAGGGCCCGCTCGGGCACACGGGGCGCTCCAGCGTCAACTCTATCGGGAACTTCGGAACTCCCTTGTACGCAACCGGAACGGAAAATGGCCTGAAATAATTTTCAGTGCGATCTGCGATGCCGGTAACTTCAAAGGCCTCCGTCAATACGGAAACACCAAGTGCTGAAACCCGCTCGATGGGCATGTAGAACAGGTCGTTCTCAAATCCCGTGTCTTCACCGCCCCGGCCGTGAATGACGCCGAGGGCCGCATTGTTCGAAAAGACCGGCCCACCGCTGTCACCTTCGACGCTGAGAGGACCTGGAGAAAGGTTGCGTGCACGAATGTACCTGCCTATGCCCCCATTATGATTGGACCTTGAATTCATATCCTCAATGGTCCCGCAAGCGTAATGGCCGTGAATTCCACTCTTGCAGATCACATCCCCCACATGCGTCGAACTGGAGGGAAGTGTGCTGGTTATTTCGAGCGTCTGCGACGGACCGTTGATCAGGGAGATTTCATTTGTCTGCGCGTGGCGCGGGCCCCTGGGCGGCTCTTTATGCCACTGGACATCGTAGTCGCCTACGTTCTGCTCGCTCTGGAAAACGAGAGGCGCGGCAATGCCCTGATAGGTCAGCGTATTGTCACAGTGACCGGCCGTGAGGACGCCAAGCTCACGATCTGCGTCGAAGACGTTGAAGCCAGTAGTGCAACTGAAGGCAGTACCGGTCAACTTATGGCCGCCGGAGATTGCGGTAGTGACAGTAAAGCCTTTCACTTGCTTGATCGCCATGAAATCGATAGCGCCCAGCAATGGTCGGAGTGCGCGTCTAGCGGCCGCTTCATCCTTCACGTAAAAGGTCACAATGGACCGCTTGATATCAACGCCCGACTCGAACCCAACCTTCTTTGCGAGAAGCTGGGCCTCTGCCTCGGCTTGGGTCGCCAAGAGCATCTCGAGCGATTGAGCGGAAGTGCGGCCGGTAAATACAGGATCCTGCGTGTACTTTGCCAAGGTCTCTTTCGGCCTATTCGTGAACAGCACTACGATCTTGAATTCTGGCTCATGCTCAACGTACAAGCCACCAAACGTATCCGGCTCAGATGCCTGAATCCTGGCTTCCAGACCTGCCGCAGAGATCGATTTCATCGACCTGTATTTTGCTTCGGCCTCAGATACATTGAACGTTCGCGAGTAGGTGTGTGCCGTGGGGTTGCCAGTTATCGGCTGGCCGTGCAGGGAGAATGCGAACGCACCGAGGGCGGACAATGTCAGGGCACGCATGGATAGCTTCGTGCGCAGACTAATCATGGCTGCTCCTTTGCCTGACGCATCAAATGAATCGTCATGAGTGGGCCCGTACAGGCAGCCGGAATAGACGCAGCAAGACTCGAACGGAGCAGTTCACTTCCATGCCCCCCTCCGAATGATGCGGCGGTTCCGAATTCCATTATTTTCCCCGATCGGATGCTCTGCACGCCTACGGGAACGCCGCCCTTCATGGCCAGCGAGTAATCGTGAGGCCATGCTGCAAGATATGCCGTGCCACCTGGGTCCACGAAGTAGACACAGCCATTGATTGGCCTCAGTACCCCCCTGAGCAGTCCAGTTGCAAGGACCGCACTTTGCGCAGGCGAGAGCGTGACAAGTACCAGTGATCGGGCCTCCCTGGCGCTCGCCGACGGGGTCGCGGATGCGCCGCAGGTGGTCATCAGAAAAAGTAGAGCCGCAAGCGTTGCTGAAGAGCTGCCAGAGACCATGCCCATCCCCACCTCCATGTCACAACCGATTGATGGTCCGCCTGGAAATCAATCGCATTATCAGCAATTAGGTTGCAGCGGACTTGAAGGTATTGACTTTCCCCGCCGTTAACTGTGACCACTTTCACGAACGCGTATTTTCAGCTTACCCGCTCCCTCCCTGTAAAGCAGAGTTATTGTGTGAAGGAGGGGGAGGATTATTGTCGGGGGCCGAGGTTCTGGCATGGCCATTTCCACGCCCTTGCAGCCGGGCCCGGATGAAATTCTGCACCGCCCGAATCCACGCGGCGACGGCTCTGACCGGGAACGGACACGCGGCAGGGCAGAAACACGCTTATGTGGGACGGGCTCCGGCGCATTGCCGGAGCCCCTGTTGCTTACTTTTCCTGCAGGAAGCTCAGCAGATCCTGGTTGACCTTGTCCTTGTGGGTGTCGGTCAGGCCGTGCGGCGCGCCCGGGTAAACAATCAGCCTGGCGCCCTTGATCAGCTTCGCCGACTGGCGGCCGGAGATATCGATCGGCACGATCTGATCGTCGTCACCGTGAATGACCAGCGTCGGCACATCAAACTTCTTCAGGTCGGCGCGGAAATCGGTGGCCGAGAATGCAGCGATCGAATCGTACGTGTTCTTGTGGCCACCCTGCATGCCCTGCGCCCACCAGGCATCGATCAGGCCCTGCGATACCTTCGCGCCCGGGCGGTTGAAGCCGTAGAACGGGCCCGACGGGATGTCCTTGTACAGCTGCGCGCGGTTGTCCATCTGCGCCTTGCGGATGCCATCGAACACTTCGATCGGCAGGCCATTGGGGTTGTCGGCGGTCTTCAGCATCAACGGCGGCACCGAGCTGATCAGCACCGCCTTCTTCACCCGACCGATGCCATGGCGGCCGATGTAGCGCGCCACTTCGCCGCCGCCAGTGGAGAAGCCCACCAGGGTGACGTCATGCAGGTCCAACGTGTTGATCACCGTGGCCAGGTCATCGGCGTAGTGATCCATGTCGTTGCCATCCCAAGGCTGGCTGGAACGGCCGTGGCCACGACGGTCATGGGCAATGACGCGGTAGCCGTGGTTGGCCAGGAAGATCATCTGCGATTCCCAGCTGTCCGAGTTCAGCGGCCAGCCGTGGCTGAAGGTAACGACCGGGCCGTCCTTCGGGCCCCAGTCCTTGTAGTAGAGCTGCACGCCATCGGCGGTGGTGAGATAGCTGGCGGTGCGCGCGATGCTGGTGACTGCCGCCGGCTTGGCCGGTTCGGCGGCCTGCGCGGACAGGCCGGCCTGGACCGACAGGGCGAGGGTGGCAATGGCCAAGGTGCGGGCGAAGGTTTTCATGCGGGGCGTCTCATGGGTGGGTGGTGAGACGTACTTTGCGGCCGAAATCGGGCGCCTGGATGATGACATGTACGAATTTCTTGATAGATCGTCCTGAGCGAGCTCGCCCGCGCGAGAGGTCGCCGCGCCGCCCGTTGACAAGGTAGAACGCGCGTTCTACCTTGGCGCCGTGAACACAACCACCGAAACCCAGCAGAAGATCCTGGCCACGGCCGAGGCGCTGATCTACCAGAACGGAATCCACGCCACCGGCATGGACCTGCTGGTGAAGACCTCCGGCGTTGCCCGGAAGAGCATCTACCGTCACTTCGAAAACAAGGACCAGGTAGCCGCGGCGGCATTGAACGCGCGCGACGTGCGTTGGCTGGACTGGTTCCAGCAGGAGTGCGACAAGGCCGAAACCCCGGAAGCACGCATCCTCGGCATGTTCACCGTGCTCAAGGGGTGGTTCCAGTCCGAGGGCTATCGCGGCTGTGCCTTCATCAACACCGCAGGCGAGGTCGGCAACCCCGACGATCCGATCCGCCACATCGCCAGACATCACAAGCAGAAGCTGCTGGATTACACGCTGGAACTCACCACGCAACTGGGTATCCAGCAGCCGGAAGCACTGGCGCGGCAGCTGCTGGTTCTCATGGAAGGCGCCATCACCGTCTCGCGCGTGATGGGCGACTACGACGCCGCAGACACTGCAAGGGATGTTGCAAAGGTGTTGTTGGAGCAGGCCAGGCGCTGACGCCCGAGCCATCAAAGCCCGTCGAAGCACCCCGTTCATCCACTTGATTGGAGGCCCCACCGTGTCCATTGAAGCACCCCGTCCGCCACTTCCCCCGTTCACCCCTGAATCGGCCATCGAGAAGGTTCGTCTTGCCGAAGACGGCTGGAACACCCGCGATGCCGACAAGGTTTCGCTGGCCTATTCGCTGGACACCGAGTGGCGCAACCGCGCCGAGTTCACCCATGGCCGCGAGGAGGCCCGGCAGTTCCTGGCCCGCAAGTGGAACAAGGAACTTGAGTACCGGCTGATCAAGGAGCTATGGGCCTTCACCGACAACCGCATTGCCGTGCGCTACGCCTATGAGTGGCATGACGACTCCGGCAACTGGTTCCGCTCCTATGGAAACGAGAACCGGGAATTCGGCACCGATGGCCTGATGCAGCGCCGCTTTTCGTGCATCAACGACATGCCGATCAAGGAAAGCGATCGGAAGTTCCACTGGACACTGGGGCGTCGCCCGGATGATCACCCGGGGCTGTCTGATCTGGGTATGTGAGCACGGCTGGCCGACGTTCGCTTCACCCTCCATTGCGTAACCTACTCGTCGCAGTACGTCATGCCTCACGTTGAGGCATGACGCGCGCCAAGGCTAGAATCGAGTGCTTTCACTCGCAGAACAGGAGGCAGGACGCGACCGTGAGGGCATTTCCCATCATCATCGCAGCAGCACTGGTCGCGCCATCGCTCGAAGCGCGCGCGGCCGGCGAAGACCGCAATGCAGCGCCCCACTTCGATCTCGGTGGCGCAGTTCGATTCAACTATGGCTGGCTCGATTACGGGCCCACCAGCCGCCTGCAGCTGGAGTTGCTTCGCGCCGACATCGATGCCGGCAGCGGGCCTTTCTCCTTCTCTGCCCAGTACCGTTGGCATGATGGCTTCGACGCCATCCATCATGCCTATGCGGGTTGGCAGTTCACCGATGCCACGCAGCTGAAGGCCGGTATCCAGCAGGTGCCCTTCGGCCTGCTGCCCACGGTCTCGCAGAGTTTCTGGTTCGGGTCCGGGTATTACCTGGGCATCGAGGATAACTATGATCCAGGCGTTGTGGTGATTCACCAGGCCGGCAATACCACCTGGCACCTCGGCTGGTTCTCAGGTGACGAGTATGGAACCGGGGCGCGCTACGATCGCTATTCCTTCGATGTGGCGCAGACCGATGCGTTGCCGTATCGCGAACGGCAGCGATTCAATGCACGCGTTGAGCAATCGCGTCACTGGGCGGGCGGCGAGCTGTTGGTCGGCGCATCGGCCTTCGTAGGCAAGGTGCAGAACACCCGCAACCGCCGCCATCACGACCATCAGGCCGCGGCCGTCCACGCGCAGTGGAAGCGCGATGGCTGGACCACGCAGCTGCAATGGGCGCGGTACCGCTATAACGTGCCCGGCGAACGCATCGCACTGTCGGCATTCCAGGCCCCGTTTGAAATCGCGGCCGAGGCCGATGTGCCCAGTGCCAACGTTGCCTATTCCTTTGGCCCGCGCGGCTGGCTGGACGACCTGACCTGCTACAACAACCTCAGCATGACGCGCCCGGTGGGGCACAGCAGCGGGGTGCGCGACTCCTGGCAGAACGTTAGCGGTTGTAGCTTGCAGAAGGGGGTGATGCTCACTTATGTCGACTGGATTGCAGGCCGCAACATGTGGTTTGCCGGCGGCGATGGCATCGGCATCAACAACGGCGGCCCCTCGCGCTGGCATTCGCGGCTGAACCTCAATATCGGATTCTATTTCTGAGAGCAGCTGTGAGTCGGCTACGATGCTACGGCCGGCATCGTAGCCGGGGCAGGGGACGCAATGGACATGCAGACAGGGGGCGAACTCGATTCGCCGGCCAAGACCGATTCACAGGAACTGACCTTCCACTGGCTCTACCAGCGGGTGCAGGGGCTGGTTCAACTCAGCATCTCCCCCAAGGCGGGCAGGGTGGAGACGTGGGCGTTTCGCGTTGGTTTGGCCGCCGCGATCGTCGGCATTCTCTGTGGCCAGCTGCCTGATCGGTGGCTACCCGTCAGTGTGGTGTTGAAAGTGGTTGTTGCGTGCCTGTCGATCGAGATCGGAGGCTTCATTCTTGGAGGCGCTCTGGCCGCCCGCAGAGGCATCCGCCAGTTCAGTCAGCCACGGTTGTCGCACGCCATGGAGATGGACGGCGACTTCGCCCATTGGCAAGCCGTGGTTACCGAGCTTCGCAGTTTCCCTCGCATTGAGCGCGAGCGACGCTTGCGCTACGTCAGCACGCTCCGAACCAATATGATCGAGCGCATGGGCCTGATGTACGGCGGACTGCAACGCCTTGGGCCGTTCCCGCTGTTGATTGCGCTCTACCTGCAGTTCCGGGGATGGAAATGGGGCGACTGGGCTGGCGCTTTCGACGTCAGCCTGGTCGGCGCATTGTTGATCTTCGCCATGTTGCTGCTGTACCTGTTGGGCTGGATGCTGATCAGCATGCGCACCCGCCTGGACACTTACGTGGCCTTGCTCGAGGGCTCCATCCACGAACCTGAGCCGCCGCAGCCCGCGGCTCTGTAGAGTCGAGCCATGCTCGACTACGGCACGCCACATCGCGCCCCATCAGACACATCACCAGCAAGAATCTGCAGCACCCGATCCAACAGAACAGGTTCCGGCACGCCAGCCAGCACCTGCTCCAGGTAATCCAACGGCTCCAGTTGCCATTGGAGGAGCGCCCGCAACCGCACAACGGCGGGCGCCCGCTGCTTCGCGTCCAGTGAGACACGCAACAGCAGATGTCGCGAGCGCCTCTCCAGCAAGAGCACCGGAATGCCGTTGCAGCGAATCTGGAAAGAGACATCCCGTTGCCGTTCAACGAACTGGAAGCCCTGCCGAGGCCGAGCCTCCACGAACTGCACCGCGTGGCGGCGCAGCTGAGAAAAGCGATTGTCGGTGATGCTCTGGAACGCGAGCGGCTCGGGCACAGGCGGCGCCGACCACCAAGGTTGTGCCGCGACCACTGCCGCGAGGCACAGCGCTGTGGCCGCCCAGCGGCAGCAAGCCACTCAGCCCTCCGGGCGTACCCGATCGATGGCGTGCGCCGTGAGTCCCAGCCCGGCCATGATCAGCCCCTCCATGACGCGCGGGCCGACATACTGCTCCAGTTCACCGTTCTCGCGGGCACGCTGCGCGGCCAACAGGATCTCCAACACCACGCGAAGGCCCGCCAGCGAGCAGTCGGTGTCGGCCAGGGCGATGCGTCGGCCCGGCATCTGGTGGCGCTCCGGCCAGGGCTGGCCATCGGAGGCAGCGCCGGAGCCGATGCTATGCAGCAGGGCGATGAGCGTGTTCGGATCCAGTCCGGGGCCGTTGGCGGGCGCGTCGTAGATCGGGTGCGGGGCAGGGGAGTGGGGCTGGGTCATGGCTGGGCTCCTTGCGTGCATGCAGAAGCCGCCACCGATAAAGGTGGCGGACGGTGCGTGGTTCGAAACCCGGTGTTCGCTGAACCGGCAGGCACAAGGCCTCCACGCACCGCCCGCCATAGCCGGCCGACGGATTGCCAGCCGGCACCACACAGGGTGATGCCGGCTGGCAAGCGTTTACTTCAGCGAACTACCGGGGTTTCGAATCCCGGCCACCTGTTTTCGGTGGCACGGAAAGGAATACGCCCGGCTGTGCGCGATGCCAATGCAGTAAGGCCGATGCCGTCACCACTTTCAACATTTTCAGAATCGTTGCATGCGGCGTAATGAGGCGGGAGCCATGCCCTGTAAGGCTATCGGCGATGTCGATGGTGCAGTCCTGCGCGCTGTCGGCATCCGCCCGGCGAGGCCGTGAACGAGGCGGATGCGACAGGGTTGCCAAAGGCCGCCAGGCGTCAGCGGCCCTTCAACGCGGCCTTGGTCCGCTCCAGCCATGCGGCATTGTGGCTGCGCGCATGGCGCGACCAATGCTGGGCATCGTCGATGATGCTGGCGAACAGGCTGCGGGCCTGCTCACGGTCGGCAGGCTGCGGTTGCGCCATCAGCCACTCGGCGTAGAGGCAGCGGGCCGCCGCGTCGTTTCCGCATTCCACAGCGCGCTCGAACGCGGCGCGGGCGTCGGGCGACTGGGCAGCAGCCAGTGCCTGCGCGTAAAGCAGGGTCTGTTCCGGCTTGCGGCGCACGTCCGGATGGCGGGCAAACAGGTCGTCCAACGTCTCGACTGCAAGCGCGGCGTGCCCGGACTCGAGGCGAGCACGCGCCAGGCCGGTCAGGATGTAGGGGTCGTCGCCCAGTGGCGAGCTTGCGGCCTGCTCAAGCAGGGTTCTGGCTTCCTCCGCCTGGCCGGCATCCAGCAGCGTCATGCCAAGACGAACCCGGTTCTGCACGGTGGGCGTTCGCGACAGATCAGCACGTGCGGTGCGCAGGTCCTGACCCGGGTTCATGAGCTGCTTGGCGGAGCGGATGGCCTGACGGGCGCCGCGCGAGTTGCGGGCTTCCGGGAAGTAGATCGCAAGGAAGTAGACGACGCTGCCCAGCAGCGGGAACGAGAAGAGCAGGATGAGCCAATAGAGGCTCTGGCCCGAGCGGATGGCGTGCACCGCGAAGTAGATGGCTGCCAGTACATGGAGTCCGATTCCGATATAGGGCATGTGTGCCGCCTCGTCCTTGTGAGGGTTGGCACTATAGTGGGGGAGCGGTGGGTCGCCAATGGGGTGGTGTCGACTGGGCGTGACGCGTCACGTAAATTGGGTTGGATTCTGCTAGGCGGAGCGCTGCATGTCACTATGTGGCGGGGTTGCCTTGATGGAAGGGATGCATGGAGCGTACGCAGAAAGCGCTAACGATGGCCGATGTTGCCGGATGGGGCTCGGCGCTGGTCACGTTTGGCTTGATTCAAGGGGCCTTCTATCTGAAGGCGTATTGGGGGCACTTCGGCCTGGATCCCTTTCAGTTTGTTGCGGTGAGTGAGCTTGCGCTGGCAGGGCTTGCGGGCATTGGCATGGTGTTGTTCTTCATACTGATTGCGCTGCTGTTTGGAGGGTGGGTCGAAGGAAAGGTGACAGCGAGGCCGTCCCGAGCCAATCTGCTGATGTGGCTGACCCTGGCCCTTTGTCTTGTTGGAATGGGCGCCTTGCTTTGGTTGTCCAATGCCTGGCCCGTTTTGATAGGTGTGGTGCTGACGGGCATGTGTGCAATGGTGGTGCGCCTGTCCCCAGTGTTGCCGGCCGCCGTGAAGGACTCGCCGTGGCTGGTCTATGCGCTCGTGATGATTGTCTATGTCCCGATCTCGTCAAACTGGCTTGGCTTCGAGCGCGCCAAGTCGATTACTTCTGGCAGCAGCGAGTACACGGTCAATGTGACCATTGATGAGAAGGTGCAAGGCAGCTTGGGCCTAGTAGGGCGTTTGGGTGATAGCTATGTGCTTTGGGATCCGTCGCGGAAGGCTGCAATTCTTGTGCCTGTGAGCGACGTGAGCAGACTGGAGATCGTGCGAAAGGCCGTTTTGCCCTCAAAGCCAGTCCAGTCGCGATTAGGGATGTTTATCAAGGGTAGGCCGGATGACCTCCTCTAGCCGTAAGCAGACATCGGACGAAGTACGGGATTCGGATTCTTATCGAGGGTGTAACGGTTGCACCAGACAGTTGAATTCTGTCGGCATACGCGCTTATCTCCAATCAATGCTCTCAGGCCAGCATCGACTGCTGGGCGAAGATTCCCGCCATTGCGCCCTGCGACGTTGCCTGGGTTACCGAGGGCAAGAAGGGCGTGGTGAGATCGCCCGCGGCGTAGATACCGGGCACGCTGGTCTGGCGGCGCTCGTCTACCTTAAGGGTGATGCCGGCGGGCGTCTCCACCGTGGTGAGGCCCAGTGACTCGTGCAGATTTGCCGAAGGTCTATTCCGCGGATGCGCAAACAGGATGTCGACGGCCACCTTGCTGCCCGTATCAAGATTGACGGTAGAGATATGACCTCCATGATGTGCGATCTCGACCATCCGGCCATCGACGACGGATATGTTTCGATGCTCCAGATCGACCCGGATGTCGGGAGGAATGTCGTGACCATCAGCGATGACCGTCAATCTGTCGGTCCAGTCGAGGAACAGCCTGGCCTGATTGTGCGACTGCGGGCCGGACCAGACGAGTCCCCAATGCTGTCCCGCAACCTCAAAACCGTCACAATAGGGGCAAGGGACCACGGATTTTCCCCAGCATTCTGCAAAACCTGGAACATCGGGGATCTGGTCAACCACACCATAGCTAAGGATCAAGCGGCGTGCGCCAAGACGCATGCCATCCTCCGTCAGCACTGAGAAGTCATCGATCGTGCCGAAAATGCCTTCGGCACGTGCCTTGACCAGGCTGATCGCCGGATAACGGGCCAGCTGCGACCGTGACTCCGCCAGAATATCCAGTGGCGGCTTGTGATCGTGACCAAGCAGTCCATGCGAATGGCCGGCGAATCGATTGCGCGGCAGGCCGGTATCGAGAACGGTGACTTTCCGACGGGCGCGGCCAAGCTGAAGTGCGGCCGCGAGGCCGGCAAAGCTGCCGCCGATAATAATGACGTCATTCATACTGATAGCTCCGTGATGGCAGTGGAAGGGCAGCAGGTGCTCTGGCTCATGCGGTCCAACAATGCACGCAAGAAGTGCCAGAGGATGCAACCCAGTTGCGATGATCTATCCACGTGAACTGTACTGCTGAAAAGCCCGATGAAACACGCTCAACATTGCGCCGGCATTGGTCGCCGGCTGCGGCGCCACCTGCAGGGAATTTGCCTGCAGCAGCAACTGAAGGTACAGACTGGCGTGCTCTTCTGCCCTCTCGACTCCCTTGCGAGCCAAGGCCGAGCAAATGTATGCCCTAAAGGGGGCAAGGTAAGCGTTCCAGAGCTCGGCGTAAGCGGTTGTGCCAGTTACGGAATGGCGGAGCGCCCCGCAGAAGCGTCGACACACCTCCACCTGAGCCAGCTTCTGGATCGCCAGGGAGACATAGTCCAACTCCTCTTTGAGGTCCGCCCCAGGGTGAGTACGTATAACGAGCTCGGGAAGGCTCGATGCGTGAAGATTCATGACGGCCGTGAAGAGGTGCGCCTTGTCACGATAGTGTGCATAAACAGTCGCCTTGGTGTACCCCGCGAGATCGGCGATCTGCTGCATGCACGTATTGTCGTAGCCGGAGGACTGGAACGCTTCGGCGGCGGCTTCAAGAATGCACGCCCGGGTATGCGCGCGCGCACGCTCCCAACGCTTCGCAGATCCATTCATCTCAGGAGCGCCCGCCATGCGCCTTGGGCTTGGTCAGCCCAAAGGCCCTTCGCAGACTGGCATCCACTGGCGCGGCAGGCATGAAGCGCCGCAACTTCGCCAACAGCGACGCGTGGCCCGCGGGTGCGCGACGCATCTTCCAATTGCCGAGAACCGCCTCGACGATGGTACCGGCCACGAGCGCTGCGTCCGTGCCCTCATCGGACGCGCGAGCGATCGCATCCAGTGCGAGTTCGCGCTCGAAGTCGTAGTCGGCGATGGATGTACTGGCTCGTTGTGTATTCATCTTGAATCCAGTGTTGGTAAAGGAGGGCTGCACCAGAGTGACCCGTATCCCAAACTGACGAACCTCGTGATCCAGGCTCTCCGACAGCCCTTCCAAGGCATGCTTGCTGGCCGCGTAAACGCCCATGTAAGGTCCAGGGAGAAATCCGAGCACAGAGCTCACGTTGATGATCTGACCAGCGCGCTGCGCTCGCATGGAGGGCAGTACGGCCCGAATGGCCCTGATCACGCCTAGGACATTCGTGTCGAACAACGACTCGACTTCAGCTACTTCGGTCTCCTCCACTGCACCAATCAGGTTGTGACCCGCGTTGTTCACCAGAGCGTCAATGCGCCCCTCCCTGGCAAAGATGATGGCCACTGCACGATCAATGCTTGCCTGCTCACGGACATCAAGCTGTACCAGCGTCACGCCCTTGATCGGCTGCGCATGTTCAAGCTGGCGAACGCTGCCATATACCACACAACCTGCGTTGGCCAGCGCCTTTGCGCTGGCTTGCCCGATTCCGGAAGAGACGCCGGTGACCAGAACAATCTTCTTTCCCATGGCTGCATTCTGGATTGGATGCGCGTTCATGTGATGGAGTGCTCCTCAGTGCGCAGGCCCGAGCGCCGGCTCGACTGCATCGGGTAGGGATGGCTTGATCTTGAACCAGATCGCGTACATCGCTGGCAGGAAGACCAGCGTGAGGACGGTTCCTGCCAATGTCCCGCCGATCAACGTGTACGCCAGCGTTCCCCAGAACACCGAATGCGTCAGGGGAATGAAGGCCAGAATCGCAGCCAGCGCCGTCAGGATGACTGGGCGCGCCCGCTGCACAGTCGCCTCGACGACCGCATCAAATGCACCCAGCCCTTCCTGCTCGTTCTGATGGATCTGCCCGATGAGGATCAGGGTGTTGCGCATCAGAATGCCCGACAGCGCGATCAATCCAACTAGCGCGTTGATGCCAAAGGGCTGCTGGAAGAGGAGCAGCGTAGGCACCACGCCGATGAGGCCTAGCGGACTGGTGGCGAACACCATGATCATTGCGGCGATTGAGCGCACCTGCAGAATGATGATGAGTAGGGTAAGGGCGATCATGATGGGAAACAGTGGGAGCATCGCCGTCGTAGCTTTGCCGGACTCCTCGATCGCACCGGCCTGTTCGATGCGGTAGCCGGCCGGGAGCCGCTCGATCAGCGGCTGCAAATCCTTCAGGACTACCGTCGAGACATCAGGCGGCTGGAGGCCCTCGGCAATGTCGCCGCGGACCGTGATGGTGGGTGTGCGATCACGTCGACGCAGGATAGGATCCTCCATACGTACTTCTACGGTTCCCACCTGCGAGAGCGGGACGCGTTGACCGGCACTGCCGACCAATGTGAAGTCTGCAATCTTCTCGGGATCCAGGCGCGTATCGCCCGCTGCGCGGCCTACCACCTGCACGGAGCGAATGTCCTCGCGCACGTCGGTGAGCGGTGCACCACTGAGCAGAAACTGTAGTTGCGAGGCCACCGAGTTTGAGGTCAGTCCCACGGCATTGAGGCGATCCTGGTTCAGCGCAAAGTGCAATGTCGGAGTGCGGGGACCCCAGTCCGTATTTACCGTGCGCATCATCGGGTTGCTGCGCATGATCAGGCCCACTTGATCAGCGAGCTCGCGCAACTTGTCCGGGTCCGGCCCCATGACCCGGTAGGCGACCGGGAACGGGGATGGCGGACCAAACACGATCTGGGTGACCCGTACCTGCGCTTCGGGTACCAGACCGCTGGCGATTGCTTCGCGCAACCGGAACTTCAGAACTTCGCGCTCCTTGTCATCACCAGCGAGCACCACGATTTTGGCAAACGACGGGTCCGGCAGTTCCGGCGCCATCGCCAGGAAGAAGCGTGGAGCCCCCTGACCGATGTAGGCGGTGACAATACGTGCCTCTTCCTGCTTTGCCAGCCAGGCCTCGACTTTCGACGTTGCGGCACTGGTCTGCTGGATGGAGGTGCCATAAGGCATCTGCACCTCGACCAGTACTTCGGGCCGATCCGAGGTAGGAAAGAACTGCTTCTTGACCACGCCCATGCCGATGACGGCCAGCGCGAACAGGCCGACCACCGCGCCGGCGACCAGCCATTTGCGCGCGATCACGCGCGTCAGAAATGCGCGGAAGCGGTTGTAGTTGCGAGTGTTGTAGATGGCCTGATGCCCGCCCTCCACGGTCTTGATGTCGGGCAGCAGCTTCACGCCAAGATAGGGCGTGAACACCACGGCCACCACCCAGGACACGATGAGCGCTATGCCAACAATCCAGAACATGTTGCCGGTGTATTCGCCTGCGGTGGATCGGGCGAAACCGTTGGGCATGAACCCAATGGCGGTGACCAACGTGCCGGACAGCATCGGTGCAGCAGTGTGGCTCCACGCGTAGGCCGAGGCAGCCACACGACTGTAACCCTCCTCCATCTTCACGACCATCATCTCAATGGCGATGATGGCGTCGTCCACAAGCAGCCCCAGGGCCAGGATGAGCGAGCCTAGCGTGATGCGGTCAAAGTTCTTGCCCGTGGCGGCCATGATGACGAAGACTGCTGCAAGCGTCAGGGGCACGGCCGCTGCGACAACGATGCCGACGCGCCAGCCCATGCTGATGAAGCAAACCAGCATCACAACAAGCAGCGCGACAAAGAACTTGACCATGAACTCGTCGACCGCCGAACTGATGTTCACGGCCTGATCGGTTACTTTGGTGAGCGAGATGCCAAGAGGCAATTGTTCGTTGATCTTGCCAACCTCGGACTCCAGTGCCTTGCCAAGATCCAGTCCGTTCCAGTCGTCACGCATGACGACGCCCAGCAGCAGCGCAGGCTCCCCGTTGTTGCGAACGAAGAACGTCGCGGGGTCTTCGTAGCCGCGCTCAACTGTGGCGACATCGGATAGCTTTAGAGTATGTCCCCGCGCCACGATCGGCGTCTGACGGATCTTCTCCAGGCTATCGAAGGCGCCGTCCACCCGAACGAAGACCTGCGGTCCGCGGGTGTCGATCGAACCGGCAGGCGTCAGCAGGTTCTGGCTGTTGAGGGCCGTGAATATGTCCTGGGGGGTGACGCCTACGGTAGCCAACCGATCATGCGAGAAGGATACGAAGATGCGCTCGGGCTGCTCGCCAATGATGTTGACCTTCTTGACACCAGGCACGTGCAGCAGCTGCTGTCGCAGCACCTCTGCATCGCGTACCAGAAGCCGCTGTGGCTCGCCTTTGGCTTTCAGTGCGAAAAGCGCGAACGTCACGTCTGCATATTCGTCATTGAGAATCGGCCCGATAACACCAGCCGGTAGTCTCGCTGCCTCGTCTCCAAGCTTCTTGCGCGCTTGGTAGAACTCCTCCTGCACCTGCGAGGGCGGCGTCGCATCGCGCAGGGACAGCATCGTGAAGGCCAATCCTGGCCGCGTGTAGGTTTCGGAACGGTCGTACCAACGCAGTTCCTGCAAACGCTTCTCCAGCGGCTCGGCTACCAGGTCCTGCATTTCCTGCGCCGTTGCCCCTGGCCACGCAGTGACGACGGTCATCTGCTTGATCGTGAACGGGGGATCCTCGGCACGGCCAAGCTGGAAGAAGGCCAGGACCCCCGCCACCGTGATCAGGAACAGTAGAAAGACGGTTATGGGGCGCTCGCGAACTGCCAGCGAGGAAAGATTGAAGCGGCCTTCGCTCATGGCTGAGCTCCATTGCGTGCGTCCTTGCCCTCACCCAAGGGCGTGACCACCTGGCCATTCCTTATGAGATGAGCGCCAAGCGAGATGACCTTCTGCCCGGATTGCAGATCGCCCTTGACCTGCGCCATGTCATCCGAGAGTCCTACCACTTGAACGGGGCGCCAGACGGCCTTGACGGGCTTGCCCTCCAGTACCCAAACCCCGTTCCCTTTCCCGGGATCGAACAGGGCGCCAATCGGCACCAGAAGTGGAGCAGTCGCTGAGGCGTTAACTGCGATTTCCACCGTCACCGTGGCGCCCAGAGGAGCCTCTGCCGACGAGCCGTCCAGGACGTAGCGGGCCTCATAGGTGCGTGTCAGCGGGTCAGCCGCGTCAGAGAGCTGCCTAAGTCTGGCAGGTACTGGACTTCCGCGATCCCCGTAGAGTTTGGCCTGCCCGACCGTGCCCAAGGCGGGGCGCAGTGTCTCGGGGAGCTGCACGATGGCTTCACGCTCTCCTGCTCTGGCCAGTCGGACGACGGGTTGGCCGGCGCTAACTACCTGGCCCGGCTCGGCCAGCGTCTCCATGACGACTCCGTCAGCATCGGCTAGCAACTCTGCGTAGCGATTGGCATTGCTTGCCACCTGCGCTTGGGCTATGGCGGCACTGAGCTGGGCGCGTGCTGCATCAGCTGCGGCCTTGCTCTGGTCGTATGACGAGGCCGAGATGGCGCCCGTACCGAGCAGGGTGCGATACCTCGCCTCATCGGCAATAGCCTGCCGGGCTTGGGCTTGTGCGGCTACGACGGCCTGCTGCTGTGCCTGCGCCGACAGCTGAAGGTCGGCCGGGTCGATTCGCATCAGGACCTGCCCGCGCCGGACCTTCTGTCCAGCATCGACCAAGCGTTGCGATACCTTCCCTGAAACGCGGAATCCGAGATCGCTCTGGACCCGCGCCGCTACCGTTCCTGTGAATGTGCGAGACGCAGCGCTGTCTCCCCCCACAGTCGCCGTGCGGACCAAGGGCGCCTTTGTTCTAGGGTCTGGCGGCGCTTCAGTACCGCAGCCGACCAGGGCAACGGCAAGTGCAATGAATAATGAATTGTTAACAATCTGCCGCATGGGAGTTCCGTCGATCCGACTTGGACGGAACTTTGCTACGTGTGACCAAACTAGTCAATAGTCACTAAGCAGCCTCTTCAGGGAGACAAGCTCCGCAGAACGAGGCTGCAAAGCAGCGTGGGGGCCTGATCGTTGTGGTCAAGACTATGCGGCAATAGGAGAGGGTTCAGGTAAGGGCGCAGCACGAGATAGATGGCGTCGGTCGCTTCATCAAGAGGCGTCTTGCGCTCAAAATCACCTGAATCCCGACCTTGCAGCAGAAGCTGCTGAAGCAGAGCGCGCAGTCTGTCTTCGTATGCCAGCACGGAAGGCCAATGCTCTGCGGCAGCTGACTGCGCGATCTCATAGAGCTTCCGGTCCTGGGAGAGGAGCCGCTGGTGAGCCTCGGTTGATGCCTTGAAAAGCTTCCTCATCCGCTCTGCAGGCTGCTCTACACCCTCGAGCGCCTGACCGATTTCCTGTTCAAGTTGTGCCAGACAGTTGGAGCAGATCGCCTCGCCAATGGCCTGCTTCGATTCGAAGAATTTATAGACGTACGCCTTTGAAAAGCCGATCGCCTTGGCCAAGTCAGAAACGGTGGTTTTCTCGTACCCGTAGTGACTGAAGTGTTCAGTAGCCGCAACAACAATCTGGTCGCGGATATCGTGCGTGGCCGGCCCACGGCCGGGACCAGCTGGGGCAGTTGCAGTGTTCATCTGCGAAGCTTAACCAAGCTTCCATGAACCATCAACGTGTGACGAACTGCGGGTACTAGTCACTTAATTGCTCGCATGCGCGCTTCTGGCCGGAAGCGGACTGGGACTGTCTGATGTGCTATGCGACCTGCAAACCGAATACCGAAAAGCGAAAGCCCGCACGCCTGGTGGCATGCGGGCTTCCCATGGCATCGCTCGCTCGATCCAGAAGGCGTCCTACGACTGCACTTCAGCCCGGAACGCGATCTCGATCAACTGTTCGGGGAAGGCGAGCGCCGAAACTCCGATGAGGTTGCTGGCCACCTGCGGGACAGCCTGGCCATAGACGGCAGGCCTGACCTTGCCGCTGGCGGCGAACGCAGCCGGCACATCGATTACGAAAAGGGTTTCTTCCACCACATCCGCCAGCGATCCACCCAGCTCGGCCAACAACACCTGGGCGTTCTCATAGGTGCGCTTCATCTGCGCCTCCATGGTGTCGAAGTTGGCAGGCTTCCCATCAGCCCCCAGAGCCGCCGGCGCTACCAGTTGGCCCTCCGGCGTGTGTGAGAGCTGGCCTGACACGAAGATCGAATTGTTCACGCGCACCGCCTGCACGTAACCATATGCCGATTCCCACGGCACGCCAAAGCTGGCCGTCCTGCGGTTGGATGTGCTCATTTCGTTGTCCTTCTTAGAGGAAAGGCAGCAGTCTGCCGGTAGGCTCGGAAGCCCGCCTGCCCCGAAAGGGTAATGCGAGAGTAGCTGCGCAAGCCCCAGAGTCCGCTCCTGGCCAGAAGCGGACATCGGCGGGGCAGGGGATTAGGAAGATTTATCGGGGGTAAGGTTGAGGGCGACAGGCTATCACCCGCAATTGGGACGGTCTGGATCAGCCCCGCTCCTTGAGAATAGGAAGCGGCTACGGACCCATGTGCTCCTCGTCCTCCCATTCCAGCGATGACTGTTCCTTCAGGAAGCGCGACGCTTTGAAAGAGGGGACGGGGGGAGGGCGCCGAGCTTCATTGAGCAGCCGATGAAACCACCAGTGCTCGGGAGAATCGGGGACCACTCCCGGAAGAGGAAGAAAACGATACATCCCGGGTATCGGTCCGTCCTCATAGACCACCGACCGGTGGTAGACGGGTTGGATGTAACGATACAACGCCCATGTGATGTTATTGATCAGTTCTGCCAGCCAGCTTCCGTAGTAGATAAAGACGTTCTCTCCCAAGTGCTCACGGAAGTCATCCAACGCGAACGGGATCTGGGCCAATGGAACGTTGTGGCCATGCTCAGCAAGCAGGGCTTGCACCTGCTGCGCAACGCCCGTCAGGCGCGCCAGGTTGTGCTTGGCTTGATTCCCCGCGATTTTCAGTAGTTGCAGACGGGTGACTGACAGCCTCGCATGGACGTTTATGTTTCCCAGCCAGAACTTTGGATGAATCACTTCATCGAGCCAAGTGCGTAGATCTGCGACGGCGTCGGCAAGAGCGTGAGCGTGCCCCGCGCCGGATAACCTCGGGTTGGCGCCGGCCCGCTCCAGCACCTCCAGGCACGACATCTTTTCGCCTAGAAGTGCCTTGCTACCCCCCTCATGAACGAAGTCCAGCAAGCGGATGTAGAACAGATCGCGATGGGGCGTCGATCTGAAGAGCACCTGCACTTCCCCGGGGTGGCCGGTCAAGGGCAAGAACTCCATCAGCAGCCGGTTCACCAAATCGCGCAGCGCCTCAAAGGCAACGCTCAGGCCGATGGCTTCCAAGGTTTCTGGGGACGAGGAGCTGGACATGGCTTGCTAAGAGAGGAAAGCTTCATGCAATCATGGCCCATCCGCACTCTGGCGGACAGCGATGGGCAAGGCTAAGCATTCCCTCAAGACGGTGAACGTCTACACGGACTCCTTTCGGGATATGGTCAACGCGTGTGTGCGGTGGCGAGGAGAGCCAGCCATGCGGCTCCGGTGTCTGCTTCGACATCTTCTGCGTCCCAGTACTTGCTGTGGGCGAGTGGCATGGTATCGGCGGTCCCCGAGCAACATGCCGTTGGCGGAACGATAGCTACCGAACTGCCTACCGGCACCCTAGCGTGCCGCACCGCCATCTCAGCAGTCGCGACGGCGCTAATCGAGACCAGGGTGCTGGCGGACTGAAAGTGGTCCTTCGCCTGCGTGATCGACCGATGGTCGGTCGGGACCATCAGTGTGGTTAGAGCGACTCCCTGGCGACCACCCTCAAGGCTTTGAAGGCCCGACTCACCATGCTTGGCCCGGAAGCAGTCGGCCGGCTCCGGGCCAACGAGCAGGGGAGGGGGCATGCCGAGACCAGCCGAACGAGGGCCGCGAGCGGCCTCGCGACGGCGCAGGCCCGCTTGGCGACGCGGTTCGGGCCAAGCCTGCGGGAGCGCCAGGCCGGGGACAAGCCCCCCCCCCCGGATTGGCCAGACTTCGCGCCCGCGCGCAGCGATAATGTGCCGGCCATCTACACAAACACCCTGCTCTCGAGCACGCGCGCAAGTTCCTAGGACATGCCACCAACCAAGAGAATCGCGGCATCCCGCACCGCCAATATACGGAGTCCGAGTTGAGCGTCATCAATATTCCGTGCGATGAACAAGAGGCCCTGCGAGAGGTCAATGTGCAGGCGTTGGATCGGGAGATTTCAGCTTCCCTGGACGCCCGGCGACTAGGATCGCCATTGCGCGACTTACGGCTGGACAGTTGCGGGCCGTTTATCGCCGCCAGGCTTCGCGAGTTCGATGTGGCGCTACAGGCCTACGCGGGAGCCAAGGCGACGAAGAAGTTAGCTGACACCGGTGAGCGCGCCCGCCGTGCCGGCAGCAACTTGGGCAACGCGGTTCGGCAGATGCAGCAGCGGGTCGAGACGCAGGAAATGGAAGGTCAGCGCTTCTTCGTCGACGACCAAATCATTCCACCGAGCAATTTCACGAGGACGCTGTCGGTGCGGGTGCACTACCGCTGGCGCCCGTCGGCCGAGGCCGAGTGGGCGCACGGTACTATCACGTTCACTCACTCGCATGATCCACACCCTGACTACTCAGTGCCGGCCCCAAAGCGAAAACCGAGCGCCAGTCAGCGTGCGCAGGATTTGCAGGACGAGCTTTGGCGCGAGTGGGAGCAACTAATGAACAACGGGCTCCATTCGCTTGCCGAGTACTTTCGGCAGGGCGGCGACGGCGCAGCGATCCCGAAAACTTTCCAGGCGCGCGCCGACGCCTTCCATCGTCGGCTCAACAACTTCAGCTGCCGGTTTTGGCTCGAGCCAGCAGGTAGGACGTAGCAGGCTACGGAGCGATGGATTCTGGAGGCGCCATGGTTCGCACCGAGGCAAGGTCGGCGCGTACTGGGCGCCGCTGGGATGGCCATCGGCATGTGGCTCCGCGGTCGCCAAAGCGCCGGTGACGAGCGATCGCTGGCGCTTCAGCTCAATTTAGTAGTTGGGCGACCTTCGTCTTGAGCGCGGCGATGCGTCGCGAAACCGACGCGTGGCCGCGCAGACCCGACTCGCGCGCGATGGTGGAGGCACTCTTGCCGAGCCGCAGGGCTATCACAAGGCGACGCTCTTTCTGATCGAGCATTGCGATCACATCGCGGAACAGAACCTGCTCGTACGGCTCGTTGGGCTCCAGCGCATAAGCCGGTGCATCGTCGATGGTCTCGACTAAGTCGACTTTCAATTTCGCCCGTTTGGAATAGAAGCTGCGCTCGAAATCCTCTTTGATCCAGGAGTTCGCGGCCGAGAAGTCCTCGTGCGTCCGGTGGCGGTGCAGCAGCTCGACCACCGGATCGAGCGACTCGAGGACACCGTCGCCGTCGATCGCGCTCTGAAGCACCTCCTCGCGCTCGTCGGCATCAAACTCGTCCCAGACGTCGCCGCCCATCAGAGGCCGCTGGATATCGAACACGTGTCTCTCTTCCTCAGGCAGGCCGGCCAAGATACCGGCGCGTAACTCTGCGAGCGGCTTCCAGGTCTCGTCTTCGTGCGTCGTGGGAGCGAAGAATTCATCGCGCCTGGCCAGTGCCAGGCGATATAGGCGGTGTGCCCAGTATGGGGTGTCGCCGGCGAGCAGTCGCAGTGGCGAGCGCGCGTTGAAGGCGCCTTGACCCAAACGCGCTCGCGGAGACAAGCGCGTCCAGATGTAGTGCGCAAATGCAGCTCGTGCCCGCGCACCGTAGTCTGCAGGCAAGTCGTTGTGCATGTACATCAGGCCCATCATAGAGCGTCGGCGTTCGAGACCAGCCTTGGCCAGGATGTCGTCGGGCAACAGGCCGGCCAGCATGACGTCGAGCTCGGAGTTCCCGCCGTAGGTTGGCACCAAGATCATGTTCGGGTTGCGCCGTTCCTCGAGGTAAGGAACGAACGGCTTCAACCCTTCGATGGCTTCTCCCGACCGCACAAATCCGGCCCTTCGCAGACGCCCAAAACAATAGCGCTGTGCTGCCTTATTTGCGCCGGAGGCCAGTCCACTGACTCCGCGCAAGTCGCGTTCTGCGAGCTAGCCAGGCAGCCCAACAGACAAATGAGACCGCAAATCCGACGATTAACATGGCAACCAGCATGATCTCTCGATCAGTGTCGTTCATTGAGGGAGTCTCGGAAGTTGAGCCTTAGCGTCTATGCCATGGTACCTGACGCTTCGGAGTGCAAGTGCGGGCGCGATGGCTGCATTTGAAGTTCTTTCGAAAGAATCCTTAGCTTGAGCCCGCCCAAGCGCGGGCAGCATGGCTGCATCTTGGCTTGAAGCACTCGGCATGCCAGGCCGGAATAGGATCGTAGGATGAAGAGCAAAGACTCATGTTCCAAAGGCGCTGTGTTCGAACGCGGAACACTTTTACTTGGCGCTTGGTAACAGATTTACCTGCTTCGTCAATTCTCAATAGAATCAACAAGGGGCACGATCCTAAGCAAAAGGACAAGTGATTGACGGGGACGATGTCCCCCATCTGCAAGCCATTGATTCTTATAGTTTGGCGACATGGATTGGGTGAACTGTCCGTAGTTCGAACTACGATAAATGCGCCCCGTTCTTAGTGAACTACGGAAAAAGCGCCCCATCGTCCGCGAACTCCGGAAAAGGTGTCCCGCTTGCGCTAGAACCCCGGGCAATGTGCCCCAGATTTCGCGAGAGGGGGCTCAATTGAGCGAGTGATGCTGGCCGGCGGCACCTTCCTTCTCCCGGGTGCTAGGTCCGTCGGATCATAGAGCTGCTCCTCGTGGCGCTCTATTGTTGCCGAGTCTGACGCTCTTGAACGGCGCAATCGACAGCAGAGTGGACAGTCGGTGGCTGGAACGCGATATTCATCTCCAAGGAACGCCGTAAAAGGCAGGGAGGGGGAGATGCTGGACGGGTGGATCGGTACCGAAGCAGGAGAGCTTTCAGACGAGTCCGCGGTTGAGATCATCAAAAACTGGATGTCGCTCTCGTTACAGCGATCCGAGGGCATCTCGGATATCCATGCAAAGACAGGGATACAGAGGAAGCGACTCGTCAAGCTCTTCAGCTTGCATTGTCAAGACACTCCTCTGCCAGAGGAAATCAAAAAGATCTCCGCCGCTACCGGCTATCCTGCCCACGATCTTGTAGTACAGGCGGCCGACTACCTTTGCCCAACTGTGCTGGACCTCACTCCTTCAGAAAAAACGGTTGTACTTCCCCGAGCATCGCGCAATGCGCTGAAGCTTTGGCTCCGCTCCGCGCGCCGCGATAATCCAAGAGGCCGCTTAACCCAGATGGAGCTGGCGGACCGCATAGGACGATCGCATATGTCAGTGGCAGCATGGGAGAACCCGGGAATCAGCAGAATTCCTAAGTACAAGGATATCTGTGCCATCGCTGAGGCATGCTGCGTTGAACCCCCTGGTCCCGATTTCGACGTGCGCCAGGGGCGGGCCATTCAAGCTGAAGTGATAGCGTCCATGGCTTCTCCGACGGATCTATACGAGGAGATTCTATTCAACGGTTGTCTGTTAAGCCGGCGCGCGCATGCGCCCTCCCATGCCGAGCGAAATGCGCAGGTCTTCAGGGCCCGCTATGGCGGGCAGGGAGATTCCGAGAGCACATTGAGTGCCATAGGGGAGATTCATGGAATCACCCGCGAGCGCATCCGTCAGATCGTGGACAAGCAGCTGTCCTTCCTTCCGACGACCACCGTCCTAACAGCGCAGTTCGATGCACTAGCAGAGGCGTGTCAGGAGCTGGGAGCTGTTGCAGTTCCAGAGGCTGAAGAGCGGTTGCGGAGTCTCTTGGGTGGGACACTGAGCTTGCAGGGCGCAATTGACTACGGGCGCGAGGTGCTCGGGCGATCTCTTCCCGTTCAGATCATTCAGATCAAGAAGGGAGATCCGGTGGTCCTTCCTGGGCAGCTGCCCACGTGGTTTGTGGCGGGGATTTCGCAGTCCAAGGCGGCGATCCGGCATTGTGGTGCCGCCCAGATCAATCTCGTCTGGGCCTTGACCATGCGCCAGCACGGAGATTGGATCGCTCCTGATGAGTTCCGCTCAATCATCGCTCATGCCCCAGGATTCGAGTGGGTCGATGACGATCAAGCCTGGTATTGGTTTGGTGTTGACGGGAGCGCGAATCGAGTCGTGAACCGGGCGATCGATATCCTCTCCAATGCAAAGGGTGCACTTGACATCGAGGTCATTTATAGCGGCGTAACACGCTATTCACGTGGCGCCTCATCTGATGTTGCAGAAGATGCCGGCATTTGGCCGCCAATGGAGGTCGTTCAAAGGGTTCTCGCCAAGACGCCTGTTCTAGTCTGCCAACAAGGCGACGACTTCCGGCTGGCTAACCCTGGTGCGCCTCGTGAGGGCAAGAAGGGAGTTGCACAATCAATCGTTGAGGAACTCAAGCTTCGAGGCGGGCTGGCCTCTCGCAGCGAACTTCATCAATCATTGGTCGTAAATCTTGGACTCAACGCCATCTCCTTCTCTGTTGCCTTGGCTTGCTCGCCCCTCTTGCGCCAAGTTGATCGAGGCATCTTTGCAATTCGAGGCTGGCCGATTAACGCTGCACGCCTGACCGAGGCGCAGGGCCGGGTAGGAACTAGTAGTGGACCACTGGTCAACCATCGGGAGGTCAGCGTCTCCAGCTCCGGCGACGTTAGCTGGGTCAACACGGTTAGCAAGAGCTCGCTGAGTAACCTCTACGCCGGCGTGCCCGCCAAGGCCTTCCTGCATTTGGGAGAGGGCGACTATGATGCAGGTGGCATCATGCTCACACTGACCGAGACCAGGATGGTTGGCTTGATCAAGTATGTGGTTTCGTTGGGAGGCACTGCCGGGACGGCATACAAAGTAACCGCCAATGGCAGGACCAGAAGGGCGCTCGTCGAAGTCATGGGGGCGACAGAGGATGAGTTTGAAGAGGGTAACTGAAGCTCACTCAGAGGTTGCGGCCTTACCAATCGCTCTCGGAAACAACATTGGGCTGTTTAGGCGAGCTCCTTCGCAGTTCACCCACTGATCAAGACTCGGGGAAAGGGGGGCTGAGGGGAGGGGCGCCGAGCTTTCGCTAGGGATCTAGCCAGGCTGGCATGCGCCTTGCCCACCGGAATCGAACTATCAAACCTACGAGACTTGGCGCGGAGCCTAGGCGGCCTGTCTCCAGTGCGGCAGGCGAGAAATGATAACGCCGCCGACTCCATCAAGTTTGATCGACTGAATGCCCTGAGATCTGATAATTTCCAGGCGCATCAGCGTCTCAAGATTGGATTCGGTAAAGAATCGCCCAGCTGCAACAATGCTGGAATTCAAGCGATTGCTCAGTGGCGCCAGATCACGGGTCGCTTGAAGCAGGGCGCGTTGGGCGCTGCGATCCTTCTGTGCGGGAGACCACTTCAACAATGTCTCGACCAACCGCTGAAGGTCCATCCTTAACCGTTCCGGATTTCCGTTGCCCTTGAAGCACTCGAGCCCCTCAATGCGCCCTACAACGACCCTCTCCACAGTGGGCAAATACGGCATTGGCTCATCTTCTGTTCGGCGGCCAGCAAGCATCGCCCGTCGCAACTGAACTTCATCATCGGTCAGCCGTCGTTCGCTCTCTATGTCTACGTGCCCACGCTCGGCGCGCCGTTCAAGCTCCTTAAGAAGCCCGCCGCGGGCTTGAACTGAGAATGACTGGAGCAGCGCGATTGCACGATCAACTTCAGGAGAATTGTCCAACCAATACTGCTTCCCCTGCGCTTGCTCTCTCACCTCTACAAGCGCGACCGCCCGAGCTCTGGAGGCTTCCTGCTCTCTATAGTTCCTGATGCTTGACGACCATAAACCCGCCTGGGCGTACTTCAACGCGCAGTCGTTCCCAATGTTGACGAAACGCCCTCCAGCCAAGGCGACAAGCCAGCCATGACAGTGCTTTTGCTCGCACCCCAGCCGGCCACAGGGGCGAAGATCGTTGGAGCTGAATGTGTACTCATAATCGACTCTCCCGCGTTCTATCTCCTCGATAGGGATTCCATGAAGCCCATGGGTAATCTCAAAGAGGTCGTCCCAACCCTTCGGCCGTGGCGGGACTGGAGCGAAATCAGAAGACATCATTGCCTCCAAGAGCGCGGTTAGTAGTATTGCTACTAATACACCTTTCGGGTACGGCAGGCAACTGGCAGGACGCAGTTCTCCTGCACTAGGCCTTTAAGTGCAAGGCCTGAGCGCCAAAAACGCGGTCCGGCCGCTCGAACGGCGACATCTGCTGTGGCCGCTTGATCTCGGTGCCAGCGCGGTCGGATGCTGCAATGCAGCACTCACCTCTTGCCTGGAGGGCACGTCGTAATTAACGAGCGATGCGGGTGATTGTTCGTGTTCCCAGGGCGCCGCTAGGAAGAGTGCAATCAGTCGCCACCAGGCCTGAGTTCGCTTGGGGCGCACTGATTCCAGCTACCGACGCTGCGCTAGAAGCAACGGCGTTGCTTTGGATTGACGACAATTCAAATGAGCCAAGAACGCCACCATCAAGAGCCAAAGAAGGCCTCTACGTGGCTACCATGGCAACGCGCATACTTGCGGCCGCTGCCGCATAGGCACGGCGTATGCTCGCGGAGCCCTGCGGCGAGTGATTGCCCCAGGAAAGCTCTTGCCTGCAGAAGCGGCTGAATCTCATTGGCGGGAACGCTGACGTGGCCGTACTGCGTTGCTCGCTTGCCTCGATTCATGACCCCCACGATGGCCTCGGACATTTGGATGAAATGCCTGATCAGCAGATCGTCGCTCAGCGGCATTCGGACGTTATCGATGGCCAAGCCCTCGTAGCGCCTGCCCGGGTCCGGAACGAACAGTATGCGCGTTTCACCTTCGGGCTTTGGCGAGACGTCGATCGGCTCCCCGCACGGGCTGACCCACACAGCATGGAACTCTGCCTCCACCAGCACATCCGGCCACTCCCAAAGCTGCCAACCGCACAGCATCTGGCCGCCATCCCGGGCGATCTTGGCCTGCACATTGGGAAAGCACTCATGCACGATCGCGTCGGCTTCAGGCCGGACGGGGAGATAGATCGGCTCTGCGCCAAGTACGACGGAATCGGTCAGACGACGCACCGCAATGGTGATTTTGGGCGGTGTAGTGGTGATTGTGCTCACGGCAAAGCTCCTTGGGGTCGTTACGTCTACTTCTTCCAGCCTACGGCCCCAGCGTCTCTTCCGATGAGATTGGCATCGAGTCCTCGCCGCTGACATGTACTGGGCGGGCCAGCGGCGCACGGTGTCACTGTCTCAGCGTTTTGGCTCCAGCCGGACACTGAGCCGGCGAACAAGCACGGCAACATCACGCATCTCAGCCTGAAGTTTGCTTATTGCGTGAGCATAGGGCTGAGCGCAGTTGCGTTCATGACTCAGCCGCGCCGATAGAACGGTGCGACGGCTGTTGAGGAGAGCCCGCTCAACGTCGTATTTGACCGCTTGCGTGTAATCAATCGTCGCCATTGAACTTCCCCAGAGATGCGGCCTCGCCAGCATTCTGACACGGCGCGCCCATGCACCATCGCGTGCAGAGAGAAATGCCCTGGTCTTCAGGGCTCGCTATGGCGGGCAGGGCGAGGATGAGAGCACCCTGCGTGCAATTGGCGAGGTGCACGGGATTACTCGAGAGAGAATCCGCCAGATTGTATCTAGGCAGCTGTCCTTCTTGGGGAATACCCCTTTGGAGGCTGCGTGCTTCGAGGCACTGGTTGAGGCATGCGCCGGCCTTGGCCCAGTTTCGGTCCAAGAGGCTGAGCAGCAACTGCGCCCCCTGCTCGGAGGAACTCTCACGCTCCAAGGGGCAAGTGACTACGGACGGGAAATACTGGGACGTCCGCTTCCGGTTCAGATCGTCCAGATTAGCGAGGCCGATCCCATGGTTCTGGCCGGGCATTTGCCTGAGTGGCTCCCGCTGGACATGACGCAATCGAGGGCTGCTATTCGCCACTCCGGTGCGGCGCAGCTGAATCTGGTCTGGGCGCTCACCATGCGCCAGCTCGGCGGCTGGGTCAAAACGAGGCAGGCAGTGGTCATGGTGGAATCCGTAGGTTCAGAAGGAACTCCCTAGCTAAACGGCACTCACGGTTCTATTTGCCATTCCTAGGGGTGACGCGATGATCCAGAATCGCCAGTCTCTGTGCTATCGGACAACGTCGAAATTCCGGCCGTCACGTACAGCCCCCTTCCTGCACCCGTCGGAACAGCTTGCATAGCCTCACCGAATTCGGTCCAATCTTGGCTCAAATGCCACCAGGTAGCGCTTTCGCTACGCCTGAATATGCACCAAACCTGCGTAGGCTCACTACCGTCCCGAACACTGGACCCATCGCCCCCGTCGCCGCGAGTCGACCGCAGGCGCAGCCCTAGCGCTTGAAATTGCACGAGTCGCTGCTCGCCTCCGCTTCTGAGCACCCTTGTCGGCCGAAGAGACAGAGATTACCTTCTCCAAGGATCATGTGACCCACGTCGTCGCAGACCCTCCCGTTCCCTTCTCTACGCCGAATTCGGTTTCGACCTCGGTGAAACCTCGCGAATGTCACAGGGCGCCGGCAGGCTTGGCGCCCGTTTTTCCGAAGGAGAGGGCGCCCACGCCACCTGAACCCTGGCAATGGCCCCATCACGGATCTGCAGTTCAATCAGTGGAACCTCCAGAGTGCTGGCCTGCGCATTCTTCGGCTTCTGTGTGGGGTGGCACAGCCGCGATCTAAGACCTTGGTCATAAGCACGACATACGCAATCCATCATTGCGTCCACAAGGTGCCTGCGGCCGCCGATGGAACCAAGCACCGACGCCACGCTCGCCTGCGGAGACAGATGCAGTTCAAGAGACGTGCGCAGTTTCTCAGAAAAGTGCAGTAGGGCGTTTCCGCAGGCAATCGTCAGCTCCTTGTCCACTACCGCCAGGCTGAGCCAAGCATGACCGCTCTCCGACAGGCCATAGGGGCCGATAAGGAATGTGCGATCTCTGGCCGGCGACGCTGACGTTGAATCGAGCGGGCGAGCGTGACCTTCGCTTGGCACCATTTCGCGCTCCTGTTTCGCCACTTCCGCAACGGCCTGATCCGTGATGGCCGCCAGCCGGTCAATGACGCCTTTGGGCAAAGGCGTCAAGCGGAAGACTTGGGGGCCACCCAGGTGCGAGAAGCCCCACAGGCAATCGTGGTCAGGATCTGCGCCAACGCCTTCAAACACGAAATGTGTCGGTGCCGTTCTAGAGGCAGGCAGCTCCCGAGTGACAAGATAGGCAGGCGGGGCAGCCACTGCGGCATAGGCCTGATCCCATGCCTGGTTGGATTCGGGCACATAGAGAACTCGTCTTTCCCGCTGACGCTGGGCCCACTCCAAGTAGACCTCGGCCCACGAAGCGCATTGATACGTTGGGAAGCTGCGCATGCCTGCAAGCGCAGTCCGGGCGTTCATCGCGATGTATCCACAGGCACAGACACCCAGCGCATTTTTATCATTGAAGCGGGCGAACTGGGTTTGACCGCACTGCGGGCAGGTACAGCTGAGCCGCAGCCCATGCCAGGGGCAACGAGTGATGGAGGGAAGCTGGAACAGCGCACTGTGGTATCCGTGCTCAGCGCACTCCCAGCATTGCCGAAGCGGTCTCGGATGCCGAGAGAACAATCCTGGGCAGTCGGTTGGCGACCAGACTTCCGGGGCCCAATATGCCCCCACCTTCGTGTCGGTCAACGCCAAGCTCCAAAGGAAGTTCGATCGGGGCTTGCCCAATCGCTGGGTCGCAATCAGAACATCCATCCCCTTTCGATTCCTGAAGCCAAGGGCCGTCAGCTCCACACCGGCGGGGAGGGCAAACGCCGTGATGCGTTGAGCCAATCCGTAGCCGGAGATGTAGGGATAGGGGCTGAGGTCAGCCCCTATCATGCGTGGCACTGCCGGCTGCCCTTGGATATCGTCGTTCCAGGCCATTACGTGCTCCTTCCGTCAGCTCGTCAGAGGCATACGCATGCGCGCCCGGACGTACTCCAACCGCAGATAGCCGCAGTTCTGCAGGGCGGTGGCCACCTGGTCGGCGGTGAAGCCTGTGAAGTCCTTCTGCCGAAATGCAATGTCGTGGAGCAAATGACGCACCATCAAGGTGAACGTTGCCATCGGCCAGGCCTGGCTCTCCGGCAACTTTCCCTTCTTTCGAAGCTCTCCCATCACCTGCCAGATCAGCGGGGCCTCCATCGCCAGGCGCCAGCCGCCGTCGAAGGCGGAGCGGGCGAAGTAGCGGCTGTAGGGCATGTCAGGCGTTGGCCACCAACTGCTGTCGTAACCGCCCAAGGCATGCTTGGCCTCATCCAGGCCCATCAATGGGCCAAAGGGGGCGGTGGCCATGAACCAGCGCCGGATGCTGTGGGTTGCACGATCACGCCAGTCATCGCCCACGTCCACGCCTTCGGCGTCACTCTGGCGCATCAGCACCAAGAACAGGCTCAGCCGGTCCTCTCTGACCATACTGTCCAGATCCTCCAGGTACTCGTACTCGGCCTCGGTGATCCGCTGCGCATTGTCGATGAACAGGACCATCCTGCTCACGCCGGCTTGGCCGCAGCGGCTGCTGATCAGGTTCCTGAGCTTGGCCATCCCTGCCGCTGCTGAGGTTGCGCTTGAGCTACCGATCCCCATCCGATCATTCATGGTCGACCAGAAGGCGCGGTCCGTGCGACGAATGCCGCTGGCCATGACCATCCGCATCGCCACACCCATCGGGGATTTGTCGCTGTCAATCAGCCAGCGCGGTGCATTGTCGGTGAGGTAGGCAATGGCGGTGGTTTTCCCCACGCCGCCGCCTCCATAGGCCGAGCACCCGTGGTGTCCTTCAAAGATGTTCTTACGAATGAAATTGGCCAGCCGCTCGGTGGGCTTGGTGTTGATCTGGTAACCATCGGGGACCAGCAACGGATGGTGGGAGGCAATCAGCGGATTGCTGTGGGTGTGTTTCATGGCAAGGTCTGGAAGTTGGCGGTGGCAGAGCTGGCGAGGAGGCGATCAGGCGTCGCACTATTCATCCAGGCTGATCCAGCCGTCGGTTGCCATCGTGATAGCCGTGCTGTAGCAGTCAGGCTCAACAGCCTGGCGAGACACTGGGCGTGTCGCCGCGTCCATGCGCGCCAATTGATCGACCGCCAGCTGTGAGGTCTGCATCCTGCTTTTGAGGAAGCCCACATAGGCCACAACTGCGCAATCAGCACCGGCAACGCTGAACCCGTCGCGATTCTTGATCCATCGCATGATCAAAGATCGGGTCGTCTCATCGTGTGCCGTGCGGGCCCAAGGGTCTGCAGCGCGTACACCGCACAACGGAGCGGTGACGCTCTTCATCAATGTCAACGTACGTAGGTCATTGCGATTGACGCGAGCGAGCACCGTCTTGCCGATCAGCTCCCAGCGCCCATCCAGGCCGGGTCCACGGTATTTGACATATTTGTAGTTGACGTGGGGCATCACACCCTGGGGCCTGTTGCCATGCACGACCAACGGAACCAGGACCGTGCACAGGTCCGCGGCGTCCTGCTCGGCGACATCGGGACTGAAAGCAAAGGCCGAGCAGGGCTGGGTCCTGAGGAACTGAAGAGGAGACAGGCTCCCCAGCGCTGGGTGCGGCGTAGCGTTGTAGTTTGCGATGATGACGTCAAGCAGCTCTTCGAATGCGCCCAGATTGAAGTAGTGCTCATTCCCAGGGACTTTGCTTATCCGTCGCCTGCTTTCATTTAGGGACTTGGCAGGCTCAAAGCCGCCAGGGATCCGGCGCAGTGCTCCGCGCTCCAAGCGCGAGAACAGCTGCTCGACAATAGGCCGAGATCGGGGCTCGTGGGCGCGGCCGAAGATGATCACGCCACCGCGGGAGCGACACATCGAAGCTTCCAGCTCCAGGGCTGAGTGGGCCAAGGCGTTGTCCAGGGCGATCGAGCGCGAGCGCCTGGAGGCCAATGCCGGCTCCAGTCCCGTTGGCATTCCCGCACCGGGCGCATAGGCCAGATCAGGAATGGTGAGCTCGCGAGGCGACCACGGGCGAAGTCCCGATGCCAGGCAGGTGGCCACATCGAGGTTGTTGTAGCCACGACCAACGCGCAGGGACCACGAGACAATGGCTCTGGAGCGCACCTCCACCTCTACCAGAAGCCACAGGGTAGTGATGGGCCGCTCTGCAACCCCGCCATCCGGAAGCTCAACACTCAAGGTGCCTTCGACATCGATGCGGTGCGCGTCGAACTCCGTACGATCAAACAGCCTGCCTCGGAAGGCGTCTTCCAGCTTATGGACAGCCATAGGCTCCAGCTCCAGCGTCCCCGGCACGACCGCGGCAAGCCGGTCACGACGCAGGTAGTCGAGCAGGGCTCTGCGCCCATGGTCAGGCGTGTTCAGGGGGTAGTGGTCAGAGAGATCCAGTCGACGCAGTTCCGCGCAAATGCGCTCATGTAGGCGGGAGAATGCCCTTGGTGCACGCCCTGGCGGCAATGGGTCTGTGAAGCGCTCCACCAGGTCACGCACTGCAGGCAGCGCCTGAAGCAGCTGAGCGATGCTTCCGGGCCCGCCACTGCTAGGAACAGACACCTCGCCTGATGCTCCTGGCATGCGCTGATAGGTGCCGTAGGGCACACATACGCGAAATCCGTTGGCCATGCCGTCGGCATGGACGCCCGGCGCATGGGCTACCATCCGCCTTAGGCGTTTACGACACAGTCCGTGCAGCTTGGCCGCCCGCGCAAGGGAGAGCTGCCCGGTGACCACCCCGAGCAGCGCGGCCTCAGCACGGCGATAGGAGTCGCGGTCTTCTTCCCGCACCTCATTCACATTCGGCCGGTACCACGTGGCCAGCTCCTGGGCATCGTAGAGATAGGGAGGATTAGCCACGGACGAGCTCCAGTACGGCGTCCGAAGCGCCGGGGGTATGGTCGATCAGGTGGACCACGCCCTGGTGAACCATCCAGGCCACCGTGGCTCGCACCTGGTTGGAGGTATAGGGCAGGGCAGCTGCAACGCTGAGCAGGCTCAGACGAGCGGCGCGCTTAAGCAGCTCTTTTACCTGCTCAGCGATCGCAGCCCGCGCGCTTATACGGGCGCTATCCCATACCAGTGGCAACAGCTCGTAGGCAACGGCGATCTGGGACAACTGGGAGGTCAGCTCGTGCTCGGTAACCAGTGTCAGATTGACCCCGTTGCGAGTCCCAATCTCGATGAGCTCCTGCTTTCCCGGCAGCGCCATTGAGCCTGTGGTGCTCTGCAGAGTACGGGCGGCCGGTATGATCAGATCAAATCGCTCGGTGCCGTCATTTCGCTCCGACCAGAAGCTCAGGTCTATGCGGCTCTTGCTCGTTACTTGAAGCTGCCGCGGCCTTTCCACGTAGGTTCGCACGGTTGGATCGAACTCGAGCAGAAGGGCGTAGGCAAACGCACTGGCGTCGGCGACGGTGACCACGCGGCCATTGCGCGGGGACTGGAACACGAAAACCTCGCGCCGGCTACGCTGGCCTCGCTTGAGCGGACGGGGTGTGTAGTTCAGTGAAGCGTCAACGTGATGTGACGTGGCCACGCCCGAGGCGGTGGCCGCTGCTCCTGCAGTCATTGGTTTCTCCTGTTGCGGCGCATGTGTGCGCTGCTTCGCACCATGCGCGGCCAGGGAAACTCAGCACGCCTCTTGTCTGCCGGGGTCGACTGGCCCGAGCGAGCGCACACGAGTGCCCAGCCGCCGGCATTGGGCGACTTGACTTGGGGGGAGAAATGCGCGAGCCTGATGTCAGCTTCTACTAGTGCTCACCACCTCTCGCTCCGACGAGAGGCCAAATGCCTCCGCGCCAACGGGGGCATTTTTCATTTCTATGGTCCGGAGTTCTGAACTAGGTCTGCGAGGATGTTCTCCTTACCGTCAGCAACTGGGGGGCGGCTCCGGGCGCGAGGCTCTGCTGCATCCATCTGCAACAGTTACGTAAACGACGCCGACAGGGTCATCGACGCCGACAAGTGCAGCAGGCGTCGGCGCGAACAACGCAGTCAGCCCCGACTGGGCGCGAAACTGTGGCTACTAGCATCCTGCCGACTCAACGCCTTGTGCGTGATGTCGTAATTGGGCCAACCACTGCGCGACATCCTTGCACAGTGCGAACTTGCCGCGCCGATGTGCGATGGCAAAAACAGGAACGGGCAAGACCCCTCGAGCGAGGGCCTGGCGGAAGGCGTCGGAAGAGCTGTAGCCCAAGGCTTGCCGCAGATCATCCTGGCCAATCATTGGTCCATAGCGCTGCAGCAAATCCTGCTCCAGCAAGCGAGCCAGTGGGTCCACGATCGTGTCACGCTCAGTCATGGCACTAGCGTAGTCATTGCATTGGCTTTTGCACAGATGGCAAGCTGGAGTAAATCGTTACTCTATTTCCACACCAAGATGTCTGCTAAGCCATTGAAAAGGATAAAGCCTTATCACGAAGCCCGGCTAGAAAACATGCTGTGTTTTGCCCAATCCGATCGCCCCAGATCATTGAAGAAGGCGTTGAACGTCCTTAGAGCTGGCGTTTGGTTTGAAGGGCTACGCATACGCCTGCACCAATCCACCGCCTACGGCGTCGGACAGCGACTGCAGCCACACACCTACCGTGATGGCTTGTATCACCACAACGTGTGGGCCAAGTACGCTGTGGGGAAGCACCTCCCAAGTGCTGAGACGGTCTATGCCTGTGAACAGCAGGTCCCGCGTTCTAGCTACCTGCTGGAGGATCCGAGCTGGGACCTGCTGGATGTGCGTCGGCCGATCGGTGGCGACGGTGACAAGCTGCTGAAGCGACTGCGGCCATCGATCCAAAGTGCCCTATTCGAAGAACGGGCATTGGCGATGGGGCGCTATGTTCGGCGCACCGCCCCGGTCCAGCCGCTAATCCGCCTTGAGGGGCAGGCAGACCTGCAGGCGATCGCTGCTGCCGTCGTACTCGTTCGGGAAGCCCATGAAGCGGGTGATGCGTCGCGTGCGTTTGACATCGGACGTTCATTGCATGGAATCATGCTGATGGCCGCCACTGTGACGGGCTTGCGAGCGATCGCACCGGAACTTTTCGAGTACCTTATCCGATATGTTTTCCCAATGGCCTCTGACACGTTCGTTGAGTTCGAACTGGACCGGGGAGTGCTCAATGCCCAGGCAGATTGGCTGCGCAGCACCATCCTTCACATGAAAGCCAATGGCTGGACGGGCTACGTCCCCGGCGGCCCAACGCGGGAGCTTCGCCGACTGCTCTCGGTCGACTACGGCTTTGACCTTCGCTTTGGATTGGGGCCGAGAATCAAACTGAAGGTGCCGTTCGAAGACGCCAGCGAAGACGTGCGACGGTCCGTCAGTTTCAATAACGTTGCCTGGGAGTGGGCAACCTCGGTACTAGCAACGGGAAGAAGGCAAGCTCTGCTGCCCGAAGACGCGATTATTCGCTTGATGGCTGCCCACGAAGAGCCAGGTGGCGCCAAGGCGCACTCCCATCCGATGGAGAGTGCGTAGATCGTTGTAATCACTCATGTCCACCGCGGAGGCGGGCACTGAACAAGCTCCGTATTCCTTACCCAAGATCCTAGGTTCAGCGCCTTGCAGTGGCCGAATGAACGGGACGAGCGCGGCAGGGGGAGGGGGCGGAGATGACCCATCGCGCCGGCGCCCGATCATTAAATGTCTGGCACAACGGTCGACGAGCCTCTCCTCGGGACAATGCCGGCAGGTGGCCGCGTACTGCTGTTGCGGTGAGGCCAGGTAGCAAAGCCACGCGGCAGCGCTGCCGGAAAGCATTGCCAGGATGGCAAGCAAAGCGGTCATGGCATCGTTCTCGTGATGGCATGCTCCTCCTCCGCGACGATGGAAGGGCTTTTCGGGGTCACCAGGTCCAGCGCGCATTGGCGGTGATGGTACGGCCGCTGGGCACTATGTGTGAGCCTAGTGGTACGCATCTGAAGAAGACTGAGCCATAGCTCAGTAAAGTCAGTCTTTGAGTCGCTTCTCAAAGTCGGCAATGAGCTTGCCCAGGGATAGGCCTGTCAGGCGCGCTATGTCCCTAAGCTCCACGACGTCAACCCTGCGCTTCCCTGTCTCAACATCGCTAATGAACGACTGGCTGCGCCCCAGCTTGCTGGACACTTGTACTTGGGTAAGGCCAGCAGCCAAGCGCGCGTCTCTGACGGTCTCAATCAGGGCGGCGTATTCCTTGCGATGGATTGTCTTGGCCACGGCCGCACCCTGGTTGAGCGGCTTCAGAAGCTATATCCAGTTCTCCGATATCTAAAAACCAGATATCCTGTGCTTCTCATTGACAGGGGAAGGGCATGATCAAAGAACAACGTCGACGCGACGCAGCTGGCTGGGGCAGGCAGGGCTTGCTGCTTGCTCTGACGGTCCTAGTTGCCGCCTGCAGCGGTCCAGTAGACAGGAAGTTGGTCACTGACGGCACGCAGGAGCAATACAGAGCGTCGATTGACGCGATTGACGCCGAGCTGAGTGCCCATGAGCGGGATGCCTTCAACTGGGCCGTTGCCGACCTTGATCTGGCTGAGCTGAACAAGGCCTACCCGAATGCATCTATAAGACAGGTGGTTAGGGGGCACATCAAGCAGATTAGGGATGCCCATCCAAAAGAAATTCTTGCTCTGCAGGAGCAGGCCAACACACAGCGTCCGACGATCACCGAACTAGAAAGAGTGCGTGCGAGTGGCGCAACGTTACGGATCGAGGACAGCTTCTTTGGCCCGAAGCCGGTCATTGAGGCGCGAATTGCCAATAGCTCAACTTTGGCGCTCAGCCAGGCCAGCTGGGCGGCGACGCTCTACATCAATGGCGAAGCTCAGCCCACGGCAAAGTCGCGGGTGCACAGCGACTTCCGATCGATTGATGGCCTCAAGCCGAACCACGGCGTCACGGCGCGCTTCAATGTTGGCTTCGTAAAAGGTGATGATGCGTGGTCGACACTGGCAATTCGACAAGCGTCTTCAACGCGAGTCGAGCTCGAACTAATTCCTCAGACGGCTTTGGACTTCAATGACAAGCCCTACATAGCTGCCAACTATAGGGAAAAGATCCATTCTCTGGAGAATCAGCTTAAGCAAGCCGAGAAGTTCTCAGATATCTGACTCATTGGCGTTCAGCAACTGCGTCCGATGACCAAGCGCAGCGCGGAACGCTCCAGATCCAAGTGTCCAACTACTGATGAGGATTCTAGCGCTCAATGCGACCGACCATCCTTGCTCTCGATCTCGAGGGGACGCTGATCTCAAATGCTGTCAGCCAGATTCCACGCCCAGGGCTTTATCAGTTCCTTGAGGTCGCTCATGAACTCTTCGAGCATCTGGTCATCTACACCACGGTCCCTGAGGCAGCTTTCCGCAGGATTTCGCGGCTGCTGGTCGAGGAAGGGAGCGCGCCAGGCTGGTTCGCTGAGTTGCCATATACATTCTGGGGAGGGGCAACGAAGGACCTCCGGTATGTGTCTCCGATCCTGGGTGCAGCGCTGTTGCTGGACGATCACTCGGACTACATCCATCCGGGGCAGGAGCGCTATTGGATTGAGGTCTCTTTGTTCGGCGCTCCATATGACGCGGATGACGCCGGCCTGGAAGTGGCCCTTGAGATGCTGAAGGAACGATTGGTTGTTCCGTTGTAGTTGGTGTGCTTAGTGAGTGGGTTGGCGGGTGCAGCTCTTCCAGCCAGCAGCGCCGGTTGCTGCATAGGAATGGGCTGTCGTTCAGGAGATCCGACATGATTCGAACAAGTTTGACCCACCCTTTAGCTATCGCGGAACTCCCGGTTGGCGAAAGGGGAGGGGCAATTGGTGTGACCTTCGCGCCAGGTAAGTACCAAGAAGTTGCGATGACGGGGGCATGGGCGAGAGACATCGATGTGGATGTCTCTGTGATTCAGCGTTGGGGAGCCAGCCACCTGATTACGCTACTCGAGCCGTGGGAGTTCAGTGAGTTGCGGATCGAGTGCTTGCCTCAAGTGGTTGAAGGGCAGGGCATCTCATGGCATGGCCTTCCAATCACGGATGGCGCAGCGCCTGACCAGAGGTTGCTCGAACGATGGCCAGTACTGGGGTCAATGCTCGTTCGGAGTTTGCATTCGGGCCTGCGCATTGTGGTCCACTGCAAGGGTGGGCTGGGGCGAGCCGGCACTGTCGCAGCGATGCTTCTACTGCAGTCAGGGGCTGAGCGAACAGCGCAGGCTGCCATTGGCTCGGTGCGACGTGTCAGGCCGGGTGCCATCGAGACCGCTGTCCAGGAGGAGTTCCTGCAGCAATGGGCACAGGGACTGCGCTCGTAGTTGCCCTTCCAGATCAAACGCGTGGCGAGCTCATCAGTCGTTCAAGGCCAGGCCCTGGCTATTGGCGCCACCGATACCTACGCGATCTAGTTGACCGCTGACACCGGATTCGCTGGGTCGCGCGCCCACTAGTGGACGCGGCGCGGAGAGTATCCGCTAAAGCCTCCAGTCGCTACTTGGCTGCAGCCAGTACTGTCTGCCCAGAGGGATAAAGGTCTCCATTGCCACGTCCAAGATCAACGGCTGACGCCAGCCATGGCCTGGCACGAAGCAAAAGTCAGTCGGGTCAAGTGCTCCCGATTGAACTCGGCTAACGAGCCAAGTGCATCTCCTGCTGATCTCTCGATCAAGTACCCGACGGGCGGCCTCCTCGTCCAGATGAGCTTTCAGGAACTCCGACGCAACGTTGCGCATGCCGGCCCACAGTACATACCTCTTGCGTCCCAAGCTCAGTGCATTCCACTCCGGGAGCTGGGTCGATCTCAGGCCATTGCCCAGCGTGGGAGATAGCCGATACTTGCGTAGCAGGTTGGCCAGGTATGCACGGGCTTCGCTCTCTGCGAGCGAGGTTCCCAAGGTCCGTTTGGCAGTGGACGGGCATTCGGCAGCCCATCGGGTAAGCGTACTGGTCAACCTGGCCTCCAGACTCACGTCCTGACGTGACCAAGCGGCCTGATAGGTCCATGCCAGAGGCTCATACAAGGACCTCGCCCCGGAATTGGGGGCTGCGATGGGAATGCGCTGCAGTACGCGAAGTGAGGCAAGCGTATCGAGTGCGGCTGAGGCCAAGCCCTCGGCGGCAACAGGCCCGCTTACGGTCCTTGAGCGCTCCAGTGCGCACCAGGCGCAGGCTAAGAACGGGCCGATTGAACGAACGAAATCGTCCAACTCTGGCCAATGCGAAATGAGGGTCGGTTGGGTGACAACATAGGCCACTTGTCTCTCAGATCGCTCGCCTAGTTCACCAGCATAGCAGCGAGGCGAGTTCGCGTCCATCTGATCTTCAGATATCACCACACTGCTGTCCGTGGCTGCGCTGGAGTTGTGAGTGAAAGTCCCGTCGCTTCCTCCAGCGGCGTTCTAGGTTCTTTGGGGAGCCGTGCTATGCCGAGGAGCGCGAGTAGGCCATTGAGCATGGACGAATCAGTGGTTCAAGTTCCATGTCGCGCGGCCGATACAGCTCTGTCCAGACTCCTGGCGGGTCGTCCCGGCCACGAATCCAGTCGATGGCATCCCGTTTGCCCAGGAGCTCCGGAGCGACGTTCTAAGTACCCTGCCATGTACTCAATTCAGAAGATCATCGACCTGCTGCTGCTATTGGGCGTTCCTTCGCTGCTCTTCATTGGCGCTTACGTTCTGCGCCGCCCCAAAAGAGAGCTCAGTTGGGAGCCGGTGCTGGATCAGCGAGTTCATTGCTGGAAATGGTGCGCCTATGGCTTCATTTTTCTCTTGTATGTTCCCGGGACGACGTTGTATCGAACGTTGATTCCTACGGGTTGTGATGGACTTGTTTGCGTCCAGTTCTTCACCGCGAGTGGATACCGTATCGCCCCGAGCGAACTTCATGTTGTTCTCGTCGCAACTGCCGTTTTCGCGGGGTACTTCTTTGCGCGTGTTCGAGCTTCGTACTCACCGATTCCTACCAGGGCCCGGGGCTACGTCCTGAAGGTTGCCTATCATGGCAAGGGGGAGTACTCGCCACACTTGGAGATAGCCCGCCAAGTTCGCCGGCGTCAGCTCAGAGCGGAGCTTGCTGAAAGGCGTAGGCTTGAGCGGGAGGGCTTCCACCTATGGTTAAGATCCGTACGGCCGTGGGTTTGCACGTTGGCCAGAGGCTCTACTGTTGAGCTACTTAGCCCCATGCTGTCGGGAAGGGACCCACTCACTCTTGTCAGGTGGCTATCTCGTAGCGGCCCCATACATGATGTAGTCCTTCTTTCTAGGCGGCTTCGTTGGTGTGAGGCGTTCTTCTACCACCTCACCGTGAATCATCGACTTTCCTTCAAGTCAGTTCGATCCGAAGGCATACGATTCAGGGTCGGCTGAAGGCCTCATTCATCACATCCTGTGTGTCTTAGGGCGATACACGATTCTGGGAGGCCGGGCGTATTGGCTAATCAGGCGAATGGGTGGTATATCACGCTCAATGATAGCTCGTGCTCGCACTCACCTTGCCGCGGAAAACGCGGTATGACCAGGCGGTGTAGCCCAGGATGACCGGAAGCATGACCGCCAAGCCGACCAGGCTGAAGCCAAGCGACGACACTGGCGCTGCTGCATCCCAGATCGTCAATCCGGGCGGGAGCAGGTACGGCCACATGCCGAGTACGAGACCTAGGTAGCCCAGGACAAACAACGACAGGCTCAGTAGGAAAGGGGCAAGATCATGAGTGGGGCGTTTCTCCGCGCGCCACAGCGCCACTGCCACGGCGAGCGTAAGAAGGGGGACGGGGGACAGCCACCAGAAATTCCCGTCACTGAACCAGCGAGTCATTAGTCGCAGATCAAGGAACGGCAGCCAGCTGCTCACGAGCCCCATGGCCACGATCACGGCGACCACCAGGGGGCGGGTCAGGCGCCTGGCAAGTGCCTGGGTTCGCCCCTCGGTCTTCAAGATTAGCCAGGTGCCTCCAAGCAAGGCGTAGCCGGCAACCAAGGCTGCTCCGGTAAGCATGGCAAAGGGGCTGAACCATAGGAATGGTCCGCCAGCGTAGGTGTCACCAGTCATTGGCACGCCTTGCACCACCGTGCCAAGAATCACTCCTTGAGAGAACGCGGCCAGAAGCGAGCCAAGGCCGAAAGCCACGCTCCAAAGCCTCTTGGAGCGATGGGCTTTGAACCTGAACTCAAAGGCGACCCCCCGGAAAACCAATGATACAAGCAGCAGAAGTACTGGAAGGTACAGGGCCGAAAGAAGCGCTGCATAGGCTGTTGGAAACGCTGCTAGCAATCCGGCTCCGCCGAGCACCAGCCAGGTTTCGTTGCCATCCCATATTGGGGCAGCGGTGTTCATCATCACATCGAGCTGCTCTTCATCCTCGGCAAAGGGCGCGAGAATGCCAATACCGAGTACGAAGCCGTCGAGGACGACGTACATCAGGACGCCGAAGCTGATGACGGCGAACCAGGCGATGGGCAACCAGGTCATCGAGTCCATGTCAGCGTTCCTCAGAGAGATTGATCAGCGGCCGAGATAGGCCGTGCAGGTGTGCGATCACCACCCTCTAGCGACGGACTTCCGTCTTGGGCATGTGGGCCATGTCGGAGGATCTTGACCAGATACCAGATGCCCCAACCAAATACGAACGCATATCCAGCGACATAGACCGCGAGTGAGATCGCTGTCATCCAGGCCGTTTGCGGTCCCACGGCATCAGCCGTTCGCAAAACGCCATAGACAATCCAAGGCTGGCGCCCCATCTCGGTGACAAACCAGCCGGCCACCAAAGCAACGAACCCACTTGGAAGCATCCAGTTCCAAGCGCGCAGCAGGGCCCCGGAATCGAACAGCTTACGGCGGGCCAGGGTGAAAGCAGAAAGCCAGGCGAGCAGTAGCATGAGGGTGCCTATCCCAACCATGATCCGGAATGCGAAGAACACAGGCGTGACCGGAGGCCGTTCGCTCGCCGGTACGGATGTCAGCGGTGCGAAGGTTCCATCCATGGAGTGAGTCAGGATGAGGCTGCCAACACGCGGAATCGCGATCTCAAGATCGTTCCGCTCTTCCTTCTCATTTGGTACAGCGAAGACGACCAGCGGAACTCCTTCACCTTCTTGGCCCTGATGCCAGTGAGCCTCTACCGCTGCGATCTTCATCGGCTGGTGCTTGAGGGTGTTCAGACCATGCATGTCACCCACGAAAATATGAACAGGAACGGTAATGGCCGCAAATATCACAGCCGCCCCAAGCATCTTGCGGCCGGCTTCGACGTGCTCCTTACGCCGCAGGTACCAGGCGCCAACACCACCCACCACGAAGCAGGTTGTTATGAATGACCCTATTGCCATATGGGCCAGTCGATAGGGGAACGATGGATTGAACACAACCTCGAACCAGTCAACCGGATGGACCACTCCGTTGATCGTTTCGTAGCCCGCAGGCGTATGCAACCAGCTGTTGGAGGCAAGAATCCAGAACGTTGAAAAGAGCGTTCCAAGTGCGACCATGCATGTGGAAAAGAAGTGCAGGCGTGGTGATACTCGCCCCCAGCCGAACATCATCACTCCGAGGAAACTTGCCTCCAGGAAGAAGGCTGTCAGGACCTCGTAAGTCAGTAGGGGGCCGATTACGGTTCCGGCGATCTGGCTCAAACGAGGCCAGTTTGTGCCGAACTGGAACGCCATGACGATACCGCTTACCACGCCCATGCCGAAGGACACGGCAAAGATCTTCTGCCAGAAGAAGAACAGATCCCGCCACACCGGGTTGCGGGTTCGAAGCCAGCGCCATTCCACGAAACCAAGCCAACTGGCCAAGCCAATGGTGAAGGCAGGGAAGAGCACATGGAAGCTGATGAGAAAGCCGAACTGAATTCGGGAAAGGAGGAGGGCGTCCATAACGATCCCAATAGGGGGTGGGTGGTGGCTAGCGGCTCAAGTTCCGATCGTGCTTGGCAATTTCATCGGCGGAGATCCTTGCTTATTGCACGGCAGGCGTCATCTGGTGTCATACGGCTGCTAGGTGTGCAGCTTCCAAATCGAGTAGGCGCTGGGGGTGTGAATAGATATTGAAGCCATCCGAGCGCGCGAAGCCGACAAGACAGATTCCTGCTGCCTTTGCGAGATCTATGGCTAAGGCTGTGGGTGCCGATACCGCTGCAACGATCGCCATGCCTGCATAGGCGGCCTTACTCACCATTTCGTAGCTAGCACGGCTAGATAGAAGCACGAGACCTTCGTTGGTTGAAGTCGATGAGCGCCTCATTGCACCAATGAGCTTATCTAGTGCGTTGTGCCTGCCTACGTCTTCGCGTACCACTTCGATAGCTCCGTCCGGGAGAGCCCACGCTGCTGCGTGGGTTGAGCCGGCAGCCTCGTTCATTGGCTGTAGCCCTTCTAGCGAGGACAGCGCTACGCGTAGCGCCAAGGCGGAGTAGGTGGTGGGTCGGTCGATTGGCAAAGGCATTCTGAGCACTTGCTCCAGTCGACTAGCTCCACATAGCCCGCAACCGCTACGCCCGGGTAGGTTGCGGGTGGCGTCCTTGGGCATTGACACGATGGGCGCACTATCTGTGACTTCCATCGCCAGCTCAATGCCTTCCAGCGATGGCCTCACTTCAATCCGGAGAAGTTGGGAGGGATCAGAAATTGTTCCCTCCGTCATGGAAAAGCCCAGCGCAAAGTCTTCCAGATCCGTTGGGCTGGCCATCATCACCGAGAAAGGATTGTCGTTGTAGAGCATCGCGACAGGCACTTCTTCGGCAACGCTGTCCATGATTGAGCCGCGCTCGCCACCACGCCACCGAAGGGTTCTTCGATATGCGATGCCGCAGGGCTCGTTGGCAGGTACTGGGCTGGGCGCTTGCATGGAGATGAGGCCTGGCGGGGAGGGAAGCCGGTAACGATGATCTGGGCGTGCAGGGTCCCTCGGGTCGGGGACTTCTTAGTGGTTTGACAGTGCGGAGAGTATCCCAAGGCGTACACCCCGCTGCGGTCAAAATTTACAAATGTTCGCAGATGGACAGTTTGGCTGAGTTGATCCGACATTCTGTTCGAGGGGCTGTGGTCCGCCTGTCCGCTACAGGTGTCTGTAGCTAGAAAACGCCCGATAAATTAGATGGTTACAATCGATGGCGGGTGGCGTGAAGACCTGTTCGTGGTGAGGGCCAGGATGAGCGCTTCGGGTCCGTTGAGGCACTCGTATCGGACACCAGTGCCTCGATTCGATCCCCGGCGTGTACGCCGGACGTCTTGTCTGGGCAGGGTGGACATACTGTCCGTGGAAGGGGAGGCCGTCGCGTGCTTAACTTTTCCCACTCCCAATTGCATGCTGCGAGTGCCTGTCATGTCAGAGCAGAAGATCCCCCGTTACAAAGCCTACGACCATCCTGCCGGTGGTTGGGGTGCCGCCGGTGCAACCGCCAAGGTTCTGATGCAGCAGAGCGTCATTGCCAAGGGATCTAAAGCGCTCTTGTCGATGAATCAGCCTGGGGGATTCAAGTGCCCCAGTTGCGCTTTCCCGGATGCAGATCACACCAAGAAGCTGGAGTTCTGCGAAAACGGTGCGAAGGCCTTGGCATGGGAGGCAACCAAGCATCGCGCCACGCGTGAGTTCTTCGCGGAGCACACTGTCCAGGAGCTGATGGCGCAGTCCGACTATTGGCTGGAGATGCAGGGTCGATTGACCGAGCCGATGCGATATGACCCGGTAACCGACCATTACGTTCCTTGTAGCTGGGATGAAGCCTTCGCGCTGATCGGGCGACACCTGCAGGCCCTGTCCAGCCCGCATGAGGCTGAGTTCTACACCTCGGGGAGGACGCCGAACGAAGCCGCGTTCCTGTACTCGATCTTCGTGCGCGAGTTCGGAACCAACAACTTCCCGGACTGCTCGAACATGTGCCACGAGCCGACCAGCCGGGGGTTGCCGCCGGCAATTGGCGTCGGCAAGGGCACTATCGTGCTCGATGACTTTGAGCATGCTGAGGCCATCTTCGTCATCGGCCAGAACACAGGCACCAACTCACCACGAATGATGTCCAACCTGGTGGAGGCGCGGAAGCGTAATGCTCCAATTGTCGCGGTCAATCCTATGCCGGAACGTGCGCTGATTCGCTTTGCCGAGCCCCAAGACGTCGTGCAAATGGCCACGTTTGGCTCCACCGCGATTTCCAGTGAATTTGTACACATTCGCATCGGCGGTGACCTGGCCCTGATCAAGGGCATCATGAAGGCTATGTTCGAGCGGGAAGCGGCCGGCGAGTCTGTTCTCGATCACGAATTCCTGACCGAGCACACCGTCGGGCTGGAGGCATTGCGTGAAGAAGTGATGTCCCTGGAGTGGAGCCAGATCCTCCAAGTGTCCGGGATCAAGAAGGAGCAGATTCTGCGTTGTGCAGAGATCTACATCCGTTCCCGTGCGACCATTATCTGCTATGGCATGGGCCTGACCCAGCACCAGCAAGGATCTCGCCTTTTGCAGCAGGTTGCCAATCTGCTGATGCTGCGCGGCAACTTCGGAAAGCCCGGGGCGGGCATTGCTCCTATTCGCGGCCATTCCAACGTGCAAGGCGACCGTACCGTCGGCATTGATGAGAAGCCGACGCAACGCTACCTGGACCAAGTTCGCGACGTGTTCGGGTTCGAACCGCCGCGCGAACATGGGCACCATGTGGTTGAGTCTATTGAGGCGATGCTGGCTGGAACCGCCAAGGTCTTCATCGGCATGGGCGGGAACTTCATCCATGCTGTTCCTGATACCGAAATTGCCTACAGGGCAATGCGTGGTCTTGAGCTTACGGTTGGCATCGCCACCAAACTCAACCGTGGCCACCTAGTGCATGGCAAGGAGGCGCTGATCCTACCGGTGGTGGCGCGCTCGGAGTGGATCCATACCCCGCTAGGTGAGCAGTTTGTCACCATCGAGGATGCCATGTCGAATGTCACCGCATCCCGTGGAGTGCTGGAGCCTGTGAGTGAACATGTTCTTCCGGAAGTTGAGATCGTGTGCCGCATGGCAATGGCAACACTGCCGGACAGCAAGGTCGACTGGGCAGCTTGCATGCACGATTACAACCATGTTCGTGAGCTGATCGCGGCGGTCTATCCCGGCATCTACGCAGACTTCAATGAACGGATCCAGGCGCCGCGTGGCTTCCACTTGGACATTCCGCCGCGCCGCCGTGAGTGGCCGACACCTAACGGGAAGGCCAATATTCTGGTGTTGCCGGGTCTTGAAGTGAACGACCTGGTCGAGGATCCCACTATGCTTCGGCTGGCCACGGTTCGCTCCCATGACCAGTACAACACGACAATCTACAGCTACAACGATCGCTATCGCGGTGTGTACAACGATCGAATGATCCTCTTCATGAACCTGGAAGATCGAGTAGCACGAGGGATTGGGAAGGAGGAACAGGTGAGCCTCGAGACGATCTCCAGTGATGGCGTCTGCCGGCGGGTCGATGGGTTGACTGTGCTTGACTATCCGATGCCGCGTGGCGCGATTGCGGGCTACTACCCTGAACTCAATCCACTGCTACCTCTGGATTACTTCGATCGCATCAGTGGTACCCCCGCGGCGAAGTCGATCCCGGTCAGGGTGGTCATTTCACAGTGATTGCGCCGGCATGTCGTAGGGAGGACTAAGAATGTCAGCCGAGCTCATTCGGGCGCCAGAGCCGGTAGGTGAGGGCGCACTGGCAGGTCATCCCCGCCAACTCACCGACGGTTTCGGACGCAGCTTTCCGTACCTGCGCCTGTCGTTGACCGAAGCCTGCAACTTCCGTTGCAGCTACTGCCTGCCCGACGGTTACCAGGCCGACGGCCGCCCGCGCTTCCTGCAGGTGGATGAAATCGCGCGCCTGGTGCGTGCGTTCGCGGCGCTGGGCATGAGCAAGATCCGCCTGACCGGCGGTGAGCCGAGCCTGCGCAAGGATCTGGACGAGATCATCGCCACCGTGGCGGCGGTGCCGGGCATCGCCAAGGTGGCTATCACCACCAATGGCACGCTGCTGCCGCGGCGCCTGCCGGGCTGGCACCGCGCCGGGCTGACGGCGTTGAACGTGAGCATGGACAGCCTGCAGCGCGAGCGCTTCGCAACCATCACCGGGCATGACCGGTTGCCGGAAATCGAGCAGGGCCTGGCCTTGGCGCAGGCACTGGGCCTGCCGGCCATCAAGCTCAATGCGGTGCTGCTGCGTGGCCTGAATGATGATGAGCTGCCGCAGTGGATGGACTACCTGCGCGAGCGCCCCTTCAGCGTGCGCTTCATCGAACTGATGCGCACCGGCGACAACGAAGCCTATTTCCAGCGCCATCACCTGCGCGCCGACGTGGTGATCGAGCAGCTGCTGGCTGCCGGCTGGCACGAACGCCCGCGCGCGGCCGACGCCGGCCCGGCGCGCGAATTCGGCCACCCCGACCATCGCGGCCGCATCGGCATCATCGCGCCGTATTCGCGTGATTTCTGCAAGGGCTGCAACCGCCTGCGGGTGACCGCCAAGGGCGACCTGCGGCTGTGCCTGTTCGGCGAGTTCGGCGTGCCGCTGCGGCCGCTGCTGCAGAACGACGACGACCATGACGCGCTGCTGGCACGCATCACCACCCAGCTTGGCCTGAAAGCGGCCGGGCATGGACTGCACCAGGGCCAGACCGGGCTGACCCCGCACCTGGCCTCCATCGGAGGATGAGCAACACGATGAGTGGGGAATTGAATGCGGCCTTCCATATGGCCGATGTCCGCGACAAGCGCATCACCCGCCGACGGGCGGTGGCGGTGGGCGAGCTGCACGCCGGTCCGGTGGCCTATCCGCTGATCGTCGAGCGCCGCCTGCCCAAGGGCGATGCGCTGGTGATGGCCGAGATTGCCGGCCTGCAGGGCGCCAAGATGGCCTCGACGCTGATGCCACTGTGCCACCCGCTGCCGCTGGAACTGGTGCAGGTGTTCTGCGCGCCGGTACCGGAACGGCAGGCGATCCGAGTGTGGTGCGAGTGCGCCAGCGAGGCGCGCACCGGCGTGGAGATGGAGGCACTGGCCGGCGTCAACGCGGCGCTGCTGACCCTGTACGACCTGAGCAAGCCGGTGGAGCCGGCGCTGCGCATCGAAGGCATCCGCCTGCTGTTCAAGGAAGGCGGCAAGCGCGGTGTCTGGCTGCACCCCGACGGCATGGACGATGCCGAGCGCACGCGTTTCAAGCCGCGTGCGCCGAAGGGCCTGGAGGGCGCGGCCTGCGCGGTGATCACGCTGAGCGATCGCGCCAGCGACGGCACCTATGAGGATATCTCTGGCCCGACCCTGGTGACCGGCCTGAAAAAGCTGGGCGGCGAGGTGGTGGCCGCTGAGGTGTTGCCCGATGGCATCGAGCCATTGGCGGGCCGCCTGCAGGCCTTGGCCGCCGAGGGCGTGCGCCTGTGCCTGTGTACCGGCGGTACCGGGCTGGGCCCGCGTGATTTGACCCCGGAGGCGTTGCGTTCCTTGAACGCGCGGCCGGTACATGGCCTGGCGCAGATGGTGCGGGCACTGAGTGCACAGCACACGCCGATGGCCTGGCTGAGCCGCGCCGAGGTGGTGCAACTGGGCGGCATGCTGGTGTTCGCGCTGCCGGGCAGCCCGAAGGCGGCGGCACAGTGCCTGGACATCCTGGCGCCGGTGCTCGGCCACGCACTGGCGATGGTCGATGGCGGCGGCCATGCCCATGGGGGCGCGGCATGATTGCCTACAGCGACGCCCTGCAACACCTGCTGGACGCGGCCACGGCGCTGCCGGCCGAGACCCTGCGCCTGCATGAGGCCGCGGGCCGGACGCTGGCTGCCGACATCCACAGTGGGCAGTCGCTGCCGCCGTTCGACAACTCGGCGATGGACGGCTTCGCGCTGCGCGCCGAGGGCCGGGTGTTCGAGCCGGGTACCGAATTCGCGGTGCAGGGCTGGCAGGCCGCCGGTGATGCCAGCGCAGAAGGCGGCGAGGGTGCGTGGGAAATCATGACCGGCGCACGCATGCCATCCGGGCTGGATACGGTGGTGCCAGTCGAGAATGTGCAGGTCCTTGCCAGCGACGCGGGCCGGCCGACCCGCATCGCGCTGACCGCGACGGTGAAGCCGGGCCAGAACGTGCGCCTGCGCGGCCAGGACGTGAGCGAAGGCGAGCGTGTGCTGCAGGCCGGGCAGGTGCTGGATATCAATGCGCGCACCCTGCTGCACGCCCTGGGCGTGGGTGAGGTGGCGGTGGTGGCGCGGCCGAGGGCGGCGGTGATCGCCACCGGCAAGGAACTGGTGACCGAGGCGGCGCAGGCGCTGGAATCGGGCCAGATCCGTGACAGCAATCGCCCCTACCTGGTGGGCCGCCTGCAGGCGGCCGGTGCCGAGGTGGTCTGGCAGGGCACGGTGGGTGATGAGGTGGCCGCGTTCAATGCCGTGCTGGATGAGGCGTTGGCCGCCGGCGCGCAGGTGTTGATCAGTACCGGCGCGGTCTCGGCCGGTCGCTACGACTTCGTTCCGGATGCGCTGCGCGAGCGTGGTGCACGCATCGTATTCCACAAGGTGGCGATCCGCCCGGGCAAGCCGCTGCTGTTCGCGGTGCTGCCCAATGGCGCACTGTACTTCGGCCTGCCGGGCAACCCGGTCTCCGCTGCCGTGGGCCAGCGCTTCTTCGTCGAGCCGGTGCTACGCCGCCTGTTGGGGCTGGCGCCGGAAGTCATGTTGCAGCTGCCGCTGCAGGCCGACGTGCGAAAGCCGCCGGGCCTGCGCTTCCACGCGCGTGCGCGGGTGGAAATGGACGGGCAGGGGCGCCTGAGTGCGCGTGTGCTGTCCGGGCAGGAGTCGTTCCGTTTGATGTCCATGCTGCAGGCCAACGCCTGGGTGGTGCTGGAGGCCGAGGGTGACCTGGCCAGCGCCGGCACCTACGTGCGCGTGCAGGGCTGGGGTCACCACGAACCGCTGCAGCTGGTGAGCCAGGAGTCATGATGAAACAGGTGAATCTGCAATTGTTCGGTGCGTTTTCCGATCTGGATGCCAGCCGCGAAATCGCCGTCGATGTGGCCGGTGGCACCGTGGCCGACCTGCGCCAGGCGTTGCGCGAACTGCTGCCGCTGCGCTGGCCGGATTTCCGTGCCGGCCTGCTGGATTATTCGGCGTTCGCCGACCAGCAACGCGTGCTGCGTGACCACGAGGCGCTGCCCGACGATGGCCGGGTGGCGATCCTGCCGCCCGTGAGCGGGGGCTGAGCGATGAGCGGGAAGATCATCGCGAAGGTGGTGGACCGCGCGCAGGCGGCGATCGATCCGGCCGAAGGCATCGCGGCGGTATCTGATCCGGGCTTCGGTGGCATCGACGTGTTCATCGGCAAGGTGCGCGACGTCAACATCGGCCGGCCGGTGACCGGGATCACCTACGACCTGTTCGAGCCGTTGGTGTTGAACGAGTTCAAGCGCCTGGCCGCCGAGGTCGAGGCGACGTTCGGTCCGAAGCTGAAGCTGTATGTGGCCCACGCCAAGGGCCGGTTGGGCATTGGCGATGTGGCGGTGGTGGTGGCTGCCGGCAGCCCGCATCGAGACGAGGCGTTCCGGGCCTGCCGGCAGTTGATCGAGGCGGTGAAGCACCAGTGCCCGATCTGGAAGCAGGAGCATTACGAGGACGGCGACAGCGAGTGGACCGAAGGCTGCAGTCTCTGCCATGCGGATAACGAACCCACGCAAGCTCATGACAATGCCCATGAATGTGCACACGATCACGAACATTCCCACTGACGGCATCGTGCTGGCCGGTGGTCTTTCCAGCAGGATGGGCCGTGACAAGGCGCTGCTACCGTGGCACGGGCGAACCCTGCTAGAGCACATGCGTGGCCTGCTGCGACAGGCAGGTGCGGAAAGGGTATGGGTGAGTGGCAACTACCCGGCCTTCGGTGGCATTCCTGATCGCGTGGCACGCTGCGGCCCGTTGGGCGGGCTCTACAGTGTGGCCATGTGCATGCCGGACGCTGCCGCTCTGGTGCTTCCGGTGGATACGCCCAATGTGACCCCGGCGTTACTACAACGGTTACGTGATGCGCCTTCGGCTGCCTGTGTGCTGTTTGCGGAAGAACCCCTGCCGATGCGGTTGCAGATTGATGACCATTGCCGGCATGTGTTGCGGGAATTGATCGAGAATCCGGCGGCGCACCGCTCGCTACGCGCCCTGCGAGAACGCTTGGGCGCAATCGAGCTGCCACTGGCGGATAGCGAATACGACCAGCTACTCAACTGCAACACCTCAACCGAGCTCGAGTTCATTGCATCATGAAAGTCCAGCTACAGCGGCAGGCAGTTCGTCTGCGCGTTGATGAAGAGGAGCTAGCGCAGTTGCTGGCCGGCGAATCGGTGGAGAACCTGACGCGGTTCGGCGGCGATCGCGGCTGGGGCATGGTGCTATCACTGCATGCAGGGCAACAGGCGGTGCTTCTGGAGGGGAGCGAGTACTGCCGGTTGATGCTTCCTCGCGAAGCGGTTCAGTCCTTGGCATCACGTTTGCCCTGTCGTGATGGTCTTGGTTTTGGCATCGCGCTGGGTGATGACATCTCGCTGCAGCTTCAATTCGATGTGGATGTACGAGACAGCCTGCGCCAACGAGGTCCGCACCGTCGTGCACCCTCTGCCTAGCTCTGGGCGGGCCACCTATGTAGCGCCTGCGATGCCAAGGATAGGCGGTGAAACCGATCTAAACCCAACCAAACGGGGAAACCAATGATGAAACGAGCTGGACTGTTGTTGCTGGGACTGCTGGCCACGGTGCCGGCCTGGGCGGCCGAGCTGACGGTGTCGGCGGCATCGAGCCTGACCGAGAGCTTCCGCGAGCTGGGCGCCGCCTATGAGAAGGCGCACCCGGGGACCAAGGTCGACTTCAACTTCGCCGCGTCTGGCGTACTGCTGCAGCAGATCAGCCGCGGCGCACCGGTGGATGTGTTCGCGTCGGCCGACGAAACCACGATGGACCAGGCCCAGCAGCAGGACCTGCTGGCGGCCGGTACCCGCGAGGTGTTCGCGGTGAATGCGCTGTGGGTGGTGGTGCCGCCGCAGGCCAAGGCCTCGCCGCGTACCCTGAAGGATCTGGCCGGTGCCGGCGTGCAGCGCATCGCGCTGGGCAACCCGGACAGCGTGCCGGTCGGACGCTATGCCAAGGGCGCGCTGGAAGCGGCAGGCCTGTGGCCGTCAGTGCAGGGCAAGACCATCACCACGCAGAACGTACGCCAGTCGCTGGATTACGTGGCGCGCGGTGAAGTGGATGCCGGCTTCGTCTATGCCACCGACGCACAGGCGATGCCCGACCGGGTGCGCTGTGCCTTCGCGGTGCCGGTGGCGGGGCGCATTGCCTATCCGTTGGCGGTGACCAAGGCCAGCGCGCAACCGGCTGAAGCAAAGCGCTTCACCGCCTTCGTGCGTTCGGCACAGGGCCAGCCGATCCTGGCCAAGCACGGGTTCGGCAAGCCCTGAGGCATGGATCTCGACTGGAGCGCACTGTGGTTGTCGCTGAAGGTGGCCGGCTGGGCCACTGCGATCAATCTGGTGCTGGGCGTGGCACTGGGCGCGCTGCTGGCGCGTCGGCGATTTCCCGGCCGTGAGCTGCTGGATTCACTGCTCACCCTTCCGATGGTGCTGCCACCGACCGTGCTGGGTTATTACCTGCTGGTGCTGATCGGTCGCAACGGCCCGATCGGCGCGTGGTTGCAGTCGTGGTTCGGCATCAACCTGGTATTCACCTGGCAGGCTGCAGTGATTGCTGCGGCGGTGGCCTCGCTGCCGCTGGTGTTCAAGCCGGCACGCGCGGCGTTCGAGGAAGTGGACGGTCAGCTGGAACAGGCCGCACGCACGCTGGGTGTGTCCGAAGCGGCGGTGTTTTTCCGCATCACGCTGCCACTGGCCTGGCGCGGCATACTCGCTGGCCTGTTGCTGGCGTTTGCACGCGCGATGGGCGAGTTCGGCGCGACACTGATGGTGGCGGGCAGCATTCCGGGCCGCACGCAGACGTTGTCGATCGCCATCTACGAGGCGGTGCAGGCCGGCCAGGATGGCAAGGCAAATGCGCTGGTGATCCTGACTTCGGTGGTCTGTATCGTGATCCTGTTGCTGGCCGCGCGGCTGGTGGGCGGGCGTCGCCGGGAGCTGCGCGATGTGGCTTGACCTGCAGGTGCAGCGCGGCCTGCAGGGGGCCGGCCAGGATTTTGTGTTGGACGTATCGCTGCAGTGCACGCAGCGGCAGGTGGTGCTGTTCGGGCCTTCAGGCGCCGGCAAGAGCCTGACTTTGAAGGCGGTGGCTGGGCTGCTACGGCCGGGCCAGGGTCATGTACGGCTGCAGGGGCAGACCCTGTTTGATGCGGCCACCGGCGTGGATCTGCCGCCGCAACGCCGCCGGCTGGGCTACGTGTTCCAGGATTACGCGTTGTTCCCGCATCTGAGCGTGCGCCAGAACGTGGCGTTCGGTCTGGAGAAGGGGTGGTTGAATCCGCGGATCGGCCAGCGCTTCGATGCGGTGGAGCAGTGGTTGCACGCATTCCGCATCGACACGGTGGGCGATCTGCTGCCCTCGCAGGTCTCCGGTGGCCAACGCCAGCGTACCGCCTTGGCACGCGCCCTGGTGACGCAGCCGCAGGCGCTGCTGCTGGATGAACCGTTCTCCGCGCTGGACCATGATCTTCGCCAGCACCTGCGGCAGGAGCTGGAGGCCGTGCTGGACGGGGCCGGTATTCCACTGCTGCTGATCAGCCATGATCCCAACGACATTGAGATATTTGGGGGCCAGATCGCCTGCATCGAAAATGGGCGACTGACCTCTCCTCCCGGCTCGCGTCAGAGGCCGACCCGTCAGCCCCGCCTTCTACCATCCTTAGTCAGCTCCCCAACAAGCCCGGGTCTTGAGGGGAAGAGCAACTATCAGTCGGTCGGAGACTCAGAGAGCCCAAAGCCACGATACATCTGCCCGCGAGCCGCGCAAATGGGAGACGACCCTGGTGCATAGGCATCTCTATGCCGGTAGGCGAGCGGTAGGGCCTGAACCTTCTTGCAAGGCGAATCGACTCGCCCGCGCTTGGCCGCGCTGCGTGGCTCCGGCCGAGGCGGGGACAACGCGCACCCAGCGCTTCCCATATGGCCGAATTGGCGTAATGATCCGCTCGAAGGGAGCGAGACTTCTCCAGCCTCCCGTGGCGGCCGACCGCCAAGGGGCTTGGAGGGGCACGGAGGCCATTGGCGCTCTGGGCAATATGGCGAGGAGCCCCCGGTCCGTTTGGCCACCAAGAGGTCGATACGAGGCTCATAGGGCAAGAATTCCGGATTGGCATATGACTGAGGTCGACAGCATTGAACGTCTCAGACTGGCCTTTGGTGCACAACGTCCTACGTCGTGAGAGGGGGTGTTTTGTTCGATATGTCACCCGTCATCTAGCGGTCGAAAGATCGAAATGAACTCGACCACGAATCGACGGAACTAGCCACGCTTCAATTGTACTGAGGGAAACATGACGCCAAAGAGCGCCAACCAATCTTCCGAAGAGCGCGCAAACGGCGATCTTGCATGGCCGGACCTTGCGCGCTCATCGATACTGATCGTTGACGACGAACCTGGCATGCGTAGCTTCTTGGTTCGTGCCTTGCGACCGCGATGCAAAGCTGTGGAAGCTGCAGCTGACACCATTGAAGCGGAGCAGCATCTGACGGAGCGCCACTTTGACATCGTGATTGTGGACAACGTGTTGCCAGGGAAGAGTGGCATCGCGTGGCTGGAGGACCAGCGCAGGGGAGGGGTCTTGGCCGACTTCATTCTGATTACTGCGTACGCAGACTTGGATTCCGCTATCGGCGCTATCCGCGCGGGAGCGGCTGATTTTCTTCTCAAGCCTTTCAGAACCAATCAGTTGCTGGCCGCTATATCGCGCTGCCTGGAACGCGGTCGCCTACGGCGGGAGAATGCCATTCTCCGTCACGAGCTACATGGCTCCGGTGCACCAGCTGCGCTTCGAGACAGGCTCACAGGTAGCTCGCGTGCGATTCAGGCCACCAAGGATCTGATCGCGAAGGTCGCACCACTGCCCAGTAGCGTGCTGTTCACTGGAGAATCCGGCTCTGGAAAGGAGGTTGCCGCAAGATCGCTGCACGCGTTGTCCGCACGGGCATCTCATCCTTTCATTCCAATAAATTGTGCAGCTGTTCCCAGCGAGTTGATTGACGTTGAACTGTTCGGGAGTCTCAAAGGAACGTTCAGTGGAGCGAACTCGCCTCGCCAAGGACTGGTCGCCTATGCAGAAGGCGGAACATTGCTGTTTGACGAAGTCGCTGATCTTCCCTTGGCTCTCCAAGGAAAGCTGCTAAGGATGCTTGAAGATAGACGGATACGACCAGTTGGCGCAGATCGGGAGATTCCGATCGATGTCAGATTCATCTTCTCAACCAACAAGAATTTGGTTGCGGAAGTGAAGAATGGAACATTCCGGTCGGATCTCTACTATCGCATCAACGTTCTCGAGGTGTCGCTTCCTCGCCTTCATGACCGCGGCGCTGATGTGTTGGAGCTGGCGGCGGGCTTCATGCGTGAGCTGGGGCTGCAGCTTGGCCTTCAACCGATTCCGATCGACGAAAGGACCCGGGCATATCTTCAGAGCTACTCGTGGCCCGGGAACGTCCGCGAGCTTCACAACTACGTTGAGCGTAGCCTGATACTCGGACACTTTCCGACTCAGCTTGAGCGGTTGGAGTCACTCTCTGACCCACGAAGCCGGCTGCTCTCGGAGGTCGAGCGCAGGCACATCCTTGCAGTGCTTCGAGAGACTGGCGGAGATCGCGAAAGAGCGGCCACGATCTTGGGCATATCGCGAAAGACGATTGATCGTAAGTGCTCCAGTTGGAATGTATCAGCCTAGGAATCTGCAATGAACCGAGCGCGATCAGTTCGCTTCCGCCTGCTTCTAATCGCGATCCTTCCAATGTTTGTGATCCTGCCGGCTATCGTCGGCGGACTCATCTACCAATGGGATTTGCGCTTCGACCGACTGCTCGCCTCGAAGGTTGGCGGGGACCTGAAAGTTGCGGGACAGTACATGAACCAGCTGCTCGTCAACGACCGCGCGACGCTGGCTGCGATTGCTGATTCGCAGAGCTTCCATGGCGTCATTAGCCAGGGGGTCAACAAGAATGCAGAGCTTGGCAGCCTACTAGCGTCGAAAGCCCAAGGTGGTTCACTAGACTTCATCGCACTGTTGGATTCAAACGGTCGCTTGTTGGCTAGTAGCGAGCCGGCCTCGCCAGCTGAGCTTGACTTGGACTGGTCAGTCATCGAAAAGGCCCTGAAGGGGGCGTCCAGCGTGGAGGTGGGGGTGGTAAGCCGGGACGATCTGATGGAGATCTCCCCAAAGCTCGCTGCACGGGCCGAGGTCATTCGTCCGCATAACGCAAGGAATCCTGTCGATTCGGCCCAGAGTGAGAAGCGGGGCCTAATGATTCAAGCTGCAACGCCGGTTGCACTGCCAAACAATCAGGTCGGCGTCTTGATTGCGGGTACCCTGCTGAACCACAACACCGAATTCATCAAGCAGATCACTGATCTTGTCTACCGAGATAAGGCCCTGCGTACTGGCGCAACAGGGATAGCCTCCATCTTCCTTGGTGATACCCGCATCAGCACCAACGCGTTGTTGGCGGGAGGGAACCCAGCGTCGGGGACACGGGTGTCTTCTGAAGTGGCCGAGGCCGTGCTGGGCCAGGGAAAGACCTGGCAGGCAAGAGCCTACGTAGTCAATGATTGGTACATTGCCGGCTATATGCCCATTCTCAATGGCCGGGGCGTACCCATTGGTATGCTCTTCGTGGGCTTTCTGGAGGAGCCATTCACCACCGCCCGTCGAAATTCCATCGGAGCGATCGTGTTCGGTTGCCTGCTTGTTGCAGTCATCACCGTACCCCTTTTTCTGTACATCGCTCGCGGCGTGTTCAAGCCACTTGAGCGGATGGATCAGGCAATTGGACGGGTCAAGGCGGGTGACCGCAGTGCTCGCTCCGGAGCAGGGGCATCCAATGATGAAATCGGACGTGTCGCTTCGCACTTGGACCAGCTGCTCTGTCAGCTGGAAGAGAAGGAACGACAGCTGGTCGCCTGGAACGAGGAGCTCAATTCCAGGGTAGAGGAGCGAACTGCTGGTCTCGCACTAGCCAATAGACGGTTGGAAGAGACGACCCAGCACCTGATTGTCACTGAGAAGCTGGCAACAATTGGCGAGATCGCAGCAGGAATAGCGCACGAGATCAACAATCCGCTTGCCGTCATGCAGGGGAACCTCGAGCTTCTGCGTGACTCGATCAGGGAGCCCGAGGGTCAGCGGTTTGGAGAAGAGATTGACCTCATTGAGGATCAGATTGGGCGTATCAGCACCATTGTTTCCAAGTTGCTGCAGTTCTCCAAGCCCAGTGAGTACTCCGGTCATAGTGAGCTGCTAGAGCCTGCCACGCTGATGTTGGAGACGCTGCCCCTGATTCAACACCTCATCAAGCGCCATCCCGTGAAGATAGAGGAGAACTTCCTGTCCACACGGCTCGTAACGGGCAATCGGGGCGAGCTGCAGCAAATTCTTGTGAACCTCATGATCAATGCAATCTATGTGATGCAGAAGGGCGGAACGCTGGGATTGGCGACGTTGGACGTTGACGACGTTCATGGTCACCCTGGCGTCGCTTTGCGAGTCTCAGATACTGGAAGCGGCATTCCTCAGGATATTCTGGTCCGAATTTTTGAGCCATTCTTTACGACCAAACATCGTCAAGGTACCGGGCTGGGTCTTTCCATCAGTCAGATGCTTGCCAACCGCTACGGTGGCAGCCTGTCTGTGGAGAGAACCGGCCTGACAGGGACGGTCATTGAACTATGGATGCCCGAGGCTGCCGACGATGAACTGCATTAGACCTGCTGTAGCAGTGTCATGCGAACGGCGTGATGTCATTCGCATTTCGAACTCAAGTGGAAGGAATTTGTTGCCTGGGCGTATCGACGCCAGCAGTCGATCAATGAATCAGAGGTTGGCATGACACACCGTCTCCCAGATGTTGAAACGAGAATGCGAAGGCAGCCGACGTTGTGGGACGTTGCGTTTGCCGTCAGGGGTACCATCCTGCCCAGGATCGCATTGCATCTACTACTGATTAGCATTGTGACCGCAGGAGCGGTGCTCGCATCAACGGAGCATCCAGGAATCTTTGCTCGCTTCAGTGGCGTTCCGTTCACGCTCATTGGTATCGCACTTTCCGTATTCATGAGCTTTCGAAACAACGCTTGCTACTCCAGATGGTGGGAGGCGAGGCACCTTTGGGGTGACCTGGTCATAGCGTGTCGCTCGATAGCCAGGCAGACGTCCCTGCTGGATCCAAACAGCCGAGCACAGATCCTGCGAGGCCTGTGTGGCTTCAGTGCGGGCCTCTATTCTCGACTGCGCCGAGCCGACGAAGCCCATGCGATCGCACCTTGGTGGGATATTGGCAAGGCATCACAAGGCCCGAATCCGACGGACGCTGTGCTCCAGGGCATTGGCTTGAAGCTTGCCCATCTGGCTCATGAGGGAAGGATCGACTCGATTCAGTACTCGGTGCTGGATAAGCAGCTTGCCAACTTGGCTCGTATCCAAGGTGGGTGCGAGAGGATACTCAATACTCCGATTCCATTCTCGTATTCGCTGCTGCTTCACCGGACTGCGATCGTATTCTGCACAACGCTTCCTTTTGCGCTGGCAGGAACATTGGGGTGGTGGACCTTTCTACCGGTGCTCATTGTGGCGTACACGTTTTTTGGTCTCGATGCGCTGGGCCGTCAGCTGGAGGAGCCATTCAGTTCCGCGCCGAACGCGCTCCCGATCTACTCAATGCAGAGGACGATCGAGACAGAGCTAATGTCTACGCTGGCCCTGACTGTGGTCGATCAGGAGTCGGTACAGCAGCCAGTGCAGCAGCCACGTAGGGAGGAGTGAGGTGTGAGCGGAGGAAGGTCGGTGCACTTGTGAGGCCGCTCCGGCATTTTCCAGCAGGCAAGCTCATGCCCTAGCGTCAGTCAGCCATGGATTACGAGGCTCACCTGGAAAGAACTTGCCCAAAGGTAGCATTCGTGTCGCTCATCCGATTCTGTCCGCACGTATGCGGCGGAATATTCTAGACGGCTTTAACTTCCATAACGATCAAAAATTGAGCTAGCAGGAGCAAGAGTGATGTCAACAGATATGTTCGTGATGCATTCGGATCATACGCCGGCGGGGGATCAGCCCGAGGCGATTGCCAGGCTGATTGCTGGCATCGAGGAGGGAGCAACACATCAGACCTTGAAGGGAATTACAGGGTCAGGGAAGACCTTCACGATGGCCAATGTGATCCATCGGCTGAAGCGACCCACGCTCATTCTTGCGCCAAACAAGACGTTGACTGCTCAGCTCTACGGGGAGATGAAGGCGCTGTTCCCCGAGAACGCCGTGGAGTATTTCGTTTCCTACTACGACTTCTTCCAGCCAGAGGTCTATATCCCAGGTAGCGATCGTTACATCCAGAAAGACTCAGCCATCAATGATCACCTTGAGAGGCTTCGACTATCGACTACGAAGTCTCTGATTGAGCGTAGAGACGTGATTGTTGTCGCTTCGGTGTCCTCAATCTATGGACTGGGAGACCCACAGAGCTACCGGGATCTGCAGGTTGAGCTTGCGCTTGGAATCGAGCTGGATCAGAGGGACTTCCTGCGTCGGCTTGCATCGCTTCAGTACGACAGGACTGAGCGGACCCTGAAGCGTGGCACGTTCCGTGTGTCTGGCGATGTGGTCGATATTTTTCCCGCCGACTCTGAGTACAAGGCAATTAGAGTAGAGCTCACGGACGAGGGGAGAGTGCAGTCGCTCATCTGGATTGATGCGGTTACAGGGAAGAAGCTTGGCGATGAGACGCGCTACCTCGTTTCTCCAAAGACACTCTTCGCAAGCCCCAAAACAGAAATCAATGAGGCTACGAAGGCCATCCTCAAGGATTTGGAGGCCAGGGTGGCGGAGCTCAACGCATCTGGTCGAATCGTTGAGGCAAATAGGCTTTACGAGAAGATCACGAACGACGTGGAGATGATGAGGGAGCTGGGATATTGCTCTGGCATGGAGAACTACTCCAGTTACCTGAACTCAAAGCCGTCAGGAGCTAGGCCGACGACGCTCATGGACTACCTCCCGAAGGATGGCCTGCTATTTGTTGACGAGTCGCACGTCATGGTTCCTCAGATCGCGGCAATGTTCAGGAGCGATCAGAGCAGGAAGGAGACTCTAATCGAGTACGGGTTCCGTCTACCTTCGGCAATGAACAACAGACCGCTTAGCTTCTCTGAGTTTGAAGCCATCAAGCCCCAGACGATCTTCGTTTCGGCTACGCCTGGCGCCTATGAGATTGGGAGATCCAAGGGAAGATTGATTGACCAGCTCATCAGGCCCACTGGCTTGCTCGATCCGCTGGTAGAGGTGAGGCCTAGGGAGGGCTACAGGTGCGATCTTCTGTCAGAGATCGCCCGTTGTGTACGAGAGGGCGACAGGGTCTTGGTGACCACGCTGACAAAGGTGTCTGCTGAGGAGCTGTGCGAGTTCCTCGAGGATCAAGGGGTGCGTGCGAAGTACATGCACTCGGATATCAAGGCAGAGGATCGAGTTGAGATCATCAATGGGCTGAGGGCCGGCGAGTTCGATGTGCTAGTGGGTATCAGCCTGCTGAGAGAGGGGCTCGATATTCCCGAGGCCTCTCTGGTCGCTATCGTTGATGCGGACCAGGCGGGCTTCCTTCGGTCGAGCCAGGCCCTCATTCAGATGATTGGACGAGCTGCAAGAAACTCGCGCGGTAAGGCGATCATGTATGCCGATACGATCACCAGTGCGATGCGGCAGGCCATTTCTGAGACTGATGACAGGCGACAGCATCAGATCGCGTTCAATGAGGAGTTCGGCATCACCCCGTCAACGTCTCGCGGAATGTTGGGATCAACAGAGGCTCGCCCTGACCGGTCGCAAGCCCATTCAGCGGAGTTCTGCGCCAGCCTAGAAGATCTCTGTGATCGAATTACATCAAAGGAGCGACAGCTTCTGGATCTCTCTGATGCCGGGGACGAGGAGGAGATCGAGTTCGTCCGGCTGGAGCTAGACAAGCTATACCGCCAATTCATCTACATGTAACCACTCTCCCGAGTGGTGGGGCGTGGCTCCTGCAGGAGCCCGCCTTTTCTGGTGTGCGGGTGGGGCGAGAGGGGCCTTTCACTGGCCTCTGGCGGCTGCTCGAAATCAGGCGCAGACTCAGTTGACGGAGCTAAAGACCCTCCCAGATTGCTAGCTTGCATACTATCGGGGAGTATAGTATCGTCCCCTCATGTGATACGGACAGGTGCGCAATGCCTCACAGCCCTCGGGAGAAAAAGCAGGCCCTTACCCGCGTACGTCGGATCAGCGGACAGGTGGCTGCATTGGAGCAGGCTCTGGAGAGCGGGGCGGAATGTGCTGCAGTACTTCAGCAGCTTGCTGCTGTGCGCGGGGCGGTCAATGGTTTGATGGCGACGGTTCTGGAGAGCTATCTGCGTGAAGAGTTCCCGCATAGCGACACCCACACCGACTCTCAAAGGAAGTCGATTGACGAGACCATCTCTATTGTCCGCTCCTATCTCCGTTAGTCAGTTCGCGACATTGCTTGATGGCGCTAGTACTAAGTAGAGGAGGCAATCTATGGGTGTCCGAACTACTTCATTTCCAAGTAGAACCCGCCATTCCTAACCCCTTCGTGGGTTAGGGCGTCACGACTAGGACGTTGAGGCCTTTCCAGGAGGCTCCAAGGCATGCTGGATGATGTCAGTCGAGTTGCGCCTGTCTGTATTTCTTGGAGCGGGCAATCTCTGTCGGCATCGTTGCTTTCCGCATCTGACTGAGTCATGGCAGGCCCTTTGAAGTGAGCTTCCAGCCTCGTTGCGACTCCCATGTGGTCCGCGCCTGGCTTGGAAGGTGGGAGAGCAAGGGCCTGCGATCTATGCGGTGCCGTCCTCCCAGCTTGTTGTGGTTCCCACTACCGCCCTACACCAGAGCCGGTTCCACCACGCGACCTTTCGCTGAGCTATCGCACAAGCAAGTGATAGACCTCCCGTGAGCGGTGTTTAGAAGATCATCCATTCTTGAGGCTATGTATGAATGACCCATCCGGCCTGAGCCAAGCTGCAGGCACGCCAGCAGAAGGCTACGTATATGGGATGCCGGCGCACGCGGACCGCCGCGCCGCCGTTGAGGAAGTCCATGCGCGACCGCACCTGCTCACCCAGTCTCCGCGAAGCCTTCTCCAGCTCTCCTTCATGACAGAAGGGGACATGAGTCGAGATCGTGCCGCGATCGACGATCTTTCAGGTCGTATGGGGGCTGCAGTCGAGGATCACACCACACCTCATCACGCGCTTACGTGGAATGAGGGCGATCTGCACTGCGAGAAGCACACTGAGTTCTCTTCCTACCTCTGGAGCGCACCACTGAGCTCAGAAACAGGTGAGCCTTGTGGGGACAACCCGTTTAGACAGGGGTTCAAGCCGCCAGGACCCGTGATCTCGGCTGTTAGCGTCAGGCTTTTGCCTTGGACCGCGGAGGCGGAGAAGGAAATAGATTGCTTTGATCCCGTCAGCCGCTGCTATTCGCTGGTTGAGAACGGTGCCGCGGCCATTGTGACCGACTTCCGGCAAGACGAGGAAGGGCTAACCCACATGCTCATCCTTGATCGCGGCCTGACTCCGGCGCGGGCAGGGGCGCTGGCACAACGACTGCTCGAGGTCGAGACATACCGAACGCTTGCCCTGCTAGCGCTACCGCTGACTCGCTCCATGACGTCGAATCTTCGTCGCATGGAGGCGCGTCTGGCTGCAATTACTGAAGAGATGCGCAGGGCCTCCGGTGGACGTCGTGACAGTGACGTACTCCTCTCGGATTTGACCAGCTTGGCTGCAGAGTTGGAGGCGGACGCCGCGGCAAATCTCTATAGGTTTGGTGCAAGTCGGGCTTACTACGAAATTGTTGAAGAGCGACTGGATGCGTTGGCGGAGGATCAAGTTGCCGGCTATAGCACCTGGGCGGACTTCTTGTATCGAAGGATTGCACCGGCCATGCGAACTTGCCAGTCAGTGAAGGAGCGACAGGGGAAGCTCTCAGACAAGTTGACGCGCTCAATCTCGCTCCTTCGGTCGTGGATTGATGTTGAGCTCGAGCGGCAGAACCGCGACCTACTGGCGTCCATGAATGAACGGGCGAAGGTTCAGCTGCGCCTGCAGCAGACGGTGGAAGGTTTGTCGGTGGCCGCCATCTCGTACTACGTCGTGAGTCTTCTCGCATACCTGCTCAAGGGTTTGCCTGGGACGCATGACATCGCAGCAACCGTCACTGCGATCTTGGTTCCCGCTGTATTGCTGCTGATTTGGTGGATTGTCCGAAGGATTAGGCATGCACACGGTGACTCGGCAGTCGAGGACAAGGCCTAAAGCCTCGCTTAAGGCCACATTCGATTCGCGATAGATGGCCTATCAAATTCAATTCAGAGGAAAGAACAATGGAACGCATTGAGCGTCACGCAAGCTTCGGTGGATGGCAGGACGTCTACCAGCATGAATCATCCAGCCTTGGTTGCACCATGAAGTTTGGAGTCTATCTCCCTCCACAGGCGTCCAGCGGCCCGGTACCTGTTCTCTACTGGCTCTCTGGCCTGACGTGCACAGAGCAGAACTTCATCACCAAGTCTGCAGTGCAGCAGCTCGCTGCTGAGCATGGCATTGCCATCGTTGCTCCGGATACAAGTCCGCGCGGAGAGTCCGTCGCGGATGATCCAGCTTACGATCTCGGCCAAGGCGCGGGGTTCTACGTCAATGCCACCGAGGCACCGTGGTCTGACCACTACCGCATGTATGACTACGTTGTAAGTGAGCTGCCTGCTCTCGTTGAGAAGAACTTCCCTGTTAGCCAGGCTCGCTCAATTAGCGGCCACTCAATGGGCGGCCACGGTGCCTTGGTCATCGCTTTGCGAAACCCAGGTCGCTATCGCAGCGTATCCGCCTTCTCTCCGATAGTGGCGCCCACCCAGGTTCCTTGGGGCCAGAAGGCGTTTTCGGCCTACCTGGGGGGAGATCAGGAGCAGTGGCGGCAGTATGACGCCGTGGAGCTGATTGCAGATGCAAAGGAGCGCCTGCCCCTACTGGTGGATCAAGGGCTCAGTGATGACTTCTTGCAGAATCAGCTTCGCCCTGAACTGCTTCGAGATGCATGCGCCAAGGCGAATCATCCGCTTTCGCTGAACCTTCGCGATGGTTACGACCATAGCTACTACTTCATCTCCAGCTTCATTGCCGATCACCTCAAGCACCACGCATCGGCACTGAGCACCTAATTAGGGAGTGCTGCCGTGATCAAGACCTCCAGAAATCGTCATCAAGTTGTGATCGTTGGGGCGGGCTTCGGCGGACTGGAGGCCGCCACGCACCTTGAAGGAGTGGATGTCGATGTAACAATCATTGACCGGCGGAACTATCACTTGTTCCAGCCGCTGCTCTACCAGGTAGCTGGTGCGTCACTGTCACCGTCGGAGATTGCATGGCCGATCCGCTATCTGTTCCGTGACCGCCCGGAGGTGAGGACCCTCATGGCGGAGGTCGAGGGTGTGGATAAAGCTGCCCGCCAAGTGATCCTTCAGGACGGCACTCGATACCCTTACGACACCCTTGTGCTCGCTACGGGAGCGACACATGCCTACTTTGGGCATGACGAATGGTCGAAGTACGCTCCAGGCCTGAAGAGCCTGGAGGACGCAACAACCATTCGAGGCAGGATCCTGAGCGCGTTCGAGCAAGCGGAGCTCTGCAATGATCCCGAGGTTCGAGAAGCCCTTCAAACCTTTGTGATCATTGGTGGCGGGCCTACAGGTGTCGAGCTTGCCGGAACCATCGCGGAGCTGGCGCGAGGCACGCTGCAGGATGACTTTCGGTCAGTTGATCCCAGCAAAACCCGGGTATTTCTCATTGAAGCGGGTCCGCGGCTGCTTCCTGTCTTTCCTGAAAAGCTCTCCGAGTACACGAGGCGCGCCCTCGAGAAGCTTGGGGTATCCGTTTTGTTGGGGGCACCTGTCACAGAGTGCGCCTCTGATGGGGTGATGCTCAATGGCAAGAAGCTGGCGGCATCCACAATCGTCTGGGCAGCCGGAGTTCAGGCGTCTCCAGCCGCACGTTGGCTCGACACCGAATCAGATCGGGCGGGGCGCGCAATCGTCGGCCCTGATCTAACGGTGCCTGGTTCCCCCAACATCTTCGTGATTGGGGACACTGCTTCATCAGCCACTGCGGACGGAAAGACCGTTCCTGGAATCGCGCCGGCGGCCAAGCAACAAGGCAAGTACGTCGCGGGCCAGATTGAAGGGCTGATAACAGGGGCGCGGAGGACCGCTGCATTCAAGTACCGGCACCAGGGCAACCTCGCCACGATTGGACGCAGCCTTGCAGTAATCGATATGGGGAAGCTAAAGCTGAGCGGAGGAATCGCATGGTGGATCTGGAAGCTCGCTCACATCTACTTCCTTATCGGAGTGCGAAATCGCCTGAGCGTCGCAATGAGCTGGGTATGGAATCATAGCGTTGGATACAGAGGAGCTCGCATCATCCTCCGTGATAAAGCAAGCAATGCCACAAGCGGCTCATTGGATGGGAAGCTGAAATAGGGGCCAAGAAGCTCCGAATGCATACTCGCAACTGACTTCCCGAAGGAGAACACCTTGGCAGATCTATTCACAGCGAAACCAAGGGCACCCCTGGCCGAACTGCTACGACCGAAGTCTCTCGACGAGTTTGTTGGGCAGCAGCACCTGCTGGGGCCGGGGAAGCCTTTGCGTCTTGCCTTTGAAGCAAGAAGTCTGCACTCCTTCATCATGTGGGGGCCCCCGGGCGTCGGTAAGACCACCCTGGGGCGCCTCGCAGCGATGGTGACTGACAGTCACTTCATTGCGATCTCCGCCGTACTCGCCGGGGTAAAGGACATCAGGCAGGCCATTGATGATGCGCGGGCCGAACTCGACGTACGCGGTCGCTCCACGGTACTTTTCGTCGACGAAATTCACCGGTTCAACAAGGCCCAGCAGGATGCGCTGCTACCTCACGTTGAATCAGGGCTACTCACGCTGGTGGGCGGCACCACAGAGCATCCAGGACTGGCCGTTAACTCGGCGCTGCTTTCGCGCGCGCAGGTGTACACACTTGAGCCTCTGTCTGACGCAGATCTTGAGAAGCTCTACGAACGCGCCAGACCTCACTTGCGAGGCGTTGACCTCTCCGATCCCGCATTGCAGCTGCTGAAGGGCTTCGCTGATGGTGATGGCCGCAGATTCCTGAATCTTCTCGAGCAGGTCTCAACTGCGGCCTCTGAGAAGCGGGTGGAAGAGGTGGATCTTGAGTTTGCCAAGCGCTCCACCAGCCCGTCACTGCGTCGATTCGATAAGGGTGGGGACGAGTTCTATTGGCAGCTCTCCGCGTTTCACAAATCACTGCGTGGCTCTGATCCCGACGCCTCCCTCTACTGGCTAGCGCGCATTCTGGATGGGGGCGGGGACGTGAGCCAGGTCACACGTCGAATGATTGTTATGGCAAGCGAAGATATCGGAAATGCTGATCCGGGCGCTCTGCACTTGGCCATCCACGCTGCGCAGGCGTATGAGCGACTTGGCTCTCCTGAAGGTGAAATTGTCTTGGCCCAGGCTGCGACCTATCTGGCGCTCTCCCCCAAGTCGAATGCGTCCTATGCGGCTTGGGATCTAGCAAGGGCCTTCGTCAAGGAGCACGGATCATTACCAGTTCCCATGCATCTTCGGAATGCTCCAGCGAAGCTTATGAGGCAGATGGGGTATCGACAAGCATATCGCTACGCGCATCATGAGCCAGACGGCTACGCAGCTGGACAGACGTACCTGCCGGAGGGTGTGGAGAGGCCGAACTGGTATCGGCCCACTGATCGGGGAGCTGAGCGCGCCTTGGCTGAGAGACAGGCATGGCAGCGAGCCTTGGATGAAGAGGCATCGCAAACCGAAGCCGATCCCTCTTCGGGCCAGTGATCCAGCTGAACTTAACGTCTACAACCTACAGAGACATGCACATGCCAAACGCCACATTCGGTGAAGCTTCCTGCAGTGTCGCAGCAAGCGGCCTTGTAGAGGTGCGCGGTGCGCGTGAGAACAACCTTAGAGACGTTGATGTCTCAATTCCTCGCAACGCACTGGTCGTCTTTTCCGGTGTATCCGGTTCCGGGAAGTCATCTCTTGCATTCGGGACAATCTATGCGGAAGCTCAAAGGAGGTACTTTGAGTCCGTTGCTCCCTATGCTCGACGCCTAATCGATCAAGCAGGCGTCCCTGATGTTGACTCCATCGATGGACTCCCGCCAGCGGTAGCACTGCAGCAGCAGCGTGGTGCCAGCAATGCGCGATCTTCGGTGGGTAGCGTCACCACGCTATCCAGCCTCATTCGTATGATGTATTCCCGCGCGGGAGCATATCCGGCTGATCAGCCTATGCTCTATGCCGAGGACTTCTCACCCAATACTCCCCAGGGCGCATGCGCGACCTGCCATGGCCTTGGCCATGTGTACGAGGTGACAGAGGCCCTCATGGTGCCGGATCCAAAGCTGAGCATCCGTGAGCGTGCCATTGCTTCGTGGCCACCTGCATGGCACGGGCAGAACCTTCGCGACATTCTGGTGACGCTGGGCTACGACATTGATAGACCTTGGAAGGACCTTCCCAAGAAGGACCGCGATTGGATTCTGTTTACCGAGGAGTCGCCCACTGTGCCGGTCTATGCTGGGTTCACGCCAGCGGAGACGCGTGCGGCCCTGAAGCGTAAGACTGAGCCAAGCTACATGGGAACCTTCACTGGCGCCCGTAGGTATGTCCTGCACACGTTTGCTAACACGCAAAGTGCCCTGATGAGGCGCCGCGTATCGCGATACATGGAGGGAAAGCTTTGTCCCACCTGCCATGGCAAGCGCCTTAAGGCAGAGTCGCTGTCAGTGACATTTGCGGGTGTGGACATTGGTCAATTCATGCAGATGCCTCTTGACCAACTGGCGTCCCTGCTCGAGCCCATTTCTCGAGGAGACTTCAGTGCTCATGCTGGCGGGGGGAAGGCGAACAAGGAGGCCACCCGTCGTGATCGCGCCGATAGGGCGGCCAGTGGGCGGGCGGTCCACGCGGTGTCTCCTGACGTCCGCCGCACCTCAGCGCTGTCGGAGGAGAAGCGCCTGGCCGCGCAGCGCCTCGCTAGTGGAGTGATGAGCCGAATCAGTCAGTTGCGTGGCCTTGGGCTTGGTTATCTAACTTTGGATCGCGCTACGCCGACATTGTCCGCTGGCGAGTTGCAGCGATTGAGACTCGCCACGCAGTTGAGCTCGCTGCTCTTTGGCGTGGTGTACGTGTTGGACGAGCCGTCGGCAGGCCTTCATCCCTCCGACAGCCAGGCTCTCTATGACGCCTTGGACCGCCTCCGCGACGGTGGTAATTCCGTATTTGTTGTGGAGCACGATCTGGAGCTGATGCGCCGTGCCCAGTGGTTGGTGGATGTTGGGCCTGAGGCGGGAGAGCGGGGCGGCAAAGTGCTCTACAGTGGAGAGCCGGATGGTCTTCGTGACATCGACGAGTCACGTACCGCGTTGTACCTCTTTGACAAGGTCCCGCCCCCTAGTGGCCAAGAGCGTCAAGCGAGTGGTTGGCTGGAACTTCAGGGCATCCAGCGTCACAACCTGAAGCGCATTGATGCAAAGATACCTTTGGGCATCCTCACCGCGGTGACCGGGATTTCGGGATCGGGCAAGTCCAGCCTCGTCGCCCAGGCGTTGCCGGAGCTGATGATGCTTCAACTTGGGCACGAGCCTGAGGACGACGCGGTGGAAACGGGGGCAGCAGACGGGCCAACCGTCATCGAGACGACAGGGGGACACCTCGGCGGAGATGTCGATGCTATTCAGCGTCTCGTCCAGGTTGATCAGAAGCCAATCGGACGGACGCCGCGATCGAATCTCGCGACTTACACCGGCCTTTTCGATCATGTTCGAAAGCTTTTTGCCGCAACACCAGATGCGCGGCGTCGACGTTACGACGCAGGTCGATTCTCCTTCAACGTGGCCAAGGGACGTTGTGAGACGTGCGAAGGGGAGGGATTCGTGAGCGTCGAGCTGCTGTTTATGCCTAGCGTCTATGCACCGTGCCCAACGTGCCACGGTGCGCGATACAACGAGGCTACGCTGAAGGTGCTTTGGAACGGTAAGAACATTGCAGACGTTCTGCGGATGACTGTGGAGGATGCACGTGAATTCTTTGGCGATGAGGACGCGATCGCTCGCCCACTTCAGTTGCTGAAGGAGATCGGCCTTGGATACCTTCGACTGGGCCAGCCGGCTACCGAGCTATCGGGTGGTGAAGCGCAGCGAATCAAGCTGGCCACAGAGCTTCAACGGAGCCAGCGCGGGCGGACACTGTATGTCCTGGATGAACCTACTACGGGCCTCCATGCCTCGGACGCGGATAGGCTGCTTGTGCAGCTCCAGCGGCTCGTTGATTCCGGCAATACGGTGGTCATGATCGAGCACGACATGCGTGCCGTTGCTCAGGCGGATTGGGTAATCGACGTGGGTCCAGGTGCCGGTGACGCGGGCGGGCAGATCGTGGCGGCAGGAACTCCAAAACAGGTCGCTCGCGTGAAGAGAAGCCGTACCGCCCCCTTCTTGGCTGAGGAACTCGCCCGCGCGGGTTGACCCGACGCTCTTTTGGCCACCATGAGCGTCCCTGGCGCTCATGGTGGCCAGATCCCGTATCAGAGAGCGGCCAAGCGACTCGGCGTTAGCGCTTCCCTGCTTTGGATGGCGTTAGGGCCGAGGTGGGGGAGGGCGTCATCTGCATAAGGCTCGGTAGTGCTCCGACGGCGGAATGGAGTGCATCGAAAACTACTCTGACGCGAGGTGAGACTGGGCCGCGTTGTGGCCGATAGACGTACAAGCCCCACGGGGCAGGATCGAATTCTTCCATCACACGCTGCAGAACACCTGACTGAATGAGTGGGGCAGCCATGTAATCAGCAAGTTGGGCAAACCCCAAGCCCGCAATGACCCCTGCCATCTCCATGTCGGCATTGTCTGCAATGAAGGCCGGTGCTGTCGGCGCCACCTGTACGCCTCCAGCCAGGTACCAGGGCCAGGGCCTGCCTGTATTGATGTCCACCGACGCAACCAGTGGAAACCGCGAGAGCTCGCTAGTCTCCGCTGGTGCTCCGATTCTCTCTACAAGTGCGGGGGAGCCAACGATGTGCAGTCGCATCTCTCCTGCCTTCTTCGCAATGAATCTGCTATCACGCATGAAGCCGACGCGGATTCCGACATCGATCCCTTCATCGACAGCGTCTGCAACCCGATCGCTTAAGCGAACGTCCAAGACAATTCCCGGGTGACTTTGGGTCACTGTATCCAAGGCGGCAAGAACTGCCCTGGAGCCCATGCTGTGAGGGGCACTAATTCGGACTGTGCCCACAATCTGTGAGGCCGTCGCCTTGGTTCGCGGGCGCCACAGCTTGTCTAAGCCCTCAAGCGCCGGCCGCAGCTGATGTAAGAGATCCTCCCCAAAGGCCGTGATGCGAACCTGGCGTGTGCTTCGGTGGAACAACAGCTCCCCGTAATGACTTTCAAGGGCCTGTATCGCTCGGGTGATGGCCTGAGGAGAGCTTCCCAGTCGAACAGCGGCCTCACGAAAGCTCGGCGCCTCAGCCGCGGCCCTAAACGTCTTTAGAAGATCCAGCTCGCTGTTCATCTCAAGGCCCCCGTGGTCGTTGGGCTCATATTATTCCATTTTAGGGAATTATGAAATCCCATCAATTCCATATACAACAATTCTTCAGGTCTCCAGAATTCCTCCACACCCTCACCTGACCGGAGAACCTGATGAGCAAGTTCAACTACATCGAAGAGTACTACCAGGCATTCAACCGCGGTGATCGCGACGCGATGCTCTCGATGCTCACTGATGACGTTGTGCACGATCTAAATCAGGGGAATCGCGAAGTAGGGATCGACGCATTCCGCGCGTTCCTGAGCCGCATGGATTCCTGCTACAGCGAGCAGCTTCACGACATCGTGGTGATGTACAGCAGCGATGGTGCGCGTGCCGGCGCGGAGTACGTGGTGCACGGACTCTACCACCACACGGACGAAGGTCTCCCTGCAGCGGCAGGGCAGATCTATGTTCTTCCCGGTGGCGCGTTCTTTGACATCCGTGATGGAAAGATTGCGCGCGTTACCAACTACTACAACCTGGAGGACTGGATTTCCCAGGTCCACAAGGCGCCCTGAAATGGCTACCAACGTGCGAGTAGAGGTACTGGTCGGCACCGAAATCGAGGACTGGCTCGATCGCGTCGCTCAGCTGCGGATCGAGATATTCAGTAGCTATCCCTACCTGTACGAAGGAGACATGGACTATGAGCGTCACTACCTCCGCAACTATGCGACGTCTGACGGGGGCATCGTTGTCCTGGCCAGGGATGGAAGGGACGTTGTAGGTGCATCGACTGGCCTTCCTTTGTTGAGCGCCGATGCCGCTTTCATTCGTCCCTTCCAGGAGCACGGTCCCCGGCCAGAAGAAGTCTTCTACTGCGGGGAGTCCGTACTGAGGCCGGAGTACAGAGGAGCTGGCTTGGGCCACGTCTTCTTTGATCGAAGAGAGGAGCAAGCCCGACGAAAGGGCTTCAAGTGGTCTTCTTTCGCGTCGGTGGTTCGGTCGGAGACTGATCCGCTTAGGCCACCTGGATATCGAAGCAATGAAGGCTTCTGGACTCGCCGTGGGTATGCACAACAGAGCGCGATGAAGGTCGCTCTTCCCTGGCGGCAGCATGGGGCCACGCACGAAACCGAGCAGACACTTTCACTTTGGCTCCGTTCCTTGGAGGACGTTACATGAAGATTGCAGCAGCTAAGTACGTGATCGGTCGTCCGAAGACCTTTGCCGAGTTCGCTGCGCGCCAGCGCCGAATTCTGAATGACGCAAGGGAACAAGGAGTTGAGCTTGCAGTACTTCCGGAATACCTGTCGCTGGAACTGGGTTCGACTCTTCCAGAAGCTCTTCAGCTTAGCCTGAGGTCCACCCTGGAGTCGCTCCAGATCTATCAGAGCGCATGGTGTGAGCTCTATAGCACCTTGGCTGTCGAACTGGGAATGACCATCCAGGCAGGAACGTTCCTCACCGCAACATCCCATGGGATGTATCGCAACCGTGCCTGGTGGTTCACAGCTGATGGTCGCAGCGGATGGCAGGACAAGCTTCAGCTTACTGGCTTCGAGAAGCAGGCAGTTGTCATCGAGCCTGGCGATCGCATCGCGGCGTTTGAGCAGGACGGAAAGCGTGTCGGGATTGCGGTTTGCTATGACAGCGAATTTCCGCTTCCTGTTCGCCTCCAGCAGGAGGCAGGGGTGCGCTTGCTGTTGGTGCCAAGTTGCACCGACACCGACGCCGGTGCCACCCGTGTCGATGTTGGGTGCCGAGCGCGAGCGCTTGAGAATCGGATGTTTGTGGCAAAGGCGGTCACCGCCGGCGTCGCCGACTGGAGTGAAGCGCTTGATATCAACACCGGTGAAGCAATGATCCTCTCACCGATGGACCATGGCTTCCCCAGTGACGGCGTGCTCGCAGCGACCTCCGACGATCAGGAGTGGGCGATTGCTGACATTGACTTCGCAGCGCTCGAAGCAAGCCGTGCACGAGCGCAGGTAGCCGTCGACAAGGATTGGGATGGTCAGCTCCGCTTCCATTCCGTTGAGGTCCTGAACTAACCAACGTCTAGATGCCTGAGCCATGAAGTGCTCGTGGGCGTCGCTGGCAACTCAAATACCTGGGGAATCAAAATGCATCGTATTGTCATTGTTGGTGGTGGGGCCGGAGGGCTGGAGCTGGCTACGCAGCTGGGCCGGAAGCTCGGGCGCTCAGGGCGAGCAAAAGTCACTCTTGTCGATGCTCGGATGACGCATCTGTGGAAGCCACTTCTTCACGAGGTTGCCTCAGGCGCGTTGGATGCCGCAGAAAGTGAGCTCAACTATCTCGCCCAGGCTAGCTGGAATCACTTCCAGTTTCAGTTGGGGCGGATGACGGGTTTGGATCAGAAGTCCAGAAAGATCGAGCTTGCCCCACTGTACGATGAGGAGGGCAACGTTATTGCGCCCCGTCGCTCGATCTCCTACGACACCCTGGTGATCAGCGTGGGTAGCGGAACGAACGACTTTGGAACTCCCGGTGCAGCGGATCATTGCCTGTTCCTGGACGATCCCGATGCCGCCATTGCTTTCCAGAAGCGGCTGCTGAGCGAGTACATGGGCGCGCAAGCGCGTGGCAAGTCAGAAACACTGGAGGTTGCGATCGTCGGCGCCGGTGCCACCGGTGTCGAGCTGGCTGCCGAGTTGCGTGATGCTGCGAGGCAATTTAGCGCTTATGGGCTGGACAAGATCTCTCCCGAGAATCTGAAGATCACGCTTATCGAGGCTGGTCCGCGAGTGCTGCCAGCTCTGCCAGAGCGCGTGAGCCTGCCGGTAGCCGAGCGACTTGTACATGAAGGCGTTCGTGTCATGTGTGGCTCGGCTGTCACCCTGGTGGATGAAGAGGGCCTGCAACTCGCCAATGGCATCAAGGTTGCTGCGAGGCTGAAGGTATGGGCGGCGGGCATCCGTGCTCCCGTCTTCCTTGCATCCCTCGGGAACCTCAAGACCAATCGCATCAACCAGCTCGAGGTATCTGAAACGCTGCAGACAACGCAGGATCCGAACATCTTCGCATTCGGGGATTGTGCAGCCTGCCCGAATGGACACAGCGGTACAAACGTGCCTCCAAGGGCACAGGCCGCTCATCAGCAGGCTCACTTCCTTGCGCTGGCAATTGCCCGCCGTATCGAGGGGCGCCCGCTGCCCAGCTTCACCTATCGGGACTATGGATCGCTGGTGTCCCTGTCGAGGGAGGGCGCCGTTGGCACGCTGATGGGCAACCTCATGGGGTCATTCAAGGTCGAGGGCTGGCTGGCCAGGATGTTCTACATCTCACTGTATCGCATGCATCAGAGGAGCCTGTTCGGTACACGCCGGGTGGTTGCTCGCATGCTGGCAGACGCATTGGGACGGAGTACGGAGCCTCGCCTCAAGTTGCATTGATGCGGGCGAGCTGGGGGGCGGAGCTGTGAGTTAATAATTCCATGGATAGGAATTATGAAATCCAATCTATTCCATATACAGCAATCCATCGAAGTCCAATACTTGGTCCCAACAGCTCGCCAAGAAGAATGCTGTAGGCGCATTCGACCTGATTGAAACGCGTTCTAGAGCCGGCGCCAGGGGCGGCGCGCCCGATGTTCCACTGATCAAGCTCGCCCCAAAGACCGTTGTCGCACTTATCTCGTTACACCCAAGGAGAACTCACATGAAATCCCGTGCAGCCGTTGCATTCGGTCCCGGTCAACCGCTCGAGATCGTCGAAATCGATGTTGCTCCGCCGAAGAAGGGCGAAGTACTGGTGAAGATCACCAGCACCGGTGTCTGCCATACCGACGCATTCACCCTGTCGGGCAATGACCCTGAAGGCCTGTTCCCGGTGGTGCTGGGCCATGAAGGCGCCGGCATCGTTGTCGAAGTGGGCGAGGGCGTGACCAGTGTGAAGCCCGGCGATCACGTCATCCCGCTGTACACCGCAGAATGCGGTGAGTGTCTGTTCTGCAAGAGCGGCAAGACCAACCTGTGCGTTGCCGTACGCGCCACCCAGGGTAAGGGCGTGATGCCTGATGGCACCAGCCGCTTCAGCTACAACGGCCAGCCGCTGTATCACTACATGGGCTGCTCGACCTTCAGCGAGTACACCGTCGTGGCCGAAGTCTCTCTGGCCAAGATCAATCCGGAAGCGAATCCGGAGCACGTCTGCCTGCTCGGTTGCGGTGTCACCACTGGCATTGGTGCGGTGCACAACACGGCCAAGGTGCAGGAAGGTGACAGCGTGGCCGTGTTCGGCCTCGGTGGCATCGGCCTGGCGGTGATCCAGGGTGCTCGTCAGGCGAAGGCTGGTCGCATCATCGCAGTGGACACCAACCCGTCCAAGTTCGAGTTGGCCAAGCAGTTCGGCGCAACCGAATTCGTGAACCCGAAGGATTACGACCGTCCGGTTCAAGAAGTCATCGTTGAGATGACCGGCTGGGGCGTCGATCACAGCTTCGAGTGCATCGGCAACGTCAATGTGATGCGTTCTGCGCTGGAGTGTGCACACCGCGGCTGGGGCCAGAGCGTTGTCATCGGTGTGGCCGGTGCTGGTCAGGAGATCTCCACCCGTCCGTTCCAGCTCGTGACCGGTCGTCGCTGGATTGGCAGTGCCTTCGGTGGTGTGAAGGGCCGTAGCCAGCTGCCTGGCATGGTCGAAGACGCCATGCGGGGTGAGATCGATCTGGCTCCGTTCGTGACCCATACGATGGGCCTGGAAGCAATCAACGAAGCCTTCGAACTCATGCACGAAGGCAAGTCCATTCGTACTGTCATCAACTACTGATGCACCGCAGCACCGGGCAACCGGTGCTGCACTTCCAACAATAGGAGTTTAAGTCCATGCAACACCAAACTATCCATCCCTCGGTCGATTCCGGCGTCGTTGCCGGAACCGCCGGCTTCAAGGGCGGCACGCTGAAGTGCCTGTGCTCTGACAAGCCGGTTGAGATCTCCGTCGCAAGCAATGTGGCCCACAACCACGCCTGTGGTTGCACCAAGTGCTGGAAGCCGGAAGGCGCCATCTTCTCCGTGGTCGGTGTCGTTCCCCGCGATACCGTTTCGATCACGGCGAACGCCGACAAGCTGGCGATTGTCGATCCGGCTGCGACCATCCAGCGCCACGCGTGCAAGGACTGCGGTGTCCACATGTTTGGCCGCATCGAGAACAAGTCCCATGCCTTCTACGGCCTGGATTTCATTCACGTTGAACTGTCCGAACAGAAGGGCTGGGAAGAACCGCGCTTCGCCGCATTCGTGTCTTCGATCATCGAAGGCGGCGGCGCAAGGCCGGAACAGATGGACGGCGTCCGTAGCCGCCTGAAGGCTCTGTCCCTGGAGCCGTACGACGTGTTGAACCCGCCGCTCATGGATGCGCTGTCCGCGCATGCTGCACGACTCAGCGGCGTTCTCTCCTAAGTAGTGTAAATGCCGCCCCTTGCATGCAAGGGGCGGTATTTCCTGACAGTACGCCACCGGCGTATACATTTTCGCTCAGAGCCTGGAGTCTTCGACCATGTCCTTGCTTCCCCCCAACGCAATGCACGAGCGGACTCTGCAGGGCGTACAGAGCACCGGCAACGCACGGGCAATTACGAAGGCCGCGACTCTCACTGCGGTCATGATGTCCGTCGAAATTGCTGGAGGATGGGCCTTCAACTCGATGGCTCTTCTCGCAGATGGCTGGCACATGAGCTCTCACGTGCTGGTGCTCCTGTTCGCACTTTCTATCGCTTGGTACGCTGAGCGGAATCAGAGCCGCCCAGAGCGCGCGGCTCGGGTGCTAGCGGTTGAGCTCATCGCGGCGAGCGTAAGCGCGATGATCATGCTTTGGATTGCCGCTTCGATGGCCTATGAATCGACGGAGCGTCTCCATGCGCCAGAGGCTGTTCAGTACTCAGAAGCGCTTGCCATCGCCGTTGCGGGTTTGATTACAAATATATTCTCAGCGCGGTGGCTACATTCTGCCTACCATCGCGAAGGTGCTGCGGTTGATCACTGCCACGTTCCGCATGAGCGCCATGCTGACGAGAAGGGGCCCGGTGCGCGCAGGAGTCCCAATCTTCGTGCGGCCTATCTTCACGTCGCTACGGACACCGCTGTAACGGCACTCGCAATTACTGCACTTGTCGTGGGAATGATCTGGGACGTGACATGGCTGGACTCAATCACAGGCCTCATCGGCGCGTCGGTTGTCGCAGTCTGGGCCATTAGATTGCTTCGTAGCTCCATTTCGGCGTGGACAGGTCGGCGTAAGTAGCTAGTGCGGTGGTGCCTCCGTGCTCAGCACGGAGGCTAGCCCTGCGATTGGGAGCCTTCCACAAAACTCGCTGCGACCGGAGTCATTCCTGGACGCATCTGGCGAGCCCGCCGAGCGCATATGCCCCACCTCACATGATGCGGAGTTGCTGGCGGGGTGGCCATTCTCTCAGTCAGAGATCAACAAACTGACTGTGATTCTGAAACGTCCATCTTGAGCGGCTGACGTTGCTTCGCAGCGAGGTGACGTGCCCTTCAGTCTAGGTCAGCACCTGGGGCGCCGGCTGTTGCGGCACTTAGGGAGGGCCTGGACGATCTCTTGCTCAGGCGAACGTCTTGGCGAGCCCAAGAGCGCTAGATACTGCTGCAGGGATGCGCCGCCTTTGAAAGCAATTGGCGTGCGGCCGGCTGATGGCCTGGTGTATGGCTCAAACCCCTTCCTCCGGGTCTACTGCGACAGCGCATTAGATCTTCAATTGAACCTCACATTGAGTCAAATGGCAGCAAGCCCATGAAAAGACTGGCGCTTAGTCGGTTGTCTGTGATGGCGGCACTCGTGTTCCTGGCCGCTGCCCGAGCCCCGGTGGCCCAGGCGGCCGAACAATGTGGCCCGGACGCGATGCGCGACCACCCGCCGCAGATCAGCTTCCGCGTCGACAACGACCTGTTCGGTGGCCGCCACCAAGACCAGGGCTATACCAACGGCGCGCAGCTGACCCTGGTCTCGCCGAACCTGGTCGACTACACCGCCGACCCGTGCCTGCCGCGCATGGCGCGCTGGGTGAACCAGTACCTGGAAGGCCTGCACCCCGGCAGGTTCGAGCAGCAGAACATGATCTTCAGCATCGGCCAGGCCATCTTCACCCCCACCGACCCGACCCGCCGCGACCTGATCGAGGATGACCGGCCGTATGCCGGCGTGCTGCTGGCCAGCTTCGGCTTCAACGCACGCAGCGGCGACCGCCTGCAGACCATCCAGCTGGCCGTGGGCGTGGTCGGGCCCTGGGCCCAGGGCAGGCAGGTGCAGAACGCCGTGCACGACGCGCTGGGGGACGAGAAGTTCAAGGGTTGGGACAACCAGCTGCACAACGAGCCGGTGTTCATGCTGACCCACGAGCGCATGCGCCGCTGGCCTGCCGATGCCAGCGTCAATGCCAGTGGTTGGGGCTGGGATGCGATCAGCCACTATGGTGGTGCGATCGGCAACCTGGAAACCAAGGCCAATGCCGGTGGCGAAGTGCGCTTCGGCTGGAAGCTGCCGGACGATTTCGGCAGCACTCCGCTGCGCCCGGCCGGCGAGAACACCGCGCCCACCCGTGGCGGCCGCCTCAGCGCCTGGTCCTGGCACCTGTTTGCGACCACCGACGCGGCATGGGTGATCCGCGACATCACCCTGGATGGCAACACCTTCCGCAACAGCCACAGCGTGGACAAGCGCCACGTGGTCGCCCAAGGCGGCTACGGCATCGCGGTGATGCGCGGGCGCTGGAAATTCGCAATGGCGCGTTACCACAGCACCCGCGAGTTCTATGGCCAGCGCCAGTCGCCGGTGTTCGGAAGCTTCACTATTAGCCGCTCGCTATAGTGGATGGCGACGATCGCGGGTGTTCGACCATGCAATGTCCTTGAGTGCAGTACCTCGCAGAGCGACTACAGAAGTAACGGGGGAGTGCATGATGGAGAGTACTGAATGATACTAATCACTAAGCTCGTCGTAGTCATCGTCGCGCTTGCCGCTGGGATCAAGGTGATTGATTGCTGTGTCGTGTGGGCAGCGCGACGAAGGCTGGAGAAACTTCAGAAGCTAAAGGCGCCGGCCCCATCGAGATCTCCTTTACCCGATGCCCTGGTGGTCTACTACTCTCGCTCTGGGCACACCGCCTTAGCCTCTAGTTATCTGGCGGACCAGTTACACGCCGATCTGCGTGCTGTCGAAGCATTTGACTACTCATTAGGCTTGGCCGGGTGGGTGAATGCTATGGCTGATGGGGGGCTTGATGACGCGTGGATAAATCCCGCGTGGATGGATCTAGCTCCCTATGACGCTATCTATTTGGGAACACCCATCTGGCGTGGTTGCCCAGCGCCGCCGGCTTGGGAGTTTGTTAGGAGCAACATGTTCCCTGGGAAAAAGGTCGTACTAGTCACTACATCCAGAGGATCATGGAAGCAGTCAGCTATTGAGCTCCTTGGGCGAGAGATAGTTCGACGAGGTGCGCGATCATTCGAGCATCGGCCTTTGGCGCGCAAGCGTGCCTGGTTCAGAAGATCGGACCCAGATGATCTCAGAATTACGGATCTGATGTGACCGACCAACCATGAATGCCCCCGGCCAGTGCTGCGTTTAGTCGGCACCCCTCGCTTTGGCCAGCGCTATGCCAATCGCCGCGTCAACCCTTGCTGCACGCTCGTCAACTGCCCAGGGCCGTCCCGAGAGTTTCGTGAGGTGGTTTCATTCGCGATTGTCGAGCCGTCCGTTAGACAACGAGCCTCTCGGTTTCCGAGTACAAGTCTTGGCAGTCGCGGTACTCATGATATTAGTCAATCAGAGTGGCGAACTCGGTCCTCGACCTGTGCCTGCATCGCCTGCAGTTCCTCGGTCGTGGGCAGCCGGAAGGGCTTACTGATTGCGTCGATGTCGCTGAGTTCAGGGGCGTGAGCTAACGCGCGTCGAATGTCGAAACTGGCCGATTTGCCCTGTTCAACCCGCTGAATGGCGCGCACATTCAGTCCTGCTATCACAGCCAGTTGCTCCTGTGACCAGCGGCGCTGCTCACGGAGCTGGCGGATGCAGACGCCAACTTCTGTGGCTGTCAGCAAGCGAGGAGGGGACGTAGTGGTCATGGGGCTGTTTCTCCGATGGGGTAGGGTCCTAGCCTAGGAAGGCATTAGACCAGACAACACGACAGCTACCCGCCGGGCGCACCACATAAGTCAATTCCCTAAGGAACATAGGACACAAGCTTGCTCCACCGTAGCTGACTTGGAAATGCATCCATGATGTTCGACATCAACGGGTACTGAGTAGGCTGCATGATCGCGGCAGCGACAGGTGGTTGCTTCGCCATGGCGACGTGACCGTGCTCCCTCAGAACGGACGCCATGAAGCAACTTAAGGCAACGACCATGAGCCCGGAAGTATGGGTGTTGGGGGATTGGCACCCGACAGACCAGCCGGTGGATTGTAGAGGCCTTGGGTAGGCCGCGGTGGATTGACTGGCTCGCTCTCGGGGGAGTGCGGATCGGCAGCCTTTTCCGTCTTAAGGGTGCCCATGAAGCTCTCTGCAACTGCATTGGGCCAGCATTTGCGAAGCGGCTCATGCTTTGGACCAATCCGCAGGACTGCAGAAGCTGGAGAAGCTCATTGCCCCAATCCTGCCCGCCGCGATCCGAAAAGGGAATCAATGCAGGCAGTCGCGAACGGAGGGCCCAGGCGTTGGCAAAGCTACGAGTACCAGTTCCCGGTCATTTGCTCGGAGACAGCGCAGCCCCGCAACTGCAGGGCCCGGACATTGATGACCACGGCCAGATTGCAGCCGTCGGCAAGTTCAGTGCTGAGCTTCGTTGTGTTGGTGGCCGTCGTTGTGGACATATTGGGCACCCCGGTACGGAGAAGGGCGCAGCTAAGCCGGGGTAGTTGGGAAGCGTCCTCGCGCACTTGCTGGTGCGCCGCGGTTCGATCCGGGGCGAAGGAGCGGAGAGCGCGAGAAGGGTGAGGTGAATCCGGATGCTAGTGCGAACGATTTGCATTTGGTATTATTTAACGCGAAATTAACGCCGCCGCAGCTGCCGCCTAGGGCGCACTTCCTACCGTAGGCCCTCCAATGTCCAAGATCACCCTTACCTCCCGAGTGCCCATGCGCACCCTGTTGTCCACTTCCGTTGCCCTGATGCTGGCGTTGCCGCTGGTGGGGCACGCTGAAGATTCATCACCGCAGACACCCGATGGCAGTGCCACCACGCTGGATGCCGTGCGGGTCAACGCTTATCGAACGACCACCCACACCTCCGGCGCGACCAAGACCGATACCCCTGTTGCCGAAATGGCCAAATCGGTTTCGGTCATTGCCCGCGAGGAGCTCGACGCCCGCGGCGTGCAGAACCTCAACGAGGCAATGCGCTACGTGGCCGGCGTTGTCCTGGAAAGCGGCGGCATCGACAACCGGGTCGACGACTTCCGCATCCGTGGCTTCGATGCCGGCAGCTGGAGCAACAACGTCACCATCGACGGCATGCGGGCGCCGCAGGGTGGCCAGTGGAACCGGACCATGGTGGACAGCTGGAACCTGGAGCGCGTCGAGGTGCTGAAGGGGCCGTCGGCCGTGATGTATGGCCAGGTGGCTCCGGGTGGCATGGTCAACCAAGTCAGCAAGACCCCGACCCCCGACCAGCAGCAGGTGCTGCAGTTGGGCCTGGACGGGAACGGTCAGTACAGCAGCGCGTTCGATGTGGGCGCAGCGTCGGACGACAAGCGCCATCTGGGTCGTCTGGTGGGCCTGTATCGCGACGGTGATACGCAGATCAAGCACACCCAGCAGGAGCATTGGTTCCTGGCTCCCAGCTATACCTTCCAGATCGCCGAGCGCACCCGTCTGACGGTGTTGGGCCTCTATCAGCGCGACGACGGCGGCTCGACCTACCAGTTCCTGCCGATGGACGGAACGCTCAAGGCCACCCCCTATGGGCGCATGAAGAACAGGACCTTCATTGGCGAACCGAACTGGAACACCTACGACCGCACGATCTGGACGGCCGGCTGGCTGTTCGAGCATGCCTTCAATGAGAACTGGACCCTGAGCCAGGGCGCTCGCCACACCAACGTTGAATCGACCTTCCGCACCGTAGTGACCAATGGCGGCCTGAACCCGGACGGACGCACCCAGAAGCGGCGCGCCACCTGGGGCGAGGGCGACTCCCAAGGCGACACGATCGACACCCGCATTACCGGCAAGTTCCAGACCGGCTCGGCCGAACACACGCTGCTGGTGGGTGTGGACTGGCAGAAGGCCGATTGGGATGCGGCGCGCGGTGCGATGCGTGATCCGGCGCCGATCGACATCTTCAATCCCATCTACACCGGCTATGTTCCGGTCACCAACAGCATCAGTTATTCCGGTGGCGTGAACCGCCAGACCGGCGCCTATCTGCAGGACCAGATCGCGCTGGACAAGTGGCGCTTCACCGTGGGTGGCCGTTATGACTGGACCAAGGACGATACCTGGACGCAGTCGTACACCGTCGCCACGGACCGCTACGGCGCACGCACGCCCAGCCGCATCAAGAACGAAGCCTTCAGCGGCAACGCGGGCATCCTGTTCGTGGCTGACAACGGCCTGACCCCGTATCTGAGCTACGCCGAGTCGTTCCAGCCGGCCGGCAGCACGGCTACCCAGTCCTTCGACCGGGCGCCCTTCGACCCGATCACCGGCAAGCAGTGGGAAGTGGGCGTGAAATATCAGCCGTCTGGATTCGATGGCCTGATCACGCTTTCGGCCTACGATCTGCGCCAGCAGAACATCCTGACCAACGATCCGGATCCTAGCCACAACACCTGTGGCACCACCGGGTCCAGCCAGTGCCAGGTGCAGGATGGCGAAGGTCGCGTGCGCGGCGTTGAACTGGAAGGCCGCATCACCCCGCTGGATGGATTCAGCGTGATCGGCGCCGCATCCTGGATGGACTCGGAAGTCACCAAGAGCAACAACGGCTATCAGGGCAAGCAGTTGGCGATGGTCCCGGACTGGACTGCCGCGCTGTGGGGCGACTACACCTTCCAGGGCGGGGCACTCGCAGGCCTGAGCCTTGCCGCAGGCGTCCGCTATAACGGCGAAAGCTACGGTGACAGCGCCAACGTCTACCTGATTCCGTCCTACACGATGTGGGATGCGGCCATCCGTTACGACGTGGGCGCGATCGGAAGCGTCGGCACGCAGTTCGCGCTCAACGTCAGCAACCTGACCGACAAGCGTTTCGTGACCACGTGCAGCGGTGTCTCCTCGTGCTTCTTCGGCACGGGACGTACCGTCACGGCCACCGCCCGGTTCACCTGGTAACCCTTCTGCCCCGTGACCGGCCAGCCAGGTCACGGGGCTTTCGTATGAGACTTCCACAATGTCAGTCGTGATAGCGTTGCTGGCTTCAGCCACGGGTGTGGCTGGGGCATGGCTGTTCTATCTGGCGTCACCGAAGCAGCAGTGGCGGCGCGCCGGACCTTGGCCTGTCCGCGGGAAATGGATTCCCGGCAGCACCTTGTCGCTGGTCTCGCTGGCGTTGTTCCTGTCTTTGATGGGAAGCGGTGCGGCCTTCTTCACCTGGTTGACGATCCTGATGCTGGTCTGGTCGGCCGCGCCCTTCCTGGGTGTCTGGCGCGCACGAAAGCGTGGAGGTGCCCATGGCCAGCCCTGACAAGCTGCAGAGCCGGCACTGGTTCGGAAAGACCTGCGCCGGCGTACTGCTGGGCTTCGGGCTCTCCCTGGCCTTGTCCGGCCTCTTTGCCTGGTTCGGGCCCGGCGGCATTGATGGCGGCGGTGGCAAAGCCCAGTTCAACATGTGGCTGGTTGCGCTGCTGTGGGCACCCATCCTGTCATTCGTTTTCCTTTTCCGTAGCAGCGCACGCGCCTGGCTGTGGCTGGGCGCTGCCAACGCTGTGGCCTTTGGCGCGCTCTGGCTGGCGCGAAGCCATCTGGGCTGAGACCTCACATGAAAATCCGCAACGACATCATCAAGGTCTACAAGGACGTGCACATCTGGGTCGGCATCCTTGCTGGCCTGATGCTGTTCGTTGCCTTCTATGCCGGCTCGATCACCATGTTCGAGAAGCCGCTGGAGCGATGGGCCACACCGCCTTCAACACTGTCTGCACCCGTGCCGATGGCACGCGCGCCGGACCTGTTGGTGGCCGTGCTGAAGGCGCACCCCGAGGCGGCGAAGAACTACAGCGTGATGGTGCAGACCTCGCCGGAGGCACCTGCCCGGGTGATCTGGCGAGTACGTGGCGACAAGCCGCGGCAGTTCACCGAATTTGGCGCAAGCTTCGACGCGAAGGGGCGGCTTCAGGTGGAGCAGCTGCGCAAGGCGCCCGTGGCGCAGCTTGTTGATACGCTGCACCAGTTTGTCGGCCTGCCGTTCCCGGATGCGGTTTCGCGCCCCATCATGGGCATCATTGCGCTGATGTATGCCGTGGCATTGATCTCCGGCGTCATCGTGCTGCTGCCAACGCTGGTGAAAGACTTCTTCGCCGTAAGGGTAGGCAGGAACATCAAGCGCATGTGGCTGGATGTGCACAACGCGCTGGGCATTGTCAGCCTGCCGTTCCACCTGATCATGGCTGTGACCTGCGTGGTATTCGCGTTCCACGATCAGATCTACGACATCCAGGACAAGGTGGTTTACCCCAACGGCATCCAATGGGGCGAGGAGCATGACGCCGGGCCCGCTCCGGGCGCCCAGCCTCTGCCTGCGCCGGCACTGCTGGAAAAGGTAGAGGCACAGCTGCCAGGTTTCGAGGTCTACAGCCTGGGCTTCCAGCAGAAGGGCAGTGTGGTCGAGGGGCGGGTCACCGGCCTGGATATCCGCTACGGCACCCGCGCCCGCACCTACATGAGCACTCATCTGGATCCTTACACCGGCGAGGTGGATGCGCATGATCTCCCCGGCCACATGGGCGGTTGGGATACGGCGGTCAATGCCTTCTTCATGCTTCACTTCGGCAGCTTTGGCGGAAACCCAGTGCGCTGGATGTACCTGCTGCTTGGGCTTGGCGGCGCGATCGTGTTCTACACCGGCAACCTGCTATGGATCGAGTCACGGCGCAAGAAGCAGCGCGATGCCAACCTGCCGGAGCAGAAGCGATCCACCCGGGTGCTGGGATCTCTGACCATCGGAGTGTCCCTAGGCTGTGTCATCGGCGTCTCGGCAACACTGGCCGCTACCAAGTGGCTCCCTGGGCTGGTTGCCAATGTCCCGGCATGGCACGAAGGCATCTACTATGTGGCCTTCCTGCTGGCAGTGGCCTGGGCATTCCTGCGTGGGGCCGCGCGCTCCGCTTATGAGCTGCTGTACGTTGGCGCGATAGTGACGGCACTGATCCCGGTCGGCAGCCTTGCGGCTTTGGCCGGCGTCCCCGGCACCTGGAACCATTCAAGTGCGGGGGTGGCGGTGGACGCGACCGCGTTTGTCGCTGCTGCCATTCTCTGGCAACTGGCGAGGCAATCCAGGAAGCGCGCAAAGGTCGGCCACAAGGACAGCGTTTGGGCCATCGAAGGGAATTCGCCCTAGGGCAGGGCGCGATCAAGTGACCGAGGATTAGATCGGCCTTCGGAACTATCTCCGAGGAGGGCAGGGTCGTTCTGCGGCCGCGTCAATCTGCTCAGCAACGAACTTGAGGCCTTGGCGTAGTCCATCGAGGTAGTCGTTGGTCGCTTCTCTACGCTCGTCGGCATGGCTCTCCACGACCATCGGAATCAGTTGCGCCCACGCGGCGCGCAAGGCCGCGGGATTGGAAGCGCTGGAGACAACCGCCCGCATGGCGCATTCCAATGCCCTGGTTCGGCCATCGGACTTTGCAATACGGCGCTCGCACTCCCTTACACGCAGCTCCAGCACCAGGAACGCGTCTTCCCCTCGCTTGAACATGGCTCCACTCCCCGTGGCGGGGGCCGACAGGCCCCTGTCACGATTGTCGCGCCAGACGATGGAAAATGTGAACCACGTCTCGTTCAGCTTCGGGGGTGACGGATATCTGATGGACAGGCAATCAGGCGGGCGTTGCTGATTGCTTGGCGCTTACCGCAGACGGGGCAGGACAACACGGTTCCCCCTTTGACATGCTCCATCTCTTGCTCGTTCCACACGCCGGCTGCCCCGCAGGCAGTGCAGGTGGCTTCAATCTGCAGGGCACGGGCCAAGCCACCCTCTGCGCCAAGCCTATAGGTGAGATCAGTGATCTTGAATATGCCGGTGTGACTCATCGGGGCATCGAAGTAGGTCTATTGCGGAAAGATACGGCTAAGGAGATATCGGGAACGTGGGCGTGATGTTGAGGCGCCGTAGCGCCGCCGCCTACTCGCTGCCCTGTGAGCTGAATTCCTCAAGCCTGGCACGACTGACCGACTGGTGGTTCCCGCAGCCAGGGCAGTCGAGAGCTGCAGCACCATTGAGGTCAACCAGTCCATGCCCGGGGGTCGCTCTGAACTGCCGTGAGCATTTCAAGCAGGAGCAATCAATGCGGGTTACCTGAAGCAAGGTGCCATCTGCACGGGTCACTCCTTCGACGCTTGTTACATAGAACTGTCCGATGTCGCGCATGAAGATGAACGAAGTCCTGAACGTGGGGCGCCCATAATGCGGCTTGCTCGGGCGTTAGGTTCGTTGATGGGAGCAGCAGATTCTGAAGAGTTAAGAATGCGCATCCCGGCCCCTACTTGTGCCGAGTGGTAGAGTGTGAATAGGTGCCGATGTGGCCCTCTTTCAAGGCAAAGACCATGCCCATTCGGGCCGTTGTATACGCAAGCGAAGCAGTTGAAGGTCTTTCGATTGATCAGCTGGAAGCGCTCGTAGCCGATGCTGCGAGGTTCAACAAAGTTGCAGGCGTGACGGGAGTTCTGCTGTACGACGGAGCTAGATTCGTGCAGTACTTTGAAGGCCCGGAAGATGGGGTCGCCAGCGTCTATGAGCGCGTGCTGCAATCGACGAGCCACACGGGCGTCGTAGAACTGGCGAGAGGCCGCGTATCTACGAGGCAGTTCCCCTACTGGTCAATGCATCGGCTTCCCGCCGATCAGCTGCTCGTGGGCAAGCTGGCAAGGGCCGATTGGTCGCGCTTCAAGAAGAGTGAGCCTGAGGAAATTGCTGGATCGGTGTGGGGAATTGATGTGCTGGCCGCAGCTGTAGCCCCCTACGTGCAGGCCGCATAGGTTCGACTCAGATCCGATCTCGACGATGCCCTTTCGGGGCGTCAACAGCGATGGGTGTGAACACCATCAACCGTTCGGTTGCACTGAGTGGGGAAGGCTCGTGCATGTAACAGTGGTCTTTCGTCTTGCTGCGCCATTCCTCGGCGCGGGTACATAGTGGAACAGGAGCCATTCACGGGTCAGTGAATGGCTCGTCGCCATTGTGTGATTTGGCCAGGACAGCGGCGGCTTCAGCCGGGACAGGCATGCCGTATAGCCATCCTTGGCCTACTGCAGAAGGCGCGATCTGCTGCAGCAATGCATCCTGCTCTGCAGTCTCCACTCCTTCCACGATCACCTCCAGGCCGAGCTGGCGAGCGATCTGGTATATGCCCGGCAACACCGGGCGCAAGGGTGATTCCTCGGTGATGGCCGATACGAACATGCGGTCAATCTTGATACCGATGAAGGGGGACTGGGCAAAGTGTGAGAAGTTGGAGCTGCCAGTTCCGAAGTCATCAATGAGGAATCGGAATCCCAATGCTGCCAACGCTGCCATGTGTGCGGTTACGCCAGGGCAGACCAGTTCCTCACGTTCGGTGATCTCGATCCTGACCTGATCCGGTAGAACACCGGCCTGCTGCGTGACGCTTACGACGAAACGAACAGTGTCCTCCGAAGCCATGTCAACGGGCTCAGCGTTTATGCTCAGGTATGGTGCATTCTCGCCGGCGAGGGCCGGTGCCATCTCTCTCAGCGCCTTCGACAGTACGTACCGGAAAAGATCTGAACTCAGGCCAAGTTGGCGGGCCATTGGTACGAAGATGCCAGGAGATATTTCGCCTTCGCCAACTGGGCTCCAGCGGCTTAGCACTTCGAACCCGACAAGGTGCCTATCCACAACGGTGTATAGAGGCTGATACACCAACTCGATCTCGTTTCGGCGCATGGCAAGGCTGAAGCGCTGCTGGAGCGTCTGCCTTGCGGTCCTGTTTCGACGAATTAGGAGGTACGAGAAGGTAATGCCAAGCGCGGCACCTATGCCGATGATGGTGTAGAGCAGAGAGGGGGCAAGGTCCCAGATGCCCCGCCGGGGCCGTGATACGAATGCACAGACGTTTGCCTTGTTGCTGCATCGGCTCAGCCGTATGCGGGATGATGTGGCTTCACTGGCGTCCGCTGCAGGCTCCACACTCCGGAACACATAGGAGCGATCACGCGTTTCGACAGTGAATGTGCTGGTTCTCGCCGGGTCCAAGCCATCGAAGGACGAGGGCGATGACACCGTGAATGTCCGGCCCTGGGCGATCAGGTTGGTGCCTCCGTAAGGCGAGCCAACGAGATCGGACGTATTCCATAGCTTGGTATCGCCCGATGAATAGTGCGGCGCAGGAAGCTTGAACGGAACGATCCTTCCCCAAAGCGCACTGCACAGCAGGTGATCATCCTGGATCCGGCCCACGTCACTCATATAACTGGAATCGAAAGCGACTTCCTTGAGTGCTCGAATGTCGGCGTCGGAACACAACGCGAAGGTAGACCTTAGCGCCGCGTCTGAAGCGACCCTTCTTGCCTGCGAGACAGTCTCTGCCCGGACCACGACGGCTTCAGCAATGGTCTCTGTGGACTCGCTGTCCTCCACGTAAAGAACGGCCTGGGCGACGATCAGCATCGCTAGCATGGACAGAGCTACAGGCCCTAGAATTGTCAACAGGAATCGAGTGCGGTTGCTGGTGGCGGTCAATCGGCTCCCCCTTGAACGGAACTGCCTCCGGCGCTGAATCAGAATCGCATTGCTGCTTAAGATGTATCGGCACTCTGTCACAGAACTGCAGAGATGCTTTGAAGAGCGCGGGGGCATGTATCGCTTACGAGGGCATCCCGCCGCAGTGGCCCGGGTAGAGCCGAGCCATAATCTGCCAAACATCGCGCGAGTCGCTTGCCATGGACAGCAGCGCTGTCATCAGCAGTAGAGAGCCAGTTGCCGGAGCGGGGAGGGGTAAGAAGACCAGGAAGCCTTACAGTATTGTCATGGCAAATCCTATGGCGACTCTCCAGCCAAAGGTGTCCACTTTGATGTTGCGGCGCACACAGAAGAGCACGGCCCAGCTAGTCCCATCCGGCTATAGGTCGCCAGCGCAACTCGACGCACACTTCCCCCCGTAGAGGCCGACGGGAGGGCGTGATATGAGTCTGCATGCGGGGAAGCTGCGCGGGCTGGCAGTGCTTCTGATCCTGCTGAATCCATTGCTTGCCGGCGCGGTGCCAGCGGCGCCGCCTGCACTGGCACCCGAGGTGGTTCCGCTGTGGCCGCAGGACCACTGGCAGCAACGCGCGCGTGGACCGGAACGGACCGGCGTCGAAGGCAGCGCGAAGGGCGCGGTCTCGGGAATCAGCGACGCGCGCATGGAGATCTACCGACCGCTGAAACCGAACGGAACAGCCGTGGTGATCTTCGGCGGCGGGGGTTACTTCCGCATCCAGATCGGCAGCGCCGCCAAGCCGACCGCGCAGTGGCTGCAATCGCTGGGTGTCACCGCAGCCGTGGTGTACTACCGGCTGCCTGCCGATGGATGGGCACCGGTTTCGCCGTTCCAGGATGGCCAGCGCGCCATGCGGCTGCTGCGCGCGCAGGCCGCAAGCCTGCGGGTTGATCCGGAGCGCATCGGCGCATTGGGCTTTTCCGCCGGCGGCAATCTCGCCGGGATCGTTGCCACGCGCTTCGATGCGCCGTTGTATCCGCCGGTGGATGCAGCCGACCAGCTGTCCGCGCGTCCGGACTTCCTTGGCATGATCTATCCGGTCGTTTCAATGCGCGCGCCGCTGGACCACACCCGGTCGAAGCGGGAACTGGCCAGCCAAGGCGACGCGCAGCAGGCCTATTCGGTCGAACAACACGTCCGCAAGGACATGCCGCCGGTGTTCCTGGCCCAGGCCGTGGACGATCGCACCGTCGATGTCGGCCACAGCGTGGCGATGTACCAGGCCACGCATGCGGCAGGCATTCCGGTGGAGCTGCATCTGTTCGAAGCCGGAGGCCATAGCTGGGGGCTGGGCAAGCCCGGAACATTGGTGGCGCAGTGGCCGCGGCTTTTTGCCAACTGGGCGCGCAGCCACGGCTACCTCGGGCCGCCGCTTGCGCGGCTGCAGCCGCACGATGCCAGCGCGATACCCGCCGCTGCAGCTCAGCTTGACGATGATGGCGCGGGCGACTGAGCCGCGCACCGTATTTCATTCGGGAGAACTGCATGAATTCACTGAATCGTGCCGCGCTTGGCGCGGCTGCCGGCGGCTGCCTGTTGCTGGCCTCCCCCTCTGTGCTGGCCGCGGCTGGCGATACCGAAGCCGGATTGCGTGCGCAGGTGCAGCAGCAGGCAAAGCAACTGCGCGAGCAGGCATCACTGCTGGAGCAGCTGAGCGCACGCCTGGCTGCACTGGAGGGGACCGCTCAAAGTACCGGCGCGGCACCCAGCAGCGGTGCGGGCGTCGATGCGCAGCTGGCTGCGGCCATCGCTGACACCCGCCAGGACGACATGGCCATTCTGCAGGCACAGGTGGCACAGCTCGCCGCAACCGGTGGAGGAGGGGGTGGCAATGTGCGCTGGCGCAAGGGCGGCCCTGAGTTCCGCAGCAGTGATGGCCAGTTCACCTTCCACCCCCGCGGCCGGGTGATGGTCGATTTCAGCAGTACCCACGGATCCGCGTTCGACGCACGCAACATCACCGGCACCGACCTGGCCAGCGGCCGCCTCGGTGCCGAAGGCCGGATGGGACCGCTGGGTTACAAGATCGATGCGGACTTTGCGGGCAACGATGTCTCGCTGAAGGACACCTATCTGTCCTGGGACACGCGGGTGAGTGGCCTGCCAACGGAAATCTACGTGGGCAACAAGCTCAAGGACCGTGGCCTCGATGGCAGCACCAGCGGCGTCAATACGCCTTTCATGCAGCGCAATGCGGTGGCGTCGGTCGGAGCCCAGCAGAGCGGGTACTACGGGCTGGGCGTCACCACGAAGGTGATCGGTGATGGCTGGCACGCCAGTGTGGCGGTGACCGGCGACGATATCGGCAATGACAGCACGGCCAGCGACACCGTTGCGTATCTGCTGCGCGCACACTGGAACCCACTACGCGGGCAGGCAGGCTTCGTGCATCTGGGGGGCTGGTACTGGTACGAGAATCTCGGCCAGGACGTGGGCAGCATCAACAAGACCTCTCCGATCGCGCTGGGCTGGAACGGCAACGTGCGCGTGTCGGCCAGCTCCATCGCCAACGTCACCGACAACCGCGCCTGGGGGCTGGAGCTGGGCGGAGTGTATGGTCCGGTCTGGGCCTTCGCCGAACAAACCACCCGCACCATCGAGTCACGTACGGTCGACTCGGTCGACCAGCGGGCGACATCGATCTACGCAGGCTGGCTGATCACCGGCGAGCGCCCCGGATTCAGCAGCCGCTCCGGGGTATGGGGCACCACACGGGTATTGCGCCCGGTGCAGGAAGGTGGCGTTGGCGCCTTCGAGCTGGCTGCGCGTTATGACCGCTACGACTTTCTCGATGCGGCCCGGGGCGGCGAGGGCACCGCATGGACGCTCGGGGTGAACTGGTACCTCAACAACTGGTCGCGCCTGATGCTGAACTATGTTCACTGGAAGACCGACAACAAGGTCGGCAACGCCCAGGGGCCTGATTCCGGCAATACCATGGGCGTGCGAGCGCAGGTTTCGTTCTGATGTGGATGGGTCAGCAGGGTCATGGCTGCGACTGAAGGGCTTCCAGCACCCTGCAATCGGCTACGCGGCCGCCCGGGCAATTGCCGATCATCCGCTTCAGTTTGCCCTGCAGCGCCTGCAGGTCGCGAATCCGGCGTGTGATGTCGGCGATATGCGCCTTCACCACGTCATCCACTGAACTGCACTCGTGCTCGCGCTGTTCACCAAAGGCAATCAACTCGCGGATCTGCTCGATGGAGAAGCCCAGTTCCCGCGCCCGGCGAACGAACGACAGGCGCCTCTGGTCCTGGGCGCCGTAGTAGCGGTAGTTGCCCACGGACCGTAGCGGCGGCTGCAGCAGGCCGATATTTTCGTAGTAACGGATGGTTTCGGCCTTGCTGCCGGTCTCGCGGGCCAGCTGGCCGATGGTTAGGTGGTTGGACATGGGCTTGACCTTGTAGTGGCTACAGGGTTGATAACGATGGTCCGAACCTTTCTCAAGCCAGGCCACAGCTTGGCGGGAGTCATCCATGGACCACTGCTGCGGCCACAAGCGCCAGGAACTGGAAGCCTTGGCTCTCCATAGTGCGCAGCGACGCGTACTAGTGGCGGTGCTCGTCATCAATCTGGTGATGTTCCTCATCGAGTTCCGCGCGGGCATCGTGGCGCGCTCCAGTACTCTGCAGGCTGATGCGGTGGATATGCTGGGTGACGCAATCGTATAGGGCCTGAGCCTGTGGGCGGTGAACCGGGGGGCGCGTTGGGAAGCTGGCGCAGTCCTCGCCAAGGGGCTACTGATCCTGGCCTTTTTTGTCTTCATCGTGGTGGAGGTGGTCAGCAAGCTGGTCCACGGCGTGCCGCCTTCCAGCGGCTTGATGCTGGGGTTCGGAGCCATCGCGCTGATGGCCAATCTGGTGTGCCTGACATTGCTGTGGCGGTTCCGCGCGCTCAACATCAACATGAAAAGCACCTTCGAGTGCTCCCGCAATGATGTCGCAGCCAACTTCGGTGTACTAGTGGCTGCCGTTGTCGTTGCGCTGACCGGACGCGGCTGGCCGGACATCGTAGCTGGCGCGGTGATCGCCCTGCTATTCATCAAATCTGCACTGGAAGTGATTGGAGAAGCATGGCCCGCGTGTCGTACAACGACGAAGGAGTGACGCGAGGGTAGTAAAGGTTGAAGCCCTCGCGCCATTTTAATGCTCGCCGCTGAGCGAGAGCGGACGTTGCCGGCCTCGTTGAGCCCTACGCTTTGGGTGCCTAGGGCATATTGCACTCGGCGCCGATCTGCTCAGTGAGAACTGTAAGGGATTGCTGAAATGCGGCCGCAAATTCCTGGCCGCCGTCTCTCTCGTGACTTTGAGCGATCGAGGGGAGCAATCTGGTCCACGTGTCGAGCAGAACCCCCGGATCTTGGTGTGTTAGAAACGAAACCCGCAGCGCATACTCCATTGCCTTTAGGTAGCCGCGGTGCATCTCAAGCACGGCCTCGCATGCACGGAGGCGATCAAGGATTTCTGTGATTTCGGAGGTCATGGCAGTCTGGACAGGAAGGGGAGTGGAAGGCGATAGTCTGCGAACATCTAAGCGAGCCCGCTATGAGCATCCTCAACCTTCTGCTCACTCGTGACCACCTTGTCGTCGCAGTGGATACCCTTGCAGAGGACGCGATCACAGGGGCACATTCCGCAGGGGCAAAGCTGCTGCTGATCCCTCAGCACAACCTAATGCTTGCTACGCGAGGTTCTACGCAATTCTTCCTCCGAATTTATGAACTGGTACTCCAGGCCAGCTTCCGGGCAGATTTCACAATGGAACAGCTATCTGCTGAGTTGGGGCTGGTGGTGGACCAGCTGTGGCCGAACTACGAGAGGGCGGCCGTCGAGGCGGGATTACCGATCGAGCAGCTCGGAACCGAGTTGGTGCTTGGTGGCTGGTCGCCGAAGAACCGTCGGATGATGGCAACGGCATATGCCAAAAATGACAGCCAGCGACCTTGCGTGGTCCAGTCGATCGGGGGGCAGCTGGCGTCGCCAGGCGAACCGCTCCGAGCCGTAACGCCCAGCATGGCCCAGACGGATCTCCTGGCCCATGCGCGTTTGCAGGCCAGCTACCTCAACGAGCAGTTGGGGAGGCAGGTGGCAGGAGGGCGGCTGCTCGTTGGATTCCTGCAGAAAGGGCAGGCCGTACTCAAGGATTTGGGAGGGATTTAGGTAGTGGCACCGCACTGGCTCGGGCTGCGATCCGGTCCTGCCTCACCCCATCTCTGCCGGAATCGTGGAACTGACCTCCAATGAAATAGTTGAGGTAACTCCTGGCGCGACCGATGTGCGGCCGGGAATGCGTTCCAAGTTAAGTCGTGACGCTAAGGGCATTTGGCCGCAGTGGCAGGCCTCACCCAGGCATGAGTCTAGGTAAAACCCCTTAATCGTATCGACCATCAGCAGTCAGACTCACGGGGCCGCCTATTCGGCCGAAAAATCGGGCAAAACAGCAATGGCAAACATCGCAACTTCGATCCACATCGAAAACAATGACTTGCTCTCTCTGTGCGAAGATTTCTATAGAAGCCTCGACCAGGTAGCCAAAGTTGCAATTGGCAGCACATACACGCAAGAACTTTTGTCGCTGGTCGAACTCAGCGGGTTCGCTAGGCTAAGCGACGATTTTCCTGATGGCTACACAACCATCATAAGCGCTGATGACCTCAGTGCGTATCTTCGAGGCGGAGAGTATGGCGAGATGGTACGCAGGCAGTGCGTTGTAAGCATCTGCGCATGCACAGAGGCTTTCGTAAGCTCGCTGTTCCCAATCATGGGGCTAGAAGAGTCAGATGGAGAAAGGTATGGCGAGTTCGCAAAGGAATTTAATGTTGATGTGCAAAACGGCAACAAGGTGCTCAGGAAGATCTATTACATCTACAAGCATCTCAAGCTGGCACTAAAGTTTGAAACGTCCAACTGGGAAACTACGCAGTGCCCACGCATGTTGGACGAGATGTTTACGATTCGGCACACCATAGTCCATTTCGGCGGGATGGTGAAAAAGCCGGCGCACCGCGAAAGAATTGGCAGGTTATTTAGGCCCGATGGCGACGAATTGTCGCTCAGCCCGAATTCAATTGACGACTTCATTCATCGTGCGACCATAAACCTTCATGGCCTTATAAGAAAAGTTGATGCATACATCACTCATATCAACAAGAATGAATGACAAAATGCTCAACTGGGCGCAAGTTCCGCTTCACGATTATTGCACGCCAGAAGTGCGGGCGTGACGGCGTTGCTCTAGAGGTGGCGAGCAGTCATGTCCGTAAGATCGCATAGGCAATTCGATGCCGAAGCCATAGCCTTGGTGCCTGTCTCAGTCAGTGCGACTGACCGGGGCTATAGTGAATGACGCTAGGGGCGCCCGATATGGCGCGGCACATTAGTGACTCAAGCAATGGGGCAGAAGGCATGAGGAGTCATGAGTACGTCCTGCTGGACGGGATCAGTCGAGCGAAGATCGGCCGTTACTTGGGGACTGCGGCAGCCGCCATTTCAGCGGGCATTGTCTACTTGGTCCTGCGGGTGATCGATCTGGCCGCAAGGTACGGCCTACCTGCGCACCTGACGCCCTCGGTAATGGCGCTCATCGGTGCGGGGGCCGTGTACCTGATCCTCTATTGGCTATTCGACCGCCACCTCTGGCGAATTCCTTGGCTGTCACGGCTGCTGAAAGTCCCCGATCTGCAGGGGCAGTGGCGCTGCGAGGGGACTTCGTATGGCGGGGCGGACGATGCGTCGGCGCGAGACTGGACCGGTACGGTGTCTATTGCCCAGAGCTGGGATCGATTACGAATTCGCTTGACCACCGAGCAATCCGGGTCCGATAGCGTGGTCGCGGCACTGATGCACGATGAAGCTGGTGGCTACCGGTTGTTTTATAACTATCGCAATGATGCGCGTATCGATCAACCTAATCTTGCCAATCACGTAGGCTTCTGCGACATGACTGTCAGCGCGGACCAACAGCAGGCCGAAGGTGACTATTTCAATGGTCGAGGGCGTGCGACCTACGGTCGAATGCGCTGGAGGCGCCAATCATGACCGCAATCGATCATCGGCTCCAGAAGCTGCGCGCCCGGCGATCGGGTGCTGACCGCTCCGCCGCAGTTGCCGCGGATCAACAGGTCGAGATCCTCCGCAAGCAGCTCTTGGGGGAGGCCTATGAGCGGCGGGCCGGGGGCAAACCATCCACCCGCTACGCCTTGGGCGCCATGCAGGAGGTCGATCCCGACTACACGCGCATCAGCGTCGAGACCGCCAGCCGGGTCGAGAACCAACTGCGACAGCGGTTGGCGGCCGAAGGACTCGGCACCACCTATCGTTTGCAGGGTTCGGTGCCATTAAATGTGCATATTCGGGGCGTCAGCGATGTGGATCTGCTGACGATTGGGCTGGGTTCGTTGTATTACGCGCCAGGCGGTGTTCGGGCCCAGCGCGGAGCTTACTCCCCGCCGGTTCGCGACACCCTGCTGTTGCTGCGCGATCTACGTCGCACGAGCGAGTCTGCCTTGCGCGCCGCCTTTCCGGCAGTCGACGTAGATGCGACCAATGCAAAGGCCGTCAAGCTCAGCGGCGGCTCGCTAGCTCGTCCTGTCGATGTCGTCCCTGCGGTGTGGTGGGATACGTTGCAGTACCAGCTTAGTGGACTGGAATACGATCGTGGCGTCTCTATCTACCACAAGTTCGACCACGTTACGATCGACAACTTGCCATTTCTCCATATTAAGCGGGTGTCAGACCGAGATATTGTGGCGTTCGGCGGCCTCCGCAAAGCGATCCGGCTATGCAAGAACGTCAAAGCCGACGCAGAAGAGGAGGGCACGATGATCGGCTTATCCAGCTTTGAGATCGCCGGCTTGCTCTATCACGCGGACCTGGCCGCACTGCGCGCCGGCGCGCAATGGGAGCTGGCAATCCTGACGGAGGCGCAACGGCACTTGGATTGGTGCTATCACAATCCCACCGAGGCTCAAGCGCTGATGACGCCCGATGGTTCGCGGCGCATCCTGGATACGCCCGAGAAAGCTGCCGCGCTGTGGCGACTATCAATGGAGATGGACAAGCTGTTGCGGCAGGTGGCGCGGGAACAGGATTCGACCCTGTACATGCAGGAATCCCCCAGCCTGGAGAACAGTCGACGCGCGGTGGAGCATGTGATCGTCCAATAGGAATTGCGCGCCCCAGTCGTAGTGGCATCGAGGACCAAGGGCCGGCCCGCGACTATCAAGCAGGCCCGCGGCCGCGTTGGTGTTGACGGCGCCGGCCCGGAGGTGGTCGACCGCTGACCGCAGCCCATGGTCGGTCATGGTCATCAAGGCGGGCGGGACGATGCCCTGACGGGCAGGGCGGCTTTCGCCGCGACTGCCAAGGCAGTCAATCCGAAGTTGACTTTATTGAGCGTTCCAGCATTCGGGCCGCCGGATTCGTTTCGGCTGCACCGGCTTGATAGTAGCCAATTACACTCACCACCGATCGGTGATCGGTCATTGCCATGATGGCTGGCAGGGCAATTCCTTGCCTAGCACCTTCCGTCACGAAACCCGATCGTAGGCTGTGACCGCCAAAGCTCCCCACCAACCCGGCAGCGCGTGCGCGATTCTGGATGATGGTGGCCACCGACTTCGGTGACAAGCCGGCCCCAACTTTCCCGCGTGTTAATTGGCGGAAGAGGGCACCCTCCTGCAGTCCAGCCGCTTCGATCCAGGTGCGAAGCGCTTCGGCCGGTGGACCTAACAAGGGCTTGTCCGGCGAGCCGCCTGCTTTGACGCCCTCCTGAAGCGTTTTACCGACATCCAGGTGGTAGAGGTACCCGCCGTCGATCGGCGCAAGCTTGCTCAAGGCGGCATGGGCCGTCTCGCTCCGCCGGCGCCCACCACTGGCGAAGGCAAAGTAGAGCAGGGCACGATCACGTTTCCCAACAAGATCGTCCTCACAGGTCGCAATCATCGCCATCAATTCGGTCGCAGTGATCGCCGTCTTCTTGCTCGGCCGCTCGCCGCGCTTATGTGCGGCGCGACGGCCCTTGGCCAACAGCTGCCGAACCTCGCTGCTTTCGCAGGGATTGGCCAGCTTGAGCAATTGATGGGCGCTGGAGAGCACCGCAACGCGGTGGACGATGGTCGACAGCTTGAGCGGTCCTTGGCGCTGCTTGAATTTGCCTTCTACCAAAAGCGCATCCAGTGTCGGCGGCAGCTCCCAGGTCAGGGCGTCGCCTGAGCGCCGGGCCAGATGATCGATGATGAACTGGATCACGCAAGACGCGTCGACCGGCATGGCGATGACCACTCCGTAGCGGCCTTGGTACCAGGCCGCCCAGTAGCGCAATGCGGTGGCGTAACTGCGCGTGGTGTTGGCCGAGGCCGCTTCGGCGAAGACTTCGCGTACCGCGTCCGCCGAGGACTGCGAGAGCTGCGCCACGGTCGGTTTGGCAGGAGCCGCGGTGGTCAGAGTTGGCAGGAGGTCGCTCATAAGTGATTGAAAATATAGCGCAAAAATCTCCCGAGTTCCGATAAATATATCTTATCGGAACCATCAAAGAATAGGGCGGGGCAGCCATTTTCGCGACGTGTATCACACTTGCTATGATCGCGCCGACACACTGAGTGTCACACTCGAAGGATCGAAATGGCCGTCTATGTAGTGACCTGGAACTTGAACCGCGAAGCGAACTACGAAGCAAAGCGGACAGCGTTTCTGAACCACCTGAATCGGCACGAAAACGTCGCCGATCCCGGCCTTGAGACCGTGCGATGGATCTCAACGAGCCTATCCGCCGACGCTCTATGCACCGATCTCAGGCAGCGTCTTGATGGGAACGACCGGATCTTTGTCACCCATGTCTACACAGGCAGCCACCAAGGCTACCTATCCAACACGACCTGGGCATGGATCAATCAGCGGCTGTGACCCTGAGGGACGTATTCAGTGGCGCCTCCCAAGGCACCACTATGGTCCTCGCCACAGCTGGAACTATCGCGATCCCGGCAAAAGAAGATGCTGGCCTTGGAGACTGCCGTAGCGTGACGTACATCTGCCATCAGTCATGCAGCCCCGAGCCCGCCATCGGACAAACTCAAAATCAAAGAGCGCGCCCCTGCAGATCTCGGTTTAATCAGGGCAGGAAGCGCGGGCCTGCAGGCCCAGATTAGCCGCACGCGGAGCGGCGCGCGATTTGCCAAGGCTTGCTCCCCCAGCGCCCAGAATCACCGATACGCAGACCGCGATCTTCGCCGGTGGCACAAGGGTTCACTCGCAGGTTAAATTGAGCAACCACCAACCGAGACTCTTGGGGCAACTTGTCTGCCGTTCGATCAAATCTGGGGCATCAGTTTCGTAGCTTCGTCGAATTAGGGGCGCCTTGATGGGAGTTCCGTCAAATGTGGGGCGACTTTCCGTAGAAAATGGGGCGACTTTTCGTAGTAGGTGGGGCGACTTCTCCCCGTCAATCAACAAGAACCAAGAAAACTGACACTCGCATAGGGCAGTGCGGAGGACACGAACGCCGCTACAGCCCTATACAGCATTTCGCATAATGTATATTATGTTCAGATCATCTTGGGGTGGCTGGCACGCCTCTTGCCGCTTCCCCGGCACCTACTCTGGCATGGAGCCTGATCGTGCGTGATCGGAAACTGACCGGCCCTTGGGCCGGTTTTTCGTTTAAGGGTGGCCGACTGGTCACGCCCGAGGGACGCGAACTGCTGCCCGAGGATCTGGCCTGGCTGTCGCTCACTGCTGCGCAAGCGCAGGAATGGCGCCGGATGATGGAGGCCGGACGCGCGATCGGCAAGCCCCGGAAACCCTTGTCCTTCAACGCCGCCAGTGTCGTGAACCTCTCTGATGCCTTGGCACATCGCCGGGAAAAGCGGTCATCGGTGACGATGACTGGCCCCGACGCCGAGCCGCCAGCAGCAGTCCTACCGGTACCGGGGCCGAAGCGCCGTCAGCGCGTGTGAGGCGCTTCCGTAGGGGCGCTGCCCCTACACCCCAGCTAGAATGCGCGCAGGACGACCTGGGGAACCGTATGGACCGCGAACGACACGAACCGACCTTTAGTGCTCCAGACCTGCAAGAGGTCCGGTTCCGAAGCCATCAACGCCACGCAACACCAAGACAGGAACCAACGTCGCCCTGGCTCTACATGGCCGTTGCCGCGGTGGCACTTATCGTGATCGCTATGGGGCTGATCGAGTGGAATGCTCGGCGGCAGGCCGCGGCGATGACCCGCGAGCTGATGCGCCCGATGACGACCCAAGAAGAAGCTGAATTCAAAGCAAAAATAGATCGCGACATGCGAAAACTAGAAGCTGAGAACGCGGCGGACGTAGCTGCGGTTCGCAGAACCATTCAACTCGACCGTGTACTCCCAACTGTGCAACAGCGCCCACTTGGCGACGGGGAGCGCTGTATGCAAGGCCATCGTTTCAAGCGAATCGAAGGCGGCTGGCGAGACCTACCCAACGATCCCTGCTAGACAAGAATGGCTGCGATCAGCAGCAACGCCACAAGATGGCCGATGTAGTAGCCATAGAAGATCTTGCCGGAGCGCGGCACAGCAACGTTGAAGTGGGCCAGCCGCAGCGCTGGAATGGCGAGCAACGCCCACGCGTTACCGTTGTAGGCGCACAACAGGCCCATGCAGCCCCACACCAACCACGGTTGACCACCCTGCCCTCTATACCAGCGCCATCCAGCGAGAACGAGCCACACGCCCGGCCACGCATAGTCCAGCCATGCAGGGGCGATGACCGCAAGGAACGCGACCAGAATCCAGTACCGGCGCTCAATGGCCCACACACAAGCAGCGGCCGCAGCGAACGTCAGCAGCACATTCAGCGGTAGCAACTGGCCGAATGCCAGGACAGCAACGGGCGTTGCGGCGATGCCCCAAGTTGCCAAACGCTGTACGGACTTCGAAATGTTCGCTCCTGGCTGAGCCAGATTGAACGCCATCACCAACGCGAAGACCGGGAACGCGCCCCGGCCAAGCTCCGAAACCACCGGCACATAGCCAAGATCCAGCACCTTCACAACGTGGTCGCCGGTCATCAACACCAACGCCAGCCACTTAAGCAATTCACGCCCGCCGCTTGTCATAGCCGATTCTCCCCCGGCGGTGTCGTCATATAACTGCTTGTGCTGATGGGCGGAGACTCCGGAAAACTCCCCATAGCTCGCTGACTGCGAGCAATGGCCGTGCCTTCAACCTGGCGTTGATTGATTTCCTGCATGCCACGATTTATCTGCGTTTGCCCATCAACAAGCCGATCTTCGCGCTTGGGCAAGTAGGGTTCGTACTGACCACTACGCGCAACCATTCGACAAGTCGGCTCGTCCGCCAGTTCATACCGCGTCCCCTGCTCCGTCACGCATGTACAGCTGGGATCGTCCTGTTCGCCAAGACCGTTCTGCCCGCCGAGCGACGACATGCAGAAGATGCGCGGCGGTTCGGCCGGAAGACTAAGCGCGCCGTCATAGACAGGTGCGCTCCACGGTTGCGATGGGACGCGCGGGAGGAACTTGTCGACATATTCCTTGAGTGGCTGTGCCGGGCTCGGCGCGGCCGCACCGCCCGCCGTCGCCGATGCTCCGTCGTGCGGTGTAGCCGCTTGAGCAGTAACGCCGACTCCGGGGTTGTCTCCGCCGTTCATTCGCTTGTCCATGCGCCCGAACGCGAAATACATCATAAGGACGGCGGCAATGGCCAGAACCGGCAACGCGATGACGTACCAGGGGATACGCCGCTCGGTGGTGTCCAGCTCAGTGGACTTGTACATGCCCATAGGTCGCTTGGGCAGTGTGCGACGCTTCGTGACCAGCGGCGTTGCTTTCTCTGCCCGGGCTTCAAACTTATCGAACTCGCGAAGATCGACAAACTTCGTGCCGAAACGGCGGCGCACATGCACGTGGCGCTCAATCAGATCATGCACGAACTGATCGCACTGCTTATCCGGCGACTGGCTGATGAAGATGAAATCCAGACCCTTGTGGCGGTGCTTGGCCAGCTGTTCGACGTGATGCGGAACCTTAGAGCCTGTCGGACGCTTGGGCAGCATGCCGTGTTCGTACGCCTCATCTACGAGCGCAACAGCACCATCGGGCAAGAAGTTCGGCCAGTCCTTGAACTGTTCCGGCGTCATTTCCAGTACGCCTGTTCTAGCGTAGTCGAAATCACGGATATTGCAGGCGTACACAATCCGCCCCTGATCCTTGAATTCAAGAAGCCGCTCAATTCCGTGCAGCGTCTTTCCGTGTCCAGGCTGGCCCGTGTACCAGTAGATCATGAGCCCGACCCCAGCCCATCGGCAACTGACTTAGGCACGATGAAAATCTTCCACGCCATGCGCACCGTCAGCGCGGAAAAGATCATCGAAAAGCACGTGCCAACACCAAGGTAAGACAGCATTTCCATCGCCTGACCATCAATGCCGCCAATGAACTGAAGAACGAACTCCTTCAACTTTGGCAGTAGTGCATTAAACGTGACGGTAGTGAGCCCGAAGGTTGCAAGCATCTTTCCCAGCATGCCCGCTGCCGCATCCTTCAGCTTGCCAACAAGCGACGTTGTCGCGTCTACGATCCAGTCAGAAACCATGCCCATTAGAAGACCGCTCCCATAAGAATCCGAATTGCCGTATACGCACCAAAGATGAGGATCAGCCCGCGCAGAATCGCTGCAATTCGGCAGAAGTATGGGACGTCACCTGCACTCACCGTCTTGCCCATGATCGTGATTGAAGGTGGCTGCGGACACGACCCGCCGCCGCCAAACATGTTGCTGGTGTCGAGCTTGTCGGTTGAAAGTGGAATGCCCCACTTTTTTGCGCTGGCAACGTCGGCTGCGCCATCACCGATTGGGGTAACGCCTCCCCTGCCCTCAAGCACATCAGCTACACCATTGCCATTGGCATCACCTTGAGTACCGCCTTGGCCTGGTGTGTCTTGCTTGGCAGCCAGCTTCTCCACGGCACATGCAGATCGCCATTGCATCAGAAGCTGGGTGTACTCCATGGCATTGCATTTCTCACCAGTGCACGTCGGCATACCGGCCTGCGTACACTGACCACCACTGATGTTGTTGTTACGGCGCGTGTTGCACTCGATGCGCCACTGAATGCGAGCTTGTCCGCACATGATTGGCGACCCACTACATGAAGGGGGCGATTCGCATGTATCACCACCAGAGAAGCTCTCGGGATCATCCGTGTCAGGCTGCCCGTCGTTGTTCTTGTCTCTTTTGCAGGTCCCGTCTGGCCCTCGCACCTCACCCTGGGCGCACTGACCATCACCGGGAATGCAGCTGCCAAGCGGGCTACGAATCATGCCCGCAGGGCACTCGTTGTCTTCCTTCTTGCATGAGCCTGCTACCAACGCCATGCCATCAGGACATGACTTCTCTTCAGCACAGGCATTGCCAACTTTTACCTTGCCTTGAGGACATTCGGGCTGCACAGGTTGGCAAACGCCGAGCATGGCGTTCCACACCATGTTCTTGCCCTGAGCAGCACAGTCGGGCTTCTTTGCACAGTAGCGACCATTGTTGCTGTAGGTCGTGGTGTCATCGCCGTTATCGCGGTAAGTGACCTCACAGCCGTCAATGCAACGAACTGAGCCCGAAGGCGGAAAGAACGGCGTCACCTTGCCCTGATTGGCTTCGCAGCTTTGCCGCCAATCGAAGGTCTGATTATTTACCCAGCCACTAGATGATCCGTTGTGCAGCTTGAAATCTGCCTCAAGAATCACCCAGCCGTAATCACTACCCCTCTTCTCCAGCACACACCGCCGACTATTGATCGCGACATAGTTGCCATACGGCAACGGGTTGTACCCCTCGCACTCGGCCATCGCCTCAGGGATTGTGCACGGCGGACTGCGCTGCGAATTGCATTTCACAACATCGCGTGCCTCAGCTCGCTCCGGAACTGCAACGCCGCCAACGCAGAGTATTGCCATGAAGAACAGTAGTAGGGCACGCCTCATTACATGCCCTCAAACGCCAGCCAACATGCGCCGCAGATACCAACGATTATGAAATAGCCCATGACGATTCCCCCAATTAAAAAGGGGGCGAACGTTGCCGTGCGCCCCCGGTTTCAGAACCAGCCCGTTTACTTCGCAGCCTTGCGGGTGTAAGCCCACACAAGAATCAGGCCGATCAGCACAGCGCACGCACCGATGACCACGCCGATATCGGCCTTGCCACCGGCCATTTCACCTGCGATGGCCGCACCTGGGGAACTCGCACCGCCAGAGGCCAGAGCGGCGCCCGACGCGACAAGAGCGGTAGTACCGGCGCCAATCTTGGCGACGGTCGAAGCGCCGAAACGGCGAGCAGCGTTCATGAACTTCATTTTGATTTTCCTCGTCATCAGTAGACCCCTATGCGCGCCGCGCGGAACACGAGGCGCGCTTTCAACCCGATTGCCCAAACTCCAACGATGGAGAACGCGACAAGGGTTCCATCAGCCAATGTCAGGGGTGGCAACACTGGCTGGTGGTACGGCATCCAGACCGGCACCGAACACGTGCCGTCCTGCTGCACGTTCTCAGCAGCACAACCGACCACGTAGAGGGGCGCCGGATCGGACATGGTTTAGGCCTTCTGTGCGACCGGACCCGGAGCGGGCGACGGTGTCAGAAGACGAATGCGCCGACCAAAATCGAGGCCGCCATACTTGTTGCTTTCCAGCGACGTCGGGCACAGGTCGTAGGTGCCGGGCTTGTAGGGCTGCTGGTCGTCATCCAGCGTCAGTTTGAACGGAAGCGGGAAATCTCCGGGGCGAAGCACGGCAGCTTTCTGCTCACGGAAATGGACAGCAGCCTTGCCGTCGCGCGCGGGGAAAGAACGGGTTTCGACCTGATCGGTCATGACTTCAACTTTCATATTGGGATCACCTTCCAAGCGATTGTCCGGCCGAATGCGAATGTGACTTTCCACGGGGACGGCCAGAACACCCCGGTAGCCTTGTCGAACCACCCGCCTTTGATCTTGCGGATGTCTGCCTCACCGCCGAGCGCCTCGCGGGCCTCTTTAGGTGCTTTCCACCAACGCAGTTCGCGCCTGGACTCTTCATTGAGTCCACCGACGCCACTGGTTCGGAATCCTTTGGGAAATGCGCCTGCCACGACGCTGGTGAACTTGCTGGCGTACTTCGCGAGATAGCCGACGCAGTTGCGGGCCCTCTCAATCTGACTGGAACCATGAGGCCACCAGCCGCGCTGATCGACCTTGCCGAAGTACATGCCCTTGGGCACCCACACCATCACGTGGTAATGGGGGCGAAGGCGCTGAGTGAGTTCGCCGACCCATACGTAACGGAACACTTCACCTTTCCACCGTTCTCGCCGATCTCGAGTTCGATTGAAGAAGCCGCGCATGCGCTTAAGTAGCTCGCTAACGTCACGAGGGCTGCTATCGCTTCCGTCTCTGTAGGTGAGCGTGAGGAAGTACCACGCGCCACGGCGCGAACCTTTTTGCGCCTCTTGGTCATGAAGCCGTGCTCCGGTGATGACGGACTTTCGCAGCCGCTGCGCCTTCGCTAGAAGGGGATCAATTTCGATGGTGACCCGGCCAAGACGGACCGGCGTGTCACTTGTTTTGTAATAGACAAGCCCAAGGGCGTCGGCCGCTGCGCGGCCGTCGCCCTTCAGCAGTTCCCCGACACGGAAATACTCTTGCAGGGACGTGCCAGAAGCGCGCTGCGAACGGCGCATGTCCTCGTTGGCGATTTCCACGCTGCGCTGCCCTGCCCTGTCCATAGCGACGGACAGGTCGAATGCCCGCAACTCTGGGGAGCGCGGATCAACGGGAGTCGGTGGAATTTCAATGCGGCCGTCCGACTCGGTGCATTCAAAGCAGCAGCCACCCTTGAACAGGTAGGTGACGACGTTGCCGCAGAAGGCGCATTGCAGCTGCTGGACAGCGCTCATTCTTCCGGCTCCTGAATCAAGCAGATGCAGGTGCGTCGGCAGTAGCAGTGACCCGGAGTGCACGCGGGTAGACGAAAGAACCAGCGGTACAGGCTGTCGAGGACGGTGGTCATTTCTTGCGCCTTTCCATGCCCATTGACCATCCGATGAAGACGACGACGACAATCCAGCCCGCCACAATCGGGGCCCAGAACTTGAGATCGCTCATCGCCCGGCCTCGCGGTCGTCGGCAATCCACATGACGACGCAGGCGCAGAGAACGAACACGCCGAATGCGATCACGTTGACGCGCAGGAACAGATCGAGCGGATCGCCTGCCACTTGGACGACCGGTGCAGTGATGAAGATGGGCGGAGCCGGGATCATCGGCGCACCTCGGCCAGTGCCTGGGCGATGACGGCACCCTCAGCGGCCGGATTGGATCGAGTCGCAGCCAGTGCGACAGACAGGCGGCGCGGAATCAGCGCCAGCCCGAAGGAGACGGCCGCAATGCAGCCAGCAAGAACGACCCCGATAAGCGCATCCATTGCCCTACCCCGTCCCCAAGCCCCTACCCCAAGGGAACCCGCCAACGGCCTTGGGGTGCCGGTGGCGGGCGTATGCGATCCCGCATACGGGGCCGATGTATAGTTCCCCGAATACACCCTGTCAACGGAATCGTGTACATGGACGCCGTCAACCAGCTGCTCGACCAAGCCCGTGTCGGAACAAATCTCCCTTCAGACAATGCTTTAGCTCAGCGCATGGGGGTCACCCGCGCCGTCGTCTCAAATTGGCGACAGGCCCGGAATCCCATTCCTGATGAGCGAATTGCGCAGCTTTGCGCCATGGCAAAGCTCGATGGACCGGCATGGACGGCACGCATCCATGCGGAACGCGCGGCATCCCCGGCCGAGCGCGCGATGTGGAAATCGATGTTGGACAGGTTGAGCGCGGTCGCCGCAGTGTTGGCGCTGGTAGTGTTCGCAGCACCAGGCGCCGCCCGCGCTAAAGCCATTGATTCACAAGGCTTTTCCGGCTCAGATCAGCCGCATTCTGTATATTATGTTACGGGCAAGATCGCTACCCAAGAAGCCAGAGCCTCACCAGTCCTCAGATCCCTGACTTCACTCCTGGCCAGCGTTCCCACTCAATCCCCGCAGCGTTGATAGTCAAACGGAATCCGCAGGATCTTCCCGTCATCACCCGGACCGGAGATGCTCGCCTTCAGCGCAGTGCCATCACGCCGGTACTCGATGCGCTTCGGGAAGTCATTCTGCGGATTCTCGAACACCACCCAGTTCGCGCCATGGTCTGCAATGACGAACGTGGTTGGCGCCACGCCATTGGGCTGCACATGCAGGCCAGCCGCTTTGCCCGCCGGCACCAGGCGCATGTACTCGAATGACTCCATATCGCCGTGGCTCAGCGTCCGTGACATCCCAAGTAAGGCCCCGCCGGCCTCGGGCAGCCAGACCTCATCAAGCCTGCGCTCCTCGGTACCGCCGCACCAATGCCCGGCCAGCCAGTCGAACTCGGCCGGTGCGGCCATAGCCGCGCCACTTCCCAACGCCAGGCCAGCGCCCAGCACCGCCACCTTCGACTTCAACATGTCCTGACCTCCTGGTTGGGTTGGCTGCAGGCTAGCGGCACGGACACCGAGGGCGCTTGTAAAAACGCGCAGGATGGCGTCCGATGCCGCATGGACTACTGCGAGCACCCTGCCCCCGACGACCTCCGCCGTCACGTCCAGTGCATCTGGTGGCTGCAGGACGACGCACCCGGGAATGACGTGCAGGTTATCTATCCCGATGGCCGTTGCGAGCTGCTGGCCGAAGTGGGCGTGCCGCTGCAGCTGCATGGCACAGATGGCCGTATCCGTTCCGATCTACCGTTCTGTTTCGCGGCACAGCAGTCAGGGCCAATCCGTTTGCAGGCCGCTGGTGCGGTGTTCTGCATCGGTGTGCGGCTGCAGCCGGCCGCGAGCGCCTTGATCGCCGGTGCCCGCTTGCCCGGCCTTCGTGACCAGGCCCCGGACCTTTACACGCTGGATGCTTCCTTTGCCGAAACGTTCAGTGCCGCCGCACGCGCCAGTGCGGCCACCAACACGCCCGAGCCTCTCTGGCAGGTCCTGCGGGATCGTTGTTCCAGCTTCGTCCTGGACGAACGTGTCGAACAGGCGGTTGCGCAGCTGGATGCGATGCAGGGCGATCTGCGCATTGCCGAACTGACGCGGCGGCTTGGCATGTCCCTGCGCGGCCTGCAATCCCGCTTTCTGGCCGCGGTGGGCATGCCCCCGAAGGAGTACGCTCGTGTGCGCCGTCTGCAGGCGATTCTGCACACCCTGGATGGAGAAGCCACCAGCATTGCCACTGCAGCCGCACGTCACGGCTACAGCGACCAGGCCCATGCCACGCATGATCTTGTCCGCTGGACCGGGGTAACGCCCGGCCGGCTGGTGAATGCCCTGCGTGGCGATCGTGGCAGCGACGATGCACTGCGGCTGGCAGCCGCCTTCGTGCGCGGAAGCAGTAGCGGCCACTCAGGATAGCTGGGCCCCGCCCTCCTGCCCTGCTCCAGAGCCGACTCCATCAGCCAGCGCTTCCCGCCGTCCGGATCTGCTTCCCCAGCTCCCGGATCCGCGCCTCACCCGCCTTCAGCGCCTGCGGGCTGGTATGGACCGAGTAGTAGCCTGTTGCCAGCGGATACGAATGCTGTGCTGCGGTACCGAACACGAACTCGGTGTCCTCGCGGGCGAAGAACGCGACCTCGTGGCCGCCTTCCTCGAAGACCACCAGTTCACCTGCACCGATCGCTTCGGGCACACGCAGCGAGCCCACGCTCACGGCGGCCCAGGCTACGTCATGTCCCGGCGGCGGTTGGAACCGCCACGATTCTCCCGCCCGCAGTTTCACCGAAAAGTAGTTGATCGGTGCCGGGGCATCGATGGGGCTGCGGGCCGTGCCGTACGCTCCCAGCAATACGGTCACCGGGCCTTCGCTGAGGATCTGCTCGGGGCCGATGTAGCGGCTGAAAGGTGCAGCCAGCTCCAATGCAGGTGGCAACGCGAGCCACAACTGGAAACCGCGCAGGCGATCAGAATCACCGAATCCGCCACCGTGCCACGCGCCACTGCCGGCCTGCATCCACTCCATCCAGCCGGCCTCGATACTGCCCTGGCGGCCCTGGTCGTCTTCATAGTCGACGGCCCCTTCCAGCAGCCAGGTGAGCGTGGCGATGCCCGAGTGCGGATGCAGGCCAAGCGCAGGGGCTTCGGCGCGCGAAAGATCGCGCGCGTCGATGAGATCGAGGAAGACGAACGGCTTGAGACGTTCGCCCAGGTCGGAAGGACTCACCAGCCGGGTGATGGGTCCGTGGCTGCGGCCGCGGGTGCGATGCACGATGCGGCGCACGGAGGCGACCGGAGACATCGCGGTGGATTCGGAGGGGTGGACGGCAAGCATGGCGTGGTCTCCTTGGAAGCGGGTTTCGAACGTCGCGACGACGTCGTACGCCCAAGGTAGGCACTGAGCACTCATGGCAGTAGCCCGCCAGTTCGGATTTCATTCCTCCATCGTTGGAGCAATGGCTGCCACGCGAGGAGGCGGCAGCGCCTCCCGCTCAGGTGCTTACCAGTTGCCCAGCATCAGATGGGTCGTGGCGAAGTCGACAAACGCGCTGGCGGCGCGTGGCAACTGCCGCCGGCTCTGGTAGACCACGAACAACTCCAGCCCATCAATACGGTAGTCGGGCAGGACCTGGACCAGCGTCCCTTCCCGCAACGGCTGCGCCACCATCGCCTCGGTCAGCAGCGCGATGCCCATGCCGGCCACGCAGGCCTTGGTCAAGGCCAAGGCCGAGTTGGCGCTGAATCGCCCTCGCACTTCGACGTCGGCGGGGCCATCCGGCCCCATCAAGCGCCACTGCGTGCGCCCTGAGCCCGAGGGCACGGCGATACAGTCGTGCGTGGACAGCTCCTCCAATGAGCTGGGCGCTCCCCGTGCCCCCAGGTAGGCCGGGCTGGCCACCAACACTGCACGGTTGTTGCCCACCCGGCGCGCGATCAGTGTTGGCCCGGTGACTGCACCTGCGCGAATCGCAACATCGATGCCGTCAGCGACCAGGTCGGCGCGCGCGTCATTGAGCACGAACTCCAGGCGGACCCGTGGATGGGCCTGCAGGAATGACTGCACCCACTCCAGCTGGAACCAGTTGAAGAAGTCCACCGGCGCGGCGACGCGCACCTTGCCCACCGGCACTTCGCTTCCCTCGGAAAGCTCCAGGGTGGCGTCCGCCAGCGCCTCGATCTGCTCCACGCTGCGTGCGTACAGGCCCTCACCGGCATCGGTCAGGGTCAACTTGCGGGTGGAACGATGCAGCAGCCGGACACCCAGCTGCTCTTCCAGCTGCTGGATGCGCCGGCTGGCAGTATTGGAGGGCATGCCGATCCGGCGCGCGGCCTCGGCGAAGCTGCCGGCTTTGGCCACCTGTACGAACAGGGCCACATCATTGAGATCGATCACCCGTGGTCTCCATGCAGACGACCTCCGGTACGGAGGTCCCTGCATTGTGTTGCAAATGGTGTCGCGGCGCTCGGCGCAGCGCCCTGCCCTCATCGGGCCTTGCGCGCATCCAGGCTGAACCGGCCTGCGCCGTTGGCGGCCAGCATCAGGAATGCACCGGCAATGGAGACATTCTTGAGGAACATGATCATCTGCGTCTGATCAGCAACGTTGTTGTGGAACAGGAAGGCGGTAGCCAGGGTGAAGCCGGCAAGCAACATGGCGACCAGCCGGGTCTGCCAACCCGCTGCGATCGCTAGCGCTCCGCCGACCTCTGCAAGGATCACCAGCGGCAGCATCAGCGCGGGGACACCGACCGAGGCCATGTACCCCGCCGTGGCCTCGTAGGCGCTCAGCTTGCCGAATCCCGACAGCAGGAACAGTGCGACCAGCAGGAGGCGGCCGAGCAGTTCGACTGCGCCCTGCAGGCGGGTGGAGGACGAGGCACCAAAGGTGGTTGTGGAATAAGTGGACATGTCTGCATTTCCTGGAGGCGTGTTGAAACAAGAGGGACGGTGGCAGCGGCAGGAACGACGACATCATCATTGCCAGCGGGACGCACTCTAGGCGCCCCTTCCACCGCCCACTAGCTGTGTAAACCCACTACGTTGTTCAGCCGTACTCTTGAGATAGGTGGCTGGCCGCCGATCGCCATATGGGGACGGTGCCAGTTGTAGTGGTGCAGCCATTGGTTCAACACGGAATTGCGCTGGTCCGAGGATGCGTACTCGCAGGCGTAAGCCCACTCGCGCAGGCTGGTCTGGATGAAGCGCTCGGCTTTGCCATTGGTCCGCGGCGTGTAGGGCTTGGTTCTGATGTGCTTGATCCCAAGGGATTTGAGCAGCTTGGCAAAGGCGGTAGAGCGATAGCAGGCACCGTTGTCGGTCAGGATCCGCTTGAAGGTGATTCCCAGGCTGGCGTAGTACTCCAGAGCGCCCAGCAACGCCTGACAGGCGGTTTCGCCCTGTTCGTTGGGGTGGACGCTGCTGAAGGCGACCCGGGAGTGATCGTCGATGGCCACGTGGACGTAGCCCCAGCCACCGCCGGCGGCGTTTCCCCTGCGCTTGGCATCGGTTCTGTGCCCTGGCCGCTGGAAGTTGCCCAGCTTCTTGATGTCCAGATGCAGCAGCCCTCCGGGCTGATCGTATTCGTATCGGATCACCTCCTTGGGCGGATCAAGCCGACACAACCGATTGAGGCCGTGGGCGCGCATCAGCCTTGAAATCGTACTGTGGCCGACCCCCAGCGCCTTGGAGATGGTCAGGTAGGTCTGCCGTTTACGGCGGTGCTCCTTGATTTGCTCGACTACCGGAGCAGGTGTGGCATGCGGCGTCTGGTGAGGCCGTGAGCTGCGGTTTTCCAGGCCCGGTGCCCCGAACTGGCGGAATCGGGCCAGCCACTTGTAGGCCGTACGCACACTTACGCCACACGCTTGAGCTGCTTCTTCCGGGCGTAGGCCCTCGTGGAGGATGCGGCGGACCAGAAGCGCTCGACTAAACGGCGTCAAACGGGCATTTTTATGATTGTTCATCCGGGCTCTTTGGGGACTGGAACGGTGTGGTAACCACCATTTTCCAAAGATGTCCCGGATGAACAACCTACAGAGAGATCACAACTAGCCGCCCCAGGGGGAATTCACCCGTCCATTCATGGACGAATCCACCCACAGCGGGATTGCCCCCATCCGTGGACGAATGAAATCCGCTGCAATCGGCTAGTGGGGCCCAATGCCCCGAAATAGAGTGCAGCCGTGGCCCATGGCAGTGCGTTCGCCGGGCCCGTCCTACCCTCCACTACGAGAACCGCCATGAAGCTCCTGCACATTGATTCCAGCATCCTGGGCCAGCAGTCGGTCAGCCGCCAGCTCACCGCCCAGCTCATCGAAGCTGCCCGCAAGCAGCATGGCGACGTGAACGTGACCTACCGCGACCTCGCCCTGGCACCGGTCGACCACCTTGCTCCGCCCCACCTTGCCGCTGCCCAGGGCGCCCCCATCGAAGCCGATGCCTTGCAGCAGGACGTGGCGCTCGGTGCCGACGATCTGGATGCCTTCCTGCAGGCCGATGTCGTCGTCATCGGGGCACCGATGTACAACTTCAGCATTCCCAGCCAGCTCAAGGCCTGGATCGACCGCATTGCGATTGTCGACAAGACCTTCCGTTACACCGCACAGGGGCCGGAAGGCCTGGCGGGCGGCAAGCGGGTGCTTATCGCCTCCACCCGCGGCGGCATGTACGCCGGTGATGTGCCGGGTGCGGCCATGGACCATCACGAAACCTACCTGACCAGCCTGTTCGGCTTCCTCGGCGTCACCGACCTGCAGTTCATCCGGGCCGAAGGTCTGGCAATGGGCGACGATGCGCGCGCACAGGCACTGCGGCACGCCCAGCAGGACATCGAGCGCGTCTTCGCCTGATAGCTGTGCCGTCGGCGATACACATCGCCACGGCATTTCAATCCCATTCCGCCCGACGCACCGAAGCCGATGGACAGCGATATCGCTGTCTACAGGAACCGGTGCATCACATATACATCAACCAACCCCAGCGTTCGATGCCGAAACGCCGCCGGTAGCGTCCCGACCACGGCAAAGCCCAGCTTCCGGTACAGCTCAACCGCTGGCGCATTGGAACTGACCACGTAATTGAACTGCATGGCCAGGAAGCCTTCCGATCTGGCTCGATCAAGACTGTGCTCCACCAGCGCCCGGCCAATGCCGCGACCTTGTACCCGAGGATCGACCACATAGGTGGCGCTGGCCACATGCGCACCCAGATCCGGGAAGTTGGCGCCCATCTTGTACATTCCGGCCACGCGCCCTTCCAGAACGGCCACAAAGGCCGCCTGCACTCCGAACCAATGGCTCCGAAAGGTGCCGGCCTCGAAGGTGCCGGCGAACGGGAGCGAATCCTCCATCGCAATGGCCGCCTTGAAAATCGCCCACATGGCGCCGAAGTCACCGTCGGTGGCAGCTCGGATTTCCATGCGATTCCTCGCGGATCGGCGTAGTGGGCAAGGCGGACACTAGCAGAATCCAGCAAGCGCCCCGCACCCGCTTCACGCGCCACCGCCATCGGTTCCGCAATAGTTGAGTGAATTCCAGCCGTTGGAACAGTACATGCCACCTATTCCCGCGCGCATCCCGCACCGGCTCCGCCGATGGCGCGTCGCTGGCTACATCCTGCTGGGCGTGTACGTTCTCTACCTGCTGGCCGGCAACATCTTCCTCAACACCCCGCTGTTCGACCAGGTCACCAACCGCAAGCCGCACAAGTTCGTGATGACGACCGGCCCGGCCATCACGCTGCTGCCGGGCCACGTCATTGCTTGGAACGTGCATATGCGCGGTCACGTCAACCATACCGTCTACGTACTGCACGCCGAGCGTGCCAGCGCCCGCTTGGCAGTCCTGCCCCTGTTCCGCCGCGAAGTGCGGGTTCCGCGATTGCAGGCCACTGGCGTGTCGGCCGAGATCAGTCGCGTCGAGGACGCCATTCCGTCACCGCCGCGTAGCGACCAAGGCTGGACCCTGCGTTTCGACGCCATCCACAGCGACAGCATCCGCAGTGCCCGGCTCGGCAAGCTGCTGATCATCGGCAAGGGCCAGGGTACGGTCGGGTTCCTCAAGCAGCTGCGCGGCGGCCCGTCCGAACTGTTCGATTCCGAAGTCTCGTTCAGCAAGGCAGACACCAGCTATGACGGCGTGCAGCTGCTGGGCGACATGGATCTGACCGCGCGCTTCAGCTATCCGCGCCACTATCGCGACCAGGCGCCCGGCCTGGCCAAGTTGAAGCTGCTGCATGCGCAACTTGAAGTGGATGCGCGCAGCCAGGGCCTGCGCATGGATACGGACGCGCAGACGCCCCGCATCTCCAGTTCGCCGGTTCCCGGTCACCTGCAACTGGCGGTCCACCTGTTGGACGGCCAGTTGCAACCTGGTGACCACGCGCTCTGGCAGGTTCCGCTCTACCTCGGCGACGGCGCACCCGATCGCGGCGTGCTGGCCCTGCAGCTCAACGTGGCCAACGACCTGCGCCTGCAGGCCCGCCTGCCGCCACGCCCGGATTCGGCCGCTGGCATCGATGCCGACCTGCACATCACCGGGCGCGAGATTCCATTCCAGCACCCTGCCCAGCTGCTGGAACGCAGCTCCGGCACTGTGCGCGGCGAATGGACCTTCACCTCGCTCAACTGGATCCCTGCCCTGTTCGTACGCAAACCGTGGCTGCAGCTGGATGGCGGCGGCACCCTGAAAGCAGATCTGCGCCTGCGCAATGGCGAACTGATCGAAGGCAGTACCGTGGACATCCCTTCGGCTGCCGCCGTGGCCGAGGTCGCTGGCGTGCGGCTGGCCGGCACGGCCAGTGCGCATGGCGAGCTGAAGGCCGGCAGCCCCACTCAGGCACAGTTGGCGATCCGGCTGCCCCGCTTCACCGCTCGCCCAAGCGATGCGAAGGATGTACGCCTGTTCGACGGTCGCGACCTGGCCGTGGACCTCACCGGCGATGGCCGCCTGCAGGAACTGCGCAAGGGCGTTCGTGCGCGGTTGCGCTTCAGCCAAGCGACCATCCCGGACCTGGCCGCCTACAACCGCTACCTTGGCTCTCAACAGGTGCGCCTGCTGCGTGGCTCCGGCAGCCTCAGCGGCGACGCCACGCTCGACACCGATGGCCGCGTCGGCCATGGCACCGCGCGGCTGCTAGGTCGCAATGCCAGCGCCAAGGTGGCGGGCCTGGACATGGGCGGCGATGTCGACGTGAACGCGACGCTTCGCCGCGGGGACTTCAACCAGCGCCATTTCGATCTGTCCGGCACCACCGTGGAGCTGCGCAATGTGCAGGTGGCCGGCACCGATTCCAGCAGCGCGTGGAAAGGCCGCGCCGTGTTCAAGCGGGGCCGCATCGACGCGCAGTCCCCGTTCCAGGTGGACGCTATCACCGATCTGACCCTGAGCGATGCACGCCCCTTGCTGGCCGTGTTCGCCAAGCGCACCGACTACCCGCGCTGGACGCTGTCCCTGCTCGACTCCGGCCAGGTCGATGCACAGGCCACGCTGCGTTGGCGCCCGGGTCATCTGCTGATCGACGGCTTGCAGGCCGAGAATGATCGCCTGTCGGTACGTGCGCGGCTGGATCTGCTGGAGCAGCGCAAGCGTGGCGATCTCTATCTGCGCTGGGGGCTGCTGGGCGCCGGCATCGAGCTTGATGGCGAGCAGCGCCAGTGGCATCTGGCCAAGGCGCGTGAATGGTTCGATCAGCGCCCTTCGCTGTTGCCGGCTGCCGAAGGTGGAAGCGCCGCAGGTTCTTCAGACTGATCGCCCCGGGCTGCATCCATTTGCCGCTTCCGTTCGTATGAGCGGTAAACGCAGGATGGAGCGGTACGGAATGAAGCGGCGTTCACAGGCTCTGGGTCTTCTGGGATGGGGCGTGGCCACCTTTGCGGCGGCCGCAGTCGGCGCATGGGCATCGGCCTCCGCCGCCAGCTTCTACGCCACCCTCGCCCTGCCTGCCTGGGCACCGCCTGCCAGCGTGTTTGGCCCGGTGTGGAGCCTGCTCTACGCGATGATGGCCATTGCGGCGTGGCTGGTCTGGCGCGAACGCGGCTGGCGCAACGCGCAACCGGCCCTGGTGCTCTATCTGGTGCAGCTGGCCGTCAATGCCCTCTGGAGCTGGCTGTTCTTCGGCTGGAAGCTGGGAGCGCTGGCCTTCGTCGACATCCTGGTACTGATCACGCTGGTCTGCGCAACGATCGTTGCCTTCGCACGCATCCATCGCGGTGCGGCGGTGATGCTGCTGCCTTACCTGGCCTGGATATCGTTTGCCTCGGCGCTGAACTTCGCGGTGTGGCGCGCCAATCCCGGGGTGCTGTGAGCCAGTATCAGTGCTCTCAGGCCTGTGCGACGCGCTGCGGCTTCCATGCACGCAGCAATGCCGGCTTGAACGCCTGCTGGCCACAACCCGTGGGGCATCGCACCACCCGCGCGGCGGTGTGGCTGACCAGTCCCTGCCCCTCTTCCGCCTTGAACACCGTCTCGCAGCACAGGCAGCGCGCAACCAGCGAGTACAGGTGGAGCAGGCGCCCACTGGCCGGATCCTGCAGGGCATCCACATCCAGCAGCTCAAACTGGCAGCTGTCGGCAAGCATGCGGTATGGCGTTGAAGGCAAGGTCTGCAGGTTCACGGGCGTGGTCACTCAGGAATGTGCGTTCACCCTAGGCAAGTCGGTGTCGAGCGCGCGTGCAGCGCACATGTACCTTTCGCGAAACATGCAAGTGCTGTTGGAATGGTCAGATGAAGAATTCAGGTTTGAATGAAACGCTCTTCACGCGAACGTGCTGGTAGGCGAATGCACGATTTTGCTTCACCATCCATGCATGCCGGATGCGACGCTGGGCCTTTCCAGCCATCCACGAATCATGAGTCCCGCCCTTGATGCCTTCTGCTGAGTCCACGCACGACACCGCCCAGTCCCGTTGTGCGCGCGAACCGATTCATACGCCCGGTGCCATCCAGCCATATGGGGTGCTTCTGGTAGTGGAGCCTCAGTCACTGCGGGTGCGTGAGCGCGCCATCAGCCAGCCGGGGTTGCTGAAGCAGTTCGGCGAACCGTTGATGCAGCACGTCAGCGAGGTACTGGGCGGCGTGCTGGCCCCCTTCCAGGCGCTGTTCCAGCAGGCCACGGTGGGCAGCAGCGCCCATGTAGGCGCTGTGCACCTGGACGGCCACGGGCGGCATCAGCTGCTGGTGCATCGCTCCGCCAGCGATCTGCTGATCGAGCTGGAGGCACCGGTTCCCGGCCAACCGGGTTCGCTGGAAGAACTGTATCCGTCGATCCGCGAACTGATGACCGGCATCGAATCGGCTACCACCGTGGAAGATCTGTGCCAGCTGGCGGCCGCGCACATGCGTCGGCTGACCGGCTTCGACCGCACTCTGGTCTACCAGTTCGATGCCGGCTGGAACGGCATCGTGGTCGCCGAGGATGGCAACGGCCAGTTGCCGTCCTACCTGGACCTGCGCTTCCCCGAGTCGGACATTCCGGCCCAGGCCCGCGAGCTGTATCGGCGCAACCGGGTGCGACTGATCGCGGACAACAACTACACCCCTGCCCCGCTGATGCGCAGCGAGGAGCACCGCGACGCGCCGGCCACCGACCTGAGCCTGGCCGTGCTGCGCAGCGTTTCGCCCGTGCACCTGCAGTACATGCGCAACATGGGCACCGGCGCGTCGATGTCGGTGTCGCTGGTGCATGAGGGCCAGCTGTGGGGCCTGGTGTCCTGCCACACGATGCAGCCGCGCCGCCTGCCCTATCACGTGCGCACCGCCTGTGAATTCATGGGCCAGATCCTGTCGCTGCAAATCGCGCTGAAGGAGCGTGCACGCGCCATCGAAGAACGCGTGGCGCGCCGCTCGGTGCTGGTCAAGCTGCTGGCACGCATGGCCGGCGACGAGGATTTCATGGCTGCGCTGCGCCACGATGAAGCCAGCCTGCTGTCGCTGACCGGTGCCGCAGGCGCCGCCATTGTGCACAAGGGCGACTGCATGCGTGTGGGCCAGTGCCCGCCCGCGACCGACGTGCTGGCCCTGGCCGATTGGCTGGCCGCACAGCAGGCCGGGCAGGAAACGTACTGCAGTGACCATCTGGCAGCCGACTGGGCGCCCGGCGCGCGCCTGTCCGACGTGGCGAGCGGCGTACTGGCGGTGTCCATTTCGCAGCTGCACGACAGCTATCTGATGTGGTTCCGCCCGGAAGTGGTGCACACCGTGCGCTGGGGGGGCGACCCACGCAAAGCGGCGGCGCCCGGCGTGGCACTGTCCCCGCGCAGTTCATTCGAAGCATGGAAAGAGACCGTGCAGCAGCGCAGCCTGCCGTGGAACGACGCCGACCGCGATGCCGCGCACGAGATGCGCACGGCCATCGTCGACATCGTGCTGCGCAAGGCCGAGGAAATGGCTGAGCTCAACGAGCAGCTGGTCCGCAGCAACAAGGAACTCGAAGCGTTTTCCTACTCCGTAAGCCATGACCTGCGCGCGCCATTCCGCCATATCGTCGGTTACTCGGAACTGCTGGGCAGCTCGGCCGGCGAACGCCTCAACGATACCGAGCGCCGCTTCCTGGATACGATCGTGGAGTCGGCCAAATCTGCCGGAACGTTGGTGGACGACCTGCTGAGCTTTTCGCAGATGGGCCGCTCTACGCTGGGCCGGGCGCGGCTGGATATGGCCGCGCTGGCCGAGGATGTGCGCCGGAGCCTGGTCCTGGACTACAGCGGCCGCGACGTGCAGTGGACGCTTGCGCCGTTGCCGGAGGTCGAAGCCGACCCGACGATGCTGCGCCTGGTCTGGCAGAACCTGCTGGCCAACGCGATCAAGTTCACCCGCGAGCGCGAGCAGGCGGTCATCGAGGTCGGTCACCAGCGAAACGACGACGAAGACCACTTCTTCGTGCGCGACAACGGCTGTGGCTTCGACATGCGCTACGTGGACAAGCTGTTCGGCGTATTCCAGCGCCTGCACCACGTCGAGGAATTCGAAGGCACCGGCATTGGCCTGGCCAACGTGCGCCGCATCGTCGGCCGCCACGGCGGCAGGACCTGGGCCGAGGGCGAACCTGGCAAGGGCGCCACGATCCACTTCACCCTACCCCGTTCCACAGGAGATCACCCATGAGGGACCTGCGGCCGATCCTCTTGGTAGAGGACAGCCCCAAGGATGCAGAGCTGACGCTGGCGGCGCTGTCGCGTTGCCAGTTGCTGAACGATGTCATCCATGTACGTGACGGCGCCGAAGCGCTGGATTACCTGCGCTGCGAAGGCAAGTTCGCCGGCGCCATGCACGGCGGCCCGGTGGTGGTGCTGCTGGACCTGAAGCTGCCCAAGGTGAACGGCCTGGAAGTGCTGGAACAGGTGCGTGGTGACGCACAGCTGAGCAGCACCCCGGTGGTGATGCTGACCTCTTCGCGCGAAGAACAGGATCTCGTGCGCAGTTACGAACTGGGCGTGAACGCATTCGTGGTCAAGCCAGTGGACTTCAAGGAGTTCTTCGACGCCATCCAAGGGCTGGGCATGTTCTGGGGCATCACCAACCAGCCCCCGCCGCATCGGCCCAACGGCTCGGGGCAGCACAATGCGTGATGGATCGCGCCGCAGCGAGCGCCTGCGCATCCTCATGCTGGAGGACAGCGCGCTTGATGCGGAGCTGATCAGCGCACAGCTGCAGCGTGCCGGCCTCGATTTCGAGGCCGAGCGCCTGTGGACCCGCAATGCCTTCATCGAGGCAATTGAGAATCGCGCCTTCGATGTGATCCTGGCCGATCATGTGCTGCCCGGATTCGACGGCGACGCTGCACTGGCGCTGGCGCGCGAGCGGATTCCGCAGACGCCCTTCATCTTCGTCTCCGGCACGCTTACCGAGGAGTTGGCCGTGCAGGCGCTGACCCGCGGCGCGCGCGACTACGTGGTCAAGCAGCGCCTGCAGCGCCTGCCGGATGCGATCCGTCGTGCGCGGCAGGAGGCCCATGAACGCACCCAGCTTGTGCAGGCGCAGGCCGCACTGAACGACAGCCAGGCGCAGTTGCAGCAGGTAACCAATGCCGTCCCTGCGCTGATCGCCCAGCTCGACACGGCGCATCGCTACCGCTTCGCGAACAAGGCGTTCCTGGACTGGCACGGCGTCAGCCTGGCCGAACTGCTGGGTCGCGCGGCACGGGATGTCAGCGGCATTTCCGCCTTCGAGCACGCCCTGCCCAGCCTGGAGCGGGTACTGCAGGGCGAGCGCACCAGCTTCCAGGTCGAACTGGTCCACCGCAGCGGCGAATCACGATTCGTGCAGATGGACTGCGTACCGGAACATGCGGCCGATGGCAGCGTGGTCGGCTACATCTGCATGGGCAGCGATGTTTCACTGTTGAAGCAGGCCGAACTGGCGCTGCGCGAGGACAACCAGGTTCTCGAGCGACAGGTGCAGGCACGCACCGCCGAGTTGCGGGCCAGCAAGCGGCGCCTGCAGGCGATCTTCGAATCCAGCTTCCAGCATCAGGTGCTGCTGGATCTGTCCGGACGCGTGGTTGATGCCAATGACGCGTCACTGGCCGCGGTGCTTGCGGACAAGAAGGACACTGTTGGCGCGCGCTTCGGCGAATCGCTCTGGTTTGCCACAACCGATGGCATCAGTGCGCTGATCGACCAGGCCGTCGCCGCAGCCGTACAGGGCCGCAGTTCGCTGCATGCACTGGAACTGGAACTCCCGACCGGGCGGCGCAGCTTCGACTTCTCGTTCCGCCCGCTGCTGGATACCGAAGGCGTGGTCACCGCCGTGGTCTCCGAGGCGGTGGAAACCACCGCGCGGCTACAAGCAGAACACGCGCTTCGCCAGTCACAGAAGATCGAGGCGGTCGGCCAGCTCACCGGCGGCATCGCCCATGATTTCAACAACATCCTGACGGTCATCTCCGGCAACGTCGAGCACGCCATGCTGCTCAACGAACGCGCCGGAGAACCCGGGGCAATGGTCAGCCGTGCACTGGACAATGCACTGAAAGGCGTCGGCCGTGCCGCCAGCCTGACCCAGCGCCTGCTGGCGTTTGCCCGTCGCCAGCCGCTGCACAGCCAGGCCGCCAACCTCAACGAACGCCTGCTGGACATGCACGACATGCTGCAGCGTGCACTGGGTGAGCTGGTGCAGCTGGAGATCCGCAACGCCGAGGACATCTGGTGCGTGGAGATCGACATCAGCCAGCTGGAGGCCTCCGTACTGAACCTGGCGGTCAATGCCCGCGATGCGATGCCGCATGGCGGCCGGCTGGTGATCGAAGTCGACAACAGCCACCTCGACCACGACTACGCCGCCCTGTTTCCCGATGCAACGCCAGGCGAGTACGTGATGTTGCGGGTGCGCGACAATGGCCACGGCATGGACGCAGCGACCCTGGCGCGCGTGTTCGAGCCGTTCTTCACCACCAAGCAGGTTGGCCGCGGCACCGGGCTTGGCCTGTCCATGGTGCATGGCTTCGTCAAGCAGTCCGGTGGCCACGTGCTGATCGACTCGGTGGAAGGCGGCGGTACCAGCATCACCATGATGTTCCCGCGCTCTCCGCTGTCCCTGCCCTGCGAAGCACGCACCCCACAGACCGGCCTGGCGGGTTACTCACCGCGCGAGGAAACCATTCTGGTGGCCGAGGACAATGACGATGTCCGCGCCCACACGGTGGATGCGCTGCGGCTGCTCGGCTACCGCGTGCTGGAAGCCCACGACGGACCCTCCGCACTAGGCGGCTGCTGGAACGCCCCGACACCAAGGTGGATCTGCTGTTCTCGGACGTGGTGATGCCCGGCATGTCGGGCTGGGAACTGGTGCACGAAGTACGTGAACGCTGGCCGGAAGTCGCCGTCCTGTTCACGTCGGGCTATCCACGCGACCACGACCAGGTGGGCAGCCAGGGACGCGCCGTTTCATTGCTGCCAAAGCCGTTTACCCGCAGTGATCTTGCAGCGGCGGTGCGCACCGCGCTGGAGGCGACGCCGCACTGAGGTCAGGACGCCGGATCGCGCATGCCAGCGGCGATCCGGTTGATGTCCGCGCACTCCACCGTGGCCGGCGGATGCTCCCTGGCGGCCAGCGCAATCATCGCCTGGCCCAGGGCCAGATTGCTGGTCATCAACGAAGGCGCAATCGCACCGGCCAGCTTCATCAACGGCGCGCCGCCCCAGTACAAGGGCTTCAACAGGGCATGACGGGTGCCGGTTCCCGCGACCGGCCTGACGCCACCCGGGCGCAGCATCACCGAGCGCACCGGCAGGGCCTGCAAAGCAACTTCGGTCTCGCCCTTGACCCTCAGCGGCATCAGCCGGCTCTGAGGGTCTGCACCCGCACCGGATACATACAGAAAGCATCCCTCGGGATTCGCGGCCGCCCAGGCACGGGCCACCGCCAGCGTGGTGTCCACGGTAACGCGTCGGTACTCGGCCTCGGCGGTGCCGACCGGTGGCGCACCGGCGCAGTAGAGGCATGCATCGAACCCGGCAAGCTCCTCCACCCGCTCCTGGATACGCAGAAAGTCCGGGACAATCAGTTCGCTGCCGGTACCGCTCAGACTGCCGGGGTGACGGACCAGCGCGGTCAGGCGGGAGACCTGCGGTGAGCGCTGGCAGGCCAGCACCACACCCTGCCCGACCAGGCCTGCGGCACCGGTCAACAGAATCCGTAATGCACCCGTCCCGACCATCATCGCACCCGCCTCAGAGTTTCACGAAACGCTGGATCTTCCGCGCCAGCCAACCGCTGAACACCAACGGCGCATCCAACGCAGACACGCAGATGCACGGCACACCCGGCGCGGTCACCGGCTGGTGCTCCACCTCCTCGTCCAGATCCGCAACGTCACCCGGCGCGAACAGCCCCAGCGCGTCGTTGTAGGAACCGCGCAGGATCTGGGTCAGCTCGCTGCGGCCATGGCTGTGCATAGGCAGGCACTTGCCGGGGGCGATCTTCAGCATGATCAGCGAGGGCATCTGCTCGGCCCGGATGCAGTGCACCCCCGGCGCCATCCAACGCCAGCGCAGGTCACCCAGCGAGGTGCCAAAGTAGGGATGCAGTGACGCCGGCAGATGATCGGGATCAGCCTCGGGCCGATCCTTCGGCATAGGGCGCAGGGATTCCGCCATGGCCATCGGCGTTTCCGTGGCCAGCTGCATCAGCATGGCCTCGCGCAACTGTTCGCGCAGCGTGTCGGTTGCAGGCGGCTGGGTCTGCTCCAGCAGCACCGAACCGATCGCCTCAGCATCGCGCAGGCGCTGACGGCAATGCGGGCACTGCTCCAGATGGGCACCGGCCACGATGCTCAACGGCGCCGGCAGCGCACCGGCGGCATAGCTCATCAGCGTGGATTCGTGCAGGTGGTGGTGCGGATTCACAGCACACCTCCCACTTTCGCCTGCAGTTGCAGGAAGGCACGGCGCAGGTGCGATTTGACCGTCCCCAGCGGCATACCCAGCGCTTCGGCGATTTCGCTGTGGCTCTTGGCTTCGAAATAGGACATCCGCACCAGCCGTGCCTGCACCGCAGGCAGCTCGTTGATGCGCTGGCGCAGACGCGCCTGGTCGGCGAACTGCTCGGCGCTGCTGCGCTCGATCACATCCAGCGTCGCCGCGTCCTCCACTGCCGCCTGCACCTGCATCCAGCTGCGCTCACGGCGCACTCGATCGATATGCAGGTTGCGGGCGATGCGATACAGCCACGTACTCAGCGCCCCCTGTGCCGGATCGAAATCGGCGGCCCGCAGCCATAGGCGCAACAGGCATTCCTGCGCCAGCTCCTCGGCTACGGCATCGGGTGCGCCCAGGCCGCGCAGGTACACGCACAGCCGCGGCATGAAGTAGTCGTAGATCCGCATGAAACACTCGCGGTCGCGCAGCCGCGCCACGCCGTCCATGTCACCGGCCCAGTTCGTCGGCTCGCTGCTCGGCTGCTGGGAACTGGACACGGTGCGTGCGGTATCGAAGTTGAGGAGTGTGCTGGCGGCGTCAGGGTACATCTGCGTTCGCGGCGGGCAGGTGAAGGTCTTCCTCTGTACGCGCAGGGGCAGCCATTGGATGCAGTCGGCACTGCGCATCCAACCGGGCGCCCCCGCCGTATGACCTGAGAGACCTCCGCTTCCGGATGAACACCATGCGCACTGCCTGGCTGCTGTTGTGCCTGCCCCACGCCGCGCTGGCGGCACCCTGGCTGCGAAATGAGGGTGTGGCCACCTCCGCGCAGGGCGACATCCTCTACCGTGAAGTGCACTGGCGGCGCGAGGCAACGGAGGGTGCCGAACGCTGGGTGCTGTACCAGTGCCCGGATGGCCAGCCCTTCGCCCGCAAGCATCTGCCCGCCAGCGCCCGCCCGCAGGCACGGGGCTATTCGCTGCAGGACCGCCGCAGCGGCCAGACCGCCGAAGTCGACGCCACTGGCGACTCGGTGTCGATTGCCTGGAAGGAAGATGCCGCCAGCCAGCCGCATCAGCGCCGGCTTGAACTGCCGCCGGACGCGGTGATCGATGCAGGGTTCGACGCTGCGGTGCGCCTGCACTGGCCGGCGCTGCTGCGCGGCGAACGCATCAGTCTGCCCTTCCTGGTGCCTGGGCGGCAGCGCTACTTCCCGGTGCAGGTGCGGCGCATCGGTCCGGTACGTTGGCAGGGTATTGATGGGCAGTCGATCGACGTCAGTCTGGACACCTGGTACGGCGGCATCGCCCCGCGTCTGTCACTCGTCTATGCCAGCACCGACCGCCGCCTGCTGGAATTCCGCGGTACCAGCAACCTGCGCGATGCACGCGGCACTTATCCGCAGGTGACGGTGCGCTTCAGCTCGCCTGCTGCCGAGCAGACTGCCGCGGAATGGCAGCAGGCCTGGACGCATCCTCTGGTCGACCGCTGCGCCGTGACGCCCAGGTGAAGTCGAGATTCTTCGCGTCGCAGCGCATCCATTGCACGCGCTGCTGCGTACAGGTAGACACGACACCCGCCGAGATCCCCCAATGGCCTCTGTAGCGCCCCTCCCCCGTCGACGCTCGCGCCTGCTGCGTACGCTGCAGCGCTGGATCGACACCGGCAACGTCGCAGAGACCACCGGCGAACAGCCCGGCCGCATCGACTGGTTGCGCGCCGTGCCATTCGCACTGATGCACCTGGCCTGCATCGCTGTGCTCTGGGTCGGAATCTCATGGACAGCGGTGATCGTCGCCGCAGTGCTCTATGCGGTGCGCATGTTTGCCATCACGGCGTTCTATCACCGCTATTTCTCGCACCGGACCTTCCAGGCATCGCGGCCGGTGCAGTTCGTGTTCGCTGTCATCGGCGCCTCCAGCGTGCAGCGTGGGCCGCTTTGGTGGGCCGCCCATCATCGCCATCACCATCGCCATGCCGACCAGCCGCTGGATCCGCACTCGCCACGCGAGGGCGGCTTCTGGCGCAGCCACATGGGTTGGTTCCTGACCCGCGAGGCGTTCGCCACCGATCTGTCACGGGTACCGGACCTGGCGCGCTTCCCCGAACTGCGCTGGCTGGACCGTTTCGATACGGCCGTACCGGTACTGCTGGCCGCAGCGCTGTATGCATTGGGCGCCGGGTTGGAGCGCTGGGCACCGGGCCTGCACACCTCCGGCCCACAGCTGCTGGTGTGGGGCTTCTTCGTCTCCACCATCGTGCTGTTCCATGCCACGGTCACCATCAATTCGCTGGCGCATCGATTCGGCCGCCGCCGCTTCGACACACGCGATGACAGCCGCAACAACCTCTGGCTGGCGCTGCTCACCTTCGGCGAAGGCTGGCACAACAACCACCACTTCTTTCCCGGCACTGTCCGCCAGGGCTTCCGCTGGTGGGAAGTGGATTTGACCTGGTACGGACTGCGCGCGATGGCGGCCCTGGGCCTGGTCAAAGGTCTCAAGCCCATCCCCGAGTGGGTCCTGGCCAAGGCGAGGTACTGACATGCGCATCGCCGTCATCGGCTCGGGTATCGCGGGGCTGGCCAGTGCCTGGTGGCTTGATGGCCAGCACGACGTCACGCTGTTCGAGGCCAACGATTACGTGGGCGGCCATACCCACACGCACGATGTGCAGGTGGATGGCGTGCGCATGGCGGTGGACACCGGCTTCATTGTGTTCAATCCCCAGCACTATCCGCTGCTGACCGCGCTCTTCGACGAGCTGGGTGTGGCTTCGCAGCCGACCACGATGAGCTTCTCGATGCACAGCGAGCGCAGCGGCGTGGAGTACAACGCCACCTCGCTGGATGGCCTGTTCTGCCAGCGCCGCAACCTGGTGTCACCTCGATTCTGGGGCATGCTGGCCGACCTGCGCCGGTTCTATCGGGATGCGCCGTTGCTGCTGGCCGAGGAAGACGGCCCCACGCTCGGCGAGTACCTGCGCAGCCAGCGCTATGGCGAGGCCTTCATCGACGAGCACCTGCTGCCGATGGCCTCGGCACTGTGGTCCTCACCGACCGCCACCGTGCAGGACTTCCCGGCGCGCTACCTGGCCCAGTTCATGGCCAATCACCAGATGCTGCAGATGACCGGGCGCCCGAGCTGGCGGGTGGTCAGCGGGGGATCGGCGCGCTACGTGGATGCGCTGCGCCGCCGCTGGCGGGTGCATGAGCGGCTGCAATGCCCGGTCAGGATGGTCGAACGCATGCCCTGGGGTGCACGCGTGCACAGCGCGGCCGGCGCGGAGGCCTTCGACGAAGTGATCCTGGCCTGCCACAGCGACCAGGCGCTGGCGTTGCTGGCCGACGCCGATGCCATCGAGCGTGAGGTCCTTGGCGCCATCCGCTATCAATCCAACGAGGCCGTACTGCATACCGATGCCTCTTTGCTGCCGCGCAACCGCAAGGCGTGGGCGGCATGGAACGCGCACGTGCCAGAGGATCGCGCCGCGCCCTGCACGGTCAGCTACTGCATGAACCTGCTGCAGGGCCTGCCCGGCGATACGCCCCTGGTGGTTACCCTCAACCGCAGCGAGGCAATCGATCCGGCCAACGTACTGCGTACGCTGCGCTATGCCCACCCGGTGCACGACCACGCCGCGGTGCGGGCACAGCAGCGCTGGGCGGAACTGCAGGGCCGTCGCCATACGTGGTTCGCAGGCGCCTATTGGGGCTGGGGCTTCCATGAGGATGGCATCCGCAGCGCCCGCCGCGTGGTCGATGCCCTGCAGGCCTGCGCTCCACATCGGCTGGCATCCGCCTCGGATGAGGTGGCGGCATGAGTGCCAGCGCGCTCTACATCGGGCAGGTGGTGCATCGCCGGCATCATCCGCACCCGCATGCCTTCCGTTACCCCATCGCCCAGCTGCTGCTCGATCTGGACGAACTCGATACGGTGTTCGCCGGACGCTGGTTGTGGTCGGTCAATCGCCGCAACCTGGCCGAGTTCCGCCGCAGCGACTACTTCGGCGATCCCGCACGGCCACTGGCCGATGCCATCCGCGATCACGCTGCCCACACGCTTGGCTACCGGCCGACCGGCCCGGTGCGCCTGCTCACCCATCTTCGCTTTGCCGGGCACGTGTTCAACCCGGTCAGTTTCTACTACTGCTACCAGGCCGACGGCAGCACGCTGGACTGCATTGTCGCCGAGATCACCAACACGCCCTGGAAGGAACGGCACGCCTATGTGCTGCCGGTCGCTACCGCCACGCACGAAGGCAGCTCACTGCGTTGGCAGTTCGACAAGTGCTTCCATGTCTCGCCGTTCATGCCGATGGACTGCGGCTACGACTGGCGATTCAACTGCCCCGACCAGGACCTGCGCGTGCACATGCAGGTCTGGCGGGACGGCGTGCGCCAGTTTGATGCCACCCAGGCCATGCAGCGGCGTGCCTTGGATGGCCGCGGGCTGGCCCGGGTTCTGGCCTGCTATCCCCTGATGACCACCCAGGTGGTGGCCGCCATTCACTGGCACGCACTGCGGCTGTGGTTGAAACGCAACCCGGTGCACGACCACCCCACTCTTACCGAGAAACCGCGATGAACTCGATGACTCCCTGGGTTGCCCTGCCGCGCCCCGGCGCCTTGGACGCGTTCCTGCGCCGCCGCCTGCTGGCCCAGCTGGCCCCCATGCGCGACGGTCGGCTGTGCGTGCGCGATGCACTCGGCGAGGTCTGGCTGGGCGACGCCCGTGGTGAACTGCATGTCACCGTCACCATCGATGACCCGGCGTTCTATCGCAAGGTTGCTGCGCAAGGCAGCGTGGGCGCAGGTGAGAGCTACATCAAGGGCGAGTGGCACTGCGATGATCTGGTGGCACTGATCCGGCTGCTGGTGCGCAATCGCGATCTGCTCGACGGCATGGAGCGTGGCCCGGCCCGCTTGGGTGGGGGGATGCTGCGGGTCTGGAACCGCCTGCGCCGCAACAGCCGTGAAGGCAGCCGCCGCAATATCGCCGCGCACTATGACCTGGGCAACGACTTCTTTGCCCTGTTCCTGTCGCCGGACCTGATGTACTCGTCGGCGATGTTCGACAGCGAATCCGAGTCATTGGAATCTGCTTCGCGGCGCAAGCTGGACCGCATCTGCCAGCAGCTGCAACTCAAGCCAGGCGACCGCGTGGTGGAGATCGGCACGGGCTGGGGCGGTTTCGCGGTACACGCCGCCCAGTACTATGGCTGCCATGTGACCACCACCACCATCTCCGCGGAACAGCATGCGCTGGCCGCCCAGCGCGTAGAGGCGGCGGGCCTGCAGGACCAGGTCACGCTGCTGATGCAGGACTACCGCGACCTGCAGGGCCAGTTTGACAAGCTGGTGTCGATCGAGATGATCGAAGCGATCGGCGCCGAATACCTGGACACCTACATGGCTACGCTGCAACGCCTGCTCAAGCCGGATGGCGTTGCCCTGCTGCAGGCCATCACCATCGAGGACCATCGCTACGAACAGGCCCGGCGCAGCGTCGACTACATCAAGCGCTATGTATTTCCGGGCAGCTTCATCCCATCGATCAACGCGATCATGGCCGCCAAGACCCGATCCAGCGACCTGCAGCTGATCGCCCAGCAGGACTTCGGCCACTCCTACGCACTGACCCTGCGCGCCTGGCGCCAGCGCTTCCTGGCCCAGCTGCCTGCGGTGCAGGCGCAGGGCTTTGATGCGCACTTCTGCCGGTTGTGGGAGTTCTATCTGGCCTATTGCGAGGGCGGCTTCCTGGAACGTTCGATCGGCGTCTCGCATCTGCTGCTGGCCCGTCCGGACCACCGGCCCGTCCTCGCTGCGGGCGACAGCCGCTGACATGCGCCGGTTCTGGACCAATCTGCTTGGCAACCAGCTGGTCTGGCTGTGTGCCGTGGCCGGCGCAGGGCGAGGCTGGCAGTGGCCGGCGCTGCTGGCCGCAACGATCTATATCGGCAGCCAGCTGCTGACTTCACCGCACCCTCGGCTGGACCTTCGGCTGATGCTGCTGGCGCTGGCCTGCGCGTGGCTGGTCGACGCCAGTGCCGCCGCCAGCGGCGCCGTGCGCTACGCTGCTGCCCCGCTGGGCTGGACTCCGCCCCTTTGGATCATGGCGTTGTGGGCCGCGTTTGCGATGACGCTGACCAATTCGATGCGCTTCCTGCTGCGCCACCCTGCCCTGCCAGCCCTGTTTGGCCTGTTGCTGGCCCCGCTGGCGTATCTCTCCGCAGCGCGCGGTTTCGAGGCGGTCCGTTTCACTGCGCCGCTGTGGCAGGGCCTGCTGGTGCTGGGTGTGGGCTGGAGCATCGCGCTTTCGCTGCTGTGCATGGCCGCTCGTCGCGGCTCCCGCACCCTCCCGCCGCCCTTGGCAGGAGCACCGTCATGATCAATCTATTGTGGGTGCTGCTGTATGCCGTACTTGTGATGAGCTGGGGTTGGGCCTGGCAGCGCCGCCATCACAACATCGGCGTGGTCGATGTGCTCTGGGCCAAGGGCGTGGGCGCATCAGCCCTGTTGCTGGCGTGGCTCGGCGATGGTGCGGCGGCGCCACGGATGGCGCTCGGCGTGCTCGGTGGCCTGTGGGGCAGTCGACTCGCCTTGCACCTGTGGCACCGGGTCCGCCACGAACAGGAAGACGGCCGCTACCGTTATCTGCGCGAGCACTGGCAAGGGCATCAAGGCAAGATCTTCGGCTTCTTCATGGCCCAGGCGCTGCTGGTCGTGCTGTTCGCCATGCCCTTCCTCGCGGTGGCTGACAATCCGCAGACAACCACGACGTTGTGGATCGTGGCCGCCGCACTTGTCTGGCTGCTGAGCGTCGGCGGCGAGAGCCTGGCCGACCGCCAGTTGGCCCGCTTCCGCGCCGACCCGGCGAACAAGGGCCGCACCTGCCGCGAGGGGCTCTGGCGTTACTCCCGCCACCCCAACTACTTCTTCGAGTGGCTGCACTGGTTCAGCTATGTCCTGCTCGCGGTCGGCTCGCCACTGTGGTGGCTGGCCTGGGCCGGCCCGCTGCTGATGTACGTGTTCCTGCGCTATCTCAGCGGCATTCCCTTCACTGAAATGCAAGCGCTGCGCAGCCGCGGCAACGACTACCGCGCCTACCAGCGCACTACCTCGATGTTCTTTCCCTGGTTCCCCCGTTCTTCCAAGGAGCATTCCGCATGAGCGCGATCCCGTCACTGAATCCGGCCGAAGATGCGGAAACCGGGCTGATCGCCTGGGCCGAACGTGGGCTGGTGCCCGATGCGGCGCTGCGTGCGGGCATCCGCCGCTTGTGCGCGCAACGCCTGCATGAGGAAAGCGAAGGCGGCATCGAAGGCCAATCGGCACGCTTCAGCCAGCGCATCACCGAGCTGGCCGACAGCCCACTCGCGCTGCATACCGAAGCGGCCAACCGCCAGCACTACATGAAGTTCCCGCGGCATTCTTCCAGGCCTGCCTGGGCAAGCGGCTGAAGTACAGCAGCTGCTACTACGCCACCGGGCGCGAAACGCTGGACCAGGCCGAGGACGCCATGCTGGAACTGTACGGCCAGCGCGCCGGACTGGCCGATGGCCAGCAGATACTTGAGCTGGGCTGCGGCTGGGGCTCATTGACCCTGTGGATGGCCGAACGTTACCCGCAGGCGCATATCACCGCCGTCTCCAACTCGCACAGCCAACGCCAGTACATCATGGCGCAGTGCCAGGCGCGTGGCCTGGGCAACGTCGAGGTGATGACCCGCGACGTCAACCAGCTTGACCTGCCGACGGCCCGGTTCGACCGCTGTGTCTCGGTGGAGATGTTCGAGCACGTACGCAACTACCAGCGCCTGCTGGCAGGCATCGCACGGTGGCTGAAACCGGACGGTGCACTGTTCGTGCACATCTTCGCCCATCGCACACTGATGTATCCGTTCGAGACAGACGGCGGCGACAACTGGATGGGTCGCCACTTCTTTACCGGCGGACTGATGCCGGCGGCCGACACACTGCTGCATTTCCAGCGCGACCTGCGCCTGGAGCAACGGTGGTTGCTGGACGGCACCCATTACCAGCGCACGGCCGACCACTGGCTGGCCAACCAGGATGCAGCCCGCGAGCGGGTGATGCCGGTATTGATCGCCACCTATGGCCAGGCTGCAGCGAAGGTCTGGTGGCAGCGCTGGCGCATGTTCTGGATGGCATGCGCCGAGCTGTTCGGCTACGACGACGGCCAGCAGTGGCTGGTGGCCCACTATCTGTTCCGACCCCGCTGAGGTGCCCGATGCGCATGTTTCCGCTGCTCCCCCTGATCGCGGTCGGCCTGTTCGGTTCCGGCTGCAGCTCCAGCGACACCCGCCCGTTACCGCGTCCGCCATCGGTGGATGTAACGCGCTTCATGGGCGACTGGTACGTAATCGCGCATATCCCGTCGCGCCCTGAGCGCGAGGCCTTCGACGCCGTGGAGAGCTATGCCCTGCGCCCCGATGGACGCATCCAGACCACCTTCACTTACCGCAAAGGCAGCTTCGACGCGCCACAGAAGTCGATGCACCCCGTCGGCCGTGTCGAGAAGGAAGGCAACGGCGCGATCTGGGGCATGCAGTTCATCTGGCCGATCCAGGCTGAGTACGTGATCGCCTGGCTCGATGAAAGCTACCATCAGACCATCGTGGCACGAAGCAAGCGCGATTACGTCTGGTACATGGCCCGCACCCCGCAGGTATCGGACAGTGACTACCAGCAAGCGGTCGAGCGGATTGCGGCCATGGGTTACGACACCCACAAGCTGAGGCGGGTGCCGCAGTCGGTGAGATGACGCGGAGCCTTCTCCCCGGGCGGATCTTCCTGAAGCATCAGTGGTTGATCAATCTCAATGTCTACATGGAACCCGGCTGCCGGCTTCGCGACCCCGAAGCGCGTAACTGGGGCCTGACGATCCACCTCATCAATCGGCGGCATTGAATTGATGGGCTTTACGCATCGATTCTTAGGAATAATCGCAAAATTCCAACAAGTTCGATGCTCGACGCGACAGCGGCGCCAGAATGTTCGCCACGCCCTGCGGGCGCCGATCACCTCCCTGCGCATGAATGGATATCCTGCACCGCGCCGACTGCGGCTGGCACTCCTCGACGATCACGAAATCGTCCGCCGCGGCACCGCCCTGCACCTGTCTCACGACGTTCGCTTCAGCATTGTCGCCAGCCACACCCGCAGCGACGAGCTCATCGGCAGCCTCCGCCAGCTGGCAGTCGATGTCGCCATCATCGATCTCACCCTGGCGCCTGGCGACCGCAGCAGTGATGAGCTGGTTCCCCTGCTGCGCAAGTGTTTTCCACATATCCCCCTGCTCGCCTTCGCCACGCTGACGCCAACCACCCGCATCGACCACCTGCTGGCGAGCGGCATCTCCGGCGTAGTCAGCAAGTCCGAGCCCCTGGAGATGCTGTCTGATGCCATCGTGCGCATCTCGCAGGGGCTGTGCCGCCTCCCTGCTGATTGCCTGTTCCCGGCGTGCCGCGAGGAACTAAGCCGCAATGAACGCGAAGTGCTGGACCTGCTCCTGGCCGGCCTGACTGTCTCGGAGATCGCGCTGCGCCGCCACCGCAGCGTCAAGACGGTCAGCACCCAGAAGGTCGCCGCCCTGCGCAAGCTCGGGTTGCGTAATGACGTGGAGATCTATGCACTGCGGCAGCAGCTGGAGCTCCAATGAGGCGGCGCGTTCGCCTCCGTCTGCGCACGTCGTGCACGTTGTTGCTGGCCCTGATCCTGCTGCCGGCTGCATCGGCCGAGGATGCACAGTTGCGGAGATGGTCCGCCGGCCGCGAAGTGCGGGTTGCCACCGCGCCATCATTGCGACCGCTCCCCCCAACGCTGGCGGATTCAAGCGCACTGCCCACCCTCGCCCATGGCTATGCCAAGCTTGTGGCTCGGCATTCCGGCCTGCGCTTCCGCGATCTCAACTACCCCAGCACGAGCGCAGCGGTCGCTGCCGTCTGCCGGGACGAGGCCGACCTGGTGCTGGTCATGGGCAGCCCCTCGCATCACCCGCTTCCCTGTCCCGACCTGATGGCCTCCGGCGCCTTCCATGGCGGCAAGACGGTATTGGCCGTGCGTAAAGATGGGCGCCCGCCCCGTGACATTACCGGCGTGAGGGCGCAGCTGCTGGCCGTGGTTGACGGCGGCCCCTATGCCGACTGGCTGACGATCCACCACCCCCGGATCCGCCTCCTGCATCTCCCCGACCGCCATGCGGCCCTGGCCGCTGTTGAAAGCGGCAACGCCGATGCTGCGATCGGCCTGGAAGCAACGCTGCACTCGATGATCCGGCAGCACTTCACGGGAAACCTGCAATTGCACCCGTTCGACAGCGGATTCTCTACCGATCTGCACCTGCTTGTCCGCCGGGAGGACCAGCAGCTGCTGGCGCGCATCGATCAGGCGCTGCGCGCCATCACCCTCGAAGAGCACGCAGGCCTGCTGGAGTTGTGGGCGCAGCAGATGCTGCCCACATCCATCGAGAGCGCACTGGATCGTGTGCGTTCCCCGCTCCTGCTCTGGTTGCTGTGTCTGGCCGCGGCACTCATCGGCCTGCCCGTGCTCTGGCAGGCGTTACGCTGGCGAATCGGCCGCGCGGAACAACGCCTCGGGCGCGCGGCGGGAATGATCAGCCATGAAGTGCGCAATTCCGCGCAGACAGTACTGGCTTCGATCGACCTGCTGAGCCAGTCACACCTGCCCAAGGGGCAGCGTGAACTGCTCGCGGCTGCCCTTGCCGCCGGCCACTCGCTGCGCAGGCTGCTCGATCGCTCGCTTGCGTTCTCGCGCCTTGCCAGCGGCAGCTTCAGGCCGCATCCCACGCCCTGCGACGTCGGCCAACTCTGTGCCCGTGCACTGGAAGCAATCCGGCCGGAGGCACTGCGGAGAGGGCTGTCACTCCAGTTGGATCGCGCGCCCGATCCAGCGCCGGTGGTTGTGCTCGATGCTGATGGACTGCGCCAGATTGTCGACAACCTGCTGGGCAATGCACTGAAATTCACCGATGTCGGCGGTATCGAGGTGCGCCTGCAACTACAACCCGCCCTGTCTCCCCGGGAGCTGTTGCTGGATGTGATCGACAGCGGCATCGGCATCGCACCCACTCAACTGGCGCTTCTGTTCCGACCATTCCAGCAGAACGAGGATGGCCAGAGACGTGGCGGCAGCGGACTGGGCCTGACGATTGCGCACGAACTGGCCGTTGCCATGGGCGGCAACCTGACCGCACACAGCGTGCATGGGCGCGGCAGCCGTTTCACCCTGCGATTGCCGGTCCGCGCCGTTCACGGCGATCAGCCGCCCATCGAGCCGCTGCAGCAGTCGCCACTGACCGGCATCGACCTGCTCCTTGTCGAAGATCATGCACTCAGCCGGCATGTCGTCGCAGAGCAACTGCGTCGGCTGGGCGCCGATGTACGCGCGGTTGCCGATGCCGACGCCGCATTGGCCGAGCAAGCGCTACGACCGCGCGGCACGGTCGTACTGGATATCGGGCTTCGCGGCTCGGATGGCTATGCACTGGCGCAGCAGCTGCGTGCGCAGGCACAGGCACCTCTGCGAGTGATTGCCCTGTCCGCCCGCACGGGGCGCCGGCACGCGGCACGCTGCCGAAGGGCCGGCTTCGACGCCATCCTGGTCAAGCCGCTGCAGGTTGCGAGCCTGCTGCAGGCGCTGGACCTGCCGCCCTCGGCGCACGGCACTGCGCCCGATGACACCCCTCGCGCCGCGCCGGATTACGCTGCGGACATTGCCCATGAGCTGGCCAGGATTGAACAGGCCGTGCAGGACGCCGATGCCTCGACACTGCTCCATCATGCACACCGGCTGCAGGGAACGCTGCAGATGTGCCGGGCAACGGATCAGGCCGGCACGGCGGCCGACCTGTGGGAACTGGGGCATGAAGCCGCGCCTGACTGGGTCGAGGCGCGGCGACTGCTGCGGGGATTGCAGCAGTGGCACGGCTCCCGCAGGGCGGAAGCCGCACCATCGACCTGATCAGGCCGCAAGGCGCTCGACCTGGCGACGGGTAAGGTCATTGAAGCGACCCAGCGACATCAGGTGCTGGTGGATCAGCGCCAGCCAGCCGCTGCGGTGCCACTCGACCACGGTCGCTTCCGGCAGCGCCACGAACTTCTCGACGTCCACCACCAGGAAGCCGTTGAGATTGAACTCGCGGCCATCCGGAGTGCGCACGGTGGCGTTGCGCTCGACCAGCAGGCCGTTGTCGATCAGGGCCTTGGAGAAGGCCTGGGTCTGTTCGTGTTCGCGGGTGTACTGGCCGCAGAACTCCAACGCCTGCTGCACCATGTCGGTGGCCTTGCCATCAACGAACAGCGGCTGGCCTTCGTCACCGCCCTTGACCACGCGCGCGCTCTCTTCGTCGATGCCCAGCAGGAAGTCGTTGTCTGCACCGGTGTCGATGAAGATGAAGGGGTGGCGACGCAGGTAGGCCGGGATATAGGCCTCGTCTTCCCACAGGCCGTCCTTGATGAACAGGTTCTGATCGGAAACGCCGACGGCGGCCATCGGCACGGCGGTCGGGCCGGCGAACAGGATCGGGAAGTGGTGCAGGGCCAGCGAGAACTCGCCCAGCACCAGCGGAATGGCGTTGTTGCCGGCGGCAAACTCGAGCCTGCCCGGCAGGATGCGCAGATCGGCATGCACATCGGCCTGCAGCGGCACCGGACGGGTGTAGAACAGGGGGGCGCTGCTCGGCGCCGCTTCGGTGGTGGTGTCGCTGGTGGTCGTCATCTTGGGAACCGTTCGATCATGCGCGCCTGCCATCCCGGGCGCGCCAGCGGGAACAACCTGAATCCCGCATTATCAACAAGCTCGATGACAACGGCCACCCCACCGACGGCCTATTTCAACTGCAGGGGGTAGCGCTGCCAGAGGACGTGGACCAGGAACCCGGCCAGCTCGGTGTCGCGCGCGCTCACCGCAGCGCGGATCTTGTCCAGCAGCACCATGTCCGAGCAGGAGCGCACATCGGCGTGGTTGGCCTGCCCAGCCCGGCGCGCGCGGTAGCGTGCTGCGCGCTGCGCGTCACTCATTGCGTACCCGAACTTGGGCGGACGACCGCGCTTTCGCGGCAGGGTCAGCTCCAGGGTTCCGGGGTCTTTGTCATCACGCATGAGAGGGGTGCGGGCGGCGGCGAGCAACGGGGGGTGCGCAATTTATCGTGAGGCATCACTTTAATCCAGCTTTTTCTGCAGTTTTGTTGCGATGCAGTGCATTATCCCGGTGTCGATGCGAATTCATCGACGCATGGCGTGGATCTACTGCAGGGCCTGCAACCCGATCACCCGGTAGATCCACGCCATGCGTGGATGGGCGTTCCCGACGACAAAAAAAGGGAGCCCGCTCACGGGCTCCCCTCGCCTTTCCTCATGCAGCGCGTACCGGCTCGTAACCATGCAGGTGCGCCTCACTGCTGGCCCGCCCCTGGCTGAGCGAACGCAGTGATGTGGTGTAACCCACCAGCTGCGCCAGCGGCGCAAAGCCGCTGACCTCGGCGCGACCGTCCTGGTCGTCGATGCGGGCAATGCGACCATGGCGGCGGTTGAGGTCGCCAACCACATCACCCACCGACGCCGACGGCGAATGCACCGTCACCGCCATCACCGGCTCCAGCAGCTGCGTACCGCCCTCCACCAGCGCCGCCTTGATCGCCTCGGCACCGGCACGGTGGAACGCCATCTCCGACGAGTCCTTGGCATGGGTCTGGCCATCGACAAGACTGACCTCGATACCGACCACCGGATGGCCCTGCGGACCTTCCGACAGCGCGGCACGCACGCCCTTCTCCACCGCCCCGATGAAGCTGCGCGGCACCACGCCACCGACGATGCGGTCGTTGAACACCACCTGGTCGTCCTCGCGCGGCGATACATCCAGCACCACATGCGCGAACTGGCCCTGGCCACCGGTCTGCTTGACCAGCCGCCCCACCACGCCGGCCATCACACGCAGCGGCGTCTCCTGGTAGGCCACGCGCGGCGCACCTACGCCCACGTCGACCTTCCACTCGCTGCGCAGGCGCTCGACCATCACCTCCAGGTGCAGCTCGCCCATGCCCCAGACCAGGGTCTCCGCCGTGTCGCGATCGGTCTCGACGCGGAACGACGGATCTTCCTGGGCCAGGCTGGCCAGGCCCTGCGCCATCCGGATCAGGTCGGCCGCCCGCGCCGGCTCCAGCCGCCACGCCAGCACCGGCGCCTGTGCCTGGATGTTCTCCAGGCGCAGCGGCTGCGCACGCCCGCTCAGCGTTTCACCGCTGACGGCATCCTTCCAGCCCAGCACCGCGACGATGTCACCGGCCACGGCCTGTTCGATGTCGTGGGTCTGGTCGGCCTGCACCCGCACCAGGCGACTGACACGTCGACCCTGCGGATGCTGCGAACTGGCCACGGCATCACCGACCTTCAAGGTGCCCGAGTACAGCCGCACGAAGCTCAGCGCACCGTGCTGCTGGTGGGTGATCTTGAACAGCAGGCCCGCCAGCGGACCGTCCGGATCCGGCGGCAGCACCACCTCGCCGCTCTCGCTTTCGGCGGTGACTGCAGGCCGATCCAGCGGCGACGGCAGGTAATCGACCACCGCATCCAGCAGCGTCTCGATGCCCTTGTCCTTGAACGCGGCACCGGCCAGCACCGGCACGCCTGCACCGGCCAGCGTCGCGCGCCGGATCGCCGCCCGCAGCAGTTCCGCATCGATTGCGCGACCTTCCAGCCAGGCATCAGCCAGCAGTTCGTCGTGGTCGGCCACGGCCTCGACCAGTGCGTCGCGCTGCGGCTGCCACAGGGTGCGCGCCGCGTCGTCCCACGGGGTCACCGTGGTTACGGCACCATCCTGCCAGTGCAGCACGCGCTCATCGACCAGGTCGACCCAGCCGTTGAAGTCGCTTTCGCTGCCCAGTGGCACACCGAGCGCCCACGGCCGCGCCTGCAGCTTGTCCTGCAGCTGCTCCAGCACGCGCTCGAACGAGGCGCCGACGCGATCCATCTTGTTGACGAAGGCGATCAGCGGCACGCGATGGCGACGCGCCTGGCGCCACACGGTTTCCGACTGCGGCTGCACGCCATCCACGGCCGAAAACACAGCCACGGCGCCGTCGAGCACACGCAGCGAACGCTCAACTTCAATGGCGAAGTCGATGTGGCCGGGAGTGTCGATCAGGGTCAGCCGATGCGGCGGCAGGTCGCGTGGCGCCCACTGCGCCTGCACGGCGGCGGCGCCGATGGTGATGCCACGCTCGCGCTCGATCGCCGAGAAATCGGTGGTCGCATTGCCGTCGTGCACTTCGCCGACGCGGTGAATCTCGCCGCTTTTCCACAGCAGGCGTTCGGTCAGCGTGGTCTTGCCGGCGTCGATGTGGGCAATGATGCCGAGGTTGCGACGGCGGGAAAGGACTTGTGTGTTCATGAGAAAGGTTCCTGCAAAGCCAACTTCGGGGGCCGCGCACCCCGGTTGGCGACAGGGCGCGCGGCTAGCGTTCGGTCTCTGCGATCTGGTGCATGGCACGTTCTCCTTGCGGTACATCGGGTTACGGGAAATGGAACTGCGGAAACGAAAAGAGCGCCCCGGAGGGCGCTCTGTCGAAGCTCCAGTGATGGCCGCTTCAACGGCCTCGTGGGGCTCCAGGCAGACACGCCCGTTCCGCGCTTGCGCGGGTCAGGGTGAAAAACTTCAGGAGCGGCATCCGGTTCATGGGGCGCATTCTAGACCTGCCAATCTGGCGCGCAAGTGAATATTGCGCACATAAATAGAACGATGAGGCCGACAATGAAAGGGGTCAGATCCCTTTGCCACGGCAAAGGGCTCTGACCCCTACCCTGCCTCACTTGCACTCATGCAGCTTGCGCGCCTCAGCCACGGTCGCAGCCTGGTCGTCCCCCATCGAGATCCATCCCTTCAACGACATCGTCGGATCCACCTGCGCCTGGCGCGGGCCGCCATGGACCACCACCTCGGTCCAGCTGCCGACCGGCGCCAGCTCCGACAGTCGCGTCGCCTGGTCGTCTTCGGTACTGAACATGTCGTCCGGCTCCGCAGGCTTGGCCTTGTTCACGGTCTCGGTCTTGCGCGCCCGGATCCGCAGCGCGCCATCGGCCATGCGCTGGGTAGTGACGTCATGGCGTTCCACCCCGTAGGCCCAGCTGCTCTCACCTGCGCGACGGGTCTCGCTACCGTCGTCTGCCACCACCACCGAATCCCCCGCCGCTTCGGCCACGGTCGCAAGCGAACCCAGGCCGGACATCATTGCCTGATAGGCAATCATCTGCCGCTGTTCAGCGTCCAGCGCAACGTCACCTGCCTTGCCGGCAGGAATCTGCAGGTACACCGCCTCCCTGCACAGCATCAGCACCTGCTGGTCATCCCAGCTGATGAGCACTTCATCACTGGCGAAATAGCGGGTCGTCACCGGAACCACCGGAGCACTCCCGCCGGCGGAATACCGGCTCTCGATCAGCGAGGCCTGCTCGGCGGCCTTGATCAGGGAGACCGAGGATGCGGACGCGGTGCTGGCGGCGCATACGGAGGCGACCATTGCCGAGAGCAGCACGCCATGTGAAACAGTACGGATCATTGCATCAGTCCATTGAAGAAAACGAACTGCACATGATACGTGGCCGCGCAGAACGACTGGACGCTCAGGTCACAACCACCAGCGGCACCCCACGCCTTGGATGCTCCAACACCACCACGTCCTGCTGGTAGACCCGCTGCAGGTTTTCTTCAGTCAGCACCTGCAACGGCGTGCCATCGGCTGCCACTCTGCCCTGCTCCAGCAGCACGATGCGGTCGGCATAGCCCGCGGCCAGATTGAGGTCGTGCAGCACCACGATCACGCACGCACCGGCTTCGGCACAGGCGCGGACACTGCGCAGCGTGCGTTCCTGGTGACGCAGATCCAGCGCTGCGGTTGGCTCATCCAGCAGCAGCAGCGGCGTGTCCTGCGCCAGCACGCGCGCGAACGTGGTCCGGGCGGACTCGCCACCGGACAGCTGCTGCACCTCACGCAGGCGCAGCGCCTGCAGTTCAGCGGCATCGATTGCCGCTTCCACCTGGGCGTCGTCCACGGCTGGATCCGGCGGATGCGGAAGCCGCCCCATCGCCACCACTTCTTCCACACTGAAGGCGAAGCGCACGCCATGCTCCTGCGGCATCACCGCGCGCTCGCGTGCCAGCGGCCCGGCCTTGTAACCGGCCAACGGCTTGCCGAGTAGGCTTACTTCGCCAGCGTCGGCACGCAGGTCACCTGCCGCCACAGCCAGCAACGTGGACTTGCCCGCGCCATTCGGGCCAACCAGTGCGGTGACCGTACCCGGTTCAAACGCCAGCGAAATGCCGTGCAGGATCTCGCGCTGCTGGCGGCGCACCACCACTTCGTGCAGCTTCAACAACACGCTCATGGTGCGGCCTTGCGGCGCTGCTGCAGCACCAGCCACAGGAAGAACGGCGCGCCCAGCGCAGCCGAGAACAGGCCCAGCGGAATCTCCGCCGGCGGATCCAATGTGCGCGCGGCGGTGTCGGCCACCACGATCAGCAGTGCACCCAGCAGGCCGGACAACGGCAGCAACCAGCGATGACCAGGGCCGACCAGCAGGCGCGCCACGTGCGGCACCACCAGGCCGACGAAACTGATCGAACCAGCAAACGCCACCGCCGCACCCACCAGCAGCGCACTGAACGCCACCAGGCGGCGACGCGTGCGGGTGACATCCAGCCCGAGGTGCTGTGCCTGGCGTTCGCCCAGCGCCAGCATGTCCAGCGGCGTAGCCAATCGCTGCAGTGCGAACACACCGATGGCGAACAACGGCACCACGGCCGCCACATCGGCCCAGTTGGCGCGCGCCAGCGAGCCCATCTGCCAGAACACCAGCGACTGCAGCTCGCTTTCGCTGGCGATATATGTAAGGAAACCGATCAGCGCCGAGCAGAACGCGGCCATCGCGATACCGACCAGCAGCAGCGTGGCGTTGCCCGTGCCCTTGCCGGGCCGAGCCAATGCGTAGGTCAGGCCGATGGCCAGTGCGCCGCCAGCGAACGCGGCCACCGGCACCAGCCAACCGGCCGCGCCCGCAGCACCCAGCACGATGGCGGCAACTGCACCCAGTGCGGCGCCCTGGCTGACACCGACAATGCCGGGATCGGCCAGCGGATTGCCGAACAGGCCCTGTAGGCTGGCACCGGCCATCGCCAGCGACGCACCGACCATCGCGCCCAACAGGGCACGCGGAATACGCAGCTGCCAGACCACAGCGAGATCGCGGCTGCTGACCGCCTGTGGATCGAGCAGACCCAGCTTCACCGCCAACGCCTGCATCACCTCCATCGGCGGCAGCCGCAGCGGGCCCACGGCGAACGAGGCCAGCACTGCCCCCAGCAGTGCGAACAGCGCCACCAGCAACATCGTCCGCCCGCGACGGCGGCGCCGATCCGCCGGACTCATGCCTTCGGCAACGCCGCCAGGGCCTTGGCCAGCGCCAGCGCACCAGCACCTGATCCGACACTGGTGTACTTCAGCTGCACATCCGGCATCACCCAGACCCGATTGGCCTGCCCGGCCGGGGTCTGCTTCAGCGTCGGGTACGCCTTCCACAAGCCCTCGGCACCACCGAACAGCTGCAGGTCATGCTCGGTCACCAGGATCACCTCCGGTGCGGCAGCGACTACGCCCTCATTGCTGAGCTGCGAGTAGTTCTTCACCCCCGCCTCGGTGCCGATGTTGACACCACCAGCCAGTGCGATCAGCTGCGCCGATGCGCTGTCGGCACCCGCAACAGTCGGCGAGCCACCGGCGCCGGTGGCCGACACGTGGATCAGTCGTGGCGCATGGCCCAGGCCCTTGCCAATCGCTGCGGCCTCATCGAGCTGGCGCTGCACCTGCGTGGCAAGTGCCTGCCCTGCCTCGGCCAGCCCTAGTGCGGCGGCGACCTTGCGCACCTTGTCCGGTGCCGGCTGCAGGTCATCGATGACCACCGCCGGTTCGCCCACCTCACGCAGTTTCTTCGCCAGCTCGGTGTGGCGGCGCAGGCTGTTGCCGAGGAACAGCGAGCCCTGCAGGCTCAGCACGCCCTCCACGCCAGTGGTGCGGTTGAACAGGAACTGGTGCGGGGCAGCCAGGCCAGCCTGGGTGGTGGTATTGGTCGGCGCGGCGAACACCTGCTTGTCCAGTCCCAGCGCCTCGATCACCGCGATCACGTCGTCACCACCGGCAATGATGCGGCTGGTATCGGTCACCTCGACGTCGGCGCCGTCATCGGAATGCACCTGGGCCGGCAGCACAGCCTTCTGATCGCGCACGGCCGGCATATCGGTGCCGGCCACGCGCTGCCAGCCAGCCGGCAACGCGGCTTCGCCAGCCGCGGTTGCGGCGGCGGGTTCAACCGGCTTGCCGGTGTCCGAGGGCGTCGATGAACCGCCACAGGCAGCCAGTGCCAGCGAGACAGCCAACGGAAGCGCACACAGGCGCAGACGGGACGCGATGTTCATGCTCGTTCTCCTTGCTGGCAGGGCGACGCGCACGCCGCCCTGCCGTGTGACTTACTGCTTCGGGGTGATGCGGGTGATGCGGTCACCCTTCGGGTCTTCGGCGCCACGCGACTTGTTCACCGCGAACACGTTGCCCTTGCCATCGGCACGGACGTGGTTCGGCAGCGTGCCGCCGTCGAGGTTGGCGACCACCTTGCCGTCACCGTTCACCACGGTGACCGTGCCAGCGCCACGGTTGCTGACGTAGGCCAGGCCGGAGGCATCATCGAAGGCGACGTTCAGCGCGCCGGCGCCGACCGGCACATCGTGCAGCACCTTGCCGGCGGCCACATCGACGATCAGCAGGTTGTCGGTGCCCTGCGAGGCCACGTACAGGCGGTTGCGCGCTGCGTCGAAGGCCACGCCCGAGGCACTGATCGAGTTGCCCAGGTCGATGACCTTCTCGACCTTGCCGCTGGCCACGTCGATCACTGCCGCTTCCGGGGTGCCGATGCTGACGGTGAACAGCTTGCCGCCCTTCTCGTCCAGCACCAGGCTCATCGGAGTGAACTTGCCGTCGTCCACGCCGGACTCCAGCGTCACCGCCGGCAGCTCCTTGAGAGTCTTGGCGTCGAACACCGACAGGTGGTCCTCGCCCGTGGCCGAGGCGAACACCTTGCCGTGGGTGCCATCAACCACCACGTCGCGCGCGTGCGGCACGGCATCGACCGGGAACTGGCGGACCAGCGACAGGTCCTTCTGGCGGTAGACCGCGATGGAGTTCTGGCGGGTGTTGGTGACCCATACATTGCCGTTGGTGTCATCCACGCCAACGCCGTAGACCGCGTAGACCGCGCCATTGGTGCTGCCCGGCACCTGCGCCGGGGTGATCGCCTTGGTCACCTTCAGCGACTTCGGGTCCAGCTTCAACAGCTGCGACTGGGTCACCGGCGGGCGGCCCACGGCCGAGGTCACGAACACCGCGTTGCTGGCGGCGCTGTAGGCGGACTGATACAGGCCCGGCACCAGCTTGTTGGACTGGGTGGCGAACTGCGCCTGGCCGGACAGCGGCAGCTGCGGCGAGACGCGCAGCTTCAGCACGGTGGCTGCAGCCGGCTGGCTGGCGCGCACCACCACCGGGTGGGTACCCGGCACGGCGTCGGCCGGAATGCTCAGCTGGGTCTTGAAGTTGCCATCGGCATCGACCACCAGCGGCTGCGTGTTGAGTACGCTGTCGCCACGCAACAGGCTGACTTTCTGGCCCGGCACGAAACCGCGACCGACCACGTCGGCAGTGCTGCCGGGAACCACGTTCTCACCGCGCGAGACGACCTCGCCCTTGAAGGTGGCGTTGGCCGGCTGATCGAACACCGGTTGTGCGGTAGCGGTCACGGCCAGCAACAGGCCAGCGGCGAGAGAGGTGAGACGGAAAGACGGACGGAACGACATGGAAGGCTCCTTGCACACGTAGGCCGCGCCACGTGACGCGGGATTCATCGGTTGCCTGGGCCGCTGCACATCGGCAGCCTCGCCTGGGTAGTGGGGTCGCACGCCGTGGCATGCGAAGGGGTTCATTCGGCGGCGTTGTCACCACCGTTGGGCGCGCCGTCACCGGCGCTGCGGTCGGTCACGCCGTACAGTTCATGCAACGCGGCATGGAACGACGCAGGCAGCATCGGGCCGTGACCGAGGCCGTCGAACTCGCGGTACTGCACGCGCATGCCCGGCACCTTGGCCAACCGCTCGGACAGCTGCATCGCCGCATCCGGGGTGGCACCACCGATGCGGCGCAGGTGTGCGACCACGCGCGGATTGTTCATGTCGCGCTTGCCGCGATCACCGACACGCTCGGCACCGCCCAGCATCAGCCAGAGCGTTGCTGGCTGGCCATGCACGTTCTGCACGAACTGCTGTTCCGGATCACCCAGCGCCGCGCCCTGGCTCCACCACAGCGACGGACTGGCCGCCAGATAGGACTGGAAGGCGGCGGGACGGGTGTACAGCGCATTGAGCACGAACAACCCACCCAGCGAGTGGCCCCAGAGTGCTTGCTGCTGCGTATCAATGCGTGCGCGGCGCTCGACTTCCGGCTTGATGCGGCGTTCGATCACATCCAGGAACGCGGCAGCACCGCCACCGACCGCCTGGGTCGTACCGCTCTCGTCGTCGGCGCGGTCGATCCACGCGGTGTAGTCGCGGGTGCGCGCCTTGGAATCGATGCGCAGGTCGTTGTCATAACCGATCAGCACCAGTACCGGCGGCGCCTTGCGTGCCGCCAGCTCGGCCAGCAACGGCTGATCCAGCACCATCGCCACGGCATTGCCATCCAGCGCGTACAGCACCGGCAGCGGCGCCTTGCTGGCCTTGGCCGGGATCGCCACATTCACCCGCCAGCGGCGTTGCTGGTCGGGACTGTCCACCACGAAATGCTCGAAGCGATAACTGACCGCCGGCTCGTCGAGCACGGTGTGGCCGATCTTCTGCAGCGGATTGCGCTGCTGCGCATGGACGTACGGGGTGGCCAAGAGCAGACCCATCATCAAGGCGACCAGGCCGCGGGCCAGTGGACCACGGCGCGAAGGCGGGACGAAATGCTTCATCAGCGGCGGCAGAAGCGGCCCAGGGCCGCCGGTTCACAAGGGACCGCAGTCTACCTTAAACGCGAATGATTATCACATCGATCGAACGTCACACTGTGTATCACGCGCGCATGAGGGCCTTCGGCACGAAACGAGACAATGGGCAGGCTGGATTCGCGCCACGGCCATACGGCAAGCTAGGCGGTATCAACAAGAACAGGGACTGTCATAGCGTGTACGCCATTTGCCGCAGCCTTGCCCGAAAAGGGCTCGACACGATTCGCCCACACGTCTTCCCCGTGAGCATACCGACCACCGAGAGGCCCGCGTGCAACATCTGCGGTTTCCGCCTGCGAGCATCCCGCGAGGCCATCGCCGAAAGGGAAACCCGCAGCTGTATTGGCTGCGGATCCACTCTGCGCTTCCGTGCCCTCATGGCAGCCCTGCAGTCGGAGATGGACCAAGCGCGGGAGATCCGCGTGCTTGAGCGGATCCCCAGGCGCGGACAGATCAAGGGAATCGGCATGACCGACGCCCATATCTACACTAATGCCCTGCGGCGCAAGTTCGATTACATCAATACCTACTTCCACAAGCGCCCCATGCTGGACATCCGTCACCCAGCCGCACACTACCTGGGAAAATATGACTTTGTTGTCAGCTCAGATGTACTGGAACACGTGGATGGGCCCTGCGAGCGCACGCTCGAAAACCTGCGGGCATTGTTGAAGCCGGGCGGGCTGCTTGTGCTCACCGTTCCCTATGGATTTCACGAGGTCACGATTGAGCACTTCCCTGAGCTCAACGACTACCGGATCGAGGGCAAAGGTGCGGATCGGGTTCTTGTCAACATCACCAGCGATGGCAGGGAGCAACGATTCTCTGACCTGTCCTTCCATGGTGGTGACGGCTCAACTTTGGAACTGAGGATCTATTCGTATCCTCATCTGGTGCGATTGCTGGGGGAAGCCGGCTTTGTTGACGTCAAGCTGCACGATAGCCAATACCCGCAATGGGGCATCATCCACGACAGCCCGCTGGGCTTGCCTATAACGGCTCGCGCTGCATAGGCCGTCAGCCCCCTCCGGTATCCTGCCTCGCGCAACCGACACCCCCTTGCAAATGACGAAGCCGGCATCACGCCGGCTTCGCCCCCTCCCCCCGCTTCTGTAGAGTCGAGCCATGCTCGACTCCCGCAGCCTCACGGCCCCGAAGGCACCGGACCGTAAACATTCTCCTGCGGCGTGCCCGGCAGCAGCGAGAAGATCATGATCACAATGCCACCGCCCGGCACCAGCGCCAGCAGGAACAGCCAGCCCGACTGATTGCAGTCATGCAGGCGGCGTACGGTCACGGCAATCAGCGGCACGATCGTGGCCAGCCACATCACGCCCAGCAGTGCCACCATGCCAATCAGAATGCCGGCCAGTGCATCGGGACTGTTGCGCAGGAGGATCGCCAGCACACCGGCCAGCAGCATCACCGCGGTTGCGACCAGGAACAGGAACAGCTGGTACATCCAGTACTCGCGGCGGTTGGCGCGGCCCTCGAACTGGGCGTAGCGCTTCAACGGCAGAATCATTTCCTGCACGGCATCGATCCTTGAAAGAGAAGCCGCGGAGTGTGCCAAATGCAGGCGCACAGGACAATGTGGCGACGAACCATGCTCGACTGCCATTGCCCCCTGTAGAGCCGAGCCATGCTCGACTGCCATTGCCCTCCGTAGAGTCGAGCCATGCTCGACTGCTGTTCCAGAAGGCACCCGTAGTCCGTGCAAGAGCGGAGTCGAGCATGGCTCGACTCTACAAGAGCGGGCTCAACGACCCTTTGCCGCCCTTGCCGCCTCGCGCTCGGCGCGCAGCCTGTCCAGCTTTTCCTTCAGCTTGATTTCCAGGCCGCGCGGCACCGGGTTGTAATACACGCGCTCGCCCATCGCATCCGGGAAGCCGGTCTGGTCCAGTGCGATACCGCCTTCCGCATCATGGTCATACTGGTACTCGGCACCATAGCCCAGCTCCTTCATCAGCTTGGTCGGCGCATTGCGCAGGTGCAGCGGCACTTCTTCGGTGCCACTCTCGCGCACATCGGCCTTGGCCTGGTTGAAGGCCGCATAGCCTGCATTCGACTTGGCGGTGCTGGCCAGGTACAGCACCAACTGAGCGAACGCGAGTTCGCCTTCCGGGCTACCCAGCCGCTCGTAGATGTCCCAGGCCTCCAGCGCCATGCTCTGCGCGCGCGGATCGGCCAGACCGATGTCCTCGATGGCCATGCGGGTCAGCCGGCGGGCCAGGTAGGACGGATCGCAGCCGCCATCGAGCATCCGGGTCAGCCAGTACAGCGCGGCATCCGGGTTGGAACTGCGAACAGACTTGTGCAGCGCTGAGATCTGGTCGTAGAACTGCTCGCCGCCCTTGTCGAAGCGACGGGTGCGATCGGCCAGCACCTGGGTCAGGGTCTGCGGGGTGATGCGACCACCCTCCCCGCCCGCCAGCTCGGCAGCGATTTCCAACAGGGTCAGCGCGCGGCGCACGTCGCCGTCGGCGGCGGTCGCGACTTCCAGCAGCAGCTCGGGGGCGACCTCGATGCCCTCCTCGCCCAGGCCGCGTTCGCGGTCACCCAGCGCACGCTCCAGCGCCTCGACGATGTCGGTAGGCGAAACACCTTCCAGCACATGCACGCGGCAGCGCGACAGCAGCGCCGAGTTCAGCTCGAAGGACGGGTTCTCGGTGGTGGCACCGACGAACAGGATGGTGCCGCGCTCGATGTGCGGCAGGAACGCATCCTGCTGCGCCTTGTTGAAGCGATGCACCTCATCCACGAACAGCACGGTGCGGCGGCCTTCGGCGAACCGTTGCGCCGCCTCGGCCAGCACCTGGCGCACTTCCGGCAGGCCGGACAGCACTGCGGAGATCGCACGGAACTCGGCGTCGGAATATTCGGCCAGCAGCAGGGCCAGCGTGGTCTTGCCGCAGCCCGGCGGCCCCCACAGGATCATCGAATGCACGCGACCGGATTCGACCGCGCGGCGCAGCGCACTGTCCGGCGCGAGCAGGCGCTTCTGCCCGACCATTTCGTCGAGGGTTCGCGGTCTCATGCGCTCGGCCAGCGGGCGCATGTGTTCCCGATCAACGCTCAGCAGATCGGGGCCGGGGAATGAAGTGGAGCGATGTCTTGGCACACGGCCATTGTACCGCGCCGGGTGGCCACGATTCCGGTAGTGCCGGCCGCTGGCCGGCAGATCAAAAGCGTGTCAACCAAGGTTGACACCCACCAAGACGGTGCCGGTTGACACCCACCAGAGCGTTTGCGCCGGGCCACAGATCAATTACCGATGACGTCGGTGCCCTTCGGCGGGGTGAAGCTGAAGGTGCCCGCCGCGAAGCCCGGGTTGCGCTTCCAGCCACTGAAGCTGATCACGGTGCGCTGACCAACCGCATCGGTGATTTCCATCTTGGCCAGACCCTGGGCATTGAAGCCCAGCGCGGCGTACTGGAAGCTGGCTTCGGTCTCACGCTTCGGCGACAGCGACAGCCACTGCAGGCCATCGCGCTGCGCGGCCTCTTCGCTGACGTCGTACTGCTGTTCCAGCAGCGCCGGGTTGATCAGCGCGGTCAGTGGGCTGTTCTGCTCTTCCTTGCCCTGCTCGCGAACAGTGGCCTGCTCCAGGTCCGGCTCGTACATCCAGACCTTCCTGCCGTCAGCCACGATCAACTGCTCGTGCGGGCGCACGTATTCCCAACGGAACAGGCGCGGCGCCGACAGTGCCACACGGCCACTGGTCGATTCCTTCACCTTGCCGCGACTGTCGAACACCTGCTGGCTGAACTGGCCATCCAGGCCCTTCAGGCCGCTGGTGAAGGTCTTCAGGTCATCGCGGGCGCCAGCCCAGGCGCTGCCGGCGGCGGCGCAGGCCACGGCCAGGGTGGTGGTGGCAAGGAAACGGCGGAAGCGGAAGTTCATGCGGGAATCCTGTGGGCGCGGGCGCCAGGAAAGGTGGTTGCCAGTGTGCCCGGGGAAAGATGAATGGGCGATCAGGGCGACATTATGCCGCCCTGAACGTCCATCGGCGATTCAGCCACCGGATCCCGGCAGCTTGCCGTACAGCACCTGGCCGCGGAAGCCACGCCGCACTTCGCGATACAGCGCGCGGAACGCCGGATAGTCCTGCGGCTGGCACAACGCCTCTGGCCCACGCACTGCATTCTGCTGCAAGCGGTGGTGCACGATCACCTCCTGCCCCTCGCGACTCCAGTCCACCCGGTACTCGCCGGCTGCATTGGCGAAACGCTGGCTGGCCGGGATGGCGATGATCGGCGCATTGGCCGGGAACTGCAGGCGATAGGTTTCCTCGCGCAGGCTGGCATTGCAGTAGAACGGCGTTTCGTTGGCCGGCGCCGAGGCAGTGGCGTACAGCCCACGCACCGACTCGCCACCCGGCGGATCCGGCACGGCCATGCCGCCGGCCACGCTGAAGTCGGCGTAGTCCTCGGCCTGGAACGCCATGCGATAGCCAAACGGCCGGGTCAGGTCGACCGGCACGCCCTGGATCTGCAGCTGCCCTCGCCCATCGAAACCGGACGCGGCCATGATCTGCTCTTCAGCGCGCGCACGGTTCTGCGCGTTGAGCTGGGAGAACTGGGCGCGCATGCCGATCTCGGCGTTCTCGCCCAGCTTCGGAATCGTCTCGCCGCGCAGGTTGCCGTTGGCGTCGAAGGTGAAGTGCACCTCCATCGAGGTGGCATTGCGCTCCGGCGTATTGGCCGGGGTGCGCGCCAGTGAGGCGTCGCGGGTACGCATCACCGGTGCGCCCAGGTCACCTTCCGGCAACTGCCCGAAGCGCGCCCACGCCGTGGTCGAATCCAGGTACAGATCGAACTCGGGGATGTAGGTGATGGCGTGGTTGAAGCGGCCCAGCACCGGGATCTTCGGCAGCGTCGGGCCACCGCCGGCACCGATCAGCACCGGCGAGCTGGCGATGCCCTTGGCCGCCAGCAGCGCCTCCAGGATCGTCACATGGTCCTTGCAGTCACCATAGTGGTTGTCGAGGATGCTCTGCGCACTGTTCGGCTCCAGGCCACCATTGCCCAGGTACACCGCCACGTAGCGGATGTTCTGCGCCACCCAGCGGTACAACGCGTCGGCCTGATCGCGACGGTCGCTGATGCCAGCGGTGATCTCATCGGCCAGCGCCTGCAGTTCCGGCGTGACCTGCGCGGCCGGGCCGGCCTTGAGCTGGTAGGCGCGACCCATCTGCGACCAGTCACGATAGGTGCTGGCCATGATGTTCGGGCCGAACTCCCAGCCCGCCGCCGACCAGTTCTGTGCTGGCATGGCTTCGCGACGCTGGTAGCGCCAGCGCCACTGTGCCTGGCCGTTCTTCACCGTCGGGCGATCACTACCCTGCACGCCGCGGCTGTCGACGAACATCGGCAGGTTGGCCGGCGCACTCAGGGTGACCTCGGCGTCCTCGTACTCGGTGAAGACATTGAAGGTTTCCCACAGGCCGAAGTAGCCGGGGAAGTACGGCGTGGCCTGGGTGCGGCGTACCTGGTAGAACAGGCGCGTGCCCGGGGCCAGGTTCGGGAACACGATCACCCGCACCTTGCGGTCGGCATACATCGCCGCCGAGGCGCTGGAATAGCTTTCCTGGGTGTAGATGCGGTCGGCCGGCACGTCGCGGCGCTGGCCGTCGGCGGTGATGGTGTAGGCGCCGAGTACTTCCAGCGTCTCCATCTTCTCGCTGTAGCTCAGCCGAACCTGGCTGAACTGCTCGACCGAGGCCTTGGTCTTGAGCAGGACTTCGTAGGTTTCGGTCTGCACATTGCCTGCATCCGGCCGCACCTGATAGTCGGCGCGGTAGCGGACAATGCTGAAATTATTGCTGGCTTCGGTATCGCCGCTGGTTGAAGGCGGCGCCGTGGCGGGCGCGGAGGTGGCGGTGTCTGCCAGTGCCGGGCCGGCAGCCAGGAAGGCTGCCAGCGCCAGTGCCAGCGCGCTTGGTACGGGGTGAAGCATGCGTCGGTTCCTTGGACGTCGTGGGGGATACGTCGGGTCTTACTTCGGCGGCGGCGGTGCCAGCACCGTGCGGTCGCCGTTGTGCTCGGGCGGGCTGACCACGCCGGCCGCTTCCATGGCCTCGATCAGTCGCGCTGCACGGTTGTAGCCGATCTTCAGCCGGCGCTGCACGCCGGAAATCGAGGCGCGACGGGTCTCGGTGACCACCCGCAGCGCTTCGTCATACAACGGGTCGGACTCATCGCCGGCAGAGCTGTTCTCGGGCAGGCCGGTGGCACCGACGACCACGCCGTCGCCCATCGTCTGCACCTCGTCCAGCACGCCGTCGACATAATCGGCCGGGCCCATCGCCTTGAGGTGTTCGACCACGCGATGCACTTCCTCGTCGGAGACGAAGGCGCCGTGCACACGCTCGGGCATGGCGGTACCCGGCGGCAGGTACAGCATGTCGCCGTGGCCGAGCAGGGTTTCTGCGCCGGACTGGTCGAGGATGGTGCGCGAGTCGATCTTGGAACTGACCTGGAAGGCGATGCGGGTCGGGATGTTGGCCTTGATCAGGCCGGTGATCACGTCCACCGACGGGCGCTGCGTGGCCAGGATCAGGTGGATGCCGGCCGCACGCGCCTTCTGTGCCAGGCGCGCGATCAGCTCTTCCACCTTCTTGCCGACGATCATCATCATGTCGGCGAATTCGTCGATGAAGATGACGATGAACGGCAGCGTCTCCAGCGGACGCGGCGCCTCACCCAGTTCCGGGTTCGGCTTGAACAGCGGGTCCATCAGCGGCTGGCCGGCGTCCTGGGCTTCCTTCACCTTCTTGTTGAAGCCGGCCAGGTTGCGCACGCCCACCGCGCTCATCAGCTTGTAGCGGCGCTCCATCTCGGCCACGCACCAGCGCAGGCCGTTGGCGGCCTCCTTCATGTCGGTGACCACCGGCGCCAGCAGGTGCGGGATGCCCTGGTAGACGCTCAGTTCGAGCATCTTCGGGTCGATCATCAGCATCCGCAGGTCTTTCGGCGAGGCCTTGAACAGCAGGCTCAGCACCATCGCGTTGACCGCCACCGACTTGCCCGAACCGGTGGTACCGGCCACCAGCAGGTGCGGCATGCGCGCCAGATCGGCCACGGTCGAGCGGCCAGCAATGTCCTTGCCCAGCGCCAGGGTCAGCACGCTGGCCGACTTGTCGTATTCCTTCGAACGCAGCAGCTCGGAGAGGTAGATCATCTCGCGGGTGACGTTGGGAATTTCCAGGCCGATCACCGATTTGCCCGGAATGACGTCGACCACGCGCACCGACTTCACCGACAGGCCGCGCGCGATGTCCTTGTCCAGCGAACTGATCTGGCTGACCTTGATGCCCGGCGCCGGCTCGATCTCGAAACGGGTGATGACCGGGCCGGGGTTGGCGCCGACCACCTGGGCGTCGATGCGGAAGTCCTTCAGCTTGAACTCGATCTGCCGCGACAGCGCGTCCAGGGTTTCCTTGTCGTAGCCCACCGGCTGCGGCTTGGGGTCGTCCAGCAGCGCGAGCGGCGGCAGGTCCGAGCCATCCCCGTTGACGCCACGGAACATCGGGATCTGCGTGTCGCGCTTGGCTCGGTCACTCTTCTCGATCACCGGTTCCGGGCGCGGCTCGATCTTCACCGGCTCGCGCTTGGCGCGCACCTCGGCATCGGCCTTGCGCACTTCCTGGCGCTCCTCGCGCATCACCCGGGTCTGCTGCCACTCGGTGACTTCTTCCTTCTTGCGCGCCAGCAACGGCGCCAGCGACATCACGCCGCGGCCTATCTTCTCCATCACCGTGAACCAGGACAGCCCGGTGGCCAGGGTGATCGAGGCCAGCAGCAGCACCAGCACGAACAGGTTCGCGCCCAGCGCGCCAAAGCCCACCGTGAGCGAGTTGCCCACCAGCTTGCCGAGGATGCCGCCGGCACTGGAGACATCGCCACTGAACAGGCGCACATGCAGGAAGCCGGTGCCGGCGATCAGGAAGCCGACCAGGCCGACCAGGCGCAGCGCCGGGTCCAGGTCGTTCTCGCCCTTGCTCTCGCGCTTGAGGCCGAACATGGCGATCCACGCCAGCGCGCCCAGCACCACCGGCAGCAGGAAGGCGATGTAGCCGAACAGCTGCAGCAGCACGTCGGCGATCCAGGCGCCGGCGCGGCCGCCGAGGTTGTGCACTGGCGCGACCACGCTGCCGGTGTGCGACCAGCCCGGGTCGGTCGCTGAATAGGTGAACAGACTGGCCGCCAGGTACAGCAGCGCCGGCGCGATGGCGATCAGGCCAAGGTCGCGCCAGAGGCGTTGGCGGCGTGGATTGTCGGTCGTCGCCGCCGCGGCCGTGCGACGTGACGCCTTGCTGTCGTCGGACTTGGAGCGTTCGGGGACCTGCTTCGCCACCTTAGACCATACCTTTGGAATGCGCTGTTAGTGATTGATAATAAATGAGACGGCGTCAGTTTTCAGTTATGCGACATCTGACAGGGCAATCAGAGGGCCGGAACCACTGCTGGATGACGGCGTTCTGTTCATCGGCTTGAATCGCCCTGCCCCAGCCGCCACTCTATGACCAGCCACGGATGCTGCGCAAACATCGCCAGCGCCTTGTCCCATCTACCTTTTCGCGAGTCTACATGAGCACCAGCCTGCCCTCCCGCCACCAGCGCCTCGTCATCCTCGGTTCCGGCCCGGCCGGTTGGACCGCCGCCGTCTACGCCGCCCGCGCCAACCTGAAGCCGGTCGTCATCACCGGCCTGCAGCAGGGTGGCCAGCTGATGACCACCACCGAGGTGGACAACTGGCCGGGTGACGCCCACGGCCTGATGGGCCCGGACCTGATGGCGCGCATGCAGGCCCATGCCGAGCGCTTCGAGACCGAGGTCATCTTCGACCACATCCACACCGCCGATGTGTCGCAGCGCCCGTTCAAGCTGATCGGCGACAGCCACGAGTACACCTGCGATGCCCTGATCATCGCCACCGGCGCCACCGCCAAGTACCTGGGCATCCCGACCGAGGACGAGTTCAAGGGCCGCGGCGTGTCCGCCTGTGCCACCTGTGACGGCTTCTTCTACCGCGACCAGGACGTGGTCGTGGTCGGCGGCGGTAACACCGCCGTGGAAGAGGCCCTGTACCTGTCCAACATCGCCCGCAAGGTCTACCTGGTCCACCGCCGCGACACCCTGAAGGCGGAGAAGATCATGCAGGACAAGCTGTTCAAGAAGGTGGCCGAAGGCAAGATCGAGACCGTCTGGCACCACCAGGTGGAGGAAGTGCTGGGCAATGACGCCGGCGTGACCGGCGTGCGCGTGAAGTCCACCCTGGACGGCAGCACCCGCGACATAGACGCCCACGGCTTCTTCGTGGCCATCGGCCACCACCCGAACACCACCCTGTTCGACGGCCAGCTGGCGATGAACAACGGCTACCTGGAAATCCGCTCGGGCCTCGGCGGCAATGCCACCCAGACCTCGGTGGAAGGCGTGTTCGCCGCCGGCGACGTGGCCGACCAGCACTACCGCCAGGCGATCACCTCGGCCGGTTTCGGCTGCATGGCCGCACTGGACGCCGAGCGCTACCTGGACGCACAGGGCAAGGCCGGCTGAGAAGCGGATCTGCTTCTGTAGCGTCGAGCCAAGCTCGACTCAGGCAAAAGGCCGACGCCAGTGCGTCGGCCTTTCTGTTTCATCTGCCCTATCCTTCCCTCATGCCCTCCCTCCGCTTCCTCGACTCCCTGCAGTCCGTTTCCGCCACCGACTGGGATGCCCTGCACGACGGCCGCAACCCCTTCGTCAGTCATGCCTTCCTTTCCGGGCTTGAACAGCACGGCTGCCTGCGCGAGGACTGGGGCTGGCAGCCCCGGCACTTCACGCTATGGGAAGGTGACACCTTGGTCGGCGCCATTCCGGGCTACCTGAAGACCAACTCCCACGGCGAATTCGTGTTCGACCATGCCTGGGCCAACGCGTATGCCCGTCATGGCCGCGACTACTATCCGAAGTGGCTGGGCGCGGTGCCGTACTCGCCGGTCACTGGCCCAAGGTTGCTGGCCCGTCACGATTCAGAGCGCGCCGCATTGCTGTCGGCATTGCGCGACGCATTGCCGCCACTGGGGGTGTCGTCGGCCCACATCAACTTCCATACCGCCGGCGACGAGGCGCTGTTCGGCGATGACTGGCTGCTGCGCGAGGACGTGCAGTTCCAGTGGCAGAACCCGGGCGACTGGGCCACGTTCGACCAGTTCCTCGGTGCGATGAACCACAAGCATCGCAAGAACATCCGCCAGGAACGGGCCAAGGTCGTTCGCCAGGGCATCACCTTCCGCGTGGTGCACGGCGATGAAGCGAGCCGCGCCGATCTGCAGGCGATGTACCGCTTCTACCTGCAGACGTTCCTCGAGTACGGCAATGCCCCGGCGCTGACCGAGACCTTCCTGCGTCACCTGGCCATTTCTTTGGGTCGGGGGCTGGTGCTGTTCCTGGCCGAACAGGACGGCGAGCCGATTGCCGGCGCGCTATGCCTGCGCGGTGGAGACACGCTGTACGGCCGTTACTGGGGCGGCGCCACGCTGCCCGGCCTGCACTTCGAGGCCTGCTACTACCAGGGCATCGAGTATTGCCTGCGCGAAGGGCTGACCCGCTTCGAGCCGGGCGCACAGGGCGAGCACAAGCTGGCACGCGGTTTCCTGCCGACGCTGGTGCGCAGCCGGCACTGGGTGGCCGATCCGGACTTCGCGGAAGCGCTGCAGGAGTGGTGCCGGCAGGAGCGGCGCAATGTGCGGCGTTACCAGCAGGAGCTGCAGGGGCATGGGCCGTTCCGCGCAGGGCCGTAGTGCCGAGCTGGCTCGACTGGTTCAGCTGTACTGGCTGTAGTGGCCGCTGATCCTGCACTGGTCGCACCAGAATGTGTAGAGCATGCCTCCATTCATCCACTGCATCAGGGAGCCATCGTCCAATGGGATGTGGGAATCAAGCTGCATGACAAAGAACATCGTGCGGCAACAATCGGGACAGGACAGATAGAGGCCGCTCTGGATCCAGGATGGCAGTCCACCCACTCGGCTGTAATTCTGCCAGCCACCCACATAATTCGGCGGTTGCCAGAACCGCCCCGGAAGCTCGACCAGATCGACCTCCGCCTCGATCAGGTTGGTCGGCGTTTCAGGACATGCCCGCGGATCGAATACCTGCGATTCATGGGCGCTGGGAAGGCCTTGTGTATCGTGGCGGAAATACACGGGATCTCCGTGGCACCAACCAGACTCTCCATTGTCGGGGCAGTCCAGACATATGCCGAGCGTCACCTTCGAGAGGGTGCAGGGGCCGATCAACGCCAGCTCCAGTTCCAGCAAGCGCTGCAACGGGGAGTCGCATATTCCACATCGCCCTTCCAGGCGACCGCCCATATGCCCCGTTGCCTGCGCATTCCCATCCTTCCAGGTGGGATGTAGGCGCTGGAGGCGGCGCTCGACCCTTGTGGATTCTGCCAGCTGCAAGCGCTGGTGCTGTGCACTGAAACGCAGGTGGAAACCACGCCATCCATGCAGCGCGCGTCCCGAGCCCAGCTCAAGACCAGACAATCCCTCCCTTCCAATTGCCGCCCACGGCTCATCCCGTGAACCGGACAGGTCACGCGCGGCCTCCTGGAACTCCACAACCCCACTCATCTCAAGCGGTAATCCGGGCAAGCCAGCAGCAGACGACGATGCCCTTCTTGCGTTCTGAATCCATCTCCGGCCGACCTCAATCGGCAGCTCCCACCAGAACGGGCCTTCTATTGGCTCGTGGGCCGACAGGTGAAGGACGGCATCCCAGTCATCATGAAGCAATCCGGGGACACGATAGGCCGCCTGCGCCGCAATCCCGGCCACCAGCCAGTGGCGGCTACCGTTCTTGAACTCACTCCAGGCAAACCGGCACACCTCTGCGGCACTGTCATCCGGCAGCAACTCAGCCGCAGCCCTTAGCATCCCGTTCCTCTCCAAACGAGCCTTCATCGCCAGGATGAGCAGTGTCGAGATGGCGGCAGGATCACGCTCATAGAGATCCAGCATCGCAACCAAGGCTCCATCTGAGCCTTCCGGCATTCGGGCCATTTCAAGCAGCTCTCGCATGGCGACGACACAGGTCATGGCGGTCAGCTCAGGGCATGTAAACCTAGAGGGTGACTGGCAATGCATCCCACGGGAATGCAACAAATCTCAAAAAATAAGGAAGCGTTCCGGCAGCCGGGGCCGTCAGGTGCACTGCCAGAAGTGCCCGCTCACCCGGCACTTTGCACACCAGAACGTATAGAGCATGCCGCCGCTGCCCCACAGCAGCCTGCCCTCACCCGTGGTCGGCAGTGTCGAATCCAGCTGCATCACGAACGGCATCTCTTCGCCGCAATCGATGCACGCCGGGTACCACGCACTCTGCACCCAGCTCGGCGCTCCGCCCACACGCGACAGGTTCTGCCGATGATTGGACTGGCCCCAGTCCTGTTGCTGCCAGCGCGCGCTTTCGAGCGCCACCAGGCCCACCTCGGCCCGCATCAGGTCGCCACTGTCGGTGGGCGTACTCGGCACCGCACGGTGCTGGCTGGGATGGCAGGTGGGCAGACCGTCGGCATCGTGGCGATAGAAACGCACGGGCGGGTCTTCCCAGCCGCAGCAGTCCAGGCACAGCCCCAGCGTGATCTCGCCCGACGCGCCCGGCTGCAGCGCGGCGGCATCGGTCTGCAGCAGGCGCTGAAGCGGCGCATGGCAGCTGCTACACAGCGCTTCCAGCGGCCCTCCCATCTGCCCAGCATGGTGTACCTGCCCACCATTCCAGGTCGGGTGCAGGCGCCAGGTGCGCTTGCGCCAGCTCGGTTCGTCCGCCTGCTGCGCGCGATGCTGTTCGCGGCCGAAGCGGAAGTGAAATGGCCGCTCGCCATGTAGGCGACGCGGCTGCGGACCTTCGGCGACGCCGGCCCAGTGCGCCCAGACCTCGGCATCCAAGCGCCCCCAGTCGACCAGGTAGCCGCGAGCAATGGCGTAGGTTTCGGGCTGGGCGGCGAGCAGCAACGCCCTGGCCCGCGCCGTTTCGCGATCGTCATCGGCTTCGGCCAGGACCTGCGCCCAATGCGCGGCCGTCGCGCTGGGCAGGCCCTGCCAGACCTGCGTGGCCAACTGCACCTCATCCTCACTGGCGACCGCCAGCAATGCCTCCCAATCGTCCTGCAGCACCTGCGGCGCCTGATAGCTGGCGAACTCCATCACGCTCGTCAACACGTCACCGCGCTCGCCCGCGCGATAGCGGCGCCACGCGTCGGCCGCGACCGCGGGCACCGCGTCATCCGGCAGCAGGTCCAGTGCCATGTCGAGGAAGGCCGAGCTCGGCGAAGGCCGCGCCAGCGCCTGCAGCATCAACTCTCCCAGTTGACGCGGCTGTTCAGTGGCCAGTGACAGCAGCATGCCTTGGCTGTCGTTGCGCGTGCGCGGGGCGTCATGCAGGTCGAGGATGGCGCTGATCGAGTCACTCATTCGGAGGCTCCTTGCCGGTGAACAGTGATGGTGCCAGACATCACGAATCACCACGACGAATACAATGGCCCCATGACCCGCCAGCTGCCCTGGCGCCTGGCCGATGCGCCGGACGCCCCCTTCCCTCCGGCCGAGACCGCACTGCGCCAGCCCGATGGCCTGCTGGCGGTGGGCGGCGACCTGCATCCGGTGCGTCTGCTCAATGCCTACGCCGGCGGTATCTTTCCGTGGTTCAGCGAGGGTGAGCCAATCCTGTGGTGGTCGCCGGACCCGCGCATGGTGTTCCGCACCGACGGCGTGCATCTGTCCAGCCGCTTCCGCCGCCAGCTGCGCAGCAGCACGTGGGAGATCACCGCCGACACCGCCTTCAGCCAGGTGATGCGCGCCTGCGCCGCCGCACCACGCCCTGGCCAGGACGGTACGTGGATCAGCCCGGCGATGGTCGAGGCCTACAGCCAACTGCACGACCTTGGCTTCGCCCATTCCTTCGAAGTCTGGGATCGGCAGACACTGGTCGGCGGCATCTACGGCGTCGCGATCGGCGCCATGTTCTTCGGCGAGAGCATGTTCAGTGGCGCCAGTGGCGGCTCCAAGATCGCCCTGGCCGCGTTGGCAGCCACCCTGCGTGGCTGGGGCTGGGAACTGATCGATGCCCAGGTGGAGAATCCGCACCTGCTGCGGATGGGCGCCGAGCACCTGCCGCGCGCGGACTTCCTGGAGCACGTCCGTCAGGCCGTACACCATGACGGCCGTGAAGGCCCCTGGACCCAGGCGGTAGGACGCTTGCCAGCACAGCGTTTGGCCGGGGGTTAACACAAACTTTGCAAGCCGGGCCCATCACGCGTAAAATACCGCGCCTTAGGCCCAGCGTGGCCGTTTTCTGAACCGCACAGGACTACATGTCGAAAGACGATTCCATCGAGTTCGAGGGCACCGTCAGCGAGACGCTGCCGAACACCACTTTCCGCGTTCGTCTGGAAAATGGGCACGAAATCATCGCCCACATCTCCGGCCGCATGCGCAAGAACTACATCCGCATCCTCACCGGTGACCGGGTCAAAGTTGAAATGACCCCGTACGACCTGACCAAGGGTCGTATCACCTACCGCATGAAGTAAGCGGTCGGCGCATTGCGCCACTCCGACAGGGCCGGCCTCGCTGCTGGCCCTTTGTCGTGCGCGGAAGAAAGCGACCGGCACCGGGACCGATCGATTTTCGTCCCTGTCCGAAATACCGCATCGCGCCGCGACTCTAGACTCAATGCGTTCTTCACAGAAGGCGTTGCGCGCATGACCCACCTGATCGTCCTGGACCCCCAGTCCGTCACCAGCCGCTGCTACGCCAGCAAGGGCCCGGACGGCACCTGGTTCGGCCAGCCCTGCCTAGTCTGCACCAGCATGGACGCCTCGCACCCGCTGTACCTGGCCGTGCAGCGCGAGATTCCGCATATGGGCAGCACCCTCAAGCAGCGCCTGCACATTCCGCACGAGGCGGTCGCCTTTGTCATCGAAGACGGCGGCGACCAGGGGCGCCAGCAGGGATTCCGTTCGATCGCGGCCTGAGGCGCCAAAGGTCATCGTGACCGATCTCACCGTGGCGTCGGTCAGCCCTGCTTGCGGCAGATTCGCATTTGCAGCGGCGGCGGCATCTTGGGATCCGATCCAGTCCGGATCGCTGCCCCCTGCCCCGCCATGAACCTGTCTTCCCTGCTCATCCCCCTGGCTTTGTCTGCCGTCACCCTGCTGGCGTCGTCCGCCCATGCCGCCGACACCGCGCCGGCACAGTGCGTATCACTGACCGGCGAACAGCAGATCGTTCGCGCCGGCGCCGACAAGAACATCCTGCTTCGCTCCGGCGAAGACCACTATGTTGTGCATTTCCGCAACAGCTGCCCTTCTGCCGTACTGGCCACCCGCCTCGGCTTCAAGACCGACGGCAAAGAAGCTGACGAGCTGTGCAGCGAGGGCCGAAGCGCACTGGACACAGGTCGCGGCAGCTGCGAGGTTGCACGCATCGAGCCGATCGATGCCGAGCGATTCAAGCGTGAGGCGCGCCGCCGCAGCCGCTGACCCCAGACAGGACAAGGGCGGCCGAAGCCGCCCTTGTCGCGATATACGTCAACGCGTCGCGGCAACCAGCGACAACACTCTCGGTTGCGCGCGCTGCCGTGCCAACCAGAGATCGTAGCTGGATTGCAGCCCCATCCAGAAAACCGCAGTACTCACCCCCGCCATCTCAAGGCGGATGGCCAGGTCAGGACTGATGCCCGCCTTGCCGTTCAGAACCCGCGAAAGGGCTACCCGCGACATTGCCAGGCGCTCGGCCGCTTCGGTCACAGACAGATCCATTGGATCAAAGACCATTGCCTTGATCGCCTGCCCGGGATGCGGATGGTGATGAATCATGCGCGGCCTCAGTGATAGTCCAGGTAATCCAGCAGCTCCACGTCGCTGCCGGCGAAACGGAAGGTAATCCGCCAGTTTCCATTGACCCATACAGACCAATGCCCTTTCAGGCCGCCCCGGAGCTTATGCAGACGCAATCCAGGCATGGCCAGATCCTCAGGACCCGAAGCAACATCCAGGATCGACAGGATCAACAACACCTTGCTGGCGTGACTGTGGCGGATTCCACTGCTACTGCCGGAACGGTAGAGCCGCTCGAGGCCCCTGTGGCGAAAACCGATGATCATCACTGTATCCTGTATCGTTTCGCGATACAAACAGGGCAACACCCTATCGCGACCAGAAGACAGCATTGGCACCTCCGTTCCGTTCAAGCAAGGCCGCGGACGACAGTCCCCTGGAAACAACAAGGGCGGCCGAAGCCGCCCTTGTCATTTCCAGTCTTTCACGCCAAGCCTATGGCATCAGCTCATTCCACCGTGACCGGCAGCAGCCGCTCCGGCTCAGCCTGGGTCTCGACCACCAGCTCGTCATCGCGGACATCGATGCTGACCTTGCCACCGTTGACCAGCTTGCCGAACAACAGCTCGTCGGCCAGCGGACGCTTGATCTTGTCCTGGATCACGCGGGCCATCGGGCGGGCACCCATCAGCGGGTCGAAACCATGGTGGGCCAGCCAGTCGCGCGCGGTCGGGGTGGCCGACAGGCTGACGTGCTTGTCCTGCAGCAACATCTCCAGCTCGATCAGGAACTTGTCGACCACGCGCAGGATGTGCTCGAAGCCCAGCGCCTGGAACTGCACCACCGCGTCGAGGCGGTTGCGGAATTCCGGGGTGAAGCTGCGGCGGATGGTCTCCATCGCGTCGGTGGCATGGTCCTGCTTGGTGAAGCCGATCGAACGCCGCGAGGCCTGCGCCGCACCGGCATTGGTGGTCATCACCAGCACGACGTTCTTGAAGTTGGCCTCGCGACCGTTGGTATCGGTCAGCACGCCGCGGTCCATCACCTGCAACAGGATGTTGAAGATGTCCGGGTGCGCCTTCTCGATCTCATCCAGCAGCAGCACGCAGTGCGGCGTCTTGACGATCTTCTCGGTCAACAGGCCGCCCTGGTCAAAGCCGACGTAGCCCGGAGGCGCACCGATCAGGCGACTGATCGAATGCGGCTCCATGTACTCGGACATGTCGAAGCGGACCAGCTCGATGCCCAGCTGCAGCGCCAGCTGCTTGGTCACCTCGGTCTTGCCGACACCCGTGGGACCGGCGAACAGGAAGTTGCCGATCGGCTTTTCCGGGTTGCCCAGGCCCGAACGGGCCAGCTTGATCGCCGAGGACAGCGTCTCGATGGCCGGGTCCTGGCCGAAGATCACCATCTTCAGGTTGCGCTCCAGGTGCTGCAGCACATCCTTGTCGGTGGCGCTGACCTGCTTGGTCGGGATACGCGCCATCTTGGCGACGATCGCCTCCACTTCCTCGACGTCGATCAGTTCCTTGCGCTGGCCTTCCGGCAGCAGGCGCTGGCGGGCGCCCGCCTCGTCGATCACGTCGATGGCCTTGTCCGGCAGCAGGCGGTCGCCGATGTGCTTCACCGACAGGTCCACCGCCGCCTGCAGAGCCTCGTCGGAATAGGTCACACCGTGGTGCAGCTCGTACTTGGACTTCCAGGCCCTGCAGGATCTCGTAGGTCTCGCCGACGGTCGGCTCGACGATGTCGATCTTCTGGAAGCGGCGGGCCAGCGCCCGGTCCTTCTCGAAGATGCCACGGTACTCCTGGAAGGTGGTCGAGCCGATGCAGCGCAGCTCTCCGGACGCCAGCGCCGGCTTGATCAGGTTGGAGGCATCCATGGTGCCGCCCGACGCCGAGCCAGCACCGATGATGGTGTGGATCTCGTCGATGAACAGCACCGCATTGGGCACCTTCTTCAGCGCGGTCAGCACGCTCTTCAGGCGCTTCTCGAAGTCGCCGCGGTACTTGGTGCCGGCCACCAGCGCGCCCAGGTCGAGCGAATAGATCACCGCATCGGCCAGAACGTCGGGCACCGAGCCCTCGACGATGCGGCGGGCCAGGCCCTCGGCGATGGCGGTCTTGCCTACGCCCGCCTCACCCACGTACAGCGGGTTGTTCTTGCGGCGGCGGCACAGGACCTGGATGGTGCGCTCGATCTCGTCGGCACGGCCGACCAGCGGGTCGATGCGACCGGCCCGGGCCTGTTCGTTGAGGTTGCTGGCGAACTCGGTCAGGGCATCACCCTTCGGCTCGCCCTCCCCGCCTTCGATGCGGCCTTCGCCCTCGGAGGAGGACGACGGCTGCTCGCCTTCCTCGCCCAGCTTGGCGATGCCGTGGGACAGGTAATTGACCACATCCAGCCGGGTGACATCCTGCTGGTTGAGGTAGTAGACGGCGTGCGAGTCCTTCTCGCCGAAGATGGCGACCAGCACATTGGCGCCGGTGACCTCCTTCTTGCCCGAGGACTGCACGTGGTAAACGGCCCGCTGCAACACGCGCTGGAAGCCCAGGGTCGGCTGGGTATCGCGGCCGTCATCTTCGGCCAGGCGGGACACGGAGGCCTCGATGGCCTGCTCCAGCTCCTGGCGCAGGCGTTCGGCGTCGGCGCCACAGGCCTTCAGTACGGCTTGGGCGGACGGGTTGTCGAGCAGTGCCAACAGCAGGTGTTCGACCGTCATGAACTCATGCCGGGCCTCACGGGCGCGCTTGTAGCACTGGCCGATGGTGTGTTCGAGGTCTTTGCTGAACATGGATTACTCCGGCGGCAGATGGGGACAATATGCGGCCTGACTACGCGATTTCCATCACCCTAGCGGATTGCTGCGTTCAGATGGCGTTATCAGTGCGAATCGATTGATCTTCATTCACTCCAGGACAGCCCACCCAGCATGAGCGAACCCTACCTGAGCCGCTGGCGATTGCGGCGTGATGGCGCAGCCATCGAAACGCCCCATGCCCGGCTCTGGCCGGTGCTGACCGCCGCCGGCGAGCCGGCCATGCTGAAGATCAGCAGCGAAACCGAAGAGCAGAACAGCCATCGCCTGCTGCGTTGGTGGAACGGTGACGGCGCCGCCCGCCTGCTGGCCCACGAGGGGCCGGCGATCCTGATCGAACGTGCCGGCGGCGACTCGCTGCGGCAGCGCTCGATCGAGGGCGACGATGACACCTGCACCACGATCCTGTGCCAGGTCCTGCAACGGCTGCACCGGCCACGGAGCGCACCGCCAGCGGAACTGGTCTGCCTGCGAACATGGTTCGCCGACCTGCTGCAGCCAAGGGCTGCGCTGCCGCCACTGCTGGAACAGTGCAGATCACTGGCGGAGGGACTGCTGCAGCAGGAACAGGAGATCCGGCCGCTGCACGGCGACCTGCACCACGACAACGTGCTCGATTTCGGCGCGCGCGGCTGGTTGGCGATCGACCCGAAGCGGCTGCTGGGCGACCGCGCGTTCGATTACACGACGATGTTCAGTAATCCGGACCTGTGCGGCCCCGGCATCCATGTGGCCACCCGACCCGAGCGGTTTGCCACCCGGCTGGAACAGGTCGGCGCGCTGGCGGGCCTGGAACGCACGCGCCTGCTGCGTTGGATCGCAGCCAGCGCGGGGCTGTCAGCGGTGTGGTTCCGGGATGATGGCGACCCCGCCGAAGTCGACGAGGCGGTGGCGCGGATGGCACTGGAGGCGTTGGCGGAGGGCTGATCCCGCGCTCTGGTAGATGCCCACCTTGGTGGGCACGCCCCATCCATTATCGATACAGGCCCCTGCCTTGGTAGGTGCCCACCTTGGTGGGCACACCGGGTCCGGAGTCGATGTGCCCGGATGAAAACCGGCAGCCGGTCAGGCCTTTTCCATCGTGCACAGCAGCGGGTGCTGGTTCATCCGCGAGTACTCGTTGACCTGGGCGACCTTGGTCTCGGCCACTTCGCGGGTGAACACCCCGCACACGCCGCGGCCACGGGTATGGACGTGCAGCATCACCTGCGTGGCCTTGTCCAGGTCCATGCTGAAGAACTGCTGCAGCACGTCCACCACGAAATCCATCGGGGTGTAGTCGTCGTTGAGCAGCATCACCTGGTAGAACGGTGGCGGCGCCACTTCCGGGCGCGCGGGCTCCACGGCAACGCCGTGCTCGTGATGGGAATCGGGGGAAGACTCATGGGGCATCTGCCCATTATAGAGGCACGGGCCAGCCTGCGTCGGCCTGCCGCAGATTGGACGGCACGCACGCCCACCGTCACAATTGCATCCTCTCTCAACACTGTTTCACAGGATCTTCATGAAAAGGACCCTTCTCCCCGCCCTGCTGATCGCCCTGGCCGCCGCCGGCTCCGCCGCCGCCGAGACCCAGGCCGACAAGGCCGTGGCCCGCCACCTGGACAAGCTGGGCTATACCTACGAGGTCGACGAGGACGGCGACTACCGCATGGTGTTCGACGTCGAGGGTGATCGCACCCAGATGGTCTACGTGCGCTCGTCGGTGGAAGATTTCGGCACCCACAACATCCGCGAGATCTGGTCGCCGGCCTACAACGCCAAGACCAAGCAGTTCCCGGTGGCCGTAGCCAACCGCCTGCTGGAAGATTCGCAGGACGCCAAGATGGGCGGCTGGGTGAAGCAGGACACCACCGCCATGTTCGTGGTCAAGATCGACGCCGATGCCACGGCCGACCAGCTCAGCGACGCCATCGATGCGGCCATCCGCACCGCCGACGCCATGGAGCTGGAACTGACCAAGAAGGACGAGTTCTGAGTTGAACACCACGCCGGACCCGCGCTGGGCACCGCACGCCACTGTCGCCACCGTAGTGGTCGACGGCGGCCGCGTGCTGCTGGTCGAGGAGACCATCGACGGCCGCCAGGTGCTGAACCAGCCGGCCGGCCACCTCGAGCCGGGCGAAAGCCTGGCCGAGGCAGCCCTGCGCGAGACCCGCGAGGAAACCGGCTGGACGGTGCAGCTGACCCACTTCATCGGCTGCTACCAGTGGACGGCCGGCGACGGCACCACCTTCCTGCGCTTCTGCTATGCGGCGCGTCCGGTCTCGCACGACCCGGCGCAGCCGCTGGACACCGGCATCGATCGCGCGCTGTGGCTGACCCCGGCCGAGCTGCAGGCCGCCACGGAGCTCCTGCGCAGCCCGCTGGTCTGGCAGGTGGTGGCTGATTTCCTGGGTGGCCAGCGCCATCCGCTTTCGCTGGTCCGGGAGGTCGCATGAGCACTCCGCGCGTGATGGTGGGCGTCTCCGGTGGCGTCGACTCCTCGGTCGCCGCCTGGCGGCTGGTGCAGCAGGGCGAGGCCGTAGCCGGTCTGTTCATGCAGAACTGGGCCGACGACGGCAGCGGCGACTGCCGCGCCGAGGACGACCGCCGCGATGCAGTGGCCGTCTGCGGCCTGCTCGGTATCCCGTTCCACTTCCGTGATTTCTCCAGCGAGTACTGGCAGGGCGTGTTCGAGCACTTCCTGGCCGAGTACGCGGCCGGCCGCACCCCGAACCCGGACGTGCTGTGCAACCGCGAAGTGAAGTTCAAGCACTTCCTGGATGCCGCCCGCGAGCTGGGCGCCGAGCGCATCGCCACCGGCCACTACGCGCGCGTGGCCCAGCGCGGCCACCAGTGGCTGCTGCTGCGTGGTGCCGACCGCTCCAAGGACCAGAGCTACTTCCTGCACCAGCTGGGCCAGGCGCAGCTGGCGGCCACCCTGTTCCCGATCGGCGACCTGGAAAAGACCGACCTGCGCCGGATCGCGCGTGACGTCAGCCTGCCGACCCACGCCAAGAAGGACTCCACCGGCATCTGCTTCATCGGTGAGCGCGACTTCCGCGAGTTCCTCGGCCGCTACCTGCCGGCCAAGCCCGGGCAGATCCTGGACCCGGCCGACGGCAGTGTGATCGCCGAGCACCCAGGCGTCTTCTATTTCACCCTGGGCCAGCGCGAGGGCCTGAACATCGGCGGCGTGCGTGGCCGCCCGGCCGCGCCGTGGTACGTGGTCGGCAAGGATGTGGCCAGCAACGTGCTGTACGTGGACCAGGACCGCGACAGCAAGTGGATGCTGTCCGACCGCCTGCGCTCGGAAACCGCGCACTGGATTGCCGGCGCGCCGCCGGCACGGCGCTTCGAATGCACCGCGCAGACCCGCTACCGCCAGCCCGACGAGCCGTGTACGGTCGAGGTGCTGGACGATGGCAGCGTGCTGGTCACCTTTGCGCGCCCGCAGCGCGCCGTTACTCCCGGTCAATCACTGGTGCTGTATGACGGTGATGTGTGCCTGGGTGGCGCGGTGATCGCCGCCACCGATGCGCCGCTGGAACAGCGCCTGCGCACCACCCCTTCCCCTTTTGAGGTAATCGCTGCATGAGTTTCACTGTCGACGACCGCGTCCTGGCTTTGGCCGGCATTGCCCAGGCCCTGCAGCAGGTACGCCGCATCGCCGATACCGGCCATTCCGACGCCGCTGCCGTGCGCACCGCCGTGGACAGTGTGTTCCGCGTCGACGCGTCTTCGCCGCAGGAGGTGTTCGGTGACCGCCATGCATTGAAGGCTGGGCTGCGCCTGCTGCACAACTACTTCCGCAGCCAGGGCCAGGACCCGATCCTGCCCAAGCTGGCCCTGTCAGTGCTGCAGCTGGAGCGCCGCTTCGTGCAGGACGGCGCCACCGTGAACAAGGTCGCCTCGGGCATCGAACGCGCCCAGCGCCAAGCCGTCGAGCTGGGCGACAGTGGCCACCCGGACGTGCTGGCCAACCTGGGTGGCCTGTACGCCGACACCATCAGCCACCTGAAGCCGCGGGTGATGGTGCAGGGCAACCCGCATTACCTGGGCCAGGCCAGTGTGGTTGCCGAGATCCGCGCCCTGCTGCTGGCCGCGGTGCGCTCGGCAGTGCTGTGGCGCCAGCTGGGCGGCAGCTACTGGGACTTCCTGTTCAGCCGCAAGGCGATGATCGAGGCCGTGGACCGCCAGCTGGCCTGAGCCCCATGGGGTCGGATCCTTTTCCGGCAAGGAAAGGGCTCTGACCCCGAAGCCGCCGAGGCGTCGGAAAACCGGCGCATTCAGAATGCACTTCGAGGCATTTCGACGTTAAAGAGAAAGGGGGTACGGCCGATACATCCTCCGTGCACCTCCCGAGAACGTCCATGTACTCACGCATTTTCATCCGTCTGGCCGCCCCCCTGGCTCTGACCCTGCTGCTCCCCTTCGCCATCGGTTTCGAATGGCCGGCCGCCCTGCGTTGGGCGATCCTGACCACGATGACGCTGAGCTGGCTCGGCTTTGCGTGGTGGACCACCCGCGCCCAGGCACACCGTTCCCCGGAACACGCCCGTGTCCTGCGTGAGCAGGACCAGCTGCTGACCGAACTGCGCAATTTCGTCGGCAACGAGATCGAGGGTTCGCGCGGCGAAGTGGAACGCGCCCGTGACCTGATCCGCCAGGCCGTCTCCAGCCTCGGTGGCAGCTTCGATGCGATGAACCGCAAGTCGCGCCAGCAGAGCCAGGCCCTGTCGCGCATCGTCGACCGCGCCGGTGACGAAGGCAATGCCGGCCTCGACGTTGCCCGTTTCGCCCAGCACGCCAGCCACCGCATGGAACAGCTGGTCGAAGCGCTGGAACAGGTGAGCGGCCAGAGCAGCACCACGGTGCAGCACATCGACCAGATGGCGCAGCACCTGGATGGCATCTTCGCGCTGCTGGAAGACGTCAAGTCGATCGCCGACCAGACCAACCTGCTGGCCCTGAACGCTGCCATTGAAGCGGCACGTGCCGGTGAAGCCGGTCGTGGCTTCGCGGTGGTCGCCGACGAAGTGCGCAACCTGTCCGAGCGCTCGACCACCTTCAACGAGCAGATCCGCAAGCTGGCACACAGCTCCAAGGACGCCATCGCCAAGGTGCGCGAGACGGTCTCGCACATGGCCTCGCGTGACATGGACCGCTCCCGCGAAGCTCGCCAGGAAGCGGCGGCAATGCTCGACAACGTCGCGCAGATCAACGCCTCGCTGGGTGACGGCATGCGCGAAGTGTCCGAGTGCGCCCGTTCGATCGATGGCAGCGTGGCCGAAGCCGTGCGCGCCCTGCAGTTCGAGGACATCGCCACCCAGGCGCTGGGCGGCGTGCACACCCACCTGGACCGCCTGACCGCGATCAACCGCGAAGCGGTGGCCCTGCAGGAACTGCTGCACCGCAATGGCGGCGTGTTCGACGAAGAGATCGCCACCGCCCTGCAGCGCACCGGCAGCCGCCTGCGCGAACTGCGCAGCGAATGGGAACGCCCGCCGCACAAGCCGGTTGCCCAGCAGAGCATGGGCGCCGGCACCGTCGAGCTGTTCTGATCCTGATGTCCGCTGCCGTTGCCGGCAGCCCGCAAGGCCCCGGTTCGTCCGGGGCCTTTGCCTGTAACCCGCCGTTGGATGCATCCTGTACACGCACCATGACCCTGATCCGCGCCCTGCCCTCCCTCGCCGACACCGAGCGCCCGCGCAACGCGAGCGTGCGTGAGCAGTTGCAGCAGCTGGAAGAGGTAGCACGTGAGGAGATCCGCGAACTGCAGCAGCTGGCCGATGCGCGCCCTGCCCTGTCCCGCACGGACGACGCGCTGCTGGGTCTGGCGTGGGACCTGGGGTTGGATGGGGAAGCCTTGAGGTAGATCCACGCCATGCGTGGATGGTCTTCACCACCACCCGCTCCAAACCCATGGCATGATCCGCCCATGCCATCTACGGCTGGACACGGAGTGTCGTCGCATGAGCACCACGTTCATGACCTGGCTGGGATTTGCTGTGATGGTGCTCATCGCGGCCACCTTCACCTGGCGCCCCGCCTACGCCACTTTGCGGCCACCCCGGCATAGACCTGTCGCATTCCTGTTCGGCAGCCTGCTCTTCATGCTGATGGCCTTTCTATGTGCCTGGATGGCGGCAACTGCCATCAACACCGGGCACGTCCATCTAAGCCATCACCGCGCCGGCACCATTGATGCATGGCGGGACATCGAGCCGATGACCTTCTGGCTGATCATCGTCGCGGAGTACGTGTTCGGGCTGTTGATCGCCAGCTATTCCATTGCAGGCATCGCATTGATGAAACGGTAGATCCACGCCATGCGTGGGTGCATGCGATCGCCCCTCCACCCTTTCGGACTTGTTGCATGGTGTGGATCACAGGCCCGGGGCACACTCGTCGCTCTCCCTCCCTGGTGGCCGCATGGCATTCAATCCGGAAGAAGCGCGAGAAACCTTCGAACAGTTTCTGATCATCATGGACGATCAGATTGAATGGCTGATCGAACAAGCACAGCTCCGCGGCGTCGACCTTGACGGCAGCCTGGAGAGCCTTGATCGCCTGGAGACGCTGTACACGACGATGGCTGCAACGTTGTCGGAGGACGAACAGGATGGCCTGAGGATTGTGTTTGCACGATATCTGGGCGATGTAGTGTGGGAGCATCACGGCGGCAAATGGACCCTTCCACTGGATGATCCAAAAGACATCAATTTCAACATGCCGGTTATCGTGGGGCACTCATCCTGGCCGTGGCTGGAATTCAATCCCATCCATACGATGCATTGCTATGCCCTACGCCCAAAGGCTGGAATGCTCCGAAGCATCGTCGCGCACAGTGTTGATCCACAGATTCTGGATCTCAGCGATCTGGTGGAAGACGATTGAATCCAGGAGACTGCTCGATTCACTGGACCGCCCCGCGAGGACGGTAGCTGGTTCCGGGCAACATCCACGCATGGCGTGGATCTACTGGGGTGGCGAAATCGCTATGGCATGATGCGCAGGTCCCGTTCATGGAAGACCGATGGCCATCGCCCTGATCGCCGTGCTGTTGATCGAAGTCCTGCTGCTTGTGCTGTGGGCGCCGTTCTTCTTCCGCACCGGCATCGTCCTGTTCAATCAGCGCATCGCCGCTACGCCCGCAGAGCTGGCGCAGCTTTCGCTGGCCGGGTTGGAGCATGATCTGCCGGCCGATACCTGGCTTCGCCTGGTATTCCGCGCGCTGCCGGACGGCAGTATCGCCTTTCGCGAGAGCTTCGCGCCGAGCTTTGGCGGCCGCTACTTTCCGCTGATGCGCGGGCGGGTGATGATCGACGCACGACGCAGGGAGGTGCGGGTGGTCGGGCGGTGCAGCTGGTTCGCGCTGGGCCTGACAGTGATGCTGGTGCCGATCATCCTGGTCCGCCCGGCTGCGTCGCCGATGCTGGTGGCCCTGCTGCTGTTCTACATGGGCTATTTCATCCAGCGCCGACGCTATGCACATGTGGTGGAAGCAGTGCGCGCACGGCTTCGCTCCGAATTTCCGCAGCGAATGGTTGCCGCATCGCAGTAGATCCACGCCATGCGTGGATGATCGCGAGCACCGGCATTCGTGTCGACCAAGGTCGACACCTACCAGAGCGGTGCGTCGGCGTGCGGCGATCCCGACGGGCATGGCCCGGCGCCAGCCTCAGCGCGCCAGCACGACCTCGCTGGCAGCGTCGGTGCGCCCGGGCGCGGCGTGCTGCTGGCGCAGCCACTGCGCCAGGTCGCGCGGGCTGAGCGGGCGCGAGTACAGGTAGCCCTGGATCTCGTCGCAGCCCTGGCGACGCAGCATGTCTTCTTCCTGGTGCGTTTCCACGCCCTCAGCCACCACCTTCATGCCCAGCGCGTGACCCAGGTGCACGATGGCCTGGGTCACTTCGGCCGTGCCCGAGTCATGCAGCATGCCCTGCACGAAACTGCGGTCGATCTTCAGGCGCCCCACCGGGAAACGGTTGAGGTAGTTCAGATTGGAGAAGCCGGTACCGAAATCATCCACCGCCAGCGGCACGCCATGCCGTTCCAGCACGTCGAAGCAATGGCGCAGGATGTCGGTGTCACGGATCAGCGCCGACTCGGTCAGCTCCAGCTCCAACCGCTGCGGCGGCCAGCCGTGGGCATGGCAGATCTCGATCACCCGCTCGGCAAAGCCACGGTCACGCAACTGCACCGCCGACACGTTGACCGCGATGCGGTCGAAACACAGGCCAGCCCGGTCCCAGGCGATCGCCTGGCGGCAGGCTTCATTCAGTACCCAGTCGCCGATGCGCACGATCTCGCCGCACTTCTCTGCAATCGGAATGAACTCGGCCGGGCTGCAGTAGCCGATGCCGGGACGATGCCAGCGCAGCAGTGCCTCGATCGCTGGTGGCTCGCCCTGGTGCGCATGCAGCAGCGGCTGGTAGGCCAGGCTGAACTCTTCGCGTTCGATCGCCCCGTGCAGGGCATGCTCCAACTCGAGCTTGCGCTGGATGCGGGCCAATGCGTCCTGGCTGTAGTACTGGTAGGTGTTGCGCCCCGCTTCCTTGGCCGCGTACATCGCGGCATCGGCGGCACGCAGCAGTGAATCGAAATCGGTCTGCGCATCGCCCAGCATCGCGATGCCGACGCTGGCACCGACCTTCAACGTGGTCTCGCCACGGCGCAATGGCTCGGCCAGCGAAGCGATCAGCTTCCGCGCCACGTGGCCGGCGTCTTCCGGCTCGGCCAGGTCGCGCAACACCACGATGAACTCGTCGCCACTGAAGCGGCCGAACAGGTCGTTGTTGCGAAGGTTCTGGTGCAGGCGGGTGGCGGCAGCCTTCAGCAGCGCATCACCGGTGGCATGACCGAAGCTGTCGTTGATGGTCTTGAAGCCATCCAGATCGATGAACAGCATCGCCAGCGAGGTGCCGCGGTCGCGCGCCTCTTCGATGGCTTCTGCCGTCTGCTCGCCGAGCAGCACGCGATTGGGCAAGCCGGTGAGCAGATCGTAGTGCGCCAGCAGCTCGATGCGCTCGTTGGCCTCGCGCTCGCGGGTGATGTCACGGAACAGGACCACGAAGCGTGGCGGCAGGCCATCGCGGCGATCCAGCTCGATCAGCACCTGCACCCACACGCGCAGGCCAGACTGGCGATAGAAGCACAGGTCCAGCTGTTCGGGCAGTCCACCCGCAGCGATCCGGCCCAGCGCCGCCTCGAAGGCATTGCGCGAATCCTCGGTATACAGCGCCAGCGCCTGATCGAGAGTGATCGGCTCCTTGCGCAGGCCGTGGATGCGGTAGCACTCCTCGGTCCACTGCATGTGCCGGGTCTGCACCTCGATTTCGCAGCCGCCGATGCGGCCCAGCGCGGAGACGCGGTTGAGCAGCTCGGTACGCCAGCGGATCAGCGCATCGGTCTGGTGCTGCTCGGTGATGTTCTGCACCTGGCCAAGCAGCCGCTTGGGCTGGCCATCCATGTCCAGCAGCGGCTGCATCCACAGCCGCAGGTGCTGCGACGGTTCATGGCCACGGGTCAGCTCCAGTTCGAGGTTGGCGGCACGGCCATCGCGCCACAACCGTCGCCAGGCTGCACGCAGTGCGCCACGTGAACGTGGGTGCAGCTGCTTCAGCCAGCGGCGCTGGCCGGGCACGGCGCCCTGCTCCAGCGCCAGCAGCGAACGCAGTTCCGGCGACCACCAGAAGTGACCGCTGTTGGGGTCGAACGACCAGCTGCCCATGCTGGCGATGCGCTGGGCCTCGCTCAGGTGCAGCTGCTGTTCCTGAAGCAGCCCTTCCAGCTGCTTCTGCTGTTCGATTTCGGTATGCGTGCCGACCATGCGCAGCGGCTGGCCATCGGCGGTGCGCGCGACCACGCGCCCGCGGTCCAGTACCCAACGCCACTGGCCATCGGCCTGGCGGAAACGGAACTGTGCGCTGTACTGCTCGCTCAAGCCACGCAGATGCTCATCCAGTGCAGCCCGCACCTGGGCGATGTCCTCGCTGTGCACGCGGGCCAGAATCTCGGTAGCGGTTTCATCGCCCAGTGCCGGGGTGCGCACCACACGGTCGCTGGGAATGTCCCAGTCCCAGAGGCTGTGCCCGGCGCTGTCCAGCGCCAGCTCCCAGCGCCCACCGCCGCCGAGCGGCACCGGCTCTGGAATGCTCAGCGTGAAGGCCAGCAGGTTGCCGGCGCCATCATGCACGGCGCGCAGGTGGCCGTCGTAGTGACCGTGCGGGCCACCCGGCAGCGTGCAGGCCACGATGCCGCCATCGGCGGCCATCAGGCGCAGATCTTCCAGCATCGGCGCATACGCAGCCACGGTCGCCGGCAGGCCGTGCTCGCGCGCAGCCGGATTGGCCGCCAGCGGGCGGCCCGTGCGGTCGACGATGACCAGCGCCGACGCAAGCGGGTGCTGCAGCAGGCTGGCGATGATCCCTTGGTCCACGCGATCTTGCTCCGGATGACACGCCCGTCAGCGGGGCACGCAGTGGTTAACGGCGCCTGCGGCGGATAATTGAGTGGTCTGGGCGCACCTGCGCGGTAAGATGGCCGGCGCCCCTTTCTTCCGCCCTGTCCATGCCCGCAGAACCGACCGGCAACGCCCCAGTTCCCGACCCGCGGATGGCGCAGGCGCTGAGCCGCGACCGGCGCCGGGTGGTGCTGAGCTACCTGGCGATGGCGCTGGCCTGGATGATCTCCACCGACAGTGCAGTGCAGGCACTGGTGCCCGACCCGCAGCAGGCGGCCTTGTGGCAGGGCCTGAAGGGCTCGTTCTTCGCCCTTGCCAGCGCGGGCCTGCTGTATCTGCTGCTGCGCCCGCTGGCCGAGCACGTGCTGCACACCCATGCACGTCAGCAGGCCTCGGAGCTGCGCCTGCGGCAGATGTTCGAAGGCAACCCCGGCCCGATCCTGGTCTACGACCTCGATACGCTGGCGATCCTCGATGCCAATCCGGCGGCCTGTACGGCCTTCGGCTGGGACCGTGACGAACTGCTGGAGCAGACCATCGATTCGCTGTGGCCGCCAGGCCAGGACCTGGCGCTGCAGACCAAGCTGGAAGCGATCCGCGAGGCACCGGAGGAACTGTGCATCCTGCGTACCCAGCTGCAGCTGCGTGACGGCTCGCTGCGGCAGATGGAGCTGCGCTCCAACGCCATCAGCTATGACGGCCACAACGCCCGCCTGCTGATTGCCATCGACCGCACCGCTGAAGACCTGGCCCAGCTGCGCCGTGACCAGGCGCTGGCGCGGGTCGAAGAAGCCCACGAGCTGGCGCGCATCGGCGCCTGGGAACTGGACCCCTCCACGGGACTTGGCCGCTATTCGAACCAGGTCTATCGCCTGCTCGGTCGCCGCCCGCCCGAGGCGCGGCGCTGGCATCGCTTCGACGAACTGCTGGTGCCGGCAGACCCGGCCACCGCCACCCAGACCGAACAGCTGCTGGCCGAGCTCTGCTCCGGCGAGCCGGTCCAGGTGGACGTGCTGTTGCCGTTGCTGTCGATGGATGGGCGCGCCTTGATGGTGCATCTGCGTGCGGCCAGCGGCATCGACGAGGCCGGCCGCAACCGCGTGCTGGGCACCCTGCAGGACGTGACGGAGCGCGAGCAGTCGCGACGCCTGCTGCGCGAGCGCGAGGAACAGTTCCGCGAGCTGGTACGAGTACTGCCCGACGGCGTGGTCATCCTCTCCGACGAACACGTGCTGTACGCCAACGCCTGGGCCGCCAGCCTGTTCGGCTATGGCAGCCACACCCTGCTGGGCGAACCCCTGTCAGCACTGGTGGACAGCGCCGATCTGGCCCGCGTGCGCAGCCAATTGCGTGCAGGCCAACCACACCTGGGGCCCGGTCACAGCAGCATGGTGGCGATGCAGCGCGCGGATGGCCGCAGCTTCCATGCCGGCCTGGCGGTGGGCGAAGTGCGTTATGGCGGACGCGACTGCAAGCTGCTGATCGTGCGCGACCTGAGCGATTCCGAACGCACCCGCACTGCACTGGAAACCAGCAACCGTGAGCTGCAGGCGATGGCCGGCCGACTGTTCTCGCTGCAGGAAGACGAACGCCGCGCGATCTCGCGCGACCTGCACGACGACATCGGCCAGGCGATCACCGCAATCAAGCTGTCCGCCCATGCTGCGCAGGACGAGCATGATCCACAGCGCCGCGCCGAGGATCTGGCGCAGATCGTCAGCCTGGCCGACACCACCGTGGCCAAGCTGCGCGACATCTCCACGCTGCTGCGCCCGCCGCAGCTGGATGCCCTGGGCCTGGAGGCCGCACTGAGCTGGCAGGCACGGGTGCTGTTCCGTTCCTCGCCGGTGGAACTGCTGGCCGAGATCGAACCGCTGCCACAACGTCCTGACAACAGCATCGAGCAGGCCTGCTTCCGCATCGCGCAGGAGAGCCTGACCAATGCCCTGCGCCATGCCCGCGCCAGCCAGGTACAGCTGCAGCTGCGCGATGTCGGCCAGCGCGGCCTGCACCTGCAGATCCGTGATGATGGCGAGGGCTTCGACCCGGACGGTCCGCGCGGGCTGGGCCTGATCGTGATGCGTGAGCGTGCGCAGAGCGTCGGTGGCCATGTGCGGATCGAATCCGCACACGGCGAAGGCACCCTGATCGACGTACACCTCCCCTACCAGGCGGCCAGCATGGCCGCCGTTGAGTCACCGGACTACTGAGCCTATGTGGAATCCCAACCAGCCCCCGGTCAGCATCGATGATGCGCCTGACCGCCTTGGCGCCGGCAACCCCGAGCTGCAGGCGATGGTCGCCGAGGCGGCCTCGGGCGGCACCGCACTGATGTTGATGCACGTGGACATCGACCACTTCGCCTCGGTCAACGAAAACATGAGCGCCGAGGTGGGTGACCAGGCCCTGGTGCTGGTGGCGCAGCGGTTGCAGTCCTACCTGCGTGGTCGCGGCAAGCTGTGGCGCCACGGCAGCGATGAGTTCCTGATCGCAGTGCCACGCACCGCCGACGTGCCATTGCCGGAGGACTTCGCCGAGGAGATCCGGCAGCAGATGGAGCTGCCGCTGTCGGTGCTGCCGTACACCTTGTTCATGACCGGCAAGCTGGGTGTCAGCCTGTGCCCGGACCATGCCAGCAGCACCTCGCGCCTGCTTGATCACGCCGAGGATGCGCTGTACCAGGCGGCCCGCGAAGGCGGCAACGCGGTGCGCATCCACGCCGTGGATACGCCACCGAGCGCGCACAGCGAGAGCATCATCGCCCGCCAGATCGTGGACGCCATTCCCAACGGCGAACTGAAACTGCGTTACCAGCCGCTGGTCAGCGCCCGCGATGGCCACGTGGTCGGCATGGAAGCGCTGCTGCGCTGGCAGTCGCCGACGCTGGGCATGCTGGTGCCGGAGCGCTTCATGCGCACCGCCGAGCGGCTGGGCATCATCGTGCAGATCGGCACCTGGGTGCTGGAAGGCGCACTGAAGCAGGCACGCCTGTGGCGCGACCAGGGCTTCGACGACTTCACCATCGCGGTGAATGTCTCCACCCTGCAGCTGCTGCGGCCCAACTTCTTCGCTGAAGTCATGGGCCTGATCCAGGCCGCGGGCGTGCCGGCACAGATGCTGACACTGGAGATCAACGAAAGCGCGCTCACCAACAACGTCAACTTCGTGCACGAGACGCTGGCCAATCTGCGCAACGAAGGCATCAGCCTGAGCCTGGACAATTTCGGCACCGGTGATTCCAGCCTGAGTGCACTGGTCCGCTACCCGGTGGACAAGCTGAAGATCGATCGCAGCTTCATCAAGAGCGCACCGGCCGGCAACCGCGAGGCCGCCATCGCCCGCGCGATCATCGCCATGGGCCACCAGCTGGGCATGACCGTGATCGCCAACGGTGTGGAATCGCAGGCCCAGCTGGGCTTCCTGCGCCGCAACGACTGCGATGTGTTCCAGGGCTATCTGTTCGGCGAACCGATGTCGGCCGATGCCGCCGGCATGACCCTGCGCCGCCGCTACCTGCGTCCGGAAGCCTTTGCCGAGACCCGTCCCGACCGCACGCTGCTATTGCTGGACGACGAAGAGAACGTACTGCGCTCGCTGGTGCGTCTGTTCCGTCGCGACGGCTACCGCATCCTGGCCGCCGGCAACGTGCGCGATGCGTTCGACCTGCTGGCAATCAATGACGTGCAGGTGATCCTGTCCGACCAGCGCATGAGCGACATGAGCGGCACCGAGTTCCTGGGCCGGGTGAAGATGCTGTACCCGGACACGATCCGCCTGGTGCTGTCCGGTTACACCGATCTGAACACCGTGACCGACGCGATCAACCGCGGTGCGATCTATCGCTTCCTGACCAAGCCGTGGAACGACGACGAGCTGCGCAAGCACATCCACCAGGCGTTCCGCACCTATGAGGAACAGCGCCGCAGCAACGCCGGTCCGGCGCCGGTGGAAAGCGGAGATGGCGGCGAGGATCGCCCATTGCGGTAACGATCCCCTCTGGTAGCGCCGGCCGCTGGCCGGCTGCTCTGGATGTCGGGTTCAATGAGGTTGCCGGCCAGCGGCCGGCACTACCCGAAGCGCGAATCCAGGTCTGGGACAAGCCCTGGTAGAGCCGGCCGCTGGCCGGCTGCTCTCGATGCCGGGTTCAATGAGGTTGCCGGCCAGCGGCCGGCACTACCTGAAGCGGTCAGCGCGGCTGCTTCACCGGCAGCACCACGCGGAAGCGCGAGCCCACGCCCGGGGTGCTGTCCAGGTCGATGCGGCCGTGGTGCTTGTTGATGATGCTGTAGGAGATCGACAGGCCCAGGCCGGTGCCGCTGCCGACCGGCTTGGTGGTGAAGAACGGATCGAAGATGCGCTGGCGCAGTTCCGGCGAGATGCCACCGCCGGTGTCTTCAAACTCGACCCATACATGATCGCCATCAACGCCGGTACGCACCGTGATCGTGCCGCGCTCGGCGATGGCGTGGCCGGCGTTGAGCAGCAGGTTCATGTAGACCTGGTTCAATTCCGACGGCAGGCACTCCACCAACGGCAACTGGCCGAACTCCCGCACCAGGGTGACCTTGTACTTCAGCTCGTTCCAGATGATGTTGATGGTCGATTCCAGGCCCGCGTGCAGGTCGACCAGCTTCCACGACTCGTCGCGGCCGGAATACGAGAAGTCCTTCAGATCACGCACGATGCGCGTCACCCGCTCGATGCCTTCGCGCGACTCGGCCATCAGCTGCGGCAGGTCGCGGCTGATGAAATCGATGTCCAGGCGGTCACGGATATCGTCAATCTCCGGGATCAGCGCCTTCGGGTCCGGCGCCCGCAATGCGCGCTCGTAGGCTTCGATCACGGTGAACAGGCTGCGCAGGTACTCCTGCAGGCTGCCCAGGTTGGAGTGCACGTAGCCGATCGGGTTGTTGATCTCGTGCGCGACGCCTGCGGCGAGCTGGCCGATCGAGGCCATCTTCTCCGACTGCAGCAGTTTTTCCTGGGTACCGTTGAGGCGCAGGTAGGCCTGCCGCAGCTCTGCATGACGCTGCTGCAATTCGCGTTCGTAGTCTTCCTGGCCTTCGATATGGCGGAACAACGCCAGGAAGTGCCCCTGGCCGACCGGGCCGTGGTGATACAGATGGGCGATGACCACGCCCTCGCCCAGCGGCAGGCTGCCGTTCCAGTGACCATGCTGGCGCGCCTGCTCCAATGCATCAGGCGGCAGCAGTTCACGCAGGCGCTGCGGCGGTGGCAGGCCGCCGCCCTCACCGCTGGCCAGCAGGTTCTGCGCGGCCGGGTTGGCCAGGGCCACCTGCCCGTCTTCGGTGAACAGCAGCAGCCCTTCGCGCAGGCGCTCAAGCAGCGCCTGCAGCACCGGCTGCGGCGGAAGGGGGGCGGTAACCAGGGCGTTGGCAGCGGACACGGCGACTCGGGGCATTCGAACAGGCGCCCAATATACGCGGTCGTGCGGCGGGCTTCAGCCCGCGGGGGTGGGATGTGCGACCGCCGTCGCGTCAGGCGATGGCGAGTGGGCGCCGCGCAGTGACCGTATGCGACTGGCCCTTGGCATCATAGGAGGAGGAGGCCTCGGTACGCCCGAGCTGGCGCAGCGCCCAATCGACCTCGCGGCGCCGGCGCGACAGCAGCACGCCATTGGCTCGGTTGCGTTCGGCCAGTTCCTGGAGGTGATCCCCCTCACCAAGCGGCGGCGTGCCTTCCAGTGCACGCAGCGCCTCCAGCTTGGCACCGGTCGCCCGGATCAGCGCGTGTACGTCATGATCGACCAGCGCCTGACGTTCAACGTCAAGCGCCTGGGCCAGCCGCTGCAGTTGTTCGCTCATCGGCGCGGTCATCCGTGCAGCTGCTGATCCAGCTCAAGCATGCGCGATGCGATCGCGTCCGGATTGATCTTGTAGGTGCCGTTCTGCAGCGACTCGCGCACTGCGGCCACACGCTGGGCGTCGATTGCCGGGGCGGTGGTCAGCTCACGCTCGATGGCCTGCAGATTGGTGGCCTCGCCGGTCAGGCGCAGGCTGTCGGCCGCTTCGACCGGGCGCGTCGCCGCATCGGTGCTGACGCCGGGCTTGTTGGCCGGGGTCGTCACGCTGCGCAGTGCCTGGGGGACCTGCAGGTTGCCGTCGATTTTCTGGCTCATGGGGTGTCCTGGAGTTGCCGTTCACAAGGGATAACGGCCGCAGGGCCGTGATCTTTAGGGATATTTTGCGGTAAATCAACGCGCCACGATTACGTCACCGGCGGCATCGACCGTGCCCTGCACGATCCGCCGCGAGGACAGGTTCTCCACCGAGACCCGTTCGTTTTCACCGGCATCGCCCATCGCACGGCCTGCAATACGGACCTCGACCGAGCCGCGACGCGAAACCAGGGCCACATTGTCTCCTCGCTTGATGAGACGCTGCACCACCAGATCGTTGTTCGACAGCAGGGCTCCGGCCTGCAACGGACGGCGGGCGATGCGGCCGATCGCTGCATTCGGATCGGCCAGCACCGCACCGGCAATCCGGGCGGCATCACGCTGGGCAGTGGTGATATCGGCGGCGGTGAGGGATTCTCCAGTACCGATTCCGCGGTTGAGCACCAGCACGGTCTGGTTGCGCCGCACCTTTACTGGCACGAACAGGCGCCAGCCGCCGGCATCGGGGCAGCTGACTTCAACCGTGGTGTTGGCGGTGGGCTGCACCTGCAGCGCGCCAGCACACCTGGGCAAGCGCAGCGCATCGGCCACCTGGGCCTCGCCCTCGCTGCCGGCCGGCAGCGTCGACAACGCGGCGGTGCGGATACTGGCCACCGGCTGCCAGTCGGCGGCAACCGCCCACGGCGGGGCCAGCGCCAGCGCGATGGCGAACAGAGATGTGACCCGGCGCATGGCGCCTCCTGTCGAAGGGATCTGGCCCAGGTGCGTGCAAGGGGTGTGCCAGATCGACGGAGCGGCTTCTGTAGAGTCGAGCCATGCTCGACTGGCCGTCCGGAGCAGAGCAGTCGAGCATGGCTCGACTCTACAAAAGCGCTCAAGTTCGGGGCCCACCCCGCCGATACAGCAGCCATGTCCCATGACCTGCTCAACCGGATCGACCAGCGGACCCGACTGGCCGGCCACAATCGCCTGGCGCTGCTGCTGTTCCGCCTCGGCGGACGTCAGCTTTTTGGCGTCAATGTCTTCAAGGTGCAGGAAGTCCTGCGCCGCCCGGAGCTGTTCCAGGTACCCGGACTGCCCAGCCAGTTCGCCGGCGTGGCCGACGTCCGTGGCCGCTCGGTGCCGGTGCTGGACCTGGGCCTGGCCATCGGCCACCCCGAGCGTGAGCCCGATGCGGACACCTCGCCCGGCTACCTGGTCGTCACCGAGTTCAACCGCTCGATCCAGGGCTTCCTGGTCAGCGGCGTGGAGCGCATCGTCAACATCGCGGTGGAAGACATCCATCCGCCACCGGAACTGGGCGCCGAATCGAGCTATCTGACGGCGGTGACCCGCTTCCAGGGCGAGTTGATCCAGGTGATCGACGTTGAAAGCGTGCTGGCCGATATCGCCCAGGTACGCGGTGAAGCAGTACTCGACCCGGCGATGGCAATGCCCGCCGACGGCCCGCAGCTGCAGGTGCTGGTGGTGGACGACTCTCGTGTAGCCCGCCAACAGATCCGCAGCGTGTTGGACCAGCTTGGGGTGGGTGCCACCCTGCTTTCCGACGGCAAGCAGGCGCTGGACCACCTGCTGCAGATCCAGGCCTCGGGCGAGAACCCCGCCGAGCGCTATGCCATGGTCATCTCGGACATCGAAATGCCGGCCATGGACGGCTATACGCTGACGACGGAAATCCGGCGCCACCCGGGCCTTGCCGGCCTGTATGTCCTGCTGCATACCTCGCTGTCGGGCGTATTCAACAATGCGATGGTCGAGCGCGTCGGTGCCAACGCCTTCGTCGCCAAGTATTCGCCGCACGAACTGGCCGACTTCGTGCTGGACCGCCTGCGCAAGGTCGCGATGGCGGCCTGAGGCCTCTGATCCGGTAGTGCCGGCCGCTGGCCGGCAACCACAGACAATCCGGGAAGCCGGCCAGCGACCGGCACTACCCTCTCGAATTTGGCACACCCCTTGCAGCTTCCCGGGCAACGTTCCTGTGGGAGTGCACCGTGCGCAACCTGATTACCGACTACCTGGGCGTCCACGCCCAGGCCATGCCGTTGCGCGAACAGCGGATGAAGCTGATCGCCAGCAACCTCGGCAATGCCGACACTCCCGGCTACAAGGCCCAGGACCTGGACTTCGATGCCGCCCTGCGCCACGCCCAGGGGCAGGATGCCAATGGCCTGATGGCCACCACCCACGAGCAGCACTACGAGATCAGTAGTGGCCTGAACCCGTTCCAGATCGCGCGCGAAGGCGTGCAACCCAGCCTGGACGGCAACACCGTCGATCCCGATGCCGAGCGTGCCGCCTATGGCCGCGCCGCACTCGAATACCGCGCCTCGCTCAGCTTCGTCGAGAGCAAGGTGCGTTCCATGCTGACCGCGATCACGGGGCAATAAGCCATGAGCAACCTGCCGATATTCGATATCGCCGGCTCCGCGCTGCAGGCGCAGTCGGTGCGCATGAGCACCATCGCCTCCAACCTCTCCAACGCCGACACCGTCGCCGGTTCCGCCGATGCCGTGTACAAGCCGCTGGAACCGATCTTCCAGGCAGTGACCAGCAAGAACGATCCGAACATCACGTCGGTGAAGGTCAAGGAGATCACCCAGAGCGAAGCCGCGCCGATCAAGCGCTATGAACCGGGCCACCCGCTGGCCGACGGCGATGGCTACATCTACCAGCCCGACGTCGATCCGGTGGCGCAGATGGTCAACCTGATCTCGACCTCGCGCAATTACCAGGCCGGCGTGGAAATGCTGACCACCGCCAAGGAACTGGCCCTGGCCACCCTGACCATGGGCCGCTGAGGCCCGCAGCACCGGATACCGCCATGACCACCGCCGTCAACAACCAGACCAGCCAGGACGTCTATTCCGCGCTGGGCCTGAACGCCCCGAACAGCAACGCCACCAAGAAGAAGAACACGCTGGACCAGGCGGACTTCCTGCGCCTGATGACCGAGCAGCTGCAGCACCAGGATCCGCTGAAGCCGATGGACAACACGCAGATGGTCGCGCAGATGGCGCAGATGTCCACCGTGCAGGGCATCACCGATCTGAACAAGACGGTGAAGGGTTTCCAGGAATCGATGGCCAGCGACCAGGTGCTGCGCGGTGCTGCGCTGGTTGGCCACCAGGTACTGGTGCCGTCGGAAAAGCTGGTACTGGAAAAGGAAGGCAGCGTCGAAGGCACGGTGGCTGCGCCCTCGGCCGGCATCGTGACCGTCGACATCACCGATGCCAACGGCACCAAGGTCACCTCGCTGAGCGTAGAAGCCAAGGCCGCTGGCGAAACCGCGTTTCAGTGGGACGGCAAGGACGCCAACGGCAAGCGCATGGAACCGGGCAAGTACTCCATCGTCGCCAACCACGTCGACACCGCCGGCAAGAGCACCAAGCTGTCCACCTTCGTGCAGGCCCCGGTGGAGAGCGTGACCGTCGGCTCCGACGGCCTGTACCTGAATCTCAAGGGCCTGGGCACGGCCCCGATCGACTACGTGCTCCGCGTCAGCTGAGCCGCACATTCCGCATCTACCAGGAGCATCCCATGGGCTTCAACGTCTCCCTGTCCGGCATCAATGCCGCCAATACCGACCTGAGCGTCACCGCCAACAACGTCGCCAACGTCAATACCGCCGGCTTCAAGCAATCACGCGCCGAGTTCGCTGACCTGTTCGCCTCCACCAGCTACGGCCTGTCGAAGAACCAGACCGGCTCGGGCGTGCGTGTTTCCAACGTGGCCCAACAATTCATCCAGGGCCACAACGAGCAGACCGGCCGCAGCCTGGACATGGCGATCTCCGGTGAGGGCTTCTTCACAATGAACATGAACGGCTCGCGCGTGTACTCGCGTGCCGGCAACTTCCAGACCGATTCCGCCGGCTATGTGATCAACCCACAGGGCGCACGCCTGCAGGTGTTCGCGCCGAACGCCGATGGCACCAACTTCGATGCAGGCCGCCTGGTGGACCTGCAGCTGCTGACTACCGACAGCGCGCCGAAGCAGACCAGCGAAGTGAAGGTCGGTTTCACCCTGCCCGCCAACGCCAAGCAACCGACGGTCACCAATTTCGATCCGACCGACTCCAACAGCTACAACCACTCCAGCGGCGGCATCACCGTGTACGACTCGCTGGGCGTGAGCCACATCCAGGTCTCGTACTTCGTGAAAGGCGCCAACCCCAACGAGTGGACCGTGCGCAACTACGTGGATGGCCAGCCGGCCGGCGCACCGACCCCGGTGACGTTCGACAACAGCGGCAAGCTGACCAATCCTGCCAACGGCAAGGTCAGCCTCGGTACTTTCACCCCGACCACCGGCGCGGGCCAGCTGAACATGACGCTGGATATCAGCGGCTCGACCCAGTACGGCGAGAAGTTCGCGCTGCGCAACACCCAGCAGGACGGCTACGCCGCCGGCAAGCTCAACGAGATCACCGTGTCGGAAACCGGCGTGGTCTATGCCCGCTACTCCAACGGCGACGACAAGCCCCTCGGCCAGGTCGCACTGACCACGTTCAACAACACGCAGGGTCTGGAGCAGAAGGGCAACAACCTGTGGGTGGAGACGTTCGAGTCGGGCACGCCGCGCACCGGCATGCCGGACACCTCCAACCTCGGCAAGATCCAGGCCGGCTCGCTGGAAGCGTCCACCGTCGACCTCACCGAGCAGCTGGTCAACATGATCACCGCGCAGCGCAACTTCCAGGCCAACGCGCAGATGATCACCACGCAGGACCAGATCACCCAGACCGTCATCAACATCCGTTGATGACCTGCTGACCCTGTCACGGAACTCCCCGCATGGATAAAGCCCTTTACGTGGCGATGACCGGTGCCCGCGCCTCCCTGCAGGCGCAGGGTACGCTCAGCCACAACCTCGCCAACTCCGACACCCCCGGCTTCAAGGAAGCGCTGGCCAACACCGAAGCCTTCCCGATCCGTGGCCCGGGCTTTGCCTCGCGGGTGGATGCGCTGCATGTCGACGCCGGATTCAACCGCACGCCCGGTTCGCAGCACATCACCGGCAAACCGCTGGACCTGTCCCTGCAGACCGGCACCTGGCTGGCCGTGCAGTCCAGTGACGGCAGCGAGGCGTACACGCGCGGCGCGGCGTTGTCGGTGACGCCGAACGGCCAGCTGGTGACCTCCAGCGGCCGCCCGGTGCTGGATGACAACAACAACCCGATCGCCATTCCGCCCTACCAGGCGATGGAGATCGGTGCCGACGGCACGCTCTCGATCATCCCGCAGGGCGAAGGTCCGCAGACCATGGCGCAGATCGGTCGCATCAAAGTGGTGCAGGCACCGGATGAACGCCTGGAGCGTGGGCTGGATGGCCTGTTCCGCAACACCGACCCGCTGCAGCCGTTCGCACCGGCACAGGGCACGGCCGTGCACAGCGGCCAGCTGGAAGGCAGCAACGTGGATGCCGCTGGCGCGCTGGTGCAGATGATCCAGCTGCAGCGCCAGTACGAAATGCAGGTGCAGGTGATCAAGCACGGCGACGAAAACGCGCGCAGCGCCAACAGCATGCTGCGCCTGGGCAGCTGACGGAATTCCGGCGCCGGTTGATGCCGGCGCTGGCACACCGCTTGCACACCCGCATACAAGGGCCGCACCACGCGGCCGGCTTCAGCAGACAGGACATCGAAGATGAACCAGGCATTGTGGATCGCGAAAACCGGACTGGATGCGCAGCAGATGCGCATGTCGGTGGTTTCCAACAACCTCGCCAACACCAACACCACCGGCTTCAAGCAGGACCGTGCCAGTTTTGAAGACCTGCTGTACCAGCAGGTACGGCAGCCCGGCGGCTCCTCGTCGGCGCAGACGCAGCTGCCCACCGGCCTGCAGCTGGGTACCGGCGTGCGCGTGGTCGCCACCGCCAAGAACTTTGAACAGGGTGGCCAGCAGCAGACCGGCCGCGCCCTGGACGTGATGGTCAATGGCCGCGGCTTCTTCGAAGTTCAGATGCCTGATGGCAGCTCGGCCTACACCCGTGATGGCTCGTTCAAGATCAACCAGGACAGCGAGCTGGTCACCAACAGCGGCTACCCGGTGCAGCCGGGCATCCAGATTCCCGAAGGCGCGCAGTCGGTGACCATCGGCACCGATGGCACCATCAGCGTGAAGATGGCCGACGGCGCCGCCTCGGTGGAAGTCGGCGCACTGACCCTGACCGACTTCGTCAATCCCGCTGGCCTGCAGGCACGTGGCGAGAACCTGTTCCTGGAGACCACTGCGTCCGGCCCGGCACAGAACGGCAACCCCGGCCTCAACGGCCTCGGCACTGTGGTGCAGGGCGCGCTGGAAGGCAGCAACGTCAACGTGGTGGAAGAGCTGGTGTCGATGATCGAAACCCAGCGCGCCTACGAGATGAACGCCAAGGCGATCTCCACCACCGACTCGATGCTCGGTTATCTCAACAACAAGCTCTGACCGGCCAAATCGGGAAACCGCCATGTCGCCCATTTCCAACTTCGCCCGCACTGCTCTCGCCTGCGCCGTGGCCGCCCTGCTCGGTGGCTGCGTGATCGCGGGCGACGTGCGCCCCTACCCGACGATGGCACCGATCCAGCCGATCATGCCGCCGCAGGCACAGCCGACCGCCGGTGCGATCTACGCTGCCGGCCCGACCCTGCAGCTGTATTCGGACCGGCGCGCGCGCGATGTTGGCGACCTGTTGACCATCACCCTGCTGGAAAACACCACCGCGCAGACCAGCGCCAACACGGCCACCAACAAGGAATCGAACCTGAGCCTGGGAACGCCGTCCATTCTCGGCGCTCCGGTCACCCTCGGCGGCAAGGACATCCTGAGTGCCACAGCCAAGGGCGCGCGTGACTTCACCGGCAAGGGCAACAGCGCGCAGAGCAACCGCCTGCAGGGCAGCGTCACCGTCACCGTGGTCCAACGCCTGCCCAACGGCAACCTGGTGGTGCAGGGGCAGAAGAACCTGCGGCTCAACCAGGGCGATGAACTGGTACAGGTGCAGGGCATCGTGCGCCCGGGCGACATCAGCCAGGACAACACCATTCCGTCCAGCCGCGTGGCCGAGGCCCGCATCGTCTACGGCGGCCGCGGTCCCGTCGCGCAGTCCAACGCGATGGGCTGGCTGAGCCGCTTCTTCAACTCCGGCCTGACGCCGTTCTGAGTATGGCCATGAAACTCTTCTCCTCTTCTTCCTGGCAGCGACGCATGGCGTCGTTCGTCGCGCTGATGCTGCTGGTCGTGGCTGCCCCTGCCAGCGCCGAGCGCATCAAGGACCTAGCCCAGGTCGGCGGCGTGCGCGGCAATGCGCTGGTGGGTTATGGCCTGGTGGTCGGCCTGGATGGCAGCGGCGACCGCACCAGCCAGGCACCCTTCACCGTGCAGAGCCTGAAGAACCTGCTCGGCGAACTGGGCGTCAACGTGCCGCCGAACGTCAACCCGCAGCTGAAGAACGTGGCCGCCGTGGCGATCCACGCCGAACTGCCGCCGTTCGCCAAGCCGGGCCAGCCGATCGACATCACCGTGTCCTCGATCGGCAACGCGGTCTCGCTGCGTGGCGGTTCGCTGCTGATGGCGCCGCTGCGCGGTGCTGACGGCCAGATCTATGCCATCGCCCAGGGCAACCTGATCGTCGGCGGCTTTGGTGCGCAGGGCAAGGATGGTTCCCGTGTCTCGGTGAACGTGCCCAGCGTCGGCCGCATTCCCAACGGTGCCACCGTTGAACGTGCCCTGCCCGATCCGTTGGCCAACGGCGGCGACATCACCCTGAACCTGCACAACAACGACTTCACCACGGTCTCGCGCATGGTTGCCGCGCTCAACAACGCCTTCGGCGAAGGTGCCGCGCGTGCGGTCGACGGCGTGACCGTAGCGGTTACCGCGCCGACCGATCCGGGCGCACGCATCGGCCTGCTGGCGCGAATCGAGAACCTGGAACTGACCCCCGGCAGCGCCCCGGCCAAGGTGGTGGTCAATTCGCGTACCGGCACCGTGGTCATCGGCCAACAGGTGCGCGTGGGACCTGCGGCGATCTCGCATGGTTCGCTGACCGTGACCATCCAGGAAAACACCAACGTCAGCCAGCCCAATGCGCTGTCCGGCGGCCGCACCGTGGCCAGCCCGCAGTCGACCATCACCGCCACCAACGACGGCAGCCGCATGTTCAAGTTCAGCGGCGGCACCACCCTGGACGAGATCGTGCACGCGGTGAACGCCGTGGGCGCGGCACCGGGCGATCTCATCGCGATCCTGGAAGCCCTGAAGCAGGCCGGCGCACTGAGTGCCGAGCTCGAGGTGATCTGATATGCGTATCACTCCCGCATTCGATCTGCACCCGGCGCAACAGAACGATCCGGCCAAGATCGACAAGGTCGCGCGCCAGCTGGAAGGCCAGTTCGCGCAGATGCTGGTCAAGAGCATGCGTGACGCCAGCTTCGGCGACTCGCTGTTCCCCGGCGAAAACAAGATGTTCCGCGAGATGTACGACCAGAAGATTGCCGAGGCGATGACCCGCGGCAAGGGCCTGGGCCTGTCGGGCATGATCAGCCGGCAGCTGTCCGGCCAGGCCGCCGACGGCCCGGCGCTGGATACCCGCGTGGACCCGGCCAAGGCCAGTCGTGCCTACCAGCTCAATGCACCGGCCAAGCCGGCACCGTCGCTGCCGCTGGAAGACGGCAGTCAGGCCGTGCGCCTGCTGCAGCAGATGGCCGCCGGTGCACAGCACGGTGCGCAGGCGGCAGTCGCACCGATGGAACAGGCGCTGGACCTGATCGCCGGCCGCGAGAGCAGCAGCATGCACCGCTCGTTGGGCACCGAGGATCCGTACATCGGCAGCCTGCAGGGCGAGGACTGGGCCGCCAACGGCGACCAGTGGTCCGCCACCGCCAGCAATCGCGGCACCGCGATCAGCCCGGCCGATGCGATGGCCACCCGTACCGCCGTCGCCCAGCTGGGCGAGCACACCCCGGAAGGCTTCGTTGCCAGCATCTGGCAGCACGCGCAGAGTGCAGCCAAGGAACTGGGCGTGGATGCCCGCGCCCTGGTCGCCCAGGCGGCGCTGGAAACCGGCTGGGGCAAGCGCCACATCAAGCATGCCGACGGCAGCACTTCGCACAACCTGTTCGGCATCAAGGCCAATGGCTGGAACGGCCAGCGCGCCGTGGCCGGCACCCACGAATATGTCGATGGCGTGCGCCGCAACGAGACCGCCAGCTTCCGCGCCTACAGTTCGCCGGCCGAGAGCTTCGCCGACTATGTGCGCCTGCTGAAGACCAGCCCGCGTTACCAGCAGGCCCTGCAGGCCGGCACCGACGTGCAGGGCTTCGCCCGCGGCCTGCAGCGCGCCGGCTACGCCACCGATCCGCGCTATGCGGCCAAGATCGCCGCGATCGCCGGCGGACCGACCATCGAGCGCGCCGTCAGCGCCGTCGCCGATGCCGGCTCACGCCTTGGCCAGACCTTCGCCAGCACCGCAACCGCGGCGCTGGGTATCACTCGTCGTTGAGGAACCCCATGTCCAGCGTACTTTCCACCGGTACTGGTGCCCTGCTCGCCTTCCAGCGTGCGTTGGCGACCACCAGCCACAACGTCGCCAACATCAACACCCCTGGCTACAGCCGGCAGAAGGTCGACTTCGCCACGTCTGATCCGCAGAACTACGGCTTTGGGGACGTTGGCAGCGGCACCCGCATCACCGATATCCGCCGTGCTGCCGACCAGCTGGCCATCTCGCGCCTGCTCGACAGCAGCGGCGAGCTGGCACGCCTGAAGCAGCTTTCGGGCATGGCCGACCGGGTGAATGCCCTGTTCTCGGACCCGGCCACGAATGTCGCCGGCTCCTGGTCCAACTTCTTCGACGCCGTCAGTGGCCTTTCGTCCAACGCGGCCGGCACGGCCGACCGGCAGAGCCTGCTCGATGGCGGCAAGGCCCTGGCGAGCCGCTTCGTGCAGCTCAACACGCAGATGAACAACCTGAGCAGCGAGGTCAACAACGGGCTCATTGCCGGCGCCACGGAAGTCAATCGCCTGGCGCAGGAGATTGCGCAGATCAACGGCGCCATTGGCAGCAACGTGGCCAACGCGGCGCCGGACCTGCTCGACCGTCGCGACCAGCTGATCTCGCAGCTGATCGGTTACACCGGTGGCACTGCCGTCGTCCAGGATGGCGGCGTGATGAACGTCTATACCGCAGGCGGCAATGCGCTGGTGGTGGGCACGACCGCGTCCAAGGTCACTACGGTGACCGATCCATACCAGCCCGAACGCCTGCAACTGGCGCTGGAAACCCAGGGCAACACGATCACGCTCGATCCCAAGGCAGTGGGCGGAAAGATCGGCGGCATGCTCGAGTTCCGCGAAACCGTGCTGACACCGGCCCAGGCCGAACTGGGCAAGCTCGCCGTCGGCCTGGCCGAGAGCTTCAACCAGGCGCACCACCAGGGCGTGGACCTGTACGGCAAGATGGGCGGCGACTTCTTCACCATCGGCAACCCACGCGTCACGCCCAACGCGAGCAATACCGGTACCGGCAGCCTCACTGCGACCTACGGTGACCTCTCCAAGCTGGAGGCACAGAACATCGTCCTCAAGTTCGACGGCACCCAGTGGCAGGCAACCCGCGCCGACACTGGCGCCACCGTTGCGTTGACCGGTACGGGCACGACCGCCGATCCGCTGGTGATCAATGGCGTCAGGCTGGTGGTCGGCGGCACCCCGGCCACCAACGACCGTTTCCTCCTGCAGCCGACCGCGGGCGTCGCCGGAAGCCTGGAAACCGCCATCACCGATCCCTCCCGCATCGCCGCAGCGGCAGCGGTCAAGGGTACGGCTGCACTGGCCAACACCGGCACCGGGAAGCTGACCGGCGTCACCGTCAACGACGTATCCAATCCGAACCTGCGCGACCCAGCCGCAATCGTGTTCACGTCGGCGACCACCTACACCATCAACGGTGGGCCGCCGCAGACCTACACGCCGGGCCAGACCATCAGCGCCAATGGCTGGAGCTTCGTGCTGGACGGCGCACCGAAGGTCGGCGACACCTTCAATATCAGCCCTACTCCGGCAGGCTCGTCGGACAACAGCAACGCGGCAAAGCTGGCCAAGGTCGAGGACGCCAAGGCGTTCAACGGCGGCACCGTCACCCTCAACGGTGCGCTGGGGGGGTTGACCACGCAGGTCGGCGCGGCGGCACGTTCGGCCGAGTACTCGCTGGACGCGCAGCAGGTCATCACGGACAAGGCGCAGGCAGCCCGCGACGAGATCTCCGGCGTCAACCTGGATGAGGAAGCAGCCGACATGCTGCGGTTGCAGCAGGCCTATCAGGCCGCCTCACAGCTGATCTCCACCGCCGACAACATGTTCCAGACCATCCTGGGAGCCGTCCGTCGATGAGCAGCCGAATTTCCACCGGGATGATGTTCAACCAGTCCGTGTCGCTGATGCTCGCCAAGCAGTCGAAAATCAGCCACCTCGAGCAGCAGATCGCGACTGGCAGCAAGATCACCTCCGCCAAGGACGACCCGGTCGCTGCAGGTACGGCCGTTGGCCTGGACCGTGTCGTGGCCGGGCTCGAGCAGCTCGGCAAGAACGCCAACAGCGTGCAGAACCGCCTGGGCCTGCAGGAAAACGCCTTGGCTCAGGTCAATGAGCTCATGTCGCGCGCCGTGGAGTTGAGTATCCAGGCCAACAGCCCGGTGCCCAAGGCCAGTGACCTCAAGGCCATCGTCAGCGAGCTGAAGACCATCCAGGAAAGCCTGCTGTCGCTGGCCAATTCCCGGGATGGCAGCGGACGCTACCTGTTCGGTGGCAGCAACGACGCTGACGCCCCGTTCCAGCGAAGCGGCGGCACCGTGACCTACAGCGGTGACCAGAACCAGCGGCAGGTGGAGGTGGCACCGGGCCAACTGGTCTCCGACGCCCTGCCCGGCAGCGAGATCTTCATGCGCATCCCCACCGGCGATGGCCGTGTGGATGCCAGCGCGGCCGCCGGCAACACCGGCAGTGGCCTGTTGACCTCAGTCAGCCGTGACGGCAGCGGCAGCTGGGCCGGCGGCACGCTCAATGTCCGCTTCACCGGCACTGCCGAAGGTGCCTATGAGGTGGTTGATGGCACCGGCACAGTGGTCGGCAGCGGAACCCACAAACCCGGCGAGGACATTGTCGTTGGCGGCGTACGCATGCGCATCGAGGGCAAGCCAGCCGCCGGTGATCAGTTCAACGTCAGCGACGCGGGTAGCCGCGACATCTTCTCCACCCTGGACAAACTGGTCGCCGCACTGGAAACCGACCCGTCCACCGAAAGCCAGCGCACGGCGCTGCAGAACACGCTGCAGTCCAGCATCCGCGACCTCAACAGGGCCTCGGAAACGATGATCGACGCCCGCGCCAAGGGCGGCGCCCAGCTGGCCGCCATCGATACCGCGGCCAGCGCCCGCGAAGCCACAGCCGTCACCGTCAAGAGCACCCTCTCGACGATGCGCGACCTCGATTACGCCGATGCCATCGGCCAATACAAGCTGGAGACCGCCGCCCTTCAAGCCGCCCAGACGATCTTCAGCCAGATGCAGGCGATGTCCCTGTTCAACAAGATCCGCTAGTCCCTTTCCCCGTTCCATCCGTCTTCCAGCACGGCGCGTCCCGCGCCTTCCACACCGAAACAACCGAGCAACCACGGAGAAGCACCATGGCACAGATCATCAACACCAACACCATGTCGCTGAACGCTCAGCGCAACCTGTCCACCAGCAGCAGCTCGCTGGCCACCTCGATCCAGCGCCTGTCCTCGGGCATGCGCATCAACAGTGCCAAGGACGACGCCGCCGGTCTGGCGATCTCCGAGCGTTTCACCACCCAGATCCGTGGCATCAACCAGGCCGCGCGCAACGCCAACGACGGCATCTCGCTGGCGCAGACCGCTGAAGGCGCACTGGGCGAAGTCGGCAACAATCTTCAGCGCATCCGCGAACTGGCCGTTCAGGCCCGCAGCGCGACCAACTCGGCCTCGGACCGCCAGGCGCTGAACGCCGAAGTGCAGCTGCTGAAGCAGGAAATCCAGCGCGTTGCGGAGCAGACCAACTTCAACGGCACCAGCCTGCTGGACGGCAGCTTCACCAACCAGGCCTTCCAGATCGGCGCCGACCAGGGCCAGACCATCAACATCTCGCAGATCACCAATGCGAATGTGCACAAGCTGGGCGACTGGACCAGTGCCTCGACCCCGGCAAGCGTGGCCGGCAAGACTGCGACCGGTGGCGCCGAGGCTGCGATTCCGACGACCTCGGGTACCTCCGGCATTTTCAATGATGTCGCGGCCGCTGCTCCTGCTTTCAGCTTCTCAGTAGGCGGCATTTCGATCCATACCGCTGCTGCTGGCGCCAATGTCACCGCCGCTGACATTACCGCAGCACTGGCCAGCAAGTCCGATGCATTGGCCGCCGCCGGCATCACCATGAGTGGCACCGTCGCTGCCGGCACCTTGGCGTTCTCGCGCGCCGACGGCAATGATCTGCCGATCACCGTCACCGGCGCTGGTACCGGTGAGGGCTTCGCCACTGGCGCCTTTGTCGCCAACCATCAAAACGGCACGCCGGCAATTGCTGCTGATTTCCCCGCCATCACTGCCGGCCAGCTGACGCTGACCAAGGCCGATGGCAGTGGCGTGGTCGACATCAACGTTGGCGCCGCAAAGAACGCCTCGGAACGCAATACGTTGCTGGTGAACGCCATCAACGCCAAGACCCACGAAACCGGCGTCACCGCATCGCTGATCGACGGAAAGGTGCAGCTGGAAAACAAGGAAGGCAACTTCACCATTGGTGGCTCGCTGAGCGCCACCGCGCTGGCCAATGCCACTGGCCTGACGGCAGGCAGCAGCGCCACCAATGGCACGGCATTCACCGCAGGTACGGCCCAGACGGGCTTTGCAGAACTGGATATCTCCAACCAGGCCAACGCCGACAACGCCATCCTCGCCATGGATGCGGCGCTGCAGTCGGTCAATTCGGCCCGCGCCGACCTCGGCGCGATCCAGAACCGCTTCACCTCGACCATCGCCAATCTGAACACCAATTCGGAGAACCTGTCCGCCGCACGCAGCCGCATCCGCGACGTTGACTACGCACAGGAAACCGCCGAACTGACCCGCGGGCAGATCCTGCAGCAGGCCGGCACGGCCATGCTGGCCCAGGCCAACCAGGTGCCGCAGAACGTACTGCGCCTGCTGCAGTCGTAATACCTGCACCACTCGAGCTGGAGCCGGGCCCCGCCATGCAGATGGCGGGGCCTTTTCGTTTGACCAGAGAAAAAAGGATCGAAACTCCGCTAAAGGCCGGAGGGGTAGTGCCGTTATTGATTTCAGCAGCGGTAGCACACCCCTTGGGGGGACGCCAGCCACTGCCCCCCGAAACCGGTCAGGCTGCTCTGCCGGACACACTGCCTACAAGGAAACCGCACCATGGCACAAGTCATCAACACCAACACCATGTCGCTGAACGCCCAGCGCAACCTGGGCACCAGCGGCGCCAACCTGGCCACCACCATTCAGCGCCTGTCCTCGGGCATGCGCATCAACAGCGCCAAGGACGATGCCGCCGGCCTGGCGATCTCCGAGCGCTTCACCACCCAGATCCGCGGCGCCAACCAGGCCGCCCGCAACGCCAACGACGGCATCTCGCTGGCCCAGACCGCCGAAGGCGCACTGGGTGAGATCGGCAACAACCTGCAGCGCGTCCGCGAGCTGGCCGTGCAGTCGCGCAGCGCCACCAACTCTGATTCCGACCGTCAGGCCCTGAACGCCGAAGTGCAGCTGCTGAAGCAGGAAATTCAGCGCGTCGCCGAACAGACCAACTTCAACGGCACCAACCTGCTGGACGGTACCTTCACCAACCAGGCATTCCAGATCGGCGCCAACCAGGGCCAGACGATCAACATCTCGCAGGTTGCCAACGCCAACATCAGCAAGCTGGGTAACTGGACCAGCGCATCGCATGACGCTTCGGTAACTGGCGGACTCCCGGACGGCGGCGCTGTGGAAGCAGTCAAGTCCACTTCCGCCGTCTCCGGCACGTTCACTGCAGTTGATACCACGGGTGCCACTGCATTCAAGCTGAGCGTTGGTGGCGTCGATATCATTGACCGCGCCGCAGGCACCGCTGTAAGCGCAGCTGACATCCAGACCGCGATCAACGACAAGAGCGATGCACTGAAGGCGGCCGGTATCTCGGTGTCCGGTACGGTTGCCGGCAACAACATTCAATTCAGCAAGGCCGATGGTTCGAACTTCACCATCGCTCAGACTGGCGGCCAGGCAGGCAGCGGCTTCGGTGGCGCGGGCTTTGCGGCAGCCGTGACGAATGGTACCCAGGCAGTAGCGGCAAGCTACAACAAGACCAGCTTCACCATCGCGGGCACCGTCAACGGTGCTGTGGGCCAGCCGGTTACGATTGAATTGGATGGCGCGAAGAATGCAGGCGACCGCGCCACTCAGATGGTCAATGCCGTCAATGCCAAGACCCATGAAACCGGTGTCACTGCCGCGTTGGTGGAGGGCAAGGTCCAGCTGACCGGCAAGGAAGGCAACTTCACCATCGGCGTGGTAGCCGGCGGAGACGATGCCGCTGCGGTTAAGGAGCAGACTGGCCTGACCGCCGCTGCCACCAACAACTACGCTGCAGGTGGGGCCAAGACCGGCTTTGCTGATCTCGACATCTCCTCGAAGGACGGTGCCGACAACGCCATCCTGGCGATGGACGCAGCCCTGAACTCGATCAACTCCGCCCGCGCCGACCTGGGTGCGATCCAGAACCGCTTCACCTCGGTGGTTGCGAACCTGAACACCTCGTCGGAAAACATGTCGGCTGCCCGCAGCCGCATCCGCGACGTGGACTACGCTTCGGAAACCGCCGAGCTGACCCGCAACCAGATCCTGCAGCAGGCCGGTACCGCCATGCTGGCCCAGGCCAACCAGTCCAGCCAGAACGTGCTGAGCCTGCTGCGCTGATCCAGCGGTAGTACAAGGCAACAACGGGAAGGGGGCGCAAGCCCCCTTCTTCGTGCCCGGTGGCGGATTGGCATGGGCCTTGCAGAAGGCTGGAGAGCGTTTCCACGCTCAAGCTCGCCCCTCCCAGGCCGATAGCAGGTGCAGGACACCCGCCCGGCCCGTCCAAGAAAAAGGATTCCCCTCATGGCCATCGGCACGATTGGTTCCGGCCTCGACATTCCCAGCCTGGTTGCACAGCTGACCGCCAAGGAACGCGAGCCCCGGGAAAAGCAGATCAACTCGGCGGGTGTTGCCGCCAGCGCCAAGCTTTCGGCGCTTGGCACCATCAAAAGCGGGATGACAGGTCTGCAGAGCGCGCTGAAGACCCTGGTCAAGGGTGTGGCCACCCCCGGCCTGAAAGTCAGCACGCCAACCGAGTCGAACTTCACTGCGACCCTGGACACCAGCACGACCGCCGGCAAGGCCGCTGCGGGCAGCCACCAGGTGGAAGTCAAATCCCTGGCACAGAACCAGAAGCTCAGCTCCAAGGCGTATACAAAGGACGCCGTGGTTGGCGACGGAACGCTGACGATCGCATACGGCGACAAGTCCATCAGCGTGAACATCGAACCCGGCGCGACGATGGAGAAGATCGCAGCCGAGATCAATTCCGCCGCCGAGAGCAAGGGCGTCACCGCGGCCGTGGTGACCGCCGACGATGGCATGCACCTGGTATTGACCGCCGTTGATTCCGGCAGCAAGGGCGCGTTGAAGGTCAGCGCCAGTGGCGGCAATGGCGGACTCTCCGAGCTGGCCTATGACGGCACATCCGCATCGAAGATGACCGAGATGGTGCCCGCCAAGGATGCAGTGGTGGTGGTGGATGGTTTCACCCGCACCAGCAGCTCCAACACGATCACCGACCTGGTACCCGGCATCAGCCTCACCCTGACCAAGGCGAAGGAAGGCGAGACGCAGACGCTGACCGTCACTCCGGACAACAGCACGCTGAAGACCAATCTCACGGCCTTCATCACCGCCTACAACGGCATCCAGACCACGTTGAAGAATTCCAGCGCTTACAACGCTGAGACGCGCACGGCCTCGACCATGACCGGCGACGCCATGGTCCGTGGCCTGCAGCAGCAGCTGCGCGCCCAGCTGAGTGCGAACGTCAACGACCTCAAGGATCTGGGAATCACCATTGCCGCCGACGGCAGCATGAGCCTTGATGGCGCCAAGCTCGACACCGCGCTGGCGAAGAACCCGGAGGCCGCCACCAAGCTGTTCGGTGCAGAGGGCGCGCTGGGCAAGCCGATGACCGAACTGCTCAAGAGCAGCCTGGACGCGACCACCGGCACGATCACCCAGCGTACGGCGACCTTGAACAAGCAGATCAAGGCACTGGAAAAGCAGCTGGACGAGCTGGACAAGAACATGGAAAAGGTGGCCGACCGCTACACCAAGCAGTTCACCGCGATGGAAAAGATGGTCACACAGATGCAATCGGCCGGCGGCTCGCTCATCCAGCAGCTCGGCAACTGATTTCCAGGCATTTTTCCGGCGCAGTCGGTACTCAAGAAGAGCCCCGGCTGCGCCGATAACCCGTTAGACCCGTGCCGAACCCCTCAACCCACGCGGATGGGCAGGCATTCCAGGAGACTTCCCCTATGTACGGTTCCAATCGGCAGTTCGCCGAGCAGTACCGAAAAGTCGGCGTGACCACCTCGGTCGTCGATGCCGATCCACACAAGTTGGTAGCGCTGCTGCTGGCCGGTGCCTGCGAGCGCATCCGCACCGCTGAAGCCTCTTTGCAGCAGAATGACCAGGCGCGCAAGGGCAAGGCCATCGGCGAAGCCTGCGCCATCGTCGGCCACCTCAACGGCTCGCTCGATCACGAAGCCGGTGGCGAGATTGCCGGCAATCTGTCGGCACTGTACGACTTCGTCATCATGCGCCTGACCGAGGGCAACCTGCACAACGATCCGACCGCACTGAAGGAAGCCCTGGGCTTGATGGTGGAGATCGACTCGGCCTGGAACGCGATTCCGGCAGACCAGCGCCAGGTCACCAAAGCGGTGGCGCCATGAACCTTCAGACTATGCACGACGCCCTTGATACGCTGGAAACCAGCCTCGAGGGCGAGGACCACGACACCAGCGAACGGCTGATGGCCGAACACCTGGAAGCCGTGGCTGCCCTGTCGCTGGTTGTCGAGCGCCCCAGTGATGCCGCCATCCTCGCGTTGCGCGACCACCAGCAACGCGTACTGGCGCGCATGATCTCCCTCCGCGATGAAGCCGCAGCTCACCTGAAGCACACCGGCCGCTCCCTTCGCGCGGCGCATGCCTACCTGCAGGCAGAATCACTCGCATGACCCAACTGCCGACCACGTCGCTGCACCACCCCGCCGAAAGCGAGCTGTTCGACGAAACGCTCAGCTGCGAGCTGGCCTTGCCGGCCGAGTTCCAGGCAGGCAGCGCCGCCGGTCGCACCAGCAGTGCCGAAGGTCTGCTGCGCAGCCTGGCCCTGGTCGAGGACAGCCGCGTTGACGAGCACGACGACCGCAATGAGTCCAGCCTGCAACTGCAGCGGCTGGAAGCCAAGCTGGATCTGGCGATGGTGCTGCTCGGCCGTCTGGTACGCCAGCAGGGCCAGGAACTGACGCTGCGCCCGGTGCGCTGGTCGCGCCGTGGCATCCGCCTGCAACTGGGGCCGCGCAGCGGCGCCAGCCCCGGCCAGGCCGGCCTGGTGCGCCTGCAGCCCAGCGACTGGCTGCCTGACCATATCGACCTGCCCGTGGACGTGATCGCCGAAGCGGCGGACGGTGGCGGTGGTCACTATCTGTGGCTGCGTTTCCAGCGTCTTGGCGATGGCCTGGAGATGGCAATGGAGCGGCATCTGTTCCGCCTGCATCGCCGCCAGGTGGCCGAAGCACGCCGCGCCCGCTGAAACCTGCCACCATGACGCCGGATGGGCAACCCTTGGCGCGCCCGTTCAGCTAAGTTAAGGTGGACTCCCCTCACGGACCTCCAACGTGCCTGTGCGAGTTCTCATCGTCGACGATCACACCCTGGTCCGCGCCGGCCTGGCGCGGCTGCTGCAGGGGTTTGCCGACGTGCAGCTCGTCGCCGAGGCCAGCAATGCCGAGCAGGCACTGCAGCTGGCCCTACAGCACGCCCCGGACGTGGTCCTGATGGACCTGTCACTGCCCGGCCGCACCGGCCTGGAAGCCCTCAGCGACATCCGCCTGCGCGCCCCCGGCACGCGGGTGGTGATGATGACCATGCACGACGACGCCGCGCACGTACGCGATGCACTCGATCGCGGTGCGGTCGGGTTCCTGGTCAAGGATGCCGCACCGCAGGAGCTTGAACTGGCGCTGCGTGCCGCGCACGCCGGCCAGGTGTTCCTGAGCCCGCAGATCTCCGCCAAGATGCTGGCACCGATGCTCGGTCGCGAGAAACCCACCGGCATCGCCGCACTGTCGCCGCGCCAGCGCGAGATCCTGCGCCGCATCGGCAAGGGCGAAAGCAACAAGGAAATCGCCGCCGACCTCGGCATCAGCGTCAAGACAGTGGAAACCCACCGCGCACGCATGATGGAGTCGCTGGGCTGTCGCCGCGCCAACGATCTGCTGCTGCTGGCCGCGCGCCACCAGCACGAGCTGGAGTGATCCTCCGCGAAGGAGGTCAGATCCGCACTGACGACGAATTCCCGTCACCCCGACACGCCCCGACAGGAATCCGTACACGGCGCAGCCCGCTTAACCCGGCACCCACACCGGAAATCAGCAACTTAGCGGCGATCATCGTCAACATTCCGCGACAATGTAGGGAATACCCCTACACCCTGTCAGGACATTCACGAAGCCCCTCAGGAACCCCCTGATTCCGCCCCCGCCGGATCAAAAGCAAGATGCGTTCCACAAGGCGCCGGGGAGCGGTGCCGGGGAACCACGATGAAGGCTGCACTCTCGGCCCAGCTGGGCCAACAACTTCACCTCACCCCGCAGTTGCTGCAGTCGATCCGGCTGCTGCAGCTTGATGGCCTGCACCTGGAACAGGAAATCCAGCGCCTGCTGGACTCCAACCCGCTGCTGGAGATCGAAGAGGCTGAAGCACCCACCGCCGAAGCCACCGAGGCCGGCGCCACCACGCTGGAAACCGCTGCGTTCGACGAGCTGCCCGAGTCGTCGATGTGGGACGTGGCCGGCGCCAGCTGGCAGGACGGCGACGACGACCGCATGGCGCGCATCGCCGCCGGCGAATCGAGCGACCCGCAGCTGCGCGTGCTGCAGCGCCTGTCGCTGGACATGGATGACCGCGAGCTGGCCGTGGCCGCCTTCTGGCTGGACCATTGCGATGAGGCAGGCTACCTGCAGGCACCGCTGGACCAGCTGCAGCTGCTGGCCAGCGCCCAGTTCGACATCGCCGCCGACGGCGTGGAAGCCATCCGTCAGCAGCTGCTGCATGGCGAGCCGGCCGGCATGGCCGCTCAGGACCTGCGCGAAGGCCTGCAGGCACAGCTGCGCAGCCTGCACGGCGTAGTCCCCGCCCGCCACCTGGCGGCACGCATTCTCGATGGCGCGCTCGACGCGCTGGCCGCGCACGACTACCCCGCCCTCGCCCGCCTGCACGACGCCGAGATCGACGACGTGCGCGAAGCCGTGCGCCTGATCCTCTCGCTGCAGCCGCGCCCGGGTGACAGCCTGCTGCCCGAACGCAATGCCGTGGTGGTGCCGGACGTGGTCGCCTGGCACGCCGACGACCAGTGGAAGGTGGCGCTGAATCCGGCGACCAGCCGCCGCGTCTCGATCAACAGCCAGTACGAACAGGCCCTGGCCGAGACCAGCGAGGCCGCACCGGCACTGCGCGAAATGCTGCAGGAAGCGCGCTGGTTCAGCCGCGGCCTGTCGATGCGCTACGACACCCTGCTGCGCACCGCGCGGGTGATCGTCGAGCGCCAGGCCGCGTTCCTGGTGCGTGGCGAGGAGGCCATGGCGCCGCTGACCCTGAAGGAAGTGGCCGAGGAAATCGGCATGCACGAGTCCACCGTCTCGCGCATCACCACCGGCAAGTTCCTGCAGACCCCGCGCGGCACCTTCGAACTGAAGCACTTCTTCGCCGTGCGCCTGGAAGGCGCCAGCGTCTCCGGCCAGGCCGTGAAGGCCATGGTCCGCCGCCTGATCGACGCCGAACCGGCCGGCCGGCCGCTGGCCGACGAGGCCATCGCCGGCCTGCTGTCGCGCCAGGGGGTGAACATTGCCCGCCGAACCGTCGCAAAATACCGAGAACAACTGGACATCGCCCCGGCCCGTGAACGGCGCCGGCTTGGCGCCAGGCAACCGCAGCTGGCCCGGGTGGGCTGAAAAGGATGTTGGACATGAACAAGCTCACGGTCCTGCTGGTCGATGACCACGAGGGCTTCATCAACGCGGCGATGCGCCATTTCCGCAAGATCGACTGGCTGCAGATCGTCGGCAGCGCCGGCAACGGTCTGGAAGCGATCGAGCGCTCGGAAACGCTGCGCCCGCAGGTGGTGCTGATGGACCTGGCGATGCCGGAAATGGGCGGCCTGCAGGCCACCCGCCTGATCAAGTCGCAGGACGATGCACCGTACATCGTGATCGCCAGCCACTTCGACGACGCCGAGCACCGCGAACACGCGCTACGCGCTGGCGCCGACAATTTTGTCAGCAAGCTGTCCTACATCCAGGAAGTCATGCCGATCCTGGAAGGCCTCAGGGAGGATCGATCGTGAGCGAATCGCGCATCCTGGTGCTGGACAACGACGCCGTGCGCGCAGAGCGCACCGTTGCCCTGCTGGAATTCATGGATTTCAACCCGCGCTGGGTTTCCGACGCGGCCGACTTCGACCTGGGTCGCCAGCGCCAGAACGACTGGATGGCCGTGATCGTCGGCAGCCTGGACGACACCGCTGCCAGCACCGCGCTGTACAACTGGCTGGGCGGCAGCAGCCTGCCGCCGCCGGTACTGCTGGCCGACGGTGATGCCGCAGCCTTTGCCCACCAGCACGGCCTGCACGAAGCCAACATCTGGCCGCTGGAAACGCCGCTGCGCCATGCGCAGATGGAAGCCCTGCTGCGCCGCGCCAGCCTCAAGCGCCTGGACGCCGAGCACCAGGCCGGCGCCGCCCAGGACCAGGGCCCGACCGGCAACGGTCCGGCGGTGACTGCGTTGCGCACGATGATCGAACAGGTGGCCGCATTCGACACCACCGTGCTCGTGCTGGGCGAATCCGGTACCGGCAAGGAAGTGGTGTCGCGCGCCATCCATCAGCGCTCGCCGCGCCGCGACGGCCCGTTCGTGGCGATCAACTGCGGCGCCATTCCGGCCGACCTGCTGGAAAGCGAACTGTTCGGCCACGAAAAGGGTGCCTTCACCGGCGCACTGACCGCGCGCAAGGGCCGTTTCGAAATGGCCGAAGGCGGTACCCTGCTGCTCGACGAAATCGGCGACATGAGCCTGCCGATGCAGGTGAAGCTGCTGCGCGTGCTGCAGGAGCGCAGCTTCGAACGCGTGGGTGGCAACCAGACCATCCGCTGCAACGTACGCGTTGTGGCCGCAACCCACCGCGACCTGGAAACCCGTATTGCTGAAGGCAAGTTCCGCGAGGATCTGTTCTATCGCCTCAACGTGTTCCCGATCGACGTGCCCGCCCTGCGCGAGCGTCGCGAAGACCTGCCGGCGCTGGTGGAAACCATCGCCGCACAGCTGGCCCGCACCGGCCGTGGCGAAGTGCGCTTCACCCCGGAAGCGCTGCAGGCACTGGCCGGCTACGAATGGCCCGGCAACGTGCGCGAACTGACCAACCTGGTCGAGCGCCTGGCGGTGCTGCACCCGGGCGGATCGGTGCGCGTGCAGGACCTGCCGGCCCGCTACCGTGGCGACGCTGCACTGGCAGCGGTGGCCGCACCGGCACCGGTACAGCCGACGGCCAGCGAAGAACGCCTGGACCTGCGCAGCTTCTCGTTCCACACCCCGGGCGGCGGCAACCAACCGGCGCTGGAGCACGGCATTGCCGTCAATCGCGCCGCAGCACCGGCGGCGCTGCCCGATGAAGGCATGGACCTGCGCAACCACATGGCCAACATCGAACTGGGCCTGATCAACGAAGCACTGGAACGCACCCAGGGCGTCGTCGCCCACGCCGCCCAGCTGCTCGGCCTGCGCCGCACCACCCTGGTGGAAAAGCTGCGCAAGTACGGCATCGAACGCGAGCAGGCCGAACTGGCCGGCTGACTGAAGCTCGCGACCAGCATGAAGGGGGCACGAACGCCTGGGCTTGCCCGGGCGTTGGTGTTTCCAGTACCTGGGGTCAGATCCCTTTCCTGCGGAAAGAGATCTGACCCCATTGCATTTGCACGTTTTCCTAAAGACATCACCGCCGCAGTGCGGAGCATGGCAAGGACATCCCAAGGAGCTCCGACCATGCATCGCCTCACCCTGCTCGCCGCCCTGCTCTGCCCGGCCCTGGCCAGCGCCGCCGACTGCACCCTGCCCACCACGCTGGACCAACGCCAGTTCACCAACCTCAGCGACCCGCTGTACGCACCGGACAACCCCAATGCCGGACGCATGGTGCAGGTCAGCTTTGCCGGCAGCCAGTACGTGCTGGACATCCTCGGCACCGACCTCCGCATCGGCGGCAGCTACCGCTATCAGCGCCTGGCCCCGCATATCGCGGAAATCCAGATGACCGAAGCCCACCCGGCCGGCTCTACCCACTACACCCTGCTGCTGATCTGCCAGACCGACCACCAGGGCCGTTTCATCTACACCCAGCACAACGGCCCTATCGCACCGCGCCAGCGCCAGAATTCCGGCCGTTGGACCCTGCAGCCATAGGCCAGAAAACCGACGCCGGTTAAATGGCGCCTCCATTGGGTCGGATCCCGTGCCGGCCAAAACGTGTCGACCAAGGTCGACACCCACCAAGAGCAGCTTCTGCCGTTCCGACAGCAGCGTGAAACTGTCGAAGGCGGGGTGGGTCCGGTTGCGGGGGTGTCCGCGGCATGGATGCCGCGGCCAAGCCCCCAAGGACGGGTTTACGGCGTCCCCCGCAGCCGGACCCACCCCGCCCCCCACGGATCGCCAGCCGTTGACGTTGACGTTGCCGTTGATTCGGCGGGTGCAGGGCGCAGCCCTGCCAGCACACCCAAAACCCTCACTTCACTGAATCGAAAACCGGTTTCGGCACGGCACTTGCACCTGCTCCAGCAGACAACCCCATCCCCTGTTTCTGGAACCGTTGCAGATGTCCCACTCCGTCACGTCGATCCTTTCGCAGATCCGCTCCTATCAGACCCAGATGGGACAACCGGCGCTCAACCCGCTGGGCGAAACGCCGCGCAGCAACGCCCTGCCGGGCACGGTGCTGGATGCACCGCAGGCCCAGCCGGTCAGCTTCACCGAAACCCTGCGTGGTGCGATTGCCGGCGTCAACGACGCGCAACAGAAATCCGGCGCCCTGGCAAAAGCCTTCGAAATGGGCGACCCCAGCGCCGACCTCGCCAAGGTCATGGTCGCCTCGCAGCAGTCCCAGATCGCCTTCCGCGCCACCGTCGAAGTCCGCAACCGTCTCGTCCAGGCCTACCAGGACGTGATGAACATGCCGCTGTAAGGATAGAACCGCATGGCCCTGTCGCTCTCCAAGGAATCCCTGAACGCCGAAAAGGCGGGCCAGTGGTTCGATCGGCTGCAAAGCCTGCAGATCACCCGTCGGCTCGGACTGATGGCGATGATCGCCGTGGCCGTAGCGGCCGGGCTGTCCGTGTTCTTCTGGTCGCAGAAGCCCGGCATGGTCCCGCTGTATACCGGCCTGGACCAGAAGGCCACCGCTGAAGCGACCGACCTGCTGCGCGCCGCGCAGATCCCGTTCGCGCTCGACCCGGCCACCGGTGGCATCACCGTGCCGGAAAAGAACCTGCACGACGCCCGCCTGAAGCTGGCCGGCTCCGGCCTGACCGACAGCGGCAAGCTCGGCTTCGAGCTGATGGAACGCGACCCGGGCTTCGGCGTCAGCCAGTTCGTGGAAAGCGCACGCTACCAGCACGCGCTGGAAACCGAGCTGTCGCGCACCATCAACACGCTGCGCCCGGTGCGCGATTCGCGCGTGCACCTGGCCATTCCCAAGCCCAGCGCCTTCACCCGCCAGCGCGACGTGGCCAGCGCCTCGGTCACCCTGGAACTGCGTGGCGGCCAGCAGCTGGAACGCAGCCAGGTGGACGCCATCGTGCACATGGTCGCGGCCAGCATTCCGGACCTCGCTCCGGAACGGGTGACGGTGGTCGACCAGAGCGGGCGCATGCTCAGCATCACCGACCCGAACAGCGAAGCGGCGGTCAATGCGGCCCAGTTCGAGCAGGTCCGCCGCCAGGAAACCTCGTTCAACCAGCGCATCCGCGAGCTGCTGGAGCCGATGACCGGTCCTGGCCGCGTCAATCCGGAAGTGAGCGTGGACATGGACTTCTCGGTGACCGAGGAAGCCCGTGAGCTCTACAACGGTGAACCGCAGAAGCTGCGCAGCGAGCAGATGAGCGAGAACACCACCAGCACCCCGGGGCCGCAGGGCGTGCCGGGCGCGACCAGCAACAGCCCGCCGGGCCAGCAGGCCGCACCGGCCACTGCGCAGGCCCCGACCGAAAGCAGCAAGAATGCGACCCGCAACTACGAGCTGGACCGCACCCTGCAGCACACCCGCCAGCCGGCTGGCCGCATCAAGCGCGTCTCGGTGGCGGTGCTGGTGGACAACGTCCCGCGCGCCGGTGCCAACGGCAAGATGAGCCCGCAGCCGCTGTCGGCCGCCGAACTGACCCGCGTCGAGGCGCTGGTCAAGCAGGCCGTCGGCTTCAACGCCGAGCGTGGCGACACCGTGTCGGTGATGAACGCCCCGTTCGTGCGTGACACCACGCCGGTCGAAGGCCCGGCATGGTGGGAGCTGCCGTGGGTGCACGACGCCGGCCGCATGCTGCTGGGTGCCGTGGTGGTGCTGGCGTTGCTGTTCGGTGTGCTGCGCCCTGCACTGCGCGCGATCACCGGCCAGAACAAGAAGAACGACGAGCTGGCACTGGAGCCGCATACCGCGGACGTGCAGCTGGTCGATGACGATGGCATGCCGCTGCCGGCGCTGGGCGCCGACCGGGCCAGCCTGGGCGGGCCGGATGCATTGGCCCTGCCGGTGGATTCATATGAGGAACGACTGCGGATGGCGCGTGAAGCCGTGAAGACCGACTCCAAGCGCGTGGCCCAGGTGGTCAAGGGCTGGGTGGCCAATGACTGAGGCCGCACTGACTGGCGTGCAGCGCGCCGCCGTACTGCTGCTTTCGCTGGGTGAGCTGGATGCGGCCGAAGTGCTGCGTCACATGGAACCCAAGGAAGTTCAGAAAATCGGCATCGCCATGGCCACCATGACCGACATCACCCGCGAACAGGTGGAACGGGTGATGGACCAGTTCGGCCAGGAGCTGGGCTCGAAGACCTCGCTGGGCGTGGGCTCGGACGATTACATCCGCAACATGCTGGTGCAGGCACTGGGCAGCGAGAAGGCCGGCAACCTGATCGACCGCATCCTGCTCGGCCGCAACACCACCGGCCTGGACGCGCTGAAGTGGATGGACCCGCGTGCGGTGGCCGACCTGGTGCGCAACGAGCACCCGCAGATCATCGCCATCGTGATGGCGCACCTGGAAACCGACCAGGCCGCCGACGCGCTGAAGCTGCTGCCCGACCGTACCCGCGTGGACGTGCTGCTGCGCATCGCCACCCTCGACGGCATTCCGCCGAACGCACTCAATGAACTCAACGAGATCATGGAGCGCCAGTTCGCCGGCAACCAGAACCTGAAGTCGTCCAACATTGGCGGCGTGCAGTGCGCGGCCAACATCCTGAACTTCATGGACAGCGGCCAGGACCAGGCGATCCTGGGCGAGATCGCCCGCATCGATGCGCCGTTGAGCAACCGCATCCAGGACCTGATGTTCGTGTTCGACGACCTGGTAGACCTGGACGACCGCGAAATGCAGCTGGTGCTGCGCGAAGTGAGCGGCGAGCGCCTGGGCCTGGCCCTGCGCGGTGCCGACATCAAGGTGCGCGACAAGATCACCCGCAACATGTCGCAGCGCGCGGCCGAAATCCTGCTGGAAGACATGGAAGCCCGCGGCCCGGTGCGCCTGTCCGACGTGGAAGGCGCACAGCGCGAGATCCTGGCCATCGTCAAGCGCATGGCCGATGAAGGCACCGTCACCATCGGTGGCAGCGCGGAGGCCATGCTGTGAGCAACGTCGTGCGCTGGCTTGCCCCGGACCTGCTGGCCCAGCCCGAACCGGTGCTGGATCAGGCGGATGCGTTCGAACTCACCGAGCCGGACCCGGAACACGAGCCGGAGCCGCCGCTGCAGCTGCCGACCCTGGAGGAAATCCAGGCCATCCAGGACAGCGCAGAGAAGGAAGGCTTCCAGCACGGCCATACCGAAGGCTACGGCCAGGGCCAGGCGGAGGTGCGTCGTCTCGCCGCGCAGATCGAAGGCATCCTGGACAACTTCAGCCGACCGCTGGTGCGGCTGGAGAACGAAGTGGTCGGCGCACTGGGCGAGCTGGCGGTACGCATCGCCGGTGCGCTGGTCGGCCGCGCCTATGAAGCCGACCCGGCACTGCTGGCACAGCTGGTCGGTGAGGCCATCGACGCGGTGGGTGGCAGCACCCGGGAAGTGGAAGTGCGACTGCACCCGGACGACATCGCCGCCCTCGCCCCGCTGTTGAGCCTGCCGCCACAACAGCGCCTGGTGCCAGACACCAGCCTCAGCCGCGGCGATCTTCGCGTGCACGCCGAAGCCGTGCGCATCGACGGCACCCTGGAAGCCCGCCTGCGCGGCGCGCTGGACGCGGTGATCCGCCAGACCGGAGCCAATGCATGAACCCCGATCAGCAGCCGACGCCGCCACCGGCCGACTGGGCCATGGCCCGCAACCTGCGCCTGGCCCGTCGCCTCGATGGCCTGCGTGTGGATACTGCCCATGGCCGCGGCCTGATCCGCGAGGGCGTGCTGCGCCGCGCGGTCGGGCTCACGCTGGAAGCGGTCGGCTGCGAGGCACCGCTGGGCGCAAGCTGCAAGGTGGAAGTGGTTGATGGTGGCTGGGTCGATGCCGAAGTGGTCGGCTTCGCCGGCGAGCGCACCTACCTGATGCCCAGCGCAGAGCTGCATGGCCTGTTGCCCAATGCGCGGGTGGTGCCGTCCGCGCGCCGTGGCGGCGTGGAAGTGGGTGAAGGCCTGCTCGGCCGCGTCATCGACAGCGACGGCGTGCCGCTGGATGGCAAGGGCCCGATCCGCGCCGAGGGCCATGTCGGCATGGCCGGCGTGTCGATCAATCCGTTGGCGCGTGAGCCGATCACCCAGCCGCTGGACGTGGGCGTGCGCGCGATCAACGCGCTGCTGCCGATCGGCCGCGGCCAGCGTGTCGGCCTGTTCGCCGGTTCCGGCGTCGGCAAGTCGACGCTGCTGGGCATGATGACCCGCTACACCGCCGCCGACGTGATCGTGGTCGGCCTGATCGGTGAACGTGGCCGCGAAGTACGCGACTTCGTCGAGACCACGCTGGGCGAGGAAGGCCTGCGCCGCGCCGTGGTGGTGGCCAGTCCCGCCGACCGGCCGCCGCTGGCGCGCCTGCATGGTGCCTATCGCGCTACCGCCATCGCCGAATGGTTCCGCGACCAGGGCCTGAACGTGCTGTTGCTGATGGACTCGCTGACCCGCTTCGCCCAGGCGCAGCGCGAGATCGGCCTGTCGGTCGGCGAACCACCGACCACCCGAGGCTACCCACCGTCGGTGTTTGCCAAGCTGCCGGCGCTGGTCGAGCGTGCCGGCAATGGTGCCAAGGGCCGTGGCTCGATCACCGCGTTCTACACGGTGCTGACCGAAGGCGACGATCCGCAGGATCCAATCGCCGATGCAGCGCGCGCGATCCTCGACGGCCACATCCTGCTGTCGCGGCGCGTGGCCGACAGTGGCCTGTACCCGGCCATCGACGTTGAATCGTCGGTCAGCCGCGTGGTCACGGAAATCGCCGACGAACCGTGGCGCCTGCGCATCCGCAAGCTGAAGCGGCTGGTCTCGGCCTACTCGGCCAACCGTGACCTGATCGCCATCGGTGCCTACCAGCGCGGCAACGACGCGGCCACCGACGAAGCCCTGGAACGCTGGCCGGAAATCATGGAGTTCCTCGGCCAGGACGTCGCCAAGGCCGCAGATCTCCCGCACAGCCAGGCGGCACTGCAGCGCCTGGTGGAACAAGAGAGTTAAGCCATGAACCAGTCCAAGCGCATCGATCCCCTGCTCAAGCGGGCCCAGGAACACGAGGACGCAGTCGCCCGCGATCTGGCCGAACGCCAGCGCGTGCTCGATACCCATCTATCGCGACTGGACGAACTGCGCCGCTATGCCGAGGAATACGCGAACGCGCAGATGGCGGCGACCAGCCCGGCGCAGCTGCTGAACCGGCGCGCCTTCCTCGACCGTCTCGACAGTGCGGTGGAGCAGCAGCAGGCCACGGTCAACGGCAACCGCGAAAAGGTGGAAGCCGAGCGCGCCCGCCTGATCCTGGCCAGCCGTGACAAGGCCGTGCTGGAACAGCTGGCCGCCAGCTACCGCGCACAGGAAAAGGTAGTGACGGACCGCCGCGACCAGCGCGAGATGGACGACATTGGCGCGCGTCGCGCCCGCCTGGTGCAGGCCGAAGATCAGGACGGCGCCGAGCAGGGGGGCCGCTCGTGATGCCCGCGCCATTGGCCAGCAGCGCCAACGCGCAGCCACAGCATTCCGGCAGCAGCGCACCCCGCGCGCCACGCGGTGATGGCAACAAGGAGTTCAGCCAACTGCTGCACGGTGGCTCGCCGGCTGCCGATGCACCCTCGAAACCCTCGAACTCGCCTATGCCGTCCACGCAGGGACCGGCATCGGACAGCACTGGCCAGGCCGGCGCCGAGCGCAGGCCGGACAGCACTGCCGTCCCCGAAGAGACCGCCGCCACGGTGCCCACAGCACCGGCCAAGCCGGTTGCCGAAAAGGACACCCCGGCGGCGACCGAGGAAGCCCCTTGGCCGCCACTCGGCCTGGCCGGGCTGGTGCTGGCGGTACCCGCGCCTGCCGATCCTGCCGCCGCTCTGCCAACAGTGGCCGCAACGGCTACCGACGTAGACGGCAACGCACTACCCGCCCCCGCCGCACTGCCGGCCGCCGCAGCCCTGCCATCCACAGCGGCGGCTGCCACATCGTCCACCACCAGCAGCGGCACCGACCAGACAGCCACGCTGCCGTTGCCTGAACTGGTGCTGCCCGGCAAGCGCAACGAACGTGGCGAAGACAGCGACGCAACCTTCATCGGCGACCGTGCCGCAGCGCCGCTGCTGCATGCGCCAAGCAATGCGGCCGTGCAGGATCTGAAAGCCGCGCTGGCCACCGGCAATGCCATCTTCAATGGCGAGCCGACGCCGAAGCCGGTGCTCGGTGACGATGGTTTCGACCAGGCCGTCGGCGCGCGCCTGGGCTGGCTGGCCGACCAGAAGATCGGCCACGCCCACATCCGGTTGAGTCCGGACGACATGGGCCCGGTCGATGTGCGCCTGCAGTTGAACGGCGACAAGGTGCATGCCAGCTTCAGCAGCCCACACGTGGATGTGCGCCAGGCACTGGAAAGCAGCCTGCCGCGCCTGCGCGAACTCCTCGGCGAGCAGGGCTTCCAGCTGGCTCATGCTGATGTTGGTCATCAGGCGCCCGGTGGTGACGGCAATGCGTCAGGCCAGGCCAGTGGCGGCGGCATCGCGGGTGACGGAGAACCGTCGCCGGGCGAGGCCAGCGTGTCGTCCGCGCAGTTGATCCGCCAGCGCGGGTTGCTGGACGCGTACGCCTGACAGACGTGCCAACCAAGGTTGGCACCCACCAGAGCGGGACGGTTGGCACCTACCAGTATCGCGTTGGTGGGTGCGGAGCGTGCTCCGCACGGCCCCACCGGCACCCCGACGGAATTCCGTCGCACCCCTCTGCCCCGGCTCCGGCACACCCCTTGCATATCCCGGTGAAGCAACCCTCAGGAGCTTCACCCCGTGGCCGCAGCCGCTGACAAAACCAAGAAGACCGCCGAGAAGGACAAGGCCGCCAAGCCGCGTAGTCCGATCCTGATCACCGCACTGGTGGCCGTGCTCGCCGCCGCTGCCGCCGGTGGCGGCGTCTGGTTCTTCACCCAGTCCAAGCACGAAGAGAAGACCGCGCAGGCCCCGAAGAAGGCCAGTACTCCGGCACCGGCGCAGTACTTCGCGCTGGACCCGGCCTTCGTGGTCAATCTCAACGGCCCGGTCGACGGCCCGCGCTACCTGCAGCTGGAAGTGCAGCTGATGACCCGCGATCCCGCTGCACTGGAAGCGATCAAGACGCATGCGCCAGCCATTCGCGCACGCCTGCTGATGCTGTTCTCGCAGGTCAGCCCCGACCAGATCGCCGACATCGCCGGCAAGCAGAAGCTGCAGGCCGCTTCGCTGGCCGAAGTGCAGAAAGTGCTCAAGGCCGAGACCGGCAGCAACGGCGCCGACGATCTGCTGTTCACCAGCTTCGTGACCCAGTAAGGGCCCACAGATGAATGATCTGCTGTCCCAGGACGAGATCGATGCCCTGCTCCACGGCGTGGACAGTGGCGCGGTCGAGACCGATGCGGAACCGCCGTCAGGCGAAGCACGTTCGTACGACTTCGCCAGCCAGGACCGCATCATCCGCGGTCGCATGCCGACCCTGGAAATGGTCCATGAGCGCTTCGCGCGCCTGTGGCGGATCGGCCTGTTCAACCTGATCCGCCGTTCGGCCGAACTGTCGGTGCGCGGCATCGAGCTGATCAAGTTCAACGACTACATGCACTCGCTGTATGTGCCGACCAACCTGAACCTGATCCGCTTCAAGCCGCTGCGCGGTACCGGCCTGATCGTGTTCGAACCGACCCTGGTGTTCGCCATCGTCGACAACTTCTTTGGCGGCGACGGGCGCTACCCGACCCGCATTGAAGGCCGCGAGTTCACCGCCACCGAAATGCGGGTGATCCACCTGCTGCTGAAGCAGACCTTCGCCGACCTGCGCGAGGCCTGGGCACCGGTGATGGATGTCGACTTCGAGTACATCAACTCGGAGATCAACCCGCACTTCGCCAACATCGTGACGCCGCGCGAGTACGTGGTGGTGTGCCGGCTGCACGTCGAGCTCGACGGCGGTGGCGGCGACATCCATGTGACCCTGCCGTATTCGATGCTGGAACCGATCCGCGAGCTGCTCGACGCTGGCATCCAGAGCGACCGCAATGATCGCGACGAAAGCTGGGGCCAGACCCTGCGCGAACAGCTCAACATCGCCGAGGTGACCCTGTCCAGCGTACTGGCCAGCAAGCGCATGACCCTGCGTGACCTGACCCAGCTGAAGGTCGGCGACATCCTGCCGATCGAGCTCAGCCCGCAGGTGCCGCTGTGCGTGGAGAACATCCCGGTGTTCACCGGCGAGTTCGGCATCGCCAACGGCATGAACGCCGTGAAGATCACCGCTACCCATCCGCCGGGCACCCGCCCGCGCGCACCCGTCATCCAGGAAGACCCGCAATGAACGATATCGACGCCCTCGAACCGACCCCGGCCCAGTTCGGCACCCTGCAGGCCGAAGAAGGGGCCGGCGCCGACCTCAACCTGGACGTGATCCTCGACGTGCCGGTGACCCTGTCGCTGGAAGTCGGTCGTGCCCGCCTGCCGATCCGCAATCTGCTGCAGCTCAACCAGGGCTCGGTGGTGGAACTGGAACGCGGTGCCGGCGAGTCGCTGGACGTGTTCGTCAACGGCACCCTGATCGCCCACGGCGAGGTGGTGGTGATCAACGACCGCTTCGGCGTGCGCCTGACCGACGTGGTCAGCCCGAGCGAGCGGATCCGGAGACTGCGTTGAGCCTGCTGGCCTCCACCCTGTTGGCGGTCGGCAAGACCGCCGCACCGATCGGTCCGCAGGTCGGCCAGCACGCGGCCGCCGCACCGAGCCTGTTCGGTGCGGTGCTGGCGCTGCTGGCCGTGCTGGCGCTGGTCATCGGCCTCGGCTGGCTGCTAAAGCGCCTGCCCGGCAGCGGCTTCCGCCCGGCCGACGGCATGAAGGTGGTGGCCAGCCTGAGTGTCGGTGCCAAGGAGCGCGTGGTGGTGGTCGAGGTCAACGGCCAGCAGCTGCTGCTGGGCGTCACCGCCGGCGGTATCAACACCCTGCACACCCTGCCCGAACCGCTGCCGGCGCCCGCGCCGGTGCGCGTGCCGGACTTCAAGAACCTGCCGAATTTCGCCCAGCTGCTGCAGCAGCGGCTGCGCAAGGATCCCTGACATGCGTGTCACCCGTACCCGTCTTGCCACCCTGATGCCGTGGCTGCTGATGCTCGCCCTGTGCCTGTTGCCGGCGCTGGCATTCGCCGCACCCGGTGCCCCGACCACGCCGCTGCCGGACATCAACGTCGGCAAGATCGGCGGTGCACCGGTCAGCCTGCCGCTGCAAACCCTGCTGCTGATGACCGCGATCACCCTGATCCCGTCGATGCTGCTGGTACTGACCTCGTTCACCCGCATCATCATCGTGCTGGGCCTGCTGCGCCAGGCACTGGGCACCGGACAGACGCCGTCCAACCAGGTGCTGCTGGGCCTGGCCCTGTTCCTCACCGCAATGATCATGCTGCCGACCTGGGACAAGGCCTGGAGCACCGGCATGGCGCCCTACCTCAATGGCGAGATCGACTTCCAGACCGCCTGGACGCTGACCACCTCGCCGCTACGCGCCTTCATGCTGGCGCAGATCCGCGAGACCGACCTGATGACCTTTGCCGGCATCGCCGGGCATGGCACCTACGCCAGCCCCGACGCGATCCCGTTCCCGGTGCTGGTCGCCTCGTTCGTCACCAGTGAACTGAAGACCGCCTTCGAGATCGGCTTCCTGATCTTCATTCCGTTCGTGATCATCGACCTGGTCGTGGCCAGCGTGCTGATGTCGATGGGCATGATGATGCTGTCGCCGATGCTGGTGTCGGCACCGTTCAAGATCCTGCTGTTCGTGCTGGTGGATGGCTGGGTGCTGACCGTCGGCACCTTGGCGGCGAGCTTCAATCCGGCGTGATCGAGAGGCAGTCGAGCATGACTCGACTCTACAGAAGCACAGTCGAGCGCGGCTCGACTCTACATGAGCAGATGGAACCCGAATGACTCCCGAACTTGCCCTGACCGAACTGCGTGGCGGCCTGATCACCGTGTTGTGGGTGGCCGGCCCGCTGCTGCTCACCGTGCTGGTGGTCGGTGTGGTGGTGGGCGTGGTGCAGGCCGCGACCCAGCTCAATGAGCCGACCATCGCCTTCGTTGCCAAGGCGGCGGCGCTGACCGCGGTGCTGTTCGCGCTGGGCAGCCTGCTGATCGGCCACCTGGTGGAGTTCACCACGCTGCTGTTCCAGCGCATTCCACACCTGATCGGCTAGGACACGCGCTTCGATGGACGCCGCCACCCAGATGGCTGCCGACGGCCTGCAGGCCTTCGGCATGATCGGCACCGTGCTGTGGACCATGCTGCGCATCGGCGCAGTGGCCATGGCCATGCCGATGGTCGGCACCCGTGCCGTTCCCGCGCGGGTGCGCGTGGTGCTGGCTGGCACCCTGGCCATCGCACTGGCGCCGCTGCTGCTGCCGGTACCGGACTGGACCGGTTTCGATGCCGCCACGGTCCTTACCATCGCCCGTGAACTGGCCATCGGCGTATCCATCGGCTTCCTGCTTCGGCTGGTGTTCGAGGCCGGCGCGATGGCCGGCGAACTGATCGCCCAGGGCACCGGCCTGGCCTTCGCGCAGATGAGTGACCCATTGCGTGGCGGCACCTCCGGCGTGATCGGCCAGTGGTTCTATCTGCTGTTCGGCCTGCTGTTCTTCACCGCCAACGGGCACCTGGCGCTGATCTCGCTGGTGGTGGACAGCTACCGGGCGCTGCCGATCGGCGCCCCGCTGCCGGACCCGCACGCCTTCTTCAGCATCGCCCCAACCTTCCTGCTGACCGTACTGCGCGGCGCATTGACCCTGGCGATCCCGCTGACTGTGGCAATGCTGGCGGTGAACCTGGCGTTCGGCGTACTGGCCCGTGCGGCCCCGGCGCTGAACCCGATCCAGCTCGGCCTGCCAGTGTCTCTGCTGCTGGGCCTGTTCCTGCTGGCGCTGCTGGCCGGGGAAATGGGTCCGCCGGTACAGCGCCTCTTCGATGCCGCCTTCCAGGCTGCGGACACGGTCACACACTGACCGGATCATCACGTTTTACTGCTTGCCCTTCCCCCGGGTCTGCGCGTTAGAGTGAATACGCGGCAACCGGGGGGATGCCGCACGTGGCCGGCGCCGTGCGTCGGCCTGCCTCATGCATGCCCCACCGTGGTTTCCGTCGACAGGCAGGTCCGGGAGACTGACGAATGCTGGTAGGCACGTACAACCCGTGGCTGGTGGCGATCTCGCTGCTGGTGGCCGTGATGGCTTCGTACACCGCGCTGGCGATGGCCGGGCGCACGGTCACTGCACCCGGCAAGGGCGCGGCGTGGTGGTGGCGCCTCGGTGGTGGCTTCGCCATGGGCCTGGGCATCTGGTCGATGCACTTCATCGGCATGCTCGCCTTCGATCTGCCCATTCCGCTCGGCTACGACCTGCCGATCACCCTGCTTTCCCTCGCATTGGCGATCGCCTCATCGGTGTTCGCGCTATGGCTGGTTTCGCTGCGTACCCTGCCCCACCCGCGGTTGGCCGGTGGCGCGCTGCTGATGGGCACCGGCATTGCCGGCATGCATTACGTTGGCATGGCCGCAATGCGCATGCAGCCGGGCATCGACTACGACCCGGGCTGGCTGCTTTTTTCGCTGATGGTGGCGGTGGCCGCCTCGTGGACGGCGCTGTACGTGGCGTTCCGCCTGCGCGCGCAGCGCACCCGTGTCGGCGACCGGCTCGCGGCTGCCGGCCTGCTCGGGTTGGCCATCGTCGGCATGCACTACACCGGCATGGCCGCCGCACGCTTTCCGGAAGGCAGCATCTGCGGCGCAGCCGTCGGCGATGGGCTGCAGAGCGAATGGCTGGCCATGCTGGTGGTGGTGCTGACCGTCGCCATCCTGGCCGTGGTGCTGGTGGTCTCCTGGCTGGACCAGCGGGTGGAGGCGCAGCTGCTGCGCCTGCGCAATTCCCTGTTGAGTACCTCACTGACCGACGCACAGCAGGAACTGACCCAGGCCGCACTGCACGACCCGCTTACCCGCCTGCCCAACCGCCTGCTGCTGCAGCGTCGGATCGTGCAGGCGCTGGCCGAGGCCGAACAGGGCGGCAGCCGCTTCGCGGTGATGTTCATGGACCTGGATGGCTTCAAGCAGGTCAACGATGCCTACGGCCACCAGGCCGGCGATGCACTGTTGGTTGCGGTGGCCGAACGCACGCGCCAGCTGCTTCGGCCCAACGACATGCTGGCCCGTCTGGGCGGTGACGAATTCGTGCTGGTGGTGCGCATCGAGCACGACGAGGACCTGCCGACGCTGGCCCGGCGCATCCTGCAGGCGGTCGGCAGCGGGCCGTTGCTGGCCGACAACGAACTGCAGGTGACCGCCAGCATCGGCGTGGCGATCTGTCCGGATCACGCTGCCAGCGAGCGGCAGCTGATGGCCTTTGCCGATGCAGCGATGTACCAGGCCAAGGAATCCGGACGCAACGCCTTCGTGCTGTTCGCCGACTGGATGAATGACAGCGCCGAACAACAGTTCCGGCTGCTGGCCGACCTGCGCCGGGCCATCGGCAGCGAGCAGCTGTTCCTGCACTACCAGCCGAAGATCCAGGTAGCCACGCAGAAGGTGGCCGGTGCCGAAGCGCTGATCCGCTGGCGCCATCCGGAGCATGGCCTGATCCCGCCGGACCGCTTCATCCGGCTGGCCGAACGCAGCGGTGCGATCAATGAGATCGGGCGCTGGGCGCTGGACCAGGCCTGCCAGCAGCTGCGCCGCTGGCACGATGCCGGCCACGAGGGCTGGTCGATGTCGGTGAACCTGTCGCCGGTGCAGTTCAGTTCGCCGCACCTGCTGCAGGATGTGCGTGAAGTGATCGAACGCTACGACATTGCCCCACGCCACCTGGTGCTGGAGATCACCGAAAGCACGGTGATGCGCGATACCGATACCAGCCTGCGCCTGCTGCAGGCGCTCTCGGCACTGGGCGTGGGCATCTCCATCGATGACTTCGGCACCGGCTATTCCAGCCTGCTGTACCTGAAGCGGTTGCCGGCCACCGAAATCAAGATCGACCACGCCTTCGTACGCGACCTGGAGCACAGCGCCGAGGACGTGGTGATCGTCTCGGCGATCGTGGCGCTGGGCCACGCGCTGGACATGGACATCGTCGCCGAGGGCGTGGAGACCGCCGCGCAGCGCGCCTACCTGGAGCGGCTGGGCTGCGATTACCTGCAGGGCTACCTGCTCGGCCGTCCGGTGGATGCGGCGCGCTTCATGCAGCTGCATGACCTGCCGCGGCCTCGGGTGGAACTGGCGCAGAGCCCGCCGACGCAGCACCCGCCGGGGTAAATCCAGGCTGCGCTCCCACCTGCACTTGCTCTGGTAGATGCCAACCTTGGTTGGCACATGAACCCATCACGGAACACTTCTTGCACGCACCCCGGCATCCCCTGCCGCAGTGCCCGTGATGTCCGAGAACGAATCCGCCGGCGAAAAGACCGAACAACCTACCGAAAAACGCCTGCGCGACGCCCGTGAACAGGGCAACCTGCCGCGCTCGCGCGAGCTCGGAACGGCCGCCGTGTTCGGCGCCGGCGTGCTGGCGGTGATGGCCATGAGCGGCTCGATCGGCCGTGGTGCAAGCGCCTGGATGAAGCATGCACTCAGCCCAGAGCAGAGCCTGCGGCAGAACCCGAAGGAACTGTTCGGCCACTTCGGCGACCTGCTGCTGCAGTTCATGCTGGTGATCGCGCCGCTGGTGCTGGTCTGCCTGCTGGCCAGCTTCGTCGCCCCGCTGGTGATGGGCGGCCTGCGCTGGTCGCAGAAGGCGATGATGCCCGACTTCAACCGCATGAACCCGATGAGCGGGCTCAAGCGCCTGTATGGCCCGGAAGCCATCGCCGAGTTCACCAAGTCGTTGTTGCGCGTGGCTTTTGTCGGCGTTGCCGCCGGGCTGGTGGTGTGGACCGGCTTCGACACCCTGCGCGGGCTGATTCACCACCCGCTGGAGACCGCCATCACCGACGGGCTCGGCTTCACCCTGCGCCTGCTGCTGGCCACCGCCGGCGCCATGCTGGTGCTGGCCGCCATCGATGCGCCCTACCAGCGCTGGAACTGGATGCGCAAGCTGAAGATGACCCGTGAAGAGCTGCGCCGGGAAATGAAGGAAAGCGAGGGCAGCCCGGAGGTCAAGGGCCGCATCCGCCAGCTGCAACAGCAGATGGCCAACCGCCGGATGATGGAGGCGGTGCCCACTGCCGACGTGGTGGTAGTCAACCCCACCCACTACGCGGTGGCCCTTAAGTACGAGGGCGGCGCCATGAACGCCCCCAAAGTGGTCGCCCTGGGTGTGGATGAGACCGCCCTGCGCATCCGTGAAGTGGCCGACGGCAACAAGGTGGCGATCGTCTCCGCCCCGCCTTTGGCACGCGCCTTGTATCGGGAAGGCCAACTCGGAAAGGAAATCCCCGTGAGACTGTATTCGGCCGTCGCCCAGGTCCTGTCCTACGTCTACCAGCTGCGCGCCTGGCGCACTGGCCCGATGCCGGACGCCCCGCACATCCAGGTGGATGAATTCGGCAAGGGAGGCCGCCCGTGAGCGCCCAGCCCTCCACCGGTTTCAACACCCGCCGCGCGCTGGAAATGATCCGCCAGGGCCTTGGCGCACCGCTGATCGTGCTGGCCCTGCTGGCCATGGTCGTGGTCCCGCTGGCCGCGCCGGTGCTCGATGCGCTGTTCACCTTCAACATCGCCATCTCGCTGATGGTGCTGCTGGCGGTGGTCTACGTGAAGCGCCCACTGGATTTCACGATCTTCCCGATCGTGCTGCTGATCACCACCATGCTGCGGCTGGCGCTGAACGTCGCCTCCACCCGCGTCATCCTGCTGAACGGCCAGAACGGCCACGACGCCGCGGGCAAGGTCATCGCCGCGTTCGGCGAATTCGTGATCGGCGGCAACTACGCAGTGGGCATCGTGGTGTTCGCGATCCTGACCATCATCAACTTCGTGGTCATCACCAAGGGCGCCGGCCGCGTCTCGGAAGTGACCGCGCGCTTCATCCTCGACGCGATGCCCGGCAAGCAGATGGCGATCGACGCCGACCTCAACGCCGGTTTGCTGACGCGTGAAGAAGCCAAGCTGCGCCGCGAGGAAGTCCGCGAGGAAGCCGATTTCTACGGCGCGATGGATGGTGCCAGCAAGTTCATCCGTGGTGATGCCATTGCCGGCATCCTGATCCTGTTCATCAACATGCTCGGCGGCCTGGCCGTAGGCGTGCTGCAGCATGGCATGCCGTTTGGCGATGCCGCTGCCACCTACACCCTGCTGTCGATTGGTGATGGCCTGGTGGCGCAGCTGCCGGCGCTGCTGGTCTCCAGCGCCGTGGCCATGCTGGTCACCCGCGCCTCGCGCTCGCAGGACATGGCCCAGGCCATGACCGGCCAGGTGTTCGGGCAGTACCGTGCGCTGGCGATCACCGCCGGCATCATCGGCGTGGTCGGCCTGGTGCCGGGCATGCCCAACGTCGCTTTCCTGACACTGTCCGCGATCCTCGGCTTCATCGCCTGGAAGGTCTACCGCAAGGGCAAGGCCGCGGCCACCGATCCGGCAGCCGCAGGCAATGACGCTGCCGCGCTCAACGCACTCGGCCGCCCGGCCGCGCCGGCTCCGACTGCCGAACTGAGCTGGGACGAACTGCGCCCGGTCGATCCGCTGGGCCTGGAGGTCGGCTACCGGCTGATTCCGCTGGTGGACAGCAGCCAGGGCGGCGAACTGATGGCACGCATCAAGGGCGTGCGGCGCAAGCTGACCCAGGACGTCGGCTTCCTGATCCCGTCGGTGCACATCCGCGACAACCTGGAACTGCCGGCCAACGGCTACCGCGTGCTGGTGCACGGCGTACCGGTGGCCACCGCCGAGATCCATCCGGACCGCGAGCTGGCACTGGACCCGGGCAGCGCGCTCGGCGCGCTGGAAGGCATCGCCGGCAAGGACCCCGCGTTCGGCCTGGACGCGACCTGGATCCAACCGCACCAGCGTGCCCAGGCCGAAACGCTGGGCTACACCGTGGTCGATCCGGCCACCGTGGTCGCCACCCATCTGTCGCACCTGATCCGCGAACACGCGCCCGAGCTGCTCGGCCACGAGGAAGTGCAGCACCTGCTGGCCAACCTGGCCAAGAGCGCGCCCAAGCTCGTCGAAGATCTGACGCCGAAGGCGCTGCCGCTGTCGGCGGTGGTGCGCGTGTTGCAGAACCTGCTGGTCGAGCGCATTCCAATCCGCCAGCTGCGCAAGATCGCCGAAGCACTGGTCGAACACGCTCCGAACAGCCAGGACCCGGCCGTACTGACCGCCGCGGTGCGCACCGCGCTGGGTCGTTTCATCGTGCAGGAGATCGCCGGAATGTCGGCGGAGCTGCCGGTGTTCACGCTCAACCCACAATTGGAACGTGTCTTGCAGGAGTCCACGCAGGGCAACGGCGCCGCGCTGGAACCCGGACTCGCTGAGCGACTGCACCAGAGCCTGGCCGAATGTGTCAGCAAGCAGGAAGCCCGCAACGAGCCCGCGGTCGTGCTGGTACCTGGCCCGGTGCGTGCCGCGCTGGCCCGCCTGGTCCGCCACAGCGTTCCGTCGCTGTCGGTCCTGGCCTACAGCGAGGTGCCGGAGGACAAGCGCCTGAAGCTGGTCGGAACGATCAGCTGACGCCGCCCTCCGATGCGCCAGAAAACAGACACCACTTTCGAACCAACGCAACAGACAGATACCAAGGGGAACCCGCACCGTGCAGACCACCGACCACCCGAGTTCTCCGACCGCCACCCCGCCGTCTTCGTCCCGTGACCACAGCATGAAAATCAAACGATTCGTCGCCGCCGACATGCGCTCGGCCATGAACCTGGTGCGCAAGGAACATGGTCCTGACGCCGTGATCCTGTCCAACCGCCGGATCGAGGAAGGCATCGAGATCGTCGCCGCCGCCAACTACGACGAGAGCGCCGTGCAGCGTGCACTGGAAGCCTCGCGTCGTGACATCGCTCCGCCGCCGGCGCCGAAGCCGCGCACCGCCGCCGACGCGGTGATCGCCGCGGTCACCCGCCGCCGCAGCAATACCCCGGCACCGGAACCGGTCGCCGCAACCACCTCGGCCGTGGCTGCCCTCGCCCGCGCTGCGGTCGGCGCCACCGGCCGCACCCTGGACAGCGCCGACGAGATCGTGCCGACCCGCGGCAGCACCGGCTTCGCCGCCACCCTGGCACGCGCCGCCGTCAACGAACCGGCGCTGCCGGATCAGATCTTCGCTCCGTTCGCCGAAGCCATCGTCGCACCGGCGCCCAGCACCGCCGCACCGGCCAACCGCGCCCGCTTCCAGATCGACCCGCCGCACGAGACGCATCACGAAAGCGCGACGTCGGCCGTGCAGCCGCCGCCGCTGCCGACCGCTGCCGTGACCGAAGCGCAGCCCGGGATCGTTGCCAGCGAACCGGCACCGGTCGAAGCCAGCGACGAAACCGGCGCTGCCCCCGTGCTGGCCCCAGCCCCGGCACTGACCCTGGTGGCCCAGGACGACGCCGAGATCCGCCAGCTGCGCCAGGAAGTGGCCGGCATGCGCCATGTGATCGAGCGCGAGATGAACCGCTTCACCGACGAGCGCCTGCGCGGCTGCCCGGTGCGCGCCACCGCGCTGGACCTGATGGACGAGTATGGCTTCGATGCCGGCCTGGCCCGCGACGTGGCCATGCAGATCCCGCTGGAGACCGAGGCCCATCGAGGCCGCGGCCTGATGCTGGGGCTGATTTCGCGCAAGCTGCCGATCGCCCCGGTCGACCCGCTGGAAGAAGGTGGTGTGATCGCACTGGTCGGACCGACCGGCGCCGGCAAGACCACCACCATCGCCAAGCTGGCCTCGCGCTTCGCCGAGAAGCACGCGCCGCGTGACGTGGCCCTGGTCACCACCGACACCACCCGCATCGGTGCCCGCGAGCAGCTGTACGGCTACGGCCGCCAGCTCGGCATCGCGGTGCACGAGGCCAACAGCGGCACCGACCTGGACCAGCTGCTGGAACGCCTGAAGGACTACAAGCTGGTGCTGATCGACACCGCCGGCCTGGGCCCGCGCGACCGCGCCCTGGCCGCCCAGCTGCAGTGGCTGCGTGCCGCCCGCCAGGTCCGCACCCTGCTGGTGCTGCCGGCCAACACCAGCTTCGGCGACATGGACGAGGTGGTCCGCCGCTTCGGCGCCGCCAACCTGCAGGGCCTGGTACTGAGCAAGCTGGACGAGACCGGCCGCTTCGGCAACGCCCTGTCGGTGGCCGTGGACCATGCCCTGCCGATCACCTGGGTGACCGATGGCCAGGACGTCCCGGAGGACCTGCACCGGGCCAGTGCAGCCAATCTTGTACTTCGCCTTGAAGATTTGCGCCGCGCGGCCGATATGCCCTGCAACCCGGAGTTGAACCATGCCGTCGCGTGAGTACGCCAAGCTGACCAAGACCTTCCCGCTGTCGGCCACCCGCAGCGAGCCGCTCGGCCCTGTGCGCACCATTGCGGTCACTGGCGGCAAGGGCGGCGTGGGCAAGACGAATGTGTCGGCCAACCTGGCCGTGGCCCTGGCTGGAATGGGCAAGCGCACGCTGCTGCTGGACGCCGACCTCGGCCTGGCCAACATCGACGTGATCCTGGGCCTGAACCCCACCTTTACGCTGGCCGACCTGGTCGCCGGCCGCTGCACGCTGGATGACGTCATCGTCGAAGGCCCGAACGGCGTGCTGGTGGTCCCGGCCGCATCCGGCCGCCGCCACATGGCCGAGCTGGCCCCGGCCGAGCACGTTGGCCTGGTCAACGTGTTCTCCGAACTGGAGCGCGAGCTGGACATCATGGTGGTGGACACTGCCGCGGGCATCACCGATGGCGTGCTGACCTTCTGCCAGGCCGCACAGGACACCGTGGTGGTGGTCTGTGACGAGCCGGCCTCGATCACCGACGCCTACGCACTGATCAAGGTGCTGTCGCGCGAGCGCGGCGTGGACCGCATCCAGGTGGTGGCCAACATGGTGCGCGACCCGAACGAGGGCCGCGTGCTGTACGAAAAGCTGACCCGCGTCTGTGAGAAGTTCCTTGCCGATGTCTCGCTGAACTACCTGGGCTGCGTGCCGCAGGATGACTGGCTGCGCCTGTCGGTGCAGCGCCAGCAGCCGGTGGTGAAGGCCTATCCGTCCAGCCCGGCGGCGCTGGCGATCACCGAGATCGCGCGCCGTACCGCGCGCTGGCAGGCGCCGACCGAACCGCGTGGCGGCGTCGAGTTCTTCCTCGAACGCATCCTCAAGCAGCGTGGGGTGACGGCATGAAAGGCGCAGCCCAGTACAGGGAAGTGCAGCGCTCGGCGGCAAACGAAGTCATCGCCCAGCATTCGGACCTGGTGCGGCGCATCGCCCACCACCTGGCCGCGCGCCTGCCGGCCAGCGTCGAGGTCGACGACCTGATCCAGGCCGGCATGATGGGACTGATCGAAGCCTCGCGCAGCTATGACGCCGACCAGGGTGCTTCTTTCGAGACCTACGCCTCGATCCGCATCCGTGGTTCGATGATCGACGAGATCCGCCGTGGTGACTGGGTCCCGCGCTCGGTGCACCGCCGTGCACGTGATGCCGCCGCCACCATCCGCCGCCTGGAACAGAGCAGTGGCCGTGCCGCCAGCGCCACTGAAGTGGCCGCCGCGATGGAGATGCCGCTGCCTGAGTACCTGCGGCTGATGGAAGACGCTGCACGTGGCCAGGTGCTGAGCCTGGAATCGCGCATCGAGGACCAGGGCGAGCTGGACACCGTCGCCCAGGGCGGGCCGACCCCGCAGCAGGTACTGGAGCGCGGTGAGTTCGGTCGCGAGCTGGGCAAGGCCATCGGCCACCTGCCCGAGCGCGAACAACTGGTGCTCTCGCTGTACTACGAGCAGGAACTGAACCTGAAGGAGATCGGCGCGGTGCTCGGCGTGAGCGAGTCGCGGGTCTGCCAGATCCACGGCCAGGCGGTACTGCGCCTGCGCGGCCGGCTGAAGCTGTTCGAGGCTGCCGACGCAGGCCTCGAAGAATGAACATCCCCGAGGCGGCTGCCCCCGGCCGTCCGGAATGAACAACAAAGGAATTCTGCTTTGAACAAGAACATGCGCATCCTGATCGTCGACGACTTCTCGACCATGCGTCGAATCGTCAAGAACCTGCTGGGCGATCTGGGCTTCACCAATACCGCCGAAGCCGAGGACGGGCATGCCGCGCTGTCGCTGCTGCAGAGCCAGCCGTTCGATTTCGTGGTCACCGACTGGAACATGCCGGTAATGACCGGCATCGAGCTGCTCAAGGCCATCCGTGCCGATGCCAAGCTGAAGACCCTGCCGGTGCTGATGGTCACGGCAGAAGCCAAGCGCGAGCAGATCATCGAAGCCGCCCAGAGCGGCGTGAACGGCTACATCATCAAGCCGTTCACCGCGCAGACGCTGGAAGAGAAGCTCGGCAAGATCTTCGAACGCCTGGCGGCCAGCGCCTGATGGATACCACGGTCGACAAGAACGCCCTCGCCCTGCGCCTGCAGGAAGCCCTGGACGCACTCGAGTCCGGTGACGAGGCCGCCTGGCGGCAGCGCATCGACGGGCTGGTCGCGCTGCGCACGCAGCCGATGATGAGCGGCCTCTCGCGGCTGGCCCGCGAGCTGGGACAGGCGCTGGGCGAACTGCCGACCGTGCCGAGCGAAGCCGGCGAACTGGACGACGCCTGCGCGCGACTGGACCACGTGGTGGCGATGACCGAACAGGCCACGCACCGCACCCTGGACCTGGCCGAGGAATGCCGCAGCCTGACCGAACAGCTGCGCGCCGAAGGCCTGCAGCCGGGCCAGGACGCGCAGCTCGAGCGCATCCGCCACAACCTGACCGAGATCGCCCTGACCCAGAGCTACCAGGACCTGACCGGGCAGATCATCCGTCGCGTGGTCGGCATCGTCCGCCGCGTGCACGAAGGCTTCGGCGCGCTCGGCCTGCCGCCGGAACAGCATCGCACCGACCCGGAACTGGCCGGGCCGGCACTGAAGGGACTGGACCGCCACGCGGTCTCGCAGAACGACGCCGACGACCTGTTGTCGGATCTGGGGCTGTAAGCATGAGCGCGGTATCCGACGACATCACTGCCGATTTCATCATCGAGGCGCAGGAAATCCTGGATCGCCTCGGCGAACAGCTGGTGTCGCTGGAGCAGGCACCGCAGGACAGCGACCAGCTCAACGCGGTGTTCCGCGGCTACCACACGCTCAAGGGCGGCGCCGGCTTCCTCGGCGTCACCGCCATGGTCGAGCTGTGCCATGCCGCTGAAGAGGCGCTGGGCGCCGCACGTGCCGGCCAGGCCGTGCTGCAGGCCCACCACTTCGACGCGGCCCAGCAATCGCTGGACTACCTGCAATCGATGCTGGACGCGGTTTCCTCCGGCACCGAGCCGGGCTATGCGCCGCCGGACCTGATCGCACAGTTCGACGTGCACAGCGGTGCCGTGGCTGCACCCGCCGCCGCCGCAGCACCCACCGCGGGTGGCAGCGACCTGATCACCGACGACGAATTCGAGGCTCTGCTCGACCAGCTGCATGGTGGCAACGCGCCGACCGCGGTCGCGCCAGCGAAGAAGGCCGACGACGGACTGATCAGCGAAGACGAGTTCGAAGCCCTGCTCGACCAGCTGCACGGTGGCGCGGCACCGGGCACCAAGCCTGCGGCCGTGGTGGCACCGGCACCGATCGCAGCGCCGCGCCCGGTCGCCGCACCGGCACCGGTGGCGAAGCCGGCCGCCAAGCCGCTGGCCGAGGCCGAACATACCGTGCGCGTGGACACCAAGCGCCTGGACGCGATCGTCAACCTGATCGGCGAACTGGTGCTGTCACGCAATCGGCTCAAGACCCTGCGTGCACGCCTGCGCGATGAAGAGCTGGACCGGGCCGTGTCCACTCTGGATATCGCCACCGCCCGCCTGCAGTCGGCAGTGATGCGCACCCGCATGCAGCCGGTGGGCAAGGTGTTCTCGCGCTTCCCCAAGGTTGCCCGCGACGTCGCCCGCTCGCTGAAGAAGGAAGTGGACCTGGAACTGATCGGCGCCGAGACCGAGCTCGACCGCAACTTGGTGGAAGCGCTGGCCGACCCGCTGGTGCACCTGGTCCGCAACGCCATCGACCATGGCGTGGAAATGCCCGACCTGCGCGAGGCACAGGGCAAGCCACGGATGGGCCATGTGCGCCTGTCCGCACAGCAGGAAGGCGACTACGTCAGCATCGAGGTGCAGGACGATGGCGCCGGCATCGACCCGGAAAAGCTGCGTGCCAAGGCGCGCGAGAAGGGCCTGATCGATCCGGAAGCCGCCGCGCGCCTGAGCAGCGAGGAGTGCCTGCACCTGGTGTTCCTGCCCGGCTTCTCGACCAAGCAGCAGGTCACCGACATCTCCGGTCGTGGCGTCGGCATGGACGTGGTGCAGTCACGCATCCGCGAACTGAGCGGCCAGATCCAGATCCAGTCGGAGCTGGGCCGTGGCAGCCGCTTCCTGATCCGCGTGCCGCTGACCCTGGCGATCCTGCCGACCCTGCTGGTGCAGGCCGGCGAGGACGTCTATGCGCTGCCGCTGGCCCGCGTGATGGAAGTGCTGCACGCGCCGCGCACCTCGCTGGGCTGGTTCGATGGCCGTGCCGTGCTCGACCGCCGCTCGCACACGCTGCCGCTGGTCGATCTGCGCCAGTGGCTGGATGTGACGCCGGCAGCCTCGCCGCTGCTGACCATCGTGGTGCTGCAGGCTGGCGAAGCGCGCTTCGGGCTGGTCGTGGACCAGGTACGCGGGCGTGAGGAAGTGGTCATCAAGCCGCTGCCGAAAGCGCTGCGCGGCCTGCGCGGTTATGCCGGTGCAACCTTGATCGGCGATGGTCGCATGGCGCTGATCCTGGACGTGGACGGGCTGCGATGAACCCCACCGGGCCATGCCCGGCGCCCCGAAAACTGTGACCACCGTCTGTACGCGATCTACCGGTGTCTCAAGTCCCATTCATACACGCCGATACCGGAACCATGGATAGACTCAGCCTCATTGGACTCTTTCTCGCCCTGGCCTCGCTGGTCGGCGGCAGCATCCTCAAGGGCGCCGGCCTGGCGTCGTTGTGGTCGCCTGCGGCGTTCGTGATCGTCATCATCGGCACCGTCGCCGCGATCCTGCTGCACACCTCGCCGGCGGTGTTCAAGCATGCCTTCAAGATCGTGCGCTGGGTCGTGCGCCCGCCGCACAGCGATCGCCGCGAACTGATCCAGCAGATCGTCGAGTGGAGCAACATCGCCCGCCGCCAGGGCCTGCTGGGCCTGGAATCGCAGGTGGAAGCACAGCAGGACCCGTTCCTGCGCAAGGGCCTGCAGCTGCTGGTGGACGGCGTCGAACCCGAATCGATGCGGCACATGCTGGAAATCGAACTGGGCAGCCAGGAACACCAGGACCAGGCCGGTGCCAAGGTCTTCGAAGCGATGGGCATCTATGCACCGACGCTGGGCATCATTGGTGCCGTGCTTGGCCTGATCGCGGTGATGAAGAACCTGGCCGACCCGAGCAAGCTCGGCCACGGCATCGCCGCAGCGTTCACCGCCACCATCTACGGTATCGCCTCGGCCAACCTGCTGTTCCTGCCGGTGGCCGCCAAGCTCAAGAGTGTGATCTCGCACAACACCCGCGACCGCGAAATGGTCATTGAAGGCCTGATCTCGATCGCCCAGGGCGAGAACCCGCGCAACATTGAAACCAACCTCTCCGGCTTCCTGCACTGACATGGCCCGCCGCAAGCACCACGAAGAGCACGCCAACCACGAAGCATGGGCGATCCCCTATGCCGACCTGATGACGCTGCTGCTCGCCTTCTTCGTGGTCATGTACGCGATTTCCTCGGTGAACGAAGGCAAGTACCGGATCATGGCCGACGCGCTGACCGATGCCTTCGGGGGCGCGCCGCGCACGATCAATCCGGTACAGGTCGGCAACAAGCAGGTGCAGGGTGGCGGCTGGGACAGCCCCTCGGTGATCAAGTCCGGCACCAAGATCGGGCCCTCGGCGCCTGCGCCGTCGCACGACCCGACCCTGCTGCCGTCGATGGCCTCGCAGATGCGTATGCCTGTTTCGGTGCACAACCAGGAGCAGATCGCGCGCGCCGAGCGCCAGCTCAACAGCATCGCGGACCGCCTGACCGCCGCACTGGCGCCGCTGATCGACCGCGGCATGATCAGCGTGCGCCGCACCGAGCTGTGGATCGAAGTCGAGATCAACAGCGACATCCTGTTCCCCACCGGCTCGGCGGCGCTGGACGTGCATGCGCGGCAGACCCTGGCCAGCCTGGCCGAGGTCCTGCGCGACGTACCCAACAGCGTGCGCGTGGAAGGCCACACCGACAACGTACCGATCGCCACCGCCACCTTCCCGTCGAACTGGGAACTGTCGGCCGGGCGCGCGGCCAGCGTGGTGCACCTGTTCGCCGACCAGGGCGTGCAGCCGTCGCGGCTGGCGATGGTCGGCTACGGCCAGTTCCGCCCGCGCGAAGAGAACGACAGCGCGCAGGGCCGCAACCGCAACCGCCGGGTGATGGTCATCATCCTGGCCGACACCTCGCACTCGGTGGACCCACTCGGCCAGCGCCTGAACGCAGCCACCGGCGCCACCCGGAACACCGATACCGAACAAGCCGCGGCAACTCCGGCTACCGCCCCCACCTCCCCCATCGCACCGGTGAAGTTGCCGCCGGTGCCGGCTGGCAGCCGCGTCGGCGCCGCCGTTCCCCCGGCAATGAAGGAGTAATCCGATGCGCATCTGGGCAGTCGCCAACCAGAAGGGCGGAGTCGGCAAGACCACCACCACCCTCGCCCTCGGCCGCGGACTGGCCGCACTTGGCCATCGCGTGCTGCTGATCGACCTCGATCCGCATGCCTCGCTCAGCCGCGCGTTCGGCGTACCGGTAGACCCGCCGCCGGCTGGCGTGCTGGAGCTGTTCGGCGCCCCGCCCGCCGATCTTTCCAGCCTGTGCCATGCCAGCAGCATCCATGGCCTGGACTATGTCTGCGCACAGTCCGCGCTGGCCACGCTGGAACGCCGCAGCGCCAACCAGCCTGGCCTTGGCCTGGCGCTGCAGAATGCGCTTGCGCGCCACCAGGGCCAGCACGACTACATCCTGCTGGACTGCGCGCCCACCCTCGGCCTGTTGATGATCAATGCGCTGGCCGCAGCCGATCGCCTGATCATCCCCACCCAGGCCGAGCCGCTGGCCCTGCATGGCCTGGATGGCATGGTCCGCACCGGCGAGATGGTCGAACGTTCGCGCCGCCGCCCGTTGCCGATCTCGATCCTGCCGACCCTGTTCGATCGCCGCACCCGCGCCGGCAACGAGTCGCTGCGCACGATGCAGGATCGTCACGGCACCCGTGTGTGGGAAGACGCGATTCCGATCGACACCCGCATCAGCAACGCCGCCGGCCTGACCCTGCCGAGCGTTGGTGAGGATTACCCGGGCCGCGGCCTGGCCGCCTATCGCCGCGCGCTGAACTGGATCCTCGGCGAGGACGCCCGTGCCCTGGAGCAGGCCGCATGAACAGCACCGGTGTACTGGACGACTACCTGGACGAACTGCTGGGCGAAGCGATCGCCGTGGCACCACCGGCTGCACCGCCGCCGGCGAGCGACGAAGCGTGCCCAGCAATTGCAGCCGACGGCGAACGCGAGCCGACCTGGGATGACCTGCCGGCCGAGGTGATCTACGAAACCGAGACCGTCGCCGCTGCGCCTGCCGTCGACAACGCCGCACTCGAAGCCGCCTTCGACGCGGCCGCAACGGCTGAGCGCGAACCCACCTGGGACGATCTGCCCGCCGAAGTGATCTACGAAACGGAGACTGTTGCTGCTGCCGCGGCAGAGGACGACGCAGCACTGGAGGCCGCCTTCGAGGCCGCCGCAATGCCTGTCGCCGCCCCCGAGCGCGAACCGACCTGGGATGACCCGCCTGACGAGGTGATCCACGAGACAGCCCCTGCTCCCGCCACCGCCAAGTCCGGCCCGGAACCTACATGGGACGACCTGCCGGACGAAGTGATCTACGAGACCGATCCGGCCGACAGCCATCGACTCGCCCACACCGACAGCCCCGGCCTGGAGGCCGCGTTCGAGGCCGCTGCGGGCGGCGAGGACGTTCCTGCGCCACCAGCGGCCGTGGTCGCAGCACCCGCTCCAGTTGCACGCACCGATGCCGCGCCGCCACCGCGCGTGGCCGTGGACGCGCCAGCAGGCAACCGCCCGAGCAGCTGGCAGGAGCTGCAGGCACAGGCACATCGGCCCGCCAGCAGCCCGCATCCGCAGAACCGACGCGCCGGCGAGCGCACCTCGCGCTGGCTGCGCCTGCGCTGCGGCACCCAGGCCTATGCACTGGAACTGCTGAAAGTGCAGGAAGTGGTGCTGCCGGTGCCGCTGCTGCCGTTGCGCGGCACTGCGCCGGCCATGCTGGGCATCATGAACCTGCGTGGCCAGGTGGTACCGGTGATGGACCTCGGCCTGCACCTGGGCGCCGCGGCCGCCGAAGACGACTCACAGACCCGCATCGTGGTGCTGGAGGAAGACGGCGAGACCATCGGCCTGCGCGTGTCGGCAGTGGAAGATGTCGCCAACCTCACCGATTCGCAGATCGAGCCACCCGATACCGCGCGCATCTGCCAGATCTCCAACGACCTGTTCCGTGGCGTCGCCAGGGTCAGCCAGCGCCCGATGATCCTGCTGGATGCCACCCGGTTGTTGAGTTGAACGAAAAAAGGGGACGGAGGGGATTAAGTCGCAATCGACCAGGCGCTCCCGCAGCCACCCTCAGCAACCGCGACCACGCAGTGGGGACGTAAGGTATTGATCCAACGGATCAACGCCTTGCGTCCCCGACAGGCACCGCATCGGCGCAAAGCGCCGAGCCAGTTGCGACTTAATCCCCTCCGTCCCCTTTTCAACAGCGACCGCATCGACGCACCGCGTCGATTCCCCTAAAGAACCCCGCCGGGGTGCCGTTATGGATCACGGAACCGTTTGTCCGGAGCAACGATGAGCACTGTCGAACTGGGTGGGGATCTCGGCATCGAGAGCACCACCGAGCTCAAGAACCGCCTCGCCCCGCTGGTGGCGCAGGCAGGCGAGCTGACCCTGGATGCCAGCCAGGTCGCCCGCATCCACACGGCCGCCGTGCAGGTGCTGTGTGCGTTCGTGCAGGCCCGCCGCGAGGCAGGCCTCGGCACCGGCTTCCACGGTTGCACTGCAACCTTCCGTGACGCCGCGCGCCTGCTGGGCGTCACCCAGGCCCTGGGCCTGGACGTAACCCATGACAACCTGAAATCTGTGGAGAACGCTGCATGAGCGCACGTATCTTGGTGGTGGACGATTCGGCGTCAATGCGCCAGATGGTGTCCTTCGCCCTCACCTCGGCCGGTTTTGCCGTCGAAGAAGCTGAAGACGGCGCGGTCGCGCTCGGTCGCGCCAAGGGCCAGCGCTTCAATGCGGTGGTCACCGACGTCAACATGCCGAACATGGACGGCATCGCGCTGATCCGCGAACTGCGCCAGCTGCCGGACTACAAGTTCACGCCGCTGCTGATGCTGACCACCGAATCGGCCGCCGACAAGAAGTCCGAAGGCAAGGCCGCCGGTGCCACCGGCTGGCTGGTCAAGCCGTTCAATCCGGAACAGCTGGTCGCCACCGTGCAGAAAGTGCTGGGCTGATCGCCCGCCACCGCTCCCCTTCTTCGCTTCCGGACCACCACTGCCATGAGCATGGACCTGCAACGCTTCCACGCCACCTTCTTCGAGGAGAGCCGCGAAGGCCTCGACGCGATGGAGGCTGGCCTGCTGGCCCTGGAATCGGGGCAGCAGGACGCGGAGATCATCAATTCGGTGTTCCGCGCCGCCCACTCGATCAAGGGCGGCGCCGGCACCTTCGGCTTCGATGCGATCGCCGGCCTGACCCATGTGCTGGAAACGCTGCTCGATGAGCTGCGTGCCGGCAAGCGGGCGCTGGAAGGCCACGCCGTCGACGCCATGCTGTCCTCGGTGGACGTGCTGCGCGCCCTGCTGCGCGAAGCCGAACACGGCCAGGCCGCCGATCCCGCCGCAGTTGCTGCGGTGAAGGCGCGCCTGGAGGCGGTTCTTTCCGGCGAGGCCGCAGCGAGCGCCCCCGCGGCCGCCGCAGCCAAGGTGGACGATACGCCGGAAGCCTGGCAGATCGGCTTCACCCCGGCGCCATCGCTGTTCATGAGCGGCAACGACCCGCTGCGCATCATCCGCGAACTTGAGCACCTGGGTTCGCTGCAGGTCGCCGCGCGCATGGAACGCCTGCCCGGCTTCGCCCAGCTCGACCCGCTCGAGGCCCACCTGGCGTGGGACCTGGGACTTGTTGGCAAGGTGCCGCGCAGCAAGATTGAAGACACCTTCGCCTGGGTGCTGGACGACTGCGAACTGGACATCCGTCCGGCTGCGCCGCCGAGCCTCGCCACCGAGGCACCTGCCACACCCGCCCCTTCCACACCGGCTGCCGTTGTACCGGCGGCACCCGCCGCCGCTGCCAGCAGCGCTGGCGGCCAGGAAGCCGAAACCTCGATCCGGGTCAGCGTCGACAAGGTCGATGCGCTGATCAACCTGGTCGGCGAACTGGTCATCACCCAGGCCATGCTCAAGCAGGTCTCGCACGCGCTGGACCCGGTCCACGCCGAGAGCCTGTTCGCCGGCCTGGACCAGCTTGAACGCAACACCCGCGATCTGCAGGAAGCGGTGATCGGCGTGCGCATGCTGCCGGTCGATGCGGTGTTCCGCCGCTTCCCGCGCCTGGTCCGCGACCTGTCCAGCCGTCTCGGCAAGCAGGTCCGCCTGCGCACCGTCGGCGAAGGCACCGAACTGGACAAGGGCCTGATCGAAAAGATCGCCGATCCGCTGGTGCACCTGGTGCGCAACTCGATCGACCACGGTCTGGAAATGCCCGACGTGCGTCGCGGTGCGGGCAAGGACGAGACCGGCACGATCACCCTGGCAGCCTCGCATCAGGGCGGCCATATCGTCATCGAAGTCAGCGACGACGGCCGCGGCCTGGACCGCGCCAAGATCCTGGCCAAGGCCACCGAACGCGGCCTGGCGGTGCCGGACAACCCGACCGATTCGCAGGTCTGGGACCTGATTTTCCAGCCGGGTTTCTCCACCGCCGATGCAGTCACCGACCTGTCCGGCCGTGGCGTTGGCATGGACGTGGTCCGCCGCAACATCCAGGCGCTGGGGGGCGAGGTCCAGATCGAAAGCAGCCTCGGCGCTGGCACCCGCACGCTGATCCGCCTGCCGCTGACCCTGGCCATCCTCGACGGCATGACCGTGGCGGTGGCCGGTGAAACCCTGATCCTGCCGCTGGCTTATGTGCTTGAGGCCCTGCAGCCGCAGGCCGAGGACATCCGCAGCATGGCCGGCGAAGGCCGCGTGCTGCGCGTGCGTGGCGAGTATCTGCCGATCCTGTCGCTGAGCGAGTACTACGGCTACGGCAACCGCGCACCGGGCAGCGAATCGCTGGTGGTGGTGGTTGAAGGTGATGGCCAGAAGATTGCGCTGGAAGTGGACGAGCTGGTCGGTCAGCAGCAGGTGGTGGTGAAGAACATCGAGAACAACTACCGCCGCATCGGCGGGGTATCCGGTGCCACCATCCTTGGCGATGGCCGCGTGGCCCTGATCGTCGACATCGGCGGTCTGGTGCGTTCGCTGCGGATGCCGCAGGCCGCCTGATCCACGTTGAATGCGTGCACTGAGCCGCCGCCCTTCGGGGCGGCGGTTTTCGTTTGCGCGCACGGCCACGATCTGACCGCGCTCGCTTCGCCAGGCATACCGTGAACTCCGTCTGCACGAAGGTTTCGGGTGCAACCTTGCCGTTCAAGCGAAAGCCCTGTCATGGCACCACTTTCGCGACGTCATCCCTACGCAACCGAATGTGATCTGCGTCCATAAAGTCCATCCGAACTGCGCCGCTATTTCGCTTTGACGGCCGTCACCGAACCCCCACCGGGCACCACCGTTCGCTCTGCACCCCCCCCAGCCGACGCAACGACGCCGGCGCCCTGCCCACCTGGAGCACCCTGCATGAAGTGGTTCCACGATCTGCCCATCGCCCGCAAGCTGGCCGTGGGGTTCACCCTCACCACCTTGATGACCCTCGTCCTCGGCGCATTCGCACTGCTGCGGCTCAACGAGGCCAACAAGCAACTGGGCGAGATGGCCAGCAACGATATTCCCTCGGTGCAGCATCTCGGCGAGGCGCGCTCGCAACTCGGCGAGTTCCGCACCTACGAGCTGGCTCTGTTGAGCATGCTCGACCAGCCTGACAAGGTGGCCGACTACTACAAGCGCATGGACGACACCGCCAAGGCCGTACATGACGAACTGGCCGCCTACTCGGCACTGCCAGCCCTGGCCAAGGAGCGCGAGCTGTACGCTGCGGCCAACGTACAGCTGGACCGCTACTTCGCTGCCAACAAGGCCATGCGCGAAGCCGTCGCGGCAGGCGACGGCACCTTGGCACGGCAGATCTCCGACGAACAGTCGCGCCCGGCCCGCCGTGACCTGTTCGCTGCGATGAAGACCCTCGGCACCCATATCGCCGGCCTGATGGATGCCAAGATCGCCGATGCAAATGCCACCCACCGCGCCAGCATGATCGCCATCATCGGCTGCATCGTGCTGCTGTCGCTGGTGGCAGCCGCGCTGGCAACGGTCATCTCGCGCGCCGTCACCGGCCCGCTCGGCAAGGCCGTGCACGCGATCCAGGCCGTTGCCCGTGGCGATCTCAGCGTCAGCACCCAGGCCACCAGCAAGGACGAAGCCGGCAAGATGCTGGCCGCCACCACCGAAATGACCGCGATGCTGCGCCGCTTCTCCGAGCAGACCCAGCTGATGGCGCAGATGCACGCCGGTCCGGACATCAGCCATCGCATTCCGGAAGACTTCCCGGGCGTCTACGGGCAGCTGGCCAGCGGCATCAACACGGTCATCTTCGAACATCTCGACGCGATCCGCGATGCCATCGACGTGCTCAACCAGTACGCCACCGGCAACCTCACCCCGGACGCACGCCGCCTGCCCGGCAGCCGCGCGATCCTGCACGAGTCGATGGATGCGGCCAAGGCCAGCCTGCTGGCCATCAACACGCAGATCCAGCAGCTGGCCTCGGCCGCCGCAGCCGGCGACTTCAGCCAGCGCGGTGATGCGCAGCGTTTCGATCACGATTTCCGCGTGATGATCGAGCAGCTCAACAGCATGATGCAGGTCGCCGACGGCAACCTCGGCCAGCTCTCGCAGCTGCTGCAGTCGATCGCCGCCGGCGACCTGACCGCGCGCATGGACGGCCAGTTCAACGGCGTGTTCGCACGCATGCGTGACGACGCCAACACCACCGTCGCGCAGCTGACGCAGATCGTCGGCCAGATCCAGGCCAGCGCGTCCAGCATCACCCTCGCCGCTGGCGAGATCGCGTCGGGCAACAGCGATCTGTCGCGCCGCACCGAGCAGCAGGCCGCCAATCTGGAAGAAACCGCCGCGTCGATGGAGGAGCTGACCTCCACCGTGCGCCAGAACGCCGAGCACGCCCGCCAGGCCAATCAGCTCGCCATCGGCGCACATGGCGTCGCCTCGCAGGGCGGTGAAGTGGTCGGCCAGGTGGTCACCACCATGTCGGCCATCGAAGCCTCGTCGAAGAAGATCGCCGAGATCATCTCGGTCATCGACGGCATCGCCTTCCAGACCAACATCCTGGCGCTGAACGCCGCAGTGGAAGCCGCACGTGCCGGCGAACAGGGCCGTGGCTTCGCCGTGGTCGCCAGCGAAGTGCGTACCCTCGCCCAGCGCTCGGCTGCGGCCGCCAAGGAGATCAAGGGCCTGATCGATGATTCGGTCGGCAAGGTCGCCGAAGGCTCCAGCCTGGTGCACCAGGCCGGCAGCACCATGGGCGAGATCGTCGCCTCGGTGCAGCGCGTGACCGACATCATGGCCGAGATCTCTGCGGCTTCGCAGGAACAATCGGCCGGCATCGAGCAGGTCAACCAGACCGTGGTGCAGATGGACGAGACCACCCAGCAGAACGCCGCGCTGGTGGAAGAAGCCACCGCTGCCGCACGTGCAATGGAAGACCAGGCCGTGCAGCTGGGTGAAGCCGTGGCCCGCTTCCGGCTGGCATCACAGGGCACGACGGCCATCCCGGCACGCCCGCTGGCGGCACCGGTGCCGCGCCAGGTCGCAGCCGCCGCACCGGCCGCAAAGCCGGTCCCGGCGCGTACGCTGCGCACGGCGACGGCCCAGCCGGCGCTGGCCGCAGACGGCGACTGGCAGGAGTTCTGATGTACCCGGGGTCGGATCCCTTTCCTTCGGGAAAGGGATCCGACCCCTGACGCATGGAAAGTGATGCAATTCTCACTTCATAATCGGGCACAGTGGCCGATATCCCCATCGAGCCTCGCGCCAACGCGTGCTGGCGCCCGCCCCTGACCGTAGATTCCATGTCCGACGGCAACGACACTGCAGTGCATGATGTCCACGCGGCTGATGCCGCTGACGAACGTTTCCTGGTCCGTAATCCGCGCCAGCTGCGGCAGCTGCTGCGATCGTTGATCGACCAGCGATCACTGATCAATGCGCATATCGACGGCCGCGACCGCTCGTTCCCGACCGCGCTGCTTGAGCTCGACGAGGACGACGACACCCTGCTGCTCGATGGCAGCCCGCAGGAGGCGTCCAACCGCGCCGCCGAACAGGCCGACCATCTGCTGTGCTTTGCCCAGCTCGAACGCGTGCTGGTGCGGTTCCGCCTGCAGGCACTGCAACGTGTGGACAACGACGGCCACGTCGCCTTCCGTGCCCCTCTGCCGGACGAACTGGTCCATCTGCAGCGACGTGAGATGTACCGGCTGGAGACGCCAGTCACCGATTCACCCCAGCTGCTGATCCCCGCCGGCGAGAGCCGTGCCGAAGCGCTGTCGATGCGGGTGGTGGACATCAGTGGCGGCGGCCTGGCGGTGGCCGTGCCTACCGACTGCGCGGTGTTCAGCCTGCAGAAGCGCTACCCGGCGATGCTGTCGCTGCCCGACGGCCCCGACCTGGAGATCGAGCTGGTCGTCTGCAACCTGCTGCCGCAGCGCCAACCCAATGGCATCGAGATCAAGCGCGTGGGCATGCGCTTCGACATCCTGCCGCGTGGCGCCGACAGTGCCATCCAGCGCTACATCTTCCGCATCGACCGCCAGCGCAAGGCGCGCCGCAACGGCGAGCTGTAAGGCCTCCCGACCGGTAGTGCCGGCCGCTGGCCGGCAATGGCCGCATCCACATTGTTGCCAGGTTGCCGGCCAGCGCCCGGCACTAGCGCTTCCCGTGTAGATCCACGCCATGCGTGGATGCCCCCATCTTCCCCGGTAGATCCACGCCATGCGTGGATGCCTTCCCCCGGCACCTAAAGTCCCCCGACGAGGGGCCGATATCGAGCCTGACACCGGGACTTCCGGCAGAACCAGGACCCCTCGATGAACGACAAGACCAGCTCCGCCGCCAGCGCCGGTGGCGAATTCCTCAGCTTCACCCTCGGTGCCGAGCACTACGGCGTGGACATCCTCAAGGTCCAGGAAATCCGCGGCTATGACGCGGTGACCCGGGTCCCGGATGCACCGGACTACATCAAGGGCGTGATCAACCTGCGCGGCACCATCGTCCCGGTGATCGACCTGCGCCTGAAGCTGCGCCTGGACGATGCCCGCTACGACGCCTTCACCGTGATGATCGTGCTGAACGTCGACGACCGCGTGGTCGGCATCGTCGTCGACAGCGTCTCGGACGTGATCCCGCTGTCGGCCGAGCAGATCCGCCCGACCCCTGAATTCGGCGCCGCCGTCGATACCCGCTTCATCTCCGGCATCGGCACGCAGGACGACCGCATGCTGATCCTGCTCGACATCGAGACTCTGCTGGACAGCGCCGACATGGGCCAGGCCAGCGTCGTTGAAGACGCCGCTGCCTGATCGAACGGACCTGCTTCACGTTCTGGTCACAAACCCCTTCAGTTCCCTCCGGCAGTGCCGATAGGGGGACAGAAGCCGGTCGCGCAGGAGCGCGCAGAACCGGAACGACCATCACCATCCCCGGAGATACACCTCGATGAAGTCCCTGCTTGCGTTCGTTTCGGCCGCTGTCCTGGCCACCACTGCTTCCGCCGCGTTCGCCCAGTCGGCCGACATGATCCCGCCGGAACTGGCACCGCGCTCGGTCGGCAAGGACGGCATGGTCTGCGGCAAGGTCGAGAAGGCCCGCTATGCAGAAGGTTCCGAAGGCCAGCCGACCTTCCTGTACATGGGCGGCGCCTTCCCGCGCCACACCTTCTCGGCCCGCATCGCTGGCGAGAACCGCGGCAAGTTCTCCTTCCCGCTGGAAACCCTGGAAGGCAAGACCGTCTGCGTGATCGGCAAGATCCAGCGCGACGCCTCGCGCGCCGAAATCGAAGTCAGCTCGCCGGCCGGCCTGAAGCTGGCAAACATCAAGTAATCCGCTGTCCGTCGAACCACGCCGGACCTGGTGCCGGCGTGGTTTCTGCTGCAACCGGGCCCGATGCCCGGGCGCGTCTGCCTTAGGAGCTCGCAACGCCCATGCCGTGGATCAACAACCTGAAACTGATGCCGAAGCTGCTGCTGACCTTCGGTGTCCTCCTGCTGGTGATGCTGCTGCAGGGTATCGTCGCCTATCGCGGCCTGCACTCGCTGAACAACGTCACCACCGAGCTGGCGGGTTCTCGCATGGAGAGCATCCGCATGGCCGGCGAGATGCGCGGCATGCTGGGTGAATACCGCAACGCCGCCTACCAGCAGCTGATCCGCGCCAGTGACGACGTCAAGGCTGATGCACGCAAGCAGACCGTCGAGCTGCGTACCAGCATGGACAAGTCGATCAAGGACTATCCGAAGCTGGTCGACAACGCACAGCAGAAGAAGCTGTTCGACACCTTCGCCAAGGAATGGAAGGACGCCCTGGCCTCCTATGACAGCGTCACCGAGATGCTGGAACTGGACCTGCCGGACGACGCCATCGATACCTTCGTCGGCGAGACCCGCACCAAGCACCGCAAGGCCGCTTCGGCGCTGGAAGCGCTGATCGCCGAAGACAACCGCCTCGCCCGCGCCTCGCGCGAAGAGGCCGAATCCACCTACTCCGCCTCGGCCGTGCTGACCGTGATCGCCCTGCTGGGCGGCGCCGCACTCGGCCTGGTGCTGGTCTGGCTGTTTGCCCGTGCCTTGGTCGGCAGCGTGCGCGGCGCCGTCTCGGTTGCCAACGATGTGGCCGGCGGCAAGCTCGATGGCCACATCGACGTCAGCCGCCAGGACGAAGTGGGCGAACTGATGCAGGCGATGCAGCGCATGCAGCGCGACCTGCGCGAGCGCACCGAAACCGACCAGGCCATCGCCCGCGAGAACCTGCGCATCCGCACCGCGCTGGACTACAGCTCCACCGGCGTGTACCTGACCGACACCAGCAATACCATCGTCTACACCAATCGCGCCCTGCAGCAGACCCTGAGCCAGTACCAGGACGACGTGCGCCGCGACCTGCCGGACTTCGACGCGCAGGCCTCGCTGATCGGCAAGCCGGTCACCGTGCTGGAGCATCGCGGCGAGATGGACCAGACCCTGCTGGGCAACCTGAAGGCACACGGCGTCGCCCGTCGCCCGATGCAGTACGGCGATGCCCAGTTCGCCCAGGTGGTTTCCACCATCCGCAATGAAGGCGGCGACACCGTCGGCTACGTGGTGGAATGGCGCGACCGCACCCAGGAAGCGCAGGTGGAAGCCGAAGTGGCCCGCGTGATCGCCCAGGCTGCTGCCGGCGACCTGTCCGGCCGCATCGATTCCAGCGACAAGGAAGGCTTCTTCCTGCAGCTGGCCCAGCAGATCAACGGCCTGCTCGACGCCAACGCCGGCAGCATCGAACAGATCTCCGGCCTGCTCGCCGCGCTGTCGCAGGGTGACCTGACCGTTCGCATGCATGGCGACTACCAGGGCGTGTTCGCCCGTATGCGCGACGACGCCAACGCGACCGCCGCGCAGCTGAGCGAGATCGTCACCCGCATCAAGCAGTCCAGCCGCGCGATCAGCTCGGCCGCCGGCGAGATCGCCTCGGGCAACAGTGACCTGTCGCGCCGCACCGAGCAGCAGGCCGCCAACCTGGAAGAAACCGCCGCCTCGATGGAGGAGCTGACCTCCACCGTGCGCCAGAACGCCGAGCATGCCCGCCAGGCCAACCAGCTCGCCATCGGCGCGCATGGCGTCGCCTCGCAGGGCGGTGAAGTCGTCGGCCAGGTGGTCACCACCATGTCGGCCATCGAAGCCTCGTCGAAGAAGATCGCCGAGATCATCAGCGTCATCGACGGGATCGCCTTCCAGACCAACATCCTGGCGCTGAACGCCGCGGTGGAAGCCGCACGCGCCGGCGAACAGGGCCGTGGCTTTGCCGTGGTCGCCAGCGAAGTGCGTACCCTCGCCCAGCGCTCGGCCGCCGCGGCCAAGGAGATCAAGGGCCTGATCGACGATTCGGTCGGCAAGGTCAACGACGGCTCGGCACTGGTGCACAAGGCCGGCGCCACCATGGGCGAGATCGTCGCCTCGGTGCAGCGCGTGACTGACATCATGGCCGAGATCTCTGCGGCTTCGCAGGAACAGAGTGCTGGCATCGAGCAGGTCAACCAGACCGTGGTGCAGATGGACGAAACCACCCAGCAGAACGCCGCGCTGGTGGAAGAAGCCACCGCCGCCGCACGCGCAATGGAAGAACAGGCCGGTCACCTCAGCGAGGCCGTGTCGATCTTCGTGGTGGATGAAGCCGAGACCGTGGTTGCCCCGCGCATCGCCGCTGCCCCGGTCCCGCGTGCTGCCGCACCGGCCGCACCGGCCCCGGTCGCCCCGCCGGCCCGCCGCACCGCCGGTGGTCGCCCCATGGCCACCGAACTGGCCGATGGAGACTGGCAGGAATTCTGATGCCTGCCTGACCTGATGTACGAGAACGCCCTGGCCCTGCGCTGGGGCGTTTTTGTTTACGGGGTATCTGGATATCCAGCCAACGGCGAAGCCCCTCGGGGTGGTCGCGGTAGGCGCGTGGCTACTGAGGGTTGGCCGGGAGGGTGGGCTGCGCAGGGGCCGCTGCAAGTACGTCCATGTAAGCTCGGTCGCCGCATCCATGCGGCTCACGCCCCTGCGCAGCCCACCCTCCCGGCCACGGACAGTTTCCGTGCGCGTCCACCCCGGATTGAAGAAAGAAGAGCAAGAGCAACAGCACCGCTTCCGGGTTCAGATTCGCTTTCCGCAGGAAAACGGATCTGCCCCCTCTTCCCACTTGGAAAGCCAACGCTCTTGCCGTCCGTCACAGGAATGCCGAGAGGGCTGGGTCGGGGTGGGCTGGCGGGACCGTTGGCGCCATGGATGGCGCCATCGAGCCCCCAAGGACGGGTTTACGGCGTGTCCCGCCAGCCCACCCCGATCCAGCCACCCACTGAAAATTCAGAGCCGACCAACCGCCGTTGCTGTTGCTGTTGCTGTTGCTGTTGCTTCAAAAGCCTGCCGCAGGCAGCGCCGCAGCCGCCGCTGCAAGGAAACCTGAATACGTTCGGACACCGCACCTCAATCCCCCGCCCGCGCGGCCGATAACGGGGTTGTCACCGCTTGTCCCGCTGTGACCGGCACGGCGCCGCCCGCCCGCTTCGACCTGGTCCTGCTCGATGAATCTCATGCATCGCTGGCAACACTACTTCAGCAACCTCTCCGTCCGGCGCAAGCTCAACCTGCTGACGCTGCTCATCGCGCTTGGCGTGATCGCGCTCTCGGTGATCGCCGCCCGCATGCAGTACCTCGACCTGACCGAGACCCGCAAGACCGCGCTGAAGACCCAGGTCGAACTCAGCTACGGCATCCTCCAGCACTACCATCGCCTGGCCGGTACCGGCGAGCTCAGCGAGGACGCTGCCAAGGCCGCCGCCCTGCAGGCGCTGGAAGTGATGCGCGCCGATAACGATGCCTACTACTTCAACATCTACGACACCGGCTACCGCCTGCTGATGCACCCGTTCCGCAAGGACCTGGTCGGCAAGGACATGAAGGACTTCCGCACCGACGACGGCGTGCGCATCTACTACGACCAGGTGGAAGCAGCCAAGGCCGGTGGCGGCTTCGTCAACTACCGCTGGGCCAAGCCCGGCAGCAAGGGCGAGGTCGAGAAGGTGGCTTACGCCGGCCTGTTCGCGCCCTGGAACTGGGTGGTCAGCAGTGGCGTCTACATGGACGACGTGCAGAAGCAGGCACTGGTGTTCACCGCCATCATGGCCGTCTCCGGTGGCGTGCTGGTACTGATCGTGCTGGCCCTGAGCTGGCTCATCGGCAACCGCATCGCCGTACCGCTGAAGCAGGCAACGGCCGTCGCCGAGGGTATCGCCCGCGGCAAGCTGGACAGCCACATCGGCCCGCAGCCGCATGACGAGACCGGCCGCCTGCTGGACGCCATGTCGGGCATGCAGCAGCAGCTGCACGCGGTGATCAGCGGCCAGCGCGAGATGGCGCGTCGCCACGACGGCGGCGAACTGAGCTACCGCATCGATGCCAGCGCCTTCCCCGGCGAGTACGGGCTGATGGTGCAGGAAACCAATGCCCTGGTCGGCGGCCACGTGCAGACCCTGCACGATGTGCTGGACGTGGTGCAGCAGTACGCGGTGGGCGATCTGAGCCGCGACGTCGCGCGCTACCCCGGCGAGAAGGCCGCGATGACCACCACCGTCGACACGGTCAAGGCCAACCTCGGCCGCATCAACGCCGAGATCAAGCAGCTGGCCAGTGCCGCCGCCGCAGGCGACTTCAGCCGCCGTGGCGACGCGCAGCGCTTCGATCACGATTTCCGCCTGATGCTGGAAAACCTCAACGCGATGATGGCGGTCAGCGATGACAACCTCGGCAAGCTCTCGCAGCTGCTGTCGGCCATCGCCGAAGGCGACCTGACCGCGCGCATGCACGGCGACTACCAGGGCGTGTTCGCACGCATGCGGGACGACGCCAACACCACCGTCACCCAGCTGACCCAGATCGTCGGCCAGATCCAGGCCAGCGCCGGCAGCATCACCCTGGCCGCCGGTGAGATCGCCTCGGGCAACAGTGACCTGTCGCGCCGTACCGAGCAGCAGGCCGCCAATCTGGAAGAAACCGCCGCGTCAATGGAGGAACTGACCTCCACCGTGCGCCAGAACGCCGAGCACGCCCGCCAGGCCAATCAGCTGGCGATCGGCGCACAGGGTGTTGCTTCCCAAGGCGGCAGCGTGGTCGGCCAGGTGGTCAACACCATGTCGGCCATCGAAGCTTCGTCGAAGAAGATCGCCGAGATCATCTCGGTCATCGACGGCATCGCCTTCCAGACCAACATCCTGGCGCTGAACGCCGCAGTGGAAGCCGCACGTGCCGGCGAACAGGGCCGCGGCTTCGCCGTGGTCGCCAGCGAAGTGCGTACCCTCGCCCAGCGCTCGGCCGCCGCGGCCAAGGAGATCAAGGGCCTGATCGATGATTCGGTCGGCAAGGTCGCCGAAGGCTCCAGCCTTGTGCACCAGGCCGGTAGCACCATGGGCGAGATCGTCGCCTCGGTGCAGCGCGTGACCGACATCATGGCCGAGATCTCCGCGGCTTCGCAGGAGCAGTCGGCTGGCATCGAGCAGGTCAACCAGACCGTGGTGCAGATGGACGAAACCACCCAGCAGAATGCTGCGCTGGTGGAAGAAGCCACCGCCGCCGCACGTGCGATGGAAGAACAGGCTGGCCAGCTGGCCGACGCCGTGGCGATCTTCCGCCTGGACAACCAGGTCTCGGCCGCGATGAAGGCAGTGGCCGCGCGTGTCGAGCCGGCGCATGTTGCCGCCGCCGTGGCGCGTCCGCGGCCGGCTCCGACGCCAGCACCGGTCCGCCGCAGCAGCAACGCCAGCACCTTCGTCGCCAGCGACAGCGACTGGCAGGAATTCTGAGACCCACCCGCGGCGGCTTCGGCCGCCGCCTCTGCCGATGGACACGTCCCCCGTGCAAAGTCCTACTCCCATCGTCACCGGCCCGCGCGAATTCGAGTTCGCCGACCGTGATTTCCGCCGCGTCTGCGACCTGATCTACCAGCGCGTGGGCATCGCCCTCGCCCCGGCAAAACGCGACATGGTCTATGGCCGCCTGTCGCGCCGCCTGCGCACGCTGGGCATGCGCAGCTTCCAGCAGTATCTGGACCATCTGGAGCAGGAAGACGGTGACGAGTGGCAGGCGTTCACCAACGCACTGACCACCAACCTGACCTCGTTCTTCCGTGAGCCGCACCACTTCGACAAGCTGCGCGAGGAGCTGCAGCAGCGCTCCAGCCGCACGCCGCTGCTGCTGTGGTCGTGCGCCGCCTCCACCGGCGAAGAGCCCTACTCGATGGCGATCACCGCCTGCGAAGCCTTCGGCACCCTGAAGCCACCGGTACGCATCATCGCCACCGACGTCGATACCCAGGTGCTGGCCACGGCCGGCCGTGGCGTCTACAACATCGACCGCGTCACCAGCCTCGACCCGGACCTGCGCCGCCGCTACTTCCAGCGCGGCAGCGGCCCCAACGAGGGCCAGTGCCGCGTGCTGCCGGCACTGCGCGAGCTGATCGAGTTCCGTCCGCTGAACCTGCTCGCGCCGCGCTACGACGTCGGTGGCCCGTTCGATGCGCTGTTCTGCCGCAACGTGATGATCTACTTCGACAAGCCGACCCAGCGCGCGATCCTGGGCCGGCTGGTGCAGCACCTGTCCGACGATGGCCTGCTCTACACCGGCCACTCGGAGAACTACCTGCACGCCGCCGACCTGATCCAGCCCTGCGGACGCACCCTGTACCGCCGTGCGGCAAAGGCCGGCGCATGAACGCATCGCTGCGTACCGATGATGTGATGCGTTACCAGGACGCGCGCTTCAAGACCATTGCGGCCAAGCTGCTGCCGACCCAGTACCTGGTGGTCGACGACACCACCGCGCTGACCACTACACTCGGCTCCTGCGTGGCCGCCTGCCTGCGCGACCCGGTGCTGAAGATCGGCGGCATGAACCACTTCCTGCTGCCCGAAGGCAACGCCGGCGATGGCGCACCCGCGCGCTACGGCAGCTACGCGATGGAACTGCTGATCAACGACATGCTCAAGCGCGGCGCGCACCGCAAGCGCATCGAGGCCAAGGTGTTCGGCGGCGCCAACGTGCTCAAGGGGTTCACCAGCAATCCGGTCGGCACCCGCAACGCCGAGTTCGTGCGCCAGTACCTGCAGGCCGAGCACATTCCGATCATCGCCGAAGACCTGTGCGGCATCCATCCGCGCAAGATCTGGTTCTTCGCCGATACCGGCCGCGTGGTGGTGCAGCGTCTGCCGCATGCCCATGAAGCCGAAGTGGCTGCGACCGAATCGGCCGTGCGTGCACGCCTGTCCAAGGCCCCGGTCACCGGTGGCGTGGAGCTGTTCGAATGACCCTGACCGGCAACGCCCCCTGCCGGGTCCTGATCGTCGACGACTCCGCCGTCGTGCGCCAGATGCTCACCGAGATCCTGTCCAGCGATCCGTCCATCGACGTGGTCGGCACCGCCGCCGACCCGCTGCTGGCGCGCGAGAAGATCAAGCGCCTGGCCCCGGACGTGATCACCCTGGACGTGGAAATGCCGCGCATGGACGGCTTGGCGTTCCTGGAAAACCTGATGCGCCTGCACCCGCTGCCGGTGGTGATGATCTCCTCGCTGACCGAACGCGGCGCCGACACCACCCTGCAGGCACTGGCATTGGGTGCTGTGGATTTCGTCTCCAAGCCGAAACTGGACGTGGCGCGCGGCCTGCAGGGCTACGCCGACGAGATCATCGCCAAGGTCAAGATGGCGGCGCGCTCACGGGTGCGCCCGCTGGTGCGTGCGGCCGCTCCGAAACTCCTGCTGGAAGCAGCTCCTGCAATGCGGCCAGCTGCACCGCAGTTCCGCACCACCGACCGGCTGATCGCGATCGGCTCATCGGCCGGTGGCACCGAAGCGCTGCGTGTGGTGCTGGAAGGCATGCCCGCCGACGGCCCGGCCGTGGTGATGACCCAGCACCTGCCGGCCAGCTTCAGCAGCGCCTTCGCCGAACGCCTGGACCGGCACTCGGCGATGGCCGTGCGCGAGGCCAGCGACGGCGAAGCCGTGCTGCCGGGCCACGCCTACCTGCCACCGGGTGGCAAGCACCTTCGCATCATCCGCGACGGTGCGCGCTGGCGCTGCCGGGTCGACGACGGCCCGGCCGTGAACCGGCACAAGCCGGCAGTCGATGTGCTGTTCCGCTCGGTCGCGCAGAACGCTGGCGGCAACGCCATCGGTGCCATTCTCACCGGCATGGGCGATGACGGTGCACGCGGCCTGCTGGAAATGCGTCAGGCCGGCGCACCGACGCTGGTGCAGGACGAGGCCACCAGTGTGGTCTGGGGCATGCCCGGTGCCGCGTTCAAGCTCGGCGCCGCCGAGGAACAGGTGCCGCTGGAACGGATTGCGGAACGGTTGCTGGCGCTGGCGCGCGGCTGATTGCGCGCCCCGGCTCAAGGACTCCGCTTGCAGTAGATCCACGCCATGCGTGGATGCCGTTGTAGAGTCGAGCCACGCTCGACTCATCGCGCATGGCGCGAACAGCAGCCAAGCATGGACTCGGTGCTACAGGCCATCAGGCAACAAAAAAAACCCTGGCTTTCACCGGGGCTTCTTCGTTTCAACGGGTTGCCGGCCAGCGGCCGGCACTACCATGCGTCGTCGGCCCACAAAAAAACCCCCGGCGCGAGCCGGGGGCTTTTCGTTACCGCATCAGGCGGCGACCGTCTTGGCCACGTCCTGGTATTCCTCGATCTGGTCGAAGTTCATGTAGCGGTAGATCTCCGCACCATTGGCGTTGATCACGCCGATGTCCGCCATGTACTCCTCCTTGGTCGGGATGCGGCCCAGACGCGAGCAGATCGCCGCCAGTTCCGCCGAACCCAGGTACACGTTGGTGTTGCGGCCCAGGCGGTTCGGGAAGTTGCGGGTCGAGGTCGACATCGCGGTGGAACCTTCGCGGATCTGCGCCTGGTTGCCCATGCACAGCGAGCAGCCCGGCATTTCCATGCGTGCACCGGTGGCGCCGAAGGTGCCGTACACGCCTTCCTTGGTCAGCTCCGAGGCATCCATCTTGGTCGGCGGGGCCACCCACAGGCGGGTCGGCAGGTCACGCTTGCCTTCCAGCAGCTTGGCAGCCGCACGGAAGTGACCGATGTTGGTCATGCACGAACCGATGAACACTTCGTCGATCTTGGCGCCGGCCACTTCGGACAGGGTCTTCACGTCGTCCGGGTCGTTCGGGCAGGCCACGATCGGCTCATGGATGTCGGCCAGGTCGATCTCAATGACAGCGGCGTACTCGGCGTCGGCATCCGGCTCCAGCAGCTCCGGGTTGGCCAGCCACGCTTCCATCTTCTCGATACGGCGCTGCAGCGAACGCGGGTCCTGGTAACCCTCGGCGATCATCCACTTCAGCAGGGTGATGTTGCTGTTGAGGTACTCGATGATCGGCTCCTTGGTCAGGCGCACCGAGCAACCGGCCGCCGAACGCTCGGCCGAGGCGTCGGACAGTTCGAACGCCTGTTCGACCTTCAGCTCCGGCAGGCCTTCGATTTCCAGGATGCGACCGGAGAAGATGTTCTTCTTGCCAGCCTTGGCCACGGTCAGCAGGCCCGACTTGATCGCGTACAGCGGAATCGCGTTGACCAGGTCACGCAGGGTCACGCCCGGCTGCATCTTGCCCTTGAAGCGCACCAGCACCGACTCCGGCATGTCCAGCGGCATCACGCCGGTGGCAGCGGCGAAGGCAACCAGGCCCGAACCGGCCGGGAACGAAATGCCCACCGGGAAACGGGTGTGCGAGTCACCACCGGTGCCGACGGTGTCCGGCAGCAGCATGCGGTTGAGCCAGCTGTGGATCACGCCGTCGCCCGGACGCAGCGAGACGCCGCCACGGGTGGAGATGAACTCCGGCAGGGTGTGGTGGGTCTTCACGTCCACCGGCTTCGGGTAAGCGGCGGTGTGGCAGAACGACTGCATCACCAGGTCGGCCGAGAAGCCCAGGCAGGCCAGGTCCTTCAGCTCGTCACGGGTCATCGGGCCAGTGGTGTCCTGCGAGCCGACCGAGGTCATCTTCGGTTCGCAATAGGTGCCCGGGCGCATGCCCTGGCCTTCCGGCAGGCCACAGGCGCGGCCAACCATCTTCTGCGCCAGCGAGAAGCCCTTGCCGGTATCGACCGGCTGCACCGGCAGGCGGAACAGGTCGGTCGGGGCCAGGCCCAGCGCTTCGCGTGCCTTGCCGGTCAGGCCACGGCCGATGATCAGCGGAATGCGGCCACCGGCGCGCACTTCGTCGAACAGCACTTCGGACTTGACCTGGAACTCGGCGATCACTTCACCGTTCTTCAGCGCCTTGCCTTCGTACGGACGCAGCTCGACCACATCGCCGTGCTCCATCTTCGACACGTCCAGCTCGATCGGCAGTGCACCGGCATCTTCCATGGTGTTGTAGAAGATCGGGGCGATCTTCGAACCCAGGCAGACGCCACCGGCGCGCTTGTTCGGGATGAACGGAATGTCATCACCGGTCCACCACAGCACGCTGTTGGTGGCCGACTTGCGCGAGGAACCGGTGCCGACCACGTCGCCAACGTAGGCGACCAGGTGACCCTTGTCCTTCAGGTCGAGGATCTGCTGGATCGGGCCGCGCTTGCCGTCTTCTTCCGGGGTGAACGGCGCGTCGTCGCGCTTGTTCTTCAGCATCGCCAGGGCGTGCATCGGGATGTCCGGGCGGGTGGTCGCGTCCGGCGCCGGCGACAGGTCGTCGGTGTTGGTTTCGCCCGGCACCTTGAACACGGTGACGGTCAGGCTCTGCGGCACTTCCGGGTTGCTGGTGAACCACTCGGCGTCGGCCCAGCTCTGCAGCACGGACTGGGCGTTGGCATTGCCGGCCTTGGCCTTTTCCTGCACGTCATGGAAGGCATCGAACACCAGCAGGGTCTTCTTCAGACCGTTGGCGGCGATGGTGCCGACGCTGGCATCGTCCAGCAGCTGCACCAGCGGGGCGACGTTGTAACCGCCGAGCATGGTGCCCAGCAGTTCGGTGGCGCGCTCACGGCTGATCAGCGGGTTCTGCTCGCTGCCCAGGGCGATCGCCGCCAGGTACGAGGCCTTGACCTTGGCCGCGTCATCGACGCCGGCCGGCACGCGGTGGGTCAGCAGGTCGAGCAGGAACTCGGCCTCGCCCTGCGGCGGGTTCTTCAGCAGTTCGATGACATCGGCCGTCTGCTGCGCGCTCAGCGGCAGCGGCGGGATGCCAAGCGCAGCGCGCTCGGCGACGTGGTGGCGGTAGGCTTCCAACATGACAACTCCCGGGTAATGCGTAGGTTGAGAAAACAAAATGGGCTCAGGCTTGCGGCACGATCAGCTTCAGGCCCTTGAAGTAGTCGCGGTAAAACGTGTCGTTCCAGGTGATCAGGCCATCGCACTGCAGCAGTGCGTGGGCGCCGACCATGAATTCGTCCAGGCTGCGGCGGCTGCCGCTGCGCTGGCGGTGGCGGCGGTGCATCTCGCCGGCGCGCAGCGCCGACTTGGCTTCCATCGGGTTGAAGTGCACGCCCATTTCTTCCAGCGCTTCGAGCACCTCGGCACCGCCACGCAGCGATGCGCAGACCTCGGCCAGGGTCGCGCCGCAGACCACCACGCGGCCACCGACCAGGCTCTGCCTGAGGATGGCTTCCACGGCATCGGCCTGCGGGCCATTGCTGAGCAGCTCGACCAGCACCGGAGAGTCGACGGCGATCATCACGGCTTATTCCTCGTCACGCACCGCACGTACCGCTGCGTCGGACGATTCGAAACCGTCCAGCGCGAACTTGCCGCGCGCCCGTGAAATGGCATCGTCAACACTCTTGCGCAGGATGATGCGGCTGCCGTCCAGCTCGACCTTCAGCAGCGTGCCCTTGGTCAGGCCGAGGGCATCACGCACCGCCTTGGGCAGGGTGATCTGTCCGCGTTCTGCAACAGTGGCTTCCATCGGTAGGCCCTCCAGAGTATGCACAAATTATACATACTTCCCCGGGCATACTTCCACCCTGAACAGGACCGGCAACCCGCCAGCCCTTGCCTCGCAAAGGATCGGCCACAAACGTGACATACGCCATACACCTTCCCCTGTAGTCTGGAACCGATGCCGCAGGCCGGAACCCGGCCCGGATGAATCCATTCAGTCTGGGGTTCATACTGGGACCACCGGGGCCGTCAGGCCCGCGGCGACCGCAAGCAGGTCCGCCCATGCGCGGGCCACTGCAAGCCATCCGCAAGAAGGAGTTACCCCGCATGAGCGATTCGTTCTCCACCCGCAGCCAGCTGAACGTCGGCGGCAAGACCTACGACTACTTCAGCCTGCCCACGCTGGGCCAGCGCTTCGATATCTCCCACCTGCCCTACTCGATGAAGATCCTGCTGGAGAACCTGCTCCGGCACGAGGACGGCGGCATCACCGTCGGCAAGGACCACATCGAAGCCGTGGCCCGCTGGAACCCGGCGGCCGAGCCGGACACCGAAATCGCCTTCATGCCGGCGCGCGTGGTCCTGCAGGACTTCACCGGCGTGCCCTGCGTGGTCGACCTCGCCGCGATGCGCGACGCGGTGGTCAAGCTCGGCGGCTCGCCTGAGCAGATCAACCCGCAGATTCCCTCCGAACTGGTCATCGACCACTCGGTGCAGGTCGACGTGTTCGGCAAGCCGGACGCGCTGGACCTCAACGGCAAGATCGAGTTCCAGCGCAACCAGGAACGCTACGGCTTCCTGCGCTGGGGCCAGAAGGCCTTCGACAACTTCAAGGTAGTGCCGCCGAACACCGGCATCGTCCACCAGGTGAACCTGGAGAACCTGGCCCGCGTGGTGATGACGGCGGACAAGGACGGCAAGGCGGTCGCCTACCCCGATACCGTGTTCGGTACCGACAGCCACACCACGATGATCAACGGCATCGGCGTGCTGGGCTGGGGCGTGGGCGGCATCGAAGCGGAGGCGGCCATGCTCGGCCAGCCGTCGTCGATGCTGATCCCGCAGGTGGTCGGCTTCAAGCTGACCGGCAAGCTGCCCGAGGGCGCCACCGCCACCGACCTGGTGCTGACCGTCACCCAGATGCTGCGCAAGCTGGGCGTGGTCGGCAAGTTCGTCGAGTTCTACGGTGACGGCCTGCAGCACCTGCCGCTGGCCGACCGCGCCACCATTGGCAACATGGCGCCGGAATACGGCGCCACCTGCGGCATCTTCCCGATCGACGCCGAGTCGCTGAACTACCTGCGCCTGTCCGGCCGCAGCGAAGAGCAGATCGATCTGGTTGAAGCCTATGCCAAGGCGCAGGGCCTGTGGCACGAACCGGGCAGCCCGCACGCGCAGTACAGCACCACGCTGGAACTGGACATGGGCACGGTGAAGCCGTCGCTGGCCGGCCCGAAGCGTCCGCAGGACCGTGTGCTGCTGGAAGACGTGCAGAAGAACTACCGCGAAGCCCTGGTTGGCCTGACCACCAACCGTGACAAGCGCAGCGACGATGTCTCCTCGTTCGTCAACGAAGGCGGCGGTGCCGCGGTCGGCAACGAGCAGCTGGCCAAGGGCTACGCCGACATCGAAACCGAAGGCCGCAAGGTCCGCCTGAAGGACGGCGCGGTGGTCATCGCGGCCATCACCTCGTGCACCAACACCTCCAACCCGGCGGTGATGATCGGCGCGGGCCTGTTGGCCCGCAACGCGGCCGCCAAGGGCCTGAACCGCCAGCCGTGGGTGAAGACCTCGCTCGGCCCAGGTTCGCGCGTGGTCACCGATTACCTGGAAAAGGCCGGCGTACTGAAGGAGCTGGAGAAGATCGGCTTCTACGTGGTCGGCTACGGCTGCACCACCTGCATCGGCAACTCCGGCCCGCTGCCGACCGAAGTCAGCGCCGGCATCGCCACCGGCGATCTGGTGGTCACCTCGGTGCTGTCCGGCAACCGCAACTTCGAGGGCCGCGTGCACCCCGAAGTGAAGATGAACTACCTGGCCAGCCCGCCGCTGGTGGTGGCCTATGCCATCGCCGGCACCACCGACATCGACCTGACCACCCAGCCGCTGGGTACCGGCAGCGATGGCCAGCCGGTGTTCCTGCGCGACATCTGGCCGAGCAACAAGGAAATCGGCGACGTCATCGCCGCCACCATCGGCCCGGAGATGTTCAAGCAGAACTACGCCGATGTGTTCAAGGGCGATACCCGCTGGAACACCATCGCTTCGCCGGACGGCAACCTGTACGAGTGGAGCGATGCCTCCACCTACATCAAGAACCCGCCGTACTTCGATGGCATGACCATGCAGACCGGCAGCATCGACGATGTGCACGGTGCACGCGTGATGGGCCTGTTCGGTGATTCGATCACCACCGACCACATCTCCCCGGCCGGCAACATCAAGAAGGACTCGCCTGCAGGCCGCTTCCTGCAGGAGCGCGGCGTGCAGCCGGCCGACTTCAACAGCTACGGCAGCCGCCGCGGCAACGATGACGTGATGGTCCGCGGCACCTTCGCCAACATCCGCATCAAGAACCTGATGTTCGGTGGCGAGGAAGGCGGCAACACCCTGTACTACCCGGCCGGCGGCGGCCAGCCGGAAAAGCTGGCGATCTACGATGCAGCCATGAAGTACAAGGCTGACAAGGTGCCGCTGGTGGTGTTGGCCGGCAAGGAATACGGCACCGGCTCGTCGCGTGACTGGGCGGCCAAGGGCACCCTGCTGCTGGGGGTGAAGGCGGTCGTGGCAGAGAGCTTCGAGCGCATCCACCGCTCCAACCTGGTCGGCATGGGCGTGCTGCCGCTACAGTTCCGCAACGGCGAGAACGCACAGAGCCTGGGCCTGGACGGTTCGGAAGTGATCGACATCACCGGCCTGCAGGACGGTGCCAGCAAGCGCGCCACGGTTACCGCGACCAAGGCCGACGGCACCAAGAAGACCTTCGAAGTCTCGGTGATGCTGCTGACCCCGAAGGAAGTCGAGTACTTCCGCCATGGCGGCCTGCTGCAGTACGTGCTGCGCCAGCTGGCCAGCAAGTAACGCGTCACCTGTAGAGCCGAGCCTGCGCTCGGCTACATTGCCACAGCATCAGCCGAGCATGGCTCGGCTCTACAACAAGAAGAAGGGCCGGATCCTCGCGGATCCGGCCCTTCCTGTTTCTCCGCAGCCAGGCATGGCCTGGCTCTACTGCGTCACCGACGGCATCGGGATAGATGCCAGGTGCCCGATCACCGGCGCGGTGCGTCCGGGTCGGTGCGCAGTGCCTTCAGCAGGCCCCACATGTAGAACGCCAGGGTGAACGAGAACGGCAGGCCGCACAGCACCACCGCGGTCTGCATCGCACTGAAGTTGCCGGCCAGCAGCAGGCCGACGCTGGCCACGGTGATGCCGGCTGCCCAGAACACGCGCAGCCAGATCGGCGCGTCATGGCCGTCCTCCACGCCATCGTCGACGCGACGCGTGCACAGGTTGGCGATCATCAGCGTGCCCGAATCGACCGGAGTCAGGAACAGCACGAAGCCGATCACCACCGCGGCACCGGCCACGTACGGCGCGGCGGGCAGGTACTCCAGCAGCTTGAACAGCGTCATCGCCGCATCATGCTGGGCCACGTCACCCAGGATCGCCTGGCCGTGGTTGAGCACCAGGTCGATAGCCGTGTTGCCGAAGATCGACAGCCACGCCAGGGTGAAGCCGAGCGGGATCAGCAGGACGCCCATGATCACTTCACGGATGGTGCGGCCACGCGAGATGCGCGCCACGAAAAGACCGACGAACGGCGCCCAGGCGATCCACCACGCCCAGTAGAACAGCGTCCACGAGCCCATCCACTCACGGCCCTTCGGGTCGTTGAGGTACATGTCGAAGCTCTTGCGCACGAATGCGCCGAGATAATCGCCGGTGTTCTGGATCAGACCATCGAACAGGTGCAGGGTCGGGCCGGTGACCAGCACGAACAGCAGCAGGCCGCACAGCAGGCGCACGTTGAGGTTGGAGAGCCAGGCAATGCCCTTCTCCACACCCGCCACCACGCCGATGGTGGCCACCACCATCATCACCAGCACGATTGCCACCAGCACCTGCGGCGTATCCGGAATGTGGAACAGGTAGACCAGGCCGGACTGCACCACCAGCGCGCCGATGCCGAGGTTGGTCACCATCGAGATCAGCGTGGCAAGGATGCCGAAGCCATCGACCATGTCGCCGATGCGGCCATGGATGCGCTCACCGAAGATCGGGTACAGCGCCGAGCGCAGCGCCAGCGGCAGGTCGCGGCGGTAGGCGAAGTAGCCCAGCGCCACGCCCACCAGCGCATACAGCGCCCAGCCGTGCAGGCCCCAGTGCAGGAAGGTCAGCACCATCGCCTCGCGGCCGGCGGCCACGGTCCCGCCGGGCTGCCCGGGCGGATTGAGGAAGTGGTCCAGCGGCTCGTAGGCGCCGTAGTACAGCAGCGCGATGCCGATGCCGGCCGAGAACAGCATCGACACCCAGGCCACGTAACCGAAGGCCGGTGATTCCTCGTTGTGGCCCAGGCGGATGCGGCCATACGGTGAGAACGCCAGCCACAGCACGAAGCCCAGGCACAGCACGATCAGCAGCATGTACCACCAGCCGAACGCCGCCGAGACTTCGGCCTGCGCCCACTGCAGCCAGTGCTCGCTGCTTTCGGGATAAAGAACGGTGAGCAGCCCGAGGATGCCGATCGACACCGAAGAGCTGAAGAAGACAAAACGGTTCAAGCGCAGGGGCGAACGCTTGGGATGAGCCAGGGAAGACATGGGGTCGTCTCATCAAGTCCGAGGGGGCACATGGGCGGGGCCGGACCGGTAAACCGGGCCCATGGCGTGGGGCGCGAGCGCATCCTAGGGTTTATTGATTGAACGTTCAATCAATAAAAAGCATAATGGCGGGCAGCCCGATCCTTCGGGTCGCAATCCGTGGAGAGACAATGCCGAAGAAAGGCGTGGAACCGGTACGGCGCGAACAGCTGATCCGGGCCACTTTCCAGACCATCGACGAGATCGGCATGGCCGATGCGACCGTCGCCACCATCGCGAAGAAAGCAGGGCTGTCCAGCGGCATCGTCGCCCACTACTTCGGCGACAAGGACGGCCTGCTCAATGCTGCAATGCGGCAGATCCTGCGTGAACTGAAGGACGCGGTCGCCCGCTACCGTGCCGACGCTGGTGACGACCCGCGCGAGCAGCTGCGCGCCATCGTCGATGGCAACTTCGACGACAGCCAGATCAACGGCACCGCGATGCGCGTCTGGCTGACCTTCTGGGCCGCCAGCATGCACCAGCCGGAACTGGCCCGGCTGCAGCGCGCCAACGACCAGCGCCTGTTCTCCAACCTGTGCCACCAGTTCAACCGCCTGCTGCCCCACCCGCAGGCCCGCCTGGCCGCCCGTGGCCTGGCCGCGATGATCGACGGCCTGTGGCTGCGCGGCAGCCTGGTCGGCGGCCAGTTCAACGCCGAGAAGTCCCGGCGCATCGCTTACGGCTACATCGACTTCCAGTTGCAGGCAGTCGCGCTATAAGCGCTTCAGCACCCGCCCCCTTCCAAGGAGTACGCCCCATGACCACCCTGCCCGTCCAACAGCTCTACATCCACGGCCAGCGCGTCGATGCCACCAGCGGCAAGACCTTCAAGACCGTGAACCCGGCCACCGGCGAGGTGATCGCTGAAGTGCAGGTCGCCAGCCAGGCCGACGTCGAACGCGCCGTGCAGAGCGCGGCCGAAGGCCAGAAGGTGTGGGCGGCGATGACCGCCATGGAACGCTCGCGCATCCTGCGCCGCGCCGTCGAGATCCTGCGCGAGCGCAACGACGAACTGGCCCACCTGGAAACCCTGGACACCGGCAAGGCGCTGGCCGAGACCACCACCGTGGACATCGTCACCGGTGCCGACGTGGTCGAGTACTACGCTGGCCTGGCCACGGCCATCGAAGGCATCCAGCTGCCGCTGCGCGAATCGAGCTTCTTCTACACCCGCCGCGAGCCGCTGGGCGTGGTCGCCGGCATCGGCGCGTGGAACTACCCGATCCAGATCGCCATGTGGAAGTCGGCCCCGGCCCTGGCCGCCGGCAACGCGATGGTGTTCAAGCCGTCGGAAGTGACCCCGCTGACCGCGATCCGCCTGGCCGAGATCTACACCGAAGCCGGTGTGCCGGCCGGCGTGTTCAACGTCGTGCAGGGCCCGGGCCGCGAGATCGGCCAGTGGCTGACCGAGCACCCGGTGATCGAGAAGATCTCCTTCACCGGCGGCGTCGCCACCGGCAAGAAGGTCATGGCCAGCGCCGCATCCTCGTCGCTGAAGGAAGTGACCATGGAGCTGGGCGGCAAGTCGCCGCTGGTGATCTGCGATGACGCCGACCTCGACCGCGCCGCCGACATCGCGGTGATGGCCAACTTCTTCAGCTCCGGCCAGGTCTGCACCAACGGCACCCGCGTGTTCGTGCCGCGCCGCATGCTGGCCGCGTTCGAAGCCGCCGTGGTCGAGCGCGTCAAGCGCATCCGCATCGGCGACCCGATGGCCGCCGAGACCAACTTCGGCCCGCTGACCAGCTTCCCGCACATGGAAAACGTGCTGCGCTACATCGAAAGCGGCAAGGCCGAAGGCGCCCGCCTGCTGACCGGTGGCGGCCGTGCCACCGAAGGCGCGCTGGCCAATGGCGCCTACGTGCTGCCGACCGTGTTCTCCGACTGCCGCGATGACATGACCATCGTCAAGGAAGAGATCTTCGGGCCGGTGATGAGCATCCTCGCCTACGACGACGAAGACGAAGTGGTGCGTCGTGCCAACGACACCACCTTCGGCCTCGCCGCTGGCGTGGTCAGCAAGGACGTCAGCCGCGCCCATCGCATCATCCACCGCCTGGAAGCCGGCATCTGCTGGATCAACACCTGGGGCGAATCGCCGGCCGAAATGCCGGTCGGCGGCTACAAGGAATCCGGCGTCGGCCGTGAGAACGGCCTCTCCACCCTCGGCCACTACACCCGCATCAAGTCGGTGCAGGTGGAGCTGGGCGACTACGCCAGCGTGTTCTGACCGGCGCGCCTCCGGGCGCGCCCCACGTCCGGCCATCGTGCCGATCCGACATTCCGCCGGGACGCCTGCATGCAGCGCGCCCCGGCCTGCAGGAGACACCCATGAGCACCCATAACGAGTACGACTACATCATCATCGGCGCCGGTTCGGCCGGCAACGTGCTGGCCACCCGCCTCACCGAAGATGCCGATGTCAGCGTGCTGCTGCTGGAAGCCGGTGGCCCGGACTACCGGCTCGACTTCCGTACCCAGATGCCGGCGGCACTGGCCTTCCCGCTGCAGGGCAAGCGCTACAACTGGGCGTACAAGACCGATCCCGAGCCCTTCATGAACAACCGCCGCATGGACTGCGGCCGTGGCAAGGGGCTGGGTGGCTCGTCGCTGATCAACGGCATGTGCTACATCCGCGGCAACGCGATGGACTACGACAACTGGGCCAGCATGCCGGGCCTGGAAGACTGGACCTACCTGGACTGCCTGCCGTACTTCCGCAAGGCCGAAACCCGTGACATCGGCCCCAACGACTACCACGGTGGCGAAGGCCCGCTGCGGGTGACCACGCCCAAGGCCGGCAACAACGAACTGTTCGCTGCGATGGTCGAGGCCGGCGTGCAGGCCGGCTACCCGCGCACCGACGACCTCAACGGCTACCAGCAGGAAGGCTTCGGCCCGATGGACCGCACGGTGACCCCGAAGGGCCGTCGTTCCAGCACCGCCCGTGGCTACCTGGACCTGGCCAAGCCGCGCCCGAACCTGACCATCGTCACCCACGCGCTGACCGACCGCATCCTGTTCTCGGGCAAGCGTGCGGTGGGCGTGCAGTGGCTGCACAACGACCAACCGCAGCGTGCCACCGCCCGCCGCGAAGTGCTGCTGTGTGGCGGCGCCATCGCCTCGCCGCAGATCCTGCAGCGCTCGGGCGTCGGCCCTGCCGACCTGCTGCGCAGCCTGGACATCGACCTGGTGCACCACCTGCCGGGCGTCGGCGCCAACCTGCAGGATCACCTGGAGATGTACCTGCAGTACGAGTGCAAGAAGCCCGTCTCGCTGGCCCCGGCTCTGAAGCTGTACAACCAGCCGGCCATCGGTGCCGAGTGGCTGTTCCTGGGCACCGGCATCGGCGCCAGCAACCAGTTCGAAGCCGGCGGCTTCATCCGCAGCGACGCCGAGTTCGACTGGCCGAACCTGCAGTACCACTTCCTGCCGGTAGCGATCAATTACAACGGCTCCAACCCGATCAAGGCGCACAGCTTCCAGATGCACGTCGGTTCGATGCGCTCGCCCAGCCGCGGCCGCATCCACGTGCGTTCGAAGGATCCGCGCGAACATCCGAGCATCCTGTTCAACTACATGTCGCACGACCAGGACTGGCGCGAGTTCCGCGCGGCGATCCGGATCACCCGCGAGATCTTCGCGCAGCCGGCACTGGCGCCGTACAGCGGCCGCGAGATCTCGCCGGGCAGCGCACTGCAGACCGATGCGCAGATCGATGCGTTCGTCCGCGAGCATGCCGAGACCGCCTACCACCCGTCGTGCTCGAACAAGATGGGCCATGCCGATGACCCGATGGCGGTGGTCGACGGCCAGGGCCGCGTGCACGGGCTGGAAGGCCTGCGCATCGTCGATGCCTCGATCATGCCGCAGGTGGTGACCGGCAACCTCAACGCGCCGACCATCATGATGGCCGAGAAGCTGGCCGACGTGATCCGTGGCCGCACCCCGCTGGCCCGCAGCACCGCGCCGTACTACAAGGCCAACGGCGCACCGGTACGCAAGCAGGGCTGACGCAAGCGCCCCGCTTGGGGCCGCGGTAGTGCCGGCCGCTGGCCGGCATCCACCGGAATCCCGATCGAGCGCAGATGCCGGCCAGCGGCCGGCATTACCAAGCAAAGAGGCCCCTCGGGGCCTCTTCGCGTTTTCCCTACGGCGGGGTATGCTGCAATGAACGGCCATTATCGATACGCTCAGGGCCGTAACCTAAAACATCACGATTCCTGGAGGGGGAATATGAGTCTGGATCGTCCCTGGCTGCAGAGCTATCCGAAAGGCGTTCCCGCCGAAATCGACGTCAACGAATTCCATTCGGTCGCCTCGGTCTTCGACGCTTCCGTCGCGAAATTCCGCGACCGTCCCGCCTACTCCAGCTTCGGCAAGGTCCTCACCTATGGTGAGACGGACGCGCTGGTCACCCAGTTCGCCGCCTACCTGCTGGGTGAGCTCAAGCTCAAGAAGGGTGACCGCGTCGCCCTGATGATGCCCAACTGCCTGCAGTACCCGGTGGCCACCTTCGGCGTGCTGCGCGCCGGCCTGACCGTGGTCAACGTCAACCCGCTGTACACCGCGCGCGAACTCAAGCACCAGCTGGTTGATGCCGGCGTCAGCGCCCTGGTGGTGGTCGACAACTTCGGCGACACCGTCGAACAGGTCATCGCCGATACGCCGGTCAAGCACGTGGTCACCACCGGCCTGGGCGACCTGCTCGGCGCCAAGGGCGCGATCGTCAACTTCGTGCTGAAGTACATCAAGAAGATGGTGCCCAACTACCACATCAAGGGCGCCGTCCGCTTCAAGCAGGCGCTCAAGCTGGGCAGCCGCCACGCGCTTCCGGCGGTCGAGATCGACCACGACGACATTGCCTTCCTGCAGTACACCGGCGGGACCACCGGCGTGGCCAAGGGTGCGATGCTGACCAACCGCAACCTGATCGCCAACATGCAGCAGGCGTCGGCGTGGCTGTCCACCTCGGGCATCGAGCCGGGCAAGGAAGTGATCATCACTGCCCTGCCGCTGTACCACATCTTCGCGTTGACCGCGAACGGGCTGGTCTTCATGAAGTTCGGTGGCTGCAACCACCTGATCACCAACCCACGCGACATGAAGGGCTTCGTCAAGGAGCTCAAGGGCACCCGCTTCACTGCCATCACCGGCGTCAACACGCTGTTCAACGGCCTGCTCAACACCCCGGGCTTCGACGAGATCGACTTCTCTTCGGTCAAGTTCACCCTGGGCGGCGGCATGGCGGTGCAACGTGCCGTGGCCGAACGCTGGAAGAAGGTCACCGGCGTGACCCTGGTCGAAGCCTATGGCCTGACCGAGACCTCGCCCGCGGCCTGCATCAATCCGCTCACCCTGCCCGAGTACAACGGTGCCATCGGCCTGCCGATCCCGTCCACCGATGCCTGCATCAAGGACGACAACGGCAACATCCTGGCGCTGGGCGAAGTGGGCGAGCTGTGCATCAAGGGCCCGCAGGTGATGAAGGGCTACTGGCAGCGTCCGGAAGAAACCGCCACCGCCATCGATGCGGACGGCTGGCTGCACACCGGCGACATGGCGAAGATGGACGAACAGGGCTTCTTCTACATCGTCGACCGCAAGAAGGACATGATCCTGGTGTCCGGCTTCAACGTGTACCCGAATGAGGTCGAAGACGTCATCGCGATGATGCCGGGCGTGCTGGAAGTCGCCGCCGTCGGTGTCCCGGACGAAAAGTCCGGCGAAGTGGTCAAGGTCGTGATCGTGAAGAAGGACCCGAACCTGACCGCGGAAATGGTCAAGGAACATGCGCGGGCAAACCTGACCGGTTACAAGCACCCCAGAATCGTAGAATTCCGAAAGGAGCTGCCGAAGACCAACGTCGGCAAGATCCTCCGTCGCGAGCTGCGTGATACGCCCGCCCAGTAAGGGTTTCCGGGCAACGGGAGAGTACAGGGACCCCGCCGGAGACGGCGGGGTCTTTTTATTACCGGAACATGGCCGGTACAGCGCTTGCGGGCGGTTCACGACGGGTGCATAGAATCAGTCGCCGCCGCACGTTCAGCCCGCCCCCTCACTCCTCTCCGTCCGCTCTGCGGTTGGCCGGACGGTCACACGGAGAACTCCCATGTCCGCAGTACGCCCCATCATCACCCGTCCCTCGCAGCACCCTACCCTGCGTATCACCGAAGAACCCGAGCGGGATGTCTACTGGATCCACATGCACGCCAACCTGGTCAACCAGCCGGGCCGGCCGTGCTTCGCCTCGCGTCTGGTCGATGACATCGTCGACTACCAGCGCGAACTGGGCGATCGCCTCAGCGCCTCGCACGCTCTGTCACCCCATGTCGTTCTTGCCTCGGACAGCGACGTGTTCAACCTGGGTGGCGATCTCGAACTGTTCTGCCGCCTGATCCGCGAGGGCGACCGCGCCCGCCTGCTCGACTATGCCCAACGCTGCGTGCGCGGCGTGCATGCCTTCCATGCCGGCCTGGGCACCCGTGCCCACAGCATCGCCCTGGTCCAGGGCAATGCACTGGGTGGCGGCTTCGAGGCCGCACTGAGCTGCCACACCATCGTCGCCGAGGAAGGCGTGTTGATGGGCCTGCCCGAGGTGCTGTTCGACCTGTTCCCTGGCATGGGCGCCTACTCCTTCCTGTGCCAGCGGATCAGCCCGCGCCTGGCCGAGAAGATCATGCTGGAAGGCAACCTCTACACCGCCAGCCAGCTGAAGGAGATGGGCCTGGTCGACATCGTGGTGCCGGTGGGCGAAGGCGTTGCCGCGGTCGAACAGGTGATCAAGGAAAGCCGGCGCATTCCGCACGCGTGGGCGGCGATGCGTGAGGTCAACGAGATCGCCACCATGGTGCCGCTGCATGAAATGATGCGGATCACCGAGATCTGGGTGGACACCGCCATGCAGCTCGGCGAGAAGTCCCTGCGCACCATGGATCGGCTGGTACGGGCGCAGGCCCGGCGCAATGGCGACCCGGCCTGACCGTCTGGCGGGTCAGGACGGGCTGCGCTCGCTGTCGTCGCGGTGCGATGCTCCCGCACTACGGGCAGCCAACGCATTCCTGCCGTTGCGCAGTGCGGTCGCCAGGCTGCCGAGGCGGGCGTTCCATTCACCCTTCAGCTGCCAGTCCGCCATGCGCATGATTTCGCCACTGGAGGCGGCAACCTGGACAAGCCCCAGGTTGCTCGCCACACCGCGCAGCGCGTGTGCGTGCTCGCGGAAATCCTCCCAGGCCTGGTGCTCGCCGCAGCCCTGCAGCTGGCCCATGCTCGCGTCGACGTCCGCCAGGCACTGGTCGATGAACTTGCGTTCGAAGCCATCGCCCATACCCAGCGACGCCAGCTCGTCCAGCACCGCGGTATCGAGCACGCCATCGCCAACCGGCAATGCCGGCACCGACTGGATGCCGGACTCGGCGCGGGTGTTGGCGGCGACATCGGCCAGCACTTCCAGCAGACGGGTGGCCACCACGGGCTTGGCAAGGAAGGCGCGCGCACCGGCCTGCTCGCAACGCAGGATGGACTCGGGGGTGACGTCCGCGCTCAGCACCATGACCGGAACGTAAGGCATGCCACTGGCCTGCATCACCCGCAACTGTTTGAGCAGGTCCAGTCCGCTCATGCCGGGCATGTGCAGATCGACGATCGCTGCGTCGTAACTGGCCTGCTCCAACGCATCGAGCACTTCGGCGCCGCCATTGACGCAGGTGACCTTGTGGCCGGCCTTCTCCAGCAACCGCTGCAGCACCATGCGGTTGGCTTCGTGGTCGTCGGCCACCAGCACCCGCAGGCTGCGCACGCGCGCACGATGGCGCAGGAAGGGATTGGAGAACGCGATGACATTGCCGGCTTCAGCCACCTCGGACGGAACCGCCGGGGCTGATGAGGTGTCTGCGACGTCCAGCGTGATCTCGACCCAGAACACGCTGCCGCGCGGGCTGTTCGGCGCATAACCGACCTGCCCGCCCATCGACTCGACCAGGCCCTTGGCAATGGCGGTGCCCAGACCGGTGCCTTCATGGCGGCGGGCCAGGCCGACATCGCCCTGCTCGAAGGCATTGAACAGCCGGCCGCGCAGCGCCACCGGTACGCCGATGCCGCTGTCGACGATCTCGAATCGCAGGCGCATCCGCTCGCTACCCAGCACATCGGGGCTGGACACGCGCAGATGCACGTAGCCGCTGTCGGTGAACTTGACCGCGTTACCCATCAGATTGAGCAGGATCTGCTGCAGATGACCGGCATCACCCAGCAGGCGCGGCGGCACGTTGTCATCCACCTGCACGCGATAGTCCAGCGATTTGGAGCGGGTCTGCGGGGTCAGGATCAGGTTGATCGCCTGCAGCACGTCGGCCAGCGCGAACTCGTGCCACTCCACGCGCACCTTGCCGGCTTCGATCGCGGAGATGTCCAGCACCTCTTCCACCAGCGCCAACAGACTGCGGGTCGAGGCCTGGATGGTGTTCAGGCACTCGCGCTGTTCGTCGTCCAGGCGGGTGGTGGCCAGCACTTCGGTCATGCCGGCCAGCCCGTTCAACGGCGTGCGGAACTCATGGCTCATGTTGGCCAGGAAACGGCTCTTGGCTTCGTTGGCCTGGCGCGCCTCTGCCACCGCCCGGGTCAAGGCATGCAGCAGCGAATCGAAGTACAGCGGAATCGCGCCCAGGCCCAGCAGCAGGCCCCAGCCCAGATAGTCGTGGCCGCGCCAGTACGGCGACAGCATCACCGTGCACAGGAAGGCCAGGCAGCCCATGGCCGTGGCCACGCGCAGGTAGGTGCTGCCGTAGCGCATGCCGTTGCCGATCGTGACCCACAGCATCACCGCATACAGCGGTGCCGCCGGCTCACCCTGGATGGTCATGATCCAGGCCATGCAGGTGTAGTCGGTCAGCATGCCGATCACCCGGCGCACATGCGACACACCCGGATTAACCAGGATCGCGGTCAGCAGGCCGGCGGAAATGGTCAGCTCGAAGGCGAGGATCAGCCACGTCGCAGTCAATGCCTCACCGCCGCCGCTCAGCGAGCGCCAGCCGAGATAGCTGATGAACAGCGCAGTGATGATGATGCGGATCAGGTTCTGCGCGTGCTCGCTGTCCTCGCGCCCGGACAGGCGTTGCTTGAAGCGTGCCAGCAGCGAGCGCTTGTCGGAGCCAGCGGCGGGAGTCGTATCCATGGTCGGATGTCGCATCCTTCGGCGCAGCAGGGAGGAGCAGCACAACGGTACTGCCAGCAACCCCAACCACAGGGAAATGGCCAGCCCCAGGTTGGCCTGCCAGTAAGGGGTCAACAGCACGGTGGTGCCGAAACTGACCATCGCCAGCACGATGGCCGCGGCCAGGTAACGCGGCCCGAAGCGCAGGCCGTTGCCCACCGTGACCCACATCACCACCGCATACACCCACGCCAGCGGCTCACCCATCTGGATCATGCCGACCGCGATCAGGCCGTAATCGGCCAGCATCCCGGCCACCCGCCGCGGATCGGAGCGCTCCGGCTTCCACAGCAACCAGCCAATCAGCAGCAGTGACAGGCCCAGCCCGGTCAGCACCGTTGCCAGCACGCCCTGGTATTGATCCAGCCGATGCAGACGGGCACCGGACAGCAGCACATAGACCAGGATCAGCGAGATCAGCGCCACCCGCACGATCGCCTGGCCATGCTCCGAATCCGGACGCTGCGCCAACCGGCGCTTCACGCGTGCGAACAGGTCCTGCATGTCACCCACCCGGTCGCGTCGATGCCGTCGAGTGCTGGGCGCAGATATCCATCAACTGCTGGTGGCCGCGCATCAGCGCATCCACGCAGCGTGGATCGAACAGGCGGCCACGCTGGGCATACAGATAGGCCAGTGTGGCTTCCATGGTCCATGCTTCCTTGTACGGACGGGGTGAGATGAGTGCGTCGAAGACGTCGGCCACGGCGACGATGCGCGCTTCCAGCGGAATCGCCTCACCGACCAGCCCATCCGGGTAGCCGCTGCCGTCGTAACGTTCGTGGTGGCGCAGCGCGATCAATGCGCCGACCTGGATGAAGCGGTTCTGGCTGCCACTGAGCAGCTCATGGCCGATGCGTGGGTGCCGGCGCATGATCGCCAGCTCCTCGTCGTTGAGCTTGCCCTGCTTGAGCAGCACTGCATCGGGAATGGCGATCTTGCCCATGTCATGCAGCGGCGCGGCCATCTCGATCAGGCGCACGTCGTCTTCGGGCAGGCCGAGCTGCTCGGCGATCAGCCCTGCCACGCGCGCCATGCGTTCGAGGTAGGCACTGGTGCCAGCATCACGGAACTCGATCGCCCGAGCCAATCGCGACAGGGTCTCGCGCTCACGCTCTTCAACCTCGTGCATGCTGGCCAGCAAGCGCTGCTCCAGCGACAAGGCGCGTTGCTTCACGTTCTCGGTCTGCTGGCGCAGCTGCCGCAGGTTGTAGCAGCGCGCACGCAGTTCGCGCGGGCGGATGGGCTTGACCAGGAAGTCGATGACCCCCGCTTCCAGCGCCGCCTGACGGATCGGCTCGTCGCCGACCACGGTGATCAGGATCACCGGAATGTCGCGATGCTTGGGCAGGCGACGGAAACGGCGGGCGAACTCCAGCCCGTCCATTTCCGGCATGCGGTAATCGAGCAGCAGCAGGTCGACCGGATGCGCCTCGCACCAGGCCAATGCGGTCAACGGATCACCGAAGTCATACACGCTCAGTTCCGGCGCGATATCTTCGATGACGTGACGCAGCATCGTCCGGGCGGACGTCTGGTCGTCAACAATGACGATGTTCAACGCGTACTCTGCCTGGTTTCTCGACCATGCTGGATCATCAGCAGGCGAGGATACCCTGCCGCTGCGAACGCTCGCACCCTGCATCGGCCTGACTCCCGTGTCATGCGTCCCGGTTCATGATCGTCATCACATTGTGAAGCGGACTCTCCACAGTGCGCACTCCCCCTGGCGCCGATCAAGCCACAACAGACGTCAAGGTAGTGCATTAACGATACGCCGAGTGCGGGAGGCGTCAATCGCGCCGTCTCATTTCGCGACGGCGCGCACAAACAGGAGTCAAAAAGACGACTTACTGCTCCGGACGCATGTACGGGAACAGCAGCACGTCACGGATCGAGCTGCTGCCAGTCAGCAGCATCACCAGGCGATCAACGCCGATGCCGAGGCCGCCGGTCGGGGCCATGCCGTACTCCAGCGCACGGATGTAGTCGGCGTCGTAGTGCATCGCCTCGTCGTCGCCGCCTTCCTTCGCGGCCACCTGGGCCTGGAAACGCTGGGCCTGGTCTTCCGGGTCGTTCAGTTCGGAGAAGCCGTTGGCCAGCTCCTTGCCGTTGACGAACAGCTCGAAGCGGTCGGTGTAGCCCGGGTCGTTGTCATTGGCACGGGCCAGCGGCGAGACCTCGACCGGATGGTCGGTGATGAAGGTCGGCTGGATCAGGGTGTGCTCGACCGTGGCCTCGAAGATCTCCAGCAACAGCTTGCCCCAGCCGTAGGACGGCTTGACGCGGATGTTCAAGCGCTCGCAATGGCGCAGCAGCGCATCGCGGTCAGTGCAATCAGCGGCCGAGATTTCCGGGTTGTGGTGGCGGACCGCCTCATCCATGCGCCAGCGGCGGAACGCCGGGCCCAGGTCGATCTTCGCGCCATCCCACTCCACTTCGGTGGAACCGTTGACGGTCGTGGCCACGTCACGGATCACGCCTTCGGTCAGGTCCATGATCTCGTTGTACGTGGCATAGGCCTCGTACAGCTCCATCATGGTGAATTCCGGGTTGTGGCGGGTGCTGACGCCTTCATTGCGGAAGTTGCGGTTGATCTCGTACACGCGCTCCAGGCCACCCACGGTCAGGCGCTTGAGGTACAGCTCCGGCGCCACGCGCAGGTACAGGTCCAGGTCCAGCGCATTGTGGTGGGTGGTGAACGGCTTGGCCGCCGCGCCGCCGGGGATGTAATGCATCATCGGCGTTTCGACTTCGAGGAAGTCGCGGTTGTCCAGCCACGCGCGCATCGCGCGGATGATCTTCGAGCGCTTGATGAACACCGCGCGCGACTCCGGGGTCACGATCAGGTCGACATAGCGCTGGCGGTAGCGCTGCTCGACGTCGGCCAGGCCATGCCACTTGTCCGGCAGCGGGCGCAGCGACTTGGTCAGCAGGCGGATCGATTCGGCCTTGACCGACAGCTCGCCGGTCTTGGTACGGGTCAGGCCGCCTTCGACGGCGATGATGTCGCCCACGTCCCAGCCCTTGAAGGCCGTGTAGGCATCGCCCAGCACCGTGCCCTGCAGGAACAGCTGGATGCGGCCGGACTCGTCCTGGATCTGCGCGAAACTGGCCTTGCCCATGATGCGCTTGGCCATCAGGCGGCCCGCCATCTTCACCTGGCGGCCGTTGCCTTCCAGGGCCTCAGCGGTCCACTGCTCGGCGTCGGCGAATTCTTCCTGCAGGCGGCCGGCGAAGTCCTCGCGACGGAAATCGTTCGGGTACGCGATGCCCTGCCCACGCAGCGTTTTGAGTTTCTCGCGGCGCTCGGCGATCAACTTGTTTTCGTCAACGGGGGGGGGTATCGGTAGCTTCGCTCATGGATCTGCGGGAATCGTGTAGTGAGGGGGGATGTTGCGCCCGGCACAGCCGGTTGCCCAGCATACCAAAACCGCCCCGCCCCAGCCCTGGGCCGGGCTCCTGCCTGGTCGTCGCCAACCTTGGTTGGCGGTCCGTGTGTCGACCAAGGTCGACACCTACCAGGCCCACTGCCCGCCTGGTAGCCGCCAACCTTGGTTGGCGCTCCATCGTGTCGACCAAGGTCGACACCTACCAGGTCCGCTGCCCGCCGCTCTGGTAGCCGCCAACCTTGGTTGGCGGTCCGCGTGTCGACCAAGGTCGACACCTACCAGGTCCGCTGCCCGCCGCTCTGGTAGCCGCCAACCTTGGTTGGCGGTCCGCGTGTCGACCAAGGTCGACACCTACCGGATTCCGGGGAACCGATGCCCCGGTAGGCGTCAACCGTTCCCGGGGAACGCCTGCCGCAGCTCGTCCACCAGCACCCGCTGGTTCTCCGAGTAGTCGATCGGCACCGATACCAGGTGCACCCCACCCTCGTTGAACGCCGCCTCCAGCGTCGGGATGAACTGCTCGCTGGCCGTCACCTCATGCCCCTTGCAGCCATAGGCTTCCGCATACTTCACGAAATCCGGGTTACTGAACGTCATGCCGTAGTCGGTGAAGCCATCCACCGCCTGCTTCCAGCGGATCATCCCGTAGGCGCCGTCGTTGAGGATCAGCACCACCAGGTTCAGGCCCAGCCGACGCGCGGTCTCCAGCTCCTGGCTGTTCATCATGAATCCGCCATCGCCGCACACCGCCAACACCCGCCGCTGCGGGTACAGGATCGAGGCCATGATCGCCGACGGCAGGCCCGCGCCCATCGTCGCCAGCGCGTTGTCCAGCAGCAGCGTATTGGCCACCTGGGTGCGGTAATTGCGCGCAAACCAGATCTTGTACATGCCGTTGTCCAGCGCCACGATGCCGTCCGGCGGCATCACATGGCGCACGTCGTGCACCAGCCGCTGCGGGGTGAATCCAGCTTCCTCGGCACGGTCAGCCAAGTGTTCCAGAATGGTCGCGCGCAGTGGCAGCAGCGCGTCGGCGTTCGGCACTGCACCTTCGATACGGTCGGCCAGCTGGGTCAGCGAACGGCCGATGTCACCGATCACTTCCACCTGCGGGAAGTACACCTGCTCCACCGCCGCCTGCGAATAGCCGATATGGATCACGGTCGGCCCACCCGGGCGCATCACGAACGGCGGCTTCTCGGTGACCTCGTGGCCGATCGTCACGATCACGTCGGCCTGGTCGATCGCCATGTGCACGTAGTCGCGCTCGGTCAGCGCGGCGGTGCCCATGTACAGGCCCGAACCACCGGCCACCGCACCCTTGCCCATCTGCGTGGTGAAGAATGGAATACCCGCGCGCAGCACGAATGCCGACAACGCTTCGCTGGACTGCGGCCGCGACGCCGCCGAGGCGATCATCAGCAGCGGGCGCTTGGCGTTGCGGATGATCTCCGCCGCGCGGTCCAGTGCTTCCGGACTGGCAATGGGACGATCCACCGCGTGCGGCGGAATCAGCGCTACGTCCCCGACCTCATCGGCCGCGATGTCTTCGGGCAGCTCCAGCAGCACCGGGCCCGGGCGCTCTTCCAGCGCGGTACGGAACGCCTCGCGGACGATGGTCGGAATGGTGCGCGCCGAGACAATCTGCCGCGCCTGCTTGGTCAGCGGCTTCATGGTGCTGACGATGTCGACGATCTGGAAACGCGCCTGCTTGCTGGCGACGATGCCCTTCTGGCCAGTGATCATGATCACCGGCCACGCGCCAAGCAGCGCGTAGGCGGCACCGGTGGTGAAGTTGAGCGCGCCCGGGCCAAGCGTGGCCAGGCACACGCCCGGCTTGCCGGTCAGGCGGCCATAGGTGGCCGCCATGAACACGGCCGCCTGTTCGTGGCGGGTGATGACCAGCTCGATGCTGGAATGGCGCAGCGACTCGACCACGTCGAGATTCTCTTCGCCGGGAATACCGAAAATACGCTCGACGCCTTCGTTCTCAAGCGCGGCGACGAGCAGATCTGAACCCTTGGACATTGGAATGCCGTCCTTTTCGCTGGACTGATGATGGATCGTTGCAGGAAGGATGGAAGCTACGCGTCAACGCTTGTCGAACCACACCGTCTGCGCGTTGACGAATTCGCGGATGCCGAAGTGCGAGAGCTCACGGCCGAAGCCGCTCTTCTTCACGCCACCGATCGGCACGCGCGGGTCAGAGGCGGAGAAACCGTTGACGAACACGCCGCCGGTCTGCAGCCGGCGCGCCAGCTGCATGGCCCGCGCGCGGTCGCCGCTCCACAGGTTGCCGCTGAGGCCGAACTCGCTCTGGTTGGCCAGTTCCACCGCATGGTCGGCATCGCGGGCACGGCTGATCGAGGCAACCGGACCAAAGGTTTCGGTATCGAAAGCCTGCATGCCCGGCTCCACGTCGGCCAGCACGGTGGGCGCGTAGAACGCACCCGGGCGATCCAGCTGATGGCCGCCAACCAGCAGCTTCGCGCCCGCGTCCACCGAGGCCCGTACCTGCGCGTCCAGCTGCTCCAGCAGGTCCTGGCGTGCCATCGGGCCGATACGGTTGCCGGCTTCACGGCCGTCGCCGATGGTCAGCGCCTGCACCTTCTGGCAGAACTGCGCCACGAACCGGTCGTAGACCGCGTCTTCAACGATGATGCGCTTGCCGGCGATGCAGACCTGCCCGGTGTTCTGGAAGCGCGAAGCCACCGCTGCATCGACGGCAGCGTCCAGATTGGCGTCGGCCAGCACGATGAACGGATCCGAGCCACCCAGTTCCAGCACCACCTTCTTCAGCGCCTGCCCGGCCTGGGCGGCGATGCTGCGGCCGGCGGCCACGCTGCCGGTCAGGGTCACCGCCGCGATGCGGTCATCGGCGATCGCGCGGCTGGTGCCGTCGCGGCTGATGTTGGCGGCGATGAAGGTGCCTTCCGGCAGACCGGCATCGCGCCAGGCGGCGTCGAGCAGCTGCGCGGTACCGACGATGTTCTCGGCCGGCTTCAGCAGGAAGCCGTTGCCGCCCATCAGGATCGGTACCGCCGCGCGCATCACCTGCCAGTACGGGAAGTTCCACGGCATGATGCCCAGCACCACGCCCAGCGGCAGGTAGGACACGTAAGCCTTGTCGTCGGGCACCTGGGTCGGTTCGTCGCGCAGGAACTGCGCGCCGTGGTCGGCGTACCAGTCGCACAGCACGGCGCACTTCTCGATCTCGGCCAGCGACTCGGCCTGGACCTTGCCCATTTCGGCGGTGGCCAGTGCAGCCAGCTTTTCACGGTCACGGCGCAGTACCACCGCCATCGCACGCAGTACGTCTGCACGCTGTTCAAGGCTCTTGGCGCTCCAGGCCGCAAAGCCAACCTGGCCGCGATCCAAGATTGTTTCCAGTTCGGCGTCGGTGGCAAAGGGATGGCTGGCGATCTGCTGGCCGGTGGCCGGATCGCGGGAAATGGCGGTGCTGGGGGCAGCGGACATGCAGGTCTCCTGGTGTCTCGACAACGGGCGGCGGCCCGTCTCCTGCACAGGAATGTGGACCCGATCGACGGGCACAACAAGGCGTCTGCTTATCCTGTGACCTGCACTTACCTGCCTGAATGGGGTTATCGGCAGGGCTGCGCCCTGCACCCGCCGAAGCAACAGCAACAGCCGAAGCAACAGCACAAGCTGGTTTCCTGCGGGATGGCGGGGTGGGTCCGGTTGCGGGGGTCGCTGCAAGTACGTCCATGTAAGCTCGGTCGCCGCATCCATGCGGCTCACGCCCCCGCAACCGGACCCATCCCGCATTCGACAGTTTTCCGCGATCTGTCGGAACGGATCCAACTTCAGATGAATTTCGATATCTGACAGATGTGTCGACCAAGGTCGACACCTACCAACAGCCGCCGGAATCTGTCAGAGGCGGGGCGGTGTCGGGGTGCGGGGTGTCAGCCGCATGGATGCGGCTGCCAAGCCTACACGGACGTACTTGCGGCGTCCCCGCACTCCGACACCGCCCCGCCAAGCCACGGATAGCTCGCTGTTGCTGTTGCCGTTGCTTCGGCTTGAAGCAGGTGCAGGGCTGCAAGCCCTGCCGAACAACCCCCTACCTACGCGGCAGGTAGGTCACCAGTGACAGGTCGTGCCGGCTCTCCGGCACCAACGCCACGTACTGCAGGTCCAGCAACCCGCGCGTTGGGTGGTTCAGCTTCTTCGCACCTTCGTCGAACCGGCGCACGTCGTGCTCCGGCCACCACTGGCGGAACTCCTCGCTGTGCGTGGCGATGTCCTCGGCCAGCGCCAGGAACGGGGCCTTGTCCGGCGCCTGCGCCATCGCCGCGCGGAAGCCGGCCAGCAGGCCGCGGGTCATTTCTTCCCAGTTGAGGATCAGCGTGCGGTACGGCGGATACAGGAACATCAGCCGCAGCGTGTTGCGTTCGTGCGGCGCCAGCTGGCTGTAATCCACGAACAGCTCGGCGATGGCCGGGTTCCACGCCAGGATGTCGTAACGGGTATTGCGCACGTAAGCCGGGATCGGCTGCATCGCTTCGACCAGTTGGCGCAGGCCATCGGTCACCGTTTCGTCGGGAGATTCCAGTGGCACGCCGTAGCCGGACAGCGCGAACGCATAGGCGCGCTCGTCGTCACTCATGCGCAGTACCTGCGCCAGGCGCTCCAGCACTTCGGGCGAGGCGCGCACTTCGCGGCCCTGCTCGATCCAGGTGTACCAGCTGACACTGACCCCGATCGCCAGTGCCACTTCCTCGCGCTTCAGGCCCGGGGTACGCCGGCGCCCGGCCGGCAGGCCGAGCGTGGCGGGATCGACACGGGCGCGGCAGGCCTTGAGGAAGCCGCCGAGTTCCTTGCGTTCACTTTCGCTGCGCATCATCGCTACCGCCGTACCTGTTGTAGCGTCGAGCCATGCTCGACGCATCTACTACCGCGCGAACAGCAGCTGAGCATGGCTCAGCTCTACAGTAAAGCCAGTTCAGCCACCCTCGGCGTTGCGCGCGAGGGTGACGATCTCCGCGCAGGCACGTCGATCAGGCATCGACGCGCTTGGAGCCCACGGCCAGGCCGGCCTTCAGGCTGGCCTCGACGAACTCGTCCAGGTCGCCGTCCAGCACCTTCTGCGTATCCGAACGCTCGATGCCGGTACGCAGGTCCTTGATACGGCTCTGGTCGAGCACGTAGTTGCGGATCTGGCTGCCCCAGCCGATGTCGGACTTGGTGGCTTCCACGGCGTCCTTCTCGGCGTTGCGCTTCTGGATCTCCAGCTCGTACAGCTTGGCGGCCAGCATCTTCATCGCGTTGTCGCGGTTCTGGTGCTGGCTACGGCCGGTCTGGCAGGCCACGACGATATTGGTCGGGATGTGGGTGATTCGCACCGCCGACTCGGTCTTGTTCACGTGCTGGCCACCGGCACCGGACGAACGGTACACGTCGGTACGCAGGTCGGCCGGGTTGATGGTGATGTCGATGTTGTCATCGATCTCCGGCGACACGAACACCGAGGTGAAGCTGGTGTGGCGGCGGTTGTCCGAGTCGAACGGCGACTTGCGCACCAGGCGGTGCACGCCGGTCTCGGTCTTCAGCCAGCCGTAGGCATAGTCGCCTTCCACGCGCAGCGTAGCCGACTTGATGCCGGCGACGTCGCCACCGGAGACTTCCATCAGCTCGGTCTTCCAGCCGCGCGATTCACACCAGCGCAGGTACATGCGCAGCAGGATCTCGGCCCAGTCCTGGGCTTCGGTGCCACCGGCACCGGCCTGGATGTCGACGAACGCGGCAGCATTGTCCATCTCGCCGGAGAACATGCGCTGGAACTCCAGCTTCTCGACGTGCGACTGGTGCTTGTCCAGGTCGGCGACCACGGCCAGCGCGGTGTCCTCGTCCTGCTCGGACTCGGCCAGCTCAAGCAGTTCGGTGGCATCAGCCAGGCCGTCCAGCACCGAGGCGATGCCGCCCACGGTCTTTTCCAGGCTGGAACGCTCGCGGCCCAGGTTCTGGGCGTATTCGGCGTTGTTCCAGACGTCGGGGCTTTCCAGCTCCCGCGTTACTTCTTCAAGACGCTCTTTCTTGGCGTCGTAGTCAAAGATACCCCCGAAGCGACAGCACGCGATCGGTCAGATCGGTGATGCGCTGGCGGACAGGATTCAGTTCGATCATGTCGGCGGTTATGCATTCAAAAGATGACTGGTAATGATACCGCAGGCCGGGGATGCCCGGAATGAGGGCCTCACCCTGCCCCCAGCGCCTGCCGCAGCAACGGCAACTGGCGCCGGCTGCAGGGCACTTTGGCTCCATCGGCCATGTGCAGCAGGGCCTCGCCCCCGTCCAGCGGCTCGATCGAGCGCAGCTGGCCGCGATGGATCAGCCAGCTGCGGTGCGGGCGCAGGAACTCGCCCGGATCCAGCCGCTGCTCCAGCACCGCCATGGTGATCCGCAGCGGGTAGTCGTGGCCGCGTACCCGCAGGTTCACGTAGTTCCCCGCCGCCTGGGCGTACTCCACGTCGGCGGTGGCGACCAGGAACTCCTTGCCCAGCTTGCGCACCAGGAAGTGCTGGGGGCGCTCGACCGGCTCCACCGGCGGGCCGACATCGGGCTCGGCCAGCAGGTGCGCCTCACCCTGCCGGCGCCGGCCAAACCAGCTCGCAAAGTGCTCCAGTGCCACGAACATCGCAAACGTGCGTACATCCTTCAGGTATTCGTACGCAAAACGCTCCAGCCAGCCGGCATCGTCCTGGTACCGATAGCCCAGCGCTCCATAGGCCAGGTGCCGCAGCAGCATCATCCCCACCACGTGCAGCAGCGACCAGCCGACGCTGGCCAGCAGATACAGCGGCAATCGCTGCTTCCAGGTATCGGCATGCAGCGGCCAACGCTCGCAGGCCCGCCACAGCAGCGGCAGGGTCAGCAGGATCGGGACGAGGCTGCTGAACTCCCAGATCATCGGCTCCCACAAACCCAGATCGGCACCACGGCGACCGGCATCCATCACTTCCACCAGCGCATTGGTCACTGCTGAAGCGGACAGGATGGCCGCCCATACCAGCAGGCGGGTTGACGTGCGCCAGCGCGGTGGTCGGCCCTGGGTCATTGCTGCATCCATGTCGTTGCGGTGCTCCAGCCTGCCTCAAGGGACCGAGGGTAGCGGCTCCATTGGTCCCACCACCCCCGCCATTGGTCACTGCGCGGCTTCCGGCGGCCCCTTGGAAGTCGCTGCTCGGACCGGGCGGCGTCACCTTGGCTCGACTCTCCGGCACACCACCCCCATGACCCGACGCCACGACATCGACGCCCTGCGCGTGTTCGCCTTCGCCCTGCTGATCCTCTATCACACCGCCATGGCCTATGTGGACGACTGGGGCTTCCACCTCAAGAGCGTGCACACGGCCGAATGGCTGCAGTGGCCGATGGTGTTCGTCAATCGCTGGCGGATGTCACTGCTGTTCCTGATCTCGGGCATCGCCATCGCGCTGATGCGACCCGAAGGCAGGTTGCTGCGCTTCGCCTGCCTGCGCACCTGGAAGCTGCTGTTGCCCCTGCTGTTCGGCATGTTCGTGATCGTACCGATCCAGCCGTACTGCGAAGGCGTGTCCAACGGCCATGTGGCACCGGGCTTCGGCCACTTCCTGCTGCGCTACTGGCAGGTGCGGCCCTGGCCGGAAGGCAGCTTCGCCGGCTGGCAGTACGGCATCACCTGGAACCACCTGTGGTACCTGGCCTACCTGTGGAACTACACCCTGGCGCTGGCCCTGTTGATGCCATTGCTGGGAACGACAGTAGTGCGCGGCGCGATGGCACGCGTTGCAGCCTCGCCCGCGCTGCTGATTGGCATTCCGTTCGCCCTGTTGCTGGCCTGGGTGATCTGGCTGGAGCCGATCTATCCGTCCACCAATGCCCTGCTCGGCGACTGGTACCAGCACGCGAAGTACGCCACGGTGTTCCTGGCCGGCTACCTGCTGAGTCGCGAGCCACTGTTCTGGGAACGGGTGGTGGCCCTGCGCCGCACCACGCTGTGGCTGGCACTGGCGGCGGTCGGCTGGTACATGGGCCTGCGCATCCTTGGCCAGGTGCTGGCGGCCGATTCCCCCCTGCGGCAATGGCCCGAACCGTTCTGGGACCTGCAGGTCCGGACCAGCCAGTCGCTGTACGTCTGGACCGTGCTGCTGGCCATCCTGGGCTGGGGAAAGGTGTTCCTTGATCGCCCGTTCCGCTGGCTGCGGTACTGCACCGAGGCCATCTATCCCTGGTACATGCTGCACCAGAGCCTGATCATCGTGCTGTTGTTCTGGCTCAAGCCACTGCAACTGGGCCCGTGGATGGAACCGGCCCTGCTGCTGGCCGGTACCATCGGCGGCTGCCTGCTGATCCACGAGCTGCTGATCCGCCGCTCGCGCTGGCTGCGGCCGCTGTTCGGCCTCCGTGCCGATCCGCCAGCGTCGCCGATTGCACGCGCCGCAACGGCGCGCTGAGTTCGGTGCCGTTGTAGAGCCGAGCCCGCGCTCGGCTGCTTCTGCCGTGAGCCGAGGCTCGGCTCCACCTTGAGGCAGTCGAGCAAGCTCGACTCTACAAAAGCCCGGGATCGATCATTTCACCTCGAACTCGCCCACCAGCACGGTCTCGGCGCGGTCCTTCAGCCGCATCGTGACCATCTGGTCCTTCTGCTTCGGCGTGCCCCAGTGCGTGGTCAGCCGCAGCATCAGGGTCGTCGCACCGGTCACCAGCTGCTGGCGGCTGCCGAAGTAATTGGCCTCCACCTTGTACTTGCCGGGCTTGGCATTGCGCAGCGAGAACTGCTCGGGGCCATAGCCGCCGGTGAAGTCCTGCGACATCTGCCCGCCTTGGTAGGTCAGGCGGTTGCCGTAGTACGCGCGCTCGCCGTTCGGGTCGGTCACCCACAGGTCCATGTCGCTGTTGTCGGCATCCCACGACAGCACCACGCGCAGGTCCAGCGGCATCGCCTGCAGCAGGCGCGGGTCGATGCTGCGGGTATCCAGCCGTGGCGTGCTGCGTGCCACCAGGTTGTTCAGCTCATCCAGCGCGATCAGGGCGATGCCGTCGAAGCGGTTGTCCCACGGCCGCACCACCACCTGATACAGCGGCGCCAACGCCTGCTGCGGCTTGCCCGCATCCGCCAGTGCCAGGCCAAGATCGCGGAAGCTCTGCGGTTCTTCCTGGCCCATCGCCAGCACCTGCTCGAACACCGGCACCGCCAGCGCGGGGGCATCCGCCTGCATCAACCGGTAGCCGAGCACACGCAGCAGGTGGCGGTTGTCCAGGTCCATCTCGGCCAGGTTCGACAGCACGCGCAGTGCAAGTTCGCGCTGGCCCTGCTCCAGCAACAGATCGGCCACATCGAGGAAGAACGCGCTGCTGTCGGCATGTGCATCGCGCTCGGCCAGGTAGCGGTCATACAGTTGCGACGCCGGGCTCTGGCGCAGCCGCCGGGCGATGGCCGAATCCGGCTGCCAGGCCGCCAGCTGGATGCCGAGCTCGCCCTCGTTGGCGGCAGCGGATGCAGCGACAACGCTGCCGGTGAGCGCGACCACATCCAGTGCTTTGTTCGATGCGGACGCTGAGCGACGTGCACGCGCGCTGCTGGCTTCCATGCGTTGCTCGGCGGCGGCCATCGGTGCCGGCGCGGGTGGTGCCGCAGGGGCCGGCGCGGCGAGCATCGCCACCGGCGCCGAGTCCATCGCGTAGTCCGCGGATGCAACTTCCAGCGCCCCGCCCTTCAACTGCGGAGGCGCTCCCTTCGGCCAGCTTCGGTTCCACCACTGCTGGCGCTCCTTCCAACGTGCGGCAACCTGGTCCAGGCGCTGGCGATCGGCAGCGGCGCGATCGCTCACCTGCCGTGCGAAGCGGGCATCGTACTCGGCACGCAGCTTGCCGGACGGGCGGATCGCGTAGCGCAGGTAGTCCTCCAGGGTCTCCAGCACGATCAGCGAGGTGTCCGGTCCGACCAGGCCGAACTGCTGCGACAGCAGTTGCATTGCCTCGCGGTTGCCTCGGCGGTCGGCGCCGAGTTGCTGCAGACGGGCCTGCGCCCACAAGCCGGCCAGCAGCTCACCGTCGTCACGCTTCTGCGTTGCCGGCAGCGCCTGCCATTCACCGCCGCCCACGCGCACCCGCATCGGCACGCCGTCCGCCGCAAGGCGGGCATGCAGCCATAGCCAGCCTTCGGCCTCGCTGCGACGATCGATCACAACATCCTGTACGCCACGGCCCGCATCGACCTGCACGTCCAACGGCGACGACAGCAGTTCGCGAGCGGCCGCATCAACATCCTTGCCCAGCGCGACAAAGCGACCGCCATGCGCTTCGCTCCAGCCGCGCAGGCGCACTACATCGGTTCGCGCACCAGCACTGCTGACCGCGAACAGGCGCTGCTGCGGTGCGAGTGCTGGCAGTGCTTCCGGTCCATAGGTCAGCAGGCCATCGCTGACCAGCAGGTATTCCTTCACGCTCGGTTGCGGCTGCCACTGCGCCAGCGCGCTGGCACCGTCAGGGCGTACGGCCTGCAGTGCTGCACGCAGCTCGCTCCAGTTGCCTGCACGGACACGGAAGCGACGCATCGGTTCGGCACGGTCACGCAGCACGGTCAATGCCACAGTGCCGTCACCCAGCGCTGCGAAATAGCGATCCAGCAAGGCGAACTCACGTGTGCGATCGCGCTGGCCCGCCGAACCGGAACCGTCCCACAGCAGGCCGATTTCGCTGGGAAGCGTGCGCGGCGTGCGGCTGACCGTCACCGGCAGCTGCGCCAGCAGGTAGTGACCATCCTGCCAGGGTGCTACCTGCACCTGTGCCTGACGTGCCGCCGGCAGGCTCCACTGCAGCTGCGCCGGCAACTGCGCGCCCCTGCCCTGCCACTGCAGCCGGCCTGCGTTGATACGGAACGGAGCCGTACCTGCGGTGGCCGCTTCCGGCGCCTGCAGCTTCAGCTCAACCGATGCAGCGCCAGCGGCGAACTGCAGCGGCAGCGTCCACTGCCAGCCCTGGCCGGCGAAGGCCAGCGGTTCGCGAATCACCAGCTGCACGCGTCGGCTGCCACCGGCCGGCAGCGGATAGATGCGCAGGCGGAACTGGTTGCCGGCGGTCTGTTCCAGCAGGCCCGGGTCGACACCGCGGCGGGCGATTTCCTCGAATACCTGGCGGCCACGGTCCTTGGGCACCGGCACGGCGTCACGCAGTTCACCGTTGATGTCCAGCGCGAAGCCCGTGATCTGCTGGCCATCGGCCAGCGGGAACTGCAGCTCGCCCTCCAGCACGCGCCGGTTCGGGTTATGGAATTCGAGGGTGATCCGGGTCTGGGCGACGCCGGCCTGGACCTCGCCTTCGATGCGGGCGCGCTGCAGTTGCACCGGCTGTTCGGCGGCGGGCGCAATCAACAGCGGGGTGGTGGCTTGCGGCCTGGCAATGCGTGGCGACTGAGCGCCGACAGGCCCGGCCGCGAGGGCCAGCAACAACACAGCGCAGCAACGGACGAAGACCATGACAGGGCTCCAGAGGGATCGTGGACATTTGAACGCACGGACAGCCGGAATGGGGTTGGACCGTGCGCGGCTTTTCTTTGCCCCCATCCACAGGCACCATGCCCCACGCTCCCACACGCGCAAGGATGCCGATGCGATTGCCCCTGCTGGCCACTCTGTTGGCACTGGCCTGCCCCCTGACGGCCCTTGCTGCGGCTCCGGCCAAAAGCCTGTATTTCCAGCACCACGACTGGGTCGTGGCCTGTGACAACACCTTGACCTGCCGCGCCGCCGGCTACGCCACCGACGATGACAGCACCCTGAGTGTGCTGCTCACCCGCAAGGGCGGCCCGGATCAGGCCATCCAGGGCCGCCTGACGCTGCAGCCGGAAGAAGGCCAGACCCAGCCCAAGGGCGCGCTGCATCTGCGCATCCAGCAACAGGACCTGGGTGTCCTTGCTCCCTTGAAGAGCGCAGGCAGGCACAGCGTGACTGCTGCGCAGACCAGCGCACTGCTTTACGCATTGGTGCGCGGCGGTGGAATCAGCGTGACCGATGGCGCTGGCCATCGCTGGCCGCTGTCGGACAAGGGTGCCGCGGCGGTACTGCTGAAGATCGATGAGTACCAGGGCCGCCTCGGCACGCCCGGCGCCGTGATGCGCAAGGGCAGCACGCCTGAATCCAGCGTCCCCGCCGCACTGCCGGTGCCGGTTGTGCGCAAGGCCGCTACCCTGGACTCAACTCCGGATGATCCCGCGTTTGCTCGGCTGGCCGCCTCACCCGCCCTGCGCGCAGCACTGCGCGCCACGCTGGAGGACGACAGCTGCGAAGGCCTGCAGGAAACTGATGCCGACGTTCCGCTCAGCAACTCCCCGCTGCAGGTCCGGCGCCTGGACGCGCAGCATGTGCTGGTCACGGTCCCGTGTTGGCGCGGGGCCTACAACATCGGCGATGGCTATTGGGTCGCCAGCCCGCACGCGCCGTTCCAGGCGCAATGGGTGACCAGCGATGCGATCGACTACACCGACGGCCAGATCATTGCCGCGCAGAAGGGCCGCGGCCTCGCTGACTGCATTTCGCACGCAACCTGGACGTGGGACGGGACGAACTTCATCGCGACGTCCGAGGTGGCACCGGGTCTATGCCGGGGCGTGCCCGGTGGCACCTGGGAACTGCCGATGCTGGTCAGCGAGGTCCGCTGACGCCACAGAAAAAGGGGACGGAGGGGATTAAGTCGCAAGTGGCAAACAAGGCACAAGCGACTTAATCCCCTCCGTCCCCTTTTTCATGCAGGCAGGCAGTGCTCGACGATCAGCTGGATGGCGCTGCCGCCACGATAGTCATCGCAGGCCAGTCGATAGGCCAGATGCACATGACGGCCGGGCGCGTTACCGTGCCAGCCGCCGAAGTGGATCGCGTTGATCGTGCTGGGTACGCCTGGCAGGCGCAATTCAAGCTTGAGGTGGCGTTCCTTCAGGACGCGCCAGTTGGCCACTTCGAAGTGGCCATCGAACAGCGGTTCGGGGAAGCCCTGACCCCACGGTCCGGCCAACCGCAGGGCATCGGCGTGGCGATGATCCAGCTCATCTGCGGCCAGTTCGCCATCGCTCAGCACCTGCTGCTGCAGTGCCGCCGGGTCGAGCATTTCCAGCACCACGGCGACGAAGGCGGCCTTGAAGTCATCGACGTGATCCAGCCGCAGGCTGAGGCCGGCCGCCATGGCGTGACCTCCGAAGCGTTCGATCAGACCCGGATGCCGCGCATCGACCAGCGCCAGTGCGTCACGGATGTGTAGGCCGGGAATCGAGCGCGCCGAGCCGCGCAGCGTGTCGGCGCCGGGTTCGGCCGGCGCGAAGGCGATCACCGGGCGATGCAGCCGATCCTTCATCTTCGACGCGACCAGGCCGACCACGCCGGGATGCCAGTCGGCGTCGAACAGGCAGGCCGCCACCGGTCGCTGGCCGGCCATGTCCAGCACCACGCGGGTCAACGCCTGCTCGGCGTCGTCAGTCATCGACTGCTGCACGGCGCGCCGTTCCGAATTGATCTGCTCCAGCGTCTGCGCGATGTCGCGCGCCTGGCGCGGGTCTTCGGTCAGCAGCAGCGCGATGCCCAGCGCCATGTCTTCCAGCCGGCCCGCCGCGTTCAGGCGCGGGCCGAGTGCGAAGCCGATATCGGTGGCGGTCAGTCGCGCGGCATCACGGCCACTGGCTTCGATCAGCGCACGCAGGCCGACACAGCCCTGCCCTGCGCGTAGACGGCGTAGGCCCGCACTGACCAGCGCACGGTTGTTCGGATCCAGTGCCACCAGGTCGGCAACGGTGCCCACCGCCACCAGGTCCAGCAGCGTGGTCAGGTCCGGCCCCTTGCCATCGGCAAAGACGCCGGCCTCGCGCATCTGCCGGCGCAGCGCCATCAGCACGTAGAAGATCACGCCGACACCGGCCAACGACTTGCTGGGGAAGGCATCGCCGTCCAGATTCGGATCGACGATGACATCGGCAGGCGGCAGCTGCGGACCGGGAAGATGATGATCGGTGACCAGCACCTGCCAGCCACGCGCCTTGGCCGCGATGACACCCGCGTGGCAGGCAATGCCGTGGTCGACCGTGACCAGCAGATCCGGCTGCAGCTCGGCCAACTCCTCCACCAGTGAAGGTGACAGGCCATAGCCGTGCACCATGCGGTTCGGCACCGCGTGGAAGACATGCTGCGCGCCGAGCATGCGCAGGCCACGCACACCGACCGCACAGGCGGTAGCACCATCGCAGTCGAAATCGCCGACCACCAGGATGCGCTTGTCGTTGGCGATGGCCTCGACCAGCAGGCCCACTGCATCGTCGATGCCGGTCAGCAGCTCGGGCGCATGCAGGCTGCCCAGCTTCGGCAGCGCCAGCTCCGGGGTACCGGCACCGCGACTGGCGTAGAGCCGCGCCAGCAACGGCAGAGTGCCCTCCGGCCAGTTGGCGGGCGCAACCGCATCGCGGCGGCGGATCGTCGGCGTATCAGAGGAGGGCTGCACGGCATCGGCGGCAAGGGACATCGGCATCGCCGGTTACGAAAGACAGAGGGATGATACCGCGCGTGGGAGAGGCTGGCGGGATTGCGCCCGGCTCCGGCGGTAGTGCCGGCCGCTGGCCGGCAACCCCGGCAAACATCGGGGGTCAGAGCCGTTTTCCCATGGAAAACGGATCCGATCCCGCTCAATCGTGAAGCTGCCGCGGCTTTTTCCAGAACTGCCAGCGCTGGCCACGATCCAGCTGAAACTGCAGGCCATCCTCGAAATCCAGCACCAGTCGCTGCAGCTCGCCGCGTTTCAGCGCGGCCAGCAGTGGCCGGATCGCATCATTGCCGAGCTGCTGCAGGGAGCGCAGCTGGCGCAGGTCGACCAGTGCATCCACCGCCTGCTCGCCATCCACGGCCACGCCCGCCGCCAGAGCCAGGCCCTGCAGCAGGGCATCACGACTGCGCACCTGCGCATGCGCCGTGTTGACCGACACTGGCATCACGCCACCGCCCCAGAACCACAGCGAATTGATCGGCTGTTGTCCCTGCGCGGCGCGCTGCTGGTTCCAGGAATGGTTGTGCAGCAGCACCTGCGCTTCGGTCATGAGCGCCCGCCAGCGGCGACCGCCCTCGCCTTCCGGCAGGTGCGAGAACAGGTCATCGCCCAGCACCTCGTCCGGACTGTCGAAGTCCGGTAGGGCCAGGTCGATCGGAAGCCGCAGGTACCAGCGCGAGGGATCGGGCGCGTCGAGCACGAACCCGGCATCGGCGAACAACGGCTGCAGCACCGGCAGCAGGGCCAGGCTGTCGGCCAGCGTCGGCCGCAGTGTTTCGCCATAGGCCATCATCCGCGCACCGTGCATGTCCGGCACCATGCAGGCCGGATCGGCACGCAGCCAGCACGCGCCGGCAGCATCGCCGACGTCACGCTGGCGGCTCAGTGCGGCCACCGGCCAGTGCGGCGCGGCGACCGTGAAATGGCGCTGCAGCTGTGCCCGCTCGCCGGCTTCGAACTGCGAGGCGTTGGCGCGGCCCAGGGCACGCGCCACGTCATCAGGCAGCGCAGCCGCTGCAAAGCGGCTGCGCGCGGGCAACAGCAGGGTCGCCGTTGCCACCGGGTCAGTCCACGTAGCTGACGCTGACGATCTCGTACTCGCGCTGGCCGGCCGGGGCGTCGATCACGATCGAATCGCCTTCCAGCTTGCCGATCATCGCGCGCGCCACCGGCGAAGAGATGGCGATCAGGCCCAGCTTGATGTCCGCTTCCAGGTCACCGACGATCTGGTACTTCTTCTCTTCGTCGGTTTCCACGTCGGCCAGGGTCACGCTGGCGCCGAACACCACCTTCGAGCCGGCATTGAGCTTGCTCACGTCGATGATCTCGGCGTGCGACAGCTCGCCTTCCAGCTGCTTGATGCGGCCTTCGATGAAGCCCTGCTCCTCGCGCGCGGCGTGGTACTCGGCATTCTCCTTCAGGTCGCCATGCTCACGCGCTTCGGCGATGGCCGCAATGACCTTCGGGCGCTTGACCGACTTCAGGTGATCCAGTTCGTCGCGCAGCTTCTGCGCGCCCTTCATCGTGATGGGGGCTCTCATGCATTCAACTCCTTGTGCAGCTCCTGCAGCGACCAGACGGGGCCGGTGCCGCGGAATTCCAGTGAATCCACCAGCGCCTTGGCGCCGGCAATGGTGGTCGAGTAGGTGACGCGATGCTGCAGCGCCTCGCGACGGATCGAGAACGAGTCGTTGATCGCCGAACGACCTTCGGTCGTGTTGACGATGTAGACGATCTCGCCGTTCTTGATCGAGTCGACGATGTGCGGACGGCCTTCGACCACCTTGTTGATGATCTCGCAGTCCATGCCGTGCTGCTGCAGCCACGCGGCGGTGCCACGGGTGGCGACCAGGCTGTAGCCACGCGCCAGCAGCGCCTTGGCCACCGGCAGAACGCGCTTCTTGTCCGGATCGCGGACCGAGACGAAGGCCTTGCCGACCGGCGGTGCCTTGATGCCACCGGCTTCCTGCGCACGCGCGAAGGCAGCGTTGAAGGTGCGGCCGACGCCCATCACCTCACCGGTGGAGCGCATCTCCGGCCCGAGGATCGGGTCGACGCCCTGGAACTTGGCGAACGGGAAGATCGCCTCCTTCACCGAGTAGTAGTCCGGCACGATTTCCTTGGTCGCGCCCTGCTCGGCCAGGGTCTTGCCGGCCATGCAGCGGGCGGCGATCTTGGCCAGCGGCATGCCGGTGGCCTTGGACACGAACGGCACGGTGCGCGAAGCACGCGGGTTCACTTCCAGCAGGTAGATGGTGTCGGCACCTTCATCGCTGGTCTGGATCGCGAACTGGGTGTTCATCAGGCCGACCACGTTCAGGGCCTTGGCCAGTTCCACCACCTGGCGACGCAGCTCGGCCTGGGTTTCAGCCGACAGCGAGTACGGCGGCAGCGAGCACGAGGAATCGCCCGAGTGCACGCCGGCTTCTTCGATGTGCTCCATCACGCCGCCGATCAGGACGTTGCCCTGGGCATCGGCAATGATGTCGACGTCGCACTCCACGGCATTGTCGAGGAAGCGGTCCAGCAGCACCGGCGAATCGTTGGACACCTTCACCGCGTCGCGCACGTAGCGGGCCAGGTCGGCTTCGCCGTAGACGATTTCCATCGCACGGCCGCCCAGCACGTAGCTCGGGCGCACCACCAACGGGTAGCCGATCTCGCGGGCCAGCAGCAGGGCTTCCTGGTCGTTGCGGGCGATGCGGTTCGGCGGCTGCTTCAGGCCCAGCTTGTCGACCAGCTGCTGGAAGCGCTCACGGTCTTCGGCCAGGTCGATGGAGTCCGGGCTGGTGCCGATCACCGGCACGCCGTTGGCTTCCAGCGCGCGCGCCAGCTTCAGCGGGGTCTGGCCGCCGTACTGCACGATCACGCCCTTCGGCTGTTCCAGTTCGACGATTTCCAGCACGTCTTCCAGGGTCAGCGGTTCGAAGTACAGGCGGTCGGAGGTGTCGTAGTCGGTCGACACGGTTTCCGGGTTGCAGTTGACCATGATGGTTTCATAGCCATCCTCGCGCAGCGCCAGTGCCGCGTGCACGCAGCAGTAGTCGAACTCGATGCCCTGGCCGATGCGGTTCGGGCCACCACCCAGGATCATGATCTTGTCGCGGTTGCTCGGCGCGGCCTCGCACTCGTCCTCGTAGGTCGAGTACAGGTAGGCGGTGCCGGTGGAGAACTCACCGGCGCAGGAATCCACGCGCTTGTAGACCGGGCGCACCTTGTGCGCACGACGCAGCGCGCGGATGGCGGCTTCGTTGGTGCCGGTCAGCTGCGCCAGGCGCGCGTCGGAGAAGCCAGCGCGCTTCAGCTTGCGCAGGCGGGCGGCGTCCAGCGCGTCGATGCCACCGGCAGCGACTTCGGCTTCGGCCGCGATGATTTCCTCGATCTGGTCCAGGAACCAGTGATCGATGAACGACAGTGCGTAGATCTCTTCCACGCTCATGCCGGCACGGAACGCATCGGCGACGAAGAACAGGCGCTCCGGGCCCGGGGCCTTCAGCTCGCGGCGCAGGGTCTGCAGGTCTTCTTCGTTGCTCAGGTCCAGGCCGGTCGGGTCGAAGCCGACCTTGCCGGTTTCCAGGCCACGCAGGGCCTTCTGCACCGACTCCTGGAAGGTACGGCCCATCGCCATCACCTCGCCCACCGACTTCATCTGGGTGGTCAGGCGGGCATCGGCGGCCGGGAACTTCTCGAAGGCGAAACGCGGGATCTTGGTGACGACGTAGTCGATCGACGGCTCGAACGAGGCCGGGGTCAGGCCACCGGTGATTTCGTTCTTCAGTTCGTCCAGGGTGTATCCCACGGCCAGCTTGGCGGCGACCTTGGCGATCGGGAAGCCGGTGGCCTTGGAGGCCAGCGCCGAGGAACGCGACACGCGCGGGTTCATCTCGATGACGACCACGCGGCCGGTCTTCGGGTTGATGCCGAACTGCACGTTCGAGCCACCGGTATCGACGCCGATCTTGCGCAGCACGGCGATGGAGGCATCGCGCAGGCGCTGGTACTCCTTGTCGGTCAGGGTCTGCGCCGGCGCCACGGTGATCGAGTCACCGGTGTGCACGCCCATCGGGTCCAGGTTCTCGATCGAGCAGACGATGATGCAGTTGTCCGCGGTATCGCGGACCACTTCCATCTCGAACTCCTTCCAGCCCAGCACCGACTCTTCCACCAGCACTTCGGTGGTCGGCGACAGTTCCAGGCCGCGGCTGACGATCTCGACCAGCTCTTCGCGGTTGTAGGCGATGCCGCCACCGCTGCCGCCCAGGGTGAAGCTGGGGCGGATGATGGTCGGGTAACCGACGCGGGTCTGGATCTCCAGCGCTTCGTCCAGGGTGTGGGCGACGGCGGCGGTCGGGCATTCCAGGCCGATCTCACCCATGGCGACGCGGAACAGCTCGCGGTCTTCGGCCATGCGGATCGCTTCGCGTTTGGCGCCGATCAGCTCGACGTTGTACTTCTCCAGCACGCCGTTGTCGGCCAGGTCCAGCGCGCAGTTCAACGCGGTCTGGCCACCCATGGTCGGCAGCAGCGCATCGGGCTTTTCCTTGGCGATGATCTTCTCGACCGTCTGCCAGTTGATCGGCTCGATGTAGACGGCGTCGGCCATCTCCGGGTCGGTCATGATCGTGGCCGGGTTGCTGTTGACCAGCACCACGCGGTAACCCTCGTCACGCAGGGCCTTGCAGGCCTGGGCGCCGGAGTAGTCGAACTCGCAGGCCTGGCCGATGACGATCGGGCCAGCACCGATGATGAGGATGGTCTTGAGGTCAGTGCGCTTGGGCATTTTCTTCTCTAAGTCAGTACAGCGTGACAAGGGGGGTGATCGCACGCTGTCGATCAGGAATCTTGATCCGCAGCGCCGCGCCAGCGGCAGCAGCGTTGCGGGGTTTACGGTCCATCGCGACGCCACCGGGGGGCCGGCGGCGTACTGATCACGCCTTGGCCTGCTCCATCAGCACCACGAAGCGGTCGAACAGCGGACCGACATCGGTCGGGCCCGGCGACGCTTCCGGGTGGCCCTGGAACGAGAACGCCGGCACGTCGGTGCGGGCGACACCCTGGTTGGTGCCATCGAACAGCGAGCGGTGGGTCACGCGCAGGGTCGCCGGCAGGGTCGCTTCATCGATCGCGAAGCCGTGGTTCTGCGAGGTGATCATCACCCGGCCGCTGTCGAGGTCCTGCACCGGGTGGTTGGCACCGTGGTGGCCGTGGCCCATCTTCATGGTCTGCGCGCCCGAGGCCAGGCCCAGCAGCTGGTGGCCAAGGCAGATGCCAAAGGTCGGGATCTTCACGTCGATGAAGGTCTTGATCGCTTCGATGGCGTAGTCGCACGGTTCCGGGTCACCCGGGCCATTGGACAGGAACACGCCATCCGGCTTCAGCGCCAGCACTTCGGCGGCCGGGGTCTGTGCCGGCACCACGGTCACTTCGCAGCCACGCTCGGCCAGCATGCGCAGGATGTTGGTCTTCACGCCGAAATCGTAGGCCACGACCTTGTACTTGGCCGGCACGCTGACGAAGGCGTTGGCATCCAGGTCCAGCTGGCCCTCGGTCCAGGTGTAGGTCTTCTCGGTAGTGACGACCTTGGCCAGATCCATGCCCTTCAGCCCCGGGAACTTGCGGGCAGCTTCCAGTGCCTTTTCCACGTCGATGTCACCGGCCATCAGCGCACCGTTCTGCGCGCCCTTCTCGCGCAGGATGCGGGTCAGCTTGCGGGTGTCGATACCGGCGATGGCGACCACGCCACGCTGGATCAGCCAGTCCTGCAGCGACACCTGGCTGCGCCAGTTGCTGGGACGGCGGGGAACATCGCGCACGATCAGGCCGGCCGACCACACCTTGGACGCTTCATTATCCTGGTCGGTCATGCCGGTGTTACCGATATGCGGATAGGTCAGCGTGACCATCTGCCGGGCGTAGGACGGGTCGGTCAGCACTTCCTGGTAGCCGGTCATGGCGGTGTTGAACACCACCTCACCGACGGACAGGCCGGGCGCGCCTACGGATTCGCCCTCGAATACGGTGCCGTCTTCGAGGACGAGGATTGCGGCTTGGGTCACGGGAATCTCACTTTGGCTACCGAGGGGGCTGCCGAAGTCACGCCTGCGCTTCACGGAAATCCGGTTGCAAAAAAGCGCGGACGTGCGGTCTGGGACCGGTCCGGCTTTCGTGATTCGGCGAGTGCGAATTGTAGCGCTGCCGGGGCGCTCGCGCCAGCGGTTATCGCACTTCATGAACAGGCGATTGCGCATTCATTTCAATCCGGCGGCGTATGCGGGCCGCCATGACCCTGGTAGACGCCAACCTTGGTTGGCGCTTCCCGGAAAGCCTGCCAACCAAGGTTGGCATCTACCATCGGCCTGGACCGTTACCGGGGGCCGTCCAGCAGGTCCCGCACCCGGTAGCTGCCCGGGGCCCGGCCCTGCAGCTGGCGGGCGGCGAACAGGGCGCCGCGGGCGAAGATGTCGCGGTTGGTGGCCCGATGCACCAGCTCGATGCGCTCGCCCAGACCGGTGAACTGCACCAGGTGCTCGCCCACGATGTCACCGGCACGCAGGCTGGCGTAGTGCGGCTCCGCCCCGCCCCGTTGCGCAGCCGCGCCCAGGGTCAGCGCGGTGCCCGACGGCGCGTCCTTCTTCTGCGTGTGGTGCGATTCGACGATGTCACAGTCCCAGCCGGCCAGCGCCTGCGCCGCGCGCTCGACCAGCTCGTCCAGTACCGCCACGCCCAGGCTGAAATTCGACGCCCAGACCAGCGGGATGGACGCCGCCGCGGCCTCCAGCGCCTGCCGCTGTGTGCTGGAGATGCCAGTAGTGCCCGAGACCAGGCCCGCACCCCGCTCCACGCACAGCGCCAGCATCGGGTCGAAGCCCTCCGGCAGGCTGAAGTCGATCGCCACATCGAACACCGGCGCGCCAGGCAGTTCGCTGGCGCCGAAGAACGGCACGCCGTCGACCACGCGCTGTGCCGGCGCACGGCCGGTCACTGCAGCCACGATCTGCAGGGTTTCGGGATGTTCGGCGGCCAGCCGCAGCAGGGCCTGGCCCATGCGCCCGGAGGCACCGTGAATGAGCAATCGCAGGGGAGTCTGGTTCATGCCTGCAGGCTAGCGGCAGCACGCCCGCTCCGGCAAGCGCCATCGCTGCTACGCTGCATGCCCTTTCATGCAATGGATGGCAGCTCCTTCATGCAGATCAGCGAACAGCTGGTGCTGGTCACTGGCGCCGGTCGCGGCCTTGGCCAGCACATCGCCCGCGCCTTCGCCGCCCAGGGCGCCCGCGTCATCATCAACTACCACCGCAGCGAGGCCGGCGCACGCGCGCTGGCCAGCGAGCTGGGTGGCCAGGCGATCGCGCTGCCGGCCGATGTCACCGACCGCGCCCAGGTCGATGCGATGCTGCAGCACGCGCTGGCCCACTTCGGCCAAGGTGTCACCACCGTGGTCAACAACGCGCTGGCCGCTTTCTCGTTCAATGGCGATGCCCGCGACGGCGCCGCGGAAATCGGTTGGCCGGCATTCCAGGCGCAGTTCGAGGGCAGCGTGCATGGCGCGCTGAACACCGTGCAGGCCGCCCTGCCCGGTATGCAGGCCCGCCGCTTCGGCCGTGTGATCAACATCGGCACCAACCTGTTCCAGAACCCGGTGGTGCCCTACCACGACTACACCGCCGCCAAGGCCGCACTGCTGTCGCTGACCCGCACCCTGGCCGGCGACCTCGGCCCGCACGGCATCACCGTCAACATGCTGTCCGGCGGCCTGCTGCGCACCACCGATGCCAGCGCCGCCACACCCGAAGCGGTATTCGACTACATCGCCGCCAACACCCCACTGCGCAGCGTCACCACCCCGACCGAATTCGCCGATGCCGCGCTGTTCTTCGCCAGCCCGTGGTCACGCGCGGTGACCGGCCAGAACCTGGTGGTGGATGGCGGACTGGTGCGGGACTGAGCCGATGCGCATCTCCGAGGTCAGCCGCCTGACCGGTGCCAGCGCCAAGGCCATCCGACTGTACGAGGCGCGCGGCCTGCTGCCGCCGGTGCCACGACTGAACCGCTACCGCGACTACAGCGAACAGGACGTGGCCTGGGTGCAGCTGATCCGCCAGGCGCTGGGGCTGGGTATCACGCTGGCGGCAATCTCGCGCCTGCAGGGCCGCGACGGGCGGCTCGACTGGCAGGCAGTGCTGACCCTGCTTGAGCAGCAGCGCAGCCGCATTGCCAGCGAGCGGGCACGGCTGGCGCAGGTCGAGCTCGACCTGCAGCAGGTCAGCGACGAACTGCAGCAGTGGCTGCTCTCCGGCAGCAATGACTGCGTGCTGGAACCCAGCGGCTGCACGACCCAGGCTTGACTCTGCCCTTGGGGCAGACCGCAGCCTCGCGCACTTTCCATTGCCCGAGGTTGCCGTGTCCCGTTCCATCCTGATCCTGCTCGGCCATCCCGACCGCGACAGCCTGTGCGGCGCGCTCGCCCAGCGCTATGCCACGGCCGCCGAGAACGCCGGCCACCGGGTGCGCCTGATCGCACTGGGCGACCTTGAATTCGACCCGGTGCTGCGACACGGCTACCGCCAGATCCAGCCACTGGAAGCCGATCTGCAGGATGCCGCCGATGCGATTGAAGCCTGCGATCATCTGGTCCTGGTCTACCCCACCTGGTGGGGCGCGATGCCGGCCCTGCTGAAGGGCTTCTTCGACCGCGTGCTGTTGCCGGGGTACGCCTTCCGCTACCGGCGCGATTCGGTGTGGTGGGACCGGCTGCTGGCCGGGCGCAGCGCGCGGGTGATCACCACGCTGGATACGCCGCCCTGGTACTACCGCTGGATCTACCGCGACCCGGGCATCACCCAGATCCGCGCCCCCCTCCTGGAATTCTGCGGCATCCGCCCTGTGCGGGTCAGCCGTCTCGGTGCGGTGCGCAGCAGTACCCCAGCACAACGCAGCAAGTGGCTGGCGTTGGCAGCAGAGCTGGGTTCACGCGCCAGGTAGATCCACGCCATGCGTGGATGAAATGCCGGCCACATTCCATGTGTCGCGTTTGCCAATTGACCGCCAGGCACCGCGCCTCAAGGCTGTAGGCACTTCTTACGGCCCAGGCAAAGCCCATGAAATCCTCGACTGTCTTCAGCAAGTGCGCCAGGAAGACCGGCTTTTCCGGCACGTCGACGACCCGCTACCGCTTGCTGGATGCCGCCCTGCTTGTCGTCAATCACCAACGCGCCAGCGAAAGCCGGGGCTTCTATGTGAATGCCGGGCTCTACTTTCCAGAACTGCTCGCGTATCCCCTCGCGCCTGACGACCTTGAAACCGCCTTCAGATACCGCTCCAGCATTCCCACGCCTCATGTCGACTGGCGGATCGAAGAGACGCCCGGCCTGCGCCGGGCTTTTATCCAGCAGGATCTGGATGATCTGCTGGAGGCCGGCAATCGCGATGGGATGAAATGCCTGCTGCTCGATGCCCTTGCCGACGTGGCGGGCTTCGCGACAACCCATGGAAACAGGGAGTCGGTGCGGCGATTGAATCAGGACGGAAGTTTCCGCGCGATCATCCGTAGAGAGGTTTGAATCCAGCCGAGGTCCGGTAGATCCACGCCATGCGTGGCGGCCATGCGTGGCGGAAAACCCACAGTAGATCCACGCCATGCGTGGATGAAGCCCGCAAGCGTGCGAACCAAGGTTCGCACCCACCAGGGCAGGAAAAGCAGCGTCAGTGCTGCTTCGGCGGCGTCGGCCCGCAGCTGTCGCAACCGCCACAGGCACCACCACCGCCCGTCGCCGGCGGCGCGATTTTCCGCCCCAGCGCCTGCAGCCAGGCAGCGCGGCCCGGCTTCAGCAGGGCCAGCGCCAGCGCCCCGCGCAGCCTGCGCACGGTGCCGGGGAACTGCTTCTTCAGCACCACCCAGGCACTGACCAGCACGGCCACCGCGATGATCAGGTACTGCAGCAGCAGGCCGGTATCCATCAGCCGCCTCCCAGTGCCTTGGTCACCTGGTAGGTGATCAGCGCCGCCACGTAGGCCGCCGCGAACAGGTAGAACGCAGCGAAGCCCATCTGCTTCCACGAGTTGGTCTCGCGCTTGATGGTGGCCAGCGTCGAGATGCACATCGGGGCATAGATGTACCAGACCAGCAGCGACAGTGCGGTGGCCAGCGACCAGCCATCGCTGATCAGCGGGGTCAGCGCCTGGCTGGCGGCATCGTCATCGGCTGCGGACAGCGCGTACACGGTCGCCAGCGAGGACACCGCCACTTCGCGCGCGGCCAGGCCCGGAATCAGCGCAATGCAGATCTGCCAGTTGAAGCCCAGCGGCGCGAAGAACACCGCCATCGCATGGCCGATCTGGCCCGCATAGCTGTAATCGATGGCCGGCATGGTGGCGCCGGCCGGAGCCGCCGGGAACGACAGCAGCACCCACAGCAGGATGGTCAGCGCCAGGATGATGCCGCCGACACGCTTGAGGAAGATCATGCCGCGCTCGTACAGGCCGACCGCCAGGTCGCGCACGTGCGGCAGGCGGTATGACGGCAGCTCCAGCATCAGCGGGTGCTCGCTCTTGTCGCGGCGCCACTTCTTCATGATCCACGACATCGCCAGCGCACTGAGGATGCCCGCCGCGTACAGGCCGAACAGCACCAGGCCCTGCTGGTTGAACACGCCCCACACCGTCTTCTGCGGAATGAATGCACCGATCAGCAGCGCGTACACGGGCAGCCGCGCCGAGCAGGTCATCAACGGCGCCACCAGGATCGTGGCCAGGCGGTCACGCGGGTCCTGGATGCTGCGCGTGGACATGATGCCCGGCACCGCGCAGGCGAAGCTGGACAGCAGCGGGATGAACGAGCGGCCGGACAGGCCGGCGGCGGCCATCATGCGGTCGAGCAGGAACGCCGCACGCGGCAGGTAGCCGGATTCCTCCAGCACCAGGATGAAGAAGAACAGGATCAGGATCTGCGGCAGGAACACCACCACGCCACCCACACCGGCGATGATGCCGTCAGTCAGCAGGCTGGCCAGCGGGCCTTCCGGCAGCACGCTGCCGACGAAGGCACCAAGCCAGGCGAAACCGGCCTCGATGCCGTCCATCAACGGTGTCGCCCAGGCATACACCGCCTGGAAGATCAGGAACATCACCACCGCCAGGCTGATCAGGCCGAACACCGGGTGCAGCAGCCAGCGGTCCAGCGCGTCGTCGACTTTGGCGGTCCGTGCCGGCATGCGCACGGCCACTGACAGGATCTCGCGCACCTTGGCGTGGTAGTCGATGCCACCTTCCGGGCCCGGCACCGGCGCATCCAGGTGCGGCACCATCGCATCGAGGCGCTCGACCAGGGCCTTGGCGCCCTGCTTGCGCACCGCCACGGTTTCCACCACCGGCACGCCCAGCTCGCGCTCCAGCGCGGCCACGTCCACCTGGATGCCACGGCGCTGGGCCGCATCGACCATGTTCAGCGCAACCACCATCGGCTTGCCCAGCTCGCGCAGTTCCAGCGCGAAGCGCAGGTGCAGACGCAGGTTGGTGGCGTCGATCACGCACAGCAGCACGTCCGGTGCAGCCTCGCCCGGGTAGAAGCCCCGGCACAGGTCACGGGTGATCGCCTCGTCCAGGCTGGCCGGGTGCAGGCTGTAGGCACCGGGCAGGTCGAGTACGGCGAACTCGCGGCCGGACGGCGCGCGCAGGCGGCCTTCCTTGCGCTCAACGGTGACGCCGGTGTAGTTGGCAACCTTCTGCCGGCTGCCGGTCAGCTGGTTGAACAGCGCGGTCTTGCCACTGTTGGGGTTACCGACCAGCGCAATGCGCAGGGGCGCGGTAGAAGTTGCAGCGGTCATGCGCGACGCTCCTGGCGGTTGGCGTCGACCACGACGCGCTTGGCTTCACTGATCCGCAGCGCAAACCGGGTGAACCCGACCTGCACCAGCAGCGGCTCGCCACCGACCGGGCCCTTGGCCACCAGGCGCACTTCCTCGCCCTTCACGAAACCCAGCTCGCGCAGGCGACGGGCGATGGCATCGTTGGCATGGAGGTCCTGCACGGACTCGACCACGGCCGAGGCGTGCAGCGGCAGTTCGGACAGCGTCATCTAGCGCATTCTCTGCTGGATGTAAATGGTTCTCGATTCTAACATTCCCGCGTCGCGTCATGGCCCATGACCAATGGCCCGCTATGATCCATACAGGTATGGAGTGACCCTGGAATCCCATGAACGATGCTTTGCAGATCGAGCGCAGCGGCGCCGTCCTCACCCTCTGGCTGAACCGGCCCGAGCTGCACAATGCCTTTGACGCCGGCTTGATAGCGCGGCTGACCGGCGCCCTCGAAGCCGCCGGACGCGACGACGCGGTGCGCGCGGTAGTGGTGGCCGGCCACGGCGCCTCCTTCTCGGCCGGCGCCGACATGCACTGGATGCGTGGCATGGCCGCCGCCAGCGAGGCCGACAACCGCGAGGACTCGCTGGCCCTGGCGCGGCTGATGCGCACCCTGGACGAGCTGCCCAAGCCGACCCTGGCCCGGGTCCACGGCGCGGCCTTCGGTGGCGGCGTCGGCCTGGTCGCCTGCTGCGACATCGCCATCGCCAGCACCGCGGCCCGCTTCGGCCTGACCGAAAGCCGGCTCGGCCTGCTGCCGGCGGTGATCTCGCCCTACGTGATCGAGGCCATCGGCCCGCGCCAGGCCCGTCGCTGGTTCGCCACCGGCGAGCATTTCGACGCCGAGACTGCGCTGCGCATCGGCCTGGTCCACCAGCTGGTCGAGCCGGAACGCCTGGACGAGGCCGTGCAGCGCCAGCTGGCCCTGCTCGACAAGGCCGGCCCGATCGCTTCTTCCAGCGCCAAGCAGCTGGTGCGGCAGGTGCGTGACAGCCATGACCGCGATGCCCTGGATCGCGATAATGCCGCCCTGATCGCGCGCCTGCGGGTGTCCGCCGAGGGCCAGGAAGGCCTGGGCGCCTTCCTCGACAAGCGCGCGCCCCACTGGGTCACGGAAGCCTGAACATGCTCGATCATCTTGGTTTGACCAGCGCCGACCTGGCGCGCAGCAAGACCTTCTTCCTGCAGGCGCTGGCGCCGCTGCAGATCGGCGTGGTGATGGAAGTCACCGCCGAACAGACCGGCGCGCACGACCACATCGGCTTCGGCAGCGAGGGCAAGCCGTTCTTCTGGCTCGGCAATGGCGGCACCGCCAGCCACGGCGTGCACGTGGCCTTCGCCTGCGCCAGCCGCACCCAGGTGGACGCCTTCCATGCCGCTGCCCTCGCCGCCGGCGGTCGCGACAACGGCGCGCCGGGCCTGCGCCCGTGGTACCACCCCGACTACTACGGCGCCTTCGTGCTCGACCCGGATGGCAACAACATCGAGGCGGTCTGCCACCGCCCTGCCGACGAGGTGGCCGCATGAGCGACTACGTCCGCATCGTCGAGGTCGGCCCGCGTGACGGTCTGCAGAACGAAAAGCAGTCGGTGTCCACCGCCGACAAGATCGAACTGATCAACCGCCTGTCGGCCACCGGCCTGCGCAGCATCGAGGCGACCAGCTTCGTCAGCCCGAAGTGGATCCCGCAGCTGGCCGATGCCGCCGAGGTCTACGCCGGCATCCAGCGCCGGGCCGGCATCCACTACCCGGTGCTGGTACCGAACGAACAGGGCTACGACCGCGCCCGTGCGGTGGGCGTGGAGGAAGTGGCGGTGTTCACCGCCGCTTCGGAGGCGTTCAACCGCACCAACACCAATGCCGGCATCGACGAATCGCTGGCCCGGTTCGAGCCGATCCTGCGCCGCGCCGCCGCCGATGGCGTGCGCGTGCGCGGTTACGTGTCCACCGTACTCGGCTGCCCTTACCAGGGCGAGGTGCCACTGGCCGACGTGGTGCGGGTGGCGCGCGCCCTGCACCAGATGGGCTGTTACGAAATCTCGCTGGGCGACACCATCGGCGTCGGCACCCCGCGCAAGGCACGGGCGATGCTGCAGGCGGTTGCCGCCGAGATTCCAATGGCGGCACTGGCCGTGCACTTCCACGACACCTACGGCCAGGCCATTGCCAACATCGCCACCTGCCTGGAAGAAGGCGTGCGCGTGGTTGACAGCGCGGTGTCCGGCGCCGGTGGCTGCCCGTATGCCAAGGGCGCCAGCGGCAACGTCGCCAGCGAGGATGTGGTCTACCTGCTGCAGGGCCTGGGCCTGGACAGCGGCGTAGACCTGCCGGCACTGGCCGAGACCGGCCGCTGGCTGGCCGGTCTGCTCGGCCGCGCCACTGCCAGCCGCACCGGCCAGGCACTGGCCGCCGCCGGCTGACCGCTGCACTGCGCCGCCCTGCACCGGCGGCGCAGTGCACAACAGCGGCGGTCACGGCTTCCGTTAGAATCGGCGGTTCTCGAACCTGCAGGACCGTTCAATGCAGCTGTCTTCCGTACGTGCCGTGATCACTGGCGGCGTCTCCGGCCTCGGCCTGGCCGTGGCCCAGCACCTCGTCGCCCAGGGCGGCAAGGTGGCCCTGTTCGACCTCAACGACGACAAGGGCGCAGCCGCCGTTGCCGGGCTGGGTGCCGACAAGGCCCGCTATTTCAACGTCAACGTCAGCGATGAAGCGGCCGTTTCGGCAGCCATCGACCAGGCCCACGATTTCCTCGGCGGCCTGAACGTGGCGATGAACTGCGCCGGCATCCTCGGCGCTGGCCGCGTGCTGGGCAAGGAAGGCCCGATGCCGCTGGCCGGCTTCCAGGGCACGGTGATGGTCAACCTGGTCGGCAGCTTCAACGTTGCAAAGGCCGCGGCCAACCGCATGCAGCACAACGAGGCCGGCACCGACGGCGAGCGCGGCGTGATCATCAACACCGCCAGCATCGCCGCCTATGAAGGCCAGATTGGCCAGGCCGCGTATGCCGCCAGCAAGGGCGGCGTGGTGTCGATGACGCTGCCGATGGCGCGCGAACTGTCGCGCTTCGGCATCCGCGTCAATACGATTGCTCCAGGCGTGTTCTGGACGCCGATGGTCGACGGCATGCCCGAGGCGGTGCAGCAGTCGCTGGCCGCGTCGATCCCGTTCCCGTCGCGCCTGGGCAAGCCGGAAGACTTCGCCAGCCTGGTCGGCTTCATCCTCGGCAACACCTACCTCAATGGCGAGACCATCCGCCTGGACGGCGCTACCCGCCTCGCTCCGAAGTGATTCCCCCCGGCGCCGGGACGGCGCCCTCCCCCAACGACCTAGATCACCATGAAAGCCAACGACATCAAGAAGGGCAACGTCGTCGAGTACAACAACGGCGTGTACCAGATCCGCGACATCGAGCGCAGCTCGCCGCAGGGTCGCGGCGGCAACGTCCGCTTCCGCTTCATCATGTACAGCGTGCCGGGCGGCAACAAGCTCGATGCCAGCTTCGATGCCGACGACAACCTGGTCGAGGTCGAACTGCTGCGCCGCCAGTCCACCTATTCGTACAAGGACGGCGATGCGTTCGTGTTCCTCGATGACGAGGACTACACCCCGTACACCCTGGACGCGGACGTGATCGGCGACGACGCCGGCTACATCACCGACGGCCTGACCGGCATCTACGTGCAGGTGATCGACGAGCAGCCGGTGGCGATCCAGCTGCCGGCCTCGGTGGTGCTGGAAGTGATTGAAACCCCGCCGGAACTGAAGGGCGGCACCGCCACCAAGCGCCCGAAGCCGGCCAAGCTCAACACCGGCATCGAAATCATGGTGCCGGAGTACATCGTCAACGGCGAGCGCGTGCTGGTGAACACCGCCACCGGCGAATTCGCTGGCCGTGCCGACTAAGCGCCTTGCGCTGATCGGTTGCCTGTCCCTGCTTGCGGCATGTTCGCCGCAGGCAGCGGACAATGCTGCCGACGCCACGCCAGCCGAACCGGCCGTGACCGCCGCACCAGCGGTGGAGGCACCGGCCGCCGTGGAGGCCATCGCCGAAGCGGAGCCCGCTACCGAGCAGCCCTCGGGCGAAGAGGACCTGGACAAGGTACGTGCAGCCGCAGGCTGTCCGGTCCCGGAGGATGGGTATGACGTCGACGACGTGCGCATCTACTGCGCGATGCCGGCCGACGTGCAGGCCTTCCTCGCGCGCGAGAACACCTGCCAGCATTTTGCCGGCGAAGAGCCGTACGACGACGAGCGTCGCCGTGAACTGGAAGAGGCCAGCGCCAAATACTGCGAAGGCCGCGAGAAGAACTTCACCGATCTGGTCGCGCGTCATCGCGGTGACTGCGCTGTCCGCGCAGCGCTGATCGGGATCAACGGCCGCTATGACCTGGACTTCGATCTCGACCTGAAGCCCTGCGGGGGCTGATCGATGCACGCCGGGCATGGCCCGGCGTCACCGATCCGCGGAATCGGGCGTTACTTCGCGCCGAAATTGCCGCAGCCGTGGTACTGGCGGGTGCCGATGGTCAGGTTCACCTTGGCCTCGAACGCCTCACCACTCATGTCGTCCTGGCAGGTGGTGCGCTGGAAGCTGAGCTTGACGTCGGTACCGTCGGACGCCTTGCCACTCCATCCGTCGGCCCCCTCGGCGGGCTTGGCCACATCGAAGCGGCGCTCGCCGTAATCGACTTCCACCTGCAGGCCCGGCGCATCGCCGTCAACGACTGCAAGCCAGCCGGGTTCATTGCCGGTGGCACGGAACGCGGCATTGCCGGCGCTGCCATCGCCTTCGGTGGCTTCGACCGCATGGCACTCGCGATCGGCCTGGCCCTTCAGGCTCAACAGGCCGTCATCGCTGCCCTTGGTCCAGAAGCTGTTGCCCTGGCCATCGCCATACTTCGCGCCCGACGCCGCACGCTCGGAGGTCATGGCGAAGGTACGTTCGCCGATCACTACCGTCGCCGCATCCTCGCCATTGAAGGTCGCGCGCACGTTCAGATCACCACACCGGTACATGGTCTCGCTGCCGGTACCGGCGCCGGTGCTGGCAGCCGGTTCGGGCGCGGCCGGCGGCGCGGCATCAGTGCCGCCCGCAGCGGGTGGCTGTGCCGGCTGGCACGCGGCCAGGACCAACCCGAGGGAGGCTGCCAACAGACTGGGGACTACACGCATGGCTCGACTCCTTGTCGACACTACAGAGATCTTCGACCCTACCACCTGCCGGTGAGCGGGGCCTGAAAGCGGCCTGACCGCACTCACGCGGCCAGCACCGCCATCGACAGCAACTGTGCGCCACTGTCGCCGGAACTGCAGGTCCAGACCCGCAGCAGGCGCAGTTTCAGCTCGCGCTCCTGGCCCTGCCCGCGCACCGACAAGCGCACGTCACTGGACAACAATGCCAGGCGTCCGCACAGCAGCGTTTCCACCGCGTGCAACTGCAGGTTCCGTACCTGCAGGCCACCGGCCAGCCAATCGCCCAGCCACGGCAGGTCGAGCATGCGGCCGCCATGGCCGTCCATCATGAACAAGGCCGGCGATACCAGCGCGGTCAGCGCATCGTGATCATTTTCCAGCAGCGCTGCGCACAGGCGCTGCTCCAGCGCCATCAACTGTTGCTCGTGCAGATCTTCAACGATGTTCCGTTCCATCCACGATTCCTTCCGGCATCGGCCGGCGCCTGCGCAGGCGCTGCGCGATCCACTGCCGCGCACCCTGCACTACTACATAGAAGACCGGCACGAAGAACACCGCCAGCACGGTCGCACTGACCATGCCGCCGAACACGCCGGTTCCGATCGCCTGCTGGGTTTCCTTCGATGCGCCCTGCGCCAGCATCAGCGGCACCACGCCCAGCGCGAACGCCAGCGAGGTCATCACGATCGGCCGCAGGCGCAGCCGTGCCGCCTCCAAGGCCGCTTCGACCAGGCCACGGCCCTGCTGCTGCAGCTGGCGTGCGAACTCGACGATGAGGATCGCGTTCTTCGCCGACAGCCCGATCACCGTGATCATGCCGACCTTGAAGAACACGTCGTTGGGCATGCCGCGCAACAACACGGCGGCGACCGCGCCGAGCAGGCCCAGCGGCACCACCAGCATCACCGCCAGCGGAATCGACCAGCTCTCGTACAGCGCCGCCAGCACCAGGAACACCACCAGCATCGACAGCAGCAACAGCCACGGCGCCTGCGCACCGGATTCGCGCTCCTGCAGCGACTGGCTGGTCCATTGCAGGGTGAAGCCAGACGGCAGCTTCTCCGCCAACCGCTCCATCTCCGCCATCGCCTGACCGGTCGACACGCCGGAGGCCGGGGCGCCGGACAGATTCAGCGCCGGGAAGCCGAGATAGCGCTGCAGCTGCAGCGGCGCCTCGGTCCAGTGCGGGGTCACCAGTTCGGACAGCGCCACCATGCCGCCCTCGCTGTTACGCACGTACAGCTTCAGCACGTCCTCCAGTTCCATCCGGTGCGAGGCGTCTGCCTGCAGGATCACCTGCTGCAACCGGCCCTTGTTGGGGAAGTCATTGACGTACTGCGAGCCCATCGCAGCCGACAGCGTGCTGCTGATGTGTTCGAAGCCCACGCCCATCGCCTCGGCCTTGGCCCGGTCGATGTCCAGCCGCACGCTGGTGCCGGCCGGCAGGCCATCGGCATGCACCTCGGACAGCAGCGGGCTGGCCTCGGCCAGCTTCAGCAGCTGCTGCAGGGCCGCGCGTAGTTCGGCCTGGCTCTGCCCAGTACGCGCCTGCAGGGCGAGCGAGAAGCCGGACGAACGGCCCAGGCTGTCGATCGCCGGCGGCATCACGCTCATCACCTCGCCCTCGGCAATCGTGGACATCGCCTTCTGCGCGGCCTCCACCTCGCCGGCCGCGGTGGCGCCTGCACGCTCGCTCCAGTCCTTGAGCATGGTGTAGGTCAGCGCCGCGCTCGGGCCGGAGCCGGAGAAGCTGTAGCCGAGGATCGACTGGTTGGAGCCGATGCCCGGACGCGAGGCCACGTGCCGCTCGTAGGCTTCGACCACGGCCAGCGTGCGCTCGGCGGTGGCTTCGGCCGGCAGCTGGATCGAAGTCATGAAATAGCCCTGGTCTTCTTCCGGCAGGAATGCGCCCGGCAACCAGTGCAGGCCCAGCAGCAGCGCCACCACCAGTGCGGCGAACACGCCCATCACCCGCCCACTGCGCTGCAGCACCGAGGCCACGCCACGCTGGTAGCGCCCGGTCATCTTCTCGAAGCCACGATTGAAGGCACCGAACAGCCCGACACGACCATGGTGTCCATGGGTATTCGGGCGCAGCAGGGTCGCGCACAGCGCCGGCGTCAGGCTCAATGCCAGCAGCGCCGAGAACAGGATCGACACCGCCATCGCCACGGTGAACTGGCGGTAGATCGCGCCCACCGAGCCGCTGGCCAACGCCATCGGAATAAACACGGCGGTCAGCACCAGGGTGATGCCGATCACCGCACCGGTCAGCTCGCGCATCGCCTTGATGGTGGCCTCGCGCGGCGGCAGTCCTTCCTCGGCCATGATCCGTTCCACGCCCTCGACCACCACGATGGCGTCGTCGACGATGATGCCGATCGCCAGCACCATGCCGAACATGGTCAGCACGTTGATCGAGAAGCCCAGTGCCAGCATCACCGCGAAGGTGCCGAGCAGCGCGATCGGTGCGACCAGCGCCGGAATCAGCGTGTAGCGCCAGTTCTGCAGGAACAGGTACATCACCGCGAACACCAGCAGCATGGCCTCCAGCAGCGTCTGCACCACCTTCTGGATCGAGATCTTGACGAACGGTGCGGTGTCGAACGGAATGCTCGACTCCACGCCGCGCGGCAGCAGCGGCGCCAGTTCGGCCATGCGCTCACGGACCGCCGACGCGGTGCGCACTGCGTTCGCGCCAGGACGCAACTGCACCCCGGCGGCGGTCGCTGGGTGGCCATCCTCGCGGGTGCCCCACGCATAGCTCTGCGCGCCCAGTTCGACGCGGGCGACATCGCCCAGCACCACCCGTGAACCGTCTGCCCCGGCGCGCAGCACGATGGCTGCGAACTGCTCCGGCGTGGACAGCTGCCCATCGGCGCTGAGCGGCACGGTGATGCGCTGGCCTGGAACACCCGGCGAATCACCGATGCGTCCGGGCGAGATCTCCAGGTTCTGCTGCTCGATGGCGGTGGCCACATCGCCCATGGTCAGGCCGTAGCCGGTCAACCGGGTCGGGTCCAGCCAAACGCGCATCGCCTGTTCGGCACCGAACAGCTGCACGCGGCCGACGCCATCGATGCGGCGCAGCTCTTCGATGATGTTGCGCGCCATGAAATCGCCCAGCGCGGCCTCGCTGACGCTGGCATCCGGCGAACGCAGGCCGACCAGCATCAGGAAGCCGGAATCGGCGGCCTCCACGAACAGGCCGTTCTGGCGCACGCTGCGCGGCAGGCGCGGCTCGATCGCCTTGATCCGGTTCTGCACGTCCACCTGCGCCAGCTCCGGGTTGGTACCGGGCTTGAAGGTCGCAGTGATCGAGGCTTCGCCGGAGGTGTCCACCGACGATTCGAAGTACAGCAGGTGCTTGACGCTGGACAGCTCGCGCTCGATCAGCCCGACCACCGCATCATTCAGCGTCTGCGGGCTGGCCCCCGGGTAGCTGGCATAGATGCTGACACTGGGCGGCGCGACCGCCGGATAGCGCTCCACGGCCAAGTGCGGAATCGCCAGTACGCCGGCCAGGATGATGAAGATCGCCAGCACCCAGGCGAACACCGGGCGATCGATGAAGAAACGTGCCATGTTGGATTTTCCTGGAGGGGCTGGCCCGGGAAAGGCTCAGCCCTTGCTGCCGGCCTGCACCGCGCCGGCGCTGGCGACCGGCACCTGCCAGTCGCGCGCATCGACCACCACGCCTTCCTGCAGGCGTTCCTGGCCCTCGACCACCACCTTTTCGCCCGCCTTCAGACCGGTGCGCACCAGCCACTGGCGATCAACGCTGCCGTCGACCTCCAGCGTGCGGATCACCGCCTTGCCATCGCCACCGATCACCCAGGCATAAGCCTGGCCACCGGCGCTGCGCAGCACGGCCTGCTGCGGCACGGTCAGCGCACTGGCCGGTGCACCCCGCGGCACTTTCGCGCGCACATACATGCCGGGCAGCAGCTGGCGCTGCGGGTTGTCGACCAGGATGCGGAGGATCACATCACCGGTACGCGCATCGACGTTGATGCCGGAGAACAGCATCTGGCCACGCTCGGGCAGCGGCTTGCCGGCGGCACCGATGATCGTCACCGGCAGCTCGCCACCACCGGCAGCACTGCGCTGCAGCGATTCCAGCTGGGCCGCCGGCTGGCGCACATCGACGTAGACCTGGTCGATCTGCTGTACCACCGCCATCGGCTCGGCATCGGCCACGCCGACCAGTGCACCTTCGGTCACCAGCGCCTGGTCGATGCGGCCGGCAATCGGCGCGCTGACCGTGGCATAGCGCAGGTCGAGCTGGCGACGGGCCAGGATCGCGCGCGCTTCATTCACCGCGGCACGGGCCTGTTCGTACTCGGCACTGGCATCGTCGCGATGCTGCTGGCTGACGGCCTGTGCCGCGGCCAGTGCATGCAGGCGCTGCGACTGCACGCGACTGCGGCCCAGGGCGGCCTCACTGCGCTGCAGCGCGGCCAGTGCCGAATCGACATCGGCACGGAAGGCCGCCGGATCGATCTGGAACAGGGCCTGGCCGGCGTCTACTTCCGCGCCCTGGTCAAACAGCCGGCGCTGCACGATGCCACCCACCTGCGCTCGGATCTGCGCGGTGCGCACGGCGGCCACGCGGCCAGGCAGTTCGTCGTCACGCTGCACCACCTGCGGGCCGACGGTAACCACGCTCACGCGGGGTGCGGCTTCGGGCGTGGCTTCGGGGGTGGAGCAGGCCGTCATGGCCAGGGCGAGGGCCGCGATCAACGCGACCGGAGTCCTGAAGGTTCTCATTGCTGTGCACAATGCCGCGCGGGCGGCTGATAGGTTCTGAAGAACCCAGTGTGCGTGGCGATGATGGGGTTTCGATGGAGGAACTGTGGAGATACGATGGAGGCAAGCACCTTAAGGCCCCGCCCCTGCATGCATGCCGCCCCTGCCCTCGCCGCCCTCGTCCTGATCGTCGAGGATGAGGCCGAGATCGCCGACATTCTTACCGCCTATCTGGAACGCGAAGGACTGCGTACGCTGCGCGCCGCCGACGGCCACAGCGCACTGGACCTGCATCGCAGCGCCCGCCCCGACCTGGTCCTGCTCGACGTGCAGCTGCCGCGGCTGGATGGCTGGAGCGTGCTGACCCAGCTGCGCCAGCGCGGCGAGACGCCGGTGATCATGCTGACCGCACTGGACCAGGACCTGGACAAGCTGACCGCACTGCGCATGGGCGCTGATGACTACGTGGTCAAACCATTCAATCCGGCCGAAGTGGCGGCGCGCGTGCGCGCCGTGCTGCGGCGTACGTTGCGCGCCTCGCGCGTGGATGCCCCGACCGCGCTGCGGGCGGGCCCGCTGCTGATCGACTCGGCCACCCACGCCGTACACGTGGAAGGCGAAGGCTACAGCCACGAAGTGCTGCTCACGCTCACCGAGTTCAAGCTGCTGCACTGCATGGCGCTGGCGCCGACCCGCATCTTCAGCCGCAGTGAACTGATGCACGAATGCCTGCCGGAAAGCGAGGCGCTGGAGCGCACGGTCGACAGCCATGTCAGCAAGCTGCGCCGCAAGCTGGATGAAGTGGGCATGGTCAACGTGCCGGCCAGCGTGCGTGGCGTCGGCTACCGGTTGATGGCCGACCGCTGATGGCCCGCCTGCGCCGCTCCGGGCTCAGCCGCCACATCATCGTCTCGATGTCGCTGATGGTGATCGGCGTCATCGTGATGATGATCCTGTCATCGTGGCTGCTGTATGCGGTCCTGGTCGAATTCTTCCCCGGCACTACCGAGGAGCCGGAAAGCTGGCTGCCGACCGGCCCTGAACTGGCATGGATGGTCGGCGTGATCCTGACCGGCCTGGCGCTGGCCATCGCCGCCTCGTTCCGTCTTGCCCATCGCATCCTGTCGCCATTGAATTCGCTGGTGGACAGCGTGCGCGCGCTCGCGGGCGGCGACCTCGGCGCTCGTGCCAGCGTCGAGGAAAACTCGCCGGGCGAAGTGGCCACCTTGGTCGAGGACTTCAATGCCATGGCGCGGCGGCTGCAGCACGTGGAGAGCGAGCGTGCGATGTGGCATGCAGCCATCGCCCATGAACTGCGGACGCCGGTGACGATCCTGCGCGGCCGCCTGCAGGGCCTGGCCGAGGGCGTCTTCCAGCCGGACGAATCACAGTTCCGCAGCCTGCTCGCCCAGGTCGAGGGCCTGTCACGACTGATCGAGGATCTGCGCGTGCTGAGCCTGTCCGACAATGCGCGGCTGGACGTGCGCCGCGCACGTACCGACGTGGTGGCCGAAGTGCATTCGGTGATGACCCTGGTCGATCCCCAGTTCCGCGCCGCCGGCTTCGTGCTGGAGCTGGAAACCAGCCGCGAAGAACACAACGCGCACTGCGACCCGACCCGCCTGCGCCAGGCGCTGCTGGCGCTGCTGGAGAACGCGCGCCGCTATGCCAGCCCGGGCAAGGTGCGGATTGCCGTGCATGACACACCGGGCCATGTGCAGGTAGCGATCGAGGATGAGGGCCCGGGCATCGACCCTGAGCTGCACGCCGACATCTTCTCTCCGTTCATGCGTGCCGACGGTTCGCGTTCGCGCCAGGGTGGCGGTAGCGGGCTCGGCCTGGCGGTGGTCAAGGCCATCGCCGACGCGCACGGCGGCCGCGTCTACTGCACGGCGGGCAACGCTGGTGGCAGCCGTTTCGTTATCGAACTGCCGCGCCAATAGCCGGCGTGGCTGCCTGTTCCCGCAGGCGGGCACCGAGCGCAGCGAGGTTGGCGTCGATCGCATCCATTTCGTTGCGCTGCTTCTCCGGCAGCTGCTGACGCAGCTGTACGCGCAGCGCCTGCCAGGCCGGCACCGCCTGTGCGCTGGCGGTGGCAACCGCTTCGGCCAGCACCGCCTGCTCATCGGCCAGCGGCAACCCGTAGCCGCCGTCCGCCAGCAGCGTACCCGGGCGCAGCCATTGCCCACCCTGCTCCAGCAACTGGCGCAGGCCCCGGGTCTCGGCACTGTCCGGTGCGGCCAGCAGGCGCCGTTTCAGCACATCGCGCGCGCGCAGCTCGGCGCGGCGTTGCGCAGCCTGTTCCAGCAGCAGCAGGCCGGCGCTTGCGCGCAGGTCGCCCTGCAGCAACCACAGCGCACGCTGCTGTGCGGGCAGCTTCAACCAGCCGCGTACGTCGCGTGCGGGCAATGCCAGCTGGGCTGCCGCCACGCCGAATAACTGCTGGTAGTGATCGCGTGCCGAGGCGAAGTAGTAACCCTGCGCCTGTGCTGCATTGCGGTCCGTGAGTACCTGCTCGTCCAGCACATGCAGCTGCGACAGCCGACGCTTCAAACCACGCGGACTCAACTGGGCCAGCCCGGCCTCCCCCAGCCGAGGCACACCCGCCTGCAGCAGCTTGGCGGTTTCCACCGCGCAGTTGTTGCTGACGAAGTAATAGCGCCCGTCATAGCTCCAGTGTACCTGCGCAGTGCGCTCGAGCAGGCTGGCGATCTCGCCGGGCGACAACTGCAACGGCAGCGACTGCAACCCGCGCAGTTCCACCTTGGTGTACTCATCCACCACCTGCTGCAGCGGCAGCACGAACAGTCGCGACGGGTAGCCACCGGTAAGGCCACGCCAGTTGGAAATCTGCACGTCACCAACGAAGGCACGGAACGAAAGCACACGGTGGTATTCCAGGTCCAGGCGACAATCCTGCCCAGGTGCGCGCCCCGGCTTGCAGATCACCAGCCGGAGCATGCTGTGGCCCCAGCGACTCATCGGCTGCGCACTGCCTTCGGCGAACAGGTAGTCCACCGCGTAGACGCGCGCCGGATCGAGGTGCAGCAGCGATGCAGCGCCTTCTTCCGATTCGGCCTGGAGCAAGGGCAGCGTGGTCGCGCAGTGCGACTGCGGCAGCGATGGCGGGGTTCCGAAGTGAGCCTGGTACCACTGCGCCAACGCGGGGCGCCGGCAGGCGAACTCGCCATCGAGCACGAAATGCTCGGCGTTCACTGCCAGGTACTCGGCCGGATCTTTCAGTTCATACGCATCGGGACTACGGTCTCGGAAGTCATTGCCGCCACGGCCGAGATGCCAGGGCTTGCGCTGCCATCCGGCCAGATCACGCCAGCGCACACTGCGCGACCAGTTCGCCGCCGTACGGTCGGCAACATGGCTCAGTTCGTGTACCAGCGCGCTGCGGCGTGCGCGGCGCGCACCGGGCACGGCATCATCCAGCAGATCGCGGCGCAACGTGATGCGGCCGGCGAAGGCGCGGCCATGCACATCGGCGGGAAGGCCATCACTCCAGCGCACCTGCACCTGCGCCGGCAGGGCGCGCAGCAGGCCATCTGGCAACAATGACTGTACGTCGGTCAGGGTCTGCGTCGCCACCTGCTGCTGTGCAGGGCTCAGCCCTGCAGGATCGAGCTGCAGGCGATCGGCTGCGTGCGCGACATGAGCGATCAGCAGTAGAGCCACGCCGTGCGTGGCTGCGTTCCACCGCCCAAACCACTGTAGAGCCAAGCCATGCTCGGCTGCTGTTGCGATCCGCGTGCGCTGGGCGTTCAGCCGAGCATGGCTCGGCTCTACAGAAAGCGATGACGCCGAGGTCATGCAGCCCGGATCAACGCGCCAGCAGCGCGCGGGCCAGTTCCAGGTCGCTCTGCTGCTGTGCGGCAGTGCTCTGCTCACGCAGGTGGACAAGCGCCGCCTGCAGGCGAGCGCCACGGATCTGGCCGTCGCTGGCGACGAACGCAGCGGCATCGTCGCGTGCAGCCATCACCACCTTGTCGTCACCCGAGCTGCTGCCCGAGGAACCGGAGGAAGCACCCGTGGCCGAACCGGCCGACGTGCCGGCGAAGCTGGAAGCGAAGCCGGCCAGCGGCAGGGACAGCAGGGCGAGCAGCAGAAGCGGACGGGTCATCGGTTCGAAGCCGGTTGTTAGGAAGCGTGGAGCGTAACGGGTGCGTGAAGGATTTGCCCGGCTCAAACGTCGAACAGCTTGCCGGGATTCAGCCGCGCTTGGGGATCGAACGCGCGTTTGACCGCCTTCATCAGGGCGATCTCGGCCGGGCCGCGGGTGCTGTCCAGGTAGCCCTTCTTGACCAGGCCGATGCCGTGCTCGGCCGAGATGCTGCCATCGAAGCGGGCCAGCACCTGCGCCAACAGCTTGGTTACGTGCTCGCATTGCGCCACGAAATCAGCGTCGCTGGTGTCGTCCGGCTTGAGCACATTGATGTGCAGATTGCCGTCACCGATGTGGCCGAACCAGACCACGTCGAAATGCGGATAGGCCTGCCCGATCAGCGCCTGGGTCTCGGCCAGGAACGCCGGCATCGACGAGATCCGCACCGAAACATCGTTTTTGTAGGGCTTGTAACGGGCAAGCGACTCAGTGATGCCTTCGCGCAGGCGCCACAGCTGCGCGGCCTGCGCGTCGCTGGCACTGATCACGCCATCGCTGACCCAGCCATTGCCCATGCAGTCCTCGAACGCGGCCATCGCCGCCGCTTCCTGGGCCTCGTCGCCGGCCGCGAACTCGGTCACCACGTAATACGGGTGCACTTCGTCGAACGGCGCCTGCGCGCCATGCGCCAGCACGTGCTCCAGCGCCCGGTCGGTGAAGAATTCGAAGGCCTGCAGCTGCAGGCGCGCGCGGAACGCGGCGAATACCTGCATCAGCACCTCGAAGCTGGGTACGGCCAGCAGCATCACATTGCTGGCCGGCGGCGGATCGGTCAATTTCACCGTGGCTTCGACGATCACGCCCAGCGTGCCTTCCGAGCCGATCAGCAGCTGGCGGAAGTCGTAGCCGCTGGAGTTCTTGATCAGGCCCTTGTTGAGCTCCAGCAACTCGCCATCAGCCGTGACCACTTTCAGCCCGGCGATCCACTCGCGGGTGTTGCCGTAGCGGATCACGCGGATGCCACCGGCATTGGTAGCGATGTTGCCGCCGATCGAGCAGGACCCGCGCGCGGCGAAATCCACCGGGTAGATCAGGCCGTGATCCAGCGCGGCGTTGTGCACGGCCTCCAGCGGCATGCCGGCCTGCACCACCAGGGTGCGATCGACCGCGTCGTAGGCCAGTGCCTTGTTCATCCGTTCCAGGCTGAGCACCAGCTCGCCGTTGGCGGCCACCGCGCCACCCGAGAGGCCGGTGCGGCCACCGGACGGCACCACGGCCACGCCCTCGCCTGCGCTCCAGCGCATCACCGCCTGCACTTCCTCGACCGTGGCCGGCAGTGCGATCGCCAGCGGCGCCGGCGTCCAGCGCCGGGTCCAGTCGCGCCCGTAATGCTCCAGGTCGGACGGATCGGTCTTCAGCTTCAGGCCGGGGCAGGCTTGTTGCAGCGAGGCAATGCGGGAATCGGTCATGACGGTCCAGCGCGGTGCGTGAAGAACGGGCAAGCGTGCCAGCGGCACGCGCCAGCGTCCAGCCCCGCAGCCGTGCAGATAGCTACGGATGCAACCAATTGCGCACTGCACCATGGTCGCTGCGATCTGGCATAGTGGTCAGCCCCTGTCCCACTGGCCGTGTCGCCCCATGTCGCCGAAGAAGACCTCGTTCCCGAAGCAGGATATCCGCGTGCTGTTGCTGGAGGGGGTCAGCCAGACCGCCGTGGAGGTATTCAGCGCCGCCGGCTACAGCCAGATCGAAGCGCACACCAAGGCGCTGCCCGAGGACGAACTGAAGGCGCGCATCGCCGAGGCGCACATCGTCGGGATCCGTTCGCGCACCCAGCTCAGCGCCGAAGTGCTGGCCGAGGCCAAGCGCCTGATCGCGGTGGGCTGCTTCTGCATCGGCACCAACCAGGTCGACCTGGACGCGGCCGAGCTGGCCGGCATCCCGGTGTTCAACGCGCCGTACTCCAACACCCGCAGCGTGGCCGAGCTGGTCATCGCCGAAGCGATCATGCTGACCCGTGGCATTCCGCAGAAGAACGCCGAATGCCATCGCGGCGGCTGGTCGAAGTCGGCCAGCGGCAGCCATGAAGTGCGCGGCAAGACGCTGGGCATCATCGGTTACGGCCACATCGGCACCCAGGTCGGCGTGCTGGCCGAATCGCTGGGCATGCAGGTGATCTTCCACGACGTGGAAACCAAGCTGGCACTGGGCAATGCCCGTGCGGCGGCCAGCCTGGACGACCTGCTGGCGCGCGCCGACATCGTCACCCTGCACGTGCCGGAGACCCCGTCCACGCAGTGGATGATCGGCAGCACCGAGCTGGCGAAGATGCGCAAGGGCGCGCACCTGATCAACGCCGCGCGCGGCACCGTGGTCGACATCGATGCGCTGGACGCGGCCCTGGCCAGCGGCCACGTCGGCGGCGCCGCGCTGGACGTGTTCCCGGTCGAACCGAAGGGCAATGGCGATATCTTCGAATCGCCGCTGACCCGCCACGACAACGTGATCCTGACCCCGCACGTGGGCGGCAGCACGCTGGAGGCGCAGGACAACATCGGCGTTGAAGTGGCCGCCAAGCTGGTGCGCTACAGCGACAACGGCAGCACCCTGTCGGCGGTCAATTTCCCGGAAGTGACCCTGCCCGAGCACGCCGACAGCCTGCGCCTGCTGCACATCCACCAGAACGTGCCGGGCGTGCTGTCCAAGGTCAACGAGATCTTCTCGCGCCACAACGTCAACATCGACGGCCAGTTCCTGCGCACCGACCCGAAGGTGGGCTACGTGGTGATCGACATCACCGCCAGCGAGGAACAAGCCGCCGCCGTGCGCGACGAGCTGGCCGCGATTCCGGGCACGCTGCGCACGCGCATCCTGTACTGAAAAAAGGGGACGGAGGGGATTAAGTCGTTTGCGGCACATGCGGGATAAACGACTTAATCCCCTCCGTCCCCTTTTTTTTCAGCGCGTCAGCCACCGGCGCGCCATGCGCTGCATGGATTCGTCCGATTCCGGATCGGCCGCGACCTCGGTCACCGGCCGCCAGGCCAGTTCCAGCGACTCCTCGCTGAGCACGAAGGCCTCGCCACCCAGCGCCCGGATCACGAAACGCACGTCGTAGTGCCAGTGCCCCGGCACGTCCTTGCGCTCCGGAATCCAATGCTTGTCCAGATCGAAGATGGCCGGGTCTTCCAGCACCAGGCCGCTCAGTCCCGATTCCTCCTCAGCTTCCTTCAGCGCCACCTGGGCCAGGTCGCGGTCGCCGTCGGCGTGGCCGCCCAGCTGCAGCCAGCGCTGCAGCTTGCGGTGATGGGTCAGCAGCAGGCGCTGGCCGTCGGCACTGACCAGCCAGCAGCTGGCGGTGAAGTGGCCGGCCAGCCGCTCGCGCCGGAACGGATCTTCCGGATCGTCCAACAATGTGCCGAATTCGGCAGCCAATGCGTCGTGGGCGGGCTCGCGGCGGGCGTAGTCCCGCAGCAGGCCACGCAGGCGATCGTCAAGCACGGCAAGGGTTTCGGCGGTCTGGCTCATGAATGGGCGGCGTTTGGAAAAATACTGCTCATTATCGCCGTTCATTGTTGCGATTGCGCTTGTGCGTTGGCTTCAGCTTTGGCTAAGGTACAGCGGGCCGTTCGCGCGGCCTTCACCATTCCAGGGTTGCCGGCAACGTATCGGCGGCCCACCCAATCCGATCACTAGGAAGTACTGCATGCTGAAAGCTCTGTTGAGGGTCAAGCCGGTTGAACCGGCCGGGCACGTCGATGCTGGCGAACCCATCGAAGGCAGCCTGGACGGCGAAGCCACGTTGAAACGGACCCTCACGGCTAAACACCTCATCCTGCTTGGCGTGGGTGCGGTGATCGGCGCAGGTATCTTCGTGCTGACCGGCCAGGCTGCGGCCAACCACGCTGGCCCGGCAGTGATGCTGTCGTTCGTCATCGCCGGTTTCGCCTGCGCCCTGGCGGGCCTGTGCTACGCCGAATTCGCGGCGATGATGCCGGTCTCCGGCAGCGCCTACTCCTACTCCTACGCCACCCTCGGCGAGGGCATGGCCTGGTTCATCGGCTGGTGCCTGGTGCTGGAATACCTGTTCGCCTCGGCCTCGGTCGCGGTGGGCTGGTCGGCGTACCTGATCAGCTTCATCACCACCACGCTGCACATGCCGTTCCCGGATGCGCTCAGCGCAGCCCCGATCGCCTGGACCGGCAGCGAGTTCATCGCCTCAGGCAAGCTGTTCAACCTGCCTGCAGTACTGATCGTGGCGGCGGTGTCCGGCCTGCTGTACGTGGGCGTGACCCAATCGGCCTTCGTCAACGCGATCATCGTGGCGATCAAGGTCACCGTCATCTGCCTGTTCATCGGCATCGGCGCGGCCCACATCGACCCGGCCAACTGGCAGCCGTTCATCCCGGAAAACACCGGCGTGGCGGGTGAGTTCGGCTGGAGCGGCGTGTTCCGTGCGGCCACCATCGTGTTCTTCGCCTACATCGGCTTCGATGCGGTCTCCACCGCCGCCGGTGAAACCAAGGACCCGCAGCGCAACATGCCGATCGGCCTGCTCGGCTCGCTGGCCGTGTGCACCATTGTCTACATCATCGTCTGCGCGGTGCTGACCGGCATGATGCCGTACCACCTGCTGGGCACCGACAAGCCGGTGGCCACCGCGCTGGAACCCTACCCGACCCTGTCCTGGCTGAAGACCCTGGTCGAGATCGGCGCCATCGCCGGCCTGTCCTCGGTGGTGCTGGTGATGATGATGGGCCAGACCCGCATCGCCTACACCATCTCCCGCGACGGCCTGCTGCCGAAGTTCTTCGGCAGGGTCCACGCCCGCTTCCGCACCCCGTACGTCGCCACCATCGTGGTCGGCGTGATCGCCGCGGCACTGGCCGGCCTGGTACCGCTGAACGTGCTGGGCGAACTGGTCTCGATGGGCACCCTGCTGGCCTTCGCCACGGTCTGCATCGGCGTGCTGGTGCTGCGCTATGCCAAGCCGGAGATCCACCGCCCGTTCCGCGTGCCGGCGGTCTGGATCATCTGCCCCCTCGGCGCAGCCACCTGCCTGTTCCTGTTCTGGCAGGCGTTCGTGGTGCACTGGCACCTGTTCGTTGGCTGGACCCTGCTCGGCCTGCTGATCTACCTGGGCTACGGCATCCGCAACAGCAAGCTGGCCAAGTCGCCCTGATCCGCCTACGGGCCGGCCTCGCGCCGGCCCGTCCGTTTTCCCCGCGCGCCGGTCATGGCGCGCTTCGACAAGACCACCACACATGTTCAAGCAACTGTGGGCCACCAAGCACCCGCATGCCGCCCATGAAGACGCCAACGGCCTGAGCCTGCGCCGCCACCTCGGCCCCTGGGGGCTGACTGCACTGGGTATCGGCGCGGTGATCGGCGGCGGCATCTTCGTCATCACCGGCCAGGCCGCCGCCAACCACGCCGGCCCGGCCATCATGCTGTCCTTCGTACTGGCCGCCATCTGCTGCGCCTTCTGCGCACTGGCCTACGCGGAATTCGCCTCGATGGTGCCGGTCTCCGGCAGCGCCTACACCTACACCTACGCCACCTTCGGCGAGCTCTCGGCCTGGTTCATCGGCTGGATGCTGGTGCTCGAATACGGCGTCTCCGCCTCGGCGGTCGCGGTCAGCTGGACCGGCTATTTCCTCAGCCTGCTCAGCCAGTTCGACATCCATCTACCGGCGGCGCTGGTCAGTGCCCCACTCGATGCACAGCTGCGCCCCACCGGCGCGATCGCCAACCTGCCGGCCGCCGCGCTGGTACTGCTGCTGACCTGGCTGTGCTACGTCGGCATCAGCAAGTCCTCGGCGATGAACATGGCGATGGTCGTGCTCAAGACCGGCCTGATCGTGCTGGTCATCGTGGTCGGCTGGAAGTACGTGGACACCAGCAACTGGACCCCGTTCATTCCGGCCAACGAAGGCCCCGGCAAGTACGGCATGGAAGGCGTGCTGCGCGGTGCGGCGATGGTGTTCTTCGCCTACATCGGCTTCGAGGCGGTGTCGGTGGCGGCGCAGGAATCGAAGAATCCACAGCGCGACATGCCGTTCGGCATGATGCTGTCGCTGGTGATCTGCACCGTGCTGTACATCGCGATGGCCGCAGTGATGACCGGCCTGGTGCCGTTCCAACTGCTGGGCACCGACGAGCCGGTGGTGACCGCGGTGGCCGCGCATCCGCAGCTGGGCTGGTTGCGCTGGGTGGTCGAGGTCGGCGCACTGGTCGGCCTGTCCTCGGTGGTGCTGGTGATGATCATCGGCCAGCCGCGCATCTTCATGATCATGGGCCGCGACGGCCTGTTGCCGCCGGTGTTCACCAAGATCCACCCGAAGTACCGTACCCCGCACATCAACACGGTGATCACCGGTATCGGCATCGCGCTGCTGGCGGCGCTGTTCCCGCTGGACATCCTCGGCGAGCTGACCTCGATGGGCACGCTGATCGCGTTCGCGGCGGTGTGCGCGGGCGTGCTGATCCTGCGCCGCACCCAGCCGGACCTGCCGCGTCCGTTCCGCATGCCGATGGCGTGGCTGATCTGCAGCCTGGGCGTGCTGAGTTGCCTTGCCCTGCTGTCGGCGATGACGATGCACAACTGGATGCTGATGGGGGTGTGGACGTTCGTCGGCTTCGTGATCTATTTCTGCTACGGCTTCAGGCACAGCCGCCTGCGGGTGAAGTAAAGGGATTGCAGGGCCTGCGGCCCTGCACCCGCCCGGAGCAACGGCAACAGCTGGGCTGAGGGGTTTGGCGGGGAGGCATGGGTTCGCGGGGGACGCCGTGAATCCGTCCATGGAGGCTTAGCCGCGCCATCCATGGCGCGGATACCCCCGCGAACCCATGCCTCCCCGCCCATGACAGTCTCCCGGCGCATCCGGTGGATCCACGCCATGCGTGGATGAATTCGGTCTGGGAAATGAATTCTCTGTAGAGCCGAGCCATGCTCGGCTCCGAGCAAGCGCAGCGCCGCGACCCGCTTCTGCCTTTCCTTCTTCACTCCGTGGCTGACGCGCACGGAACCTGTCCGTGGTCGGGCGGGTGGGTTGTGCAGGGGTGTCCGCGGCATGGATGCCGCGGCCAAGCCCCCAAGGAAGGGTCTACGGCGTCCCCTGCACAGCCCACCCGCCCGGCCAAAGCAAGAAATCCAGCCCGGCGAGACAGCCACGAGGGGCTCAGCCGTTGGCCGAATCCAGTAAAATCGCCGGCATGAACGCCCCCACCTTCCCGTACGACACCGCGCGCCTGAGCGAACTGGCCCAGCTGCTGATCGACAACGTCCGCGAACTGGCCCACGCCGGCTGGACCCCGGCCACCAGCAGCAACTTCTCCCACCGCCTGGACGACCGCCACGCCGCGATCACCGTCTCCGGCAAGGACAAGGGCCGCCTGATCGAGGACGACATCATGGTGGTGGACTTCGACGGCCAGGCCGTCGGCCGCCCGCTGCGCCCGTCCGCCGAAACCCTGCTGCACACCCAGCTGTATCGCCGCTTCCCGGAAATCGGCTGCGTGCTGCACACCCACTCGCCGGTGCAGACCGTCGCCTCGCGCCTGTACGCGCCGCAGGGCCACATCCGCCTGGAAGGCTACGAGCTGCTGAAGGCCTTCGCCGGCAACAGCACCCACGAGATGGCCATCGACGTGCCGGTGTTCGCCAACACCCAGGACATGAACGTGCTTTCGAAGCAGGTCGATGACCTGCTCGACCGTCAGAACCTGTGGGGCTACCTGATCGACGGCCACGGCCTGTATGCCTGGGGCCGCGACATGGCCGAGGCACGCCGCCACCTGGAAGCGTTCGAGTTCCTGTTCCACTGCGAGCTGGAACTGCGCAAGCTGCGCGGCTGAACCCGCACGCAGGTGCAGATGCCGATCCGGAATCTGCACCTCGTGCCCACCCTGCTACCCTGTCTTCCCCCCGAGACGTTCAAGCTGCCGCCATGAGCCGACTGCGCATCTACGACGACACCCGCCCCGAATCGCCGCTTCTGGATACCCAGGACGGCGCGGTCATCGCTGCCGAGCTGCAGAAGATCGGCGTCACCTTCGAGCGCTGGCAGGCCACCGCACCGGTCGCACCGGGCGCCAGCCAGGATGAAGTGTTCGCCGCTTACCGCGCCGACATCGACCGCCTGGTTGCCGAGCGCGGCTTCAAGAGCGTGGACGTGGCCTCGATCGCCCCGGACAACCCGAACCGCGCCGAGCTGCGCAGGAAGTTCCTCGACGAACACTTCCACAAGGAAGACGAGGTGCGCTTCTTCGTGGCAGGCTCCGGCCTGTTCACCCTGCACGTGGGTGACAAGGTCTATGAGATCGAGTGCGTGAAGGACGACCTGATCGCCGTACCCGATGGCACCACCCACTGGTTCGACATGGGCGACGAGCCCAGCTTCGTGGCGATCCGCTTCTTCACCGAGCCGGATGGCTGGGTCGGTCACTTCACCGGCACCGACATCGCGCAGAAGTTCCCCCGTTACGTACCCACCCAGGCGTCCTGATCCATGCAGCCCCGCGTCATCCTGACCGATATCGAAGGCACCACCAGCAGCATCTCGTTCGTCAAGAACGTGCTGTTCCCCTATGCCCGCAAGGCGCTGCCCGCGTTCGTCGCCGAGCACGGCCAGCAGCCGGAAGTCCGCCGCTGGCTGGATGCGGTGGCCACCGAGATCGGCGGCGCCTGCCAGGACAGCCTGGTAGCCGAGACGCTGCAGGGCTGGATCGACCAGGACCGCAAGCACACCGCACTGAAGGCGCTGCAGGGCCTGATCTGGGACGAAGGCTACCGCCGCGGCGACTACACCGCGCACTTCTACCCGGAAGTGGCGCCGGTGCTGAAGGGCTGGCACGCCTCCGGCCTGCCGCTGTACGTGTACTCCTCCGGCTCGGTGCCGGCGCAGAAGCTGTTCTTCGGCTTCAGCGACGCCGGTGACCTCAGCCCGTTGGTGTCGGGCTGGTTCGACACCGAAGTCGGCGGCAAGCGCGAGGCCGACAGCTACCGCCGCATCGTGCAGGCCATTAGCGTGCCGGCCGGCGAGATCCTGTTCCTGTCGGATGTGGTGGAAGAACTGGATGCTGCCCGCGAAGCCGGCCTGCAGACCCGCCTGATTGATCGCCTGGATGACTACCCGCTGCCGCGCACCGGCCAGGCCGCCAACGGCCACGAGCGGGTCGAGAATTTCCAGCAGATCCAGCTGTAAGCAAGAAAAAGGGGACGGAGGGGATTAAGTCGTTTGTGGCACACATGGGCCACAAACGACTTAATCCCCCTCCGTCCCCTTTTTTGCTCAACGATCGTTGAGGGTTTTTACCTTCAGCGCTTCGCGCAGCGTCGTCAGATCCACCGGGCCACGCACTGCGATGTCGCGGGTTTCGCCCGGCAGCAGATCCAGCAGGTTGTCTTCCACCTGCACGTCCAATGCACCGAAGTCGATCCACGCCGAACGCATGTAGGCCGCGCTTTCCAATCGCAGACGGTAGTGGTCGCATTCAATGGACAGGCTGGCCTTGAGCTTCTGCCGCGGCAGGATCTGATCCTTGGCCTCAACGAAGCCGACCACCTGGCGGGCACTCACCGCCCCGTTCTGCAGCAGTTCGAACACGGCCACCGTGCGCTTTGGATCGGCACCGGCCAGCAATTCGGCGTCGCGGAAATCACCGATCGAGGTGACACCGGCGGCAGCCAGCGACACCGCTTCCTCGCGGCGGCGAAGCACCTTGCCGTCTACATCCATCACCCGCAACCGCCAACGTGCATCCAACGCGGCGCCATCATTGATCAGGCGCACCCGCGTGCTGCCTTCGTCGCGCAGCGCCGCCACCGCCACCGGCGCGAAGAAACGCCGCGCGGCGAAGTGCAGCGCCTTCCAGCGACCGAAGTAGTCCACGCTGGACCATGAAGCACCTGGCCAGACGTCGTTGAGCTGCCAGTACAGCGAGCCCATCGTGTACGGCCGCGAGGCGCGATGATGCAGCGCCGCCAGTGCGATGCCATCGGCCTGCATCACCTGGCTGAGGTAGACGAAGTCCTCGAAGTCCTTCGGCGTGCCGTAGCCCAGTTCGATGTAGTGCAGCAGGCGGCTGTTGCCCTCGCCGGCCATGAATTTCTGGTGCGCGCGGATCACCGGGCTGTCGATGCGCTGCTCGGCGCGGGTGGCGATCTGGTCCACCGTCGCCACCGACGGCCACGTCTGCAGCCCGTACTCGGACATGAAGCGCGGGGTCTCGCGCAGGTAGGCCTGCACCGGCAACGCCGGATTGCCCCAGACCTGCCAGTAGTGCTTGTCGCCACGCGTTGAATCGTTGGCCTTCTCGTCAAGGTCGTTGCTGGGCGAGCTGGACCAGTACGGCACGCCCAGCCCTTCCTCGCCCACCACCTGGCGCAGGTCGTTGCCGAACAGGTCGACGTAGCCCTGCCAGACCTTCGCCGCAAATGCCGGGTCAGCTGCCTTCAGGTCACGGCCGTGACCCCAGTCCTTCCAGGCGGTTTCCTCCTCGTTGTTGCCACACCACAGCACGATGCTGGGGTGATGGCGCAGCCGGCGCACGTTGTCGCGCGCCTCGGCCACCACGCTGGTACGGAATGCCGGATCGTAGCCCGGCTGCATGCCGCCGCCGAACATGAAATCCTGCCAGACCAGCAGGCCCAGCTCGTCGGCGATGTCGAAGAACGCGTCGTCCTCGTAGTAGCCACCGCCCCAGTTGCGCAGCATGTTCATGTTGGCATCGCGCGCGGCGGTCAGCACCTGGCGCAGGCGTGCGGCATCGACGCGTGCGGGGAAGGCATCGAACGGAATGACGTTGGCGCCCTTGGCAAAGATCTCCACACCATTGATGACGAAGGCGAAGCCCTGCCCTCCCTTGCCGTCTTCCTCGCGGCGCAGTTCGACCGTGCGCAGGCCGATGCGCTGCTCGCGCGCCAGCGTTGCATCGCCGCCACCATCCAGGCCAGCCTTCACGGTATAGCGATCCTGCGCACCATGGCCCACCGGCCACCAGCGCCGCGGCGTGGCCAGCTCAACCGGCAGCTCAACCGTATTCTGGCCCGGCTTCAGCAACACCGTGCGTTGCACCTGGGCCACGTTGCGGCCTTCCGGATCCTGCACATCCACAGTGACCATCGCAGAACCGGCAGTGCTGCCCTGCTCCACCTGCAGCAACACCGCCAGCTTCGCCTGCTCCGCGCTCAATGCATCGGTACGCACGGCAAGATCGGTCAGGCGGTGCGCGTCCCAGGCCTGCAGGTCGACCCCGCGCCAGACCCCGGCGGTGACATAACGCGGGCCCCAGTCCCAGCCGAAGTGGTAGGCCGGCTTGCGCGCGAAGTTGCCGACCATCGCCTCCTTCGGCTCATCGCCATAGGGCGACGGGTAATTGCCAGCGATCTTGTGCGGCATTGCCTGCACGCCCGGCAGCAGCGTGCGGATCGGTGAGCGGAACACGATCTGCAGTTCATTGCCGTTCGCGCGCAGGCGCCCGTCCACACGTGCATGCCACGTGCGGTGCGCGTTGTCCGCGCGCAGCAGCGGCTTGCCGTTGAGGCTGACCTCGGCGAAGGTATCCAGCCCGTCGAAACGCAGCTCGGCATTCGGCTTGGCCAGCGTCGCCGCATCCACGTCAAAGCGGGCGCGGTACTCCCAGGCAGCCAGGCCGATCCATTGCAGCTCGGCCTCGGGTGCACCGACGTACGGATCGCGGATCAGCCCATGCGCCAGCAGGTCGGTGTGCACGCTGCCCGGCATCTTCGCCGCCCGCCATTGCTGCAGGCCCGGGTGGGCTGCACCCTCGGCGTCGCCGGGCAGCATGCGGAATTCCCACTGCGCCTGCAGAGGCGCTGCAGTTGCCGGGAAAGCGGAGGCTGCGACCAGCAGCAGGAGCAGACGGACAACGAGGGAAAGGCGATGCACGTGGCGCTCCTGTTTTTCCGCCGGGCGTGACCCAGCGCTACCGATTTCGGATTGCCAGGCATGGCCTGGCACTACTGCATTCGAACGATCTTCAACGCACGACGTTCAACACTTCGTAGCACGCGCCCATGGTGTGGTAATCCACCTTGCCGGCAGGGCTTTTCTCGTCGCTGTACTTGCGGTTGTCGGCATCGAGGATGCGGAACCATGCACCGTACTGGTGGTCGACGAAATGCTCCCAGGAGTACGCCCAGAAGCGGTCGTACCACTGCCAGTAGCGGTCGTCGCCGGTACGCTTGGCCATCAGTGCGGCGGTCGCCAGCGTTTCGGCCTGCACCCAGAAATACTTGTCGTCGTCGCAGACGAAGCTGTCGCCGCCGATCGGGGCGCCGTCCATACCGGGCTGCCGGCGCGATTCCGGTGCGAAGCCGTAGTACAGGCCACCACGGGTGTCGTCCCAACTGCGTGCGACGGCGACGTCGAACAGATGCTGCGCGGTCGGCACCAGCCAGTCGGCCTGCACGTGGCGATCGAGGATCAGCAGCAGTTTGGCCCACTCGGTCTGATGCCCCGGCTGGAAGCCCCACGGGCGGAACAGGTGCTTGGGATCGTCCAGGTTGTAGTCCCAGTCGATTTCCCAGTTCACATCGTAATGTTCCCAGACCAGGCCACCGGCCTTGGCGGCCTGGCGGCGGGTCATGTTGTCGGCCAGCTGCAGCGCGCGCTCGACATAGCGCTGCTCGCCACTGGCCTCGAACGCGGCCAGCATCGCCTCGCACATGTGCATGTTGGCGTTCTGGCCGCGGTAGCCAGTGAAGCTCCACTGGCCGTCAGCCTCGTCCTTGTACAGGCCATGCTGCGGCTCCCAGAAGCGTGCTTCCAGCAGCTGCCAGGTTTCGTCCATCCAGTCGCGCGCCTGCTCGATGCCCGCCTTCAGCGCGCAACTGTAGGCCAGCAGCACGAAGGCCACGCCGTAGCAGTGGTTCATATCGTCCTCGACCTTGCCGTCGCGCAGGGTCCAGGCATAACCGCCGGTGGCCGGGTTGCGGTGCACCTCGCGCAGATAGCGCACGCCATGCTCGACAGCCTCCCGGTATTCGGCATTGCCGAACTCGCGGTAGGCCATCGCATAGTTGAAGACGAAGCGGGTGCTGCTCACCAGGTGGCGGTGGCTGGCATCGTAGATGCTGCCGTCATCACGGAAGTAGTGGAAGAAACCGCCGTCCGGATCGATGCAGCGCGGGTGGTAGAACGCCATCGTGTCGGCGATATGCGCGCGCAGGAACGCGGGCGAACGGAAATCGGGCGAGGTGCTCATGCGGTAATGTCCTGGGCCTGCAGCAGCTGCTGCACTTCATCGAGCGAGGGCATCGCGGCGAACGCGCCCTTGCGGGTAACAGCCAGCGCACCCACGGCGGCACCGAAGCGCAGCGTGGCGGTGATCGCCTCCGGGTCCTGGCAGAACGCGGCAAAGCCTGCGCCCGCCCCACCACGCTCCAGCAGGCCGACCAGCACGCCACCGACGAAGGCATCGCCGGCGGCCGTGGTATCGACGGTGGCCACGCGGAAGCTGGTGACCGTGCCGTGGTTGTCGCGCGTGTACCAGTGCAGCGTGGCCGCACCGTCGGTGACGATCACCCAGCGCGCCTGCGCGGCCAGAAGGCGCTTGAGCACCACTGACTCGCCATCGGCACCCAGCGGTGCCGCCAGGTAATCCAGCTCCTCGCGCGACAGCTTGACCAGGTCGGCGCGCTCCAGCGCCTGCCACAGGCGCGGCGTCGGATCTTCGTTGGCTGGCCACAGAGCCGGGCGCAGGTTGAGGTCCAGGCTGACCACCGCACCGGCGGCACGGGCGCGCTCCATGCCGGCGAAGGTCGCCTCGGCGATGGCCGGCTCGGTCAGGCTGTTGGAACAGACGTGGAAGCACTGCGCGCTGTCGAAGCACGCGGCCTGGAAATCGCTGTCACGGAACAGCAGGTCAGCCGCCGGCGGGCGGTAGAAACTGAAGCTGCGCTCGCCACTGGCATCCAGCGCGACGAAGGCCAGCGCAGTCTTGGCGGCGTCGGTGCGCACGATGTAATCCGTGCCCACGCCGTGCTCGACCAGGCTGTCGGCCAGGAAGTCACCGAACATGTCGCGGCCAAGCATGCCGACGAACTGGGTCTTCGCCCCCAGCCGCGCAGCCGCCACCGCGACGTTGGCCGGCGCACCGCCGGCGTACTGCAGGAACGCGCGCGGGGTATCGGCCGAGGCCGGCGGCTGCGCTAGTAGATCGATCAAAATTTCGCCGAAGCAGACAATGGCACCCATTTCCGACTCAGCCTCCCTGCGTTGCGGAAGCCGGCGGGCGCGAACCCACCAGACCGTAGAAGATGATGTAGACGTAGCAGACCACCGGCAGCACGAAGCTGAGGTGCAGACCGATGCGGTCGGCCAGCATGCCCTGCAGCAGCGGGATGATCGCGCCGCCGACAATGGCCATGATCAACAGGCTGGACGCCTTGTTGGTCAGCGGGCCCAGGCGTTCGATGGCCAGCGAGAAGATGGTCGGGAACATGATGGAATTGAACAGACCGGTCGCCACGATGCCGTACAGCGCGACCTTGCCACCCGACGCCAGCGTGACGCCCAGCAGCACCACATTGGCCACTGCGAATCCGGCCAGCAGGCCGCGCGGCGAGTACTTGGCCAGCAGCCACGCACCTGCAAAGCGACCAACCATGGCGCAGCCCCAGTAGGCCGACACATAGTGCGTGGCCTGCTGTTCAGTCATGCCGCCGATCTCCGGCAGTGCCAGGTAGTTCACCATCAGGCTGCCGATGGACACCTCAGCACCGACGTAGAAGAAAATAGCCAGCACGCCGAAAAGTACGTGCGGATGCTTGAGTGCATCCAGCAGCGTGTGGTGGCCGCTGTCGGCCTGCTCGGTTGTCTCGGTCAGGCTGGGCAGGCGGAACAGGTAGACGAACACTGCCAGCAGCACCAGTGCGATGGCCAGGCCCACGTACGGGCCCTGCACCGACTGCGCTTCGGCGGTACGGTAGGCAATCTGTTCGGCCACGGGCAGCGCGTTGATCTCGTCGCCGCTCTTCACTGCGGTGCTCAGAATCAGGAAACCACCAAACAGCGGCGCCAGCGTGGTACCCAACGAGTTGAGTGCCTGCGCCAGGGTCAGACGGCTCGATGCGGTCTGTTCCGGGCCCAGCAGCGCAACGTAGGGATTGGCTGCCACCTGCAGCACGGTAATGCCGGTAGCAAGTACGAACAGCGAACCAAGGAACGCTTCATAGGTGCGCAATGCGGCCGACGGCCAGAAGCCCAGCGCGCCCACGCCGGCGATCAGCAGGCCGGCGATGATGCCCTTCTTGTAGCCCAGGTGGGCCACCAGCCGACCGGCCGGCACCGACATCAGGAAGTACGCGCCGAAGAAGGTGAACTGCACCAGCATCGCGCGGGTGTAATTCAGTTCGAACACCGCCTTCAGGTGCGGAATCAGCACGTCGTTGAGGCTGGTCAGGAAGCCCCACATGAAGAATATGGTGGTGGCAACCGCCAGAGCAGCACGGACATTCATGACCGGCGCCTGGCTGCTGGAGGTACCCGATGGACGGGGCGTTGCGGAGATCGGCATGCGGTACGCGCCTCGATGCGCGGAAAGTCGTTGTTGCGTGGAAGGGGTATATGGAAGGAATCAGTTCGGTCGTGCGGCACTGCTTTCGCGGATGCGCAGCTGCACCGGCGCGACCGTGCGCCGTGGCGGCGCATCCGGTTCGTCCAGTCGTTGCAGCAGCAGCGCGGCAGCTTGCCGGCCCCGCTCGCGCGGATCGGCAGTGAGCGTGGTCAACGGCGGCACCGCGACCGACGCCTCGGAAATATCATCGAAACCGGTAACGGCGAAGTCGCCACCCGGGCGGATGCCACGCGAGTTCAAGCCCAGCATCAGGCCCAGCGCGACGGTGTCGTTGTAGCAGACCGCTGCACTCGGGCGATGTCCGTCGGCAAACAGCTCATCGGTGCGCGCCGCAGCTTCCAGGCGGTTCGGCGCCGACTCGATCATCCAGCCCGGCGGCAGCGACAGACCGGCCTCGGCCAGCGCCTGCTGGAAACCGGCACGGCGCTGGTGGCACGAGCTCGATGCAGCGTGGCCGCCGAAGAAGGCGATCTGGCGATGGCCGCGCTCGATCAGGTGGCGCGTGGCCAGATAGGCGCCATGCTGGTTGTCCAGGGTCAGGAAATCCCAGTCGGCCCCGTCCAGCTCGCGGTTGAACAGCAGCACGTTGGCATTGGCACCTAGTGCCTGCCGCAGCAGCGCGGTATCGCTGCCCTCGGCCGGCGACAGGATCAGGCCGGCCGGCGTGTGCTCCATCAACGTGGACAGCACTGCCTGCTGACGCTCCGGCGATTCGCCGGTGCTGCCGAGCAGGGTCACGTAACCGCGTCCGCCCAGCGCCTCGTCCACGCCGGACGCGAATTCGGCGAAGAAAGGGTTGGACAGATCGTTGATCACCAGCGCGATGCTCGACGAGGTCCGCCGGCGCAGGTTGGCCGCCGCGCGGTTGTAGACATAGCGCTGGCGGCGCAGTTCGGCCTCGACCTTGGCGCGGGTATCGACGTTGACCAGCGGGCTGCCGCGCAGCACCAGCGACACGGTTGCCCGTGACACGCCGATGGCACGCGCGATGTCGGTCACCGTCACCGCCTTGCCGGCGCGCTTGCTGGGACTGCTGCCGTTGTCGTTCATCGTCTTCCCGGACTCCGCTGGAGGCTCAAGCCTAATGGATCAGGGCCCTGTCGTGCCGTGCCGTTCGCTGGGTCACCGCGAACGGCACAGTCCGTCTCAGCGCAGCTGGCTCCCCGGTGCCGCGCACCAGGATACCGGCAGGTCCTTCACCGCCGTGCCCCAGCCCTGCTCGGGCGCCTTCGCATCGAGCGCGAACTGCAGGCGCGGGCCCTGCTGCAGGCGGTTCCAGTCCAGCCACACCGGTGCATGCACCTGGCCATCGACCTGCACGCCCTGCACGTACTGCAGGCGGCGGCCATCGGCGCCCGGCGCATCGATGCGCAGCGTGCGGCCATTGCCCATGTCCACTTCCACCTTGCTGAAACGCGGGGTGTGCAGCAGGAACTGGCCGCTGCCGGGCACCGCCGGATACACGCCGATGGCACTGAACAGGTACCAGGCCGACATCGTGCCGAGATCATCATTGCCGGTCACGCCATTCGGGGCATTGGTGAACAACTGCTGCGCGGCACGCACCACGGCGGCGGTCTTCCACGGCTGGCCGATCAGCGTGTACAGCCACGGCGAGTGCAGGTCCGGCTCGTTGTTCGGGTTGTAGCGGAACTGGTTGTAGTAGCTGTACGGCCCGACCACCCACTCCTTGCGGGCTGCATTGAGCGGGTCGGCCTGCAGCGCGTCCATCGCGAAGAACGCATCCAGGCGGCGGCCAGCCTGTTCGCGGCCATCCATCGCTTCGACCAGGCCCGGCACGTCCTGCTGCGCCAGCCACTGATACTGCCACGCCGTCCCCTCATGGAAACCATGGTGCGAGCGCGGGCTGTAATGGCCATCGGCCGGCGTGTACCACTGGCCGTCCTCGGTACGCGGGCGCGGGAAACCGGTGAAACCGGTCTCGGCATCGCGCACCTGCGGGTCCCACACCTTGCGCCAGTTGCGGCCGCGCTCACGCAGCGTCGCCGCGTCCTGCGCGTGGCCGAGGCCATCGGCCATCTGCGAAAGCGCGCAGTCGGCCAGCGCGTATTCCAAGGTGGCCGAACCACCGTGGTGCGGATCGACGTCCATGCCCTTGGATGGGAACGCACGGTCGTAGACCACGTAGCCCTTGTCCAGGTAGGTCGGGTTGCCGGAACGGCCGGCCATGCGCGAGTTCAGCGGCGGCGTGCCGAACGCGTTGCGGCGCAGCGCATCCCACGCCTGCAATTCACGGCCCTTGAGCGCACCGAAGCGCCACAGATCGACCATGAACGGCGTGACTGGATCGCCGGTCATGATGTTGGTCTCGAAGTTGGCATAGCCCCAGCGCGGCAGCCAGCCACCCTGCTCGTCGATCGCCAGCAGGGTACGGCCGATGTCACGCGCCACGTCCGGGCGGGTCAGTGCCAGCCACTGGTTCTGCGCGCGGTAGGTATCCCACAGCGAGAAGTACTCGTAATAGGTCCAGCCATCGGCGCGGTGGATACCATCGTCATAGCCGCGATAGCGGCCGTCGGCATCGTTGCCGGTCATCGGCTGCAGCAGCGCGTGGTAGGCCGCGCTGTAGAACACGGTGCGGTCATCGGCCGTACCGCCCTGCACACGCACCCGACCCAGCTGCTCGCGCCACGCCTGCTGGGACAGTGTGCGCATGCGGTCGAAACCGAGAAGCGCCCCACCCTGCATGCCGTCTGCGCGCAGATTGATGCGCGCGCCTTCGGCGTCCACATGCGAGATCGCGCTGACCGCCGTCACCGACTGGCCCTTGGCCAGGTCGAAGCTGAGCCAGGCACCGTTCGGCTTCTGCTCGCCTTCCATGCTGTGGCGCGCGCCGGGCAGGCCACCGCCCTCACCCCAGGTGCCATGCGCCTTGAACGGGCGGTCGAACTCGATGCGGAACCAGGTGGTGTACTGATGGCCGCCGCAGAAACTCTTGGTGACCAGCTTGCCTTCCACCACGCGGTCGCCGACCACATCAACCACGCTGCCGATCACCGAGTGGCGCTCGTTGGCCTGGCCAACATTGACCAGCACGTGGCCATCGCCACTGCGCTGGCTGAAGGTGTAGCGCTCGGCCGCGGCACGCGTACGCGCGGTGGTCTCGGCATCGATGCCGCCGTAGCTGGTCAGCCGCACCTTGTAATAGCCCGCCTGGCCGATCTCGCCGTCATGCGTGTACGACGCGGCATAGGCCTTGTGGTCAAACTTCTTCGCGTTGCCGGTATCGAAATCGCCGCCGGGACCGATCGAACCGGTCACCGGCAGCACCGACACCTGGCCACCCTGCTCCCAGCAACCTGCGCCGGAGATGAAGGAGTGGCCGAAACCGCGGATCTTCTCGTCGTCGTAGCGCCAGCCCGAATAGTGGCTGCCGATCGGGCTGACCTGGATCAGGCCGAACGGTGCCGACGCGCCCGGGAACGTGTTGCCGTCGTCCTTGCTGCCGATGAAGGTGTTGACCTCGCGCTCCAGCGCAGCCGGCGCGGCCTGCAGCAGCACCGGCACTGACGACAGTGCGAGCAGGCAGGCCAGGCGCAGCAGCGGGCGCGAGGACACTGGGACGGCGGGAGCGGACGGCACTGGACGCATGTCGGGTTCCTGTAGTCGATGAGGCGGAGGCAGACGGCCGGGGCCGTCCGGCACCGTTCCGCTGAGCCCCGCCATGACTGGCAGAAAGCTCCCCCTGGAATGACGCCCGACCCACCAGACCGTGAATTTAGATCGATTCAAGTAGAGCATGCAGGTTCAGCCGAATGCATTCTGCGGCGCAGCATGAGAGGGGGTGTTCGGCAGGGCTGCGCCCTGCACCCGCTCCGAGCTGGAGCAACAGCAACACCAACAGCAGAAGCTGATTTCCTGTGGGGAGGCGGGGTGGGTCCGGTTGCGGGGGCCGCTGCAAGTACGTCCATGTAAGCTCGGTCGCCGCTTGCTCGTGTGCGCAGTCCTGCGCACACGGCAAGACCGGGGTTGGGCGTCCTGCCCAACCCGCCCAAGGCATGCCTCGGGCCCATGCGGCTCACGCCCCCGCAACCGGACCCACCCCGCCTTCGACAGTTTCTCGCGATCTGCAGTAGATCCACGCCATGCGTGGATCAATCTCTGTCGGATAACGAAATCAATCGGGATCAGATCCGTTTTCCAACGGAAAACGGATCTGATCCCATGACCCCGCGTGATTCCAGGACCTATCCAACCGTCACCGGGAAACTGTCAAAGGCGGGGCGGTGTGGGCTGGCAGGACCGTTGGCGCCATGGATGGCGCCATCGAGCCCCCATGGACGGGTTTACGGCGTGTCCTGCCAGCCCACACCGCCCCGCCAAACCACAGACGACCCAGAGCCGCTTTGGCTTTGGCTTTGGCTTTGGCGTCAAGCAGGTGCAGGGCGCAGCCCTGCCGCCCCACCCTCCCCTGCGCACGAAAACGATTTCACTGATTTCAGCAAACCGTCATGCCTTCGCCACGCCAGTACCATATTGCGGAGCAGCATGCGCCCGCGGGCGACCCATGCTAAAAAACGCCCGCCCATCGCTTAGATCGATCCAAGAACGACACTGCGATGGCCGGGAGTTGGGGGAGCAGCAACAGGACGTACCAGGCCACGCGCACGGTGCTACTGCCACTGCATGGCAATAGCGACAATGTCACTTCAAATTAGATCGATTCAAGTTGTCCGTGCCACATCACCGGATCAATCCAGGAGAGAGGGAGAGATGGGAATGAAGCATTCAACACGTACGCATAGCCAGGACGCACTGGCGCTGGCCATCGCGCTGGCCTTGGCCGCCGCCGTCATTCCGGCTGGCGCCGCCGCGCAGCAGGCCGCTTCCACCGGCTCGCAGGAAGCCACCAACCTGGACAGCGTCCAGGTCACCGGCTACCGCTACGCCATTGAAAAGAGTCTTGAGCAGAAGCGCGACGCCAACGCCGTGGTCGAAGTGATCACCGCCGAAGACGTCGGCAAGTTCCCCGACAAGAACGTGGCCGACGCACTGCAGCGCGTGCCCGGCGTGGTCATCACCCGCAGTGGCGGCGAAGGCAAGAGCGTCAGCGTGCGTGGCCTGGCACCCGACCTGACCCTGACCCAGTTGAACGGCAACTACGTGGCCACGTCGGAAACCAACGACGAAGCCACCCGTTCGTTCAACTACACCCTGCTGCCGTCGAACATGCTGTCCAGCGCCGAGCTGTTCAAGTCGCCGGAAGCCCGCATCGACGAAGGCGGCATCGGCGGCACGGTCATCCTGCACACCCGTCGCCCGCTGGACATGGAATCCAACTCGGGCTTCGTCACGCTCGAGGGCACCTCCTCCGATACCCACCACGATATCGACCCGCAGGCGTCGGCCCTGTATTCGTGGCACAGCAAGGACGAGCGTTTCGGCGTGCTGATCGGCGTGACGCAGCAGAAGCGCACCACCCGCACCATGGAAGCCAGCACCGAGGACTACCAGTGGTATGGCTCCGGCAAGGCGCGCGATGCCTATGGCAACGTGCAGGCGCAGGATGGCATCCACTACTGGTGGGGCAAGTCCGGCTTCAACAACCAGACCGGGGGCAACTACAGCGACTTCTTCATGCCGACGTCGGTCAACTTCGCGGTGAAGGAAGAGAAGCGCGAGCGCAAGGGCGGCCAGCTGACCTTCCAGTTCAAGCCGGTCGACAACGTTACGATGACGGCCAACTACTTCCGCTTCGAGCTGCAGGGTGACTACACCCAGAACATGCTGAAGATTCCGGAATGGAGCATGGCCCGCTTCAACGGCGATGGAAACTGGGCCGGCGGCCGCCTGCTCAACGGCCTGGATTTCGATCCCAGCGGCAACACCGTTACCGGCGCCCAGTTCGAAAAGCTGGCTGGAAAGACCTACTACTGCAGCGAAGACCAGGCCAAGGCCGCCGGCCTCAAGCCCGGCGGCTGGGGCCCGGACGACTGCACGGTTCCGACGCCGCAGCTGACCGGTGGCTACAGCAAGGAAAAGGCACTCTCGCAGACCGCTGACCTGACCATCGACTGGGACATCAGCCCGCTGTGGAAGGCCTCGTTCACCGGTGGCCGCACCTGGTCCGAAGGTGGTCCGTCGATGAACTTCCGGATGTCGGCCAAGCCGCGCCGCAAGGTCGGCAACGATTACCTGTCGGGCAACCTGTACAGCGCCTGGGACCTGACCGGTACGCCGTCGGCCACCTTCTCGCCCGACCTGCAGCAGCAGCTGATGAACGGCATCGCCGAAGTCGACACCGGCTCGACCGATTCGTCGTGGAAGCGCACCGAGGTCAAGCAGAACTACTTCCAGGCCGACGTCACCAAGCTGTTCGAGTCCGGCTGGCTGGACTCGATCCAGTTCGGCGCCAAGTACCGTGACGGCAAGGTCCATCGCAATACCGGCAACACCTACTGGGTTTGCCCGGGCCGCGACCCGGCCGACTATGACAACAGCCGCTACCAGAGTGGCTGCGATCCGACTGCGGGCGACGCGCAGCCGGGCTTCTTCCTGTCCAATCCGATCAGCAACATCGCGGGCGGCTTCAATGCCAACGTGTTCCCGGGCATCAACTACCCGGCCTACATCGATTACCTGAACAAGACCTACGGTGGTTCGCACAACCGCACCGAGGAAGACTTCGTCTACAACGTCAACGAGAAGATCTACTCGGGCTACTTCCAGGCCAACTTCCGCACCGAACGCGTGCGCGGCAATGTCGGCGTGCGCGTGGTGCGCACCAAGCAGTTCGCGCAGTCCTCCGACTCGATCGAGAAGTTCAACGACTACTTCCTGGACAACGCGTCCGGCGCACCGATGGCGTGCACCGATCCGGCCGCTGCGGCCTACCCGACCTACAGCTGCGAGAGCGGCTTCGTGCGCCTGCCGCACGATCTGGCGCAGAGCAAGACCTACAGCCTCATCGGCGTGGATCGCACCTACACTGACGTACTGCCGAGTTTCAATATCGCCTGGGACATCACTGACACGCTGGTGCTGCGTGGTGCCGCATCGAAGGTGATCGCCCGCCCTGGCTACACCGACATCGCAGCACCGGGCGCACTGAGCTATTACAGCGAAGAGTACGTCAATGATCGCCGCGTTGCCGGTGGCGCATCGACCGCAGGCTGGGTCGGCCAGGGCAGCAACAAGCAGCTGGAACCGTTCAAGGCCACCCAGTTCGACCTGGGCCTGGAGTGGTACTTCCAGCCGGGCGCGGTCGCCGGCGTCGGCCTGTTCCGCAAGAACGTGGACAACTTCACCCTGCCGGTGGTGCGCGACACGCCGATGGTCATCAACGGTGAAGCGGTGAACGTGCAGCGCTACGAGACCCAGGCCAATGGCCGCGATGGTGTCTCGCAGGGCGTCGAGCTGTATGGCCAGTACACCTTCGATTTCGGCTTCGGCGTGCAGGCCAACTACACCTACAACGACACCAACCTGGCCTCCATTGTTCTGGACGGTCAGGAAATCGGCTCCTCGCCACTGGTCGGCAGCGCCAAGAACCAAGCCAACGTGACGGTGTTCTACGAGAACGAGAAGTTCCTCGCGCGCGCCTCGTTCAACCGTCGCGGTCAGGTTGTCGGTGGGCTCAACAATGGCCTCACCGTCTACACCGAGCCGTATGACCAGCTGGATCTGAACGTGGCCTACAACCTGACCCCGGACTGGACCCTGACCGCCTCGGTGATCAATGCCACCAAGTCCGAGCAGCGCGTGCACCTGGGAAGCGACACCAAGGCACGCCTGATCTCCAATACCTACGCAGGCCGCCAGCTGTACTTCGGCGCTACCTGGAAGTTCTAAGGCAACACCGGGTTGCCCGGGCCCGCCCCGGTGCAACCCACGCCCCGCCCTGGCGGGGACGTTCCTCCACGGCAGCCGCGCTGGTACAGGTGGCTGCCGTTTTCATTGGTGCTTTGTCTTCGGTTCAGCCCTGCGCTTGACCCTGCCAATGTTGGAAGGTGCACACTGGCGCCACCCCAAGAGCACCGAAGGAGCTACAGATGGAATTCCACGTGGAAGGCATGACCTGCGGCGGCTGCGCACGCAGCGTGACCAAGGCGATCGAGCTGGTCGATCCGCAGGCCAGCGTGCAGGCAGATCCCGCCAGCCGTCGCGTGCAGGTACAGACCTCGGCCAGCGAAGCGCAGATCGTGGCGGCGCTGACCGATGCAGGCTTCCCGCCGCGCACGGCCTGATCCCCTAGCCTGCGCCTGCAACGAAAAACCCGCCCGGTGCAGCTGCACCGGGCGGGTTTTTCATGTATGCAACGCCAGGTCAGTGCTTGTGCGTGCGGCGCCGTACTGCACCGGTCTTCGCGGTCTCCGGCGGTGCCAGGGTCTCTTCGTCCTCGCCCAGCCGCTGCAGGATCGGGCATTCCGGGCGCTCATCGCCCGCACAGCAGCTGATCAACGACTTCAGCGTGTCGGCCATCTGCCGCATGCTTTCGATACGCTGCTCCAGGTCGGCGATGTGCTGTTCGGCAAGTTGCTTGACGTCGGCACTGTGCCGCGAGGTGTCGTTCCACAGGCCGAGCAGATCGGTGATCTCGGCCACCTGGAAGCCAAGATCGCGCGCCCGCCGAATGAAGCGCAGGCGGTGGATGTCCGCCTGCGAGTACGCCCGGTAGCCGGACTCGGTGCGATCGGCCGCGGGAATCAGGCCGATCTGTTCGTAGTAGCGGATCATCTTCGCCGAAACGCTGGAGGCCTTGGCGGCTTCACCGATGTTCATGCGGTTCTCCTTCAGTGGCTCGCGGCGGGGGTATCCGCCATCGGCGCCTGGAAGCGGCGCAGGCGCAGCGCGTTGCCCAGCACGAACACGCTGGACAGCGCCATCGCACCGGCGGCGAACACCGGCGACAGCAGCACGCCCCAGACCGGGTACAGCACGCCGGCAGCCACCGGAATCAGCGCGGTGTTGTAGGCAAAGGCCCAGAACAGGTTCTGCCGGATGTTGCCCAGCGTTGCCTTCGACAGCGCGATGGCATTCGGCACGCCCTGCAGGTTGCCCGACATCAGCACCACATCGGCCGACTCCACCGCGATATCGGTGCCGGTCCCGATCGCCAGGCCGACATCGGCCTCGGCCAGCGCCGGCGCATCGTTGATGCCGTCACCAACGAAGGCGACATGGCCGTGCGTGGCCTTCAAGCGACGCACCGCTTCGACCTTGCCTTCCGGCAGCACCTCGGCAACGACTTCATCGATACCCAGCTGGCGTGCGATCGCCTGCGCGGTGCCGGCATTGTCGCCGGTGATCATCGCCACCTTCAGGCCCAGCTGGTGCAGTGCCGCGATCGCGGCCGGCGTGCTCGGCTTGATCGGATCGGATACTGCGATGATCGCTGCCAGGCGTCCATCGATGGCCGCGTACAACGGCGACTTGCCCTGCGCGCCGAGTTCGGCCGCCAGCGCTGCAAACGCGGTGATATCCACGCCAAGATCGCGCATGAAACGATCGGCGCCGACCTCCACACGCGCACCCTCCACGCTGGCGCGTACACCCATACCGGTGACCGATTCGAAGTCGACCATGGCCGGCAATGCGAGGCCCTGCTCGGTGGCTGCATCGACAATGGCACGGGCGATCGGATGCTCCGAACGTGACTCCACGGTAGCAACCGCGGCCAGTACCGTGGCGCGATCGAAGCCGTCGGCGATCTCCAGGTCGGTCAGGCGCGGGCGGCCTTCGGTCAGCGTGCCGGTCTTGTCCACCGCCACCACCTGCGCGTCCTTCAGCAACTGCAGTGCTTCACCCTTGCGGAACAGCACGCCCATTTCGGCGCCACGGCCGGTACCGACCATGATCGACGTCGGCGTGGCCAGACCCATTGCACACGGGCAGGCGATGATCAGTACCGCCACCGCATTGACCAGCGCGAAGCTCAGCGCCGGCGATGGGCCGAAGATCAACCAGACCGCGAAGGTCGCCAGTGCGGCCAGCATCACCGCCGGCACGAACCACAGGGTAACCTTGTCGACCACCGCCTGGATCGGCAGCTTCGAGCCCTGTGCCTGTTCGACCATGCGGATGATCTGCGCCAGCATGGTCTGCGCGCCCACCGCCGTGGCACGCACGGTCAATGCACCTTTCTGGTTGACCGTGCCGCCGACCACGCTGCTGCCCGGCTGCTTCTCGACCGGAATCGGTTCGCCACTGATCATCGACTCGTCGATGTAGCTGCGCCCCTCGATCACCTCGCCATCGACCGGCACGCGCTCGCCCGGGCGCACTTCCACCACATCGCCGCTCAGAACCTCGTTGACCGGGATCTCGATCGTGCGGCCGTCACGGATCACATGCGCGACCTTGGCCTGCAGGTTGACCAGGCGCTTGATCGCCTCCGAGGTACGGCCCTTCGCGCGCGCCTCAAGGAAGCGGCCGAGCAGGATCAGCGCGACGATCACCGCCGCTGCTTCGTAGTAGACGTTCACCGTGCCCGGCGGTAGCAACCGCGGTGCAAAGGTCGCCACCACCGAGTAACCGAACGCTGCGGCGGTACCCACCGCCACCAGCGAGTTCATGTCCGGCGCCAGCCGCAGCAGTGCCGGGAAACCCTTCTGGTAGAAACGGCGGCCGGGAATGGCCAGCACCAGCAGGGTCAGTACGAACTGCAGGTACCAGCTGGTCTGCATGCCGAGGGTGGCCATCACCCATTCGTGCATGCCGGGAATCAGGTGCGACCCCATTTCCAGCACGAACACCGGAAGTGCAAGTGCGGTGGCCACGATCAGGTCGCGCTTCAGTTCGGCGCGCTCGGCATCCTTCTTTTCCGCCGCTTCGTCATCGGACTGAACGCCCGCTTCGATGGCATGGGCGGCATAACCGACCTTGTCGATGGCCGCTACCAGCGCATCCACAGCGGCCACGCCGCGCACCGTGGCGCGTTCGGTGGCCAGGTTGACGCTGGCCTGGCTGACGCCCGGTACCGCCAGCAGCGCGCGCTCGACGCGACCGACGCAGGAGGCACAGGTCATGCCTTCCACTGCCAGCTCGATGGTGCCGGCCGGCACGTCATAGCCCACCCGCTCCACCGCCTGGATCAGCGCGGCGCGATCGACCGGACCGGACGGGCGGATATCCGCGCGCTCGGTGGCCAGATTGACCGAAACACTGCCGACGCCCTCGACCTTGGACAGCGCCGCTTCGACACGGCCGACGCAGCTGGCGCAGGTCATGCCCTCGATGGGCAGGCTGATGGTGGACGGGCTTGCGGGGACTGCAGTGGCGCGGGGCGTGCTCATGATCGGATTCCCGGGGTTCCTTCTGGATGCGGACAGGCTAAACCTTGCCATCGTGGGAAGGTCAAATCCAGCCACCCCGGGGTTCATGAAGGGATTCATCCACGCATGGCGTGGATCTACCGGGCGGACGGGGGCGCCTTGCGGATCAAGGCCCGACGCCCCCGCTGTCCGCCTCAGAAGGTGAACACGTACTCCAACGCGAACTCGCGGCCAACCGCGCCGAGCAGGCGGGTCGGGGCGAAATCGTAGTCCAGCTTGTACGGGTCCTTGTGGTTCCAGCTGGCCGAGTTGAACGCGTTGTTGACGTAGACGTTGACCTTGGCGTGCTCGGTCACCTGGTAGCCCACGTTGAAGTTCCAGGTGATGAACGGCCCGACCCGCCCGTAGTAGCGCGCCGTCTGCTGGCCGGCGTTGGGATTCGGATTCGGCGAGCCGTCCGGACGCGTCGCCGGCTCCAGGCAGTTGAGCGACGGGCTGTCGCTGGGCACGTAACCATCGGCGAACGGCAGGCAGCCGCCAGGATTGTTCAGGCGATCGGTGCCCCAGTGGTAGCGCACGCCCGGCACCGAACCGATGCGATCGGCATAGACATTGGCATTCCAATTGCCACGCTGCCAGGCCAGGCTCGCGCGCAGCTTGCTGCGCAGGTCACGGTCACGACGCTCCGGGTTCGGATCGTTGGCGTAACGCTGTTCCTTGGTTGAGATCTGGTTGGTGTAGTTCAGGCCGAGCTGGAAGCTGCCCCACTGCGCGGTTTCCAGGCGATAGCGCGCGGTCAGGTCGATGCCGCGCACTTCGCGGCTGGCCAGGTTGAACGGGCCGCGCTCGATCGATACCAGGCGGCCGTTGCTGTCACGGTTCACGCGGGCCAGGATGCCGGCGCAGTACTCGCCACCGGCCGGATTGGCCCACGGCGTACCGTCCATGTTCTTGCCGGTCAGGCAGCCCGCTTCGCTGGCCAGCACCTCGTCGGCGCCAACGTCGACGATCATGTCTTCCAGCTTGATTGCCCAGTAGTCGGCACTGACCGAGAGATTGGGCATCACGTCCCAGACGAAACCGACCGTCCACGAATCACCGGTCTCCGAGCGCAGCAGCGGCGTGCCACGCCGGTTCACATCGAACGTGTACCAGACATCGGTATTGCCCACGCCACAGTTGTTGACCAGGTACGCGCCGCTCTGGATGCAGCGCAGGCGGTCATAGGTCTGCACTTCGGAGCTGCTCGGCTGGCCCAGCAGGTAGTGCATGTCCGGCGCATGGAAGCTGGTGGCATAGGAGCCGCGCACCAGCAGCGACTCCACCGGGCGCCATTCCAGGCCGACATTCCAGGTGGTCTCCTTCTGGCTGCCGATGTCCAGCGCTTCGCCGCTGTTGTCAGCCTTGTAGCTGCCATAGCGGTCATAGCGCGCGGCCGCAGTGGCGGTCACGCTTTCCAGCAGCGGGATCTTGAACTCGACGCCGGCCGAATAGCGGGTACGCTCGCCGCCACCGCGATCGACGTTCTGCAGGTCGAAATCGATGCCGGCGCGCGGATCGGGACTGAGGTGATAGCCCTGCTGCGCAACCTCGGCCACCGCCGCGAACGAGATCGGGCCGGCCCAGCCCTGGAACAACTCGCCGGTGATATCCGCCGAAGCCTGATTGACCCATGAGGACGCACGGTTATTCGCCACGGTGCCCATCTGCCAGTACTGATCCGGCGTCAGCGGGTTCCACCAGCGCGATTCGTTCAACGCATAGATCGCCTCGCCGTCGGCGGTAGTGCCCAGCTTCGGGCCGAGGAAATAGTCGTACGACTTCTGCTTGTCGACCACGTTCTGCCGCTCTTCAACGCGGTAGTAGGAACGCCCCACCGTGGCGCTCCAGTCGAAGCGATCGGCCAGGCGACCACGCAGGCCCACACTCCAGTCCCAGGACAGTTCGCGGTTGGTGTTACGCAGCGTATCCAGGCCGCCCACCTCGTTCGGCGTGAACTGGCGCACGCCGAGGATCGGGCGGTTGCGGTTGGCATCCCAGTAGTAGCCGTTGTCATCGTCGATCAGCGACACGCCGGGCGGATTGGTGCCCCAGATCGCTTCGGAACGGTATACCGCCAGGTTGGTCCAGGCCTGCAGGTCGTTGCTGAAATCGAAGGTGGCATACAGGTTGCCGGACACGTTCTCGGCACCGCCGGTGAGCAGCCAGTTGGCGTAGTCGGCGCTCATGCCGCACAGGCGGCCGGTGTTGGTGATGGTGTTGGCGGCGTAGTTGTAGACCAGGCGATCGGCGGTGTAGTACTCGCCATCGAACTTCTCGCAGGTACCGGTGGGCGGCGCCAGGCGCTGGCCGGTGGTGGGATCGATCAGCGCCAGGCCGGCGGTGGGACGGAAGCCGACCTTGCGTTGTTCCATGTTCCAGGACGGGTACGGCGCATCGTCGGCATCGTCCATCTGCGGACGGTCACGGCCGAACAGCGGATCGCGCTTGGTGTACTGCAGCGCGTAGGTCACGCTCCAGTTGTCGCCGGTCCTGCCGCCGGCCCAGGACAGATCCCAGGTATCGCGACCGCCTTCGGTGGAGGTGCCGCCGCGCACGCGCACTTCGTCGCCGTCGTAGTTCGTCTTCAGGATGACGTTGACCACGCCGGCGATCGCATCCGAGCCATAGATGGCCGAGGCGCCACCGGTCAGCACTTCGATGCGCTCCACCGCGGCAGCGGGAATGTTGCCGTAGTTGGAGAAGTTGGTTTCGCCGCCGTAGGGCAGCGGGTAGTCCGCTACGCGACGCCCGTTGACCAGCAGCAGCGAACGGTTCGGGCCCATCCCGCGCAGGTTCAGGCCGCTGGCATTGGGCGTGTGCGAACCCCACTGCGAGGCCGCCTCGACGGTACCGGTGGCTTCAGTGAGCGTCTTCAGTGCGTCGTAAACGCTGACGAAGCCTTCCTTCTGGATCTGTGCGGCGGTGATCACGTTGACCGGCGCCGGGCCTTCAACGCTGGCGCGCTTGATGCGCGAACCGGTGACGGTGACCGCGTCGAGATCCTTGGTGGACGAACTGGCGGCCTCCTGCGCGCTGGCCGCCAGGGGCAACAGGGCCAGGACCAGGGCCTGGGACAGCAGGTGACGACGCTTGCGGACGATCTGAGCCATGGGTGGTTGCTCTTCGAAAGTGTGGACGCACGGACGGGTGGTGGCGCGGCACTACGGCTGATCCGGGCACCTGGATCGGTTCAAGACCGATACGGCGCCCTCCCCTGTGGATCGATCCAAACTAAAGCACAGCTGAACCACGCCGGGCATGCGGCGACGCAGCAACACCTGGCGCAATGCCGTTATCGGCTGCAGGTATCCAAAACAATCAACGGGTTGCGAAACATCGCTGAGAAGACGGCGCACACGTCGATGACACGATCGCGACAATCGTGCGCGGAACTATTTTGTCCGTGGCGGGCCGGCATACGGGGTCGGATCCCCTCAAGGAGGGGCCCTGACCCGACTGCATCCAGATGGAGTCAGAGCCCTTCTGCGAAGGGATCCGACCCGGGGCTTGCGATCAGGCGTCCAGCGCCTGCCGCAGCGCGGCTACGGTGGCGGTGGCGGTCTGGCTCCAGTCCGGGTCCAGCCCTCGCAAAGCCGGGTTCTGGAACTGCATGGCCGAGCGCCGCAGGCCCTTGGCCGAGGCGTGCAGTTCGGTGCAGCCGGTCTGCCTTGCCACGGTAGCGATGTTGCCCGGTGCCAATCCGGCACCAGCCATCACCGTAATGCGGCCTGCTGCCTGGGTAACGAGGCCTGCCAGCACATCGGCACCCGCCTCGGCACTGACCTGACCGCCCGAGGTCAGCACGCGCTGGCAGCCCAGCCCGATCGCCTGCTCCAGCGCGGCGGGCAGATCGCGGGCGGCATCGAAGGCGCGATGGAAGGTCACCTGCAACGGCCCGGCAGCCTGCACCAGCTCGCGGCACAGCGCCACGTCGATCCCGCCCTGTACATCCAGCGCGCCGATCACCACGCCATCGCAGCCCAGTGCGCGGCACTGCGCGATGTCACGCAGCATCAGTTCGGCTTCCAGCCCGTCGTAGTGGAAGTCGCCCGGGCGCGGCCGCACCAGCACGAACAGCGGAATCGACAGGCGTTCGCGGGCAATCGCAATGCTGGCGAACGACGGTGTGGTGCCGCCTTCGGCCAGGTTGTCGAACAGCTCGATGCGGTCGGCACCGCCGGCCTGCGCGGCCAGCGCCGATGCCAGCGAATTGCTGGCGATCTCCAGGGTGAGCCGCGTGCTCACGTCTGGGTGCTCGTGTAGATCGATGGCGAGTCGCGCAGGTCATCCTGGCGCTGCCCATCGCAGACCGCGTAGACAAAGCCGCGATGCAGCGCGTAAGCGCCGACCTCGCCCTGCTTGTTCATGGCCAGGAAGCAGACCTGCAGTGTCTTGCTCGCTTCCGGGCGCTTGCGCACCACGCGGTCGATCGCTTCGCGGCAGGCCTGCGCCGGCGAGCGCCCCTGGCGCATCAGCTCGACCACCAGGAACGAGGCGGCGTTGCGGATCATCTCTTCACCCACGCCCGAAGCAGTGGCCGCGCCCACGTCGTTGTCGACGTACAGGCCGGCACCGATGATCGGACTGTCGCCAACGCGACCGTGCAGTTTCCAGGCCATGCCGCTGGTGGTGCAGGCACCGGCCAGGTGGCCCTTGGCATCCAGTGCCAGCATGCCGATGGTGTCGTGGTTGTCGCTGTTGCCGGGAATACCGCGGCGCTCGGCATTGATCTGCGGCTGGTACTTCTCGGTCTTCAGCCACTCGCGCCAGGCGGCTTCGGCCTGCGGCGTCAGCAGGTGCTTGCGTTCGAAGCCCTGCTGCACCGCGAACTGCTGCGCGCCCTCGCCCACCAGCAACACATGCGGGCTGTTTTCCATCACTTTGCGGGCGACCGACACCGGATGCAGGATGTCGACCAGCGCCGCCACCGCACCACAGCGGCCATCGCCGTCCATGATGCTGGCGTCCAGGCTCAGCACGCCGTCGCGATCCGGATTGCCGCAATGGCCGACGGTGGGGTTGCACAACTCGCTCTCGGCCCAGCGTGCGCCAGCTTCGACCGCATCCAGCGCGCTGCCGCCCTGCGCCAGCACCTTCCATGCGGCCTGGTTGGCCGGTACGCCGAAGTCCCAGGTCGAAACCACCCTGGCCCCACCCTGCGTGCGCGCCTGCACGCCCGGCAATGCCGCCATGCCTGCGGCCAGTGCACCGGCCTGCAGGAACTGCCTGCGATCCACCATCGTCCCCTCCCAGTCTGCAATGCATGGCCGGCCCGATGCCGGCCCTGCCGATCAGTCGTGCGTGGGTTGCCGCGCTGCGTGCCAGACCGCTGCACCGAGCACACCCAGCTGGCCGTGCTCCACCCGCCACACCGGTACCTGGCGCAGCACTTCGGTCAGCACACCCTTGTTGAGGAATCGCTCACGGAAGCGGCCATCGGCCAGGAAATCCTGCACATGCGCGGAAATGCCCCCGGCCAGATACACCGAGCGCGCGCCGACGGCGATCGCCGCGTCGCCGGCCAGGCTGCCCAGCCAGGCACAGAACACCTGCAGCGTTTCCACCGCCAGTGCATCCTCGCCGCTACGCGCGGCGCCAATCAGCGCCTCGGTGCTGGTCCACACCGGGGTGACACCGCGCAGTTCGCACAGGCACGGGTACAGGTTCATCAGGCCACTACCGGACAGCACGCGCTCGTTGTCCACGTGCGGCCAGCGCTGCAGCAGCTTGCCCAGCACCTGCAGTTCCAGCGCGTTGCCGGCGCCGAGCGCGGCATGGCCGATCTCGCTGGCCAGCACCGGGCGCTCGCCATCGGCGAAACGCAGCGCGGCACCCAGGCCGGTACCGGCACCCAGCACCAGCGCCGGGAAGGCCTGGGCTGGATCGGCGTCGCCGTTCAGCGGCACCAGGGTTTCCGGCTGCAGGTACGGGATGGCCAGCGCCACCGCTTCGAAATCATTGATCAGCTGCAGTTCGCGCAGGCCGGACTGTTCGCGCGTGGTCGACAGCGAGACCGTCCACGGCAGGTTGGCATTGATCAGCACATCGCCATCGAGCAGACCGGCGATGGCCACCACTGCGGTCTGCACCGGCTGGCCGAGACCAGCGGTGAAATCGGCCAGGATCGCGGCCAGGCTGGGGTGCTCGGCGCAGGCATAGGTGCGATGGCTGCCCAGCAGCGGCGCCTGGCCGGGTTGGGTCTCAGCCAAGGCCAGACGGGCGAAGGTGCCGCCGACATCGGCGACAACGAGACTGCGCGGAAGACCGCCGCGGGCGGAGTCGGTGGAAACCGGGGACGCTGCTGCGATGGTCACGCTGGCCTGCTTGGATCGATTGAATCGCCCCGATTCTCAGGCATCGGGGCGGCTTTGCCTAGCACGCCGATGGTTCAGGTTGGCCTACATGCCTTCCTGTTCGGCCACCTGCACACCATCCACCAGCACGCGCAGGCGCTGCGGGCGGAAGCCGGCAAACAGCAGCGGCCGGGTGCGCTCGACCAGCACTTCGTGGCCGGCGATGTGACGCAGCCACGACTGTACCAGCGAGAACGAGAAGTGGGTGCCCGGATGCAGCGGGTGCTGCACCCAGACCTTCTCGGTGGCGCTCTGCAGCAGCATCGCGCCGGTGAACCAGTGGCGGCTCAGCGTCACCGGCGTGGTGCCGGCCATGAAGCGGATATCCATGCGGGGTCCTTTCGCGTTGGGCAGCGGCGCCCTGGATCAGGGCTGGGCAGTCTGCAGGCTGTAGCTGGTGGTGGCGGTGAACACTGCACCATCAGGCTGGGTGGAGCGTACCTCGACCTTGTGGTTGCCCACCGCCAGATCGGTCGGCAGCGCGCCACGCCACAGGTGCGGCGATGCAGTGGCCTCCGGCGAGCGGTCGTAGCCTCGCAGATTGTTTGCAAGATCGTCGGCCACATTCTCCACCATCAAGCGCGGATCGGGCTGGCTGACCTGCTTCATCGGCTGCCAGGCGCCGCCATCCACGCGGTACTCGACCACGCTGGCATCCTCACCCATGTAGACATTGGCGTAGACACCCCACGCCGGGTAGGCGCCCTGGCGCAGCACCTTGGGGGCATGCAGGCCGATCTGCTCACTGGCCGGTTGGCCGGCCACGCGGTACTGCAGCTTGTAGCTGCCATTGCCAGCCACGTCGAGCAGCGCATAACCCTTCGGCGTGCCATCGCTCATGGTGCTGTCCGGCACGCCGGCGGCATTCTTCACGCCCGACCAGAACGCACCGCAGTTGGCACCGACGTTGTATTCGTGCAGCGGCTTGTCGCCGTTCCAGCCCTCGGCCTTGCCGTGGTAGACGTGCTGCTGGGTGTGGCTGTGGCCGCTGAGCACCAGCACGTTGCGGAAGTCCTTCAGCAGGTCGAACAGGCGCTGGCGGTCGGCGTGACGGAAGGTCTCGCGCCCCGGCGCCGCGTCGAACAGCGGGATGTGCATGCCCAGCACCAGCAGGCGGTCCTTGTGCAGGCCCTTCAGGTAGCTGGCGAGGAAAGCGAACTGGTCTTCGCGCAGGCCACCGACATACTTCGGCTTAGCCTTGGGGTCATACACCACGTCGTCCAGGAACACGAAACTGGCGCCGCCCTCTTCCACCGCGTAGGTGTCCGGGCCGTAGATGTTGCGCCAGCTGTCCAGCGAATGCTCATCGCTGGCCGCATCGAAGTCGAGGTCGTGGTTGCCCGGCACGTGGAACCACGGCACGCCAAGCTGGGTAGTGACCTTGTTGATCGCCGGGTACAGGGCCAGGTCGTCGTTGACGATGTCGCCCAGGGTGGTGCCCATGCGCGCCCTGGTCTGGCCAACCAGCGGCGCCACGATCGACTGCTGGTAGTAGCCGATGTCCTTCAGGCTGGCGGTCTGCGAATCGGTGAACACCAGCATCTGGAAACCACGGCGGCTGTCATGGCGATCCGACTGCAGGGCGAAATCCCAGTTGCGGGTGACGTCGCTGGTCGCGGCGATGCCACCGTACTTCAGTGCCGGTGAACCGTTCGGGCGGTAGTGGCGCCAGAACGAAGGCAGGCCGTCGGTGGCCTTCGGGAAGGCGTACGCATCAGGCTTGATCACAAATACGGTCTGGCCGTCGCGCACCGGCAGGCTGTAGCTGCCGTCGGCGGCGGTCTTGACGATGGCCTCGCCGTTGGAGACCTGCACCCCGGCCAGGCCCGGATCGGTCGCACCGCGCCCGGATTTGCCGTCGCGCTCCAGGTAGACCTTGCCGCTGACCACGGTGTCCGCGGCCCAGGCCGGCGAGGTCAGCAACAGGCAGCACAGCCAGGCGGCAGGCAGTTTCATGGGCGGTCCGGGAAAGAAAGACCGCCTATTGTAGATTCCGTTGATGACATCGCGCACGCGGTGGCGCATTGCCGGTAGTGCCGGCCGCTGGCCGGCATCCAGCCGATGCCCGACGATCATGAGGTTGCCGGCCAGAGGCCGGCACTACCGTTCCTCAACGATGGCGCTTTTCCAGCACCGCCCGCGCATCATCCAGCGACAACCCGCGCGCGCGCAGCAGCACCAGCAGGTGATACAGCAGGTCCGAGGCCTCGCCCAGCAACGCCTCGTCGTCCTGTGCCACCGCCGCCAGCGCCGTCTCCACGCCCTCCTCGCCCACCTTCTGCGCGATGCGGCGGATGCCGCCCTCGAACAGGCTGGTGGTGTAGCTGCCTGGCGGGCGCTGTACCTCACGCATCGCCACCAGCTGGCCCAGCCCGCCCAGGAAGTCCTTCGGCGCATGGTCGAAACAGCTCTCGGCGCCGGTGTGGCAGGTTGGCCCCGCCGGGCGTGCCATCACCAGCAACGTGTCGGCATCGCAGTCGACACTGATCGACTGCACCACCAGCACGTTGCCGGACTGCTCGCCCTTGGTCCACAACCGCTGCTTGCTGCGGCTGAAGAAGGTCATGTGACCGATGGCCAGCGTGGCCGCCAGCGACTCGGCACTGACATAGCCCAGCATCAACACCTGCAGGGTGTCGGCATCCTGCACCACCGCCGGCAACAGGCCTTCGCCCTTGCCCCAGTCCAGCGCCTGCAGTGCATCCAGTGATGGCTTCACTTCAATAGACATCCCGCACCTCGATCTGCTGTCCGCGCAGGTAGCGCTTCAATTCTGGAATGGCGATGGCGCCGCTGTGGAACACACTGGCCGCCAACGCGCCGTCGACATCGGCCTGGTCGAAGGCCTCGCCGAAGTGCTCCATCGCACCGGCACCGCCGGAGGCGATCAGCGGCACCTGGCACAGTGCCCGCGCCTGCTGCAGCTGCGCGACATCGTAGCCACGGCGCACACCATCGCTGTCCATGCAGTTCAGCACGATCTCGCCTGCGCCACGCCGTTGTGCTTCGACAATCCAGTCCAGCGTGCGCAGCGCCACCGCTTGGGTCTTGTCCGGGTCGCCACTGAAACGGCGAACCCGCCACTGGCCATCCGCCTCGCGCACCGAATCGACACCGACCACCACGCACTGCACGCCAAACTCGTCTGCCAGCTCGGTGATCAGCTCCGGGCGACCCAGCGCCGGCGAGTTGATCGACACCTTGTCGGCACCGGCGAACAGCACGCGGCGCGCGGTTTCCACGCTGTCGATGCCACCGGCCACGCAGAACGGAATATCGATCAGGCGTGCGATGCGCTCGATCCAGGCGACGTCCACCGAACGCGCTTCGGGGCTGGCACCGATGTCATAGAACACCAGCTCGTCGGCGCCCTGGTCGCGATAGCGCTGGGCCAGTTCGGCGATGTCGCCCATGTCGACGTGGTCGCGGAAGCGCACGCCCTTGACCACGCGACCATCGCGCACGTCCAGGCACGGAATGATGCGTCGGCTCAACATGCCAGCGCCTCCGCCAGGTCCATGCGCTGCTCCAGCAGCGCCTTGCCGAGGATCGCACCGCCGCAACCTGCGGCACGGGCTTCTGTCACATCGGCCACGTCACGGATACCGCCGGAGGCCTGCACGGCCACGCCCGGCAGCAGCGCCGACAGGTGCTGGTAGAGGCTGATGTTGGGCCCGGCCAGCATGCCGTCGCGGGCGATGTCGGTGCACAACAGGTGGCGCATGCCGGCACGCGCATAACGCTGGGCCAGGTCATCCAGGGTCACGCCGGCGTTCTCGGTCCAGCCGTGCACCGGCAGCTGCCATTGGCCCTGGGCATCCTGGCGGGCATCCAGCGCGATGGTGATGCGCTCGGCACCGAACTCTTCCAGCCAGCCGACCACGTCGTCGGGGCGGCGTACTGCCAGCGAACCCACCACCACGCGGCCGGCGCCGGCATCGAGGATGCGCGCCACGTCGTCGCGGCCGCGCACGCCACCGCCGGTCTGCACCTGCAGCGGCGTCTGCGCACGGATCGACGCCAGCAGTGCCGCAAGGGTGTAGCCACCGGCACGCGCAGCGTCCAGGTCGACCAGATGCATCCACTGCGCGCCCTGCGCAGCGAAGGCCTGTGCACGCGGCAGCGGATCGTCGCCATACGAGGTTTCCTGCGCGTAGTCACCCTGGCGCAACCGCACCACGCGGCCGTCGCGGATATCCAGCGCGGGGTAGACGATGAAACTCATGCAGCAGTGCCCTCGAGGAAGTTGCGCAGCATCAGCGAACCGGTCTCACCGGAGCGCTCGGGGTGGAACTGTGCGCCGTAGTAACGCCCCTGCTCCACCACGGCAGTGAACAGGCCACCGTGGTCGCAGGCAGCAACAGTGTGGGTATTGAGTGGCGCCGCATAGCTGTGCACGAAGTAGGCGCTGGCGCGCTCCGGCACGCCTTGCAGCAGCAGCGATTCGCGCAGCGGGAGCAGGCGGTTCCAGCCCATGTGCGGCACACGGATGCCGCAGGCCGGCACCAGCTTGCGCACCACGCCGGGAATCAGTCCCAGCGCTTCTACGCCGGCCTCTTCGGAGCGCTCGAACAGAAGCTGCATGCCCAGACAGATGCCCATCAACGGCACTTCCAGCCGCTGCAATGGTTCCACCAGACCCTGCGCATGCAGGCGCTGCATGCCGGGACCAGCGGCGCCGACGCCGGGCAGGATCACCCGCTGCGCACCGACCAGGCCATCGGCATCACGCACCAACCGCACCGTTGCACCCAGGCGCTCCAATGCGTAGCGCACCGAGCCCAGGTTGGCACCACCGGCATCAATCAGCGCGACGTCACTCACAACGCCCCCTTGGTACTCGGCAGTGCCGTGCCCTGGCGGGCCAATGCCGGGCGCAGTGCGCGCGCCAGTGCCTTGAAGCAGGCCTCGACCTTGTGGTGGTCGTTGTCGCCGCGAACCTGCAGGTTGAGGTTCAGGCCGCTGGCATCGCACAGCGAACGGAAGAAGTGCGGCACCAGCTCGGTCGGCATATCGCCCACGCGCTCACGCTTGAACTCGCCCTCGAACACGAAATAGGGGCGGCCGCTGAAATCCAGCGCAGCGCTGGCCAGGGTCTCGTCCATCGGCAGGGTGAAGCCGTAGCGGCCGATGCCGCGCTTGTCGCCCAGCGCCTCGCGCAGGGCCTGACCCAGCGCCAGCCCGGTGTCCTCAATGGTGTGGTGCTCGTCGATGTGCAGGTCGCCTTCGGCCTGGATGTCCAGCGCGAACCCGCCGTGCTTGCCGATCTGTTCCAGCATGTGGTCGAAGAACGGCAGTCCGGTGGCGATGCGCGCATCACCGGCACGGTCCAGATCCAGTTCAACGCGGATCTTCGTCTCCTTGGTGTTGCGCTGGACCACCGCGGTGCGTGGCGCGTCGGCCAGTGCGTGGGCGATGCCCGGCCAGTCCCACTCGCCACCGAACTGTTCGGTGCGCAGCTGGAAGCCACGGATGTTGAGGTTGTCGGCGAACTGCAGGTCGGTGATGCGGTCACCAACCATGCCCGAACGCGCCCAGTCGATGCTGCGGTCCTGCAGGTAGCCTGTCATCAAGCCGATGCCCGGCTTGCGGGTCGGCGCCTTGTCCTGCGGCCAGCTGCAGTCGATCAGCACGTCACGGAAGGTGATGCCCTGGCTTTCGAAGATCTGCAGCATCAGGTCGTTGGGGCCATCGAAGCTGGCGCGCGGGTAACTGTCGCTGCCGAGGCCATCCTGATTGGTGACGATCACGAACTGGTAGCCGGCATCGCGCAGCTTCAGCAGCGCCGGAATCACCTGCGGCACGAAGCGCAGCTTCTCGTAGGCGTCGATCTGGAAATCGGACGGCTCCTCGATGAGGGTGCCGTCGCGGTCGATGAACAGGATCGGTGTCATGCTGCGGCCCTCCGCGCCGACAGGGCCGCAAGCACGCGGTCATTCTCTTCGGGGCTGCCGATACTGATGCGCAGTGCATCACCCAGCTGCGCCGCGGCGCGCTGGTCGCGCACCACCACACCGGCATCCAGCAAGGTGTCGAACGCTGCCTGCACATCAGCGAAGCGGACCAGCAGGTAGTTGCCGGCCGAGCGGTACACGCGGCGAACGCCAGGCAGGCCCGGCAGCACCGCGAACAGGCGCTCGCGCTCGGCGATGACCGTGGCCACGCGCTCGGCGGTGCGTGCCAGTGCGGCCGGCTGCAGCGCCTGCACGGCCAGCTCGGCGCACGGGGTCGGCACCGGGTACGGCGCCTGGCAGCGCCGCAGTACGGCAATCAGTTCCGGCGCGGCGATCAGGGTGCCGATGCGCGCGGCCGCAAGTGCGTGCGCCTTCGACAGCGTGCGCAGCACCGCCAGGTTGGCATGCGCGGCCAGCAGCGTGGCCGCTGACGGGCGCTGCGCATACTCGACATAGGCCTCGTCCACCACCACCAGCGCCTGCCCACGCAGAGCAGTGGCCACGCGCTCGATCTCGTCCAGGGCGATGTCACTGCCGGCCGGGTTGGACGGTGCGCACAGGAACACCAGCTTGGCGTTGCGCGACTTTGCCGTATCGATCACAGCATCCAGATCGGCACGCAGGCCGTCTTCGGTATCCACCAGGGGCACTTCAATCAGTGCGGCGCCCTGCAGGCGCGCGCAGACCGCGTACATGCCAAACACCGGCGGCGTGACCAGCACGCCATCGCGGCCCGGCACGCACAGGGCACGCACCAGCAGATCAATGGCTTCGTCGCTGCCACGGCCGATCAGCAGCTGCGGCGGCGTCACGCCGTACAGCGCCGCCAGGCCCTCACGCAACGCCAGCGGCTGTGGTTCCGGATAGCGCCGGCTGTTGCCCGCCGCATCAGCCGGATTGGCCCAGGCCGACTCGTTGGCATTCAACCAGACCTCGCCCTGCACCGCCGCGCTGCGCGCCGAACTGTAGCCGGCGAAGGCCTGCAGATCGGGGCGCACCAGCGCCAGCACATCATCGATATCCGCGTTCATGCCGCCGCCTCCATGCGAAGCGCAACCGCACGCTCATGCGCATCCAGGCCTTCGGCGCTGGCGATGATGCGTGCGCAGCCGCCGATTGCCGCCAGGCCGGCAGCGCTGGCGCTCTGCACGCTGATCAGGTTCTGGAAGCTGGCCACGCTGACGCCGCTGTAGGCACGCGCGGCACCCGCAGTGGGCAGCACGTGATTGGTGCCGCTGCAGTAGTCGCCCAGCGCTTCGGGGGTGTAATCGCCCAGGAACACCGAGCCGGCCGCCTGCACCTTGTCCAGCCACGCGCGCGGATCGCGCAGGGCCAGGATCAGGTGCTCGGGCGCATAGCGGTTGCTGATCGCGAAGGCCTCGTCCAGCGAATCGACCTGGATCAGCCGCGACGCCGACAACGCCTGTCGCGCGATCTGCTGGCGCGGCAGCAGGGCCACCTGGCGCTCCACCTCTGCCTCGACCGCCGCCAGCATCGCGGGGTCGTCGGTCAGCAGCAGTACCTGCGAATCCGGACCGTGCTCGGCCTGCGACAGCAGGTCGGCGGCAACGAACGCCGGATTGGCGCCGGCATCGGCGATCACCAGTACTTCGGAGGGACCAGCCGGCATATCGATGGCGGCGGCGCCATCCTGTGCGACCTGCTGCTTGGCTTCGGTGACGAAGCTGTTGCCGGGCCCAAACAGCTTGTCGCAGGCCGGAATGCTGGCCGTGCCATAGGCCATCGCGGCGATCGCCTGCGCGCCGCCCAGCTTGAACACGCGCTGCACGCCGGTCAGGCGCGCGGCCACCAGCACTGCCGGATCGGCGCTGCCATCGGCGCGCGGCGGCGTGCACAGCACCACCTGCGGGCAGCCGGCCAGCTGCGCCGGAACGCCCAGCATCAACGCGGTGGACGGCAACGGCGCGCTGCCGGCCGGTACGTACAGGCCCACCCGGCCGATCGGGCGCAACATGCGTTCGCAGACCACGCCCGGCGCGGTTTCAACTGCATAGCCTTTGCCCATGCCAGCGGCGTGGAAGCGCGCGATGCGTTCGGCGGCTTCGACCATCGCCTGTCGCAGTTCGGCGGGCACGGCGGCTTCGGCAGCGGCGAATTCGGCTTCGGAAACTTCAAACGAGGCCAGCTCGACACGGTCGAAACGTGCAGTAATCGCACGCAATGCGTCGTCGCCCTGCGCGCGCACCTGTGCAATCAGGGCCGCCACCGCGTCACGGGTCTGCTGCGCCACGGTCTGCACCGGGCGGGTCAATGCCGCGCTGCGCGCGGCCTCATCAAGTCGGGACCAGATCAGACGGTTCATGCCAGCGACCGCTCCACGCTCAGTACCATCAGGCCCTGCGCACCCGCGCGCTCGAGTTCTTCCATGCGCTGCCAGCTCAGCGGGCCGGGGCACATGGTCTGCAGGCGCAGCGCACCGCCATCGGCCGGCAACCGCACCAACGGCTCGGCATCGGCCAGCAGCTGCGCCAGCGCGTCGACGCGGTCCTCGCTGGCACGGAACATCAGCAGCTTGCGGTCCTGGCGCTGAACCACGCCGTCGAGGCGGCGCAGCAGCATCGCGCGCAGCGATGCACGTGCATCATCCGGCGCGCGCACCGCGCCGGCCAGCACCGCCTCGCTGTCGAGCAGGTTGTGCACCGGGGTCAGCTGATTGGCGCGCAGGGTGGCGCCGCTGGAGACCAGATCGCAGATCAGGTCGGCGGTGCCCAGGCGCGGGGCGATTTCCACCGAACCGGACAGCTCGACCACCTGTGCGTCCACGCCCTGCTCGGCCAGCCACTGCTTGAGGATGGCCGGGTAGCTGGTGGCGATGCGGGTGCCGGCCAGCTGCGCCGGACCCTGCCACTGCCATTCCTCGGGCACCGCCAGCATCAGCCGGCACTGGCCGAAGCCCAGCCCGCGCAGCGCCTGGTAGGCGTCCGGCAGGCCGATCTGACGGCGTGCCGCGGCCTGTTCGTCCAGCTCGTTGCGGCCGACGATGCCGAGGTCGCAGACGCCGTCGGCGATCAGGCCGGGGATGTCGTCGTCGCGCACCAGCAGCAGGTCCACCGGCAGCGATTCGCCGTAGCAGAACAGCTTGTCGCGGCTCTCGCGCCAGCTCAGGCCGCAGGCGCTGAGCAGGTTGCGCGCGGGTTCGGCCAGCCGGCCACTCTTCTGGATGGCGATACGCAACCGGTCTCGTGCCGGCGCTGCCTGGGTTGCACTCATGGGGGAGGTCTCGAAGTTCGGAACGGGGCGCGGATCAGCGCGAAGCAAGGCGGTCGATGGCGGCGGCATAGCCTCGATGGCCATGCTCAAGCGTGCGTGCCACCCGTCCGGTGGTGGTCACGCTGACGCCGGTGCGCTCGTGAATCTCGCGGTACGGCACGCCCTGCTGCAGCAGCGGCACCACCTTCCAGCGGTCGGCCATGGCTTCCAGCTCGGCCGGGGTGCACAGGTCACGCAGGAAGGCTTCGACCTGTTCCGGCTCGCGCAGGGCGGCAAAGGCTTGGGCCAGGGCTTCCAGGTCGGCCTTCGGGTCTTTGGCGGCAATCTCGGGGCGGGCTTTCACGGGGTTGTTTCCATGCATCAATGTAATAGCGCGTTAGTACATTAACGCATTCTTGCGCAGTGCGTCAAATCGAGGGTTGAGGGGGCGGCAGGGCTGCTGCCCTGCACCCGCAGAGGCAAGAGCCAGAGCAACAGCAAAAGCCGGTTTCCTGAGCGTTGGCGGGCAGGGTCCGGTGGCAGGGGACGCCGTAAACCCGTCCATGGGGGCTTGGTCGCGGCATCCATGCCGCTCACACCCCTGCCACCGGCCCCACCCCGCCTTCGACAGTTTCCCGTGATCTTTCAGAACGGCGTGGGTCGGATCGAAACCGGCTTTTGTAGAGTCGAGCCATGCTCGACTGCTGTTCGCCCTAAAACGCAGAACGCCCACCAAAAGGCGGGCGTTCTGCTTTCAAATCAACAACCTGGCCCGACTCAGGGCAGGCAGCGCACCTCGGCCTGCAGCGCTCCGCGCCGCAGGCATTCGCCGAACAGGCTGCCCTGCCGGCTCGGCAGGGACTGGATGTTCTCCAACGCCCCCGCTCCCGCCCGGCACGTCCGCGAGGCCAGGGCCTGCAGATCGTCCTCCAGCTGCGCGCGATCGATCGCATGGCAGCGATCAACCACCAGCCGATACTGCCCTGGCCCGATCCGCGCACTGCGCAGCACCGGATCACTCTGGCAGCCCGCCAGCAGAAGCACGCTCAGCACTCCTGCGGCGGCAGGCTTCACACCATCGCCTTGGACTGCTCCAGCTCCACCAGAAGGGTGCTGGCCAGTTCGTCGCGCGACACTTCGAACTGCTGCTCGCGCAGCAGGTCCTTCACCGCAACCACACCGCGCGCCAGTTCATCCTCACCCGCCAGCACCACGAAGCGGATGCCTGCCTTGGCCGCGTACTGGAACTGCTTGCCGATCTTCTTCGGCTCCATCTGCACTTCGGTGTTGATACCACCGGCACGCAGGCGGCGGGCAATGTCCAGCGACTGCGGTATGCCCTGCTCGTCCATCAGTGCAACCAGCGCCTGTACGCTGCTGGCTTCGATGCCGTCGATCAGGCCGGCCTCACGCAGCTGCCAGAACAGGCGCGACAGGCCGATGGAGATACCGACGCCCGGCAGCTTCGACTTGCTGTAGTGGCTGGCCAGGTCTTCGTAGCGGCCGCCCGAGCAGATCGAGCCGATCTGCGGGTGGTCGGTCAGCGTGGTCTCGTAGACGGTGCCGGTGTAGTAATCCAGACCGCGCGCGATGGAGAAGTTCAGGCAGTACGCGGTTTCCGACACGCCCAGCGCCTGCACCAGCTGCAGCACTTCGCGCAGTTCGGCGACGCCGGTGCGCAGGATCTCCGAAGAACCGGCGTCGGCTTCCAGCGTCGCCAGCTGCGCCAGCGCATCGGCATGGCCCTGCGAACGCACGGCGACGAACGCCAGAATCTTCTCGACCTGTTCTGCCGGGATGTTGAAGCCCTCGCCCACCAGCGTCTCGCGCACATAATCGGCGCCGCGCTTGTCCAGCTTGTCCACTTCGCGCAGCACCGCCAGCTGGCGCTCGCCTTCGGCCACGCCCAGGCTCTCGAAGAAGCCGCGCATCAGCTTGCGGTTGTTCAACTGGATACTGAAATCACCGATGCGCAGTTCAGAGAACACCGCATGGATGACCGCCAGCACTTCGGCGTCGTACCGCACGCTCAGGCTGTCCTTGCCGATCACGTCGATGTCGCACTGGTAGAACTCGCGGAAACGGCCGCGCTGGGCGCGCTCGCCGCGGTAGACGCGCTGCATCTGGTAACGGCGGAACGGGAAGGTCAGTTCGTGTTCGTGCTCGGCCACGTAGCGCGCCAGCGGCACGGTCAGGTCGAAGCGCAGCGCCATTTCCGGCAGCGAGCGATCGCCTGACTCGGCCGCGTTCGCCAGCGCCCCGGTGGACTGCACGAAGTACACCTGGCGCTCGGTCTCGCCACCGGACTTGGTCAGCAGCACGTCGGACAGCTCGAACACCGGCGTCTCCACCGGCAGGAACCCGAAGCGCTCGTAGTTGCGGCGGATGACGTCCAGCATGCGCTGGAACGCAATCTGCTCGCGCGGCAGCAGTTCAAGGGTGCCGGGCGGGGTACGGGGCTTGATCACGGGCGGAACTCCTGCTGGAACGGGACGTGGGAGGGGGCGACATTCTAGCGCCCCCGCCACGGGCAGGGTCGAACGGCCGCTTGAAGTATCATAAGGCCCTCCCCGCCCGCGATACGCCCCCCGCAACATGTCACGGCCTTCCGGCGCTCCGCCCGCCACCAACGATCCCGCCTCGCCGTCCTGCACCACGCTGGACTGCCTGCACTGCTCGGTTCGCCACCTTGCGGTGTGCTCGGCGCTGTCGCCCGATGAAGTGCAGGCGCTGGAGCAGGTCACCGTCTCGCAGCAGGTCAGCATGGGCAGCACGCTGGCCCGCACCGGCGAAGAGCGCGACCATGTCTATACATTGACCGGCGGCGCACTTCGCCTGGTGCGCACCCTGGCCGACGGCCGCCGTCAGATCAACGGCTTCGTGCTGCCCGGCGACTATCTGGGCCTGAGCGGCAGCGACCACCATCGCTACGACATCGAGGCTATCGCCGACAGCCGCGTATGCCGCGTCGCGCTGCCACAGATGAAGGCACTGCGCAGCCGTTTCCCGCACCTGGAGCGCAAGCTGCTGCAGCGTGCCTGCCAGGAACTGGATGCCGCGCAGGACGCCGCGCTGGCACTGGCGCGCCTGCAGCCGGCCGAGAAGCTGGCTGATTTCCTGCTGCGCCTGGCCGCGCGCGAGGCCAAGCTGGGCGGCGACGGCCTGCGCGTATCGCTGCCGATGGGCCGCGGCGATATTGCCGACCATCTGGGCCTGACCATGGAAACGGTCAGCCGCACCTTCACCAAGCTGCGCCAGCAGGGGTTGATCGCCCTGCCCCACCTGAACGTGGTGGAGATCCTCGACGAGGATGGGCTGCGCACGCTGGCCGGTGAAGGGTTGATCTGACCGTATCGCGGTCCGTGGGGTTGCCGGCCAGCGGCCGGCACTACCCGAATGCATTTCCCTGGTAGTGCCGGCCGCTGGCCGGCAACCGCGTCCCTCTCCGATCAGCGCAGCAGTACCTCACGCAACGCCGCGTAATCGGCCGCCAATGGCTCGGCGTGCGCCGGCCGCTGCAGCAACGCATCCAGCGCAGGCGGCACCGCCACCCCTTCGCCGATCAGCGGCTCGACCACGGCCTCGAACTTGGCCGGATGCGCCGTGGCCACCACCGCCCAGTCGCCCTTGGCACCGCGTGCACGCAGGTCCTGCAGCACCTTCACCGCCGTCGCCGTGTGCGGACAGAACAGCTCGCCATTGCTGGCATGCGCCGCCGCAATCGTCGCGCGGATGGTCACGTCATCCACCGCGAACGCACGGAACGCAGCACGCAGTTCCGCGTCGTCGCCGTGGTAGAGCCAGCGCATTCGCTCGAAGTTGCTCGGCGCCCCCACATCCATTGCATTGGCCACCGTCGCCACACTGGCCTGCGGCTGGTAGTCGCCGCCATTGAAGTACACCGGCAGCACGGCATTGGCATTGGTGGCCAGCACGATCTGGCCGATCGGCACACCCAGCGCGCGCGCCAGCACGGCCGCCATCGCATTGCCCAGGTTGCCGGTCGGCACCACCAGATTGAGCCGGCGACGATGCGCCGCGTAGTGGCTCAACGCCGCATGCGCGTAATAGCTTATCTGCGGTAGCAGTCGGCCCAGGCTGATGCTGTTGGCCGAGCTCAACGGCACCTGCGCCTGCAGTTCGCGGTCAGCCAGTGCCTGCTTGACCATCGCCTGGCAATCGTCGAACGCACCCGCCACACGCAGGGCCTGGATGTTGTCGCCGAAACAACCGAGCTGATGCGCCTGGCGCGGAGATACGCGGCCATCCGGATACAGCACCACCACGCGCACGCCGGGCTGGCGATGGAACGCCGCCGCAACGGCGGCACCGGTATCGCCGGACGTGGCCACGACAATGGTCAGGTCACGGTCCTTGCCGGCCTGCAGCCGCGACAGCGTACCGGCCAGGAAGCGCGCGCCGATATCCTTGAACGCCGCCGTTGGCCCGTGGAACAGCTCCAGCACGTGGTCGCCGTCACCGAGCGCACGCAGCGGCACCGGAAAGTCGAACGCCTCACGACAGATCGCCGGAAGCGCAGTCTCGAGTGCATCGCCAGCAAAGAACGGCATCAGCAGATCGGCGGCGGTATCGGCCAGGGTCGCCCCGGCCTGCAGCTCGCGTGGCGCCGGCAGCATCTGCGGAACATACAGCCCGCCATCGGGCGCCAATCCGGCGGCGATCGCCGCGCTGAGGCCAACGGCCGGAGACTGGCCGCGGGTCGAAACAAATTGCATGGGTTCGGTATCCAGTAAAAGGGAAGGATTCAGCACAAGCGAGCTCCCGGTGCATCCAGCGGCGACACCCAGGCGTCACTGTCGAAACCTGCGGCTGCAAATGCGGCCTGCACCGGTGTGGCGGCGGTACGCGCCTGGTCGGCATCCTCGAACCAGGCGAACACGCTGGGACCGGCACCGGAAATGCCCGCGCCCATTGCATTGGCCGACAGCGCCGCATCACGTGCGGCTTCGAAGCCGGCAATCAATCCGGCCCGGCGCGGCTCCACCAGCACGTCGCGCAGTCCCGCGCGCACCAGTGCGGCATCGCTGCGATGGCAACCACTGAGCACCAGTGCGAGGTTCGCGCTCTGCGCCACAAACTCGCCCAGCGCATAGCTGCCCTGCAGGGCCTGGCGTGCGCGGCGTGTTTCCAGCACCGCATGCGGATGCACCAGCAGGCTGTGCCAGGTAGCCGGCACCGGAATCGGCAGCAGCCGGTCGGCCGTGCACAGCGCAAGACCACCCAGCAGCAGCGGCCCCACGTTGTCACCGTGGCGGCCACCACTGGCCACCGCCTCGCCATCCAGCGCAAACGGATACAACGCCTCGCGCGACAGCGGCACATCCAGCAGCGCGTTGGCGGCGACCAGCGCCGCAACACTCGACGCTGCCGAACCGCCCATGCCGGAACCGAACGGAATGCCCTTGTCGATCTCCACCGCGAAACCGAAGTCCAGGCCCAGCCCTGCGCGCAGCGACATCAACGCCGCACCCGCAGTGTTTCCAGCCGCATCCAGCGGCAACTCAATGGCACTGCCGCGGATCGCCTCGATGCGCACCAGCGGCTCATCGATGCGGCGCACGCTCACGGTATCGCCAATGCCGGCAATGGCATGGCCGAGAATATCGAAGCCCACCGCCACGTTGGCCACCGAGGCAGGCGCGAACGCACGTGCGATCACAGGCGCGCTCCTTCACCGGCCGCGACCCGCAGCAGGTCGGCAAACACACCCGCCGCGGTGACTTCCGGGCCGGCGCCCGGACCCTGCACCACCAGCGGATTGTCGCAGTAACGGCGGGTGCGGAACTGGACCACGTTGTCGGTCAGCCGCAGGTTGGCGAAGGCATGATCGGCCGGCAGTTCCTGCAGGCCGACCGAGGCGCCGTCGGCACCCAGCCGTGCCACATAGCGCAGCACCGCCCCCCGCGCCCGCGCGTCCTGCAGGCGCTGCAGCAGGCTGGCATCAGACTCACCCAGCCGCGCCATGAACTCATCCACGCTGCCATCGCGCAGCAGCGCCGGCACCAGGCTTTCCACCTGTACCTGTTCCAGGCTGAGCGCGTGGCCGGCTTCGCGGGCCAGGATCACCAGCTTGCGCGCCACATCCACGCCCGAAAGATCATCGCGCGGGTCCGGCTCGGTGTAGCCCATCGACCGCGCCTGCGCGACCAGCTGCGAGAACGGCTGGCTGCCATCGAAGCGGTTGAACAGCCAGGCCAGCGTGCCGGAGAAGATGCCTTCAATCGCCAGCACCTCGTCACCGGTATCGACCAGATCGCGCAGCGTGGTGATCACCGGCAGCCCGGCGCCGACCGTGGCCTCGTAGCGGAAACGCGCACCGCTGGCAGCGGCGGCAGCGCGGATGCGCTGATAGCGCGCCAGCGGACCGGCACCGGCCTGTTTGTTCGGGGTGACCACGTGGATGCCGGCGGCCAGCCAGCCCTCATAGCGCTCGGCCACCTCGGCACTGCCACTGCAGTCGATCACCACCGCATGCGGCAGGTGGGCGGCCAGCAGGTGTTCGGTGAAACGATCCAGATCGCTGGACTCGCCCGCTTCGCGCAAGGCCTCCCGCCAGTCGGCGTGCAGGCCATCCACTTCCAGGCGCATGCGCGAACGCGAAGCCAGCGCGCGAAGGCGCAGATCCACATTGGCCTTGGCCAGCAGCTGCGGGCGTGCGGCCAGCAGCTGGTCCAGCAGTGCGGCACCGACGTTGCCCGGCCCGATCACACCGACCGCAAAGGTCTGCGGCGACAGCCAGAAGCCGGCATGTGCAGCGCGCAAGGCGCGGGTGGCATCGGCACTGTCCACCGCCACCGAAATGTTGCGTTCGGACGAGCCCTGCGCGATCGCCAGGATGTTCACCTGCGCACGGCCCAGCGCCTCGAACAGACGTGCGGCCACACCGGGCTGGCCGGCCATGCCGTCACCGACCGCGGCCAGCACGCTGACGCCTTCGCTGACCTGCACGCGCTGCACCTGGCCCACCGACAGCTCATGCGCGAACGCGTGCAGCAGTGCCTCGCGGCCACGGCCGGCTTCAGCAGCACGCACCACGCAGCAGATCGAATGTTCCGACGAACCCTGCGAGATCATCACCACCGACACCTGCGCCTGACGCAGGGCGGCAAACACACGCTCGGCGGTACCGGGCACACCGATCAGCCCGGTGCCTTCCAGGTTCAGCAGGGCCAAGCCGGGGCTCAGGGTCAGGCCCTTCACCGGCCCACGCGGCGAGCGCTCGGCACTGATGCGCGTCCCCGGATGCGCCGGCTGGAACGTATTGCGGATGAAGATCGGCAGGCCAAGGCGGATCGCCGGCGACATCGTCTGCGGGTGCACCACCTTGGCGCCGAAATAAGCCAGCTCGCAGGCCTCGTCGTAGCTCAGCGACTCCAGCTGCACCGCCTCGGGCACCAGCCGCGGGTCGGCCGACAGCACGCCGTCGACATCGGTCCAGATGTGCAGTTCATCGGCGTTGAACAGCGCGGCGAAGATCGCGCCGGAGTAATCGCTGCCGTTGCGGCCGAGCGTGGTGATGCGGTCATGACGGTCACGGGCGACGAAGCCGGTAGCGACCAGGCGTGGCTGCGGATGCTGCAGGCGCCACTTGGCCAGGCGGTCGGCGCTGGCTTCCCAGTCGACATCCACGCCCAGTTCGCCATGCCCCACCACCAGTACGTCGCGCGCATCCAGCACTGCACAGTCTGCGCCCAGCGCCTGCAGGTGCGTGCCGAGCAGCTGCGCGGAAAACACTTCGCCCAGGCCCTGCACGCGGTCGAGTACTTCGCGTGGCAGCTCGCCGATCACCGCCAACGCTGCCAGCACGTCGGCCAGTTGATCGAAGCGGGCGTCGATCCATTCGACGGTCTCGCCCACCTGCTCGCCCAGCAGCGCCACAGCGGCGCCACGATGGCGCGCGCGCAGCGCATGCCAGGCCTCGCGCCAGCCTTCGTCCCTCTTGGCTGCCAGCTGGGCCAGATCGATCAGTGCGTCGGTGACGCCCTTCATCGCCGAGACGACAGTGACCTGCAGCGATTCGGGGCGGGCCAGCAGCAGGCCGGCAACATGGCGGTAGCGTTCGGCATCGGCCACCGAGGTGCCGCCGAACTTGTGCACGACGATGGACGGTGCAGCCAGATCGGCCGGGGCAACGGGATGAGCGGGGGCGTGGGAAGACATGCAGACCTCGGTAGGAGGCCCCGTCGCATGCAGGTGTCGAGTTTCCCCGCCACCTGTATGGTGCGGGGCCGTGGTTTTCGGGAGTTACACGAAGACGACGGGCCGCACCAGGGCAGTGGTGACGGTGGTGGTGGTAATGGTGGTGGTGGCGACCGGCGCAGTCGAACGGCCCGCAGTAGCGGGGGCGATCAGGCTGGCGTGGGCGGCATCAAGAACCATGACGCACAGAAAACACCGTGCGCCGGGCCGCTGTCAAGTGCTGCGGTGCAAAAAGTCGTTGCCGCGATCATCGGCCAACGTGCCGACATTTGGTTGCATCTGAGACAAAGCGGCCATCAGTATGCTTGACGGCCGCATTCAGCCGGCATGTTCGGCGATCGCGCGGGGCGTGCGATGCGCATGCGCGCACAGCATCACGCCGGCCACCAGGAACACGATCGCCAGCGCTTCGAGCAGCGAGGGCCAGCGCTGCTGCCAGGCGAATGCGTAGAGCAACGCGAACAGGGTCTCGAACACGATCATCTGGCCGGTCAGGGTCAGCGGCAGCAGGCGGCTGGCACGGTTCCAGAACGCATTGCCAAGGATCGAGGCGACCACCGCCACACCCGCGCTGATCGCCCAGAAACCACTCCACTGCGCCGCCGTGTGCCCGCCGGTGTGGCCGATGAAGGCCATCGGCACCAGCAGTAGAGCCAGGCCGCCGGTGGTGACACCGGTCAGCAGCGACCAGTCGTGGCTGGACAGATCCGGTCGGCGCGCCAGCCAGCGGCTGTTGCCGATCGAGTACAACGCCCACGAGAACAGCGCGCCGAACGCGCACAGCAGGCCGATCAGGCGCTGCCGCCACGGTGTCGCGAGGTGCTCAGACATCAGTGCTTCCCAGCCAACCAGTGCCACGCCCAGCACGCACAGGCCCAGTGCCGGCAGCAGCTGCTTGAGCGGCACCGCGCCCTGCTCGCGCACACCGACCAGGGTCACCACCACCGGAATCAGGCCGACAATCAAGGACGCCGCCGCACCGCCGGCCCACTGCACCGCCGTCGCCAGCAGCAGGAAGTACACCAGGTTCCCGGCCAGGCTCAGCCACAACAGGCCGATCCACTCGGCGCGGCCCAGCCGTGGTGCCAGCCGCTTCCAGCGCGGCAGCAGCAGGGCTACAGCGATCAGACCGTAGACCAGATAGCGGCCGGCCGACAGTTGCAGGGCATTGAACGACTGCAGCACGGCGGGCGCGAGGAAGACCACGCCCCACAGCGCGCCAGCGGCAACGCCATTGGCGATGCCCAGGGCCATCGGGTTGTTGCGCATTCGGGTTCTTCGGGGGGAGAGAACAGGCCGCGCAGTGTAAGCGCTGGCCGCTGGGCGCTCTTGACCGAGGCTACTGCCCTCCCGCCTTTGTAGCGTCGAGCCATGCTCGACTGCCGTTCGCGAGGTGGTCGGTGCAGAAGCAGTCGAGCATGGCTCGACGCTACAGTCCGGCGTTCCTGCGCCACGCGGCGGGGGTCTGCCCACACTCACGGCGCAGCGCGCGGGTCAGTGCGCTCTGCTCGGAATAGCCTGCGGCCAGCGCGATATCACTGATCGGCGCCGTGCTGGTGCGCAGCTGGTGCTTGGCCCAGCGCAACCGGCTTGCACTGAGCCAGGCCTGCGGGCTGAGCCCGAACTCACGCTGGAACAGCGCGTGCAACCGGCTCTCGCTGACCCCGACAGACGCGGCCATGCGCGCCACCGGCCACGCCTGGCCCGGATCGGCCTGCACTGCCGCACACAGTCCCTGCATGCGCGCGCCACTGCCGGCCGGTGCAAATACCTGCAGCAGCTGCGGCAGCAGGGCCGGCATCGGCTGCCCGTCCTGCACGCCCGCCAGGCGTTGTCGCAGCGCATGCGGCAGGTGCAGCCAGCGCTGCCGGCACAGATGCTCCTGCGTGCCGTCATCAAGCACGCCGGGAGGACAATCGACGATCACGAAACCGTTCGGGCCATCGGCCATCTGGTCATGCGCTTCGCCGGCCGCAACGAAAACCCCCTGCAGCAGGTCCAGGCGGCCACCGCGGCCTTCCATCTCGAAGTGCAGTTCGCCCTGCAGCGGCAGCACCCATTGCGCGTAGTCATGGCGGTCCAGGCCGGTGGCCTGGCCGTAGTGCCGCAGATGGAAGATGGCGCCCATCCGCGCAGTGTGCGCGTGTAGCAACGGCCGTGCAAACCGCTGCTATAGTCGAGCCGTCATCCAACGCAGGGAGTGCAGGACATGACCCATCGGCAGGTGTCACTGATGCTCGCCACCAGCCTCGGCTTGGCGCTCGCAGCTTCGGTCTCCGCACAGGAGCGTACGCCCCCGGCCCCGCACTGCATGGACGCGGTCGGCGTGCAGGAAGTGGAGCAGGCATCACCGCGCTCGATCGCACTGCGCGCCGCCTCCGGACAAGCCTATCGCATCGACTTCAGCGAGGATTGCCCCGGCGTCCGCGGTGCCACCTCGCTTAAGCTGGAAGTACCTGCCGGCTGGGCCTGTGGTCGTCCCAGCGAACGCGTCGTGGTCGACGGCCGCCACTGCGGCATCACCGCGGTCACCCCGCTGCAGGATCGCGATTACGCCAGCGTCGCCCGCGACAGCGACCGCCTGCGCACGGCTACCCTGCCCGCCGTGACCATCCGCGAGCGCAGGGAAATCCGCCGCAGCTTCGGCGGCTCACCGTCGTACTGCTTTGCCACCCGCAACGTGCGTGCCTGGTCATCCGACCCGCAGGGCATGCTGGTGGAGACCAATCCGCGCCGCAATGGCGGCCACCGCTACTACCGGGTCGAACTCGGCAGCCACTGCCGCCAGCTCGACCGTGCGCCGCAGCTGAGCTTCCACTCGGGCCTGCAGAACGGCCTGATCTGTGGCAATCCCGGCGATCGGATCATGACTGCCGAGTTCGAGACAGACGATCTGCGCGGTGAAAGCATCGCCCCACTGCCGCAGTACACCCGCGGCAGCTGCACGATCCAGGCGGTCTACCCGGCCTCCAGCCAGGCGTCGAACTAACCGTCGACGCCAAGGAAGGTGAACGGTGCGCTGGGCACGAACTGGCCCAGTGCATCGCCGGCAAAGGTGTTGCGCTGGTCCTTGCCAAGATCGAGCTTGAGCACCTGGCCGCCGAAATCGACCTTGTTCAGATCGACCCAGAAGGTGTTCGGGGTCAACGCCGACTCGAAGAAGTACAGCCGCCGCTTGTGATCGGCCACCGTGCGCCAGCGCGTGGATGAGATGTTCGGCTCACCCGGCGTGGTGATGCCATACGGCACCGACGCATTGCGGATCACGCTGAACACACTGGCCAGCGCCTCCACCGGATCTTCGGCCTTGGGAATGGCGTTGATGTAGAACGAGGCGCGCGCGAAACGATCGGCGGAGCGGTTGGTGCCCGGCAGCATCACCGTGCCGCCGATCTGCTGCCAGTAACTGTTGAGGGCCAGCTGCTGCTCGAAGATCGGCGAGTTGGTCATCACCTGATAGCGGCGGTCATGGTGAATCACCTGGCGACCGCCGATGTACTCGACGATGGCGCTGTCGCCGGTGGCATCGGACAGCGACAGGTGCAGCGTCGCCTGGCGGTCTTCGCCCGGCACCTTGTCGGTGACGATCGAGTACGGCTCACGCTTGAGCGCCGCGACCGCCTCGTCCACGGTGGCGAAATTGTCCAGCACATACTGCGCCCACAGCGAGATCGCCAGTCCCGGCTTGTTGCCACGCTGCTGCGGATACTCCGATTCCACCAGCCACAGCAGGTTGGCCACCAGCCCCTTCTCGTTCATGCCATCGGTGGTCGACACGTCGTAGCCGGTGGCCACCACGCTGCCGTAGCGCGCAGTCCAGGCCAGCGATTTCGGACCGGCCAGGCCGGTGCGTGCGATGCCACGCGGCAACACGTAGAGGTTGGTCGCTACATCGACCTTCCAGTCCATCGAGCGCGCAGTGATCACATCGCCGTTGTCGCCCCGATACACCGCACGCGTGCAGGCCAGTGCCGGCGTGATCGCAGATGCCAGCGCCATGGCCAGCATTGCCTTTCCCTTCCACTTCATCCGTGCCATGTCGTTACGCTCCTTTCCCCGTGGTCCGTCGATCTGACCCGATCCATGGTGACACAGGGGTGAAGCCTCAGCGCACGAAGCGATCGTGCAGCCAGAAGCCCACCACCATGGCAGGCACGAACCACAGCGCTTCACGCGATGCGACAGCCAGCCCGGCGATGGCCGGTCCGGGGCAGTAACCAGCCCATCCCCAGCCGATACCGAACAGTGCAGCGCCCAGCAGCAGGCGAGCATCGACATCACGTGCATTGGGTAGCTGGAAGCGCAGCGCGAACCACGGCTGCGCGCGTCGCAGTACCCAGCGCTGCCCGACGGCACTGACCAGCAGTGCCGAGCCCAGCACCCACATCAACGTCGGATCAAAATCACCGGCCACATCCAGGAAGCCGAGTACGCGACGCGCGTCGGTCATGCCCGAGAGCGCAAGCCCCGCGCCAAACAGCGCACCTGCCACCGCGGCGGCCACGACCGCGCGGCTCATGCCAGGCCTCCGCCGTGACGGACCAGGAACGTGGTCAGCATCGCGCAGGCCATGAACACCAGCACTGCCAGCAGCGAGCGCTTCGAGCCGCGGGCCATGCCACAGACGCCATGACCACTGGTACAACCACTCCCCAGGCGCGTGCCGAAGCCCACCAGCAGGCCAGCGCCGATCAACTGCCAGGCAGGCAAGGCATCGCGCAGCAGCACACGTGGCGAGGCCTCGGGCAGCGACTGCCACCACAGCACCAGCCCCGCTGCTGCGAGCAGCCCCAGCAGGAATGCCCAGCGCCAGCCACGCTCGCCTTCCGCTGCGCGCAGGCTGCCCGCAGCGATCCCACTGATACCCGCCACGCGCCCGACAGTGGCGAGCAGCAACACCGCGGCGGCGCCGATCAGCGCTCCGCCAGCCACCGCAGTCCATGGCAGGTTCATGCCCTGCCCTCTTTCACGCCGCTCATGGGATTGCCCCTTGATTTAGATTTATCTAAATTAGACACTTCTAAACAAAAAGGTCAACCATGGCCCGCACCCCGCTCGACAGCGCCGCCATGGCCGAACACACCGCCGAGGCTGCAGCCCTGCTCAAAAGCCTGGCCCATCCTGCGCGGCTGCGCGTGCTGTGCCGCCTGGTCGAAGGTGAGGCACCAGTGCCGGAACTGCAGGCACTGACCGGACTCAGCGCATCAGCGCTGTCACAGCATCTGGCGGTGCTGCGCGGACTGGATATCGTCGCGACGCGTCGCGAAGCACAGGCCATCCACTACCGCGTGATTGAAGGGCCCGCACTGGGCGTGCTGCAGGCGCTGCATGCCGCCTACTGCGGTGGCACTTCGCGTTGACGCTCAGCCGGCGTGCAGGGCGGGCTGCACGACGTTGTCGAGCAGATCCACCGGGGTCGGCGCCGAACGATCACCTTCCAGCGCCCGGCTGAAACCCGACCAGTCGCTGGCCGACAGCTGGCGCAGCAGCGCTGCATCCACCGGCAACGCGCGCATCGACCAGTACGGAAACTGACGCTGGCCCAGGCGGCCGCGCGCCAGCTCGATGATGTCGACATGGCTGCCGGCCTGCAGGATGCGCTCGTACACCGAATCGATACCGTCCGGCGGCCCCTCGATGTACTGCAGGAATCGCCCGCCGTCATGCAGCAGCACACCGGTCACGCCCGCCATCTTGTTGAAGCGGGCGGCATCGTCGACCAGCGCCTGCAACCGTTCAGCGGAAAGATCCGGCAACGCCTGGCTGACGTAGGCGATGGCACGCAGTGGCATGGTGCTTCCTTGACAAGATGTACACCCACGGTAGCAGTTGCGGACGAGTCCGTCTCAGTGCCCGTGGATGTTTCCTGAAGAATTCAGTATGCCGCTGCAGGCAGCCCTTCTGCGCGTCTCGGCAGCAGGGCTTCGAACACCACCTGCCCGGCCTCGTTGCGCGCTGCGATGCGCCCCCCGTGCGCACGCACGAACTGATCGACGATGTACAGGCCCAGCCCCAGGCCCTTGCTCTGGTGGAAGCTGGCCTTGAACGGTTCGAACAGCCGCGGCAGCAGCGCGTCGTCGATCCGGCCGGCATTGCTGACCCGCAGCAGCACGCTGCGCGGATCGCGACCGTCCACCTCCACCCTCGCCTCGCTGCCATGGGTGAGCGCGTTGCCGACCAGATTGGCGGCAACCTGGCCGAGACGGTCCAGATCGCCCTGCAGCCGCGTATCGCCGTGCATGTCCAGATGGATCCGGTCCGCGCCATGCGCGCTGCCCGCTTCGGCCACCACCGCGCGGGTCACGTCGGCCAGATCGCAGGCACTGGCCTGCAGCCGCAGGCCACCGCTGCGGATCCGCGAGAAGTCCAGCAGCTGTTCGACCATGCGTGCCATGCGCAGGGTGCTGGCCTCCAGGTACTGCAGGGTCTGCTGCGCACCCGCATTGTCCTGCGGGATCTCCATCGCCAGCTTGTCACTGCACAGCAGGATCGCCGACAGCGGCGTGCGCAGGTCGTGGGTCAGCACCGCCGCCATTGTTTCGTTGAGCTTGAGCGCGCGTTCCAGCGCCTCGTTGCGCGCCTTCAGCAGCTGCCGCTGCTGGTACAGCTCGATGAAGACGTTGACCTTGCTCAGGATCACCTGCGGCGCCACCGGCTTGTGCAGGAAATCGACCGCACCGCTCTCGTAGCCCTTGAACACGCGCAGGGGATCATCCGGGGAGGCGGTCAGGAAGATGATCGGCACGTCGCGGCTGCGATGCGAACCGCGCATCAGTTCGGCCAGGGTGAAGCCATCGATCTCCGGCATGTGCACGTCCAGCAGGGCCAGTGCCACCTCGTGCTCGAGCAGCAGCTCCAGCGCCTGCGCGCCGGAACCGGCCAGCAGCAGATTCACGCCCTCGCGCTGCAGCAGCGCCTGCATGGCCACCAGGTTCTGCGGCACGTCATCGACGATCAGCAGGTTGACCGGGGACTGCGACTGCGCAGGGTCCGGTGGCAGCAGGTTCATGCAAACAACTCCTTCAGGCGACGACACATCAGTTCAAGGGGCAGCACGGCATCGGCGCCGGCGTACTGCAGGGCGGAGGCCGGCATCATCGACGCTTCGGCTTCCTCGGGACATTGCAGCCAGGCACGGCCACCGGCACGGCGCACGGCGGCAACGCCCTCGCTTCCATCACTGCTGGCACCGGTCAGCAGCAGGGCCAATACCCGCCTGCCGAACACCGCAGCAGCGGAGTCGAACAGCGGATCGATGGCCGGACGGGAGAACAGCACCGGCGCATCCACCGACAACGCCACCGCCCCCTCGTCCTCCACCAGCAGGTGGTAATCCGGCGGCGCGAACGTCACCGTGCCCAGCTGCAACGGCTGCTTGTCTTCGGCTTCGCGCACCGGCAGCGCGCAGTACGGCGCCAGCACCTCGGCGATGCGGCTGGTGCGGTCACGCGGCAGGTGCAGCACGGCCAGTACCGGCACCTGCAGCGTCGCCGGGAGCGCACCGAGTACCGCCTGCAGGGCCGCCACGCCACCGGCAGACGCGCCGATCACCAGCACGGCAGGACGCGCCGGCAGCGCCATCAGGCCACCTTCCGGTACAGGCGGTGCTCGCGCGAACAGACCTCGAAGGCGTCATGGTGGCATCCGAACTGCAGCGATTCCTTGCTGCCAAGACCGAGGAAGCCTCGATGCACCAGCGCCTCACGGAACAGGCCGACCGCGCGGTCCTGCAGGTCGCGGTTGAAATAGATCAGCACGTTGCGGCACGACACCAGGTGCACTTCGGAGAACACGGTATCGGTGGCCAGGCTGTGGTCGGCGAAGACCACGTTGCGACGCAGCTGGCGGTCGAACACCGCGCCATCGTAGGCCGTGGCGTAGTAGTCGGACAGCGACGCCGTGCCACCGGCCGCCAGATAGTTGCGGCTGAACTGGGCCATCCGGTCGATGCCATAGGCGCCCGCCTCGGCGGTGGCCAACGCGGCCGGATTGATGTCAGTGGCATAGACGATGCTGCGGTCAAGCAAACCTTCCTCATGCAGCAGGATCGCCAGCGACCACACTTCCTCACCGGTGCTGCAACCGGCCACCCACAGCTTCACCGAGGGATAGGTGCGCAGTACCGGCACCACCTGCTCGCGCAGTTCACGGAAGTACGCGGGATCACGGAACATCTCCGAGACCTGCACGGTGAAGAACTGCATGGCCTGGGCGAACAGCTCCGGCTCGTGCAGCAGCCGGTACTGCAGGTCAACCAGCCGTTCGCACTCATAGCGCTGCATCGCCTGGCGCATGCGCCGGCGCAGCGACGACACCGCGTAGCTGCGGAAATCGTAGTGGTAGCGCTGGTACAGCGCCTCCAGCAGGACCTTCAGTTCCAGGTCGAACAACGCCTGTTCGTTCATTGCCGCGAGCACCAGACCCGGCACAGCGACACCAGCTTGTCGACGTCGATGGGTTTGGCGATGTAGTCGTTGGCACCGGCCTGCAGGCACCGCTCGCGGTCATCCGGCATGGCCTTGGCAGTCAGCGCGATGATCGGCAGGTCCTGCAGGTGACGCTGCGCGCGGATCTCGCGCATCGCTGCCAGGCCGTCCTTCTCCGGCATCATGATGTCCATCAGCACCAGGTCGACCTCGCGCTCAGCCAGGCGATCCACCGCTTCCTGGCCGTTGCGCGCGATCTCCAGCGTCACGCCCAGCGGCTCAAGCACGCTGGACAGCGCGAAGATGTTGCGTACGTCATCCTCGGCCAGCAAAACAGTACGGCCATCGAGCACGGTGTCGCGACGGCGGGCCTCGCGCAGCAGGCGCTGCTGGTCGGTGGGCAGGCTGGCTTCCACGCTGTGCAGGAACAGGGTGACTTCATCCAGCAGGCGTTCGGGCGAACGCGCGCCCTTGATGATGATGCTCTTCGAATAGCGGCGCAGGCGCTGCTCTTCCTCGCGGCCGAGCGCGCGACCGGTATAGACGATCACCGGCGGGAAGCCGACATCATCATTGCCGGCCATGTGCTCGAGCAGGTCGTAGCCGCTGCCGTCGGGCAGCGACAGGTCCATCACCATGCAGTCGAAGGTAACCGTGCTGAGCTGCTCCAGCGCCCCCGCCAGCGTTCCCACTGCAACGATCTGCAGCTGATCACGGCCCAGCAGCAGTTCCAGGTTGTGGCGCAGCTCGCTGTCGTCCTCGACGATCAGCAGGCGCCGCACGTCGCGCTGGCTGGTCTGTTCCAGCTGTTCGATGGCCGTCACCAGCCGCTCGCGCGTGGTCGGCTTGATCGCGAAACCAATCGCACCCAGCTCGCGCGCCACCTGGCTGCGGTCCATCGCCGAAACCACGTGCACCGGGATATGCCGGGTATCGGGGTTGCGCTTCAGGCGCTCCAGCACGCTCAGGCCGGACACGTCCGGCAGGCCGATATCGAGCAGGATGCCGTTGGGGCGCAGTTCGCTGGCGAGGGTCAGCGCCTCTTCGGCGGTCCCGGCCACCACACAGTCGAAGTCCAGTTCATGGGCCAGGGCCACCAGCGCTTCGGCGAAGGTGGCGTCGTCCTCGACGGCCAGGATCAAGCGGCCGGCGCGTTGGCGACGGCCGCGGTCATCGGCCACGCTGGCGGTGACGGGCGCCACGGATGCAACGGTCGGTGCGACAGGGGTACGCGCAGCGATCGGCGGCGCAGGCTGCGGCGCAGGCGCTATTGAGGCGGCGGCAGGCACTTCGCCCGGTTCCGAAACCGGCGCGCCCTGCAACGGCAGTTCCAGGATGAAGCAGCTGCCGCGACCCGGTTCACTGTCGACCTGGATGCTGCCACCCATGCGCTCGGCCAGATCGCGCGAGATCGACAGGCCCAGGCCGGTGCCACCGTAACGGCGGCGGGTGCTGCCATCGGCCTGGCGGAAGGCTTCGAAGATGACCTGCAGCTGCTCGCGGGCAATGCCGATGCCGCTGTCGCAGACCTCGAACCGAACACGCCCCTGGCCACCGGCACGCACGTGCAGGCTGACCTTTCCATGCTCGGTGAACTTCACCGCATTGGCCAGCAGGTTCTTCAGGATCTGCTGCAGGCGCTGGCTGTCGACCACCAGCTGGCTGGGGGCCAGCGCATCGGCCTCGATCTGCAGGGCCAGGCCCTTCTGCCGCGCCATCGGCTCGAAGGTCTCACGCAGGCGCTGCAGTACGCTGCCCGTCACCACCACTTCATCGGCCAGCTCGACGTGGCCGGCCTCGATACGCGACAGGTCCAGGATGTCATTGATCAGCGCCAGCAGATCGTTGTTGGACGACAGGATCGCGCGCGCATACTTCACCTGTTCTTCGGTGAGCGTGCCGTCCTTGTTGTCGGCCAGCAGCTTGGCCAGGATCAGCGAGCTGTTCAGCGGCGTGCGCAGTTCATGCGACATGTTGGCCAGGAACTCGGACTTGTAGCGCGAAGTGGCGGCCAGTTCGTTGCTGTTGCGCACCAGCTGGCTCTGCGCGACCAGCAGCGCCTGCTTCTGCGCTTCCAGCTCATGGGTGCGCTCCTCCAGCTGGACGTTGCTCTGTTCCAGCTCGGCCTGCTGTTCTTCCAGATGGGTCTGCGAGTGCTGCAGGCTGCGGCTCTGCTCTTCCAGCTCCTCATTGGCCACGCGCAGCTCTTCCTGCTGGGCCTGCAGTTCCTCGCCCTGACGCTGCGATTCCTCCAGCAGCACCACCAACTGTGCGCGCAGCAGCGATGCACGCAGCGCCATGCCGATGGTCTCCCCACAGCGCTCCAGCAGCTCGACATCGAGTCGATCCTGTTCGCCGGCGCGGGTGCGTCCCAGTTCAATGATGCCCACCACCGCGCCATCGCTGCTGATCGGCGCCAGGATGCGCTCGCGCACCGGCAACCGCCCCAGGCTGGTCTGCAGCTCAAGCACCGCATCATCACCCCCATGCAGGTGGCGGATGCGCTCGTCCCGTGCCACCTGCCCGGCCACGCCTTCCTGCAATGCCAGCGACGCCGGCATGCCGGACGGCAATGCCAGACCGCCGGTCAGCTGCAGTCTTCCCCCTTCCAGACGGTAGACGGCGGCGACGTCGGCCTGCAGCTGGGCCCCCAGGCTGGTTGCCGCCGCCTCGGCGATCTGCTCCGGACCCAGGTCACCGCGCAGGCTCATCGCCACCGCGTTCTCGGCCTCCTGCAGCCACAGCGCCCGCATCGCGTCGCGTCGCGCCTGGATGGCGCGGGAGACGATCAGCGCGATCATCAGGAACGCACACCCGCCAATGCTGCGGTTGACGAACGAGAACGCCGAGTTGGAGCTGGCCGGGGCAACGTTGTAGCCGATGATCAACAGGATGCAGGCGACGACGGCCACGATGAACGGCGCGCGTGCACTGCGCTGGAACAGCGTGACGCCAACAGCGAGGAAGTACGCCAGCCAGACGGCGTAGCCCAGCGGAACCACCAGTTCCAACGCAATGGTCGCTGCCAGCAGTACGGCGGAGGTCATCCAGATCCAGCGGTCACGCGTAGTCGCACCAGGACGCATGCAGGTCGGTTCCAGAGCACAAAGGGTGGGTGATGGTACTCCGTGTCGTATTCAGCCGCACAGGACCATTGGCACGTGCCGCGCCTGCACGCACTCTTCACACTGCACTGCCTAGCTTCACGTCCCTTCCAGGGGTAATGCTCATTTCCACGTGGACGCAGCTGCTTCTACGACGTCCGTGCTGACGGACCCTTCCCGCCAACTGCGACTGCTGATCGACAGCGTGCGCGACCATGCGCTGTACCTGCTTGATCCTGATGGCATCGTCTGCAGCTGGAACCCGGGCGCGGAGCGCATCAAGGGCTATTCAGCCGGTGAAGTGGTCGGCACGCACTTTGGCCGTTTCTATCTGGCTGCCGATCGCGAAGCCGGGGAACCGCAGCGCCTGCTCCGCCTCGCAGCGCAGCACGGTCACGTCGCCAGTGAAGGCTGGCGGGTGCGCCGCGATGGCTCGTCTTTCCGTGCCAGCGTGGTCATCGAGCCGGTCGTCGAAGCAGGCGAGCTGCTCGGCTTCGTCAAGATCACCCGCGACATCACCGAGCAGTGGCAGGCACAGCGGCTGCTGCGTGATGCCCAGCGTGCGCTGCGCAATACCCAACAGTTCGAGACCGTCGGCCGCCTCAGCCGCGGGCTGTCGCACGAGTTCAACAATCTGTTGACCACCATCGGCAACGCCCTGGACCTGCTGTCCCTGCGCGTGAACGGTGACGATGCACGCGCCGCCGAGCTGCTTGATGCGGCGCAGACCGCGACCGATCGTGGTGCGCTGCTGACCCGCCAGCTGCTGGCCTTCAGCACCGGCCAGACCCTGATCCGCGAACCACTGGATATCAATGCGCTGATACGGCAGTGGCTGCCGGACCTGCAACGCGCCTGCCCGCCCACGGTGGTGCTGGATGCCCAGCTGGCGCCCGGCCTGCCTGCGATCAACACCGATGCGCTGCAGCTGCAGACGGCGCTGGCCAATCTGGTCGCCAATGCCGCGGATGCTACCCTTGAAGGCGGCCGCATCCTGATCGGCACCGCGCTGGAGCATCGCCTCGACCCGGATGCGGACTCCACGCTGCAACGTGGCTATGTCACCCTCAGCGTCTGCGATGAGGGCCACGGGATGGCGGCCGACATCGCCGAACGGGCGACCGAGCCGTTCTTCACCACCAAGGACATCGGCAAAGGCAGCGGCCTGGGCCTGAGCCAGGTGTTCGGATTTACTACCCAGAGCGGCGGCTTCGTCGACGTGTCCACCACGCCCGGTGTCGGCACCACGGTCAGCCTGCTGCTCCCCGCAATGGAGGACCCTGCCGATGACCGATGACCCGATCCGCGTATTGATGGTGGAAGACCAGACCGATCTGCGTGAAATGATCGGCCTGGCCCTGCGCGACCTCGGCATCGACGTGGCCACGACCGCCGATGCGCATGAGGCCGCCGCCCTGCTGAAGGGCGAAGCGCGTTTCGACGTGGTGTTCAGTGACGTCAGCATGCCCAACGGCATGTCTGGCATCGAACTGAGCGAGCACGTGGCGCGCGAACAGCCGCAGGCGCGGATGATCCTGTCGTCCGGTTATGCGCGCTCGCAACTGCCGCCCCTGCCGGAACAGGTGGAATTCCTGCCCAAGCCGTATCGGCTGCGCCAGTTGGTGCAGTTGTTGAAGCAGGCGTAAGGCACGGTGCCCCGGCAGCAGGGCCCTGCGGTCAACCCGTCATCGCCCCCCGCTGGAACGAAGCCAGCAGCGTAGAGGCTGCCGCTGCCGGCGCCAGCCGACCGCGCGCCAGTGACCAGGTGATGCCGTAGAAGCAGGTCCAGTAGAAGTCCGCGAGCCACACTGCGGTGAAACCGACGTTGAACTCTCCGGCCGCCTGACCTCTCAGGAAAAAGGCCTCGAAGCGCTCGCCGATCGGCGCCCAGCGCTCCGGCAGCAGATGCAGGTCACCCTGGCGCTGCTGCTCTTCCATCATCCGCGCGAACAGCAGCGTTACCAGTTCCCAGTCCGCCAGCAGCGTGGCGGTGACCTGCTCCAGCACGTGGTGTGCATCACCGCCCTCATCGAACCAGACCGCCGCCGCTTCCACGCGCTCGAAGCCGGCCGCGAACAGTGCCTCGTCGATCGCCTCCCGGGTGGGCGCAAACCGGTACAGGGTCGCGCGGCTGATACCGGCCCCGCGCGCGAGTTCGCTGAGGGTGCAGCGTGGATGGCTGACCAGGGTGGCCGCCAGCGCATGGGGCAGGTCGCGGCGGGTGCGTGCTGCGGCAGGTCGCATGAAAGCGCTGAGGTATGGGTTCGCCCTCACGCTAGCATGAATCACCAATTAATAAACTGAATCAAAGATGATTCATTCGGATCACCGGTGCGCTAAAACAGGGATGCGTCCGGTGCACCCGGGTCGGTGCACGGCAGGGAACGCGTCACAGGCATCGAAGGAGACAACGCCATGCTGCATCCACTACGCGATATCGCTGTGCTGTTCGACGCCAGCGACACCGGGGACCGCGTTCTCAACATCGCCGCCCATCTGGCGCAGGCACAGCAGGCCCATCTGGTCGCGGTCTCCACCGCCCAGCATCCCACCGACATCGCCAACGGCTTTGCGCGCGGTGCCGGCATCGCCGCCGCGCTCGACCACGAGGCGCGCGCGGATGCCGCCTGCACCGCACAGCTGATGCAGAACCTGCGTGCCGTGTCCGAGCCACTGCAGATCAGCACCGAACTGCGCATCGTCTCGGACTATCTGGGCGGCGCCGACCTGGCCCTGCAGTCGCTGTACTGCGACCTGATCATCGCCGGCTATCCGCGTACTCCCGGCGCCCCTTCTGGCTGGCACCCGCTGGGAACGCTGCGCCAGACCGGCGTGCCGATGCTGCTGGTGCCACCGCATTGGCATGGCGACCAGGTCGGCCATCGCATCGTGGTGGCCTGGAATGCCAGCAAGCAGGCACGCCGTGCGGTAGCCGATGCGCTGCCGTTGCTCGCACGTGCAAAAGCGGTGCACCTGCTGATGGTCGACACGCCCAGGGCCGAGGCCACACCTGGCGCCGAGATGGCCCAGCACCTGGCGCGGCACGGCGTCGAAGTAGAGATCCAGGCGATCAGTTCAAGCCAGGGCGGCGTTGCCGCGACCATCCGCCAGCACGTGCTCGATGCCGACGCCGACCTGCTGGTGCTGGGCCCCTACAGCCGCAGCCGGGTGGTCGAGCGTGTGCTCGGCGGGGTCACCGAGGATCTGCTGGCCGAAGTACCGGCGCCCTTGTTCGTGTCGCACTAGTACCGCCCTGCCCTGCCCGGCGATAGCCGGTCAGCGACTGCCCGGTGTGCCGCCGGAAGTAGCGGCACAGGTAGGACGCATCCTCGAAGCACAGTCGCTCGGCGATACGACCGATCGGCAATTCGCTGTAGGTCAGCAGCGCCTTGATTTCCAGCACCACCTGGCGATCAATCAACGCCTTTGGCGTTTCGTCGAAGCACTCGCGGGTCAGCTGCGAAAGATAGAACGGGGTGATGCACAGCGCGTCGGCATAGGACTGCACGTCGCGCTGGCGCGTGCTGCGCTCACCGACCAGTTCCCAGAAATTCCAGGCCAAGCGCTCGCGTCGGCTGACCTGCGCCACGGCCACACTGCGCGCCGGCAACAGCGTTGCGAATTTGAGGAAGAACGTCTGCAGCAGGTTGCGCAGCATCACGTGACGATAGCGGCCGCCATTGTGCTGCGCATCCATCAACTGCTGCAGCCAGCCCTGCAGCAGCGGCACGTCCAGCGGCGACGGCACGCAGTGGGGCTGATCGTGCAGGAACTTGAACAGTGCATTGGGAAGCACATAGGCCACCTCCGATGCCAGCGCCTTGGGCATCAGGCAGACCACCGCCAGAAAGCCGCGTGAGCGCTGCCGCAGCAGCGCCAGCGTGTCCTCTGCCAGCACCAGCACATCGTGCCGCTGCACCGCTACCTCGCGGAAGTTCAGTGCAAAGCGTGCGCGCCCCGATACGCATACCAGCAGCGCCAGATAAGCGTGGCCGAACGACAACGGGACGCCTTGCCCTTCGGCCAGCGTACTGACCTCCAGGCGCATGGATTCGTCCTGGTCCAGGAGCTGGGGTACGCGGTCCATGGGCCGATCCGGCTGTATTCCGGGCCCCAGCATACCCGGGCTCGGCCACCCGTTGTGAAAAGTACCGAAACCATCAAGGTCCCGCTCTGGGCCGATCGCGCCTGGCGACCTAGCCTGTGCACTCTCTTTGTTCCCGTGGAATTGACATGCAGCTGCACACCGAACGCTTGATCCTTCGCCCCTGGCGCGACACCGACGCTGCCGATCTGTACGAGTACGCCCGCGACCCGCGCGTGGGCCCCATCGCCGGCTGGCCGGTGCACACCAGCGTTGAGGAAAGTACCGAAATCATCCGCACCGTCTTCAACCGGCCAGAGGTCTACGCGCTGCAGAGCCGCGAGGACGGCCACGCGATCGGCTGTGTCGGCATCCTGATCGGCACCGACAGCAACTTCGAGATCAGCGATCGAGAGGGTGAGATCGCCTACTGGATCGGCGTTCCGTACTGGGGCCGCGGACTGGTGCCCGAAGCGGTGCGCGAAGTGATGCGGCACGCCTTCATGCAGCTGGAACTGGACGCACTGTGGTGCGGCTACTTCGCTGACAACCTGCAATCGCTCAGCGCACAGAGCAAATGCGGTTTCCAGCATCACCATACCGAAGTGAACAAGTTCAACAGCTTCCTCGGCGACTACCGCACCGAGCACATCAGCCGCATCACCCGCGAGCAATGGTTTGCCCTGCAGGCCACCTTGCCAGCATGAGCGAAGTTCAGGCCGACGTGCGCTGCATGAACAGAAGTTCCGGCGTCGAGGACGCATCAACCTGCTGGAAGCCGAGGTCGCGATACAGGGCCACGGCAGCGGTGTTGTCACGATAGACGCGCAACGTGAGGCGCTGCACACCGGCTTCGCGCATGGCCTGTGCACTCAAGGCCTGCATGAGCAGCCGGCCAAGGCCGCGCCCGCGTGCCAGCGGGGAAACAATGATGCGGCCCAGGTGCGCGGTGCCGGCGTCGGTCGTCCAGTACTGGCCAAAGCCCAGGCACTGGCCCTGCTCGTCCAGCAGCGCCCAGCCAGGCCTCGGCCCGAGTTCGAGCACCTGCGCGAACCGTTCCGGCGGCAAGGGGAACGGCACGCCGGGGCCCGCCCAGCGCTGGGTGACCTCGGCGGAATCAAGCCAATCGGCAATGGTGGCGTAGTGGGAAGGCTGGACGGCGCAAAGGTTTGGTTTCATGACCCGCATGGTGCGTCATTCGTGGCGATTAGACACGCTGCGTGTCGACACTTGAGTTTTGTCATAGGACAATAAACAATTCCAGGCGTCCAGCCCATTCCCCCTTCGGGAGATCCCATGTTCAAAGGCCTCAGCGCGTTTCCACTGACCCCGCTCTCTGAAGCCGGCATCGACTTTCGTGCGTTTGCCGGACTGATCGAGCGCCTGGCCGATTCCGGTGTTGATTCGATGGGCGTGCTTGGCTCCACTGGCAGCTACGCCTATCTGGAGAAGCACGAGCGCAAGCGCGTGCTGCGCGAAGCCCTGGCGCACGCAGGAGGCGTACCGGTCATCGCCGGCATCGGTGCACTGCGTACCCGCGATGTGCTGGAGCTGGCCCTGGACGCCGAGGATGCAGGTGCTGCAGGCCTGCTGCTCGCCCCCGTGTCTTACCAGCCCCTGAAGGACCATGAGGTGCAAGCACTGTTCGAAACAATATGCGCAGCGGTCCGCACGCCAATCTGCGTCTACGACAATCCGGGCACCACGCATTTCCGCTTTACCGATGCACTGCACGGCCGGATTGCGGCGCTGCCGAACATCGCTTCGATCAAGATTCCGCGCCTTGCTGATGATCCCGTCGAGGCTGACGCGCGCGTTGCTGCACTCCGTGCATGCGTTCCCGCGCATGTGACGCTGGGCGTCAGTGGTGACGCCTCGGCGGTGCGAGGGCTGCTGGCGGGGGGTGACGGCTGGTATTCGGTGACCGCCGGACTGTTCCCCGAGGTTGCGCTGCAGATCATGCGGGCCGTGGGTAGTGACGATGAAGAGGGTGCTATTGCCCTGTCTGCGCGGCTGGCGCCGCTGTGGTCCCTATATGAGCGGTTCGGCGGGATTCGCGTCATGGCCTGCGCGGCGGCACTGCTGGGACTGTGCGGCGAGGACTGCCTGCCGCTGCCGTTGCAGGGGCTGCGTGGTGGCGAGCGCGAGGAGGTGGCGGCGGTGCTGGGCGGGCTGGGGTTGTTGTATAAGCCCGGCGAGTATGTGGCATGCGGTGGCGGGGACCTCGGTCTGATTCCAACGGCCGACCGGCATCCTCCGGAGGAACAGATAACCCTCCTCACGGTGGGTTAGCAGCTGATCCAAACGCGTGCATTCTACCTTCTGGAGGCCACTTCTTGAACCACCTCTCGCACCCGCTTTTCATACGCAGTGATGAGCTGCTTTCTCTGGTCTGGCGTTGAGGGCTTTCCAGCATTTCCAGGGCGTGCAGCATACTCCTTCTGGAAATCGCACATGGCTGCGAACACAGCATTGCTCATTTCATCATTCGCAATGGTCGGCGCGGTGGGGCTTCCATCAGCATTGATGCCGATGTCGAATGTCATGTCGCCCGTGTAGCCGCCGAAGCTGTTTTTTGCGTTCACCGTTCCGCAAGCGATCGTACCGTCGTAGAGTGAAAACACTTGGCGAATCGTGATCCTTGCCGAATCAGGATCTTTCAACGCCTTGCGAACACCTGCCTCAACCGCGACCCTGACTGCCTCAGCCTTCTGTTTTTCAAGCTCCTCCTTGCTGGGAGAACAGCCAGCGAGACCGCCCATCAACAGGATGATCAGCATCCGATTCCGCATATCCGTTCCTCCATGTGGCGAGAACGGATGGTAACTCAATGCGCGCCGTTTTCAGCATATGCAGCGGGCTTGCGGGAGGTGCTTTAGCCTTATCTCATGACCAACATGTGCGGCATCATGCAGCCATGATCGCTGCCTCTTGCAGTGCGTCGAGTTTCTGTGCGACGGGGATGCGCCAAACCGGCACTACCCTGAAAAGCGAGTTCCAACGTCCTGAGTCCGATAACCCCAGCCCGATTCGAACGGGCGACCCTTCCTTAAAGCGGGGATCTCTCTGCGCGTTCAATCAATGGCTTATGAAGTGGATAGGACCGGCTCGGGGCCATTCTGCTCAAACACTGGGCTGCATCTACTACTGCTCCGCCCTCACCCACGGCCCCATCGGCTCCTTTGCCACGGGCGAGATCACTGCCGGCAGCAGACCGACCTCACGACTACACTGTTGTAGCCCTCTCATGATTGCGTCACAGTTCCTCACTTCCAATGGAGCTGCTGCATGCACGGAATGACTCTACACCTCGGGATGGCAACAACCGGAATCACACTTCTGCTGCTGACTGCCTGCACCTCCGTTGGCGACATGCGAAGTACTGGACCTGCAGCAGCATTCTCGTCCAATCAAGAGCCCTTGGCTGCCGCTACTTGTGTCCGCGATGCATGGGGAGAGGTGAGCATCGGAGGATCGCGATGGCAGTACGTGATTGAGCCCCGTGCCAATGGCTACTCCGTGTCGACCTCCAATGGCGGGGTCCCGGCGGAGTTTGTTGAGATCACCCCCCAAACCGGAGGGGGGAGCGAGATCAAGTTCTACAGTAAGTTCCTGAAGCGTCGACAGGCTCGCTACATCGAGGCCATCACCCTGTGTGGTGTCCGCTCGGAGTAACCCCAGCTCTTGAATGCCGCGAAGGTCGAAGCCTTTTCCGACTCGCCACAGCACCCAGATGTCGCCCAACTGGCCCGGCCAGAGGGAACGGGAGCCGTGCAGAAGGATTGGTTGCTGTGCCTAGGAGGCAAGGCCGGAAGGATACGACCGGCGATTGCAGATCCCGCGAACGCAGCAACGATCTGCCCGAATCGTTCGGACTGGGCGACAGCGCGGCACTACTCACGCGCAACCGGCGGGTCCGTCGAAGCCACTTCGGTCTTGAATTGGGTTAAGGCTCACTCACCGGCATATGTGCCAATTACTATCGTGAAGTAGCACAGCTTGGTTCTTGGAAAACCTCAACGCCAAGCAAGCGCTCGTTCGCGCGGGAACCTTGCTTTTTGGTCGGTCATGCGGACCAGCTTCTGGTAGGAGGTAGTGACCTGGGCGAAGCAGCACACGGCAGCCACCTGGCCGCAGTGCCGTTCTGGATACGTGATGGAGGCCTACCGCGTCAGCCGCGCGGTGAACGCGCCCTGGAACAACCGCGAAGATCTGTTGCTGCAGATCACCCGGGATTCGCAACACCAAGATGCGAATTGTTCTCTGTAAGGTCGGCGAAAGCCCGGGACCATACCTTTGCCCCTTCGCAGTACAACACAAGCAGCAGAACGCTGTTCGCGCATCAGTCTTTGCATGGGGGCAACGTGGCGAGCTTGAGTTGGTTCGACGGAATGGTCCTCGGCTTCTTGCTCGGCGTCGCTGCAAGCGCAATCACCGCATTCCTCGCGCTCCGCGACAAAAGCCGGGATGAATGACCACAGCAGCAAGCTGCGGGCCGCCTGAAATGAGCAGAGGCCCACAGCATCAGCGTAGCGAACTTCCGCGCAGAGCCCGCATTCACCTGTGGGACCAACTGGCGCTTCAAGACACTCTCGCAAGCCTGCCAAATGCCGCAAGCCATTGATTCATGGTGACCCCGGCCCGATTCGAACGGGCGACCTTCCCCTTAGGAGGGGGGCGATCCGGCTATATCCGTCAATGCTCTTGGTGCGATCTGTGCCAAAGCTGTGCCAGATTACGCGCCGCCGGGGGGCCACAAGCGCTGTAAAACGCAGTATCCCCAGCCATGGCGGAGCGTAGTCGGATCTTTCAGCCCCCCCGCATCTGCTCCAGCCCTGCCCTCACCCACGCCTTGCGCGCGTCCCTCGGGCGGAGCTTGGTCGCCGGCGGCTTGGCCGGCTCCAGCGCTTCCTTGACCCGCTGCGCCTCCCTGCTCTGCATAACCGAGCCCCGCTGCTAGAATTCGCGCACCTTTGGACGGGAAGCCCCATGGAACGGTGGTATCTGGCAACACTGCTGGCCTTGATCCTGCACCAGATCGACGCCGCGTTCTGGCACGAATGGAACATGTTCCGGGTCCCTGGGGGCATCCAAGGGTTCCTGATCTTCAACCTGGCCGCTGTGGGCGCCCTGCTGCACGGGTATCGCCAAGTCGCGCTGGCCAAGCCATCCGCGCGAGCGTATGCCCGCCTGTGCGGGATAGTCGGTGCCGGCACAGCGGTAATCCACGTTGCGTTTGCCATTGCTGGCCGCGAGGAATTCCATCTCCCTCTGTCCATCGCAGCCCTAGCCGCATGTCTCGTTACCGGCGTCGGCCTGCTGCTGAGCAGCCGGAAACCGGCCATTGGTCAGTAACCGCCCCGGAGCTGCGCCCGCCCCGCCCTGACCCACGCCTTCATGGGATCCCTCGCCCTGGGCTTGGTCTCCTTCGGCGGTCGGCGCGGCTCCAGCGCCTCCTTGATTCGCGCCAGTTCCGACCGCCCGGCCTCGGCAAGGCGCCGGGCCTGTTGCTGCTGCTCGCGGGTTGGCGGCAGGCCGGGCAGTGGCGGCGGCGGCTGGGTCGGGGTGCTGTCGGTCAGCCGGGCGACAGCCTGGCGCAGGGGCAGATCGGGATAGAGCCTAGCCGCACACCAGCGCTCGGCGTACCGCTTCGCCTGCCGGGCGTTGGCCGCGCGCACTTCCTTTACTTCCCAAAACTTGTGGCCTTCTAGCCATAGGCGCACCCCAGGGCCGCCATCGGGTTCGACGCCGGCCGTCTCGCGGCCGTTGTACGAGAGCGCCCAGCGCTCACCCGTCTGGACCCAGCCAGAGGGGATCGGGGCGGTGCGGAAGCCGGCGGAGGAATACATGGCTGGAAGGATACGACCGGCCGTCGCAGATCCTGAGAAGGCACACCACCGCTCAGCCCGCTGTGATGAAGCGTTCACTTTAGGGCGAGCACAGTAGGGTCTCGCGGCTCTTCTCCGGTGCAGAATCCTTTGCTCCCGTGTCCAGCCCTCCAGCGGCACGGCTATGCACCCTCCCAACGCTTTCAGGATCCATTCGATCCTGCCCCTGCTTGCGCCCAATGGCGCAATCATCCGATTGGAGCAGGTGCGATCAACCTGTAAAAGCTGTGGGCTCAGGTCGTCGATGACTGAGGGTGCAGGCTTTCAAAAGGATCGAACGGGAACCACGCTTACGTGCCCTGCTTGCGGAACGACAGGATTGATGGACGAAATGGAGATCTGGCATCACTGGCTAGAGCAGTGCCGTCGCGAACGACTTCTGGCGCTCTTCGACCCCAAGCCCGACGATCCACTCGACATCGAGGACCCAAAATGACCGATGGCATCTCCGAACTGCGGGACCGCCTCCACTCCTGCGAAGTTGCGATCGAGGTTCATCGCGGCTATTTGAAAGCAACGGAGTACGCGCTGAGGGTTTTGTGTACTGACCCACCCGGCGCCCGAGCAGCTGACCGACACCTGGTTACGCCTACTTCCCAGCATCGCGGCGAAGCACAAGCACGATGGCGGCGATCTCTTCGCCGCCGCATTTGAGCAATCGCTGATGGTTCTGACCGAGCAAATCGGCGAGCCAAGCAGCAAGCGCTAGGCTGCGATGGCGTACGGCTCAACTAACGCGACCAACAGATCCATCGCGGTCGCATAGGCGGCCTGGGCATCGCCGCGCTGATTGAACCGGGTCCAGTCCGCATGGGCCGCGCGCTTAAGCTCCTCGGGCTCAACTGGCAGCCATTTCATGGGCCAGAACGGCAGGCGGCGTTGCCCCACCCTGCCCCGCTGCAGCTCCACAATGCCGTTGTGGCTGGTGGCACCCAGAACCCTGGAGTAGGCCACTGCCAATCCGTCCTCTGGCCCCTCCATGTATTGGAGGAAGCGTCCGCCATCGAAGAGGAGCACCCCCGTAACCCCAGCATTACGGTTGAACCGGGCCGCGTCATCCACGATCTGATCCAGCTTTCCGTTGGATAGGCCCAGCTTGTCGCCGGCGATTCCCTCTCCGGCGCCGCTCACATATACAACCGCCCTGATGGGCATTGCGCACCTCCTTGATGAAGGACCACCGTAGCAGCAGCGGGCTCATGTGAGCGTGAGGTCGTTGGATCGTTCTGAACGCGTCAGGTTCGGGTGTTGCTGAATTCGGACCTTCGTCACAAGATGCAGGCACCACAAAGCGCAGCATGCGCAAAATTTTCCGGTAGTTAGCAATGCCAGATACAGGCCTTTTTCACGTTATCGACCTCGACGCGGACCGCGACGAGCTGGGCAAGTTGAAGCACGTAAGTGCAATTACTGTCCGCTGCAACCAGTGCAGACATGTCACCCATTCAAGCGCTCCGGACCTGCAGACAATGCCGGGAGGAACCCTGCTCGCTTGCGCTGGATGCGGCGAGCGTCAGGCAGTCAGCAACGCCCGCTTGGTCGAATGCGACCAAGTGTTGGAGCCTACGATGCCCCTTACGATGCCCGCCTGATCTGCGGCACGAGCGGCCGACCCTTCGAGCCCCCCCCCAATCGCCAGATGGGCCCCAGGTCCTTCGCGACCGTCTCTCCCTTCTGGAAGAAGCCTATCAGCAGATGTTCGCCGGCCACTTACCGGCACATCTGCTTGAATGCATCCGATTCCTGCACTGCCCAGCTTGTCGATAGCTCCCTTAGACTGGTCGGCAGCTTTTGTTACACTGTAACCTTGGCCCAAATTTGAACTTATTCTACCTTCTGATGAAACAAGGCCACGACACGTGAGGCTACTGTAGTAGCCAGCACTCTCGCACCCCAGCCAGCCAAAGCCTCCAGGCAAGTCAAGCGTTTCGATTGTGCTCCACCATCATAGGAGAAGAACATGCAACTCGATGCTCTCGACTTTCCAATCGTCTGGATGCGCTTCAAGGCTCCCAGCAATTCGCCGGGCCTCTCACCGTTCGAAGAGTTCGAGCAATTGCTTGCACGCAAGCAGCCATTCGTCCTCATTAATGATGAAGGACTGGATCGCAGCAACCACGAAGAATCACCAGAAGAACGAAAACAGGTCTCGCTCTGGATGAAGCGGAACAAGGCCGAGCTGCGGTCTTATGTTAAAGCTGCGATCTACATTGAGCCCAGCACCGCAAAGCGCGTCGCCACTAAGGCCTTCGCCGCAATTTATGAAAAGTTCTGGGGATATCCGATGATGATGGCTATCACCATGGACGAAGCTGTCCGACTCGCGAACGATCTGCTGACCCCGATGGAGAGCGCCTAATATTTCCATCGTGAGCGCCGTTGGATTCATCTTCCAAGATGACCCATTCGGCGCTCGATCTGATCAGAATCTAGCTCGTGATCTGGATGGAACAAGCGCATGGACGCCATGTAGCCGCGCCTGCCCTCGGAGTTGCGCGATAGAGGCCTACCGCGTCAGCCGCGCGGTCAACACGCCGCGGAACAACAGCGAGGAATTGCTTTTGCCTGTAAGGTGAGCCGCCCAGCCAGCGGCTAGGCGGCCCCTCAATCACATGAAGACGTAGCCTTGCGGCCCGTCGTTGTGAGCGCCCGAGATGCCTTCGCAGCCGATATCGCGGGTGTCGAAATGACGGAGCTTTCCCTTCCACGTGTAAGCGCATCGATACAGTGGTGCGGTTCCTGGCAGCTGCACCGACGATACATAGCCGATCGGCCCTTGATTGGGAGGAATGACTTGTCCCTCACAATTCATGTCCTTTGAGGTGAAGCCATCCCATGGGGTGTGACTGAAACACTCCCTAATCGGGTGACTGTTCTCAAAGGGTGTCGTGGAGATAAACCCGATGACCCCTTCGTCCATCCAGCCCGAACGCACCCACGAGGCAATATCGTAGTGAAGAATTCTGTGGGTGTTGTTCTTGCCTTGGTAGATGCGGTGGAGTTCTGCCAGCGTGACACCAGCCGGCACAGCAAGACTGGGATCCATCTGCACCGCCGCATTCGCCACGGATGCCAGGTCAGTCCCGCTTGCATGGGCGACGGACGCGCCACCAATTGTGAGAAGCAAAGAAATACTCAGAAGACTCGATTTCACGAAATGCTCCATTTCTTCAATCGCGAACATCTTGCTCGCCCTTTGATCGTATCCAGAGCAGCGAGTCCACAAAGTGACAAAGTTCAAATCGATCAATTTCAATTAGCGAATGAACGGTTGGCATTGAATCTAACCTGCGTCTCGCACCAGGTGGCTTCCGACTGATGCTGCATGGTTTGCGGAGGCATGAGAGCGACAATCAATGGCCGGTTACATCGATCAGCACGAAGTGCCCGGATGCGCTGAACTGTGTCGCATTGTCGGACTGCGGGATCAGGGCAGTGGCGCCGGCATAGTAGAAGCGCCCCGAACCCGCTGCACCGGTCCCATCCCCCTGCGGCCCGGTCAGCCGGAAGCCCACGCCGCGCTCAATCCGCTGACACGAACGAGACGAGATCACCGCGTAGCGCCGACCAGCCGGGACCTGCATGTAGGCGCCCTCTGCCGCCCCGAACGGGGCAGTCGTCACGCCCATTATGCGTAGGGGCTTCGCCCAGGAAGCGAAAGCCAGCTCGCCGGTGTGCTCTCGGTAGACCTCGATGCCGGTCTTGCCCGGCGTTCCCGTCACAACCGAGTCGTATACCCACACCGTACCGAACACAAACGATGAGCCAGTGTAGGCTGACACTCGCCAGTTGTTGCCACCGAGATTGGTCAGAATAACGCTGAGCCCGAAGTTGTTGTTCGGACCGGTGACCGCAACCACTGGGCTCTTGGCCTGGAAGTCACGGGTGACGAACCGGGTTACTACGATCCCCGACACCTCGTACGCAACGGCGCCAGCTTCGTTGATATCGAACTTGTGACGTAGATGGAAGTTGAGCAGGTCACTTCGGACCTGCACCGTTCCGGACGGGGTGTATGCCTCAAACCCTCCTACTAGCATTTCAGTGAACCCCGTAAAGGACAGTTGCCGGAACCAGGGAAAAGGCCGGCTGCCCGTTGGCATCCACATCAGTGCCCCAGTACACCCGGCCATCTGAATACCAAACACTCGGTGTACGGCCAGGCTGCGCCGGAGGCGGCACCACGTAGAAGAGGAAATCCCCTGGTGGCAGTGGCCCCACCCAGGTCGAGTTCCCGTGCACGGCGTCGGTCTGAACCGTGCCAATGAACAGCCCCAAGCGGGTGGTGTAATCAATCTCCAGCGATCCGTCGAGATTGAAGGTCTGAATGCCCGCAGGCATGCGCTCTACTCCTCTAGTGATTGGCGGGAGGGCGCTTGCGCCTCCCGCCATTTGCTATTGCGACCAGGGTAAACGTGATCGCCAGCGAGCTTGTTCGCCGGATCCGCGAGGCCCTGCCGGGCTTGCCGTCGAAGAGTGCCGAGCCCTGATCCGCGCTGAGCCACGTGGCTCCCGTGAGGGTGACCGTCGCAACGGCCGGCATGCCGTATCCGATCAGCACGGGGCCCCTGCCTTCTTCGCTGCGCGAACTTCATCCTCGTTTCGCTTCAGCGACCGAACCTGCCGCCCCAAGCAGTCGATCAGCCGTCGTCTCACAGGTCCCTGATCCAATCCGGCAATAGACTCCAGCGTGTGCAGCGCGCCGGAGGCCAAGTACCGGTTGAGATCGTCGGCCTCCCCTCCGCGCACACTGATTTCAACACGGACGAGGCCGCTTTCAGGATCGAATTGAATGGACACTTTTAATCTCCAAGAGGCGCAGCGCTTGCTGGCCGAGCTGCAGCGAGTGCATGCAGAGTTTGAGGAACTGGCTGACGCAGGCGATCGCCACCGAGCATTGAGTGCGGATGAACTCGATCAGTACCGACAGCGCCTGATTGAGCTGAAAGCCCACCTCAAGCAACGCGCATCCACAGGGACGATCGATGGCTCCAAGCGTCGGCTCACCAGGCTGGAAGACGCGTTCTACGAACCAGCGGTTAGGAAGGCATCCGCCAACTTCTCGCTGCGGACGAATGCACCACCGTCCCAGTGGACCAGTGGGCTATACAACCCATCGGTCGACATTGCCTATCTGGCAAGCCAGCTGGAGGACATGATCAGGGAGGGGGCTTAGCCCCACACCGTCAGCACCACGTCCCCCGTGGCAGGGTTGCGTTCTACCCGACGCACCAGCACCGGCTTGCCGTCCTCAAGGCCGTATCGACCGTAGGTAAGCCGGCCGATCTGCCCGGGCAGCGGCGCAAGATCCTGATCACCACGGACCGCGAGCTGGTAGAAGTGGCGCTGCACCTGGTACATGCCCGAGACGCGCTCAATCTCTTGCTGCGCATCGGCCGCGTGCCAGAACAACGAGATGACCGGGTCCGCAGCCTCGGCCCGCTGGTAGTGGGCGTGCAGCGCACCAGCACCATACACCTGCCCCCGGTAGAGGCCGGTCAGCTCATCGCGCCGTGACTGGGGCACGTCGACAACGTCGGTGACCAGGTCCGATGCGCCCAGCGCCTGGCCGTTGGGTCGGTAGGCCACGCGTCGGGTCAGGTTGGGAGCGTCATCGGGCACCATGACCAGATCAGCCGCCAGATCATCCTCCGACAGGTCGAAGGCGAACGCACCGGCATGTGCCTCGGGCGCGGTCACGCGGACAAAGCGCAACACGCCAGCAGGATCCTGATAGCAGCCGGCGCCGTAGCTGGGCAGGAGCGAGTTCAGCGCCGCGCGGCCCGTGATGGCCGTGCCTGCGTAGTAGCCGATCCCCATGTAACCCGTGGCTTGGTCGATCACCGCGCAGTCGCTGGTCGACCACGCCGCTCGGCCCAACCGGGCCATCACATCACCCACCGCCTGCTCCAGCCGTGCCGGCATCATGCCCGCGCCGATGCTGGAGGCGTCAACCACCACCGGCGTCACCGGTGGCGACTTCAGCAGCAGCTGTTGCCCGTCCGGGGCCTCGTTGTAGGTGGTGATCTCCATCAAGTCGCCGCGGTCCATCACCGCATTGACGTAGACCCGGCTGTCAGCGACGAACATCGATGTTGCGTCCGAATTGGCGCCCATGGCAGGGATGCTGGCCACCGCGCCGATCACCACCGGCTGTGGCTTCCATGCCAATGACGCGACATTCGGCAGAAACACGCCCCGGTTGATCGTCTCGTCCAGGTAGTCGTGCGCATCGCGCAGGTGCAGTGTCTTGGTGCCATCGTCGTTGATCTCGATCTGTTCGATCGCGCAACGGAAAGCCGGGACCGCGTCGGCCCGCATCCCGCTCTCGGGTGCCAGCAGGATCTGCACCGAACTGCCAGAGGCACCGGTGCCCGCCATCCCGTCCAGCAAACCTTCCGCATCGACCACGACGCACTCGGCAGCCGCTGCCTGGGACACCGGATCACCACCCCACGGCCAGAACGCCAGTTCCTGGATCAGGTTCACGCCCTCGGCCACCAATCCCTCGTAACGGGCATTCGCCGGGCTGTCGCCGGGTGCGGACAGCCAGTCCACGTCGGCCAACCGGGTCGGGCTGACGGATGCCGTGGGCAACCGCCAGCCTGCAGCCGCGGCCTCGCTTCGCGGCCCCCACTGGCCGGCGTTGACAGCCAGGCAGAGCCCGCCAGCCTTCGATGCGCCCAGCGAAGCGGCGAAGAACAGTGGCCCGGACAGCTGCAGCTCGCGCACCAGGATCTGCGCGCCGTTGAGGTAGAGCCGGATCTGGCGCGGTGCCCCGAAGACCACCTGCAGCCCGACAATGTCGCCATGGGTCGCTGTCGGAAGGCCCGTCGCGATCGCACCGCCTGCCTGCAGCAGCCTCCCGGCGGCGAGGTCCCAACCGATACTGGCAAGGTCTGCACCCAGCGCCTTGTTCAGCGCTGCTGGACCGGTGGCGAATCCTACGAGTGCTGCAACGGCGTCATCACCCCACACGGCAAACTCCACGCCCACCGTCCCGGCATCAAGGCTGAAGTCGGAACGCGCGTGGCTGGCCAGCGTGGTGGCGCCGGTGGTGGCCAGGGTGAGCCCGCCATCTCGCGCAGCGAGTACCGGGCCAATGGGCGTGGCGGCGAACCGCCCGAATGTGTCGGTCATGGTCATCCCAGTCCGTCGAACCAGTCCTGCGCCTCGTCCTCATCGGACCGTGGCACGAGGGCGTCGAGGTAGTGCTGAAAGGAGCGCTTGGTCCCGCCCTGGCTGTGCGAGGCGGTGATGTACGCGGCGAAGGCAGCGGGCTTGATGTGCAGGCTCACGGGGTCAATGGGGTTCCGCTTATGGAACTCCCACCATTCCAGGAACTCGCGCCGTGACATGGTGGCCCGCAACTCCGAAAAGGAAACAGTGGGGAAGGAGATTCGACGGCTGATGGCGGTGTTCAATCGCGGCGTCGAGTGGAAAGAGCTGGACGTGAACCCGCTGGCCTCCGTGAAGGCACCGCGCGGCGTGCGGAGCGTGGCCGTCAAGTTCTATGACCGGGCGGCGATGCGCCGGCTGTATCGCGCGAACCCCGCGCGGGCGCAGCTCTGGCTCTTTATGGCCCACACCGGACTGCGGCGGGGAGAGATCATCGGCCTGGAGAAGAGCTCAGTCGTCGCCGGGCGCCTCCTCGTGGAAAGCGATCCGGACGAGAACGGCGAAGGCCGGACAAAGTCAGGAAAGTGGCGGGAGGTTCCTCTGAACCGCTATGCCAGGTGGGCACTGCGCCGCTTGCCCGACCCGATCGTCACGGTGCATAAGGACACCCTGTCTGACTGGTTCAAGAAGGACTGTGAGCTTGCTGGAGTGGGCGGTCACCTTCACAGGCTACGCCATACTTTCTGCGCTCATATGGTGATGGCAGGTGTTCCACTTCGTCGCGTGCAAGTCCTTGCTGGGCACGCAGACTATGCAACAACAGAGAAGTACTACGCGCATCTCACTCCAGACGGGGACGACCAAGCGGTGAAACGATTGGTGTTTTAGATCTTGTGATAACGACGAGTCAACTCTCTCTGGATCGTTCTCATGTCCCTTGTACCTACCCAGCTTCGCCAAGGCGGGACATCCCGGCCCCCGATCTGTTGGTGTAGGTAGTCCGCCGCGTAGCGCAATTTCTCGGCGGCCTCCTCAATCTTCACTACAAGGCTCCATACTTCAACAGCAGGGACATCCTCACCCCGATCAGAATTTCTGCGGATTAGCCTTACTTGGACGCTCGCTTGATGCAACAAAGAGCGACCAGTGGCAACACTCTGAAGCACGTCAGCAGGGAGGCCGGAGACCAAAGCCCAATCCCTTAGCTCTTCATGCGTCATGAAGGTCTGAGCTACCTCGGTTAGTAGTTTGATGTCGGCGCGAGAGAACTCCCGTCCCTCGGGGACGATTCTGCTTATACGGACGGCCAGTTCCATGTCCGCCACCACAGGCCAGCATGAAATTGACACTGAGATTGATAGCGCTTCCTTCTTCCGCCTAGCAACCTCTCGAGAGGCAAGCACGGCAATGAAGATGGTAGATGCAGCACCAACAAGAGCGCCAAGCGCTGCTAGACCATCAGCGATCGACCCTGGTGAAAAAGGTTTAGACGGCGGCCGTTCTTGAAAGACAGCCCAGCCTGCAAGGATTCCCAGTACAAAAACTGAGCCCGCAGTAATGCAGTAATCAGGCCCGCTGCCCCGCCGAGGGCTGCGATGAAATCCCGGAACTGCTGGCTGATCTTGTGTGACGCGTTCATCCGTGCCACGCAGCAAGGTCATTGAGGACCGTCATCCGGGCCTCGAAGCGGGGCCTTCAGTACGGATTTCAGCACAACGTATGGTTCAAACAGCTGTGCCAACTGTGCCAAAAGCTGGATTACGCACGGTGATGTAGAGCAATGTCGCTCGCCATGAAATTCCATAAGCCATTGATTAATGGTGACCCCGGCCCGATTCGAACGGGCGACCTTCCCCTTAGGAGGGGGACGCTCTATCCAGCTGAGCTACGGGGCCATTGGCAGCGGGAAAGGATACCTCGTCTGGCTGAATGGACCAAGCGCGGGGCGTTCTGCAGAGCCCTCGGAGTAGATATGCTGGCCCGCCGCGACCCGTTGTGAACTGGATGTCCGACGTCTGGCGAACCCTCTCCGCCCTCGGCGACAGCCGCTGGCTGCTGCCGATGGCCCTGGTGCTACTGATCACCCTGCCCCGTGCAGACGCACGCCTGAAATGGCGATGGCTGCTGGCCATCGCCGTCACCGCCGGCGTCACGCTTGCCTCAAAGCTGGCCTTCATGGGCTGGGGGATTGGCATCAAGAGCGTGCACTTCACCGGTTTCTCCGGGCACGCCGCGATGTCCAGTGTCGTCTATCCGGTCGTTGGTGTACTGCTTGCCGGCCCCGGCAAGCGCGCACGGGCGATCGGCCTGGTAATCGGCGCGCTGTTGGCCACCGCCATTGCCTGGTCACGAATCCCGCTGCATGCCCATAGCATTTCGGAAGTCATTGCCGGGCTGGCACTTGGACTGAGCTGCAGCACGTGGGCACTGCACGCCGCATCACCCGTCGGTCGTGCCCCTGCGATGGCTGTTGTCGCTGCCGTGCTCGCGGGAATGGTCCTGCCCCTCGCCTTGCCGGACGTCCACACGCACCAACTCGTCATTGCACTAGCAAAGCTCATCTCCGGCAGGGCTGAGATCTTCCAACACTTCTGAGAATCGCCAGGGCGACCCCACATTTCCTTCACGTTCCTTGACAGGGCAAATGAATAGCAGCCAACATAGCGGTGGAAAAATTTCCCTCACGGAGTAGGAGACCCCGTAGATGAAGAAGATGATTGCCGCCCTGGCCCTGCTGGGCCTGTCCTCGCCGGTGTTCGCTCAGGAAGCTCCTGTCGCCACCGAAACCAGCGCTGAAGTTGCTGGCGCTGAAGCTGCTGGCGCTGCCGCCACCGGCACCCTGACCACCGTCGCTACCGTGGGTCTGGGCATCGCCGCTGCTGGCGTGCTGTATAGCGTTGCTGCTGACAGCAGCAAGGATGACGCGGGCAACAACGGCGGTACCGGCACCACCAACCCGCCGACCGGCACCACGGGCACCACCGGCACGACCGGCACCACCCGCTGATCGACACGCCGACGTAGCACCCCGCCCTCGCCGGGCGTCAGTTCGGCGAGGGTTTTTTCATGCCCGATCGGGCCAGGAACAGATTTCGATGGACTGCAAGCGTTTCGTAGCCACAATGACGGTGGCACTCACCCTGACCGGCTGCATGTGGGCGCCAGGCCAGCATCTTCGCTCGAGCACCTTCGCTCGCGATGATCAGCCCATTGGCAACGACCAGATCGAACTGATTCCGATCACGCCCAAGCTGATCGCCATGGAGCGCGCCACTCGCGATGTCGCGGCACTGCCCGCCGCCCTGACCCAGTATCAGCCGGGCCCCTACCGCATCGGTGCGGGCGACATTCTCTACATCACAGTATGGGATCATCCCGAACTGACGGTACCCGCTGGCCCCCAACAGCAATTGAATGCTGCCGGCCGCCCCGTCCAATCGGATGGAACACTGTTCTATCCCTACATCGGCAAGATCAGCGCGTCGGGCAAGACACCTGCAGAGCTGCGTGAAGAGCTGACATCCAAGCTCGCCCGCTACATCGAGGCGCCACAGGTGGATGTATCACTACTGACGTACGCAAGCCAACGCGTGTGGGTTACCGGCGCCTCGCGCCAGCCCGCCACCGTTGCGCTCACGGTCGTGCCCTTGACGTTGGGCGATGCCATCAGCCAAGCGGGCCTGGACCCGACGCAAGCGGACCTCTCCGGCGTACGCCTCACCCGCAACGGCACCACCTACACCATCGACCTGGATCGACTTGGCCGCAACGGCGGAGGCGACACCAATGTGTTCCTGGCTGCCGGCGATCATATTTACGTGCCTTACCTGGATCACAAGGAAGTGTTCGTGGTAGGTGAAGTCAATCAACCCGGTGCACTGAACTTCAAGACCGGCGAGATTTCCCTGAGCCAGGCACTTGGCCGAGCGCGCGGCCTGTTGCAGACCACCTCCAACGGCAACGCTGTCTACGTGATCCGCGGCTCGAATGACCTGCAGAGCACTCCGTCGCAGGTGTTCCACCTGGAAGCGAAGTCACCCGCTGCATTTGCCGTGGCCAGCCAGTTCGACCTGCAGCCTGGTGATGTCGTGTTTGTCGGTGCCGCCGGCGTGACCCGCTGGAGCCGGTTCGTGAACCAGCTGCTACCCTTCACCGCCATCATCAGCAACGCTGCCAGCGCGCGCAACGATCTGGACAAGTAACGTGGTCTCTACCGTGAGCAGGATCGCTCAGGCTGCCACCCGACGTGCAAACCGCCAGCGCCCCGTGGCGCTGGCCTTGCTTGTACTCATCACCGCAACCAGTTGCGGCGTTGTGGGCAAGACCAGCGTCAAGTCGGTGCAGATGGCGCTTCGGGGCAAGCCCAACGTGGAACCCACGGCCACCGAGGTGGCCGCCAATCGATTCCCGCAGATCAAGGTCAGCGGTCCGGCAGGGGGCGCCATCCTGGTACTGGGCAACATCGATTCCGGGCGCCAGGCCTGGTACAGCGCCGAGCGCAGCATCGTCTTTCTCAGGGATGGCATCGTCGTCGGAACCCACGGCAGCAGCCCGGAGCTTCAGGACATGACGCTCGAAGGGGACTCCCCCTTCCACGCGCTGCACCGGATAGCGGATGGCACGACAGTGCAGCGCCGTTACGACGTCATGCCTGATTACCGGTATGGAATGAGCGTCACCGGCACCCTGACCACCCTGGGCAAGGAGAAGGTCCATATCCTGGAGAGTGAGCGCGAGCTGTTGCACGTGCGGGAGCGGCTTCAGGGCGACGGCTGGAAGCGCGACAACCACTACTGGGTCGATCCTGCCAACGGGTTCATCTGGAAGAGCATCCAGGCCATCGCACCCGACACCAGCCTTGAAGTTGTCCAGCTCAAGCCCTACTCGCAGGACCTGCAGAACCGATGACACTGCGACCGATCATCCTTGGGCTGGCACTGGCGCTGGCCTCACATGCGCACGCCTCATCGCCGATCAACGTCGAAGCGACCGGTCATGTTCGCAATCCCGGCATGCACACGCTTCCCGCCGAGGCCCGCCTCAGCGCAGCCGCACTTGCTGCAGCGCCGGAAGAAGAAGCCTATATGCTGGGCGCCGCCCTTCTTCGGCAACGTGCACTGACGCCACAGACCCGCCTCAAAGCGGGCCTGCTCTTCGATCTTGAAACACTCGCCTCCCAGCAGGATGCTCCGGAGCTTGCCGACGCGGCCGCACAGCTGGCGCGCGAGCTCGGTGACCTGCCAGTGACCGGGCGCGAACCGCAGCTCCTTGATCCGCGCCGCCTGGAAGCCAGTGCAGCGGAAAATCGACCCGCGCTGGCCGGCGACCGCGTCGTCTATCCCGGCCGACCCGAAACCGTGCAGGTTGTTGGCGCGGTCGTACAGCCGTGCAAGCTGCAGCATCAAGCCACACTCGACGCACGAAGCTACCGCAACGCGTGTGCCTTGCTGCCGGTGGCGAGCCCTGATGATCTCTACGTCATCCAACCCGACGGCAAGGTGCAACAACTCGGCGTGGCGCTGTGGAACCGGAGCGCTCCAGTGCGCTTGGCGCCAGGCGCCGTGATCTACGTACCATTGAGCGCCGCCAAGATTCGCAACATTGCCCCCGATGTCAACGAGGATGCCGTGCGCTTCCTTGCCACCCAGGTGCTGGATGCACCCGGAGTTTCATACTGATGCGCCATCGCTCCATCCCACTGGCGCGCGCCAGTGTTGCCCTCCTCAGCCTGAGCGTCAGCGCTGTACTGCACGCACAAACAGCCCCTGCCCCAACCGCCAGCGATTGGGGCGGCGTCGGCCTGCTGCAGACCCCCACCGCACGCATGGCCGACGACGGCGAGGTGAGCTTCACCGCAAGCCATACCTCGCCCTACAGTCGCTACAACGTGGTGATGCAGCCCCTGCCCTGGGTCGAAGGCGCGTTCCGCTATGTATCGGTAGCGAACCGACGCTATGGCCCGGAATGGCTGAGCGGCAAGCAGAACTACAAGGACAAGTCGATCGACCTGAAGGTCCGGCTGTGGCAGGAAAGCCGATGGGCGCCTGAGCTGTCCGCAGGCTTCCGCGATATCGGCGGTACCGGCCTGTTCTCCAGCGAATACCTGGTTGCAAGCAAGCGGTTCGGGCCGATCGATGCAAGCCTCGGCCTCGCCACCGGTTACATCGGCAATCGAGGCGATTTCTCGAATCCGCTTCGGATGATCAGCGATCGCTTTGAAGAGCGCCCGCGCGCGCAGGGCACTGGCAACTTCAACAGCAAGGGCATGTTCCGCGGCCCCGTGGGCATCTTCGGCGGTATCGCTTACCAGACCCCCTGGGAACCCCTGCAGCTGAAGCTTGAGTACGACGGCAACGACTACAAGCACGAACCACAGAACAACAATCAAACGCAGAAGAGCCCGATCAACCTGGGCGCAAGCTACGCCGTGAATCCCAACGTGCAACTGCACCTAGGCTGGGAACGCGGCGACACGGCCATGCTCGGCATTACCCTGCGCGGCAATGTGGCACGAGCGAAATCCACGCCCAAACTGCTGGATCCGCCTCCGGTTACGCGAGCATCCGCGGTACCCTCTGCGCAGTCAATGGATGACATCGACTGGCCTGCACTGAGCCGGACTTTGGAAGAGAACGCTGGCCTCCGTGTCACGGGCATCAGCCGGCGTGGATCGGAAGTCATCGTCAGTGGCGAACAGCGTCGATTCTACTACCCGGCGCAGGGTGTTGGCCGGGCGGCGCGCATCCTGGATTCCGAACTGCCATCCGATACCACATGGTTCACGATCGAGAATACCCGCCTGGGCATTCCCGTCGTGGAGAGCAGCATCGAGCGCAGCACCTTCAACAGCTACCTCGACAATCGCATCCCGCTGAGCGAGTTAGCGGGCCACATCGAGCAGGCAGCGCCTGCGCAGCCGCGCCGTGAGAGCCTATATGCGGCGCCACTTCGACGCTACGACGGCGCGTTCAATATTGGATACCAGCAGCAGCTCGGCGGTCCTGATGGCTTCTTCCTGTTCCAGGTCGCAGGCACCTACTCCGCCAATTTCCACCTTACGCGGAATAGCTGGCTGAGCGGAACGCTCAGCTATAACGCGTACAACAACTACGACCGCTTCCGCTACGACGCGCCAAGCAACCTGCCCCGGGTCCGCACGAACATCCGTAAGTACCTGACTACGGAAGACCTGACCCTGACCAACCTGCAGTTCACCAGCAATCATCAGCTGGGCAAAGATCTGTATGGCTCGGCCTACGCTGGCCTGTTTGAGGCCATGTACGGCGGCGTGGGTGGTGAGATCCTTTACCGCCCGCTCAACGAGCGTTGGGCCGTGGGTGCCGAGTTGAATTGGGTGAAGCAGCGCGACTTCGATCAGCGCTTCAGCTTCCGCGACTACAGCACCACCACCGGCCACGCCAGCTTCTATTACCAGTGGGGCGATGAGCACAAGATCACCAGTATGATCAGCGCCGGCCGCTACCTGGCGAAGGACTGGGGCGCCACGGTATCGGTTGCGCGCGCCTTCGACAATGGCGTCAACATGGGCGCATACGTCACCAAGACTGATGTTTCGTCCAGGGACTTTGGCGAAGGCAGTTTCGACAAGGGCATCTTCATTTCGATTCCCTTCGACTTCCTGCTGCCTCGTTCGACGCGCGCACGTGCGACGTTCGCGTGGAATCCACTGTATCGAGATGGTGGCGCGCGGTTGACTCGAAGCTACTCGCTCTACCAGTTGACGTCGGAGCGGGACCCGGACTTCTTCTTCGACAATCTGGATCACATCTCCGACTGAAAGAAGAAGGGTCAATGCCCCCCTCCTTTACCACAAACAGCCCGCACCACTAGTCGCGGCAGAGACAAAGAAGTCGATTACGTCCACTCTGAAGGACATTCCCTTTTCCAGTCCGAGAACGCAGAGTCGAGATCGTACTTGTACTGATATCCAGAAGCAGACAAGTAACCTGGCAATACGTTATTTGAGCGAACAAGCTTCCGAATCCGCACAGGGCTAAACGGATGTCGAATCCCCAAAGGCCGCGCCACTGATTCAATCACATAAGAGACGACCAGCAGGAGTGGATAAGGGACGCTTGGAACAACGGCCCTGACACCCCCGACTCGCTTCGCAGTCTCAACGTAGTCAGAAATCGAGGGACCCGGGTTCATGGAGGCATTGAACAACTCCACACCAACCCCTGTCGCCAACTGCCTGTCGCGAACCCAAGCGATTGCATTGCAGAGCTCCTTCACATATATCCCAGCCTTGCGCGTATTTCTATTTCCCACATACAGAAAATAGCCGCGACTTACTGCCCGGACCAATCTACTGACATTCCCGCCCTCTCCCGGGCCAAAAACAACTCCCGGTCGAACTATTGTAAGCGTGCGCAGTGCCGGAGCCGAAGCTTGCCAGGTTCGATGGACTTCTTCTGCCACCAACTTTGAACTGCCGTATGCCGTTGTGGGAACGGTAATTGTCTCCTCGGTCTTCTCTGCCTCGCCCACCCCATAAGGAGAAATCGACGAAGTAAAAACAATATCTGCGCACCCGACCTGATCCGCCCAAGTGCAAACATTCTTTGCACCATTGATATTAGTCTCGAAGTACTCAAAATCTTCGTGGCCGGGCTCGCGATGAATAGCAGCAAAATTGGCAATGAGAGAAACCCCCTCTGGCGGGCGCCATTCAATCGGCTTGCGGACGTCAATCTGAATAAATTCGAGCGCCGCCTCATTATCTTTCGCCAACTGCCTCCTGAAAGGATAGGGCTTATCTGAAATAGATTCGATGTCCGCCAAGTAAACCTTAGAGTATCCGCGCTCCCGAATTAGCATCTCAGCAAACCACAGACCAATAAATCCTGATCCGCCAAATACAACCGCGACCTCACTCATATCAACCCTCAAGTCTATAGCCAACCCAACAGCGCACTAACAGCCAGGATCCCGCGATCTGACAATTTACGCCTACCTCGAAGGAGGAGAATTCTTGCCAGAGAGATCCTACGAATTAAACCATGGCGACGCTGATGCACCTTCAAGAAGTCATCCGGAAGCACATCCTTGTTTACAAGGCCTACAACTTCCAATATTCCCGAAACCTGAGAGGCATACCAACCATCTTGAATCTTTGCAATTCTGGATGTTATCCCACGCAGCGAGGTTCGAGCCCCGGTATCATTGCTTTCGTGCTGCCGGTAGAACATCCCTGGCGACGAGTCGAACACCCAGCGCCTTCGAAGGGCGCGAGACATCGCATAGATGAACCAGTCATGATAATGAAGCCTGGATACGACCTCAGAATGAGCTTGAACCAATGCCCGTAGCTCAGTAACAAAACTACGCGCAATCACAAAGGTGCAGCCTTGCCCTGCGCCTTCGAATAGAAAATCGAGATCGGTGGTGCTGGGGTTCTGCGCAAGAAGCTTGATGGTCCCATCCGGCCACACGGCTCGAACCGCAGATGAGTATCCAACGGCCGCCCCAGAGCGCAAGGCAGCAACCGCGCGAGAAACTTTTGTGGAATCCCAGCGATCATCCTGATCGCAGAATGCAACGAAGTCAAAGGACTCGTCCTGCACATCTCGCAACGCGAGCAAGAAATTCTGTCCAGCACCGCCACTGCTGACCCTGCGATTATAGATCGTTACCCTCGAATCAATTCCGCCGACAACAGTTTCGGCAGAAAGATGCTGAGCCGAGCAATCGTCGAAAACGATGACCCGAATATCAACCCCCTCCTGCAACAAGACAGAGTTTAACTGCTCCTCAATCCACTCGGCACCATTATAATAAGCAAGCAAAACAAGAACTCGTGCCACCGATCTATCCATTTCAATCGCCACCGGAGCTTACCAACAAAAGAGCGACCTCAGCACGTGCTACGAAGTAACAAATATTCGAAAGTCATGAAGATATGGAAAAGAACTCCGATACTCATCTGAATTCCAAACTAAGTATAAACATCGACTTGCAACCGTTCCTCGTAACCCTGCGCCTCAACTATTCAACGCATTTCCAGATCGGGCTCAACCGTAAGAAGCGCATTTCTGAGCATCTTCAGAGCATTCACACTAGAGAAGTGCTGAACTCGCTCTCGGCCCATGCCAACCATCTGCTCCACCCGCAATGAGTCGCGTAGTACTTCAAATGCGGATACCCACGACTCTGTGGACCCAAGAGTGACGTAGATTGCAGAATCAGAAAGGACCTCCCGGTGCACCGGAATGTCGGAGACAATCACTGGGCGGCCGCAAGCAAGGGCCTCCAACGGTGGAATACCAAACCCTTCCCACTTCGAAGGATATATCAATGCGGCGCAATTCTGATACAAGCCGATCAGCTCATTAAGCGAGACATAATCATAGAACTGCACAGAATCGGCCAATCCCAACTTTGCAATCAAGCCGTCGAGCTCTCGGCGATACCTTCCCGAGCAGCTAGTTACAACGAGACGGTAGTGCGACGACCAAGACGCATGGCTCTCAAGCACCTCTGCGACATTCTTGTGACTATAGCGAGCCCCCACCATCAGCAGGAAATCGGAAGAAGGCGGGACGTTCCCTGGTCGAAAGGTCTTCGAGTCGACGCTGTTGGGGACAACATGAATTCCGTCCGCCGGGTAGCCGTACGTTTCAGCAATATCAGCCTTCGTCGTCTCCGAGACTGTGAAGACCGCACGACACCGCTTCAACAGACGAGGCATGTAGAACTTGAAGTAAAGGTACTGAAGCGGATGCTGCCAGGGGAAACGCAAGCAAATCATATCGTGAAGCGTAATAACCTGACCGTACTGATTGCCTAGTCCGTGATGCGTTGGCGAATACACCAGTGTTTCGGCATCAAAGTTCAATCGCCGAAGCCAAAGGCTTCTTCTGAGAGCTGAGAACTTACCCGAGCCAATGGAGATGCCTGGTGGCGCCACTACACTACCGTCGCCAGCATCCAGATCGCTGCCCCATTGACCGCGCCTACCGATGATACCCGAGCGAAACGACGACAACACCCGGGCGCAGACGAGCGAATAGACACCGAGACCCGTAGGTTTCTCGCCAACCATTGAAAGATTCATAATTAGTTTCAACTAAGCACCATCCATCTTGAATAATTCCCTCGAAAAGGACGACGTAGGCACCGTACTATTGCCGCCAAGCAACACCCCGCCGTACAACTTTGGCCGGAACACCAGCGAGCAGGCAGCGAACATCTTTATACTCACCTGACACAACGGAACTTGCCGCAACAATGCAACCAGCACCGATATGGGCACCTTTCAGCACCAGAGTCCTGCATCCAATCCATACGTCATCGGCGATCACAACGGGAGCATCCTGGTTCACAACGACACCATCAGCTCCGAGTATCTCGTGAAGATCCGTGTCCATTATCAGAACGTCCCAGGAGATAAGCACGCCGCGCCCTATCCTTACGGAGCGCTTTGCCACTACCACCGATTCAGCAGTCATCGCGACGCTGGACCCGACAACCAGATCCCCCGATACACTGATTTTAGAACCATGACCAATTGCGCAGGTCCCTTCGAAGACAACGCGTCCCCGGACCTCCCAAATTGAGCGTGAATGGCGTCGATCAAATATTCCAATGTTTCCGAAGCCGATCCTGACCGAGCCGAACCCAGCGCGCCTAGGCAGCACGACGGTACCACGCATTTCCTTTAGCCAGACCCTGTATGAAACAAGTACTGGCATCGTACAGCCAGTAGCGAAGCCGAAGTAGCTGATGTTGAAGTAGAGCGACTTGGGAATTGATGCAAGCACATGCAACACGGTCAGTATTTTCATGAAGCGCCATTCATTCTAGTTCGCGAATCCGAGACAAGATCATTCCCGAAACTTGCCGCGTAGAACACAGATACAAGAAGCCAGAAAGCAGAGGAATATTCAAGCCCGGCACTCACGGCAGCCAGGATTAGCAATGCGATCCAGAAAGGTGAAAGATCCCGCCATCTTGCAGATGTCTTATTGATCGCCATATATAACGGAGCAAATATAGCAATAGCCCCGACAAGACCCGCCTGCTGCAGATTAGCCAAAATAGAGTTCTGGATAATTGTCTCACTAGTGTACAGCGCGCCGGCCATCGAATATCGATAGCTTTCAATGTCAAACGTATTGTAGCCAGTGCCGAAGAAAATGTTCTGCACCCAGATCCCGAGCCCCACTGCGACAGACGAAGCGCGCCCAGTGGCGGAGAGGTCATCAAATAGCGTCAAAACAATCAACTGCCAAGTAAACGCCATAAAGACGGATAACACTGAAGAAAAGATAAAGAACGGCTTAACCAGACCACCGTTAACGCGCCCAATTACCCGCACAACCCCAAGCACAACCAGCATGGATAGCGCGCAGAGATATATATTCCTAGACCCAGTAATAATCACGTACAGAAGAACAAGGAAGAACCATATCCAGTTCCAAATTATTGATCTGAACAACCAACCCTTCACAATGAAGAAAAGCGACAGAAGAACGGGAATTACGCTTGATGAAGGCTCTGCCCAGAACGTCCTAACTCGAATCGCTGACTCCCCCAGCCATCCACCATTAAGTCCAGATGCAACACTATATGACTTATTGTTTGCGATCCAATCAAATGGAATGGCAAGCCCCACCCGCTTGGCATAGAATTCGTAGAAACCACAGAGCACATAGGCGACAGTAAGCCACTTCACCGAACGAATGAATACTCGACCATCCGGATCAAAGACCCTGACAAAATTTATACATGTGAAAAACGAGAAAAGAAAGAATATCCTAGCCCCTAACTGAGTGAATTCAGAGGCAGAGTATTTGGACATTAGAATATGCGCCAGCGACGCAAGTAAAAGCGCGCCAACGCAAAAGAAGAGTACGGAAACATCAGAGAGAGACGGCCCCCTCCCTCGAACAGCAAGAGCAAAAACCATAGCTCCAACACCGATGAAGTAGAGCGGGACACCACTCGACGCCAGATTGAATATCGCCGTGTGATATAGCAGCCCGGAGACATAGATCAAGGCTATGCCGAGTTCACGCCACCACCTCACCGATGCACTCATTTCTGCACTGCCCCCGATAGTGCGGCGTACAGCATTCTGCCTATCCTCTGCGCCTGACCTCGACGAATTCGATTCCAGAATACAGGCAGGAGCAACACCACGGCCACAGGCACCATCCAAGGATAATGCTTACTTAGAAATCGAAACTTACTTCTCTGACCTTCAATGTCGGATAGCTCACTCCGACTAGCCCATTCCACACTTGAGCCAATAGTTGCACCCCCTCTATGGTATACAGTCGCCTCAAGACAGACTCCAGGCGTCCAGCCGAACTTGCTTGCACGTCGGCTCCAGTCAAGCTCTTCGAAGTAGAGAAAATAGTCCTCGCACAACAAGCCAACCTCAGCCAGAAAACCTGAAGACACAAACAGGCTGACCCCCATAGCATAATCACACGTGCTGCTCGCCCAGGCCTCACAGATCGAGTCGTCGTCCATGGCCCCCTCAGCGATATGGCTAGTAGATCCCTTGATCAAACTAAATTTTCCACCTATACCTTGCACCCGATGCGGGTAATCAAAGTCGAGTACTTTTGCCCCGATCGGACCGATCTTTTGAGAAGCACGATCATTCCGCCGCCAGCACTCGACCAGCCGCCTGGCACATTCAGGGGATACTTTAGTATCATTGTTTAATATCCAAACAAAATCCGCGCCATCCTCTACCGCACGGCGGACACCCTGATTGTTTCCTTTAGAGAAACCTCCATTCTCCACGGAAGCGATAATGCGAACTCTCGGGGCCTCTCCTCCGAACTCCCTCGCAATAGTTTCAAGCGATCCATCAGCGGAATCATTGTCTACGACATATACCCTGAGGAAAGAGTAGTCAGAATTCAAAACACTCTTTACACACTCAACAGTATCCAGGGCATTTCGGAAATTCAGGATAACCACCCCGATCAGAGGATTTTCTTCAGCGACCATCGAAGGAACGACCTTTCTCAACCGAATGTCTCAAATGGGACACTAATTCGAGCCAACTTATCGCGATGTTCCCGCGCTCGTACCTCTCGGCGATCCGCACGCTACGCCGTGACAGATCGAGCAGGCGCTCACTGTCCGAGCGCAAGCTCTCCAACACCGCGAGAGCCGCCGCCTCGAATTTAGATTCATCAACAAGACAGAATCCGGACATCTCCGGATCATCAACGATTAGGAGCGGGCCCGCATGCGCGGACGCGAGCGGCACACATCCGCACGCCATTGCTTCCACAAGCGCCATCCCGAAGAGCTCTTCCCATTGACCGGTACGAACCGATGGCTGGACCACAACGTCGCTCGCGCGATAAAGTTCGGCCAACTCGTTTCTATCCAATACGTAGCCGTGATAGAAAATGTTGTCGCAATTAGTACTTGCGGTACTCACCAGAGTCTTTAACGGCCCATCACCAACTATCGATAGCTGGACCCAAGGGCAGGACGTGGCGATGCGGAGCAGACTCTCAATACCCTTCTCTGGGACCAGGCGCCCGGCAAATATCAACCTGAGTTGCCTCAACGAGTCCCTCTGGGAAGAATTTCTCGAGAGAACGTTAAATACCGACTTATCATACGAGTGATAGACCACGCCAACCAGCGCACTGGCATTAACCGACCAATTTTCAAGAAGCGAATCGCGCGCAACCGGAGTAACCGCTGCAATTGCTGGAACCTGCCCCAAGAATTTCCTCCAACAGGCCCGCTGCATTGACGTACCTGAGCCACGAGGAAAGAACGACCCATCCCACACCGTCCAAGATGTGTGATAAATGACGGACGCATGCTTAAGCACTCGAGATATAATCCCAACTCGCCAATCGAGTGGAGCAATGCCCACAACAACAAGCCTGTCCCGTAGCAGTGAAGGGAAAAGAGCATAGGTCGCCAACCGAAGAAAATCCTTTACCGCCTTGATTACCAGCGACAGAGATCTCTTTCGGACTCGACGATATAGAAGAAGTCCAGTAGAGAATTCAATGAAATCCACTTTGCATGAAGGCCCGAGTGCCTCCATCAAGCCCGCGTAGTGCCCCGGCTCTCCTACCTCATGGATAACGAGCACCGAATCCCTACTCACGGCCGCCCCCAGCCATTGATGCCAGAAAATTGGAATCGATCAGATTTAATCATTTTTTTCACGAGATTCCGAATTATTCCGAAAAAGGACAAGCAAGGCACGGAAAAAGGATGGCGAAATCAACCAGAGCAGCAACAGATACACCGCAGATCCGATGGTAACGCTGACAACCAAAGAAATAAAAATCGACCCACCAAAATAATCAGCAACCCGCCCCTTAACTGCGAATATCAGCAATGCCATCATCGCAGCCGAAAGAACTGGGGGAACTAGAGCGCCAAATGGCTCAAGAATTCCCACACCCAACATGACCCGACAGCTGCACGCATTAACCACCAACACCACAATATTGGCGACAAAGTATGCAGCCGCCATTTGCTCGATCCCATAGAATGCCCCCACCACTACCGCAATTATCTGCAGAAGGGAGGAAAACGAGGCAATCGCCAATAATTCCTTCGTCTTTCCCATGGACATAAATACAACACTCGTTGTACTGGAAATTGACTGCAAAAAACCTGTCGGCGCCAACCAAATAAGAATATTTGCCGCGAGAACCCACCCAGGGCCTGCAATAATTTGTATGAATTCCTCGCGCAGAACACATATTCCGGCCATCAGTGGAGCCACTAGAGCAGCAATCGCCCTAACAGTACCAAGGTGAATCTCGCTTACTGCCCTATAGTCTCCCTTTAGTCGAGACAGTCGCGGATAGAGCACTCTCGTAGCAACGAATGTTAAGCTCTGCAATGGGAACAGCATTACTCGATATGCGAGGCTGTATGCGCCTAATGGCGCAGCCCCGAACATTCGGCCAGCAACAACGCTGTCGGCATTCCTGGACGCATAACTTATAAGGTTAAATCCCACAAGATGTGAGCTAAACCCCATGACCTTCCTCAGGCTATGGATGTGATAGCGCCGAAATGCTGAAGGACGCCACTTGAGCGCCCGCCACACTGCAATAAGGGGTACTAGGGCTGCAATCAGTGCTTGCGCAACAAGGCTGAAGACACCGGCGCCAGCCAGCGCCATTGCGATGCATACAAGAGCCCCCAAGAGAGCACCCGCAATCTCCCCACTCGCCACTGGTCGAAAGCGTTGATCTCTTTCAAGCAGGGCTTGATGAGCGGCTCCTGCACTAGAAATCGGAAAGGCTAATGCAAGCATTGCCAACACGGCCACCAGCTTCGGAGCTTCAAATGCCAGCGCGATGAAAGGCGCGAACGCAAGGACGACCATTGCAATTGACACGCCGACCGCCAAGTTGAACCAGAAGACCGCTGTCTTGGTCTCACGGTCAAGCTCGTCCCTCTGGATAAGTGCGGACGACGTTCCGAGATCCCTAAAGATCATTGCGAAATTCGTCACAACTCCAGCCATGGCCATAATCCCGTACTCAGCGGGACCGATAATCCTAGCCACGACGAGAACGCCAATCAGCTGGCTGGCAATCCTGACTGCCTGCGAAGCTGCTACCCAACCAGGACCGGCCATGCACTCCTCAATTCGCCGTAAAAATACTCAGTGCGACTCAAATCTTGACGCCGCGACGTCGAGTAGATAGATCTATGTTAACCGGTCGAAAAGACGCGAGTTGTACCTACTGAGCCGCGTCCACCACCGAACCAAGTCAATTCGTAGATTTGTACTCGTAGTATCCATAACTATAGTAACCAGCAGAACGCCGTTGAACAGCGTTGAAGATCGCACCCTTGATGCGCACGTTGTTCTGCTCAAAGCGGCGCTTGGCGAGCGCCAGCTCCTTCGCCTGGTTGAGGCCAAAGCGCGCCACCATCAGGCAGGTACCGGCGTGATGGGCAATGATCGCAGCATCGGTAACGGCCAGGATCGGCGGCGTATCCACAATGACCAGGTCGTACTGCGGTGCCAGCTCTTCCAGCAACGCAGTGAAGTTGGCGTGCATCAGCAGTTCCGACGGATTCGGCGGAACGTCGCCACGCGTGATGAAGCTCAGATTGTCCAAGCCCGGAAGGCTTCGCACCACCTGAGAACGATCAACCTTGCCCACCAGAAGGTCAGACAGGCCCGGGGTCTGCGCTGCACCCAACGCCTTGTGCAGGGTTCCCTTGCGCATGTCGGCGTCGATGATCAGCACGCGCTGCCCGGCCTGCGCGATCACCGCCGCGAGGTTGGAGGACACGAATGTCTTGCCGGCGTTGGGGCTCGCGCCAGAGATCAGCACGATGTTGTTCTTGGCTTCCAGACGCGCGAAGTGCAGGCTCGTGCGCAGGCTGCGCACCGCTTCGATGGCCAGGTCGGCCGGGTCTTTCACCGCCAGCAGATGCAACTTGCCGTCGGCGCGGAACTTGCCGCGGACCGAATCGGTCTGCTGCTGCGTACTCACCGGAATCGAGGCATATACCGGGAGACCCAGCTCTTCGATCTGCGCGGGGTCTTCCACGCCGCGATTGAGCAGCTGCTTCAGCAGTACCAGCGCCACCGACAGGAACGCGCCCAGAACGGTACCGATCAGCACCACCACCGCCTTGCGCGGCTTGACCGGCGTAGTGGCATCGACCTCGGCAGCATCGACGATGCGCACATTGCCAACGGTGCCGGCACGGGCCACGTCCAACTGCTGGGCCTGATTCAACATACCGGTGTACATCTCATTGCTGACCTGCAGGTCGCGGGTCAGGCGCAGCAGCTCCTGCTGGGCTTCCGGAAGCTGCTTGACCTGGCCTTGGAAGCCGCTCTTACGGCCTTCCAGCTCGCCAATCTGGCGCATCAGCGCCTGATAGGCTGGATGGTCACGGGTGAACTTGCGATCCATCTCCGCCTGCTGCAGGCGAAGCTGCTGGATGCTGGTTTCCACGGCCACTTCCTGATCCAGCAGCCCCTTGGTCTGCAGGGTCAGATCCACGGAGTTCGCACGCGTCTGGTAGGCACTCAGCGCCTTCTGCGCCGCATCCACCTGGTTGCGGACATTCGGCAGCTGCTCCTTGACGAAGGTCAGCTGCGCAGAGGCTTCGGCCGAATTGCGCTCGACATTTTGGCGGACATAAGCCTGCGCCACCTGCTGCAGGAAGTTCTGCGCCAGGACCGGGTCGGCACTCTCATAGGCCAAGGTTAGGATCCCAGAATCCTTGCCGGACTCGCTCACGGCAATGTCCTTCTGCAGATCGTTGATGACCGTCAGATGGCGCTGGCGCGACACTTCAAAGTGCATACCCGGATGCGCGCGCATCTCGGCAACCTGCGCGGTCACCCCCTTCCCGCTCGCGACCTTGCCGACCTGCCCTTTCAATAGAAGATTGTCATCCTCGTCAAACAGTTCATAGCTGTTGTTCTCGCCGACGACCAACGTCATCGGTCGCGCCTGCAGCGCGCGCGGCACGTCCAGCTGGAAGATCTCCAGCTTCTCGCCACCCCAGCCGAAACGGCTCATGCCAAAGCGCACATCAGCCAGAGCTTCCGAATCTGCGCGCTCGGCCTTGCGCGCAACGTAGCCGCCCAGCAGCGGGAAGCGGTTGGGCTCGATGGTGATATCCAGCTTCAACGCATCGACCGCACTACCGACCACCGAACGCGAAGTAATCAGTGCGATCTCGGTGGTTGCCTCTGCAGATCCAGTGCCCATACCCAACGACTGGCTGATATCCGACAGGCCTGGCAACGAAGGCACCTTCGATTCAACCTGGACGATTGCGTCCGCACGATAGATCGGCGTGGCCAGCAACGCATAGGCCACCGCAACCACGAAAAAGAGCCCGGTAATGCCGACGATCCACCACTTGTAGTCGATCAAGGTTCCAAGCAGCTGGCGCAGATCGATCTCGTCGCTGTCTTCCGGTGCGGAGGTACGGGCTTCAGTGGTCATGAATTGGGGGTCTTCAATGCGGGGAAAGGGCTACAGGACTGGAATACGCAGCGGGACTTCAGAGGTGCCGCGCCCAGCTCGCCACACCCTCGGCCATCAACTTATAAACATGCTCGAACGCCGGTCGCTGTTGGCGGTATGGATCGGGAATCTCCCGATCCTGCTGCCACTTGCCCAGCAGGAAGGTTTTTCCAGATGCCTGCGGCGCGATCTCGGCGATGCGACGCACGTGCTTGCGCTCCATGGTCAGCACCAGATCAGCGGCTCCCAGGATGGCGTCATCAATCTGGCGCGCGCGATGGGCCAGGCCATCCATGCCCTGCTCGACCAGCAGCTCCTGCGCCGTGGCATCAATGCCATGGCCAACCAGCGCACCGAGACCAGCAGAGGACACCTGGATCCCCTTGCCCTCGACCGCCTGGCGCAGCATCACTTCTGCGGAGGGACTGCGGCAGATGTTGCCGACACATACAAAAAGAACGTTCTTGAACACTGACCTGGATCCTGTGGCATTCCTTGCGGCGCGCGCGACCAGAGCACCCGAGGCCGGCGGCAGCCGAATAGCATACCTTACAAGTACATTACAGGCGATGAAATCGCCAACAGATTCATGGAATTACGTCGCAGTTCCAAAAATCGGCCACCTCAGTACGCCGATTTTTGCCCCAGCACCTTCAACGCCGTCAGCACGATGATCCGCATATCCAGCGTCGGGCTCCAGCGTCGGATGTAGTCGATGTCGTACTGCACACGCTTCTTCATCGAGCGAAGCTCCGGCGTCTCGCCACGCAACCCATGCACCTGCGCCCAGCCCGTAATGCCCGGCTTGACGTAGTGACGGTGCATGTAGCGTTCGATCACCCGCTCATAGTGGTCGTTGTGCTGGATCGCATGCGGTCGCGGCCCCACCACTGACATGTGCCCGCCCAATACATTGAAGAACTGCGGCAATTCATCCAGGCTGCTGCGGCGCAGGAAGGCGCCAAACCGGGTGACGCGCGGATCACCGCGCGTTGCCTGGGTGATCTGCCCCTGCCCCTCCGCGTGCACACGCATGGAGCGGAACTTGAGCATCCAGAACTCTTTACCGCCAAGGCCATGACGTTTCTGCTGGAAAAGCACCGGCCCCGGTGAGCTCAGCTTCACGCCGATGGCCAGCACGGCAAACAGCGGCGCCAGAAGGATCACCGCAATGCCCGCCACAACGATGTCCTCAACCCGCTTGAACAGGCGGAAGCGATGATCCACCAGACCCTGGCGCACGCCGATCATCGGCACGTCACCCACCTGGTGTACGCCGGGATTCAACGCACCCAGCCCCGTGGTATCCGGAATCAGGCGCACCGGCACCGGAAATCGCTCGATCTGCTTGAGCATGTCCTTGATCGCGGCCGCGTGCCCCATCGGCATCGACACCCAGACCTGGTCGAATTCGCCGCGGTGCTGATCCATGTACTGCGGGACGTCTTCCAGTCGCCCCAGCCGGCACGGCGCGTCCCCACCGCGACGGGTGGCGATATCGCCCGCACTGGCGAAATAGCCGATGACGTCTTTGCCAAGCTCTGGCTTCCCACGCAGCAGACGGTGCAGCCTCAAGGCAGGCGCCCGCAGCCCGACCAGCAGGATCCGCTCATGATCCATCCCGCGTGAACGCAAGCGATGCAACTGCACTCTCAGCAGTACGCGCAGTGCAGCCATGGAGCCCAAGCCAAAGGCATACCAGCCGATCAGCCAGGTAGAGGGGACCGCATCGGCAAGTCCGACCAAGACGACGTAGAGCGAGAACAACGCGAAGGTGCCAGACCAGGCCAGCAACAACAGCCAAAGATCAGCCAGAAGGCCACGGATCCGCCAGTTGCGGTACATCGGCGCTACAGAGAAGCAAACGATGGCGCTGAGGATCACCGCGCCGAACACGATGCGCTGGGAGGAATCCGGCGCGCCTGCTCCGTTCAGCAGAATGTGGGAGAGCACCGCCATACCCGGCAGCAGCAACAGATCGCCCAAGCGCAACCCCAACTCGAGGGCGGCTCGGGCCTCGACGCGGCGGCGACCCGCCCGGGCCCGCTCTGCGGGAAGGTCTTCTACTGATCCATGTAGCAAAGCACTTCTCCAATACCTGCTCGACCGGACGCCGGAGCGTCCGCGGTCACGTGCATGGACTCCCCACCCAGCACGGAAATATCGAGGCTGCGTCAATTAAATGTGGAGGGATTGTGAATGAAGTCCGAAGCAAAAGATAGGAACGTCAAGTCGGGGACTGACTGAAGATATCGTCAGGAAGTTACGTAAGTCCCTAGAATTATTGTGAATTTCATATGTGTCACAATGAGTCAATGTGCGTCATTTTGCGTCGAAATCATCCATCCACGTCCGGATCGCATGTCGGCAAATTGACAGTCTCGAGCTCACCCCACCCCGCACCGCACCAAAGCCCAGCAACCTCCCTCTGCTACCATCGGCGGTTCTGTTCATCGCGTCCCCCACCTGCCCGCGATGGCGCCAAACAACGTAACGAAACACAGGAGTCTGCATGTCTTCCGAGCTGCTCAAGTCCCTTGGCCTGGACGCGATCAACGCTGGCACGTACCTGGGCAACGGGGAGTGGTCGAGCGCGACCAGCGGTGAGCTGATCACCCCGGTCAACCCCACCACCGGCGAGCCGATCGCGCAGGTCCGCGCGACCACCGAGGCCGAGTACGAGACCGTCGTCGCCCGCGCCCAGGAAGCCTTCAAGGTCTGGCGCACCACGCCGGCCCCGCGCCGCGGCGAAGCCGTGCGCCTGTGCGGTGAAGCGCTGCGCAAGCACAAGGACGCGCTGGGTTCGCTGGTCGCCCTGGAAATGGGCAAGAGCAAGCCGGAAGGCGATGGCGAAGTGCAGGAGATGATCGACATCGCCGATTTCGCCGTGGGCCAGAGCCGCATGCTGTACGGCTACACCATGCATTCCGAGCGCCCCGGCCACCGCATGTACGAGCAGTACCACCCGCTGGGCCTGGTCGGCATCATCTCGGCCTTCAACTTCCCGGTCGCGGTGTGGAGCTGGAATTCGTTCCTGGCCGCCATCTGTGGCGACGTGTGCATCTGGAAGCCGTCCAACAAGACGCCGCTGACCGCCATCGCCTCGCTGAAGATCTGCAACGACGCCCTGCGCGAAGCCGGCTTCCCGGACATCTTCTTCCTGATCAACGATGCCGGCACCGCGCTGTCGGAGAAGTTGGTCGATGACCGTCGCGTGCCGCTGATCAGCTTCACCGGCTCGACCCAGGTCGGCCGCACCGTCAACGAGAAGGTCGCGCGCCGCCTCGGCCGCTGCCTGCTGGAGCTGGGTGGCAACAACGCCATCATCCTGGACGAAACCGCCGACCTGAAGCTGGCCGTGCCGGGCATCGTGTTCGGCGCGGTCGGTACCGCCGGCCAGCGCTGCACCACCACCCGCCGCCTGATCGTGCACAGCTCGATCTATGCCGACGTGCTGGCCACGCTGGTCAAGGCCTACAAGCAGGTCGAAGGCAAGATCGGCGACCCGACCGATGCCGCCAACCTGATGGGCCCGCTGAACAGCGATGGCGCCGTGCAGCAGTTCCTCGATGCCATCGCCCAGGCCAAGGCCGCCGGCGGCACCATCGAAACCGGCGGCACCCGCATCGATCGCGCAGGCAACTTCGTGCTGCCGGCGATCGTCTCGGGCCTGAAGAACAGCGACGCCGTGGTCCAGCATGAGACCTTCGCGCCTATCCTGTACGTGATGCCGTACGACAGCATCGACGAAGCCATCGACATGCAGAACGGCGTGCCGCAGGGCCTGTCGTCCTCGATCTTCACCCAGAACCTGAAGACCGCCGAGAAGTTCCTGTCGGCGGCCGGCAGCGACTGCGGCATCGCCAACATCAACATCGGCACGTCCGGTGCGGAGATCGGCGGTGCCTTCGGTGGCGAGAAGGACACCGGCGGTGGTCGCGAGTCCGGCTCGGATGCATGGAAGGTCTACATGCGCCGCCAGACCAACACCATCAACTACTCGGATTCGCTGCCGCTGGCCCAGGGCATCAAGTTCGACCTGTAACGCTTTCTGTAATGCCGAGCCATGCTCGGCAGGATGCGCCATGAACACCGCAGGAAATGCAGCCGAGCATGGCTCGGCTCTTCAGGCTGGCAAGCCGGTGATTGATTTCACCGGCCGCTGCGTGCTGGTCGCCGGCGGCAGCAAGGGCATTGGCCGTGAAATGGCGCTGGCGTTTGCCGGCGCCGGTGCGCGGATCTCGATCTGCGCTCGCGGCCAGGCCGGTCTGGATGCACTGCGCGCCGAAGCACAGGCACAGGGTTTCGAACTGCACACGTTTTCCGCCGATCTGGCCGATCCAAGCCAGATCCAGGCCTGGCTGCAGGCCGCCGCCGATGCGCTCGGCGGCATCGACGTGCTGGTCAACAACGCCACCGGCTACGGCATGGCCGACGACGAGGACGGCTGGGCCGCCAGCCTGCAGATCGACCTGATGGCGGCGGTTCGGACCTCTCGCCTGGCCCTGCCCTGGCTGCGCAAATCCAGCGACGCCTGCATCCTCAATCTGTCTTCGATCGCCGCGCAGCAGCCGCGTCCCGGTGGTGCGCCCTACGCCGCCGCCAAGGCCGCGCTGTCGCACTACACCACCTCGCAGGCCCTCGCGCTGGCCAAGGACCGGATTCGGGTCAATGCCATCGCACCGGGCTCGATCGAGTTCGATGACGGCCTCTGGGACCGCCGCCGCATCGAAGATCCCGCCCTGTACCACGGTACGTTGGCGAAGATTCCGTTCGGTCGCTTCGGCCACCCGCGTGAGATCGCCGATGCCGCCCTGTTCCTGTGCTCGCCGCTGGCGCGCTGGATCACCGGCCATGTGCTCAACGTGGATGGTGGCCAGGTGTTGATGGGCTGACACCGGCACTCCGGTAGTTGCCAACCTTGGTTGGCATGCCTTTCGTCGACCAAGGTCGACGCCTACCACGGCTGGAATGCGGTTCGTCGACCAAGGTCGAGGCCTACCATCGCATCCGCCGGGCATGGGATTGCCCGGGCAGAGGCACTATCATGTGCACACTGCCAAGGAGGACCCCGATGAGCGTGGCACCCCGACAGACAAGCGCCTTGGCCGTGGTCAGCCTGGTCATGGGCATCGCCAGCTGGACCGTCCTGCCCTTCGTGGCCAGCATCGTGGCCATCATCACCGGCCACATGGCCCGCGCCGAGATCCGCCGCCGCCCGCATGAACTGGAAGGCGATGGCTTGGCCGTCACCGGTCTGGCACTGGGCTGGGTGATGGTCGGCGCGGTGATCGCCGCCATCCTGGTCTTCATCCTGTTCTTCGGCGGCCTGGCCTGGCTCGCTGCGATGTCGAACTGACTGCCATGACCGCCTCCGACAGCACTGAACGCTTCAGCAGCCGCGTCGCCGATTACGTCCGCTACCGGCCCGATTACCCACCCGCGCTGCTGGAATGGCTGCACGGCCCGATGGGCGTCAGCCGCGAGGCGCTGGTCGCCGACATCGGCGCCGGTACCGGTATTTCCAGTCGCCTGTTCCTGGCCAGCGGCCATCCGCTGGTGGCGGTTGAGCCCAATGCCGCCATGCGGGGCGCGGCCGAGCAATGGCTGGCACCGCAGTACCCGCAGTTCCGCGCGGTCGACGGCCGCGCCGAGGCCACCACACTGGACGACGCCAGCATCGATCTGGTCAGTGTCGCGCAGGCCTTCCACTGGTTCGACACCGTGGCGGTGCGCGCCGAGTGGCAGCGCATCCTGCGCCCGGGTGGCCTGGCACTGATCTACTGGAATTCGCGCCTGCTCGATGCAAGTCCGTTCCTGGTCGGCTACGAACAGTTGCTGCTGGATTACGGCACCGACTACTCCGCCGTGGCCGAGCGCTACCAGGACGATGCCACCATGCAGGCCTGGTTCGGCTCCGGCCTGCGCGGCATGGTCGAGCTGCCGAACGTGCAGCACCTGGACTTCGATGCCCTGCGCGGGCGCCTGCTGTCCTCCTCCTATGCCCCGCAAGCCGGTCATCCGCGCCACGCGCCGATGATCGACGCTCTGCAGGACCTGTTCGCCGCCCACGCGGTCGACGGCCAGGTCGCTTTTGAATATCGAACCCGAGCCTTCCTCGGCACGCTGGACTGAACCGACGCATGTATTCGCTTGCCCGCCCCTTCCTGTTCTCGCTCGACGCCGAGCGCGCCCACGGCCTTGGCCTGTCCGCATTGGACCTGGCCTACCGCACCGGCACCACGCCGCTGCTGGCCGCACGCATCGCGCCGATGCCCAGCACGGTGTTCGGGTTGACCTTCCCCAATCCGGTCGGCCTGGCCGCCGGCCTGGACAAGAATGGCGAGCACATCGATGCGCTGTTCGCGCTGGGTTTCGGCTTCGTCGAAATCGGCACCATCACGCCGCGCCCGCAGGCCGGCAATCCGCAGCCGCGCCTGTTCCGCCTGCCGGAACACAACGCGATCATCAACCGCATGGGCTTCAACAATGCGGGCGTGGACGCGCTGGTGCGCAACGTCGAGCGCGCGCGCAACCGCCGCGGCCTGCTCGGCATCAACATCGGCAAGAACAAGGACACCCCGAACGAACAGGCCGTGGACGATTACATCGCCTGCCTGGACAAGGTGTACCCGCTGGCCGACTACATCACCGTCAACATCTCCTCGCCCAACACCGCCGGCCTGCGTGAACTGCAGGAAGAAACCGCGCTGCGCCAGCTGGTCAGCCAGTTGCGCGACCGCCAGGAAGATCTCGCGGCCCGCCACGGCCGCCGCGTGCCGATGCTGGTCAAGGTGGCACCCGACCTGAGCGAGCGCGACATCGATGCCGCTGCCCGCGTACTGGGCGAACTGCAGGTGGACGGCGTGATCGCCACCAACACCACCATCGATCACAGCAAGGTGGCCGGCGACCCGCTGGCCAACGAGGCCGGTGGCCTGTCCGGTGCGCCGGTGCTGGAGCAGTCCACGCTGGTACTGCGCCGCCTGCGTTCGCGGCTGCCCGAGTCGGTGCCGTTGATCGGGGTCGGCGGCATCCTGTCCGGTGCCGACGCCGTGGCCAAGATGGCTGCTGGTGCGGCCCTGGTGCAGTGCTACAGCGGCCTGATCTTCCGCGGCCCGGCCCTCGTCTCCGAATGCGTGGAGGCGATCCGTCGCCGCCGCGAAGCGCCGAGCCGCGGCGCGGTGGCCCCACTGTGAGCACACCCATGGATACCGTCGACGGCAACGCCCCGCTGCGCTGGACGCTCACCCGCAATGCGCCGCTGCAGGCCCTGAACACCTTCCATGTGCAGGCCAGCGCCGCTCAGCTGCTGGAACTGCACGATCCCACGCTGCTGCCGGAAGTGCTGGCATTGCCCGACGTGGCCAGCGGCCCGCTGCTGGTGCTGGGTGCCGGCAGCAATGTGCTGATCGCCGAGGACCTGCCGGGCACCGTGCTGGTGTTCGGTAACCGTGACATCAGCTTCCTCGAGCATCGCGCCGACCATGCCGTGATCCGCGCCGGTGCCGGTGTGCCGTGGCACGGCCTGGTGATGTGGTCGCTGCAGGAAGGCCTGTCCGGCCTGGAAAACCTCGCCCTGATTCCCGGCACCGCCGGTGCCGCGCCGATCCAGAACATCGGCGCCTATGGCGCGCAGGTCGGCGAGTTCATCCAGGCCGTCGAAGCCTGGGACTGCCAGGAACAGGCCTGGGTGCGGCTGGACAACGAACAGTGTGGCTTCGCCTACCGCGACAGCGTGTTCAAGCAGCAGATGGACCGCTACCTGATCACCGCCATCGAGCTGAAGCTGCCACTGCTGCATGACCTGCGCATGGACTACGCCGGCATCCGCGAGGAACTGCAGGCGCAGGGTGTGGAGCTGCCCAGCGCGGTCGACGTGGCCAATGCGGTGATCGCGATCCGCCGCCGCAAGCTGCCCGACCCGGATGTACTGGGCAACGCCGGCAGCTTCTTCAAGAACCCGGTGCTGCCGCTGGAACAGGTCGACGTACTGCTGCAGCACTTCCCCGAGCTGCCGGTGTTCCCGTCCGACCAGGACGGCAAGCGCAAGGTCTCGGCGGCATGGATGATCGAGTCCTGCGGCTGGAAGGGCTTCCGCGAAGGCGATGCTGGCGTGGCGCCGAGCCACGCACTGGTGCTGGTCAACCACGGCAACGCCACCGGCGCTGAACTGCTGGCGCTGGCGCGACGCATCTCTGCTTCCGTGCTGGAGAAGTTCGGCGTGCCAATCGAACCGGAGCCCCGCCTGCTCGGCGCACAGTGGTGAACACCCCCGCCCTCTCCCCCAGCGCCACCCCGATGCGGGCGGCGCTGCTGATGCTCGGCAGCACGATGGCATTCGGCCTGATGGCCGTGGCGATCCGCTATGCCACGCGCTACGTGCCCACCCAGGAAGTGGCGTTCTTCCGCAACGCCTTCGGCCTGCTGGCGTTGCTGCCGATGCTGCTGCGGCCAGGCCACGCGCCGCTGAAGACCCAACAGCTGCCGCGCTACTTCGTGCGCAGTGCGATCGGCCTGGGTTCGATGCTGTGCGCATTCTGGGCACTGGGCCACCTGCCACTAGCGCAGGCGGTGTCGCTCTCCTACTCCACGCCCCTGTTCGTCACCATCGCCGCCGTGCTGTGGCTGGGCGAGACCGTGCGCGTGCGCCGCTGGGCCGCCGTCGTCGTCGGCTTCATCGGTGTACTGGTGATCGTGCGCCCCGGTACCGCGGGCTTCACCGCTGGCAGCCTGGTGGCGGTGGGTGCGGCCGTGCTCAGTTCGCTGGTGGCGATCCAGATCAAGCAGCTGACCCGCATCGACAGCGCCGACACCGTGGTGCTTTACACGTACGTGTTCTGGGTGCCGCTGTCGCTGATCCCGGCAGTGTTCGTCTGGGTCTGGCCCACCGGCGTGGCGTGGCTGTGGCTGCTGGCCACCGGCGTGCTCGGCACCATCGGCCAGCTGCTGTGGACGCGTGCGCTGCGCCTGGGTGAAGTCTCGGCACTGACCCCGATCAGCTTCCTGCAACTGCCACTGGTGACGCTGTTCGGCTGGCTGCTGTTCAACGAAACGGTGGACCGCTGGACGATCATCGGTGCCGGCATCATCCTCGCCGCCAACGCCTACATCGCCCATCGCGAGGCCGTGCTGTCGCGCCGCGCCGCAAGCGCAGCGGCCTCGGCGGCAGCCAAGCCCGCCGAGTAGATCCGCGCCATGCGCGGATGATTCCTGTCCGCCCGATCAACGATGGCGGCACAAAGAGCTGCCGAGCGTAACTGTAGAGTCGAGCCATGCTCGACTCATCGCGCGAAGCGCGACGCCTCATCGATGGCAGGTGACGTGCATTTACAACGCCCGATACACCCGCTCCGCCGCATCGAACACATTACCCGGCGCGAACTGCTCCCCCAGGAAGTGCAGCGACTGTCGGCGCAGTTGCGGCGAACGCTCCTCGCCATCGCTGCCCAGCAGCACCTGCTGGAACTCGATCAGGTCCTGCAGGATGCGCCAGTGCCGGTACCAGGCGATCCAGCGCGGATCGCCGCGGTCGCTGCCGTAGCCGTCCTCGAAGCCCAGCGGATTCTCGCGCCCCCAGCGCCCGCCAACCGCCGCACCGATGAACATCAGGTCGCGCTCGCGCGGTGCCAGCGACAGGCCATCCCAATCGATCAGGTGCAGGCCCCCGTCATTGCCCATCAGCAGGTTGCCGGCATGCAGATCGGTGTGGCACAGGTGCAGGTCTACCGGCACGTCCTGCAAGGTCGCGAGCAGTTCCCGTGCCTGTGAATGCAGCGCCGCAATGCGCGCATGCTGCTGGTCCCATACCGAAACGAATGCGCGGCCCAGCCCGTCCTTCGCGGCCGCCAGGCCCTCGCCGGCCAACCACTGCCCGACGGTCTCCAGCGCCGCAGTTTCCAGCCGGACGATCGGCAGCGCCTGCTGCAGTTCCGCCGGCAGCTGCGCGCCGTGCAGGCGCCGCAGCACCTCACCCAGCCGTTTCCACTGGGTGCGGCTCAACGCTGCCTCGAACCCGGACTGGCCTTCCACATAAGGGAACAGGGTGAACTGCAATCCCCAACGTTGCACCGACGCACCACCGGTCAGTGCCGGCCACGGCGCGACGATCTCATCGATACCCAACGTGCCGCGCATCCAGTGCAGGCTGTCCCACACCGATGGGTCGACCTGGTAGGTGCGGCATTTCAACCACCACTGCCCGTGCCGCGCATCGACGCGATACACGCTGGCATTGGCGTCGGCGCCCACCGGGCGTGGCACCACGGCGGTGGGGGTGATGCCATAGGATTGTTGCAGGACTTCGCCGAGATGCTGCGCCGAAGCGAATGACATGGATGCAAGCGGAAAGTGTTACCTGCCGCCACTATCGCAGATGCGCTCGCCACGACACAGACATGTCCGTCACAACATCACCTCGGCACGACCAAAGAACTAGCCTGCAATACGGCGCATCACCGCCTCCAGCGGACCGCGCGCGAACTGCCATGACCACAGCCACGCCGCGCCGGTCGCCAGCATCAGGAACAGCAGCGCCCACAGCAGCACCGACGCAAGCGAGGCACTGCCATCGAGCAGGCCCAGGCTTTCCAGCGTGCCCATGCCCAGCAGGATGTGACCCACATACAGGGTCAGGGTCATGCGCCCGGCCGCGGTGAACGGCTCCAGCCAGTCGCCCGGATGTACCCGTGCCAGCCACAGGCAGGCGGCGATGACACTGCAGGCCGCGCCCGCACCAGTAAGCACGTAGGCGGGTCCCGGCGGCATCGGCTGCGTTCCCAGCCACGCCTGCCAGAGCGTTCCCTGTGCGAGCTGCTGCACGCCATGTCCAGCCGCGATCAGCAACAGGCCCAGCACCAGCAATGCATGCTGCACCCGAGGCTGCGACAACGGAAGGCGCGCCAGCAGCATGCCCAGCAGGAAGAAGCACAGCCACGGCATCAACGGGTGGAAGCCATTGAACAGCAGGTTGCGGGCCGCGCCCGGCCATTGCCACAGACCGGCGTATTCCAGCGTCTGCCAGTTCCATCCCTGGCTGTAATCCCAATGCAGCAACGCCCAGAACGAACAGGCCGCCAGGCCCACGATGCTGGCCAGCAACACCCGCGGCGAGGCACGCAGCCACAGCACTGCCAACGCGAAATACACCGCGTAGTAGTGCAGGATATCGGCCGGGAACAGGGTCCGGTTGAGCAGGCCCAGCACCATCAGGAACAGCGCGCGCCTCCAGGTCTGCACGCTGGCCGGCCACCACCCTTGCCGCTGCGTGGCCAACACCAGGCCCAAGCCAGCCAGCGTAACGAACGTCGCCGAAGCCTTGCCTTCCAGCAGATGGAAGAACCCTGCCAGCCAACCATCAGCCTCTGCCGGCACGGCCATCGCCAGACGGAAATTCACCAGCACCATGCCGGCCAGTGCCAGGTAGCGGGCCAGGTCCAGGCCGTGCAACCGCCGGTCCACGACGCTCATGCGCGTGCCCCGAGCAGCAGCGCGAGCAAGCCAAGATCCAGCGATGCTTCATCGGTGCCCTCGGCTTCGCCCAGCCCCCGACGCAGTGCGTCGCTTTCGATGGCATCCAGCAGCACCTGCGCCTGCAGTGCCGGCGCCAGTACGGGACGCCGACGTTCGCGCTGTGCCATCTGCTGCAGGGCTTCGGCCAGCGTCGCCTGCAATTGCCTGCGATTGGCCGCGAAGGCCTCGGCGACGGCCGGATTGCGTGCACTCTCGGCCAGCACCTCCACCGCAAGTGTTGCCCATTCCGGCTGCCGGCACAGCGCATGGAAGTCCTGCAGGAAGGCCATCACCTGTGTGCGTTCGCCATCGGACGCGGCCAGTCGCTGCAGCAACGGTGCCAGTTCTTCGCTCTCGGCCACCGCCACCGCAAGGATGATCGCCTCCTTGCCCGGGAAGTGGTTGTAGAGATTGCCCAGGCTGACGCCGGCCGCCTGCGCGATGTCACGCATGCTGGTCTGGTGGAATCCCTTCACGAGGAAGCACTGCAGGGCGGCCTGCAGGATCTGCGCGATGCGTTGCTCGTTGCGGTCGGCTCGGTTCATGGCGCAAATAGTGAACGAACGTTCGTCCAATTAGAAGCTGACGATCCGGCCGACGTCGGGCTCCGTTCAGCCAGCCTTGACCTCAACTGCGGTTGAGGCCCGATGCTGCGTGGCCTGTCCCACGCTCAACCCGGAGTTCCTGCATGCCACGGATGATCACCACCCTGCTCGACAGCCGCGTGCTGTGGTTCCTCGCGCGGCTGTTGCTGGCCGTGGTGTTCCTGTCCTCGGGCCTGGCCAAGCTGCTGGCGTGGGACAACAGCGTGGCCGAAATGCAGGCCGCCGGATTGCAACCGCCTGTGCTGTTCAACATCGCCAGCGCCGTGGTGCTGCTGGGCGGCGCACTGTGCCTGCTGCTCGATCGCCTGCTCTGGCTGGGCAGCGGCGCGCTGGCGGTGTTCATGCTGCTGACCATCGTCATCGTGCATACCTTCTGGAACAAGCACGGCGCCGAACAGCAGCTGGCCCTGTTCTTCGCGCTGGAACACCTGAGCGTGGTCGGTGGCCTGATCTGCGCGGCCATCGCCAGCCATGCGCGGGCTCAGAAGAACTCGTCGAGCAACCGGTAGAACGCCAGCCGGCGCTCGTCGGCAACCATGCCGTAGCGCTTGAACAGCGGCGCCACCCAACGCGTGTTGTCGAAATTGTAGACAAGGCTGCGCACGGCCAGCGCCAGGTCCTGGTAGCGGTCGGCCACACCCAGCCGGCCACAGTCGATGAAACCAGTGAAGCGGCCCCCGGCCACCATCAGGTTCGGCAGGCAGGCATCGCCATGGCTGACCACCAGGTCTTCATGGTCGGGCCGGGTACTGCACAGTTCGGCGAAGACCTGCTGTGGGCTCTGCCCCAGGCGTTCGTCATCGAAATCATCGGCATCCACCAGGCCCGCTTCAACGCGGGCCTGCGCAACCTGCACGCGCGACGCCAGTCGCTGGTCGAACGGACAGGCTGCCACCGGCAACGCATGCAGCCCGCGTAGCGCGTCGGCCAGCAGCTCCACCAGCTGCTGCGGCGCGAGCTCCGGCGACGAGGCCAGGTCGCGGCCAGGCAGCGCGCTCATCAGCAACCAGCGCCGGCCCGCCTCTTCGGCAGTGGCAATCACCGCTGGCACCGGTTGTCCCTGTGCCTGCAGCCAACGCAGGCGTGCGATCTCATCGCCCAGCTCACTGAAGGCGTCGATCACTTCCGACTTCAGGAAGGCATCGGCCTGGCCCGGCCGATGCACGCGGGAAACATCCGCACGCGACACACCGATCGATTGCCGCTCGATGCGCGCATCGGCCAATGCGTCCTGCCACGCCCACGGCAGCGGCATGTCATCAGTGATGGGTTTGGGTGCTTCCATGCCGAGGTGTTCCTGTTGCCGGTGACCCCACGGATTCTCGCTCATCCTGCATGGACCGCAGCCAACAACAACGCGGAAAGGTACATGCCCAGGCCGAACACACTGTGCGCCACCAGGCTGCGCAGGCGCGCCTTGCCCGGCGCCGGGGTCTTCGAAGCGGCAATGCCCGCGCCCATGCCCGGCTGCAGGATGAGGAACGGTGCGGCGACGCTGAGGATGCCGAAGGCCAGCGCCGGCCACAGTGTCGGCGCCTGCACCCAACCGTTCCCCACCACGGCCAGCAGCAACGCGGCGAAGACCACACCGATCACGTAATGCGCGGTCCAGCCCAGCGCGCGCTCGCCACTGACCGCAGCCGAGCGGCCGATGCCATCGTGGCGGAAGCGCCCGCGCGGCAGATGCCCCAACCAGCGGCCCACCATCGCGAAATCCAGCGAGGGAATGCCGAGCAGCCGCCGCTGCACCAGCGCCCACAGGTCCATCACAGCGGTCGCTCCCACGCCGACTACCACCGCATCCATCACGAATGTCGCCAAGCCAGCCATATCGCGCACCTTCAATTATTTGCTTGAATGATAGAGCGATGCTAGCGTGCGCCGCATGAACGCTGCAACAGAGCCACCGCTCTCACCGCTGGAAGCCTTGGCCGAAATCGCCCGCACGCTCGGCCATGCCCATCGCCTGGCCCTGCTGGAGCACATCGCCCAGGGCGAGCGCGCAGTGGAGCGCCTGGCCGAACTGACCGGGCTGTCGGTGGCCAATACCTCCCAGCATCTGCAGCAGCTGCGCCGTGCCGGCCTGGTTCAGACCCGACGCGATGGCAAGCGCATCCTCTACCGCAGTGGTGAGGGTCCGCTGGGCAACCTGCTGGCCGCGCTGCGCGACTATGCCGACCACCAGCGCGGCGAGATGCACGGCGTGATCCACGACAGCCTGCAGCGCCGCGATGCTCTGGAAGGCCTGACTGTCGAGCAGTTGCTGGAACAACGCAGCAGCGTGGTGCTGCTGGATGTGCGGCCGCGTGAGGAATTCGATCTGGGCCACTTGCCCGGCGCGCTGAACATTCCCGTTACAGAACTGCGTGCACGGATGGACGAACTGCCGCGTGCCGTCCACATTGTCGCGTACTGCCGCGGTCCCTACTGCGTGCTGTCCAACGATGCGGTGGCGATGCTGCGCGAGGCCGGACTGACCGCGCAGCGGCTCGCCGCCGGTTACCCCGAATGGAAGGCCGCCGGCCTGCAGGTGGACCTGCCCCGGCACTGAGCGAGACACCGGTCATGGATGATGTGTTTGCCCCGTTGATCGATGCGACCTGGCGCAGCGTGTTCTCCGGGCAGCGCATGCTGCAGGATGATCCGCTGCTGCAGTTGGCGTGCAGCGATGATTTCGATGAGGGCGAGGACGGCATGCTGCTGCAGCCGGTCGCGGGCCCCGCGCGCGCACTGCTGCGCCCGGCCTTGGCCGCTCGCCTGCAACTGCACGCGCAACCGCGCTGGACGCTCCCGCAGCTGCAACTGCGCCTGCAGCAGCTCGGCCAGCGCACGCATGGCGCGGATCGCGTCTTCTACTTCCCCGCCGCAGAACTTGCGGCCCTGGCCGAGCGCCCTGCACCGCCACATATCCGCCGTCTTGGCCCGGCCGACGCAGCCGCGTTCGACGGGTTCCAGGCCAGCGCGAGCGAGGAGGATCTGGATGCCGCCTGGGTCGAGCTGGACCACTGGCAGGTGTTCGGCGCCTTCGATGGCGAGCGGCTGGTTGCCGCGGGAAGCATGTACCCGTGGAGCCTGGATCCGGCCCTGGCCGACATGGGCGTGCTGACCCTTCCCGAAGCCCGCGGTCGCGGGCACGCGCGCCAGCTGGTACGCGCCATGGCCGTGTCCGCACAGACGGCCGGGCTGCAGCCGCAGTACCGTTGCCAGCTCGACAACACCGCCTCGATCATTACCGCCGAACGCAGCGGCCTGCGTGCGTTCGCCGATTGGGACACCGTTCTGGCGGTCGACTGAGGCCGCCGCAGTACAACAAGGAAGCAACATGAAATTGATGGTCATCGGCGCCAGCAGGGGCCTCGGTCGGGCGTTCGTGGAAGGCCTGTGCAGTGCAGGCGACACCGTCATCGGCGTTTCACGCAACCGACCGCGCGATATTGAATGCCCCGAGGGCGTCACCCTGCAGTGGATCGAAGCCGATCTGTCCCAGCCGACCGTGGCTGCCGACCACATCGCAGCACAGGCACCTGCCGATCTGGATGTGCTGATCCACAACCTGGGCATCTGGGAAGAGACCGCCTTCAGCGACGAGTACGCCTTCCTCGACGAAACCGATGCCGCACTCACCCAACTCGTCGACGTCAACATCACCGCGACCCTGGTGCTGCTGCAGCGCCTGCTGCCGCGGGTGCTGGGCGCACCACGCCCGCAGCTGGTGCTGACCGGCTCGACCTCGGCACTGCCACGCAGCGGCCGCCCGGAAGTGGCGTTCGGCGCATCCAAGTTCGCGCTCAACGGCATCGCCGATGCACTGCGCGAGGGCTTCCGCGATCGCCGCCTGGCGGTGACCAGCCTGCAGCTGGGCTACCTCAACACCGACGATGCACTTTCAGTGCCGGTGGCAGAGGCCGCAGCGCGCGGCGACGGCGAGCTGGTGCCGGTGCACGACGTCGTTGCGGTGGTGCGCGCGTTGCTGCAGCTGTCACCGTCCGGCTTCGTGCGCGAACTGGTGCTGCCGGCCATCGCCGACCCGCGCTACTGACCGACTCTGCGCAGGCCAGGCTCGACCTCTTCGCGCAACAGGTACCCGAGCACGATGGCGGTCAGCACGGTCGCCATCGCCAGGACAAACAGCTGGCCACGGACGGACTCCATGTATGCCTGGGCCAGCGCCGTTCTCGAAACGCCGGGCAATGCCTCCACCGCTCCGCCAAGGTCGCCCATGGACAGCCGGTGCACAGCTGCACGGGCCACGACGCCGGCTTCCAGCGCTACGCTCCCGCCAATCCGGGCAGAAAGCATGATGCCGACAAGCGCGAGGGCAATGGAATCGCCTGCCAGTCGCATTGCGTTGAAGATGCCCGCGGCCATGCCTGCCTGCTCTTTGCCAACCACGCTGACCGCCAGGCCATCCATGATCCCCCAAGGCAGACCGATGCCGATCCCGATGACCAGCATCGGCATCCAGCGCACCGAAGGTAGCTGGAACACCTGGGCCAGCCATGCGAGTCCAAGCGCGCCGATCAGCAGGCCCGCACAGCACAGCGTCCGCGCCGGAATCCAGCGCAGCAGGTAACCGGCAACCAGGGGAACAACCAGCAAGGGTGCAGACAGTGCTGCCATCGCCAGTCCAGCTTCGGTGGGCCGCAGCCCTTCAACACCGATGAACCCCGCCGGCAGCACCACCAGAAGGACGACGTACGAGAATGCAGGCGCAGCGGCGAGAATCTGCACGCCGACAAAGCGCCGGTTGCGGAACAGCCCGAGATCCAGCAGCGGTGTTCGATGGGAGCGCTCGACGGCAATGAACGCGGCCAGCAACACCATCGAGAGCGCCAGCAGTACCAGCGTCTGCGGATGCAACAGGCCGCGTTCCGGCAGCACGATCATGGCGTAGGTGAGTGACCCCAGCGCCAGCATGAAGGTGACGGCGCCCAGCCAATCCAGGCGTGGCGAACCGGTGCTCTTCGATTCGACGGATGACAGGGCGACCAACGGTACGGTCAGGGCGGCCAGCAACGCAGGCAGGAAGAACACCCATTCCCAGCCCAGCGCATCGATCAACCCGCCTGCCAGCAGCGGACCGCCTGCGGCTCCTGCACCAAAGGTGGTGCCGATCAGGCTGAACACCCTTGCCCGCGCCTCGCCGTCGAACACCTGCGCCAGCGACGCCATCGCACCGGCAAACGCAGCCGACGCCGCCATCCCCTGAAGCAGTCGCAGTGCATTGATCCACGCCACACCGGGCATCAAGGGGATCAGGCCGGTGACGAGCGCAAACGACGTGCCGCCCAGAAGCCAGATCCGGCGCCTGCCATGCAGATCGGCCAGCCCACCGGCCACCAGCGTGGTGCAGCCGTAGGTCAACAGATAAGCGTTGATGATCCAGGACAACGCCGCAGGGGAACCGCCCAGCGCGTCCCGGATGGCGGGAATGCCAACGGCGGGGCTGGCAATGCTCAACGGAATGGTGAGCGCCGTCAGGCAGCCCGCAAGCACCACTCCAATGCGTGATGATCCGGCCGTCTCAGCAGAGGCAACAGACATGTCGATGAAGCTCCAGCGTGGCCAGGCGCCACCCCATTGATGCTATCGACGACGCTATCGCCTAAGAATCCATCGTTGTGTCCGTGCTTTAATGACATGAACGTCATCAATGGCCATGTCATGGACAGCTTTGCCGGTCTCAGCCTCTTCGTTCTGGTCGCCGAGGCACGCAGCTTCGCGGCCGCAGCACGACAGCGTGGCATCACCCCTTCGGCGGCAAGCAAGACCATCGCCCGGCTGGAAGAGCGCCTGGGCGCCCGCCTGCTGAATCGCAATACCCGCAGCGTCAGCCTGACTGCCGAAGGCGAGCAGTTCCTTGAACGCTGCCGTCGCATCATGACCGAGGTCGCCGCAGCGGAGCGCGAGCTGACCGACGCCCAAGCCGCGCCCAGCGGTCGCCTGAAGGTCAGTCTTCCACTCGCCAGCGGACTGATGCTGCCGGTGCTATCGGCCTTTGCGCACCGCTTTCCCGCCATCGAACTCGACCTGCACTTCAGCGACCGTCTTGTCGATGTCATCGAGGAGGGCTTCGACGCCGTTGTCCGCACGGGCAACCCCGCCGACTCCAGGCTGCACGGCCGCAACCTCGGCAGTGCCCGCCTGCTCTGTGTGGGCGCCCCTGCGTACTTCGCCAAGCGCGGCACGCCACAGCACCCGGATGATCTGAGCGGCCACGCATGCCTCCTCCATCGCTTTCCCGGCACCGGCCTGATCGAACGTTGGCCGCTGCCCACGCATGAGGGAGGCACCGAGCTGCGGCTGACTGCCGCAATGACTGCCAATCATCTTGAGACGATCCTGCACATGGCCATCGATGGCCATGGCATTGCGTGCCTGCCCGACTTCGCCACGCGTGATGCGCTGGACCGCGGTTCGCTCGTCAGCGTTCTGGACCCATGGAGCACTGAGCGAAGCACCTTCTGGGCCCTCTGGCCAAGCCATCGCCATCAGCAGCCGCGTGTACGCGCGTTCGTGGATTTCATGGCCGAACACCTCCTGCCCGAACGCAGCCAGCGCAATTGAACCTGCGCGCTGCTGCGACTACGCTGCTCGTCACTGGCCGTCGGTCACAGGCGGGAACCTGCTATGGATGCGCTTTCACGGGTCTCGGCCCAGGTCCTGGACAGCGCCCTGCCCAGCCTGCCGCTGTACCTGCTGCAGGCCACGGCGGTGATCGGCATGATCGGCGTGCTGCTGATCGCCACCCGCCGCGCCGGGCACGCCATTGAAGGCCGTCGCCTGTATGTCGGCGTGGCGCTGGGCCTGATCTACCTGTTCAATTCCTGGTTCGTGGCCCGTTACACCCAGGGTGTGGTCAAGCTGCACCTCGGCTTCGACATCCTGCTGGTCAGTGGCCTGCTGGGCGGTTGGCGCGGCGGCCTGACCTGCCTGGCCGCCAGCCTGCTGGCGCGCTACCAGTTTGCCGGCACCCAGTATTTCCTGCCAGCCGGCCTCGAGGCCACGCTGCAGATGCTGGCCGGCGTCTGGCTGCGCAGGCGCCTGCACCCGCGCATGCTCAATGAGCTCTCGCTGCGCGTGATCCTGCAGGCCTGGGGCGTGCGTATCGCCGTCACTGCGTTGGGCCTGGCACTGGGCGTCGCAATCATCGGCGCCAATCAGCTGCCCGTGGAGGAGTTGGCAATCCAGCGGCTGCTGGCACTGCCACTATCGCTGCTGATGCTCGGCGCGGTGTTCGCGCTGGTCTACAACGATGCGCAGATCGATGCACAGCGTCAGCGCGAACAGGCCTGGCTGCGCATCGATCCGATCAGTGGCCTGCCCAACATGCGTGCACTTGGCGAACGCCTGCAACATTACTGGCGCGACAACGACGGCATCGGCAAGGCCTGCCTGATCGTGGCCGAGATGGGCAACCTGCGCGATCTGCGCCTGCGCTATGGTCCGCTGCAGGACAACGGCCTGTGGCAGCGCGACAGCACCGACGAGGTGCATCGGCTGCTGCCCTCGCTGCCAGCCGGGCAGCTGGAGATCTACCAGTTCGGCGATGCCGCGCTGGCGATCCTGGTGCGCGACCTGACCTTGTTCGAACTGCGCACGCAGCCGCAGATCACCGAGCTGGCCAGCAACCTGGCCGATCGGGTCGGCCGCGATTGGCCCGGCTTCCGGCCGCTGTTCCGCTGTGCGGTGGTCGAATTGAAGCCCCCCGCCGATGCCGACGAAGGACATCTTCCGTTCCGCGCGATCACCGTGGCGCTGAGTGCGATCGAATCCGGCGTCGTGTTCTTCGACGACCCGATCCAGCGCGACAGCGAGATCGACGCCCTGATCGAAGTCGCCCTCGAACGCTGGCTGCAGCAGGGAGATGCCCCCCTGTGCTACCAGCCCAAGCATCGCCTGCAGGATCGTCAGCTGGTCGGCGCCGAAGCACTGCTGCGCATGCGCGACGGCGAGGGCCGGCTGATCGCGCCGATGCGGGTGATCTCGCTGCTGCGCCGGCAGGGGCGGTTGGCTGAACTGGAATGGGCCACGCTGCAGTCGGCCATCCACTTCCTGCAGCAGTGCCGACGCGATGGCTCGCAGCTGAAGATCGCCGTGAACGTTTCGGCCGAGTCACTGCGCCTGCCCGACTTCGGCCTGCGCCTGCAGGAATTGCTGGCACTGCACGATGTGCCCGGCGTGATGCTGCGCCTGGAGATCGTCGAATGGACCGAGATCGTCGAGCGCGACGTGGTCGATGCCAACATCGCACAGCTGCTGGCGGCGGAGGTCACGCTGTCACTGGATGATTTCGGTGCCGGCTATTCAACCCTGATCCTGCTCTCGCAGCTGGCCATTGCCGAGGTCAAGATCGAGCAGGCGTTGATTGCCACCCTGTCCGACGCCAAGTCGCAGTCGATCGTTCGCTTCATCGTCGAAGTCGCGCATCGCTGCGGTGCGATCGTGGTGGCCGAGGGTACCGAAACCCTCGCGCAGGAACAGCAACTGCGCGCACTGGGTGTGGATGTCGGCCAGGGCTATCTGTACTCGGCGGCGCTGCCGGCCGACGAGTTCCGCCGCTTCGCCGCCAGCTAGACCGCGTAGTAACCCAGGAACATCGCCACCGCCGATTCGGCCACGCGTGCGCGCTCCTGTTCGTTCAACGGCGCCTGCCCCATCGTCACCTGTGGCCAGAATGCAAAGCTCTTCACCAGCCCGTGCAGCTGGTGGCCGGCGAACTCCGGATCGACCTGGCGCAGCCGGCCATCGGCGATTGCCGCGCGGATCCACGCACTCTCACCGCTTTCCTTCTCGCCCATGCGGCAGACGATGGCCTGCGCACGTTCCGGCGAATGGATGATCTCGGCCATCGCCACCCGCGCCAGGTCGATGAAGTTGGCATCACTGAGCAGCTCCAGCTTCTGCCCCAGCAGCTGCATCAGCTGCGCCTGCAGCGGCTGGTCGGCGCGGTACGGCAGTGCGTCGCTGGCCACGCTGCGCTCCCACAGCTCCTCCAGGATCATCGAGAACAACGCTTCCTTGCTCGGGAAGTGGTTGTAGACGGTGCGCTTGGAGACCCCGGCCACCTCGGCGATGCGGTCCATGCTGGTCGCCTCGTAGCCCGATGCACGGAACTCCTCCACCGCCGCACGCACGATGGCTTCGCGTTTGCGGTCGGTCAGGCGTTGCGGGGCACGGGACATGGCAGGAACCAGATAACTGAACGGACGACACCATTTTACACCCGGCAGTGTACTTTTGAAAAACACGAAACTACACTGTGCAGTGTACCCAGCGGACGTCACCCATGAAGCGCCTGCTCCTTGTCCTTTTGCTTGGAATCCTCGCCGTGACCGCCTACACCTTCTGCAAGTCCTGGTCCCTCCCCGACTTCCCCGATTCGCCGCAGTACCGCGACGGCAAGTTCCGCAATGCCCTGCCGCGTCCGGCGATGGGCCTGCGCGATGGCGCGGAGATCTGGTGGACGTTCCTGTTCAACAAGCCCAAGGGCACCGTGCCCGCCCACCCCATTCCGGTGCTGCCGCTGGACCGCGCCACCCTGGACGCCGCGCCTGATCGCAGCCTGTTCCGGCTCGGGCATTCCACGATCCTGCTGAAGTTGCGTGGCCAATACTGGCTGACCGATCCGGTGTTCTCCGAGCGCGCCTCGCCGGTGCAGTGGATGGGCCCGGCCCGCTTCCACGCGCCGCCGATCAGCATCGACCAGCTGCCGCCGATCGCCGGCGTGATCCTCTCGCACAACCACTACGACCACCTGGACCATGCCGCGGTGATGCAGCTGGCCGGCAAGACCGCGCGCTTCATCGCACCGCTGGGTGTGGGCGACCAGCTGATTGCGTGGGGCGTGGACGCCAGCAAGGTGGAACAGCTGGATTGGTGGCAGTCCACCGAAGCCAGCGGCCTGCGCCTGACCGCCACCCCGGGCCAGCATTTCTCCGGCCGTGGGCTGGGCGACAGCGATCGCAGCCTGTGGGCGTCGTGGGTGATCCAGGACGGCGACTTCCGCATCTTCTTCAGTGGCGATACCGGCTACTTTGACGGTTTCAAGGCCATCGGTGAGAAGTACGGCCCGTTCGACCTGACCATGATCGAAACCGGTGCCTACGACCCGCGCTGGGCCTTCGTGCACATGCAGCCCGAGCAGACCCTGCAGGCGCACCTGGACCTGCGCGGCAAGTGGCTACTGCCGATCCACAACGGCACCTTCGATCTGGCGCTGCACGCCTGGCAGCAACCGTTCGAGCGCATCACTGCATTGGCTGGCGCAAAGAACGTGCCGGTGGCCACGCCGATGATGGGCGAAGCACTGGACATGCAGGCGCCGCAGGCGGGCACGCGCTGGTGGGAGACGGTAGAGCTGTAATAAGGGATGCCGCTTGACCTGCCGGAAGCCATGTAGAGCCGAGCCATGCTCGGCTGCGCCTACCCGAACGGCAGCCGAGCGTAGGCTCGGCTCTACGCAGAAACGGCCTGCGCCGCTGCAGTGCGTCATGTAACCGATTACATCCCTTGCTAGCGTAGCGCTCGCCCGATTCCGGTCGAACCTGCGAGGCTGTCCGTAATGACGTTGCGCGCCGAACGCTCCAAGGTCTCCCGCCCACCTGCCCCATGGCGACCCGCCGCCACTCTGATGCTCGCCGTCCTGGCATCCTCCGCGCAGGCACAGACATTGCCACCTCGCAGCCAATGGCAGGCCAGCGCCTCCTCGCAGCAGGTACCGGCGATGGCGATCAGCCACCTGATCGACGGCGACCCCAAGACCGTCACCGGCGGTGCCTTCAGTCCGGGCCACTGGTTCCAGATCGATCTGGGCGCACCGACGATGCTGGCCGGCGCACGGCTTACCTGGGATGTCTCCAATCCAGAGGGCTATTCACTGCAGACCTCGCTGGACGGCACCCAGTGGCAGACCGCGTACACCATGGCCGATTCGCTGGGCGACGTGGAAACGCTGTCCTTCGCGCCACGCCAGGCGCGCTACCTGAGGTTGGCCAGCCCACAGCGCACCTCCGATTGGGGCGTGTCGATCTTCGAAATGGAGCCGCTGGACAGCACGCTCAGCGCACGCATCAGCGGTGTCCATGCAGCGCAGGCGGCGGCGCTCTGGCAAGGCGGTGGCACCGTCGCGGTTCCAGCCGGAAAAGGTGGATCCCATACGCTCGAGATCATGCTGCCTCGCACCCAGCCCACGGCCGGTCTCGCGGTCGACTGGGCCGATGGCGGGCGCGGCGCCGCCCGCTTGCAGGCGCAGGACGCACAGGGCCGATGGCAGGACCTCGCACACGATGCACAGGCGGCCAGCCATCGGCAGAGTTGGCTGGCTGCTGACACGGCACAACCTCTACGTGCATTCCGCCTGGCCGTGGACGGCGCTGCCCCGCAGATCGCGCGCCTGCGCCTGCTTGGCCCGAAAGCCGTGATGACGCCGATGAAGCGCTACCAGATTGCCGCCAGCGGTGCGCAACGTGCCTTGTTCCCCGCCTCGCTGCAGATGCAGCAGACCTACTGGACCGCCGTGGGTGTGCACGCGGGTCGGCAGAAATCCATCTTCGACGAATACGGCAACCTGGAAGCGTTCAAGGGTGCGCCGCTGGTACAGCCGATCTGGCGAAGCGCCGACGGGCGTGCTGCAGGTGCCGCCGGTCAGCCCGTACAGCACGCCCTGCGCGATGGCTGGAAGCCTATGCCTTCGGCCACCTGGTCGCCGCAGCCTGGGCTGGAGCTGCGCAGTGAGGTGTTCGCCATCGAGCGCGATGGCCAGCCGGTGACCTTCCTCCGCCATCGACTGCACAACACCGGCAGCACCCGGATCGACGGCACGCTCAGTCTGGTCGTGCGTCCGATGCAGATGAATCCGCCGTGGCAGAACGGCGGGCTGTCGCCGATCCGGGACGTGCGCATCGACGGACAGGCCGTGCGCATCAATGGCCGCACGCTGCTGTACTCGCTCACGCCGGTGGCTGCGTCCGCCGTTGCGCCGTTCGGGAAGGACGGCGCAACGGAGATCACCGCGGACATCGCTGCCGGCGAACTGCCTTCCTCGCAGCAGGCACGTGATGAGCAAGGACTGGCCGCAGCCGCATTGAGCTACCGGATCCGCCTCGCTCCCGGTGCCAGCGATGCGGTGGTCGTGGCGTTCCCACTCGGCACCGCCGCTGCCGATGCCAATGGCGTGCTGCCCGAAGCGCCTGCGCTTGACCTGGCCACGCTGCCCCGTGATGCCAATGCAGCGTTCGAGACGCTGGCCACGCAGGCGTCCGCAGATTGGCAGGCCCAGCTCGGCCAGGTCGGCCTGCGCCTGCCCGATCCCTCGCTGGTCGACATGCTGCGCGCGCAGGCTGCCTACATGCTGATCAACCAGACCGGCCCTGCCATGCAGCCCGGGCCCCGCAACTACAACCGCTCTTTCATCCGCGACGGCATGGCCACCTCGGCGGTGCTGCTGCGCATGGGTGAAGCCCGCGTCGCGCGCGACTACCTGGCCTGGTACAGCGAACACGGCGTGCATGCCAACGGCCTGGTCTCGCCGATCCTCAACGACGATGGCAGTGTCAACACCGGCTTTGGTTCGGACATCGAGTACGACAGCCAGGGCCAGTACGTGACGCTGGTGGCCGATGTCGCGCGCCTCGATGGCGGGCCCGAGTCGGTACGTGCCTATCTGCCGAAAGTGAAAGCGGCGCTGCGCTTCCTGCAGGAACTGCGCGAGCGCACGCTGGTGCCCGGCTACAAGGCCGACCAGCCATCGCCGGAGCGCTTCGCGGGCATTCTTGCGCCGTCGATCAGCCATGAGGGCTATCCGTCCCCTACCCACAGCTACTGGGATGACTACTGGGGCCTGAAGGGGTGGCACGACGGCGCGTGGCTGGCCGAGGCGCTGGGCGACCACGAGACTGCTGCCTGGGCGCGCGAGCAATACAAGCTGCTCTACGACGCGCTGCACGCCTCGATCCGGGCGACGATGGCGTGGAAGGGCATCGACTTCATTCCCTCCTCGGCCGACCTGGGCGATGGCGATCCAACCGGCGTATCGATCGCACTGGACCCCACCGGTGCGCAGAGCGTGCTGCCCGCCGAGGCACTGCGGACCACCTTCGCGCGTTATCTGGAGGATGTGCGCAAGCGCAGCCAGCCCGGAGCGCTGTATGCCTATACGCCCTACGAAATCCGCAATGTGCTGAGCTATGTGCACCTGGGCCAACCCGAAGCAGCCGACGAACTGCTGCAGGGCCTGCTGCATGATCGGCGCCCGCTTGAGTGGCAGGTGCTGGCCGAGGTCGTGCATTCGCGGCTGCGCTTCCCGCGCTATCTGGGCGACATGCCGCATACCTGGATCGGTGCCGAATACGGCCGCACGCTGTTCGGCATGTTGATGCGCGAGGACGATGACGCGTTGTCATTGCTGCCGGGGACACCGCCTTCGTGGGTGGCGGGCGATGGATTGGCGGTGGAGCGTCTGCCGACCGCGTATGGCACGTTGCAGATGCAGGCGCGGCAGCGCGACGGGCTGCTGACAGTGGTGATTGGCGAGGGGCTGCGCAAGGACACCGCCGTGCGCATGTGGTGGCCGAACCGGACCGCGCCGAAGTCTGTGCGCGTGGATGGACGCAGCGTTTCCGACTTCGATGCCGAGGGCGTGCGCCTGGCGAAACCGTTCCGGACGTTGGAAGCGGTCTGGTAATGCAGCCGAGCATGGCTCGGCTCTACAGAAGTCAGACTCTGCGAGTAGATCCACGCCATGCGTGGATGCTCTTGTAGAGTCGAGCCATGCTCGACGCATCGCACACCACGCGAACTGCAGCCGAGCATGGCTCGGCTCTACAGAAGTCAGACTCTGCGAGTAGATCCACGCCATGCGTGGATGCTCTTGTAGAGTCGAGCCATGCTCGACGCATCGCACACCACGCGAACTGCAGCCGAGCATGGCTCGGCTCTACAAAAGCAGCGGTAGCTGCCGGGCGATGCCCGGCGTCAGAGCGTCGGCAGCCCCGGCGGGTTGGTCTGCGACTGCGGCACCGCTTCCTCGGCCACGTTCCAGCGCGCCAATGCCTGCGCATAGGTACCGCTGCCGATCTGGGTGTTCAATGCCTGCGTCACCGCATCAGCCAGGCCGCTGCCCTTGCGCGTGGTCACCGAGATCGCCGCGGCGTTCGGCCAGCCCCCCGGGAACAGGCCCACACGCCGCACCTTGCCATCGCGCGCCGAATAGGCGCCGGTGGCGTTGGGCTCGAACGAGACATCGGCGCGCCCGGTGATCACTGCCAGCCGCCCAACCACGGCGTCATCGAAGTACTGGTACTCCACCGGCTTCAAGCCAGCGGCGATGTTCTGCTGGTCCCACTGGCGCAGGATCTGGTCCTGGTTGGTGCTGGCACCGACCACCACCTTCAGCCCGGCAACGTCGGCCGGCTTTTCGATCTTCTGGATCGGCCCATCAGTGCGCGTGTAGATGCCGAGCAGATCGTAACGGTAGCTGGAGAAGTCGAACTTCTTCTTGCGCTCCTCGGTCACCGTCACGTTCGACAGCACGGCATCGTACTTGCCTGATTCCAACCCCAACGGCCAGTCCGCCCACGCCACCGGCACGATCACCAGCTTCAGGCCCAACCCATCGGCAATCAGCCGCGCGATGTCCGGCTCGATGCCGACCACGTCCTTGCTGTCGGTACCATAGTCGGCCAGCGGCAGCTGCCCCGGATGGGTGGCCACGGTGAACGTACCAGGCGTGACAAAGCGATAGTCGGCCGGAATCAACGCCTGCGCCTTCGGATCGAGCGTGCCCTTCAGGATTGCGGTGTTCGCACCCGCCAGGCTGGCTGCGGCCACGGTGCCGGCATCCGGTGCCTGACGCACGCGCGAATAGACGATGCCGGCGATGCCGATGACCAGCACACCCACGATCAACAGGGTGCTGCGTGAGGGGCGACGCGGTGCTGCAGGGCGCATGGTCTTCCTTCCGGGGTTACAGGGTCTTGGCCAGGAAATCGGCGGTGCGTTGCTGGCGCGGGCGCTCGAACAGCGCCTCGGGCGTGCCCTGCTCGATCACCCGGCCCTGGTCCATCATCACCACGTGGTCAGCCACCCGACGGGCGAAGCTCAGCTCATGGGTGACGATCACCAGCGTGGTGCCGGAACGGGCCAGCTCCTCGATCACGCTAAGCACTTCGGCCACCAGCTCCGGGTCCAGTGCCGAGGTCGGTTCGTCGAACAGCAGCACCTTCGGTTGCAGGGCCAGCGCACGAGCAATCGCGATGCGCTGCTGCTGGCCGCCGGACAGCTGGCGCGGGAAGGCATCGGCCTTGTCGGCCAGGCCGACCCGTTCCAGCAGCGTGCGCGCCTGCTGCTCGGCCTGCGCGCGCGACACGCCACGCACTGCGATCGGTGCCTCGATGATGTTCTCCAGCGCAGTCAGGTGCGGGAACAGGTTGAAGCCCTGGAACACCATGCCCACCTCCGCACGACGGCGGCGGATCTCACGCTCGGGCAGCTCGTACAGGGTGTCACCATCGCGGCGGTAGCCGATCAGCTGGCCGCCGACGGTCACGTAACCGCTGTCGGCACGTTCCAGGTGGTTTATCAGCCGCAGCAACGTGGACTTGCCGGCGCCGGACGGGCCGATCAGCACCGTCACGCTGCCAGCGCGCAGGTCCAGGTTCACGTCTTCCAGCACCGGCTGGTCGCCGAACACTTTGCCCACACCGTGCAGCGATACCGATGCCCCCTCGCCCGCTTCAACCTGCGCGGCGATGCGCGGGCGATTGACCACGCGCGGTGCAGCCTCACCTGTGGCGCGCGTCGGTGACGAGACACGCGATACCGAACGCTCGCGCTGCAGCTGACCGCGTGCGAAGCGCTGCTCCACGCGCCGCTGCAGCAACGACAGCACGGTGAGGATCACCAGGTACCAGACCGTGGCCACCATCAGCAGCGGCACCACTTCCAGGTTGCGGCGGTAGATCACCTGCACCGTGTAGAACAGCTCAGGCAGCGCCAGCACGTAGACCACCGAAGTGCTCTTGGCCAGGCCGATCACATCGTTGAACGCGGCCGGCAGGATCGAGCGCATCGCCTGCGGCAGGATGATGCGGCGCACCTGGCGGCCACGCGGCAGGCCAAGCGCGGCGGCCGCCTCATACTGCCCATGGTCCACAGACAGGATGCCGCCACGGATCACCTCCGCCGAGAACGCCGCCTGGTTCAGGGTCAGGCCCAGCACCGCCGCGGTGAACACACCAATCAGCTGCGTGGTCGGGTACGAGAACAGGCTGATACCGGTGAACGGCACGCCCAGCTCGATGGTGGTGTACAGGTAGCCCAGGTTGTTCAACAGCAACAACAGCACCAGAAGTGGGATCGAACGGAACAACCAGACATAGCCCCACGACACCGCCGACAGCAGCGGTGAACCGGACACCCGGGCCAGCGCAAGCAAGGTGCCCAGCGCGAAGCCTAGACCGGTACCGAGTGCGGTCAACAGCAGCGTACGGCCCAGGCCTTCCAGCACCGGGCGTGCAAAGAACCACTCGGCGAAGGTGCCCCAGCCCCAGCGCGGATTGCCCAGCACTGATTGCAGCCCGATCAGGATCAGCGCCAGTGCCAGCACCGTGCCGAAGACCTGCAGCGGATGCCGGGCCGGCACGATCTTCAGCGCCGGTGCTGGCGCCGGCCGGGTTGCAATGCCATCCAGCGCGGTCGAAGGCGTGCTCACGCGTGGGCTCCTTGCAGCTGGGTCTGCGCAGGCGCAACGACAGGCGTCGCTGCCCGCAGGTGCTTTTCGAACGGCAGATGCGCAACCGTTTCCGGGTCGGCCTCCAGGTCGAACAGCGCGGTGTAGCCATGGCTGAGGTACAGGCCAACAGCCTCAGGCTGGCGGAAGCCGGTCGTCAGGAACACCCGCCGGTATCCTTGCCGCGCTGCCTGGTCTTCCAGCTCCTGCAGCACGCGCCGCGCGATGCCCTGGCGGCGCAGCCCTGGCAATGTCCAGATGCGCTTGAACTCGGCGGTATCCGGATCGCGGTGCGGCATGAAGGCACCGCCGGAGATCGCCACACCATCGCGCAGCAGCAGCACGAACGCGCCAACCGGGGCAGCAAAGGCCTGCGCCGGGTAGCGCTGCAGCTCCTCGCGGGCGCTGCCGCCGATGCGTCGACGCACGTCGGCGTAGCGGCTGTCGTACTCCTGCTCCAGGCCATCGAACAGCGGCCGCGCCAGTGGATCATCCACCGAGGTGTAGAGGAAGCGTTCGTTGCTGCTCATGCCACGTCCTTCACCAGATAGTCTTCAGCCAGCCGCGCCCACAGGCTGGCGGCGGGTGCGATGGCGGCGTCGTTGAACACATAGCGCGGGCTGTGCAGCGGCGCGCTGTCGCCGTTGCCGACGAACACGAAACTGCCCGGCCGCGCCTGCAGCAGGAACGCGAAATCCTCGCTGGCCGTGCGTGGCGCGAACTCCGGTACCACCTGTTCACTGCCGAAGCCCTGCACGGCCACCTCACGGATGTAGGCGGTCTGCTGCGGATGGTTGATCACGCTGGGGAAGCCGCGCGGGAACTCGATCTCCGCGCGCGCGCCGAACGCGGCGGCGGTCTGCTCGGCGACCTCGGTAACACGGCGCCGCAGGGTGTCACGTACCTCGGGCAGGTAGGCGCGCACGGTCAGCTTCAGCTCCACTACGTCCGGGATCACATTGGCGGCCTGCCCGCCGTGGATCGAACCGACGGTGACCACGCCCATCTGCCGTGGATCCACATTGCGCGAGACAACGCTCTGCAGCGCGGTGACGATGTGCGCTGCCACCAGAATCGGATCGACACTGCCCTGCGGCTCGGCGCCGTGACCGCCCTTGCCGATCACCTTCAGCCGCGCCCAGTCCACCGACGCCATTGCCGGGCCATCGACAAAGCCGAAGTGACCCACCGGCACGCCCGGCCAGTTGTGCAGGCCATAGATCGCATCCACCGGAAAACGTTCGAACAGGCCATCGGCGATCATCTTCGAAGCGCCCGAACCGGTTTCCTCGGCCGGCTGGAACACCAGCTGCAGGGTGCCGTCGATACGGCCGTGATGGGCCAGGTAGTGCGCGGCGGACAGCAGGATGGCGGTATGCCCGTCGTGGCCGCAGGCATGCATCAGCCCCTCGTTCTGGCTGGCGTAGGCCAGGCCGGAGTCCTCATGGATCGGCAGTGCATCGATGTCGGCACGCAGCCCAAGGCGACGGCTGCCCTGCCCGCGCTGCAGCGTACCGACCACGCCGGTACCGCCGAGGCCGGTGGTGACCTCATAGCCCCACTGCTGCAGCAGCTCGGCCACGCGTGCGCTGGTGCGGTGTTCCTCGAAGGCCAGCTCCGGGTGCCGATGCAGGTCATGGCGGATCGCGATGGCCGCCTCGGCGCGTGCCGCGATTTCCGGCAGCACGCCAGTCGTTGGGGAATTCCGCCGGGCATGGCCCGGTGCTGCCGCGCTTTCTCCGCTCATCGCCTTACCCTGCCTTCCGCGCCGGCTCGGCATCGGTCGCATGGCGGCTGGCCTTGTACGGCAGGCCCAGATGCGCGCGCAGGGTCTGCCCTTCCAGCTCGCGCTGGTGGTAGCCGCGCGCCTGCAGGATCGGCAGCACCTGGGTCACGAAATCGTCCAGGCCTTCGCGCTGTGCCGCGAAACCGAGGATGAAGCCGTCGCTGGCACCAGCATCAAACCAACGGATCAGCTCGTCGGCCACATGCTCCGGCGTACCGATGAAATTTGGCCGTGGGCTCACCGCTTCCAGCGCCACCTGGCGCAGGCTCAGGCCCTTCTCACGCGCATCCTGCTTGATGCGGTCGGTGGTGGAACGGAACGAATTGCTGCCGATGTCACCCAGCTCCGGGAACGGCGCGTCCGGATCGTACTGGCTGAAATCGTGATGGTCGAAGAAGCGCCCCAGGTACGCCAGCGCATCCTCCAGCGTGGCCAGTGCGGCGATTGCCTGGTACTTGGCTTCAGCCTCCTCCGCGGTGCGGCCGACGATGGGGCCGATGCCCGGGAAGATCTTCACGTCATTGCCGCTGCGGCCGTGGGCGATCGCCGAGTTCTTCACCTTCTGGGTGAACGCGCGGGTCTCCTCCAGCGATGGCGAATGGGTGAACACCGCATCGGCGTACTTGCCGGCCAGCGCGATGCCATCGTCGGACGACCCGGCCTGGAAGATCACCGGCTGCCCCTGTGGCGAACGCTGGATGTTGAGCGGCCCTTCCACCTGGAAAAAGCGGCCCTTGTGGTCGAGGCGGCGGAACTTGTCCGGCGCGAAGAACGTGCCGCTGTCGCGCTCACGCACGAATGCATCGTCGTCCCAGGAATCCCACAGCCCCTGCACCACGTCCAGGTACTCGTCGGCGATCTGGTAGCGCAACGCGTGCTCCGGATGCGGCCGACCGTAGTTGCGGCCCGAGCCTTCCAGTGGCGAGGTCACCACGTTCCAACCGGCACGACCGCCGCTGAGCAGGTCCAGCGAAGCGAACTGCCGGGCCACGGTAAACGGGTCGCTGTAGGAGGTCGACAGCGTGCCCGCCAGGCCGATCTTCTTCGTCGCCGTGGCCAGCGCCGACAGCAGCGAGATCGGCTCGAAGCGATTGAGGAAGTGCGGGATCGACTTCTCGTTGATGTACAGGCCGTCGGCCACGAAGCCGAAGGCGATGCCGTTGTCCTCGGCGGTACGCGCGATGTCGATGTAGAACTGCAGGTTGACGCTGGCATCGGCCGGATTGGAGGGATGCTTCCAGGCATGCATGTGGCTGCCAGGACCCTGCAGCATGATGCCGAACGGAATGTGGCGCGGGGTCGTGCTCATGGGAATCGCTCCTGCAGGTCAGGCCACCGCCGCGCGCGGCGCGGGCGACAGCAGTTCAAGGGATGTCAGGCGTGCATCAAGGTCGGCCACCGGCGCATCGAGGATGAACTCGCCCACGCCGAAGCGCCGGTGCAGCGCATCCAGTTCGTCACGCACGTGCTGCGCATCACCGGACAACACGCTGGGGCGCGTTTCCTCGATACGAAAGTCAGCCACGCCCACCTGGCGCGCGTACTCGGCAGCCGCCTCGGGACTGGGCAGATTCACCGTCTGGCCGGGGCCGAGGCGCAGCTTGTAGACGCGCAGCGCGCCGATATGACGCGCTGCGGCTTCGGCAGTTGGTGCGGCGAACGCCACCGTGGCCAGCAGCGGCGGCTGCGTTGAAACGCTGCGGTAGGCATCGAACGCGGCCTCGATATGCTTCGGGTCACCATCGAAGTGCGCGGCGTAGACGAAGCGCCAGCCGAGCTCGGCCGCCTGCTGCGCGCTCTGCGGGCTGGCCCCGAGCAGGAAGCGCTCCGGTGCCTGCTGCGGAACCGGCCGAGCCTGTGCGTTGGCATGCGCGTGGTCTTCACTCAGCGTGCCGGACAGGAAACCTTCCAGGTCGCGCAGCTGCTGGTCGAAGTCGGTAAACGGCGGCCGGCCAGCCGCCAGCGCGGCAGTCGATGCCGGCAAGCCACCGGGGGCCTTGCCCACGCCCAGATCGACGCGCCCCGGCGCCAGCGCCGACAGCAGGTTGAAGTTCTCCGCCACCTTGTACGGCGCGTAGTGGCGCAGCATCACCCCACCACTGCCGATGCGGATGCGCCGGGTCTGCGCCAGCACCCACGCAGCCAGCACTTCCGGTGCAGGGCTGGCCAGCGTCGGCGTAGCGTGGTGCTCGGCAAACCAGTAGCGGTGGTAGCCCAGCTGCTCGGCGCGCTGCGCCAGCTGCAGGCTGTTGCGTAATGCCTGCTCCGGCGAGGCACCTTCGGCCACCGGGCTCTTGTCCAGCACGCTGATCTGATAGCTCATGGTCGCGTTCTCGCTCAGGGGTGGGCCACGGGAATGCCGAGCAAGCCGTTCAACGCGGCCAGGATCGGCTCTGCACCGGAGATGTACTGGCGGTCCTGGTGCGCGCCACTGGCCAGTTCGCTGCGCACGCCCTGCGGCAACACCAGCTTGGGTAGTGACTGGTCCTGCTCACCGATCTCGGCGATCACCTCGCGGCGCGGCCGCGCGAAGCCGATGCGGCGTACATCCAGCTGCGCGTCCAGGCCATCGATGCTCGACAGCGCGCCCTCCAGCAGCAGGCTGTGCCGACAGAAGAAGCGCTGGCCGGGAATCTGGCCGTCCTCGAACTCACGGTCGAGCAGGAACAGGATGGGTTTGCTTGCTGCGTCGAAAGTCACAGGGGTCGTCCTCATCGGGGCCGGCAATGCGATGCCGCTTCGATATCGATGCTAGAGATGCCAGCAGCCGCAGCAGCGACGGCTGGCGACAATCGGCGGTCAGATCCGGCCACGCAGATGCGGCGTAGCCATAAGCAAAGCGCCGTCGGTTATGGCGTCAGGCAATACGTCGCAGCGGCGCCGCTACCGCCAGTGCCTGCGTGGCCAGATGCCTCGCTGCACGCTCGGTCGCCAGTTCGATGCGTGCCTGCAAGGCCGCACTGCTGATGTGCTCGCCCTCGAAGTCGGCCGGTGTGGCATACACCCCGATCGGCAGCGTGTGCGCCTGCAGGAAACTGAACAACGGCCGCAGCTGGTGATCGATCACCAGCGCATGTCGCTCGCTGCCGCCGGTGGCTGCCAGCAGCACCGGCGTATCCACCAGCGCCTCCAGCTCGACGAAGTCGACCAGGTGCTTGAACAAGCCGGGATACGAGCCGCGATAGACCGGCGCTGCGACCACCAGCAGCTCCGCCGCCTCGATGGTCTGCAGTGCCTGTTCCACCGCCGGCTTCGCCTCGCCACGCGACAGCGACTGACCCAGCGAACGCGCGATCGGCGCCAGCTCCACCAGCTCCACGCTGGCGTGCACCCGCTGCTGCAGCGAGTCCAGCAGATGCCGTACCAGCAACAACGTGCGCGACGTCGCCGAGCTGGTCGGCGACCCCACCAATGCAACCACCCTCAATGCAGAAGACATGAACTGCTCCCGTGTAGAGCCGAGCCATGCTCGGCTGCCCTTCGCTTTTGTAGAGTCGAGCCATGCTCGACTGCTTCCCACCTCAGAACCGGTAACTGACCCGCCCGTACCAATACGCACCCACATTGCTCAGCACATCGCCGCTGTCCCACGTGGTCTCGATACTCGCCACATCGGTGGCGCTGCGCGCGTATTCCGGCACCTTGCGGGTGCGCTTGTCGAACACGTTGTTGATGCCCAGCGCCGCACTCCAGCCCGCGCCCAGATCCACGCCACCGGACAGGTTGGTCACCAGCACCGGCGGCTGCCTGTACTCCACGCCGTTGTTCAGGCGCTTGATCGGCCCGTAGTAGGTGAAGTCCAGATTCGAGCGCCAGCGCCCGTTCTGCCAGCCCAGCCCCGCCACCTGCGTATAGCTGGGCGTGCGGAAGCGCAGCGCATACTCGCTGGATCTGGTCAGCAGGTTGATGTTCGGCAGGCCCTGCAACGCCGCCGGAATGTCGCTGACCTTCTGGATCGTGGTACGGCCGACGTTGGCCGCGTAGCTCCAGCGCAGCTTGCCCCACGCGGTTTCCTGGTTCGCCTCCAGGGTCAACTCCACACCCCGTGTACGGGTATTACCCACGTTGGTGAAGTAGCTGGCGTAGAACGCATCACCCGGCAGGATGCTGATGCCGGCCGAACCCAGCAGTGCATCGATGGTGTTCTTCTGCGCCGCACTCAGCACCGTGCCGCTGTTGTCGGTGACGCGCGCCGGATCCTGCGCGTTGTAGCCGATCTGGCTGGACTGGCCGAGCTGGCCGCGGATGTCGATCTGATAGGCATCCACCGCCAGATGGAACGCCGGGCTCGGGTCCCAGGTCACGCCCAGGCTGTAGTTGGTGGCCTTTTCCGGCTTCAGCGGTGTGGCACCCAACGCAATCGCCGCGGGCGAAGACACCTGCGCCACCAGCGTGGTGCCGCACGGGCAACTGCCGGTGGCCTGGTAGAACTGCGCACCCAGACTGGGCGCATGGAAACCGTTGCTGACCGTGGCGCGCACACCCAGCGCGTCGGTGAAGTCGAAGCGCGTGGTCAGGCGGCCGGTAGAGACACTGCCGAAATCGGAATGGTCTTCCCAACGCGCGGCTGCATCCAGATACCAGCGCGAGGTGATGTTGGTGGCCGCACCCACGTACACCGCCTTGCTGTTGCGGGTAGCCTTCACCGCATCGGCGGTGGAATAGCCGACGAAGGCTGCAGCGCCGAAGCCGGTATACGACTCCCATTGCCCTGCGCCGCGCTCGTACTGCTCGTGCTGATACTCGGCGCCCGCGCTCACCTCCAGCGGCGAAGCAAATGCCGCCACCTCGAAGCCGCGGCGCAGGTCCAGGTTGGCGATGCCCTGCTGGTAGTCCAGCTTGCCGTCATAGAAGTCGGTGGGTGAACCGGGATACGGCAGCGAGTAGTTCACCGAGTTACGCGTATAGGTGCGCACGGTGCTGCGGTTGCCGGTCAGGCTGGCGTCGTAGTCCCATCCCGCGATCTGGCCTTTTACCCCGACCGTACCGGTGTACTGCTTTTCCTTGGTTTCCAGCACCGGCAGGAAGCCATCCGGAAACACGCTCAGCACGCCGGGCGCCTTGTAGGTAGTGAAGATGGTCGCCGGCAGACGGAAATTCTGGATCGCCTGTGCGGTGCGATCGCTGGCCGTAGCATTGGCGTAGAACTGCGCGCTCTCGCCCAGGCCATGGCCCACGTTCACCGCGAAGGCCTTCAACGCATATGACGGCGAGCTGAGGATGGTATTGGCTTCGGCATTGCGGCTGGCCTCGGCCGGGTTCGGCGCAGCACCCGCTGGCAATCGATTGTTCGGCCGAAGCGCCACCAGATTGCCGCTGCCATCCACTGCCGGATAGCTCAGGTAGCCATCGATGTAGCGACGGGTGCGGATCGCATGATGCTGGCGGGTGGTCTCGCCGGACAGGTTGACGAAGCCATCCTCGCCCCACGGCAGGCCGACGTTGGCGCGCACGCTGGTTCGCGAACCATCACCATCGGTGCTCTGCCCGCTCTCCACCGACACATCACCACCGTGCGCCTGCGACTTCAGGATCACGTTGACCACGCCGGTGATCGCGTCCGAGCCGTAGATGGCGGAGGCACCATCACGCAGCACTTCCACATGGTCGATGGCCGAGACCGGAATCAACGCCAGGTCCGCCCACGCATGTCCGGGGAAGCCGCCCCCATTGGCACCGCTCACATAGGCACTGGCATTGCGGCGCTTGCCGTTGACCAGCACCAGCGTGTAGCCCGGCGACAGGTTGCGCAGCTGGTAGCCGCGGATCAGGCTTTCCTGGTCGCTCTGGTAGCCGCCGATCTGGCTCAGTGACGGCAGGCTGCGCTGCAGCGCTTCCAGCAGGTTGCCCTGCCCGGTAGCGGCAAGGTCTTCGGCGGAAATCACATCGATGGGCGTGGAGCTGTTCTTCACCGTGCGCGTGCTGGTGCGTGAACCCGTGACCACCACCGCATCCAGCGTGGAGGCCGCCACATTGGCGGTAGCTGCAGTGGTGGCAGGATCTGCATCGGCTTCCGCCGCATGGCTGGGCGAAGCAGCGAGGACGGCGGCGATCAGGACAGCTAGAGTGCTCAGGACTGGGGCGTAGGCGGCAGGCATGGGGGCTCGTGGGGGTGGGCCGGAAACACGCTTCCATTCAAGGGCCTGTTCACCCACCGCGACAGGCGGGATCGCGTCACCCAACCGTCATATCCGGCCATCCACATGACTGCTGGTAATGACGTTAGGCGGCCTGCACCGGCGCACTGCTCTCTGTAGAGCCGAGCCATGCTCGGCTCAATGCCAGACGAAGCCCATTCAATTGAGCCACAAAGAACAGCCGAGCATGGCTCGGCTCTACATGCTCCGCAGGCATCACCTCATGCCCGCGCACCGCTCTGCGCCACGCACCGCCACCCGTAGCATCAAGCCATGCCCAGCCCACCCGCCGATCCCGCCGCCCCGCTCGTCGCCATCGTCGCCTGCCACGGCCAGGGGCTGTTCGAGTTCGGCTGTGCGGTCGGCCTGTTCGCACCGATACGGCCTGAACTGGGCGTGGCCTGGTACCGCACCCAGCTGTGCGCCGGCGAGCCCGGCGCACTGCGCATGCTCGGCAGCACCCAGGTGCAGCTGCCCTACGATCTCAGCAGCGTCGATGACGCCGACATCATCGTCATCCCCGGTTGGCGCGAACCCAGCGAACGTCCGCCGCAGGCCCTGCTCGATGCACTGCGCCGCGCCCATGCACGCGGCGCACGCATCGCGTCGATCTGCTCCGGTGCGTTCGTGCTGGCCTGGGCCGGGCTGCTCGATGGCCGCGAGGCCACCACTCACTGGCGCCTCACCGAAGCGCTGGCACGCGACTTCCCACGCATCGACGTGCGCGAGGATGTGCTCTACGTGGACACCGGCAGCATCATCACCTCGGCCGGCTCGGCCACCGGCATGGACATGATGCTGCACATGGTGCGCAAGGATTACGGTGCGCGCGTGGCTAATCTGGTGGCCGAGCGACTGGTGCTGGCACCTTGGCGTGATGCCGGGCGCAGCCAGCGCGTCAGCCGGGCCATCCCCAACGGCGAGCCCACGCGGTTGGCGAAGCTGATGGAGTGGATGCGCCGTAACCTGCGCGAGCCGCACTCGCTTGGCAGCCTCGCCGAGCAGGCCGCACTCAGCCAACGCACGCTGCAGCGGCAGTTCCTGGAAGCCACCGGCCTGTCGCCCATCGACTGGCTGATCCGCGAGCGCGTGGCCTTCGCCCGCGAACTGCTGGAAACCACTGACCGGCCCTTGCAGTGGATTGCCGAGCAGGCCGGTTTTGGTTCGCAGGAATCATTCCGTCGGCATTTCCGCGGGCAGGTCGAGGCCAGCCCGACCGAATACCGCAGCCAGCATCGCAGCGGTATTGGTGCGGACCGGCTGGTCGGCTGCTGAACCCCGTGGGTAGGGCCGGCCGCTGGCCGGCGTGTCGAGAAAGCCTGGGAAACCCCGGCGGCCGCTCAATGCGAAGACACGTACACCGCATCTGCAGGCCCCGGCGGAAGGGCAAAACTCCGCCGCATCCGCGCCACCTCGGCCGCCGGCGGCAACGCGAACAGGCGCTTGAACTCGCGGTTGAACTGGGACGGGCTGGCATATCCCACCGCCAACGATGCCGCTTCGGCAGTCATCCCCTGCCGCAGCATCAGCAGCCGAGCCTGGTGCAGGCGGGTCGACTTCACGTACTGCATCGGCGACGTGGCGGTGATCGCGCGGAAGTGGTCGTGGAAGGTCGCCACACTCATGCCCGCTTCGGCCGCCAGCTGGCCCACGTCCAACGCAGTGGCATACAAGGCGTGGATCGTACGCAGCACCCTGCCGATGCTGCCGAAGCGGCCGCGCATGGCCAGCGCCTCGCGCATCGCGCCGCCCTGCGCACCGGTCAGCACGCGGAAGTACACCTCACGCACCAGCGCCGGGCCCAGCACGACCGCTTCGAGCGGGTCGGCCAGCGCCTCCAGCAGGCGTAGCACCGTGGCCTGCATCGGCGCCTGCATCGGGCTGGACATCATGCTCTGTGCCGGTGCCTCCGATGTGCCCGCCTGTTCGCCCAGTTCAATCAACAGATCCGCGGCCAACTGCAGATCCAGATGCAGGTAGATCGCCAGCAGCGGCGCCTCTGCAGAAGCATCGGTTTCCATCGTGAACGGCACCGGCACCGATACCGCCAGGTAGTGCTGTGCGTCGTACTGGTAGACCTGACCGCCCAGGTAACCGCGCTTCACGCCCTGGCAGACGATCACGATGCCGGGGTCATACAACACCGGCGTGCGTGCCAGAGGCCGGTCGGAGCGCAGCAGCCGCACCCCCGGCAGCGGCGTGAGCGTATAGCCCTCCTCCACCGCCAACGCCTTCAGCAGGCCGACCATGCGTGCCTGCACCTGTCGTTGCAGGGAATCGACCACTGGCACTCCAGAGGAATAGGCAAGAATGGTCGAATCCTAGGCCTGGGGCGGGCACCGTTCAAGAACTAACGTGCAAGCCCTGTCCACCATGAGCGCCTCCCCATGTCCCCATCCCGCCTTCTCCTCATCACCGGTGTCAGCAGCGGCTTCGGCCGCGCCCTTGCGCAGCAGGCCCTGCTGGCCGGGCATCGCGTGGTCGGCACCGTGCGCAACGAAACCACCCGCCAATCGTTTGAAACGCTGGCGCCCGGCCGCGCGCTCGGCCGCCTGCTGGACGTCACCGATGCCGACGCCATCAATGCGCTCGTCACCGAAATCGAAACCAACGTCGGCAGCATCGACGTGCTCGTCAACAACGCCGGCTACGGACACGAAGGCATCCTCGAAGAATCGACGCTGGCCGAGCTGCGGCACCAGTTCGAGGTGAACGTGTTCGGCCCGGCCGCGCTGATCAAGGCCGTGCTGCCGCACATGCGCGCGCGCCGCCGTGGCCACATCCTCAACATCACCTCCATGGGCGGCTTCATCACGATGCCCGGCATCGCCTGGTACTGCGGCAGCAAGTTCGCACTCGAAGGCATCAGCGAAGTGCTTGGCAAGGAGGTTGCGCCGTTCGGCATCCACGTCACCGCCGTCGCGCCGGGCTCCTTCCGCACCGACTGGGCAGGCCGTTCGATGGCGCGAGCACCGCGCAGCATTGAAGACTACGACGCGCTGTTCGACCCCATCCGCAGCGCGCGTGAGGCAAAGAGTGGCCACCAGCTCGGTGATCCGCTGAAGGCTGCGCAGGCCATGCTGCAGGTCATCGACAGCGACGCGCCGCCCAGCCACCTGCTGCTGGGCAGCGACGCACTGCAGCTGGTGCGGGCGAAGCTCGCATCGCTGGGCGACAGCATCGACGCCTGGGAACACCTGACCCGCACGACCGACGGCGTCGCTTGAGGCCCGTAGGCAGCCGATGGTTTCATCGGCTGCCACCATTCCACCCGCTCAGTCTTCCTGCACCAGCTTGAACTCGCGCAGGAGGCCACCGATCTGGGTCTTGTCCAGCTTGTTCATCAGCAGGTTGCGCAGGAACGCCGGGCCGGGAATATCCAGTTCCCTGCCATCGCGCAGGCGACCGGTCGCCGCCAGCAACGAGCGCACGTCATAGGTGGAATTGAACACCTCGGGCACACCGCGTTCGATACCTAACAGCGTGTACACCGCTTCCATCGGTGTGCGCACCGAATACTCGGTGGTGAAGATGCAGTCGCGCTGCTTCGATTCGGCGAACTGGCCGATGAAGGCGAAGTTCACCGCGCCCTCCGGCACCACGTCCGGGCGATCACCGGCCTGGCGTGGCATGAAGAACGCGGTGATGTACGGCATCATCACCGGCACCGTCTTCGCGCCCGTGGCAGCCAGTTCGTCGATCTCCTCCACCGGCACGCCCAGGTGATACAGCCACTCGCGGGTGATCTCTTCGCCGGTGCAGTCCTGCATCGGCTTCTTCACGTAGTCTCCAGGCGTATCCACGAACAGCGAATACACCCAGACCACGATCTGATCCTTGGGCTGGTTCTTGAAATGCGGCTGGCGGTTCACCGTCCAGCTCATCAACCAGCGCGAGTCACGCACACTGACGATGCCGCCGGTCACCACCTTGCCACTGAACGGGTCGCGCTTGGCGATCTTCTGGATGTAGGCCGGAATGCGTGCGTCCAGCGTCGTCACTGTCGCCGATTCCCACTTGGTCTGCGGGATGTGCGCGCCGAACACGTCCGGACGCCCGAACGCAGGATCCCTGGCGGCAATGCGTCGCCACAGGTCCCAGGCAGGCGCCGGCCCCTCATTCAATCGCGCAGCCGTGTGGTGGTCGCCGTTGTCCGAGTTCTCGGTCAACGAACCGATCGTCATGAACACAAGGTCATCCGCGCTCAGATCCACGCCACCGGCTACACCGTCACGCGTCCAATGGATGCGCGTGGCCTGCTTGCGGCCGGCCGCCAGATCGAAGTCGACGTCGGTCACCTCGGTGCCGTACTGGAACACCACACCGTGGTCCTGCAGCCACTTCACCAGCGGCAGCACCAGCGATTCGTACTGGTTGTACTTGGTGAACTTCAGCGCAGAGAAATCCGGCAGGCCGCCGATATGGTGGATGAAGCGATGCAGGTACAGCTTCATCTCCAGCGCCGAATGCCATTCCTCGAAGGCGAACATGGTGCGCCAGTACAGCCAGAAGTTGCTGTCCAGGAAGTCGCGGCCCAGCACCTCGTCGATGCGCTTGTTCTCCATCTCCTGCCGGGTGGCCAGGAACAGCGCGATGATGTCCTTCTGCGCCTGTTCGCTCAGGGTGAACAGGCCGTCGGTGTGCGCATCCTCACCGCGATTGATCGTGGCACGCTGCAGCGAATAGTTGGGGTCGTCCTTATTCAGCCAGTAGAACTCGTCCAACACACTGGCATCCTCGATCTCCAGTGACGGAATCGAGCGGAACAGATCCCACAGGCACTCGAAGTGGTCTTCCATCTCGCGGCCGCCGCGGATCACGAAGCCCTTTTCCGGCACCTTCAGGCCATCCAGCGCGCCGCCGGCTATCTGCTGCTGCTCAAGGACAGTGATGCGCTCACCGGCCATGCGGCCGTCGCGCACCAGGAACGCGGCGCCGGCCAGCGAGGCCAGGCCCGAACCGACGAACCATGCGCGCTTGTCATCGACACCGGCGGGCTTGCGCGGGCGCGCGAAGGCTTCGTAGTTGCCACTGCTGTAGTACATGCGTTGCTCCTTCCTGGAGGGGGTCATCAGGAACCCGCAGTGGAATGACACAGCCATTCCATGCAGGTCATGCCCCTACTCTAGCGCCGAACCGATGTACCGTTTCCTGCACGCACGCTGCGACCGAATGACGCAGCCACGTCAGAGCTGTCGCCCCAGCAGCATGCCCGGCCAGCCATCCACATTGAACGGCGCGATGCGCGTGTAGCCGCAGGTCTCATAGAAGCGCACCAGATCACCGTTGCCACCGCCGTAGCAGTCCACGCGCAGATGGTCGAGCCCGGCAGCGCGCGCCTGCTCATCGGCAAAGGCCATCAGGCGCCGGCCGATGCCACGCACGCGGGCATCACGCGATGCCACCAGTACCCGTACATACAGTTCCGGGCCGGTGGGCGCAGGCACATAGGGCATCGACTCGCCCAGCGCCAGGAACGCGCGCACGTCACCCTGCTCGTTCTGCGCCACCCATGCACCCGGCAGCGCGCACGCATCGGTCACCTGGGTGATCCGGCGCAGCATCGTGGACCACGGCTCACTACCCCATTGCTGCAGGTTGCCGATCGACACGAACCATTCGATAACTTCGTCGAAGAGCATCAGCACCGCAGGGGCATCCGCCTCGCTGGCGCGGCGGATGTTCAAGATGTCCTTTCCAGCTTCAGTCATGCATGCACTCCCTGACGTTCCGTAGATCCAGTAGTGCCAGGCCATGCCTGGCAGGTGCCCAGTGTATTGATCCAGTCCACCGTCCACCGGATTTGACATGCAGGCATTTACCTGCCTATAGTCCACCCAAGGACGGCACCTGTCCGCCCAAGCGAGGAACCTGCAATGGTCGATATCGCACACAGGGTCGGCATCAAGGCCCCTGCAAGCCAGGTGTACCAGGCTCTGGCCACCCCCGAAGGCGTCGCCGCCTGGTGGGCTGAAGACACCCATGGCGACCGCGTGGCCGGCGGGACGGTCAAGGTGCGCTTCACGAACAACGGCCAGGAAATCGGTGCCATGGAAATGAAACTTGAGCAGCTTGTTCCAGGCGAGCTCGTGCTTTGGCGGTTCCTCGCCGGCCCCGCCGAATGGATCGGCACCCGCGCACGCTTCCTGCTGAAACAGGAAGGTGACTACTGCATCGTGCTGTTCACCCATGAAGGCTGGAAAGAGCGCGTCGAGTTCACCTCCCACTGCAGCACCAAGTGGGCGGTGTTCCTGATGAGCCTGAAGGCGCTGCTGGAAACCGGCAAGGGCCAGCCCAACCCACACGACGTCAGGATCGATAACTGGAATTGAAGACATTCCCATGGCGGTAGACAACGCGCGCAACACAGACAAGGTCTTCAAGGCACTGGCCGACCCCACGCGCAGGACGCTGCTGGACCTGCTCTGCGAAGACAACGGGCAGACGCTCGGCCAGCTGTGCGAGCACCTGGACATGGCCCGGCAATCGGTCACCCAGCACCTGGGCCTGCTGGAAGACGCCAACCTGATCAGCACCGTGCGCCGTGGCCGCGAAAAGCTGCACTTCATCAACCCGGTGCCCCTGCACGAAGTCTACGAGCGCTGGGTACGCAAGTTCGAGCAGCAGCGCCTAGGCCTGCTGCATGACCTGAAACGAGAACTGGAAGGAGAATGACGATGTCCGCAGAGTCCACCCGCTTCATCCACGTGATCTACATCGCCTCCACGCCGCAGAAGGTGTTCGAGGCCATCACCCGCCCCGAGATCGCCAGCCGCTACTGGGGCCACGAAAACGTTTCGGACTGGAAACCCGGCTCTCGCTGGCAGCATGTGCGCGCCAACGAAAAGCGCTCGGTTGAACTGGTCGGCGAAGTGGTGGAAAGCACCCCGCCCTCGCGGCTGGTCATCACCTGGGCCGCCGCCTCGCAGGCCGACAACCCCGCTGCCTACAGCCGGGTGACCTTCGAGGTCGTGCCCTACCAGGACATGGTGCGGCTGACGGTTACCCACGACGAGCTTGAACCCGGCAGCGGCATGGATACCGGCATCCGCCAAGGCTGGCCGATCGTGCTGTCGAGCCTGAAGTCGTTGTTGGAGACCGGCAAGGGATTGGATGTGTTTGCGAAGCCGAAGTAAACGGCTGCGTCGGGACGACGCCGCAGGCGCCTTGGCTGCTGCGGCGTCGGCAATGCGGCCGATGCGGGTCCGCTAGCGCGCCGTCCAGCCACCGTCCACCGGCAACGCCGTGCCGGTGATCTGGGCGGCGGTATCCGAGGCCAGGAACACGACCATCTCGCCCAGCTGCTCGGGCGTCACGAACTGCAACGAAGGCTGCTTTTCGGCCAGCAATGCACGGGCAGCGGATTCCTGATCCGTGCCTTCCTTCTCCGCCAATGCGGTGATCTGCTGCTCGACCAGCGCCGTTCGCACCCAGCCCGGGCAGATGGCATTGGCGGTGATGCCGGTGCCCGCGTTCTCCAGCGCTATCACCTTGGTGAACCCCACCACGCCGTGCTTGGCCGCCACGTAGGCCGACTTGTTCACCGAGCCCACCAGCCCGTGCACGGATGCGATGTTGATGATGCGGCCGGCGCCCTGCTGCTTCATATGGGGCAAGGCTGCCGCCGTTGCATGGAACACCGCCGACAAATTCAGCGCGATGATCGCATCCCACTTCTCTATGGGGAATTCCTCGATCGACGCGGTGTGCTGGATGCCTGCGTTATTCACCAGGATGTCGATGCGCCCCATCGTCGCAACGGCGTGGGCGATCATTCCGCGCACCGCCTCGCCACGGGACAGGTCGGCACCGTCATGCGCCACGCGAACACCGAACTCGGTTTCCAGGTTGGTACGGATGCGTTCGATCTCCGCCGCATCGCCAAAGCCATTCAGCACGATATCGGCGCCTTGCCGCGCCAGCGCCGTAGCGATGCCAAGACCAATACCGCTGGTGGAGCCGGTAACCACCGCAACCTTTCCAGAGAACATGGGTGAGCGTCCAAGGGGCGTAGGTAGGCAGTGTAGCCCTCTGGATCCACCGCACGCTTGGATCAGTAGATCCACGCCATGCGTGGATGCTGCCCCTCGGCAAAGATCCACATCCCCCCTATATTCACCCCAATCCACCCATGGATGGCCCGATGAACCCCTGCAAGGCCCTGCTGCCCGCCGTTGTTGCCGCACTGCTCGTCCCTGCCATCAGCCAGGCCGCGCCGCCTGCTCAAGACGCCACACCGCTCACCACCGGCAGCGTGCGGTTGGATATAGCGACCGGCCGCGTGGAAGGCAACGTCTGCGTATCCAACCGCCCTGCCGAATCGATGGGCACCTTCGTGCTCAACGCCGGCCTGAATGTCGCCCGGGTCACCGATGGCGATGGCGCTCCGATGGACTTCGAAGGCTGGTATGCCCCCGGCGTGGATGGCGAAGCACGCGTGTACACCGTGGCAAAGCCACCCGCCACGCTCTGCGTGCAGTACGTGGGCGCCTTCCCGGTCTACGCCCGGCACGATGCCCCGACCGACTTCAAGGGCCTGATGGCCTTCAACGGCGACAGCGCCCGCTTCACCGAACAGTCCGCATGGCTGCCGCAGGCGTTCGATCCCAGGGCCCGCGTGCGCAGCAGCGAAAGCCGCTACGACCTGCAGGTGGATTGCGCCGGCTGCCGGTTCCTGTATCTCAACGGCAGCCAGGCCATCGAAGGCGCGCAGGGCCGCTTCCGCAGCGACAACGCACGACCGATCCTGCTGTTCGGCGGCAGCGGCCCGATCACCCGCACCGCGCAGGTCACGATCCTCAACGAGACCCTGCCCGCGGCCAAGGTCGATGCTCTTTCCGGCACCGTGCAGAAGATAGCCGACGTGCACAGCCGCTATATGGGCGTGCCGCTGGCCGACCGCCCCACCTTCCTGCGCATGGTCACCCTCAACCAGATCGAGCGCGACCGTGAGGGCAGCGAATGGGGCTTTGCCACCTGGCCGACCATCGCCATGAGCGGCAGCATCGGCAACGTGGCCGATTCACTGCTGACCGGGGGCGAGAACGCCGAGCGACGCGTGCAGTACATCGCGCACGAAATGGGCCATTACTACTTCGGCACACTGAACCGCCCGCAGGGCCCCTACTTCTGGGTGCTGCTGGAATCCAGCGCGGAATTCCTGTCGATCAAGGCGCTGCGCGAGATCAGTGGCGATGCCGCGGCTGATCGCTACATTGCGCGACTGCAATCGGCCATCGAAATGCAGGAGAAGCCGCTGCCGGCGTTCGATGCCATCGACGGCAACTCGGATCTGGGCGAGATGTATCGCTACGTCTATGCGCCCTTGCTGCTGCTCTCGTTGGAGAAGCAAGTGGGCGAAGCGAAGATGCAGGCCTTCATGCGCGGGCTGCTGGCCTCGCCTTCGCCGAAGAATTGGGCGGAGCTGCAGGGCATCGCGATGAAGGCTGGCATTGATGCCAAAGCCTGGGAGCATTGGCGGGCAAGCTGTGTGGCTGGCGGCAGGCCAAGCTGTAGATCCACGCCACGCGTGGATTCACTCCCTCAACGCCCGCACATCTGAATCATCCAGCACTCAGAAGAACAGACTCGCTCGCTCAACGGCCGCGAGCGGATTAGCCTTCCGCACCGCCTCCAGGAACAGCAGGAAGTCGCGGTTGAACAGCGACAGGTTGTTGGTGAACGTCACGCACTTTCTACCCGATGCTCTGCTGAAGCACACCTGCCAGACATAGCGCGAATAGATGACGTCGGACGTTCGTGTGACTGAGGTGATCTGCGAAAGCGGAACCGCCGTGGGCACCGGCCCACGTCGCAGGTAGAAGGATTCTGTATCAAAGAAATAGTGCTCGCGATCCTCTTTGCCATCCACCATCACCAAGGTCATGGACGTGCCGGAAATCCGGCGCGGGGGATCCAAACGCAGCCCTGATCCCAATGCAGAACGCGCGGTCGCTGACATTCGCCGAAGGGTGAACCAGAGGATCACCAACGGAAGTGCCGCGAGGACAATGAAGCCTACGGTCTTCAAAACAGTTTCCAGCGTGCTGGGCACACAGATCTCCAGGATGAACTTTCAGGCGATGCCCAAGTAGATCCACGCCACGCGTGGATGGCTCTCCCTCAACGCCCCATCACTTCCAATGATCCGGCCCCAGGAACGGCAGACTCAACACAAACACCGGCACCGCCACAGGGATCAACGCCGCGCCGAGCACCTTGCCCGCCGCCGAACCCACACCCGGCTTGTCCTCCCTCTCCGGCAGGATCCGCTGCGCCCGCGCACTGATCGGCTGTGCCAGCTTCCCCTTCTCCGCCAGCGCCGTAGCATCCGGCAACTTCACCCGCTCGCCGTCGCCCTCGAACAGCGCGCTGTAATAGCTGCCGCCCTTCTTTGAAAGATTGCAGGCCCGATCAAACGCCAGCGCATAACGGCTCCGGTCCTGCGGCAGGTAGTAGCGCGCCCGCTCATCCACATACTTCGCCTCGCGCGGTAGCACTTCAATCCGCTCCAGCTTGAACTGCGCGGCCTGTTCCGGCGTCACCTGCTCCGGCCGCAGCAGCAGCGCATAGCTGCCGTGCACCTTGGCCTTGTTGGCCGGGTCGCGCCAATCCTCATGGAAGTACATCTGCGCGCAGGCCACCGCCTCGCGCAGCGGGCTGTCCATCAGCGCGCGGTACTCGCGGAACGGCGCGGCATTGAAACGCATCGGCTCTTCAAAGCGCGGCAGCAGGTACAGCTGGCCGTCGTCGGCCACGAACGCACCGGTGATCTCGCGGCTTGAGGCGTGCTCCTCCGGGCCACTGGCACAACCGGAGAGCAGCGCCAGGCACAGGGCGGAGAGAATGAAAAAAGACGTTCGCATGTCGTGTTCGAGGGCTCCCCTGGGAAAACGGCCCCGCCCGGAAGGACGAGGCCAGCCCATCATGGTGCCACGGCACAGCATGCGATGCTGAATCCGCCCTACTTCAACCGCTCCACCAACCGCTGCCCCACCTCCAGCGCCGAGGCCGGGTTCTGCCCGGTAATCAGCTCGCGGTCCACCACCACATGCCCGGTCCACGGCGTGGTGTTGCTGCTGAACGTCGCACCCGCCCGCTGCAACGCGGTCTGCGGGTAGAACTTCATCTCACCGCCCCCCAGCAGCGGCTTGGCCTGCTCTTCTTCCTGGTTGCTGATCACCGTCATCTGGTAGCCGCTGTAAATCCACTTCGGCGTAGCCGGCATCGCCCCCGCCTCCAGCTTTGCCACGAAACCCGCCGCATCCGGCAGCGTGGACAGCAGCGCGATCGGCCCGTGGCAGACCAGCGCGGTGGTCTTGTTGCGCTGGTGGAAGTCGGCCAGCAGCCGCCCCAGCGCCGGGCTCTTCAGTAGGTCCTGCATCGGCGCGTGGCCACCGGGAATGTAAACCGCATCGAAACGCGCGTAGCCCTGCTGCTCGATGCGCGCCAGGCTGACCACCGGCGAGGCCGTCGGCGAGGTCAGCGCCAGTTTTTCCAGCAGGTCCTTGTGCAGCGTCAGCTGCGCGGCATCGTTGCCGAAGTACGCCGCCGTCACCGAGGACGCATCCACCGTCGGCGCCCGCCCCTGCGGCGTGGCGAAGGTCACCTCGTGGCCCGCGTCCAGCAGCAGCTTGACCGGCTGCATCAGCTCGTTGAGATAGAAGCCGGTGGACAGCACCTTGCCGTCCTTCAGGTCCAGGTGGTTTTCGTCGGACAGCACCACCAGCACGTTGGCGGCCTGCGCGCCGCTGGCGGCCAGGGTCAGGGCCAGCGCTGCGGCCAGCCGGGTCATCAGGTTCATGGGGTCGCTCCTATCGGGGAATGGCGGCCACTTTATTCATCGCCCCAGCGGCGATAAATTGGCCCCATCGCAAAACATCTGTTCCCCGGAGAGCCAAATGAGCCGCAAGTTCGACTACCTGGGCGATGTGGAGGTGTTCCTGGCGGTGGTCGAGCACGGCTCGTTCACGGCCGGCGCGGTGGCGCTGTCCACCACGCCCTCGGTGCTGAGCCGCGCGGTCACCCGGCTGGAAGCGCGGCTGGGCCGGCAGCTGCTGCAGCGGACCACCCGCCGCGTGGGCCTTACCGACGCCGGGCGGCTCTATCGGGAACAGGTGCGCACCGCCTTCGGCCTGCTGGACGACGCCGAGCGCGACGTACTGGCCCAGGACGGTGCGCTGGCCGGCCGCGTGCGCCTGAGCGTGCCCACCACCTATGGCCACTACCGGCTGCCGCCCGTGCTGGCGCGCTTTGCGCAGCAGTACCCGCAGGTGCAGGTGGAACTGAACATCACCAACCGCAACGTGGACCTGGTGGCCGAAGGCTTCGACCTGGCCATCCGCCTGGGCCAGCTGCCGGACAGCGGGCTGGTGGCGCGAAAGCTGGAGGACGCTCCGCTGCTGCTGGTGGCCGCGCCGGAGTACCTGCAGCGCCGGGGTACGCCGCAGACGCTGGACGACTTGCAGCAGCACCTGTGCCTGCCCTTCGTGATGCCGCGTACTGGGCGACTTGCGCCGTGGATCTTCCGCGACGCCGGGCGCGACGTGGACTGGCTGCCGCGTTCGTCCATCGAAACCTCCGACGATGTGCTGGGCGTGGTGTCGCTGGCCGAACAAGGCATCGGCATCTGCCAGAGCTATGCGTTCATCGTGCGCGAGCGGTTGCAGCGCGGGCAGCTGGTGGAGGTGCTGCCGCAGTTGCGGGGGAGATCGCGGCCGTTCTCGGTGATCTATGCACCGCATCGGCGGCAATCGGCGGCCGCGCGGGCGATGATTGAATTGCTGGTGGGGAATGCGGCTGAGGCTGGCGTTGGTTGAAGCCGGGGGCTTGTCAGCGGTGTCGGGTTTGAACCGCTTTTCGGGCTATGCGGCTGATCGCGCGCCGTTGCTTGGCGAGGCGGACTAAGAACTTTTGCAAAGCAGGTCGTCGCGCTATTCGCTTGTCGCGTGGGCGATTGCGCCACTTTGATTCGCAATCAACGGAGCAGCTGCGCGAATGCGTCCGGCGGTGTCGCGGCCTGCACGAATGCTGCGTGCAACAATAGTTCTTCGCTCTCGAATTCCACTTCGTGTTCGCCATTTTCTATTGGCGTTCGAAGCGGCGGTGTAAACACCATGGCGCGCCACCGACAACGGGTGGCCGGGCGTGCAAACCCGAGACGTAGAGTGAAAACGCTTGCCAGTCGGCACCGTCCTTGGGGCGGTGCCGGCTGGCAATCCGTCGGCCTATATGGCGGACGGTGCGTGGGGGCCTTCGGGCCCGCCGGTCACTTCTCTGCGTCCCGGTTTGCAACCCGCACCGTCCGCCACCCGCTCACACGGTGGCGCTGTTAAGCACAGCCACGGAAGCCGACGCCATGAACGAATCCGACACCTTCTCCTCGTACACCGTTGTTGAACCCATCAACGACGACACTCCCCTGCCCGACCTGAACTCCCTGCTCGGCATCCTCAAGCGCATGCGCGGCTGCGAGGGCGCTGATGGTCATCCCTGGCCAGAAACCGATGTGTCACCCGGCCGCCGCGTGAGCCTGGCGCGGAGCGAGCGCGCAATGGTCGGGGCGCTGACGGTACTGGAGCTGCTGCATGCAGCGGATCGCTGCCGGGTGGCAGCAGACCCGGAGCGGCATCTGGATGAGGGGGTTGTGGATGGCCTGTTCTTGGCTTGCCGGGGGCTGGTTGAGTGGGCTTGCCGGGAGGTTAGGCCGGAGTGTTCTACTTGATCCAAGCACACCTGCGCCAGACTTCCTCGAGCGAGGTATCGACCGACGTCCGATTCCGGCTAGAAGCGGACATTCGTTGGAGGTTCCATCGCGATATTGATCCGCGCCAGAATGAACCCATAGCTGGTGCAGTCAGACTCTCAAAGTTGCAGCAGCCCCAAAGATAATCTACAACTGCTACGTCTGCGCCACACCAATGGTCACTCTTAGGGGGAGGGGGCATGTTTAACCAGATTGACATCACCCAATTCGGAAGCTTCAGTGGTCTTAACTGGAAGAAGAGCGTGCGTGATCGTGGCAACACAGTCCAGGATTTCAAGCGTCTGAATATCCTCTATGGTCGCAATTATTCTGGTAAAACCACTCTTTCCCGAATCTTCCGGGCGCTCGAAACGGGACGCATGCCTTCAAACTACGCTGGCGCGACCTTCACCATCCGCGGAGACAAAGGTGATGTAACTCAGACTAGCATCGCTGACCATGACTACGATATCCGAGTCTACAACCGGGATTTCGTCAGTGAAAATCTTAGCTTCCTGATCAATCAGGACGTTGGAGGGGAGATAAAGTCCTTCGCAATCGTCGGTGAGAAGAACAAGGAGATCGAGAATGAAATCACAGCCATCCAGGAAAAACTTGGCAGCTCAGAATCCAAGACGGGCCTTCGGCACGATCTAGCTACCAAGAGGAAAGAAAGAGATCGGAACAAGAACAACCATAAGAGTGCTTTTGATGCACTGGAAAGCAAGCTTCGCTCTCATGCCAACGAGAACATTAAGCAGAACCGCACCTATGGCCCCGCCGTCTATAACATAGAAAGCATCAAGAGGGACATCACTTCCGTCAAAAAGGCCGGATTCACGCCATTGACAACCGAAGAACAAGCAATAAAGGTAAACCTCTTAAAGCAAGAGGCCCTACCTGACATTGCCGACACCGTAACGATCAGCCTCAAGCACGACTCACTGAGCAAGACCGCTGAAGAGCTACTTTCAAGATTAATCAAGCCAACTCAAGCGATTCAGGAGCTATTGATTGAGGCCACCCTTCAAGCGTGGGTGAAGCAAGGCATAGCACTGCACAAAGACAAGCGAGACACGTGCGCCTTTTGTCGTCAGAGCCTTCCTCATAACATGTGGGAGGTTCTGGACTCACATTTCAGCAAGGAATCATCTGATCTTGAGTCATCCATCGATTCATGCATGGCCTTGCTCACCAGCGAAATTCAAGCCATACCTAGCTTCTTGACTTTAAGTGGCGACAAGTTCTATACAGAGGAAATGGCTTCGTTTGAGGCCAGCAAAGGATTACTCACTGAATGCCTAGTGGTTTACAAGCAAGACTTGGAAATGCTCAAGGCCGCATTAAATGCGAGAAAGAGCAACCTCTTTCAGCAGGTTGCCATGCCGCTCTCCAAGCATGATCCAGAGGCAATTCAGAGATGTGCCCACGATATAAATGATCTAATCGGAAAGAGCAATGGCCGAACCGACTCCCTAGAGAAGGACAAGGGCTCCGCGCGAGAGGCATTACGACTCGCCGATGTTGCCTCCTTCATCAGCGCCATCAACTACGATGCAGAGGTGGCCCGCATAGCGGACCTTAAGACAGACGCCGACATTACCAGTACTGCGTATGGTGACGCGGAAGCCGAGATTATCAAGCTCGAAGCCCATATCTCCCTCCTCCTAAGCCAACAAAAGGATGAACGCAAAGGTGCGGAGCATGTCAATTCCTTGCTCAACCATTTCTTTGGTCATGATGGAATCAAGCTTGAGGCCAGGGACAATGCGGAGAGGAACGTCGTCAAATTTGAGATAGTTCGAGATGGGAAACCCGCCTACAACTTAAGTGAAGGCGAATGCAGTCTGATTGCCTTTTGCTACTTCATTGCCAGACTGGAAGAACCTGAAAGCAAGGGCAAGGATTTGATTGTCTACATTGACGATCCGATCTCCAGCCTAGACGGGAACCACATCTTCTTCATGTTCAGCCTGATCGAGAGCCTGATTGCCAAGCCGTTCAAGAATGCGGACGGATCTAATGGCTATCGCTACCGTCAGCTCTTCATCTCCACTCACAACCTTGACTTCTTAAAATATCTCAAGAGGTTGTCGACACCTAAAAAAAAGTTGCCAACTGGGGAAGGGAAGGCCAAGAGCGTTGATGACAGTGAGCATTTCATGGTGGAGCGAAATGGCCCCACAAGCGACATATTACTGATGCCGTCCTATCTGAAGGACTACGTCACTGAGTTCAACTACCTCTTCCATCAGATATACAAATGCCGGAACCAACACACCGCGCATGATGCGCACGAGCCGTTCTATAGCTTTGGGAACAACCTTCGCAAGTTCCTAGAAGCCTTCTTGTTCTTCAAGCTCCCCTACCACGACGACAAGAACGATGCGCTTGAGCGAATCAAGAAATTCTTTGGAAATGAAGACGCAACTGCAATCTCCCTAATTAATCGACTCAACAATGAATTTTCTCATCTTGAATCGACACCAGATCGTGGATTCAAACCTATAGAAATTCCAGAGATATCCAAAGTGGCCAACTTTGTCTTAGATAAAATATTCTCCTCAGACCCCCATCAATACAATGCCCTACTCAAGAGCATTGGAGAGCCACCTAGGGCACAATAATGACAAGGCGCAAATTTCACTCCTACAAACGAAAGACCCCACCGTTGCCATCAAATCTTACTAAGAGATCATGAATTCTGGCCACCTCATCAACAATCGGCTGTATTTTGTATCTCTCATCTAACACTTGGAATATTCCTTCCCTCAAGTAGTAAGCCCTGAAGATGTGATGAGGCACATCCGAGTCTTCAGGCTCAGGGAGAACAAGGCTAGGAAAAATGCATCCAACTATCCCACCTTGAAGATAGAGATCAAGCCGCTCGTCGAAGTGCTCAATCGAATTCCTCAATGATCGATTCATCAGGGGGCTGTCGCCCTCCACACCGAAGACCTTTGATAGGTAACGTCCGCGATCTTTGTGAATACTCTTCTTATCTCCCGCCTTCACCCCATCACGCGATGGGAAGAAGTACCGCGATATAGATCCGGACTGGTTTACTATATTTTGCAAGCAGTCCAGCAGAACGTCTCTCTCCTCTTGCGGATCAATCTCGTCATTCAATATTCTCTTGATGATCCCCTCCGCAATTCCGCACGACTCGAAGGCCGATGTCGTATTGAAGAGCATCGACTGAATGTAGAACGCCTGGTGCGGCACCCAGATGCTAAAGGCATCATCCCCCATCCCTCGCTCCCTTTAATATTGGAATTTCATCCATTTAACACCGCAGACCCAAGATTGCGCTGAGCACGGAAATCGTCGACCGCATCTTTGAAGTCCGTGAAATGCCTTCCATGCACGAGGAATGAGAAGACCTGCCTTAGCTGCGATCTCAAGTAAATTGCGTCGTCCCACATGGTCGGCGAGTACGGAAAGTCCCCGAACCGATTGCTTGGATGCATCGTTGAAATCCTACTTGCGTAGAATTCCTCAAAGTATTTCTCCAGTGCTCCGGGCGGCTCATGCCCAAACGCCTCGTAGAGAACACGATGTAGCCAACGGGCTGCATCATTCGCCGATGGATTATTCAGCCCCTCCAGCCTTAGTTCCCGCAAGACAAGTGAGAACGAAGCATCTAACGCGATGAATGCGGCAATGACCGATTCCTCACCGAACTCTCGATGCCGCCCCAACATATCTGACTTCACTAACGCCTGAATTCCTCGCACAAGTACAAAGTTTGAAGGATCTATCCTCTGATACGACGACAGGAAGCGGCCCATATCAAGGTCGTGATCCAACAGGTCGTAAGGCTCACTCACCAATCCGGCCGGAACACACGGAATGTTCGCTCGATGATGCTGCTCTTTCGCAGATAGCAGCAGCTTCTCTTTGATCATTCGGACCGAGTCCTGTCCATCGAGACAGAGCCCATCCGCACTCAAAGTCAACTCCTGCCCAACCACCGGGTAGAGAAGGATCCTAGCCCCGTCAAAGGTCTGACAAAAAAGAAGCGCACCCAACACCCTTACCTGGGCAGGCGAAGCCCAAGCGAACTCGGAAAATGGAACATCTTCGTTGATGGACCGCCAGCCAGTGCAGCGCACAACGGAGAAGACCAGATCCTCATCAGCATGGAAGAAGCCATCGTCGCAGAAAAAAGTTCCCCGTGGGTAACTTCCCCATTTTGGGTGAAACAGCATCACGCGTACTCGACTTCTCTTATCGTAGCCAGAGAATGAAAATCCCAGCTCAATATCTTCCGGAAGTAGCATTTGCTGCACCTCGCTCTTATCCAAGCCTTTGCGCCGCCTTCTCCATGCGCAGGAACATGATCCAGCACGTGGACAGACTCGCATCTATCGTAAGCTGATTCACACTAGTTTTCGTATACGCCGAAAGCCAGTCTTGACGTTCATTTCCAGCCATCAGCAGATATCAGGCATCCAAAGCCAAGGTATCTGAGGATGGAACCTCTCCTAAGTCATTCCCACCACGTCGATGAACGGTACATATCCCTGGCAACTCTTCCGGGGCGAGCCCGCAGATTCTGGCCTTGGTACAAGTCCAGCGCGACGCGCCAAGAGCTTCAACGCGCCAAGAGCTTCAAAATGAGAACACGAGGGCGCGCGCCGCATACAACAAGGGCGCCTCTCGGCGCCCTCGTTCTTTCAACTCACTCCCACTCAATAGTAGCCGGCGGCTTCCCCGAGATGTCATAGACAACCCGCGACACCCCCCGCAACTCATTGATGATCCGGTTGCTCACCGTGCCCAGGAACTCGTACGGCAGATGCGCCCAATGCGCCGTCATGAAATCAATCGTCTCCACGGCCCGCAGCGCAATCACCCACTCATAAGCGCGCGCATCACCCACCACGCCCACCGACTTCACCGGCAGGAACACGGCAAACGCCTGGCTGGTCTTGTCGTACAGATCGGCCTTGCGCAGCTCATCAATGAAGATGGCATCGGCCTTGGCCAGCAGTTCGGCGTACTCGCGCTTCACTTCACCCAGGATACGCACGCCCAGGCCCGGGCCCGGGAACGGATGGCGGTAGACCATGCTGCGCGGCAGGCCCAACTCCACGCCCAGGCGGCGCACTTCGTCCTTGAACAGCTCGCGCAGCGGCTCCACCAGGCCCAGCTTCATGTGCTCCGGCAGGCCGCCCACGTTGTGGTGGCTCTTGATCACATGCGCCTTGCCGGTCTTGCTGCCGGCCGACTCGATCACGTCCGGGTAGATGGTGCCCTGCGCCAGCCACTTGGCGTTCTTCAGCTTGTTCGACTCTTCGTCGAAGATCTCGACGAACAGGTTGCCGATGATCTTGCGCTTGGCTTCCGGGTCGCTCACGCCTTCCAGCGCGGCGAAGTAACGGTCGGCCGCATTCACGCGCACGACCTTTACGCCCATGTGCTCGGCGAACATCGCCATCACCTGGTCGCCCTCCTGCCAGCGCAGCAGGCCGGTATCCACGAACACGCAGGTCAGCTTCTCGCCGATGGCCTTGTGCAGCAACGCGGCCACGACGGACGAATCAACGCCGCCGGACAGGCCCAGGATCACTTCGTCATCGCCCACCTGTTCGCGCACGCGGGCGATCTGGTCGTCGATGATGTTGGCGGCGGTCCACAGGGTCTGGCAGCCGCACACATCCACCACGAAGCGGCGCAGCAGCGCCTGGCCCTGCAGGGTGTGGGTCACTTCCGGGTGGAACTGCACGCCGTACCAGCGCTTTTCTTCGTTGGCCATGGCGGCCACCGGAATGCGGTCGGTGGTGGCGGTGATGGTGAAGCCCGGCGGTGCAACGGAGACGTGGTCGCCGTGGCTCATCCAGACATTCAGCTTCGGCTCGCCGCCATGGTCGCTCAGGCCCTTGAACAGTGCATCCGGGTTGATGACGTTCACTTCGGCGTGGCCGAACTCGCGCTGGTCAGCGGCTTCGGTGGCGCCGCCCAACTGCGCGGCCAGGGTCTGCATGCCGTAGCAGATGCCGAAGATGGGCAGGCCGCTGTCGAACACTTCCTGCGGCGCGGCCGGCGCACCCGGCAGCGTGGTCGATTCCGGGCCGCCGGACAGGATGATGCCCTTGGCGCCAAACGCGGCGATCTCGGCCGGGTTGTGGTCCCACGCCCAGATTTCGCAGTAGACGCCCAGCTCGCGGATGCGGCGGGCGATCAGCTGCGTGTACTGCGCGCCGAAATCGAGGATGAGGATCTTGTCGTTATGGATATTGGTCATGGTGCCGTTCCAGTGGTGTTTTTCGCAGCGCCCGGCGCTTCAAGGCTCTGCGTCAGCGTGGCGATGAACGCCTCGCGTTGTTGAATATGTGAGGGGTCTTCCTCGTCCCAGCGCAGCATCAGCAGGCCATGCGGTGCGTTGGGGTTGGAGCGGTCGGCGCGCGGCAGCTCGGCGATTTCCTGCACTTCGGTGCCGGACACGATGCGCCGTTGCAGCGCGGCCATCGAGAAGCCCGAATCCGCAGCGCCCCAGGACGCCCAGCGCACGCTCATCCGCGCGGGCTCCAGCGCGCCCAGCACCGGCGTCAGCACCGGATCATCCGGCCCGTGCAGCAGCTCGGTAATGCATTGCAGCGTGACCTGCAGCGGACGCTCGCCGGTGCCTTTCAGCAGCCAATGCTGCTCGCCAGCGGCCTGCACCTGCCAGCCCTTCGGCAACGAGAACGCGTTCTGGCACGCCTGCACGTCCTGCAATTGCGAAACCGCCGCGCCCGGAGACCCGGAGCGCGGCGGCGGTTCGGACAACGAACAGCCTGCCATCAGCAGGCTGCCCGTGATCGCAAGAGCAGTTCGCAAGCGCATCAGGCGCGGTAGTTCGGCGGCTCTTTGGTGATCGTCACGTCGTGGACGTGGCTCTCACGCTGGCCGGCGCCGCTGATCTTCACGAACTTGGGCTTGCTGCGCATGTCTTCGATGGTGGCGCAGCCCACGTAGCCCATGGTGGCGCGCAGGCCACCCATCAGCTGGTGGATGATGCCGCCCACCGGGCCGCGGTACGGCACACGGCCTTCGATGCCTTCCGGCACCAGCTTGTCGGCGGTGGCGGCGTCCTGGAAGTAGCGGTCCTTCGACCCCTTCTCCATGGCAGCCAGCGAACCCATGCCGCGGTAGCTCTTGTACGAACGGCCCTGGTACAGCTCGGTCTCGCCCGGCGATTCTTCGGTACCGGCCAGCAGGCCGCCGACCATGATGGTCGAGGCACCGGCGGCCAGCGCCTTGCCGATGTCGCCCGAGTAGCGGATGCCACCGTCGGCGATCAGCGGGATGCGGTCCTGCAGCGCTTCGGCCACCAGATCAATGGCGGTGACCTGCGGCACGCCGACGCCAGCGACGACGCGGGTGGTGCAGATCGAGCCCGGGCCGATGCCGACCTTGACTGCGTCCGCGCCGCTGTCCAGCAGCGCCAGTGCGGCTTCGCCGGTGCAGATGTTGCCACCGATGACCTGCACGTTCGGGAAGTTCTTCTTGACCCAGCTGACGCGGTCCAGCACGCCCTGCGAGTGGCCGTGCGCGGTATCGACCACGATCACGTCCACGCCGGCGGCGACCAGCGCTTCCACGCGGCGATCGGTATCGCCACCCACGCCGACGGCAGCGCCGACCAGCAGGCGGGTCGACAGGTCCTTGGCAGCGTTCGGGAAATCGGTGTTCTTCTGGATGTCCTTGACGGTGATCAGGCCACGCAGTTCGAACGAATCATTGACCACCAGCACCTTTTCGATGCGGTTGCGGTGCAGCAGCTGCAGCACTTCATCGCTGGCGGCGCCTTCCTTGACCGTGATCAGGCGATCCTTCTTGGTCATGATGTGGCGGACCGGATCGTCCAGCTCGGTCTCGAAGCGCATGTCGCGGTGGGTCACGATGCCGGCCAGCAGGCCGTCGCTGCCCACCACCGGCACGCCGGAGATGTTGTGCGCCTGGGTCAGGGCCAGCACGTCGCGGATGGTGGTTTCCGGGCCGACGGTGATCGGGTCGCGGATGACACCGGCCTCGAACTTCTTGACCTTGGCCACTTCCGCGGCCTGCTGTTCCAGGCTGAGATTCTTGTGGATGATGCCCATGCCGCCGAGCTGGGCCATGGCGATGGCCAGGCGGGCTTCGGTGACGGTATCCATGGCTGCAGACAGGATCGGAAGCTTGAGCTTCAGGTCGCGAGTCAACCGCGTTTCGAGGTTGACGTCCTTGGGCAGGATGGTCGAGTGGGCGGGGACGAGCGAGACGTCGTCGTAAGTGAGTGCTTCAGCCTGGATGCGCAGCATCGGCATACCCGAGATGTGGGGAAGCGCGACATTTTACCCTGTTTCTGGAGCCAAGAACAGCATTTTTTGGTAGCCAGAATTGGATTTCTGCGCGACACAGTGTCGCGCCAGCGGTGATCCGTTCAGGGCACCCAAACGCACCGCCTTTGGTAGGTGCCAACCTTGGTTGGCACAAACAGGGAGGGGCCTTCACCCCATCTGGGGTCCAGCGGCGGACGGATCGTGCCAACCAAGGTTGGCACCTACCAACAGCCGGTCGTCGGCCTGCCTGTGGTGGGTGCGGACCGTTGGTCCGCACTCTCTCTCAGACACCGGTGCCCCAGCAGGAGCCCCACCCCTCTGGCATTGTGCCGACCAACGGTCGGCACCCACCGACGGCAGATCTCCCCAACAGCAGGTCAGCTCAGCGCTTCCGCGGCTTCCAGGGTGTTCTGCATCAACGTTGCCACGGTCATCGGGCCCACGCCACCCGGCACCGGGGTGATCCAGCTCGCCCGCTGGGCGGCCGCTTCAAACCCGACGTCGCCCACCAGGCGGCCGTCGTCCAGACGGTTGATACCCACGTCGATCACCACCGCGCCAGGCTTCACCCACTCGCCCGGCACGATGCCCGGACGGCCCACCGCCACCACCAGGATGTCGGCGTTGCGCACGGCCTGTTCCAGCACGTCCTTGGGGGTGAACTTGTGGCAGCTGGTCACGGTGCAGCCGGCAATCAGCAGTTCCAGGCCCATCGGGCGGCCGACGTGGTTGCTCACACCCACGATGGTGGCGTTGCGGCCGCGCACCGGCTGGTCGGTGTGGCCCAGCAGCGTGGTGATGCCGCGCGGGGTGCACGGGCGCAGGCCGAACTCGCGCAGGGCGAGGTGGCCGACGTTTTCCGGGTGGAAGCCGTCCACGTCCTTGCGCGGGTCGATGCGCTGGATCAACCGGCGCGCGTCCGGGATGCCCGGCAGCGGCAGCTGGATCAGAATGCCGTTGATCTTCGGATCGGCATTGAGCTGGTCGATCAGGTCGAGCAGCTCGGCTTCGGTGGTACCGGCCGGCAGGTCGTAGTCATGCGCTTCGATGCCGACCTTCTCGGCGGCACGGCGCTTGTTACGCACGTACACGGTCGAGGCCGGGTCGCCACCGACCAGCACCACGGCCAGGCCCGGACGGCTGCCGCCGGCGGCCACGCGGGCGTCGACGCGCACCTTCAGGCTGTCGAGCAGGTCCTCGGCGATGCGGCGGCCATCAAGGATGCGGGCAGGAAGCTGGGGGGCGGAATCGGTCATCGGGAGCGGGCGTGGGGCGGCGGGGACGCTATTGTCCCCGATTCAGGCCCCCTCGCCCACCGCGGAATGGGTCCTGATGGGGTCGGATGCCTTTGCCGCAGGCAAAGGGCTCTGACCCCGGGGTTACGCAAATTGCAAACCTCCGGTAGTGCCGGCCGCTGGCCGGCAACCTCATGACGTCGGAACGTTTCCGTATTTGCCGGCCAGCGGCCGGCACTACCGACGGGTGGTGCGCTGAGGTTGCCGGCCAGCGGCCGGCACTACCGGGCTATTCTTCCTCTTCCGGCACATCCTGCGGGTTCAGCGTCTTGCTCTCCCGCTTCGGTGCGGTGAACGGCGTCGGCGTCGGTACGCCCTGCGGGCTGTTGCCATAGATCATCCGTGCGCCGGCATTCAAACCACCGCCGGCAATCTCCAGCTCGAAACGCTCGGCATCGCGACGGCGGATCTGCTCGGCAATCTCCACCGCGTCGTCCTCATCCGCCCCCAGTTCCACCAGCGCGGCCTGGCCGAACAGCACCGCCGACTCGAACGTCTCGCGGATCTGGAAATCGACACCGGCATGGATCAGCCGCAGCGAATGCTCGCGGTCGAACGAGCGCACCATCAGCTTGGCCTGCGGGAACTCGTGCGCCACCAGTTCAACGATGCGGTCAGCCGCTTCGGCCTTGTCCACGCACACCGCAATCGCACGCGCAGTTGCTGCACCGGACGCATGCAATACATCCAGACGCGTGCCATCGCCGTAATAAATCTTGAAACCGAACCGCGCCGCGCTCTGGATCATCTCCACATCGTTGTCGATGATGGTCACGTCCACGTCGCGCGCCAGCAGCGACTGGCTCGCGACCTGGCCGAAGCGGCCGAAGCCGATCAGCAGCACGCTGCCGGACAGGCCGTCGGCCTCGTCCACACCGTCCATGTTCACCGTCGGCTTCGGTGCGATGCGCTTGTAGACCAGTACCACCAGCGGGGTCAGCGCCATCGACAGCACCACCACGGCGGTGAAGTTGGCATTGATCTCCAGGTTGATCACGCCGGCCGATGCGGCGGCGGAGAACAGCACGAAAGCGAACTCGCCGCCCTGCGCCATCAGCACGCCACGGTCCAGGGCCTGCGCGTGGTCGCTGCCCATGATGCGCGCGACCACGTAGATGCACAGCGCCTTGGCCGCCATCAACGCCAGCACCAGGCCAAGGATCAGCTGCCAGTTGCCAGCCACCACGCCCAGGTCCAGCGCCATGCCCACGCTGAGGAAGAACAGGCCGAGCAGGATGCCGCGGAACGGTTCGATGTCCGCCTCGATCTGGTGACGGAAGGTCGACTCGCTCAGCAGCACGCCGGCCAGGAACGCGCCCATCGCCATCGACAGGCCGGACAGCTGCATCAGCAGCGCCGCACCCAGCACCACCAGCAGCGCAGCGGCGGTCATCACTTCGCGCGCCTTCGATTCGGCCAGCACGCGGAACAGCGGGTTGAGCAAGAAGCGGCCGACCAGCACCAGGCCGACGATGGCGCCGACGCCGATCGCCACCGACAACCAGCGCGAACCTTCGCCATCGGCACTGCCCGCGCTCGGGCCCATCCAGGCCACCAGCGCCAGCAACGGCACGATCAGCAGGTCTTCGAACAGGAGGATGGAGACGATCTTCTGCCCCGACGGCAGCGCGATGTCACCACGCTCGGCCAGCAGCTGCATCACCACCGCGGTGGAGGTCAGCACGAAGCCGGTGGCGCCGATGAAGGCGACCTGCCAGGGCAACCCGAACAGCTTGGCGATGCTGGTCAGCACCACCGCACAGGTGACGATCTGCAGCGTGCCCAGCCCGAAGATTTCCTTGCGCAGGCTCCACAGGTGCGAGGGCCGCATCTCCAGGCCGATCACGAACAGGAACATCACCACGCCGAGCTCGGCGGTATGCAGGATGGCCTGCGGGTCGGAGAACCAGCCCAGCCCGAACGGTCCGATCGCCAGGCCAGCGGCGAAGTAGCCCAGCACCGAGCCCAGGCCGGCCCGGCGGAACAAAGGCACCATCACCACCGCCGCGCCCAGCAGGGCCACGACCTTGACCAGCTCGCTGGTCGCTGCTTCTACCGCCATGCGGTGTTTTCCCCAAGATCCAGAATCGGGTTCAACAATAGAGCAATGCCGATGACGGCAATAGCACGCATGTTGCGCCGGATTGTCTTGGAGATGGAACGATGCAGGGAGCGACCCCAGCATCATCCCGAAACCATGCATGCGCGTCGATGGGTGCCAACCATGCATGCGCATCGGCGGGCGCCAATCATGCACCCGCTTCGGTAGGTGCCAACCTTGGTTGGCACAAGAGCGCCGACCAAGGTCGGCATCTACCAAGGCATTCCCCGGCCGAACTCACCCACCCCGGCAAAACGCCGCGTAATCGATATACCCCGGGAACGGCACGCCCGGCGCGCACACCGGGCAATGCGGGTCCGGCCGGATGCCGGATTCCGAAACCATGCATGCGCATCGGCGGGCGCCAACCATGCACCCGCTTCGGTAGGTGCCAACCGTGGTTGGCACAAGAGCGCCGACCAAGGTCGGCATCTACCAATCCACTCCCCGGCCAGCCTCACCCGCCCCGACAAAACGCGGCGTAATCGATATACCCCGGGAACGGCACACCCGGCGCACACACCGGGCAGTGCAGGCCCGGCCGGATGCCGGATTCCGAAACCATGCACCCGCTTCGGTAGGTGCCAACCTTGGTTGGCACGAAAGCGCCGACCAAGGTCGGCATCTACCAAGGCATTCCCCGGCCGGGTTCACCCGCCCCGGCAAAACGCGGCGTAATCGATATACCCCGGGAACGGCACGCCCGGCGCGCACACCGGGCAATGCGGGTCCGGCCGGATGCCGGTCTCGCGGAAGCGCATGCCCAGCGCATCAAAGCGCAGCAGGCGGCCGACCAGCGGCTCGCCGATGCCCAGCAGCAGCTTCAGCACCTCGGTGGCCTGCAGCACGCCGGCCAATCCCGGCAGCACACCCAGCACGCCGGCCTCGGAACAGTTCGGCGCAAACTCCGGCGGCGGCGGCTCCGGAAACAGGCAGCGGTAGCACGGCGCCACACCGCGCTGGCGGCCGGCGTCAAACACGCTTACCTGGCCGTCAAAGCGCTCGATGGCGGCATACACCAGTGGCGTGGCGTGCTTGATGCAGGCGTCGTTGAGCAGGTAGCGCAGCGGGAAGTTGTCCGACCCATCCAGCACCACGTCCACGCCCTCCAGCAGCGCATCCACGTTCTCGGAGGTGACCCGCTCGGGCACCGCCTCGACCTCGATCGACGGGTTCAGCGCCAGCAGCCGCTCGCGCGCGGAATCGACCTTGAGCTGGCCGACGCTGGCTTCGGTATGCACGATCTGCCGGTGCAGGTTGCTGCGCTCCACCCGGTCGTGGTCGGCGAAGCGCAGGTGCCCTACCCCGGCCGCGGCCAGATAGAAGCCGGCCGGCGCGCCCAGGCCGCCGGCACCCAGCACCAGCACCCGCGACTGCTGCAGCCGGCGCTGGCCGGCCTCGCCCACCTGCGGCAGCAGCAGGTGGCGCGAATAGCGGTCGTAGAAATCGCGGTCGGCGGCGCTGGCCAGCGGCTGCACCAGCGGCAGCGACTGCTCGCGCCAGGCCACGGTACCGCCGCTCACGGAAGCCACATTGGTGTATCCAGCCTCCAGCAGGAACTGCGCGGCATCGGCCGAGCGCTTGCCGCTCTGGCAGATCAGCAGGATTTCCTGGTCGAGTCGCGGCAGATGCGCGGCCGGGTCGGCCTGCAGCTCGCCCTTGGCCACGCCACGCGCGCCCTCGGCCATGCCCCCGGCCCGTTCATGCGTCTCGCGCACATCGATCAGCACGGCGCCGTGGGCCAGGCGTTCACGCGCCTGCGCGGGGGAAAGCTCTTGGATGCTCATGGCCGCATTATCGCGCAGACACCCTCGACGCGCCTTGCCCCGAACATGGCACCATGCGGGCGTTGCTCCCTGCATCCCGGAACCGCTGCATGCGCTCTGCCACCGAATTCTGGCGTGACCCGCGCATGCCCTTCGTCGAAAGCCGACGGGCGTGCGACAGCCGCGCCTGCCATCGCCCGCACAGCCATGACACTTTCTCGATCGGCGCGGTGGACGCCGGCAACAGCGTGTTCACCGGCGCGGCGGAAGGACCGCGCCTGCTGCAACCCGGCAATCTTGTCGGCGTACCCGCAGGCCGCGTGCATGCCTGCAACCCCCTGCCCGGCCAGGTCTGGAGCTACCAGATGCTGCACCTGGACGCGCGCTGGATGGCCGATGTCCGCGCCGAGTATGACGGCCTGCCCGGACCCGATTGGCAGCAGGAACCCATCCGGATTTCCCACCATCGCCCGCGCTACCAGCAGTACTGCCAGCTCAACGAGACGCTGTTCTCCGACGATCCGGTCAGCGTCAAGGAAGCGGCCCTGATCGCGTTCGTCGGCGATCTGGATGAACACGATGGTGTAGCCGTCGCCGGCCCGCCTGAAGACGCCGCATTGCAGCAGCGGGTGCAACCGGTGATGGACGTTCTGCGCCAGCGGCTCGAACACACCCCGGCCCTGCAGGAGCTCGCATCGCTGGCAGGCATGAGCCGCTACCAGCTGATCCGCGCCTTCCGACGTGCCACGGGCCTGACCCCGCACGCCTGGCAGATCGACCAGCGCATCCAGGAGGCCCGGCGGCGGCTGTGCGAAGGGCAGGCACTGGCCGTGGTCGCGCATGCACTGGGCTTTGCCGACCAGAGTCATTTCCAGCGGGTCTTCAAGGCCCACGCCGGTGCGACCCCGGGCCAGTACCGGCGCTGAGCCTGCAATAACGTTCAATACCATCGCGCGGCGCATCCCCACACTGGCGCCCCCGCCAGCCGCCGCCGGACCCGATGGAACAGTTCCTGGTCATCGCCACCGTACATTTTCTCGCCCTGCTCTCACCCGGTCCCGATTTCTTCCTCGTTGCACGCACCGCGATCACCTCTGGCTGGCGCACCGCCAGTGGCGCCTGCGCAGGCATCGCCGTCGGCAACGGCGTCTTCATCGTGGCGGCTTTCACTGGAATGGCCATGCTGCGCGCGGGCAGCGCAGGATTCATTGCGGTGCAGTTGGCAGGCTGCGGCTTCCTGCTGTACCTCGGCACGCTGTTCCTGCGCCATGCGGGTTCGACGACGCTGCAGGCACCTGAAGCTGCCGCCGGATCGCCAGCGGGCGGTGCACACGGATGGTGGAAGGCGGCAGGGCTGGGCGCCCTGTCTGCGCTGCTGAACCCGAAGAATGCGCTGTTCTACGCAACGTTGGCGGCAATGCTCAATGGCCCCCAGGCCAACGCCGCAACGAAGTTCTTCTATGGCGCGTGGATGTTCGGCATCGTCCTGCTTTGGGATCTGCTGGTAGCCGCGCTGGTCGGCCACCCGTGGGTGCTGGGCCGATTCGCACGCGCCCTGCCCTGGCTGGAGCGCGCCGCAGGGCTCCTGATGATTGCGCTGGCGCTATGGATCGTCGTGTCGCTGTGGGTGGGCTGATGCCGGCGATTCGCGCCTGTCGCAATTGCGTTCAATACGGCGCGTCCGCACCAACCCACACTCGGCACTTTCTGTAGGTCGGTGGCAGGTTTACGTGCAGCAGTTCTTCATCGTCGCGGTGCTGTACGGCTTCGCCATGCTCCTGCCTGCTTCCAATCACGCGAAGATCCTGCGCACCGCAATGGGCGCGGGCGGGCACGCCGCCATGGCCGCGTCGTTCGGTATCGCCACCGGTACGGGCGTCATCTGTGCGACGGCTTTCGTTGCAGCGGGCATGCTGGGAAACCGCGGCCTGTGGACGCTGGCGATGCAGTGCGCGGGCTGCCTCCTGCTGCTGCGCCTGGCGGGCATGTGCCTGCGCGACGCCGGCTTGACCCCGTTCTCTCCGCTTTCCCTGCAGATGCCCTTGGGCCTGCGCGCCCGCTCCCGTTGGCCGCACGCCGAAGCAGGATGCCTGCTGGCGCTCGCCAGCAGCAGCAACTGGATGCTGCAGTTCGCGATTGCAGCCCTGGTTACCGGCCTCGTTGCCGACACGGGCACCCAGGCCGCTTACGTGGCCTGCCTGAGTGGCGTCGCGCTGTCGCTCGGCCTGCTGATGGCGTGGCTCGGCAGCCACCCGCGCAGGGCACAGGGGTGTTGCCGATTGCTTCCATGGCTGGAGCATGCCGCGGGCCTGCTGATCGGGGCGGTGTCGGTGGCGTACCTGGCAGGTGCACTGGGTACGACCCTGGTCTGGGCAAGCATCACGGGGCAGGTGCAGCTGCCGGAATCGATCCCCGCCACAAGCCAGGTGCAACCGGCTTCAACATCGCGGCGCGGCCGAGGCATCCCATGCGCGTTGCCGCATTGCCGCGCACGTCGCAGCAGTCCGCCATGATCGAGACATCGAGAACCAAACCCATGCCTGGCTGGCGCGCCCAGCGCGCCCGCAACAGCAGCGTTCGGGTTTCATACTATTAGGCCGATGTTCGCACGGACAATCGTCACAACGCTTCGGAACCGACCACGAGATGAGCATGCACAGTAGTTACCCTGATGATCCGTCCGGCTCGATCGTCGAAAGGATCGACATAGCACCGCTTGGAGCAGGGCCTTTGGAGGGAACAACCTTCACGGTGAAGGACAATATCGATCTGGCGGGTCATAAGACCTCCTATGGCAGCCCGGCCTGGCGGGCCAGGCATCCTGCGCCGAAGCTCAATGCGCTTTGCGTCGATCAGGTATTGGCTGCGGGCGCGCGCTGCGTGGGCAAGGTCGTCGCGGACGAATTCACGTATAGCCTCGATGGCGAAAGCCAATTCTTCGGCACGCCGGTGAATGCCAGGGCTCCAGATCGCATTCCCGGCGGCTCTTCAAGTGGATCGGCAGCGTCGGTCGCCAATGGCGTAGCCGATTTCTCCATCGGCACCGATTCGGGCGGCTCGATCCGTGTTCCTGCGAGCCTGTGCGGCATCTGGGGCATGCGCCCATCCCTGCACCGGATTTCCGAAGCCGGCGTGCTGCCCTTCATGCCGAGCGTCAGCACGGTGGGCGTCGTTGCTGCATCATTGAACCTGCTTGATGCAGCGACACGGGTTTTGCTGCGCAGCAGCTCAAGCCAGCCGGCGCCGCTGCGACGTATCCTGGTCCTCGCCGATGCGCTGGACATTGCTGACGAAGCAGTGAGAAACCAGGCGGAGGCCGCCTTGCAGGCGATCGCCACCCGCACAGGCATCGAGCCGGAGACAGTCCGCTTCTCGCAGATCGTCGGCGCGGACGTTCCGCTAGTCGATTGCAATGTGAAGGCGCTTCGGAATCTGCAGACGGCCGAATTCCAGAGCACGGTTGGCAGCTGGATCGAAACACACAAGCCCGAGCTTGGCTTTGCCTTCTCCATGGCGTATGGAAATGTGCAATCGTTCGACCGGCTTACCGCACTCGACAGCATCACCCGCTGCGAATGGTTCTTCGAGAGGATCAATGCTTTCCTCATGCCCGGAACCGTCATCTGCTTCCCCACGACGCCTGTCATTGCCCCCCTCAAGGGATCGCTGACGACGCTGGAGGCCGTGCTGGACTTCTACGATAGGACAATGGCGATCACCACCTTTTCCGGTGTCGCGCGGCTGCCCGAGATTTCCATGCCGTTGCTGACTGTCGACAATTGCCCGGTTGGACTCTCTGTTGCCGCCGGTCACTATCAGGATGAATTCGTGCTGGCCTCAGCCAGGCAGATGACAGCAGGAATTGCATAAGTCGAACCCGGTCCTGGCCATAAAGAAGCGTCCATGCCCAAATCCCGTCGCTGAAAGGTCCCCTCGTCGAGTTCCACATCGAGGTAGGTCCCCCAGCGACCGCCCAGCGCACATCAATCATCGCGGCGCCGTAGGCCAGGCGCTCACACGCCTACGCGGGGGAAAGCTCTTCGATGCTCGTGGCCATATTGTCGGGCACGGGGCGCCGGACCGCCTCGACCGGTATCTGCGAACACGGGGGATTGCCGGCCAGCGGCCGGCACTACCACAAACGAAAAAGGCGGCCCTGCGGCCGCCTTTCTCTGCATCACTTGCCCTTGACGTGCTTCATCAAGCGCCGCTTGGCCTTGACCTGCCGCTCGGTGAGGACGTTCTTCTTGCCCTCGTACGGGTTGGTGCCCTCGCGGAAGATGAAGCTCACCGGCGTGCCGATCAGCTTGAAGCGCTTGCGGAAGAAGTTCTCCAGGTAGCGCTTGTACGATTCCTGCAGCTCCTTCAGGCGCGTGCCGTGCACGATGAAGGTCGGCGGGTTTGCCCCGGCCGGGTGCACGTAACGCAGCTTGGAGACATGGCCGCGGATGGTCGGCGGCGGGTTGGTCTCGTACGCCACTTCCAGCGCCTTGTTCACTTCGCTGGTGGTGAAGCTCTTGTTCGCCGATTCGTGCGCGCGGTGCACCGCACGGAACAGCTCACGCAGGCCCGAGCCATGCTTGGCCGAGATGCGCACGGACTCGGCCCACGGCACGAAGCCCAGCTTCAGCGACAGCATGGTTTCGGCCTGCTCGCGCTGGTACTCGGTCAGGCCATCCCACTTGTTGATGGCGATCACCAGCGCGCGGCCGGCGTCGAGCACGGCACCGAGTACGGTGGCGTCCTGGTCGGTCACGCCTTCGGTGGCGTCGAGCATCAGCACGGCCACCTGGCACTGCTCGATCGACTGCATGGTCTTGACCACCGAGAACTTCTCGACGACCTCGTCCACGCGCGAACGACGGCGCAGGCCGGCGGTGTCGATCAGGCGGTACTCGCGGCCATCACGCTCCAGGTCCACTGCGATCGAGTCGCGGGTGGTGCCCGGCACGTCGGAGGCGATCATGCGCTCCTCGCCGAGGATGCGATTGACCAGCGTCGACTTGCCCACATTCGGGCGGCCGACGAAGGCGATGCGGATGCGGTTCGGATCGTTGTCCAGCTCTTCGCCGCTGCCTTCTTCCGGCAGGCGCTGGACCACTTCGTCCAGCAGGTCGTCCAGGCCCTGGCGGTGCGCGGCCGACACGGTCAGCATCTCGCCGAAGCCGTAGCGGGCGAACTCCGAACGCACGGTGTCCTCGTCGGTGCCGTCGATCTTGTTGATCAGCAGCAGCGTCGGGCGCGACAGCTTGCGCAGCCAGGCCAGGATCTCGTCGTCCATCGCCGAGGTACCCTCACGGGCATCGACCACGAACAGGATCAGGTCGGCTTCCGCCGCAGCGGCACGGGCCTGGCGGGTGGTAGCCCCTGCCAGACCCTCTTCCTCTTCCGCGATACCGCCGGTGTCGACGACGAGGAAATGATTGTCCTCGTCCAGACGGCAGACACCGTAGTTGCGGTCGCGGGTGACGCCGGGCTGGTCATGGACCAGGGCGTCACGGGTGCGCGTAAGCGCATTGAAAATAGTCGACTTGCCGACATTCGGCCGTCCAACCAGGGCGACCAAAGGCAGCATCGCGATTACTCCAATTTTTAATTTGCCAACCGGAAGGCGGTCAGCTTGCCATCAACGTTCTGCACCAGCAGCACCCCGTCTACGACGATTGGCTGGGCCAGCAGGGCGTCACCGCCGCTCTTTGCCCGTGCCGCCATCGCACCATCGGAGGTCTGCAGCCAGTGCACGTATCCCTTGTAGTCGCCGACCACGACGTAGTCGCCGTGCAGTGCCGGGCCGGTCAGCGAGCGACGGGCCAGTGCGGTCTGCGACCACATCGCCGCACCGCTGGCCTTGTCCAGGCCGAACACGCCGCCCTTGTTGTCGGTGACGAACACATTGCCAGACGACACCGCCACGCCACCGGCACCACCATGGTCGCGCGCCCACAGCGGGCGACCGGTCGGGCCTTCGATGGCCATCGTCTGGTTCTTGAAGCTGCTCACGAACAGGGTGTTGCCATCCAGCACCGGCGCACCGTCGACATCGGCCATGCGCTCCAGCTCGGTACGGCCTTCACCGTTGCCCACATTCTGTTCCCACAGGGTGCGGCCATCCTGCTGGGCCAGGGCGGCAACCGCGCCCTCGTCCTTGCCGATGAACAGCACGCCCGGGCCGGTCACCACCGGCGCGTTGCCACGCACGGTCAGCGCCGGCAGCTCGCTCGGGTTGAACCACTTCTGGGTGCCGTTGCCGGCATCGAATGCGGTGATGCGGCCGTCATTGCTGCGCACGTAGACCGCGCCCTGGGCAATGGCCGGCGCGGCGATGACTTCACCCGGAACACGGGCGCGCCACTTCTCGCTGCCATCGTTGATGTCCAAGGCGATGACCTGGCCATCGAGCGTGCCGATCACGACCAGGTTCTCACCGACCCCCGGGCCGCCGGACAGGCGCAGCTTGGCCTTCTTCTTTTCCTTCTTCGGCTCCCAGGTCCAGACCTTCTTGCCGGTCTGCAGGTCGATGGCGTGCACGCCACCGGTGAGTGCCGCAGCGAACACGTGGCCGTTGGCCACGGCCGGGCCCTGGCGCACGCCGATGCGGCGCTCGCCCTTGCCGAGGTTGACCGACCAAGCCTTGTTGACCTTCAGGGTCGGCTCGAACTTGACCAGCTCAGCCGGTTCCTGTGCCTTCTTCGCGGCCGCGTCCTTGCCGGCGAACCAGCCCTTCACGGTGCTGCAGCCGGTCAGGGCCATGCCCATCAGGAGCACGGTGGCGACGCGGGTGATCATGACCTTCTGACTCATCAAACCGACTCCGCAGGGGCGGCAACGGTGCCGCCGGCGTCCATAACCTTGGTTTCCAGCAGGCGCCGCTGCGGCGCTGCCACGTCCAGCGACTTCAGCGCCTTCTCGTACTGTGCACGGGCGTCGTCACGCTTGCCCTGCGCCATCAGCGCGTCGCCATGGATTTCCAGGCTGCTGCTGTCGGTGGCGCTGCCCAGCAGCTTGATCGCCTCGTCACTCTTGCCGGTGGCCACCAGCAGGCGGGCCACACGCTGGTCGACCACGCGCTGCAGGTCACCTTCGACCTTCACGCCGCGCAGGGTGGCCAGGGCTTCTTCGTTCTTGCCGGCGTCGACCTGGGCCTTGGCCAGCTGCAGCGCCGCGAGGTCGCCGTAGATGCTGGACGGGCCGGCTTCGAGCGCCTTGACCGCCTTGGAGGCGTCGTCGAGCTTGTTCTGCTGCAGGCCAACGAGTGCCTTCTGGTACTCGACATTGGCCGAGGCCAGCTTGCCGCCCTGATCCTTCTGGTACCACTGCCAACCGGCAATGGCACCGATGGCGATGACTACGCCACCGAGGATGCTGGCGCCATTCTTCCGCAGCCAGCTGCGGACGCGTTCACTTTGTTCGTGCTCGTCGAGCAGATCGTCGATCGCCATGCGTACTCTCGCCCCGCCCATCGGGAGGGACCATTGGGATTAATCGAAGGTGGTGAAACCGCGCCTCAGTGCGAAACCGGGACTACGGAGCCTTCAGAGGATACCTGAAAGCGTGCCACGTTGGCTCGCTGGTAGGGGGTCAGATCGACGATAGCGCCGTTCTGCTGAACCTGGACCGCCGAGGCGTTGCCCAGGGTCACCCGGGTCACCTGGCCCGGCGTGAAGCTGCGGCTCTCGCCGGACTTGATCAGCGCCTTTTCGACCGTGGCGCCGTCCGGACCACCGATATCGACCCAGCTGTCGCCGCTGAACTGCATCTCCAGCGTATTGGCGGCTGCGGGCGCAGCGGGTGCCGAACGCGGCACCGGGGACAGCGAAGCGACATACGGGGTGGCGGCCGGCTTGCTGGCCGGGGCACTCGCGACTTCAGCCGGGGCTGCCGGCTCGACACCCGCAGCGGACGGGGCCACCGGCACAGCGGCCGGGATCGCGTCCAGCGAGGCCGTGTTCGGCGACGGCGTGGCGCTGCCATCGAAATGGCCGCGGGTGGCGAACCACACCGGCACGGCCAGCACGGCGGTGATGCCGACGTACAGCACGCGACGGCCGAGATTCTCGGCAATGCGGCGCGCACGCGGGGTATGGGTATGGCTGACCAGGGTGGGCGGAACCACCGGGCCGACCTGGGCCTGCTCCAGCAGCTGGCTCACATCCACGTCCAGCAGGCGCGCGTAGCTGCGCAGCTGGCCGCGCACGAACACCGGCGCCCCCAGCTTCTGCCATTGTTCCTCTTCCAGCGACTTGACCACCTGGACCGGCATGCGCAGGCGCGAGCCGACATCTTCGAGGGTCAGTCCGGCCGCCTCGCGGGCCTGGCGCAGGCGGCTGCCGCAGCCGGCCGCAGTCTCGAGAGTGCTCACAGTCTGGTCATCAATCACAATGCATCAACCCTGGAGTTAGGAGCCCGCTTCCTGCGGAAATTCCTGTCGAATGCGCTGAAGATAGCGGTCAGATGCCGCCCGATCTCCCAGCCGCGCTTCGATTTGAGACGCAAGTTGTAACACGGAACGCGTTGCGGGTGCAGCCGCAATCCTACGTTCGGCGAAGGCCCGGGCCTCCATGAAGCGCCCCTGGCGGAAGCTGAGCTGGGCCATCGCCTCCAGCGCGACCGGGTTTCCCGGCAGCGTTGCCAGCGCCGCACGCAGGTCGCGCTCGGCACGTTCGAACTGGCCGGCATCCAGTGCACAGCCCCCGGCATTGGCCTGGGACTCGGCCGGCGTGGCGTAGCCCGGCGCCTGCAGCGCACGATCGAACCAGACCAGCGACTCGGCCGGCCGGCCCTGCTGGCACAGCCACGCGCCGTAATTGTTGAGGATGTCCCCGCGCTGCGGCGCCTGCTCGGCAGCCCTGCGGAAGCTCTCGCCAGCCTGTTGGGTGCGGCCACGCCGCTCGTCGATGCCGGCCAGCAGCACCAGCGCATCGGGCGACTCGGGGGCCAGCTTCAGCGCCTCGCGCGCCTTGCGTTCGGCCGCATCGAGGTTGCCCACCTGCATGTCGCGGGCGGCCAGGGCCAGCAGGTCCTGCAGGCGCACCTGGCGGCGCACGCTGTCCGGATCACGGACCGAGTAGACCGGCGCCTCGCTGGGGCCCAGCTTGGCCTTGGGATGGGATTTGCAGCCGCCGACCGCAACGGCCAGCACGCCTGCGAACAGAACCAGCCAGAGGCGGTCAGGCCGTGGCATCGCTCCCCTTCCCCGCCTGCAGCGTCTTGTTGAACTCCGCCTGGCGGCGGGTGCGGTCCATCACCTGGCCCTTGAGCTGGCCGCAGGCGGCGTCGATGTCGTCGCCTCGGGTGCGGCGGACCATGGTCAGCACGTTGCTGTCGAGCAGGATCTTCTGGAAGGCACGGATATGCGCTTCTTCCGAACGCTCGTAGCGGGTGCCCGGGAACGGATTAAAGGGAATCAGGTTGACCTTGCCCGAATCCTTGGCCTGCACCGCGTTGTCGAACTGGCGCATCAGGCGGGCCAGCTCGCGGGCATGCTCGGGCTTGTCGTTGATGCCCTTCATCAGGGTGTATTCGAAGGTGACCGATTCGCGGCGCTTGTTGGCGCGCAGGTAGCGTGCGCACGAGGCCATCAGCTCGGCGATCGGATACTTCTTGTTGAGCGGCACCAGGGTCTCGCGCAGCGCGTCGTTCGGCGCATGCAGCGACACCGCCAGAGACACGTCGCTTTCGGCAGACAGGCGGTCGATCTGCGGCACCAGGCCGGAGGTCGACAGGGTCACGCGCTTGTTGGCCAGGCCGTAGCCCAGGTCGTCGCGCATCACGCTCATGGCGCGCACGACGTTGTCGAAATTCATCAGCGGCTCGCCCATGCCCATCATCACCACGTTGGTGAGGCGGCGCATCTGGTGCGGCACGTTGCCCAGGTGGCGTGCGGCAACCCACACCTGGCCGATGATCTCGGCGGTGGTCAGATTGCGGTTGAAGCCCTGGGTGGCAGTGGAGCAGAACGTGCAGTTCAGGCCGCAACCGACCTGCGAGGACACGCACAGCGTGCCGCGGGTCTTGTCCGGGATGTACACGGTCTCGATGGCGTTCTTGCCATCCACGCCCATCGCCAGCAGCCACTTGTGGGTGCCGTCGGCGGAGGGCTTGTCGAACACGATGTTGGGAACCAGCACCTCGGCATGGGCCTGCAGCTTGGCGCGCAGGACCTTGCCGAGGTCGGTCATTTCATCGAAATCGGTGACGTAGCGATGGTGGATCCACTTCATCACCTGATGGGCACGGAACTTCTTCTCGCCGAGAACCTCGACGAAAAACTTCTCCAGGCCCGCGCGATCGAGGTCGAGCAGGTTCTGCTTGCCAGCCGTGGGTGCCGACTTCGGCAGCGGCTGGATGGCGGGGGACTGTACGACCTCGTTCACGGCATTACTCTCAGCGCGAAACGACTTCGGTGGCGGCGAAGAAGTAGGCGATTTCAATCGCGGCATTCTCGACCGAGTCCGAGCCGTGGGCGGCGTTGGCATCGATGGATTCGGCGAAGTCGGCGCGGATGGTGCCCGCAGCGGCTTCCTTCGGGTTGGTGGCGCCCAGCAGGTCGCGGTGGGCCAGGACGGCGTTCTCGCCTTCCAGGGCCTGGATCATCACCGGGCCGGAGATCATGAACTCGACCAGCGCGTTGAAGAACGGACGCTCGCGGTGCACGGCGTAGAAGCCTTCGGCTTCACGGCGCGACAGCTGCTTGTACTTGGCGGCCACGACCTTCAGGCCGGCCTTCTCGAAGCGGGCGTAGATTTCGCCGATGACGTTCTTGGCAACGGCGTCCGGCTTGATGATCGAAAGGGTGCGCTCCAGCGCCATGGGATGTCTCCAATGGAATCGGGCCGCTGATGGCCCGAAGGGTAACATGAAAAAAACCCGCGTCGGGACGCGGGCTTAGCCTGATAAACGTAGGCGAATTGTAAAAGATAAAGCGGCAGGGTGGTAGTGCCGGCCGCTGGCCGGCAGGCTGGCGCCTCACGGGCTGCCTGCGGTTGCCGGCCAGCGGCCGGCACTACCCTTTGCGCCCATTCACCCACCTGAGTGAAATCTGACCGGTCCGGGCATTTTTGCTGCACTGCAAAATGCCATACGCTACCGTCTGGTCCTAGTATCAAACAATCGTTTGATTAAGGTCCGCCCGCCGATGGCCAAACCCGCCCACTTCTCGACCAAGGACCGGATCCTCGGCGCGGCCGAGGAGCTGTTCGCACAGCACGGCTTCGCCGGCACTTCGCTGCGCCAGGTGACCAGTCAGGCCGACGTCAACATCGCTGCGGTCAACTACCACTTCGGCTCCAAGGAAAACCTGGTCAACGAGGTGTTCCGCCGCCGCATGGACGAGATGACCGGCGCGCGCCTGGCGCAGCTCGAGCGCGCCCGCAGCGAACACCCCGGGCAGCTGCGCCCGGTGCTGGCCGCCTTCGTCGAGCCGGCACTGGCGCTGGCCCAGGACCGCCAGAACGGCGGCGCCTTCGTGCGCGTGATCGCCCGCGCCTACGCCGAGAAGAACGACAACCTGCGCAAGTTCCTGTCCGACCACTACGGTCACGTGCTGCGTGCGTTCGGCAAGGCGATTGCCGAATGCGCCCCCGACCTGAGCAAGGAAGAGCTGTACTGGCGCCTGGATTTCCTGGCCGGCTCGCTCACCTATGCCATGGCCGACTTCGGGCTGATCAAGCGTCCCGCCGGTGTCACCGAAGCGGCGCATCGTGCCCATGCCGCCCACGAACTGATCCATTTCGCCGAAGCCGGGTTCCGCGCCGCCGCACGCGCCAGCGCCCTGCCCGCTTCCCCTTGATTCCACCCAGTAACTGCTGACCAACAAAGGCCCTACACCATGTCCAATTCCCTGCTAGTCCGCCGCGCCGCCGTGCTGGGTGCCGGCGTCATGGGTGCCCAGATCGCCGCCCACCTCACCAACGCTGGCGTCGACACCGTGCTGTTCGACCTGCCCGCCAAGGAGGGTCCGGCTGACGGCATCGTGCTGAAGGCGATCGCCAACCTGGGCAAGCTGAGCCCGGCGCCGCTGGCCAGCAAGTCGCTGGCCGAAGCCATCACCCCGGCCAACTACGAGTCCGGCCTGGAGCAGCTGAAGGACTGCGACCTGATCATCGAGGCCATCGCCGAGCGCATGGACTGGAAGCAGGACCTGTACAAGAAGATCGCGCCGTTCGTGGCCGACCACGCGGTGCTGGCCTCCAACACCTCGGGCCTGGGCATCAACAAGCTGGCCGACGTGCTGCCCGAGCAGCTGCGCCACCGCTTCTGCGGCGTGCACTTCTTCAACCCGCCGCGCTACATGCACCTGGCCGAGCTGATCCCGGCCACCACCACCGACGCCGCCGTGCTGGAAGGCCTGGAAGAATTCCTGGTCACCACTTTGGGCAAGGGCGTGGTGTACGCCAAGGACACCCCGAACTTCATCGGCAACCGCATCGGCGTGTTCTCGATCCTGTCCACCATCCACCACACCCAGCAGTTCGGCCTGGGCTTCGATGAAGTGGACGGCCTGACCGGCCCGCTGGTCGGCCGCCCGAAGTCGGCCACCTACCGCACCTCCGACGTGGTCGGCCTGGACACCATGGCCCACGTCATCAAGACCATGGGCGACACCCTGCCCAACGACCCGTGGCATGAATTCTTCAAGTCGCCGAAGTGGCTGGACGCGCTGATCGCCAAGGGCGCGCTGGGCCAGAAGACCGGCGCCGGCATCTTCCGCAAGGTCGGCAAGGACATTGTGGTGCTGGACCTGGAGAAGCAGGACTACCGTCCGGCCGACCGCGCCGCCGCACCGGAAGTGGTCGAGATCCTGAAGATCAAGAACCCGGCCGAGAAATTCGCCAAGCTGCGCGAAAGCCAGCACCCGCAGGCGCAGTTCCTGTGGGCGACCTTCCGCGACCTGTTCCACTACAGCGCCTACCATCTGGCCGACATCGCCGAAACCGCGCGCGACGTCGACCTGGCCATCCGCTGGGGCTACGGCTGGTCGCTGGGCCCGTTCGAAACCTGGCAGGCCGCCGGCTGGAAGCAGGTGGCGCAGTGGATTGCCGATGACATCGTCGCCGGCAAGAGCATGAGCAACGCCCCGCTGCCGGACTGGGTGTTCGATGGCCGCGACGGCGTGCACGCCGCCGAAGGCAGCTACAGCCCGTCGCGCAACGCCAAGCTGCCGCGCTCGTCGCTGCCGGTGTATCAGCGCCAGCGCTTCCCGGATCCGCTGCTGGGCGAGAAGTTCGCGCCGGGCGAGACCGTGTTCGAGAACGACGGCCTACGCATGTGGCACGACGGTGATGGCATCGCCGTGGTCAGCTTCAAGACCAAGATGAACACCGTGTCCGACCACGTGCTCGACGGCCTGCAGGAATGCGTGTCACTTGCCGAAAAGAACTTCCAGGGTCTGGTGATCTGGCAGCAGAAGGAACCCTTCTCCGCCGGTGCCGACCTGGCCGGTGCGCTCGGCCTGCTGCAGGCCGGCAAGGTCGACCAGTTCGAAGAGATGGTCGCCAACTTCCAGCGCACCAGCCAGCGCATCAAGTACTCGCTGGTGCCGGTGGTGGCTGCCGTGCGTGGCCTGGCGCTGGGTGGTGGCTGCGAGTTCCAGATGCACAGCGCCAAGACCGTGGCCTTCCTGGAAAGCTACATCGGCCTGGTCGAGGCCGGCGTCGGCCTGCTGCCGGCCGGTGGTGGCCTCAAGGAACTGGCCGTGCGCGCCTCGCAGGCCGCTGGCCCGGGCGGTGACGTGTTCGCCGAACTGAAGAAGACCTTCGAAACCGTGGCGATGGCCAAGGTCTCCAACTCGGCGGTCAACGCCAAGGAACTGGGCCTGCTGCGCAGCACCGACAAGGTGGTGTTCAACAGCTACGAGGCCCTGCACATCGCCAAGGCCGAAGCGCGCGCCCTGGCCGAAGCGGGCTACCGTCCGCCGCTGCCGGCACGCCGCATCCAGGTGGCCGGCGACGTGGGTATCGCCACCTTCAAGATGATGCTGGTCAACATGCTGGAAGGCCGTTTCATCAGCCCGTACGACTACGAGATCGCCGAGCGCATTGCCACCGTGCTGTGCGGTGGCAAGGTCGACCGCGGCACCCTGGTGGACGAAGAGTGGCTGCTGACCCTGGAGCGCAAGCACTTCGTCGAACTGGCCCAGCAGGAAAAGACCCAGGCCCGCATCGCGCACATGCTGAAGACCGGCAAGCCGCTGCGTAATTGATCGCCCCTCCCTGCTTTCGGTGGGTGCCGACCGTTGGTCGGCACTCCCTGCTGTGGCAGTCGAGCATGGCTCGACTCTACAAAACCTATTCGAGAGATCACTGCAATGACCAAGCAAATCCAGGACGCCTACATCGTCGCCGCCACCCGTACCCCGGTTGGCAAGGCGCCCAAGGGCATGTTCCGCAACACCCGCCCCGACGACATGCTTGCGCACGTGCTGCGCAGCGTCGTCGCCCAGGCCCCGGGCGTGGACGTCAACCGCATCGATGACGCGATCATCGGCTGCGCCATGCCGGAAGCCGAGCAGGGCATGAACGTGGCGCGCATCGGCGTGCTGCTGGCCGGCCTGCCGAACACCATCGCGGCGCAGACCGTGAACCGCTTCTGCTCCTCCGGCCTGCAGGCCGTGGCGCAGGCCGCCGACGCAATCCGCCTGGGCAATGCCGACCTGATGCTGGCCGGTGGCACCGAATCGATGTCGATGGTGCCGATGATGGGCAACAAGATCGCCATGGCGCCGAGCGTGTTCGACAACGACCACGTCGCCATCGCCTACGGCATGGGCATCACCGCCGAGAAGGTCGCCGAAGAGTGGAAGGTCTCGCGCGAAGACCAGGACGCCTTCGCCCTGGCCTCGCACCAGAAGGCCATGGCCGCGATCCAGAACGGCGACTTCAAGGACGAGATCAGCCCGTACGAGATCGTCTCGCACCTGCCGGACCTGGCCGATGGCCAGCGCATCATCACCCGCAACAAGATCGCCGACACCGACGAAGGCCCGCGCCCGGATTCCTCGGCCGAAGGCCTGGCCAAGCTGCGCCCGGTGTTCCGCAACGGCCAGTTCGGCGGCACCGTCACTGCTGGCAACTCGTCGCAGATGAGCGACGGCGCCGGTGCCGTGCTGCTGGCCTCGGAACAGGCGATCAAGGATTACGGCCTGACCCCGCTGGCCCGTTTCGTCAGCTTCTCGGTGGCCGGCGTGCGCCCGGAAGTGATGGGCATCGGCCCGATTGCCGCGATCCCGAAGGCACTGAAGCAGGCCGGCCTGACCCAGGACCAGCTGGACTGGATTGAGCTGAACGAAGCGTTCGCCGCGCAGTCGCTGGCGGTGATCCGCGATTGCGGCCTGGACCCGAACAAGGTCAACCCGCTGGGTGGCGCGATTGCCCTGGGCCACCCGCTGGGCGCGACCGGCGCGATCCGCACCGCAACCCTGCTGCACGGCCTGCGCCGTCGCCAGCAGAAGTACGGCATGGTGACGATGTGCATCGGCACCGGCATGGGCGCAGCGGGTATTTTCGAGGCGCTGTAAGGTTCAAAGCGTTGCCTCGTTGGGCTTCATGGCGTGGGCCGGGTCGGCAGGGCTGCCCGGGACACGCCGTGAACCCCCTCCGGGGTCCGGCCCTGCCGACCCGGCCCTTCCAGCCTCCCCCGGCGGAGGAGTGAGCAAAGGCAAGGGCAGTAGAGCCACGCCATGCGTGGATGCTCGCGGAAACGAAAAAGGCAGCCATTGGCTGCCTTTTTCGTTTCTGTTTTTGCCTTTGATTCCGCCCTTCCCGTCCGCGCCCGCAGGAAACATGACAGGCGGGGCGGGTGGGCCTTTGCAGGACCGTTCGCCGCATGGATGCGGCGACCGAGCCCCCATGGACGGGTTTACGGCGTGTCCTGCAAAGGCCCACCCGTCCCGCCCATCACGTATCAATCAAGGCGCAGCACGGAGCGCTTGATAGAACCCTTACTCCGCCAACATCGCCGTCAGTTTCTCCCGCGCCGGCCCTGCCAGCTTCGGGTTGTCCAGCGCGAAGCGGATCGTCGCCTCCACCAGCCCCAGGTGCGTGCCGCAGTCGAAGCGGGTGCCCTCGAAGCGGTAGGCATCGACCTCTTCGGTCTTCAGCAGCTGCGCGATCGCATCGGTCAGCTGGATCTCGCCACCAGCACCACTGCCGGTCTGCTCCAGCAGCTCGAAGATCTTCGGGCTCAGCACGTAGCGACCGACCACGGCCAGGTCGCTCGGTGCGTCCTCCGGCTTCGGCTTCTCCACGATCTGCGAAATGCGACCCTTGCGGCCGTCGAACGCGTCAGTGGCAACGATGCCGTAGCTGGCAGTCTTGTCGTGCGGCACGTCTTCAACGGCGATCACGCTGGCACCACTGGCCTCGTTGAGGTCTGCCATCTGCTTCAGTGCGCCGTCGCCGCGGTTCCAGATCAGGTCGTCCGGCAGCAGCACCGCGAACGGCTCGTCACCGATCACGGCCTTGGCGCACAGCACCGCATGGCCCAGGCCCAGTGCTTCGGCCTGGGTCACGAAGATCGCGCGCACGCCATTGGGCAGCACATGGCGGATCATCTCCAGCTGCTCCTGCTTGCCGGCGCGCTCGAGCTTCTGCTCCAGTTCGTAGGCCTTGTCGAAGTAGTCGGCCACGGCATGCTTGTAGCGGTTGGTGATGAACACCAGCGTGTCGCAACCGGCTTCAATCGCTTCATCGACCGCGTACTGGATCAGCGGACGATCAATGATCGGCAACATTTCCTTCGGAACCGTCTTGGTTGCCGGCAAAAAGCGCGTCCCGAGCCCTGCCACTGGAAAAACTGCCTTGCGAATTCGCTTGCTCATTGGTGCCTGTTGGCCTCACGTGCCGGAAAGGGCACGACTTTAGCGGATGAAATGTAAGCATCCTGTTCGATGGGAGAGAACTCCGGCATCGTCGCGAACAGGATCTCCTGGATGCTGGTCGTGTCGTAACCAGCCACGGCATCGCGCAGGCGCGGGACATTGCCCAGCACCAGGTCACGCGAGAACGTACGTACACCGGCCTCGAGAATCTTCGGGTGCGCGGTGGAACGGTAGTCCTCGTCCGAATAGAACAGCGTCTCGTGCAGCTTCTCGCCCGGACGCAGCCCGGTGTAGATGATCGGAATGTCCTTGTACGGCTGCTTGCCGGCCAGGCGGATCATCTGCTCGGCCAGCACGCGGATCGGCACCGGCTCGCCCATGTCGAGCGTATAGATCGCACCATGCGATGCCGAAGCGGCCGCCTGCAGGATCAGCTGGCAGGCCTCCGGGATGGTCATGAAGTAGCGACTGACTTCCGGGTCGGTGACGGTCACCGGACCGCCACGCAGGATCTGTTCGCGGAACAGCGGCACCACGCTGCCGGCCGAGGCCAGCACGTTGCCGAAGCGCACCGTAACAAAACGGGTATGCGTGGACTTCTGGTCCAGGCTCTGGCAGATCATCTCCGCATAGCGCTTGCTGGCGCCCAGTGCATTGACCGGGTCGACCGCCTTGTCGGTGGAGATGAACACGAAATGCTCAACGCGCGCTTCCAGGCAGGCGCGGGCCACGTTCTCGGTGGCCAGGATGTTGTTGCGCACCGCTTCGCGCAGCTGCCGCTCCAGCACCGGCACGTGCTTGTAGGCAGCCGCGTGGAAGGCGGTGTCGACCGGATGCAGCGACAGGGCGTGGCGGATCACCGCCGGGTCACCGCAGTCGCCCAGCACCGCTTCGATCTCGACATCGGGGAAGCTGCGCCGCAGCTCGCCTTCGATGGTCAGCAGCAGCAGTTCGCTGATCTCGAGCAGGATGATGCGGCCGGCACCATGCCGTGCGCACTGGCGGCAAAGCTCGGAGCCGATCGAACCGCCGGCACCGGTGACCATCACCGTACGCCCGCCCAGCCAGCCACGGATCAGGTTCCAGTCCGGCATGATCGGCTTGCGGCCCAGCAGATCCTCGATCGCCACTTCCTTCAGCTGCCCCGGCAGCGACTGGCCCTGCAGGATGTCGCTGAGCTTGGGCACGGTGCGGAACGGCACACCGGTGCTTTCACAGATGGCGACGATCCGCTGCATGCCCGCCGCGTCCAGCGACGGAATGGCGATCACCAGCAGCTTGGCCGCCGTCTCCCGGACCACTGTCGGCGCATCGTCCAGGGTGCCGAGGATCGGCAGGCCCTGCAGCTTGGCGCCGCGCAGGTGCGGCGCGTCGTCCAGCAGGCCGACCGGCTCGAAATTACCGGAACGGCGCAGGTCACGGACCAGGGTCTCGGCGGCCTGGCCGGCACCCAGGATCAGCACGCGGCGCGCGGACGAGTCCGACTGCAGTGCCTGATAGTCCTTCCAGGCCCGGTACAGCAGGCGCGGCGCGCCCAGCAGCGCCGACAGCGCGAACGGATAGATCACCAGCACCGACATCGGCACGCCGTCGAAGCGCTTCCACATCAGCACCAGCACGATGGCGACCATGCCGATGAAGCTGGCCTTGAAGATGTTCAGCAGGTCGCTGACGCTGGCGAACCGCCACAGGCCCCGATAGAGGCCCACGCGCCAGAACACCATGCCCTGCAGCAGCAGCACCAGCGTGGTGTCGACGTTCCAGAGAGGGAGCTCGGGGGCGTTGGCCAGGATCGAATACCGCCCCGCGTGGAGCAGCTGCCAGCATGCCCAGACCATGAACAGGTCGTGGCAGACGATGGCCGAACGCGGCATCAGGCCGAGGATTCTGTCCCGCCAGGGTGAAGCCATAAGTCAGGTATTTCCTTTTGGGTGGCGCAATCCATTGCGCAGGAGGAGCCAGAGGACGCTCAGCGCAATGAACCACGCGATCGCCACGGCAGCCTCCCACCTCGGCTGCAAATTGGAGCAGACATTAAGCACTGTAATACTGAACAGGCCCAAAGCAAAGTACATCCCTGTTACCTGGGCGTGACTGGCTCCTGCCTGCACCGCGCGCTGGTAGACATGCTGGGTATGGGGTTCCATCCAGCGTTGTCCCGAAATGATGCGCGCCAGCAGTGTGAAGCCTGCGTCCACAAGGAACGGCGATGCCGACACCAGCAGCAGGATCCAGTGGATGTCGGTCTTGACGCTGGCCAGTGCCAGCACTGCCGCCACCGCGTAGCCCAGCGCGCCACTCCCGACATCGCCCATGAAGATCCGGGCCCGCGGGAAGTTGAACGGCAGGAAGCCCAGGCAGGCCAGGCCCAACGCGACCGCCGCCAGCGAGTACGGCCAGGGCAGCAGCGGCGCCAGCCCCAGCGCGACCACGATGGCCTGGCTGGCCGCGATGCCGTTGATCCCATCCATGAAATTCCAGATGTTAATCAGCGAGGCGGTGAACAGCAGGACCAGTACGGCCAGCAGCCAGCTGCCACCGTGGACCTTGACCAGCGCGGCCAGCAGCGCGGCGGCGATGAAGTGCACCATCAGGCGGCGCATGGCCGGCAGCGGCCGGTGGTCGTCCCACCAGCCGATACCCGCCACCAGCGCCAGGCCAAGGCTGGCGACCAGCAGGCTCGGACGGGCTTCGGGCCAGGCCCACATGGCAACACCGGCGGTCACCAGCAGGCTGATGACAATGGCGATGCCGCCGCCGCGGGGGGTCGCCACGCTATGGCTGCGGCGCTCGCCCGGCTGGTCAAACAGTTGCCGGCGCAGCGCGTAACCCCGCGCCGCCCAGGTCAGTGCCGCACTCAGCAGGGCCAGGCCCAGCAGCGCGCCCATCACGAGCCACGGCATGGATCAGAGCACCGCGTAGTTCAGCAGCGGCTTGACCGTACCCCACTCCTTGCAGCTCGGGCACTGCCAGTGGTGGGTGCGCGCACCGAAACCACAACGGGTGCAGCGATAGGCCGGATTGCGCACCAGCAACTGGTCGGTGATGTGCTTCAGGTCGTGCAGGGTCGCCGTGGAATCGGCGCCTTCAGCCAGGGTCAGGTCGATCAGCGCGGACTCGCCACGCACCGACGGGCGATCCTTGAGCTGGCGGCCCAGGTAGGCACGAGCCGGCGCCACGCCCTCCTGCTCTTCCATCAGGCGGGTCAGCGCCAGCACCGGGGCGATGCCGCGGTAGTGCTCGGTCATCTCCGACAGGAACGCGCGTGCGCCTGCCAGATCGCCGACCTTGCGGTAGTTCTGCATCAGCGCCGGCAGCAGCTCCGGCAGGTACTCCGGATCGTTGCGCGCGGCACGCTCGAAGGCGCGTACGGCCGCTTCCGGATTGCCGGCATCGGTTTCCAGGCGTCCTTCAATGATGCCGGCACGTACCGACATCGCATCGGCCTGGTAGGCCCGGGCAATCGCTGCCCTCGCCTCTTCCAGCTTGCCAGCACCGCGGAAGCGTTCGGCCAGTTCGCACTCGAACTGCCCGATCAGCTTGCCCATCGGCTCGCCGGTGACGTCCTCGAAACGGGTCGCGTTGTCGATCGCCTTTTCCCAGTCGCGCTCGGCCTGGTAAATGCCGATCAGGTGCTTGAGTGCCTGCGGAGCACGCTGATCCAGCTGGGCCAGTTCGGTGAACACGGTCTCGGCGCGGTCCAGCAGGCCGGACTTCATGTAGTCCTCGCCCAGTGCCAGCAGCGCCTGCACGCGTTGCGCATCGCTGAGGTCGTGGCGGTTGACCAGGCCCTGGTGCAGGCGGATGGCGCGGTCGACTTCGCCGCGGCGGCGGAACAGGTGGCCCAGCGCGACCTGGGTCTCGAAGGTTTCCTTGTCCAGCTCGGCGATGTGCAGGAACAGCTCGATGGCCTTGTCCGGCTGCTCGTTGAGCAGGTAGTTCAGGCCGCGGAAGTAGGTGCTGGACAGGCGGCTGACCTGGCTGTCACCGTGGCGTTGACCACCACGCCGTCCGATCACCCACCCGGCCAGTGCGGCCAGCGGAACGAACAGGAAGAACCAGAACCACTCGGTGACGAAATCCATCTTCGATCAGCGTCCATCAAAAGATTGGGGGGAAGCAACCGGTGCCGGCGTGGCGACAGCGGACTTGTTGGCGCGGCGCAACTGGCTGTAGAGCGGAATGACCACGCTCACCAGCACCAGGCCGGCACCGACGATGACACCCACCAGCAGCGCGGCGATCAGGGCCACGCCTACCGAGGTATGCAGTTGGGTAAACAGCAGGTTGATCGACATCGCGGTCATGTTGACCGCACCGATGATCAACCCAAGGATCAGAACCGCCAGCAGGACCAGCAGACGAAAAACCTTCATGCGACAGCTCCAGTGGCAGGAGTCCGTAGCTTATCCGACTCGCGGCTGGATTCGCACGCGGTGGCGCGACGGAAGGCTCAGGCCGGATCGGCGTCCAGCGGCAGCACACTGCTGACCCGCTCACGCAGTTCCTTGCCCGGCTTGAAATGAGGGACGTGCTTGCCCGGCAGGGCAACCGATTCGCCGGTTTTCGGGTTGCGACCCAGGCGCGGCGGACGATAGTGCAGCGAGAAGCTGCCAAAACCACGGATTTCGATGCGATCCCCGGCGGACAGCGATCCGCCCATCATTTCCAGCAACGACTTCACCGCCAGATCGACATCATCGGCCTTCAGGTGCGCCTGGCGGCGCGCAAGGATTTCGATCAGTTCGGATTTGGTCATTACCGGCTCACATCAGGGGTATCTCAGCCTGAAACGGCCCGGGCAATGCCCGGGCCGTCCAGGAAACAACGAACAGCGTAAGGCCGATTACTCGGACTTGTTGCCGTTCAGCTGTGCACGCAGCAGCGCGCCCAGCTGGGTGGTGCCGCTGGAAGCCGAAGAGGACTGGTATTCCTCCAGCACTTCGCGCATTTCAGCGTCGTCCTTGGCCTTGATCGACAGCTGCAGGGTACGGCCCTTGCGGTCCATGCCCACGAACTTGGCTTCGACCTTGTCGCCGACCTTCAGGTGCTGGGTGGCGTCGTCAACGCGCTCGTTGGCGATGTCGCGTGCCGAGACGTAACCTTCGATGCCGTCAGCCAGCTCGATGATCGCGCCCTTGGCGTCGACTTCCTTCACCACGCCTTCGACCTTGGAGCCCTTCGGATTGGCAGCCATGTACTGGCCGAACGGATCCTGCTCCAGCTGCTTCACGCCCAGGGAGATGCGCTCGCGCTCCGGATCGACAGCCAGGACGACGGCGTCCAGGGTATCGCCCTTCTTGAAGTTGCGAACGACGTCTTCGCCGGTGGTGTTCCAGCTGATGTCGGACAGGTGAACCAGGCCGTCGATGCCGCCGTCCAGGCCGATGAAGATGCCGAAGTCGGTGATCGACTTGATCTGGCCCGACACCTTGTCACCCTTCTTGTGGGTGGCAGCGAAGGTCTCCCACGGATTGGCGGCAACCTGCTTCATGCCCAGCGAGATACGGCGACGCTCTTCATCGACGTCCAGCACCATCACTTCGACTTCATCACCAACCTGGACAACCTTGGACGGGTTGACGTTCTTGTTGGTCCAATCCATCTCGGAGACGTGCACCAGGCCTTCGACGCCCGGCTCGATCTCAACGAACGCACCGTAATCGGTGACGTTGGAGACCTTGCCGAAGACGCGGCTGTTGGCCGGGTAACGACGGCCGATGTTGTCCCACGGATCCTCGCCCAGCTGCTTCAGGCCCAGCGAAACGCGGTTGCGCTCGCGGTCGAACTTCAGCACGCGGACGTCCAGCTCGTCGCCGACGTTCACGACTTCCGACGGGTGACGCACGCGCTTCCACGCCATGTCGGTGATGTGCAGCAGGCCGTCGATACCGCCCAGGTCCACGAACGCGCCGTAATCGGTCAGGTTCTTGACGACACCCTTCAGGATCGCGCCTTCCTGCAGCTTGTCCATCAGCTGCTCGCGCTCTTCCGAGTGCTCGCTTTCGACGACAGCGCGGCGCGAGACCACGACGTTGTTACGCTTGCGGTCCAGCTTGATGAGCTTGAACTCGAGTTCCTTGCCTTCCAGGTAGGCCGGATCGCGCACCGGGCGCACATCGACCAGGGAACCCGGCAGGAAGGCGCGGACATCCTTGATGTCCACGGTGAAACCACCCTTGACCTTGCCGCTGATGCGGCCGGTGATGGTTTCGTTCTTTTCCAACGCTTCTTCCAGCTCGTCCCACACCATCGCGCGCTTGGCCTTCTCGCGCGACAGGACGGTTTCGCCGAAGCCGTTCTCGATCGAGTCGAGGGCGACCTTGACGATGTCGCCTTCGGCGACGTCGATTTCGCCAGCGTCGTTACGGAACTGTTCGATCGGCACGATGCCTTCGGACTTCAGGCCAGCGTTGATCACCACGACGTCGCCGCGGACTTCAACAACGGTACCGCTGACGATGGCGCCCGGCTTCAGCTTGGCCAGATTGGCCTGGCTGGCTTCAAACAGTTCGGCAAATGATTCGGTCATTAGATTTACTCTGTTGGACACATGGGTCGGTGGCGTCCCCTTCAGGGGAATGGCGACCGCCCGCCTGTTGGTCGACCCCGGAAACGCAGGTCGTGTGTAGTAGGAAAACCGCCACGCATCATTGCGCGACGGAGCTGGTACAGCACTGCTATGCGCGACCACCACCGATGCTGCTGGCAGTGCTCCCGCGCGAACGGATCAGGCAGCCGGAACCGGAAGCAGATCCATCACTCTGGCAACGACATCTGCGATGCCGATGCCTGTGGTGTCGATGAGGACAGCATCGTCTGCCGGCTTCAGGGGCGCCACGGTACGCTGAGCATCACGGGCGTCGCGGGCCATGATCTCGCGCAGGAGGTCATCAAAGTTAACAGAAACCCCCTTGTCTTTCAACTGCTTATGCCGGCGCTCGGCGCGCTCCTCGGCACTGGCGGTCAGGAAGACCTTGTAGGAGGCGTCCGGGAAGATCACCGTGCCCATGTCGCGGCCATCGGCGACCAGGCCGGGCAGCTCCCTGAATGCGCGCTGGCGCTCCTTCAGGGCAGCCCGGACCTCGGGAATGGCGGCGATGGCCGAGGCCAGCGCGCCGGTGGTCTCCAGGCGCAGCTCGTCGGTGGCATCGGTCCCGTTCACCATGACCCGCATGGCTTCACCCTGCTCGACAAACTGAACGTGGGTATCAAAGGTGCAGCGGACCAGCGCCGAGGCATCGGAGGTATCGATGTCGGCCCAGCTCGCGGCCACGCCCACCGCCCGGTACAGCGCGCCCGAATCCAGGTAATGCCAGCCCATGCGGCGCGCGATGATGCGGCTGATGGTACCCTTGCCAGCCCCTGAAGGGCCGTCGATGGTCAGGACGGGAGCGAGCGGATTCATGGGGTTCCCAGAGCGTGTGAAGGGGTCATTCTAGCCCCTGTCAGACGCCCCCAATGGGATCTTTTGTGCAACCACTTGAAACCACGAGGAAAAGCCCGGTAGAATGGCGGGCTTGAACGAGCGTCAACTGCCGATTGTCTTTCGCATATCGCGGCCACGCTCCACCCGAACAACTACTGTTTACGCCGAGGTATGCCATGAAAGTCCTGTCCTCCCTGAAGTCGGCGAAGGCCCGTCACCGTGACTGCAAGGTCGTGCGTCGTCGTGGCAAGATCTTCGTCATCTGCAAGTCGAACCCGCGTTTCAAGGCGCGTCAGCGCTAAGCCCAACAGCCTTCGCGGCTGCGGCTGGCCCTACGCGGGGCCGACCCGATGCAAAAAGCCGCCTTCGGGCGGTTTTTTGTTTATGCGGCTTTTTCCTGCCGTTTTTGCTGTAATCGCCTTTCTTGACCACTGGGGAGTAGATCGAGATGAAGCGTTACCTGTCCGCCCTGGCCGTGATGGCCACCCTGGCCACCGCCACGCCGGCGCTGGCCGATACCCTGCTTGTCGACCGTGCCCGCGAGAAGCCGGCCGGTGCCCTGCCCGTGCGCGGCCAGAGCATGCAGCAGGTACAGGCGCAGTTCGGCGCGCCGAGCGAGCAGCTGCAGCCGCGTGGCGGGCAGAAGCGGCAATGGCCGACCATCAACCGCTGGGTGTACCCGCAGTTCACCGTCTACTTCGAGAAGCAGAAGGTGATCGACGTGGTGGCCAACCAGGCGGACCCGAACGAAATCGGCCCGAAACCGCCGATCCGTTGATCCCTTTACCCGCCCTGGGCGGGCCTGTGTAGCGAGACCATGAACCAGACCCTTCGTTTTCCTGCCGAGTGGGAAGCCCAGAGCGGCGTCCTGATTGCCTGGCCCACCGCCGACACCGACTGGGCCGACCGCCTGGGCCAGGTGGAAGAGACCTACATCGCCTTGGTCGCGGCCATCACCCGCTTCCAGCCGGTGCTGATCTGCGTGGCCGACGACGATGTGGAGACCTATGCCGAGATGCGGCTGCGCTCCAACCGCATCGACATGGACAAGGTCCACTTCACCACGGCGGCCTACGACGATACCTGGCTGCGCGACTCCGGCCCGATCACCCTGCGCCGTGCCGACGGCGGCTTCCAGCTGCTGGATTTCCGCTTCACCGGCTGGGGCGGCAAGTTCGACGCCACCCTGGATGACCAGCTGGTGGGCGTGCTCGACCAGGCCGGCGTGTTCAACGACGCACCGGTGCGCAGCATTCCGTTCGCGCTGGAAGGCGGCGGCATCGAAACCGATGGCGAAGGCACCCTGCTGACCACCTGGAAGTGCCTGCACGAGCGCCACCCGGACCGCGACCGCGCCAGCCTGAGCGCCGACCTGGCCGACTGGCTGCAGCAGGACCGCGTGCTGTGGCTGGACCACGGCTACCTGGAAGGCGACGACACCGACGCGCACATCGATACCCTCGCCCGCTTCGCCTCGGCTGACAGCATCGTCTACCAGGCCTGCGACGACGAGAGCGACTCGCACTACGCCGAACTGCAGGCGATGGGCAATGAGCTGGCCGCGCTGCGTACCAAGGATGGCCAGCCGTACCGCCTGTTCCCGCTGCCGTGGGCACAGCCGGTGATCGACGAAGGCCGTCGCCTGGCTGCCTCGTACGCCAACTACCTGATCGTCAACGGCGCGGTGCTGATGCCGGCCTATGGCGATCCGGCCGATGACCTGGCCCGCGATGTACTGGCGCAGGCGCACCCGGGCCGCGAGATCGTGCAGGTGCCCTGCCGCTCGCTGATCTGGCAGAACGGCAGCCTGCACTGCATCACCATGCAGCTGCCGGCCGGGTTGTTGAAGGCCTGACAGATGACGCCGGGCCCCGCCCGGCGCTCTCCTTGTAGAGTCGAGCCATGCTCGACTGCCTTTCCGCGCGACTGACCGGAGAGCAGTCGAGCATGGCTCGACTCTACAAAGGGCGGCCCATTCAGCGCGCGACACGCCGTCGCCGCCCATCCGCGCTAACATGCAGGTTTTCCCCCGCAGGAACGCCCCGCATGAACTCGCGCAGCCCCCTTACCGTCGCCCTGATCCAGGAGCGCAACCACGGTGATGCCGCCGCCAACCTGGCGGTGATCGAAGCACGCGTGGCCGAGGCGGCTGCGCAGGGTGCCAAGCTGGTGCTGCTGCAGGAACTGCACAACGGCCCGTACTTCTGCCAGCACGAATCGGTGGACGAGTTCGACCTGGCCGAGCCGATTCCGGGCCCGAGCACCGAGCGCCTGGGCGCGCTGGCGAAGAAGCATGGCGTGGTGCTGGTCGGCTCGCTGTTCGAGCGCCGTGCTGCCGGCCTGTACCACAACACCGCCGTGGTGTTCGAGAAGGACGGTACGCTGCTCGGCAAGTACCGCAAGATGCATATCCCGGACGATCCGGGCTTCTACGAGAAGTTCTACTTCACCCCGGGCGACATCGGTTTCAAGCCGATCGATACCTCGGTGGGTCGCCTCGGCGTGCTGGTGTGCTGGGACCAGTGGTACCCGGAAGCGGCACGCCTGATGGCGCTGGCCGGCGCCGAGCTGCTGCTGTACCCTACCGCGATCGGCTGGGACCCGGACGACGTGCAGGACGAGAAGACCCGCCAGCGCGACGCCTGGGTGCTGAGTCACCGCGGCCACGCCGTGGCCAACGGCCTGCCGGTGCTGAGCTGCAACCGCGTCGGCCACGAGGCATCGCCACTGGGCGCGTCGGGCATCCAGTTCTGGGGCAACAGCCACGTGCTCGGCCCGCAGGGCGAATTCCTGGCCGAAGCCGGCACTGACGCCACCGTGCTGCTGTGCGATGTCGACCTGCAGCGCAGCGAGCACGTGCGCCGCATCTGGCCGTTCCTGCGCGATCGCCGCATCGACGCGTACGGTGACCTGCTCAAGCGCTACATCGACTGAGCCGGAGCCCGCGCATGGCCGTCCTCATCCGTGATGCCGGCCCGGCCGACATCGCCGCGATCACCGCGATCTACGCGGTGGAAGTGACCGACTTCGTCAACACCTACGAGTACGACATCCCCGACGCGACCGAGATGCTGCGCCGTATGCGCGACATCATCGATCGCGGCTTCCCCTACCTGGTCGCCGAGATCGACGGCCAGGTGGCCGGCTATGCCTACGCCAACACCTACCGCACCCGCGTTGCCTACCAGTGGACCGTGGAGAACTCGGTCTACGTCGATGCCGCGTTCCAGGGCCAGGGCGTGGGCACCGGCCTGCTGCAGGCCTTGATCGATGCCTGCGTGGCGCGTGGTTACCGGCAGATGGTAGCCGTGATCGGCGAACCGACCAACGCCGCGTCGATCAAGCTGCACGAACGCTTCGGCTTCGAGCTGGTCGGCGTGTTCCGTGGCCTTGGCCGCAAGCACGGCCGCTGGCTGGATACCGTGCAGATGCAGCGCGCGCTCGGCGATGGCGCCGACACCGCACCTTCCAATGAATGAATCCATGACTGAAACCCTTCCCGAGACCGGCGACGACCTGTTCGCCGGCCAGCCGGTGCGCGTCGTCGAACGCGACGGCGTGCGTTATACCCTGCTGGGCACTGCCCACGTCTCCCGCGCCAGCGTCGAGGCGGTGGAAAAAGCCATCGACAGCGGCCGCTTCGATGCCGTTGCCGTTGAACTGGACCCGCAGCGCCTGCAGGCGCTGAGCGACCCGGACACGCTGGCCAAGCTCGATCTGGTCGAAGTGATCCGCAAGGGCCGCGTCGCCCTGTTCGCCGCCAACCTGGCCCTGTCCGCCTATCAGCGCCGCCTGGCCGAACAGCTGGACATCGAGCCGGGCGCGGAACTGAAGCGCGCAGTGGAACTGGCGCGCGAACGCGACCTGCCGGTGCACCTGATCGACCGCGAGGTCGGCCTGACCTTCCGCCGCGCCTCGCAGCGGCTGGGCTTCTTCGGCAAGCTGAAGCTGGTTGCCGGTCTCGGCGCCGGCCTGTTCTCGTCCGAGGAAGTGGGCGAGAACGAGATCGAGAAGCTCAAGCAGGGCGACATGCTGGAATCGAGCTTCGGCGAGTTCGCCAGCGAGAGCCCGGCACTGTACGAGACCATCATCGGCGAGCGCGACCGCTACATGGCCACGCGCCTGCGCGAGGAACACAACCCGCAGCAGCGTGAAGTGCTAGCGGTTGTCGGTGCGGGTCACCTGGCAGGCCTGGCGCGTTACCTGGAAACCGACACCGAAGCACCGGCACCGCTGCGCGCCGAGCTCGAAGCGGTGCCGAAGAAGCGCAACATTCCGTGGTTCACGCTGGGCATCCTGGCCATCGTAGCGACCGGCATCGGCGTAGGTTTCTACCGCGGTGGTCTGGGCGTGGGCACCGAACTGCTGGCGACCTGGGCGATGTATACCGGCGGCCTCGCCGGCCTGGGCTGCCTGCTGGCCGGCGGCCATCCGCTGAGCATCCTCACCGCGATCGCGGTGGCGCCGTTCAAGCCGTTCCGCCTGAGCATCCCGACCGGCGCATTCTCGGCCCTGGTGGAAGCGCGCCTGCGCAAGCCGGCGTATGAGGACTTCCTGAAGCTGCGCGACGATGCGCAGAGCCTGAAGGGCTGGTATCGCAACCGCGTCACCCGCGTGGTGCTGACCTTCATGCTGACCAACATCGGCAGCATGCTGGGCCTGTGGCTGACCACGTTCAAGGTGTGGGGCAAGGTCGCCGGTTGATTGCAACGCCCCGCCGGGCATGGCCCGGCGCTACCGGCCGCACGGCGTCTGCGCGCGCGACCGGCAGGTGCCAACCTTGGTTGGCACGCTTTACGCCGACCGTAAAGATCGGCCGAGCATGCTCTGCGCAGAACATCAAAAAAAGGGGGAGGCCGCCCCACTACGACCGGCCTCCCCCACACCACAACACGTTGGCGCGCATTACGGTCGAGCAAGCTCGACCACTACACCGGGGTACCCGGCACGATCTCCAGACCGCGGGCGCGGCGGATCAGTCGCGTGACCGCACTGCGCAGGTCATCCAGCACCGCATAGATGGTCGGCAGGAACAGCAGGCTGACCACCGTGGAGAACGCCAGGCCGCCGGCAATCGCGCGCGCCATCGGCGCGTACTCCGGGCCATTGCCGAACATCTGCGTATTGGTCAGCGAGATCGGCACCATCGCCAGGATCGCCGTGCCCATGGTCATCATGATTGGCCGCAATCGCTCGCGTGAGCCCTCCACCAGCGCCTGCGTGCGTCCCATGCCGCCGCGCCGCAGGTTGTTGATGTGCTCAATCATCACGATGCCGTTGTTCACCACCACGCCCATCAGCACCAGGATGCCGATGAAGGACATGATCCCGAACGAGGTGCCGGTGATCCAGAACAGCCAGAACACACCGAAGATCGAGAACAGCACGCCGCTCATGATCGCCGCCGGGAACAGCAGCGACTCGAACACCGCCGCCATCACCACGTAGATCATCACCAGCGCGATCAGCAGGTTGAACACCATCTGCTGCATCGCTTCGTCGTCGTTGCCGTAGTCGCCGCCATCGAAGGTGAAGCCATAGCCGGCCGGGAAGTTCATCGGCTTGAGCACCGATTCCATCGCCTTGCGGCCATCGGGCGCGGTGACCTTCTCGGCCAGGTTGGCCTTGATGGTCAGCGTGGTCTGGCGGTTGGTGCGTCCGATCTGGGTGGCTGACGAACCGACATCGACGGTGACCAGGCTCAACAGCGGCACGCTGCGGCCATCGCCGGTACGCACGCTGAAGCCGGCCAGGTCTTCCGGGCTGCTCTGCTCGGCGCCGGCGAAGCGCACCCATACCGGCACTTCGTTGTCACCACGACGGAACTCGCGCATCGGCGCACCGCGCAGTGCGAGGCCAACGAAGCTGGCCACCTGCTCGGCATTGAAGCCGAACGCCGCAGCGCGCTCGCGGTCAACGCGCACCTTCAGTTCACCGCCCTTCTCGCCCTTGTCGATGCGCACGTCGCGCAGCTCGGCACGCTGGGCCAGCAGCGGCACCACTTCCTGGCCGATCTCCTGCAGCATCGAACTGGAGTCGCCGACCAGCTGCACCTGCACGCCCTGGTTGCCGCCACCGCCGCCATCACCGCCCTGGTTGCCGACGAAGTAGTCGGTGCGGGCCGACTTCGGCAGGCCCTTGCGCAGTTCTTCCTGCAGCGCCTTGATGTCCTTGGCGTACTTCTCGTCCAGGGTGACCACGGTGGAGCTCCCTTCCTGCTCGCTGTACCAGGAGTACACCTGCTTGACGTGCAGGCGCTCGCGGTTGGCGTCGATCCAGTTCTCCACGCGCGTCACTTCCTCGGACATCTGCCGATAGGTGTAGGCGCCCTTCCACATGTAGCCGATGAAGATGTCCTTGCCGCCATCCCCTCCGAACATGTCGACCTTGGTCAGCTTCATCGGCACCAGGCTGACCAGCACCACCAGCACGATGCCGAGCAGGCTCCAGCCGCGATGGTGCAGCGACCAGTCCAGCAGCCTGGCGTAGCGGCGCTGCAGCCGCGCGATCAGGCCGGTCTGCGAGTGCACCAGCTTGGGCGTGGCCATGCGCGCGGACAGCATCGGGATCAGGCTGACCGCGACCAGCCACGAGGCCAGCAGCGAGACCGAGATGGTGATCGCGATCTGCGCCATGAAGATGCTGATGTTGTTGGTCTCGCCGAACAGGTTCGGCACGAACACGATGCAGTGGCACAGCGTACCGGCACTGAGCGCGATGGCCACGTTGCGGGTGCCGATGATCGAGGCCAGCCGCGGCTGCCCCGGCATGCGCTCGCGTTCCTGGTAGATGCTCTCCACCACCACCACGGCGTTGTCGACCAGCATGCCCACCGCCAGCAGCAGGCCCATCATGGTCAGGATGTTCAGCGTCACCCCGACGAAGTACATGAAGCCCAGGGTGATGGTGAAGCAGATCGGAATGGCCAGGGTCACCATCAGCGTGGACGGCCAATGGCGCAGGAAGAAGAACAGCACCGTGATCGACAGGATCAGGCCGACCGCACCGGCCTCGGCCAGTTCCAGCAGCGAGGAGGTCACCGCCTTGCCCTGATTGTCGATCACCTTGATCTGCACGTCGCGCATCGACGCTTCGGCACGGATCGATTCAACCTCGGCCAGTGCCGCGCGCGACACCTCCACCAGATTGGCACTGCGCTCCTTGAAGATATCCAGGCCAACCGCCGGGTTGCCGTCCAGGCGGCGCCCGTAGTTCATCCGCGCCGGCTTCAGGCGCACATCGGCGATATCGCCCAGGCGCAGGCCCTTGGCGTTGATCACCAGATCGCGCATTTCCTGCAGGTCGGTGATCTCGCCCACCGGCTGCACGCGCACGCGCTGGCCGTTGTCGTCGATCTGCCCGGCCGAGATCGAGAAATTCAGCGTACGCAGGCGCTCGCTCAGTTCATTGATGCTCAGGCCGTGCGCGTTGAGGCGGTTCGGATCGATGGCGATCTCCACCTCGTTCGGCGGCGCACCGGTGATGTCGACACGGGCCACGCCGGGAATGCGCTCGATGCGCCGCTTGAACTCGCGGTCGAGCATGTCATAGGCGGTGGTCAGGTCGGTGGTGCTGGCCAGGCGCACCTTCAGCACCGGCTGGTCGCTGCTGGACCACTTGAACACGTTGTAGCGCTGCAGGTCGTCGGGCAGGTCGCTGCGGATCGCATCGATGCGCTCGCGTGCATCGGAGGCGGCGATGGCGATGTCGCGGTCCCAGTCGCTGAACTCGATGAAGATCAGCGCCGCTTCGGAGGTGGCCGACGAGCGCATGCGCTTGATGCCGGTCATCGTCGCCAGCGACTCCTCGACCGGACGGATGATGGTCCGTTCCACTTCCTCCGGGGTGGAGCCGGTGTACGGAATCTGCACGAACAGGAACGGCGCGGAGATGTCCGGCAGCGCTTCCAACGGCAACCGGAACGAAGCGATCAGGCCGATCACCACCAGCGACACGAAACACATGATGGTGGTGACCGGACGGCGGATGGAGAACTCGGCCACACTCATGCCGGTTCCTCCGCACCCGCCGCACTGTCCGCTGCACCCGGCTCGATCTCACCGGCATGCTTGCGGCCACGTTCGCGGTAATACGCATCGCCACGACGGTCCATCAGGTCGTACACCACCGGGATCACCAGCAGGGTCAGCAGGGTCGACACCAGCAGGCCGCCGATCACGGTGATCGCCATCGGCGCGCGCACTTCAGCGCCCTCACCCATCGCCACCGCCAACGGCAGGAAGCCGAACAGCGTGCACAGCGTGGTCATGATGATCGGCCGCAGGCGCGAGCGCGCGCCTTCCACAAGCGCCTCGTGCTTTGCTACGCCGGCCTCGCGCAGCTGGTTGACCTTGTCGATCAGGATGATCGCGTTCTTGGTGACCAGGCCGACCAGCAGGATCAGGCCGATGAACACCACCACCGAGATGGGCTTGCCGGTCAGCATCAGCGCCAGGATCGCACCGACCAGCGCCAGCGGGATGGTGAACAGGATCACGAACGGGTGCAGCAGCGATTCGAACTGCGAGGCCATCACCAGGTAGACCAGGAAGATCGCCAGGCCGAAGGCGAAGATCAACGACTTCGCCGCCTGCGCCAGCTCCTCACCCTGGCCACCGATGTGCAGGCCGACACCCGCACCCAGCGGCTGCTCGGCGACCATCTGCTGCACTTCACGCATGGCTGCGCCAAGATCGATGTCACGCAGGTTGGCCGAGACCACGGCAACGCGGGTCTGGTCGGCGCGGTGGATCTCGCTGGGGCCAGTGGTGGCGACCACATCGGCCACCGCGTCCAGCGTGACCGGACGGGTGCTGCCCGGGTTGACGATCAGCCGGCGGATGCTCTCCACGCTGGCGCGGTCGCCCTCCTGCGCACGCACCAGCACGTCGATCTTGCGGTCACGGAAGCTGTAGCGGGTTGCGACATCGCCGCGCACCTTCTTCACCACCACGTCGGCGATCTGGCGGGTGGTCAGGCCCAGCGCACCGGCACGCTCCTGGTCGAAGCGGATCTGGATCTCCGGGAAGCCCTCTTCCACCGTCGACTTCACATCGGCGTAGTGCGCGTTGCCGCGCAGCATCGCCGCCAGGCGCTGGCCGGCCACTTCCAGCGTGGCCATGTCCTGCCCGCGCAACTCGATTTCCAGCGGCGTGGAGAAGCTGAACAACGCCGGCCGCGCGAAGTCGACCTGTGCCCCCGGATGCTGGCCCATGGTGTCACGCAGGCGCTCGGTGATCTCGGCCTCGGTGCGTGCATTGCCACCGCCTTCCATCACCACGGTCAGTTTGCCGATGTTCTCGCCGCTCTCGGTGGGGCTGGCATCCAGGCGGGTGCCGCTGCCGCTGACACCGTACAGCGACGCCACGCCCTCGCCCTTGCCGTGCGCCAGCTGCAGCTCGCGTACCAGTGCATCAGTCTGCTTCAGCGGCGTGCCGGCCGGCAGCTTCACCGTCATCTCGAAACGGTCCTGCGCCAGCTGCGGGATCAGGTCGGCACCGAGCATCGGCACCAGCGCCATGGTCGCCACGAAGATGATCGAGGCGACACCCAGCACCTTGCCCGGATGCGCCAGTGCGCTCGGCAGCAGGCGCAGGTAACCGCGCTCGGCACCGGCATAGGGCTTCATCGCCAGATCGCTGGCCTTGCGCATCACCGGGCCCACCACCGCCACCACGCCACGCCACGCCCGCACCACCAGCCAGGCCAGCGCGTAGAAGCTCCAGCGCGCAGTCGCCACGGCACCACGACGGCCCAGTGCCACCGGCTTCTGCCAGCGGTTCTGCGGTTGCCACGGTTCGTTCGGCGCTTCTTCCGGGAACGCCAGCGGCGGCCGTCCCTTCAGCGAGCTCAGCATCGGGATCAGGGTCATCGACACCAGCAGCGAGATCGCGATGGCGATCGCCACGGTCAACGCCTGGTCGCGGAACAGCTGGCCAGCGATGCCATCGACGAACACCAGCGGCAAGAACACCGCGATGGTGGTCAGGGTGGAGGCGACCACCGCCATGCTCACTTCGCGGGTACCGGCGATGGCCGCCTGCAGGATGCCCAGGCCACGCTCGCGGGCCTTAGCGATGCTCTCCAGCACCACGATCGAGTCATCCACCACCAGGCCGGTGGCCAGTGCCAGACCGCCCAGCGACATCACGTTCAAGCTCAGGCCGAGCTGGCCCATGAAGAAGAACGTGGCGATGATCGAGACCGGCAGCGACAGGCTGATCACGAACGTGCTCCAGCCATCACGCAGGAACAGGAAGATGATCAGGATCGCCAGCAGGCCGCCGATCACTGCATCCTTCTTGACGTCGGCGATGGCGTGCTCGATGAAGCGCGACTGGTCCTCGATGGTGGTCATCTCGACATCGGACGGGAACGTGCCCTTGATCTGCTCCAGGCGCTTGCGCAGCGCTTCGGCGGTGGACACGGTATTGGCGTCGCCTTCTTTGTAGATCGCCAGTTCGACCGATTCCTTGCCGCCCAGGCGGATCACCGCTTCGCGCTCCTTGTAGCCCTGGCGCACGGTGGCCACGTCCTTCAGGCGCACCGGCACACCGTTGGCGACCACGCTGGAACCACCGCCGGACGATGCGCTCTGCGCCGCCGATGCCGCCGCGATGGCTGCCGCCGAACCGGTCGACGCGGCGATGTTGAACATCTGCTGCAACGCCGAGTCGGCCGCGCTGCCGTTCGACGCCTGGGTGGTGACCAGCAGGTTGCGGATCTCCTCCAGATCGGCGAACTGGTTGACGGTACGCACCAGGAAGCGCTGCGAACCCTCCTCCAGGCGGCCGCCGGAGATGTTGATATTCTCGTCCTTCAGGCGCTTGATGACGGTGTCGATCGGCAGGTTCAGCTGGGCCAGCTTCTGCTGGTCGATGTCGACCTGGATCTCGTCCTCGAGGCCGCCACCGACCTTGACCGCCGCCACGCCGCTGACCGGCTCCAGCTTCTTCTTCAGGTCTTCATCGGCATAGCGGCGCAGGCCGGTCAGCTCACGGACCGCATCGGCATCGCTGGTCGGCGCCACCTTGTTCGACAGCACCAGGCGCATGATCGGCTCGGTGGACGGATTGAAGCGCAGCAGCACCGGGGCCTTGGCCTCCAGTGGCAGGTTCAGCGCTTCCATCTTGTCGCGCACCTCCAGGCTGGCCTGGTCCATGTTGGTGCCCCAGGCGAACTCCAGCACCACATCGCTCTGGCCGGTGCGCGAGACCGACTTCAGCTTGCGCAGGTTCTTGACCACGCCGACCGCTTCTTCAACCGGCTGGGTGATCAGGGTTTCGATTTCGGTCGGCGCCGAACCGGTGTACTCGGTGCGCACGGTCAGCGTCGGGTAGCTCAGGTCGGGCAGCAGGTTGACCTTGAGGTTGCCCAGCGCGATCAGGCCAAACAGCAACAGGGTGACCGTGCACATGGCGATGGTCACGCGGCGGCGGGTGGCGAATTCCACCAGGCCGCCGCGCATGCTGGCGGCGGCGCCGTCGCTCGCCGGCGAGGCACCGTGGTCGTGGCCCGGGGCGGTCATTGCTTGCTCCCGGCCTTGTCTGCCGGCTTGGCCGACGCTGCGACCGTCTTCGCCTTTGCCTTCGGATCGGCGATCACCTGCACTGCGGTGCCGTCGCGCAGGGCGACCTTGCCGGCGGTGACCACCTGATCACCGGCCGCCAGGCCATCACGGATCTCCACCCACGGGCCCTCGGCGTAACCCAGCTTGACCGGAACGCGTGCGACCTTGCCTTCGCGCACCCGGAACACCGCCGGCTCACCATCGTCGAGCAGCGCCAGGCGCGGCACCACCAGCGCATCGGCACGCTGGTCGTAATCGATGCGGATGCGACCGAACATGCCGGGCTGCAACGCGTGCGCGGCGCCATCGAAGGCACTGACCACGCGAAACGTACCACTGCCCGAATCCACCACCGGTGCGATGCGATCGACCGTGCCGGTGAAGCTCTGGCCCGGCAGCGCGTCGGCGGCCAGCGTCACCGGCTGGCCGGCGCGCAGGGTGGCCAGCTCGCGCTCGGGCACGTTGAGGGTGGCTTCCAGCCGCGAGTTGTCGACGATGCGGAAGATCGGCGTGTTGATCTGCACGAAGTTGCCGGTCTTGATCGAGCGCGACGCGATCACGCCGGAGATCGGCGCCACCACCGTGGTGTAGGACAGTTCCAGCGTGGCCAGGCGGTACTGCGCGCGAACGTTTTCCAGGTCGTAACGCAGCTGGTCGACGTCGGCGGCGCTGACCATCTGCTGGCCAACCAGTTTCTGCGCGCGCTGGTAGTTGTTTTCCAGCTTGCGCATCTGCGCTTCGCTCTGCGCCACAGCCAGCCGAGCGCGGTCCGGGTCAAGACGTACCAGCGGCTGGCCGGCGGTGACCCGCTGGCCTTCTTCAACCAGCACCGCCAGCGCCACGCCGGAAGTCTTGGCCACCACCTGCGACTCGGCGCGTGGTTCCAGCGCAGCGGTACCGGTGTAGCTGGCCGCGACAGCACGGTGGCTGGCCACGGCCACTTCGACCGGGACCGCATCGACCTTCTTCTCCTCCTTGGTCTCGGCGGCCTTGGCTTCGGAATTGGGCCCTGCGGCGCAACCGCCCAGCAGCAGGGAGGTGGAGATCAGCAGTGCGGCAGCGCAGATTCCGCTGCGACGGCCTGACAGGAAGGTTGGGTGCGACATCGTCAGATCCCTGGAGGATGCGTGGACAGGTGTGGTAGCAAAGTAATGCACCACTTCACGGCAACACCATATCCCAAAGGTCATGGTGTCTTCGTGCCACTGGTCGGCCCGCCCCCCATTTCAGCTAGATGAAACCTGGGGCTATACTCGGGTCGTTCCGTACCCCACGCCGGAACGACCAGACCCGAATCCCCGGAAACGACACCATGCGCCCGCAGCCGCTCGCCGCTTGTCTCGCTCTGGCCGTCCTCCTGCCCCTTGGGGCCGCCGCACAGCCCGCTCCTGCTCCTGCCACACCTGCCCCGGCCCCGGCTCCCGCCGCTGCCCCGGCGCCTGCCGCCCCCACCGGCAACTTCGACAATGGCCGTGTCCTGGCCTACACCTGCCAGGGGTGCCATGGCATCACCGGCTACAAGAACGCCTACCCCAGTTACCGGGTGCCGAAGATCGGCGGCCAGACCCAGCAGTACCTGGCCCAGGCCCTGACCGAGTACCGCCAGGGCAAGCGCAGGCATCCGACGATGCAGGCGCAGTCGATGAGTTTCAGCGAACAGGAGATCGCCGATCTCTCTGTTTACCTGTCCACCGTCAAGTAAGGCCCGCCCATGTCGAAAGCCGCGCATCCGATGCGTCACGCCATCGCCCTGTCCGTTGCCCTGCTGCTGGCCGCCTGTTCACAGTCGCAGGTGGAAAACAGCGAGAAATCCGCCGCCGACCCGGGCCATGCCAGCGGCGAACACGGCTCTTCATCCTCCGCCGGCCTGCCACCGGGCCGCGAGGCCGCCGGCGAGGCCCGCGCCAAGGTGAAGAGCAAGGCCACCAACCAGAGCTGCATCGACTGCCACGGCGCCGACGGCAACGCGCCGATCGATGCGACCTACCCGAAGCTCGGTGGGCAGTACGGCGACTATCTGGCGCATGCGCTGCAGGCGTACCGTGCCGGCGACCGCCAGCATGCGCTGATGACCCCACAGGCGAAGGACCTGAGCGATCAGGACATCGCTGATCTGGCGGCGTATTTCGGCAGCCGGCCGAGCCAGCTGCGGGATCTGCACGGGGTTAAATGACCACGCTGCGCGGATCATGACTGCTGCAATCTGAGGCGTTCATGGGCGTTACTTTTCTTTGCGCGCAAAGAAAAGTAACCAAAAGAAACGCTCCGCCGTCCGCGAGCCGATGCTGCGCACCGGCACCCTGCGCTCCTCGGCCCACCGAGGGACGGCGCGGGAACTCGCTACGCTCAGACACCCGCGCCTCTTCGCCCTCGCCGGACCTGCGGTGCTCGGCTCGCTTCAAGGCGGAATCAGATCAAAAGCCACAGCCGCCCGCCGGGCGAGACGGCCGTGGCAGACGCTCAGCCTTCCAGCTCTTCCCAGCGCGCGTACGCGGCATCCAGCTCGGCCTGCACCTTGGCCAGCTGCTGGGTGTGCGCGGCTACTTCGGCACTGCTGCGGGTGTAGAACGACGGGTCGTTCATCGCCGAGGTCAGCCCTTCGACGTCGCCTTCCAGCTTCTCGATGGTCTTCGGCAGCTGCTCCAGTTCGCGCGCTTCCTTGTAGGCCAGCTTGCGCTTGGGCGCAGCCGGAGCAGCGGCCGTGGCGGCCGGTGCAGCGACCGCCGGCTTGGCTGCCGGGGCCGCAGCAGGCGTCGCCAGACTGGCCGCATAGCGCTGCCAGTCGCTGTAACCACCGACGTACTCACCGATCACGCCATCGCCTTCCATCACCAGCGTGGAGGTCACCACGTTGTCGATGAAGTCACGGTCGTGGCTGACCAGCAGCAGCGTGCCGGTGTACTCGCCCAGCAGCTCTTCCAGCAACTCCAGGGTTTCCACGTCAAGGTCGTTGGTCGGTTCGTCCATTACCAGCAGGTTGGACGGCTGCGCGAACAGCTTGGCCAGCAGCAGGCGGTTGCGCTCACCGCCAGACAGGCGGGTGATCGGCGCACGCGCGCGCTCCGGCGTGAACATGAAGTCCTGCAGGTAGGCATGCACATGCTTGCGCTTGCCGTTGAATTCGAGGAAATCACGGCCCTCGGCCACGTTCTCGATGGCGCTCCAGTCTTCGCGCAGCACCGCGCGGTACTGGTCGAAATAGGCGATCTGCAGATTGGTGCCGGGATTGACTTCACCCTTCTGCGGCTGCAATTCGCCCAGCAGCAGCTTCAGCAGCGTGGTCTTGCCGCTGCCGTTGGGACCGATCAGGCCGATGCGGTCGCCGCGCAGGATGGTGGTGCTGAAGTCACGGACCATGGTGCGCTCGCCGAAGGCGAACGAAATGTCCTTGACGTCGATGACCTTCTTGCCGGAGCTGACGCCCTGCGCGGCTTCCATCTTGACGTTGCCGCTGAGGTCGCGGCGCTGCGAGCGTTCGGTGCGCATCGCCTTCAGGCGGCGTACGCGGCCTTCATCGCGGGTACGCCGGGCCTTGATGCCTTGGCGGATCCAGACTTCTTCCTGCGCCAGCAGCTTGTCGAAGCGGGCGTTTTCCTGCGCCTGCGCGTTGAGGCGTTCCTCGCGGCGGCGCTCGTAGTTGGCCCAGTCGCCCGGCCAGCTGGTGACCTGGCCGCGGTCGATCTCGACGATGCGGGTGGCCAGTGCACGCAGGAAGCGGCGGTCATGGGTGACGAACACCACGCTGCCGCTCCAGCCCTTCAGGAACGCTTCCAGCCAGTCGATGGCTTCGATGTCCAGGTGGTTGGTCGGTTCGTCCAGCAGCAACACATCCGGGCTGGACACCAGCGCACGGGCCAGCAGCACGCGGCGCTTCATGCCGCCGGACAGGCGGCCGAACTCGGCCTCGCCATCCAGGTCGAGCTTGGTCAGGGTTTCGCTGACACGCTGGTCCAGGCCCCAGCCGTTGGCGGCGTCGATCTTGGCCTGTACGTTGCCAAGGGCTTCGCCATCGAATACTTCGGCATGGCTGAGGTGGTGGAACTCGGCCAGCCACTGGCCCAGTTCGCCGAGGCCGTCGGCGACGACGTCGAACACCGAGCCAGCAGCGCCGTGCGGCACTTCCTGCTCCAGGCGGGTGACACGCACGCCCTGCTGCACGCGGACTTCGCCGTCATCGGGCTTGTGGTCGCCGGACAGCAGCTTGAGCAGGGTGGATTTGCCGGCGCCGTTGCGGCCGATCAGGGCGATGCGTTCGCCCGGCTCGATCGACAGTTCGGCCTTTTCCAGCAACAACGGGCCGCCGACGCTGAAGTCGACGTTCTGTAGGGTAATCAGAGGCATCCGGCCATTGTACCGGTTGGGGGCGTCGGCCGGGCTGCACCCGGCACCCGCGGTAGTGCCGGCCGCTGGCCGGCAACCTCAACGGCAACGTCAAAAGCGGGTTTCCTGCGGGATGGCGGAGTGGATCCCGCGATCTGTCGGAACGGCATTCTGCTCTGGTGGGTGTCGACCCTGGTCGACACAGTAGATCCACGCCATGCGTGGATGAGCACTACAAGAAGTGTCGATGGATGGAATCAACTGGGGTTCTGATGGATTACCCCACCTCCCCCAGCAACGCCTGCAACCCCGGCAGCCACTGCTTGCCGGGATGCCGTACCAGCCACAGGGTGCGCTGCAGGGCGGGCAACGGGGTCTCAAGCACGCGCAGGCGGCCGAGGGCCAGCGGCTCTTCCAGCGCATGACGCGAGAGACAGGCCAGACCGAGCCCGGCGATGGCGGCCTGCTTGATCGCTTCGGTATTGCCCAGCTGCAGGGTCTGCGCGAAACCGCGCAGGTGCGGCAACAAGGCCTGCTCCACCGCTTCGCGGGTACCCGAGCCCGGTTCGCGCAGCAGCCAGCGTGCGCGGCGCAGTTCGTCCAGCGACCAGCGCGCGGGGGCATCGGTGGCGGCGACGATCACCAGCGGGTCCTGCTGCCAGGCGGTGACCTGCAGGCCGCGCTCGTGGCACGGGCCTTCGATCAGGCCGGCGTCCACGTCCAGTCGCTGCACGGCGGCGACAACGCCGGCACTGTTGTCGATGCGCAGGTCGACCTCGGCCTGTGGCGCCTGGCGCAGCAGATCGGCGATGCGTGGGGGCAGCAGGTAATTGCCGATGGTGGTGCTGGCGGCCAGCACCAGCCGCAGTGGCGCGCCCTGCGACGGGTCACCGCCGGCGGCGAGCTGGCGCTCGAGGTCGGCGGCGTTGACCAGCAGCGTGCGCGCGGGTTCCAACAGGGCGCGGCCGTGGCCATTCAGCGCCAGGCGGCGGCCGATGCGGTCGAACAGGGGCGTGCCGAAGTGCGCTTCCAGCTCCTGCAGGGCGGCGCTGCTGGCCGACTGCGAAAGCGCAATGGCCTGGCCGGCAGCAGTGGTGCTGCCATGGTCGGCGATGGCGACGAAGACCTGCAGCTGGCGCAAGGTCAGGCGCATGCTATTTACCCGTTTGATAGGTAGGTTTCACCCATATTATTCGTTTTACAGGTCAGAGACTCAGGCGCACGCTTGCCACGTCACCCCAGCCCTGCCCCTGTCATGAACGCCCCCGCTCTCTCCCCCTGGTCCCTGCCCGCCCTGCGCCAACGCTGGCAGCCGCGTCTGCCCGGCCTTCTGCTGGTGGGCCTGATCGCGGCGGCGTCGCTGTACCTGGCCGAGCTTCCCTGGTTGCAGGCGCATGGCCTGAGTGCACTGACCGTCGCCATCGTCGCCGGCATCGTGGTCGGCAACACCCTCTACCCGCGGCTGGCGCCGAGCAGCGCAGCCGGTGTGGGCTTCTCCAAGCACTGGCTGCTGCGCGCCGGCATCGTGCTCTACGGCCTGCGCCTGACCTTCCAGGACATCGGCCATGTCGGCGTCAGCGGCGTGCTGATGGACGTGCTGGTGGTCGCCAGCACCTTCGGCCTGGCCTGCTGGCTGGGCGTGCGTGTGTTCAAGATGGAGCGTGAGGCGGCAATGCTGATCGGTGCCGGCAGCGCGATCTGCGGCGCGGCAGCGGTGATGGCCGCCGAACCGGTGGTGCGTGGCCGCGCGGCACAGGTCACGGTGGCCGTGTCGACGGTGGTGGTGTTCGGCACGCTGGCGATGTTCCTGTACCCGGCGCTGTATGCCCTGGTGCAGTCGCACGGCTGGCTGGCGATGGACGCGCGACAGTACGGCCTGTTCACCGGTGCGACGGTGCATGAAGTGGCACAGGTGGTGGCGGCCGGCCGCGCGGTCAACGAAGCGGCAGCTGATACGGCAGTGATCACCAAGATGGTGCGGGTGATGCTGCTGGCGCCGTTCCTGGTCGCGCTGTCGCTGTGGCTGGCGCGTGGCGGCAAGGCCGGCGCCGACGGCAGCAAGGCGCGCATCGTGGTGCCGTGGTTCGCGTTCGGTTTCGTGGCGGTGGCCGGTTTCAACTCGCTGCATCTGCTGCCGGCCAGCCTGCAGGCGGGGCTGGTGCAGCTGGACACCGTGCTGCTGGCGATGGCGATGGCCGCGCTGGGCCTGACCACCCACGTCTCGGCGCTGCGCCAGGCCGGCCTGAAGCCGCTGCTGCTGGCACTGATCCTGTTCGCCTGGCTGCTGTTCGGGGGCCTGGCGATCCACCAGGGCGTGCTGGCGGTGCTTGGCTGAGCAGGAGCGTGCCGACCAAGGTCGGCACCCACCAGTAGATCCACGCCATGCGTGGATGGCGGCTCCAATTGGGGGTCAGAGCCCTTTCCTGCGGAAAGGGATCCGACCCCACCCCATTAGGCGGGAGCGGCCGCGCGGACGGGTACAATGCGCCATGACTGACTTCTCGACCCTGCCGCTGAGCCCGGCCCTGCAGCCCGGCCTGGACGCCCTCGGCTACACCACCCTCACCCCCGTGCAGGCGCAGAGCCTGCCGGCCATCCTGGATGGCCGCGATGTGATCGCACAGGCGCCGACCGGCAGCGGCAAGACCGCCGCCTTCGGCCTCGGCCTGCTGCAGGCCATCGACCCCAGCCTGATCCGCGTGCAGGCGCTGGTGCTGTGCCCGACCCGCGAATTGGCCGACCAGGTCGGCAAGCAGATCCGCAAGCTGGCCACCGGCATCCCCAACCTGAAGCTGCTGCTGCTGGTCGGCGGTGTGCCGCTGGGCCCGCAGCTGGCGTCGCTGGAAGGCCACGACCCGCACGTGGTGGTCGGCACCCCCGGCCGCGTGCAGGAGCTGGCACGCAAGCGCGCGCTGAACCTGGGCGCGGTGCGCACGCTGGTGCTGGACGAGGCCGACCGCATGCTCGACATGGGCTTCGAGGAGCCGATCCGCGAGATCGCCGGCCGCACCCACAGGGACCGCCAGAGCCTGCTGTTCTCCGCCACCTTCCCCGACAGCATCCGCGCCATGGCGCGTGACCTGCTGCGCGACGCAGTGGAAGTGACCGTGGAGGGTGCCGACCAGGCTCCGGCGATCCGCCACCTGTTCTGCGAGGTGGAACCGGCGCACCGCCAGAAGGCGCTGGCTGGCCTGCTGCTGAAGTACACGCCGGAATCGGCGGTGGTGTTCTGCAACACCCGCAAGGACGTGGACGAAGTGGCCAACTCACTGCAGCAGTTCGGCTTCTCCGCACTGGCCCTGCACGGCGACATGGAGCAGCGCGACCGCGAGGAAGTGTTGTTGCTGCTGGCCAACCGCAGCTGCAACGTACTGGTGGCCAGCGATGTGGCCGCACGCGGCCTGGACGTGGAAGAGCTGGCGGCGGTAATCAACTACGAGCTGCCGACCGACGTGGAGAGCTACCAGCACCGCGTGGGCCGTACTGGCCGTGCCGGTGCCAGCGGCCTGGCGATCAGCCTGGTGGCCGGCCGCGAGAAGACCCGTGCCGAAGCCATCGAAGCGCAGATGGGTCAGCCACTGGACTGGCAGAAGACGCCGCTGGCGACTTCGCGCCCGGCCGAGCTGCCGCAGGCCGCGATGCGCACGCTGCGTATCGACGGTGGCAAGACCGACAAGCTGCGCCCGGGCGATATCCTCGGTGCACTGACCGGCGACGCCGGCCTGTCGAGCAAGTTCATCGGCAAGATCGCGATCTTCCCAACCCGCTCCTATGTGGCGATCGCGCGTGAGCAGGCCAACAAGGCCGTGGCCAAGCTGGAAGCCGGCAAGATCAAGGGCCGACGTTTCCGCGTGCGGATGATGTAACCGGGTGACCTGTAGAGTCGAGCCATGCTCGACTCTGTGGGAACAGCGAACGGCAACAGCGCTGCCACCCAAGGTTGGCAACTACCGGCTCCAGGCCATTCGCTCTGGTAGATGCCAACCTTGGTTGGCACCCACCCTTCGATCAGAACACCAGTTCGGTGTGCAGCGGCAGGTCCGCTTCCCAGCGGGCGCGGCCGCCGAGACCGTCCAGTTCGACCAGCACGCCGGCACCGACCACGTCAACGCCCAGGCGGCGCACCAGCGACAACGCGGCGACCAGCGTGCCACCCGTAGCCAGCACGTCGTCGATGATTGCCACGCGGGCACCGGCCGGCAGCGCATCGGCGTGCACTTCGATGCAGTCGCTGCGGTATTCCAGCGTGTATTCCTCGCGCAGCACCTGGCCCGGCAGCTTGCCCGGCTTGCGCACCGGCACGAAGCCCACCCCCAGTTCCAGCGCCATCGCGGCGCCGAGGATGAAGCCACGCGATTCGATGCCGATCACCGCGTCCAGCTTCTGGTCGCGCCAACGGTCGGCCATCGCGGTGATGGCACCGCGGAAGTCCTCGCCGTGGGCGAGCAGCGGCATGATGTCCTTGAAGAGGATGCCGGGCTTGGGGAAGTCGGCGATGTCGCGCAGGCGGGAGGCCCACTGCGGAGCGACGATGGCGTCGGTCATGTCACGTTGGCTATCTGATGGCGGCATAGGGTACCTGTTCCGGGCGCCGCCTGCCTGTTGGGGGTGTTCGGCCGGGCTGCGCCCGGCACCTGCAGAGGCTACCGCGCAAGCAAAAGCGAAAGCAAAAGCCGCATTCCGAGAGATGGCGGGGTGGGTCCGGTTGCGGGAGACGCCGTAAACCCGTCCATGGGGGCTTGGCCGCGGCATCCATGCCGCGGACACTCCCGCAACCGGACCCACCCCGCCTTCGACAGACTTCTGCGATCTGTTGATCCATGCGATGCGTGGATGGATCTCTATCGAAATCGAATGTTTCGAGAATTGAACGAAGAGCATCCACGCATGGCGTGGATCTACCGTGTCGACCAAGGTCGACACCTACCCACAGCAGCGGGAATCTGTCGGAGGCGGGGCGGTGTGGGGCTGCAGGACCGTTGGCGCCATGGATGGCGCCATCGAGCCCCCATGGACGGGTTTACGGCGTGTCCTGCAGCCCCACACCGCCCCGCCAGACCACGGAATCCGCTTTTGCTCTGGCTGTTGCCCTGGCCTCTGCGGGTGCAGGGCGCAGCCCTGCCGAAACCCACCCTCAGGAGCTGCAGGACAGCATCGAGCAGCCGGCGCGGTTGTCGGCCCACGCCGGGCGCTTGCCGGCGAAATGCTCCAGCCCGGCACGCTCGGTGTACGGATCACGCAGTACGTCCTGCAACGCATGAACACCGCCGAGATCGCCCTGTTCGGCGCGGTCGATGGCTTCCTGCGCCAACCAGTTGCGCAGCACGTACAGCGGATTGGCCGCGGCCATCTTCGCCGTGCGCTCAGTGGCCGACAGCGGATCGGCCTGCAACCGTGCCGCGTAGTCCTGCAGCCACTGCTGCAACGGCGCCTGCACCGCCTGCTGGCGCGCCTCGTCGTAGTACACCGCGTCCAGCAGCGCCGCATCCGCTGCCGCCGGATCGAGGCGCATCAGCGCGCGCCAGGCCAGGGTCATGTCCATGGCACCGTCCTGCATCAACTGCTGCCAGCGCAGGTAGAGCTGCAGGTCGTCATCGTCGGCAGCGGCCAGGCCCAGCTTGGCTGCGGCATCGCGACGGGTGCAGGCCACGAAGGTGGACTGGTAGGCCGCCAGACCGGCCTGCAGCGGCGCCACATCGGCGAACAACGGCGACAACGCCTGGGCCAATCGGCTCAGATTCCAGTACGCCACCTGCGGCTGGGTACCGAAGCGATAACGCCGGCCCTGCGCGTCGGTGGTGTTCGGCGTCCAGTCCGGATCGAAATCCTCGACCCAGCCGTAAGGGCCGTAATCGAGTGTGAGGCCGAGCACGGACAGGTTGTCGGTGTTCATCACGCCATGCACGAAACCCACGCGCATCCAGTGCGCGATCATCTCGGCGGTGCGCACCGCGATCTGCGCGAACCAGTCGCCATACAGCGCCTCGCCCTGCCCTTCGAGCTCCGGAAAGTCGCGGGCGATGCAGGCGTCGACCAACTGCTGGAGCAACGCGGTTTCGCCACGCGAGGCCGGCAGTTCGAAGGAACCAAAGCGCAGGAACGACGGCGATACCCGGCACACGATGGCACCCGGCTCCGCGCGCGGGTGGCCGTCGTAGAACATGTCACGCACCACGTCGTCGCCGGTACCGACCAGCGACAACGCGCGCGTGGTCGGCACCCCCAGATGGTGCATCGCTTCGCTGCACAGGAATTCGCGGATCGACGAGCGCAGCACTGCGCGCCCATCGGCGCCGCGCGAGTAAGGCGTGGGGCCGGCCCCCTTCAGCTGCAGCTCCCAGTGGCGGCCATCCGGCGCGACCAGTTCACCCAGCGAGATCGCACGGCCGTCGCCGAGCTGGCCGGCCCAATGGCCGAACTGATGGCCACCGTAGTTGGCCGCCCATGGCTGCATGCCTGCATACAGTGCGTTGCCACCGAATACACGGGCGAAGCCTTCGCTCTCGACCTCAGCGGTATCGAAGCCAAGCATTTCGGCCACGTCCGGCGCCCAAGCCAACAGTGTGGGCGCCGTCACCGGGGTCGGCATCACTGGCGACCAGGCCGCGCCCAGCACTTCACGCCTGCGCGGGCCGGATTCGGGGTCGCCCGGCAGGGCATGCAGCAGGCGGTTGTCGAAACGGGGGCTGTCGGTATCCATGGGGTTGAAGATGGGGGCGGCCGCCGCCCGCCTCAATTGCCGCTGAGCGCCTGCAGGTGGCCGCCGTGGGCCTCGGCACGCTGGTAGGCCGGGCGCTCACCGATACGCTTGAGGAAGCCACGCAGTGCCGGCTTGTCGTCGAGGCCACCACCGCGTGCGGCAGCGGCCTGGATCGGGAAGCTCATCTGGATGTCGGCCGCACTGAAGCGCTCGCCAGCAAACCACGGGCTTTCGGCCAGGCGGCGCTCCATCCAGTCCAGGTGCAGGCGCCGCTGCGGACCGATGAAGCCGCGCTCGGCCTTGTCGGCGATGCTGCGTGCGATCGGGCGCGCGAAAAACGGCATCGGCGCATTGCGGATGCGGCCCATCACCAGGGTCAGCAGCAGCGGCGGCATCGCCGAGCCTTCGGCGTAGTGCAGCCAGTAGCGGTAGGCGATGCGCTCGGCACCATCGGCAGGCGTCGGCGACGGCGACAGCTGGCGCTGGGTGTCGTAGCGGTCGGCAAGGTAGTCGAGGATCGACCCGGACTCGGCCAGTACCAGCTCGCCATCCTGCAGCACCGGCGACTTGCCCAGCGGATGCACGTTGCGCAGTTCCGGCGGCGCCAGCAGCGTCTTCGGATCGCGGGGATAACGGCGCAGTTCGTAGTCCAGCCCCAGCTCCTCCAGCATCCACAGCACGCGCAGGGAACGGGAGTTTTCCAGATGGTGGACGATGCGCATGGGGGGTGATCCTTGGGGAGGCCCACATCGTACCGCGCGCAGTGCATGCCCTTTGTAGAGTCGAGCCATGCTCGACTGGCTTTGAGAACAGTCGAGCGTGGCTCGACTCTACAAAAAACGGCGGGCAATAAAAAACGCCGGAAGCTTTCGCTTCCGGCGTTCTGGCTACCAAACGGTAGCAGACGGATTAGACCGCCTGCACCTGGTCAGCCTGCATACCCTTCTGACCCTGGACGGCGATGAAGGTAACCTTCTGGCCTTCCTGCAGGGTCTTGAAGCCGGTGCCCTGGATGGCACGGAAGTGCACAAACAGGTCCGGGCCGCTTTCCGGGGTGATGAAGCCGAAGCCCTTGGCGTCGTTGAACCACTTGACGGTGCCGGTCTGACGATCAGACATTTGACTAACTCCTGAAACACATGTTGAAAAAATCGCAGCCACCGGGTATCGGGGCCGAGACTGAGTTGCAGGCGTTGGTAAAGCGGATCGATGAGCGGATCGTGAGATCAACTGCACCAGGCCACGATTCACGGTGACCCTAGCAAACACAGTGGGACGAACGATACGCGTGTTTTCTGCAAAAAGCGATAGCCCGGACGTTCATCGGCTGGCCCCGCCCGCTAGACGTGACAAGGGCTGGCAGCCGATCGAGGCTAACCCCGAGTCCCCATTCAGGATTTTCCTACCCTACACTGGGTAAATGACTGAAGCTGAAACCCAAGCTGAACCCGCCCTCCCCCGCATCTGGGTGGACGCGGATGCCTGCCCCACCGTCATCCGCGACATCCTGTTCCGGGCCGCTGAACGGGTCGGGATCGAACTGACCCTCGTTGCCAACCAGTGGATCCGCACCCCGCCGTCGCGTTGGTTGCGTTCGATCCAGGTCCCCCAGGGCCTGGACGTGGCCGACAGCGCCATCGTCGAGCGGGTCGCCGCCGGTGACCTGGTGGTCACCCAGGACATCCCGCTGGCCGCGCTGGTGCTGGAGAAGAAGGCGGTGGCGCTGAACCCGCGTGGCCAGCTGTACACCCCGAACAACATGGCCGAGCGGCTGTCGATGCGCAATTTCATGGAAGAGCTGCGCGGCGCCGGGGTGCAGACCGGGGGCCCACCGCCGCTGGGCCCGCGCGACCGGCAGCTGTTCGCCGCCGAGCTGGACCGCTGGCTTGCGCGGCGCCCGGTTCGCTGAACGGCCCTACCCGCTCTGGCCCGGCAGGCACAGGCGACGCTGACTGCTGAACCGCCTGGGCTCCCCACTCAATGGATCGTCGAAGGCCAGCTCCTGCGCCAGCAGCTGCAGGGGCGCCTCGACCGTTTCATCCGGGCGCAGCATCAGCTGCGGATACAGGTCATCGCCCTCGATGGGGGCGCCCAGCATCGCCATATGCACGCGCAGCTGGTGTTTGCGGCCGGTTTCCGGCCGCAACCGGTAGCGCCAGACCGGCCCCTCGGCCTCGATCAGCTCGATCCGGCTGCGGGCATTGGGCTCGCCCGGCACTTCGGCCATGCGGAAGAACGGCTCCCCTGGCACCAGCCGGCTGTCCCGCTGCAACGGAAACGCCAGCCCCGGCAGCGCCGGTGCCAGCGCCTCGTAGGTCTTCCCGATGCGCCGCTCGCGGAACAGCCGCTGGTAGGCATCACGCGTGCCTGCCTGGGTGGAAAACAGCACCAGGCCGGCGGTCAGCCGGTCCAAGCGGTGCAGCGGCACCAGCTCGGTGTTGCCGGTGCGGGCGACCAGGCGCGACAGCAGGGTTTCGCGTACATACCCACCGGCCGGCGTCACCGGCAGGAAGTGCGGCTTGTCGGCCACCAGCAGGTGCGCATCCAGATGCAGGATGGTCTCGGCGAAGGGAATCACCGGCTCGTCGGCCACCTCGCGGAAGTACTGGATTTCCAGCCCCACCTGCCAAGGCATGTCCGGCGCCAGTGCCCTGCCCTGCGCATCCTGCACGCGGCCTCGGGCGAAGCGGTCCTGCCATTGCGCACGGTCGATGCGCGGGAAACGCGCGCACAGGCCATCGAGCAGGCTGGACCAGTGGCCGGGCGGCAGCTGCAGGCGGCTGGGCAAGGTCATGGCGTCCACTCCGGCCACGGGAAAGAGCGCAAGAGTGCCACCGTTGACGCTGCGCAGACAGACCGGCAACGGACACCCCTGGAGCAAACCTCTATCATTGTCGTCTTTAGTCCACGGACCCCCCATGGCCCTCACCGCCACCATCCGCAAGGCCGAACTGCAGATCAGCGACATGGATCGCGGCTACTACGCGACCCACAACCTGACCCTGGCCCAGCACCCGTCCGAGACCGACGATCGCCTGATGGTGCGCCTGCTCGCCTTCGCGCTGAACGCCGGCGACCGCCTGGAATTCGGCCGCGGCCTGAGCACCGATGACGAGCCGGATCTGTGGGAACACGACTACACCGGCGACATCCTGCAGTGGATCGACCTGGGCCATCCGGACGAGTCGCGCATCCGCAAGGCCAGCAACCGCAGCCGCCAGGTGCAGGTGATCAACTACGGCGGCAACGCCTCGGAGATCTGGTGGGGCAAGCAGAGCAAGGGCCTGGCACGCTTCGACAATCTCTCGGTGGTTGATCTGGACGGTGAATTCGTCGAGCGCTGGGGCCAGCAGATCCAGCGCGCCATGCGCTGGAGCGTGCTGATCCAGGACGGTGAAGTGCAGCTGCTCAACGACCAGATCCAGCTCGACGTGATCCCGAACTGGCGCAAGCGCGCCAAGGCATGAGCACGATCCGTTGCGACGTGGTTGTCATCGGCGCCGGTGCGGCCGGGCTGATGACCGCGATCACGGCTGGCCAGCGCGGCCGCCAGGTGCAGGTGATCGACCATGCCAACAAGGTCGGCAAGAAGATCCTGATGTCCGGCGGTGGCCGCTGCAACTTCACCAACACCGGCACCACCCCGGCCAACTTCCTGTCGGCCAACCCGCACTTCTGCAAGTCGGCACTGGCGCGCTACACGCCCTGGCACTTCATCGAGCTGGTCAGCAAGCACGGCATCGCGTATCACGAAAAAGAGCTGGGCCAGTTGTTCTGCGATGTCTCGTCCAAGCAGATCGTGAAGATGCTGGTGGACGAATGCCAGGCGGCAGGCGTGCAGGTGCGTACCGACTGCAGCGTGCAGCGCATCGAGCATGGCAGCGATGGATTCCGCGTGCACACCACGCAGGGCCTGTTCCATTGCGCCTCGCTGGTGGTGGCCACCGGCGGCCTCTCCATTCCCAGCATGGGCGCCAGCGGCTTCGGCTATGAAGTGGCCCGACAGTTCGGCCACCAGGTGCTGCCGACCCGCGCCGGGCTGGTGCCGCTGACGCTCAGCGGCAAGCACCAGGAACGGCTGGCCGACCTCAGCGGCGTCGCTCTGCCCATCGAGGCGCGCTGCAACGGAAAGAGCTTCCAGAATTTCATGCTGCTGACCCATCGCGGCGTGAGTGGCCCGGCGATCCTGCAGATCTCCTCGTTCTGGCAACCCGGCGACGCGCTGGAGCTGGACCTGCTGCCCGGCCAGGATGCCGGCGAGTGGTTGCGCCAGATGAAGCGCGAACGTCCTGCCGCCGAGCTGCGCACGGTGCTGGGCGAGGTACTGCCGAAGCGGCTGGCACAGCGGTTGTGCGAACACTGGCTGCCCGACCGGCCCGTGCGCCAGCTGGACGAGCCGGTGCTGCGCCAGGCCGCACAGCTGCTGGGCGCGTTCCCGCTGGTGGCCAGTGGCACCGAGGGCTACCGCACCGCCGAGGTCACCCTGGGCGGCGTGGATACTGCCGAGGTCTCGTCCTCGACGATGGAATCCAAGCGCGTACCCGGCCTGCATTTCGTCGGCGAGGTGCTGGATGTGACCGGCTGGCTGGGCGGCTACAACTTCCAGTGGGCCTGGGCCAGCGGCCACGCAGCCGGTGGCGTGGTGTGAACCACATCGCCGTTCGATGCGTGCAAGGGGTGCGCGCATGGACGGTTCGCCGCGCATCGTGTATCTAGATTTGCAGATTGGGGAGCAGTGCATGCAGAACGCGAACGACATCACCATCCGCCTGCTGATCGTCGATGACAGCGGCGAGAATGCCGAAGCCATCGTCAGCACGCTGCGCAACAGCGGCATCGCGGTACGCCCGTGGCGTCCGCAGGATGCAGCCGAGCTGGCCCAGGTGCTGGCCAGCCAGGCCATCGACCTGGTGCTGGCTTCGCCCTCCCAGGGCATCCCGCTGCCACTGGTGGCCCAGCATATTGCTGCCAGCGGCAAGGACATTCCGCTGGTGCTGCTGGCCGAGCGCATCGACGAGGATGAACTGGTGCAGGCCAGTAGCCACGGCATCCGCGCCCTCGCCCTGCGCCAACGTCCGGAGCATCTGCTCGCCGTGGTCCGCGACCAGTGGGTGGACCTGCAGGCGCGTCGTGGCCTGCGCCGCATCGAGGCGCAGATGCGCGAAACCGAGCGCCGCTGCGACGCGCTGATCGCCTCCTCGCGCGACCCCATCGCCTACGTGCATGAAGGCATGCACATCCGCGCCAACGATGCCTATCTGGACATGTTTGGTTACGAACATTTCGACGACATCGAAGGCATCTCGCTGCTGGACATGGTCGCCGCCCAGCACGTGGAGGGCTTCAAGCAGCTGCTGAAGGGGCTGAGCCGTGGCGAGGCGCCGCCGCCGCAGTACCAGCTCGACGCGCGCCACGAGGATGGCAGTGCGTTCCCGGCGACGATGGAGTTTGCCGCTGCCACCTACGAAGGCGAATCCTGCCTGCAGGTGGTGCTCCGCCGCCGCATGGAATTCGACCCCGAGCTGGCACGTGAGGTCGAGGACCTGCGCCAGCGCGACCAGGTCACCGGCCTGCTCAATCGCCCGACCTTCATGCTGCAGCTGGAAAGCGCGGTGGCCCAGGCCGGGCGCAGCGAAGGCCAGTTCGGCCTGCTGCTGATCGAGCCGGACCACTACGCGCGCCTGCTGCCGGACATTGGCCTGGCCTCGGCCGACACCCTGATCGGCGCCCTTGCCGGCCTGCTGGCCGAGGTGGTCGGCGAGGACGCACAGCTGGCCCGCTTCGGCGAACACAATTTCGCCGTGCTGCAGGCCGGGCCCTATGCGCAGACCGTGGCGCTGGCCGAGCGCATCCGCGAAGCCTACGCCGCGCACGTCTTCAGCATCGGCGCGCGCTCGGCCACGGTAACGGTCAGCATCGGTGGCGTGCAGGTGGGCGAGAAGATCGCCAGCATCGGCCAGGTGCTGGCACGCGCCAGCGAATGCACGCAGGCCGCCGCCGAACTGGGCAATACCTGCCGCATCTTCGACCCGGCCGCCGCCGACCGCGTGGAGGAAGAACGCGTGCTGCGCTGGGTCGCCCGAATCCGTGAAGCGCTGGCCGGTGACGGCTTCCAGCTGCACTACCAGCCGGTGCTGAACCTGCAGGGCGAGTCACTGGAGCTGTACGAGGCCTACCTGCGCCTGGAGAACAATGGCGAGCTGCTGAGCCCGACCGCGTTCCTCGGTATCGCGGAGGAGCACGGCCTGCTGGCCGACATCAACCGCTGGGTGGTGTCACGGGCCATCGCGGTGCTGGGCCAGCGTGCACGCGAAGGCCATGCCACGCAGATGCTGGTGAAAGTGACGCCGGAATCCTTCGACGACCCGCAGATGATCGCTACCCTGCGCCGCGAGCTGCAGGCTCAGGGTGTGCCCGGCGAACGGCTGTGGCTGCATGCGCCGGAAGCGAAGGTGTTCACCCACCTGCGCAGTGCACAGCAGTTCCTTGCCGAAGTGGCACCGCTGGGCTGCCGCATCGGCCTGGAGCAGTTCGGTTCGGGGCTGGATTCGTTCCAGCTGCTGGCCCACTTCCAGCCGCAGTTCCTCAAGCTGGACCGTGGCTTCACCAGCGACCTGGCAGCCACCCGCGAGAACATCGACCGCATCAGCCAGATCACCGCGCGCGCGCAGGAAGCCGGCATCCGCACCATCGCCGAGTTCGTCAGCGATGCCAATTCGATGACGTTGCTGTTCAGTGCCGGCGTGGACTACGTGCAGGGCGACTTCGTCGGCCCGGCGTTGCCGGAGATGGGCTTCGAGTTCGGGTGACCGATGGTAGTGCCGGCCGCTGGCCGGCAACCTCAGGTACCCGGGATTGCCGGCCAGCGGCCGGCACTACCCAAAGAGAAGGCCGGCTTTCGCCGGCCTCTTCGTTGATCAGGTCATGTCGACCAGGTTTTCGATCTTCACGTCCGGATTGACGTCGGCCTCGTAGTCGACACCCTCCACGCCAAAACCGAACAGGCGCAGGAAATCGGCCTTGTAGCCGGCCAGATCGCTGATCTCGTACAGGTTCTCGTTGGTCACCTGCGGCCACAGCGCGACCACCTTGCCCTGCACGTCCGCGGCCATTTCCTTGTAATCGGCACGCAGGCGGCCTTCGTCATCGACCAGCGCGACGGTGTGGCCATCGCCATCGACCAGGTCGTGGCGCAGACGATCGACCGCCACGCCATCGGCCTTGCCGCCGTAGAGGATGTCGTACAGCACGTCGAGCTGTTCGATGCAGCCTTCGTGCGTGCCCTTTTCCTTCATCACCTTGAACAGCAGCGACAGGTACAGCGGCATGGTCGGAATGGCCGAGCTGGCCTGGGTGACCACGGCCTTCAGCACCGACACGCGCGCGTCGCCACCGATCCTGGCCAGCTTCTCGCGCAGGCCCAGCACCTTGTTGTCCAGGTCCTTCTTGGCCGCACCGATCGAGCCATTCCAGTAGATTGCCTGGGTGATCTCTTCGCCCACGTAGGTGAAGGCGGTGGTGGTGAAGCCATTGGCCAGCACGCCGGCGTCGGCCAGCGCATCGATCCACATCTGCCAGTCCTCGCCGCCCATCACCGCGACGGTGCCAGCGATTTCTTCCGGGGTGGCCGGCTGCAGATGGGTCTCGGTCAGCACTTCCTTGTCGGTATCCAGGCCACGCAGGGTGATCGGCTCGCCGATCGGCTTCAGCGTGGAGCTGATGATCTCTCCTGTCTTCGGGTGCTTGCGGCGCGGCGCGGCGAGGCTGTAGACGACCTGGTCGACCTGGCCGAGATCGGCCTTGATCATCTCGATGGTCCTGGCCTTCACTTCATCGGAGAAGGCATCGCCGTTGATGCTCTTGGCGTACAGGCCGGCTTCGTCGGCGTACTTGTGGAACGCGGCGGAGTTGTACCAGCCCGCAGTGCCCGGCTTGGTTTCACTACCCGGGCGTTCGAAGAAGATGCCCAGGGTGGCGGCGCCACTGCCGAAGGCGGCAGTGATGCGCGCAGCCAGGCCGTAGCCGGTGGAGGCGCCGATCACCAGCACGCGCTTGGGACCATTCTGGATCGGCGGACGTGCGCGGATGTAGTCGATCTGCTGCTTGACCGCGGCTTCGCAGCCGGTCGGGTGGGTGGTGACGCAGATGAAGCCGCGGACGCGCGGTTTGATGACCATGGATACCTCGGGTTGGCAGATGCGGCGCGCGGGGCGCTCAGCAGGAATACGGGCGCGCGCCTGCGCGCGCGAACCGCAGGATCGTAGTGCGCGGGGGAAGATTGCACAACCGACGGCGGCGTAGGGTGGGGTTTGTTCTGCAGGGTTGCACCCTGCACCCGCAGAGGCCGGAGCAACGGCCGGAGCCGGAGCAACTTCAAAAGCTGGGTTCCTGTGGGTTGGCGGGGTGGGTCCGGTTGCGGGGGACGCCGTAAATCCGTCCATGGAGGCTTGGCCGCGGCATCCATGCCGCGGACACCCCCGCAACCGGACCCACCCCGCCTTCGACAGCTTCCCGCGATCTGTCGGAACGGCATCCTGCTCTGGTAGGTGTCGACCTTGGTCGACATGGATGAACTCATTCAATATCTGACAGATGTGTCGACCAAGGTCGACACCTACCAACAGCCGCGCGGAACCGGTCTGGGGCAGAGCCCCCTGAGTCAGGGGGCGGCCGCGAAGCGGCGGGGGTCTGGGAGCTGGTAAGTGGGGCCCACGGTTCGCGCAGCGAAGCGTGGGAGCGACAGCGCGCATGCGATGACGCGTACCAGCCCTGCACACAAAAAACCCCGCTTGCGCGGGGTTCTCTGTGTGCTGCGTGCAGCAGGTGCTTACGGGCGACGGGCCAGGGCCTCGATGTCCTTCGCCTTCGGCAGCAGGTCCTGCTTGCTGACGCGCAGGAAACCGATCGTCAGCATCGGCACCGCCACCAGGATCGAGGACAACACCACGATCACCGCACCGATCATGTGCGTCTCGGCCAGGCCTTCCATCGAGCTGCCGCCGTACATGTACAGGGCCAGCGCCGACAGGAAGAACATCACCGCGGTGATCACCGTACGCGACAGCGTCTGGTTGATCGAACGGTTCAGCACTTCCATCGAGTCCACGCGCAGGCTGCGGAAGTTCTCGCGGACGCGGTCGAAGACCACGATCAGATCGTTGATCGCAAAGCCCATCACCGACAGCAGGCCGGCCAGCACGGTCAGGTCGAACTCACGGCCCAGCAGGGACACGTAAGCGACCGTCACGATCAGGTCGAACATCGCCACGATGCTGGCGGTGACCGCGAACTTCCATTCGAAGCGAACCGCGATGTAGATCAGGAAGCCTGCCAGCATGAAGATGGTGGCGTACAGGCCATTCATCGCCAGGTCCTTGCCGATCTGCGGACCCACGAACTCGTTGCGGAGCACGGTGGCCTGGTTGTCGGCGGTGGACAGGGCCTTCACCACGGCTGCGGCGGTGGCCTTGTCCTCGTGCGCGGCGTCGCCGGTACCGGCAGCGTGCTCACCGTGCGGGGCCAGGCGGATCAGCAGATCGGTGTTGCCACCGACGCTCTGCACCTGGGCACCGTCGAAGCCACTTTCCTCGAGCTTGGTGCGGACCTGCTCGACGTCCACCGCCTTGTCGAAGCGGGCTTCGATCAGCGTGCCGCCGGTGAAGTCCAGGGCGTAGTTGAAGCCCTTGACGCCGATGATGGCGATCGAGGCCAGGAACACGATGACCGTGACGACCATCGCGACATGGCGCCAGCGCATGAAGTCGATCTTGGTGTCGTTCGGGAGGATGTGCAGCGGAAACAGTTTCATGTGCGTGTCGTCCCGTCAGATGGCCACGTTCTGGAGCTTCTTGCGGCGGCCGTAGATCAGCGTCGCCAGCGCACGCGACACGGTGATCGCGGTGAACATGGAGGCGAAAATACCGATGATCATGGTCAGCGCGAAGCCCTTCAGCGGACCGGTACCGAATGCGAACAGCGCCACACCGACGATCAGGCCGGTCAGGTTGGCGTCGAGGATGGTGCCGGAAGCACGCTCGTAACCGGTCACGATCGCGGTCTTGCCCGGCACGCCGGCACGCAGCTCTTCACGGATACGCTCGTTGATCAGCACGTTGGCGTCCACCGACAGGCCGACCGACAACGCCAGACCGGCGAAGCCCGGCAGGGTCATGGTCGCGCCGAACAGCGACATCACCGCCACCACGATCAGCAGGTTGAACAGCATCGCGATCGAGGTGATCACGCCGAACATGCGGTAGTAGACGCTGAAGAACACCAGGGTGAACAGGAATGCGAACACCACCGCGCGCATACCGTTCTTGACGTTCTCGGCACCCAGGCTCGGGCCCACCACGCGCTCTTCGACGAAGTCCATCGGCGCGGCCAGCGAGCCGGACTTCAGCAGCTTGGCCAGGTCCTCGGCTTCCTTCTTCTGCAGGCCGGTGGTCTGGAAGTTCTTGCCGAACACGCCGTTGATGTTGGCGACCGAGATCACTTCCTCGTTGACCTTGAAGCCACGCACTTCCTGGCCGTCGACGACGGTCACGGTCGGCACGCGCTCGGTGTAGACCACCGCCATCGGCTTGTTCACGTTGGCGCTGGTGAAGTCGAACATGCGCTGGCCGCCGACATTGTTCAGCGTCACGCTGACCGCCGGAGAGCCGCTGTTCGAATCGGTCACCGCCTGCGCGCCGACCATCTGGTCACCGGTGACGATCACGCGCTTGTTCAGCAGGACCGGACCACCGCCATCACGACGCTGATAGATCTTCGCCTCCGGCGGAATACGGCCACTCGCAATTTTGTCAGCGACACTTGTCGGATTACCGTCCACCACGGCCCGGTATTCCAGGGTAGCGGTGGCACCGATCATGCGCTTGGCTTCGGCGGTGTCCTGCACGCCCGGCAGCTGCACCACCACGCGGTCGGCACCCTGTCGCTGGATGATCGGCTCGGCCACGCCGAGCTGGTTCACGCGGTTGCGCAGGGTGTTGATGTTCTGCTCGATGGCGCCGTTGGCGATCTGGGTGATCTCGGTTTCCGGCACGGTCACCGTGATGCGATTGCCACTGACGTCGTAGCCGAGGGTCGGCTGCGCCTTCACCAGGGCAGTGCGGGCACGCTGCGCGGCGTCGTCACCGGCGGACGGGCTCAGGTTCGCCACGATGCTGTTGTCAGCGCGGCGTTCCACCGACTGGTACGGGATGCGGGCGTCGCGCAGCGTGCTGCGCACGTCTTCGGTGTAGGCGTCCAGGCGCTTGTCCAGGGCGGCCTTCTGGTCGACCTGCAGCACGAAGTGCACGCCACCCTGAAGGTCCAGGCCCAGCACCATCGGGCGACCGCCGAGGTTGGCCAGCCAGTCCGGCACGGTCGAGGCCAGGTTCAAGGCCACGGTGTACTTTTCGCCGACCGTGTCACGCAGGGCGTCGCTGGCAGCGGACTGCGCCTTCAGGTCCGGCAGGCGGACGATCAGGCTTTCCCCTTCCTTCTCGGCACCGACGGTGGCGACACCGGCCTTCTTCAGGTCGGCCAGCACACGGTCACGCAGCGCATCGTCGATCTGGCCGCCACGGTTGGCGGTGATCTGGAGGGCCGGGTCCTTCTGGTAGATGTTGGGCAGCGCGTACAGCGCGCTGAGCGCCAGTACGATCAGGATGACGACGTACTTCCAGCGTGGAAATTCGAGCATTGCTTGGGTCCCGCGCGGCGCCATCCCCGGCGCCGCGGTTGTGCATCGGAAAGGGAGTGGCTTACTGGGCCGACTTCAGGGTACCGGCCGGCAGCACGTTGCCGACAGCGCCCTTCTGCACGCGGATGCGCACGTTGTCCGCCACTTCAATGGTGATGAAGTTGTCGCCGATGTCGGTGACGATGCCGGCGATGCCGCCGTTGGTCAGCACTTCGTCGCCACGCTTGATCTTCTCCAGCATGGCCTTGTGCTCCTTCTGCCGCTTCATCTGCGGGCGGATCATCAGGAAGTACATGATGGCGATCAGGATGACCGGGAACAGCAGCGTGGTCAGGCCCATGCCCTGCGGTTGGCCGCCGGCGGCCTGGGCGTGGGCGGCGGGAATCAGGAAGGCAAGCAGGTTCATTGTTGGTCCTTTGGTTGGGCGGCGCTTCGGCCCTTTCACGGGCACGAGGTGTCGACCGCGGATCTGGGTCAGCCTTGAAGTATGCCACGGCCCCGGGCGTTCGTCCTTGGGCCGTTTGGCAGGGGGTGTTCGGGTTACAAGGGCGGTGCTACCGCCCCGCGTGCCGCGTAGAAAGACTCACGGAAGGCCAGGAAGGTTCCCGCCTCGATCGCCGCACGGATGTCGGCCATGAGCTTTTCGTAATAGAACAGGTTGTGCAGGGTGCCCAGCATCGGCGCCAGCATCTCGTTGCAGCGGTCCAGGTGGCGCAGGTAGGAACGGGTATAGCCGCCGGTGCAGGCCACGCAGCCGCAGCCGGGCTCGATCGGATCCATGTCGCGCGCGTACTGGGAATTACGGATGCGGACGGTACCGAACGAGGTGAAATAGTGGCCGTTGCGCGCGTTGCGGGTGGGCATCACGCAGTCGAACATGTCCACGCCACGTGCGACACCCTCGACCAGGTCCTCCGGCCGGCCCACGCCCATCAGGTAGCGCGGGCGGTCGCCCGGCAGTTCCGGGTCCAGGTGGTCGAGCATGGCGTTGCGCTCGTGCTCCGGCTCGCCCACGGCCAGGCCACCGATGGCGTAACCGTCGAAGCCGATCGCCTGCAGGGCCTCGGCCGAGCGGCTGCGCAGGTCAGTATGCACGCCGCCCTGGACGATGCCGAACAGGGCCGCGTCGTTGCCCAGCTCGTCATGCGCGTTGCGGCTGCGCTGGGCCCAGCGCAGGCTCAGCTCCATCGAGCGGCGCGCCACATCCTCGGTAGCCGGGTACGGGGTGCACTCGTCGAAGATCATCACCACGTCCGAATCGAGCACTTTCTGGATCTTCATGCTCTCTTCCGGGCCCAGGAACACACGGGCACCGTCGGTGGGCGAGGCAAAGGTCACGCCCTGCTCGGTGATCTTGCGGCGGTGGGCCAGCGAGAACACCTGGAAGCCGCCGGAGTCGGTCAGGATCGGGCCATCCCAGCGGCAGAAGCCGTGCAGGCCGCCGTGGTCGGCGATGATGTCCAGGCCCGGGCGCAGGTACAGGTGGAACGTGTTGCCGAGGATGATCTCGGCGCCCAGCGCACGCGCCTGGTCCGGCAGGATGCCCTTGACCGAGCCATAGGTCCCCACCGGCATGAAGGCCGGCGTTTCCACCGTGCCACGCGGGAAGGTCAGGCGGCCACGGCGGGCACGGCCGTCGCGGGTCTGGAGCTGGAACTGCAATCGGGACATGGAGCGGTCATTCGGGCAAATAGTCGCCTATTGTCTCCCAAAACCGGATCGACCGCCCATTCAGGCCTGAACGGAACCAATGACCTGAGCGACGCGGCTGCTGGACTGTCGCATCTGGCCTTGGCCCTGACTGGTCGCCCCTCCAAGATGGGCGGACTACGTATTTCGCCAGGAAATCAGGCCCAAGATGAATAGAAGTGACCGCGAGGTACTAGAAGCAATTCTTGGGGGAAAAATCGAGCAACGAGCCGATCGAATCGCCCCGGGCATAAATCCTGTAGCCGGAGTGGAGTTCATCTATTACGAGAATTTCCATACCAGCAGCGCTTCAAGTCAGTTCCGCAAATTGCTGGCCTCTGCTGGCGAGTTCACCGCGAGCAGCGGTGGCATCGTATCGGACAGCTGCCGGATAACCCTACCCAACGGCCAGCGCTTCCTCGCCCTTTCCTTCCACGGCGATCTGGATGGATGGCGGAAGGCTGTGGAAGCCGGGGCACGCAACCTCGGCCTTAGCCTGGCCCGCATTGAAGATGACCACCTGATCATCTCCGACGGCCAGTCCGTTCCGCTCAGCGAATGCAAGGTGGATTTGGGCTGAGCAGCCCGGCGGAACCCACTTGCGGAAGGAATGATCCATGCATGGCGTGGATTTACTACAGCGCCGAAGACAGTAGAGCCACGCCATGCGTGGCTTCCCTGGCCTTCAGTCATCTGCAAGTGCGCACCAACGGTGCGCACCCACCACAAGCAGGCAGAGGTCAGCGCCCTACCCCGCCTGCGGGAACAGCAGCATCGCGTCGCCGTAGCTGAAGAAGCGGTAGCGCTGCTCGATCGCGTGCTGGTAGGCCTCGAATACGCGCTGCTTGCCGGCGAACGCGGAAATCATCATCAGCAGCGTGCTTTCCGGCAGGTGGAAGTTGGTCACCATCGCGTCGACGCTGCGGATGCGGTAGCCCGGGGTGATGAAGATCTGGGTCTCGCCGGCAAACGGCAGCAGCTCACCGTCACGCATCGCGCTTTCCAGCGCGCGCACCACGGTGGTGCCGACGCCGATCACCCGGCCGCCGGCGGCGCGCGTGCGCCGTACCTGCTGCACCAGCTCGGCGCCGACGTTCAGCCACTCGCGGTGCATCACGTGGTCCTTCAGGTCATCGGCACGCACCGGCTGGAAGGTGCCCGCACCCACGTGCAGGGTGACGTGGCCGAAGTCCACGCCCTTGTCATTCAATGCGGCCAGCAGCGGTTCGTCGAAATGCAGGCCGGCGGTCGGCGCGGCCACCGCGCCCACTTCACGCGCGAACACGGTCTGGTAGCGCTCGCGGTCATCCACACCCGGCTCGCGCTGGATATAGGGCGGCAGCGGCAGGCGGCCGGCATGCAGCAGCCACTGTTCCAGCGATTCCGGCACATGGAACTGCAGCACGTAGAACTCGCCATCGCGGCCCAGCACCTCGGCCTCGCCACCGGCATCCAGCGCGATGCGGCTGCCGGCCTTGGGCGACTTGCTGGCGCCCACCTGCGCGCGGGCCTGCTGGCCACCCAGCAGGCGCTCGATCAGGATCTCCACGCGGCCGCCACTGGCCTTCTGCCCGAACAGGCGCGCCGGGATCACCCGGGTGTCGTTGAACACCAGCAGGTCGCCCGGCTGCAGCAGCGACGGCAGGTCGCGCACCTGCAGGTCGGTGAAGGCATCGGGCGCCGGAGGCACCAGCAGCAGGCGGCTTGCGGAACGTTCGGCCAGGGGCGCCTGCGCGATCAGTTCAGCCGGCAGGTCGTAGTTGAAATCGGACTTCTTCAAGGCAGTGGGCGGCAACAGGTCGACAATGGCGCGCATTGTACGTCCAGCGTCTGCGAGCCGGCGTGCTTCGCGGCGAACGTCGCGCAAAATGCTGCTATGCAGCAGGCTTCTGCGGGGTTATCGCGCAAAAAAACAAGTGCTAGCATCGACTCGGAAGTCCGCTGCACGAGCCTGCCCCAAGCGCGCGTGATGACGCGCGTTTTGCTTTTGAAGACCCGTGCGACCCATTGTTTCAGGAGATCTGCAATGAGCTTCATCGAACGCCTCGCCCCCCTGCGCAACCAGCCCGGCACCCGCCTCACCTCCGGCCTGGACGACGCCACCCTGACCGCCCTGTCCGCCAACCACCCGCAGCTGATCGCCGCGGTGGACGCCGCCGCCGAGGAATTCGCGCGCGTGCAGGCCGACCTCGGGCCGCTGCTGGCGCAGGACGAACAGGCGCAGATCGACGCGATGCAGGACGGTTTCGTCAATTTCTATGCCGATGACGCGGTGACCCCGTATGTGGCACTGGCTGCGCGCGGCCCGTGGGTGGTCACCCTGAAAGGCGCCGTGCTGTACGACGCCGGCGGCTACGGCATGCTCGGCTTCGGGCACACCCCGGACGCCGTGCTGGAGGCGATGGCCCGCCCGCAGGTGATGGCCAACATCATGACCCCCAGCCTGTCGCAGCAGCGCTTCATCACCGCCCTGCGCGCCGAGATCGGCCACCGCCGTGGCGGCTGCCCGTTCGCCCGTTTCATGTGCCTGAATTCCGGTTCCGAGGCGGTCGGCCTGGCCGCGCGCATCGCCGACGTCAACGCCAAGCTGCAGACCGACCCGGGCGCACGCCACGCCGGTGCTGCGATCAAGCGCGTGGTGGTCAAGGGCAGCTTCCACGGCCGTACCGACCGCCCTGCCCTCTATTCGGACTCCAGCCGCAAGAGCTACATGCAGCACCTGGCCAGCTACCGTGGCGAGGATTCGGTGATCACCGTGGCGCCGTACGACGAAGCCGGCCTGCGCAAGGTGTTCGAGGATGCCGCACGCAACCAGTGGTTCATCGAGGCGGTGTTCCTGGAACCGGTGATGGGCGAAGGCGACCCGGGCCGCTCGGTGCCGCCGTCGTTCTATGCCGTTGCCCGCGAACTGACCCATGCCCATGGCAGCCTGCTGCTGCTGGACTCGATCCAGGCCGGCCTGCGTGCGCATGGCGTGCTCTCGGTGGTCGATTACCCGGGCTTCGAAGGCCTGGACCCGCCGGACATGGAGACCTACTCCAAGGCACTCAACGCCGCGCAGTACCCGCTGTCGGTGCTGGCGGTGACCGAGCATGCCGCGCAGCTGTACCGCAAGGGCATCTATGGCAACACGATGACCAGCAACCCGCGTGCACTGGACGTGGCCTGCGCCACCCTGGCCCAGCTGACCCCGCAGGTGCGCGCCAACATCGCCGAGCGTGGTGCCGAGGCCGTGCGCAAGCTTGAACAGCTGAAGAACGAGCTGGGCGGACTGATCACCAAGGTGCAGGGCACCGGCCTGCTGTTCTCCTGCGAACTGGCGCCGCAGTTCAAGTGCTACGGCGCCAACTCCACCGAGGAATGGCTGCGCCAGCACGGCATCAACGTGATTCACGGTGGCGAGAACTCGCTGCGCTTCACTCCGCACTTCGGCATGGACAGCGAAGAGCTGGACCTGCTGGTGGGGATGGTCGGCCGGGCGCTGCGTGAAGGCCCGCGCCGCGAGCAGGCAGCGGCGGCGTAAGTCTCGTTCTTTGTAGAGTCGAGCTTGCTCGACTCAGCCGTAGCCGCGATCTGAACGAAGAGCAGCCGAGCATGGCTCGGCTCTACAGGGGCCCACCGCGGTCTGAACGAAGAGCAGCCGAGCGCGGCGCGGCTCTACAGAAGGCCCCTGAAGGCCTCATAATCCTTGGGCACCCCGTCCCTGACCGCCCTGCGGTCGGCGACGGGGCGTTTTCGTTTCCGGCCAAGAGACAGGAAGATCCATGAAATCGATCTGTGTGTACTGTGGTTCCAACGCTGGCAGCAAGCCGGCCTACACCGAACGCGCCCTTGCCCTGGGCGACCGCATCGCCCGCGACGGGATGCGCCTGGTGTACGGCGGCGGCAATGTCGGCCTGATGGGAACCGTGGCCAATGCCGTGCTCGCCGCCGGTGGCGAAGTGACCGGCGTGATCCCGCGCCAGCTGGCCGACTGGGAAGTGGCCCACCGCGGCCTGACTGAACTGGAAATCGTTGGTTCGATGCATGAGCGCAAGTCGCGCATGTTCGACCTCGCCGATGGCTTCGTCACCCTGCCCGGCGGCTTCGGCACCATGGAAGAGATCTTCGAGATGCTGACCTGGCGCCAGCTTGGCATCGGCAACAAGCCGTGCGCCTTCCTCGACGTGGAAGGTTTCTATGCCCCGCTGATCGGCATGATCGACCGCATGGTGGAAGAGCGCTTCCTGCACCCGGACCAGCGCCAGGACCTGTGGTACGGCTCGGACATCGAAGAGATGCTGGAGTGGATGAAGAACTACCAGCCGGCGCAGGCCTCGAAGTGGATCGACGAAAAGCGTCGCGCCGCCCTGCGCTGATGCTTTCCTGCGCGGCGGCTCAGACCGCCGCGCAGCTCCACGGTGCGGGCCGCCCCAGCAGATAGCCCTGGCCGTAGTCGCAACCCAGTTCGCGCAGGGTCTGCCGCTGCGCCTCGGTTTCGATGCCCTCACCGATGGTCTCGATGCCCAGCGTACGCGCCAACGACAGCACGCCCTCGACCAGCGCCCGCGTGCTCTGCACTTCCGGCCCATGCAGGCCGGCGATGAAGCTCTGGTCGATCTTCAGCGTACTGATCGGGAAACGGTGCAGGTAGGACAGCGCCGAGAAGCCGGTACCGAAATCGTCCAGCTGCACCTGGATGCCGCGCTCGCGCAGGCCCTGCAGGATGCGCAGCGTGTGCGGGCCATCGTCCAGCAGCGCCACCTCGGTGATCTCCAGGCGCAGCCGGCGCGGATCGGCACCACATGCATCCAGCAGGCCGAACAGGCGGCCGCTGAACCCGGCGGAGCGGAAATGGCGCGGTGATACGTTCACCGAGACGTAACTCTGCCCGCCCTCGGCCAGGCCGGCAATCACCTGTTCGTAGATCAGCCAGTCGACCTGCTCGATCAGGCCGCTTTCCTCACCCAGCTCCAGGAACGCCCCCGGCAGCAGCAGGCCACGGCGCTCGTGCTGCCAGCGCAGCAACGCCTCGTGCCCCACTACCTCGCCATCGGACAGACGCACGATCGGCTGGTAGAACGGCACGAAGTCGTGGTTGTTGATTGCACGCCGCAGGTCGGCTTCCAGATCAAGGCTGCGCATGGCCTGCTCGCGCATGTCCTCGTCAAAGATCGCGCAACGATCATGACCCTGTGCCTTGGCACGATACATCGCCGCATCGGCGTCGCGCAGCAGCTCCTCACCGGTCCGGTAGCGCGGGTTCCACAAGGCAATGCCAAGGCTGCCGGACGGAAACAGCTCACGCCCGGCGATCCACATCGATTCCTGCAGGGCCAGCAGCAGCCGCTGGCCGAAGTCCAACGCCTGCGCCAAGCCCTGCGGGCACTGCAGCAACACGGCGAACTCATCGCCGCCCAAGCGTGCCACCACGTCCTCGGTGCCGGCCATCGAGACGATGCGCTTGGCCACTTCCACCAGCATGCGATCGCCGGCGGCATGGCCGATGCTGTCGTTGACCAGTTTGAAGCGGTCGAGATCGAGGAACAGCACGGCGAACACCGGGCCGCCCTCACGCTTGGCCAGTGCCAGCGCATCCTGCAGGCGGTCCAGCAGATGCAGGCGGTTGGGCAGCCCGGTCAACGCATCGTGCATGGCCTGGTGGGTCAGGCGCTGTTCGGCACGCAGGCGCTCGCCGATCTGGCCGAGCAACTTCTCGTTGACCTCGGCCAGCTCGCGGGTACGTTCTTCCACGCGCTTTTCCAGCTCGGCATGCGCCGAGCGCAGCCGTTGCTGGTCGCGCTGACGGGCCAGGCCGGTACCGATGTTCTGCGCGACGAAGGTCAGCAGGCGCTGGTCATGCACGCTGAAAATGCTGTTCTCGCTGTAGCTCTGCACCACGATCGCGCCGACCACTTCGTCGTCGCGCAGCAGCGGTACGCCCAGCCAGCAGTGCGAGCGCGCACCGGATTCACGCACTTCGCCACTGGCCAGCAGCGCATCGATCTGCGCGCGTGACGCCAACAGTGGCCGCCGGTTGCGCACGACATATTCGGTCAGGCCCCGGCTGAACGGTCGCGGCGCGCGGCTGGCGTTGTGCTCGTCCACCGAATAGACGAAGTCCAGGCCGTTGCCGGCCGGGTTGACCAGGGCGATGTAGAAATTGCGAGCGTCGAGCAGGCGCCCGACCACCCCATGCACCTGTCCGTAGAACTGCGCCAGGCTGTCGGCCGACATCGCCATCTCGGCGATGTTGTACAGGGCGGTCTGCAGCTGTTCGGCGCGTCGACGCTCGGCCACCTCGTCCTGCAGGCTGTGATTGGCGCGCTGCAGTTCCTGGGTGCGCCGCGCCACCTGCTGCTCCAGCCGCACCTGCGCCTGGCGCCGGTCCATCGCGGTCTGCACGTGCTGCGCAACGAAGCCCAGCAATGCGCGCTCGGCCTCGCCATAGCGGGCCGCCTGCTCATAGCTCTGGACCACGATGGCACCGCATACGCGGCCATCGCGCAGCATCGGCACCCCCAGCCAATCCAGGCTTTCGGGCCCGCGTTGCGGGTCGTGCTCCTGCTCCATCACCTGCGCCAGCAGTTCGCGCGAGGGACCACTGAGCGGCTTGCCATGACGCAGCAACGCCACGGTCAGGCTGCGCGGCATCTCGCTGGCGTCATGGCTCTGCGTGGGATCGGCAACGAAATCATCGACCTGATCGGCGAAGTACAGGAAACGGATCTGGTCGCGCACATCGTCGTATTCCACGATGTAGCAGTTCTCGGCATACATCAGCGTGCCCAGCACACCATGCACGTGGCGCAGCATCTCGGGCATTTCCAGGTCGGCACCGGCCAGATCTGCAATCTGGAACAAGGCCTGCTGCAACCGCTCGGCCTCTTCCAGCGCCTTGATCTGGCCGGCCTGGCGGCCGCGCTGCAGCGCCAGCTCCATCGCCTGCCGGGCAACCCCCCACCATGCCGGCGAAGGCACCGCGCCTTCCACCGACAACAGCAGGCGCGCCCCATCATGTTCCCAGCCGTGCTGGCCATCGCCCACGCCTGGCGCTGCCGCATCACCTCCGGCAGCCGCCCTCGGCCAGGCCCCCTGGCCACGGCCAAGCTGCGGGTCATCCCAGCCGACGCGGACCACGGCCGTTTCCGGCAGAAGCGCATGCAACGCGCGCACCAGCGCCGTGCTCAGCACGGCCTCGTGTGGTGGCTCTTCCGCCGGTTCAGCATGCGTGGACAAATGACAATCTCTTGGCGCCGTCAGTGCGTCGCCTCCCCTGAGCCGCCGAGCATAGCGCGCCACCCGGGGGGCAATGGAAGCCCGTAAACCCCGAATCGTGCGCCCGTACGTTTTTCCTGCTGACCGTAGCCCCTTCCGAGCCATGACCCTCGCCCTGCCCGCCCTCGCCACCGGCTATGCGCCATCGCCTGCAGGCCTTACCCTGTACGCCGTGGAAGCCAGCGCACTGCCAACCGATGAAGCCTTGATGCTGGCCTGGGCCGGTGGCGACCTGCGCGCGTTTGAAAGCCTGTATGCGCGCCATCGCAAGCGCCTGTTCGGCTTCCTGCTGCGGCAACTGCGCGACAACGCGCTGGCCGAGGAGATCTTCCAGGACGTCTGGCAGCGGGTGATCAGCGCCCGTGCGGGGTGGCAACCGGACGCGGCGTTCAGCACCTGGCTGTTCCGCATCGCCCACAACCGCCTGAACGACCATTGGCGCGCCGCCCGCCACCGGCCGGCTGCTCCGGCCGATGCCGACCTGCGCTTGGCCGCGATCGAGGATGGACAGACCCCGGAAGGCGAGCTTTCCGAATTCGAACAACGTCGCCGCATCCAGCTGGCGATGGAACAACTGCCGCCGGAGCAGCGCGAAGTGCTGCAACTGCGGCTGGATCAGGAACTGAGCCTGGAGGAGATCGGCCAGATCACCGGCGTAGGCCGGGAAACCGTGAAATCGCGGCTGCGCTATGCGATGGACAAGCTGCGTGCGGGATTGAACGCATGAACCGAGACGAACCGCTGACGCCGGAAGAACGCGAGCTGGCCCGGCTGCTCGGCCGTCGCGCCGAACAGGCACCGCCCGCCGCACTGGACGCCGCCATCCTGGCCGCGGCCCGCGCTGCCGTGGACGCTCCGGCTGCCGATGCGGTCGCCTCTCCCGAAGCACCACGTACGCAGCGCACACGCCCGCGTTGGCCGGCGGTGTTCGGCATCGCCGCCTCGATGGTGTTCGCCATCGGCATCGCCTGGCAGCTGCGTCCGGAACCGCCACCGATTCCGGCGGGTGAGGCCGCTGTTGCGGCGGCACCGGCTGCGGCAGAAGACGTCGCGGCTGCCGATCAGGCCGCTGAGCGCAGTGCAGCCGACAGCGCGGTGGCGACTGCGGAACCGGCCGCTGCGCCCGCAGCACCCGAGGCAGCCCCGGTTGCCGCTGCCCCGGCACCGGCCATCGCGCGCGCAAGCAAGCCTGCGCCGGCCGGGACCGCTGAAGCGCCGGCCCAGGCTGCACGATCGATGGCTGCGGATGCGGCCGCCGATACCTCGTTTACGGCCCTGCCGCCCGCTCCGGCCGCAGCGCCGGCAGCAGCCCCCCTGCGCCTCCGGCTCCCACCGCCTACTCGGCACCCGCGCCGCTGATGGCGCCGGTTGTCGCCAGTGGTTCGCTGAAGGCGCGCTCGGCAGGCACGCCAGAGTCCAACAGCGTGCAGGCCGAACAGGCCCCGGCATTGGACCGGGTAGAAATCACCTCGATGAAGCGCGAGGCTTCCAGCCGTTCCGCACCTGGCATCATGCGCCGCGGCAGCGATGCGGGCCTGAGCGCGGATGCCGTGCAGGCCGAGGTGGACGCTGACGCACGACTGCCGCGCCGGCAGTGGCTGCAGAAGATCCGTACACGACGCGACGACGGCCAGCGCGATCTGGCCCGTGCCAGCCTGGAGCGCTACATGCAGCAGTACCCGGAAGCACGCCTGCCGCGCGACCTGCGCCCGCTGCTGGACGACTGAAGCGGACGGGAATACCCGGCAACCCCGTAGAATGACGGGAATGCTCGATACTCTCGCCCAGCCGGTCAGCCACACGCTGGAAGTCAAACACAGCCGTTTCATCGCCCATGCCGCGCCGATCGATGGCGCCGCAGCGGCCATGGCGTTCCTGCAGCAGGTTGCGGTGGCCGATGCCACCCACAACTGCTGGGCCTACCGGCATGGGCAGGACTATCGCTCCAGCGACGATGGTGAGCCGGCCGGCACGGCTGGACGTCCGATTCTGGCGGCGATCGACGGCCAGGGTTTCGACCGGGTGATGGTGGTAGTGACGCGCTGGTTCGGCGGTATCAAGCTCGGTGCCGGTGGCCTTGTGCGCGCCTACGGCGGCGCCGCCGCCGAGTGCCTGCGCACCGCCCCGCGCCTGCCGCTGGTGGCGATGGCCCGGCTGCAGCTGCTGGCCGGCTTCGAGGACCTGGGTACCCTGCATGCCACCCTGCCCGCCTTCGGTGCCGAAAAGCGCGATGAACAGTTCGATGCCAATGGTGTGTGCCTGCGGATCGAATTGCCTGCCGATCAGGTCGACGCATTGAAAATCCGCCTGCGCGACGCCACCCGTGACCGTATCCGCATAGAAGACGACGACCAGGATGACTGACAAGGACGACGCCCCCGCTTCGACCCCGCCGCTGCGGCGCCTCGGCAGCCTGCGCACGCTGTGGCCGTTCGTGCGCCGCCACAGCGGCCTGTTCACCGCCTGGCTGCTGGCCCTGGCGGTGTCTTCTGCAGCCACGCTGAGCCTGCCTCCGGCGGTGAAGCAGATGATCGATCACGGTTTCAGCAGCGGCGGCCAGATCAACCGCGCCTTCGCCCTGCTGATGCTGGTGGCGGTCGTCATGGCGTTGGGCACGGCCGCGCGCTTCTACTTCGTATCGTTGCTGGGTGAAAAGGTCGTGGCCGACCTGCGCAGCCAGCTGTATGCCCACCTGATCCAGCTGGGCGCCGGCTTCCACGACCGCAGCCGCAGCGGAGAGCTGGTCTCGCGCCTGACCGCGGACACCGAACTGCTGCGCAGCGTGGTCGGCTCGACCATGTCCGTAGCATTGCGCAGCACGGTCACCGTCATCGGCAGCCTGGCAATGCTGTTCGTCACCAGCCCGCGGCTGGCCGCATGGTCGCTGCTAGGCATTCCGCTGGCGGTGCTGCCGATCATCATCGGCGCGCGCAAGCTGCGCACGGTCGCACGCAACAGCCAGGACCGCATCGCCGATGCCAACAGCCTGGCCAGTGAAACCCTGGGTGCGGTACGCACGGTGCAGGCACATGCACGCGAGCCGTACGAGCGCGGGCGCTTCGACAAGGCACTCGGTGATGCCATCGGCGCCGCCCGTCGCCGCATCGGCGCACAGTCGCTGGTCACCGCCAGCGCCATCCTGCTGGTGTTCGGCGCCATCGTCGGTGTGTTGTGGCTGGGCGCGCACGACGTCATCGACGGCCGCCTCAGCGCCGGTACGCTGGGCCAGTTCGTGCTGTATGCATTGATCGGTGGCGGCTCGGTGGGCGCGCTGGCCGAAGTGTGGAACGAACTGCAGCGCGCGGCCGGCGGCATGGGCCGTATCGGCGAACTGCTGCAGGAAGACATCGAGATCCGCGCGCCGGCACAGCCGCACGCGGTGCCGCAGCCGCTGCGTGGCGAGATCCGGTTCGACGACGTGGTGTTCCACTACCCGCAGCGACCGGACCAGGCCGCACTGGACCACTTCAACCTGCACGTGCACCCCGGCGAGACCGTGGCGCTGGTGGGTCCGTCGGGGGCGGGCAAGAGCACGGTGCTTTCGATGCTGCTGCGCTTCCATGATCCAGCCAGCGGCCGCATCGACGTGGACGGCATCGACGTGCGCCAGGTCGACCCGGCCGAGCTGCGTGCGCAGCTGGCGCTGGTGCCGCAGCAGCCGACGCTGTTCGCTGCCAGTGCGCGCGACAACATCCGCTATGGCCGCCTGCAGGCCAGCGACGCCGAAGTCGAGGCTGCCGCGCGTGCTGCCGAGGCCGATGGCTTCCTGCGCGCGTTGCCGCAGGGCTATGACAGTGAGCTGGGCGAGCGCGGTGCCCGCCTGTCCGGTGGCCAGCAGCAGCGTGTGGCGATTGCCCGTGCGCTGCTGAAGGATGCGCCGATCCTGCTGCTGGACGAAGCGACCAGCGCGCTGGACGCGCAGAGCGAGCACAGCGTGCAGCAAGCGCTGGAGCGGCTGATGGCGGGCCGCACCACACTGGTCATTGCCCACCGCCTGGCCACCGTGCTCAAGGCCGACCGCATCGTGGTGATGGACCAGGGCCGCATCGTCGCCGAGGGCACGCACGCACAGCTGCTGGCCGAAGGTGGACTGTACGCTGAACTTGCGCGCCTGCAGTTCATCGATTGATGACGTCCGGCTAACATCGGCGCGGCCAAGCTGGCCGCGCAACAACCGCATCCGCTGAAGGAGGTGCACGATGTCGTTCCGTCAGTTCCCCGCCGTCGACAGCAACGGCGAAAGCCACATCATCATCGAGTTCAAGCCCGAGGCGAATGGCAGCGGGCATCACTCCGAAGCCACGCCACGCTACGAACTGGATGACGGGCGGCCGCTGGTGCGCGATGGCCGCGAGTTCACCACCAGTGGCGGCGAGCTGCGACTGACGATCTGAGGTTCGCCGGGCATGACCCCGGCGCTACCCGATTTCGTATCGCCCCGCTCTGGCGGGTGTCGACCTTGATCGACCCGCTTTCTTGCCTCTGGTAGGTGTCGACCTTGGTCGACACGCCTTTTGCCCAAGGCGGTCGAGCATGGCTCGACTCTACAAAAGGCGTGATCAATTTTTCACCAAGCATCTTGACAGCCTTTGCTGCCAAGGCCTGAGCAAGGTTATCCACACGTTTGCTCAGGAACCATCCACACCGCCTGTGGATGAATTCAGCTCAGTACCCGCCCGATGCCGCTGGCGTCCACGTCGGCTGCTGCCCGGGTGATCGCCGCAGCATCGCTGCCGGCCACGAACCCGATGCGGAAATGCACTTCGCCACCAGGCGTGCGCGAGGAATGGATCGAAGCCAGGCTGATGCGATGCTGCTCGAACACGTTCAGCAGCTCACGCAGTGAGCCTGGCCGGTCCTCCGGCAGGTGCACCGACAACGCATTACGCTCGGTCAGGTCAGCCAGCAGATAACCCACGCGTTCAAAGGTGTAGTTGCCGTCCGCCAGCGCCTGCTCGCCGAAGGCACTGCGGTTCGCCGACAGCAGCTGCTCGCGGAATTCACCACGCGCACGGTCGTCGCCCTGCCCGACCTGCGCCTGCAGGGCCTGCAGCTGGCCGACCAGCCGTTCCAGCATCGGCGCCACGTACGGGTTACCGAACTGGATGTCTTCGTAGATCGCCGGGTTGAGCGACAGGATGCGCGAGATGATCGCCGTGTCCAACTCGAACGATGCCGAGCGGTACGGCATCATCGCGGCCAGATCGCCCAGCTGCGGCTGGTACTGGCGCAGCACGCCGGCCTGGGCCAGGTGGGTGGCATGCACCATCGCCTGTACCAGCGCCATCATCTGGTCGTGGTGCTGCGGCGTGGCCCGCACGCACTCGGCCTGCAGCGCCGTGCACAGCGTATCGACCCATGGCTGCCAGTGCTGCAGCCGCGCTTCGCAGACCACCATCACCCGGCCCTTCAGGGTCGGCGCCTTCGGCGGCGCGGTCATCGGGTGCAGGCCGACCACTTCGGCTTGAGAGGCCAGCATCGCCTGCACCGGCGCTTCCTTCACCGAGGTCACGTCCAGCCACAGCCGGTCCTGCTCACGGCCGGCCGACTGCCGCACGTACTCGGCAATCAGAGCCGGCGTATGCCGGATCGGTGCCGAGAACACCAGCACGTCGGCCTGCGCCAGCAGCTGTTCCGACGTATGCGAGTCCGGATCCGCCGGATCGTGGCCGATCACCTGCAGCTGCATGTGCTGCTGGAAGAAGCGGCTCAGCCAGCGCCCATAGGCGCCGGCACTGCCGACGATGCCGACCGTGCGCGGCGTGCGTTCGTGCAGACCGCTCATGCCACGCGTTCGGCACGGAAGCGCGTGCCTTCGGCCAGTGCGGCAGGCGCCGCCGCGATCACGTCGAACTCTTCGAAGCCATTGTCCAGAGTCGCCTCCAGCGCCGCATGGGTACCGGCAATCGCACGCGAAATCGCCTGCTGCATCGATTCACCTCGCAACAGGAACGACACCACCAGCGACATCAGCACGTCACCGGTGCCGGCCACGTCCACCGGCAGCAGCGGCGAAGTCCAGCGCCAGGTTTCCTCGCGACCGACCGCCAGGGTCACCAGCTCACCCGGGTTACCGCCCACGCTGTGCGCGATCACCCAGTGCGGGCCACGGTCCAGCAGCGTGCGCGCGGCGGCGATGGCATCGGCCTCGGCCAGTGCCGGCATACCGGTCAGACGATTCAGTTCGAAGGCGTTCGGGGTCACCAGCCAGGCATGCGGCAGCAATCGCTCGGCGAAGATCGCCTCCAGGCCCGGTTCCACGTAGGGGCCGGTGTGGGTGTCACCAATCACCGGATCCAGGCAGTAACGCAGCTGCGGACAGGCCGGCAGGATGTTGTCCAGCCAGTCGGCGAAGGCGGCACCGTTGGCGGTGCTGCCGAAGTAGCCGGAAACCAGCATCTTCGCCCGCTGCGGCAGGCTGCGCTCGTGGGTGCCCAGCAGCAGGTCGGCGAACCAGTCGGCGGGCAGCACGCGACCACGCGTGGTGTCGTAGAACGGCGCGTTGCTCAGCAACACGGTCGGGATCTCCGCCACGCGCACGCCGAGTGCGCGCATCGGCGGTACGGCGGCGCTGTTGCCGGCGTGGCCGTAGACAAGTTGCGACTGGACCGAGATGACATCGATCGGCGACGGACCATCCGGCCGCTGGCGGCGGCCGTGGACCAGGTGGTTATCAAGGGATTCGCTCATGGCCGCATTCTACGCCCAAGGGAGTTTTCGGCAGGGCTTGCAGCCCTGCACCTGCTCAATGCAACGGCAATCGCAACGGCCGAAGCCAAAGCGGCCTTCCGTGGGGTGGCGGGGCGGTGTCGGAGTGCGGGGATGCCGCAAGTACGTCCTTGTAGGCTTGGCAGCGGCATCCATGCCGCTGACACCCCGCAATCCGACACCGCCCCACCTTCGACAGGTTCACGCGGCTGTTGGTAACTGCGGCTGTTGTTCCGCGCGGCTGTTGGTAGGTGTCGACCTTGGTCGACACATCTGTCAGATATCGAATGAATTCATCCACGCATGGCGTGGATCTACCGTGTCGACCAAGGTCGACACCTACCGGACCCACCCCGCCAACCCGCGGAATGCAGGCTTTTGACGTTGACGTTGCCTCTGCAGGTGCAGGGCTGCAAGCCCTGCAAACCCCACCCCCTCAGTGAGCAGCAGGCCGCGACGGTGGCAGCCACGCCGCCACGATGCCCAGCAGCGGCAGGAACGCGGTCAACTGGTAGACGTACTCGATGCTGGTCTTGTCCGCCAGCAGGCCCAGCACAGCCGCCCCAAGCCCACCCATGCCGAAGGCGAAGCCGAAGAACAGGCCGGACACCATGCCGATGCGGTGCGGCATCATCTCCTGCGCGTACACCACGATCGCCGAGAACGCCGACGACAGCACGAAGCCGATCAGCACCGCCAGCACGGTCGTCCACAGCAGATCGGCATGCGGCAGCATCAGCGCGAACGGCGCCACGCCCAGGATCGAGGTCCAGATGATCGGCTTGCGGCCGATGCGGTCACCCAGCGGGCCACCAAGGAAGCCGCCGGCGGCGGACGCCACCAGGAACGCGAACAGATGCAGCTGGGCCTGCGCCACCGGAATGCCGAAGTGGTGGATCAGGTAGAAGGTGAAGTAGCTGCCGATGCTGGCCATGTAGAAGTACTTGCTGAAGATCAGCACCAGCAGGATCGCCAGTACCTTGGCCACGGTGCGCGGCGGATGCCGCGGCGCCATCGCAGCCGTGCTGACCGGTCGTGGCGTGCCCAGATGCAACGCGTACCAGCGGCCGACATAGGTCAGCAGAGCGATGCCGATCAGAGCGGCGCCGGCAAACCACGATGCGGCGTGCTGGCCATACGGCACGATCACTGCGGCAGCGATCAACGGGCCCAGCGCTGTTCCGAAATTGCCACCCACCTGGAACACCGACTGCGCGAAGCCGTGACGGCCGCCCGAGGCCAGTCGCGCGATGCGCGAGGCTTCCGGATGGAAGATGGCCGAGCCAATACCGACCATCGCCGCCGCCATCAGCACCACCGCGTAGTTCGGTGCGAAGCCGAGCAGCAGCATGCCGCACAGGGTCGAGGCCATGCCGATCGGCAGCGAGTACGGGGCTGGGCGACGGTCGGTGGCCATGCCGATCAACGGCTGGAAGATCGAGGCGGTAAGCTGGTAGGTCAGCGTGATCAGACCGATCTGGGTGAAGCTGAGATTGAAGCCGCCCTTGATCACCGGATAGATGGCCAGGATCAGCGACTGCATCATGTCGTTGACGACATGCGAGGTGGAGATGGCGGCCAGCACGCCGGGGGCCACCGGGCGTGAGGTCGTTGCGGGAGAAGCCAGGGTCGACATGGACACAGTCAGGTTGGGGGCGAGCCACGCATGCTACGGTGGCCTCCCCCTCCCTTCTGCCGCGTTCGGGTCATGGCATATCGCAAAAAGGACACTCCCTGCCCGGTCCGCGAGACTGCGCCGTGGAACGAGGTTCCGGTGCACCGCCCGGTGACCTGCCGCGCCCGCCACTACAAACCCGGCACCCACATCGCGCCCCACCGGCATCGCCGTCACCAGCTGGTGTTCGCCATGTCCGGACTGATGGTGGTGCGTGCGGACGGCGGCCGCTGGGTGGTGCCCTCGACCCGCGCGATCTGGGTGCCGGCCGGCATGGCCCATGCGGTGGACTGCATCGCTGAGGTGCATATGCGCAGCCTGTATGTGGAACCGGACTTCGCGCCGCAGCTGCCGGACGAGGCGTTCGCGGTACAGGTAGCGCCGTTGCTGCGCGAGCTGCTGCTCGCCGCCAGCCTGATCGAGACCGCGCATGTGGATGACAGCCGCGACGGCCGCGTGGTGCGCCTGCTGCTGGACGAGCTGCACCGCATGGACGTGCTGCCGCTACACCTGCCCTCGCCCTCCGACCCGCGCCTGCAGCGGATCTGCCAGCACATCCAGAAACATCCCGGCGACGACGCCACCCTGCAGGACTGGGCGCAGGCGCTGCAGGTGGACGTGAAAACCATCCAGCGTCATTTCGCCAGTGAACTGGGCATGACCTTCGGGCAGTGGCGGCAGCAGGCGCGGCTGTTGGCCGCCCTGGAGCGACTGGCGGTCGGCGACAAGGTCATCGATGTCGCGCTGGCGATGGGCTACGACAGCCCGAGTGCATTCACCAGCATGTTCAAGCGCCAGCTCGGGCAGACGCCGGCGGCGTTTTTCCGGTAGCGCCGGGCCATGCCCGGCGGCGGCAGTGCGGCACCACAAACGAAAACGCCGGGCATTGCCCGGCGCTGTCGTTCAACACATGCGTCGATGGATCAGGACGTCATCCGGTCCCAGAAGCCCTTCACACCATCCATGAAGGTGGCCGACTTCGGCGAATGCTTGCGCGCTTCCTCACCGACGAAGGTGGCTTCGAACTGCTCCAGCAGCTTGCGCTGTTCGTTGGTGAGGTTGACCGGGGTCTCCACCACCACACGGCAGTACAGGTCGCCTTCGCTGCGGCTGCGCACCGAACGCACGCCCTTGCCACGCAGGCGGAACAGCTTGCCGGTCTGGGTCTCGGCCGGGATGCGGATCTCCGCTTCGCCGCCCAGGGTGGCCACGCGCACGGTGTCACCCAGTGCCGCCTGCGAGATGCGGATCGGCACTTCGCAGTGCAGATCGTCGCCATCGCGCTGGAAGATCGCATGCTCGCGCACGCGCACTTCCACGTACAGGTCGCCCGGCGGCGTACCGGCCGGACCGGCCTCGCCTTCGCCCTGCAGGCGGATGCGGTCGCCGGTATCGACGCCCGCCGGCACCTTCACCGACAGCACCTTGTCTTCCTCGACACGGCCATTGCCGTGGCAGGTCTTGCAGGGCTTGGCAATGATCTGGCCGCGGCCGCCGCAGTTGTGGCAGGCCTGCTGCATGGCGAAGATGCCGCGTTGGATGCGCACCTGGCCGCGGCCATGGCACACGTTGCAGGTCTCGACCTTGCCGTCTTCGGAGCCACTGCCATCGCAGTCGCCGCACTCGGCCAGGGTCGGGATCTCGATGCGGCGCTCGACGCCGCGCACGGCCTCTTCCAGGTCCAGTTCCATCACGTAGCCGATGTCGGCGCCACGACGGGCCTGGCGCGGACCACCGCCGCCACCGCCAAAGATGTTGCCGAAGATATCGCCGAAGATATCGTTCATGTCCGGGCCGCCCGGACCGCCTCCGCCCATGCCGTGCTCGAACGCGGCGTGGCCATGGCTGTCGTACATGCGGCGCTTGTTGCCGTCGGACAGCACTTCGTAGGCTTCCTTGCACTCCTTGAAGGAGGCTTCGGCCGCCGCATCACCCGGGTTGCGGTCCGGGTGGAACTTCATCGCGCAGCGACGGTAGGCCTTCTTCAGCTCTTCGTCGTTGGCGGTGCGGGCAACGCCCAGCACTTCGTAGTAATCGCGCTTGCTCATATCGTGAATCGGGTTCCGGAAAGTCGGGATTCGTCAAAGCGGAAGAGCGGAACCAGGTCCGCTCTTGCGTCGGGCGCCCCGACACACCGGTGGGCGGTCAGGACCCTGATGCGACAACGGGACGCTGATGGCCAGCGTCCCGTGTCGGTCCGGATCAGGACTTCTTGTCGTCCTTGACTTCGGTGAACTCGGCGTCCACCACGTCATCCTGCGGCTTGCCCGCATTGCCAGCGTCGGCACCCGGGGCGGCACCGCCCTGGTCGGCCGAAGCGGCGGCGAACAGCGACTGGCCGGCTTCTTCCAGTGCCTTCGACTTGGCTTCGATCTGTGCCTTGTCGTCACCCTTCATCGCGGTTTCCAGGTCGGCCAGCGCCGCCTCGACCTTGCCGATGACATCGCCGCCGACCTTGCTGCCGTGCTCGGTGATGGCGCTGCGGGTGCCGTGGATCAGGGCGTCGGCCTGGTTGCGGGCCTGCACCAGCTCCTGGAACTTCTTGTCTTCTTCGCGGTTGGCTTCCGCGTCGGCGACCATGCGTGCGATCTCTTCCTCGGACAGGCCCGAACCGGCCTTGATCTCGACCTTCTGTTCCTTGTTGGTCTTCTTGTCCTTGGCCGACACGTGCAGGATGCCGTTGGCGTCGATGTCGAAGGACACTTCCACCTGCGGCAGGCCGCGCGGGGCCGGCTCGATGCCGGACAGGTCGAACTTGGCCAGCGACTTGTTGAAGCGGGCCTGTTCGCGCTCACCCTGCAGCACGTGCACGGTCACGGCCGACTGGTTGTCCTCGGCGGTGGAGAACACCTGCGAGGCCTTGGTCGGGATGGTGGTGTTCTTCTCGATGATCTTGGTGAACACGCCGCCCATGGTCTCGATGCCCAGCGACAGCGGGGTCACGTCCAGCAGCAGCACATCCTTGACGTCGCCGCCCAGCACGCCGCCCTGGATCGCAGCACCCAGTGCCACGGCTTCGTCCGGGTTGACGTCCTTGCGCGGTTCCTTGCCGAAGAACTCGGTCACCGCCTGCTGCACCTTCGGCATGCGGGTCTGGCCACCGACCAGGATCACTTCGCTGATGTCGCTCGAACGCAGGCCGGCATCGTTCAGGGCAACGCGGCACGGCTCGATCGACTTCTTGATCAGGTCTTCCACCAGCGCTTCCAGCTTGGCGCGGGTCAGCTTGATGTTCAGGTGCTTCGGACCCGAGGCGTCAGCGGTGACGTACGGCAGGTTCACTTCGGTCTGCTGGGCGCTGGACAGCTCGATCTTGGCGCGCTCGGCGGCGTCCTTCAGGCGCTGCAGGGCCAGCGGATCCTTGCGCAGGTCGATGCCCTGGTCCTTGTTGAACTCTTCAACCAGGTACTCGATGACGCGGTTGTCGAAGTCTTCGCCGCCCAGGAAGGTGTCGCCGTTGGTGGCCAGCACTTCGAACTGCTTCTCGCCGTCGACGTTGGCGATCTCGATCACCGAGACGTCGAAGGTGCCGCCGCCCAGGTCGTACACCACGATCTTGCGATCCTTGTTGTCACCCTTGTCCAGGCCATAGGCCAGCGCAGCCGCAGTCGGCTCGTTGATGATGCGCTTGACGTCCAGGCCCGCAATGCGGCCGGCGTCCTTGGTCGCCTGGCGCTGGCTGTCGTTGAAGTAGGCCGGCACGGTGATGACCGCTTCGGTGACCTTCTCACCGAGGAAGTCCTCGGCGGTCTTCTTCATCTTTTCCAGCACCTTGGCCGAGATTTCCTGCGGGGCCATCTTCTTGCCGTCGCTGGTCGACACCCAGGCGTCGCCATTGTCATGGGCCAGGATGCCGTACGGGACGTGCGCGATGTCCTTCTGCACTTCGGCGTCGGTGAACTTGCGGCCGATCAGGCGCTTCACCGCATAGAAGGTGTTCTTCGGGTTGGTCACGGCCTGGCGCTTGGCCGAGGCGCCGACCAGGACTTCGCCGTCCTTGGTGTAGGCGACGATCGACGGGGTGGTGCGATCGCCTTCCGAATTCTCGATGACGCGGGCCTTGCCGCCGTCCATGATCGCCACGCACGAGTTGGTGGTGCCGAGGTCGATACCAATGATCTTGCCCATGGGGGAGACTCCTGAGGATGCTTGTTGGGGTCAGTCCGGCCGCTCGGCCGGTGGATGAATACGATGTGGGGGAGGCTCGTGGAACATTCAAGCCACCTCCCGAACGCTGTGTTCAGCGCCTGGAAAACCTTGCCAGGCATGGCCTGGCACGACCGGGACCGGGCATGGCCCGGCCGATCAATCGGCGGCCACCACCACCAGCGCCGGCCGCAGCAGGCGCTCGTTGAGCAGGTAGCCCTTCTGGAACACGGTCACCACGCTGCCCGGGGCGGCGCCCGGGGTCGGCACCTGGCTGATCGCCTGGTGGTGTTCCGGGTTGAACGGCTGGCCGATCGGGTCCAGCAGGACCAGGCCGTTGTCGGCAGCGACCTTCAGCAGCTGCTTGTAGGTCAGCTCCAGGCCTTCGCGCAGCGGATGCGGGTCGTCGCCGGCGGCCTTCAGGCCGGCATCCAGGCTGTCGAATACCGGCAGCAGCTCGCCAAGCAGCTTCTCGTTGGCGAACTTGCGGGCCTGCTCAATGTCACGGGCAACACGCTTGCGCTGGTTCTCGAGGTCGGCGCGCTCACGCAGCGCATCGGCCTTGATCTGCTCGACTTCGGCGCGCAGGCGCTCCACTTCGTCGTTGACGCCGGCGGCGGCGGCCGCATCGGCGGCAGTCTGCTGGGATTCGATATCTGGATGTTCGTGGTTCATGTCTGGGTCCCTGGCGGTCAATCTCCGCCTCCACCCACCCTAGTGTGGGCGGGATGCTGCGTTTCAAGCGTCGGATGTTCCGGGAGTGCGCCCGGCCGGTGAAAAGGCCGCGCCGAGCACATCGGCAGTGGCCTGGACCAGCGGAATCATGCGGTCGTAGGCCATCCGCTTGGGGCCGATCACGCCCAGCACGCCCAGTACCTGGCCATTGGCGGTGTACGGGGCGGTGACCAGCGAGACCCCCTGCAGCGGCATCATCCCGGTCTCTTCGCCGATGAAGATGCGCACGCCTGGGGCCTGGATGGTCCGCTCCAGCAGCTGCAGGATCTCGCGCTTGCTGGAGAACAGCTCGAACAGTTCGCGGAGGCGCTCCAGGTCCGACAGGTCCTGCACCCCCATCAGGCGGGTCTGGCCGGCCACCAGCATGTCGTCGGCGGCCGGCTGCAGGGCCTGCTCGGCCAGTTCGATGCTGTGCGCCAGCAGCTGCTCCAGCTCGGAACGGGCATCGCGCAGCTCCAGCAGCAGGCGGGTGCGGATCTCGGCCATCGGCAGGCCGGCGAAATGCGCATTGAGGTAGTTGGCCACCTGCTCCAGCTGGCCCGGCGCGAACTCCTGCCGGGTCTCGATGACGCGGTTCTGCACCTCGTTGTCGGCAAACACCAGGATCGCCAGCACCCGGCGCCCGTCCAGCGCCACGAAATCGATCTGGCGGAAGGCGAACTGCTCGCGCCGTGGCGCGCTGACCACGCCGACGAAGTGACTCATCGCCGACAGCAGCTCCGAGGCGCTGCCGAGCAGGGCCTGGGTGCTGCCGCCGCTGGCCAGCTCCTGACGCAGACGGGCCAGCTCGCCCTCGCCCGGCGGCTGCATCTGCAGCAGGCTGTCGACGAACACCCGGTAGCCATGCGCGGTCGGGATGCGCCCGGCCGAGGTGTGCGGCGAGGCCAGCAGCCCCAGGTCTTCCAGGTCGCCGAGGATGTTGCGGATGGTGGCCGGGCTGACCTCCAGGCCGGCCACGCGCGCCAGCGTCTGCGAGCCGACCGGCTCACCGTCCTGGATGTAACGCGCGATCAGCGTGCGCAGCAGATGGCGCGCACGCGGGGCAAGCTGGTCGGGAGAACCGTGCATGGAATCAACCTGTGAGACACGGACACTAGATAATGGCGGCGCATCACCTTGGCAAGTCATTGGACCTCCCTCGCCCGCGTGCTAGCGTTGCGCGGCTGCTGATACCCCCTTACCCATGCTCAGACATCTTTCGATCAAGGATTTTGCCGTCGTCCGCGCCACCGAACTGGAGTTCGGGCCAGGCATGACCGTGGTTTCAGGCGAGACCGGCGCCGGCAAGTCGCTGATGGTCGACGCGCTGGGCTTCCTGTCCGGCCTGCGCGCCGACAGTGGCGTGGTCCGCCACGGCGCTGCGCGCGCCGAACTTTCCGCCGAATTCGCGCTGGACCAGCTGCAGGCCGCGCGCCAGTGGCTGGCCGACAACGAGCTGGACGACGAGGAACAGTGCCAGCTGCGCCGCGTGATCCGCGCCGATGGCGGTTCGCGGGCGTGGATCAATGGCCGCCCGGTGACCCTGGCCCAGCTGGGCGACCTGGCCTCGTTGCTGGTGGAGATCCATGGCCAGCACGAACAGCAGGCCCTGCTGACGCGCCCGTCGCAGCTGGCCCTGCTGGACGCTTATGCCGGCAACGAGAACGAGCGCCGCCAGGTGCGCCGCGCCGCCGCGGCCTGGCAGGCTCTGGTCGATGAATCGCTGGCGCTGTCGCAACAGGGCGACGTCAGTGACCGGATCGGCTTCCTGGAGCACCAGCTGCGCGAACTGGACCGCGAAGATCTGGAACCGGAGTCGATCGTCGCACTCGGTGCCAGCCACCGCCGCCAGGCCCACGCCAGCGCCCTGCTGAGCGCCTGCCAGGCGGCCAGCAACCAGCTCAATGGCGACGACGGCAGTTCCGCGCTGGACCTGCTGCAGCAGGTGCGCCACGAGCTGTCGCGCCTGATCGAACACGACCCGCGCCTGGGCGAGGTGGACGGCCTGATCGAGAACGCCTCGATCCAGCTGCACGAAGCCCTGTCGCTGCTGGACCGCGTGCATGACGACCTCGACGCCGACCCGGAGCAGTTCGAGGAGAACGAGCGTCGTCTCGGCCGCCTGCACGACCTGGCCCGCAAGCACCGCGTGCCGATGGACGAGCTGGGCGCGCAGCGCGAGCGCATGCATGCCGAAGTCGAACAGCTGCGCGGCGCCGACGAACGCCTGCAGCGCCTGGCCGGCGAAATCGACAAGGCCGCTGCGGCCTGGCGCGTACAGGCCGAGGTGCTGACCGCCAGCCGTCGCAGCGCCGCTGCCGAACTGTCGGCCACCACCACCGGCATCATCGCCGAGCTGGGCATGGGCGGTGGCCAGTTCCTGATCGAACTGGAGCCGCAGGACGCCGGCAAGCCCGACCCGCAGGGTGCCGAGCGCGTGGAATTCCTGGTGGCGGCCAACGCCGGCCAGCCACCGCGCGCCCTGCGCAAGGTGGCCTCCGGCGGTGAACTGTCGCGCATCTCGCTGGCCATCGAAGTGGCCGCGCTGGACCTGGATGCGGTACCGACCATGGTGTTCGACGAGGTCGACTCCGGCATCGGCGGCGCGGTGGCGGACATCGTCGGCCAGAAGCTGCGCGCCCTTGGCGAGAAGCGCCAGGTGCTGTGCGTGACCCACCTGCCGCAGGTCGCCTCCAAGGGCCATGCCCACTACCGGGTCAGCAAGGCCCCGGTGGAAGGCATGACCCAGAGCGCAGTGGAAAAGCTGGACAGCAAGGCGCGCGAGGAAGAACTGGCGCGCATGCTCGGCGGCGTGGAAGTGAGCAAGGAAGCGCGTGCCGCCGCACGCAAGCTGCTGCAGGTCTGAGGCCTGTTCGCGGTTATCCACGCATGGCGTGGATCTACAACGCGCGAGGTAGTGCCGGCCGCTGGCCGGCAACCCAACACAGGTGAACGAAGATCATGAGGTTGCCGGCCAGCGGCCGGCACTACCCCCGTGGCCGCGCCAGATCCACCGTTTCCACCAGGAAATCGAGGAAGGCGCGCACCCGCAGCGGCAGGTAGCCGCCCTGCCCCAGGAACACCGCGTGCACCTCTTCCAGGTCACCGGGGTTGGCCTCTTCCAGCACCGGCAGCAGGCGTCCGGCGGCGATGTCCTCCTGCACCTGGTAGGTCGCCAGCCGCGCCATGCCCAACCCGCCCAGCACCAGCTGCCGCAGAGCGTTGCCATTGCTGGCGCGGGCATTGCCACTGGGCAGCACCATCCGCTCGCGTCCGTCCTGCAGCAGCGGCCAGCCCTGCATCGCACGCGCATGGCCGATGTCCAGACGGTTGTGCGACTGCAGCTCCTCAGCGTTGCGCGGCAGGCCGTGCCGCTGCGCATAGGCCGGCGCGGCCACGATCATCATCCGCGTCGCGCCCAGCCGTCGCGCCACCAGACTGGAGCTCTTCAGCGGGCCGGCCCGCACCGCCACGTCGGTGCGCTGCTCAAGCAGGTCGATCACCTCGTCGTTGAGGGTCAGATCCACCCCCACCTGCGGGTTGCGTTCGAGGAACGCCGGCAGCAGCGGCAACAGGAAATGCTGGCCGAACGGCACGTTGGAATTGACCCGCAGGCGTCCGCGCGGCTCGGCATGGGCGCTGGCGCAGCGCTCGGCCTCCTCCAGGTCGGCCAGCACGCGCAGGCCGCGCTCGTAGAACGCGCAGCCTTCCGGGGTCAGCTGCAGCTGGCGGGTGGAGCGCTGCAGCAGGCGCGTACCCAGCCGTTGCTCCAGCCGGGCTACCAGCTTGCTGACTGCCGACGGCGTCATGTCCAGGGTACGGGCCGCGGCGGAGAAGCCACCGGTCTCGATCACCCGCACGAACACTTCCAGTTCGCCGGATCGGTTGATGTCGGGTCGCGCCATGGCGATGAATCCAGTTCACAGATGATTATCCATGCGCAGTCTAGTTCACAGATCGACGGAGAATCACCATGGCCCTCCCTCCTCCCGGGATTGCCCGATGAACCGCCTCAGCCAGCTCACCGCGACCGCCTTGATCGCCCTCTCCAGCGCAGCCAGTGCCGCCCCGGCCCCGCACTGGGTCGCCAGCTGGCAGGCCAGTCCGCAACCGGTCTGGGGCGCCGATTTCCTGTTCCCGACCCTGGTCCCGGCCACGCTGCAGGACCAGACCTTCCGCCAGACCGCGCGCATCAGCCTGGGCGGGCCCCGGCTGCGGGTGCGGCTGAGCAATGCCTACGGCACCCAGCCGCTGCGGATCGGGGCGGCCAGCGTGGCCGCACACGCCGGTGTCACCCCGCAGCCGCTCAGTTTCGACGGCCAGCCCGGCGTATCGATCGAGCCCGGTCAGGAACGGCTGAGCGATCCGCTGCCACTGGCCACGGATGATCGCCAGGCGTTGCAGATCAGTGTCTTTGTGCCGGAACCGATGCCGGTACAGACGTTCCATTGGGAGGGCAGGCAGACCAGTTGGATTGCGCCCGGCGACCAGAGCCTGACCCAAGCTCTGAGCGGGGCCAGCAGCACCACTGCCCGCCTGTTCCTGGCCGGCATCGAGGTCGAGGCCGCTGCCAGCGCACGCAGCGTGGTGGTGATCGGCGACTCGATTACCGATGGCGCCACCGCCAGCCTCGATCAGGACCAGCGCTGGACCGACCATCTGGCGGCGCGTCTGGCACCGCGGGGCGTTGCCGTGGTCAACGCCGGTATTTCCGGGGGGCGGCTGCTGCGCGATGGCATGGGCGAATCCGCCCTGGCCCGCTTCCGGCGTGACGTGCTGGATCAACCAGGCGTGGTCAGCGTAGTCGTGCTGATCGGCATCAATGACATCAGCTGGCCCGGCACCGCCTTCGCCCGGAACCAGGCCCGGCCCACGCTGGCCGAACTGCAGGCGGGGTATCGCACCCTGGCCGAGCAGGCCCATCGGCGGGGTCTACGCATCCTCGGCGCCACCCTGACGCCGTTCGCCGGCGCCCTGCCCGGCACGCCGCTGGACGACTACTACCAGCCGGACAAGGAGGCCCTGCGCCAGCAGCTCAATGCCTGGCTGCGCAGCGACAGCCCGTTCGATGCAGTGATCGACCTGGATCCGGCGCTGCGCGACCCGGCCGATCCGTCACGGATGGCCGCCGCCTACGACTCCGGCGACCACCTGCATCCGGGCGATGCGGGTAACCGGGCCATGGCCGAGGCGGTGGATCTGGAGGTGTTGATGGGGCCCCTCACACATGGCGCGGATCTGCCGTAAGCAACGAAAAACCCCGGGAAGGCCCGGGGTTTCGTCGCATACAGCTGGCCCGAACGGCTTACTTGCGCTTCTTGCGCACGTACAGCACCAGCGAGTGCTCTTCCAGCTCATAGCCGTGGTCTGCGGCGATCTTGCGCTGCAGCTCCTCGATCTCGTGGCTTTCGAACTCGATGATCTTGCCGCTGTCCACGTCGACCATATGGTCGTGGTGGCCGCCACGGTCCAGCTCGTAGACGGCCTGGCCGCCTTCGAAATTGTGCTTGAGCACGAGGCCGGCGGCCTCGAACTGGGTCAGCACCCGGTAGACCGTCGCCAGGCCGATCTCGTCGCCATGCTCGAGCAGCTGGCGGTAGATGTCTTCGGCGGTCATGTGGTGCTGGGCATTGCGCTGTTCAAGCAGCGCCAGGATCCGCATCCGTGGATGGGTCACCTTCAGGCCGACTTTTCGCAGGTCGTGGGTTTCCATAGGTCTCCGTTCATTGGCGATTTAGCGCCAGCTGCCTCGGATTGGGTCGCGGTGGCACGCCGGGAGTGTATCATCGGTTTGATTTCCCCAACCGCCAGTCCCGATGCGCAATCTCCTGTTGGTCGCCGCCGTCGCCCTGTCCACCACCGGGTGCGGCATCATCTACAAGCAACCCATCTATCAGGGCAACCTGATCCGGGAAGATGCCGTGGCCAAGCTGCAGGTCGGGCAGAGCAAGCAGCAGGTCACTGCGCTGCTGGGCACCCCGTCCATTCCGGACCCGTTCCACGCCCAGCGCTGGGACTACACCTCCAGCCAGCGCGTGAACCGCCTGGGCCGTACCGAGGTGAAGAACTTCACCGTGTTCTTCGACAATGACAACGTGACCCGCTGGGAAGGCGATTACTTCCCGGGTAACGACAAGGCCCTGGCCCAGCAGACCGTGCGCCAGTTCGGCCGCAATCTGCCGAAGGACAAGAAGAAGAAGGGTCGCTGACGCCCCCTGCCCGTCCTCGCGGACGGGCGACAGGAATCAACCGCCGAGCGCGCGACGCCGGCGGTTGTCCTTGGGGTCGGCCTGCAACGGGCGTAGCAGCTCGATGCGGTCGCCATCCAGCAGCACCTGCTGCGGGCGCGCCAGCAGCCCATGCACGGCCGCCGCCGGGCAGTCGGCACTGCCTTCCAGCGCAGCAGCGGCAATGGCCTCGGCCACGGTCGCGCCCTCGTCCAGCTGCAACCGGCGCGAAAGCACCCGCTGCGGCCAGGCCAGCACCACCTCGACCTCGATCATCGCTCAGGCCTCGTCGGCAACGCGGATGAAGTCGTTGACCATGCGGTCGGCCAGGCTCTGGAAGCCCAATGCCAGCGCCGGACCGAGCAGGCGCGAACTGGGCTCGAAGTCCAGGGTCAGGGTGACCTTGCAGGCATCTTCGGCCAGCGCATGGAACTCCCAGCGGCCGTGCAGCTGCTTGAACGGGCCATCGCGCAGCTGCATATCGATGCTGTGCGGGCGCTGCAGTGTGTTTTCAGTCTGGAACCAGGTGCTGAACGAGCCCAGGCCCAGGTCCAGGCGCGCTACCAGCCGGTCCTCGCCCTGCTCCAGGATCTGGGCAGCCGAACACCAGCGGAAACGGCGCGGATAGGCCTGGACATCATTGACCAGGTCGAACATGCGCGCGGCCGAATGTTCGACCAGGGCGCTGCGGCGGATAGTAGGCATGAATACAGGACGTTTCGGCAATCGACCGGGCGGGCCCGAATCGGAGACAATACGGAAATGAGCAAGAACAGCGGCAAGGATAAAGCAAAGAGCGCGACGGCCAACAAAACCATCGCGTTGAACAAGCGTGCCCGCCACGAGTACCACATCGAAGACCGCTTCGAAGCCGGCCTGGCCCTGCAGGGCTGGGAGGTGAAATCGATCCGTGCTGGCCGCGGCAACATCGTCGACGCCTACGCCTACGTGAAGGATGGTGAGATCTTCCTGATCGGCGCGCAGATCACTCCGTTGATCCAGGCCTCGACCCATGTCGTGGCCAACGACCGGCGCGATCGCAAGCTGCTGCTGCACCGGAGCGAGATCGACAAGCTGGTCGGCAAGGTCGAGCGCGATGGCTACACGATCGTGCCCACCGCGATGTACTGGAGCAAGAACAAGATCAAGCTCGAAGTCGCGCTGGCCAAGGGCAAGCAGACCCACGACAAGCGCGATGCCGCCAAGGACCGCGACTGGGCGATCGAGAAGCAGCGCGTGATGCGTCGCGGCAACCGCGACGCGTAAGGCGTCTGCGCATCACCCTGTAGAGTCGAGCCATGCTCGACTGCCTTGGCTTCTGTAGAGCCGAGCCATGCTCGGCTTCGGTAAGAAAAGCAGTCGAGCATGGCTTGTATGTTCCTCCCGGCTCCTACGCGGTATGTAGGAGCCAGGGTGGAGGGACCGTCAAGCATGCATCTGCGGATACTAGCCGACAGACGAGTCGAGCGATCCCCATCCCGCACACGAACGTCGATAAAGGATCGTACGGCCCCCAAAGGGGATCGTCGATGTAGGCAAGCTAACGTCGGTGCGGTACCACCCCAGCCCCTTAAAGATAGCTGGGAGCCGTACAAATGTCTGATTCTCTCGATATTGGCGTGGACGTGGACTCCAAGGAGTTCGTACCGGCAGTGGCCGACCGCAAGGCCGGCGACAGGATCGCCAACACCCGGGCCGGCATAGCCCAGTGGCTCAACACCTTGCCCCAGCGATGCCGGATTGGCATGGAGGCGACGGGGCGGTACTACGAGTTGTTGGCTCGGATGGCTGGCCAGGCAGGCCACGTTGTCTATGTGATCAATCCACGTCTGATCAAGCACTACGGCCGGGCGACGGGCTCGCGTGGCAAGACGGACGCCATGGACGCCGAAGCGATCGCCCGGTACGTGAAGAAGGAGAGCGATCGCCTGCGTGAATACGTACCGCGTACCGACGAGCAGCAGCAGATGCACGATTTGCTGCGCAAGCGGCAGACGCTGGTAAAGACACGCGCGCGCCTGGAGCAATCCTTCGGGGTAAGCAAAAGTGCCCCCGGGGAGCTGTCAGATCTGTTCTGCGCTCTGGCTGGGACGCTGTCCGAGCTGGAAAGCGAACTGCAGCGCTTGGGTCGCGATGGAGAGCATGGCACGCTCTACAAGCGCCTGTTGACCATCCCTGGTATCGGCCCCGCCGTCGCCGCTCACCTGATTTACTACATGACGCGCTGGCCGTTGGCCAACGCCAACGCGTGGATCGCCTGCACGGGCCTGGATCCCCGGCCCAACGAGTCTGGCGGCAGAACGGGACGGCGTCGGCTGTCCAAACAGGGCGCGCCAGTGCTGCGCCAGATGCTCTACATGGCCGCAATGGGGCTCAAGCGGTGTCGCCGGGGGCAACCGCTCTACGACGAGCTGTCAAAACGCGGTCACCCCAGCACCGCCGTCTTCAACATCCTGGCCAGAAAGCTGGCCAGGATCGCCTGGGGTGTCTTCAAAAGCGGCCGGGACTTCGATCCGGCCATGCTGAAGGTGGGTCAAGCCTGCTTCCAGCAGGCTTGACCACGAACATAGGATCTCGACTCTACAAAAGGCAGGTCACCCCGCCAGCATGCCCTGCCTGCGCATCCGCGGCGACAGCGCCGCGTGCATCACCGCCAGGTGCATCACTACCGCCAGCTCCGGTGCGTAACGGTCATCGCCCAAGCGCCACTGTTGGGCCAGGTTCGCGGCATCAGCCGGCAGCAACGCCAGCAACTGGGCGTCGTCCAGTGCATCGGCCGCGCCCTGCAGCTGGCGCGCCATCTGTCGCGACTGCCACACATGCACGCCGATGCTGAGACTGGCCAGCGACATCAGCACCACAGCCAGCCCGTGCTCGAACCACTGCGACAGCACTTCCGGCCCCCACAGCAGGGCGGCCAGCACTGCCAGGCCCGGCAGGCGCCACCCCAGCCAATGGATGCGGCCGCGCTGCGACCAGTGCACCACCACCGCGCTGGCGACCAGTGCCGCAGCTGCCGTGGCCGGCAACTCCGTCACCCAGGTGGCCGCCAGCAGCACCGCCAGCACCGCCCAGACCCAGCCCGGCGGCAACGCACGCCGCTGGTAGTCGGCACCGACCGGCCCGATCAGCTGCCGCAGGCTGCGTTGTTGGCTTGCATCGGTCACCCGTGGTCTCCGTGTCTGTCCTGGCTCGGATGGTCATCGCCAGTGTGTCGCAAATTCGTGCCCACGAAGTTAGCAATCCGCTATGACAGACGCTCTACAACAAGTTGCGGATTGACAGGACGCGCGGCTCGCCCGCAGCGCTCACCCCGCCGACAGATCCTTGCTGAGGAACACCCTGCATGTGCCGACCGGATCGCATGGCACCCGGCCGAACACGACCCATCCATGCTTCACATAGAAGTCGGGCGCCTGGAAGCTGAGGGTGTACAGCACGCCGGAACGGCAACCGCGACGCCGCGCTTCATCCTCTGCGGCCTTCAGCACACGCGACCCCAGCCCGTTGCCGCGATGGGCCGCTGGCAGATGGAACAGATCCACGAACCACAGGCCCAGTGAGGTTCGCCCGGTAAGGCCCCCTACTACCTTGCCGCTGGCCGGATCGGTAACCAGTACCGCCAGCGCGCGTCGATCGGCACACCCTGCAGCCTCCAGATTGAACTGGTCCAAGCCAGTGCCAATCACCTCCAGCGCTTCGTCGCTGGGTTCATCTGTTACTGCAACGTCTAGCGTCATGGCGTCCTTCCACTGGCTCAACTTCAGGAATCTGGATGCTATCAAGCCTGATCGCACCTACGCCGGCCCGCTTCAGCGTTTGGCGCTATTGCGGCCCGTCTTGAGCACAGACCGATGCCACTGCCTTCAACAACGGATCGGCCTGCAGCCCTGGTGCAGGACCCGTTGCCGGAAACGCTGCCGCGAGGGCCTTCGCCGCACGATCTGCGTGTGGCTGGATGCACCAGGACGATTCAGCCGACAGCATGCCAGCGCGCACCTCTTGCCCGATCCGATACTGTCCCCAGTTGCCGGGGCTGACGGAAATGGCCATGAGCCCCCGTGGAGTGATGTCCGCAAATTCGAGCACGGCGTCCCAAGGGATCGCAACGTGCCAATCAGCTGGGAGACGGACGCTCACCCGCGTGACTGTTCAGGAAGATTGCCGTAAGATCCGTCTCGTTGGGCAGGGTCAGTGTCAGCTTTTATGACGGCATTGGCCCCAAAGCCTTGCAATGCTTGAAGAAACCGGGGGTGCATTGGTTTCGACGGGGGTTGTGAAGTCGCCTGGCGCATGCCGAGGGGGTAGCTTTCCTCGTAAATCCAGCTGCAAAACTCTAGTTGCCAACGACGACAACTACGCTCCGGTCGCTCTCGCAGCCTAAAAACTGCGGTGCGTGACCTTCTGCCGACTTAGGCGGAGCCTCGAAACTGCTTGTGTCCATGCTCGCAGCGTAGAGTCATTATCATGGAATCGCGCTGGGCGGCTGCCTGTCAGTCCGGCACTAGAACACAACAGGCTGGTTCCCGGGTGCGCTTTGCACACCGTGCTGCTCGGGGATGAGATTCAACGGTGAGCTAAGCATGTAGTGCTGGGGATGGAGTGCCTTCGGACGGCGGTTCAATTCCGCCCACCTCCACCAACGAACGGTTCGTCAAGGACCGGAGAAGCCCGGAAATTCCACCAGCGTGGGTTTCCGGGCTTTTTTATTGGCTGCTCTACGCCGCTGCGAAGTTCGACGCCCCGGCGCAATCGCGGTCCGATGCCGTCAAGCAATGTCGGCAACCGCCATCTTCTCTCGCTTTCGACATCACTAAACCACTTCAGAAATTTCCCACCCTCTCCTTGGGGGGGATGTGTCCGCGAAGCCGTTCGTCCTTGGTCGCCATCAAAAGGAGACCACGGGACACCTGCACCCTTCACATCCAAGCCGAGCCCGAAGGGCACGGCCTGCTCGACACATCTTCCACAAAGGAACTGTATCCATGCGTACGTCGCTTCGGGTTTCCCTTGCCAGCGCCATCACCCTGGTCCTGGCCAGCGCCCCCGCCTTCGCCCAACCCACCGAACGGGTATGGACGCGAGGCATGGCCAGCAACGAGCAGTACAGCAGTTTCATCGTCAAGTACCGGGACGGCAGCAGCAAGCGCGTCTCCGCCACCACCGCGCAGGATGCGCTGAAGAAGCGCCTCGGCGTCCAGCAGCGCAGCAAGCGTTCGATCGGCAACGCACCGCCAGCAGCCGCGTCCGTAACCCATCAACGCCGCATGGGCGGCGGGGCCGACGTGGTCACCACGGACAAGCCACTGGACCTCCCGGAAGCGCAGATCCTGATGCAGCGCATCGCCGACGATCCGGACGTCGAGTATGTGCAGCCGAACTACATGATGAGCGCATTCGCCACACCGAACGACCCACGCTACGGCGAGCAGTGGCACTACAGCAATCCGACCAGTGGCGCGCGCCTGCCCGGCGCGTGGGATCGCTCCACTGGCCAGGGCGTGGTGGTGGCTGTGGTCGATTCGGGCTACCTCAACAACAACGACCTGCAGGCCAACCTGCTGCCGGGCTACGACATGATCTCGTCGACCCGTCCGTTCAGTGATTGGCAATGCATCATCGGCGGAATGAATCCCGGCTGTGGCGGCTCCGACGATGGCGATGGACGCGACGCGGATGCCTTCGATGCCTCGGGCATCGCACACGGCACCCACGTCGCTGGAACGGTCGCTGCGGTGACCAACAACCAGATCGGCGTGGCCGGCGTGGCCTACAACGCGAAGGTCGTGCCGGTACGCGTACTCGGCAACCAGGGCAATGGCGGTTCCGCCGACATCATCGATGGCATGCTCTGGAGTGCCGGTATCAACGTGCCCAACGTCCCGGCCAATGCGAACCCGGCCGAAGTCATCAATCTCAGCCTGGGCGGCCGCCGCGCCTGCTCGCCGGCCGAGCAGGATGCAATCGACGACATCACCGCGCAGGGCACGATCGTGGTGGTCGCCGCCGGCAACAGCAATCTGGATGTGTCCGAGTTTGCTCCGGCGAACTGCAAGGGCGTGATCGCGGTGGCTGCCAACGATCAGGGCGGGCGACGCGCGTTCTACTCCAACTATGGCGCAGGCATCCATATCACCGCACCCGGTGGTGAAACCTGGTCCTGCCGCGCGTCCGTCGGCGAGTTCCTGCCGCTGGCCACGCCGCCTAGCCAGGCCAACTGCGCCCCGACCCGTCAGCATCCGGCACAGGGCATCCTGTCCACGGTGGGTAACAACGCCTTCGACTTCATGTCCGGCACTTCGATGGCGGCGCCTCACGTCGCTGGCATCGTCGCGCTGATGCAAGCGGTGGCGCCGGTGCCAAAGACCACCGACCAGGTCAAGGACATCCTGCGTCGCACTGCGCACCCGATCGCCGCAGCGAACTGCCCGGGTGGCTGCGGGCCAGGCATCATTGACGCGGCCGAAGCCGTGAAGGCAGCCAGCAACTGATGGCATGGCGCAGCGGCCCGGCAAGGTCGCTGCGCCCTCCTCCGTTCCTCAGTTCACGTCTGCCGGAAAGCGGCATCGCTTCACCAGCAGCATGCCCAGCATCGGCGCCAGCGCGAAGGTGGCAAACAGCCACCGGGCCGCACGCGCGGTTCCCTCGGCCCCGCCCGGCTCGATCAGTCCCGCTGCATTGGCGACCATCCCGGCAAGCGCTGCCCCGGCCGCGGTGGCGAACAGCTGGATGGTGGTGATCGACGCACCGGCGCGCTCCTGTTCCTCCGGCGGTGCAGAGGTCAGAACACGTGTCAGCAGGTGAGGCCAAGCCAGACCCACGCCGATCCCGATGACGGCCAGCGCCACGCAGATCGGCACCATCTGCAACCACGTACCGCTGCCCGCAGCCGGCACCCGCAGCGCCAGCCCGATCATGCCCACCCACCCCAGCGCCGGGCCGATCATCAACGCCCGGTCAACGGCGCGCCCGCTGAAGCCGGAGCCGACCAACGACCCGAGCGTCCAACCGGCCGCCATCAGCGCCGCGAGGTAGCCCGCAGCAAGCGGTGATTGCTGATGCAGCACCTGCAGGAACAGTGGCACGAAGACCTCGCCGCTGGTGATCATCACCACCAGCAGCGACATCAGCCCATACAACGCGGCCAGCCGCGAGCGGAGCCGGAGAGCGCCGGAAGGAAGCAGCGTCTGCTTCGCTCGGGACTCGATCCTCACCAGCACCACTACGAGGAACACGGCCATCACGATGCCGATGAAATTGTTGACTGCGCTCGAGGATGTACTGCCTAGGGAGACGCTGATGACGGCCAGGGTCAGCAGCAGGATCTGCAGCCACGGGACCGAAGACCTGGCCGCAGCTGAAGACGATGCCTCCCTCTGCGGAAGGACGTTCGACGCCAGCAGCGCGAACAACACGGCAACCGCGGTGACCGACCAGAATGCGGCCCGCCATACGCCCCATTCGGCGAAGACGCCGCCCACCGCAGGCCCGATCAACGTCGCCACGCCCCACATCCCCGAAACCAGGGCCATCGCGCGGGGCCAGAGCGGTTCTTCGAACGCGAGCCGGATCATGGCGTAGGCCAGTGCGAACAGGAAGCCGCCGCCAACACCCTGCACCAGCCGCCCCACCAGCATCATCGGCATCGAGGTCGCGAGCGCGCAGATCACGGCACCGGCTGCGAAGATGAGCGTCGCCAGTGCATAGCTTCCACGAGGCCCGGCACGTTCAAGCAGCTTGATCGACAATGCCGACCCCAGGATGGACGCGACCACGAAGAGCGTGGTGTTCCATGCGTAGAGATCCAGGCCACCGATGTCCTCCACCACGGTTGGCAACATGGTGGTGGCGATGTAGACGTTGACCGCATGCAGTGCGACCCCGCCCGCCAGGGCAAGTGAGCGCACTGCATTGCGGCCGGACAGGAGATCGCCCCAGCGGGTGCCGGGGACGGCGATGCCTTGCTGTTCCATTTTCGTTCAAACCTATGATTCATGACCTGCAGCCCAGGGTTCACATGCAGGAAAAAGGGAACTGCCTTATAAAACCTCATGTATTGATGAGGTCAAGGAACCCCGGCCATGAAGATCGATGTCAGCGTTCCGCTTTCCGTGGGCGAAGTCGCGCGTCGCAGCGGGGTCAGCATTGCCACCGTCCACTTCTATGAAGCCAAGGGACTGATCCATGGCTGGCGCAACAACGGCAACCAGCGCCGCTACCGCCGCGACGTGCTGCGGCGCATTGCCGTGATCAAGGTCGCACAGCGTGCAGGCGTTCCCTTGGCCACGATCAAGATCGCGCTGGATGATCTTCCAGCCGAACGGGCGCCCAGTTCGAAGGACTGGGCAAGGCTGTCCAGCAACTGGCGCGACATGCTGAACGAGCGCATCCGCAGCCTGGTCCAGCTGCGCGACCAGCTTGACGGCTGCATCGGCTGTGGTTGCCTGTCACTGAAGGACTGTCCGTTGCGAAACCCTGGCGACCAGTTGTCACAACGCGGCGACGGGGCCGTCTTGCTTGAATCGGACGACGGCAGCCGGAATGGGTCATGATCCATTGCTGCACGCGGCACTGACTGGAACATCGCACAATGAGGCGGCATCCTCCGTCCGTGTTGCTGCCCACTACCTACAGAAGGACCTGCGATGAGAATCGTGATCATCACCTCTGCCCTGCTCCTGGCTGCTTGTGCCGCGACCCCGGCTGCGCACGCGGCTGCACCCGCCATCGCGCCGCCCGGCACCGCAACACTCGAAGCCCTGCTGGCCTGCAAGGCAGGCTCGACCTTCAGCGAAGCCGAGGCCATCGATGCCCTGCAGGCAGCCGGCCTGGCCAGGAAGCCTGGTGGCACGTTCGAGCCGGAAACCACGCCGGTCGCCCTGTTCGGCGGTACCGTCACCCATGCCGACGTGAATGTCGCCGAGGGCGAGAAGAGCATCTTCGTCTACTTGAACGGTGTCGACCCCAAGCGCCTGGCCAAGACCTGGTCGGTGACCACGGTCAACGAATACGCCAACACCGAAGCACCGTCCTACGTGAAGCGCGTCGACAAGCACCACACCCTGCACGTGATTGCCGGTGATGATTACGAAGGCTATTCCGCTGCCGTGAAGTGCCAGATCACACCGTGACGGCCTGACCCGCGCTAGAGCCAGCGCCGTATCCGCTGGCGGAAGGCTGCGTATGCCTCGGGAAAGCGGGCCGACAGTGCCCGCTCTTCCGGCATGATCTGCCATCGGTTGATGTACAGCACGAACAACGGCACGGCCAGCAGTGCGGTCAGGTTCTGCAGGTACAGCATGGCACCTGCCAGGACAGTGGCCTGGCCCAGATACATCGGGTTGCGCGTATAGCGGTACACGCCGTGCGTGACCAGCATGCTCGACGTCGCTGGCCGCAGGGGGTTGACCGTGGTGCCCACGCGCCGGAAGGCCAGCTTCGGCAGCAGGTTCAATACCACGCCGAAGGCCATCACCAGACCCGCAAGCAACTCCGGCACGGGTAGCTGCAGCGCCCCGCCCGGCTGCCATCGGCTGACCATATAGCCGATGGCGGCGCACAACAGCATCACGAGAGGCGGAGGAACACGGGTCTCAAGCCATCGCATCGCAGCCCCGCATTCATCCTGTTCACCCCAGTGTCACACGGGAATGCCTGAATCGCCCGGTTGGCGGCATTTCCGCGCTCCAAACCGACCGCCCGGTATCTTCCGCTTTGACATGCCGACCGCTAGAGTGGCGCCACCGCGCAGGAGGATCGTATGGCAACCACGGGCTTGGGCTTCATCGGCCGCACGACCCTCATCATCACCGTGCTGCTCACCCTGGGCGGCTGCGCGACGTTGCGCCAGTTCGGGCCGTCGGTGCAGGTGGCCTCGGTCACCCCCGGCCAGTACATCGCCCTGAAACGCGGAGACATCCTGACCACCGGCAAGCTCAGTTCGGCCACCATGGAGACGCTGCGCGTCGCCGGCCTCGACGAAGGCGTCTGCGCCAAGCCAGGCCTGCCCTGCATCGAGGCGATGGAAGGCAGCATCGTGGTGCGCGAGGAGGACAAGCGCTCAAGCCTGGCCGAACTGTGGCTGCAGTATGCGATGACCTTGCCCGCGCCCAAGCGCGAGTACTCCACGTCAGGCCGTGCCAAGAGCGCGATCACCGAACTGGATGCGGACTTCCAGCCGCGCCTGGACGCGTGGATGCAGGTCGCGCGGCAGGCCTACGCCTACCTGTTCTTCACCGAGCGCACGGCCAACCAGCGCGGTTTCGAAGACCGCCAGACCCAGGTGCGCGACTACTACAACCTGGCCGTGCAGGAAGCCTCGGTACAGTTGTACAACGCCTATGCCACCGGGCGCGTGCATGGTGAAGCCAGCCACTTCCAGCTGGGCCGCTGGACGTTCGTGCTGGCGCCGTCGGGCCAAGCATCACCGCTGGATACGCGTACGCCCACCGAACTGGTACCGGCAGCCTCGCTGTCGTTCACCGGCACGCTGCGCAGCGTGCATCGCCGCGATGGCTTCGGTGCCGAACTGGTGGCCGTGATGGATGATCCCGCCGCCACTACGGCCACCACGCCGCCGGCCACCACAGCCGCCGCGCAGGCCACCACGCCCGTCACGCAGAGCTGGAGCGAGATGCCGTCGCCATCGATGACGGTGCTGCTGCGCTTCTCCGGAAAGAACCTGTGGGAAGTACTGCACGACGACGAGCCGGAACTGGAGATCCACGATCCCTACCAGGTCACGGAAGTCACCCTGCATGGGCAGCAGGTGCCATTGGCCGCGAACTTCACCGCAGGCTACGCACTGTGGCTGGCGCGCTCCAATTTCAGCCACCAATCGCTGCGTTCGCTGTTCGGTGGCAAGGGCGGCATCGACACGCCGCATCTGTACATGATGCAGCCCTACGACCCGAACCGCCGCGTGCTGCTGATGATCCATGGCCTGGCCAGCAGCCCGGAAGCCTGGGTCAACGTCGCCAACGAGCTGATGCGCGACGACGAGATCCGCCAGGACTTCCAGGTCTGGCAGTTCTACTACCCGACCAACATGCCCATCGCGATGAGCCACGATGCGATGCGCCACACGCTGGATGAGGTGTTCAAGCACTTCGACCCCAGCGGCAAGGCGCAGGCCTCTCATGACATGGTGCTGGTCGGGCACAGCATGGGTGGGGTGATCTCACGGCTGATGGTGTCTTCTTCCGGCGACCACCTGGTAGAGACCCTGCTGGCGACCGCACAGATGACGCCTGCGCAGCAGGAGCTGCTGCGCACCAAGGGCGCGCCGGTGCTGACCTTCCTGCCGGAACCGGAAGTATCTCGCGTGGTATTCATTGCCACACCGCACCGCGGTACCGATGTGGCGAGCACCCGCCTCGGCCGCTGGATCGGCCGCCTGGTACGGCTGCCACTGACCGTCCTGGAGGACGTGGCCACCATCGCCAACGACGGCAAGATCGATCGCAACGACGGCAAGCACGGCTACCAGATGAACAGCATCCAGAACCTGGACAAGGACGATCCCTTCGTGCGCGCCGTGGCCGACCTGCCGATGGCACCGAAGGTGCGTTACCACTCGATCATCGCGCGCGCCAAGGCAGATGGTCCGCTGGAAAAGACCGACGACGGGCTGGTGCCCTACTGGAGCTCGCACCTTCCGCACGCGGATTCGGAGAAGGTGATCGTGTCCGGGCACAGCGTGCAGGAAGCCACGCCAGCCATCGTCGAACTGCGGCGGATCCTGCATGAAGACATGCAGGAGCACGACCGGCAGAACAAGTAACGCAAGCGTGGCGGCATCACGGCAGCAGTGCTCTGGCGGGCCGGGACACCGCCACTGAGGCATGACCGGCGTACTCAGCCTTGTCCGTGGGCCGCAGCGTCGGTGATCAGTTCGGCCACCGCTACCGGCTGCGATGCCAACGAAGCATGACTGGCGTCCAGCGTAATGCTGGCACGTGGCTGCATGCGGGCCGCCATGCGCCGCTGGTTGTCAGGGTGGATCATGTGGTCAGCGCTGGAGACCTGGTACCAGCTCGGCTTGTGTCGCCACGCCGGGTCACTGACGGCATCACCGAACGTGCTCGCCATCGGCGCCTTCTGCGTGACCGCCATCACCCGCGCCTCGTCGGCCTGCAGGTCCTGGCAGAAACTCTCGTGAAATTTGCCGGGCTGCAGCCACAGATAGCCGTCGCTGTCCGGCGCCAGATTGGCCGCCGCCTGCGGCAGCTGTTGCTCGGTAATGCCACCGGGACTCTCACCCGCATCCGGCGCGAACGCGGCGATGAACACCAGGCCGGTCACGTTGGGTTCGTTTCCGGCTTCGGAGATCACCGCGCCACCATAGGAATGACCGACCAGCAGCACCGGCCCCGGGATCTGGCGGATCATGCGCCGGGTTCGCTCTGCGTCGTCGGCCAGCGACGTCAATGGCAGTTCCACGGCATGCAGGTCGTGGAAACCCCGGCGATCGAGTTCCAGGATCACCTTGGACCAATGCGCGGCGCCACCCCAGAAACCATGAACCAGAACGATGCTTGGCTTGCTCATCTTGCAGAACTCCTCACTTGGATGGGATCGTTGCCCGACAGCCACCAGCGCTGCCTGAAGCCACCCGACCAGACTACGGATCGCCACTGCCAGCGGCGATGCACGGACTCCTGAAAACCATGCCAAGGCTCCACACCACCGAATCGCTCCAGGCCGGATCCGATGCCTTGTTTGCGATCTTCCAGTCCTCGCGCATGCACGGCGGCGACATCACCCGCCACGTCGTGCAGCCCGATGGAACCCGCATCATTGCCGAGGGGCGCGGCTGCTTCCATTTCATCGAACAGGGCACGGCACGTCTGCATGCGGATGCAGCGGTCGTGCCACTGCAGGCCGGCGAGCTGCTGTTGATGCCGCATGGCCGGACACATCGCATCGACTGTGCCGGCGAAGCTCTGCAGCCCGTCCATCTGACCACGGCATCCTTTGGATTTGACGGCCCAGGCAGCCAGTTGCTGCTTGATGCCCTGCCCGGCTGGCTGCATGTCCCCGGGGTGGACCGGATGCCAAACGGATTTCCCGCCAGCTCGGCCGATTGGGTGGCGGTTACCCTGGGCGCGATCCAGGTTGAAGCGGCCCGGCCCACCCTGGGCAGTGGGCTTATGCTGTCACGCCTGCTCGACCTGTTGTTTGTCTGGACGCTGCGCTACTGGCTGGGAACCTCCAGTCCACACAACTGCCAGCGTCTGCATGCGCTGGCCGACCCATTGATCGGGCGGGCACTGGCGTTGATGCAGGCACACCCCGCACAGGCATGGACGGTCGAGTCTCTGGCGGCAAGCCTGAATCAATCGCGCTCGAATTTCGCGCAGCGGTTCAGCCTGGCCACTGGCATGTCACCCATGCGCTATCTCGCTGGATCGCGGCTGCAACTGGCCGCAGAGCTGCTGCGCAGCGGAAACCGGCGGGTTTCTCAGATCGCCGGAGACGTCGGGTATCTCTCCGAACCGGCATTCAGTCGTGCTTTCCGCCGCGCCTTCGGTATGAGCCCGAATGCCTGGCGCCAACAGGTGGCAACGTCGCGCGAATGAGGGGAAAACCCTCATCGCCTGTACGCATCCGCCCTTCTATGCTGGCTCCACTACCCCACTGGAGGTCCGCATGAACACGCAAGAGCCCAGCCGCCACCCCAGCCCCGATCCGGCCGAGCGCGACGCCTTCTTCCCGTCGCCGTACTCGCTGTCACAGTTCACATCGGCGAAGAGCGACCTGTCCGGCGCCGACTATCCCGACGCGCGCCGCGATGGCCGCTGGAAGGTGCTGATGATCGCTGCGGACGAACGCTATCTGCCCACCGCCAACGGCCACTTGTTCTCCACCGGCAACCATCCGGTGGAAACCCTGCTGCCGATGTACCACCTGGACAAGGCCGGCTTCGACATCGATGTGGCGACGCTGTCCGGCAACGCCGCCAAGTTCGAGTGGTGGGCGTTCCCGCATGAGGACAAGGAGATCGGCGGACTGTACGACCGCTACGAAGCCCGCTTCCGCCAGCCACTGCCGTTGGAAGAAGTGGTGGCAGGCCTCGATGCCGCGTCGGACTATGCAGCCGTGTTCATTCCCGGTGGCCACGGCGCCCTCATCGGGCTGCCGCAGAGTCGCGCGGTAAAGGCGGCCCTGCACTGGGCGATGGCCGAGCAACGTCACATCATCACCCTCTGCCACGGCCCGGCCGCATTGCTGGCCGCAGGCGTTGACGAGGCCGAGGGTGGCTCGCTGTTCCGCGGCTACCGCATCTGTGCCTTCCCCGATGCGATGGACCGGCAGACGCCAGAGATCGGCTACATGCCCGGGCAGCTGCCGTGGTTCTTCGGTGAGCGCCTGGCGCAGCAGGGCGTGCAGATCGTCAACGACGGCATCGATGGCAGCGTGCTGCAGGACCGCCTGCTGCTGACCGGCGACAGCCCGCTGGCCGGCAATGCGCTGGGCAAGCTGGCCGCGCGCACGCTGCTCGACGCATTGGCCGGGCGCTGACTGGCGTGAGCGATCTGGTGCAGGCGTTGCTGGAACTGGAACGCGCCCGCTCACTGAGTACGGTGGGCGCGGTACTGCGCGGCATCTGTGCACCGCTGGGCTACGACCGCGTGCTGGTGTTCGCCACCGGCACGGGGTTGGAACGCGGTACCCAGCGCGTGTACTGGATCGAGGGCGACTGGTTCGGCGACGGCAGCACTACCGACCTCGCGCGCTACCTGCACGCCTGTCCGGTCAATCGCCACGTTCTGGACAGTGACGCGCCGTTCTTCTGGAGCAAGCGCCAGGGCGTTCGCGGCGAACGCTATCAGGTGGTAAAGCAGCCACGTGGTGAAGGCCTGCACGGTCTGCAGGTGCCGGTGTTCGGCACCACAGGGCTGGAAGGCGCGATCAGTTTTGCCGGGACAGCGATCGATGCATCGGCCAGCGCGCGACTGCTGCTGGATGCTGCTGCAGCTGCAGCATTCCGTGCCGCACGCCGGCTTTCCGAGACGCCCACCGAGCTTTCCGGAAGTGCGTTGAGCACGCGCGAACGCGAGGTGCTGCGCTGGGTCGCCGCCGGCCGTCGCCAGGCGGAAATCGCGGCCACGCTGGGGCTTTCCGCCCGTACAGTGGAGAATCATCTGCGACGCGCGCGCCAGCGCCTGGGCGTGGCAACCACCGCGCAGGCGGTGCGTGCTGCCAGTCGGCGCGGCGAGATCGAGGACTGATCCGGGCAAGACACTTCCGGCGCTCTGGTTCGCGTGTTACACACGCCATGCGCATGTGCGCGATTGCAGAAAGCAAGGACGATGCTTATGAAACTGCAACTGGCCGCGATGGCCGCGTTGGTGATGGCAACGGCAACCCTGGCTCCGGTGGCGGACGCCAATGCCGGGGGACCGAAAGAAAATGTTTCGTGCGTGCCGGTGAAAGTGGACCACAACCGGGTCCACCAGCACTGCACGGAAACCTACACCGATGAGTTCGGCAACGTGTACGAAGCCGAGTACTGGATCGACGAGTACGGCAACCCTTACCTGCGCGACTGAGCCGGCAGGGGACTGCGCCGGGCCGCCCGCCGGGCCGGCGCGCATGCAGCAGCTGCCGCTCGGGTGCATGCTCTACCCGGGGGTAGTTGCACGACACCGCGCAGATGCGCGATTGCAGACACAAGGATGATGCCCATGAAACTGCACCTGGCCTCGATGGCCGCACTGATGTTTGCCGTGGGAGCTCTCTCCACGCCGTCCCAGGCCACCGCCGGCGGTGGTGGCGGTGGTCCGGAGAACACGAACTGCGCCCGGGTCAAGATGGGGCCCTATTACCATCAACGTTGCGAAGTGACGTACTTCGACGAGGACGGCACTCCCTACATCCAGGTGTACTGGATTGACCAGAATGGCCAGTGGTACCTGCCTGCCGACTAAGAACCCATGACCTTCTGATCGCGCCCGCGCTATCCGCCGGGCGGGACCTTCACCGCCCGCCCGGCATCTTCCATCCGCCCATCCCGGCATATCGCCGACCCCACCGTCCATGGCATGCTTCATGAAACCGTTTTCATGGAATGGAGGGATTCCACGATGTTGTCGCGTTTCCGTCGCCCTGCGCTGTGTGCGCTGCTGGCGCTTGCTCTGCCTGCCGTCGCCTGGGCTGCTGCGCCGGTGCCACTGAAAGTGATGTCGTTCAATGTCCGTACCCCGGCCGATACCGAACCGGGCAAGCGCTGGCCGGACCGTCGCGATGCCATGGTCAAGGTCATCCTCGATGCACACCCGGCCGTGATCGGCACGCAGGAGCTGGTGAAGGAACAGGCCGACTTCCTGTCCGGGCATCTGCCCGGCTACCGCTGGTTCGGTGAAGGCCGCCGCGGTGGCAGCGGCGATGAACACATGGGCGTGTTCTACGACAGCAAGGTGCTGGCCATCGAGGAATCCGGCAACTTCTGGTTATCCGATACGCCCGAAGTCCCCGGCAGCATCACCTGGGGCAACCTGTACCCGCGCATGGTCACCTGGGCCCTGTTCCGGCGCCTGGACGATGGCCGCCGTTTCTACTTCATGAATACCCACCTGCCCTACCGCGACGAGGACGAACCGCGCAGGGTGAAGGGTGCCGAGCTGATCGGCAAGCACCTGGAAGCCCTGCCTGCCGACCTGCCGGTGGTCCTGACCGGTGACTTCAACAGCGAGCCCGGCGGTGACACCTACAAGGCGTTCACCCGCCTGCTGCAGGACACACGCACGCAGGTGAAGGCACCGCAGGGACCACGCCTGACCTTCCACGACTTCACCGGCAAGGCCACCGTGCAGCTGGACTGGGTGCTGGTGCGCGGCTTCCATGCCCGCAGTTTCCTCACCGATGACCGCCGCATCGACGGCGTGCTGCCGTCGGATCACTTCCCGCTGGTGGTCGAGCTGGACTGGCCGAAGCACTGAATCTCTGCGGCAGCCGTGGCTACCGCGGCGGCTGCCGCGACAACAGCCGGTACAACGCCAGGTGCTGGTTGCGCGCCTGGCAGATGCGGGCGCCGACAGCAAGGAACACGGCAACGCCGATCAGGCCCAGCCCCAGCATCGGATCAGGCAGTCGCAGGAAACCGATCGCAGCGGCCATCGTCGCCAGCACCAGCAGCACAACGACCGCCACCGAAAGGCCCGCGCCGGGTGGCCCCGGGTCGCCAAACAGCATGCGCTGGGTATCCCGCCTGTCATCACTCATCGTATGTACTCCCTGGAATCTGCCCCACTAGTTACACGGCGGACACGGCTTCCGGCAGAGTCAGAAACGTCACGACTGTGACAACGTCCACAGCACACGCCGCGCTACCCTGCCCCCGTTCCCGAACTGTGGAGAAGGGCATGGCACACCAGAGTCGCCTGGCCGGTTTCATCATCGATTGCGAGGGCATTCCCGCCGACGAAGGCGCCCGCTTCTGGTCCGCCGCGCTCGGCCTGCAGGCGCAGCCCGCCTATGCCGAAGACGGCGCCGAGTACGCCGACCTGCAGGGCGCGCCCGCAGGCATGAACGTGGAGGTGCAACGCGTCAATCACCCTTCACGGGTGCACCTGGACATCGAGAGTGACGACATCGACGCCGAGGCCGACCGCCTGGAGAAGCTCGGCGCGCGGCGGATAGGCTTCGTCAAACGCTGGTGGGTGATGGAAGCACCGACCGGCCATCGCTTCTGCATCGTGCGCATGCGCGAGCGCGAGGTACCGGCCAATCGCTGGCCCTGAAAGAAGAAAGGGACGGAAGCCACTGCTTCCGTCCCCTGCGGTTACTGCACCTGCGCCACACTCGCCGGCTGCGGTGATTGACCCCAACCACCCAGCGCCTTGTACACCCCCACCACGCTGACGTTGACCTCGGACTCGGCCGCGGCCAACGCATCATCGGCTGCCAGCTGCGTACGCTGCGCATCCAGCAGGGTCAGGAAGTCCTCCGAGCCCTCGCGATAGCGGATCTGCGCCAGCGACTCGGCACGGCGTGCCGCCTGCGCCTGCTCGACCACGATCGCCAGCCGCGCCTGCTGCTTGGAATAGCGGGTCAGCGCGTTCTCGGTGTCTTCCAGTGCCAGCAGCACCGTCTGCTCATACTGTGCTGCCACGCCTTCGGCCTCGGCCTTGCTGGCACGCAGGCGTGCACGCACGGTGCCGAAATCGAAGGCCGCCCAGCTCAGCGACGGCGTCAGCGACCAGGCCTTGTTGTTGCCATTGACCAGGCCACTGGCATCGCCACCGAGGAAGCCGACGAATCCGGACAGCGACAGCCGCGGGAACAGATCCGCCGTGGCCACGCCCACCCGCGCGGTAGCGGCGGCAAGACGACGCTCGGCCACGCGCACGTCGGCGCGTTGGCGCAGCAGCTCGCGGGTATCGCCCAGCGGCAGCGCCTTGGCGAATGCCGGCACTTCGTGCGGCGCAAGCATGGCGGTCAGCGTTTCCGGACGCTGGCCCAGCAGAACCGCCAGGCGGTTGCGCGACTGCGTTTCGGCCACTTCCAGCAGCGGAATGTCGGCCTCGATCGCCTTCAGCCGGGCACGACTGCTCTGCACGTCCAGCTCGCTGCCGGCGCCCAGCTCCCAGCGTGCCTCGGTCAGCTTCTGCGTCTCGCGCAGATTGACCAGGGTGTGCTGGGCCACGGCGATGCGCTTCTGTGTGCCGCGCAGCTCGAAGTAGTTGCGTGCCACTTCGGCGGCGATCAGTACCTGTGCGTCGGCCAGGTTGGCCTGCTCGGCATCGAGGTCGGCACGGGCGGCTTCTGCAGCACGGCGCTTGCGGCCGAACAGATCCAGCTCCCAGCCCGCATCGAAGCCGAGCTGGTAGCTTTCACTGAACACCCGCTGCCCACCCAGCTGCGGATCGGGTTGCTTGCGGCGATCGTAGCTGCCGCCCGCGGTAACGTGGGGCGCCTGGTCGAAGCGGCTTTCGACGAACACCGCGCGGGCCTGGCTGACGCGGGCCACGGCCACGCGCAGGTCCAGGTTGTCCGAAAGTGCGCCGTGAACCAGTTCTTCCAGCACCGGATCATCGAACTGCGCCCACCAGCTCGCCACCGGCGAGGTGGTGCTGAACACCGGCTGCTGCGCCCCCTGCAGCACCACCGGTTCCTGCACCGGGGCCTTGTAGTTCGGGCCGACGCTGACACAGCCTGCCAGCACCAGGCTGGAGACGGCCATCGCCAACGTGCGGATCACCATGGCAGCACCTCACCCAGGTAGGTGAAGCTGCCGTTCGGGCCTTCATGGCCGATCAGTGCCATCTGCACGCTGGAGCGCGCGCCTTCGCTGATCTCGATCTCGCCGTGGCCGCCGTTCATATCGGTTTTCACGTAACCCGGATGCACGGTGTTGACCTTGATCTGGGTGCTGCGCAGTTCATGCGCCAGCGCCAGCGTCCAGCTGTTCACCGCCGCCTTGGACGCGTTGTACGCGGGGATCTTGAAATCGTAGATGCCCGAGGTCGGATCAGCGTGCAGGGTCTGCGAGCCGAGCATGCTCGAAACGTTGACGATCCGCCCGGACTTGGCCTGCCTGACCAGTGGCAGGAAGGCCTGGGTCACCGCGACCAGCGCGTACACGTTGGTGTCGAAGGTGCGCTTCCAGGTATCCAGCGACTGTTCGGACGGCGCCTGCGCCGGGTTCTCGATCATGATGCCGGCGTTGTTGACCAGGATGTCCAGGCGCCCATGGCGCTGGCGTACCTGCTCGACCGCTTCGGCGATGCTGGCGGCATCGGTCACGTCCAGCTGGATGGCTTCCACCGGCAGGCCCTCGGCCTGCAGCTTCAGCGCCTGCTCTACGGCGGTCTCGCGCTTGCGGCCGGCCAGCAGCGTATGCACGCCGGCCTGGGCCAGCTGGCGCACGGTCTCGGCGCCGATGCCGCGGGTGGCGCCGGTGACCAGCGCGATCTTGTTCTGATGAGAGTTCATGGATTCTTGCCTCGTGAGGGGGAAGCCGCCGCCGGCCAGCGACCGGCGGCGACGGGGTTCCATGTCAGTGGTGGATGGTCGGCTCGCCGTGCTGCACCAGCTGGCCACCACCGTTGCGGGTGACGAACTTGCGCAGGGCCACGTAGAACACCGGGGTGAGGAACAGGCCGAACAGGGTCACGCCCAGCATGCCGGCGAACACGGTGATACCGGTCACCGAGCGCACCTCGGCACCTGCACCGTGCGACAGCACCAGCGGTACGGTGCCGGCGATGAACGCGATGGAGGTCATCACGATCGGGCGCAGGCGCAGGCGGCAGGCTTCCAGCGCAGCTTCAACGATACCCTTGCCGCCCATCTCCAGCTCTCTGGCAAATTCGACGATCAGGATCGCGTTCTTGCACGCCAGGCCCATCAGCACCACCAGGCCGACCTGCACGAACACGTTGTTGTCACCACCGGTCAGCCACACGCCGAACAGCGCGGACAGCAGGGTCATCGGCACGATCAGGATCACCGCCAGCGGCAGCGACCAGCTCTCGTACAGTGCGGCCAGCACCAGGAAGGCCAGCATGATCGCCACCGGGAACACGATGAAGGCCGCCTTGCCCTGGGTCGCCTGCTGGTAGCTCAGGTCGGTCCATTCGGTGGTCATGCCTACCGGCAGCACCTTGCCGGCGATCTCGGTCAGCTTGTTCATCGCCTCGGCCGAAGACAGCAGGCGCGGGTCGGCTTCACCGGCCAGATCCGCCGCCGGATAGCCATTGAAGCGCAGCACCGGGTCCGGGCCGAAGGTCTGCTTGATGGTGACCATCGAACCGATCGGCACCATCTCGCCGCGGTCATTGCGGGTACGCAGCTTGCCGATGTCCTCGACCGTTTCGCGGTACGGACCGTCCGCCTGCGCGATGACCTGCCAGGTACGGCCGAACTGGTTGAAGTCGTTGACGTAGGCCGAGCCGAGGTAGGTCTGCAGCGTGTCGAACAGTTCGGTGAGCTGCACGCCCTGTGCCTTGGCCTTGACGCGGTCGACCTCGGCATCCAGCTGCGGCACATTGGCCTGGTAGCTGGAAATCGGGAAGGCCATGCCCGGCGTCTGCGCAACGGTGCCCTGCATCGCCTGTACGGCATTCTGCAGCGCGCCGTAACCCAGGTTGCCACGGTCCTCGATGAACATCTGGTAGCCGTTGCCGTTGCCCAGGCCGAGGATCGGCGGCGGCATCATCGAGAAGGCGAAGCCTTCCTGCAGGCCGGCGATCTTCTGGTTGATCTCGGCGTTGATCTGCGCGGCGGTACGGCCATGACGCTCGGCGAACGGCTTGAGCGGAATGAACGCCACACCGGTGTTCGGCGTGTTGGTGAACTGCAGCGCGTTCAAACCCGGGAACGAGATGGTGTGGGCCACGCCATCGGTTTCCTGGGCGATCTTGGCGACCTTGCGCAGCATTTCATCGGTACGCGCGATCGACGAACCTTCCGGCAACTTCACACCCGCGATCAGGTACAGCTTGTCCTGGGTCGGGATGAAGCCCGGCGGCACCAGCTTGAAGATCACACCGGTACCGACCAGCAGGATCGCGTAGACCACGAACACCGCACCACGACGGCCGAGGATGCGAGCCACGCCACGCTCGTACTTCTCCGAACTGGACTTGAAGAAGCGGTTGAACGGACGGAACACCCAGCCGAACAGGCGGTCGATCAAGCGGCTCGGGCCGTCCTTCGGCGCTCCATGGGCCTTCAGCAGGCGCGCGGCCAGGGCCGGCGACAGGGTCAGCGAGTTGATCGCCGAGATCACCGTGGAGATGGCGATGGTGACCGCGAACTGCTTGTAGAACTGGCCAGTGACACCCGACAGGAAGGCCATCGGCACGAACACGGCACACAGCACCAGCGCGATCGCGATGATCGGGCCGGACACCTCACGCATGGCCTGGTGGGCCGCGGCGGTGGGCGACAGGCCTTCTTCGATGTTGCGCTCGACGTTCTCCACCACCACGATCGCGTCATCGACCACAATGCCGATCGCCAGCACCAGGCCGAACAGGCTCAGCGTGTTGATCGAGAAGCCCAGCAGGTACAGCGCGGCGAAAGTACCGACCACCGACACCGGCACCGCGATCAGCGGAATGATCGACGCACGCCAGGTCTGCAGGAACAGGATCACCACCAGCACCACCAGCGCGATCGCTTCCAGCAGCGTGGAGACCACGGCCTTGATCGAGTCGCGCACGAAGATGGTGGTGTCATACACGGCTTCGTACTTCACGTCGGCCGGCATGGTCTTCTGCATCTCGTCCATCGTCGAGATGACCTGGTCACGGATCTCCAGTGCATTGGCACCCGGCGACTGGAAGATACCGATACCCACCGCGTTCTTGCCGTCCAGCTGCGAACGCAGGGTGTAGTCACCGGCACCCAGTTCCAGGCGGGCCACATCGGCCAGGCGCACGATCTCGCCATCAACACCGCTCTTGAGCACGATGTCGCCGAATTCCTTTTCAGTCTTCAGGCGGCCCTGGGCATTGATCAGGGTCAGGAACTGGCTGTTCGGCAGTGGTTCGGCACCGAGCTGGCCGGCCGAGACCTGCACGTTCTGCTCACGCATGGCGCGCACTACGTCACTGGCGGTCAGGCCGCGCGAGGCGACCTTGTCCGGGTCCAGCCAGGCGCGCATGGCGTAGTCACCACCACCGAAGATCTGCGCGTCACCCACGCCCGGAATACGCGCCAGCGCATCCTTGACGTGCAGACGGGCATAGTTGCGCAGGTACAGGGTGTCGTACTTGCCGTTCGGCGAGGTCAGGTGCACCACCATCAGGAAGGTCGGCGACTGCTTCTGCGTGGTCACGCCCTGCCGGCGCACGTCCTCGGGCAGGCGCGCCTGCGCCTGCGCCACGCGGTTCTGCACCTTCACCGCTGCCGCGTCCGGGTCGGTGCCCGGGCGGAAGGTGACGGTCATCTGCAGCACACCGTCCGAGCCGGCGACCGACTTCAGGTACATCATGCCTTCGACGCCGTTGATGGCCTCTTCAAGCGGGGTGGCGACGGTCTCGGCAATGACCTTGGGGTTGGCGCCCGGATACACCGTGCGCACGACCACCGACGGCGGCACCACTTCCGGGTACTCGCTGATCGGCAGGATTGGAATCGTGATCAGGCCTGCGGCGAAGATCACGATCGACAGCACCGCCGCGAAGATCGGCCTGTCGATGAAGAAACGGGAAAAGTCCATGGAGGAATTCCTGGGAAAGGCGTTCGGCGGGCAACAGCCTCCCCGCCCCTCGCCGAGATGACGAAGGCAGGGAAGGCTGCTGCTGGCGCCGGCAGCTAAGCGGGGACGCGGATCAGGAGACGGCGGATCAGTGGTTCAGCGCGGCGGTGGCATCGCGGCCCGGTGCCGGTGGCGCAGCCTGCGGCTGCATCGCCACGGCCTTGGCCTGCACCGGCATGCCCGGCATGAAGACCTTCTGCACGCCGTCGATGATCACCTTGTCGCCGGCGGCCAGGCCGTGCTCGACAATACGCAGGCCGTCGGCGGTGCGGCCGAGCTGGATGTCACGGCGCTGGGCCTTGCCATCCTTGTCGACCACGTACACGTACTTGCGATCCTGGTCGGTCAGAACAGCCTTCTCGTCGATCAGCAGGGCCTGGAACTGGCCGCTGCCGAGCAGCTGCACGCGGGCGAACAGGCCCGGCGTGAACTGGCGATCGGCGTTGTCCAGCAGCGCGCGGACGCGGATGGTGCCGGTGCTGCGTGCCACCTGGTTGTCGAGGAAGTCGACCTTGCCCGAATGCGGGTAACCCTCTTCGCCGGACAGGCCGACCTTCACCGGCAGATCGCTGTCACGCTCGCTCGGGCGTTCACCCTTGCGTGCCATCTGTGCATAGCGAAGGAAAGTGCTTTCATCGGCATCGAAGTAGACGAACACGGTATCCAGCGAGACCAGCGTGGTCAGCACGCTGGCGCTGTCGCCGGCGGTGACCAGGTTGCCGGCGGTGACCATCGCGCGGCCGGCGCGGCCGTCGATCGGCGCACGCACCTTGGTGAACTCCAGGTTGAGGCGGGCCGCATCCAGCGCAGCCTGGGCCGCCTGTACGGCGGCACCGGACTGGTCAGCCGCAGCGCGACGCTGCTCGGCCGTCTCGGTGGAAATGGCCTGCTGCTCGGACAAGCGCTTGGCACGCTCGGATTCACTGCGGGCCAGCGTGGCCTGGGTGCGGGCGCGGGCCAGTTCGGCAGCGGCGCGATCATACTCGGCCTGGTAGCTGCGCGCGTCGATGGTGAAGAGCACTTCGCCCTTCTTCACTTCCTGGCCTTCGACGTAGTTGACCTTGTCGATGTAGCCGGACACGCGCGGGCGCAGTTCAACGCTCTGTACCGCTTCGACGCGGCCGCTGAACTCGTCCCACTGGCTGACCTGCTTGACCAGCACCGGTGCAGCACTGACCTGCGGCGGCGGCGGTGCACCGGCTTCTTCGGCGTGGCCGCCGCTGCAGGCCGCCAGCACGGCTGCGGCGAGGATCGACACGCCAACCATCGCGATGCGATGGCCGAAACGATGTGGGGTGGAATTGGGGGAAGTCATGGCATGCATCCGTACGGAGGGGTGGTACAGCTAGATGAGAACGTGTTGCAAAAACAGGCGGCGTATCCTGCGACCTCAACCATGGTCGAGGTCAAGCGACGCCTGCGGTATCGCGCCACAGGGGAGGAACGTCCAGGTGCAGCAGGCCGCGCGGCAGTTCGGCATCACTGCTGTCGCAGCGGACGATGGCGCGGTTGTCGCGGCAGCCGTCGAGCAGGGAGACCACGCGACGGCCGACCAGCAGTGAGCTGGGCCACTCGATGCAGGCATTGGCCGCGTTGGCCGGCGTACACACCGGGCTGCAGACTTCCAGCATCTGCGCGCGCACGCCCAATGCCTGGGCTTCCTGGTGCACCACCTGCGCGTACATACGCAGCGCCGCAGTGGTGATCGAGGTTTCGCCGTAGCCCGCCCATGGCTTGGCATTGGCCGGGCTGCCGATCATCACGTAGCGGCGCGCATGCACGTTGTCCTGCAGCAGCGGCAGCAGATGACGCACCGCGTGCACGTGCGGCATCAGATCGGCCTGCATCGCGCCCAGCAGTTCATCGCCGTTGCGGTCAGTCACCCGGCCGCGACGGTAAGGGCCGCCCATTGCGGCGATCACTGCCGCCAGCGGACGCGGGCGATGCGCGATGCGTTCGGCCAGTGCGCGCGCCGAGCCGTCATCGCTGAGCGAACCCAGCAGCGTCTCCAGGCCCGGCTCATCGGCGAACTGCTCATGCAGCGCCGCCAGCCGGCCCGGGTCGCGACCGACCACCAGCACCGGGCTGCCGGCTTCCAGCAGTGCGCCAACCACGCCCTGGCCGACGGCACCGGTGCCGCCGAGGACCAGGACTTCGGGCGTCAGCATCCCATTCACGGGACATTTCCTCCCAAATCCGGGATAGTCCCGATTCGACGCAGCCGGTCGCCCTTGTGCGGGGCCAGGCGGATGGCACCGCCACGCTGCTGACGCATCGGCGCGGTAAACTCACGGAAGTCCTTGTGTACCAAGGAACTCGGGCGGACTTCAACGGTCATTGCCAGGTCCAGGGTGCTCTGGCCGGCGTTCCGGAGACGGGCAAGAATGTTGCGCAGGCTCATGGCGGACGGGCTCCAAATAACGAATGGCGCCACGATAGACCTCAAACCTTTACTTGATTAGTCCTGATTAAGGGGAATAATCATCCCGCTCCCGGTCCAATCGTTCTGTCACGATTGTCCCATCCCCGACGTCCAGGATCCCAGACCATGTCCCACGATCTCAACGAGACGCTGATCTTCGTCAAAGTGGTCGAGCAAGGCAGTTTCATTGCCGCTGCCAAATCGCTCGGCCTGCCCAAGACCACGGTCAGTCGCAAAGTGCAGGAGCTGGAAACGCGCCTGGGTGCGCGCCTGCTGCACCGGACCACCCGCCGCCTCGGCCTGACCGAAGCGGGTTCGATCTACCACGAACATTGCCAGCGCATCGCGCGCGAACTGGAAGAAGCTGAGAGCGCGGTGAGCCAGCTCCAGTCCGGTCCGCGCGGCTGGCTGCGCTTCACCGTGCCTTACTCGATCGGCATCACCTGGATTGCACCGCTGCTGGGCCAGTTCCATGCGCAGTATCCAGAGATCCGCTTGGACATGCACATGGGCAACGAGAAGCTGGACCTGATTGCAGGTGAGGCGGACCTGGCCCTGCGCGTGGGTGCCTTGCCCGATTCCAACCTGGTGGCACGCAAGCTGGGCAGCCTGCGCACGCAGGTGTTCGCCAGCCCGGCCTACATCGAACGCTATGGTGAGCCGCTGCACCCGGAAGAGCTGCAGTTCCATCGCATCCTGGCGATGCGCAAGCCGTACCACACCGGCAACTCGCCGCGCTTCACCTGGCAGCTGGGCGAGAACGGCGGCGAGCTGCGCGACTTCCCTGTTACCCCGCTGATGACCGCCAACGACATGTCTGCGTTGAATGGTGCATTGGTGTGCGGCGAAGGCCTGCTGCTGACCGGGGACGTGATGGCCAAGCCGTTCGTTGAGTCGGGCATGGTGCGCCGCGTGCTGGCTGGCTGGACCGGGCCGGAAGTGGACTTCAACGCCGTGTTCGCCGGTGGCCGCCTGGTCTCGCCGAAGGTGCGTGCATTCGTCGACTTCCTGGTCGAGAAGCTCAACTTCGACGCCAATTACATGCTGGCGCAGTGCCCGGGCGCGAAGCTGGCGCAGCAGCAGAAGGAAAAGGAAGACGCGGCGCTGGAAAGCAGCGGCAAGCGGATTCTGGAGAAGGTGGCCGCTTCGGCCGCATGACCGGAAGCATCCACGCATGGCGTGGATCTACCGGCATTCCGTAGAGTCGAGCTTGCTCGACTGCTCTTGCGCTTCAGTCGAGCAAGCTCGACTCTACGGGCGCTATCGGCGTGCCGAGCAACGCTCGGCACCCACAAAAATGCCGCCTGCAAGGGCGGCATTTTCGTTCCGGCTGCCTGGCATTCGGTAGATGCCGACCTTGGTCGGCGCCGTTCGCAGAAGCCGCGACCGGGAGCGCTATCGGCGTGCCGAGCAAGCTCGGCACCTACAGAAAATGCCGCCTGCAAGGGCGGCATTTTCGTTCCGGCTACGTGGCTTTCGGTAGATGCCGACCTTGGTCGGCGGCGTTTGGAGAAACCGCAACCGGGAGCGCTATCGGTGTGCCGAGCAAGCTCGGCACCTACAGAAAATGCCGCCTGCAAGGGCGGCATTTTCGTTCCGGCTACGCCGGAACCGTAACGCTACGCGTTACTGCTTCAGGGGAATCACGCGGATTTCGACGCGGCGGTTCTTGGCGCGGCCGGCATCGGTGCTGTTGTCGGCAATCGGGTACGACTTGCCGGCGCCCAGGGTTTCGATGCGCACGCTCTGCACGCCCTGGCCGATCAGGTACTGCGCGACCGAGTCGGCACGTTCCTTCGACAGGCGGTTGTTGACCGCGTCACTGCCGATGCTGTCGGTATGGCCGACCACTTCGATCATGGTCTGGTTGTAGTCACGCAGGGTGCCTGCCACGCCATTGAGCGAGCCGTAGAACTGCGGCTTCAGGGTCGACTTGCCGAAGTCGAAGGTGATGCCGTCCGGCAGGTTCAGCATGATGTTGTCGCCCTGGCGCTGCACATCAATGCCGGTGTTGGCAGTGCGCTCGCGCAGTGCGCGTTCCTGGCGATCCTGGTACTGGCCTACCGCGGCGCCGCTGAGCGCGCCGATACCGGCGCCGATCAGCGCATGCTGACGACGCTCCGTGGCGCTGTCACCGGTCAGCAGGCCGGCGGCTACGCCGATGGCGGTGCCGATCAGCGCGTTGCGGCCGGTGCGGTTCTGCTGCTCGGTCGGGTTGCCGTACTGGTCACTCTGTACGTAGGAGCCGCCGGTGGCGCAGGCCGACAGGACGGCCGCACTCATCAGGGCCAGTGCGACGTTGCGGGTGGTATTGCGGATCATGAGGTTCTCCTTGGTTTCCGGTCGGCCGGCGGCCTGCGGGCGCAAAGAGAATAAACAGCCCGATGCGATGCCGGAATGATGATCGGGCACGTCGACAGGGCCGCGTTCAGCTAACTGACCGGATCGCTCGGCCCGCACTTTACCCCGCTCCCGACTGCCGATAGGCAGCCAGCGCGGCATCGCGGCCAACCGCCAGATCCACCAGCGGCGTGCGCGGATAGCCCGGGGCATGTGCCGCCAGCAGCAACGGATGCTGCCACGGCGCGAAGCGCGCTTTCACCGGCAGCGCCCCCAGTTCGGGCACCCAGCGGCTGATGTAGCGGGCCTGGGGGTCGAACTTCTCGGCCTGGGTCACGGGGTTGAACACGCGGAAGTAAGGTGCGGCATCGGCACCGGTCCCGGCCACCCACTGCCAGCCCATCGTGTTGTTGGCCAGGTCGGCATCGACCAGGGTGTCCCAGAACCAGCGCGCGCCATGCAGCCAGTGCGCGCGCAGGTGCTTGCACAGATAGCTGGCCACGATCATCCGCACCCGGTTGTGCATGTAACCGGTGTGCCACAGCTCGCGCAGGCCTGCATCGACGATCGGCACGCCGGTGTTGCCGCGCTGCCAGTCGTGCAGCTGCGCGGCACTCGGTGTGGCCCACGGGAAACGGTCAAAGCGCGGGTTGAGGTTGTCGGTCGGCGTCTTCGGGAAGTGATGCAGCAGGTGGTAGGCGAAGTCACGCCAGCCCAGTTGGCGAAGGTAGCCGTCGATGTCGGCGTCGGTGTCGGCACTGCGCAGCCCTTCCAGCGCATGGGCAATCCGCCAGGGTGCGATTTCGCCGAAATGCAGGTGCGGCGACAGTCGCGAGGTGCCCACGCGATCTGGCAGGTCACGCTGCTCGCGGTAGCCGCGCAGCGCACCGTCCTCGAACACGGACAGCGCTTCCAGCGCACCGGCTTCACCCGGCTGCCAGTGCTCCCAGAAGCCGGTATCCCAGTCCAGCGTCGGTGCCAACTGGAGATCATCCAATGCCAGGCTGTCGACCGCGTGCGTCGCCAATGCTTCCGGTGCGGCCTGCAGCGCGGGCAGGCGCCAATGACTGAGTACATTGCGCCAGTACGGCGTGAATACCTTGTAGGGCTGGCCCTGCTGGGTGGCGATGTCCCACGGCTCGAACAGCAGGCTGCCATTGCAGCTCTGTGCGTCGATGCCCTGCTCGCGCAACGTGCGCTTGATGGTGGCGTCGCGTGGCTGGGTGGCCGGTTCGTACTTGCGGTTCCAGTACACCGCCCCGGCGCCGGTCTGCTCGATCAGCAACTGCAGGGCCGGCAGGCTGTCACCACTGCGCAGCACCAGCGACGAACCGCGCACGCGCAGGTCGGCGTCCAACGCGGCCAGTGAACGGTGGCGCCACGCATCGGAGGCGGCACCCGGCACCCACTCACCCTCTTCGTGGGGCGCATGGATGTAGATCGGCACCACGTCGTGACCGGCATCCAGCGCGGCCTGCAGGGCCGGATTTTCCTGCAGCCGCAGATCACGGCGGAACCATACCAACGCTACCGACACAGACACCGCCTTCGTTGTTGAAGGCGGACATGATAGCCAGCGGCGGTGAAGGCGCTGCACGCAGACGCCGTCTGCTAGGCTGCTGGGCCGCTCCTCGTTGGACCCGCCATGGATGATCTGTACGCCTCATTCGCCCGCTTCGGGCTGCTGCGGGCCCAGCACGAAGGTGACTGGCAGGGACCGTTCCCGTTACCACCGGTGCTGGCGTGCTTCTACGCGCAGGTGGGACCGCTGGGTCATGAGATCAATGCGAAGGTGGGCAACTCCGGAATCACCATTCCGGGCCTCGAAGTCTGGATACCGCCGCTGCGACGCGTGTGGAGTCACCAGGCCGGCTATCGCTGGCATGGCATCAGCGGCGATCCGATCGACAACTGGCCATCGAACTGGCTGGTGATTGCCGATCGCGGCGCTGATCCGTTCATCCTCGACCTGGATGACGGCCGTGTGCTGTTCAGTCACCACGGTGCGGGCCTGCTGGATGCCGGCGAGATCACTGCCGATGTGCCGACCTTGATGGCGGCTCTGGCTGCTGCAGGCACGGTGTACCTCGATGCCGGCGATGACCTCTACAACGACGATGACGATGGCGGCATCCGTCCTGAACACCAGGAGGCAGCCGTACAGGCGGTGGCCCGGGTACTGGGCGACCGCCTGCAGGCCGAGTCGTTCATCGGGACGTTGCTGGACTGAATCCACGCATGTCGTGGCTCTACTTCTCGAAACGCTGCATCGCCTCGCTGATCAGTACCCGCGCCTCGGCGGCGTTGCCCCAGCCATTGAGCTGCACCGGGTTGCGACCGGCCGGCAGGTCCTTGTAGACCCGGAAGAACGCCTCGATGCGCTGACGCTCGACCTCCGGCAGATCCTTCAGGTCGCGGATGCTGGCGTAGGTCGGGTCGACCTTATCGGTCGGCACGCCGATGATCTTCTCGTCGTGCTCACCGCCATCGATCATCTTCAGATAGCCGATCGGCCGGAAGCGCACGATCACGCCCGGATGCAGCGGTTCACGGGTCAGCACCAGCGCGTCCAGCGGATCGTTGTCACCGGCCAGAGTGCGCGGCATCGAACCGTAGTTGGCCGGATAGGCGACCGGCATCGACTGGAAGCGGTCCACATGGACCAGGCCGTCTTCCTTGATCTCGTACTTGGTGAAGCTGCCGGCCGGAATCTCCACCGCCAGATTCACCTCCTGTGGGGCCTGCTTCGGCTGGGCCACCAGGAACGGATGCAATACGGTATCGGCAGCGGTCACCGCACTGGCCAGCAACAGCAGGGCGGCACCGATGGCGGCGAGCGGAAGGATGCGCCGGGGCGTGGTCATATGCGTCTTCTCACTCCCAGCAGCGGTCGGCACGGCCCTTGGCGGTCTGTGCACGCGGGCAGTCGCGTGGCCTGATGCGACCTTCGGTCAGCTCCGTGCGCTGCTTGCCACCCTTGGCATCACGGCGCAGTTCGAAGGCATCGTAGAGACGGCCGGTCACCGTGCGTGCTTCATAGCGCAGGTGCTGCGGATCAATGTTCAACACCTGGAACAACTGGGTATCCTCGGCCACCGGATCCATCGTCCTGCGTGCTTCGTCGGAAAGGCGGTACTGCTTCGGTCCGGCCACGGTCACCACATACTGCGGCGTCGCGGCATGCCCTTCGCCACGGCGACCATAGGTGTGATCGTGGCCCTGCAGCACCAGATCGACGCTGTGGCGGCGTACCACCGGCAACAGCACGTCACGCAGCGCAGCGTTCTCGCGGCCTTCGCGGGGTGAGTAGAACGGCTGGTGCAGCAGCACGATGGTCCACGGCTGCGGGTTGCCGGTCAGAACCTTGTCCAGCCACTGTGCCTGCGCCTTGGCGGTGCCGAGGTCGAGTGCCGAGGTGCCATCGACCACCGCCACGCGTACACCCTGCGCATCGAACCAGTAGCTGGTCTGCTGCGCGGCGGTGGCGCCATTGCCCGGCAGCGCGAAGGTCACCGGCCAGTGCCGGCCCAGCACGCGACGCTCCTGCGGCGTGTCCTCGAATTCCTCGAAGTACTCATGGTTGCCGATCGCCGGGGCCACCAGTGTTTCCTGCGCCAGCCATCCGGTGGCGGCAAACCACTCGCCCCATTCGCTGTCGTCCATGTTGTCGCCGCCGCTGACCAGGTCACCGGCGAACAGGCTCATGCGCGCCTGCGGTGCAGCCTTCTGTGCGGCACGCACCACGCGGCTGACATGGCTGACGTTCTTGTTCTGGGTATCACCGAAGTACAGCAGGGTCAGCGGCTTGTCGGCCGCGGCCAGCGTGCGCAGCTGGTTCCAGGCGCTCCAGCTGCCATTGCCCTGCACGCGGTAGACGTACTGGGTGTCCGGCTGCAGGCCAGCGATGTCGGCACGATGATGGTGCGACAGCCCGTTCTCGGTCTGCAGTGCTCGCGTCGTCGCACGCACCTGGCGGATGCCCTCGATGGCCGGCGAATCCCCGGCGAGGGCAATCTCGAGCAGCGGTGCCTGCACGCTGCCGTCAGTACGCCAGGCCACGGCGAAACCGTAGCTGGGATCCACCGCCGGCGAGGCGACGATGCGATCCGGCACCGGCGTCGCTGCGTAGTGGCGGCTGCCCGCTGGCACCTGGGTGTTGGGTTCGGCCGCTGCGAACGACAGCGACGGCAGTGCCAGCAGCAGGCCCAACGCCAGCGTGCGCATCACGCACTGCCGGCTCATGCGCCACACTCCAGCGGCAATGCCAACTGCTTGGCGATGCTCTCCCAGTCGAACGCCACCACGCCCTGGTCGTCATGCACTGCATACAGTGCGCCGTGCGGGAAGCGCGCACTGGGTTGCTGCATCATCCAGATGCCGTCGGTGTTGGCCACGGTATTCCCCTGGAACGCGCCCACCGGCTTCAGCGTGTGCCGGTCGAACAGATGGAACACGCTGCGCTGCTTGCCCTGTTCGGTGGTGATCCACCAGCCGTCCTTGCCGCAGGTACGCAGGGTCACGCCTTCGGCCTGCGCCTTGAACACGTCGCGGCCGAACGTGGTGCCGGTGAAGCGTCCGGCCAGGGTGTAGACCTTGAACTCGCTGGCGTAGCTCTCATCCTCTTCGGCGATCAACAGGCGATCATTCTCCGGATCGCCCCAGATCGACTCGACCACGCGCAGCGCACCGGTTTCGCTGGTGTCACCGATGCTGGCCACCAGCTTCGCCTCGACCTTCGCACCGTCGCGGGTCACGTGGTACTGGCGCACGCGCTTGTCCAGCTCGGCCAGCGGCGGCAGGATGTCACGCCCCTGCGCATCCTCGCCGTTGTCCCAGGAGTCGGTAACGTAGACGCTGTAGCCATCGGCACGGCGGTCGACCCACAGCCCGTACGGCTTGCGCAGGTCGTCCGCAGCGAACGTCGCCAGCGGCGCGAAGTCCGGCAGGCTCAGCACCTGCACGCGGTGATTGTCGCGCTCCACGATCCACAGCAGGTCGTCGGTCACCGCGATGCCGTTTGGGCGATCGAACTGCCCTGGCCCGGTGCCGCTGCTGCCAACGTCACGCAGGTGCTGGCCGGTGCTGCCATCGTAGACCACCAGCTTGTCGGTGGCCTTGGCGGTGGCAATCAGCCACAGCTTGCCATCCGGCGCACGCCACGCCGCCGGCGAATCGATGTTGTCGGCCGGGGTCATCGGTGACAGGAAGGCTTCGGCGATGGTGGTCACCGTGCGCGCGCCCCCGGCTTTCGCTGCCGTAGGGGCCGCGGCCGGATCGTTGCCGGTCGCCGGCGTGCAGCCGGCGGCCAGGGTCGCCGCGAGCGCGACCGCCAGGACGGTGATGCCACGCCCCATCACAGTGCCACCTTCAGGCCCAGCGCATAGGTGCGGCCGTACTCTTCCATCTGCAGGGTGCGCGAGCGCGTGCCCTGGTACAGCTCCAGCGGCTTGTCCAGCAGGTTCTGTGCTTCGAAATACATGCTCACCCGCGGGGTGAACTTGTAGTCCAGCGAGAAATCGAGCTGGGTGTTCGGTGCAACGTAGATGTCGAACGCCCGGCCCTTGCCGATGCTGTCCAGGTACTCGCTGCGGTACACCGCCGCCAGGCGTGTACTCACACCGTACTTTTCATAGCCGATGTGTGCGCTGTAGACATGCTTGGAGGCGCGCGGCAGTGTGAAGTCCTCGCCTGCACGGTCCTTGATGCCGGCATCGAACTTGGTATCCAGCCAGGTGCCACTGGCACCGACCAGCAGGCCATCCAGGCCGTCCGGCAGGAAGGCCAGCTGCTGCTGCCAGTTGAATTCCGCACCGCGCACGGTGGCCTTGCGGCCATTGATCGGCTGGGTCACGTCAAAGCCGCCATAAGCGGGATCATTGGTCCGCACCGTTTGCACGATGTAGCCATCGATCGACTTGTGGAACAGGCCAAGTGAAACGATACCGGTGCTGCCGATGTACTTCTCCACCGACAGGTCGATGTTCTTCGACTCGTACGGATCCAGTTCCGGATTACCCAGGCGCACTTCCTCGTCGCCGCGGCTGTAGCCCACGCGTGGCGAGACATCGCCGAAGGAAGGACGCGATACGGTCTTGTTGGCCGAGGCGCGCAGTACCCAGTCATCGGCCGCGTCGTAGCGCAGGTGCAGACCCGGCAGCACGTTGGTGTAGCTGCTGTTGGCCACCCGCGGGGTGACGGTGAAGCTGCGTCCGTTGGCGGCCACGTCCACCTGGTTGCCGATCGCCTTGAACTGGGTGTTTTCCACGCGCACACCGCCGATGATGCGCAGCGCGCCCACATCCCAGGTACCCATGGCGTAGCTGGCGAAGATGTCTTCGCTGGCCACGTAGTCCTCTTCCAGCGATGTCATCGCGTTGCCACCGGCATCCTGGGGACGGGCGCTGTACTGGCCGCCATTGGCCGCCCAGAAGGCACGCATCGCGGCCGAATCCATGCCGTCACCGAGGTTGCCGTGGCGGTGCTCCGGCGAGGAGGTGCTCCAGCTCGACAGCGCCACCTTCGGGCCGACACGCAGTTCGCGCTCGTCCACATTCACGTCACGGTCGCGCCAGCGACCCAGCAGGCCGAATTTGATGCTGCTGCTGTCGCCGTCGAAGCGTACGTTGACCTGCGCGCTGTGTTCCTTGTCGTTGACCTGCTTGGGCGAGAGCACGAAGCGGTCGAACGCGTAGTTGCTGTTGTCCAGCCACTGCGGGTTGTCGAAGCTGTAGCTGGGCAGGCGGCTGCGCTGGTCGAGGGTGCCATTGAAGGCCTTGCCATCAAGCTTGAAACGGGCCTCCATCTCGTCGTTCACGCGCTCTTCGGTACGGGTGTAGCCGATCCGGTAATCGACCACGGCGTTGGTCAGCTTGTTCTCGCCACCGAGACTGGCCGCGAAGGTGTTTTCCTTCTTGGTGCGGTAGCGCATGCGCTTGTCGATGGAATCCTTCGGCATTCCATCCAGGCGGTACTGGTCGGTGCCGGTCTTGACCATCTTCGCGTCGTCGAAGTTGAAGATCACGCGCTGGCGGGTCTCCGCATCGTCGAACTGGCTGTACAGCGTGCGCAGGTAGTACTTGCTGTCTTCATTCGGGCGCCAGTCGAGGTTGAGGTTGGCACCGATGCGCTTGCGCTCGATCTCGTACTTGCGGTGCTGCAGGTTGATCGCGGTGACATCGCCGGGGACGGCATCGTCCTTGCCGTCATACTCCACTTCGGTGTTGTCCGACTCGAACTTGCGCTTCTGGTAGTTCACGCCCAGCGCCACACCGAAGGTGTCGTTGAACACTTCGCTGTAGTTGAAGGCAGCCTTGGGGCTGGTCTCACCGGACAACTGCTGGTGGCTGCCTTCGATCTTGCCACGCAGGCTGCGACCGTTGCGGTCGAAGGCCGAGGCCGATTCCACCAGCACGGCGCCACCGATGGCATCACCCGGCATGTCCGGGGTCGGCGACTTGACCACGCGCAGGCGCTCGGTGGAGTCGGACGGGATCACGTCCAGCGGTGCGGCGCGGCTGGAATCCTCCGGCGTACCGATGGCGATGCCATCCACGCTGACGCTGTTGAGGTTGGCGTCCAGACCACGGATGACCACGAAGCGCCCCTCGCCCTGGTCGCGGGTCACGCTGATGCCCGGCAGGCGCTGCAGCGACTCGGCCACGTTCTTGTCCGGGTACTGGCCCAGTGCATCGGAGGACACGGCGTCTTCGATCGCATCACTGCTGCGCTTGAGGTCAACCGCGCGGATCTGTGATTCGAGCTGGGCGCGCACTTCGATGCGGTCCAGGTCGACCGCATCAGCGGCCACGGCGCCGGTGGCGGCAACCGCCTGCTGCCCGGCCGCCTGCAGCGGGGCTGCGGCCCCCATCGCCAGGGTCAGGGTGATGGCAACGGCCAACGGAGTCTTGATATGCACTGGGAATCCCCATTCCTGTTAAGAATGGGTCTGCACGGTATGTCCGCAAGGTTGCATGGCCGTGACATGCGCCTGCACATTTCGAGTAACGCCGCTCCGGGCCAGGTTTGGGTTCGGCCCGCCGATCCGGCAAAATGGCGCCCTCTCTCCTTTTTCCCTTCCCGACCATGAAGATCGTCGAAGTGCGCCACCCGCTGGTGCAGCACAAGATCGGCCTGATGCGCAACGCTGCGCTCAGCACCAAGGATTTCCGCGAACTGGCCAACGAGCTGGGTACGCTGCTGGCCTACGAGGCCACCGCCGACCTGGACACCGAGCCGCACACCCTGCCCGGCTGGGCCGGCCCGGTCACCGTGCAGCGCATTGCGGGCGCCAAGATCACCGTGGTGCCGATCCTGCGCGCCGGCCTGGGCATGCTCAGCGGCGTGCTGTCGCTGATCCCGGCGGCCCGTGTCAGCGTGGTCGGCCTGCAGCGCGATGAGGAAACCCTGCAGCCGGTGCCCTACTTCGAGCGCCTGACCGGGCGCCTGGAAGAGCGCGACGCGCTGATCCTGGACCCTATGCTGGCCACCGGCGGCACCCTGATCGCCACCATCGACATGCTCAAGCGTGCCGGCGCCCGCCGCATCAAGGGCATCTTCCTGGTGGCCGCGCCGGAAGGCATCGAGGCGGTCAAGGCCGTGCACCCGGACGTGGAGATCTACACCGCGGCCATCGATGCCCAGCTCAACGACAAGGGCTACATCCTGCCGGGCCTGGGCGATGCCGGTGACCGCATCTTCGGTACCCGCGTCGGCTGATCCGAAGAACCGGGGTCAGAGCCCTTTCGCCGCGAAAGGGGTCTGACCCCAACAGCGCAGGCCATCGCGGCCGCGTTGCGATTCTTCACGTGCTCTTGGCGCCGGGAAGCGAATGCTCCGCGCACCCGCCACCCTTGGAGCTCCCGATGAAAGCCTCTTTCCTGCTGGCCGCCGTCCTGCTGGTCGGCCTGCCCCTGGCTGCCAATGCCACCACTCCGCAGCAGCAGCGCATGGCCGAATGTTCGGCCAAGAACAAGGGGCTGAAGGGCGATGCCTACAAGACTGCACAGAGCTCCTGCCTCAGCGGCCACGCGGCCGACGCCAAGCCGGTCAATACGCAGCAGGAACGCATGCGCAAGTGCAACGCTGACGCGGGCGCCAAAAAGCTGGCCGGTGATGCGCGCAAGACCTTCATGAGCAGCTGCCTGAAGGCGTCGTAATGGTCGTGTCCGGATGAAACGCCATCCACGCATGGCGTGGATATACCGTCATCAGTAAAAGGCCGGGCATTGCCCGGCCATGCCATTACCCCAGGGCGCGTGCCTTCAGCTCACCCTGCTCGTGCAGGGTCACGAAACGCCCCTTGTCATCCCTGCCAAGCTGCGCCAATGCCACCTGCGGGTCGTGGGTGAAGAACAGCCGCACGTTGCGCGCCAGCTTGTCTTCCAGGAACTGCCGCTTCTCGTCGATCAGCAGCTCGGCATTGCGGTCATAGCCCATGGTGATCGGCACGTGTACCCATGAACGGCCCGGGATCAGGTCGGCACAGAACACCACGCCACCATGCGCACTTTCGCCTGGATGCGCGTGACCGACGATCTCGGCCAGCATCAGCCCCGGTGTATGCCCGTCGCTGTAACTGAAGCGCACGCTGCGGCCGAGCGCCTTCGAGTACTCCCCGTCCACCACTTCCAGCCGGCCACTGGCCTGCAGCAGGCCCGGCAGTTCCGGAATGAAGCTGGCGCGATCGCGCGGGTGTGGCTGCACGGCGCGCTGCCAATGCTGTGCGCCGACCACGTAGGTTGCGTTGGGGAACAGCAGCTCGGGCTCACGCCCTTCACTCCATGCCGCCAGCAGGCCACCGGCATGATCGAAATGCAGGTGGCTAAGCACCACCACGTCGATATCCTCGTGCTCGAAGCCGGCTTCGCGCAGCGAATCGATCAGCACGTGCTGGCTTTCCTGCACGCCGTAGCGCTCGCGCATGCGCGGATCGAAGAACGCGCCGATACCGGTTTCAAACAGCACCGTCTTGCCTTCCAGCGGGCTGGCAAGCAGCGCACGGCAGGCCAGCTCGATGCGATTGAGCTCGTCCGGTGCCGCCCATTTTTCCCACAACGCGCGCGGCGCGTTGCCGAACATCGCGCCGCCATCAAGCCGCTGCGAGTTTCCACGAATAGACCAGAGTTTCATGTGTCGATTATCGGCGCCGGCTCGTTAAATAATCGCTAGAAGGGAAACAGAAAACCCCGCCGGCAAAGGCGGGGTTTCGATAATCAGCCGGATTGCCGGCCCGCAGCCGGCACCACCGGATCAGTGTGCCGGCACCACCTGGGCACTGCCCACCGGGTTGCGCGGGTCACTGCCACCGAACAGCTTGTTGGCCCTGCGGTCCCATTCCACGGTCTGCAGGTTGCCCCACACGTGGCTGGAACCGCGGCCACCCGCGGCGACATTGCCCGGCAGGTCGATCTTGTGGCCCATCGCCTGCAGCTGCTTCACCGTCGCCGCGTCGAACGCATCGTCCTCGGCTTCGATCAGGTCCGGCAGCCACTGGTGGTGGTAGCGCGGCAGTGCGGCAACCTGCTGCGCATCCAGGCCGTCGTCGTAGCCGAGGATGCCCAGCAGCACCATGGTGATGATGCGGCTGCCACCCGGGGTGCCCAGCACCACCACCTTGTCGGCGTTCTCCATGAAGGTCGGCGTCATCGAGCTGAGCATGCGCTTGCCCGGCTTCGGCGCATTGGCTTCATAGCCCATCACGCCGAACGCATTGGGCGTGCCCGGCTTCAGCGCGAAGTCGTCCATCTCGTTGTTCAGCAGCACGCCGGTGCCCTTGGGAATCAGCCCCGAGCCGTACAGCAGGTTGACGGTCTGGGTGGCGCCGACGCGGTTGCCGTCGCGGTCGATGATCGAGAAGTGCGTGGTTTCGTCGTCTTCCAGCGGCGTCGGGTTGCCCGACAGCAGGTCGCTGGGCGTGGCCTTCTCCGGATGGATGGTCGCCCGCAGGCCCTGTGCATAGTCCTTGCTGGTCAGCACCTTCTGCGGGATCTGCACGAAGTCCGGATCGCCGAGGAAGAAGGTGCGGTCGCGGTAGGCGCGACGCATCGACTCCACCACCAGATGGGTGCGGTGCGCCGGGTCCATTTTCCTGATATCCCAGCCTTCCAGGATCTGCAGCATGCTGGCCAGCGCGATGCCACCGGACGACGGCGGCGGCGCAGTGGTGATCTTCCAGCCGTTGTAGTTGAACACGATCGGCTCGCGCTGCTTCACGCGGTAACCGGCCAGCTCTTCAGCGGTCCACTTGCCGCCGGCCTGCTTCACGCCGGCCAGCAACAGCGTTCCGGTCTGGCCCTTGTAGAAGCCATCGAAGCCACCTGCGGCCAGGCGCTCCAGCGTCTGTGCCAGCTCCGGCTGCTTGAACAGGTCACCGCTGGCGATCGGCTTGCCGTTGCGCAGGTAGACCTCGCGCGTTCCGGGATAGCGCTCCATCACTTCACGGCGCGAGGCATAGCCCTTGGCCATGCGGTCGTACACCGGGAAGCCTTCGCGCGCGATGCGGATGGCCGGCTGCAGCGAGGTCGCCAATGGCAGCTTGCCGTGCTTTGCCGACAGTTCAACCAGCGCCGCAGGCAGGCCCGGGATACCGGCCGACCAGGCGCCATTGACCGAACGATCACGGTCGAGGTTGCCCTGCTTGTCGAGGAAGGCCTGCGGGGTCGCAGCGGCCGGTGCGGTCTCGCGCGCATCCAGCATCACATCCTTGCCGGTAGCCGCGTCGTGCAGCAGGAAGAAGCCACCGCCGCCCAGGCCGGAACTGATCGGCTCGACCACCGCCAGCGTGGACGATACCGCCACCGCGGCATCGAAGGCGTTGCCGCCCTGCGCCAGGATGTCGATGCCCGCCTGGGTGGCCAGCGCATGGCCGCTGGCAATGGCCGCGCCATCGGGGCGCTCGGCACGGGCCGGGCTGTCGGCCCAGGCAATCGGGCTCAGCAGCAGGCCGAGCAGCAACAGGGGGCGGACGATCAGCGTCTTCATTCGGATGGGGGCTCCGCGTAGAGTTCGGGGTGATCGTGCTGCAGCTGGCGCAGCTTGGCCAGCAGCTGGTCTTCCGTTTCCACGATCTCCGGGTCCGGGTCGATGCACTCGACCGGGCAGACGACCACGCACTGTGGCTCGTCGAAATGACCCACGCATTCGGTGCAGCGCGCAGGGTCGATCACGTAGATGGTTTCACCCATCGCAATGGCCTGGTTCGGGCAGGCCGGCTCGCATACGTCGCAGTTGACGCAGAGCTCGTTGATTTTCAGCGACACGGCGATACTCCTCGCCCGCGCCCTGGGACAAAGGACCGGCCAGCGCGGGCGCGCGGGCCGGTCAGGTCATCAGCGGCGCCCTTGCAGGACGCCGCCCGGGCCATGCCGGAGCATGGCCGCCATGGCTCGGTATTACTTGGCTTCGACGAAAATGTACTCGGCACCGGTCGGCTGGATCGCAGCCTGTACGCGGGCGTTGTCGGCCGACTGGCCGATGAAGACGACGCGCACGCCCTTCATCGAATCCGGCGACACGTCCTTGAACACGGCCTGGATCATGTCAGCCATCTTGCCCGAGGCCGACGAACCGAAGGCCAGCATGTTGCCCGGCTGCACGCCACGGGCCACGGCCTGGGTCGCGCTCTCGGTCTGGCGCTCGTACTTGGCCTGGAAGTCCGGGTCCGATTCCGGCGAGAGGTAGTACAGGAACGGGCTGTTGGTGATGTTGCCCATGTTCTGGATCGCCACTTCCTGCAGGTACTTCTTCCAGCCTGCATCGTCGTCCTTGGACGGAGCGACCAGGGCCTGCTTGGCCTCGTCGACCGGAGCGGCCTCTTCCTTCTTGCAGGCGGTGAAGGCCAGGGCCAACGAAGCGATCAGCATCGCGCGCATGGTGGTGTTCATGGGTTTCCTCCCGGAATGGTGCGTGGTGTTGTACGTAATGGGGTGCGGGTACAGCGGGGCTTACGACTGTGCCGACTTCGCTTCGCGGACCTTGCGCAGGGCTTCGAGCACCGCGGCCGGCACGAAGCCGGACACGTCGCCGCCCAGGCGCGCGATCTCGCGGACCAGCGAGGACGAAATGAAGCTGTGCTGCTCGGCCGGGGTCAGGAACAGGGTCTCGACCTCGGGGATCAGGTGCCGGTTCATGCTGGCCATCTGGAACTCGTACTCGAAGTCGGACACCGCGCGCAGGCCGCGCAGCAGCACCCCGCCCTGGACCGAACGTACGAAATGCGCCAGCAGGGTATCGAAGCCGATGACCTCGACGTTGCTGTGGTGGGCCAGCGCGCCACGCGCCAGCTGCACGCGCTGCTCCAGCGGCAGCGCCGGGCCCTTGGACGGGCTCTGCGCCACGCCGACCACGACCTTTTCGAACAGCGGCGCGGCCCGGCTCACCAGGTCGATATGACCATTGGTGATGGGGTCGAACGTGCCGGGGTAAACGGCGATGCGGCGATTGGCCACGGTCATGGGCGGTTGCAGATGTTCAGATGAGGTCAAAGTGTAGCAGTGGCGCGGCGGTACAGGGCAAAGCGCACCTCGCGGGTGCCGCCCTCGCGGTGCAGCAGCCAGTCCGGCGGCAGCACCGGCACGTGGCCGGCCGGCGATTCCAGGTACAGCCAGGCATCGGCGGCCAGATGCCGCGGGAGCTGGGCCAGCACGTCCTGCCACAGGCCGTCGGCGAACGGCGGGTCGACGAAGACCAGATCGGCCTGCTGCGCCGGCGCGCCCTGCAGCCAGCGCAGGGCATCGGCCTGCACGACGCTGATCTGGTCGCTGGCCTGCAGCTTGGTCACGGCAGCGGTCAGATTGCGTCCCAGCTGCGCGTCGCGTTCGACCAGGGTGGCGTGTGCGGCACCGCGCGAGACCGCCTCCAGGCCCAGTGCGCCACTGCCGGCGAACAGGTCCAGCACGCGGGCCCCACCGAGCCTGGGCATCAGCCAGTTGAACAGGGTCTCGCGCACGCGGTCGCTGCTGGGCCGCAGCCCCGGCAGGGTCGGCACCGGCAGGCGGGTATTGCGCCAGCGCCCGCCGATGATGCGGACCTGGCCGTCATTGCCGCCACGGCCGCTCATCGGCGCCCCCGGCGGGAGGTATTCGAGAATTTCAGCATGAGCGGGATTGTAGTCGTCCGGGCAGCGCCCGGGGATGCGTCGAATCAACGGTCACCGCAGGTCACCTGGGGGGCATGGGACTCCAATGTCGGGATCACGCCCCAGCCAGGTCGACTCCATCGCTCTGAAACATCCGCGCATTGACCAGACTCTCTACGAACTCGGCCACTTCCCAAAGATCATGAGGCTTGATCTTCGCTGGGGACCAATACTGTCCATGGGCAATCCAGTGCCGAAGCTGGAATGCGCTGTTGATACGGTCGTACTGGTGATGGGTCAGCACACCCTGCTGCAGCCAGGCCTTGACGATGTCGTCCATGAGCGCGGCCTTGTTGCGCTTGCGATTGAACAACCTGATGAGGACCCTGGACAGTCCATCCTTGAGCTTCAGACGCTTTCTGTTTGCGTAGTCCAATCGGAAACATGCTTCCAGAAAGGCCAGCAACGCCATCATGTCCCGATTTTGCTGGACTTGGACGCATGCCTTGCGGCGCTTTTCGAGCTCCTGCCGGGATAGGTCCGAGTTGTCAGGATTGTCTTCGGAAAAGAGCAGGTCGATCGCTGCGCGTGTGGTGGCGTGATGTCCCATCACGTGCATGTAATTGGGAAGATCGGGATTAACGACGAGCGGATTGGCCACGGGCAACATCCATGATGGCCGACTGCAGTGCTTCCGGATCCAGAGCGCTGTAGCGGATCAGGGGCGGAGACGTGGACACTTTCCAGACGTACGCAGCCAGATCCATCGGTTTCGGCTGCTTGTCGGGGCGAGCCCCTTCGGAAGCGGTCGACCCGACAAGTATCGGTCGATCTGCATCCGGCAAGGTCAGCACGAAGCGGACTTTGCCGTGCGGCCCCACGAGGTCCACACGCCCAGGCGACCCCAGCAGGATCGTCCCTACCGGAACGAAGCGTACGCTGCTGTTTCCCAGGTCGATGTTCAGACTCGGCACTTCGTAACTACCCAGCAACTCTTCACGGAGCTCCATGCTGGACACACGGACCCCCATGGCGCCGCGCTCTATGTACGGAAAAAGAATTTCCTGGACAGTCGCATAGAGAATCTGGATTTTCTCCAGCCATTGAGCCTTGCGGTCAACCAAGTTGCCGCGTTCGGCCTTCCCTGCATTCTGCTCCCTGAGGAACTGATCGAAATCCAGATGCCTTGTCATGGTGATTATCGCCATCGAACCGCCCCGCTGAATTGTCTCACGACCCTGACCGGCTTTCCTGGGCAAGACAAGAGATTGAATACGACAATCTGGGCGCCCCCCCTTGGATCAGCCCATCGTGTGCCTGGCTGACGCGACCCTGGGGCTGACCGACCGCCTTGAGCAGGGCCAAATGCGACCCACGCGAGTGATGGCAGCGAACGGTCAAGGCAATCCAACGGGATTCACGCCCCCCCCCGCTCGCCCCCTTGATTTCGGGACAATCAGCCATACCCCTTGGCGAGGCCGCACGCGCTGGCGCGGCATTGCACACGGAGCCTTATCGATGACCGAGACCACCCAGACCGAAACCCTTGGCTTCCAGACCGAAGTCAAGCAGCTGCTGCAACTGATGATCCACTCGCTGTACTCCAACAAGGAAATCTTCCTCCGCGAGCTGGTCTCCAACGCCGCCGACGCCGCCGACAAGCTGCGTTTCGAGGCCCTGACCCAGCCGGCCCTGCTGGAAGGCGACAGCGAACTGCGCGTGCGCGTCAGCTTCGACCCCACCGCCCACACCATCACCATCGAAGACAACGGCATCGGCATGAGCCGCGCCGAAGCCATCGCCCACCTCGGCACGATTGCAAAGTCCGGCACCGGCGATTTCCTGCGCCAGCTGTCCGGCGACCAGAAGAAGGATTCGCAGCTGATCGGCCAGTTCGGCGTCGGCTTCTACAGTGCCTTCATCGTCGCCGACGAAGTGGAAGTGACCTCGCGCCGCGCTGGCCTGGCTGCAGGCGAAGGCGTGCGCTGGACCTCGCGCGGCGAAGGCGATTTCGAAGTCGCCACGGTCGACAAGGCCGAGCGCGGCACCCGCATCGTGCTGCACCTGAAGGACGGCGAGCACGACTTCGCCGATGGCTGGCGCCTGCGCAGCATTCTCAAGAAGTATTCGGACCACATCGGCCTGCCGATCCAGATGCCCAAGGAGGGCGAAGACGGCGCTGCCGGCGAGTGGGAGACCGTCAACCGCGCCAGCGCGCTGTGGACCCGCCCGCGCACTGAGATCAGCGACGCCGAGTACACCGAGTTCTACAAGCACGTGGCACACGACCACAGCGATCCGCTGGCGTGGAGCCACAACAAGGTCGAGGGCAAGCTGGAGTACACCTCGCTGCTGTATGTGCCCGGCCGCGCACCGTTCGACCTGTATCACCGCGATGCACCCAAGGGCCTGAAGCTGTACGTGCAGCGCGTGTTCGTGATGGACCAGGCCGAGCAGTTCCTGCCGCTGTACCTGCGCTTCATCAAGGGTGTGGTCGACTCCAACGACTTGTCGCTGAACGTCTCGCGCGAGATCCTGCAGTCCGGCCCGGTCATCGATTCGATGAAGGCGGCGCTGACCAAGCGCTCGCTGGACATGCTGGAAAAGCTGGCCGCTGACAAGCCGGAGCAGTACACCACGTTCTGGAAGGAATTCGGCCAAGTGCTGAAGGAAGGCCCGGCCGAGGACTACAACAACCGCGAGAAGGTGGCCGGCCTGCTGCGCTTCGCCTCCACCCGTGGCGACGGCGATGCGCAGAGCGTGTCGCTGGCCGATTACCTCGGCCGCATGACCGAAGGCCAGGACAAGATCTATTACCTGACCGGCGAGAGCTACAGCCAGGTCCGCAACAGCCCGCACCTGGAAGTGTTCCGTAAGAAGGGTGTGGAAGTGCTGCTGCTGACCGACCGCATCGACGAGTGGCTGATGGGCTACCTGACCGATTTCGACGGCAAGGGCTTCGTCGACATCGCCCGTGGCGACCTCGACCTGGGCGCCCTGGAAACCGAAGCGGACAAGCAGGAACAGGAAGCGGCGGCGAAGGACAAGCAGGGCCTGGTCGAGCGCCTGAAGACGGTGCTGGGCGATGACGTGGCCGAAGTGCGCGTCTCGCACCGCCTGACCGATTCGCCGGCTGTGCTGGCCATCGGCGAACAGGACCTGGGCCTGCAGATGCGCCAGATCCTGGAGGCCAGCGGGCAGAAGGTGCCGGACAGCAAGCCGGTGCTGGAGATCAACCCGGGCCACCCACTGATCGCCAAGCTTGATGCCGAAGCCGATGGCGCGCGCTTCGACGACCTCGGCCGGGTGCTGTTCGACCAGGCTGCGTTGGCCGCCGGTGACAGCCTGAAGGATCCGGGTGCCTATGTGGCGCGCCTGAACAAGCTGCTGCTGGAGCTGTCGGTCTGATCGAGGCGGTGGTCGCCGGGCATGGCCCGGCGCTACCGGGTGCTGGTGGATGCCAACCTTGGTTGGCATTCCTGCTTTGGTAGGTGCCAACCTTGGTTGGCACTGCTGCCCTGGTAGAGGCCAACCTTGGTTGGCGCCCCAAAAGCGTGCCAACCAAGGTTGGCACCTACCAGGGCGGGTCGAGCGTGCCAACCAAGGTTGGCACCTACCAAGGCGGGTCGAGCGTGCCAACCAAGGTTGGCACCCACCAGGGGTGGCGGTTGGCAGCTGCCGAGGGGGTTCAGGCGTCCCGATCCAGCAGTGAGCCCAGCATCTGGTCCTGGCGACGGATCACCGTGGCATTGGCGGCAAAGGCCACGACCTCGGCTTTCGCGGCCAGCAGATCACCCAGCGGCGCGCCGGCATCGGCGCCGATGGACGCCACCGAAGCCTGCACCCCACCCTGCTCGGTGGTAATGCGCTGCAACTGCAGGTGCTGGGCATCCGGGGTCGCCAGGTTGGCCACGTTGTGCGCGGCCACCTGCACGCCCTGCTGGGCCGCACGCATCCCGCTGAGGGCGATTCCCATCACGTTGTCCATGGCGGTCTCCGGGCCGCACGACGCAGCCCTCCGGACCGGTTAACGGCCGGTGGGCCGCAACCTTGAGTCCACATCGGCCCGACAGGCCCGAGTGGTAGCATATCCCTCTGATTTCAGCGCCTTTTGCCAATGCTCAGTTTTTTCCGCCGCAAGAAGCCCCAGGATGCCCCCGCAACGGAGGCGCCCAAGACCCAGCACTACTCGGCTGAAGAGCTGGCGGCGGCATTCCCGTCGGCCGCGCCGGTCGAGGACAAGGAGCCGGCGCCGGTAGCAGTACCGGCCGAGCCTGTACCGGTCGAGCCGCCCCCAGCAACCGCCGTTCCGGTCGCTGTCGAGCCCACCCCGGTTATTCCGGCCCCAGCCGCACCGGTTCCGGCAGCTCCTGCACCGTCGGCTCAGATCGACGTCGCCCCCATCGCGACCCCGGCCATCGAACCGGCCCCCGTACCGCTGCCTGAGCCCACCCCGGCACCGACACCGGCACCGGTCACCGACGACCTGCCTGCCGCCGCCTCGATCGACGCCGTTCCGGCGCCGGCTGGCAAGCCCGGCTGGCGCGAGCGCCTGCGCAACAGCGTCATCGCGCGCAGCTTTGGTGGCCTGTTCTCGCGCAACCCCAAGCTTGACGACGACCTGCTGGACGAGCTGGAAACCGCACTGATCACCGCCGACGTCGGCGTGGGCGCCACCACCGACCTGGTCGAGGGCCTGCGCAAGCGCATGAAATCGCGCGAATTCGCCGACGCCAATGCGCTGCTGGCCGCGCTGCGCGCCGAGCTGATCGCAATCCTGCAGCCGGTGGCCAAGCCGCTGTTGATCGACCGCAACGCCAAGCCCTTCGTGGTGCTCACCGTCGGCGTCAACGGCGTCGGCAAGACCACCACCATCGGCAAGCTGGCCAAGCGCTTCAAGGACGATGGCCACAGCCTGATGCTGGCCGCCGGTGACACCTTCCGCGCCGCTGCCGTGGCCCAGCTGCAGGCCTGGGGCGAGCGCAACGGCGTGGCCGTGGTCGCGCAGGGGCAGAACGCCGATGCCGCTTCGGTGGCATTCGACGCGCTGCAGGCCGGCAAGGCCCGTGGCACCTCGGTGCTGATCGCCGATACCGCGGGCCGCCTGCACACCCAATCCGGCCTGATGAACGAGCTGGGCAAGATCCGCCGCGTGCTCGGCAAGATCGACCCCACCGCCCCGCACGAAGTGCTGATGGTGATCGACGGCACCACTGGCCAGAACGCGCTGTCGCAGCTGCGCCAGTTCAATGCCGCAGTGAACGTGACCGGCCTGGTAGTGACCAAGCTGGACGGCACCGCCAAGGGCGGCGTGGTGTTCGCACTGGCCCGCGAGTTCGGCATTCCGATCCGATTCGCCGGCATCGGCGAGCGCCCGGAAGACCTGCGCGTGTTCGACCCGGAAGCTTTCGTCGACGCCCTGCTGCCCGAAGCGCTGGGCGCCTGATACACCGTGCAGCCACGCATGGCGTGGCTCTACTGCAATCCAGTAGAGCCACCCCACGGGTGGCTGCCTCTCTGGAACACCGATGCCCCGCCAGCCGCACGCCAGCGCCAAGACTGCCCGGGAAGACGGTTTCGTCGCCCGCCTGCTGCACTGGTTCGACGACCACGGCCGCCACGACCTGCCCTGGCAGCACCCGCGCAGTCCCTACCGGGTCTGGCTGTCGGAAATCATGCTGCAGCAAACCCAGGTGGCCACGGTCATCCCGTATTTCCAGCGGTTCCTGCAGCACTTCCCGACCCTGCCCGACCTTGCCGCCGCCAGCAACGACGCGGTGATGGCGCAGTGGGCCGGGCTCGGCTACTACGCCCGCGCACGCAACCTGCATGCCGCTGCGAAGCGCTGCGTGGAACTGCACGACGGCGACCTGCCGCGTGATTTCGATGCATTGCATGCCCTGCCCGGCATCGGCCGCAGCACCGCCGGTGCGATCCTCAGCCAGGCCTGGAACGACCCGTTCGCGATCCTCGATGGCAACGTCAAGCGGGTGCTCAGCCGTTACCACGGCATCGATGGTTTCCCCGGGCTGCCGGCCATCGAGAAGCAGCTGTGGGCGATCGCCGAGGCGCATGTGATGCAGGTGCCGGCCGGGCGCATGGCCGACTACACGCAGGCGCAGATGGACCTGGGCGCGACGGTGTGCAGCCGTGCCAAACCGGCCTGCGTGATCTGCCCGTTGCAGGATGACTGCGTGGCACGGCGCGAAGGCCGCACGGCTGAACTACCCACGCCCAAGCCCAGCAAGACCCTGCCCGAGCGCGAGGCCGTTGCGCTGCTGCTGCGCGACGCCCAGCAGCGTGTGCTGCTGCAGAAGCGGCCGGACACCGGCATCTGGGCGCAGCTGTGGACGCTGCCGCAGGCCGATGCCGGCAGCGTGCTGCAGGACTGGTTCGACGTGCACGTCGACGGCTCGCTGGAAGAGGCCGAAGAGCTGCCGGTGCTGCAGCACACCTTCAGCCACTACAAGCTGCATCTGCAGGTATTGTCGCGGCAGGTACACGGCCTGCACGTGGAAGAACCCACGCTGCGCTGGGTCGCCAGCGACGAACTGCACGCGCTGGGCCTGCCGGCACCGATCCGCAAACTGCTCGACGGCGCAACGATCAAGACGCCGAAACGAAATTCCAAGAAACCCCGCAACCACGAGTGAATGCCATGTCCCGAACCGTCTTCTGCCAGTACGAACAACGCGATGCCGAGGGCCTGGACTTCGTGCCCTACCCCGGCGAACTGGGCCAGCGCATCTTCAACAACATCGGCAAGCAGGCCTGGGCTGCGTGGCTGGCGCACCAGACCATGCTGATCAACGAGAACCGCCTGTCGCCGCGCACGGCGGAGCATCGCGCGTTCCTTGAAGGCGAACTGATCAAGTTCCTGTTCGAGAAGGACGCGGAAAAGCCGGCCGGCTTCACCCCGGAAGCCTGACACACAGGTAGTGCCGGCCGCTGGCCGGCAACCTGGCATCTGCGCGATGCCGGCCAGCGGCCGGCACTACCACGCTATTTCGTGCTTTCCTCGCGCTCCTGCACCTGCGCCTGGCGCAGCTCCTGCTCGGAGGCACGCAGCGCCTTCACGTCCAGCTTGCGGATGCTGTCGATGAAGCACGGCATGCGCGGGCCGCCGGTGGGGTCGCGCACCAGCACCTTGTCGAAACGCGCCGAAACACGGTTCATCTGGCTGGTCAGGCCGATGGCGGTGGCATACGGCAGGTCCTGGCAGGGCCCCCTCAATTCCAGCAGATAGGCCTCGCTGGGACGCGTCCACACCGCCAGCGCGCTATCACCCAGTTCGGTCCAGCCGTTGAGGCTGCCGAAGAACTGCATGTCGTTCTGCGGCGCGCCGGCATGGGCACGGTACAGGTCAAGTTTCTCGGCAGAGCTGAGCCGGCCGGTGGTCGCGCAGGCGGCCAGCGCCAGGCAGAGTCCGGCCATCAGGATCGGGGTCTTCATGGCGATCTCCTCGGGGAACTGTCGCCATCATGCGCCTGCGCAGACAACGCCGGCGCGAAAGCCAGTGCCCCATTCAGCAGCCGGTCGGCGGCTCCTGGCCGGACCACGGCAGTCGCCAACCTTGGTTGGCGCTTGCCCTGCAGGAGCAGCCGACCAAGGTCGGCTTCCACCAAAGCGTGCCCAGCGCCTCAGACGTCGGCGTGGGCCAGTGCGTGCAGGCGCCCCTCGCGCAGCTCCAGCACCCGGTCCAGGCGCCGTGCCAGGCTGCGGTCGTGGGTCACCAGCACCAGACTGGTATGCCGCGCACGATTCAGTTCCAGCATCAGCTCGAACACCGTCGCCGCGGTGCGGTCATCGAGGTTGCCGGTCGGCTCGTCCCCGAGCACGCAGGCCGGATGATTGACCAGCGCACGCGCCACTGCGGCACGCTGGCGTTCGCCACCGGACAGTTCGCCGGGCTTGTGGTCCAGGCGATGGCCAAGGCCGACCGCTTCCAGCAGCGTGGTGGCCCGGCTGCTCGCCTCGGCCACTGCAGTACCGGCCAGCAGCACCGGCATCATCACGTTTTCCAGCGCGGTGAACTCAGGCAGCAGGTGGTGGAACTGATAGACGAAGCCCAGCGCCTGGTTGCGCAGCAGGCCGCGCGCGGTATCGGACAGCGCTGACATGCGCTGGCCGGTCACATAGACCTCGCCGGCGGTCGGAATGTCCAGGCCACCCAGCAGGTGCAGCAGCGTGCTCTTGCCGGCGCCGGAGGCACCGATGATCGCGACCGTTTCGCCGGCGGTCACGGTCAGGTCCAGGCCATCGAACACCGGGGTCTGCATGCGCCCTTCGGCGTAGGTCTTGCCCAGTGCTTCGGCGCGGATCACTTCATCGCCGCGGTTGAAGACCTTATTCATAACGCAGGGCCTCCGCCGGCTGGGTGCGTGCTGCCCGCCAGGCGGGATACAGGGTGGCCAGGAAGCTCATCAGCAGCGCGACCACGGTGATCGCCACCACGTCGCCGGTCTGCATGTCGGTCGGCAGGCCGGTGATGTAGTACACATCCTCCGGCATCAGCTTGACGTTGAACACGCTCTCGATGGCACCGAGGATGCGCTCCAGGTTGAGTGTGAGGGTGATGCCACCGATCAGGCCGGCCAGCGTGCCGAAGATGCCGATCAGCGAACCCTGCACCATGAACACCTGCATCACCCCGCCCGGGGTCAGGCCGAGCGTGCGCAGGATGGCGATGTCGGCCTGCTTGTCAGTGACCAGCATCACCTGCGAGGACACCAGGTTGAACGCGCCCATGGCGATGATCAGCGACAGCAGGATGCCCATCACCACCTTCTCCATGCGCAGCGAGTGGTAGAGGTTGGCGTTCTGCTGGGTCCAGTCACTCACGCGGTAAGCGCCGCCAAGGCTCTGCGCCAGATCCACGCCCACTTCCAGCGAACGGTCCATGTCGTGCAGTTTCAGCCGCACGCCGGTAGCACCATCGGAACGCAGCACGCGCTCCAGGTCCTTCATGTTGGCGAAGCCGACACCTCGGTCGACCTCGTTGTAGCCGGCCTCGAAGAGGCCGCTCACGGTAAAGCGTTTCATCCGTGGCACCGCACCGGCAGGCGTGCCCTGCACTTCGGCGAAGGTCACCAGCACCTGGTCGCCGACATCAACGCCCAGCCAGATCGCCAGTTCCTTGCCCAGAAGCAGGTTGAAGCTGCCCGGCGTGAGGCTGCCATAGCTCCCCTTGGTGACCTTCTTGTCGATCACCGATACCTTCGGCTCCAGCGCCGGGTCGATGCCCTGGATGATCGCGCCCTGCACGCGCGGGCCGCTGATCATCGACTGGATCTCGATGTACGGCGCAGCACCGGCCACGCGTGGGTCCTTGCTGGCCACGTCGACCACGCGCATCCAGTCCGGCATCGGCTCGCCGTCGCGGCTGATGGTGGTGTGCGCGGTCATCTGCAGCAGGCGGCTGCGGATTTCCTTCTGGAAACCGCTCATCACCGCCAAGGTGGTGATCAGCACCGTGACGCCGAGCGCGATGCCCAGGATCGATGCCATCGAGATGAAGGAGATGAAGCCGTTGCGGCGCTTGGCGCGCAGGTAGCGCAGGCCAATGGCCACGGGAATGGGTTTGAACATGCAGGCACGCCGGTCAATTCAGCTTATGGTGCCATCGACCGGGGCCTACGGGAAACGCCACGTGCGGCCACGGCCAGTCGCAGTTCACGTCGCTGCCCGGAATCGAGCACATCCGGCCAGAACAGCAGGCGCCGGCGGCGCCGATCCTCACGCCAGAGCAACAACAGCCATGGGCCACGCACGACCAGCTGGGGTGCATCGGCGTCCTGCCCGGCCACCTGCAGCGGCTCAGGTGGTAGCGGCAGAAGCACCTGCACGCGTGGCCTGCGCTGGCGCCAGGCCAGTTCGGCCAACCCGATGACCCAGGCCAGCACCACCGCGGGCATCAGCAGCCGTGAAGGCAGATCCGATGCACGCAGCAGCCAGGGCGCAGCCAGCAGCACCGCCAACTGGGCGGCAGCCTGCAGCCGCGAGGGGCGCCACTCAAGGCTTGAGGGCGAGGATCTTCTGCATGAGGGGGATCGCGTGCGCATGTGGACAGGCCTCATAGCCCATGAACCAGCGCCACAACTTATCGTCCTCGCAGTCGAGCAGGAACAGGAAAACCTCGCGCTCTTCGGTCGGCGCAGTGCTCCATTCGTGGTCCAGGTAGCGACCGAACAGCTGGTCCAGCTCACGCATGCCGCGGCGGCAACGCCAGCGCAGCTTCTTCAGCAGAACGTCTTCTTCCATCATGTTTCTCCAGATACAGCAAAGCCACGCATGGCGTGGCTCTACTGGGGTGGCACAGCCACGCGTGGCGTGGCTCTACCGGGTACAGCCAGGCCTGATCAGGCGCGGCGTTCCATCATCAGCTTCTTGATCTCGGCGATCGCCAGCGCCGGGTTCAGGCCCTTCGGGCAGGTCCGGGCGCAGTTCATGATGGTGTGGCAGCGGTACAGCTTGAACGGATCTTCCAGATCGTCCAGGCGCGCACCGGTGTCCTCATCGCGCGAGTCGATGATCCAGCGGTAGGCCTGCAGCAGGATCGCCGGGCCCAGGTAACGCTCGCCGTTCCACCAGTAGCTCGGGCAGCTGGTCGAGCAGCAGGCGCACAGGATGCACTCGTACAGGCCGTCCAGCTTCTTGCGGTCTTCCGGCGACTGCAGGCGCTCACGATCCGGCGGTGCCGGAGTCTGGGTGCGGATCCACGGCTTGATCGAGGCGTACTGCGCGTAGAAGTGGGTCAGGTCCGGAACCAGATCCTTGACCACGTTCATGTGCGGCAGCGGGTAGATCGGCACTTCCTTCTTGCCGCAGTCCGAGATGGCTCGGGTGCAGGCCAGGGTGTTGGTGCCGTCGATGTTCATCGCGCACGAACCACAGATACCTTCGCGGCAGGAGCGGCGGAAGGTCAGGGTCGGGTCGATCTCGTTCTTGATCTTGATCAGGGCGTCCAGGACCATCGGGCCACAGGCGTCCAGATCGACTTCATAGGTATCGGTGCGCGGGTTGCTGTCGTCGTCCGGACTCCAGCGGTAGATCTTGAAGGTGCGCACGTTCTTGCCGCCGTTCTTGACGGGGAAGTGCTTGCCCTTCGTGATCTTGGAATTCTTGGGGAGTGAAAACTCGGCCATGGCTGCTCTCGTTGGCTCAGGCGGCCCGCGCCCGTGGGCGCGGATTGCATGGTAGGCGGGGTCGGATCAGTACACGCGCGGCTTCGGCGGCACTACGGACACGTCGTCGGTCAACGTGTACATGTGCACCGGACGGTAGTCGAAGCTGCACTTGCCCTTCTCGTCGACGCTGACCAGGGTGTGCTTCTGCCAGTTGACGTCGTCGCGGTCCGGATAGTCCTCGTGCGCATGCGCGCCGCGGCTTTCCTTGCGCTGTTCGGCCGAGTTGATCGTCGCCACGGCGTTGAGCAGCAGGTTGTTCAGCTCGTAGGTCTCGATCAGGTCCGAGTTCCAGACCAGCGAACGGTCGGAGACCTTCACGTCCTGGAACGAGTCGAAGATCTTGTCCATCTTCTCGCAGCCTTCCTTCAGCGTCTGGCTGGTGCGGAAGACCGCCGCGTCGGCCTGCATGGTGCGCTGCATGCGATCGCGGATGACCGAGGTCGGGGTATCGCCGTTGGCGTGGCGCAGCTTGTCCAGCAGGCCCAGCGCCTTGTCGCAGGCATCGGCCGGCAGCGGCTTGTGCGACGCGCCCGGCTTGATGGTCTCGGCGCAGCGGTTGGCCACCGCACGACCGAACACCACCAGGTCCAGCAGCGAGTTCGAGCCGAGGCGGTTGGCACCGTGCACCGACACGCAGGCGGCTTCGCCGATCGCGTACAGGCCCGGGATCACCGCATCGGGGTTGTCGCCATCCTTGCGCACCACTTCGCCGTGGTAATTGGTCGGAATGCCGCCCATGTTGTAGTGCACGGTCGGGATCACCGGGATCGGCTGCTTGTGCACGTCGACGCCGGCGAAGATGCGGGCGCTCTCGGCAATGCCCGGCAGCTTCTCGTCGATCACGCCCGGGCCAAGGTGGGTCAGGTCGAGCAGGATGTGGTCCTTGTGCTCGCCGACGCCGCGGCCTTCGCGGATCTCGATGGTCATCGAACGGCTGACCACGTCGCGCGAGGCCAGGTCCTTGTAGTGCGGCGCGTAGCGCTCCATGAAGCGCTCGCCGCTGCTGTTGCGCAGGATGCCGCCTTCACCGCGGACACCCTCGGTGATCAGGCAGCCGGCGCCATAGATGCCGGTCGGGTGGAACTGCACGAACTCCATGTCCTGCATGGCGATGCCGGCACGCATGGCCAGGCCGCCACCGTCGCCGGTGCAGGTGTGCGCCGAGGTGGCGCTGAAGTAGGCACGGCCGTAACCGCCGGTGGCCAGCACCACGCCCTGGGCGCGGAACAGGTGCAGGGTGCCGTCGGACATGTCCAGAGCCAGCACGCCGCGGCAGGCGCCTTCGTCATCGAAGATCAGGTCGAGTGCGAAGTACTCGATCATGAAGCGCGCGTCGTGCTTCAGCGACTGCTGGTACAGGGTGTGCAGCATCGCGTGGCCGGTACGGTCGGCCGCCGCGCAGGTACGCTGCGCCGCCGGGCCTTCGCCGTACTTGGTGGTCATGCCACCGAACGGACGCTGGTAGATCTTGCCTTCGGCGGTGCGCGAGAACGGCACGCCGTAGTGTTCGAGCTCGATGATGGCCGGGATGGCCTCACGGCACATGTATTCGATGGCGTCCTGGTCGCCCAGCCAGTCCGAACCCTTGATGGTGTCGAAGAAGTGGTAGCGCCAGTCGTCCTCGCCCATGTTGGCGAGTGCGGCCGAGATACCGCCCTGGGCGGCAACGGTGTGCGAACGGGTCGGGAAGACCTTGGTCAGGCACACGGTCTGCAGGCCCTTGGCGGCCAGGCCGAACGTGGCGCGCAGGCCGGCGCCGCCGGCGCCCACCACGACCATGTCGTACTTGTGTTCGGTGATCTTGTAAGCGGACATCTAATCTGGATTCCTGTGTAGGTGCCTGGGCTCAGGCAACGCCGAGGGCGATGCGGCCCACCGCAAACACACTGACGATCATGCCGAGCACGGCGACGAACTTCACCGCGGTCTGCAGCACCAGGGCCAGCAGCGATTCGTGGATGTAATCTTCCAGCACGACCTGCATGCCGAGCTGCGCGTGCCAGAACATGGCGATCAGCAGGCCGATCAGCGGCACCGCGTTCCACGGCTTGGCCACGGCGGCGGCGGCGGTCGCGTAGTCCGAGCCCAGCAGGCCCAGCACGAAGACCAGGAACCAGATGCCCAGGGCCACCAGGGCGGCGGCAGTCAGGCGCTGGTGCACGAAGTGCTCGGTGCCGGTCTTGGCCGAACCGAGGCCGCGTACGCTCTTCAACGGGGTACGGAACTTGCTCACGCGGCACCTCCGAACATCACATAGGCCCACACCAGCAGGGTGATCACCAGGCTGCCGATGACCGACAGCCAGCTGCTGCGGATGAAGGCGGGGATGCTGAAGCCGATGGCGAAGTCCTGCACCACATGGCGGATGCCATTGCACAGGTGATAGGCGAACGACCATGTCCACGCGAACAGGAACACGCGGCCATACCAGGCCCCGGCGTGGCCGGTGAAGCAGTTCCAGGACTCGGGCCCCATCATCAGGGCCAGCAGGCCGGCGGCGATGATGAGGGCACCAACAGACAGAAAGACGCCAGTGGCTCGATGCAGGATCGAGGTGGCCATCTGAATCTGCCAGCGATACACCTGAAGGTGCGGGGAAAGTGGGCGTTGTCTGGTCGCCATTCGCTGGGCTCGTTGTCTCGGCTGGGCGGCACACGGCCGCGTTGGCTCAATGCTGATCAGAAATCGATGCAGCGTCCGTTTTTCTCCCAATCGCCATACCGCACCGGATCAAGTCCGCCGCGGCCGCCGAATTCCTCTGCTTTTTCCTGTTCCACGGGCACGGGTGCCGCGGGGTCCAGCGGGGCTTCAGATTCGTCGTCGGGAGTGGGGGTTGTTTGGCCTATCATGTTCGGTCTCGCAACGCACAAATTTTAGACCTCGTTCACGTGCCTGACAACCTGCCCCCTGCTTTCGTCGGATATCCGCGCCTGCCCGGCCACCAGCTGCTGAGCCTGCAAGGCCCGGATGCAGCTGTCTTTGCCCACGCCCAGTTCAGCAGCGATGTCACCGCCCTGCCCCTGCAGCACTGGCAGTGGAGCGCCTGGCTGAGCGCCAAGGGCCGCACCCTGGCGGTGTTCCAGCTGCTTCGGCTAGCGGACGACCACGTGATGCTGGTGCTGGCCGACGGCGATGCCGATGCGATTGCGTCGCAACTGCAGCGCTTCGTGTTCCGCCGCAAGGTGAAGGTACTGGTGCGCAGCGATCTGGCCGTGGCCGGCGCGTTCACTGCGCCCGAAGCCGCCAGCGGCGCTGCGATTGCGCAGACCGCAGGTGACGGCTGGGAGCTGGACCTGGGCAGCGACGCCCTGCCGCGGACCCTGCGCATTGGCGCCGCCGATGCCTTTGCAGCCAGCAGTGAAGCCGATGAGACCGCTTTCGCGCTGGCCTGGCGCCAGGCCGACCTGCGCTACGGCCTGCCCCGGCTGCAAGAAAGCCAGCGCGAAGTGTGGACCCCGCAGCAGCTGGGGTTGGACCGCCTGAACGGCTACAGCGTGAAGAAGGGCTGCTATCCGGGCCAGGAGATCGTCGCCCGCACCCACTTCCTCGGCAAGGCCAAGCGTGCGGTGCAGCTGCTGCATACCGCGGCACCGGCGCAGGCAGGCGATGGCGTGCAGCAGGACGGCGCAGCGCTGGGCACGATTGCCTGCGTGGCCGGCGACCTGGCACTGGCGGTGCTGCCGCTGGAGGCCAGCGACGCTGATCTGCAGGTGGGTGATGCCATCGCGCAGCGCATGCCGTTGCTGGATGGCCTGGCGCGCTGAATCCGGTGGATGCAAGGAATGGTAGTGCCGGCCGCTGGCCGGCAACCACGCATGGTTGAAGTTGCCGGCCAGCGGCCGGCACTACCCGTTACAGGCGCTCGCCGGTTTCCGGGTTGAAGAAGTGCAGGCCCTGCGGGTGGATCGCCACACGGATCTGCTCGCCCACCGCCGGCAGCGACTGCGGCGCTACGCGCATGGTCAGCGCATGCTGGCCACTGCTCAGGTTGACGAAGATCTCGTTACCGACCGGTTCGATGCCTTCAATGCGTGCGGCAAATGCATGCGCATCATCGGCACGGGCCGGCTGCAGGTGTTCCGGGCGCACGCCCACCGCGATCGGCTTCTGCAGCCACGCCGGATCGATCGTGGCCTGGCCCAGCGGTGCACGCCATTCGCCGTCGACCACGGTCACGCCGCCGGCATCGCCCTGCAGCGTGCCACGCAGCACGTTCATCGCCGGGCTGCCGAGGAAACCGGCCACGAACAGATTGGCCGGGCGGTCGTACAGCGCCATCGGCGTATCGATCTGCTGGATGATGCCGTCCTTCAGCACCACGATGCGCTGGCCCAGGGTCATCGCTTCGACCTGGTCGTGCGTCACGTAGATCATGGTGGTGCCCAGCTTGCGATGCAGCTGCGCGATCTCGGTACGCACGCTGTGGCGCAGCTTGGCGTCGAGGTTGGACAGCGGCTCGTCCAGCAGGAACACCGCCGGCTCGCGCACCAGTGCACGGCCCAGCGCAACACGCTGGCGCTGGCCACCGGACATCGCCTTGGGCAGCTTGTCCATCATCTCGGTCAGGCCCAGGGTCTGCGCTGCTTCGGCGATGCGCTTGTCGATGGTCGCCTTGTCATGCCCGCGCAGCTTCAGGCCGAAGGCCAGGTTCTCGGCCACGGTCATGTGCGGGTACAGCGCGTAGCTCTGGAACACCATGGCGATGTCGCGGTCCTTCGGCGCCACGTCGTTGACCACGCGATCACCGATGGTCAGCGTGCCGCCGCTGATCTCCTCCAGGCCAGCCACCATCCGCAGCAGGGTCGACTTGCCACAGCCGGACGGACCGACCAGCACCATCAGCTCGCCATCGGCGACCTCGAAGCTGGCGTCCTTCACCGCGACCTGGCCGTTGTCATAGACCTTGCGCACACCCTGCAACTGCACTTTTGCCATATCACCTATCCGGTCCGCCCGAAGCCGGGCTGTCTTTTGGGACTGCCTCGGCCCTCCCGATGGCAGTGATGATTGCGCGCCTGCCGCATGACGGCGAGCACTGCAATCGAATACAGTTGCCCATTCTGCCATGTAAACGTTTTCACGTGGCACTATCCGATGATCGGTGCGCACCGATCTGCGTCGGCGGTTGAACGAAGGTTCCGCCGAGGCAGTGGTTTCGAATGGAACGGTCTTCCGCTACCCCGGAGATCGCCCCTGACGAACCTCGGACAGGCAGTTGCGCGGATGTCCCCCGAACCCAGCCATGAAGCGATTGACAACGATGTCACCCGGATCTGAAACTCGAGCGATGCACGACACCCTCTTCCTGTTCGGTGCCACAGGTGATCTGGCCCAGCGCTACCTGTTCCCTTCGCTGCTTCGCCTGCTTGGCGACGGCCTGCTGCCGGAGGACTTCCGCATCCGTGCGCTGGCCCTGTCCGGGCATGACACCGAAACCTTCCATGACATCCTGCGGCCGCGCCTGCAGCAGGCCATGCCGATGGCCACGCAGGACGACATCAGCGCCCTGCTGCGCCGCATCGACTATCGTTCGGTGGACCTGCGCGACGTCGACTCGGTTGCCGCCGCAGTCTCCGACCTGGTGCACCGCAAGTGCGTCAGCTACCTGGCCATTCCGCCGGGCCTGTACATCTCCACCTGCGAAGGCCTGGCCAAGGGTGGCGCCCTCGCCGCACCGGCACGCCTGATGCTGGAGAAGCCGATCGGCAGCGACAGCGAAAGCGCCGAGGAAATCATCAGCACCATCGGCCAGTGGATCGACGAGGATCGTGTGTTCCGCCTCGACCACTACCTGGGCAAGGCGGCGGTGCAGAACCTGATCGCGCTGCGCTTCGGCAACACGCTGCTGGAAGCGGTGTGGAACCGCAACTACATCGAATCGGTGCACATCCTGGTCGCCGAAAGCGAAGGCGTGGATGGCCGCGACGCCTACTACGCCCGCTCCGGCGCGCTGCGCGACATGGTGCAGAGCCATATCCTGCAGCTGCTGTGCATGGTGGCGATGGAGCCGCCAGCCTCGCTGGAAGCCGACCGCATCCGCGACGAGAAGGTCAAGGTGCTGCGCGCCCTGCGCCCGCTCGATGCCAAGCACGCCGCGCGTGACAGCATCCGTGGCCGCTACACCGCCGGTACCATCAACGGCCAGCCGGCCCAGGCCTACCAGCCGCCGGAAGGCAGCGACGTGGAGACCTTCGCCGGGGTCACCGCGCATATCGACAACTGGCGCTGGAGCGGCGTGCCGTTCCACCTGGTCACCGGCAAGCGCCTGCCCGAACGCACCACCCGCGTGGTGGTCACGCTGAAGCCGGTCACCCACTGGCTGTTCGAGCGCCCGCAGCGCGCGCAGGCCGCACCGAACCGCCTGGTGTTCCAGCTGCAGCCGCAGGAAAACATCGAACTGGGCCTGATGAGCAGCCTGGCCGGCCCGGAATGGGGCGCGCTGGAGCTGCATCCGCTGGAACTGGAACTGTCGGTGCCGACTGGCCTGCACCGCCGCATCGCCTACGAACGCCTGTTCCTGGATGCCTTCAACGGCAACCACACGCTGTTCGTGCGCGACGACGAAGTGCGCGCAGCGTGGGCCTGGATCGACAGCGTCGCCGACGCCTGGAAGGACGCCAAGCTGCCGCTGGAGCCCTACCCCGCCGGCCAATGGGGGCCGAGCAATGCCGGCGAGTTCCTGCCGCAGGGCGTGGACGCGCCGGACAGCGGAGCGTCGGCATGAGCGCCAGCTCGCAGCCGGTGCTGGTCGCCGACATCGGTGGCACCAATGCCCGCTTCGCCCTGGCTGACACTTCGCAGGACGCACCACTGCAGAAGGACAGCATCCGCGAGTACGCGGTGGCGGAGTTCCCGTCGCTGGGTGATGCCGCGCGCCACCATCTGGAACAGATCGGCGCCACGGCCAGCCGCGGCGTGTTCGCGGTGGCCGGTCGCGTCGACGGTGACGAAGCGCGCATCACCAACCACCCGTGGGTGATCTCGCGCAGCCGCACCGCCGCCATGCTCGGCTTCAACGAACTGCACCTGATCAACGACTTCGCCGCACAGGCGATGGCGATTTCGCTGCTGCAGCCCGATGACGTGGTCCAGGTCGGCGGTGCCGCCTGGGTGCCGGGCAAACCCGGCCAGCCGCGCAACTACGCGGTGATCGGGCCGGGTACGGGCCTGGGTGTCGGTGGCCTGATCCTGCGCCACGGCCGCTGCTACCCGCTGGAAACCGAAGGCGGCCATGTCAGCTTCCCGCCGGGAACCCCGGAGGAGATCCGCATCCTGGAGATCCTGTCCGAACAGTTCGGCCGCGTCTCCAACGAGCGCCTGATCTGCGGCCCTGGCCTGGTCAACATCCATCGCGCCGTATGCGAGATGGCCGGCATCGATCCGGGCCAACTGCAGCCGGTGGACGTGACCGCCCGCGCCCTGCACGGTGACCCGCAGGCGATGCGCACCGTCGATGTGTTCTGCGCCGTGTTCGGCGCCATCGCAGGCGACCTGGTGCTGACCCAGGGCGCGTGGGACGGCGTGTTCCTGACCGGCGGGCTGACCCCGAAGATGCTCGATTCGCTGCAGCACTCTGGTTTCCGCCAGCGCTTCGAACACAAAGGCCGCTTCTCTTCGATCATGGCGCGGGTGCCCTCGTTGGCCGTGATGCATCCCCACGCCGGACTGCTGGGCGCCGCCGCCTACGCCGCCGACGCCGAACGTGACGCACCTGGAGTTGCCGCATGAGCCCCACCACCTTCCACGACGACCGCATCGAGTTCATCCAGCACGGCGATGCCGATGGCTGGATCGAGGCGGTGGCCGCTGAGATGGCGCAGACCCTCAACCACGACATCAACGAAGTGGGCCGCGCCCGCATCCTGTTGTCTGGCGGCACCACGCCGGCACCGGTGTACCAGGCGCTGGCCGAACTGGACGTGCACTGGGACCGCGTGGAAGTGAGCCTGGCCGATGAGCGCTGGCTGTCGCCGCAGGATCGCGACAGCAATGCCTGGCTGGTGCGCGAGAATCTGCTCAAGCGCGCCGAAGGTGCGCATTTCGATCCGCTGGTGCGCATCGGCAAGCCGCTTCCGGAATGCGTGTACACCGCCAACCTGCAGGCGCAGCACAGCCAACCGCCGAGCCTGGTGGCGCTGGGCATGGGCAACGACGGCCACACCGCCTCGCTGTTCCCCGGCTCGAAGGACCTGGCCCGCGCACTGGAAAGCACCCTGCCCTACGCGGCGCTGGATGCCACCGGCTGCCCGGGCGCGAACCAGTGGCCGCTGCGCATCACGCTGACCCCGCATGGCCTGCGCCAGTGCCGCCAGCGCCTGCTGCTGCTGCGCGGCAAGCAGAAGCTGCAGGTACTGCGCCAGGCGCTGGACAGCAATGACGCCCAGCATTACCCCATCCTCAATGCGATCAACCTGGAAGGCGCGCGCCTGCGCGTCCACTGGGCTGATTGATGTTGGCGGCGGCGCCGTGCCGCCGCTTGCCTCTCGCCACCACGAACGCCGGTAGCCAATGAGCCTCCATCCGCAACTGCAAGCCATCACTGAGCGTGTCATCCGCCGCAGCGCCGCCTCACGCGCCGCCTACCTGGCCGCGATCGACGCCTCCCTGCGTGAAGGCCCGTTCCGCAGCCGCCTGAGCTGCGGCAACCTCGCCCACGGGTTCGCCGCCTGCGGCGGCACCGACAAGAGCCGCCTGCGCGGCGGCGTGACGCCGAACCTCGGCATCATCACCGCCTACAACGACATGCTGTCGGCGCACCAGCCGTTCGAGACCTATCCCGAGCAGATCCGCGAGATCGCCCGCGAGCTGGGCGCCACCGCACAGGTGGCCGGCGGCGTGCCGGCGATGTGCGACGGCGTCACCCAGGGCCGCGGCGGCATGGAACTGTCACTGTTCTCGCGCGATGTGATCGCGCAGGCCACCGCGATCGGGCTCAGCCACGATATGTTCGACACCACCGTCTACCTCGGTGTGTGCGACAAGATCGTGCCGGGCCTGCTGATCGGTGCGCTGGCCTTCGGCCATCTGCCGGCGGTGTTCGTGCCGGCCGGCCCGATGACCCCGGGCATCCCGAACAAGCAGAAGGCCGAAGTGCGCGAGCGCTACGCCGCCGGCGAGGCCACCCGCGAGGAACTGCTGGAAGCGGAATCGGCCTCTTACCACGGTGCGGGCACCTGCACCTTCTACGGCACCGCCAACTCCAACCAGGTGCTGCTGGAAGCGATGGGCGTGCAGCTGCCGGGCGCATCGTTCGTCAATCCAGGCACGCCGTTGCGCGACGCCCTCACCCGTGAAGCCACCGAGCGCGCGCTCGACATCACCGCACTGGGCGACGATTTCCGTCCGCTCGGCCGGATCATCGACGAGCGCGCGATCATCAATGCGGTCATTGCGCTGATGGCGACCGGCGGCTCGACCAACCACACCATCCACTGGATCGCGGTGGCACGCGCGGCTGGCATCGTGCTGACCTGGGACGACTTCGACGAGCTGTCGCAGCTGATTCCGCTGCTGGCCCGCGTCTACCCGAACGGCGAAGCCGATGTAAACCGCTTCGCCGCAGCAGGCGGCCCGGCCTTCGTGTTCGGCGAACTGATCAAGGCCGGCCTGATGCATGGCGACCTGGTCAGCGTGGCGCGCGGCGGCATGGCCGACTATGCGCGCGAACCACAGCTGCGCGACGGCAAGCTGGTCTACCTGCCGGGTCTGGAACGCAGCGCCGACGAAGAGGTGGTGCGTGGCGTCGACAATCCGTTCGAGCACCAGGGTGGCCTGCGCCTGCTGCGCGGCAACCTCGGCAAGTCGCTGATCAAGCTGTCGGCGGTGAAGCCGCAATACCGCACGATCGAAGCACCGGCGGTGGTGGTCGATGCGCCGCAGGTGTTGAACAAGCTGCATGCCGGCGGCCTGTTGCCCGAGCATTTCGTGGCGGTGGTGCGTTACCAGGGCCCGCGTGCGAACGGCATGCCGGAACTGCATTCGCTGGCGCCGCTGCTGGGCCTGCTGCAGAACCAGGGCCGGCGCGTGGCGCTGGTCACCGACGGCCGCCTGTCCGGCGCCTCGGGCAAGATCCCTGCGGCGATCCATGTGACGCCGGAAGCGGCGCGGGGTGGTCCGCTGGCCAAGGTTCGCGAGGGCGACATGATCCGCCTCGATGGCGAGGCCGGCACGCTGGAAGTGCTGGTGGACGCAGCCGAATGGGCTGCACGTCCGCTGGCGCCGAACACCGCGCCTGCCGCGCATGATCTGGGCCGCAACCTGTTCGCGATCAACCGTCGTGTGGTGGGTCCGGCCGACCAGGGTGCGATTTCGATTTCGTGCGGGCCGGCGGCGGCTGATGGTGGGCCGTGGGAGTACGACGCGGAGTATGAGCTGGGGCACGATGCCGCGGCGGCGGCGGCGCCGCATGAGGCGAAAGACGCCTGAAGCGAAAAGCCGCGGCAGGCTTCCCGGCTTGGGCAGTAGAGCGCCCTGGCCGGGACACGCCGTAAACCCATCCATGGGGGCTCGATCGCGGCATCCATGCCGCTCACGGTCCCGGCCAGGGCGCTCTACTGCCCTTGGACAATTCCCGGCGCGTCATTTGCGCTGCGGCCACTGAATCAAGAAGAGCAAAGGCAAGGGCAAAAGCATGGGTATCGAACAACATCAGGTGAAGGCGGCGGAGCTGTTGCGTGCGGCGGGCATCCTGCCGGTGGTGACGATTCATACGCTGGACCAGGCGCGTGCGGTCAGCGCGGCGCTGCTGGAAGGTGGCTTGCCGGCCATCGAGCTGACGCTGCGCACGCCGGTGGCGATGGAAGCGCTGGCGATGCTCAAGCGCGAGCTGCCGGACGTGGTGGTGGGTGCCGGTACGGTGCTGACCGTGGAGCAGATGCAGCAGTCCATCGATGCGGGTGCGGATTTCCTGGTGACCCCGGGTACGCCGCCGGCGCTGGCTGATGCACTGGCCGCTGCGCCGCTGCCGGTGGTGCCGGGTGCGGCAACCCCGACCGAGCTGCTGTCGCTGTACGCGCGCGGCTTCCGCGTGTGCAAGCTGTTCCCGGCCACGGCCGTGGGCGGGCTGGCGATGATCAAGGGCCTGGCCGGCCCGGTTGCCGACCTCAAACTGTGCCCGACCGGTGGCATCACCGAAAACACCGCCGCCGAATACCTCGAGCAGAAGAACGTGGTCTGCATCGGTGGTTCGTGGATGGTGCCGGGCAACTGGATCGCCGACGGCGAATGGGACAAGGTGCGCGCCAGCGCCGCAGACGCGGCAAAGATCATCAAGCGCGTGCGCGGCCACTGAGCCCGACAAAGGTGTAGAGCCGCGCCCACGCTCGGCTCCGGCATCATCAAGGGTCAGAGCCCTTTCCCACCGGGAAAGGGATCCGACCCCAGGCGACGAGCGCGCACAGCGCGCGACCCGCTCCTGCTCTTCCTTCTTCATTCCGCGGTGGACGCGTACGGAACCTGTCCGTGGCCATGCGGAGGGATTGCGCAGGGGCGTAAGCGCCATGGATGGCGCGCCCGAGCCTCCAGGGATGGATCCACGGCGTCCCCTGCGCAATCCCTCCGCAGGGCCAACCCCACGAATCCTGCCGCACACCGCGAGGGGCTCAGCCGTTGGCCGAAACCCTTACAGCGGCCGTGCCGGATCCACCAGCCCATACTGGCTGGCCATCCGCGCCAGCGCGATGTTGTCGTGGATTCCCATCTTCTCGAACAACCGCGCCTTGTGCGTGTTCACCGTCTTCGCACTCAGGCTCAGCCGCCGCGCGATGTCTTCCTGGCGCAGGCCCTGGGTCAGCAGCAGTGCCACTTCCAGCTCGCGCGGTGACAGGCTGTCGAACGGCGAACCGTTGCCCTCCACCGTCGACAACGCCAGGTTCTGCGCGATGCTGGTGCCCAGGTAGCGGCGGCCACCGGCGACGTCGCGCACTGCGCGCAGCAGTTCCTGCGCATCGCAGCCCTTGCCGATGTACCCGGCAGCACCGGCTTCCAGCAGGCGCTTCGGCAGCGGGCCGTCTTCCAGCACCGACACGATCACCACGCGGGTGTTGCGGTGGCTGCGGACGATGCGCTCGGTCACTTCCATGCCGCTTACGCCCGGCAGGTGCAGATCGCACAACACCACGTCCGGCAGCAGCTGGCGGACTTCACGCAGCGCGTCTTCGCCGGTCTCGGCTTCGCCCACCACCTCGATGTCGGTTTCCCCCGACAGAATCATCTTCATCCCGGTGCGGACCAGCGCATGGTCATCCACCAGGTAGACTCGAATCGTCATTCACGTACCTCTTCGAATGCGGCCATTGCAGGTCAAGCTAGGCAGGGTGCCGATACCCCTGCAAGCGCGTTCGGAATGCGACCCCGGCAATCTGCCTTGCGCATCACACTACCGCGCGTTGTGCTTGCCCCCTGTCTTGCAGAACCTGCTGCAACGAAACAACTGATCTATCACGTAGACGTCCCTCAAGGGCCATCCACGTCAATCCCCCTGTGATGATGCTTCGCTGGCCTTCGCTGGCGGCGAGCCGTGACGTCGCCATGGGTGCCGGCGACTGAACATGACCAGATAGCACCCTACCACCCAAACCAGCGCGGCACACCATCCGGCCAGGATATCGGAGGGGTAATGCACCCCCAGGTAGACCCGGGACACGCTGACCAGCAGGCTGAATGCCGGTGCCAGCAGCAGCACCGGCCAGCGCCAGCGGGTGTTCCAGGCCAGCAGTACCAGGGTCACTGCCAGGGTCATCGAGCCCATCGCATGGCCGCTGGGGAAGCTGAACGTCGATTCCGGCGCGATCGATTCCCACAGGCTGGGGCGCTGGCGCTGGAAGAAGTGCTTGCTGCCCATGTTCAGCAGCGCCGAGCCGACGAAGCTGACCGCCACGAAGGTCGCCTCGCGCCAACGCCGGTAGCCCAGCAGCACGCCGATGATCAGCACGTCGGCCGGGATCAGGAACCATTCGTAGCCCAGTCTGGAAATGAGCACGAAGAAGCGGTCCAGCAGCGGCGAATGCAGGCCATGCATCTGCCACAGCAGCGGCGCATCGAAATGGAACGATTCAAACTCGTGCACCTCGTCAGCCAGGGCGACGAAGCCGGCCAGCGGCAGCAGCACGCCACCGAACAGCAGGACCAGGCGCCAGGCATTGCGCGCCATCCAGTGGCGGAAGCCGGAGGCGGACTCCGGTGCAGCGAGGATCGCAGGCTTATCCGGCGCTTCGGACATACTTGTGTTCGACGTAATCGTCGATCAGGGCGACGAATTCCTGGGCGATGTTCTCGCCACGCAGGGTCACCTTCTTTTCGCCATCGACGAACACCGGCGCTGCAGGCGTTTCACCCGTGCCGGGCAGCGAGATGCCGATATTGGCATGGCGCGACTCACCCGGCCCGTTGACGATGCAGCCCATCACCGCCAGGGTCATGTTCTCCGCACCCGGGTGGTGGATCTTCCACAGCGGCATCTTCTCGCGCACGTGGTTCTGTACCACCTTGGCCAGCTCCTGGAAGAACTCGGAGGTGGTGCGGCCGCAGCCCGGGCAGGCCGTGACCAGCGGCGTGAAGGCGCGCTGGCCGGTGGTCTGCAGCAGCTCCTGGGCGACGATCACTTCCTGCGTACGCGACTGGCCCGGTTCCGGGGTCAGCGAGATGCGGATGGTGTCACCGATGCCCTCCTGCAGCAGCACGCTCAGCGCCGCGGACGAGGCGACGATGCCCTTGCTGCCAATTCCGGCCTCGGTCAGGCCCAGGTGCAGGGCGAAATCCGAGCGCTGGGCCAGGTCGCGGTACACCGCGATCAGCTCCTGCACGCCACTGACCTTGGCCGACAGCACGATGCGGTCGCGCGGCAGGCCGAGCTCCACCGCCTGCTCTGCCGAATCCAGCGCCGAGCGGATCAGCGCCTCGCGCAGCACGCGGCCGGCGTCCCAGGGCTGCTCACGCAGGTTGTTCTCGTCCATCAGCTTTGCCGCCAGGGCCTGGTCCAGCGAGCCCCAGTTGGCACCGATGCGCACCGGCTTGTTGTAGCGGATCGCGAACTCGATCAGCTGGGCGAACTGCAGGTCCTTCTTCTTGCCGAAGCCGACATTGCCCGGGTTGATGCGGTACTTGGCCAGCGCTTCGGCACAGGCCGGTTCGGCGGTCAGCAGCTGATGGCCGTTGTAATGGAAGTCACCGATCAGCGGCACGTCGATGCCCATCATCGCCAGCTTGTCGACAATGCGCGGGATCGCCGCAGCCGCTTCCACGGTATTGACGGTCAGCCGCACCATTTCCGAACCCGCACGCCACAACTCGGCCACCTGCTTCACGCTGGAGGCCACGTCGGAGGTATCGGTGTTGGTCATCGACTGCACCACGACCGGCTTGCCTCCGCCTACGGTGACCCCGCCGATCTGGACGGCATGGGTCTGGCGGCGGGGCCAGGCAGTGGCATCGGAAGGGGGCGTCGGGCGGGTAACGGCGTCGTGCATGGGCGCATTCTACCGCCCGCCTCCGCATTCCGGGTGACTCGCATTCAGCCGGCGGCACGGCTGCGGCCGATTGTCGCAGGCACGGTCACGCGTGAACGCATACGATGAGCGTGAATGACCGGTCCCGACGCCCCGTTTCTCCGAACCCTGTGCAGCCTGCGCTGGCTTGCCGTAGGTGGCCAGGCCGCCACCATCCTGGTTGCCACCTGGGTGCTGGGCCTGCCGTTGCCGCAACTGCCATTGTGGGCGGGCGTGGCCGTGCTGACCCTGTTCAACATCTACACCCAGCTGCGCCCGGAGGCGGCCGACACCGCGCCACTGACCGCATTCGGCCACATTCTGGTGGACGTGATCATCCTGACCTGGATGGTGGGCTGGAGTGGCGGCATGGCCAACCCGTTCAGTTCGCTGTTCCTGATCCTGATCGCGCTCGCCGCGTTCGCCCTGCCCCTGCGCTGGGCACTGGCGGTGGCGCTGGCCTGCCTGCTCGGCTACGCCGCCAGCGGCATCTTCGGCCAGTCGCTGCCGGATGGCTATTTCCGCGCGCAGGACCTCAACCGCTGGGGCGTGGTCGCCAATTTCCTGATTTCCGCAGCGGTCGTGCTGACCTTTTCCACCCGCCTGGCACTGGCGCTGCGCCAGCGCGAACTGGAACTGTCGGCCCTGCGCGAACGCTTCGCCCGCAACGAGGGCATCGTCGCCCTGGCCACCCATGCCGCCTCGGTGGCGCATGAACTGAACACGCCGCTGGCGACCATGACCCTGCTCGCCGATGACGTCGCCGAGCGCAGCGAAGAGCCCGAAGTACGCGAAGACATGGAAACCCTGCGCGAGCTGCTGGTGCAGTGCCGCGAGCGCGTGCTGGCGCTGGCCGCACCGGCCTCGGCCGATGCACCGGGTCGCAGCCACTCCAGCGCCCAGCAGGTACTGGAACAGTGGCGCCTGGTGCGGCCGACCATCGACCTGCATCGCAATGACGATGCGCCGCTGCGGCTGCCACTCGACCCGGGCGTGGGCCATCTGCTGATGGTCCTGCTCAACAATGCCGCCGATGCCGGCGAGCAGGCCGGCCGGCCGCGCGTGGACCTGGACCTGCGCATCGAAGGCGACGACCTGATCGGCGAAGTCCGCGACTACGGCCACGGCTTCGACGCCCGTGCTGCGGTGCTGCCGGGCAAGCTGTTCGGCAGCAGCAAAAGCGAGGGCATGGGCGTCGGCCTGGCCCTGTCCCATGCCACCATCGAACGCCTCGACGGCGAGATGTGGATGCGCCCGGCCCAGGGGGCCGGCAGCCGCGTCGGCTTCCGCCTGCCGCTGACCCCACGTGAGGACACCCCATGAGCCTTCATCACTCCACCCTGGGCCTGCTGGTCGACGACGACGAGCTGTACCTGCGCACCCTGCAGCGCAGCCTGGCCCGCAAGGGGCTTGAAACACAGACCGCACAGGATGCCGCCAGTGCGCTGGCGCTGGCCCGCCAGCATCCGCCGGCGTTCGCGCTGATCGACCTGAAGCTGGGCAGCGATTCCGGCCTGGCACTGATCCAGCCGCTGCGTGCCCTGCGCGCGGACATGCGCATCCTGCTGGTGACCGGCTACGCGAGCATCGCCACCGCCGTGGAGGCGATCAAGCTTGGTGCCGACGACTACCTGCCGAAGCCGGCCACGGTGCCGATGATCCTGCGCGCCCTCGGCGAGGAAGACGATGGTCCGGCCGACGATGGCGAGATGGAAGTGCCCGACGCGATGACGCCGATCAGCCGCCTGCAGTGGGAACACATCCAGCAGGCGATGCACGAGACCGGCGGCAACGTGTCCGCAGCCGCCCGCCTGCTCGGCATGCACCGGCGTTCGCTGCAGCGCAAGCTGGCCAAGCGGCCAAGCCCGGAACGCGATCCCAGCCGTTGATCACCGGACCCGTCCGGCTCAGACCTCGGCCAGCACTGCTCGGTCCTGCGCGGCGCTGGAGCGCGACGCCGACGCATCGACCCGCGCCGCTACCGTCTCCTGCAGCAGCGGCGACGGCAGCGTGCAGGCCGGATGCATGCGCAGGAAGCCATAGATCGTCCCTGCCAGACCGATCATCAGGCCCGGAGTAAAGGCCGCGCGGGTCAGCCCGCCGACCATGCCCTGGTGCTCCTCGATCGAAGAAACGATCTCGATGGCGGCCTCGTCCTGCGGATAGGGACACCCCTCCGGATCCAACGCAGCCGCCAGCACCAGCAACTCCCGGGTGGACACATCGCCATGGCACAGGGTGTGGCTGAACCCCCATTTGCCGCGCGCGTCGGCCACAGCCCGCCGCATGTCACGCAACTGCGCGGGATCGCCGGTGCGGGCATACAGATCCGCCGCCGCCAGACCGATGCCAACACTGCCATGGCACCAGGTCGGGAAATTCTTCTGCCCGTCCTCCAGGTGGATATCGCGCCAGCGCCCGGTATGCGGCTCGAACAGCGCCGCCTGGAACGCAAAGGCTCCTTCGGCCAGCTGCCGCCAGGCGGCCCGCTCAGGCACGCTGCCGGCATCCGAACGCGCCAGCCGTGCCAGCGCCCAGCCCATGCCCATCGCGCCGTGGCCAAAGCCACCGATCGGCTCGCGGAACTGTGGCGTCGGCCAGCGTGCGCCGTCGGCATCGACGATCGCTGCTTCCTGCATGCGGCGCCCGGCTGCAGCCGCCAACTCCAGCCAGCGCGATCTGCCGGTGGCCTCGGCCAGCGCCAGCAACGGCAGGATCATGCCGGACACGCCATCAATCAGTTCGAATTTCACCGGCCCCTGGAAACCACGACGTTCCACTCCTTCCGCACAGCGCTCGGCCAGCGCGAGCAGTGCGGGGCGCTGCAGCAGATCATGCAATGCCAGCAGGGTCCAGATCTGCGAGCCCGAGCCGACGAAACCACCATCGATCCCGGCGGGATGGCGCTCGCACATGGTCTGGAACACCGCAATGGCGCCTTCGATGGCCGGATCCAACCCAGCCACCGGATCGGCACGTCCCTGCTCCACTTCCCGGCGGTAGGCCGCCAGCGCGAACGCAATGCCTCCCAGCCCGAAATACAGGTCGGGCTGCACCGGCTGGACGGTCCACCCGGTACGGGTCACCTCGGGTGTGATCCAGGTCATCGAACCGTCTTCGCCGTGCACCGCCAGCCGCAGCAGGCTCTCCACCGCGCGCGCGGCCAGCGTGCGACGGCGTGCATCCAGGTCGTCCGCACGCGGATGCTGTGCTGCATAGCTGTGGCCGGATCTAGCCTCGGCGCGGGCCAGCGCATGCTGGTTCAGGTCGGTGGCTACCAGCGTGCTGCGGATGGTCACGTCTTCCAGGTCGATGCGCATCGCACGCCAGTTGTCGGTGATGGAGCGGATGCGGGCCGCGTCCAGCTGCGATGCGAAGATCGGAATGTCACCGTGGCGCAGGTCGTCCACTTCGCCGCGCACGGTCTCCAGGTCCGATGGCGCGGCCGGTGACACCGCCGCATTGCGCACCAGCAGGTCGATCGCGCGTTCAACCGCCTGGGCTTCCTTGTGCAGCGATGCCGGATGCCAGAGCATCCGCCCGAGCTCGGCGTAGGCCATGGTCGGCCGCCGCACATCGCGCACCTGGCAGCCCTCGAAACCGGCCAGCAACGGCATCAGTTCGCCCCTGGCATCCAGCGCACGCAGGCGCCCGCTGGCATCGACGAAACCCTCGCTGATGTGATCCCAGTACAACGACACATCGGGCTGCGGGCTCGGATGGTTCTGTGCGATGGCGACCTCTGCCTCGACCAAGCCCAGCCGCGCCGGCGCCGTCCCGTCTTCGATGATCACCGGCACCTGCACGCGCGGCTGCTCGCCCGGCAGTGCGCCGGCGGCGGACAGGTCCACGCCTTCCATGCCGAGGCCGGTGGTGCGGAACGGCACGATACCGGTGCGCAGCACCGAATTGCGCATCAGCTTGACTGCCGTGTCATAGGCATCGCCCAGACCGGATGGTTCGACGTCGATGACCTGCGAGAACACGCTTTCGGCGTCGACCACCACCGGCACCGGCCCGACCGCGATCAGGTTCTCCAGATGGATGTCGGTCCCGCCCACCAGGCGCAGGATGGCCAGCCAGTGACCGAGACCGCGGTAGTAGGCGCGCAGCTCTTCGTCACCGGAACAATAACGGTGCTCAGCAAATGCAGCCCAGCCGTGGCTGCCACGATCCACCACGCGCGGCACGCGTACCCGGCCAGGGCCCTCGCCGAAGACGGCTTCAAGCAGGCCATCAAGCGTGGCATCGATGCGCAGCGAGCGCGGCTTGTACATCAGCGTACCGCCGTCGAACTGCAACCGCGCCACGGTCCGGCCGCCACCGTGCAGGTCACCGCGCCCCAGCGACACGGCACGCAGCGATCCTGCCGGACTGCCGAGCAGGTCCGTCAGCAGCGCACGATCACGGCCGATGCGCGCGGCCAGCTCCACCACAGCCGCACATTGTCCTTCGAGCATGCGCGACAGCCGCGGCAGCAGCACCGGGTAGCGTCGCTGCAGATGCTCATGGAAGCCCTCGCTGGTGGCGAGGGTTACGAATTCGTCCAGCGCACCGGCGCCCTCAAGCGGGCCGATGTCACCACCGCGCGCGGCCGCATGCAGTTCCAGCAGCAGTACGCGGTTGAGCTTGAGCTGGGCATGTTCACGAAGCGCCGCATCGCCCTGCTCATGCAGGAGTGCGCGCTCGTCTGGCCGCAGATCGATGGCGGGGTCATGCAGGCCAGCCGCCAACGCTGTGCGCGCGTCGACAAGAAAATGTTCGGTGATGCGCGCAAACGCGGCCGCAGCCGGAGAAGCGGTCATTACGCCCCCTGCAAAGTGTCCAGAGTCTGTTCCAGTCGCCGGCACGCAGCGCAAGCCGCTGCGTGCCGGCTCGGGCTACATCAACAGCACAGGCAGTGATTGACCACCGACATCGTGGTGGTGCACTCGGTACCGCCACCGGTGATCAGGGTGTCGGAGGCCGACGTGAGCGCGGACTCGGTGGCCCCAGCGCCATAGATGAACAGCGAACCCGCAGGGTTGGCGCATCCATCCACATCGTCCGAGCCATTGAGCCAGCCGGACACAACATCGTCGTTCAGATCCATTCGCAATCTCCTGTCATTCACAACATGAGGCGTTGAGGACATGGATCGATTCCACGTCCCTTCGGATACGGCCAGTCCCTGGCATCAACATCATGCTGCGAGCGATACTGGATGACAGGTACAGCCGCCTGTGCACACTGCATTGGCACGCGATGCACAGTCAAGCTGCGCTGCGGCAGGCACGCGGATGCGCTGCATGCGCAGCACGGTAACGACACGGAATGAGTGGCCGCGCAGACATTCATGCGCGACCGGATCGAAGGCAACCGGAGAGACATGGGATGGCCGGCCGGCGCCGGCACATCCGCAGGCCGGGTCAGCTCTTCAGCTGCGCCAGGATCTCGCGGGTCATCGGATCGGCAATCGCCACATCCTCACCCTGCAGCGCCGGCAACAGGCCACTGGCCAGCTGCTTGCCCAACTCGACACCGAACTGGTCGAACGCGTTGATGTTCCAGATCACCGACTGCACGTACACGGCGTGTTCGTACATGGCGATCAGCGCACCCAGCGCCTGCGGGGTCAGCGCGTCGAGCAGGATCAGCGTGCTCGGGCGGCCGCCCGGGTAATCACGGTGCGGGTCGTCGCTGCTCTGGCCATTGGCCAGTGCTTCGGTCTGCGCCAGCAGATTGGCCAGCAGGGCCTGATGATTGATCGTGTAGGGATCGTCGTTGTGTACGCAGCCGATGAAGTCGGCCGGAACGATGCTGGTGCCCTGATGCAGTGCCTGGAAGAAGCTGTGCTGCACATCGGTGCCCGCGCCGCCCCACCACACCGGCACGGTGTCGGTGGTGACCGGCTGGCCGTCACGCTGCACGCGCTTGCCCAGGCTTTCCATCACCAGCTGCTGCAGGTAGGCCGGCAGCAGCGCCAGGCGCTGGTCGTAAGTCATCACCGCGTGCGTGGCATGGCCCAGCAGGTTGCGGTTCCAGATGTCGGTCAGGCCGTGCAGCACCGGCAGGTTGCGCTCCAGCGGTGCATCCAGCGCGTGCGCATCCATCTGCGCGGCGCCTTCCAGCAGCTGCTCGAAGCGCTCGAAACCGATCGCAAGCGCGATCGGGAAACCAACGGCCGACCACAGCGAATAACGGCCACCGACCCAGTCCCACATCGGCAGTACGCGATCGGCGGCGATCGCGAAGGCCTTGGCGGCGCGATCCGGATTGGCGCTGACTGCATACAGGCGCTCGCTGCCACCCAGCCAGTCGTGCAGGATCTGGCCGTTGAGCAGGGTTTCCTGGGTACCGAAGGTCTTGGAGATGAGGATGCCGGCGGTCTTCGCCGGATCCAGCGTGGCCAGCGTGCGCTGCATGGCGGCGCCGTCCACGTTCGATACGAAATGCACGCGCAGGCGCGCGCCGGTGACCGGGCGCAACGCATCGGCGACCAGGCGCGGACCGAGATCGGAACCACCGATGCCGACGCTGACCACGTCAGTGACGCCGCTGTCTTCCAGCGCACGCACCAGCACGCCCATGCGCTGGCGGATCCCGCGCGCGGTGGCATAGGCCTCGGCTGCAACCGGCGCATCGACCACGTCGCCGCGCAGCGCGGTATGCAGCGCGGCGCGACCTTCGGTCAGGTTGACCTGCTCGCCACGGAACAAGCGGGTGATGGCACCACCGACATCACGGTCGGCGGCCAACGTGAGCAGGGCCTGCAACGCCGCGGCATCGTATTTCTGCCGCGCGAAGTTGACGTACAACGGACCGACCCGCAGCGCCAGGTCCTGCACGCGGCCGGGTTCGGCGGCGAGCAGGCTGGGAATGCTTGCGCCCTTCAGGCGCTGGGCGTGGGAATGCAGCGAGTCGAATCCGTTGTTCGTTGTCATGCGGCCTGGGTCGGGATCGTGTCGTTGGTGTGGGAGATCTGGTTCTTGCCATCAACGTACACCAGCTTCGGCTTGAAGCTGTCAGCTTCCTGCTCGGTCATGCTGGCGAACGCGGCGATGATGATGATGTCACCGACCTGCACGTGACGCGCAGCGCCACCGTTGAGCGAGACGACGCCGCTGCCGGCTTCGGCGCGGATGGCGTAGGTCGAGAAGCGCGCACCGTTGGTCACGTCCCAGATGTGCACCTGCTCGAACTCGCGGATGCCGGTGGCAGCCAGCAGGTTGTCATCGATGGCGATCGAGCCTTCGTAGTTCAGCTCGGAATGGGTGACGGTGGCGCGGTGGATCTTGGTCTTGAGCAGGGACAGGTGCATGGGGGCGCTGCAACGGCAAAGGAAAGAGCGGATTCTAGCACCCGCTTGGCCATCGTCAGGGGGCCGCAGCAGGACGCTGAGGGCTGTTCAGGCCCCCTCCCCCGGCGGCGGCGGCGCGGCATGCCCGGAACGGCCCTCCAGAGACAGCCGGAACACCGTATGGAAGGCCAGCCCGGCGACCAGGCCGAAGCCACCTGCGGCCAGCACCTGCAAGGCATAGCTGATCACGTCGAAGGTGTCGACATAGCGCAGGCGCTGCAGCAGCGGACCATTGTCCGCGCCCGGCCAGGTGCAGGTGGCCATGGCCAGCGCGCCCAGTCCGAAGCCGACCAGCACGAATCCAGTCCGGCGCAGCCGCTGTTGAGACTGCAGGATCAGCGCCATCGGCAGCAACACCGCGATCGCATTGCACACGGCCAACACGAACATCAGCCCACCGCCGGTGAGCGCAGGCATCGGCGTGCGCCGGAATTCAAGCGCGAACAACAGGCCGCCAAACAGCTGGGCCGGCAGCATGCCGGCGGCCAGCACCGCCAGGATCGAGGCCTGGGCAAGACGGCCGGTATCAGTGCTGGGGGTCTTCATTTCCGGTCTCCCGTCCGTGGGAAGTCGAGAGGCGCCCGTTGCGGGCGCCCCGGAGCCGCATGCGGCTCAGAACTCCAGGTTGTCGATCAGGCGCGTGCTGCCTAGGCGGGCGGCGATCAGCGCCACGCGGCCACCGCCGTCGAAGGTCGGCTCGGCCAGTTCCGGCGTGCGCAACACGGCGTAGTCGACCTGGAAACCATCCGCCTGCAGCGCGGCCGTTGCGTCGGCCTCGATCTGCGCGCGCGACTGGCCAGCCACGTAACCCTCGCGCATGCCCAGCAGGGTGCGGTGGATGCTGGTCGCGACCGGGCGCTGTTCGGCGCTCAGGTACTGGTTGCGCGAACTCTTGGCCAGGCCATCCTCGTCGCGCACGATGTCCGCACCGACGATCTGGATCGGGAACGACAGTTCGGCCACCATCTGCTTGATGACGGCCAGCTGCTGGTAGTCCTTGCGGCCAAACACGGCCACGTCCGGCTGCACCTGCAGGAACAGGCGCGCGACCACCGTGCAAACGCCATCGAAGTGCCCCGGACGGCTGGCGCCTTCCAGCACTTCACTCACGCCCGGCGCGTGCATGCGCGTGGTCTTGTCCACCCCCAGCGGGTACATCACCTCGACGCTGGGCAGCCACACCGCATCGCAGCCGGCCTGCTCCAGCCCGGCCACATCGGCCTCTGGCGTGCGCGGGTAGCGGCTGAAATCCTCGTTCGGCCCGAACTGGGTCGGGTTGACGAAGATGCTCGCCACCACCTTGTCGGCGTACTGGCGGGCCAGGGTCACCAGCGAATGGTGACCTCCATGCAGGTTGCCCATGGTCGGCACCAGCGCCACCCGCAGGCCCTCGCGCTTCCACTGGGCGATCTGCCCGCGCAGTGCGCCGAGCTCGTTGAAGGTCTGGATCATTGGGCGTAGGCGTGCTGTTCGTCGGGGAAGCTGCCGTCGCGCACCGCGTCGGCATAGGCGCGGGTGGCACCGGCCACCGAACCGCCTTCGGCAAGGAAATCCTTGACGAACTTGGGACGGCGATGACCACTGTCCAGGCCGAGGAAATCATGCAGCACCAGCACCTGGCCATCGCACTGCGGGCCTGCGCCAATGCCGATGGTCGGCACATCCACCGCAGCGGTCACTTCGGCGGCGACCGGAGTCGGCACGCATTCGAGCACCATGATGCTGGCGCCGGCAGCGGCCACAGCCTTGGCATCTTCCACCAGCTGGCGCGCGGCATCGCCACGACCCTGGATCTTGAAGCCGCCCAGTCGCAGCACCGACTGCGGGGTCAGGCCCAGATGCGCGCAGACCGGAATCTCGCGCTCCACCAGGTAGCGGATGATGTCGACCTTGAAGCCGGCACCTTCGATCTTGACCATCTCCGCGCCCGCCTGCAGCAGCTGCAACGAGGCATCCAGCGCGCGCTCCGGGGTGGCATCGGCGCCGAACGGCAGGTCGGCCACCAGCAACGCACGCTGCAGCACGCGGGCCACGGCGCGGGTGTGGTAGACCATGTCGGCCACGGTCACCGGCAAGGTCGAATCATGGCCCTGCACGACCATGCCCAGCGAATCGCCGATCAGGATCAGGTCGACGCCGTTGGCATCGAAAGTGCGGGCGAAGCCGGCGTCGTAGGCGGTCAACATGACCAGCTTCTGGCCATTGCGCTTGGCCTCGGCCAGGGCGGGAACGGTCCAGGGCTTGCTGTCTGCGTGGGTGCTCATGTGCTGATAACCGGGGGAGATAACCCGGGCATTATCACCCTATCGGCGCAATCCCGCAGGCATCCACCCGCATCACTGCATCCCGCACGCGGCCATGGCCGGGAATGGCCAGATCCGGCGCGATTTCGGCCAGCGGCACCAACACGAAGGCACGCTCGTGCAGGTAAGGATGCGGCACCTGCAGACCAGGCTGGTCGAGCATCTGCGCGCCATACAGCAGCAGGTCCAGGTCCAGCGCGCGCGGGCCCCAGTGCACCGCCGGATCGCGTACGCGACCAAAACGCTGCTCCAGCGCCAGCATCGCCTGCAGCAGCGTATCGGCGGGCAGCGTGGTCTCGACCGCAGCCACCGCGTTGACGAACGGCGGCTGGTCTTCATTGCCCCAGGCCGGCGTGGCGTACAGCCTTGAGGCTTGGCGCAGGCGGGTATCGGGCAGGCCGTCGAGCGCGGCAATCGCCGCGCCGACGGTGACGGCCGCGTCGCCAAGGTTGGCGCCGAGGCCGATCCAGGCAAGGGTCATCGTTTACTCGCCAGCCGCACCGGCCGGGGCACCCGGACGACGGCGGCGACGGCGGCGCTTGCGCGGTGCCCCGCTCTCGTCATCCCCCTCTTCGCTGTGCATCACGTCCAGCGACGATTCCAGCTCGCGACCGGACTGCGCCTGCGCCTCACGCCAGAACTCGACATCGGCGGCGTGCTCGGCCGAGGCCACCTGGCGCAGGCTGAGGAAGTCGAACGCAGCGCGGAAGCGCGGATGGGTCAGGGTACGGAACACGCGCTTGCGCTGGCGCGAGCTGAAGCGCGACTGCAGCAGCCAGATTTCCTGCATCGGCAGCGAGAAGCGGCGCGGCAGCGCGATGGTGCTCAGCTGCTGGACCGTGACGCGGTCGGCCGCACGGCGCTGCGCCTCTTCCGGTGCCACGCCCTGCTTGAGCAGGGTTGCCTGGGCGCGGCAGAACGCCGGCCACAGCAGCAGCGCGAACAGGAACGCGGGCGAGACTGGTTCATCGTTGGCCACGCGTGCATCGGTGTTGGCCAGGCCCTCCACCAGCATGCGGCGCAGCGCGCCGGTGCGGTTGGACTTCAGCGCCTTGGCGCTCTCCGGGAACAGCACGTCCAGCAGGCCGTAACGTTCGAGGCCTTCGAAGCTGGCCACGCCGTGCCCGGACAGGAACAGCTTCAGCACTTCTTCGAACAGGCGCGCCGGTGCGGCTTCGTTGAGCAGGCCCGCCAGGTGCGGGATCGGCGCGGCGGTGCCCTCTTCGATCTGGAAGCCGAGTTTGGCCGCCAGGCGCACCGCACGCAGCATGCGCACGGGATCTTCGCGATAACGCTGCTCGGGGTCGCCGATCAGCTTCATCAGGCGCGCCTGGACGTCTTCGAAGCCGCCGGTGTAATCGCGCACCGAGAAGTCCTCGATGGCGTAGTACAGGGCGTTGCAGGTGAAGTCGCGGCGGATGGCGTCGTCTTCGATGGTGCCGTACACGTTGTCGCGCACGAGCATGCCGTTTTCCATCTCGCGGTCGCCGCTGCCGTCATCGCTGTTGGCACGGAAGGTGGCGACTTCGATGATCTCGCGGCCGAACACGACGTGGGCGAGGCGGAACCGGCGACCGATCAGGCGGCAGTTGCGGAACAGCTGCTTGACCTGTTCGGGCGTGGCGTCGGTGGCCACGTCGAAATCCTTGGGTTGGCCATTGACCAGCAGATCGCGCACCGCGCCGCCGACAAGGTAGGCGCCGAAGCCGGCATCGCGCAGGCGATAAAGCACGCGCAGGGCGTTCGGGCTGATGTCCTTGCGGGAGATCGTGTGCTGGTCGCGCGGGATGACGCGCAGGCTGAACGGTGATGTAGCAGAGGAAATGATGTTGGCGCTTCCGGTTGAAGTTTCGGGATTGCCCAATGGCATCGAGGTGCATATACTAGCGCTCCTGCCTCGGCAGCGACACAGTTACGCTCCCTTCGTCTAGTGGTTAGGACGTGGCCCTCTCAAGGCTAAAACAGGGGTTCGAGTCCCCTAGGGAGCGCCAGTCGCCGCAGCAGGAACCGAAAAAGCCCGCCTTTGTGCGGGCTTTTCTGTTTTCCGGGGATTGCATTGGCATCGGTCGGCCTGGTCGCAGTAGCGCCTTCCTGTTCCTGCGCGGGAGGGGGCGGGCCACCCCCTCCAGACGATTTCCCGCGACGGCGGCACGAACAGCCTCGCTCCTCCGCAGCCAATTCAATCCCGACGCGCAGACCTGCGTCCGCCACCCGCAATGTGTCGAGAGGCTGCAGGCCAGCCGATCCAGGACCGTTGGCGCCATGGATGGCGCCATCGAGCCCCCATGGATGGGTTTACGGCGTGTCCTGGATCGGCTGGCCTGCAGCCTCCCCACGGAGAAAGGAGGCGCTGAAACACAGGCCGGCCGTCAGCCTTCCATCTGCTCCAGCTCCTTGCCCTTGGTCTCGCGCACGTAGCGGACCACAAAGAAGATCGAAAGGATCGCCACGACCATATAGATGCCATAGGCACCGGCCAGGCCGATGCCGGCCAGCAGCATCGGGAAGGTCACGGTGATCGCGAAATTCGACGTCCACTGCGCCGCACCGGCAACGGCCAACGCCGGGCCGCGGATCTGGTTCGGGAACATTTCGCCCAGCATCACCCACATCACCGGGCCCCAGGACATGTTGAAGAACACCACGTAGACGTTGGCCGCAACCAGCGCCAGCCGGCCCATGCCGTCGGACAGCTGCAGGCGACCATCGGCCAGGCTGCCACTGGCGAAGGCGACCACCATCAGCACCAGCGCCACCGACATCCCAACCGAGCCGATCCACAGCAGCGGCTTGCGCCCGATGCGGTCGATCAACAGCACCGTCAGCAGGCAGGCGCCGATGCTCAGCGCGCCGGACAGCACGTTGATCAGCAGCGCGTCGCTTTCCGAGAAGCCCACCGCCTGCCACAGCACCGCGCCGTAATAGAACACCACGTTGATGCCGACCAGCTGCTGGAACATGGCCAGGCCAATGCCTACCCAGAGGATCGGGCGCAGCTTGCCGGTGACCGTGTCGCGCAGGTCGCTGAAGCGCGGCTTGTGCTGATCCTGGGCCAAGCTGGCTTCGATCTCGGCCTGCTTGGTCGCCGCTGCCGCCTCGCCGTACAGCCGCGACAGTACCGCCCTCGCCTGCTGCTGACGCCCCTTCAGGACCAGGAAGCGCGGGCTTTCCGGAATCACCAGCAACAACAGCAGGAACAGCCCGGACGGCAGCGCCTGCATCCAGAACATCCAGCGCCAGGCCTCATGGCCCAGCCATAGCGGCTCGGTTGACGCCCCAGCAGCTCGGGCCAGCAGGTAATTGCTGAGGAAGGCGGCGAACAGGCCGCAGATGATCGCCATCTGCTGCACCGTGGCCAAACGCCCGCGATAGCGCGCCGAGGCCACCTCGGCAATGTAGGCCGGCGACATCACGCTGGCCGCGCCCACCGCGAAGCCGCCGAGCACGCGTGCGGCGATGAACAGCCAGGAAGCGTGAGCGGCACCGGCGCCCAGCGCCGAGACCAGGAACATCAGTGCCGAGGCGATCAGCACGCCACGACGGCCCAGGCGATCCCCCAGCCAGCCGGCCAGGAAGGCACCGATCGCGCAGCCCAGCAGCATCGAGGCCACTTCGAAACCGAGCGCCGCCTCGCTGGAGTTGAAGGCCTGGCGCAGGCCGTCGACCGTGCCATTGATGACACCACTGTCGAAGCCGAACAGGAATCCACCCAGCGTGGCCACGCAGCTGATCAGGACGATGAATGCGGTGTTCTCACCACCATGGGAGGCGATGTAGGGCTGAGCTGGGGACATGAACGATCCTGCTGGGAAGGGGTCCGGCCATCCAACGCAGCCGGCTGACCCGCAGCGTCGCACAGGCCTCACCCTGCCGCCAACGACCACCACGGCCGCGCCTGCCAGACGCCCGATTTCCGCCCCGCGCCGACACCGGGGGCCAACCTGTTCTAGAATTGGCGGGTTCAGGAATCGATCCACCCCCAGCCCATGCCCTTTGTCGTCACCGAAAACTGCATCAAGTGCAAACACACCGATTGCGTGGAAGTATGCCCCGTGGATTGCTTCCACGAAGGCCCGAACTTCCTGGTGATCGACCCGGATGAGTGCATCGACTGCACCCTCTGCGAACCGGAATGCCCGGTCAACGCGATCTTCCCGGAGGACGATGTTCCTGCCGGCCAGGAGAGCTTCGTCGCCCTCAACGCCGAGCTGGCGAAGGAGTGGCCGGTACTGACCGTGCGCAAGGACCCGCCCGCCGACGCCGGCGAATGGGACGGCAAGCCGGACAAGCTGAAGCTGCTGGAGCGCTGAGAAGCGCCTCTTGCGGCAACGAAAAGGGCGCCTATGGCGCCCTTTTTCGTTGCTCGGCAGATAGCATCCGCGCGATCCGATAGGTGCCAACCGCAAGATCCGGTAGGTGCCAACCTTGGTTGGCACAGAAGCGCCGACCAAGGTCGGCCTCTACCCGGGCACGTGCGGACCTGGGCCCGCACCCACCCGACCGGCCCTTACTGGGCCAGCTTTGCCTTGAGCGCGGCGATCAGCTTCACCGGCGCTTCTGCAGTGGCCGGCAGGCCACGCGGGTCGACCGCGGAGATGTAGGCGCCGGCATCGACGGCGACCACGCGGACCAGGAAGTTGCTGCCTTCGTAGGCCACGTCATACGAGCCCAGCAGCTGCGCGCGGCTGGCGATGGTCACGCCTTCCACGCCTTCCAGCGCGGTGCCGACCTTGGCGAAAGCCTCGTCCTTGCCGCCGGCGATGGTGAAACCGGTGTTGCCCACGGCCGGGGCCGCAGCCACCGGGGCCGCCGGCTTGGTCGCCGAGGCAAGGGTCGGCACCTTGTTGTCACTGGTGGCGTTGGGCAGGTTCAGGTCCGGCGGCACTTCCAGCGGACGCATTTCCGGGGCCAGGGCGTAGTCGCCCTTGACGCCACGCTTGAAGCAGCCGGTGGTGCCGGCGGCAACGGCCACCGCAAGCAGGGCGTAGGACAGCACGCGGACGGTGGATACGGATTGACGCATGTGAATCTCCTGGGTCAGACCAAGACGGAAGGTCAGTGGCTGGAAAGGGCTTCGAGGGCGGCGATGTCGCCGGCAAGGTGATCGGCCGCCGGATGGTGCGCCACCGACAGCGGCAGCAGCGGCAGGCGCAGGTCGTGACCGATGCCGATACGGCGCAGCAACGCCTTGACCGGAATCGGGTTCGGCTCAACGCCGCAGAAATCATGGAACGGCTGCAGGCGCGCATCCCAGGACCCGGTGGCTTCGTGGTCGTGGGCGGCAGCCAGCTCGCACATCCGGCGGTAGGCGCCGGGCAGCACGTTGGAGCCGACCGAGATCAGGCCATCGATACCGGCCTGGATCGAGCGCGCGGCCGTACCGTCGTCGCCACTGAACACGGCAAACTGCGGGCTGCGCAGGGCGAGCAGCGCCTGCACCCGGCCGGTGTCACCCACCGCCTCCTTGATGCCGACGATGTTGGGATGGCTGGCCAGTTCGGCCACGGTCTCCGGCTGCATGTCGCACCCGGTACGGCCGGGCACGTTGTACAGCACGACCGGTAGCCCGCCCTGGTCGGCAACCGCGCGGTAGTGGGCGATCAGGCCAGCCTGGGTCGGCCGCACGTACGGCGGGGTGACCACCAGCGCGTGGCTGGCGCCAAGCGCGGCGGCACGGCGGGTCTGTTCGATGGTCTTGGCGGTGCCCGACAGGCCGGTACCGGCCATGACCGGGATGCGGCCGCCGATGCGCTCGACCGCGCTGGCCAGCAGCAGGTCGTACTCGGCATCGGTGAGGGTCGCTGCTTCACCGGTCGAGCCGGCTACGACAACGCCATGGACGCCACCTTCCAGTTGCAGGTGCAGCAGGCGCTGCCAACCGTCGGGATCGAGGGCGCCGTCGGCCCGGAACGGGGTCGCCAGCGCGGTGATGAGGCCGGAAAGGGACAAGGACGTGCTGCTCTTGGCTGGAAAGGGAAAACGCCCGCCACGAAAGGCCGGGGGCGACCTGAATGTTACTTGCGGCGCGAAAGCACGGGCAAGTATGCTGGACACCGGTGGATCCCCGCCTCTGGCGGGCATTCAGACTAACGCATGCATTACCCGGAATCGCCTTGACCGACACCACCCCGCGCCCCGCGCCGAGCGAAAACCACCTCCTGATCAACGCCTACACGACGCATCCGGAGTCCCCCCTGCTGTCCGTCACCCGCCGCATTGCCGACAGCGGCTGCAATCTGGTGGACGCACGCCTGGCCACGGTCGGCCGCGATGTCTCGGTCACCGCCCTGGCCACCGGCTCCTGGGACTCGGTGGCCAAGCTGGAAGCGATGCTGACCCGGCTGGAGCGCGAAGAGGGCCTGAAGCTGGTCTGGTACCGCACTGCCGCCAAGCAGGCGCAGTCCAACCTGCTGCCGTACATCGTCGAAGTGATCGCCGCCGACAAGCCCGGCATCCTGTTCCAGCTGGCCGATTTCTTCGACCGCCAGGGCATCACCATCGAGAACCTGCAGAGCACGCGCTACCGCGCCATGCAGACCGGTGCGGAGATGTTCAGCGCGCAGGTCACCATCGGCGTGCCGGCCAACATGCACATCGCCGCGCTGCGCGACGATTTCCTTGAATTCTGCGACCACCTGAACCTGGACGCGATCATGGACCCGATGAAATTCTGATTCTTCGCGCGCCTCTCACGGGCGCGTGGCGTTTCATGCAATTGTCGTAGAAAGAACCCAGGCTCGACAGAAGGACCTCATGAACAACGGCGATACCCTGGACAGCACCACCCTCTCCCTGCCGCTGGCGCTGTCCGGTGGCGAACAGGCCACTCTCGGCGACTACGCCGGCCACTGGCTGGTGCTGTACTTCTATCCCAAGGACAGCACCCCCGGCTGCACCACCGAAGGCATCGACTTCAACGCACTTCTGCCCAAATTCAAGAAGGCAGGCGCGGTGGTACTCGGTGTCTCGCGCGACTCGGTGAAGTCGCACGACAACTTCTGTGCCAAGCAGGGCTTCAACTTCCCCTTGGTCAGCGATGGCGACGAAGCGCTGTGCGGCGCCTTCGACGTGATCAAGATGAAGAACATGTACGGCAAGCAGGTACGTGGCATCGAACGCAGCACCTTCTTGATTTCCCCCGACAGCCGCATCGTGCAGTCCTGGCGCAAGGTCAAGGTTGCCGGCCATGCCGATGCCGTTCTCGCCGAACTGAAGGCCTCCCAGTCCAAGTGAGTCCCACTGCCTACTGTGTCTGCCATCACCCTGCCCCGCAGCAGGCCGTGGTGGTTTTTCCCTGTCCGTAACCAGGAATCGACGATGACCCGAGGCAAGCGCATCTACGTGCTGGATACCAACGTGCTGATGCACGATCCCACCGCGCTGTTCAAATTCGAGGAGCACGACGTCTACCTGCCCATGCAGGTGATCGAGGAGCTGGACAACGGCAAGAAGGGCACCTCCGAAGCGAGCCGCAACGCCCGCCAGGTGAGCCGCTTCCTCAACGAGCTGGTGCAGGAATCCGGCCTGGACAACCTGGCCGACGGCATTCCGCTGCAGCGACCCAATGGCCTGCAGCTGCGCGGCAAGCAGAGCGCCGGCAAGCTGCGCTTCCAGACCAGCCATTTCGACGCCGGCAAGAGCTTCGGCAAGGTCATCCCGGACAACGCCATCCTCGGCGCGATCCTGGCGCTGAAGGAAGAAACCCCGGACCTGCCGGTGGTGTTCGTTTCCAAGGACATCAACCTGCGGATCAAGGCCGCGATCGCCGGCATCGTGTCCGAGGACTACGAGAACGACCGTGCGCTGGACGATTTCAGCCTGCTCTACACCGGCGCCACCGAGCTGCCGGAAGACTTCTGGAAGCGCCACGGCGATGACCTGCGCAGCTGGAGCGACAAGGGCCGCACGCATTACGAAATCCTGGCGCAGGATGGCGAGGAGTGGTACCCGAACCAGTACGTCTACCTGCCTGGCGAAGATGAAGTCGAGCTGCGCGTCAGCCGCGTGGTCGGCGACGGCAAGGTGGTGCTGTCACTGGTCGATGATTTCCGCCACGGCAGCCACGCCGTGTGGGGCATCAGCGCACGCAACCGAGAACAGAACTTCGCGCTCAACGCACTGATGGATCCGGAGATCGACTTCGTCACGCTGCTGGGTACCGCCGGCACCGGCAAGACCCTGCTGGCGCTGGCCGCCGGCCTGGCGCAGACGATGGACCAGCAGCGCTACCGCGAGATCATCATGACCCGCGCCACGGTCAGCGTCGGCGAGGACATCGGCTTCCTGCCCGGCACCGAGGAAGAGAAGATGACGCCGTGGATGGGTGCACTGACCGACAACCTGGAAGTGCTCACGCACAACCAGGAAGGCGGCACCTGGGGACGCCAGGCGACCAACGACCTGCTCGCCAGCCGCATCAAGATCCGCTCGATGAACTTCATGCGCGGCCGCACATTCCTGTCGCGCTACCTGATCCTGGACGAGGCGCAGAACCTCACCCCCAAGCAGATGAAGACGCTGATCACCCGTGCCGGCCCCGGCACCAAGATCGTCTGCCTGGGCAACGTCGAGCAGATCGACACCCCGTACCTGACCGAGACCACCTCGGGCCTGACCTACGCGGTGGATCGCTTCAAAAACTGGCCGCATAGTGCGCACATCACCCTGCGCCGAGGCGAACGCTCACGCCTGGCCGATTACGCTTCGGAGGTGTTGTGAACCGCTGCACCCGCCTGCTGCTGCCCACGGCTGCGATCGCCCTCGCAGCCGTCCTGGGTGCCTGCACCACCACGCGCGGCCCCGCCAGCGTGCCGACCGCCGAGCGTACCGGCCAATCCTGGGTGGTCACCCGCCCGATCATCGCCGCGCAGGTACTCGATACCTGCTCGCGCCCCAGTCCCGGCCGCGAGGCCGGGCGGGTCAGTGGTTACTGGGCGCCCAGCCGGCAGCAGATCGACCAGCTGGAAGCGCAGCTGTCGTCGCTGGAATCACAGGTACCGAAGGTGCTGGACTTCGACCGCCAGTACGTCGGCATCGAAAGCGCCGGCAAGCGTCTGATCTACATCAACGCCTTCCATCTGCCCGACGACAGCGGCATCAACCCGGCACGGGAAGCGATCCGCGTCTGTGACGGCGGCACGCAGTTCTGGGGCGCGGTATTCGACCCGGCCAGCAACACCTTCAGCGAGCTGCAGTTCAACGGCGGCTTCGGCGGGCCCTGAGGGGCCCCGCCGATGGGAATACGCCTGCCCACCTGGGTCTGGATCGGCGCGGTCGCGCTCTCGTGCGTTGCCGGCATGGTCAACGTGGTCGGCTTCCTCGGTTTCGAGCACCAGGCGGTCAGCCACATGACCGGCAGCACCAGCCAGCTGGGCATGGCGCTGGCCCAGGGTGACTGGCGCGCGGTCGGCCACCTGTGGGGATTGCTGATCGCGTTTTCGCTGGGCGCGATGCTCAGCGGCCTGCTGATCCAGGACAGCGCATTGCAGCTGGGCCGCCGCTACGGTGTCGCGCTGGCGCTGGAATCGGCACTGCTGCTGGTGGCCATTCCGCTGTTCGAACAGCATCAGATCTGGGGTGCACTGGCCGCCGCCATGGCCTGCGGCCTGCAGAATGCGATGGCGACCACCTTCAGTGGCGCGGTGGTGCGCACCACCCACCTCAGCGGCATGTTCACCGACCTCGGCATCGGCCTGGGCCACCTGCTGCGCGGACTGCCGCTGCAGGTACGGCGGCTGACCCTCAGCGGCCTGATCATCAGCGGCTTCCTCGCCGGCGGCATCCTCGGCGCCTGGTTGTTCATGCGCTGGCAATACGACGCCCTGCTCGCCCCCGCCCTGCTGACCGGCCTGACCGGGCTGGGTTATGTGGTGTACCAGCAGTGGGCGCGTTGGCGGCATTGAATCAAGGACATCCACGCATGGCGTGGATCTACCTTCCCCAGCTGGACCACGGCACAATCGCCGAATGAGCCCGACCACTCCCGTTTCCGCCCTCACCATCGCCGGCTCCGACTCCGGCGGTGGCGCCGGTGTCCCTGCCGATCTCAAGGCCTTCGCCGCGCACCGCGTGCATGGCCTGGCCGTGTTCGCCGCGCTGACTGCACAGAACACCCGTGGCGTCACCGCCGTGCATGTGCCACCGATCGCATTCCTGCAGGCGCAGATCGAAGCCTGCTTCGATGACTTCGATATCCATGCCGTGAAACTCGGCATGCTGGCCAACGCCGAGGTGATCCATGCCGTCGCCGACGCACTGGAAAAGCATCGCCCGCCGCACGTGGTGCTGGACCCGGTGATGGTCGCCACCAGCGGCGCGCGCCTGCTGGAGGAAAGTGCGCTCAAGGCCATGCGCGAACGCCTGCTGCCGTTGGCGACGCTGGTTACGCCCAATACCCCGGAAGCAGAACTCCTGATCGGCCGGAAGATCGCCAACGGCGATGACGCCGAACAGGCTGCCTCTGCCCTGCTCGATCTCGGAGCCGGCGCAGTCCTGCTCAAGGGTGGCCACCTGCAGGAAGGCAACCGCGTGATCGATCGCTACTTCGACGGCGTCAGCAGCGAAGAATTCATCCACGCCCGCCTGCCGCTGGACGCACATGGCACAGGCTGCACGCTCGCCTCGGCCATCGCCGCGCAGCTGTGCAACGGCCTGAGCCTGGCCAATGCCTGCGAAGCCGGCATCGACTACGTTGCGCGCGGCCTGCAGCAGGGCTACGCGCCTGGCCGCAGCGAGGTGCTGGTGCTCGATCACTTCGGCGCGGCACCGCACGCATGAGCCTGACGTCGAGCGTCCTCGCCGTGCAGTGCGACGACGGCCATCGCTACGAAGTGATCGCCTGCGTGCCTGCACAGCCCATCGCGCGCCTGCTGTGGCTGCCAGCGCTGGGCGTGGCCGCGCGTCACTACCTGCCACTGGCATCGGCGCTGGCGGCGAAGGGCGTGGCGGTCTACCTGCATGAGTGGCGCGGCAACGGCAGCAGCTCACTGCGCCCGTCGCGCACGCAGGACTGGGGCTATCGCGAGGTACTCGAACAGGATCTGCCGGCCAGCCAGGCCGTCCTGGCCGCAGCGGATGACGCCGCCGACGCCCTGCCCTGGATCATCGGTGGACACAGTCTGGGCGGGCAGCTGGCCTGCGTGCATGCCGGCCGCAACCCGCAGCACTTCAACCGGCTGTGGCTGGCCGCCAGCGGCTCACCGTTCTGGCGCGGCTTCCCGCCACCGCGTGGCTGGCTGCTGCCACTGGTCTATCGTTTCCTGCCGTGGATCGCGCAACGCCAGGGCGTGCTGCATGGTCGGCGCCTCGGCTTCGGTGGCACCGAAGCGCGCGGGCTGATCGCCGACTGGGCACGCGTTGGCCTGAACAACCACTACGCCGCGGCCGGCATGAACGAAGACCTCGATGCGCAGATGGCGCGCGTGCATGGCAGCGCACAGGCCGTATTGATGGAGCACGACTGGTTGGCACCCACCGGATCGATGCAGACGCTTCTGGCGAAGCTGCCGAATGTGGACGCGCAGCTGCGCGTGCTGTCCGCGCAGGAACTGGGCACGCGCGCCGATCATTTCGCGTGGCTGAAGGCGCCGGAGGCCGTAGCTGACAGCTTTTTCATTCAGTTGGATGAAAATTTTCACAAAACTGTTGACGGTACGCGCCGACATCCGCATAATTCCGCTCCTGTCGCAGGGCGCCCGTAGCTCAGTTGGATAGAGTACCTGGCTACGAACCAGGCGGTCGGGAGTTCGAATCTCTCCGGGCGCACCACTCGACAGGTTTTCAGCATCCGCCGCTGGAAATGCAGTAAAATTAAGCAGTAAGTTGATTGTGTACCGCGCGCCCGTAGCTCAGTTGGATAGAGTACCTGGCTACGAACCAGGCGGTCGGGAGTTCGAATCTCTCCGGGCGCACCATACACAGTCAGCACAACAAGTTTATGTAATTGGCGCCCGTAGCTCAGTTGGATAGAGTACCTGGCTACGAACCAGGCGGTCGGGAGTTCGAATCTCTCCGGGCGCACCATTACACCGAAACAGCAGGCCTCGGCCTGCTGTTTTTTTATGTGTGTTTTTCGGCAGGGCTGCGCCCTGCACCCCTGGTAGTGTCGGCCGCTGGCCGGCAACCTCAACAGCAAAAGCAAAAGCAAAAGCTGGCATTCCGTGGGGTGGCGGGGCGGTGTCGGAGTGCGGGGACGCCGCAAGTACGTCCCTGTAGGCTTGGCAGCCGCATCCATGCGGCTGACACCCCGCACTCCGACACCGCCCCACCTTCGACAGGTTCACGCGGCTGTTGGTAGGTGTCGACCTTGGTCGACACATCTGTCAGATATCGAATGAATTCATCCACGCATGGCGTGGATCTACCGTGTCGATCAAGGTCGACACCTACCAGAGCAGTACGCCGTTCCGACAGATCGCGGAAAACTGTCGAAGGCGGGGTGGGTCCGGTTGCGGGGGCGTGAGCCGCATGGGCCCGAGGCATGCCTCGGGCGGGTTGGGCAGGACGCCCAACCCGGGTCTTGCCGTGTACGCAGGACAGCGCACACGAGCAAGCGGCGACCGAGCTTACATGGGTGAGGGCGCTTTGCTTGCGAAGCATTGCTTCGCAAGCGCCCGAACGCACAGCCGCCAGCGGCTGGGCCGGGCCCCGGAGGGGGACTTGCAGCGGCCCCCGCAACCGGACCCACCCCGCCTCCCCACAGGAAACCAGCTTCTGCTGTTGCTGTTGCTCCAGCTCGTAGCGGGTGCAGGGCGCAGCCCTGCCGTACCCCTACCCCCTGGCCATTGACTGCCACCACTGTGACAGCAGCTCCGGCCTGCGCAGGCGCTCTCGCCACCAGCGCAGTGCGGCGCCATCCTCGCCGGTGCGCCAAGCCAGCCAGAAGGTCTCTTCCGGCTTGTGCTCCTCCACCTCGCGGATCACCAGCTGGCCACGCGCCACCGCCGCGCGCGCGCACGGCTCGGGCAGGAAACCGAAGCCCACGCCTTCGCACTGCAGCTTCAGCTTGCTGGCCATGTCCGGCACCGTCAGCATCTCCTGCCCCATCAACAGACCGACCGTGCGCGGCAGCAACCGCCGCGCCGAATCGGAGACCGCGATCGCGCAGTGTTCGACCAGCTGCTCGCGACCCAGCACACCCGGCACTGCGGCCAACGGATGACCGGGCGCGACCGCGAACACGAACTCCACCGTACCCAGCGGCTCGACCACGTAACCGCCGCCGCTGGGACCCTCGCCCGGCGCACCAACCAGCAGGTCGGCACGGCGGTCCAGCAAGGCCTCCCAGGTACCGGACAGGGCCTCGCCGATCAATCGCAGCCGGGTCGGTGCCTCGGCCTCACGAAATGCGGCGATGTCCGGGCCGAGCAGCCAGGTCGGGAACACCGAGTCCACCGCCAGGGTCAGTTCGGTCTCCCAGCCCGACGCCACCCGGCGCACCCGCAGTTCCAGCTCCCGGGCTGCGCGCAGCAGGTGGCGGCCCTCGTCCAGCAACGCGCGGCCAGCCTCGGTCGGCTCGGCGCGCGGGCCGACCCGGTCGAACAGCTGTACACCCAGGTCCTCCTCCAGCTTGGCCACGGTGTAGGAGATGGTCGAAGGCACTTTGTGCAGGGCCTTTCCGGCGCCGGCGAACGAGCCGCGGCGGTCGATGGCGTCCAGGATCTGCAGGGCATCGAGACTGAGTTTGAGCATTCGAATTTTTCGATGATGGCTGTCAAAACTATCCGTTTTTCAAACCCCGGGCGCAAGCGGATACTTCTCTCCAACGGGGAAACACAGCGGCTACCAGCCCACCCCGCCCCATCGAAACCATCGAACAAGGAGATTCCATCATGCTGCAGATCCGCAAGAGCGCTACCCGTGGCCTGGCCGAGCATGGCTGGCTGTCCTCGCGCCATACCTTCTCCTTCGCCAACTACTACGACCCCCGCTACGTCAGCTTCGGACCGCTGCGGGTGATCAACGAAGACAAGGTGATCGGCGGCCAGGGCTTCGGCACCCACAGCCACAGCAACATGGAGATCGTTTCCTATGTGCTGGGCGGCGCGCTGGAGCACAAGGATTCGATGGGCACCGGCTCGGTGCTGCGTTACGGCGACGTGCAGCGCATGAGCGCCGGCAGCGGTGTCAGCCACAGCGAGTTCAATCACTCCGCCGACGAGACCGTGCATTTCCTGCAGATCTGGATCTTCCCGGACGCGGAGAACATTACTCCGTCGTACGAAGAGACCCACTTCGCACCGGAAACCAAGCGCGGCCAGCTGCGCCTGATCGCCTCGCCGGACGGTGCCGATGGTTCGCTGCGCATCCACCAGGATGCCCGCATCTTCGCCACCATCCTCGATGGCGGCCAGAAGCTGCACCACGCCCTCGGCAACGGTCGTGGCGCCTATGTGCAGGTGGCCCGAGGCCAGCTGCAGGTCAATGGCATCACCCTGGAAGCCGGTGATGCACTGCAGGTCAGCGACGAAGCACAGCTGACCCTGGAGAACGGCAACGACGCCGAAGTGCTGGTGTTCGACCTGCCGCTGTAATGACAACGCCCGCGATGCCGAAAAGCATCGCGGGCGTATTTGTAGAGCCGAGCCATGCTCGGCTGCGGTTTGACAGCCAGCCGAGCGCGGGCTCGGCTCTACAGCACCACCGGCGTCAGAACTTGTACGTCATCGCCAGGCGCACGTTGCGCGGCTCACCCCAAGTGTAGGTGCTGTACCAGCTGAAGATCGTGTAGTAACGCTTGTCCAGCAGGTTGTTGACGTTGAGCGTGGCCGACAGGCGATCGTTGAATTCATAGCGCGCCATTGCATCGAGCAGCCAGTAGGGTTGGGTGCGATGCACCACCTTGGCCTGCGTGGCCGGGTTGGTGATCTCACCGAAAGTGGAATCCTGCCAGCGCGCGCCACCGCCCAGCGTCAGCCCCTTCCAGTCGCCACGCAGGCGGTAGCTGGTGTGCAGGCTGAACTGGTTTTCCGGCTCCAGTGTGGTCACCTTGGCACCGGCCTGGCGGGCGATCTTGTGCGAGAACCCCCCTGCACCTGCCAGCCCTCGGCCAGCTGGCCCGACATTTCCAGCTCGTAGCCCTTGGTACGCACGCCCATCAGGGCGCGATACGCATCCTGCCCGTCCGGCGTCTTGCCGCCGGTGGGCTGGGCGAAGTTGTCCTGGTCGAGCTGGAACAGCGCCGCACTGGCGTTGAAGCGCCCATCGAGGAACTCGGCCTTCAGGCCCATCTCGTAGCTGCGGCCTTCCAGCGGATCCAGTGCCTTGCCCTGCTCGTCGCGTTCGCTGTGCGGCTTGAAGATGGTGCTGTAGCTGGCATACACCGAATAGTGCTCGCCAAGGTCGTAGACCACACCGGCATACGGCACGAACACGCCGGTCTCGCGCGTGTCCGGCGAGCGGTAGCTGGCCAGGCGACTGCCCACGATCACCTTCAGTGGATCGGCCACGTCGAAACGGCCGACCACATAAAGGCCGTTCTCACGCGTCACTTCGTTGTTGCTGTAGCTGCGCTGCCACTCGGGCTCGGGAATGTCGCCATTCCAGGTTCTGTAGTCCGGCACGGTATCCGGGAACCCCGCCTGCGGGCCGTAGCCGGTGTTGGTCCAGCGCTTGCGCGAGGCGCTGCCACCGACGACCAGCTCATGCTCGCGGCCGAACAGGCCGAAATGACCGCTCAGGTAGAAGTCGGCCGCATTGCTGACGGTCTTGCCAACGTACTTGCCGAGCCACAGGCTGACGCCCTCGCCGGTCAACGGATCGGGATTGCCGGCGGCGGCACCGGCCAGTGCCGCGTCATAGCCGTTGACCTGGTGGTTGAGCTGCAGCTTGGCCACCCAGTCGTTGGCGAAGGTGTGCTCGAGCGTGGCGAAGCCGGTGCGCACATACTGGCGCCAGCCACTCCAGCGCGTGCCGTTGTTGAACGAACGCGGCATGTGATTGAAGTTGCCGGCACTGTCCAGAAGAGGGATGCCACCCCAGGTCGAGCCCTTCGGGTCGCTGTCCATCGTATCGCCACCCACGGTCAGCAGCGTGCGCTCGCCCAGATCGGCTTCCAGCACTGCGTAGCCCACCTTGCTGGTGCGCTGGTAGAAGTCGAGATTGGAATGCTTGTCCTGCCAGGCGCCCACCGCACGACCGCGCACGCGTCCATCGGCGGTCAACGGGCCACCAACATCGATCTCGGCACGATAGTCATCCCAGCGGCCCACACCCAGCGTCGCACTGCCGGCGAACTCCTTGCCCGGCTTCTTGCGCACCAGGTTGATGGTCGCGCCCGGATCGCCCATGCCGGTGAGCAGGCCGGTCGCGCCCTTGAGCACTTCGATGCGGTCATAGATCGCGGTATCGCTGAGCGTGTTGCCCGCCGAATAGGCCGAGTCACGCGACATCGGGATGCCGTCGTACTGGAAGTTCTGCACGGCGAAGCCGCGCGCGTAGTACTCGGTGCGCTCGCTGTCGTAGGTCACGATGCTGATGCCGGGGGTCACCCGCATCACGTCATCGATGTCGTTCAGGCCAAAGTCGTCCATCTGAGCGCGGGTAATGACGCTGATGGTCTGTGGGGTCTGCCGCGGGGTCAGCACCAGGCGGGTGGCGGTGGCGATGGTGCCGGGCGTGTACGCGCCGCTGCCCTCGGTGATGGTGCCGAGCAGGTTGGCGGTGACCTGCACGGTCTGCAGGGTCTGCGACGCCGGGGCCTCGGCGGCCTTGTCCGGCTCGGCGGCGGACTGCGCGGCTGCGATGCCGCTGCTGGCCAGTGCGGTGATCAGCAGGCCCTGGGCAAGCGCCTGCGGCAACGCACGGCGACGCGGCAAGGGGGACGGAATACGGGCATCAGGCACAGACAGCACGGCGGGACCTCCACGATCGGGTGGGATCCTCTGGCGGCGGCTGGAGGGAAGACGGGGACGCGGCCGGATGGCCGCAGGCGCAGGAGTGTACTCCCCTGCGCCCCGGCTGTCGTGCGGTGTGCTGTGGTGCGGCGCGCTGCCGCAGGCTCAGCCGCCGATGGCGGCGCAGGCCTCCAGGATCAGTGCGGTCACGTCCTTCGGCTGCGAGGCCAGCGAGGCATGGCTGGCATCCAGCTCCAGCAGTCGCTTGGGCTGCATGCGCGTGGCCATGGCCCTCTGGTTTTCCGGCGCGATCATCCGATCATGGCGGGACAGCTGGTACCAGCTCGGCTTGTGCTTCCACGCCGGGTCGCTCACCGCATCACCGAAAGTGCTGGCCAGCGGCGCCTTCTGGGTCACCGCCATCACCCGGCCCTCATCGTCGCTCAGGTCCTGGCAGAAGCTTTCATGGAACTTGTCGGCGCGCAGCCACAGGTAACCATCACTGTCCGGCGCCAGGTTCGGTGCCGCTTCCGGCAGATGCTGCTGGGTGATGCCACCGGGGCTCTCGCCGGCATCCGGGGCGAACGCTGCGATATAGACCAGGCCCTTCACGTTGGCCTCGTTGCCGGCCTGGCTGATCACCGCACCACCGTAGGAGTGGCCGACCAGCAGCACCGGCCCGTCGATCTGCCGGATCATTTTCTGGGTGCGGCCGGCATCGTCGGCCAGCGAGGTGAGTGGCAGTTCCACCGCCTGCACGCGGTCATGGCCGTTGCGATGCAGCTCCAGGATCACTTTGGCCCAGTGTGCGGCCCCGCCCCAGAATCCATGGACGAGGAGGATGGTCGGTGTCGTGCTCATGTACAGGTCTCCGGCAGCGGGCGGCGGAATGCCGACCGTGTCGCCACTGTCCGTCTTTGGCGTTAATCAGCGGTGACGCATTCGGGTCACTGCAATCGTATGCGTCGCTGGATGTCATGCATGGCACTTGCCGATCCCGCTTGAAAACGTTTTCATGGATGATCCTTGGAGCTTCGTATCGCGCATGACGCCTTCATCCCCACGTGCCCAGCAGCACGCCACCCGCGCTGCCTTCTTCATTCCCGGATTCGCCACCGCCGCCTGGGCACCGATGGTGCCCTACGCCAAGGCCAAGGCCGGGCTGTCCGACGCCAGCCTCGGCGCAGTGCTGCTGTGCCTCGGGCTCGGCTCACTGCTGGCGATGCCACTGGCAGGTGCGCTGACCGGGCGGCTGGGATGCCGCCGGGTGATGGTGATCACCTGCGCGATGATGCTGTGCGCCCTGCCCTTGCTGGTGCTGGCGCCCTCTCCGGTAGCGCTGGGCGCCGCCCTGTTCGTGTTCGGCGCCGGCGTCGGTGCACTGGATTGTGCGATGAACATGCAGGCGGTCGCGGTCGAGCGCGACGCCGGGCGCGCGATGATGTCCGGATTCCATGCCTTCTACAGCATCGGCGGCTTCGTCGGCGCCGGCTGCATGACCGGCATGCTGATCCTGGGTACGCCGCTGTGGCTGGCCGCGTTGGTTTCGGTGGCCGCACTGCTGCTGGTGGCAGTGCTGTCGGCACCGCACTGGCGCCCGCAACGGATCCTGCATGAAGGCCCCCTGCTGGCACTGCCGCATGGCGTGGTGCTGTTCATCGGCGTGCTGGCCTTCGTGGTGTTCCTCGCCGAGGGCTCGATGCTGGACTGGAGCGCGGTGTTCCTCGCCGAAGTGCGGCAGGTGCCACGTGACCAGGCCGGTGCCGGCTTTGCACTGTTCACCCTGGCGATGACCGCGATGCGCCTGTTCGGCGACGGCATCGTCGAGCGCCTCGGCCGGACCCGCACCCTGGTCTTCGGCGGCATCACCGCTGCTGCGGGTTTCACCCTGGCGACGCTGGTGCCATCGTTTCCGGTGGCGCTGGCCGGTTACATACTGGTCGGGCTGGGCTGCGCCAACATCGTGCCGGCGCTGTTCTCGATGGCCGGCCAACAGCGGGTGATGCCGGAGAGCATCGCCATCACCGCGGTCACCACGCTGGGCTACGCCGGCATCCTCGCCGGACCGGCAGCGATCGGCGCACTCGCACACGCTACCAGCCTCGGCTTCGCCTTCCTGTGCGTGGCCGCGCTGCTGCTGGGCGTCGCGGCGTCTGCGCGCTCGCTGGCAAGACGGGTGGCCTGACAGAAAAAAAGGGACGGAGGGGATTAAGTCGTTTCTGGCCCAGCTGTGCGGGAAACGACTTAATCCCCTCCGTCCCCTTTTCTCAGCTGCGTGTCAGCCACTCGGCCTGGGCCGGCAGCTGGGGCGCCGGGCAGGCACTCTGCGGATGGTGCTGGTCGCGCGCCATCCAGTCATCGACCACGCCCGCCAGCAGGTCCAGTCGCAGCGGCAGGGTGATGTGGTCCTCGCCGCGCATCTCGATGTAGTGCGCGCGCGGATTGGCCTGCGCCAGTTCGCGGCCCTGGCTGACCGGAATGTGCTGGTCGCCCTGGCCGTGCAGCAGCAGTACGCAGGCGCGGGTATCGGCCAGCGCGCGCGCTACATCCACGCGGTCCAGATCGACGTCGATGCGGCGGCTGGCGGCGGCGATCACCTGGTTGATGTCCTGGCCGCCGTAGCGCCAGCGCGCGTACGACGCCACCGCCTGCGCCTTCAGGCCTTCCGGCTGCAGTCCCATCAGGTGCGGAATCATCGTGCGGATCGCCACACCGGCATTGGCGAACGATTCCATCGCCACCACGCCTTCAACCTGGTCACCGAGCTTGTCGGCGGTGAACACCGCCGTGGCCGCGCCGTAGGACACACCGAACAGGTACAACGGACCGGTCACTTCGCCGCGTGCACGCAGCTCACCGATCACATCAACCACGTCATCGGATTCGTAGGTGCCGTATCCGGACGGACCTGCACCGGACTGTCCATGGTTGCGCAGGTCGAGCGTGATCACGCGGTAGCCGGATTCGGCCAGCTGCAACGACCACGGCAGCATCGAATCACCGTTCATCATCCAGCCGTGCAGCAGCACTACGGTGCCGCGCGGGGCCTGCGCGCGGAACGGTTGCGGTACTGCCAGGCTCAGGCCGGTATCCAGCGGCAGGCCGTTCTCGTGGCGCTGCGGCAGGTAGTGATAACGCGCGCCGTAGTCGCCGGGATCGAACACACGCCAGAAGATCGGCACGCCATCGCGGCCCGGCGCGAAGCCATGGCGGTTGGGCAGTTCGGCGATGGCCGCGGCAATACGCGGGCGATCGAGCAGGGTCGATACGCCACCTGGCGCGATCAGCCTGTCGGCGAGCGAGGTGGACGAGGCATTGATCGAGGAGGAGCATGCAGCCAGCCACAGGCCGGCGCACGCCAGCAACAACAGCAGCAGGCGCTTCATGGGCAATCGGGGAAAAGGTGCGACAGCGTGGCAGGTTAGCGACGCGGACGTGGGCCATCTATCGCGCGCGGATGACGGCTTGATGACAACGCAGGAACGATTCAGCTTGGTGTACAAGCTGTATCCGTTCAGTCATTGATCCGGATCAATGAACGCGCGCGCGGGATTGCCCACAGTGCCGCCATGCGCACCTCGCTCAAGCTCGCCATTGCCCTGGCCGCCACGTTTGCCGCCGCCTACGGCATCGCCCGCACCACGCCCTACTGGTTCGCACCGCGACAGACGGCGCAGGTCGACATCCACGATCCGACGCTGATCGCGCAGGGACAGTACCTGTCGCGCGCCGCCGACTGCGCCGCCTGCCACACTGCGCCGGGCGGCAAGCCGTTCGCCGGTGGCCTCGGTATGCAGACGCCGATGGGCACGATCTACTCGACCAACATCACGCCCGATCCGGACACCGGCATTGGCGCCTACGACTACGCCGACTTCGAGCGCGCGGTCCGTCGCGGCATCCGTCACGATGGGCAGCCGTTGTATCCGGCAATGCCGTATGCCTCATACGTGATCGCCAGCGATGCCGAGATCAAGGCGCTGTACGCCTACTTCATGGGCTCGGTGCAGCCGGTGAAGCAGGGCAACGCCGACAGCACGATTCCGTGGCCGGCCAACATGCGCTGGCCACTGGCCTGGTGGCAGCTGCTGTTCGCACGCCCGCGTACGTTCAACCCGGATCCGTCGCTGGATGCCAGCCAGCAGCGCGGCGCCGAACTGGTGGAAGGCCTGGCCCACTGCGGCGCCTGCCACACGCCACGTGGCCTCGCGTTCCAGGAAAAGGCGATGGCCGATGATGGCAGCCGCGAGTTCCTGTCCGGCTCGGTGCTGGAAGGCTGGTATGCGAAGAACCTGCGCAATGAATCAACCGGTCTGGCCAGCTGGAACGAGGGCGAGATCGTCGACTTCCTGCGCACCGGACGCACCGATCGCTCCGCGGCCTTCGGCGGCATGGCCGACGTGGTCGAGCACAGCACCCAGTACCTGTCCGACGCCGACCTGCTGGCGATGGCCCGCTACCTGAAACAGCTGCCGGCACGTGAGGGCCGCAGTGCACAGTGGTCACCGGGTACCGACACCTCCACCGCCGCACTACGCAGTGGCGACTATCGCGTGGCCGGCTCGCTGGCCTATGCCGAGCATTGCCAGGCCTGCCATCGCGCCGACGGCCGCGGCATGCCACGGGTCTACCCGGCGCTGGCCGGCAACTCGATCGTGTTCGCCGATGATCCCAGCTCGCTGGTACAGGTAACCCTGATCGGCGGCCGCACGCCGCATACCCCGCACGACCGCATGGCCTTCACCATGCCCGGTTTCGAGCAGCTGCCGAATGCACAGCTGGCACAGATCCTGACCTTCATCCGCAGCAGCTGGGGCAACCAGGCCAGCGCGGTGAGCGAGGTCGACGTGGCGCGCATGCGCCGGGTGGTGCGTGACAAGCCGGTGCACTACGTTCCGCAGGAGGCCGCACGATGAAACGTTCGCGCAAACGCTCCCGCCTGCTGGTCGGCAGCGTGGTCACCCTCGTGCTGCTGGCCGGCGCCGGCACCCTCGCCTATCGCCATCTGTACCCGGACCTGGATGCTGCCGTAGCCAGCACGATCGATATCCTCGATGCGCAGGGCAAGGTGGTCGGGCACTACCACGCACCCAGCGCCGAGGAGATCGCCGGGCTCGGCAATGCCGAATCGGTGATGCTTGGCCGCCGCCTCCTCAACGAGACCGCGCGCCTGCTGCCGGACAACGTCGGCAACGATCTGAACTGCAATTCGTGCCACATGGCCGAGGGCAAGCGACCGTTCGGCAACCACTACTTCAATACGGGCGGCGGCGCCTATCCGCGTTACATGCCGCGCCCGGGCAAGGTGATCGGGCTGACCGAGCGCATCAATGGCTGCCTGCAGCGCTCAATGAACGGCAAGCCGCTACCGAAGGACTCACCGCAGATGCGCGCCATGCTCGACTACATGGCGTGGCTGAGCAGTCCCGTGCCAGACGGTGCAAAGGTGGCCGCCCCCAGCGAGGGCCCCATCGACAGCACGCTGACCCCGGACCCGATCCGTGGCCAGGCGCTGTACGCCGTGCAGTGTGCCGCCTGCCATGGCGACAACGGCGAAGGCAGGCGCGACGCCAGCGGTGATATCGCCTTCCCGCCGCTGTGGGGCGACCACAGCTTCAACATCGGCGCCGGCATGGCGCGCCTGTACAAGGCGGCCGGTTTCGTCAAGCACAACATGCCGCCGGCGGTGACCCGCGAGCCGCCACTGGGGCAGCAGGTGATGCCCGACCAGGATGCGGTGGACATCGCCAGCTACTTCATCAACCAACCGCGGCCGGACTTCGCCAACAAGGCCAAGGACTGGCCGCGCGACCCGAAACCCAAGGACGCGCGGTACTGAGGAGGGCGTGGTTCAGCGCTTGACCAGCTCGACCCGGCGATTGCGCGCTTTGCCTTGCTCGCTGCCATTGTCGGCTACCGGCCTGTCGGCACCGAAGCCGGCCGCCTGCAGGCGGTCGGCGGCGATGCCCTTGGCGGTCAACGCCGCCACCACCGACCGCGCACGATCCTCGGACAAGCTGCGGTTGTGCGCGGCCGCGCCACTGTTGTCGGTGTGGCCTTCAATCGACAGTTTCAGCGACGGGTCGGCACGCAGCAGGTCCAGCACCTGCGCCAGTTGCGGTTCGGACGTCGGCAGGATCTGCGCCTTGTCGGTGGCGAAGTTGACCTGGATCGCCACGCGGCCGTCGCTGTCCAGCTTCTTCTTCAACGCATCGGCCGGCAGCAGCGCCGCGGTCTGGGTGAAACCCTTGCGCTCGACCACGACCCAGCCTGCGCTGAGGTATTCGAGGCGAGCATGCACCCACACCTGGCGGCCGTCAGCCAGATCGACGCGATAGACCACGGTGTCGTAGTTGTCCCAGCTGTAGCTGGCCGCGTTGCCGTAGGACGACTGCACCTGCTTCGACACGCCCTCGGCCGCCTCGTGCGGGATGCGCCCCTCGAACACCTTGGTGCCGTTGACCTGGGCCATCATCGCCTCAAGGTTGCGGCGTACTTCATGCATCGAGTATTCGCGCTCGCCCTTGTCGAAATCGGCAGCGAAGGTGCGGCCCTCGACCGGTTCGAAGTGATCTCCGGTCCAGAACGGGAAGGCATCGAAATCACGCTGCTCGGGCGTGTTGCGCTCACGATAGCCGGCCGGCAGGGACAGGTGCGGGAAACGGTCCGACCACTGCGCGGTGGCCTTGAACGGAACGTCATCCACGACCACCAGACCGGCGCCGTTGCTGTCCACCGCCAGCTGCACCCACACGGTGCGGTTGGCCTGGCGCAGCACGTAGACGGTGGTGGGTGCGTCCTGTTCACCGTTCACCGCATCGATGAAGCCACCCCCGATCTCGCCTTCCAGTTGCGGGCCGTAGTAGATGTCGCGCAGCAGCGTGCCTTCAAAGACCTTGCGGCCGCCAGCGGCGGTGATCACACCGTCGAAGTTGCGCTGCACTTCCAGCGCAGAGAACGCCTTGTCGGGGGCCGCCTCACTGTCGGTCACGATGCGTGCCGACCAGCTCGGACCTTCCACCCAATGCACACCCTCGCCCATCCGGAACGGGAAGCGCGCCCAGGCGCGCGGGTGCGGGGCGTTCTGCGGCGCGTAGCCCTGCGGCAGGCTGAAGAACGGCAGCTCACCCAGCGTGGTGTCGCTCAGCGGCACGCTACCGGTGTCGAACGGCACCAGAGGCACCGGCTTGCCATCGCGGTCGGTGAGTGCGGTGCCATCGGCGGCTGCCGTTGAACCCGCTGGGGCGGCGGCCGGTGCTGCGGCCCCGTCCGCCGTGGCTGGCGCAGGCGGTGCCACCTCTCCATCCGAGGGCGTCCGGTTGCACCCTGCCAGCAGCACCAGGGCTGCACCTCCCAGCCAGATCTTCGATCGCTTCTGCATCGCCACCACCTCAGGTCCATTGAAGCGCCGAGCATACCCGAAGGCCGTGACCGCCCCCACAGTGCCATCGTTCCTGCGCTGCCACGTCATCCCGATGTCATTGGCGCTGCCGACACTCCGGGGTTTCCTCCCTCTGAAGGTCCGGTTTCGATGCGAACGATTGCGCGTTTTCCCCGTGTCTCGCTGCTGGCCCTGCTGATCGCCCCCGCCCTGGACGCCCTCGCAGAAGCACCGCAGGGCGATACGGGCGAAGCGCGCAGCAGCGATGCGCGTACCCTCGACCAGGTACAGGTGATTGGTCAGGCCACCAGCTACGCGAAGACTTCGGTGCGCGCGGAAACACTGAACCGGCAGACGGTGATGAGCAGCGTCAACGACGCGCTCAACGAAGTGCCCGGCGTGGTGGTCAGCGAGGCCGATGCCACCGGTTCGTCGGTGTGGGGCACGCAGATCAGCATGCGCGGCTTCGTCACCAACCGTGACACCCAGCAGATCGGCACCACCATCGACGGCCTGCCCAATGGCGGCTCGGGCTACGGTGGCGGTTCGCTGGCCAACCGCTACATCGATACCCTGGACCTGGAAACAGTGGAAGTCAGCCAGGGCACCGCCGATATCTCCTCGCGCTCGAACGAAGCCCTCGGCGGCACCCTGAACTTCCTCACCAGCGATCCGCTGCAGGACAGCCGCCTGCGTTTCGTGGTCGGTGCCGGTGACAACGAAGCGCGCAAGTATTACGTGCGCTACGACACCGGCCTGCTCGGCGGCCATACCCGCGCCTGGGTCAGCGCCTCATCGGCACGCGTGCACGACTGGATCGACGGCAGCGGCAAGACCAGCAATGACCACATCGCCGGCAAGTTCATCACCGAGCTGGATCGCTGGACGCTGACCGGCTACCTGTCCTACAACGATGCCGACGAGCCGGAGTACACCAGCGTCTCGCCGAAGGGCTTCGCCACCAATCCGGACCGCGACAACCTGGTCGGCACCCTCACCGGCATTCCGTACCTGGACCAGAACTACCGTTCCGGCTCGCGTGCGCTGCGCGAGAACACCTTCGGCTACCTGCGCGCGGCCTTCGACGGCGGCAACGGCTTCAAGGCCTCGGTGGCGGCTTACGGGCACCGCATGGAAGGTCGTGGCGACTGGCTGCCCCCCTACCTGGCGCAGGTCAGCGATGATGGTGCCGGTCGCCCGGAGTCGGAGTACATCGGTGGAAAGACCGTGTACGGCGGCAGTAACCGCGGCCAGATTTTCTTCGTCAATCCCGATGGCAGCGCCGCGCAGCGTCTGGCCAGCTGCACCCCACGGCTGGGCTTCACCGCCGAGTACGATCCGAACTGCTACGCCGGCAACGTGCTGGGCGCGCAGTCCTACCGCCACACCCACTACGACAACGACCGCATGGGCGTGACCGCCGACGTCGAATGGCGGCAGACCTTCGGTGCCGTCGACAACACGATCCGCGGCGGCCTGTGGGTGGAAAAGCTGGACCGCTCGGCGCGCCGCGACTGGCATCGCCTGCTCAACGTAGACCAGGACATCGCCTTCGACCATCAGCCGTACTGGGTGCAGTTCGAGGACAAGTACAAGGTTGACGAGCAGATGTACTACGTCGAGGACGTGGCCCGCTTCGGGCCGTTCAGCGCACGCCTGGGCGTGAAGCAGTTCTTCGTCGACCAGTCGCGCCGCCGCGTGATCGGTGCCAGCGAGCACGTCAAATCCGATTCCAAGTCCGATCCGCTGCTGTCCACCGGCTTCACCTGGGCGCCCGGTGTGGAAGGCATGGAGCTGTTCGCTGGCTTCTCGCAGAACTTCGCCGCCATTCCCTCCGGCGTGCTCGGCGAGACCGACCCGCAGCGCTTCCGCAACGTCGAGCCGGAGACCGCCGACAACATCGAAGTCGGCATGCGCATCAGCCGCTGGCCGCTGACCGCGTCGGTCACCCTGTACAACATCAAGTTCGACAACCGCATCGTCTATCTGCCGGCCGGTTTCGTCAGCGGCATCGACTACCTGGGCGAGACCGACGGTGTCTACGAGAACTTCGGTGGCGTGGAAAGCAACGGCCTGGAGGCGGCGTTCGGCTATGGCTGGGACAACGGCTGGCGCCTCAACGCCGCCTATACCTACAACCGCTCCAAGTACCTGGGCAGTGGCGATGCCGCACGTGATACCCAGCTGGGCATCGTCGACGGCGCCAAGGTGATCGGACAGCCCGAGCAGACCCTGGTGCTGTCGGCCGACTGGCAGGGCGAAAACTGGAACTTCGGCCTGTCCGGTCGCTACCTGGGCACCCGCTACCTCGACGCCGCCAACGTCAACAAGCTGCCCTCGGCCACCGTGTTCAACGCCAATATCGGCTTCGACCTGCAGGGCCTGTCGCCGCGCCTGAAGGGCATGGGTGCCAACCTGGTGGTGAGCAACCTCACCGACAAGCGGTATCTTGCAGGGGTGGACGGCCGCGACAATGCCTTCATCGGCGCCCCGCGCACTGTCGGCATCTCCTTCCGTGTGGACCTGTGAGTGAGCCCGTGACTGATATCGGCCGACGCCGGTTGTTGCAGGCCGGCGTTGCCGCCGGCCTTTCCCCGCTGCTGCCCAGCATCGCCCGGGCTGCAGCGATCGCCCCCGCCGCGCAGACGCGCAGCCTCGAAGACCTGCAGCACATCGTGGTGTTCATGCAGGAGAACCGCTCGTTCGACCACTACTTCGGCACGCTGCCGGGCGTACGGGGTTTCGGCGATCGCTTCGTGGCTCCCGCGCCGGCACTGCAGACCGGCGGCCGCACGCGCAGCCTGTGGCTGCAACCCGATGCCAGCGGCACGCGCGCGATCGCACCGTTCCCGCTGGATACCGCCGCGCACTTCGGCTACATGCGGGTGGAGGGCACACCACACACCTGGCCGGACGCACAGCGCGCCTGGGACCACGGCCGCATGGGGCAATGGCCGAAGGCCAAGCAGAACCACTCGATGGGCTACTTCCAGCGCAGCGACCTGCCCTTCCAGTTCGCACTGGCCGATGCCTTCACCATCTGCGACGCCTACCACTGCGCGATGCAGGCCGGAACCAACCCGAACCGGGTGTTCCTGTGGACCGGTCACAATGATGCACACGCGCGTGCTGGCGGCCCGGTGATCGCCAACTCGCACGACAACTTCCCCGAGCACGGCGGGCATCCGGCGTCGTATCGCTGGACCAGCTATGTCGAACGCCTGCAGAAGGCGGGCGTCTCCTGGCAGATCTACCAGGACATGGCCGACAACTTCACCGACAACCCGCTGGCCGGCTTCGAGGCGTTCCGCCAGGCCTACCGTGCTGCGCCAGGGCATGACCCGCAGCTGCGCGCGCGTGGGGTCAGCACGCGTGGCCTGGCGCAGCTGCGCCAGGACGTGGTCGATGGGCGCCTGCCGCAGGTCAGCTTCATCATCGCCGACGCGGCCGGCAGCGAGCATCCCGGCCCCTCCAGCCCGGCCCAGGGCGCGGCCTATACCGCACGCGTGCTGGATGCACTGACCGCCGATCCGGAGGTGTGGAGCCGCACCGCCCTGCTGCTGATGTTCGACGAGAACGACGGCTTCTTCGACCACATGCCGCCACCGGCACCGCCTTCACCGATAAACGGTGGCTGGGCGGGTATGTCTTCGGTCAGTACCGAAGGCGAGTACCACCGCCATCCGGCACCGGGCGACGAGAAGTACGACGCCGCCGAGCTGCGCGGCCGCCCGTATGGACTGGGTCCGCGCGTGCCGCTGTACGTGATTTCACCCTGGAGCCGCGGTGGCTGGGTCGATTCGCAGGTGTACGACCACACTTCGGTCATACGGCTGATCGAACGCCGCTTCGGCGTGGCCGCGCCCGACATCTCGCCCTGGCGCCGTGCGGTCTGCGGAGACCTGAGCAACGCCTTCGACTTCGCCCAGCGCGATACCCGTCCGTTCGTACGCGGCCTGCCCGACGTGAGCGCGGCGGCCGCACGTGCCGCCGCCCTGCCAGGACGCACCGTGCCAGCGTTGCCGGAGGGGCTGGAACCGGCGCAACAGGAGCGTGGCGTACGTCCGGCGCGTGCCCTGCCCTATCGGCCGCAGGCATCGATTGCCGCGATCGACACATCGGGCGTGGAACTGGTGCTGTCCTGCGAAGGTGCGGCAGCGGTCCTGCATGTCTACGATCGGCTGCGGCTGGGTGCAGTGCCACGCCGCTATACACTGGTACCGGGCACGCCACTGCGGGAGCGCTGGCCGCTGGATGTGCACGGTCGCTACGACCTTTGGCTGCTGGGCCCGAACGGCTTCCACCGTCACTTCCAGGGCGCTGCCAAAGGACCCATCGTGCAGGCGTCGGTCGAGCGCGCCGACGGCCAGCTGCGGCTGCACCTGCGCAATCTCAGCGATGCCGCACAGCAGCTGCGCGTGCATGCCGGCGCCTATGCCGGGCACATGCCGGAACAGACGCTGGCGCTGCCGGCGCATGCGGAGACCGCATTGGCGTGGGATGCAGCGCCTATCGCGGGCTGGTACGACCTGCAGGTCGGCGCGGGTGAGAGCATGCTGCGTCTGGCCGGGCGTGCCGAGGATGGTCGCCCTGGCACCAGCGACCCCGCGATGGGCAGCGAACCATTGCGGTTCGAGCACGATTGAACCGCTCCGCCCTTGTAGAGTCGAGCCATGCTCGACTGCTTTTTCCGGTCAATGATCGAAGAACGATCGAAAAGCAGTCGAGCATGGCTTGTATGTTCCTCCCGGCTCCTACGCGGTATGTAGGAGCCAGGGTGGAGGGACCGTCAAGCATGCATCTGCGGATACTAGCCGACAGACGAGTCGAGCGATCCCCATCCCGCACACGAACGTCGATAAAGGATCGTACGGCCCCCAAAGGGGATCGTCGATGTAGGCAAGCTAACGTCGGTGCGGTACCACCCCAGCCCCTTAAAGATAGCTGGGAGCCGTACAAATGTCTGATTCTCTCGATATTGGCGTGGACGTGGACTCCAAGGAGTTCGTACCGGCAGTGGCCGACCGCAAGGCCGGCGACAGGATCGCCAACACCCGGGCCGGCATAGCCCAGTGGCTCAACACCTTGCCCCAGCGATGCCGGATTGGCATGGAGGCGACGGGGCGGTACTACGAGTTGTTGGCTCGGATGGCTGGCCAGGCAGGCCACGTTGTCTATGTGATCAATCCACGTCTGATCAAGCACTACGGCCGGGCGACGGGCTCGCGTGGCAAGACGGACGCCATGGACGCCGAAGCGATCGCCCGGTACGTGAAGAAGGAGAACGATCGCCTGCGTGAATACGTACCGCGTACCGATGAGCAGCAGCAGATGCACGATTTGCTGCGCAAGCGGCAGACGCTGGTAAAGACACGCGCGCGCCTGGAGCAATCCTTCGGGGTAAGCAAAAGTGCCCCCGGGGAGCTGTCAGATCTGTTCTGCGCTCTGGCTGGGACGCTGTCCGAGCTGGAAAGCGAACTGCAGCGCTTGGGTCGCGATGGAGAGCATGGCACGCTCTACAAGCGCCTGTTGACCATCCCTGGTATCGGCCCCGCCGTCGCCGCTCACCTGATTTACTACATGACGCGCTGGCCGTTGGCCAACGCCAACGCGTGGATCGCCTGCACCGGCCTGGATCCCCGGCCTAACGAGTCTGGCGGCAGAACGGGACGGCGTAGGCTGTCCAAACAGGGCGCGCCAGTGCTGCGCCAGATGCTCTACATGGCCGCCATGGGGCTCAAGCGGTGTCGTCGGGGGCAACCGCTCTACGACGAGCTGTCAAAACGCGGTCACCCCAGCACCGCCGTCTTCAACATCCTGGCCAGAAAGCTGGCCAGGATCGCCTGGGGTGTCTTCAAAAGCGGCCGGGACTTCGATCCGGCCATGCTGAAGGTGGGTCAAGCCTGCTTCCAGCAGGCTTGACCACGAACATAGGATCTCGACTGCTTTTCGATCATTTACCGGAAAAAGCAGTCGAGCATGGCTCGACTCTACAGTGGTGCTGGCTGATCAGGCCTCCTGCAACCCCGGCCGGCCGTGCTCGACCGCGTAGCGCTTCCAGCTCTGCAGCGCGCCATTCGGCTGCATCACGGTATCCAGCGTCTTCATGTCGCCGATCCATGCATCACGGGTGACATCGCACAGCACATAGCCACGCTTGTCGGTGGTCGCCTTCAGATAAGGGCTGTGCGCGAGCTGATTCCTTGCGTACGCATCCACGCCCTGGCCGTCGGAGCCGGACGTGATCGAAGTGGCGAGGAACTCACTGGAGACCACGCCCGAATCACGATGGTCCTGCACCAGGTCGCTGGCGTAATGCCGGTGCGCGTCGCCACACGCCGTCACCACGTTGCCGAAGCCAACCTTCTGGATGTGGTCAAGCAGGCGCCGGCGGCTGTCCAGATAGCCCGACCACTGGTCGTCGGAGGACTGCACCATCCCGTCCTTCTCGCGCATGTAGTTGCCCAGTGCCACCTGGTGGGCAATGGTGTGCCAGCGCGGCGCGGCATCGGCCAGGCCGTCGAACAGCCAGCGCTCCTGCGTCGCACCCACAATGCTGCGCTCCGGCGATTCCACCTCCTCGCGCAGCGCCATGTTCACCTGCTTGCTGCGGTACTGGCGCGTGTCGAGCAGGTGCAGGTCCATCAGCGTGCCATAGCGTGCGCGCCGGTACATCTGCATGTGACCATCGCGCGGGAATGCCGAACGGCGCAGTGGCATGTTCTCGTAGTAGGCCTGGAACGCCTGTGCGCGGCGCAGCAGGAACACTTCGCTGGGCGTATCGTCCTGGTCTTCGGCGCCGGCCCAGTTGTTGTCCACTTCATGGTCATCGAAGGTGACGAACCACGGCGCCGACGCATGCGCGGCCTGCAGGTCGGCATCGCTCTTGTACTGGGCGTAGCGGCGACGGTAGTCGTCCAGCGTGTAGGTCTGCGGCCCGACATGATTGCGCAGGTTGGTGAACGGCTGGCCGTTCATTCTCCGCAGGCCCGGCTGGCTTTCGCCTTCGTAGATGTAATCACCGTAGTGGAAAACGAAATCCAGCGATTCCTCGGCAATGCGCCGCCACGCGGTGTAGTGGCCTTCTTCGTAGTGCTGGCAACCGGCCACCGCAAAGCGCACGCGATCCACTGCGGCCGTGGCTGCGGGCAGCGTGCGGGTGCAACCGACCGCACTGGCGTGGCCGCCTACGGTGAAGCGGTACCAGTAAGGCCGTGCGGGCGCCAACCCACCCAGCTCCACGTGCACAGCGTGGCCGAGTTCGGGATGCGCCATCGCCGAACCCTGGCGTACCACCTTGCGCATGCCCTCGTCCGCCGCCAGCTGCCATTCGACCACCATCGGCCGGGTCGGCATGCCACCGCCGAACACCAGCGGCTCGGTCGCCAGCCGTGTCCACAGCACCATGCCATCGGCCGAAGAATCACCCGAGGCCACGCCCAGGGTGAACGGCGTGCTGGCGAACCGCGGCGACGCCAGCAGGTTGCGCGGGTTCAGCGCGGCGGCATCGGTCTGTGCGGCCAGCGCGTGCGCCGTGCCCATCCAGGCGCCGGCAGCAGACAGGCCGGCCAGGGCCAGGAATCGCCTGCGATTGATCGTATCCACGGCTGCGCCCTCAGTTGTAGATGATGTGGAAATAGAAGAAGCGGCCGTAGTCGTCGATCTCGGTACGGAAGCGCCCGTTCGGGCCGGTGCTGTAGGTCGGCTGGGTGTTGAACAGGTTCTTGGCCTCGTACTTCAGCGTCACGTGCTTGCTGACCTTGTGGCTGAAGCCCATGTTGAAGGTCATGTACGGGTCGTAGTACGAATCCAGCCACTGGGTATCGCCGAAGTCGACCAGCATCCGGCTGCGGTAGGTACCGGACAGGCGCAGCTGTGCGCTCTTCCACGGCATGCGCCAGATCACCGACCCATTGAGCGACCAGTCCGGCTGGTACAGCAGGCGGTCCAGGCGGCGTTCGGTGCCATCACTGATGCGGTAGTTGGTCTGGCCTTCCAGCCGCGTGGCGTTGAAGTACATGTCGAAGCGCTGGCGGCCCCACTGCAGGTTGCGGTTGGCCACCGCGAACTCGACACCGCGCAGCCTGGACTCGTCGGTGTTCATCGGCTGGGTGACCCGGTAGCGGGTATCACCCACATTCTCGAAGGTGGTCAGGGTGTAGATGTCGTCCTTGATCACTTTGTCGAACAGTGCCACCGAGACCAGGCCGTTGTTGCCGTTGAAGTACAGGTCCCACGCCAGGTCGATGTTGGTGGAACGGCGCGGCTGCAGGTTGGCGTTGCCCTGCTTGATGGTGCAGAAGCCCCTGCCCTCCTCGTCATCACCACAGCTGGTGCTGGTGGCCTGGGCGATGTTGCTGGGTGTCGGCCGGCCCAGCGTGCGGCTGGCGGAGAAGCGCAGGCGCTGGTCCTCGCTCAACTTGAACGTCGCATTCAATGAAGGCAGCAGGTTGTTGTAGCCACCGCTCGTATTGCGGAAGGCAGAGGTATACGTAGTGCCGCCATCATCGCTGAATGGGCTGTAGGCATCGAAGCGGGTGTGGTCGTAGCGCAGGCCGCCGATCAGCAGCAGTCGGTCCCAGGCGTAGTGTGCGGACACGTAGGCATTGGTGATGTCCTCCACGTACTTGTAGTCGCTGGTGAAGTTGGCATTTGGATACGCCGCATTGTTATTGCCCAGTTTCGGCAGCAGTTCCTCGTTCCACTTGCGGTTGTCGATCAGCGGGAAGCCCGGCACGCTGCCCAGCAGCGTCGAACCCGGATACAGGTAATCGTTGAGCGTGGCACTGCTCTTGAAGTAGTCGAAGTCGATGTCCTGCCAGATCTTCAGATGGCGGTATTCGGCGCCGGCGGCCAGGCCGAAGCCACGCGCATCGGCGTCGATGTTGTAGCTGAAGTCGGCACGCAGGTTGTCGATGCTCTCCTTGGCGTCGCGCGGCGAGACATAGGCCTGCGCCGGGTTCAGCTTGAACGCCGAGCTGGTCAGCAGGCTGGAATCGGAAACCGTCACTGCGTTCGGGAAACCGTGGCTGTCGTTCTCGTAGTCGACGAACAGATTGCTTGGGTAGGCGCGCACACCCCAGTAGACCTGGTTGTTGTGGAAGGTCTCTTCGGTATGGCCGCCACGCAGGGTCAGCCGCGAGCGATCACCGATATCCCAGTTGAAGCTGGCGATGGCGCCACGGTTGCTGCGGTCCCAGCGGTCGTGGCGGTTCTTGATGTAGATGCTGTTGATCTGGGTGGTGCCACTGTCTTCGGTCTGGTTGCGGATCGGAAACTTGGCGTTGCCGTACAGATCGGTCTTGTTCATCGTCGAGTTCTCGTAGAACCGGTACGAGTACAGCAGCAACGATGCGTAGAAAGGATCGTCCGATGGCTTCCATTCCAGCTTGGCCGAGCCACCGAAGTTGGTGATGAAGTTGGTGTAGGTGCCGGTGCTGAAGTTGCCCGGCGCACGCAGTCCGTTCCAGCCCTTGGCCTCGTCCGGCCCGGTGGTGCCGTCGGTGAGGTACTTGCCGGCGTCGTTGTAGTAGTAGTTCGACTCCACCCAGCGCTTGACGCTGTTGCGCGAACGCTGCTCATAGCGCGCTACCGCAACAAGGCCGAATTCCTGGTCGGCACCGAACTGGTTGGAGAACACCATCTTGGCGCTCTTGCCGAAATGCCCCAGGGTCTCGTGGTTGCCACCGGCACTGCGCTCGACATTGGTCTCGGCCGTGGAGTAGATACCAGCCACATCGGCGAACACGTACTTGCCGGACCGGTCGAAGGCACTGCGGCTGATGATGTCGATCACGCCGCCGATCGCATCCGGCGCCTGCTCTGCGCTGAAGCTCTTGTAGATGTCGGTGCGGGTGCCGATGTCGCTGGGAATCAGCTGCAGGTTGTTCATGCGCTCACCCGAGCCACTGCCACCCACGCTGGCAATCGCGATGCCGTCGATGGTGGTGTAGTTGAGGTTGGCCTGCACGCCACGCACTGTCACGTAACGGGGCTCACCGGCATCCTCCACGGCACTCAGGCCCGGCGCGGCCATCAGGCTCTCGGCCAGTGTCTCGTCGCCGTAGCTGTCCATCTCGTCGTAGACCACCGAATCCTTGATCACCGGCGAGGTCTTCTTCTGGTCGATCACCTCATGCGCAGCAATCACCTTCACCGTGCCCAGGGTCGGCGCCACCACCGCTTCGGCCTCGCGCGGCTTCGGCGCGGCCGGCTTCGGTTCGTTGTGTGCCGGCGCAGGATCAATAGCGATGACGTTGCCATCCACCACGGTGTAGCCCAGGCCGGTCCCTGCCAGCAGCGCGTCCAGCGCCTGCTTGACGGTGGCACCGCGCGGCACCGCACCGGCCATGTGCACTTCACCACTGCCCGAATACAGGAACTGCACGCCGGAACTGCGCGACAACTGCTCCAGCGCGCGCGCCAGCGGCTGCGCCGCGATCGGCGCCGAAACGCGGGCCTCGAGGCCATCGGCAGTGGCCGCAGCCGCCAGCGGCACGCTGCAGGGAGACAGGGCGAGGATGATCGACAGGTAGAGCGTGTTGCGCATCACGGGTCCTTGGAAGAGAGAAGGCAGCAGGTGCCGCTGCGTGACTCGGCAGCGGCTTCTCCCAAGTAAGAGCCCGCATCCACCGAAGTGGAGAACGCGGATTTGATGAATTTTTTCTGACAACCCACGGCCATGTCGACCTCAGCGACTGCCAACCCGCACGGTGTCGCCTTCGCGCCGCACCACGAAGCGCGGATCGCGCTCGAGGAAGGCCTGCAGCGCACCGATGCGATGCGCGTCCAGGCTGCCGGACAACCGCGCCGACGCCGCACCTTCATCCAGCACCCGAACCTGCACCTGGTTGTGGCGGTTGAAGGCGGCGGCCACCTCATCCAGCCGCTCGTCCAGGAAAGAGACCTTGCGTTGCTGCCAGTCCAGCAGCATCGACAACGGCACATCCAACGACTCGACCGCATGGCTGCGCGCGTCGACCTGCACCACCTGACCTTTACCCAGTTGTGCAAGACGCCGCGCATCCGCACCGTGGCTCCACACTTCCACCTCGCCGGATACCACACCGATGCGGGTGCCCTGCAGCCGTCGCGACACGTCGAACACCGTGCCGATATCGCGGATCTGCAATCCGTTCACCTGCACCTCGAACGGCCGTCGGTCCTGGGCGATGTCGAACGTGGCCTCGCCCTGCAGCAGCTCCACCCTGCGGCTGAACCCGCCCATGCGCACCCGCAGGCGGCTGTCCGCGTTGAGCCGCACCTGGGTCTGGTCGGGCAGCACCAGGTCGCGAATTTCTCCATGTCCGGCGCTGTAAAGCAGCTCGGTAGGCATCAGCTGCGGTACCAGGCCCACGCCGAGCAGGGCGATACAGGCTGCGGCAGCCGCCACCCACCAACGCGTGCGACGGCTGTGCGGCGCACTGCGCAGCGGGGCCTGTGCGTGTCCGAACAGCGGCACGACCTTGGCAGCGGCCTGCTGTGGCGGCACCGAGGCCTCTTCAGCCAATGCCGATTGCAGCGCCTCACCAACCTGCCGGTGCAGTGCGAGCGCGTGCATATAGGCGCGCACATGCTCCGGCGAGCGCTTCATCCAGTCCAGCAACGCAACCCGCTCGGCTTCGCCCAGCACGCCCTCGCGATTGCGCTGGAACCAGTCCATGGCCTCGCTGGCGATCGCGTCGTCGGCCGCACCCGATGGATTCCGTTTCATGTGAGCTCCCTGGCGCCCAGCGCCTTCCTGCAGGCTTCCAGACCCTTGCCGATATGCTTGCGCACCATGTGCACCGACACCTGCAACTGCTGGCTGATTGCCGGGCAGTCCAGCCCGTCGCGATAATGCAGCTCCATCACCCGCCGCGTGGTCGCCGGCAGCCGTGCGATGGTGGTGCGGATATCGCTCCATCGCTGCGCGCGCTCGAATTCGCCTTCGATGTCTTCTTCGCTCTTCAACACTTCGGCCAGGAGGTCGACGTCCTCCAGCGGCGGCAGCGACGAACGCGCGCGCGCGTGCTCCCGTGCAAGATTGGCGGCCACGGTGAACAGGTAGGCTTCCGGGTTCTCGACCGCGTCGGCATGCTCACCGGTGCTGTGCAGCAGCCGCAGGTAAACCTCCTGCGCCAGATCCTCGGCATCTTCGCTGGCAGAACCCCGGCGCAGGAAGAAGCCGCGCAGCAGCCGCCGCCGCAGCGCATAGCTCTTCTCCCAGATCCTCACGCTGTTCACGGCCGGCCAACCACCCCAAGGCTGGAAAGCCCCGCAGAGTGACGGCCATCGATGACAGTGGCGTTTCAACTGCCGGCAGGCAGCCGCTAGAATGCCGCCTCTGCAGTTTCCGGCAGCCGGCACAAGGAGTGCCCCGCAATGAACGCCCGCACCGCCATCAACACCCTCAGCAGCCTGCTGTTCCTGCTGCTGGTCGCCCACACCACCGCCTACCAGCAGCAGATGTGGCCGCCCAGCCGTGTCGTCCACGTGCATCCGGTGGTCGTCGCCCTCGCCTACGCGCTGGGCCTGCTCACCCTGCTGCTGTGGATCGGAGGACGCCGCTTGCCGGAACGCTGCCAGCAGCTCTCAGGCTGGCTGCCGATCGTGGCCTGGTGCCTGCTGGGCGTTGGTGTGGCGGTCATCCCGATGTTCTTCCCGGGCCTGTCCCCGGCCTGATCAGCGGCCGCACCCGGCGCGCCCGGCCATGATACGGCGCCCCGTGCCAACCCTTGCTTGCCAGAGACCCAAGCCCTGCCCGCCTATCGAAGCCGGGGGGGGCGGGCCTACGCTTGTCTTCTCGGCGGCCGCGACGGTCGCCCTTCGCGTCACGGCCCCGCCGTTGCGACCCCGCTCCAGTGCTGTGCGCCCTGCCGGTGTTGTCGCCCAGGCAGAAGTCCGACCGGCGCCCTCTGGAGACAGTCATGAACCAAGCGCTCATTCCCTTCGATACCGATCCACTGGAAACCCGCGAGTGGCGTGAATCACTGGAAGCGGTGATGCAGGCCGGTGGCCGGCCGCGCGCGCACTACCTGATCGACCAGCTCAGCGAGCTAGACGCCCAGCAGCATGGCGACCTGCATACCCGTGCCTGGACCGCCTACGTCAACACCATCCCGCCCGAGCGCCAACCGGCCTACCCGGGTGACCTGGCCATCGAGCGCCGCCTGAACGCGATGATCCGCTGGAACGCGATGGTGATGGTGCTGCGTGCCGGCAAGCATTCCAACGTCGGTGGCCACATCGCCACCTACCAGTCGGCGGCAGTACTGTACGACGTGGGCTTCGATCATTTCTTCCGTGGCCGTACCGAGACCTTCGACGGCGACATGATCTACATCCAGGGCCACTCCGCGCCGGGCATCTATGGCCGCGCGTACGTGGAAGGCCGCATCGATCCGGCGCGCATGGACAACTTCCGCCGTGAAGCCGGGCGCGAAGGCCTGTCCTCGTATCCACACCCGCGATTGATGCCGGAGTTCTGGCAGTTCCCCACCGTGTCGATGGGGCTGGGCCCGCTGACCGCCGCCTACCAGGCGCGCTACATGCGTTACCTGGAATACCGCGGCCTGAAAGAACACCAGGGCCGCAAGGTCTGGGCCTTCCTCGGCGACGGCGAGATGGACCAGCCCGAATCGCTGGCGGCGATCTCGCTGGCCGGGCGCGAGCGGCTGGACAACATCGTGTTCGTGGTGAACTGCAACCTACAGCGCCTGGACGGTCCGGTGCGTGGCAACGCCAAGGTCATCCAGGAACTGGAAGGCACCTTCCGCGCCGCTGGCTGGAACGTGATCAAGCTGATCTGGGGCAGCGGCTGGGACGACCTGCTGGCCCGCGACCACAGCGGCCTGCTGCGCCAGCGCATGATGGAATGCGTGGACGGCGACTACCAGACCTTCAAGTCGCAGAACGGTGCCTACGTGCGCGAGCACTTCTTCGGTCGTTACCCCGAACTGCTGGAGCTGGTCGCGCACATGAGCGACGACGACATCTGGGCGCTGGCACGTGGTGGCCATGATCCGCAGAAGGTGTTCGCCGCCTACCAGCAGGCGGTGAACACCAGCGGCCGGCCGACGGTGATCCTGGCCAAGACGGTCAAGGGTTTCGGCATGGGTGAAGCCGGTGAAGGCCAGAACATCAACCACCAGCTGAAGAAAATGAGCGCCGACGCGGTGCGCGCCTTCCGTGACCGCTTCAACCTGCCGGTCAGCGACGAACAGCTGGAAGAGATGCCCTATCTGCGCCCGGAACCGGGCAGCGCCGAAGCCATCTACTTCGCCGAGCGCCGCCGCATCCAGGGCGGGCAACTACCCGCGCGCCTGGCCAAGGTCGATCCGCTGCCGCTGCCGCCGCTGTCGATCTTCAACACCCAGCTGCAGGGCAGCGGCGATCGCGGACAGTCCACCACCATGGGCTTCGTGCGCATTCTCACCAGCCTGCTGAAGGACCCGGAACTGGGCAAGCTGGTGATTCCGATCGTGCCCGATGAATCGCGCACCTTCGGCATGGAAGGCCTGTTCCGCCAGATCGGCATCCACTCCTACCTGGGCCAGCTGTATACCCCGCAGGATGCCGGCCAGCTGAGCTATTACAAGGAAGCCAAGGACGGCCAGATCCTGCAGGAAGGCATCAACGAATCCGGCGCGATCTGCTCGTGGATCGCCGCCGGCACCGCCTACAGCAACCACGGCCTGGCGACGATCCCGTTCTACATCTTCTACTCGATGTTCGGCCTGCAGCGCGTCGGTGACCTGGCCTGGGCCGCCGCCGATGCGCGCACCCGTGGATTCCTGCTGGGTGCCACCTCCGGCCGCACCACGCTGATGGGCGAAGGCCTGCAGCATGACGACGGCCACAGCCACGTGCTGTCGTCGGTCATCCCGAGCTGCGTATCCTACGACCCGACCTACAACTACGAGCTGGCGGTGATCATCCACGACGGCCTGCGCCGCATGTACGTCGAGCAGGAAGACATCTACTACTACATCACCGTACTCAACGAGAACTATCCGCAGCCGGCGCTGCCCGAGGGCGCCGAGGCCGGCATCCTGAAGGGCCTGTACCTGCTGCACCCGGCGGCCGCCGACAGCGACTCGCAGCCACGCGTGCAGCTGATGGGCAGCGGTTCGATCCTGCGCGAAGTGGAAGCCGCGGCAGAACTGCTGCAGCAGGACTTCGGCATCGCCAGCGATGTGTGGAGCGCGACCAGCCTGACCGAACTGCGCCGCGATGGCCTGGCCGCCGAGCGCTGGAACCTGCTGCATCCGGCCGAGGAGCCCCGCGTGCCCTACCTGCAGCAGTGCCTGCAGGGCCATGAAGGCCCGGTGGTGGTGGCCACCGACTACATGAAGATCGTCGGCGACCAGATCCGTCCCTTCATCAACGACCGCCGCTTCACCGCACTCGGTACCGATGGCTTCGGCCGCTCCGACACGCGTGAGTCGCTGCGCACGTTCTTCGAAGTGGATCGCCACTTCATCGTGCTGGCCGCCCTGAAGTCGCTGGCCGACGAAGGCCGCATCGAGCGCGCGCGGATGCAGGACGCCATCGACAAGTACGGCATCGACACCGGCAAGCGCGACCCGGCCGCGGTGTAAGGCTGCAGCATTCACCACGCCCGTTCTGCGGGCGTGGTGCCGGTGGCAACGCTAGGGCATCCGCTTGAACAGATTGGTCTGCAGGATCGGCGTACCATCGTGGCTGTAGAACGCCTTGGTCTCGGTCATCGTCGAGCGGTCAGCCGCCACGGTATAGATACGGGTGGAGGCCGGCGTGCCGTGGTCCACCAGCTGCATCACCAGGGTGTTCGGCGCCGGCAGTTTCAGGTTGGCCTTGTCCGCGCCATAGGTGCCGGACAGGGCGCCCGGCGTACCATCCAGCGCCAGCGTGCCGTCGGATTTCATGGTCTTGCCATCGTGCAGGACGATGTCCACATGTGAACTCCAACGCCCCGCACCGGCGTCCTTGAACTCCAGCACCACCTGCTTCGGGCGCTGCGCCTCGGGCAACGCAGACGTAGCGATATCCAGCGACCAGCGCCCCAACAGCGGTGAAGGAGACGCCTCCACTGCCAGCGCCGGAACGGCGGGGAATGAAAGCGCAGACAACAACACAGCGGACAACAGCTTCATACGTTGCTCCATTCGGCGAAGAAGGCTCTGCGTGAGGCGTTGTGGGGCGCAGCACGGTCAATGCTGCTCGCCCACGGCGTGTGCTGCAAGCCACTCGCTGAATGGCCGACCTCGCACCATGTCAGACCGCTGTCACACAGGGGTAGTAGAACGATCCCGGATCTCCGGCCTCCTCCCCCAAAAACAGCGTTGAACGCGCAGCCATCGCTGCGGCAGCTCTATGCCGCCGGCCACTTCGCCCGCACTCTGTCCTGGTCGTTCGTGGACCTGGCGCTGGGCTACTACCTGCACGTCCGGCTGGGACTGTCGGCTGCCCACACCGGCCAGCTGCTGGCGATCTCCCTGACCTACGGCAGCGTTCTCGACCTGCTGCTGGCCGCCGTATTCACCCGCCTTCGCAACCAGCAGCGCCTCGCCCTGCGCCTGCAGCTCATCGGCGGGCTCGGCACCGCCGCCAGCGCCTGCCTGCTGTTCAGCCCGAGCAGCGCGACCGAGCCCGCCTTCCTGCCGCTGCTGGCCGCCTCGCTGTTGTTCCGTACCTGCTACGCGGTTTACGACGTAGCCCAGAATGCACTGACTTCGCTGTTGCCCCGCGACGAGAACGAGGCCATGCGCTACGTTTCCGCCCGCGCTGTGGTGGTACCGATCTCCAAGCTGTGCATCGCTGCAGCACTGTTCGGCGTGGTCGGTTCACCTGCATCCGCAGGCAGTGGCAGCGCGCTGCTGATCTGCATGATCATCGGCATCCTGATCGTGGCCGCCGCGCTTCCCCTGGCCTGCGTCGCCACGCCCGCACAGCCGGCCACAGCCATCAGGCCCGTTGCCGGCGCCCTGCCGCTGCCGGCACTACTGCCGGTTCTGCTGGCTGCAGCGGCAGAAACGGCGCTGGTGGGCCTGGCCGGGCGCTTGTTTCCCTTTGCCGACCAGGGTGCAGCGCTGACCTTCGCCATGGTCGCGGGCATGGTGGTCGCGCCTTGGCTCCATCTGCGCCTGCGCCCCCCACTGTGCAGCGAGACAGGCCTGATCGCGCTGATGTCGGTGCTGGCCATCGCTGCCGTCTGCGTTTACCAGGCCAAGCCCTCCCTGCCTGTCGCGATTGCGTGTGCCGCTGTCCATGGGGCGGCGGTGGCCAGTGTCGGCCTGGTGCTGTGGCGGCGCACCGCGCTGATCGCCCGTCGCCATGCCGCCCGCAGCGGACGTGAGGATGACCTGAGCTGTTTTGCCCTGCTCACTGGAACCATGAAACTGTCCATTGCCGCCTCCTCGTTGCTGCTGGGCCAGCTGCTGCCCGGCATACAGGCCGGTGATCCGGTCACCTCTGCCGCACTGGTCTCGCTGGTTGCCGTCGGCAGCCTGCTGTCGCTGGCCGCATTGGCCTGGCCGGTCGCGCTGCCACGTACCGAGGGCCTGCACCCATGAACCTGGCTCCCACATCGCGGTTGCGCCGCAAACCGCTGATCGCGCTGGATGCCGACCACAAGCGCATCATCTGGCTGTTGCGCACGATGGGCGCCGTTCCCCGCATCACCATTGCCCACCAGCTGGGCATGCACAACGGCGCGTTGACCCGCCTGGCGCGTGAACTGCTGATGCTGGAGGTGATCGAGGAACAGGGGCAACTGTCCGATGGCCAGCGCGGCCGACCCTCGGTGCCACTGGCGCTGTCCGGGCGGGGCGGCTATGCCGCCGGTGCCACGGTACATCCCGGTTGGCTGGAGATCGCGCTGGTGGATTTTGCCGGCCAGGTCATCGCCCGCGATGCAACCGCATTCGACAGCGCAGATCCCTACGACTTCGTGCACGCAGTGGACCAGCGCCTGCGCAGCCTTACCAGCCGCACTGGGCTCATGCGCGCGCGCTTCCTGGGCCTCGGCGTGGCGGTTCCCGGGCCCGTGGTCGAAACCGGGCCGGCACGCAGGCACGCGGTGGACTGGCTGCACGGTTGGCGCGATATCGACAACGACCAGTTCTTCGAAGACTACTTCGGTTTCCCGGTCTGGGTGGAGAACGATGCGACCCTGGCGGCGCTGGCGGAGTACTACGACAGCGGACTGATCCGCGACTGCGCGTCGGCGCTGTTGCTGTATGTCGGCCACGGCGTGGGCGGTGGCGTGATCCATCGACGTGATGTGATGCGCGGTGAGTTCGGCAATGCCGGGGATATCGGTCGCCTGTTCCGCATGGACGCGCCGCGCCCCTCGGGCATCGACCTGCTGGCCACGCTGCGCGACGCCGGCGCCGGCATTCCTTCACTGTTCGAACTGGAGTCCTGCCTGGAAACCCATGCCGGCATCATCAATGCCTGGGCAGAACGTGCGGGCAACCAGCTGGGCGTGGCGGCCAATACCGGTGTGGCATGGCTCGATCCTGGCGCCGTGATCCTGTCCGGCTCACTGCCGAGGCAGGTGCTGGAAGTGTTGGGGCAACACCTGCAGCAACCGGCACGCTGGAGCAGTGCGCTGGACAGCCTGCGCCTGCCACAGGTGCATGTGTCACGGCTGGGAGGATCCGCGGTATCGGTGGGCGCGGCGCTGCTGCCGATCCATCAGCTGGGCGCCGACGCCATCGCTTAATTGTTTATTTCCGCCGAAGTAAACAATTCCGTCATCGCCCGGACCTACCGTGCAGCGGTCCCCCTTCCCTGCATGGCCGCCCTCCGATGAACATCAGCCCCCTGGTCCTGGGCATCTCCCTGGCCCTGATCTCCCTGCACGGCAGCGCGTCTGCGCAGGACGCCCCCGTCCAGAACAAGGACAGCGCCGATGCCGCAACACTTGATGCGGTGGTGGTCACCGGCGCGGCACGCACCCAGCGTCGCTTCGATGCGTCCTTCGCCGTCAATTCACTCAGCCGCGAAGACGTGCAGAAGCTCGCACCGAAAAGCTACGCCGACCTGCTCGGCTCGGTTCCCGGCATCCATGTCGAGGCCACCGGCGGCGAGGTGCAGAACATCACCCGGCTGCGCGGCATTCCCACCGATCGTGGCTTCATCGCCTTCCAGCAGGACGGCCTGCCGCTCTACCAGGAGCTGGATGGCCACTTCTTCAATTCCGGCGACGGCATGAACCGGTTCGACGTGATGAACCAGCGGGTGGAGATCGTGCGCGGCGGGCCGGCGCCGATCTATGCCAGCAGCGGCGGCGCCATCGTCAACAACATCCTGGCCGAGGGCTCGGAAGAGACCCTCGGCAAGGCGCAGCTGACCATCGGCGATACCGGGCTGTACCGCGGCGAGATGTACCAGTCCGGCGCGCTGGGCAAGGACACCTTCTACGCCGTCGGTGGCTTCCTGCGCCAGAACGATGGGTACCGCGACAACGGCTTCCCGAACGACAAGGGCGGGCAGATCCGTGGCAACATCAAGCACTACTTCGACGACACCAGTTGGTTCAAGGTCAGCGGCACCTTCGTTGACGACCACAATACGTTCTACCTGCCGATCCCGGTCGCCGACCCTCGCAATCCCAGCGTGTCGCTGGATCCCTACATCGACTACTTCGACGGTACGCTGAACTCGCCGTCACTGCGCAGCGTCAACCTGAAGTACCTCGATGGCGGCGGTGTCCTGCAGGGCATGAACCGCGACCTGGCCGATGGCCGCCACATGCGCTTCGGCAACATCGGCTTCCAGTACGAGAACACCGCCAGCGATTGGACGATCTCGCTGAAAACCGGCTACACCAAGGGCCGCAATACGTTCGACGCGCTGTACTCGACCACCAACCCGGTCGACGCACGCACTTTCGCCAACGGCTATCTGGGTGCGGCCCGCAGCGCCTTCGGTGCCGGCGTCGCGCGGATGGGCTACGCGCTGGCCGGCAGCAACGGCGCCAGCGCCTACGATCCCTACGCCGACTCTGGCCTGGTGATCTCGGCGCAGTACCGTGCCGCAGATTCGGACTTCTACTCCGGCCAAGCCGACTTCAGCGCGACTCGGCTGTTTGAAACGGCCTGGGGCAGCCACGATCTGAACATCGGTGCGTACACCGCCTTCTTCGGCACCACGTCCTTCAGCCTGTACCAGGACATGCTGATGGAGATGCGCGGCAAGCCACGCCTGCTGGATCTGGTGGCCTACGGCAACGATGGCGCGCCGCTGGGATATGTCACCGACAAGGGCACGCTGCGCTATACCACCACCCTCAATCGCGGCAAGGTCGATGCCCGCATGTTCGCGGTCTACGCCAATGACACGTGGACACTGACGGATCGCTTCAAGCTTGATGCCGGCATCCGCCATGAACGCTACCGCTACGAAGGCTATGCGGAGCAGACCGCCCAGGTCGACCTCGGCGATCGCAGCACACTGGCCGACAACACCACACGCCGGTTCACCGGCGTCGTCCAGAACCATCGCCTGAATCCGTCCGCCACCAACTGGACGGTCGGTGCGAACTTCGACTTCACCCCTGCAGTGGGCGCCTACGCCCGCGTGTCGCACATGGAGATCGTTCCCAACTCGTCGGTGGCGCGCTCGATCGATCCGACCATCGTGCAGACCCAGCTGGACCAGTACGAGCTGGGCCTGAAGGCGGCTTTTGGCCGGTCCTACCTGTACCTGACCGCGTTCTACACGAAGTTCGATCCACTCAACGCGTCCTTCGTTGCCTTCAATCCGACGACCGGCCGCAATGACCAGTCGGTGCCCTTCATCGGTACCGCCGTCTCCAAGGGCATCGAACTGGATGGCCTGTTCCGGCCGCTGGACTGGTTCAGCATCGCCGGTTCGATCACGGTCAGCGATCCGCAGTACGACAGCCTGCAGAACGATTCCGGTGCCGATCCGGCGGCGGTCAATGGCAAGCAGATCGTTCGCGAACCCAAGCTCTACGGCAACCTGCGACCGACTTTCAGTTTCCAGCACGGCCAGGACCAGTTCGAGACCTGGCTGCGCTATGACGTAGTCGGCAAGTCCTACGTCGATCTGTTCAACCAGACAGCGCTGCCTGCCTACCAGACCCTGGGCCTGGGCGTTTCATGGAAGCGCGGCAACTGGGGCGCACAGCTGGTGGGCGACAACCTGACCAATGAAAAGGGGCTCACCGAGGGCAACACCCGCACCGACGCCCTGGCCGGACAGGGTTCGGCCGAGGCAATCTATGGACGGCCGCTGTTCGGCCGCAACGTCCGCCTGATGGTCAGCAGGAGCTGGTGATGCACCGACGATTGAGCTTGTCCCTCGCCCTGGTGGCCACGGCTGTGCTACCGCTTGCAGCGGCCGCTGACGACCGTGACAGCGCGGCACTGGCCGGGCGCTTGTTTCCAACCCTGGTGCAGCTGAAGCACGACGCACTGCCCGCCCCTGCGCGCGCCCTCATGGTCGAACGCACGCAGCGCATGACTGGCTGCCGGACGGCGGCCTGCACACTCGAGGCCGCGCGCTGGACGCCGGCGCAGGCCGATCTGCTGGCCACCACGGTTCCGGCGCGCGCCGATGCCATCGAAAGAGAGCTGGCGGGCCTCAACAACATTCTCTCCGTCTATGGCCAGGGCCAGCCGCCCCGCTACGACGCCATCGACGGCCCCGTCGGCGCGGCAGGCAGCACGCGACTGGCCGGAGATGTTGCCATTGCCATGCAGATGAGCGAAGTGGACGCCGGCGCGGCCTACACCGCATTCGATCGCAGCATCGCCGTGGCGGTGGGCCTGCTTGATGCCAATGACCGCCTCGATGCGATCCGCTTCGAGCCCCTCAACGCGGGAATGAACGCCGCGCCATTCGCGCGCGCGCGGCAGTTCGATTGGAATGCGCATCCGTACACAGCGATCATCGTGCTGGGCCAGGGACCGGACGAGCTGACCACCCCACTCAGCGCTGGCAGCAAGCTGCGCCTGAAAGCCGCTGCGCAGCGCTATGCGGCGGGCGATGCACCTTTCATCATCGTCTCCGGTGGCGCCGTGCATCCACGCGGCACCCGAAGCGTCGAAGCGGTGCAGATGCGCGAAGCGCTGATCGCGCGCTTCGGCATTCCCGCAGATGCGATCATCATCGAACCGTATGCCCGCCACACCACCACCAACCTGCGCAACGCGGCGCGGCTGCTGACCGCGCTGCAGGCACCGCCGCAGCAACCGGCACTGGTGGTCAGCAGTCCATCGCATATCGATTCGGTCGCCAGCAACGGGTTCAATGAGCGCAACCGTCGTGAGCTGGGCTACGTTCCCGGCAAGGTCGGTTCACGCATTTCGCCGTACGCGATCACGTTCGTGCCAGCGCCCGAATCACTTCGCATCGACCCGATGGATCCATTGGACCCCTGAAAGGCGCGACGTCATCCTCAGTAGCCGACCTTCAGCGTGAACATCACGTTTCGCGGTGCACCGTACCAGCCCTGGTTGTAGAAGCCGATCTGCGAGTAATAGTGGCGGTCGAACAGATTGTTGATGTTGACCGCCGCCGACACGTTGGAACTGAACTGGTAGCGCGCCATCAGGTTGACCAGTGCGTAGCTGGGCTGCTCCACGGGCACCCGGCGATTTCCGGGCGCGGTGGCGGTCTGGTACATGCGGTTCTGCCAGTCCACGCCACCGCCGATCGTCAGCTGGTCCCAGGCACCTGGCAGGCGCCAGGTGGTGAACAGCTTGAACAGGCTGCGCGGCTTGGCGGTATTGATCGCCCGGCCCTGCGCGTCCTGCGCGATGAAGGTGGTGAAGCTGGTGCCCAGGCTCCAGCCCGGCAGCGGCTCGCCGGCCAGTTCCAGTTCCAGGCCGTCCACGGTTGCGCCCTTCACCGCACGATAGGCCGCTTGTGTGCTGCCTTCGACCAGCCCGCCGGTGGCTTCGGCCAGGTTGTCCTGCTGGGTGCGGAACAGCGCGGCCGAAGCATTCAAACGCTCCTGCAGCCAGCTGCCCTTGAGACCCAGCTCGTAACTGCGGCCGCTGACCGGATCGAGGATCTGCCCGGATTCATTGCGGTTGTTCTGCGGCTTGAAGATGCCGGTGTAGCTGGCGTACACGCTGCTGTAGCTGTTGAGGTCCCAGACCACGCCGGCATACGGTACGAACTCGTTGCGGTAGCGGTACTTCCGCTTGGTGCCAAAGTAGACCTGGTCGGTCTCCCAGTTGCTCATGCGGCCACCGACGATCACGTGCAGCGGATCGGCCAGTGACAACCGCGCCACCGCGTAGGCACCGCTCTGATGGTTGTCCAGATCGTCGGCCTGGGTCTTGCTGCTGGCCCACGTCGGCTCCGGCGTGCCCGGCCCGTGCCAGTCCAGATAGCTGGCCAGCGGCGGCAGCGGCGCCAGCGCGCGGTACTGCCCCAGCGCGATTTCATCGCGTGAGCGCGACCAGCCGATGGACGCAGTGTGCTGGCGGCCGAACAGCTGGAACGGACCGGACAGGCTGGCACTGATCGCTTCGCGGCGCACCGGACCGTCGTAGCGGGTGAAGCTGTTGCCATTGGGCATGGCGCCGGTAACCGGATCGGGGTAGCCACCGCGATAGAGATGCTTCATTTCCATGTCGGTATGCGAGCGGCTGTAGGACACGCGCGCCTGCCAGTCGTTGCCGAAACGATGGTTGAAGTCGAAGAAGCCATTGCGGGTGTCGGTGGTCATCCGTGCCCACGGCGCGGTGGCTGATACCGAGCGGTCGAAACGGGTGCGCGTGCCATCGGCGTTGAACAGCGCGAAGCCGCTGCCGAAGCCACGGTTGTCGTTGCCTTGGTAGGAGATGCCGGCGATCAACCCGGTGTCCTCGCCCAAGTCCACGCTGACCACGCCGTAGAGCGTCTTCGCCGTACTGTCCAGGCCAGCGGTGTAGCTGTCGCCCTCTGCCTGCGCGGCCACCAGGCGACCACGCACACGCCCTTCCCGGCTCAGCGGGCTGGACACATCCGCCCACGCGCGCCGTGCGTCCCAGCTGCCGAGGCTGATGCCACCACTGGCAGCGAACTCGCGCAGCGGGCGCTTGCGCACGTAGTTCACTGCCGCCGAAGGATTGCCGGCGCCGGTCATCAGGCCGTTGGCGCCGCGCACGATCTCGATGCGGTCATACACCACCATGTCCAGGTTGTTCTCGCCGAAATTCCACGGCGACAGCACCGGCATCACCACGCCATCGAACTGGTAGTTGTCGATGTCGAAGCCGCGTGCGGAGAACGAGTAGCGGTTGGCGTCGCTGCGCGTGACCGAGATGCCAGGTGCGGTCGCCAAGGCATCGGCGGTGCTGAGCAGGCCACGGTCCTCGATCTGCTGGCGGGTGACCACGCTGACGGATTGCGGGGTCTGCCGCGAGGTCAGCGACAGTCCGGTCGCCGTGCCCATCGAGTCGGTGGTGTAGGAACGCGACGTTTCCGTGCTGCCATCGAGGTCGGCCGTGACCTGCACGGTTGGAAGCTGGGAAGGCGTTACGGACGGAGTGCGTTCGGCGGCGTGGGCAGCGTTGAACAGCGCCAGGGTCGTGCCGATGGCGCTAGCCAGGGCACACGGGCGGAAACAGGCAGGCATGGGAGATCCAGCGGGAAGGAAAGGCTGGATGAGAATTATTGTCATTTGAGCGTGAGCGTACGTATGCGCGGACGCAGCAGGCGTATGCGCACTGCCGACGGTGGTCCGGACTCAGCGAAGCTCGCTGGGCGCGATGCCGTAGCGCGCGCGGAATGCGGTCGCGAAATTGGTGGCGTGCCGGTAGCCGACGAAATGTGCGGCCTGCTGCACGCTGCAGCCCTGCCGCAGCTGCTCGCAGGCCAGCTGCAGGCGCCGCTCGCGCAGCCAGGCGAACACCGAACACCGGTGCACCTGCTGGAACTTCAGCCGCAGGCTGCTCGGGCTCATGCAGGCCAGGCGCGCCAGATCCTCCAGGCTGTGGTCAGCCGCAGGTGATGCCTGCAGGCAGTCGATCACCCGTTGCAGCATGCGGCGATCACGTGCTGAAACACGCTGGTCCGGCGATGCCTCCTGGGCAGGCGCACCCAACGCCATCGCCAGCATCTGCAGGCCCACACCCTCGCACAGCAGCGCATGCATTGCGCCCTGCCAGGTCCCCGACAGCAACTGTTCGGCGGCATGTTCAAGATGCGCGGGTACCTGCCAGCTGTGCAGCCGCCGGCGACCATGGCGATGCGCCTGCAACAGCAGTTCGCTGATCACCGGATCATCCATCTCGGCCGGTGCATCCAGCGAGACATTCAGACTGCGCATCCGTTGACCGGCCGGATGAATCGCAGTCATCGGCGTGGCATCGGCCAACACCATCGCGCCGGCGCCGCGGTTCATGCCGATCACAGCCTGCCCTTCCAGGCGTGCTCCGGCACGACCTTCCAGCATCACGATCGCAGCGAACGGCGGGGGTGCCTCCGAAGTCGCCTCGAACGGCTGATGCGCGACCACGTCCGACAGCGCCAGGCTGATGCCAGGGCGCAAGCAGCGCTGTTCCACCCTGCCCTCGACCACGCACAGCGCGCCCGAATCGGCGGCGGACGCGAGTGCTGGCAGCCGATAGCGGAAACCACTGCTGCGGCCCAAGCGGTCCAGGTCGGCGAGGGTGAGGCTGTGCATGGTGCGCCCGTGAAAAATCACCCGCCATTCTCATATGAGAACCGTTCTCATATCCAGCTCTGGTGGCAAGGCCCAATCCGCCCTTGTCGATACAAATAGTTACGTTATAACATTTCACATCAACTTCACGGATCGTGTCATGCGCCGCCATCTCCTTGCTGCAGCCATTCTGTTCGTCGTCCACACCGCCCAGGCCGCGGACGAACCCACCCTCCCCACCCTCCAGGTCCAGGCCTCCCAACCCTCGCGCATCGACAGCCGGGTCACCGTCGACAATCCGCAGGCGCAGAACCGCACCCTCGGCGGCCTGCTCGAACACGTCTCCGGTGTGCAGAGCAGCGCCTTCGGGCCAAACGCGGGCGCTCCGGTCATCCGCAGCCTCAGCGGCAACCGCGTGCAGATCCTGCAGGACGGCCAATCGATTCTGGGCATGAACGCGATCAGCGGTGACATCAACATCCCGTTCGATCCGCTGTTCGTACGCAGCGTCACCGTCAACAAGTCCTCCGACACCGTGCGCTATGGGGGCAATGCGATCGGCGGCAGCGTGGAGATCGACTCGGGCCTGATCTCCCGCAGCATGGAAGACAAGGATCAGTCGATGGAACTGGTCCTGCGCAAGGGCTTCAACGCGGCCGACGCGCAGGGCTTCCGCATGAACTTCAACAACCAGCGCAACATCTCCACCAATCTGCAGGTGTCGCGGCAACGCATCTCGCACTACGACATCCCCGGCAACAGCAAGGCCAGCGTCTGCAACACCGGGTTGTTCCCGGCCGGCGGGGGCGTCAATTCGGCACTGGCCGACGCCTGCCAGAAAGAGGCGCGCGTCCAGCAGATCTACAACAAGGCCTCGCAGCCGTACATCGACCAGTTCATGACCGAGAACCCGGACTGGGCCGATGGTGATTTCTCCTTCTACACCAACAATCCGACGTCGGTCTGGCAGCGCCGCACCTACATCAATCCGGTCAACCCGGCCTACGTGCCCGGCACGCCGTCGTATGTGCAGAAGCAGATCAACAACGATGTGACGCCCGACTACCATCACCGGCTGGGCAACAGCTATGCGCGCAACAGTCAGGTGGCCTTCGGCTCGACCCTGTTCTTCGACCGTGGCTACGTGGGTGTCAGCATTGATGCCAAGGACAGCGAGTACGGCGTTCCAGGCTTCTCGATGCAGAACCTGTCGTTCGGTTCCAACTATGCCGATGGCCTGCCGGTGGGCGTGGTGATCAAGCAACAGCGCTACGCGCTGGAAGCCCTGCTGCGTGATCCACTGCCGTGGTTCGAGCGCGCGGAACTCCGTGTTTCCAAGCTGGACAACACCTCAGGCGAGCGGCTGGGCGCCACCAAGGCCAACGACTACGATTTCGAGAGCACCCAGGCCGAGCTGCTGCTCAGCCATCAACGCATCGGCCCGCTCAGCGGCCTGCTCGGTTTCAGCCATCAGTCGCGTGATGTCACCGGCAGCGGCTCGCAGCGCTACCTGCCGGACGTGGACACCCGCAGCAATGCGGTGTTCCTGAAGGAAACGCTGGATTTCGGCTGGGCCACCTTCGACGCAGGCATGCGCCACGAGCGTGTGGATCACGAATTGCAGCCCAGCCGCTTCAAGACCGCGCGCAATGCCGCCAACACCAAACTGCAGGACCGCGACTACCGGCTCAACAGCTACAGCCTGGGTTCGTATGTCGAGCTGGGGCCGATGTTCGCGGCCAAGGTTCGCTACTCGTCTTCGCAACGTGCCCCGGAGATCAACGAGCTGTATGCCAGCAACGCGCACTACTCGGTGATGACCCAGGAAGAAGGCAACCAGAACCTGGAACCGGAACGCGCGAAGAACCTGGAGCTGACCGGCCTGTTCCACCTCGGTGGTTTCGAACTGTCGGCCACCGCGTACCGGATGAAGTACGAGAATTATCTCTACCTCGGCTACTCCGGCCTGCAGACCGCCAACCGCCTGCCGCTGAAGTACTGGAAGCAGACCGACACCACGGTGAAGGGCTTCGAGATCGATGCTTCGCAGGCATTGGACCTGGGCCGCTTCGGCACGTTGAATGTGTCCGCCTTCGCCGACCTGGTGAAGAACAAGGCCGACCGCCCCGATTCGCTGCGTGCCCACAATGACGGCGAGTACCTGCCGAACATGCCGACCAACCGCTACGGTGCCAACCTGCAATGGCAGCGCGAGGGCTGGAAGGCGCAGCTGTCCAGCACCTACTACGACACCCAGAATTACCTCGGCCGCAATGTCAGCGAGGAAGTGCCACTGGATGCGTTCAACATGGTCGACCTGCAGGTCAGCCGCGAACTGCCGGTGCGCAACAGCTACATCGCCGGCGTGGAGGTGTTCGTCAACGGCAGCAACCTGCTCAATGAAGAAGCACGGCCGCACAATTCGCCGTTGAAGTACATCGCACCGTTGCCCGGGCGGGGCTTCCAGGTGGGTGTGACGGTGAAGCTCTGACAACCGGATGCATCGGTACACGCCTGCAGGCAGACGGCCTGCAGGCGTCGTCCATCGCCCCCCTGCGTGGTTGCGCCACGCTCCCCGGTTGATTCACCATCGGCAGAAAAGGAGAGCGTGATGAACTGGAAGCATGCGGTTTCACTGGCGCTGTTGTTGTCCGTTTCATCAGGCGCAAGTGCTGCGTCTGCGATCACCTACGACAAGGATGGCCGCTACGGCTATTCGATGAACCAATCTTCCCTCACCACTGCGATGCAGCAGTCGCTGCACTACTGCGCAGCGCGATCGCGCAATTGCGGTCAGTCCGCCAGCACCAGCAGCGAAGGCTATTCGGCCATAGCGACCGGCACGATTGCGTTGAGCTTTGCACTGGGTGAGAAGACCGCGGACGCCGCGCAGCGGAAGGCCGAAAGAATGTGCAGGGAACGTGCCAACGACTGCACGCTTGCCTTGCTGTGGCGGGAAACCTCAACTCGCTATCTTGAACCGCCACAGCTGCCCGGTGCGCCCGCTCCGGCACCAGCGGCGACGCCCGCGCCAGTGCCTGCCACCCGTACGGATCAGCCAGGATAGCCAGCTCCACGCCGGCTGTACTTTCGAGTGTCGGATAAAGAAAAACGCCTGCAGATCGAGGATCTGCAGGCGCTTCTTTGTATCTGGCGGAGTGAGAGGGATTCGAACCCTCGATAGAGCTTTTGACCCTATACTCCCTTAGCAGGGGAGCCCCTTCGGCCACTCGGGCATCACTCCGGGGTTTTCTCCGCGTCTGGTGCGTTGCACCTCAGCGGGGCGTGAATCATAACGTTAATCGAGTGCGAAGGTAAAGCGTTATTCGGCAGAATTTTCGCTACCGGTGCCACCGGCTTCGTCACCGCGCTGGATGCGCTGATAGATCTCTTCGCGATGCACAGCGACGTCCTTCGGCGCGGTGATGCCGATACGCACCTGGTTACCCTTGACGCCAAGCACGGTGACGCTCACCGAGTCTCCGATCATCAGGGTTTCGCCGACGCGGCGAGTCAGGATCAACATTTTTGTAAGTCTCCATGGAACCGTGTGGAAGGGTATCCCCCACCGGCTTGACGCTCCGTCAAGAAGCGCTACCACGACAAAGGGAAAAGATTCGCAATGGTACCGTCAGCCGTCCCGCTCCTACAAGGAGGGGGACGGCCAGGTTCATCACAGGCGGGGGCTGACCCATTCGACGACTGCAGCCAGCGCAGTGGCAAGGGCGGGCCCGTCCTCGCCACCACCCTGGGCGAGGTCCGGGCGTCCGCCGCCCTTGCCCCCGATCTGACCGGCGATATGGGACAACAGTTCCCCGGCCTTGACCTTGCCCATTGCGCTGCCGTTCACACCTGCGACCAGGGCAGCCTTGCCGTCCTGGGCGCCGGCCAGCACGATCACCGCATCGCCCAGCTGCTGCTTCAGGCGGTCCATGGCGTCACGCAGGGCCTTGGCATCGAAGCCCTCCAGACGGGCGGCCAGCACCTTCACACCGGCAACCTCGACCGCCTGGCCGGACAGGTCGGCGGTAGCACCGGCGGCAACCTTGGCCTTCACGGCGTCCAGTTCGCGCTCCAGCTGCTTCTGGCGCTGGCCGAGGGCACGGATCTTCTCGACCACGTCGGCAGCGCTGCCACCGAGCAGGTCGGCGGCTTCGGCCAGGCGAGCCTCTTCGGCGTCCACGTAGTCCAGGGCGCCCTGGCCGGTGACCGCTTCGATACGGCGCACGCCAGCGGAGACACCACCCTCGGAGGTGATCTTGAACAGGCCGATGTCGCCGGTGCGGTTGACGTGGGTACCGCCGCACAGCTCGGTGGAGTAGTCACCCATCTTCAGCACGCGCACGTGTTCGCCGTACTTCTCGCCGAACAGGGCCATCGCGCCGAAGTCCAGCGCTTCCTGCATGCCCATGTTGTGCACTTCGGCAGCGTTGTTGGCACGCACCTGCTGGTTGACCTTGCGCTCGATCACGGCCAGCTCTTCCGCGCTGATCGGCTGGAAGTGCGAGAAGTCGAAACGCAGGCGGTCCGGCGCGACCAGCGAGCCCTTCTGCTGCACGTGGGTGCCGAGCACTTCGCGCAGGGCGGCATGCAGCAGGTGGGTGGCAGAGTGGTTGAGGATGGTGGCGCCACGGCGCTCGCCATCGACCTGGCCGGACAGCACATCACCGACCTTCAGGCCGCCTTCGGACAGGGTGCCGACGTGGCCATGGAACTGGCCGGCGAACTTCTGGGTGTCTTCCACCACCAGGCGCACGCCGTTGCCGGTGAGCACGCCGGTGTCGCCGACCTGGCCGCCGGACTCGGCGTAGAACGGGGTCTGGTTGGTGATCACGATGACCGCATCACCGGCATCGGCCGACTGCACCGGACGACCGTCCTTGAGCAGCGCCAGCACGGTCAGGCCGTCGGCCTGCAGGCGGTCATACCCCAGGAACACGGTTGGGCTGAGGGTCGCCACCAGCTCGGCCGGCAGGGTCACGCCACCACCGAACTTGCCGGCCGCGCGCGCGGTCTCGCGCTGCTGCTCCATCGCGGCGTCGAAGCCGGCAATGTCGACGGTCAGGTCGCGCTCGCGGGCGATGTCCTGGGTCAGGTCGAGCGGGAAGCCATAGGTGTCGTACAGGCGGAACGCGTCAACACCCGGGATCACACCATTGCTGGCCTTGCCGGCCACGTCCTCGAAGATCTTCATGCCGGCATCGAGGGTTTCGGCGAAACGCTCTTCCTCGGCCTGCAGCGCACGGGTGACGGTGTCCACCGCCGCCGGCAGTTCCGGGTAGGCCTCGCCCATCTGCTCGACCAGGGTCGGCACCAGCTTGCTGAAGAACGGCTGGCGCACGCCCAGCATCCAGCCGTGGCGCAGGGCGCGGCGGATGATACGGCGCAGCACGTAGCCGCGGCCTTCGTTGGACGGCAGCACGCCGTCGACGATCAGGAACGAACAGGCACGGATGTGGTCCGCGATCACGCGCAGTGACTTGTTTTCCAGGTCGGCGGTGCCGGTCAGCTCGGACGCCTTGCGGATCAGCGCCTGGAACAGGTCGATCTCATAGTTGGTGTGCACGTGCTGCAGGATCGCCGCCAGGCGCTCCAGACCCATGCCGGTATCCACGCACGGCGCCGGCAGCGGCACCAGGGTGCCATCCGGCTGGCGGTCGAACTGCATGAACACCAGGTTCCAGATTTCGATGAAGCGGTCGCCGTCCTCATCCGGGGAGCCCGGGGGGCCGCCGGCGATATGGTCACCGTGGTCGTAGAAAATCTCGGTGCAAGGGCCGCACGGACCGGTGTCGGCCATCTGCCAGAAGTTGTCCGAGGCGAACGGTGCGCCCTTGTTGTCGCCGATGCGCACGATGCGCTCTTCCGGCACGCCAACCATGTCGCGCCACAGCGCGTAGGCCTCGTCGTCGGTCTGGTAGACGGTGACCAGCAGGCGCTCGGCCGGCAGCTTCCAGACCTGGGTCAGCAGCTCCCAGGCCCAGGCGATCGCATCCTTCTTGAAGTAGTCGCCGAACGACCAGTTGCCCAGCATTTCGAAGAAGGTGTGGTGGCGTGCGGTGTAGCCGACCTGGTCGAGGTCGTTGTGTTTGCCGCCCGCACGCAGGCAGCGCTGCACGTCGGCCGCGCGCACGTAGCTGCGCTTCTCCGCGCCAAGGAACACGTCCTTGAACTGCACCATGCCGGAGTTGGTGAACAGCAGGGTCGGATCATTGCCCGGCACCAGCGGCGCCGACGGCACGATGGTGTGGCCTTTGCCCTTGAAGAATTCAAGGAAGTCGCTGCGGATCTGGGAAGTCGTGAATTTGGCGGATGCGTTCATTGGGGGCTGGCAGTCTGCGGGCCGGCGGGCCCGGACCACCGGCCGCGTTGGCCAGGGTCGCGAGGGACCGCCGAAAACCTAAAGGGTATCAGGCCCGGCGCCGCCAGTCTCAGTCATCCGGGTCGTAGCGGGTCGCACGGCGGATGCTGTCGCCGTCGAAGCCCCGTCGGGCCAGCAGATCGGCGGCCTTGCGCCGCTGCGTCAGGTCCTGCGGACCGGCCTCACCAAAGCGTCGGCGGACCAGATCACGGGCATTTTCCTGCCAGTCGCCTTCGTAGCTGTCCATCGCCGCGGCAATCGCGGCACTGTCCAGGCCGTGAGTGCCCAGCTCGGCGCGGACATGGATCGGCCCATAACCGGTGTTGGCGCGCATCCGCACCAGGTTCTCGGCGAAACGGGTGTCGTCCTGCCAGCCGGCCTCTGTCAACTTGGCCACAGCCGCCTGCGCGGCTTCGTCTTCGATGCCGCGTGCGGTCAGCTTGCGGGTGAGCTCCTTGCGCGAGTGCTCGCGGCGGACCAGCAGGCCCAGCGCTCGTTGCACGGGCGTCTGCTCGCGCGGCCGGCGTTTGCGGCCGGTGGGAATGTCGTCGGCGTCGGACATCGGTGCTCCAAGGGTGGCGCCATCCGTGGCGCCCAGCCCATCCCTGGGCGATTCGAACCTGCGGGACAGGGCGACGTCACTGACGGCGCCGCCCTGCCCCACAGCAAGCCTTATTCGTCGTCACCTTCGTCGTCGCCTTCCTCACGGGTGGCTTCGGTCGGCTGGAACTTCTCGCGCAGCTCGGCTTCAAGCTTGGCAGCGACCGTCGGGTTGTCGCGCAGGTAGCCACGGGCGTTGTCCTTGCCCTGGCCGATACGCTCTTCACCGTAGCTGTACCAAGCGCCGGCCTTCTCGACCAGCTTGGCATCCACACCCATGTCGATCAGCTCGCCCTCGCGGCTGATGCCTTCGCCGTACAGGATCTCGGTGATGACCTGCTTGAACGGAGGCGCCAGCTTGTTCTTGACGACCTTGATCTTGGTCTGGTTGCCAATGATCTCGTCGCCCTTCTTGATTGCGCCGATACGGCGGATGTCCAGGCGCACCGAAGCGTAGAACTTCAGCGCGTTGCCGCCGGTGGTGGTTTCCGGACTCTGGCCCGGCATCATCACGCCGATCTTCATGCGCAGCTGGTTGATGAAGACCACCAGGGTGTTGGAGCGCTTGATGTTGCCGGTCAGCTTGCGCAGCGCCTGGCTCATCAGGCGGGCCTGCAGGCCCGGCAGCTGGTCGCCCATCTCGCCTTCGATTTCGGCCTTCGGGGTCAGCGCGGCGACCGAGTCGATCACCAGGATGTCCACCGAACCCGAACGGACCAGCATGTCGGCGATTTCCAGCGCCTGCTCGCCGGTATCCGGCTGCGACAGCAGCAGGTCGTCCACGTTCACGCCCAGCTTGGCGGCGTAGATCGGGTCCAGCGCGTGCTCGGCGTCGATGAAGGCCGCGGTGCCGCCCATCTTCTGGCATTCGGCGATGGCCTGCAGGGTCAGCGTGGTCTTGCCCGAGGATTCCGGCCCGTAGATTTCAACGACACGGCCCTTCGGCAGACCGCCAATGCCCAGCGCGATGTCGAGCATCAGCGAACCGGTCGGGATGGCTTCGACGGGCTCGACCACGCGGTCGCCCATGCGCATCACCGAGCCCTTGCCGAACTGCTTTTCGATCTGGCCCAGAGCTGCAGCGAGGGCGCGCTTCTTGTTCTCGTCCATCGGATTGGTCCTTGCAGAGGTCGTGTCGTTGGAGGTGCTGTCTTTGGGGGTCTTCTTTGCCATGGGTTCACTTTAAGTCGGACGTATCGCACAGGCTGAGATTCTGCCCGGCGCTCTGAAAAGAATTATCGGACATCCGTACCAACCTCAGTGGAACCAGAGAATCGCCACAAAAGACCGCGGGGTAATGCGCTATGGAACGGGTCAACGGTTGGGCCGCAGCAGGCCGCAATAGAGGCCCTCGATCGAGAAGTCCTGGTCCGGCAGCACCTCGATCGGCTTGTAGTCGGGATTGCGCGGCAGCAGGCGGATACGATCCCTGGCGATCTTCAGCAGCTTGACGGTGATCTCGTCATCGATGCGGGCCACCACGATCTGTCCGGAATGAGCATCGCGGGTGCGGTGCACACCGATCAGGTCACCGTCGAAGATGCCCTCGTCGATCATCGAATCGCCCTGCACCTTCAACAGGTAATCCGGTGCCGGCGAGAAGAACACCCGGTCCAGCACCACGAAGTCGTCCGAGCCGATATCGGCACCGATCGGCAGACCGGCTGCGACACGGCCCAGCACCGGCAGGCGCAGGACGCTGTCGGGCAGGCCCGGCTCGGCCAGCTTCTCGACAGGTGGCGCCTGTACCAGGCGGATGCCGCGGGCCTGGCCCGGGATGCGACGGATCGCACCGGCCTGCTCCAGGGCCTCCAGGTGGTACTGGGCCGCGCGCACGCCCTTGAAGCCGAACGCACGTGCGATTTCAGTCTGCGACGGCGGCGCGCCTTCGCTCTCGATACGCTCGGCGATCAACTGCAGGATCGCCTGCTGGGTGTCGGTCAGGTCCATGGTTAGTAGTATTACTACTAACGAATGGAACTGCAAGTGCCGGGGGCGACACGGCGGCATCCGTGGTGCCGAGCTGTGCTCGGTAATCGTCGCCGGGCTTGGCCTGGCTGGCAGAGACAAAGGCGAGAGCAGAAGCAGCCGACCAGCGGTCGGCTCTACAGGAATCGCGCAGCGATTCCGCGGCTCCCGTTGGGAACCGCTGCGGCAAGCACACTATGTGTGCTTGCCGCTTCTCCAGATCGAAAACAGGATCCAGACGCCGCAGAAGCCGGCGCCGATGAAGCCGCATACGCCCAGCGCCAGCAGCCAGCGGCTGGAGACGCCACCTACACTGTGCATCACGATGGATGAGCCGATGATCAGGGCAGCAGTGACGATGCCCATCACCAGCCGGTTCGCCGCACGGTTGACCTGCTCGCCGAAGCCCTGCAGCGCCGTGGTTTCCACCTTCAGCTGCAGGCGCCCACGGCGGGCGGCCTGGACCAGCTTGCGCAGGTCGCGGGGCAGTTCACCGGCGAAGTCGACCAGGCCCAGCAAGCTGCGGCGGCCACGCTTGAGCAGGGCCCTGGGCGCATAGCGCTGCAGCACCACCCGTTCCAGGAACGGGCGCGCGGCACTGGCCATGTCGAAATCAGGGTCCAGCTGCCGCCCCATGCCTTCCAGGGTCAGGAACGCCTTGATCATCAGCGCCAGGTCGGCCGGCAGGGTCAGGCTGTAGCTGCGCAGCAGCTGGGTGATGTCGCCCAGCATCAGACCGATGCGCAGGTCCTTCAGCGGCACGCCACGGTACTGGTCGACGAACTGGCTGATGTCGTGCTGCAGCCGGTTCTCGTCCACTTCCACGCCGCCGGCCCAGTCCAGCAGCACGTCGGCCACACCCTGCGGGTCCTGCTCGACCAGCCCGTGCAGCAGCTGCGCGACCTGAAAACGACGCACTTCGGACAGCGCACCGACCATGCCGAAATCGATCACACCGATGCGGCCGTCACGCAGGTAGATGATGTTGCCCGGGTGCGGATCAGCGTGGAAGCTGCCGTCCTCCAGCACCATCTTCAGCACGATGTCCGCACCGCGTCGCGCCAGTTCGCGCCGGTCCAGTCCTGCGGCATCAACGCCAGCCAGATCACGCCCTGGAATGCCGTCGACGAAGTCCTGCACGTTCAGGCTTTCGCAGGTCCACTGCCAGTGCACGCGGGGAATCAGGATATCGTCTCGGCCTTTGAAGTTGCGCGCGATGCGCTCGGCATTGCGGCATTCGGCGGCAAAATCCAGCTCGCGACGCAGCGACACGGTGAACTGCTGCACCACCTCGGCCGGGCGATAGCGGCGCAGGTCCGGCAGGCGCGCCTCGACGATCTCCGCCAAGCGGGCCAGCAGCCGCAGGTCGGCCTCGACCACATCGCGGATGCCGGGGCGACGCACCTTCAGCACCACCTCGCGACCGTCATGCAGGCGCGCGCGGTGGGCCTGCGCCAGCGAAGCGGCGGCCATCGGGGTTTCATCGAGGAACGCGAACACCTCTGCAGGCGATGCGCCAAGGTCGGCTTCGAGCTGCTCGCGGATATCCGCATACGGCAGCGCCGGCACCGCGTTCTGCAGTTCAGAGAGCTCGGCGATCCATTCCGGCGGCAGCAGGTCAACGCGCGTCGCCAACACCTGGCCAAGCTTGACGAACGTCGGGCCGAGATCCTGCATCGCGCTGCGCACGCGCACCGGCGCGGTCATCCGCAGCAGCTCCTGCCGCTCCTCGTTCCAGTGCAGCAGGCGCCCTGCCCGTTCCAGCGTGCTGGCCAGGCCGATGCGCCGCACCACGTCGCCGAAGCCATAGCGGATCAGGACGACGGCGATTTCCTGCAGTCGGCCCAGGTCACGGACCGTGCCCAGCGTTTCCCACATCATGCGTGCTCCGGACGATTACCGGAGCAGCATGTCACAGCTGGGCGTCGATACCGCGCAATGCCGCCGCCACGGTTTGCCGGCGGATGGCTTCGCGGTCGCCGTCGAACTGGAAGAGTTCGGCACGGGCGTAGCCGCCACGGCGCTTCCAGCCGATCCAGACACTGCCGACCGGCTTGTCCGGACTGCCACCGCCGGGGCCAGCGATACCGGTGACCGCCACGGCGATGCCGGCACCGGAATTGACCAGTGCACCGGACACCATCTCCAGCACGGTTTCGCGGCTGACCGCACCGAACTGCTCCAGGGTCTGCGCACGTACGCCCAGCAAGCGCTGCTTGGCCTCGTAGCTGTAGACCACCATGCCGCAGTCGAAGAACGCCGAGGAACCGGCGATGTCGGTCATGCACTTGGCGATCCAGCCGCCACTGCAGCTTTCGGCGGTTACCAGCTGCAGCGAGGCCTGTTGCAGGCGCTGCCCGAGCGCGGCGGACTGGGCGTTGAGATCGGCGTCGGTGGGGATGGACATCGGCATGACGGTGGGGTGAAGAACCTGCACGTTGTACCGCAGATGACAGGTTGATGTCGCGCCCCTCCGGCACGGTTGCGCTGCCGGCCAGCGGCCGGCACTACCGGGCATGGGCCGCTACCTCACCACTCCGGCAGTTTCTCCGGCAGCAGCGCCCGGATCGGCGCGCCGTCGGCACTGGCAGCCAGTTTTTCGGCTTCGGCAATCGGCAGGTCGACCTGCAGCAGCCAGCCGTCTTCGTCGGCCTGCTCGCTGCGGATCACTTCCAGCTGGTGCAGGCGCGCACGCAGGCGGCCGGCATCCGGCGGCAGGCGCAGTTCGCCGGTGACATGCTGCAGGCCCAGGCGCTTGCCCAGCACCGCCTGCAGCAGCTCCAGGCCCTGCCCGTCACGCGCGGAAATCCACACCCGCTCCCGGCGCGACTCATCCGGGATACCGTCCTGGCCATCGTGGCGGACGTCGGCACCTTCGATGCGGTCGATCTTGTTGAACACCAGCAACTGCGGCAGGTCACCGGCACCGACCGCAGTCAGCACCTCATCCACCTGCGCGATGCGCTCCTCGCGGTGCGGATCGGCAGCGTCGACCACGTGGAGCAGGAAATCGGCCTCGCGCGCCTCGGACAGGGTCGAGCGGAACGCGGCGACCAGATCATGCGGCAGGTCGCGAACGAAGCCGACGGTGTCGGCCAGCACCACGTTGCCGCCCGGCACCGCGATGCGGCGCACGGTCGGATCCAGCGTTGCAAACAACTGGTCGGCGGCGTACGCCTCGGCGCCGGTCATGGCATTGAACAGGGTCGACTTGCCGGCGTTGGTGTAGCCCACCAGGGCCACGCGCGGCAGCTCGCTGCGCACGCGCGCACGGCGCATCTGGGTGCGCTGCACCTCGACCTTTTCCAGGCGCTTCTGCAGCTGCTCGACCCGCTTCTGCAGCAGGCGACGGTCGGTTTCCAGCTGGGTTTCACCCGGGCCACGCAGGCCGATCGAACCACCGCGCTGGCGCTCCAGGTGGGTCCAGCCGCGCACCAGCCGCGTGGCCAGGTGACGCAGCTGCGCCAGCTCGACCTGCAGCTTGCCTTCGTGGCTGTGCGCACGCTGGGCGAAGATGTCCAGGATCAGGCCGGTACGGTCGATCACCCGGCGCTCGAGGAAGCGTTCCAGGTTGCGCTCCTGGCCCGGGCTCAACGCATGGTTGACCAGGATCAGGTCGGCACCGCTGGCATCGGCCGCGGCCTTGATCTCGTCCAGCTTGCCGCTGCCGATCAGGGTCGACGGATTCGGACGATCCAGGCGTGCGGTGATCGTCGCGGCGATGCTGGCCCCAGCCGAGCGGGCCAGATCACCGAACTCTTCAAGCACATCGTCTTCCAGCTTGCCGAAATGGGGCTGGATCAACAGGGCGTGTTCGCCCTTCTTCGAGCGGTCAAACATTCACCGCTCCGGTATTACTCGTCTGCTTCATCACCTGCCTGACCACCTTCACCCGACTGCACGTAACCACCGCCCGGACCGACCTTCACGTTGCGTGCCGGAACGACCGTGGAAATGGCGTGCTTGTAGACCATCTGACTGACCGTGTTGCGCAGCAGGACCACGAACTGGTCGAACGACTCGATCGTGCCCTGCAGCTTGATGCCGTTCACCAGGTACACCGAAACCGGCACGCGTTCGCGCCGCAGTGCATTCAAGAAAGGATCCTGCAGCGATTGCCCCTTGGACATTGCACACTCCTGATTATTGTTCTTATTGGGTTGCCGACGGTTGCCACGGCCCCCGAGCCGCCCGCCGACCGATGATGTTACACGGCTGGCGGGGGTTCAGCGTGCGACGAAGGTCGACACCGCGCCGGCCAGGCGCTCGTGGTCGATATGGGGGTCGAACCAGCGCGCATCAAGCTCGCCGCGCAGCCAGGTCAGCTGGCGCTTGGCCAGCTGGCGGGTGGCGAAGATCGCCTTGTCACGGAAGCGGGCGGCATCGCCCTCCCCCTCCAGGTATTCCCAGGCCTGCCGATAGCCGACCGCGCGCACTGCCGGCAGGTCCAGCGGCGCCTCCACGGCAGCCATTTCCGGCATCGCGCGCAACGCCCGCACCTCGTCGAGGAAGCCCTGCGCCAGCATGGCGTCGAAGCGCGCCTCGATGCGCTGGTGCAGCACCGCGCGGTCACGCGGCGCCAGGATCAGCTTGAGGGTGCGCACCGGCAACGGCGCCACGCCCGGCCGGCGCTGCCATTCAGTGATGGGGGTGCCGGTCAGGCGATAGACCTCCAGCGCCCGCTGGATGCGCTGCGGGTCGGTGGCATGGATGCGTGCCGCTGCTGCTGGATCGACCTTGGCCAACTCTGCGTGCAGCGCCGCCCAGCCACGCTCGGCCGCCTCGGCGCTGAGCGCTTCGCGCGTCGCCGGATCGGCCTCGGGCATCGGCGACAGGCCCTGCAACAGGGCGCGGAAGTACAGGCCAGTGCCACCGGCCAGGATCGGCATCTTGCCGCGTGCCACGATGTCGGCCACGACCCGGCCGGCATCGGCGGCGAATTCGGCTGCCGAGTAGGTCTGCCAGGGATCGCGCAGGTCCAGCAGATGGTGCGGCGCCTGCGCACGCTCTGCCGCATCGGGCTTGGCCGAACCGATATCCAGGTGGCGGTACACCAGCGCCGAATCGACGCTGACGATTTCGCCATCCAGCTGCTGTGCCAGAGCGATCGCGGTGGCGGTCTTGCCACTGGCGGTCGGCCCCATCACGGCGATCGCCAGCGGCCGCCGGTCGATGCCCATCAGTCTTCGTCCGGCCAGCGGATCGTCGGCGTGGCGTCGGCGCGCGGCGTCGGCACCGCCTCGACCGCTTGCCAGATCTTCAGCGCATCGACGGTGGCCGCCACGTCATGCACGCGCACGATGCGCGCACCACGCTGCACCGCAATCAGGTGCGCGGCCACCGACGCAGCCACGCGTTCGGACGGCGTGTCGCGGCCGGTCAGTTCCCCCAGGCTGCGCTTGCGCGACAAGCCAGCCAGCATCGGCACGCCCAGTTCCAGGAAGCGTTCCGAGCGCGCCAGCAGGGTCATGTTGTGGGCCGTGGTCTTGCCGAAGCCGAAACCGAGGTCGACCAGCAAGTTCTTCTTCGCGATGCCGGCCATTTCTGCAGCGAACAGGCGCTGCACCAGGAAACCGTGCACCTCGGCGACCACGTCATCGTAGTGTGGGTCAGCCTGCATGTGGCCCGGCTCGCCCTGCATGTGCATCAGCACCACCGGCACGCCGGTTGCAGCGGCGGCGTCCAGCGCCCCGTCCTGGCGCAGGCCGAAGATGTCATTGATCATGCCCGCGCCGGCGGCCACGGCCGCACGCATCACCTCCGGCTTGAAGGTATCGATACTAATCGGAACCTGCGTACGGGCGGCCAGCTGCTCGATCACCGGAAGCACCCGGCGCAGCTCTCCCTCGACCGATACCGGCGCGGCGCCCGGGCGGGTGGATTCGCCGCCGATATCGAGCAGGTCCGCGCCCTCCTCGACCAGCTTCAGGCCATGTGCGACCGCGGCCTCGGTGGTGTCGTGCGCGCCGCCATCGGAGAACGAGTCCGGGGTGACGTTGACGATGCCCATGACCCGGGCGCGGTCGAGGCGCAGGATGCGGCCGGCGCAATCGAGCTGGGGCGAGGTATCGAACATGGGCAATCCTGCAGGGACAACGGCGGGTAGTTTAGTTCGGCAGGGCGGCGCCCTGCACCCGCAGAGGCCAGAGCGACAGCAACAGCCGGAGCAACAGCGGGTTTACTGAGGGATGGCGGGGTGGGTCCGGTTGCGGGGGACGCCGTGAATCCGTCCATGGAGGCTCGGTCGCGCCATCCATGGCGCTCACGCCCCCGCAACCGGACCCACCCCGCCTTCGACAGTTTTCTGCGATCTGCAGTAGATCCACGCCATGCGTGGATGACTCATTCGATATCTGACAGATGTGTCGACCAAGGTCGACACCTACCAACAGCCGCGGAGATCTGTCAGAGGTGGGGCGGTGTCGGAGGGCGGGGTGTCAGCCGCATGAATGCGGCTGCCAAGCTTACAGGGACGTACTTGCAGCGTCCCCGCACTCCGACACCGCCCCGCCAAACCACGGATGTTGCTGTTGCTGTTGAGGTTGCCGGCCAGCGACCGGCACTACCGCGGGTGCAGGGCGCAGCCCTGCCAACACCCTTAACGGCGGCGGCGCTTTCGGTCCACGTACAGGGTCCTGACGATGCTCAGCACGATGCCGACACCGATACCCACCACGCAGCCCAGCAGCAGATTGTCGGCCCCCAGGCCCACACCCACGCCGACCACGGTGGCGATGACCATTTCGGCGGTGTGGGAAATCGGTTCGGGCTTCGGGGCGGACATGCGGGCTCCAGCGTCAGATCAGTTCTTCGGGATGGGCCAGTGGCCCGGAAACGACGAAGCCGGGTTGCCCCGGCCTCGTCTGGTGTCACGTGCAGCGGGCCGTCAGTGCGATTCGGCCGGGCCTGCGATCGGCGGCAGCGGACGGGCGTCGCCGCCCTTGTCGTTGCCACCATCCTTGTTCGACTTGTTCCAACCGGCCGGCGGCGGCGGATCGCGGCCTTCCATGATGGCGTCGATCTGCGGCGCGTCGATGGTCTCGTACTGCAGCAGCAGCTGGGACATCGCGTGCAGCTTGTCCAGGTTGGCCGTCATCAGCTCGGTGGTGCGTGCGTAAGCCTCGTCGAGGATGTTGCGCACTTCCTCGTCGATGCGGCGCGCGGTGTCGTTGGACACGCTCTTGTGCTGGGTGACCGAACGGCCCAGGAACACCTCGTCGTCCTCTTCGCCATAGGCGATCGGGCCGAGCTGGTCGGACAGGCCCCACTTGGTGACCATGTTGCGGGCCATCTTGGTGGCGCGCTCGATGTCGTTGGAGGCGCCGGTGGTGACCTTGTCGGCACCGAAGATCAGCTCCTCGGCCACGCGGCCACCGTACAGCGAGCACAGCTGCGACTTGATCGCCACGCGGTTCATCGAGTACTTGTCGCCTTCCGGCAGGTACATGGTCACACCCAGCGCACGGCCGCGCGGAATGATGGTGACCTTGTAGACCGGGTCATGCTCGGGTACCAGACGGCCGACGATGGCGTGGCCGGCTTCGTGGTAGGCGGTGAGGGTCTTCTCCTCCTCGCTCATGGCCATCGAGCGGCGCTCGGCACCCATCAGGATCTTGTCGCGGGCACGGTCGAAGTGGTCCATGCGGACCTCCTTCTCGTTGCCACGCGCGGCGAACAGGGCAGCCTCGTTGCAGAGGTTGGCCAGGTCGGCGCCGGAGAAGCCCGGGGTACCACGCGCGATCACCATCGGCTCGACGTCGTCGGCCAGCGGCAGCTTGCGCATGTGCACCTTCAGGATGTGCTCGCGACCCTTCACGTCCGGCAGACCGACCACGACCTGGCGATCGAAACGGCCCGGGCGCAGCAGCGCCGGATCCAGCACGTCGGGACGGTTGGTCGCAGCGATCACGATCACGCCTTCGCCACCTTCAAAACCGTCCATCTCGACCAGCAGCTGGTTCAGGGTCTGCTCGCGCTCGTCATGACCGCCCCCCAGGCCGGCGCCACGGTGACGACCGACGGCGTCGATTTCGTCGATGAAGATGATGCAGGGGGCGTGCTTCTTGGCCTGCTCGAACATGTCGCGCACGCGGCTGGCGCCGACGCCGACGAACATTTCCACGAAGTCCGAACCGGAGATCGAGAAGAACGGCACCTTGGCTTCGCCAGCGATGGCCTTGGCCAGCAGCGTCTTGCCGGTACCCGGCGGGCCCACCATCAGCACGCCGCGCGGAATCTTGCCGCCCAGCTTGGTGAACTTGGACGGGTCGCGCAGGAAGTCGACCAGCTCGCCCACTTCTTCCTTGGCCTCGTCGCAGCCAGCGACATCGGCGAAGGTGACCTTGATCTGGTCTTCGCCCTGCAACTTGGCGCGCGACTTGCCGAAGGACATCGCGCCCTTGGCACCGCCACCACCGCCCTGCATCTGGCGCATGATGAACAACCAGAAGCCGATGATCAGGATGACCGGCAGGAAATTCATCAGGATCGCGCCGAGGGAAATGCCGCTGGACGGCTCCTCCTGCACGATCTCCACGTTCTTGGTACGCAGCACGTTGATCAGGTCACGATCGAACGGTGCGGTGATGGTGGACGACTGCCCACCGCGGGTGGTGTAGGTCAGCTGGCTGGTGCCGCCGCGCATGTCGCCGCCAAAGGCGACCTTCTGCACGTTGCCACTGTCCACCTGGTCCAGGAACTGCGAGTACGACGCGCCCTGCGCGCCGGCCCCGGAGGACTTCGGCGAGAAGCTCTGGAAGACCACCATCAGCACGACGGCGACGACCACCCATAGCAGGAGGTTCTTGGTCAAGTCGTTCATCCTCATTGGCTCCGGTGTTCCTCTCAGTGCTGGCGTTGCGTTGGGGTCGAACTTGCGTACATTGCGAGCTTACTTCATGTGGGCGCGTTTTCCCTGACCCAAGGCATACACCTCGGGAGAGCGCTTGCGCGAGGCTTCCGGCTTGCGGATGGAGACCTTGTCGTACCGGCGGCGCATGTCGCGCACGTAGTCGTCAAAGCCCTCGCCCTGGAACAGCTTGATCAGGAATGCCCCACCGGTCTTCAGGTGGTTGTCGGCAAAATCCAGAGCCAGCTCCGCCAGGTGCATCATCCGCGGCTGGTCGACCGCGCCTACACCACTCTTATTGGGGGCCATGTCCGACAGCACAAGGTCTACCGGCTGATCCCCGAGCATGGCTTCAAACTGCGATAGAACGGCTTCTTCCCTGAAGTCACCATGAAGGAACTCCACGCCGGCCAGCGGCGGCATGTCCAGGATATCCAGTGCCAGCACGCGGCCGGTATCGCCGATCTGTCTCCTAACCTGCTGAGACCAGCCGCCCGGCGCCGCGCCGAGGTCGACCACCACCATGTGCGGCTTCAGCAACCGGTCACGTTCCAGCAGCTCTTCGAGCTTGTAGGCCGCGCGCGAGCGCATGCCTTCGGCCTGGGCCTTCTTCACGAAGGGGTCGGAGAAGTGTTCCTTGAGCCAGCGCTGGCTGCTTTTGCTGCGGGTAGCCATTGAAAATAGGGGCTGATGGGGTCCTCATGATACCCTGATCGCCCCATTCAACCGTGTTTTCCTGCATGTCCATCGCCCTGACCGCTTCCCAGACCCGTTTCCTGCGCGGCCAAGCCCACGACCTGAAGGCCCTGCTGCAGACCGGCGGCAAGGGCGTGACCCCGGCCTTCATCGCTGAGCTGAACGAAGTGCTGGAGCGCCACGAGCTGGTCAAGGTGAAGGTCGCTGCCGAAGACCGCGACGCCCGTGACGTGATGATCGGCGAGATCGTCGAAGCCACCGAGAGCGCGTTGGTACAGCGCATCGGCCACGTCGCCGTGCTGTACCGCCCGAGCAAGGAACAGCGCCAGATCGTGCTGCCGCGCGGCTGATCGCCTTACTGCCATGCAGCTGAACCACGAACCGCCCGATTACGCCTACAGCCTGCGCGCCGCCGATGGCCGCTCGGCCAAGGTGAATGACCAGGTGCTGGGCAGCAGTTTCTTCCTGACCCCGGACCAGCTGGTCACGCAATGGCCGGTAGTGAGCGCCACCGCGCTGCAGCTGGCTGACCTGGAGCCGATCCTGGCGCTGAACCCGGCGCTGATCGTGCTCGGCACGGGTGACCGCCAGGTATTCCCGCCGGCAGTGGTGATGGCTGCCTGCCTGTCACGCGGCATCGGCCTGGAAGTGATGAACAATCCGGCCGCCGCGCGCACCTTCAACATCCTGGCGGGCGAAGGCCGCAAGGTCGCGGCCGCTTTCATTCTGGAAGGCTGAGTCGAGGCGTCGGGCGCGCCCCGGCGCTAGCCGCCAGAAGCGGTGCAGCGGAAGGCCGAGAACTGCTTCAGCCGCCCGATCAGGTTGCCGCTCTGGCCCCAGCGGATGTCCATGACCTTCCAGTCCTGGCCCTGCCTTTGCAGCAGGACACGGTCGGTCCAGCGATAGTCGCCTATCGCCATTTCGACGAGCACCCAACTGCCATCGCCGCTCGTCGCGGGCAGCCCCACCTTTACCGTTTCCGGCCGATCCGGCGCCATGAGATACGGGCTCTGGTCCAGCATGTGCGGCTTCTCGTCATGCGCGGCCAGCACCGCACAGGTCCGCTCGTAAGCGCGCTGCGCATCGATGGCTGAGCGCAGCGCATCGCCCAGCAACGGCGGAATGGTCGCTTCGTCCGAAGCCGGCGCCTGGACGGCCGCGTAAAGACGGGTGACCACGTCGCGCGGATCGCTGGCTGCGGAGGCCAGCGGCGCGACGATGAGCAACGCGAGAGTGGAAGCAAGACGGAGCATGGGGCACCGGATCGACTGGGACCGCTCAAGAATGCCGGGTATCCCGTCCGCCGTGAAGGTGAGCCTGCGACACACAAGGTCGCAAATGACCACTCTGCAGTACCCGGGTCGAGCATGGCTCGCCTCTACAGGTCAGGAACGCCGGGCATGGCCCGGCGCTATCGCATCTGACGATCAGCGTGCCGGCAGGTACTGCTGCGGGTCGACCGGCTTGCCGTTGTAGCGAATCTCGAAGTGGACCATGTCGCGGTTCGCACCGGTACGGCCCATTTCGGCGATCTGCTCACCGGCCTTCACGCTCTGGCCTTCATTCACCAGGCGCTTGCGGTTGTGGCCATAGGCCGACAGCCACTGGTCGCTGTGCTTGATGATGATCAGCTCGCCGTAGCCGACCAGGCCGGCGCCGGAATACACCACCACGCCATTGGCGGTGGCCTTGACCGCCTGGCCGCTGGTGCCGGCGATGTCGACGCCCTGCTTGGTCGCATCACCAGCCACGTAACGGCCAACGATGGCGCCATCAGCCGGCCAGCGCCAGGCGATGTTGCTCTTCACCGGACCGACCGGCGCCGGGGCCGGCGTGGTGCTGCCGCCACTGCTGCCACCGGAACGCGGCGGGGTGACCACCGTGGTGGGCGCGCGGCCGCCGCTGGCACCGGCCGGATACAGCCGGATCACCTGCCCCGGATAGATCGTCGAGGGGTTGTCCAGGCTGTTCCAGGCAATCAGGTCGGCCGGGGTGATGTCATGGATGCGGGCCAGCGCATAGATGGTGTCGCCCTTGCGCACCACCACGGTCTGCCCCGGCTTGGGTACCGAGGTCTTCGGCGTGGTCACACCGCCACCGGTGCTGCCACCACCAGGACGAACCACGGTGGCGGTGCCGCAGGCGGACAGGGTGGAAACCAGCAACGCCAGCGCGCCGATGCGCACTCCCTTGCTCAGACGATCAGGACTCATGCGAACTTCGACCTCCATACAAGCCAGGCGATCAGCACCACCACCAGCGCGGTGGCGATCCAGCCCAGCGGTTCAATCCAGCGACGCAGTGCCGCTTCAGCACGCGCACCACCGATACGGATGACCGCAGCCAGCACGAACACGCGCTTGCCACGACCGATCAGCATGCTCAACAGGTACTGCGGCATCGGTACACCGACGATACCCGATGCCCACGTGAAGACCTTCATCGGGATGGGCATGAATCCGCCCAGCACCAGGAAGGTGAACACTGCCCACGGCGACTCGGCCATCTTCGCCTGCACGGTGGTGATGCCCTGCTCGATGGCCGGCAGCATGCCCAGCGCCTCGAACAGCGGCTTGATCGCCTCGAAGGCGTAATGACCCAGCGCGTAGCCAACCAGTGCGCCGACCATCGAGCCGGCCAGGCTCAGGGTGGCGAACCACCAACCGCGCTTGGGCTGGGCCACGCACATCGGCGCCAGCATCACCTCCGGCATCACCGGGAAGATGATCGCCTCGAAGAAGCTCAACACCGTCAGGTAGGTCGGCGCGCGTTCGTGCGCCGCCCACTTCATCGCCCGCTCGTACAGCGGCCCGAAAATCTTCATGCAACCCTGCTCCGTGGATTAGTCGAGCATGCCAGACAGCAGCGGCACGAACGTGACCGGCGCCAGCACGTGTTGTTCGATGCTGCCGTCGGCCTTGCGGTCCAGCTGTACCAGCGACTGCGCCCCGGGGCCACCGACCGGCGCCACCAGGCGGCCGCCCTCGGCCAGTTGCTCGATCAGGGCGTCGACCAGTGCCGGCGCCGCCGCAGTAACCACGATGGCATCGAACGGACCGTGCTCGGCCCAGCCGACGCGACCGTCGTCATGCTTGGTGCGGATGTTCATGCCCAGCGCACGGAAGCGCTTGCGGGCCTGCCGCAGCAGATCACCGATTCGCTCCACGGTGTAGACCTCCAGGCCCAGCGCACCGAGGATGGCGGCCTGGTAACCGGAACCGGTGCCGACTTCCAGCACCCGCTTCGGCGCGACCTGGAGGACCGCCTCGGTCATCCGCGCGACCACCCAGGGCTGCGAGATGGTCTGGCCGTGGCCGATCGGCAGCGCAGTGTCTTCGTAAGCCCGTGACGCCAGCGCCTCATCAATGAACAGATGGCGCGGCACCACCCGGATCGCATTCAAGGTCGGCTCGTCAACGATGCCGGCTTCGCGCAGGCGGTCGACCAGGCGGTCACGCACACGCTGCGAGGTCATGCCGATACCGACGGCTTCCGGTTGCAGGCGCAGGCGTGGACTCATGCCGGCCGGTCCAGCGCGGCACTGAGGCCGCCGACCCAGCTGGCCACTTTCTCCAGTGCCTGGTAGCGGGTCAGGTCGACCTGGATCGGGGTGATCGAGATATGCCCGGTGCGCACCGCATGGAAGTCGGTACCGGGGCCGGAGTCCTGCTCACGGCCGGCCGGGCCGATCCAGTACACCTCGTTGCCGCGCGGGTCTTTCTGCGCGATGCAGCCTTCGGCGCGGTGGCGGTTGCCGAGGCGGGTGACCTCGAAGCCCTCGACCTCGCTCCACGGCAGATCAGGCACGTTGACGTTGAGGATGGTGTCAGCCGGCAACGGATCGGCCTTGAGCCGGGCAACGATCTCCACGGCAGCGCGCGCGGCGGTCTCGAAGTGTTTCGGATCGTGGTTGCGGGTAACCAGCGAGACCGCCACCGCCGGCAGCCCGAGGAAGCGACCTTCCATCGCCGCCGAGACGGTGCCGGAGTAGATCACGTCATCGCCGAGGTTGGCGGCATTGTTGATGCCGGACACGACAATGTCCGGTTCGAACTCGAGCAGCCCGGTCAGCGCCAGGTGCACGCAGTCGGTCGGAGTGCCGGCCACCGAGACGGTGTAATGGTCGATGCGCTTGAGGCGGATCGGCAGGTCCAGGGTCAGCGAATTGCTGGCGCCGGAGCGATCACGGTCGGGCGCGACCACCGTGACTTCGTGTCCGGCCTCGCGCAGCACCGAAGCAAGCATCCGGATGCCTGCGGCGTCGACGCCATCGTCGTTACTGACCAGGATTCGCATCTTCGATTTAACCGCTTGATTTTCCAAGAATTCGATTCCGTCACCGTGCAGTGTGGGCGGGACCGTCGTACTCCCCTGCGGAAGCCGTCGACCCTGCAAGGGCATCGTCTATTGTGCCGCATGCGAGCCGCCGGTCCTACCCTGTCGGCGGTCATGACCGACATCGAACCGTCATAGGCAGAGCTGCGCCGGCGGTTTACCCTGTGCGCATGTCGCACCCTGAAGACGAAGATCCGGCCGCATTGTTCCGTGCGGCCATCGGCGAAGTGACGCCGCTGCGCAAGGATGCCGAGCCGGCGCCTGCCGCGCCCCGGCCGAAGCCGCGCGCGCGCATGGCCGGACGTGACGAGGCCGAAGCCGCCGGCGAATTCGCCCGGCTGCTGCGCGACAGCACGCCGCTGGAAGCCGGCGACGTGGCCAGCTATCGCCGCGACAACCTGCCACCACGCTTGTTCCAGCGCCTCAAGCGTGGCCAGTACTCGGTGCAGGACGAGCTGGACCTGCACGGCGCCACTGCGTCGCAGGCGGAGGCGCTGCTGCGCCAGTTCCTGCTGGAAGCGCATGCACACGACTATGGCTGCGTGCGCATCATCCACGGCAAGGGCCTGCAGTCCGATGGCGGTGCACCGGTGCTGAAGAATCTGGTCGATCGCCTGCTGCGGCTGCGCAACGACGTACTGGCGTTCCATTCGGCGCCGACCGGACAAGGCGGCACCGGCGCGATGCTGGTGCTGCTGGCCCGTAGATGAAAAAGGGGACGGAGGGAATTAAGTCGTTTGTGGCACAAACGACTTAATTCCCTCCGTCCCCTTTTTCTGTCAGGCCTGCGAGGCGTCTTCGACCGGGCCGAGTTCGTGCAGCACGGCGGTGGCGTAGCAGCCTGGCGGCAGCGCGAATGACAGCTCCAGCACGTCGTCGGCCAGCCACTGGTGCTGCAGCAGCGCAGGGCGCAGGCGCAGCGCGCGGCGCTCCTGCTTCAGGCGCGCGTCTTCCAGGCCGGCCCGCAGCGCCTTCGACTCGTCGTCGTCCAGCGCGGCCAGCTCCAGCTCACGTGCCGCGTCGGCGCTGCGCAGCTCGCCTTCGCCCCACAGCGGTGCGCTGGGATGGATGTCGAAACGCGCCAGTCGCTCGGCCAGCACCTCGGTGTACGGCTCGGGTCCGAACACGCTGCGGCTGCCATCGAGCATCCACACTTCGCCATCGAGCGGCTGATCCCAGTTGCCCTGCTCCACGCGCGCGGCCAGCACGCGGTTGAACAGCGCCGAACGGGCGGCTGACAACAGCAGTGAACGCTGGTCCTTGCGCATGCGGCGGCCACCGAACATCGCCAGTGCCGCCGGCACATTGCCGCCGTCGCGGCCAAAGCGCTGTTCGCCGAACCAGTTCGGCAGGCCGCGCTCGGCAATCTGCTGCAGGCGCTCGCTGATCGCCGTGGCATCACCCTGCACCTCGCGCAGTACCAGCTTGAAGCGGTTGCCGGCCAGTGCACCGCGCTGCAGCTTGCGGTTGTGCCAGGTGGCTTCGAGCACTTCGATCTCGTCACTGGCCAGCTCGGCCAGGTCCGGCGCGATGCGCTTGGGCAGGTGCACGCTGAAACGCTGGGTGGTGACCGCGTGGCGATCCTTCATGCCGGCGTAGCTCACCGCCATTTCCGGCAGGCCTGCCCACTTGGCCAGCACCTTGGCCACATGCACAGTGTTGGCACCACGCTTGCGGATGTGCAGCAGCAGGTGTTCGCCTTCACCGGTCGCCTCGAAGGCCGGCAGTTCGTCAACCTGGAAATCATCCGGCGTGGTGCGGATGCGCGCCGTCAGCAACGGTGCACCAAACGCCAACGGCAGCGGGATCATGCCGCCACCAGCAGTACCACCGCCTGTGCGGCGATGCCTTCGCCACGACCGGTGAAGCCCAGCTTCTCAGACGTGGTGGCCTTGACGCTGACTGCATCCAGCGGCAACTGCAGCAACCCACCGATGCGCTCACGCATCGCCAGCGAATGCGGGCCGACCTTCGGACGCTCGCAGATCACGGTGATGTCGGTGTTGCCGACGCGCCAGCCACGCTCGCGCAGCAGGCTGTCGCAATGGCGAACGAAATCACTGCTGTCGGCGCCCTTCCAGCGGTCGTCGCTCGGCGGGAAATGCTGGCCGATATCGCCCAGCGCCAGCGCGCCGAGCATCGCATCGCACAGGGCGTGCAGGATCACGTCGCCATCGCTGTGCGCGAGCACGCCGCAGCTGTGCGGCACGTTCACGCCGCCGAGCATGATGTGATCGCCTTCACCGAAGGCATGGACGTCGTAGCCCTGGCCGATGCGGACGGGCGGGAACGGTGCGGTGCTCATGGATGCAACCCTTGCAACAGGGCCACGCGGACGGTCAGCCGGCGCGGCGGGAAAGTACGAATTCGAACCGGTCCAGATCGGCCGGGGTGGTGACCTTGAAGTTGTCCTCGCTGCCTTCCACCAGCAGCGGGCGCTGGCCCTGGCGTTCCATGGCCATGGCCTCGTCGGTGACGTCAACACCGGCGGCCGCTGCGTCGGCCAGCGCGCGGCTGAGCTGGTGGCGGCGGAACAGCTGCGGCGTCAGTGCGCGCCACAGGCGCTCGCGTGGCTCGGTGCCATCGATGCCGCCGTCGTCGCCAGCGCGCTTGAGGGTGTCGCGCACCGGCGCAGCCAGGATCGCCCCGACCGGGTCGGCACGACCGACTTCAAGCAGACGACCGAGATCGGCCAGCGACAGGTTCGGCCGTGCAGCATCGTGAACCAGCACGAATTCATCGGCACGCACGGTGTCCGGCAGCGCCTGCAACCCGGCCAGCACCGAGGCGGCACGGGTCGCGCCGCCGATGCAGGTCAGCACCGGCTTGCCCGACCACTCATTCCAGCCCGGCCAGTCGGTGTCGTCCTGGCCGATCACCACCATCGCGCCGGCCACGGCGGGGTGCGCCAGCAGCGCGTCCAGCGTGTGGGCGAGCAGGATCTGCCCGCCCGCCTGCAGGTACTGCTTGGGCAGCGGCGCACCGAAGCGGGTGCCACGGCCGGCGGCCGGAACAACGACCCAGATCGCCGCGCTCATGGCACGTCTGCCGGGTGTTCGCCCGCCTGGGCAGTGACGCCGGCAGCAGGCTGCGCCGGGTGGACCGGCGCATCCTCGACCACACGGTAGAACTTCTCGCCAGGCTTGATCATGCCCAGCTCGCTGCGCGCGCGTTCCTCGATGGCGGACTGGCCTTCCTTGAGGTCCTTCACTTCGGCAGCGAGCGCGTCGTTGCGCTGCTGCAGACCCTCATTGTCCCGCTCCTGGTTGGCGACCTGGGCTTCGAGCATCATCACTTCACCCGAGTTGCCCGGACCGAACCAGAAGCGGTACTGCAGCCAGCCCAGCAGCAGGGCCAGCACCAGCAGCATCCAGCGCCAGTCGCGCATCGGCTCAGCGCTTCAGCGAAACGAACGCGTCACGACCGGCGTAACGCGCGCCGGCGCCGAGGGCTTCCTCGATGCGCAGCAGCTGGTTGTACTTGGCCACGCGATCGCTGCGGCACAGCGAGCCGGTCTTGATCTGGGTGGCGGTGGTGGCCACCGAGATATCGGCAATGGTGGTGTCTTCCGTTTCGCCCGAACGGTGCGAGACGACGGCGGCATAGCCGGCGCGGTCGGCCATCGCGATCGCTTCCAGGGTTTCGCTGAGCGTGCCGATCTGGTTGACCTTGATCAGGATCGCGTTGGCGGTGCCCGAGTCGATGCCTTCCTGGAAGATCTTCGGGTTGGTCACGAACAGGTCGTCGCCAACCAGCTGCACCTTCTTGCCGATGCGGTCGGTCAGCAGCTTCCAGCCGGCCCAGTCGTTCTCGGCCAGGCCATCTTCAATCGTGATGATCGGGTACTGCGCGGCCCAGTCGGCGAGGAAGTCGACGAACTGCTCGGAGGTCAGGCGCTTGTTCTCGCCGACCAGGTTGTACTTGCCGTTTTCGAAGAATTCGCTGGAGGCCACGTCCAGGCCCAGCAGCACGTCTTCACCGGCGGTGTAGCCAGCCTTGCCGATCGCTTCGAGGATGGTGTCGAGTGCTTCGACGTTGCTGCGGAAGTCCGGTGCGAAGCCGCCTTCGTCGCCGACCGCCGTGCTCAGGCCGTGGCCCTTCAGCACCGACTTCAGCGAATGGAAGATTTCGGTGCCAGCGCGCAGCGCTTCGGAGAACGAGGTGAAGCCGACCGGCAGCACCATGAACTCCTGGAAGTCGACGTTGTTGTCGGCGTGCGCGCCGCCGTTGATGATGTTCATCATCGGCACCGGCAGCGACGGGGTCACGCCGGTCTTGGCGGCAAGGTACTGCCACAGCGCCTGCTTGTTCGATGCGGCGGCGGCGTGCGCGGCGGCCATCGAAACACCCAGCAGCGCGTTGGCGCCCAGGCGGCCTTTGTTCTCGGTGCCGTCGAGGTCGATCAGGCGACGGTCGAGGCCGGCCTGGTCGGTGGCTTCGAAGCCCTTCAGCGCATTGGCGATGGTGGTGTTGACGTTGTCGACAGCCTTGCGCACACCCTTGCCCAGGTAACGGGTCTTGTCGCCGTCACGCAGCTCGACCGCTTCCTTGGTGCCGGTCGAGGCGCCGGAGGGAACCGCGGCACGACCGAACGAACCGTCCTCCAGGATGACTTCGGCTTCCAGCGTGGGGTTGCCACGGCTGTCGAGGATTTCACGGGCGTGGATGCTGCGGATCGTACTCATGGTCGGGCCGGTTACCTGTATGGAGAGGGGGCGACAAAACGAATGCCGCGTGATTATCCCCGGCTGCCCGCCACTTGCCAAATGGCGTGGGCGGCTTCAGCCCCAACTGGACCCGATCACGATCAGGATCATCGACACCAGCATCACCAGCAATGCACCGGCAATCGCTGCCAGGATGGGGCCACGCCGCCGTCGCCAGGCCAGCACCATCGCCACCGGACTGCCCAGGAAGGACAGCACCATCGTGACCAGCGCGCCCAGCAGCCACCACTGCGTGGCCTGCACGCCGTTGTTTCCATCCCCCGGCGGCCGGAAACCGGACGTGAAGGCCAGCACGCCCACCACCAGGGCGATCCAGGTCAACACGGACAGCCCCAGGGCGATCAGGCCCCAGGGCCAGCCACGCGCCGATGTGGTCGTATTCATCAAAGCAATCCGTAGAACAGGGCGCCCAGCCACAGCGAGAGCAGGATGATCCCCAGGCCAGCCGTGACCTTGCCGCGATTCAGCCGCCAGGCCAGCACAGCGGCAGCGACGCATCCCACCGCACCGAGCAGCTCCGCCATCAGCAGCGCAATGAAGTACGCCCGCAGATCGAGCGCACTGCTGCCATCACCGGGGGGCCGCACCGACGCAGCGCCGATCAGTACCAGCCCGAACATGCCCACGGTGAACAGCACGGCCAGACCCAGTGCGATCACGCCCCAGGGCCACTGTTTCCAGTGCCGGCGGTGACGCTGGGTTTCCAGCGCCAGCCACGGGTCACGACTCACGCGAAGCGCGAAAAGCCGTGCTTCTTGGTCACCGCATCGAGTTCCATCAGGGTCTCGAGCAGCGCTTCCATCTGGTCCAGCGGCCATGCATTGGGGCCATCGGACAGCGCCTTGGACGGGTCCGGATGGGTCTCGGCGAACAGGCCGGAGATGCCCACCGCCACGGCGGCACGGGCCAGCACCGGCACGTGCTCACGCTGGCCACCGGAACTGGTGCCCTGCCCACCCGGCAGCTGCACCGAATGGGTGGCGTCAAACACCACCGGGCAACCGGTATCGCGCATCACCGCCAGCGAACGCATGTCGCTGACCAGGTTGTTGTAGCCGAAGCTGGCACCGCGCTCGCAGACCATGATCTGCTCGTTGCCGGTGGCCTTGGCCTTTTCCACGACCGGCTTCATGTCCCACGGCGCCAGGAACTGGCCCTTCTTGATGTTGACCGGCTTGCCGGCCGAGCACACCTTGCGGATGAAGTCGGTCTGGCGGACCAGGAACGCCGGGGTCTGCAGCACGTCCACCACCGAGGCCACTTCGTCCATCGGGGTGTATTCGTGGACGTCGGTCAGCACCGGCACGCCGATCTGCTTCTTGACCTCGGCCAGGACCTTCAGGCCCTCTTCCATGCCCGGGCCGCGGAATGCGGTGCCCGAAGTGCGGTTGGCCTTGTCGAAGCTGGACTTGAAGATGAAGTTGACGCCGAGCTTGTCGGTGACTTCCTTCAACTTGCCGGCGGTATCGAGCTGCAGCTGCATCGACTCGATCACGCAGGGGCCGGCGATCAGGAACAGGGGCTGGTCCAGCCCGACCTCGAATCCACACAGTTTCATGGCGTTTCCTTGTTGTCCGCGGCACCGGCCGGGCCGGTGCGCTGGGGGTTGAAGCGTGCAAGATGGGGGCCGGCGGCCCCCATCACAAGTCAGGCGCGGGCTTCCTGCAGCAGCTTGCCGCCGGCCTTGCGCTCGCGTGCGGCACGGATGAAACCGATGAACAGCGGGTGGCCGTCACGCGGCGTGGACAGGAATTCCGGGTGCGCCTGGCAGGCCAGGAACCACGGGTGCGCATCGCGCGGCAGCTCCACCACTTCCACCAGGGTGTCGTCCATCGACTTGCCGGCGATCACCAGGCCCGCATCCTCCAGCTGGGTGCGGTAGCGGTTGTTGAACTCGTAGCGGTGGCGGTGGCGCTCGGCAACCACGTCCTTGCCGTACAGCTCACGGGCCAGCGTGCCCGGCTTCAGGCGCTGTTCCTGCAGGCCCAGGCGCATGGTGCCACCGAGGTCGCTCTTGTCATCACGCTTTTCGACGTCGCCGGTTGCCGTACGCCATTCGGTGATCAGGCCGATCACCGGGTTCGGCGACTGGCGGTCGTTCTCGGTGCTGTTGGCACCTTCCAGGCCGACCACGTTGCGGGCGTAATCGACGACGGCCGCCTGCATGCCGTAGCAGATGCCGAAGTACGGCACGTGCTGCTCGCGGGCGAACTTCGAGGTCAGCACCTTGCCTTCGAAACCACGGTCACCGAAGCCGCCCGGCACCAGGATGCCGTCGACATCGGCCAGTGCGGCCATGTCGGTGCCTTCCAGGTCCTGTGCTTCCAGCCACTTCAGGTTGACCTTGGTGCGCTGGCGCAGGCCGCCGTGCTTGAGCGCTTCGCCGACCGACTTGTAGGCATCCTGGTGATCGACGTACTTGCCGACCACGGCGATGGTCACTTCGTCCAGCGGATGCAGGGTCGCATCGACCGCGTCTTCCCACATCGACAGATCGACCGGACCGACCTTGTCGGCCAGCTTCAGCTGGTTGACGACGATCTCGTCCAGGCCCTGCGCATGCAGGCCTGACGGAATGCGGTACAGGACGTCCACGTCCGGCACGCTGATCACCGCGCGCTCGGAAACGTTGGTGAACTGGGCGATCTTGCGGCGCTCCGAATCCGGCACGGCCTGTTCCGAACGGCACAGCAGCACGTCCGGCTGGATGCCGATCGAGCGCAGTTCCTTCACCGAGTGCTGGGTCGGCTTGGTCTTCAGCTCACCGGCGGCGCCGATGTACGGCACCAGGGTGAGGTGCATGAACAGTGCCTTCTCCGGGCCACGCTCGGTGCGCACCTGGCGGATCGCCTCCAGGAACGGCAGCGACTCGATGTCGCCGACAGTACCGCCGATCTCCACCAGCGCCACGTCGTAGCCTTCGGTGGCTTCGTCGATGCAGCGGCGGATCTCGTCGGTGATGTGCGGAATGACCTGCACGGTCGCACCCAGGTAGTCGCCGCGGCGTTCCTTGCGGATCACGTTCTCGTAGATACGACCGGTGGTGACCGAGTTCTTGCGGCTCAGGCGGGTGCGCACGAAGCGCTCGTAGTGGCCCAGGTCGAGGTCGGTCTCGGCGCCGTCGTCGGTGACGTAGACCTCACCGTGCTGGAACGGGCTCATGGTGCCCGGGTCGACGTTGATGTACGGGTCGAGCTTCATCATCGTGACCTTCAGGCCACGGGCTTCGAGAATGGCGGCCAGCGACGCGGCGGCAATGCCTTTGCCGAGCGAGGACACCACGCCGCCGGTTACGAAAATCAAGGGAGTCATGGCTGCAAGCATCCTGTCTGGAAATGGAAAACGGCAGCACCACGCGCGCCCGGAGGGCAGGCATGGTGCTCAGAGGGGGTTTTCCGGTTCGCTGTGGCAGCGAGGGAGGTGCGGATCCGTGCGACGGCAGGCGCCGGACGGGGACCACCGTGCGAGGTCGGGGCGACCGTGCCGGTCAAATCGACCGTCACCTGCGACCCGCCATGCTGGAAGCCACGCTTGGCCGCTCCAGCCCATTCGCAAATGGTGGACACGCACTTACTCCCGGAAAGCCATAGTTTACAGATTGATGGCCGCCAACCCAAGAGGCAGATGGCACGCCACTAAAAAGAAACGCCCCGCAAAGCGGGGCGTTCCGGAGCGCAACCCTTGTCGCAAGGGCGCCTGGCAGGGGGCGGGATCAGCGCTTCTTGCGCGCTTCCTCTTCCTCTTCCTGCTGCGGGGCCGGCTGGCCCTGCGCCTTCATTTCGGCATTGGCCTGGGCCCGACGCTTGGCCTTGGCATCGGCCTCGGCCTGCGCCTTGTCGGCCTGGTCACCCTGCTGCGGGGCCGGCTGGCCGGCGTTCTGCGCCACCACCAGCGGCACTGCAACGGCGGCAGCGGCCAGGATCGCAATGGTCAGCAACTTCTTCATGAGGTCCTCCTCGCGGTATGGCTTGGATGTTTCGACCCAACGGGGGTCGCCGGTGTTCAGATTCCAGCAGCTGCCATTTTACCCCCTCTGCGTCGCCGAGACTGAACCGCAGGCGTGCAAAATCCCGTGCCAGACCCCACACTTGCCCGTCGCTCCAAGCTTTCGAAGACAGATGAACGCCCGTTATAACGCCGCCGATATTGAAGTCCTGTCCGGCCTTGACCCGGTCAAGCGCCGTCCCGGCATGTATACCGACACCGCGCGCCCGAACCACCTGGCGCAGGAAGTGATCGACAACTCGGTGGACGAGGCCCTTGCCGGCCACGCCCGCTCGATCGAGATCACCCTGTACAAGGACGGCAGCGTGGAGGTCAGCGATGACGGCCGCGGCATGCCGGTGGACATCCATCCGGAAGAGAAGATCCCGGGCGTCGAGCTGATCCTCACCCGCCTGCATGCCGGCGGCAAGTTCAGCAACAACAACTACACCTTCTCCGGCGGCCTGCACGGCGTCGGCGTCAGCGTGGTCAATGCGCTGTCGACCCTGGTGGAAGTGCACATCAAGCGCGAAGGCGCCGAACACCGCATCACCTTCCGCAACGGCGACCGCGCCACCCCGCTGGAAGTGGTCGGCAGCGTCGGCAAGAAGAACACCGGTACCCGCGTGCGCTTCTGGCCGGACCCGGAAGTACTTCGACACGCCCAAGTTCGCGGTGCGCGCGCTCAAGCACCTGCTGCGCGCCAAGGCCGTGCTGTGCCCGGGCCTGACCGTGAAGCTGACCGACGAGGCCACCGGTGAAGTCGATACCTGGTACTACGAAGACGGCCTGCGCGATTACCTGAAGCTGGAGCTGGGCGATCGCGAGATGCTGCCGGCCGAGCTGTTCGTCGGCAACCTGAAGAAAGACACCGAGATCGTGGACTGGGCCGTGGCCTGGCTGCCGGAAGGCGAGCTGGTGCAGGAAAGCTACGTCAACCTGATCCCCACTGCCCAGCACGGCACCCACGTCAACGGCCTGCGCACCGGCCTGACCGAGGCGCTGCGCGAGTTCTGCGACTTCCGCAACCTGCTGCCGCGTGGCGTCAAGCTGGCCCCGGAAGACGTGTGGGACCGCGTGTCGTTCGTGCTGTCGCTGAAGATGACCGACCCGCAGTTCAGCGGCCAGACCAAGGAACGCCTGTCCTCGCGCCAGGCCGCCGGCTTCATCGAAGGCGCCGCCCACGATGCGTTCAGCCTGCTGCTGAACCAGAACGTGGAGCTGGGCGAGAAGATCGCACAGATCGCCATCGAGCGCGCCAGCGCGCGCCTGAAGACCGAAAAGCTGGTCGTCCGCAAGAAAGTCACCCAGGGCCCGGCCCTGCCCGGCAAGCTGGCCGACTGCATCAGCCAGGACCTGTCGCGCACCGAGCTGTTCCTGGTGGAGGGTGACTCGGCAGGCGGCAGCGCCAAGCAGGCGCGTGACAAGGACTTCCAGGCGATCCTGCCGCTGCGCGGCAAGATCCTCAACACCTGGGAAGTGTCCTCCAACAGCGTGCTGGCGTCGGAAGAAGTGCACAACCTGGCCGTGGCCATCGGCTGCGACCCCGGCAAGGACGACATTGCTGGCCTGCGCTACGGCAAGGTCATCATCCTGGCCGACGCGGACTCGGACGGCCTGCACATTGCCACCCTGCTCACCGCGCTGTTCCTCAAGCACTTCCCGGCGCTGGTCGATGCCGGCCACGTGTTCGTGGCGATGCCGCCGCTGTTCCGCATCGATGTGGGCAAGCAGGTGTTCTATGCCCTGGACGAAGAAGAGAAGCGCTCGATGCTGGACAAGATCGAACGCGAGAAGATCAAGGGCGCGATCAACGTCACCCGCTTCAAGGGCCTGGGCGAGATGAATCCGCCACAGCTGCGTGAATCCACCATCCACCCCGACACCCGTCGCCTGGTGCAGCTGACCGTGGACGACGGCGAGCAGACCCGTTCGCTGATGGACATGCTGCTGGCCAAGAAGCGCGCCTCCGACCGCAAGGGCTGGCTGGAGAGCAAGGGCGATCTGGCTTCGCTGGAAGTCTGACCCGACGCGGGGCCGGATCCGTTTCCTACAGGGAAACGGCTCTGGCCCCATCGCCCGGTAATGCCGGTTCATGTGCCCTTGGCATTACGCCCCCATCGGCAAACCCGGCGGCGCCATAATGCGCGTCCATCTGTGTGGACCATCGTATTGGCCAGCCACTCGCTGCTGTTCCCGGGCCTGCCGCTGCACAGCGCGCGCCTGGTCCTGAGCCCGATCCGCCGCGACGATGCGGCCGCCCTGTTCGCGATCCAGTCCGATCCGGACGTGATGCGGTTCTGGAACCACCCGGCGTGGACACGACCGGCCGAAGCGCGCGCGCAGATCGACGATGACCTGGCGGCACAGGCCACCGGCACCCAGCTCAAGCTGGCCGTGCGCGAAACGCTGGACGGCCCGTTGCTGGGCATCTGCGTGGTGTTCGCCCTGGATCGCGATGCCGCTCGTGCCGAGATCGGCTACCTTCTGGCCCCCGACAGGCAAGGCCAGGGCTACATGCACGAAGCGCTGCAGCATCTGCTGGACTACCTGTTCCAGACTCTGCGCCTGCATCGCGTGGAAGCCGAAGTCGACCCGCGCAACCGGCCCTCGGCACACGTGCTTGAACGGCTGGGCTTCCACCTGGAGGGCGTGCTGCGGCAGCGCTGGCGCATCCAGGGCGAACTGTCCGATTCGGCGGTATACGGCCTGCTGGCTGACGACGACGTGCGCACACCCCTGCCCGCTTGACCCAATCTGGCCAGTGGCGGCCTCGACGCGCGGCCATGCCTTTGGACACATACGACATGCCCTCCACCGGCCTAGCATCGGAACCCCCTTCCGCTGCCAATCCGGTGCCATGAAGTCCCTGCTGCATACTGCCGCGCTCTGCGTCGGCCTGCTCATCGCCCCTGCCAGCGTGCTGGCCGCGCCTGACGCCGAGGCCACGCCCGACCCGAAAGACGACAAGACCGAAGCGCCCGCGCTGCCCGCCGATGCGTCGGCCCGCCAGAGCATGCGCCTGGCCGGCCGCACCCTGGACTACACCGCCACCGTCGGCACCCTGCCGGTACGCGATGCCAAGGGCAAGGTGATCGCCGACGTGGTGTTCACCGCCTACACGATGCCGGGCAAGGACCGGCCGGTGACCTTCGCGCTCAATGGCGGCCCGGGTGCATCGTCGGTCTACCTCAACATGGGCGCGATCGGGCCCAAGGTGGTCACCTTTGGTTCGGAGGGGGACAGCGCATCGGCGCCGGCCACCCTGCACGACAACCCCGGCACCTGGCTGGACTTCACCGACCTGGTGTTCATCGACCCGGTCGGCACTGGCTTCAGCCGTGCACGCATCGGCGATGACGAGGCGAAGAAGCAGCTGTACAACCCCAGCGCCGACATCGAATACCTGTCGCGCTCGATCTACGACTGGCTGCTGCGCAACCAGCGCATGGGTGCACGCAAGTACCTGACCGGCGAGAGCTACGGCGGCTACCGCGGCCCGCGCATCACCCACTTCCTGCAGACCCGCCTGGGCGTGGCGATGAACGGCCTGGTGCTGGTGTCGCCCTACCTGAGCCCGACCCTGGAAGACAACGCCGATGTCTCGCCGATGGCGTGGATGCAGACGCTGCCCTCCATCGCCGCCGCGCACCTGGAGCGCCAGGGCAAGCTGACCGACGCGGCGATGCGTGACGTGGTCGAGTACACCCGCGGCGACTACGCCACCGCGCTGATGAAGGGTCGCAGCGATCCGCAGGCGACCGAGGCGATGCTGCGCCGGGTGACCGAGCTGACCGGGCTGGATGCGCAGTTCGTGCGCCGCGCCGGTGGCCGACTGGAGACGCAGGCCTATCTGCGTGAGGTGTTCCGCGACAAGGGCACGCTGGGCAGCCGCTACGACTCCAACGTGACCGCGTTCGATCCGTTCCCGAATGATCCGGAACAGCGCGCCAACGATCCGCTGCTGGACAGCATCATCGCGCCGACCACCACCGCGATGGTCGACTTCGTGACGCGCGTGGTCGGCTGGAAGGTGGATGCACGCTACCAGGCGCTGAACTACGACGTGAACCGGCTGTGGGACCGCAACGGCGAGCTGCGCCAGGGCGCGGTGACCCAGCTGCGCCAGGCGGTGGCGATCGATCCGCATCTGCAGGTGCTGATCGTGCATGGCTGGAATGATCTGTCGTGCCCGTTCATGGGGTCGATCCTGACGGTGGACCAGATGCCGGCGATGGGCAGCAATCCTGACCGGGTGCAGGTACGCAGTTATCCGGGCGGGCACATGTTCTACAGCCGGGCGGACAGCCAGGCGGCGTTCCGCAGGGATGTGCAGGCGTTGTTCCAGCGTAACTGAGGGTGGTGGTGGCCGGGCCTGCGGCCCGGCACCCGCTGGGGATCAACTGCCACTGCAACAGCAAGAGCTGGCATTCCGTGGGTTGGCGGGGTGGGATGGGCAGGCGGGGGACGGCAAAAACTGCTCCTGCGCGCCTCGTAGAGCGCCATCCATGGCGCTCTGCGCCCCCGCCTGCCCATCCCACCCCGCCTTCGACAGTTTCCGTGCGCTGTTGGTGGGTGCCGACCGTTGGTCGGCACGAGGGCGGATCCCTGTTTCTGCTCTGGTAGGTGTCGACCTTGGTCGACACGATGTGTCCGGAAGAATTCTCTGCCCATGAAAAAAGCCCGCCGGTATCCGGCGGGCTTTTTCGTGTGCACCTTGGCGCGGCAATCAGGTCCAGCCGAACAGTTCGAACAGCTTCAGGATCAGGTACGCACAACCACCTGCGGCCGGGATGGTCAGGATCCAGGCCCAGACGATGCGTTCGATGACGCCGAACTTCAGCGAGCGCGGGTTCTTGGCGAAGCCGACGCCCATGATCGCGGTGGAGATGCTGTGCGTGGTCGAGACCGGCATGCCGAAGTGGGCGGCCAGGGTCAGAATGGTGGCCGAGCTGGTCTCCGCGGCGAAGCCGTGGATCGGGTGCAGCTTGACCATCTTGTGACCCAGGGTCTTGATGATCTTCCAGCCGCCCGAGGCAGTACCGGCCGCCATCACCACCGCACAGGTCAGCACGATCCACATCGCGATGCCGTCACCGGCGCTGGCGTCCGGGTGCATGAAGGCCAGCCACGACGGCAGGTCATCCAGCGCACCGGTGGCCTCGGCACCGATCAGTGTCATGGCGATGATGCCCATGGTCTTCTGCGCGTCGTTGTGGCCGTGGGCGAAGCCCATGTAGGCCGCCGAGGCGATCTGCGCCTTGCCGAAGAAGGCGTTGACGATGCGCGGGCGGGCCAGACGACCGATGGCACCACCGATCTTGGCCAGGCCGGCAATCAGGCCCCACAGCAGCACCATCACCACGATGCCGAGCAGGAAGCCGGCGATCGGCGAGGTGATCATCGGCACGAACACCTTCCACAGCAGGCCCTTGTTCTGCGCCCAACTGCCCAGGCGCTCGGACCAGATCAGCGCGTCCCAGTTGTTGTGGGCAGCGGCCAGGCCGGCGCCGCAGAGGCCACCGATCAGGGCGTGCGAGGACGAGGACGGCAGGCCCTTCCACCAGGTGATCAGGTTCCAGATGATGCCGCCCAGCAGGGCGCACAGGATCACCTGCGGGGTGACGTCGACCACGTTGGTGTTGAGCAGGCCCGAAGCAATGGTCAGCGCCACCGCGGTACCGGTCAGTGCACCGATGAGGTTCATGAAGGCGGCCAGCATCACCGCCCAGCCGGGCGAGAGCACCTTGGTCGCCACCACGGTGGCAATGGAGTTGGCGGTGTCGTGGAAGCCGTTGATGAACTCGAAGACGAGCGCGGCCAGGATCACCACCAGGACAAGGGTCAACATGCGGCGGCGTCCGTCAGCTGTTCTTCAACACGATCTGGTACGCCACCACGCCGGCCTCGCGGCAGCGGTCGATGGCCTTTTCCAGGATCTCGAAGAATTCCTTCAGCAGGAACATCTGCAGGTTGTCCAGGCGGCCCGAGTAGATGTCGCGGTACAGCTCGAGCATCAGGCGGTCGGCCTCGTTCTCCAGCGAACGCAGCTTCTCGTTGAGAGCGGTCATCCGGTCCAGGTTCATGTGGCGCAGGTCGGCCACCATCTCCACCACCACGCCGGCAGCCTGTTCCAGCATCGCCGCGCGCGGCGCGAAGTCGATGTGCTCCAGGTGGGTCGTGGCCAGCGAATAGCGATCGGCGAACTTCTCGATCTGCTTCGGAATCTTGTACAGCGCCGAGCCCAGCGCTTCGATGTCTTCGCGCTCGATCGGGGTCATGAAGCTGTCCACCAGCGCTTGGCTGATCTTGTCCGAGGCCGCGCGTTCGCGCAGGCGGGCCAGCTTGAACGCGTCCAGCGCGGGCTGGCGGTCGGCCTCGCGCAGCATGGAATGCAGCGCCTTGGCGGCGTCGGAAGCCGCGACGGCAGCCTCATCGAGCAGGGTGTAGAACTGTTTGCCGGAACCGAAAATGGTCTGCAGAGAGAACATTGAGAAACCTGTCAGCCGTCGCGGGAAGGACGGCACCAGACGGAATTATGACGGCTAGATGACCATCACGGGTATCCCTGCCCCCTTCCGGGGCTCTGGAAGCCCCAACCTGAACAGGCGGTTGCCACCCTGCCACGCCCCTTTGCTAAGATGCCAGCGCGCCTTCGGGCGCACCTTATGGACGACGACCCTTACCCCCCTGCGCCGCGCCGGACCCTGTTCCTGAGCGCCAGCCGCCATCGCAAGCACCCGCCCTCCCTGCCACCAACCGGGGACGACGCCCGTGTTTGAAATGATCCTGATTGTCTTCGCGCTTGTTCTGCTGAACGGCTTCTTCGCCATGTCCGAGATGTCGGTCATGACCTCGCGCAAGAGCCGCCTGAAGCAGATGGCCGCCACCTCCAAGCGTGCCGCCAAGGCGCTGGAGCTGTCGGAGAAGCCGGAGAGCTTCCTGTCCACTGTGCAGATCGGCATCACCGTGATCGGCGTGCTGACCGGCTACCTCGGTGGTGAAGCACTGGGTGAAGCCTTCGCCGGCTGGATCCAGGGCCTGATGCCGGGCTTTGCCTACGCCGGCAACGTCGGTACCACGCTGGCGGTCAGCCTGATCACCTTCATCACGCTGATCTTCGGCGAACTGGTGCCCAAGCGCCTGGCACTGACCCGCTCGGAGGCCATTGCCGGCCTGGTGGCGATGCCGATGAGCTGGCTGGCCAAGCTGGCCCTGCCCTTCGTCTGGCTGCTGTCCAGGACCACCCAGCTGGTGCTGCGCCTGTTCGGCCTGGGCAAGGATGAAGTCGCCTCGGTGACTGAAGAAGAGATCCGCATGCTGGTGGCCGAGAGCCACGAGGCCGGTGTGATCGACGCCCACGAGCGCGACATGATGAACCGCGTCATGCGCCTGGGCGACCGCACCGCCGACAGCCTGATGACCCCGCGCAACCGCATCGCCTGGCTGGATACCCAGGCTGGGCTGGAGCGCAACCTGGAAATCATGGCCGAGCACGAGTTCTCGCGCTACCCGGTGCTGCGCGACAACGACATGGACGTGGTCGGCGTGCTGGAACTGAAATCGCTGGCCACACGCATGGCGCGCGGCGACAACGCGCTGTTCCAGACCCTGCGCGAACCGCTGTACGTGTTCTGAATCCACCCACGCGATGAAGCTGCTGGAGATCTTCCGCGAGGAACAGCAGTCGATGGCGCTGGTGGTGGACGAGTACGGCGAAATCCAGGGCCTGGTGACCATCAGCGACCTGATGGGCGCGGTGGTCGGCCGCCTGCAGGCGGTGGAGAACGCCGACGAAGATGCGTTGGTGGTGACCCGCGAAGACGGTTCGCTGCTGGTGGATGGCTCGCTGCCGATCGAGGACCTGCGCGAGCTGATCGGCAGCAACGATCTGCCCGATGCCGAGGATGGCGATTACTACACGCTGGCCGGCATGTGCATCCACTACTTCGGCCGCATCCCGCACGCGGGCGAGTACTTCGACTGGGCCGGCTGGCGCTTCGAGGTGGTCGACCTGGATGGTGCGCGGGTGGACAAGCTGCTGCTGCGCACGCTGTCCGACGAGCAGGCCGATGAGCTCACCGCCTGAGGCCGGCCAGGGTCCGGGCGTTGAGCGCCCGGCCTACCGTAACGAGGGCATCCGCACCCTGCTGGAGATGTTCGCCTCCGGCGACCCGGCCGAGCACATGCCGCTCGGCCAGATCCTGTGCAACCTGCAGCAGAGCGCGTTCGGCGTGTTCCTGTTCGTGGCGATCCTGCCGTCGTTCATCCCGATCCCGGGCATGGGCGGCGCGGTCAGCGGCCCGCTGGTGATCCTGATCGGCCTGCAGATGCTGTTCTGCCTGCGCCGGCCGTGGCTGCCCGGCTTCATCGCCCGCCGCGGGCCCAAGCGCGGCACCATGCACCGCTTCCTGGACCGCATCGACCGCCCGCTGCGGCGGTTGGACAAGATGCTGAAACCGCGCCTGCCGCAGCTGCTGACACCGCTGCCGGCGCATGCCTTCAGCGGCCTGCTGCTGGTGTTGCTGGGCCTGCTGCTGTCGTTGCCGATTCCCTTCACCAACTTCCTGTTCGGCTTCCAGCTGCTGCTGTTCTCGCTGGCACTGCTGGAACGCGATGGCGCGCTGATGCTGTTCAACTGGATCGCGGCGCTGGCGGCGATCGCCTTCTTCGGTTTCAGTTCGGGGCAGCTGGTGGGCTATACGGTGGAGCTGTTCCAGCGCTGGTTCTGAGCCGGAATCCGGTAGAGCCGGCCGCTGGCCGGCTGCCACGTTTCCAGGTTTGCCGGCCAGCAGCCGGCACTACCAATACCGGACATCGGCCATCATCGAAGGTCGATGAATCCGTTGTCGGCCAACGCCGCCGGTTCGTCCTGCACGGCTGACAGTACGAAACTCAGCGCTGTGCCCAGCAGCGTACCCGGTCCATCCCAGTACTCGGCCGATTCGGCGCGCACCTGGATCAGGCGCAGGTTCGGGTCGTCCTTGCCGCCCGGGAAGAACAGCTTCATCGCTGGCGACCACAGTTCCTCGATCTTCGCGCGATCATCAACCACGCGCGCGCGCCCGGCCACCGACACATAGGTGTTCTTCGATGGCGAGGCATAGGCCACGTTGACGCGCGGGTCGAGCGCAATCTCGGCCACCTTCGGGCTGTCGGCAGTGATGACGAACCACAGATCACCGTCGAAGGTGACCTGCTGGGTGGCCAGCGGCCGGCTGTAGAGGCGGCCGTCGACGCCGGTGGTGGTGAACATCGCCACCTCCACGTCCTTGATCAGTTCTGCCAGTTGGGCAATGTGTTCGGCGCGGGTGTCGGCCATGTGGGGGCTCCTTCGATATGAGCCCCCATCAGACGCGGTTCGGCCGCAATGGGCCGTGACGCAATTGTTCAGCCCGCGTGGCGGGCGTGCCAGGCCTGCATCGCCAGTTCGAACGAGCGCAGGCGCGCACGGTGGTCATACAGGTTAGCGGTGAGCATCAGCTCGTCCGGCTTGTGGCGCTCGACAAACGCGGCGATGCCTTCCGCCACCTGCTGCGGATCCCCCAGCACGGTGCAGGCCAGTGCCCGCTCCACGCCCACTTTTTCGTGCGGCTCCCAGAAGGACTCGATGTCGTCGATGGGTGCCGGAATCTTGCCCGGTCGGCCACGACGCAGGTTCACGAAACTCTGCTGCTGGCTGGTGAACAGGCGCCGCGATTCAGCTTCGCTGTCGCTGGCAACGACGTTCAGGGCCAGCATCGCGTGCGGCTGCTTCAGCGTGGCCGAGGGGCGGAACTCGCGTCGGTATACCGCCAACGCTTCGTCCATCACGTCCGGTGCGAAGTGCGAGGCGAACGCGTATGGCAGGCCCATCGACGCGGCCATGCGCGCACCGAACAGGCTGGAACCGAGGATCCAGGTCGGCACCCGCAGGCCACCACCCGGAACCGCCTGCACCGCCTGCCCGGGCTGTACCGGTTCGAAGTAATGCAGCAGCTCGCGCACGTCCTGCGGGAACTGGTCGGCGCTGTCGAAATAGCGGCGCAGTGCACGCGCGGTCGGCTGATCGGTGCCCGGCGCACGGCCCAGGCCGAGGTCGATGCGGTCCGGATAAAGCGAGGCGAGCGTGCCGAACTGCTCGGCCACCTGCAGCGGCGCATGGTTGGGCAGCATGATGCCGCCGGCACCGACGCGGATGCGCTTTGTGCCACCCGCCACGTGACCGATCAGCACGGCGGTGGCCGCGCTGGCGATGCCAGGCATGTTGTGGTGTTCGGCCAGCCAGTAGCGGCGGTACCCCAGCGCATCGGCGTGCTGGGCCAGTTCCAGCATGTTGGCGAAGGCAGCGGTGGTGTCACTGCCCTCGCAGACCGGGGCCAGGTCAAGGATCGACAACGGGATCATCAGCAGTTTTCCGTCACAGGATCCCCCATGCATGGGGTCGGCCGGGCGCGGCGGCCAGTGACGGTGGCGGGATGCTGATTCCCGTGGGACGGGTTCAGGGCCCGCCGGACCGATCCGGGGTGCCCTGATCCGCGCCAAGCGCGATTGGTAGTGCCGGCCGCTGGCCGGCATACAGGTAGATCGCTTCGCAGCCGGCCAGCGGCCGGCTCTACCGCGGAAGCGTCAGAACGCGCTGGGGCGCGGCTCCGGCAGCGGCTGGTCGACCATCGGCTTCAACTCGGCATCCAGCGCCACGCGCTCGTCGAACACGAAACAGCGGCCTTCATAGCCCTCGCCCCCCACCTCCTCGAAATAGCCGAGGATGCCGCCGTCGAGCTGCAGCACGTTGTCCATGCCGTCGTTGACCATCCACAGCGCCGCCTTCTCGCAGCGGATGCCGCCGGTGCAGAAACTGACCACGGTGCTGTCCTTCAGCGCTTCGCGGTGCGGCGCCAATGCCTCGGGCAGGTCGGTGAACTTGTGGATGGGCAGCACCAGCGCATCCTTGAAGGTGCCGTACTCCACTTCCTGCTGGTTGCGCGTATCAAGCATCACCACTGGCTTGCCAGCGTCGTCATGCCCCTGCCGCAGCCAACGCTGCACCGTAGCCGGATCGATCGCCGGTGCACGCGGATACTCCAGCGGCTGGCCGTCATCACGGCGGAAGCTGATGATCTCGTCCTTCACCTTGGCCTTCAGCCGCGCGAACGGCTGATGCTCGCTCAGGCTGGTCTTGACCCGCATATCGGCAAAACGCGCATCGGCATGCAGCGCGGCATAGAAGCCCTCGACCGCCTCCGGCGCACCGGCCAGGAACAGGTTCAGCCCCTCGCCCGCCACCAGGATCGTGCCGCGCAGCTGCGCCGCCTCGGCGCGCGCCAGCAGCTGGTCACACAAGACCTGGGGAGCGTCGATGACGGCGAAATGGTAGGCAGCGGTATTGGCGATCATCCCGCCATTTTAGCGCCTCCCGCCCGCACGGACAGATTCAGGGGTCGGATCCCTCTGCACGGCAGAGGGATCCGACCCCGGCAGGCACCCGGAACCTGTCAGAGGCAGGGCGGTGTGGGCAGGCGGGACCGTTGGCGCCATGGATGGCGCCATCGAGCCCCCATGGACGGGTTTACGGCGTGTCCCGCCTGCCCACACCGCCCTGCCCACCACGGATTGCCTGCTGTTGCTGTTGCTGTTGTAGTTGCTGTTGTAGTTGCTGTTGTAGTTGCTGTTGTAGTTGCCCTGGCATCGGCGGGTGCCGGGTGCAACCCGGCCAGAAGCCCCCCTTACCCCCGCAACAGCACGAACGGCAGCAATACCAGCGCCGCCGCACCGGCCATCCCCAGCAGCACCAGCACCACGTAGACCGGCCGCCGCCGGAACAGGCTGCCGAAGGTCTCCGCCGTGCCATCACGCAATGCCTGCTCACGCTCGGCACGGATGCGCGGCCCGCGTTCGGCCTGGTATTCCGCCATCAGCGCCTTCGCACGTGGATGATCGGCGTCCTCGCGCAGCCACAGGCCACCATTGGAGATGCCCCAGGGGCTGGGTTCGGTGCGATACCAGGCGATGCCGTGCTGGTCGAGCAGCGTGCAGACATCGGCATATTCGTCGTCGCCGACATTGCGCAGATTGAGCAGGAGTTTTGCCATGCCCCCATGATACCCGGCGCCGATGCGCTACCCTTGCCGCCCTCGCCCTGCGCCCTTCCGGAGACGCCCGATGCGCCGCCTGCTGCTTCCCCTGCTGCTGTCCCTCGCCGCCGCTGGCTGCACAACCGAACCGTCCGGCCCACCGCCCGGCGGCACCCTGACCACCTTCGAGCGCATCGATACCGTGCCCGGCACCGGCACCGAAGCCGTTGCCGGCAGCAAGGTCACCGTGCACTACACCGGCTGGATCTACGACAACCGCACCGAAACCAAGCACGGCAAGACCTTCGACAGCTCCTTCAAGCACGGCGAACCGTTCACCTTCGCGCTCGGCGCCGGCCAGGTCATCCGCGGCTGGGATGAGGGCGTGGCCGGCATGAAGGTCGGCGGCAAGCGCACGCTGATGATCCCGCCGGACTACGGCTACGGCGACCGCCGGGTTGGCCCGATCCCGGCCGGCTCGTCGCTGGTGTTCGATGTCGAGCTGCTCGATGTCAAACCGTAATACCGCAACGCCTCCACGGGTCGCCGTCATCGGCGGCGGCCCGGCCGGCCTGTTTGCCGCCGAGCGCCTGCGCGCCGCTGGGATGGACGTGGACCTGTACGAGGCCAAGGGTTCGCCCGGCCGCAAGTTCCTGATCGCCGGCAAGGGTGGGCTCAACCTCACCCATTCCGATCCGCGGCCGCTGTTCGACAGCCGCTACCGCGAGCAGGCCTCTGCCGTGGGACGCTGGCTGGACGGCTTCGACGCGCAGGCGCTACGCGACTGGGCTGCCGGCTTTGGCGTGGAGACCTATGTGGGCAGCTCCGGCCGCGTGTTCCCGGTCGACCGCAAGGCAGCCCCACTGCTGCGCGGCTGGGTGCGCCGCCTGAAAGAACAGGGTGTGCGCCTGCACGCCAACCACCGCTGGATCGGATGGAGCGACGACGGCGCCCTGCGATTTGAAACCGAAGACGGCGCCGTTGAAGTGCATGCCGATGCTACCGTGCTGGCCATGGGCGGCGGCAGCTGGCCGCAGCTGGGCAGCGACGGCGCCTGGGTCTCGCCACTGCAGGCACGTGGCGTGGACATCGCACCGCTGCAGTCGGCCAACTGCGGTTTCGACGTGGACTGGACGCCGTTCTTCGCCGAGCGCAATGCCGGCGCACCGTTGAAGCCGGTGGTCGCGCACTGGCTGGACCTGGCGGGACAACCGCAGTCGCTGCAGGGCGAGTGCGTGGCCAGCGAGTACGGCATCGAAGGCAGCCTGATCTACGCATTGGCCGCAGACCTGCGCGAGACCATCAACCGCGATGGCCACGCGATGCTGTGGCTGGACCTGGTACCGGGCCGCGATGAAGCACGCCTGCTGGCCGACCTGTCACGCCCGCGCAAGGGTCGCAGCTTCGGCGAGCACCTGCGCCGCCAGGCCGGCCTGGATGCAGTGAAAGCCGCACTGGTGTTCGAGATGCTGGGCAAGGAAGCGGGCAACGACCTGCCTGCCGTGGCAGTTACGCTCAAGCGCCTGCCCCTGCGCCTGCTGCGCCCCCGGCCGATGGCCGAGGTGATCAGCACCGCCGGTGGCGTGCGCCTGGATGCGCTGGATGATGGCCTGATGCTGCGGGCAGTGCCCGGCGTGTTCTGTGCCGGCGAGATGCTGGACTGGGAGGCGCCGACAGGTGGCTACCTACTGACCGCGTGCTACGCCAGTGGCCTGCGTGCTGCGGAAGGCGTGATCGGGTGGCTGGCAGCGCGGTGACACCTGCGTTGTAGAGTCGAGCCATGCTCGACTGCTTTTGATTCAGGCGATAGAGCAGTCGAGCATGGCTCGACTCTACAAAAACCATCGAGCAAGCTCGACGCTACATCACCACGGCCGGCGCATGCTCACTGACGCCAACGCGACGCCACTGGGATGCGGATAGGTCTCCTCGCGCACGCTGATGAACCCGTGCCGTTGATAGAACGGCACGGCGTTGAGCGAGGCCGACAGCACTACCTCACGATCACGATCGGCCATCGCCAGCAGGCGCTGCATCAGCGCCTGGCCGATGCCCTTGCCGCCGCGATCCGGATCGACGAACAACGCATCAACCTCGTTGGCATCGGTATCAAACACGCCGAACCCGAGCAGGACACCCTGCCCGTCCTCGGCCACCACGCAGCCCCCCTGCGACAACAGCCGCGCGTACTGCGACGGTGGCGGCGAGGCAGACCAGGGCGCGATGACCTCGGGAGGGTAATGGCTGCTGCAGATCTCGCGCACGCAGCGCGTACGCAGGGCCCACAGCCTGGCCACATCATCCATGGTGCCGGTCCTGAACTGCATGACGCCTCCTTGTAGGGTCGAGCTTGCTCGACTGCGTGGAAAAGCAGTCGAGCATGGCTCGACGCTACAGAATCGTTATCGCGACTTGCTGGCGCGCAGCGCCTGGATCTTCGGCGGCGGCTGGAACGAGTCGCTGCGTGCATCGGCCCAGAACGCATGGAACACCGCATGGTCGGGCACCTTGTGCAGCAGTTCGCCTGGTTCCAGGTAGCGGTACAGCGAGGCCAGCGAACGGATTTCCACCGGTGAGACGCGGCGCAGGATGTGCTCCGGCCCCAGCTCGGCAGGATCGTTCAGGCCCGCCGCACACAGCAGCTCCTTCAGGGCGTGCAGCGTGTGCTCGTGGTAGCTGTACACACGGGTGGCCTTGTCCGGTGCATCCAGATGCTTCCAGCGTGCAGGGTCCTGGGTCGCGATGCCGGTCGGGCACTTGTCGGTATGGCAGCTCAGTGATTGGATGCAGCCCAGCGCGAACATGAAGCCTCGGCCGGCATTGCACCAGTCAGCCCCCAGCGCGATGGTCCGCGCGATGTCGAACGCGCTGGTGATCTTGCCGGCCGCACCGATGCGGATGCGATCGCGCAGATCCAGGCCGACCAGGGTGTTGTGCACCAACAGCAGCGCTTCGTGCATCGGCACGCCGACATGGTCGACGAACTCCGCCGGTGCCGCACCCGTGCCACCCTCGGCGCCGTCGACCACGATGAAGTCCGGCAGCAGCCCGGTTTCCTGCATCGCCTTGGCAATGCCGAACCACTCCCATGGATGGCCGATGGCCAGCTTGAAACCGACCGGCTTGCCACCGGACAGCTCGCGCAGGCGTGCAACGAACTGCAGCAGCTCGACCGGCGTCGAGAACGCCGAGTGACGCGACGGTGACACGCAGTCCACACCCATCGGCACGCCACGCGTCACCGAGATCTCGGCGGTCACCTTTGGCGCCGGCAGCACGCCACCGTGGCCGGGCTTGGCGCCCTGCGACAGCTTGATCTCGATCATCTTGACCTGATCATGGGTGGCATTGGCAACGAAGCGTTCCTCGCTGAATCCGCCCTTCTCGTCACGGCAACCGAAGTAGCCCGAGCCGATCTCCCACACCAGGTCGCCGCCCATCTCGCGGTGGTAGGGCGAGATCGAACCTTCGCCGGTGTCGTGATAGAAGCCACCGCGGCGTGCGCCTTCGTTCAGCGCGCGGATGGCATTGGCCGACAGCGAACCGAAGCTCATCGCCGAGATGTTGAACACGCTGGCCGAATAAGGCTTGGCACAGTTCGGGCCGATCAACACACGGAAGTCATGCTTGGCGATGGCGGTCGGTGCCAGCGAATGGTTGATCCACTCGTAATCCACCGCATAGGTGCTGCGCAGGGTGCCGAACGGCACCGTGTCCATCTCGTTCTTGGCGCGCTGGTAGATCAGTGCACGCTGCTGGCGCGAGAACGGCACGTCTTCCAGGTCGCTCTGCACGAAGTACTGGCGGATCTCCGGGCCGATCGATTCCAGCCCGTAGCGGAAGTGCGCCATCACCGGATAGTTGCGGCGCAGCGTGCTGCGCTTCTGCAGCAGGTCCCAGGTCCCCAGCGCCGCCATCGCGGCAGTCAGGCCGACGCCCCAATACCAGGCCGGCCAGATCGTGGCCAGCCACAGGCATATCGGGAACATCAGGATGGCGAGCAGGTAGACGATATACCGGTGCATGGCTTTCCTCGGTTGCAACTGCCCCCGAGTCTACCGCGCCACCCGCTGCCAAGGCTTACAAGCGATCGTCAACCACGTTGCGCGGCCAGGCCGATTTCACGTCGTAGACCAGGCCTCCCGGCGCCAGCAGGCCCCGGATTGCGGATTCATCCATCGCCTTGAAACGGGCGTGGGCCACCGCCAGCACCACCGCGTCATAACACCCCGCCCCGGGATCGGCCAGCCAATCCAGGCCCTCGCCGGTCAGCGCCGCCGGGCCGACCCAGGGGTCGCTGACCTCCACCTGCGCACCGGCATCGCGCAGGCGTTGCGCCAGTTCCAGCGCGCGGCTGTTGCGCAGGTCCGGGCAATCCTCCTTGAAGGTCACGCCCAGCACCAGGATGCGTGCGTCCGCCGGCGCACGGCCACGCTCGGCCAGCATCGCCAGCACCCGCGCCGCCACGTGCTCGCCGACGCGGTTGTTGACCTGTCGTGCGGTGTGGATCAGGTCCGGGTGATAGCCCACGCTCTCGGACTTGTGCAGCAGATAGTACGGGTCCACGCCGATGCAATGGCCGCCGACCAGCCCCGGCCGGAACGGCAGGAAATTCCACTTGCTACCGGCGGCGTCCAGTACGTCCTGGGTATCGATGCCCAGCCTGTCGAAGATCAGGGCCAGCTCGTTGACCAGCGCAATGTTGACGTCGCGCTGGATGTTCTCGACCACCTTGGCCGCTTCGGCCACCCGCATCGATGGTGCCGGGAAGGTACCGGCGACGATGATGCGCTGGTACAGACCATCAATCACCGCAGCAACTTCCGGTGTCGAGCCGGAAGTGATCTTGCGGATGTCGGCCAGGCGCCGCTGGCGGTCGCCGGGGCTGACCCGTTCCGGGCTGTAGCCGCAATAGAAGTCTTCGTTGAAGCACAGGCCCGAACCCTGCTCCAGCAGCGGCACGCACACTTCCTCGGTGGTACCGGGGTAGACCGTGGACTCGTAGATCACCAGGTCGCCGGCGCGAAGATGACTGGCAATCAGCCGTGTCGCCGAACGCAGGGGCTCCAGGTCGGGCTGCTCGTAAGCATCGATCGGGGTCGGCACGGTGACGATGTAGACATTGCAGGCATCGAGCAGTGCCGGATCGCTGCCGTACTGCAGCAGCTGCGCACTTGCCAGCTCGTCGGATTCCATTTCCAGCGTGTGGTCCTGGCCGTTGCGCAGCTCGGCGATGCGACCGGCATCGATATCGAAACCCAACGTCGGCCACTGCCGGCCAAACGCCACCGCCAACGGCAGGCCGACGTAGCCCAGGCCGATCACCGCAAACCGGGGGGCGCTGGCCGCCGCTACCGGCGCACTCATCGGCACATCCCGCGCAACGGATGCGATCGCACATACGCTGCCATGGCCTCGGCCAACACACTCATCTGCTGCACCACTCCGGAAAACCTGCGCCAGAAAGGCTACAGCCTACCGGCCCCGGCGCCCTGCCGCCAAGGCGGGCTCAGGACCCCAACGCCACCGCGGCCGGTTCCAGTTCGCCGTCTGCGCCGGTCCAGGCCTGCAGCAGGCGCTCGAATCCACCGCTGCCAAGCAGGAAGCCGGGCCACGCGGCGTCGACGATCTGTGCCAGCAGCTCCGGTTCGATCCGCCGCGTGCCCATCGACCAGCGCGGAAATGCGCGCTGCACCACGGGGGCACGGCACAACACTTTCAGCTGCCCGTGGCTGCGCGCATTGAGGATGCGCTGGAACACCGAATCGATGCCGTCCTCCGGGCCCTCGAGATACTGCAGGAAGCGCGCTCCGTCGAACATCAGCACACCGGTGACACCGGCCACACGATTGAATGCCGTGGCGTCGGCCAGCAGGCGGTCAAGATCGGTTGTCTGCAGATCGGCGCGGGCCTCACTGGCATAGGCAATCGCGTGCAGCGACATCAGGTGGCTCCCCCCCCTGGGAACGATGGCAGGGACTATGACATGAATGCGATCGACAGTTAAGCACGCCGCGGCCATGATGCAATCCGGTTGCGGAACCGCAGGTGGGCTACAATCGGCGCCGCGCTGCAGGCCCGGATGGCGAAACTGGTAGACGCATCGGACTTAAAATCCGCCGGGGGCAACCCCATGCCGGTTCGATTCCGGCTCCGGGCACCACACGCACGCAGCACATCCCGCCTTCAGATCGCCCGCGAATAACGTGGCTGCTCGTGCGCGGCACGCAGATACGGGTCAAAGCACATCGCCAGCAACCGCAGCAGCGGTCGCCCGGGTTCACTGGCACGCACCACGCCATCGCGGTATTCGGCCAGGCCGTCTTCCTGCAGCCGCTGTACCGAACGCAGGTCCTCGGCAAAGTACTGCTCGAAATCCAAGCCGTGACGCTGCCCCAGCAGCACGCCATCCACCTCCCCCTGGCACATCAGCTGCTGGATCAGTTCCGCGCGCAACTGGTCGTCGGCACTCAACGCCACGCCGCGCCAGACCGGCAGCTGGCCCTGGTCCACCGCGTCCTCCCACGACGGCAGGTCGCGCGGATTCTGGCTGTAGGTGGCACCGATGTGGCTGATCGCACTCACGCCCAGGCCGAGCAGATCGGTATCGGCATGGGTGGTATAGCCCATGAAGTTGCGATGCAGCTGGCCGGCGCGTTGTGCGCGCGACAGATCCTCTTCCGGCAACGCAAAGTGATCCATGCCGATGTACTGGTAGCCCGCCGCGGAGAGCTTCTCAACCGCCAGGCCCAGCAGCGCCAGCTTGTCTTCCGGTGACGGCAAGCGGCTTTCGTCGATCTGCTTCTGCGCGCGGAACAGATGCGGCAGGTGCGCGTAGCCGTAGACCGCCAGGCGGTCCGGGCGCAGCGCCAGCACCAGCTCGAGGGTGCGACCGAAGCCTTCCAGGCTCTGTCCCGGCAACCCATAAATCAGATCGACGTTGACCGAACGCATGCCGCTGTCGCGGCAGGCGCGCAGGATGTCCAGCGTCTGCTGCACGCCCTGCACGCGGTTGATCGATTCCTGCACCTGCGGATCGAAATCCTGCACGCCCAGGCTGGCCCGGTTGAAGCCCAGCCGCGCCAGCATGGCGACGTCGCGGGTGTCGATGAAGCGCGGATCGAGTTCGATCGAGAAATCGCGCTGCGGCGAATCACTGAAATCGAAGCGCCGGCGCAATCCTTCCACCAGCGTGGTCATCGCTTCGGCATCGAGGAAGTTCGGCGTACCACCACCCAGGTGCAGCTGGATCACCTCGCGGCCGTCATCGAACTGCGGCGCCAGCAGGTCGGCCTCGGCCAGCACGCGTGAGACGTAGCTGTGGCCACGACCGCGATCACGGGTGATCACCCGGTTGCAGCCGCAGTAGAAGCAGGGGCTGGAACAGAACGGCACATGCACGTACAGCGACAGCGCACGGGCCAGCTGGTTGCTGTCGGCGATCGCCTGGCGCAGTGCCGGCGCGTCGAAGCCATCATGGAAATGCGGCGCGGTCGGGTACGAGGTGTAGCGCGGGCCCGGCCGGTCGTGCCGACGCAGAAGATCGGGGTCGAAGGTCCAGGCCAGGCCACCAGCGGCGGGAGAGAACGTGTCCATGCCGCCAGCATCGCGCCGGGCGGCCTGCGCCGCCTTGACCCAGATCAATCCTTGGCAGGGATGCCCAGCACCGGCAGGCCGACCTGCGGCCAGCGCAGCATCTGGTAGCGCTTCCAGAAGGTGTCACCGATGCGCGCGGCCACGTCGTTGGCCAGCTCCTGCATCGGCGGGTTGTTGCATTCGGCGGTGGTGATCCGGAACAGCACCAGCCAGCGGTCGAACAGGTCCTTGTCCAGCTCGATGGCCATGTGCTTGGACATCGGCGAGCCCTTGAACCGGCGGGTGCCGCGCAGCATCGCCGACCAGAAGTCGACCAGCTGCGCCAGGTGCTCGGGCCAATCGTGAACGTGCGCGCCGAACACCGGCCCCAGCCGCTCTTCCTCGCGCACGCGCGCATAGAAGTCGTGAACCAGGCGGGTCACTTCCTGCTCGGTGCACAACTCGGGCGAGGCGACAGGGAGGACAGGCGGCGGTGTTGCGTTCATCGGGGTACCCAAAGCGTGCCGGCAGTGTGCCGCAGCCGGCCATCACCACCGTTGATCCAGATCAATGTCGGCGCAGTCCGCTGCGCCTAGGCTGGCACGCTTGCAGGAAGCATGCCCTGCGGATGCGGCGCCGACCCTGGCGAAGTATACGCGCCGCCCACTTTTCGATCCGGGACAGCATGAACAGACCTTCTCCCAACCGCCGCCAGCGGCTGATCCAGCAGTGGGGCGCCATCCTCTGGCCCAGCTTCATCGCCGCCGGCGTGGCCAGCGTGGTGTTCTTCGCCTTCGTCGATCCATTGCGCCTGCAGGCCATCAGTTTCCCGGGCACCGTAATCAGCCGCGAACTGGGTTACACGGCGGGATTCTTCATGTTCTGGTCGGTGACGGCACTGTCCAGCGCGGTCACCTGGTACCTGCAGCGGCCCATGCCTAGCGATGACGACGACGAGCTGCCGCTGGGATGAGCACGTCATGTACCCGGACTCCCCGTCCCTGGCACTGGCGCGGCACGCTCAGCGCCGCCCTGCTGGCGCTGTTCTACGCACTGCCGTGGCTGCGCTGGGAGGGCCGCCAGGCGCTGCTGCTGGACATCAACGCGCGGCGATTCGACCTGTTCGGCTGGACCCTGTGGCCCGGCGACGTCGGCGTACTGATCGGCCTGCTGGCGGTGCTGGCCGTCGGCCTGGCGCTGCTTACCCACCTCGCCGGACGCATCTGGTGCGGCCATGCCTGCCCGCAGACGCTGTGGCGGCGCGCCTTCGACTGGATCGCCCGCAGCGCGGCCCGCATGCTGCCGGCACCTGCTGTACGCCCGGTCACCCAGCTTGCCTGGGGACTGCTGTCAGTGTGGACCGGCATTACCTTCGTCGGCCTGTTCAGCCCGATCACCGGCTTGCTGGCCGCCGCGCCAAACGCTGGCTGGAGCGGCTGGGAAACGTTCTGGGTACTGTTCTATGCCGCTGCCACCTGGGGAAACGCCGGTTTCCTGCGCGAGCAGGTCTGCCGTTCGCTGTGCCCGTTCGCACGCATGCAACCACTGCTGACCGATCCGCATACGCCGCGCATGCTGTACGACGCCCGTCGCGGTGAGCCGCGCGGGCCACGTCCATCCGGGCTCGGCGGGGTGCTGGGCCGTGGCCGCGGCCTGCTCGACCCGACCACTGCGCAGGACTACGTATTCCGCGCCGCGCATCCGCTGCTGGCCGGACCGATGCCGACCTTCAGCGCCGACCGTCTGGGTGATTGCACCGATTGCGCGGCCTGCGTCATTGCCTGCCCGATGCAACTGGACATCCGCCAGGGACCGCACGCCGATTGCCTGGCCTGCGGTGCCTGCCTGGAGGCCTGCGCACAACAGCAGCACCGGGCCGGTTTCGGTCCGGCGCTGGTGCGCTACTGCAGTCCGCAGGCAATGGCCGGACAACCGAAGCGCCTGTGGCGACCCCGGACGTTGGCGCTGCTGTCCTTGCTGCTGGCGCTGCTTGCCTGCGGCGCCTGGCGCCTGCTCTGAATCAACGCGACCCGCTGGCGTGCGGCGGCACAAGCTGCGCACGCCGGACGATGCCCAGCTGTTCGATGATCAGCGCCATTTCGTTGGTGACTTCGGTACGCTCGGTCCCCTGCGGGACCAGACGGTCCAGCACCTGCTGGTAGGTATCCCAGAACGCCGGACCGCATCCGTGTTTGTGGTAACTGGCTTCCAGTTCGCGGCGTACCCGTTCAGCCAAGCCATGCATGCCGTATTCCATACGACCTCCGTTGGACTTGTTCTGCATCGTTGACGGTCTACCGACTCACTTGCGTGCTACTGAAAGACTCCCAGGCTTCACGCCTGGTTGACTCCAATTAGTCATAGATTTCACGACAGGTCAATTACATGCGGCGACTTTCGTGATTGAAATTATTAATCGTTCACGAAACTACATACGGGACCCCGGGGCCCCCGGATGGGGTGAAGCCGACAGGCCGCGGGAACCATGGACCGATGCCTCCAGTAGATGGCGCCGATTGTGACCCTCAGATCGATCGATCTTGCCTATTTTGCTAAGCATACTTAGCAAATTGCGCTTAGCGTGCTAAATGCGACAAAAGGCGGCGCAAGTCAGATGGATTCGCCCGCCGACGCTTCTGTCGTGGGAAACAGGTTCGGATAGCGCTGATGCAGGATGTACTGCCGCAGGGCCGGAATCGGGAAATCCTTCGGCCATTGCGACACTGCGGAACGGCTGATGCCAAAGAAGCGGGCCAGTTCGGCATCGGTCTGGAATCCCAGCCGGGTGCGCACCTGCCGCTTGCTCCAGAATTCGGTCACGGTCGGTCCTTCTGTTAACCAGACTGATTCTTGCGACAAGGCTTCTTCGCAATCCACGCGTTAAGCTGGCTTGCATAGATGAATACTCTCGGCCAACGACTCGCGGCAGCCATGAAGAAGGCCGGGCACCCACGCCCGGCCGATCTGGCACGCGCCGCCAAATCAACGACAGCAACCATCAGCAACTGGCTCAACGACCACGTGAGCGCCTCGCACGTGAAAGCCGAACAGCTGTTCCGCATCGCCGATGCGGCCAAGCTGGACGCACGCGAGCTGCTGTACGGGGTCAGCGGGCTCGGCGTCGGTGAGCCTGGCAGTGCCTACATCCCCAGCCAGGCCCATCTGGATGTCTGGCAGGACGCCTACGAGCTGGTCAGTCACCTGGTGGCCGAGAACGGGCTGGAGATCGACCATCGCCGCCATGCAGCGTTGGATCTGCTCGCGTTCGAACTGCTGATGGATGGCTTCAGCCGCAGCAAGGTCGCCCGCGTGCTGACGACCTCGATGACGTGAATGCACCGCCGCTGGTAGCATGGACCGCGATGGGGATGGGGCTCCCCCGATAACCGCCTGAGAAGGCTGATGGCTCCTGCCAGGACGAACCCGGTGTTCGTCGACGGCAGGTCGTGCCTGCCCTCGGCGTTCGCCATTGACCCTGCGAACCCGCATTCGAGGCACGCCATGCAAACACTGAACAATTATTTCCTGGTCTTCGTCGGAGGCGGCATCGGTGCCTGCCTGCGCCATGCCTGCAACCTGATCGGCGCGCGGGTGGCCGTCGGCAGTCCCTGGCCCTGGTCGACCTTCCTGATCAACGTCAGCGGCGCCCTGCTGATGGGCGTGGTGGTCGAGGTCTTCGCGATGCGCAATGGCGCCTCGCCGCAGCTGCGCCTGCTGCTGGCCACCGGCATCCTCGGCGGCTACACCACGTTTTCCACCTATGCGCTGGAGATCGGCCTGCTGCTGCAGCGTGGCCAGCATGGGCTGGCGGCACTGTATGCCGGCGGCTCGGTGGCACTGGGCCTGGCCGGCCTGTTCGGTGGGATGAAGCTGGCCCGGCTGGTGCTCGGCTGACGCTCAGGCCGCACTGGCACGGGCCTGTCCCCGCCATTCCCGCGGCGACTGCCCGGTGTGCGCCTTGAACGCGCGCGACAGCGCCGCTTCGCTGCCGTACCCCACATCGTCGGCAATCCGCTTCAGCGGTCTGCCTTGGCGCAGTGCCTGCTGCGCCAGCCCCACCCGCCAGCCCTGCAGGTACTGGCCCGGCGTGGTGCCCATCGCCTCGCGGAAGCTGGCGGCGAACACGCTGCGTGACATGCCGGCCACTTCGGCCAGGTCTTCCAGCGTCCACGCCTGCGCCGGCGCTTCATGCATCGCCACCAGCGCCAACCGCAGCCGCGGATGACCCAGCCCGGCGAACAGGCCGCCACGCATCTCGCCGCCTTCCATCAGCTGACGCAGCACCTGGATCATCACCACCTCGAACAGCCGGTTGACCATCGCCGCCCGCCCGCAACGCTGCTCGAACGCTTCTTCGAACAGCAGTTCCAGCGCCGCGTTGCCGCCATACAGATCGGCCAGCGGCAGGCAGATGAAATCAGGCAGCGCGGCGCTGATCGGATTGAGCCGACCGCCCTCGAAATGCAGGTTGGCGCAGGCCATGTCGGCGCCCTGCTGCGGGTCGGTGCTGAAGCGATGCGGCATCGGCCGCGGATACAGCAGCAGGCTCGGCACTTCGACCTGCACGGTCTGCTGCCCGTGGCTGACCTGCACCGGCCCGCGCCGCACCAGGTGCAGCTGACCCGCCTCGTCTTCGCCCTCCAGCGTGTTGATGCCGCACAGCGCACCGGCATGGAATACCGAAGCGGTCACCGCAAAACGTTCAAGCAGTATGGCGAGACGGTCGACCATGACGGGACTCCGGGTCAAGCGAGGCGGGCTCAATGCGACAGATCGTATCGGAATCACCACCGAAATGGTCGACTGAACGCCGCCCTCTCTGCGCCCTCAAGCCTCCTGTGAATGACGGATCACCACGAAGCCCTCTTCCTGTGCAGGTGCCACGAAGTGACGGGTGATCTGCTCGAAGGCTTCGTCGCTGGGCTGGAACGGGTGCTCGCCGCGCGCGTTGCGGGCATGCAGCCGCGCCTTGCAGATGGCGTCGGCAACATCGAGAAAATGCAGCTGGTGGGCAACACCGGCCGACTCGAACAGTTCGCGGCCCCATGCACGGGCGGCCCGCGTATTGAACGGAACGTCGAGCACGACCGAAACGCCGGCCTGCAGGATCGCGCATACATGCTGCGTCAGCGCTCCGCGCAGCGCGGCCGCGCGCTGCAGGTAATCGGCAACGGAGTGGATCTGGTCGGGATACAGCGCGGCCAGCCAGGCGTCCTCGCTGATCAGCACATGACGTGGCTGCGCCGCCAGCTGCTGCGACAGGGTGGATTTGCCGGCACCGATCTTGCCGCACACCAGGTGCAGGGTCGGCGCATTGTCGGTCGATGAAAGATGATGCATCTGCGTTCTCCTTGATGGATTCCAGTACCCGGGAGAGCGCCGCATGCAACCCGCCTTCCCGGGCGGGTTGCATGGCCGTGGCGACCGCGCGCTATCCCGCCTTCCCGTGGGGAATGCGGATAATCGACGCGGTGCTGTGCAGGACCATGCCGCCAGCGTAGAGCGCAGCCTGGCCGGCGGGCAATCCCCTGCGGCAGTGCAGCGCGCGCAAGGTTTTGCGGGGATCTATGCTCGGCGCCATTCCCGCATGGAATGACCACGATGCGACCCTTGCTTCGATGCGCCCTCGCCCTCGCCCTCGGCCTTCTGCTGCCTGCGGCATCGCTGCTGGCCGCGCCACCCACGGCACCACACATGCTCAGCGGCGAGCTGCAGGGCGCCCCCTGGCGGCTGGACGTGCCGGCTGACTGGAACGGCGACCTGGTGATGCTGGCGCACGGCTACGAGCCGGTGGGCGTGCCACGCACTACGCCGATGACCGCCAATGACAGCACCGCAACGCTGCTGTCCGCAGGCTACGCCGTCGCGCAGAGTGCCTACGCCAGCCAGGGCTGGGCAGTGGCCGATGCGATCACCGACATGGAGCGCCTGCGCCAGCACGCGCTGGGCGAACTCAAGCGCGTGCGCCACACCTGGCTGCTCGGATTCTCGATGGGCGGCGCGGTGACACTCGCCAGCCTCGAACGCTTCCCGCAGCACTACACCGGTGGCGTCTCGCTGTGCGGTGCCAATCTCAGTGGCGAACAGATCGCCGCAGATCTGCTGACCACGCTGGTCGCCTTCGATTACTTCTTCCCCAACGCTGCAGGCCTGCCGGCCACCGGACTGGCTTCGCATGAAGCGGCCGTGCTGCCGCAGGGAGTGCTCTATCAGGGCATCGCCGACGCGCTGCAACGGAATCCCCAGCATGCCGACGTGCTCGCCAAGCGACTGCAGGTCGCTCCGGATGCACTGGCCGGGACAATCAGCCTGCACACGCTGGTCCTGCATGAACTGGCCACGCGCAGCGGCGGCATGCCGGCCGGCAACCTTGGTGTGGTGTACAGCGGATTCGGTGACGACGCCGCGTTCAATGCCGGCGTGCAGCGCATCGCTCCCGTGCCTGCGGCACTGGCCGATGTCCGCGCGAAGCTGGCACTGAGCGGCGCGTTGAAGCGACCGCTGGTGGTCCAGTTCAACAACAACGATCCCACCATCGTGCCGCACATGCAGGCGGTGTATCCGCAGATGGCCGCACAGGCCGGCGCGCGACCATTGCCGCACGTGCTGCCGCCGGTGGGCGAAGGGCATTGTGGCTTCTCTGAAGCACAGGTTGTCGACGCCTTGAAGGCAATCCAGCGTTGAGCTCAACGTGTCGCAGCGCATCAGGGGCGCGCCATAAGGACTGCTATGGTGGCCGGGCCCATTGACGGGCACACAAAGGACTGACGTGATGATCAAGACGACCTTGAAGACCGTGATGTTCCTTGGCATGGCCGTGACCGGGCTGGCCTTCGCCGCAGGCCCCTGTGAATTCTGCAGCCAGCAGTACGAATATTGTCTGCGCGCAACTTCAGGCCCACTGGCCAAGACACCCGCAGAATGCCTGGCCCAGTACAAGATGTGCCGCGAAATGGATTGCCAGTCCTCCTGACCGGCATCCGGCCGGCTCCTGCGGGAGCCGGCTCAGCCGGCCACGCTGCCAAACGCTTACGATGCAGGAACCCGCGCAGCATCTGCCGCCTCCCCTCCCTGCTGACACAACGCATACGATGGCCTTCTTCGAACGACTGAGCGACACCCGCTACCTGCCGACCGAACACACGAGCGGCGCCTGGAACATCCGCGAACAACACATCGCACCTGCGATCGGGCTGCTGGCGCACCACCTGGAACGCGACGCCGCAGCGCGTGGGCACGGTTTTCTGATCGCGCGCCTGTCCTACGACATCCTCGGCACCATTCCGATCGAAGCGATGGAGGCCGACGTACAGGTGCTGCGCGGTGGTCGCACCATCGAACTGGTCGAAGCCACGCTGCGCCATGACGATCGCCCCGCGCTGCGCGTGCGTGCATGGCTGATGCGCCCGAACGATACGCAGGCCATCGCCGGCACGCCGATCACCGGCATTGCTCCGCCGGAATCAATGCCCGCGTGGGACCCAGGTACGGTCTGGCCAGGCGGTTTCATCAAGAGCGTGGAGATCCGCCGACACGATCAGGGGCCCGGCCGTGCCACCTACTGGGCGCGCGCGAAGCACGCGCTGCTGGACGGCGAGCCGGTCAGTCCGCTGGCCCGTGCCGCCACCCTGTTCGATCTGTCCAATGGCATGGCCGTGCGCGCCGATCCGAAGGAAGTCGCCTTCCCCAACCTCGATCTGACCGCGCACCTGTTCGGCATGCCCGAAGGCGAGTGGCTGGGCTTCGACACGTCGGTGTCGTTTGGCCACCAGGGTCTCGGCTTGACCAGCACCGTGCTGCACGATGCGCGCGGTCCGATCGGCATGCTCGGCCAGGCACTGACCGTACGCCCGTGACCCCAAAGGGCGGCGTCAGCCGCCCAGCGTACCCATGGTGAAGGTGTAGCCGGAGCTCATCAGGAATTCGCGCATGCGCATCTCCGCGCGCCGCGGTGAGGCCAGGTTGGCCGGTGCATACAGCGCGTAGACCACGCCCGCGCCTTCGATGGCTTCACGCCGCACGCCACAGTGGCGGGTCTCCGAAGCAATCACCCATCCATCCTTCAGTCGATCCGGTCCGATCGACTGGCCGTTCATCAGGCGGAACGTCAGCCAACGTACTTCCACAGAAGATTTGCTCATTGCCGGCATACCGCCAGCGTGCCGCGATCGTTCATGTCCTTGCTCGCCATTGCAGCTCCCTAAGACTTGGAACTCGACCATAGCGCCTTGCCATGTCGTGGGCGAATGAGACTGGAGGGGCCCTTATGTCGCCAGGCCGAACCGCGTCCACAGCGCTTCGCGCCCCGGCTGCGTCAGGCGCAGTTCGCGTCGACCCTCAACCCGCCGAAGCCAATCGTTCTTCACGAAGCTGTCCAGCATCGCCTCGCCGACCAGCCCGGCCAGATGCGGGCGCCGCTCGGTGCAGTCCAGGCATCCTCGGCAGTAGCGCGCAGGCTTGACCGTCACGGGAAGCCGCAGCAGCTCAGCCAGCGGCTGGCCGAGCTCCTGCAGGAACGCTGCGCCCTCCACACTCACTTGCCAATGCGCCTGGTGCGGGACCAGGTGCCCTGCCTGCAACAAGCGGTCGGTGATCGCCACCGCATGCACACCGGCCAGATGCCGGTAGCAGGAACGCGCCTGGCGCAACGCCGGCATGCTGCGTGATGCCTCAGCGGTGCAGGACGGCGTGCGGTCCGCAACGCGCAGGATGCCCTCCAGCATGTCGGCGACTTCGTGCGAGGCCAGCCGGTGATAGCGATGGCGCCCCTGCGCGACAGCGACCAGCAGGTCGCCCTCGACCAGCCTGCGCAGATGCGTGCTCGCCGTCTGCGGTGTTACCCCAGCCACGCGTGCCAGCTCCGTCGCGGTATACGCACGCCCATCCATCAACTGCAGCAGCATGGATGCGCGCGCCTGGTCGCCAACCAGGGCACCGACGCTGACAAGGGAACCGGAGGTGTGGACCATGCCCGCATTGTGGCACGCCGTTGCGGGCCGACAATTCGATGCAGGCCGAAGCGTCGGCACCCGCTGCCAAGGCACAGTGGCCACCCCGATAGCGCAAGGCCTGCCGTGAAAACCGCTCCGATTCCCCGCCGCCGCATCACCCCTTCGGTCCTGTACCCGGGCACGCCTGTGTTGCTGATGACCACGCTGAACGACGACGGCAGCAGCAACATCAGTCCGTTGTCTTCGTTCTGGGCCCTGGGCAACCGGGTAGTGCTGGGCCTCGGCGTGCAGGGTCAGGGCTATCGCAACCTCCAGCTGCGCAACGAGTGCGTACTGAACTTCCCATCCTCCGCGCAGGCCGCACAGGTCGAGGCCATCGCGCGCGCGACAGGCTGCGACCCGGTGCCCACTGCCAAACAGGCGATGGGCTACGTGCACGTCCGCGACAAGTTCGCGCTGGGGGGCTTCAGTGCGGTCGCCTCGACGCACGTCGCGCCAGAGGCGATTGCCGAGTGCCCGCTGCAGGTGGAAGTCAGCGTGATGGCGATGCACCCGCCCGGCGAGGATGACGGTCAGGGCTTCGTGATCGTCGAAGGACGGATCCGTTGCGTGCATGCGCACGAAGCGATCACCGTGGCTGGCACCCAGCACATCGATGTCGCCCACTGGAAACCGTTGATCTATCTGTTCCGCCACTACCTGAGCGTGGGTGAACCAGTCGGGCGCAACTTCCGCGCGCAGACGCCGGTCCACGATCCGGCGTAGAGCGGGTGATTCAAGGTGCCGGCGATGGTGGGTGGCTGGTCACTGAAATCCAGTACGACACCATGTCCACATAGCGGCCGTCGCGCTTTACCGCGCGCGGCTCGACGCCGGATTCGGTGAAACCCAGCGATTCATACAGCGCGCGCGCGGCGGCGTTGTCCGCCAGCACCGTGAGAGTGAGCGATTCGATGCCTTCCGCGCGCGCAGCCGCGAACGCGGCAAGAAGAAGCTGACGGGCGATACCCTGGCCTCGATGGCCAGCACCCACATGGACACTGTGCACTTCCGCCGTATGCCGTCGCGCCATCCGCACCGGGCGTACGTAACGCAGGAAACCCACCAGCATGCCGTCCACGAACGTGCCGAAGTAGCGCGTGCCGGGATCGGCAAGCTGGGCGCGCATCACGTCCGCCGAGTCATTCTGCGCCTCGGCCAGCGTGGACAGGAACGCCGCAGGCGACTCGCGAAGGGCCTGCAACCGTGCTTGCCAGAGAATATCGGCGTCGTCAGCGCCGAGTTGCCGGAGAAGCATGCGACACACCTGTGAGGTTGCTGATGCACAGGTGCCCAGCCTAGCGCGGGTTCGCCTGATACGGCGTGCATGCAAGAATGAAGACGGCTCCTTCTTCACTCTCCGCCATGACTGAACTTCAGATTCCCCGCGTTGGATGCGGCGCCGTCGTCCGTGATGCCGACGGCCGCATCCTGCTGATCCAGCGCGGACGCGATCCGGAGCGCGGGCACTGGGGCCTGCCCGGCGGCAAAGTCGACTGGATGGAAACGGTGGAGGCTGCCGTGGTCCGCGAAACTCGCGAGGAGACGGCGTTGGAAGTGACGCTTCTGCGCCTGCTGTGCGTGGCCGATCATTTCGAGCCGACACTTGCGCAGCACTGGGTCGCGCCGATCTTCGAGGCTCGGGCACCTGCCGGTGCCGAGGCCTCCATCCAGGAGCCGGGTGTGCAGACAGGGCTGGGCTGGTTCGCGCTGGATGCCCTGCCCCAGCCGTTGACCCAAGCCACGGTGCAGGCGCTGGCCAAGCTGTAGCGGATATCGATCCGGACGCAGGTTAGCTGGCATCCAGACAAACAAAAAAGCCCTGACCGGAGTCAGGGCTTTTCAATTGGAGGCCTCAAGCGGAATCGAACCGCTGTAAACGGATTTGCAATCCGGTGCATAGCCACTCTGCCATGAGGCCAACGTACTGCGCGCCAGGAACGGAGCCCTGACAAGACAAAACCCCATGATGGGGCCTGTCGGAACATGGAGCGGGAAACGAGACTCGAACTCGCGACCTCAACCTTGGCAAGGTTGCGCTCTACCAACTGAGCTATTCCCGCGTAAGCCGCCATGGTACCGGAAATCCGGAACACACACCAGCGATTTCACTTTTCTGACTGCGCGTAAAGCCTTGTGGCCCAACGTGCCCCGCCTTGCCGTGGCGGGAGAAAAACAAGGCCCCTACCGGGGCCCTGTAGAATCTGGAGCGGGAAACGAGACTCGAACTCGCGACCTCAACCTTGGCAAGGTTGCGCTCTACCAACTGAGCTATTCCCGCAGATTCCGTTCGACCTGCGTCGAAGGAGCGCTATTGTGTCCAAATTCCTTCACGCCGTCAACAGTCTTCACATCATGCGGTCACGGGCGTCCGCACTGGGGTACGCTGCCCCGCCCAGCCCCGTGCGCCTATGTTCCTTCGCGGCAAGCCCCTGTTGATCGCCCTGGCGCTGCATCTGCTGGTAGCGCTGCTGTACTGGGCATTGATTCCGCTGGGAATGAACTGGTATCGCGACCATTTCGGCTTCACCTCCCATCGCGACATCGGCCTGGGCATCGCCCAGTTTTATCTGTTCTGGATGTTCATTGGCGCCCAGCCGCTGATCGCGGTGCTGCGGCCACTGTTTGCCAAGCTGCTGGTCCTGACGATTCCTTTGGCGTTCGCCAGCTGGACGCTGATGCACAACCATCCGCTGCGCCTGCTGTACTTCACCGCCGGGCCCGGCCTGCTGGCACTGGCCGCAATCGTCATCTCCGCATGGTATGCATCACGCAACCGCCTCCCCGCCGCCATGGACACCGCCGATGCCTAGACGCTACGTCCGCCTGTTCTGGTTGCTGGTCGCGCTGACCTGGCTGGCGCTGATCGTCGCGCTGGTCAATGCCGGCTTCACCCCGGACTACTGGTTGCTGCACCGCCTGGAAGGCGCCGAGCTGCCCTACCCGACCAGCACTGTCATCGTGTTCGCGTTGCTGGGCACGGTTGAACTGGTCATGGCCGCCTTGATCGTGCGGCCATGGAAACTGAAGCGACTGTGGCTGCGCCTGTTGATTGCCTTCGTGCTGCTGCTGGCGTGGTCGGTACCATGGCTGCTGTCGGCGATGCACCAACCACCGGTGCAGGGAATGCACCTGCTGTGGTTGCTGCTGTTGGACGTGGGACTGCTGCTGGCGCTGTGCGTGGTGTCGCTGGTCAGTGTCCTGGGACGCATTTCCGGCAGGAAGAATACCCCGACTGCGGTTCCTTAAGGCGCTGGACCCGAGGGCTTCACCGCTTCATTTTCGGATCTCTTGCATGGATTGCGGCAGGCCGATGCAGGAAGGTTGAGGATCCGCCAGCGACGAACGCCTGCATCGTGCCCCTGCCCATCGCATTCCGTGCTCCCCCTTCCTTCTGGCTGCTGGCATCACTCATCTGGCTACTGCTGGTTGCCGCGCTCATCCATGCCGGCTTCAAGCCAGACTACTGGCAACTGCGTCACACCGAGTCCGGGACACTGCCCTATCCCATCGGCTCGGTGATCACGTTCGCGCTGATCGTCCTCGTGGAAATGACAGCGCTGGGCCTGGCTGTGCAGCCATGGCGGTTCCGCCGCCTGTGGCTGCGGATCCTGATCAGCCTCATTCCATGGCTGGGGTGGAACGTCCTATGGGGCTTGGCTGCCATGCATCAATCCCCCGTGCGCGACGTCCACTCGAACTGGCTGCTCGGCATGAGCACCATCCTGCTGCTGGCACTGCTCGTGGTTGTGCCGGCCTCACTCTGGCCTCGCCTGCGACGCTGGCTCGGGAACTGAGGCCAGCGCCTACTTCCGGAACTCCACCCGCACATGCTGGCCGAAGCGCGCCTTGGCCTCGCCGTCGAACTCCAGCACACACTCCACCACCTTGGCCACGCCGCGCCCCGCGTCTTCGGGCAAGCGTGCCTGCGCGAACACCGGACTGATGCGCACCACGCGCGCGGGTGGCAGTGAGCCGGTGTTCTCGGCGCCATCGCTGTCCGGCACCACGGTGGCCTTCATGCCCACCTGCACGGCATCGGCGTAGGCAGCACTGAGTTCGGCACGCACCTGCAGCGGGCGTGCCGGCAGCAGCGAGATCGATGGCTTGCCACCCTGCACGAATGCACCGAGTCCCGGCACCTGGCCGACCACGGTGCCGGCCTCCGGTGCGCTCAGCGACATCTGCTGCAGTTTCAGTCTGGCGTGCTCCAGCTTGTGCTGGGCCATGTCGACCTGCGCACCAGCCACGTCGACATCGGCGCGCACACCGGCCAGTTGCTGCTTGGCTGCATCGGCCTGCTGGTTGGACGACACGCCTTCGCTGGCGCCGGTGGACAGGCGAGTCGCATTGCGCTCCAGTTCGCGCAGCTGCGCCTGGCTGCCCTTCAGGCGGTCATTGGCCAAAGCGAGATCGGCAGTGGCCATCGCCACCTCCTGCTGCAGCAGGGCGCCATCCAGCGACAGCAGCAGCTGTCCCTTCTTCACCGTGGCGCCCTCCTTCACCGGCGCGGCAGTGATCGAGCCATCCACCGGCGGTGCCAGCGCGATCAAACCGCCCTCGACGTCGATGATGCCGCGCGCGACCGCAACCTTGGCGGCGGCAGCAGTGCTGGCCTTACCGGCGGATGCCTGGGCGGGCGCCTCTTTGGAACAGGCGCCGAGCAGCAATGCCGCGGACAGGGCCAGGCTGAGGGGAAGCAGGTGCGACGTCTTGGTCATGGGGCGGACTCTACAGTTTCGTTCTGGCGGCGGTCATCACGGACCATGCCGTCTTCCATGGCGATCACCCGATCGGCATGCCGGATCAGGCGCGGATCGTGGCTCACGCACAGCACGGTGGCGCCATGCGCACGTGCGTAGCGATGCAGGATGTCGATCACGCGCTGGCCATTCTCGGCATCCAGCGCACTGGTCGGTTCGTCGGCGAAGATCAGCGTCGGCGACTTGGCGAAGGCGCGGGCGACGGCCACACGCTGCTTCTCACCGCCGGACAGCTGCGCCGGACGCATGTGGCTGCGATGGGTCAGGCCGACCTCGTCCAATGCCTTGCGCGCCAGCGGTTCGCTTTCGCGATTGCTCATGCCGCGATAGCCCAGCGGCAGCTGCACCTGTTCCAGTGCAGTCAGCGCCGGGAACAGATTGAAGCCCTGGAACACAAAGCCGACATGGTGCAGGCGGAAGCGCTCCACCTCACTGCGCGTCATGTGGCCCACATCCTGCCCGAGTGCGTGCACGCGGCCGCCATCGGGCGCAGACAACCCAGACAGCAACGACAGCAGGGTGCTCTTGCCGCAGCCGGACGGGCCCGACACCAGCGTCAGCTCGCCGGGATAGATGTCCAGCGACAGGCCGCGCAGCACCGGCACCTGTACATCGCCGGACATGAAACCCTTTTCAAGTGCGTCGGCCTGCAGGGTCGGGGCGACGGCGCGTATGGAAGTCATCGGCCGGTCCTCAACGCAACAGCAACGATGGATCGGAGCGGACGACACTGCGTACCGCCATGATGCTCGACAGCATGGCCATCACCGCGACCAGTGCAACGCAACCGATGATCACCATCGGTGTCAGCTGCACCGGCACGCGCTGGGTCTGTGCGATCAACAGCACGACGGTACTGAACGCCGCCGCCAGCAACATGCCCACGCCGCCGATCAGCAGCGCCTGCTCGAACACCACCCGCGCCAGCGCATAGCGCCCGGCACCGAGTGCATTGAGCGTGGCGTACTCGCGCACCGAACCGGCCACCACCGAAGCAAACGACTGGTTGGTGATCACCGCGCCGACGAAGCAGACGATGACGGCCATGAACAACACTGCGATGCCGGCACCGGTATCGAACAGCCAGTATTGCTGCGAGCGGCTGGCGAACTCCGGTGCGGTCCAGAACTCGACCGGCGTGGCCTGCCCCATCGACGTGGCCAGGCGGTCGCGCACACGGTCGGCCAGGTCCGGCGAACGCAGGCCCGCCACGAAATAGGTACTGCCCTCGTGCGGATCGGTACTCGCGATGGCGCGCGCGGTATCCAGCGAGGCCAGCACGTTGACGCCACCAAGGCCACGCAGGCCCGGTTGTGCCGCGACCACGCGCACTGCCTTGCCATTGATCCACGCACGGTTGTTCTGCAGGTCCACGCCCAGCGTATCCAGATCGGCGCTATCGACGATCACCGCACCGGGTTCGCGCAGCTGCGCGCGCAGGTCGGCGGGCAGGATGCGCGCGAACATCATCGCGTCGCCTTGGGTGGAGATGCCGGACAGATACACAGAAACGTTACCGGTACCCTGCGCGCTGGAGCGCCATTCGCCATCGACCCACTCGTAGGGTTCGACGCGGGTGACATCCGGATCCATGCGCAGGTGGCTTTCCACATCCGCACTGATTGCATGGCCGTAGTTCACGCTCTGGGTGCCGGGGAAACCGGCCCAGATATCAGCCGAAGATGCCTTCACGTAGATCGCGGCGGTACCGAAGATACCCAGCACCAGCGCCGCCTGCACGATCAGCAGCACGCCAGCGAAGCACATCGCCAGCACTACCGGCAGGAACCGGCGCCACTCATAGGCCAGGGTCTTTCGGGCCAGCGCAATCATTGCGACGCGTCCTCGGCTTCGACCGGCAGCGGTGCGCCACCGAGGGCGCGGTACAGCGAAGCAAACGCGAGCACGCGTGCGCCCTGCGCACCGATCAGATCAGCCTGCGAGGCGAGCGCGGCACGCTGCGTATCCAGTCCATCGAACTCGCTGGACAGGCCCAGCTGCACCTGCCGCGCTTGGCGCTTGACCTGCTGGCCGGCGGCATCATTGGCCGCACGCAGCGACTGGATGCTGCTGTCCTGGCGCGCCAGGCTGCCCAGCGCGCCCTCCACTTCGCTCACGCCTTCCAGTACCGCCTTGCGGTAACCGAGCAGTGCAGCATCCAGCTGCTTTTCGTCGGCATGGAAACGTGCACGGCGTTGGCCCCAATCCCACAGCGGGATATCGACGTACGGGCCGATCGACGGACTGGAATCGGAGTTGGAGCGGGCGTTCTGGGTGAGGTTGTAGGCGTACAGGATCGAGCCACCAAGACTGACCCGCGGATACATCGCGGCACGTGCGGAGCCCTTGCTCGCCGCGGCCTGCATCACTTCAGATTCGGCCAGCAGAATCTGCGGGCGGTGGCGCAGCAGATCGGCCGGTACCTGCTGCAGCGAGAACGTGCCCAGCTTCGGCGGCGAGCGATAGGCGCGCCAAGCCGGATCCGGGCCATCACGGCCCAGCAACAATGCCAGCGCACGGGCGGCGTTGTCGGCGTTTTCCCGGGCTTGTGCGATGGCGGCGTGGGTGGCGGCCTGGCGTGCACGCAGGCGATCAAGTTCGCCCGGCTCATCCAGGCGCAGGCGCTGGCGGACCAGGGCCAGGTGCTCGCCGCGGTCATCCACCGATTGCTGGCGGGCCAGCAGGTCCTGCTGGGCCTGTGCAACGGTCAGGTCCAGATAGCTGCGCACCACGTCGGCAATCACCGCCACCTGCGCGGCATTGCGCAGCGCCTCGGCATTGCCGGCCGAAGCCTGCGCGCTCAACTGCGCGCTCTCGGCGGCACCGAACAGGCCCAGGTCCCAGATCGCTTCGATGCCGGCATGGAAGTAGGTATCGACGGCGGCGGCGTCCTGCACCTGCTTGGCGCTGGCCGAGATTTCCGGCAGGAAACGCGAGTCGGAAGTGCCGGCGACGATCCGAACGGCCTGCAGGCGCAGCGTGGCCTGCTGCAGGTCGAGGTTGCCGGCGATGGCCTGATCGACCAGGCCATCCAGTGCCGGGTCGGACAGCACTTTCCACCACTGTCTGGCATCCACTGCCACGCCCTGGCCCTGCGGCACCTGGGTCCAGGTGCTGGGCGTGCGGTCAGGCAGGTCCGGAACAGGCACCGACATGCAACCGGCCAGGGCCAGGCTTGCCAACAACGCACCAGGGCGCAGCACTGCATGCAGGGAGAGTCCGTGCCCGGCCTTGGGCACTGCCACTGAAGTGATACGCCTGACCACCAGCCCGCCAACGTGTAGAAGGAGCATGAAGGCTACCGTGCGATTGTGGAGCGAACATGGAGAAATCGTCCGAAAAAGGTCACAGCACGCGTGCGGTTCAGGCAACGCCGACCCAGTCTTTCACTACGCTTTCAATGCATTCTCGACACGGAACACTGGACGACTTTCACAGCGTATTGCACATTGCGGCATTGTCTTGCTTCGATGCTGCCCGACCGTGAAACACCCCCGCCGCTGGCTGCTGATTGGCTCGATCACGACAGCGACTGTCGGTGTGATCGTGCTCGTCCTGACCACCCCACTGGTCTCGAACGCCGTGCTGCTACTGATGGAGCGCAGCAACTTCATCCCCCGTGAATCTTCGATCTTCACGTTCGAGCCATATGCCATCAACCAGGGCTCGTCGAACTACTGGCTGTACGGAAAGGACCGGACCTACTACTACCACTTCACCTACGAAGATGACGCTCCCTACGTCTACATCCCGCAGGACAACCGCTGCCCCGGTTTCCACCGGCAGGATGCCCGGACCTGGTGCAGCGCCCTGCCCGGCAAGGCACGCTAGCGCGGCGGTGGTGCAACCGGTGTGACAAACGAAAAACGCCCCCTAGCGGGAGCGTTCTTCTTGAATCTGGAGCGGGAAACGAGACTCGAACTCGCGACCTCAACCTTGGCAAGGTTGCGCTCTACCAACTGAGCTATTCCCGCAGATTCCGTTCGACCTGCGTCGAAGGAGCGCTATTGTGTCGATATTGCTGCACGGCGTCAACAGGAATTTTCGCGTGCATTGTGGGGCGGCGTTCAGGCCCCCAGGACCGATACCTCAGGTTCGCAGGCCACGGCGATGGAAGTAGACCTGCTCGGCGATGCGCCGCGTGGTCGCCGTGTGCAGCAGTGCGTTGAGCGGCCAGTCGGCCTGCAGATGATCCATCGCCCAGCGCAGCAGGCGCTTGCCATGGAATGCCGGCGCTACCTGCCGCGCCACCCGTTCCGCTTCCGGCCCTTGCCCACGTAGATGGCGGGCAATCGCCTCGCCGACCGCCCAACCGTGCCGCCACGAGGAGTGAATGCCCCCGGCGGAGAGCGGCGAGACGATGCCCGCCGCGTCGCCGGTCAGGATCACGCGTTGGCCGGTGAACGGCCCATCCGGCCGGCCGCAGGGCACCAGCCCTGCGCGGGTGGCCGAGGGACGCGCCGAAGGCGGAATGCCGACCACATCGCGCACGTGGTCGAGGAAGCCATCGATGTCCGGCGGCCGTACCTGTTGCGGATCGTGACGCAGCGCCAATCCTACCTGCAGGCCGGTTGGATTCTGCGCGACCCAGCCGATGTAGCCCGGCGCGTAGTGCTTGCTGACGAAGCAATGCAGCGCATCGCCCTGCGTCACCCGCAGGCCGGCAAACTCACGTTCGACGCCGTAGAGGTTGTCACGCACCTGGCCGAGCCCGGTGCGTTGTGCCACGCCTGAGCGTGCGCCATCAGCGCCGACCAGGTAGGCGCAGCGCCCTGCCCCTTCCACCTGCCAGCCGTCACCACTGCGATGGGCGTCGGTGAAGGACTGCTGCAGGCGAAGGTCGACACCGTTCGCGCGCAGCTCGCTGGCCAGCCAGCGCATCAGGTTCGGCGTATCGGTGGTGAGGAAGTAATAGCCCGGCGCGGCCAACAACACGCTGCGCAGGTTCGGCGCATACAGCCGCACATTGGCAACGCGTTGCACCAGGTATTCGGGCATGCGCCCCAGCCAGGTCTGCTCCATCGCTTCCTTCACCACGATGCCGGTGGTGTGCAGGCGTTCGCCGGGATCTGCCTTGCGCTCCAGCACGCAGACGCGCAGGCCGTATTGGGCAGCGGCCAGCGCGCAGGCGGCACCGGCGAAACTGGCACCGACGATGACCACGTCGTGATCGTAGGCGGAGGATTGATGAGGCATCGCGGCGTCACCCTTGGAACGAAGGATGCAGCATCCAACCTTCATGTGGTGGGGCGATGGGGCGACGGTGAAGTGGCAATGAAGCGCGTTGGACGCAAACGAAAAACGCCCCCTTTCGGGAGCGTTTTTCTTGAATCTGGAGCGGGAAACGAGACTCGAACTCGCGACCTCAACCTTGGCAAGGTTGCGCTCTACCAACTGAGCTATTCCCGCTTGGGAGGCGAAATTTTACCTATTCCAAGGATGGCGTCAAGCGCTTTTTCAGGGTCTGCGAGGCACCTTGCATTGCGTATCCACGCATGGCGTGGATCTACTATGGCATCCCCGCAAACCGATGGATCCGCATCATCCGTGGATGCGGCATTTCCAGTTGATCCACGCCATGCGTGGATGGGGCATCACCGTAGATCCGTCCAGCGTGTCGAGTAGATCCACGCCATGCGTGGATAAACGCACCGATGGGGTCAGAGCCCTTTCCTGCGGAAAGGGATCCGACCCCGGGGCTCAGTTGCCCAGCTTCTTCTGCCGCGCACGCTCGCGCGCCGCGCGCTCGTCATCGCGCAGGCTCGGCCAGGCGGCGTGCAGGTATTGCAGGCCCGACCACAGGGTCAGCACGGCAGCAATGGCCAGGGTCCAGTCACCGATGTGGAACACCGGCCAGCCCATCCAGATGTCTTCCACCGGCACGTTCGGTGCCACCGAATACAGCAGGCAGAGCAGCGCGACCATCTGCGCGGTGGTCTTGACCTTGCCGATCATCGCCACGCGCACCTTGGCGCGCTGGCCCAGCTCGGCCATCCATTCGCGCAGCGCCGATACCGCAATTTCACGGCCGACGATGACTGCCGCCCAGAACGCCATCCACGGCGTCGGGTGACCCTGCACGATCAGGAACAGCGCCACCGCCACCATCAGCTTGTCCGCGACCGGGTCGAGGAAGGCGCCGAAGGCCGATTCCAGCTGGTAACGGCGTGCGATCCAGCCATCGAGCCAGTCGGTGATCGCGGCCAGGCCGAAGATCGCCGCCGAAGCGAAGTTGGTCCAGGTGTAGGGCAGGTAGAACACCAGCACCAGCACCGGGATCATCACGATCCGCAACAAGGTCAGCCAGGTGGGCAGGGTCAACTTCATGCTTGCGTGCTTCTCTCTCTACTCGGCCGGATCAGGCGTGGCCAACCCGTGCAGGTTAGCGTAGATACGTGCCGCGAGGGCGTCATTGATGCCTTCCACCTTGGCGATTTCCGCTTCACCAGCGGCTTTCAGGCCGACCAGACCGCCGAAATGCTTGAGCAGGCTGGCGCGGCGGCGCGGCCCGATACCAGGGATGTCCTCCAGCTTGCTGGTCATCCGCGCCTTCTGGCGGCGGCCGCGGTGGCCGGTGATGGCGAAGCGGTGCGCCTCATCGCGCACCTGCTGGATGAACTGCAGTGCCGGATTGGCCGCGCCCGGGCGCAGCTCGCGGCCATCAGGCATCACCAGGGCTTCGTGGCCGGCGCGGCGCTCCACGCCCTTGGCCACACCCACCAGCAGCACGCCTTCCACGCCCAGGTCGGCCAGTGCGGCCTGGGCCTGCGCCAGCTGCCCGGCGCCGCCGTCGATCAGCAGCACGTCCGGCAGCACGCCCTGCTCTTCCACCGCACGGCGGAAGCGGCGGTCGATGGCCTGGCGCATGGCGGCGTAGTCATCGCCCGGCTCGATGCCGCTGATGTTGAAGCGGCGATACTGCGCGCGCACCGGACCGGCAGCGTCGAACACCACGCACGAGGCCACGGTAGCCTCGCCCAGGGTGTGGCTGATATCGAAACACTCGACCCGCTTGACCGGCTCGGCCAGGCCCAGCATCTCGCGCAGTGCGTCGCTGCGCGCATGCTGCGCGTTGCGGCTGTTGAGCTCGGTGGCCAGGGTCAGCTGCGCGTTGCGGCTGGCCAGTTCCACATAGCCGGCGCGTTCGCCACGCACGTTCCACTTCAGCTGCACCTTGCGCTCGGCCGAGGCTGACAGCGCGGCGACCAGCAGGTCGGCATCGGGAATCTCGCGGTCCAGCAGGATCTCGCGCGGCGGCTCGAATTCGATGTAGTACTGCGAGACGAACGCGGCCAGCACTTCCTCCGGGCTTTCTTCACCGTTGGTGCGTGGGAAGAACGGGCGGGTACCGAGGTTGCGGCCATCGCGGAAAGCCAGCAGCAGCACGCAGGCCTGCGAACCCTGCATGGCCACCGCCAGCACGTCCAGATCCGCGGCACGGCCATCCACGTACTGGCGGGTCTGCATGCTGCGCAGCGAGGAGATCAGGTCGCGCAGGCGCGCGGCCTGCTCGAACTCCAGTGCCTCGCTGGCGGCCTGCATCTGCTCGCCCAGTTCGCGGGTCAACTCGTCGCTCTTGCCTTCCAGGAACAGTGCGGCGCGACGCACCGATTCGGCGTAGTCCGGCGCCGGCACCAGCTCCACGCAGGGCGCGCTGCAGCGGCCGATCTGGTACTGCAGGCACGGCCGCGAGCGGTTGCGGAACACGCTGTCCTCGCAGCTGCGCAGCTTGAACAGCTTGTGCATCAGGTTCAGCGTTTCACGCACCGCGGTGACCCCGGGATACGGCCCGAAATAGCGACCGGGAATGGCACGCGGACCACGATGCAGCGCGATGCGCGGCCAGTCCTCGCGCGTCAGCAGCACATGCGGATAAGTCTTGTCGTCGCGCAGCGAGACGTTGTAGCGCGGCGACAGCGACTTGATCAGCTGGTTCTCCAGCAGCAGCGCCTCGGCTTCCGAGCGCGTCACGGTCACGTCCATGCGCGCGATCTGCGAGATCATCGACATGATCCGCGCGTTCTTCGGGCTGCCGTTGAAATAGCTGCCGACACGGTTGCGCAGCGCGCGCGCCTTGCCCACGTACAGCAACGTGTCGTCGGCGGCGTACATGCGGTACACGCCAGGGGCGGTACTGAGCTGGGCCGCGAAGGCCTTGCCGTCGAAGGCCGGGGCGGGAACGTCTGTCATTCGCTGATCGGGACTTCGCTGAGCACGCCGCTATCCGGGTCGAATCGCAGCACGGCATGGGCGTCGGTCTCGGCGATCCATACCGCACCGGCCCCCACCGCCAGGCCGGCGGGGCCATGCAGGCGTCGTGGCAACGGCTGGGTGGTCAGTTCGCCACCGCCCAGGCGCAGCGTGCGCAGGCGGCCGTTGCCGGTATCGGCAATCCACAACAGCGGCGCATCCGGGCTGAGCGCGATCGCCTGTGGGAACTGCAGGCTGGCGTCCGAACGCGGACCGTCTTCGCTACCGAAGCGCCACGGCCCCTGCCCGACCAGGGTCTGCACAAGATCGCCGCGCAACTGCAGCGCGCGGATCGAGGAACCCAGCGCATCGGCCACGTACAGCACCTGCTGCACCACGGCCAACGCGGTGGGTTGGGCGAAGGCGGCCAGATGCCCGCTGCCATCGCGCTCGTCGATGGAACCACTGCCCGCGCGCCATTGCAGGCTGCGCTGGCCCAGGTGGTAGCTCCAGATGCGGTTGTCGCCGGCCATGGCGATCTGCAGCTGATTGTCGGCAATGGCCAGGCCGACAGGATGGTCCAGCGCAACCTGCCGCGCCTGCGCGACCGGGCCTTCCATCGGTGCACCGGGACGGCCGTTGCCGCACAGGGTATCGACGATCCCGGTCAGCAGGTTGATACGACGCACCGCGTGGTTGCCGGTGTCGGCGACGTACAGCGAATCGCGCTCCAGCACCAGCGCCTGCGGGCGGTGGAACGCGGCTTCGGCGAGGTTGCCGTCCATGAAATCGGCGGTGCCCAGCCCGAACTGGCGCAGGATGCGGCCACCGTGGCTGCATTCGAGGATGCGATGATGGCCGCTGTCGGCGATGTACAGGCGTTCGGTGCTGACCGCCAGGCCGAGCGGGAAGCGCAGCGCGTGGCGCGGCTCCGGATGCAGTTCGCTGCCACCGCGCGGCGGCGCCGACGGCGCGCCCTCGCACAGCGCGTTCAAGGCACGCTCCAGTTCGCCGGGTGCGCCCTGCCCGACCAGCCGTTGCTGTTCGCGGCCCTGCGCATCCAGCAGCACCAGGGTCGGCCAGGCGGTGATGCCGAAGCGGCGCCAGCCATCCCAGTCGGCATCGAGCAGGACCGGCATCGTCAGGCCCTGGCGACGCAGCAGCTTCAGTGCGGCGCCGGCCTCGCGTTCGAAATCGAAGCGCGGCACCTGCAGCACCAGCGGCTGCAGCTTGCCGGGGTGGCGCGACAGCCATTGGCCGAACTCGGCCAGGCGTTGCGCGCTCCAGGCGGAGGCGGCGTTGACAAACAACAGCGCCACCGGCCGACCGCGCAGTTCGGTCAGGGTGCAGGGGGTGGCGTTGAGCCAGGTGGCGAACTCGGGCAGGTCCGGGACGGGCTGGACGTTCATGGCCCGATTATGCCGGAGTCGGCGTCATGCAACAGTCGTGCCACGGCACGTTTTGCAGCATCGTCGACCAATGTCCAGACCTGTTCGAAATGCTCACTGCCGCCGGTATACGGGTCCGGGATCGCACCCCTGCCCTGCCCGCCGGACCACGGCAGGTACAGCGCCAGGCGTTCGCGCTGGGCGGGTGTGGCCAAGCGACCCGCATCGCGCAGGTTGGCCTCATCGGCGCACAGGATCCAGTCGAAGCGGTCGAAATCCGCGACCTGCAGCTGGCGCGCGCGCAGGCCGCCGATGTCCACGCCATGCCCGGCCGCGCAGGCGATCGCTCGCCGGTCCGGTGGCTCGCCCACATGCCAGTCGCCGGTGCCGGCCGAATCGACCTGCACCCGACCAGCCAGCGGCGAAGCGTCCAGGCGCGCGCGCAGCGCACCTTCGGCCATCGGCGAACGGCAGATGTTGCCGAGGCAGACGACCAGCAGCTTCATCGGGCAGCCAGCGTCTGCAGCAATGCTTCGGCGCGTTCCAGGTCCTCGGGCGTGTCGATGCCCGGCGGGAACGGTTCGGGCGAGATCGCCACGCTGATCGGGAAACCCGCTTCCAGCACGCGCAGCTGTTCCAGCGATTCGACCTGCTCCAGCTGGCCCGGCGGCATCGCCGCGAACTGCTGCAGGAAACCGGCGCGATAGCCGTAGATGCCGATGTGGCGCAGCCAGTTGTGACCGGCCGGCAGCGTGTCACGGCTGCGGGCAAAGCCATCGCGGTGCCAGGCGATCGGGGCGCGGCTGAAGTACATCGCCTCGTTGCGCACGTTGCGCACCAGCTTCACCACGTTCGGGTCGAACAGGGTATGCGCGTCTTCTACGGTCGTGGCGAGGGTCGACATCGGCGCATTGCCTTCAACCAGTGCCTGGGCCACCGCGCGGATACCCGCCGCCGGCGCGAACGGCTCGTCGCCCTGCAGGTTGACCACGACGGTGTCATCGGCCCAGCCGGCGATGCGCGCGCACTCGGCCAGGCGGTCGGTACCGGAGGCATGCGAGGTGGCGGTCATCGCCACCTTCACTTCGGCCAGACCGGACAGTGCGTCGGCAATGCGTTGATCGTCGGTAGCGACCCAGACCTCGCCGGCACCGGCCTGCAGCGCGCGACGCGCCACGTGCAGCACCAGCGGCTCACCGCCCAGCGGGCGCAGCGGCTTGCCCGGCAGCCGCGAGGCGGCATAGCGGGCCGGGATGGCGACGACGAATTCGGTCATGGGGCGGTACTCGGCAGGCTCGTTACAACGGGAATGCGGCCGGCGGCGCATGAATGCAAGCGCCGCCGCGCCACTCAGTTCGGTCGCAGCTTGTCCAGGCGGTCGGTCAGCGCCACCCAGAATGCGGCAGGCAGCTCGGCGCGCAGCGGGACCGCGTAGTGCCAGTCATTGCCGAACGCGCGGCATTTCACCGCGTCCTTCTCGGTCATCAGCACCGGCAGCTGGCTGCCAAAGGACAGGTCCTGCGGCTGATAGGCCTGATGGTCAGCGAAGGCGTGCGGCACGACACCGATGCCACGCGCGCGCAGCATGTCGAAGAAGCGCTGCGGGTGGGCGATGCCGGCCACGGCGTGCACGCGCTGGCCCTTGAAGTACGACAGCGGACGGGCACGGCCACCGGCCAGCGGTTGTGCGCTGTCGATGTGCAGGGCCATCGGCCACTGGCCGAAGCCGCAGGCCTGTGCTGCAGTCTCCTCATCGGCCTGGCCGAGGTTGACCACGCGGAAATCGCACTCGCTGGCGCGGCTGACCGGCTCACGCAGCGGCCCGGCCGGAATCATCCGGCCATTACCGTAGCGGCGCTGCGCATCGACCACCTCGATCTCGATGTCGCGTGCCAGCCGGTAGTGCTGCAGGCCGTCGTCGCAGACGATCACATCGCAGCCGGCCTCGATCAGCGCCTTGCCGGCTGCAACACGATCACTGTCCACGCGCACCGGCACGCCGGTCTTCCAGGCAATCAGCACCGGCTCGTCGCCACCCTTGGCGGTCGGCGTATCGGCCTGTACCCACAGCGGTTTGTCGGCGTCTTCGCGGCCGTAGCCACGGCTGGCCACGCCCGGCTTCCAACCGGCGGCACGCAGGCGCTCCACCAGCGCAATGGTCAGCGGCGTCTTGCCAGTCCCACCGGCGGTGATGTTGCCAACCACGATGACCGGCACCGGCAGCGTGTAGCGCTTGCGCCAGCCACGCCGATAGGCGCGCCGGCGCAGCGCGGTGACGCCGGCATACAGCGGCGCCAGCAGGCGCATCGCCCACGGAACCGGGGTGCCGTCGTACCAGTACGGCGGGGTCTGGGTACCCTTGCCGGCCATCAGTCCTGCCTTTCGCGGAACTGCATGCTGTGCAGATGCTGGTACAGGCCACCCATGGTGAGCAGCTCCTTGTGGGTACCGCGCTCGACGATGCGACCGTGGTCCATCACCAGCACCTGGTCTGCATGCTCGATGGTCGACAGGCGATGCGCGATGACCAGCGTGGTGCGCTCGGGCATCAATCGCTGCAGCGCGTCCTGCACCAGGCGCTCCGACTCGTTGTCCAGCGCTGCGGTGGCTTCATCGAGGATCAGGATCGGCGCGTCGCGCAGGATCGCACGGGCGATCGCCAAGCGCTGGCGCTGGCCACCAGACAGCAGCGCGCCGTTCTCGCCCACCGGGGTCTGCAGCTGCTGCGGCATGCGTGCGATGAACTCCCAGGCATTCGCGGCTTCAGCTGCCGCTCGGATCTGTTCATCCGTCGCGTCCATGCCATAGGCGATGTTGGCGCCGATGGTGTCGTCGAACAACATGACCTTCTGCCCGACCATCGCCACCTGGCGACGCAGGTCGGCCAGCGGATAGTCGTCCAGTGCCACCCCGTCGAGGGTGATACGCCCGCCGCTGGGTTCGTAGAAGCGCGGCACGAGCCGGATCAGGCTGGTCTTGCCGCTGCCGGATCGACCAACGATGGCGGTGACCGTACCCGGCTTGGCCACGAAGCTGATGTCGTCCAGGGCGATGCCACTGTCTTCGCGGTAACGCAGCATGACGTGCTCGAATGCCAGTTCCCCACGCACGCGCTGCACCGTGTTGCGGCCTTCGTCGCGCTCGACCGGCATGTCGAGGATGTCGAACAGGCGCTCGGCGGCGGACACACCGCGGGAGATCGAGGACTGCACGCTGGTCAGGCGGCGCAGCGACGGGATGATCGCCGTCATCGAGATCATCAGGCCCATGAACTGGCCGGCATTGAGGCGCCCTGCCAGTGCTTCACGGGTCGACACCCAGACGATCACCGCCAGCGCCAGCGCGGCCAGGAACTGGACCACGCTGGAGGCACCGGCACGGGTGATTTCCACCTTCATGTTCAGCGCCAGCATGCGGTTGGCCAGGCGCGAGTAGCGCGACATCTCATGCTGCTGGGTGCCGTGCACCTTCACTTCCTGCTGGGCCGCCAGTGACTGCTCGGCGGTCTGCGCCATCGTGCCCATGCCGTCCTGGATACCGCGGCTGATGCGCCGGTAGCGCTTGCCCACGTAAGACACGATCACGCCGATCATCGGCACCACCACCAGCATGGCCACGGTCACCTTGACGCTCATCTGCAGCATCACCGCCAGCATGGCGATGATGGTCAGGGTGTCGGCAACCACGGTCTTGAGCGCATCGGCGCTGGCCTGGGTGACCTGCTCGGTATCGAAGTTGAGGCGACTGACCATCACCGGCGTCGATTCGGTATCGAAATGCGAGGACGGCAGGTGCAGGTACTTGGCCAGCACCTGTTCACGCAGGTCGCGCACCACGCTGCGACCGGTCTTGGCCAGCGCGTAGTCGCTCACCCAGGTGGCGGCGCTGCGCATCAGGAACAGGCCAAGGATGGTCAGCGGCAGGATCACCGCCATTTTCGGTTCGGGATTGACGAAGCCACGGTTGACCAGCGGCTCCATCAGCTTGGTGAAGTGGTAGCCGGCTACCGACTCCACCGCCATGGCGATGACGGCGGCGACCATCATGCCCCAGTAGGCACGGGTGTATCCCAGCAGACGTTTGTAGATCGGCCACACCGGCGCGTGTTTGGAACTCATGGACGCACCTCGGGTGCTGTTGCAATGGCAATACGGCGGAAGCCGAGCTGACCAAGCGCATCCTGCGCGGTCACCACGGCCTGATAGGGCGTGCGGGCATCGGCACGCAACAGCACCGGCTGGGTACGGTCGCTGCCGGCAACGGCCGCGATGGTCTGCTTGACCGACTCGACGTCGCTGCGCAGCACTTCCTGGTCATTGATGAAGTAGCGGCCTTCGGCGTTGATCAGCACGCTCAACGAGCGCGGCGGCTCATTGGTCTGCTGCTGGCTGGCGGTCGGCAGCTGCACCTGCAGCGTCGAGCGCGCATCGAAGGTGGTGGTGACCACGAAGAAGATGATCAGCACCAGGATGACATCGATCAGTGGCACCAGGTCGATATGCGGCTCATCCTGGGATCGGTCGTTGCCGATACGCATCGATCAGGCCTTCGCCGTAGCGGCGCTGGCCGAACGCGCGGACGGCGTCGGGTTCATCACACCGGGGCGGCCATCGAGCGTATCCAGCAGGGCGCTGGCTTCCTGCTCCATCTCCACCACGTAGCCATGGATGCGGCCCTTGAAGTAGCGATGGAACATCAGCGCCGGGATCGCCACGATCATGCCGGTGGCGGTGCACACCAGCGCCTTGCCGATGCCGCCGGCCAGCTGGTTCACATCGCCCACGCCATGGTCGAGGATGCCCAGGAACATCTGGATCATGCCGATCACGGTACCCAGCAGGCCCAGCAGCGGGCCGGCCGAGGCGATGGTGCCCAGCGCGTTGAGGAAACGCTCCATGCGGTGCACCAGGTGACGGCCGGTGTCTTCGATGCGCTCGCGGATCTGGTCGCGCGGGCGATTGCGCGCTTCCAGCGCGGCGGCCAGCAGCGCGCCCAGTGGCGAGTTCGCCCGCAGGGTCTGCAGGTGGGCGGGGTCGAGCTTGCCGCGTGCGGCCCAGTTGCGCACTTCCTGGCCGAGGCCGGGCGGCAGCACTTCAGTCCGCCGCAGGGACCAGAAACGCTCCAGGATGATCGCCAAAGCCAGTACGCCCAACAGCAGCAGCGGCACCATCGGCCAGCCACCGGCCTTGACCAGTTCCCACACGTTTCAACCCTCCGGCCCAACGGCCGCTTGTTCGATCGGCGATAGGATAGCAGCCGACCGCGCCCGCCCAGCGGCATCCCACCACCGGGATGCGTGGATACGCTGTTCACGCAGCTGCAGCCCTTGTGCGCCAAGCCATATGCGGATCGCCCCGGAATCAGCCGTGGCCAGCACTTCCGCCCCTTGCGCCTGCCAGCGCTGGACCACGTCCTGGCGTGGATGGCCGAAGCGGTTGCGGTGCCCGGCCGAGACCACCGCCAGCCGTGGCGCCACGGCGGCCACCCACGGCGCGCTGGAGCTGCCGCCACTGCCATGGTGCGGCACCAGCACCACATCCGCCTTCAGCGCTGCCGGAGACGCCTGCAGCAGCGCCTGCTCGGCCGGGCGGCCGATATCACCAGGCAGCAGGACCACGCCGTGACGGCTGGCGACGCGCAGCACGCAACTGTCCTCGTTCTCGGCCTGGCGGCTGCCCGGTGCCGGGTGCAGGACCTGGAATTCAACGCCGTCCCACTGCCACTGCATCCCTTGCTGGCAAGGCGCAGCGCCGGCGATGGTGCTGCCCGGTGGCGCCAGCAGCTGCAGCCCGGGCAGCTGCCTTCTCAGGCTCGGCAGGCTGCCCGTGTGGTCCAGGTGGTCATGGCTGAGCATCGCCTGCTGGGGCGGCCCCTGTCCGAGCGCGCGCAGGGACGGGACCAGAATGCGTTCGTTGCCGTCGCCGCCGGTCGGCGGCCCCACGTCGTACCAGAGCGCGTGCCTCGCCGTACGCACCAGCACCGCGGTGCCCTGCCCTACGTCGTGCACCAGCAGCTCCAGTTCGCCTTCAGGCGGTGCATGCCGGGCGGGCCACAGCAGCGGCAGGCACAGCAGCAGGCCTGCCAAGGTACCGCCAGCGCCGCGTGGCAGCAGCCACCAGAACACCCCCGCCACTGCCGCCGGCAGCGCCCAGCGCGGCGCCTCGGCCAACCACCACATCGCCTGCGGGTGCAGCGCCAACGGCTGCAGGGCCTGCCAGCTGAGCTCGAACAGCCAGGCGGCGGCGCGCCATGCCCAGCGCCCGGCGCCATCATGCAACGCGTGCAGGCCGGTACCCAGCAGCGACAACGGCACCACCAGCAGGGTCCACCACGGAATGATCGGCAGATTGACCAGCGGCCCCAAGCGCGCGGTGCCGCCGAACAGGGTCACGCACAGCGGCAACAGGCCGAGGCTGGCCACGCCCTGGGCGGCCAGAAAGCCGCGCAGGCCCCCACCGACGCCGTCCGGCCCGGTTCGTGGAAGGCACCACAGCAGCCACAGCACGCCCCCGAAACTGAGCCAGAAGCCGGCCGACAGCACCGACAGCGGCGCCGGCAGCAGCATCACCATCGCGGCCAGGGCCAGTCCCTGCCCCGCACCCACCGGGCGACGCCCGGCACGGGCCAGTGCCACCAGCCCGATCATCAGCGCCGCACGCACTGTTGGAAGCGCGCCGCCGGCGGCCACGGCATAGACGGCTGCGGCCAGCGCCGCGCCCCATGCCGCCGCCTGCGGCCGAGGCCAGAACCGTCCCAGCACCGGGCACAGCCACCACGACACGCGGCACAGCAGTACGCCAAAGCCAGCCACCACGCCAACGTGGAAACCGGAAATGGCGACCAGATGGGTCAGGCCCAGCGCGCGCAGGTGCTCCCAGTCGGCATCGGACAGGCCGCGCGTGTCGCCCAGTGCCAGGGCCTGCACGAACCGCGCGGCAGGATGTGCCACCTGCGTTGCGATGGCGTCACTGCTGCGCTCGCGCCAGGCCGGCAGGCCCTGTGCAGGCGCGCGCTCACGCGCAGCGCCGGGGTCGCGCACCGTGCCATTGCCGGAAATACCGCGCAGCAATGCATGGCGTTCGCCGTCGAAGCCGCCAGGATTGATCCGCGAGCGTGGCGCGCGGACGCGCAACGACAACTGCCAATGTGATCCCGCACGAACCGCATGGCGCCCGCCCTCCGCCTGGTGCGCTGGCGATCCGCGCCACGGGTCGTTCCAGGTGACCTGCAGGCGCTTGCCACGCAGCACTGGCGGCGCATCGGCGTCATCCACGTGCAGCACGAAACGTGTGTAGCCGGCCCCTCTCTGTGGAAGATCGGCCACCCGCCCCCGCACCTGCACATCCTGCGGCGGCGCACCGGGTGGAAGCTGGCCGTGCAGGGCCCACTGCCCGTGCACTGTTGCCCATGCCAGGCCGAGCAGGACTGCAGCCCACGCGCGGCCGCGCCAGCGCAGCAGCCAGCCCGTGACGCCGGCAACGGCCATCGCCGCGCTCAGCCACAACGGCAGCAGTGCCGGCATCTGCACGCAGGCCAGCGCGCCCAGCACCAGGCCGGCGGCGCAGCCGGGGCCGAACAGTGCCGGAGCGGAACGTTCGGGAACCATTCCAGCAGCCTGCCGAGGGACGTGGCAGGTTGCCTATCGGGGATTTCCCCGCGTGGCTGTCAGCGCCGGACGGTGCCGCGATGGAAGTTGACACGGAAACTGGCGCCACCACCGGCCGCCTCGCCGACGCTGACCGATCCGCCATGGTGCTGCACGATTTCCTTCACCAGATGCAAGCCCAGGCCACTGCCGCTACCCGCTGCGCGCAGACGATGGAACGGCTCGAAGATCGCTTCACGGTCGCCCACCGGAATGCCGGCGCCCTGGTCGCTGACCTCCAGCAGGCCACGTGCATCCAGGCGCACGCAGATGGTGCCGCGTCCGCCGCCGTGGACGATGGCGTTGTGCACCAGGTTGGCGATCACCCGCCCCAGCGCCAGGCTGTCGCCATGGATCCACACTGGCATCTCGGGTGCATCCACTTCGAAGCCGTAACCGGCCCCCACCACCAGCGGCGCCAGATCGGCGGCCGCTTCGCGCACCAGCAACGCCAGATCCAGCCGCTGCAGTGCGCCGACATTACGATCAAGTCGCTGCAGGTCAAGCAGGTGCTCGGCAACGTTACCGAGCCGCGCAACGTCGGTCAGCAGCTGCGACTTCAGCTCGCCCTGCGGCAACTGCGACAGGCGCGCCTGCACTACTGCAATCGGCACCCGCAGTTCGTGCGCGGCATCGGCGAGGAACTTGTCACGCGCGGCATACCCCTGCTGCACCTTGTCGATCGCGTCGTTGAAGGCTTCCACCAGCGGTGCGACCTCGGTCGACACCAGCTGCGCATCCAGACGCGCCCCCGGCTGGCCGATATCCAGCTCCTTGGCCTGTTGTGCGGAGCGGCGCACGCCGCGCATCGCGCGGTGGATCACGGTCGGCATGACCAGCAGCGTGATCACGATCAGCGGCAGGAAAAACCACAGCCCGATCAGGCGCAGCACCATCAGCGCACCGTCCAGCAACCCGCCCTTCGGCGCCCCACCCACCATCACCGTGATGCGGCGACCATCTTCCTTGCGGATCATCACCCGCGCCACGTCCAGGTACGGCGGCACCAGCGAGCCGAGTTCGGTGGCACCCAGCGTCGGCAGGCGCGCGAGCAGCGGGGCGTGGATCGCCGGAATCGTGCCGCGTTCCAGCCAGACACCCTTGTCGTCGACCGCCGCGAACCAGAGGTTGCCCCCGGCCTCGGCGTCGAGCTTGTTCCAGCGCGCCTGGTCCAGCACCAACCGCCCGCCTTCACTGTGCACGGCCTTGGCCACGGCTTCAGCCATGAACATGTCCATGCCCCAGGTGTCCTTGTCGCCCCAGGTCAGGATCAGCGCAACAACGGCGAACAGCACGGTGAAGGCCTGCGCCAGGAACAACCGCCAGGCCAACCCCAGCGTGATGGAACGGATCGGACGTGTCGGACGCGCCATCTCAGGCCTCCGCCAGCAGGTAGCCGACGCCCCGGATCACATGGATTTCAACGCCCGCCCCGGCCTGCTGCAGCGCCTTGCGCAGCTTGGAAATGTGCGCATCGAGCGCATTGGACTGGATCTCATCGTCGAAGCCGTACACCGCGGCCTCCAGTGCCGTGCGGGTGACCGTGCGCCCCTGGCGCATCGCCAGTGCCTGCAGTACCAGCACCTGGCGCCGCGGCAGCGCCAGCGGTTGGCCCTCCACCTGTGCCTGCAGCGATTCGAAGTCGAATTCCAGCCGGCCCAGATGCAGGCTCGGTGTCACCATGGCCGAGGGCCGCCGCGAGACAGCACGGATCCGCGCCATCAGCTCCTCGATCGCCACCGGCTTCACCAGGTAGTCGTCGGCACCGACATCCAGGCCCTCGACCTTGTCTGACAACCTGCCCTTGGCCGTCAGCATGATCACCGCCAGGTTCGGGCGCAGCGCGCGTGCGGTGGCGACGAAAGCCACGCCATCGCCATCGGGCAGCTGGCGGTCCAGCAACATCAGCTGGTGTACCGGCTCGCGCAGCGCAACCGCGGCTTCGGCCAGGCTGCCGACCACGTCGGCTACCACGCCCTGCCGCTCCAGGCCCGACTGCAGGGCTCGGGACAGATCGGGATCGTCTTCGACCAGGAGAATGCGCATCAGGGGCTCGGCTACCGGAAACGGTGCCGATCATAGTGCCTGGCGCCAGGTTTGGGCGTCTTCGTGTGCCAGTTGCGAAGGCGCAATGTTCTGACAATGTTGTACCCGCACCATGCACAGCCATCCCCCGCAAAGTGGTTGATCGATGCCGTCGCTGTCCCCGACCCTGCTGCGCCCGTTGCTGTTCTCCGCTGCCATCGGCCTGCCGTTGATCACCCACGCCGCCGACCGGAACCCGGGCGTGCAGGCCGGTATCAGTGCCGGCGCGACCTCGGGGGCGTACGCCCACTACGACGTCAAGCCGCTGGTCGTACCGTCCATTGCCTGGCAGGGCGAGCGCTTCTTCGCCAGCCCGGGCTCGCTGGGCATGTACCTGTACAAGCGCGAGGGCCTGCGCCTGTCGGCGGCAGTCACGCCCTACACGCTGCGCTTCAAGACCGACGACGTGAACGACCCGCAGCTGCGCCGCCTGCACAGCCGGCAGATGTCGGCCATGGCCGGCATCAACGGTGAGTACAGCGCCGACTGGGGCATCGTCGAGGCCGGCGTGATGCGCGAGGTCACCGGGCACGGAGGTGGCATGGAGTCGCGCCTGCACTACAGCTATCCGATCCAGGCCGGTCGCTTCACCTGGGTGCCCAAGGTCGGCGTGGTGCACTCCAGTGCGCGCCTGCTCGACTACTACTACGGCATCACCGACGAAGAAGCGCTGCGCTCGGGACTTGCCGCCTACAACCCGGGCAGCGCGACATCACCGAGCCTGCAGATCGCAGTCAGCACGCCCTTGGGCACGAAGTGGCGCGCGACCGGCGTCGTCGCCAACCAGTGGTTCGGCGATGCAGTAAAGGACAGCCCGATGGCCCGTCGCGGTACACAGACGTCGGCCTTCGTTTCTCTGATGCGCTCGTTCTGATCGAGCGCCCGCAACGGACAAGGACCCCCCATGGCCTCCGTCTCCCCTGCTGCTGAAGCGCACGCGATCCTGCGTGCCCCCGACCTGGACAGCGCCGAGCGCGTCTACCTGGGGCTGCTGCCCGACCTGGAACACGTGAACGCGCTGACGCGCCGCGCACTGGGCCTTTCGCGTGCTGCCGATGCGGCACGCGGCTACGCGTTGTCGATGACGCTGGTGGGATTGCGCCTGCAGGAACTGGAGATGGGCGAAGCGACCGCAAAGGAACATCGCCAGGCCACGCTGCGCAGCCTGCGCCAGGCCTTCAGCGCCTGAGCGCAGGCCAGCGACGCCGCCGGTGCCGCAGGCAGCGGGAAGACTCAGCGGAACGTGGTCCACGCCAGCACTGCCGCCAGCAGGGCCACCCAGATCACCGCCTTGAAGGTACCCTCCAGCATGTTGCCGCCGAACAGCAGTTCGATGATGGGATTGGGCCGGGAAACCGGAACGTGATCACTCATGCGGCAGCTCCTTGCAGTGACGGCGCGATTGCGCGGTAGACCGGAGTCTACGCCTGCACGGCCCGGATTCATCGCCCCCCGGCCGTCTTTGGCGGTTCAATTCCGGCCTTCGTCGCAGGCCGGCTGCAGCACCCCACATGTCATGCCAGCCTGCGTGCACTTTCCCGCTGGAGCACCGTGCCATGCCGATGCTTGCCCTGATGCTGCTGCTCTCCAGCCTGTTCGGCGCTGGCAACGGGCCCACTGAAGAGGCCCTTCGCAGCCAGATCCTGCTTGCCAAAACCCAGCAGCCGGACGTCGTACGACAGGATTGCGGTTCGCCCTCCCTGCTGCTTTACCGGCTGCGCCAGGACCGGGTCCTGAGGCTGGCCAACCAGCCCCTGCAACACGAACCCGGCGTTGCCCAGCCCACGCGTGGTGCGACGGTTCGCGTCGCCCAGCTCTGGGAGCGCGTGGACGGTCACTGGAAGCTGCAGCGGATGATCAGCGTCGAAGACCTGGTCGTGCAACGCTGACCATGTGGAACCGTGATCGATGCCTGAAACGAGAAAAACCGGCACAAGGCCGGCTTCCGTCGTGATCCACCGCTGCACCGGCAATGCCGGGAGCCAGGTGGTGGGCGGTACAGGGTTCGAACCTGTGACCCCTACCATGTCAAGGTAGTGCTCTACCGCTGAGCTAACCGCCCATCTTGTTCTTGCCGCCCGAAAGCTGGCCTTGCTACGTAAAAACCCGGCGCCAGGGCCGGGCTTTGCAGTTCACGACAGCCCCCTTCCAGGGACTTCGTGGTGGGCGGTACAGGGTTCGAACCTGTGACCCCTACCATGTCAAGGTAGTGCTCTACCGCTGAGCTAACCGCCCGATTTTGCTTCTGAACGTCCGCGATTGCGTCGGTGCAGGCCGCGTATATTACGGATGCCGGCCGTGAAGCGCAACACTTTTGTGAAGAAGATGCTGCACTGCCGCGTTCAGCCCAGACTCGCTTCCTTCAGCTGCCGGATCTGGTCACGCACGCGGGCGGCATCCTCGAATTCCAGGTCCTTGGCGTGCTGGTACATCTGCTGCTCCAGCGCCTTGAGACGGGACGCCAGCTGGGCCGGGCTGAGCGATCGATAGTCACTCCCCTCCTCGGCAACGCCGGGCCTGCCCTTGCCCTTGCCCTTCTTTGCTTCCTTCTCGGCCGCATCGGAGCGCGCACCTTCCAGCACGTCGGTGATCGGACGCGCCACCGAGCGCGGCACGATGCCGTGCTGCTCGTTGTACTCGACCTGCTTGGCGCGACGGCGGTCGGTCTCGTCGATCGCTGCCTGCATCGAGCGGGTGATCTTGTCCGCATACAGGATCGCCTTGCCACGCACGTTGCGGGCGGCACGGCCGATGGTCTGGATCAGCGAGCCGGTCGAGCGCAGGAAGCCCTCCTTGTCGGCATCCAGGATCGCCACCAGGGACACCTCGGGCATGTCCAGGCCCTCGCGCAGCAGGTTGATGCCCACCAGCACATCGAACTTGCCCAGGCGCAGGTCGCGGATGATCTCCACGCGCTCGACCGTGTCCACGTCCGAGTGCAGGTAGCGCACGCGGATGCCGTGCTCGGTCAGGTATTCGGTGAGATTTTCGGCCATGCGCTTGGTCAGCGTCGTGACCAGCACACGGTCACCGGCCTTGATGCGCGCGTTGGCCTCGCTCATCAGGTCGTCAACCTGGGTGCCCACCGGGCGGATCTCCACCACCGGGTCGATCAGGCCGGTGGGGCGTACGACCAGTTCAGTGATCTCGTCACCGGCTTCGCGGTACTCATAGGGGCCTGGCGTGGCCGACACATAGATGCTGCGCGGGCAGCGCTCTTCCCACTCCTCGAAGCGCAGCGGCCGGTTGTCCAGCGCCGAGGGCAGCCGGAACCCGAACTCGACCAGCGTCTCCTTGCGCGAACGGTCGCCCTTGAACATGGCACCGATCTGCGGAATGGTCACGTGCGATTCGTCGATCACCAGCAGCGCGTCGGCCGGCAGGTAGTCGAACAATGTCGGCGGCGGTTCGCCGGCGTTCTTGCCGGTCAGGTGCCGGGAGTAGTTCTCGATGCCGTTGCAGTAGCCGACCTCGGCCATCATTTCCAGATCGAACTGGGTGCGCTGCGCCAGGCGCTGCGCCTCCACCAGCTTGTTCTGCGCGTACAGCTGCTCCAGGCGCTCCTTCAGCTCGACCTTGATCGTCTCGATCGCCGCCAGCACACGCTCGCGCGTGGTGGCGTAATGGGTCTTCGGGTAGACCGTGAAGCGCTGCATGTTGCGCAGCGTCTCGCCGGTGAGCGGATCGAACAACGTGATCTTCTCGACCTCGCCATCAAACAGCTCCAGGCGCAGCGCCTCGCTGTCCGACTCGGCCGGGAACACGTCGATGACTTCGCCACGCACGCGGAAGGTACCGCGCTGCAGCTCGTATTCGTTGCGCGTGTACTGCAGCTGGGTGAGGTGGTTGATCAGGTCGCGCTGGTCGATGCGCTCGCCCTTGGACAGGATCAGGCGCAGCGACAGGTAGTCTTCCGGCGCGCCCAGGCCATAGATCGCGGACACCGTCGCCACCACGATCGCGTCCGGGCGCGACAGCAGGGTCTTGGTCGCCGCCAGCCGCATCTGCTCGATGTGCTCGTTGATCGAACTGTCCTTCTCGATGAAGGTGTCCGACGATGGCACGTAGGCTTCCGGTTGGTAGTAGTCGTAGTAGCTGACGAAGTACTCCACCGCGTTGTGCGGGAAGAACGCCTTGAACTCACCATACAGCTGCGCCGCCAGCGTCTTGTTCGGCGCCATGATCAGCGTCGGCTTCTGCACGTTCTGGATGACGTTGGCGATGGTGTAGGTCTTGCCCGAGCCGGTGACGCCCAGCAGGGTCTGCTTGGCGATGCCCGCTTCGAAGTTGCTGGTCAGCTTCGCGATGGCATCAGGCTGGTCGCCCGCCGGCGAATACGGCGAGACGAGTTCAAAACGGTCGCTCATGGTGGTGCCAGTTCCCGGGAGTGATGAGTATACGGGGCATGGAGTGACGGCCCGCTGAGGGGTTTCCGGGCAGGTGAGCGCGGCGTTGGCTGATGGTGAATGCCCCGGCGTACGTCGAGGCTGGAGGCATGCCTCATCGTCTTCGCCCTGTCCGGCTCCACCGCGGGCTCCATCTGATCGAGCTGCTGGTCGCCGTCATGGTGCTGTCGGTCCTGCTGGCGTTGGCCTGGGGCCCCTGGCAACGCACGCTGCGGCACTTCCAGGCGGAAGCGCTGCGCGCCGAACTGGTCGCCAGCCTGTCGATGGCGCGCAGCGCCGCCATCACCGAACGCCGCCGCGTGACGGTCTGCGGATCGTCGGACGGCATGATGTGTGACCAGGCATGGAGCCAGGGCTGGCGGGTGCAGGTCGAACCGGCCAACAGCGCGACCGCCGCCGCAAGGGAACTGCGCGTGCACAGGACACGCCAGCGTCATGTCGACCTGCGCACCAGCGATCATCGGCCCGACGTGCGGTTCCGGCCCGACGGCCGCAATGCCGGTACCAACCAGTCCATCGTGTTGTGCGTGGATGGACAGGAGCACAGCCGCGTCATCATCAGCGTCCCCGGACGGGTCAGGAGCCAGCGCCCGCGCAGGTCCACCCCCTGCTGAAACCTGCAATGCCATCGTGGAAACGAAAAAAGCCGCGATTTCTCGCGGCTTTTTCGAATCTGGCGCCCGAAGTTGGACTCGAACCAACGACCCCCTGATTAACAGTCAAGTGCTCTAACCGGCTGAGCTATTCGGGCGGGGTGCGCATTTTAGCCAGCGTTTGGCGGCCAGCGCAAGCCCTTTTTGCAGGTGCGATGCCCAACCGTTACCAGCACTCCGCATTGGTCTTCTTGTCCGGCGTCTTGCGTCCGGCCTGATCCAGCGTCAGCGTGCCGCACACATCCTTGTCCTGGCCGGTTTCCGGCACCGCCTGCAGCGTGTAGGTGCTGGCCGTGGCCTTACCGTTCAGGGACAGCGTGTAGCGCTTGTTGCCCTGTCGCGGCGACTGGTTGAACGGCAGTGAGAAACCGTCATAGCTGTTCTGCACCGTATGGTAGCGCTCGAGCAGCTGTGCGATCTCGACCAGATCGGCCTTGGCCAGGGCCCGGTTGGTCTTCAGCACATGCCGCTGATAGGACGGCAGGGCCACGGCCGCCAGGACGGCGATCACGGCTACGGTGATCATCAGCTCGATCAGGGTGAAACCGGCTGCAAAGCGGCGGGTTGAGGATGTGTGCATCGGCGCTCTCATGTTCATGGTCATCAGCGGATCTGGCGCCAGGACTGGCGACCGCAGGCACGCTGGCCGTATGCAGTATCCGCGCCCGGAGTGTTCAGCGTCACGATGCACCGGTCAATCGAACCATCGACCGAGCACTTCGGATCGCTGGGGTCGCAGCCCTTGCGCATCGATGTACTGACTTGTGTATCCAGCACAGGAGCCCCCGTCGCGACGTCGCCGCCGCGAGTCAACGCCCCGGCGCCACAATTCGCGCCACACAGCGGATCCCCCCCCACTTCGTCGGTGAGGCCGCCCATCGCGGGCTGGCCGGTGGCCATGTTCAGCCGATAGCGCCAGTTGACGCCACCACCTGTACCGCAGACGGACTGTCCAGGCACATACGTGGTGAACATCACGGTGCCACCCTGCAACGTCGGATATCCAAAGAAGCGCTCACCCTCCACCGTGGTATCCACGATCAGATCAACGTACCAGCCACGCTTTGTTGAATAGTCCACCGCGTTGCTGGATATGTCGCGGAATGCTGCACCATTGGCACTGATCGACTGCCCCACCAGCACGTCGCGGCTGGAGATCGCGTCGCTGAGGTTGTCCCATATTCCGTACAGCGTCTGCACAGGTGAATTGCGGGTAACGGCGTTGTCATCGGCGGTGAAATAACGACCGGTACCGAAGAACAGGCTGACGCCCCCACCCGGCCCCGCAGACGTCTGGATCGCTCCTGTGATCGGTTGCGCCACCGCGCTGCGCATGGCGGTGAACAGTGGTGTACCGCTGAGCGACACATTCCATGCCGTGGGGTCGCCCCCCCGCAGATCGAAGCGCCAAATGTTGCCCTGCATGTCACCACCGTACACGGTATCGGCCAGGCTGCTGCTGTTGTGCAGTGCCACCGCTGTGACGTGGTTGAGGCCATTGGCGATCGCGTACTTGCCCCCGCTCGGATACAGGCGCTTGAGTACCTCACCGCTCTGGATGTCGACCACATACAACACAGGACGGCCCGTACTCGAATTGACGCCGTTACCGAACAGTGCAACAAATCGCGGCGCGCCGTTCGGATCAGTGCCAGCGACAGGCACCACCACCGGCTTGCCGAACGCGAAGCCCATGTCCGATTCGGTCTTGCCGGAAATCTCCCACAGCACGTTGCCGCTGTTGAACGCCGTTGGATTGCTGATATCCAGCGCAAACACCGAGCCGTTACCGACTGCCGTGGCGGACGGGCCGCGCGTGGCACCGCCACCGCCGGTGGTCCCTACCAGTACCGTATGCCACGCCTCGCCGTAGTGGACGTCGGATGCCGTCAGTCCGCCGTCAACGTAGTAGCGATGGCCATAGGCAGGGTTGGCCAGTTCGGCCATGTGCTGCAGCGACGTGGAGGGAATGTAGGCGAACTGTTCAGTGCCGGCCGCGGTTCCGGTGCCGGCATTGAATCCGTGCAGCATGCCGTCGTTGGCCCCGACATAGACCATTGAGGGCGGGCCGCCAGACGCAGTCTTCGATGTCAGATAGGCCTTGTAGCGGGTACCGAGTGTGGTCTTCCAGCCTATCCCGCCCTGCTCCTTCCAGGATGTATAGCCGTAGTCATCCCGGGTGGAAACAATCTCGACGCTGGAATTGACGATGTCGCCGAGCAGTACACTGCGCGGACGGAACCCGCTGACCGGTGAACCACGCAGATAGCTGACGAGATCGGCAACCGTATGCGAACCGAACCAGTTGGGAACGGTATTGAGCCCAAGGTTGCCCAGTTTCTCGGCGCGGTCGCGGCCGGGAATGTTGTCCGCAGTGAAATCTGCCGCTGCTACAGGAATCAACTGATTGGACTTGTTCACAAAAGTCGGCGCAGTCGACACCACGATATTGCGGCCCGAAGCGCTCATCCTGGTCGACGCCCGCCACAGCTCAGGGCCGACTTCGCCATTGGAGAGGGTCTGACGGGCGATGAGATCGCCAGTCCAGTCATTGGATCCCGACGGTACCGTGTAGTGCGCCGAGACGGTGAAGGAACCTGCGTTGACCCGGGCGCCAGTCGCGCTGCCCCCCACCGGCGCCTCGCCCGCGGCAGCACTGTCGAAGATCGACTCCAGCGCAGACTTCAGCTTGGCCGGATTGCGCGCCAGGAAATAGTTGTCCGGCACGCCAGGCACCTTGCTGTCCCATTTCTTGCCAGCCGGCACGCCATACTTGGCGGCGTACCACAGCGGGCTCTCCAACTGATTGGCCTGGCCGCTTCCCAGGCGGTAGCGCAGGACAATGGCACCTGTCCATTCTGCCGGAGGAGCCGAGGTGGTCGTCAGCACCGAACCGTTCTTGTCGCCGGGCCGCAGTACCAGTCGCTGCACGTTGTCGGCCGCGTTCGAACCCACGATCGTGTAGCCGGTGAGCATCGCGTTGCCGGCATAGGCAGAAAGATTCTCAATGCGGACCAGCACCTCATCGCTGCCCACGGTATTGCGTACAGCATTGTTGCTGCACTCCGCACTGCTGGAGCGCCAGCAGATGTTGCGGAAATTCGTATTGTCGCCGTCGTTGCAGGTAGCGCCCACGCAGTAGCTGAGCATGGAGACCACGTCGTTGTCGTGGTCATTGCCCCACAACGAGTCTTCCCATACCAGCGAGAAACTGCCAGCCTTGCCGTCTGCGCGATAAGTTCGTCCATAGACGAAATTCGGCGAGACCGTAGACTGTTTGGTGCCGATACCAACAGAACCGAGGAAGCAACTGCGCCAGCCATTGCTGGTGATTTTTGCCGTACCGGTATTGTTGGCCTGGCACAGTGGGGCCAGGGTGATCTTGCCGTTGCCCACCGGAATCTCGAACTTGGGCAGGCTCTCAGCCATGGCCACGGTATAGGTGGTCGCAGTGAGCTTGTAGGTATCCGGCTTGTTCTGCACGCCCGGACGAAGGTCGGTCTCGGCCGCGGCCTTTGACAAGCCCGCCATCAGGTAGCTGCCTTCCGTGGAAGGCACATCCGGGCAGATGCCACGCACCAGCGACAGGCCAGTAACCTTGGCCGCGCGACAGATGTCCTCATGGGTATTGATCGAGGCATAGCGCTCGGTCAGGCCGACGCGGCCAGCCATGTAACTGCCACCAGTAATGCCTTCAAGATTGCCGATCGCATCCGTTGCCGACGCCGCAGGTGCCAGGCCATTGATCGACCCGATGTTGTCGCTATCGAACGACGGCAGGCCTGAGGACATCACCAGGATGTTGCAGGTGGCGCAGTAGGAGTTGCCGCCATCGTTCGGGGAGCGGTAGGGATCCTTCCAGGCAACCGCATTGGGCAGCCCGCTCAGGTCCCCGGACGCACTGTAGATGCCCTTGGTTTCACCCTTGATGTAGCGCACAGCTTCGGCATACATCTCGGCCAGGGGATTGCCCCAGGCACTGCACTTCTTCGAGGCATTGCCCGGATCGGTCAGATTACCTCTGTCACCGAAGCCCTGTCGGTTGAGGATGCTGTAGTCGTTGCAGTCATTCCAGTTATTGCTCCAGTTCCACTGGTCGATACGGAAGTTGGAGATGGTATTGATGATGCCTTCCGCACCACCGGACAAGCTGTTACAGAACTGACCGTTGGACAGGTTGATTTCGTCGCCGGCCGCACAGAATCCGGTGCCGTTACCTGCGATCTTTCCGATGTTCCGCCGCACCACGCCACCATCGCGCGGATTGACATAGGTACCCGTGACCAGACCGAAGCGAAGACGGCCGCTTTCGCCATACGACTGCAGCAGCCCAGCCGGTTTCAGATAGTCCCTTGTGCCATCGTTGTACTTGCGGCAGAACGCCTCCGGGAAAGCTCCGCTGCCACTGGCGCAGACCTCAACCCGGACGTTGAAGTTGGTGGCAGAGCCAGGTGAATCAGCCTTGCCTTCATCGCTTCGGCCGGTGATGCACTGGCGGCTGGCGGTGGCCGCCCACTCGCCCCAGTTGCCCGACGCAGCGCGCATCAGCGGTGCACCACCGGATTCGATGGTGGCGTTGCAGAAGGACATGGTGGTCTTGTACGGGGTGAAACTGTTGATATCACTGCCGCTGTATACCTTTACCCACGCGTGCAGATCGTTGGGGATCTGCGCGCGCTCCAGCACGGTGCTGGCGGCGCTGTCGGTGATGCGATGGCCGCCGTACAGCACGTAGCGCATCACGTCCAGGCGACTCATCGTTGCCCAGTTCAGGAAATTGCCGGACCAGCTTCCACCGCAGCTGTGCTTCCAGGTGCCGCCGGCCTGTGCACTGGCCTTGAACTGGCCGCTGGCGTAGGAATAGCAGAGGTTGGAATCGAAGTAACCGGAGTAATCGAACTTGTCCTGGTATGTGGTGTCGAGGGTGCCATCCTCATCCAGGTCGCTGTAATCGCTGTAGGCCTTGTTGAACAGCTGCTCGTCGCGCGACATCACCATCATCATCAGCGGCGGCTGGGTCTTCTTGCTGTACAACGGCTCCTGCGCGATGTCGTAGTCGCCAAGCGCAGCGAACAGCGGGTAGACCAACGCCCCCACCCCAGCCAGCACGGCAACGGCAGCGCCCGCGCGCAGCCAGGGAGTCGAGACGATGCGGGAGAAGCGGCGCGAAGTGTTCATGGAATGAAGATCGTATCGATGACAGCGCTGGAAGATGGATTGGCCGGATCGTCACTGGCCAGGACGGTGATCTGGTAGATGTTTTCGGTCTCTTCGTTCTTCCGGCCCCCGAGGCCGGTCCCTCCGCCGCCCATCACGCACTTATCAAGGCGCCGGGTATGGATTGCCGCAGCCGCAGTCTTGCCATCGGCCCAGGTTGCCGGGTCGAATACCGGACTGCATTCTTCCTGGTTGGCCTCGAAAACGCCGCCGCTTTCGATGGCTGTCTTGATGGCCGCCTCCTGGGTACGCACGTCGGCTTCGGCGTTCTGGAAGGCCTGATTGGAACGCAGGTAGTTGGCCGCCATGCGCTCCTGCATACCGGTAACCTGCATGCCGGCGATGCCGATAAGAGCCAGCAGGATCAACATGATCAGGGCGACATACAGCACAGCGCCTCGCTGCTGCCGGCGTGCTGTGAAGGAAGGAAGACGCGGGCGTGTGTACATGCGAGCCTCAGTTGCCAAAGAGGCGGTTGCGAAGGGCGATGGTGGTTTGATAGACAGCGCGCATGCGACCGTCTGCCGGCGCCGTGAACGTCACGCCCAGCGAAGTGAGCGCAGCGTTCTGGTCGGCCTGCGGCGCCGCCGATGGATCCGGACTGGACATCACCATCCCCAGCTGCACGGCGCCGACACGACGCCAACCATTCGCGGCCGGATTGGTAGACCCCTGCACCGTTTCGGCAGTGCCCTGGCGATCAATGAAACCGGTTGGATAAACGTCGGTAAGCCCGCGGTCCTGGCCATACAACAACTGCATGTTTTCTACGCCCTCCACCAGTGCCTCCGGCGCATTGGCCACCAGCGCGCCATTGGGGATGGCGGTGAAGCGCACGCGATACAACGAAGAACGGGCAATGGCGGCGTCATAGCCGATGTAGTACAGCGCGCTTTCTGCACGGTGCAGCATCGCCTGACCGGTGGTGACCGGACGGGTGAAGTTCCCTGCATTGTTCGGCGCATCCCCAAAGGTGACGGTGCCGGCGCCCTTGTCCACCGCGCGCGCCTGGAAGATCGTGACGCTGGCGCAGTCGGCCGCACCATACAGCCCCGGGTTGGAGACACCACTCTGCAGTACCGCAAGGCGCGCTTTGTCAAAACTGAAAATCGGCTTGCCTGGAACGCCGCCAATGGCGGTGATCGGCACACCATCCGGCATCAGGTAACGCAGCACCACGATGTCGCTGCCATTGACTCGGTTGGGCATGGCCGCAGCAAACTCGGCAGGCAGCGCGGGCTTGTAGTCGGTTCCGCCGGTTGCGGGTGTGGCTGTCAGGGTAACCGCCGCTCCCGGCGCGGTTCCGGTAGCTTCAAAGCCCTGGATCGACGTCTGGAAGTCCAGCGCCGGATGCGGAGCCGTTGCGAAGGTACTGAACAGCGAGGCATTGTCCGGTGTATTTCGCCCCTGGTCATTGACACAGCCGAAATGCCCGGCCATGCGAAGTTCGCGTTGCAGGGCATCCATCGCGAAGCGACTGTTTTCCTGCACCCGCGCCAGGCCATCGGACAGCTGGTAGGCCGCCCTCGATGCTGCAAACACCTGCACCACGCCGAGCATGACGATCACACCAATGGCCAGTGCGATCATCAGCTCAACCATGGAAAGACCCGACATGTGTCGGGATGAAGAGCATGAGGCGCGCATCACAAGCCGCTCCTGGCAGTGAACGTGGTGTCACCGGCATCGGCATTCCAGCGCTCATCCCCCCAGCTCACGCTGACCGAGTACTGATCACCGTTCCGGGTTACTTTCCCCGTAGCGCCGTCGCCCAGCGCCTTGCCCAGGCGGCACCTCCAATCCAGGGTGAAGGCGTCTTTGCTGATGTCCTTGCCGGTGGGAGGTAAGCAGTTCTTGCTGGACGTGGTGGCGGTATAGTCGCCGACATAGACCGGCGCCATCTTCCGATTCACCCGCAGCTGGTCCAGCATCTCGTAGGTCAGATTGGTCGCCTGGGTGCGGTAGTTGGCACTCTGGACGAAGCGTACGTTCATGGTCTGCATCAGCGCGAAACCGAGCAGGCCAACGCCAAGCACGAGAATGGCGATCAGCACTTCGATCAGGCTGAAGCCCCCTTGCACGCCGCGCGGGGAACGGGATCGGGACGCACTCACTTGCAATCCTCCTTCAACAGCCGGACCTGTCCGGTCGGCGAAATGCGTAACGTTCGTTGCAGCGGTTGCTTGCCGCAGGTGTCCGGGCGCAGGGTCAGGTCCAGCGACGCATTGGCGCGGTTGCGGCCACGCGGGTCAAAACCCACGGACAGATCCGGCGTCCCGATCGTAGTCAGTCCAGGTCGGCCGGCGCTGTAGCGGAGCACGGTCTCCCCAGCGCTCAGCGCACCATCCCCATTGGTGTCCGCCCAGACCAGCCAGCCGTCAGCCCAGCTTTTGCCATCACATGTACTGCCCGCAGACGACGCACAGACACCCGCACCGCGACGGTTCTTTACCGCCTCGCTACGTGCCAAGGCCAGTGAAGCGATCAGCTCGTTGCTCGCGGTAGCGATGCGATTGGATCGCAGCGTGCTCTGGAAACTGGGAAAAGCGATCGTGGCGAGCACGGCCAGGACCATGATCGTGACCATCAACTCAACCAGCGTAAAGCCGTTTTGCCGGCGCAAAGACATTGGACGCTCCCCAGCGTGTTGATGGCCACGATGGGCCATCGCCCTGCCACCGGCAAGCGGCGGCAGGATGAACGGTCATTCCGGGGCGACGGGCGTCAACGCCTTGACGGCCCGCCCTCCCCTGCCTGTCCCGGCGCGATCCCCATCGCGCCGGCGCAGGCTCAGGCCAGCACCTGGTAGCAGGGCTGGTATTCGCCGGAGATCTTCATCCGGCGCTGTTCGACGAAGGCGCGCAGCAGCGCGTCCAGGGCCTGCATCATGTCCGGGTCACCGTGGATCTGGAACGGCCCGAACTGCTCGATGCGGCGCATGCCGTCTTCCTTCACGTTGCCGGCAACGATGCCCGAGAACGCCCGGCGCAGGTCGGCCGCCAGCGCGTGCGGGGCACGTCCGTGGTGCAGGTCCAGCGCGGCCATTGCCTCGTGGGTCGGCACGAACGGCTGCTGGTACTCCCACGGAATCTCGATCGACCAGTTGAAGAAGAACGAGTCCTTCTGTGCCAGGCGGTGCTCACGCACGCGCTTGATGCCGTTGGCCATCTTCTTTGCCACCGCCACCGGGTCGCCGATGACGATCTCGTAGCGCTCGGCGGCTGCATCGCCCAGGGTCAGGCGGATGAAGCGATCGATCTGCTCGAAGTACGGCGCTGCCACCGTCGGGCCGGTCAGGATCAGCGGGAACGGCAGGTCCTTGTTTTCCTCACGCAGCAGGATGCCGAGCAGGTACAGGATTTCCTCGGCGGTGCCGACGCCACCGGCGAACACGATGATGCCGTGGCCGATGCGGACGAAGGCCTCAAGGCGCTTCTCGATGTCCGGCATGATCACCAGGTGGTTGACGATCGGGTTCGGCGACTCGGCCGCGATGATGCCCGGCTCGGTCAGGCCGATGTAGCGCGTCACGGTGCGGCGCTGCTTGGCGTGGGCAATGGTGGCGCCCTTCATCGGGCCCTTCATCGCGCCCGGGCCGCAGCCGGTGCAGATGTCCAGGCCGCGCAGGCCCAGCTCGTAACCCACCTGCTTGGTGTACAGGTATTCGTCGCGCGAGATCGAGTGGCCGCCCCAGCACACCACCAGGTTCGGGTCGCCCGGGTTGAGGATGCGTGCGTTGCGCAGCAGGCCGAACACCGCGTTGGTGATGCCCTCGGACGACTCCAGCTCGGCCGCGTAGGCCGGGCCCATCTCGATGGCCATGTAGGCCAGGTCACGCACCACGGCGAACAGCAGTTCGGCGACGCCGCGGATGATCTCGCCATCGACGAAGGCCATCGCCGGTGCATTGACCAGGTCGATGCGCACGCCGCGATCCTGCTGCGCCACCTGGATGTCGAAATCGGGATACAGATCGCGCGCCGCGCGCGGATCGTCAGAGGCGCTTCCGCTGGTCAGCACGGCCAGCGCGCAGCGGCGCAGTAGCTCGTGCATACCGCCGGCAGACGCATCGCGCAGGCGGGCCACTTCGGCCCGCGACAGCACATCCAGCCCACCGCGCGGGTAGATCCGCGCATCCTGCACCGGCAGTGCACGGGCTGATTTTTCGTTCGTGGTCATGTCCAATTTTTCGCTTCCTTCAAGGTTTCCGACTGTACTGCCGCCCCCTTAAAAAGCAAAACGGCCGGGAAGCCCGACCGTTGGATGTGTGCTTCCCGCGTTCGCCTTTCCGGGACCGCATCGGCGGCGTTGGCACCGCGCACATTTCTGGATGCTACGCCGATGCCAGGTGACCTGCAAGGACTTTCGCATGAACGGAAAACGGCCGGGTTTCCCCGGCCGTTTTCACTTACTGCTTCAGGCTCTGATGGATCAGAACTTGTACTTCACGGTCAGCTGCATCGACCAGCGCGACACGGCGGTGTTGCCCTTGTCGTTGTTGTTTTCCTGCACCGAGGAATCATCCGCACCGGTGAACGAGTACACGTACTTGCCGGTGGCCGGATCGATACCTGCGAAGTTGCCCACGCGACGGGTGGCGTAGAAGCCGTAGTCGTCGATCAGGCCCCACTTCTTGTTGAGCAGGTTGCCGACATTCATGATGTCCAGCGCGATCTCACCCTTGTGGGTCTTCGCGAAGCCCGGGAACTCCTGGCTGATGCGGACATCGAAGCTGTTGACCCACTTGGCGCGGTGCTGGTTGGCCGGCACCGTGCTGCCACGGTAAGCATCGAGTTCCGGATTCTGCGCCAGCCAGTCGAAGAACTTCTGCTCCATGGTTGCACCACCCACGAAGATCACGTCGCCCGGGCCCTTCGGCACGTAGAACAGGTCGTTGCCGATTGCGCTGTCGCCGTTGGCATCGTTGTAGAACACGTAGCTGTACGGACGGCCCGAACGGCCTTCATAGAACAGACCGACGCGGGTGGCGTTGTCACCGAAGAAGTTGTGCTTCCACTCCAGGGTACCGGTGACACGATCCTTGATCGCATAGCGCGAGTTGTACGCGATGTTCTCGTTGGCGTTCAGGATCTGGGTGTTGTTCCAGTTCGAGGTGTTCTGCGAGCTGGTCAGCGGGCTCACTTCCTTCGACTGGGTGTAGGTGTAACCCAGCGACCAGCCCCAGTTCTCGGTCAGCGGCTTGGCCAGCGAGAAGGTCGCCTGGCTGCCACGGCCCTTGTCGGTATTGCGCAGGAGCAGCACGTCGCCGATGTTGTTCGGGCGGTAGTTGCGGTTCAGCACGCCATTGGTGCCGTTCTCCATGCCCAGGTTGTCGCCGCTGCGGCTGTCGATCTTGCTGTTGGCCTGGTTCAGACCCTTGTCGTTCCAGTAGATCTCACGACCATCCTGTGCCGACACGTAGGTCGGGCCATTGCCCTTGCCATTGGTCAGGTCCAGGCGCTCGAAGTACAGGCCATCCTTGACCTTGGTGAACAGCAGTTCGGCCGACGCCACGATGCCGTACCACGGCAGTTCGTGATCGAAGGCCAGGTTGGCCTTCCATACCGACGGCAGGCGGGTGCCCGGGTTGATGATGTCGACGTTCTGGCGCGCAACGATACGCGACGGGTCCGGAATGAACGGATTGTCGGCATCGACGCTGAAGCCACCCGGATTACCCGGAACGTTGTACTCGACGTAGTTCAGGCCGGTGTTCTGGTAAGCACCTGCCAGCCACACGTTCGGGGCAGCGCCGCCGAACAGGCCCACGCCGCCTCGCAGCTGGGTCGGGCGATCGCTGTCGAAGGTGTAGTTGAAGCCGACACGCGGCTGGATCAGGCTCTTGTCCACCAGCTTGGTGTTGTTGTAACCATACAGCGTCTGGATGTCGGCGTTGTACTTGGTCTGGCTGGTGAAGTCCGGGATGTCCACGCGGACGCCGAACATCAGGCTCAGGTTGTAGTTGACCGCCCAGGTATCCTGGATGAACAGACCGGTGTTCTTCAGATGGAACTTGGCCGGAATGTCATCCAGGCTGCCGCCCGGACGCGGAACGCGCAGCTGGTAGCCGTTCGCGGTGCCCTTCAGGAACGAGGCCAGGTCACGGAAGTCATACGCGCCGTACAGGTTGCGGCCGTAGAAGTTCATCAGGTCGTTGTCGGTGTAATCGAAACCGAACTTGATGGTGTGGTCACCGACGTACCAGGTACCGGCACCGAAGGCGCTCAGTTCCTTCGACTCGACCAGGTTGGTGTGGGTGTTCTGCTCGGTACCCAGGTACAGCGAGTTGTTGCCGAAACGGACGCGCATCTGCGGCAGGTGCGAGGCAGCGACGCGGTTGGACGAGTAGTCCTTGTGCGAGATCTTGAACTCGGTCGAGAAGTTCTCGGACCAGTCGCTGAACAACTCACCCATCCAGGTTTCGTACTGGGTCGGTTGGGTGTACCAGAAATCGCTCAGCGAGAGTGCGCTGCTGCTGACCTGCGGGAAGCGGACGACGTCCTGCTTCATCTTGTTGTAGCGCAGGGCCGCACGGTGGTTCTCGTTGATGTTCCAGTCCAGCTTGACCGCGTACTCTTCGATCTCGGTCTTGTTGTTCAGGTCGCTGACGCTACCCACCGGATGACCCAGTTCCGCCATGCGCTTCTGCACGACCGAGATGTCGGCATCGCTGATGCCCCCCTTCGCCGGATCCTTGTTGTACGGGCTTTCGCTCAGGCTGACACCGCCGCCGCTGCGCTCATACTTCTCGTAGTTGGTGAAGAAGAACAGCTTGTCCTTGACGATCGGGCCGCCGAAGGTCATGCCGTAGGTCTTCTCGTCCTTGAAGCCGTTGAAGTCCGTACGATCACCTTCCAGGCGCGAACGGACCATGTCCTTGTCGCGGTACGAACCGTACACGGTGCCGTGGAACTCATTGGTACCCGACTTGGTCACGGCGTTGATCACCGCACCGGTACCACCAGCGATGGTGGTGTCGTAGTTGGCCAGGTCAATGTTGATTTCCTGGATGGCGTCCATCGACACCGGCTGACGCTCGGTCGGCAGGTTGTTGGAGCCCAGGCCGAACGGATCGGAGGCGCTGATGCCGTCGATGCGGATGGCGTTGTAACGGGTGTTCTGGCCGCCGGCCGAGATCGCACCGTCAGCCTTGCTGACCTGCGAGATGCGCGGATCCAGGCGGATGTAGTCCTGGATGTTGCGGTTGGCCGACGGCAGCGCGTCCATCGTTTCGCGCGTCACGTTGGTGCCGCTGCCCATCTTGGTGGCGCTGAACAGGTCCAGGCCGCCGGCGGTGGCGACAACGTTCACGGCGTCCAGGTTGGTCGCGGCCAGGTCACCGCCCAGATTGGCGTTGACCGTGTTGACCTGGTTCAGGTTCAGGAAGACACCCTCTTCGGTCTTGGTGCCTTCACCGGACTTGGTGATGGTGATGGTGTACGGGCCACCCACGCGCAGGCCGCGCGCGTTGTAGCGACCCGACGCATCAGTGGTGGCACGCGAAACGGTGCCCGACTCGGTGTGGGTGATGGTGACTTCAGCGCCGACCACAGGCTGGCCTGCGGCGGACATCACCTGGCCGCCGACACCGGCAGAGGTGCTCTGGGCGAAGGCGGGAGCGGCGGCGAGCGCAGCCACGAGACCAAGGGTGAGCTTGGACATCCGGAGTGGGTGGGTCATTTTTCGGTAGCCTCGATGCGAGTTGGCGATGGCGGAAAAAAAGCGCATCCAAACAGCCCTGCGGGTGGCTGGTCGGACATTTATCTGGGGTTCCCTACCGCTTGGCTGAAGGAAGCCACAACGGTTAACACTAGATTAACACGCTACGCCATCAATGTGACGGTTGTGCGACAAACGGCACCCGATCGCAACGCAATCGTGACGGGTTCTTCACTCCGCCTTTCCCTAGCACTCACTCGGCCGGGGACGCCCCGCTGGCATCGAGAATCCGGCCGCGCCAGGTGGCGCCAGCACCGGACAACAGGGTCACGGCCGCAGCGGCGGCGGCCTCCGGGCCTTGGGCGGCCGGGTCCTGGTCGACGGAATACGCCCGGGCCCGCAGGGCTGTGCGCAGCGGGCCGGGGTACAGGCCACTGACCCGTACCGGGCTGCGGCCGAGTTCGTCGTGCAGGCTGGCGATCAGGCCACGCAGGCCATGCTGGGCCACACCGTAACCGCCCCAGTAAGCCTGCCCGACCCGGTCGGGGGCATCGACCGCAAACACCAGCGCCGCATCTTCGCGCTGCCGCAGCAGTGGCAGGCAGGCCTGGGCCAGCCAGGCCGGCGCGGTCAAGGTAACGTGCACCGCGCGGGCGAAACTGGCTGGGTCAGCCAGCTCGAACGGGGTCAGGCCCGGGAAGTGGGCGGCACAGACCAGCAGGCCGTCCAGCCGCCCCAGCTCGCGCTGCAGGGCCTGGGCCAGCTCGGCATAGTCGTCGGGGCCTGCGCCTTCCAGGTCCAACGGGTACAGCAGGGGTTCCGGGCCGACCGCCTGGACCTGGGCGTAGACACGGTCCAGGCGCCGCGGCTTGCGGCCCAGCAGGACCACGGTGGCCCCAGCGGCTGCAGCAGCCACTGCCGCAGCACTGCCCAGCCCACCACCGGCACCGGCGACCAGTACCACGCGATCCTGCAACGGGCGGCCATCGAGCGCCCCGTCGGTCGGTGACGTCGATGGCCAGGCACTCATCCCTGGGTCGCCTCTTCGACGATGCGCTTGAGCTCGCCGGCTTCGAACAGCTCCAGCACGATGTCACAGCCGCCGATCAATTCACCGTTGATGAACAGCTGCGGGAAGGTCGGCAGGTTGGAAAAGCGCGGCAGGTTGGCGCGGATCTCGGGCTCTTCCAGCACGTTGACGGTGCGCAGGGTGACCGCGCCGGCCGCCATCAATGCCTGTACGGCGCGGCTGGAGAAGCCGCACATCGGGTATTGCGGGGTGCCCTTCATGAACAGCACGAGCGGGTAACGATCGACCTCGGCCTGGATTTGCTGCATTACCGCCACAACCACACTCCTTGCTTCGCCGGACAAACCGACCGTGATGGTCGGCTAGACTGCCCACGGTAGCCGCCATTGTAAGCGGATGGAACCGGCTGCCGCCGCCCCCTGGCCACGAACCTGTCCATGCCTGTCGAATTGCCTGCCCTGCCCTACCTTCCCGGCTCCCTGCAGCCGCACCTGTCCGCACAGACCGTGGAACTGCATCACGGCCGCCACCATCGCGCCTACGTGGATGCCGTCAACGCCGGCATCCTCGGCACCGAGTGGGAGGAAGCGTCACTGGAAGAGATCGTCCGCCACGCCCAGGGCACGCTGTTCGATGCCGCCGCACAGGCCTGGAACCATGGCTTCTACTGGCAGTGCCTGCGCCCGCGCGGCGGCGGTGAGCCGCAGGGGCGGCTGGGCGAGCTGGTCAAGCGCCAGTTCGGCGACGTGCAGCGCCTGCGCGAGGAATTCAACCGCACCGCACTGGGCCTGTTCGGCTCGGGCTGGGTGTGGCTGGTGCAGCATCCGGGCGGGCAGCTGGGCCTGCAGGCCACCCGAAACGCCGGCACGCCATTGACCGGCGAAAGCACCCCACTGCTGTGCTGCGACGTCTGGGAGCACGCCTACTACACGGACTACCAGAATGATCGCGCGCGCTACCTGGACGCGTTCTGGCAGATGGTCAACTGGGAATTCGCCGAAAGCCAGCTGCGCTGAGGCAGCGGCTCCGCCACGGGGTAGTGCCGGCCGCTGGCCGGCATCCCCATACGCGCACGGACATACCCGATCTGCCCGCCAGCGGCCGGCACTACCGGGAAACAGTACGGAGCTTCACGCGCTCTCGTGCGCGGCCACCGCGTCCATCACCCGTGCCGAGTACACCAGCGCGGCGCCTGCATTGAGCGACACTGCCACGCCCAGCGCCTCGGCGATTTCCTCGCGGCTGGCGCCGTGCTTCAGCGCTGCATCCACATGCACGGTGATGCAGCCGTCGCAGCGGGTGGTCACTGCCACGGCCAGCGCGATCAGCTCGCGGGTCTTGGCATCCAGGTGGTTGGTCTGCGCGCCGGCATTGGCGAGGGTGGCATAGCCCGTGACCGTATCCGGCGAGAGCTTGCCGATCTCGCCGATGCGGCCCTTCAGTTCCTTGCGGTAGGCATTCCAGTCGAGCATGGTCGTGACTCCTGTGAAAGGAGCTCCACGCTACCACCGGGAATGTTGCGCCGATGCCTGCACCGGCGCGCCACATCGTTGCATTGCCGGCCAGCGGCCGGCACTACCGGGTTCAGCGGTTGCGCAGCGCGTGTACCGCCGGCGCCACCTGGGCCTGGCGACCCAGCTCCAGACCCACCTGGTCCAGTGCATCGGCCAGTGCATCAGCAGCATCATCGCGCAGCGTGGCATGACCGACCTTGCGGCCCTCACGCGACTCCTTGCCGTAGTCGTGCCAGTGGCCGCTGGCCTGGGCCAGCACCGGCGCCGGGTCCGGCATCGCGCCCAGCCAGTTCAGCATGCAGGCATGGCCTAGCATGCGGGTGCTGCCCAGCGGCAGGCCCAGCACGGCGCGCAGGTGATTCTCGAACTGCGAGGTCTCGCTGCCTTCGATGGTCCAGTGGCCGGAGTTGTGCACGCGCGGCGCCATCTCGTTGGCCAACAGCTCGCCATCGCGGCAGAACAGCTCCAGCGCGAACACGCCGACATACTGCAGGTGCTCGGCGACGCGACGGGCATAGCCGATCGCGGCCTCGTGCTCGGCGGCCGACAACACGGCCGGCGCCACGCTGGCCGACAGCACGCCGTCGACGTGCCAGTTGCCGGTGACCGGCCAGGCCTCGAAGCTGCCATCGCGGCCACGCACGGCAACCACGCTGACCTCCCGCTGGAAGGCCACGAAGCCCTCCAGGATCAGACCAGTACGCTCGACCTGCGCACCCAGCGCATCCCATGCGGCATCGATGTCGGCCTCGCTGCGCAGGCGGAACTGACCCTTGCCGTCGTAACCGAGGCGGCGGGTCTTGAGGATGCACGGCAGACCGAACTCGGCAGCCTTCGCCGCCAACTCGTCACGGCTGCGGATGTCAGCGAAGGCCGGCAGCGGAATGCCCAGCTGCTGGAACAAGGTCTTCTCGCTCAACCGGTCCTGGGCCACGGCCAGTGCGGCCGGCGGCGGGTAGACCGGCACGCGGTCGGCCAGGAACTGCGCGCTGTCGGCCGGCACGTTCTCGAAATCGAACGTGACCACGTCGACCTTGGCCGCGAAATCCGCCAGCGCCTGACGGTCATCGAAGGCACCGACGGTGAGCGGCGCCAGCGGGCCGCTGCAGGCGTCGGCTGCGGGGTCGTACAGTTCGAAGCGCAATCCCAGCGGCGCACCGGCCAGTACCATCATGCGGGCGAGCTGGCCGCCACCCAGGATGCCTACGGTCAGGCTCATTGGCGTGGATCGTCGTGGGCCATCACGTCTTCGGTCTGGCGTGCGCGGAACGCGTCGAGCGCCTGGCCGATCGCCGGCTGGTCACTGGCCAGCATTGCGGCGGCGAACAGCGCGGCGTTGGAGGCGCCGGCATTGCCGATGGCGAAGGTGGCGACCGGGATGCCGGCTGGCATCTGCACGATCGACAGCAGCGAATCCATGCCGTTGAGGGCCTTGGACTGCACCGGCACGCCCAGCACCGGCACGGCGGTCTTGGCGGCGATCATGCCCGGCAGGTGCGCGGCCCCGCCGGCACCGGCGATGATCGCGCGCAGGCCACGCGGGCCCGCCTGCTCGGCGTAACTGAACAACACATCCGGCGTCCGATGCGCGGACACTACCTTCACTTCGAACGGAACACCCAGAGCTTCAAGCTTCTGGGCGGCGTGCTGCATGGTTTCCCAGTCGGAACGGGAACCCATGACGATGCCGACAAGCGGCGCGATCGGGTTGGGGGTCATTGGCCGTCACCTGCCTTAAAGACGTATTCTAGCCATCTTCCACGCAAGACGAAGAACCATGGATCGCAAGCTGCTCGACCTGCTGGTGTCACCGGACACCCGCCAGCCCCTGTCCCTGCTGGATGGCAAGGGCCTGGAAGCCCTCAACAAGGCCATTTCCGCCGGCGCGGTGAACAAGGCCGATGGCAACCCGCTGGCGCAGCCGCTGCGCGAAGCGCTGGTCACCCGCGACCGCAAGCAGGTGTTCCGCGTTGACGACGGCATCCCGGTGCTGCTGGCCGAGGAAGCCATCTCGACCGCCCAGATCGCCGACTTCCCGGCCGCATGAGCGCGCTGCCGACGCCGGATGCGGCCGTTGTCGCCGCCGATGTCGCGCGTGCGCTGGCCGAGGACCTGGGCAGCGGCGACGTCACCGCCGCCCTGCTGCCCGACCAGGCCGACAGCGCCTACCTGCTGTGCAAGCAGGACGGGGTGATCGCCGGCCGCCCCTGGTTCGACGCCACCCATCGCGCGCTCGACCCGGACGTGCGCATCGAATGGCATGTCTCCGAGGGCGACACGGTCACCGCCGGCACCGTACTGGCGCTGCTGCACGGGCGCAGCCGCAGCCTGGTGAGCGCCGAGCGCACTTCGCTGAACTTCCTGCAGACGCTGTCCGGCACCGCCACGACCACCGCGCGCTACGTGGCGGCCGTGGCCGGCACCGGCACGCGCATCCTCGACACCCGCAAGACCCTGCCCGGCCTGCGCCTGGCGCAGAAGTACGCGGTGCGCTGCGGCGGTGGAGAGAACCATCGTTTCGGCCTGTACGACACGGTGATGCTGAAGGAAAACCACATCCGCGCTGCCGGTTCACTGGCCGCAGCCGTGGCTGCCGCACGCCGGCAATGGCCTGGGTTGCCGCTGGTGGTCGAGGTCGAGGATCTTGCGCAGCTGCGCCAGGCGCTGGAAGCTGGTTGCGAACGCATCCTGCTGGATGACTTCAGCCCCGACCTGCGCCGCGAGGCGGTGCGCATCACGGCGGGCCGCATTCCGCTGGAAGTGTCCGGCAGCGTGGGCCTGGGTGGCCTGCGTTCGATCGCCGAGGACGGCGTCGACTGCATCTCCATTGGCGGCCTGACCAAGCACGTGCAGGCGATTGATCTGTCGCTGAAGCTGGGCCCGCCGCCGGGCTGAGGCCTGACCCGGTTCTCACACCCGGCGTTCACGACAGCGCTGCGACGCTGCGGTCATCCCCCACAGGAGCCGCGCATGCGCCGGATGCTCTTGCCTGCCTGCCTGCTGCTGGCCGCAGCCCCCTTGTCCGCAGCGGCCGCCGAAGCCTGCGATGTGCCGCCCCGCTTCGGCCTGAGCCCGTTGGCGGTGGCCATCCGCAATACCGCCTGCAACGAGCACCGGCTGTGGTTCCGGCCCTTCATTGATCGCGATGGCCGCGCCGCCAGCCTCAGTGTCACCGAGGCCGAAAGCGATCACCTGGCCGACAACGGCCTGATCGCTTGGCAGCGCGTGGCCGGCTACTGGCGCAACAGCGGCACGCTCAACGCAATGGGCAGCATCGCCGGCGCCAGCAGCTGCCTGGCACCGCTGGGTACGCGCTACACCGACAGCGACTGCCGCGCCTTCCTGGTCGACAACCCGTGGTCAGCCGCGTTCATTTCCTGGGTGATGGTGCAGTCCGGCGTTCCTGGCTTCAACACCTCGCCACGCCACATCGACTACATCCGTGCCGCGTACCAGGGCGGCCCCTCGGGCGTGCCGTACCGGTTGGTCGATCCCGCGTCCGCAAAACCCGCACCGGGCGACCTGCTGTGCTTCCTGCGCGACCGCAGCACCACGCTCAGCTACAGCGGGCTGGTGCAGGCACTGGGCAATGGCTCGGTGGGCCACTGGAAATCACATTGCGAAGTGGTGGTAGCGGCCAATCTTGGCGGCGACCAGACCCTGTACCTGGTCGGTGGCAACGTGATGAACACCGTGGCGATGCGGCTGCTGCCGCTGGACCGCACCGGGCTGATCAAGCTGCCGCCCGCGCGCGAACGCAACAGCACCGGCATCGACCCCAGCTGCACGCCGGGCCGCGAGGACGAATGCAGCTTCAACCGGCAGGACTGGGCAGCACTGCTGCAGTTGACCGCCACATCACCGCTGGTGATGCCCTCGCCCACTGCGACGCCGATGCAGCCCGCCCCGACACCGCAACCGGTCATCGTGCCCGCGCAACCGGTATCCAGCGAACCGCAGCCGCGGCGGTGAATCCAGCGCTTGATCCAGCGCTCGTTCGCCGCCATCTTTGCGGAATCGACCTCTGACGGCTGACGCCATGCCCACCCTGCTGCTGTTGCTGATTGCCGGCGGAATCATCTACTTCTTCTGGAACGCTGCGCGTTCGGCCGCCGAGCGCGCGGTCGAGCTGGGACGCAATGCCTGCCGCGCAGCCGACGTGCAATGGCTGGACCAGGCGGTGCATGCCACCGGCCTGCGCCTGTCGCGCGGCGAGGATGGCCGGCTCGGTTTCGAGCGCACGTTCAAGTTCGAGTATTCCTACGATGGCATCGATCGCCACGTGGGCCGCATGGTGCTGCGCGGCGACCAGTTGATCTCGTTCACTGGCCCGGGCGCGGCGCGGATCAGCCAGATCCGGCCGGATGCGGAGGATGCCGAGGATGTCTAAGGGCTTTGAGTGCCGACCAACGGTCGGCACCCACCGGTAAATCCTGTAAAGGAAAACGCCGCCCATCGGGGCGGCGTCAGAGGGATTACTTGACCACGCGCAGGTTCGGGCGACCCTTGGGCGGCGGACTCGCCGGCGGGGTATCGTCCGGCGGCGTGCCTTCCTCGTGCAGCAGTTCGTCGCTGGTCGGCGCAGTTTCGCTGCCCGGAATGTCATCCGGCAGTGCCATGCCCTGCCCGGTCTCGCGGGCATAGACGGCCAGCACGGCACTGATCGGCACCTGCACCGGGTAGCTGGTGCCGGAGAAGCGCGCCGAGAAGCTCACCATCTCGTTGTCGATCATCAGCCGCACGACAGCGCGTTCGGCGATGTTGAGCACAACCCGGCCATCCTTGACCGCCGAAGGCGGGACCTGCACGCCGGGGACGCCGGCGTCGACCAGGATGTGCGGAGTCAGCTGGTTGTCGTTGATCCATTCCACCAGCGCCCGCAGCAGGTACGGGCGGTGGCTGGTCATGTGGAAGAAGTCTTCGGTCATGCGTGAAGTGTACGCGCCCGGCGCCCCGCCGGGGCAGATCGTCTGCACGCCGGTCGGCGTGCAGACGGGTAAAGCAAGACGGGATCAGCCCGGCAGATCGCGCAGCTTCTTTTCCTGGTCGGTCAGGCTGCGGACAAAACCCGGATGGCGGAAGATGCGGTTGCCGTAGTCTTCAATCGCCTTGCCGTCCTTCGGCAGCGGCACATCCAGCGACTGCAGGCGCCAGATGATCGGCGCCATCGCGCAGTCGGCCAGGCTCATTTCCGGGTTGAGGAAGAACTTGCTGGCCTTGAACAGCGGCAGCGAGGCCGTCAGCAGTTCTTTCAGGCGCTTGCGACCGGCCTCGGCCTGGGTCTTGTTGCCCAGCTGGATGGCCTGCACCTGCGGCACCCAGTCGTGCTCGATGCGCAGCATGGCCAACCGGATGCGGGCACGCGACAGCGGATCGACCGGCATCAGCGGCGGATGCGGATAGCGCTCATCGAGGTATTCGCTGACCACCGACGCGGCGTAAAGCACCAGTTCGCGTTCGACCAGGGTCGGCACCGAGTGGTACGGATTGAGGTCGATCAGGTCTTCAGGCGGGTTCTGTGGATCGACCGGAACGAAGTCGAAGGTCACACCCTTGGCCGCCAGCACCAGGCGTACACGGTGGCACAGTACGTCGTCGTTCGAGGAAAACAGCGTCAGTGTATTGCGCATGCGTACGCTCGCCGCCATCAAAGGCTCTCCCACGACAGGAGACCGCCTGCCGCATCGGCGCCGCCGGCACCGTGCCAGCGATCGACTCCTCCCCGAGTGTGCAACCGACCATCACAAAAGCCAATAGGCCCGTGTGATGGTCGGCGGCAGATTCAGTGAACGTCCTTCCAGTATTCCTTCTTCAGCAGGTACAGCAGGAAGGTCAGCAGGGCCAGGAACAGGATCACCCACACGCCCAGCTGCTGGCGCTTGAGCGCGGCCGGTTCGCCGGCGTATTCGAGGAAGTTGGTGATGTCACGCACGGCCTGGTCGTACTGTCCGGCATCGACGTTGCCTGGCGTTTCCAGGCGCAGGCCGGTCACCGGCGGGTCCATGCCCGGCGCCTCCGGCTTGCCATGCACGGCATGCTGCAGGCCCTGCATTTCCCACAGCGGGTTGGGCATGGACGCGTTGGCGAACAGCGCGTTGTTCCAGCCCAGCGGCCGGCTGCTGTCCAGGTAGAACGACTTGAGGTAGGTGTAGACCCAGTCACTACCGCGCACGCGCGCGATCAGGCTGAGGTCCGGCGGCATCTTGCCGAACCACTTCTCGGCATTCTCCTTGGGCATCGCCACCGGAATCGGGTCACCGATCGCCGAGCCGGTGAAGTTGAGGTTGTTCATCACCTCTTCCTCGGTCAGGCCCAGATCCTGCGCCATCCGCGAATAGCGCAGGTACTTCAGCGCATGGCAGCCGGAGCAGTAGTTCATGTACAGCTGCGCGCCGCGCTGCAGCGAGGCGCGGTCACCGAGATCGTTGCCGGCCTGCAGCAGCTTGGTGCCGCCCTCGGCGGCGGAGGCCAGGAAACTGCCCAGCATCAAGGCGGCCGTCAGGGCCAGCCGGACCATCCAGCGTTCAGTCATGGGTGGTCACCCTCTCCGGTACCGGCTTGGTCCTGTCCAACCTTGTCCATAGCGGCATGGTGATGAAGAACGCGAAGTACAGGAAGGTCAGCACCCGCCCGATGTAGGTCTCGTGCACGTCGGTGCCTGGGCCGGAACCGATCACGCCCAGCCAGACGAAGCACACCGCCAGTACGCCCAGCATCACCTTCGAGATCCAGCCGCGGTAGCGCACCGATTTCACCTTCGCCTTGTCCAGCCACGGCACCAGGAACAGGATCGCGATGGCCGAGAACATCACGAGCACGCCGCCCAGCTTGTTCGGCACCACGCGCAACATTGCGTAGTACGGCGTGTAGTACCAGACCGGCTTGATGTGCTCCGGGGTCACCAGGCGGTTGGCCTCGGTGAAGTTGTCGTGCTCCAGGAACAGGCCGCCGAAACCGGGCGCGAAGAAGATGATGAAGGCGGCGATGATCAGCAGGAAGCCGGCGCCGACACCGTCCTTGAGCGTGTAGTACGGGTGGAACGGGATGCCGTCGGCCGGCGCGTTCGGCGACCAGCGGTTGCCCTTCGGCCCCTTCTTGATCTCCACGCCATCGGGATTGTTCGAACCCACTTCGTGCAGCGCGCCCAGATGCAGCACCACCAGCAGCAACAGCACCAGCGGCAATGCGATGACATGCAGCGCGAAGAAGCGGTTGAGCGTGGCGTCACTGGGCAGGTAGTCGCCCATGATCCACTCGGTCAGGCCGTTGCCGATCACCGGTATGGCGCCGAACAGCGAGATGATCACCTTGGCGCCCCAGAACGACATCTGGCCCCACGGCAGCACGTAGCCCATGAACGCTTCGGCCATCAGTACCAGGTAGATCAGCATGCCCAGGATCCACACCAGCTCGCGCGGCTTCTGGTAACTGCCGTACAGCAGGCCGCGGAACATGTGCAGGTAGACCACGATGAAGAACAGCGAGGCCCCGGTGGAGTGCATGTAGCGGATCAGCCAGCCCCACTCCACATCACGCATGATGTATTCGATGGAACCGAACGCCTCGGCGGCGTTGGTCTTGTAGTGCATCGTCAGGAAGATGCCGGTGACGATCTGGTTGACCAGCACCAGCAGCGCCAGCGAACCGAAGTAGTACCAGATGTTGAAGTTCTTCGGCGCGTAGTACTCGCTGACGTGCTTGCGGTACACCGGCATCAGGCCCGGTGCCCGGGCATTGACCCAGTCGGCCACGCCGCTGGCGGTACGGCTGAGGATATTGGCCATCAGGCAGCCCCCTGCGGATCGACACCGATGATGATGGTGTTGTCGTCCTGGTAGTGGTGCGCGGGCACCTTCAGGTTGATCGGCGCCGGCACGTCCTTGAAGACGCGGCCGGACATATCGAAGCGCGACTTGTGGCAGGGGCAGAAGTAGCCGCCCTTCCACTGCGGGTCGTAGGGTTCAGGCCGGATCTCGGCGACCATTTCCGGCGAGCAGCCCAGGTGCGTGCACAGGCCGACCAGCACGGAGATGTCCGGCTTGATCGAGCGCAGCTCGGGGTTCTGCTTCAGCACGTACTCCGGCTGCTGGTCCTTCTCGCCGGACTCGGGGTCCTTGAGACGGCCATCCAGCCCGTGCAGCGCATCGAGGATCGCCTTGGACCGTTTGACGATCCAGATCGGCTGGCCACGCCATTCCACGATCAGGCGTTGGCCTTCCTGCAGGGCACTGATGTCGGCCACCACCGGTGCGCCGGCAAGCTTGGCGCGGGCACTGGGGTTCCAGGATTTGATGAAAGGAACTGCGGTGAATCCGACGCCGACGGCGCCCACCACGGCTGTGGTGGCAGAAAGAAAACGCCGACGTCCGGTGTTGACTGGATCATGTACCCCATCGTTGGCCATCCGGCACTCCGATATTGATTAGGTAGCTTTAAGGCTGCCAGCGGATCCGGTGGGGGCCAGAGCCGCATTGAATCACGGTCGAGTGTAGCGGAACCGTCGCGCGCCACACAACGCATTGCAACAACATTGATTGCGGGGTTGCCGGCCAGCGGCCGGTCGGTACCGGCCATTGCCCAGGGGTTGCCGGCCAGCGGCCGGCACTACTGGTGCGTCAATGCGGTGCGGTAACGCTCGGCCAGCTGCCCGACCCGGCGCACGTAGTACTGGGTTTCGCTGTAGGGCGGTACGCCACCGTGGCGGTCGACCGCGCCTTCGCCAGCGTTGTAGCCAGCTGCGGCAAGGGTCAGATCGCCATTGAAGCGCTTCAACAACCACGCAAGATACTGCACGCCGCCACGGATGTTCTGCCCGGCATCGTAGGAATCACTGACACCGAAGCGCGCGGCGGTTGGCGGCATCAGCTGCATCAGGCCCTGCGCACCCGCGCGGCTGAGCGCGGTCGGGTTGTAGGCCGACTCGGCGTGGATGATCGCGCGCACCACAGCCTCTTCCACGCCGAACTCGCGCGCGGCCGAGGTGATCTCGGCCTGGAAGGCCGAGGTGTTCAGGCGCACGGTGCCGAAGTCCACGCGTGGATTGACCCCGCACGCGTAGCAGCGCTCCATGAAGCTGTAGCGGATGGTCCGCACCGGGCCGAGGTTGGCCACCTGGGTCGGGCGCGCACTGGTGTAGTGGCGCACGCCGTCCTTCATGAAGGAATAGACCTGGCCGCTGACCATGCGTCCGGCGCGCGGGGCGACCGGCTGTGCTGGAGCAGCTGCGGGCGCGGATGCAGGTGTCGGCGCGGCCGCTGCCGGCGTTGCGGCGCTCGCGGCAACGGCCACCGGATTGCGTTCAATGCTGGCCACCGCGGTCGGCGTCGGCCTTGGCGCGGCCACCACCGGGCGCGGCGCCGGACGGGTGTCGCGGCTGTAGCTGATGGTGCTGCAGCGCGCACCGGCCACCCGCTTGCTCACATAACTGGTGACGCCGTCAGGGCCCTGGCACTTGTACAGGGTTCCGGCGCTGGCCGGCGCAGCGGTCAGCGCACCGATGATGATCGCCGTTGTCCCCAGTATCCCCTTCATGGCGGCGAGTGTCCCAGCTTCGCCGGGGCTTGCCAAGCGATGTGGCTCAGCCTGTGACCGGCGGCACAGCCAGCACCCGGCCCAGCCCGGCCAAGCGCTGGGCCAGTTCGTCGCGCAGGCCCGGCGGCGTGGTCCACAGCGCCACCGGCACGCGGTCCAGGCTCAGGATCTGCGCCAGCATCATGCCCCGGCTCTCAGCGCCCATGCGCAGCAGGCAGTGCTCGGCGCCGTCCGCCTCCAGCACCCCGCACCAGGGCGGAATGCGACCTTCCAGCTCGGCGCGACTGCCAGCCAGACGGACGATGGCCTGCAGCGCGAACGGGGCCTGGCTGACCGCCTGCCGCACCATCACATCCGGCGGCGCCGGGGTGCGCCGGTGCATGCCCGGCTCGGAGCACTCACGCACCGCGCCCATCCGGTCCACGCGCAGGGTGCGCCAGTCCTGCCGGCCCAGATCCCAGGCCAGCAGGTACCAGCGCCGCCCGTAGTTGACCAGGTGCTGGGCCTCGACCTCGCGCTGGGTGACGGCCTCCTGTGCGCTGCGGTATTCGAAGGCCAGCCGTGACGCCTGCCGGCAGTACTGAGCCAGCCGCCCGAGCACGCGCGCATCGGTGGACGGAAGATCAGACAGGGTGGCCGTCGCTGCATGCACCTCGCCGGCCTGCTGGCGACGACGGGTCGGCACCAGCGGGTCGAGCTTGGACAGCAGGCCGCGCGCGGTGTCGTCAATGCCGGCGACGGTGGCCGAGGCCGCGCGCAGGGCGATGGCCAGGGTGGTCGCCTCTTCCTCATCCAACAGCATGGGAAGTACGGGTGCCCCTGCCCCCAGCTGGTAGCCGCCGCCAACCCCGGATGAGGCCTGCACCGGATAGCCCAGTTCGCGCAGGCGCTCGATGTCACGGCGGATACTGCGCCGGTCCACGCCCATGCGCTCGGCCAACTCGGCCCCGGACCACTGGCGACGGGCCTGCAGCAGGGCGATCAGGCGCAACAGTCGATGGGCGGTATGGCGCATGGAGGATCGAGGACAGAAGTCGTCCGCAATAGTGCCCCAGGATGAGCTCCAGTTCACCACCCACCGCAAGGAGCAATGCCATGACATCCCGCCAGATCACCCTGTACCACGCCGCCCGTTCACGCTCGAGCGGCGCCGTGGCCCTGCTCGAAGCGCTGGGTGCCGACTACCGCATGCAGGTGCTGGACCTGAAGGCCGGCGCCAACCTGGCCCCGGCCTACCTGGCCATCAACCCGATGGGCAAGGTGCCGGCCATCGTCCACAACGGCGCACTGGTGACCGAACAGGTGGCGATCTACCTGTACCTGGCCGACCTGTACCCGGAAGCCGGGCTGGCCCCGCCGATCGGCGACGCCCTGCGCGGCCCCTACCTGCGCTGGATGGCCTTCTACGGCGCCTGTTTCGAACCGGCGATGATCGACAAGGCAATGCACCGCGAGCCGCCGCCGCGCCTGATGTCGCCCTACAACGACGCGGAGACGGTGCTGCAGGTGATCGAAGCCCAGCTGGCACAGGGGCCGTACCTGCTCGGCGAGACGATGAGCGCCGCCGACGTGCTGTGGGGCAATGCGCTGGCCTGGACCACCGCCTTCGGCCTGGTGCAGCCAGCGCCGGCCACGGCTGACTACATCGCGCGAATGAGTGCGATGACCGCCTTTGACCGTTCGCGGCAGATCGATGCGGAGCTGGCAGCGGCCTGAGGCGTGCCGACGGGCGCGGCCGGGCGCTACCGGGGGGACGGCCCCGGAATTCCAGTAGATCCACGCCATGCGTGGATGACCCGCCCGCCGTGCCTGCGGGACGGAAAGCAGCCTGGCATGGCCTGGCTCTACTGGGCCGGCGCACGCGCTGGGATGCGGGTAGAATTGCCCGCTTTCCCGCCACCCGAATGGATTAAGCGCCATGACCGGGACGCCAGACGTCTTTCCGCCCGCCACGCCGGGCGGTACCCCGCTCGTTGCCCTGCCCGCCGGTCCGCGCAAGCCCGACCAGGTGAAAGGCAAGCTGTACATCAAGACCCACGGTTGCCAGATGAACGAGTACGACTCGGCCAAGATGGCCGACGTGCTTGCCGCCAGCGATGGCCTGGAACTGACCGACAGCCCGGACGACGCCGACGTCATCCTGGTCAATACCTGCTCCATCCGCGAGAAGGCGCAGGAGAAGGTGTTCAGCCAGCTGGGCGTGTGGAAGGGCCTGAAGAACAAGGGCCGCGAGGTCATCATCGGCGTGGGTGGCTGCGTCGCTTCGCAGGAAGGCGAGGCAATCATCAAGCGCGCGCCGTTCGTCGACCTGGTGTTCGGCCCGCAGACCCTGCACCGCCTGCCGGAACTGATCCGTGCACGGCGCGAGCAGAAGCGCCCGCAGGTGGACATCAGCTTCCCCGAGATCGAGAAGTTCGACCGCCTGCCGGAACCGCGCGCCGAAGGCGCTTCGGCCTTCGTCTCGATCATGGAAGGCTGTTCCAAGTACTGCTCGTTCTGCGTGGTGCCCTACACCCGCGGTACCGAAGTCAGCCGCCCGTTCGAGGACGTGGTGGTGGAGGTGGCGCAGCTGGCTGCACAGGGCGTGCGTGAGATCAACCTGCTCGGCCAGAACGTCAATGCCTACCGCGGCCCGTATGGCGACGGCGAGTTCGCCGACCTCGGCCTGCTGATCCGCACCATCGCCGAGATCGGCGGCGTCGGCCGCATCCGCTTCACCACCTCGCACCCGCTGGAGTTCAGCGATTCGCTGATCGACGCGTTCCGCGACGTGCCGCAGCTGGCCAACTTCCTGCACCTGCCGGTGCAGGCCGGCAGCGACCGCGTACTGTCGGCGATGAAGCGCGGCTACACCGCACTGGAATTCAAGTCGAAGATCCGCAAGCTGCGCGCGGTGCGCCCGGACATCTCGATCAGCTCGGACTTCATCGTCGGCTTCCCCGGCGAGACCGATGCCGATTTCGAGAAGACCATGAAGCTGATCGAGGACATCGGCTTCGACCACAGCTTCTCCTTCATCTATTCGCGTCGCCCGGGTACACCGGCTGCGGATCTGGAGGACACGATCAGCGATGCCGAGAAGCACGCGCGCCTGTCGCGCCTGCAGGAACGCATCAATGCGCATGCCGCCGGCATCTCCGAGAAGATGGTCGGTACCGTGCAGACCGTGCTGGTGGAAGGCCCTTCGCGCAAGAACCCGAACGAGCTGACCGGCAAGACCGAGAACATGCGTTCGGTGAACTTCCCGGCGCCGGCACGATTGATCGGCCAGTTCGTGGACGTGGTGATCACCGAAGCGCTGACCAATTCGCTGCGCGCGCGCGTGGTGGCGGAATAAGGTTAGGGTGTGCCGACCAACGGTCGGCACCCGCCGGAGTTGATGCCGGCCAGCGGCCGGCACTACCGGATGGCATGCCCTAATCCAACCGTTTGCGGAAGCGCAGGATCGCCAGGGTCATCATCACCACGATGAAGGCCAGCAGCGCCAGTGCATCGTGCCACAGCTCCCACAGCGAGGCGCCGCGCAGCATGATGCCGCGCACCAGGCGCAGGAAGTGGGTCAGCGGCAGCACTTCGGCCAGCCACTGCACCGGCCGTGGCATGCCGGCGAACGGGAACATGAAGCCCGACAGCAGGATCGACGGCAGGAACAGGAACAGCGTCATCTGCATCGCCTGGAACTGCGAGCGCGCGCGCGTGGAGATCAGCAGGCCCAGCGCCAGGTTGGCCAGCACCAGCAGCACCGCGGCCAGATAGATGTCCAGCAGGCTGCCGCGGATCGGCACCTGGAACAGCCAGGTGCCCAGCACCAATACCAGCGTGGTCTGCAGCAGACCGATAGCCGCATAGGGCAGCACCTTGCCGACCATCAGTTCGCTGCGCGACACCGGCGTGGCGATCAGCAGCTCCATGTTGCCGCGCTCGCGTTCACGCACCACCGCCACCGCCGTGAACATCACCAGGGTCATGGTCAGGATCACCCCGATCAGGCCTGGCACGATGTTCACCGCCGAACGCCGCTGCGGGTTGTAGAAGCTGGTCACGCTGATTGGACCACTGGCGATGCTGCCTTCGCGCAGCGGCCGCGTGTTGCTGGTCGGTCGCATCTCCAGCGGCACCTGCGCCAGCTGGATCGCCGCGCTCTGCACCACGGTGTCGCTGCCATCAACCAGCACCTGCACCGCCTCGCGTCCATCGAAGCGACGGCGCTCGAAGTCGGCCGGCACCACGATGCCGACACTGATCTCGCCACGCCGCAGCGCCTGCATCAACTGGTCGGGCGTATAGGCTTCGCTGCGCGGCGTGATCACGCCGGTGGCGACCATGTCCTGCACCAGCGCGCGTGACGCCGCACTGTTGGCCTGGTCGGCGACACCGGCGTCGAGGTGGCGCAGGTTGAGATTGATCGCGTAGCCGAACAGCAGCAGCTGCATCACCGGAATGCCGACGATCATCGCCAGCGTGATGCGGTCGCGGCGCAGCTGGCGCAATTCCTTGAGCATGATCGCCCACAGCCGGCGCAGGTTCATGCCGCTGGCTCCCGGCCACGGCCGCGGGTGGCGGCGACGAAGACGTCTTCCAGGTTCGGCGCCACCGCCTCAATGCGGGCCTGCGGATCGGCGCTGGCCAGCGCGCGCCGCAACGCTGGCGTATCGGCGGCCGCCTCGCTGCACAGCACGCGCAGCTGCGTGCCGATCTGTGCCACGCTCAGCACGCCGGGCAGCTCAGACAACGCGCGGCTGGCCTGCCGCGGCTGCGCCGACGTGACCTGCAACGTGCGGCCGTCCAGCTGTGCACACAGTTCGGCCGGCGTGCCATCGGCGACCAGCGCGCCTCGATCGAGGATCGCCAGCCGGTGGCAGCGCTCGGCTTCGTCCATGTAGTGGGTCGATACCAGCACGGTGGTACCGGCGTCGGCAAGTTCAAACAGGGCCTCCCAGAAATCGCGGCGTGACTCCGGGTCGACCGCGCTGGTCGGCTCGTCCAGGAACAACAGCTCGGGCGCGTGCACGACGGCGCCGGCCAGCGCCAGGCGCTGCTTCTGGCCACCACTGAGGGTGCCGGCCAGCTGCGGCTGCCGGTCCAGGAGACGGTACTGCTGCAGCAGTTCGTCGACCCGCTGCCGGGCCTGCGTACGCGGCAGGTCCTGGATGGCGGCGAGGAATTCCAGGTTCTCGCGCACCGAAAGGTCTTCATACAACGAGAAACGCTGGGTCATGTAGCCGATGCGTCGGCGCAGCGCTTCGGCCTGCTCGGGAACCGCCAACCCCAGCACCTCGATCTGCCCTGCGCTGGGTTCCAGCAGGCCGCACAGCATGCGGATGGTGGTCGACTTGCCAGACCCGTTCGGGCCCAGAAAACCGTATACCTGTCCGCGCGGTACGGTCAGGTCGACGTTGTCCACGGCCAGCAGCTCGCCGAAGCGGCGGGTCAGGCCCTGCGCATGCACCGCGATGTCCGCACCGGTGTTCAGAAGCGCACCTGTACCGGAAGACCCGCTGGCAGTTTCTGCATGTCGCTGTTCCCGTCCACTTCAATCTCGGCCAGATAGCTCAGCCGTTCGACGTCATCGCCGGTCAGTGCGTAGTACGGCGTGAACGATGGTTCGCTACGGACCGCACGTACATGCCCCTTCAGCACGGTGTTGCCGCCTTCCAGCTGTATCTGCGCGGCCTGCCCGACCTTGACCTGCAGACGCAGCGGTTGCGGCAGGTAGACGCGCGCATAGGGGCGCTCGCCGACCAGCATCACTGCCAGCGGCGCACCGATCGGTGCCTGGTCACCCTGCCGGTAGGGCAATGCATCGACTACCCCGTCGCGCGGTGCACGCAACTGCAGCTTCTGCAGGTTCACGCTCTGTACCACCTGCTGTGCCCGTGCGGCATCGGCGGCCGCCTGGCCCTGGGCGATATCCTGCACACGGCTGCCGTGCACCCGCTCCAGCCAGGCCTGCTCGGCAGCACGCACGCTGGCTTCGGCATTGCCGGCGGCGGCGCGTGCTCGATCCAGTTCAGCGGCGGCAATCAAGCGCTGCTGTGCCAACGGCTGGACCCGTCGGTAATAGGCACTTGCTTCGGCAGCCTGTGCGCGCAACGCGGCCAGTTGTGCCTGGGCCTGAGCGATCTGCTCCTGGCGTGGGCCGATCTGCAGTTCTTCCAGCTGCGCCTGCGCACGCGCCGTATCAGCCTGCGCTGCGGCGAACTGCGCGTCTCCCCGCGCCGGGTCCAGCTGCATCAGCACGGTCCCGGCCTTGACCTGCTGGCCCTCGCGCACCTCCACCGTGGCGATCACTTCGGCCGCCGGTGCCGGCACCGTGATCCGGTCCCACTCCAGCGTGCCCAGCGCAGTCGGCGTTGACTGCCCACACCCCACCAGCAGGCCGATGCCCGCCAGTCCGATTCCACGCATCCCGTTGCCGATGCCCATGCCATCCCCTCCTGCGACGGCGACACGGTGCCATGTGCCCCGTGCACCCTCAATGATTCCAATCAGCCCTGACGGTTTTTTCACCACGCGTGGGCAAGCCTTTTGCTGCAAGGCTCCGCACCACCTATCCACAGGTTGATTCGGCATCATTCCACAACCGTTGTGGAAATCCGGCAGGACCCGGCGCTGTTGCTCGCCCGGCAACGAAACCTGCACTGCCATCACGATGAATGCCCCCCGTGCAGGCGCCCCGTGGCAGTGCTGCCGTAGCGACCGGCGACCATGACGCTTTTTTCACCAGGACCTCATGGGCCTTGTGGCACAAGCATTGCGAAGGTCTATCCACAGGTTTCCGCGTGCCCCGTCCACACCGGGTGTGGAAAACGCTGTATCGACCGTCTGCTGGCCGTGTGCCCCGCACGCGCGCTACCCTTGTCCTCCCTGAATACACTGCGGTGGAAGGCGTCCGCCCCACCCCAAGCAATGAAAAGCATCGATCATCGAGACTTCACCCTGTCGCCGGAAGACAACGAGCGACTGGCCAACCTGTGCGGCCCCTTCGACGGGCACCTGCGCCAGATCGAGCTGAAGCTCGGCGTGGAGATCGCAAATCGTGGCTTCGTGTTCCGCATCAGCGGCCCCAACGAAGCCATCGTCGAGGCGCAGAAGCTGGTTGAAGCGCTGTACGCCGAAGCCGGCGAAACGACCTTCGACAACCACGCCATCCACCTGCGCCTGGCGCAGGCCAATGTCGAGCAGATCGCCGAGCGCTCCTACGAAGCGCAGGAGGTTGCGATCAAGGTCAAGCGCGGCACAGTGCGCGGCCGCGGCGCCAACCAGGGCCGTTACCTGCACCAGATCGCCACCCACGACATCAACTTCGGCATCGGCCCGGCCGGCACCGGCAAGACTTTCCTGGCCGTGGCCAGCGCGGTCGAAGCCCTGAATGAATCGCGGGTGCAGCGCCTGATCCTGGTGCGCCCGGCGGTGGAGGCCGGCGAGAAGCTTGGCTTCCTGCCCGGCGACCTGAGCCAGAAGGTCGATCCCTACCTGCGACCGCTGTACGACGCCCTGTACGAGATGATGGGCGTGGAAAAGGTGGTCAAGCTGCTGGAGAAGAACGTCATCGAGATCGCGCCGCTGGCCTACATGCGCGGCCGCACGCTCAACGATGCGTTCGTGATCCTGGACGAAGCACAGAACACCACCATCGAGCAGATGAAGATGTTCCTGACCCGCCTGGGCTACGGTTCCACTGCGGTGGTCACCGGTGACCTGACCCAGACCGACCTGCCCAAGCACGTGAAGTCCGGCCTGCGCGACGCCATCGACGTGCTGCGTGAGGTCGAGGGCGTCAGCTTCACCTTCTTCGAATCCCGTGATGTGGTCCGCCACCCGCTGGTCGCGCGCATCGTGAGCGCGTACGACCGCCGCGACCTGCATCAGATCCAACCTGGAGCAACTCCATGACCCGTGGTCCCGTGCGATTGGACGTCGCCGTCAGCTATGCCCTGCCGCGCGCCGGCCTGCCGGCGGCAGTGAGCTTCCGCAAGTGGGTGGCCGCCGCGTTGAAGGGCCGCATCCGCGAGGCCGATCTGGCCATCCGCGTGGTCGATGCCAAGGAAGGACAGTCGTTGAACCGCCATTACCGCGGCAAGGACTACGCCACCAACGTGCTCAGCTTCCCGGCCGAAGTGCCCGAAGGCCTGCCCAAGGGCGTCAAATTCCCGCTGCTGGGTGACCTGGTGATCTGTGCTCCGGTCGTGGCACGGGAGGCCGACGAACAGAGCAAGGCGCTCAATGCCCATTACGCGCATCTGACCGTGCACGGCGTGCTGCACCTGCTCGGCTGGGACCACGAGGACGACAAGGAAGCCGAGGCGATGGAGCAGCTGGAGCGGGAAATCCTGGCCGAGCTGGGCATCGACGATCCATACGCGGGCGAGCGCTGAGCGGGCCACCGCCCGTCGCCAGGAACACGAGAGGAACAAGGATGACCTCGGGAAACAGCTCAATGATGTTTGTGATCGGCGCCACTTTGTTCGCCATGCTGCTGGTGCTGGGCGCGTATGCCGTGCGCCGCATCAGCGCCCACGAACCCAGCGGCAGGCACTGGCTGCTGCGCAGCCTGGCCCTGCTCTCGCCCGTGTGCCTGCTGGCCGGGCTGGCGATCGGCATGATCGGCCCGCACCTCAGCGGACGGTTGGAACCGGCCCATCTCCCCGGTCTGCTTGAAACGTCGATGGTGCTGACGCTGGTGGGTGCACTGACCCTTCCGCTCCTGTGGCGGATGATCGTGCACCGCCGCCTGGGCCGCTCCGTGAACGCACTCCCGTTCTTCCACGCCAGCCGTACCTCGCTGCTGGTGCTGTTCTTGCTGGCTGTGATCTACATGAAAGTGGGCAGGACCGCCGCAGCGGAACTGATGCCCTGGCTGACCAGCCCGGGCCTATGGCCGGCGGTGGCGCGCATCGCGGGGCAATCGATGCAGGTCGCCATGCTTGCGGTCGTGCTGACCCTCTCACTGATGGTCGTGCGGCGTGCGATGACTGGTTTCCTGCGCCTTCTCACCGGGCTGTTCAGGCGCTCGCCGGGGCTATGATGGCGGCCCTTCGCCTGCGGAAACCGACCGTGTCACTGCGCTGCTGCCTGCCCCTGCTCTGTGCCCTCGCCGCTCCCGCCGCCTTCGCCACCAGCCTGGACCTGCCGGCCCTGATCGAATGCCGCCAGGGCGTGGCCGAGCAGGCCGCGCTGGCGCCGCTGCTGGCCGATCCGCTGAAGGCCGTGGCCCAGGGCCTGCAGCCGCTGCCGCAGGGCAACCAGTTCATGAGCGAGTTCCGGCTGGCCAGCCCGATCACCGTCTTCGGCCAACAGACCGAGCGGGTGGCGGTGGCCGGCGCCAGCATCATGGCGGTGCTCGACCAGGCCGACCCACGCCCGCTGGCCAAACGGCTGGAATTGGAGACCGGTTACGACCAGGACGGCAAGTTCATGGCCGGTCGCGAACTGGTCAGCCGCGACGTGACCGACCCGAAGACCGGCGAGGCCCAGATCGAGTCGATCATCCTCAGCGTCTCCACCGTGGCCTCCCACCCCGGCAAGACCCTGGCCGGCTGCACCTACAGCCTGGACCTGCCCGAGGAGGAGCCGGCCCCGGCCGCCCCAACCCCGGCCACCGGCAGTCACTGACAGGCCGTCACATCCTGCTAGACTTGGGTCAACGCCCGGCCTGCCGGGTGCCTTTTTTCCAGAGATGTCAGAAGACGACAGTAGTAGCTCCCCTGCGGAGCACAGTGAAAAGAAGCGCGGCTGGCTTGAACGCCTGACCTCCGCCTTCTCCGGCGAACCCCATACCCGCGACGAGCTGGTCGCTGTCCTGCACACCGCGCAGGAAGAGGGTCTGATCGCCGCCGATACCCTGAAGATGATGGAAGGCGCCATTTCGGTGGCCGAGCTGACCGTGGGCGACGTGATGATTTCGCGCTCGCAGATGGTCTCGCTGCCGGTTGAAGCGCCCTTCCTGGAACTGATGAAGCAGGTGGTCGAATCCGGCCATTCGCGCTTCCCGGTACACGGCGAGAACAAGGACGACATCCTTGGCATCCTGTTGGCAAAGGACCTGCTGCGCGGCGTGGTTGCCGACAACGGCCCGGCCAACGTGCGCGAGCTGCTGCGCCCGGCGGTGCTGATCCCGGAAGCGAAGAAGCTCAACGTGCTGCTGAAGGAATTCCGCCTGTCGCGCAACCACATGGCCATCGTGGTGGACGAGTACGGCGGTGTCGCCGGCCTGGTCACCATCGAGGACGTGCTGGAACAGATCGTCGGCGAGATCGACGATGAGCATGACGAGGCTGAAGATCCCTCGGCGCAGATCGCCATCCAGTCCGACGGCCAGTACGTGGTCGACGCGCTGACCCCGATCGGCGACTTCAACGAGCGCTTCGGCGCGACGTTCTCCGACGAGGACTACGACACCATCGGCGGCCTGGTCACCGAGGCCGTGGGCCATCTGCCGGAAGTCGGTGACGAGCTGGCGCTGGATCGCTTCATGTTCCGCGTGGCCCGCGCCGATGCGCGCCGGGTACAGGCCTTCCACGTGACCGTGCTGCCGCCGGACGCGCAGGACGACGCTTGAAGCGCCGCGGCCTGATCCTCATGGTGTGGCTGGCACTGTGCGTGCTGGCCATGGCCCTGCCGCTGGCCGCCTTCGCGCAGCCGGTCGCAGCCACACCTGCCGTACCCGCGACCAACGCTGAAGCCCCTGCCCCGCGCATCGGCGTGGTGACCATGCAGCCGGGCACCGTGTTCTTCGAACGCTTCGGCCACGACGCCATCGTCGTGGTCGATCCGGTCAGCGGCGAGGCAACCTCGTACAACTTCGGCTACTTCGATCCGTCCGAGGACGATTTCATCAGCCGCTTCGCACGCGGCGACATGATGTATTACCTGGTGGCGCTGCCGTTGCAGCAGGACCTGTCCTACTACGACGAGACCGGCCGTGGCGCCAGCGTGCAGTGGCTGGACCTGCGCCCGGACCAGGCGCGTGCGCTGGCCGCCGACCTGGCCGAGCGGGCCAAGCCGGAAAACGCGCGCTACCACTACGATTACTACACCGCCAACTGCGCCACGATGGTGCGCGACACGGTGGACAAGGCATTGGGTGGCGGCCTGCAGTCGCAGCTGTCGGGGCGCTCGCGCGGCAACACCTACCGCAGTGAATCGGTCCGCCTGGCGTCGCCGGCACCGTGGATGTGGCTGGGCTTCGATGTCGGCCTTGGGCCGTTCGCCGACCAGCCGCTGTCGCGCTGGCAGGAAGCGTTCGTCCCGATGCGCCTGGCCGATGCCCTGCGCCAGGCACGCAACAGCGATGGCCGGCCGCTGGTGCAGTCCGAACAGGAACTGTTGCCGCACCGCATCGATCCGGAGCCGAAGGAGTTCGCACGCCGCTGGTGGCCGTGGCTGCTGTGCGGCCTGGTGATCGCCGCTGGCGTGCTGGCACTGCGCAACCGCCCGCGCCTGCTGGCCGGGCTGGCCCTGCCGTTCTGGCTGCTGTGCGCCCTGTTTGGTGGCGTGCTGGTGTTCCTGTGGGGCTTCAGCATCCACTACGCCGCGTGGGCCAATCGCAACCTGCTGCTGCTTTCGCCGCTGGCCGTGCTGCTGTTGCCGGGTGCAATCGCCCTGCTGCGTCGTCGCGTGCCGGGCCGCATGTTCAGGATCGTGCTGTGGCTGCTGGCGGTACAGGCGGTGGCCGCGCTGGTACTGCACTGGCTGAGCCTGCAGGCACAGTACAACGTGCAGTGGATCGTGCTGCTGCTGCCCGTCCACGTCGCGCTGGCATGGGTGCTGGGGCGTACTCCTCACTTGTCCAAAACACAGCCCTGACGCACGATGGCGGGCATGTCATTGCCCGCCTCTGCTGCCGCGCCCGCCTCGGCCAACCCCGCCTGCGTCATCAACTGCGTCCACTACGATGACGAGGGCAAACGCCACGACATCACCCTGGATGCCATCAGCGATGTCATTGCCAGTGGCAACGGCTTCGTCTGGGTCGGCCTGTACGACCCCAACGACGATGTGCTGTTGAAACTGCAGGAAGAGTTCTGCCTGCACGACCTGGCCATCGAGGATGCGCGCAACGCGCACCAGCGGCCCAAGGTCGAGACCTACGGCAATTCGATGTTCGTGGTGGTGACCACCGCGCAGATGGTCGACGAGCGCATCCAGTACGGCGAAACCCATGCCTTCCTCGGCCCGCGCTTCCTGGTGACGGTACGCCATGGCGCGTCGCTGTCCTATGCCCCGGTGCGTGCGCGGGTGGAACGCGAGCCGCAGCTGCTGAAGATGGGCCCGTCGTACTGCCTGTACGCGGTGACCGACTTCGTGGTCGACAACTACCTGCCGATCGTGCACCGCTTCCGCGACACCCTGGAGCTGCTGGAGAAGGACATCTTCGCCGACACCTACAAGCGCAGCACGGTGGTGCGGCTGTACGAGCTCAAGCGCGAGCTGAACAAGATGCGGATGGCGGTGGCGCCGCTGCAGGATGTGCTGGCGCAGCTGCGCCGCTACCAGGGCGAGCTGATCCCCGACGAAGTGAAGCTGTACATCCGCGACGTCCACGACCACGCAGTACGCATCAGCGATGTGATCGACACCCTGCGTGAGATGCTCGGCACCGCGCTGAGCGTGAACCTGTCGCTGGTGACGCTGGCGCAGGGCGAGACGGTCAAGCGGCTGGGTGCATGGGCCGCGCTGCTGGCTGCGCCGACGCTGATCACCAGCTGGTACGGCATGAACTTCAGCCACATGCCGGAGTTGAGCGAGCCGTGGTCGTACCCGCTGATGATCGTGGGCGTGGGCGGTGTGTGCGTGGGGCTGTACCGGTTGTTCAAGCGCGCGAAGTGGTTGTAGGGCGTATCGACCAACGGTCGATACCCACCGCGCAGGTAGGCCACGACCGTTGGCCGTGGCGCATGACCCGCCTTCTGTAGAGTCGAGCCATGCTCGACTTGCTATACGACGCATTCCGTAGAATCGAGCGAAGCGCAGTCGAGCATGGCTCGACTCTACAGAAGCAGCGGCATCAAGCCACGTAGACGGTCTTGATGTTCATGAACTCATGGATGCCGTGGTCGGCCAGCTCCCGGCCGAAACCGGACTGTTTGCTGCCGCCGAACGGAAGCCGCGCGTCGCTCTTGACGATGGCGTTGACGAACGCGGCACCGCATTCCATGCGCTGCGCGAAACGTTCGCCGCGCACCGGATCGCGCGTCCACACGCTGCCGCCCAGGCCGAAGCGGGTGTCGTTGGCCACGCGCAGTGCCTCGGCCTCGTCAGCGACACGGATCACCGCAGCCACCGGCCCGAACAGCTCCTCGTCATAGGCCGGCATGCCCGGGCCGACCTGATCGAGCACGGTGGCCGGATAGCCGGCATGTGTACCCGCAATCGGCTCACCACCCAGCAGTACCCGCGCGCCCTTGGCCACGCTGGCCTGCACCTGCTTGTGCAGTTCGTCACGCAGATCGGCACGGGCCATCGGCGCCAGCGTGGTACCGCGCTCGTCCGGATCACCGTACTGGCGCTCGCCCGCGGCTTCCACGAAGCGCCGGGTGAACTCATCGGCCACCGCCTCGACCACGATGAAGCGCTTGGCCGCGATGCAGGTCTGCCCGCTGTTGTCGAAGCGCGACTTCACCGCCGCCGCCACGGTCTTGTCGAGGTCGGCATCGTCGAGCACCACGAAGGCATCGCTGCCACCCAGCTCCATCACCGACTTCTTCAGCTGGCTGCCCGCGTTGGATGCGATCGAGCGCCCTGCCCGCTCGCTGCCGGTCAGCGTCACCGCCTTCACCCGTGCGTCGCGCAGCACCTCGGCCGCCTGGTCGTTGTCGATGTGCAGCACGTCGAACACGCCATCAGGCAGGCCGCCGTCACGGCACACCGCCAGGATCAGGTCGGCGCACTGCGGCACGTTGCTGGCGTGCTTGAGCAGGGCCACGTTGCCAGCCATGAAGGCTGGCGCGAGGAAACGGAACACCTGCCAGATCGGGAAATTCCATGGCATCACCGCGAACACGCAGCCGATCGGCTCGTAGCGCACATAGCTGCGCTGTGCTTCGGTGTCGATCAGCTGCGGCTTGAGGTAATCAGCGGCGTGGTCGGCGTAGAACTCGCAGGTCGCCGCGCACTTGTCGACCTCGGCCAGCGCCTCCGCCTTGAGCTTGCCCATCTCGTGGGTCATCGCCTGCTGCAGATCATCGCGGCGCGCACGCAGTTGGCCAGCGATCTGCTTGAGGATCGCCCCCCGCTCCTGCAGCGAGCGCTCGGCCCAGCCGGGGAAGGCATCGGCAGCAGCCTGCAGGCGCTGCTCGATGTCGGCAGCACCCATCAGTTCATGGCGGTAGGTCACCTGGCCGGTGGCCGGGTCGACAATCTCGACGGTCATGGGGGATCTCCATCTGGAAGACCCCCATTGTGCGCCGCCGGCCGTGAGCCGGATGTTGCCGACGCTGTCGACAAACCGTGTGCTCAGCCGTTTTCCTGCCGCGCCAGCTGCAGGTCGCGCTGGCGCCGTTTCTCGGCGCGGGCGTTGATGTACCAGCCGATCACCGCGGCGATCGACACCGCCGACACCAGCAGGGTGGCCAGTGCGTTGATCTTCGGGCTGATGCCCATGCGCACCGAGGCGAACACCTTCATCGGCAGCGTGGTCGAGCCCGGCGTGGCGACGAAGCTGGCCACCACCACGTCATCCAGCGACAGAGTGAACGCCAGCAGCCAGCCCGCCACCAGCGCCGGTGCGATGATCGGCAGGGTGATGCGGCCGAACACAGTCAACCGGCTGGCGCCCAGGTCCATCGCCGCCTCTTCCAGCGACAGGTCCATTTCCTGCAGCCGCGAGGACACCACCACGGTGACGAAGCACAGGGTGAAGGTGACATGGGCGATCCAGATGGTGGTCAGGCCGCGCGCCGGGAAGCCGGGAATCGCGCCCATCGAGGCCAGCAGCGCCATCAACGAGAAGCCCAGGATCACATCCGGCATCACCAGCGGCGCGGTGACCAGCGCGCCGAACAGCGGCTTGCCACGGAAGCGCTTGAAGCGCGTCATCACCATCGCCGCCAGCGTGCCCAGCACGGTGGCGGTACAAGCGGCCCAGAACGCCACCACCAGGCTGGTCCACATCGCATCCATCAGCGCGCGGTCGGCGAACAGGTCGCTGTAGGCACGGGTGGAGAACCCGGCCCAGACCATCGCCAGCCGCGAGCTGTTGAACGAATAGAACATCAACAGCAGGATCGGCAGGTACAGGAAGGCGAAGCCGAGCAGCAGCACGCCCAGCCCCAGGCCCTTTGCGCTACGCGGACTCATGCCTGCTTCCCTTCCAGCAGGCGCTGCTGGGAACGGTTGAACAGCAGGATCGGCACCAGCAGCAACAGGATCATCGCCACCGCCATCGCCGAGGCGCCCGGCCAGTTGCGGTTGTTGAAGAACTCGTTCCACAGCTGGCGGCCCACCATCAGCGTCTCCGAGCCACCCAGCATTTCCGGGATCACGAATTCACCAATGGCCGGAATCATCACCAGCATGCAGCCGGCGATGATGCCCGCCTTGGACAACGGCAGGGTGATGCGCAGGAACGCCTGCCACGGCTTGGCACCAAGGTCGTAGGCGGCTTCCAGCAGGCGGTGGTCATGCTTGACCAGATTGGCGTACAGCGGCAGCACCATGAACGGCAGATAGCAGTAGACGATGCCGATATAGGCGGCGGTCGGGGTGTCGATCAGCTGCAGTTTCGGCAGGCCCATCGACGTCATCAGCGTCTGCAGGCCGGTGAACTGCAGGAACTGGTCGAGCAGGCCGTTGCGGTCCAGGATCGCCTTCCATGCATACACGCGGATCAGGAACGAGGTCCACGACGGCAGCACCACCAGCATCATTGCCACGTTGCGTGCGGCGGGCGACAGGCGGGCGATGGCATAGGCCATCGGGTAGCCGATCAGCAGGGTCAGGAAGGTCGAGATCGCCGCGATCTTGATCGAGCTCAGGAACGCCTGCGCATAGATCGAATCGCGGAACAGCGCCAGGTAGTTTTCCAGGTTCAGCTTCAGCGAGAAGCCGCCATCGGCGTACTGCAGCAGCCAGGTGTACGGCGGCGAGCCGACCCGGCTGAGCGAGAAGCTGATCATCAGCACGATCAGGAACGGCACTGCGAAGAACAGCAGCAGCCACAGATACGGAATGCCGATCACCGTGGCACGCAGCCCCGGCAACCAGCGCTTCAGGCCGGCGACGCTCATGAGGTCAGCACCACGCCGTCGTTGTCGCGCCAGTGCACCCACACCTCGTCGCCCCAGGTGAGGCCATCACTGGCCCAGCGCTGCGAGTTGGCGAAGTTGGCCAGCACCTTGGCACCGCTGGGCAGGCGCACGTGGTACACCGAGTGGCTGCCGAAATAGGCAATGTCCTCGATCACGCCCTGTGCCTTGTTGGTGTGCCCTTCCGGCTCGTCCTTGCCGATCATCACCTTTTCCGGGCGAAGCGCGAACGCGACCGGCTGCCCTTCATAGCCGGTGATGCCATGGGCGATGTAGATCGGCGCCGGGAACAGCGGCGAGCGCACGGTCACGTACTCGGGAAGGTCCTCGTCGATCACCCCGTCGAACAGGTTGACCGAACCGATGAACTCGGCGACGAAGCGGTTGGCCGGCTGCTCGTAGACCTCGTCCGGCTTGCCGACCTGCTGGATCCAGCCGGCATCCATCACCGCGATGCGGGTGGCCATGGTCATCGCTTCTTCCTGATCGTGGGTGACCATCACGCAGGTCACACCCGACGATTCGATGATGCTGACCAGTTCCAGCTGCATCTGCGAGCGCAGTTTCTTGTCCAGCGCGCCCATCGGCTCGTCCAGCAACAGCAGCTTCGGCCCTTTGGCCAGCGACCGCGCCAGTGCCACGCGCTGCTGCTGGCCGCCGGACAGCTGATGCGGCTTGCGCTTGCCCAGGTGCCCCATCTGCACCAGGTCCAGCATCTCGCCGACGCGCTTGTTGATCGCGTCCTTACCCAGGCCATCCTGCTTCAGGCCGAAGGCGATGTTCTGCTCGACCGTCATGTGCGGGAACAGGGCGTAGGACTGGAACATCATGTTGACCGGCCGCTGGTACGGCGGCAGCGCGTCCAGGCGCTGGCCATCGAGGGTGATGCTGCCCTTGGTAGGCGTCTCAAAGCCGCCGAGGCAGCGCAGCAGGGTCGATTTGCCACTGCCGGAGCCACCGAGCAGGGCAAAGATCTCGCCCTTGCGCACGTCCAGGTTGACGTCGTCGACGGCGACGAAACCGTCGAATTCCTTGCGCAGGTCACGAATGGAGAGATAGCCGGGCGCACCGGTCGTGTCGACGACGGTGGCTACCGGCTGGGCTTCAACGGGCATGGGGGCTCCGGGAGCGGGCGGTGGACAGCGGCCGCCATTCTAACGGCCGGGGGGCCCAGGGGATATGACGGCGGCAGGCGGAAGCGGCCGCTGGCCAGCCCCGGGGGCCCTGGGAGTGTCGGTTTTCCCCCGCCATGGTGGCCTGTCCGCGCAAAGGCCCGGGCTCCCCTGGACGCCCCTGCGGTCGTCCCGGCCAGACACCACAGGCGACGCCTCGATCTGCAACGTTTTTCAGAACCGGATCTGTTGAAGGCCCGGGGCATTCCCCGCGCAATGGCCCGGATCAAGCCCCTGCATGGACCCATCCTGGTGACTTCCCCGGACCGCCCCTCCCCTTTCCCGCCCCGCATGCCGGGCTCCCTGCCTGCAACGCTGCCGCTGGTCATCATCGGCGCCGGCCAGGCCGGGCTGTCCCTCAGCGCGCTCCTGCAGGAAGCCGGCGTCGAGCATCGCGTGCTGGAGGCCGAAACCGTGGGCGCCAGCTGGCAGCGGCGCTGGGATTCGTTCCAGACCAACACCGCCAACGCGACGATGGCCCTGCACGGCCATGCCTATGCGGGTGACGACCCGGAAGGTTTCATGGGGGCCCCCGAGGTGATCCGGCGGCTGCGCGACTATGCCGACGAACGTTCGTTGCCGATCAGCGAAGGTTGTGCGGTTCAGCGGGTCACGCCCGAATCGGGCGGCTATGCCATCGAAACCAGCCACGGATTGATCCGCGCTGGGGCGGTTGTGGTCGCCACCGGCGAGTACCGGCGCGCGCGGATGCCCCGGGTCCCGTTCGCGCCCGCGCGGGGTCTGACGGTGCTGCACTCCGGCGACTACCGCAGCCCCCGCCAGCTGCCCGACGGCGGCGTGCTGGTCATCGGTGGCGGCCAGTCCGGCGCGCAGATCGCCCAGGACCTGCGCGACAGCGGTCGCAGCGTGCACTGGTCACTGGCCCAGCGGCATTCGCATACCCGCCGGCTGCGCGGCAAGGACTCGATGACCTGGTGGGACATGGCCGGGCGTATCCACCAGCATGTGAGTGAAGCGGCCGCCGTCCTGGCCGGAGAACCGGATGCGCTGCGCAAGGCCCGTACCGCCGAATTCCCGCTGATTTCCGGCAAGGGGCGTGCCGGCCTGGGCAGCTCGATCAGCCTGCTGGCGATGCACCGCGCAGGCATCAGGCTGCTGGGTCGGTTGCAGGGCTTCGATGGAAACGTCGCCCGCTTCGCCGATGTGCGCCCGCAGCTGCGCACCGCGATCGAGGCGACACGGACCGAATATGCCTATCTCGATTCGCTGGCCAGCGCGTACTACGCCACGCGGCCCGAACCGCGCACCGACGATGCCCGCTACATTCCCGACGAGGTCTATCTGCATTGGGAGCCGGACGCCGCCCCGCGTGAACTGGATCTGCGGACGGAAGGCATCCGTTCGGTGGTGCTGGCCACCGGCTTCGTCGCCGAATGGCCGTGGCTCGACGTGCAGGGCGTGCTGGACGCACATGGCTATCCGCTCGGCGAGTTCGGCGTTTCACCGCATCCGGGGCTGTTCTTCATCGGCATGCACAACCTGCAGCGGATGAGTTCGTCGTTCCTGTGCAACGGCGGTCGCGATGCACGTGACCTGTTGCCGGCGATCCTGCGGCACCTTGACCAGGGCGGCGGTACCGCGCCCGGCCAAGGATGAAGCAATCCGCCGGGCATGGCCCGGCGGCGCCAGACCGGCTTAACGGCCGGTCTTCACCTCGGTCCACAGCCGGGTGTAGAGCTTGTCGGTTTCCGGCGTGTTGATCGAGTACGTGAACATCTTCGCGGCCACGTCGGCCGGCGGGTAGATGGTCGGGTCGGTACGGATCGCCTCATCCACCAGCGGGGTCGCGGTCGGCACCGGGTTGGCGTAGTGGATGAAGTTGGTGTTGGCCGCGGCAACCTTCGGCTGCAGCAGGTAATTGATGAAGGCGTACGCGGCTTCCGGATGCTTGGCGTCCTTCGGGATCGCCAGCATGTCGAACCACTGCGGGGCGCCTTCCTTCGGGATCGAGTAGGCCACGTGCACGCCATTGCTGGCTTCCTCGGCGCGGTCGCGGGCCTGGATGATGTCACCCGACCAGCCCACCACCAGGCAGGTGCCGCCATTGGCCAGCGAACCCACGTACTGCGAGGAGTGGAAATTCTGCACGTAAGGGCGGATCGACTTCAGCAGGTCGGCCGCCTTCTGCAGCTCGGCCGGGTCGCCGCTGTGCGGGTCCAGGCCCAGGTAATGCAGCGCGATCGGAATCATGTCCGCCGGCGTGTCCAGGATGGTCACGCCGCAGTCCTTCATCTTGCTGATGTTCTCCGGCTTGAACACCAGGTCCCAGCTGTTGGCGATGTCGGTGCTGCCGCCGAAGCGCTGCTTCAGCATCTCCACGTTGTAGCCGATGCCGGTGGTGCCGATCATGTACGGCACGCCGTACTGGTTGCCCGGGTCCTGGGTGGCGATGCGCTTCATCACCGCCGGATCGAGGTTGGCCAGGTTCGGGATCTTGCTCTTGTCCAGCGGCAGGAACACGCCGGCCTGGATCTGGCGACCGAAGAAGTTCAGGGTCGGCACCACCACGTCGTAGCCGCTGTTGCCGGCCAGCAGCTTGGTCTCGACCATCTCATCACTGTCGAACACATCGTAGGTCACCTTGATGCCGCTCTCCTTCTCGAAGGTCGGGATGGTGTCCTCGGCGATGTAATCGCTGTAGTTGTAGACGTTCAGGACCTGGCTGTCCTGCGCGCCGCCGTTGCCACCGCTGCAGGCGGCGAGCATGGCGGAGGCCAGGCCGAGCGTGAGGATACGCAGCTTCATCGGGTGCTCCAGAATGCGGGAAGGGGGGCCGGCGGGGCCGGCAACGGGTGCCAGCCTACCCCCCGGCGGCGGATTTTTCTATTCCAGATGCTCAGACGTTCAGCAGCAGGAACTCGCGCTCCCACGAACTGATGACACGGAAAAAGGTCTCGTATTCCTTGCGCTTGACCGAGATGTAGGCACGGCAGAAGCGCTCGCCCAGCAGGGCCTGCAGCTCGCTGCACTGCTCCAGCCCGTCCAGCGCTTCGCCCAGCGAGCGCGGCAGGTTGTAGCCCAGTTCCTTGGCGCTGCCGGTCACCGGCGCATCCGGTGCCAGCCGCTCGCGGATGCCCAGCAGGCCGCAGGCCAGGGTCGCCGCCATCGCCAGGTACGGGTTGGCATCGGACCCGGCGAAACGGCTTTCCACGCGCATGTTCTCCGGCGTGTCCAGCGGCACACGCAGCCCGCAGGTGCGGTTGTCATAGCCCCAGTGCACGTTGCTCGGCGAGACCTCGCCGAACACCAGCCGGCGATAGGAATTCACGTTCGGCGCAAAGAAGGCCATCGCCTGCGGCACGTACTTCTGCAGGCCGCCCAGGTAGTGGCCGAACACCGGGCTGAACTCGCCCTCGGCATGGGTCTCACCGGCGAACACATTGCTGCCATCGCTCACCCGCACCAGGCTCTGGTGGATGTGCATGGCGCTGCCCGGCTCGTTTTCCATCGGCTTGGCCAGGAACGTGGCATACACCCCGTGGCGCATCGCCGCTTCGCGCATGGTGCGCTTGAACAGGAATACCTGGTCGGCCAGGTCCATCGCATCGGCATGGGTGAAGTTGACCTCCAGCTGTGCCGCGCCGGATTCGTGGATCAGCGTGTCCACGTCCAGCTTCATCGCATCAGCGTAGTCGTACATCAGGTCGAGAATCGGGTCGAATTCGTTGACCGCATCGATCGAGTACGACTGCCGCGCGGTTTCCGGACGCCCGGAGCGGCCGGCCGGTGGCAGCAGCGGGAAGTCCGGGTCGGTGTTCTTCTGCACCAGGAAGAACTCCAGCTCCGGCGCCACCACCGGGCGCAGGCCCAGCTCGGCGTAGGCCGCCAGCACGCGGCGCAGCACGTTGCGCGGTGCCAGCTCGTGCGGCTCACCGCTCTTGGTGTAGCAATCGTGGATGACCTGCGCGGTGGCATCGGCCGCCCACGGCACCATGCGCACCGTGTCCGGATCGGGGCGCAGCATCATGTCCGAGTCCGACGGCGAGGTCAGGTCGTAGTAATCGTCAGGGAACTCGCCGGTGACGGTGGTGGCGAAGATGCCTTCGGGCAGCCGCGTGCCGTAGTCGTGCGAGAACTTGTCAGCCGGAATGATCTTGCCGCGCGCGTTGCCGGTGATGTCCGGCACCAGGCACTCGACCTCGGTGATGCGCCGCTCCTTCAGCCAACGCAGCAGACTGCTTTCCTGCGGTGCGGGGGGCGTAGCCGTCTTGCGCGGGCGCGTTCGGGAACTCATCGGGAATCCAGTCGGTTCTGTTGGTGCTGCCGGCAAGCTTGGCCGAACGCACGGAAAATAGCGTGATAGAACGGCGAATCCATGACACGCCACTCCGGGTGCCACTGTACGCCGAGCACGAAACCATGGTGCAGGCTGCGTGCCGCCTCGACCAGGCCATCATCGGCCACGGCTTCGACCTGGAGCCCCTGCGCCAGGCGGGCGATACCCTGCCCGTGTACCGAATTGACCTGCGTCCGGTCACTGCCGCTCCACCGCGCCAACCAGCCATCAGCGGCCAGGGTGACCGTGTGGGCCGGCCCGTACTGCACCTCCACCGGCGCCTGCGGGTCTTCGCGATGGTCGGCCAGACCAGGCACCGCGTGCACCTGCGGATGCAGGTTGCCACCCAGCGCGACGTTCAGCTCCTGGAAGCCGCGGCAGATCGCCAGCACCGGCAGGTCCAACGCCAGCGCTTCGCGCAGCAGCCCGAAGGCATTGGCATCGCGGGCCGGGTCGTGCGGATTGCCTGGCCAGCTGCGGCCGCCCTCGTAGTGCTGCGGTTCGATGTTGCTGACCGCGCCGGTCAACAGCAGGCCATCGAGCCCCTGCAGCCATTCGCCAGCCGGCAAAGGAGGCTGCAGGCTCGGCAACACAACCGGGGTCACCTCGGCCGCCTCGGCCAGCGCGCGCACGTACTTCTCGCCGGCCACCGCGAAGCGGTGATGGCCGAGCACGGTGCTGTCGGTGGGCAGGCCCACCCAGGGCAGGCGGCGCATGGGAAAACTCCTTGGCGTGCCGACACGTTACCCGTCGCCCGGCGAACGCGGCAAGTCGTCGCCGTCACACCATGGCCGTCACGCATCGGCGAAACTAAGCGCGTGAACGCTGATCGCCCTCCCCCGCTCCGCCCGTCCGTACTGCGCCCGCAAGGCCTGCGATGAGCGCCGCCTTCCCGCCCAGCTGGTACGCCGCCAGCTTGCCCGAGCCGCCCGCACTTCCCTCGCTGCAGGGGAATGTGCAGGCCGATGTCGCAGTGCTTGGCGCGGGCTACACCGGCCTGACCGCAGCACTGGAACTGGCTACGCGTGGCCAGCGCGTGGTGGTGCTGGACGCGCAGCGGATCGGTTGGGGCGCGTCCGGTCGCAACGGTGGCCAGGCGCTGGTGGGCTATGGCTGCGAGGTGGACGAGCTGGAGCGCCAGCTCGGCCGCGACGATGCACGCCACCTGTTCGACTGGTCGCGTGACGCGGTGCAGGCGATGCGCACCCGCATCGATCGCCACGGCATCGACTGCCATTGGGTGGAAGGCCATGCCAGCGTCGCCATCCGCGAACGGCATGAGCGTGAACTACTGGCCAACTGCGAGCACCTGCAGCGCCACTACGACTACCCGATGCAATGGTGGAACCGTGATGCCCTGCGCGCGCAGCTGGACAGCCCACGCTACCGCGCCGCGATGTTCGACCCGCTCAGCGCGCACCTGCAACCGCTGGCGTATGCACGCGGGTTGGCCGACGCGGCGCGCGCCGCCGGCGTGGTGATCCACGAGAACTCCGCGGTGACCCGCGTGCAGCGGGGACCACAGCCTTCCCTGCATACCGCTCAGGGCAGCGTGCGCGCTGCGCATCTGGTGGTGGCCGGCAACGCCTGGCTGCAGGGCCTGCTGCCCGTGCTGGAGCGGCGGATCATGCCGGTCGGCACCTATATCGGCGCCAGCGAACCGCTGGGTGCTGAACGCGCCCGGGCGCTGATCGGCAACAACATGGCCGTGGCCGACACCGCATGGGCTCTGGACTACTTCCGCCTCAGCCACGACCACCGCCTGCTGTTCGGCGGCCGCGCCAGCTACTCGGCCCTGCCCCCACCGGGCCTGCGCGGGGTGATGCAACGGCGCATGCACCAGGTGTTCCCACAGCTGGCCGACGTGGCACTGGACCAGGTCTGGGGTGGTTATGTGGACATTACCCGCAACCGCGCCCCGCATTGGGGCCGGCTGGACGGCAATCTGTACTTCGCGCAAGGGTTCTCGGGGCATGGCGTGGCCGCCGCCGGGCTGGCCGGCGAGGTGATCGCCGCTGCCATTGCCGGCCAGAGCGAGCGCCTGGACGTGTTCCAGCGCCTGCGGCATGCGCCCTTCCCCGGTGGCCGGCTGCTGCGCACGCCGCTGCTGGTGGCGGCGATGTCGTGGTACAAGCTGCGGGATGCGTTGTGGTGAACATCCGGCATTTACGCGTGTATGGAACGTTCTGAAGAACACATCGAAGCGCTCATCGTGCAGCACGCGTCACAGATTTTCACGCAACATCTGTGATGGACGGTTCCTCAGTTTCCTAAATGCGTAGCTGCGCAATTGCATAATCGTTCGCAGACCGATACCGTCCTGAAAACCGGGCCCCGCGGCGAATGGATGCTGACAGGGGACACGTAGGAGAAGGGGACGCGCGATTGGACTGGTGGAAAGAAGGATTGTTGCTGAAGGTGCGCATTCGTCCGGCTGGCCTGATGCTGGCCTTGATCTATGCAGTTGCTTATTGGGCAACCCGACAGTTGTCGCTTGATCAGTTCTATTTACCAGCCGGCATCCGGGTGGCAGCCGTGCTGCTGTGCCCGCCGCGCCTTTGGCCCTATCTGCTGTTGGGCGAATATGCGTACTTTGCACAATCCCGTGTGCCGATGATCGAGAAGTACGGCCTGACGTGGGTCATCGTTGCCTCCGCGTTCCTCATGCCAGCGGTGATGCTGATTGTGAAGCTGCAACGGCGGCTGATGGCAGAGTCGCAGACGATCGGCCTTTTGCTGGTTGCCGCCGCTTCCAGTGTCGTTATCACTCTGCTCAACCTGAGCTTTTCCCATCTGCTTTGGCCAACGCCCCCATCCACGCCCTTCCTGACCAATGCGGCTCGCTACAGTGTGGGTGACTTCATCGGCATTCTGACGGTGGCCCCCATCGCCATGCTGTGGGCGCGACAGGACGTGGAGCAGCAGTGGAGCGGGCTAAGAAAAGTCCCGATGCTGGCATCACTTTCATTGATGCTGCTGATCGGGATAGCTGCGACTCAACTGCCCACAGAGTGGATTGCATTGAAGGCAACGTTCCTGCTGCTGTTGGCACTCCCAGCGACCACGCTTACCTGCCTGTACGGCTGGAAGGGCGCTGCCCTTGCAGTTCCGGCAATCAACATGGTTATCGGTCTGACCACGCCCAACACCCATCCAACCGCATTCGATCCAGCGGCCTTCATCACTCAGCAGATCATGGCGATCAGCGGCATCGCATTGCTACTGCTCGGGTCACGCATTACCCACTTCTACCACCGCTACAGACTGCGCGAGATGGGAGAAAGGGACGCTATCCATCTTGCCAGGAGCTCGCAATTAGCCAGCGAGATGGAGTTGCGTGAACGCGCCCTGCATCTTCGCAAGCTCGGCGACGGCATCGATACTTCGCTGGTTGAACTGGCCAACTGGCTCATGGCCCAGGGACATCACGCAGTGGCCAGCAGCCTTTTGCATACCTCAAATGCCCATTCGCGGCTGTTTCGCGAACAGACAAGCATGGTCTATCCCTCGGGCTTGGAGCACCTTGGGCTGTACGTGGCCTTGCAGGCTGGTGGCATCCGTGAGTCATGGAAGCTGACGGAGCGCGTTCTTCGCCCGGATCTGAAAGGTGACCCCTGTAACCTGAGCGTGGAACTGCAGTTGGCTGCCTACCGGACACTCATTGATGCGGTCTCCATTCTTCTCAAGCATGAAGGTGGTCAAATTCGCATTCGTGCGAGATGCGGCAGAATGGGCTCAAGGCGCGGAATCCTCATGGTCGTGTCACTACTGGATCCGCATGGGCGCCTTTCCCAGCAGACAACCATGACCGCGTTCGAGCGACTGACCGGGCGAACCCTCGCCTATGACGGGACCGTTGACTGCTATCGCAACCGGGTCAGGATTCTGTTCCTCGACCGCAGAACCAATCTTGAGGCCACGCCCAGCAATCCATCGCCGTACAACTGTCCGGCACCTTCTGCGCTGCAGTAGTGCATTTCACAGTCAAGCGACCGGATCGAGCCAAAACAGTGAAATGGCATCAGGATGTCCCACACCACCCTGTTCCAGGATGTCACGGGCACCCGGCGAGCACCGGGCGCCCATGCAATCCGATGCTGAGGCTCGCCGATATCCCGGCAACAAGCCCTATCAAGGTGCCTCTACCGCCCACAACGTATCAGCTCCGCTCGCATATCTGACGAGCGTGAATGCAGCAGCCCGATAGATAACCGTTCTGGTGCCCTTACTGGGAACAGGCAGGCGCTGTTCCGGCAACGATACCTTTGCGGATGGATCACCTGCGGGCAGTACCCAGAACGTTCCGGCAGCATTGCCGATCACAATGTGCACGCGCCCCGCGAGATCATTCACCTGGAAATAGTCCATGCCATCGCGCTCGAACCCGTAGACCAGCCAACCGGGATCCACGCTCAGGTTTTCCGCCAGCGGAATCGACTGACCGAGCCCTCTGGCAGCCATCTTGACTCCATGGTCATCACCCGGGGCTAAAGCAAAAACGGACAACGGCACCAACATCAACGCACCAGCAAATGCATGAATTCGTGAATTTCTCACACTGACCTCCAGGTTGGATGCAATTTGCATCATGAAGGATGCTACCCAATTCCATCAGCATATACCGGGGCGCACTCCTTAGCGTCTGTCGGACATAATCCGCTGGGGCCATGCAAACCCATGCCCCAGTTGCGTCCGAAGCCGCCGATACCTGTCCCAAAACATTTGCAATCGAGCTAGCGCCCAAGCTTGCCGTGCTGTAGGTCGCTATCGATGGCGACCACGGTGCCCCCCGTGTCGGTGAACATCCGGGTGCGTTCGCAGGCATGCTGCTCGCGGCGATAGCACGCCGAACAACATCAATCGCCAAGCATGGTTGGTACAGCGACTGAAACGCGATCAGAGCGTCGCCACACTGGTTGTGGATGATTCACCGTCCGCACGTGGCCAAGCCGCCACGCTACTGCGCGTTTACGGTCACGATGTATGAGAAGCGGCCGATGGCAGCTCAGAGGGGGGCAGACACCTCGATTGCACCTATCTCCAACTGCCGATAGTGTCTGCGGAAGTAGCCAGCCATTATTGGCTGGGAGACGAGAGGTTCGGACTTGGACCGATTCAATAAGGCAATTGAACTGAGTTTCCGGATCCGTCCGGTCGGTCTCGTGCTGGCCGCCGTCTATGCGGCCAGCTGCCTCATATCGCGTCAGTTCTCGCTCGATCAGTTCTTCCTGCCCGCAGGCATCCGGGCAGCGGCACTGCTGATCGTCCCGCCCCGCTTGTGGCCCTACCTGTTGCTGGGCGAATACATCTACTTCGCGACGCTGCGCATCCCCATGATTGATGCCTACGGCTTGGCGTGGGTCATCCTGGCGTCAACACTGTTGATGCCGATGGCGATGCTGGTGGTCCACCTTCACCTCAGGAGAATACCGTCCGAGGCCGCCACCGGTCTCTGGCTGCTGTCGTTGTCGATCTGCACGGCACTGTTCGTCCCGGGTCTCAACCTGAGCATTTCATATGTCCTCTGGTCGAACCCTCCGCCGAGCAACCTGCTGGACGCAGTCGACCGAACGCTCTTTGGTCACTTCGCGGCCATCATTACCCTGCTCCCGCTGGCCTTCCTTTGGGCGCAGCGGCACGCGGATCCCAGGTGGAGCACCCGCTTTGTTGCGCCTACAGCTGCGGCGATCCTGGCGACGCTGATACTGGGATTGGGCATGCAGCTGACAGACAGTAGCGCACATACCACCCGCACACACCTTGTCCTGCTGGCGGCTCTACCTGCCATCGCCCTGACCTTCATGCATGGCTGGCGCGGCGCTGCCATCGCGATTCCGCTGTTGAATCTCCCACTTCACGGCGCTACGCCCAGTACCGGCCTGCCCTCCTCTTTCGACCTCGGTACGTTCGCCACCCAGCAGAACATGGCGGTGATGAGTGTCGCGCTGCTCGCGCTCGGGTCCAGCATCAGCTACCACCATCAGCGCGCCCGGTCCCGCGGCCTGGCCGAAGAAACGACGCTGCGCCTGGCACGCAGTTCCCACCAGACCAGCGAGCGGGAGCTGCGTGAACGGGCCGTCCATCTGAAGCATCTGAGCGACGGCATGGACAGCTCGCTCGTTGAAATGGTCAGCTGGCTGAAGGCTCAGGGCCATCATGCAGTGGCGAACAGCCTGCAACACGCTTCATCCGTGCACTCACGTCTGTTCCGCGAGCAGGCCAGCATGGTGTACCCCACTGGATTGGAACAGGTCGGGTTGTACATCGCGCTGCAAGCAGGCGGCGCATGCGAGATCTGGAACAACACGCATCGCGTCATTCCGCCCAGGCTGGCGGGTAACCCCTGCCTGCTGACTGTGGATCTGCAACTGGCCATCTACCGCTCCTTGATCGAGGCGGTGTCACTGCTGCTGGAGCTGGAGACTGGGCAGGTCTGCGTGCGTGCCCGAAGTGGCCAGGCGGGCGGACGTCGCGGCATCGTTGCTATCGTGAGCCTGCTCGACCGTGGTTGCACGCTATCGGCACGCACCACCGACCAGGCCGTCGAGCGTCTGGCCGGACGGATGCTTGCCTACGGCGGAACGGTCCACTGCCGGGGCAATCGCCTGCGACTGGTCCTGCATGAATCGATCACCCACGCCTCGCCAGCGGCGGCCTGACACGGGATCTGGCCCGGCGCGCAACGTTCGCCGCTAAAGTTACACCCGAAACCGCCGCTATCCGTGCCGAGCCCTCCTTCGTGAGCCACCGCATCATGCCCGTCCTGCCGCAGGCCGCCGTCGATGGCGACCTGGCCGATCCGCTGCCACAGCGGATCCTGCTGGTCGAAAATTCCCGTGCCTTTACCGGCATGCTGCGCGAAGCCATCGAGCAGCGCCTGGAACTGCCGGTGGTGATCGCCTCCACCCTGGCCGAGGCCGATCGCCTGCTGAGCGAGGGTGGCGGCTGGTTCCTGGTGCTGACCGGGTTGGTGCTGGCCGACGGCGACCGCGATGCGGTGGTCGAGTTCTTCCTCAAGCGCGACCTGCCGACCGTGGTGGTCAGCGGCGTGTACGACGAGGACCTGCGCAAGCGCGTGCTGCAGCAGCAGATCATCGACTACGTACTGAAGAATACCCCCGGCAGCATCGACTACCTGGTGTGGCTGGTGCAGCGGCTGGAACGCAACCGCCGCATCGCGGCGCTGGTGGTGGACGATTCCCCGTCCGCGCGCGGCTATGCCGCCGCCCTGCTGCGCATGTATGGCCATGAGGTGCACGAAGCGGCCGATGGCAACGAGGGCCTGGCCGCGATCGAGGCGCATCCGGCGATCCGCCTGGCGGTGGTCGACCAGGAAATGCCCGGCATGCAGGGCGTGGAATTCACCCGCCGCCTGCGCACCCTGCGCTCACGCGACAAGGTGGCGGTGATCGGCATCTCCGGCAACACCGACGCATCGCTGATCCCGCGCTTCCTGAAGAACGGTGCCAATGACTTCCTGCGCAAGCCATTCTCGCGCGAGGAATTCTTCTGCCGTGTCTCGCAGAACGTGGACCAGCTGGAACTGATCGGCACCCTGCAGGACCTGGCCACCCGCGACTTCCTCACCGGCCTGCCCAACCGCCGCTGCTTCCTGGAACAGAGCCAGCGCCAGTTGCCGCAGCTGCAGCTGCATGGCCAGTGCGTGGCGGTGGCGATGATCGACATCGATCACTTCAAGCACATCAACGACACTCACGGCCACGAGGCCGGCGATGATGCGCTGCGCGCGGTGGCCGGTGCGGTGGCCGCGCATGCACGCAGCCAGGACCTGATCGCACGCTTCGGTGGCGAGGAGTTCTGCCTGCTGGTGCCGGACATGGAACAGGACGAGGCACTGCAGTACTTCGAGGAGCTGCGCCAGCGCATCGCCGCGCTGGAAGTGGACATTGGCACCGCGACGCTTCGCATGACGGTCAGCATCGGCCTGTGCTGCCTGCGCCCGCAGCGTGATGCGCTGCACCGGCTGATCTCCGAGGCCGACCGCCAGCTGTACCTGGCCAAGGCCGGTGGCCGCAACCGGGTCAGCTGCACCACGGTGGCCAGCCCGCTGCGCCCGCGCGAGCCCGCCCTGCCCTGACCGGGCCGCTTTGATCCAGATCAACGCCGCACCCGCGCGGCGGCTCTACAGTCGGCCCCGACATACGCATGAAGGGGAGCCGGGGATGGCACTACTGGTCTGGCAGGACGATCTGAACATCGGCATCGATGTGATCGACCAACAACACCGCCGCATCATCGAGATGCTCAACCACCTGCACGTGGCCCAGGCCAGCATGCAGCGTGCGGCGGTGGGTGAAGTGATCGACGAGGTCGTGGACTACACCATGTCGCACTTCGCATTTGAAGAAGAGTTGATGGAAGAAGCGGGCTACCCGTTCTGTGCCGCGCACAAGCGCGTGCATGAGGTCTTCATCAAGCGGGTATCGGAATACCGCATGCGCTTCCAGGCCGGCGAAGACATCAGCGACGAACTGCGCACCATGCTCTCACGCTGGCTGTTCAATCACATACGCGGTGATGACCAGGCCTATGCCGAACAGGTCAAGGCGCACCTGAACCAGTTCGCCCGCGAGCACCAAGGGGGCGGTTGGCTGGGGCGTACGCTCAAGCGCTTCTTTGGTTGAGCCTCAGGGCGCGCCGGTGCAGTGCCACCAGCGCGCACAGGGTCGCCACCGCAGTCAGGCACAGGTAGTAACCCACCGCGACCAGGCCGAAGCGTTCGGCCAGCCAGGTGGCCAGGTACGGCGCCGGTGCCGCGCCAAGGATGCCGGCCAGGTTGAAAGACAGCGACGCGCCGGTATAGCGCACCTCCACCGGGTAGATCTCGGCCAGGAAGGTGCCGCAGGGGCCGTAGGTCAGGCCCATCAGGAACAGGCCCAGGCACAGGAAGCCAGTGACCAGCCACGGGCTATGCGGCTGGAACAGCGGCGCGAACAGCACACCGAAACCGACGATCAGTACGCTGGCGACGATCATCGTGCGTCGCGTGCCCCAACGGTCGCCATAGCGCGCCGACAGCGGGATACCCAGCGCGAAGAACAGCATGCCGGCCATCTGCATCAGCAGGAACTGCTCGCGGCTGTAGCCCAGCACCGCGGTGCCATGGCCGAGACTGAACACCGTCATCAGGTAGAACAGCACAAAGGTGGCGAACGCGCCCAGGGTACCCAGCAGCATCGGTACCGGATGGTCACGCAGTACCGTCCACATCGGCAGCCGCACCGGCGCCTTGCGCTCCAGCGCTTTCTTGAAATCGGGCGTCTCGTGGATGTTCAGGCGCACCCACAGGCCAAGGCCGACCAGCAGAGCGCTGGCCACGAACGGGATACGCCAGCCCCACTGCAGGAAGTCATCCTGGCTCAGGCAGCGGCCGAGCACCAGGAAAATGCCGGCCGACAGCAGGAAGCCGAGCGGCGCACCCAGCTGCGGGAACATGCCGTACCAGGCACGTTTGCCCGGCGGTGCGTTCTCGGTGGCCAGCAGCACTGCCCCACCCCACTCGCCGCCCAGCCCCAGGCCCTGGCCGAAGCGGCACAGCGCCAGCAACGCGGGGGCCCACAAGCCAATCTGTGCATGGGTGGGCAACAGGCCGATCAGCACCGTGGACAGGCCCATGGTCAGCAGCGCGGCCACCAGCGTGGCCTTGCGGCCGATACGGTCACCGAAGTGGCCGAACACCGCCGAGCCCACCGGACGCGCGATGAACGCGACCGCGAACGTTGCCAGTGACTGCAGCAGCGCAGCCTGTTCGCTGCTGTCCGGGAAGAACAGGTGCGGGAACACCAGCACCGCGGCCGTGGCGTAGATGTAGAAATCGAAGAACTCGATGGTGGTGCCGATCAGGCTGGCCAGCAGGACACGGCGGGGGGAATTCACGGGCGGCGCGGCAGCGGTGATCGTCGACATCGGCAACACGGGTAACGGCGGATCGCCCGATTCTGCCACGGGCCGGTGGCCGCACGGGGCGATGGTTTCAGCCGACACCGATGCCAACGGAATTTTTCGGGCCACCCGCTAGGCTGCACCACCGGTCCCTGCATGGATGCTTTGCCGATGACTGCAGTCGCGCTGTCGTGGTCCGATTCGCCGAAGCTGCCGCGCATGGCGGCATGGCTGATGGTGCTGCTGGTGCATGGGTTGATGGCAGTGTGGCTGCTGGGCAGTGGCAGGATCATGCTGCGCAGTAACGACGACGCAAGGATCTCGCTGCGCTGGCTGCCGCCCGAACCGTCGACGCTGGCGCCTCAACAGCCTACCCTGCGCTCCGCACAGGTGACGCGTCCGGCCGCTTCGGCGATGCCACGTCCTGCCCCGGCTGCCCAGACAGATTCCACCCTACCAGCCGCAGAGGAAACGGCCGTTGCGGCGCCGCTGATCCTGGGCCTCCCGGCGGGCAGCATCGACGGTGGCGACGGCATCAGCACTGCGGGTGTCGCTCCGCGCCTTATTGGTCGCCGCGAGATACACCCGGCATTCGCGCCGCGCCGCAATTACTTCCGGATCCGCCGGCAGATGACGCCGGAGCAGATCGTGCATGGCGTAGCGCAACTGCTGGGTTTGTGGCCACCGGGGTACATCGTCGACCCGTGCGAGCTGGGCAAGCAGGACATGGATTACTTCCAGAATGCCGTCGAAGAAGCCGACCGGGATCTGCTGCGTGCAGCGGTGCTGCAGGTGAGTACCCGCTGCCGGTAGCTCGACAGCTGTCTGCCTTCTGTAGAGTCGAGCCATGCTCGACTGCTCTTCGCGAGAGGCAGCCGAGCATGGCTCGGCTCTACCGAAGAACGAAAAGCAGCCGAGCATGGCTCGGCTCTACCGAAGAACGAAAAGCAGTCGAGCATGGCTCGACTCTACAAAGAGCGAACAGCGGTCAAGCAGCCGCGTCGTTACAACTGGATCCAGGTGGCCTTGATTTCGCTGTACTTGTCGAAGGCGTGCAGCGATTTGTCCCGGCCGTTGCCGGACTGCTTGTAACCACCAAACGGTGCGGTCATGTCGCCGCCATCCCAGCCGTTCACCCAGACGCTGCCGGCGCGCAGCTGGCGCGCAACCCGATGCGCGCGGCCCAGATCGCGTGTCCAGAGACCGGCGGCCAGTCCGTATCGGCTGTCGTTGGCTAGGCGCACCGCTTCGGCCTCGTCGTCGAAGCCAAGCACCGCCAGCACCGGCCCGAACACTTCCTCGCGTGCCAAGGCCTGCTCCGGGCGCACTTGGTCGAACACCGTCGGCTGCACATAGCTGCCGCCGGCCTCCACCTCGGCCCGTCGCCCACCCAGCAGCAGCCGCGCACCCTCACCTTCAGCGCGTGCGATGTCGTCCATCACCTTGTTCAGATGCGCGGCGTCCACCAGCGCGCCCATCGGCGCGTCGGCGTCCAGCGGATGCTGCGGCTGCATGTGCTGGCCATAAGCAACCACCTGGTGCACGAAATCCTCACGGATCGAGCGCTGCACCAGCAAGCGCGATCCGGCGGTACAGACTTCGCCCTGGTTGAAGAAGATGCCCTGCGCCACGGCCTTGGCCGCCGCGTCCAGATCGGGAGCGTCGGCGAACACCACGTGCGGGCTCTTGCCGCCGCATTCCAGCCAGACCCGCTTGAGGTTGGATCGCCCGGAATACTCCAGCAACTTCGCGCCGGTGGCAGTGGAACCGGTGAACGCCAACACATCCACGTCCATGTGCAGGGCCAGCGGTTCGCCGACGCGCGCGCCATGGCCCGGCAGCACGTTCAGCACGCCCTCCGGCAGGCCCGCCTCGGCGGCCAGCGCCGCCAGCCGCAGCGCACTCAGCGGCGACCGCTCGGAAGGCTTGAGCACCACCGAATTGCCCATCGCCAGTGCTGGCGCGATCTTCCAGCTGGCCATCAGCAACGGGAAATTCCACGGCACGATGGCCGCCACCACGCCCGCGGCCTCGCGGGTGACCAGTCCGAGTTCGTGCGGGCCAGTCGGCGCGATCTCGCCATACAGTTTGTCCACTGCTTCGGCGGTCCAGGTCAGGCACCGCACCACACCGGGCAGGTCGATACGGCGCGCGTCACGTACCGGCTTGCCCATGTCCAGGGTTTCCAGCAGCGCCAGCTCATCGGCGTGCTTCTCCACCAGCGCGGCCAGCGCCAGCAACACGCGCTTGCGATGCGCCGGGCTCGTCTGCGACCAGTGACCCGCCTCGAAGCTGCGCCGCGCGGCCAGTACCGCGCGTTCGACATCCTGCGCGTCGCAGTCGGCAACCGCGCCCAGCACGCGACCATCGATCGGGCTGATGCAGTCGAAGCGGGCGCTGCTGGCGGCATCGACATAACGGCCATCGATGAAGGCCTGGCCCGGCATCGAGAGCTGAAGGGACAGCGCCTGCCAGTGGCTGCGGTCGGGGAAATCGGCCATGGGAAGCTCCAGCGGTCAACGAGCTTTGGTTATACCGGGACCGCCGCGACTCCACCGTGACGCGGCTGCGCTACATTCGTCGCATCGGACCCGATGGAGCTGGCATGAAGCGTCCCGAAAGCGACCTGCACGACCTGGCCACCCAGCGCCCCGAGTCACTGGACGCGTACTGGATGCCGTTCACCGCCAACCGCCAGTACAAGGCCGCGCCGCGCATGCTGGTACGCGCCGAAGGCATGCACTACGAGGACGTCGACGGCCGCCAGATCCTCGACGGCACCGCCGGCCTGTGGTGCTGCAACGCCGGCCACGCCCGCCCGCGCATCGTCGAGGCCATCGTCGAGCAGGCACGCACGCTCGACTATTCGCCGGCCTTCCAGATGGGCTCGCCGCCGGCCTTCGCACTGGCGCAGCGGCTGGCCGCACTGGCGCCTGCCCCGCTCAACCATGTGTTCTTCACCAGCTCCGGCTCCGAGGCGGTGGATACCGCGATGAAGATCGCGCTGGCCTATCACCGCCAGCGTGGCGAGGGCCAGCGCACCCGCTTCATCAGCCGCGAGAAGGCTTACCACGGGGTCGGTTTCGGCGGCATGGCGCTGGGTGGGCTGCCCAACAACCGCAGGGCGTTCGGCCTGCAGCTGGGCGGCGTGGACTACCTGCGGCATACCCTGGACCTGCCGCGCAATGCTTTCAGCAAGGGCCTGCCACGCCAGGGCGCGGAGCTGGCCGACGACCTGGAACGGCTGATCGCGCTGCACGATGCCTCGACCATCGCGGCGGTGTTCGTCGAGTCCATTGCCGGTTCGGCCGGGGTGATCCTGCCCGCGCCCGGCTACCTCCAGCGCCTGCGCGAGCTGTGCGACCACCACGGCATCCTGCTGGTGTTCGACGAAGTCATCACCGGCTTCGGCCGGGTCGGCATGCCCTTCGCCGCGCAGCGCTTCGGAGTCACTCCGGACCTGCTGACCTTCGCCAAGGCGGTCAGCAACGGCGCGGTGCCGCTGGGTGGCGTGCTGGCCAGCGACGCCGTGCATGCGACCCTGATGCAGGCACCGCCGCAGGCCATCGAGCTGTTCCATGGCTATACCCATTCCGGCCATCCGCTGGCCTGCGCCGCAGCGCTGGCCACGCTGGAGGTCTATGCCGAGGAGCGCCTGTTCGAGCGTGCCATCGAGCTGGGCGAATACTGGCAGGAACGGCTGCATGCGCTGCAGGGCCTGCCCAACGTGATCGACATCCGCAACTTCGGGCTGGTCGGCGCGGTCGAGCTGGCGCCGCGCCGCGATGCCCCCGGCAGCCGTGGCTACGAGGTGTTCCGGCGCTGCTTCCAGGACGGCCGGCTGCTGGTGCGCTGTACCGGCGACATCATCGCGCTGTCGCCGCCGCTGATCGTGGACAAGGCACAGATCGACCAGATCACCGGCACCCTGGGCGAGATGATCCGGGCCACCGCCTGAGCCCGGGCCGGCGGTGGCGAGCGGGTACAATGGGCGGTTCCGCTCCTGCTCGCTGCCGTGCCCATGGATATCGTCGTCAAAGAAGAACTCAAGGCCTACATCGACCCGCTGACCGCGGACGAACATGACGCGCTGGAGCGCAGCATCCTGGCCGAAGGCTGCCGCGATGCGCTGGTGCTGTGGGGTGATGTGCTGGTCGATGGCCACAACCGTTTCGGCATCTGCCAGAAGCATGGCCTGCCCTTCAATACCGTGCAGAACACCCGCTTCCAGAGCATGGAAGACGTGCACCTGTGGATGATCGAGCAGCACCTGGGCCGCCGCAGCGTGTCCGACTTCCAGCGCGGCGTGCTGGCGCTGCGCAAGCGCGACATCCTGGCCGCCCGCAAGCAGATCGAGCAGGCGCAGCTGCAGCGAGAGAGCGACGGCACCGCCGAAGCCATCGAGGACGCGGGTGAGGACAGCCCGCCGTGGGAACCGGCACCGAAGATCAGCCGCGCCGAGCTGGCCCGCGAGGCCAAGCTGAGCACCAGCCAGGTCGGCATGATCGAACGCATCCACGCCCAGGCCGCGGCCGAGGTGGTGGAAGCGGTGAAGGCCGGCGTGATCTCGATCAGCGCTGCTGCTGCCGTGGCCGACCTGCCGGAAGACGAGCAGCGCGCCGCTGCCGCCGGTGGCAAGGATGAGCTGAAGCAGGCCGCCAAGCGCGTGCGCGAGTCCAAGCGCAAGCCGCGTGCACCGAAGCCGGAAGCAGCCGAGATGGACTTCGAGGAAGCGGACGAAGAGCAGATCGCCAGCCGCGACGCCGAGGTGCTGTCGGCACTGGAGCAGCTGGGCGAGGATGCCCCGGCGCTGCGCCGCCGCGTGGTCGCGCTGACCCGCGAGAACGACACCCTGCGCGCGCAGCTGGCTGCGTTGCGCAAGCAGCTCGAAGCGCTCTGAACCAACGGGTAGTGCCGGCCGCGGGCCGGCAACCCCATGAACGTTCCGGGTGCGTTGCGCATGCCGGCCAGCGGCCGGCACTACCAGATGCTCATGCCCTGCCGGTTAGACTTCCGGCATGACGTCTGCCAACGATCCGCGCCGCGCACAGCTGCGGCGCCTGAAAGCCCTCGCGCTGGGCCTGCTGCTGTTGATGCTCGCCGGTTTCGCGGTCAGCCACTGGCAGGGCGAGCGCGGCATCTGGGCCTGGGTCTCGGCCTTCTGCGAAGCAGCGGCCGTAGGCGCACTGGCCGACTGGTTCGCGGTCGTCGCGCTGTTCCGGCGGCCGATGGGCCTGCCGATCCCGCATACGGCAATCATCCCACGCAGCAAGGAACGCATCGGCGACAGCCTGGCCCTGTTCGTGCGCGACCAGTTCCTTGAACCACAGGTCCTCTTGGCAAAGCTGCAGGTATTCGACCCGGCCAGCCGTCTCGGCAGTTGGCTGGCCGACCCTGCACGTTCGCGGATGCTGGCCGACATGGCCCGCGGCTGGGCCCTGCAGGCACTGGACTTCTTCGACGAAACCGCGGTGCGTCGGCAGCTGCACGCCTTCGTGGTGCAGCAGCTGCGGCAGTGGAATGCCGCCGCCACCGCCGGTGAGCTGCTGGCCCTGCTGACCGCCGATGGGCGCCACCAGCGCGTGCTGGACGAGGGCCTGCAGCGCTTGGGACGCTGGCTGGAGCAGCCGGAAGTGAAGGAGCGCGCCTCGCAGCTGATCGTGCGTTACATCCAGCGCGAGTGGCCGACGCTGTCGAGCACGGTGAACTGGGTCAAGCCGATCGACGAGATCGGCGACAGCCTGGCCGAGCGACTGGCGCGGGCGGTGCTGGAAGAACTGCAGCAGGTGCTGGCCGAGCCGCAGCATCCGCTGCGCCAGGACTACGAGAGCTGGCTGCAGAACTACGTGCAGCGCCTGCGCGAGGACCCGGCCCTGGCCGAGCGCATCGAACAGCTCAAACAGGAAATGATCGATCACCCCGCCCTGCAGGAGTACGTGCAGGGGCTGTGGGCGCGCATCCATGCCAGCCTGCGTGCCGACCTGCAGCGTGAGGATTCGGCGCTGGTCGGGCACCTGCAGCGCAGCCTCGCGTCACTGGGCAGCAGCCTGCAGGCCGACCCGGCCCTGCGCGACGCGCTGAACCAGCATCTTCTGGAGGGCGCCCAGCGCCTCACCGGCCGCCTGCGCGAAGGCGTGACCATGCATATCGCGCAGACCGTGAAGAGCTGGGACGAACGGCATCTGGTCGAACAGCTGGAACTGAGCGTGGGCCGCGACCTGCAGTTCATCCGCTTCAACGGCACCCTGGTGGGCGGCCTGATCGGCCTGCTGCTGCACGCCGCGACGTTGGTGTTCAGGTTCTAGGACCCCATCCGGCAGTCGATCCACGCTCTGCGTGGAGACGGAATTCGTCACGCTTGATTAACGAAATGCGAATGCCTATCATTTGCCGATCGGTTGTACGCTTAGCCAAGCGGGGCACGGAAGCACGCACCTACCCGCCCCTTCGCCCGTGTACATCCCCCGACTAACGGGTCGCCCGCACCAAGCGGGTGGCGCACCGTCGATGGGACTCGCTGGGCGACGTGCGCGAAGCGCATGGCTGCTGTGTCTGCGCATTCCATCGCCTGTTTCGTCCTGCATGGAATCGCACCGATGGCAATGCCGTTGAACCACCCTCATCCCACTCTGCTGGCCCTGGCCGTGACCGCACTGATGATCGCCCCGCTGGCCCATGCCGACGGCACTGCCGATCCTTCCGCGCGCACGCTGGATACGGTCCAGGTCACCGCTGACGGCGATATCGTCGACAGCTATACGGTCAAGCGTGCCAGCACGGCCACCAAGCTCGGCCTGTCGCTGCGCCAGACACCGCAGTCGATGACCGTGGTCACCCGCCAGCGCCTGGACGACATGGGCCTGTTCTCGCTGTCCGATGTGATGGGCCAGGTCACCGGCGTGGCGGTATCGGTTACCGACAGTGAGCGCATCAACTACGTCTCGCGCGGCTACAACATCACCAATTTCCAGGTCGATGGGATGCTCAACACCTTCGGTGGGTACATCAAGACCAACACCGACAGCGTGATCTATGACCGCATCGAAGTGGTGCGCGGCGCAACCGGCCTGACCACCGGTGCCGGCGATCCCTCGGGCACCATCAACTTCGTGCGCAAGCGTCCTACCGACAGCTTCCAGATGAGCGCCAACCTGACCCTCGGGCGTTGGGGCAACCAGCGCCTGGAGGCCGACCTCGGTGGCCCGGTTGCGCTCGACGGCCGCATCCGCGCGCGCGTGGTGGCGGCCAAACAACAGAGTGACTCGTTCCGCGATGTCTACAAACTGGACAAGGACGTGTTCTACGGCATCGTCCAGGCCGACATCACCGACACGACCCTGCTCGAGGCCGGCTACGAATACCAGTCGCCGCGCACCACGGGCGTGACCTGGGGCGTGGTGCCGTACTGGGGGTCCGATGGCCAGCCCGCCAACCTGCCGCGCTCGACCAACCTGTCCGCCCGCTGGAGCAGTTGGCCGATCATCGAAAAGAGCGCATTCGCACGCCTTGAGCAGCAGTTGGGCAACGGCTGGACCGCGAAGGCCGCCTATACCCGCTCCAAGCGCGAAACCGACGGTGCGGTGTGGTATGGGGCCTCCGGCTACCCGAATGCCGATGGCAGCGGCATCAGCGCCTTCGTCGGCAGCTTCGGCGAGAACGGCGACATGCAGGTGTTCGACTTCAACGTTGGCGGTCCGTTCCGGCTGTTCGGCCGGGAACACGAGCTGGTGCTCGGTTTCGGCCAATCCGTGCGCAAGGGTGACGTGCCTGCCACCGACACCGCTGCCTACCCGGACAGCTACACCCGTGTACCCGATTGGCACCGCTGGAACGGAGACGTCGCGCCGCTGCAGGTTACCCGCCTGGGCTATCTGGCTTCTGAAGACGAACTGCGCCAGCGCGCGGCCTATCTGGCGACGCGCCTGCAGCTGGCCGATCCGTTGACCGCGGTGCTTGGCGCGCGCTACGGCAGCTGGGAAACGCGTACCTGGAACTACACCCATGACGCCGCCGGTCGCCTGACCGATACGCGTCGCGGCGGCTACAAGCCGGACGACTCGCTCACTCCGTATGCCGGCTTCATCTACGACTTCAACCGCTACTTCAGCGGCTACGTCAGCTACACCGACATCTTCCAGCCGCAGAACTACCGTGACCGGGACAACAACTACCTCGAACCGGTGGTCGGTGACATGTGGGAGGCCGGCGTCAAGGCCGAGTTCTTCGACGGTCTGCTGAATGCTTCCGCGGCCGTGTTCAAGGGCCAGAAGGACAACGTTGCCGAGCTTGATGACTCGGTGCCGGAAAACTCGCTGCCGGGTGGGGTCAGTGCCTACCGCTCCACCGGCAAGGGCAACAAGGTCAAGGGCTGGGAGATCGAAGCACAAGGCAGCCTTGGTGAGAACTGGAACCTGGCGGCCGGCTTCACCCACACCGTCAGCCGCAATGCGCAGGGCGTGCGCCAGAACACCGTCGTCCCGGTCGATCTGTTCCGCCTCAACGCCAGCTGGCGACCGGGCGGTGCTGAAGGCCGCTTCTGGCTGGGCGGTGGCGCCACCTGGCAGAGCGGAATCTGGAGCCTGAGCAACAAGCCGCGTGCGGATTTCCTGACCAGCGGCAAGCGCGACCGCGTGGCAATCGAACAGGGCGACATCTACCTGCTCAACCTGTCGGCGGGCTATCGCTTCAACGAGAACTTCACCGCGCAGGTAAACGTGAACAACCTGCTGGACAAGAAGTATTACAACCGCGTCGGTTTCTATGACGGCGTGTTCTGGGGCGAACCGCGCAATGTGACGATGACACTGCGCTGGAAGCTCTGACCCTCGATGGATGGCACCGGTTCTGCGACCGGTGCCCGGCCACGGATGGCCAACCCCGGCGCGCTGCGGTGCGCCGGTTCCTTTTCACTGAAACCTGCAGGAACGCCGTGGACCGCTCGCCCGCAACCGCCAGCCCCCGCACCTTCTTCTCCAACCCGCGCTGGGGCGTGCTGTCACGCTCGCTGGCGGCGATCTTCGGCGGCTACACGCTGGCTTCTGTGACCAGCGTATTCTGCGCGGTGGCGCTGCCCGGCGCACGTGGCCAGACCGTGCTGACCGGCATGCTGCTGGCCATTCTGGTGGCCGCCTGCGCGGCGCTGTGGGCGTTCGCCACCCGCAGTGCGCTGCGTGCGTGGGTCGGCATCCTCGCCCCCACCCTGCTGATGGCAGTCATCGCGCGCATGCTGGGGGCCTGGGCATGAAGAACGGATTCCGCCAGTCGATGGCCTGGCTGCACACCTGGACCGGCCTGCTGGTCGGCTGGCTGCTGTTGCTGATTTTCATGGCCGGCACGGCCAGCTACTACCGCGAGGAAATCAGCCGCTGGATGCGCCCGGAACTGCCCTCCAGCAACGTCAGCATCGATGTGGCCGCGCAGCGTGCCGTGGACTACCTGCAGGCCAACGCCGCGCAGGCCGAGAACTGGTTCGTCACCCTGCCACAACCGCGCAACCCCGCCATGCAGATGTTCTGGCGGCTGCCGCCGGAGCTGGCCGACCCCAGCCGTGGCCGTCGAGGGGGCTTCGGCGACGCAACACTGGACCCGAACACCGGGCAGGCACTGAAGGCCCGCGAGACTCGCGGCGGTGATTTCTTCTACCGCCTGCATTTCGACCTGCACTACATCCCGGTGCTGTGGGCGCGCTATCTGGTCGGCTTCTGTGCGATGTTCATGCTGGTGGCAATCATCACCGGCGTCATCACCCACAAGAAAATCTTCAAGGACTTCTTCACCTTCCGCAAGGACAAGGGCCTGCGGTCCTGGCTCGATTTCCACAACGTCAGCGCGGTGATGGCCCTGCCCTACCACGCGATGATCACCTACACCGGCATCGTCACCCTGATGATCATGTACCTGCCGTGGGGCGTGAAGGTGGCCTACCCGCAGGACGAGGATGCCTTCTACAGCGAGGCCTTCGGTGGCATGCCGGAGGTGACTGCACCTGCCGAAGGCCGCGCCACCCCGCTGCCGATCGCGCAGCTGCTGGACAGCGCGCGTGCACACTGGCACGGCGTGGAAGTGGCCGGCTTCACCGTGTCCAACCCGGGCGCGGCCAATGCGGTGATCGACATCCGCCAGCGCGACGGCAAGCGCCTGTCCACCGACACCCCGGCCGTGCGCTACGACATGGTCAACGGCACGCTGCTGGAAGAAACACCGCCTTCCGGTGGCGCCACCGCCACCCGCGGCGTGCTGTACGGCCTGCACCTGGCGCGCTTCGCCGACTGGGGCCTGCGCGCACTGTTCTTCCTGTCCGGCCTGGTCGGCTGCCTGATGGTGGCCAGCGGCGTGGTGCTGTGGGCGGTGAAGGAACGGCCCAAGCACGCCAAGAGTGGCCGCACAGGCTTCGGCTTGCGCCTGGTCGATGCGTTGAACATCGGTACCGTGGCCGGCCTGCCGATCGCCTTTGCAGCGTACTTCTGGGGCAACCGCCTGCTGCCGCTGGACATCGCCGAACGCTCCAGCGCCGAGGCCAACGTGTTCTTCTACGCCTGGGGCGCGGCACTGCTGGCCGCCTTCATCTGGCCGAAGCGGATGATGTGGGCCTGGCAGCTGTACCTGGGCGCAGCCGCGTTCGCGCTGGTGCCGGTGGTCAATGCGCTGACCACGCATGCGCATCTGGGCAACACCCTGCGCAACGGGGACTGGGTGCTGGCTGGCTTTGATCTGTCGATGATCGCGTTCGGCGCGATGCTGGCGCTGTGCGGCTGGCGCATGCAGCGCTGGACACCACCGCTGAGCGCGGCCGAGAAGAAGAAGCGTGCAGCGGCGGCGGCGGCGCCCAAGGCCCCGGTGGACGCTGCAGAAACCGCCGAAGCGGAGGCCAGCGCATGATGCTGCTCGCGTTGACCCTGTCGTTCTCTGCGTTCACCGCGCTGTCGCTGGCGATGGAGAAGCACCAGCACGACCTGCACGGCAAGGCTGCAGCCACCCCGGCACGGCGCACCCAGTGGCGGGTGCTGGGTTGGGCCCTGCTGACGATAGCGTTCGCACTGTGCGTGGTCGACCACGGCTGGGCGATGGGCCCGGTGCTGTGGCTGGGCGTGATGACCGTGGGCGGCGTGGTGCTGTCGTTCGGGTTGTACCCGTACCGGCCGAAATGGATCGCGCCGCTGGCGATCGCGCTGCCCGTGGCCGGGCTGCTGGTGGCGTTGCTGTAACCGCCATCCACGCATGGCGTGGATCTACTGAACAGCCCTCCACGCATGGCGTGGATGTACCGGCCAGATATGGGGAGTGCCGGCCGCTGGCCGGCATCCCATGAACCCTCTGCGGATCTGACACCGTTGCCGGCCAGCGGCCGGCATTACCGGACTTACCCCAACCGCTTCAGTTCCCACGCGCGGTGGATGCGCGCGTTGCGCTCGAAATCCGGGCCGATGGTGCGTGCGGTGATCTCGCGGCACTGGGCAAATTCGGCGATGGCGTTCTCTTCCAGCTTGAAGCGGCGGAAGTTGTTGGAGAAGTACAGCACGCCGCCCGGTGCCAGCCGCGCAACCGCCGCGCGCAGCAGCTTCAACTGCTCGCGCTGCACGTCGAAGTCATCGGCGCGTGCGGAGTTGGAGAACGTCGGCGGATCGCAGAAGATCACGTCGTACTGGCCACGGTCGCCTTCCAACCACGCCATCGCATCGGCCTGCACCAGCAGGTGCTGGTTGCCGCCCTGCCCGTTCAACGCCAGGTTGTCGTAGCACCACTGCAGGTAAGTCGCCGAAAGATCGACGCTGGTGGTGCTGGCCGCACCGGCCACGGCGGCCTGCACGCTGGCCACGCCGGTGTAGCAGAACAGGTTGAGGAAACGCTTGCCACGCGCCTGCTCGGCCATCATCCGGCGCAGCGGGCGGTGGTCGAGGAACAGGCCGGTGTCCAGGTAGTCGAACAGATTCACCTGCAGCAGCGCGTTGTTCTCGCGCACCACGATGAACTCGTCACGCTGCTCGAAACGGCCGTACTTGCTGCCGCCCTTGCCGCGCTCGCGCGACTTCATCGACACCTGTTCCGGCGGCACGCCGAATACTTCCCGTGCAGCGGCCAGCAGTTCGTTGCGGCGACGGCGCACGTCGTTCTCCGGAATCGCCGCCGGTGCCGCGTACTCCTGCACATGCAGGAAGGTACGGCGCTTGCCACCGTCTTCCTCGTAGACATCGATGGCCGCCGCGTACTCCGGCAGATCGGCATCGTAGGCGCGGAAGCAGGTGATATCCTCGCGGGCACGCCAGCTCTTGAACTTCTTCAGGTTCTTGCGCAGGCGGTTGGCCACCATCTGCGCACCTTCGCTCAGCTCGCGCGGCTGCGCCGGGTCACGGCCCGGCACGGCGATCGGGTCGCAGACGATCAGCGCGCATTCCAGCGCACCGTTGAACATCTGGTACTTCTTGCCCGCACGCAGGCCGGTGGCAAAGGCCAGTTCGTCGTTGCCGCACAGCAGGCTGGCGCGCCACTGCGGCACCGCCTTCTGCAGGGCATTGCCGAGTGCGCGGTACAGCGCCGGGTCGGCGGCCAGGCGTTCGTCATACGGCGGGTTGCAGACCACCGCACCGATCTCCTGCTCCGGTGCGGCCAGGTCGGCGACGTCGGCGCGGGTGAAGCGGATCGCGTGGGCGACACCGGCCACCTCGGCATTCTCGCGTGCCGCCTGGATCGCGGTCGGGTCGATGTCGCTGCCGTGGATGACCGGCTTCAGCGCGGCCAGGCCAGCCGCTTCGCGATCGCGTGCTTCGCTCTGGATGGTCTTCCAGGCCGCCTTGTCGAAGCCCAGCCAGCGGCTCGGCGGCAGGCTGCCGTGGCGCATCAGGCCGGGCGCGACGTCGGCGGCCATCAGCGCGCCTTCAATCAGCAGCGTGCCGCTGCCGCACATCGGGTCCAGCAGGCCGCCACCGGCGGCGTGCAGCCGCGGCCACTGCGCGCGCAGCAGCAGCGCGGCGGCCAGATTTTCCTTCAGCGGTGCCTCGTGAGCGGCGCCGCGCCAGCCACGGCGATGCAACGGGCCGCCGCCGAGGTCGATCGACAGCGAGGCACGGCCTTTGCGCAGTGACAGGTTGACCCGCACATCCGGCAGGTCGGTGTTGACCGACGGGCGCTCCACGCCTTCATCACGCATGCGGTCGACGATGGCGTCCTTGATCCGCTGCGCGGCAAAGCGGGCATGGGTGATCTTGTCGCCCGACACGTGCGCGTCCACCGCCAGGGTCATCTCCGGCTTGAGGTGCTCGTGCCACGGCAGCGCACGCACGCCGTCATACAGGGCCTGCTCGTCCGGGCACTCGAATTCGTCGATCGGCCACAGCACGCGACTGGCCAGGCGTGACCACATCACGATCCGCAGCGCCTGCTCCAGTTCGCCCTCGGCGTTGACGCCGGCAATGGTGGCAGTGGCCTTGCCAAGGCCCAGGGCCGACAGTTCATCGGCAAGCAGGTATTCCAGGCCCTTGGCGCAGGAGACGAAGAATTTCACAGGATCGGTTCGCAGGTGGTCGGGCGCGGCACTGGGGCCGGGCCAGTCGGAAAGGAGGGCCGTAGGCACGGCCGGCAAGCCCGCGCCGGGGGCGGCGGGGCTGCCATTGTAGTCAATGCGGGCGGGCGCGCCGTGCGCCCGGGCTTCACAGTTGCCGCAGCAGGCGCTCGAAGGCCTGCGCGGAGGCCTCCACGTGGTGCTCCAGGCGGTGGCCGTCGTCGACCAGCAGCAGCTGCGCCGAACGCGCCTGGGCCCAGGCGATCACTCCAGCGGCCGGCACCACGTCGTCATGCCAGGCCTGGACCACGGTGGTCGGCACGGCGGCGGCGTCCAGCGCCGGCATCGGGCCCATCGTGGTCGGCGGCACCATCAGGAACAGGCCGGCGACCGGGACCTGCAACGAGGCGATGGCGGAGATGTAGGCGCCCAGGCTGGAACCGGCCAGCACCACCGGACCCTGCCGGGCGGCGATGGCGGTGCGTTCAACCAGGCGGCGCAGGCGGGTCGGCACGTCACCTACGCGGCTGACCTCGCTCATCGCGTCCAGGTCTGTATAGTCCGGGCGCTCATGAGTCCAGCCCAGGCGCTGCGCCACGTCGGCCAGCGCGGTGACCTTGGTCGCCTCCGGGCCGCTCTCGAAGCCATGGGACAGGATGCAGTGGCCGCGGCTCATGCGCGTGCTCCGTGGGCGCGGGCCAACGAGGAAAGGGAAGGCAGGTTCATGCCGCAATGCTAGCATCGCCGGATGCCCAACCCGCTCCTGCCCGGCCTGCAACTGCAGCCCCTGCCCTACGAAGACCGTCTGCCACTGCGCGACCCGGCCACGCTGGAGATGGTGGTGATCCACTGCACCGAGCTGCCCGACCTGGCGATGGCCCGCGAGTACGGTGAGCGTGTGCTGTACGACAGCGGTGCCGGCAACAGCGGCCACTTCTACATCGACCGCGATGGCAGCGTGGTGCAGTACGTGGCGCCGGAGCGCGTGGCGCATCACGTGCGCGGCATGAACGCGCATACGCTGGGCATCGAGCTGGTCAACACCGGGCGCTACCCGCACTGGTTCGACAGCCGCCAACAGGCGATGGACGAGCCCTACACCGAGGCACAGCTGCAGGCGCTGGAAGGCCTGCTGCAGGCGCTGGTGGCGCACTATCCGTCGCTGCGGCGGATTGCCGGGCATGACCAGCTGGACCTGGACCAGGTGCCGGCCAGCGACGATGCGACGCTGACGGTGGCACGCAAGCGTGATCCGGGGCCGTTGTTCCCGTGGGCGCGGATCCTGGCGAAGGTGCCGTTGCAGCCGGTTGGGTGAGGGTTTGCAGGGCTGCGCCCTGCACCTGCAGAAGCCTAAGCCAGAGCAACAGCAGAAGCTGACTTCCTGAGGGGAGGCGAGGTAGGTCCGGTTGCGGGGGGCGCTGCAAGTCCCCCTCCGGGGCCCGGCCCAGCCGCTGGCGGCTGGGCGTTCGGGCGCTTGCGAAGCAGTGCTTCGCAAGCAGAGCGCCCTCACCCATGTAAGCTCGGTCGCGCCATCCATGGCGCTCACGCCCCCGCAACCGGACCCACCCCGCCTTCGACAGATTCCCGCTGCTGTTGGTGGGTGCCGACCGTTGGTCGGCACGGGATCGAATCGATCGGAGGGTGCCTTTGTAGAGTCGAGCCACGCTCGACTGCTCTTTGCGTGCGAATCGGGCACGAGGGGGGTCAGAGCCGTTTTCCGTTGGAAAACGGATCCGCCCCCGCGCGCCTCAGGCGCCGGTCGCCACCGGGCGGCTGCTGTCGCTGACCCAGCCGCTCCAGGAATCGGCGTAGATGCGTGCGCCGGACAGACCGGCCGCTTCCATCGCCAGCAACAGGTGGCAGGCGGTCACGCCGGAGCCGCACATCAGCACCACTTGCTGCGGATCACGGTTGCCGATCACGCCCTGCAGTTCGGCGCGCAGTTCCTGTGCATCACGCAGGCGGCCGTCGGCGACGTTCAACGCAAACGGACGGTTGACCGCGCCCGGCACGTGGCCGGCGACCGGGTCCAGCGGCTCCACTTCGCCGCGGAAGCGCTCGCCTGCGCGTGCGTCGACCAACCAGCCCGGCGCGTGCTTCAGGCGTGCGCTGATTTCCTCGGCATTGGCGATCTGAGTGGTGTCGAAACGGCCTGGGTAAGCCGGCAGCGCGGTCACCTCATCCTGCCCCGTCGCCAAGGGATGCCCTGCGCCCTGCCATGCGGCGATACCACCATCAAGCACGGCCACCTTGCTGTGCCCGATCAGGCGCAGCAGCCACCACAGGCGCGAGGCGGCCATGCTGCCATCGCTGCCGTCGTAGACCACCACCTGGGTGTCGGGACCGATGCCCCACTGGCCGAGCTTCGCGGCGAAGGCATCGCTGTCCGGCAGCGGGTGACGGCCGTGGCCGCTGCGGGTCAGATCCGACAGGTCCCGATTGAGGTCGGCATACACCGCGCCCGGAACATGCCCCGCCAGATACTGGCCGTTACCCGCCTGCGGATCGGCCAGCGAGGAACGTGCATCGACCACGCGTACGGCGGTACTGGCGGTGGCACGTGCGTCGACCACACGCACACCTTCGCCCAACACTGCGGCCAGGGTGGTGACATCGACCAGGGTGGTCCACGGCGGATCGATCGGCTTCATTGCACTTGCTCCAGTCGGCGACGCAGGTTGTAGAGAATGGCGGCGGTTGCGCCCCATATACGCTGGCCGGGCCAGCCGTACTCGAGGACGTGGCGGATGCGGCCGCGGTGATTGATTTCGACCTGGTGCAGGTTGTCGGCTGCCATCAGGTAATCGAGCGGCACTTCAAACACTTCGGCCACTTCACTGGGCTGTGGCACCGGCACGAAATCCGGATCGACCACGGCCACCACCGGCGTGACCCGGTAGCCGGTGATCGTCACGAAGGGATCGAGATAGCCCAGCGCCTGCACCTGGCCGGGCGCCAATGCGATTTCCTCTTGGCTCTCGCGCAGTGCAGCGGCCAACGCATCGCGGTCATCGGGTTCGGTGCGGCCACCGGGGAAACCGACCTGGCCACCATGCTGGCGCAGGGTTTCGGTGCGACGGGTGAGGATGACCTGTGCGCCGTTGGCGCGTGGCACGATGCCGGCCAGTACGGCGGCTTCCACCGGGGGCCCGGGCGGCAGCAGATCGATCAGTTCACTGCGGTTCCAGCCGTCGCCGGCCGGCGGCTCGGCCAGTGGATGCAGCGCGCGCATCAGGCGCTCGTGATCAGCCAGCGAGCCGCGCAGTGATTGCTGCAGCTGTTCACGCAGAGGTTGCACGCGATGCAGGATGCGGCTGCGTTCCTCGTTGCTCATCGACGACCACCGCGCGATCTCATCGATATGCCGCCCGCAGCCGGTGCATTGCCGGTGCGGATCCAGCGTGCACACTCCGATGCAGGGACTTGCGACAACACGCGCCGTTTTTTCCATTGTTTGCACCCGGCAACAGTAGCGCGATCGGGCTGAATTTGCGCGGGGTCAATATGCAGTGCACGGCAGCGTCGCGCTCCGCGCAAACAAAAACGCGCCGGTGGGATCACCGGCGCGTTTCGTTTACCGCTTCGATTTACTTGACGCTGACCAGCTTGATCTCGAACTGCACAGCCACGTTCGGCGGGAACGGGGTGCGCGGGTCGGCACCGTAGGCCTGGTCCGGCGGCAGGGTGACTTCCCACTTCGAGCCAGCCGGCATCTGCAGCAGGGTCTCGCGCATGGCCTTCATTTCGACTTCGCTGACCTTGATCGACGGAATCTGCTGGGCCGGGCGGGCTTCGGTCGGGCGCTGGCCGTACGGGAACGGACCGGCCACTTCCAGCTGCACGGTGCTGGCCTGGGTCGGCTTCGCGCCCTTGCCGGCTTCGATCACGCGGTACTGGACGCCGCTCGGCAGGGACTGCACGCCGGCCTTGGCCTTGTTCGCCGCGATGAACTGATCGCTCTTGGTCTTGTTTTCGGCAGCAGCCTTTTCGTACTCGGCCTTGGCAGCCTGGGCACGGCCCTGCTCGCGCTTCTGGAACGCTTCAACGGCCGGCTTCAGCTGGTCGGCGGTGATCGCCGGCTGCTTCTTGGCGTAGGCGTCCTGCAGACCCTTCACCACCGAGTTGATGTCCAGCTGCTCACCACGACCGGTCAGCTCCGCCAGGTTGTTGCCGTAGTCGTAACCGAAGTAGTAGCTCAGCTTGCCCTTTTCGGACGAGACGTCCTGGGCGAAGGCATTGCCCGTCAGGGCCAGGGCCGCGACGGCGACCGCGATAGAACGCAACTTCATCAAACAGTTCTCCAGGGGTGGTAACTCAGGGACGTTCTGCGCCGCCCTGAGGCGACGGGTTAGGATAACGGGCACAACGTGTAACCGCTACTCACGATGCAGGCTAAGACCCGTCTGCGTTGGCGGAGTTCAATCTCACTTTTTTTTAACGTTTCAGGAGTTTCCCCGTGGCCGATGCCCTGATCGCTGTCGCCGACGACGGCGCCATCCGCACCGTGACCGTCCAGCGCCCGGACAAGCTCAACGCCTTGAATGCCGCGACCCTGCAGGCGCTGACCGAGGCGTTCTGCGCCGCCGCCGCCGACCCGGACGTGCGCGTGGTGGTGCTGACCGGTGCCGGTCCGAAGGCTTTCGTGGCCGGGGCCGACATCGCCGAGATGAACACACTCAGTGCGGTTCAGGGACGTGATTTCTCCCTGCTCGGCCAGGCCCTGATGCGCCAGATCGAGCGCATGCCCAAGCCGGTGATCGCACGCGTGAACGGCTTCGCCCTGGGCGGCGGGCTGGAGCTGGCCATGGCCTGCCACCTGCGCATCGCTGCCGATACGGCCAAGGTCGGGCAGCCGGAGATCAATCTCGGCCTGATTCCCGGCTTCGGCGGCAGCCAGCGCCTGCTGCGCCTGTGCGGCCGCGCCGCCACCCTGGAGCTGTGCCTGCTGGGTGCACCGATCAACGCCGCGCGTGCGCTGGAACTGGGCATCGTCAACGAGGTGGTGCCCGCCGATGCGCTGGACAACCGTGTACAGGACATCGCGCGCCAGCTGGCACGCTCGGCCCCGCTGGCCCTGCGTGGCCTGCTCGACGCGGTACACGTGGGTGGCGAATGCAGCCTGGAGGCTGGGCTGGAGTACGAAAGCGCGCAGTTCGGCCTGCTGTTCGCCACCGAAGACATGCGCGAAGGCACCAGCGCCTTCCTGCAGCGCCGCCCGCCGGCCTTCCAGAACCGCTGACGCCATGGCATCCCGACCCAACCCCGCGCAGCTGTTCGCCCGGGTCCAGGCAGACGATCTCGATGGCGCCCTGCAGGCCGGTCTCATGGACTACGTTGCCCGTGCCGGCGACGAACAGCTGCTGCCCGGCCACCCGGACCTTCCACGACGCCTGCAGCAGGCCCAGCAGCAGCTGCACGCGGCCTGGGCCGCACGCGAACGCTACCGTGCCCGTGCCGTGCGCCTGGCGCGCCGCGAGGCCGAACGCGATGCGCGACGAACGCCAGCCCCGGCGCCGGACGTGAAGCCCGCCCTGCCCCCGGCCGCCGCCGCGATTCTCGCCCGGGCCAAGGCCCGCGCCACCGGCAAGGAGCAGTAATGGCCGCTGCGAAGAAGACCCCGCGCGCGCCGGCGCGACGCGGTGGCAGCATGCCGCGCGCCGACGTGGTGGAGATGTTCACCCGCCTGCGCGAACTCAATCCGCACCCGAAGACCGAACTGGAGTACAGCTCACCGTTCGAACTGCTGGTGGCGGTCGCGCTGTCGGCGCAGGCCACCGACGTGGGCGTCAACAAGGCCACGCGCCGCCTGTTCCCGGTGGCCAATACCCCGGCAAAGATCCTCGCGCTTGGCGAGGACGGGCTGAAGCAGTACATCGCCACCATCGGTCTGTTCAACGCCAAGGCGAAGAACGTGATCGCCACCTGCGCGATCCTGCTGGAGAAGCACGGCGGTGAAGTGCCGCGCGATCGCGATGAACTGGAAGCGCTGCCGGGCGTGGGCCGCAAGACCGCCAACGTGGTGCTCAACACTGCGTTCGGTGAGCCGGTGATGGCGGTGGACACGCATATCTTCCGCGTCTCCAACCGTACCGGCCTGGCCCCGGGCAAGAACGTGCGCGAAGTGGAAGACAAACTGGTGAAGGTGATTCCGGCCGAGTTCCTGCTCGACGCGCATCACTGGCTGATCCTGCACGGACGTTATGTGTGCAAGGCGCGCAAGCCGGATTGCCCGGGCTGCGTGATCGCCGACCTGTGCCGGTTCAAGGAAAAGACCACGGCCGAGGCGTGAACGCGTTCGTGGTGTGACAAAACAAGGACGGCGGGCACAGGGCCCGCCGTCTTTGCTTGTAGACAAGAGTGCTTCAGGACATCAGAACGACAGGTCGCCCCAGACGCCGAACTCCTTGGTCTTGTCGTTCTTCTTGTCGCTGGCGTTGGCCAGGTGCGTGTACTTGTACACGGTCGACAGCTTGAGGTTCTTCATGACCGGGAACTCGACGCCGACGTTCCAGTACTTGTCGCTCAGGGTCGGGTCCAGCGTCTTGCTGACGTCGGTGTCATCGTAACGACCAAACACGTTGATGCCGCCGTCGGTGACGCGCACGCTGCCCCACACCGACCAGCCGCTGGTCTTGTCGGTGGCAACGGTCATCACGTTGTTGAGGTTCTTGGCCTGGAAGTACTCGCCACCGACGCGGAAGTCGCTGCTGGCGTAGGCCACCATCGCATTGGCGCGGGTGTAGGTGTTCTCGGCGCTCTGGATGTCGGTTTCCTTGCCCAGCTTGCCACTGTAGCCACCGACGGCAACCACGAAGTTCTCGTTCGGGGTATAGGCCGCGCGGCCTTCCACGTCCATGCCCTTGCTGCGGGTCGGGTTCTTGTAACCGGCGCCGGACACAACCGAGACAGCGTAGTTGAAGTTGTTGCCCAGGTTGCCGAAGCCATGCAGGCCCCAGTCGGACGAGTTGCCGTACTTCAGGCGGTCGGTCAGGGTGTTCTCGACATAACGCATGCCGTAGAACTTCTCGACATACGGAATCCACGGCATGTCGGCGGCACCGACGCGCAGGTTGAAGGCCGGGTCGAAGCTACCCTGCACGTAGGCCTTCTTGACGAACAGTTCGGTGTTGCCGATGGCCGAGCTGTACTGGAAGTCGGTGGTCAGGTTGGCCGACCAGATGTCGTTGAACTTGTGGTCGACGGTCAGGTAGAAGCGCTTGACGTCCAGACCGGTGCCGCTGGCGGCGGTGTCCTTGCCGTTGCTGGTCTTGTCGATGTTGGTCAGGTCGAAGAACATGCGACCGCCGATCTTGTTGTCATTGACCAGCTTGGCCAGCTTGTCGACGCTGGTCTGGGTCTTCTGTGCACCTTCCAGGGCCTGGGCCTGGGTGATGTTCACTTCGGACTGTGCGTCAGATTGTGCCTGCAGCGCCTGCGAATCGTTCTGCAACTGCTGGACCTGGGCCTGCAGGGCAGCGATCTGCGCCTGCAGCTGCTGCAGCTGTGCCTGGGATACGCCCGTGCTGGCGGGAGCTGCGAAGGCGTCGGCGGAAACCAGACCGAGGCTTGCAACGACCGCGGCGGCGAGCAAATGGGAACGCATTTTGGATTTCTCCAGAGGGTTGGAATGGCTTGGGCAGAACGCCACGCCGGCTGGCCGGTCAAGCGTTTTGCGAACATTCCGTTAAAACCATGACAGCCGAATGACAACCTGAGCACCAACCACAGATTTCTTCGTGCGGTCATGCGTACGACTCATTTGCCGCCACATGCTTGTCGATCCCTTGCGGCATATGGCGTCACGTATCAGCGTCCCGGCCCGGGCCGACCGCCGCGCAGACCTCACCAGCAGCGATGGTTTCGTGTGGATGACGCGGCATCACTGCGGAATGCCAGGCCGGGATGGCATTGACGACCACACCGGGCAGTCCATCAGCGACATATAGAACGTGATCGCAACCGGGCCACGTCCGTCTCCGGCGCATGGTCATCACGTTGCCCGCAGCACTCAGAACCTTCACGCCCCTGGCTGTGCGGGCGCCGGGCAGCGCTGTAACGGTTGCGTCATACAACGGTCCCTGCGCTGTCATCGAACCGTTATGGAATGTGCGCCGGGCGGGTAACCCCGCATCCCAATCAACCCAGGAGCCACCCCGTGATCCACGCCTTCAAGTCGCGCGTTGCCGTTGCCGTCTTCGCAGCGTCGTCCGTGTTCGCCGCCAACGCCGCTGAAATCACCGGCGCGGGCGCCTCGTTCATCTACCCGGTGATGTCGAAGTGGTCGGCCGACTACAACGCCGCCACCAGCAACAAGGTCAACTACCAGTCGATCGGTTCCGGCGGTGGTATCGCCCAGATCAAGGCCAAGACCGTTGATTTCGGCTCCTCCGATGCTCCGCTGAAGCCGGAAGAACTGGCCGCTTCGGGCCTGGCGCAGTTCCCGTCGGTGATCGGCGGCGTGGTGCCGGTCGTCAACGTGGCCGGCATCGCCCCGGGCGCACTGAAGCTGGACGGCACCGTGCTGGCCAACATCTTCCTGGGCAAGATCAAGACCTGGAACGACCCGGCCATCGCCGCACTGAACCCGGGCGTGACCCTGCCGAGCGCCAAGATCACCGTCGTGCACCGCTCGGATGGTTCGGGCACCACCTTCAACTTCGTCAACTACCTGTCCAAGGTCAGCCCGGAGTGGAAGAGCTCGGTCGGTGAAGGCACCTCGGTCCAGTGGCCGGCCGGCATCGGTGGCAAGGGCAACGAAGGCGTTGCCGCTTACGTGAAGCAGATCAAGGGCGGCATCGGCTACGTCGAACTGTCCTACGCGCTGCAGAACAAGCTGTCGTACACCGCGATGAAGAATGCCGCCGGCCGCTTCGTGCAGCCGAGCGACGCCTCGTTCGCCGCCGCTGCTGCCAGCGCCGACTGGGCCAGCGCCAAGGACTTCTACCTGGTGATGACCAATGCCCCGGGCGCCGAGTCCTGGCCGATCACCGCCACCAACTTCATCCTGGTGCACAAGAAGCCGAAGAACCCTGCCAACGGCAAGGCCACCCAGGAGTTCTTCCGCTGGGTCTACAAGAGCGGCGACGCCCAGGCCCGCCAGCTGGATTACGTGCCGCTGCCGGACAGCCTGGTCCGCCAGATCGAGACCTACTGGTCGCAGAACCTGAAGTAAGCAAGCGCGTTCCCCCGCAGGAACGGGATCGGCGGGTCCTCTCTCCCCCGCCGATCCCACCCCGGGCGCGAGATCCTCGAGATCTCGCGCTCTTCTTGTTTTTGGGGGTTGGACGTGAAGAGCGCTGCGCTTCCAATCTACTGGCCGGAGCCGACGCAGGGCCCAGCCCGGGACACGCCGTAAACCCGTCCATGGGGGCTCGATCGCGCCATCCATGGCGCGAACGGTCCCGGGCTGGGCCCTGCGCCGACTCTGGACAGTTCATCGGGGGCGCGGTGGGGTCATGAAAGGCAGGAGCAAAGGCAAGAGCGTTTGTAGAGCCCCGGCCGTCATATCGGTGCGCAGATCCGGGGTCTCCGGGGGTCTCCCGGACCGTGGCCAACTCCGTGAAACCCTTGTCAGAACGTGATCCAGGACACCCCTGTCATGGTCGTAATACGGCTGTAACAAAAACATCATTTCATAGCCGCATCCGCCGACGACGTCGGCTCTTCCCCGCTATGGAGTGACCATGAAACTGCACTCGGCCGGCCTTGCCGCCCTTTCCCTGGCCATCGCCCTGGGCCTGTCGGCCTGCGGTGGCGACAAGCAGGCCGCGCAGCAGCCGGCTGCCGACGGTGCCGCCGCCCCGGCCGCTGCCGGTGCCAAGGTGACCGCCGAAGTGTCCGGCGCGGGCGCGTCCTTCATCTTCCCGCTGGTCTCCAAGTGGTCGGCTGACTACAACGCCAGCACCGGTGCCAAGATCAACTACCAGTCGATCGGCTCCGGTGGCGGTATCGCCCAGATCAAGGCCGGCACCGTCGACTTCGGTTCCTCCGACAAGCCGCTGAGCAGCGAAGAGCTGGCCCAGGCCGGCCTGGCCCAGTTCCCGTCCGCCATCGGCGGCGTGGTGCCGGTGGTCAACATCGAAGGCCTGGAAACCGGCAAGCTGCGCCTGAGCGGCGCCCTGCTGGCCGACATCTTCCTGGGCAAGGTCAAGACCTGGAACGACCCGGCCATCGTCGCCGCCAACCCGGGCGTGAAGCTGCCGGACGGCAAGATCACCCTGGTCCACCGTTCGGACGGTTCGGGCACCACCTTCAACTTCTCCAACTACCTGTCCAAGGTCAGCCCGGAGTGGAAGAGCAAGGTCGGCGAAGGCACCTCGGTGCAGTGGCCGGACGGCGTCGGTGGCAAGGGCAATGAAGGCGTCGCTTCCTACGTGAAGCAGATCAAGGGCTCGATCGGCTACGTCGAACTGGCCTACGCGCTGCAGAACGGCATGCCGTACACCGCCATGCAGAACGCGGCCGGCAACTGGGTCGAGCCGAGCGCGGAAACCTTCGCCGCTGCGGCTGCCAGCGCCGACTGGGCCAGCGCCAAGGACTTCAATCTGGTCATCACCAACGCCCCGGGCGAGCAGGCGTGGCCGATCACCGCCACCAACTTCATGCTGATGCAGAAGCAGCCGAAGGACGCCAAGCGCAACCAGGACACCCTGGCCTTCTTCAAGTGGGCCTTCGAAAACGGCCAGGCCCAGGCCAACGAGCTGCACTACGTGCCGCTGCCGGCCGAACTGGTCAAGCAGATCGAGGCCTACTGGGCGACCGACCTGAAGTGATGGACACGACGGTGCCCGCCCCGCGCGGGCACCGCTTCTTCCACGCCGTGCCGCCCCGCCCCTTCCTGGCCCTGCCGTCCCCATGAATGCCATCGCCCAGCCTGTAGCCGCCCCGTCCACGCGTGATGCGCGTGATGCCCGCAACGACAAACTGTTCCGATGGGTGCTGGTCGGCACCGTCATCTTCGTCCTGATCGCCCTGGCCTGCGCCGCGCTTTCCATGCTGTGGGGTGGCCGCCATGCCCTGCAGATGCAGGGCCTGAGCTTCTTCTTCTCCGCCGACTGGAATCCGGTCGAAAACAAGTTCGGCGCTCTCGCTCCGATCTACGGCACCCTGGTCACCGCGCTCATCGCGATGGTCATCGCCGTGCCGGTCAGCTTCGGCATCGCCTTCTTCCTCACCGAAGTCGCGCCGCGCTGGCTGCGTGGCCCGGTCGGTACCGCCATCGAACTGCTGGCCGGCATTCCCTCGATCATCTACGGCATGTGGGGCCTGTTCGTGCTGGTGCCGGTGATGACCGAGTACGTCACCCCGTTCCTCAACGAGACGCTGGGCGAGATGCCGATCATCGGCCCGCTGTTCCAGGGCCCGCCGCTGGGCATCGGCATGCTCACCGCCGGTTTCGTGCTGGCCATCATGGTCATTCCGTTCATCTCCTCGGTGATGCGCGAAGTGTTCCTGACCGTGCCGACCCGCCTGAAGGAATCGGCCTACGCGCTGGGCTCCACCAAGTGGGAAGTGAGCTGGGACATCGTGCTGCCCTACACCCGCTCGGCAGTGATCGGCGGCATCTTCCTCGGCCTCGGCCGCGCCCTTGGCGAGACGATGGCGGTGGCCTTCGTGATCGGCAACAGCGTGCGCCTGTCGCCGTCGCTGCTGGAACCGGGCACCACCATCGCCGCGCTGATCGCCAACGATTTCGGCGAAGCCACTGAAACCTACCGCTCGGCCCTGCTGCTGCTCGGCTTCGTCCTCTTCATCGTCACCTTCGTGGTGCTGGCCATCGCCCGCCTGATGCTGATGCGCCTGTCCCGCAAGGAGGGCAACTGATGTCCACCACCGCTGATTCGCTGTACCTGCGCCGTCGCATCGGCAACGTCGTTGCGATCACCGCCTCCTGCGCCACCGCCCTGTTCGGCCTGTTCTTCCTGGGCTGGATCCTGTTCACCCTGGCCTCCAAGGGCCTGGCCGGCATCAACTGGGATCTGTTCACCAAGATGACGCCGCCGCCGATGCAGGAAGGCGGTCTCGCCAACGCCTTCTTCGGCAGTGCGGTGATGTGTGCGCTGGCGATCGGCATCGGCACCCCGCTGGGCGTGCTGGCCGGCACCTGGCTGGCCGAGTACGGCAACGCCCGCAAGGCCGGCACCGTGGTCCGCTTCGTCAACGACATCCTGCTGTCGGCCCCATCCATCGTGCTTGGCCTGTTCGTCTACACGCTGTACGTGATGCAGACCGGCGGCAACTTCTCGGCGTTCGCCGGTGCACTGTCGCTGGCCTTCATCGTGCTGCCGGTGGTGGTGCGCACCACCGACGAGATGCTGCGCCTGGTGCCCTCGCAGATGCGTGAGGCAGCCCTGTCGCTGGGTATCCCGCAGTGGAAGGTGATCGTGCAGGTGCTGTACCGCAGTGCCTCGGCCGGCATCATCACCGGCATCCTGCTGGCGCTGGCCCGCATCTCCGGCGAGACCGCACCGCTGCTGTTCACTGCCTTCGGCAACCAGTACTGGAACAACAACATCTTCCAGCCGATGGCCTCGGTGCCGGTGGTGATGAACCAGTTCGCCGGCAGCCCGTATGAATCCTGGCAGGTGCTGGCCTGGGCCGGTGCCCTGGTGCTCACCGTCTTCGTGTTGCTGGTCAGCCTTGCCGCCCGCGGCATCCTGCTGCGCAACCGTATCTCCCATGACTGACCTTTCCGTGGATAACGCCATGAACGACCTTTCCAACGCCGTGCCGATGCAGCGCATCGCCGTGCCGTCCTCGCACGAGAGCCTGCACACGCCGTCGCCGGTGAAGCTGGCTGCGCGTGGACTGGACTTCTACTACGACAAGTTCCATGCCCTGAAGGGCATCAACCTGGAGATCCCGGAAAAGCGCGTGACCGCGCTGATCGGTCCCTCCGGCTGCGGCAAGTCGACCCTGCTGCGCATCTTCAACCGCATCTACGCGCTGTACCCGAAGCTGGAGGCGCGTGGTGAAGTGCTGCTGGACGGCGAAAACATCCTGTCGCCGAAGTACCCGATGAACCGCCTGCGCAGCAAGGTCGGCATGGTGTTCCAGAAGCCGGTGCCGTTCCCGATGACCATCTTCGAGAACGTGGCCTACGGCATCCGCCACCACGAGAAGCTGAGCAAGGCCGACATGGCCGACCGCGTCGAGCAGGCACTGCGCCAGGGCGCGCTGTGGGACGAAGTGAAGGACAAGCTGGGGCAGAGCGCACTGGGCCTGTCCGGTGGCCAGCAGCAGCGCCTGTGCATCGCCCGTGCCGTGGCCCTGCGCCCGTCGGTGCTGCTGCTGGACGAGCCGACCTCGGCGCTGGATCCGATCTCGACCAGCCGCATCGAGCAGCTGGTGGAAGAGCTCAAGCACGAGTACACCATCGTCATCGTCACCCACAACATGCAGCAGGCCGCGCGCGTGTCCGACTACACCGCCTTCATGTACCTGGGCGACCTGATCGAGCACGACCGCACCGAAGTGATCTTCTCGCAGCCGTCGCAGCGGCAGACCGAGGATTACATCACCGGTCGCTTCGGCTGAAACGTCAGTCGACAGACAGACAATGTCAGTCGAGCATGGCTCGACTCTACAAATCACGCCAGCCAGGCATGGCCTGGCTCTACCCGGATTGCAGACCATGAATCTTCCCAACGACCACATCGTCAAGAGCTACGACGAAGAACAGCAGCGGCTGGTGGCCGAAATCGTGCGCATGGGCGAGATGGCCGTCGCTCAGCTCGAAGCGGCGATGGACGTGATCGAGAAGCGCGACGAGAACGCCGCCCATCGCATCATCGCCAACGACGAAGCGATCGATGCGCTGGAGCAGCAGATCAGCCATGACGTGATGCGCCTGGCGCTGCGTGGGCCGATGGCGCGCGACCTGCGCGAGATCCTGGCCGGCCTGCGCATCCCGGCCGACATCGAGCGCATCGGCGACTATGCGGCCAACGTTGCCAAGCGTTCGATCGCGCTGGGCAAAGTGCCGCCGCTGCCACAGATCCAGGGCCTGCGGGCGCTCGGCCGCCTGGCCGCGCAGCAGGTGCGCCGCGCCATTGCCGCCTACCGCGACAACGATGCCGACGCTGCGCTGGCGCTGCGCGAGGACGACGCCCGCCTGGACGCGCAGTACACCGCGCTGTTCCGCGAGCTGCTGACCTACATGATGGAAGACCCGCGCAACATCACCCCGTGCACCCACCTGCTGTTCATGGCCAAGAACCTGGAGCGCGTGGGCGACCACGCCACCAACATCGCCGAGAACGTGTGGTTCCTGGTGCATGGCGAGCAGCCGCTGCCGCCGCGTGAAAAACGCGACGAAACCTCCAGCACCGGACAGCCCTGACGCTGCACTGCAACACCGGAGTTGACTCCAAGGTGGCCGCTGTCCTGGTGACAGCGGCCCTTTTGTTTTGGGCGTTCTGGCCACCGGTCTCCCGCTCTGTAACAAATCTCACGAAAATTTGAGTTCTTGGCGAGGATTCGTTGAGTAGGATCGCTGCACCATCGATTCACCCCGGGCGCCTGCCCACCACCTAGGAGTAAGACCGATGAGCAGTTCCAACAAGACCCTGTCCCTGCTGACCGCTACGGCCCTGGCCGCCGGCCTGGGCATGACCGCCAGTGCCTCGGCCCTGAGCATGAGCGACCTGGCCCAGGGCTACCTGGTGGCTGGCCAGGCGGCAAAGGCTGCCGATACCAAGCACGCCGAAGGCAAGTGCGGCGCCGACGGCAAGACCGCTGAAGGCAAGTGCGGCGGTGACAAGGGCAAGGCTGCCGAAGGCAAGTGTGGCGAAGGCAAGTGCGGTGCCGACAAGGGCAAGGCTGCTGGTGCAGCCGCTGCCAAGACAGGCGACAAGAAGTCGGCTGAAGGCAAGTGCGGCGAAGGCAAGTGCGGTGCCAAGCACTGACGTCCGCGCCAGCGCCGTCCACCTGCGGTCGCCGCTTCGTGCGGCGGCCGCCGGGTTGGGGCTGCGCCGGGCGCTGCTGCAGGATCTGCGCGATGCACCGGCCGGTGACTTCGACTTCCTCGAATGCGCGCCGGAGAACTGGATCCATGTGGGTGGTCCCGCCGGGGATGCACTGGCCGAACTGGCGCAGCGCCATCCGTTGAGCTGCCACGGCCTGTCGTTGTCGCTTGGCGGCAGCGCGCCGCTGGATACGCAGCTGCTGGAACAGGTCGGCCAGTTCCTGGAAAAGCACCGCGTGCCGCTGTACAGCGAGCACCTGAGCTACTGCAGCGACGACGGTCACCTGTACGACCTGCTGCCGATTCCGTTCACCGACGAAGCCGTGCGCCACACTGCGGCACGCATCGCTCACGTGCAGGATCTGCTGGGCCGCCGCATTGCAGTGGAGAACGTGTCCTATTACCTGGCACCAGAACCGGCGATGGACGAACTGGCCTTCACCAATGCGGTGCTTGCCGAAGCCGACTGCGATCTGCTGCTGGACGTCAACAACGTCTACGTCAACGCCTGCAACCACGGCTACGATGCCGACACCTTCATCGCCGGGCTGCCCGCAGAGCGCGTCGTCTGCCTGCACGTGGCCGGGCACTTGGACGAGGCGCCGGACCTGAAGATCGATACCCATGGCAGCGCGGTGATCGACCCGGTCTGGGAGCTGCTGGCGCGTACCTACGCGCGCATCGGCCCACGCCCCACCCTGCTCGAACGCGATTTCAACTTCCCCCCGTACGCCGAGCTGCAGGGCGAACTGCAGACCATCCGCCGCCTGCAGGCGACGCACGGGGGGACTGCACATGACTGACGCTCGCGGCACCCTGCGCGCGCAGCAGCACGCGTTCACTGCCCATCTGCGCGATCCGCAGGGCGTGCCACCGCCGGCTGGGCTGGAGGCACGCCGGGTCACGGTGTACCAACGGCTGCTGTTCAACAATCTGCTCGGCCTGTTGAGCAACGGCTTCCCGGTCTGCGTGCGCCTGCTCGGCGAGCCCGCCTGGAGCGACCTGGTGCGCCACTACTTCGCCACCCATCGCTGCCAGACACCGCTGTTCACCGAACTGGCCGCCGAATTCGTGCAGTGGCTGCAGGCACAGCCGCAGCTGCCGCACCCGGCGTTGGCCGAACTCGCTCATTACGAGTGGGTGGAGACCGCGCTGTACCAGTTGCAGGCCGAGCCGCTGCCGGCACCCGGCGACATCGATCCGCTGCAGGTACCGCTGCAGCGCTCACCCCTGGCGTGGCCGCTGCTGTATCAGTGGCCGGTGCATCGACTCGGTGCCGAGGATGCGCCAATGCAGCCGCCGGCGGAACCGACCGGCCTGCTGGTCCGCCGCGAGGCCGATGGCGAAGTGCGCTTCGCCGTGCTCAGCCCGCTGGCGGTATACCTGCTGTCCAGCGTCGGCGAACGACCCGGCCTCGATGGACATGCCTATCTGCGGCAATTGGCCGCTGCGAACGGCCTGGCTGAGGAGGCGCTGGCCGGGCCCGGTGCCGCGCTGCTGCAGCAGTTCCTGCAGGCCGGCGTGATCGGCCCGCTCACAGTCCCTGGCTGACGCCCTTTCCCCCACGGAGAACCACCGATGAACCTTCCGACCCTGGCCGCCGCGCGCGGCCAGCTGGACCGTCTCGCCCCCTGGTTGGCGCCGCTTGGCCTGCGCCTGCTGCTGGCTTGGGAATACTTCGAATCCGGCCGCGAGAAACTGCACGGCCAGAACTGGTTCGCCGACCTGCAGGACGCGTTCCCGTTCCCGTTCGACCAGCTGCCGGCCACCCTGAACTGGCAGCTCGCCACGTGGTTCGAACTGATCGGCGCGATCTGCCTGCTGGTTGGCTTTGGCACCCGGTTTGCCGCGGCCAGCCTGCTGGTGCTGACCATTGTGGCCACCTATGCGGTGCATTGGCCGATGGAGTGGAACTCGCTGGCCGACCTCGCCATGGGCTACGCGATCACTGACCAGGGCTTCGGCAACTTCAAGCTGCCGGTGCTGTTCATGGCCATGCTGCTGCCGCTGATCTTCACCGGCGCCGGCAGGCTGAGCGTGGATGCGTGGTTGGCGCGGTGGTCTCCCTCGGCCACGCCTGCACGGCCAGCAGTCCGGTAATCGCCAAACCTGGTCGGCGCACCGTGTGCCAACCAGGGTTGGCACCTACCGGAATCCTGAGCGCGCGGTGTCCCGGTAGGTGTCGACCTTGGTCGACACACACCCGCGCAGGGAACGCATGCACCGAAGGCTGGCCGGGCGCTCAGGGTCGCTCTGCTAGAATTCACGCATGACTGACCCCACCCCCGCACCTGCCGCCGCTCCCGATTCCGCAGTCCCCCAGGCGCAGCGCGCGATGTCACAACGCTTCCGCGGCTTCCTGCCGGTGGTGGTGGACGTGGAAACCGGCGGCTTCGACAGCCAGCGCAACGCGCTGCTGGAGATCGCCGCGGTGCCGATCGAGATGGACGAGAACGGCCTGCTCTACCCCGGCCAGACAGCCAGTGCCCACGTGGTGCCGGCCGAGGGCCTGGAGATCGACCCGAAGTCGCTGGAAGTGACCGGCATCATCCTCGACCACCCGTTCCGGCTGGCCAAGGAAGAGAAGGCGGCACTGGACCACATCTTCACCCCGGTACGCGCGGCCATGAAGAAGTACGGCTGCCAGCGCGCGATCCTGGTCGGCCACAACGCGCATTTCGACCTCGGCTTCGTCAATGCCGCCGTGGCGCGCACCGGCCACAAGCGCAATCCGTTCCATCCGTTCAGTGTGTTCGACACGGTGACGCTGGCCGGTATCGCCTACGGGCAGACCGTGCTGGCGCGTGCGGCCACCGCCGCCGGGCTGGGGTGGGATGCGAATGAAGCGCACAGCGCGGTGTATGACACCGAACAGACCGCGCGCTTGTTCTGCACCATCGCCAACGCCTGGCCGCGGTAAGCCAGCCAACGGCGCAACCGCATCCACGCAGTGCGGACCAACGGTCCGCACCCACCACTCACCGGACGGTAGATCCACGCCATGCGTGGATGCGATCAACCAATACTCGTACGATCGCGGCCGTCGCTCTTGGCGCGGTACAACGCGCGATCTGCGCGCTGGTACAGCAGTGCCGGGGTGCGGTCGTCGGCATCCAGCTCCACCAGCCCTGCGCTGAAGGTCACGCGCAGTCCGTCCACGCCGGCCCAGTCGGGGTGGTCATGGAACAGGCCGCGCAGGCGCGCGCACAGCTGTGCGGCTTCCTCCAGGCGGGTGTCGTTGAGCAGCAGCGCAAACTCTTCGCCGCCAGTCCGCGCCGGCAGGTCCGAATCGCGGCTGGCGGCGGCGATCAACCGCGCCACCTGCACCAGCACCGCATCACCGATGCTGTGGCTGTGGCGGTCGTTGACGTCCTTGAAGTGGTCGATATCCAGCACCACCAGGCACAGCGGATGACCGCTGCGCTGCGAACGCGCGAAGTCACGCGCCAGCGTTTCATCGAAGGCACGGCGGTTGGCCAGGCCAGTCAGTGCATCCTCGCGGGCCTGCCGTTCGAATGCCTCGGCCTGGCGTGCGAGGCGCTCGGCCAGTTCGGTCTTTTCCTGGTTCAGCGCCTGCAGGTGCACGGTCTTGGCCTGCAGGTCGAAGGTCGCCTCGTCCACGCGCCGTGCCAGGCGCAGGTTGCTGGCCTTCAGCTGCTGCAGCAGCAGCCGGTACAGCGCCACCAGCCCGGCCAGCAGCAACAGGCCACCCAGCACCTGCACGCTGCGTCGCTGCCACCAGAACGGCTCCACGGTGAAGCTCCATACCGCTTCCTGCTGGCCCCAGCTGCCACTCGGATGGGCAGCGGCCACGTGCAGGGTGTAGTCGCCCGGCGGCAGGCCGACGAACTCCACGCTGCGCTGCGGGCCGCGTTCGACCCACCCCGTATCCAGGCCGTCCAACCGCGTGCGGTAGCGGATCCGGTCAGACATCAGGTAGCTCAGGCCGACATAACTCACCGCCAAGCGGCGACCGCCGGGAATGTAGTTGCGGTCCGGGCCTTCCCAATGCACCGGTGCGCCATCCACCTGCACGCTTTCAATCGCTGCCGGCGGTGAAAGACGCTCGCGGAAACGCTGCAGGCGTTGCGGATCGACGGTGCTCAGGCCTCCGGCGGTGACCACCCAGAACGTGCCGTCCTGGCGCAGGATCGCCGAGGGGCTGGAGCTGCCGTTGGCCTGCGCGTTGGCCATGCCGTCAATCTCGTTGTAGCGCTCCACCACCACCCGGGGTGCGCGGCCATCGGCCACGGCGTTGAGGGTGGCCATGTCGGTGCGCAGCACGCCGCGGTTGCTGCTGATCCACACGTTGCCAAGGCGATCCGGCACCAGTTGGAACACCGCATCCACCGGCATGCCCTGCTCCAGCCCCACCCGTGCCAGCGTGCCGTTGCGCCAGCGGTACAGGCCACGGTCGCTGCTGATCCACATCGCGTCACCCAGCTGATGGAAGCCGAACACGCTGCGGCCACCGCCCATCGGCGCGAGGTCGATCGACTGCACGTGATCGCCGCGCAGTACGCGGATGCCCTCGATGGTGCCGATCCACAGGTCGCCCTGGTGATCGTGCTCAAGCGCGGTGATCAGGCCGCTGGGCATACCCGCAACGCTTGATACCTGCACGCGGTCGCCGTCGATGCGGACCACGCCCTTCTGGGTGCCGGCCCAGACCACACCCTGCGGGTCCACGCTGATCGCGCGGATGTTGCCGCCCGGCATGCCATCGGCGGCGGCATAGTTGTGCCGCAGCCGGCCATCGGGGCCAAGACGGTAGACGCCATCACCGAACGTTCCGACCCACAGGTCACCGTCCGGGCCCTGCGCCAGGCTGAGCACCGAAGGTGCCTTGCCGCCGCGGTTGTGCAGCGGCATCGCGCGGAAGCGGCCATCAGCAGTCTGCAGGTCGAGGCCGCTGGCACTGCCGACCCACAGCTGGCGATCGCGGTCCTCGAACACGGTGCGCACATAGTCGCCACTGAGGCCATCGCGCTCGGTGTAGCTGCTGAACAGTGTTTCGCGCAGGCGGTACAGGCCACCGTTGGCACCCACCCAGATGCTGCCCTCGGCATCCTCGCGCAGGCTGACCACGCGCCCACCCGGCAGGTTCAGGCCCGCCGGCAGGCGCTCCAGGCCATGCGCTGAGATCCGCAGCAGGCCCTGGTTCTCGGTGCCCAGCCACAGGTCGCCATGGCGATCCTGCAGCATCGAGGTCAGGTGCAGCTGCCCCGGCAGGCGGTGCATCAGCACCAGCTGATCATCCTCCACCCGGTACAGGCGCTCGCCGGCGACGATCCACAGCGCGCCATCCGGAGCGCGGTACGGCCACGACAGGCCACTGCCGGCGCCCAGCCCCCAAGTCGCTGGCGCGCGCTTGAGCACGCCATCGTTGTCGCGCAGCACCAGTCCATCCAACGTGCCGACCCAGACCCGGTCCTGCGCATCGACCACCAGCTTGGTGAAGCTCATCGCCATCGGCAGGTCGGCGGCCGGAGCCTGGTAGACGATACCGGTGTCCGGCGTCAGATAGCCGATGCCCTTGCCTTCATACAGCAGCCACAGGCGGCCCTGGCTGTCCATCTGCATGGACTGGATCAGGACCTGCGGGGTATCGGCCTGGTGCTCCCAGACACGCCACTGGCCATCGTTGCCGCGATGGCTGACATTGCCCCGCGAATCACTGATCCACAGCCCACCCTGGCGGTCGACGAACAGCGCGCCGATGCCGTTGTCGCGCAGGCCCGGGCGGGTACTGCGGTCGAACACGGTGAAATCCAGCCCGTTGTAACGCACCAGGCCTTCCCAGGTGGCGAACCAGAGGTGGCCTTCGGGGGTCTGCGCGATGTCGCGCAGCGAGTTGTGCGGCAGGCCGTTGCGCGACGTCCATACATCAATGGCGTAGTCGCGCAGTGGCGGAGCCCCCTCCTGCGCTGCCACCGGCAGTGCAAGGGCCAGCAGCAGCCACAGCAGGCCCTGTCGCAGCCATCGACCGATATCTGATCCGCAGCGCTCCACCCAGCGCCCGATGTCCCCCTGTCCGGCCATCAGTGCAGCGGCGGCGGCCAGGCAGGGCTGCCGGGCCTGGCAGCATGCGGGAACTGCCGGGCAGCGCGGGACGGCATGCCGGCGGGAACGGGCTGGCTCATCGGGGGGGAACTGGGAAGATGCGCAGATGATAGGCCAAACCCGGCCCAGGGCGTCACCATCGCCAGCCGCGAAGGCTCAGCCCGCGCGGCCCGGCGGCGTCACCTGTGCACTGGCCGGCCACTGCACTACCGCCTCCAGCCCGCCTTCAACGCGGTTGCGCAGCCACAGCCGCGCCCCGTCTTTCTCTGCCAGGGCGCGGGCGATGGTCAGGCCCAGACCGGCGCCGCCGGTTTCGCGCGAACGCGAGGTTTCCACCCGCACGAACGGGTCGAACACGGCTTCCAGCTGATCCTCGGCCAGGCCCGGGCCGTCATCGGCCACCACCACGGTGATCGCGCCACCACTACGCTCGACCCGTACCCGCACCCGGTAGGCATACATCACCGCGTTGTCCACCAGGTTGGAAAACAGGCGATGCATGGCCAGCGGACGCAACATCAACACCGCTCCGCTGCCACCTTCGAAGACGACATCTCCGCCGCCCTCGGCCGTGTCTTCAACGATGCTCTCCAGCAGCGAATCCAGGTCCAGTGCGGCGCGCTGCTCGGCGCTCTCAGCGCTGCGCGCCAGCTCCAGGCCTTCGCGCACCAACGCCTGCATCGCGGCCAGATCGCCGATCAGGCGCTCGCGCAGCACCTCGTCGCTGACATTCTCCAGGCGCAGGCGCAGCCGGGTCAGCGGGGTCTGCAGGTCATGGGTGATCGCCGCCAGCATCTGCGTGCGCTCGGCCAGGTGCCGCTGCAGGCGATGCTGCATGGCGTTGAAGGCTTCGGCGGCGCGCTGCACTTCGCGCGGGCCGCGCAGCGGCAGTGGATCGCGCTGCAGGTCGTCGCCCAGGTCTTCGGCGGCTGCGGCCAGTTCCTGCAGCGGCGCGCTGGCCATGCGCGCGACGATATAGGCCAGCACCGCGATCGCCAGCACCAGCAGGGTCAGGAACCACGGGTCCACGGCGAGGATGCCGTTGTGTGCCACCGCCGGCGAATCCAGCGCCAGCTTCAGCAGCGTGCCGTCGTTGAGGGTCACGTCGACCGCACGGCACTTGGGCGGGATGAACGCCGGATCACGTTCGCGCGGATGCTTGCGATGCCCCGGTGGCGGCGGGGGCAGCAGGTCCTGCAGCTTGGGAATGCAGGAGCGGAACGAAGCGAAGTGCACATGCGCGCGTGCGACCGGGCCGGGCCGGTCATCGAGCACTTCCATCAACGCGGTATCGGCCCGTCCCAGGCGTGCGCCGGGTTGCAGCGCACGCACGCTCGGCCCACCGATTTCGAGCAGGCGCTCGCGCAGTTCGGGGTTGCCGTCGAGCAGGTTGACGTAGCCCTGGAGGCGGTCGGCGATGCGGTTCAGGTTCTGCCGCTCGAACTCCTGCTGGCGCTTGGAGGTGGCCAGCATGGTCGCGCCGATCGCGGCCACGCTCATGCCCAGCAGCAGGATCACGAACAACCGCCCGACCATCGAGGACAGGAAATGGCGCAGGCGCTTCATCGCGGCTTATTCCAGGTTCACCGAGGAGGCCAGTACATAGCCTTCGTTGCGCACGGTCTTGATCAGTCCGTCCGGGCCACCGTCGTCGCCCAGCTTGTTGCGCAGCCGGCTGACCTGCAGATCAATGGCGCGGTCCTGTGCCTCGTAGTTGCGGCCGCTGCTGAGCGCGACCAGCTGCTCGCGCGACAGCACCTTGTTGGCGTGGGCGATGAACACCCGCAGCAGGCGGAACTCGGCGCCGGACAGCACCACCACGCGATCGTCCGGATCGACCAGGTGGCGATGCTCCAGATCGAACACCCAGCGCGAGAAGCGCGCACGGCGCACCGCCAGCGGCTCCAGGTTCGCCGGCAGCGCCTCGGTCCGGCGCAGCACGTTGCGGATGCGTGCCAGCAGCTCGCGCGGTTCGAACGGCTTGGCCAGGTAGTCGTCGGCGCCCATTTCCAGGCCCAGCACGCGGTCGATCGGCTCGGCACGCGCGGTCAGCATGATCACCGGCGTGTTCGAGCGCGCGCGCAGGTCGCGGCACAGGGTCAGGCCATCCTCGCGGGGCAGGTTGAGGTCGAGCACGATCAGATCCACATGCTCACGGTCCAGCAGCTGGCGCATGGCGGTGCCATCGGCGGCCGTGCTCACCTGGTAGCCCGCCCGGCCGAGCTGTTCGGCCAGCAGGGTGCGGATGTCGTTGTCGTCGTCGACGATCAGCAGTCGATGCATCGTGTTTTCAGTCTCCATGTCGCGATCATCCCGTGTCGGCAGCTGAACCGCATCCGGGGCAATGCGTACCAGTGTATCCAGCCATGGGCGGGATACCTGTGGTTACGCGTATTCACCGACAGTGTTACATAGAGACATACCCCGAGGATTGAGCCGCCCATCGCCCGGTCTTCACAATGCCCACCAACGCCGCCACCGCGGCCCCGAGAGTGAAGCCACGACGTGACGTTCCGCCTGCTGCCCGCGACCCGCCGGGGTCGCCTGATACTGATCGCCTTGCTCGCCCTTGCCGTTGCCGCAGCCGCCTGGTGGCTGCTGCGCAAGCCCGCCGCCCCGGCGGTGGCGACCACGCCCGCCAGCCGTGGTGACATCGAGCAGACGGTGGACGCCACCGGCGTGATCGACGCCTACAAGCTGGTCAGCGTCGGTGCCCAGGCTTCGGGCCAGATCAAGTCGCTGAAGGTGCAGCTGGGCGACACCGTGAAGGAAGGCGACCTGATCGCCGAGATCGACGCCACCACCCAGCAGAACCAGGTGCTCAATGCGCAGGCCTCGCTGGACCAGGTCACCGCCCAGCGCGCCGTGCAGCAGGCCACCCTGCGCCAGGCCGAACTGGAATTCGCGCGCCAGCAGCAGATGCTGGCCGCCGAGGCCACCTCACGCCAGGAATACGATGCCGCCGAAGCGCAGCTGAAGACCGCCCGTGCCCAGCTGCAGTCCTACGAGGCGCAGATCAAGGGCCGCGAAACCGAGCTGGGCACCGCCCGCGCCAACCTGGCCTACACCCGCATTACCGCGCCGATGGACGGCACCGTGGTGGCGGTGGTGGCCGAGGAAGGTCGCACCGTGAACGCCAACCAGACCGCACCGACCATCGTCATGCTGGCACGGCTGGACGTGGTCACGGTCAATGCCGAGATCTCCGAAGCCGACGTGGTCAAGATCAAGGCCGGCATGCCGGTGTACTTCACCACGCTGGGCGACCCGGATCGCAAGTACCACGCCACGCTGCGCCAGATCAATCCGGCGCCGGCCTCGATCGCCAACGAGAGTTCGTCCAGTTCCAGCAGTTCGTCCAGTTCCAGTTCCAGCAGCGCGGTCTACTACAACGCGTTGTTCGACGTGGAGAATCCGGATGGCACCCTGCGCATCGACATGACCGCGCAGGTCTCGGTACTGCTGAAGCAGGCCAAGGGCGTGCTGATGGTGCCGGCGGTGGCACTGGGGCCGAAGCGCCGTGGCGACGAGCGCATGGTGCGGGTGCTGGACGACAAGGGCCAGCCGCAGCCGCGCAAGGTTACCGTGGGCATCAACAACGGCGCCTCGGCCGAGATCCTGTCGGGACTGAAGGAAGGCGAGCGCGTAGTGGTCGGCGAAGCCGGTGCGGCCGGTGCCAGCGCCGGCGGCGGCAACCGCGGCGGCATGCAGATGCGGGTCGGCGGCCCGGGCATGGGGCGCCGATGAGCACGACGGCGCCGCTGCTGCGCCTGCGTGACCTGCGACGCGAATTCCCGGCCGGCGACGATGTGATCGCCGTGCTGCGTGACGTCAACCTCGACATCCACGCCGGTGAGATGGTGGCCATCGTCGGCCAGTCCGGCTCAGGCAAGTCGACGCTGATGAACATCCTCGGCTGCCTCGATCGTCCCACCCGTGGCAGCTACCAGGTGGCCGGCCGCGAAACCGGGAAGATGGAGCCGGACGAGCTGGCCGAACTGCGCCGCGAGCATTTCGGCTTCATCTTCCAGCGCTACCACCTGTTGGGCGACCTCGATGCGCGCGGCAACGTGGAAGTGCCGGCGGTGTACGCCGGCAGCCCCGGCCCGGTGCGCAACGCGCGTGCCGAACAGCTGCTGCAGCGGCTGGGCCTGAGCGACCGCATGCACCACAAGCCGGGCCAGCTGTCCGGCGGCCAGCAGCAGCGCGTGTCGATCGCACGTGCCCTGATGAACGGCGGCGAGGTGATCCTGGCCGACGAACCGACCGGCGCGCTCGACACGAAATCCGGCGAGGAAGTGATGGCGATCCTCGGCGAGCTGCACGCCGAAGGCCACACCATCATCATCGTCACCCACGACATGAGCGTGGCCGAACACGCGCAGCGCATCATCGAGATCCGCGACGGCGAGATCATCGCCGACCGCGCCAACCCCAATGCACCGACCTACCGCGCGCAGCGCGAGGCCAGCACCGGCGTCGCCCGCGGCAACAGCTGGCGGGCCGCGCGCGACCGCTTCACCGAAGCATTCCGCATGGCGTTGCTGGCGATGAATGCACATCGGCTGCGCACCTTCCTGACCATGCTCGGCATCATCATCGGTATCGCCTCGGTGGTCTCGGTGGTGGCGCTGGGCAACGGCTCGCAGCAGCAGATCCTGCAGAACATCAGCGCGCTCGGCACCAACACCATCGATGTCTACCCCGGCCGTGGTTTCGGCGACATGCGCTCGGCCCGTGTGCAGACGCTCAAAGCCAGTGATGCCGATGCGCTGGCCCGGCAGAGCTACGTCGACAGCTCCACGCCCAGCGTGTCGACCTCGGTCACCGCGCGTTACCGCAACCAGTCCTCCACCGCCCAGGTCAGCGGCGTCGGCGAGCAGTTCTTCCGGGTCAAGGGCGTGACCCTGCTCAGCGGCAGCTTCTTCGATGCCGATGCGGTGAAGGGCCTCGGCCAGGTGGCGGTGATCGACGAGAACACCCAGACCCAGTTCTTCCCCGATGTCGATCCGATCGGCCAGGTGATCCTGCTGGGCAACGTGCCGGCGCGCGTGGTCGGCGTGGCCAAGCGCCAGAGCTTCGGGTTCGGCGGCAGCACCAGCCTGAGCGTGTGGCTGCCGTACACCACGGTGATGTCTCGCATGCTCGGCCAGAGCCACGTGTCCAGCATTACCGTGCGCGTGGACGACGCCACGCCGATGGACGCCGCACAGGAAGCGATCACCCGACTGTTGACGATGCGCCATGGCACCGAGGACTTCTTCCTCAGCAACAGCGCCGAGATCCGCCAGACCATCGAGCAGACCACGCGCACGATGACCCTGCTGATCGGCGCCATCGCCGCCATCGCACTGCTGGTCGGTGGTATCGGCGTGATGAACATCATGCTGGTGTCGGTGACCGAGCGTACCCGCGAGATCGGCGTGCGCATGGCCGTCGGTGCACGGCAGAGTGATATCCGCCAGCAGTTCCTGATCGAAGCAGTGCTGGTGTGCCTGCTCGGCGGCGTGCTCGGCATCGGCCTGGCCCTGCTGCTGGGCTCGATGATCGGCCGCTTCGCCAGCGACTTCCAGGTGCTGTTCTCCACCGCCTCGATCGTCGCCGCCTTTGCCTGCTCGACCCTGATCGGCGTGGCATTCGGCTTCCTGCCCGCGCGCAACGCCGCGCAGCTCGACCCGGTGGAGGCCCTGGCCCGCGAATGAAGATGATGACCCGACTGCCCTTCCCTGCCCCCTCCCGCCTGCTGCTGGCGGGCGCTGTACTGCTCGCCCTGTCCGGCTGCGCATCGATGGGCCGCTATCCGGTGCAGGCCCCCGACGTGGCGGCGACTTACGGTCGTGGCGACGCCACCCTCAATGCGCCCGCCGACGATCCGCGCAGCAGCCTGGATACTCCGGGCCGCGACATCCGCCAGGACACCTGGTGGACCGGTTTCGGCGATGAACGTCTCGACCGTCTGGTGGCGCAGGCGCTGGCCGCCAACAGCGATCTTGCCGCCGCTGGCCTGGCCGTGCAGCGTTCGCGCCTGCAGGCCGGCCTGGCCAGCAACGCGTTGTGGCCGCAGCCTTCGTCTTCAGGTGTGAGTGGTAGCGCCAGCCGCGCCACCGACCAGGCCGACGACTGGCGCCGCAGCTACTCCACCGGCGTCTCGCTGGGCTGGGAAGTGGACCTGTGGGGCCGCCTGCGCACCCAGCGCGACATCGCCCGCTGGGAAGCCGAGGCCAGCGAGGAAGACCGGCAGAACACCGCGCTGCTGGTGATCAGCGACACCATCACCCAGTACTGGACGCTGGCTTACCTCAACCAGTCGATTGCCACCGGCCAGGCCAACCTGGAGCGGCTGGAACGTACCCGCGAACTGGTCCAGGCCCGCTTCGACGCCGGTGCAGTATCGCGCCTGGAAGTACGCCAGGCACTGCAGAACCTGCAGTCGCAGCGTTCCTCGCAGAGTGCGCTGGAACAGCAGCGGGTGGAGGCCCGCAATGCACTGACCGTGCTGCTGGACGGCACGCCCTGGCCGCAGCAGGACGAACCGCAGGACCTGCTCGGCGCACGCAGCCCCAGCATCGCGGAGGGCCTGCCGACCGACCTGCTCGGTCGCCGTCCCGACCTGCGCGCGGCCGAACTGCGCCTGCGCAACAGCCTGAAGACCATCAAGGTGACCGCTACCCAGTACTACCCGGCGCTGAGCCTGACCGGCAGCCTCGGCTCCAGTGCAACGTCGCTGGGTGACGTGCTGCGCAACCCGGTGGCCACGTTGGGCGCCGGCCTGTCGCTTCCGTTCCTCAACCTGCAGCGCGCGCAGCTGGATACCGATATCGCCGGCACCGCCTACCAGATCGCCGCGACCAATTTCCGCAAGACGCTGTATACCGCGCTCTCGGAAGTGGACAACGCGCTGTCGGCACGCGAGCAGCTGGCGCGCCAGGTGGCGGCCTCGCAGGCTTCGTACGACGAAGCGGTGGAAGTGGAACGGGCGCAGGAAGTGCGCTACCGCGTGGGTGCCACCGACCTGCGCACCTGGCTGGAAGCGCAGCAGACCCGGCGCGATGCCGAGCTGTCGCTGGCGCGCGTGCGCCAGGGCCAGCTGAACAACGACGTCACCTTGTTCAAGGCACTGGGCGGCAGCGCGGGGTGAGGCGGCAAGAGCGCCAACCAAGGTTGGCGACTACCGGTAGGTGTCGACCTTGGTCGACACGGCCGATCCACGCCATGCGTGAATCGGATCGCCGGTAGCGCCGGGCCATGCCCGGCGAAGCAATCCGCCGGGCATGGCCCGGCGCTACCGGAAAGCCGATCAACCGCGCTGGCGCACGGCCTCGAACAGGCTGACGCCGGCAGCGACGGAGACGTTCAGGCTCTCGATCTCGCCCGGCATCGGGATCTTGACCAGGCCATCGCAGTTCTCGCGGGTCAGGCGGCGCAGGCCATCGGCTTCACCGCCCAGCACCAGCGCGATGTTGCCCTTCAGGTCCAGCTGGTACAGCGAGGCGGTGGCTTCGCCGGCGAGGCCGTAGATCCACACGCCCTGCTTCTGCAGGTCCTTCAGGCAGCGCGACAGGTTGGTCACCGCCACCACCGGGATCAGATCGGCGGCACCGGCCGAAGTCTTGCGCACGGTGGCATTGACCGTGGCCGACTTGTCCTTGGGGATGATCACTGCAGTGGCGCCGGCGGCAGCCGCCGAGCGCAGGCAGGCGCCCAGGTTGTGCGGGTCCTGCACCTCGTCCAGCACCAGCAGCAGGGCCTTGCCCTCGGCTGCAGTGACCAGGCCTTCCAGCTCGTTCTCGCTGTAGGTGCGGGCGGCGGCATAGCGCGCGGCCACGCCCTGGTGGCGTACCGAACCGCCGACACCGTCCAGCGCCTGGCTGTTCACCTTGCGCACGTCGATGCCCTTGCGGCGGGCGTTTTCCTCGATCTCGGTCAGGCGCGGGTTCTTCGCACCGGCCTCGACCAGCACTTCGCGGACGTTCTCGGCGTCGTTCTCGATGGAGGAGGCGACGGCGTTGACGCCGACAATCCACTGGCTGTTCTTGCTCATGCGGGCGGGGACCGGAAAGGGGGTGGCTATGGTAGAGCATCGGCGGGCCGGGCGCTGCGGCCGGCCTTCTGTAGCGCCGAGCCCATGCTCGGCGGGCGGCGGCCGATGAAGCCTGAACCCAGAGCAGCCGAGCGTAGGCTCGGCGCTACAGGTGGCTTATCGGCTGCGCGGCGGCCAGTGCGGGGTGTCGTGGTCGGGGTGCTGGTGGGACACGATGGTGGCCAGGAACTCCAGCGCCGCGATGTCCTCCTCGGTACGCCGCGCCGGCAGGCTGGCCAGGCTGTCGACGAAGGGCAGCTTGCGTTCGACTCCGTACTGAATGGTCGGTGGCAGGCGTTCGGGTTGGTCAAAGGCACCGGCGGCCACGGCCACGCCATCCGGGGCTTCGTAGGTCAGGGGCGTTCCGCAGTCGGCGCAGAAGCCACGCCGCACCACGTTGGACGACTGGAAATAGCGTGGCTGGCCGCGGGTCCAGCTGAACTGCACGCCGCGCACCGACACCAGCGGCGCGAAATAGGCACCGAAGGCCTTCTGGCACATCCGGCAATGGCAGATCGAGCTGTCGGTCAGCGTGCCTCGCGCCTGGAAGCGGATCGCGCCGCACTGGCAGCCGCCGCTGTATTCGGGTTGACCCTGCATCTGCGGTCCTCCGTAACGTCGTGCCAACCAAGGTTGGCACCTACCGGGTGAGGTGGGTGCCGACCGGGTGAGGTGGGTGCCGACCGGGTGAGGTGGGTGCCGACCGGGTGAGGTGGGTGCCGACCATTGGTCGGCACACCTTTCAATACTGCTTCTTGGTGCGCTTGGCCGGCTTGCCACGCTCGGGCAGCGGCGGCAGGCCATCGCCCTCGTCTTCGCCCTTGTGCTCGACCAGGCGGAAGTCGATCTTGCGCTCTTCCATGCTGGCCTTCAGCACCAGGATGCGCACGCGGTCGCCCAGCCGGTAGCTGCTGCCACGGCGCTCGCCGGTCAGCGTCTTGCGGGTCGCGTCGAACTTGTAATAGTCCTGCGGCAGCTGGGTCACATGGACCAGGCCCTGCACCTTCGACTCGTCCAGCTCCACGAACAGGCCGAAGCTGGTCACGCCACTGATCACACCGTCGAACTGCCCGCCTACGTGCTTTTCCATCCACGCGGCGCGGTAGCGCTCGTCGACCTCGCGCTCGGCCTCATCGGCACGGCGCTCACGCTCGGAGCACTGCAGCGCCAGCGCAGCCATTTCGCGTGCGTTGTAGGTGAACTTGTCCAGCGGCTTGCCGGACAACGCGTGCTTGATCGCGCGGTGCACCAGCAGGTCAGGGTAGCGACGGATCGGCGAGGTGAAGTGCGCGTACGCCTCCAGCGCCAGGCCGAAGTGACCGTGATTCTCCGGGCTGTAGATCGCCAGACTCTGGCTGCGCAGCAGCACCGATTCCAGCAGCGTGGCATCGGGGCGATCCCGGATCTTCTTCAGCAGCTTGGTGTAATCGCCCGGACGCACCTTGGACCACGGCGGCAGGCTCAGCTTGAACTCCTTGAGGAATTCCAGCAGGTCGGCGTACTTGGTTTCCGGCGGCTTCTCGTGGATGCGGTACGGGGCCGGCACATGGCGCGACAGCAGGTACCTGGCCGCCTCGACGTTGGCCGCGATCATGCATTCCTCGATCAGCTTGTGTGCGTCGTTGCGCACCAGCATGCCGGCCTGGGTGACTTCACCGCGGTTGTCCAGCACGAAGCGCACTTCGCTGCTTTCGAACTCGATGGCGCCGCGCTTGGCACGTGCCTTGGACAGCACCTTGTACAGCTGGTGCAGGCGCTGCACCTGCGGCAGCAGGTCGCCCATCCAGGCCTTGGTATCGGCATCGTCCTCGCCCACCGCCTTCCACACCTGGGTGTAGGTCAGGCGCGCGTGCGAGTTCATCACCGCTTCGTAGAAGCGCGAATGCGTGACCAGGCCGTCGCGGTCGATCTGCATGTCGCAGACAAAGCACATGCGGTCGACCTTCGGCATCAGCGAGCAGATACCGTTGGACAGCGTCTCCGGCAGCATCGGCACCACGAAGCCCGGGAAGTACACCGAGGTGGCGCGCTTCTGCGCCTCCTCATCCAGCGGCGTGCCGGGGCGCACGTAGTTCGAGACATCGGCAATCGCCACCACCAGGCGGAAACCCTCGGCATTCGGTTCGCAGTACACCGCGTCGTCGAAGTCCTTGGCATCCTCGCCATCGATGGTGACCAGCGGCGTGCTGCGCAGGTCGACGCGGTCGCCGATCATCGCCGGTTCGACCACCAGCGGTACCGAGGCGGCTTCGTCCAACACTTCCTGCGGGAACTCGAACGGCAGCTCATGACCGTGGATGGCGGTTTCCACCACCAGCGAGGCGGTCAGCTTGTCGCCGAGCACGGCGATGATGCGGCCGATCGGCGGGCGGCGGCTGTCCGGCGCCTGGGTCAGTTCACAGACCACCAGCTGGCCATCGCGCGCACCACCGGTCTGGTCCGGCGGCACCTGCACGTTGCGCTGCACGCGCTTGTCGTCGGGCACCACGTAGTTGATGCCCATCTCGATGCTGAAGCGGCCGATCAGGCGGGTCATGCCGCGCTCGAGCACGCGGGCGATGCTGCCTTCGCGACGGCCACGATGGTCGATGCCGGTCACACGGGCCAGCACCTTGTCGCCGTGCATGACCTTGCGCATCTCATACGGCGGCAGGAACAGGTCGTCACCGCCCTCGACCGGGCGCAGGAAACCGAACCCTTCCGGGTTGGCGATCACCACGCCAGTGACCAGATTCAGGGTCTGGATCGGGGCGAAACCGCCGCGACGGTTCTGCACCAACTGGCCGTCGCGGACCATGGCACCGAGCCGGCGCGACAGCGCCTCGGCCCGGTCCGGCGCGGTCAGGCCCAGGCGCGCGCCCAGTTCTTCGGCGGTCTGCGGCCCTTCGCAGCGCTCCAGCAGGGCCAGGATGGCCTCGCGGCTGGCGATGGGCTGTTCGTACTTCTCGGCTTCGCGGGCGGCATAGGGATCGTCGATCACCTTGCCGGTCGGCGGCAGCTTGCGGCCCGGGGCCGGGCCCGGAGCGGCGGCATCGGCGCTGCGGACCTTGCGACCACGCGGTGGTGCGCCGCCTTCATTCAATTCGGGGAACCAGCCCGGCAACGGCTTGCCCGGCTTGGTGGTGCGGGCCGTGCCCGCCTTGGCGCCCTTCTTCGGGGCCTGGCTGCGGGAGGTGCTCCCGCCCTTGCTTGGTTTTTTGGTAGTCATCGCCCTACATGGTAGCCGCTGACGGCGTGCAGAACGGGTCAGCGGCTGTCTTGAAGGCCTTGCATGAAAAATATTCAGGAAGTCGTTGACAGCCTGCGGATTCATCTTCACAATTGCGCCTCTGGAACGCCCAGGTGGCGGAATTGGTAGACGCACTAGTTTCAGGTACTAGCGGGTAAAACCGTGGAGGTTCGAGTCCTCTCCTGGGCACCAACGAAAAAACTCCTCGCTTCGGCGGGGATTTTTTTTGCCTGTAATCCGGCCCTGAGGCTCGACTCCTTCTCCTCCAGGAAGGAACTCCGACCCGGTATCGGCAATGATCTTCACAAGGGTGTTGACACCCCCGTAACAACACCCCATAATCTCGCTCCTCGACGCCCAGGTGGCGGAATTGGTAGACGCACTAGTTTCAGGTACTAGCGGGTAAAACCGTGGAGGTTCGAGTCCTCTCCTGGGCACCACGTCGAGAATGAGAAAAACCCGCGAAAGCGGGTTTTTTCATGCCCGTGATTCGGCATCGCCGCGACCGGCGGCCGGCATCACAACAGCGGCCGCATCACCAGTTCCAGCCCCAGCAACAGCAGGAAGCCCAGGAAGCAGGCACGGAACACCCGCGCACTGATGCGCTGGCGGATCGCCTGGCCCAGCCACATGCCCAGCAACGCCGGCAGCACCGCCAGCGTACTCAGCCCCAGCTGCTGGATGCCGAATGCGCCGTGCAGCACCAGGCCAGTGGTCAGCGAAATCGTCGACACAGTGAACGCCAGTCCCAGCGCCTGCACCAGCTCCTCGCGCTGCAACCCCAGCGACTGCAGGTACGGCACCGCCGGCATCACGAACACGCCGGTGGCGCCGGTCACCACACCCGACAACGCCCCCACCAGCGGCCCCAGCCATCGCTCGCGCCGCTGCGGCACGCGGAACACCGGCGCAAGCAGGGCATAGGCCGCATAAACCACCAGCGCAACGCCCAGCGCAACACGCGACCAGGTGCGATCGACCCGCACCAGCAGCGCTGCCGAACCCAGCGTCACCACCACCACGGCCAGCATCATCGGCCACAGGCGCCGCACGATGTGGCCCAGTGAGGGGCCGGACAACAGCTGCCACGCATTGGTGACGAAGGTGGGGATGAACAGCATCGATGCCGCCGCCACCGGCGACAGCGCGCCACCGAGCAGACCCATCGCCACTGTCGGCAAGCCCATGCCGGTCACGCCCTTGACCACACCGGCCAGCACGAACACCACCACCAGCAGCACGTAGAAGTACATCGATTCATTCATGCCTTCATTGGATCGGCCGGCCGCTCGGCGCACAATGCGGTCTTCCCGGCCTCGCCTTCGGCTGATCCGAAGGCGCAGGCGTTGCGATGAGGGCATCACATGCGGATGGATATCGCCGACCTGCGCCTGTTCCTGGCCATTGCCGAGGCGGGCAGCATCACGGCCGGTGCCGCGCAGGCAAACCTGGCACTGGGCTCAGCCAGTGAGCGCCTGCGCACGATCGAAGCCGATGCCGGTACCCCGCTGTTGAACCGGCACCCACGCGGCGTCAGCCTGACCGAAGCCGGTGCCGCGCTCGCCCACCATGCACGCTTGATCCTGCAGCAGCAGGCACAGCTGCGCGGTGAACTGCAGGCGTTCGCGCACGGTGCGCGCGGCACCCTGCATCTGTATGCCAACACCGCAGCGCTGACCAACTACCTGCCTTCGCGGCTCGCACCATGGCTGGCCGAACGCCCGCGCCTGCACGTGGAACTGCTGGAGCGCACCAGCCCTGAAGTCGTGCGTGCGATCAGTGCTGGCCAGGCCGAGGCCGGCATCATCAGCGATGCCGTCGACGCTGCCGGCCTGCAGCAGCATGTGGTCGCCGAAGATCCGCTGGTGATGCTGCTGCCCGAAGACCACCGCTTCGCATCGCGGCGCAGCCTGGCCTTCACCGATGTTGCCGGCGAGACCTTCGTCGCACTGGCCGATGGCAATGCACTGCAGACCTACATCGAGGACCAGGCGCGCGACATCGGGCGGCGCCTGGACGTACGCATCCGCATGAAGACCTTCGAAGGGATATGCATCATGGTCGGCCACGGCATTGGTGTCGGCATCGTGCCGCGGACCATCGCCCGCCAGCATCGGCGCAGCACGCATACCGTCGCCGTACCGCTCGCCGATGCATGGGCACAGCGCCGCCTGTGCGCCTGTTTTGCCGAGTGGGCGCAGTTGTCATCGGCGATGCGCAGCCTGCTGCTTCACCTGGGCGTACAGCCGCAGAAAAAGGTGTGAAATGTTGTTGACACATCTTCTGTCGCTCCCCATAATTCATCTCCTGAGTCGCCCAGGTGGCGGAATTGGTAGACGCACTAGTTTCAGGTACTAGCGGGTAAAACCGTGGAGGTTCGAGTCCTCTCCTGGGCACCATGACTCAAGATGATCAAACCCGCGAAAGCGGGTTTTTTCGTTTCCGGGGTTTGGCGAGCCTGGCATCGCATCTACCGCTGGAACTGTCGTATCTAGCACCACCCGGCAGTCGCCTGCTGCTGCATACCTCCTCCCGGCGCGTCGTTACCAGACCTTGAACGGCCTCCTTTTGGGGCGCATTTCACGTCAGCCGTTCAATTCGTACTTTTCCTAGTCGAGATTTACCCGATTCCTTTTCGGTGGAAGGCAGATTTACAGAAGCCGGTTGCAGGTGTATCGCCACGACCTGACCAGCGCCCTCCCCCTTCCCCAAAGGACGCACCCATGCAGCGCAGCATCATCTGCCCTCACTGCCATACCGGCTCGAACCACGGCGTACGCGTATGCGTGGGATGCCAGGCCGAGGTCCACTACGGCGCATCGAAGGAGGCCGTAATGCTGGTCTTTGTTGCCGCCATCATCTGCGGCGCACTGGTCGGCAGCCGATTACAGGCCACGGCTGGCTGGCTCACATGCGGCGCCGTACTTGTGGCGGGAATGTGGGCCATCTCCCGATTGTTCTGCGATCGGGTGGAGTTCAAGCGCGTCTATCGCACGCGCTGAACCTGCGCCACGGCAGGACCCCAAGGGCAGGGCCTGTGCGACCCGCGGTGCACAAACAAAAACCCCGCCTTGCGGCGGGGTCAAAATACAGCACGTGTTTCCAGGGAGTTTCAGTGTCCGCCACCGGCGGCCGCACCTGCGCCTGCGCCAAACGGCGGTTTGGCCAGCCACAGGAACGCGATGATCGCCAGGAAGATCCAGCCCAGCAGGAAGAAGATGTCGTTGAAGCCCATCTGCGATGCCTGGTGGTTGATCATGTTGTTCAGTACCGCTGCGCCATGTTGCAGGTCGCCCTGCCCCATCGCTGTCACCTGGTCCTGCATTCCCGGCTGATAGACCGAGATGTGCTCGGTCAGGTCGGCGTGGTGCACCTGGGTGCGCCGCGCCCACAGCCACGTCGTCAGCGACGCCGCGAAGCTGCCGCCCAGCGTACGCAGGAAGGTGGCCAGGCCTGAGCCCGCCGCGATCTCGCGCCCATCCAGGTCCGACAGCAGGATCTGCAGCACCGGCATGAAGAACAGCGCGACGCCGATGCCCATGATCAGCTGCACGCCCGCCACATGGTTGTAGTCCACCTGCAGGTTGAAGTTCGAACGCAGGAAGCTGGTCATCGACAACACAATGAACGCAATCGTAGCCAGCATGCGCATGTCGAAGCGCGATGCATACTTGCCCACGAACGGGGTCATGATCACCGGCAGGATGCCGATCGGCGCTGTCGCCAGGCCCGCCCAGATCGCGGTGTAGCCCATGTCACGCTGCAACCACTGTGGAATCAGCAACGCCACGCTGAAGAACGCCGCGTAGGCCACCACCATCGCCAGCGTACCGGCGCGGAAGTTCCGATGCCGGAACAGCTTCAGGTCGACGATCGGATCCTTGTCGGTCAGTTCCCAGATCAGGAACACCGTCAGCGTGACCACGGCCACACACGCCAGCACCACGATCTTCATCGACGAGAACCAGTCCTCGTCGTTGCCCAGGTCGAGCACCAGCTGCAGCGCACCGACACCGATCACCAAGGTGACCAGGCCGACGTAGTCCATCTTCGGCTTCTCGATGTGCTCCGGGCGCCCCTTCAGCTGGTTGCCCACAACGAGCGCAGCGAAGATGCCCAGCGGCACATTGATCAGGAAGATCCATTCCCAGCTGTAGTTGTCGGTGATCCAACCGCCGAGGATGGGCCCGCAGATCGGCGCCACCACCGTGATCATCGCCAGCAGCGCCAGTGCCTGCCCGCGTTTCTCCCGTGGATAGATCGAGACCAGCAGCGACTGCGTGATCGGGTACATCGGGCCGGCCACGAAACCCTGCAGCGCACGCGACAGCACCAGCATGCCCATGCTCTGCGCCAGGCCGCACAGCAGCGAGGTGATGACGAAGGCCAGCGTGGCCCAGACGAACAGCTTGCGTTCGCCGAAGCGGCGGCTGAGCCAGCCGGTCAGCGGCAGCGCGATGGCCGTGCTGACCGCGAACGAGGTGATGACCCAGGTCGCCTGCTGCGAACTGGCGCCGAGGTTGCCGGCGATGGTCGGCAGCGAGACGTTGGCGATGGTGGTGTCGAGCACCTGCATGAACGACGCCATCGCCAGGCCGACGGTGCACAGGGCGACGCTGGGCGGCAGGAACCCGGAGGCCGCACCCGGCGCCGCCGGGGCGCCCGGAGCACCGGGCGCGGCTGGAGCTTGTGCGGACATGGCGACCTCAGCCCACCTTCGCCTGCTGCGGCAGGTTGCCCTGGATGATCGTGTGGATCACCTCGTCGGCATCATGCAGCTGCTTGGCATACACGTCGGTGTCGAACACCGTGCCCTTGGCCGGGGTGCTCGGCAGCACTTCGCCCTTCTGGTCGCGCAGGCTCACTTCGGCCTTCATCGACAGGCCGATGCGCAGCGGGTGTTCGGCCAGCTGCTTGGCATCGATGGCGATGCGTACCGGCACGCGCTGAACGATCTTGATCCAGTTGCCGCTGGCATTCTGCGCCGGCAGCAGCGAGAACGCCGAGCCGGTGCCCAGGCCCAGGCTCTGGACGCGGCCCTTGTACTTCACGTCACCGGCGTACAGGTCCGACTTCAGCTCAACTTCCTGGCCCAGGCGCATGTGGCGCAGCTGGGTTTCCTTGAAGTTGGCCTCGACCCACATCTGCTCGGTCGGCACCACCGCCATCAGGGCATTGCCCGGCTGCACGCGCTGGCCAACCTGCACCGAACGACGGGCGACGTAACCGGTGACCGGCGCGACGATGCCGGCGCGGGCATTGTTGAGGAAGGCCTGGCGCAGCTGCGCGGCGGCCGCCTGCACGTCCGGCTGGGTGGCGATCACGGTGTCGTCGACCAGCGCGCGGTTGCGCTCGACGGTCTCGCGCGAACCGGCCACGGCGGCTTCGGCAGCGGCCAGCTCGTCACGGGCATGGGCCAGTTCTTCATTGGAAATGGCGCCGGTGGCGGCCAGATCCTTGCGGCGGGCGAAATCGTCGCGCACGCGCTTCAGGGTCACCTGGCGGGCGTTCAAATCTGCCTGTGCGCCTTCCACGCTGCGGTACAGGCCACGGGTCTGGCGCACGGTCTTGGCCAGGTTGGCTTCGGCCTGCTGCAGCGCCACCGACGTGTCGGACGGGTCCAGCTGCACCAGCAGCTGGCCGCGCTCCACGCGCATGCCGTCATCGGCGTTGATGGCGACCACGGTACCGGCCACCAGCGGGGTGATCTGCACCTGGTTGCCCTGCACGTAGGCGTCGTCGGTCTCTTCGAACCAACGGCCGAACATGAAGTACCACAGCGCCAGTGCGGCAAGCAGCAGCACGACGATCACGAACAGGCCGCGCAGCAGGTTGCCGCGGCGGTTGGGGGCGGCCGGGGCCGCAGTGTCTTGGGTCTGGCTCATGGCGGAAGTCTTCAGGAATGCGAGGAATCGGAATGGGAGGCGATCGGTGCGCGGTCGGCGTCAGAGGGCTGGAAACCACCGCCCAGCGCCTTGCTCAGGCGCACCGAGGTCTGCACCTGCTGCGACTGCAGGCCGGCCAGCTGCTGCTGCGACTGCAGCAGGGTGGACTGCGCGGTCAGCACGTCCAGGTAGCTGCCGATGCCGGCGCGGTAGCGCTGCTGGGCCAGGTCGAAGGCCGAACGTGCGGTATCCACCGCCTGCTGCTGCGAATGCGCCTGCTGTGCCAGCGAACGCACCGCGTTGACCTGGTCGGCCACGTCGCGCAGTGCATCGAGCACGGTCTGGTTGTAGTTGGCCACCGCCAGGTCGTACTGCGCATCGGTGTTAGCCAGGTTGGCGCGCAGCTTGCCGCCTTCGAAGATCGGCAGGCTCAGCGCCGGTCCGATGTAGGCGAAGGTCGAACTGCTTTTCAGCAGATCACCCACGTTCGGTGCGACGACGCCAGCCAGTGCGGTCAGGTTGAAGCTCGGGTAGAACTTGGTCCTGGCGACCTTGATCTGCTTGTCGGCCGCTTCCACGCGCCAGCGCGCGGCAACGATGTCCGGGCGACGACCCAACAGTTCGCTGGGCAGCACGCCCGGCAGCTGCAACGCCATCGGATTCAACGCCTGCGGGCGCTGGATCGACAGGCCACGGTCCGGACCCTTGCCGACCAGCGCGGCCAGCGCGGTGCGGGCCGCATCGATGCGCTGCTGCGCGGACTGCACCTGCTGCTGCGCGGCGGGCACGCGGGCCTCGGCCTGGCGCACCTGCAGATCACTGTCGATGCCGGCGCTGCGGCGCTGGCGGGTCAATTCCAGCGACTTCTGCGAGCGGCCCAGCTCTTCTTCGGCCACGTCATTGAGCTGCCATGCATACGCCAGGTCGGCATAGGCCTGGGTGATGCCGGTGGACAGGTTCAGGCGTGCAGCCTGGGCTTCGACAGTGGCGGCATGGGCGCCGTCCACGGCCGCTTCCCAGGCAGCGCGCTTGCCGCCCCACAGGTCCACGCCATAGCTGAAATCAAACGCGACCTGGCTGCTGCCAGCGTAATGGCCACCCATCTCGCTGCCGGCCATCGACTCGGGCAGGCGCAGACCGGTGTAACCACCGGACACCGACAGGCTGGGCAGGCGATCGGCACGCGCGGTACCGACCTGCGACTGCGCCTGGCGCAGGCGCGCATCGGCAGCGTCCAGGCTCGGGTGGCCAGCCAGGCCCTCGGCGACCAGCGCGTCCAGCTGCGCATCGCCCAGTGCCTTCCACCAGTCCTGCGCCGGGAAGCCGGTGGCGCTCAGGTCGGTGTCGGCCAGGGTGCGTTCGCTGTGCAGGCTGTCCACGTCGAGCACGTGGCCCTGCGGGTTGAGGCCACGACTGCTGGCGCAGGCGGCCAGGGCCAGGGCCAGCGCTGATACCAGCAGCGCGCGCCCGGACCGGCGGAGAGTGGATTGCGGGATCGGGTTCATGGGGTCGTCAGGGAATCGCGGATTCGGGTGAGGAGGGACAGCAGCTGCGTGCGCTCGTCGGCGGAAAGATCACGCAGGGCGTAATCCATCACCGCGTCGCCACGCAGCTTCAGCCGCGCCCACAGTGCGCGGCCTTCATCGGTCAGCACGATCTGCAGCGCACGCCGGTCCTGGGCATGCGGTTCGCGGCGGACGCAGCCCAGCGACTCCAGCTTGTCCAGCAGGCGGGTCACCGCACTGGGCACCTGGTCGATGGCCTGGGCCAGCTCGTTGGCCGTGCACGGAGCCATGTTGGAAAGCACCTTCAACCCGATGTAATGGGTGAAGCCGATACCCAGGTCTTCTTCAGCCATGGACGCGTCGAGTTGACGGACCAGGCCATCGCGCACCTGGCGCAGCAGCAGGCCGAAGCTGGGGGGAGTGGTTGCAGGACAGATCATGGGGGAGCATTCTCTTCCAAAAAAAATATTTCTCAATGGAAATATTCGATCTGGCATCGAATGCTGTGTTGCAGCAGCGGGCTGGACCAACGAAGGCGCCTACCTTAATGATCTGGTCAGGTGGCCCGGTAGTACAATTCAGCCAATGGATGACACATTTCAGCCAGCGGATATGATGAACAAGGCAGAAATCCCCCCTCCCAAGCGGTTGCTGCGCGACGACGCCCTGGATTGGTTCGAGCGCAATGACGGGCCACCGGTTGTCGCCTTCCGCTTCGACAGCCCCCTGGGCCTGGTCCGTGAAGTGGACTGGCACCACCATCAGCGCGCGCAGCTGATCTGCGTCGAACGCGGCCTGTTGACCACCCGCACCTCGCACGGAACGTGGTCACTGGCGCCGGGCTCGGCCGGCTGGATGCCGCCGCTGGAGCCGCATACGGTCACCCTCGACGGCCCGCTGCGTGGCTGGGGCATGGCGCTGGCCGCACCGGCCTGCGCCACCCTGCCCGCCGATCCCTGCGTACTGGGCCTGTCCAAGCTGGCGCAGGCGCTGGCCGACCGCATCTGCGAATGGCCGCTGGGCTACGACACCACGCCCGAGCGCCAGCACATCATCGAGGTGCTGCTGGACGAGATCCGTACCGCGCCGCGCCAGCGCATGCACCTGCCGATGCCGCATGACCGGCGCCTGCTGAAGATCGCCTCGCAGCTGCTGGCCGACCCGTCCGACGAGCGCAGCCTGGCCGAATGGGCGCACTGGGCCGGACTGTCGCCGCGCAGCCTGACCCGCCACTTCCGCGACGAGACCACGCTCAGCTTCGCCCAGTGGCGGCAGCAGGCCCGGCTGTCCGAAGCCCTGCGCCAGCTGACCGACGGCCGCAGCGTGGCCGATATCGCCCACGCGCTGGGCTTCAGCAGCGCCAGCGCCTTCGTCACCGTGTTCCGCCGCCACTTCGGGCTGCCACCGGGGCGCTACCTGGCACGGGCCGGACACGGCCTGGAAACCGGGTTGGACCCTGCGCGCGGCTTGGCATCCCCCGCCGCATCCGGATAATCACAGGATTGCGAGCGGCGACCGCCGTCGCCGCCTCCCGACAACAGGTAACAACGCCGCATGACCGAACTTGCCCGCCCCGTGTTCCACGGATTCGAACAACTGCCGCTGCGCGAGTACGCCGAACGCGCCTACCTCGACTACTCGATGTACGTGGTCCTGGACCGCGCCCTGCCGTTCATCGGCGACGGCCTGAAGCCGGTGCAGCGCCGCATCATCTATTCGATGAGCGAGCTGGGCCTGAATGCCGCGTCCAAGCCGAAGAAGTCCGCGCGCACCGTCGGTGACGTCATCGGTAAGTACCACCCGCATGGCGACAGCGCGTGCTACGAGGCGCTGGTGCTGATGGCGCAGCCGTTCTCGTACCGCTACCCGCTGATCGAGGGCCAGGGCAACTTCGGCTCCAGCGACGACCCGAAGTCGTTCGCGGCGATGCGTTACACCGAATCCAAGCTGACCCCGATTGCCGAAGTGCTGCTGGGCGAACTGGGCCAGGGCACCACCGACTGGGCACCGAACTTCGACGGCACCCTGCAGGAACCGACCTGGATGCCGGCACGGCTGCCGCACCTCCTGCTGAACGGCACCACCGGCATCGCCGTGGGCATGGCCACCGACGTGCCGCCGCACAATCTCAACGAGATCGTCAGCGCACTGCTGCACCTGCTGGACAACCCCGATGCCAGCGTGCGCGACCTGTGCGAGCACGTGCAGGGCCCGGACTATCCGTCCAGCGCCGAGATCATCACCGCGGCCAACGATCTGCGGAACATCTACGAAACCGGCAACGGCAGCGTGCGCGCACGTGCGACCTTCACCAAGGAAGCACACAACATCGTGGTCACCGCGCTGCCGTTCCAGGTGTCGCCGTCGAAGGTGATCGAGCAGATCGCCGCGCAGATGCGCGCCAAGAAGCTGCCGTGGCTGGAAGACATCCGCGATGAGTCCGACCACGCCAACCCGGTGCGCGTGGTGCTGGTGCCGCGTTCCAACCGCGTCGACGCCGAGCAGCTGATGGGCCACCTGTTCGCGACCACGGACATGGAACGCAGCTACCGCGTCAACCTCAACGTGATCGGGCTGGACGGCCGTCCGCAGGTGAAGAACCTGAAGATGCTGCTCAGCGAATGGCTGACCTTCCGCAGCAACACCGTCACCCGCCGCCTGCAGCACCGCCTGCAGAAGGTCGAGCGCCGCCTGCACCTGTTGGAAGGCCTGCTGGTCGCGTTCCTCAACCTGGACGAGGTGATCCACATCATCCGTACCGAGGACGAACCGAAGGCCGCGCTGATCGCGCGCTTCGGCCTGTCCGACGACCAGGCCGAGTACATCCTGGAAACCAAGCTGAAGCAGCTGGCCCGCCTGGAGGAGATGAAGATCCGTGGCGAGCAGGACGAGCTGGCCAAGGAGCGCGAGAAGATCCTCGGCATCCTCGACAGCAAGGCCAAGCTGAAGAAGCTGATCCGCGACGAACTGACCGCCGATGCCAAGAAATTCGGCGACGCGCGCCGTTCGCCGCTGGTGCAGCGCCAGGCCGCGCAGGCCATCGACGAGACCGAGCTGGTGCCGAGCGAGCCGATGACCGTCGTGCTGTCGGAGAAGGGCTGGATCCGCGCCGCCAAGGGCCACGACGTCGATGCGTCCGCCCTGTCCTACCGTGATGGTGACGCCCTGCAGGGCGCGGTGCGTGCGCGCAGTACGCAGCAGGTCGCGTTCCTCGACAGCGAGGGCCGCGCCTACTCGACGCCGGTGCACACCCTGCCCTCCGCGCGTGGCAACGGTGAACCGCTGACCGGCCGCTTCTCGCCGGCCGCGGGCACCAGCTTCGTGACCCTGGCCAGCGCCGAGCCGGACACCCGCTTCGTGCTGGCCTCCACCCACGGCTACGGCTTCGTCACCCGCTTCGAGAACCTGATCGGCCGCAACAAGGCCGGCAAGGCGATGCTGAACCTGTCAGCCGGTTCGACCGTGCTGACCCCGTCGGTGGTGGCCAACGTCGCCACCGACCGCATCGTGGCGGTGACCAGTTCGGGCAACCTGCTGGCGATCGCCGCCAACGACCTGCCGGAACTGGACAAGGGCAAGGGCAACAAGATCATCGAGATCCCCAAGGCCAAGCTCGCCACCGAACGTGTGGTCGCCATCGTGGCGATCAGCCCGGGCCAGACCCTGCAGGTGCGCAGCGGGCAGCGCACGATGGGGCTGAAGTTCAACGAGCTCGACGCCTACCTCGGCGCCCGCGCCACCCGCGGCCACCTGCTGCCGCGCGGCTGGCAGAAGGTGGAAGGGCTGTCGGTGGAATAAAGGCTGGGGCCTTGCTCCTGGTGGATGTCAACCTTGGTTGACACGCCTTGCCGGAGACCAGACACGAAAAAGCCGGGGCATTCCCCGGCTTTTTCGTTGTCGGCTGGCGGGCGGTGGAGCGGCTGGCTGGCGAAAGCTGGCTGGCGATGCTCCGGTGCTGGCGGGCGACAGAACGCTGTGCTTCTTCTGGTAGAGCCGACCGCTGGTCGGCTGTCTTTTGAAGAGCAGCCGACCAGCGGTCGGCTCTACCGGAAGGCAGCCGAGCATGGCTCGGCTCTACAGAGAGCGGCGCCGGCTCAGTGCGCCGGGGCGCCGTTGCCGTCGATCTTGCTCAGCTGGTACAGCTCCAGGCCGATGCGCTTGATCAGGCCCAGCTGCTGCTCCAGCCACCAGGCGTGGTCTTCCTCGGTGTCCTTCAGCTGCGCCAGCAGCATGTCGCGGCTCACGTAGTCACCCTTCTCTTCGCACAGCTTCATGCCGGCGGCGAGATTGTTCCGAACCGCGTATTCAGTGTCGAGATCCTTCTGCAGCATCTCTTCCACGGTCTTGCCCGGCTCGGTGGCATGCGGGCGCATGTCCGGGTCGCCGCCGAGGAACAGGATGCGGCGCAGCAGCGCGTCGGCGTGCTGGGTTTCCTCTTCCATCTCGTGGTTCAAGCGTTCGTACAGCGCGAACAGGCCCTGGTCCTCGTAGCGGCGGGAATGGATGAAGTACTGGTCGCGGGCAGCAAGCTCGCCGCGCAGCAGTTCCTTCAGGCAGGCGATGACGTCCGGGTTGCCTTTCATGGGGGGCTCCTGTGAATCGATGTGGCATAGGGTGCCGCATTTCAAAATACGGTGATCTAATCGGAATCAGTCGCAGTTGCGCCTGCGGCTACAATCGGCCCACGAGTTCGGAAAGGACGTGCGATGCGACGTACATGGCGTTGGGTGCTGGGTGTGTTGGTCGCCATCGTGCTGGTCACCGCACTGGCCCTGTGGCTGCTGCTGCGCGGCAGCCTGGCCGACCTGGACGGCGAGCATGCGCTGCCGGGCCTGGCCAAGCCGGTCACCATCGAGCGCGATGCGCTGGGGGTGGTCACCATCACTGCCGGCAGCCAGGCCGACGCGATGCGCGCACTCGGCCATGTGCATGCGCAGGAACGCTATTTCGAGATGGACCTGATGCGCCGCAGTGCCGCCGGCGAGCTGTCGGCGCTGTTCGGACCGAAGGCCATCGACGCCGACAAGCGCATGCGCGTGCACCGCCTGCGCGCCCGCACCGAGGCGCATCTGGATACCGCGCTGGGCGACAACGGCGCGGTCGTGCGCGCCTATGTGGATGGCGTCAACGAAGGCCTTACCGATCTCTCCGTGCGGCCATGGGCCTACCTGCTGCTGCGGCAGTCACCGCAACCGTGGCAGGCCAGCGACAGCGTGCTGGCCGGGCTGGCCATGTACGCCGACCTGCAGGACCCGAACAACCAGACCGAGCTTGCCCTCAGCCGCATCCGTGCGGTGGTGCCGCCGGCGCTGTACGCGCTGATTGCCCACGACGGCACCGAATGGGATGCACCGCTGTTTGGCGAAGCCACCGGCAATGCGATTCTGCCCGATGCCAGCCAGCTCGATCTGCGCACATTGAAGGGAAAGCCGGGCACCGAGCAGGAGGAGGCGGACGTCATCGGCAGCAACAACTTCGCGGTGGCCGGCGCACTCACCGCCGACGGCCGCGCGATCGTTGCCGACGACATGCACCTGGGCCTGCGTGCGCCGGGGCTGTGGTTCCGGGTGCGCCTGCGCTATCCGGACCCGCAGGCCGCCGGCGGCCAGGTCGACGTCACTGGCTTCTCGCTGCCTGGCCTGCCGGCGGTGATCGTCGGCAGCAACGGCCACGTCGCCTGGGGCTTCACCAACAGCTACATCGACACGGCGGACTACCGCACGGAACCGGCCAACGCCACGGTGACCGTGCACGAAGAACGCATTGCGGTGGCCGGCCAGGCCGACGTGCTGTTCCCGGTACGCGAAACCGCCTGGGGGCCGATCCTGCACACCCATGCCGATGGCAGTGGCGATGCCCTGCGCTGGGTCGCACACCTGCCCGGCGCGGTGCGCCTGGACTTCGCTGATCTGGCCCGCGCCGGTGACCTGGACGGTGCACTGCACTTCGCCGACCGTGCCGGCATTCCCGCACAGAACCTGGTGGTCGGCGACCGCAGCGGACGCATCGCCTGGCGCCTGATCGGCGCCCGCCCCGACCGAGGCCCCGGCTGTGCGCCGGCCGGCTTCACGGCCGCCAGCAACCAGGACTGCGCACCGTGGCCGATCCGCAGCGATGCCTCGCCTGCATTGATCGATCCCCCCAACCATCGCCTGTGGACCGCCAACGGACGCGTCCTCGACGGCGAGGCGCTGGCCAGCGTCGGCAACGGTGGCTATGACCTCGGCGCGCGTGCGCAGCAGATCCGCGACCTGCTCGCCATCCAGGACCGCTTCGACGAACACGACCTGCTGGCGATCCAGCTCGACGACCGCGCCGTGTTCCTGCAGCGCTGGTGGGCGTTGCTGCATGACGTCATCGAACGCAGTGACGACCCTGCACTGAAGCGCTTGAAGGCGGTCAGCCATCAATGGGGCGGCCGGGCCTCGGCCGGCTCGGTCAGCTACCGGGTGGTGCGCGCGTTCCGCACGCAGGTGATGGATACCCTGTCCGAAGCACTGCTGGCACCGGCCAACGCGCAGCTGGGCGATGACTATCTGGACCCGCGCCTGGCACAACTGGAAGGCGTGGCCTGGCCGATGCTGCAGCAACGCCCCGCCAACCTGTTGCCACCGGCCTACGACAGCTGGGACGCGCTGCTGCTTGATGCCGCACGCCGCACCGAGAGCGAGCTGGCCAAGCAGGGCCCACTGGCCCAGCGCACCTGGGGAGAGCGCAACACCGCGACGCTCTGCCATCCCATCGCGCGTGCATTGCCGGACATCGCCAAGCGCTGGCTGTGCATGCCCGCCGATCCCCTGCCCGGTGACCGTGACATGCCGCGCGTGCAGACGCCGAACTTCGGCGCCTCCGAACGCATGGTGGTTTCGCCCGGCCACGAGGCCGACGGCATCGTGCACATGCCCGGCGGCCAGAGCGGGCACCCGCTGTCGCCGTACTGGGGCGCCGGCCACGAAGACTGGGTGCATGGGCGGCCGACACCGTTCCTGCCCGGCAAAGCGCAGCACACGATGACGCTGGTACCGGCGCGGTAGTGCCGGCCGCTGGCCGGCAACCTCATGATGCTGGACACACCAGCCTGGATGCCGGCCAGCGGCCGGCACGACCGTCCAGCGCTCAGCCCCGGCGCCGCTCGATCAGGTTCAGTAGCGGCCCGGTCATCGCCGTGGTCACCAACGCCATGATCACCAGCACCGCGAACAGCCGATCGCCGAGCAAGCCCAGCTCGTAGCCCAGGTTGAGCACGATCAGCTCCATCAGGCCACGGGTGTTCATCAGCGCCCCCAACCGCCACGCTTCGCGCGTGGGCATGCCCGCACTGCGCGCGGCACTGAAGGTGCCCAGCAGCTTGCCGGCCGTGGCCACCGCGATCACCACCACGCACAACACGATATCGCTGGCCTGCAGCGCATCGGCGCGCATGCGCAGGCCGGTCATGGCGAAGAACAGTGGCAGCAGCAGGGTCACCGCGAACGGTTCGACGCGGGCCATCAACAGGTCGCGCAGCTGCGCGTTGGACGATACCGCGACGCCCGCAGCGAATGCACCGAACAACGCGTGGATGCCCAGCATCTCGGTGACCAGCGCACTCGCCAGTGACAGCAGCAGGATACCCAGCAACCAACGTCCCTCACGGCCCGGCGCAATCTGCTGGCGGGCAAACCACGGCTTCACCAGCCCCAGCATCAGCGCCACGAACACGACCACGCACAGCAGGTTGAGGCTGGCCGGCAACCAGCCGCTGGCCTGGGCGGCGGCGACGATCAAGGCCAGCAGGCACCAGGCGGTGGCATCGCCCAATGCCGCGCAGGCGATCGCGGTCTGGCCCAATGGCGTCTGTGTGATCCCACGATCGGCAAGGATGCGCAGCAACACGGGGAACGCGGTGATGCTCATGGAGATGCCGACGAACAATGCGAAAGCAGTAAAGCCCACACCCTGCGGACCGTGCTGCGGATACAGCCAGATCGCCAGCGCCACGCCGAGCACGAACGGCACTGCAATACCGGCATGGCTGACCGTGAAGGCGAAGCGCCGGCGGCCACGCAGCGCCGCCAGGTCCAGCTCGGCACCGGCTACCAGCAGGAACATCAGCACGCCCAGCTGGCTGAGCATGCCCAGCGGACCCAGCGAGCTGGCCGGGAACAACGCACCATGCAGCTGCGGCAGCAGGCTGCCGAGCACCAGCGGCCCCATCATCAGGCCAGCGGCCATCTCGCCGATCACCGCCGGTTGTCCAAAGCGCTTGAGCAGCGCGCCCGCGCCCTTGGCCACCAGCAGCAGCAGCAGCTGCTGCAGCAGGAACAGGCCCAGTGGGGACGCCAGATGCTGAGCCCAGCCGCCTTCATCGGCGGCGGTGGCGCGGGCAACCGCCTCGGGCGCCGCCGGCCAGGCATACCGCGCCAGCAGTACGCCAGCCAGCAACGGCACCCCGGCCCAGGCCAGATAACGCCATCCCCATTTCGTTGGCGGCACGTCGCCGCCTGCCTGTACGTCCATGAACATTCCCCAATGCGCAGGGGGCGATCATACAAAAAGGGGACGGAGGGGATTAAGTCGTTAGTGGCACAAACGACTTAATCCCCTCCGTCCCCTTTTTTGAGGGCTTAGGCCAGTGCCTGTTCGTGCACGCCTGCGATCGCGCGGCCCGACGGATCTGCGGCCGCGGCGAAGCTGGCGTCCCAGGCAATGGCGGCCGGCGACGAACAGGCGATCGACTTGCCGCCCGGCACGGTCTCGGCCGCCGCACGGCTGGGGAAGAACTGCTCGAACAGGTGGCGGTAGTAGTACGCCTCCTTGGTCTGTGGCGGGTTGTGCGGGAAGCGCTTGTCGGCCGCCGTCAGTACACGGTCGCTCACCTGTGCTTCGGCATGCGCCTTCAGCCCGTCGATCCAGCCGTAGCCAACGCCATCGCTGAACTGTTCCTTCTGCCGCCACAGGATGCTGTCCGGCAGGTAGCCGTCGAACGCCTCGCGCAGCACCGCCTTTTCGATGCGACGCCCGCCAAAGCCGGCGCCGACCATCTTGTGCGCGGCATCGAAGCGCATCGCCACATCAAGGAACTCACGATCGAGGAACGGCACGCGCGGCTCCACGCCCCAGGCCATCATCGACTTGTTGGCGCGCAGGCAGTCGTAGTTGTGCAGCGCGTCCAGCTTGCGCACCAGCTCGTCGTGGAATTCACGTGCATCCGGCGCCTTGTGGAAGTACAGGTAGCCACCAAAGATCTCATCGCTGCCCTCGCCAGACAGCACCATTTTCACGCCCATCGCCTTGATCCGCCGTGCCAGCAGGAACATCGGCGTCGAGGCGCGGATGGTGGTGACGTCGTAGGTTTCGATGTGGCGGATCACTTCCGGCAGCGCGTCGAGGCCTTCCTCGAAGGTGTATTCGAAGCCGTGATGCACGGTGCCAAGAGCCTCGGCAGCGATCGCCGCAGCAGCAAGATCCGGCGAACCCTTCAAGCCGATCGCGAACGAATGCAGGCGCGGCCACCAGGCTTCGGTCTGCCCGCCATCCTCGATGCGGCGACGCGCATAGCGCGCGGCAACGGCCGCCACCAGCGACGAGTCCAGGCCACCGGACAGCAGCACCCCATACGGCACGTCGCTCATCAGCTGGCGCTCCACCGCATGCTCGAAGGCCTGGCGCAGTTCGGCCAGGTCGGCCTGGCGGCCCTGCACGTCAGCGTAGTCGCGCCACGGCTGCTGGTAATAGCGCACCAGCTCACCGCTGGCACTGTCGAAGTAGTGACCCGGCGGGAACTGTGCGACGTCGGCACAGGTATCGACCAGCGCCTTCATTTCCGAGGCCACCCGCAGGCGCCCCTGGGCATCGTGGCCCCAGTACAGCGGCACCACGCCCACCGGGTCACGCGCCACCAGCACGCGCCCGCTGTCGCGGTCCCACAGCGCGAAGGCGAAGATGCCGTTGAGCTGTTCCAGCCACTGCGCCGGCGAACTGCCCTGGCGATACAGCGCGTTGATCACCTCGCAGTCCGAGCCGGTCTGGAAGTCGTAGGCGGTGGTCAGCGCCGCCTTCAATGCCTGGTGGTTGTAGATCTCGCCGTTCACCGCCAGCGCCAGCTGGCCATCGGCCGACAGCAGCGGCTGCGAACCACCGGCCGGGTCGACGATGGCCAGCCGCTCATGGACCAGCAGCGCACCTTCGTCGAGGTATACGCCGCTCCAGTCCGGGCCACGGTGGCGCTGGCGCTGCGACAGTTCCAGCGCATGGCGGCGCAGGGCGGGAAGATCGTCACCGGCCTGCAGGCCGAAGATTCCGAAGATCGAACACATGGGAGAGCTCCTGTTGGGGGATTTCACGGGTGGGAGGGTGTTCGACCGGCCATCCAGGCCCGGGTGGGGCTGCGCCCGGGCACAAAAAAACCCGCATCGGCTGATGCGGGTTTTCTGGTGTCCGGGCGTGTGTTGCTGTCTATCTACCCAGGGCGCAGTCCCGCATCGGCCGCGCACGATTATTCGCGCGCAGATTATTGCGGTTGTTGTTATTGACGGCGGTGGCCAGGCGGATCGACATGGCATCGACCCTACCCCGGTTTCCGGCACGGCGCAACCGTTGCGTTGGCAACCACTCCCCGGCGCGCATAATGGCCCGCCGTGAAACGTGTAATGGAAATGCAACACCGCACTGGACGCAACGCGGCGCTGGCCGCCCTGCTCTGCCTGGGCCTGGCCGCCTGCCAGACCCTGCCTCCGCCCTCCACGCTGCCGCTGGCGCAGCAGCAGGCACTGGAGCAACGCGGCACCGACGGCAGCTTCGACGGAGCCTGGGACACTGCGCAGACCTTCGAACGTTTCAACGATCCGCGCGCCGTCGCCTACTACGAGCGTGCTGCCGCGGTCACGCCCTGGACCTTCCACAACACCAAGGCGGAAGAAGCACTGGGCCGGATCTGGATCTCCGGCAGGCTGCAGCATGCCGACAGCCCCCACATCAACCCTGCACCTGTCCTGCGCGCGTCCTGGCGACGTGGCGAACGCGCCTATCTGGCGGCTGCCAACCACGGCAATCCCTATGCATTCTACGGGCTCGCCAAGGCCTACCGCCAGCGAGGCGACGCGCAGCAGGCGCTGCGCTGGGACCTGCGCGGAATGATCTACGAGCGCTACCCGAGTTCGTCGTCGCGACTGCCGGATGCGGTGGCCGCACAGGGTGACACCGTGCATCCGCTGGTGGCGCAGATCCAGCGTCGTGCCGAGCACGGCGACGCCGAAGCGCAGGTCGACCTGGGCGCGCTGCTGGAGAAAGGCATGGGACTGCCGCGCGATCCGGCGCGTGCGCTGCAGCTGTACCAGCGCGCCGGTGAGAAGGGCAATGTGTTCGGCCAGTACTTCGCCGGTCTGCTGCTGGGCCGCAGTGCGCCGGGTGTGGAGAAAGACACCGACGCGGCGGCGCGCTGGTTCGCCAGAGCCGAGGCGCAACACTTCTACATGGCCGCGCCAAGTTACTGGAAGAAAGCGATCGAGCCGCCGTTCTTCATTTTTTCATAGTAGAGAAGCGGCCCCGGCGGGAGGCGTGCCGACCAACGGTCGGCACCCACCATCGCGGGATTCATTCCGTCATGGGGTTCCCACCAGCAGCCGTTCCACCAGGCGCTGGTACAGCCCCGGCAACGCTTCCAGATCGTCCACGCGTACGTTCTCGTCCACCTGGTGGATACTGGCGTTGACCGGCCCCACTTCGATGCACTGCGCACCCAGTGGCGCGATGAAGCGTGCATCTGACGTGCCGCCGCCGGTGCTTTCTTCCGGCGCACGGCCGATGTGCTCGGCCAGCACCGCACGCGCGGTGGCGCGCAGCGTGCCTTCCGGGGTGTAGAACGGCTCGCCGCTGCGGTGCCACTTCAGCGTGTACTGCAGGCCATGGCGGTCCAGCAATGCGGTGATCTCCGCCTCCAGCTTCGGTGCATCCCAGTGCGGGTTGTAGCGGATGTTGAAATCCACCTCCAGCTCGCCGGGAATCACGTTGTTGGCACCGGTGCCGGCATGGATGTTGGAGACCTGCAGGCTGGTCGGCGGGAAACTCTCGTAGCCGTCATCCCAGCGCCGCGCGCTCAGTTCGGCCAGGGCCGGAGCAGCCTGGTGAATCGGGTTGCGCGCCTTATCCGGGTACGCCACGTGGCCCTGTACGCCCTGCACGCGCAGCTTGGCCGACAGGCTGCCACGACGCCCCACGCGCAGCAGGTCACCCAGGATCGCGGTCGACGACGGTTCACCGGTGATGCACCAGTCGATGCGTTGGCCGCGCTCGGCGAACAGCCGTGCAACGTGACGCACACCATCGATGGCATCGCCTTCCTCGTCGCTGGTCAGCAGTACCGCCAGCGTGCCAGGGTGATCGGGATGTGCGGCGACGAACTGCTCGGCGGCGACCACGAACGCCGCCACGCTGCCCTTCATGTCGGCGGCGCCACGGCCGTACAGCACGCCGTCACGGATCTGCGGCGTGAACGGGTCGCTGGCCCAGGCCTCGCGCGGGCCCGTCGGCACCACGTCGGTATGGCCCAGCAGCACCAGCACCGGCGCGCCCTGGCCATGGGTCGCCCACAGGTTGTCGACCTCGCCCAAGCGCAGGTGATCGCACTGGAACCCGGCCTGCTTCAGGCGTGCCGCCAGCAGTGTCTGGCAGCCAGCATCCTCCGGCGTCACCGAGGGTCGTGCGATCAGCTCGCAGGTCAGGTCGAGGACCGCACTCATGCGTCACCCACGCCGAAGCGGGCCTTGAAACCGTTGTCGCTGAAGCCCTGGCTGACCGTGCCATCGGCCGTGACCACCAGCGGGCGCTTGATCAGCTGCGGGTATTCACGCAGCAGCAGCTTCCATTCGGCCTCGGAGTCGGCGGCCTTGCGGTTGTCCGGCAACTGCCGCCAGGTGGTGGACGACTTGTTCACCATCGCGGCCAGGCCCCCCAGCTGCCCAGCCCACACCAGCAGTGTTTCCGGGCTCGGCTTGTTCTCGCGGTAATCGACGAAGGTGTAAGGCACGCCGAAGCGGTCCAGCCACTTGGTCGCCTTCTTGCAGGTATCGCAGTTCTTCAAACCGTAGACAGTGGTGCTCATGGCCATCTGTGATGCTGGAAAACAGAGGGCCAGAATCTCACAACAGGCGCTCGGACACGACCCGGAACGGCACCCGTGGCAGCCGGAAGGCCAGCCCTTCCTGCAGCGCCAAGTCCATCGCCTGCAGCCGCGGACACTGCTGCTCACCGATCAGGCGCAGGGGCTGCAGGCTGTCGATCTCCACCGGCAGCGCGATGCGGGTGCTGGCCCAGCGGCCGTCGCAGGTACGGGCGATGGCCTCGTCCTGGCAGGTGAGGAAACGCAGCAGGGCCTGGTGGCCGTCCAAGGCCGCCGACCACGCCGCCGCATCCTCCCAGCCTGCAGCGGCCTGCCACTGCAGGTGCAACCTCGGCGCACTGCCCTGCCCGCCTTCGATCAGGGTGTGCCCATCGCCATCGGTGCGCACCACATGCTCGAAGCGTGTGGACAGATGCGGCTGCATGGCATCGCTGAAAACGCGCGCGCCGGCGACGAAGGCCAGCTGGTCCATCACGTTGCGGTCGAACAGCACCACCGGCGTCCCGTCCGGATCGTCGTCGCGACGCAGGTACCAGCGCCAGTTGCTCTGCCGTGGCGACGGCATCAGGGAACGCAGCGGCCCAGCCAGCGCGGGCCCGAAGTGCCCGTGCCGGTAGCTGAGGATGGTGTAGGGCGTGCGCCCGGCGTGGACCACGTAGTGATGGCCTGGTGGTGGCATCGGCGCGTGGCGTACGTCGATCCACCAGCTCACGTAGACCACGTCGCGTACATCGCTGACCAGCGCCGGCATCGGCCAGCGCCGCGACAGCGCGCGGCGCAGCCGGGTCCAGCGCGGGGCGTGCAGCAGGCGCGGCAGCATCCGCCCGAACAGGGTGTCGGACGGATGCTGGTAGATCGCGGACTGCGCCAGATCCTCCGGCGCCGTCATCCTCAGTCGGCCAGGCCGCGCAGCAGGTCGTTGACGCTGGTCTTGCTGCGGGTCTTGGCATCAACCTGCTTGACGATCACCGCGCAGTACAGCGAATGGGTACCGTCCTTGCTCGGCAGCGAGCCGGACACCACCACGCTGTACGGCGGGATGTAACCGTAGGTGATTTCGCCGGTGGCACGGTTGTAGATGCGGGTGCTCTGGCTGAGGAACACGCCCATGCCGATCACGCTGTGGTGGCCGACCACCACGCCTTCCACCACTTCCGAGCGCGCACCGATAAAGCAGTGGTCCTCGATGATGGTCGGGCTGGCCTGCAGCGGCTCCAGCACGCCGCCGATGCCGGCGCCGCCGGACAGGTGGCAGTGCTGGCCGATCTGCGCGCAGGAACCGACGGTGGCCCAGGTGTCGACCATGGTGCCTTCGCCGACATAGGCGCCGATGTTGGTGAAGCTCGGCATCAGCACCACGTCCTTGCCGAAGTAGGTGCCGCGGCGGGCGATCGCGCCCGGCACCACGCGCACGCCGCCACGGCGGAACTTCGCCTCGTCATAGCCGGCGAAGCGCGATTCGACCTTGTCCCAGAACGGCGCCGGACGGGCGTCGACCACGGCCATGTCATTAACACGGAAGTACAACAGCACGGCCTTCTTCAGCCACTCGTTGACCTTCCAGCCACCCTGGCCGTCCGGCTCGGCAACACGGAACTCACCGCTCTCCAGGCCGTCAATCACGCGGTTGACCAGCGGCTTGGTCGAGCCTTCCAGCTCGTGCAGGGTCAAGGTAGCGCGGCGCTCGAAGGCACTCTCGATGCCGAACTTCAGCTCTTCCACGCCCGGGGCTGAAGGCTTGCGCAGCGACTTGCGGGCGATGGTTTCGGCGCGGACCGCTTCGGCACTCTTGGACGGCGCCGGCTTCTTCACAGCACGCTTCACCGCAGCCGCTTTCTTCGCCGGGGCCTTCACCGCAGCGGCCTTCTTCGGCGCTGGGGTCTTCTTCGCGGCCGGTGCGGCAGCAGCAGGTTTCCGGGCCGCTGCGCTCTTGGGGGTCGCGGCGGTCTTCTTGGCGGGCTTGGTGGCCATCAGGCGGGGTCTCCGGCGTTTCGATCAGGGTCCAGGCAGGCCAGCATCGCGTCATGCAGCTGCTGCCGGGCAGGTTCAGTCAGGGGGAGGTCGTGTTCGTCACTGATCACGAAGGTGTCTTCGGCGCGTTCGCCGAACGTGGCAATGCGCGCATCATGCACGCGCAGGCCCTGATTGCGCAGCACGAACGCCACATCGGCCAGCAGGCCGGGGCGGTCGGGGGCGACCAGGGCGAAACGGGTTGCGCCCGGCTCATCGCGGAATTCGATGCGCGGGGCGAAGCGGAAGTGCCGCAGCTGCCGTGGCACCACCCGGCGTGACGGCCGCAGGCGCGACAGGTCACCACTGAGTGCCTCGCGCAGCGCCGCTTCCAGGTTGGCACTGCTGCCATCGGCGAAGGTATCGGCCGGGTTCACTTCGAAGGTATCGAAGATGGTATCGGCCGGACCGTCCAGCACGCGTGCGCGGTGGATGCCGTAGCCCTTGCGGTCCAGCGTCATCACGATCGCGGCGAACAGGCCGTCGCGGTCCGGCGAATGCACGAAGACTTCCAGCGCAGGATCGTCGACACTGATCCGGCGTACCTTCACCAGCGCCTGGCCCTGCTTCACCGGCACCAGCGCGGCAGCCTGCCAGGCCAGCTGCTCCGGGCGCAGGCGGATGAAGCCTTCGTCGGGCATCACCGCGAACTGGCGATCGATGGTGGCATCGTCGTAACCCCGCTCGCGCACCAGCGCGCGCACGCTGTCACGCGCTTCGGCCACGCGCTCGGCCGCCGGCACCGGGTGTTCCAGCCCCTCGCGCAGCGCGCGCCGGGTGGCGAAGTACAGGTCGGCCAGCAGGCGGTCCTTCCATGCATTCCACAGCTTGGGGCTGGTGCCGGCGATGTCGGCGCAGGTCAGCAGGTACAGGTAGTCCAGGCGGTCGCGGCTGCCGACCAGGGTGGCGAAGCGATGGATCACCTCCGGATCGGCGATGTCCTGCTTCTGCGCGGTCACCGACATGCGCAGGTGCTGTTCGACCAACCACGCCACCAGTTCGGTGTCGGACGTGCTCAGCGCATGCGCCTGGCAGAACGCGCGCGCGTCCACCGCGCCCAGCTCCGAATGGTCGCCGCCACGGCCCTTGGCGATGTCATGGAACAGGCCGGCCAGCAGCAGCAGCTCGGGCTTGCGCAGGCGCGGCCACACTTCGTGCGCGATCGAGAAGCGCTCGTCGGCGCGACTGCTGGCGAACAGGCCGATGTTGCGCAGGACCATCAGCGTGTGCTGATCGACGGTGTAGACATGGAACAGGTCGAACTGCATGCGCCCGCTGACCTGGGCGAACGCGGGAATCCACTGGCCAAGCACGCCCAGCCGCGCCATGCGCGAGAGCGTATCGACCGGGCGCTGGCCGCGCAGCAGCGCCAGGAACTGCTCGCGTGCATCGGCATCAGCCTGGTCGTAAGCCGGCAGCAGTGGCAGCGCTTCGGCCAGCGCACGCGCGGTCAGCGAATGCAGGCCGCGCACCTGCGGATTGTTGGCCCAGCTGGCGAACAGCGCGAACACCTGGCCGATGTCGCCGCGCGGCCAGTCGGCTTCGTTGGCCGCCAGGTAACCACGGCGCAGGGAAAAACCCACGGTCAGCGGCTCCGGCTGCGCCTCGCCATCGAACTGTTCCTCGAAGCGCTGCAGCAGGCGGTCGCTGATCCGGCGCACGACCAGCGCGGCGCGGTAGAAGCCCTGCATCATCTTCTCGACACCGAGGTTCTCGGCATCGTCTTCAAAGCCCAGGCGTGCCGCCAGGGTCTTCTGGTAATCAAAACGCAGGCGCTCTTCCGGGCGACGCGCGACCAGATGCAGGCCAAAGCGCAGCCGCGCCAGCACCGCACGTTCGCGCTTCAGTGCTGCCGCTTCGTCTGCGCCCAGATGGCCGAGCCCGACCAGCGCCTCCAGGTCACGCACGCCGAAGGCACGCAACGCCATCCAGCCAAGCGTATTGAGATCGCGCAGGCCGCCGGGGCCATCCTTCAGGTCCGGCTCCAGGTTGTCGGCGGTATCGCCGAAGCGCTGGTGTCGGTTGCGCAGCTCTTCCAGCTTGGCCAGGAAGAAGGTGCGCGCCGGCCACAGTTCACGATCGTCGACGGCCTCGCGCAGCGCGCGGCGCGCCACATCATCGGCCAGGATCGGGCGCGCCTCGATCAGCGCGGTCAGCACGGTCTGGTCCACTGCCGCCTCGCGGCACTGCGATGCAGAACGCACCGCATGGCTGACGGCCAGCCCGCAATCCCATAGCAGCGCGAACAGGCGCGCCAGCGCCGCCTCATGGGCCAGCTGTGCCGGCGGATCGCCGAACACCAGCAGGTCGATGTCCGAACGCGGAAACAGTTCACCGCGGCCATAGCCGCCGACCGCGAACAGCGACAGCCCGCTGTCGGCCGGCAGGCAGCGCTGCCAGGCCAGGCGGATCAGATGGTCGGCAGCGCGCGCCCGCAGCGCCAGCAGGCGCTCGATGTTGTCGCCCTGGTCGAAGCGGCGGTACAGGCGCGCGTCGGCCTGCTGCAGCGCCTGGCGCGCGGCAGCAGCCCAGTCCGGGTCGTTGAGCGACGCGGCCGGCGTGTCCAGCAGCGAACTCGCCGGCAGCATCCTCAGGAGACCTGCGACTCGCCCGGCGACAGGGTCAGCACGTCCACGCCGGTCTCGGTGACCGCGATCATGTGCTCCCACTGTGCCGACAGCTTGCGGTCCTTGGTCACCACGGTCCAGCCATCCGGCAGCACCTTGTTGTAGCGGGTGCCCTCGTTGATCATCGGCTCGATGGTGAAGGTCATGCCAGGCTGCAGCACCAGGCCCTGGCCCGGGCGGCCGTAATGCACCACCTGCGGCTCATCGTGGTAGACCTTGCCGATGCCGTGGCCGCAGTACTCGCGCACCACGCTGAAACGCTCGCCTTCGGCATAGCTCTGGATGGCATGGCCGATGTCGCCCAGGGTCGCGCCCGGACGCACCGCGCGGATGCCGCGCCACATGGCTTCGTAGGTGGTTTCCACCAGGCGGCGGGCCATCACCGACGGGGTGCCGACGAAGTACATGCGGCTGGTGTCGCCGTGCCAGCCATCCTTGATGACGGTGACGTCGATGTTGATGATGTCGCCATCCTTGAGCACCTTCCCTTCGCTGGGGATGCCATGGCAGATGACGTTGTTGACCGAGGTGCACACGGTCTTCGGGAAGCCGCGGTAGCCGACGTTGGCCGGAACGGCGCCCTGCACGTTCACGATGTGGTCGTGGCAGATGCGGTCCAGTTCCTCGGTGGTGACACCGGGCTTGACGTGGGGGGTGACGATGTCGAGCACTTCGCTGGCCAGGCGGCCGGCGATTCGCATCATCTCGATTTCCTGCGGGGTTTTCAGATTCACGCTCATGGCCCCCATTATCGCCGATCCGGCCACAATCTGAACGAACGCCACCCAACTGGCGATCCGGGCCATGCACGGTTCCGGCAAGGAAAGTGAAAGCGTGATCGCCGCCACCCTTTCGCCTCTCTGTTTATCACGGAATACAGACACTTACGCCACCTAAGCTGGGGTCACCGTCGCCGAAGCGGTGCCGAACGTGCCGCCTTCGCCTTGTTCAACGGACCTTCGGGTCAGGGAGGTTGTCCATGCGATCCGCGCTTCGTTCCCCGCTTGCCTGGGCCCTGGCCGGGGTGCTGCTGTCCGGCCCGGCCCTGGCCGCAGACACCACCACCTTCAATGTCACCCTGGTGGTGACCAAGGCCTGCACGATCACGGCTGCTGCCGCCACCAACGTTGACTTCGGCACGGCGGCCTCGACCACCGCGACCCCCACCCTGGGCCAGGGCACGGTGACCGCCCAGTGCTCGGCACTGACCCCGTACACGATTTCACTGAATGCGGGTGCCAATGCCAGCACCGCGAATGACGTCACCACTCGCCGGATGAAGAACACCAACGCCGCGGTGACCGCCAACAACTACGTCGGCTACCAGCTCTACCAGGACGCCGCGCACACCCTGGTCTGGGGTGCCACCTCCGGCACCAACACCCAGGCTGGCATCGGCACCGGCCTGGCCGTGCCCTACATCGTCTACGGCCAGATCCTGAACCTGAGCACCAACAACCCGGCGACCGGCAACTACCTGGATACGGTTACCGCCACGATCACCTATTGATGGAGCACGCCCGCATGGCCGGACCCCGCCCGTGGCGCGCCACCGGCGTGGCGCTGCTCGTCCTGAGCCTGGTATTCGCCGCCCCGGTCGAAGCCACCAGCCTGCAGGTCGCCCCGACCAGCCTGCAGCTGGAAGCGCGCCAGCGTGCCGGCGAGCTTTGGCTGACCAACAGTGGCACCTCGCCGGTGAAGCTGCAGGTTCGGGTGTTCCGCTGGGTGCAGCAGGACGGCCAGGAGCAACTGTTGCCCACCGATGAACTGGTGGTCACCCCGCCGATGCAGGAACTGGCTGCCGGGCAGCAGCAGCTGGTCCGGGTGATGCGTCCGGACAGGACGCCACCGCCGGCACAGCAGTACTACAGGCTGATTGTCGACGAGGTGCCCGACCTGGCCACCCGCGCCGACGGCATGCAGTTCGTGCTGCGCTATTCGATACCGGTGTTCGTGCAGCCCGCCGCCGGCAAGCTTGCGCCGCAGCTGCAGGCCCGCCTGGTGCAGTTGCCCGATGGCCGCAACGGCGTCGAGGTGGCCAACGCAGGCAACAGCTATGCGCAGATCGCCGATCTTGCGCTGGGCAGCCCCACGCGCCCACGCATCGTGCATCCCGGACTGCTGGGTTACGTGCTGCCCGGGCAGGTGATGCGCTGGCCGATCGAGCGCACGGCGATCGACCGCGACAACGACCAGATCACGGCCAAGCTCAATGGCGAGTCGGAACAGACGCCGCTGTCGCCCCCATCGGCTCGCTGAGGCGTTGATGGGCGCGCTGCTTGCTGCCCTGGCTCCTGCGGCGACCCAAGCCGCCGATGTGTCCGGTGCAGCGGCTACCGCCACCGCCGATGTATCAGGCATCTCCGCCGATGCGATGCTGCCACCGCCCACACCGTTGACCGCCAACCAGACGCTGTACCTGGACGTTTCGCTCAACAGCACCCCACGCGGACTGCTGCCTTTCATCGAGAACCGTGGCCGCCTGCAGGCCAGCCCCGACGTACTGCGCCAGCTCGGCTTCAACGCCCACGGCGATGCACCGGTGTACCTGGACCAGATCAGCGGCGCGGTGGTGCGCTATGACGCACGCCTGCAGACCCTGGCGCTGGACGTGCCACTGGACCAGCTGACCCTGCCAACCACCGTGCTCAGCCGCCCGCAGACACGCGCGCCCGCAGGCAGTGCCTCACCCGGACTGCTGCTCAACTACGACGTGTATGGCAGCCGGGTGGATACGCTGGGCAACCTCAGCCTGAGCTCCGAACTGCGCCTGTTCGGCGTCGGCAACGGCACCTTCGAAAACACCGCGGTCAGCAGGCGCTACCAGCAGCCTGGCGACCGTCGCTGGCGAGGGGAGAGCGTGCGCCTGGATACGCGCTGGAGCCTGGATTTCCCCGACCAGGCGATGACGCTGGAGGTCGGCGATTTCTACAGCGGCTTCGTCGACTGGACCCGTCCGGTGCGCCTGGGTGGCCTGCAGATCGGTCGCAACTACGGCCTGCAGCCCTATCGCGTGCTGACCCCCACGCCCAGTTTCCTCGGCCAGGCGGTGGTGCCGTCCACGGTCGAGCTGTACGTCGATGGCCTGCGCCAGTACAGCGGCCAGGTCCCGGTCGGCCCGTTCCAGCTGGCCGCACAGCCGGGCATCAGCGGCACCGGCAGCGCACAGGTGGTGGTCACCGACGCATTCGGCCGCATGCAGACACTGGATTTCAGCTTCTATGGCACCCAGCAACTGCTGGCCAAGGGCCTGTCGGACTGGTCGGTCGGTGTTGGCCAACTGCGCGAGGACTTCGGCCAGCGCTCCTTCGCCTACGACGACCGCACCGTGGCCAGTGCCAGCTGGCGCGGCGGCATCAGCGATACCTTCACCGGTGAAGCGCATGCCGAAGGCGGCGGTGGCCTGGCCCAGGCCGGCATCGGCGGCGGGTGGCTGCTCGGCGGCGCGGGCGTGTTCAACGCCGCCTATGCGCACAGCAACTACCAGGGCCTGCAGGGTGGCCAGTGGGCGCTGGGTTACAGCTGGAACAACCGCCGACTCAACGTCAATCTGCGCACCGTGCGCAGCCATGGTGATTACCGCGACCTGGGCGCACTGCAGGGCAACCTGCCACCCAGCATCAGCGAACAGGCCACGGTCGGCGCCGACCTGCTGCGGCTGGGCACGCTCAGCGCCAGCTACCTGCGCCTGCGCTACCCCGATGGCGAAGACAACCGCTACGCCAGCCTGTTCTGGTCGCGGACCTGGAGCCAGCGCTGGTCAGCCTACCTCTCGGTGAACCAGAACCTGGACCAGAGTGATGACCGCAGCATCTATCTGTCGGTAACCGCCAGCCTGGGCAACAACCGCCAGGCCAGCCTGTCCAGCCAGCGCAATGGCGACAGCCAGACCTGGGTGGCCGACGTCACCCAGCCGGTGCCCGGCGATGGCAGTGCAGGCGGCATCGGTTGGCGCGCGCAGGTGCGCCACGGCGAGGACGGCAGTGGCGGCCTGGCCGAAGTCGGCATCCTCAATGACGTCGGCCGCTACTCCTTCGGGGCCTCGCGCCAGGGCGGGCTCAACTATGCCTACGGCAGCGCCAGTGGCAGCCTGGTCTGGATGGGCGGGCACGCGTTCGCCACCCGCGAGGTCTCCGATGCATTCGCGGTGATCAGCACCAATGGTGTTGGTGGCGTGCCGGTGCGGCTGGAGAACCGCCTGATCGGCGTCACCGATGATCGTGGCCTGTTGCTGGTCAGCCCGCTGCTGTCCTGGCAGCGCAACCGGGTCTCGATCGACACCCTGGACCTGCCCGAGGACATGCGTGCCGACCGCATCGAGGACTGGGTGACGCCGCGCCAGCGCGCTGGGACCCACGTGACATTCCAGTTGCGCTCGCGGCCCTCTCTGAGCCTGACGCTGCAGAGCATGGACGGGCAGCCGCTGGAAGTGGGCAGCGAAGTGCAGTTGCCCGGCGGACGCCAGGCCACGGTGGGCTATGACGGCCTGCTGTATCTGGAAGACGTCGCTGCCGGCAGCGTGCTGTACATCACCACCAGCCGCGGCCAGTGCCGGGTGAAGGTACCCGAGCAGCCCAAGGTAGTGGCGTCCGGCGCCCGGCCGAAGCCGGCACCGCTGCCGTGCATCCCGGAGGTGGCGCCATGAGAGTGCTGCTGCTCGGCATGCTGCTGTTCGCCGGCCTGCTCGCGGCACTACCGGCCCAAGCGACAGCGGTCTGCACGGCAACCGCGAACCCGACCCTGCCGTTCGGCAACATCAACAGCAACGCTCCCGGCCCTACGGCGGCGACGCTGAACATCACGGTGACCTGCACCACCGCCGCGCTGAGCCTGCTGGCCACCACCGGCGTCCGCGTCTGCGTGGGTGTCGGCGCAGGCAGTGGCGGCGGCAGCAGCTCCACCTTCCGCACGATGTCCACTTCCACCAGCGACACCATGAATTTCCAGCTCTACAACAACGCCAGCTACGGCCAGGTCACCGGCCTGGTGCCACGCGGCACGCCGCCGGCGCAGGAACTGACCATGAGCTACAACGTGCCGCTGCTGACCGGCGGCAGCGGTGCGCAGTCCGTGCAGCTGTTCGCGCAGATCCCCGCCAACCAGATCCTCGCTTCGGGTGCTTACAGCAGCACCTTCAGTGGCGCCAACGTGGTGCTCACCTGGGCCTGGAACGAAGTCCTGCTCGGCAACGCCACCGTGCCGGCCGCCTGCAACGGCGGCGCAACCGGCACCAACAGCGCCAGTGCGGCCTTCAGCTTCACTGCCACTGCCAACGTGCTGCCGCAATGCGGCAGCTACGTCACCACCAACATGGACTTCGGCAACGTCACCGGCAGCATTTCCGCCAACATCGACCGGACCGCCACGCTCACGCTGACCTGCCTGAAGAACACCGCCTACCAGATCAGCCTCAACAACGGCCAGAACAACCCCGCCGCCTCCACCACCCGGCGCATGGCCACCACCATTGGCAGCGGCACCTACTACCTCCCCTATGAGCTGTACCGCGACGCCGCGCGCAGCCTGCGCTGGGGCAATACCCTCAACGTCGATACCGTTGGCGGCACCGGAAGTGGCAGCGCGCAGCAGCTGACCATCCATGGCCGGGTGCCGCCGGTCACCGGCCAGCCCCCGGCCGGTACCTACAACGATCTGGTGCAGGTGACGATCACTTACTGACCTGTGTGCCGACCAACGGTCGGCATCCACCGGGATGGATTGGAATGGTCGGCACCCACCGGGGTGGGTTTGGAATCGTCGGCACCCACCGGGGTGGGTTCCGGTAGATCCACGCCGTGCGTGGATGCGCGCATCACTCCTGCGGCAGGACCAGTCGACTGGCAGTCGAGCCTACAGATTCGGCCGATCCGGCCGATACCGCGCAACGGGTCCTACAGTACGGTGGATGGCAGGTGGTTCGCGCACTTCTGATCGGGGCGATGCTGGTCGCAAGTATGCCCGCGTGGGCCGATCCCGGCAGCACCTCCCTGCAGATCCGGCTGACTGTGGTCGAGGGCTGCAGCAGTGATGCCGGCAACACCCGATGCGCGGCACCGCACCGGAGCAGCGACGCGCCCGAGCTTCCGCAACAGATCCGCGACCTCGCGCCGCCGGCCGACAGCAACGACGCGGCGCCTGCCGTGACCCTCATCTACTGATGCGCATCCTGCTGAGCCTGCTGGCACTGCTGCTGGCACTGCCCGCTGCGGCGCTGGACCTGGTGCCCACCACCCTGCAGCTGCCCGCCGAAGGGGGGCACGGCGAGCTGTGGCTGTACAACCCCGGGCCCGGCCGCTGGCAGGGCGAGGTTCGGATCCTGGCCTGGGAACAGCAGGTCGATGCGGAAAAGCTGCGGCCCAGCGACCAGATCCTGGCCAGCCCCGCCCGGCTCGACCTCCCGCCCGGCACCTGTCAACGCATCTGGCTGCTGCCTCGGGAGACGTCGCCCGTTGCCGTCGAGCAGGCCTACCGGGTGATCCTGAGCCCCAGCGGACCGGGCCTGCCACGCTACTCGCTGCCCTTGTTCCGGGGGCATGCGACGCCCCTGGCGCGGCCGGACCTGCATGCCGGGATCGAGCCCGGCACGTCGCAGCCTCTTCTGCGACTGCGCAACGCAGGTTCCGTTCACGCCCGCCTGCACGATCTTGCGTTCGTCGCCGGCGATGGACGCCGCACCCTGCTGCTGCCGGGACTGGCCGGCTACCTGCTGGCGGGCCGGGAACGCCGCTGGGCCCTCCCCGTCCATGCCGACGGCTATGCCGGTGGCCATTTCCAGGCCCGGCTGCAGGACGGCCGCGTGGTCGATCTGACCGCGCCGGACCCGGCAATTGCAGCGAGCGCTCCCAGCGGGCTATAATCGACCGGATTCCTGCCGCCTGCGTGCGCGGGAGACCGTCCACACCGGACGTCACCGGTGAATCCACACCTGCTGCCCCCATCCGTGCCGGGGTGCTCCGCAAGGAGTTCGGCCACGGAGGCAACAGGGAAGCCCAACCCCGGAACCATCCGCGCTTCCACGCGTCCCGCATACCTATCCCGCGGGCGGAATCGCCGGTTCCATATCAGGAGTATTGCAATGCCCCAGGTCACCATGCGTCAGATGCTGGAAGCCGGCGTCCACTTCGGCCACCAGACCCGCTACTGGAACCCGAAGATGGCTCCGTACATCTTCGGCGCCCGCGGCAAGATCCACATCATCAACCTGGAAAAGACCGTCCCGCTGTTCAACGATGCGATGAACTTCATCTCGTCGGTTGCCCAGAAGCGCGGCACCGTCCTGTTCCTGGGCACCAAGCGCAGCGCCCGCGAAACCATCAAGGAAGAAGCCGAGCGTTGTGGCATGCCGTTCATGAACCAGCGTTGGCTGGGCGGCACCCTGACCAACTTCCGTACCGTCAAGCAGTCGGTTGCCCGCCTGAAGGAACTGGAAGCCGGTGAAACCGACGGCACCTTCGAGAAGCTGGTCAAGCACGAAGTGCTGGGCCTGCGTCGCGAGCGCGACAAGCTGGAAGCCTCGCTGGGCGGCATCAAGGACATGAACCGTCTGCCGGACGCCATCTTCGTGATCGACATCGGCCACGAAGACATCGCGATCAAGGAAGCCAAGAAGCTGGGCATCCCGGTCATCGCCGTGGTCGACACCAACTACAACCCGGAACTGGTGGACTACGCCATCCCGGGCAACGACGACGCCATCCGCGCTGTGCAGCTGTACGCCCGCGCCGCTGCCGACGCCGTGCTGGAAGGCAAGGCTGCTGCTCCGCACGCTGCTTCGGTGCGTGAGGAAGAGTTCGCCGAAGCCGCTGCTGAAGGCGAAGAGAAGCCGGCCCGCCGCGCTCCGGCCAAGAAGGCTGCCAAGAAGGGCGACGACGCCCAGGCCTGATCCAGGCCCCGGGGTGGACGCCCGGCGTCCACCCTCCCTGCGCGCAGCCTTTGGCGCGTGACAGGACCGTGTCACACGGGCCGGCCACCATGCCGGCCCAACCCCTTTCTTTCGTGAGGTAATCCCGTGGAAATCACTGCTTCCCTGGTCAAGGAACTGCGCGAGCGCACCGGCGCCGGCATGATGGAATGCAAGAAGGCTCTCACCGAAGCCAACGGCGACATCAACGCTGCTGCTGAAGCCATGCGCAAGTCCGGCGCTGCCAAGGCCGACAAGAAGGCTGACCGCGTGGCCGCCGAAGGCCGTCTGGGCCTGGCCCAGGATGGCGGCAAGGCCGTGCTGGTCGAAGTCAACTCGGAAACCGACTTCGTCGCCAACGATGACAACTTCAAGTCCTTCGTCAATGCCGTCGCCGCTGCCGCCCTGGCATCGGGCGCCGACGACGTCGAAGCCGTGAAGGCTGCCAAGCTGGCCGATGGCCGCACCGTTGAAGAAGCCCGCGCCACCGCCGTGCAGACTCTGGGTGAAAACATCCAGATCCGTCGCATGGTGAAGGTTGATGGCAACAACACCATCGGCGCCTACGTCCACACCAACGGCAAGGTTGGCGTGCTGGTCGACCTGGTCGGCGGCGACGTCGAGCTGGCCCGTGGCCTGGCCATGCACGTGGCAGCCCTGAAGCCGCCGCACAACAAGGCTGCGGACGTCCCGGCCGAGTTCGTCGAGAAGGAAAAGGAAATCGAGCTGGCCAAGATGTCCGAAAAGGACAAGGCCAAGCCGGCCGAGATCCTGGAAAAGATCATCAGCGGCAAGATCAACAAGATCGTCAGCGACGTGACCCTGTACGGCCAGACCTACGTGCTGGGCGACACCACCGTCGAGCAGGTGGTCAAGGCCGCTGGCGCCGACGTGGCTGGCTTCAAGCTGCTGATCGTCGGCGAAGGCATCGAGAAGGTGGTGGAAGACTACGCCGCTGAAGTTGCCAAGGCGATGCAGGTCTGATTCCAGCCTTCCGGCTGTGAAGCGACCAGAAGGAGCCGCGGGAAACCGCGGCTCTTTTTTTATGTATGGGCCAAGGGATGAACTCATGCCCCATCGGCCGGTGCGCACCGTTGGTGCGCACAACCGGCACCTTTGCGTTGCGCGCGAATCAAGCCGATACTCGGCGCAGGGAATCCACAGTCACATAGCAGGAACGAAAATCGCGGACTGTGATGCATTCCTAGGTATTCTTGTCCCAATGGAATTGAACGACCCGACATGCCTCCCGAGCTGACAGCTGCCCTGGCGCTCTGCCGCAACCTGCCCTCGCCACCCGGTATTGCCCTGCGCATCATCGAGTTGGCCCAGGACCCGGAAGCGGACATCGCCACCGCCGCCGACATCATCGCCATCGACATGGCGCTGAGCGCTCGCATGCTGCGCATCGCCAATTCGCCACTGTACGCCAGCCGCCGCCGCATCGAGAACCTCGGCCAGGCGCTGACCATGCTCGGCCTGAATGCCACGATCAGCCTCGCCCTCGGCTTCACCGTGACCCAGGGCTTGACCGGTGGCGGCGGTGCCGACCACGACCTGCGCCAGCGCGCGTGGAAGCGCAGCATTCTCAGCGCCCTGGCCGCCAGCCAGCTGGGCCAGGCGCGCGGCCTGCGCCGGCTGGAGGAACTGATGCTGGCCGGGCTGCTGCAGGACCTGGGTGTGCTGTGCCTGGCCCAGGCCGAATCGGAGCGCTACCTGCCACTGCTGCGCGAAGCCCGTGACAATACCGATCTGGTCGCACGCGAGCGCGAGGAACTGGGCTGCAGCCACGCCGATGTCGGCGCCTGGGTGGCCGAGCAATGGGGCCTGCCGCGCTACCTGGTGGAAAGCATCAGCCACAGCGAGGACGACGACGCTGCCGATTCGCCGTTCCAGGCCTGCGTGCAGCTGTCCGGCGCTGTCGCTGACATCTGGCTGGACGAAGACGCCGATGCCGCCCGCGAACGCGCTCTGCACCAGGTGCATGACCGGCTGGAGCTCGACAGCGCCCGTTTCGATCAGGTCCTGACCCGCATCAGCGATGCCCTTCCAGATATCGCCAGCCTGTTCGAGGCCGGCCTGAACTCGCCCTCGCGGGTCCGAGAGCTGATCGACCACGCGCAGGAGCTGGCCACCCTGCGCAACCTGCGCGAGCTGCAGGATGCCGACCAGGCACGCCGCCGCGCCGACGAATTCGAGGCGCGGGCCAAGCGCCTGGCCGACCAGGCCCACCGCGACGCCCTGACCGGCGTGCTCAACCGCCGCCAGCTGGAGGCGGTGCTGGAACAGGAGTTCCTGCGCGCCGGGCGCCAGGGCTGGCCGCTGTCGGTGGCCTTCATCGACCTGGACGACTTCAAGAAAATCAATGATGCCCACGGCCACCTGACCGGCGACGAGGTGCTGCGCGCCTTTGCCGGCAAGCTGCAGGGCCAGCTGCGCAACAGCGACACCGTGGCCCGCTTCGGTGGCGAGGAATTCGTCGCGCTGCTGCCCAACACCAGTGAATCGGTGGCGCTGGACGTGATCCGGCGTGTGCTGGCCAACATCGTCGCCACGCCGATGGCCGAGCTGGAGGGAGGCCCGCTGTTCGTCACCTTCTCCGCCGGCGTGGCCACCCAGGGCGGCTACGAACGCTTTGCCGACGTGCAGGACCTGCTGCGCGCAGCCGACGATGTGCTGTACCGCTCGAAGAACCTGGGCCGCAACCGGGTGATCGCCCGCTCCCCCGGCGCCCTCGGCCACGACGAGCTTTCAGCCACCGCCGGCGCCGAGCTGGGCTGAACGGGACGCCCCGCGTGAGCGGGGCGGACGGCAGGATTTCGCGCCGCAGCGCACAAAACACTTTGGCCCAACGCCGCATGCGCGTAGAATCGCCCGCGATTTCCACGCACCCGAGGTCCCTATGTCCAAGCTCGCCTATCGCCGCATCCTTCTGAAACTGTCCGGGGAGGCGCTGATGGGAGATGAGGACTACGGCATCGACCCGAAGATCATCAATCGCCTGGCCCGTGAGGTCATCGAAGCCCAGCAGGCCGGTGCCGAAGTGGCGCTGGTGATCGGCGGCGGCAACATCTTCCGCGGCGCCGGCCTGGCCGCTGGCGGCATGGACCGGGTCACCGGCGACCAGATGGGCATGCTGGCCACGGTCATCAACGCCCTGGCCATGCAGGACGCCCTGGAAAAGCTGGGCGCCAAGGCCCGCGTGATGAGCGCGATCAAGATCAACGACGTGTGCGAGGACTACATCCGCCGCCGCGCCATCCGCCACCTGGAAAAGGGCCGCCTGGTGATTTTCGCCGCCGGCGTCGGCAGTCCGTTCTTCACCACCGACTCCGGCGCCGCGCTGCGTGCGATCGAGATCGGTGCCGACCTGCTGCTGAAGGCCACCAAGGTCGATGGCGTGTACGACAAGGACCCGAACAAGCACAGCGACGCGGTCCGTTTCGACAGCCTGAGCTACGACGAAGTGATCCGCCGCGGCCTGGAAGTGATGGATACCGCGGCCTTCGCACTGGCCCGCGACAGCGACCTGCCGATGCGCGTGTTCGACATGGGCCAGCCGGGCGAGCTGCTGAAGATCCTCAGCGGCGCGAACATCGGCACCCTGGTCCAGGGCCGCGACCCGGCCTGAGCCTGAGCGCCAGGCGAGCTCCGGGCCGATTCTGGCCCGGCAGCGTCCCGTATTCGCCTATAATCGCCCGATTCCAGTTACACCCAGGACCGGGCGATGCTCAACGACATCAAGAACAACGCGCAGACGCGCATGGCCAAGAGCATCGACGCTCTGAAGCACACCCTCACCTCGATCCGCACCGGCCGCGCCACCCCGGCCCTGCTGGACCGCGTCACGGTCAGCGCCTATGGCAACGCCAGCACCCCGCTGAACCAGGTCGCATCGATCTCCAACGCCGACGCCCACTCGCTGCTGGTCACGCCGTTCGACAAGAGCATGATCAAGGAGATCGAAAAGGGTCTCTACAACGCCGAGTTCACCCCGAACACCCTGGGCACCGCGATCCGCATCAACATGCCGCCGCCGACCGAAGAGCGCCGCAAGGAGCTGGCCAAGCAGGTGCAGAAGGAAGGCGAAGGCGCCAAGATCGCGATCCGCAACATCCGTCAGGACGCGAACAAGGAAATCGCCAAGCTGGTCAAGGACAAGGCGATCAGCGAAGACGAGAAGAAGCGCGGTGAGGACGACATCCAGAAGTTGACCGACACCAACATCAAGGACGTCGACAAGGTCGTTGCCGACAAGGAAAAAGAACTGCTGTCGGTCTGAAGTCGATGCCTTCAGTCCCGCCTCCGTTGCCGGCCGCCCTGCCCCGCCACATTGCCATCATCATGGATGGCAATGGGCGCTGGGCACAGCAGCGCCGTCGTCCGCGCGTGATCGGCCACCGGGCCGGCGCGCGTGCGGTCAACCGCACCATCGAGCGCTGCCTTGAGCTGGGCATTCCGGCGCTGACCCTGTTCGCGTTTTCCAGCGAGAACTGGGGCCGGCCGCAGGAAGAAGTCGATGCGTTGATGAAGCTGTTCCTCGGCGCGCTCGACCGCGAAGTGGACGAGCTGCATCGGCGTGGCGTGCGCGTGCGCTTCATCGGCGAGCGCGAACGCTTCGGTGCCGGGCTGGTCAGCCGCATGCAGCTGGCCGAGCAGCGCACCGCAGACAACACCACCCTGACCCTGTCGATCGCCGCCAGCTACGGTGGCCGCCAGGACATCGCCCGTGCCGCGCGCGCGCTGGCCGCTGAAGTCGCCGCCGGCCGCCTGCTGCCCGAACAGATCGACGAATCGCTGCTGGGCAGCCAGGTCGCCCTGGCCGACCTGCCGCCACCGGACCTGTTCATCCGCACCGGTGGCGACACCCGCATCAGCAACTTCCTGCTGTGGCAGCTGGCGTACACCGAGCTGTGGTTCACCGAGGCGCTGTGGCCAGACTTCGATCCCGCCCTGCTGCAGCAGGCGCTGGACGCCTACGGCAGCCGTGAGCGTCGTTTCGGCCTGACCAGCGCCCAGATCGCCGCACTGGCCACCGAGACTTCCAGCCCATGACCAAGACCCGAGTCCTTGCCGCGCTGATCATGGCGCCGGTCGCCATTGCCGCGATCCTGCTGCTGCCGACCCAATGGCTGGCAGCGGCGGCCGCTGCGGTGCTGCTGATCGGCCTGTGGGAGTGGCTGAAGCTGGCCGGCATCGAAGACACCCTGGCGCGCACCGTGCTGCTGGTACTGAACCTGCTGCTGATGGTGCTGCTGGTGTGGGCCGATGGCAGCACGCTGGTGCTGTTCCAGATCACCACATTGGCCGGTGTTGCCTGGTGGCTGGCGGCGCTGGTCTGGCTGCGCTTCTTCAATTTCGGCGCGCAGCCGTCGGCACCCTCGCGCATCGTGAAGATGCTGGCCGGTACGCTGGCCATCGTTCCGGCCTGGGCCGCGCTGGTGCTGATCCATGCGGGCGGAGATCCGCCGGGCAAGCAGGGCCACCTGTGGCTGCTGGCTGCGCTGGCACTGGTCTGGGCGGCCGATTCGGGCGCCTATTTCGCCGGCCGTCACTTCGGCAAGCACAAGCTGGCCCCGCGCATCAGCCCCAACAAGACCTGGGAAGGCCTGTTCGGCGGCCTGCTGGCCGGTGTCGCCGTGGCCGTCGGCCTGGGCTGGCTGGCCGGCATCGATACCGCACACCTGCCGGGCCTGCTGATCACTTCGGTGGTGGCGGTGTTCGCCTCGGTGCTGGGTGATCTGTTCGAAAGCCTGATCAAGCGCCACGCGGGCGCCAAGGACTCGGGCCACCTGATTCCGGGCCATGGTGGCGTACTCGACCGTGTCGACGGCGTCCTGGCTGCAGTGCCGGTGTTCGCACTCGGCAAGGAAATCTTCGGGTTCTGACCATGAATGCTGTCGCAGACCTGCGCCGGGTCGCCGTATTCGGCGCCACCGGCTCGATCGGTGCCTCCACGCTGGACGTGATCGCCCGCCACCCGCAGCGCTACCAGGCCACCGTGCTGGCCGCCGGTCGTCAGGTGCAGGCGTTGCTGGCACTGTGCCGCCAGCACCGGCCCGCGCACGCGGTGATCGCCGACGAATCGCTGTTCGCTGAGCTGCGCGATGGCCTGCGCGATGCCGGACTGGCCACCGAGGCGCATGCCGGCCATGCCGCGCTGGACCAGCTGGCCGCCAGCGATGCCTGCGACACCGTGGTCGCCGCCATCGTCGGTGCGGCCGGGCTGTCTTCCACCCTGGCCGCCGCCGCCGCGGGCAAGCGCATCCTGCTGGCCAACAAGGAATCGCTGGTGCTGGCCGGTGAGCTGCTGACCCGCACCGCAGAACGCGCCGGCGCCGAGATCATCCCGATCGACAGCGAACACAGCGCGATCTTCCAGTGCCTGCGCTCGCGCGATGCCAGCGTCGATGGCGCCGGCGTGCGCCGCATCCTGCTGACCGCCTCCGGCGGCCCGTTCCGTGGCCGCAGCCGCGCCGAGCTGGCCCAGGTCACCCCGGCCCAGGCCGTTGCCCACCCGAAGTGGTCGATGGGGCCGAAGATCTCGGTCGATTCGGCGACGTTGATGAACAAGGGCCTGGAAGTGATCGAGGCCCACCACCTGTTCGGCATCCCCGGTGAGCGCATCGAAGTGCTGGTGCACCCGCAGAGCCTGGTCCACTCGCTGGTCGAGTTCGTGGACGGCTCGACTCTGGCGCAGATGGGCCTGCCGGACATGCGCACCACACTGGCCGTTGGCCTGGGCTGGCCACAACGCATTGAATCGGGCGTATCCGGGCTGGATCTGCTGGCCCAGGGCCGGCTCGATTTCGAGGCCCCGGACACCGACGCCTTCCCCTGCCTGGCCCTGGCCTGGCAGGCGATGCAGGCCGGCGGCACCGCCCCGGCGGTGCTGAACGCTGCCAATGAAGAGGCGGTTTCAGCGTTTCTTCAGGGCCGGATCGGTTTCCTGACCATCCCGGAGCTGGTTGCTAACGCTCTTTCAACACTGCCGACCCAGCCAGCCGATACACTGGAGGTCCTGTTGTCCGCCGACCAGCGGGCACGCCAGCTGACCCTGAACGCCATCGACGCCGCCTGAACGACCGCCTCGCCCAGCATGACGACGCCGCCCCTGCCCGCCACTGTGAGCCTGCATGACTGACTTCATCGGATCGGTCTGGTGGATGATTGTCAGCCTCGGGCTGCTGGTCACGTTCCACGAGTTCGGGCATTACTGGGTCGGGCGGCTGTGCGGGGTAAAGATCCTGCGCTTCTCGGTCGGCTTCGGCCGGCCGCTGTGGTCGCGCCGGGACAGGCACGGCACCGAGTTCGCCATCGCCGCCATCCCGCTGGGTGGCTATGTGAAGTTCCTGGACGAGCGCGAGGTCGAAGTGCACCCGCACGAGCGCGGTCAGGCCTTCAACCACAAGACCGTCTGGCAGCGCATCGCCATCGTCGCCGCCGGACCGATCGCCAACCTGCTGCTGTGCATCCTGCTGCTGTGGGCGATGTTCGTGATCGGCAAGCAGGATTATTCGCCGACCATCGGCCGTGTCAGCGGCATCGCCGCCAGCGCCGGCCTGACCAGCGGCGACCGCGTGCTGCGCGTGGACGAGCGCCCGGTGGTCACCCTCGGCGAGGCCAGCATGGCGCTGACCGCCGCCGCGATGGACCGCCGCGACGTGAAGCTGGAAGTGCTGGACCCGGCCGACCAGGTGCGCGTGCGCAGCCTGCCGCTGTCGCAGCTGCCCCCCGGCTTCGATGAACGGCGCGTGCCGATCCTGGCTGGCCTGTACTGGCAGTCGTGGCTGCAACCGGCGCTGGTCGAGTCGCTCACCGCGGACTCCGTGGTGGCCGGGCAGCTGCAGCCGGGCGATCTGATCGTAGCGATCGACGGCCAGCGCATCGACGGCGCCGACCAGGTCATCGGCGAGATCCAGACGCTGGGCCGCGCCGGCGGCCCGGGCATGATCGAGGTCCTGCGGGGCGGCGAGCGCCTGGCGCTGGAAGTCACCCCGCGCCAGGGCAAGGATTCAAAGGGCGAGCCGATCTGGCAGATCGGCGTGCAGTTCCCGACCTCGTTCAGCCCTCCCTACGACACCCTGCTGCGCTATGGCCCGCTCGACGCGGTCACCGTGGCCGTGCGCGAAACCGGCCGCCTGGCGGCCGATTCGCTGGGCATGATGGGCCGCATCGTCACCGGCAAAGCCTCGCTGCAGAACGTTTCCGGGCCCGTCACCATCGCCCGGGTAGCCAACATCTCGGCCAAACGCGGCCTGGACTGGTTCCTGCAGTTCCTTGCCCTGCTGTCACTCAGCCTGTGCATCATCAACCTGTTGCCGATCCCGATCTTGGACGGCGGCCACCTGCTGTATTACCTTATCGAGTTGGTCAAGGGCAGCCCGCTGAGCGAGCGTGCCATCGCCGCCGGCCAGTACATCGGCCTGGCGTTGCTGGCCGGGCTGATGGGGTTGGCGTTCTACAACGACATCCTCGGCCTGGTCCCGCGATGAACTTTTCCACGTTGTTGCCGTCTACAGCGTCGGCATCCCGCACCAATGAAATCGACCTTCCTACCGGACGTGACATGACGCGACTCCCCAATCGCCGCCTGCTGGCCCTCGCCCTCGCCGCCGTCACCGGCGCTCCCGCCCTGGCCCAGGCAGCCGAGCCCTTCACTGTCAGCGACATCCGCGTGGATGGCCTGCAGCGCATCAGCTCGGGCACGGTATTCACCTACCTGCCGGTGGAGCGTGGCGAGACGGTCACCGACAACAAGGTCGGCGAGACCATCCGCGCCCTGTACAAGACCGGCTTCTTCGAAGACGTGCAGCTGGACCGCCAGGGCAGCATCCTGGTGGTGACCGTCAAGGAACGCCCGGCGATCAACAAGCTGACCGTGACCGGCAACAAGGACATCAAGTCCGAGCAGCTGCTCAAGGGCCTGTCCGACATCGGCCTGACCGAGGGCGGCACCTTCGATCGCCTGAGCCTGGACCGCGTGACCCAGGAACTGCGTCGCCAGTACAACGACCGCGGCAAGTACAACGTCGAGATCACCCCGACGGTGAGCCCGCTGGACCGCAACCGCGTGGACATCGCGATCGCCATCAAGGAAGGCAAGGCGGCCAAGATCCGTCACGTCAACCTGGTCGGCACCGAGAAGTTCGAGAGCAAGGACATCCTGGAGACCTGGGAGTCCAAGGAGCACAACTGGGCATCGTGGTACCGCCGTGACGACCAGTACTCCAAGGAAAAGCTGTCCGGCGACCTGGAAAAGCTCAATTCCTGGTACCTCGACCGCGGCTATGTCGACTTCAGCATTGATTCGACCCAGGTGTCGATCAGCCCCGACAAGCGCGACATGTTCCTCACCGCCGGCGTGACCGAAGGTGCGCAGTACAAGATCTCCGAGATCAAGGTCAGCGGCGACACGATCCTTCCGCAGGAGGACGTCGAGCGCATGGTGATCCAGAAGTCCGGCGACACGTTCTCGCGTGCGCTGCTGGAATTCAGCTCGGACACCATCACCAACTCGCTGTCCAACATCGGCTACGCGTTCGCCAAGGTTAACCCGATCCCGACCACCAACCGCCCCGAGCAGACCGTGGCGATCAACATGCAGGTCGTGCCCGGCCCGCGCGTGTCGGTGCGTCGCATCCTGTTCCGTGGCAACACGCGTACGTCCGACGAAGTGATGCGTCGCGAAATGCGCCAGTTCGAGAACAGCTGGTACTCGCAGGCCGCGATCGACCGCTCCAAGATCCGCCTGCAGCGCCTGGGCTACTTCGAGTCGGTGGATGTTGAAACCCCGGCCGTAAGCGGCAGCAACGACCAGGTCGACGTCGTCTACAACGTCAAGGAAACCACGTCCGGCAGCTTCGTGTTCGGCCTGGGCTACTCGCAGTCCTACGGCATGACCACCTCGGTGCAGCTGTCGCAGAACAACTTCCTCGGCGGCGGCAACCGCGTGTCGGTCGAAGCCTCGCGCAGCAGCTACCTGCAGCGCTACGGCTTCAGCTACACCAACCCGTACTTCACCGATGACGGCGTGTCGCTGGGCTACAACCTGTCCTGGCGCGAACTGGACTACTCCGACTTCAACACCGCGCAGTACAACAGCACCAATGGTTCGGCGCAGGTGGTGTTCGGCGTGCCGATCACCGAGACCGATACCGTCTCGCTGATGTTCGGCATCGACAGCAACCAGATCACCACCTACCAGGGCTCGACCCCGCAGTCGATCATCGACTACATCAACGCCGTCGGTAGGCGCACGTTCCATGCCTGGCGCACCGAGCTGGGCTGGGCGCGTGACTCGCGCAACGACTACTTCATGCCGACCCGCGGTACCTACCAGCGCATCGGCCTGGAAACCACGCTGCCGGGTTCGACCATCGAGTACTACAAGCTGAACTACCAGATCAGCAAGTACTGGCCGATCATGCCGTCGCTGGTGATCAACACCCGTGCCGAAGTGGGCTACGGCGATGCCTATGGCAACGACTACACCCGCACGCTGACCAACCCGGACGGCACCACCCGTACGGTGACCGCCAGCGGCCTGCCGTTCTTCGAGAACTTCTACGCCGGCGGTACCAACTCGGTGCGCGGCTTCGAAGACAACACCCTCGGCCCGCGCGAAGTCACCAACGGCTACCCGGAAGGCCAGCCGCTGGGTGGTTCGCTGAAGACCGTCGGTTCGGTCGAAGCCTACTTCCCGCGCCTGTTCGACAGCCCGTCGGCACGCGTGTCCGCCTTCGTCGACTTCGGTAACGTCTACAACGGCACCAAGAACTTCAAGGCCAACGAACTGCGCGTGTCCACCGGTGTGGCCCTGCTGTGGCGCGCCCCGGTCGGCCCGATCTCGATCAGCTACGCCTTCCCGCTGAAGAAGGAAGACGATGACAAGATCGAACGTCTGCAATTCACGTTCGGTGGCCAGTTCTGAGGAACAACGTTCCTCAGAACTGATCCACCTCCGGTGAATTGCCCGCGCATTTCACCTATCCCCCGCGCCGCTGGCGCGCCCCCCTTAACAGAAGGGGGGCTCTCCACCAGACGGGATGCGAAGCGCCGGGCTCTGCCCGGCGTTTTCGTTTGGCCTGGATGCCGGAAGCGCCCGCTCTGCTTTTGATCTTTTCTGTTTTTCCGTGGCTGGCACTCGCGCCACGCCCTCGGAGGTCGGACGGGGTGGGGCTGCGGGGGTGTGAGCCGCATGGATGCGGCGACCAAGGCTACATGGACGTACTTGCGCCGCCCCCCGCAGCCCCGCCCCGTCCGACCCAGCCCATGACACTGGCTCTGCCGGCCGCGAGGGGCCCTGCCGTTGGCTGCATGACCGCCCCGCATGACCGCAATGCCGTCACACGTTAAACTCCCGCCGTGAATACTCCCACCTACACCGCCCAGCAACTCGCCGAGCAGTTCGGCCTGCAGGTCCACGGCGACCCCGCCACCGCCATCCATGGCGTGGCCACCCTCGCCCATGCCGGTCCTGGCCAGCTGACCTTCCTCGCCAACCCGCGCTACCGCGCCCAGCTGGCCGACAGCCAGGCCTCGCTGGTGGTCCTGCGTGCCGACGACGCCGAGGCCGCCCCCGGCGCCGCGCTCGTGGCCAAGGACCCGCATACACCACCTTCGCCAAGATCGCCGCGCTGTTCGACATCGCGCCGACGCGCCCGCCGGGCATCCACCCCAGCGCCGTCATCGATCCCAGCGCGCAGGTCGCCGCCAGCGCGCATATCGGCCCGTTCGTCTCCGTCGGCGCACGCAGCGTGGTCGGCGAAAACTGCATCATCGGCACCGGCAGCGTGATCGGCGAAGACTGCAGCCTGGACAACGGCTGCGAACTGATCGCGCGGGTCACCCTGGTCACCCGGGTCAAGCTCGGCAAGCGGGTTCGTGTGCATCCCGGTGCCGTGCTCGGCGCCGATGGCTTCGGCCTGGCCATGGACGCCGGCAAATGGATCAAGGTGCCGCAGCTCGGCGGCGTGCGCATCGGCGATGACTGCGAGATCGGCGCCAACACCTGCGTCGACCGTGGTGCGCTGGAAGACACCGTGCTGGACGAAGACGTGCGCCTGGACAACCTGGTGCAGATCGCGCACAACGTGCAGATCGGTGCGCACTCGGCCATCGCCGGCTGCACCGGCATCGCCGGCAGCGCCAGGATCGGCCGCTACTGCCTGCTCGGCGGCCACGTTGGCGTGGTCGGCCACCTCGAGATCTGCGACAAGGTCGTGATCACCGGCAAGTCGGTGGTCCGCAATTCCATCCATGAGCCGGGCGAGTACTCGTCCGGCACCCCGTTGACCGACAACCGCACGTGGCGCAAGAACGCCGCGCGCTTCAAGCAGCTGGACGCATTGGCTCGCCGCGTCCTGGCTGCTGGCAAGGAGAAAGAATGAACGACACGCTGCAGCTTCCGATCGACGTCTGCCAGATCCAGGAACTGCTCCCGCACCGCTACCCGTTCCTGCTGGTGGACCGGGTGCTTGAGCTCGACATCGACGCCAAGCGCATCCTTGCGCAGAAGAACGTCAGCATCAACGAGCCGTTCTTCCAGGGCCACTTCCCGGGCCGCCCGATCATGCCCGGCGTACTGATCATCGAAGCGCTGGCGCAGGCCGGTGGCGTGATGACCCAGCTCACGCTCGGCCGTGACTCGCAGTCCAAGCTGTTCTACATGGTCAAGGTGGAAAACGCCCGCTTCAACAAGCAGGTCGTTCCCGGCGACGTGCTGATGCTGGATGTGCAGATGAAGCGCCTGATCCGCAACATGGGCTGGTACTACGGCGAAGCCAAGGTCAACGGTGAAGTCGTTGCCTCGGCCGAAGTCATGTGCGCCGGCGCCAAGGGCTGATCCACTGGAGGCAGGAATGACTGACAACGCACCGCGGATCCACCCGACCGCCGTCATCGACCCGGCCGCGCGCCTGGCCGATGACGTCCAGGTGGGCGCGTTCACCCTGATCGGTGCCGATGTGGAAATCGGTGCCGGCACGGTGATCGGCCCCCACTGCAGCATCCACGGCCCGACGAAGATCGGCCGCGACAACCGCTTCATCGGCCACGCAGCCGTCGGTGGCGAACCGCAGGACAAGAAGTATGCAGGGGAGCGCACCGAGCTGGTGATCGGCGACCGCAATGTGTTCCGCGAGTTCGTCACGCTGAACCGTGGCACCGGCGGCGGCGGCGGCATCACCACCATCGGCGACGACAACTGGATGCTGGCCTACACGCACGTGGCGCATGACTGCCATGTCGGCAACTTCTGCGTGTTCTCCAACAACACCACCCTGGCCGGCCACGTGACCGTGGGTGACTACGTGATCATCAGCGGCTTCGCCGGGGCCCACCAGTTCTGCCGGATCGGCGCGCATGCCTTCCTCGGCATGGGCGCGCTGACCAATGGCGATGTTCCGCCGTTCACCATGGTCGGCACCGATTCGTTGGGCCGCCCGCGCGGCATCAACAGCGAAGGGCTGAAGCGCCGCGGCTTCGACGCCGAGCGCATTTCCGCCATCAAGCGTGCCTACCGCACGCTGTACGTGGCGGGCCTGCCACTGGCCGAAGCCAAGGTGCAGCTGACCGAACAGGCGCGCGACAGCGATGACGTGAAGGCCATGCTGGACTTCATCGAGCACGCCGAGAGGCCCTTGCTGCGATGAGCAGCACGACCGGCCAGGCGCCGGCCGGCGCCGCCGTGATTCCGCTGGCCTCGATGGCCGGCAGCGTCCCCGCGCAGCGGGTGCTCAGCGAGCGCCCCTTGCGGATCGCGCTGGTGGCCGGTGAGGCCTCTGGTGATCTGCTGGGTGCGGGACTGGTGCGCGAACTGAAGGCACGCTTTCCGAATGCCGAATTCGCCGGCATCGGTGGCGATGCCATGCGCAGCGCCGGCTGCCTGACCTGGCACGATGCCAGCGAGCTGGCGGTGATGGGCCTGACCGAAGTACTGCGCCATCTGCCACGCCTGCTCAAACTGCGTTCCGCGTTCCGCCAGCGTGCGCTGGAATGGCAGCCGGACGTGTTCATCGGCATCGACGCGCCCGACTTCAACCTGGGCATCGAACGCTGGCTGAAGCAGCGCGGCGTGCGCACCGTGCATTACGTGAGCCCCTCGGTCTGGGCCTGGCGCGAGAAGCGCGCCGAGAAGATCGGCAGCAGCGCCGACCTGGTGCTGTGCCTGTTCCCGATGGAACCGCCCATCTATGCCAAGCACGGCATCGACGCGCGTTTCGTTGGCCATCCGATGGCCGATGACATCCCCCTGCAGGGCAACCGCGAGGAAGCGCGCGCCGCGCTTGGCCTGCCGACGTCGGCCAAGGTGCTGGCGGTGTTGCCAGGCAGCCGCCTGGGCGAAATCTCGCGCCTCGGTGAACCCTTCTTCGAAGCCGCCTGGCAGGTCTCCGAGCGCATCCCCGGCCTGCACGTGGTGGTGCCTGCCGCCAACCCCGCATGCAAGCGGCTGATCGAAGAGCAGCTGTCGCGCTCGGCGCTGCCGGTCGCGTACTCGCATGTGCTCGACGGCCAGGCGCGCAACGCCATGATCGCGGCCGACGTGGTGGTGCTGGCGTCCGGTACCGCGACCCTGGAGGCGATGCTGGTGAAGCGGCCGATGGTGGTCGGCTACCGTGTCAACGAGCTGACCTACCGTCTGGTCAAGGCATTCGGCCTGATCAAGGTCGACCGCTTTGCCCTGCCCAACATCCTGGCCGGCCAGGACCTGGCACCGGAGCTGATGCAGCATGACTGCACGCCGGACAAGCTGGCTGCGGCCATCCAGCAATGGTTCGACCACCCGCAGCGGGTGACCGACCTGCAGGACACCTATGCCCGCCTGCATGAGCGCCTGCGCCGCAATGCGTCGGCACGTGCCGCCGACGCCGTCGGCGAGCTGCTGATGCGCGACCAGGCCCAGGCATGAGCCGCCGCCACGCCGCAGCGGCCAGCCTGACCCTGTTCGATGGCGCGGCGGTGGTCGAGCCGGAGCGCCTGGTCGCCGGCGTCGACGAAGCCGGTCGTGGCCCGCTGGCCGGGCCGGTCGCGGTGGCGGCCGTGGTGTTCGACCCGGCACGGCCGCGCATCAACGGCCTGGACGATTCCAAGCAGCTGACCGCGGCGCGCCGCGAGCAGCTGCATGACCGCATCATCGAGCGCGCCCTGGCCTGGCATGTGGTGCTGGTGGACGTGGACACCATCGACCGTCTGAACATCTACCAGGCCACCCTGCAGGGCATGCGCGACGTGGTCGCAGCGGTCGCCCACGTGGCCGGCTTCGCGCGCATCGATGGCAACGTGGTGCCCAAGGGTCTGGTACTGCCGGCGCAGGCGCTGGTCGGCGGCGATGGCATCGACCGCGCGATCATGGCCGCCTCGATCCTGGCCAAGGTCTCGCGCGACCGCTACATGCAGGAGGTGCATGCCCGCCATCCGCAGTACGGCTTCGAGCAGCACAAGGGCTACGGCACCCCGGCCCACCTGGCCGCCCTGCGCGAGCACGGCCCCTGCGTGGAGCACCGGCGCAGCTTCGCCCCGGTGCGCGAGTGCCTGGAAACAGCGCCAGCCCCCGCGATCACAGCCATCGCTTGAACAACGGCTGCCGGGTATCGTCCGGCGCTTTCACGGCAATGTGAACGCCTCCGCTGGCGCCGGGCCATGCCCGGCGACATTCGCGCAATCGGCGCACCGTCAAGTCCTTGTCGCTTCCCCCTGCCCTCGCTACCCTGACCGGGCACTCCAGCGCATCCCGACCCCGGCGACGATCTTCCGTCAGCACCCGGGGCCCGCGCGCTCCAACCTGGTCCGGCATGTCCAACTCCCGCTTCGTACATCTCCACGTCCACACCGAGTTCTCGCTGGCGGACTCGACCATCCGCGTGCCGGCCAAGCCCGACCAGGCGGACCCGAAGAAGGCCAAGCAGGCCAACCTGCTGTCGCGCTCGGTCGAGCTCGGCCTGCCCGCGCTGGCGGTGACCGACCTCAACAACCTGTTCGCGCTGGTCAAGTTCTACAAGGCCGCCGAAGGCGTGGGCATCAAGCCGATCGCCGGCGCCGACGTACTGATCGCCGAGGAAGGCCAGGACCCGTGGCGGATGACCCTGCTGTGCCGCGACCGTGAGGGCTACCTGAGCCTGTCGCGGCTGCTGACCCGCGCCTGGATGGAAGGCCATCGCCCGGAAGGCGGCGTGGCAATCCACCCGGACTGGCTGAAGGCCGGCAACGCCAACCTGTTCGCACTCGCTGGCCGGCAGAGCCTGGCCGGGCGCCTGGCGTTGGACGGCAAGCATGAACTGGCCGAGCAGCAGCTGGCCGACTGGCAACGCGTGTTCGGCGACGGCCTGCACCTGGAGCTGACCCGCACCGGCCGCGAGGGCGAAGAAACCTTCAACCAGTTCGCGCTGATGGCCGCCGGCCAGCGTGGCCTGCCGGTGGTGGCCAGCAACGACGTACGCTTCCTGTCGCCGACGGATTTCAGCGCGCACGAAGCGCGCGTATGCATTTCCACCGGCCGCGTGCTGGACGATCCCAAGCGCCCGCGCGAGTACAGCGACCAGCAGTACCTGAAGTCGGCCGAGGAGATGTGTGCGCTGTTCGCCGACATCCCCGATGCGATCGACAACACGCTGGCGCTGGCCGAACGCTGCAACATCGAGATGCGGCTGGGCACCTACTTCCTGCCCAACTACCCGGTGCCCGACGACGAGACCCTGGACACCTGGATCCAGAAGATGTCGCGCGATGGCCTGGAAGAGCGCCTGGAGAAGAATCCACTGGCGCCGGGCAAGACCCGCGAAGAGTATTTCGAGCGCCTGGAGTTCGAGCTCAACACCATCATCAAGATGGGCTTCCCGGGCTACTTCCTGATCGTGGCCGACTTCATCCAGTGGGGCAAGAACCAGGGCATTCCGATCGGCCCCGGCCGCGGTTCGGGTGCCGGTTCGCTGGTGGCCTGGGCGCTGAAGATCACCGATCTGGACCCGCTGCCGTACAACCTGCTGTTCGAGCGCTTCCTCAATCCGGAACGCGTGTCGATGCCCGACTTCGACATCGACTTCTGCATGGACCGCCGCGACGAGGTGATCGACTACGTCGCGCGCAAGTACGGGCGCGAGCGCGTCAGCCAGATCATCACCTACGGCACCATGGCCGCCAAGGCGGTGGTGCGCGACTCCGGCCGCGTGCTCGGTTTCCCGTACGGCCTGGTCGACGGTGTCTCCAAGCTGATCCCGAACATCCTCGGCATCCACCTGAAGGATGCGCTGGGCAAGGGCAAGGAAGGCCCGAGCTCGGAAATGGCGTCGGCCGAACTGATCCAGCGCTACGAGACCGAGGACGATGTCCGCGACCTGATCGATCTGGCGCTGCAGCTGGAAGACCTGACCCGCAACGCCGGCAAGCACGCCGGTGGCGTAGTGATCGGGCCCGAACCGCTGAGCGAGTTCTGCCCGCTGTACGCCGAACACGACGAGAACGGACTCGGCAAGAACCCGGTCACCCAGTTCGACAAGAACGACGTGGAAGAAGTGGGCCTGGTGAAGTTCGACTTCCTCGGCCTGCGCACGCTGACCATCATCGACTGGGCGGTGAAGGCGATCAACAAGCGCCATGAGCGCGCCGGCATTCCGCCGGTGGACATCGCCGCGATCCCGCTGGACGACACGCCCACCTACAAGGACATCTTTGCCAACGGCAATACCGGCGCGGTGTTCCAGTTCGAATCCTCGGGCATGCGCCGCCTGCTGAAGGACGCGCGCCCCGACCGTTTCGAAGACCTGATCGCGCTGGTGTCGCTGTACCGCCCCGGCCCGATGGACCTGATTCCCTCCTTCAATGCGCGTAAGCACGGCCAGGAAGAAATCATCTATCCCGATCCGCGCACCGAAGCGATCCTGAAGGACACCTACGGCATCATGGTGTACCAGGAGCAGGTGATGCAGATGGCGCAGATCGTCGGCGGCTACTCGCTGGGCGGCGCCGACCTGCTGCGCCGCGCGATGGGCAAGAAGGTGCCGGCCGAAATGGCCAAGCACCGTGAGATCTTCCGCGAAGGCGCGGCGAAGGACGGCGTGGACGAGGCCAAGGCCGACGCGATCTTCGACCTGATGGAGAAGTTCGCCGGCTACGGCTTCAACAAGTCGCACGCCGCTGCCTACGCGCTGGTCAGCTACCAGACCGCATGGCTGAAGCGCCATTACCCGGCCGAGTTCATGGCGGCCACGCTGTCCTCGGACCTGGACAACACCGAGAAGGTGGTCGGCTTCCTCGACGAGGTGCGCAACCTCGGCCTGACCGTGCTGCCGCCGAAGGTGAACCACTCGGCCTTCATGTTCGAAGCCGTCACCCCGGACACCATCCAGTACGGTCTGGGCGCGATCAAGGGCGTCGGCCAGGGTGCCTGCGAAGCGGTGGTGGACGAGCGCCTGAAGGGTGGCGACTACAAGGACCTGCTCGACTTCTGCACCCGCGTCGGATCGGCCAAGCTCAACCGGCGCACGCTGGAAGCGATGATCAACTGCGGCGCACTGGATGAGCTCGGGCATAACCGCGCCTCGCTGATGCTGCAGCTGCCGGAAGTGATCAAGGCCACCGACCAGATGGCGCGCGAACGTGCGTCCGGGCAGAACTCGCTGTTCGGCGGCCCCGACCCGAGCGCGACCACGATCCAGCTGGACCTGCCCGAAGCCGAGGAATGGCCGCTGCTGCAGCGCCTCAATGGCGAGCGCGACACGCTGGGTTTCTATCTCAGTGGCCACCCGTTCGATCCCTGGCGCGACGATGTGCGCGACCTGGTCGGCAACGACCTGGGCTCGGTGGAGAAGATCTGGAGCGCCAACAGTGGCGGCGGCGGCGGCGGCGAGAAGCGCTGGCGCCCGGAAGTACAGACCGTGCTGGCCGGCCAGGTGGTCGGCGTGCGCCGCAAGGGTGAGAGCCAGATCTTCATCCAGCTCGAGGACGGCCGTGGCCGCGTCGAGTGCAGCGCGTTCTCCGACGCGATGGCCGAGTTCGGCCACCTGATGACCAAGGACCGCATCCTGGTGGTCAAGGGTGGCCTGCGCGAGGACGAATTCAACGGTGGCTTCGCGCTGCGCATCCGCCAGTGCTGGGACTTCGACGAAGTCTGCGCCAACTACGCCACCCGGCTCTCGCTGCGCCTGGACCTGCGCCAGCAGCGCCCGGTCTGGGAACGCATTGATGCGCTGCTCGACCGCCATCGCCCTGGCCGCACGCCGCTGCGCCTGGACCTGCTGCTGAAGGGGCCGCACGGCGGCGTCGCCGGCATGCTCGATGTGTCCGGGCAGAGCGCGGTACGCATCGATTCCAAGCTGATGGAGGCGCTGCGCGCCGACCCCGCCGTGCGCACCCTGAAGGTGCGCTACAGCCCGCCGTGGGCCAGCTGAAGCTGGCTCCCTGGTTTTGCTGAAACCCCTGCTTTCCCGTTCCATGTATCAAGGACGATTGCCGATGAAGACCCTGCTGTTCCCGTTCGCCGCCGCGCTGGCCCTGGCCGCCTGTTCGCCCTCGAAGGTCGAGTTCCAGATCGACAACCCGACCGACACGCCGCTGGCACTGAGCATCGATGGCAAGGACCTGCCGGTGGCCGCACAGGGCTCGCGCCCGATTTCGCTGGCCGTCGGCGAACATCGCCTGCACACCGAAAAGCTCGGCGACGTGCACTTCATCGTCTACGTCGACGGTCGTGGCGGGCTGATCAACCCAACCCTGAGCGAGTACGTGGTCGCCCGCGAGATCTATGTCACCGATGAGAGCAAGCTGAAGAACTTCGGCACCGGCAAGGCCGGCATCGAGCTGGGCGGCGTCGACTTCGAAGGCCCGTTCGAAAAGAGCCACGAACTGTTCATCGACAAGACCTGGACCTACGGCGTGCGCGAACCGTTCCCCAAGGAAAAGGTGGTCGCCCACGTCGATTCCAGCGGCGGCCAGATCGTGGCCAAGGTGTTCACCGCGCCGGACTTCATCGCTTACGTGGAAGAAGGCATGGGAGAGCCCGGTGCGTTCAAGCGCGAGCAGCCGGCCGGCTACGTGGCCCCGGCGTTCAGCCTGGAACCGGCCCCGGCCAGCCTGCCGGCGCTGGTGCCGGCCTTCGAGGCGCATGCCGCGCCGCTGCGTGAGGTCTATGCGCGCTGGCTGAAGGCCACCACCGCCGATGAACAGAAGGCCCTGCGCAAGCAGGACTTCGCCGCGCAGATGGCCTTCACCTCGGCCACCGCCACCCTGGGCAGCGGGCTGGGCCGGGAGGCCAACGAGGCCTACAACGACTTCGTTTCCCAGCGCAGCCAGCTGATGGGCCGCAGCGCCCTGGTGGTGCCCTGAGCTGACTGGCGCCCCCTGCCCGGCTGCGCTACCGTCGCCTTCCAGACGAAGGCGTACGGGTGGTTTGCACGCATTCGGCTAGAATTCCCCTCTTCTTTACACGACGGCTTCCGATGAATCCGAACTACCTCGACTTCGAGCAACCCATCGCCGACCTGGAAGCCAAGATCCAGGAACTGCGCAACGCCAGTGCCGGGCCGGCGGTCAATGTCGAGGCGGAAGTGCACGCGCTGCAGGACAAGCTGCGCATGCGCACCGCGCAGATCTTCCGCAACCTGACCTCGTGGCAGGTGCTGCAGCTGGCCCGTCATCCGTCGCGCCCGTACACCGCAGACTACCTCCGCGTCATGTTCGATGAGTTCCAGGAGCTGGCCGGCGACCGTGCCTTCGCCGACGACAAGGCGATCATGGGCGGCCTGGCACGCATCAACGGCCGTGCGGTGATGGTGATCGGCCACCAGAAGGGCCGTGACACCAAGGAAAAGATCAAGCGCAACTTCGGCATGCCCAAGCCGGAGGGCTACCGCAAGGCCCTGCGCCTGATGAAGATGGCCGAGCGCTTCGGCCTGCCGGTGCTGACCCTGATCGACACCGCCGGCGCCTGGCCGGGCATCGATGCCGAATCGCGCGGCCAGTCCGAAGCGATCGCACGCAACCTGATCGAGATGGCCGAACTGAAGGTGCCGATCATCTGCACCGTGATCGGTGAAGGTGGCTCCGGCGGCGCGCTGGCGCTGGGCGTGGGCGACCGCACCGTGATGCTGGAGTACTCGGTGTACTCGACCATCACCCCGGAAGGCTGCGCCTCGATCCTGTGGAAGGATGCCGGCAAGGCCAAGGATGCCGCCGAACAGCTGGGCCTGACCGCCCCGCGCCTGAAGAGCCTGGGCCTGGTCGACAAGGTCGTGCGCGAGCCGACCGGTGGCGCCCACCGCAACCCGACGCAGATGGCCAAGCGCCTGAAGGCGGTGCTGCTGAACGAACTGGACGCGCTGGACAAGCTGTCCACCGAGCAGCTGCTGGAACAGCGCTACGCCCGCCTGCGCAGCTACGGCACGTACGAAGCGGCCTAAGCCCGGTAGTGCCGGCCGCTGGCCGGCAACACGCAGGTGATTGCAGAAACGAAAGAGCCGGGCAATCGCCCGGCTCTTTCGTTTGCGCCCTGGCGGCATCCACGCATGGCGTGGATCTACCGGGTGCAGATGACCCCGCGTCAGAACGGCTTGGCCAGCACCAGCCACACGATCGGAATGAACGCCAGCAGCGGGATCTCGTTGATCCAGCGCAGCGCGCGCGACGACGGCAGCGCCCTGCCCTTGGCCACGCCCTTGAGCAGGCGCCCGATCCAGATGAAATACGCCAGCAGCAGCACCACCAGCCCCAGCTTGGCATGCAGCCAACCGGCGCCGCCCGAGGCAACCATCGTCGGGAAATCCGGAATGACCTTGTAGCCCAGCCACAGCACCAGACCCAGCAGGAATGCCAGACCGAACATCGAGTGGCCGAAGCGGTACAGGCGCAGGCCCATCAGCTGCAGGCGCTCGGTCACCGCCGGCTGGCCAGCGGTCTCGGCCAGGTTCACCAGGATGCGCGGCAGATAGAACACCGTCGCCATCCACGCCACCACGAACACGATGTGGAAGGTCTTGACCCAGTAGTAGCTCTGCATGCGCTCGCTCCGGCGGCTGGCGTAGGTTGGCGGCCATTCTCGCATGCCGTGGCCGGGCCACCCCACGCCCCAGCGCCGCGACACATCGACGCATGGCACGCCGCAACGCCGTACGATAAGCGCCGTTTTCACCACTGCGACCGCCCCATGGACAAGACCTACGACGCCGCCTACTTCCAACGCTGGTACCGCAGCGCCGACATCGGTGGCAGCGCCCGCCTGGCACGCAAGGTGGCATTGGCTGTGGCCAGCGCCGAGTACTACCTGGAGCGACCGATCCGCAGCGTGCTGGATATCGGCTGCGGCGAAGGCGCCTGGCGCGCGCCGCTGCTGAAGCTGCGTCCGAAGGTCGAATACCTCGGCTTCGACAGCAGCGAGTACGCTGTGCGCCGCTACGGCCGCACCCGCAACCTGCACCTGGCCCGCTTCGGTGATTTCGCCTGGCTGCGGCCCTGCGCCCCGGTCGACCTGCTGATCTGCTCGGACGTGATGCACTACGTGCCCGACCGTGAGCTGCGTGCCGGACTGGCCGGCGTGGCGGAGCTGACCGGCGGCGTGGCCTTCCTGGAGACCTTCGCCGCCGAGGACGCGTTCGAGGGCGACCACGAGGGTTTCCAGGCCCGCCCGGCGCGCTGGTACCGGCGGACGCTGGCCCGGCACGGTCTGCAGCCGGTAGGGTCGCATTGCTGGCTCGGCCCCGCCCTGGCAGGCGATGCGGCCGCGCTGGAACGGATGTGAATCCGGATTCATTATTTTCAGCCAACTTAACCTGCGGGACACCCGGATGGGATATGCTGCGCGGCAACATATGACCATACATATTCGGTCGTCATGCTCTATCAACTGCACGAAATGACCCGCAACCTGCTCGCCCCCTGGGTGCACCAGGCCCAGGCCAACGCCAGGTTCTTCGCCAACCAGGGCCACTGGTGGTCGCAGATGCCCGGCGCTGATCGCCTGGCGGCGGTCAATGAACTCTTCCATCGCATCGGCAAGGATTACGAGAAGCCCGAGTGGGGCATCAACGAAATCGACGTCGATGGCGAGCGCGTGCCGATCGTCGTGCACGAGGAAGTGAGCAAGCCGTTCTGCAAGCTGCTGCGCTTCAAGCGCCACAGCAATGAAGCCGACCAGCTGCACACCATGCTCAACCAGCCGTTCGTGCTGGTGGTGGCGCCGCTGTCCGGCCACCACGCCACGCTGCTGCGCGACACCGTGCGCACGCTGCTGCGCGACCACCGCGTGTATGTGACCGACTGGGTCGACGCGCGCATGGTGCCGGCCAGCGAAGGCGAGTTCGGCCTGGACGACTACATCGCCTACATCCAGGAGTTCATCCGCCACCTCGGCGTGGAGCGCCTGCACGTGGTGAGTGTGTGCCAGCCGACCGTACCGGTGCTGGCGGCGGTTTCGCTGATGGCCAGCCGTGGCGAGCCGACGCCGCGCACGCTGGTGATGATGGGTGGCCCGATCGATGCACGCTGCAGCCCGACCGCAGTGAACAACCTGGCCACGCAGAACCCGCTGTCGTGGTTCGAGAACAACGTCATCCACACCGTGCCGGCCAGCTATCCCGGCGCCGGCCGCCGCGTGTACCCGGGCTTCCTGCAGCACGCCGGGTTCCTGTCGATGAACCCGAGCCGCCACTTCAGCTCGCACTGGGATTTCTACACCGACCTGGTCAAGGGCGACCTGGAAGACGCCGACGCGCACCGTCGTTTCTACGACGAGTACAACGCGGTGCTGGACATGCCGGCCAAGTACTACCTGGATACCATCCGCGTGGTGTTCCAGGACTTCCTGCTGCCGCGTGGCGAGTGGGTGGTCAACGGCGAGAAGGTCGATCCGTCGGCGATCCGCGATACCGCGCTGCTGAGCATCGAAGGCGAGCTGGACGACATTGCCGGCCTCGGCCAGACCGAAGCGGCGCAGGCGCTTTGCACCGGCATCGACGCTGACCGCCGCGAGCATTTCATCGTCGAAGGTGCCGGCCACTACGGCATCTTCAGCGGCCGTCGCTGGCGCGAAGTGGTGTACCCGAAGGTGCGCGATTTCTTCGCCGCGCATGCCGAAGCACCGGCGGCGAAGGTCACGAAGAAGAAGAGCAACGTCACCCCGTTGCGGCGAAAGGCGGGGTAACTCGCCCAGGGTGGGTGCCGACCTTGGTCGGTACGCCCTGGTAGATGCCAACCTTGGTTGGCGCTCTACCCTGAATCCCGGTATCTGAAGGATTGTGCCAACCAAGGTTGGCACCTACCAAAGCGAATTCCGCCAAGCGCCCCTGCACTGATGGATCGTGCCAACCAAGGTTGGCACCTACCGGAGCGTCCGCACCCGCTTACAGCCGCACGAGCAGGTTCTTGGCGATCAGCCCATGCAGCTTGCCGATGCCGCGTGCCAGGTGCATCGTCAGCAGCAGCAGCAGCGCGCCCGCCCCGGCAACCGCGATCGCCACCAGCGGCGAGGCCGCCATCGGCAGCACGTTCACGTCGTTGACGTACACGCCGGGGATGTCGCCACTGAAGATCGCCGCGACCGGCGCCCAGATCAGGCTCAGCGACAGCGACAGCAACGTCACCGCGATGGTGAAGTAGATGACGCCCAGCGGCAGCATCAGCACGAAGTACAGCAGCGTCAGCCAGGTGCGGCCGTCGGTGAACATGTCCCCGATGCGCTGCAGCCAGGTGCGGCTGCGGTCGGTGTAGCGCGGACGACGCGGCATGCGCTCGCCCAGCAGCGCTTCCACCAGGCGCCCTTCCAGCAACGCCAGCCCGCGCACCGAACCGAAGAACAGCACCGTCAACGGGATGCCGATGATCAGGATCAGCAGGCCCAGCGACAGCGACAGGCCAGTCACCACCCAGATGAAGAAGAAGATGCCGGTGGCCAGCGACAGCAGCATGTAGAACAGCGCACCGTAGGTATGCGGATCCGTCACCACGCCGAAGAAGCGCGCCAGCAGCGAACGCGGCACCGGTACCGGCGGGGTGTGCGGCCGGCTCGACGCCACTGGCTTCCGCCGCCGCACGCAGCACCGGTGCGGTATCCGCACGCGGTGTACGCAGCGCGCGATTCACCGTCACTTCGGTCTCGCGGTAGATTTCGGCTACCTCGTCCGGCGCACCGTAGCTGCCGGCGACGTCGGCGATCACCTCGGCCTCGCTGCGGCCGGGCTGCGCCGCCAGCTCCGAGCGCAGGTATTCCTCGGCGTCGTACAGCGCGTCCTGCACCATCGCCGGGTCGGCGCCTTCCAATGACGCGCGCAGCTGCGCCAGGTACTGCGGGATGGTCGTGGGCAGGGCTCGGCCTGCCAGGCTCGGGTCGTTCATTGCGGTACCCCCTCCAACACGGAATCGACGGAATCGCGTGTGGCCTGCCAGGCCTGGCGCCATTGCGCCAGCACCTCGCGGCCACGTTCATTGATGCGGTAGTAGCGCCGCGGCGGCCCGCTGCTGGACGGCTCCACATGGCTTTCCAGCAGGCCGGCGCCCTCCAGATTGCGCAGCACCGGGTACAGCGCGCTCTGCTTGCCGCTCAGCACGCCCTCGCCCACCCGCTCCAGCTCCTTGGCAATGAGGTAGCCGTACAGCGGCTCCCCGGCCCGGGCCAGCACCGCCAGCAGGGCCAGCGACACCGTTCCGGCGCTGAGCTCCTTCTGGAACTTCTTCAGCTGGACATCGTCCTCGGACATGACCGGCCCTCCACTACGTTGAAGTCCACAGTAGTGCGAAGTTCGGTATAGCGAATGTGTCGTTAGTCATCGTGCCGGTTGGCGTGGCCGGGCCGCTCGCGCAGAATCGAAGCCTCGTTCATGTTCCGGGGATCCCATGCCGCACCTTCGTCGCCTTGCCCTGACCGCCATCGCCCTGTCCTGCCTGCTGCCCGCCATGGCCAGTTCGGCCACGCCCTACCGCAGCCCGCAGCAGATTCTTGATGCTTCGGCGGCCAGCGACTGGCGCACCCCGGACCCGGCCAACCTGCTGTACATGGACCTGCCGGCCGGGCGGGTGATCATCGAGCTGGCGCCGCAGTTCGCCCCGCGCCATGTCGCCAACATCCAGACCTTCGCCCGCGAGCACTTCTGGGACGGCACCAGCATCTACCGCTCGCAGGACAACTTCGTGGTGCAGTTCGGCGATGCCGACGCCGATGACGCCGCCAAGGCCAAGCCGTTCGGCAGCGCCGCGCGCAAGCTGCCGGCCGAATTCGAACGCGCCAGCGCCGGCCTGAAGGTCAGCGTGCTGCCGGATCGCGATGGCTGGGCCGCGCAGACCGGATTCGTCGACGGTTTCCCGGTCGGCCAGGACCCGCAGGCCGGCAAGGCCTGGCTGGCGCATTGCTACGGCATGCTCGGCGCTGGCCGCAGCAACGAGGAAGACAGCAGCATCGGTGCCGAACTGTACGTGGTGACCGGCCAGTCGCCGCGCCAGCTGGACCGCAACATCACCCTGGTCGGCCGCGTGCTGAAGGGCATGGAGCTGCTCAGCGCGACCCCGCGCGGCCCGGCGCCGATGGGTTTCTATGCCGACCCGAAGCTGCGCACGCCGATCGTGTCTATCCGCCGTGCCAGCGATGTGCCGGTGGCCGAGCGCACGCCGATCCAGGTACTGCGTACCGACTCGAAGACCTTCGCCGATACGGTGGAAGCGCGGCGGAATCGCGTGGATGATTTCTACAAGCGCCCGGCGGGGCATATCGATCTTTGCAATGTTCCGGTGCCGGTGAAGTAACGCCGTCGCGGGTTCTGCGCGTGGCGCGTGCTGAAGGTGCTTCATCGTTCATGGGCGTCACTTTTCTTTTCGCGCGAAAAGAAAAGTAACCAAAAGAAACGCGCCGCCAGGTCGCGAGCCGCCGTGCTTCGCACGCCGGTCCCCTGCGCTTCTCGGTGAATCAGGGGGCGGTGCCGAACTCGCTGCGCTCAGACATCGGCACCTCTTCGCCCCTGATTCCCCTGCGATGCTCGGCTCGCTCAAGGCGGACTGGAAGGTCAAGATCAACCGCAAAAGCATCCACGCATGGCGTGGATCTACTGGGTGCAGCTGTGGCCTTTGATCTGGGTCCGCCTTGAGCGAGCAGAGCACCGCAGGTCCGGCGAGGGCGAAGAGGCGCGGGTGTCTGAGCGCAGCGAGTTCCCGCGCCGTCCCTCGACGGGCCGAGGAGCGCAGGGCACCGATGCGCAGCATCGGCTCGTGACCGGCGGAACGTTTCTTTTGGTTACTTTTCTTTGCGTACAAAGAAAAGTAACGCCCATGAACAATGAAGCGCCTTCAGCACGCGCCACGTGCAAAACACCTCAACCCTTCTGACTCACCGCCACGCTACCCAGAATCAACGCACCGGCAATCAGCATCTGCAGTGTCACCGGCTCGCCCAGGAACAACCACGCGAAGGCCGCACCAAACAGCGGAATCAGGTAGGTCACCGTGGATGCACGCGACGGGCCGATACGGCCGATCAAACGATAGAACATCAGGAACGCCAGCCCAGTGCAGGCCACGCCCAGGGCAATCGCCGCGCCCCACGCCTTGGCCGGAATCGCCGCCTGCGGCCAGTGGCTGACCGCCATCGGCAGCATCCACAGCGAAGCGCAGGACAGCGTTGCCGCCGCAGCCGCAGCCGACGGCAACCCGGTCATGTGCCGCTTCACCAGGTTCACGCCCAGGCCGTACAGCAACGAAGCCGCCGCACCGGCCAGCACCGCGGTGCCGATGCTCAGGCCGGAGACCTTGGCCGTGGCCAGCACCACCACGCCGGCGAAGCCGACCAGCAGCGCGCCCGCACGGCGCATGCCGATCTTCTCGCCGAAGAACAGGAACGCGATCAGCGCGGCGAACAGCACCGTCATCGCATTGCAGATCGCACCGATCGCGGCCGGCGCCTGCTCTGCGGCATAGGCGAACAGCACGAACGGCAGCGCCGAGTTGATCAGGCCGATCGGCGCCAGCCACAGCCAGCGCCGCGGCGGGAACTGTGCGCGGGCGCGCCACAGGAACGGCAGCAGCACCAGCGCGCCCAGCACCAGCCGCACCTCGACCAGCGCGAACGGGCCGAACGACGGCACTGCCACCCGCATGAACAGGAACGAGCAGCCCCAGATGGCGCCCAGCAGGGTCAATTCCAGCGGCGTGCGCCAGTCGCGCTCGGCCGCCTGTGGGACCGCATTCATGCCCTGCCTCCGTCCATCGTCTGTTCCTCGCCAAGGCAGAAAGGATCAGGCGCAGACGCCCGCCACACAAGCGCGTAGTATCGCTGCCAGCCACAAATATGGTTTGAGGCTGGACATGCAGCTACGCCCTTCCCTGCTCCCCGCACTGGCCGTGTTCGCGGTTGCAGCGCGCCACCAGAACTTCGCCCAGGCCGCCCAGGAGCTGCACCTGACCGCCAGCGCGGTCAGCCATCACGTGCGCCGCCTGGAGGAGGTGCTGGAGACCCGGCTGTTCCTGCGCCATGCCCGCGGCGTGCGCCTGACCGCCGAGGGCCGGCAGCTGGCCGACGCCGCCAGCGCCGCCTTCACCGATGTCGCGGCGGTCGCCCACCATCTGCACCCGGATGCGAACAGCGTGCCGTTGCGGATCACCACGCTGCGTTCACTGTCGTACTGCTGGCTGCTGCCGCGGTTGCCGCGTTTCACCCAGGCCCATCCGCACATCCGCATCGAGCTGCATACCGGCAGCGGCCTGGACCGCTACGACGACAACGGGCCGGAAGTCGGCATCCGCTACGGGCTGGGCCAATGGCCGGGCCTGCGTGCACAGCACCTGATGGATGACTACCTGTTCCCGGTGGCCTCGCCGGCGCTGGCCGGGGTCGAAACGCTGGTCGATCCGGCGCGCATCGCCGACCTGCCGCTGCTGACCGATCTGTCGCCGCAGGGCTGGCGTGACTGGTTCCGCCATGCCGGCGTGCGCCCACCCTCGCCACTGCCGCCGATGCATACCTTCGCCGACAGTACCGATGCGATGCGTGCCGCGGTGTACGGCATGGGCACTGTGCTGGCACGTACCCATATCGCGCAGCCCTACCTGCAGCGCTACGAGGTGGTACGCCTGCCTGGCCCGGCGCTGAAGGCGCGCTACGCGTATCACGTGGTGCATGCCGAAGGGCAACCGCCGAGCCACGCCGCGCGCCTGTTCATCGACTGGTTGCTGGAGCAGGCGCAGGACGAACCCACGCCGATTCCCGCGTTGCCGGAAAGCCTGCTCGGGCGCCCGGCCACGCACGGCTGACTGCGCCCTCACCCGTTCTTTGCTTCACGCTGGCTAGGCTGCAGGCAACCCCACACCGTATCGACGCCATGGCCATGCTGCGACTGCGCATCACCGGAACCGAAGACGACGCCCGTGCCATCAGCGACCTGCTGCTCGGCCTGGACGGCATCGAACATGTCGAGGAAACCGACGACCTGATGCCGCACATGGACGACGACGATTCCAGTTCTGCCGGGCTGTCCGATGACATCGGCCCGGGCATCCACGAACTGGAGGTGGAAGTCGGCAACGAAAGCACCGCGCAGAAGGTGCGCGATGCGGTGCAGGAACTGGCGCTGGAGCTGGATGTGTTCGTCGAGTACGAGACCGACGAGGGCTGATGCCGGCTGGCTGCCGGCATCAACCTTGTCCTCAAAGGGTGGGCGGCAGCGTGCGACGGCGGCGACGCCACCACGCCCGCACCCCCCAGGCCGCGATCAACGCCAGCACCGCTACCGGCAACAACGCGGCGGCAGCGCGGATCAGGAACGCAACGCTGGTGCTGAGGATGCTGCCCGATTCGCTCAGCGCCTCACCGATCTCGCTGCGGCTGCGCTGGCCCGAGGTGGTATCGAAGTGCATCGTGACCAGCTGGGTATCGATGCGCCGGCGCTGCTGCGCAGAATCCTTGTTGGCCTGCTCGACGCCCGCTTCGATCTCCGACAGGCGCGTGGTGATCGCCATCAGGTCTTCGATCTTCAGGTCCTTGCGGTCCTGGTAGGACAGCAGCCGCGCATGTTCCTTCTCCAGCCGCGCCTTGGTCAGTGCGGTGTCTGCTACCTCCTGCGCCAGGTCCTCGGCGCGCGTATTGCGCGACTGCAGCGTGCCCCCCTCACCGGCCAGAGCGATCAACGGCTCGGTGCCCTTTGGCGCAATGCGCACCTTGACCTCGCCGCTGGGCTGCTCGCCACTGCGCTGGTCGACCTGCAGCACCGCGCAATCACCGAACTTCGCACTCTGGCAGGCCTGCGCCACCTGCTGGATGCGCACAGCGATCTGCGCCGCTTCCAGCTGGATCTGCACGTCATGCTCGTAGGCCAGGAACGCACCTTCCGGCGAAGCGACAGCAGCATCGGCAGCGGCCGCACCCGCCTCCTGCGCCCTCTCGCCGTTCTTGGCACAGGCCGCCAGCGCCAGCAGCAGCACCGGCATCGCCACCACACGCGTCCACGCGCGCACCGGCCTCACAGTGCCGCTCCGTCGTAGGACATCACCGCCAGCGTGGCCAGGTCTACCTGCGGTACGCAGCGCACGTTCACCGCCACCATCGGCGTACCGGTGCGCGGGTCCACCGCTTCGCTGTAGGGGGCAACGCCGCACTCGCGGCAGTGGTGATGATCGATGTGGGCTTTGTTGAAGTGGTAGGTAGCCACGTCCGCGGGATTGGTGCTCAGCTGGAACGCCTCGCGCGGGGCAAACCACAGCAGGCTGCCGCGGCGACGGCACATCGAGCAGTTGCAGTCGATGACGTCGCTGATCGGCGCCTCGGCCTGTACGGTGAATGCGATCCTGCCGCAATGGCAGCTTCCCTGGTATTCCATGTCCTGCGCTCCGCTGGAGGGTCCTTGTCAGTGCCCATGGTAATCCTATGGCACGGGGACAAAGCAGCCCCGGGGCCCTATGCTCGGGGTTTGACCCTGTACAGGAACGCCGATGCGCCCGCATCTTCTTGCCCTCGCCCTGGTCGCCGCCCTGGCCGGTTGCCAGCCGGCCGACGCCCCGACCAACGCTTCCACCCCGGCCGCCAGCCAGCAGGCCGGCGACGCGGCGGTCGATGCCGCCTTCGCCGATCTTTCCAAGCGCGCCCTGGACACCTGGATGCAGCTGTCGCCGGTCAGCGCCACCCAGATCGGTGACCACCGCTACGACAGCGAACTGGATGACCTCAGTGCCGCCGGCCAGCAGAAGACCCTGGCCGCCTACAAAGCGCTTCTGGGCGAGCTGGACAAGATCGAGGTGGCCAAGCTGGGCCGCGAGAACCAGGTGGACGCGGCGATCCTGCGCAACCAGCTGCAGTCGGAAATCTGGAACGCCGAAGTGCTGCAGTCCGGCAAGTGGGACCCGCAGCTGTACAACGGCATCGCTGGCAGCGCGATCTACGGCCTGATGGCGCGCGAGTTCGCGCCGCTGCCGGAGCGCTTGAAGTCGGCCACCGCACGCATGGAAAAGCTGCCGGCGATCTTCGCGCAGGCCCGCGAGAACCTGGATCCGGCCCGCGTGCCGAAGATCCATGCCGAGACGGTGGCCAAGCAGAACAAGGGCATCCTCAGCATCGTCGATACCTTCATCACCCCGCACATCGGTGAACTGCCGCAGGCCGACCAGCAGCGCCTGCAGGCCGCCATCGACGGCCTGAAGAAGGCCGTGGACGAACAGCAGACCTGGCTGGACAAGACCCTGGTGCCGAACGCCAAGGGCGACTTCCGCATCGGTGCGGAAAAGTACGACCAGAAGCTGAAGTTCGCGCTGAACTCGTCGCTGTCGCGCCAGGAGATCGGTGAGCGAGCACGCGCCGAACTCAAGCGCGTGCGCGAAGACATGTACGGCATCGCGCAGACCGTGCTGAAGGACAAGCCGGGCGCACCGGAAATGCCGGCCCAGCCGACCGACGAGCAGCAGCAGAAGGCGATCGAGGCCGCGCTGGAACTGGCCTACGCCGACAAGCCGGCCCGCGACAAGGTGGTGGACGATGCCAAGGCCGCGCTGGAACAATCCACCGCGTTCGTGCGCGAACACGACCTGATGACCCTGCCCGACGCGCCGGTGGACATCATCCTGATGCCGGAATTCCAGCGTGGCGTGGCCGTGGCCTACTGCGATTCGCCGGGCCCGCTGGACAAGAACCTGAAGACCTTCTACGCCGTGTCGCCGATTCCGGACGACTGGAACGACAAGCAGGTCGACTCGTTCCTGCGTGAGTACAACTCGCGCATGATCCACCTGCTGAGCATCCACGAAGGTACTCCGGGCCATTACCTGGAAGGCTGGCACTCGGCCAAGTTCCCCTCCACCCTGCGTGCGGTGCTGCGTTCGGGCCTGTTCGCCGAAGGCTGGGCGGTCTACACCGAGCGGATGATGCAGGAGCAGGGTTACCTCAACAACGACCCGCTGTTCCACCTGGTGCAGCTGAAGTTCTACCTGCGCACGATCTCCAACGCGATCCTCGACCAGGGCGTGCACGTGGACAACTGGGATCGCGAAAAGGCGATGCACCTGATGACCCATGATGCCTTCCAGCAGGAGAGCGAAGCCGCCGGCAAGTGGGTGCGCGCGCAGCTGACCTCGGCACAGCTGCCGACCTACTTCGTCGGTGCGCAGGAACACTTCGACACCCGCAAGGCGATGCAGGACAAGCTGGGTGACAAGTTCAACCTGAAGGCCTACCACGACCAGATGCTGTCCTACGGCGCGCCACCGGTGCGTTTCGCACGCCAGCTGATGCTGGACCAGCCGATCGAGTGATCGCGCCGGTGTGAGCGGAAACAGAACGGCCCGGGGAAACCCGGGCCGTTTTCTGTTCGGCGTCCCCGGATGGACCCATCCACGCATGGCGTGGATCTACTACCCGCCTGCCAGTAGATCCACGCCATGCGTGGATGGCATTCAATTCACCGCGCGATGCAGCACGCGCTCGAACTGCACGTCACTGCATCCATTCTGCCCACACCCGGGAAGCGCGAGCTCCACCCGAACGGGTGGCTGTACATCGCTCAACGGCAGCGCATCTCGCAGTTGCGCGGTGGTCGGGTAGACGTAGGCCAAGCGGAAACGCTCGCCACCGCTTTGGCGGTCGCGCCAGCGCTCGAACTGCAGCAGGCCGCCGATCGGCGTCTTCTCGTACTGGCCCCGCAACGTGTAGTCCGTGATTCCCAGCGCCGCCAGCACGGAACCGATGTTGGAATCGTGGCCGACCAGCAGGCTCACCTTCGGTGACGCCGGATCTTCGAACAGCCCTTTTATTCTTGCCAAAAGCGGCGCAGCAACGTCACGCGCCACCTCGGGTGTTCCGAACAGGATGTCCTGGTAGCGGTTGTGGACCTGCGCCAGCGCCTGCCATTGGGCCTCCGTGTTCAATCGGCCCCAGCCTTCGCGGGGGATGCCACTTCCCTGGTAGTGCTCCATCAACAAGGCATCGACCAACCCGCTTGCCAGGGCCAGCGAACCGGAAGTACGCGGTTCTTTGCCCGGCTCTGCGCTGAAAATGGAATCGGCCGGCGTCAGGTGGCATTCGCTGCGGCCTGCGCACGCAGCCGACTGCGGGTAGCGGGTGATCGCCTCCACCGCCGCCAACGCCGGTGCCAGATCCGATGCGGCCTGCGCCTGTTGCATCGCCGACAACGCGCGTTCGCGGAAGGCCGCATCACCGTTGTGGATCACCGGATTGAACAACGGATCCATCGTGCCCAGCGGCATGCGCTGTTCCACCGTCACGTGGCAGCCCGGGAACGCACCGGCAACGAAAAACTGCGCGGTGGCCTGGGTGCGCTGCAGGCTGTTGGCGTGCGCGTGGAAGTCGCTCGGCTGCGGGCAGCCCGTTGTCGGCAGCAACTTTGCCTGCCGCAGCCACTGGCCGATGTAACGGCCCATGTAGACCTCCAGCACGCCGCCCTTGGTGGTCAGCTCGCCGGCGCCTACGTCCCAGCTCGGCCAGCGCTCCGGAGTCGCATTGGCCAACGCGCCCGATGCCACCACCGGTGCGCGCAGGTTGTGGCGGCTGAGAAGGATGACCTGCTCGAGGGCTTCGCCTTCCACTGATGGCGATGCAGCGGCTGCGGCAGTGGCGACCAGTGCCAGCACCAGCGCCAGCAGCAGGGGGCGTAGAGAACGAATCATGCGGGCCTCCGACCCCAGGGAATGCATCCACGCATGGCGTGGGTCTACTGGTCTGCAGCCACAAAACCACCGGTCTGCCGCGCCCACAGGCGCGCGTACAGGCCACCGGCCGCAATCAGTTCGGCATGGCTGCCGGTCTCGACGATGCGGCCCTGGTCCATCACCACCAGCCGGTCCATGCGTGCGATGGTCGACAGCCGGTGCGCGATCGCGATCACCGTCTTGCCGCCCATCAGCTGGTCCAGGCTGTCCTGGATCGCCGCTTCCACTTCCGAGTCCAGTGCCGAGGTCGCCTCATCCAGCACCAGGATCGGTGCGTCCTTCAGCAGCACGCGGGCGATGGCGATGCGCTGGCGCTGGCCACCGGACAGCTTCACTCCGCGCTCGCCCACGTGCGCGTCGTAGCCACGCCGGCCCTGCCCGTCCACCAGCGTATCGATGAAGGCTGCGGCGCGCGCCTTGGCCACGGCGGCATGCAACTGCTCGTCAGTGGCATCGGGGCGGCCATACAGCAGGTTGTCGCGGATCGAGCGATGCAGCAGCGAGGTGTCCTGGGTGACCACGCCGATCTGCTGGCGCAGGCTCTCCTGGGTGACATGGGCGATGTCCTGATCGTCGATCAGGATGCGGCCGCTTTCCAGGTCGTAGAGCCGCAGCAGCACGTTGACCAGGGTCGACTTGCCGGCACCGGAAGGACCGACCAGGCCGATCTTCTCGCCCGGCTTCACCACCAGATCGAGGCCGGCAATCACACCGCCCTTCTTGCCGTAGTGGAAGTGGATGTCCTGGAAGTGCACGCCACCACGGGTCACCTGCAACGGCACTGCATCCTCGCGGTCCTGCACGGTCAGCGGCTGGGCGATGGTAGTGATGCCATCCTGCACCGTACCGATGTCCTCGAAGATGCCGTTGATGGTCCACATGATCCAGCCGGACATGTTGTGGATGCGGATCACCAGGCCGGTCGCCAGCGTGATCGCGCCAACAGTGATGTGGCCACCGTTCCACAGCCACAGCGCGAGCCCACAGGTACCGGCAATCAGGAAACCGTTGACGATGGCGATGGTCAGGTCCATGCCGGTGGTGATGCGGGTCTGCGCACGGTGCTTGACCGCCAGTTCCTGGATCGACTCGGCCACATAGGCCTGCTCGCGTCCGCCATGGGCGAACAGCTTCAACGTGGGAATGTTGGTGTAGCCATCAACGATGCGGCCCATCGCCTTGGAACGCGCTTCGGAGGCGATCCATGCGCGTTCCTTCGCGCGCGGAACGAAGTAGGCCAGGATCACTGCATAGGCCAGCAGCCACAGGATCAACGGCACCATCAGCCGCCAGTCGGCCTGCGCGAACAGGTACAGCGCGGTGCCGGTGTAGACCACGATGTACCAGAGCGAGTCGACCATCTGCACCGCCGACTCGCGCAGCGAGGTACCGGTCTGCATCACCCGGTTGGCCACGCTGCCGGCGAAGTCGTTCTGGAAGAAGTTCAGGCTCTGCCGCACCACGTAGTTGTGCATCAGCCAGCGCGAGCGGTTGCTCAGGCCAGGCACGATGGCCTGGTTGACCAGCAGGTTGTGCAGGCCGACCAGGATCGGCCGCGCGATGACCGTGATGAACAGCATCCAGCCCAGCTCGTTGGCATGGCGCTTGAAGAAATCGGCCCCCGGCTGCTCGGCGACCATGTCGACGATGCGGCCCAGATAATCGAACATTGCCACTTCCACCAGCGCCAGCAGCAGGCCGGCGATCAGGGTGGCCAGCAGCACCGGCCACACCGGGCGCAGGTAATGCAGGTAGAACGGCACCACCTTTCGCGGCGGCATGCGCCCGTCCACGGGCGGGAACACCGGAATCAGGGATTCAAACCAACGGAACATCGCATTCCCTCGCCATCAATAGCCGGCGGAGTATCCCACGCCGCGTGTGTACGCCAGCCGATGATCGCCGCGGTTCCGGTAGTGCCGGGCCACGCCCGGCGACGTCATTTCACCGGGGTGAACAGCAGGTCCTGGAAATCGAAGCTGAAATCGGTCAGGTCGGAGATCGACTGCATGCGCACCTCGCGCACCTTGCCGTCCGGATCCAGGCTGAAGTTCACGAACGCGTCGGCGTTGAGCGAACGGTCGTCCCAGCGCACGATGAAGGTGTCGTGCTGCCAGTGCTCCAGCCGACCGCTCAGCTGTGCAGTCTTCATGAAGCGCAGGCGCAGGCCCTTGCCCTGGGCGCTGATCTGCATGTCGCCATACCAGCGGTCGCGGAACGTGCCGGTGTAGCCGGCCAGTGCCAGCGATGGCTTGCTGCCCTTGTCGCGCGCGTTCTGGTGCTTGGCCCAGGCCTCGTCGGCCTTGTCCTGGCCCTTGGCCACGGCCTTGGCATAGGCATCCACCCAGTCGTGCTTCTCGCCGCCCAGATAGGCATCAAGCACGCTCAGGGTGATCGCGTTGAACGCCGCGCCCACTTCCTGGTTGGTCAGCACCACCACGCCCAGCTTCTCGCCCGGCACCAGGGTCAGCCGCGAAACCATGCCCGGCCAGCCACCGGTGTGCCAGACCAGCTTCCGGCCACGGTAGTCGCTCAGGCTCCAGCCTTCGCCGTAGCCGGCAAAGTTGGCCCGCGCCGGCGCCAGCTCCGGCACGCTCGGCGCCGGAATCGACTGCGGCGTGATCATCCGCCACATCTGCTGCTGGCTCTTGTCGCTGAACAGCGCGGTGCCATCGGCCAGCTTGCCTTCGTCCAGCTGCACCTGCATCCAGCGCGCCATGTCGTGCGCACTGGAATAGATGCCACCGGCGCCGGCATTGTTCGACCAGGTCAGCGGTGCAACGGTACGCAGGTCCTTGAAATCGTACTTGGCGTGGCCGACCGCGGCCTTGTCGCCCGGCTTCAGGTGATCGGCGTTGTAGCGTGTGCCGGCCATGCCCACCTTGTCGAAGATGCGGGTCTGCAGGAACTGCTGGTAGCTCATGCCGGAGACATGCTCGATCACCTGCTGGGCAACCGCGTACAGGATGTTGTCGTACGCATAGCTCTCGCGGAAACCGCCCTTCAGCGGCACCTTGCCCAGCCGCTCCACCACTTCGGCATTGCTGTAGGAGGTGGTCGGCCAGAACAGCAGGTCACCTGCGCCCAGGCTCAGCCCGCTGCGATGCGACAGCAGGTCGCGGATCGTCATCTGCCCGGTCAGGAACGGATCGGACATGCGGAACGACGGCAGGTGGTCGATCACCTTGTCGTCCATCTTCAGTTTGCCGTCCTCGGCCAGCAGGTTCAGCGAGGTGGCGGTGAACGCCTTGGTGTTGGAAGCAATGGCGAACAGCGTATCGGCCTGCACCGGTTCCGGCTTGCCCTGCTCGCGCACGCCCCAGCCGCGTTCCAGCACCACCTGGCCATCCTTGACCACGGCCACGGCAATGCCGGGCACGTCGAACTGTGCGCGCACGCGCTCGACGGTGGCATCCAGGTCCTGCAGCTGCTCCGGGGTCGCAGCATTCGCCATGGTCGTGCACGCCAGCAGCACGGCTCCTCCAATCCAGGTTTTCATCCAGCACGATCTCCGAACAGGGGTGGCGGCCATGTGCAGGCCGTCACCAGGGTTTCGCGCGATGGTAACGGCCCCCGGCGCAGCCTGCCCTGTGCCATAGGAGGGGTGTCATGGGCGAGAACGGACAACCGAGCAACGGGTCGACCATCATTCCGTGCCTGCGCTACCGCGACGCGCAGGCCGCCATCGAGTGGTTGCAACGCGCCTTCGGTTTTCACGTCCAGGCGGTGTATGCCGACGGCGATACGGTGTTCCATGCGCAGCTGACATACGGCAACGGCATGATCATGCTCGGCTCGAGCAGCAGTAGCGGCGAATGGTCCAAGCTGGCGGTGATGCCGGACGAGGTCGGCGGCCGCCAGACGCAGAGCGCCTGCGTGATCGTCACCGATGCCGATGCGCACTATGCGCGGGCCAAGGCTGCCGGTGCCCGCATCGTCATCGACATTGCCGACCAGGACTACGGTGGCCGTGGCTACGCCTGTGCCGACCCGGAAGGTTACATGTGGTGGTTCGGCAGCTACGATCCGTGGCGCGCGGACCACGGCCAGTGATGGCCGCAACGACGCAGGCCGCGATCCGCTGCGGTATCGGTGGCTGGGTGTTTCCCGAATGGCGCGGTGGCATGTTCTATCCGCCGGGCCTGCCGCAACGCGAGGAACTGGCCCATGCCAGCCGCGCGCTGCGCTGCATCGAGATCAACGGCACCTTCTACCGCACGCCCACTGCCGCCCAGTGCGCGCAATGGGCGGCGCAGACGCCGGACGGCTTCCGTTTTTCGATGAAGGCGCCACGCTACCTGGTGCAGCGCCGCGACCTGTCCAGCACTGTGGAGGCTGCAACGCCGTTCCTGCAGGCGGCGCTCGCGCTGGGTGACCGGCTCGGCCCCTTGCTGTGGCAGTTCGACCCACGCCATCCGGCCGATGCCGAAGCGCTGGACGCACTGATGGCACAGCTGCCGGAGCAGTTGGACGGCGTGCCGCTGCAGCATGCGCTGGAGGTCCGCAACGCCGAGGCACATGGCCCGGCACTGGTCGCCGCCGCGCGCCGCCATGGCGTGGCGCTGGTGATCGAGGACAGCGACGAGGCGCCACTACACGGCGATGTCAGTGCCGGCTTCGTCTACGCCAGGATCAAGCGCAGCCAGGCCCGCTTGAACGAGGGCCTGCCGGCACCCGTGCAGCAGCGCTGGGCGGAGCGCGCAGGACGCTGGTCACGCGGCGAGCCGGTAGCCGACCTGCCCTGCCTCGCCGGGCAGGCACCGTCAGAGCCGCGCGAGGTCTACCTGCTGTGCATCGGCGCCGCCAAAGCGCGCAATCCTGCGGCGGCGATGGCGCTACAGCGGCACGTGGACGGCGGCGCATAGCACGACCGATGCGCGACGGGCGCCGCCTTGCCTCACAATAGGCGGATGAGCACACCCGACACCCGCAAAGCGCTGTGGCAGATCCACTTCTGTGTCCTGCTGTGGGGCGTCACTGCCATCCTCGGCAAGCTGATCACTCTGCCCGCGCTGCCGCTGGTCTGGTGGCGCATGCTGCTGGTGACAGCGATGCTGGCCCTGCTGCCGCGGGTCTGGCGCGGGTTGCGCACCCTGCCACTGCGACTGGTGGCCGGTTATGCCGGCATCGGCGCGCTGGTCGCCCTGCACTGGTTGACCTTCTATGGCGCGGTGAAACTGGCCAACGCTTCGGTGGCCGCCACCTGCATCGCGCTGGCCCCGGTGTTCACCTCGATCATCGAACCCTGGGTGGCCAAGCGGCCGTTCCAGCTGCGTGAACTCGCCTTCGGCCTGGCCGTGCTGCCGGGCGTGGCACTGGTGGTCGGGGGCGTACCCGATGGCATGCGCCTGGGCGTTCTGATCGGTGCGATCTCGGCGCTGCTGGTGGCGGTGTTCGGCTCGCTCAACAAGCGCATGGTCAGCCACGCCGATCCGCTTACGGTCACGGCACTGGAACTGGGTGCAGGTACCCTCACCCTGACCCTGCTGGCGCCGCTGATGCCCTACCTGCTGCCGGCGCTGGCCAGCCCGCTATGGGTGGTTCCGGACCTGCACGACGGCATCCTGCTACTGGTACTGGCCGGGTTCTGCACGCTGCTGCCGTTCGCCCTGGCCTTGGTCGCGCTACGCCACCTGAGCGCCTACACCGTGCAGCTGGTGACCAACCTGGAACCGGTCTACGCGGTGGTGCTGGCAGTGGTGCTGCTGCGCGAGCAGCACGAGGTCACGCCGTGGTTCTACCTGGGCGTGGCGATCATCGTCGGCGCGGTGTTCCTGCATCCGTTGTTGAACCGCCGCAAGCCGGTGCAGCACCCGGAGATTCTCGGTACGTCGGAAGCACGCAACATCGCCGATTGAGCGTATCCGCGCAGGGTGCGAATCGCCTTGTCAGCGCTGCGGCCAGTGCCATGCCGGGGCATCCAGCAAGCCCTGCCCGCTCAACAGCGTGCGCCCCTGTTCCTTGTGCAGATGCAGCGAATGACAGCCGGGCGCCTGCTCCAGTGCTGCGATCAGTCGGCTGGCGTGTGAGACCACCCACACCTGGCTGCGCGCACTGGCCGCGATGATCAGCCGCGCCAGCGCCGGCAGCAGGTCCGGATGCAGGCTGGTCTCCGGTTCGTTGAGCACCAGCAGCGGCGGCGGGCGCGGCGTGTGCAGTGCCGCGGCCAGCAGCAGGAAGCGCAGCGTGCCGTCGGACAGCTCGGCCATCGACAACGGCCGCAGCAGCCCCGGCTGGTGGAAGCGCAGGGCCAGCCGGCCATCCAGTTCCTCGAACCCCACCGTGGCGCCCGGGAACGCATCCTCCACGCTGCGCGCCAGTGCGCCCGGATCACCGATCTCGAGGATGGTCACCCAGGCCGCCGCCAGATCGCGACCGTCGTGATGCAGCACCGGCGTGCGCGTGGCCATCGCCGGTTGCCGTGCCGGGGCATCGGCGTCGCTGCGGAAATGGTCGTAGAAGCGCCAGCGACGGATGTACTCGCGCAGGGCGATGGTTTCCGGCATGCGCTGCGGATCGCCAACCTGGGTGAACAGACTGTCGAACAGCGACAACCGGTCATCGACCAGATCCCAACCGCGCGCATGGCGTTGCCGCACCATTGCCCCACGTCGGTCGACCAGCAGGTTGGCGCTGCGCAGGAACGGCCCGGCCCAGATCGCCTCGGCCTTGATCTGCGGGTCCAGTGCGAAGGCCGAACGGCTGGGCGGTGGGTAGCCCAGGTCAATGGCATAGCCGAACTCGTCGGTGGTGAAGCCCAGCTTCAATCCCACCGATTCCTGACGTGGGCCGCCCTGCAAGGGGATTTCGCCGGCAGCAACCCGACGGTCCATTTTTTCCGGCCCCGCCCACAGCGCCGAACCGAGCCCACCTTCGCGGGCCAGAACCGCCGCGACGCCGCCCTGCGCGGTCTCTGCCAGCAGGCGCAGCGCGCGGTACAGGCTGGACTTGCCACTGCCATTGTCGCCGGTCACCACATTCAACTGCTGCAGCGGCAGTATCAGCCCGTGCAGCGAGCGATAGTGGGCGATGGCCAGGGTCTGCAGCATGGTTGTGTCCGTGGGAACAGGAACGGCATATTCGCCGGGCGCAATCGCACAGGCCGCGACACGGCGTTACCTCATCTGCAAAAGCATCCCCGCATGGCGTGGATCTACTGCATGCAGGGCTCAGCCCGCCCGTTCCACCCGGTTGCGACCATTGCCCTTGGCCCGGTACAGCGCCTTGTCGGCGCGCGCCAGCATGTCATCCACGCTTTCACCTGGCTGGTGCTGGGCAACACCGATGCTGATCGTGACCGGGAATCCAAGCGGCAGGTCAGCCACGGCCAGGCGCAGGAACTCGCATTGCAGTTCGGCCGTGTGCAGGTCGGTGCCCGGCATTACCGCCACGAACTCCTCGCCGCCGTAGCGCGCAGCCATGCCGCGGCCGGCGAAGTGCGAGCGCAGCAGCACGCCCAGCTCGGCCAGCACCCGGTCGCCTGTAGCGTGGCCCTGGAAATCATTGATGTGCTTGAAATGATCGATGTCGAGCAACGCAACGCAGGCGACGCCCGGTTGCCCATCGATCTCCACCACCGCCTCTTCCAGTGCCGCCGCCATTGCGCGGCGGTTGGGCAGGCCGGTCAGCGCATCGGTGCGGCTCTGCTCGGCCAGGTCGGCATTCTGCGCCAGCAGCACGTCCTGGTACTCCGCCAACAGGCGCTCGTAGTCATCGCGCTCCAGCATGTGCTTCTGGATGTCGAGCGCGAAACGGCGCAGCTCCATCACCAGCATCACCTGCCGTGACAGCGCGGCCAGTGCCTCGGCCTTGTCGCTGGGCAGGTGCTGCGGATGTGCATCGAACACGCACAGCGTGCCCAGAGGCAGGCCATCGGAACTGATCAGTGGCGCACCGGCGTAGAAGCGGATGTGCGGGTCGCCGGTCACTACCGGATTATCGTGGAAGCGGATGTCCTGCAACGCGTCCTCGACCACCATGATTTCCTGCGGCTGCAGGATGGCGTGGCCACACATCGATTCGCTGCGCAGGTTTTCCGCCGCGTCGATGCCCTGGATCGACTTGAACCACTGCCGTTCGACGTCGATCAGGGTCACCGCCGCCATCGAGGTACCGCAGACCGCCTTGGCGATCGCGACCAGGTCGTCGAAGGATTTCTCACGCTGCGAATCCAGGATCCGGTAGCGGTACAGCGCCTCGAGCCGAAGGGCTTCGTTGGCAGGCTTGTCGGGCTTGATCATGCAGCGTCACGTTCCGGCAGGTCACTGCGGAGTCTAGCTGATGCCGGTGCGCAATCCGCACAACGGGGAGTGCCGGCCGCTGGCCGGCATCCCGCGCTCATTCGATGCCTGGTGCTGCCGGCCAGCGGCCGGCACTGCCGCGCGTTACCAGTCCAGCTGCTTCGGCAGCAGGCCCTGCAGTTCCTGCTCGGTCAGGTTGCGCCACTGGCCCGGCTTCAGCGCGCCGATCTTGATGTTGTCGATGCGCACGCGGCGCAGCTGGGTCACGCGATAGCCGAACTCGGCGGCCATCAGGCGGATCTGCCGGTTCAGTCCCTGCTGCAGGGTGATGCGGAATCCGAACTTGGCGATGCGCGAGGTCTTGCACGGCAGCGTCATCTGGTCGTGGATGCGCACGCCGCGCGCCATGCCACGCAGGAACTCGTCGGTGACCGGCTTGTTCACCGCCACCAGGTACTCCTTCTGGTGGCCGTTCTCGGCACGCAGGATCTGGTTGACGATGTCGCCGTTGCTGGTCATCAGGATCAGGCCTTCGGACTCCTTGTCCAGGCGGCCGACCGGGAAGATGCGCTGTTCGTGGCCGACGAAGTCGACGATGTTGCCCTTGACCGAGGTTTCGGTGGTGCAGGTGACGCCCACCGGCTTGTTCAGCGCGATGTAGACGTGGCGGCGGGCGCCGGGCTTGCGTGCCACGCGCGCGCGCAGCGGCTGGCCGTCGACCAGCACCTGGTCTTCCTCGCCCACCACCGCACCGGTGCCGGCCGCGTGGCCGTTGACGGTGACGCGGCGGGCGGCGATCAGGCGATCGGCCTCGCGGCGGGAGCAGAAGCCGGTGTCGGCGATATGTTTGTTGAGTCGGGTGGTCATCGGTCCATTATCCGGCATCGCCGCCCGCTGCGCTTCATGCCGGGGCCGGCGGATCGAGCTCTTCGCCGTCGAACACCCGGTTGCGACCCGCCCGCTTGGCCACATACATGGCATGGTCGGCCCGCCGCAGCAGCCCGGCCAGGTCATCCTCACCCGGCCGCCACTGCGCCAGTCCGATGCTGGCGGTCACTTCCAGGCCCGGCACCTGCAGGGCCTGGCCGGCTTCGGTGATGCGCTGGCGCAGGCGGTCCAGGCGTGCCGACGCCGCCTCGCGCGGCATGCCCGGCATTAGCAGCAGGAACTCCTCGCCGCCCATCCGCACCACTTCGTCCTGGCTGCGGACTGCCGTGCGCAGGGCACGCGCTACCGCCACCAGCACCTGGTCGCCCACCGCGTGGCCATGGCGGTCGTTGATGTCCTTGAACAGGTCGATGTCGAGAAAACCGATCACCAGCGGGCCGCGCTCACGGTCGACCTGTGCCAGGTGACGGGCCAGCTGCTGCAGGCCGGCCCGGCGGTTGGGCAGCCCGGTCAGGCCATCGGTTTCGGCCAGCTGGCGCAGTTCATCGCGCTGCTGGCGCAGCCGGCCCAGCCGCTGGTTCATGGCATAGGCGGCCATCATCAGCAGCCAGGTCACCGACAGCTGCAGTGCTTCCACCCGGTACTCCAGCAGCCACCCCGCACTGCTGGCATCGGCTGCGATCATCACCAGCAGTGGCACCAGCGCCGCCAGGCCCGCCAACGCCCAGCAGTCACCGCGCAACCAGGCACGCATGCCAGCGGCCAGTGACAACAGGCAACCGAGGATGAAGGTCAGCTGCAGGCTCTGCGCGACCAGCGCCAGGGTGTCCCAGCGCAGCCACGGCACCAGCGCGGCCAGTCCCATCAGGCCCCACAGCACAGCCTGCTGTGCCGGCCGCGAGCGCGGCAGCAAGCGGTCCCCACCGTTGAGGCGCCACAGAGCCGGCAGTACCAGCGCCTGGGTCGCGGCGGTCAGCGCCAGCAGCCACCATGCGCCGCGCTCGCCCACCGGCAGCCACGGTTCGGGGTAGCCGCTCAAGCCGCCAAGAACCGCCTGCCACACCACCACCACGATCGTCGCGCCGATGTAGACCAGGAAGCTGCGGTCACGGGTGGTCAGGTAGGCCATCAATGCCGACAGCGCCAGCGCGATCGCCACCGCGATGCAGGCCGCGCGCACCAGCAGGCGGGCGGTATCGTTCTGCTGGACCGGACTGGGCGCCCCCAGCCGCAAGGTCGGCACCCAGCGCGCTTTCAGCGGCGCCTGCCACGACACCAGGAACGGCTCATGGCTGCCTGCCGCTGGCACCGCCACCAGGCCGATGCCGGCGCGGAAGCGCGAATCACGGGTGCGCGCATCGTGCATGTTGCCGCAGATCTCGCGGTCACCATGCTGTACGCGGACTTCGCCAGCGAACACGTTGAACACATCCAGCGCCTGGGGTTGCCCCGACCAGCCCCCGGGCGGCGCCGGTACCTCTACCTGCTCGCGCGGCCCGGCCAGCATCGCGGGCGTACAGCCACGATGGGGTGTCGGTTCGTCCGTCGGTGCGCCAACCAGCAGGAAATCCCGGCCGGCCTCGGCCAGGCGCGCGTGCACCAGACCGGGAAGCAACACTCCCATCAGCAGGACGACCAGCAGCGCCCCTGTTTCGTACCGCCACTGCCTGACGCCCACGCCACATCCTGTTCCTGCTTACGTCCGCGCCCACTGCGCGTCGCCCCTGGCGCGCATTATCGCAGCCGGGCACGCCACGCATGTGTAGACCAAAGTCGCCGTGCGCCGTTCAGCCAGCGGCCGGAGGCCCCTTCACCGCCACCAGGCGGACCGGCCTCAGGTCACTCAGGGTCATCCGTTCCAGCGGCTGCGGCCGCTCGATCGCGTAGCCCTGCAGGCCCTGCACGCCGAGCCGGGTCAGTGCGCCAGCCACCTCGGCGGTTTCCACCCATTCGGCCACCACCTCCATCTGCAGTTCCCGCCCGAGCTCGCTGATCGCCCGCACCGTGGCGTGGCTGACCGGGTCGGTGTCCATGTCACGCACGAAGGTGCCGTCGATCTTCAGGATGTCCGCAGGCAGCTGGCGCAGATAGCCGAACGAGGACAGGCCGGAGCCGAAGTCATCCAGTGCCATCCGGCAGCCACGCGCTTTGACCGCATCGATGAAAGCGCGTGCCTGGCTGAGGTTGCTGATCGCCGCGGTCTCGGTGATCTCGAAACACAGTTTCGAGGCCAGCGCGCGGTTGCGCTCGAGCAGGTCGCAGACGAAGGCGAGGAATCCCGGCTCGGCGATCGACTGCGCCGAAACGTTGACGTTGCACAGGCCCAGCTGGCGCACGTGTGCCGGGCAGACCTGCAGGTGGCGGAACAACAGCCCGAGCACGTGCCGATCCAGCGCCACCGCCATGCCGTATCGCTCCACCGCCGGCATGAACTGACCGGGCAGATGCAGGCTGCCATCGGTACCACGCATGCGCACCAGCACCTCGTAATGCAGGTAGGACGGATCGCCCACGCGGGCGATGCGCTGCGCGTACAGCAGCATGCGATTCTCCGCCATGGCCAGGCTGACACCCTGCAGACGCTCGGCCTCCTGCCGCCGCTCCTCCAGCGCCATGCGGTTCTCGTTGAAGCAGTGCACACGGTTGCGACCGGCCTGCTTGGCCGCATAGCAGGCGCTGTCGGCGGCGCTCATCAACCAGTTCGCGTCCGGCGCCTCGGCACTGACCTCGACCACGCCGATGCTGCAGCTCAACTGCGGGCTGCCCTCGCTGATCGGGAACGTGGCCTGGCCCAGGTTGCGGATCACCCGCTGCAGTACCCGCTTGGCTTCATCCTGGCCGGCGTGGGCGAGAAACACCGCGAACTCATCGGCCCCCAGGCGGCCGACCCAATCGCCATCACGCACCGCCGCCACCAGATAGTCGGCGAAACCGCGCAGCATCTGGTCGCCGGCGGCATGACCGAAGCTGTCGTTGACCAGCTTGAAGTGGTCCAGGTTGATGTAGCACAGCGCATGCGTACCACCGTCCGTCCGGACCTGCAGCAGCGCGCGTTCCAGCAGGCGTTCGATCTCGCGGCGGTTGATCAGGCCGGTCAGCGGATCGTGGCTGGCGTGATGCTCGATCTCGCGCGCCAGTGCATGGTTCTGGCTGACATCCTCGATGATCGCGAACACCGACAATCCACCGCCCGAGCTGCGAACCGCGGTACCGCTCCAGCGTCCCCAGACGAGGCTGCCATCGCGCCGCCGGAAACGCAGCTCGCTCGGCCGCAGCTGCCGGTCCCAGTCGATGCGGCCGACACCGTCGAGGACCAGTTCCCCCTCCATCAGCAGGTCACCCAGCAGCATCTGCAGCAGCACATCGCGCCGGTAGTCGAGGATATCCGCCATCGCCTGGTTGGCCTCGACCACGCGGCCATCGGTGTCGAGCTTCAGCATGCCGACATTGGCCTGGTAGAAGGCCGCGCGGAAGCGGCTCTCGTGCTCGGTCAGATCCTTGCCGACGCGACGCGCCAGCGCCACTGCCATCAGGCTGATCACCAGCACCGACAGGCCGCCAACCATCAGCGTGGCGATCCGGACCATGGTGGCCATCCTCAGCAGCGCCTGCGAGAACGCCTGGGCCTGCACCTGCAGGCGGCGGTCGAGATCCCGCAGCTGCTGCAGGTAGCGATTGCGGTCGGCCACGGGCAGTTCACCTGCCGCATGCCTCCGTTGCAGCTCGGCGACCAGAGCCTGCACAGCCTCCAGATCACCATCGGTCTGCCGCCACAGTGCAGTGGCTTCGCGGAATGCTCCCAGGTCACGGGCGTAGCGGAACGAGAACACCAGGCGTGGAATATCGGCGCGCGCGTTGCCGCCCTGCAGGAAACCCTGCCGGGCCTTCTCCTCGTCCGGTACCGCCTGTTCCAGCGCCAGCCGGGCCTGCAGATCCCCCAACGGAATCCGCAGGGCCTGGCGCGCGTCATCCAGGTCCTGCGCATCGCCACGCGCCAGGTAGCGGCTCAGCGCAGCGGTCGCATCCTGCTGCCCCCGCGACCAGTAGCCCTGGCCGGCAATCCAGGCCGTCGAGGCCGCCTGCAGTTCCTGGATCAACGCGGACAGCGCGACCAACCCGATCGCCATGCCCGTCAACAACGCAAAGCGCAATCCCAGGCCACGGGTCATCGGCACCCGCCGGCTCTGCTGGTCCGTGCCACTTCTACCCATCCCGGATCCCCCCGAATGTGCTGCGGTGACAACCTCCCTTGGAACCGGCCCAGCCTATGACCGGCAATGTGTTTGCCATGCGAAAAGGGGACGGAGGGGATTAAGTCGTTTTCGGCATAAGCGCACTGCCGGGCATAAACGACTTAATCCCCTCCGTCCCCTTTTCCAGGCCCATAACGGACAACGCCAACCCGGAGGCTGGCGTTGTTCAGGACCGCAGGTGCGGCTTAGAAGCTGCGCGGGCCGCGCGGCTTGAAGCCGTCACGACGCGGCGGGCGGCTGTCGCGGTCACCGCCGCGGTCGCCACCGTGGCCACCCGGACCGCCCGGGCCACCGCGACGCGGGCCACCCGGGCCGCCCGGACCACGCTTGTCGAAGCGCGGCTTGAACGGACGCGGGGCCGGGTTGGTGTCTTCACCCGGAGCCAGCGCACGCATCTGCAGCTGCTGGCCGGACACCCACACCTTCTGCAGGTGCGACAGCACGTCCGGCGGCATCTGTGCCGGCAGGTCCAGCAGCGAGAAGTCGTCGTGGATGTCGATGCGGCCGATGAAGCGGCTTTCCAGGCCAGCTTCGTTGGCAATGGCGCCAACGATGTTGGCCGGCTTCACGCCGTGCTGGTGGCCGACCGAAATGCGGTAGGTCTCCATGCCCTGCTCCGGCGCACCACGTGGCGGAACCTCACGGCGCGGACGCTGCTCGAAGCCACCTTCGGCGTCGTCGCGGCGCGGGCCACGCTCGAAGCGCGGACCACGCTCGTTGCGGTCGAAGCGATCGCCACGTTCCGGGCGGTCACCACGGTCGAAGCGTTCGCGCGGTGCGCGCTCTTCACGCGGGGCACGCACCGGCGGCTGCAGCAGGAACGGGGTGTCACCCTGCAGCATCTTGGCCAGCGCGGCAGCCACTTCGATGGCCGGCACGTTCTGCTCGTTCTCGAAACGCTCCAGCAGCTGGCGGTAGAAGTCCAGGCCACCGGCGCCGAGGGTTTCGCTGATGCGCGAGGTGAACTTGTTGATGCGGGTGTCGTTGACCGCTTCCACGCTCGGCAGCTGCATCTCTTCGATCGGCTGGCGGGTAGCGCGCTCGATCTGGCGCAGCATGCCCTTCTCGCGCGGGGTGGCGAACAGGATCGCCTCGCCGCTGCGGCCGGCACGACCGGTACGGCCGATGCGGTGCACGTAGCTTTCGGTGTCGTACGGGATGTCGTAGTTCAGCACGTGGCTGATGCGCTCCACGTCCAGGCCGCGGGCAGCCACGTCGGTGGCGACCAGGATGTCCAGCTTGCCTTCCTTCAGCATGGCGATGGTGCGCTCACGCTGGGCCTGCTGCATGTCACCGTTGATGGCGGCAGCGGCCAGGCCACGGGCCTGCAGCTTGCTGGCCAGTTCCTCGGTGCCGGCCTTGGTGCGCGCGAAGATGATCATCGCGTCGAACGGCTCGACTTCCAGGATGCGGGTCAGCGCGTCCAGCTTGTGCATGCCGCTCACCCACCAGTAACGCTGGCGGATGTTGGCCGAGGTGGTGGTCTTGGCCGCGATGGTCACTTCCACCGGGTCCTGCAGGTAGGTCTGCGCGATGCGGCGGATCTGCGGCGGCATGGTGGCCGAGAACAGGGCCACCTGGCGCTGCTCCGGCAGCTTCTTCAGCACGGCTTCGACGTCGTCGATGAAGCCCATGCGCAGCATTTCATCGGCTTCGTCCAGCACCAGCGTCTTCAGCTCTGACAGGTCCAGGGTGCTGCGGTCCAGGTGGTCGATCACGCGGCCGGGGGTACCGACCACGATGTGCACGCCGCGGCGCAGGGCCGACAGCTGCTGGCCGTACGGCTGGCCGCCGTACACCGGCAGCACGCGGAAGCCCGGGATCTTCGACGAATAGGACTGGAACGCCTCGGCAACCTGGATGGCCAGTTCGCGGGTCGGCGCCAGGATCAGGGCCTGCGGCTTGATCTGCTGCAGATCGATGTTGGACAGTACCGGCAGCGCGAACGCTGCGGTCTTGCCGGTGCCGGTCTGGGCCTGGCCCAGCACGTCGCGACCTTCCAGCATCGCCGGGATGGTGGCGGCCTGGATCGGCGACGGGGTTTCGTAGCCGATGGCGGTGACCGCCTGCATCACGGGCTCGGACAGGCCGAGCTGCGCGAACTGCAGCGGCGCTTGGGAATCTTGGGACATGGGGAACTCCGAAGACACTGCCGTCTTCCTGGCAGTGCGATAAAAAAGGTGATGGTCCGCGCTTTGGGCGCCCTTCTTATCGCGTGCCCTGGCGCTGCTCGGTTGGAGGAGATTTCACTCGCTCAGAGCGGAATCATACCGCATTGATCCTGAACAAGGCGTACAGCTTGCCGTGCGCGTACCGTCATGCCCCAAGCTGGCGCACAATACGCGCCCTCTTCACCGGCCCGGCCGCTGCTGCGCCCTTCCCCAGGAACCCCGCTCCATGCAGATTCTCGAATTCGACCTCGACGGTGACTACGTCGAACTCAAGCAGCTGCTCAAGCTGGCCGACCTGGTCACCAGCGGCGGCGAGGCCAAGATGGTCATCAGCGACGGCCAGGTGCGGGTCGACGGCGAGGTCGAACTGCGCAAGGCCTGCAAGATCCGCGCAGGCCAGGTGGTTGAATTCGCCGACAGCCAGATCCGGGTGCTGGCCGCCGGCTGATCTGAACGGGCTGATCTGAACCGGTTCAGGCCACGCGCTGGGTCAGGTGCGAGGCGATCAGCTGCCTGAACGGCGCAACGCCCTGCGCCAGGCGCAGGCCGGCCGCGCGCAGCAGCCGCGCCGGGCGGCGATCGTCGGTATACAGGCTGGCGATCGCGTTGGTGGCCTCGTACAGCGGCCTCGATGCCAGCCGATGACCGCGCTGGTAGCTGGCCAGCATGCCGGCGGCGGCGATGTCGGCACCGCGACGCTGCTGTTCGACGATGCCCTGCGCCAGCCGCTGCGCACTGGCCAGGCCCAGATTGAAGCCATGTGCGGTGACCGGATGCATGCCGACGGCGGCATCGCCGATCAGCGCCGAACGCTCGCCGACGAAACGGTGCGCGTACACACCCACCAGCGGATACGCCTGCGGCGTGGCCACTGGCTGCATGCGGCCAAGACGGTGTTCGAAGCAGGCACCGATGGCCTCACCGAAGGCCACCTCATCCATCGCCAGCAGTTCTTCAATCTGCCGCGGTGGCAGTGTGATCACTGCTGATGCCTGGCCTTCGTTGAGCGGCAGCAACGCCATCGTGCGGCCGTAGCCGAACCATTCCCAGGCAGTGTGGTGATGATCACGCTCAACCTGCATGCGGCACACCAGCATCGACTTGCCGAAGTCGCGCATCTGCGCGCCGATGCCGAGCATGCGGCGGGTTGCGGAGAAGCGGCTGTCAGCGGCGACCAGCAGGCGCGCATGAAGTTGGCTGCCGTCATCGAGTTTGACCACGTGGCCCTGCGCATCGGCCTGCACGCCCAGCACCTTGCGCCCGTCGAACAGCTCCAGGCCGTCCTGCCCCTGCACGGCATCCCATGCAGCGCGGCGGATCAGATGGTTGGGCACCAGCCAACCCAGCGGCTGACCGTCCACCTGGCTGCTGGCGAAGGTCAGCGCGAACGGCGAGCCGCCGTTCATCACCTTGGCATCGCGCAGTTCAGCGACTTCGGCCTGCGGCAGGCGCTGCCACAGCCCCAGCTGCTCCATGCTCTGCCGCGAGGCATGGGTCAGCGCGATCTCACGGCCATCGAAGGCGGCCTCGGCAAGGGCCTGGCGCGGTTGAACTTCGACCAGCCCGACCTGCAGGCCGCTACCGGCCAGCGCACGCGCGAAACACAGCCCCGCCGGTCCGGCGCCGACCACCACCACGTCCATCCTGCGCATGCGCGCCTCCTGCCGTTGATTCAGTCCGCGCCAGCATAGCGCCGCGCACCTGACCGGCCTTGATCTGGATCAGGCCGGGATCACAACAACGCGAACACCAGCGCCAGGATCGACAGCAGCGACACTGCCCAGACCAGGCTGCGCACGTAGGGCACGCCCGCGGCATACAGCGGCAGGTAGACCACGCGCGCCCAGAAGTAGGCCTGCGCCGCCAGCGCCGTGGTGTCGTTGCCGCGCCCGGCCACGACCACTGCGATGGCGGCGGCAGCGAAGAACGGGAACGTCTCCAGGAAGTTGGCCTGCGCACGCTGCAGGCGCCCGGCCAGCGGGCTGAGTGGCCTGGCTTCGCCATCACGCGCCGAGGCATTCCACTTCATCCCGCGCTCGCGGGTGACCACGGTGGAGGTAGCGAAGATGTAGACAAAGCCCAGCAGCACCGACCAGGCCAGCATCGTCAGTTCAGTTGCCATCGATCATCTCCTCAGGGTGCCGACGCACGCAGGCTGTAACCGGCCAGGCGCCACACCTGGTCCTCGTCGAAACGGAACGAGACCAGCTCGCGTACCGGCTGCGCGCTGTTGGCGAAACGGGTCGGGAAGCTGACGTTGATGTACAGCCCCTCCGGCACCGCGGCACCGGCGCTGTACTTGACCCGGGTGATGGTCGGCTGGCCACGCCCGGCCAGCGCGCCCAGGCGCGTGCGCTCGGCAGTCAACTGGCTGACGAAGGCGGCCTTCGGTACTGCACGGCGCGCGACGGCCGAAGCGCCATCCCACAACTCGCCTGCGCGGTTGGCATCGACCAGCTGCGCCGCCTTCACTGCGGCCGCGCCCATTTCCGCATCCTGCTTCTGCACCTGCGCCTGCTGCGCGGCAGTCAACGCCGGAGCGCCGGCCGTGGCCGGTTTCGCAGCCGCCGGCGATGCCAGTGCGGGGCGCGCGGGTGCCGGTGCAGGCGTGGCCGGCGCGGGTGCCTGCGCCAATGCGGTCAGGGGCAGCAGGGACAGCAGCAGGAGCACGCGCTTCATGGACACCGCCGGTTCTCGGGAAAGAACCGCAGTCTACGCCAGCGCGGTGAGCTGTTCGTCAGCGCGCGTGGGCGCTGCCTTCCACCGCTGCGGCATCGGCCTGCGCGGCAGGCGTGCCGGTGTCTGCTGGCGCCTGTTCGGCCACCGGCGGCGGCTCCGACGGTGCCGGCGGCAACGTTGCCACATCGATTTCCGACAGCGGGCTTTCTTCCGGGCACACCGCATCCGGGAAACCGAAGCGCTGCTTCAGTGCCTGGCCGCAGCTGTTGATCGATTCCATGTCGGCGCCTTCGCGCTTGCACTGCTGGTCGAAGGCGATCAGGAACGCATCCTTGCGCTGCACGAAGTCATCGCCGCAGGCGCGCATCTGCTTGATCCGTTCCAGATCGTCCTGCACCGCGTTGGTGCCATCCAGACCGTACTGGCGTAGTTCGTCCGGCGTCAGCAGGCGCAGGCTGCGGTTGGGCACCGTCATCATCAGATCGGCCACGCCCACCGCCACGCCGTTGCGCTGCAGGTAGTCCTTCACGTTGTCGTAGACCTCGTGCAGCTCGCGGTTGAGCTCGGCGCGCGAAGTGGCCTTGGAACTGATGCGCATCATGCGGTGGATGCCGACCTTGCCCGACAGCAGGCGGTTGTCACCGGCGGCCAGCACGAACACGCACGCGCTGTGGCAGATCGAGCCCTCGCGCACCCAGATGGTCCAGCCCGATTCACCGATGCTGTCACCGGCGACGATCGCCGATTCCACCTGGCCGCCGCTGGAGTCCAGATCGAGGATGCGCTTGTGGATCTTCTGTTCATCGGCGACCACGGCAAGTCGCCACATCATTTCGGCGAAGCCCGGATTGATCTTGCCGGCGTAACGCACCCGCATCAGACCACGCTCGGCACACGGCGCCAGGGCCTGGGCAATCTGCTCGCGCTGCAGGCCCTCCAGCTCGACGCCATCGCCCGCCTCACCGGCGTACTCGGTACTGCAGCTGACCCAGGCGCGGCCATTCTCCAACTGCGCCTGCGGCCACGGCCGATCCGCCCGGCTGCGCGGCGGCGCCGGCGGTGGCGGTGCGTCAGCCGCATTGATCGACACCATGTTCTCGCCATCGCTGGCCGGCGCCCGCGCCGCCTTGTCGGCAGCGGTCACATTGCCCGGATTCTCCAACTGACTGCAGCCCGCCAGGGCCAGGCACAACAGGGGCAACCAGCGGAATTTGGCGGACATCGGGCAACCGGGATTCATGGGAGCAAGAGGCACAGTCTACCCGTCCAGGCCGCGCATTCAGCGCGTGGCACTGAACCCCTTCTGACCCTTGGGAAAAAGCGTGTCGACCAAGGTCGACACCTACCAACAGCAAAAGCGTGCCGACCAACGGTCGGCACCCACCAACTGCAGCGACCAACTGTCAGAGGTGGGGCGGTGTGGGCTGACAGGACCGTTGGCGCCATGGATGGCGCCATCGAGCCCCCATGGACGGGTTTACGGCGTGTCCTGACAGCCCACACCGCCCCGCCATCCCACGGACTGCCAGCTTTTGATTGAGACGTTGACGTTGACGTTGCGGGTGCAGGGCTGCAAGCCCTGCCAGCCCCCCTCCAGCATCCATGTCCGAATCCGGCGAGTATCCCCGCCCGCACACGCCTAGACTGGCGCCATGGACACCGCCCTCGCCCTCGACACCGCCGCCTGCGACCGCGCCCGCCTGGCCCGCGACGCACGCTTCGACGGTGTGTTCTTCACCGCCGTGCGCAGCACCGGCATCTATTGCCGCCCCATGTGCCCGGCACCGCCGCCGAAGCCGCGCAACATCACTTACTACCCGACTGCGGCCGCTGCTGCGGCAGCCGGTTACCGCCCATGCCTGCGCTGCCGCCCCGAGCTGGCACCGCAGGCGCAGCAGGCACTGGCCGGGCAGACCGTGCAGCGCGCACTGGCCCTGATCCATGGCGGCTTCCTGCAGGAGCAGCCGGTAGCCGACCTCGCAGAGAAGATCGGACTCAGCGCGCGCCAGCTGCAGCGCCTGTTCGTCGAACATCTGGGCGCAACGCCAGGGCAGATCCACGCCACCCATCGCCTGCTGCTGGCCAAGCAGCTGCTGACCGAGACCACGCTACCGGTGACCGACGTCGCGCTGGCCGCCGGCTACAACAGCCTGCGCCGTTTCAATACCGCCTTCCTGCAGGGCTGCGGCATGGCACCGACAGCACTGCGTCGCCAGCACCAGCCACTGGCCGCCGACGATGGCTGCCTGGTACTGCGTCTGGCATACCGGCCACCACTGGATTTCCCACGCATGCTGGCCTTCCTGCGCAAGCGCAGCCTGCCCGGCATCGAGCTGATCGGCGAAGACAGCTACCAGCGCGTGCTCGGCACGCCGGAGCGCCCCACCCTGCTGCGCGTCACCGCCGACCCGAAGCGCCCGGAACTGCGCCTGCAGCTGGGCGCGGTCGATCCGCGCCTGATCCCCGACATCGTCCGCCGTGTGCGTCGCGTATTCGATCTGGATGCCGACCTGCAGCAGGTCCACGCCGCGCTCGGCGAAGAGCCGCTGCTGGCGCGCGGCATTGCCGAACGTCCCGGGCTGCGCGTACCGGGCGGCTGGGATGGCTTCGAAGTGGGCGTGCGCGCGGTGCTCGGCCAACAGGTCAGCGTGGCCGCGGCCACCACCTTCGCGCGGCGGCTGGTGGATGCCTATGGCGCGCACCTGCCGGGCATGCCGTCGGAATTCGATCGCCAGTTTCCGGCGCCCGAGGTACTGGCCGAGGCGCCACTGGAATCAATCGGCCTGCCGCGCAGCCGCGCCGCCACCGTGCGTGCGCTTGCCGCCGCCTGTGCCAGTGGCGCGCTCGACTTCGGCCCGGGCCAGGCGCTGGAAGAGTTCGTTTCCCGCTGCGTGGCACTACCCGGCATCGGTCCGTGGACCGCGCAGTACATCGCCTTGCGCGGGCTCGGCCAGCCCGATGCCTTCCCGGCCGGTGACCTGGTACTGCAGCAGGTGCTCGGCCATGCGCAGGGCCAGCGCCTGAGCGAACGCGCGACCGAAGCGCGCGCGCAACCGTGGCGCCCCTGGCGTGCCTATGCCGTGCTGCACCTGTGGCACCTGTCCGGCACTTTCGTTGGAGAACCGACATGACCTTGTTGTTCGACCGTTTCGACAGCCCGATCGGCGTGCTGACCATCGCCGGTGACGAGCGTGGCCTGTCCCACGTGCTGTTCCCGGAAAACCGCCACCCGGCACGCGGGCGCGACGACTGGCACTACGCGCCGGATGCGCTGCCGGAAGCACGCGAGCAGCTGCTGCAGTTCCTGCACGGCGAACGCAGCAGCTTTGACCTGGAGCTTGCGCCACGCGGCACGCCGTTCCAGCTGCGCGTGTGGCAGGCGCTGGCGTTGATCCCGTTCGGCCAGACCTGGAGCTACCTGCAGCTGGCGCAGCACCTGGGCCAGCCCAGTGCGACCCGCGCCGTCGGCGCTGCCAATGGGCGCAATCCGCTGCCGATCATCCTGCCCTGCCATCGTGTAATCGGCAGCAACGGGGCACTGACCGGCTTCGGTGGCGGCCTGGAAACCAAGGCCGCACTGCTGCGACTGGAACAACGCCAGGCCCCGCTGTTCGCCTGAGGGGCAGGTTTTCCGGCAGGGCTGCGCCCTGCACCCGCCGAATCACCGTCAACGTCAACGTCAAAAGCGGGCTATCCGTGGGTTGGCGGGGCGGTGTCGGATTGCGGGGACGCCGCAAGTACGTCCTTGTAGGCTTGGCCGCGGCATCCATGCCGCGGACACCCCGCAATCCGACACCGCCCCGCCTGCGACAGGTTCACGCGGCTGCTGGTAACGGCGATTATTGGTACGCGCGGCTGTGGGTAGGTGTCGACCTTGGTCGACACGCTCCGGCCGCATCAGGGGTGGAATGCAATCGACGGGGTATGTCTGGTGAGGAGCCCCCTTGTTGTTCAAGGGCGCGCGTCGATGGCGCAGGGATAAGGAAAAATGCGCGGACACGCTGCGCCCTTCGGCGCAACGTGTCTTGGGGTGGTCATTGCACCGGCTTATCATGGGCGGATGACTTCCGTACGCCTGACCTGCGCGCTGGCGCTGCTGCTGCCATTGGCCGCCTGCACCACCGCGCCCGCCCCTTCCGCCTCCGCTCCCACCGCTGTCGCTGCGGCTGCGCCGCCGAAGCTGCTGCTGATCTCGATCGACGGCCTGCGCGCCGATGCGCTGGACCGCGGCCTGACCCCCAACCTGCAGCGCCTGATCGACGGCGGCGTGCGTGCACGCTGGATGACCCCGTCCTATCCGTCGCTGACCTTCCCCAACCACTACACCATCGTCACCGGCCTGCGCCCGGACCACCACGGCATCGTCAACAACAGCATGGACGATGAAGCACTGGGCCGGTTCGAGCTGAGCAACCGTGAGGCGGTCACCACCAGCGGCTGGTGGGGCGGCGAACCGATCTGGGTCGGCGCCGAGAACGCCGGGGTGCGTTCGGCCACCACCTCGTGGCCGGGCAGTGAATCGGAAATCCGTGGTGTGCGCCCAAGCCAATGGCGCGTGTACGACGGCAAGGAACCGCTGGAACAACGCGCGGGCACCGTGCTGGACTGGCTTGCGCAGACCGATGCCGATGCCCCCCGCCTGACCACGCTGTACATGGAGCACGTGGACAAGGCCGGCCACAACTACGGCCCCGAATCGAAGCAGTACGCCGACGCCATCGTGCGCGCCGACCAGATCGTCGGCCAGGTGCTCGATGGACTGCAGCAGCGCGGCCTGGCCGCGACCACCAACGTGATCGTGGTCTCCGACCATGGCATGGCCAGCGTCCCGGTCGGCCAGGTGATCTCCACCGAATCAATGGCCGCCCCGGCCATCGCTCGCAACGTCAGCCAGGGCCAGTCGGTGGGTTTTGCGCCGTTGGCCGGTCACGAAGCCGCCGCCGAGCGCGCCCTGCTCGGTCGTCACGACCGGTATGAGTGCTGGAAGAAAGAGAATCTGCCGGCGCGCCTGCACTACGGCACCCACCCGCGCATTCCCGCCATTGTCTGCATGATGGATGAAGGCTGGGATGCCCTGCACCAGGAGAAGATCGCCAAGCGAGACCATCAGGATCGTGGCTCGCATGGCTACGACAATGCCCTGCCCTCCATGCGCGCGGTATTCGTGGCCAGCGGCCCGTCGTTCCGCCAAGGCCTGGTGATCGATGGCTTCGACAATGTCGACGTCTACCCGCTGCTGGCCGACCTGCTGCAGGTGCCGGCTGCACCGAACGACGGCAATCCGGAAACGCTGAAGAAAACCCTGCGCTGATCCGGTTGTAGAGCCGAGCCCACGCTCGGCTCGCCGGACAGGCATAAAAAAACGCGGCGCCAGGCGCCGCGTTTTTCGTTGAACCGGCCTGGGCCGGATCAGGCCTTGGCGACGGCCTTCTTCGCCACAGCCTTCTTCGCCGGAGCCTTGGCCACGGTCTTCTTGGCAACCGGAGCGGCGGCGCCTACGGCGACCTTGCTCGCGGTGTGCGAACGGGCGTTGCCGTAGCTGGCGTTGTAGCGCTTGCCCTTGGCGGTCTTGCGGTCACCCTTACCCATGTCTTCAACTCCTCAAATGTGAAATCTGGTTACCCCGTACTGACACGGGTTCGGCGGGGCCGCCTTGCTGGGCGCCCCCGCGCACGATCGAAAATCCTATCACGGAGCGCCTAGTGCGCGCAGCTGGCGTCGTGCACGTGACCGTGGTTGAGGCGCAGGTTGACCAGATGGGCGACCCCCACCAGCAGGCCGCCGACGGTCATCACCACCGCGTGTGGCACCGCATTGTGGTGCAGCGGGTCGTACAGCACGCCGGCCCACAACGCGACCAGGCCGGGGATCAGGAAGCCCAGCGCACGCAGCGCACCGTGCCGGCGGTAGCCCCAGACCAGGCTGAACAATCCGAGCAGGGTCACGAACACCACCAGCGCCTGTTCCACCCCATCGCTCAGCCAGAACGACAGGCCCAGCGACGGCGCCGCAGCCAGCAGCACGGGGATCACCGCGCAGTGCACCGCGCACAGCATCGAACCAGTGGCGCCGAAACGGTCGAGCAGGTGGCGCAGGCGTGAGGACAGGGACATGACTTCCAGCAGGGTCGGCGAATCGTTATGGAATAATATAACATCTGTTCCCGACCCGCACGGTTTCCCTCCCCCTGTCCCGCTGACGGGATACGTGCGCCCAGCGATTGATACACTGTAACAAAGGACCCGCTCCATGCCCGCCCACACCCCGCGGTTGAAGCCGCATTCCCTCGCTCTGGCCCTCGCCGCCCTGCTGCCTTCGGTTGCCTTTGCCGCCGGCGATGACAGCGCTCATCGTGACCGCCACCTGACCGAACTGTCGTCGGTGCAGGTGACTGCGTCGCCGCTGCAGGGCGATGCCGAATCGCTGGCGCGCCCGGTCGAGGTGCTGGCCGGCGAACGCCTGGACGAGCAGAAGGCCGGCACCCTCGGCGATACCGTGGCCAAGCTGCCGGGCGTGCAGAGCACGTTCTTCGGCCCCGGCGTCGGCCGCCCGATCATCCGCGGCCAGGAAGGCCCGCGCGTGGCCGTGCTGTCCAACGGCATGGGCAACATGGATGCGTCCACGGTCAGTGCCGACCATGCCACCAGCATCGAGCCGTTCCTGGCCGACCAGATCGAAGTGCTGAAGGGCCCGGCCACGCTGCTGTTCGGCAGTGGCGCCATCGGTGGCGCGGTCAATGTGGTGGATGGCCGCATCGCCCGCGAGCTGCCGGAGCGCCCGCTCAGCGGCCGCGCCGAGCTGCGCGGCAATTCGGTGAACAACGAGCGCAGCGGCATGTTCCGCCTCGATGGCGTCAGCGGCAATGTCGTGCTGCATGTGGACGGCCTGGTGCGCAATGGCGACGACTACCGCATTCCCGGCTATGCAGTGATCGACAGCCTTGAAGACCATCACGATCACGACCATGACCACGCGGGCGAAGAAGGCGAAGAGCCGCGCCGCGGCCGCCTCGACAACAGCTCGATCCGCACCCGCGCCGGCGGCGTCGGCGCGACCTGGCTGGGCGACGGCGGCTACTTCGGCGTATCGGCCAGCACCTACCGCACCAACTACGGCATTCCCAATGGCGCGCACGTGCATGCCGATGGCGATGATCATGGCCATGACCACGGCCACGACCATGGCGATGAAGAGGAAGGCGGCGACGAGCATGACGTGCGCATCGACATGGTGCAGAACCGCTTCGAGACCAAGGCCGGCATCTACAACCCGGTCTCGTTCCTGAAGAACATCAATGCACGCGTGGCCTACACCGACTACGAACACGTGGAGCTGGAAGCCGGCACGCCGTCCACCCGCTTCACCAACCGTGGCATCGAGGCGCGCCTGGAAGCCGTGCAGCAGCAGATCGGCGGCTGGGACGGCGCCTTCGGCCTGCAGTTCGGCAACAGTGATTTCGGTGCCAAGGGCGAAGAGGCGTTCGTTCCGGATACCGGCACGAAGAACATCGGCCTGTTCGTACTGCAGGAAAAGCAGTTCGGCCCGTTCAAGCTGGAACTGGGCGGCCGCCACGACCAGGTCAAGCTGGACCCGACCGGCGACTATCGCCGCCGCACCTTCGGCGCCACCAACCTGTCTGCGGCCGGCATCTGGAAGCTCAACGATGCCGTTGACCTTCGCATCGGCGTGGACAGCTCCGAGCGTGCACCGACCAACGAAGAGCTGTATGCCGCCGGCGCACACATCGCCACCCGCTCGCTGGAAATCGGCGACGCCAACCTGAAGACCGAGCGCGGCCAGCGCGTGGAACTGGGTATCCACACCCACAGCGAACGCCTGGACTTCTCCGCGTCGGTCTACCAGACCAGGTTCAAGGACTTCATCTACCTGGCCGACACCGGCGTTACCGAGGGTCTGCCGGTCCGCGCCTGGACGCAGCAGGATGCGGTGTTCCGCGGTGCCGAAGCCGAAGCGCTGGTGCACCTGTTCGAAGGCGGCGCCGGTGACTGGGATCTGCGCCTGTTCGGCGACTACGTGAAGGCCAAGCTGGATGGCAGCGGCAGCCGCAACCTCGACATCGCCGTGCCGCATGGCGACCACAACCACAACTACAGCGTGGAGCTGGCCAACACCGGCTACCTGCCGCGCATCGCCCCGGCCCGCGTCGGCGCCGACCTGCGCTGGTCGAAGGACGGCTGGCGCGCCTCGGTCGGTGCGGTCCGCTACAGCCGCCAGAAGGATGTCGCCCAGAACGAAGCGCCGAGCGACGGCTACACCCTGGTCGACGCGCATCTGGCCTACCGCTGGGATCGCAACGCGAGCAACAGCTACGAGGTGTTCCTGGATGGCAGCAACCTGACCAACCGCGAAGTGCGTCCGCATACCTCGCTGCTGCGTGATTACTCGCCGCTGCCGGGCCGTGGTGTCGCATTCGGCATCCGCGCGTTCTTCTGATCGCGTAGTGGAGTCGGATCCCATTCCAGAGGAATGGGTTCTGACCCCAGCCTCAGCCCACGCATGGCGTGGATCCAATGCAAGCAGATCCGATGGGGGCCTTCTGGCCCCCATCTCTTTGTGCAGCATCCATCACGCATTCGTCACAAAGATGTGCGTACCACAACAAGCGGACAATCCCGTCACTCAAAGTCTCGCCAATCGGACACTTTTGTCCGAAAATAATTCCATGACTGCCCAACGTGCCGATGCTGCTGCCCGCCGTGCCCTCATCCTCGACGCCGCCGATCATGTGTTCGGCCAACACGGTGTCACCGCCCCGCTGGACCTGGTGGTCGAACGCGCCCAGGTGGGCCGCGCCACCCTGTACCGCAACTTCCCCGACCGCACCGCGCTGATCCAGGCACTGCTGCAACGTACGGTCGACCGTATCCGGCGCCAGGTCGAGCAGCTCGGCGACCGCGACGATGCCCTGTTCGAAGTGTTCGAGGGTATGGCCCAGCGCATCATCGATTCGCCGGCACTGGCCGATTACTGGCGTGCAGTCGATTCGGACGTGCCGGCCATGCGCACCGCGCGCGAGACCGTGCGCGATCTGCTGGAAGCACCGATCGCCCGTGCCAAGGCCGCCGGCCTGTGCCGGGCCGACCTGGAGAAGACGGATATTTCACTGATCTCGGGCATGCTGGGCGCGGCCCTGCGCGGCAAGACCCGCGACGAGCGCGCCCACCTGGCCGGGCGTGCCCTGCAGCTGCTGCGCGGGGGTCTCCAGGGAGCAACCAGCGAGGCCCGCTGATGGTCCAGCCGTATCTGAAGCCGGTTCCGGATTGGGAGGAGCACGAGAAGCCGACCATGCCCGGTTCGGCGTCGATGCCCTGGCACCCACCGTATCGACGCGTGGCCTATGCACTGGTGTCGCTGCTGGTGGCGATCACCGGTGGCCTTGGCAATGCACTGGTCACCGCCAACCTGCCCTTCCTGCAGGGCCAGCTGGCACTGACGCCGACCCAGGGCAGCTGGCTGGTGGCGGCCTATGCAATGGTCAACGTCACGGCCAACCTGCTGGCCTTCAAGTTCCGCCAGCAGTACGGCATCCGCCTGTTCGCCGAGATCGGCCTGGGCCTGTACGCAGCACTGGCGGTGCTGCACCTGTTCGTTGGCAGCTTCGAGACCACGATGCTGACCCGTGCCGCCAGCGGCTTCGCTGGCGCCGCCTGTTCGACGCTGGGCACGCTGTACATGCTGCAGGCGCTGCCACGGCGGTTCACCGGCAACCTGCTGGTGGTCGGTGTCGGCCTTTCGCAGCTGGCGGTGCCGATCGCCTGGATCGTGTCACCGGGCCTGGTCGATACCGGCCAGTGGCACCAGCTCTACTCGTTTGAAGCCGGGCTGGCCCTGTGCGCGTTCGCGGCAGTGGTGGTGCTGAAGCTGCCGCCCGGCATCCAGGTGAAAGCCTTCGAGCCACTGGACTTCCTCACCTTCGCCCTGCTTGCGCCGGCTGTCGCGCTGCTGGTGATCGTACTGGCGCAGGGCTACACCCGCTGGTGGCTCAACACGCCATGGCTGGGCTGGGCGCTGGTCGCCTCGATCGTGCTCACCACCACTGCCTTCATCATCGAACACTACCGACGCAATCCGCTGCTGCAGATCCGCTGGCTGTCGAAGCTGCCGGTGCTGCACTTCATCGTCGGCGCGTTCCTGATCCGCTTCCTGACCACCGAGCAGTCCTATGGCGTGGTCAACCTGATGCGCACGCTGGGCATGGGCCCGGACCAGATGCGCCCGCTGTTCGTAGTGATCCTCGCGGGCGTGGTCACCGGCATCGCCGGTGCCTCGCTGACCTTCGGCCCGAAGCGGCTGATCGCGCAGCTGCTGATGGCGATCCTGCTGCTCGGCGCTGCCGCCTTCTTCGATCAGCACCGCACCAGCATGGATCGACCGCACGACTTCTACGTCAGCCAGTTCCTGGCCTCGGTGGGTGCCGGCATGTTCATGGGCCCGTTGATCATGCTCGGCATTTCCGCCGCGCTGAAACAGGGCGTGGACCACATGATCACCTTCCTGGTGACGCTGTCGATCACCCAGACGCTGGGTGGTCTGGCCGGCTCGGCGGTGCTGGGCACCTTCCAACTGCACCGCGAGCAGCTGTACTCCAGTGCATTGACCAGCCAGCTCGACCCGGCCGACCCGGTGGTGGCGCAACGCCTGCGCCTCCAGCAGCAGCTGTACAGCGCACAGATCACCGACCCGGTGCTGCGCAGCGCGCAGGGCAGCGCGCAGCTGGCGCAGACCACGCGCCGCGAAGCCAACGTGCGTGGCTTCAATGATGTGTTCACGCTGAGCGGTTGGCTGGCGATCGGCTTCCTGGGCTGGTTGCTGCTGCTGTCGCTGCGCACCGCCGTGCTCAAGCAATGGCGCAAGCGCCACCCCACTTCCCCCGCTGCGGCCACGCCGGCCGCGCCCCGCTGAGTCCTCCTCCATGCCTCCCGTCCCGCCCCGCCCCGACGACATCGACGCCGACAACGTCACTCCACCGCCGCCGACCGATGCTGCGCCTGCGCCCGCGACACCGGCTGCCGCGCCGAAGTACCTCAAGCCCAGCGCGCGCAGCGTGGTGGTGATGGTGGTGGTGGCCTTGCTGGGCATTGCGCTGATCCTGCGCGCCTGGCACCTGTGGCCGTTCACCAGCAGCGTGATGGTGACCGACAACGCCTATGTGCGCGGGCAGATCACGGTGATGGCGCCACAGGTGAACGGCTACGTGACCGAAGTGCTGGTGAAGGACTTCCAGCACGTAAGGGAAGGCGAGCCGCTGCTGCGCATCGATGACCGCATCTACACGCAGCGTGTCGCCCAGGCGCAGGCAACGCTGGACAGCGCACGTGCGGCACTGGCCAACTCGGACCAGTCGCAGGCACAGAATCGTGCGCAGATCGCTTCGGCGCACGCCACGCTGTCGGCCGGCCAGGCTGAGCTGCAACGTTCGCGCAATGAATTGAAACGCTACGAGGAACTGGCTGCGCAGCAACTGGTGTCGGTCAACGACCGCGACAAGTTCCGCACCACCCAGGCCTCGGCACAGGCCAGCGTGCAGCAGTCGCAGGCGCAGATCCGCATCGCCGAGGAAACGCTGGTGTCGACCCAGGTGGCGCGCAAGAGCCTGGAGGCCCAGGTGGAAAGTGCACAGGCACAACTGGAACTGGCGCGCATCGACCTGGCCAACACGGTGATCCACGCACCGCGCGACGGCCAGATCAGCGAAGCCAGCGTGCGCGTGGGCCAATACGTCGCCGCCGGTTCGCAGCTGCTGTTCCTGGTGCCTGACACGCTATGGGTGGTGGCCAACTACAAGGAAGGCCAGACCTGGGGCATGGCGATCGGTCAGCCGGCCACGTTCTCGGTGGACGCGTTCCAGGGCCAGGTGCTGCGCGGCCGCGTGCAGGAGATCGCACCCGCCACAGGTTCGGAGTTCAGCGTGCTGCGCCCGGACAACGCCAGCGGCAACTTCACCAAGGTGGTGCAACGGCTGCCGGTGCGGATATCGATCAATGAAGGTCAGACGCTGGCCGCGCAGCTGCGGCCCGGCATGTCGGTGATCGTGCGGGTGGATACCCGGTCCAAGCCGATGGACTAGGGTGCAGGCTGCTGGCTGCCTTCACCCCATTGATCCGCTACCGTTGCGGATCTGGGTCAGGATCGCTGGAAGACGATGAAATTCACGACACTGGCCAGGCGGGCGGCCAAGGACACGCTGGAAGCGGAAGATCTGATCGCCTTCGTGCAGGAGCACGGCGCCGAAGGTGGCGAGGAGATTGAGCGGCTGCGGATACTGCACGGTTGGCCGGATGATGGCCTGCTGGGCGATGGTAGCCGGGTCGTACCGTTCGGCGGCTGGGCCAAGGCCTGCACCGCCTGGGGACGCCAGGGCGTGGAAGGCCTGCGCGATATGCTGGGTGACCCCCAGCTGGCAGTGTTCGCGCTCGGCACACTGGCCGATGTGGGTGGCCCCGCCGCCATTGCCATCCTGCTGGACTTTGCCGAACGCGCTGACTGGTCGCGTGCGGGCACACCGCGTGATCTGCCCTGCCAGGCGCTTTACTGCCTCAATACCGCGCTTTCGGGGAAGACCGGCGTTGAGGTTACACCCGGCATGCAGGCGTCGATGCTGCGTATCGCCAAGCTCATCTGGGACGCCAGGGTGCCCAATGTGCATTTCCTGGCGCAGGCACTGTATTTCGTGCGCCGTGCCGACCCGGTACCAGCGCTCGCCTGGGTCGAGCAGTTGCGGGTGGACGACCCTGTGCTGGTCGACGCACAGCGCAGCGTCCTGAAGCGTCTGAAAGAGCACGCCGCCCGGGACTGAGCGTACGGCCCAGTCCGGGTACGCGCCGCGACTCAGCCCGCGCAGCGCGCGCAGAGGCCGTGCACTTCCAGGGTCTGCGCCTGCGGCTGGAAGCCCAGCTCCTTGGCACGCTTCTCCAGCTGGGTGACGATCTCGCGGTCTTCCAGCTCCACCGCGCTGTGGCAGCTGTTGCAGATCAGGAACGGCACCGAGTGCGCGGCACTGCTGGGATGGTGGCAGGCCACGAAGGCATTGACCGATTCCAGCTTGTGCACGAAGCCATTGGCCATCAGGAAGTCCAGCGCACGGTACACGGTGGGCGGGGCATCAGCGCCCACGCCCTTGCCGTTGCGCACCCATTCCAGCAGCTCGTAGGCCTTGACCGGCTTGCCGGCCTCGGCGATCAGCTTCAGCACATTGGCGCGGATCGGGGTCAGGCGCAGCCCGCGTTCGCGCGAGACACGCTCGACCACCGCCACGAAATCCGATGCGTCGTGGACGTGGTGGTGCGGGGCGGTACAGGCAGTGGCGGTCTTGGCGGGCATGCGTGTTCTCCGGTTCGGGCCTGGCAAGGATGCCTCAGGCCGTTGCTACCTTGGTGATGGCCACATCAATGCGTTTCAAGGCCTGCTCGCGGCCGGCCAGGTAAACGGTATGGGAAATGTCAGGACTGACCTGGGTGCCGGTGATGGCCACGCGCAGCGGCTGGGCCACCTTGCCCATGCCGATTTCCAACGCTGCGGCCGCGTCGTGCAGGGCGACGCCCACCGACTCGGCGGTCCATTCCGGCAGGGCGGCCAGCAGCTCGCGGGCCTTGCCCAGCGCCACTTCGGCACCGGCCTTGAAGTGCTTGGCCACCGCCGCTTCGTCGTACTCGGTCAGCGGCTGGTACCAGACCACCGCCTTCTCGGCCATTTCCTTCAGGGTCTGCACGCGTTCACGCAGGGCGATCACCACGTCCTCCGGGGCGGGGCCGGCGGCCACGTCCAGGCCCAGCTTCTGCAGCTGGTAGACCAGGTGCGGCACGATCGCGGCCACGTCCTCGGTCTTCAGGAAGTGCTGGTTGACCCAGCCCAGCTTGGCCATGTCCAAGCGCGAGGCCTTGGAGTTGCAGTCCTTCACGTCGAACAGGTCGATCAGCTCCTGGCGGCTGAACAGCTCCTGGTCGCCGTGCGACCAGCCCAGGCGGGCCAGGTAGCTCAGCAGCGCGTCCGGCAGGTAGCCGGCGTCCTTGTACTGCATCACGTCGGCCGCGCCGGTGCGCTTGGACAGCTTGGCGCCCTGCTCGTCCAGGATCATCGGCATGTGGCCGAACTTCGGCACCGGCGCGCCGATGCCTTCGTACAGGTTGATCTGGCGCGGAGTGTTGTTGATGTGGTCATCGCCGCGGATGACCTCGGTGATGCCCATGTCCCAGTCGTCCACCACCACCGCGAAGTTGTAGGTGGGGTAGCCGTCCGGGCGGAAGATGACCATGTCATCCAGCTCGCTGTTGGCGATCTCGATGCGGCCCTTGATCAGGTCGTCGAACACCACCGTGCCTTGCAGCGGGTTCTTGAAGCGGATGACGCGGTTCGGGTCGTCCTTGCGCGGCAGGCCCAGTTCGCGTGCAGCGCCGTTGTAGCGCGGCTTCTCCTGCCTGGCCATGGCGGCCTCGCGCATCGCGTCCAGCTCTTCGCGGGTCTCATAGGCGTAGTACGCCTTGCCGTCCGCCACCAGCTGCTCGGCCACTTCCAGGTAACGGGCGACGCGGTCGGTCTGGTAGATCGGGCCTTCGTCATAGTCCAGGCCCAGCCACTCCATCGCCTCCAGGATCGCGTCGATCGCGCCCTGGGTGCTGCGTTCACGGTCGGTGTCCTCGATGCGCAGCACGAACTCGCCGCCACGGTGGCGGGCCTCCAGCCAGCAGTACAGCGCGGTGCGGGCACCGCCGATGTGCAGGTAACCGGTGGGGCTGGGGGCGAAGCGGGTGCGGCAGGTCATGGACGGCTCGAGGAACGGGAATCCCCCGATTTTACCAGCCCACCGCCCCCGACGGAAAAAGGGGACGGAGGGGATTAAGTCGCGATTGCCCAGCCGCTGGGCCTGCAACCGGGAAACGGAGGGGAGAAACGACTTAATCCCCTCCGTCCCCTTTTACGGTTCTACCTTGCGTGGGAAGGACTGCTCGCGCATTGCGGCGTTGTAGGCGAACGAGGCGACGATGGCTGCGGCCTGCTTCAGGTCTTCCGGTTCGGCGTGGTCCCAGGTGTCCAGGTGGCTGTGGTGGACGTTGGTGAAGTAGTCCAGCCGGTCCTGGATGAACTGGAAGCCCGGCAGGCCGATGCGGTCGAAGCTGATGTGGTCGGTGCTGCCGGTGTTGCGGGTGGCCACGGTGGTGGCGCCGACGTCATGGAACGGGGCCAGCCAGGCTTCGAAGATCGGCATCGCCGCCAGGTTTTCCTGTGCATAGATGCCACGGAAGCGGCCCGAGCCGTTGTCCATGTTGAAGTAGACCTGGAACTTGCCGTAGTCGCGGGTCTTCTGCAGCGCGCCGGTCGGCTCGCGCAGCGAGGCCGGCAGCGCCTTCTGCGCCGGGTCGGTGGGTTCCGGGAAACGGCCGAAGTGCTTGGCCACATAGGCCTGCGAGCCGATCAGGCCCTGCTCCTCGCCGCTCCACAGCGCCACCCGGATGGTGCGCTTGGGCTTGGCGCCGGTGGCCTTGAGGATGCGCATCGCTTCCATCATCACCGCCACGCCGGCCGCGTTGTCGGCCGCACCGGTACCACTGTGCCAGGAATCCAGGTGCGCGCCGATCATCACCACTTCATCGGGCCTGCTGCTGCCACGGATCTCGGCCAGCGTGTTGTAACCCGGCTGGTCGGCCTCGTCGGTGAAGCGCGCGGCCACATCCACGCGCAGGCGCACGGTCTGCTTGGCCTCCAGCGCGCGCACCAGCGGATTGAAGTGTTCGCTGATCATCGCCAGTTCGGGGATGCCCACCGATTCACCGGCCTTGCGCGAGCCGCCACCGGCAACGCGGATGATGCCGTTGTCCCAGCTGCTGATGCTGATCGAGGCCAGCGCGCCTTCTTCCACGAAGAACGCATTGACCTTGGTCGCCAGCTGCTGGCGTTCCTGGTATTCCTTGACCCGCTTCGCACGCTCGGCGGTGGCGTCCTTGTCCTTGGGCAGGGTGAACTCCTGCAGGCCCTCCAGCGAGGTGGCGTCGTGGCGGTGCGAATCCGCCTCGGTGCCGCGCTTGTACTCGCGCGCCTCGCCCAGCAGCAGGATCTTGCCGCGCAGCTTGCCGCGGTACTTCTCGATGTCCTCGGGCTTCTTGATCTCGACCTGCACCAGCTCGCCTTCAACCGGTCCCTTGGTACCAGGGGTCCAAGCCTTGGGCAGCGCATGCAGCGGCTGCACGCGGTCCCCCAGCATCTCCACGCTGGCCGAGGTGAACTCCCAGCCGCGCCCGAAGTCGTCGAAGGCTTCGTCGTGGACGTTGTCCAGCTTCCATTCGTTGAACTTGCCGCGGGTCCACGCATTGGCGCGGCCCATCGCCGGCGAGTTGGTCAGTCGCGGGCCGATGCGTTCGGTGAGGTAGCTGAAGGTGTCCATCACCTGCGAACGGTGGAAGGCCTCCTGGCGGATGCGGCTGACCATGTCCAGGTCCACCGGCTCGCGCTGCTGCGCGCCTGCATTGCCACCCATCGCCAGCGCTGCGGCCAGCATGCCCCACTTCAACACATCGCACCCCTGCCCTTCGGCTCGATCATAAACCCATCGAGTCTAGCCAGCAGGGGCGCGCCGATACCGTCCCATCGGTCATGGACAGCGACAGTAGATACAGGTCATGCGTGGATGAACAACCGAATCACCCACTCCATCCCAGCCACAACTGCGCCCGTTCCGGCAGCAGCAGCAACCAGTGCCGCCGGTCGATGCTGCTGCAGCCGTACACCGCCGCGTGTGCCGGCCAGCCATCCGGAAGGCCGCCGATACCTATCTCGGCCAGCGCCTCCGCCCCGGCCTTCCATGGCCGGTAGCGCGGCACCCTGCCGGCCAGCGCACCGCGTCCCTGCCGTGCGCCCTGCAGCCAGGCCAGTCCCTGGCCCTGCAGTCCCTCGCAGGTCGCCGCCGCCAGCTGGAAGCGGACCAGGCCGGGGGCGATCCGTGCCCCCGGCAGGGCCGCCAGCACGCCATGTGCCTGCAGCAGCGCATCCACTTCCAGCAGGGCCGGAATGCCCTGCCGTGCCCGTTGCCGCAATCCCTGGCGCCAGCTCATGGCGTGCTCCTTACTTCAGTTCCGCGCCAAGCGCGTACCAGTCCACCCGGCGGGTCACCCACATCGCCAGCGCCAGGATCACGAACAGCAGCAGTGAACCCATCAGCAGCGCGTTGTTCTCCGACACCAGCAGGCCATACAGCGCGCCATACAACACGGTCAGCAGCGCAGCGAAGCCGAGGCCGCGCTTCCAGTGGCCCAGCACGTTGGCCAGGTACACCGCCTGCAGGCCGATACAGGCCACCGCCGAGACCAGGTAGGCCTTCCAGAACGCGATGTGCTCGGACAGGCTGATCAGCAGCAGGAAGAAGATCGCCAGCGCCAGGCCCACCATGAGGTACTGCAGCGGGTGGATGCGCAGCGACCTGATCAGCTCGAACAGGATGAAGCCGACGAAGGTGAGCAGCACGAACAGCACGCCGTATTTCGAGGCACGGTCGGCCTGGGTGTAGGCATCGACCGGATCAACCAGTGACACCGTCACCGCCTGCGACTCGACCGCACCATCATTGCGCAGCTGTCGCTGTGCATCGGAGGCCAGCGAAGACACCGCCCAGCGCGCATCGAAGCCCTGTGCGTCGACGCGACGCTCGTTGGGCAGGAACGCACCGCTGAATGACGGATGCGGCCAGCTCGAACGCAGTGCGATCTTGGTGTCATCGCCCACCGGCACCACCGACAGCATGCGGCTGCCATCCAGGCGCAGCTCGAGTTCGACGGTGCTGGCAGCCAGCGTGCCGCCATGGTCTTCGGCGAATCCGGCCACCGGTGCGTGCAGGCCTCGCCCCACCTCGCTGGCCGCACCAACGCCAGGCAGCAGGCGCAGCTGCTTGCCATCCACGCGCAGGTTCGGCGTACCGACCAGGCCACGCACATCGGAAATGCCCACCGCCACATACGGCTGGCCATAGCTGCGGCCGGCCTTCACCGGATAGTCGTCTGCAGCGAACGTCGCCTTCATCTGGCCGTTCCAGCTGTACACCGGCACCTTGAACAGGCCGACCTCACGCTGGCTCGGCAGCATCTCGCCGCCCACCTCCAGCGACGCCGGCATCTGCAGCCAGTGCCCCTCGGTGACCTGCACCTCGGTCTTCTTGACGCCCAGCGGGTCGACCAGTTCAACCTGCTTGCGTTCCACCCACGGCACCACCCGCACCGGGCCCACCAGCTGCTGTGCACCGGCGCGGCTGTCGGCCACCCGTGAGAAGGCCTCGTCGCGGTACGCGCTACGTTCGTTGATGACCCCGCGGATCATCGTCAGCGGCACCAGCAGCAGCAGGATCAGCCCGCCGACAATGGCGAACCGCAGCAGCATCTTCAGGGATTTCATGGTCCATCCTCGTTGGAGAGGGCTGCAGGATGGACCGCCGCGGTGAGCAGGGTTTGTGGCGAATTTGAAGCGAGTGTGAAGTCAGCGGCGCGGGCGCTGGCCTGGCACACCCAAAGGCAGCCACAGGCTGGCCACGGTGCCGCCGCCCTCGCGGATATCCACGCTGGCACGCCCATCATGCAGGCGCGCGACCTCCTGCACGAACGGCAGGCCCAGGCCGGAGCTGCGCCGCCCGCTGCCGGGGCGGGCCAACGAATAGAAGCGCTCGAACACCCGCTCACGCGCGTAGTCGGGAATGCCGGCGCCACGGTCGGCCACCTGCAGGCGCACGCCCTGCCCGTCCACCTCGGCCTGCAGCGCGATCTCCGCGCCGGCCGGCGAGAAGGCAATCGCGTTGTCGATCAGGTTGTGCAGTGCCTGCCGCAGCAGGTAGGCGTCGCCCTGCACCCGCAGGTCGGGCACGCTGCCGATGCGGACCTGCACGCCGGCCGCCTGCGCGCGCACCTGCGCGGCCGCCGCCGCATCGGCCAGCAATGCCGGCAGCGCGATCGGGTCACGCGTCTGCAGCCAGCCGTGCTGTTCCACTTCGGCCAGCGCCAGCAGCTTGTCGATGGTCTCGGTCAGCCGCTCCTGCTGGTCGACGATGCTGCGGGCGAAATGCACGCGATCGGCCTCCGGCAATGGCTCCTGCAGCAGCTCGGCGGCACCGCGGATCGCCGCCAGCGGGCTCTTCATCTCGTGCGTCAGCGACTGCACGTACTGCTCGACGTAGGCCTTGCCTTCGAGCTTCTGGCGCATCGTTTCCAGCGCCTGGCCGAGATCGCCGATCTCGTCGCGGCGGCGCCGTGGTGGTGGCACCGGTTCGCCCGCGCTGACCGCGCGTGCATAGCGGCTGAGCTGGCCGAGGCCGGTGGTCAGCCACATCGTCACCAGCACGCCGACCAGCGCCGACAACCCGATCAGCCACGCACCGCGCTCGATGATGGCGCGCTGGCTGGCGGCGATGAACGGATCGATGCTGCGGTTCGGCTGGGCCAGGCTGAGCACGCCGATCAGCGTGCGGCCATCCACCGGGTCGTATACCGGTGCCGCCACGTGCATCACCGTATCGCCCTCTTCACCGGCAATCTCGGGGCTGGAACGTGCGCCGTACTCACCGCGCAGGGTGCGGTAGACATCATTCCAGCGCGAGTTGTCGCGGCCGAGATCACGGCCCAGCGAATCGTAGATGACGATGCCCTTGGCGTCGGTGATGGTCACCCGGTAATCCAGCGAGCGCTTGGGGAAACGCCAGACCATCGCCTTCAGGTCGCGCTGCCGCGCCTTGGCCAGGTTGCGGGTGAAGCTGCCGCTGCGGATGGTGCCGTCCTTGACGTCGGCGGCGGCCATCTCGGCCAGCACGTTGGCCGCATCGACCAGGGTCGATTCCATCGCCTGGCGCACACCGGGCTTCACCTCGTTGACGAACACGCGCATCACGAAGAACGCGGCGATGCCGCTGATCAGGAAGAAGCCGAGGAACAGCTTCAGTACCAGGCGCATCGGCTAGACCTCCAGCGCGTAGCCGAGGCCACGGTGGGTGCGGATCGGGTCGTCGCTGGCACCGGCCGCGCGCAGCTTGGCGCGCAGCGTCTTGACGTGGGTGTCGACGGTGCGGTCGGCACTGTCGGCACTGCTGTCCCAGCCCCGGTCCATCAGCTGCGCGCGGCTGAGGATGGCACCCGGGCGCTGCAGCAGCGCTTCCAGCAGTGCGTACTCATAGCGGGTCAGGTCCAGCGCATGGCCGCGGAAGCGGATGCGCCGGCCCTCGCGGTCAATGGCGAACGCGCCATGCTCCTGCCAGCCCGCATCGGCGCTGGGCGCTGCGACGACCGGCGCCGCACGGCGCAGGCGTGCACGCACCCGTGCGACCAGCTCGCGCGGCGAGAACGGCTTGGTCATGTAGTCGTCGGCGCCCAGCTCCAGGCCGAGCACGCGGTCCACTTCGTCGTTGCGCGCGGTCAGGAAGATCACCGGCAGCTGCGCCGCCGGCCCCGGCTGCGCACGCAGCCGCCGGCAGACCTCGAAGCCGCCAAGATCGGGCAGGCCCACGTCCAGCACCAGCACATCGATATCGCCGGCCTGCAGCCGCTGCAGGGCCTCACCGCCCAACAGGCAGTGACTGGCGGCATAGCCCTCGCTGCGCAGCGCATAGAGCACGGTTTCGGCGATGGCGGCTTCGTCCTCGACCACCAGGACATGGGCAACAGGAGCTGTCATGGCGCGCAGCATAGCCGCTGCGGCCGCCGCCCCGTACACTGCCGCCCATGAACTATCGCCACGCCTTCCATGCCGGCAACCACGCCGATGTGCTCAAGCACATCGTGCAGCTGGCCCTGATCGACAGCTTCAAGCGCAAGGACAGCCCGTTCTTTGTGCTCGACACCCACGGCGGCGCCGGCCGCTACCTGCTGGCCAGCGAAGAGAGCCGCAAGACCCTCGAGGCTGAATCCGGGATCATGCGGCTGATGGCCCAGCCCAAGCTGCCGGAGGTGGTCGAGCGCTATCTGAAGGCGGTGCAGGCCGATAATCCGGTGGGCGCCCTGACCAACTACCCGGGCTCGCCGCTGCTGAGCGCGCAGGCGATGCGCGCGCAGGACCGCATGGCGGTCTGTGAGCTGCAGGAAGCCGAAACGGCCACGCTGAAGGCCCTGTTCGCCCATGACAGCCGCGTCGACGTGCGGGCGGGCGATGGCTATGCGCTGCTGCGCTCGCTGCTGCCGCCGAAGTTCAACGGCAGCAAGATCGGCCGCGGCCTGGTGCTGATCGACCCGCCCTACGAGGCCCAGGACGTCGAATACCAGGCCGTCCTGGCCGCGCTGGCCGAGACCCTGGCGCGCTGGCCGCAGGCTACCTGCGCGGTGTGGTTCCCGATCAAGCAGCGCCGCACTATCCTGCACTTCCTGCGCAAGGCCACCGCCCTGCCGGTGAAATCGGCGATGACGATCGAGTTCCTGGTGCGGCCGGACGACTCGCCGCTGCGCCTCAACGGCAGCGGCATGCTGCTGCTCAACCCGCCCTGGCAGTTCGACCGGGTGGTCGGCCCGGCCCTGCCGGCGCTGCGCCAGCACCTGGGTGAACCCGGTGCCAGCACCCGCCTGGATTGGCTCAAAGCCCCCGAATAACGGCCTTCACGAGGCTGTACCGCTGTGAGCCTTTCGTTCACGGAATGCAGCCCCGGTGATGCCACAATCGATGGACCACCAAGGAATCACCCGGTATGGCCACTCGCAACCGCATGCCGCCCTGGCATGAGATCTTCAAGGCTCCCAGCGGCCACGAGCTGCTGATCCGCCCCATCCGCCCGGAAGATGGCGCGCCGCTGCAAGCGGCGTTCAGCCTGTTCGGGCCGGAAGAAATCCGTGATCGTTTCCTGCAGGCGGTGACCGAGCTGTCGCCGGAAACCACCCAGCGCCTGACCCACCCGAATCCCAAGACCGAGATCACCCTGGTCGCAGCCGAATCCCTGCCCGCTGGCGAAGCGGTGGTCGGCGCGGTCGCCCGGGCCTCGATCATCCCCGGTACCCGTGAAGCCGAGTACGCGATCCTGATCAGCCGCTTCCTCATTGGCCAGGGCCTCGGCCGGCAGCTGATGCGCAAGCTGGTGAAGTGGGGCCGCGGCAAGTACCTGGACCGTCTTTACGGCGACGTTGCCGCCGAGAACGAGCCGATGAAGCAGCTGGCCGCCTCGCTGGGCTTCAAGCCGGTCCCGCACCCGACCGGTGCCGAAGGCCTGGTGCGGATGGTGCTGGAGCTGGACAACTGATGGATGCGCCGGGCATCGCCCGGCGCGTCATTCCGGTAGTGCCGGCCGCTGGCCGGCATTGCGTTCCCCCAACCGCACATGAGGCGGCCGGCCAACGGCCGGCACGACTCGCCGGGCTTCGATCGGGCTTCTGCTAAAATCCGGGGTCCATGTCGCGTACCTCATACCCCGCCCCGCCGCTGCCGCGCGCCGGCCAGCTCCGCGCCTGGTGGCGCGCCCCCGCATCGCCGACCGCCCTGGCCTGGTATCTGGCCCAGGCCGCGCGTGCGCACGACGCCCCGCTGCTGGTGATCGCCCGTGACAACCACGGCGCCAACCAGCTTGAAGCCGACCTGCAGACCCTGCTCGGCGGCGATCCGGCCCTGCCGGTGGTGGCCTTCCCGGACTGGGAAACCCTGCCCTACGACCGCTTCAGCCCGCATCCGGACATCATTTCGCAGCGCCTGTCCGCCCTGCACCGCCTGCCCACGCTGAAGCGCGGCCTGGTGATCGTGCCGGTGCAGACCCTGCTGCAGCAGCTGGCCCCGCGCAGCTACGTGATCGGTGGCAGCTTCGACCTGAAGGTCGGCCAGCGCCTGGATCTGGAAGCCGAGAAGCGTCGCCTGGAAAGTGCTGGTTACCGCAACGTCCCGCAGGTGATGGACCCGGGTGACTTCGCCGTGCGCGGCGGCCTGCTCGATGTGTTCCCGATGGGCGCCGACGAGCCGCTGCGGGTGGAGCTGCTGGACGAGGACATCGACTCGATCCGTGCCTTCGACCCGGAAAGCCAGCGCTCGCTCGACAAGGTCGAGGCGGTGCACATGCTGCCGGGCCGCGAAGTACCGATGGACGAAGCCAGCATCGCCCGCGTGCTGGCCACGCTGCGCGAACGCTTCGATGTCGATACCCGGCGCAGCGCGCTGTACCAGGATCTGAAGTCCGGGCTGGCCCCGGCCGGCGTCGAGTACTACCTGCCGCTGTTCTTCGAACGCACCGCGACCCTGTTCGACTACCTGCCCGACGGCAGCCTGCCGGTGGTCTGCGCCGGTGCCGGCGAAGCCGCCGAGGCGTTCTGGGCGCAGACCGGCGAGCGTTACGAGCAGCGCCGCCACGATGTGGAACGGCCGCTGCTGCCGCCGTCGGCGCTGTATCTGTCGCCGGAACTACTGCGCGAGCGTCTGAACGATGCCCCGCGCATCGAAGTGTGGTCGGCTGACCACGCGCGCATCGCCGATGCCCATGCGTTGGGCGACCAGCCGCTGCCGCCGCTGCCGGTGGCCGCGCGCGAGGCCCCCGCTGGCGACGCGCTGAAATCCTTCCTCGGCCATTATCCGGGCCGGGTGCTGATCGCCGCCGATTCGCCCGGGCGTCGCGAGGCGCTGCTGGAAGTGCTGCAGGCCGCCGAGCTGAAGCCGCCGGTGGTGGCCGACCTGCCCAGCTTCCTCGCCGACGATGCGCGCTTCGCGATCGCGGTGGCGCCGCTGGAGGATGGCTTCGCACTGGACGATCCGCGCATCGCGGTGCTGACCGAGCGCCAGCTGTTCCCCGAGCGCGCCGGCAGCACCCGCCGCACGCGCCGTGCCGGCCGCGAGCCGGAAGCGATCATCCGCGACCTCGGTGAACTGACCGAGGGTGCGCCGATCGTGCACGAGGACCATGGCGTCGGCCGCTACCGCGGCCTGATTGCGATGGACGTCGGCGGCATGCCCGGCGAGTTCCTGGAAATCGAATACGCCAAGGGCGACCGCCTGTATGTGCCGGTCGCCCAGCTGCACCTGATCAGCCGCTACTCCGGCGCTTCAGCGGAAACCGCGCCGCTGCATTCGCTGGGCGGCGAGCAGTGGAGCAAGGCCAAGCGCAAGGCCGCCGAGAAGGTGCGCGACGTCGCCGCCGAGCTGCTGGAGATCCAGGCCCGCCGCCAGGCCCGTGCTGGTCTGGCGCTGCAGGTGGACCGCGCGATGTACGAGCCGTTCGCCGCCGGTTTCCCGTTCGAGGAAACCCCGGACCAGCTGGCCGCGATCGACGCCACCCTGCGCGACCTGGCCAGCAGCCAGCCGATGGACCGCGTGGTCTGCGGCGACGTCGGCTTCGGCAAGACCGAGGTGGCGGTGCGTGCGGCATTCGCCGCCGCCAGTGCCGGCAAGCAGGTGGCCGTGCTGGTGCCGACCACGCTGCTGGCCGAACAGCATTACCGCAACTTCCGCGACCGCTTCGCCGATTACCCGCTGAAGGTCGAGGTGCTGTCGCGCTTCAAGACCACCAAGGAAATCAAGGCCGAGCTGGAAAAGGTCGCCGCCGGCACCATCGACGTCATCGTCGGTACCCATCGCCTGCTGCAGCCGGACGTGAAGTTCAAGGACCTGGGCATGGTCATCGTCGACGAGGAGCAGCGTTTCGGCGTACGCCAGAAGGAAGCACTGAAGGCGCTGCGCGCCAACGTGCACCTGCTCACACTGACCGCCACGCCGATTCCGCGCACGCTGAACATGGCCATGGCCGGCCTGCGCGACCTGTCGATCATCGCCACGCCGCCGCCGAACCGGCTGGCGGTGCAGACCTTCATCACCCAGTGGGACAATGCGCTGCTGCGCGAAGCCTTCCAGCGCGAGCTGGCGCGTGGTGGCCAGCTGTACTTCCTGCACAACGACGTGGAAAGCATCGGCCGCATGCAGCGCGAGCTGTCCGAGCTGGTGCCGGAGGCGCGCATCGGCATCGCCCACGGGCAGATGCCCGAGCGCGAGCTGGAAAAGGTGATGCTTGATTTCCAGAAGCAGCGCTTCAACGTACTGCTGTCGACCACGATCATCGAATCGGGCATCGACATCCCCAACGCCAACACCATCATCATCAACCGCGCCGACCGCTTCGGCCTGGCCCAGCTGCACCAGCTGCGTGGCCGCGTCGGTCGTTCGCACCACCGCGCCTACGCCTACCTGGTGGCGCCCGACCGCCGCTCGATCACCCCGGATGCGGAAAAGCGCCTGGAAGCGATCGCGTCGATGGACGAGCTCGGTGCCGGCTTCACCCTGGCCACGCACGATCTGGAAATCCGCGGTGCCGGTGAACTGCTGGGCGAGGACCAGAGCGGGCAGATGGCCGAGGTCGGCTTCAGCCTCTACACCGAGCTGCTGGAGCGCGCGGTGCGCAGCATCAAGCAGGGCAAACTGCCCGACCTGGATGCCGGCGAGGAAGTGCGCGGTGCCGAGGTCGAGCTGCATGTGCCTGCGCTGATTCCGGAAGACTACCTGCCGGACGTGCACACCCGCCTGACCCTGTACAAGCGCATTTCCAGCGCGCGCGACAGTGATGCGCTGCGCGAACTGCAGGTGGAGATGATCGACCGCTTCGGCCTGCTGCCGGATGCGGCCAAGCACCTGTTCGCCATCGCCGAGCTGAAGCTGAAGGCCAATACGCTGGGCATCCGCAAGCTGGACCTGGGCGAGAACGGTGGCCGCATCGTGTTCGAGTCCAAGCCGAACATCGATCCGATGGCGGTGATCCAGCTGATCCAGAAACAACCCAATCTCTACGCCATGGAAGGGCCTGACAAGCTGCGCATCAAGCACCCGCTGCCGTTGCCGGAAGACCGCTTCAATGCGGCCCGCGCCCTTCTGACCACCCTCGCCCCGGGTTGATCGCCCCCGAATACCCCGCACCGGTCCCCACCCGGTGCGGGCGGATGACCATGTTTCCTGACGCCGTACCCGCCCCCGACCTGCTGCACGCGCAGGCCTGCCTGATCGATGCCCTCTCGATGTCGCTGCAGATGCGCGACGCCTACACCCGCCACCACTGCGATCGCGTCGGACTGCTCGCGCAGCGCCTGGCCGCACGCTGCGATCTCGACGATGAAGCCTGCGCGCAGATCGGCCTGGCCGCCCGTTTCCACGACATCGGCAAGATCGGCATTCCCGACGATGTGCTGCTGGCCCCGCGCCGGCATACCGACGAGGAGCGCGCGATCATGCGCGAGCATCCGGTGCGTGGCGAGCACATTTTCATGGCCACCGGCCGCAGCGATGCCGTACCGGTGGCACGGCTGATCCGCACCCATCACGAGGCCTTCGATGGCAGTGGCTATCCCGATGGCCTGCGCGGCGAAGACATTCCACTCGGTGCACGCATCGTCACCATCGCCGATGCCTACGACGCGATGACCAGCGTGCGTCCCTACCGCACCGCGATGGAGCACGAAAAGGTGCTGCGGATCATTGACGAGCAATCCGGCGGCCTGATCGATCCCTACGTGCTGCAGCGCTTCCATCGCATGCTGGCGCAGGAGCCGGCGCTGGCCTGAGATCCGCCGGGCATGGCCCGGCGCTACCGATCAGACAAACAAAAGGCCCGGCATTCGCCGGGCCTTCTGCATCACGCATCACGGATGATCGATTACCAGATCACCACGCGCTTGTCGTCGGCACGCACCATCGCGTCGCCGGCCTTGCACTGGAACGCAGCGGCATACGACGGCATGTTCGACGGCGCGCCGTTGGCACGGAAGTTGGCCGGCGCGTGCGGGTCGGTGTTCAGGCGCACACGCAGCTCACCGTCGGTGAAGTTGCGGCGCCACACGGTAGCCCAGTTCATGAAGAAGCGCTGGTCCTGGCTGTGACCATCGACTTCGACATTCGCCTTCGGATCTTCCTTCAGCGCCATCTGCAACGCGTCGTAGGCCACGGTCAAGCCGCCCAGGTCGCCGATGTTCTCGCCCAGGGTCAGCTTGCCCTTCACGAACACGCCCGGCACCGATTCATAGCCATCGAACTGCGCGACCAGCTGGTCGGTACGTTCGGTGAAGGCCTTGCGGTCGGCGTCGGTCCACCAGTTGTCGAAGTTGCCGTTGGCAGCGAACTGGCTGCCCGAGTCGTCGTAGCCGTGCATCATCTCGTGGCCGATGACCGCACCGATGCCGCCGTAGTTCAGCGCCGGATCGGCCTTGGCGTCGAAGAACGGTGCCTGCAGGATCGCCGCCGGGAACACGATCTCGTTCTTGGTGGCGTTGTAGTAGGCATTGACGGTCTGCGGGGTCATGCCCCACTCGGTCTTGTCCACCGGCTTGCCGATCTTGTCCAGCATGTAGCGGTAATTGAACGCACGCGCCGCCTGCATGTTGCCCAGGTAGCTGTCGCCGTTGGTCTGCAGGCCCGCCCAGTCACGCCACTTGTCCGGGTAACCGATCTTCGGGGTGAAGCTGGCCCACTTCTCCAGGGCCTTCTTCTTGGTTTCTTCGCCCATCCACGGCAGCTGCTCCAGGCGCGCCTTCAGCGCCTGCGACAGGTTTTCCACCAGGTGCTGCATGGCCACCTTGGATTCGGCTGGGAACACGGCGTCGACGTACAGCTGGCCCAGGGCTTCGCCCATGCCACCGTTGACCGACTCCAGCACACGCTTCCAGCGCGGCTGCATTTCCTTCTGGCCACGCAGGGTGGTGCCGTAGAAATCGAAGTTGGCCTTCTCGAACTGGCTGCTCAGGTACGGCGAGGCGTCGTCGATGGTGTGGAAGCGCAGGTAGGCCTGCCAGGTGCTGGGCATGGTATCGGCCAGCATCTTGTCCATTTCACTGAAGAAGCCCGGCTGGGCCAGCGAGAACTTCTGCGCGGCCGGCACCTTCAGGGTGTCGAACAGCGCGGTCCAGCTGAAGTTCGGGGTCAGCTTGTCGGCGTCGGCGGCGCTGAGCGGGTTGTAGCGCTTGGCCGGGTCACGCATTTCGATGCGCGACATCGAGGCCTTGGCCAGGCGGGTTTCAAAGGCCATCACGGCCTTGGCCTGCTCGGCGGCCCGTGCCGCGTCCACGCCGGACAGGGTCAGCACCTGTGCGATGTAGGCCACGTAGGCATCGCGGATCTTGGCCTGCGCATCGTCGAAGTAGTAGCCCTTCTCCGGCAGGCCCAGGCCGCCCTGGCCGACGTAGGCGATGACGTTGGCCGAATCCTTGTAGTCGGCATTGGCGAACAGCGAGAACAGCACGCCCTTGCCCTCGGCCTGGCTGTCGCGCAGGTACTGGGTGATGGCGGCGGTGTCGTTCAGCGCGGTGATCTTGTCCAGCTGCGGCTGCAGCGGAGCGAGGCCGGCGGCTTCGATCTTGGCTTCATCGTTGCCGGTCTTCCAGATGTCACCGATCTTGGCTTCCACCGAGCCGGCCTTGGCCTGGCTGGCCGCGGCCTGCTGCACCAGTGCGTGCTGCACTTCCAGCGAGCGCTCGCGCAGGATCTCGAAGCTGCCCCAGGTGGTCTGGTCGCCCGGCACCGGGTTGGCCTTCAGCCACTTGCTGTTGACGAAGCCGTTGAGGTCGGTACAGGCCGAAATGGCCGGATCCAGGTCGGCGCTGTTGAGCGAGATCAGCGGCGTCTTGATCTGCGACAGGTCGAAGGCCGGTTTGGCGTCGGCGCTGGCCGCCGGCGCGGTTTCATTCTTGCCACAGGCCGCCAGCGAGGCAGCGATGGCGATGGTCAGGCCCAGCGGGACCAGGTTGCGGACGTTCATGAGGCTCTCCTGCGGGTAATTTCACAGGGTAGCCGGGGAGGCCTGCGGTGGGACCGGCCAAAGGTCACAGGACGCGCTTATGTAGAGTCGAGCCATGCTCGACTGCGCTCCGTTCCGGGTTTATTGTCCTTGCGGCAAGAGGCCAACAGCAGTCGAGCATGGCTCGACTCTACAAAAAAACGAAGGCCGGCTTGCGCCGGCCTTCTGTTTTATTTCGCCTTGCCCTGGTTGGCCACGGCTTCAGCGGCCTTGCGCGCTGCTTCCGGGTCGCCCAGATAGCGGAACGACTGCACCGTCAGGTCGTCGTTCAACTCGAACAGCAGCGGGATGCCGGTCGGGATGTTCAGCTCGAGGATTTCCTCGCGCGAGACGTTGTTGAGGTACTTGTACAGCGCGCGCAGCGAGTTGCCGTGGGCGGTGACCAGCACGGTCTTGCCGTCCTTCAGCTGCGGCGCGATGGCGTCGTGCCAGTACGGCAGCACGCGGTCCAGCGTGGTGGCCAGCGATTCGGTGCCCGGCAGCGCGTTGCGGTCCAGGCCAGCGTAGCGGCGGTCATGGATCGGGTGGCCCGGATCCTCCAGGTCCATGGCCGGCGGCGGGATATCGTACGAACGACGCCACACCTTGACCTGGTCCTCGCCGTGCTTGGCGGCGGTCTCGGCCTTGTCTAGGCCCTGCAGGCCGCCGTAATGGCGTTCGTTGAGGCGCCAGGACTTGTTCACCGGCAGCCAGTCCTGTTCCAGCTCGGCCAGCGCACCCTGCAGGGTGTGGATGGCGCGCTTGAGCACGGAGGTGTGGGCGACGTCGAACTGCAGGCCTTCCTCGCGCATCAGGCGACCGGCGGCAGCCGCTTCCCGGCGCCCCTGCTCGGTCAGGTCGACATCGACCCAGCCGGTGAAGCGGTTGTCCAGGTTCCACTGGCTCTGGCCATGGCGCAACAGTACGAGTTTACGGGTCACTGCAGGGTCTCCAACGCGAGGAAAGGCAGGCCGCCATTGTAGCCCCGGGCGCCGCTCACCGTGCCGTGGCCCCACACATGCGATGCTGCAACCAATGAATACGGTGATCGACCCCGGACGCTGGGAAGGCAGCGTCGCCGCGGCCCGCGAGCAGCAGCTCCAGCTGGCCGGTCGCGTGGAACGCCAGGACCGGCTGCCACGCACGGTGCGCTGGCTGGCCGGGCTGGATGTCGGCTTCGAGGATGATGGCGCCATCACACGCGCCGCGGCGGTACTGCTGGACGCGGAGACGCTGCAGCCCGTGGCGCAGGAGATCGCGCGCATCCCCACGGTGATGCCCTATATCCCCGGCCTGCTCAGCTTCCGCGAGCTGCCGGCACTGCTGGCCGCGCTGGCGCTGCTGCCGCATACGCCGGACCTGGTGTTCGTCGATGGCCATGGCATCAGCCACCCGCGCCGGCTGGGCGTGGCCGCTCATCTCGGAGTGGTCATCGACCTGCCGAGCATCGGCGTGGCCAAGTCGAAGCTGGTGGGCAGGTTCGTCGAACCGGGCGCCGAGGCCGGTGCGCATACGCCGCTGCTGGATGGCGATGAGCAACTGGGCTGGGTGCTGCGCAGCAAGCTGCGCTGCAAGCCACTGTTCGTGGCCGGCGGCCATCGGGTCAGTGCGGATACCGCGCTGGACTGGGTGCAGCGCACGCTGCGCGGTTACCGGCTGCCGGAGCCGACGCGGCTGGCAGACCGGCTGGCCTCGCGACGGGACGAATGACCGCACCGGGCATCACCCGGCGCGGTCGCCATCCTCGTTCAGCGATGCACGTGGCCGCGGTGGCCCTGCGCGTCCTCGCCGTGGTCATGGCCTTCATGGCCCTCGTGCTCGCCGGCCTTGGCCGGCGCCGGCTCACCACAGGCTTCGCCGCAGTGGTCCGCTTCGATCTGCAGTGTCACATGCTCGATGCCGAAGTCATCGTGCAGGCGCCCGCCCAGATCACGACGCAGCGCATCGGCATCGGTGCCGTCGCGCATCACGATGTGCGCGGTCAGCGCCGGGGTGCTGGAGGCCAGCGCCCACACATGCAGGTCATGCACGTCCAGTACCGCAGCGTGGCCGGACAGGCTGTCACGCACCTTGGCCACGTCCATGCCCTTGGGCACGCCTTCCAGCAGCACGTTGATCGCCTCGCGCATCAGCACATAGGTGCGCGGCAGTACCCACAGGCCGATCAGCACCGCCAGGATCGGATCGATCGGCTTCCAGCCGGTCCACTTGATCAACAGCGCACCCGCAATTACCGCCACCGAGCCGAGCATGTCCGCCCACACTTCCAGGTAGGCGCCCTTCACGTTCAGGCTCTCACCGCTGCCGGCCTGCAGCAGGCGCATCGAGATCAGGTTGATGACCAGGCCCGCCGCGGCAATCACCAGCATGCCTGACGAGGCAATCTCCTGCGGTTCGCGGAAACGCCCGATGGCCTCCCACAGGATGTAACCGGCGACCACGAACAGCATCGCACCGTTGATCATCGCGCCCAGCGCTTCCAGGCGTGCATAGCCGTAGGTGCGGCGCGCGTCCGGCGGGCGCCGGCTCAGCCGTACCGCGACCAGCGCGATCATCAATGCCAGAGCATCGGTGGCCATGTGCGCCGCATCGGACAACAGCGCCAGGCTGTTGGTCCAGAACGCGCCCACCACCTCGACGACGAGGAAGGTGGAGGTCAGGCCGAGCGCCCACCACAAGGGTTTCTCGTGGCGGATCTCGGATGGCAGGTGATCGTGGTCGTGGCCCATGGCAACAGCTCCTTTGCGATGGAGGCAGGCTACGCCGGCGGCCGTGGGGAAACTATCACGGTGTTTATAACATTGCAGGCCACGCGGTCCCTCACCGGGCATGGCCCGGCGCTACCGGAGCGCGGCCGGCAACGCCAGGCCACGCCTGGCGAACGCAGCGGACCGACATCCGCCTGCGGTCAGAACCCGAAGCGCAGGCTGGCCCAGTACGCGCGGCCCGGCTCGTTGTAGGTCGCCGCGCCGGCATCGCTGCTGTTGGCCTCGCGGAACAGGCGCTTGTCGGCCAGGTTGTTGACGCCGAAACCGAAGCTGACCGTCTCGGTCACCTTGTAGCGCGCGCTCACGCCCCAGATGTTGTACGCACCACGGTCCTGCAGCGCGATCGACGGATCGCAGGTGCCGGTGCAGCGCGGATCATTGTTGATGTTGGTGGTGGCCGGCTTCTGCTTGCCGTAGAAGGTGCCGGTCAGCAGCAGCGACAACTTGTCGGTGGCCTGCCAGTCCAGCATCGTGTTGACGGTGTACTTCGGAATCACCGACAGCGGCTGGCCGGTGCTCTTGTTCTCGTTCTCCACCATGTAGGTGAAGTTGTTGCTCCACTTCAGGCGGTTGCCCTGCTCGCCCAGCAGCGGGACCACCAGGTTGCCTTCCAGCCCCTGCACGATCGCCTTGGGTGCGTTCTCCCAGCGGAAGATGCGACCCTTGGTGTCGGCGGTCAGCCCGATCTGGTTGTACCCGGCCTGGATCTTGTCCTTGTAGTCGTTGTGGAAGTAGGTCAACGACGCTTGCCAGCCGCTCTGCGGTGCCCACTCGATACCCAGTTCCTTGTTCAGGCTGGTTTCCGCCTTCAGGTCCGAGTTGCCGCGCATGTAGCAGCCGGCGCCCAGGCTCGGCAGTGCATTCGGGCAGCCATTGCCCCGGGTGTAGTACAGGTAGTCCGGATTCGACTGGTACAGGTTCGGCGCCTTGAATGCACGGGCGATACCGCCCTTCACCACCCAGTCGCGGTTGATGCGGAACTGCGCGTTGAAGCTGGGGCTGGTGTTGTTGCCGAACTGGCTGTGGTGGTCGAAGCGCAGGCCCGGGGTGACGATCCAGCGCTCGCCCAGGTAGATGTTGTCTTCCACGAACACGGCGGTGGTCTGCGCGTCGGACTTGCCGCGTGCGCGATCGGCCGACAGCCCCGGGATGCCGCCGCCGCTGCTGCTGGACTGGCTCATCGAGTACGGGTCGGTCAGGCGGCTGTCCAGGTATTCAAAGCCCAGCGTCCAGATGTTCTCGGCACCACCCAGCGTGGTCGGGAAACTGACTTCGCCGTCCAGCTGGTAGTTGCGCAGGCGCGAGGTCGACCAGTCGGTGCCGTTGAAGCTGCCCTCCGGGCCACCGGCCAGGCCTTCGTTGATGCGTGAGTTGTTCACCGCCTCCACTGCAGCCGTTACCCGCGAGGTCACATCACCCCAGCGGCCGCGGTGGGTGATCGCGCCGGTGTTGCGGTACATGCGGTTGGTCTCGGCCTGCTGCTCGGCCAACGCCCCCAGATCGATCGGTGTCGAGGTACCGGTGGTGCTGACCGCGCGGTCGCCAGCATAGATGTTGCCCTGGCGACTGGTGCCGGCTTCGAATTCGACCACCTGGTTGGCGGTCACGTCCCAGCGCAGCAGCGCGTTGACATCGCGGTTCTTGACGCCCTCGCGACCGGCCGGCGGCACCGCGTTCGGATTCGTCGCGAAGTCACGATTGAGTTCCAGCGAATCGGCGTCGGTCTTGTTGAGATTGCCGTACAGGCGGAACGACAGGGTGTCGGTCATCGGCCCGCTCAGCTGCAGGCCGACGCGCTCGCTGCCGCCTTCGGCGCTGTGCTCGGGCACCAGGCCATACAGGTCGACCGCGCCGGTCAGGTCGCCGGTCGGGCGCTTGGTGATGATGTTGACCACGCCACCGGAAGCACCCGAGCCATAACGTGCCGCTGCAGGGCCACGCAGCACTTCGATGCGCTCGATCATTTCCGCCGGCACCCAGTTGGTATCGCCGCGGGTATTGCGCTCACCGCTGCGGCCCATGCGCACGGCATCACGCGCACCGATGCGCTTGCCGTCGACCAGGATCAGGGTGTTTTCCGGGCCCATGCCACGCAGATCGATCTGGCGGTTGTTGCCGTACTGGCCCGAGGCACTGTTGCCGGTCAGGTTGACGCCGGGCATGGTGCGCAGCAGCTCGGCGATGTCGTTGGCCGGCGGGCGCCTGGCGATGTCCTCTGCGGTGATGGTCGAGGTACCCAGGGCCTGGCGCGCGATCTGCGAGGCGGTGACGTGCACCGTGTCGATATCGGTGGCGTCGGTTTCGGCGTGGGCGGTCAGGGCGCTGCCGGCCAGCAGGGCGGCAACGGCAAGCGCCAGCGGGCGCGGCGAAAGGACAACGGCAGGGGACATGATCAGGACCTTCTGGCAGGGCTACGGGGCCTCTGGCAAAGGGCTTGAGGCAACGACGAGGGGGAGGCGGAGCAGTCCTGCAGCAGGCACCTGCAGCCCGTTCCGTGCGCGCATTCTCCCATCAATGCGATTGATTCTCAAATGCGTTCACTCATTGCCGCAGCGGCGCCGATGTGGTTTGCGCACCGTGCAACCCTGCACCGCGCGTAAACTGGCCGGCTAACCCGCCATCAACCGTATGCCGCCGCGGCCGATACCCGTGGTTTGCCGTACGCAGTCAGAGATCGACGTGGAACCACCCCAATTGGACGATGCCAGCCAGCCGCTGGCCGAGGCCTGGCAGCAGTGTCTGCTGCAGGCCGGCCCTGCCGCCACCGCGCTGCTCACGGCCGCTGCTACCGATGCCCCACCCGCGCTGGCCCAGCGCTTTTACGAAGTACTGCTGCAGGACACCCGTGCGCGCCGTTTCCTGTCCCACGACCAGGTCAAGCAGCGCCTGCAGCCGGCCATGCAGCGCTGGCTGGCGCAGCTGCTGACCACTGATGCCAGCGGCATCGCCAACACCGTGGCCTCGCAGCGGATCATCGGCGACGTGCACGCCCGCGTCGGCATTCCGGTCGACCTGGTTACCCGCGGTGCGCGTGTGCTCAAGCACGAACTGTTCGTGCGCCTGCGCGACGATGCACCGGACAGCGACACCGCATTTGCCGCCATCGACTGCCTCAGCGCGATCATGGATATCGCCATGGAAGGCATGACCCTGGCCTACACCCACGCGCGCGAGCGCTCCACCCGTGCCGACGCCGCCTACCGGCTGTTCTCGCTGGTACAGAACGTCGGTACCGAACGCGAGCGCCAGCGCGCACTGCTGCTGGACTGGGAAAACGCCCTGCTCTACGCGTTGGCCGGCCACGTGCAGGCCAGCGACAACGCCAGCCTGGCTACCTCGGAGTTCGGCCTGTGGTTCACCCACAAGGGCATCCCCAGCTTCGGCGAAAGCAGCGAAACGCAGCAGGTGGGCCAGTTGATGGCCCGCATTGATGGCCACCTGCAGCGCGCGAGCGGCGATGCTCCGGCGCAGCGACTGGCGGTGCTGCCGGCCATCCGCGAGGACTTGGCCGCCATCCGCACCCTGATGACACTGCTGTTCGAGCGCATCGGCGAACTGGATGCCGGCAGCGACGCGCTGACCAACCTGCTCAACCGTCGCTTCCTGCCCACCGTGCTGCGCCGGGAAATCGAGCTGGCCACACGCAACCGCACACCGTTCTCGCTGCTGCTGCTCGACCTGGATCACTTCAAGGCAATCAACGACGGCCACGGCCACGATGCCGGCGACCGCGCGTTGCAGCACGTCGCCGGCCTGCTCGGCCAGCTCACGCGCGGCAGCGACTACCTGTTCCGCTATGGCGGCGAAGAATTCGTGGTGGTACTGGTGGCTGCCAGCGAATCGCAGGCGACCGTGATCGCCGAGAGCCTGCGGCGGCAGATCGCACAGTCGCCGGTGGCACTGGCCAACGGCCAGGTGCTGGCACTGACCGCCAGCATCGGCGTGGCCGGCCACGACGGTCATCCGGACTACGAGCGGCTGATGGCCCGTGCCGACGCGGCAATGTACGAGGCCAAGCGCAGCGGCCGCAACCGCGTGGTGGTGGCCAGTGCGGACCTGCAGGAAGCGCCGGGACGGCGCGCACTGCAGCGATGACGGCAGGACAGGTAGAGTCGACCGCGGGTCGACTATCGCGCGCACCGCGGGGTTTTTCGCGCGCAGGGCGAAGAGCAGTCGGCTGACAGTCGACTCTACTGACAGCCGGCACTACCGATACGGCCGCCGGCCGCTGCTTTCACCGCCACCACCCACCACGCTGCCCACCAGAGCAGCGCCAGCAACGCGATGCCCGCCCCCAACAGGCATACCGCCGGCCAGCCATGGCGCGCCTGCATCCACGGCCCGGCCGCTGCACCGGCACCACTGCCCACCGCATAGAACAGCATGTACAAAGCCACCAGGCGTCCATGCTGTTCAGCCGGCGCGCGCAGCAGCAATGCCTGGTTAGATACGTGCAGTGCCTGCCCACCCAGGTCGAGCACAATCACGCCCAACAGCAGCAACGACAGCGACTGCGGCAGGCCCAGCAAGGGCCACCACGCAACCAGCATCAACAACAGCGCACCGACGCTGACCGGATGCGCGAAACCACGGTCCATCCAGTGCCCTACCCGCGCCGCCAGCAGCGCACCGATCACCCCGGCCAGGCCCAGTGCACCGATGGCGGCGGTCGACCAATGCAGCGGTGGCGCCGAGAGCGGCAAGGGTGCCGCCGCCCAGAACACATTGAGGCCGGCAAACAGCAGCAGTGCCAGCGGCCCACGCTCGCGCAGCGTTCGATCGCGGCGCAGCATGCCCAGCATCGAGCCCAGCAGCTCGCGCCAGCGTGGGGGAACCGACGGCACCGGTACTGGGGGCAGGCGCCGCCACAGCAGCGCCGCCAACCCCGCCATCACCATCGCTGACAACAGGTAGACCATCTGCCAGCCAAAGGCCGCCGCCACCGTACCGGACACCACGCGCGCCAGCAGCAGGCCGATGAACACGCCGCCCTGCACCACACCGACCACGCGACCGCGCTGCTCGGGCGGTGCCAGCATGGCGGTATAGGCGATCAGGCCCTGGGTCAGCGCCGTGCCCAGCAAGCCGGCCAGCAGCATGCCCGACAACAGCCAGCCCGCCGTGCGTGACGCTGCCAGCCACAGCAGCGCCAGCACCAATGCGATCAACTGCAGCCGCAGCAGGCGTCGCCGGTCACCACGGTCCGCCAGCGGCAGCAGGCCAAGCAACGCCAGCACGCTACCGGCCTGGGTAGCAGCCAGCACCGCGCCAGCCATGGCCCGGTCCAGCGCAAAGGCGCGTGCAAGCTGATCCAGCAGCGGCTGCGCGTAATAGACGTTGGCAACGCTGGCACCTGCGGCAACCGCGAGCAGGACCAGCAGCGGGCGGGGAAGTGATATGGCACTCATGATGTGGTTGCAATTTGAAACTTGATGCAGGCTACTGCCATTGGTTTTAAACTGCAACCACATCAGAGAGGTCCACCATGCACACCGACAGCCCCTGCCCCGTCGCCCGCAGCGCCGATCTGCTCGGTGACCGTTGGGCGCTGCTGGTCATCCGTGATGCCTTCGATGGCGTCACCCGTTTCGGTGATTTCCAGCGCAGCCTCGGCGCGGCGCGCAACATCCTCAGCGACCGCCTGCGCCGGCTGGTAGAGGCCGGCGTCCTGCAGCTGCAGCCGGCCTCCGATGGATCGGCCTACCAGGAATACGTGCTCACCGCCGCTGGCCAGGAACTGTTCCCGCTGCTGGTCGCGCTGCGCCAATGGGGTGAACGCCATCGCTTCGAGGCCGGTGAAGCCCATTCACAGCTGATCGAATCGGCGACACGGCGGCCACTGCCCTACATGCAGCCGCGCGGGCGCGACGGCCAGCCACTTCAGCCCAGCGCCACCCGCGTGCGCAAGCTCAGGGACGACGGGCGCGACACCTGATTCGCCCATTCGCGCACACCGACGAACATCCGCGCCGGTTAGCATCAGACCTTTCCGCCACTGGATGCCGCCGATGTCGCGCGATCGCCCTTCCCTGCTGACCGCCCTGCTGTTGCCGCTGCTGGCCTGCGCCACAGCAACCACGCAGGCCCGCGAGGTTGCCGCGCCCGCCGACCACGTGCAGGCCGATGGCCCCTATGTGTTCCGCCAGGGCGACCAGCTGCAGGCCAAGTGGATCTGCGACGACAAGGTCGAGTCGCACACGCTTGCCACGCAGGCCGCAGGTACCGACATCGCCCCGCGCTGCGGCTACGAGCACTCGGTGCACGTGGCTGCCCCGAATGCGCCTTCGGTTTCCGTGCTGCCGGCCGTGCCGCGCATCGTTGCGCTGTCCGACATCCATGGCCAGTACGGGCTGCTGGTGCGCCTGCTGCGCGCCCACCAGGTCATCGATGCCCAGGATCGCTGGGCGCTGGGCAAGGACACGCTGGTCATCGCCGGCGATGTGTTCGACCGCGGCCCGCAGGTGACCGAGGCCTTCTGGCTGCTGTATGGCCTGCAGCTGCAGGCGGCCGCCGCCGGCGGCGCGGTGCACTTCGTGCTCGGCAACCACGAAACCATGGTGCTGTACGACGACCTGCGCTACGTCAACCCGAAGTACCTGCGCAGCGCGCAGCTGCTCGGCCGCAGCTACCCGCAGCTGTACGGTGCCGATTCGGTGATCGGGCAGTGGCTGCGCACCCGCCCGGTGCTGCTGAAGATCGGCGACACCCTGTTCCTGCACGGCGGTATTTCGCCCGAGGCAGTGCAGCTGGCGCTGGACCCGGCGCGCACCAATGCGGCCTACCAGGCGTCACTGGGCCTGCCAAAGGCCGAAGTAAAGGCCGACCCGGCCACCGCACCGCTGTATGACGGCAAGACCAGCCCGATCTGGTACCGCGGCTACTTCGATGGCCGCCTCGACACCGCGGGGGTGCAGACCGTACTCGACCGCCTGCAGCTCAAACGCATCGTGGTCGGCCACACCTCGATGCCACACGTCAGCAGCTTCCATGGCGACCGCGTGATCGCCATCGACAGCAGCATCAAGAACGGCGAGAACGGCGAACTGCTGTTCATCGAAAATGGCAGGCTCAGCCGTGGCCTGCTGGATGGCTCGCGGGTGCCGTTGGCGCCGGGTGAGCCGGGCCTGCAGGACTGAATGAAGGGACAGCGCGACGGCACCGGGCGGCGGCGGCGCGCTCCACCTTCACCCGGTTTGCGGCTACCCTCGGCAGCCGAGAGAGGCCCACCCCGTCCATCCGGTGGGCCTGACCGTTACAGGAGCCCCCGCGCATGCGCGTTCTGATTGCTGAAGACGACCCGGATATCGCCTCCGGCCTGTGCGCCTCGCTGCGCCGGCAGGGGCACGTGGTTGACCACGTCGACAACGGCGCGCACGCCGACGCGGCACTGGGCTCGACCCAGTACGCATTGCTGGTGCTGGACCTGGGCCTGCCTCAGCTGGATGGCCGCGATGTGCTGCAGCGCCTGCGTCAGCGCGGCGATGGCCTGGCGGTGCTGGTGGTGACCGCCCGCGATGGCCTGGCCGAACGCGTGCGCGTGCTCGACCTGGGCGCCGATGACTACCTGGTCAAGCCGTTCGCGCTGGACGAATTCGAAGCACGCGTGCGTGCGCAGCTGCGGCGGGTCACCAGCAATGGCAACCCGGACCTGCGCATCGGCCGCCTGCGTATCGATCTGGCCGGGCACCGGGTGTGGATCGACGACCAGTCGCTGGAACTGACCGCGCGCGAGTTCGGCCTGCTGTCGGCACTGGCGGTACGCGCCGAGCGCATCGTGTCGCGCGCGCAACTGGTGGAAGCGCTGTGCGACTGGGGCCAGGACCTCACCGACAACGGCCTGGACATCGCCCTGCACCGCCTGCGCCGCAAGCTGCAGCCCGGCGGCATGGGCATCCGCACTGTGCGCGGGCTGGGCTACATGCTGGAAGACGCGCAGGACGACAGCGCCCCGTGATCAGTGGACCACCCAGCCTGCGTCGGCGCCTGCTCGCCTTCCTGGCGTTGCCGATGCTGGGCCTGCTCACCTTCAACACGATCCTGGCCTACTACGTTGCGCTGGACTATTCCAACCGCATCCACGACCGCAACCTGATCGACGACACGCATTCGTTCGCGCAGATGCTGAGCACCATGCCGGTGACCAGCGACCTGTCTCCGCAGGCGCGCTTCCTGATCGAGTACGACCCCGACGGCCATCGCTACTTCAACGTCGACAGCAGCCGCATGGGTACGCTCAGCGGCAATGCAGACTTCAGCCCGTACGCCCCTTCGCAGGACTGCACCGGCGTGCATCCGGCGCTGTACGACGGCAACCTCAATGGCCAGCAGGTGCGCATGGCCACCGTCTGCACGCAGGCGATGAACGATCCGCAGGACCAGCTGGCGGTGACCGTGGCCGAGAGCATGGCCGACCGCCGGCAGCGTGCGCGCGAGATCCTGATGATCATCATCCCGCTGATGACCATGCTGGCGCTGGGTACCGCAGCGCTGGTCTGGTTCGGCGTGACCTATGGCCTGCGTATCCTGACCCCGCTGAGGACCCGCCTGGCCCAGCGCCGCGGCGAACTGGCGCCGATCTCCGATGCCGACGTGCCAGAGGAGATCCAGCCACTGATCAGCACCATCGATGATCTGTTTGCCCGCCAGGCGGAAATGATCACCCTGCAGAACCGTTTCATCGCCGATGCCGCGCACCAGCTGCGTTCGCCGCTGGCGGGCATGGCCCTGCACGTGGACCAGGCGCTGGCACATGGCGACCCCGACACAGTGCGCGAGGCGCTGCAGCACATCCGCCGGCTCAACCAGCGCACCGCGCGGGTCAGCACCCAGCTGCTGGCACTGAGCCGGGCGCAGACCGTGCCCGATACCGTGGAGGCACTGGACCTGTGCGAGCTGGTACCGCAGTGGGTCGGCATGCGCGTACCGGAGGCGATCCGCGATGGCATCGATCTGGGCTACCGCGGCAGTCCCCATCCGCTGCGTGTACTGGGCAACGGCGCCATGCTGCAGGAAGCGCTGGACAACCTGATCGACAACGCCCTGCGTTATGCCGGCCGCAATGCAACCGTCACGGTGGGCGTGCACGCGCTGGACGACAATGATGTCGAACTGTATGTGGAAGACAACGGCCCTGGCGTGCCCGACGACGTGATGCCACGGCTGGGCGAGCGCTTCTTCCGGGCGCCGGGCACCGCTGCCAGCGGCACCGGCCTCGGCCTGGCCATCGCGCACGAGGCGGTGGAGCACTTCGGCGGCCGCCTGAGCTTCCTGAACCGCCCAGGTGGCGGACTGAAGGTCGCCATCACGCTGCCGCTGCTGAAGGCGCCCTGACCCGGCCCGGGGCGCTGAAAGGCTGGCGAAAATCGCGCTTGCGATCCTGCCATCCCCACTGCCGTCCCGGAGCCGCCAGGTGACCGAATCGCACGACTTCTTCCTCCCCGGTGGCCCACAGGGCGTGCTGCTGGTCCATGGCCTGACCGGCACCCCGGCGGAAATGCGCATGCTGGGCAAAGGGCTGAACAACGCCGGTTTCACCGTGCACGGCGTGCAGCTGCCCGGCCATTGCGGCAGCGTGGATGACCTGCTGGCAACCACCTGGGAACAGTGGTACCAGGGCGTGGAAGATGCGGCGGCAACCCTGCGCGGCAAGGTCGACCAGCTGTTCGTCGGCGGCCTGTCGATGGGCGCGGTGCTGTCGCTGGCACTGGCTGCACGTCGCCCCGAGTGGGTGTCCGGGGTTGGCGTATACGGCGCCACCTTCCGCTATGACGGCTGGAACATCCCCGCCGTGGCCCGCTTCTCGTTCCTGCTGCCGTGGTTCAAGCGCTTCAACATCGGCCGCGACCGCATGTTCATGGAAGAGCCGCCGTACGGCCTGCGTGACGAGCGCCTGCGTGCACAAGTCAGTGCCGCCATGCTGTCCGGCGACAGCGCCGCCGCCGGCCTGCCGGGCAACCCCTGGCACGCCCTGGCCGAAATGCGCGCCCTGAGCAACTGGACCCGCCGCCACCTGCACCAGGTCACCGCGCCGTGCCTGGTGATGCACGCCCGCGAGGACGACGTGGCCAGCATGGGCAACGCCGAGCTGGTGATGTCGCGGGTCAGCGGCCCGAAGGAACTGGTGGTGCTGGAAGACAGTTACCACATGATCACCATCGACCGCGAACGCCGCGATGTGATCCGCCGCAGCGCGCGCTTCTTCACCGAAATCGGTGAACGCACTGGCGTGCTCAAGGCGGTGGCCTGACATGGGGGCACTTGCCACGCTGCTGTGGCTGGCCAATGTCGTGCTCGATACCGGTGGCCAGCTCGCCTTCAAGGCCGCCGCCAGCGACCCGCAGGAGGGCGAAGGACTGCAGCGCTGGAAACACATGCTCAGCCGTCCCTGGCTGTGGATCGGCATCGCCTGCTACGTGCTTGAGTTCGTCGCCTGGATCGCGTTCCTGTCGCTGGTGCCGCTGTCCAAGGGCGTGCTGCTGGGCTCGATCAACATCGTCGCGCTGATGATCGCCGGCCGTTTCCTGTTCCGCGAGAAACTCACGCCGCTGCGGGTGACCGGCATGCTGCTGGTCACCGCCGGCGTAGCCGTGGTGGGGGCCGGCTCATGAGGCGCCTGTATGTGATCGGCTTCCCGCTGCTGATGGCTTTCGACACGCTGGCCCAGCTGTGCTTCAAGTACGCCGGTGACGCCGCGTTGCCGGTCGAGGCCAACACCGCCTGGCTGCTGCGCGTGCTGTCGCAGCCGTGGGTTTACGGCGCCATCCTCGGCTACGTGGGTGCATTCTTCACCTGGATGAGCCTGCTGCGCCATGCGCCGATCGGTCCCGCCTTTGCTGCCTCGCACCTGGAAGTGATCAGCGTGCTGCTGCTGTCGGCGTGGCTGTTGAACGAGCCGCTGACCCTGCACCATCTGCTCGGTGCGGTACTGATCGTGGCCGGCATCGTCTGCCTCGGCCGCGCCGAGGCGCACGACCCGCACAGCCCTGCCGAAAGCACCCCGTGAGCGCGCTGCGATGAGCCTGTTCGCGCGCGAACTGCCACCAACCGCCGGCCTGCCGATGCAGGCCAGCGATTTCCTTCCCGGTGGCGGCGACCTGCGTGACATCCTTGCCAGCCAGCTCGGCACACCGCCGCTGCAGCTGACCTGTTCCGGCACGCACGCGCTGCTGATCGCCCTGCGCACGCTGCGCAAGCGTGCGCCAAAGCGCGACACCGTGATCATGCCGGCCTATACCTGCCCGCTGGTGCCGATCGCGGTGCACAGCCTGGGCCTGCGCGTGCAGTTGTGCGATACCCGGCGCGGTCATTTCGACTTCGACCCCGGCCAGCTCAAGCGGCTGGCCGATGCGCGCACGCTGGCGATCCTGCCCACCCACCTGGGCGGGCGCATTGCCGATGTCGAGCTGGCCTGCGAAGTCGCCCGCAACGCCGGCGCCTGGGTGATCGAAGATGCCGCGCAGGCACTCGGCGCACGGGTCGGCAACAGCAGTGTCGGCCTGCGCGGCGATATCGGATTCTTCAGCCTGGCCGCCGGCAAGGGCCTGAGCCTGCATGAAGGCGGCCTGCTGGTCAGCCGCGATGACGAACTGCGTGCTGCGCTGGCCGAACATGCCGTCCAGCACGTTCGCTCCAGCCTGCGCTGGGAGCTGCTGCGGAGCCTGCAGTTGCTGGGCCTTGCTGCCTGCTATCGCCCTTCGCTGCTGTCACTGGTGTATGGCAATCCACTGCGCAATGCGCTTCAGCGTGGCGATCTGGAAGATGCGGTCGGTGACATTTTCCCGCTGGATATCCCGCAGCACCGGGTCAGCCAGTGGCGGCAGAACATCGGCGCGCATGCCGCGCGGCGCTTGCCGGCATTCCTTCAGGCCGGTCGGCTGCGTGCGTTGCAGCTGCGGGTGCAGCTGGCACAGCTGCCCGCCGTTGAGGTGGTCGATGGGCTGGCCGGTAGCGGTGGCACCTGGCCACTGTTAATGCTGCTGCTGCCCAGCCAACGCGCCCGCGATGCGGTACTGAAGGACTTGTGGCCACGCGGGCTTGGCGCCAGCCGCATGTTCATCCATGCCCTGCCCGGCTATGCCTACCTGCGCGGCATCGTGCCGCAGGACGACATGCCCAACGCACGCGACTTCGCCGCACGCATGCTGACCCTCGGCAACAGCGCCTGGCAGACCCGTGAAGAGACCGCCGAAATACTGCGGGCACTGGCCCGCGCGTGACGCCAGGACGCACGGATGGAGTGCGCCTCACGCATTCATCCATGCACCTTCCTGAACGCTTTCCGCGCCCTGCAATGCAGGCTTTCAACAGGAAAGGAACGAGAAAGGCTGCCTGCCTACATTGAGCCTGGCCCGGCATCGCGCCGGACGTTCCTTTCATCGACGGACCTGCCCATGCACTGGAGCATCCTGTGTGACTTCGACGGCACCATCAGCCTCGAAGATGTCATTGACTCGCTGCTGGAGAAATACGGCCAGCCGGGCTGGCAGGAACTGGAAGACCAGTGGAAAGCGGGAAAGATCGGCTCGCGCGAATGCATGCAGGGCCAGGTCAGGCTGCTGAAGCTGGACCCGGCCACGCTCGACGCCCACCTGGACCAGGTGCAGATCGATCCGGGCTTTGCCGCCTTTGTCAGCCGTGCCGAACAGCTGGGCGTGCCGCTGCGCATCGTCAGCGACGGCCTGGACCATGCGATCCACCGCATCCTCGCCAACCACGGCCTGTCGCGACTGCCGGTGGTGGCCAACCACCTGCGCTGGTGCGATGACCACTGGGAACTGGAATCGCCCTACCAGGCCGAAGGCTGCCGCAGCGGCACCTGCAAGTGCACCTGCGCTGCGCAGGCGCGCGCCAACGAAGCACCGCGTGTGCTGATGATCGGCGATGGCAGTTCGGATTTCTGCGTCTCCGAAGATGCCGACTTCGTGTTCGCCAAGCGTCGCCTGATCACCCATTGCACCCATGCCGGCATCGAGCATGCCGCCATCGATACCTTCCACGATGCAATCGCACTGCTGCCGCGCTTGCTCGATGGCAGCCTGCTGCAGCCACGTCGTATCGACGCCAGCCCGCAGCCCGCCGTACTGCCCCTGCTGCTGGCCACCGCCTGAGCACTCCCTTCCAAGCACGCCCCCTGTTGTCCTCTTTCGAACGTCCTTCACGGAACCGAACTGCATGAACATTTTTGACAAGAACGCCGACGCAGCCGCCTCCGACGCGCAGCTGCTGGCCGACGAAGCCCGTTACAGCTCCTTCGGCGATACCGTCCACTACGTCGACCCGCCGAAGATCTTCCAGCGCGGCGAAGGCAGCTACATGTTCGACGGTGCGGGCGTGCCCTACCTCGACCTGCAGATGTGGTACTCGGCCTGCAACTTCGGCTACAGCAACAAGCGCCTGAACGACGCGCTGAAGGACCAGATCGACACCCTGCCGCAGGTCGCCAGCCAGTACCTGCACCCGACCCGCGTGCAGCTGGCCAAGACCATTGCCGTGGACATGCACGAAAAGTTCGGCCTCGACGGCCGCGTGCACTTCAACGTCGGCGGCGCGCAGGCCATCGAAGACTCGCTGAAGATCGTGCGCAACGCACGCGGCGGCAAGAGCCTGATGTTCGCCTTCGAAGGTGGTTACCACGGCCGTACCCTGGGTGCGTCGTCGATCACCTCCAGCTACCGCTACCGCCGCCGCTACGGCCACTTCGGCGAGCGCGCGATGTTCATTCCGTTCCCGTACCCCTTCCGTCGCCCGAAGGGCATGACCCCGGAAGAGTATTCCGACCACTGCGTGTGGCAGTTCGAGCGCCTGTTCGAAAGCGAATACAACGGCGTGTGGGATCCCAAGGTTGGTCAGGCGGAGTACGCCGCATTCTATGTCGAACCGATCCAGGGCACCGGCGGCTACGTCATCCCGCCGCGCAACTTCTTCACCGGCCTCAAGCGCGTGCTGGACAAGTACGGCATCCTGATGGTCGTCGATGAAATCCAGATGGGCTTCTGGCGCACCGGCAAGCTGTGGGCCATCGAGCACTTCGGCGTGACCCCGGACGTGCTGGTGTTCGGCAAGGCGCTGACCAACGGCCTGAACCCGCTGTCGGGCCTGTGGGCGCGCGAAGAGCTGATCAACCCGACCGTGTTCCCGCCGGGCTCCACCCCTCCACCACTTTCAACTCCAACCCGCTGGGCACCCGCCTGGGCCTGGAAGTGCTGAAGCTGGGCAAGGAAATGGATTACGAGCGCACCGTGCCGGAAAAGGGCGCGTACTTCCTCGACGGCCTGCGTGGCCTGCAGAAGCGCCACCCGGAAATCGGCGATGTCGACGGCCTGGGCCTGGCCCTGCGTGCGGAAATCTGCCAGACCGACGGCTACACCCCGAACAAGGAACTGCTGGACCGGATGGTCGACATCGGCCTGGCCGGTGACCTGCTGCACGACGGCAAGCGCATGGGCCTCGTGCTCGACGTGGGTGGCTGGTACAAGAACGTGATCACCTTCGCGCCGTCGCTGGACATCAGCTACGAAGAGATCGACCTGGCGATCACCCTGCTTGACCAGGCGCTGACCAAGGCCAAGGGCTGAGGTCCGATGCGCTGCCGGTTCCCGTGCCGATGGAAATGACGTCACGCGCATCCAGCACCGCGCTGGAACCGGCCGCGCTGCTGGAGGGCTTCCTGGCCCACCCACCGCTCGGGTTCGAGGCAGGCCGCCTTCCCAGCGGCCTGCCGACCTTCCGTGCGCCGCTGGATCTGACCACCACCATGGACGACGACCTGCGCGGCAAGCTGCTTGGCCTGCCGCTGTCGCGCCTGTGGCGGCCGTGGATCACCTGGCAGACCCGCTTCATCGGTGCCACCAGCACCGAGTACACCCCGCTGCCGGCGCATGTCGCGCCGGAGGCACTGGCCGAGGACGTGACACGTCACGCGATCGGCGATACGCGCCTGCTGGTGGTCAAGGACCTGGCAATCGATTCACCGCTGCTGGACGATGCAGCCAATGCACACAGCGATGCCTTCCTGCAGGCGCTGCTGGCACGCGGCTTCGTCGAGCTGGAAGGCATGCCGCTGGCCTGGGTGGCGATCGATTTCGATTCGCTCGACGGCTATCTCGGCCGCCTGTCGTCTTCGCGCCGCAAGAACATCCGGCGCAAGCTGCGCTCGCGCGACGACCTGCAGATCGACTGCATCGCCACCGGCGATCCGGCGCTGGCCGACCCGCAGCTGCAGGCCGAACTGTATGCCTTGTACCTCGGCGTGTACGCGCAGAGCGCAGTGCATTTCGACCAGCTCGACCTGTCCTACTTCCAGCATCTTCTGGCCGACAGCCTGGGCCAGGGACGGCTGTTCCTGTATCGCCACCAGGGCCAGCTGATCGGCTGGAACCTGTGTTACTTGCATGCGGGCAAGCTGGTGGACAAGTACATCGGCCTGGCCTATCCGCAATCGCGCGAGCACAACCTGTACGCGGTGAGCTGGATGCACAACCTCGAGTACGCGCTGCAGCACGGCCTGAGCCACTATGTGGCCGGCTGGACCGATTCGCGGATCAAGGCCGAACTGGGTGCCAGCTTCACCTCCACCCGGCATGCTATCCACGCCCGTTCCCCGCTGCTGCGTGCAGCCCTGCGCAGGCTGGCCCCGTACCTGCAGGGCGAACCGGACGGAGGCGGCTGAGCGATGCCATTGCGTTCCCCGCTGATCCTGGACCTGGACGGTGGCGTGCTGCCGCTGCCAGAGGCGCAGACCCTGGCCCTGCCGCAATGGCACGATCCACTGCGCTTCGCCTGCCGCAATGCCACCCTGAACCGTTTCGCCACTGAAGTGCTGGCACCGTTGCCGGCCCAGCTCGGCACGGTAATGCTCGGCAGTGGCGACTTCCACCACCTCAGCCTGCCGCTGCTGCAGCGCATGCGCACGCAGGCGCCGTTCCAGCTGGTGGTGCTGGACAACCATCCGGACAACATGCGCTTCCCGTTCGGCATGCACTGCGGGTCGTGGGTGAACGCCGCCAGCAAGCTGCCGCAGATCTCGCACATCCACGTGCTCGGCATCACCTCCAGCGACATCGGCCTCGGCCATGCCTGGGAGAACCACTGGCGCCCGCTGATCGGCAGTCGCCTGACCTACTGGTGCATGGATGTGGACGTGGGCTGGGGGCATCGTCTCGGCATGGGCCACGCCTTCCGCCGTTTCGAGCATCCCGAAGCGCTGGTGGCCGCGTTCGCCGCCGAGCAGGCCAAGTCGCCGCAGCCGACCTACCTGTCGATCGACAAGGATGTGTTTGCCGAGGACGTCGCCCGCAGCAACTGGGACCAGGGCCGCTTCCAGCTGGAACACGCGCTGGTGGTGATTGAAGCACTGCGTGCCGGCGGCCTGGTCGGCAGTGACATCACCGGCGAAGTGTCGCTGGCCAACTACCAGAGCCGCTTCAAGCGCTGGTTGTCGTCGCTGGATGGCCAGCCTGACGTCAGCGCCGGGGATCTACCGCTGTGGCAGGCGCGGCACCAGCAGGTGAACCGCGAACTGCTGGCGGCGATGGCCGCGGTGCCGACCGCCTGTTGAGCGCCTCGGTAGTGCCGGGCCCATGCTCGGCTATCGCTATCGCTTTCTGTAGAGTCGAGCCATGCTCGACTCAGCGGACGGCAAACAGCAGTCGAGCATGGCTCGACTCTACAGGGGGCGATGGCCGAGCATGGCTCGGCACTACACTGGGTTCCCGCCCCAGGAGCCGCCACCATGGCCCAGACCGTCATCCCGCAGCTGCGCATGCGCCACGCCGACACCACCCTGCCGTTCTACGTGCAGGGACTAGGCTTCGTGGTTGACTGGGAACACCGCTTCGAACCCGGCTTCCCGCTGTTCGCCCAGCTCACCCGCGATGGCCAGACGATCTTCCTCACCGAACACAGCGGCGACTGCGAGGTCGGCGGCGCGGTGTACTTCATCGTCGAGGACGTCGACGCCCTGCACCGCGCCTTCAGCGCCGCAGGCGTCCCCATCGAACAGCCGCCGCATGACACCGAATGGGGCAGCCGCGAGATGCTGCTGCGTGACCCCGACGGCAACCGCCTGCGCTTCGCCACCGACGCGAGCTGAACCGGGCGGCCTTGAGCCGGATATACGAAACATATACGCTTCGTATATCCACTCCTTCAGGACCGCCCATGGGCATCGTCAACATCGATGACACCCTGCACGACCAGCTGCGTCGTGCCTGCACCGTTTCCAGCCGCTCGATCAATGCCCAGGCCAATTTCTGGATCAGGGTCGGCATGCTGTGCGAGCTGAACCCCACGCTCAGCTTCCAGGACATCGTCGCCAGCGAGCTGCGGGCGGCCGGCGTGCAGCCGCCGTTGCTGCCGCCGGGCCAGGCCTGAGCCGATGGCGATCATCAAGCGTCCCGACGAGATCGCGCTGATGGCCGATTCCGGCCGCCTGCTGGCGCAGGTGTTCGCCGCACTCGACCGGCTGCCGCTGCAGGGCCGTAGCACCATGGAGATCAACGATTTCGTCGAACGCATGATCGTTGATGAGCTGCAGGCGAGGCCGGCCAGCAAGGGCCAGTACGGCTTCCCGTACGTGCTCAACACCTCGATCGACAACGTTGTCTGCCACGGCGTACCCAGCACCACCGACGTGCTGCGCAACGGCCAGATCGTCAACCTCGACATCACCCTGGAGAAGAACGGCTACATCGCCGACTCCAGCACCACCTACCGGGTCGGTGAGGTCGACTACGCCGCGCGCAGGCTGGTGCAGACCACCTACCAGGCGATGTGGAAAGGCATTGCCGCCGTGCGTCCTGGTGCGCGCCTGGGCGACATCGGCCACGCCATCGCCCGCCACGCGAGCAGCCACGGCTACAGCGTGGTGAAGGAATACTGCGGCCACGGCATCGGCCAGGAGATGCACGAGGAACCGCAGATCCTGCACTACGGCCATCCCAACACCGGCATGGTGCTGGAAGAAGGCATGGTGTTCACCATCGAACCGATGCTCAACCAGGGCAAGCCGGCCATCCGCCAGCAGCCGGACGAATGGCCGGTGTACACCCGCGACGGCAAGCTGTCGGCGCAGTTCGAGCATACGGTGGCGGTCACCCGCACCGGCGTGCGGGTACTGACCCTGCGCCCCGGCGAGACGCCGTTGTGCGCGGTGGATGCCGCCTAGAGTGGCCGTTGCTGCATCCCGGCACCCTCGTGCACGGCGCGCTTCCGTGCCGTCAGCGGTTCGCGTACCCGCTGTGCCACATAGCCGACGCTGGCTGCGAGAATGAAGGTGTAACCAAGGAGTTCGGTGGTCTCCTCGATGGTGTTCTTGAACACGCGGATGTACTGGTCACCCAGCAGTCCGGTCCACAACGACGTCATGCCGATCAGACGCGAATAGAACAGCAGCAGAACCAGGCCGATCGTCATCACGGTACCCGGCCGGGATACGAGAAAACGCACCAGCGCCGGCATGGCCCGGCGCCAGTCGCGGCTGGCCCAGGCCAGTGAACCGATGATCAGCACGGCCACCGGGTACTTCCAGAAGCCGTGTGCGATCAGGTCCAGCGCCTCATCCATTTCACGCAGGAGCATGCAGGCGAACAGCGCGGCCGCCAGAACGGCAAAGGCCCGATCATCGGCACGTCGCAATGCAAGCCGGACGAAGGCAGCCACGCTGGCGACCAGGAAGCCTTCCTGGGTCAGTTCGACCAGCGACCACTCGCCGACTGCATTGCCCAGCCAATGGATGTCGAGCCAGGCCAACGCAGGCGGAAGCGCCATCATCAGGCCGAACAGGAAGGTGCGCCCCAGGTGGGACAGGAGCAGCTGTAGATTGTCTTTCATGCAACACCGATGCCGCGCCGTGGCGGTCGTACAACGAGAACACAGGCGACCGGGGGGCTGCCGAACGACGGCATGCGCGGCGGGGTCGCGACCAGGCGCGCATTATCCGCGCTGTATCCGGCCACGTGAACCGTACCGGTGGAACACATACGCAACACCGGCGTACGTCACGCACTCATGGCGATAAAGGACGCAGCAGCAACAACGTCGCCAGGCAGAACATGAAGATCGCCACGCCTGCATCCAGCACACGCCAGGCGCCCGGCCTGCGGAACACCGGCTGCAACAGGCGCGCGCCATAGCCCAGCGTGCAGAACCAGACCACACTGGCAATGCAGGCACCGGCGGCGAAGGCCCAGCGCAGATCGCCCGGGTAACGCGTGGACAGACTGCCCAGCAGCACCACGGTATCCAGATAGACGTGCGGGTTGAGCAGGGTGAAGGCCAGGCAGGTCAGCAGTACCTGCCGTCCGCTGCCGCCCTGCGCCTCGGCGGCGGCCAGCGCACTGCCACCGCGCCATGCGCGCAGCCCCGCCTGCAGGCCATACCAGAGCAGGAAGCCCGCACCACCGAAGCGCAGCACCTGCAGCAGCAGCGGCCACTGCAGCACCAGCGCGCCCATGCCGCCGACGCCGGCCAGGATCAGCACGATGTCCGCGCCGGCACAGGCCAGCACCACCCTGCCCACATGGCGCTGCTGCAGGCCCTGGCGCAGCACGAAGGCGTTCTGCGCGCCGATGGCGATGATCAGGCCGGCACCTGCGAACAGGCCGGCGGCGGTAGCGGCGATCCACATCAGGACAGGCCAGGCAGCGAGGGGACGCGCAGGGTGCGGCCGCTGACCCTGTTTAGACAATCTGATTTTTCTTTATCCTGTGCAGGAAAACTGAAGAGGCACCGGCATGGATCTGGTACATCCGCAACTGGCCGCGTTTGCTGCGGTGCTGGAAGAAGGCAGCTTCGACGCCGCGGCACGCCGCCTGTCGATCAGCCCGTCGGCCCTGTCGCAGCGGATCAAGGCGCTGGAGGACCGGCTCGGCCAGGTACTGGTGGTACGTCAGGCACCGTGCCGGCCCACCGCCGCAGGCGAAGCGCTGCTGCGCCGGGTCCGGCCGATGCAGGCGCTGGAGGCCGAGGCATTGGCCGAACTGCTGCCCGAACGCGGCAGCGATGCAGCGCGCACGCCGATCCCGTTGGCGGTCAACGATGACTCGCTCGATACCTGGTTCGTACCGGCCATCGCCGAACTGCACCAGCGCCATGGCTACCTGTTCGACCTGCGCATGGATGATCAGGACCATACCCTGCAGCTGCTGCGCGATGGCAGCGTGCTCGGCGCGGTCACTGCCGAAAGCCAACCGGTGAAGGGCTGCAACGTGCATCCGCTCGGCGCCATGCGTTACCACGCCATCGCCTCGCCCGGCTTCGCCCGCCAGTACTTCCGCGACGGCATGCAGGCCACGGCCCTGGCGCGCGCACCGATGCTGGTGTTCAACCGCAAGGATGAACTGCAATGGTACTTCGTGCGGCGGCTGACCCGCGCGCGACTGCAGCCGCCGCTACACTACCTGCCCTCCTCCACCGGTTTCGTCGAAGCCGCCGCGTGCGGACTCGGCTGGGGCATGGCCCCGGAAACCCTGGTCGCGCCCGCCGTGCGCGCCGGCCGCGTGGTGGTACTGGAACCCCGCCGCTGGCTCGATGTGCCGCTGTACTGGCAGCATGCCGCCGTACGCTCAAGCACGCTGCAGCACATCACCCAGGCGCTACGCACTGCGGCCAGCGGCACCCTACGATGAGGACAATCCAATGACCGCAGACCCGGGCTTCACGCCGCGCGCACTACCGTTTGCGCACTTCTTCACCACTGGGACGGCATGGGCGTGATCGGCCGACGTACAAGGATGCACGGCGCGAGGGCCGCGCTGGCGCTGGCAGCCTGCCTGCCACTGGCTGCAGCGGCGCAGACTCTCACCGATGCACCCGCATTGGACTGGGAACAGGCGCGGCAGCGCCTGGAGCAGGTCTCCGATGCACTGGCCGCCGCCGACGCAGCGGTGCGCAACAAGCAGGACCTACAGGACGCCACGCGCCTGCTGCGCCTGCCGGAGATCACCGGCGAAGTGCGCCGGCTGCAGTTCCAGAAGACCCTCACCCTGCCACTGGGTTCGCTGGCGCCTGTCGCCGAGGCCTATGGCATCGACTCTCCGCTGTCATTCACCGAACGCGACTGGCGTACCCGGCCGGTGGTGACCGCGGTGCTGCCGCTGTACACCGGCGGCGTGATTCCGGCCGCGCAACGCGCCGCCAGCGCCGCCCACGAACAGGCCAGTGCCGAACGCGAAGCACAACGCCAATCGCTGACCGTGCAGCTGGCCCAGGCCTATTTCGGCCAGCGCCTGGCCGAGCAGGCAGTGGATGTGCGCCGCGACGTACGCGATGGCCTGAACCGCCACCTGTCCGACGCAGAGAAGCTGGAACGCGAGGGCTTCGCCACCCGCGCCCAGCGCCTGCAGGCCACCGTGGCCCGCGACAAGGCCGAGCGCGAATACCAGAAAACGGTGAACGACCTGGCCACGCTGAAGGCGGCGCTGGCCACGCTGCTGCGCAGTGGTGGCGAGGTACAGCCGGTGTCGCCGTTGTTCGTGCAGCGCGTGCCGCTGGAACCGGTGGCCAGCTTCGAGCGTACTGCGCAGGCACGCCAGCCGCAGATCGCACGCCTGCGGGCGATGGTGGCACAGGCCGAACAGGGTGTGCGCGTGCAGCAGGCCAAGCTGAAGCCACAGATCTTCGCCTTCGGCCAGTACGACTTCCGCCGCCGTGACGAGATGTTGACCGATCCGGACTGGGCCTTCGGTATCGGCCTGAAGTACACCTTCCTGTCGCCGAACTCGCGGCCGGCGCAGATCAGCGCCGCGCGTGCACAGCAGGAACAGGCCGAAGCCGGCCTGCGCGAAGCCGAGAACCAGGTCGCGCTGGGTGTGCGCAAGGCCTGGAACGAACTGGAAACCGCACGCCAGCAGTTCGTGCTGCTCGACAGCAGCATTGCCCAGGCACAGGAAAACCTGCGCCTGCAGGAGCTGGCGTTCCGCGAAGGCCAGGCGACTTCGCTGGATGTGATCGACGCGCGGCTCGGCCTCGGCGGCGCCCGCGTCGAGCGCGCACAGGCCGCCTACCAATACGATATTGCGCTGGCACAGTTGCTGGAGGTCAGTGGACAGATGGACCGTTTCGAAGAGTTCCGGCGGCGTGCGGACGAGGTGATCGACCATGAGTGATGTGCTGCACGACGATGCAACGACGCCCCCGGCCAAGCGCCGCCTGGGCCCGATCCTGATAGTGGTGCTGCTGGTCGTGGTGGTGCTCGGCCTGTGGCTGGCCTGGCGCAGCCCGGCCGACCAGATCCAGGGCATGGCCGACGCCGACACCATCAACGTGGCCGCCAAGATCACCGCGCGCGTGGCCGAACTGAAGGTGCGCGAGGGCGACCGCGTGCAGCCCGGGCAGGTGCTGTTCCTGCTCGACAGCCCCGAAGTGGCCGCCAAGGAACAGCAGGCGCACGGCGCATTGGCCGCCGCACAGGCGGTGGCCGACAAGGCCGACGAAGGCGCGCGCAGCGAAGACATCCGCGCCGCCGAAGCCAACTGGAAGCGGGCCGAAGCCGGTGCGACGCTGGCTGAAGCCACCTACCAGCGCGTGCAGAACCTGTTCAACGAAGGGGTGATGACCCGGCAGAAGCGCGATGAAGCGCATGCCCAGGCCACCAGCTCGCGCGAACTGGCCCGCGCCGCCCGCGCGCAGTACGACATGGCCCTGGCCGGCGCACGCGAGCAGGACAAGCGTGCCGCGCAGGGCCAGGTGCAGCAGGCACAGGGCGCGGTGGCCGAAGTCAACGCCGCGCGCGTCGAAGTGGAAGGGCGCGCGCCGGTGGCCGGCGAGATCAACAAGCGCATGGCCGACCCCGGCGAACTGGTGCCAGCAGGCTATCCGGTGTTCACCCTGGTCGACATCGACCGCATGTGGGTGGCGATGAACCTGCGCGAATCGCAGATGCAGGGCCTGAAGGTCGGCAGCAAGCTGCAGGGCAGCGTGCCGGCGCTTGGCCAGGACGGCGAGTTCGAGGTTTATTTCATCAATCCGGCCGGTGACTATGCGACCTGGCGGACCACCCGCCAGTCGTCCGGCTACGACGTCCGCAGCTTCGAGGTGCGGGTGCGCCCGGTACGCCGCATCGAGGGCTTCCGCCCCGGCATGAGCGTGCTGTTCGCATGGCCCCAGCACTGAGCCCCGACAGCAGCAGCTTCGCCGCCAGCTGGCGGCGCGAGCTGCGGTCGCTGCGCGGCAACCGCGCCGACCTGCTGCTGGTCACCCTGCTGCCGCTGCTGATGTTGGCCGTGATGGCGTGGATGTTCACGCCCTCGGTGATGCGCGACATCCCGATCGCCGTGGTCGACCTCGACCACAGCAGCGACAGCCGCCTGCTGCTGCGCATGCTCGATGCCAGCCCCGGCGTGCGCATCGCCAGCCAGCCTGCGGACATGCAAGATGCACGTTCGCAGCTGCGTCGGCTGGATGTATTCGCCATCGTACTGGTGCCGCGCGATGTCACCCGGCAGGCGTTGCGTGGACGCCAGGGCACGGTGTTCGCCTATTACAACGCCACCTACATGACCACCGGCCAGTCCGCAGCGCGCGATATCGGCGACGCGGTCTCGGCCTGGAACGCACGCCTGCTGCGCGAGCGCATCGGCCTGCAGGTCGGCCCGGGCAAGCTGCGTGCGGCACCGATCGCGGTGCAGTCGGACATCCTGTACAACCCGGCGCGCAGCTACGAGCTGTTCCTGCTGCCGCTGATCTTCCCGGCGGTGTTGTCGCTGGTGCTGGCACTTGCGGTGGCCGGCAGCCTCGGCCGCGAGATTCGCGACGGCAGCCTGCCCGCCTGGCTCGGCCGCACACCGTGGCCGGCGATTGCCGGCAAGATCGCGCCGTACGTCCTGCTGTTCTCGCTGTATGGCGCGCTCGGCATCGGTTACCTGGCCTGGCTGCGCGGCGACGGTGTGGCCGGCAGCGTGCTCCTGATGCTGCTCGCACAACCTCTGTTCTACCTGGCTACTGCCGCCTACGCGTTGTTCTTCGTCGGCGTCACCCGCGACATGGGTACCGCGCTGTCCGCGGTCGGCCTCAGCATCGGTACTGCACTGGCGTTCTCCAGCGCCACCTTCCCGGTGCTGGACGGCCCGTTGTTCACCCGCATCTGGCACCAGCTGCTGCCATTGAGCGCCTACATCAAGCTGCAGACCCAGCAACAGTTCATCGGTTCGCCGCTGCAGGTTTCGGTATGGCCGCTGGCCACGTTGCTGCTGATGTCAGTGGTGGCTGGCGGCATCGGTGGCCTGCGCCTGATTGCCTTCGCGCGCACGCCCGAAGCCGCACAACCGGCAGGAGCTGACGCATGAGCGCACTGTGGCGCAGTCTGCGGCAGACCCTGATGGCGGTGCTGTGCGACCGCTATGCGATCGTGGTGATGGTCGGCGCGGTGATCCTGTACTCGTTCTTCTACCCGGCCGCGTATCGCCACCAGGTGGCCGGCAACCTGCCGGTACTGGTGGTGGACGAAGACCACAGCGCGACCAGCCGCGAGCTGCTGCGGAAGCTCGACGCGTTGCGGGTCGCACGCGTGGTCGGGCAGCCTGCGGACATCAACAGCGCGCGCCAGCAGCTGGAAGCCGGTCATGCCGAAGGCATCGTGCTGATCCCGGCCAACCTGGAGCGCGACATCCTGCGCGGCCACCCGGCCAAGCTGGTGCTGCTCGGCAACGGCGCCTACCTGGGCCGCGCCAGCTGGGTGCTGGGCAGCGTGGCCGATGCACTGGGTGCGTTCGGACGTGAGGCGGTGGTCGGCCAGGCCGCCTTCATGGGCGCGCCGCAGGCACCACCGGTGACCCTGGTGCAGCGCCCGCTGTACAACACCCAGGAAGGCTACGGCAGCGCCATCGTGCCCGGCGTGGCCGAGCTGATCGTGCACCAGACGCTGCTGATGGGCATCGGCGTCCTGCTCGGCGGCCGTCGTCTCGCGCTCGGCCGGCGCCTGCGCTTCGACCTGCCGACGCTGGCCGGCATGGCACTGGGCTTCGGCCTGATCGGCCTGTTCGGCCTGTTCTACTACGCCGGCTTCACCGCCTGGGTGCAGGACTATCCGCGCGGCGGCAACCCATTGGGCCAGCTGCTCGGCGGCACCTTGTTCATCGCCGCCACCGTGGCCTTCGGCCTGTTCGTCGGCAGCTTCTTCCGAACCCGCGAACGCGCCTTCCAGTACATCATCGCCACCTCGATCCCGCTGTTCTTCCTGGCCAACCTGTCGTGGCCGGCGGTGATGACGCCACAACCGCTGGTCTGGCTTGCGCAGCTTCTGCCGACCACCTCGGGCATCAACCTGATGGTGCGCCTGAACCAGATGGACGCCCGCCTGACCGAAGTCAGCCACGAACTGATCACCCTCACCGCCCTGCTGCTGCTCTACGGCAGCCTCGCCAGCTGGCGCCTCCTCGCAAAAAAGGGGACGGAGGGGATTAAGTCGTAAGCGGCCGGTTTGGGGAATTACGACTTAATCCCCTCCGTCCCCTTTTCCTGCAACGAAGAACGCCGGCGCGAGGCCGGCGTTCGGATACTGCATCGTGGAAGGGCCAACCAGGTCGGTCAATCAGCGGTAGACGCGTTCGCAGCGACGTTCCACCACGCGGTCGCCGTTCTTCTGCTGGCTGTTGCCCTGGATCTGGCGACCGGCCGCACCACCTGCAACGGCGCCTGCCACGGTGGCCAGCTTCTTGCCGTTGCCGCCACCTACCTGGTTGCCGAGCAGGCCGCCGATCACCGCGCCGGTAGCGGTACCCGTGATGCGGTTCGGATCGCGCGAGTTGCGCTGCACTTCCACGTTCTTGCAGACCACGCGGCTGCCGTCGTTGAACTTGCGTCCCTCATCGCGCGGGCCATAGGTCTGCGCGCCGGCCACCGACGAAGCTGCCAGCAGGGTGCCCAGCACAAGCAATCGGGTCGAGGTCTTCATGGCCATCTCCTGAGTTCCGGTATGGCGCCAGTGTCCTCCCGCGGTTGGCAACCGGAAGTGAAATGCGCGTGTCCGCCACTTCATCGGCCATCGCACGTTCAGGAAGAAAATCCGCGCCCATCGCGACCAGCCGTCGCGATGGGCGCCGTCTCCCTGCCGGCCTTGCTCTCTTCTAGAACTCTTCCCAACCACCCGCATTGGCGGCCAGCGTCGGCTCGATCCGCGGCGACAGCACCGCGGGCCGGCGCACCGGCGCAACCGATGCCGCCACGGCTGCCAGCGCCGGGCGCACCGCGGCGGCAGCGGTCACCGCCCCCGTGCGGAACACCGAAACCGCCTCGGCCAGCAGGTTGGCCTGCTCCTCCATCGAGCGTGCCGCCGCACTGGCCTCTTCTACAAGCGCCGCATTCTGCTGCGTGGTCTCATCCATCTGCACCACCGCCTGGTTGACCTGTTCGATGCCCGAGCTCTGCTCCTGGGAGGCAGCAGAGATATCGGCCATGATGTCGGTCACGCGCTGCACCGAGGCCACGATCTCGCCCATCGTGGTGCCCGCCTGGCGGACCAGCGCCGAGCCGTCGGCGACCTTGCCGACCGAATCCTCGATCAGCCCCTTGATCTCCTTGGCCGCCCCCGCCGAGCGCTGCGCCAGCGTACGCACTTCGCTGGCCACCACTGCAAAGCCCCTGCCCTGCTCGCCGGCACGCGCAGCTTCGACCGCCGCGTTCAGCGCGAGGATATTGGTCTGGAAGGCGATGCCGTCGATGACGCTGATGATCTCGGCGATTTTCTTCGACGATGCCTCGATGGCCGACATCGTGGTGACCACCTGGCCCACCACTTCACCGCCCTGGGAGGCAACACCATGCGCGCCGATGGCCAATTGGTTGGCCTGCCGTGCATGCTCGGCATTCTGCTTCACGGTGGAGGTCAGTTCCTCCATCGATGCTGCCGTTTCTTCCAGGTTTGCCGCCTGCTGTTCGGTACGCCGCGACAGGTCGGTGTTGCCCGAAGCGATTTCACCTGCGGCCAGATTGATGCTGGAGGCGCTGGACTGGATGCGGCCGACGATCTGCTTGAGCTGGTCGACGGTGGCATTGCAGTCATCACGCATGCGCGCGAACACGCCATGGAAATCACCCTGCATGCGCACGGTCAGGTCGCCGCGCGAGATGGCCTGCAGCAGGGTCGAGACCTGCACCAGGTTCTCGTCGGTGGTCTGCATCAGGCGATTGAGCCCAGCCACCATGTCGCGGAAATCATAGGCGAAGCGATCTTCGTCGCCGCGCAGGCTGAAGTCGCCTGCCGCAGCCGCTGTCGCCAACCGGCGGATCTCGCTGTTGATCGCCGACAGGCTGGACTTGGTTTCGTCCATCGCCTGGGTGATCGCCGCCTTCTCGCCGGGCAGCGGGTCCATGTCCACCGACAGATCGCCGCGTGCGTAGTGTTTCATCACCTCGATCAGCCGGTTCTGTACCTGCACGTGCGATCCAACCAGCGCATTGGTCTCATGCACCATGCGCCCGTAGTCACCGGGGAACGCGCTCTCGTCCATGCGGTAGCTGAGGCTGCCGGCATCGTGCTGGCGGGCCAGCTCCCCCTGTGCCGCCATCACCGACTGCAGCTGTGCCTGCATGCGCTGCATCGACTTCAGCAGCTGGGTCACCTCATCGTTGCCGGTGGCGTCGATGCTGCTGTCCAGGCGGCCACTGGCGATGCCGTCGGCCAGCTTCACCGCTCCTTCCAGCGGGCGGGTCAGGCTGCGGGTGATCGCCCAGGCCGCCAACGTCCCCAGCAACAGGCTCAGTGCCCCGAACGCGATCGACAGCGTGCCGGTCCACGATTCGGTTGCGCGGTACTCTTCGCGGCTGCGTTCGGTCAGTGCTTCCTGGTGGCGCAGCAGGGCCGAAATGGATTCATTCCAGGCCGTTGCCAATCCGTGCTCGGCCAGCAGCTCCTTCGCTGCACCATCGAAATCCCCCGCCTTCATGCGCTCATGCAATTGCTGGGTTGATGCATCGGTGGCCTTGCGGGCCGCCTCGATGCGCGCGACCAGGGTATCGCCGGTAGCGTCACGCGGAATCTTGATGTACTTGGCCCAGATACCGTCATAGGTCCGCGACAACTCCTGGGCACGCTGGTAATCCTTGTCGAACTCGTCACCCCGCTTGATCACCATCAGGCGACGATGCATCAGCACCGCGTTGTTGGTATCAAGCATGTCATTCAACAGGCGCATCTTCACCATGTTGACGTCCACCACTTTCTCGAACTGGGCGGATTTCAGCTGATTCCCATACAGCACCAGGCCGACGATGGCCATGATGAACAGCAGCAGCAGACCGAAGCCGGCGCCAAGCCGGGATCCCACACGGAGATTACGTAAGGCAAGCATCTCAATTCCCTTGATCGTGGCCGTACGTTCGATGGCGGCGCAGCGGAGGGAAACTTTACGGGACTTTATATATGGACCGATCCAAATATATGGAACTGTGCAGGCAGTCAGAAAATGCGGCGACCGATAATGGCGCCATATCCTTATCGAATAGCGCTGACACGCCAGCGTCCGATGAAAATCACGCAGGATTAACACCATAATAACGCCACCCCATCCAGGGCGGCCCGGATTATCTGCGCCGGACACAACCGTCGCCCCGGAGGGCTACAGTCTGCAGATGACACGGATCCTGCACATCGAAGGCGCGTCCATCAACGACATCGCCAGCCTCTACGTGGAAATCAATCGTGTGTTCATGGCCGACGAAGACTGGCAGCTGGGCGCAAGCCTGGACGCGCTTGATGACCTGCTGCACGGGGGCTACGGCGCGCTCGCCGGTCATGCCACCGCCACGGTGGTGTGGCGCGACATCGCCCACAGCCGCGAGGCACTGGGCCGCGAGACCACACGCGCCTGGCTGCAGTCGAAACTCGATCAGGGCGGCAGGTTCAACGGTCCGGCCATCCACGCTCAGTTGACGGCACTGTCACTTGGCCAGGGACAGACCTACTTCGAGATCGTCATGGAGATCTTCGGCAGCCATCCGCAGATCACCCTGGTGCCAGGCTGAGCACTCTGCAGCAACCAGCCGCATCAACTCAAAGCTTGGCCAGGGCCTCGCCCAGCCGGCGTGGGAACGCCACTTCGCTGGCCAGGTGCCATGCGCGTGCATTGGCGCCCAGCCGGGTCCACTCGGCCTCATCCATCGCCAGCGCACGCTCGACGGCCTGTTCCAGCGCCTTCTCATCCACATGCCAGGTCCTGGACAGATGACAGGGCTCGCCCTCGTGCGCGTCAACCAGGATGCCGCGGCTGTCGTCGATCATCTGGTTCATCGGCGCGCCATCGCAGGTGATCACCACCGCCCCGCAGCTCATCGCTTCCACCAGGTAATGGCCCCAGCCTTCGGTCTGCGACAGGCACAGGTGGAACGCATGTTCGTTCTGCAGGCGCTGCACCTCCTGGTCGGGCAGCCGCTCGCGGACGATCCGCAGGTTCGCGGCCCCGCCCTCATCTTCGTCCGAAGGGCCGCCGCGCAGGATGGTCAGCAAGGGCCACTCCGGATGGCGCTTCCAGACCTCGACCAGCGTTGCCGTCCCCTTCATGCGGCTGGTACCGGCCGCATGCAGGAAAGTGCGCGGCCTGCGCGGCACCGCCGGGTCGTAGCGGTCACGGCTGCAGAAACCGACTTCCAGCGCGCGCATGCCCAGTGCGTTGAAGATGCGCGTGGCGTCTTCGGTCTTGGTCAACAACGCATCGAACCGCGGCAGGATCCGCAGGCTGCGTGCGGACACCCATTCCGGATTCGGAATCAACAGATTGACCTCGGCCAGTCCGAAGCTTGCCGGCCGGACATGCTCCAGCGAGATGTTGATGTCGAACCGGGCCGGCGTGCGCCCCAGGCTCAGCCACGAGGCCAGCAGCCTGCGCAGGCGCATCCCGCGGAGCTTCCAGGCCCCCCCATTGCGCACCGCGTCCAGACGGCTGACCGTCACCGTGTGCCCGAGCTGCTGCAACGAGCGCTCGATCACCTGGATGTCATGGGACAGGCCACGCTGGTTGTCGGCGGCCAGCAGGTGGATATGCGCCATCAGGAGGGACTCCCTGGCCGGCGCAGGTCGCGCGCAGGCAAGGCGGTCGCCAGCATGAAGCCCAGCACCAGGTAGAAATAGAACGAATGGGGCATCGCCCGGTAGAACACGTTGTCCGTGAACGCCGACAGCGCATAGACGATGACCACGGCAAGTCCGGCGGTGGCGATCATCGCGGTGATGTCGTCGGCGTGGCCGAGGCGCCGCACGAAATGAATGCCGGGCAGGATGAAGACCAGCAGCATGATCAGCAGCAACGGCACGCCACCGGTCACCGCCGCTTCCAGGTACTCGTTGTGCGGGTGGTTGTAGCGGAAGATCGACTCGGACACCTCGCCGCGGGCGATGCCCTCACGTGCATAGGTACCGAACTGGTTCAGGCCCACACCCGCCACGGGATGCTCGGCGAAGGCGTCGACCGCCACGCCCCACATGGCGATGCGCTCACGGACCGAGCCGACCTCGTTTTCCTGGTTGAAACCGGAGATCTCGCCACTGACCTCACCGAAGCGCTGGATCACCTCATGGTTCAGCACCGAGGTGGCACCGACCACGCCAATGACCAGGGCACCGACGAAGGCCAGTGCCCCCCGCCAGCGCCGGGTGCGCCGTACGTGCACCGCAATCACCATCAGCATGGCGGGAATGAACGCCAGGATCGGCCCGCGGCTCTGCGCCAGGATCGAACCGTAGACGCCAACGGCGATGGCCACGCCGTGCAGCCAGCGTTCGGCCGGATGCACATTGGGCTGGATCAACCGGATGACCGAGAACAACGCCATGCACAGCGTCACCATGGTGAACTCGATGGCGGTCCATTCGCCGCCACTGAAACCGTGCGCGCGTTCAAGGCCCATCACGTGGTGCTGCACGATGCACGACCCGCCGAAGACCAGGGTGGACACGGCGAAGATCTTCCAGATCAGGCGCCAGTCCAGCGCAGTGGCGAACACGGCAGCGGTACCCAGGTAGAGCAGTGTCTGCGCCGGCAGATCCAGCTCGTTCCAGCGCAGCCCGTGCCAGAGGATGCTGTAGAAGGCATAGGCCAGGCGCAGGAAGCAGACGATCACGATGAACCGGGCGATGCGGTAGCGCAGGCGGACATCGGGCTGGCGGCGGATCAGAACCACGCCGGTGACCAGCAGGGCCAGCAGCAGCACCGCCTTCAGCAAGGTGTAGGGTGCGGAGCCGGCAAGCGGAACGATGGCGACCAGGATGCTCAGCAGGACGGTACGCCAGGTGTAACGAGGTTCGGCGGCCATGCAGGCTGCAGTCATGCTTGTTCTTTCCATCAACGCCCGCCCGGGGGATAAGTCGCCCCGGTTTCCATGGAGGCCGCTTGGCGGAAATCGCCGGGGCTGACACTACCGTGGGCCCCTGGGGAAATCAACCAAAGTGCCGGCGCAGGGGCGCAGGCGTTGGCACACGGACAGCCCCCGGGCCCAGCGCGGGTGCCGCGGATCATCGACCGCCCCAGGTCGCTACACTAATGTCCTCTCCGGCCATGCCTGCGCATGGCCACGCCCCGACGCCCTGCCCAAGACGCGAAACGCCCCAAGTGACTGATACAAAAGACAACACCAGCAACGCCAAGGCGTCCAAGGAACACACCCCGCTGATGAAGCAGTTCTTCGCGGCCAAGTCCGATTACCCGGACCTGCTGCTGTTCTTCCGCATGGGTGACTTCTACGAACTGTTCTATGACGACGCCCGCAAGGCGGCGCGCCTGCTCGACATCACCCTGACCCAGCGCGGCAGCTCCGGCGGCGCACCGATCCCGATGGCCGGCGTGCCGGTACATGCCTATGAAGGCTACCTGGCACGGCTGGTGGCGCTGGGCGAGTCGGTGGCGATCTGCGAGCAGATCGGCGACCCGGCGCTGGCCAAGGGCCTGGTCGAGCGCAAGGTGGTGCGCATCGTCACCCCCGGCACGGTCACCGACGAGGCGCTGCTGGATGAACGCCGCGACACCCTGCTGATGGCCCTGTCGCGCAGCAAGCAGGGCTACGGCCTGGCCTGGGCCGACCTGGCCGGCGGCCGCTTCCTGGTCAACGAGGTGGAAACCGACGACGCGCTGGAAGCCGAACTGGCGCGGCTGGAGCCGGCCGAGCTGCTGGTGCCCGACGAGGAGAACTGGCCGGAGTTCCTGCGCCAGCGCACCGGCGTGCGTCGCCGCGCGCCGTGGCTGTTCGATGCCGACAGCGGCCGCCGCCAGCTGCTGAATTTCTTCAAGCTGCATGACCTGAGCGGCTTCGGCATCGACGACAAGCCGCGCGCCACCGCTGCGGCCGGTGCCCTGCTTGGCTATGTCGAGGAAACCCAGAAGCAGCGCCTGCCGCACCTGACCTCGATCGCGATGGAAACCGCCGGCGAGGCGATCGCGATGAACGCCGCTACCCGCCGCCATCTGGAACTGGATACGCGTGTTGATGGCGACACCCGCAATACGCTGCTGGGTGTGCTCGACAGCACGGTTACGCCGATGGGGGGGCGCCTGCTGCGGCGCTGGCTGCACCGCCCGCTGCGCCTGCGCGAGGTGCTCGTACAGCGCCACCATGCGGTGGAAACCCTGATCGATCGCGGCAGCGATGCGGACATCCGCGAGCAGTTCCGCCGCCTCGGTGACCTGGAACGCATCCTCACCCGTGTCGCGCTGCGTTCGGCGCGGCCGCGCGATTTCTCCACCCTGCGCGACGGCCTGGGCCTGCTGCCGGCGGTGCGCGAGGTGCTGGCACCACTGGATTCGCCGCGCCTGCAGACGCTGCATGCGGCGCTGGGCGAACACGACGAGTGCGCGCAGCTGCTGGCCAGCGCCATCGCCGAAATGCCGCCGCTGAAGCTGAGCGATGGCGGCGTGCTGGCCGATGGCTTCGATGAAGAGCTGGACGAGCTGCGCCGCCTGTCCACCCACGCCGACCAGTTCCTGGTCGACCTGGAACAGCGCGAGCGCGAAAGCAGCGGCATTCCCACCCTGAAGGTGGGCTACAACCGCGTGCACGGCTACTACATCGAGATCAGCAAGGGCCAGTCCGACCGCGCGCCGGTGCACTACACCCGCCGCCAGACGCTGACCAATGCCGAGCGCTACATCACCGAAGAACTGAAGGCGTTCGAAGACAAGGTGCTGTCCGCGCGTGACCGCTCGCTGTCGCGCGAGAGGTACCTGTACGAGCAGCTGCTGGACACCCTCGGCGGCCAACTGGAACCGCTGAAGCAATGCGCCGCCGCGCTGAGCGAACTGGACGTACTGGCCGCCTTCGCCGAACGCGCGCAGGCGCTGGACTGGGCGCGCCCGGAGCTGCAGGCCGAGCCGTGCCTGAAGATCGAGCGTGGCCGCCACCCGGTGGTCGAGGCGGTGCGCGAGCAGCCGTTCGAACCCAATGATCTGGATCTGCATCCGGACCGTCGCATGCTGGTCATCACCGGCCCGAACATGGGCGGTAAATCGACCTACATGCGGCAGAACGCGCTGATCGTACTGCTGGCCCACATCGGCAGCTTCGTGCCGGCCAGCCGTGCGCTGATCGGCCCGATCGACCGCATCCTGACCCGCATCGGCGCCGGTGACGACCTCGCCCGCGGGCAGTCGACCTTCATGGTCGAGATGGCCGAGACCAGCTACATCCTGCATCACGCCACCGCCCATTCGCTGGTGCTGATGGACGAGATCGGCCGCGGCACGTCCACCTACGATGGCCTGGCGCTGGCCGACGCGGTGGCCCGCCACCTGGCCTACCAGAACCGCTGCTACACGCTGTTCGCCACCCACTACTTCGAGCTGACCGCGCTGGCCGACGAGCAGCACGAGGGTGGCCGCAGCGGCATCGCCAACGTGCACCTGGACGCGGTCGAGCACGGTGAAGCGCTGGTATTCATGCACGCAGTGAAGGACGGCCCGGCCAACCGCAGCTTCGGCCTGCAGGTGGCCGCACTGGCCGGCCTGCCGCGCGCCACCGTGGCGCAGGCACGGCGCCGCCTGGCCGAGCTGGAACAGCGCGGTGGTGAAAGCCATGCCGCCGAGTTGGCGCCGCAGGCGTTGGATGCGCCGCAGCAGTTCGGCCTGTTCGCAGCACCGTCGAGCAAGGCGCAGGACGCGCTGGCGGCGATCGACCCGGACGAACTGACGCCGAAGCAGGCGCTGGAAGCCCTGTACCGGTTGAAGGCACTGCTGTAGCCGCAGCGCACGCCCATGGCCTCCCGCTCGCCTTGCGGGAGGCCTGTTGAAAGACTGTGCAAATCCGATTCTGCGTTTCAATTGACAGAATCTATCAACCTGAATGGATCATTCGATTATTCATTTCATCTGGCCATAGCTAAAGTCGAGTGAAGATGTTTCTCCCACGTCTTCACCGCCACCAGGAGCCAGCCGATGAGCCAGTCCGACAACAACAACGCCAAGTGCCCGTATCACACCGCCCCGTCGCCGGAGCAGGGCGCCGAGCAGCAGCGCGAGCTGAGCACCACGCCCAAGCAGAAGCACGGCGATGATCCGGTCACGCCGATGACCACGGCCTTCGGCGCACCGGTGGTGGACAACCAGAACAGCAAGACCGCCGGCCCGCGTGGCCCGCTGCTGATGGAAGACGTGTGGCTGCTGGAAAAGCTGGCCAACCTCAACCGCGAGATCATTCCCGAGCGCCGCATGCATGCCAAGGGCTCGGGCGCGTTCGGCACCTTCACCGTCACCCACGACATCAGCAAGTACACCCGCGCCAAGCTGTTCGAGAAGGTCGGCAAGCAGACCGAGATGTTCGCCCGCTTCACCACGGTGGCCGGCGAGCGTGGCGCCGCCGACGCCGAACGTGACATCCGCGGCTTCGCGCTGAAGTTCTACACCGAAGAAGGCAACTGGGACCTGGTCGGCAACAACACCCCGGTGTTCTTCCTGCGCGACCCGCGCAAGTTCGCCGACCTCAACAAGGCCGTGAAGCGCGACCCGCACACCAACCTGCGCAGCGCGCGCAACAACTGGGATTTCTGGACGCTGCTGCCCGAAGCCCTGCTGCAGGTGACCGTGGTGATGAGCGACCGCGGCATTCCGCGCAGCTTCCGCCACATGCACGGTTTCGGCTCGCACACCTACAGCTTCACCAACGCCGACAGCGAACGCTTCTGGGTGAAGTTCCACTTCGTCAGCCAGCAGGGCATCGAATCGCTGACCGACGCGCAAGCGCAGATCCTGGTCGGCCATGACCGCGAAAGCCACGGCCGCGACCTGTTCGCCGCGATCGAGAAGGGCGACTTCCCGAAGTGGAAGCTGTTCATCCAGGTCATGCCGGAGCTGGACGCGGAAACCTACCGCGTGCATCCGTTCGACCTGACCAAGGTGTGGCCGAAGAGCGACTACCCGCTGATCGAAGTGGGCCAGTTCGAACTGAACCGCAACCCGGTCAACTGGTACCAGGACGTGGAGCAGTCGGCGTTCGCACCGAGCAACCTGGTGCCGGGCATCGGCCCGTCGCCGGACAAGATGCTGCAGGCGCGCCTGTTCGCCTATTCCGATGCGCAGCGCTACCGCCTGGGCGTGAACCATCACCAGATTCCGGTGAACGCAGCGCGCTGCCCGGTGCACAGCAACCACCGCGACGGTGCGATGCGCGTGGACGGCAACTACGGCGGTCTGCCGCACTACGAACCGAACAGCTACGGCCAGTGGCAGGAACAGCCGCAGTACCGCGAACCGCCGATGAAGATCCGCGGCGACGCCGACTTCTGGAATTTCCGTGAGGACGACGCCGACTACTTCAGCCAGCCCGGTGCGCTGTTCCGCAGCTACAACCAGGCACAGAAGGACCGCCTGTTCGCCAACACCGCCCGCGCCCTGGGCGATGCGCCGGACTTCATCAAGCAGCGCCACATCGACAACTGCAGCAAGGCCGACCCGGCCTACGGTGCCGGTGTTGCCGCGGCGCTGAAGGCGCTGGCCAGCCAGCCGTCGGATCCGTTCAAGCCGGCGCAGCCGGAAGCGGACTTCCCCACCGCCACCCCGGGCGCTGAAGACATCGAGCTCTGATCGCCCTTCCCCGTGAACGGCACGCCGCCTCCCCGTGAGGCGGCGTCGCCGTTTTAACGGTCCGCGTCGTACCTTCTGCACGCCCAACCCCAATCAAGGATTCCGCAGATGAGCCTGACCGATGAACTTCTCGCCAAATTGCAGGGCGCCCCGCTGCAGCAGGTGTCGCAGCAGCTCGGCATCAGCGATACCCAGGCTTCCGGCGCGATCAGTGCCGCGCTGCCGGTGCTGATGGGCGCGCTGGGCAACAACGCCTCGCAGCCGCAGGGCGCGCAGGCCCTGCTCGGCGCCTTGCAGAACAACCACAGCGGCCTGGACCTGGGCAGCGTGCTCGGCTCGGTACTGGGTGGTGGTGGCGGTGGTGCCGCCAGCGACGGTGCCGGCATCCTCGGCCACATCTTCGGCGGCAGCCAGCAGAAGGTGGAGACCGGCCTGGCCCAGGCCACCCAGCTCGACAGCGGCCGCACCAGCCAGCTGCTGCAGATTCTTGCCCCGATCGTGATGGCCTTCCTCGCCCAGCGTCTCGGCGGCGGCCAGGCCGATGCCGGCTCGCTCAGCCAGGCCCTGGGCCAGGAAAAGCAGCAGGTGCAGCAACAGGGCGGTCTTGCCGGTGGCCTGCTCGGCAGCCTGCTGGACCAGGATGGTGATGGTCAGCTGGGCGTGGGCGATCTGCTCAAGCTGGGCGGCAATCTGCTCGGCGGCAAGCGCTGAGGGAAAGCCTGGCCGGACATGGGCCGGCGCTACCGGCATCGCCATGGGTAGCGCCGGGCCATGCCCGGCGGCTTACCGGTTGCCCGCCTTCAAACGCTGCAGGATCGGTGCGAACAGGGGCGCCTGCATCGAACGCGGCGGCTCGACATGGCCGCCCTTTTCCTGCGCCTGCCAGTACGACCACGGCAGCGGCTTGTCGCCCAGTTCGTAGTCCATGCCGTCCCAGCCATCCTCGCGGAAGGCGTAGAAGGCCCAGTGCACCTTGTCCTGCTCCAGCACCTGCAGCACATCCTGCAGGTAGCGGCTGCAGTCCGGCCACCGCCGCATGCAGCCGAATTCGGCCACCACCATGCGGTTGGCACCGACGCCATGCGAGGCGGCCCACGTCATCGGCTGCTGCAGGTAACGGCGTACACGCGCCGCATCCCAATGCTCGCTGCCTGCACCGAACGGCACCTGCGCCGGATAGCGCCAGGGTTTGGCACGCGTCTGGTTCGGTGCACTGGTTGCTGCATACGGCTCGTACATGTGCACGCTGTACAGCAGCTTCGAATCCGCCAGCGGTGCCGGCCAGTAGTTGAAACCGTCGGCGGCGGCATACCAGCCCGCATCCAGCATCAGCGGCATCGCGGTGTCGACCTCGCGGATGCTGGCGATCAGTTCCGAGTAGAAGCGGCGCAGATCGCGTGGGCCGTCCTGCACACCGGCATACCACCGCTGCATCGCCTCAGTGGACGCATGCTCGGCCAGGCCTGCACCGTACTCGGGCACCGGCTCATTGATGAGGTTGTAGGCGGCCAAGGCAGGATGACCCTTCAGCGCCGTGGCCAGGTCATGCCAGAAGCGACGGGCCGGCACATGGTTGTCGAAGGACTGCCACAGGCGCTGGTCGACCACATCGCCGTTGTGCTGCTTCCAGCGCAGCAACGGCAGCGACAGCGGCGTCAGCACCACTTTCAGTCCGGCCGCATCGGCGTCATCCAGCACCCGCCGCAGCGTGGCCAGGTCGGCCGGAACCAGTCCGCGATAGTCATCGGCGTTGCCGATCAGGAAGTCACGACCGCCCTGCCCCTTCCACTTGTCCGGCACCAGCCGCACCCAGGTCGCACCGGTCGCACGCAGCGCCTCGAAGTATTTCCGGTCCGGAGGCGACATGTTCATGCTGTTGCCACCGCGTTGCGGAACGTCCCAGAAGGTGATGTCGGCAGCGTGCAGTGGCGCAGCAGCAAGCAGGGACAGGCATAACAGCAGACGACGCATGGGCAGGCCTTCGATAGGTGAAAAACCAGCCTGCCCAGCGCAATCCGAACGTACCGTGACCGGCGCCTTGTTTCGCACCGCGATAGGAACAATCCGTTGGAATCAGGATTTCGCTAGAGCGCGTCGATGTCACCCAAGGCCCGGATCAAACGCCGCGCGCGCTTGTCCGGCTTGTGTTCCGGCGGCTGGAAACCATCGCGTGCCGCGATGCGCAGTGCACGCTGTTCGGCACGGCGCGCCTTCGAAGCCTCGCTCTCGGCGTACAGCTGCTGTGCCGTTGGCGCCGGCCCGCGCTGGTCGCTCAGGCCCAGCACCTGGATCTCGAAATGCTCCTCGCCGCGGTCGACCTGCAGCTGCTCACCCACGCGCACCGCGCGCGAGGACTTCGGGCGCTGCCCGGCCACGCTGACCTTGCCGGTCTCGATGGCCTGCTTGGCCAGGCTGCGGGTCTTGAAGAAACGGGCCGCCCACAGCCAGATGTCCAGGCGGACACTGGGCGACAGCGGGGAAAGCTCGGTCATCGGCAGGGACTACTCCGTTCGCTTGTTCAGGGGACGCGGGTTGTCGGGGTCGGTGCGGCAGCCGCTGCCCCCGATCAGGGTGGGAACGCCGGCGGAAAGATCCTGGCGCTGGCTGCCGACCAGGCACTCGGCGCGGTCGGTTGGCCGCACCTGGGTATCGCCCAGCCGGTCACTTGTCGAACATGCGGCCAGCGCGGCGCCGATCAAGGCCAGCGCCAGCCTTCGCTTCACCTGCAGTCGTTGATGCATTGCCACATCCTGCAAACCGGCTTGGTGCTAGTGTGCGCCTCCCGGGATTCGATCACCACTCCATGGCCAAAGCGCCGCTTGACCTGACCTCCGGCCCGATCGGCCGCAATCTCCTGTTGTTTTCCCTGCCGATCCTGGCCGGCAACATCGCGCAGTCGCTGAACGGTTCGGTGAATGCGGTCTGGGTCGGGCGCTTCCTCGGCGAGGCGGCACTGACCGCCACCGCGAACGCCAACAACATCATGTTCTTCCTGATCGGCTCGGTGTTCGGCTTCGGCATGGCCTCGACCATCCTGATCGGCCAGGCGATCGGTGCGCGCGACATCGCGCAGGCACGGCGCGTGGTCGGTACCAGCGCCACCTTCTTCATCGGCCTGTCGGTGATCATCGCCATCGCCGGCTGGTTCATGGCCCATCCGCTGCTGGCGGCGATGGGCACGCCGGCCGCCTCGCTGCCGCTGGCCGAGGCCTACCTGCAGATCATCTTCCTGGCGATGCCGACGCTGTACGCGTTCGCCTTCCTCACCGCCGCGCTGCGCGGTGCCGGTGATTCACGCACGCCGTTCCGTTTCCTGATGGTGTCGGTGGCGCTGGACATCGTGCTGAACCCGGTGCTGATCTTCGGCATGGGGCCGTTCCCGGCGCTGGGCATTGCCGGTTCGGCCTGGGCCACGCTGGTCGCGCAGACGCTGTCGCTGGCCGGCCTGCTGCTGTACATGCGGCACAAGCGCCACACCCTGTGGCTGGGCCGCGCCGACATGCGCCTGTTCAAGCTCGACCTGACCATCCTCAAGGCGCTGGTCATCAAGGGCGTGCCGATGGGCCTGCAGATGGTGCTGATCTCGCTGTCGGTGATCCTGCTGATGACCATGGTCAACCAGTACGGCACCGACACCGGCGCCGGTTACGGCGCTGCCCTGCAGCTGTGGAACTACCTGCAGATGCCGGCCATGGCGATCGGTGCGGCGTGCTCGTCGATGGCCGCGCAGAACGTCGGTGCGCAGCGCTGGGATCGCGTGCGTGGCACTGCGCGCCAGGGCGTGCTGTTCAACTTCCTGTTGACCGGCGCGCTGATCCTGCCGCTGGTGGTGTTTGATCGCCAGCTGCTGGCACTGTTCCTGCCACCGGCCAGCCAGGCGCTGGACATCGCCCGCCATCTCAACCACGTGGTGATCGGCTCGTTCCTGTTCTTCGGCGTCAGCTTCGTGATCTCCGGCGTGGTGCGCTCCACCGGCGCGGTGATTCCGCCGCTGCTGATCCTGGCCGGCTCGCTGTGGGGCGTACGCGTCCCGTTCGCCGAACTGCTGCAGCCGTACTGGGGCGCCGATGCGATCTGGTGGAGCTTCCCGGTCAGCTCGCTGGTGTCGATGCTGCTGTCGCTGGCGTATTACCGCTGGGGTGGCTGGCGCAAGGCGAAGATGATGGGCAAGCCCTCGCACGCCGAAGAACTGGCCACGCCGTCGGAGATTCCGGCCTGCCCGCCGTCGCCGGTGGCAGACCCGGATGCCGCGCCACTGCGGTAGTGCCGGCCGCTGGCCGGCAACCTCAAACCCCTCCGGGGGCATCGCAAAACAGCCGGCCAGCGGCCGGCTCTACCGCTTCTTCTTCGCCGCCGGTCATTACCACGGTAGTGCCGGCCGCTGGCCGGCAATTTCAAACCTCTGCGGAAGCATCGTGCAACAGCCGGCCAGCGGCCGGCTCTACCGTTTCTTCTTCACCGCGTTGAACGTGGCCGCCGCGCGCAGCAGTGCCTTCAACGCGGCGGCATCCGGCATCGCGCCTTCATGGATGTCGATCGCACGTCGCGTGTTGCCGTCCAGGCTGGCGTTGAACAGACCCTTCGGATCGGCCAACGCCGCACCGTTGGCAAAGGTCAGCTTCACCGCCTGTTTGTAGGTTTCGCCGGTGCACAGGATGCCGTTGTGCTCCCACACCGGTGTACCGCGCCACTTCCAGGTTTCCTGCACGTCCGGCAGCGCCTCATGGATCAAGGCACGCACGCGTGCCAGCGCCTCGCCACGCCAGTCGCCCAGCTCGGCGATGCGTGCATCGATCAGTTCAGCGGCCGGGGTTCCGGCATCGGCAGGGTTCGGTGCATGCGTGGCCATCAGCGGTTCTCGTCGGCAGGGAGATCGGAACGATGCACTTACATGCGCTCGCCGGGCAATGCCGCGGCCTGGCGCACCCAGTCGAGGAACTGCGCCTCATCCAACGCACCCTCCTGCTGGATGTGCAGGTAGCGCGTATCAGCACTCTTCGACGGCTCCGGCGGCACCGGCTTCAGCGCAGCGCCGCGGAAGAACGCCACCTTGATGTAGCGGGTGAAGCAGTGGAAGCTGAGAAACCAGCCTTCGCCCGGCGCAACCGCATACATCGGCGAATTCCACTTCACTGCCTTGTGCACACCGGGTACAGCCTGTTCGATCAGCGCGTCCAGCTGTGCTCCGATCGGCCGCTTCCAGTCCGGCATCCCCGCGATATAGGCCTGCACCGGCGCATCGCCCTCGCCCTTGGCGATCTGCGGGTTGCCGCCTGACAACAGCGCGGGCGCGGTGGAAGGTGCGGTTCGCTTGGCAGGCATCGCACAGCACGTCCATCGGGATGAAACCGCAGCCTAGCGCGGCCTGTCCCCAACGGTCACGGCGCAGTGCGCCATCGGCTCAGTCCGCTTGCCGCGCCCGGAACTGCTGCCAGTCCGGCAGCTTGCGGTGGCGGCGCAGCGAACGCATCAGCGCCGCCATCACAATGCCGAACAGCGCACCGGCCACCAGGCCGGCCGCCAGCAGCAGGGCCAGCGGGCGCTCACTGCCCTGCCACAGCATCAGCCACATCAGCGCGGTCCAGAACAGCCCGAACAGCAGGCCCTGCACCAGCGCATTGGTGCCGAAGCCGGCCAGGATCGGCGGTGGCAGTGCGATGCCCATGCGCCACAGAAGGCGATGCAGCAGCGGTGCCGACTGCACGCGCGCCAGCCCTTTTCCGTCGAGGAAGCGCAGCGCCGACTGGATCACGGCGGGATAGCGCGGGTTGATGTCGTTCATCCCCTGATCGTGGCCGAAGCGATGCCGGAAACGCAAACGGCCACCCGAAGGTGGCCGTCGCGGCAACAACCGAAGTTGTTTATCAGGCCTTTTCGGCCAGACGGGCAGCCTTGGCGGCAGCAGCGGCAGCCAGGTCTTCCTTGATGCGGGCAGCCTTGCCTTCCAGGCCACGCAGGTAGTACAGCTTGCCGGCGCGGACCTTACCACGACGCTTCACTTCGACCGAGTCGATGATGGCGCTGTGGGTCTGGAAAACGCGCTCGACGCCGTAGCCGTGCGAGATCTTGCGGACGGTGAACGAGGAGTTCAGGCCGGCGTTCTTGGTGGCGATGACAACGCCTTCGTAGGCCTGCACGCGCTCGCGGCTGCCTTCCTTCACCTTCACGTTGACGACAACGGTGTCGCCCTGGCTGAACTTCGGCAGTTCACGGGTGATCTGGGCGGATTCGAATTCCGCGACGATGGACTTGTTCAGCTTGCTCATGGGTTACACCGATTCTTGTTCGGGTGGGCGTGTCGTATCGACAACGTAGGCTCATGCAGTCACCGGACTGTGCTGCACGTTTGTTTTGGGTACTGCGCGCGCCGGCCGGGGCCGACGGGAATTGGCCATGATAGCCGATAACGCCAGCCCTGCGCTAGGGGCTGGCCTTGTGTTTCTGGGCCTGACGGCCCTGCTCCAGCAGCTTGCGGTCGGCCTTGCCCAGCGCCTGTTCATCCAGCAGGTCCGGGCGCCGCTGGGCGGTACGGACCAGCGACTGCTGGCGGCGCCAGGCCGCGATGGCCGCGTGGTTGCCCGAGCGCAGCACGTCCGGCACGTCACCCAGCGGGTGCTGGGCCGGCTGGCTGTAATGCGGGCAGTCGAGCAGGCCGAGGTCGCCCTCGAAGCTGTCCTGCGCCGCCGATTCCGCGTCGTTCAGGGCACCGTCCTGCAGGCGGGCCACGGCGTCGATGATCACCGCCGCGCCCAGCTCGCCACCGGACAGCACGTAGTCGCCGAGGGAAATCTCCTCGTCGACATTGGCCTCCAGGAAACGCTCGTCGATGCCTTCGTAGCGGCCACAGAGCAGGACCATGCGCGGCAGCGCCGCCAGTTCCCGCACCTTGGCCTGGGTCAACGGCGCCCCCTGCGGGCTGAGGTAGATCACCCGCGCCGGGGTCGGATCAGCATCACGGATCGCCTGCAGGCAGGCCTGCAGCGGCTCGATCAGCATCACCATGCCCGGGCCACCACCGAACGGACGGTCGTCCACCCGGCGGTAGTTGCCTTCGGCGTAATCACGGGGATTCCAGCCATGCAGGCTGAACAGGCCCTTCTCCTGCGCGCGCCCGACCACGCCCAGTCCAGCGGACTGGGCGAGGAACTCGGGGAACAGGGTGATGACGTCGAAACGCATGCTCACACTCAGAACTCGGGATCCCAGTCGACCACGACCAGGTTGGCCTCGAAGTCGACCGACTTGACGAAGTCCGGCTGCACGAACGGAATCATCCGTTCGCGGTCACCACGGACCACCACCACGTCGTTGGCGCCGGTGCTGAACAGGTGCGAGACCTGGCCCAGGGCAACGCCCTCGGTGGTCTTCACGTCCAGGCCTTCCAGGTCCACCCAGTAATACTCATCGGGCTTCGGCGGCGGCAACGCACTGCGGGCCACGTAGATCTCGGTGCCGTGCATCGCTTCAACGGTATCGCGGTCCTCGACGCCGGGGAAACGGGCGACCAGGTGCTTGCCGCTGTCGCGGCCGCGTACACCTTCAATCGTGGTTTCCACGCCGGACGGGCTGCGCACGATCCACGGCTGGTAACGGAAAATGGCGGAACGTGGCTCGGTCCAGGACTCGAGCTTGATCTCGCCGCGCACACCAAAAGCGCCGACAACCCTGCCCAGCAGGATGCGGCGCTCGATATCTTTCATCTGCTTCAACCAAGAGGGCCACGCCGAAGCGTGGCCCGTCAGGATCAGGCCGCAGCGGCCTGGGACTTGGTCGCTTCCTTGATCAGGTTGCGGACCTTGTCGGTCGGCTGGGCGCCGTTCTTGACCCAATGGTCAACGCGGGCCAGGTCCAGCTCGATGCGCTTCTCGGCGCCCTGGGCGACCGGGTTGTAGAAGCCAACGCGCTCGATGTTGCGGCCGTCGCGCGCGCTGCGCACGTCGGTGACGATGATGTGGTAGAACGGACGCTTCTTGGCGCCGCCGCGGGTCAGTCGAATCTTGACCATGGTGTTTTTCCTATTGCCCAGTCGCCAGGATGGCGAGGTAAGCGGGCGATTATAGCGGCAGAGCCCGGCCGAGCCAACCCCGGGGTGAATCCGCCTTCACGGCAGCGCCGGGCCATGCCCGGCGGGGGTTTTCACCCCAATCTGTCCCAAGCCGCCGCCGCCAGCACTGCCCTGCCCTGTTCAGCCAGTGCCTGCGAACCCGGCAGGACATGCCCGTCGATGGCGTCCAGCGCCCATAGGCCGCTGGCGTTGCAGGCAAAAGCGGCCTTCACGCTATCCAGTTCAGCCAATGCCAACGGCCGCGTCAGCTGTGCCCCCTGCCAATGCTGCTTCAACAACGTCTCGGCAGTACCGCGCAGGGCCGGCGCCTGTGGCCAGAGCAGGCGCTCACCATCGTGCACGGCCAGGTTCCAGGTGCTGCCTTCACTCATCACGCCATCAGCGGTCACGAACAGCACATCGTCGAACCCTTCCGCCATCGCCGCACGGCGCTCGGCAAACAGGCCGAAGGTGCCGACGTGCTTGATCTGCGGCAGTTCGCGCTGCCACACCACGCTGCGCACCCGCTTCGGTGCGGTCAGCGCCACCGGCGCGGACACCGCCACCAGCACGTCCACCGGTACGGCCGCCAGCGGATTGCGGAAATCGAAGCGGCGCGAGTACACCGTCACCCGCAGCGAGGCATCGGCCAGGCCAGCCTGCTGCAGCGCCTGCGCCATCCAGCCCTGCACCTGCGCCGCATCCAGTTCGCTGCCGAACAGTTCGCGCGTGGCCTGCGACAGCCGCGCCAGATGCAGGTCCAGTCCCTGCACGGCGTGACCGCGCACCTGCAGCGAGGTGAAGTGGCCATAGTTGACCAGCGCAGGCAGCAGATCCTCCACCTGCACCGGTTGGCCGTTGCAGGTCACCGTCATCGCAGCAGCGCCTGCGCCTGTTCCCACATGCCGCGCAATACGTCGGCGGCCGGCTGTGCCGGGGCCATCCACGCCGACTGCCCGGCCCAGGCCTGCATCGCTGCCAGACGATTTTCCTGCACGGCCTGCCTGCGCATCGGCGCGGTCAGGCCGCGCTGCACCGGGTACGGGCGTGGCGCCGGTGCGCCTTCCGCAGCGGCGGCGCGCACATAGGGTGTCGCCAGGCCACGGCCCAGGCGGCCGCTGAAGGCGCGGGTCGGCCAGGTATCTTCGGGTTCGCTGGCCGCCAATCCATCGGCCCACGCTGAAGCGATCGCCGCTTCGGGCGTGCGCAGGAAGGCAGTGCCGATCTGCACGGCACTGGCCCCCAGGGTGAGTGCGGCAGCAATGCCACGGCCATCGGCGATGCCACCGGCGGCGATCACCGGAATCTGCAGGTGATCGGCCAGGCGCGGCAACAACGCAAACAGGCCGACCAACTGACGCTCGGCCATCGCCGGATCGAACGCGCCGCGATGGCCACCGGCTTCCACGCCCTGTGCCACCACCGCGTCGGCACCGGCGTCCTGTGCCGCACGCGCTTCGGACAAGGTGGTCGCACAGGCGATCCAGGCAATGCCGGCATCCTTCAACTGCTGTACGTGGCGCGGCAGCAGCACGCCCATGATGGTCGAGGCCACCGCCGGGCGCGCCGCCAGCAGTGCGGCGAACTGTTCTTCGAAGTCGGCGGGCGTGGCATCGGCGGCGCTGGCCGGCACGTCCGGACCCCACTGCGCGAGGAAGGCGCGGCTGGCGGCTTCAGCGGCGACATCACGGGTCGGTGCCGGGTCCGGCACCCACAGGTTCACCTGTGCGGGGCCCGTCGAGGCAGCGCGGAAGTCATCCATCCAGTGGCCGATATCGGCCGATGACGACAGCACTGCGCCCATCGCCCCCATGCTGCCGGCATTGGCCAGCGCAGCCGACAACGGCACCGGGCAGGCGCCGGCCATCGGGGCCAGCAGGATCGGAACGGATACGCCAAAGCGCCGGCAGAACGCCTCGACGCGGGAAGATACAGATACAGCGGAACTCTGCATGACGGCCCATCGTTTCGGACAGGCCCCCATGGTGCGCGCAGGACAGGGGTGGCGTCGAGCTTGCTCGACTCTACCTCGACCCAGGCACCGGCAGAAAAGTAGTCGAGCATGGCTTGTATGTTCCTCCCGGCTCCTACGCGGTATGTAGGAGCCAGGGTGGAGGGACCGTCAAGCATGCATCTGCGGATACTAGCCGACAGACGAGTCGAGCGATCCCCATCCCGCACACGAACGTCGATAAAGGATCGTACGGCCCCCAAAGGGGATCGTCGATGTAGGCAAGCTAACGTCGGTGCGGTACCACCCCAGCCCCTTAAAGATAGCTGGGAGCCGTACAAATGTCTGATTCTCTCGATATTGGCGTGGACGTGGACTCCAAGGAGTTCGTACCGGCAGTGGCCGACCGCAAGGCCGGCGACAGGATCGCCAACACCCGGGCCGGCATAGCCCAGTGGCTCAACACCTTGCCCCAGCGATGCCGGATTGGCATGGAGGCGACGGGGCGGTACTACGAGTTGTTGGCTCGGATGGCTGGCCAGGCAGGCCACGTTGTCTATGTGATCAATCCACGTCTGATCAAGCACTACGGCCGGGCGACGGGCTCGCGTGGCAAGACGGACGCCATGGACGCCGAAGCGATCGCCCGGTACGTGAAGAAGGAGAACGATCGCCTGCGTGAATACGTACCGCGTACCGACGAGCAGCAGCAGATGCACGATTTGCTGCGCAAGCGGCAGACGCTGGTAAAGACACGCGCGCGCCTGGAGCAATCCTTCGGGGTAAGCAAAAGTGCCCCCGGGGAGCTGTCAGATCTGTTCTGCGCTCTGGCTGGGACGCTGTCCGAGCTGGAAAGCGAACTGCAGCGCTTGGGTCGCGATGGAGAGCATGGCACGCTCTACAAGCGCCTGTTGACCATCCCTGGTGTCGGCCCTGCCGTCGCCGCTCACCTGATCTACTACATGACGCGCTGGCCGTTGGCCAACGCCAACGCGTGGATCGCCTGCACCGGCCTGGATCCCCGGCCTAACGAGTCTGGCGGCAGAACGGGACGGCGTCGGCTGTCCAAACAGGGCGCGCCAGTGCTGCGCCAGATGCTCTACATGGCCGCAATGGGGCTCAAGCGGTGTCGCCGGGGGCAACCGCTCTACGACGAGCTGTCAAAACGCGGTCACCCCAGCACCGCCGTCTTCAACATCCTAGCCAGAAAGCTGGCCAGGATCGCCTGGGGTGTCTTCAAAAGCGGCCAGGACTTCGATCCGGCCATGCTGAAGGTGGGTCAAGCCTGCTTCCAGCAGGCTTGACCGCGAACATAGGATCTCGACTCTACAAAAAAAGCCGGTGTTCAACGCATCAACGGAACGGCATGCCGCGGCCGCCCATGGCACCCATCATGCCCTTCATGCTGCGCAACATGCCCTTCATGCCGCCGCCGGCCATCTTGCTCATCATCTTTTCCATCTGCATGTACTGCTTCATCAGCTTGTTGACGTCGGCGGGGGTCACGCCCGAGCCCTTGGCGATGCGCGCGCGGCGCGAGCCGTTGAGCAGGTTCGGGTTGCGCCGTTCCTTCTTGGTCATCGAGCTGATGATGGCGATCATGCGCGGCACTTCCTTGCCCTGGCTGACCTGCTGCTTCAGATGGTCGGGGATGTTGCCCAGGCCCGGCAGCTTGTCCATCAGGCCGCCGATGCCGCCCATGTTCTGCATCTGCTCCAGCTGGTCACGCATGTCGTTCAGGTCGAACTTCTTGCCCTTGGCGACCTTCTCGGCCAGCTTGGCGGCCTTGTCCTTGTCGACCTGCTGCTCGACCTGCTCGACCAGCGACAGCACGTCGCCCATGTCGAGGATGCGGCTGGCGATACGGTCCGGGTGGAATACGTCCAGGCCCTCCGGCTTCTCGCTGACACCGACGAACTTGATCGGCTTGCCGGTGATGTAGCGCACGCTCAGCGCGGCACCGCCACGGGCGTCACCGTCGGTCTTGGTCAGCACCACGCCGGTCAGCGGCAGGGCGTCGCCGAAGGCCTTGGCGGTGTTGGCCGCGTCCTGGCCGGTCATGGCGTCGACCACGAACAGGGTTTCGGCCGGATTCACCGCCGCGTGCAGGGCCTTGATCTCGGCCATCATTGCTTCGTCGATGGCCAGGCGGCCGGCGGTATCGACCAGCAGCACGTCGACGAACGACTTGCGCGCATCGTCGATGGCGGCGCGGACGATGGCTTCCGGCTTCTGGTCGGCGCTGGACGGGAAGAACAGCACGCCGACCTGCTCGGCCAGGGTCTTCAGCTGCTCGATCGCGGCCGGACGGTAGACGTCGGCCGAGACCACCATCACCTTCTTCTTGCGCTTTTCCTTCAGGTGCTTGGCCAGCTTGCCCACCGTGGTGGTCTTGCCGGCGCCCTGCAGGCCCGCCATCAGGATGATGGCCGGAGCGGGCACATTGAGGTTCAGGTCGCTGGCTTCGGCGCCCATCACCGCGGTCAGCTCGTCGCGCACGACCTTGATCAGGGCCTGGCCCGGGGTCAGCGACTTCAGCACTTCCTGGCCGACCGCGCGCACCTTGATGCGCTCGATCAGGGCCTGCACCACCGGCAGCGCAACGTCGGCTTCGAGCAGCGCGATGCGGACCTCACGGGTGGCCTCGCGGATGTTCTCCTCGGTCAGGCGGCCGCGGCCACGCAGGCGCTCGATGGTGCCGGAAAGGCGCTGGGTCAGTGACTCGAACATGCGGCGCAACCTGTCTGAAAGCGGGGGACAATAAGGCAGACAGTATAACGGGTCCGCTCCCCTCCCCGGACTGCGACCACAGGGCCGTCGCCACCACCGCAGGGGTATGCGAAACTGCAACGATGTTAATCGTTCTCATCGCCGCCCTGCTCTACCTGGCCGCCAGCGCCCTGCTGGTGCGTGCGCTTGGCCGCGATGGAAGCACCGGCTCCCCCGCCTGGCTGTGGCCCGCCCTGCCGGCGATGCTGCTGCACGGCGGCTACCACGTGATGGTGGCGATGCGCACCAACGGCGGGCCGGACATGCACTTCTTCGCTGCGCTGTCGCTGGTCGGCCTGGGCATGGCCTGGCTGACCTCGCTGGTCGGTGCGCGCGGGCGCATGTCGGCACTGGGCGTGGTGGTGTTCCCGCTGGCCGCGGTACTGCTGCTGGCTTACCACGGCTACGGCCACGAACCGAGCAAGGTGCTGGGCTGGCGCCTGGCCAGCCACGCCTGGCTGGCGCTGCTGGCCTACGCCACGCTGAGCATCGCCGCGCTGCTGGCGATCATGCTGTGGCTGCAGGAACGCGCCCTGCGCCGCCGCGAGTTCCGGCCGTGGCTGCGCGCCCTGCCGCCGCTGGCGGATCTGGAATCGCTGCTGTTCCGGGTGATCACCGTCGGCTTCGCGCTGCTGACCCTGACCCTGGTCACCGGCGTGTTGTTCGTCGACGACCTGCTGGCGCAGAAGCTGGTGCACAAGACCGTGCTGAGCGTGCTGTCGTGGATCGTGTTCGGCGTGCTGCTGATCGGCCGTCGCCGCTACGGCTGGCGCGGCATGAAGGCGGTGCACTGGACGCTGGCGGCAATGCTGTTGCTGCTGCTGGCCTTCTTCGGCAGCCAGTTCGTGATCGAACTGGTGTTCGGGCATTCGCGATAGCGGTGTGCCGGCCAACGGTCGGCACCCACCCGGGTAGTGCCGGCCGCTGGCCGGCAACAGGACCGCACCCTGCGTGGATGCCGCAGACGGTCAAGGCAGCGGCTGGGCCAGGATCTTCCGTACCGAGCGACCGCTGTTGGTGAGGATGTCATCCACCTGCCAGCAGCCCTGCCCCTGGCGCACCATCGGCAACCGGGTCACGTAGGCCTTCTTCCATACCGAATAGCGCATCTCGACCTGGCCGGACGTCGCCGAGACCTCTTTCCAGATGTAGCGCACCGGACTCTCGATGTCGCCATCCTGCGCATCCAGCCACGGGTCCGAATCGATGGTGCAGATGCCTTCCTCGCGCGTCTGGCAGGCGCGCTCGCCACGCAGGGCCTTGCCGAAGGCCGGGCTGACCAGCGCCGGCGGCGATTCCAGCAGATCGCCATTGCCGGTGGTTGCCTCGTAGAAGGCACGGGCGACAGCCACTGGTTCCTGGCAGGCCGGTGCGGCCTGCACGGCGGGGGCCAGCAGCAGCCCGGCGATCATGAACATCCCTGTCTTCCGCATGTATTTCTCCTTGAGGTAGTGCCGGCCGCTGGCCGGCAACACAGAATATCCCGGCGCTGCCGGCCAGCGGCCGGCACTACCCGATACCCGGCTTACAAGCCGTAACGCTCGATCACGTCCAGGTGCGGCTGGCGATCCTGGTCGCAGGCTTCGGCCAGCCGCAGCCAGCAATGCGGATGCTGCCACTTCGCGGTTTCCTGCTGCAGGAAGCGGTGCAGCGCCAGCGGTGCATGGTCCTGCGGCTGGGCGACGGTGAACAGCAGGCCCGGCAGCGTGCCCTCCTCCTCGTCCGGATCGGTCACGGTGTAGTCCGGGCGGCTGTGCGACCACACCTGCCAGCCCTGCGCCTCGGCCGCTGCGACAAAGGCATCCCACGCATCTTCGCCCGGGTGCGCGCCGTCGATCAGCCAGCTGCGGGCGAAGCCGCCGCGCTCCAGCACATGCACCTGCGCATAGGTCGGGATGAAATGCTCGCGCGCTTCCTCCTCCTCCGGCGCCGGGTGCACCAGCGCAGCATCGAACACCACCCAGTCGCCTACCTGCTGGGCACGGTTGGCCGGTGCGTTCTCGACGATACGTGCGGTGACCGGGCCACTGCGGCGCGCGTAGTACTCCATCGGCTCGCCGTTCTCTTCGCTGCGGATGATCACCCAGCCCCACGGCTCCTCGACCACGCCGTCCTGGCTGGACAGCTCCATGCCGATCGCCGCCGCCGAGCGGCGCACCGCATCCCAGTCGCGTGCCGCGCTGGCCGCGCTCATGTGGTCCCAGTGTGCGGCGTTGGGTTCTTCCAGCAGCTCCACCAGCTGCGCATAGCAGGCCTGCGCCTCGCTGAAGCGACCGGTTTCCATGTACATCCGCGCCAGCGTACCGCGTGCGCCATGCGAGCCCGGCGAGGCCGCCAGCAGCGCCTGCGCGGCCTGCTCCAGTGCCGGCCAGTCGGACACGCGACGGGCGCGCTGCACCTCGCACCAGTGCGCGAACACCGGCACGCTGCCGCGATAGGCATCAGCCAGCTGGCGCAGGCCTTCGTCGTCGCCCTGCTCGGTCAGCCAGCGCATCAGCGTGTAGGCGGCCGGGCCATCATCCTGCGTGTGTGCGCGCACGAAGCGCCACAGCAATGCGCGCGCTTCCGTCTGCGCCCCACAGGCGCTCAGCGCGGAGGCAGCCATCTCGGCCAGCGCCTCGTCATCTGGCAGCTGCGCCTGTGCCTGCAGCAGCCACTGCGCCTCACGTTCGGGATCGCGCGACTGATTCTGCTCTCCCTGTTCGTTCAGCCAAACCAGTAGTTCAGCGGCTGGCACCGGCAGCGGCGCCACATCCGGCAATGCATCGATGCGTGCCGCCAGGCCGGCCACCAGCGCAGCCGCACCCCGGTCCTGGCGCAGCTGTGCCAGATGGGTACGCGCCAGTTCCAGCTGGCGCAGCGCCACCCAGCGTGCGCCACGCTGCAGGGCCAGCTCCAGGCTCAGCGCAGCGACTTCGATCAGCAGGCGGTGCGAGCCAACCTCGGCAAAGTGTTCGATGATGGTGTTGAAGCGCGTACCCAGGTCCCAGGTATTGCGTGCGGGATCACGCCGGCACAGCGCTGCGGCGGTGTTCGCCCACAGCCGCCAGTAGGTAGGCGTCAGCTCGCTCCACGGCACCAGCTGCTGCAGGGCCTCTTCGTCGCGGTCCAGCTGCGCCAGCGCCCACGCCTTGGACAGGCGGCGCGGCACCGTGCAGTTGGCCGGCTCGTACTCGCCGGACGCCGCCACTTCGGCCTCGCGCTTCTCGATCAGCAGCAGCGCTTCTTCGGCGCGGCCCATGCCCAGCAGGATCTTGATCTGCATCTCCGGGAAGCTGTCGAACACTTCCTTGCCGCAGGCCTCGATCGCGTCGGACTGCACCTGCAGGTAATCCAGTGCCTCCTGGCCGCGGCCATCATCAAGCAGTGCATCGGCCTTCTCGCAGCTCAGGCACTGGAAGCAGGCCCAGCTCGGGGCAATGCGGCCCAGCGTCTCGTCGCACACCTCGATGCGCTCCGGCACCCAGCCGGGGCCATCGATGTTGCCGTAGCAGGCGGCAAGATCCTGGGTCACGCAGATCGACTGCGGGCATTCCAGGGTGTCCTCGCGATGCGCACGCTCGAACAGCGCCACGGCTTCGCCCAGCGCGCTCTCGCCTTCGACGCGGTTGCCGACGCGGTTGCGCAGCGCCCAGTGGCCGACGTAGACGTCGACCCACGGGTTGCCCAGCGCCTTGCCCAGCGCTCGCGCTTCGGGTAGCAGCGCGTCAACGCGGTCGACACGCAGTTCGCTCACCTCGTCGGCGAGGCGATTCAGCAGGTGCGCATTCTGCGCCTGGCCGGCCTGGCGCAGGTCACCCTGCAGTTTTTCGACCCAGTTCCAGATGTCCATGGGGTAAGTACTCCTGTCTAGCGAAGGCTGGATGAGAGGATGCGGTGCTCAGCGCAGCATCTGCTGCAGGGCACCGGCGATATCGGTGAAGGCGCCGTTGAGATCCGGGCCGGGCGTGGCGGTCGCGCGGGCCAGTGGACGGCCCTGCGCGGCGACGATGATTTTCAGTGAGCGCAGCAGGCGCGCTGCGGCTTCGGCCTGCGGGTGGCCCTCGCGCTGGGCGCGCAGCAGCGCCTGCACCGCGGGGTTGTCGAGGTTGAGGTACAACCGCGATGGCGCACGCGATTCGATGCGCGCGGTGAACTGACGCGCCAGCCGCAGCGCCGCCATTGAAACGCGCTTGTCGTTCTCATCGTCTTCCAGGCGCTGCTTCAGTTCGGCTTCGCGATCGGGCACCACCACCACCGGCAGCGACTCGGGACTGAAGCGTGCCGGCAGCAATTGTTCGCCGTCACCCAGCTGCTCGCGCAGCCACGCCAGCTGCGCCTCGTCGAGGCTGTCATCGCTGCGGAACAGCGCGCGGTTGCCCTGCTCGGTCCCCAGCTCGACCAGGCGCAGGCCCTTGGCCTGGGCCCAGCGCCGCAGGAACGGCACCACCGCATAGCGATGGCCATGCGCGACCGGCACGCCCATCGCACGGAACAGCATTTCCTCGAAGCCGCCACCGTTGTCGAGGATCACATGCACGGCACCGCGTGCGGGCAGCGCACTGGCCGGCAGGTCACCCTGCGAAGTCGGCACGCGCACGTGTTCCAGCAGCAGGTCGAACAGGCGGTCATCGCACAGCGCCGCGCCCAGCAGGGCCTCGTTGTGGCGGCTCAATACGCGTCGCCACGCCTCTGGCTGCTGCCGCGCAACGTCGGCCAAGCCGTCGATCAGCGCCTCCAGCAACGCATGCTGCACGGCGCGGTACTGGTCATCGCGCTGCAGGTCTTCGCGGCTGGCGGTGGGCGTGAGCCGCGAGGATTCGATCACCCCGCCGATGAAGCCCGCCCACGGCGGCAGCAGGTCACGCGCATCGTCGTCCAGCAGCATGCCGCGCACGAACACCGACAGGTTGCGGTTGTCACTGGTGCCGTAGGTGGCGCCGTCCTGCACCCACAGCAGGCCGGTGGCATCGCTGTTGCCATCGGCACGCAGCGGCACGGTGACGATCGGCTCGAAATCATGTTCGAAACGCGCCGCGAACTGCAGCGCCTGGCGACGCGCCTGCACCGGATGCAAGGCCACATCGCCCTGGCCGCGCCACGGCGGCGGCTCGGGGTTGAGCGCCTCGGCCGCAGCACCGATGAAGATCGGCTCGGACAGCAGCGCGCAGTAGCGACCCAGCACTTCGTGCAGGCGCGCCTCGTTGGCCAGCGGCAGGAAGTCCGGATGCAGCTCCAGTTCCACCTCGGTGCCGACCGCGCGTGCCGGCACTTCGCTGACGGTGTACTGCTCGGCGTTGCTGGACACGTACAGATGGCCCAGTTCCGGCGTCTGGTACGAGGTGGTGCGCACGCTGACCCGGCGCGCCAGCACGAAGGCCGACAGGAAGCCGAGGCCGAACATGCCGATCAGGCCCTCATCGTCCTCGCCGCCCTGGCGCAGGCCGCGGGTGTAGCCGACGCCGACGGTGGCCAGGTAGTCATGGATCTCCTGGCGGGTCAGGCCGGCGCCGGTATCGATGATGCGCAGCACGCCGGCACCGGCATCGACCTGCACCGAAATGCGCGAAGGTACCTCGACGCCGGGCTGTTCGATGCGGCGGCGGATGATCGAGTCGTGCGCGTTCTGCACCAGCTCACGCAGCGCCACCACCGGGGTGGAATACAGGTGCTTGCCCAGCACCGTCATCAGTCCATTGAGATCGACCCCGGCGCGACGGATTTCGGCGTTGGGGGCGGTGAGCGCGGTGTCCTGCATGTAATCGTTTACTCCTGGGCACGGAAAGACGCCAGAGGGCGTCTTCGTCGAGCGGGAAAAACTAGCACAGGGAGGCTGACCGTTACCGTGTCGGCCGCCGTATTCCACGTGCGCGGTGGTGACGCCGGGCCATGCCCGGCGCGATCACGCCGCGTCGATGGCCTCGGACAGGCGCTCCACCGCAATCACTTCCATACCCTTCACCGAGCCGCCCTTGGGCGCATTGGCCTTGGGCACGATGGCGCGCTTGAAACCATGGGTGGCGGCCTCGCGCAGGCGGTCTTCGCCATTGGGTACCGGTCGGATCTCGCCGGACAGGCCAACCTCGCCAAACGCAATCGTCTTTTCCGCCAGCGGCCGGTCCTGCAGCGAGGACAGCACCGCCAGCAGCACCGGCAGGTCGGCAGCGGTCTCCTGCACGCGGATGCCACCGACCACGTTGACGAACACGTCCTGGTCGCCGACCAGCACGCCGCCGTGGCGATGCAGCACCGCCAGCAGCATGGCCAGCCGGTTCTGCTCCAGGCCGACCGCGACACGACGCGGGTTCGACAGCGGCGACGCATCGACCAGTGCCTGCACTTCCACCAGCAGCGGCCGGGTACCCTCGCGGGTGACCATCACGCAGCTGCCCGGCTGATGGGTGCTGCCACCGGACAGGAAGATCGCCGACGGATTGGAGACTTCCTTCAGGCCCTTGTCGCCCATCGCGAACACGCCCAGCTCGTTGACCGCACCGAAGCGGTTCTTGAACGCGCGCAGCAGGCGGAAGCGGCTGCCACTCTCGCCTTCGAAGTACAGCACCGCATCGACCATGTGTTCGAGCACGCGCGGGCCGGCGATACCGCCCTCCTTGGTCACGTGGCCGACCAGGAACACGGCGGTGCCGGTCTCCTTGGCGAAACGCACCAGCCGCGCCGCGCTCTCGCGCACCTGGCTGACCGAGCCGGGCGCGGCGGTCAGGCTCTCGGTCCACAGGGTCTGTACGGAGTCGGCCACGATCAGCCGCGGGCCGGCCTTGGACGCATGCTGCAGGATCGACTCGACGCCGGTCTCGGCCAGCGCGTTGACACCATCCAGCGGCAATTCCAGCCGGTGTGCGCGGCCGGCCACCTGGGCCAGCGACTCCTCGCCGGTGACGTACAGCACCGGCAGCTCGGCCGCCATCTTCGCCACCGCCTGCAGCAGCAGGGTCGACTTGCCGATGCCCGGGTCGCCACCAACCAGTACCACCGCGCCCTCGACCAGGCCACCGCCCAGCACGCGATCGAACTCGCCGATACCGGTCGAGACACGGCGATGCTCGGTCTGCTCCACGTCCTTCAGGGCGGTGATCTTCGGCGGGTCGATCTTGCCGGCCCAGCCGGCCCGGCGCGACGCCGGCGCCTTGGCCGCCGCCGCGCTCTCCAGCACGATTTCCGACAGCGAGTTCCAGGCGTTGCACTCGGTGCACTGGCCCTGCCACTTGCTGAATTCGGCGCCGCATTCATTGCAGACGTAGGCGGTGCGGGCTTTTGCCATCGGATGATTTCCAGCAACGGGAACAGGCGTGGCAGGATAGCCGAGCCGGGTCGCAGGTGCTGCGACCGCTCAAGTCCTGCCCACCCGCGCCGATAGCTGTCGCGGGCGTGCGCCTTGCGGGCGCCCCTCCCTCCCCCTCTGGATTCAACATGACTGGCAGTTACAGTCAGAGCCTGGTCGCCATCTCCCTGCTGGTGGCCATTCTTGCTTCGTACACGGCGCTGGACATGGCCGGCCGCCTGGCCACGGCCGAGGGCCGCGTGGCCCGCTGGTGGCTGGCCGGCGGCGCGGCGGCGATGGGCCTGGGTATCTGGTCGATGCATTTCATCGGCATGCTGGCCTTCGACCTGCCGATCCCGGTCGGCTACGACCTCGGCATCACCCTGTATTCGCTTGCAGTGTCGATCGGCGCTTCGGCCTATGCGCTGTGGCTGGTGTCGCGACCCAGCCTGCCCTGGCGACGACTGCTGGCCGGCGCCGTGCTGATGGGCCTGGGCATTGCCACCATGCACTACCTCGGCATGGCCGCGATGCGCATGCAGCCGGGTATCGACTATCACCCGGGCTGGTTCGCCGCCTCCATTGCAGTAGCCATCGGTGCCGCCGGCGCGGCGCTGTGGATCGCCTTCCGCCTGCGTTCCGAGCAGCGCCACACCACGCGCCTGCGCGCACTGGCCTCGCTGGTGATGGGCCTGGCCATCGTCGGCATGCATTACACCGGCATGGCCGCCGCACGCTTCCCCGAAGGCAGCATCTGCGGCGCGGTCGGCAGCGGCGGCATCGACACGCGCTGGCTGGCAGTGCTGGTGATCGTCACCACTGTAGCCACGCTGGGTATCGCCCTGGTCGCCTCGCTGTTCGATCGGCAGATGCGCGTGCGCACCGGGCTGCTGGCCGATTCACTGGCACACGCCAACGACAAGCTGATCCAGGCCGCCCTGCATGACCCGCTGACCCAGCTGCCCAACCGCATGCTGCTGCAGGACCGCATCGAGCAGGCCATCGAAAAGGCGCGCCGCCGCGGCCGCGCAGTGGCGGTGATGTTCTGCGACCTGGACGGCTTCAAGGCGGTCAACGATGCCTACGGCCACCAATTGGGCGACCGCCTGCTGGTGGCGGTGGCACAGCGCATCGGCGGCCTGCTGCGGCCGCAGGACACGTTCGCGCGCCTCGGCGGCGACGAGTTCGTGATCGTGCTGGCCATCGACACCCCGGACGATGCGGTGGTGGTGGCCGAACGCATCATCGCCGCTGCCGGCGAACCATTCACCCTGGATGCCGCCGAACTGCAGGTCAGCGCCAGTCTCGGCATCGCCCTGTACCCGGATGACGCCAGCAACGAGCGCGAACTGATGGCGCACGCCGATGCGGCGATGTACCACACCAAGGAAACCGGCCGGAACGGCTATACCTTCTTCACCCCGTCGATGCAGCTCAGCGCCAACCGCCAACTGCGCCTGCTGCAGGACCTGCGCAAGGCGATCGCGCGTGACGAGCTGCTGCTGCACTACCAGCCGAAGTTCCCGGCCGCTGGCGCACCAGCTACCGGCGCCGAGGCGCTGCTGCGCTGGCAGCACCCGGAACTGGGCCTGCTGGCGCCGGATGTGTTCATTCCCATCGCCGAGCGCAGTGGCCTGATCCTGCCGATCGGTGACTGGGTACTGGACCGTGCCTGTGCACAGCTGCGTGCATGGCACGAGGCCGGGCATACCGGATGGTCGATGGCGGTGAACCTGTCGCCGCTGCAGTTCTCCTCGCCGGCCCTGCTGGACAGCGTGCGCGAGGTGCTGCAGCGGCACCGGATCGAGCCGGCGCGGTTGACCCTGGAGATCACCGAGACCACGGCGATGAAGGATGTCGACGCCAGCCTGGCGATCCTCAACGACCTGACGGCGATGGGCGTGCATATCGCCATCGACGATTTCGGCACCGGCTACTCCAGCCTGCTGTACCTGAAGCGGATGCCGGCCACCGAACTGAAGATCGACCGCGCGTTCGTGCATGACCTGGAACGCAACGACGAAGACGCCGCCATCGTGTCGTCGATCATTGCGCTGGGACGCACCCTGCAGCTGCAGGTGGTGGCCGAAGGCGTGGAGACGCAGGCGCAGCGCGAATACCTGAGCGAACTGGGCTGCGACCAGCTGCAGGGCTATCACCTGGGCCGGCCTATGGATGCCGAAGAGTTCCTGCGCCGGGTGGCGGGGTAGAGCCGGCCGCCGGCCGGCTTCCCGCGATTGCCGGTCAGCGGCCGGCACTACCCATCCGCAGACAAACAAAAAGGCCGCCCGAGGGCGGCCTTTCTGCGTGGCAACGTCGCGAGGACGTCAGTGCATCATGTGCACGTTCATGTTGTGCATGACCCACAGGGTACCGACCACGATGATGCCGATCACCACCACGGTGAAGGCCGCAGCGTTGACGTTCCAGCGGCTTTCCGAAGAGCGGTCCAGGTGCAGGAAGAACACCAGGTGGACCAGCATCTGCAGCACCGCGGTGATCGCGATCACCACACCGTTGACGGTGCGCGAGAAGTCGCCCGACATCACCATCCAGAACGGGATGACGGTCAGCACCACCGCCAGCACGAAGCCGATCAGGTACGACTTCACGGTGCCATGGCTTTCGCCGCCGGTGCCGTGGTCGTGTGCATGGTTGTCATGTGCCATTACAGGGCTCCATTGAGGTAGACGACGGAGAACACGCCGATCCAGATCAGGTCCAGGAAGTGCCAGAACAGGCTCAGGCACGCCATGCGGGTCTTGTTGGTCGGGGTCAGGCCGTACTTCTTCAGCTGCACGAACATCACCAGCAGCCACAGCAGGCCGGCGCTGACGTGCAGCCCGTGGGTACCGACCAGGGCGAAGAACGCCGACAGGAAGGCACTGCGGTCCGGACCATAGCCCTGATGGATCAGGTGCTGGAACTCCCACACTTCCATGCACATGAAGCCGAAGCCCAGCAGCCAGGTGATGCCCAGCCACAGGTACATCTGGCCCATCTGCTTGCGGTGCATGGCAATCATGCCCAGGCCGAAGGTCAGCGAGGAGGTCAGCAGCAGCGCGGTTTCCCATGCCACGAACGGCAGTTCGAACAGGTCCTTCGCGGTCGGGCCACCATCGGTACCGCCGGCCAGCACCACGTAGGTGGCGAACAGCGAGGCGAAGATGAGGCAGTCGCTCATCAGGTACACCCAGAAACCGAAGACGGTGTTGCCGCCGGTGTCGTGGTGCTCGTGGTCGTCATGGCCATGGGCCGCCGCTTGCGCGGCGTGCCCGTGGCTCAGGGTCGAGGTATTGGTGCTCATGCCTTCAGCTCCGACTTCACCAGGCCCTGGTTTTCCAGGTGCTTGCGGTGTTCGTTCTCGATGCGTTCCACCTCGGCGGCCGGGACCCAGTAGTCCACGTCCTGGTCGAAGGTGCGGTAGATGAACGTGGCGATCATGCCGACGAAGCCGACGATGGCCAGCCACCAGATGTGCCAGATCATCGCGAAGCCGAACACCAGGCTGAAGGCACCGATGACCACGCCCGTGCCGGTGTTGCGCGGCATGTGGATGTCGGTGTACTTGGCCGGCTTCGGCCAGGCTTCACCACGCTGCTTGCGCTCCCAGAAATCGTCCAGCTCGGTGACTTCCGGCAGGCTGCCGAAGTTGTAGAAGGCCGGCGGCGAAGAGGTTTCCCACTCCAGCGTACGGGCATCCCACGGGTCGCCGGTCAGGTCGGCGGTCTTCTTGCGGTCGCGGATCGACACGGCCACCTGGATGATCTGGCACAGGATGCCGGCACCCACGATGAAGGCACCTGCGGCAGCGACCAGCAGCAGCGGCTCGTAGGCCGGGTTGACGGTGCTCTGCAGACGACGGGTCATGCCCATGAAGCCCAGCACGTACATCGGCATGAAGGTCACGTAGAAGCCGATGAACCAGCACCAGAACGCGCACTTGCCCCAGAACTCGTTCAGGCGGAAGCCGAACATCTTCGGCCACCAGTAGGTGATGCCGGCGAACATGCCGAACACCACGCCGCCGATGATGACGTTGTGGAAGTGGGCGATCAGGAACAGGCTGTTGTGCAGCACGAAGTCGATGGCCGGGATCGCCAGCATCACGCCGGTCATGCCGCCGATGGTGAAGGTGACCATGAAGCCGATGGTCCACAGCACGGGCGTGGTGAACTGCACGCGACCGCGGAACATGGTGAACAGCCAGTTGAAGATCTTCACGCCGGTCGGGATCGAGATGATCATCGTCGTGATGCCGAAGAAGGCATTGACGTTGGCACCCGAGCCCATGGTGAAGAAGTGGTGCAGCCACACGATGAACGACAGCACGCCGATGCAGGCGGTGGCGTAGACCATGCCCTTGTAGCCGAACAGCGCCTTGCGCGAGAAGGTCGCGATGACTTCGGAGAACACACCGAACGCCGGCAGGACCAGGATGTACACCTCCGGGTGACCCCAGATCCAGATCAGGTTGATGTACAGCATGGCGTTGCCGCCACCGTCATTGGTGAAGAAGTGCGTACCCAGGTAACGGTCCAGGGTCAGCAGCACCAGGGTGATGGTCAGCACCGGGAAGGCAGCGACGATCAGCACGTTGGTCACCAGGGCGGTCCAGGTGAACACCGGCATCTGCATCAGCTTCATGCTGGGGGTACGCATCTTCAGGATGGTGATGAAGAAGTTGATACCGCTCAGCGTGGTACCCAGGCCTGCGACCTGTAGACCCCAGATGTAGTAGTCCATGCCTACGCTTGGACTGTATTCGATGCCCGACAACGGCGGGAACGCCAGCCAGCCGGTGGCAGCGAACTCACCGATCCACAGCGACAGCATGATCAGCACCGCGCCGGACACGAACAGCCAGAAGCTGAGCGAGTTGACGAACGGGAACGCGACGTCGCGCGCACCGATCTGCAGCGGCACGGCCAGGTTCATCAGGCCGGTGATCAGCGGCATCGCCACGAAGAAGATCATGATCACGCCGTGGGCGGTGAAGATCTGGTCGTAGTGGTGCGGCGGCAGGTAACCCTCGGACCCGCCGACGGCGAGCGCCTGCTGGGTACGCATCATGATGGCGTCGGAGAAACCGCGCAGCAGCATGACGAAGGCGACGATGAGGTACATCACGCCGATCTTCTTGTGATCCACCGAAGTGAACCACTCCTTCCACAGATAGCCCCACAGCTTGAACTTGGTGATCAGGGCCATGACGCCCAGGCCACCCAGCACCGCGCCGACCAGGGTGGTCAGCACGATCGGATCGTGGGGGATCGACTCAATTGAGAGTTTACCCAACATGTTCATTCTCCCGAGCCCGCATGGCCGGCGTGGCCTGCGTGTTCGTGTTCGTTGGCATCCAGGTTTTCACCCGATTCCTTGGAATCATGCGCGTCACTGGGGGCATGGCCCTCGTGCGCTTCATGGCTGGCGGCATCGGCAGCGGCGGCACCGGCGTGTTCGTGCTTCATGCCGTAATGCTTGTTGTCGCCCATGTGCTTGGCGATGACCCAGTCGAACAGGCCTTCTTCGGTCTTGCCGAAGTAGGTGACCGGATACCACTCGGCGTTGCGTGCTTCACCCAGCGCCTTGAACGAGGCCTTGTCCAGGGTCTGCTCGCCGGCGCGGACCTGGTCCAGCCACTGGCGGTATTCGGCATCGGTGACCGAGTAGGCGGTGAAGTGCATCTTGGCGAAGCCCGCGCCGCTGTAGTGCGAGGACATGCCCGGGAATTCACCGGTCTCGTTGGCGATCAGATGGAGCTTGGTCTCCATCGCAGCCATCGAGTAGATCATGCTGCCCAGGTGCGGGATGAAGAACGCATTCATCACCGAATCGGACGTGATCTTGAAGTTCAGCGGCGTGTTGACCGGGAACTTGATTTCGTTGACGACCGCCACCTTCTCTTCCGGATAGATGAACAGCCACTTCCAGTCCAGCGAGATCGCCTCGATGGTGACCGGCTTGACGTCCGAATCCAGCGGCTTGTACGGGTCCAGTGCGTGCGACGAGCGCCAGGTCAGGACCGCCAGCACCAGCACGATCATGCAGGGAATGGACCACACCACCACCTCGATCGCCGTCGAGTGGGACCACTTCGGCTCGTAGCGGGCCTTGGTGTTGGAGGCGCGATACTTCCACGCGAAGGTCAGGGTCATGATGATGACCGGGATGACGACCAGCAGCATGAGCACGGTGGCCGTGATCAGCAGGGTCTTCTCATCCTGGCCGATCTGGCCCTTCGGACTGAGGATGGCCACCGCATCGCAGCCAGTGAGCATCACCAGCAACGACAGCAGCAGGCCCGGGCGCAACCAGCGCCCAAGGGTTTTCAACGGAATCATCGGTCGATCCAATTGCGAGGGAATGCCGTTCCCCGTCCTGCCTGTTCCGGCCAAAGCCGGTCCCACCGGTCCGGAAGACAGGTAGGGAGGTGGGGTCGAGTCAGCCTTTCAATTTTAGGCCGTCACCCACCATTTAAGAAAGGCATTGACAATGATCGAGCGCAGGAAAGGCCCGTTTCTGGCTGCGACACGTTGTCGCACCGCGCAACCGCGGCGGGCAGAACACCCGGGGGCGGCATCCTAGCATCGGGCGATGGCGGCTGCTCCGCCCGTGTTCGGCAAAGTCGCCTGAACATGTTCAGGCATGCCTGCGAAAGCAAGGCGTGGGATGCTCGGCACAGGAGGAAGGTGCATGGACAAGATCGACTTCAAGAAACGCGACCGGGCGCTGTACCAGCCACCGGCAGGCCAGTTCGTTCCGGTGCAGGTGCCGCCCCTGCCCTACCTGATGGTCGACGGCCACGGCGATCCGAATATCGCGCCAGCCTATCTGGAGGCGGTGCAGTGGCTGTACGCGGTGAGCTATGCACTGAAGTTCGCACTGAAGGCCGGGGGCCAGGACTACGTGGTGCCACCGCTGGAAGCCCTGTGGACCGCCGAGGATCCGTCGAGCTTTGTGGCTCGCCGCAAGGATGAGTGGAAGTGGACGGTGATGATCCGCACGCCGGACGGGATCAGTCCAGCGCAGTTGGAGGCTGCCATCGCCAAGGCGGCGAAGAAACTGGGCGACGTTCCGGCCAGCCTTCGCCACGAAGTTCTTGAAGAAGGCCTCTGCCTGCAGACCCTGCATGTGGGTGCCTACGATGACGAGGGTCCGGCCCTGGCCCATCTGCACGGCGAACTGATGCCTTCGCTGGGCTACGCCTTCGCCGGCCCCCATCACGAGATCTACCTGAGCGATCCGCGCAAGACCGACGCGGCGCGGTTGAAGACCGTGCTGCGGCAGCCGGTGCGCGCGCTTGGACCTGATTGAGGTTCGCGCTCATGACACAAGGAATGCCATGCGCCTGATCAGCCGACTGCTGCACTGGACCACCCTGCCCGCCGGGCGCCGGCTATTGGCCACGCTTGGGGCTGCGCTGGTGATCGTGCTGGCCTGCAATCCGGCGCTGTCGCCGTTGCTGCCGGTGGTGGATGCGCTTGGGCTGGACGTGCTGATGCTGTTGCTGGGTGCGCAGGTGGTGGCGGTACTGCCTTGGGTGCGGGAACGGGCCGCGCGCTGGACCAGAGTGCTCGCACGCCTGCTGATCGGCGCATCGGCGGGAGCAGCAGGTGGCTATCTCCGGCACCTCGCGTGGTGGCTGGCACGAGGCGCAGGGATGACGAGGCGTTGATGAAGGCTTGCAGCCTTCGGTGAGGTAGTAATCCAATGATCACCGGCGGGCGCAAACAAAAAGCCCCGACCAAGGCCGGGGCTTTTCATTACAACTGGTGCCGGAAACAGGAGTCGAACCTGCGACCTACGCATTACGAATGCGCCGCTCTACCAACTGAGCTATTCCGGCGGAGCTAGTCATTCTAGTAGGTGCCCGGCACTTTGGTCAATTGCCGGATTGCAAGGCCATGGGGATCTACTGCCCCTCAAGACTTCTGCGGCGATCGAGCCGAACGCCGGCAACGCTCCCGAACCCGCAAGCCGAACAAGCATCGACCGCGCACTGCACAAGGCGCTCCAATGGACATCAGCGTTGACCTTCAAAGGACACGCCCTCGTGAATCACCACTGGGTCTTCCCTTTCCAAGGGGACGACCGGATCTGCAACGCTGACGCCACGCATGACGCCAAACCACGGAGCGATGGGATCATTCGTCGGATGAAACACGGCCCTCAGGCGCACAGTTTTGTACCACTTGCCATTCAACCGAGACAGATCTCCCTCAAGAGCGGCGGCGTTGACTACTACATCATTGAGATATGACTGCTCATTCTGAAATTACTTACAAAAGTTGGTGGCCGCGACAAATTAGAAAGGGCCGGTGCATTCACCGGCCTTATCTTTTACACCCCTTGCCAAATCATGATTACCGGTGCAGTAAATCAGCTCATCCGCATCCAAGGGGGCATCATGAGCTACATCAAACAAAATGGCGACGTGATTATTTCAAGCGGCGCCGACACTCAAAACCTGCTTGCAGATGAAGCCCAACGCAGCGCGGGCGTAACCGCTGTGATGACTATCAAGAACGATCAGCAGGACGAAAAGCTCAAGAGGATGAAGGCTCGAAACGACTTGGACAACATCCAGAGATTGCAAGAAGCCCAGCGCGAAATCGCCAACCTTCGGTCACAGCTGGTGCAACTCCAAGCTCGTCATGACGTGATGCGTGACTTGGCGGCGGACATCTTGGTGACCGCTCGTGCTGCACCGCTGTCGCACGGCAGTTGGGACAGAAGCGGGCTGGAACCGGGGAAGGTCAAGATATTGAGCCCGACTTTGAAAAGTTCAGAGCAAATGAAAAGAACGCAATCAATTCCGACGTAGAACGCCAGAAAAACGCTTACCGAATTGTGGATGAGGTGGCAAGTGGCTGGCTGCACCCTGAGTCCACCCGCCGGCGCCGTCCGCCCAAGGAATGATGCATAGCGCTACTGGTCAAGCCAGCCTGGACGCCGGTAGAAGCGCCCGCGTCCGACAAGCTTATCCAACCGCGTAATTCTTTCGTGGCTGTTGTGCCGAGGGGCGCGCCGCCTGAATTCGGCCAGTGCCTCCCGTGCCGTCTCAATGTCACCCTGCCCCATGTACCACTCCACAATGTACGTAATGAACGATGCGTTGATTGGCTGGTACACGTCCGTCCCGCAACACTTCACCAAATCGGCCCGTTTCCATGCGGTAGGGGTTGAGGTCGTACTGCATTTTTGAGCCGTCAAAGCGACTTCAAAGATGACTGCAGCTGGCTTTTTGCTGCGGACCACAACGTAGTACGGGCGAATGGCCGTCTTCTTGTCGTTCTCTTCTTTGAGCGCGGCGTAGCCCATTCCACGGTGGAAGCTTGTTTGATTAAGCAGTCTTTTTTTTGTACACCTCTAGCATCTGCTCAAAGATGCTTTGAGCATGCGCTTCGGACATTCCGACCGCCAGGACAACCACGCGGTACTCGCCGCCCAACCGTTCTCGGACGAACCATTCCCAGGCAGTTCCACCGTTCTTCTGTCAAGCAAACGCGCCTCGACCGTACCCAGCGTAGAAAGGCACTCCATCTGCGCCCACGTGCAACCACGTATAGTCTTGGTGAAGTGAGGACCCGTCATCCACTGGGTTTGCGACACGCACGCTTCTTGGCCGTATGACGCGAGCAATGGGACATCAACGCTGATCCTGCTCACACCCGATGCCTTCGCTTGCGCCACGAGGTCTTCCACATCGACCAATTTGAACGCCACTGCGATCCCCCTCGTCGTTGTGCTTCGGAACGTCTACCTTTTCAGTTCGTCGGGTATGAGCGCAACCCCATACGAGCGACCACGGTCAACACCCCAGTGCTTTGCGCTGGAGGTGTTAAACACTTGGCTCCTACCCCGATGCCAAGAACATGGTCGCATGTGCGTCAAGTCTCGTTGTGTATGAGGAGACAGTGCTAGTGTCTCGGATCGAGGCGTTCACAAGCCTCGATGACTTGTTGCAAACTCAGGAGATGTCGCATGAAACGGAAGCTTCTAGGATGCTCCGCAGCACTTCTTGTATCCACCTGTGCTTTGGCGCAAGTGCCGAACGCTGACACGCAGGAAGGCAAGGAGATGCAGATTCAGGTTCACAGCTATATGAGTGAACACCCCTCTGTCTCGATAGATGACGCAATCACGCGCCTAGCGGTTCAAGGTGAGGTGATGTCGGATATTGAAGCGTTGCGTATCGAGTTCGCAGATCGTCTAACGGAACTGTCGATCAAAGACGCGCCAGATCAACACATCCTGGTGCAACTCAAAGGGCCCGATCCAGTCGCGGGTCGAACGATCACCACCGAGAGCGGGACGACCCGTGTGGTGTTCGAGGTTGGTCACAAGTACACCCAAGACGAGTTTTACGCGCTGCTTGCTCAGCACAGACCTCTTCTTCATAGCGCCATACCAGGCATCACCGGGACGACTGGATTCCCAGGCGAAGACCGGGTGCTGATCGACATAAAAGGAGACAGCGGCCAAGCAGAAGAGTTGAAGGATACAATCAAGAAGCTTGAAAGAGTCACCGGTCTCAAGATTGAAGTCCGGCCCAACATGCCGAAGTCAGTCAATGCGGAGTATGTTGTTGGCGGCGCCCCCCTCCAATCCAATAATAGCTACTGCACCTCAGGATTTCCGGTTATTCATAAGGCCACCGGACGAAGAGGTATCACCACCGCGGCGCATTGCCCCGACAATCTGATTTACGGAAACTACGCAACCGGCGCAGGGAAGTACACCGTGCCGCTGACATTCGTGGACCAGATCAATGATGCGAGCCACGACGTTCAGTGGCATACGGTGGGGTCACACACACCGCTCAGGGAGGTGTATGCCACCTCCACTTCGGATTACAGTAGGCGCCGCATCATGTACATGTGGACCAACGCTACTCAAGGCCAGAGCATGTGCTTCAGAGGCGTCACCAGCCAATACACCTGCGGAACTGTCGTGAGCATCAAGCACAATCCCGAGCTCGCATGCGGTCCAACCGGAAACCTTCCCTGCGCGAACGCGTGGATACGCATCGAAGGATCGTCGTTGGCGTGCGGATATGGAGATAGCGGTGCCGCTATCTTCTTCGGAGACAATGGATACGGCATTGTCGCTAAGGCAAGCCTGCAAGGGGGAAGCTGCAAGGGAGTCTCCGCAATGCCTTGGGGCGCAGTCAGCGCATTAGGGCTGGAGGCGGGCGGTTAGTCTCTCCGACGAAATGTCCGGCTGAGGATGCAGAGCCAGCATGCTCGGCCGGACGCCAACGGGCAGATCCTGAACACATGGGATTGCTGTGGGCTCTATGGTCCTGCTGACGGCCTACACCCGTGACGCTGCCGCTGCCGACAGGCGCTACAAGGACCAACGGCTGTGGGTCACTGGGGTGGTTGCCGAAGAGCCCGCCCTGTACCGCCGCCCACCTTCCCTGGCCTTTGAGGGCACAGGGATCCACGACCGGCCAGTGCCGGTGCTGGATCCGGCACGCAAGGCCGAACTGGCCGGTTTGCGCAGTGGGCAGTCTGTGACGCTCGATTGCCTGGGCAACGGGCACGTCTCCGGCATGCCGATGCTCAAAAGTTGCACGCTGGTTCAGCCAGCCCCCTGACCACTGCCGCTTGGGTTGTGGGTTGGGCACAGACCATAGACTTTAGACTTTGTGGTGGTTCTGACCCACCGCCAATTCCCGGTGCATTTCAAAGTAGAAAATCCGGCGTTCTAGGGCACCCTGGAGTTCGCATGGGACCCGTGTTTCAGGGCGAATTCCTCCGGGGTTTTCCATCCTAGTGCACTGTGGGGACGTTCCTCGTTATAGAAGCGCCGCCACCCTTCGATCTTGCTCCATGCGTCGGCCAGTGACAAGAACCAATGCTCATTCAGGCACTCCTGCCGAAGGCGACCGTTGAAGCTTTCTACAAGCGCGTTGTCTGTCGGCGTGCCGCGTCGGGAAAGATCCAGCTCCCCCTGTTTTCATAAGCCCAACAATCCATGACCTTCCGGCGAACTCGCTGCCGTTGTCCACCTTGATTGCGCCCGGCGATCCTCGCTGGGCTGCCAATCTTGTCATTGCCTCCGCCACATGCTCCCCGCGTAGCGACTGGTCCACGACGATAGCAAGACACTCATGCGTGCCGACCCAGGTGCGTCGCTGGGCAGGCCTCAGAGCTTTTCTGTGACCACCTCCTGCAACATGGCTTTGTCCAGGCTGAGATCAGCAACCAATTGCTTGAGCTTTCGGTTTTCCCCTTCCAGCAGCCTTAAACGTTTCAATTCCGAAAGGCCAAGCCCACCATACTTTTTTCGCCATACGTAGAAAGTGGCCTCGGCAATACCCATTTTCCTGCAGCTCTCGCCTACTGCCGTTCCCAGCTCCGCCTGCTTCAGCGCATAGGCAATCTGCTCCTCGGTGAAACGCGACTTCTTCATGCCTGAATCCTCGTTTGTCACGGGGCCCAATGCTGCCGACGTCTCTACTTTCGCCTGCACCAGTTTTCTGGGGGTGGGTCATGTCCGGATCCGCTTGTTGTACTCCGTGTGGGGAGTCAGAGGACTCCTTGCGCAGGCCGGCCACGCGACGCCAACCAGTACTGCCCCCAACAACAACTGCTGCTGCCAGTTACGCATGGAACATCCCTTTGTCCAAATGCGTCGGCAATCACCAGACGTCCGGCAAGCCATCGGCGTGTGCTGGCGTCATGTTCCGGCCGGAAAACAGCCGCGCCGTCCCTTGCGCCCCGTGTACCACCGAGGGCACAAGCCCCCTCGCGACAGCATCATATGATGTTCACCCAAAGTGAATATCTCTGGCAGGCTGGATGGGGTCCACGCTCGCAGCGTACCTACGCCGCCTCTACCCGGTTGGCGCACACCCGCCCGGCCGCGAAATCCTGCAGGTTCCCCAGCGTGATCGCCGAGATCTCCTGCAGCGCCTCCACGGTGAAGAAGCCCTGGTGGCCGGTCACCAGCACATTCGGGAAGGTCATCAGGCGCTGGAAGGCCTCGTCGTCGATGATCTCGCCAGACAGGTCCTGGAAGAACAGCGCGCTTTCCTGCTCGTACACGTCGATGGCCAGATGACCCAGCCGGCGTGACTTCAGCGCGCAGATCACCGCATGGGTATCGACCAGCCCGCCACGCGAGGTGTTGACCAGCATCGCGCCCGGCTTCATCCGGGCCAGTGATGCATCATTGATCAGGTGATGAGTCTCAGGCGTCAGCGGGCAATGCAGCGACACGATGTCGGCACGCGCCAGCAGTTCATCCAGCCCGACCATTTCGCCGATACCGCCGAACGCGGGTGACGGATAAGGATCGTGCCCCAGCACGGTGCAGCCCATGCCGTTGAAGATGCGCGCGGTGGCCAGCCCGATCTTGCCGGTACCCACAATGCCAACCGTGCGGCCATGCAAGGTGCGTCCGAGCAGGCCATCGAGCATGAAGTTGCCCTCGCGCACGCGGTTGTAGGCGCGATGAGTCTGCCGGTTGAGGGTCATCACCAGCGCCAACGCATGCTCGGCCACCGCCTCCGGGGAATAGGCCGGTACGCGTGCGACGAACAGATCCAGCGCTTTCGCGGCTGCCAGGTCCACATTGTTGAAGCCGGCACAGCGCAGCAGTACGGCCCGCACGCCCATCGCATGCAGGGCGTGCAGCACCGGCGCATCCAGGCGGTCGTTGACGAACACGCATACGGCTGCGCAATCCTGCGCCAGCGCGGCCGTGTGCACGTCCAGCGCCACATCGAAGTACACGAACGCAAAGCCGTCCCCAGCCGCATCGCGCTGGTTCGCCTCATCAAGGAAACGACGGTCGTAGGGACGGGCACTGAAGACGGCGATCTGCATGGACGGGCCTGGGTGGAATGGCATACCGACCATACCGCAGCAGCACCCGCGTTGGGATGGCACCGGCGATGCCGTCATCGCCGGTGCCGGGTGCCACTTAGAACTTGTAGCCCAGGCCCAGCATCACGCCGTTCTGGATCTGCCCGTCGCGGCGCTCACCCACGTAATCGGCCATGATCGACAGCCGCTCGCTGGCACGGCTGGTCACACCCAGGTTCCAGGCCAGCACCTGCTCGCCCACCGCCTGGCTGCTGGCGCCGAACACCAGATCCGGTGCCGCGGCGAAGCCGGTGCTGTAGCGGGCCTGCGAATCGCCCAGTTCCTTCTGCCAGACCACCCGGGCGCGCGGGGTGATGCGCTCGCCGTTGTTGCCTTCAAAGGTCTTGAACAGCTGCAGACCCGCACCCACGCGGATGCTCTCCAGGCTGCCGCTGCGGCCAACCAGCGCACCGGCGCCCTGCCCTTCGTTGAAGCGGGTAGCCGAGGTGCGCGCGTAGTCCACCACCGGCAGCAACGGCTGGATCACCAGGCCCTTGGCGGTGGTGAAGGAGAACGCATGTTCCACCCGTGCGGAGATCGCATCGTTGCTGTACTTGGCGCGCAGTGGCTGCTGCAGGCCATCAATGCCGTTGATGCTGCGACGCGTATCGTGGCGCAGATCGGTGTAGCGCACGGCCGCCGACAGATAGCCGCGCGCGTACGTCGCATCGAGGTAGCCGCCCACGTCCAGCGCACGCACGTCACCGGTGAAACCAGAGCCATCGCTGGCCTTGGTCGACATGTCCGCCGCGGCCACGCTGACGCCCAGGGTCACGCGGTCATCGGCCACGCGGGTATCGGCACCGACCACGATGCCACCGATGGTGTGGCTCAGGCCGGCCACGCCACCGTCAGCATCGATGCGACCATGGCTGGCGAAACCACGTGCCCAGATGCCGTGGCTGCGTCCAGCGTCACCGCTGCCCGCAACGCTGTCCGACGCCGGCTCGACCAGGTGCATCGCCAGCTGGTTGAACAGGCTGCCATGGCGCATGCCCGGCTGGGAGGAGACCGACTGCGCCACCTGCGAGGCCAGGCCATCGGCATCACCGCCGCTGCGCATGGCCGACTGGTGCTGCTGCACGACGTTGCCGATACTGCCCACCAGCGCGGTGTCGGCCAGTCGCAGGCTGGCGTGCGCATCACCGCGCAGGGCACCGGCCTGTTGTGCGATCACATCGCGGTCGGCGAACTGCAGTGCGCCCAGCAGCGATCTCAGTCCCTTGTCCTGGCGATCGGAGGCGGTCGCCAGCGCGCGGCCCAGGCCGTCGCCGGACGTACCGTTGGCAAACAGGCCCAGCTGGTCGAAGCCCGGGTTGGCGGTCAGCCACAGGCCATCGGCCGTCTGCTTCACGTTGAAGCTGAGCAGTGAATTGTGGCGCGGGCGGAACACTTCACCGGCAGTGATGCTGGCACTGTATCCGGCGTCCCCCAGCCGCACGACATCCTGGAAGCCCCCCTGGTAGATCGGCCCTTCCACCAGATCGCGGCGGTAGGCACCGGCATAGAAGCCCTGGGCCACATTCAACGCAAGGTGTGCGCCCTGCGCGATCACCAGCGCGCCCTCCTCGGTGCCGCCGTCGTAGAAGCTGCCGACGCGCAGGCGGCCACTGCCGGTACCACCGGCTTCGGTAACATCAAACAGCACCTGGCCGCCGGGCATGATGTTGACGTAGCCGTGGGTCACCAGATCCCCACCGCGCGGCATCAGCGTGCCGAACACGCGCAGGCGGTTGAAGCCATCTTCGCGGTAGGACGGGCCGGTGCCATCCAGCAGCGCATCGCTGTCGGTGCCGACCGATGCGATATCACCGTGGCCGACCACGATGCTGCCCGGCATCACCCGCAGCTCGGGGGTGCGCAGCGCACCACCCTCCAGTGCGATGGTGCCGTTGTCCACCAGAATGAAATCGGCGCCGGTGGTTTCAGCAGTGCGCCAGGTGGCGCCATTGCTGACACGGATCACGCCGGCGGAGTTGGCCAGGGTCGAGGCATCCAGATCGGCCAGCCGCAGCTGGCCGCGCAGTTCATCCTGGAGGTCGGGGTCGGCGAGCAGCTGCTGCAACGACTGCGCGCCGATACCGTTCGCCCCCCGCGTGGAGAAGTTGTACAGGCTCACCGCATAGTTGATGTAGGTGCTGGCCCAGTCGGTATTCCAGCGCGCGAAATCGTCGTCGACGAAGGCCTGCAGCTGGCGCGCGGTGCGCAGGTAGCCCGGGTTGATGTCGCCGCTGACGTTGCTGGTGACACGAAGGGTGTCACCCGGATCGCGATAGCCCGCCGTGTTGATGATGCTGTTGCTGCGGATGTCCTGGCCCGGGAATGACTCCAGCTTGCTCCCACTGCCATCCGGATCGAAGGTAACCGACGTACCCGTGGTACGCGCCGGGTCGCGGAATACCAGCAGGCCATTGGGCTGCACCACTTCATACATGGCCTTGTGCAACAGGCCCGCATCCATGCCACCGCCGTAGTTGCCTGTGTAGATCTGGGTCATGCGCGGCGACGGCGCATAGGTGATCCTGCCACCACTGCTGGCGGCATGGATCTGCACCGAGTCGACCAGCGGCAGATCGCCGCCGAGGTAACGGTTGACGCCACCGGACTGCATGATCGAGCAGGACGAAATGCAGTGGCCGGACACGATGGTGTCCAGGCCCTGGGTACGGATCACCGCCTGCAGCCACTCGCCGGCAATCAGCGCGCCACCGTTGGACGTTCGCAGCACGACTTCGCGGATCGGACGGCCTTCAGCCTGCGCCTTGGCCAGCAGTGCGGGCAGCGCCACCACATCGGCGACGGTGACGCCGCCGCTGAGGAAGACGCGATCGTCCTGCACGTGATAACTCATTGCCATGACGTCATCCACCACGGATATGGCGGCAACGCCCATCAGCCCGGCCAGGGCCAGGCTCAACTTCGAATACTTCATGCGTTCTCTCTCCACCCGCAACACGCGGGTAGAACGATCAACGCCGCAGCGGGGCGATCTCCCCCAGTGGAACGGATCCTGAAAAATGAATACATTCACAATGAGGATTCGATCGATGCACACTCTTCCCCATCCGGTCATCGTCGCGTAAAACTCGATGACGCATTCGCCACCGACAGTCGAGGCCAGCCCTGTCCACCCCGTCTCCCCTGATCCATCGCGCGCCGGAGCCGCCCGCACCTGCGGATGCCTTCATCGCGTTCGTACGCGAAGAGCGCGCACCGCTGTGCGCGTTCCTGCGCACGCGGGGGGTCGGGCCTGAGGATGCGGAGGATATCGCGCAGGACTGCATGGAGCGGCTGATCCGCTATCGCGCACAGGGCCCGGACGAACTGCGCCTGCTGCTGTATCGTATCGCCCGCAACCGCCTGGCAGACCGCGGCCGCTCGCCGCAGTCGCGGCCGCATCTGCCGCTGGCCGAACACGATGGCAGCGACGAACCGTCCAGTTCCTCGCCCGATCCATTGCGCCAGGCCGAGTCAGGGCAGATGCTGTCCCTGCTGCGGCAGGCCCTGTTCAAGCTGCCCGAACGCGCACGCGAGGTCTATCTGCTCAACCGCATCACCGGCATGAGCTACACGCAGATCGCGCGGCATTGTGGAATTACTGCCAAGACCGTGGAAAAACATATCGCCCGGGCCCTGCAGGGCCTGCGTCAGGAGTTGGGATCGGATCCGCTGCACAACGACAGGGACGGCCAATGAGTGGCACCCCGCACAGGGATGATGCACAGCTGTTTGAACGCGCCAGCGCCTGGGTAGCCCGCCTGGAAGCCCCGGACTGCACATCGGCCGAACGCGAAACGTTCGAGGACTGGCTGGCCGAAGATCCGGCCCACGTCAAAGCCTGGGTGCAGGCCGAAACCCTGTTCCAGCAGGGTGCGGAGCTTGCGGCTGACCCCTGGCTGCGCACCGCCGCGGCACGGGCGGCGCGTCCGCCGCGCCGGCGCTGGTTGCCGGGCATGGCCGCTGCCGCCGGTGTCTGCATGGCGATCGGCATCGGCTGGATGGTTGCCGTCGACGGCAACCCGACGCCACAGGTCTACGCCAATGATTCGCACCAGGCACAGCAGCAGACGCTGGCCGATGGCAGCGTCGCCATGCTGGATGCCGGCACCACCCTCCGCGCCCGCTTCGGCTGGCGTCATCGTGATCTGGTGCTGGAGCGGGGTCGGCTGCAACTGCAGGTCGCTCCGTCGAACAAGGCGCTGCAGCTGCACGCCGGCGACAGTACGATCCGCGACATCGGCACGACCTTCCAGGTGGAACGCCTGCGCGACGGCCTGGTCGAGGTCGCACTGCTGGAAGGTGCCGTGGAAGTCAGCAACGGCGCAGCGCAGCACACGCTGGCACCCGGCCAACAGCTGCAGGTATTGCCCTCCGGCCGTATCCAGCCGGGCCCTGCCCTCTCGTCCAACGCAGCCGCTGAAGGCTGGCTGCGTGGGCAACTGGTGTTCGATGCCACGCCACTGTCGATCGTGGTCGAGCGCATGAACCGTTATGGCCGCACGCCACTGGTGATCGTCGATCCGGAGATCACCGACCTGGCGGTAAGCGGCACCTTCCGCGCCGGTGATGCACAGGAGCTGCTGTCGGCGCTGGAACTGGGTTGGTCCGTGGCTGGCCAGACGCGTCCGGATGGCGCGCTGGAACTGCGCCGCACCTACTGAGGAGACCGGCAGTGAAGGCAGGTCCGGGTGCGCTGCAGTGGGGGCTGCTCCGCGCCCTGCTATGCCTTGCACTGGGTGTTGCCGCACTACCGATGGCCGATGCCGGCGAGCCCGCCGGCACGCTGGAGATCGACGTGGGCGCCGGCCCACTGGTGCCGGCACTGCAGCAATGGGCCCGGCAGAGTGGCACCGCCCTGCTGTTCGACGCACGTGAACTGGATGATCTGCGCACCGGCGGCAGCCGTGACCAACGCGATACCGGGGCCTCCCTGAAGCAGCTGGTCGCCGGCCTGCCGGTGAACATCCTGCGCACTTCATCCGGTGCCTTTGTCGTGCGGCGCGTCCATCCCGAGCCCCCTGCCACGCCGCCGAAAGCGGTCGCAGTCCCGCGCCTGCCGCGCCCGGCTCCCAAGTCCGCCGACACGCCACACCAGGTGGAACTGGCGCCCATCCATGTCACCGGCAGCCGGCTGCCGCGCTCTTCGGTGCAGACCACACTGCCGGTCACCACCATCGATCGCGACGATATCCTGCGCAGCGGCTACGGCAATCTGTTCGACCTGCTGCGGCACCTGCCCGGCATGAACGGCCATCCGGCCATGAGCACCTCGCGCGGCGGCGATTCGCAGTACCTGCCGGTGGGCGCAGCGGCCACCACCAGTCTCGACGGCATGGGCCCGCGGGCGACGCTGTTCCTGGTCAACGGCCGGCGCCTGCCGCGCTATCCGATGGTGTCGCTGGAACAGGGTGGGCTCACCGACCTCGGCGGCATTCCGCTGAGCTTCGTCGACCGCATCGAACTGGTACGCGGTGGTGCCTCGGCCATCTATGGGGCCGACGCCATGTCCGGCGTGGTCAACATCATCCTGCGCGACCAGGCCGATGGGCCCGAAGCCATGCTGCAGACCGGGCTCAGCAGCCGCGGCGATGCGGGCCAGTACCGCCTGCAGGCCGCCACGGGCGGCGCGCGTGGCAACGGGGACCGCTGGTTTGCCGGACTCGATCTGCACCGTGTCGAACATGTCGCCGGTGACCAGCGTGACTGGCACGCGGAAACCTCGCTGTATCCGATCGGCGCGATCTTCGGCAACTGGTACGTGCCCGCCCGGCGCTGCGAGCCGCCCCTGAAGCGGCGCGAGGATGGCTGCTGGTTTGACAGCGCGCGGCCGCGGTCGCTGCAGCCCGCCTCGGATACCGCGTCGGCCTTCCTGCACTACCGGCATGAACGTGGTGAGGGACGCTATGCCTATGTCGAGGCGCGGGCCAGTCACAACCGCCAGCGCTTCGATCTGGGCCCGACCGCCGTTGCGGTGGTCTCGCGCGGAATCACCTTCAACAGTGTGCTGCGTGAGGCCGGCAACGTGCGCCCCAGCGTCCGCGCCACCGATGCCGACCTTACCTTCGGCATCGGCCGCGACCAGGGCCGGCGCAGCTGGGAGGCGGGCATCAGCGCGCAGCGCAGCGACGTGACCTTGTCCACTGCAGGCACCGTGCGCACGACACGCCTGCTTGAAGCAACGCAGGCGCGCAGGTTCACTCCCGGTTTCGACGCGCCGCCGGCGGCCGAGGCGGACACGCTGTTTCCGTCCATCCGCAACCGCGGCAGCACCGCACAATGGCAGGGCTGGTGGGGCGTGCAGCGTGAGCTGATGGCAATGCCCGGCGGCAATGCGCAGCTGGCCACCGGCATCGACCTGCGCCATGAACGCTGGACCTCGCGCCCGGACGCACTGCTGAGCCAGGGCGACCTTGCGCTGGGCCTGCCACAGCAGCGACGCCGCCTGTCGCGACAAAGCAGTGGCGTCTACGCCGAGCTGGGCCTGCCGCTGGCCCCCACGCTGCGCGCGGACCTGGCTGCACGCTGGGACCGCGACGGCGGCTTCATGGCGTTCTCGCCTCGTGCCGGGCTGCGCTGGAGCCCGACGCCGCACTGGTCGTTCCTGCTGGCCAGCGGGCGCGGCTATCGTGCACCGAGCCTGTTCGAGCAACGGCGGCCTCCCGGCTACTTCGGCTCGATCACGCTTCCGGTGTCCAGTGCCCTTCCGGAATGTGCGATCACCACGCGTGGTGGCGGCTGCAGCGTCACGGCCAACGTGGTTGAGAACGATGCACTGAAGGCCGAACGATCACGCAGCCATTCGCTGGCAGCCACGTGGACGCCCGACGACACGTTCTCGCTGTCGCTGACCCACAACATCGTGGAACTGCGCAACGAGATCCTCGCCCTGCAGCCGAGCGATGCGGTGTGGAACCGCAGCACGTGGGAACTGGATGAAGACGGCCACCTGGGCAGCCTGCGCCTGTCGTTCGACAACATCGGCCGCACCACCTCCCGCAACTGGGTGCTGCGTGGCGAGTACCGCATCGACAGCGGCAGCAACGGCCAATGGTTGTTTTCGCTCGATGCGCTGAAGCAGCAGGAACTGCTTCGCCGCCGTGACCATGAGGCCGCCGTGGACCTGCGTGGCCATGTGACACCCGAGCTGGCTGCGGTGTTGAACGTGCAATGGCAGAACAGCAACTGGGACATCGCGCTGCGCGGCAACCAGATCGGGCGCACGCGTGCCTGGCTGCCGGGGGCGGAGTGCCCGCAGAAGCAGGTCGACCGGAACCACTGCATGAACCCACGGCAGCTGCGCTGGAACCTGCACCTCGCACGCCGGCTGGGGCCGCGCATCGTTGCAGCGCTGGACGTGCACAACGTGCTGGACACGCAACCGGTGAACTATCTGGTCGGCAATGGCGGGCAGATGCCCGGGCTGGACGATCCGCTCGGCCGCTACTACCTGCTTACCCTGCAGTTCCGCTGAAGCGTAGTAATCTACGCGCCCTGTTCCACCGCGGTCCCCTTCCCCCATGAAAGCCTATCTCTGGTTCTGGGGCGCGTTCCTGCTGTTCTTCGCGTTGCCTTTTCCCTGCATTCTCTATTTCGGCACTTCGTGGCCGGTAGCGCTGGTCGACCGCAGCGCACCGTGGCTGGCACTGTTGCTGCTCGCACTGTCGATGGTCCTGTGGCTGATGCTGCTGTTCGCCTTCCTGCACTACCTGTTGCTGGGGCCGCCACGCGCACTGCACCGGGTGCAGTCGATCCTGGCCGACGGTGAACCGCGCAGTGCGCTGATCGAGCAGGCCGAACAGACCGGCGTGCAGGTACGTGGGTTCGCGCAATGGAAACTGCAGTTGTCCTTCAAGAACCTGTCCGGTACGCCGGTCCGCGAACAGATGCTGGTGGTCGACAGCAAACCCCAGCTGCATCGCTTCGAGGTGGGCAGGCACATCGATGCGCGCCTGGGCCGGACACCCGGAGCATTCCCCAACATCGTGCTGGACGGTGCCCAGCCCGAACTGAATGTCGCCAGCCTGTGGCGGCGCGGCATCGGTGCAGCACTCGGCATCGCCATCGTTGCCGCTGCCTATGTGTGGGCCTACCAGCTGCAGAGCGAGGGGCTGGGCTGGACCTTCCTGTCGTTCGGTCACCCGCTGCTGGTGTGCCCGCTGGTGCTGTGTGGCTATGCGCTGGGCCTGCGCCTGCTCGGCCGCCTGCTGCACGCCGATGCCCGCGGCGATGCGCTGAAGTATCGCGGCATAGGCGTGGAGGCCAGGGTGTTGAAGGTGCGTCAGACCGGCACCTACCTCAACGAACAGCCGCAGGTGGAGTTCCAGCTGGAATACATCGACCGCGAAGGCAACGTGCAGCAGGCTCGCGTGCGCCGCTTCATCCCGCTGATTGAACTGGCCAACATCCCGCGCGAGCATGTGACGCTGCTGTACGACCCGGATGACCGCAGCAACGTGCGCCTGGAGGGAGTATGAAACAGCCGCCCTCAACCCGCACCGTGTTCCTGGTACTGCTGCTGGTTCTGGCGGGCGTGGCCGTTGCCGGCGGCGCCCTGCAGACCATCAGCGAAACGCTGGGGCATTCGGTACAGCCGGACCGGTTGCCCGCGTCCGTCTCGTCCCAGTCGCCGCGCGAACAATCCGCATCGCTTGTGCCGTCCCCGGCGCCCTTCCCCGCCGCGAGCACCGCTGGAGCGCCCGAGCGCAACAACCGCCTGTTCGATGCGGACTACCTGCTGGCTGCCCGTCAGGCACTGGAGCAGATGCCAGCGCTGGCCGGCCAGCGGCTGACGGTCTTCCACAGCATCCACTTCTACGACGATGGCCGCATCAACCTCGATCTGGTCGATCCGCAACAGCCGGGCCACGTCGACAGCTATCACTTTGAACGTGGCCAATGGCGCAAGGGCAATCCGGTGAACCCGCAGCAGTTTGCGCCGACCATCAGCCTGCAGCGCAGCAGCACATCCCTGGCCAGCATCGATTTCGAGGCTGTTCCGCGCGTGGCGCAGGCGCTGCAGGAACAGCGCAATGCGCTGCAGAACCCCGCATCTGAAGTCGGCCACGTCTACGTGATCGTGCGCAAAGCCGGCAAGCTGGTATGGCTGCCGGACGAAGTCGCCGGTGACCGCGAATCCGTGCGCCTGCAGTTCGATGCGCAGGGCGCCCTGCGCGGCGTGAGCCGCCGGTAGGCCACACAAAAAAGGGGACGGAGGGGATTAAGTCGTATGTGCCTTGGTGCGGTTTGCGACTTAATCCCCTCCGTCCCCTTTTTCTATTTCACCGAGCGCGCGATGGCGTACTGCGCGGCGTAGTACGTGGACAGCACCAGCAGGCTGGCCAGCGGCAGGCCACCGGCGAAGCGGTCCCAGGCCAACAGTGAATCGCTGGCGACGAACAGCACGGCACCGGCAGCGGCCCAACGGGCACTGGCGGCCTCCATGGCGTCAGGCTGCGGGCGGCGCCACTGCCGTGCCAGGGCCAGCACCGCCATCGATGCCAGCACCACCACGTACGCCAGCACCGGAATACGCATCGGTGCGGGCAGGTGTGGCCACAGGCCCAGCACGTTGAGCACGGCAAACGCACCGAGCAGGACGCTGGCGCCGACCAGCCCACGCCCGGCACGCAGGCCTCCGCGGAAGGCGATGATGTAGCAGACATGCGCCAGCAGGAATGCGACCAGTCCCGGTACGAACGCATCCATCGGCAGCATCAGTGCGATATCACCCAAGCACGAAAGCAGCATGCCGGCCAGCACCGCGCGGCGGTAGAACGGCTGCACCGGATCATGCACGCGCCAGACGATGGCAGCGATCAGCAGCGTGGTGGCCGGCTTGGCCAGCCAGTGCAGCCAACGCCCATCGCCGTGCAGGAATGCGCCCACGATGGCGAGGATCGCCATCAACAGGATCACGCCATCGCGGGCGCGCGGCTTCATCGCGCCTTCCACAGATCCGCCAGGCGGTCAGGCTTGCCGGCGATGCGCTCCAGCACCGGGTACTGCAGGCCACCGTGGTAGGCGATGCTCATCGTTTCGATGCGATCGAACTGCTTCACCAGCAACACGATCGGCGCCTTGTCCTTTGCTGCGGCCCCCACTGCATCCTTCAAGCGCTGGCTGCTGTACTCGCGTCCGCCAACCGCAATCACCTTCATGCCCGGCGCCAGTCCTGCATTGAACGCCGGGCTGTCCCAGATCACGTCGCCGACCACGCCGCTGTCGAGCACGGTCGCGCCCAGCGAGTACGCCAGCAGCGCCGCCTTGGCGCGCTTTTCCTGCGCCTTGTAGGCGTCGTTCGGAGTATCGCGGTAAACCAGCTTCCAGCCCGCCAGTTCCAGGCCGCCGGTCAACGAACCATGGCCATCCAGGCGCCCGCGCAGGAACGTCGCCCAGTCGTACGGCGCGATACCGTTCAAGGTCGCGACCACATCATCGAAGGTGTACGGATTGACGTCCCAATTGCCATTGCCGACGCCGAAGAACGCACGTGCGAAGTCGTCCAGGCTGCGGCGATTGCCGCTCAGTTCGCGCAGCTTGCCCTCCACTTCCAGCCACAGCATCTGGCCGCCGGAGTAATAGTCCTCGCTCATCTGGTAGTTGCGGTAGGGCAACGTGCGGCGCTGGGCGATGGTCGGGTCGTTCGTGGTGTCCTGCAGCGGCCGCCAGGCCAGGCCCGGGCGACCACGGTCATAGGTTGCGGCCACGTTGGCCAGCATGTCGCGCGCCTGTGTGGTCGACCACAGGCCCGAACGCGCCGCCAGCACCTGGCCCCAGAACTGGGTCTGGCCCTCGTACACCCACAGCAGGCTGTCGCCCATCGGCACGTTGAAGTTGGCGGTGGCCAGATCGGCGCCGCGACGGTACTTCCCGTTCCACGAATGGGTGTACTCATGTGGCAGCAGGTCGCGCATCCACGCGTTGCTGTCCCACTCTGTGAAGTAGCCTGGATCGGCACTGTTCTCGCTGGAGCGGTGATGCTCCAGGCCGATGCCGCCAAGGCGGTCGGTCAACGCCAGCAGGAATTCATAGTGGTTGTAGTGGCGCGCGCCATAGAGTTTGTCGGCCTGCTGCACCAGCGCGCGGTGCATCGTGATCTGTGCCTCGCTCGGCTTCAACGACTTGGCCTCGTCGGCGAACACATTGAGGTGCACCGGCACCTTCGCACCCGGGTCGAGATCGATGCGCTGGTAGTGCTCGCCGGCGAACAACGGCGAATCAACCAGATGGTCATACGAGATCGGCTTGAACACCACGGTGTCACCGTCGCGTCGCGCGGTTTCCAGCGCAGTGGCGAACGACCAGCCCTTGGGCAGGGTCACGCTGGCCTGCGCCTGCAGGTTGCGCGCATCGACGCCGGCCGGATACAGCGAATTGGCGTTCCACTGCAGGTTGAGCATTTCCGGGGTCATCACCACCCGGCCCTGGCTGCCGCCCTGCGAGGACAGGAAATCGAAGTGGGCGACGATCTCGCTCACGCCCTCGGGCACGTTCACCTTGAACGCATAGACGTTGAACTGGTCGCGCTGCCAGGCCAGCGGCTTGCCGTTGGCGGTCACGCGCAGGCCGGCCAGCTTGTCGATCGGGCCGGTGGGCGAATGGTTGCCGGGAATCCACTGCGGGTACAGCAGGGTCATCGGGCCAGGCTTGGCCGGCACGGTGGCGGTCACCTTGAAGATGCGCCGGGCCAGATCGCGCGCGTCCACGTCGATGCGCAGCAGGCCGGGAGCCGCCGCGTTCGCCGGTGGCGAGGTCTGCGCCAGTGCAGGCGTGGCCGCCAGCGCGAACAGCAACGACATCGCCAAGGCTCGGGTCTTCATCGGACAGCTTCCAACAACGGAGAATCTTCCGATGCTAGGCCTGTAAAGTGCCCCGCCCCATGGCCAAAGGTCATGGGCGCGCGCCCATCCGTGCATGCCCAGAAGCGTGCGAACCAAGGTTCGCACCCACCTTGTGCTGGTTTGCAGCCACCTTGTGCTGGTTCGCACCCACCAGAGCAGTTTCAGTAGATCCACGCCATGCGTGGATGAGGCGCTTCCCGGTCAGTCGACCAGGCGCAGGCGCAGTTCCTTCGGCAGCGCGAACACCATCGATTCCGGTTCGCCGTCCAGCTCGCCCACGCCACTGGCGCCCAGCTCGGCCAGGCGCGCCAGCACGCCATCGACCAGCACCTGCGGCGCCGAGGCACCTGCGGTCACACCGATGTGCTGCTTGCCAACCACCCACTGCGGGTCGATCTCGTGCGCGCCGTCGATCAGGTACGACTCCACGCCCTCACGACGGGCCAGCTCGCTCAAGCGGTTGGAATTGGAACTGTTCGGCGAGCCGACCACCAGCACCAGGTCGCAGCGTTTGGCCAGATCGCGCACGGCGTCCTGGCGGTTCTGCGTGGCGTAGCAGATGTCGTCGTTCTTCGGGCCCTGCATCGCCGGGAAGCGCTCACGCAATGCATCGATGATGCCGCGCGTATCGTCCACCGACAGCGTGGTCTGGGTGGTATAGGCGAAGTTTTCCGGCTGGTTGATGTGCAGCGTGGCAACCTGCTCGACATCCTCGACCAGATAGATCTGGCCGGTGCCGGCTTCGCGGTTCCACTGGCCCATGGTGCCCTCCACTTCCGGGTGACCGGCGTGGCCGATCAGCACCACGTCACGGCCGGCACGGCAGTGGCGGGCCACTTCGAAGTGGACCTTGGTCACCAGCGGACAGGTGGCGTCGAACACCTTCAGGCCACGACGCTCGGCCTCCTGGCGCACGGCCTGGGACACGCCATGCGCGCTGAAAATGACCGTGTTGTTGTCCGGCACTTCATCGAGTTCCTCGACGAAGATCGCACCGCGCTGCTTCAGGTCGTCGACCACGAAGCGGTTGTGCACCACTTCATGGCGGACGTAGATGGGCGCGCCCAGCGTTTCGATCGCGCGCTTGACGATCTCGATCGCACGATCGACGCCGGCACAGAATCCACGCGGGTTGGCGAGCAGCACATCCATCAGTTCAGTCTCCCGGCAGCGGCCGGCTTACGGTTTCGGATTGGCATTATCCGCCTTTTTGGCGGACTTGCCGTCGAACAGGCCAAACAGGGCGATGCCGATGGCACCCACCACGATGGCCGAATCGGCGATGTTGAACGAGGGCCAGGTGTAGCTGCCCACGTACCACTGGATGAAGTCGACCACATGGCCATGCACCTGGCGGTCGATCACGTTGCCGATCGCGCCGCCGATGATCAGCGCGTACGGCACCGCGGCCTTCCAGTTGCCGCGGGCAGTGCTACGCAGCCACCAGGCCATCAGGCCGCTGATGACGATCGCCAACACGGTGAAGAAGTGTTTCTGCCAGCCACCGGCGTCGCTCAGGAAACTGAACGCGGCACCGGTGTTGTAGGTGCGGTACCAGTTCCAGAAGCCGTCGATGACCACCACCGGCTGGAACTCCGGCAGGCTCGACAACACCCAGGCCTTGGACCACTGGTCCAAGCCGATGATGGCGGCCGACAGCAGCAGCCAGACCAGGGCGTTCGGATGCGGACGGGGCGCGGCCATCAGAACCAGCTCCGCACTTCACCGGCGCCGGTGATGTTGCTCACGCAGCGACCGCACAGTTCCGGGTGGTCGGCGTTGCTGCCAACGTCGGCGCGGTGGTGCCAGCAGCGCACGCACTTGGCCTTGGTGGTCGGCTGGGCGCTGACGAACACCTCGTCGGTGGTCGCCGGGCGCACCTGCACGTCGCCACTGATGAACAGGAAACGCAGTTCATCGGCCAGCGGCTGCCACTTCGCGGCCTGCTCTTCGCTGGCGGCGATGGTGATTTCCGCTTCCAGCGCGGCACCGATCGCGCCGTTGGCACGCATCGGCTCGAGCACCTTGGCCACCTGCTCGCGCACGGCCAGCAGCTGGTCGAAGTCGGCGGCGTTGAGCTGGGCATCGGCCGGCAGCGGCGCCAGGCCGTCGTACCAGGTGGTGAACAGCACATGGCCGGCATGCTCGCCCGGCAGATAGCCCCACAGCTCGTCAGCGGTGAAGGTCAGGATCGGCGCCACCCAGCGGGTGAACGCTTCGGCGATGTGGTACATCGCGCTCTGTGCCGAACGGCGACCGTGCGAATCGGTCGGCATCGTGTACAGGCGGTCCTTGGTCACGTCCAGGTACAGCGAGCCCAGGTCCACGCTGCAGAAGTTCAGCAGCAGCTGCACGATCTCGGCCATGTTGTAGCCGTCGTAGGCCGCCTTGATCTTCTCCTGCAGCTCCCACGCGCGATGCACGATCCAGCGGTCCAGCGCGACCATCTGGTCGAGCGGCTGCAGGTGCTGGGCCGGATCGAAACCGTCCAGGTTGCCGAGCAGGAAGCGTGCGGTGTTGCGCAGGCGACGGTAGGCGTCGGCGTTGCGCTTGAGGATCTCCTGCGACAGCGACATCTCGTTGCTGTAGTCGGCCGAGGCGATCCACAGGCGCAGGATGTCCGCGCCCAGCTTGTTCATGATGTCCTGCGGCTCGATGCCGTTGCCCAGCGACTTGGACATCTTGCGGCCGTGCTCGTCCACGGTGAAGCCGTGGGTCAGGCACTGCTTGTACGGCGCGCGCTTGTCGATCGCCACGCCGGTCAGCAGCGAGGACTGGAACCAGCCGCGGTGCTGGTCGGAACCTTCCAGGTACAGGTCGGCCGGCTTGCCGAAGCCACGCGCCGCAAGCACGCCTTCATGGGTCACGCCCGAGTCGAACCAGACGTCGAGGATGTCGGTGACCTTCTCGTAGTCGGCCGCTTCGGCGCCCAGCAGTTCGGCGGCATCCAGCGAATACCACACGTCGATGCCCTCGGCTTCGACGCGGTCGGCGACTTGCTGCATCAGCTCCACCGAACGCGGGTGGATCTCGCCGGTCTGGCGATGGGTGAACAGTGCGATCGGCACGCCCCAGGTGCGCTGGCGCGAGATGGTCCAGTCCGGACGACCGTCGACCATGCTCTGGATGCGCGCCTTGCCCCAGGTCGGGAACCAGCCGACGGTATCGATGGCGGCCAGCGCATCGTTGCGCAGGTTGGCCTTGTCCATCGAGATGAACCACTGCGGGGTGGCGCGGAACACCACCGGCGTCTTGTGGCGCCAGCAGTGCGGGTAGCTGTGGCGGATCGGGTGGAAGGCCAGCAGCGAACCGTTGTCGCGCAGCACGCCGACGATGGCCTCCTGCGCCTTCCACAGGTGCTGGCCAGCCAGCACCACGTCACCGGCCGGCGGGGTCGATTCCAGGTACACGCCACGGCCGTCGATCGGGGTCACCTGGCCGGCGTTGTACTTGTCCAGCAGGCCGTACTTCTGGCTGACCACGAAGTCTTCCTGGCCGTGGCCGGGGGCGGTGTGCACCGCACCGGTACCGTCCTCGTCGGAGACGTGCTCGCCGTTGAGCACCAGGATCTCGCGCTCCGGGTAGAACGGGTGCGCCAGCAGCTGGTTCTCCAGCGCGGCACCGGTGGTTTCACCGTGCAGCACCACGTTTTCGACGCCATAGCGCTGCAGCGCGCGCTCGGCCAGGGCCGCGGCCAGCACCAGCCAACGGCGCTTGCCGTTGTGCGCCGGGCCTTCGGCCAGCACGTAGTTGATCTCCGCGCCCAGCGACACCGCCAGCGAAGCCGGCAGCGTCCACGGGGTGGTGGTCCAGATCGGCACGGCCACTTCCACGTCAGCCGGCACGCTCACGCCGAACGCCTGGCCGATGGCCTGCGCATCGCGCGCGGCGTAGGCCACGTCGATCGCCGGCGATTCCTTTTCCTGGTATTCGATCTCGGCCTCGGCCAGCGCCGAGCCACAGTCGAAGCACCAGTACACCGGCTTGGCGCCACGCACCAGGTGGCCGTTGGCCACGACCTTTGCCAGCGCACGGATTTCGTTGGCTTCGAAGTCGAAGCTCAGGGTCTTGTACGGGTTGTCCCAGTCACCGGTCACGCCCAGGCGCTTGAAGTCCACGCGCTGGATGTTGATCTGCTCTTCGGCGAACTCGCGGCACTTCTGGCGGAATTCGACGGCGTCGAGCTTGGTGCCGACCTTGCCCCACTTCTTCTCGACCGCGATCTCGATCGGCAGGCCGTGGCAGTCCCAGCCCGGCACGTAGGGCGCGTCGAAGCCAGCCAGGTAGCGCGACTTGACGATGATGTCCTTCAGGATCTTGTTGACCGCGTGGCCGAGATGGATGCGGCCGTTGGCGTACGGCGGGCCGTCGTGCAGCACGAACAGCGGGCGGCCGGCGGCGTTGTCGCGCAGCTGCTGGTAGAGCCCCTGTTCTTCCCACCGCGCCAGAATGCCCGGCTCGCGCTTGGGCAGGTCGCCGCGCATCGGGAATTCGGTGGCTGGCAGGTTCAGGGTGGTCTTGTAGTCCTGGCTCACGCAGTGGCTCGCAATCTATGTTCGGAAAGGATGGCGCGCGCCTGTTCGGCATCGCGGTGCATCTGGTCGGTCAGTGCCGCCAGATCATTGAATTTCTCTTCGTCGCGCAGCTTGGCGACGAACTCCACGTCGATGTGGCGCCCGTACAGGTCGCCCTGGAAATCGAACAGATGGGCTTCCAGCAACGGCTCCACGCCGTCCACGGTCGGCCGCGTGCCGAAGCTGGACACCGACGGCCACGGCTGGTCGAACACGCCGTGCACCCAGGTTGCGTAGATGCCCGACAGCGCCGGCGTCTTCGGGAACCGCAGGTTGGCAGTGGGGAAGCCCAGCGTACGACCAAGCTGGCGGCCGCGCACCACCCGCCCGCTGATCGCGTACGGACGCCCGAGCAGGTCGCCGGCACGGGCGAAGTCGCCGTCCTGCAGCAACTGGCGGATGCGGGTACTGGAAATGCGCTCGCCATGCAGGTCGACCGCTTCGATCTCGCCGGCGCTGAAGCCGAGCTCGGCACCGAGCTGCTGCAACAGGGCCAGGTCGCCGCGACGGCGGTTGCCGAAACAGAACTCCGGCCCGATCCAGACCTCACGCGCACTCAGGCGATTGACCAGCAGCTGGCGCACGAAGGTCTCGGCCGGCATCGCCGCCATCGCCGCATCGAAACGCAGCAGACCGATCGCATCGACGCCGAGCTCGCGCAGGATCTCGACCTTGCTGCGTGCGAGGGTCAGCCGCGGCGGCGGCGTGCCCTGGGCGAAGAATTCACGCGGCAGCGGCTCGAACGCCACGGCCACCGCGGCCACGCCCAAGGCGCGCGCGCGGGCAACCGCGTGGCGGACCAGCGCACGATGGCCCAGGTGGAGGCCGTCGAATGCACCGATACAGACCACGCTTCCGTTGGGGAACAGCTCCCCGCCCTCGACGCTTCTGAACAGCCTGCTCATCAACTCTCGTTCCGGCCCGACCGGGGCCGCTGCTTCAATGGTGTAACCCTGAAGTATAGCCGCCACGGGCCGCGATCAATGCCCACGCAGGTCGCGCGGGCGGAAGCCCATCGCCAGCATGGCCACCGCATAGGTCGCGCCACCGCCGCCGACCAGCAGCATCAGGCCACCGATACGGTGCCATTTGTCCATGACGGTGAAGTCGGGAACCCAATGCAGCAGGGCCAACAGCACGCCGACCATGGCCGCACAGGCCAGCAGCAGCCGCACCAGATAGCCGCCCCAGCCCGGCCGGCGCTGGTAGACATCGGTCTTGCCCAGCCAGTACCAGAGCAGGCCCAGGTTCAGGTAACTGGACAGTGCGCTGGCGATGCCCAGCGCCAGGTGCAGGCCCGGCTGCTTGCCGATGGCCGCCATCACGCCCTGCGCCTTCAGCTCGTCCGGCACCATGACCTGGTACAGCACGGCCAGCAGGGCGAAGTTGAACACCATGTTGGCCACCAGCGCGGCCACACCGGCACGGACCGGGGTCTTGGTGTCCTGGCGGGCATAGAACGCCGGCAGCACCACCTTCAGCAGGGCGAACGCCGGCAGGCCGAAACTCAGGCCGTACACCGACAGCGCGGTCATGCGGGTATCGAAGGCGGTGAACTGGCGGTACTGGAACAGAGTGGCGATCAGCGGCTCGGCCAGCAGCAGCAGGCCCAGCATGGCCGGCACCGAGATCAGCAGGGTCATCCGCAGGCCCCAGTCCAGCGAGCGCGAGAAACCCTCGCGGTCGGTGCTGACGTGATGGCGGGCCAGCGCCGGCAGGATCACCGTGCCCAGCGCCACGCCGAACACACCCAGCGGCAGCTCCAGGAAGCGATCGGCCAGCGACAGCCACGACTGCGAGCCGTCGGTCAGCTTGGCTGCGATGAGGGTATCCAGCAGCAGGTTGATCTGCGCCACCGAGGAACCGAACAGGGTCGGCACCATCAGCGTCAGCACCTTGCGCACGCCCGGATGGCGCCAGCCCCAGCGCGGCAGGGTCAGCAGGTTGATGCCCTTCAGCGAGGGCAGCTGGAACAGCAGCTGCAGGATGCCGGCGGCGAGTACCGCCCAGCCCAGCGCCAGGATCTGTTTTTCCGGGGTGCCGCCCAGCTGCGGCGCCAGCCATAGCGCACCGGCGATCATGCACAGGTTGAGGATGACCGGGGTCAGCGCCGGCATCGCGAAACGCTGGAAGCTGTTCAGCGCGCCACCGGCCAGCGCGGTCAACGAGACGAACAACAGGAACGGGAAGGTCAGGCGGAACAGGTCGACCAGCAGGGTCTGCTTGACCGGGTCGGTATCAGCACCACTCGAGAATGCGACCGCCAGCTGCGGCGCGAAGATCAGCGCCAGCGCGGTAACCAGCATCAGCACCCCACCCAGGGTGCCGGCGGTGCGGGCCATCAGTTCACGCAGCTCGGCATGGCTGCGGGTTTCCTTCACTTCCGTGAACACCGGCACGAAAGCGGTGGCGAAAGAGCCTTCGGCGAACAACCGGCGCAGGAAATTGGGTACCCTGAAGGCAACCCAGAACGCATCGGTAACCGCATTGGTGCCGAACGTGGTGGTGATCACCTGGTCACGGACAAGTCCGAGCACCCGCGAGACCATGGTCATGCTGCTGAACGACAGCAGGCCTCGCAACATCTTCGGTGAACTCACTCAGCGTCCCTCTTGACAATCGACTTGACGTGCATTTCTCGGGCCATCATACTAGCTAGCTTGCTGTTCCCATAACACCGATTTTTTCAGGAAACCACCACCGTGGCCAATATCAAGTCCGCCAAGAAGCGCGCCAAGCAGACCGTCGTGCGCAACGCGCGCAACGTGGCTCAGCGCTCGATGCTGCGCACCGCTGTCAAGAAAGTGATCAAGGCGCTGGACGCCAACGATGCCGCCGGCGCCGAAGCCGCCTTCGCCGTTGCCCAGCCGATCCTGGATCGCTTCAGCGCGCGTGGCCTGATCCACAAGAACAAGGCTGCTCGCCACAAGAGCCGCCTGAACGACCGCATCAAGGCCCTCAAGGCCGCCTGATCCGGCGTTGCCGCCCTGCCCCTTCGGGTAGGGCAGCAGACAAGAACCCGGCCCCGGCCGGGTTTTTTGTTGCCTGCGATCCACGCGATCCGGTAGTGCCGGCCGCTGGCCGGCAACCCCGAGGAATGCCGGCCAGCGGCCGGCACTAACGGAAAATGAAAAACCCGGCCGAAGCCGGGTTTTTCGCATGGAACCACAACAGCATTACTGCGCGTTGCGGGCTTCCAGCTCGTCTTCCTTCTGGCGATCGAAGAAGGCCATGATCCGGCTCATGATCGGGAAAGTACCTTCGCGGCCCAGCGCGGAGACCAGGAACCACGGCTCCTTCCAGCCCAGCTCGGCAACGATCTGTTCGGCCGCAGCCTTCGCTTCGTCTTCGAACATCAGGTCGGCCTTGTTCAGCACCAGCCAGCGCGGCTTCTGCAGCAGCTCCGGATCATGCTTTTCCAGTTCGCGCTCGATCGCGCGCACCTGCTCGACCGGGGAAATGCCTTCCACCCCGCCCTCCATCGGCGAGATGTCCACCAGGTGCAGCAGCAGGCGGGTGCGCTGCAGGTGGCGCAGGAACTGCGCACCCAGGCCGGCACCGTCGGCAGCGCCTTCGATCAGGCCGGGAATGTCGGCAATCACGAAGCTGCGGTAGTTCTCCACCTTCACCACACCCAGGTTCGGGTACAGCGTGGTGAACGGGTAATCGGCCACCTTCGGCGTCGCCGCCGAAACGGCACGGATCAGGGTGCTCTTGCCAGCGTTGGGGAAGCCCAGCAGGCCGACGTCGGCCAGCAGCTTCAGCTCCAGCTTCAGCGTGCGCTCTTCGCCCGGCTCGCCCGGCAGCGCCTGGCGCGGCGAGCGGTTGGTCGAGCTCTTGAAGTGCATGTTGCCGAGGCCACCACGACCGCCCTGCGCCACCAGCAGGCGATCACCATGCTGGGTCAGGTCGCCGATGATTTCATCGGTGGCGACGTTGATCACCACGGTGCCGACCGGCACGGTGATGGTCAGGTCTTCGCCGCCCTTGCCATAGGCCTGGCGGCCCATGCCGTTCTCGCCGCGCTGCGCCTTGAAAATGCGGTCATGGCGGAAGTCGACCAGGGTGTTCAGGTTTTCGTCGGCGCGGATGTACACGCTGCCGCCCGCACCGCCGTCGCCGCCGTCCGGGCCGCCGAGCGGAATGAACTTCTCGCGACGGAAGCCAATGCAGCCGTTGCCGCCGTTGCCGGCGAACACTTCGATTTCTGCTTCGTCTACCAGTTTCATTGTTTCGATGCCTGCGATGGGCGCGGCCTGCCAGCCGTCGCCTTGAATGTTATGCCAGCCGCTGGCCGGCAACTCGGCCTGGCCGGTCTTGCTTTCACTCTAACGAAAAGCCCCGCCGAAGCGGGGCTCTTCATGCAGCACCCCCATGCCGAGGCACGGGTGCCGGCGATGCCTGGATCAGGCGTCGGCCGAGACGATGCTGACGGTGCGGCGCTTCTTGGCGCCCTTGACCGAGAACTCCACCTTGCCGTCCACGAGGGCGAACAGGGTGTGGTCACGGCCCAGGCCAACGCCCGAACCCGGGTGGAACTGGGTGCCGCGCTGACGCACGATGATGTTGCCGGCTTCGATGGCCTGGCCGCCGAAGATCTTGACGCCCAGGTACTTCGGGTTGGAGTCGCGACCGTTGCGCGAGGAGCCTACGCCCTTTTTATGTGCCATGACTGCTTCTCCTGATGCTTAGCCGGCGATGCCGGTGATCTCGATTTCGGTGTAGTACTGACGGTGACCCTGACGCTTCATGTGGTGCTTGCGGCGACGGAACTTGATGATCCGGACCTTGTCAGCACGACCCTGGGACAGGACCTTGGCGGTGACGGCAGCGCCCTTCAGCGCATCGCCCAGCTTCACGCCGTCGCTGTCACCCAGCATCAGGATGTTGTCAAACTTGATCTCGCTGCCGACTTCGACTTCGAGCTTTTCAATGCGGAGCTTTTCGCCCTGCGCCACGCGGTATTGCTTACCGCCGGTGACCAGTACTGCGTACATGACCAGGCCTTCCTCTGTAGTTATTGTGGTCTGAGCTGCCGCCATCGAGGGCGGACAGGAGCGGGATTGTACGCAGATCAGCGGGCGCGGGTCAAGTCAACCCCTGAACGGCCCGGGGGCCCGGCCGGAACGGGGTCAGATCCCTTTTCACGTTGTGAAAAGGGATCTGACCCCTGCCTGTCGGCCTGTCTCATCAGGTGAGACATCGGGCTGGCATTGTCGCCCATTGCCCCCATCTGGTCACCTCGGTAGGCTGACCGATTGCCGTTCCCTGCTGGCCCGGCACCCAGCCAACGCCCCCACAACCGGATCCCCCATGGCGATGGATTTCATCCGCATCCGCGGCGCGCGGACGCACAATCTGAAGAACCTCGACCTCGACCTGCCCCGCGACAAGCTGATCGTGATCACCGGCCTGTCCGGTTCGGGCAAGTCCTCGCTGGCGTTCGACACCATCTATGCAGAAGGCCAGCGCCGCTACGTCGAGTCGCTGTCGGCCTATGCGCGCCAGTTCCTGAGCGTGATGGAAAAGCCGGACCTGGACCACATCGAAGGCCTGTCCCCGGCCATCTCGATCGAGCAGAAGTCGACCTCGCACAACCCGCGTTCGACGGTCGGCACCATCACCGAGATCTACGACTACCTGCGCCTGCTGTACGCCCGCGTCGGCACCCCGCGCTGCCCGGACCACGGCTACCCGCTGGAAGCGCAGACGGTCAGCCAGATGGTCGACCAGGTGCTGACGCTGGACCCGGAACAGCGCTACATGCTGCTGGCGCCGGTCATCCGCGACCGCAAGGGCGAACACGCACAGGTGTTCGACCAGCTGCGTGCGCAGGGCTTCGTGCGTGTGCGCGTGGACGGCGAGCTGTATGAAATCGATGCGGTGCCGCCGCTGGCGCTGCGCCAGAAGCACACCATCGAGGCGGTGATCGACCGCTTCCGCCCGCGCGAGGACATCAAGCAGCGCCTGGCCGAGAGCTTCGAGACCGCACTGAAGCTGGGCGATGGCATGGCCTCGGTGAAGAGCCTGGACACCGCCGACGCCACGCCGGCGCTGTTCTCCTCCAAGTACTCCTGCCCGGTGTGCGACTACTCGCTGCCGGAACTGGAGCCGCGCCTGTTCTCGTTCAACGCACCGATGGGCGCCTGCCCCGGCTGCGATGGCCTGGGTATCGCCGAGTTCTTCGATCCCTCGCGCGTGGTGGTGCATCCGGAGCTGTCGCTGGCCGCCGGTGCGGTGCGCGGCTGGGACCGCCGCAACGCCTACTATTTCCAGCTGATCGCCTCGCTGGCCAAGCACTACAAGTTCGACGTGGACGCCGCCTGGAACTCGCTGCCGGCCAAGGTGCAGCAGGCCGTGCTGTACGGCAGCGGCGACGAAACGATCACCTTCACCTACTTCACCGAAGCTGGCGGCCGCACCCAGCGCAAGCACCGCTTCGAGGGCATCATTCCCAACCTCGAACGCCGCTACAAGGAAACCGAGTCGCCTGCGGTGCGCGAGGAGCTGTCCAAGTACATCAGCGAACAGCCGTGCCCGGAATGCAATGGCGCGCGCCTGAACAAGGCAGCACGCAACGTGTTCGTGGCCGATCGCCCGCTGCCGGAGCTGGTGGTGCTGCCGATCGACGAGGCACTGAAGTTCTTCAGTGAACTGAGCCTGCCGGGCTGGCGTGGCGAGATCGCCGCGAAGATCGTCAAGGAGATCGGCGAACGCCTCGGCTTCCTGGTCGATGTCGGCCTGGATTACCTGACCCTGGAGCGCAAGGCAGACACCCTGTCCGGTGGCGAGGCACAGCGCATCCGCCTGGCCAGCCAGATCGGCGCCGGCCTGGTCGGTGTGATGTACGTGCTCGACGAGCCGTCGATCGGCCTGCACCAGCGCGACAACGAACGCCTGCTCGGCACCCTCACCCGCCTGCGTGACCTGGGCAATACGGTGATCGTGGTCGAACATGACGAGGATGCGATCCGGCTGGCCGACTACGTTCTGGACATCGGCCCGGGCGCGGGCGTGCACGGCGGCGAGATCGTCGGCCAGGGCACCCTGCAGGACATCCTGGAGGCACCGCGTTCGCTGACCGGCCAGTATCTGTCGGGCAAGCGCGCGATCGAGATTCCGGCGCGCCGGCACACGCCGAACCCGAAGATGACCCTGCACCTGCGCGGGGCGACCGGCAACAACCTGAAGGGCGTGGACCTGGCGATTCCGTCGGGCCTGCTGACCTGCGTGACCGGCGTGTCCGGCTCGGGCAAGTCGACCCTGATCAACGACACCCTGTTCTCGCTGGCCGCCAACGAGATCAACGGCGCCTCGCACCCGATCGCTCCGTACAAGGAAATCGATGGCCTGGACCTGTTCGACAAGGTGGTGGACATCGACCAGTCGCCGATCGGCCGCACCCCGCGCTCGAACCCGGCCACCTACACCGGCCTGTTCACGCCGCTGCGCGAACTGTTCGCACAGGTGCCCGAAGCGCGTGCACGCGGCTATTCGCCGGGCCGCTTCAGCTTCAACGTGCGCGGCGGCCGCTGCGAAGCCTGCCAGGGTGACGGTCTGATCAAGGTCGAGATGCACTTCCTGCCGGACGTGTACGTGCCCTGCGACGTCTGCCATGGCAAGCGCTACAACCGCGAGACGCTGGAGATCCTGTACAAGGGCTTCAACATCAACGACGTGCTGGAAATGACCGTCGAGGATGCGCTGAAGCTGTTCGAACCGGTGCCGTCGATTGCGCGCAAGCTGGAAACACTGGTCGACGTCGGCCTGAGCTACATCAAGCTGGGCCAGAGCGCGACCACGCTGTCCGGTGGTGAAGCGCAGCGCGTGAAGCTGTCCAAGGAACTGTCGCGCCGCGATACCGGCCGCACCCTGTACATCCTCGACGAGCCGACCACCGGCCTGCACTTCCACGACATCGAAGCGTTGCTGGGCGTGCTGCACAAGCTGCGCGACGAGGGCAACACGGTGGTGGTGATCGAACACAACCTGGACGTGATCAAGACCGCCGACTGGATCGTTGATCTGGGTCCGGAAGGCGGCCATCGCGGCGGCACCATCCTGGTCACCGGCACGCCGGAAGACGTGGCGGCCTGCCCGCAGTCGTACACCGGCCAGTTCCTTGCGCGCATGCTGCCGTCCACCCACGCGCGCCCGGAGCAGCCGGCCGCCGTGGCGAACAAGCCCGACGCCCGCCCGCCGCGCAAGGTGAAGCCTGAAAAGGCCGAGAAGCCGGCGAAGAAGGCCGTGGCTGCCAAGAGCACCGGCAAGACCAGCAAGACCGCCACTGCCAGCAAGAAGAAAAAGGACGCCTGATGAGCAGCGAACACAAGATCCTGGCCCGCATCCCGATCAGCGTGCGCTGGCGTGACATGGACAGCATGGGCCATGTGAACAACGCCAAGTACATCTCCTACCTGGAAGAAGCGCGCGTGCGCTGGATGCTGGGCGTGGACGGTGTGTCGATGACCGACCGCATCGCACCCGTGGTGGCCGCGACCAACGTCAACTACCGGCTGCCGATCGTGTGGCCCAACGACATCCTGGTCGAGCTGTTCGTCGAGCGCCTGGGCAACAGCAGCGTGACCATCGGCCACCGCATCGTCGACCAGCAGGACGAATCGAAGCTCTATTCGGACGGCAACGTGGTGGTGGTCTGGATGGACACCCAGACCGGCAAGAGCGCGCCGCTGCCGGAGGCGATCCGTAGCGCGTCTACCTGACGCGCCTGTGGTAGTGCCGGCCGCTGGCCGGCAACCTCCAGATGTATCGCGGATGCCGGCCAGCGGCCGGCACTACCGATCCAATTCAAAGGACTGACATGATCCACCAGACTGAACTGCGCGACCTGCTGCCCGGCATGGTCGCCTTCCCCACCGATGTCTTCCCCTCCGACCAGGCCTGGCTCGGCCAGCACCTGCTGCCGCTGCTGAAGATCGACCTCGGCGTGCTGCGCCCGGAACTGGCCGGCCAGGTGGCAACGATGCTGTGCCCGATCGAGCCGTATGACGGCTGCATCGGCGAGACCACAGAAGAACACCACAACGATTTCACCGGCACCAACTGGATCGCCTTCGAACTGACCGCCGGCAACGAGATGCGCTTCCTCGGCAACGCGGGCTATTTCATCGGTGATGCGGTGCAGGACAAGGATGCGCAGGAACACATCGCGCAGATGCGCGAGAGCTACGCCAAGGCCCGCGATTACCATGCCACGCATGGCCGTCTCGCCTGCTACTCGCGCTATGGCAAGGGTGAGGCCAGCGAGCGCGATTATCTGGATACGCTGGGTGGCCCGATCAGTTTCGGCAACTGGACCGAAACCGCAGAGATTCCCGCGGCATTCGAGCTGGGTTTCACCGAAGCTGCCGATGACCCCAACGCTGCGGACGATGCCGAAACAGTGATCATCACCCGCAATGGCAACAAATTCTTCGCCGTGGCCGACGTGGCCGGCTACAACTGGTGCGCCACCGGTGCCGATGCGATCGTGATGCTGTACGAGCCGGAAAGCCGCACGGTGCTGTTCTCGTTCGACTGGTCGTAAGCCCCCTGGTAGTGCCGGCCGCTGGCCGGCATTTCGCGTCCTGCCGGCCAGCGGCCGGCACTACCGGATATTCCGTTCGCGCCCAGCGTCCTCAACGCTACGGCAGCCATCCCAATCGTCGCTTCATCCGTAGAGTCGAGCTTGCTCGACTGCTGCAGGCCGGGGCCGTCGAGCAAGCTCGACGCTACGACGGCCATCCCAACCCCTTGCGTCAGCAGCAGCGTGCCGTTTCCCCGCGCGCTTACGGCGCGGCCTTGCGCACCACCAACGTCGCGCTCGCTTCGCCACCGCCTTCCAGCTGCAGCCGCAGCGGCAGCGCCTGGCCTTCCTTCAACGCGCCCTTGCCCTGCATCAGCATCAGGTGCAGACCACCGGGCTTGAGCTCGGCGCGCGCGCCCGGTGCCAGCGGCAGACGCTCGATCGCGCGCATGCGGCTGACCCCATCGACGATCGTGGTCTCGTGCAGCGACACATCATTGAAGCTGCTGCTGGTCGCGCCAGTGATCGCCACCGCCTTGCTGCAGCCGTTGTGGATCACGCCGTAGCCGGCGGTCATCGGCATCGCCGGATTCGGTGGCAACCGCGCCCAGCCCTGCTCCACCGTGACGCAGTCCGGTTCCGCCGCCGACGCCGATGCTGCGGCCGCACACAGAACCAACAGTACGCCAACGAATGGTTTGGTTATCATCGCCCAGGTTCCTTCTTCGCAACGAGACCGCAGCATGACGACGCTCATCGAGGTGATCAACCATGGCCCCATCCGCGAACTGCGCCTGGCGCGGCCGCCGGTCAACGCACTGGACACCGAACTGTGCCGGCAGTTGATCCATGCCATCGAGCTGGCCATGGCCGAAGACGCGCACGGCATCGTGCTGTCGGGCAGCGAGCGCATCTTCACCGGCGGCATGGACGTGCCGCACCTGCTCTCGCATGGTGATGACAAGCACAAGTTGCTGGACACCTGGAACGCCTTCTTTGGCGCCGTGCGCACGCTGGCCGAGAGCCGGATCCCGGTGGTCGCGGCGATCACCGGCCACGCACCGGCGGGCGGCTGCGTGCTGGCCCTGTGCTGCGACTACCGGGTGATGGCGCGCAGCGCCGATCCGTCGCGGCCGTATGCCATCGGCCTGAACGAAGTGCAGGTGGGCCTGATCGCGCCGGAGGGCATCCAGCGCCTGCTGCGCCGCGCGGTGGGCGTACACCGCGCCGGCGTCCTGCTGACCACCGGCTCGCTGGTGCCGGCCGAACAGGCGCTGCAGATCGGCCTGGTCGATGAACTGGCCGAAGGCGACCTGGTGGTGGCGCGCGCCATCGCCTGGCTGCAGAACCTGCTCAAGCAGCCGCGCCAGCCGATGCTGCTGACCCGCGCCATTGCCCGTGCCGACCTGCACGAAGCCCTGCACCCGGACCTGATCCAGCTCGACCGCTTCGTCGAGGCCTGGTTCGCCCCGGACGCGCAGAATGCCCTGCAGGCGCTGGTCGCCCGGCTGGGCAAGTAACCGGTAGTGCCGGCCGCTGGCCGGCAACCGCAGGTGCCCCAGGAGGATCATGAGGTTGCCGGCCAGCGGCCGGCACTACCAATGATGGACTGGCCTGCAACGGTATAATCGGGGCCTCTTCATTGCTGTGGCCGCCCCCTTGAACGACACGCCCGAACCCGTCGTCTCCGAGCTGATCGACCTGCTCACCCTGGAGCGGCTGGAGGACAACCTGTTCCGCGGGCAGAGCCGCGACATCGGCACCAAGTACGTGTTCGGCGGCCAGGTGCTGGGCCAGGCGCTGGCTGCGGCGCAGGCCACGGTCGACAACGGGCGCCACGTGCACTCGCTGCACGCCTACTTCCTGCGCGCCGGCAACATCGACCACCCCATCGTCTACGACGTGGACCGTACCCGCGACGGCGGCAGTTTCTCGGTGCGCCGCGTCACTGCGATCCAGCACGGCAAGGTGATCTTCTTCTGCGCGGCCTCGTTCCAGCAGGCCGAGACCGGCGCCGAGCACCAGCACAAGATGCCCGAAGTGCCGCAGCCGGAAGACATCGAACCGAACCGCCCGCTGCCGGCCGAAGTGCTGGAGCGGCTGCCGATCAAGGTGCAGCGCTGGCTGTCGCGCGGCGGCCCGTTCGAGTTCCGCCACGTCTACCCGCGCGATGAACTCAACCCGCCCAAGCGCCCGCCCTACCACCAGGTGTGGCTGCGCCTGAGCGAGCCGGTCGGCGATGCGCCCGAGCTGCACCAGGCGCTGCTGGCCTATGCCTCCGACTTCCACCTGTTGGGCACCGCCACGTTCCCGCATGGCATCAGCTACTACCACCCGCACGTGCAGATGGCCTCGCTCGACCACGCGATCTGGTTCCACCGCCCGTTCCGCGCCGACGACTGGCTGCTGTACTCGCTGGACAGCCCCAGCGCGCAGGATTCGCGCGGCCTGGCCCGCGGCCAGTTCTTCACCCGCAATGGCGTGCTGGTGGCCAGCACCGCGCAGGAAGGCCTGATCCGCGTGGTTCCCGACCAGGCCGCGGCCGCCGCCGTGCCGGCCAAGGACTGATCCGATGCGCCAGATCTTCAGCAGCCAGCGTGTGGAAACCGTTGAAGGCGTCGCCGAGCTCCTGCGCGGGCATGGCATCGACGTCAAGGTGACCAATGGGCGCTCGTACAAGACCCGTCGCCGCGGCCAGTTCAGCTATACCGACCTGGGCAACGCCAACGCCTACCCAGCGGTGTGGATCGTGCGCGCCGACGACCAGCCGCGCGCGCGTGAAATCCTGCGCGAGGCGCGACTGCTCGACACCACCCGCCGCGACCATCCGACCGCCGAATTCGCCTTCCGCGACACCGCAGAGACGACCGGCGGCGGCCGTGGCTGGGCCTGGCGCATCCGCATCGCCCTGCTGGTGGTGATCGCCGGCGTGGCGCTGGTGATCGGCCTGCGCCATCGTGGCGCCCCGGCGCCGGTCGCACCGGCCCCTGCCCCGCAGACCCAGCCGCAGCAGGCGCAACCGGCTCCGCAGGCCGCACCGGAAGAGGAAGAAATCCGGGTTCGCATCCAGCCCTCGAAGTGACGCACGGGTAGTGCCGGCCGCTGGCCGGCAGCCGAAAAAGGGGACGGAGGGGATTAAGTCGTTTGTGGCACAAACGACTTAATCCCCTCCGTCCCCTTTTTTTGTCATGAGGTTGCCGGCCAGCGGCCGGCACTACCGTGCAGAAGGCCGGTCACATTCGGCGCGCGGCTCCGTCTTGGGACACAATCCCAGCAGGAGAGCCGCCGCCATGACGACGTTCGCCGCATCGATCGACCAGACACTGGAACGCGAACTGCCTGCCGCCGCCAGCGGTTGCCAGCACGCCTATGGCCGCATCGTGCTGGCCTGCCAGAACACGGTTACCGCCATCGCGCTGGCCATCACCCGCGATCGTCAGGCCAGTGAGGACATCGCCCAGGAGGCCTTCGTGAAGGGCTGGCAGCAGCTGCACCAGCTGCGCAGTTCGACCAGCTTCCTGCCGTGGCTGCGGCAGATCACCCGCAACCTGGCCCGCGACTGGCTGCGCGCGCAGCGCGGCCGGCCGCTGACCGGCGAGGCCGCCGAGGTGGCGATGGGCATGGCCGCCGACCCGGCCCCGGGCGCGGCCGACCGCCTGCAACGGGTGGAAGAAGAGATCGCCGCCGAGGACATCATCTCCGCCCTTCCCGCCGACAGCCGCGAAGTGCTGCTGCTGTACTACCGCGAAGGCCAGCGCTCGCAGCAGGTGGCCGACCTGCTTGGGCTCAGTGACGCCGCCGTGCGCAAGCGCCTGTCGCGTGCCCGCGCTCTGGTGCGCGACGGCCTGCTACAACGCTTCGGCGAGTTCGCGCGCAGCAGCGCACCCAGTGCCGCGTTCGCTACGGCGGTGGTTTCGATGGTACTGGTGGCTGCGCCCGGCACGGCCAGTGCTGCGGTGCTGCTCGGCACCGGTGTCGGCATCGGCGGCAGCAAGCTTGGCCTCGGCGGTGCCAGCGCTGCGGGCGGCACCGCGATGGGCTCGCTGACTGCCACGCTGGGCCAGCTGCACGTGCTGCCGGCCGAAAGCTGGGGGGCGGTGATCGGCGGCGTGGTCGGTGGTGCGATCGGCAGCTATCTCGGCGGCCGCTTCCTGATGTCGTACACCGAAACGGCGTCCGAGCGCCGCGACGTGCGCCGCTTCCTCTACCTCAACATCATCACCGGCATGTTCTGGTGCCTGGCGATCCTGCTGGCTGTGATGCTGCAGGCGCCGGTCTGGGCGCAGCTGACGGTGCTGGCGGTAGGCCTGGGCGTGGTCAACTACCAGTGCCTGGTGCCGCTGCAGCGGGTGATGGCACCGATGATCGCGCGCGATTCGGCCCGCCGCGGACGCACCGGCATCAACTGGAAGTTCGAATCGATGTACGGCCGCACCGGCATCATCGCCATGAACCTGATGGTCATCGCGCTGGTGGTGTACTCACTGATGCGCAGCGGCCGCCTGTAACGGACAACGCCGGCAGTGCGCCGGCGTTGTCGTCATTCACTGCGTTGAACCTCAGCGCTGCGGCTTCGGCGCCGCGCCATCGCGCGGACCGCCGTGGCGCGGGCCACCGTGCATCGGGCCCTTGGCCGCGTCGAACTCGGCCTTGCTCAGCTGGCCATCCTTGTTGGTGTCGGCGGCGGCGAACCAGGCATCACGACGCTGCTTCATGCGCAGCTCGCGGTCGGCCTTGTCCAGGTAACCGTCCTTGTTGAGGTCGAGCTCGTCGAAGCGCGCGGCCAGGCGCGGATCGGCCTTGGCTTCCTCGCGGCTGATGCGGCCGTCCTTGTTGACGTCCAGCTTGGCCCAGCGCTCACCGCCGTGGCCACCACGGCGACCATGCTGCCAGCGCGGCAGCTCATCGCGCGAGAGCTTGCCGTCCTTGTTCTTGTCCAGCTCGTCGAACTTCGCGGCCAGGCGCGGGTTGGCAGCGGCTTCGCTGCGGTCGATGACGCCGTCGCCGTTGGTGTCCAGCTTGGCCGGGCGCTGCGCCGGCGCAGTCGGGGCATCGGCGGCCAGCGCGATACCGCTAGCGGAAGTGCCGAGCAGCAGGGCCAGCAGCAGGGGGGTACGGATCATGAGGTCACTCCTGGGGATGGGGATTGCGTCGGGGTGATCACTTCACCCTCGGGGGACAACAACGCCCGGGCGCGACATCGGTTGACGCCGCTGCCGGTTCCATTCATCCGGCGGACAGTCGCCGCCACTGCGACAGCCTGGGGCTATGCTGTGCCCATGGCGATACACGGCGACAGAGACGACGAACTGCGGCTTTTCCAGACCGGCGAACACCCCTGCGGGTACTGGTCGGACAGGGTGGCACGCGACCTGGTGCTGGATCCGCACGACCGTCGTCTCGGCGGCCTGTACCCGCTGGCATTGAGCTGGGGCTTCCGCCGCAGCGGCGACTTGGTCTACCGCCCGCATTGCGCGCACTGCCAGGCCTGCGTGGCGGTGCGTATTCCGGTGGCCCGCTTCGCCCCGGACCGCAGCCAGCGCCGCTGTGCCGCCCGCAATGAAGACCTGGAAGTACGCATCACCGCGGCCACCGCCCGCGATGACCTGTTCGCGCTGTATCACCGCTATCTGGTGCATCGCCACGCCAACGGTGGCATGGACGACCATGGCCCGCACGAATTCGAGCAGTTCCTGATCGGCAGCTGGTCGCACACCCGCTTCATGGAGATGCGCCTGCCCGGCCACGACGGCCAGCCCAGCCAGCTGCTGGGTGTGGCGGTGACCGACGTCACCGAGCACGGCCTGTCGGCGGTCTACACCTTCTTCGACCCGGACCATGCCGCGCGCGGGCTGGGCACCTTCGCGATCCTGCAGCAGATCGAATGGGCCCGCCGCGAGGGCCTGCTGCACGTCTACCTGGGCTACTGGATCCGCGGGCATCAGAAGATGGACTACAAACGGCGCTATCGACCGCTGGAAGCCTATGACGGCCGCCGCTGGCACGATTTCGACGACGAACTGGACGGACGCTGACAAACCACTGACACCGGGCCGGGTGCACAATACGGCGCATGAACCTCCGACCCCAGATCCTCGCCCTGGCCCTGCTCTGCGGCGCCACCGCCCCCGCCTTCGCCACGTCCCCTGCGATGACCGAAAAGCCGTCCGCTGCGCTGCGCCTGGCCACCTACAACACCTCGCTGTACTCCGATGAGACCGGTGGCCTGATCAAGGAACTGGAAGGCGACAGCGAGCACGCGCGCAAGATCGCCGCGGTGCTGCAGCAGGCGCGCCCGGACTTGGTGCTGCTGAACGAATTCGATTTCGACGACGCCCACCGCGCCGCCGACCTGTTCCAGAAGCGCTACCTGGAAGTGGCCCAGCCCGGCGGCGGCAAGCCGCTGCACTTCGCCTACCGCTACCTGGCCCCGGTCAACACCGGCGTGCCCAGCGGCCTGGACCTGGACAACAACGGCGTGGTCGGCGGCGAAGGCCGCAGCCGCGGCAACGATGCCTGGGGCTACGGCCTGCACCCGGGCCAGTACGGCATGCTGGTGCTGTCGCGCTACCCGATCGATGAAGCCAAGGTGCGCAGCTTTCAGCTGCTGAAGTGGAGCGCGATGCCGGGCGCGATCCGTCCGGTCGACCCGCGCACCGGCAAGAGCTTCTACAACGACCACGTGTGGTCGCAGCTGCGCCTGTCGTCGAAGTCGCATTGGGACGTGCCGGTGAAGACCCCGGTCGGCGTGGTCCACGCGCTGGTCTCGCACCCGACCCCGCCAGTGTTCGATGGCCCGGAAAAGCGCAACGCCGCGCGCAACCACGACGAACTGCGCCTGTGGCAGGAATACCTGTCCAAGGGTGACAAGCCGTGGCTGTGCGACGACAAGGGGCAGTGCGGTGGCCTGGCGCAGGACGCGCGCTTCGTGATCCTGGGCGACCTCAACAACGACCCGGTCGATGGTGATGGCCGCCATGAGGCGATCGTCGAACTGATCGAGAACGCTCGCGTGTTGCGCTACCCCACCCCGCGCAGCGTTGGTGGCGAGCAGACCAGCCTGGCCTATGCGGCCAAGGGCATCGAGCGCAAGGGCGCACCGTTCCATGCCACCGGCGATTTCGGCCCAAAGTCCGGCACCATGCGCCTGGACTACGTGCTGCCCTCGACCGGTTTCGAGTACATCGGCAGCGGCGTGTTCTGGCCGGCCAATGAGAGCCCGGAAGCGAAGATCGCCGACGGCAGCGACCACCACCTGGTGTGGGTGGATGTGAAATAACAAAAAGGGGACGGAGGGGATTAAGTCGTTTGTGCCACAAACGACTTAATCCCCTCCGTCCCCTTTTTGCTTTACGGGCGCAGTTCGACGCCGATGGCGTCGGCGGCATCACGCGCGATGGCGCGCGCTTCGTCGATGGTTTCCGCGCGCGCCAGGGTCACGCCCACGCGGCGATGGCCGTGCACGCTCGGCTTGCCGAACAGGCGCACGGCGGTGTCCGGCACCTGCAGGGCGGCGGCGACGTTGTTGAAGTACGGCACGCCCTCGCCATGCGCCAGCAGCGCGCATGAGGCCGACGGGCCGCTCTGGCGGATCACCGGGATCGGCAGGCCGAGGATGGCGCGCGCGTGCAGCGCGAACTCGCTCAGTTCCTGCGAAACAAGCGTCACCAGGCCGGTGTCGTGCGGGCGCGGCGACACTTCGCTGAACCACACCTCGTCGCCCTTCACGAACAGCTCGACACCGAACAGGCCCCAGCCACCGAGGTCATCGGTGATCGCACGCGAGATCTCTTCGGCACGCGCCAGTGCCGCGCTCGACATCGGCTGCGGCTGCCAGCTTTCGCGGTAATCACCGTCCTTCTGCAGATGCCCGATCGGCGCGCAGAACGAGGTGCCGCCGGCATGGCGCACGGTCAGCAGGGTGATCTCGTAGTCGAAATCGATGAAACCTTCGACGATGCAGCGGCCGGCACCGGCACGGCCACCGGTCTGCGCGTAGTCCCAGGCCGGGGCGATGTCCGCCTCGCTGCGCAGCGTGCTCTGGCCCTTGCCCGAGGACGACATCACCGGCTTGACCACGCACGGCAGGCCGATGGCGGCCACAGCGGCGCGGTACTCGGCTTCGGTATCGACGAAGCGGTAGGGCGAGGTCGGCAGGCCCAGGGTTTCGGCGGCCAGGCGGCGGATGCCTTCACGGTCCATGGTCAGGCGGGCGGCGCGCGCGGTCGGGATCACCCGCAGGCCCTGCTCCTGTTCCAGCTGGACCAGGGTTTCGGTGTGGATGGCCTCGATCTCCGGCACCACCAGGTGCGGCTGCTCCTGGGCGATCAGCGCGCGCAGGGCCATCGCATCCAGCATGTCGATCACATGCGAGCGGTGCGCGACCTGCATGGCCGGGGCATCGGCATAGCGGTCGGCGGCGATCACTTCCACGCCCAGCCGCTGCAGCTCGATGGCCACCTCCTTGCCGAGTTCGCCCGAGCCCAGCAGCAGCACGCGGGTGGCGGAGGGGGACAACGGAGTTCCAAGCTTGGCCATGGCGGTTCCAGCAGCGATGTGAAGGCGGGTGGGCATTCTAGCTGGCCGGGCACCCCGGCCATGGCATCCGACGAACGGTAGTCGATAAGTGATATCACTTTGATATCTTAATTCCGAACCCTCAAGGACGTACCGCCATGAAAGAGAAGTCGCTGTCTTCGCTCAACGGCCTCGGCACGCTGGCCGGCGCCCTGCTTGTCGCCCTCGCCGGCGGCGCCCTGTTCGTACTGGGGGTAGCAGCCAAGGCCAGCACCGGTTCCCCCAACCTGCTGCTGATGCTGGCCGGCATTCTGGTGGCGGCGCTGGCGATCTTCGCCCTGGCCGGCCTGTACACCGTCCAGCCCAACCAGGCGGCGGTGCTGAGCCTGTTCGGCAAATACGTGGGCACCGTGAAGGACAACGGCCTGCGCTGGAACAACCCCTTCTATGCCAAGCGCCGGGTCAGCCAGCGCGTGCGCAACTTCGAGAGCGGCAAGCTGAAGGTCAACGAGCTGGATGGCAGCCCGATCGAGATCGCGGCGGTGATCGTCTGGCAGGTGGTCGATGCCTCCGAGGCGGTCTACAACGTGGACGACTACGAGAGCTTCGTGCACATCCAGTCCGAATCGGCGCTGCGCGCGATGGCCACCAGCTACCCCTACGACCAGCATGAGGATGGCCAGCTGGCCCTGCGCAGTCATGCCAGCGAGATTTCCCAGCACCTGAAGAACGAACTGGCCGAGCGCCTGGCCGACGCCGGCGTGCAGGTGATCGATGCGCGCATCAGCCACCTCGCCTACGCCGCTGAAATCGCCCAGGCGATGCTGCAGCGGCAGCAGGCCAACGCGGTGATCGCCGCACGCACGCGCATCGTTGCCGGTGCGGTCGGCATGGTCGAGATGGCCCTGGCCGAACTGCAGAAGAACGGCGTGGTGCAGCTGGACGAGGAACGCAAGGCGCACATGGTCAGCAACCTGCTGACCGTGCTGTGCTCGGACCGCGGCACCCAGCCGATCGTCAATGCAGGCTCGCTGTACTGAGCCACCCTCGCAACGGGGCGCCCCACCGCCCCGCCAGGAGCCCCCCATGAGTGAGAAGAAAGCCTATCCGCTGCGCATCAATGCCGAGGTCCTGGCCGCGGCGCAGCGCTGGGCTGATGACGAGCTGCGCAGCCTCAACGCGCAGATCGAGTACGTGCTGCGCGACGCCCTGCGCAAGGCAGGACGCCTGCCCAAACCCACGCCATCGTCGGAGGACAAGGAATGAGCAAGCGCTGGAGCTACCAGACCATCGAGGTCAAGACCTCCATGATGGGCGTACTCAAGGCCGAGGATGTCCAGGCCGAGCTGAGCCGGCAGGGCCAGCTGGGCTGGGAGCTGGTCAACATCATCATCCCGGCGCCGATGCGCCCGGCGATGCTGGTGTTCAAGAAGGAGGCCTGAACCATGGGCGGCAGTGACCCGAAACCCTTTGACGTGGCCGAGAGTTCGCCGCTGCGCGTGCTGTGGATCGTGCTGCCGCTGCTGGCTGCCTTCGTGGCCTGCCTGTATGCGCAGCTGTACAAGGCACCGGCGAACGCACCCTGGATCGAAGTAACGCTGTCGCCGCCCTGGTTCCGGATGGGCGGCAGTGCGGCATGGAGCCTGATCGTCATCGCTGTACTCGCTGTCGGGCTGGGGGCCGCCTTCTTCCGTCGCCGGGTGGAGCTGGCCGGCAACGTGCTGGACGTGCGCTCGACGATGTACCGGCGGCGCGTGCCGGTGGCGCAGCTGCGGCTGGACCAGGCCGAGGTGGTCGACCTGCAGCGTGACCGCCGCTATGGCATCCGTGTCAAAACCAATGGCTATTCAATGCCGGGCTTCTACTCGGGCCACTTCCGCCTGCAGGGTGGCGGCAAGGGCTTCGCGCTGGTCACCGACCGTGCGCGTGTCCTCGCCCTGCCGGTCAGTGATGGCAGCACGCTGCTGCTCAGCGTGGACCGGCCGCAGGCGCTGCTCGATGCGCTGCGCAAGGTGGCCGCGTCGGCACCACGGCAGTAAGCTGAGGCGATGCAACGACGCCCGCCCCTGCTGATCAATACCGAGGCCATCGAGCTGTGGCCCGCCCACCTGTTGCGCGCACGCAGCAACCTGGATGCACGCCTGCTGTCGCAGGCGCAGTGGGTGCTGCGGCGCAAGCGTGATGGCCGCTATCTGGCGGCGGTACTGCCGCACGGCGTGCATTCGATGGTGCCGCGCCTGCCGCGCGAGCCCGGGGTCGAGGATGCACTGGCGCTGCTGGACACCGCGGCTGCACGGCCCTTCGGCGCCGGACTGGAAGATCAGTGGCTGCCGCTGGCCGGGTTGCAGCAGCGCCTGCAGCAGCTTGGCCTGGACCCGCAGCGCTACGCCGACGACAGCGGCCTGCCGCTGGAACCCGAACCCTGCCTGCTGCATTTTGCCGGCCGCGATCGCTTCGCCCGCCCGCTATGGCTGCGCCGTGGCGCCGCGCAGGGCTGGCGACGGATGCGACTGCATGCGGCACAGGATGGCATTGCGCTGGACGCCATCTCCGGCTTCCGCAGCCATGCCTACCAGTTGGGCATCTTCGAACGGAAGCTGGCGCGCGGCCTGAGCGTGGCGGAGATCCTGAAGGTGAATGCCGCACCGGGTTTCAGTGAACACCACAGCGGCCACGCGCTGGACATCGGTACACCGGGCGACGCCCCGGCTGAAGAATCGTTCGAAGCCACCGACGCGTTTGCGTGGCTGCAGGCGAATGCCGGTGGGCATGGCTTCCAGCTGAGCTACCCGCGCGACAACCCGCATGGGATCGTCTACGAACCTTGGCACTGGTGCTGGAGACCGGCCAACGGCTGAGCCACTCGTGGCGGCTGCACGGCGAACTTCATGGAGCTGTCCGGGCGGATTCCGCGCGCGCCCACCACGAGATGGAACAAGAAGGCAAAGACAGAAGCCGGTCGCTTCGCTCGAAGCCTCTACAACGGATCAGCGCGCGGCTGTTGGGTCCGCCTTCAAGCGAGCCGAGCACCGCAGGTCCGGCGAGGGCGAAGAGGTGCGGGTGTCTGAGCGCAGCGAGTTCCCGCACCGTCCCTCGACGGGCCGAGGAGCACAGGGGACCGGTGCGCAGCACCGGCTCGCGGCCGGCGGCGCGTTTCTTTTGGTTACTTTTCTTTTCGCGCGAAAAGAAAAGTAACGCCCATGGACCATCACGATCGCATCGGCATGGATCGGAGCGACAGCCCTGCGACCGTCACCGCCTCAACGCATTGATCGCCAGCAGCACCCATCCAGCCATCATGCTGGTGCCACCGATCGGTGCCATCCGTGTCGGCCACTGCCACAACGCACCGCCCACCAGGCTGCCGGAAAACAGCAGCACGCCCAGCAGCAGCACGTACAACGCCAGGTGCGCGATCGCGCCCTGCGCGCGCGGCCCGAGCGCCACCAGTACCGCGCCATGCGCGAACGCATAGAGCGCCGCCATGTTCAGATGCTGCTGCGCCAGCGGGTCGGCCACACCGTGCGAGGCATAGGCCGACAGGCCGATAGAGGCGGCGGCCAGCAGCGCCCCCAGGCAGGCCAGCAGTGATGGCTTACGTGCGCGACGTTCGAGATTGAACATGTGGGCTCCTTGCGCAGCGCCCTTGCCGGGCGCCAGATGAAAAAAAACGCGCCGCAATGAGCGGCGCGTTTTCGTGTCCAACACTACATGGGTCAGCCGAGGCTTACTTGACGGCCCAGTAGATGTCGTAGGTCGCTTCCGGGGTGAACGACTTGTCCAGACCGTCCTTCCAGGTTTCGTACGGGCGATCGACCACTTCCGAACCGTTGGTCACAGCCCAGGCACGCAGGCCGTTGCGGGCCACGTCCAGACCCGCCATGTGGCCGGTGTAGGCGGCATGCGCCGAACGGTGCGGGGCCACGTGCACGTACTTGACCGGAGCGCCGCCGTCGATCTTGACGGTCAGCTCTTCAGCGGTGGCACCTTCAGCCCCCTTCTTCTTCACCGGCTGGGCGATGTCGAAGGCGTACTTCTCCTGACCGAAATCGGTGGTGATGATGCGGAACGGACCGGCGGCTTCAAGGCCGTTGGCCTCCATCACGCGCTTGATCCACTCCTGGTTGTCCTTGATGGACTTGGTGATCGTGTCCTGACCGCGGTCCACGTTACCGGCGTTGACGACCAGCAGGTCTTCAGCCGGCACATTGACGATGGCCAGATCGGTCAGCGGGGCTTCCGGGGTGCGGTAGTCCACGTTCGGAACGCTGGCCAGCATGTTGGCCATACGCGACAGACCCATCTTGATGTCGTCGCCGATCTGGCGGCTGACATACAGGCCTGCATAACGACCGAACAGGTCGAAGCCGTACTTCACCGAGTAGTCCTGGGTGATCTTGACGTTGCGGCCACCCTTGCCGGTCGGCTCCAGCGTGAAGGTGGTGATCTTGTCGTGACCCTTGGTGGCGTCATCGATGGCGATCGCAACACGCTTGTTCTCTTCGGCTTCGGTGATCTTCCAGGAACCGGTGCCCAGGTCCTTGGAGGTGAAGTCGAGGGTGGCACCGACGCCGGAGGCCGGGCCGGACAGCTTCAGTTCAACGGCGGGATCGCGCAGTACCAGCGGGTTCCAGTCCTTGAAGCGGCGCAGGCTGCTGACCGTGTCGTACACGATCGTCATCTTGCGGTTGGTCTCGATGCTTTCGGTGATGTGACGCTCGCCCGGCAGACATACGCCAATGATGACGAACAGGCCAGCCACGATCCCCAAGGCGATCAGGAACTCGATAATACGGGTCATTCAGAGAGTCTCCGGGGCCGATCCCACGGCCGGGTTGATTGAAGCGAAGCGCCAATCCTAGCAGGCTTCGCGGGCATTGTTTATCGGGATTGGCGCACCGGTTTCCCTGCCGGCTGCGTATTTGTATGGACAAAGAATTCGAAGGGTACCGCATACCGATACCCGTGAAGTAGGGGGCAACCCCACCCGAGGGCCATGACTGGAACTCAAGTCATTGTCCTGAAAAGGTTTTCCTCAGACCAGCTGGAGTTCGAACGCCTTCAGTACGGCGCGCGTACGGTCGCGCACGCCCAGCTTGGACAGGATGTTGGACACGTGGTTCTTGATGGTGCCTTCGGCCACACCCAGCGAGTTGGCGATCTCCTTGTTGGAGAAGCCACTGGCCATCAGGCGCAGGATCTCGGTCTCGCGGTCGGTCAACGGGTCCGGGCGGTCCAGGCTGACGAACTCGTTGCGCATGTGCTCCAGGCCGGACAGCAGGCGCTGGGTCACGGCCGGCTGCACCAGCGAACCGCCGTCGGCCACGGTGCGGATGGCACCGACCAGCTGCGCCAGGGTCACGTCCTTGAGCAGGTAGCCCTTGGCTCCGGCCTTGAGCCCGGCCAGCACCAGCTGGTCGTCATCGAAGGTGGTGAGGATGATGGTCGGTGGCAGCTGCTCCTGGCGCGACAGCACCTGCAGCGCCTCCAGCCCGGACATCACCGGCATGCGCATGTCCATCAGCACCACGTCGGGGCGCACCTGCGGTATCAGTTCGACCGCCTGCCGGCCATCGCCGGCCTCGGCCACCACCTCGATACCGTCGTCGAGCGCCAGCAGGGAGCGGATTCCCTGCCGCACCAGGGTTTGGTCGTCGACCAGGCAGACGCGAATCATCAACGCACTCCTTCAGGAACCTTGGTAAGGGCGGCCACCAGCACCGTTGCCGGCACCGTCGCCCGCAGCCGGAAGCCTTCACCGGGACGGGTTTCGACCTGCAGCTGGCCACCACATTGTTGCAGGCGCTCGCGCATGCCGCGCAAGCCATTGCCCACATTGACCATATCCGCGCCGACGCCGTCGTCGCGGGCCTCCACCACCACCCGGTCGGGGGCTTCACGGTACACCTTGATCCACAGGTGGCGGGCGCCGGCATGGCGCACCGCGTTGGTGATGATCTCCTGGGTACAGCGCAGCAGCACGTGGGCCCGCTGCGGGTCCTCCACGTTCAGCGGATCCTCGATCTCCAGCTGGATGTCCAGCGAGGGCACGTTCTCGGTCAGCGGGCGCAGCGCCGCCGCCAGATCGATGGCGCCGGTCTCGCGCAGCTGGCTGACCACCTCACGCACGTTGCCCAGCAGCAGCTTGGCCAAGGCATGCGAGCGCTTCACATGGTCCAGCGCCTGGCCCTCGGCCAGGTGACCGGCCACTTCGAGGTTCAGGGTCAGTGCGGTCAGCTGATGCCCCAGAAGATCGTGCAGCTCACGCGAAATGCGGGTTCGCTCGTTGACGCGGGCGCTTTCGGCCAGCAGGGCACGAGTGGCACGCAGCTCCGAATTGAGCCTGCGCTGCTCGTCGCGGGCCTGGGTCTGCTGTCTCGCGACAAGGCTGGTCACGAAGATGAACATGGAAAAGCCGCCATACAGCAGCGATTGCATCACGGCTTCGAACAGCGGGAAGTTCAGCAGTATGTAATAGACCGGGGCCACCGCCAGCTGGCTGACCAGCAGCCACAGCACGCACAGACGCGCCGACAGCATCCACGGAATGACGCCGGCAGCCACCATCATCAGGATGCTGCCCAGGCCCGAACCACTGAGGAAACTGACGCCCAGCGCCGAAACCGTCAGCAGCAGCAGCAGGCCGCGGTCCAGCCAGGTGGTGTGACTGTCGCTGTCACTGCGCAGGAGGCGGGTCAGCCAGTAGTACGCGGCGCCGAAGGACAGGTAGGCGACGAACAACAGGATCGCCCAGCTGCCCATATCGCTGCGGCTGTGCAGGTTCTCGAATTGCGAGTACGCCAGTGGCAGGCCGACCATGACCCAGGTAAACAGGCCGGCCAGACGGAGGACGCGGGTATGGCTGAGGACTCCCAACATGCCAGCACTCTACGGGCCCGGCCCGCGTCGCGCACTCCCACGGAAGTCATGCATCCGAGGTCCCCTGTTCATGCCGCAGCCCACCCCGGGCATGCAATAATCGTGCGCAGGGTCCAATTTGACGGACCAACCGCGTTACCCCACGGAGTCACAATGTCGATTGTCATCCGCGACGTGCGCGAGCACGAGCTCGATTCCGTCCTGGCTTTGAACAACAACGCTGGCCTGGCCATCCTTCCCCTGGATGCGGCCCGCCTGCGCCTGTTCTACGAAACCGCTGAGTATTTCCGCGTCGCCGAGCGCGACGGCAACCTGGCCGGCTTCCTGATCGGCTTCGGCAGCGACAGCCAGCACGACAGCAGCAACTTCGCCTGGTTCAAGCAGCAGCTGGACACCCCGTTCTTCTATATCGACCGCATCGTGGTCGCCAGCCGCCGTCGTGGCGGTGGCGTCGGCCGTGCGTTCTATGCCGACGCGCAGAGCTTTGCCGAGCTGCGCTACCCGCAGATGACCTGCGAAGTCTTCCTCGACCATGGCGCCGATGCCGCCCTGCTCTTCCACGGCAGCTTCGGCTTCCGCGAGCTGGGCCAGAACACCATGCCGCAGGTCGACGTGCGCGCCAGCATGCTGGCCAAGGAACTGTGCAGCTACCCGTGGGTCCAGGAGACCTACGGCGGCAAGCTGCCGGATGTGGCATGGACACGTGCCCGGCATCTGCCGGCGCAGGCACAGCGGCCGACGGGGACCTGAGCGTGGCGGTGAATTTCGATTACGAACAGGCCGGTGAACTGAAGATCGGCCAGGTGGGCATCGCCAACCTGCGCATCCGTACCCTTGATGTCGAACGCCTCGTGCAGGAAATGCGCGAACGCGTCACCCGTGCGCCGAAACTGTTCGGCCGCGCCGCGGTGATCCTCGACTTCGGCGGCCTGAGCCAGGTGCCGGACGTGGCCACCGCGCAGGCGCTGGTCGATGGCCTGCGCAGTGCCGGCGTGCTGCCGGTGGCGCTGGCCTATGGCACCAGCGCGGTCGACCTGCTCTCGCAGCAGCTCGGGCTGCCACTGCTGGCCAAGTTCCGCGCCCAGTACGAGCGTGCCGAGGCCGAGCCGGCCCCGCCGCCGCCGCCCGCGCCGGAACCGCGTCGCGCAGCCCGTGCCGAACCGAAGCCGGCACCGGCCACGCCGGTGGCCAAGGTTGCCGACGCCGCCGCACCGCAGCCGGGCCGCATGCAGCTGGGCAACGTGCGTTCGGGCCAGCAGCTGTACGCAGAAAACTGCGACCTGACCGTGATGGCCACCGTCGGCGCCGGCGCCGAGGTCATCGCCGATGGCAGCATCCACATCTACGGCACCCTGCGCGGCCGCGCGCTGGCGGGGGCACAGGGCAACACCGCGGCACGCATCTTCTGCCGTGATTTCCATGCGGAACTGGTCGCCATTGCAGGCCACTACAAGGTACTGGACGATGTCCCGGACTCCCTGCGCGGCAAGGCCGTGCAGGTGTGGCTGGAACAGGACCAGATCAAGATCGCTGCGCTGGACTGACGCAGCACCCAAACAGAATCATCAGGAGAAGTCCTTTGGCTGAAATCATCGTAGTCACCTCCGGCAAGGGCGGCGTCGGCAAGACCACTTCCAGCGCGAGCCTGGCCTGCGGCCTGGCACGGCGCGGCAAGAAGGTGGCGGTGATCGACTTCGACGTCGGCCTGCGCAACCTCGACCTGATCATGGGCTGCGAACGCCGCGTGGTGTACGACTTCGTCAACGTCGTGCACGGCGAAGCGACCCTCAAGCAGGCCCTGATCAAGGACAAGCGCTTCGAGAACCTGTACGTGCTGGCCGCCTCGCAGACCCGCGACAAGGACGCACTGACCCAGGAAGGCGTGGGCAAGGTCCTGAAGGACCTGGCCGCCGACGGCTTCGACTACATCATCTGCGACTCCCCGGCCGGCATCGAGAAGGGCGCCTTCCTGGCGATGTACTTCGCCGACCGTGCGGTGGTGGTGGTGAACCCGGAAGTGTCGTCGGTGCGCGACTCGGACCGCATCATCGGCCTGCTCGACTCGAAGACCCACAAGGCCGAGTCCGGCCAGGACGTGCCGGCCTTCCTGCTGCTGACCCGCTACACCCCGCTGCGCGTGGAAAGCGGCGAGATGCTCAGCATCGCCGACGTCGAGGAAGTGCTCGGCCTGAAGGCGATCGGCGTGATCCCCGAGTCGGGTGACGTGCTCAACGCCTCCAACAAGGGCGAGCCGGTCATCCTGGATGTCGAGTCCGCAGCCGGCCAGGCCTACGACGACGCCGTCGCGCGCATCCTCGGCGAAGAACGCCCGATGCGCTTCACCAACGTCGAGAAGAAGGGCTTCTTCAGCAAGCTGTTCGGAGGGTAAGCATGGGCCTGTTTGATTTCCTCAAAGCGAAGAAGACCACCGCCGAAACCGCCAAGAACCGCCTGCAGATCATCATCGCGCAGGAGCGCAGCAACCGCGGCGGCCCCGATTACCTGCCGCTGCTGCAGCGCGAGCTGCTGGAAGTGATCAAGAAGTACGTGAACATCGACGTCGATGCAGTGAAGGTCGACCTGGTGAAGGATGGCCAGCACGATGTGCTGGACATCTCCGTGGCGCTGCCTGAAGGCCCGGACAAACCCTGAAGCTCTGCCCCGCCCGTGCCTGCACGGGCGGGGCTGCCTGACCCGCATGACCGATACAACAACCGCCGTGGACATCACCTGCGTGGGCGACATCGCCTTCGCTGATGCGCAGTGCCTGCTCGCCGCGCATGGCCTGCAGCTGCACCACGTCGCGGCCGGTGAACCGATTCCCGGCAGCTACTGGGGCGAGCCCGAGGCCGGCATCATCGCCAGCAACGTGTACGTGCGCGATGACACGCCCGTGCACTCGATGCTGCACGAAGCCTGCCACCTGATCGTGCTGCCGCCGGAGCGGCGTGCGCAGGTGCATACCGACGCCACCGACTCGGTGGCCGAGGAAGATGCCACCTGCTACCTGCAGATCGTGCTGGCCGGGCAGCTGCCTGGCGTTGGCAGTGCGCGGTTGATGGCCGACATGGATGCCTGGGGGTATACGTATCGGCTGGGGTCGACACAGGCGTGGTTCGAGCAGGACGCCGAAGACGCGAAGGCGTGGTTGATCGAACGCGGATTGCCGGTGGCGTAACGCATCGGTAGTGCCGGCCGTTGGCCGGCAACCTCATGAACCCGTGCAGCATTACCTGGTTGCCGGCCAGCGGCCGGCGCTACCCCATCAGCCCTGCCCTGCCAGCGCGCGCAGGGTAATGCCGACGATGTAGGCCAGGTAGGTGCCGGTGGCGTAGCCCATCGTGCCCAGCAACACGCCCACCGGCGCCAGGGCCGGATGGAACGCTGCAGCCACCACCGGCGCCGAAGCCGGGCCACCGATGTTCGACTGCGAACCGATCGCGAAATAGAAGAACGGCACCTTCAGCAGCTTGCCCAGGCACCACAGCAGCGCGATGTGCACGGCAATCCAGATCAGGCCGAGCAGGAACAGCCACGGGCGGTCCAGCAGCGCCAGCAGATCCATCTGCATGCCGATGCAGGCAATCAGGAAGTACAGCAGCAGCGAACCCAGCCGCGAGGCGCCCGCACCTTCCAGCGTGCGTGCACGGGTGAAGCTCAGGCTCAGGCCCAGCGTGGTCGACAGCACCACCACCCACACGAACGGCGCATCCAGGCTGAACTGCGAGGCCCAGCTGACATTGGCCTTGAACCATGCTGCCAGCGGCGCACCGATCGCGTGTGACAGACCCACGCCGCCGAAGGCCACTGCCACGATCAGCATCAGGTCGGTGAGGCTGGGAACGCGCTCATGCTCGGCCTGGAAGCGCGCGATGCGCTCCTTCAGCTCATCGATGGCCGACGTGTCGGCACCGCTGCGCGCGTCGATCTTCGCTGCGCGCCCGGCCAGGAAGATCAGCGCGGCCATCCACACGTAACCGACACCGACATCGACCACCGCGAACTGGCCGAACGTGGTGGCGTTGACGTCGAACACTTCGCGCATCGCCAGCATGTTGGCCCCGCCACCGATCCAGCTGCCGGCCAGTGCGGCCATGCCGGCCCAGGTGTCACCGGCCACCGTTTCCGGATGCAGCGCGCGCATCACCAGGAAAGCCACCACCGCACCCAGCATGATGCTGGCGGACGCACCCAGGTACATCAGCACCAGCTTCGGGCCGAGCCGCAGGATGCCCTTGATGTCCACCGCCAGGGTCAGCAGGATCAGCGCTGCCGGCAGCAGGATGTCGCGTGCGATCGGGTTGTAGAGCTTGGTGTTCTGGCCGTCGATCAGGCCGACGGTGTTGTAGATGCCGGGAATCAGGTAGCACAGCAACAGTGCCGGCACGAAGGTGTAGAAGCGTTTCCACAGGCCCTGCTCGCGCGAGGCGGTCCAGAACACGGCGCCCAGGGTGGCGGCGATCAAACCGAAGACGACGATGTCGTTCTGGATCAGGGCAGTCGAGGGCATGCAGGCGCTCTGGGTAGAGCCGGCCGCTGGCCGGCTGCTGTTGGCGGCAGATCAGGAAGGTGTGCCGACCAACGGTCGGCACCCACCGGTACAGCAGATGGCGAAACAAAAGCGCCGCCCCGAAGGGCGGCGCTGCAGTCATCAGTTGCCGATGTGCTGCTTCAGCCAGGCATTGACGGTGTCATGCCACAGGATGCTGTTGTTCGGCTTCAGCACCCAGTGGTTTTCATCCGGGAAGTACAGGAACTTCGATTCGATGCCCTGGCGCTGGGCGGCGGTAAACGCGGCCAGGCCCTGCTCGACCGGGATGCGGAAGTCCTGCTGGCCATGGATGACCAGGATCGGCTTCTTCCAGTCCGCCACGTGGTTGACCGGGTTGAACTTCTCGTAGTTCGCGGCCTTCTGGTACGGGGTACCGCCCTGCTCCCACTCGGTGAACCACAGTTCTTCGGTGGCGTAGCCCATCATGCGCTGGTCGAACACGCCGTCATGGTTGACCAGGCACTTGAACGGGCCGTTCCAGTTGCCGGCGATCCAGTTGACCATGAAGCCGCCGTAGCTGGCGCCCAGCGCACAGGCCTTGTCACCGTTGAGGAAGGAATACTTCTTCAGCGCCGCATCCCAGCCCTTCTGCAGGTCTTCCAGCGGGCGGTCGCCCCAGTGCTGGCTGATCGCATCGGTGAAGGCCTGGCCATAGCCGGTGGAGCCGTGGAAGTCGATCATCACCACGGCGTAGCCCTGGCCCGCATAGGTCTGCGGATTCCAGCGGTAGCTCCAGCCATTGCCGAAGCTGCCCTGCGGGCCGCCGTGGATCAGGAACGCGACCGGGTACGACTTGCCTTCCTGGTAGTTGTGCGGCTTGACCACATAGCCGTGCACGGTGTCGTTGTTCCAGCCCTTGAACTCGAACTGTTCGTACTCACCGAAGCTGACGTCCTTGAGCACGTCGCCTGCGGCCGGGGTCAGTGCGCGCAGCTCGCCGATGGCTTCGCCTGCGGCCGGCAGCAGGCCGACCAGCACCTGGTCGTTGCTCTTCAGGCTGTTGCGGGTGATCGCCACGCTGTTGCCGGCCACGTCGACCGAGGTCACGCTGCCGTCGCCGATCAGCTTGGTGGCCTTGCCACTGGCCACGTCGATCTGGAACAGCGGGTGCTCGCCGAGATCATCGGCAGTGGTGTAGATGCTGGCGCCGTCGGCGGACAGGGTGATGCCGCCGGCCGAGCGATCCCACTGCGGCGCGATCTCGCGGGTCTTGCCGCTGGCCAGGTCCATCGCCATCAGGCCGAAGCGGTCGGCCTCGAAGCCCGGGCGCTTCATCGCGCGGTAGAACAGGGTCTTGCCGTCGGCACTGAACACCGGGCCGGCATCCCAGGCCGGATTGGAGGCGGTCAGGTTGACTGGCGCCTGCTTGCCCGCAGCGTCGAAGCGGTACAGGTCGAAGTTGGTCGACCACGGCTCCTGCTTGCCGGCCACGCGGATGCTGGCCACCACGCTGGCGCCATCCGGCGACCACGCGAAATCGTCATTGCCACCGAACGGCTTGGACGGTGCATCGCCGTCGATGGTCGCGCTCAGCGCCGAGGCGCCCTTGACCGCGCCGGCCTTGGCTGCCGGCAGCGGTGCCACGAACAGGGTGTTGCGGCGGCCGTCGTTCCAGGTATCCCAGTGGCGCACGAACAGCGAATCCCACACCTGGCCGCTGGCCTTGGCGTCCTTCTTTTCCTTCAGCTTCTTCTCGGTGCATGCCAGGTCCGAGGCACAGGCCTGGAACACGCCGGCGCTGAACAGCACGCGGTCGTCCTGCGGTGACACGTGGTAGCTGTCCACGTCCACCGGGAAGTCGGTCAGCTGGCGCGGGGTGCCGCCGTTGATCGGCTGCGCGTACAGCTGCTGGCTGCCGTTCTTGGCACTGAGGAAATACACGGTCTGGCCATCGGCCGACAGCGACGCGGAATTGACGCTCCAGCCGGCCGGGGTGATCTGCTTCGGCGGGGCCGCGTCACGCGTGCGCAGGTTGCGCGCGAACAGCGCGGTGGAGGCCTTCAGGTTGGCGTCCACGCTGCGCTTGGCGAACACCACAGTGCCACCGTCCGTGGTCAGTACCGGCGCGGAGACGCGGTCCATGGCCACCATGTCGCGGACTTCCAGGCCACGGGCAGCGGCAACGCTGGGCAGGGCAGCCAGCAGGCTCAGTGGCAGCAGGGCATGACGCAGTTTCATCGGGGTCTCCGCAGGACGGCAAAAAACCGATGGTAGGCCCGTGCGGCCGGGGCTGCCAAGGCCATCGGTCATGGCTGCGCGCGGGGTTGGCCCCGCCGCCAGAAAAAGCAAACCGCGCCGTAGCGCGGTTTGCGGTAGTGCCGGCCGCTGGCCGGCAACCAGGGGTATCACGGGATTCCGGGATTGCCGGCCAGCGGCCGGCACTACCCGTCCCTTACGCCTTGGTGTACTTGCCGGTGCGGTAGATCAGCCAGCCCACCAGGAACAGCACGGCCAGGCCGATCCACTGCGCGCCCGGCAGGTGGAACGGCACGGCCAGCACATCGGCGCGGCTGCTGACCACGATCGGAATCGCGATGGCGATGCCCATCAGCGCTTCGCCGGTGATCAGGCCCGCGGCGAACAGCACGCCCGGCTTGTGCACGCGGTCGCGGCCTTCTTCGTCATCGGCACGCACCTTGTGGAAGCGCTCGACCAGGTGGGCGATCAGGCCGCCGAGGAAGATCGGCACCATCAGCTCCAGCGGCAGGTAGATGCCGATGGCGGCGGCCAGCACCGGCACGCGGAAGCGTGCGTTGCGCGACTTCAGCCAGCTGTCGAAGGCAATGATGGCGGCACCGACCACGGCACCGATGCCGATGAAGGTCCACGGCAGTTCGCCACCGAACAGGCCCTTGGCCACCGAGGCCATCAGGTTGGCCTGCGGCGCAGCCAGCGCGTTCGGGTGCAGCTCGGACTTCACGCCGATGCCGTAGGCGGTGGCCAGCAGGTTCAGCACCGGGGCCATGATCAGCGCACACGAGAAGGCACCGATGCCCAGCATCAGCTGCTGCTTCCACGGGGTGGCGCCGACGATGTAGCCGGCCTTGAGGTCCTGCAGGTTGTCACCGCCGACCGCTGCGGCGCAGCACACCACCGCGCCGATCATGATCGCCGCCACCGCGCCCAGCGGCGCACCGCCGGCACCGACCGGCTTGAGGCCATCGGCGCCCAGCAGCACCACCAGCACGGCCGAGGCGAACAGGATGGTGGAGATGGTGATGCCCGACACCGGGTTGTTGGACGAACCGATCAAGCCGGCCAGGTAGGCCGACACCGACACGAACAGGAAACCGGCGACGATCATGATGAGGGTCATCGGGATCGACACGTGCCACTGGCCGACGATGGCCTGGTACAGGGCCAGCAGCGGCAGCACGAAGACCACCAGGGCCACCAGCATCCACTTCATCGGCAGGTCGCGCTCGGTGTGCGCCAGCACCGGGCCACCGCTCTTGCGGGCAGCGGCAAAGCCGCTCTTGACGCCGTTGAGCAGCGACTTGCGCAGCGAGATCAGGGTCCAGATGCCGCCAATCAGCATCGCGCCCACACCCAGGTAGCGCATCTTCGCGCCCCAGATGGCGAACGCCGCCTCGGTGGAGGATGCGGTAGCCACCGAGGCGGCCAGGCCCGGATCGGTGTTCATGAAGAACGCCTGGTAGATCGGAATGGCGATGTGCCAGGTCAGGATCGAACCGGACACCACCACGATGCCGACGTTGAGGCCGACGATGTAGCCCACGCCCAGCAGTGCCGGCGACAGGTTGGTACCGATGAAGGCGGTGACCTTGGAGCTGCCGACGTAGGCCGAGGTGGCCCAGGCATCCGGGATCAGGCGCATGCCGCTTTCCGCGGCCAGCTTCACGAACGCACCGATCACCGCCGACAGGCCGAGGATCTTCAGGCCCGGGCCCGGGTTCTCACCGGCCTTGAGCACTTCGGCCGCAGCCTTGCCTTCCGGGAACGGAAGCGGGTCTTCGACGATCATCGAACGACGCAGCGGCACCGAGAACAACACGCCCAGCAGGCCGCCGAGGCCGGCGATGCCCAGCACCCACCAGTACTTGAAGTCCGGCCAGTAGCCCATGATCACCAGCGCCGGGATGGTGAAGATCACACCGGCGGCGATCGACGAACCGGCCGAAGCGCCGGTCTGCACGATGTTGTTTTCAAGGATGGAGCCACCGCCCAGCAGGCGCAGCACGCCCATGGAAATCACCGCGGCGGGAATGGCGGTGGCGATGGTCAGGCCTGCGAACAGACCGAGGTAGGCGTTTGCGGCCGACAGCACCACCGCCAGCACGATGGCCAGGGCCACAGCGCGGAAGGTGAGCTGCTTGGGCGCAGCGTCGTGGTTCATGGAAGCCCCTGCTGGCAAAAAATCCCTTGCACGCTAGCGTTCAGGAGGCAGCAAGTCCAGTGCGGTTCGGGAGGGTTGCGGCCAGGTCGGCAGTGAGATAGTCGCTTCTGGCCAAACTCGGCCAACGCATCAAGCGCATGGGGCACATGCCGGAGGGCTGCCGCGCCTCGCGGTCTCATGTCCTGCAGGGGCCAGGCCAACCAGTACTGCAGCATTCCAGCCATCATCGTTTGAAGTGCCTCAACGCCCCGTGCATCGTGTTCATGATCTGAACCGATGACGCTGAGCCGCCCGATGAACAACCCACTGCAGATCCGCCTGATCAAATTACCGGTCGTGGCTGTCGTGACCCTGACCTGCCTGATGCCGCTTTGCGATTACGCATCTGCCTGGAGCCGCATTGGCGCAGTCGAGATCACCGACCACGCCGGCAAACCTTGTTTCGGACTACCCAGGAAGGAGCGCAAGCGTATCGGTAAAACTCCGGAGGTGTTTGGTGTGGAGGTGCATGACGCAATTACTCCACCGCTGCGGCGGCAATGGTCGTTCTACTTTGCCCATCCCGCATCAATCGCACTTCCACCCGGAGCCTGCGTGGTCTACGGAGAAGTGCCAGCCAACGCCATTTCAAGGCAGACGGCGATGCCGCTGCAGCCCGGACGCCTGTACGACGTTTCGCTGTCGGCCACCAGGACCGGCGCCACGCAACACCACAGCGCCCGATTCTGCTTGAAGGCCAACCCCGACGGGAGCCTGCGAGCGATCCAGGTCCACTACGACGAGGCACTGGGCTGGAGCCCCTCGGTTTGCCTGCCCTGAGCCGACGCGCGCGCTCGTCGGAACCGCCCAGCACACGCTGGAAAGACGTAATTGTAATGTTATATCCTGTCACGCCGACCGAACCTCGTACGTGGCCCCTTCCCCCACTACCCGCCTGGCCTCCATCGACCAGCTGCGCGGCACCGTGATGCTGTTGATGTTGCTCGACCACGTGCGCGAGACCTTCTTCCTGCAGCATCAGGTAAGCGACCCGATGGACGCAGCGACGGTCTCCCCTGCGCTGTTCGCCTGCCGTCTGCTGGCGCATCTGTGCGCACCCGTGTTCGTCCTGTTGACCGGCCTGTCGGCCTGGCTGTACGGCCAGCGCCAGGCGGATCCGCGCCGGGCCACGGCCGCGTTCCTGCTCAAGCGCGGGCTGTTCCTGGTCGTGCTGGAACTGACCCTGGTGAATTTCGCCTGGACCTTCCAGCTGCCGCCGGAAACCCTGTACCTGCAGGTGATCTGGGCCATCGGGCTGAGCATGATCGCGCTGGCCGGGCTGCTGTGGCTGCCACGCCCGGCCCTGCTGGTGCTGGCAATCGCGGTGGTGGCCGGGCACAACCTGTTCGACGGCTTACGGGTGCAAGGCAATGGCCTGCTGGCGGTGCTGTGGAAAGTGCTGCACCAGCGCGACTGGATCGAGGCCGGCGCGCTGCGCCTGCGCACCTCCTATCCGGTGCTGCCGTGGATCGGGGTGATCGCTCTGGGTTATCTGTTGGGACCGTGGTTCGCCCGCGAGCGCGACCCGACGCAGCGCCAGCACTGGCTGCTGTGGGCAGGCGTCGGTGCGCTGGCCATGTTCGCGCTGCTGCGGTTCGCCAACCAATATGGAGATGCACCGTGGCAGTACCAGACCAGCGCGCTGCGCACCTGGATGAGCGTGCTCAACATCACCAAGTACCCGCCGTCGCTGCAGTTCCTGCTGTTGACTCTGGGCGTAGGGCTGTTGCTGCTGCGCCTGTACGAATGGCCGCCACTGGCGCGTGCGCTGCGCCCGCTGGCCGATATCGGCGCCGCGCCGATGTTCTTCTACCTGCTGCACCTGTATGTGCTGAAGGCGCTGTACCTGGGCGCGCTGGCGGCCTGGGGGCCGACCCATGGCGAGTTGTATGCCCTGGACTCGGTCAGCGGCCTGCTGCTGGTGGCCTGCGCGCTGGCGGTGGTGCTGTACCCGCCGACCCGGGCATTCGCGCGGTTCAAGGCGCGAAGGCGTGACCTGGCGTGGTTGCGGTACCTGTGATCGCCCAGGCCAGTCCGGCAATCCACGCATGGCGTGGATCTACTGAAAGCGGATCGGGCCACAGGCCTATAATTCCGCGATGAATTCCACCGCTATCGCTTCCGACGACTTCCTGGGCCACCCCAAAGGCGTCTACGTCTGCTTCTTCACCGAAATGTGGGAGCGCTTCTCCTTCTACGGCATGAAGGCGCTGTTGCTGCTGTACCTCACCAAGTACCACCTGTTCGGCGACAAAGCCGGCCTGGACCTGCTCGGCGCCTACGGTGGCCTGGTGTACTGCATCCCTGTATTCGGCGGCATGCTGGCCGACCGCTGGCTGGGCATGCGCCGGGCCGTGCTGTTCGGCGGCATCCTGCTGGTACTCGGCCACCTCGGCATGGCCTTCGAAGGCCACGCTGCGTACCGGGTGAACGGCGACGTGGTGCGCGACACCTCGGCACTGGCGGTGACCTACCTGTCGCTGGCGCTGATCATCATGGGCGTCGGTTTCCTGAAACCGAACATCTCCACCATTGTCGGCAAGCTGTACGCCAAGGACGATCCGCGCCGCGATTCGGGTTTCTCGCTGTTCTACGCCGGCATCAACCTGGGCGCGCTGTTCTCATCGCTGGTGTGCGGCTTCCTCGGCGAGGCCTACGGCTGGAAGTACGGTTTCGGTGCGGCCGGCATCGGCATGCTGGCCGGCCTGGCCATGTTCCTGTGGGGCCAGAAGTACCTGCAGGGCCACGCCGAGCCGCCGCAACCGGCGGCGTTGAAGCAGAAGGTGCTGGGCCTGCCGCGCGAATGGCTCATCTATCTGTGCGCGGTGCTCGGTGTGTTGCCGGTGGCGTGGCTGATGTGGGCGGCCGGCAACGGCGCGTTCGCGCTGGGCGGTGAAATCAGCCTGGCACTGATGTTGATGGTGGCGGTGCTGGGCGGCGTGCTGGTCTGGTTCGCCTGGTTCACCGGCAGCAAGTGCACGCCGGTACAGCGCCAGCAGATGATCGCGCTGATGGTGCTGATCTTCATGGCGCTGGCGTTCTTCACCATGTACGAGCAGTCCTACGGCTCGTGGGTGACCTTCACCGACCGGCTGCTGACCAAGGACATCGTGCCCTCGCTGGTGATCACCGGCGGTACCCCGCTGCCCTGGTCGATCATCTCGCTGCTGCTGGCGCCGCTGGGCTTCGTGGTCAGCGCGCGGCTGTCCGAGCGCCGTCCGGGCTCATCTGCGCCGCGAACGTTCTTCGCCGCCATCGTCGTGCTGATGCTGGTGCTGCTGGTGCGCGACTGCCTGGTGATTCCGCAGACCGCCGGCTCGCTGACCTACCTCGGCGGCCTGTTCCTGGTGCTGCTGGCGCCGGCCTTCGCCGCACTGTGGACGTGGATGGACCGCCGCGGCTGGGAACCGGGCAAGCCGGTCAAATCGGCCTGGGGTCTGGTGATCGGCGCGCTGTCGTTCGTGCCGCTGGCATTGGCCGCACAGCAGGTCGGCGCCACCGGCGAGATGGCCAGCGTGTGGTGGCTGGTGCTGGCCTACTTCCTGCTGGCCAGCGGTGAGATGTGCCTGTCGCCGGTCGGCCTGTCGGCGGTGACCCAGCTGGCCGTGCCGCGGGTGATGAGCCTGATGATGGGCACCTGGTTCCTGGCAACCGCGTTCTCGGAAACGCTGGCCGCGCTGTTCGGCAAGCTGGCCGCGATCGAGGTACCGGAAGGCGAATCGCTGGACATGGTGGCCGCGGCCGGTGCCTATGCGCACCTGTTCTGGCTGCTGATGTGGATCGGCCTGGGCTGTGCGCTGGCCGCCTTCATCGCCGCGCCGCTGCTGAAGAAGATGATGCACGGGGTCAAGTAAGCCCGATGCAGGCGAACTCCGGGGCGGCGGCGGATCGATCATCCGCCGCCCCCGGCTTGTTCAGGGCGCGCTGCTCTTCTCCGCAGGTGCGGCCTGCCCGGCCACCTGGCCCCCCAGGCTGCGCGAGAGGAAGGCCAGCAACCTGCTGTAGTACGCACGTTGGTTGGCAGGGGAATAGAAACCATGCCCTTCATTCTTGACGTACAGGGTTTCCACCGGCGTGCCGGCCTTCTTCAACGCAGCTTCCATGCGTTCGCTGTGCACGATCGGCGCACGTTGATCCTGACCACCCGCGGCCAGGAATACCGGCACCCGCACCTGCGCGGCCAGATTCACCGGGGAACGCTCTGCAAGATCCTTGGGCGATCCCAGCCAGTTCCGCAGGTAGGCCAGGCCTGACTCGTCGCTCTGGATGTCTCCGCGGGCGTACATCAACGGCAGGTCGTAGATGCCGACGTAGCCGGCCGCGCACTGGTACAGGCCCGGTTCGCGCACCGCCCCCATCATCGCCGCATAGGCACCGTAACTGGCCCCATAGATGCAGATGCGGTTCTTGTCGGCCACGCCCTGTTCGATCGCCCAACGCGTGGCATCGGTGACGTCATCCTGCATCGACAGCCCCCATTGCTTTCGCGCGGCCTGCATGTGGGCCCGGCCATAGCCGGAAGAGCCGCGGAAATTCACCTGCAGTACCGCGTAACCTGCCGCCGCCAGCATCTGTGTCTCGGTGTCATAGGCGCCCTGGTCGGCAACACCGATCGGACCTCCGTGCGGCACCACCACCATCGGCAGCGCACGGGCCTCGCGGCCATGCGGGACGGTAAGGAAGCCATGCAGCGAACGCCCATCACGCGCCGTCAGGCTGATCGGACGCACCTCCGCCGCCAGCGCGGGGTCGATCCAGTCGCTGCGGCTGATCAGGTGCCGTGCACTCTTGCCAACCGTGTCATAGAGATAGAAATCGCCCGGATTGCTGCCTGACCAGGTTTCCACCAGCACCGTCTTGCCATCGCGCGTGCTGGAGGTGATGTAGACCGCTCCGCCAAGGCCGGCTTCGAGGCTGCGGTACAGGCGAGCGTCGTCCGAGGCGTCATCGAAGAATGCCGTTCGCGGCGCACTGCCAAGGAACAGGGCCCCGACCGGCACGCGGCTGCCGGGGCGCCGGATGATGCGCGCCGGGTCGGCACTCCCATCGCGCAGCACGGTGCGTCGTTCATTGCTCTGGGGGTCCCAGCTGACAATGGCATCAGGTCCATCTGCCTGCTCGACCTGCAGGTACGCCAGGCGACCATCGGCCGAGAAGCCGAGCGGCGCCTCGATGCGCTTGCTCAGGGATTCATCATTGAGCAGGACCCAGTCGCTGTTGCTGCCCGTGCGGTAGTAGAGCTTCTGCGTGCCATCGGTAACGACAGCGCGTGCGAAACGCACCTCGCCCTGCTCATCGGTCGTGAAGTCCGCATCGGGAATGGGAGCGCGCGCCACGGCGTTGCGGCGACCGGTGATCACGTCCATGCGCTCGACCTGCGCATGCGAACTGCCGACCAGCGGGATCACCGTCACCAGCGCGTTGCGGTCATCGTCCTTGAGCTCATCACTGAGGTAGGCGGCCACCAGGCCTGCCGGCTTGACCTTGATGTTGGTGCCCAGGCTCTGGTCGGCAACCCGGTACCCCACCAGCAGCTCGCCACCCTTGCCGTTGGCATTGATACCGAACAGTTCGCCGGTCGGCGTCGGCCGGTCCAGCACGCCGAACTTCTGTGCCATGCCCACCAGCAGCCGCTCGTTGCTGACCCAGTCGAAGGTGTGGGCGTGATCGTTGCGGGGCGGGCGGAAGCTGCCGACCATTTTCATGTCGGCAATGCGGTAGATCGCCAATGCGGTTCCCGCCTCCAGCGGAACCGTCGCGGCGATGTACTCGCCCCCTGGTGAAATCTTGATGTCGGTAAACGACTCCTGCCGCAGATAGCGATCCAGGTCCAGCGTTGCGGCCGATGCCCCACCCACAACCGCGCTCAACAGTACAGCCAGCACAATCCTGCGCATCCTTCCCCCATGGAAAACCGGACACCCTGTCCGGATGTACGATTCTAGGCACGTGACCGTTTGCCGCGCCACATCGGCAGAAAAAACGACGGCACCGTTGCCGGTGCCGTCGTTACCACTACCTTGGAGAGAGAGTCAGGACGTGGGTTCGGGGGGCGTGCGCCGGGTCAGTGGACCCCGCGCACCGCCAACGTAAGGGCCAGGATGCTGAGGATCACGGCGATGGTGCCGTCGAGCACGCGCCAGGTACTGGGCTTGGTGAACAGCGGCGCCAGCAGGCGTGCGCCCAGGCCCTGCGCGGTCAGCCACAGGCAGCTGGCAGTCACCACACCGGCGGCGAAGGCCATGCGGGCGTTGCCGAAGTTCTCGGCGATCGAGCCGATCACCATCATGTCCAGCCAGAAGTGCGGGTTGATCAGCGAGAAGCCGACCGCAGCCATCAGCACCGCGCGGCGGCTGCCGTCGTCGCTGTCAGCCTCGCCCATGCCGCCGCCACCGGCAATCGCACGGCGTGCCGACTTCATGGCGTACCAGGCCAGGAACGCCACGCCCGTCCACAGCACGGCGGTGGTCAGCCACGGCAGCGCCGAAGTGAGCGTACGCAGGCCAGCCACGCTGGCAAAGATGAAGATCGCATCGATGGCCGCACAGGTGGCAACCACCGGCACGATGTGCTTGCGCAGGATGCCCTGGCGCAGAATGAAGGCGCTCTGGGCCCCGACCACGGCGAACAGGCCGATGCCGGTAGCTGCACCAGAGAACCAGGCACCGAGGCCGGTGCTGGCGGAGATGACCGAGAACATGGGATTCACTGCCTTTACTTGCTTGGGGGGGACGGTGCCTCGCGAAGGCGGACAGCACCGGAACGGGCGCCATTGTCGCGCCGCAACATGAAAAAGACGAGCTAAACTTCCTAAACCAACATTAGCGGAACTTAATTCGATGCGTATCGACCATGCCCAGCTGCGCGCCCTGGCCGCAGTGATCCGCGAAGGCAGCTTCGACCGCGCCGCGCAGTCGCTGAATGTCACGCCCTCGGCCATCTCGCAGCGGGTCAAGGCACTGGAGGATCGGGTCGGTCGCCTGCTGGTCAAGCGCGGCACCCCGGCCACCGCCACCGCCGAGGGCCAGGTGCTGGTGCAGCTGGCCGAGCAGACCGCCCTGCTCGAGCACGACGCCCTGCACCGGATGGGCCTGGCTGACGAAGACCTGCCGCAGGCCAGCATCCCGGTGGCGGTGAACCACGACAGCCTGGAAACCTGGTTCCCGCAGGCCGCCTCGCAGTTCGCACAGAGCACCGGCACCACCCTGGACCTGCGCGTGGAGGACCAGGACCACACCGTCGAACTGCTGCGCCAGGGCACAGTGCTGGGTGCGGTGACCACGCTGGACGAGCCGGTGCAGGGCTGCCAGATCCACGCGCTGGGCAGCATCCGTTACGCCGCCACCTGTACCCCCGAATTCCGCGAACGCCATTTTGCCAAGGGCGTGACCGCGCAGGCGCTGGCGCAGGCGCCGGTGCTGGTGTTCAACCGCAAGGACGAAATGCAGTCGCGCTTTGCCCGGCGCATGGCCGGCGACGACCTGCCCAGCACCGCACCGACCTGGTGGATTCCCTCCACCCGCGCCTTTGTGCAGGCCAACCTGGGCGGCATGGGCTGGACCATGAACCCGCTGCCGCTGGTCAAGCGGCACCTGGACGCCGGCCGCCTGGTCTACGTACGCCAGCGCGCGTGGGAAGACGTGCCGCTGTACTGGCAGCACTGGAAGGGTGACGTCCAGACCATGGCCCTGCTGACCCGCGCCGTGCTGGACGCCTCATCAGCGCTGGTGCGGCGCAAGCGCTGAGGCAGCCCTGCAAAAAAGGGGACGGAGGGGATTAAGTCGTTTAAGGCCCATACGACATTCTGGGCAAAGACGACTTAATCCCCTCCGTCCCCTTTTTGCTCCATCCAATCTCCACGAAGTCTCCACACCAGGTCCATGCGCGATGCGGATACTGGTCGGCCGATCACCGCAAGGATGCCCTGCATGCCTGTATTCGTCCGCGATGCGCGCCCCGAAGATGCCGCCGCCTGCATCGACCTGCGCGGGCGCACCCGCGAGAACGCCTTCAGCGCCGCGCAGTTGGCAGAGCTGGGCATCACCGAGGACAGCTGGGCGGCCGGCATCGCCCAGGGCGATTCGATCGGCCGCGTCGCCTGGGAGGGCGAGCGCATGGCCGGTTACTGCTTCGCCGACCGCGACACCGGCGAAGTGCTGGTGCTGGCCCTGCTGCCGGACTACGAAGGCCGTGGCGTCGGTCGGCAGCTGCTGCAGGAAGTGGTCAGCCTGACCCGCGATGCGGGCCATACCCGGCTGTTCCTGGCGTGCTCGGCCGACCCGCGTTCGCGCTCGCATGGCTTCTACCGGCGCCTGGGCTGGCGCCCGACCGGGGAGATCGATGAGGCCGGTGACGAGATTCTGGAGCTGGTCTGATTGAAGGCGTCGCCAGGCATGGCCTGGCGCTACTGGGGCTACGATCGCCAGGCTTGGGCCCGCCGCTCACGTGACGGGGCCGCGAAACGTCGGATGCTGCGTTGCATCAAAAACGGACCGGATCCGGTTAGAATCGCGGATGGATGGCGCAAGGCGTTGTTTCTTCACGCCCTTTCCCTGCCCCACGCGCATCCTGACCCCTTCCCCTCCGCCAACGATCCCGCCCCCATGAAGAAATTTGGCAAGGCCCTGCTCGCCCTGCTCGTGCTGCTGTTGCTGGCCGCCGCGCTGTTCCTGTACTGGCCGCTGACCCAGCGCTCGGTGCCCGCCGCCAGCAACGACAAGCCCGTCGACGTTGTGCTGGTCGGCGCCGGCATCATGAGCATCACCCTGGCCACCTACCTGCAGGAACTGCAGCCGGACTGGAACATCCAGGTCTACGAACGCCTCGACGGCGTCGCCGGTGAAAGCTCCGACGGCTGGAACAACGCCGGCACGGGCCACTCGGCCTTCGCCGAACTGAACTACACCCCCGAACTGCCCGACGGCAGCATCGAGACCAAGCGCGCGGTCGGCATCGCCGAATCGTTCGAGGTCTCGCGCCAGTTCTGGTCGCACCAGGTGAAGGAAGGCCGGCTGAGCCAGCCCAGCGACTTCATCAACCCGACCCCGCACATGAGCTTCGTCTGGGGCGATGACAACATCGCCTACCTGCACAAGCGCCAGCAGGCCCTGGTGAAGAATCCGCTGTTCTACGGCATGCAGTACTCCGAGGATCCGGCCCAGATCAAGCAGTGGGCCCCGCTGCTGATGGAAGGCCGTGACCCGAAGCAGAAGGTTGCCGCAACCTGGATGCCGCTGGGCACCGACGTCAACTTCGGCGTGATCACCCGCCAGCTGACCGCCGGCCTGCAGCGCAGCCCGAACTTCAGCCTGCACCTCAACCACGAAGTGAGCGCGCTGCGGCAGAACGCCGACAAGAGCTGGAACGTGACGGTGAAGGACCTCAAGGCCGGCACCGAGTCCACCACCCACGCCCGCTTCGTGTTCATCGGTGCCGGTGGCGCTGCACTGAAGCTGCTGCAGATGTCCGGCATTCCGGAATCGAAGGACTACGCCGGCTTCCCGGTCGGTGGCCAGTTCCTCGCCTTCCAGGGCCAGGACGTGACCTCGCGCCACGGCGTGAAGGCCTACGGCATGGCCGAGACCGGTTCGCCGCCGATGTCGGTGCCGCACCTGGATGCGCGCAAGCTGGACGGCAAGCCGGTGGTCCTGTTCGGGCCGTTCGCGCTGTACAGCACCAAGTTCCTCAAGCACGGCTCGTGGTGGGACCTGTACTCGTCGGTGAACCACAACAACGTCGGCCCGATGCTGGAAGTGGGCAAGGACAACCTGGACCTGGTGCAGTACCTGATGGGCCAGGCGCGCCTGAACGATGCCGACCGCCAGGCCGAGCTGGTCAAGTACTTCCCCACTGCCAAGCCGGGTGACTGGAAGCTGGTCACCGCCGGCCAGCGCGTGCAGATCATCAAGCGTGATCCGCTGAAGGGCCCGGTGCTGCAGTTCGGTACCGAGATCGTGACCGACAAGGACCACACCCTCGCCGCCCTGCTCGGCGCTTCGCCGGGTGCGTCGACCTCGCCGCCGATCATGCTGGACCTGATGGCCAAGGCCTTCCCGGACCAGATGAAGGCCGGCTGGGAAGCCCGCCTGCGCGAGATCGTGCCGTCGTACGGGCGCAAGCTCAACGACAGCGCCGCGCTGGTCAACGAGATCCGTACGCTGACCAGCCAGACCCTGCATCTGCCGTATCTGGAGGTGCCGGTGGATGCGAACGCGGCGGCGCCGGTGCCGGCAGCGGTTCCTGCAGCGGCTCCGGCACCGGCCAAGGAAAAGCGCAACGCCAATGAGGAACTGCAGGCGCTGTAAGCCTGGCAGATTCCCTGTAGCAGACACGGACGGCCACCTTCGGGTGGCCGTTCGCGTTTGGGCCGCTCCCTGCTGCAGAAAGCGATGCCCGGCGCCGGGAATCCTATGCACAATGACGCGAATTGTAATGTTGTTAAGAATTATTTACATTTGCGTCCTACGCAGTGACCGCGCCCCTCCCAGATGGACCTGATGTGCCCGAAGCCGCCGCCCCGGGTGCTGGACGACTGTTGCCGCCCCCTTCCCGTCTCCGAGCTTCGAACCCACCATGTCCCTGACGTTCCGTAACCGCCTGCCCCGCCGTGCGCTGCTGCCGGCTGCCCTGCTCTCTTCGCTCGCGCTGGTCGCGTCTCCGGCGTTCGCCGAGGCCGCCGCCGATGCATCCGATGCCAAGACCCTGGACCGGGTCAGCGTCCGTGCCGAGCAGTCCGCTCCGCCATCCAGCACCACCCGCCTGCCGATCACACTGCAGGAAACCCCGCAGTCGGCCACTGCGATCAGCCTGAAGCGCCTGCAGGACGAGTCGCTGTTCAGCATCAACGACGTGATGCGCAACGTCACCGGCGTCAGCGTGTCCTTCTATGACACCCAGCGCCCGCTGTACTACGCACGCGGCTTCGCCATCACCGACTTCCAGGTCGATGGCATTCCCACCTACAGCGGTTCCACCAACCAGGAATACGACACCGCTTTCTACGACCGCATCGAAGTGATCCGCGGTGCCAACGGCCTGCTCAGCGGCGCCGGCGTGCCGTCGGCCACCGTCAACCTGCTGCGCAAGCGGCCGGGCAAGGAGTTCGATGCCTCGTTCGCGATCAGCGCCGGCAGCTGGGACTATCGACGCATGGAGGCGGACGTGACCGCGCCGCTGACCGATGACGGCCGTTTCCGCAGCCGCGTGGTCGCCGCCTATACCGATCGTGGCCTGTATTACGACCGCTACGACGAGAACAAGATGGCCGGCATGGCGGTGCTGGAAGGCGACGTCACCGACAGCACCACGATCACCCTCGGTTACCAGAGCCAGGACAACAATCCGACCGGCTCGACCTGGGGCACCGTGCCGTTCTTCGACAACCAGGGCAATTTCGCGCACCTGCCGCGCTCGACCAACCTGTCGCCGAAGTGGAGCTACTGGAAGCGCGAGAGCAACACTGCCTTCGCCAACCTGGAACAGCGCTTCGGCGACAACTGGCTGCTGAAGATCAACACCGCCTACACCCGTGGCAATGTGCAGAACGTGCGCCTGTACGGCACCGGCAACCCGGACCCGGTGACCGGCTCGGGCATCTTCCTGCGCGCGGCCGCCGGTGATTCGAGGGACACCCGGCGCAACGTCGATGCTTACCTGACCGGAAGCTTCGATCTGTTCGGCCGCGACCACGATGTGACCCTCGGCGCACAGTGGTCGGACCTGGAAGGCACCACCAACACCCTGGCGCTGAACTTCCCGAACGATTGGGCACGCTGCGGCGGCGAACGCTGCTACTACATTCCCAACGTGTACAGCTGGAACGGCGACATCTCCGAGGTCACCTACCGCCGTACCGGCGCGCGCCGCGTGGCCAAGACCACGCAGAGTGGCGTCTATCTGGCCACCCGCCTGCGCCTGGCCGATCCGCTGTCGCTGATTGCCGGCGCACGCCTGAGCCGCTGGGAAACCCTCAGCCGCTCCTACAACGCCGCAGGCGCCTACACCGGCACCAGCGGCGCGTACAAGGTGAGCGATGAAGTCACTCCCTACGTGGGCCTGGTCTACGACATCACCCCGAACGTCTCGGCGTACGCCAGCTACACCGAGATCTTCAACCCGCAGAACTTCAAGGACCGCAACGAGAACCTGCTGGCGCCAGTACAGGGCTCGAACCTGGAAGCGGGCATCAAGACGCAGTGGTTCGATGGCCGCCTGACCGCCAATGCCGCCGTGTTCGAAGCCAAGCAGGACAACTACGCGGTGCGTGACATGGGCGTGCCGGAGGGTTCGCTGAGCGATGGCACCTCCGCCTACGTCGGCGTCAACGGCACCAAGGCGCGCGGTTGGGAGATGGACGTCAACGGCGAGATCCTGCCGGGCTGGACGGTCAACGCCGGCTATACCCACGTCAAGGTCACCCGCGCCGCCACCGATCTGCTGTACGCCAACCCGCCGAAGGACCTGCTGCAGCTCAACACCCAGCTGCAGCTGCGCGGCGCGCTGGAGCGCCTGAGCATCGGCGGTGGCGTGCAGTGGCAGAGCAAGGTGCAGGGCTACAACATCGCCTACCCGCTGGGCGGCACGGTGACGGTGAACCAGCCGGCCTACATGCTGGTCCAGTTCAACGCCAACTACCGCATCAGCGACAACTGGACGGCAACGCTGAGCGTGCGCAACGCGCTGGACAAGACCTACTGGGCGAATCTGGACTACAACAACTACGGCGAACCGCGCTTCGTGTCGGCCAGCCTGCGCTGGAAGTTCTGAGCCACCAGAAACGGTAGTGCCGGCCGCTGGCCGGCTCCAAGCGATGCATCGATGACGCGGAGCCGGCCAGCGGCCGGCACTACCCCGATCGATGCGGGTCATCCTCCATTTCAATCTGAATGGGCCCGCCTTCGCGCGGGCCCTTCTTTTTGCTGCAGTGCGGGTTGCATGCCCGACTGTAATTATGCCGTAATTACATCGACACCAATCGGAAGCCGGTCGATGAACCCGAGCTGGGATACGTTGGAACGCAGCCGCCAGGCCCGCCTGGAACGTGCCGCGCCGTGGGCCCGGGGACGTGAGGTCGCCGCCACCGACGTGGGCGAGCTGCTGCACGCACTGCTGGAGCCAGGCGACAAGGTCTGCCTGGAGGGCAACAACCAGAAACAGGCCGATTTCCTCGCCCAGGCCCTGGCCGACCTTGACCCGGCCCGGGTGCACGACCTGCACATGGTGCAGTCGGTGCTGTCTCTGCCGTCGCACCTGGATGTATTCGAGCGTGGCATCGCGTCGAAACTGGACTTCTCGTTCTCCGGCCCGCAATCGGTGCGGCTGGCCAACCTGGTGGCCGAAGGGCGCATCCAGATCGGTGCCATCCACACCTACCTGGAACTGTTCGGCCGCTACTTCATCGACCTCACGCCCCGCGTAGCGCTGGTCGCCGCGCAGGCCGCCGATCGCCACGGCAATCTCTACACCGGCCCGAACACCGAAGACACCCCGGTCATCGTCGAGGCCACCGCGTTCGGTGGCGGCATCGTCATCGCCCAGGTCAACGAGATCGTCGACACCCTGCCCCGCGTCGATATCCCTGCTGACTGGGTCAACTTCGTAGTGCAGGCCCCGAAGCCGAACCACATCGAGCCGCTGTTCACCCGCGACCCGGCGCAGATCTCCGAGATCCAGGTGCTGATGGCGATGATGGCGATCAAGGGCATCTACGCCGAGTACGGCGTGAACCGCCTCAACCATGGCATCGGCTTCGACACCGCGGCCATCGAGCTGCTGCTGCCGACCTACGCCGAATCGCTCGGGCTGAAGGGAAAGATCTGCCAGCACTGGGCGCTCAATCCACACCCCGCACTGATTCCGGCGATCGAATCGGGCTTCGTCAAATCGGTGCATTCGTTCGGTTCCGAACTGGGCATGGAGAAGTACATCGCCGCACGCAGCGATGTGTTCTTCACCGGTGCCGACGGCTCGATGCGCTCCAACCGCGCGTTCTCGCAGACCGCGGGCCTGTATGCGTGTGACATGTTCATCGGTTCCACCCTGCAGATCGACCTGCAGGGCAACAGCTCCACTGCCACCCGCGACCGCATCGCCGGCTTCGGTGGCGCACCGAACATGGGCTCCGATGCACGTGGCCGCCGCCATGCCAGCGAGGCCTGGATCAAGGCCGGCCAGCAGGCCGCACGCCCCGGTGAGATGCCGCGTGGCCGCAAGCTGGTGGTGCAGATGGTGGAAACCTTCCGCGAACACATGGCACCGGCCTTCGTCGATCGGCTGGACGCCTGGGAGCTGGCCGAGCGCGCGGACATGCCGCTGCCACCGGTGATGATCTATGGCGACGACGTCAGCCATGTACTGACCGAAGAAGGCATCGCCAACCTGCTGCTGTGCCGCACCCCTGAAGAGCGCGAACAGGCGATCCGCGGCGTGTCCGGCTATACCGCCGTGGGCATGGGGCGCGACCGCGCGATGGTGGAGAACCTGCGCGACCGCGGCGTGATCCGCCGTCCCGATGACCTCGGCATCTCCGTGCGCGATGCCAGCCGTGACCTGCTTGCGGCGCGTTCGGTGAAGGACCTGGTGCGCTGGTCCGGCGGACTGTACGACCCGCCCAAGCGCTTCCGCAACTGGTAAGGGGCTGAGCATGGAAACCCTCGACTATCGATTCGAAGGACACACGGCGGTGCAGTTTCCGCGCGATGCAGTGCTGGTCGGCGTACTGGCCTCGGGCAACCTGGAAATCCTGCTGGAACCGGCCGCACTGGACGGCGCGATGACGGTGCGCATCATCACCGCCGCGCAGGGCTTTGGCCGCGTCTGGGAGGCGGTGATCGGTGATTTCGCACAGCGCCATCCACTGCGCGATGTACGCGTCTCGATCAACGATGCCGGTGCGACCCCGGCGGTGGTCAGCCTGCGCCTGGACCAGGCAGTGGAAACCCTGCTTGCTGGAGATCCACGATGAGCCGGACGCAGCGCCACAGTTACTACGAAGCCGATGCACGCGAGCGCATCGCCGGCCTGGCCGACGCCGGCTCGTTCCGTGAATTCCTCGGCCCGGCGCGGCGGATGATGAGCCCGCACCTGGCACAGCTCGACCAGCCCGCGGCGTTCGACGACGGCATCGTTGTCGGCGAAGCCACACTGCGCGGCCGACGCGTGCTGCTGGCTGCACAGCAGGGTGAATTCATGGGCGGCGGTGTGGGCGAGGTGCACGGCGCCAAGTTGACCGGGCTGCTGCACCGTGCAGCGGAAACCCGACCTGACGGTGTGCTGCTGCTGCTCGATACCGGTGGCGTGCGCCTGCACGAAGCCAATGCAGGGCTCATCGCCATTTCCGAGATCATGCGCGCCACGCTGGATGCGCGCGCTGCAGGCGTGCCGGTGGTGGCGCTGATCGGCAGCGGCAACGGCGCGTTCGGTGGCATGGGCATCGTCGCCCGCTGCTGCAGCACCGTGGTCATGTCCGAGGAAGGCAGGCTGTCGCTGTCCGGACCGGAAGTGATCGAAACCGTTCGCGGCGTGGAGGAATTCGATTCCCGCGATCGCGCACTGGTCTGGCGCGTAACGGGAGGCAAGCACCGCTACCTGATCGACCAGGCACAGGTGCTGGTGCCCGATGCCATCGAGGCCTTCGCGCAGGCGGCCAGCAACGCGCTGCAGCCTGATACCAGCAGCACCGATCCAGATACTGCACTGGCCGCGCTGCAGGAACGCCATGCGGCACTGAAGGCGCGCGTGCAGGCCTGGGGCGATTGCCGCGATGGCCTGGAGATCTGGGCGCGGCTGGGTATCACTGCCCCCGAGCGACTGCCGCTGCTCGACACCGATGCGTTCCTCATCGCCACCGCCGACCGGAGCCTGCCATGAGCATGCCGCTGCAGACCCTGCTCGATGCCCTGTTCCCGCATGGGCATGCCATTGCCGTGAACGATTCGGTGCTGACCGGCAGCGCCACCACCGAGGATGGCGAGGTGACCGTGATCGGTACCGCCGACAAACTCGAAGTCGGCGTGGACCACGCATTGGCACTGGCCGAAACCGTGCTTGCCAGCACCGCCGCGCTTCCACAGCGACCGATCGTGATGCTGGTGGACACCGCTGGCCAGCGCCTGGCGCGGCGCGACGAACTGCTTGGCATCAACGGCTGTTTCGCGCATCTGGCACAGACGCTGGATCTCGCGCGTCGACGTGGCGCGCGGCTTGTCACGCTGGTCTATGGTGAATCCGTCAGTGGCGGCTTCCTATCATTCGGCCTGATGGCCGACCACATCCACGCCCTGCCCGATGCACAGGTGCGGGTGATGGACCTGCGCGCGATGGCACGGGTGACCAAGCAACCGCTGGAGAAACTGCAGGCACTCAGCCAGAGCTCGCCGGTGTTCGCGCCGGGCGTGGAGAACTACGTGGCGATGGGTGCGGTGGAATCGCTGTGGGAGGGGGATCTTGCCCAGCACTTGCTGCAGGCGCTGCGCACGCCCGCCGAAGGCGACCTGCGTGCCGCACGCGGCGCACAGCGCGGCGGTCGTGCCCTGGCGGCAGGGGTTTCGACTGCGGTGGCCCACGGCGATGCCTGAGCGGCCCGCCCGCCACACGCTGGCCTGGCTGTCGGCCGATGCCGACTGGCGGGCTGACGTAACTGCACACGAACCGCGCCTGGCAGCATGGTTCGCACAGGGCCTGCCAGGCATGGTGGCACGCAGTGCGGCGGATGATCCCGACCCGCGGCTGCGCCTGGGGGTGCCGCTGCCGCCAAGCGAAGGCAAGCAACGGCTGGCGCTGCGCGTGGCCCTGCAGGACATCCAGCACCTGCAGCCTCCCCCTGCCCTGGATGAGATTCTCGCCGGCGGCGTTCCGGCTGATTGGCAGGCGGCACTGCAGGCAATGCTGCGGCTTGCACCGGCCCGCGTGTTCGGCGCCTTCGCCTGGCGGCACCTCAGCGGCCTACCCTATGTGCACCCGCGCTCGGACATCGACCTGCTGTGGCAGGTGGATGACGCGCGCCAGGCCGACCTGCTGGTCGAACGCCTGCAGCACTGGGAAAGCGCCTACGGGCATCGCGTGGATGGCGAACTGTGCCTGGTGGATGGTGGCGCGGTGAACTGGCGCGAATACGCCGGTCGCAGCCGCGAAGTACTGGTCAAACGCATTGATGGTGCCGCTCTGGAACTGCGCGAGGCCTTGTTCAACGCCACTGGAGTTGTCGCATGAACGCTGTCGTGAAGCGCGTCGCCCGGTCCACTCCGGCGGTGGACAGCGCGCGCCTGGGGCGCCTTGCCATCGCCAGCCTGCACGCCGAACTGACCCTTGCCCCCAAACCGGGACTGGTTACACCGTTCGATCGCGGCAGCCACCACGACATGGATGCCGGCACCTTCCTGCGCAGCCTGTTCGCGTTGCGCCACTATTTCATCGCCGTGGCCGACGCCGGTGCCGGCGCGGCGCCGTTCCAGACGCTGCGCCGGCATGGCATCGCCGCCGAGATATCGATGCTGAACGCCACTGCGGGCATCAACACCCATCGCGGTGCGATCTTCAGCCTTGGCCTGCTGGTGGCCGCGTCCGCTGCCTGCTGGGGCCGCGCGGGCCGTGTCGCCGCAGCCGAGCAGGTCTGCCAGGAAGTGCGCCGTTGGGCGCCCGAGCTCGCCGACGCGCCTCTGGATGCGAACAGCCCTGGCCAGCGCGCGCGTGCACGACACGGCGTGCAAGGTGTGCGCGAACAAGCGGCCGCCGGCTACCCGCTGCTGCGCGAAGTGGCACTGCCTGCCCTGCGCCACGCACTGGCCAGCGGCCTGCCACGCGAGGCCGCGATGTGCCAGACCCTGATGCAGCTGATCGCGTGCGTGGATGACCTCAACCTGCTGCACCGCGGCGGCGCCGACGGCCTGCGCTGGGCCCAGCGGCAGGCACGCACCTTCCTGGACGCCGGTGGCACGTTCGCGCCGGACTGGCAGGTACATCTGCGTCGCATCGGTGACGGCTTCGTCATGCGCCGGCTGAGCCCGGGCGGCAGCGCAGACCTGTTGGCCTGCAGCGTGTTCCTGCTGCAGCAGGAGCAGGCATGAGCCTGGCCCTGCTCTGCCCCGGCCAAGGCGCGCAGCACGCGGCGATGTTCGATCGCGTGCGCGATCTGGCTGCCGCGCGGCCGGTGCTCGATGCCACGAGCGAACTGCTTGGCCGCGATGTATTCGCCGCTGCGGCGGCCGACGACCGCTTCGACAATGTGCGGGCGCAACCACTGCTGTGCGCAGCAAGCCTGGCGCATTGGCAGGGCCTGCGCGAGGTATTGCCAACGCCGACGGTGATCGCGGGTTACAGCATCGGCGAGCTGGCCGCACATGCCATCGCCGGCGGCGTCGATGCGGCCACCTGCCTTGCCCTGGCTGCGCAGCGCGCGCTGTTGATGGACAGCGCCAGCCCCGCCGATGCAGGCCTGCAGGCAGTGCTTGGCCTGGAACGCCATGTACTGCAGCCGCTGTGCGATCTGCACGGAGCGCACGTGGCCATCGCCAACGGGCAGGACCATTTCATCGTGGGCGGCACGCACGCCTCATTGCAGCGGCTGGCCGATGCCGCGCGGCCGCAGGGTGCGGACATCCGTCCACTGCCGGTGCACGTGCCTGCACACACACCGTTGCTGACAGCGGCGGTCGCACCGTTCGCTGCCGCACTCGACGCCTCGCCACTGCAGGCCCCACGCCTGCCGCTGCTGGCCGGCATCGATGCGCGACCGGCGCGGGATCGCGCAACGGCAGTCCACACGCTGTCGGCGCAGCTCGCGCAGACCATCGAATGGGCGCAGGTGATGCGCCAGGCCTTCGAGCGTGGCGCGCGGGTGTTCCTGCAGCTGGGCCCGGGCAACGCATTGGCGCGCATGGTCGCGCCGGCCTATCCGTGCTGCGAGGTGCGCGCGGTGGAAGAGTTCCAGAGCCTTGAAGGCGCCGCGGCGTGGGTCCGCAGCGCGCTGGAGAGGCTGCAGTAACGGGTTCGAGCAGTACGTATCACGCAACACGCAGTACGTCGCCTTACCCCGGGATGGCGGGTCTCCATCCGCGCTGTACGTGAGTCACGTGTCTGGGAGGGCGCATGAGTCCACAAATCGCAACGATCATCGGTCTGGTGATCATGTTCATCGTCGCCACCGCGATGCCGATCAACATGGGTGCCGTCGCCTTCGCGCTGGCCTTCATCATCGGCGGACTGTGGGTCGACATGGGGGGCAAAGAGGTGCTGGCCGGCTTCCCCGGCGATCTGTTCCTGACCCTGGTCGGCATCACCTATCTGTTCGCCATCGCGCAGAAGAACGGCACCATCGACCTGCTGGTGCACTGGGCAGTGAAAGCCGTGCGCGGCCATATCGTGGCCATTCCGTGGGTGATGTTCGTGATCACCGCGGTCCTCACTGCGTTCGGTGCACTGGGCCCGGCGGCGGTCGCGATCATCGGTCCGGTCGCGCTGCGCTTTGCCAAGCAGTACAACATCAACCCGTTGATGATGGGCCTGCTGGTGATCCATGGCGCACAGGCGGGCGGCTTCTCGCCGATCAGCGTATACGGCAGCATCACCAACGGCGTGGTGCAGAAAGCCGGGCTGGAAGTGACCGAGATGGCGGTGTTCCTGACCAGTCTGGGCTTCAACTTCATGATGGCGACGATCTGCTTCTTCGCCTTTGGTGGCATCGCCCTGCTGCGCCGTGGCTCGATCACCGCAGCAGGAACACTCGGCAATGCCGAGCTGGCGATGGCCGGTGGCCCGCAGGCGTCGTCGCGCCAGTTCGCGATCGAAGGTCATGGCGCGCTGGTCGCGGCAGGCGGCGGCACGCTCAGCAATGATCCGGTGGCACTGGATGCGGTGAACCTGACCCGCGAGCGGTTGTTCACCCTGATCGGCCTGCTCGGCCTGGGCGTGGCCGCGCTGATCTACAACCTCAACGTCGGCCTGGTCTCGATCACCGTGGCGGTGGCGCTGGCGCTGTTGTCCCCGCAGAGCCAGAAGGGTGCGGTCGATGGCATCAGCTGGTCCACCGTGCTGCTGATCTGCGGCGTGGTGACCTACATCGGCGTGCTGGAACATGCCGGCGCGGTGGACTTCATCGGCAACGGTGTGTCCGACATCGGCATCCCGCTGCTCGGAGCGCTGCTGGTCTGCTATGTCGGCGGCATCGTCTCCGCATTCGCTTCGTCGGCAGCGGTACTCGGCGCGACGATCCCATTGGCGGTGCCGTTCCTGATGCAGGGCCACCTCAGCGCCGCCGGCGTGATCTGCGCGCTGGCGGTGTCATCCACCATCGTCGATGTCAGCCCGTTCTCGACCAATGGCGCACTGGTGGTGGCCTCGGCCGCGAAGGAAGAGCGCGAGACTCTGTTCCGCCGCTTCCTGGTGTACAGCGGCCTGGTGGTTGCGCTCGGACCGCTGCTGGCCTGGCTGGTGTTCGTGGTGCCGGGCTGGATGTAACCGCCCAGCGGTAGTGCCGACCGCTGGCCGGCACTCTCATGAAGCCATCCAGCGATCATGGGTTGCCGGCCAGCGGCCGGCACTACCTGGCGGTACACTTCCACCATGGCCATTGCCCCTGCCCCGCGGTCACCGAAGAAGCGCGCACCTCTGTACGAAGAGGTGGCCGAACACGTGCGCGAGCGCATCTACGATTACCGGCTGCCGCCGGGAGAATGGATCGACGAGCCCGCGCTGTGCGAGGAACTGGGCATCAGCCGCACGCCGCTGCGCGAGGCGCTGAAGCTGCTGGCCGCCGAAGGCCTGGTGCAGATCGATGCGGGTCGTGGCAGTCGGGTCACCCGGTTGACGCTGGAAGACCTCAACCAGCTGTTCCCGGTGATGGCGATGCTGGAAGGCCGTTGCGCGCATGAGGCGGTGAAGCACATCGACGACGCCGGCGTGCAGCAGCTGGAAGACCTGCATGCAGCGATGGAAGCAGCGGCGGCCGAGGGCAACATCGCCGAGTACTACCGCAACAACTACCTGATCCACGAAACCGTGCAGCACTACGCGGGCAACCCGTGGCTGATCCGCATCACCCACGACCTGCACCGCATCCTGAAAATGCACCGTGGCCGCCAGCTGTTGACGCCGGGCCGCACCGCGCAGTCGTTGGCCGAACACCGCGAGTTGATGGAGTGCTTCCGCCGCCGCGACGCGCAGGCTGCCGAACGCACCATGGAACGCCACCTGCTGAGCCAGGGCCAGGCGCTGGCCGCCTATGTGGCGGCGGGCGGGCTGTTGAACGTGCCGGCGCCGTTGCCGACCGAAGGCGGCGGCTGAGCTGTTGGGGTTGCCGGCCAGCGGCCGGCACTACCAGGACGTGACCTTGGCCGGCACCCTGGGACGTCTCATCAATCGCCGCCACCGCAGCTGCCGCCGTCACCCCCACCACCATCACTGCTGCAGTCGGAGCTGCTGTGGCTGTGATGGCTGTGGTTGTCACCGGAATAACCACCTGAGCTGTCGTAGCTTGCGCCGCCATCCCCCCGGCTTCCCGAGCCATCGGCCGTGGCCACTGCCATGCACAGGATCGCACCGACCAGCGGCAGCAGCCAGACCAGCAGCAGCTGCACCGTCCGGCCGCCCGCCGACAGGCCATCACGCCTGACGATCACCACGGTAGCCACCACGTTCAGGCCCAGCACCAGCAGGACCAGCAGAAGGGCAACGATCAGCATTCGGCGACTCCGTGCCTGGACTGGAGGCATTATGGCCTTCCACCCCGATGTTGGCCCTGCCTGTCATGAAGATGGGACAATGTAGGGCGCGCCGGCCTGCCTCCGGGCCGCCGGCGCCCCCCGCACCACACGGAAGAAGAAGAACAACAACATGCTGAAAGTCATTTTCGATACCGACCCGGGCGTCGACGACGCCCTGGCCCTGCTGTACCTGCACAAGCACGCCCAGATCGACCTGATCGGCGTCACCACCACCTTCGGCAACGCCTCGGTGGAGTCGACCACCCACAACGCGCTGTACCTGAAGCAGGCCTGGGGCTTTGCCGCTCCGGTCGCGCGCGGTGCCGGCGGCCCGCTGCAGCCGGAAGCCACCCCGGAAGCCTGGCCGGTGCACATCCATGGCCACAACGGCCTGGGCAACCACCCGGTGCCGGCCAGCCTGGACGTGGCCGCCGATGCGCGCCCGGCCCATCAGCTGATCATCGACCTGGTCCGCGCCCATCCGGGCGAGGTGACCCTGGTCGCGGTCGGCCGCATGACCAACCTGGCCCTGGCCCTGCAGCAGGCCCCGGACATCGCCGGCCTGGTGCGCGGCGTGGTGATCATGGGTGGCGCTTTCCACGTCAACGGCAACATCACCCCTGCCGCCGAGGCCAACATCTGGGGCGATGCCGAAGCCGCCGACGTGGTGTTCACCGCCAGCTGGCCGGTTACTGCGATCGGTCTGGACGTGACCACCCGCGTGGAAATGGACCGTGACGGCCTGGACAAGCTGGCTGCCATCGGCGGTGCCGACGCCGAGCTGGTGCGTGCGCTGTCGCAGGATTATGTGGACTTCTACCTGCAGGCCGGCCACAAGGGCATGGTCGTGCACGACTGCTGCGCGTGCATCGCGCTGACCCGCCCGGAGCTGTTCCAGTTCGAGCGCGCCAGCGTGCGCGTGGCCACCGACGGTGTCGCCCGCGGCATGACCATTCCCAAGCCGGAAGGCCTGGCGTTCGGTCCCAGCGCGTGGGATGGCCACGTGGTGCAGTCGATTGCCATCGGCGTGGATGCGGCCGCGGTACTGGCCGACATCGAGCAGACCCTGAAGGTCTGACCCGCTAGCGCCTGGCCCTGCCCGGGACCGTCTCGGGCAGGGTCCACAGCACCGGCAGCACCAGCACCGCCACCAGCGCGATCATCGCGCCCGGCGCCGCTGCCCAGCCGCTGCGCTCCACCCACCATTGCGCCAGCCATGGCGTTGCCCCGCCGAAGAAGGCGGTGGCCATGGTCACCCCCAGTGCCAACCCGCTGACCCGGCCCTCGCCCGGGAACTGCTCGGCCGTAGCCGGGGCCGCGACCGCGCTCACGCCACCGGCCACGCAGGCCAGCAGCACCGCCGCCAGCGCGATGCCCAGCGCCGTCGCCTCCGCCATCCACGCGAACAGGGACAACGGCAGCAGCGCCGCCAGCAGAGTCAGACCCAGCAGCATCGGGCGTCGCCCGACGCGGTCGGACAATGCGCCGCACAGCGGCGTGATCGCAATGACCGCCACTGCCGCAATCGTCGACAGCCACAGTGCATCACCTTCGTCATGACCCTGCGCATGCAGGAATGCCGGCACATAGGTGATGCCGACGTAATAAGTGATCGATCCCAGCGCCGAGATCGCAAACGTGCGCGCTACTGCCAGCGGGTGGTTACGCAATACGTGGCGAAGCGGCGTAGCCGGAATACTGCCCTCGCGACGCTGGCGTTCGAACTCCGGCGATTCGTGCATGCCCGAGCGCGCAACCAGGATCACCAGTGCCAGCGCGGCACCGAAGAAGAACGGAATGCGCCAGCCCCAGCTGTCCAGCTGCGCCGTGGGCAGCAGCGCAACCGTAAGCGCCGAGATCGCCACCGCCAGCAGCGCGCCCACCTCGCTGGCCGCCGATGCCAGCGAGGTCACCAGGCCGCGTCGCCGTGCTGGTGCGCTTTCCAGCAGGTACGCCACCACGCCGGTGTACTCACCGCCCACCGAAAATGCCATCACGCAGCGCAGTACCAGCAGCAGCACGCCCGCCGTAGTGCCCGCCGTGGCCGCTGTCGGCAGCAGCGCGGTGGCCAGCATCGCCGCTGCCATCAAGGCCATCGATGCCAGCAGCATCCAACGCCGGCCCAGCCGGTCCCCCAGGTGGCCGAAGCACAGTGCGCCCAGCGGACGCATCAGGTAGGACACCGCGAAGCCGGCCAGGGTGACCAGCAGCGCCTGTTCGCCGCCGCCGAAGAACACCCGCGACAACACCGTCGCGAAGTACAGGTACAGGGTGAAGTCGTACCACTCCACCACCGTGGACAGGCCCGCCACCCACATCGAGCGCTGCCGCGCCACGGTCATTGCGTATTCGCCTTCAACAGCCTCGATCCCGGATGTACAGGTTCCGCGCAGCGTGGCATGGACGGGGTGAAATGCCGGTCATCAGCTATCCACTGCCTGCATGTACTGGGTTTCATGGCCGGTGAAACGCTCACCGTCAAAGCCGAAACAGAAGCGCCCTTCCTCGAACACGCGGTACACCAGCAACGTGCCATCGAGGCAGAACTGCTGCTGGTCCACGCCCGTTTCCAGTGTCCCGTATCCGGTTGCATCACCGCCCTTCCCCGCCGGCCCGGTGAAGGCATCGAACGGCAGTGGCGTCGCCCTGCCCGTGCGGGTATCGACCAGCATCAGCGTGCGCTGGAAGTACTCTGGACGATCATCGACCTGTACCAGCAGGTAGTGCTGGTTGAAATTGGGCTCCTGGTGCTGGAGCGCATCGTCGATGGCTGCGCGGTGCCGCGCATCGCAGAAGTCGACCGGGCTGTAGCGGTAGCTGCAACCGTCGTGGTCGTAGGGCAGGTTCATGCCCGAGTAGCTGACGCCTGCCTGGCTGCCCACGTCGTCTCCCGGTTCCGGCGTGCTGCACAGCAGCCACGAACGCTGCGCATCCTCGGGGTCGGCCAGCAGCTTCGGCTCTCGGCCCTCCTCGTAAGCCGCACCACCCGGGAAGTCCTGGCCGAAACGCTGGCGGACGATGGGACGTGCCTTCTCCAGCGGCAGGCCGATCTTCACGCCACGGAACGAGACGAAGGTCATCGTCGGCAGGATCACCTCCTCCACCGGCAGCCCCTTCCACTGCCCCTGCACGCAGAACGTGGCGATCTCGCTCTCTTCGTCCACCTTGCAGGGTTTCGGCGCATTCGCGGCCAGCCAGGGATGTGCCGGGCGATCGGTCTGAACGTCGATGTACCAGCCGTCCAGCGCACAGCTCGGCAGGGCATCGAGCAGCGGAGAGAGGTCTTCTGCCATGGCCGGGGCGGCAAGCGGTGTGCCCGCTGCGGGTGCCCCGGTCGGCGCATCCGTTGTGCGCTGGCATGCCGCCAGCGCGAGCAGACCAACCAGCAGCGCGACGTGGCGCGGACGCCGGATTGAATGATGCGCTCCCTGCATTGCGTGTTTCCTGGTTTCAGAACCCAGTGCAGATGATCGCCGATCCGGGGCCGGCTGGGACGCTGGGTGCTGCGCGACCTCCACGCATGGCGTGGAGCTACCCGGTGTGCTGGCTTCCCGCCCGGTAGGCAGCGTAGGCATCGAGGATCTTCTGCATCCGGGCCTGCTGCTTCGCGCCCATCGGCACCCGCTGCACGCGCTTCAGCAGCGTCTTCCACATGTATCCGGAACGGAAGAAGTACGGGCGCACCTCAAGGAAGGTCAGCACGACATCCACCGTATCTGGATCGCGTTCGGCAAGTTGCTTCAGCGCATTGGCGTAGCCACCCGGGAACGCAAGCTGTTCATACCGCTGGCGGTATTCCGCGCAGGCTGCCGCGTGCTGCTGCATTTGTTCCGGGCCACGCCAGCGCGCGCCAGCGGCTTCGCGGATGGCTTGGCGCAGCCGATTGATCTCGTCCGCATTGGCGCGGATCAGACGTTCCATGGGTGCGCGGGGATGGGCAATGGTTCCTTCCATGTGGTTTGTCAGGGGTCACGGGGCGCGGCGCAGGGTGATCAGGGTGATCTCCGAAGGAACGCCGATGCGTGCCGGGAAACCGGCCCACAGGCCAGCACCATTGCTCACGTACAGTGTCATGCCATCCACCTCGTAGCGACCGGACACATAATCGCCATTGGCGCGCTTCACCAGCTGGTCCATGCCGATGATCTGGCCGCCATGTGTATGCCCGGACAGCTGCAGCTTCACCCCACGCGCGGCCGCCTCGCGTGCGTTGCGCGGGCGATGGTCGAGCAGGATCACCGGCGCGCCCGGATCGGCGCCAGCCAGCGCGGCCTCCAGGTCCGGTAGCGGCAGACCGTAGCGTGCGGCCACGGGGTCGGTGACGCCGGCAATGGTCAGCGCCGCATCGCCGCGCCGCACCTGCAGGTGGCTGTTCTCCAGCACCTGCATGTGCAGTGCGCGGAACGCCTGCATCCACGCCTGGTACTGCGCGTAGTACTCGTGGTTGCCGGTGATGGCGATGACGCCGTCCGGTGCATGCAGATCAGCCAACGGGCGGGCATCCTCGCGACGCGCCTCGACGCTGCCGTCGATCAGATCGCCGGTGATCACGATCAGGTCCGGCGTCAGTGCGTTGCTCTCGTCCACCACCTTGCGCACCCAGTCGCCAGTCAGCAGGCGGCTGGCATGGATGTCGGTCAGCTGCAGCACGCGATAGCCATCGAACGCGGCAGGCAAGCCGGCAATGCTCACCTCGATCTGCCGGGGCTTGGGTACCGCCATGCCCTGGCTGACGCCATAACCGCTCACGAGCAGGGCCAGCAGACCTGCCGTCGGCCGCAGCTTCGGCGCGCGCAGGACCGATACAGTACGCGGCCAGCGCAGCAGGTGCGACAGCAGCAGGCCGGCGTCCAGCACCAGCATCACCAGCGCCAGCAGCAACACGGCGGTGGAGCCGGTGGCCAGCGTGGCGATGGCCAGCTTCGGTATCTCCGGCGAGGCCATCGTGCCCCAGAAGGTGGCTACGATGCGCAGCTGCACGGCAACGCCCACCAGCAGCAGCGACAGCACGACCTTCATCCAGATGGGCATGCGCAGTGGCCAGAACAGGCGCCAGGCCACGTACAGGCCCATCAACAAACCGATCGTACTCAGCACTGCAACCATCCGGGAAAGAAAGCGGGCCCGCCATGGTGACGGTTGCCGGCAGTGTTGTGTAGAGCCGAGCCCATACCCGGCTGCTCAGGAAGCAGTCGAGCATGGCTCGACTCTACAGAGGGCCAGTCGGGCATGGCTCGACTCTACAGAGGGCCAGTCGAGCAGGCTCGACTCTACGAAAGCCCGATGCGTTCCACCCGCAGGCGGGCGATGCGACGCTTCTCCATTGCCAGTACGGTGATGCGTACATCCGCAATCTCCACCGTGTCACCGATGTCCGGCAGGCGCCCCAGACGCTCCAGCACCAGACCGGAGATGGTCATGTAGTCGGCACTGCGTGGCAGCGAGACGCCGGCCAGGCGCTGCAGGTCGTCCAGGGTCAGCGCACCGTCGGCCTCCCACTGGTTCTCGCCCTGCGCCTCCACGCCATAGCGCTCGTCCTGGGTGTCGACCAGGTCACCGGCAATGGCCGCCAGCAGGTCGTTGGCGGTCACCAGGCCTTCCACACTGCCGTACTCGTCCACCGCTACCGCCAACGGCACCGGGTGCTGGCGGATCAGTTCCAGCGCCTGCAGTGCGCTGGCGCTGGACAGCACGTACTGCGGCTCGCGCAGGTTGCCCTCCAGCTGCAGCGGCCTGCCCTGCAGCAGGTCGGCCAGAAGGTCGCGGCTCTGAACCACGCCGCGCAGGCTGTCCAGGTCGCCATCACCCACCAGCAGGCGGGTGTGCGGCGATGCCACCAGGCGTGCCACCACATCCTCCTGCCCACGTGCCAGGTCGATCCACTGCACGTCGGCACGCACGGTCATCACGCTCGACACCGGGCGATCAGCCAGGCCCAGCACGCTGCGGATCATCTCGTGCTCGGCCGGCTGCAACCGCTCTTCGGCATCGACGTGTTCGTCAGCGTTTTCGTCGTCGTGGCCATTGGCCGGGCGCGCGCCCAGCATGCGCAGCACGGCGTCGGCGGTACGCTGGCGGAAGGGCTGGCGGCGCTCGTTGCGCTCACGATTGAAGCGCACCCACTGGTTGAAGGCTTCAACCAGGATCGAGAAGGCGATCGCCGCGTACAGATAACCCTTCGGAATCTTGTAGCCCAGGCCTTCGGCCACCAGGCTGAAACCGATCATCAACAGGAAGCCCAGGCACAGCACGACCACCGTAGGATGCTTGTTGACGAAACGGGTCAGCGGCTTGCTGGCCACCAGCATCAGCACCATCGCGATGGTCACCGCGGCATACATCACGCCCAGGTTGTCGACCATGCCGACCGCAGTGATCACCGAGTCCAGCGAGAACACCGCGTCGAGCACCACGATCTGAGCCACCACCATCGCGAAGCTGGCGTAGACCTTCTTGCCATCCTCGTGATGCTCGCGGCCCTCCAGCCGCTCGTGCAGTTCCATCGTGCCCTTGAACAGCAGGAACAGACCACCGCCCAGCAGGATCAGGTCACGCCCGGAGAAGCTGTGGTCGAACAGCGTGAGCAGCGGTTCGGTCAACTTCATGATCCATGCCAGCGCGGCCAGCAGCACCAGCCGCATCAGCAGGGCCAGCGCCAGGCCGATCACCCGCGCGCGGTCACGCTGGTGCGGCGGCAGTTTGTCGGCCAGGATCGCGATGAACACCAGGTTGTCGATGCCGAGAACGATCTCCAGCACGACCAGGGTTGCAAGGCCCATCCATATCGAGGGGTCAGCCAACCATTCCATTTCAGGTCCGTTTCGTCAGTAGGTAAGGGAGAAGGGGAAACACTCAGTCAGCGTCCTGCGCCTGCGTCGGGTCATGCCCCAGCAGGTCACCGGGCGTGCATTGCAGCTCACGGCAGATCGCATCAAGTGTGGAAAAGCGGATGGCGCGCGCCTTGCCGGTTTTCAGGATCGACAGGTTGGCCAGGGTGATGTCGATGCGCCCGGCCAGCTCGGACAGGGTCATGCCCCGTTCCTGCAGCATGCGGTCCAGGGTGATGACGATCGCCATCAGATGACACCGTCGAGGTCATCGCGCATTGCCGCACCCACGGCAAATACGCGTGCCAGCACGAACAGCATCAGCACCGCGACCAGACCGGTGATCGACATGCCGCCGCCCACCTCCATCCAGGTGAAGTCCGGGCCCATCCAGGCGGCGTAGGCGCCGATCAGGATCGACAGCACCTCCATCGACAGCATCAGCCAGGCCATGCGCTGCAGGCGCTGTGCATTGGCGTGGGTGAACGGCCGCTCGCGCGCCGCCGACTTCAACAGCCGCAGCAGGTGGCGCAGGAACATCAGGCACAGCACCAGCAGCGCGACGATCGCGCCCAGGCCCAGGCAGAAATGCAGGAACAGGTCGCTGCCATGCACGGCAGCGGCATCAGCGTCGTGGATGCTGTCGAGCAGCCAGCTGCGGTCGTGGGCGACCAGCGGCACGGCCAGCAGTGCGGCCAGGATGCCCAGCCAGCACATCGCCCGCACCGCCTGTACGGCGGCCTGGGCCAGGGTGAACAAGCCTCGCGCGGGTCTGGCGCGGGCGGGACGAGCGGTCAAGCGGCCTCCGGCATTGGGGTGGCCTCGCCGCCCCGGGTGGATTTATCGATAAACGATATACCACTTGCCGCGTGAAAGGCTGAATCGCGAGCGTGGGCCCTTCAGGGCCCAGGCGCGCCCTGCGCCAGCATCGCTTCGCCCGGGGCCGCCGAGGCCATCGCCTGCACGCCGGCTTCGGCCGCCTGCCGTGTGACCAGGCGGAATCGCACCTGCAGCTTGCCCTGCCCCGGCGTGGCCCAGCCGTACTGGATGGCCACCTGATCGGCCGACAGCGGCCCACGCCCTGGCAGCGACCGCACCTGCAACGGCTTCGGTGCGGCCTGCACCAACCGGGCGAATCCCTTCTGCACGACCGCCGCGTCGGCCTTTTCGGCGTAGACCGTACACGTGCCATCGTCAGCCCAGCTCACCGCATAGCGGCCACTGGCCAGAGGCACCATCCAGGCCACGCCCGATTGCCCCTGCAACAGCGTCGCGGCTTCGGCGGGCTGCAACGGCGACAGCCCATTGGATTCCATCAGCGACTGCAACCGCGCCGGGGCACCGATGTGCTGCATGCAGGCAGTATCGAACAGCTCGCTGAAGGGATCCTGCGCAGGGGCCTTGGCCTTTGCAGTACGCGCAGGTTGCGCCACCGCCAGGGTGGGCAGCAGGGCCAAAGCCAGCCAGAACACAGGACGCATCGGGATTCCACGCTACGGAAAACAGCAGGGAGGATGGCAAAGCCCGGGCGCCACGCGCAACGGGTCATGGCTTGACAGCCGCCGCTGGCGGGAGGAGTATCAGTTAACGAATTAGTTAATTAGCTCGCCATGGACCGTATCTTCGAAGCCCTCGCCTCCACCGCCCGCCGCCAGATCCTGGCCTATCTCAGCGCCGGTGAGCTGAGCGCGGGCGAGCTGGCCGAACGCTTCGACTTCAGCAAGCCGGCGCTGTCCAGCCACCTGCGCATCCTCGAGGAAGCCGGCCTGATCGAACGCGAGAAGCGCGGCCAGTTCGTCTACTTCCGGCAGGTGCCCGACCGCTTGGCCAACACGCTGTTTTCCTGGGCAGCCGAAGTGTGTCCGGTCGGCGGCCCGCTGAAGCGCGAAGCACGCGCGCGCCGCAAGTCCCCAGCCCGCTGAACCGCCCCGCCAAGGAGCATGACCATGCCTGGTTCGACCCGCGACCGCCGTTCGTTTCCAGGGGTGCAGCTTCCGGGGCAGGAGGGCGGAAGCCCGACCGAAGTCACCTTGATCGCGCAGCTCGGCATCGGTGCCGGTGATGCGCTGGTGACCGACGCCAGCCAGCGCCAGCGCCACCACCCGGCCTTCATCGATGCGCTGGACGAGCCTTCGGCGCGACTGGGCGGCATGCATCTGCAGCAGGGCGACGCCTCCTCGCTGTACAGCTTCACCGTCGGTGCCGGTGGTCACCCGTTTCATCGCCATGCAGGCCCGCGCACGTTCACCGCCATCGCCGGAAGCGCGGGCGCCGAGCTGCGCTTCGCCACCGCCTCCGACGCGCAGCTGGCGCGCGATCCCGCTGCCTTCGCACGCACGCTGCGGCGCATCCGCATTCCACCGGACTGCCTGTTCACCGTGCGCTTCGGCGGCGGCACGTGGCACCAGTTCGCATCGAACCATCGCACACATCCGGCGCTGTTCGCGTTGTCCTGCCACAGCAATGAGCTGGCCGGGGCGATGGATGAGCAGGCCCGTGCACAGGTTCAACGCAATGCGGCCGATATCCCCAGCCTGACCGAGGTACTGCCCGATGCCCACTGGCCATCGGCCACTGCACTCTCGGCAGCGCCACTGCTGCAGCTGTCGCTGCAGGCCGCACCCCCCAGCCTGAGTGCTCAGCTGTGCGCGCGTACCCGTGCCCTGCTCGGTCCGCTGCGCCGGATTCCACTGCGGCCGCTGCGCGGGTTCGTCGAACGCGCCACACCGGCCTACCCGGTCCAGTCGCAGGCACCACACAGCGACGGGCTGCTGGCCACTGCGCTGCCGCACAGCCACTACCAGGACCAGACCACGCTGTGCCTGGACAGCGCGCAGGTCGCGCATCACTCCGCGTCGGTACTGCTGGCCGATGTACTGGAAGGCTTCCTGCGCAATCCGCCCACCGGCGTGGGCCACCTGATGGCACTGCGTAACCGCCTCGTGGCGCCGTTGCGGCTGCGTACGTCGCCGCTCGGCTGCCCTGTATCGTCACTGCTGTCGACCGACCGCAGCCGGTTGTTCGCCGGTCGCTACCCGGTGCTGGACGCGCACATCGATGACGGGGACACCTGCGCCGAAGTGCTGCTCGGTGCCGATGATCGCCACCTGCGCTTCCGCAGCAGCGTGCGGGTGCAGCGCTGTGCCGATGGCCACGTCGAGATCAGCCTCGGCTCGCGCGTGCAGACCCGCAATGCGTTCGGCCGCCTGTACATGGCGCTGATCGATGCCGCGCACCGGCACTACGTCGCGCCGGCACTGCTGCGCCGCGCGGTCGAACATGCGCTGGCGCCGGAACTGGCCGATCTCGATGACTGGGCGGAGTACTCCGCGTACAGATGATGCCGGCCCGTGGCCGGCACCACCTGCCACATCAGCTCACAGGTGCTGCTTGAAGAAGGGAACGACCGCTGACAGGGCCTCGCGCACCGGCTCCGGCTTGTCATACAGGTCGTAATGCGACCAGCCTTCCACCACCTTCAACTGCTTGTGCTTCGACGCCGCACGGCCATGGATCTCCAGGCCATCGCGGTAGGCACCAAAGCCACCCGGCTTGTCACCGATCACCACCAGCAACGGTTGGGTCAGCAGGACTTCGGCCAGGTGGAAGGCATCCCAGCCCACCGCTGCACCGCGATGCGAGAACAGCGCACTGACCACGCCGTTGGGCTGCGGCTCGCGCGTGCGGTAATAGTCCGTGGCCTCCAGCACATCGATATCCGTGATGCCGGCGGCGCGCCCCTGTTCCACCGAAGGCGGCAGGAACAGGTCCACACGGGCCTCGCCGCCGCGCATCTCGGCGGTGCGCTGGGCAGCGATGGCCTCCAGCGTGCCGATCGGATCGAATCCGCCAAAGCCCTCACGACTGAGCCGGCCAAAGTTGACACCAGTGATGCTGGTGACCGCCTTGATGCGGCGCTCGGTCATGGTGGCGTTGATCGCGTAGCCACCACCGCCACAGATGCCCAGTACGCCGATGCGTTCGGCATCCACGTACGGCAGGGTGACCAGATGGTCGACCACGCGGCGTACATCCTCCACGCGCTGGGTCGGGTCTTCGACCCGACGCGGCTCGCCACCGCTGGCGCCCTGGAAGCTGGCGTCATAGGCGATCACCACGTAGCCCTCGCGAGCCAGGGCCTCACCGTAGATGTTGCCGGCGGTCTGCTCCTTGCAGCTGCCGATCGGATGCATGCTGATGATCGCGGGATAGACCCGGTTGCGGTCGAAGTCCGGCGGGAAATGCAGGTCGGCGGCGATCGGCCAGGCCATGTCCGGATTCTGGATGTTGATGGTTTCCATGCTGCGGCTCCTCGATAGCGGCGGGAGGCGACGGGTGTCGCCGTTGCAAGCACGATAGACCCGGGATTGGGGCCGAAAAAGCGGCCAATCACAACCAAAGTAGTAAGCTGCAATTACCAAATAGCGACAACCTGTGCCGCCATCTTCTCCCGCCGTCCTGCCTACCGAGCCCCATGAGCGCCCCCAGCCCGATCAACCCGGCCCTGCTGCCCCAGCTGGCCTGGTTTGCCCACATCGCCCACCACCGCAGCTTCACCAAAGCGGCCGTTGAGATGGGGGTCTCGCGCCCGGCGTTGTCGCAGAGCCTGAAGACCCTGGAGAAACAGCTGGGGGTACGCCTGCTGCACCGGACCACCCGTGACATGTCGCTCACCGAGGAAGGCCAGCGCCTGTTCGACGCACTGCGGCCATCGCTGAGCACCATCGAAACCGCAGTACGCGACCTGCGCGCCAGCCATGACGCTCCGTCCGGCCTGCTGCGCATCAACACCGCGCGCCTGACTGCCAAGACGCTGATCGAACCGCATCTACCGGAGTTCTTCGCGCGCTACCCCGAGCTGCGCATAGAGCTGGTGATGGACGACGGCCTGTCCAGCATCGTTGCCGACGGCTGTGACGCCGGCATCCGCCTTGGCGAGCGGTTGGCCGAAGGCATGATCGCCGTGCCGGTCACGCCGATGCTGGAAATGGTGGTGGTCGCCTCGCCGGCCTACCTGGCCCGCCATGGCACGCCCACCACGCCCGCCGAACTGGCCGCCCACGAGTGCCTGGGCTACCGGCAGACCGGCAGCGGCGGGGTCTATGCCTGGGAATTCAGCACGCCGGACCAGCCCGGTCATGACTTTGAAGTGGAACCGCGCGGACGCTATGTCACCAACGACGATGAGGGCATGATCCGCGCCGCGCTGCAGGGATTGGGCGTGATGCAGCATATCGATCTGTCACTGCAGCCGATGCTGGCCGATGGGCGCCTGGTCCGCCTGATGCCGGCGTGGTCGGCACCGTTCCCCGGCTTCTACCTGTACGTGCCTTCGCGCGAGCAGATGCCACCGCGCGTGCGCGCCCTGATGGAATTCCTGATCGAGAAGCGCGAAAGCGTCGCCAAGGCGCTCGGCCGCACGGTACAGGCCCCGGCCACGGGCAGCTAGGCGTCAGCGCGGGTAGCGATACACCAGATCATCGGCATCACTGCGCACGGCGTGATCGTCCAGCACGCCGCCCAGCCGCTGTGCAACGGCCTGCGACGCCAGGTTGTCCGATGCCATGTAGCTGACCAGGGTCGGCAGCTGCGCCACCACGAAGGCCCAGTCGCGCAGCGCGCCGGCCGCTTCGGTAGCGAAGCCCTTCCCTTCATGGCCGTCATACAGCAGCCAGCCCAGTTCCTTTTCCGGGAACAGCGGGCCATGATTGATCCCGACCTGGCCGATGCAGGCTCCCGTATCGGCACGCTCGATCATCAACGCGCCATGGCCGAACAGATGCCAGCTGGCGAGGTCATGGCAGAACTGCCCCCACGCCGCCACCTCACCGAACGGCCCGCCCATGCCCCGCGCACGCGGCGAGGCCAGGAACGCGGCATAGACGCCGAAGTCATCCAACTGCTGTGGACGCAGCCGCAGGCGCACGGTGTGCAGGGTTGGAATCTCAAGCACGACGGCGCACAGGATCAGTACACGGCCAAGTGGCCACAACCGCGGCGCTGCGGCTGCCCTTCCATCGTCACCTGCACGCTGGCCAGGGTGTCCACACCTTCGGCAGTGCGACACGACTCACGCTTGATCTCGACGATGGCGGGCTGCTGGCCAAGCTCGCCGTTGAGCACGATCAGCGAGCTCGGTGCATCGGCCGGCTGCCCCGGATAGCGCAGCGTGCCCTTGTGGGTACGGCCGTCAGCGCTGAGGCTGGCATCGTGGTTGCCCTGGCCGGTGGAGGCGATCTCAATGCTCCAACCCGCACCGCCGCCGGTGAAAGCCGGCACCGGGCTCAGGTCGGCGGCAACCGAGGGGTGGCGTGGCGCATCCGCAGCGGTCTGCGACGAAGTGGAGGTACAGCCGGCCAGCATCCCGGCCAGCAGCGCTGCAGCAACGACGGGGCGAACGGTCATGATGCGCTCCTGCCAGATGGTCGAAGGTCCAGTCTAGGCAGCCATGCGTGCGCCAGCGATGAACATGATGTTTCAGCGTGGAATGCGCCCACCACCGGCGACCCGCACGCGGTCGCGGCCCTGCGCCTTGGCCTGGTACATGGCCGCATCGGCGGCACGCAGCAGGGTCCGCCAGCCCAAGGCGTCGGTAGCACCGCGGGCCACGCCGAAGCTGGCGGTCACCCGCAGCACGGTACCGCCGGCCACCACGATGTCCAGCTGCTGCAGCGCAAGCCGCAGCGATTCGGCCAGCTGTCGGCCAGCGGCCAGGTCACCGTCGGCCAGCAGCACCAGGAACTCCTCGCCACCATAGCGGGAAATGCTGTCGCTGCGGCGAAGATGGCGCTGCAGCAGTTGCGCCACCTGTACCAGCACTTCATCACCCGCATCGTGGCCATGACCATCATTGATCGATTTGAAGCGATCAACGTCCAGCAGTATCACCACTGCGCTCATCCGCCCCTCGTCGTGGCGCTGCTGCACCAGTTCCTCCAGCGCGCGACGGTTCAGCAGTCCGGTCAATTCATCGGTGCCGGCCAGCTGGCGCAGCTCGCTGGTCAGCGCCGAGCGTTCGCGCGACTTCTCGCGCAGCACTTCAATCGCATCGAACAGGCGCTGCATCTCGGCCAGCGGATGGGTGACATGCTGCTCGGGCCCCGGCGCTTCGGAGGCAATCTGGATCACCTGCCGTTGTGCCTGCAGCAGAGGCCGCAGGATCTGCAGATGCGCGATACGCAGCGCCACACCCAGTACCACCAGGGTTCCCAGCGCGGTGGCCAGAAGTACCGCCAGCCGCGTGGCCTCCCGGTTGCGGGTGTGCTCGAACCTGGCGATGGACACACTCAGGTAACCGTCACGCAGCGCCTCAAGCGACTGCAGGGTCGGCACGTAGCGCGTGGTGAACTCGGCAGCGGTCCACGGCGGCGGCAGGCCACGCCGTCCGTCGTCGATCAGCTGTTCGATCATCGGCAGTGACTCGCCGAAGAACTGCCGGCGCGCCATATCCCAATGCCAGGACAGCGTCGGATCACTGCGGAACACCGATTCGTGGCTGCCGGCCAGCCGCCACAGTTCCAGCAGGCGGCCCTCGGTCTGCAGCGCCGCGCGCACCTGTTCGTTGCGCCAGGCACCGGGTACCGCCACCGGCGCCATCACGTTGGAGGCCAGACGCCCGCCGTGCTCGCGCAGGTCGATCAGCACCTGGCCCTGCATGGCTGGAATCGCCGCTTCGCGGTCGGCCCGGACCAGTACGTTGATCTGTGCCGAGGTCAGCAGGTGCAGGCGGTCGACCACGGCAAACATGCCGCTGATCGCGCGCTCCACGTCTTCGACGCGTCGTGCGTCGCGCGGCTGCGCTGCCACCCGGTCCACGCCCGCGCGTGCCGACTGCAGGCGACGTTGCGCGTCCGCCAGCATCCCATGCTCATCCACCACGCCCGGATCAGCCGTGAACACGGCATCCAGCTGCTGCAGCGCGGTGTCCACACGCCTGCGCACCACCGCCAGCTGCAGCGTAAGCCGCGCATGCTCGCTGGCATCGGCCGGGTCGGCACCGAGCAGGCTGTTGGCCGGGCCGCGTTCGGCCGAGACCAGGTTGGCCAGGTCGAAGGTCTGGCGCAGCTGGCGCAGGCTGACCAGGTTGTCCTCGGCAGCGCTGTAGCGCAGCGTGCCCTGGACCAGCGCGATGGCCATCAACGGCAGCGTACAGACCACGAACGACCCCGCCAGGATCCAGACCCAGGTCCGCAGTCCGATGGGCGATGCCTTGCCGGCCATGCAAATTTCCCCTGAAGTGCGGATCACTGTAGCCGCCGGTCCCGGCAGCGCCAAGCCAGTGCCGCGCGAACCGTGACCATGGGTATACCGCAGCCACCGCGAACGCGCCGGCAAGGTCTCACCCCGCGCCGGGCTGGGGCGAATGCGTCACACCCTGCCGTACTAGATCCAGCGCTGGTCGACCAGTTCGCGCTTCACGTAGGCGTAGAACACCGGCGCCGCCACCAGGCCGGGCAGGCCGAACGCCGCTTCCATCACCAGCATCGCCAACAGCAGCTCCCAGGCGCGGGCCTGGATTTCGCCGCCAACGATGCGCGCATTGAGGAAGTACTCCAGCTTGTGGATCACGATCAGGTACAGCAGCGCCGCCACGGCCACGTAGAACGAGACCGACAGCGCGACGATGGTGATGATGGTGTTGGAAATGATGTTGCCCACCACCGGCAGCAGGCCGGCGATGAAGGTGATCAGTACCAGGGTCTTGGACAGTGGCAGGTGCACGCCGAACAACGGCAGCACGCCCAGCAGGAAGATGGCGGTGAACACGGTGTTGAGCAGCGAGATCTTCACCTGCGCGAACACCACCTGGCGGAACGCAGTGGCCAGGCGGCTGGTGCGGCCGATCAGCTCCTGCGCCAGCGGGCCCATCTTCGGCAGCGGCAGTTCGTCATACAGCGCGATCATCGCGCCCAGCACCATACCGATCAGTACGCGTACGCCCACCTGCACCACCGAGGTACCGGCCACGCCCAGCTGGCGCTGATGCTCGGCGGCCCAGTCGTTCAGTGCCGTGCGCAGCGCCGGCATGTCCTCGGGGATGTACGGCTGCAGCAGCGCCGGCACCTGGTGCCGCGACGAATTGAGGATCTCCATCAGCCGCGCCAGCAATGCGTCCGGTCCACCGGTCTCGTTGCGGAAAAATGACGCCACGCCGATCCCGGCCAGTACAAGCGCACTGATGATCACCGCTGACAGCACGATCACCGCGATCGCCCGCGCCCGGCCTGGCGGCAGCTTGCCCTCCACGGTGGAGGCCAGCAGGTGGGTCAGCTGGAACACCAGCAGGCCCGACAGCAGGGTCACCACCAGGCCCAGCTTCAGCGCCAGCCACATGCCCAGCAGCATCATCAGCCAGGCCGCGATCCTCGGGACGGGGGGCTTGGGCTGGGCAACGAGGGCGTCTTGCATGGGCGGCACGTCCGGGCAGGGTGGCCCATGGTAGAGGATTGGCGGCGATGATTCCGGGTGCAGGATGAACAGGCAACACACGCGGATTCCGCCGCCCCTTCTCCGTCCATCGGCACGTCCGCAATCACGCCCGGATCACACCCGGTCCAGTGCCAGATACCGCGCCGTGCGCACGATCGTCTCACGCTCGCCGAAGCTGGCCAGCTCGCCGGCAACACGCCCGCTGTCGCCAGTCGCTGCGATCTCCTGCAGGGTGCGCTGCATGGCCCGGATCGCAGCGCGCTGCAGGTCCGAGGGAATGATCACCAGCCGGTAATCGAGTTCGGCCAGCCGCGCCACCGGCACCAGCGGCGTCTTGCCGCTGTGGAACATGTTGATCAGCTTCGGCCCGGGAACCTGCTGCGAAATCACCTCGATCTGCTCCAGCGTTTCCGGTGCCTCGACGAAGATCATGTCCGCGCCCGCGTCCACATAGGCCTGCGCCCGTTCGATCGCCGCATCCAGGCCTTCGCAGGCGATGGCGTCGGTACGCGCGATGATCATCAACTTCGGGTCGATCCGCGACTGGCAGGCGACACGGATCTTCGTGCACATCTCGCCCGCGTCGACCAGCGTCTTGTCATCCAGGTGTCCGCAGCGCTTGGGGAAGGCCTGGTCCTCGATATGCAGGGCGGCAACGCCTGCCCTTTCGAACGCGCGCACCGTGCGTTCAACATTCGCGGTGCCGCCGAAGCCGGTGTCAGCGTCGGCGATCACCGGCAGATCGCAGGCATCGACGATCCGTTCAACCTGCGCAAGCACTTCGCTGAGGCCGAGCAGGCCGATGTCCGGCACGCCGGCCGAACGTGCGATGGCGCCGCCGCTGGCATAGACCGCATCGAAGCCGGCCAGCTCCACCAGGCGTGCCGACAATCCATCGAATGCACCTGGCGCAATCACGCTGCCCTGGCGGAGCAGATCGCGCAACTGACGTGTCTTTTTCATGGGGTCTCCCTTGTCGTTGGACATCTGCCGTGGGATACCGATGATGTTGCCGCCAGCGGCGACCGTCCAATACCGTGTTCGTACAGCACCAGAACGTTTGAGGTTCCAATGGAACTGCGGCACCTGCGCTACTTCGTCATGACTGCCCAGCTGCAGAGCTTCACCAAGGCCGCCGAGGCCCTGCATATCGCCCAGCCGCCGCTCGGGCAGCAGATCCGCGCCCTGGAGGAAGAGATCGGCACACCGCTGTTCCACCGGCAGGGACGCGGCATCGTGCTCAGCGATGCTGGCCAGGTATTCTGGAAAGCCGCGGAGGACATCCTCGCGCGCGTCGACCAGGCCAAGGAGGAGGCGCTGCGCGCCGCACGCGGCGAGGTCGGCACGTTGACATTGGGGCTGACCGAATCGGCGACCTACAACGAGGCGGTCACCGCGCTGATGCGCAGCTTCCAGCGGGCGCATCCGGCGGTGCAGGTGCGGCTGGTAGAAGATGGCAGTGAATCGCTGGTCCGGCGCCTCGATGATGGCGAGCTCGATGCAGTAATCGTGCGCCCGCCGTTTTCCAATACCGGTGAACGGATGACACAGCAACTCAGTGCCGAACCCCTGGTGGCAGTACTGCCGGCCGATCACCCGTTGGCGTGCCGGACGAGCATCGCGCTGATCGAGCTGCGCGACGAGCGCTTCATCCTGTTCTCGCGGAAATCGGGCCAGGGCCTGAGTGCAGACGTCGTCGCTGCCTGCCGCAGCCAGGGCTTTGCGCCCACCATCCAGCAGGAAGCGCCGCAGGTGGCTTCGGCGATCAACCTTGCCGCTGCCGGCCTGGGCATCGCCATCGTGCCGGCCTCGATGCAGAGCATGCACCGCAGCGGCCTGGCTTTTGTTGCGCTGGAACTGGGCATGCCGACCACCACGCTGCAGTTGGCGGTGCGCTGCAAGCCTCCGGCAACGGCCGCCCAGCTGCTGGCCTGCGCCAGAGACCTGGCAACACCTCATTCGCCATAGCTGGCGTTGTTCTTGCCCTGGCGCTTGGCGTGGTACAGCGCGCGGTCGGCCAGTGCCAGCCAGTCCTCGACGCTGCCGCCGCGCGGCGTCGCCGCGATTCCGATGCTGACGCTGAACTCGATGCCCGGGGTTGCCTGCCGTGCTGCCTCCAGAAGTTGCAGCCGAACCCGCTCTGCCACATGCATCGCATCGACGGGCGCACAGTCCTGCAGCAGCACGACGAACTCGTCGCCTCCCAGCCGCGCAGGGGTATCGCCAGGCCGGGCGAAGGCGCGCAAGGTGGAGGCGATATGGCGCAGCACTTCGTCCCCGGCGCGATGACCGTGCGAGTCATTGATGCGCTTGAAGTCATCCACATCAAGCATCAGCAGGCAGGCAAAACCACCCTGCCCCTGCGCCTTGTCCAGTGCCTGCTGCGCACGGACGATCAGGAAGCCGCGGTTGGCCAGCTCCACCAGCGGGTCCATGCGGCTCAGCCGCTTCAACTGGCGGTTCTGCGATTTCACCCGCCGCGCCAGCTGCCAGCTGAGGATGCTGAGGCCGATGCCGTAGACGAACAGGAACGGCACGCCGAGCACGATCGTGCGCTGCGATGACACCGGCTGGTAAGGAAACCCGAGCCCCCACCAGGTGAGCGCGAATCCCGCTACCAGTGCCAGTGTGGCCCGTACCGCCAGCTTCACCCCACCGGCGGCGATCTTGTCGGCGACCAGCAGCGCGGCGAACAACGCACTGGGTGCCACGCTGAGCCCCATGAAGGCGATCCAGCCACCGCCAAAGAAGGAATCAACCACCATGCAACGGAACTGGACCACCGCAGGCTGCCGTGAGCGCTGGGTCAGCACCAGCGCGAGCGCCGGCCAGGCCAGCGCGTTGAGCAGCAGCAACACCCAGGCCCACGGGCCGTCCTGACGTTCAAGAATGATCGAGGCGATGGGAATCGCGCCCAGCCCATTGCCCACGAAGCGCATCCAGCCGATGCGACGTGCCGCGCCGATGCCTTCGACCGCGACTTCCGTCGAGTCCGTCAAGAACGGCATTGCCGACCCCCTTGCGCGATCGCACGCCCTTGCCGGGCGGCCTCTGGTGAGTCTGACAGCTCTGCGTCAATTCGGGATCAAGGATTCACGGCGGTTACCCTGCCTCACCCACGCCTGGGTGGCGCCGTTGAACCCCGCAGCATCAGGCTGAAATCCAGCGTCTGCTGCAGCGGCACATCCATGTGCTCGATGATGGCAAGCAGCAGGTTGACCGCGCGCTCACCGATCTCCCGCATCGGTTGCCGGATGGTGGTCAACGGCGGCGTGAGGTAGCGGGAAGATGCCAGATCATCGAAGCCGACGATGGACAGGTCCTCCGGCACGCGGATGCCCAGATCGCGGCAGGCCGCCAGGGTGCCCAGCGCCATCTGATCGCTGAAACAGAAGATCGCCGTTGGCGCAGACATGCCGTCCAGCAGCGCCATGGCAGCCGCATGGCCGGATTCCACCGAAAAGTCACCCGGCACGATGTTCAGCTGGCGCAGGCGTCCACGCGCCTTGCTGGCCGCCCGCACCCCTTCCAGCCGTTGCTGGTGCAGCGGATTGTCCGGCGGTCCGCCGACCACGGCGATCCGCTCGTGTCCCAGCCCATACAGATGCTCCATCACCACGCGCGCGGCCGCGGCGTTATCGATATGGACGCTGGGAATGCCCAGTGCGGGGTCGAACTCGCAGCCGTTGATCACCGGCGCGGCGGCACCGCGCTGCTGGACGATCTCGCGCGCCGTGGGAGGCAGGCGGTGCCCCAGCACGATCATGCCGTCGGCCTCGTTGCGCCGGAGCATCTGCGCATAGCGCTCCTCGCGGTCGGGTTGATGCTGGGTATCGCCGAGCAGAACCGCATAGCCGACCGCCTGTGCGGCGTCCTCCGCCCCCTGCAGGATCTGCGCGAAGAACGGATTTGCGATGTCCGGGACGGTGACCAGGATCTTGCCGCTGCGCTGGGTCTTGAGCGTGCGGGCCACTGTGTTGGGCACATAGCCCAGTGCGGCGGCGGCCAGCTCGATGCGCGCGCGGGTAGCCGGCAGCACTTTGTCCGGCCGGGAAAGCGCCCGCGACACCGTGCCTGCGGAGACGCCGACGTGCTTCGCGATGTCGTAGATGGTGGCCATGGCGTTAGTTCTCCTGTCTGCTGTGCAGTGCACAACAGTTCCTGCGTGAGCCCCTGCTAGGATAATGCAATCGATTGCATCGAGGGCGAATCACGTTGAAGACGCTCAAGGGTCCAGCGCTGTTCCTGGCGCAGTTCATCGGCGACACGGCTCCTTTTGATCGGCTGGACACGCTGGCCGGATGGGCCGCGGGTCTGGGCTATTCTGGCGTACAAGTCCCCACCGGCGCGCCCCACCTGTTCGATCTGGCCGAGGCCGCGCGCAGCCAGGCGTACTGCGACGACGTCGCCGGCATGCTGGCCGGTCATGGCGTGCAGATCACCGAGCTGTCCACCCATCTGCAGGGGCAGCTGGTCGCGGTGCATCCGGCCTACGACAGCCTGTTCGACGGATTCGCGCCGGCGGACAAGCGCGGCGATCCGGCTGCCCGCCAGGCTTGGGCAGTCGAGCAGCTTCTGCTGGCCGCCAAAGCCAGCCAGCGCCTGGGGCTGACCGCGCATGCCACGTTCTCCGGCGCATTGGCCTGGCCCTATTTCTATCCCTGGCCGCAGCGTCCACCGGGACTGGTGGAAGAGGCCTTCGCCGAACTCGGCCGCCGCTGGCGCCCGATCCTGGATGCGTTCGACGCCTGCGGCGTGGACCTGTGCTTCGAGATCCACCCGGGTGAGGACCTGCACGACGGCGCGACCTTTGAACGCTTCCTCGATGTGGTGGACCATCACCCCCGCGCGAAGATCCTGTACGACCCCAGCCACCTGCTGCTGCAGCAGATGGACTACCTGGGTTTCATTGACCGCTATCACGATCGCATCGGCATCTTCCACGTCAAGGACGCCGAGTATCGCGCCAGCGCGAGCAGCGGCGTGTATGGCGGCTACCAGGACTGGATCGATCGTCCGGGCCGGTTCCGTTCGCTCGGTGACGGCCAGATCGACTTCAAGGCGATCTTCTCCAAGTTCGCCCAGTACGACTTCCCCGGATGGGCGGTACTGGAATGGGAGTGCTGCCTGAAGCACCCGGAAGACGGCGCACGCGAAGGTGCCGCCTTCATCCGCGACCACATCATCCGGGTGACCGAGCGCGCCTTCGATGACTTTGCCGACAGTGGCACGGACGCCGCATCACTGCACCACATGCTGGGAATCTGAGCCATTACCGCCCCGGGAGGGCAAGCCATGTCGCACGCCATGTCGCGCTTGGGCGCGATGATGTTTCTGCAGTTCTTCATCTGGGGAGCGTGGTTCGTGACCCTCGGGACGTACCTGGTACAGGGCCCGCTGCAGGCCAGCGCCAGCCAGGTGGCCACCGCCTTCCTCAGCCAGTCGATCGGCGCGATCGTGGCGCCGTTCCTGGTCGGCCTGATCGCCGATCGCTACTTCGCCGCGCAGCGCATCCTAGCGGTGCTGCACCTGGCCGGCGCGGTGCTGATGTGGCTGGCGTCCACTGCTTCCAGCTTCAGCATGTTCTCGGCCTACGTGATGGGTTACATGCTGCTGTTCATGCCCACGCTGGCACTGGCCAACAGCGTGGCGATGCGGCACATGCAGTCACCGGAGAAACAGTTCCCGCTGGTGCGGGTGGCGGGCAGCATCGGCTGGATCGTGGCAGGCGTGCTGATCGGCTGGCTGGGCTGGGAGCAGGCCCATCGGCTTGAACTGACCTTCCGCATGGCCGCGCTGGCATCGCTGGTGCTGGGCCTGTATGCGTTCACTCTGCCGCACACGCCGCCACTGGCACAGCAGCGCGATGCCGGGCTGGGGCAGATCCTGGGTCTCGACTCGCTGCGGCTGCTGAAGTCGCGCGCCTACCTGGTGTTCTTCCTGGCCTCCATCGCCATCTGCATCCCGCTGTCGTTCTACTACAACTTCACCAATCCGTATCTCAACGACCTGGGCGTGCGCGGCGCAGCGGGCCTGCAGTCGCTGGGCCAGGTTTCCGAGGTACTGCTGATGCTGGCCATGCCGTTCCTGTTCGTGCGGCTGGGGGTGAAGACCATGCTGGCGGTCGGCATGGCGGCGTGGGTGGTGCGCTACGTCCTGTTCGCCTTCGGCGATGCAGGCAGCGGCTTCCCGCTACTGGTGATCGGCATCGTGCTGCACGGCATCTGCTACGACTTCTTCTTCGTCACCGGCCAGATCTACACCGATGCCCATGCCGGCCCCGCCGTGCGCAGCAGCGCGCAGGGCTTCATCACCCTGGCCACGTACGGCGTGGGCATGCTGATCGGCACCTTCCTGTCCGGCGCGGTGGTGGAGCACTTCACCACCGAGGCCGGCCCCGACTGGCAGCAGATCTGGCTGTTCCCGGCTGGCGTCGCGCTGGTGGTTCTGATCGCCTTCCTGCTGCTGTTCCGCGACCGGCCCGCCGTGGCCGCCGCATCTTCCACACGCTGAGGATTCGAGCCGATGCCAACGCTTGGAATCGCCATCGTCGGCGCCGGCATGATCGGCGCCGTGCACCGCCGCGCGGCCTTGCTCGCCGGTGCCGAGGTACGCGGCGTTGCCGCTTCGTCAGCGCAGCGCGCGCGTGAGATGGCGCAGCTGTGGAATGTCCCGCGCGCCTATCGGGATATCGAAGAGGTGATCGCCGATCCGCAGGTGCAGGTCGTGCATGTCTGCACGCCCAACCATCTGCACCGCGCGATGGCGCAGGCCGCGCTGGAAGCCGGCAAGCACGTGATCTGCGAGAAACCGCTGGCGACCACGCTGGACGATGCGCAGGCGCTGGCGGCGTTGGCCACGTCGAACGGACTCGTCGCCACGGTACCCTTCGTCTACCGCTACCACCCGGTGATCCGCGAAGCGCGCGCACGCATCGCCCACGGCGATCTGGGGCCGCTGCACCTGATCCACGGCAGCTACCTGCAGGACTGGCTGCTGGGCCCGGCCAGCAACAACTGGCGCGTGGACCCGGCGTTGGGCGGCACGTCGCGCGTATTCGCCGACATCGGTTCGCACTGGTGCGACCTGGTGGAATGGGTCAGCGGCGAACGCTTCGTCGAGGTCAGCGCGGCGTTCTCTACGGTCATCGCCGAGCGCGGCGCCGTCAGCGGACAGAGCTTCAGCACGCCAACCGCAGCCAGCGCAATGCAGGCGGTAACGAGCGAGGACGTGGCTGCGGCGATGTTCAGGACCGGTGCCGGTACGCTGGCATCTCTGACGGTCAGCCAGGTCTCGGCCGGGCGCCACAATCGCCTCTGGTTCGAGATCGATGGCGCAAAGGCCAGCGTGGCCTTCAACCAGGAGGATGCCGAGCGCCTGTGGATCGGCCTGCCCGACCAGCGCGAGGAGGTCTTCGTGCGCGGGCCGGGCGCCGGCGGTGCCGAACAGCGCCGGCTGTCGCTGCTACCCGCCGGCCACGCGCAGGGCTACGCCCAGTGCTTCGAAGCATTCGTCGCCGACAGCTATCGCGCCATCGAGGGCGAGCGGCCGCAGGGCCTGCCCACCTTCGAGGACGGCGTGCGCTCGGCGCAGATCGTCGATCGTGTCATTGCATCGGCCAGGTCGCGTGCCTGGACCGTCATCGGTTGAAACCCGGGAGGATCTGTTGATGAAAGCCCTTGTCCATGGAACTGCAAGCCTCGTCCTGCTGCTCGCTGCCCTGCCCGCTTTCGCAGTCGAAGCCGCCAGCACGCAGCAACCGATCGCGGTGCAGATGTACACCCTGCGCGATGCCGGCTCGCTCGAGCAGCAGCTGAAGATCGTCCACGACGCTGGCGTCCATGCGGTGGAAACGGTCGGCACGCAGAACACCAGCGCCGCCGAGCTCAAGCAGCTGCTGGACCGGTATTCGATCAAGGCAATTTCATCGCATGTGCCGCTGGCCGAGCTGCGCAGCAACCTGGATGGGGTGGTGACCTTCAACCGGTCGATCGGCAACACGACGCTGGTGGTGCCGTACCTGGACAAGAAGGATCGCCCGGGCGATGCCGCCGGCTGGACCGCCCTGGGCCAGGAACTGGGCCGCATCGCAAAGCAGGTGCGCGGCAAGGGCATGCGCCTGGCCTACCACAACCACGACTTCGAACTGGCCGACTTCGACGGCAGGACCGGACTGGAGCTGCTGTTCGCCGCCGCCGGTCCAGACCTGCAGACCGAGCTGGACCTGGCCTGGGTCGCGCGTGCAGGCCTGGACCCGGCAGTGATGCTGGCAAAGTTCCGCGGCCACGTGTTCGCGGTACACGCCAAGGACAATGCACCGAAGGGCCAGGCCCAGGACGAAGGCGGATTCGCCGCGGTGGGCCAGGGCGTGCTGGACTGGAACGCGATCCTGCCTGCTGCGGCAGCCGCCGGCGTGCATTGGTACATCATCGAGCACGACCAGCCACGCGATCCGGCCAGGATCATCCAGACCGGTGCGGACTATCTGCGTGAACACCTGACCACCCGCGTGCCCGCCCGTGCGCGGCGCTGACGCATCAAGGAGCCCCACATGAAAATGATCCTGGCAATGGCGGTGGCCCTGGGCGGCATGAGCGTTGCGACAACCGCCTGGTGCAAGGACGACCCGGCTGCGGGTGCAAAGCTCTACACCGCGAACTGCGTGGCCTGCCACGGCGCCGATCGTGCGGGCATGCCGGGCGCGTTCCCGGCGCTCACCGATATCGGCAAGCGCATGGCACCCGCACAGATCAAGGAAAAGATCAGCAAGGGCGGCGGGCTGATGCCGCCCTTCTCCCAGCTGTCACAGCAGGAGATCAATGACATCGCCAGCTACCTGGCGAAGTAAGCGGCCGGCGACCACGCCGGCCGCGTGCCCCTACAGCTCGCGCGCCCAGATGTTGCGGTAGCTGACCCTGGAGTCATGTTCCTGCAGATAGAGCGGCGCACACCCATGCGGCGCGTAGGAAGGCGCACCGATGTATTCGGTCTTGCCGGCCAGCACAGTGTCGTCCTGCACCAGCACGCCGTTGTGCAGTACCGTGATGCGCGCGGGCGAGACAAGCCCACCGCCCGCCGAGAAGCGCGGTGCTTTCCAGAGGATGTCGTAGGCCTGCCACTGTCCCGGTGCGCGCGAGGCGTTCACCAACGGCATGGCCTGCTTGTAGATCGAACCCGCCTGGCCATTGGCATAGGTCGGGTTGTTGTAGCTGTCGAGCACCTGCAGTTCATACAGCTCCTGCAGGAAGATGCCGCTGTTGCCGCGGTTCTGTCCGTCGAAGCCCTTCGTGTCGGTGGGCGTACGCCACTCGACATGCAGCTGGACGTCGCAGAAGCGTTGCCTGGTGCGAATGCCCTTGCTGCCGGGCACGACGGTCATGGCGCCATCGGCAATCTTCCAGGGCACGCGCCCGCCCTGCTCCGACTCCCACGCGGAGACATCCTTGCCATCGAACAGCACGATTGCGTCGGACGGTGCCTTGCCTGGCGGCGTGGCAACGGTCGCAGGCACCGGCGTCCACACCTCGGTCTTCTTCGGATCGCGCGCGGCGTCGGCACCGTTCTGCGCGAACAGGGGTGCGGCGGCCAGCACGGTGGCCGCGATCAGCAGCGGCTTGATCATCCTGTTGCACTCCATCAGCTGGTCCCCCAGGCGGGCGTGCCGGGAACATAAGCAAGATCGCCGTCGTAGCGCCCCGGCACGGCAACGTACTGCAGCACCCTGGTGGCACCGACCTTGGAGGTGAAGAAGCCGAAGATGGCCAGCTGCTTGAGCATCGTGAAGTAGTGCGGCATCGCCTCGCCTTCTTCAGGCGTACCGGTTTCGGTCACATCGGCATGACGTGCCTTGGCTTCTGCATCGAGCGTGCGCAGCAATTCGGAGCGGGCGTGCGGCGTGAGCGACACGAAGCGGCCACCGGCCCGTTTGTCGATATCGGTCAGCCCTGCGCGGAACGCCGCCTGCTGCCGGGCGGTGTAGCAGTCAGTGACGAACGTCGCCATGAACAGGCCGGCGCCGGCATCCTTCGCCCCTGGTGTCCGGGTCCGCGGCAGGATGGTCTCGGCGATCTCGTCCAGCGTAGCGACGTCGGTATCGGAGAAATGAATCTTGGTGGCGCCCGCCGGTGCCTGACCCTGCACAAGGGCAGGCAACCCAACCATGGCCGCACCGGTGGCGGCGACGATCATCTTCAACAGCTCGCGGCGATCCATCAGAGATTCCCCGCTTTCAGTTCGCGCACCGCATGATCTGCGGCCCGAGCCGTCAGCGCCATGTAGGTCAGCGAAGGATTCACGCAGGCGCTGGAGGTCATGCAGGCCCCGTCGGTCACATAGACATTGGGTGCATCCCAGACCTGGTTGTGCTGGTTCAGCACCGAGCTCTTCCGATCACGTCCCATGCGCGCGGTCCCCATTTCGTGGATGCCCTTGCCCGGGGCGTAATCGTTGTCGTGCATCTTCACGTCCTTGACGCCGGCCGCCTCCAGCATCTCGGCGGCATCGGCGGCCATGTCCTTGCGCATCGCCAGTTCGTTGGCGCGCATGGCAACGTCCATCGCCAGCACCGGCAGACCCCACTTGTCCTTGCGGTCGCGGTCCAGGCGGATCGTGTTGTCGTGGTGCGGCAGCATTTCACCGAACCCGGTCATGCCGATGCGCCAGTCACCGGGCACGGTCAGCGCCTCCTTCAGATCGGCACCTATGTTCAGCTCGGCGATCTCGCGCGACCAGCCGGTGCGGCTGGCACCGCCCTGGTAGCCGAACCCGCGCAGATAGCCGCGCTTGTCGGCCGCAACGTTGCGGAAACGCGGAATGTAGAAGCCGCAGGGGCGACGCCCGAAGTAGTACTTGTCTTCGTAACCCTCGACCCGGCCGGAGGCGCCCGCACCGAAGTGATGGTCCATCACGTTGTGCCCGAGCTCGCCCGACGATGAGCCCAGCCCGCCCTCCCACACATCAGTGGCCGAGTTCATCAACAGCCACGTCGAGTTGAACGACGACGCGTTGAGGAAGATGACCTTGGCCGTGTACTGGTAGGTCTGGCCGGTTTCGGCATCGATGACCTCCACACCGCGGGCACGCTTGCGGTCCTTGTCGTAGAGCACTTCCTTGACGATCGAGAACGGCCGCAAGGTCAGGTTGCCGGTCTTCATCGCCGCCGGCAGTGTCGCTGCCTGGGTGGAAAAATAAGCGCCGAAAGGGCAACCCAGGATGCACTTGTTGCGGTACTGGCAGTTGACGCGGCCCTGTTCCGGCATGGGCTTTGTGATGTTGGCAGTGCGCGAGTGGATCATATGGCGCGTTCCGCCGAAGGCCTTCTTGATACGCGCGGCCACATCCTTCTCGACGATATTCAAGGGAATCGGCGGCAGGAACTCGCCGTCCGGCAACACGTCCAGTCCTTCGCGCGTGCCGGCGATGCCGGCGAACTTTTCCACATGGTCGTACCACGGCGCGATATCGGCGTAGCGGATGGGCCAATCGGCCGCGATGCCGTCCTTGAGGTTCGCCTCGAAATCCAGGTCGGAGAAGCGATAGCTCTGCCGGCCCCATAGCAATGAGCGGCCGCCGACGTGGTAGCCACGGAACCAGTCGAAACGTTTGGTCTCGATGTAGGGCGAGTCCTGTTCGTTGGCCCACATCCCTTCCAGATTCTCAGCCAGGCCGTAGTCGCGCATCAGCACCGGGAAGTCGGCCTTCATCGCCTGCGTTGGCCGGTTGCGATGCGGGAAGTCCCACGCTTCCTTCATCGCATTGACGTAGTCCTTGACGTGCTCGATGTTGCGTCCGCGTTCCAGCATCAGGACCTTCAGGCCCTTTTCGGTCAGCTCCTTCGCCGCCCAACCGCCACTGATTCCCGAGCCAACAACAATGGCGTCGTAATGATTATCTGCCATGGGTTTCTCACCTGGGTGGATATCGTTTCAGACGTCGCAGAGGCGGATCGCCTCGCGCAATGAGCCAACGGGATCGGGCGCTGCAGGCGTGAACTCCTGCGCCAGATACCCCTTGAAACCGGTGTCGCGGATCGCGCGGCAGATGGCCGGATAGTGGAGCTCCTGCTGGTCTCCGATCTCGTTCCGGCCGGGCACGCCTGCGGTGTGGTAATGCTTGAAGCAGGCGTGATGCTTGCCGATGGTGGCGATGATGTCGCCCTCCATGATCTGCATGTGGTAGATATCGTAGAGCAGGCCGAAGTTGTCCGAGCCGAGTCGCTGGCAAAGCTCCACGCCCCATGCCGAGTGGTCGCACAGGTAGTCGCGATGATCGACCCTGGAATTCAGCAGCTCCATCACCAGCACCACCCCGCGCCTCTCGGCGTGCCCGAGGATGCGCTTGAGGCCGGCCTCGGCATTGGCCATGCCTTCGGCGGGGTCCATGCCGTTGCGGTTGCCGGAGAAGCAGATGAGATTTCGGTAGCCGGCATCGGCGACCAGATCGATGTGCCGCGTGTAACGCTCCACCAGCTGGTCGTGGAATTCGCGGCCGGCGAAGCCCTTGGTCAGGCCCAGCTCCGCGCCGTTGCACATCGAGCTGTACACGCCATTCGCCTTCAGCGTGGACCAGTCTTCCGGGCCGACCAGGTCGATCGCGGCAAAGCCGATGTCCTTCACCGTCGCGCAAAGCTGGGCGACGGACAGCTGCGGGAACGTCCAGCGGGCCACGGAGTGCTTCAGGTTGCCCTTGAGCGCTGCGGTGGCGGCGAATGCAGGCAACGCTCCCGCAGTACCCAGAGCTACGCCTCCAGCAACCGCCATGCGCAACGCATCGCGCCGCGTGAGGCCCGTCGCCGGGGCCGGTCTGATCGAATGGATGGACATCCACCTGCCGGCCTCCCAACCGGTATCAAACGCAACGATTCACAGCAATGCAATCGATTGCACCATAGGGGAGGAAATTGTCTGTTTGCAAGTCGCGGTGCACGAAAACCGATGCTGCGGGGCACAACTCCGAAGGGATTCCGGATAAAGAAAAGCCCCGCATGAGCGGGGCTTTCTTTTCTGCTGCGAACGAGCGTTCGATCAGAACGGTTGTGCACACATAAAAGACCGATCCAGACGATCAATTCGCATTCAAGTACTTGCTTTACATGACAATTCCATCACATGCCTCACCGATTTCCTAGACAAAAGGGACTTGAACTATCGATTTAACGGCTCGTCGGGCTAGTTCTAACGTGCAATTTCGACACTCTGCCCGGCTTTCTTGACTGCTGATTACGCCCCCAGTTCCGTCCGGTCGATGTTCTGCCCCGCCTTGACCAACTCGTAGATCAGCCCCACCAGCGGGACCAGTGCCTGCTGGTCGTGCTTCAACACATGGGCGGCCAGCGTGCTGTGCGAGTCCAATGCCCTGACCAAGGCCGACTGGACTGAGCCTTTGATGTTGCCTGCCATGGCCACATCCCGCGGGTTGTTTTTGACTTGGGCCACGGTGTTGGCGTCCTCGCGCACGATGTCGGCGACGTGGTTCACCAGGGCCAATTTGTCGGTCAGTGCCGTGGCCTCACCGAAGATCGAGTTGAGCTTAGCGATCACCTGACGCAAGTAGACGGGTAGCTGCGCTTGCCCACCGCCCCCAGGGCCTACGGGCTTCAGTATCAGCTTCTGATCATCACCGTCATCACCACCCAAGGCGGGCTTGTCCTGCGACTTGATGTCGAAGCCGGTCAGCAGCAACGCGCATATGTCCACCTGATCAGGCGGCACACCGTTCAAGCGCTTGGACAGCAGGCGGGCGAAGCTGGCGAATCCTTCCAGGCTGGGGTCGCCGAAGTCGATGGTCTGGGCGATATAGGTGTACAGAGTGCCGAACCGGGACAACCCCGACTTGAAGTCCAGTAGCTTCTGGAGCACTTCAGCCGCCGCATTGCGCCGTGCGTCGGCCGCCTTCATACCGGCTTCGTTCCCCTGTGCCTTGGCGCCCTCGAAGTCTGCCTCCGCGGCCTGGATGGCGGTGCGGGCGGCTTTCAGCGCATCGTTGAACCGCTGGGTAGGCAGGCTAGTGGCCGCGTACATATCCTTGTGCTGGGCTTGGTCGCCTGCGGCGTAGGCCGCGGCTGACTTGAAGCGGATGGCCGTGTACGTCTCTACCTCGCGTTGCGTGTAGACCCCCACCTTGTCCAGGTCGGCTTGCAGGTCATAGACCACGTTGGGATCTTGCGCTTTCTCAATCTTGGCGCCTGCGTCATACATGGCGAAGGCGTCGAGGATCGACTGCGGATCGTTGACGAAGTCCACGACGAAGGTCGTGTCCTTGCCGGGCGCGGTGCGGTTGAGTCGGGAGAGCGTCTGGACAATCTCCACCGGGTTGGCGATCTTCTTGTCCAAGTACATTGCGCACAGCTTGGGCTGGTCGAAGCCGGTCTGGAACTTGTTGGCCACGATCATGACCCGGAACTCAGGACGATCGAACACCTTGCGCAGGTCGGTACCGTACTGACGAGGGTTCATGGTGCTTTCGGTAAACTGCTCATCGTCCTGCGCCGCGAACGGGTCGTTCTTCAATTGCTCGTCGGAGGCGTGCATGACCTCATTGCCCGTGAGTGAGCCGGAGAACGCCACCAGCGCTTGGTAGGGCTTGTGCTGCGGGTTGGCCCTGATATACGCGTCGAATGCCTTCTTGTAGCGCACGGCGGCCGCGCGCGAGGACGTCACGATCATGGCCTTAGCCGTGCCCCCCAGCAAAGGGGCTACGTTGGCCGCGAAGTGCTCGACGATGAACTCGACCTTCTGGGTGACGTTCGTGGCATGGAGCGAGAGCCACTTGGCCAGCGCCCGCTTGGCCGCCTTACCCTCCACGCGCTTGCCGTCCTTCTCAGGCTCGGCCATGTTGAACGCCGTCTTGTAGGGCAAGTAGCCCTGCAGCACATCGAGGATGAAGCCTTCCTCGATGGCCTGGCGCATCGGGTACTTGTCGAAGGACACGGGCAGGTTGTCCTCCTTACTAGCCGGCTTGCCCGGATCAGGGCGCGTGCCGAACAGCGTCAACGTGGCGTGCTTCGGCGTGGCAGTAAACGCGAAGTAGGAGACGTTATTGGGGCGCACGCGCGAGGACTGAATTTTCTCCAGTAGCTCCTCGACGGTGAGTCCTTCCATGGCCTTGGCGTCGCGGAGGGCAAGCGTGGCCTGCAGCTTGGAGGCGGCGGTGCCGGTCTGGCTGGTGTGGGCCTCGTCGATGATTACGGCGAAGTTGCGGTCAGCGAGTTTCCCGTTGGTCAGGATCTGCTCCATCGCGTAAGGGAAAGTTTGGATGGTCACCACGATGATGGGGGTGCCACGTTCCAGAGCTTCGGCAAGTTCCTTGGACTTGCTGACGCCGCTGTCCTTCTCCCCGATGGCCGCGATCAGATCCTTCTGATGATCGATCTGCTGGACTGCGTACTGGAGCTGCTTGTCGAGCACCGTGCGATCGGTGACCACGATGACCGAGTGGAACAGGTTGACGCCAGCATCGGTGCGCAGGCGGATCAGGTCATGCGCCGTCCAGGCGATGGTACTGGTCTTACCGGAGCCTGCCGAGTGTTCGCACAGGTAGGACTGGCCAGGGCCCTTGGCCTTGGCGTCGTCGATCATGCGGGTGACCGCTTTCCACTGGTGGAAGCGCGGGAAGATCTGCGTCTCCTTGCGGGAGTGGTTGCCAGCCACGTCCACCACGTCCTTCTTTTCGGTGTACACGAAGCCATGGAAGATCCGCAGCCAGTTGTCGCGCTGGCAGACCTGCTCCCAGAAGTGGGCGACCGGATACTCACCGTCCTCGCGGATGGGGTTGCCCGCCCGACCGTCCCGGCCTTGGTTGAAGGGTAGGAAGTAGGAGTTCTGGCCATCCAGCTTGGTGCACATCTGGATGTCGCTGTCGGACATGGCGAAGTGAACGACGGCGCCACGCTTGAAGATCAGCAGGGGTTCAACGCGGCTCGTGGTTGGATCCACGGGCAGTCGATCGTTCTTGTACTGCTCGACAGCAGCCGAGGCGGACTGGGTGAAGTCGGTCTTGACCTCTACGGTCGCCACCGCAAGACCGTTGATGAAGAACACCAGGTCGATGGCAAGCGTGCTGCCGGGGCGGTACTTCAACTGCGGCACCACGCGCAGAATGTTGGCGTTGTAGCGGTCCCAGGCCGACGGATCGCGCGTGTCCTCAGGCAGGCCTTCGCTCAGACTGATTTCGCCTGCCCCTGCGATCTTCACACCATGGCGCAGGATGTGGACGGTGCCCTCCTTGTCCAAGGCCTGGGCAAGGCGGTCCATGAGAGTGGTGACCGCCTTTTCGCCATTGCTCGCCACCAGCTTTTCCCACCTCGAAGGCTGTGTGGTCTGGATCCATGCCACAAGGTCTTCCGGGTAGAGCGCATGGTTCTGGTCGTAGTCGTTGGTATCGCCTATCTTCCAGCCGCGCGCGGCGAGTTGCTTGACGATGTACGTCTCGAAGTATTTCTCGCGGTGGGCGGTGTCGGTGAAGGCAGGATGCATGGCGTGTCCTTAGGCCGCAGGGCGCAGGTCGATCTTGCCGGTGACGGCAGCGGTAATGAGGGCGGTGCGGTGTTCGCGGAGCAATTCGATCGAGCGTTCGGTCTTGGCGATCAGAGTGTCAATGCGGGAGGTAGCGCGGTCGAGATGGGCGACGATGGCCTCAGCTTCACCATCCCTGGGGCGCGGTACCTGAATGGAGAGAAACGGGCCAGGTCGAATGGTCTTGCGCAGGCCCTTGTAGAAGGGCTTAAGGCGCTTGTACTCGTCCACGTGGAGAAAGAAGTAGTAGAGGTAGCGCGCCCAGAGGTCGCTCTGTGGCCGGAAAACCGTATACGCGCCCGTCAGCATCCCGTCCTGTTGGGCCACGCCGACGGTCCTCGGCGTTTCGTCCATGTCGAACAGGCAGAAGACCATCTCGCCTGCGGAAATGCGCTGGTAGCCATCGAATGAAGCAGGCATCTTGCCGGTGGGATTTTCCAGGTCTCGCTCAATCACGCCCTGCAAGGTGAGCGAAAGCAGCCTGGTATTCGCGCTGGCGGTACCAACGATGTCCCGACGAAGCTGAAGGAACGACTTGAGTGGTGCGGTATCCCACGTCACGGGGACCTCCCCCAGCCACTCAACCCCGCTGTCCTTCATCGGCGCACCACGATCCAGCCCCTTGGTCACGGCATGCGTAATCATGGCCTGGCGCTTCTCGCGCAGCAGCTCGATGAAGTGGGTCTTCTTGGCGACCAGGGCGTCGATACGGGTGGTTGCGCGGTCGAGGTGGGCGACGATGGCGTCCTGTTCCGGCCGAGGTGGAATGAGTACGGGGAACAGGCGAAATTTATCTGCCTCAAGATCCCACTGGCCCACACGGATCCCCTTTGAGATCGACTGGTAGCCAGTGATGTATGGAACGCTCCGCAACAGGTGGTGGAGGTAGGCGTTATTGCCGTCATGAAGCTTTGTGTAGACGTAGTATGCGGGGCTCACAATGCCGCGCAGGCTTGAGACGGCAATCGATCCTTGCCACGTCTTCATTTTGTTCGTGACTAGGTCGCCATCCACGACTAGCTGGTAGCCGCTCAGATCTTCTGACGCACGATTTTTGTTGTCGTCCCGCGAGCTCTTTTCAATGACACCATGGTCACGATAGACAGAGAGGAGCGTCTCCTCGGGGTATCCCGTAATCTTCTTCTGCCTGTACATGGACCACAGAGGTTTCACCACCCAATGGGTGGGCACATTCCCAAGCCACGGCGCGCCAGATGACTTGAACGCCTTGTGGTAAAGGGCGGGGGTCATTCCGCCACCTCATCCAGCAGTGCGGCGATTTCAGCCTCAACGGCCTTCAACTCTGAGTCGATTTCGTGCAGGTCACGCGGCGGAACGTATTTGTAGAAGTAGCGGTTGAAGTTGATCTCGTAGCCGACCTTGCCGCGCTGGCCATCCTCATCATCCGTAAAGCTGGCGTCCACCCATGCGTCGGACACGTGGGGCAGTACTTCGGCAGCCATGTAGGTGTCGATGGGCTGGTCCAGCGGGACAGTCTCGAAATCTTCCAGGTCCTTGTCGGCAACGAGGTTGCCATCGGCGTCCACCACTTCTGGTGCCTTGTCGTCTCGCACACCCAAAGCGCTCTCCAGAGCCGTCGCTAGAGCCTTTGCGATCTTCGGCAAGCCAGCCTTCTTGGCCAGAGCTGGCAAGGTGGCGAACCAGGTATAGGGGTAAGTCTGGCCCAGATGCTTGCGCAGCAGAGTGAGCCAACCGGATTGCTCAGTCTCATCAAGCTTGGCGAAGGCCTTGCTGGTCGCCAAGGTGGCAAGACCTTCCTCAGTCACCTTGGCGACCAGGCGCAGCGGTCGCTGGACCTTGATCCGGCGATAGCCGAAATCGCGATAGTCCACGATCCGCACATTCTCCCCGGGTGTGTAGTCGGCATAGAGCCGTGCGATGTCCTGGATCTGCCCGTCGCTCAGGTAGCGGCGCTTGTTACCTTCGGCCTTACGCATGGGGCTGTGCATCTCGGTAGCGTCGATCAGCTGGATCTTGCCGCGGCGGTCCTCTGGCTTGTTGTTGGTCAGCAGCCAGATGTAAGTACCGATACCGGTACGGAAGAAGATGTCGTTTGGCAAGGCGACAATGGTTTCGACGTAGTCCTTCTCGAGCAGCCACCGGCGGATCTGCGACTCGCTATGGCCATGACCACCTGCGGTGCCGGTGAACAGGGGCGAGCCCGACAGGATGATGGCCGCGCGGCCGCCGCCCTTGTTGGGGTGCTCCAGCTTAGAGATCAGGTGTTGAATGAAGAGCATTGAGCCGTCGGACACGCGCGGGGTGCCTGCACCGAAACGTCCCTCGAAGCCCTTTTCCTTGGCTTCGCGTTCGACGAACGCCTGGTCCTTCTCCCACTTCTTGCCGAAGGGCGGGTTGGAGAGGCAGTAGTGGAAGCGCTGGCCTGCGTAGGCATCCTGAGAGAGCGTGGATTTGGGGCCGGCGACGTTGGCCGACAGGTCACGAGAGGGTTCGGTTTCCAGGCGACGCAGCAGCATGTTGGCGAGCGCGACCGCGTGGGTTTCCGGTTCCAGTTCCTGGCCGAACGGGATCAGGACGGGCGGGGCCTTGCCCTGAGCGGCGAAGCCGTCGACGTAGTTCATGGCATCGGTGAGGAAGCCGCCGGTGCCGCAAGTGGGATCGTAAAGGGTGCGGATCAGGCCGGGACTGTTGCGAAAGAGCGCATCGTCCGGATCGAGCAACAGAGTGGTGGCCAGGTGAACGACATCGCGTGGCGTCATGAAATCTTCGGCCGCCTCGTTGACCTCGGAGCCGAACCGGCGGATCAGGTGCTCGTAGATGTTGGACATCACCCGGTCGGGCACGACATCCGGATGCAGGTCGGTATTGGCGAAGTTCTGGCAGATCTTGAACAAGATGTCGGCGCGGGCGAGCCGGGCGATCGTGTCGGTGAAGTTGAACTGGTCGAAGATGACGCGTGCGTTGTCTGAGAAGGCGGCGACATAGGCCTCGAGGTTCGACTTGGTCTTGGTCGCACCCAAAGTAGCCAGCGAGTACTGCGAGGTGTTGTAGAACGGAAGGCCGGCCTTCTGGCGCAGGATCAAGTCGGTATCCAGGCCCTTGTCCTTGAACTTGGCGTGGGTCTCGCGGACGACATCGCGCGTGGGTTCCAGCACGCATTCAAGGCGGCGCAGCAGCGTGAACGGCAGGATGATCTTGCCGAAGTCGGTGTGTTTGAAGTCGCCCCACAGGTCCTCGGCATTTTTCCAGATGAAGCTGGCGAGCACGGTGTCGGATGCCTTAGGGACTTCGATATGGCCCGCGGCCGTTCTGGTATCTTTCATTTGATTCATAGCCATTTTTGAACTTGTAGAGATGATGTCGGCCCGTTGGCGCCCTGCTTGAAGCCGCTGAGATACAGAAAGATCTTCCAAATGGGTTGCAAACCGATCATGTCTTTTTGGACACCCTAGGCCTCGGGATCCCACGTGGGCGTCCTGAGCGGTTCACCTCAGGCAGCGGCTTATCTAAAGCGAGAAGATCCATCCTGACGTTGTTCGCATAGGCGTTGTATTGCCATCTGCGGAACTGGTCTAACAGCCGGTTATTCGTCTCTTCTAGCCGTTTTACCTGTGCTTCCAGATCAGCAATCCGCCGGGTCGCGGAATCTAGCGTGAAGTCTCGCGGGAGTGCATCCCTTGCCTCTCGCAAGTCCTTCTGTCGCTGCTGAAACCGCTCTTTGATGGCGGGGTAGAGGTACATCGTGTGCTTCGAAATCGCTGCGACGTTCAGCACCTTTGCGACACGCTCGCAGAAAAGTGGCCAAGTGAGCTTGCCTTGCCAGCGATCTAGCTCACGCATGATCTTTGGGAGCGTTGCCTTGGTGATGATCCTTTTTGGCATGGCGATCAGGTCAGGGCCAAGGGAATTATGTTCGGACCAAGCGCCTCCATGGAGGGCATCTCCACCACATCAAGATCCATAAGGGCGCGACGAACTGGAGAGGGATCGTGCCCGTCCGGGACCCTGAGGACCGCTCCCTCCGGAATATTGGGATGCTCCAAGGCCATCCGCATTGCCTTGACGTGCGCGAGCTTCCACTTGTGATTGTCAACCCAGCGGTCGGCGCCAAAGTCGCCATCATCATGAGCTTTCATGGCGTGTTGGAGCAGTTTTTCCGTCTGCGTTTCCAAGAGACGAATCCGATCTAGCGTAACGTGATCGCCCTTGACGCAAACATGCTCCTTGCAGGTCATGCACTCGCGCTGTTTCTGGCACGGCGCCATGGCGTAGTCGTGCACGCACATGCCGTAGAGCGTTGCTTTGGCCGTTCCTAGCCGATCAACCCCAAGCTCCTGATATGTCACCGGCTGACGATGCTTGATGCGCTCGAGCAATGGAGCAAGCTGCATCGGAAGCAGCCCTCGGGCAGCCTCCAGGCGCTCCTCGGGCGAGCGATGGTCGTAATGACGATTGTCGGAAACCTTTGCACGGCCAGCCCATTGCGCCAGGGTATAGTCGTCCATGCCCGCCCGCTCTGACATCGTGCTGAGCCAATGACGGAGCTGGTGCGAGGTCAACACGATGCGCGTGCCATCCGAATTCCGCAGACCCATGCGATCAAATAGCGATAATCGGTGGCCGGCGCCCAAGCGCCTGTTCACCTCGTTAGCGTCGGGAATCCGCCATGAGTTTGGCTTGATTTCCCTCTCGCGGTTGAACTCATTCTCTCGGTGCAGGCATAGTGCGTCCCAAGCCTTCAGCACCTTCTTCTCATCCAAGAATGGCCAGTAAAAGCCACCAAACTCTTTGATGAGGTTGGACGCGCCGGCCTCTCTCGACAATTGTGCTGAGCCTTCGAACGCCGTCTTTGCTACCTCACGTGCCGGATCACCGACTTCGACCAACCGCCGGACAGCCTCTTGCACGACGTCATGCATGGCGGGTACAACCCACTTCTTCGTCGCGCCTTTGCCCTTGACCGCATGCCAGCGCAGGAACATTTGAAGCTTCCCACCTTCGTCCGCCTCCCATTGAATGCAATCAGTAGGCAGCTTGAGGACTTCGGAGATGCGGCCGGGCGCTGCCATCAGCAGGATGAAGATTGACGAGTAGAACTGGCTCTCTCGATCGTCGGCCTGGGCGAACACGTCAGCAACTGCGAGCATTGCCTCATTAGAGGGAAGCTTTGCCATGCGATGGGCCTGCCCTGCTTCGCCGAGATCCTCGGTCAGGATGACCGGCTTCTTGAAAGGAGACTTCCAAGCTGGCAACGACAAGACAAGACTCTTCTCACGCAAGAAGTCGAATACGGCTTGAAGTTGGAGCCCGGTTTTGTGGTGCACATCCTCGCTGGAGTAGAACTCCTTGCACTTGTTGGCGCAAACGTCCATTACCGCACCACTCAGGAGGCCGACATCTGCTCGGCTACAAGACGCCAGCAACCCTGCCTCCACGCAGCGAAGCGCCTGGAGCATCATTGCCAAGCTCTTGACCGGTCTGTGGCTATACCGGTATCTAACGTATGCCTTTGCGAACTGCATGAATGGTTCGGCGAAGGGCGTAAAGGAGTATGAGTTCAGAGGCGAAGTCTTCGTCGCGAATACAACTACGGTTTCGTTTTGCTGCCACTTGTCGCGATCCCAAGCACCACCATTCGCGAATGCTGTCAGGCTTTCTTTTGCCAAGCGGATGAACTCGGCTAGATTTTTACTTGCATCGCGCTCAGCGCGAGGCACGAATTGGACGACATCACCCATGGGCGTCCGCCTCTAACAAAGTCGCTTCAGGCATCCGATCCCTAGCCTTCTTGCACATCGAAACGCAATGCTCGACGGCGAGGATCAACTGGTCATTTGCGTTTACGATGACGTCTGTGCAGCCTGCCTCCCGGGTGCGCTCCTTCTCAGCGTATAGGTCCACCAACACCTCTTCATGCGGCCCGTCGATCCACGGCTGGAAGTGATAGCAGGTGTAACAAGAACGGTAGCCACTAGCGCAGAAGCCATAGTTCCCACAGGTTCCCACCGCGTGTTGGTGGTCGTTCGGCACCCGGCTTCGCGGATCGTCACCGCGAATTGCCTCACGTTCAGAGCGGACAAGCTTACCGAGACAGGCTTGCGCAAAGGGAGCGAGCTGGGCACCCACCAGCTCATTGATGACCACCGCCTCCTGAGCAGTGTTCTCCGTGTACACACGCACGTTCTGAGTGTCGGAATGATCCAACAGATCAGCAATGATGACTGCACCGAAGCCCTCTCGACGAAGCTTGGTGCCCCGTGTGTGTCGGAATCGAATTGCTGAGAGACGAATGAACTCGCCAGTGCGCTCCGAACGTGCAGTCGACGCCTTAGCGCAACGCTGCAGAGCGGAGTCGAACGAGTCGATCTTTGCGTGCAGCTGGTCGGGCGCACTGCCCATCAAAAGGTCAGTGAGTTCGTCGACGTGTTCCACACCCTCGATACGCTTGCGATTTAGAAAGATCGGCACTTCGCCTGCCAGCACGGGGTCTACTGTTCGCCCAATAGCTTCGGAAACTGCGGCGACGGACTGTCGATGCTGCTGCCGAAGCACCAGATATAGGTCTTCAAGAATGGCAAGAGACCGGAAGGCACCACGGAACGCGAGGCCGCGTTGCTTTGCTCGCGGAATGTTGAGCCTGAACATTGGCGTACCTTCACCAGTCTCCCGAATCATGTCCCGTCCCCTAAGTGCTGCAATCTGGACAGGACGTCGCGCGGTCATCGCCAAGGTAAGCAGATAGGCGTAGTCCTCAAATGCGATGTCCTTCCGTGCTGCCGCAAGATTCGCCCAATCCAAGATCGCAGCCATCTCAAGGTCGGTGTAAGGTCCACTCTCAGGGCAACCACTGGCGACGGCCACGCCTTTTTCGTTCCCCTGTATTCGCCAACCCTGTAGTAGATCAACGACTTCATCGGTGATGCCTTCAAACCCGTAGTCGTACCATGCAAGCAGAAATCCCTTCAGCCCACCCAACTGATATTGCTCGTCTGTCGCAAGGCTGGCGCGCCAATTGATGAGGTCGGACACCGTCACCCGTGACGCTCCGGTGTCCCGCAAGTATCGCTTGAAACGCGTCTCCATATTTCGCGTATGACGAGCAGATGCCTCTTCCGCATAGCGCAACAGCGTGGCGCGAAAGCCAGCTTCGGCTATAGCGTCAATAGCCCCTGGAAGACCAAGCGCGATTTGCACGTCCTTATTCAATCGCCAGTGGTCATCCGTAGGTTCAAATGGATAACCGTCCTTAGACACTGCTCGAGCTATCGACTTCCGCTCGGCATCGACCTGCTTTGGCTTAACGCGGACCATCGCCGTCTTCCTTAGAGTTATCGCTGGTCTTGGGACGACCTGCCTGCACCCGACGAGCAGCCTTGTCGCTGGCTTCACGGATGTGGCGCCGGTTGTACGTCGCTCCCGAGGTCTTGCTGCGATGACCATTCAGGAACGCACGAACATCCAGTTCCTTAGCCTCACTGATCGGCGACGCCTCAGCATCTTCCCCTGACCGGCTCTTGGCGTTGTGCTTGTCAATGCTGACGGAAAGCTCGTAGTTGAAGTGGTGTCGAAAGGCATGGGGATGGATAGCCTCGAAGGCGGAGTCAACCGCGCGCATCCGGGAAAAGATCTGACTGCTTAGTGCTGAGGCGGAGAGCGGCTTACCCCATGTGCTGCCCTTCCTGTGCGAGACAAGCAGGTAGGGGTGCCGTCTGGCGGGGCCGATCTTGGGGCGCACCTTCAACATGTAACGGTCGATCTGGTTGGCTAGCATCTCAGGCAGCGGCAGCGGACGCTCCTTGGTCTTGGCTACCGGCTGATAGCGCCGCGAGTCATGCTTATCGTCCTGATTGCGCCGAACCCAGACGTGCGGCTCATGGCCCAAATCGAATTGATCGAGCCGCAGACTCAATAGCTCCCCTCGCCGCATTCCGGTGTGCCGCAGCAGCCCGAAGATAATAGCATTTCGCAGTTGGACTTCCGGGTGCCGGAACGGGTTTCGCGGGTTTCCCTCGGCACCTATCGCCATGAATCGCTCGACCAACTCAGAAGGGGGGAGCGCAGATCCGATTCGTCGGCCCTCTGCTTTGCCAACCCGCGGGGCCGATGTTTACGGATGGTCCTGGCCATCCGCGCGATTTCCTGCGCGGTCCGTGACGGGTTCTGATGCTGTGTAACGACTGAAGCCGTAAATTCCAGATAGTCGGCGAACGTGCTGATCCGATTGAAGTGTTGCTGCCCACCAATGGTGGCCAGAGCCCGACTTGAGGAAACTCGCGCCTCAAGGAAATCTACGACGACGCCCCGTTCCTTTTCACCGTCTCCAGCAGAACTCAACTCCCGCATGTCGAGCTTGGCGAAATCCCGCAGCGAAACTATGTCTGCAACCGAGAGAAAGCGTCCGCTGCGGAACTCTGTAATCAGGTCTCGGCCATTGGCCTGCTCCCAGCGCAAGAGCACGAGGAGATCGGCAAGCTTGTTCCGGATCGTGTTTACGGCCGCCCCTGCATTCCGAAGCTGGGAAGTAGCGAACAGGGTCGGATAGAACAAAGGCATGCCCTGCTCATCATGGAGCATTGGGACTCGCTCCCCTTCGCCAAGCACATGAACTGACAGCATGGGCATCGCCCTTTTTTTACTTTTTCCCCATGCACACAACTATATATGAAATTCTCAACAGTGCAAGAACCATTGAAAAACAGAAAGCCCCGTAAAAACGGGGCTCTCCGTGGATCTATATCACCACTCTCGATCTAGTATTCGCTAGAACGGAATATCGTCGTCAGCGAAGTCATCCATCGGCGGCGCCTGCTGCGGCTGCGGGCGCTGGTTGCCACTCTGGTTGCCGTAACCGCCACCCTGGTTGCCGCCCTGGTTGCCATAGCCACCGCCCTGGCCGCCGCGCTGGCCACCGCCACCGCCGCCGTACTCCTGGCGCGGCGCCTGCTGGCGCTGCGGGCGATCGCCGCCGTAGTTGCCGCCACCGCCGCCACCGCCGCCTTCACCACGGCCGCCCAGCATCTGCATTTCATCGGCAACGATGTCGGTGGAGTACTTCTCCACGCCGTCCTGGCCGGTGTACTTGTCGTAGCGCAGGCTGCCTTCGACGTAGACCGAGCTGCCCTTGCGCAGGTACTCGCCGGCGATCTCGCCGAGCTTGCCGAAGAACACCACGCGGTGCCATTCGGTACGTTCCTGCTGGTTGCCATCCTTGTCCTTGCGGACGCTGGTGGTGGCCAGGCTGATGCGGGTGATCGCCATGCCGCTCTGGGTGTACTTCACGTCCGGGTCGTTGCCGAGGTTGCCGACCAGGATGACTTTGTTGATGCCGCGCGCCATAGGTAAGTGATTCCATTGTCCGGGGGCTGGTGCCTGTCATAGCACACAGCCGGAGTTGCCGATACCCGGCCGCCCATGGGTGGGCACTGCCAGAAACCCGGCATTCTATCATCGAGCCCCGGCCCACCGGGCTTGCCTCTACTCCCCCGACCGCCAGCGTGGCGACCGGGGCGGACGTTCACCTCTCCCGGATCAGGCCGCCTGCGACGGCACGCCGCCCAGGGTCACCTTGTCACGCCGGCCGGTGGCCGGATCGGTCCGATGCATGGACAGACTGCGCCCCGCGAACGGCCCGGTCAGCAGATCGCCCAGCATGGCCTCGGCCAGGCCGTTGCCGGGCTGGGCGAAGGGAGTGATGAACTCGATCAGCCACAGGCGATCGCCGCTGTTCCAGTCGTCCAGTTCCAGCCGCTCGCCGGCTTCCAGCTTGCGCTCGGCCTCCTCTGACAAATTGGCCCAGATTGCAACTCCAAGCGGCAACTGTTCCAGCGCCTGCTGGGTCACCCCGGCGAAGGCCGCACCGGCCTCCTGCATGCCCGGCAACGGCGGCAGGGTGCCGAAACGGAACACCCGGAACTGCTCCTTCAGCAGCGGCGGCATGAATGACCATTCGAGGTCCTTCAACTGCATCTCACGGTGCAGCGGCGACTGTGAAAGCAGCCAGACGATCTGGCCGAGGGCCTCGGCAACGGTGCGCGGCGCCCCGTCGGTGGTGGTGGCGGTGGCGGTGGCGGTCGTGGACGTGATCATGAACGGGAAATCCTGTAGTCGGGAATGGCGGTCAACAGTTCCATGGTGGCCGGATCGCGCGCCGCTGTGCTGATGCCCTGGGCATAGGGCTGGGCGTCGAACGTGGACATCGCTTCGATCATCTGGAACCGCTTCTTCTGTGCCAGCGCCAGATTGTCATGCAAGGCTGAGCGCTGTGATGCCTGGCCGGAGGGAATGCTTTCGTCGATGGGAGCACGATGTTCCGAACGAGCCGATTGCTGCATCCGCTCGGCGGCTGTGGGCTCAACGCCACCGAAACGATCCCCCGGTTCCGTCACTGCTTGCGCCACCGGGGCCTGCGGCAGGTCAGCTGCAGGCGCGAAGCGTGGATCGCCGCCTCGACGGTTGACCCGGCCGGAGGCGGCATCACCGCTGCCCAGGTCGCGTCCGCCCTTGCCGGCGCCAGCATTCAGATTCAGGCCGTCACCGTTGCCCTCCTCATCGCGCTCGCCGAAAGCGAAGAACATGTCCGACAGCGCCGCCTGGGTGCCATCGGTACGGGTGTACTGACCGTTGGCATAGGTGGTGTTGTCCGCCGATGTACCCGGCATCTGCCCGGTACGGCGCGCATCGAGGTTGATCGACGCCACGCCGGCCTGCTGCAACGTCAACAGCTCACCCGCCTGGCTGATGCCATCGCGGTTGGCGTCACGCCAGACCTGGAACTCTCCGAAGCGGGCGTCATTGGCATCCAGACGCCGATCACCATTGCTGTCATAGGCAGCCAGACCTTCGAGGTCGGAATGGGCCCCCTCCAGATCCATCGTGAACGAGATTTCGGCGCCGGAATCAATCGTGCCGTTGCGATTGCGGTCGAGCACCAGTAGACCGTCGTGCGGCCCGACCCAACCGGTCAGATCACGCACGCCATCACCGTCCATGTCAAAGCGCGTGGCGCTCTGCGCCCAGCCCACGGTCTCCACGCCGTCGCCATCCAGGTCAAGCACGACCGGACCGAGGCGTGCACCGAACTCGTTGACGACAAACTTCAGCGGATCACTCCAGAGACCAGAGCTGTCCACGCTCTGGATGACGATTTCATAGTAGGTGTCGTAGTAGGTCTCCTGGTAGTAGCCCGCGCCGCTTCCGCGCGGATCGCCCCAGTTTCCGTCATTCACCTGGCGCCGGTTTCCACGATTCACGATCCGCGTGGCAAGCGTGCCGTTGTAGTAATAGCCGTTCAGGAAGCCATCACCGGAAATGGCCCTCGACGTGGTCCCATAGTCAAAGAACGATGTCTCGTTGGTGTAGGTGTCCCAGTACTGGCCGGTAGTACTCACCAGCTCCACCGCACTGGTGATCACCAGACGGCTGAAGATGTCCTCCTGGTCACTTCCCCAGAGCACGTACACGTAGTTGCTATCCAGCGTCTGGACGACCGTCGGCCGCTCATTGACGTTCTGCACATTGATCGTCACCCAGGTGCTGCTGGACAAGCCACCACGATCGGTGACCGTCACCTGTATCTGGTGGCTCTGCGCGGTTTCATAGTCCAGCTGCCCGTGCAGCGCGATCTGACCCGTGGTGGCGTTGATGCCGAACAGGTTGCTGGCACCACCTGTGATGGCAAACCGGTGGTCGCGGTTGTACCACTGGCTGTCGGGGTCGGACCAGTTGGTGAACTGGAACACGGTCTGGCCCGCGCCCGGCGCCGATTCGGCCAGCGTCAGACTCTGGCCCCAGGTCGTCGGTGCCTCGTTGACGTCTTCGATGCGTACCGTGATCTCGCGATTGCCCGACACCAGCGCACCATCCGTGGCACGGACCGTGACGTTGTAGTAAGCCTCCAGCTGGCCGTCGCCGTCGCCGTCGATCAGCTGCAGGTACGGTGCAACCGCTTCGAAATCGAAGCTGCTGACGTTGTACTTGAGCTGGTTTCCGGAAATGACGAACCAGGCGAAAGGATCGTTGATGATCTGATAAGAGGGCGCGGTGCCATCCGGATCAGATGAGGACAACGTAGCCACCACCTGCCCGGCCACGCCGGTGTTCTCGGAGGTGAGCGCCACGTGCTGTACGACGTCCGGCGTTCGTGGTGCTTCGTTGACGTTGGACACGCCCACTTGGAACACCTGGTCGCGGGTCGCGCAGTGGGTGTCGGTCACCCTCACCGTGATTGCATGCGAAGTGGCGGCCTCGTAGTCCAGCAGCCCGCCATTGGCAACGCTCAGTACACCAGCCGCGGTGATGGCAAAGCGGCCGCCAGCGTTGTTGACCAGGATGAAGGTCAGACCGTCGGTAACGTCCTGGTCCTGGCCGCTGAACCTGCCGACCTCGGTGCCGTTGCCCGAGTTCTCGGCAATGCTGAGCGAGCGGTCGGCAGTGATGCCATGAGGCGCGTCATTGACGTCCTCCAGGCGTACGGTAATGGTGCGCGCACCTGCCGAGGTCAATCCACCGGATACCGCCTTCACCGACACCGAGTACACCACTTCCTGGCGGCCATCGCTGTCAGCATCGCTCAGGGTCATGCCGGCGGCCTTCAGCGCCTCGAAATCCAGTACCAGGCCATCACGGAACTTCAGCTGGTTGCCGACCAGGGTGAACCAGCCGCGCGCGTCGCCCTCCAGCACATAGCTGTAGGTGCCATTGCCACCGCTGGAAGCCAAGTTGGCAATCACCACACCACCCAATGCTGCATTCTCCGCAGCAATCGCCACCGGCTGGCTGGAGACGGTCGGCGTGGCCGGGGCTTCATCGACGTTGGTCACCGCGACGGTGAAGGTCTTGTCGCGGGTCAACCCGCCCGAATCGGTCACCCGCACCACGATCTGGTGCGAGGTGTTGGCCTCGTAGTCGAGCAGGCTGGCATTGGCCACCGTCAGCACCCCGGCCGCGGAAATCGCAAAGCGCCCGCCTGCGTTGTTGGTCAGGCTGAAGGTGAAGCTGTCATTGTCCGCATCCACCCGTGCGAAGTTGCCCAGCACGGTGCCATTGGCCACCGGTGCATCCGAGGTCGACTCGACTGTGCTCAGCGTACGGTCCACGGTGATGTCGGTCGGACGCGCATTGATGGTGACCGACAGGGTCTGCGTCGTGCTGCTGGTCTTGCCCGTCGCGGTCTCCTTGGCGATGGCAGTCACCGTCAGCGCCGCAGTGCCGGTCAGGTCGGCCGACCACGTGGCCGGACCGACCAGCGCTAGACCGGCCAGCTGCGCCGGCGTCAGCGACCACACGCCGTTGCCCAGGTTCGTGCCCTTGTTCAGGGTCAGCCCGGTCGGCAGGTTCGAGATGCGGATCTCCAGGGTCTCCGAACCATCGGCATCGGACAGCGCCGCCTGCACATCCAGCGTCAGCGTGCCACTATCAAGTGTCTTGCCGACCTGCACGGCACGGGTAATCACCGGCGCGTCCACTACCGGCGCCACATTCATGAAGAACACGCGCTCGGTCACCAGCCCACCGGCATCGGTTGCGATCAGCTTGATCGCAACGCGTCCGCTGGCGTTGCTCTTGGGCACCAGCGTCACCGTGCGCTCGCCGTTGGCCCCCGCAGTGATGGTCGGAGTATTCATCCAGGCCACCACCGTCGTAAGGTCAGTGGCATCCACCGCCACGGCACGTACGGTGACCCCGGACGCCGGGGTCAGGTCATCACCGACGGTGAACTGCAGGGCGACCTGGCCATCCTCGTTGATCGACTGATCCGGCACGATGCTGATCGACGGCAGGCCGTTGCCATCCCAGTAGTGCCGCCACTGGTTCTCGAACGTGCCGTCGGCATGCAATGCCTGATAGGCCGCGACCGTGGCGGGCTTGGTGCGGCCGGCCATCAACGAGACCAGTGCCTCTGCATTGATCGTGCTGCTGGCGTGCTCGCCGGCCAGGAAGAAATCGATCTTGTAGTTGGCGCGATCATTGGCGTTGGTGGTGGTGTACCAGCCCTTGATCGTGGTCACCACACTGGTACCAATCACCGAGATCACCAGATCGTCGCCGGTTCGACTGAACCACAGATCATTGCGACTGATGTCGCGATAGCCGATGACGTCGATATCGTCGCCACTGGAGTCGTAGTTGCGGATTTCGTCGGCACCGGAGTTGCGGTCGATCAAGTAGACGTCGCTATCATCGCCACCAATCAGGATGTCGTTACCGGCGCCGCCATACAGGGTGTCATTGCCTGCCTGCGCATCGAGCAGGTCGTCACCATCACCGCCATACAGCGTGTCATTGCCAGCGCCGCCGTAGAGCTTGTCGTTGCCCGCGCCACCCTCGATGTAATCATCCCCCGCGCCACCAGTGATGACGTCGTCGAACCCACTGCCGATCACGCGCTCGAACGCATCTTCCAGCACATCGCCGGCGGCCGCCCCGCCATGTGTTCCGGTAGCCAGGTTCAGCACGATGCCCGCCGTCGCCGAGGCGTAGGTCAGCGTATCGACACCGGCGCCTCCGGACAGGGTGTCGGCACCGACGCCGCCATCGAGGATATCGTCGCCATCGCCACCGCGCAGGATGTCGTTGCCGACGCCGCCGCGCAGCGTGTCATTTCCGATGCCCCCTTCCAGCAGGTCATTGCCGGCACCGCCATCGAGGATGTCATTGCCGGCGTCGCCGTACAGGCGGTCATCACCGTCTTCGCCATACAGGTTGTCATCGCCATCACCACCACGCAGTTCGTCGACGCCTGCGCCACCGTACAGCGTGTCGCGACCCAGCTCGCCCCACAGTTTGTCGTCGCCAGCCTCACCGCGCAGATTGTCATCGCCATCGCCGCCGTACAGGTCGTCGTTGCCACCGCCGCCGTTGATGATGTCGTTGCCGCCGAGCCCCTGGATCACGTCCCGGTTGGCCTGGCCGACCAGCGTTTCGCCAGCGGCAGTGCCGTACAGGTAGTCATCCCGGTTGACCACGGTGAAGACCAACTGCTTGCTGACGCTCAATCCGGCGCCGCCGCGATCGGTCGCGGTGACCGTCACGGTGACGTTGCCTCCCGCTTCATAGTCAACGATCGCACCGGCCTTAAGGCGCAGCTGGTTGCCGTTGATGATCTCGAAGCGGCTGTCGGACACGCTGAACACCATCGTGGCGAAATCACTGCCGGCGGTGGTGTCTGGATCGGTGGCCGACAGCGTGCCGAGCAGGATCGCCGGCAGCGCGGTTCCGGTGGGAACGCGATCGGTTTCGCTGAAGCTGGTGGTGGTGGCCGCGAACACCACCGCCGTCGGCGCTTCGTTCTCATCTTCAATGGCATAGGTGAAGCTGAGCGTCGAGGCCGATGCCAGGCTGCCGTCGTACGCCCTCACGCTGGCGGTCAGCAGCACCTCCTTGATGCCATCGCCATCCAGATCGACCAGGGTCGCGCCCTGCGCGGCGGCCAGCGTCTCGAAGTCGATCGCAACGCCCGCACGCACACGCACCTGGTTGCCCACCACTTCCAGCAGGCCACCCGGGTTGGTCACCAGCTGCAGGGTCGGCGTGGTCTTGTCGGGGTCCCCGATCACGAAGGTGCCCACCACCGTACCGGCCCCGGTCTTCTCGCCGGCCAGTACGGCCGCAGTGTTCGGTGGCCGGGTCGGCGTGAACGGCGCCTCGTTGACGTTGCGGACGTCGATCTTGAAGTCCTTCTCGAACCACGCGCCCGCGCCGTCGGTCACGCGCACCCGGATGGTGTGCGCGGTGGCGGTCTCATAGTCCAGCTTGGTGCCATCACGAACGCTGAGCGTGCCATCGGCGGTGAGCTTGAAGCGGCCGCCGCCATCATTGATCAGGGTGAAGCTGGCCGTATCTTCCGCGCCGTCGCGATCGACATGGCCGAAGCGGCCCAGCGACAGGTTGTTGGCGGCGTTCTCGTCCACGGCCAGCGGACCGGGTGCGAGGATGTCGCTGGGCGCGTCGTTGACCGAGCGCACCTCCAGATCGACGATCTGGTCTGCGGTATTGCCGTCGGCATCGGTGACCCGGACCACGAAATGGTCATTGCCGTGGCGGTCCGCCGCCGGCGTGTAGACCCAGGCGCCGGTGGCCGCATTAAGCGTGACGGTCCCCATGCCGGGGGCGGTGATCACCGTGTACCCGGTGATGTTCCCGTCATGGTCGACGGCATTGACGCTGCCACTGAGCGGCACGTCCTCGTCGGTGGCCAGGTACTGCGTTTCGACCAGCGGTGCCGGCTTGCTCGAGTTCTGCCAGTAGCTGCCGAGCATGCCCTGCAAGCTGGAGGACATCCCAGCCGGCACGGACGCCGACTCTGCCGCCATTGTCGCAAGCAGCGGCTCGGCGTGGGCGAGGAACAGCGAGCCTGCACCGGTCGCGATCTCGGTGATCCGGCTGGCGCCGGTGTAGTAGCCCGCGATGGTGATCCGAGTGCTGCCTCCAATCACGCTGACCAGCAGATCGTTGCCCACCTTCTGCAGCCAGACCTCGTGGTTGGCCACGTTCTGCAGCACGATGCGATTGACGCCCAGTGCGTCTTCGATGCGGTCGTTGCCACCCTCCCGATCGAACAGGTAGGTGTCATTGCCATCCCCGCCCCGCAGCAGGTCGTTGCCGGCCTCACCGGCCAGGGTGTCGTTGCCGGTGCCGCCATCCAGCAGGTCGTCGCCTGCGCCGCCCACCAGGGTATCGTTGCCGGCCTCGCCATAGAGCTGATCGTCTCCGTCCTGGCCCCCCAGGGTGTCATTGCCTTCGCCGCCCCAAGCCTTGTCGTTGCCCACATCGCCGCTGATCTGGTCGTCGCCCAGCCCGCCGTAAAGCTCGTCGGCACCGGCGCCGCCGGCCAGCACATCGTTGCCCCCGCCACCTTCAAGCCGGTCATCGCCGGCATCACCGGACAACGCGTCGTTGCCGTCGCCGCCCATCAGGGTGTCATTGCCATCACCACCGATGAGCACGTCGTCGCCCCCCCGCCCATCCAGCCAGTCGTTGCCACCCAGCCCGATCAAGCGATTCGCGCGTGAATCACCACTGATCGTATCGGCGAAGCCGTCGCTGCCAACTACGTTCTCCAGCGTGCTGACGCCGTTGACTGCAACCAGAGTATCGCCATCGGCGTGCCCGCCCGACAGAGTACCCGCAGCCAGGTCCAGCACCAGCGACGCAGTGGAGGTCACGTATCGGACGGTATCGCCATAGGCTTCACCCGCCACCGCGGCCTGGCCGAGGCTGATGCGATCGCTGCCGCCGTCGAGGATGTCGGCACCGGCGCCGCCCTCCAGCGTGTCGTCGCCGTCGCCGCCCCGCAGCGTGTCATTGCCATCTCCACCCGCCAGCACGTCGTGACCTGCAAGACCCGTAAGCGTGTCCGCGCCATCGGACCCGAACAATACATCGTCACTCGCGCTACCGCCTTGGGAAAGCTGGCGGAACTGGCGCAGATCCAGCACCAGTCCGTCCTTCAACTGCATGAACTCGACGCGACGCTGGGCATTCGTATGATTGGCGAGCTTGATCGTACCGTTCTGTGCGGCGAAGACATCCACCTGGAGCGTCGTCCCGCTCAGCGCCAACCGAAGATTTGAGAGGCTGAGCCCTGCTCCCAGTACCAGCGTATCCTGGCCCCCGTCGGTGGCCTGGAACACTTCGCGCACGATCTGTTGCCCATTTGGCCCGTTTCGCCAGGTCGACGAACGGAACTGCCCCTGCGCCGATGGCCACGTGGTGGAGGCTGGCGCGTTCGCCACTGGGGCGTCAAACAGGAAGTCCACCTTGTCCACGCTCTGGTAGACAATGGTGCCGGATGCGATCTCCTTGACCGTCAACCGATACTGATGCTTGTTGCCCGCCGTTGTCTCGCCAAGGCCCAGATACTCCCAGGACGCCGTGTAGGCTGATCCAAACGTCCCTGAGCTGGACATCACCTCATCCAGATAGAAGGCGCCTTCATAGATGACATCACTACCGTCGCCGACGTTGTACTCATAGGCATCGTCGCCCTCACCGCCGTACAGCGCATCCGCGCCACCACCACCGCGCAGCACGTCCGCGCCGATGCTGCCGCCGAGGCGATCGGCACCGGCACTGCCTTCAATACCCTCGATGCTGCTGTAGACATCTCCCTTGGCGTCGCCGGTATTGGCGAACGTGCCTTCCAGGTAAACGCGCACCGCCGCACTTCCCGCGTAAGAGGCGATGTCCACGCCACCGCCGCCGAACAGGGTGTCCGCGCCGGCACCGCCGTGCAGCAGATCATCGCCCTGGCCGCCGTACAGGATGTCGTCACCCGCACCGCCACGCAGCGTATCGTCGCCTTCGTTGCCCATCAGCAGGTCATTGCCCGCGCCGCCGTCGATGACGTCATCGCCACCGTTGCCGGTCAACCAGTCCTTGCCGGCCGTACCGGCAATGGTGTCATTGCCATCGCCGCCCCCCAGCAGGGTCATGTCGGTGAGCGCATGGCGGCCGGTCGCGGCAAACACCATGTTCTCGATCGATCCACCCAGCGCGTACCAGTCCTTGATCGTGATGCGGTCACTGGACGCCGAGAGGCGCTCCTTCTCACCATCGCGGCCGATCACCAGGCGCAGGTCATTGCCATCGCGCTGCAACATCACATCCTGGATGTCGATGCCAACGCCAAACTCCAGCGAATCAACACCCGCGTTGCGCGCAATCAGGCCATTGAGCGCGCCCTTGTGCCGGCGCAGCACCTGCGCCTCATCATTCCAGTCGTTGTGGCTGATCCAGGAGGAGCCATCGAAGTAGACCACGCCATCCTTGCTGACAGTGCCATCGGCATTGCGCACATAGCCGTTGACATAGGCGCCCCTTTCCCAGACCAGATCCCAGTTGTCGACATAGTCGTCCATGACGATGTCGTCGCCATCGCCGCGCTGGTAGCGGAAGACGTCATCGCCTTCACCGCCCACCACTTCGTCGTTGCCACGGCCGCCGACCACCAGGTCCGAACCCGTACCGCCATACACACGATCATTGCCATCATCGCCAAACACCGTGTCATTGCCCGCGCCGCCCAGCACCTGGTCGTTGCCGGAGCCGCCCATCACCCAGTCCTGGTCGCCATCGCCAGCAACGAAATCGTCGCCCGAGCCACCATTGCCGAAGTCATTGCCGGCCAGGCCCCGGATCTCGTCATTGCCGGCGCCGCCATAGAGGAAGTCCGCACCGTAGGTGCCCAGGATCACATCCGAGCCACCGGTGCCGATGATGTACGAGGTCATGTCGCCGATGCGGATGTCCTCGCCATCGGCAAACCGCAGCCACTCCACGCGATGCGAGGATTCGAACCAGTCCTTGATGGTCAGCTCATCGCCGGTGAGGGTCGCGTTGCCGGCGGCGTCATAGCTGACCAGGGCGATGATCAGGTCGTTGCCGGCACCGCTGGCCGAGGAGCGGCGCATCTGGATGTTCTGCAGCGACAGGCCGGTGCCGAACACGATCGCGTCCTCACCGCCCTTCACCGAACCGTTGACCTCGTACTCGCCGCCACCGGCCCAGTTGCGCGCCAGCTGTCCATTGGCGATCTTGGCGAGGCGATCATTCAAGCTGTCGCCGCTGCCACGGATGGCGCCTGCGCCCTCTTCGTCGTAGATCACGTCGCGGCCGTCACCGAGCCGGAACAGGTACTGGTCCGCGCCGCCCCCACCGAACAGGCGTGCTTCGCCATTGGCACCCCGATCATCGCCGGCGCCACCGGCGATGATGTCGCCGCCCTCGCCACCCACCAGCAGATCGTTGCCGGCGCCGCCTTCCAGCCAGTCCGAACCGGTGCCGCCATACAGGCGATCGTCGCCGGCACCGCCGTCGAGGTAGTTGCCGTTGCCACCACGCGCGGCGATCGCCAGCGCCTGTGCGCTGGCATCACCGATGGCGAAGTTCACATTGGTGACATTGCCGGCGAACAGCACGTCGTTGCCGTCACCGCCAAGCAGCCAGTCATCGAGCAGGCCCCCCACCAGGGTGTCGTTGCCGCTGCCGCCGAGCAGATCGTTGCCGAGGTCTCCGCCGCGGACCAGATCGTCGCCAGCACCGGCATCAATGACCGCAGCGATGCCAATGCGATGGGTGGCCGGGGCGGCCTTGCCATTGATCAGCAGGTCGGTGGTGCTGGACAGCGTGGCACCATTGACGATGATGCTGTCGTTGCCGATGCCACCGAGAATGCGATCCTTATCCGCGGTGACGATGGTGTCGCTGATCGAGAAGAGCTCTTCGTCGCTTCCGCCAGTCAGGACGAACTTTCTGCCATCAATGGCATTGTATCGCGCACTGACGTTCGCGGCGTTCAAGCCACGCCCGTCCAGCTCACCGTCAGGAAGCTGGTCCATCCACGCTGCAAATCCCCCTGTCCAATCGGTCGATGCGCGCTTGTTGAGGCCCAATTCGATCGCACGCGCAAGCGTGATCGCCCATTGAGCTGCCAACCCGCTGTCTGGCGCACCGGCGATGAGCGAATTGACCTGGAAAGGATCCATTACATACTGACCATAATCAGCAGCCATGGCCAAGTCGCCAATCATTGACGTCACATTGAAACCGCGAGGCGAAGGCAACATGCCCAGATGTTGGACGATGGCCCGCTTGATATAGATGTTTCCGCCAACCATCTTGTCCGCCATCCCCGCCAGAGCCAGCGCAGAGCCGTGACCGATAAGCTCCTCAGCCGTCGCAAACCCGACGGGCGTTGCAGACCAGTATCGATAGTCCTTTCCGTAGGTACCGTAGGTACCGCCATCGATGCTGGCCCCCGAAGCCACACGGCTTCCCGACATCTTCAGCACCGCGTTGAGGTTGTCCGCTACGGCATTGGCAAGAACCCTCGCCCCAGCCTTGGAGCCACCCGATCGGGAACGAATGCCGGTGACCACGAAGCCGTCCGATGCCTCTTCCCAGCTGACCGACGCCCACGAACGCGGCTTGCCACTTGAGAAGAACGAGCCAACGAGCCCGCCCAGGATGTAGCCCACCAGCGCACCGATTGCCGCTCCGATTGCGCCATACGCGGCACCTCCGACCTTGCTACCTGCTGCAGCCCAGGTGGTCGCAACGGACGCACCGACATAGGCGCCGATCGCCGAACCAACCTGTGCACCGATTTGCCCTCCGACCGTATCGAACTTGACCAAACTAGCGCCCAGCCGTGCGCCAACGTAGCCACCGACTGCGTTGAATATCTGCGTTGCACCCAGACCTTCGAACACGCTGATCTTGGCACCATCGGCGATCAGGTTCGCATTCTGGATAACTTGACTCAGTGCTGCACCAGCAGCGGTCTGTGCAATTTCACCGAGCGTCCCTTCGATACCCAGTGTCCTGAACAGCTCTGCGGTCAGGTAGGAAGAGACAGCTCCAGCCCCTGCGCTCCTGAGATTGGCCTGAAACTCCTCAGGAAGATCGGCAAGAATGCTGCTGAAGTCCCCACTGGACAGCCGAACCCCGAGGCCCCTGGCCGAGATCGCCTCGGCGAAGTTCTCTCCGATGGTCGACAGCGTTGCCGAGGAAATGACCTGCCATGCCGGGTCATTCAACTTCAGGGCAGAAGAGATTGCGCCACCAATCACCCCACCAAGCGCACCCGCCTGGGCAATCTGCTGCAGGCGCGTACGATCGAAGAAGGCATTCCATTGGTCCGGATCAAATCGCGGCCCCGTCGTGGTTCCGCTGCGCTGGAAGCCGTTGTTCGGGCCACCACCAAGGTCGGTATAGAAGAAGATATCTCCTTTGCCTTGGAATGTCAGACCCGCGACCTCCAGCGCTGCCTCTGTCGTTCCCAGAGCGGCAAGATTGATCTGTACCAGTGCCCTGTCGGGATCCCCGTACTGGTTGTTGTAGCGCTCCATGCGCACAATCAGGCTGACGCCGTAGGACAAGTAGTAATCGGTGTAGGAAGACTTTCCTTGAGGCCCCAGGCTTCCCTTGCTGCCATCAAAGTAGCACTTTGCGAATGCTTCAACGGATTGATCTGAAACATTTGCAGTGAGATCGGCATTCAGCACGATTCCGGCAGCCATCTGATAGACGCCATTGACCTCGATGACGCATCGCGGATTAACTTGGGCCATCCTCTCCAGAACTGCGGCTCGGTCTAGAGGACGGCCTCCACTGTCTGCGATCATCTTGGAAATGTTGGCGTTCCAGCCTCCGATAGCTGCGACAGCCTCATTCCTTCGTGCGGCAGCAAGGAAATTCTGGAGGACCGCGGTGTAATTGCGAGTCTCTGTTCTCTCAAACGCCAGCTTCTCTACTTCTTCACTCAGCACATTCAAGGCAAAGTCGTAGCCTTTATAGTGCGCATGCGCGATCTCGTGCCCCAAGGTATCGCGGAGCTGGTCCATGAACTCAGTGGTCGCGTTGCCCACGACGGCATCCCGGCCTATCGCGAGCACTCCCTCGTCCGACATATGAGCTCTTTCGGTCGCCGATCTAGGCAGCAACTCAATCGTTTTCAACTTGCCCTCGGCAATAGCCGATTCGAAGCGCTTGACCAAGCTTGGTGACGAGGAAATTGCCTGACGTAGCCTCTGCGCTGCGGTACGCGTATCCGCATTTCGCGATGCGAACTGGTCCAGCAAGGTGTTCAACCTGATGCTAAGTTCAGACATTGTCATGCTCCGGCGGGGCTATGGTCAGGGTATCTACACACTGTTCAGGCAGCGCGGCATTGATGGCCGCGTCGAACGTCGTGATATGGACAGAGACGGAACCCCGAGAGTAGGTTCGGGTATCCGGGCTGAGCGGCGCGGCGTTCCTTCCTCCATGGAATCCCGCAGCCAGCATTGAAGACGTCATTGCGTCAGCCTTGAACGTGCATGGCCGTTCAAGATCGTTGAATCGGCGGGACGCCAATGCGTCGAATTTCACCGCGCGACCTTCCCGCCTGTACTCCACCTTGATTGCGGCGGACCACCCTTCACGTGTCAGCAGCCTCGACTGAATCGTTCTCGAGTTGACATCCAGAGATGACAGATGTACACCGAATCTTCGCTCGACATCCGAGCGTTCGACGCCACGCCAACTACCGTGGCGCGGTTGCTCCAGGACCAATGCGATAAGCATCTTCTCCAGCTCGGATGCTGCCCAGACGTGACGCTCCCGCGCGTTTGCCGGGGATGCCGCAGTGAGGCAAAGGACTGAAGCGCCCAGGATTTGCCAGAACGGCATTCTCCTCATCGCTCCCTCCCCGCTTCCTGCACGCGCCTGGACAGCGGCGACAACAGGTATTCAATGATGCGGCGGTCACCGGTCTTGATTTCCGCCGTTGCGGCCAGGCCCGGCGCCAGCGCGCGGCGCCGGCCATCCACTTCGATCCAGGGCCGCAGCAGGCGCACGCGCGCCGGATAGCGCAACCCCTCCTTCTCGGTCTGCACCGCATCACGGCCCACAGTCTCGACCACGCCATCCACCACACCGTAGCGGGTGAACGGATAGGCCTCCAGCTTCACCTCCACCGGCTGCCCGTCGCGGACGAAGCCGGCATCGCGATTGGGCAGCATCGCATCGACCACCAGCTCGCCGTCATGCGGCACCAGCACCATGAGCGCGTCAGCCGGCTTCACCACGCCGCCGATGGTGTGCACCTGTAGTTGCTGCACGACGCCATTCACGGGTGCGCGCAATACCGTGTGCCCAGCCTTGTCATGGGCCTTCTTCAATTCTTCGCCTCGCAACGCGCGTGCCGCTTCCGCCTCAGTCAGGGCGTCCAGTGCTTCACGTGCGAACTCGCTGCGGCTCTTGCTCATCTGCTGGCTGGCCGCCAGCTGCGCAGCGGTCGCTTTACGCTGCTCTTCGCGACGGATCGCCAGGTCCTGGCGCATGCCGACAACACGCTCCTTTACTTCGGCCACCTGCAGTCGCGGCACATAGTTGTCGCGGCTCAGCTCCTCCAGCTTGTTCAACTGGTCGGTAGCCAGCGGCAGCTGCTCTTCCAGCTTGGCGATCTCGGCCAGGATCATGCCGTGCTCGCCATCGCGCTGGCTGCGCTCCTGCTGCAAGCCACCCACAGTGGAATCGAACTCGCGCTGCTTGGCGGCCACCAGTGCCTGCTGGATGGCAATGATGCTGTCAGGTGCTCCCTCCGGTGCGATGAAGCGACCGGCCCGACCGGCAACGTGGTCAACCACGGCCTGCGCCCGTGCCACATCGATCTGCGCGGTCAGCAACGCCTGGCGCGCCTGCTCGACTTCGGCATGGCTGACCGTCGGGTCCAGTTCGAGCAGCGGCGTGCCGGCCTTCACCGACTGCCCTTCAACCACGTGGATCGCACGGACCACACCCTGGTCCGCAGCCTGGATCACCTTCACGTTGCCGCGCGGAATCACCTTGCCTTCGGCCACCGCGACCATGTCCAGGCGGCCAAGGCACGACCAGGCCAATGCGATGGCGAGAAAGGCGATCAGCAGCCAGAGAACGGTGCGGCCGATCGGGTTCGGGGGCTTTTCCAGGATCTCCAGCGCCGCCGGCAGGAAGTCCGGCGCCGCCGAGTCGCGTTGGTCCGGCTGCGCACGCTCCGCGCGCAGGCTCTCGCGCAGGATGCCCAGGTGATGCCTCAGTCCCTTCAACATGCGTGCTGTCCTTGGCTGGGCCCGCGGTGGTCAGTTCAGCGGGGCCGCCACGGCGGGCAGGCCCATCTGTTTGGTGTAGAGCAGTGAGTAACGGCCTCCCGCGCGGAGCAGATCCTCGTGCGTGCCGGTCTCGGTGATGCGGCCACGTTCGAGGGTCACGATGCGGTTGGCCTGGCGTACCGCCGAAAGACGATGCGCGATGATGATCACGGTGCGGCCAGCGGACATCCGCTTGAGGTTGTCCTGGATGACTTCCTCGCTCTCCGCATCCAGCGCCGAGGTCGCTTCGTCGAAGATGAGGATCTTCGGGTCGATGGCCAGCGCGCGAGCGATCGCCAGGCGCTGACGCTGCCCGCCGGAGAGGTTGCCGCCGCGCTCGTCGATGCGCGTGTCGTAGGCCTCGGGCAACTCCAGGATGAAGTCGTGCGCCCCCGCCAGCTTGGCCACCTCCACCACCCGGCTCATCGGCATCGCCGGGTCGGCCATGGCGATGTTCTCGCGCACGCTGCGGTTGAACAGCAGGTTTTCCTGCAGCACCACACCCACCTGTCGCCGCAGCCACGCCGGATCCACCATGGACAGATCGACACCATCCACCAGCACACGGCCGCGCTCCGGGGTGTGCAGGCGCTGGATCAGCTTGGTCAGGGTCGACTTGCCGGATCCCGAGGGCCCGACCACGCCGAGGATCTCACCCGGAGCAATCTCCAGACTGACCGACGACAACACTTCCTGCCCCTCAGGCCGATAGCGGAACGACACGTGCTCCAGCGCGATGCGGCCATCCACTGCCGGCAGGCTGGCACGCGAGGGTGAGCTGGCCGGTTCGGTAGGGGAGTTGAGGATGTCGCCCAGCCGCTCCACGGCAATGCGCGCCTGCTGGAAGTCCTGCGCCAACTGCGCCAGGCGCAGCACCGGCCCGGCAACCTGCCCGGCAAGCATGTTGAACGCCACCAGTTCGCCCACGGTCAGCTTGCCGTCAATCACCAGCCGCGCGCCGAAGAACAGGAGTGCCACGGTGGCCAGCTTGTGGATCAGCTGCACCGCCTGCGAGCCCCAGTTGGCCAGCATGCTGGCGCGGAAGCTGGCCTGGATGTAACCCGCCAGCTGCTTGTCCCAGCGGTTCTGCGCCTGCGGCTCGACCGCCAGCGCCTTGATGGTCTCCACACCGGTCACTGCTTCGACCAGGAACGACTGGTTTTCGGCACCGCGCACGAACTTTTCATCCAGGCGGCGCCGCAGCATCGGCCCGACCACCATGACCACCACCGCGTACAGAGGCAGCGTGATCAGTACGATCAGCAGCAATGCAGGGCTGTACAGCCACATCACGGCCAGGAACACGATGGCGAAGAACAGGTCCAGCACGACCGTCTGCGCCGAAGAGGTGAGGAACTCGCGGATGGTTTCCAGTTCGCGCACGCGCGCCACCGAATCGCCCACCCGGCGCGCCTGGAAATAGGCCAATGGCAGATGCGTGAGGTGGGAGAAGAGCTTCGAGCCAAGTTCGGCATCAACGCGGCTGGTGGTGTGCGAAAACAGGTAGGTGCGCAGTCCGCCCATCAGCACTTCGAACACCGAAACCACCAGCAGGCCGAGGGCAAGCACTTCCAGCGTGGTGATGCCTTTGTGCACCAGTACCTTGTCGATCACCACCTGGAAGAACAGCGGCGTGATCAGTGCCATCAACTGCAGGAAGAACGAGGCTACCAACACGTCACGCAGCAGGCGGCGATACTTCACCAGGGCAGGAATGAACCAACCGACATCGAAGCGCCTCACGGCGCCGGCCACGCTTTCACGCGTGGTCATCAGCAACAGGCGGCCATCGAACTCCTGCGAGAACTCGCCAAGGGACAGCGTGACCGGGCGTCCGTCGGCCGCCGCGTCGAAGCACAACACGTTCTCGGCGTCGGCCTTGAGCACGAGCGTATAGCGCCCGTCGGCCAGGCAGGCGATGGCGGGCAACGGATGGTCGCGCAGCGCGGTTACCCGCGCCTGTACCACGCGTGCTTTGACGTCCATCCGCTTGGCCAGGCGCAACAGATCCTGTGTATCGATACGGCCTTCGGGGTGGCCCAGCTGGTGCCGGAGCTGGTCGGGGTCGGCAGGCCGATCCAGAAACCCCAACAGGGCGACGAAGCACGCCAGCGCGCCTCCATCGTCCACGCACAGTGACTCCTGCAGATCGATCCCTGATCCGTTACTGCCCACGTCAACTGCCTTGTTGTCCCCTGGTGCGCGGACTCTAGGGCCATGCCATGGCAGCTGTCCATCTGCTGAATGCGCTTTTGTGCAAATCAGGTCAAAGTGACAAATTGGTCACATTTTTCAACATCAATCCCGTTCATCCAGACAGGAGCGCACCTGCGAGCGGAGGGCCAGCCTCATGGCATCATGATCGCTGCACGTTCCCTATCCGTTCCCATGACGATCAAAGGCAAAGCCACCTCCCTGGACATCGCCCACCTGGCCGGGGTCTCCCAGCCGACCGTGTCGCGGGCGCTGCGTGGCAGCCCGATGGTCAACGCCGAGACCCGCGAGCGCATCCTGCGCATCGCCCGCGAGCTGAACTACAAGGTCGACAAGAACGCCTCCAGCCTGCGCCTGCGCAACGCCGGCACCCTGGCCCTGCTGTTCTTCGAAGACCCGACCAACGACGACTCGCTGATCAACCCGTTCTTCCACTCGATGCTGGGCTCGATCACCCGCGCCTGCGCCCTGCACGGGCAGGACCTGCTGGTCTCGTTCCAGCAGTTGTCCACCGACTGGCAGGCCGATTACGAGGACAGCAACAAGGCCGACGGCATCATCCTGCTCGGCTACGGCGACTACCACGAATCGCGCGACCGCCTGCAGCGGCTGGTTGAACAGGGCACGCACTTCGTGCGCTGGGGCGCCGCCCTGCCCGGCCAGCCCGGCGTCTCGATCGGCAGCGACAACTTCCAGGGTGGGCATGACATCACCACCCACCTGCTGCAGCAGGGCTGCCGCCGCATCGCCTTCCTCGGCCATGCCTCCAGCCATTACCCCGAATTCCAGGAGCGCTACCGCGGCCATGTCGCGGCCCTGCAGGACCACGGCCTGGCTGCGGAGCCGGCGCTGCAGCACGATGCGATCACCACCGAGGCTTCCGGCCAGGAGGCCTGCCAGGTGCTGCTGGCGCGCGGTGAACCGATCGATGCGATCTGCGCCGCCAGCGACCTGATCGCCATCGGTGCGATGCGCGCGCTCCGCGAGGCTGGCCTGCGGGTGCCACAGGACGTGGCGGTGACCGGCTTCGACGACATCCCACTGGCGGCCTCGGTATCCCCGGCGCTGACCACCGTGCAGCAGGACACCAAGCAGGCCGGACAGCTGCTGGTGGAGCGCCTGCTGGCACTGATCGGCCGGCAACCGGTGGAGAGCCAGAGCATCCCGGTGAAGCTGGTGGTGCGGGAATCTTCGCTGCGCGGGTAAGCGCTGCCAGGCCACCGCCCCACGCCCCAACGTGCGACGACGGAATTCTCCCCCCATGACCAACGGCGGATGCGCACGGAGGCTGATGCGCGGATAACGCGCAGACATCGCCCATGGAAAGGTGTACGTCGCATGCTGAAGATCGATTCGCTGTCCAAGACGTACGCCAACGGCGTGCATGCCCTCAACAACGTCAACCTGGACATTCCGCGCGGCATGTTCGGCCTGCTCGGCCCCAACGGCGCCGGCAAGTCGTCGCTGATGCGCACGCTGTCCACCCTGCAGGAGGCCGACAGCGGCACGGCTACCCTCACCATTCCAGGCGAGGCGCCGATCGACGTACTGCGCGACAAGGACGCGGTGCGCCGCCGGCTGGGCTACCTGCCGCAGGATTTCGGCGTGTACCCGAAAGTCAGCGCGCTGGACCTGCTGGAGCATTTCGCGGTGCTCAAGGGCCTGACCCAGCGCGCGCAGCGCCGCGAGGTGGTCGATGGACTGCTGCAGCAGGTGAACCTGTGGGACGCCCGCAAGCGCAAGCTGGGCACCTACTCCGGCGGCATGCGCCAGCGCTTCGGCATTGCCCAGGCGTTGCTGGGTGACCCGCGGCTGGTGATCGTCGATGAACCCACCGCCGGCCTCGACCCGGAAGAACGCAACCGCTTCCTCAACCTGCTGGCGGCCATCGGCGAGAACGTGGCGGTGATCCTGTCCACCCACATCGTCGAGGACGTAACCGATCTGTGCCCGACGATGGCGATCATGAACAAGGGCCAGGTGCTGCTGACCGGCCGTCCTGCCGAAGCCATCGACGCCCTGCAGCACCAGGTCTGGCGCAAGCAGGTCGATCCTTCTGAACTGGCCGACCACGAAGCGCGCTATGTGGTGCTGTCGACCCGCCTGGTCGGTGGCCGCCCGGTGATCCACGTGCACAGCGCCAACGACCCCGGCGACGGCTTTGCGGCCGTAGCTCCCGACCTCGAGGACGTGTACTTCCAGCGCCTGCGCCTGCAGGCCCGTGCCCGCGCGGCAGCCTGAGCGGAGCACGCCATGATCCTCAACTTCTTCCGCTTCGAGCTGCGCGAGCAGCTGCGTTCCCCGCTGCTGTGGCTGCTGGCCGGGCTGTTCGCCCTGCTCGCCTTCGCCGCCGCCTCCAGCGACGCCGTGCAGATCGGTGGCGGCACTGGCAACGTGCACAGCAACGCGCCCACCGTGATCGCGCAGATGCTGGGCATCTTCACCCTGCTTGGCATGCTGGTCACCGCACTGTTCGTCAGCAATGCGCTGTTGCGTGACTTCGAACTCGGCACCGCCGAACTGATCTTCGCCAGTCCGGTGAAGCGCCGCGATTACCTGGCCGGGCGCATCGCTGCCGCCCTGGCGGCCGGGCTGCTGGTCTACGTCCTGATCGCGTTCGGCCTGTGGCTGGCGCCGTTCATGCCGTGGGTCGATCCCGAGCGCATGGGCCCGATCAGCTGGCAGGGCTATGCGTGGACGTTCGCGGTCATCGTCATTCCGAACCTGCTGTTCACCACCGCGCTGCTGTCGCTGCTGGCGGCGCTGACGCGCTCGATCCTGTGGGTCTACATCGGCCTGGTGGCCTACCTGGTGCTGTACGGCGCCAGCGCGGCCCTGCTGCGCGACATCGACAACACGTGGATCGCGGTGCTGAGCGAACCGTTGGGCATGCGCGCACTGGGCCGCACGATCCGCTACTGGTCCACCGCCGAACGCAACAACGGGATTCCCGAGCTGGCCGGTTACCTGCTGGCCAATCGCGCCCTGTGGTTGGGCGTGGCTGCCGCGCTGTTCACCGCCACCTTCGCGCTGTTCCGCACCGAACGCAGCGGCAGTGGCCGTCGGCGCTGGGGCCGCAGGCAGGCGCAACCGGTTGCCGATGCCGGCGCCGTCCGCCCCACCCGCGCAACGCTGCCGCGCGTGGTACCGGCGTTCACTACCACCACGGCGTGGCAGCAGTTCCTGCGCCAGGTCCGCTTCGATACACGTGGCGTCCTGCGCAGCGTGCCGTTCATCGTGCTGCTCGTGCTCGGCCTGGCCAACTTCCTGCCCAGCGCGCTGTTCCGGCAGACCCTGTACGGCACCTCGATCTGGCCGGTCACCTCGCAGATGATCATGGGCCTGCAGGGCGCCTTCAGCTGGCTGCTGGTGATCATCGTGCTGTTCTTCGCCGGTGAGCTGGTCTGGAAGGAACGCAGCGCGCGCATCAATGAAGTGACCGATGCCATGCCGGTGCCGAACTGGGTGCCGCTGCTGGCCAAGTTCACCGCACTGCTGGCGGTGATCATCTGCTTCCAGGCCGCCGGCGCGCTGGCGGCGATGGGCGTGCAGCTGGCCAAGGGATACACGCATCTGGAGCCGATGCTGTACCTGCGCAGCCTGGCCCTGGATTCGGTGGTCTACATCCTGATGGGCGGCCTGGCGCTGGTGCTGCAGGTGCTCACCAACAACAAGTTCGTCGGCTACGCACTGCTGATCGTGGTGATGATCGGCCAGGGCGTGCTCGGCCTGCTCGACTACACGCAGAACCTGTACAACTTCGGCAGCTGGCCCAACGCGCCCTATTCGGACATGAACGGCTACGGCCACTTCCTGACCGGGCAGCTGGCGTTCCAGGGCTACTGGGCCCTGTTCCTGTTGACGTTGATGTGCCTGGCATCGGCATTCTGGGTGCGCGGTGTCAGCCAAGGGTTGCGCCAGCGCCTGGCCCTGGCCGGCCGCCGCCTGCGCGGCCCGACCGGGGTCTTCGCTGGCGTAGCGGCCTTGGCCTTCATCGGCGTGGGCGGCTGGCTGTACTGGAGCACCAACATCCGCAACGAGTTCATCTCGCCCGACCAGCAGCTGGATCTGCAGGCCCGCTACGAGCGCGAGCTGTCGAAGTACCGCACTTTGCCGCAGCCTCGCATCGTGGCGGTGGACAACCGCGTGGACCTGTTCCCCGAATCGCAGTCGATGGTGATCGATGCGAACTGGACGGTGCGCAACACGCATGCCGTGCCAATCCAGGACGTGCATGTCTCGATGGGCGACGACAAGCAGCTGGTCGCGGCTGACCTGGGTGGGCAGACCTTGTCGATGCACGACGCCGACCTTGGCTACCGCATCTACCGCCTGGCCGCGCCACTGCAACCGGGTGAAAGCCGCAACGTCCACTTCCGGGTGGTGCAGAAACCCAACGGCATCACCGCCGGCCAGGCGCCGAGCAACATCGTCGACAACGGCACGTTCTTCAACAGCCGCGTACTGCCGTCGTTCGGCTACAACGAAGGCGCCGAGATCAGCGACCGCAACGAGCGGCGCAAGCGCGGCCTGGGTGAGCCGCGGCGCATGCCCAAGCTGGAAGACGAAGCCGCGCGCGCCAACACCTACATTTCCAACGATGCCGACTGGCTCGATTTCCGCACCACGGTCTGCACCGCGCCGGACCAAGTGGCGCTGGCGCCGGGCTACCTGCAGAAGGAGACCACGGTGAATGGCCGCCGCTGCTTCAGCTACGCCATGGATCGGCCGATGCTGAACTTCTACGCCTATCTGTCGGCACGCTGGGAGGTGCGCAGGGCGAAGTACAGGGACATCCCGATCGAGGTCTACTTCGACCCGGCGCACGGCTACAACGTGGACCGGATGATCGAAGCGGTGCAGAAGTCGCTGACCTACTACGAAGCGAACTTCACGCCCTACCAGCACCGCCAGGTACGCATCATCGAGTTCCCGGGCTATGCGCGTTTCGCGCAGTCGTTCGCCAACACCATCCCCTACTCCGAGGCCATCGGCTTCATCGCCGACCTGCGCGATCCGGACAAGGTGGACTACGTGTTCTACGTGACCGCGCACGAGATCGCGCACCAGTGGTGGGCGCACCAGGTGATCGGTGCCAACGTGCAGGGCGCGACGGTGCTGTCCGAATCGTTGTCGCAGTACTCTGCGCTGATGGTGATGGAGCAGGAGTACGGCCGCCAGCACATGCGCCAGTTCCTCAAGCGCGAACTGGACGGCTATCTGTCCGGCCGCGGCGGCGAGGCCATCGAGGAACAGCCGCTGGAACGTGTGGAGAATCAGCAGTACATCCACTACCAGAAGGGTTCGCTGGTGTTCTACCGGCTGCGCGAGGAGATCGGCGAGCAGGCGCTTAACCGCGCATTGAAGCGCTTCCTGCAGGACAAGGGGTACCAGCAACCGCCGTACACCACCTCACGCGAGCTGCTGGACTACATCCGCGCCGAGACCCCGGCCGACCGCCAGCAGCTGGTCACCGACCTGTTCGAGAAGATCAGCTTCTACGACAACCGCGTGATGGCCGCCAGCGCCCGCAAGCGCGATGACGGCCGCTACGACGTGACCCTGGACCTGCACGCCGCCAAGCAGTACGCCGACGGCAAGGGCAAGGAGAGCGACGGAAAGATGGATGACTGGGTCGAGGTCGGCGTGTTCGCCAATGGGCCGTCGGGCAAGGAGCGCGACCAGAAGGTGCTGTACCTGCAGCGCCACCACATCACCAGCGCCGATCCGAAGATCACAGTGACGGTGGATGAAAAGCCGGACGAAGCAGGCTTCGATCCCTACAACAAGCTGATCGACCGGGTGAGCGATGACAACCGGCGCAAGGTAACGATGTGAGGTATGCGGTGGTGCCAGTCAAATGGCTGGCATCACTGCTGCAGACAGAAACGACATGCCACGCCCAATTGCGTCATTTAAAGTCCTGATTGGCCAGAGATGCAGGGACACCACCAGATTCCATTTCAAGGCAAGCGATACTCTCCGTGAACCTTCGAGAGGCCGCGATGACATCCAGCCATATCTACTTCGCCGCACACGGAATCTCCACATCACTGAACTGGGCAGCCGAGGTATTGGCCGACTGTGGTCTTGAGCTCGAATTGGAGCTGGATGGGAACAGTGTTCTCATTACGGGCGATGAAGACGTTCGCCTGCGGCTCTCTCTCAACGACGCGCCCCATGTCCTCCAGGAAGCCATCGAGCTAGCGCATGGCACTGAACACGTACATGCCATGAGCCAGTGCACGGCCAGATTCGAGATCTCAATCACCGACCTGGAGGCGGTTTTGGATGAGATGAACACGCTGATCGAGGTCCAGCAGACACTGCTCACCGCCGTGGACGGTGTCCTGTGGAACGAGTGGAACGAAGCACTCAGCCGGTGATTTCCGGCTGAGGCCTGGCCTTCGGCCCCAGCAACGCCAGCAGCACATAGACCACGATCGAGGCGACGGTACCGAGCGCCGCCGGCAACCCGAATGCCCACGCCGAACGGCGCTGCTGGCGCGCCCACTGGGCCAGATGCCAGGCCGCGCCCAGGTTGATCAGCCAGGCAATGACGAACACCGGCCATAGCACCATGCCCACCGCGCGCAGCAGGGGCATGGACACCAGCGCGGCAGCGATCGCCGCGATCAGGAAGATCAGGGCCGAGCGGGAATGGCGTGCCGTGGATACGCTCATGCGGCCAACCTGCGCACCATCACCAGCACGCGATAGCTGCGGTTGTCGGCTTCCTGCAGCGGCTTCCAGCCCAGCCGCGCATACAGCCCACCGTCCAGGGCCTCGGTCTGCAGGTAGAGATCGGAAACCCCCATCCGCACCGCCTGCGCCGCTGCTTGCTCCACCAGCGCGCCAGCCAGCCCACGCCCGCGATGGCTGTCGGCCACGAACACGCTGCCCAGCCAATGTTCGTACTGTGGGAACGCCTGCATTTCCCGCCGCTTGAGCTGGACTGCGCCAACCACCTGACCGTCATCGAATACGGCGATCAGGTGCGGGAAACCTTCGGCGTCCTGTGGCGGATTGAGCCGCTGCAGTTCCTGTTCCACTGTCAGGCCGGCGTCCTGGCCCCATTCCGCGTGGTACCACTGGGCCAATTGCTGCCGTTCCGGTGCGTCGGCAGGTAGTCCCCTGAATTCCATGGCAATGCCTCGATCCCGATGTCACCCAAGGGGATCATGGACGGCGCCCGAAGGGAAGCCTTCTGTAAAGTCGAGCCATGCTCGACACATCAGGCCATGCGCGAAAGGCAGTCGAGATCCTATGTTCGTGGTCAAGCCTGCTGGAAGCAGGCTTGACCCACCTTCAGCATGGCCGGATCGAAGTCCCGGCCGCTTTTGAAGACACCCCAGGCGATCCTGGCCAGCTTTCTGGCCAGGATGTTGAAGACGGCGGTGCTGGGGTGACCGCGTTTTGACAGCTCGTCGTAGAGCGGTTGCCCCCGACGACACCGCTTGAGCCCCATGGCGGCCATGTAGAGCATCTGGCGCAGCACTGGCGCGCCCTGTTTGGACAGCCTACGCCGTCCCGTTCTGCCGCCAGACTCGTTAGGCCGGGGATCCAGGCCGGTGCAGGCGATCCACGCGTTGGCGTTGGCCAACGGCCAGCGCGTCATGTAGTAGATCAGGTGAGCGGCGACGGCAGGGCCGACACCAGGGATGGTCAACAGGCGCTTGTAGAGCGTGCCATGCTCTCCATCGCGACCCAAGCGCTGCAGTTCGCTTTCCAGCTCGGACAGCGTCCCAGCCAGAGCGCAGAACAGATCTGACAGCTCCCCGGGGGCACTTTTGCTTACCCCGAAGGATTGCTCCAGGCGCGCGCGTGTCTTTACCAGCGTCTGCCGCTTGCGCAGCAAATCGTGCATCTGCTGCTGCTCGTCGGTACGCGGTACGTATTCACGCAGGCGATCGTTCTCCTTCTTCACGTACCGGGCGATCGCTTCGGCGTCCATGGCGTCCGTCTTGCCACGCGAGCCCGTCGCCCGGCCGTAGTGCTTGATCAGACGTGGATTGATCACATAGACAACGTGGCCTGCCTGGCCAGCCATCCGAGCCAACAACTCGTAGTACCGCCCCGTCGCCTCCATGCCAATCCGGCATCGCTGGGGCAAGGTGTTGAGCCACTGGGCTATGCCGGCCCGGGTGTTGGCGATCCTGTCGCCGGCCTTGCGGTCGGCCACTGCCGGTACGAACTCCTTGGAGTCCACGTCCACGCCAATATCGAGAGAATCAGACATTTGTACGGCTCCCAGCTATCTTTAAGGGGCTGGGGTGGTACCGCACCGACGTTAGCTTGCCTACATCGACGATCCCCTTTGGGGGCCGTACGATCCTTTATCGACGTTCGTGTGCGGGATGGGGATCGCTCGACTCGTCTGTCGGCTAGTATCCGCAGATGCATGCTTGACGGTCCCTCCACCCTGGCTCCTACATACCTCGTAGGAGCCGGGAGGAACATACAAGCATGGCTCGACGCTACAAATGGCGCGACGGCAACTCAGCCTTGGGCGAAGTCCTTCAGGATCTCGCCAACGCCGCTGGGCGAGATCTCAAAGCCCAGCGAAGTACCCGGGTTGATCACCACGCCGTAGCCACCCGGCACGCGGCGCAGCACGTCCAGCATCAGCCAGCGGATCTGGTGTTCGGCCTGCTGGCTGTAGACGCCCACCCGCGACGGCTCGGTGAACACCGCCACATGCAGGGTGCCCTGCTTGTCGAACAGCAGCGGGTCGAAGCCGCTGCCGTCCGGGGTGACCAGGCTGCCGGTCAGCAGCACTACCTCGGAAGCGACGAAGGCCTCCATGAAGGCGCGGATCGGCACCGCCCCGTCCATCGCCGCCTTCAGCAGGGTTTCGATCGGGGTCTGCGGGGCGAGGTCGGTCATGGCGATACGGCGGGGCGTGAGGGGTGCCTATTGTAGAGTCGAGCTTGCTCGACTGCTCGAAAAGCGTGCCAACCAAGGTTGGCACCCACCAGAGCGGTAGGCAGGTGCCATGGATTCATGGGTTGCCGGCCAGCGGCCGGCACTACCGCCCCAGCCGCTGATCCCGCGCCTTCTGGTCGGCCATCGCCTTGTCCAGCTCGGCCTGCAATGCCGGCTGCTGCACGGCGGCGTCCAGCACGTAGACCTTCACGCCGTGCGCGGGTACGTCGGCCTTCAGGGATGCATCCACCTGCAACGAACCGCCGTCCAGCGCATCGCGCCAGCGGCCGGACTGGACGAAACGCGCCACGGTGAGGGTCCTGGCCTGGTCGCCCTTGTTCAGCAGCACCAGCGCGGTCTGCGCCACCTCGCCATGCTGCAGCACGCGGAAGAACACTGCCTCATCGCCCTGCAGGCGCTCGTTCACCTGCAGGCCGCGCTGCAGCGCCGGGGTGGCTTCGCGCAGCCTGGCGATACGCTGCAGCGGCGCGAAGATCGGGCTCTTCGGCGCCGCATCCACACGCGGCTGGCCGAAGTACGCACGATTGCCGGCATGCTCGGCACGGCCACGCATGAAGCCCGTCTCCGAACCGTAGTAGACCACCGGAATGCCGCGCGCGGTGAACAGCCAGTTGTGCGCATCGATGAAGCCGTTGTCACTGGCCTGAAGGCGCGGCATGTCGTGGTTGTCGTAGAAGCTCATCAGCTCGTACGGATTGGCATACGGGCCACCGCTCAGGTGCAGTGGCTCAGCCAGGGTCTCGAAGCCCTTGGCGGCGGTGCCGAAGGTCTGCTCCAGTGCGCCGCGCAATGGGAAATCGAGCACGCTCACGTTCGCGTTGGCGTGCCAGGTGTGCTCGGCGATGCGCGCGGCATCGTAGTCGAACGCTTCGCCGAACATGAACATGCCCGGATGCTCGGCGCGGATGCGCTTGACGAATTCATGCCACCACGGGTGTGGCAGCCAGCCGATGGTGTCAATGCGCAACGCGTCCACGCCCTGCGCGGTCCACTGCAGGTAGGCGCCGACCAGGTAGTCCATCACCGCCGGATTGTCCTGGTTGAAGTCCGACAGCTCGGCCAGGTTGCCGTCGAAGATCGAGCCGTCCTTGCTGTCGACCGGACCGATGTTGTTGTAGAACGCGTGCAACGGGTTGTGCTTCGGATCCAGTTTCTGCGGCGGCAGGTTCTGGTGGTCGGCAATCAGCGTTCCGTCCTTGTCGAAGATCTGCCCGAACTGCGGCTGTCGCGTCGGCATGGTCCAGGCCGGCGAGCCGTGGTTGCCCACGATATCCAGCACCACCTTCAAGCCAGCACCGTGCAGGCCCTTGGTCAACCCGGCGAAATCCAGGTCTTTGCTGGGCAGGTGCTCATCAAGTTTGTAGAAGTTGATACCCCAGTACCCGTGGTAGCCGGTCTTGCCGCGGTCGGTCAGCGTGCTGGTGCAGCTGATCGGCTTGCTGCCGGTGAACGCCTCGTCCGGATTGTCCACGATCGGCGTGATCCATACCGCGCCGAAACCGAGGTTGCGGATGTACTGCGCGTTGTCGAGCACGCCGCGAAAATCACCACCGAGGTAGCCGATGTTGCCGTCCACCTTGTCCGGGCACGGCACCGGGATGTCGAAGGTGCGGTGCGCGCCACCCTGGTCACGATGGTCATTGGACGGGTCACCGTTGACGAAGCGGTCGGTGACCACGAAGTACACCGCATCGCTGGCGAACGGTTCGGTGGTACCCACATAGTCCGGGCGTGGCGCGGCCGCCGCATGGCCGGCCAGCAGTACCAGGGAAACAGCAACAGACAGCACACCGCGCATCACACCACCTCCGGACGGGACGGAACCCGCAGCACGCACAGGCCGGCCAGGAACAGGCTGCAGCCGCCCAGCACCAGCACATGCATCGGCTGGCCACCCAGCCATGCACGCAGGGCAAAGCCAAGCGCACTGGCCGCCACCAGCTGCGGGATCACGATGAAGAAATTGAAGATGCCCATGTACACACCCATCTTCGACGCCGGCACGCTGTCGGACAGCAGTGCATACGGCAACGACAGGATCGAGGCCCAGGCAAAGCCCACACCCACCATCGACAGCAGCAGCCAATGCGGGTCGCGGATGAACATCAGCGAGACCAGGCCGGCGCCGCCCAGCCACAGGTTGACCAGGTGGCTCCAGCGCAGGCCGATCGCACGCACCATCGGCGGAATCAGCACCGCCGCCAGCGCAGCGAAGCCGTTGTAGGCGCCAAACAGCACGCCCACCCAGTTGGCACCTTCGTTGTAGGCGGCCGACTGTGGATCGGTCGAACCGAAGTGGGTACCGGCCACCGCAGCGGTGGTGTAGATCCACATGGCGAACAGCGCGAACCACGAGAAGAACTGCACCCACGCCAGGCGACGCATGGTCACCGGCATCGCGCGCAGGTCGCCGACGATGGCGGCCAGCATATGCGTGGCCGGCAACGCACGCGCGGCCGCCAGCAGCAGGCCGTAGCCGGCGCACAGTCCTGCCAGCACATACAGCATCCTGTCGCCCTGCCGCCAGGCGATCAGCAGCGCCAGCACCACGCCGAGCCCCAGCCACAGCGCCACCTGTGCCCACGGCGCGGGGCCACTGATCGCAGCCCCTGCGTGGTGCGCCGGCGGCTCGGCATCGTCAAACCCGGCCAGCTCCGCCGGCGAGTACTCGCGGGTGCTGACCACCGTCCAGGTGATCGCCGCCAGCAGCACCACCGCGCCGAAGTAGAACGCATAGCGCACGGTATCGGGCACTTCGCCGGCAGCTGCGGTATTGGCAACACCGAAGTGGGCCAGGATGAACGGCAGGAAGCTGGCGACGATGGCGCCCACACCGATGAAGAAGCTCTGCATGGCATAGCCGGCCGGACGCTGGCGCGGCGCCAGCTGATCGCCGACGAAGGCGCGGAACGGTTCCATCGACACGTTGATCGAGGCGTCCAGCACCCACAAGGTACCGGCGGCGATCCACAGCGTCGGCGAATTCGGCATCACCAGCAGCGCCAGCGTAGTCAGTACCGCACCGATCATGAAGAACGGGCGGCGACGGCCCCAGCGCGTCCAGGTGCGATCGGACAGGTAACCGATCACCGGCTGCACCAGCAGGCCAGTCAGTGGCGCCGCGATCCACAGCCCGGGCACCGCGTCCATGTCCGCGCCCAGTGTCTCGAAGATGCGGCTGGCGTTGGCGTTCTGCAGGGCGAATCCGAACTGGATGCCGAGGAAGCCGAAACACATGTTCCAGATCTGCCAGAACGACAACTGCGGTTTGGCGGGACGACTCATCGTGCGCCCTCTTCCATCGCCACCGGCGCCACCGTCAGTGCCTGCACCTGGGCCTGGTTGAGCACACCATCACGCCCGCCCTTGCCGCCGGTGTAGTGCGCGAAGTGCTGCAGCGCGCTCATGTTGAAGCCCTCTTCAAGCGCGACCGTGCATTGCCCCTTGGGCACCGTGAATGTCGCCGAGGTCGAGTCCTGCATCGCCACGCTGTGCGGCAGAGTGACCGTATGCCGCTGCAATGGCTGGCCCGGGCACTGCAGCACCAGCTGCTTGACCGCAGCGGTGACGCCGGTGTTGATCGGCCCGTTCGGGTTGCGGTACTGCAGGCGCAGGCGCACCTGCCCGGCCTTGACCGAGGTGAACTGCCAGCGTTCCTCGCCCTTCAGCACCTGCTGCGGACCGACGCAGAGCGTCGGGCTGTGCAGCGACTCCAGCGCACCCTCGCGCAGGGTCAGGCTGAGGCAGTGCTGCAGGCCATCGTCGCTGATGTGCACCGGGCCATTGCTGGCGACGAGGGCCCTGCCGTCCTTCCACAGAACCTGCTCGGCTTGCACCGGAACGTTCCAGCCCGTGCCCTTGCGCAGAGCCTGCGGTGCCGCCGGTGTTGCGGGCGCACGTGCGTTGGCATCCGCAGTCGTGGCAGAAAAAACGGTTGCTGCCGGGTCGGCGACCAGCTGCACCGTGGTAGTCGTGCCACGTGTGATGGCGCTGCCGGCCACCAGCAGGCCATCGCCCACGTTCTGCGGGCGCTCCAGCACATAGCGCCTGCCGTTGGCTTCCAGCGTGATGCGGGGGTGCGTGCCGAACAGCTCCGGCACCAGCACGGCCGGCAGCTTGGGCTGCACGCGGCCATCGTCCTGCACACCGAACACACCTTCAAGCACCATCGACAGGTAGCCGGCCACCGACCACAACTGGCGTTCGGAGTTGACCACCGGGCCGCTCAGCGCACCTTCCTCGACATGCACGGCCTGGCTGACCAGTTCGTAGTTTTCCATGTTGGAACCGGCCAGCGCCGCGCCCTGCATCAGCGAACGGATCTCAGCGGCGATGCGCGGCGCATCGTCCAGCTGCCGCGCCGCACGCAGAGAGTACGCGCTGACAAACGGCCAGATCGCGCGGTTGTGGTAGATCGGTTGCTGCGATTCCTGCGGCCAGACCACCGGGCTGCCGGCTGGCCCCATCGGGTAGGCAGCCAGTGCACGGCGCGCGCGCTCGGGCGGCAGCACCTCGGCGAGGATGCCCAGCGACAGCCCGAGCAGATCGACCTTGACGTACGGCACCGGGTGCGCGGCTTCGCCGATGTAGCTCATGTACTGGCCGATATCCTCGCGCCAGAAGCGTGCATCGATCTGCTGTGCCAGCGCATCGGCCCACGCCTTGTACTCGGCCGCGCGGGCGTCGCCGTGCTGGCCGGCCAGGCGTTCGGCCAGGCGCAGTGCCTGGTAGTGCAGCACGTTGGTGGACAGTGCGTAGGAATCACCGATGAAGCGCACGTCCTCGCGGGTCCAGTCCGGATAGGTCTGCTCGCGCCAGTCCAGGAACGAGGTCTCACCACGGTACAGGCCCACCTGCGCGTCGAACACCATCGCGCGGTCCTGCGCCAGCGTGCCCTGCAGCGCCTGCCAGACCTGGTCGGCAAACGCGCGATCGTCCAGCAGGTGGCGTGCCGCCAGGAACCACACCACCCGGTCGCTGCTGATCGGCCAGCTGCCGCCGGAACCGGTGTCCTGCGCGACGAACAGGCCGGGCGTATGGCCATCGCGCGCTGCCGAGAGCTTGAACTGAAGCGACTGCCGGGTGCGCTGCGGGTCCAGCCGCGCCAGCGCCAGGTCGGCGGCGAAGCTGACATCGCGGGTCCACACGTAGGGCCAGCGCGCGCCGGTCTGGAAGCACTCGCATGGCACCGGCCGGCCTTCATCGAACGCGGGATCGCGGATCGCATCCACGCGGTCCTGGTCCATCTCCTGCTGGGCCAGCGCGAACAGTGCATCGAACATCACGCTGCCGGTCTGGCTGCGCATCGGCATGGGCGCGATACGCACCTCAGCCTTCGGCGCATGCAGCACGTAGCTGCCGTTGGCAGCGGCTTCGGCGCGCGCATGGCGGCCGTCGAATTGCAGGTCGGCCGCCTGCGCGGTCGATTCCAGCGCTGCCCCCAGGGCAGCGGTCAGGCAAATGATCTTCAGCATCGAAGCGGCGGACCGGCTTTCGCCCGTCGGCCTCCCTCCCTCTCTGCACGCGTTGTAGGTCCGCACCGTCGTTGTCGGCGGGCGGGCGCGGCCCCTCCCTCAAGGTGCCTTGGCCCCATGGTAGACGCGGGGCTGTCGGCTGCGTCCAGCTGCATACGTATTCATGGCGTTGCGCGGTAGCGGGCCTGCCGCGCTGGCTTATGGTCCGGGTCTGCCAACGGCGCCTTGGGAGGGGAAATGCCGATGTCACCCACTGCTGTACGCGCGGTGTTCGCGCACCTGCTCGGTCTGGCTCTGCTGGGCCTGGCCACGCTGGCGCAGGCCGCGCCGCAGGTGGCCAGCGTCGAATCACCGGGAAAGGTGCTCAAGGTCAGCCTGGTGCTGGACGGTGGCACCGCGCGCTATCGCGTCGAGCGTTTCGGCGAGACCGTGGTGGAAGATTCGAAGCTGGGCTTTGCCTTGCGCGATGGGCACCTGGACCGGGATTTCGCCCTGCTCGGCCAACAGCAACGCAGCGTCGATGACCGCTGGGAACAGCCCTGGGGCGAGCGCCGGATTACCCGCAACCGTTTCAATGAGCTGACCGTGCATCTGGCCGAGACCACCGGCAGCAAGCGCCGGCTCGATGTGGTGTTCCGCATCTACGACGATGGCCTCGGCTTCCGCTATGTGTTCCCCGAGCAGCCGAACCTGCACGAAGCGATCATCGATGACGAGCTGACCGAGTTCGCCATCGCGCAGGATTCCACCGCGTGGTGGATCCCTGCCGGCGAACCGATCCACTACGAGTACCTGTACCAGCGCACGCCGCTGCGCGAGGTTCCGCTGGTGCATACGCCGATGACCCTGCGCAGCCGCGATGGCCTGCACGTGGCGATTCACGAGGCTGCGCTGGTCGACTACGCCGGCATGTGGCTGCGCCGCACCGAGGGCCAGCGCCTGCGCGCGCAGCTCTCGCCCTCGGCCGAAGGCTGGAAGGTGCGCCGCGGCCTGCCCTTCGCCACGCCGTGGCGCACGCTGCAGATTGCCGACCGTGCCGGCGGCCTGGTCGAATCGGACCTGATCCTCAACCTCAACGAACCCAATGCGCTGGGTGATGTGAGCTGGGTGAAGCCGGCCAAGTACCTGGGGGTGTGGTGGTCGATGCACCTGGACAACGAGAGCTGGGCGACCGGGCCGAAGCATGCGGCCACCACCGCGAAGACGAAGAAGGTGATCGACTTCGCCGCCGCGCACGGCTTCCGTGGCGTGCTGGTGGAAGGCTGGAATCCGGGCTGGGACGGCATGTGGGTGGGCAATGGCTACGACTTCGATTTCACCCGTGCCACGCCCGATTTCGACATTGAAGCGCTGTCGGCGTATGGCCAGAACAAGGGCGTGCACCTGATCGGCCACCATGAAACCGGCTGCGCCATCGAGCACTACGAGGACCAGCTGGGCGCCGCGCTGGACCTGTATGCGCGGCTGGGCGTGGACCAGTTCAAGACCGGTTACGTCTGCGACGACGGTCAGGTCGACCGCCGCAATCCCTCGGGCGGCCCGCTGTGGCGTGAGTGGCATGACGGGCAGTTCATGGCGCGCCACCACCTGAAGGTGGTCCAGGAAGCGGCGCGGCGGCACCTGTCGGTGAACCCGCATGAGCCGATCAAGGACACCGGCCTGCGCCGCACCTATCCCAACTGGATCTCGCGCGAAGGCGCACGTGGCATGGAGTACAACGCCTGGGGCCAGCCGCCGAACCCGCCGGAACATGAGGTCAACCTGGTGTTCACCCGCATGCTGGCCGGGCCGATGGATTACACCCCCGGCATCCTCAGCCTGAAGGGCCGCCACGGCCAGGCCATTCCCAGCACGCTGGCACGCCAGCTGGCGCTGTACGTGGTGCTGTACAGCCCGATCCAGATGGCCGCCGACCTGCCCGAGCACTACCTGCAGCATCGCGAGGCATTCCGTTTCATCGAAGACGTCGCCGTGGACTGGGAGCAGAGCCGCGTGCTCGATGGCGAAGTGGGCGACTACGTGACGATCGTGCGCCGCGACCGCAACAGCCGCGACTGGTTCCTCGGCAGCATCACCGACGAGCACGGCCGCGTGCTGCCGGTGTCGCTGGGCTTCCTGGAGCCGGGCGTGCGCTATCGCGCCGAGATCTACCGCGATGGCGAGGGCGCGGATTTCCGCAGCAATCCCTTCGCATTCGCGCGCGAAACCCGAGAGGTGACCAGCGCCGAGGTGCTGACGCTGGTGCTGGCACCGGGGGGTGGGCAGGCCATTCGTTTCACGCCGCTTTGAATGCCCCGGTAGTGCCGGCCGCTGGCCGGCAACCCGGTGAACGCGATTGCCGGCCAGCGGCCGGCACTACCGCAAACAGAACCTGAAAGCGATTACATCCCTGCAAACGCCATTGAATACGTATGCAGGGTGATTCCCGCGAAGAACGCGCTGCCTACCATAGCGGCGACGACAGCGGCCACCGCGTCGCACGTCCACGGTCACTCCGGGACGTTCACGAATCGATCTGCAACATTGCCTGGGAGGGGAAAATGTTGAACCACAAGCGCAGCGCGCTGAGCATCGCGCTGGCCGTTGTCCTGGCGCCGACGCTGGCGTCGGCACAGTCCACGCAGAGCACCACCACGCCGGCCGCCACCGCCGCCACCAACCTGGATACGGTGCAGGTCACCGGCATCCGCCGCGGCATCGAGAACGCAATCGCGATCAAGCAGGACGCCACCTCGGTGGTCGAAGCGATCTCCGCCGAAGACATCGGCAAACTGCCCGACGTCAGCATCGCCGAATCCATCTCGCGCCTGCCCGGCCTGGCCGCGCAGCGTGTGGCCGGCCGTGCGCAGGTGATCAGTGTGCGTGGCCTGTCGCCCGACTTCGCCACCACCCTGCTCAATGGCCGTGAAGTGGTCAGCACCGGCGACAACCGCGGCGTCGAATTCGACCAGTACCCGTCCGAGCTGGTCAACGGCGTGACCGTGTACAAGACCCCGGACGCGGCGCTGGTCGGCCAAGGCCTGTCGGGCACCATCGACATGCAGACCGCACGCCCGCTCAGCTTCGGCGAGCGGGTGATCGCGGTCAGCGGCCGCTACCAGAAGAGCTCCCTGGGCCGCGCCGCCAATATCGACCCGTATGGCAACCGTTTCAGCGCCAGCTACATCGACCAGTTCTTCGACAACACCTTGGGCATCGCCATTGGTTATGCGCACAGCGACATGCCGATCCAGGAGAACCAGGTCGGCCTGTACGAGCCCTGGACCACCGAACACACCGACAAGGGCGAGCGTCGCGGAATCGCACCTGGCACCTACTTCACCGATGGCATCAAGGCCCTGCGCCGCACCGGCAACAACAAGCGCGACGGCGTGATGGCAACGATCCAGTTCCGCCCCAGCAACAGCTGGACCAGCACCTTCGATGCGTTCCACACCGAAGCCGAGCAGATCGACACCGCCAACCAGTTCGAGCTGAGCCTCAGCGGCAACGGCGAGGACAGCAACAACCCCAACGCGATCCTGCCGGTGTTCAGCAATGTCGGCCGCAATGCCGATGGCAGCTTCACCGGCGGCACGATCAACAATGCATACCCGCTGGTGCGCGGCATGTACAACAAGCGCAAGGACAAGATCGATGCGTTCGGCTGGAACAACGAGTTCAACGTCGGTGGCGTGAAGCTGGTCGCCGACCTGAACTACTCCAAGGCGACCCGCCGCGAGATCAACCTGGAAAACAACCTGCAGCTGGTGCCGCGCCCGCAGTTCGACACGATCGGGCTGGTGGTGAACAACAACAGCTTCTCGCAGATCACGCCGGGGCGCGACTATTCCAATCCGGACAGCCTGTTCCTGACCAACACGATCTATGGTTCCGGCTACGGCAAGGTGCCAGAGGTCGAAGACCGCTTGAAGGGCGCCAAGCTGGCGGCCACGCTGCCGGTTCCCGAGGCAATGTCCAGCTGGTTCTCCGATGTGGACGTGGGCGTGAACTATGCCGACCGTCGCAAGCAGAAGGCTCAGGCCGAAGGCAACATCCTGCTCGGCGCCCAAGGCGAATCCACCATCGCACCGGACCTGCAGTACCGCCCGGTCAACCTCGGTTTCGCCGGCATCGGCTACATCCCGTCGTGGAATGTGCCGGCAGCCGTCGGTCGTTACATGACCTTCAACCCGGTCGACAACCTGGACTACCTGATTCCGAAATCCTGGACGGTCGAGGAGAAGATCACCACGGCGTGGGCACGCCTGAACATCAACACCGACATCGGCGTGGTCGGCGTGCGCGGCAACATCGGCGTGCAGATGCAGCACACCGACCAGAGCTCGGATTCGCGCTACTGGGACAGCTCGCAGCCGGCGGGCAGCAACATCCAGCCCTTCTCTGCCGGCAGGACCTACAAGGACTGGCTGCCAAGCTTGAACCTGGCGTTCATGTTCCCGCACCAGCAGACGCTGCGCTTCGCCGCCGCCAAGCAGGTCGCGCGCCCGCGCGTGGACCAGATGCGTGCCGGCCTGGAATTCGGCGTGGATACCAACAACGGCCGCCCCGGTGGCAGCGGTGGCAATCCGCTGCTGGATCCGTGGCGCGCCACCGCGCTGGATCTGTCCTATGAGAAGTACTTCGGCGAGAAGGCCTACGTGGCTGCGGCGATCTTCTACAAGGACCTGAAGAGCTACGTCTACACGCAATCGGTGGACAACTACGACTTCAGCGGCCTGCTCGGCAACTACGTGCCACCGCCGGGCATGACCGCACCGGTGCTGACCACCGGCACCTTCTCCACGCCGCAGAACGGCAAGGGCGGCACGTTGAAGGGGCTGGAGCTGACCGGGTCGTTCCCGCTGGAGATGCTGACCGACAGCCTGCGCGGCTTCGGCGTGCAGGCCAGCGCGACCTTCAACAAGAGCGACATCACCATCCTGGATCCGGAGAGCGCCTCCAGTGTGGGCACCGACCCGATCAGCCTGCCGGGACTGTCCAAGCGCGTGTACAACTTCACCGCCTACTACGAGCGCAGCGGCTTTGAAGCACGTGTGAGCCAGCGCCGCCGTTCGGACTTCATCGGTGAGATCGGCAACTTCAACGGCAATCGCACGCTGCGTTACGTGGTCGGCGAGAACGTGACCGATGCACAGGTCAGCTACACCTTCAGCGACAGCAGCAGCCTGCGCGGGCTGACCCTGCTGCTGCAGGGCAGCAACCTGACCAACGAGCCGTACCGCACCTACGCCGGCAGCAAGGACCGCCCGCTGGAATACATCGAGTGGGGCCGCACCTACATGCTGGGCGTGAACTACAAGTTCTGACCACGACCGGGTAGTGCCGGCCGCTGGCCGGCAGCGACTCATCGGAAACCCGCTGCGCAGGCAGCGGGTTTTCTTTTGCGCGGATGCCGGCCGTTGGTCGGCAAGGCCCATCCACGCATGGCGTGGATCTACTGGTTGGGGTGTCTCTGGGTAGATCCACGCCATGCGTGGATGCCTTTCGCCGGAAGCCCACCCACAAAAAAGGGACGGGGCGCTTCGGCCCCGTCCCCGCAAGTACCGCCACCGGAGAAAACGGTCAGCTGCGTCGGGCGCAATACACCGCGCGCGGCGGCAGCTGGAGTTCATTGCCCTGCACCGTGCCCGCATCCGGGCCTGGCACCGCCACCTGCTGCCAGTTGCCCGGCGGCAGCGGATGGCTCACCGCCTCGGCCGACAGGTTGAAGGCCAGCAGGAGGGTTTCATCTGCAAGCATACGCTCGAACAGCAGCACTGGCTCGGCGCTTTCGATGAATCGGATGCTGCCATGCAGGAGTGCCGGCTGGCTATGCCGCCAGGCCAGGAACCCGCGGAACGCAGCCAGGACCGAGTCCGGGTCGCGCTCCTGCACCGCCACGGCCGCGGCGCGGTGCTCGGGCGGAATCGGCAGCCACGGCTGGCCGGCGGTGAAACCGGCCAGCGGCGCGTCGGTCCACGGCAGCGGGGTCCGGCAGCCATCGCGGCCCTTGAAGTTGGGCCAGAAGGTGATGCCATAGGGATCCTGCAGGGCCTCGAACGGCACCTCGGCCTCGGCCAGGCCCAGTTCCTCGCCCTGGTACAGGCAGACCGAGCCGCGCAGCGAGCACAGCATCGCCACCAGCATCCTCGCCAGGCGCGGGTCAGCCGGGTGGCCGCCCCAGCGGCTGACCGCCCGCTCCACATCGTGATTCGAAACCGCCCAGCACGGCCAGCCTTCGGTCATTGCCGCTTCCAGCCGCGAGACCGTGTCGCGGATGTAGGCCGCGCTGTAATCGTCCACCAGCAGTTCGAAGCTGTAGCCCATGTGCAGGCGGCCATCCCGGGTGTACTCGGCGGTGGTGGCCAGCGAGTCCTCCGAGGAGATCTCACCCAGGCTGACCGCCCCCGGGTACTCGTCCAGCAGCGCGCGCAGCCTCTCCAGGAACGGCAGGTTCTCCGGCTGGGTGTTGTTGTAATAGTGGTACTGGTAGGCGTACGGGTTGTCCGGGCTGAAGCCGCGACCGAAGCGCTTCTCCGCCGGCTTGGCCGGGTTGTCGCGCAGCTGCGCGTCATGGAAGCAGAAGTTGATCGCATCCAGGCGGAAGCCATCCACGCCGCGGTCCAGCCAGAAGCGCACGTTGTCCAGGGTCGCCTGCTGCACGTCCGGGTGATGGAAGTTCAGGTCTGGCTGGTCGACCAGGAAGTTGTGCAGGTAGTACTGCTCTCGGCGCGGCTCCCACTGCCAGGCGCCGCCGCCGAACAGCGACAGCCAGTTATTGGGCGGCGTGCCGTCCTCGCGCGGGTCCGCCCATACGTACCAGTCGGCCTTGGGGTTGGTCCGGTCCTGGCGGCTCTCGCGGAACCAGGCGTGCTCGATCGAGGTATGGCTCAGCACCTGGTCGATCATCACCTTCAGGCCCAGACCGTGCGCCTTGGCCAGCAGGCGGTCGAAGTCGTCCAGGCTGCCGAACAGCGGGTCGACGTCGCGGTAGTCGGCGATGTCGTAGCCGAAGTCGGCCATCGGCGATTTGAAGAACGGCGAGATCCAGATCGCGTCCACGCCCAGCGTTGCGATGTGGTCCAGGCGCTGGATGATGCCCGGCAGGTCGCCTACCCCGTCGCCGTTGGCGTCAAGGAAACTGCGCGGGTAGATCTGGTAGATGACGGCTCCGCGCCACCATGGATAGTGCGACATCGACAGCCCCCCTCCGGGCGTGCGGGACCCGCCGGGAGCGGGCCGAAATCCTGATGCCGCAAGCTTAGCGGTGGCCTCACGGGCATGGCGCAACCTGCATACGTATTCACGCAGGCGGCATCCGTGGCCGGGCCGCGGACGCCGGCCTGCCCGGTTTGCGCCCGAATTCACAGGCAACGCCTATAATCAGCGATGAGCCTGAAAGCCTGATCGCATGACCATCACCGAAGACACCCGTCCCGCCCTGGGCCTGCCCCAGATCCAGTCGCTTGCCGCGGCCGACATGGCCGCCGTCGACGCCCTGATCCGGCGCCGCCTGTCCTCGGACGTCGTGCTGATCAACCAGATCGCCGATCACATCATTTCCGCCGGCGGCAAACGCCTGCGCCCGATGCTGGTGATGCTGGCCGGCCATGCGGTCGGCCAGGCCGGCCCGGACCACCACCAGCTGGCGGCGATCATCGAGTTCATCCACACCTCCACCCTGCTGCACGACGACGTGGTGGACGAATCCAGCCTGCGCCGTGGCCGCAGCACCGCCAACGCGCTGTGGGGCAACGCGCCCAGCGTGCTGGTCGGCGACTTCCTGTACTCGCGCAGCTTCCAGCTGATGGTCGAGCTGGAGCGCATGTCGGTGATGCAGATCCTGGCCGATGCCACCAACCGCATCGCCGAGGGTGAAGTGCTGCAGCTGCTGCACGTGCACAACCCGGATACCGACGAAGCCGCCTACCTGCGCGTGATCGAGCGCAAGACCGCGGTGCTGTTCGCCGCCGGCACCCGCCTGGGCGCGCTGGCCAGCGGCGTGGATGAAGCCACCCAGCAGGCCCTGTTCGACTACGGCATGCACCTGGGCTACGCGTTCCAGATTGCCGACGACGTGCTGGACTATTCGGCCAATGCCGAGGAGCTGGGCAAGAACCTGGGTGACGACCTCGCCGAGGGCAAGGCCACGCTGCCCCTGATCCATGCCATGGCCCATTCGGACGCCGCCACCCGCGAACGCCTGCGCACCATCGTGCAGGACGGCGACGCCTCGGCGATGCCGGAAGTGCTGGCCGCGATCCGCGCTACCGGCGGCCTGGAGTACAGCCGCGCGCGTGCCGAGGAATATGCCGAGGCCGCCGAGCGCGCGCTCGATGGCCTGGCCGACAATGATGCCGTGGCTGCCCTGCGCGGCCTGGCCCGCTACGCGGTGCAGCGCTCGCATTGATGGGTTGAGGTGTGCCGACCAACGGTCGGCACGGAAACATCGGTGACTACCGACCGATCGCGTTTACCGCATTGTAGTGCCGGCCGCTGGCCGGCAACCTCATGATGCTGCGGATGTCACGGGAATGCCGGCCAGCGGCCGGCACTACCGCTGCACGGTTCAACGTTTCTCGAAGCGCTCCTCGAAGAACTCATCCAGCGCCTTCCACGCACGCTTCGCCGCGCGCTCGTTGTACTGGCAGCCCGGCGGGCTGTTGGCATCGCGCTCGGCAAAGCAGTGCACCGCGCCGCTGTAGTTGGTGAACTCCCAATCGACCTTGGCCGCGTCCATTTCTTTCTGGAAGCTGCCGATGTCCTCGGCGGTCACGCTGGTGTCGTCGGCGCCATTGAGCACCAGCACCGACGGGTGGCTGCCACCAGCCTGTGCCGGCAGCGGCGAACCCAGCCCGCCGTGCAGGCTGACCACCCCTGCCAGCGGCGCACCGGCACGGGCCAGCTCCAGCACCGTGGTGCCACCGAAACAGAAGCCCACCGCACCGATCCGGCTGGCATCGAGCGGCGCCTTGCCGGCCTGGGCCTTGAGCACGTTCACCGCCTCCAGCGCACGCGCACGCAGCAGCGGCCGGTCGTTGCGGAGCTTGGTCGCCACCGGCCCGGCCTCGGCATCGGTCTTCGGCCGCACGCTCTTGCCGTACACATCGGCCACCAGCACCACATAGTCATCGCCAGCCAGCTGCTTGGCCTTCTCCACCGCCGACTCGTTCACGCCTTTCCAGTTCGGCACCATCACCAGCCCGGGGCGCTTATCGTTGTCGCCGTCGTCATAGACCAGCACGCCACTGAAGGTCGTACCCTGGTGCTTCCACTCCACCGGCTGCGTCTTCATCGCCGCCCACGCCGGCATCGCCGCCAGCCCCAGAACCACCGCCACACCGCATCGCCAACGATTCATGCGCCTGCTCCGCAAGAAAAAGGGGGACGGAGGGGATTAAGCCGTATTCGCCCCTCCCGCGTCGCATTCTGCATTGGCGACGTGACGCAGGTGTGGTTGGATACGACTTAATCCCCTCCGTCCCCTTTTTTCGCATGAATCTTGTTGATCGCTTCCTGTCTGGCCTGATCCCCCGCCTGCCTGCCGAGGATGCCCCGCAGTGGGCCCACGTGCAGGGCGCCAGCGGCGAAGACCTGCAGCGCCTGCGTGCGCAGTGGCCGCAGGTGCCGGACAGCCTGCTGGAACTGTTGTCCCGCGTGGATGGCACCCACTTCCGTGAGTACCCCGGCGGCGAGGTCTGCGTGCTGGTGCTCGGCTCGGACGTGGAGGACGGCGGCTATCCCTACTACCTGCGTTCGGTCGCGCAGATCTTTGAGGACCAGCAACAGTGGGACGACAGCATCCGTTCCATCTACGAAGAGTGGCTGGATGACGAGCCGGAGATCCTGGGTGAGGGCATCGACGCCGATCTGCCGATGAACCGCCGCCTGTGCTTCTCGCACTGCATGAACAACGGCGGCACCTCGATGCTGTACCTGGATTTTGATCCCGCGCCGGGCGGCGCGGTCGGCCAGGTGGTGCGCTACCTGCACGATCCGGACAGCTATGCGGTGATCGCGCCCAGCTTCGATGCGTACCTGCAGCAGCTGATCGAAGGCGGCTACGCGTTCATCGACGAGGAGCAGTAGATCCACGCCATGCGTGGATGAATTTCTCCGGAGGTTGCCGGCCAGCGGCCGGCACTACCTTCAAGCGATACCCAGCCCGGGAATCGCGCTGATGCTCTCCGGGTCAAACCCAGCCAGCTCAGCGAAATGACGGCCACGCGCCACGTAATCCCGGTAGGCACCAAAGCTCGGCGCGCCAGGCGACAGCAATACCACCCCGCCCTCAGAACCCAGCGCAGAACGCGCCAAAGCGATTGCCTCCGGCAGATCGCCGGCGGCGTGCAGACCGAAGCGACCGGCATCGGCCAGCGGCTGCAGCATCGCGTGGATGCGCGGGCCGTTGCTGCCCATCGTCACGATCTCCACCGGCGGCACGTCGTGCGCCATGTGCTGCATGAAATCGGTCCAGTCCAGGCCACGGTCATGCCCGCCCACCAGCAGCGCGATGCGCTGGCCGGCGAAGCACTCCAGCGCGGCCAGGCTGGCATGCGGCGTGGTGCTGATCGAATCGTTGACGTAGGTCAGGCCATCGGCCGCGCCGATGCGCTGCAGGCGATTCGGCAGCGGACGGAAATCCTGCACCGCCGGTGCCAGCGCCACGGCGTCCAGCCCCAGCGCTTCCAGCGCCGCCAGTACCGCACACAGGTTGCCGCGGTTGTGGCGACCCGGCAGCGGCGTGTTGCGGGTATCGAACACGGCCTGCTCGCCGCGATGCACGATGTCACCGCGCATGTGCCAGCCCTGCGGCTGGTTGAACCAGACCACTTCGCTATCGGGCAGCGACAGCGCAGCCAGATGCGGATCGGCGGCATTGAGCACGGCGATGCGCGGTGCGGCTTCAGTCACCAGCCGCAGCTTGTCCTCGATGTAACGCTGCTCGCTGCCGTGCCAATCCAGGTGCTCCGGGAACAGGTTCAGCACCACCGCTACCTGCGGATGGGCGCCACTGCGCGCCACTTCGCCGGTCTGGTAGCTGGACAGTTCCACCGCCCAGTACTCGGGCGCGGGCTGCGGATCCAGCACTTCCAGCAGCGGCAGGCCGATGTTGCCGACCAGGCCGGTGCGGTGGCCGGCGGCACGCAGCAGGTGCGCGACCAGCGCGGTGGTGGTGCTCTTGCCCTTGGTGCCGGTCACGCACACGGTGTCGTGCACGATGCCATCGGCACCCGCATGCTCGGCAAACCACAGCGCGGTGCCACCGATGAAGGTGGTGCCCTGCCCCGCCGCCGCCAGCGCGACCGGCTGGTAGGGGCTGATCCCGGGCGACTTGATCACCACGTCGAACGCGGCCAGCGCTTCAGCAGAAGGCTCGCCACGCACATCCAGCGCGCCCCGCGTTTCTGCGCGTGCGGCCTCGACTTCTGCCGCCGGGCAGAACAGGCTCAGCGGCAGCGTGGGCAGGCGCTCGCGCAGCACCGCAAACGCGGCGCGGCCCTCACGGCCCCAGCCCCACAGCGCAACGCGCTTTCCTTCAAGCTTCGAAATCTTCACGCACCCGTTCCCACAGCGCAGCCGGAACGCGGTGCTCGCCCTGCAGCTGCAGCAGCGGTGCCAGTTCCAGTTCGGCGGCATCCAGCTGCGGCTGGATCTCATTGCAGAAGCGCTTCACCAGCACGTCTTCCTTCCACTCCGGGCGCTGCGCCAGGGTCGCCATCGCCGCACGCGATTCGCGGCCTTCGCCCACGCACTCGAACGGCTTGTGGTCCTGGAATTCCAGCAGTGCATCGAAGCCACCGGCCTGCTCGGCATCGTCCAGCAGGTTGCGGCCAAAGATGCGCACCAGGCGCGTCTTGGGCATGAACGGGGCCAGCGCCAGGAACACGAAATGGCACTTCGGGCAGACACCGCACCAGCGGTTCACCGGGCGCTCGCCGAGGATGTGGAAGTTACGGTTGCAGCTGGAGAAATGCGCGTCGTAGAAATCGGTCTTGGCGAACTGGCGGGCCACTGCCAGCTCCGACATCGGGCGCAGCAGCGAGTAGTACTGCAGGTCCGCCGCTACGTGCGTCTGCACATGGCTGCCGAACGCCTGCTCGAATGCCCAGCCCTTGGACCACTGGTGGTTCACTTCGCCGGTGCCCGGAATCTGGCTGCCGTAGCTGGCCGAACGTTCGTTGGAGAACACCACCTGGTCCACGCCCTGCAGCAGCGCGGCCAGCACCATGATCGCCGAGTTCACCGCAGTGACCGGGATATGCCCGTTCCACGCACCCTGGCGGTTCAGCTCGAACAGTTCCGGCGCCAGCGCGCGGCCCAGGTTCAGCGTCGGCAGGCCGGTGCGTTCAGCGCAGGCACGGATCAGCTGCGAGCCACCGATCCAGGTCACCGTCTCGTCCACGCCGGCACGGCGCAGCGCTTCGATGCTGACCAGCGAATCCTTGCCGCCACCGATCGCCACCAGCGCGTGCGGCTGCAGGCCCAGCACCGGCGCCTGCACTGCCTCGCCTTGCACCGGCAGGCGGAAGCGCCCGCGCAGGTTCAGGCCGTTGCGGTAGGCAAATTCACCCAGGCCATTGAGGTAGACCGTCTCCACCAGCGCAGCGGTATCGGCATCGATGGCGTAGCTGTCGATGCTGACCGTCTCCGGCACGCCCGCCTTGTAGTAGCTGACACCGGCGATCAGGTGCAGCAGCTGCAGCGCGCGCTGCACAGCGGCGGTACGCGCTTCGTCCAGCATGAACGGGGCGCCCGGCACGGTGATGGTTTCCACCATCTCCGGGCCGTCATCAAAGGCGTAGACCAGCTTGGCCACGCCGGTGTCCGCGGCGAATTCGCAGCGGACGAAGCGGAAGCGGGAAACCTGGTGTTTGTCGAAAGCAGTCATGGTGTATCCGGTCAGGCACGGGCCCGCGCGATGGCGCGGGGCGTGTCGGTGGGCGGGTGCAGGGCGCGCGCGGTGGTCATTCGATCACGTCTTCGCGCGGCAGCATCCGCTGGTTGTAGGTGTTGGCCATCGAATAGCCGTAGGCGCCGGCATCGGCGATCAGCATCACGTCGTCCGGTGCGGTCGACACCGGCAGCTTGCGGCGCTTGCCGAACACATCGCTGGATTCGCAGATCGGCCCGACCACGTCGAATGCCGCTTCGGCATAACCGCCCTGGCGGCTGAGGTTCTCGATGTCGTGCCAGGCGTCGTACAGGGCCGGGCGCATCAGTGCGTTCATGCCGGCATCCAGGCCAACACGGCGCACGCCGTCCTTCTCCACCACCTGGGTGACATGGGTCAGCAGCACGCCGGACTCGGCCACCAGGTAGCGGCCCGGCTCGATCGCCAGGCGGAATGCCGGATGCAGCGCCTTGACCTCGGCCAGACCCTCGGCCCAGGCGTCCAGGTCGAACGGCTCGTCTTCGTCGCTGTACGGAATCGGCAGGCCACCGCCGATATCGATGGTGTGTACGCTGCCGATGCGACGGGCGAAACCGGCCAGCTCATCGCACATCAGGCGCCAGTGCTGCGCGGTTTCCACGCCACTGCCGAGGTGCGCGTGCAGGCCGACCACGCGGCTGCCCAGATCGGTGGCCGCGCGCACGAACTCATCGACGCGGGCGATCGGCAGGCCGAACTTGGAGTCCTTGCCGCCGGTACGGACCTTGGCATGGTGGCCTTCGCCACGGCCCAGATCGACGCGCAGCCACAGCTCACGGTTGCGGAACAGGTCCGGCCAGCGCTGCAGCGCTTCGACGTTGTCGACGGTAACGGTCACGCCCAGCGCGAACGCGGCTTCGTACTCGCTGCGCGGGCAGAAGCTGGGGGTGAACAGCACACGCTTGGGCGACAGTTCCGGCAGGTGCTGGAACACGTGCTTCAGTTCGCCGTGCGATACACACTCAAGGCCGAAGCCCTCGGCTTCCAGCAGCTGCAGGATGGCCGGGTGGCTGTTGGCCTTGATCGCGTAGTAGCGCTGGTCGATCGGCTTGATCGCGGCCAGCGCGCGGGCACGGGCGCGCACGGTCGGCAGGTGGTAGACATAGCGCGGCGTACCGGCGTCGGCCAGCTGCAGCAGGTGCGCCCGCTGGCCCCGCCACCACGGCGTGCCACGCGGGCGCACGGTGCCGGCGATCTCGCGCCAGCGTGGGCCGAACACTTCGGTCTCTTCCACCGGCATCGCACCGCTGTCGATCAGCTCGGCGTGCAGGATCGGCAGCAGGCCATCGGCATCGGCTTCGTCGATGACGAAGGTCAGGTTCAGGTCGTTGGACGACTGCGAGATCATGTGCACGCGCTCGCGGCCGAAGGTGGCCCACACGTCCGACAGCTTGTGCAGCAGCGAGCGCATGCCGCGACCAACCAGGGTGATCGCCGCGCACGGCACGATCACCTTCACCTTGCAGATCTGCGACAGGTCGGCCGACAGCGCGGCCAGCACATCGGTGTTGACCAGGTTCTCGGACGGATCCAGCGATACGGTGACGTTGGTTTCGGCCGAACCGATCAGGTCCACCGACAGGCCATGCTTCTTGAACAGGTTGAACACATCGGCCAGGAAGCCGACCTGCTGCCACATGCCGATGCCTTCCATCGACACCAGCACGATGCCGTTGCGGCGGCTGATCGCCTTCACGCCCGGGACCGGTGCAGCGCTGCCATCGATGCTGGTGCCCGGCAGTTCCGGGCGCTCGGTATCGAGGATGGCCATCGGCACGCCGGCATCGCGGCACGGCTTGATCGAGCGCGGGTGCAACACCTTGGCGCCAGTGGTGGCGATTTCCTGCGCCTCGTAATAGTCCAGGCGGGTCAGCAGGCGCGCGTCCGGCACGTCCTTCGGGTTGGCACTGAACATGCCCGGCACATCGGTCCAGATCTCCACGCGGCTGGCACCGAGCAGCGCACCGAAGTACGCCGCCGAGGTATCCGAGCCACCACGGCCGAGGATGGCGGTACCACCATCGGCATGCCGCGAAATGAAGCCCTGGGTGATCAGCAGGCGGGTCGGCTGCGCGCGGAAGCGCTGCATCCACTCCGCATCGGCACGCCACTGGCAGTTCACCGACAGCCGCTGCGACCAGTCGCTCTGGTTCGGCTGCGGCGGCATCGCGTCCAGCCACTGGCGGGCATCCATCCAGCCCATGTCCAGGCCCGAGGCGTGCAGGTAGGCAGCACCCAGGGTGGAGGACAGCAGTTCGCCCTGGCCCAGCACTTCGGCCTGCCACTGCAGCGGCCGGGTGGCCGCGCGCGCGTCGTCGAGCAGCCCCTGCAGCGCCGCCAGGCGCTCGGCCAGCACCTCGCGACCCAGGCCGAGTTCAACCAGGAAGGCCTCGTGGCGTTCGACCAGCGCCGCCACACGATCACGGCTGTCCGGCGCGCCATCGGCGATCGCGGTCAGTTCGTTGGTGACCCCGGACAGCGCCGAAACCACTACCAGCACGCGCGAGCCAGTCTCTTCCGCACGTTTTTTCGCCAGCTTCCCGATCGTGTCCCAGCGATGACGACGCGACACCGAGGTGCCGCCGAACTTCAGTACGATCCAACGATCGACAAGGGGGGAAGCTGACATGGATTGGCTATGTAGAATGTGGGGAAGCCGCCCTCGGGGGCGGAACCTTTGATTCTAAGCGCAATATCCTCGTAGATGGCCGTCCTCCGTTACCTGCAGCTCGATGTCTTCGCCCCCCGCCCCGGCACCGGCAACCCACTGGGCGCCATCCTGGACGCCGACGAGCTCTCCAGCAGCCAGATGCAGGCCCTGGCCGCCTGGCTGAACCTGTCCGAGACGGTGTTCTTCCTGCGCCCCAGCGCGCCCGGCGCCGATTACCACATCCGCATCTTCACCCCGACCCGCGAGCTGGCATTTGCCGGCCACCCCAGCGTCGGCGCCGCCTGGGCGGCGGTGATCTGCGGCCTGGCGCAACCACGCGACGGTGCCCTGCTGCAGCAATGCGCGGCGGGGTTGCTGCCGGTACGGGTGAGCGGCCCGGCCGAGGCACTGCAGATCCAACTGGCCAGCCCACCGGCGCAGCAACTGGACACAGCGGCGGACGGAGCGCCGGAAACGCTGCTGGCGCTGGCTGCCAGCGGGCACGTACCCGAACTATGGGACAACGGCGCTCGCTGGTGGCTGCTGCCGCTGCGCGACGCCTCCGCCGTACGCAACCTGGTGCCGGACATGGCCGCACTGGCCGACTGGAGCCTCGCCACTGATGCCACCGGCCTGGCCGTGTTCGCCGACGAAGCTGGCACCGACCACACCCGGGTGGTGCGCGCTTTCTGCCCCGCTGATGCGGCCGCCGTACCCGAGGACCCGGTGACCGGCAGCGCCAATGCCCTGATCGGTGCCTGGCTGCGGCAGCGCGATGCCCTGCCGGGCCGCGAGGGCCACTACGTGGCGAGCCAAGGCCGCGAAGTCGGCCGCGACGGCCGCGTGCAGGTGCAGGTCGATCCGCAGGGCACGGTCTGGATCGGCGGCCAGGTGCAACCGGTCATCGACGGCCACATCCGCTGGTAGCCCACGGAAAAAAGGGGACGGAGGGAATTAAGTCGCTTATGGCACATGGGGCAAAAGCGACTTAATTCCCTCCGTCCCCTTTTTGGTGCCCCGCGCTACGCTATGCGGCCTGTTTACTGGAGTGCCGCCTGATGTCCACCCGCCGTTTCCTGCAGCTGGATGTGTTTTCCCCGCGCGCCGGCGCCGGCAATCCGCTGGCCGTGGTGCTCGATGCCGAGGGCCTGGACGACGCCAGCATGCAGGCCATCGCGCGCTGGACGCGCCTGCCCGAAACCACCTTCGTGTTCCCGCCGCAGGTCGCCGGTGCCAGTTACCGGCTGCGCATGTTCAGCCCGCAGAAGGAAGTTCCGTTTGCCGGCCACCCCAGCGTCGGCACCGCGCATGCGGTGCTGCAGGCCGGCCTGGCCGCAGCGGTCGATGGTGTGCTGGTACAGGACGGCATTGCCGGTGCCCTGCCGCTGCGGGTCAGCGGTGAGGGTGCGCAGCAGCGCATCGCCATCCGCACGCCGCGCGCGCAGCTGGCCGAGACTGCCGAGGCGACCGATCCACGCCTGCAGGCGGCGCTGAAGGACTGGCCGCTGGGCTCCCTGCCGCCGGCGCGGATGCAGGGCGGACGCAGCTGGTGGGTGGTGCAGGTGGCCGATGAGGCCGCATTGCGCGCATTGCAACCGGACTGGGATGCGGTGGCCGCACTGGCCGAGTCCACCGACAGCATGGGCGTGTTCGCCTATGCCTTCAGCGATGGCAGCGAGGGCTTCGATCTGGCGGTACGTGCCTTCGTCGGCAATGGACGCCGCTTCGAGGACGCCGCCTCCGGTGCTGCCAATGCGGTGCTGGCCGCATGGCTGGACCTGCGCGATGCGCTGCCCCGTGGTCGCGCACCGTTCGAAGTCAGCCAGGGCCGCGAAGTCGGCCACGACGCGCGCCTGACCCTTTTCGTCGATGAAGACGGGGAAGTCTGGTCCGGTGGCCAGGTGCAGACGGTGATTACCGGCACCCTTGATTGGTGATTGTGATGGGGGGTGGTAGAGCCGAAGGCAGCGGCAGGAGCCGCTGCCAACGTCGGATGCGACGGCTCGGAGGGTGGCGGCCAGGAAGGCCGCCATAACGCTGGCCGGCTGTTACCTGGACCTCGACATCATGCGGTTGCCGGCCAGCGGCCGGCACTACCCTCAGCCCAGCTCGGCTTCCAGGCTGATCGGCACCGCGCTCAGCGCCTTGGACACCGGACAGTTCTGCTTGGCGTCATCGGCAATCGCACGGAACTGCGTCGCGTCGATGCCCGGCACCACCGCCTTCACCTTCAGCCGGATCTGCGACAGCTGCGGGCCGCCTTCCAGCGACAGATCGACCTTGGCTTCGGTATCCAGCGAAGTCGGGGTGAAGCCGGCTTCGCCGAGCTTGGCCGACAGCGCCATGGTGAAACAGCCGGCGTGCGCGGCAGCGATCAGCTCTTCCGGATTGGTGCCCTTTTCGTCGCCGAAGCGGCTGTTGAAGCCGTAGCGGGTCTTGTCCAGCAGCCCACTCTGCGGCGTGCTCAACTGCCCCTTGCCCGACTTCAGATCGCCTTCCCAGTGCGCGGTGGCGTGTCGCGAGATTCCCATGTGCTGCTCCTGCGTGACGGTGATGAACGGTCACCCTCGCACGGGAGGCGTTAGCCCTGCGTCGCTCCGCCACACGCCACAGGTCCACCGGAAACCGGACAACTGGTCACTTCTTCGCCAGGCCGGCGCGCATTTTTCCCTTGTTTTCAGTGGTTTCGCGCATTCCTCCGATGGGCGGGCGCGGACCATCGCGCGCGCTGCCACACCCCCTTCCCCCACTGCCAGCCATGTACTGAATCGGCCTGGATATGAAAAAACATGCACTTTCCACGCTTCGGGCTATTGGCGGCGCCCGAGAGTTGCCCTACATTGCGCTTGCCGACGGGGTTCGGCGCCGACCAAACAACCAACCGTTCACGGAACAGGAAACCATGGCAAAGACCGCTAAGAAGGCTGCCCCGAAGAAGGCAGTGAAGAAAGTCGCGACGAAGGCAGCCGCCAAGCCGGCCGCTCCGAAGCCGATCAAGGAAGTGCTGACCAAGTCCGGCCTGGTTGCACACATCGCTGAAGCCTCCGGCGTCATCGCCAAGGACGTCCGCGCTGTGCTGGCCTCGCTTGAAAGCGCCGTCGCCTCCTCGGTGCACAAGAAGGGCGCTGGCTCCTTCACCCTGCCGGGCCTGCTGAAGATCACCACCGTCAATGTGCCGGCCAAGCCGAAGCGCAAGGGCATCAACCCGTTCACCAAGGAAGAGCAGTGGTTCGCTGCCAAGCCGGCCACCACCAAGCTGAAGGTGCGTCCGCTGAAGAAGCTGAAGGACGCCGCGCTGTAAGCGCGCGCCCCAACGCGGATTCCGACGGGACGGCTCTGGCCGTCCCGTTTTTTTTGTCCCAACCACAGCCCGCAACACAGCGTTGCCGCATCCCCGGGAATGCGCGTACAGGCCCGTCGCCATTGGCTGGGCGTGGTCCGTTGCGGCCCCGGAACGTACCGGGTGGAACACTGCGTGCAGCCCCGGCCATCGCCGCCGGGCACGGCCTTGCCTAAGGTGGGCACATCCTCCACAGCTACGGCGAGCACACCCTCATGGCCAGCCCCTCCACCCGCTACCGGATCTCGGTGACCCCCATCGAAAAGGACGGGTTGCAGTGCACCGGGCGCTGCACCATCGAACTGGAACATCGCGCAAGCCGCGACCTGATGCGCCTGCTGGAAGCAGCACCGCGTACCGCTGGTATCAGCGGCGACGAGCGCGCGACCCTGGTGATCGCCACCCAGCTGCTGCGCGACATCGTGCAGCGCCACGCCGACACCGAAGGCCATGCCCTGGCCGCCATCGCCACGCAGGTGCTGCCGGCGCTGGATGCACTGGAACAGCTGCCCTCCTCCCGCTGATCGCGGAACAGCCGATACACTGCCTCCTTCCGTTCGCCTCGGGGAGGAGGCAGACATGCGCAGGTTCCTGATACTGCTCGCACCGCTGGTGCTGCTGGCCTGTTCCCGGCCGACATCGCAATCCGATCCAGCGGATGCCACACCGTCGGCCACGGCCGAGGCGGCTGCCCGCACGAAGTCACAGACCGCCGCAGAAGGCGATGCACCGACCGTGCAGGCCATCGATGTCGATCCCCTGTTTGCCGCCGTCGCGGCCGAGGCCGAGCTGCCGGCGGGAATGCTCAATGCCTATGTCATGGCCCTGCTCAATCGCGATCGCAAGGCCGTCGACGCCGCGTGGACCTTCCCGCCCAGCGATGCACGACGCGCCGACGATGCCGCATTGCGCCAGCTCACGGACGTGCGCAGCCTGCGCCTGACCAGCGAACTACCGATCGCGCGCGACGGTCACCAGCCGCCGCAGCTGCTGGAGGTTCCGGTACAGATCCGCGCAGTGACCCCTGAGGGCACCTTCCGCTTCGGCGGCTGGTACCGGGTGCAACCCCGTGCCGATGGCCGCGCCTGGCAGATCCAGTCGGCGCAACTGCGGCCAACGCTGGACTGAACCGTTGCAGCGGCATGCACGCGCGATTCAGCCGGCACGGCTACTCTTTGATTCGTCCATTCATATCCACCGGTCACCGCCATGCGCCTGCGTTCACTGATGACCCGCCTCGCGGCCTCCACCGTGCTGATCGCCGCTGCGATCGGCGCCCAGGCCGCCCCTTCCATTTCCGGCCGCGAACTGTCGGTCGGCGCCAGCGACGTGCAGCAGTACCTCGATGGCAGCTTCCCGCGCACCCAGGACGCCCTCGGCGGCCTGATCGCCCTGACCATGAGTCACCCGCAACTGAGTCTTCCGGCCGGCGAACGGTTGAACCTGGGCATGGATGTGGCACTGGCCACCGCCGGTGGCAACCCGGCCAAGCTGGGCACGGTGAAGCTCAGCAGTGGACTGCGCTACGACGCGCAGACCCAGGGCTTCCACCTGCAGCAGCCGAGCGTGGATGACTTCACCCCGGCCAACCAGGGCGGTCGCCTCGATTCGCGCACCCGCGGCCTGCTCAATGCCTGGCTGAGCGACTACGCCCAGCGCGAACCGATCTACAAGCTGGACCCGGCCGTGGCCGGCCTGCTCGGCGCCCTGCAGGTGCAGTCGGCGCAGGTGAAGAACGGCAAGCTGGTGGTCACCTTCAACCAGAACCTGGGCAACCTGGTGCCGGCAGGCGTCCTGGGTAAGTAAGGTAGTGCCGGCCGCTGGCCGGCACGCTTTTCACATGTGTGCCGGCCAGCGGCCGGCACTACCCGCTGCGGGTCAGCGCTTGGGCTGCAGCATGGTGCCGGTGCACTTGGGCGAGCCGCAGCGGCACTCCCAGATCTTCTTCAGCTTGGCGGTGTGACGCTCGGCCAGGGTGATGCCGTAGTTGTAGGTCAACTCTTCGCCGGCCTTGATATCGCGCAGCGCCTCGATGAACACCTTGTCGCCGCGGCTGTCGCCGTCCTCGTCTTCCTCGATCACCGCCTCGCAGTTCGGGTCGCAGCTGTGGTTGATCCAGCGCGCGTCATTGCCCTTGTAGTTGGCATCGATCACCCAGTCGTCGTTGAGGGTGAACAGGAAGGTATGGCCACTTTCGACGTCGCCGCTGTCATCGGCATCAACGTCGCCGTGGCTGCGCAGCAGGCCCTTGTACTGGATCACGCGCTCGCCCTGCTTGATCGGGGCCACGGCGAACACGCCGTTGCCATGGATGGCGGACTTGCGGGCTTGGATCTTCTTCGGCATCGGCACGGGCTGTTTGCAGCGAATGGAACAGGGATTCTCGCCCATTCCGGGTGATTGCGAAAATCACCCCGTTGGCGCAGCATTGCGCCCTGGCAACGGCCCCGGTGTGTCCTCCCGGCCCGGCCCCAGCGCCGGCTGAATGCCCGGGTTGGATGGCGGCGAATAAAAGCGTACAATTTCAGTCCGCTTTAAGAACCACTCGCATCCCCATGTTGCGCGTCACCAAACTCACCGATTACGCCACCGTCGTGCTGACCGTGCTCGCCGCCCGTCCGGGCGAGGTGCTCAGTGCCACCGAGCTGGCCGAATTCACCGGTCTGGAGCCGCCCACCGTCAGCAAGGTGCTCAAGCCGCTGGCCCAGGCCGGCCTGGTTGAAGGCCTGCGCGGCGTGCGTGGCGGCTACCGCCTGACCCGCCCGGCCATCGAGATCTCGCTGTTCGAAGTGGTCGAAGCGATGGAAGGGCCACTGGCCCTGACCGAATGCAGCCACGACCACCACCAGTGCGGCATGGCGCCCAAGTGCGGCGCGCGCAGCAGCTGGCGGTTGATCAACGACGTGGTCTCCGAGGCCCTGCGCGATGTCACCCTTGCGCAGATCCTGCCCCCTCTCCCCCTTGCCGATGACGAACAGCGCCGCACCATCGCTGTCGACGTCGTCTCCTGATCCGTAGGCAGCCCCCCATGGCCACCGAAACCATCGAAAACGTCGCCCACGACGACACCCCCAACCGCGAGATCCACGAGCAGCTCGGCCGCAAGTATTCGGCCGGCTTCATCACCGAGATCGAATCGGACTCCCTGCCGCCGGGCCTGGACGAGGACACCATCCGTGCCCTGTCGGCCAAGAAGGAAGAGCCGGAGTGGATGACGCAGTGGCGCCTGGACGCCTACCGCCACTTCCTGACCATGCCGATGCCGGACTGGGCCAAGCTGGAGATCGCGCCGATCGACCTGCAGGCGCTCAGCTACTACTCCGCGCCGAAGGGCCCGAAGTACGCCTCGCTGGATGACGTGCCGAAGGAACTGCTGGACACCTACGACAAGCTGGGCGTGCCGCTGCACGAGCGTGCCAAGCTGGCCGGCGTGGCGGTGGACGCGGTGTTCGACTCGGTGTCCGTCGGCACCACGTTCCGCAAGGAACTGGCCGAGAAGGGCATCATTTTCTGCTCGATGTCCGAGGCCATCAAGGAACACCCGGAACTGGTCCGCCAGTACCTGGGCACCGTGGTGCCGGTGGGCGACAACTACTTCGCCGCGCTCAACTCGGCGGTGTTCTCCGATGGCAGCTTCGTGTTCATTCCCAAAGGCGTTCGCTGCCCGATGGAACTGAGCACCTACTTCCGCATCAATGCCGGCCACACCGGCCAGTTCGAGCGCACCCTGATCGTGTGCGAGGACAAGGCCTACGTGTCCTACCTGGAAGGCTGCACCGCGCCGATGCGCGACGAGAACCAGCTGCACGCTGCGGTGGTCGAGCTGGTCGCGCTGGAAGACGCGGAGATCAAGTACTCCACCGTGCAGAACTGGTACCCGGGCGACGAGAACGGCGTCGGCGGCATCTACAACTTCGTCACCAAGCGTGCCGAGTGCCGTGGTGCGCGCAGCAAGGTCACCTGGACCCAGGTCGAAACCGGCTCGGCGATCACCTGGAAGTACCCGTCCTGCGTGCTGCTGGGCGACGACTCGGTCGGTGAGTTCCACTCCGTGGCGCTGACCCATCACCGCCAGCAGGCCGACACCGGCACCAAGATGATCCACGTCGGCAAGCGCACCAAGAGCAAGATCGTCAGCAAGGGGATCAGCGCCGGCCGCGGCCAGAACACCTACCGCGGCCTGGTGCGTGTGGACCGCAATGCCGATGGCGCGCGCAACTACACCCAGTGCGATTCGCTGCTGATCGGCAAGCAGTGTGGCGCGCACACCTTCCCCTACATCGAGGTGAAGAACCCGGGCGCCACCGTCGAGCACGAGGCCACCACCTCGAAGATTTCCGACGACCAGCTGTTCTACTGCCGCGCCCGTGGCATCAGCCAGGAAGACGCGGTGTCGATGATCGTCGACGGCTTCTGCAAGCAGGTGTTCCGCGAACTGCCGATGGAGTTCGCGGTGGAAGCCAAGAAGCTGCTGGAAGTCTCGCTGGAAGGTTCGGTGGGCTGACCGCCCGCCCCTGCCCCTCGCAAACGCATTCTCTTTACCGGCGGGCCGCGGCCCGCCCCACGGAAACCCCCACCATGCTGAAGATCGAAAACCTCCACGCCCGCATCGGCGACAAGGAAATCCTCAAGGGCCTGTCGCTGGACGTCCAGCCCGGCCAGGTGCACGCCATCATGGGCCCGAACGGCGCCGGCAAGTCCACCCTGGGCAATGTCCTGGCCGGCCGCGACGGCTACGAAGTGACCGAAGGCAGCGTGCAGTTCGACGGCGTCGACCTGCTGGAGCAGGACCCGGAAGCGCGCGCCGCTGCCGGCCTGTTCCTGGCGTTCCAGTACCCGGTGGAAATCCCGGGCGTGAACAACACCTACTTCCTGCGCGCGGCACTGAACGCCCAGCGCAAGGCGCGCGGTGAGGAAGAACTCGATTCCATGCAGTTCCTCAAGCTGGTGCGCCAGAAGCTGGCCGTGCTGCACCTGAAGGACGAACTGCTGCACCGTGGCGTCAACGAAGGCTTCTCCGGTGGCGAGAAGAAGCGCAACGAGATCTTCCAGCTGGCCGTGCTGGAACCGAAGCTGGCGATCCTGGACGAAACCGACTCGGGCCTGGACATCGATGCGCTGAAGAGCGTGGCCGATGGTGTCAACGCACTGCGCGCCGCCGATCGCTCGTTCCTGGTCATCACCCACTACCAGCGCCTGCTGGACTACATCAAGCCGGACGTGGTGCACGTGCTGGCCGATGGCCGCATCGTCAAGAGTGGCGGCCCGGAGCTGGCACTGGAACTGGAAGCGCACGGCTATGACTTCCTGAAGGACCGGGTCGTGCCCGAGGCGGCGGTCTGATGAGCGCCCTGCTTGATTCGATGGCCCAGGCCTTCTGCGGCAGCGATGCGCGCCGCGAAGTGCTGGATGCGGCCCTGCGCGACGGCCTGCCGGCCGCCCGCAACGAAGCCTGGAAGTACACCTCGCTGCGCCAGCTGGAGCGCCGTGCGTTCGCTGCGGCACCGCTGCAGGGCCCGGCGCTGGACGCCACGCTGCTGGACGACATCCCGGCGCCGCGCCTGGTGTTCGTCAATGGTCGCCTGGATGCCGCGCTGAGCGACGTGCAGGCCCTGCCGTCCGGCGTGCAGCTGCAGCCGCTGTCGGCCGCACTGGCCTCCGGCGAAGACGCCGTGCGTTTCCTTGGCCGTCGCTACGAGCGCAGCGAAGAGATCTTCGCCCGCCTCAACGCTGCGCTTGCCGATGAAGGCGTGGTGCTGCGCGTGGATGAAGGCGTACAGGTCGACGTGCCGCTGCAGCTGGTGTTCGCCAGCGTCGCCGGCGACACCGACCTGGCCTGGCACCACCGTCACCTGATCGAACTGCGTGCCGGCGCCAGCCTGGGCGTGGTCGAGCATCGCTTCAGCGTGGGTGACTCCGCCCACCTGGACAACACCGTGCTGCATGCCCACGTCGCCCGTGATGCCGTGCTCAAGCACGCCCGCGTGCAGGCCGGCAGCGCGCGCCAGACCAGCTTCCTGCGCACCGACGCGGTGCTGGCCCGCGACGCGCAGTACCACCGCGTCGACCTGGAACTGGGCGCCGCGCTCAGCCGCCATGAACTGAACGTGCGCCTGGAAGGCGACAATGCCCAGCTGACCGCCAACGGCGTGCTGCTTGGCAATGGCCGCCGCCACGTCGAAACCCGTCTGGGCATCGACCACATCGCACGCGATACCGCCTGCGAACTGCTGTGGCGCGGCGTCGCCGCCAACCGCAGCCGCGTGGTGTTCCATGGTGGCATCCAGATCCGCGAAGGCGCCGATGGCACCGATGCCAACCTGTCCAACAAGAACCTGCTGCTGTCGGCCGATGCCGAGATCGACACCCAGCCGACGCTGGTGATCGACGCCGATGAAGTGAAGGCCGCGCACGGCGCGACCGTCGGCCAGCTCGATGCCAATGCGCTGTTCTACCTGCGCTCGCGCGGCCTGCCGCAGGCACAGGCGCAGGCACTGCTGAGCGCCGCGTTCTGCCACGAGCCGCTGAAGATCCTGCCCGACGCACTGCGTGCGCAGCTGGCACGTCGCCTGGACAAGGCACTGGCCGAGGCGGGTGTGGCATGAACCTGTCCACGCCGCGCCCGATCGAAGAACGCACCGGCGCCCCCGACTGGGACCGCGTCCGCCTCGACTTCCCGCTGCTGATGCGTGAAGTGCACGGCAAGCCGCTGGTCTATTTCGACAACGCCAACACCGGCCAGAAGCCGGTGCAGGTGATCGGCGCGGTGGATGAGTTCTACCGTCGCTATAACGCCAACGTCAGCCGCGCGGTGCATGCACTGGGCAGCGAAGCCACCGATGCCTACGAAGGCGCACGCAACAAGCTGGCGCGCTTCCTCAACGTGCGGCCCAGCGACCTGGTGCTGTGCAGCGGCACCACCTTCGCCATCAACCTGGTGGCCTACTCGTGGGCGCTGCCGCGATTGAACGCCGGCGACGTGATCCTGATCACGCGCATGGAGCACCACGCCAACATCGTGCCGTGGCAGCTGGTCGCGCAGCGCACCGGCGCCACCATCCGGGTGGCCGAGATCACGCCCGACGGCGCACTCGATCTGGATGCGCTGCGCGCGGCGATGACCCCAGAAGTCAAGCTGCTGGCGGTCACCCATGTTTCCAACGTGCTGGGCACGGTCAACCCGGTGCGCGAGATCTGCCGCGAAGCGCGCAAGCGCGGCATCATCACCGTGGTCGATGGCTCGCAGGCGGTGCCGCACCGCAAGGTCGACGTCGCTGCGATCGGCTGCGATTTCTACGCCATTACCGGCCACAAGATGTGCGGCCCGACCGGCACCGGTGCGCTGTGGGCCCGTCGCGAGCATCTGGATGCGATGCCGCCGTTCCTCGGCGGCGGCGAGATGATCAAGGAAGTCAGCTTCGACGGCACCGTGTTCAACGATGCCCCGCACAAGTTCGAAGCCGGCACCCCGAACATCGCCGGTTTCATCGGCCTGGGTGTGGCTGCCGACTACCTGCAGCAGCTTGGCCAGGAGAACGTGGAAGCCCGCGAAGCCGAACTGCTGGCGCACTTCACCGAAGAGCTGCGCCGCGTCGACGGCCTGCGCATCATCGGCGAAGCGCCGGAGAAGGCTGCGGTGGTCTCTTTCCTGATCGATGGCGCGCATGCGCACGACCTGGCGACCCTGCTCGACCTGGAAGGCGTGGCCGTGCGCTCGGGCCAGCATTGCGCACACCCGCTGCTGCAGTACTTCGGCGTCGCGGCTACCTGCCGAGCTTCGCTGGCGTTCTACAACACGCATGCCGAGATCGAGCGGTTCATGACCGCGCTGACCAAGGTACGGAAGCTGCTGGGCTGAGGATTCGCCAGAACCAGGAAAGTACAAGAACGCCGCAGGAAACTGCGGCGTTTTTTATTGCGCGCTGGACGCAACCAAGCAGAGGTGTAACCGGGAAACGCTGAGCGATGCCAGGAACGGGCAATCTCACCGTAATGCCGATCCATCCACCATCAACGACCTTGAGGCACCGTCCCCTACATGCCAACAAGCATGGATACCCCGGAGGCAATCAAGAAGACGTACATCATCACGACGCCCCTCAACACCCACCGTTCCCCCTGATGGAGCGTCTGCCCTTTGGAAGTAAGGGCAAGCACTGCAATACCGCGCAAGCACCTAAGCCACCAATCAACCTTGATGATTCCGACTGCAGCAAGTACTTCCGGCCGTTCACGCTCGATTTTCAGCAACATCCTGTGAGCCGCAAATGCGTTTATCCACATGGCACCTAGAATAATGGAAGCCAAAATGGGGAAGCTTTCAACAAACCCTGGCACTCAGCTCCTCCTTTTGAGGCTACTCCATCACATAGCACCTGCACACCCAATCTTCTACGCAGCAATCAGCTATGGAGTCGATGCGCTCAATGGCGCAAGAAGACCCTTGACGTACCCACCGAGGCCAACTACGTCCTCAGCTGTGCCAATCAGGTCCCGTCGCATCATCTTCTCGACATGCTCTACACCACCAAGTCGCGCGACAACATTCGCAAGGAAAGTGACATCTCCCGCAAACAACGTCACGTCCTGATCCAGCTTTACAACCCAGCGACCATCATGCGAATACAAATAATGATCACGCATGAAGTTCCCATCTTCGAGCCAGTAGGAGCGCAGGCCATCCAGACCTCGCTCAATTTCCACGGGGCTTCCCCAGTCGAAGCACTCTGAACATCGAACCGCGCACATCGCGATATCTTCAAAGTGCTCCGAAAGTGCGCTCAGCCACGCCACCCAAACATCATTCGGAGCAAAATCCTCATACAGGTTGCGATCAAACGCCATCCCTGCCCAGTCCTCTCTGAGCAGGGGAACATCAGGAGGGGTCACATTGGAGAGGGACAGCGCGATGAAGTCAGGCCAGCAGCATGTATTGTTCATGGCTTCTTCGGATATCTAACAGTGATCGGAATCTTACTACCGGTAACATAGACCTTGATTGTATCGGTACCCTTAGGAACCAATCCATCAGGATAGGGTCGCGTGCTGTCATGACGGTTTGCACCCCCCCTCCGGGCAGTTGAAGGTTGCTGTCGTCACCGGTAACGCCAGGGGTCTCCTTCATTTTTTTCCAGTCCGCATCGCCGCCCTCTGGCTCGCCACCAAACTCGCCTCTCTTACCCGCCTCGCCAGGCGCAGGTCCTTTCCCTTTAACTAGATCATCAACAATAGGCTTGTCAGACGGAGTATTTGAACTCGACTGATTCTGCTTAACTGCCCCCCTAATCCCAGCCTCCAGGCGACGCCCCATGTCTGCGCGCTGCTCAGGAGTAGTTAGTATGTAGTAGCCAGTTGCGAGGACTACGACAGGGGCAATGAATTCAAATGCCAATGCAGCTGATCGCCCATCGGGATCAGTAAATCTGTAAGGACTGCCATTTGCATATCTGAATCGATTGAACTGTTCAGCTGACTGCTGATAGGCCGTGACAGGATCAGTTGACAGGAAAATCCCCAACTGCGGATCCATGTACCGCTGCTGCATGTAACTCAGCCCGGTCCCCGAGTCCGTCACATGCCCCGTATATCCCGGCCCATCCTTCAACGGCCGATTCACCACCGCCCCATACGGCTCATACACCGTACGCTCGATGACGTTTCCGCTGGCATCGGTGATCACCACCGGTGAACCCAGTGCATCAGTGTGGATGTACTCGACCACTTCCTGGGCAACCGCCGGAGCCACACAGGCCACCAGCACCCCCACCGCGAGTACCGCCCGAATCAACAGCAAAGAGAGTCCATTCATGGCTTAGTCCCAGCTCAGTACGCCGCGGGTGACGGGGAAGTCTGCAGACCATGCCGAACAGCCGCCGGCGTTGCAGGCCCTGACAATGTAGAGACTGGCGCAGTACGTCCCGCCGTTTGACTGCACGTAGGTTTTGGGGCCGGTGTACAGGCGCCGTCCAGCTCCGGAAGGCTCCAGCTGATACTCCGTTGCCCCCGGAACCGCGCGCCAGCCGACGCTGCACTGCACCTGATAGGGCGCCTTGCGCGTGCTGAGCCACTCCGCCACGTAGATCTGAGTGGCCGCGGGAGGAAGCACGACGGAGACACTGGCGATGCCCGAATAGGGACTGCACCCCGCGAAATTGCACGCCCTCACACGATAGGCATAGCTGCCATTACCACGGCTGGCACCAAAGCTGTTCCCGCCGCCGTTATGCACCACCGTCCAGCCACCACCGTTGGCACTCTCCTCCAGCACGAAGCTCTCGCTGTTGGCCGGCACCGACCAGCTCAGGCTGTACTGCGGCACGTTCACCAGGCCCGGTGCGCTGATCACCGGCTCGATCGTCGGCGGCCCGATCACCGCTACCGTCGACGTGGCCGACCACGGCCCGCAGCCTGCGCCATTGCAGGCGGCAACCCGATAGCCATAGCTGCCCACACCACGCACAGCGGTGGCATAGGAACCCGCGTTGCCGTCGAACAGCGTGACCCATCCGCCACCATTACTGCTCTCCTGCAGGGTGTAACGCGTGGCACCAGCCACCCCGTTCCAGCCAATGCCGATACTGCCCGGCGCAGAGCGTGCCGGCGCAGAGAGACCTGGCGCAGTGGCAGGCGGATACACCACCGTCACCGCAGCCGTGGCGCTGTATCCCGTGCACCCTACCGGGTTACATGCGCGAACCCGGTAGTTGTAGCTTCCCGCTGCCTTGCCACTGAAGGCCTTGGACTGACCGATGGCGTTATGCACCTGGACCCAGGCGCCACCATTGGCGCTTTCCTCCAGCTCATAGCGCTCGGCACCGGAAGCCGCAGACCAAGCCACGTTGTAGCTGCCGTTGAAGGCCGTGGCAGGCACGTTCAAGGTCGGCACGGTAGATGGCGCCAATGCCACGGCCACTGACGCGACATTGCTCCATCCGCCGCACACCGCCCGGCAGCCGCGCACCCGGAATTGATAGGTCCCCGTGACCAGGCCGGTGCTGGTGAACGATTGCGCCGCGCCATCGAAGACCGTGCTCCAGGTGCCCGCAAGGGCACGCTGCAACTCATAGCGGTTGGCACCACCGGCCGGGCTCCAGGTCAGGTTCACGCTGCCCTGGGTGATGTAGCCCGGCGCACTCAGCGCGGGAACGCTGGGTGCGGCTTCACCATGCACCTGGGAAACCAGGCTGCCTGACAGGTAGAGATAGTCGGTCTGCTTGCCGGTACGTTCGTTGCGCTGGAATCGCAGCACGCCGCCGTTGTCGTAGAACGAGTAGATTGCCCCCTTGCCACTGGCGCTGGCCTTCACCCGGCGACCGTGGGCGTCGTACTCGTAGCTCTCTGCTGTTCCCGCCGCGCGCAGCCGGTTGCCGTAGTCAAACGCGAAAGCCTGACCATTGCGCACCGAAAGATTGCCCTGCACGTCATAGCCAAGACCGGTCACGGTTGCCCCGGTTCCGGTTTCGATCACGTTGACCAGCCGATTGGTCGGATCGAAGTAGTGCGTACGATCGCGGCTGCCGACCTTGGCACGGCGCAGGTTGTCCAGCGCGTCATACTCATACAAGGCGTTGCCGAAGCCCGGCGCAGTGACCGTCCGCAACCGGTCCAGGCCGTCATAGGTCATGTCCCGGTTGCCGGGCGCCCCGGGCAGACCATCGGAAATGGCCATCACGTTGCCACCAGCATCGTAGTCATAGCTGTCATCCAGCACTGCGGCCGCTGCAGTGGCATCGCGGCTGCGGTCGGGCAGCCCGCGGGCATTCTGGGTCAACGTGTGCACGATTCCGTTGCCATATACGAAGCGGGCCAACGCGCCGTTGGCAAAGTAACTGGCCTCCTTCGCATAGCCGCCGACCGTCGTCGCCCGACCCAGTGCGTCCGGCGTATAGCTGACGACACGCCCACCCGGATAGGTATTGCTGGCCAGTGTGCCGTTGGCATCGTAGCCATAGGCCAGGCTCAGGCTTCCCAGATCCGGATGCTGCAGGGTTTCGCCGCTGAGCAGGCGGCGGCGGTTGTACTGGTAGCGGTTGACGACCATCGGCCGGGTCGGATCGTTCTGCGTACTGATCTCGGCCGGCAGACCATCAGGCGCGTAGGACCAGTTCTGATTTCCGCGCCCATCCGGGAAGATCAGGGTCGACAAGCGGTTGGCGGCGTCGTAACTACGCTTCACCGCACGTCCGCTGGCCAGGGCTTCACTGCGGTTGCAGTCGGTGGTGCTGGTCAAACCCGTGCCGGCCGCCGACCACAGCACGTTGCCTGCCGCGTCGTAGTCCTGCACGGTCGCACCGGTTTCCGGCTCGATGGTCTTGCACAGCTGCTGGTAGCCGTCATAGACGTAGCGGCGGGTAAGCGACTGGCTGCCGTCTGCATTGCGGCGGGTGATCGCCAGCGGCTTGCCCAGCGCGTCGCGCTGGATCTCGGTCACCACGCCTTCCGGGTGCTGCAGCGTCAGCGGCATCTCGTAGCTGGGCTGGTCGTAGGCAAGGTGACGGGTCGTCGTGGCCTGGCCGCGGGGGTTGGTCACCTTCACCGACAGGTTGCCCACGTACTCGGTGCGGGTAACCAGTGCCCCAAGCTCGGACGATTGACTGACCACGGTGGGGCGGCCCAACGCATCGTACTGCGTCGTGGTGCCGGTCAGGGCGGCATTGATATCGGAGAGCTGCCGCGTGGGATACGAGGCAAACACGGTCTTGCCGCTGGTGTCGTAGCGGGTCACCACGGCGCTGTCCAGCACGTTGTTGGCGTTCTCGGTCACCAGCACCGGGCGGAACATCGCATCCAGGTAGGTATCCGTACGCCGCCCGCCCTGCGTGCGCGAGTGCTTCCATGCGCCGGCGGGCACCCCCAGCTGCGCGCCACCCAGTCGCTGCAGGTCCATGGTTACGCCATTCCAGTTCACGCTGTCGCCGCCAGGGAACTGCTGGCTGCGCAGCCTGCCCATGCTGTCGTAGCTGAAGCTAGTGGTCGCGCCGGTTTCGTCGGTCAGCGAGGTGATCCAACCGTTGTCGTCGACGGCAACCGTGCGCACCGCACCATTGGGCGCTTCGGGCGTGGCCGGCATGCGGAGCTGCTGCGGAACACCACGCTTCCATCCCGACAGATGGCTGGTATTTCCACGGCCATCGGCCACCGAGGCAACCGTGCCGTCGGCTGCATAGGTCACCTGCTGCGCCAGGCGGCCAAATGCGTAGGCGCGCAGCGGCAGTGCTTTGGCCGTATCGAATTCGGTGCGGGACTGTTCGATGCCATTGAGCACACTGCGCGCCGTCTGGCCGTTCACCCATAGCGCGGGATTGTCGTAGTAGCTGGTGCTGCTGGTGCGACTCTGGCCAGCGGAATTCGCTTCGACGACGGTGACTTCGCGCGCAAATGCATCAAAGGCCTGCACGGTGCGGGTGAACTGCACGCCATCCTGTTCCACAACAGTGGATTGAACGGGGCGGTTGTAATGGGCCTTGAGATCGCTCGCACCGTACTTGAAGTCCTTGCCGGCCTCTTTCGGGAAGGGCGCCGCATCCAGCTGGGCATCCGGATAGTAATTGTTGCGGTCAACGCGCACGACCGAGCCACCCGCACGCGTTGTCGTGGACAGCAACAGGCCGTCGTTGTAGGCAACTTCCTTGCCGAACTCGTAGACGCGAACGACACCATCGGGCAACGTCTCGGTAGTGATCTTCGGCTCCGCCTGGCCTACCGGGATTACTGGACCGCCCAGGTCCTGAGCGTAGGCACCATTGAGATTGGTGTATTGATAGGTCCACTGTGCAGTGGGCATGCCCGGACCGCTGATGGTCTTGGTCACCAGCGACATTGCGTCACGGTAGACCGGCGTGTAGTTCCAGCCATCGGCAAACAGGTGATTGTCGCCAGAGGTCTGGCAATCCAGCTTCACATTCTTGCGCCCATGGCGGAACGGCCGGAACAGGAACGTCCCCAGCGCACCCGACGGATGCTGGATGCTCAGGGTGATCTCGCTGGGCACGATCTTGTTGACGCGCGAACATGTGGCCGGGTAGTCCATGTACTCCCAGATGCTCTGCCCGTTATAGTCGGCGTACTTGTGGGTGACTGACAGCGGCGGCAGGTTGTAGACCCATTGGGTTCCGTCCGGCAGCGTCACTGTCCGCAGGATATCGGCCTCCGTGTACCCGTAAGTCCAGGTACGCCCAGCAGCGGTTGCGGATGCGATCAGTCCTTTCGCGTTGTAGCCCAGGCTGATCTCGCGGCCATCGTTGGCAACCATGCGCAACAGCCGGTCGCCACTCCACTCGTAGCGCACCCAGTTGCCGAAGCGATCCACAACCTGCGATGGGTACAGGAACACACGCTTTCGATTCAGCAGTGCATTGCTTTCTGGCCCGTAGGGTTGCAGCGTTGCACCGTTGTGGTGCTTGGCGACCATCCAGTCGAAGTAGTACTTGGTACCGTCCGGCGCATGACCAAGGAAGCCTTGTCCCGGCTGTCCGCTCTTCAGGGCGGTCAGGCAACTGAACGTCCAGCCGCCCTTGGTATTCCAAGGCGCCGGTTCGCCAAACTGTGGCTGCGGCTGGCGCGCATCTCCGCTGCCTCCCAGCACCGGCTCACTGCCACCACCCGGTAGAGAGAGTCGCACGCCATCCCAGAATGTAGTGGGACTGAAATTGACGGTCTGGGTTTTGCGACGGTTCCAGACCTCTAATGACGGAGGCGCCGCCACCGTACTGCAGCGCGCGGCAGGCGCCCAATAGCCGACAGACGCGGTCTCCGGCAGATCACCATAGACGCCGGACATGGACGGGATATCCAGGCCCCAATTCGAGAATGAGTTCTCTCCGCCGCCATCGTCATCGCTGTAGCTGCGGCCCAAGGTCATCGTCAGACTGCCATTGCCTGGAATCGAAATATCCGTGGCCTTGAAGCTGATCGAGCCGTCATAGAGGTTGACCTGCTCGCCGAAGATCTCGCCCTTCAGCGGTTCGACAAGGTCCCCGTACTTCAGCCGCTTGTCGTACTCCTGGCGCCAGGTGGGAACGATCTGGGCTGAAACGCCGACCGGTGCCAGCACACACAGGGCAATGAAACCGAGAAACAGACCCTTGGCAGCCGTTGCGGCGCGCGGATGAGAAATGAGGCCAGACTGCATGAAGATCCTCCCTGGATCGACGTCCCTGTGTGCCCCACCTGCGCCGAACGGCAGTTGGCCTTCGACCAGGCGGCACCCACTCCGGCAGACAGCCACGCGTTGCTTCACGGTGGGCGGGTGCTGGCTACAGATATGAACGAATAATGAAGATGGCGTCAACCCCGCGTATTGGCCACATTCGGCAAAGTTGGCCCAATCGACAGCCTCCCGCGCCCTTCCCCGCTCCACCTAGAATGTCCCCATGAGCACCCTGACCTTCCGCGCCGCCACGTCGGCCGACATCCCCGCCCTCATTGCCCTCGTCACCTCGGCCTACCGCGGCGACGCCAGCCGCGTCGGCTGGACCACCGAAGCCGACCTGCTGGACGGCGCCCGCATCGATGCCGAAGGCATCCAGGCCGACCTGGACCGCCCGCGCTCCACCATCCTGCTGGCCGAACGCGACGGCCAGCTGGTGGCCTGCGCCCACGTCGCCGATGTCGACGGCAAGGGCTACTTCGGCATGTTCTCGGTCGACCCGGCCCAGCAGGGCGGCGGCGTCGGCAAGCAGCTGATGGACGCCGCCGAAGCGCACGCCGCACGCGAATGGAAGGTGCCGGTGATGCAGATGACGGTGATCGACGTGCGCGACGAATTGATCGCCTTCTACGAGCGCCGCGGCTACCAGCGCACCGGCATCAAGAAGCCGTTCCCCTATGGCGACGAACGCTTCGGCATTCCCAAGCGCGACGACCTGCGCTTCGAGATCCTGGAAAAGCCGCTGGCCGGAGCCGCCGCGTGAGCGATACCTGGACCTTCGTCTGTGCCGGCACCGAGCTGCTGCCGGGTGAAATGAAGAGCGTGTTCGACGAGGTAACCGGCACGCCGATCGTGGTGTTCAACCTCGACGGTGAGTTGTACGCGCTGGAAGACCAGTGCACGCATGAAGAGTTCGAGCTGTCCTCGGGTGAGTTCAACACCACCGAGGGCAGCGTGGAGTGCGTGCTGCACGGCGCGCGCTTCGACGTGCGTGACGGCCGCGCCCTGTGTGCCCCGGCCTACAGCCCTGTACCCAAGTTTCCGGTGAAGCGCGAGCACGACGCCGTCTGGACCCGCGACGACCGGGATTGAGGCGGCGCTCGGCCCAGAGAGCCCCCCCAGAGGGCGCCCCGCGGGAGAGCATCCACCCATGGGGTGGATCTACCGGAAGGCCATGAGGGCGCCCCCAGGCCGCTCCGGGGCGGCCCCAGCGGCCCGTCACGCCCCGCAGATGCGAATCATTATCGTTGATGTTATTCTACGTAACATCTTCGTAACGACTCCGCCCCCGCGCCATGGCTTCGCCCGCGCCCACCGCCACGTTGTGCCAGCTTGCCCGTCAAGGGTGGCCGCTGCTCGTGGCCGTGCTGCTGACGCTGCTGCTGGGCTGGTCGGCACTGCACGAAGGACGCGGCAACAACCCGGCTACCCACGGCTGGCAGGCACACGCTGAAGATCTGCAGCAGGTCACGCCGATGCCGGCTCCGCCGGCCGACGAGTGCCAGCACCATGCCGCGCCAGCACCCGAGCCGCCGCTGGATGGCGAGGGCGCCACGCCCTGTACCGGACTGGCTCCCCGCGCGCGCCCCTGGTCGCGCATGTTCCGCTGTGGCGTTCCGACGCCCTGCGTTGGCAGTTGCACGATCCCGCACTGCGGTTGAACCCCGGCCACGCTCCGCCCGCACCGCACGCCAGCTGAGGCGCCTTGCGGCCGTTGCCGTGCGCCTGATTGCGTTTCCTGCCAGCCGAGCATGGCTCGGCTCTACAGAACCCACCTCCCGCCTGTCGCCGCACGCCCATCTACGCCGGCTCGCGCTCGCCCTTTCCCGATCCAAGCCACCGCCACCCAGACCATGACCCACATCACGTCCCGCAAGCACGCTCCGCGCGTTTCCCTGCTCGCTACTGCCACCCTGGCCGCCGGCTTCGCACCGCTGGCCGCACAGGCGGCCGACAGCGCCGATGCCGGCTCCCGCAAGGCCACCGACCTGGACAAGGTGCAGGTGCGCGGCAGCTGGTTCAATCCGTCCTCGCCGAAGTTCACCGCCGAGCTGCTGGACACCCCGAAGTCGGTGTCGATCGTGTCGGAGAAGCTGATCGCCGAAACCGGTGCAACCAACCTGCAGGATGCATTGCGCATGGTCCCGGGTATCACCTTCGGTGCCGGCGAAGGCGGCAACCCGACCGGTGACCGCCCGTTCATCCGTGGCTTCGATTCGCAGAGCAACGTGTTCGTCGACGGCCTGCGCGACGTCGGCTCGCAGACCCGCGAGATCTTCGACCTGGAGCAGGTGGAAGTGGTCAAGGGCCCGAGCTCGGCCTACGGCGGCCGTGACTCCGGTGGTGGCAGCCTGAACCTGGTGAGCAAGACGCCGAAGTTGAAGAACGAAACCAGCGCCAGCATGGGCATCGGCACCGACAGCTACGCACGCGGCACCGTGGACGCCAACTACGTGCTGGGCGATGGCATCGCCGCCCGCCTGAACCTGATGAAGCACGAGTCGGACATCGCCGGCCGCGACGCTGCCAATGTCAGCCGCTGGGGCATCGCACCGTCGATCGCGTTCGGCCTGAACGGTCCGGCACAGCTGATCGCCAGCCACTACCACATGCAGAGCGATGACCTGCCGGACGCGGGTGGCTTCCCCTACAACAATCCGTTCTCCAGCGGCCCGAACGTGGCCAAGAACGGCGATGGCCGCCCGATGGTACCGGACCGCAACAACTACTACGGCCTGGTCGATCGTGACTTCCAGCGCACCCGTGCCGATATCAGCACTCTGGACGCCAGCTACGACTTCGGCGGCCACAAGCTGCGCAACATCGCGCGCCTGGGCAACACCAGCAACGACTACCTGTGGACCCAGCCGGACGACAGCAAGGGCAACCCGAACAATTACGGCACCTTGTGGCGCCGCACCAACAGCCGCGCCGTCGACGTCAAGAGCTTCGCGGACCAGCTGGGCCTGACCGGCGCGTTCCAGACCGGCGCACTGAAGCACAGCTACAGCGCCGGCGTGGAATACAGCGACGAGAAGATGACCCGTGGCAGCTACCAGATGACGCCAGGCACCGCCAACCCGCTGGAACCCCTCGCTGCCAACAGTTCGCGATGCACGGTGTCCGGTGCCGCTACCGGTTACAACTGCACCGACTTCAACAATCCGAACCCGAACGATCCGTGGGCGGCCGGTCAGACTGTCTATCGCAGCAACAAGGCGCAGGACGTTGAACAGCGCACCAAGACCAAGTCCGCGTATCTGTTCGACACCATCGAGCTCAATGCACAGTGGAGCTTCAACGTCGGCCTGCGCTATGACGACTACTCCACCACCCTGCTCACTCCGGGCAGCGCCACTCCCCGTGTGCGCAATGACAACGACTTCCTGAACTACCAGGCCGGCGTGGTGTTCAAGCCGGCCGCCAACGGCAGCATCTACCTGTCCTGGGGCACCTCCTCGACCCCGCCGGGCATGGACGGTGGCGACGGTTCGGACGGCCTGAATGCCGGCGTCGCCGACCTCAAGCCGCAGGACACCAGGAACCTCGAACTGGGCACCAAGTGGGACCTGTTCGACAAGCGCCTGAACCTGACTGCCGCGATCTTCCACACCGTGATGAACAACGCGCGCGTGACCATCGACAACGGCACCAGCCAGAACGCCGGCAAGAAGGAAATCAACGGCTTCGAGCTGGGCTTCACCGGCCAGTTGACCGATGCCTGGAGCCTGTACGGCGGCTACACCTACCTGGACTCGGAACTGAAGGACAACGGTTTCGTCTGTGGCGCACCGGTGGGCCGCACCTGTCCGTCCAACGTCTACGTGCCGTCGCCGAACAACGGCAACGTGTTCCCGAACACCGCCAAGCACAGCGCGAACCTGTGGACCACCTACCGCTTCCCGATCGGCCTGACCATCGGCGCCGGTGCGTTCTACTCGGACAAGCAGTACGGTGACGTCGCCAACACCAAGTGGATTGCCAGCTACACCCGCTTCGACGCGATGGCCAGCTACGCGATCCAGGACAACATCAGCCTGCAGCTCAACGTGCAGAACCTGACCGACAAGACCTACTTCACCAAGGCCTACGCCTCGCACTACGCGAGCATCGCCCCGGGTCGCTCGGCCACCCTGGCACTGAACGTGACGTTCTGATGTAACTGCGCTCCACCACGGCGGCAGGCTCTCCTGCCGCCGTTTTTGTTTCCGGCGATACTCACCCCATGGCAACCCGTACCCCCATCGACAGCGATGCTCTGGCCGAGCTGCTGCAGCACGATCCGCAGGCTGCCTTCGCACGCGTGCGCGACGCCGCGCAGGCCGGACAGGTCGAGGCACAACTGCTGCTCGCGCAGATGCACATGGAAGGCAAAGGCACCGCACAGGACGCCTCGGCGGCACGGCTCTGGTACGAAACCGCCGCCAACAACGGCGCGCCGATGGCGATGAACATGCTGGGCCGCTGCCACGAACTGGGCCAGGGCACCGCCCCCGACCCGACACTCGCCGCGGTGTGGTACCGGCGCGCGGCCGACACCGGGCTGGACTGGGGCCTGTACAACCTGGCCAACCTGCTGGCCACCGGCCGCGGCGTGACCCAGGACCGCGCACAGGCACTGGCCCTGTACACCCGTGCCGCACACCTGGGCCATGCCAAATCGATGAACCTGCTGGCCCGCCACCTCGAAGACGGGCTGGATACCGCACCCGATCCGCAGGCAGCGCTGGGCTGGTACCAGCGCGCGGCCGAAGCCGGTGATTTCCGCGGCCAGGCCAACTACGCCTCGATCCTGCTGCAGGCCGGCCAGGTCGAGCAGGCCGTGTACTGGCTGCGGCGCGCACTGGCCCACGGCAGCCCGGCGTTCATGGCGCACATCGTGCCGGAACTGGCAGCGTCGCCGCATCCACAGGTCCGCGCCCTGGTCGCGCCGCCGTCCCTCTGAGGAGTCCCGCATGCTGCTGCACATCCCCGACATTCTCAGCGCCGACCAGGTGGCCGACTTTCGCCGCCGGCTCGATGCCGCCGACTGGACCGATGGCCGCGAAACCGTCGGCCATCTGGGCGCGCAGGCCAAGCACAACCAGCAGCTGCCCGAGGCCTCACCGCTGCGCCGCGAACTGGGCGAGATCATCCTCGTCGCGCTGGCCCGGCACCCGCTGTTCTTCAGCGCCGCGCTGCCGCTGAAATACCTGCCGCCGCGCTTCAACCGCTACAGCGGTGGCGGCACCTATGGCTTCCATGTTGATGGCGCGGTGATGAACCTGGCCAACGGCGAACAGCTGCGTTCAGACATTTCCTGCACCCTGTTCCTGTCGGCGCCGGACGAGTACGAGGGCGGCGAACTGATCATCAGCGACACCTACGGCGAGCACGAAGTGAAGCTGCCGGCCGGCGACCTGATCGTATACCCGTCCAGCAGCCTGCACCAGGTGCGGCCGGTCACCCGCGGTGCGCGCGTGGCCTCGTTCTTCTGGGTACAGAGCATGATCCGCGACGATGTGCAGCGCCGCCTGCTGTGGGAAATGGATGGCTCGATCGAGCGCCTGCGGCAGACCGGCGGTGACGCCGAGGCGGTGCTGCAGCTGACCGGCGTGTACCACAACCTGCTGCGACGCTGGAGCGAAGTCTGAGCCCCATCCGGCCGATCCGCGACAATTTAGCAATCATTCTCATTTGCAACAGCTAACAGCTCTCATTACAATCACGCCCCGTTGATGCCGGCCGCTGCCGGCAGACCCTTGGGGACCCCTGCTTGCTGCGCCCGCTTCGCCCTCGCCCACTCATCCATCGCAAGATGGGCACCGCCATGCGCGGCCAGCGTCCTGCGCTGGCCAGTCTGCTGGCGTGGGTGGCGATGCTGGCTTTGCTGCTGGGCACCCTGCCGCTGCTGCCACACGGCCGGGCCGGAATGGCCGTGCAGATGCCGCTGGAAGAGCGCGGTGGCGAAGCGTCCCCGCAGGAAGAAGCACCGGCCAAACTGCGCCGCTGTGCTGCCGCCCCGGTGAAATCGGCCGAGAAGGCGCGCCCGCCGTTGCTGCTGGCCAGCCAATGGCTGCGCACCGAGCTTGAACTCGTACCCGCCACGCCGGCCATGCCCGGCGTGCGCCCGGACTGGCCGCTGGCCGCTCCGGACACGCCCTGGGCCGACGCGCCCGGGCGCCGCCAGCAACGCGGCCAGGCGCCGCCGCTCGCCTGAATCACGGCCCCGCGTGACCGCCTGCGCGGTCGTGCCCGCACGCCGCTGCCTGCTTCATCCCTGCCGCCCCTGACCGGGCCTCCCCGTGCATGCCGCGCCGTTCGCGCTTGGCATTGCACCACCCTGCATCCTTCGAGGTTACTGCCATGGCCCAGCGCCATCGTGTCCGTTCGTCCCTGTCCCGTACCCTGCTGACCAGCGCCGTGCTGGCAGCCATGACCGCCCCAGCCTTCGCCCACGGTGACGCTTCCGGCGCGCCACAGACGCTGGACAAGGTGGTGGTCACCGCCTCCGGCTTTGAGCAGAAGGTGGTCGATGCACCCGCCAGCATCAGCGTGGTCAGCCGCGAAGAACTCAGCAAGCGCCCGTACACCAATCTGGTCGACGCGCTGCGCGACGTTGAAGGCATCGACGTCGGTCTGGAAGCCAGCGACAAGAACGGCCGTGCCACCATCTCGATGCGCGGCCTGCCCTCCGAGTACACCCTGGTGCTGATCGACGGCCGCCGCCAGAGCAATGTCGGCCAGCTGTATCCGAACAACTTCGGCGGTGGCCAGTTCGCCTACCTGCCGCCGCTGGATGCCATCGAGCGCATTGAAGTGGTGCGCGGCCCGATGTCCACGTTGTACGGCTCGGATGCAATGGGCGGCGTGATCAACATCATCACCCGTCGCAACCAGGACAGCTGGCACGGCGCTGTGACCCAGGGCTTCACCGTGCAGCAGGATGACCAGTTCGGTGATGCACGCACCACCGACCTGTACCTCAGCGGCCCGCTGGTCAAGGACCGCCTCAGCCTGGCGGTGCGCGGCAGCTACTACGATGCCAAGGCCTCCAATCCGGAGTGGGATGCGCTGACCCTGCCCGACGGCAGCCTGTGGGAGCGCAGCATCGGCTTCGGTGGCGGCGGCAAGTCGGTGGCCAACACCAACTGGAACACCGGTGTGCGGCTGAACTTCCACGTCAACGATGACCACGAACTGTGGCTGGACTACGACGTGTCGCGGCAGAAGTACGACAACAGCGAGGGCCAGACCGGCACCCTCGACAGCCTGGCCAGCCTGTGGCGCGTCGGCAATGCCGTCATCCCCAACCCGAACGGCAGCGGCACCGTCACCCGCCGCGTGGTGCAGCCGCGCGTGGGCTACACCGCCTACCAGCGATACGAGCGCGACCAGTTGTCGCTGACCCACCAGGGCCGTTACAGCTTCGGTACCTGGCAGACCTCGCTGACCCACAGCAAGAGCAGCAACCTGGGCCGCTCGCTGCCGCTGACCCTGGACGAACGCGCCAACCTGCAGACCCTGTGGAACGACGTCTGCCGCCGCACCGGCGGCGCCAACAACTGCGCGGCCGGCCGCGGCAATGCACTGGCCGCCCTCAACCCAAGTGAAATGGCACGCCTGCAGGCATTCCTGCCGCGTCCGCTGCGCACCATGGAGCTGGAAGGCTACGTGCTCGACACCATGCTCGACCTCGACTTCGGCGCGCACAAGCTGACCGTCGGCGGCCAGTACAACGACACCGACATGATCGACGGCGTGTTCGGCATGGATGGCGCCGGCTACCGCAGCAACACCAAGCAGAAGCACCGCATGTGGGCGCTTTTCGCCGAGGACAACTGGTCGCTGACCGACACCCTCACCGCCACCTTCGGCCTGCGCTACGACGACCACAACGTGTTCGGCAGCCATGTCAGCCCGCGCGGCTACCTGGTGTGGAACGCCACTGACGCCTGGACCTTCAAGGGTGGCGTCAGCACCGGCTACAAGACCCCGCGTCCGGACCAGTTGTTCCCGGGCATCACCGGCTTCGGTGGCCAGGGCGTGCTGCCGCTGGTGGGCTCGCCTAACCTGAAGCCTGAAACCAGCACCAACTACGAGCTGGCCGCGTACTACGAAGGCCAGCGCTGGGGCTTCAATGTCACCGGCTTCTTCAACAAGTTCGAAGACAAGATCGCCAGCGGCGGCACGTTCCCGAACTGCGAAGTGGCCCGCGCCGGCAGCGGTTACTGCGTGGACATCGGCCCGGGCTGGGCAGCACTGGGCTACAGCACCTTCACCCAGAGCGTGAACATCGACAAGGCCGAGACCCGCGGTGCGGAACTGGCCGGCCACGTCGACCTGCTCGACAACCTGCAGCTGCGCGGCAACTACACGTGGACCAAGAGCGAGCAGACCAGCGGCCCCGACAAGGGACGCCCGATCTCTGGCACCACGCCGGCAAAGCACATGGCCAACGCCAGCCTCAACTGGCAGATCAACGAAGCGATCAGCCTGTCGCTGATCGGCGAAGGCCGCTACGACCGCTATCGCGACACCCTCATCGACAGTGCCGGCACCCGCCACGTGCGCTATTACGAGGACTACACGATCTTCCATCTCGGTGGCAGCTGGAAGGCCACGCCGTGGCTGACGGTCAACGCGCGGGTCAACAACCTGTTCGACAAGGACTTCGTTTCGCAGTCGTGCCTGCTGCTCAATCCCAGCGAGTTCAGCTGCGTGGACGACTACGCGACCAAGGACCAGCGCCGCAGCTACTGGATTTCGCTGAACGCGAAGTTCTGATCTCTGCGCCCTGCCCTGGTGGGTGCCGACTTTGGTCGGCACCGCTCCATCCACGCATGGCGTGGATCTACTGATCCGCGGGATTGCCGGCCAGTCGGTAGTGCCGGCCGCTGGCCGGCAATTCCCCTCCAGGGATACAGAACGATACGCAATTGCGAGCTATTCTCATCAATGATGTAATGGGCAGTCCCCGTCCGCCTCGAACCGTGCCGTGAGCCGTCCTGCCCCTTCCACCGTGCAGCAGCAACAGAGCCGTGGCTTCTGGCTGCGGACGCTGCACCAGTGGCACTGGATCAGCTCGGCGGTCTGCCTGATCGGCATGCTGCTGTTTGCGGTGACCGGCCTGACCCTCAACCATGCCGCGAAGATCGAGGCCAAGCCCGAGGTGCAGAACCAGCATCTGGAACTGCCGGCCGCGCTGCTGGGCCAGCTGGGCACGCGCGAGGACGGCAACGCGCCGATCCCGCGCCCGGCCCGGCAATGGCTGGACACGCAGCTGGGCATCGCCATCGGCGGGCGCCCGGCCGAGTGGTCGGCTGAAGAGATCTACCTGTCACTGCCACGCCCGGGTGGCGACGCCTGGCTGAGCATCGATCGCGCGACCGGCGCGGTGGAGTACGAATCAACCTCGCGCGGCGCGGTGTCCTACCTCAACGACCTGCACAAGGGCCGCAACGCGGGCCCAGCGTGGGGCTGGTTCCTGGACCTGTTCGCCGTGGCCTGCCTGGTGTTCTGCATCACCGGCCTGTTCCTGCTTCACCTGCATGCACGGCAGCGGCGCATGACCTGGCCGCTGGTCGGCCTCGGCCTGATGATCCCGCTGCTGATCGCCCTGCTGCTGATTCACTGACTTTCCTTCGTTTCCGGAGCCGCCCCATGCGCGTCACCCTGACCATCGCCCTCAGCGGCCTGCTGGCCACCTCGCCGGCCTATGCCACCACCCTCGACATCAACGTCGAAGTGCCCAAGCTCAACGTGGCCGAGTACCACCGCCCGTACGTGGCGGTGTGGCTGGAAGGCGCCGACCAGAAGGTCGCGGCCAACCTGTCGGTCTGGTACCAGCAGACCAGCAACAGCGAAGGCCACGGCACCAAGTGGCTGCCGGACCTGCGCCAGTGGTGGCGCAAGAGCGGCCGCACCCTGCAGGTGCCGGTGGACGGCGTGACCGGCCCGACCCGCCCGGCCGGCAAGCACGCGCTGTCGTTCAACGACAAGCAGCCGGCGCTGAAGCAGCTGGCTCCGGGCAACTACACCCTGGTGGTGGAAGCGGTGCGCGAAGTCGGCGGCCGTGAACTGCTGAAGATCCCCTTCACCTGGCCGGCCACCGCCGCGCAGAACGGCAAGGCGCAGGGCGCCACCGAACTGGGCCAGGTCACCCTCGCCGTCAAACCCTGAAAAGGGGACGGAGGGGATTAAGTCGTAATTCCCCTCCTCTCGCCGCACCACCCTGCATCCACCTGGAGTCTTCCGCATGAAGCGCACGCTCGTCCTCGCCGCCGCTCTGGCCGCTGCCCTTCCCTTCTCCGCCCTGGCCCACAAGGCCTGGCTGCTGCCCTCGCAGACCGTGATCGCCGGCAATGCGCCGTGGATCACCGTCGACGGTGCGGTCTCCAACGACCTGTTCTATTTCAACCACGTGCCGCTGCGCCTGGAGTCGCTGGTGATCACCGCGCCGGACGGCAGCACCGTGCAACCGCAGAACGCGTCCACCGGCAAGTACCGCAGCGTGTTCGATGTCGAGCTGAAGCAGCCGGGCACCTACCGCATCGCGTCGGTCAATGACGGCCTGTTCGCCACCTACGAGCAGAACGGCGAGCGCAAGCGCTGGCGCGGCAGCGTCGCCACCTTCGGCGAACTGCCCAAGGATGCGAAGAAGCTGGAAGTGAGCCAGTCGGTCGGCCGCGTGGAGACCTTCGTCACCAACGGCGCCCCGAACGACACCGCGCTGAAGCCGACCAACCGTGGCATCGAGCTGGTCGCCGTCGGCCACCCGAACGATCTGTTCGCCGGCGAGGAAGCCACCTTCCGCGTGCTGGTCGACGGCAAGCCGACCGCCGGCCTGGAGTTCGAGATCGTGCGTGGCGCCACCCGCTACCGCAACGCGCAGGACGAGCTGAAGGTCACCAGCGATGCCAAGGGTGAGATCAAGGTGACCTGGCCGGAAGCCGGCATGTACTGGCTGGAGACCGGCACCGAAGACAACAAGACCTCGGTGAAGCAGGCCGCCAAGCGCCGCCTGAGCTACGTCGCCACGCTGGAAGTGCTGCCGCAGTAATGACGTGGACCGCGATGCCGGGCACGCCCCGGCATCGCGCCTGCAGCACACCACCATGACCGATCCCCTGCTCGACATCGCCCGCCTCGGTGGCACCACCATGGGCACCATCTGGAGCGTGTCGCTGGTCGCGTCGCGCCAGCGCGACCTGCACCCGCTGCATGCTGGCATCCAGGCGCGGCTGGACGAGGTGGTCGCGCAGATGAGCACCTGGGAGCGTGGTTCGGATCTGAGTCGCTACAACCGCGCCGACGCCGGCCAATGGTGCGTGCTGCCGGCCGAAACCCGTCACGTTCTGGTCTGCGCACAGGCCATCGCTTCCGCCAGTGGCGGCGCCTTCGATCCCACCATCGGTCCGCTGGTTGCACTGTGGGGCTTCGGGGCACATGCCGGTGAACGCCGCCAGCCCGACGACGCTACCCTGCAGGCCACGCGTGATCGCTGCGGTTGGCAGCGCCTGCAGTGGCAGGACGATGCGCTGCTGCAGCCGGGTGGACTGGCACTGGATCTCTCTGCGATCGCCAAGGGCTTCGGCGTCGATCACGTGGCCGCCTGGTTGCGTGGACAAGGCATCACTGCCGCGCTGATCGAAGTCGGCGGCGAACTGGCCGGCTACGGCCGCAAACCGGACGGCCAGCCGTGGCGCGTACTGGTGGAATCCGCACCCGAAGAAGACGTGCACACCGATACCCCGCCACGGGTGCTGGCGCTGGACGGCAAGGCGGTGGCCACCTCCGGTGATCGCTGGCACCAGTACCAGGCCGATGGCGAGGCCTACAGCCACAGCCTGGACCCGCGCTCCGGCAGACCGGTGCGGCAGGTTGCCGCGGCAGTAACCGTGGTGGCCGACGACGCCATGCACGCCGATGCCTGGGCCACGGCATTGACCGTGCTGGGTCGCGAACAGGGCATGGCGCTGGCCGAACGCGAAGGACTGGCTGCACGCTACCTGCAACGCACCGCAGAAGGCCCGCAGGAATTTCTCAGCAGCGCCTTCCAGCGCCTGCTCGACGGGCAGGACGCATGAGCGCACGTCCATCGCGCGCGTGGCTCGGCAACACTCTGGTCCTGCTCCTGCTGGCAGCGATCGGCTGGGCACTGCTTCGCCTGCATCTCGGCGAAGCGTGGTGGCGAGGCGCACCACCGGCGCGGCAGTCGCAGATCGCGGTGCTCGCCACGGTGCTGTATGCGCTGGCCTGCGCGGCCCTGTGGTGGCGTGGGCGCCCGCGCGACGACGCCGCAACCGGAGACACCGCGCCCATCCTGCTGGTCTGGTCCAGCCAGACCGGCTTCGCCCGCGAACTGGCCGAACGCAGCGCCGAGGCCCTGCGCGGTGCCGGCGTGCCAGTGCGCGTGCGCGGGCTGCATGAGGTGGATGCAGCACTGCTGGCTTCCAGCCAGCGCGCGCTGTTCATTGCCAGCACCACCGGCGAAGGCGATCCACCCGACCACGCCCTGCCGTTCCTGCGCGGGGTGATGGCCACCCCGCCCCCGCTGCAGCACCTGCACTACGGGGTGCTCGCGCTGGGCGACCGCAGCTATGGCCACTTCTGCGGATTCGGCCACCAGCTGGACACTTGGCTGCGCCAACACGGCGCGCATCCGCTGTTCGACGCCATCGAGGTCGACAACGCCGATCCGGCAGCGCTGCGTCATTGGCAACAGTTGCTGGGACAACTCGGCGGTAACGCCAGCGAACTGCCCGACTGGAGTCCGGCCGAGTACCAGCCGTGGACGCTGCTGCAACGCGAGCATCTGAACCCGGGCAGCCCCGGTGGTCCGGTGTACTGGTTGCGCCTGCAGCCACCGGCCGATGCAAATGTGCAGTGGCAGGCCGGTGACATCGCCGAGATCGGCCCGCAGCACGCATCGCACACCGTGCGTGCCTGGCTGGATGCACAACGCTTCGACGCGGACACCGTGCTGGATGACGGGCAGACGTTGCTGGCACGCGTCGCGCGCTCGCACCTGCCCTCATTGGTTCCCCCGGGTGATCTGCCTGCCTTGCTGGCGACCCTGCAACCGCTGCCGCATCGCGAGTACTCGATCGCCTCGGTCATGGCCGACGGTGCGGTTGAGCTGCTGCTGCGCCGCCAGCTGCGCGCTGACGGTACACCCGGCATCGGCAGCGGCTGGCTGTGCGACCACGCTGCCATCGGCGAACCGGTACAGCTGCGTCTGCGCCGCAACGACAATTTCCACGGCTTGGCCGCCGACGTGCCGCTGCTGCTGATCGGCAACGGCACCGGCATCGCCGGCCTGCGCGCGCATCTGCACGAACGCGTACGCAGTGGCGCACGCCGCACCTGGCTGCTGTTCGGTGAGCGCACCGCCCCGCATGACTTCCACTTCGGTGAAGAACTGCAGGCGATGCTGGCCGACGGCACGCTGGCGCGGTTGGATGCAGTGTTCAGCCGCGATGGCGGTGCGCACCGCTATGTGCAGGACCGGCTGCTGGCCGAAGCGGCAACGCTGCGCCAGTGGGTGGATGAAGGCGCCACGATCCTGGTCTGCGGCAGCCTGCAGGGCATGGCCCCGGCGGTGGATGCAGTGATCGAGCAGGTGCTGGGTACCGCGGGCAAGGAAGCGCTGTTGCTGGCCGGTCGTTACCGGCGCGATGTGTATTGAGGCCACCGCATCCACGCATGGCGTGGATGTACTGCTCCACTTCAGCGGATGCGAATCGCCTTCTGGTGGGTGCGAACCGCTTTCTGGTGGGTGCGAACCCTGGTTCGCACCATGACGCGGTATCGGCGGCCGCATCCACGCATGGCGTGGATCTACTGAACAGATTCGGCTGGCGCGAGCCGCATTCTGGTGGGTGCGAACCTTGGTTCGCACCATGACGCGGTGTCGGTGGCCGCATCCACGCATGGCGTGGATCTACTGAACAGATTCGGCGGGTGCGAACCGCTTTCTGGTGGGTGCGAACCTTGGTTCGCACCGTGACGCGGTGTCGGTGGCCCCATCCACGCATGGCGTGGATCTACTGAACGGCGTGTCCAGGCATGGTGGCACCCGCACCCCAGTAGATCCACGCCATGCGTGGATAGTGCCAACCGGCGCCCAGGAATCATCCCGCCGCCGCACTGATCCGGATCGCCAGCAACTCGCCACCGCCCTGCAACGCATGACGCTGCCGTGCACCCGCCGCCAACCACGCAGTGTCTCCCGCCTGCAGCGCCGGCAAGCCGCTATCTGCACCGAACTCCGCCTGACCAGCCAGCAGATGCAGCGCCCAGGCCACACCCGGTTCGCAGAAGAAGAACATCGTGCCCACCAGCGGCCGGTGCAGCAGTTCGGCCTGCAGCAGCTCGCGCTTCCACATCAGGTTGAAGTCGTGGGTGGTGCCGTCCACCAATTCGCCGTGCAGCGCTTCCTCACCGGCAAAACGCACACGCCCGTGCGGTGGCAGCACCTCGGCCACACGGCCATCGTCGAAGCGCAGGCGCACGCCATTGCCCTGCAGCAGCACCAGCTCGCGCTCCACGCCGGGGAAGGCGGAGAACGCGGCATCCTGCTCGATCTCGGCCACCGACAGGCGTAGCGCCCAGTCATCACCCTGCGCCGGCAGTCGCAGGATCTCGCGGGTCCAGCCCAGGCCGTTGCGCCAGCGTTCGCGGCGGTAGTCCAGGCGGGAGATCACCTGGCTCGGAGTGTGCAGCAGGGAGTCGATGTTCATCGGCGCATTGCATCATGCCGCGCGCCGTCATGCATCACCGCGTGGCGAGCGTGCCCTGGCCACCGCACTCACCGCCCAGCAGCTGCGAGTGCTTCAGCCAATCCTGGTCGGGGTAGTAGGCGAACACCATCGTGCCGCCACGCAATGCGTCGATCAGTGGCTTGGCCACCGACAGGCGCACTGCCGGACAGCCCAGGCTGCGGCCGAGCCGCCCCTGCAGCTGCGCAGTCGCCGGGTTCACGTACGGCGCGCCGTGGATGACGATGGCGCGTTCGCGCGCGCGGTCGTTGAAGCCCGGTTCCAGCCCGGCCAGGCGCAGCGAATAGCCGTTGCCGCCCATGTAGGTCTCCTGCGCGGTGAACGCGCCGAGGCTGGACATGAAGCTGCCATCGCGATTGGAGAAGTGTTCGGTACGGTTCTCACCGCTGTTGCGGCCATGCGCCACCCATTCCTCGAACAGCAGGCGCTGGTGGGCCAGGTCGAACACCCACAGGCGCGGCTCGGTGGACGGCCGCGAATAATCGATCACGCTGAGGCGATCACCATTGATGCCCAGCTCCGGCCGCTGCAGCGCGCAGCGCATGGCGTGCGCCGCCAGCTGCAATACGTGGCGGTCGGCCTTGGGCGCACTGCGCGACAGCAAGGCGGCCAGATCATCGGCACTGGTGGCAAGGGCGGGCGTCTGTGCCAGCGCCGGAGCACTGGCCGAGGTCGCCAGCAGGCCGAACGCGGCCAGCCGGCACAGGCGGGATGCAGTCATGGGCACAACGAAGGGACTCAGTTGCCCTTGAGGGTGGACCCTGGCGGCTCGGATTCCAAGACCGGCTGCATTCCGGATTCAGCCGGGCTTGGGCGGACCGCCGGCAGCGAGGTCACCAGCAGGGTCGTGCCCGGTACCAGCACCTGGTACAGCTGGCGGGCGAAATCGGCCGGCAACGCCATCGGCAGCGAGGGCGTGGCCAGCAGGTCCGGCGTGGCCTGGGCACGGTCCTGGCCCAGCAGCGGATAGGCCGTCCACTGGTGCAGGCGCTTGTTCGCGTCCAGCGGGCTGGGCGTATCGCTGTAGCCCTGCCCCATCACGAACAGGGTGGTGCCCTGGAACGCCGGCAGGGCGTCGGCCTTCAGCGGCGACTCGCCGATCATCACGCCATCGCGCAGCACGTACAGGCGCTGGTCGTGCAGACTGACCAGGATGCCGACCTGCCCGGCCGGCGCCGCGGCGTCATCCCACCGGGCCTGCGCCGGGGCCCCACCCTCGGTTTCCGGAAGGGCCTGGCCGCGCGCGTTGACCGGCGCCAACACCGACGGATAGGCCAGCGTCATCGGCGAGCTCTTGGCATCGGCCACGACCACGGTGTCGCCACGCTGGGTTTCACTGAACAGCTTCTGCGCGAAGGCCTGCGGCAGCCGCACGCAGCCATGCGAGGCCGGATGACCGGGCAGGCTGCCGCCATGCAGGGCGATGCCGTCCCAGGTCAGCCGCTGCATGTAGGGCATCGGCGCGCTGTTGTAGAGGTTGGACTTGTGGTCCTTGTCCTTCTGCAGGATGGTGAACACGCCGGTCGGCGTCTCATGCCCAGCCTTGCCCGAGCTGATCGTGGTCAGGCCGATGGCAATGCCGTTGCGGTACACGTACGCGCGCTGCTCATCGAGGCTGACCACCAGCACGATCGGGCCGGTCGGCGAAATTTCCGGATGCCACAGGTATTCGCCCGGCTTGAGGTCGGTCGGTCCGCGCACTTCGGCGCTGCTGGCTGCGGCAGCGGCAGGCTTGGCAGCCGGCGTCGGCGTCGGCGCAGCGGCATGGCCCAGCAGCGGCAGGGCCAGTGCAAGGGCGAGCATCAGGGTGGTGGGGCGGTGCAGAAGCATCCAGCGGGGGTCCTTTCCATGCGGTGCGGCCACCGTACACCATCGACCCGTGGTGGCCGCGGCAAAACCAGGCGCCGGAAATGAAACTGCCCGGCGACACAGCCATGTGTCGTACCGGGCAATCGTTACGTCCTTGTCGGCCTGCTGCCGCCCCCTCGCATCCTGCGCTGTGGGGGTAGCGTTGCATCCTGCACGCGGCCGCGTCTGTCCTGTTTGTATCTCAGCCCCTTCCACAGGTCTGTGATGCCACCATCCTGGTGATTGGTGCCGCGTCCTGCGGCGGTCGGTGGTCACGGCCTTCCTGTCCGTGTCCGGTGAACCAGCCTCCTGCCGGTTCCGACGATTCCTGCTGTCAGCGCCTCGGTACGGTTCGCACCGGTACCGATCCGGGTACCGGATCCGCCGGCAACAACCTGTTGCCTACGGTGATCCGCTGTCGATTCCGTTCGACGATTGCTTTCCCTATCCCCTTCACCTGCGTCAGGTCCTCGACGCGATGAAACGGGCCGTGTCTGCGCCGGTGCTCGACGATCGCCTCGGCCTTGGCGGCTCCGACCATCGTCAATCCCTGCTGCAGCGCCTGGGCATCGGCGCGGTTGATGTCGATCGGTTCGGCGGCATGCGCCCCAGCGATCCACACGACCAGCACCAGTGCCCTCAACACGACACTCCAAGGCACGACGTGTATCTCCTTGTGATTCTGGCCGTCCCGACCGGCAATCCCGTCGGTAGGAACAGTGTCCGTCACCACATGCACACAGCCTATCGGTTTCCTGGATTTCTAAAAGCCAGCCAAATACCCGACGTGATGTAGGAAAAACCCTACCCACGGCACAGGCGTAGAATGGCTGGATCAGCCCATGCAACCGGAGTTTCAGATGGACAGCGCCAAGCTCGGCCAATTCGTCAATGACAAGTGGGACAGCGAAATCGTCCCGCAGTTGGTCGACTACATCCGCATTCCCAACAAGTCGCCGATGTTCGACGCCAATTGGGTGCAGAACGGCTACATGGAACAGGCGGTCACCCTGATGGAGAACTGGGCCAAGGCCCAGCAGCTGCCCGGCCTGAAGGTTGAAGTGGTGCGTCTGGAAGGCCGTACCCCGCTGATCTTCCTGGAAATTCCGGCTACCGGCGCCGAAACCGGCGACGACACCATCCTGCTCTACGGCCACCTCGACAAACAGCCGGAAATGACCGGCTGGGACGACGACCTCGGCCCGTGGACCCCGGTCCTGCGCGGCGACAAGCTGTATGGCCGCGGCGGTGCGGACGACGGCTACGCCATCTTCGGCTCGCTGGCCGCGGTGCTGGCGCTGCAGGCCCAGGGCCTGCCGCACGCCCGCTGCGTGGTGCTGATCGAAGCCTGTGAAGAGTCGGGCAGCTATGACCTGCCGGCCTACGTCGACCACCTCGCCGACCGCATCGGCAAGCCGTCGCTGGTGGTCTGCCTGGATTCGGGCTGCGCCAACTACGACCAGCTGTGGTGCACCACCTCGCTGCGCGGCCTGACCGGCGGCAACTTCACCGTGAAGGTCCTCAACGAAGGCGTGCACTCCGGCGATGCCTCCGGCGTGGTGCCGTCCAGCTTCCGCCTGCTCCGCCAGCTGCTGTCGCGCATCGAGGACCAGGACACCGGCCGCATCCTGATCGACGGCATGAACGTTGAGATCCCGGCCGAGCGCCAGGAACAGGCCAAGCGCGCCGCCGAAGTGGTCGATACCGAGATCTTCGAGAAGTTCCCGATGGTCGACGGTCTGCGTCCGATGAACGAGGACCTGACCGAGCTGGTGCTCAACCGCACCTGGCGCCCGGCACTGTCGGTCACCGGCGTCGGTGGCATGCCGGCGCTGGAATCGGCCGGCAACGTGCTGCGCCCGCAGACCTCGGTGAAGCTGTCGCTGCGCCTGCCGCCGACCGCCGATGGCAAAACCTGCGGCGAGCTGCTGAAGGAAGCGCTGCTGCGCGATCCGCCGAACGGCGCGCAGGTCACTCTGGATCTGGAAAAGGCCTCCACCGGCTGGAACGCCCCGGCCATGGCGCCGTGGCTGACCCAGGCCATCGACGACGCCAGCCAGGCCTTCTTCGGCAAGCCGGCGATGTACATGGGCGAAGGTGGCTCGATCCCGTTCATGGGCATGCTGGGTGAGAAGTTCCCGGGCGCCCAGTTCATGATCACCGGCGTGCTCGGTCCGCACTCCAATGCACACGGCCCGAACGAGTTCCTGCACATTCCGATGGGCAAGAAGGTCACCGCCTGCGTGTCCAAGGTGATCAGCGAGCACTACGCCGCCAGCCTGCGCGGCGAGACCAGCGGTTCGCCGGTGGCTGCCGACAGTGGCACCCGCCACGGCGACCACGGCTGCTGCTGAATCCGGCACACCGTGACGGACGCAGCCTGGCCTTGCTAGGCTGCGTCCACCCTTGGTGGAAATCGCGCGCATGAATGGTCTGTTCGGCAGCAGCAGCTGGCTCTACATCATCCTGGTCGGCTTCTTCGTCGGCCTGCTCGGGCGATTCTTCATGCCCGGCAACAACCGCATGGGCTGCCTGCTGACCATCGTGCTGGGCATCATCGGCGCGCTGCTGGCCGGGTGGTTCGGCCAGTACATGGGCTGGTACGCCCCCGGTGAGCCGGCCGGCTTCCTCGGTGCGGTGCTGGGCGCGGTGGCCGTGCTGGCCGTCCTGCGTCTGTTCAGCGGTCGCCGCTGATCCCGCACCCTCTTCCCTTCCTGTTCCCGACGTAGGCGCGCCCGGCGCGCCCGGATATGCCTGCATGACCGAACCCGCCTCCGATCCCCAGCGCAGCGCGCAGCGCCTGCAGTGGGCCCGTACCCAGCTCGATGATTCCAGTGCGGTGGTCGAACGCGCCTCGGTCGATGCCGGCATGCGCAGCTACTGGCGCACCACCAGCACGCGCGGCAGCCACATCGTGATGGATGCCCCGCCGGGGCTGGAAGATCCGCGCCCGTGGCTGCGCATGCGCGGCCTGCTGGATGACAACGGCCTGCGTGTGCCCGCGCTGCTGGCACAGGATCTGGATGCCGGCTTCCTGCTGCTGGAAGATCTCGGCGGCCCGACCCTGGCGAAGATCCTCGACGAGCGCAACGCCGATGAATGGTTCGGCCGTTCGATCGAACAGCTGCTGCGCCTGCAGGCGATCCCGGTGCCGGCCGACTTCGGCCAGTTCGGCGAAGCACTGCTGCAGCGCGATGCCGGCCTGTTCGACGAATGGTTCCTGCAGCGCCACCTGAACCTGGAACTGGACTGCGGAGAGATTGAAGGGCTGCAGCTGGTGCACCGCCGCTTGATGGACAACGCGCTGGGCCAGGCCCAGCTGATGACCCATCGCGACTACATGCCGCGCAATCTGATGCCGGTCGAAAATGGTCCGGCAGTGCTGGATTTCCAGGACCTGGTGCGCGGCCCGATTGCCTACGATGCGATGAGCCTGTTCAAGGACGCGTTCCTGAGCTGGCCGCTGCAGCGTGTGGACGAGTGGCTGGCGCAGTATCACGAGCGCGCCCGCAACGCCGGCCTGCCGGTGCCCGACCGCGCCACCTTCCTGCGCGATGCCGACTGGATGGGCATCCAGCGCCACGTGAAGATCCTCGGCCTGTTCTGCCGCCTGCGCTATCGCGACAACAAGGGCCATTACCTGGACGACGCGCCGCGCTTCATCAACTATCTGGACGAAGTGCTGCCGCGCTACCGCGAGCTGGCACCGCTGCAGCAGCTGCTGGAACACCGCATCAAGCCGGCGCTGACCGACCTGGCCGCACCGATGCGCGTGGCCCGATGAAGGCGCTGGTCTTTGCTGCCGGCCTCGGCGAACGCATGCGCCCGCTGACCCTGCACACGCCCAAGCCGCTGCTGGACGTGGCCGGCAAACCGCTGATCGTCTGGCACCTGGAACGCCTGGCCGCACTCGGCGTGCGCGAGGTAGTGGTCAACACCGCATGGCTGGCCGAACAGTTTCCAGCGACGCTGGGCGATGGCAGCCAATGGGGCTTGCGCCTGCATTTCATGTACGAAGGGCAGACCCCGCTGGAAACCGGCGGCGGCATCCTCAACGCGTTGCCGGTGCTGGGCGACGCCCCGTTTCTGGTCGTGAACGGCGACATCTGGACCGATTTCGATTTCGCCACGCTGCCGCGCGAGCCGCAGGGCCAGGCGCATCTGGTGCTGGTCGACAATCCGGTTCAGCACCCGAACGGTGACTACCGCCTCGATGCGCAGGGGTTGCTGCACCACGACCGCGAAGGACCGTGCCTGACCTATGCCGGCATCGGCGTGTATCGCCCTTCCATCGTGGCCGACTGGCGCACGGTGATCGGTGATGCACCGGGCAGCGAGCGGCTGCCGCCGAAGTTCTCGGTGGTGCCGCTGCAGAAGCACTTCATGGCACAGGGGTTGATGACGGGGCAGCATCATCGCGGACGCTGGACCGATGTCGGCACCGTGGATCGCCTGCGCGCGCTGGATGTTGAGTTGGCCGCGAACGGCTGAGCCCCTCGTGGCTGGGCTTATTGAAAGCAGAAGCCTTGCTTGGCCGGGCGGGGTGGGTTCGCGGGGGACGCCGTGAACCCGTCCCTGAAGTGCCCCCCGCGAACCCACCCCGCCCGGCCTCTGACAGTTTCCGTGGGCGTCCAGCCACGGAAGAAAGAAAGAAAAGCAAACGCGGGTCGCGTCGCTGCGCTCGCTCTGGTGACGACCAACGGTCGTCACCTACCACAAGCAAGACACGTGTCGACCAAGGTCGACACCCACCAACAGCAGTGCAGTATGCAGTCCCGGCAGATCGCGGGAACCTGTCGAAGGCGGGGTGGCTCAGGTTGCGGGGGCGTGAGCGCCATGGATGGCGCGACCGAGGCTACATGGACGTACTTGCGCCGTCCCCCGCAACCTGAGCCACCCCGCCATCCCACGGATAGCCCGCTTTTGACGTTGACGTTGACGTTGCTTCGGCTTCGGCGGGTGCAGGGCGCAGCCCTGCAAAGCAAACCCCACCCTCAGTAACGCGGCCGGCCTTCTTCCAGCACCTGGCGCAGGAACGGCACGGTGATCCGCCGCTTCGCCGCCAGCGACTCGCGGTCCAGCCAGTCCAGCAGCGTGATCAATCCACCCAGCTCGCGACCGGTGTGCGACAGCAGCCACTCGATCGAGGCCTCGTCGATCGCCAGCCCACGCCGCAGCGCGCGCTCACGCAGCACCGCTGCCCGTCCTTCCTCATCCAGCGGCTGCAGCAGCACACGCACGCACTGGCCCAGCCGCGAACGCAGATCGGGCAGTACCAGGCCCAGTTCTTCCGGCGCCTTCTGCGCCGTGTACAGCACGGTCACGCCCGCAGCGCGCGCGCGGTTGTGGAAATCGAACAGCGCGATCTCGTCCTCGCGGTTGCCGGCCACCTCGTCCAGGCCGTCCAGCGCCACCAGCTCGCGCGCCTCCAGCCCATCCAACGCCGCGCGTACGCGGCCGGCGGCGCTGGCCAGCGGTACGTAGGTCGGCAGTCGCCCGGCCTGCTCGGCGCTGGAGCACATCGCCAGTGCCTGGTGGGTCTTGCCCGTGCCCGCCGCACCTTCCAGATAGACCCAATCGTGGCTGGCACCCACCGCGATCGCGCGCAGCTGCGCCAGCGCGCCGTCCGGCGCGCCGATGAAGGTCTCCAGGCGCTGGTCCCGCGGGTAATGCAGGGCCAGCGGCAGTTGCGGCACACCCATCACTTCAGGTCGGGGCCCTTGTCGTTCGGAATGATGATATGGGGGGCATCGACCACGCCATCAAGCACGATCGCCGGCCTCTCACCCACGTACAGCTCGCTCTGGCGATAACGCTGGTGCGCGTAGCGCAGCAGCACGTTGGTCACCGCTGCCACCGGCAGCGCCAGCAGCATGCCGAGGAAGCCGAACAGCTGGCCGCCGGCCATCACCGCGAAGATCACTGCCACCGGGTGCAGGCCGATCTTGTCGCCGACGATGCGCGGGGTCAGTACGTAGCTTTCCAGCAGCTGGCCCACGGTGAACACCACGCCGACCAGGATCAGCAGCTTCAGGTCGAAGCCCTGTGCCTGCACCAGTGCGGCGACCACCGCCATCAGGATGCCGGTGGTCGCGCCCAGGTAGGGAATGAAGCTGATCAGGCCGGCAATCAGGCCGATCAGCAGACCCAGCTTGAGGCCGACCAGCGACAGGCCGCCGGCATAGATCACGCCCAGCGCCAGCATCACCAGGAACTGACCGCGGATGAAGGCGCCCAGCACCTCGTTGGACTCACGCGCCAATGCGCTGATGGTGCCGATCTGGTTGCGCGGAATCACCGACGCCACGCGCTCGACCAGCTTGTCCCAGTCACGCAGGAAGTAGAACGCCAGGATCGGCAGCAGCAGGATGTTGACCACCCAGGTCACCATCGCAAAGCCCGAACGCGAGACGTAGCCCATGAACGTGGTGGCGAAGCCGCCGGCCTGCTGCCAGTGGCTGCGCACCCATTCGATCAGGCGGTCCGGGTCCAGCCACTGCATCACTTCCAGGCCGGTCTTCTGCTCGAACCAGGGAATGCCCTTTTCCATCAGCCACGCCTGTGCCTGCGGCGCGACCGCAATCAGGGTGGTGATCTGGCGCTCGATCATCGGCACCAGCACCAGCAGCAGCGCCACGATCACCAGCACCATCGCCGCGAACACCAGCACCACGCCGGTCATGCGCGAACGGCCGGTGGCCTCGATGCGGTCCACCAGCGGATCGCCCAGCCAGGCCAGCGCCAGCGCCAGCACGAACGGGGTCAGGATCGGCGCCAGCAACCACACCACCCAGCCGATCAGGCCGGCGAACAGGATGTACTTCAGGCGGCGCAGGAACTGCGCGATTTCCGCTTCCGGGGTCAGGTTCATCGCAGGCGGTACTCGTTGCTGACCGGCGCAGCGACCGGGGCACCGGTGGTGTCGTCGATCGGCGTCGGCAGGGCCGGCAGCGGTGCGCTCGGCACCAGCACGCCGTTGTCGCCCAGCATGCGGTTGAAGCCGGCCAGGCCGGTGGTCATCTCCAGGCTCAGCTCCAGCTGGCCGGCCGAAGCGTGCAGCGGGGTGACGTTGCGCACCACCGGCACCTCACGCAGGCCGGCAGCCAGGCGCAGGTAGTCGTCGGCACTGTTGATGCCGGTGACCACCACCCGATAGGTGCCGGCCTGGCCGACGGCCGCGCCGGCCTTGGCATAGCGCTTGACCAGCGCATCGGCGGCACCATCGGCACCGGCGGCCATCGCGCGCATGGCGTTGGCGTCCTTGCTGGTCCACTTGTTCAGCTCACGGCCGTTGTCGACGAACACCCAGTCCGCCTGCCAGCCGCCATTGGCGCGGTACAGCTTGCCGATCAGCTGCATCGGCGGCGAGTAGCGCGAAGAGGCACGGGCCACGGCGGCACTGTCCTGGCGCCAGATGGCACCGGCCAGCGCCTGTTCGGCGGCACCACCGCTGGGCAGGCCCAGCTTGTAGCCGCGCTCGATGGCGCGGTTCAGCAACGGGCGGGCGGCGTTGGCCTGCTGCACGCTGACCAGGCGCGGACCGCTGCCGTCATCGACGGCCAGCCACAGCACCGGCTTCGGTCGCGGCTGCGGCCACAGCGGCAGGCCCAGCGCCGACACCAGCGAATCGACATCGTCCTCGCGGAAGCGGGCCACCAGCAGGGTACGGAAGCTGGGGGCGCCACTGGCGCTCACGCTCTGGTCCTGCTTGTAGTCGTAGCTGGCCACGTAATCCTTGGCATTGCGCAGCGCCTGCGCCACGCCAGGGCGCGACATCACGCTGCGATCGCCGGACAACTTGCCCAGTACAACGCTCAAGGCGCGGGCCAGGGCGCCGTTGCGGTCGGCTTCGGCCTGGCTGTTGACGGGCACTTCGGCCTCGTACGCGCCAGTGGCGGTGGCAACATCACCCTCGGTGCGCAGGCCGCTCTGGGCCATCGTGGCCACCGGCAGGCTCAGCGCAAGGAGCAGGGTCAGAATCAGGCTGCGGCGCATCAGGACATCCATTGGCTCGACGTATCCGGGGGAATTGTTGCCCGAATACGGCCTTTGCGCCAATGCGGCCTGTTAAAATCGCCCGTTCAACCCCTGCCAGCGCCGACGCCCGTGACCAACACCCCGTCTTCCGCCCCCTCCCCCCTCACCTACCGTGACGCGGGTGTCGACATCGACGCCGGCAACGAACTGGTCGAGCGGATCAAGCCCCTGGTCAAGCGCAGCTTCCGCCCGGAAGTGATGGGCGGCCTGGGCGGCTTCGGCGCCCTGTTCGACCTGTCCAACAAGTACCGCGAGCCGGTGCTGGTGTCGGGTACCGACGGCGTGGGCACCAAGCTGAAGCTGGCCCACCAGCTGAACCGCCACGATACGATCGGCATCGACCTGGTCGCCATGTGCGTGAACGACGTGCTGGTGCAGGGTGCCGAGCCGCTGTTCTTCCTGGACTACTTCGCCACCGGCAAGCTGGACATCGACACCGCCGCAGCGGTCGTGGGCGGCATCGCCAACGGTTGCACCGAGGCCGGCTGCGCGCTGATCGGCGGCGAAACCGCTGAAATGCCCGACATGTATGCCCCGGGCGAGTACGACCTGGCCGGCTTCACCGTCGCCGCGGTCGAGAAGAGCGAGCTGAAGGATGGCGCCAGCGTGGCTGTCGGCGACGTGCTGATCGGCATCGCTTCGTCCGGCCCGCATTCCAACGGCTACTCGCTGGTGCGCCGCATCTACGACCGCGCCGGCCGCCCGGCCGAGCTGGAGCTGGAAGGCGGCGTGAAGCTGGTCGATGCGCTGATGGCGCCGACCCGCCTGTACGTGAAGCCGATCCTGTCGCTGCTGAAGTCGCACGGCGCGGCCATCCACGGCATGGCCCACATCACCGGTGGCGGCCTGACCGAGAACATCATCCGCGTGGTGCCCGACGGCCTCGGCCTGGACATCCAGGCCTCGTCCTGGACCCTGCCGCCGGTGTTCCAGTGGCTGCAGAAGGAAGGCGCGGTCGCCGACAGCGAGATGTGGCGCACCTTCAACTGCGGTATCGGCTTCGTGCTGATCGTGGCGCCGGACCAGGTGGCCGCGGTATCCGATGCGGTCAAGGCGCAGGGCCTGGAGCACTGGACCATCGGCCAGGTGGTCACCGCCGAAGGCGCCGAGCGCGTCCACATCGCCTGATCCCGACAACCCAGGAGCCCGCATGGACGCAACGCCCCCCTTGTCGCCCGCCCCCGTGCCGCCGCCGCTGGCGACGGTACCGGTGTTCAACGCGCAGGATGCCGACCACCTGCGCATGCTGGCCATCGCGCACTACGTGGTCGGCGGCCTGATCGTGCTGTTCTCGCTGATCTTCATCATCCACATCGTGCTGGGCATCACCGCGCTCACCGGCAACCTGCCGATGAATTCCGGCGGCCAGCCGTCGTCGCCGGCCGAACAGCGCCTGTTCGGCTGGATGTTCACCCTCATCGGTTGCGTCGCCGTATTCGGTGGCGTCACCCTGGGCGCGTTCGTCGCCTATGCCGGCCGCTGCCTGGCCCAGAGACGCCGCTACCTGCTGTGCCTGATCGCGGCCGGCCTGGCCTGCCTGTTCACCCCCGTCGGCACGGTGCTGGGGGTGTTCAGCCTGATCACCCTGCTGCGCCCGCAGGTGAAGGCCGCCTTCGACCTTCCCGCCACGCCCGCATGACCGCCTCCGGCAATCCGCCGCCGCTGCCGCATCAGACCCTGGCGCAGCTGCAGCTGACCAGCCATCTGCAGACGCTGAAAGTGCTGTTCTACGCGTTGGCCGGCTTCCATTGGTTCGCCACAGTGGCGTTTCTTGGCCTCAGCGGATGGGTGGCCCACTCGCGCGGGCTGGACGATGCCTGGATGCTGACCACGGTCTATGCGTCCATCGCCGTGCTGGCGGCCGTGCTGGGGTTCGTGCAGTTGTATACCGCGCGCCAGCTGTCACATCGCACCGGGCTGGCCTGGTGCCGGCGCGCGGCGTGGCTGGGCGTACTGGCCGGCCCGCTGGGCATGGCCTTGGCCGCCTATGCCTGGGTGTTCCTGTCCAAACCTGACATGGCCGCGCTGTTCGACCGCGGCGACCACCTCAGTGTCTGAACCTGCCGGCAGACGCCCCGTCCTTTCCTGATCGATTTCCCATGTCCGCGCCTGCCCTCCCCACGTCCGCTTCGCCCACCACCCACCGTTTCTCGGGCCCCAAGAAGCTGGCCTTTGCCGCCGTGCTGGCGGTGTTCGCAGTCAGCTGGGTCCACCCGCTGTGGCCTACCGAACAGGCCCTGCACAGCACCCTGACCGTGATCGGGCTGGCCGCGCTGCTGTGGGTCGACCGTCGCGGCGGCTGGCTGGGCAACGGTGCCTTCATCGCGATCTGCGGCTTCATCGCCCTGCACTGCGTGGCCGCGCGCTGGTTGTATTCCAACGTGCCCTACGACGCCTGGGCGCAGACGCTGAGCGGCTGGTCGCCGAATGCGGCCTTCGATTGGCAGCGCAACCATTTCGATCGCCTCATCCACTTCCTGTTCGGCGTCTGCTTCACTCCTGCGCTGCTGCAGCTTGCCCGTCATGCGTGGCCGGCGCTGCGCCTGGGCCAGGCCTTCACCCTGGCGGTGATGACGGTGATGTGTGCCAGCCTGGTCTACGAATGGTTCGAGTGGGCCATCGCGGTGGCGCTGTCACCGGATGCTGCCGAGGCCTACAACGGGCAGCAGGGCGACATGTGGGACGCGCACGCCGACATGCTGATGGCCACCCTCGGCAGCCTGCTGATCTGGCCGCTGATCCGCCGGAGCGCCCAGCAGTGACCGCGACCACCCGCATTGCCGTGCTCGCCTCCGGTCGCGGCAGCAACCTGCAGGCCATCCTCGATGCCATTGCCGACGGCCGACTGCCCGCCGAGGTGGTCGGCGTGTTTTCCGACCGCCCCGCCGCAGAGGCCCTGCAGCGCGTCGCACCGAACCTGCGCTGGGCGCATGCACCGAAGTCCTTCAGCGACCGCGCCAACTACGAGCAGGCGCTCGGCGATGCGCTGGCCGCAGTACAACCGGACTGGATCGTCTGCGCCGGCTACATGCGCATCCTCGGCGCGGCCTTCGTACAGCGCTTCAATGGCCGGCTGGTCAACATCCATCCATCGCTGCTGCCGCTGCACAAGGGCCTGGACACCCACGCACGGGCGCTGCAGGCGGGCGACGCCGAGCACGGTGCCAGCGTGCATCTGGTCGTGCCCGAGCTGGATGCGGGCGCCGTGCTGGCGCAGGTGCGGGTGCCGGTGCTGCCCGGCGATGACGCCGACAGCCTGGCCGCGCGCGTGCTGGCGGTGGAGCATCCGCTGCTGATCGCTACCCTGCAGCTGTTGTGCGCCGGCCGCCTGGCTGAACGGGAGGGCCAGCCGCAACTGGACGGTCACCCCCTGTTTAGCCCGTTGGCCCTAGATTCCGCCGGGAACCTGAACCGGTAGTCCCCATGCACACGCCCCGCTGACTGCGGGGCTGGCATCCTGCCCCCTCCTGCGGTCCCTGTCCTCCATGAAGACCACGACCCTGCTGTCCACTCCATTGCTGTTGTCGCTTGCCGTGTTCCCCGGCGTGGGCTGGGGCCAGGCACAGGCGCCCGCCACCCCGCCGGCACCGGTGCCCGCAGCGCAGCCGCCAGCCGATGCGCCGGCCGTACCGATGCCACCGGCACTGGCCTGGGAGCCACCGCCGCTGCAACCGTTCAGCGCCACCTACCAGGCCTTTTACAAGGGCAAGGAAGCGGGCGATGCCAGCATGCAGGTCACCCACACCGGCGGCAGCCAGTGGCGGGTGGACATGCAGGTGGTCGGCCGCCGCGGCTTTGCCAGCGTGCTGGGCCTGAACATCGAACAGAGCACGGTGTTCGAGGAGCGCAGCGGCGTGTATGCGCCGCTCAGCCAGAGCACGGTGCGCAAGGGCCTGTTCCTGGGCAAGAAGGCGGTCGGCACCTACAACTGGCAGGCCGGCACCGCGCAATGGACCGGTGACGTCAAGAAGGAACGCGCGCAGCCGATCCCGCTGCAGCCGGGCGACCAGAGCGCGCTGCTGATCAACCTGGCGATCATGCGCGATGCGCGTCCAGGCGCCTCCATGCATTACCGCTACGTGGACATGGGCAAGGTCCGCGAACACGACTACCAGGCCGCGCCGCAGACCGAGAACGTCGAGGTCGGCGACCTGTCCTACAACGCACTGCGGGTCTACCGGACCAACGGTGGCAGAAACGAAACCATTCTCTGGATCGCCAACGGTGTCCCCACCCCGGTGCGCATCCTGCAACGCGAAGACGGCGAAGACCGCGTCGATCTGCGCCTGATCGAATACCAAGGAGTCTGAGCATGAATACCCTGACCCGCCCCCTCACCTGGATCGCAGCCGCTGCCCTGACCGTGGCCAGCCTGCCGGCCATGGCGCTGGAACCGTTCAAGGCCGATTACCTGGCCAGCTACATGGGCATGCAGGCCAACGGCACCATGACCCTGGCCAGCGAAGGCAGCAACAAGTGGCGCTACAGCCTGCAGGTGAAGAACCAGCTGGCCGACCTCAGCCAGAGCACGGTGTTCGAGGAAGTGCGTGGCCAGCTGCGCCCGCTCAGCAGCCAGGACCGTTCGGCGCTGCTGGTGAAGAAGCGCAACGTGCAGGCCAACTACAACTGGACCAGCAACCAGGCCACCTGGACCGGTGACATCAAGCCGGATCGCGCTGGCCCGATTGCGCTGAAAGCCGGTGACATGGACGCGCTGCTGATCAACCTGGCGATCGCCCGTGACCTGGCGGCGGGCAAGCCGCTGACCTATCGCATGGTCGACGAAGGCCGCATCAAGAACATGACGTACCGTGTGATCGGCAAGGAATCGATCACCGTGGGCGGCAAGAGCTACGAGGCCACCAAGGTCTCGCGCGCCGACGGCAACAAGGAGCTGATCGCCTGGATCGTGCCGGAATTCCCGGTGCCGGCGCGCATGCTGCAGCGTGAGAGCGGCCGCGATGCGCTGGACCTGACCATCAAGGCGATGAACTGACGGGAGATCCACATCATCCACGCATGGCGTGGATCTACTGGAAACCTGAAGTAGATCCACGCCATGCGTGGATGGGTGTACCCCAAAGAAAACGCCCGCTTTCGCGGGCGTCTTCTTATTTCTTCGCTTCAGCCGGTTTCTGTTCCTCGGCCGGCTTGAACTCGGTCCGGCAGTCCACGCGGATCTGCTCACCGGTGCTGCGCCAGACGAAGGTGCGGCAATGACGGTTGCCGTCCTGGCTGTCGTTCACTGCGACCGCATAGAACGACTCGATGATTTCATCACGCGAGACCGTGCCATCGCCGTTCCAGTCCATGTCCTTCTGCTCGATGCCCTGGGTGATGGCGATGTTGGCGTACCAGGCATAGCCCAGCCACGCCAGCACGATCAGCACCAGCGCCAGCAGCGCCTTGCGACGCGGGCTGAACTTGCCGCGCAGGATCATGGCACGCGCCGGATGGTGGCACCGAGCGAAGACAGCTTCTCTTCGATGTTCTCGTAGCCACGATCAAGGTGGTAGATGCGGTCGATGGTGGTCTCGCCGCTGGCCATCAGGCCGGCCAGGATCAGCGAGGCCGAGGCGCGCAGGTCGGTGGCCATCACCGGCGCGCCGCTCAGGTGCTCGTTGCCACGCACGATGGCGGTATGCCCTTCGACCTGGATGTCCGCGCCCAGGCGCAGCAGTTCGTTGACGTGCATGAAACGGTTCTCGAAGATCGTTTCGTTGATCACGCCCACGCCGTCGGCCACGCAGTTGAGCGCCATGAACTGCGCCTGCATGTCGGTCGGGAATGCCGGGTACGGCGCGGTGGTCAGGTTGACCGCCTTCGGCCGCTTGCCCTGCATGTCCAGGGTGATGCTGTCGTCGGTGGTCTCGATCTTCGCACCGGCTTCGACCAGCTTGGACAGCACCGCGTCCATGGTGTTCGGGCGCGCACGGTTGACCGTGACCTTGCCACCGGTCATCGCTGCGGCCACCAGGAAGGTGCCGGTCTCGATGCGGTCGGGCAGCACTTCATGGCGGCCGCCGGACAGGCGCTCGACGCCTTCGATCACCAGCCGGGCAGTGCCCAGGCCTTCGATCTTCGCGCCCAGCGCGATCAGGCAGTGCGCCAGATCGGTCACTTCCGGTTCCATCGCGCAGTTGTCGAGGATGGTGGTGCCTTCGGCCAGCACCGCGCCCATCAGCACGTTCTCGGTGCCGGTGACGCTGACCATGTCGAAGGTGAAGTGGCCCCCCTTCAGCCGCTTGGCGGTGGCCTTGATGAAGCCGTTCTCGACCACGATCTCGGCGCCCAGCGCCTGCAGGCCCTTGATGTGCTGGTCGACCGGTCGCGAGCCGATCGCGCAGCCGCCCGGCAGCGACACTTCGGCGGCGCCGAAGCGGGCCAGCAGCGGGCCCAGCACCAGGATCGAGGCGCGCATGGTCTTGACCAGCTCATACGGTGCGACGTGCTGGTTGACCGGACGCGGGTCGACCACGATCGCGCTGCCGCGCGACAGCGTGCCCTGGTCGATGGTGACCTTGGCGCCCAGCTCGCCGAGCAGCTTCACCGTGGTGACCACGTCGTGCAGGTGCGGCACGTTGGTGATCTCCACCGGCGCATCGGCCAGCAGGGTCGCGCAGAGAATGGGGAGGACGGCGTTCTTGGCGCCGGAGATGCTCACTTCACCGTGCAGCGCAGCGCCGCCGGTCACAACGATCTTGGCCATGTATTCGGGATCTTCTGCGGTTCAGCCGGCTTCGGCCGGGGTCACGGTTTTCAGCGCCAGCGCGTGGATCGCGCCGCCCATCAGGTCGCCCAGCGTGGCATACACCATGCGGTGGCGGGCCAGCGGCATCTTGCCGGCGAAGGCCTCGCAGACCACGGTCGCTTCGAAATGCACGCCATCGTCGCCCTGCACGTCGGCGCGGGCGCCGGGCAGGCCGGTTTCGATCAGATTGCGGATGGTGTCGGCGTCCAACGGGCTTTCCTAATAAAATGTGCCTCCATTCTACTTCCGCTGCGTGGCGTCCGCATGGCCGAATCCCTGTTGCCCCCCCGTTCCGTCGACCCTGCCGGCCTGGTCGCCAGCGGCCGCCGCGTCTTCGAGATCGAGCGGCAGGCGCTGGACGCCGTGGCCGACCGCCTTGGCGAGGCGTTCCAGCAGGCCTGCCAGGCGATCCTGGCCAGCCGCGGCCGGGTGGTCGCCACCGGCATGGGCAAGTCCGGGCACATCGCCCGCAAGATCGCCGCCACCCTGGCGTCCACCGGTACGCCGGCGTTCTACGTGCACCCGGGTGAAGCCGGCCACGGCGACCTCGGCATGATCACCGAGGACGACGTGGTGCTGGCGCTGTCCTATTCGGGCGAGTCGGACGAAGTGCTGATGCTGCTGCCGGTGCTCAAGCGCCAGGGCAACGTGCTGATTTCCATGACCGGGCGCCCACAGTCCAGCCTGGCCACCGCCGCCGACATCCACCTGGACGTGAGCGTGCCGGCCGAGGCCTGTCCGCTGGCGCTGGCGCCGACCTCCAGCACCACCGCCTCGCTGGCGATGGGCGACGCGCTGGCCGTGGCCCTGCTCGACGCACGCGGCTTCACCGCCGACGATTTCGCCCGTTCACACCCGGCCGGCAGCCTCGGCCGCCGCCTGCTGCTGCACATCACCGACGTGATGCACACCGGCGACGATCTGCCCAGCGTGGGCGCCGACGCCAGTCTCAGTGAAGCGCTGATGGAGATGAGCCGCAAACGGCTGGGCATGACCGCCGTGGTCGATGCCGGCGGCGTGCTGATCGGCCTGTTCACCGACGGCGACCTGCGCCGCGCGCTGGACAGCGCGCTGGACGTGCGCACCGCCAAGATCGCCGATGTGATGACGCGCAACCCACGCACCATCGGCGCCGACCAGCTGGCGGTGGAGGCGGCCCGGCTGATGGAGACCCACAAGATCACCGGCCTGATCGTGGTCGATGGCCAGGGGCGTGCGGTCGGCGCCCTGAACATTCATGACCTGTTGCGGGCCCGGGTGGTTTAACCGACAGTCCGTAGACCCCATTCAGTCTGTACTGCCCCACCCGAACCCACCGAGCCTGCCGCCCTGATGCCCTGGTCCCCCTTGCCCGCCTTCCCTGCCCACCTGCATGCCGCCGCGGCCCGTATCCGCCTGGCCTGCTTCGACGTGGACGGCACCCTCACCGACGGTCGGCTGTACTACGACAAGGACGGCAACGAGAGCAAGGCGTACTTCGTGCAGGATGGCCTGGGCCTGAAACTGCTGCAGCAGCACGGCATCCATCCCGTGCTCATCACCGCGCGCAACAGCCAGTCCGCGCTCAAGCGCGGCGCCGACCTCGGCATCGACACCCAGATCGCCGTAGGCGACAAGCTGGCCAGCGTGCAGGCGCTGTGCGCGCAGCATGGCATCGGCCTGGAACAGGTGGCCTTCATGGGCGATGACCTGCCGGACCTGGCGCCGCTGGGCGCGGTCGGCCTGGCGGTGGCGCCGGCCAACGCCCATCCGTGGATCGCCGAGCGCGTGCACTGGCAGACCCGTGCCGATGGCGGGCGTGGCGCCGCGCGCGAGCTGTGCGACATCCTGCTGGCCGCGCAGGGGCATGTGGATGCGGTGCTGGCGAGGTTCGGCGCATGAACCTGCCGACCGTGAACTGGCGCACCCTGCTCGGCATCGGCCTGCTGCTGGCCGCCCTGCTGAGCAGCTGGGCGGCGCTGCGCAACCGCGACAAGGGGCCAGCCAGTGGCGGCCAGGAAGTGGGCGTGGATTACATCCTGCACGACTTCCAGATCGTCGCCCTGGATGAGCAAGGCAAGGAATCGACCACGCTGCGTGCGCCGTTGCTGGAACGCCAGCGCGGTGACCAGACCATCAACATCGCCACGCCGTTGTTCGAGATGCCGGACAAGGATGGCAGGCACTGGACCCTGCGTGCCGAAACCGGCTGGCTCAGCGCCAAGGGCGACGAGATGAAGCTGCGCGGCAATGTCGCCGGCGACAGCCCGGTCGGCCCGGGCACGGTGCCGACCACCTTCCGCACCGATCATCTGGACGTGTTCCCGAAGGAAAACCGCGCCCGCACCGACGCCCTGGTGACCATGACCCGCCCGGGCATGGAACAGTCCGGCGTCGGCTTCGAAGTGGATTCGAAGAACAACACGTATCATTTCCTCAGCCAGTCCAAGGGCCGCTACACGCCCAAACGCTGATTCCGCCGCCAGCCTGCGACGTCTCCGGACAGGCGCAAGGCCGGCAGCCCCACCCGCCCGCCCCCGGTCCACCCGGGAGGCCCCCACCGGTAGAACGGACCCCGATGAAGATTCCCTTTGCCGCCGTACTCGCGCTTGGTCTTCTTGTCCCCAGCGCCGCCTTCGCCAAGTCCACCGACCGCAACGAAGACATGCACATCGATTCCGGCGCCCAGTCGGGCATGCTCACCGGCGACGGCAAGACCGTGCTGTCGCAGGGCGTGATCATCACCCAGGGCACGCTGGACCTGCGCTCGTCCGAGGCCGAGATCTACCTCAAGGACGGCGAAGCGGTGCGTGTGGTGTTCACCGGCAAGCAGGCCAAGATGAAGCAGCAGCTCGATGATGGCACCTGGATGGACGCGCTGGCCGATCGCATCGACTACGACATCAAGACCGAGATCATCACCCTGACCGGCAACTACAAGGTCACCAGCGCGCGCGGCACCAATGCCGGCCAGCGCATGATCTACAACACCCGCACCGGCGAAATGAACTCCGGTGGTGACGGCAGCCGCGTGCGCACCGTCATCCCGCCGAAGAACAAGACCCCGGCCGCACCTGCGGCACAGCCCAAGGCCACCACGCCGGCACAGCCGGCCGGGAGCAGGAAGTAATGCTCGTCGCCAAGGGCCTGCGCAAGAAGTACAAGCAACGCGAAGTCGTCAAGGACTTCGGGCTGACCCTCGACGCCGGTGAAGTGGTCGGCCTGCTCGGCCCCAACGGCGCCGGCAAGACCACCTGCTTCTACATGATCGTCGGCCTGGTTGCCGCCGATGCTGGCAGCATCGTGCTCGACGGCAAGGACATCACCGGCGACCCGATGTATACCCGGGCCAAGCAGGGCGTGGGTTACCTGCCGCAGGAGCCGTCGGTGTTCCGCAAGCTGACCGTGGCCGACAACATCCGCCTGGTGCTGGAGCTGCGCGAGGGCCTGGATTCGGCTGGCCGCGAGCGTGAATTGAACAGCCTGCTCGACGAACTGCAGCTGGGCCACGTCGCCGACCAGCTCGGCGCCAGCCTGTCCGGTGGCGAACGTCGCCGCTGCGAGATCGCCCGTGCCCTGGCCGCGCAGCCGCGCCTGATCCTGCTCGACGAACCGTTCGCCGGCGTCGACCCGATTTCCGTCGGCGAGATCCAGCGCATCGTCACCCATCTCAAGCAGCGTGGCATCGGTGTGCTGATCACCGACCACAACGTGCGCGAGACCTTGGGTATCTGCGACCGCGCGTATATCCTCGCCGAGGGCAGCGTGCTGGCCCAGGGTTCGCCGGAAGCGATCCTGGACAACGCCGATGTACGTCGCGTCTACCTCGGGGATTCCTTCAAGCTGTGAAGCAGTCGCCGGGTTCCTCTCCTTCCCTTCGGCACAGGCATGAAGACTCGGCTGCAGACATCGTTGGGACAGCAGCTGGTGCTCACGCCCCAGTTGCAGCAGGCGATCAAGCTGCTGCAGATGTCCACCACCGAGCTGGAGCTGGAGATCGCCCAGGCGGTGGAAAGCAATCCGCTGCTGGACTGGGCCGACAGCAGTGACAGCAGCAGCGCCGGCAACGAAGGCAGCGATGGCAACGACGGTGACGCCCCCGCAGAACGTACCGATGCTGGTGACGACTGGGCACCGGCCGAACTGGACTGGAGCGCGGCCGGCAGCGGCGGCAGCTTCGACGATGACGACGACACCGGCAGCGCCGCCGAGCGCGTAGCCGAAACCGAAACACTGGCCGACCATCTGCTGTGGCAGCTGCATCTGTCGCATCTGTCCTCGCGTGATCGCAGTATCGGTGCCGCACTGATCGATGCGCTGGACGACGACGGTTACCTGCGCGAGCCGCTGGCCGGCATCGCCGAAACCCTGTTGCCGGCGATCCACGCCGACGAGGACGAGATCCTCGCCGTGCTGCATCGCATCCAGCGTTTCGATCCGGTCGGTGTGGCTGCACGCACGCTGGGCGAATGCCTGCTGCTGCAGCTGGATGTGCTGGCCGGTGACACGCCCGGCCTGGTGCTGGCGCGACAGATTGCCGCAGGCCCGCTGGAACGGCTGCCGCGCAGCGGCGTCGCCGGGCTGGCCCATGAACTGAAACAGCCCCTGGACGAGGTCGAGACGGCAGTCACCCTGCTGCGCTCGCTGGACCCGCGCCCGGGCACGCAGATCGCACCGCTGTCGCAGGACACCTACGTGGTGCCGGATGTGGTGGTGTGGCGGCAGAACGGCGTATGGCGCGCAGCGCTGGCCGCGCATGCCGGGCCGAAGGTGGTGATCCACCGCGGCTACGAACAGCTGATCCGACGTTGTGGCGACGCCGATGCCGGCTACCTGCGTGCCCAGCTGCAGGAAGCGCGCTGGCTGCTGAAAGGGCTGCAGCAGCGTGGCGAAACCCTGCTGCGGGTGGTACGCAGCCTGATCCTGCAGCAGGCCGGCTTCCTCGAATTCGGCGAGCAGGCGCTGCGTCCACTGACCCTGCGCGAGATCGCCACCGAGCTCGGCCTGCACGAATCCACGGTCTCGCGCGCGATCGCCCGCAAGCACGTGCGTACCCCGCGCGGCACCCTGCCGCTGCGCGCCTTCTTCGCCTCGGGCATCGATACCGAGGGCGGTGGCGAGGCGTCCAGCACGGCCATCCAGGCGATGATCCGGCGCCTGATCGACGACGAGAACCCACGCAAGCCGCTTTCTGACGCCAAGCTGGCTGACCTGCTCAAATCGTCGGGAATTCCAGTAGCGCGACGCACCGTGGCGAAGTATCGTGAAGCCATGAACATTTCCGCCTCGCACGAAAGGGTCAGAATCGCTTGACGCGCCGCCGCGCCCGGCGGAGAGGTTCATTGGCACATCCGAACACAGGAGAAACCCGATGCGCATCGAAACGTTTGGCAAAGATGTCGAAGTCACCCCGGCCCTGCAGTCCTATGTAGAGGAGAAGCTGGCCCGGATCGGCAAACACTTCGACCAGCACTGCGAAGCGCGGGTGACCCTCAAGCTGCAGAAGACCGAACACCACGTCGACGCCAGCCTCAACATTCCCGGCCAGACCCTGCACGCCGAGGCCAATGCCCAGACCATGTATGCCGCGATCGACCTGCTTGCGGACAAGCTTGACCGTCTGGTGATCAAGCACAAGGAGAAAAAACAGCAGCACGCACCGCTGCCGGTGGGCGACAATGGTGGCTGATCGCCACCGTTCCCCGCAGACATGCCCCTGACTGACCTCCTGGCGGCCGTGCAGACCCAGCTCTGCACGGCCACCGACCGCGACAGCGTCCTGCAGGCCGCCGCCGGGTTGCTGGCCTGCCGCCAGGCCAACGCCGAACAGATCTATCTGAACCTGTGTCAGCGCGAAGCGCTGGGCAGCACCGCGATCGGTCACGGCATCGCCATTCCCCACGGCCGCGCGCCAACCCTGGACCGCCCCCGCGGCGCCCTGCTGCGGTTGGCCACCCCGGTCGACTTCGGTGGCGACGAGCCGGTGGACCTGGTGTTCGCCATGGCCGTCCCCGCCCACTACACCCACCAGCACCTGATGCTGCTGTCCGAGCTGGCCGAGCTGTTTTCGGCGCCCGACATCCGCCAGGCCCTGCGCGAAGCGGGCGATGCCCGGGCGCTGCGCGAGGCGCTGGACATGACCCCACCTGCGAGTGCCGCATGAATACCAGCATCACCGCCCGTGAACTGTTCGAACAGCAGCGCGAGCGGCTGGGGCTGCGCTGGGCTGCCGGCAAGTCCGGCGAGAAGCGCGAGCTGGAGGCCGGCAACACGGTCTCGCGGCGTCCATCGCTGGCTGGTTATCTCAATGCGATCTACCCCAACAAGGTGCAGATCCTGGGCACCGAAGAGCTGTCCTGGCTGGATGCGCTGGAACCACGCCAGCGTTGGGAGACCATCGAAAAGATCATGCAGTCGCACCCGCTGGCGCTGGTGCTGACCCGCAACCAGGCCTGCCCGGAAGACCTGCGCGCCGCCGCGGATGAATCCGGCACGCCGCTGTGGCTGTCACCCAAGCGCGGCCACGAACTGCTCAACCATCTGTCCTACCACCTGGCCCGTACGCTGGCGCCGCGGGTCATCCTGCATGGCGTGTTCATGGAGATCTATTCCATCGGCGTGCTGATCACCGGCGAGGCCGGATCGGGCAAGAGCGAACTGGCGCTGGAGCTGCTCAGCCGCGGCCACCGCCTGGTCGCCGATGATGCGCCCGAATTCACCCAGATCGCGCCCGACGTGCTCGATGGCACCTGCCCCGAACTGCTGCAGGACCTGCTGGAAGTGCGCGGCCTGGGCGTGCTGAATGTGCGCGAGATGTTCGGCGACACGGCTGTAAAGAAGAACAAGTACCTTCGGCTGATCGTCCACCTGACCAAGCCGATGACCGAACCCACCCCGCATGGCTACGAGCGCCTGACCGGCGACTCGGGCACCCGCCATGTGCTGGACCTGGATGTACCGCTGATCACCCTGCCGGTGATGCCCGGCCGCAACCTGGCCGTGCTGACCGAGGCCGCGACCCGCCTGCACATCCTGCGCACCAAGGGCATCGACCCGGCAGCCATGTTCATCGCCCGCCACAGCAACCTGCTGGAACGGCGAACACCCTGATTCCCCTGTCCTTCGAAGAGCCTGTCCATGAGCACCGTCACCCCCTCCGCCCCGACCCTGATCATCGTCAGCGGCCTGTCCGGCTCGGGTAAATCCGTCGCCCTGAAGACCTTCGAGGACCAGGACTACTACTGCTCGGACAACCTGCCGATCAATCTGCTGCCCGACTTCGTGCGCAGCCTGCTGGCCAACCACGACGGCAGCGCACCACGCCGCCTTGCCGTAGGCATCGACGTGCGCGGCCAGGCCGACCTGAGCCAGCTGGGCGACTGGCGGCAGCTGGCCACCGATGCCGGCGTGGAAGTGAAGGTGCTGTTCTTCGAGGCCAGCGACGAGGCCGTGCTCAAACGCTACGCCGACACCCGCCGCCGCCATCCACTGAGCCAGCTGGGCCTGTCGCTGCCCGAAGCGATCGCGCGTGAGCGTGAATTGACCGCACCGCTGCGCCGCGAGGCCGATGCGGTGATCGATACCAGCAATCTCAACGTGCATCAGCTGCGGCGGCGGATCATCACCGAGTTCACCATGGACCATGCCACCGGCCTGTCGCTGCTGTTCGAATCGTTCGCCTACAAGCGCGGCGTGCCGGCCGAGGCTGACTTCGTGTTCGATGCGCGGGTGCTGCCCAATCCACACTGGGACCCGGATCTGCGTGCGCTGAGTGGCCGCGAACCGGGCGTGCGCGACTACCTGGAAGCGCAGCCGGACGTGCAGCGCTACCTGACCCAGCTGATGGATTTCCTCGATACCTGGCTGCCGAAGCTGGGGGATGGCACCCGCAGCTATGTGACCGTGGCCTTCGGCTGCACCGGCGGCAAGCACCGTTCGGTGTTCCTGGCCGAGCGCCTGGCCCGGCATGCCCGCGAGATGGGCTGGGAAGACGTGGCGACCTACCACCGCGAACAGGATTGAGGGGTGCGGCCGGGCTGCGCCCGGCACCCGCGGGTAGTGCCGGCCGCTGGCCGGCAACAGCAAAAGCAAAAGCGGCATTCCCTGGGATGGCGAGGCGGTGTGCTGTTGGTGGGTGTCGACCTTGGTCGACACGGTAGATCCACGCCATGCGTGGATGAGTCCCGGTCAGGCATCGAAAAACGGATGGGGTCGGATCCTTTTCCAACGGAAATGGGCTCTGACCCGAGCAACGCTGAATACGGGATACAGTGCCCCTCATCTGCTGCTATCGCCAATTCACCTTGACCTGTTAACGTGCAGTAATGACCTGTGGCATTCTCCTCGTAACACATCCCGGGGTCGGGACCGCCCTGCTTGACGTGGCGACCCGGCTCCTGCGGCAATTGCCGCTGAAAACCGAAGCTTTCGAAGTACCGTTCGACGCAGACCTGGACGCCCTGCTCCCGCTCGCCTCAGCCGCTCTGCGGCGGGTCGACAATGGTGAAGGCGTGCTGATCCTGACCGACCTGTACGGCGCCAGCCCCGCCAACCTTGCCGGGCAGCTGGCCCGGCTGGGGACCCCGGTTCGCCGGGTGTCGGCGCTGAGCCTGCCGATGTTGCTGCGGGTGATGAATTATCCGGAACAGGGACTGGATCAACTGCCCGCCACAGCCGCGGCGGGTACCCGTAATGGAGCGATAGTCGACGATGCTTGAACGAGAACTCACCGTGAGCAACCGCCTGGGCCTGCACGCCCGGGCCACCGCCAAGCTGGTGCAGACCCTGGCGCCGTTCCGCTGCAACGTGACCATGGCCGCCAAGGGCCGTGAGATCAACGCCAAGAGCATCATGGGCGTGATGCTGCTGGCCGCCGGCCAGGGCACCCCGGTCACGGTGCGCATCAACGGCGAGGACGAAGCCGCCGCGATGGAAGCGGTGGTCGGCCTGTTCGAACGCCGCTTCGACGAGGACAGCTGAGCGTGCCACGCGCGCGCGCCGGCCAGGTCCCTTCCGGCCAGCGGCCGGTACAGCTGCTGGCCGGGCACGGTGCTGCCCGTGGCGCGGCGATGGGCCGGGCGCGGGTGCGCCTGCCACATGCGCTGGAAGTGGCCGAGCAGCGCGTCGCCGCCCATCAGGTCGAGGCCGAGCTGGCCCGCCTGCACCGCGCGGTGGATGCCGCGCGCACGGAAATGCACGAACTGCGGCAGCGCCTGCATGGCGCCCTGAACCAGGAGGTGGGCGAGTTCCTCGACCTGCATGCCCTGCTGCTGGACGACCCCGAGCTGTTGTTCGGGCTGGACGAGCTGATCCGCAGCGGCCCGTACAGCGCCGGCTATGCGCTGCGCCTGCAGCGTGACCGCTTGGCCAAGGTCTTCGATGGCATGGACGATGCCTATCTGAAGAGCCGCATGGACGACCTCGACCATGTGATCGGCCGCATCCACGCCTTCCTGCAGCCCGAACGCCCGCCGGTGATGAAAGGCCTGGCCGGTGAAATCCTGGTCTGCGACAACATCGCGCCCTCCGAGCTTGCCCAGTTGCAGGCGCAGGGCGTGGTCGGCATCGTCACCGCCGCCGGCAGCGCGCTGTCGCACAGTGCGATCCTGGCGCGCAGCCTGCACCTGCCCTTGATCGTCAACGTGCCGCAGCTGCTCAGCCGCATCGCCGATGGCGACGTGCTGATCATCGATGGCGCCGACGGCAGCATCACCGCCAACCCGCAGGCCGACAACCTGCGCGACTACCGCGCGCGCCTGAAAGAACATGCGCGCGAGCAGCGCGAGCTCGGCCGCCTGCGCAGCAAACCCAGCCGTACCCGCGACCAGGTCGACATCGCCCTGCTGGCCAATGCCGAATCGCTGGAGGACGTCACCCAGGCGCATGCGCTGGACGCGCAGGGGCTGGGCCTGTACCGCACCGAATTCCTGTTCCTGCAGCGCAACGAGCTGCCGGACGAAGAAGAACAGTTCCAGACCTACCGCGATGCCGCGTTGGGCATGAGCGGGCGACCGGTCACCATCCGCACGCTCGATCTGGGCGCGGACAAGGCCGACCGCACCGGCCTGACCCTGAGCAACGAAGAAAACCCGGCCCTGGGACTGCGCGGCGTACGCCTGTCGCTGGCACGGCCCAAGGTGGCCGACACCCAGCTGCGCGCGATCCTGCGCGCCTCGGCCTACGGCAAGCTGCGCGTGCTGGTGCCGATGGTCAGCACCCGCGAGGAACTGCTGGCGGTGCGCCGGCGCATGCTCAAGCTGACCGAACAGCTGCGCAGCGAAGGCCACATGGTGTCCGACCATGTGCCGCTGGGGGCGATGATCGAGGTGCCCGCTGCGGCGTTGGCGCTGGAGAGCTTCATCGACCTGGTCGACTTCCTGTCGATCGGCACCAACGACCTGGTGCAGTACCTGCTGGCCGCCGACCGCAACAACGAGGCACTGGGCGAGCTGTATTCGCCGCTGCATCCGGCCGTGCTGCGGTTGCTGCAGATGGTGATCGAGACCGGCGCGCGGCATCGCATTCCGGTGGCGGTCTGCGGTGAGATGGCCGGTGATGCACGGATGACTCCGCTGCTGCTGGCGCTGGGCCTGAGCGAATTCAGCCTGCACCCCGGCACACTGCTGGAGGTGCGCCGCGCGATCCGCGAGGCCGACCTGGCCGCGCTGCGCGCGCGCGCACCGAAGCTGCTGGCCGCACGCGACCGCCGCGCGATCGAGCGCTGGCTGGCGCTGGTGGCGGATACGCCCTGAGCGCCAAGGGTAGTGCCGGCCGCTGGCCGGCAACCTCATGGCCTTCGATGGGGCCGCTTGCCGGCCAGCGGCCGGCACTACCACCGCCCGGCGGCTATGCGTTGAAACATCCCCTTGCGATAATGACGCGCTGAACACCCCTGTTGCCGCATCCTTGCCGGGATCGCGGCTTTTCTTATCCCGCGGGAGCTGCGATGGCTGAAGCTGTACGCCACGACAAGACTGCGCGCCAACTGCGGATGCTGTCCGACGCACTGGACAGCGGTCGGCTGGGCCCGGTGCGCCGCCTGGTCAACACCCTGGCCCCGGCCGAGATCGGCAACCTGCTCGAATCGCTGCCGCCGGGCAAGCGCGAGGTGGTCTGGGGCCTGGTCGATCCGGAAGATGACGGTGAGGTGCTGGTCCACGTCGGCGACGACGTGCGCGAGAGCCTGCTCGCCGACATGGACCCGGACGAGATCATCGCCGCGGTCGAAGACCTGGACATCGACGATCTGGCCGACCTGGTCGAAGATCTGCCGGACACGGTCATCGACGAAGTCCTCAAGTCGATGGACCGCGAGAACCGCGAGCGCCTGGAGCAGGTGCTGTCCTACCCCGAGGACAGCGCCGGCCGCCTGATGAACCCGGACGTGGTGACCGTGCGCGCCGACGTCAACGTTGACGTGGTGCTGCGCTACCTGCGCCTGCGTGGCGAACTGCCCGACCACACCGATCATCTGTTCGTGGTCAGCCGTCGCCATCAATACCTCGGCCGGGTGTCGCTGGCGGCACTGGTGACCCACGAGGACACCACCCCGATCAACCGCCTGATCGACGACGAGCAACCGGCGATCGATGTCGGCGAAAGCGACCAGGAGGTCGCCCGCCAGTTCTCCGACCATGACTGGATCTCCGCGCCGGTGGTGGACGACAACAACATCCTGGTCGGCCGCATCACCATCGATGACGTGGTCGACATCATCCGTGGACAGGCCGAGCACCAGGCGCTGGGCGCCGCCGGCCTGGACGAGGACGAGGATCTGTTCAGCCCGGTCTGGCGCGCCATGCGCCGCCGCCTGATGTGGCTGTCGGTCAATCTGTGCACGGCATTCCTGGCGTCCAGCGTGGTCGGCCACTTCGAGGGCACCATCGACAAGCTGGTGGCGCTGGCGGTGCTGATGCCGATCGTTGCGGGCCTCGGAGGCAACGCCGGCACCCAGGTGCTGGCGCTGATGGTGCGTGGCCTGGCGTTGGGCCAGGTGGGCGCCTCCAACGCGCGCACGCTGCTGTGGAAGGAAGTGCGGGTCGCCTTGTTGAACGGCGTGATGCTGGGTTCGGTGCTGGGCCTGATCGTACTCGCTTGGTTCCACTCGCCCGGGTTGTCGGCGGTGATCGCCATCGCGCTGACCTGCAACCTGCTGTTCGCCGCGTTGGCCGGCGTGCTGGTGCCACTGACCCTGAAACGCTTCGGCTTCGACCCGGCGCTGGCCAGCGGCATCTTCCTGACCGCCGTGACCGACTCGATGGGCTTCTTCACCTTCCTCGGCCTCGCCACCCTGGTGCTGCTGCACTGACCCTATCAAGGGTCGGATCCCCACCGCGCGGGGCGCTGACCCGATCCCAACTGGAACACCCATGGCAACGACGATCGAAAATTACTTCCAGCCCGGCTGGCGTGACCAGCAGTACACCTGCACGGCCTGCGAATGGAAGGGCAGCTCGCGCGCCATGGAGATGGAGCTGGACGAGGACGCCACCGAGTACGACTGCCCGGTCTGCGAGAACCCGCTGCTGGTGGTGCTGCACCCGGATATGGCGCAGGTGCAGGCTGCGGCCGCCGAAGGCAATGCCGAGGCACAGGAACAGCTGGACATCATCGCCAGCTTTCCGCGCCCGCAGTGACGCGGCGCATGATGCCGGGCCGACGTTGGCGGACTACGATGCAGGCGTTCTCGCCGCTTCGGAAAACCCCATGGTCCGTCTGCTGTCGCGCTGGCTGCCATTGCTGGCCCTTCTGATGATGAGCGGTTGCACTTCGCTGCCGGACAGCGCGCGTGGCCGCTTCGAAGCACGTGCGGTGAAGGTGGACGGGCACACGGCTTACTACCAGGTGTTCATTCCCGCGGGCCTGCAGGCCCGCAGCCCTGGTGGGCAGACGCCCGCAACCTCCAACGTCCCGGTCATCCTGTTCCTGCACGGTTCGGGCGAGCGCGGCGCCGATGGCATCAAGCAGACCCACGCCGGGCTGGGGCCTTATCTGCGCGAGCATCCCAACTTCCCTGCCTTGGTGGTGTTTCCACAGGTACCGGGCCATGAGGAATGGAGCGGCCGCAACAACCGTGCGGCCGTGGCCGCGCTGGACACGACAATCGCCGAGTTCGGCGCCGACCCGGCACGGCAGTACCTGACCGGCATGTCGATGGGCGGCTACGGCAGCTGGAACATCGCCCTGGACGACCCGCGCCGCTTCGCCGCGATCGTCCCCGTGTGCGGTGCCGTGCTGGCACCACGCGCAAAGCGCCCGACCCTGTTCGTCGAGCAGGTCGCCCAGGAAACCGATCCGTATGCCGTGATCGCGCAGCGCCTGCAGCACACGCCGATCTGGATCTTCCACGGCGCGCTGGATGACGTGGTGCCTCCGGATGACGACCGCAGGCTGCATGCCGCATTCCAGAGCGCCAACGCACGCGATGTGCGCTACACCGAGTACCCGGAAGGCAATCACAATGCCTGGGACGCTACCTACGCCGACCCGGCCATGTGGGCGTGGCTGTTCGCGCAGAAGCGCTGAACCGCAGTTTCTCGTAGCTGTCAACCTGGGTTGGCATTGACTGCTCTGGTAGTTGCCAACCTTGGTTGGCATTGACTGCTCTGGTAGTTGCCAACCTTGGTTGGCACTGACTGCTCTGGTAGTTGCCAACCTTGGTTGGCACTGACTGCTCTGGTAGTTGCCAACCTTGGTTGGCATTGACTGCTCTGGTAGTTGCCAACCTTGGTTGGCATTGACTGCTCTGGTAGTTGCCAACCTTGGTTGGCACTGGCCTACCTGAAACCAAGCCATTCCCCGATGTTCACTGGAAGCAGGCCCATCCATGCTTGCTCCATGCAGAACACACGTCTCCTGCTCGGTCGTCGCTCCAGCGTCGGCCTCAGCTATATCCTCACCACAGTCGTCCATGACCGCGCACCGCTCTTCACCAACGCCGCAGTGGCCGCCTTGGCAGTGCGCGAATTCCAGCGACTTGATCAGGAAGGCTTCACCCGCTCGATTGCCTACGTGGTCATGCCCGACCACATTCACTGGCTGGTCGAACTGCGCGCCGGGTCACTGGAAACCGTCATGAAGCGTTTCAAGTCGCGCACAGCCCAGCAGGCAAACCGGCTGCTGGGGCGAGTCGGGCGCTTCTGGCAGGCCTGCTATCACGATCATGCGATCCGCTCGGACGAATCGTTGCACCGACATGCGATGTACCTGATGGGAAATCCGATCAGGGCCGGGCTGACGACGCGGTTGGGGCAATATCCCCATGCCTGGTGCGAATGGGAGCTTGGGGCATCATGTGATCTACCCGATGACATGAGCTCCGGTGGATAGTGCCAACCAAGGTTGGCATCTACCAAAGCGGTGCGCGGACAAGCCGAGCGGTGAGTGTGCCAACCAAGGTTGGCACCCACCACAACAGCAGTACCAACCAAGGTTGGCACCCACCAAAGTGGTCAGCCCAGCAGCGTTTCCAGCACGGCCATGCGCACGGCGACGCCGTTGGCGACCTGGCGCAGCACCCACGACTGCGGGCCGTCGGCCACCTCGTCGGTCACTTCCACGCCGCGGTTGATCGGGCCTGGATGCAGCACCGCGGCATCCTTGCCGGCGCGGGCCAGGCGTTCGTTGGTCAGGCCGTACTGCGCGTGGTACTGCTCCAGCGACGGCACCAGGCCTTCTTCCATGCGCTCGCGCTGCAGGCGCAGCATCATCAGCGCGTCGACGCCTTCCAGCATCGCGTCGAAATCATCGCCGACCACGCAGCCTTTCAGGGTCTCGTCGTCCGGCAGCAGCGACTGCGGGCCGCACACGCGGATCTCGCCCACGCCGAGCGTACGCAGCGCATGCAGGTCGGTGCGGGCCACGCGCGAGTGCTTCACGTCGCCGACGATCACCACTTTCATCTTCGAGAAATCCGGGCCCTTGGCCTGGCGCAGGGTCAGCATGTCCAGCAGGCCCTGGGTCGGGTGCGCGCTGCGCCCGTCACCGGCGTTGATCAGTGCAGTGCCCTCACCCGCTGCCTCGGCCAGTGCGGCCACGGCGCCATCATCGGGGTGGCGCACCACGAAGCCGCGCACGCCCATCGCCTCCAGGTTGCGCAGCGTGTCGCAGGCGGTTTCGCCCTTGCGCGTGGACGAGGTCGATGCATCGAAGTTCAGTACGTCGGCGCCCAGGCGCTGCGCGGCCAGCTGGAACGAGCTGCGGGTGCGTGTGGACGGTTCGAAGAACAGCGTGCACACCGCCGAACCGGCCAGCACGTGGCGCTTGTTGCCGACACGACCGACCGCGGCGTCGCGGATCTGCCCTGCCCGGTCAAGCAGCTGCAGCAGGGTGTCGCGCGGAAGGCCTTCGAGGGTCAGCAGGTGGCGCAGGCGGCCGGAGGCATCGAGTTGCTGGGCGGTCATGGCGGTGTCGGGCAGTCAGGGAATGGGGGTGGCGTCGTCCGGCGACGACAGCCAACGGTCGATGATCACCGCCGCGGCCACGGCATCGAGGGCGGCCGCATCACGGCGGCGCTTGCGCCCTTCGGCGCGCTCGACGGCGAAGCGGCGGGCGGCCTCGACCGAGCTGGAACGCTCGTCGATCATCACCACCGGCAGCTTGAAACGTTCCCGCAGCTGGCGGGCAAAGCCCTGCGCGCGCTTGCGGTTGGGCTGGTCCTGGCCGTCCAGGGTCAGCGGGTCGCCGACCACCAGGCCGTCGGGCTTCCATTCCTTGAGCAGGCGTTCGATCGCGGTCCAGTCCGGGCCGTTGCCGTGCACATCGACCACGGCCACCGCGCGCGCATGCGCAGCGAAGGCACTGCCGATGGCCACGCCGATACGCCGCGAGCCAACATCGAACCCCAGAACGGTGCCATCACGGCGGATGGCCGGGGCAGCAGAATCCGGCGCGGGCGCGATGGGCTCAGACATGGCCGCTGTAGTCGGTCAGCCGGAACAGGTCCACACCGATACGCGAGGCTGCACCCTGCCAGCGCTGCTCCAGCGGCAGCTGGAACACCAGCTCGGCATCGGCCGGCACGGTCAGCCAGCTGTTCTCGGACAGCTCGCTTTCCAGCTGCCCTGCGCCCCAACCCGCACAGCCCAGCGTGACCACGGCATTGGCCGGGCCTTCGCCACGTGCCATCGCTTCGAGGATGTCGCGCGAGGTGGTCAGGTACAGGCCTTCACCCACGATCAGGCTGGAATCCCATGCGCGTGCGTCGTCATGGATGACGAAGCCGCGCTCGGGATGCACCGGGCCGCCGTTGAGCACCATGCGCGCCTGCAGGTCGCCATCACCGGTGGTGATGTCCATCTGTGCAAGCACTTCCCCCAGCGTGTACTCGGAAGGCTGGTTGACCAGCACGCCCATCGCCCCGTTCTCGTCGTGCTGGCAGATCAGCGCGACGCTGCGGGCGAATGTCGCGTCGAGCAGCGACGGCAGCGCGACGAGCAGGTGATCGGCAAGGGAAGTCGGCGTAACAGGCATGGGCCCATTCTACCTGCTGGGGGCGGGATGGTCGCGCGATGGCGCCGAACCGCGATGGGCTAGGATGGTGCTTTGCCATGGAAGGTCATCGATGCAGTCTTCATCGCCCCTGACCCTGCCGGCACGCAGCGCCATCGTCCTGATCGCGCTGCTGCAGGGCCTGATGCTGTATGCCGCGCAGGAGCTGTCCGATGCGTGGCCGTTCCGCGATATCGGCTGGCGCTACTGCTGGTACGCCTGGGTGCTGGCCATTCCCAGCGCGGTGGCGCTGAGCCTGGTCGAGCTGGGCCAGCGCCGCCTGTGGCTGCAGGCCGCGCTCGGCTCGGCGGTGGTGCTGGCGCTGGCCGCCTGGACCGGCTGGAACCTCAACGGCGAGACCGCACTGGAATCGGGCGCGCTGCAGTTCCCGCTGACCCTGGGCATGGCCGTGGCGGTGTTCGTGGCCCTGCCCTGGTGGCAGTTCCAGCTGCAGCACGGGCATTGGCGTGCCAGCTACCCGGAGCTGTTCGAGCGCGCCTGGCAGAATGGTTTGACCCTGGCCCTCGCCGCGCTGTTCACCGGGCTGACCTGGCTGCTGTTGTGGCTGTGGGCGGCGCTGTTCCAGCTGCTCGACGTGACCGTCTTCCGCGACCTGTTCCGGCAGGACGCGTTCATCGCGCTGGCCACCGGCAGCCTGGCCGGGTTCGGCGTGCTGATCGGGCGCACCCAGCACCGCGCGATCCAGATCACCCGCCAGGTGCTGTTCGCGATCTGCCGCGGGCTGCTGCCGCTGCTCTCGTTCATCGCCGTGCTGTTCGTGCTGAGCCTGCCGCTGACCGGGCTGGAGCCGCTGTGGAAGACCCGCTCGGCCGCCAGCCTGCTGCTGGTGCTGTCGCTGCTGCTGGTGTCGTTCACCAATGCGGTCTACCAGCAGGGCGACGACACCGCGCCCTACCCCGTCGTGCTGCGCCGGCTGGTCGAGGCCAGCCTGCTGGCGCTGCCGGTCTATGCGGTGCTGGCGCTGTATGCACTGGGCCTGCGCGTGGTGCAGTACGGCTGGACCCTGGACCGCTTCTGGGCGGTGCTGATCGCGTTGGCCGTGGCCGGCTATGCACTGGGCTACGCGCTGGCGGTAGTGCGCCGGCAGGGCCGCTGGCTGCAGACGCTGGAGCCGGTCAACCGCTGGATGTGTTGGGCGGTGCTGGCACTGGCATTGCTGGGCAACTCGCCGCTGCTGGACCCGGTGCGGCTGACCCTGTCCAGCCAGTTGGCGCGCCTGCGTGCGGACCCGCCAGCGATCACCAGCAGTGACGTCAACGTGCTGCGCTTCGATCTTGGGCGCCGTGGCGTGCAGGCGCTGCGCGAGCTGCAGCGTGATCCGGCCATCACCGCCGATGCCAACGCGCCACAGGTGATCGCTGCCGCGCTGGCACGTACCTCGCGCTGGGACGATGGACAGCGCCTCGACAAGGGTCTGCAGGACGTCGCCGCCCTGCAGCGCGCGCTGAAGCTGGCCAAGGGATCCAGCTCGCCACCGGACGATTGGTGGCAGGCACTGGCCACCCGCGCGATCAATGGCGAATCGTGCGCCCAGAGCGAGCGCGACTGCCTGATCGTGCATCGCGACCTGGATGGCGACGGCAACGCCGAGGTACTGCTGTGCGAGCTGTACACCCACCGCGGGCCGGACTGCGTGCTGTACGCACGTGGCAGGGATGCCCAGTGGCGCCGCGCCGGTTCGCTGTTCGGCACCGTCAGCGGCCAGGCCGAGGCGATCAACCAGGCCCTGCGTGACGGCGAACTCATGCTTGTGCCACCGCGCTGGCCGATGCTGTCCATCGGCGGGCGCCCCGCGGTGGCCATCGATCCCGAACCCGAATCCAACGAGTCTTCTCCATGAGCGGTTACTGCCTCATCGCCCCGGGCCATCCGGTGCACGACTACTACCACGCCAACGAATACGGCTTCCCGCAGCGTGACGAGCGCGAGCTGTTCGAGCGGCTGGTGCTGGAGATCAACCAGGCCGGGCTGAGCTGGGAGACCATCCTGAAGAAGCGCGAGGGCTTCCGCGCGGCCTATGACGGCTTCGATGTGGACCGCGTGGCGGCGTATGCCGAGCAGGACATCGAACGCCTGCTGTCGGACGCGGGCATCATCCGCAACCGGCTGAAGGTGCTGGCGGCGATCCACAACGCACAGGTGATCCAGCAGCTGCGGGCCAGCCACGGCAGCTTCGCGGCGTGGCTGGACGCGCACCATCCGCGCAGCAAGGCCGACTGGGTGAAGCTGTTCAAGAAGACGTTCCGCTTCACCGGCGGCGAGATCACCGGCGAATTCCTGATGAGCCTGGGCTACTTGCCCGGTGCGCACGCCGAGGACTGCCCGGTGCATGCGCGGCTGCTGACGCTGTCGCCGCCGTGGTTGCAGGCCTCCCGGTAGCGCCGGCCGCTGGCCGGCAACCTCGGAACGCCTCAGGTGTTGCCGGCCAGCGGCCGGCACTACCGTCGAATCGTCACACGCCCATGTAACGGCCCGGGCGGTGGTTGAACATCAGCACCAGGCTGAGCACCACCGCGCCGATCGCCGAGTACAGCACCTTCGACGGCGACAGCACGAAGAACGCGGCCACCATCAGGCAGGCGTCGTAGGACATCTGCACCTTGCCCGCGCTCCAGCCGCGGGTGCGCTGCAGGTACACCGCCAGGATACCGATGCCGCCGAGGCTGGCGCGGTGGCGGATGAAGAACAGGATGCCCAGGCCGGACAACGCACCGCCCACGATCGCCGAATACAACGGGTTGATGTGCGAGAAGTCGATCCAGCGCGGCAGCAGGTCGGTCAGCACGCCACAGGCGGTGACCGCGGCGAAGGTCTTCAGGGTGAATTCCCAGCCCATGCGCCGCAGCGCCACCCAGTAGAACGGCAGATTGACCAGCACGAACACCAGGCCGAAGTTCCAGCCCATCGAATAGTGCAGCAGGAAGGCCATGCCGGCCATGCCGCCGATCATCAGCCCACCCTTGGCGAAGATGGCCAGGCCCAGCGAGGCCACCATCGTAGCCAGCACCATGCCCTGCACGTCCTCGGCAATCGAGTGGCGAAGCGCTTTTTCGTCGGCGGTGGTGCCGGCGCTGTCGGGCGGCGGGGTCAGCGGACCAGCGGTGACCAGGTGGCCGTCAGCGTCGTCGCACGGCGCAGAGCCATGGGCGGGAAGGGACATACGGGTGGGGGAACAGCAGGTGGGGAGCGATATTAGACACGATCTGCATGACAGTTGCAGATGAAATCGTTCAGCTGCGCTCGCCCATTCAGGTTATTCCGGAGGCATCACCGGCAGCACGGCCAGCATGTCCTCGCCATCATCGTCCATGCCGGTCTCGACGAAACCGAAGCTGCCATAGAAGGCGCCCGCCACCGGATTGCGCGGGTTGTAGCAGATCTCGATCTCGGCCAGGCCGGGCGTGTCCCGGATCTGCGCCAGCGCCACTTCCAGCGCGCGCCGCCCGATGCCACGCCCCTGCCAGCGCTGATCGACCATGAAGCGCCAGATCGAGATGCGCTGCGGCGTCTCCGGCACCCACATGAAGAACCCGACCAGCTCGCCATCGGCCTGGATGGCGCGGGTCTGGTAGCCGGGATGGAATGCGGCCTGCACCAGCGACCAGGTATTGCCGGCCACGAAGTCCTGCTGCGCCTCGCTGACGTCGAGATCGCACACGGCTTCGTAGTTGTCGACGGTGATCGCGTCCAGCGTGACCTGCATGAGGGCGTCCTGCCTCGGGATGAACGCCCAGTCTGCCTGACCCCGGAGGCCGTGTAGCCTGACCCCCACACGACCGTTCAGCGCCGGGTTGCCTGCTCAGCCCTTTCCGGCCAGATGGTGCGCCACCAACGCATTGGCATGGCCGTGGCCCAGCCCATGCTCGCTTTTCAGGAAGCTGACCAGTTCCATGTGTTTCAGGCCCTTCTTGCCCGCCAGCAGCCCGAACCAGTGCGTCACCGGTTGCCCATAGGTCTTCTCGATGGAGGGGAAGTACGAGGCCGGGCCTTTCGGCTTGGTGTCAGTGCTCATGTGGAAGCTCCTTGCATTGGATGTACGGGTACGACGAACCGGGGAGCCGGAAATCGACAGATCCGTTCAATCCGGGAGCCGTATCATCCCTTCATGCCCCGTGAAAACCTCAACGACCTGCAGGCCTTCGTCCACGTTGCCCGCGAAGGCAGCTTCACCAGGGCCGCCGCCCAGCTGGGCGTTTCCCAGTCGGCGCTCAGCCATGCCATGCGCGGGCTGGAAGAGCGCCTCGGCGTGCGCCTGCTGACCCGCACCACCCGCAGCGTGTCCACCACCGAAGCCGGTGCGCGCCTGCTCGAGACCCTCGCCCCGCGCCTGGCCGAGATCGAGGACAAACTGGCCGCACTGGCCGAGTACCGCGAACGCCCGGCCGGCACCATCCGCATCAATGCCACCGGCCATGCCGCCGAATACATCGCCTGGCCGCGGCTGGCGCCATTGCTGCAGCAGTATCCGGACCTGAAGGTGGAACTGGCTGCAGACTACGGGCTGGCCGACATCGTCGCCGAGCGCTACGACATCGGCATCCGCCTCGGCGAACGGCTGGCGCGCGACATGATCGCGGTACCGGTCAGCCCACCGCTGCGCATGCGCGTGGTCGGTGCGCCCAGCTACTTCCGCCAGCATGTGGTGCCACGGCATCCGCACGACCTGGCCAACCACAACTGCATCACCCTGCGCCTGCCCACGCATGGCGGGCTGATGCCGTGGGATTTCGGCCAGGACGGTAACGAACTGAGCGTGCGCGTGACCGGTCAGTGGACCTTCAACACCATGGGCATGACCCGCGCGGCTGCACTGGCCGGCAGCGGGCTGGCCTGGCTGCCGGAAGACCAGGTGCAGCCGATGCTGGACGATGGCCGCCTGCAATCCGTGCTGGACGATTGGTGCCCGCACTTCGATGGCTACTACGCGTATTACCCGTCGCGCCGCCACGTCACCGTGGCGATGCGCACGGTGCTTGATGCACTGCGTGGGCCGATGGCTGCATGAAGCGTGCGGACCAACGGTCCGCACCTACCTCGGTCAGCCCTTGGCCTGCGCCGCGCGCTGCGCGTTGTAGCGCTCGCCGACGATGGAGATTTCCTCCAACGTCAGCGCGATGCGCTGCAGCTCTTCCGGTGCGAGCTGCAGGTTAGCCGCGCCCAGGTTTTCTTCCAGGCGATGGATCTTGGTGGTGCCCGGAATCGGCACGATCCACGGTGCCTGCGCCAGCAGCCAGGCCAGCGCCACCTGCGCCGGGGTGGCGCCACGGGCCGCAGCAATCGTGCTGATGCGATCAACCAGTGCCTGGTTGGCACGACGCGCTTCCACTTCGAAACGCGGCACGCTGTTGCGGAAGTCGTTGGCGTCGAAGGTGGTATCGGCGTTGATCGCGCCGGTCAGGAAGCCGCGGCCGAGCGGACTGAACGGCACGAAACCAATGCCCAGTTCCTGCAACGTCGGCAACAGTTCGCGCTCCGGCTCACGCCACCACAGCGAGTACTCGCTCTGCACGGCGGCCACCGGCTGCACTGCATGGGCGCGACGCACGGTGGCGGCACTGGCCTCGGACAGGCCGAAGTGGCCGACCTTGCCTTCGGCGATCAGGTCGCGCACGGTACCGGCCACATCCTCGATCGGCACGTTGGGGTCGACGCGGTGCTGGTAGAACAGGTCGATATGGTCGGTGCGCAGGCGCTTGAGGCTGGCCTCCGCCACCGCGCGGATGTTCTCGGGACGGCTGTCCAGCCCGGTATCGACGCGCGCATCCTTGAAGCCGAACTTGGTGGCGATCACCAGCCTGTCGCGGTACGGCGCCAGCGCCTCGCCGAGCAGGTCTTCGTTGGTGTAGGGGCCATACACTTCGGCGGTGTCGAAGAAGGTCACGCCACGCTCGACGGCGGCCTGCAGCAGGGCGATGCCCTGGCTGCGCTCCACCGGTTGGCCGTAGCCATGGCTCAGGCCCATGCAGCCCAGGCCCAGGGCGGAGACCTTCAGGCCACTGCGGCCGAGTTCACGTGTCTGCATCGTCGTGCTCCAGAGGGGGAGCGTTGACGATACGCCTGCAAGGGCAACCGATTGAATGGGCAGCGTTGCAGTTGGTCATGACTGGAATTCATCAATTCGCGCAGCCGCCCGCCCGTAGAGTCGAGCTTGCTCCACTCGAAAAGAACAGTCGAGCAGGCTCGACGCTACGGAACACCCAGGTCAACGGATCTCGGAAATCTCCACGCCATCCAGCCCCTGCGACAGGGTGCGGGCGTCGCCGCCCTGGCTGAGCTTGATGCGCAGGCGCACTTCGTTCTGCGAATCGGCGTAGCGCAGCGCGTCCTCGTAGCTGATCTCGCCCGCCTGGTACAGCTCGAACAGGCTCTGGTCGAAGGTCTTCATACCCAGCTGGACCGAATCCTTCATCACTTCCTTCAGCTTGTGGATCTCGCCGTCGCGGATGTAGTCCTGCACCAGCGGCGTGCCCAGCAGGATCTCCATCGCCACCTTGCGCGAGCGGCCATCGGGCGACGGCACCAGCTGCTGCGCGACCACGCCCTTCAGGTTCAGCGACAGGTCCATCAGCAGCTGGTTGCGGCGGTCTTCCGGGAAGAAGTTGACGATGCGGTCCATCGCCTGGTTGGCGTTGTTGGCATGCAGGGTGCACAGCACCAGGTGGCCGGTTTCGGCAAACGCGATGGCGTGGTCCATGCCTTCGCGGGTACGCACCTCGCCGATCATGATCACGTCCGGCGCCTGGCGCAGGGTGTTCTTCAACGCGGCTTCCCAGCTGTCGGTATCGATGCCGACTTCGCGCTGGGTGATGATGCAGCCCTCGTGCTTGTGCACGAATTCGATCGGGTCTTCGATGGTGATGATGTGGCCGGTCGAGTTCTGGTTGCGGTAACCGATCATCGCCGCCAGCGAGGTCGATTTACCGGTACCGGTGGCACCGACGAACAGGATGATGCCGCGCTTGGTCATCGCCAGCGTCTTGATGATCGGCGGCAGGCTCAGCTCTTCCACGGTCGGAATGCGCGTCTCGATGCGACGCAGCACCATGCCGACCTGGTTGCGCTGGTAGAAGCAGCTGACACGGAAGCGGCCGACACCGGACAGGCCGATGGCGAAGTTGCACTCATGGGTCTTTTCGAATTCCTCGCGCTGCGCCGGGGTCATCACGTTCAGGACCAGGTCGCGGCTCTGCTGCGGGGTCAGTGGTGTCTGGGTGATCGGCGAGATCTTGCCGTTGACCTTCATCGCCGGCGGCATGCCTGCGGTGATGAACAGGTCCGAGGCGCGCTGGTGCGCCATCAGCTTGAGGAACGAAGTGAAATCGATGGTGGTCGCGGTGGTGTTCACGGCGGGCTCCCAATGGGGCATGTACCAGGAAACGGTCGGAGGCGGAAACGGCGCGGAAACGGCGGCGCACTGGCGCCCGCCGCCCCGTTGCTGCCCGCCTTACTCGAACAGGCGCTTGTCCTTGGCGTAGTCGCGGGCCTGGTTGCGGGTGATCAGGCTGCGCTTGACCAGGTCCTGCAGGTGCTGGTCCAGGGTCATCATGCCGTACTGCTGGCCGGTCTGGATCGCCGAGTACATCTGCGCCACCTTGTCCTCGCGGATCAGGTTGCGGATGGCCGGGGTGCCGACCATGATTTCCCACGCAGCGGTACGCCCGCCACCGACCTTCTTCAGCAGCGCCTGCGAGATCACCGCACGCAGCGATTCGGACAGCATCGAACGCACCATCGGCTTTTCGCCGGCCGGGAACACGTCGATGATACGGTCGATGGTCTTGGCCGCCGAGCTGGTGTGCAGAGTGCCGAACACCAGGTGGCCGGTTTCCGCGGCGGTCAGTGCCAGGCGGATGGTTTCCAGGTCGCGCAGTTCGCCGACCAGGATAATGTCCGGGTCCTCACGCAGTGCCGAGCGCAGCGCTTCGTTGAAGCCATGCGTGTCGCGGTGCACTTCGCGCTGGTTGATCAGGCACTTCTGCGAGGTGTGCACGAATTCGATCGGATCCTCGACGGTGAGGATGTGGCCGTATTCGTTTTTGTTGATGTAGTCGATCATCGCCGCCAGCGTGGTCGACTTGCCCGAACCGGTCGGACCGGTCACCAGGATCAGGCCCTGCGGCTGCTGGATCACTTCGCGGAACAGCGGCGGGCAGGCCAGGTCCTCGAGGGTGAGCACCTCGGACGGAATGGTACGGAACACCGCACCGGCACCGCGGTTCTGGTTGAACGCGTTGACACGGAAGCGCGCCAGCGACGGGATCTCGAAGGAGAAGTCCACTTCGAGGAATTCCTCGTAATCGCGGCGCTGCTTGTCGGACATGATGTCGTACACCAGCGCGTGGACCTGCTTGTGGTCCAGGGCTGGGATGTTGATCCGGCGCACGTCGCCGTCCACGCGGATCATCGGCGGCAGGCCTGCGGACAGGTGCAGGTCGGACGCTTTGTTCTTTACGGAAAACGCCAACAGCTCGGCGATATCCATGAGCGGCTACTCCCCAATAACGGCTTCGACTGGAAGGATCTTTCCCCGGGCGGCAGTATAGCCTCCTGATTCAACGGAACGCGTTACGTGGCCACTCCCCTGCCCCAGATCCTGAGCAACCTGCACGCCGCCGCCGAGGCCGCTGGCAGGCCCGACCCACGCCTGCTGGCGGTGTCCAAGACCCAGCCGGCCGAGGCCGTGGCCGCGCTGGCCGCACAGGGCCAGCACGCCTTCGGCGAGAACTACGTGCAGGAAGCACTGGCCAAGATGCAGGCGCTGCAGCACCTGGCGCTGGAATGGCACCTGATCGGCCACCTGCAGTCGAACAAGGCCGATGCCGTGGCCAGCCATTTCGACTGGGTGCAGAGCGTGGACCGTTCCAAGCTGGTGACCGCGCTGGCACGCCATCGCCCGGCCGCGCGTGGCCCGCTGAACGTACTGATCCAGGTCAACATCGACGATGAATCCAGCAAGCATGGCTGTGCACCGGAAGAAGTGGATGCACTGGCCGCCGCGATTGCCGCCGAACCCAGCCTGCGCCTGCGTGGCCTGATGGCGATTCCCGCACCGTGGCCGGAAGCGGAGCGCCGTCGGGATGCATTCGTGCGCATGCGCACACTTTTCCAGTCGCTGGCTGCCCAGCACGCGCAGATCGACACGCTGTCGATGGGCATGAGCAGTGACTACGCCGAAGCCATCGCCGAGGGTGCCACCCTGGTACGCATCGGCACCGCCCTGTTCGGCGCCCGCCCGCGCCCGGCCTGATTTTCCAAGGAGACTTCCATGGCAGCTGATTCCATCACCTTCATCGGCGGCGGCAACATGGCCCGCAGCCTGATCGCCGGCCTGATCCGCCAGGGCGTGCCTGCCGCACACATCCACGTGGCCGAACCGATTGCAGCACTGCGCGAGTCACTGGCGGCGGACTTCGGCGTGCAGGTGCACGACAACGCCGCCGATGCCGCCGCGCACGGCCGCACCTGGCTGCTGGCGGTGAAGCCGCAGGTGCTGCGCGATGTGTGCCAGTCGCTGCAGGCGCTGGCGCAGGCGAACCAGCCGCTGGTGGTGTCCATTGCCGCCGGCATCACCAGCGCGCAGCTGGAACGCTGGCTGGGCGGCAATCTTCCGGTGGTGCGCGCGATGCCCAACACCCCGGCCCTGCTTGGCGCCGGCGTGACCGGCCTGTATGCCACGCCATCGGTGGATGCACAGCAGCACGCGCGCGCCGAACAGGTGCTGGCCAGTGCCGGGCGCACGGTGTGGATCGACAGCGAATCGCTGATGGATTCGGTCACTGCGGTGTCCGGCAGCGGCCCCGCCTACGTATTCCTGCTGGCAGAAGCGATGGAAGCGGCGGGCATAGCCCAGGGCCTGCCGGCCGACGCTGCGCGTGCGCTGGTGGTGCAGACCCTGCTGGGAGCCTCGCGCATGCTTGATGAGGCCGGTGAAAGCCCGGCCGAGCTGCGCCGTCGCGTGACCTCGCCGAACGGCACCACCCAGGCCGCGATCGAGAGCTTCCAGGCCGGTGGTTTCGAGGCGCTGGTGGACACCGCGCTGCGCGCCGCGCAGGTACGTGGGCAGGAACTGTCTGCGGCGAATGATTGATCCCGATGTGTGCCGACCAACGGTCGGCACCTACCATCATCCACGCATGGCGTGGATGTTCATTGCCCCAATGTGGCCATGACGAAATCGACGAAGCACTGCAGGCGCGGGCGCGGCCGTCGATCCGGCAGGTAGATCAGGTGCATCGGTCGCGGTTCGGGCAGGTAGTCGCGCAGCAGCGGCTTCAACCGCCCGGCCGCGATTTCGCCGGCCAGCAGCGCGGTCGGCTGCAGCACCAGCCCTGCGCCGGCCACGGCGGCCTCGCGCAACGCGACACCATCATTGCAGGTCAGGCGCGCTTCCCAGTCCACCTGTTCGCCGTTGGCCAGCTGCCAGCCATGGCCGCCGCGCCAGGCCAGGTGGCTCAGGCAGTCATGCCCGGCCAGATCCCCAGGGGTGCGCGGCGTGCCACGCCGGCGCAGATAGGACGGTGCCGCGCACAGGCTCATCGCGTACGGCGGCAACGGCCGCGCCACCACTTCCTGTGACGGCAGCGGCCCAACGCGGATTGCCACGTCGAAGCCATCCTCGATCAGGTCCACGCGGCGGTTGCTCAGGTCCAGTTCGATGTTCAGCAACGGCTGCTCACGCAATAGTCCGGACAGTACCGGCGCCAGCACGCAGCTGCCCCAGGTAGTCGGCGCGCTGACCCGCAGCAGCCCGCGGGGTTGTACCTGCAGTCCGGCCACGTCCGCCTCCGCCTGCTGCACCTGCTCCAGCACCTGCCGGCACCCGGCCAGGTAGGCGCTGCCGGCTTCGGTCAGGCGCTGGCGGCGGGTGTTCCGTTGCAGCAGCGCGGTACCCAGGTGCGCCTCCAGCTGCTGGATGTACTTGCCGACCATCACCGCCGACACCTGCAGCTGTTCGGCGGCGCCTGCAAAGCTTCCGCACTCGGCCACGGCGACGAAGGCCTGCATGCAGCGAAGCGTATCCATTGCTAATCCAGAGTTAGGAATCTGCGAAGCATACGCCGCTTACCTAACCCCACTGTGAGGGCGCAGACTGCGCCCATTCCCCCTCTCGCAAGGAACGGCCATGAAGATCCTCCTCGTCGGTGCCAGCGGCACCCTCGGCCAGGCAGTCGCCCACCAGCTCGGCCAGCAGCATCAGATCCTCGCCGCCGGCCGCAACAGCGGTGAGCTGCGCGTCGACCTGACAGACGACGCCAGCGTCGCCGAACTTTTCGCGCGCACCGGTCCGGTCGATGCAGTGATCTCCACCGCTGGCAAGCTGCACTTCGGTCCGCTGAAGGACATGACACCCGAGCAGTTCAACCTCGGCCTGCAGGACAAGCTGCTGGGCCAGGTGCGGCTGGCACTGGTCGCCCAGCACCACCTCAACGCCGGCGGCTCGATCACCCTGACCAGCGGCATCGTCAGCGCACAGCCGATCCGCGATGGCGCCAACGCCACCTCGGTGAATGCCGCGCTGGAAGGCTTCGTGCGTGCCGCCGCGTTGGAGCTGCTGCCGCGTGGCCTGCGCATCAACGTGGTCAGCCCGAACGTGCTGATCGAATCGATGGCGGCTTACGGGCCCTACTTCCCCGGCTTTGAAGCGGTGAGCGCACAGCGCGCGGCACTGGCCTTCCAGCGCGCGGTGGAAGGCATCCAGAGCGGCGAGACGATCACGGTCTGGTAAGAAAAAGGGGACGGAGGGGATTAAGTCGTTTGTGCACTTGCGACTTAATCCCCTCCGTCCCCTTTTTGTCGGTCACTCCCAGCGCATCGGGCCGTCGCCGCGTTCGCCGAGGACGTCTTCGGGGTTGGCCAGGCGGCAGCGCTGCAGCGACAGGCAGCCGCAGCCGATGCAGCCGGTCAGTTCATCGCGCAGCAGTTCCAGCATGTGGATGCGCTCCTCCAGCTCGGTGCGCCAGCGCGCGGACAGCTTGGCCCAGTCGGCCTTGGTCGGCGCGCGGCCCTCGGGCAGGCTTTCGAAGGCACGGCCGACAGCTTCCAGTGGCATGCCCACCCGTTGCGCGACGCGGATCACGGCCAACCGTCGCAGCACATCACGGCTGTAGCGCCGCTGGTTGCCCGAGGTGCGCAGGCTGCTGATCAGCCCCTTGCGCTCGTAGAAATGCAGCGCGGAAACCGCCACGCCACTGCGCTGGGAGACTTCGCCAACGCTGAGTTCCTGGGAAACCATTGCTTGACCTAAACTGCAGTTGAGGTGGCATGCTGCTATCTTCGCCGCCAGTTGACAAGCGCGGCCCGCATCTGACTCGTATGTCCCCCACTCTTTCGCCCGCCGACGCCCGTGCGCCGGCTGATACGTCGATCCTGTCTCCCCGCTATCGCGCCACCACCATCGGCATGGTGGCACTGGTGGCGCTGCATGCCTTCGAGGCCCTGGCGGTGGCCGCCGCCATGCCGACCGTGGCCGAGGCGCTGGATGGCCTGCGCCTGTATGCGCTGGCCTTTGGCGGCACCCTGGCCACCAGTGTCATCGGCATGACCCTGGCCGGACGCTGGGCCGACCTCCATGGGCCAGCTCGGCCGCTGTGGTATGGCCTGGGCTGCTTCGTGCTGGGCCTGCTGCTGGCCGGCTTCGCCATGCGCATGGGCATGCTGGTGGCCGGGCGCCTGCTGCAGGGCCTGGGTGCGGGCGCGATCTCGGTTTCACTGTACGTTATGGTCGGGCGCAGCTATCCCGAGCACCTGCGCCCGAAGGTATTCGCCGCGTTCTCGGCCGGCTGGGTGGTGCCGTCGATGATCGGCCCCGCGCTGAGCGGGTTGATCGTGCAGCATCTCGGCTGGCGCTGGGTGTTCCTGGCGGTACCCCTGCTGGCGGTCCCGGCCGCGCTGCTGCTGCGCCCGGCGCTGGCGCGCATGCAACCGACCGATGCAGGAAACAGCGACGATGGTCGCGGCAACGTGGTGCGTTGGGCCAGCGGCGCCTCGCTGGCGGCGCTGCTGCTGTACTTCGGTGGCCAGCAGCGCGGCCTGCCCGCCCTGCTCTGCATTGGCGCAGCGCTGCTGGCGCTGCTGTTCTGCGTGCACCGCCTGCTGCCGGCCGGCACGCTGCTGCTGCGCCGCGGGTTGCCCAGCGTGATCGCGCTGCGCGGCATCGCCGCTGCGGCCTTCTTCGCCTGTGAGGCCTACCTGCCACTGCTGTTGCAGCGCGAACGCGGGCTCTCGCCCAGCTGGGCCGGTGCCGTGCTCAGTCTTGGTGCACTGGGCTGGTTCGCCGGTTCATGGCTGCAGGGCCACCAGCAGCGCGGCTGGTCACGCCAGCAGCTGCTGCGCGTTGGCACACCGCTGATGACGATCGGTATCGCCGCCACACTGGCCGTGCTGTTCAACGCAGTGCCGCTGCCGGTGGCACTGGTCGGCTGGGCCATGACCGGCTTCGGCATGGGCATGATCTACGCCAGCCTGTCGGTGCTGACGCTTTCGCTGTCGGCGCCGCATGAGCAGGGCGCCAACACCTCGGCGCTGCAGCTGAGCGAGGCGCTGTCGGTGACCACCGCACTGGCGGTTTCCGGTGCACTGTTCGCGCTGTTCGTGGAAGCCGCGCCACACACCGGCTACCTGCTGTGCCTGGCGATCACCTTCGGACTGGCGCTGCTGTCCACGGTGATCGCGCGGCGGGTGTAGCACCGCCGCATTGCGGGATTGCCGGCCAGCGGCCGGCACTACCGGGTACCCGTCCCCATGTCATCGATATCCCGGTGCAGGATGCGCCTCACCTCCAGCACCGCCTGCGGGGTTTCCTGCACGCTGTGGCCGGAGATGATCACCTTCTCCGACAGCGCGCCCGGCAGATGTGCGCTCCAGTACGGCACCAGCCCATCATCGGATTTTTCCACCGGCAGCTCCGGCTTGCGCTGGGCGATGATCGAGTGGTACTTCAGGCCCGCCTCAATCGGCAGCTGTGCGGCGGCCTTCACGAACGGATCGCTGGCCTTGAGGTTGTCGATGCTGTTCGGGATCTTCGGCTTGGCGGTGCCATCGACCTGCTGCTCGGCCTGTGCCAGTGCCATGAACACGTCCTCGAACTTGCCGAGAATGGTCAGCGGCAGGCGTACCAGGCGACCGATCAGGCGACCGACCTTGTTGCCGGCAATGTCGGTGCCCTGGTGCGGCGCGGCGATGAAGATCGCACGCTCCACGTTCGGCTGTGCCTTGAAATGCAGCAGCGGGCCCAGCTTGTTCTGCACCCGCTTCAGCCGTTCCCCCTTCAGGTCGTAGTTGGCCAGCAGGTCGTTCCACAGTACATCGCCGGAATCGCTCACCAGCAGGCGGGCCAGCACGCCGCCCATGCTGTGACCGATGTAGACCATGTCCTTCGACGCACGCGTGCTGCCGTTGGGATCGAAATGCTTCAGCGTGTCGTTGAATGCATTGGCGATCTCGTAGCGGTTCAGCGCGATCGGCGCATTGGTCGGGTAATAGACCTGCCACACCTGGAACTGCTGGCGCAGCTCGGGGTCACCCATGATCTCGTTGGCCAGGTTCACCCACGCTTCCGGGCTGCTGGCCAGGCCGTGCAGCATGAAGATGATGCGGCGGTTCGGGTCCCACGGCTGCATCAGGTAGATGTGCGGCTCGCCGATGCCCTCGCTCATGCCGAACAGGGTACGCAGCGACTGCCGGGCGAAGCCACTCTGCGCCAGCCACAGGCCGTAGGCGGCAGTGAAGTTGCCGGCCAGCGGTACCTGCTCACCGTGCAGAGTGATGCGCTCGGTCGCTTCCGGCGAATAGGCATCCAGCTCGACCCGGCGCGTGCGCATCACGTCTTCCAGGCTGCTGCCCTCGAACCGCAGCAGTGCGGTGACGTTGATCGAGGACATCTCACTGAACTCGGGCACCGAATCGTCATGGCGGTGGCGGCGGCCACGACGCTCGTCGTCCTCGTCGTCCTGCGCGGTTTCAGCCTTCGGGCCGTCGGGCGCGATCACTGGCGCGACCAGTTTCGGCGGGTCCATCACCATCACCAGTTCGGCACCGAAGCCATCGCGGCGATAGGTGCTGCGCAGGCCAACGAAGCTGACCGTTCCCGCTGGCACCAGCTGCGCCGGAATGCTCTTCAGACCCAGCTGCTGGTAGTTGGAGGCCAGCGACCAGCTACCGACCGTGAGCGGCTTCGTATAGTCCTCGCCGGCCAGCGCAGCGGCGCGTGCGCGCACGAACAACACCACCGCCGCCTTCTCGGCCGCGTAGTTGTAGTAGTCGCGCACCTGCGTCTGCCGGTCCTCGAAGGCCCGGTCGGACGGTGAGCGGCCACTGTAGAACAGGTAGGCATAGGCATAGCGCGCGGCTTCCAGCCAGGCATCCAATGCCGCATCGCTCATCGGCGGATCGCCTGCGGCGGTCTTCTTCGGCGTCATCGCCAATGCAGCCTTCACCCACAGCTCGGACAGCGCCGACAGCCGCTGCTCGACATTGAGGTCGTCGGTCATCAGCAACGTGCTGCGGCAGACCAGGAAGTCCTTCTCGCACTGCGATTCGTCCAGGCCCGCTGCGCTGAGCGTTTCACGCGCGGCGGGGCTGAGCTTGCCAGTGTTGAGCACATCCGCGCGCTTGTTGACCAGTGAATCACTGGATTTGACCTGCTTGACGGTAACCATCGCGCAGCCGCTGCTGCCCAGCAGCAGGAAGGCGGCGAACAACACCGGCAGCAGGCGCTGCCAGCGGGTCAGAAAGAGTTGGGTCATTACTGCGGGTCCTGCTCGGTGCCGGGCACGCCCTGGCGGATCACGGTGGAGAAATGCTCGCCATCACCCAGGTCCAATGCGCGCTGGGTGATGCGGCCCTTGTCGTGCAGCTCGGCGTACGGCATGCCCGGCGTGAGCGCACCGACCTCCTGCGCGTACTCGGCCAGATAGCCGGACAGCAGCAGGCGGTAGTCCAACGGCAGGCGCGGTGCGATGTGGCGGGCCAGGTCGAAGACGATGGTCGTGCAGTTGCTGGTCAGCGTGTTGTAGAAACCCGGCTTGGCATCCAGTTCACGCGCCTGTTCGATGTACGCAGCGAACAGTTCCTTCAGCTGCGCGCGGTCCATGCCATGCAGACGGTACAGGTAGACATCCTCGCCCCGCGCGTTGGTGCGGGTGCGGATGATGTCGGTCTCCTCCGAAGCCACCAGGGTCATCTCGAACTTGCGGAAGAAGCCGCCCAGCGCGGAGAACGACTCACCGCGCTCCTTGCGGATCTCCAGCGAGAACACCACGTGGCGACCATCCTCGAAACCGAACGAGATCAGCGTGTGGGCGATCGCCGGGCCCATCCAGTACGACAGCACCAGGTCGGCCGAGCGCAGCTGGTCCAGGTCGTATTCGCGGCGCACCCAGTGCGCGTCGTAGTCGGTTTCACTGCGCCAGCTGAAGTCGCGCACGTTGTCCAGCACCACATGGCGCCCGTCGAAGGACACCACATGCAGGCGCTGGGCCACGTCGTCGGCCCATACGCGGTCCTGGCGCGGGGTCAGCAGCAGCCACCACAGGCCGGCCAACGCCAGCGCCACACCGAAGGCCGTGCCCAGGCGGCGCGAGGCACGTCCCCGCGCGCCCCGCCAGGACGCCCACAGCGCCACCAGCAGCCACAGCACGGCCACGCCGGTGGCCAGCCAATCCGGCCCCGGCAGCTGGTAGGCCAGCAGCCCGCTCACCCACAGCGCCGCCAGCGCCATGGCACTCCCTGTCATCCAACGTCCTGCGGCGTTCACTGGCATCCTGTCGCGGTCTTGAAGCCGCATAGTTAGCCACAAGCGGGTTCACCGTGGCATCTACGGACCGTTCAGGCTGGGCAGCGCACCGTCGGCGGCGGCCTCTGCGGCCAGGTTCACTTCACAGGAGCAACGATGGGCATCACTTCCGTGGCCGGCGTTCCGGTCCAACCCCGGCACCGAGCCACCTGCCACTGCGGCACGGTCGAACTGCTGCTGGACCTGCCGGACGGTATTGTCGAACCCCGCCGCTGCGACTGCTCGATGTGCCGGCGCCGGGGGGCCATTGCCGCCAGCGTCAGCCGCGCGGGCCTGCAGGTGGTGCGCGGGCAGAACCACCTGCAGCGGTACCAGTTCAACACCCATGTGGCCGAGCACTATTTCTGTGGCGTGTGCGGCATCTACACCCATCACCGGCGCCGCTCCAACCCGGAACAGTACGGCTACAACGTGGCCTGCCTGGAAGGCATCGACCCGTTCGCGCTGGGTGTGATCCCGGTCAACGATGGGGTCAACCATCCCGCCGACCGCACCGGTTAGTGGCGCGTGCGCCGTGGCGGTGCGGCAACCTTCTGCCAGGGGGCCATGCCGCTGCGGCCTGCCCGCACCGGGCGCTTCAGCCAGGGCCGGCGGGGCGTCGCCTGCGGTTCGGTGACGACCGGGGGAGGAACAGGTCTGCGGCCGGGCCAGAGATGATCGAGCAGCCACATGGCAGGTCTCCGTGGGGGACGGGGACGACCTACGCTAGCGGCACCTGGGCAAAGAACGGGTGAGGGTGCTGCGGCAGCCAGATGACAGCCGCGCCCCCCTCAGTCCTGCGGCCGTGACCGGCCCAGGCGACGCACCAGCACGAAGAACAACGGCACCAGCACCACCGCCAGCACCGTGCCGGAGACCATGCCGCCGATCACGCTCATGCCGATTTCACGGCGGCTGACTGCGCCCGCACCGGTCGCCAATGCCAACGGAATCACACCGGCCACGAAGGCCAATGACGTCATCACGATCGGGCGCAGGCGCAGGCGTGCGCCCTGCAGGGCCGCTTCCACCGCTGAACTGCCGGCACGATAGCGGGCCTCGGCAAACTCCACGATCAGGATCGCGTTCTTGGCCGACAGGCCGATGGTGGTCAGCAGCCCCACCTGGAAGTAGATGTCGTTGACGAACCCGGCCGCGGTAGTCGCCAGCACCGTACCAATCACGCCCAGCGGGATCACCAGCACCACCGCCACCGGCACCGTCCAGCTCTCATAGAGCGCCGCCAGGCACAGGAAGATGAAAGCAATGGAGGCGGTGTACAGCCACAACGTCTGGTTGCTGGCCAGTTGTTCCTGGTAGGACAGGCCACTCCACTGCAGGTCGAACCCGGGTTGATCGGCAACCAGCGCCTGCATGCGCTGCATCGCTTCGCCCGAGCTGCGCCCTTCAGCGGCGCTGCCCTGGATCTGCATTGCCGGCAGGCCATTGAAACGCTGCTGTAGCTGCGGCCCGCGTGCCCAATGGCTGCTGGCGAAACTGGCGAACGACGCCATCTGGCCGTTGCCACCACGCACATACCACTGGCCGATGTCGTCGGGCACGCTGCGGTAGGGCTGGTCGCCCTGCATGTAGACCCGCTTGACCCGGCCACGGTCGAGGAAATCGTTGATGTAACTGCCGCCCCAGGCCGCGGACAACGTTGAATTGATGTCGGCCTGGGCCAGGCCGAGCGCGCTGGCCTGGGCATGGTCGATGTCCAGCCGCAGCTCGGCCTTGTCGCCCAGACCGTTCAGGCGCACCGAGGTGAGCCCGTCGTCTTCGCCGGCCGCACGCACCACCTGTTCCTGCGCTGACTGCAGGGCCACGCGCCCGGCCGCGCTGGTGTCCTGCAGCCACAGTTCGAAGCCGCTGGACTGGCCCAGTCCACGCACCGCCGGCGGTGCCAGTACATTGACCTTGGCATCCGGCAAGCTGCGGAAGTAGGCATTGGCGCGTGTGATGATCGCTGCAGCGGTGTTGTCGCCCGTGCGCTCATCCCAGGGTTTCAGTGCGAGAAAGCCCTGCCCCGCGTTCTGGCCGGTGCCGGCATTGTTGCGGCCGACCACCACGAACACCACATCCAGGTTCTGCTTTTCGTGCTCCATGAAGTAGCGGCTGATCTGCTCGCCCAATGCTTCGGTACGCGCCATCGGCGTGCCTTCCGGCGTGGAGAACTGGAAGGTTACCTGGCCCTGGTCTTCCACCGGCAGGAAGCCGGTGGGCATGCGCGCGTACAGCGCGACCATGGCGACCACCAGCAGCAGGTAGAACGCCATCCAGCGCCGCGGCCGGGTAACGACGCCACCGAGCTTTCCCTGGTAGGCCAACTGGCTGCGCTCGACGCCCCGGTTGAACGCCCGGAAGAAACGACCCTGTGGCTTCTGCGCCGAAGACGGCTTGAGCAGGGTCGCGCACAGCGCCGGGGTCAGCGTCAGCGCCACCAGCGCCGACAATGCCATGGCAGATGCAATCGTGATCGAGAACTGCCGGTAGATGATGCCGGTGGAACCACCGAACAGCGCCATCGGCAGGAACACCGCGCCCAGCACCACGGTGATGCCGATCAACGCGCCGGTGATCTCGCCCATCGATTTTTCGGTCGCTTCGCGCGGCGGCAGATGCTCGTCGTGGATGATGCGCTCCACGTTCTCCACCACCACGATCGCATCGTCGACCAGCAGCCCGATCGCCAGCACCATCGCGAACAGGGTCAGTGTGTTGATGGTGAATCCGGCAACGGCCAGCACGCCGAACGTGCCCAGCAGCACCACAGGCACCGTGATCGCCGGAATCAGCGTGGCGCGCAGGTTCTGCAGGAACAGGAACATCACCACCACCACCAGAACGATGGCTTCGATGAGGGTATGGATGACCCCCTCGATCGAGACCCGCACGAACGGTGTGCTGTCACGCGGGTAGGCCACCTGCAGGCCGGGCGGGAAAGTCGGCCGCAGCCGCTCGATCTCCGCGCGCACCGCATCGGCCGTGGCCAACGCATTGGCGCCGGAGGCCAGAGTGACCGAGAAGCCAGCCGCCGGATAGCCATTGAGATAGCTGCTGGTCTGGTAGTTCTCCGCGCCGATCTCGACCCGTGCGACGTCGCCCAGCAACACCGCCGCGCCATTGGGCAGCGTGCGCAGGATGATCGCGCGGAACTGTTCGGGCGTCTGCAGGCGCGACTGCGCGGTGACCGTGGCGTTGAGGCTCTGCGTCGGGCTGGACGGCATCGCGCCCAGCTCACCCGCCGTCACCTGGGTGTTCTGCGCCTGGATCGCAGCGCGAACGTCCGACGGCATCAGGTCGTAGGCGCGCAGCTTGTGCGGGTCCAACCACACCCGCATCGCATAGGCCGAGCCGAACACGTTGATCTCGCCGACACCGGGAATGCGGCTGATCGGATCCTGCACATTGCTGACAAGGAAATCGGAGACGTCCACGCGCTCCATGCGCCGGCTGGTGTCGTACAGCGAGACCACCATCAGCGAATCGCCCTGCGACTTGGCGACCGTCACGCCCTGCTGCTGCACTTCCTGCGGCAGCCGGTTGATCGCCTGATTGACGCTGTTCTGCACCTGCACCTGGGCGATATCCGGGTTGGCGCTCTGGTCGAAGGTGACCGTGATGCGCGCCTGCCCGGACGAGGAACTGGTGGACGAGAAATACAGCAGGTGGTCGATGCCCTTGATCTGCTGCTCGATCACCTGGGTGACGCTGTCTTCCACCGTCTGCGCCGAGGCACCGGTGTAGTTGGCGGTGATGTTGACCTGCGGCGGCGCGATGTCCGGGTACTGCTCCACCGGCAGCTGGGTCACCGCGATGGTGCCGAAGGCCATGATGCAGATCGCCAGGACCCAGGCGAATACCGGGCGATGGATGAAGAAGCGCGGCAGCATCTGCTCAGTCCTTCCCGACCGGTGCCGGTGCAGGCTTCACCCGCACCGTCATGCCATCGGCCAGGCCCTGCGCGCCGGCCACCACCACCTGCTCGCCGGCGGCCAGGCCATCAAGGACCAGCCACTGGTCGCCGATCGCACGCGCGGTGCGGAACAGCCGCAGCCGCGCCTTGCCGTCCTTGTCCACCAGCCACGCCTGTGCCTCGCCCTTGGGGCTGCGGTCGACCGCAGCCTGTGGCACCAGCAGCGCCTGCTGGCGGATTCCCTGTCCCACCAGCGCGCGCACGTACATGCCTGGCAGCAGCTGCCCATCCGGGTTGGGGAAACGCGCCCGCAGGGTGATGCTGCCGGTCTCCTGCTGCACGTCCACGTCGGCGAATTCCAGCGTGCCGGGCAGCGGGTAGTCGGTGCCATCGGACAAGCGCAGCCGCACCGGTGCTGTGTCGGCCTGCACGCCACCGTCGGCGATGGCGCGGCGCAGTGCCAGGTACTCATTGCTGGACTGGGTGATGTCCACGTTCATCGGGTCCATCTGCTGCACCCGTGCCAGTGGATCGGCCTGGCCCGAGGTGACCAGCGCCCCCGGCGTGAACAGCGCGCGGCCGATGCGCCCGGCAATCGGCGAGGTCACCGTGGCGAACCCCAGCCGTGTGCTGGCCGTGTCACGCGCGGCCTGTGTGGCCTGCGCCGCGGCGGCAGCCTGCTGGTCGCTGGCGATCGCATCGTCCACGTCCTGGCGCGCGGCCAGCTGGTCCTTGCCCAACGCCTGCATGCGCTGCGCCCGCAGGCGCGCGGTCACCGCAGCGGCCTCGGCGGTCTTCAGGTTGGCCTGCGCCTCGTTCAGCGCCGCCTGGTACAGCGCGGGCTCGATCTGGAACAGTGGCTGCCCGGCCTTCACCCACTGGCCCTGCTCGAACAACCGCTTCACCAGCACGCCATCGACCTGCGGGCGCACGTCCGATTCCTGCGAGGCGACGCTGCGCCCGGGTAGTTCCTGCTGCAGTGCCAGCGGCTGGCTGCGCAGGGTCAGCACGGTCACCTCCGGTGCCGCGGCGCCGGGCTTGGGCGCGTCCTTGCCGCAGGCGCTGAGCAGGCCCGCCAGGGCAAGCGCCAGCAGCGGCAGGCCCGCGGTTCGCGGCAGCCGCCAGGCACGGTACGGACGGGAGGGGTTCGGAAGGATCATCGGCTGCAGGGTTCCACGCGTGGGGGAGCGTTCGGCGCCGAATATAGAAGACGTGGCGGCACGATCCTGCTAAATCGCGCATGAAACATTTTTCATTTGCAGTCGCTGCCCACGATTGCGAGGATGCCCCTGTCCCACTCTGCACACTGGCCCATGCCGCGCGTACTCACCATCGAGGACGATCTTGTCACCGCCGAGGAGATCGCCACCGAACTGCGCAGCCACGGCTTCGACGTGGACCTGGCCAGCGACGGCAGCAACGGCCTGGCGCTGGCACGTGCAGGCGACTACGCGGTGATCACCCTGGACCGCATGCTGCCCGGCATCGACGGGCTGGCCTTGGTCACCACGCTGCGCCGTGAAGGCATCACCACGCCGGTACTGATGATCAGTGCGCTGTCGGACGTGGATGAACGCGTGCGTGGCCTGCGCGCCGGTGGCGACGACTACCTGACCAAGCCCTTCGCCTCCGATGAGATGGCTGCACGCGTGGAAGTGCTGATCCGGCGCCAGGGCCCGACTGGCGCCATCGATAACGTGCTGCGCGCCGGTGACCTGGAACTGGACCTGATGACCCGTTCGGCGCGACGCGGCGGGCATGAAATCGCGCTGTTGCCGACCGAGTTCAAGCTGCTCGAATTCCTGGTGCGCAACGCCGGCCAGGTAGTCACCCGCAGCATGCTGTTCCAGGAAGTCTGGGGCTACCACTTCGATCCGGGTACCAACCTGATCGACGTGCATATCGGTCGCGTGCGCAAACGCATCGAACAACCCGGCCGGCCGCAGCCGATCATGACCGTCCGTGGAACCGGCTATGTCTTCGACGCGCAATCCTGACCACTGGCGTTCCTCCAGCAGCAGGCTGCTGGGCCTGTACTGCATCCTGTTCGTAGCGTGGTCGAGCCTGCTGCTGGGCGTGATGTACTGGCGCATCTCGGACTACCTCAGTGACCTGACCGAATCGGGCCTGCAGCAGCGCGCCCACCTGTTCATGAGCTTCGACGGGCCGGCACTGGATGAAGCATTGCGCGACAGCCAGCGCTTCGATCTGCACCAGGTCTATACCTATGGGTTGTTCGACAAGGCCGGCATGCCGATGGCAGGCCCGCTGACAGCGATCCCCGCGGGACTGCCGCTGGATGGCAACTCGCATGCGGTGGACGGTTGGACGCTGGCTGATGGCCGCCACGACAACGGCGGCAGTGCGCTCGGCGTGGTGACCCGCGATGGCCGCACGCTGGTATTTGTGCGCCAGAACGGCAAGCTCATGGCGGTCAACAGCATCATCCTTGATGCACTGCTGTGGGGCGTGTCGCTGACCGTCATTCCCGGCCTGGTGGGCTGGCATCTGCTGCGCCGGCGCCCGTTGAAACGGATCCAGCAGATCGAAGCGGCCACCAACCGCATTGTTGCCGGCGACCTCGGCCAGCGCCTGCCGGTCTCCAGCCGTCGCGACGAGATCGATCGGCTGTCGAGCATCGTCAATGCCATGCTGGAACGCATCGAACAGCTGATGACCGAAGTCAAAGGAGTCTGCGACAGCATCGCCCACGATCTGCGCACCCCGCTGACCCGCCTGCGCGCGCATCTGTACCGCATGCGCGTGGGCCTGGACGAACAGAACCCGCATGCCGATCCACTGGACAAGGCGCTGGCCGAGACCGACATGCTGATGGCGCGCTTCGCCGCGCTGCTGCGGGTATCCGAGCTGGAGAGCCACCAGCGGCGTTCGGCCTTCGACGCGGTGGACATCGCCGATCTGCTGCAGGAACTTCACCAGTTCTACCTGCCGCTGGCCGAAGAGAAGCAACAGCTGCTGGAACTGCAGGTGGACCCGAAGCTCGGGCAACTTCGTGGCGACCGCGAACTGCTGTTCGAAGCGCTGGCCAACCTGCTGTCCAACGCCCTGCAGTTCACGCCGGCGCAGGGCCGCATCCTGCTGCGTGCGGTCGATGACCAGGGCGTCCCCAGGATCGATGTGATCGACAACGGGCCGGGCATTCCGCCACAGGACCGCACGCTGATCTACCAGCGCTTTTTCCGCGGCAGCAGCAGTGCCGGCCAAGGACCGGGATTCGGCCTGGGCCTGTCGATCGTGGCCGCCATTGCCGGCCTGCACGGCTTCCGTGTCCGCGCCGGCAGCGCCCCCGGTGGTGGCGCCTGGATGAGCATCCGCGGCGCGACGGACGGCCTGCCCTGACGCCGGGCCAGGGCGCCCCAATCGCACTTGGGAATCATTTGTATTTGAGGGCGGGCATCCGGATAATCCGCCGTCACCGCCCTTCCCGGATCACTCCCGATGCCCGCTCTGCCGTCGCGTCCGCTGCTGTACACGCTCGCCCTGCCCACCCTGCTGGCCTCGGCCATCGCCCAGGCCCAGGACACCCCGGCGGCGCGCACCCTGGACAAGGTAACGGTGGTGGCCGAGCGGGCCAGCACCGCGACCAAGACCGACACCGCCCTGACCGAGACGCCGCAGGCGATCAGCGTGGTCACCCAGCAGCTGTTCACCGATCGCGGCGCGCACAACCTGCAGGAAGTGCTGCGCTACAGCGCCGGCGTCACCGCCGATGCATGGGGGCTGGATACCCGCAACGATGCGACCTCGGTGCGCGGGCTGGACCCGGTGCAGTACCAGGATGGCCTGCGCCGCAGCTACGGTTTCAGCCCCCTCGCCCGCCCGGAAATCTATGGCCTGGAGCGGGTGGAAGTGCTGCGCGGCCCGTCCTCGGTGCTGTATGGTGCCGGCGCCACCGGCGGCATCATCAATGCAATGAGCAAGCGCCCGACCTTCGGCACCCTCAACGGCGAGGTCGGCGTGCAGCTCGGCAGTTTCGACCGCAGGCAGCTGCAGGGTGACATCGGCGGCGCATTGAACGATGCCGGTACGCTTGCCGGCCGCTTCGTCGGGCTGGTGCGCGAATCGAACATGCAGACCGATGTATTGAAGGATGACCGCGTCTATCTGGCACCGTCGATCAGCTGGCGCGGTGAACGCAGCACCTTGACCCTGCTGGCCAGCTATCAGCATGACAAGACCGGCTCCAGCCAGCAGTTCCTGCCGCTGGCCGCGACCCTGCTTGCCCCGCCCGGACGCCGCCTCGACCCGTCCACCTTCATCGGCGATCCCGGTTTCGACCGCATCGACTCGCGCGTCTACAGCCTGACCGCGCTGTTCGACCACAGCTTCAACGACACGCTCAGCCTGCGCTCGGCAGTGCGTTACATCGATGGCAGGACCACCCTGCAGCAGATGTACGTGGACAGCTACAGCAATCCGGAAGATCCCTTCATCGACGCCGAGCGGCGCGTGGTCAACCGCACGGCCTATGGCACCCGCCCCGACGTGCAGATCTTCAGCGCCGACAATGCGCTGCAGTTCGACTTCGCCACCGGTGCCTTCCAGCATCTGCTGCTGGCCGGCGTGGACTACAGCCAATACAAGGAGCAACTGCAGCGGCTGGACGCCACCGGCACGCCGATCGACATCTACACCCCGGTATCGGTCGCACCGATCGTGCGTGGCTGGAATCGTCAGCCGGACCAGACCTCCACCCAGCTGGGTGTCTATGTGCAGGACCAGATCCGCTGGGCCGACCGCATCTCGCTGGTGCTGGGCGCGCGCCGCGACCATGCACGCTCGAAGACCGAAGGCCAGCCCAGCCAGACCGACAATGCCACCACCTACCGCGCCGGGCTGATCGGCGAACTGGGTGCGGGCGTTTCGCCCTACCTGAGCTACAGCGAATCGTTCCTGCCGGTATCCGGCCAGGATCTGTTCGGCAGCGCCTTCAAGCCGATGCGCGGCCGCCAGTCCGAGGCCGGCATCAAGTGGCAACCGGCGCGCAGCCTGCTGCTGACGCTGGCGGCGTACCGCATCACCGAAACCAACCGGCAGACCAACGACCCGGACAACGTATTGAACGTGGTGCAGACCGGGCAGATCCGCTCCAAGGGCGTGGAGCTGGAAGGGCAGTTCCAGTTCGCCAACGACCTGACGGTCACCGCTGCCGTTGCGCGCAACGAGGCCGAGGTCAGCCGCAGCAACTTCGCATTGGAAGTAGGCCAGCGCCTCAACGACACCCCGCAGGCCCTGGCCTCGGCCTGGGTGTCGAAGGGCTTCCAACTGGACGATGCCGCACGCCTGCGCCTGGGCCTGGGCGTGCGCCATGTCGGCAACACGGTGTCGCTGGGCAATGGCGGGCGCATCGTCACGCCCAGCTACACGCTGGCCGATGCATTGCTGGAAGTGCAGGTGACCGACTGGACGATGGCGTTGAACATCACCAACCTCACCGGCAAGCGCTACTACGCGCCGTGCCGCACCTTTGGCGACTGCTTCGCCGGCTACCCGCGCGTGGTGACCGGCACCATCAGCTATCGGTTCTGATCACGGCCAACGCTGGCCGCCGCAGCAGCAGGTGCAACAGCACCGCGCATGCGGCGGTCAGCAGCGCCAGGACACGCAGCAGTATCGCCAGCGCCTCGGCACTGGCCTGCTGCAGCTGTGCGCCGCTCATCGCCGGAAGCAGTGCCTGCGCCTGTGCCTGCGCCCCCGTGGCCAGATAGGCACCGGCACGCGCCAACGATGCCGGCGATGCTCCCTGCAGCTGGTGGCCGATCAGCAGCGCAAGCAAGGCCGTGACTGCGGCCAATGCGATGCCTTCGCCGGCCACCCGCACGGTTCCGAAGATGCCGGCGGCCATGCCCGCACGCTGCACCGGCACCACACTGACCGACAGCCCATCCATCAAGCCCCACGGCAAGGCCGTTCCAGCGCCGATCAGCATCAGCAACGGCACCCACTGCGACGGCGACGGATGCGATGCGTGGCGCGACAACAGGTACAACCCAGAGGCACAGACCAGCAGGCCCAGCGTACACAGCCGCGTACTTCCAACGCGTTCCGCCCAGCGCGCGGCCAGCATCGGCAGCACCAGCATCGGCGCGGACAGGGCCAGCATCTGCAGCCCGACCAATGTCGCGCTCTGTGCATGCACGCCCAGCAGCTGCAGAGGCAACACCACCAGCAGCACCACGTAGCCGAAGCAGGTTGCGACCGGCAGCAGCTGGACACCGAGGAACGCCGGTTGCGAGAACAGCGAGAGGTCCAGCAACGGTGAGCGGTGCAGCCGTTCGATGCAGACGAATACCCCGCCCAGCATCAGCGTCGCCAACAGCGCCAGTTGCACGTGCATGGCATGCAGGCCGAATTCACCCAGCCACAGCAGGGCCAGGGTCAACGCCGCCAGCATCAGGCTGAAACCCAGCATGCCGCCGACATCCAGCCGCCCGCGTTCGCCATGGCTTTCGGACAACGCGCGCGCGCCCACGGCGAACGCCGCCAGCGTCAGTACACCGCCCGCGGCGAACACACTGCGCCATCCCAATGCCTGCAACAGCAGACCCGCGAGCAGCGGCCCCAGCGCCAGCCCCGCACCGAATGTGGTGCCCAGCAGGGCGAACACACGGGCACGCACCGGGCCCTGCCAGGCATGCGCCAGCGCAGCGGTGCCGGACGCCAGCGCCGCTGCAGCGGCAACGCCCTGCAGCCCGCGCGCCAGATCCAGCCACAGCAGCGTGGGCGCAAGGCAGACGACGGCAGTGGCGATGCTGAAGCCCGCGGTACCCAGCAGGAACAACCGCCGTCGGCCATAGCGGTCCGCCAGGCCACCGGCAGCAAGCAACAGGCTGCCGAAGGTGAGCATGAAGGCGTTGGTCACCCAGGCCAGCGCAGTCGGCGACGACGCCGCGGAACGGGCCAGCGCCGGCACCGCGACGGCACCGGCCGAGAAGGACAAGGGCAGCGCCAGTGCAGCCAGGCAGACGGCAAGCAGGGCCCAGCGCTGCTGCGTGTGGGAAGGTACGGGAAGCATCGAAACCGGGGCCATGCGGGCCTCCATCCATCAGGGGCATTGATGATGGACAGGCCGCTATTCCTGAAAAACAGGCTCGATGGACGTTGATTGCGGCCCAATGTTCCGTAATCATGCCCCGCATGGATTCCATCTCTGCCCTGCTGGCCTTCGTCCGTACCGCCGAAGCAGGCAGCATCGTCGGCGCCGCTCGCGTCCTAGGCCTGTCCGCGTCGGCCGTGGGCAAGCGCATCGCCCGCCTTGAACAGGAACTCGGCACCCGCTTGTTCCAGCGCACCACCCGCCGCGTGCACCTCACCGACGAAGGCGAACTGCTGCTGCAGCGCTGCCGGCGGGCACTGGATGAACTTTCCGAAGCGCAGGCGGATCTGGCGCAGCGACAGCACGCCCCGAGTGGACTGCTGCGCATCGGCCTGCCCACCATCGGCTACCGCTTCCTGCTGCCGGTGCTGCCCGGCTTCCAGCAACGCTACCCGCAGGTGCAGCTGGAACTGGACTTCAACGACCGCATCGTCGACGTGGTCAGCGAAGGCCTGGATGCGGTGATACGCAGCGGTGAACTGGCCGATTCCAGTCTGACCGCACGGCGACTGGGTGGCTTTCGTTTCATCCTCTGTGCGGCGCCCGGCTATCTTCAGGCGCACGGCACGCCCGGTGATGTGAGCGAGCTGCGCCTGCATACCGCGCTGCGCTTCCGTTACCCCACCACCGGAAAGCTGCACCCTTGGCAGCTGCCGGGCGTCGAAGGCGATGCTGGAGCGCGCCTTCCCACGGCGATGACCTGCAACAACATGGAGGCCGTGCTGGCCGCTGCGATCGGTTGCATGGGCCTGGCCTGGATGCCTGACTTCCTCGCAGCCGACGCGCTGGCCGATGGCCGCCTGCAACGGGTACTGCCTGCACTGCCCACGCACCAGGGGCAGTTCTCATTGCTGTGGCCCGGTGGGCGCCATCCCAGTGCACGCCTGCGGGTGTTCATCGACTACATGGTCGAGCACCTGTTCAACGCTCGATAGACTGTGCAGCAATATCGGAAGCGGCCACGCACATGGCGATCAAACACCTGGACGTACTGAAACTACTCGCCGCCACCGACCTGGTCGCGGCCATCGACGGCGACGTCAAGCATTGCTCGCTCAAGACGCGGCTGCCCCCTGAAGCGGCCACGCGTGAGCCTGCGCAGATCGGCGCAGAGGTGATCGCGAATGTGCTGCTGCGCTGGAACTGCATCCTGCAGGCCGACCCGGCCGGGGTTGCGCCGCTGTATGTCCATAAGACCGCGTTGGCGCTGGCAGTGTGCCTGCACCGGCAGGGATTCGCCGATGCGGAACTCACCAACGCAGCGGTGGCGGCGATCACCGCCTTGAATGCCGCTGTTGCGCTGAATGACGTATTTCACCGCCGCCGCGTGGATATCGAGGCGCTGCTACGCAGCCCGGCTGTGATGCCGGCACGCCGCCCCGCGATGGCGAAAGCGCACACCGCGTGGCGCAGCGGTGACGTGGTCGGCATGCAGGTGGCTGATCTCCACCATGCCTTTCATGTACTGGAGGTCCGCCAGGGCGCGCCTATCGTCGAGTTCTACGACATCGTGCAGACCATGCCGCTGGCATGGGAGCAGCTGCAGGGTGTCAACGCCCGTGGTGGGCGATCCGACGATGGCAGCGCGTATCTGGACCGGTATGCGCTGTATGGCCTGCAGCAGCAGCCCGACCCGGCCCATCAGTTCCGCCTGCTCGCCAGCGGCATCGCGCAGGGCCCGGACAACGCACATCTGGCGCGGCACTGGGGCCTGTACGCGGTCACCGACATCTTCCGCATGACACGCCATCTGCTGCCGTAGGCTGCGACCATCCGCCTCGCTGTCGTAAATGCACCGCCCGCCGCCATTCCCCATATGGGGTGCGCTCCGCGTTGCGAAGCGGCATCCCTCACACTCACGCAGTGCGCGGGTGCGCGGGCGATACGGGTTGGCATACCGGCAACTCTGGAAAGGACCGGTGGAATGTGGTGATCCCCACTCATCACCCACCACAGACCAGCGGGCCGCGTCATCCGGGAAGCGCCCTCCTTGGACATCTTCCGAGCACACGCCAGATTTGTGTGTGGGATACCAATCCCAACTAGCCATGACAGCCGGCGCAGGGCTGCTGACCGCATGCGACGACGCTGGTTGCAGGGCTTGCCAGCAAGTACCAATCAGTAATCTACGAGTTGCCAGCGTGTCGCTCTGAAACCTTTGCCCTGCGGTGCCCACGCAGCGGTGCAACAGCGTGCTGCACGCCGCGTTTCAGGCGCTGCGTGGCCGACTAACGCATGTCACGATGTCCATCACGACGGAATCCTACTGGACGGCCATCGCCAGGAAGTGCCGTAGCACCGGCCCCGCCACGGCCGGGCGCGTGCAGAACTGCAGTTCGAAACCGGCCTCGGCACCGTCGATCAGGGAGTACACAACTTCTTCCGGGCGGAAGCTGGCCATGCTGGCCGGAACGATCGCCACGCCCGCCTCCACCGCCACCAGCGACAACACCGCATGCATGCCCTGCGCTTCCTGCACCACGCGCGGGGTGAAACCCGCAGCCGTGCACAGGCCCAGCACCTGCGCGTGGAAGCCGATGCCCTCGCCTGCCGGCCATGAAACGAACGGTTCGTCGGCCAGCATCGCCACACTGACCTCCGTCGCATCGGCCAGCGCATGCGCACGCGGCAGCGCAATCGCCAGGCGGTCGTGGTCGAAGTCGTACAGCACCAGCTCGGCGGCGGGAATCGGTGGGATCAACACGCCGACATCGATGCGCTGCTCACGCAGCCACAGCTGCTGCTGACGCGAGGTCGCTTCCTGCAGATGCAGCTGCACCTGCGGGTACTGCTGGCGGAAGCGGCGGATCAGGCCCGGCAACCGGCCATACAGCGCACTGCCCACATAACCCACGCGCAGGCTGCCAGACTGCCCGGCGGCGGCTTCGCGCGTGCGCTGCAATGCCTGCTCGGCCTGCTGCAGCGTTGCCCGCGCCTCCACCAGCAGCGTCTGCCCGGCCACGGTCAGGCCCAGGGTACGGTTGCCGCGCACGATCAGCTCGCTTCCGAGTTCGTCTTCCAAGCGTCGTATTGCCGCGGTCAGCGGCGGCTGCGACATGTGCAGGCGGGCTGCGGCGCGGTGGAAATGAAGCTCTTCGGCTACGGCCACGAACTGGCGCAGCAGGCGCAGGTCGATCATCTCGATGCAGGCAGTGGGAACCCGCCTAGGGTACGCCCTCAGCCGCGCACGTCGACGCTGGCGCGAGCGATGGCCGGCCACTGCAGCGCCACCGACTCGATGCTGTCGGCACTGACCGCGCGCAGATCCCTTGGGTACGCCACATGCTCGGCCTCCTGCAGGCGCAGTGCGTGGAACTGGCCATTGCTTGCGCGCAGCACCCAGCCGCCGTCCTGGCAGCGCGTGGATGCCAGATAGGCCACACCTTGCGCAACAGCTTCCGGATGCAGCTCATCGGGCTCACCCTCGATGCCCCACATGCGCGTCTTTGCCACCGGCGAAACCCCATTGACCACGATGCCATGCTCGGCACCTTCCAGTGCCAGCACATTGACCAGACCGAGCGCGGCCAGTTTGGCCATCGCGTACGCAGACAGCCCGCGCTGTGCGTACTGCGGATACAGCGCGCGATCGGACGTGGTGATGACGATGCGCCCACCGCCCGCCGCGCGCATTGCCGGCCACGCCGCCTGCGCCAGCCACAACGGCGTCTTCGCGGCCAGGCACAGCATCTGCTCCAGCGCATCGTCCTCGATCGCTTCCAGCGTCTGGTACTCGACCCAGCCGGCGTTGTGGATCAGGAAATCGATGCGGCCGTGCTGCTGCAGCAGATCCTGCACCAGCGCATGGCAACCGCTGCGATGATCGATGGGACCATTTGCGGCCTGCACTGGCAAACCCTGCCGCTGCAGCGCTTCGACGCTGCGCAGGATGCGCTGTGGATCGGCGCCGCGGCCATCGGTACCGGCACCGACGTCATGCATCACCATCTGCGCACCGCGCTCGGCCAGCAGGCAGCTGTAGGCCAGGCCCAACCCACCCGCGGCACCGGTCACCAGGCCCACCTGGCCCTCGAAGGAAATATGCGAAATCGGCTTCATGCGCACAGCTTCAGCCAAGCTCACCGCCCCCGCCAATACCGTTGACCATCGGCCACGATACGCTCTCGCTATCACCGAAAAAGGGGACGGAGGGGATTAAGTCGTAACTCACCCTACCGTGCCTGAAACGACTTAATCCCCTCCGTCCCCTTTTTCGCTCAGCGGCTGAAGCGGCGCGCGCCTGCCACGCAGATCACCGCGACCACGGTCACCAGCACCATGCTGAGGCTGACCGATTCGTGCAGCAGCAGCGCGGCCAGGGCCAGGCCGAAGAACGGCTGCAGCAACTGCAGCTGGCCAACAGCGGCGATGCCGCCCTGGGCCAGCCCGCGGTACCAGAACAGGAAGCCGATCAGCATGCTGAACACCGCCACGTAGCCCAGCGCCCACCACGCCGACGCACCGACCGCGGTGAACGAGGCCGGGCGCATCAGCACTGTCAGCGGCAGCATCACCGGCAACGCCAGCAGCAGCGCCCAGCTGATCACCTGCCAACCGCCAAGGTGGCGGGCAAGTCGACCACCTTCGGCATAGCCGAGCCCGCACACCACGATCGCCGCCAGCATCAGCAGGTCAGCCTGCAGCGAGGCCTCGATGCCGTTGCGCACCGCATAGCCGACCACGCAGGCACTGCCCAGCAGCGAGAACAACCAGAACGCCGGGCGCGGTCGATCGCCGCCGCGCAGCACGCCGAACACCGCAGTGCTCAGTGGCAGCAGGCCGAGGAACACGATGGTGTGTGCCGATGACGCATGCCGCAGCGCGAGCGCGGTCAACAGCGGAAAGCCGACCACCACCCCCAGACTGACCACCACCAGGCCTGGCAGGTCATTGCGCCGCGGCCACGGCTGGCGCAGCAGAAGGAGCAGGCCAAGGCCGAGCACAGCGGCAATGGTCGCGCGTGCAGCAGTGACGAATCCGGCGTCCAGCTGCAGCACCGCCAAGCGGGTGGCCGGCAGGGAGCCCGCGAAGATCACCACACCGATGAAGCCATTGATCCAACCACTCGCCGACCGTTCCACACCTGTACTCCTGAAGGTGCCGGACGATGCCCGGCTGGACCTGTATGGAAGCATCCAGCGCGGAACGACCCCAGCTACAATCCAGTACAGTCGCAAGTAACTGTACTGCCCACACTTCCACTACGGTTCCGCCATGCCACGTTCGCTCACCCGCATCGAATCGGTCATCCAGACCGTCCGCACCCGCATCGGTGCGCGGGTGGATGGCCCCGGCTCCCGCCTGCCCTCGGTACGTGCGCAGGCGGCGGCGATGGGGGTGTCGGTCTCGACCGTGGTCGAGGCCTACGAGCGCCTGGCCGCCGAAGGCCTGATCAGTGCGCGCGCAGGATCCGGCTTCTACGTCAGTGGGCCGGCCGCACCGCTGGCGCTGGCTGAAATGGAGCCGCGGCTGGACCGCGCGGTGGATCCGCTGTGGGTGTCGCGGCAATCGCTGGAAACGCCGGCGGGCCACCTCAAGCCGGGCTGCGGCTGGATGCCCAGTGATTGGCTGTATCACGATGGCGTGCGCCGCGGCCTGCGTCGGCTCGCACGTGCCGATGCATCACAGCTGGTCGACTACGCCGGCCCGCTCGGGCTGCCCGCATTGCGCCAGCTGCTGCAACGGCGCAGCGCGGCGCTGGGCATCGATGCGCCGATGGAGCAGATCCTGCTGACCGAATCCGGTACGCACGCGGTCGATCTGCTCTGCCGTTTCCTGCTCAAGCCCGGCGACTGCGTGCTGGTGGATGACCCGAGCTACTTCAACTACCACGCGTTGCTGAAGGCGCACCAGGTGCAGGCCATCGGCGTGCCGTACACGCACAGCGGCCCGGACCTGGAGGCGTTCGCGCAGGCAGTTCAGGCGCATACGCCGCGGCTGTACATCACCAACTCAGGCCTGCACAACCCGACCGGCGCGGTGCTTTCCGCCAGCACCGCGCACCGCCTGCTGGGCCTGGCCGAACGCAATGAACTGATCATCATCGAGGACGACATCTTCGCCGACTTCGAACTGCAGCCTGCACCGCGGCTGGCCGCGCTCGATGGACTGTCGCGGGTGATCCACGTCGGCAGTTTCTCCAAGACGCTGTCGGCGGCTTCGCGCTGTGGCTACGTCGCCGCTCGCCCTGAGTGGATCGAGGCGCTGACCGATCTGAAGCTGGCCACCAGCTTCGGCGGCGGTCACCTGGCGATGCAGTTGATGCACATCGCGCTGACCGACAGCGGCTACCGCCGCCACATGCAGTCGGTACGTTCGCGCCTGGCCGATGCGCGCCGGCACACGCTGCGGAAGCTGCAGGCGCTGGGCATCACGCCGTGGCTGCAGCCGGAAGCCGGGCTGTTCCTGTGGTGCCAGCTGCCCGATGGCCGCGATGCCGCCGCACTGGCCCGGCAATGCCTGCGCGAGGGCATCGTGCTGGCACCGGGCAACGCGTTCAGCCAGTCGCAGCGCGCGGCTGACTATGTACGTTTCAACGTTTCGCAGTGCCAGGACCCGAGGATCTGGCAGGTACTGGCGCGCGCGCTGCGTTGAGCTGGTAATGCGCGGCCAGCGCATCCACCACCACACGCACGCCCGGCAACTGGCCGCGACGATGCGGCAGCAGCACACTGGTGGTCACTTCGCCGGCATGCCACGCCGGCAGCACCTGCTGCAGGCGGCCGGCGGCAAGGGCTGCGGCACACAGGCTGTGTGGCAACACGGTGATGCCAAGACCCGCTTCGGCCGTCGCGATCAGCAGCTGCGATTCATTGCCGACCAGCGCCACCTGCGGCTCCACCTGCACGGTGCGGGCGTCGGGGCCGTGCAGCGTCCAGCGCGTTGCATGACGCGCGGTCAGCAGGCCGGCATGCGCACGTAGCTGCTCGGGCGTATCCACTGCCGGCGCGGCTGCCAGATAGCCAGGGGACGCCACCAGCACGATGCGCTCGCTGCCGAGCATTCGCTGCACCAACCCGGAATCCGGCAGCGGACCGAAGTGACTGCGCAGAGCGATGTCGATGCCCTCCTGAGCCAGATCGATGAAACGATCACTCACTTCAACTTCGATGCGCAGCCGTGGATAGCGGCGGGCCAGTGCAGGCAGGCACGCGGCGAGCTCGCCCTGCACCACCGGAATCGAAGCGCTGATGCGTACGGTGCCGCTGGGTTCGGCCTGGCGGTCGCGGACGATGGCCTCGGCGGCCTCGACCTCAGACAACGCTGCGCGTGCGCGCTCGAAGAACTCCTGGCCGACCTCGGTCAATGCGAAGCGGCGCGAACTGCGTTGCAGCAGCCGTACCTGGAGCTGTTCTTCCAGCAGCGCCACGCGCTTGCTCAGGGTCGAGCGCGGCAGGCCCAGATGGCGCCCGCCTGCGGCGAAACCGCCCTGCTCCACCGCAGTCACGAACAGGGCCAGATCGTTGAGGTTGAGCATGCGCAACGTCCACATATGTAGACTTCAGGATGCCATTCGGACGGCTTCCGGAGCAATGTCCACGCGGGCACGCTTTCCTCACCCGCCGCATCGCGGCTCGAACCGGAAACCTGCCATGACCCCGATCCTCTTCTACGGCGTGCCCTCGGGCTGCTCGTTCGGCTCCATCATCGCGCTGGAGTGGCTGCGCCAGCCGTATCACCTGTGCCGCATCGAGATGCCCGGCCAGGTGCAGGGCGAAGACTACCGCCGCCTCAATCCACTGGGCGAAACCCCGACCCTGCGAACCACACAGGGCGAGCTGCTCAGCGAGAGCCTAGCCATCCTCAACCACCTGGCCGCGAAGGGCATCGCACAGGGCCTGGGCTTCGCACAGGGCACCTCCGGCTTCGATCGCCTCAACCATCGGCTGGCCTATCTCAACACCAGTTTCTTCGGTGCCTACGCGCCGCTCTGGCACGCACTGGAGCATGCGGAAGGCGATGAAGGCGAGGCGCTGCGTGCCTATGGCACGACCAAGGTGCGCCACGCCCACCAGGCGCTGGAGCAGATGATCGGCACGGGCCCGTGGCTGCTGGGCGAACAGCGCAGCTTTGCCGACGCCTACTTCGCAGGCATCGCGCGCTGGAACGACTATCACCAGGTGGTCGATCGACGCGAGTTCCCAAGGGTGCAGCAGCTGTTCGAGCGCCTGCAGGACGACGCCGGCGTGCAGTTCGCCCACGCCATCGAAGCGCAGCAGCCGGCAACCAGCGGCGGTGGATTCCTCGGCGAGGTGCGGATGGAAGACGTGCTTGAGGCCGCAGCGGCCTGAGCCCTGTCCTGCCCGTGCGGCAGCGGCGCGCAATGCCTCTTGCGCGCCGCGCTACAGTGGTATGTCCCCCGCTGCAGGAATCCGCGCATGTCCACGTTCTCCGATCCGCAGGCGGTGGCCCGCTATGCCGAAGCACCGCTGCGCCAGGTGCCCGGCTTCCTCGCCCTGCAGCAGATGAGCCGGCTGCTGCTGGCCGAACGTGTTCCCGCTCAGGGCCGCGTGCTGGTGCTGGGTGCCGGTGGCGGGTTGGAACTGAAGGCCTTCGCCGAGGCGCAGCCGGGCTGGCAGCTGCTGGGGGTCGACCCGGCCGCGCCGATGCTGGCCCTGGCCGAGCAGACACTGGGTCCGCTGAAGTCGCGCGTGCAGCTGCTGGAAGGCTATATCGACGATGCACCCGATGCGCGCTTCGACGGTGCCAGCTGCCTGCTGACCCTGCACTTCCTCGATGCCGGGCAGCGCTTGCACACGCTGCGCGAACTGCACCGGCGCCTGCAACCCGGCGCGCCGCTGGTGGTGGCGCACCACAGCGTGCCACAGGACCCGGCCGGCAAGCTGCGCTGGTTGCAGCGCTACGCGGCGTTCGCCGAAGCCTCGGGGGTTGCCCACGCCGATGCGCAGCGCGCGATCGACGCCATTGCCGAACGGTTGCCGTTGCTGTCGCCGGAGCAGGAGGTTGTGCTACTGCAGGAGGCCGGCTTCGACAACGTGGAGCTGTTCTACGCCGGCTTCAGCTTCAAGGGCTGGGTGGCGTACGCCGGATGATGCCTACGGCACCACGGTAATGCCGATACGCTGCATCAACAGCGCCACCTGCTGCACATCCAGTGTGGCGCCACGCAGGTTGGTGCTGCGCAGGTCCAGCTCGCCCAGCTCCGAGTTGGTCAGGTTGCAGTCGGTGAAGTTGGCACTGTTCCAGTCGATCCCCTCGAACTGGCCACCGGACAGGTCTGAGCCCGCGAAGCTGGCACCGCTCACGTTCGCGCCGTCCCAGCGGTTCTCCCACAGTTCGCACTTTTCCAGCGTCACCCGCGAGAAATTGGCGTAGCGCAGGTTCGATTTCTTGATGAAGGCACTGCAGAACCAGCTGCGCGTGGTGATCTGGTTCATGAAGCTGGCGTTGCTGAAGTCCGCGCCCTGCGCACGGCACTCACTGATCTCCAGGCCCAGCGCCTTGATGAAACTGAAGTGGCACATGCTGATGTCGCAACTACGGAAGCTGGCTTCCTTCAATGTGGCGCCGTTGAAGCGGCAACCGGCGCGGTTTTCAGCGTCATAGAAGCTGCAGTTGATGAACTCGGTGGCGGTCAGGTCAGCGCCGGAGAAATCGCATTCGTAGAACTGCTGGTCGACCACTTTCTGGCCGGTGTACTGGTCCGCGCCGATGCGCAGCTTGCGGTGAACGGTGGGGGACATCGTGGATTCCATGCCAGGTGCCCCGCCATGATGCCGGGCCGCGAGGGCGATCCATAGACGCTGGCGCGGTCGGGTTCACCGACAGTCCAGCCGATCTGTGGCCACGCCCGACCAATGCACGTTGTTGCACGTTAATGCACGAACGTGCAGACTTGCGTCATGAGCTCCGATCCCAGCCCCCTCCCCGCCCAGCGCACCCTGCAGATCCTCGAGGAACTGCGCCAGCAGGGCCGCGTGGTCGCCGCCGAACTGGCGCGCCGCTATGCCGTCTCCGAAGATTCGATCCGCCGCGACCTGCGCGAGCTGGCCGCCCAAGGCCTGTGCCAGCGTGTCTACGGCGGCGCCGTGCTGCCGCCCCCCAAGGAACGCCCGCTACGCGAGCGACTGACCCGCGACCGCGGCGACAAGGCCGAGCTGGCCGCCCGCGTCTGCGCGCTGCTGCAGCCCGGCCAGGTCGTACTGCTCGACGCCGGGTCGACCAACCTGGCGATCGCCCAGCAGCTACCGACCGCTCTCGGCCTGACGGTGATCACCAATGCCCCGCAGATCGCCACCGCCGCCAGCATGCTTGAAGGCACCTCGGTGCAGCTGATCGGCGGTCGCCTGGCCAGCGGTGGCGGTGCGGTCGGCGCTGAAGCGTTGGCGCAGGTGCAGCGCCTGCGCGCCGACGTATACCTGCCCGGCCCCTGCGCGGTGGACGGCGACACCGGCGTGTGGGCAATGGATTCGGAAGAAGCCACGCTGAAACGCGCGATGGTGGCCTGCAGCAGCCGCGTCATCGTCGCCGCCACCACTGAAAAGCTCGGTGCCCGCGGTAACTGGCAGATCGCCAGCCTCGACGAGATCGACGACCTGGTGCTGACCACCACCGCGCCCCCCGCATTGGCGGCGCGCTTCTGCGCCGCAGGCATCGCGGTACACCCCACTCCGCCCTGACCGTACCGCTCATGTCCCTTGCCAACCGCGCGCGTGCCGAACAGCACGCGACCCGCGCTGCGTTCTTCATTCCCGGCTTCGCCACTGCGCTGTGGGCCACGCTGGTGCCATTCGCCAAAGCGCGCACCGACATCAACGACGCTACGCTGGGCCTGGTGCTGCTCTGCCTCGGTGCCGGTTCGCTGCTGGCCATGCCGCTGTCCGGTGTACTGGCCGCACGCCTGGGCTGCCGGCGGGTGATGGTGGCCAGCAGCCTGCTGATCTGCCTGACCGTGCCCGGCCTGGCGCTGGCCGGTTCGGCCTGGTCACTGGGGCTGGTGCTGTTCGTGTTCGGCGCCGCCGTGGGCGCGATGGACTGCACGATGAACGTGCAGGCCGTCATCGTCGAGCGCGAAGCGCGGCGGGTGATGATGTCCGGCTTCCATGCCTTCTTCAGCATCGGCGGCTTCCTTGGCGCGGCCACTATGACCGTACTGTTGTCCGCACAGCTGCCGCCACTGGCATCGGTGCTGATCGGCGTTGGCGCCATGCTGCTGGTGATGCTGCTGTCGGCGGCGTACTGGCACAGCGAACGCATGCCGCACGACACACCGATGTTGGCCCTGCCGCACGGCATCGTGCTGTTCATCGGCGTGCTGGCGTTCGTCGCCTTCCTCGGTGAAGGCGCGATGCTGGACTGGAGCGCGGTCTTCCTCAGCGATGTGCGTCGCGTCGATGCCAGCCTCGCCGGTATCGGCTATGTAACCTTCACCCTGACCATGACCGTGGCGCGCCTGTTCGGCGACGCACTGGTGGCACGCGTAGGCCGTGAGCGCGCGATCGTGTTCGGTGCGCTGCTCGCCGCCGCGGGAGTGCTGGTGCTGACCCTGGTCACCCCATGGCAGGCGTCGCTGGTGGGCTATGTGCTGGTCGGCCTCGGTTGCGCCAACATCGCACCGGCACTGTTCTCGCTGGCCGGCCACCAGACCCGCATGCCCGGCGCACTGGCAATCACCGCCGTTTCCACGCTGGGCTTTGCCGGCATCCTTGCTGGCCCAGCACTGATCGGTTTTGCTGCCAACCACTTCGGCCTGATCGCTGCGTTCATCGGCGTGGCCACGGCCTTGTTGCTGGTGGCCGTGTCCACACGTTGGCTGCGGATGTAGCCCAGGGCCTCAGCGCCGCCTGTGCCGCAGCTTCATCCGCAATCGCCGATAGCCGATCACCGTCGCCGTGGCACACAGCGCGGTGCCAGCAGCGCTCAGCAGCAGCAACACCGCCAGCCGGGCACCTTCCTGGCGCAGCATCGCCGGTAGGTCCCAGCTGTGCAGGAAGTAGAACAACCAGCGCCCCACGCGCTCGCGATGCCCCATCGTCAGCAACGGATCGCCCGTGGCCAGATCGAGATAGACGCGCGTCGCCTCGGCATCGCCGAAGTCCACCACTGCCACCGGGAAGCGGCGTACCGCTGCACCATTCATGGCTTCCGGTGCACGCGGATAGAAGTAGGCGTCCGCTGCACGCTGCACCACGAAGCCCTGCATCGGCGCAGCGGACAGCGCACGCACCTTCTGCTGCAGCCACGCTGCCGGCAGCAACCGCGCAACCTGCAAGTGCCCATTGCCGCTGGACACGATGCGGGTCTCGCCCCGCCCGTCCAGCAGCACTGCGAACAGCTCGCCTCCGATGCGGCGCCACTGGATCTCGACTGGTTGGAAGCGCTCAGCATCGGCCACCGCCAGAAGCTTCGCCGGCTCACCCAACGCGCCATCCACCGTTACCGCGCTGCCACGATAGCGTTCAACATCGATCGCCTCGCGCGTGCTGCTGAAGACCCCCAATGGATTCATCGACATCAGCCCGCTGAAGATCCAGGTGAACACGAAGGCCGCAGCCATCAGTCCGATCAGATGGTGCCAGCGCATCCACGGTTCGACGTACGGCGTCTTCGCACCGGAGCGGTAGCGCCCGCGGAAACGCCAGCGCCACACACCCACCACGATGCCGCTGACCGCCGCCACCGTGCACAGCGCGGACAGCACGATCACCACCCACGTCCAGACCGGATCCACCGACTGCATGCGCAGGAAATACAGCCAGTGCAGCCAGGCCCCCACATAGTTCCAGCGCTGCTGCACATGCGGTGCGTCCAGCACCACTTCACCGGTGCGCGAGGACACATACAGGTCACCGGGCTGTGCGCCCCCCACCTCCACCCGGTACAGCGGCCGGTGCGCGTCCAGCGCGCGCGAATGCGTCCAACGGTCCTCTTCCACGCGCATTGCACCGACAAAGGCCGGGCCGCCAGCAAACTGTGCCGCTGACGCTTCGGCGCGCTGTGCCGACACTGGCAGCAGGGCCTGGCCGGTGACGGCTGACCACGCCCCCACGTTGCTTCCCGTGCGCACCACATACGCAGGCTCGCCACGCAGCGTGGTCAGCGCCACGGCCTCCGGCTCGGCCTGCACGGCTGCAGGCAGCACCGACAGCCCGCGCAGATCGCGGGCCTCCAGCAGCACCGGCAATGCCGCCAGACGTTCACCGGGCGTCAGCTTCGGGTAGCCAATGAACAACATCACCATGCCGCTGACGAACCACAACAGCATCAGCAGGCATCCGCCGATGCCGAGCCAACGGTGCACCAGGTAGGTCCAGCGCTTGGCAGTGGATCGCAGCGACATGGTGCGCGTCCTCAGAAGCGATGGTCGACGGTGAACTCGACGCGGCGATCCGCGCCCAGCAGCCACTGCGTGCTGGTGTAGTACGCGGTGGCGTAGTACGCCTTGTCGAATACGTTGAACAGGCGCGCTGACAATCGCGTGCGCGGTGCTGCCTGCCAGGTCAGCGCCAGATCAGTGGTGCTGTAGCTGGGCAACTCCAGCGTGTTGGCATTGTCTGCGTAGCGCTTGCCGACATAGCGAACGCCACCCGCCGCGCTCCAGTCCGGTGCGAACTGCCAGCTCAACCACACATTGGCCAGGCGTTCGGCCACGTTCGGCGGCACGTTGCCATCGCGCGAGACCAGCATCGGCGGCGAACCTGTGGTCTCCAGGAAGTCCTCGAACTCGGCCTTCAGCACCGTGGCGTTGGCATCCAACGTCCAGTGCGGCGCGACGTTCCAGTTCAACGACGCCTCGATACCACGCGAGGTCTGCGCGCCCACCTGCACGCGGCGGTCCGGCACCAGCGGATCGCGGCTGAGCAGCCCGGTCTTGCGGATGCGATACGCCGCCAGCGTCCACTCGCCGCCATCGAAGGCCTGCTTCAGGCCCACCTCGATCTGCCGCCCCTTGGCCAGGTCGAAGGCACCGTTGGCCGGGCTGATCATCAGCAGGCCACTGACCGGGTCCGCCGCCTGCGAGTACTGCGCATACAGGCTCAGCGTCGGCTGCAGCGCGAATACCGTGCCTGCACGCCAGCCGGTGCTGCTGTAGGTCTTCGAGAACGCATTCTGGCCGCTGATCAGATCGGTGCGATCAATGCGCGCGCGGTCGTGGCGCAGGCCACCCAGCACCGACCAGCGCTCGCTCAGCGCCAGCCGGTCCTCCACGAACAGCGCGTACTGCTCGGCACGGTTGCGGTAGCGCGGCAGGTTCGGCGCGTCGCTGGCGAACTGGCCCGGCACCGGATCGAACGGATCGACCGGGCCCGAGCTGCCGGCATAGGTGTTGTTGGTGTGCTTGAAGTGCGCGCGGTTGGCGTCCAGGCCCACCGCGAAGTTGTTCTGCAGGCCCCCCGCCGTTCCCTGCACGCGCAGCGTCGAGGTCAGTCCGGTCTGGTCCTGGTTGTGGGTGATCTCGGTATTGCCAGATCGATCGATCAAGCCGGTAGCGCGGTTGTAGACATAGGCCTCGGCATTGCGCCAATCGCGCTGGCTGTCGATCTGGTAGAGGCGCGTGCGCCATTCCACGTTCGCGTTCGGTGTCCACAGCGCATCAAGCTGGGTCCAGCGGTCGCGATAGCGGATCTGGCTGTCGTCCACGTTGTAGTTGCGGTGGCGCAACGCCTCCAGCTGGCGGCCCTCGACCAGCGGCGTGCCGAAGTAACGCATCGGTTGCTGGTAGCCCTGCGCATGTGTGAGCGTCAGCTGCAGATCCGCACGCGGTTGCCACAGCAATGCACCGGAGAACGTCGCGTCACTGCTGCGCCCACGATCAACCCAGCCACCGCTGTAGTTGCCACTCACGTCCAGCCGGTAGGCCAGCTCGGGCGTCAGCGCGCCACCGCTGCCGAAGCTCAGCCGCGCGGTGTCCTCGCTGCCCACAGTCACGCTGATCTCGTTCTCGATCGCACCGCGCGAGGGCTTCTTCGGCACGATGTTGATCACGCCGCCGATCGCACCGTCGCCATGGATGACCGACGCCGGCCCGCGCAGCACTTCGATGCGCTCGATCGACCAGGTATCGAACGGGAAGGTGATGCCCACGCCGCCGTACTGACGCAGCCCGTCGTACAGGCGCATCACCGAGGCACCGTCGGTGAAGCCGCGGCTGGACAGCGCGCTCAGGCCATTGCCCGGGTGCGGCATGGCACTGATCGCACCTGCCCGGCTGATCGCATCGTTGAGGTTGCTGTCGCCGCGCTGCTCCAGCTGCTCGCGCGAAATCACCGTCAGGCTGGCCGGTGTCTGCAGCACGCTCAGGCCCAACGCAGAGCCTGCGCTGGCGGTGGAAGACAGCTCACCGCTGCGGGTATCGACCACCCGCACGGTATCCAGCGTGGTCGGTGGTGCCGCATCGGCGGCAAGCAGGGGCGCGGCGTGCAGGAGCAACGCGCACAGGACAGGCAGCGTCGCCCGGCGCAGGTGCGCGGAGTTGGGGTTCGTTTTCATTTTTTTCACGGCATGCAAGGCCACCCCGCAATGGCAGGGCAGCAATCAGAAAGGGGCAAACACGCGCGTGCGGGCACCGGCCGTGGCCGGCAACCTCATGGAAATATGTTCAATGCAACGCGCGTGCGGCTCAGGCGGCCATCATGGCTGGCGGCCCACGCGCTCCCAATGTGCCGCTGATCCGTTGCGGCAACGACCGCACCGCACCGCGCAGCGCGCGGCACACCGGTGCCATCGGCGCCAACAGCAGCACTGCCGCCACCAGCAGCGTGATCAGCCGTGCAGCGATCAGGCAGTAATCGCAGTCCACGCCCATTTCATGATCGGCATGTGGGTCGGCGGGCGGCTTCTTTGCGGCGTCGCCATGCGGCATCGCCATCGCGTGATGGTCGTGGTGCCCGTCCATCGCGTGCTGCGCATGCTCTGCGTGCATCGCGTGGTCCATCGCCGCCACGGGCACTGCAGCAGCCACGTGACCGTGCGCCAGCCAGCGGCTCACCAGCGGGGCGAGCAGCACCAGCAGCATGGCAAGCCATGCCAGGGCCTGGAACCGGCGGTGGAGGACAGAACGACGCACGCCGCCATTCTACGGGGCCCTGACCAACCTTGGACCCGGTTCAGGGTTTGCCCCCTGCGACACGGTGACGCAGGGCTGTGCTGCCGGCCACAGCGATGGGCACGCCCTCCCTGCGCACGCCCACCACGCTGTGGAACCACGCCATGCGTGGATGCGCTTCGCGCATCAACTCACGTACTGCGCCTGCCCGTTCCCGAACGACCAGTTTTCCCGCTTCACTTCCACCAGGTTGATGAACACATCCTCGCGGCGGATACCCACCGCCGCGTGCAGGCCCTCGGCGATGCCGGCGTACAGCGCCTTCTTCTGCTCCAGCGTGCGCCCTTCGTTCCAGGTGATCTGGATGCAGATGAAATCGTCGGTGCGGTCCACGCCCAGGTAGCCGGGGTCATAGATCAACGTGCCCGGCTCATGTTGCTGGAAGATCTGGAAGCGATCGTTCTCCGGCACGCCCACCGAGCGCATGGCCTGGTAGATGGTTTCGCCGACGCGTTGCAGGTAGTCGGCGGATTTACCTTTGCGAAGATCAATGCGGGCGAGCGGCATGGTGGCACTCCAGAGTGGATGGGCACGGCGACGGGCTGAGACTACGCCTGCCCGGGGCGGCGGGACAGCGCAGGGATGGAACCCTCTGCTTCCATTCGTGGCACGGGCCCGCCCACGTGCGTAACGAAGGCGACCCGGACGAACAGTTGGGCGCCTTCCACACCGACGGGCTGATCGTGGCCGCGCGACAGCTGGTACGCGAGGCACATCATTGCCTCTCCGGCGACGACGCCTGACCGGCCCGGATTTGCGCCCGCTACAATCGAGCAGGGAGCGCAGGAGGCCGCAATGGACGCCGAACACCTGGAGTACTTCAAGGCCGCACTGGAAGGCCGCGCAAGCGTGGGCTGGAACGTCTGGTTCACCGCCAACCAGCAGGCGCTGGCACAACACCTGAGCCGTCCTGCACTGCTGCGCTTGAAGTTCAGCAAACTGGATGAAGCCGAACGCCTGCTGGCCGAGACCGGCATCGTGCCCTGCAGCACAGCGGGCAAGCGCTACGAAATGTACTGCGCGCAGTTCTCGGCGGACGTGGTGGACGCGAACGGTCGCCCGCTACCGGCCATCTGGCGCGCGGCGCACGGCGGTGCCATCGGCCTGCTTGCCGATGGTGAGCAGGAGGCCGGCCAGGCGAAGCTGCTCGCGGAGTTCCGCCGCGTCCGCAAGCGCGGACTGCAGCAGGCCCATGAATGGTTGGCCGATCTGTGCTTTGAAGGCGAGATGGAACTGAGCGGCGGCAATGCCGATGTGGGCCGTAGCCTGCTGGCGGTGGTGGTGCGGGCCGGCAGCGGTCACGACCTGCTGGATGCAACCGCGATGATCGCGCGCGAGCTGCTGGAGGACCTCGGCTGAAACGGTGATCGCTTCGGCGGGTACTACGGAATCACAGGCAACAAAAAAGCCCCCATTGCTGGAGGCTTCTTTCGTTCTGCAACATGGTGGGCGGTACAGGGATCGAACCTGTGACCCTTGCCGTGTGAAGGCAATGCTCTACCGCTGAGCTAACCGCCCGGTGTGTTGCTGAGCCGCTCATTATAGGGGCTTTTCAGAGGCCGTCAACCGTTTTTCACATTCGTGTTCACAGGCATTTCGAGGGACGCCGCCGGGCATGGCCCGGCGCTACCGAGGGCGGCAATCCGCGCGCCGTTACATCGTATGGGTCGGCTTGTCCGAGCCGGTCAGGCCGGCCAGCAGGGTCTCGATCTTGTGGCGCACGCCCTCGCCTTCGGCACCGTCGGCCAGCTGCACGCCGATGCCGGCGGTGCGGTTACCCTGCGCGCCGGCCGGGGTCACCCAGATCACCTTGCCGGCCACCGGCAGGCGCTCGCTGGAATCGGGCAGGGTCAGCAACAGGAACACTTCGTCACCCAGGAAGTAGCGCTTGGGCGTGGGCACGAAGATGCCGCCGTTCTTCACGAATGGCATGTACGCGCTGTACAGCGCGGCTTTGTCCTTCACGGCCAGGGACAGGATGCCCTGGCGGGCGTTGCTGGCACTCATCGATTTCCCCTTGCGGCAGGCCGCTCGTTCACCTTGTTCCAGGCCAGCAGCAACTCGACCACGGCAAGGTCTGCACGCACCGTGGTGCGCAGCAGGTCGCGGGTGCGGTTGGCCGCATCGAACCAGGCTGCAAGCTTGTGCAATCGCTCCGGCGTGGTCAAGGCATCGGTGCTGGCCTGGGCCAGCGCCAGGTCGGCGGCGAAGCGCAGGCGCAGCGCCGCGTTGTCATCACCGCACCACTTCTGCGCCAGCTCCACCGCGCCGGTCTTGCCGGCGGCCAGCTGTTCCAGCTCGCGGCCCACTTCGCGGCGCAGGCTCAGGCCATCTTCGCGCAGCCAGTTGTCGGCCTGGCCGGGGTGGCCGCGCGCCGCGTCCAGCGCTTCGCGCGCCGATGCTTCGCTGTGGCCCTGCTGCTGCAGCCAGGCCAGCGCTTCGTGCTGCGGCGGCAACTTGAATTCCAGACGCTGGCAACGGCTGCGGATGGTCTGCGGCAGGCGCGCCGGGTCGCTGCTGATCAGCCACAGGTAGCGGCCGGGCTGCGGCTCTTCCAGCGTCTTCAGCAGCGCGTTGGCCGCCGAGCGGTTGATCGCATCGGCGGGGTCGACGATCACCACCTGCGCCACGCCGTACTGCGGGGTCAGCGCCAGCTTGTCGGTGATCTCGCGCACCTGCTCGATGACGATCTCGGTGCGCAGCTTGTCGCCGCTCTTGTTCGGAATGAAGCTGACCAGCTGCAGGTCAGGATGGGTGCCGGCGGCGATCAGCTGGCGCGTGCGCATGGCATGCGCGGCATCGCCGCGCGCCAGCACGTGGTCGGCCAGCGCCAGTGCCACCTCGCGCTTGCCCAACCCGGCCGGCCCACAGATCAGCAGGCCATGACCAAGGCGGTCGGCATCGAGCGCGGCAACAGTCTGTTCGAACGCGCGCTGCTGCCACGGCGAGAATGTGCTCATGCGCCCTCCCCGTCCTGCAGCCAGCGCTCGACCTGCGCGACCACATCGGCCGCTACACGCGCCTGCACCTGGCCGGCGTCGATCAGCGCGAAGCGCTGCGGGTCCTGCTGCGCGCGGCTGCGGAACACTTCGCGCACGCGCTGGAAGAAATCATCCTGTTCGCTCTCGATGCGGTCCGGCCACAGGTCGCGGCCATTGGCGCGTGCGCGGCCTACTGCCACGTCCACGTCCAGCAGCAGGGTCAGGCCCGGCAGCAGGCCCACCGCGCGTCGTTCCAGATCGGCAATCCACTGCGGGTCGAGGCCACGGCCACCGCCCTGGTAGGCATAGCTGGAATCGGTGAAGCGATCGCTCAGCACATAGGCGCCGCGCTGCAGTGCCGGATGGATCACCTGGCGCACATGCTGCGCGCGTGCAGCGAACACCAGCAGCAGCTCGGCTTCGGCGCTGAGCGGCTCGGCGGCGATCTCGGCATCGGGTTTCAGCACCAGGCCACGGATGCGCTCGGCCAGCGGCGTACCGCCCGGCTCGCGGGTCAGCACCACCTCGTGGCCGTGGCTGCGCAGGCAGTCACGGATGGCATTGATGGCGGTGGTCTTGCCTGCGCCCTCGCCGCCTTCCAGGCTGACGAAACGCGGGTGGCGAAGCAGCGCGGGACTCATTGCGCCGGGGTCTCCTTGGTACGTTGCTGGCGCAGCTGCTGCAGGTAGCGGGCCACTGCGGCGTTGTGCTGGTCCAGGCTGGGCGAGAACACGTGCGCACCACTACCATCGCCGACGGCGACGAAGTACAGCGCGTCGCCCGCTGCGGGTTGCGCGGCTGCCATCAGCGCATCGCGGCTGGGCATGGCGATCGGGGTCGGGGTCAGGCCAGCGCGGGTGTAGGTGTTGTAGGGCGTATCGGTGGTCAGGTCGCGGCGGCGGATGTTGCCGTCATACGCAGCACCGATGCCGTAGATCACGGTCGGGTCGGTCTGCAGGCGCATGCCGATCTTCAGGCGGCGCATGAACACGCCGGCAATCTGCGGACGCTCGCTGGCCAGCGCGGTTTCCTTCTCGATGATCGAGGCCATCGTCAGCAGTTCGTAGGGCGTGTTGATCGGCAGGTCCGGCGCGCGGCTTTCCCAGGCTTCATCCAGTGCGTCCTGCATTGCAGCGTGAGCACGCTTGAGCACATCCAGATCGCTGTCGCCACGCTGGTAGACGTAGGTCTCCGGCAGGAAGCGGCCTTCCGGATGCTGGCCACCGAAACCGAGGCGCTGCATCAACGCGGCGTCATCGAGGTTGTCGGTGGTGTGCAGCAGCGGCTCGGCGCGCTTGAGCGCGGCACGCAACTGGCGGATGTTCCAGCCTTCAATGATCGTGACGCGGTGCTGCAGCACCTTGCCGGCGCGCATGCGCAGCAGCAGATCACGCGGGGTCAGGTCGCTGCTGAGCGCGTACTCACCCACCTTCAGCTTGCCGGCTGCATCGAGCTGGCGCGCCAGCAGCTGCCACTGCGCGTCCTGGCCCTCGTCCACGCCGGCGTCGCGCAGCTTGCGCAGCACGCTGTTCATGCCATCGCCGCTGGCGATGACCACGCTCTCGGCGGACGGGGTGATCGGGGCGTCGGCGAACCGGGTCTGCTGGTAGAAGAACCATGCGCCCGCGCCGGCCACGACGGCGGCCAGCACCACCACCAGCGTTACCACGAACAGACACCCGCGCTTGGCTCCCGCCATGGACTACCTCTGAACTCGATTCCGTCGTGCAGGATACCGTGCCGGTGGATTGGGGTCATGACCGGGGGCATGCGCCTGTGCCGACCGACGGTCGGCACCCACCCGAACAATGGCACCCACCGGTACCGGTAGTGCCGGCCGCTGGCCGGCAATCGCGCGGATCATGGGTGCATGAGGTTGCCGGCCAGCGGCCGGCACTACCGGAATACGCCTACCCCTGCTGGCCCAGCGCGCGTAGCAGGCCGCGGGCCTTGGCGCAGGTCTCGTCCAGTTCCTTGTCCGGGTCCGAGTCGACCACGATGCCGGCGCCGGTGCGGAAGCTCACCTCGTGGCCATCCACTTCGGCGGTGCGGATCAGGATGTTCAGGTCCAGGTCGCCATCGCGGTTCAGCCAGCCGAACGCGCCGGTGTAGGCACCACGCGGCACCTGCTCCAGCTCGCTGATGATCTGCATGCAGCGCACCTTCGGGCAGCCGGTGATGGTGCCGCCGGGGAAGGTGGCGGCGATCACCTCGCCGGGGGTGACCTCCGGGCGCAGATGGCCGCTGACGTTGCTGACGATGTGATGCACGTGCGCGTAGCTCTCCACGGTCATCAGCTCATCGACCACCACGGTGCCGGGCAGGCAGATGCGGCCCAGGTCGTTGCGTTCCAGGTCGATCAGCATCACGTGCTCGGCACGCTCCTTGGGGTGACCGACCAGCTCCTGGATGCGCGCGGCATCATCATCCCCCTCGAAGCGCGGACGCGTGCCGGCAATCGGGCGGGTCTGCGCGTGGCCGGCATGCACCGACACCAGCCGTTCCGGCGAGGAACTGACCACATGGCGGCCGTGCGCGCTGAACAGGCCGGCGAACGGTGCCGGGTTGGCACGGCGCAGCTGCGCGTACAGCGCCTGCGGACTGACCGGCGCGGCGAACTGCGCGCTCCAGCGCCGCGACAGGTTCACCTGGAACACATCGCCGGCACGCAGGTACTCGATCACCCGGCGCACACCGTCGGTGAAGCGCTGCGGCGCATCCTCGCCCACCGACTGCGGCGGCTGCCAGCCCTGCCCGGCTTCGGGCAGCACGGCCGAGGCCAGTGCCACCAGCGCATCCAGCAACGCCTGCTCACCGGCTTCGGCGATGACGAAGCTGGCCTCGTTGTGGTGGTCGTGCAGCACCGCGGCCGGGCAGCGCAGCGCCAGCGCGGTCGGGCGGCCGTCCTCGCGTGCGCGCGCCGGCAGCACCGGTTCTATCTGGCTGGCCACTTCGTAGTCCAGCATCAACGCCCAACCGCCGCGGAACGGCAGGCTGTGGCTGCCGTCATGCGGCAGGCGTTCCTGCTGCCAGGCGCGGTCGAGCACCTGCAGGAAGCTGCCGGCCTGCACCGCGTCGTGCTGGTCGCGCACCTGGCCATCGGCATCCAGCCGCAGGCTATCGCCCTGCGCCGCCAGCAGCAGGCTCCAGCGGCCCTGGGCAGTGCCCGAGGCGGTGGATTCCATCAGCAGCGGGAAGCGCGACGGGTCGTGCTGCTGCAGGGCCAGCAGATCGATCGGGTGCGGCAGCGGGTGGATCAGCGGTGCGTGGGTCATGGCGGCCAGTTCGGGGATTCAGATGCACGGAAGCCGCCTTGCGGCGGCCTCCTCGTGCGTAGAGTCGAGCTTGCTCGACTGTGTTGCACGTTCAGTCGAGCATGGCTCGACTCTACACAAGGGCGGAGTCGAGCAAGCTCGACTCTACAACGTCGGTCAGACGCGCTTGAAGATCAGCGTGCCGTTGGTGCCGCCGAAGCCAAAGCCATTGGACATCACCACGTCGACCTTGGCCTGGCGTGCTTCATTGGGCACGTAGTCCAGGTCGCAGCCTTCGCCCGGCTGCTGCAGGTTGATGGTCGGCGGGATGACGTTGTCCTGCAGCGCCATCACCGAGAAGATCGCTTCCACGCCACCGGCAGCGCCGAGCAGGTGGCCGGTCATCGACTTGGTGGAGCTGACCATCATCTTGTAGGCGTGGTCGCCGAAGGCGGTCTTCATCGCCATGGTCTCGCCCAGGTCGCCCAGCGGCGTGGAGGTGCCGTGCGCGTTGAGGTAGCCCACCTGTTCCGGGGTCACGCCGGCGTCCTTCATGGCCATGACCATGCAGCGCGCGGCGCCTTCGCCGTTCTCGCTCGGTGCGGTCATGTGGTACGCGTCGGAGCTGGCGCCGAAGCCGGCCAGTTCGCAGTAGATCTTCGCGCCACGTGCCTTGGCGTGCTCGTACTCTTCCAGGATCAGGATGCCGGCGCCGTCGCCCAGCACGAAGCCGTCACGGTCCTTGTCCCACGGGCGCGAGGCCTGTTCCGGGGCGTCGTTGCGGGTGCTCATGGCCTTCATCGCGCAGAAGCCGCCCAGTGCGGTCGGCGACGAGCCACGCTCGGCACCACCGACCACCATCACGTCGGCATCGCCGTACTGGATCATGCGCATGGCGGTGCCGATCGAATGGTTCGAGGTCGCGCACGCAGACACCGCCGAGAACGACGGGCCCTTCAGGCCGGTGATGATGCTCAGCTGGCCCGGCAGCATGTTGATGATGGTCTTGGGCACGTAGAAGGGCGAGATCTTCTTGCCCTCATGGAACTCGATGGTCTGCTCTTCGATGCCGAGCAGGCCGCCGATGCCGGCGCCGACGATGGCGCCGATGCGCTCGGCATTGGCGTCGGTGATCTCAAGGCCCGAGTCATGCAGGGCCATGAACGAGGCACCGAGGCCGTAATGGATGAACGGGTCCATCTTCTTGGCATCCTTGCCGCTGACCCGGAACTTGCCGAACAGTTCATTGTCGGCGGTGATGTCGAATCCCTTGACCTCACCTGCAATCTTGGTGGTGAACCGATCCAGATAGGCATCAGAAACGTTGGTCAGCGGACCGATGCCCGAACGACCCTGGGTGATGCCTTCCCAGCTGCTGGCCAGATCATTGCCCAACGGCGAGACGATACCCAGGCCGGTTACGACGACGCGACGCTTCATTGCTGATTCTCCTGGCCCGGATGATTTCAACGGGCAACTCGGTTTGCTTCGGTGTGATGCTCAAACACACGGGGCCGCAACAGCGGCCCCATGGGGTGCGGTGCGCGGCGAGCATGGGCCCGCGCGCGCACTGCCGTCTGACATCAGGCCTTGACGTGGGCCTTGATGTAGTCGATGGCGGCCTGCACGGTGCTGATCTTCTCGGCTTCTTCGTCCGGGATCTCGCACTCGAATTCTTCTTCCAGGGCCATCACCAGCTCGACGGTGTCCAGCGAGTCAGCGCCCAGGTCATCGACGAACGATGCGCTGTTGGTGACTTCTTCTTCCTTGACGCCAAGCTGTTCGACGACGATTTTCTTGACGCGTTCTTCGATGGTGCTCATGGGATCTCGCTCCAGATGGAGTTGTGGTTCAAAAGTGGTCGCCATCAAAGGCGATGGCCGTGGGATAGTGTAGTGGAAACCGGCGCGGCCTTGCATCGCAGCAAAAACCTCCGCAGATCAACCACTTGCGGCGCAATCCCTGCGCCCCTTGCTTACGGCATGTACATGCCACCGTTCACATGGAGGGTTTCGCCGGTGATGTAACCGGCAGCCGGGCCGGCCAGGAAGGCCACCGCATGGGCGATGTCTTCCGGCGAACCCAGGCGTTCGAGGGCGATGTCGTTGATCAGCGCGGTACGCGCTTCTTCCGGCAACGCCTTGGTCATGTCGGTGTCGATGAAGCCGGGTGCGACAACATTGACGGTGACACCGCGCGAACCGATTTCCTTGGCCAGCGACTTGCTGAAGCCGATGATGCCGGCCTTGGCGGCAGCGTAGTTGGCCTGGCCGGCATTGCCGGTCACGCCCACCACCGATGCGATGTTGATGATGCGGCCCTTGCGCGCCTTCATCATGCCGCGCATCACCGCCTTGCTGGTGCGGAACACGCTGGTCAGGTTGGTGTCGATGATCGACGCCCAGTCCTCGTCCTTCATGCGCATCAGCAGGTTGTCGCGGGTGATGCCGGCATTGTTCACCAGGATCGAGATCGGGCCGAATTCCTTGGCGATGCCATCGAGCACACTGTCCAGCGCAGCTGCGTCGGTGACGTTCAGCGCGCGGCCGTGGCCACCGTGGGCGGCCAGGCGCTCACCGATCGCGGCGGCGCCGGATTCGGTGGTGGCGGTGCCGATGACGGTGGCGCCCTGGGCGGCCAGCAGATCGGCGATGGCGGCACCAATGCCACGGCTGGCGCCGGTGACCAGTGCGATTTCACCCTGCAGGGGCTTGCTCATGATGTTTTCCTCAGGCTGGGACGGCCGCCGTACCCGTACCGCTTGCAGCGGCCACCGGTACGGTCGGCAGGAACAAGGGGGATCAGGCCGACCATGCCTCGCGGGCGGCTTCGAAGTCGCCTGGCGTGGCCAGCGAACGGCCGTCGATGGCCTTGTCGATGCGCTTGACCAGACCGGTCAGCACCTTGCCCGGGCCGCACTCGGCGATCCGAGTGACGCCACGGCCAGCCAGCGCCTGCACGCACCCGGTCCACTGCACCGGCTGGTACAGCTGCTGGACCAGCGCGGTACGGATCGCGTCAATGCCGTCATGCACCTTCGCGTCGACGTTCTGCACCACCGGCAGCTGCGGCGCCTGCCAGGCCAGGCCGGCCATCACTTCGGCCAGGCGGTTGGCGGCTTCGCGCATCAACGGGGTGTGCGAGGGCACGCTCACGGCCAGCTTGACCGCCTTGCGCACGCCCTTCTCGGCCAGCAGCGCCAGCGCACGGTCGACCGCGTCGGCGTCGCCACCGATCACGATCTGGCCCGGTGAATTGAAGTTGGCCGGCACCACCACCTGGCTGCCTGCGGCTTCGGCGCAGACGTCCAGCACCAGCTGGTCTTCGGCGCCGAGCACGGCGGCCATGGCACCGACGCCGGCCGGTGCGGCTTCCTGCATCAGCTGGCCGCGCAGGCGCACCAGGTGCGCACCGTCATGCAGGCTCAGCGCGCCAGCGGCAACCAGGGCGGTGTACTCGCCCAGGCTGTGACCGGCCAGCACCGACGGGCGCGGACCGCCCACGGCGTTCCAGGCGCGCCACACGCCGATGCTTGCGGCCAGCAGGGCCGGCTGGGTGTATTCGGTGCGGTTGAGCATTTCCTCCGGGCCACCCTGGGACAGCGCCCACAGGTCGACGCCGGCACCATCGGATGCCTCGGTGAAGGCTTCACGCACCTGCGGGTGCAGTTCAGCCAGCTCGGCCACCATGCCCACAGACTGCGAGCCCTGGCCGGGGAAGACAAAAGCGAGGGTGGATACGGTCACGCGGTCATCCGCTTGTTGCAATCGAAGCGGGCCATGATAAGGGGGAACATGCCGTGTCGTCTGTACGTGCGCGTATGCACGCGTATGGTGGGCCAGCCGCGGAACGCCGCCGGGCATGGCCCGACGGACGCACAGTCAGCAGAACAGCTGCAGGACGTCCAGATCGCCGTCGGCGAGGAAATCCACGCACAGGCCCACCAGCATCAGCACGCCAGCGGTGCTGGCGCCATGGGCGATGAAGATGGAGTGGGCCAGCGCGCGCGCCGAGCGGCCCAGCTTCATGCAGACCCGGGCCAGGCTGCGCAGGCGGCCAGTGACCGCGTGCACGTGCTCGCGCACCGGCGCCTGCGCATCGCCCATCGCCTCGGCCATCATCGCCTGCAGGTGCTCGGGGCGGTCGGCGTAGTACTTGGCCACGCCATAGCCGAACATCAGCCAGTCGCGGGCCTGCGCTTCGGACAGATCCATCACTTCCAGCGGATCTTCCTCGAAGTCGATGAAACCGACCCTCTCGCCATCCCAGGTGAGATTGCGCGGCAACGGCTGGCCGAAATAGGCGCCGCGCGCATGCGCTGCGGCAATGGCCAGCATGGCCGCCATCACCAGGCGGTCGCGACCGGCCTCGTCGGCTTCGCGCAGGCAGGTATTGAACGAACTGCCGTTGTCGCCGATCACCAGCGCAGCATGGCCGGTGCCCAGCACATCGGGCACGTTCACGCCCTGCGCCTGCAGTTCTGCAAGGCGACGGGCTTCGGTTTCGCGCGCGGCGTCACCACCACGGTGCGGCGGCGGGCGCAGGGCATCCAGATGAAAACGACGGGCAACAAAATTGAGCAGGCCAAGGGCCAGCGCGCGGCTTCCCTTGCCGTACTGCTTCAGCCAGGCACGTTGCCCTTCGATGACGATGGGCTCAACCATGACAGGTCCTCCTTAAACGCGTTACGGCCCCAGAGGGGCCGCAACGACAAAGCTTCACGTTGTCGTAACTTGCACTATCAATAGCGCAGCAGAGCCGAACCCCACGTGAAGCCGCCGCCGAAGGCTTCCAGCAGCAGCAGCTGGCCACGTTCGACCTTGCCCGAGCGCACGGCGGCGTCCAGCGCCAGCGGCACCGAGCCGGACGAGGTATTGCCGTGCTTGTCGACGGTGACCACGACCTGGTCCATCGACATGTCCAGGCGCTTGGCGGTGGCTTCGATGATGCGCAGGTTGGCCTGGTGCGGAATCAGCCAATCCAGGTCGGACTTGTCCAGGCCGTTGGCAGCCAGAGTCTCGTCCACGACCGAGTCCAGCGCCTTGACGGCGTACTTGAACACGTCGTTGCCCTTCATGTTGATGGTGCCGCCGCCATTGGCGCCGTCCTTGAAGCCGGTCGAAACGCCAACCGGGTTCCACAGCAGCTCCTTCTTGCTGCCATCGGCATGCAGGTGGGTGCTGAGGATGCCGGTGTCTTCGTCGGCCTTGAGCACGACGGCGCCGGCGCCATCGCCGAACAGCACGCAGGTGGTGCGATCGTTCCAGTCGACCATGCGGGTCAGCGTTTCGGTGCCGATCACCAGCACGTGCCTGCAGTCGCCGGAGCGGATGAACTTGTCGGCCACGCCCAACGCGAACACGAAGCCCGAGCAGGCGGCGTTGACGTCGAAGGCGGGGCACCCGGCCACACCGAGCTTTGCCTGGATCAGGCACGCGGTGGACGGGAAAATGAGATCAGGGGTGGTCGTGCCGACCACGATCATGTCGAGCTGCGAGGCGTCGATGCCTGCGGCTTCAAGCGCGCGCAGGGCGGCGTTGTAACCAAGGTCGCTGGTGGTTTCGCCTTCGGCCGCGATGTGCCGCTCACGAATGCCGGTGCGCGACTGGATCCACTCATCCGAGGTTTCGACCATTTTTTCCAGGTCGGCGTTGGTCAGGACTTTTTCCGGCAAATAGCTACCGGTGCCCGCGATCCTCGAGTAGATCCGCTTGCTCATCATGTTTCCTGTTGCGCGGGCCGCCGATCACCGGCACACCCGGGAAAGAAGGCAAAGGCCGCTGCCCGGGGGCAGCGGCCTTCCCGGCACATCAATCTTCTTCGACGGCCGAGGTCTTGGTCTGGATGACCTTCTTGCCGCGGTAGAAACCATCGGCAGTGATGTGGTGACGCAGGTGCACTTCGCCGGTGGTCGGGTCGGTCGACAGCTGCTTGGCGCTCAGGGCGTCATGCGCACGACGCATGCCGCGGCGGGACGGGGTGACACGGGATTTCTGCACAGCCATGGGATTGCTCCAAACTCGGTTCGTTTTGCTTCGTCGTATCGTCGCGCAGGACGCCAGCGCCCAGCACACTTTCGCTTTCGCCGCAGCCGCCGACGACAATCCGGCTGCTATTGTTTCTTCAGTGCCGCCAACGCCGCGAACGGGTTGGCCTGCTTTGTTTCTTCTTCGCTCGGCGCCCAGTCCTTGTCGACTGCTTCACCGTCGGGCGACAGCGGCACCACAGGCACTGCCAGCACCAGCTCGTCCTCGACCAGGTCCAGCGGACGCAGCTGGCCGTCTTCCGGCACCAGCAACGCCTCGTACTCCTCCGGCAGGGACGATTCCTCGTCCTCGTCGCGGATCAGGCCAAGCCTCTGGGTCATCTTCACCGGCAACAGGAATCGCTGCATGCTGCGCTGACAGGTCAGCGGCAACGCGGTGTCGATGGTCAATTCCACATAGGATACCCGCAAGACGTCGTCGCGACCGAATTCAAGCGAGTAATTGCACTCACCGTCGGTATCTGCGACCAACCCCTGCAGGCGGGTCAATTCAGCCAGGGACACCTGACCGTCGAAGCGCCTTCGCGCTACAACCATCCGCCAGGCATCCAGCGTTTCGGGCACGTTCGCGGACATAAGCCGCTGAATACTAAGGATCGGGGCGGCGGCTGTCAAATGCCCGCCATACAGGACTTGCCGCTGGCGCTGCGGACACGCCAGACTGCCGCGCCCTGCCCCGGTATTCTCGCATGTCACTGGTCCTGGCCTCCACCTCCCGCTACCGCCGCGAGCTGCTGCAGCGATTGGGCCTTGCCTTCGACTGCGCGCGCCCGGAGGTGGATGAAACCCCGTTGAATGGCGAAGCGCCGCGGGCTCTGGCCACGCGCCTGGCTGCGGCCAAGGCCGCCGAGGTGGCTGCCCGCCATCCGGGCGCCTGGGTAATCGGCTCGGACCAGGTCGCGGACCTGAACGGCCAGCCGCTGGGCAAACCCGGTACGGTCGAGGCCGCCTGTGCGCAGCTGGCAGCGATGTCCGGGCAGACCGTGCGCTTCCACACCGCCGTCTGTCTCAGCCGTGATGGAGAATCATTCACGGCCGTCGATCTGACCGAAGTCTGCTTCCGCGCACTGGAACCGGACGAGATCGCCCGCTACGTGACCACCGAGCAGCCACTGGACTGCGCCGGCAGCTTCAAATGCGAGGGCCTGGGCATCAGCCTGTTCGACGCCATCGACAACCGCGACCCGACCGCGCTGGTCGGCCTGCCGCTGATTGCGGTATGCGGATTGCTGCGCAGGGCGGGATACGCGGTGCCCTGAGGGCTTCCGCCAACCTGTAGAGCCGAGCCCATGCTCGGCTGCCCTTTGTAGAGTCGAGCCATGCTCGACTGTCTTTGGAGAAGCAGTCGAGCATGGCTCGACTCTACAAAAGCAGGACTCAACGAACTTCGAACGGCTGCTCCTGCCACTCTTCCACGCTGCCATCGCGGCCATACAGGCGCAGGCCCAGCCAATGCCTGCCCGGCGCCAGCGTGGTGGTATCCAGCGATGCGTCGAAGCCCACCGCCGGGTGCTGCGGATCGGTGCTGTCCGGCCACACGGGGCGCACGTCGAACACACGCCCATAGCGGGCGTCACCGATGGAACGGCCATCGACCAGCACTTCGACGCGTGCCAGGCCGACGCCATCCTTGAACGCCCAGCCCTTGATCGCGAACGTGCCGGACACCTTCTCGCCATTGGAAGGCGCATCCAGCCACGCCATCGCCGGCGTCACGCACGGCCCTTCCGCGCGCTGCACCGGCAGGCGGAACAACAGGAAGCGCTGGAACCCGTGATCACTGCTGACCACGCGTGGCGCCGGCATCGGCCCCACCTGATCGCAGATGGCGTGATAGCGCTCCAGCAGTTCGCGATAGCGCTGGTCGCTGGGTGACAGCACCAGCAGCATCGGCGCCGTGCGCTCGCCCTCATGCAGCAGGCCCCACTGTGCCAGCTGCGCGGTGCGGCCATGCTTGTCATTGAGCGGATGCGGCAGCACCTCGATGTTGCCATTGCCCAGCTGGAAGCCCAGTTCGGCGCCGACCTTGAAGTTGCCGGCCAGCACGCGCGTCCCTTCCGGCATCTGCCGAAGCTCTTCATGGACCGCTACGGCCAGTGGTTGCCAGCCAGCGAAATTGCGCGGGTAGTACTTGCTGCCGGCCATCTGCTCGCGCAGTGCCGGCGTGGATGCCATCAGGTAGTAGCCGAACGCCAGCACCATGCCCGCGCCTGCCAGCCACCAGCCGGTGCGGCGCAGCCAGCGCGGCCAGCCGTTGAGCACTACCGGCACCGCCACCAGCAGTGCGAGGTAGCCCGGCAGCGGCCAATGGAAACTGATCCGCTCGACGTCAGTGAAGAAGCCAAGCACGAAAATGCCCAACGTGGATACGCCGCCCACCAGGCCGAAATAGCGCCACTGCACGCGCGCACCGCCACCGCTCCGGGTTCCTGCCAGCGCCACCTTCCACATCGCCATGCACAGGATCGGCGTCACCAGCATCGGCTGGATCACCAGGAACCACAGCCCGCCCCATTCAAAGGCCCAGGGATGACGCTCGACCACCTGGAATTTCAGACCGGCATCGTGGTTGTCCGCATTCCACGCCAGCAGTGGCAGCCATGCCAGCACGCCCACCGCCAGTGCGACCCACACGCGCGGATCGGCCAGCATGCGCCGCCCCTGCGGCAATGCCAGCAGCGCGATGAAACCGACGCCGATGACACCGATGAAACGGTAGTGGCTGAGCGCACCGATCAGCAGGCCCAGCGCCAGCTTCATCGCCGAGGAGGCATCCACGTTGTGCAGCAGGCGCGCACCGGCGTGCAGGCAGATCACCGCCGCCAGCGCCATCGGCACGTCGGGTACCGCCAGCAGGCCCAGCGTCGCCGACAACGGCATCAACAGCGTGAGGCTGCCCGCCTGCCAACCCGCCACATTGCCGAACCAGCGCGTGGCCGTGCGCACCACCAGCAGCGGCAACAGCGCACCGATGGCCAGGAACGGCAGGCGCAGCGCAAGCACGTGATGACCGCCGAGCTCCACGCCCAGGCGGGCCAGCCAGGCGGTCAACCCGGGCAGATCCGAATAGGCCGCGGCCAGATGCTGGCCTTCCTGCCAATAGAACGCTTCGTCGACGAACAGCGGCAAGCGCGCGGCAACGATCAGCTTGGCCGCTGTGACCAGCGTCCATAACCAGAGAAATATCGTCCGTGCGCGCTGTTCGCCTTGCATTGCTCTATGGATAATCGAGTGGATTCCAGATCTGAGACGATCATGCCAGCTTCGTCCCCCAACCCCAGCATGCTAACCGATCAATTGCGTCAGGCCCTGCGGGAGGCACAGGATCAGGTGAACGCACTGGTACTGGGCAAGGTGCCGGAAGTCAGGCTGGCGTTCGTCGCATTGCTGTCCGGCGGTCACCTGCTGATTGAAGATCTGCCCGGCCTGGGCAAGACCACGCTGGCGCATGCGCTGGCCAGCAGCCTCGGCCTCAGCTTCCAGCGCGTGCAGTTCACCTCCGATCTGTTGCCCGCCGATGTGCTGGGCGTGTCGGTGTATGAAGCCGGCAGCCGTCAGTTCCAGTTCCACCCCGGCCCGGTGTTCACCCACGTACTGCTGGCCGACGAGATCAACCGCGCACCACCGCGCACGCAGAGCGCGTTGCTGGAAGCGATGGCCGAGCAACAGGTCACCCTGGATGGACAGACCCATGCCCTGCCCGATCCTTTCTTCGTGATCGCTACGCAGAACCCGGTGGATCTGTCCGGCACGTTCCCGCTGCCGGATTCGCAGCTGGACCGCTTCCTGTTGCGGCTGGCGATGGGTTACCCCAGCGCGCAGGCCGAGCGCGAGCTGCTGCGCGGCAGCGATCGCCGCGACCTGATCGCGCGTGCCGTACCGAAACTGGATGACACCCAGGTGCGCGCGCTGCGCGACGCAGTGAACCAGGTGCATGCCAGCGACGCGCTGATCGACTATGTGCAGGCGCTGCTGACCCGCAGCCGCCAGCATGCCGGTGTGCGCGTGGGCCTGTCGCCACGTGCGGGCCTGGCGCTGCTGCGCGCGGCCAAGGCACATGCCCTGCTGCTGGGGCGCGGCCATGTGGTGCCCGAAGACGTGCAGACCCTGTTCGTGGCGGTGGCCGGTCACCGACTGGTGGCGGAAGCCGAATCCAGTTCGGGTCCGGCACTGGCGCGCGCGATCCTGCAGACCGTCGCGGTGGACTGAGCGTGGCCACACGCTGGGCACGCATGCAGCTGCTGGCTCGGCCACGCAGGCCCGAAGCCTTGCCGAGGCGGCTGGACCGCCATCGCATCTATGTGCTGCCCACCCGCTTCGGCCTGTTCGTTGCCACCCTGCTGACGGCCATGCTGCTGGGCGCACTGAACTACAACAACAACCCGGCGCTGCTGCTGGCCCTGCTGCTCGCGGCAGCAGCAATCGCCAGTGCCATTGCCGCGCATCTCCAGTTGTCCGGCGTGCAGATCGATGCGATCTCCGCCGAGCCGGTAGCGGCCGGGCAACCGTTGCGTCTGCGCGTGGACCTCTCACTGCGTGACCCGCGTGCGCGGCACGGCCTGCATCTGCAGCTGGGTGACAGCAACGCCTGGACCTCGCTGCCTGCGCACGGCCGTGGCGAAGTGGAACTGGACGTTCCCAGCGAACGCCGTGGCTGGCTGGAACTGCCGCGCATCCGACTGTCCACCACCCAGCCGCTGGGCCTGGTGCGGGCGTGGTCGTGGGTGTGGCCGGAACAGCCGCTGCTGGTCTACCCGCTGGCCGAAGCCGTGGCGCCTGCACTGCCGGAGAGCGGCAGCGATCCGCTGCACACCCGCGCCCATGCCAGCGGCGAGGAACTGCATCAGCTACGCCCCTACCGGGCCGGCGATGCGCCGCGCAGCATTTCCTGGAAGCACTCGGCACGCCGCGACAGCCTGCTGGTGCGCGAGTACGAAAAGCCGGTCGGCATCGAAGTGATCCTCGACTGGCGCTCGTTGGCGCCGTTGGGCCATGAAGCACGCATCGCTCGATTGGCGCGCTGGGTGGATGTGGCAGAGCGCGAGGGCCGCCGCTACACCCTGCTGCTGCCTGCACACCCGCCGTTCGGGCCCGGTCAGGGCGCCAGCCACCATCACCTGTGCCTGCGCGCGCTGGCGCTGATGCCGCATGACTGAGACCCCGGCCCTGCTCGACCGCAATGCCCGCAACTGGACCCTGGCCAGCGCGGCGCTGGCCTTGTTGCCGTTGCTGCTGCAGCTGCCGCCACTGCTGGCTGGTGTGATCGCGCTGGCGGCGATCATCACCGCCGCCCTGTCGTGGCGGACAGTGTTGCCGATGCCGGTACGCCTGCTGCTGGTGCTGGGCATGCTCGGCGCCATCGTCTGGCAGATGGGCATGGTGCGCCCCGGGCGCGATACCGGTTGCGCACTGCTGGCCGCGATGCTGGCGATCAAGTCCAGCGAGCTGCGCAGCCTGCGTGATGCCCGCAGCCTGCTCGGCTTCGCGCTGTTCTCGCCCTTTGCAGCATTCCTGCTCGACCAGGGGCCGCTGACAACCGCGCTGGCCGCGCTGGCCGGGGGCAGCGCACTGATCGCGCTGCAACGCCTGGCCCAGGATGAAGGTCATGCCGGCCGCCTGCCACTGCGCGGGCAGCTGCATGGTGTCGGCCGCCTGTTGGCGATCGGCCTGCCGCTGGCATTGGCCTGTTTCTGGCTGTTCCCGCGCCTGGCCACGCCACTGTGGGGTGTTCCCGAGCGCGCCGTGGGTACGCCGGGGTTGTCCGACAGCATGGAGCCCGGCCAGTGGTTGGACCTGATGGCCGACGACAGCCCGGCGCTGCGCGTGCAGTTCTTCGGCATTCCACCCGAGCCGGCGCAGCGTTACTGGCGCGGCCCTGTACTGACCGCCTTCGATGGACGGCGCTGGACACGCGACCGCGCCAGCGCGCGGCGGCCTGCTGCGGTGGTTGAAGCAAGTACACAGGGCTGGGATTACCAGATCGACTACGAGCCGACCGAACGCCGCCAGCTGGTGGCGCTGGACCTGCCCAGCCGCGCGCCTGCAGGCAGCATGCTGGATGCGGACATGAGCCTGAGCAGCGAACGCCCGCTGGCCTCGCTCAGCCGCTGGCGGTTGCATTCAGCCCCTCCACTGCGTTTCGACAGCACGCTGTCGCCCTATCTGCGCCGCGCGACGCTGCAGCTGCCGACCGGCTTCAACCCGCGCACCGCCACGTTGGCGCAGCAATGGCGACAGGAGGCTGGCAGCGATGACGAGGCCATCGTGCGCCGCGCGCTGCAGTGGATCACCACCGACTTCTCGTACACGCTGGACACCCCTGCGGCGGGACGCGACCCGATCGACGAGTTCCTGTTCGGCTACAAGGCCGGCTTCTGTGAACACTTCAGCTCGGCCTTCGTGGTGCTGATGCGCAACGCCGGCGTCCCGGCGCGGGTGGTGACCGGTTTCGCCGGCGGCACCCGCAACCGCATCGGCGACTACTGGGTAGTGCGGCGAATGGATGCCCACGCCTGGGCCGAGGTGTGGCTGCCGCAGCGCGGCTGGGTCCGGGTCGACCCGACCGCAGCCGTGGCACCGGAACGCATCCTGGACACACTGGATGACCGCCTGCAGGCCGGCACGGACACGCCACTGCAGCAGCGTTGGCTGCAGCTGGGCGAGCTGGGCGACTGGCTGCGCCGCGGCTGGAACGACCTGGTGCTGTCATTCGATGCGCGCCGCCAGCAACAGCTGCTCAAGCCGTTCGGGCTGGACGATCTGGGCCCCGGGCAGCTGGTCGCTGGCTTCGTGGTGGCCGCACTGCTGGCGCTGGCGTGGATGGCCTGGCTGCTGGCCCGTGGCGAGCGCGAACGCGACCCGCTGCTGCGCGCCTGGCACCGGCTCGGACGGCGCTACGCCCGCCTCGGCCTGGCCCGTGAACCGCACGAAACCGCCCAGGACTGGGCACAGCGCGTACACCGGCAGCGTCCTGACCCGGCCCTGCTCGCGCTCAGCCAGCGTTTCGCTGATGCGCGTTACGCTGGAACTTGCACCGACCTCGCTTCATTATTGCGGGACCTGCGCAGGCATCGCCCGACTTCCGGAGCCTCCCCATGAACACCAAGTTCCTTCTCACCGCTGTGGCCACGCTGGCCCTGTCGGCCTGCGCCACGGCCCCCAAGCCGCTGCAGGGACAGTTCAGCCTGGTCTCCCCTCGCGATTCAGTCGCTACCCAGCAGGTCGGCACGCCGGTCCGTTGGGGCGGTCGCATCATCGAAACCAAGCCCGGCCAGGGCGAGACCTGCTTCCAGATCATCTCGCGCCCGCTCAATGGCAGTGGCCGCCCGAACACCACTTCGTCCGATGCCAGCGACGGTCGTTTCATCGCCTGCCGTGCCGGCTTCTACGACCCGGCGGTGTTCGAAGCCGGTCGTGACGTGACCTTCATCGGCAAGATCGACGGCTACCAGAACACCCGCATCGGCGAATACGACTACCGCCTGCCGAAGCTGTCGGCCGATGTGATCTACCTGTGGCCGGAACAGCGTCAGGTCGACGTGGTGCCCTATCCCTATGGCCCGTGGGGCCCGAGCCCGTATGGCCCGTACTGGGGCGGCTATGGTCGCTGGGGCTGGTGGTGATCATCACCGCACAGGCATGACGGAAAAGGCCGCCCTCGGGCGGCCTTTTCCATCCACGCCGGGATACGGTAGATCCACGCCATGCGTGGATAGGGGCTTCAACGCCCCGGGGTACCGAAGTGCCCCAGCGGCGCACCGGCCAGCAGGTGCATGTGGATATGGAACACGGTCTGCCCGGCATCCTCGCGGCAGTTCATCACGATGCGGTAGCCGTCCTGAGCAAAGCCCTCGCGGCGCGCGTACTCGGCGGCAGCCAGCGCCAGCTTGCCGATCAGGTGCGCCTGCGACGGCTGCAGGTCATCCAGGGTCGGAATGATCTCGTTCTTCGGAATGAACAGCACGTGCACCGGCGCCTGCGGTGCGATGTCCTTGAAGCCCAGCACCTCGTCATCCTCGTAGACGATGGTGGCCGGGATCTCGCGACGGATGATCTTGCTGAAGAGGGTTTCGTTGCTCATGATCGGCCTCGGCGGGTATGTCGTCCGCATTGTAGGCCGCCCGCGCCCGGCCATGCCGGCCGTTGCTCAATCGCGGAATTCGCTGCGCGTCCCGAACGCGTGCGACAGCGTGCCACGATCGACGTATTCCAGTTCACCGCCCAGCGGCAGGCCCTGCGCCAGGCGGCTGGGCTGCACCTTGCGTGCGCGCGCCAGCTGCGCCAGGTAATGCGCGGTGGCCTCCCCCTCCACAGTGGCGCTGGTGGCGATGATCAGCTCCTGCACCTCGCCTTCGGCCAGCCGCCGCTCCAATTGCTCCAGGCCCAGCTCGCGCGGGCCGATGCCATCGAGCGGCGACAGCCGCCCCTGCAGCACGAAGTAGACACCGCGGAAACCTGTGGCGTTTTCGATGGCCAGGCGGTCGGCCGGCGATTCGACCACGCACAGCTGGCTGCGTTCGCGGCTGCTGTTGGCACAGGTCGGGCACAACTCGGTTTCGCTGAAGTCGCGACATTGCGAGCAGTGGCCAATGCGCTCCACCGCCAGCGCCAGGGTTTCGGCCAGGCGCTGGCCACCTTCGCGCTCGCGCTCGAGCAGGTGGTAGGCCATGCGCTGCGCCGTCTTCTGGCCCACGCCAGGCAGCACCCGCAGTGCGTCGATCAATTGTTCAAGCAGGGGTGCGGACACGGCGGCAGGCTTTCATTGCGTCGAGCAGGCTCGACGGCTGTTTGTAGAGTCGAGCCATGCTCGACTGAAGGTTGGAACAGTCGAGCAAGCTCGACTCTACGGGATCCGTGGCACCCGGTTACACGGGTGCCACGCTGAAAATCAGAACGGCAGCTTCATGCCCGGCGGCAGCTGCATGCCGGCGGTGGCCGAACCCATCTTCGACTTCGACTCGGCATCGATCTTGTTCGAGGCATCGTTGAAGGCGGCGGCGATCAGGTCTTCCAGCATCTCCGGGTCGCTGGCCAGCGACGGGTCGATGCGCACCTTGCGGCATTCCTTGGCGCCGGTCAGAGTCACGCTGACCATGCCGCCACCGGCGCTGCCGGTCACTTCGATCTTGGCGATTTCTTCCTGGGCCTTCTGCAGGTTTTCCTGCATCTTCTGGGCCTGCTGCATCAGTTGGGCGATGTTGCCGCGCATAGTGTCTTACTCGTCAAAAGAACGGATGGAATCGGAAACAACCCGGGCGCCGTGCTGTTGGATCAGCACCTGCACTTCCGGATCGTCCATGAAAACAGCCTCTGCCACCTGCTGCCGCTCGCCACGCTGGCGATCGGCACGCTGGTGCAGGGTCTCGGCCGGAACGTGTTCGGTTTCCACGGTCTCGACCACGATCTTCGGCGCCTGGCCGAGGGCCTTCTCCAGCATCTCGCCCAGGGCGGCCAGCGCGCGCTCCGAGCGCAGATATTCAAATCCGGGCGAAAGACCCAGTTTCAAGGTCCCGTGCTGGCAACTGATGAAGGCGGCGTTGGCGGCCAACTGCCGCGACGGGCCGCTCAGGCCACTGTTGGCGACCAGATCCAGCCAATCCTCGGCGCTGGCCAGATCGCTGACACCTTCCTGCGGCACGGCATCACGTGCCGGGGCCGGCTCAGCCGGCGCGATGGCAATGCCTTCAGTGCGGAACGGGCGCTCGGGCGGCGCAGGCTCGCTGGGAGCCGCGACGGGAGCTGGCGGTTCATGCCAGGGCGCCACCATGGCGGCGTCCGGCCCAGCCATCTCGGCCGCCAGCGCCTCGTCACGCGCCTCGGCTTCGTCGGTGGCCCACGGCGGCAGGTCGTCGCCCGCTTCGGCTTCAACGGATGCCGGTGCCGCTGCTTCGGCCTTCACCGGCGGCGGTGACACGGGCTCTTCCACCGGAACCGGCTCGGGCTCCGGGGTCGGGTCCGGTTCGGGTCGTGGGGCCGGCTCAGGTTCGGGTTCAGGTTCGCGCGGCGCGGCCTGCGCCGGAGCGGCCACCTGCGCTACTACGGCCGGGCTTGCCGAAGTGGCGGCAGCAACCGGTGTCGCTTCATGGGTACCCGTACCGCTGCCACCACCGGCAGCATTGCCACCCGGCGCATTGCCTGCACCGTCCACCGACTTCGGCACCGGCGGGACCGCCGCGGCCGGGCGGAACGCCAGCATGCGCAGCACAGCCATTTCAAAGCCCGCGCGCGGGCTAGGCGCCAGCGGCAGGTCACGACGGCCGTTCAAGGCCATCTGATACCAGAGCTGCACCACTTCCGGACGCAGGCGTTCGGCGAACACCGTCGCATCCAGGCCTTCGGCAGCCGCTGCGGCACCCGGTACCAGCTGCTGCACCTGGATGCGATGCAGGCCTTCGGCCAGCGCTTCCAGTACGCCGCTCCAGTCCGGCGAGAACTCCGCCAGCGCAGCCACCACCTGCAACAGGCGCGGACCATCGCCTTCGGCCAGCGCATCGAGCATCGCTGCCACCTGGGTGCGGTCGACCGTGCCCAGCATGGTGCGCACCACGTCCTCGCGCAGCGCGCCGCCGGCGTAGGCGATCGCCTGGTCCAGCAGCGACAGGCCGTCACGCAGGCTGCCGTCGGCGGCCTTGGCCAGCTGCACGATCGCGCTGCCGTCGGCCTCGATTTCCTCAGCCGCCAGGATGCGGGTCATCTGGCCCTGGATCTGATCCTCGTCCAGGCGCTTGAGGTTGAACTGCAGGCAGCGGCTGAGCACGGTGACCGGCAGCTTCTGCGGGTCGGTGGTGGCCAGCAGGAACTTCACGTGCTCCGGCGGCTCTTCCAGCGTCTTCAGCAGCGCGTTGAACGCCGCCTTGGACAGCATGTGCACTTCGTCGATCAGGTAGACCTTGTACTTGCCACGCGAGGGCATGTACTGCGCGTTCTCGATCACCTCGCGCACGTCATCCACACCGGTGTTGGACGCGGCGTCGATTTCCAGCAGGTCGATGTAGCGGCCGGCGTCGATGTCCAGGCAGGCCGCACACTGGCCGCATGGGTCTGCGCTGGTGCCCTGCTCGCAGTTCAGCGACTTGGCGAAGATGCGCGCGATGGTGGTCTTGCCCACGCCGCGGGTACCGGTGAACAGGAACGCATGGTGGACCCGGCCGCTGTCCAGCGCGTTGCTGAGCGCACGGACCACGTGTTCCTGGCCCACCAGCTCGGCAAAACGCTTCGGACGCCACTTGCGGGCAAGGACGAGATAGGACATCAGGCCACCGTTTTCCATCGGATGTTCCATTGTGCCATGCCTGTCCAGCCCCCTCGCCTCCGGCACGTCCTTCGCAGGTTCCTGACCGGGGTGCTTGTGAAGTGCCGCGCGGCCCGCTAGAATCTGCGCCCCTGCTGAGGCGTTTGCCGATGGCAGGGATCCGGAGAGGTGTCCGAGTGGTTGAAGGAGCACGCCTGGAAAGTGTGTAAGCGTCTAAACCGCGCTTCGGGGGTTCGAATCCCCCTCTCTCCGCCAGACTCTGCAAACCCCTGAGAAATCAGGGGTTTTGCTTTTCTGGGCCTAGCAAGGGGCAGGACACAAATCGGGACACATCCCGATGAGAGTTCCCCATCACTTGATCAAGACGCCAGCGGGCTTTTCGTTCCGCCAGCGCGTGCCCGTCGACCTCCAGCCCCTTCTGGGCTGCCGAATTCTCAAGCGAAGCCTTCGAACACGCGAAATGCGCAGCGCCCAAGCTTGCGCCTTGGTCCTAGCCGCCCGCTATGCTGAAGTCTTCAGCGCCATCAGGAAGAACGGCATGGGCGAGAAGACGGCAGAGCAATGGCTCCAGGAGCTTCGGGGACAACGGCTCCAGGACTACACCCTGGAGCGAGACGCCAACGGCTCCCTGCGTATCCAAGCGGAGCCAGGCGAAGACACCGAGGCGCTGACTCGCGCCATCGAGAGCATCGGACGGGTCAATCCCGCGTTCTTCGGCGCGGCAGCCGCCCCGGCAGTTCCCTCCAAGCCCCAGCCCAGCAAGGTCCTGTCGCTGATGGAAGCGCGTGATCTTTGGCTCAAAGCCATTGCCCCCGACACCATCCCCAAGACCTACAGCATCAAGAAGTCGGCGATTGACGGGTTCGTGCGCACCACCGGCCCTGACTATCCCTTGCCGAGCATCAACCGGATCGACCTGTCGAACTTCTATCAGTCACTCGCCGATGCTGGCATCTCAACCCCGACCCGAGTGAACAAACAGTCCTACCTGGGCGGCTTCTTCGACTGGTTGATTGCCGCTGGCTACTACACAGACAGCAACCCGGCCCGAAGCCATGTCTCATACGGCAATAGCGCGAAGCGAAAGCGGCGCAAGCTGGGCTTCAAGGCCTTCGACCTGAAACAGATCAGCCTCCTCTTTGCTCCATCGGCCTTTGCCACATTGTCGCCTGCCGCGCGCTGGGCAGCCTTGTTGGGCCTTTATACCGGTGCCCGTGCCTCTGAAGTCGGGCAGCTGCTGGTGAGCGATGTGCAAACGGAAGGAGGCGTGGCCTACATCCATATTAATGACGACGGCGAGCACCAGCGCCTCAAGAGCGAGGCCAGTATTCGTACTGTCCCGATCCACGCTGACTTGATGGCCCTGGGCTTCGGCGACTATGTTGCCAGCTTGCCCACCTCAAGCCGTCTCTTCCCTCAAGCGAAGGCCAATGCCGTCAATGGCGCGGGGAACTGGATCTCCAAGGCCTTTACCCGCCACCTCGCTGAGCACGGAAAGACGTGGCCCAAGGCCAAGCGCGGCTTCCATTCCCTGCGCAAGACTGTCATTCAGCAGATGCAGGGCTTCGGTGTCGCCTCAGAAATGCGCGCCCAGATCGTCGGTCACGAGCTTGATGATGAGCACCATCCCGTCTATAGCCGCGAATTCACCCCGGCAGAAAAGCTCAATGGGCTGATCACTCCTGAATTCAAAACAGCAGGGCTCTCATCCTTGAGCTTCAATCTTGAGCTCGCTGCACTGAAGGAGTTGCTGGGATAGCGGATCTCCGCGCCAGGAAAATTACATGAAACGTCTAGGAGTATCTCTAACGGGCCAACATTGGCACTGACAAACGCCGCAACTATTGCGATCAACGCAAATAGTGCTTTTATGAGAGCTCCCAAACGTTAGGAGCTCCATATGCCGTTAGAAAGAAAGCTGGCTATCGCTAGTAGAGTGCTATGCCCTTTGATTGCCCAAGACCGGACCCGAGACACTCAGGAGCGGATCGAGGACATCATCCATGCTCTCGAAATCGCCGACGAACTGATCAACCGATGCATGCACCCTAAGCCTCCGGCTGACGACCACACTCTAAAACCTGCCGTTAGGGTCAGAGAAGCTGTGGTAGAACGCGACCAGGTGCAGCTGAGCGACATGATCTCAGAGCGCCGAGGCGCAGTGTCCAAGCCCAATCGGGGACCTACCTACCACTGATGGCAGCGAAAGCAGAGTTGGCTAAAGCCCCGGTTCGCCGGGGCCTTCGCTTGTCTATCAGTGCAACCGCGCTCCAGGATCTCTGACAGGATTCATTACGAGCAAGTGATCCGCTGGAATAGGGGCTTCAGGAGCGTCAATGGGGGCATCCTCCACCGGATATCTACGCAGCAGCACTTCACTCCAATTCTCCAGCTGCGACAACGACTCGCCTGTTCGACGGTTGTAGTCTTCCTGGGCCTTGGGTCCGGTGGCTTCGTGAGCGCGTTGATACTCCAGGCGCCCCAGTTCGAAAGCCCGAACCCGGCGCGCTCGGCGACGCGACCAATCCGACCGATTCAACAGGCCTGGCCTTGGGTTTTGGCTTTCGAAGTTCTCCAAGGCAAATTCTGCCTGGGCCAATACGTGCTGGGCACGGTCTTCAGCTTTCAGCCTACGCTTGAAGCGTAGAGCGTCCCGCTTCAACTTCTTCAGTCTTACGAGCAACTCTTCCAAGTCGCCACGGAGCCTGGGCGCTGCGAGATGAGCGGATATCAAGGTGGCACTGTTGCGCAGCAACCTGCGCGTAAATCTAAGCCGATCTCGCAGCGCCTCAATCCACGCCTCGGCCCAAATTTCTAGCACAGCCTTCAACGCCTGCTTGGATGCAGTGGCCTGCGGCTGCCGCGCCCCGTCGTCGGCAATCGCTTCAACTGGCAGGCTTCCCTCCACTGCTTCAACCACAGGGCTCACCAGATCGGAAGACAGCATTGGTCCCATGGCGGGGCCTAGGGCAACCTGGCGCGAGCCAACCGGAACGGCCTGATCGGATACGGGGTCCATCAACCTGCCCTCTCCTGCCATCTGGGCCATGGCGCGATCCCAAGCAGCGCTGTTGGCCAGATGGATCCCGTCATTGCCCTGCTTAAGATCGGTATCCATACCTCGCCGATGCAAGGCAGTGGCGTCTTTGCCCATGTGAAGTCCTGGAGCACGGGAAAGCTCCGCTGCCGTAAGCTCATCCCCTTGCTCTGCAGCCTCAGCGGCCTGATCTTTTAAGCTGCGGTGATCGACACGTGCCGAGACACCGGCTGCGGCCAGGTGAGCATTGATGGCTTCACCCACCATCGCGCGGATCCATTCGACTTCTCCTCGACCCGAAGGGCCGCCGTCTAATTCTCTGGTCTTGTCCTTCAGCCCCTCTGCGTCCACCCGCCTAGTCGTAGCCAAGATGTGGACGTGATAGTTAAGGCCATCTGCCGTTTGCGGCTCATGGATGCTGGATTGGACAGCGAACCTGTAACGCTGGACCAGACAGCGCGATATTTCGGCTGCCAGGTCTGAACGCTGCTCATTGCTCAATTCGTGTGGCAAGGCCACCTCGAACTCTCTAGCGACCGTGGCATCTTTTCGGCGCTCCGAAGCCTCGGCTGCAGGCCAGAGTTGTCGGGGGTCGAAAGCCCAGTCGGGAGCGTCGTCGGGAGCGAGGCAACGGGTCTCAACGACCCCGCCGCGCTTTCGGTAATCGTGTCGAAGCCCCGTTCGCTCATCGATGATGAGCAGCCCCGCCCTGTAGGCAGCGGCGGCGGTGGATGCGTGCCCCTGGGTACGGCTAAATGTCTTTACTCTGGTGTGATAAATGGCCATTGATGCTCCCTATTCTTGGCCCCCGCCCTTGCCTTTATGCCTACGATTTAGGCTTTGGCAAGCGCTTTTCTAGGGGGTCAAGGGGCACAGCCTCTTGCGCACGCATTGCCCGAAGGGCAATGCCTAAGTGCGCTCTTGCGTTTAAGTCAGGGCGTGCGATTCAACGAAGAAGCCCTGGCCAGTTGTTTTCTCAAATGGGCAGCGCTACGCTCCGCAAAAGAGCAGCGCAAGGGGGCAGCGGCCCAATACCAGACATTTGGAGTAAACCAGCCTTCGTCCCGAATAGAGCAGCAACAGCCTTAGGAGAATGTCATGGGTGGTGCAAAGAGAATGCTTGAAGAGCATGAAAAGAAGCTGGGCATAGCAAGTCAGATTGCAGTCGAGGCTGGCGTCCTGAAGACATGCGAATTTCACGATGACACGTATATGGAAGGGGACCGGGACGTCCAGGAAGCATACAAGCTAGGAAACACCAAGTTCACCAGGGGCGATATCGCAGGTGAATTTGAAAGTCGCACTGAAATGACCGACTACATCAAGCAGGCTGTTGAAGAGCTCGCCAATGACGAGTGCGGAAGTTGCGCCAAGTGGCGCGACGACTGAGCGCAACGCAGAGGCCCTTCGTCCTTGCGAAGAAAGCTAGAAGATCAGGGGAAGAGTTTGCTCAATTGCGCATCGTTGACGGAAGCGACGTAGCCAAGAATTCCCATGGCTACCGCATCGCAGCTAGCAACCATGAGCGCCTCGCGAAATTCAGCCATTCGCTCCTCTGAGATGACAAGCGAATTGTGAGAAAGCTCGACATTGAAGACCGTCACAAGCGTTGAAGGTCCCTCCGTCTTCTCTTGATTTAGGGCAATTCCCGCTTTTTCTGCTTTATCGCCTAACTCGGCCTTGATCTTATCCAGCAGGCCGATGTCCAACGAAGAAATAACGATGTCGTCCATGTAGACACTCAGCGTGATTCCTTCCTGCGCTGACAGCTTCCGGAGATACGCACCGACTCTACTCTGGTCAAGCGCGAGCGAAGCAAGTAGAGGCGATTGGACAAAGCCATAAGGGAGCATGGTCTTCGTTGCCCCTGGAGCGATGACAACGCTGGCGCTGGCCATTCCCCTCGCTTCAACGTAAGAGAAGTAGCGCTTAAGGCATCTGGTTACACGCGATAGGTTGATGCTTCCGAAGAAGTTCTTCAGGTCGCATCTAAAAAAATAGGTGCTGTCGGCATGCGCCCGAAGTGCTGCAACGTGCCCTCCCTTTCGCAAATGATAGTAGAACGCAGGAGGCGACCAAGCCTTTGCCACTCTGGCCCGGATTTGTTCGCCAACAGCCCTGCTAGCAGGTGTGGGGACAAAGACCCAACGCCCTGACTTTACTTGAAAGCGATGCTCCCACCTTTTCATCCCTGGCTCGACAGTAGTTAGATGCCATGTTCACGAGCGCCGCGACCAGGCGGAACAATCCGCCAAGGAACGACAAGCACGCATGAACTAGGCGGGTCTTACGGAGAAATTTCTTCATAAGATCGCTCCTCTATTCATAGCTCTGGCTTACCTAGCGCAAGGCGCATGGACATTAACCAACAGGGTGAGCCAAATGGCGCACACCGGTATCGCGTAAGTCACTTGGTGACGAATAGAGGGATAGGCTGAGTTCCTATCGCCAGAGCGCCCCAATTGTATCCCGAGCTCACTGCACAAGGAATAGGCCAACCCTACTACCTAAGGCTAAGACTCGATACGTGCCCTTGCCAAGGGCAAATGTGGTGCAATTGACCAAGGGGCATCTGAAAGAACCAAGATGACTGTCGGTATTTTGACGGCCGCAACTCTCGCCCCACGGTCCGAAGCATAAATGGGGGGGGAAGGAACCATGTCTAAGAACGCCGCACTGTTGGCAATCGAGCAAGGGCTTTGTCTTGAGCTTCGATATGACGGATTCTCGCGATTGGTAGAAGTCCATGCGGTAGGCACGAGCAAGACCGGTCAACTCTGCATGCGTGTCTACCAAGTGAGCGGCGGCTCGGTAAGCGGCGAAAGAGCAGGCTGGAAGCTGATGCTCATCGACAAGAGCTTCTCGGCACATGTCTCAACAATCCGGTCAGACGCCCCCAGAACTGGCTACAAGAGAGGGGACCGGGACATGCTGACGATCTACAGCGAACTTTAGTCGCGCGGTCGCCCCTAGGGCCCGATAGGGCGAAATCACACACGGATAGGATGCCCAGCGCTATGCAACTGCTAAATGCACGTATCAAGAATTTCCGGTCTCTGCGCGACATCTCCATCAGCTTTGAGGCGCACACGGCTCTGATCGGTGGCAATGGCGCCGGAAAATCCAGCATCCTGAAAGCCCTTGAGAAGTTCTACTCGACCAGCAAAGCGCTGGATCCGGATGACTACTTCGGCCGTGACACTACCTTGCCAGTAGAGATCGAGTTGACCTTCGGGGAACTGAGTAGCGCCGAACAGGAGACTTTCGAGAGTAGAGTTCGGGAGGGCACGTTGACTGTATCCAGGATCTTCGATGGAACGTCCTCGTCAGGTCGCTACTATGGCTCAACGCTCCAAAATCCGGACTTCTCTCCCATCCGCGCCATCAGTGGTGCGACTGAAAAGCGGGCCGCTTACAAGGCTCTCAAGGAAGAGAACGCCACTTACACCAGCCTTCCCAGCGCGACCAATGCCGCACAGATTGAGGGGTATCTCCTCCAATGGGAGCAAGAACATCCCGATGCCTTGACCCTGTTGAGGGACGATGGTCAGTTCTTCGGGTTCCAGAACGCGGGGCGAGGTGCGCTTCAGCGTCATACCAGCTTCGTCTTTGTTCCGGCAGTTCGAGAGGCCTCGCTTGACGCCGCTGACGGTAAAGCAAGCGCCATTGGAAGGCTACTGGAGATCGTTGTTCGCAGTGCAATCCTTCAAAGACAGGATGTGCGAGCTTTCCAGGAAGAGGTGACGACGCGCTATCGCGCTCTAGTTGAACCTGCAAACATGCCTGAACTTGGGGAGCTTGCAACCCGCTTAACTGGCGACCTTAAAAGCCTGTATCGGGACGCTGCGGTGGGGCTAAAGTGGCGCGAAGTCGCTGACATCGCTGTGCCCTTGCCTGCCGCAGATGTCTCATTGAGTGATGAAGGCTTCGGCGGCCCCGTGGATCGCCAAGGTCACGGTCTTCAGCGCGCATTTGTCTTCACGCTTCTCCAGCACTTGGCCAAGACTAGCCATCAAACTCCTACTGCTGAAGGGAAATCGGACGAGGAAGTTCCAGGGACAACGCCGCCAGCGGCCCCGAGCCTCATCTTGGCAATTGAGGAACCGGAGCTATACCAACATCCGACTAAGCAGCGTCACTTAGCAAGCGTTTTGAGAGGTTTGAGCACCGGGAGCCTACCTGGTGCGACCGGCCCCACACAGATTATCTTTGGCTCTCACTCACCGATGTTCGTTGCAATGGAGCGAGCTAACGAAGTGCGGCTTACCCGGCGAGCAAAGTCCACGGACAGCAAGTTTAAGCATGCGCAGCTCACATCGCTGAGTCTAGACAATGTCGCTACCCGACTTGAGAGAGCAAACAACAAGCCCGCTGGGTCTTGGACGGCTGCAACTCTCACCCCGAGATTGCACATCCTTGGGACTGAGCTTTCAGAGGGCTTCTTTGCGAACGGCGTCGTCCTGGTTGAAGGAAGAAGCGACCGTTCTGCGCTTCAAGCATGCGCGCGGCTGCTCGGCCTTGACTTCCATGCTGCTGGCATAGCAATTCTTCCTGTTGAGGGAAAGCTCAATCTTGATCGGCCCTACGCTGTATTCACCGAGCTGGGAATTCCGACCTTCATCCTATGGGACTGCGACCTGAACAAGAAGGAAGCAGGTGCTAACCCAGCGCTGCTTCATCTAGCGGACGCTAACGCCACTTACGATGAGCCGCTCTCAACCCGGATAGCCAAGAACTATGCCTACTTTGATGACACGCTTGAAACAGTGCTGATCTCAGAGCTCGGCACCGAGCTGCATCAGCAGTGTTTGGCAGAGGCATGTGAGCCGTTTGGGCTCACCCCCAGCAAGGACACACACAAGATTCCGGAAGTGATGCATCAGGTGTTGGCATGTGCGAAAGGCAAAGGAGTTAGCTCACCCACGCTGGAAAACCTTGTCCAAGCGATTTGGTCGCACCTGGCCCCCGAGGACACTGAGGCTTGAGCCGGGCCTCAGCCACCTCAGCTGATGCCCTCCCAACGGGCGCAGCATCGCCATAGCTAGCTAAGCAAGCTGAGCCTTAATCCCGACGCTTCAAACGCGATAGGCGTGGGAGGGCATTTGCCCTCCCTTCAATCGATAGACGGCTCGAAAGCGCCTGCAATCAGAATATTGATTGGCGCTTGCTTCGAGCGAAGCGACGGCGGACCAGCCACGGCAGTCCCCACAGCAGCAAGAGAGGCCAGAAGACAACTTGGCCGAAGAGCATCAGCCCGAATACTGCTCCTTCAGCGGTGGTGCCCTCCTCAAACACCACGCTGCACAGCCACCACAAGGCCGCACCCGTGATGAGCCAACGCACTACGTTGAAAAACGTCCACATCTGAACCTCCTAGCTAGGGGTTGGCGGCGGGCTTGAATTCAGCGACGGTCTACAACAGTCCAGTTGCCGCCAACTTTGTCGATGACGAAAGTGCCGACAAGCTGTTGTTGCTCGGTGCGGGTGCCGATCTGGTAGCGGGCCGTTCCAGTGACACTGCACGCGTAGCCCGGACTGTCTCCTCGCACACACTCGCCCACCTTGAGACGTTCGAAGGTCATCGTCGTTCCCGTTGCTTCCTTGAAATAAACGGTCAAGGCCTTCTCAACATCGCCACTACCAGGGCCACCCGAGCAGGCGGCCAGCAGCACTGCGGCGGAAAGCGTCCAAAGCTTCTTCATGTCAGCTCCTTGATCAGTCGATGAGTAGGCAGTGACTGCCCGGATTCGTTGCAGTGCCAGGCAGGACTTCGCTATCGATCACTGACCCGGCCTTATTGATGACGATCACGATCTGACTAGGCCGCGCAGAGGAGTCCTCCTCACGCTCGCCGAGGTAAGCCAGAGCGATGGCGTCCTTGAAGTCATAGACCTTGCCGAAGCCAATGACGCTATGCGCTTCGGGAGGCAGCAGAACGGGCTTGCCGTCCAGCTTGAGCATCCGTTTGTAGTCCGGCCCATCTGCAGGGTCGATCCGGCCGATCCGCGTTCGGATGGGGCCGGTGGGGGGAACGGAGGCGTGTCCGGTGGCCCAGATGAACTCAGAGACTTTAGGACGCCCTCCCCCATCCACCCGAAACTGGCCGCTCTGCAGTTGGCACGACAGGCTGTTCGCAGCCTCGGCAGAAGCAGCGAACGACAGGAGACCCACCACTGCCCAGCACCTCATATCCATACGATTAGCTCTCCGACGAATATTTGCGTTGAACGCAAATGACCAGCTAAGCTTAGATGGGCACACTTCTGGGAGTCAACGTCTTTGTTGTTCTTGGATGCCCGCCCCTCAACCTACGCCTACTGTTCTTGGCCAACGTCTTCGCGCCGCCCGTGTGGCTAAGGGGTGGACGCAGGCGCAGCTTGGGGAATTGCTTTTGGGCGTGGACGACCCGAACACGGTGGCTCCCCGCATCAGCCGTTACGAACGAGGCATGCACAAGCCCGATCTGGCGACCATCGAGAGACTTGCGGAACTGCTGGATCTTCCAGCGGCTTACTTTCTTGCTGCCTCCGACACAATGGCTGAAGCCATCCTGGTGCTATCGCAGCTTGATGCTAGGAAGCAGAAAGAAGCACTAGCACTGCTAAAGCAGCTTGCTGCGCCCTAGCCTTTCATCGCATGTCTTGAGCCGGAATGTTGTCGGGGATCACCTTGCAGAAAGAACCAGCTTCCGCGATTTTTCAAGCGAATGACAGTGGTACTCTCTTTAAAGACCAGACGCGAAGCGGATCCATTAGTGCTTTTCAGCCGGAACACCGATTAGAACAAGCATAGGTCTGGCGCGGTTGACCAAGCAGGAGTTAATCTAAGAGCATCGGGAACGAGTCACAGGGGACTTGAAGGATGCAAGAAGCTCTGGATCGAAGAACTAATCACGAATACACCGCTTTAGAGATTTCACTGCTCACGGAGGCCCAGCGGGAGCCCTTGAGGGGCCACTTAAAGTGTTTAGGCTGTGAATCTACCGCGCACTTTCGCCGAAAGACTGATCCAAGTCCTGGAAGGAATGGGAGAATTGCGCACTTCTATTGTCGTCCGCATGCGCCCAACTGCAGCCTCATCCAGCGCAACGCAGATCCATGGGAAACAAATGAGAGTGATGCGACTGTCGCTCAATGGGTGGAACGCAATCAGACTCTGATTGTCAGAATTCAGACGCCAGTCGAATCTTCGGAGGTGAATTCTGAAGAAGGCGAAGATGCTGACGAAGGCAGCAGAGCTGGCGGAGGCTCGGCCTCCCGAACACGCCGGTCGACGACTATATCTCGCGGGCCGCAACGGCTACTTGAACAATTAGTTCACTGGCCAAGCTTCAAAACCAGTCCAGTTCGGATACGGCTCCCAGATCCTGCTCAGACGGAGGTGCCGGTCCATGACGCCTTTGTACGGTTTGAGGACGCCCGAGTCGATCTACATACGGAGCGTTGGCTTGGATTCTGGGGAATAGTGCGCTCTTTTAGCTTTTGGCCCCTTGGCAGTAGCTACTACTCAAACTTTGGCGCCGAAAACAGCAGCTTCCGCATCTCGATTCACCAGAGCCACGCCGACGCCATCGTGCAAAGGTATCGGCTAGACAGCATTCATGACCTGGTTGGCCACTATCTCTTGCTCTTCGACCGTGCTCGCGAATCTGCGTCAGGCCGCTTCACTGCAGACGTAAACTCAGTTCATCATGTTGGATTTGTCCGCAATACGGATCAATGAGAAGAGGTCGTCAGACTCATGACCGCGAGCTGGTGTTGCGACACACGTTCAGCAAAATTAGCCAGCGCTTAAATAATGTGATGCCGGTCGCAATGCCTAAATGCCATTAGTGTAAGAAAGCACGCTTAGGCGTAAGTACACTCAAAATCGTACAGTACAAAAATGACTGCAAGATAGAAGCGGTCACCAAAGGCAAACCCTTGCGCCACAGCGCTTGGCAACGCACATCCCACTAATCTCCTCTAAAAGTTTTCGCGCTAATTCCAACGTTCCGGCGAATGCCTAAGCAACGCGGCAACCCTCTAGATCTCGTTTGACGAATCATCACTAGGCCTTAGCACTGCTCCCATCATCTACGGAGACAGCGCAATGCCAAAAACAGTAAAGAACTTCCTTCAAGACTTCCCTTTCAATCCCGACGCCGATGACACGCTGCAACTTAAGGGCATCAGGATCGGGCGCTTCCGGATTGATGAACTGGTCATCACCGGACGCGAAGCGGCCATCCATGCGCAAGAGATCCTCAACGCGGCTATGGAGCGCTCTCGACGCTCTCGCATCAATGCCGCAGGCACGCGCTACCTTGAGCCCCTATCCGCAGGCCACCCCGCCCGGCTTCTTTCCGTAGAGATCAAGGACTATCTGGGAGATAGAGAGCGCCGCTGCCTCGCACAAGAGACCATCGACTCCACAGCCCGAACCCTGCGGCTTCTCCAGATGACCTGCGGCGACATCCCCGTCTCACGCATTGACCACCCCCACATTTATCGCCTCTGGGACCTCATGCGCTGGTCACCTCCGGGCCTCTTTTCTGACCCCGCCTATCGAGGGATCAGCTATGACGAAGCCATTGCCTGCGGCAAGGAGCTAGATGTTCCTCAGCTTGCCCCTGCGACGCTCGAACGACATCGACGCTTCCTGGTCTCCTTCTTCAATCAGCTGGTCAAGACGAAAGCCATTGAAGCGTCCCCCATGGCCGCGTTCGCGGAGATCAAGAAAGACCTGGTCACCGATCCCAACAAGCCTGAGCGCCTCTTTGATGAGGAAGACCTAAGGCGTATCTTCGACCCAAAGACCTTCATTCCTTGGGCGAGCAAGTATCCGCATCGATGGTGGCTTCCTATGATCGGTCTGTATACGGGTGCCCGCATCAACGAAGTCGCTCAGCTGAAGGTCGCCGACATCGTCCAGGAGAGTGATGTCTGGTGTATCCGCATCCAGAAGACAGTAGACCCTGACCTAGCGCACCGGAACCGGCTACGGAGTCGACAAAGCCTAAAAGGCAAGGCATCTATCCGAACGATCCCCATCCCGAAGCCCCTGTTGGACGCAGGCTTCCTGGACTTCATGGATGACATTAGAGAATGCGGCCACCCTCGCCTCTTCCCACACCTATCCGCTGGTGTGAACCGTAAGACTGGCGAGACCAATGCTCGCTACAGCCTGGCAGCGCTTAGCCAGTTCAGCCGCTACATGAAGGACCTTGGATTCCCTAGAGGTGTTGGGTTCCATGCCTTCCGCCACACCATCGCCACAGAGCTCCACCATCAGAACGTCCCTGACGAAGACATTGCTCTGATCACCGGCCACTCTGTCAGCAAGCGCGTGCCCGTGCTTCACGAGGCCTACTTCCACAAGAAGCCCGCCGTGATGCGCAGGAAGCAGATAGAGACCTTGGAGAAATACCTACCTGCAGTCGCGCTTCCGGTCTATGCCAAGGGGCAGTTCAAGCGATGCTTGAAGGACAAGAGGAAGTTCTATCCATGATGTGTCCGAAAGTCAGTGGTAGGCTGTCATCCTTGCAACCCTTTATCGTTCTGGCCGATGAACTTCCCTAAATCTCAGAAGACTGGTCGACAAGCAGAGCTTGTAGTAGAACAAGCCTTCGTAGATTGGAACTGGAATGTTGGGCACGATCAGATAGACATTGGTTACGACCTCTGCATCACCCCCGATCACACGGTCTACCACGGCATTCACTTTCTAGCACAAGTGAAAGGGACCTCTGTCGAGCCCAGAAAAGGCCGCCTCACCGCTCAAGTTTCCAAAAGCAGATTACGGCAGTATGCGAACAATGTGCTCCCAGTCTTCATTTTGAGGGTGACCCCCGACCGTTCCATCTATTGGATTCACGCTCAAGAGTGGGCGAAGGGCAATCAAGAAAAGCTGATCGGCGATGGCAAAGGCGTGGTCACGTTCGACCATTCAAAGGTCCTCAGTGACCGTGAAGGCTTTGAACGCTATCTGTGGGACATCGTAGAGCCTATTCTTCAAACCCGAGATCCGTTATCCATCGGGCATCAGCCAGCTATTGATCTAGCAAAGCACAGCGCCCGAAGAGCGCCCCCCGGCTCCGGCGAGAACAAGACTCAGAAAGTGCAGGAGCTCTCGAAGAGGCTTTCTCTGTTGGAACTATCCTTCACCTCGGTCGGAACCGCCGAGAACACCGCCCTTGTCCGGGACGCATATCTGTATGGCCTCCCACGCACATTTGATGTGAAGGACTTCAAACTCGGCCCCCTCCCCGGCTTCGAGGATCAAACGAAGCCAATACTTGCTCATGGCAAGGTGACCATGAGGTCAAACACTTACGTCCAAGGCCACGTCATCATTTGCCCCGGCCAAGAATACTCGGTCCTGGCGCAGGAGCTAAGCCTAGCTGCCCAGCTGTTCAACGGCGCCGCCGGGATAGGCATCACCAATGAACTTCTCCCATCCGCACTTAACATAATAATCCGTGGGACCGTTGCTGGCTCGACATTGGAGACAGAGATCAGCTTGGGCATCAGGGGAAACGAGATATACGGAGTGCCTTTAAAAGAGGTGAATTATCTCGCCCCTTTGGCAACTTGGGCGGACCAGATCGCCGCCGAGGACGCAATGCTGCTGACTATAGAATTCAACGATGCCCGTCAGACCCTGACGCCCCCGGTTTCACCCATTAAAAAGATGCTCCCTGTATTTCAACACATTAGAAGCTTGAGCAGGCTGCACATGGTCGCGCGCGCGCTCAAATCCGACTTTACCTTAGAATCGTCAGACTACCTTTCTGACGAGAACTTTGAAGACATTGACTTTGGCTTCGACCTTCTGAGGGGCGCCCAACGCCCAATCTCCATTCATAGGTTCGAGGTCGATTCAGTCACCCCAGATGCACGAGCGGCAATGAAGGCGCCTGGCGAATTTCTCATTCAGACACATTGGCAACTGGATGTGGCTGGAAAGGCGCTCGGTCACTTCCCGGTCGAGATCCATATGACTGGCTATGCTTTTGAAAGCACCGCAGACCCCGATAAGCTCAGGATTGTCAAAGGTAGCAACGGGCAAGCTTGGGTTAGCTACAAGAAACATGATGCAGCCGGGGACCATATCGTTCGACGGAAGACGTAGTCATCGGCAAGCTGTCGCACCATATATGCTCTACGCGATAAGGAAATCAACATGGCTCAACCGCAAGAATCGACCGTTGCCGTAATGATTGACTGCGACAACGTTGCTCCCGAAATCGTGGATTTCGCGCTCCTCATGGCTGCACAGGCCGGGCGCGTAACGCTTCGGCGCGGCTATGGCAATCGCACTACCTTAGGCAACTCTTGGCAAGAGGCGCTGGTTCGCCAGGCATTCACTCCATGCCTTCAGTTTCAATACGCAGCGAAGAAGAACACCTCCGATATCGCCCTGGCCTTGGATGCCCTGGAAGCGCTCTTCGATCAGCGTGCCGACATCTTCTGCCTGGTGACCAGCGACTCTGACTTCGCCTACCTCTGCAGGAAGCTCCGAGAGCGCGGCGCCACGGTTCTGATCGTAGGCGAAGCAAAGACCCCCGACGCTCTGCGTAATGCCTGTGATCAGTTCTTCGAGTGGTCCGCACAAGATGCCTCATCGCCAGAGCCGCCCGATCTTCAGGACCCGCCACATCCTGCTGACCACAGTAGCGAAGCCAAGACCACCGGCAGCGCTCCGCTCCCAAAGCGCCGTCCTCGGTTCGTCATCGAGGCCGTCTCACTGCTCGCCGGTAGCACGCCAGAGGGAAAGGTAAGCCTCAACTCCTTGGGCTCCTATCTAAAGCGAGCGAATTCCGGGTTCTCCCCTGGCATATATGGACATTCCGGTCTTCTCAACATGGTGAAGACCTACGATCTCCTGTCGCTCAAGCAGGAAGACAATGGGCAGTGGTCTGTAAGCTTGGCGCCTAAGCCAGAGGCAGCCTGAGGCTGGCCACCACTGCCGTTTGGCGTATTGCCCAAAAAAAGGCCCCGCATCTGCGGGGCTTAGGCCATTAGATCAGACGCACACGGCCATTTTCACCAATCTCGTATTTTTCAGTTTGGGGATGCTCACCATCACCGGCGCTCGGACTATGCAAGCCATTCGAGGCTTTTTTGGCCGCTTCTGCAATCTCCACATTGATGCGAGCTCGCTGAGCCAAAGCCGCGAGTTCATCCGGAGGATTACCAGCTTCCAAGGCCCGCCTGATAGCAATTTGAATTGCATTCAAATCTTTAATTTCGGAATTAAGGATATTATCCAAAGACTCATCAGACATAACACAAAGGACAGACACAGCGCTCCCCCTTATCAACCGTCAAATACCCAACAGGCGCACTTGACAAGATTAATAGTCGATTTAAGTTTAAGAAAAAATGGGGGCGATGAGCATGAATAAGAATTCAGAAAGAAAAACATCGATATCCATGCTTATCGCTTTCACTTTCGGATTAATTTCGGGTGGTGCAATGGGCATCGTGACATCAATAATACTAAGAACTCCATGATCTCACGCCTCTCAGCCAGAAGAGGCATACCACAGAATGACACCAATCACGCCACCAAAAATTGTCCAGAATCGCGCATTCAATTTCGGACACAATCCTACAACCGTAAAAAATATAACAAAAAATAGCAGGAAAATATTTGCAGCAGAAAATCGACCTGTCGAGTCAAACCTCTCCCAGAAGAGAGTTATCAGAGCAAGAGACAGAAGAAGAAAAAAATGCACTCGCAACAAAAGCCACTCGTGGAATTACGTCCAAATAGGCAGCCAATTTTGCCTCGAATCGTTCAGGCAACTTGGCGACCCATAAAAATATACTCTTAACGCATCCTGCCAATCTTCTACATATTTTACAGTCCATTGCGTCTCTCCAGGCCAGCTTGAAAGCCCAATGACTTTAGACGACCCTCACCCCATCAGGAACGTCATACATGATATCGGTGATTTCACTAACAAGACGGTGATCCAACAGCAATGTCATGATGACCTTGGCGGTCTCAGCGGTCGGGATAATTTTCCCCGCCTTATCGAAAGAGACACCCCACTTCCGCTTCGTCGCAACAGTCTTGAGCGCCTTCAAATATTTGGGATTGGAATACAGATTCTTGTCCTGAATCACCGTCATCCTCTTCAGATGCGTTCCGTTCTCGCCAACATAGTCCAACAGGGGTTGCATGTTAGTAAAGAGAGCGGAGAAGGCAGGCTCCAACTTCAGCTTTTCGAACGCCTGGGCGTAACCGGCTCGATACTGCATCATTGACTCAAAGCCCTTCTTGTTCGACACCAAAAGAACACCATCCAAGGCAAATATGTCAAACCGGGGCTCAAGAGTGAACTCATCACCCGCTACGGCCGACAGCTGACCGTTCTTAAAAATTGCATTAATTACATTCTTCTTTATATATACCGGCTTCCACGTCATCGGAGTGCGCCGCGTGGCGTAGAGGGTCTTCCCATCCTTTACAAACTTCACCAGGTAGCCGACAGCGCCCTTGAGCTTCTTAAGATCATTAGTCGCATGGTCAGACTCCGGCTCGTCAACGAGATCCTTTAGAACCTGAAAGTCGGTATCACCCACAGCAATAGTCAGGCATCCATCATCGGTGGGCTGAGAGAGATGCCCATATGGAATCCACTCGTTAATTCGGGCCCTCTCATTTTCCGCAAAACCCTTGAGAGCGTTATCCAGGACTGGATCCGTCTTGATGTAGAACGCCTTGAATTTCTTGGTGCCAGCGCTCCTCTTAAACACCCAAAGGAACACGTTTGACCCGGCGAGGTCAAATGCCTTGAGGCTTTTCAATGCCAAATCGCTCATGGGTCCCCCATCAAGTATACTTCCTGAACATCCTCAATAAGCTGCTTGCCAGGCAACAGCTTTCCTTGCTTCAGCGCGCGCACGGTCTTACGGACCTGTTTCCCACCGACAGCAATATCAACCTCATACAGTCGCCAGCCGAAAGCAATCAATACGGGGTTCATCAGAATCTGCCCCGACCTATACGTAATCAAAAACAAGAGCACAAGAAAAACGAAGAATCCCGCCAACTTCTGTGGATCTCCGTAACTCAACCCCATGAATGATACAACGTAGGGGAAAACATAATTAATCAGGTCATTCGGAACGGGTTTCGCGGACAGAACTTCAGCTTCGCTCTTCAATCGGACAGCCTTTATGGAATACATCGTCAGCCACAGTGCGGCTGATGTAACCACTATTGCGGCCAAGGATGCCCAAGGGTGCTCAAAGATCTGAAGTTCGCAATCAAACTGTCCTCTCCAACCACATACGGGCTCTCCCCACAGCTCTTTTTTGATGTCTTGCGCCGCCAGTACAAAGGCCAGCGGGGCATACGACCCTAGAAAAAGCACTCCTGCTGACCAAATCCGAAATTGCATTCCGGTATTTCCCTCTAGTTCACCCCTCTGTTGCCAAGCATAGACCGGCCTCGTCTCATCGACCGAGAACTCCGCCGGGTCAAGGACGCCAGCTAAAGATGCCCATTGATTAGAGGCCCTCACAGATAGCGGCTCGCCTGCGGGGATCTTTAGGACGGCCCAATCCGACGAACTCCAGGCCGTACCCCTGCTCGCATCATGGTGCGAACTTGGGTAGCATCCGGGACACACCACAGGACACAAATCCGGTTTGTGGACGCCTCCGGAGCTAAGCGGGACGGTCAAGGTACTGCTTCCCCCTCTCTCCGCCAGACAAACGCAAAAGGGCCGCCCACAGGGTGGCCCTTTTGCGTTTGTCTGGCGGATGGGATGGGTGGTGAGAAGCCACGCCGGGGTTCGACGGTTCTGCAGGAGCAGAACCGGACCGCCGCAGGCGGGTCCCGAGGCGCAACGCGCATCGGGATCGGGTGCATGGATGCACACGACAATCCCCCTCTCTCCGCCAGATAACTGAAAAAGGCTGCCCCCAGGGGCGGCCTTTTTCAGTTATCTGGCGCGGGACGCGAAGTGCGCTGCGCGCGCTTCGCCCCAAACGTTGCTGTGCAACCATTGGGCCCCTCCCTTCGCCTGCCTCTCCCCGCCCCTGTCGGGGCAGCCCCTCAACAGAGGGACTTGTTCCTCCAGATCCATCAGTAGATCCACGCCACGCGTGGATGCTTTTGATCGCCTTACGCACGCTCGTTGGCACTCCAAAACAAAGCTGAACGAAACCTGAAAATTCGCTATCGTAGACGCCTTCATCCGACGCCTGGCCCATTGCCCATGAGTTCGACCGACAGCGCTCACGCCGACTGCGAGAACTGCAACACCGCCCTGCAGGGCCACTACTGCCATCGCTGCGGGCAATCGGCGCACAACCCGCTCAAGCACGTGGGCCATGCCATCGAAGAAGTGTTCGAATCCTTCTGGCACCTGGACGGGCGCATCTTCCGCACGCTGCGCGATCTTTGGGTTCCCGGCCGCATCACGCAGAACTACCTCAAGGGCCGCCGGGTCGGATACGTGCAGCCTTTGCGGCTGTTCGTCATCCTCACCCTGTTTACGTTCTTCATCGGCAAACTGTTCGTGCACGTCGACGACATCCGCATGGGCGGAGGCAATTCGCTGTATGCCAAGTCCATCACCGTTGAACAGGTCGAGGCCGCACGCGCGAAACAGCTGACGATGATCGATCAACAGCAGGCCAGCTCACCTGCTACCGGCAACGCCGGCTTCGCCATGGCCAGAGCGGCGGTGAATGCGGCAGCCGCACAGCGCAAAGGCGAGCTCACCGGCACCAGCAAGGAGGTCGCCACGACCGAGCCCGGCACCTTCTTCAACCACACCGTCAACGGCAAACCGTGGGACGCTGACACCAACCCCATCGTGGTGGCAGGCTGGCCCCGGTTCGCCAACAACTGGCTCAACAAGCGCCTGCACAACGGCAACGCCAACATCCAGCGCATGGGGGGCAAGACCGATCTGTACATGCAGGCGATCCTGACCGCATTGCCCGGTGCCCTGTTCTTCCTGATGCCGGTGTTCGCGCTGGTACTGCGCATCGCCTACGTGCCACGGCAGATGGGGTATCTGGAACATCTGGTGGTGGCGCTGTACAGCCACTGCTGGCTGATGATGGTGCTGCTGGCAACCTTCCTCATCGCCGGCATCAGCAGCGCGCTCGCATCCCCCGCCTTCGCCGCCGCCAGCCAATGGCTGTATGCCCTGCTGTGGCTGGCGGTCCCGGTCTATCTGCTGTGGATGCAGCAACGCGTGTATGGCGGCAACAAGGCGCTGACCGTGTTGCGCTACCTTGCCATCGGCGGCGTCTACCTGTTCCTGGTGAGCTTCGTGGTGATGTATGCGGTGCTGGCGGGAATCTCGGCCTGAGGGATACACGCACGGCATCCGGCCCATGAATCCACGTGTAGCGTGGATCTACTGACGATCGTCTATCGTGGGCCCATGAACCTCCGCCTCTACCGACCCGCAGATGCCAGCGCCTGCCTGTCGATTTTCGACAGCAACGTGCCCACCTACTTCGCGCCCGAAGAGCGCAGCGACCTTGAACGCTTCCTGCGTGAGCAGGCCATGGACTGCGCCTTCCAGGTGATCGAGCGCGACCACCGCATCGTGGCCTGTGGCGGCCTGTCGCGACGCGGTGATGGCAGTGCCGGTTTCTGCTGGGGCATGGTGCAGCACGCGCTGCACCGGCATGGATTGGGACGCGAACTGGCGCTGGCGCGCCTGCGCCAGGCCGAAGCGGATCCCTCGATCAATCGCGTCACGCTCAGCACCAGCCAGCACACCCAGGGCTTCTACGCCGGCCTGGGCTTCCAGGTGATACGTGTGGTGCCCGATGGCCACGGCGCCGGGATCGACGCTGTGGAAATGGAGCGGGAGCTCTAGCGCTCCCGCCCCGGTCCCATCCACGCCCGCCGTGGTTCTACCGCTGGCCCGCTCCCCTCAGAAGCCCACGCGCAGGTTGATCTGCCCGCCGACATCGCGGCGACCGTCGCCGTGCTGGCCCTGCACGAACATCGACAGCTGGCTGTTGCGGCCGAGCCCAACCGCCACGCCCAGCTGGCTGACCAGCGCGTTGCGTGCCATCACCGCGCTGTACACATCGAACGCATTGCCGCCGACCGCGAAGCGGTTGCGGCTGGCCACGTCGGTGTCACCCGAAGCATGCTGCCAGCCGAGGCCGACCGTCAGCTGTGCAGGGAAGCGCTCGCCGCTGCCCACGTCCCAGCGGCCCCGCACGCCCACGGTGCTGACATTGAGCGTGTCCTTGCCGCCTTCCAGCTCCAGCGCAGCAGTGCCGCCCTGCTCCACCGCGCGATCACTGTCGACCCAGTGCTTGGTGAACTGCACATACGGCTGCAGCTGGGTCCTGCCGTGGGTCCAGGTCCAGCTGCCTTCCACCTGGGCGATGGTCACATCCGAGTCCTGGCGGCTGTACAGGGTCTGGCCCAGCAGCGGCACCTCACGTGTGGTGCGCGTGCGGTAGTCGCCGCGCGACACGCTGCCACCGACCGCAAAGCCGTTGTTCCACTGGCCCTGCGCATACAGGCCGAAGGTGTTGCCACGCAGGCGGGCGCGCGAGCTGCGATCGTACAGGCGCGTATCCAGCCGTTCGTTGCCGGCCGCTGCACCCAGCACCACGTGCTCGCCCAGCTGCCAGTCCACGCCGGCCATCAGCGCATTGCGGTTGGAGCGGATGTCGTCGCCGTTGCCATCACCATCCTGCCTGAACACCTTGCCGCTGCCGGCCAGCCAGGCCGAGGCACGCTCACCGCGCACGGTCGGCAGCTCACTGCCCAGGCGCTGGCGGATACCCTCTTCCAGGTAATTGTCGTACAACAGCACCGCACGGCTGGCCGCATGCACTTCACCGGACAGCTGGTCGAAGGCCGCGCGCGCGGTACCCGCGTCATACATCAGCAGCGTGTTGTACAGGCCCAGTGCCGGACCACTCTGCGGCAGGCTGTCCAGCGCTGCGGCGGTGTTGTACTGGTTGCGCGTCTTCGCCGCCGTGGTGAAGGCTGCGGTCTGCGCCACATCGATCTGCAGATTGGCCGTGTTCGCCGTGTAGACCGGGGTGATGGTCAGGAAGGCCGACGGCGTCTTCGCCGAAGCGAACTGCCCGCTCACGCCACCGCCCGCATTGACCACGGTGTACTGCTGGCCCTGCTGGTAGCTGGTGCTCGGCGAGATGGTATTCACCTGCACGCTGCTGCCACCCACGTTGGCACTGCCACCCACCTGCACCGTGTCGCTGCCGGTGGCACCCAGATCGATGCCCAGCGTGCTGCCCGGCGACAAGGTCAGGTTGCCACCCACCGTGATCGTGCCGGTGCCATTGCCCGCACCGCTGCCATTGCCTGGGCCATTACCCGGCGACAGCACGCCGCCACTGGATACCGTCACGCCACCACCGGTACCCCCGATGGTGCCGGTGCCGGACAGCGTGGTACCGCTGCCGATGGTCCACTGGCCGCCGATGTTGCCGGTGACATTCAGGCCACCGCCGGTGACCTGGCCGGTACCGCTGAAACCACCGCTGTTGCCGCCAAGGTTCAGCCCCCCGGACCGGCCTGCACGATGCTGCCGCCACCGCTGATGCTGCCGCCCAGCGTGGTGCTGCCACCGGTGTTGATGATCAGCCCACCGTTGTTGGTGATGTTGCCGGTGATCGAGCCACTGGCGCCGCCATTGCCAACCTGCACGGTGCCACCGGCGTTGATGGTGGTGCCGCCGGTGTAGGTGTTGTTGCCGGTCAGGGTGATGGTGCCAGCGCCGGCCTGGGTCAGGCCACCGCTGCCGCTGATGGTGCCGCCAACGGTGGTATTGCCACCGACGTTGAACACCAGGCTGCCGTTGTTGCTGACGTTGCCGGCAATCGATCCGCTCGCGCCGCCGTTCCCGACCTGCAGCGTGCCGCCGGTGTTGATGGTGGTGCCGCCGCTATAGGTGTTGTTGCCGCCCAGGATCAGCGTGCCGCTGCCGGCCTGGGTCAGGCCACCGCTGCCGCTGATGGCGCCGCCGACGGTGGTGTTGCCACCCACGTTGAAGATCAGGCTGCCGTTGTTGGTGACGCTGCCGCCAATCGCACCGGTCGCGCCGCCATTGCCCACCTGCAGGGTGCCACCGGCAGTGATGGTGGTCGGGCCGGAGTAGGTGTTGTCGCCGGTCACGGTCAGTGTGCCGCTGCCGGCCTGGGTCAGGCCACCGCTGCCGCTGATGGTGCCGCCCAGCGTGGTGTTGCCCGCGACGTTGGACACAAGCGTGCCGTTGTTGGTGATGTCGCCGACGATCGAGCCGGTCGCACCACCATTGCCCAGCTGCAGCGTGCCGCCGGCATTGATGGTGGTACCGCCGGTGTAGGTGTTGGTGCCGGTCAGCACCAGCGAGCCACTGCCCGCCTGGGTCAGGCCACCCGTACCACTGATGGTGCCGCCCAGCAGGGTGTTGCCCGCGACGTTGGAGATCAGCGAACCATTGTTGGTGATGTCGCCAGCGATCGAACCGGTCGCTCCACCATTGCCCACCTGCAGCGTGCCACCGGTATTGATGATGGTGCCGCCGGTGTAGGTGTTGTTGCCGACCAGGGTCAGTACGCCGGCACCGGCCTGGGTCAGGCCACCGCTGCCACTGATCGCGCCGCCAACCGTAGTGTTGCCCGCCACGTCGAACACCAGGCTGCCGTTGTTGGCGACGTTGCCGGTGATCGCACCGGTCGCACCGCCATTGCCGACCTGCAGCGTGCCACCGGCATTGATGGTGGTGCCGCCGGTATAGGTGTTGTTGCCGGTCAGCACCAGCGTGCCAGCGCCGGCCTGGGTCAGGCCACCACTGCCGCTGATGGTGCCGCCCAGCGTGGTGTTGCCCGCCACGTTGGACACCAGCGCGCCGTTGTTGGTGATGTCGCCGACGATCGCGCCGGTCGCACCACCGTTGCCCACCTGCAACGTGCCGCCGGCATTGATGGTGGTACCGCCGGTATAGGTGTTGTTGCCGGTCAGCACCAGCGTGCCGCTGCCGGCCTGGGTCAGGCCACCGCTACCGCTGACCACACCGCCCACGGTTGCGGTGCTGCCCAGGTTGTAGACCAGGCTGCCGTTGTTGGTGATGTCGCCCAGCACCGAACCGGAGCTGCCACCGTTGCCGAGCTGCAGCGTGCTGCCACCGTTGATGGTGGTGCCACCGGTATAGACGTTGTCGCCGCTCAGGGTCAGCGTGCCGGTGCCGCTCTGCACCAGGCCACCGGTGCCACTGAGCACACCGCCGAAGGTGGTGCTGCCGTTGTTGCCGCCGGTGGTCAGGGTCGCACCGCCCAGCACCACGCTGGATCCGGTTACGCCGGCCAGGCCTCCGATGCTCTGGTTGCCACCGGCACTGATGTCCAGCGTACCGGCACCGGTCAGATTGACCGTGCTCGCACCCGACAGGGTGCCACCGGCCGCCACCGCCAGCGTGCCGCTGTTGATGGTGGTGTTACCGGTGTAGGTGCTGGCACCGCCGAGGGTGACCGTTGCTGCGCCATCCTTGAGCAGGCCGCCAGCGCCGCTGATCGGGCCGTTCAAGGTCAGCGCGTTGCTGCCGGCAAGGGTCAGCGTGCCACTGGCCAGCTGCACGGTATTGGCCAGCGTCAGCGCGCTGGTGCCGTCCAGGCTGGCATTGCCGCCCACGGTCAGCGTGCCGGTTCCCAGTGCATTGTTGTTACCCAAGGCAAGGCCACCGGCGTTGAGTGCCACGCCACCGCTGAAGGTATTGCTGCCGGTCAGGCCCTGGATGCCTGCACCATTCTTCACCAGGCCACCGGTACCGGTAATGTCACCAGCGAAGGTCGTGTTTCCTACGCCATTGAGGGTCAGCGTGCTGCCGCCGAGCGCGACCGTACTGCCGGTAACACCCGCCAGTGATCCGATGCTCTGCGCGCCACCGGCAGAAATATCGAACGCTGTTCCGGCGTTGGCCAGTGTCACCGCGCCATTCGCTGCCAAGCTTCCTCCGGCGCCAATCGCCAGCGTGCCCGCATTGATGGTGGTGCCACCAGTGAAGGTATTGGCACCGGTCAGGGTCTGGGTGCCGGTGCCTTCCTTGATCAGCCCACCGGTACCCCCCACCGAACCACTGAACGTGCCATTGACGGGACCACCAATGGTCAAGGTGTTGCCGCCCAGGTTCACCGTGCCGTTGCCGATCAGGGTACCGAACTGCTGCGTGCCGCTGCCCGCCGACAGATCGAAGGTCGCACCACTGGCCAGGTTGACGATGCCACTGGCATTCAAGCTCGCGCCGGCGCCCAATGCCAACGTACCGGCATTGATGAAGGTGCCACCGGTATAGGTATTGGCACCGTTCAAGGTCAGCGTTGCTGCGCCCTCCTTGGTCAGCGCCCCGGTGCCACTCAGGTTGCCGTTGAGGGTGAGGTTGTTGCTGCCGAGCACGGTCAGCCCGGCATTGAGGACGAAGTTGTTGGCCAACGTCACCGCAGTGTTCGAATCGAGCGTACCGTTGCCACCCACCGTTACCGCCCCGGTGCCGAGAGCGGCATCGTTGCCGACCACCAGGCCGCCTGCATTGAGCGTTACACCGCCACTGAAGGTGCTGGCGCCGTTGAGGGTCTGCACGCCTGCGCCGTTCTTGACGAGGCCACCATTGCCGGTGATCGCACCGTTGAACGTGCTGTCTACCGTGCCGCCCAGGGTCAGCGCACTGCCCCCCAGCGCCACGGTGCTGCCGGCCACACCGGCAAGCGAACCGATGCTCTGGTTGCCCGCAGAGATATCGAGGGTACCGGTACCGGCCAGGTTCACCGCGCCGGTCGACGCCAGGCTGCCGCCGGCGCCGATCGCCAGCGTGCCGCTGTTGATGGTGGTGCCTCCGGTGTAGGTATTCGCACCGGTCAGGGTCACGGTGGCCGCACCGTTCTTGATCAGCCCACCGGTACCGGAAATCACACCGCCCAGTGTCAGCGCCTGGCTGCCGAGCAGGTCGAGGTTGGCGCCCGCTGCAAGCCCGATGTTGTTGGCCAGGTTGACGCCTGTCGATGCATCCAGCGTCGCGTTGCCGCCCACCGTCAGCGCACCGCTGCCGAGCGCGGCGTTGTTGCCGACCACCAGGCCGCCGCCATTGAGCGCCAGGCCGCCACTGAACAGGTTGGCGCCGCCCAGCGTGAGGATGCCGGTGCCGTTCTTGACCAGGCCACCGGTGCCGGAAATCGCGCCGTCGAACACGCTGTTGCCGTTGCCGCCGAGGATCAGCGACTGCGCGCCCAGAGTGACCGTGGAGCCAGTCACCCCGGCCAACGAACCAATGGTCTGGCTGGCACCGGACGTCGAGATGTCGAAGCCGGTTCCCGCTGCGGTAAGTGTCACTGCACCGGTGGCCGCCAGGCTGCCGCCCGGACCGATCGCCAGTGTGCCGGCATTGATGAAGGTTCCGCCGGTGTAGGTGTTGGCACCGGTCAACGTCTCGATGCCCGCACCGACCTTGGTCAGGCCACCCGTACCTGCGATAGAGCCACTGAAGGTGCCATTGGTCGCCCCGCCGACTTCGATCGAATTGGCGCCCAGGTTGACCGTACCGTTGCCGACCAGGGTGCCGAACACCTGCGTGCCACTGCCGGCCGACAGATCCAGCGTCGCGCCGGTGGCGAGGTTCACGGTACCGCTCGCCGCCAGGCTGGCACCGGCACCCAGCGCCAGTGTGCCGGCGTTGATGTTGGTACCACCGGTATAGGAGTTGATACCGTTCAAGGTCAGCGTTGCGCCACCATCCTTGGTCAGGCTGCCGGTACCGGAAATCACCCCGTTGAGCGTCAGCGCATTGGTGCCCAGTACGGTCAGGCCTGCGTTGAGCGCGATGTTGTTGGTCAGTGCTGCCAGGCCGGTGGTGTCCAGCGTGGCGGCACCGCCGACGGTCAATGCACCCGTGCCCAGCGCCGCGTCATTGCCGAGCACCAGCCCGCCAGCGTTGAGCGTCACGCCGCCGCCAAACGTGTTGGCGCCGGACAGCGTCTGCACGCCCGCGCCCACCTTGACCAGACCGCCACCACCACTGATCACGCCGTCGAAGGCGGCATTGCCGGCCGTGCCGAAGGTCAACGAATTACCGCCCAGCGCCAGCGTGCTTCCGCCCGCACCGTTGAGCGCGCCGATGGTCTGGCTGCTGCCGGCACCGGAGATATCGAAGCCAGCGCCTGCGCCCAGCGTGACATCACCCGCCACGGCAAGGCTGCCACCTGTTCCCAGTGCCAGCGTACCGGCGTTGATGGTGGTACCGCCGGTATAGGTGTTGGCACCGGACAGCGTCAGCGTGGTGGCACCGTTCTTGATCAGGCTGCCGTTGCCATCGATCACACCCGACAGCGTCAGCGCATTGCTGCCCGGCAATGTCAGTGCAACACCCGAGCCCAGCGTGACCGCATTGCCGAGCGTCGCTGCAGCACCCGCATCCAGCGTGGTGCTGGCATTCACCGCCAGCGTGCCGGAACCGAGTGCGCCGTTCGCGCCGACCACCAGGCCACCACCGTTCAAGGTCAGGCCGCCACCGAAGGTATTGGTGTTGTTGAGCGTCAGCAGGCCTGCACCGTTCTTGATCAGGCTGCCGCTGCCGGCCACCACGCCTGCAAGGGTGAGATCGCTGCTGCCGCCCAGCGTCAGCTGCGTACCCCCACCGAAGTTCACGGCGTTGGCCAGGTTCAGTGCCGTCGTTCCGTCCAGGCTGACGTTGCCGCCGATGCCCAGTGTGCCCGTGCCCAGCGCCCCCGAATTCCCGAGGATCAGGCCACCGGCATCAAGCGCGACACCGCCACTGAAGGTATTGGCACCGGACAGCGTCTGCACGCCAGCACCGACCTTGATCAGCCCACCGCTGCCATCGATGACACCGGCAAAGCTGCCATTGCTGGCGCCACCGAAAGTAAGGGTCTGCGTGCCCAATGCCACATGGCTGCCTGCCACGCCGTTCAACGCGCCAATGGTCTGCCCGGCACCCGCTGCGGAGATGTCCAGCGTCGCGCCGGCACCGGCGAGGTCCACCGCACCGATGGCGGCAAGACTGCCACCCGCGCCGAGTGCCAGCGTACCTGCGTTGACCGTGGCGCCACCGAGGAAGGTATTGGCACCGGACAAGGTCAGCGTCGAGGCGCCGTCCTTGATCAGGCCACCGGCACCACTCACCACACCGCTCAGAGTGAGATTGCTGCTGCCCGGCAGGGTCAGCGTATTGGCGCCCAGGTTCACTGCATTGACCAGCGAAACCGGGGCGCTCGCATCCAGAGAAACATTGCCGCCGATGTTCAGTGCACCGGTACCCAACGCACCGTTGGCGCCGACCGACAGACCGCCCGCATTCAGCGTCAGACCACCACTGAAGGTGTTGCTGTTGTTCAACGACAGCACGCCAGTGCCGGTCTTGATCAGGCCACCGGTGCCGGTGATCAGTCCGCCCAGAGCAACATTCTCATTGCTGGTCAGGCTCAGCTGCGCACCGGCATCGAGATCGATGGCATTGCCCAGGTTCAATGCCACCGTACTGCCCAGGGTCGCGTTCGCGCCCACGGCAAGCAGCCCGGTTCCCAGTGCGCCAGCGTTGCCCAGCATCAGGCCACCGCCGTTGAGCGTCAGCCCACCGGCGAAGTTGTTGGCGCCGTTGAGCGTGAGCGTGCTGGCACCGTTCTTGACCAGGCCACCGGCTCCGGAAACCACCCCGCCAAGCGTGATCGCCTGCGAACCCGGCAGCGACAGCGCAGCCCCACTACCCAGAGTGACATTGTTGACCAGGTTCAACGCCGTGCTGCCATCGAGCGATGCATTGCCACCCACGCTCAATGCGCCCGTCCCGAGTGCACCGCTGTTGCCCAGCAGCAGGCTGCCGGCATTGAGGTTCAGGCCGCCGCTGAATGCATTGGTACCGTTCAAGGTCAGCAGCGAGGCACCGTTCTTGGTCAGGCTGCCGGTGCCGGTGATGTTGCCGCCCAGGGTGAGGTTCTGGCTGCCCGGCAGCGTCAGCACCGCGCCAAGGTTGATGGCATTGCCCAGATTCAGTGCTGCGGTTGCGTCGAGCGAGCCATTGCCGCTGACCGTCAATGCGCCGGTACCGAGTGCACTGCCGTTGCCCAGCAACAGGCCACCGGCCGCCAGGTTCAGGCCACCACTGAAGGTATTGGCGCCGCTGAGCGTCTGCGTGCCCGTTCCCTGCTTGACCAGGCCACCGGTACCGCCGATCACGCCGCCGAATGTCTGGTTGGTGGCATCACCGAAGGTGAGCGTGCTTCCGCCCAGCGAGAGGATGCTGCCTGCCGAACCGGACAGCGCACCGATGGTCTGGTTGCCGCCGAGCGAGATGTCCAGTTCGGCGCCGGCCCCCGCCAAGCTCACCGCCCCGGTGGCCGCCAGACTGCCGCCACTGGCCAGTGCCACCTTTCCTGCGTTTACGTTCAGACCGCCGGTGAATGCGTTGGCCCCACCCAGCGTGAGCGTGGAGGCGCCGTTCTTGACCAGGCTGCCGGTACCACCGATCACGCCGCCCAGCGTCAGCGCGTTGGAGCCCAGCACGTTGAGCGAACCACCCACCCCCAGGTTGATGCCGTTGCCCACGGTCAGTGCCGAGCTGGCATCAAGCGTCACCGCGCCACCGACATTCAATGCGCCGGTTCCCAGCGCACCGCCGTTGCCGAGCACCAGTCCTCCAGCCGTGAGCGACAGCCCTCCACCAAACGTGTTGGCGTTGTTGAGGGTCAGGGTGGCCGCGCCGTTCTTGACCAGGCTGCCGGAGCCACCGATCACGCCGTTGAAGGTCAATGCCTGGTTCCCGGACAGATTGAGGATGCTGCCCGCGCCCAGATTGACCGCGTTGGTGAGAGCGAGCGCCCCGGTGCCATCGAGAGACACGTTGCCGCCAACACTAAGTGTTCCAGTACCCAGCGCGCCTGCATTGCCCAGCAGCAGGCCACCGCCGTTGAGCGTGACGCCACCTGTGAAGGTATTGGCGCCCGACAGGGTCTGGGTACCCGTACCGACCTTGACCAGCGCGCCGCCGACACCGCCGATGACGCCGGAGAAGCTGGTGCTGGTGTTCAGGCCACCCAACGTGAGGCTGCGCGCGCCAAGGTTGAGCGCACCGGATCCGGCGAGTGAGCCGATGGTCTGGCTGGCCGCAACCGAGAGATCGAGGTTGGTACCTGCGCTCAGCGAGATCGCACTTGTCGGTGACAGGCTGCCACCGGCGCCCAATGCCAGCGCACCACCGGTGACCGCGAAGGAGCCCGTAAGCAGGTTGGCACCATTCAAGGTGAGGGTACCCGGACCCGCCTTGACCAGGTCGCCAGCGCCGGAGATCGAACCATTCAGGCCCAGCGCGTTGCTGCCCAGCAGGTTGAGCGTGCCGCCACCGTTGATGACGAGGTTGTTGCCCAGATTGAAGTTGGCCGAGGTATCCAGCGAAGCGTTGCCACCGACGGTCAGACTGCCGCTGCCGAGCGCACCGGCATTGCCGAGCACCAGGCCGCCAGCATTGAGGTTGACGCCACCGCTGAACAGGTTCGCACCGCCCAGGGTGACGATGCCGGTGTTGTTGACCGTCAGCCCACCGGTACCGGATAGCACGCCACTCAAACCGAAGCCTTGGGCACCGCCCAGGTTCAACCCGCCATTGAGGGTGAAATTGTTGCCCAGCGACAGGCCTGCACCACTGGCCGCGATCGAGCCGCCAGTGACGGTAAACAGGCCGGAACCGAATGCGGCGTTGTTGTTGAAGTTCACCACGCCGCCACCGAGGGTGATCGCGCCCGTGCCCGACCACGGCCCCTGCAGGTTCCAGGTGCCGCTGTTGACGGTGAGCTTCTGGAAGCCGATGTAGTTGGTCCAGCCGATGCTCGACGCAGGCCCGTTGTTACTGGCGTTGTCCTGCAGCACCAGGGTGTTGTTGGCGGCACCGGTGCCGATGCCTGCATCAACCGTGCCCGCCGCTGCGACCTTGACCCCGGTTACGCCGGCGAGCAGGCCTGCAGGTGCGCTACCGCCACCGGTAACCACGGTGGACCCTGCCACGGCAGTGAAAGTATTGCCGCCGGTGGAATCACCCAGATGCACACTGCCCGAGATCGTGCCCGAATTGGTGAACGTATTGCCTGTCGAAGCGCCCAGGCCGACACGACCGGTGATGCTGCCACGGTTGGTCACGTTGGCCTGTGCTCCGCCATAGGTCACCACCGACGTCGCATCCGCAAGCTGCCCTATCCCCAGCAGCGACATTCCAATCGAACCATCATTGACCAGCGTGGTGGTCCCACCTGCGGCATTCTGCGCGGTGACCGCCTGGCCGCCGAAACCCAGCAAAGTGCCGATGTTGAAGATGCCCTTGATCTGGCCGCCAGTCTGGTTGTTGACCGTGATCGCGCTGCCACCGGCGGTGTTGTTGCCGACCACCAGGCCGGCCGCGGCCAGGCTGAGACCACCGGTCAGGAACGGATCGATCGTGCCGGCGTTGTTGACCGTGGTGTTGCTGCCGCTCAACGTCACCGCATTGCCGCCCAACAGCAGAGGCACGCTGAACACCGCGCCATTGGCGATGTTCAACGTCAGGCCGCTGGTCGGGTTGACGTAGTTGTTGATGTTGGTGGAGCTGTCGCAGTTGACGGTCGTGGTGCCAGTGCACGCTGCGAAGGCCGAACCACTGGCCAGCGTGGCAGCCAATGCCACCGCCAACTGGTGCGCCCGCAATCGCGGCACCCGCCCTGCGCAGACCGCGCTTCCGCCGGGATTCTGGGTGACCTCCGAAGCAACCTGCATTACGCCGAGGGCGCGATTGAAAACCAGACGGTAAATGCGGTTCATCGGTAAATCTCCATGAAAAGACCGGATGGCACTGCAGGCAGGCTTTTTTTGAAGACAATGCGGCCCACCCCGGCTCCCGACACGGGAACAAGGCCTGGATTCATTAACTTCTGAAAATCTTCACATCTTCACGCGACCGCACCTGGAAAAGGCAGGTCAACGTGTCCGTCAAGGCGAAAACTCCCCGATTTCGCATGACGAATGGCGGCACTGTGCGGCCGATGGCGCCAGCGGCATGTGAATCACGCTCGTTATTTTCATGACGCACGTCAAATAAAACGGGCGGACAAAATGGTTTTGCCGAAAATGCATATACCTGCAGCAGGCGGAGATTCCTTTCTCCGCCCAACTAAATGCATTCAGCTACTCGAGAGTTTCATCAGCACCAGGCCGGAAACGATCAGCACCGCCGCACCGATCCGCATCGGGCTGACCTGCTCACCGAGGAAGACGATGCCGACCACGAACGCACCGACCGCGCCGATGCCGGTCCAGATCGTGTAGGCGGTGCCCAGCGGCAGGCTGCGCATGGCCACCGCCAGCAGCCAGAAGCTGGCGATCATGCCGATGATGGTGACCACGGTAGGGGTGAGCTTGGTGAAGCCTTCGGACTGCTTCATGGACACGGCCCAGACGATTTCCAGCAGGCCGGCGAACAACAGATAGATCCAGGCCATGACAGCCCTCCTCTTGGTAGGGCCAGGCCGTCCTGGTCATTGATTCCCGATGCGGGGGAGGTCGTTCCTCCTGGCCGGCATTCTAGCAACGCCGGTCGGCGCGGGGCGTTGCCGGCAGACGCGGGTTACAGCCGATTCAGTGCACGAAGCTGGCGTCGATGTACCTGCCTGCGCTATAGTTGCCGTCTGCCATCGGCCAGCCGATGTGCAGTCCGGCTGTGGTCTCCGGCGCATCGCGCGCTGCTTCCCCTGATCCGTGAACCGGCCGCCCACTGGGCGGCCAACGTCTCTATGGTGGCCCCGTCGGCCCCTCGCGACGCTAGGTCGAAAATCCCGCCAGGGCCGGAAGGCAGCAACGGTATCGATCGACGCGGGCGCCGAGGTCAGCCGGCGGGGCCACCGCCTTTTCCGGCGACGCCCCGCCTCTGGTAGATGCCAGCCTTGGCTGGCGCCCTTCACCGGGCATCGCCCACCACTACCCCGCCGCGGGCGTGCCCTGGTGAAACACCACCCTCCATTCCTGCGCATGCCGTCGCCACAGCGAACTGCGCAACACCCAGCCCTGGGCCTGGCCATCAACGTGATAGCGGCTGCGGTAGCGCACCTGGGCCAGATCCTCGGCCAACAGCCACACCGCGTACTGTTCCGATTCGATCAGCACCTGCGCGCGCTCCAGCGGGATCTCCTGCAACGCCGCATCACGGCCGTAGCATTGCCCGGAACTGCCGATCTCGCTGAAATCCTCGTCCAGAAGTGCCGCCAGTTGCTCGCGATCGGCCCGCACCTGCGGCGCATGCAGCGCGCGTTCCAGCGCCTCCAGCTCGGCAGCCAGCGCCGCGTCGGCGGGCTGGCCAGCACCGCTCACGGCGGATCCTGCACCAGCACGTGCGGTGCAGTGGGGTTGGCCAGCGGCACGCACTGCCCCGGCTGCGCCACACGGTGCCCCCGCGCGGCCAGCGCCTGGCCGTCGGCCGCGCTCGCATAGTGGTAGAGCATCATCCGCGCCTGCAGTTCGGCGCTGTACTCGCGCTCCAGGTCGTCCACGCCGGTGTGCGACGGGTTGCCATGCAGGCCGCAGTCGTGCGCGATCAGTTCATTGTCGTTGGCGAAGCGGGCCAGCATCTCCGGAATCGGCCGGGTATCGCCGCTCCAGGTCAGCGCGCCCTGCAGGCGCAGGCCATAGGCCGTCTCCGGCCAGTGGTGGCGCACCGGGAACACTTCCAGGCGCACGCCCTCGTGCCAGAACGCCTCGCCCACCACGACCAGCTGGAACGCATCCCAGAAGTTGGCACCGCCCTCGGCCAGCACATTCGGATAATCACCGATGCGCTTGTGCAGCAGCGGCACCACCGTGGCGGGCACGTACAGGCGCACCTTGCCGCACCGGTGCGCGTTGAAGAAGGTATCGACGAACAGCCGCTCGAAGCCCGCTACGTGGTCCAGGTGCACATGGGTGACGAACAGCGCCTGCGGCATGTGCCCGTAGTGCGCCTTGAACGCGGTCAGGCCTTCGCCGCCACAGTCGATGGTCAACCACGGCCGACCGTCCCGTTCGATCACCGACATCGGCGACCCCAGCTCGACCGCCGACGCATTGCCGACGCCGAGGAAACGCAACGACCAGTCCATCAGGTGCCCCGGTTCCAGGCCATGTCATAGGCGCGGCGCAGCCGCGCGTAATCCTTCTGCACGTCTTCCATGCTGCGCTCGCCGCGCAGCTTGATCAGCGAGCGCAGCAGGCGCTTGAGATTGCGTTCGCGCCAGGCGGTCGCCGGGATGCGGATCACCCCGCGGTCGAAGTCGATCAACCAGCCGTGGCCGTTGCCGTCGAACAGGATGTTGTGCGCATTGAGGTCGGCATGGTCCAGGCCGGCACGATGGAAGCGGGCGATCAGCCGCCCGGTCTCCTCCCACGGTGCGCCCCGGCCCGCGACCAGCGCGCGGTCGGCCAGCGAACGGACACCCTCGATCCGCTCCATCAGGATCGCAGCCCGGTAGCGCAGGCCCTCACGCATGTAGAACGCCGCCAGTGGCCGGGGCACCGGCAGCTTTTTCTCGCGCAGCGCGCGCATCAGCCGGAATTCGGCGAAGCTGCGCGTCCGGTCCGCGCCGCGCCAGAGGTACTGGTCATGGCTGATCTTCGCCGCCAGGCCACCGCGCAGGTAGTGGCGCAGCACGCTGGCGCCGAACGGCGCATCGACGAACCAGGCGCTGCCACGACCGCCCTCGCCCACCGGCCGAGCCCTGCTGCCCCAGTGCTGGGGCGAGAACAGGCCGATCTCGGCTTGCCGCAGCCGCTCGCGGTCGAACAGAATGGCCCCGATGCCGCGACCCTCGCGGCATGGCGTCAGCGCTTCATTGGCGTCGAATGCGACCATTTCATTGAGTCTAACAACACATGGCATCAGCGTCCTCCTCCTTGTGCCTCCTGCGCCTGTCCGCACTTGGCGATGTCACCCACGTGGTGCCCCTGGTGCGCACCCTGCAGGCTGCGCGCCCGGATACGCCGATCCACTGGATCATCGACAAGGCCGGCCACAAGCTGCTCGACGGCCTGCCCGGTGTCACCTTCCATGCCTACGACAAGAAGAGCGGCATGGCCGGGGTCAAGGAACTGCGCAGGCAGCTGCCGCCGGGGCGCTTCGAAGCGCTGTTGCAGATGCAGGTGGCGTTCCGCGCCAACCTGCTGTCGGCCTTCATTCCCGCAGAGCGTCGCATCGGCTATGACCGCAGCCGCTCGAAGGACCTGCATGGTCTCTTCATCAACGAACGCATCCCCGACCGCCCCGGCATCCATGTGCTGGATGCCATCGGCAGTTTCTGTGAACCCCTTGGCCTGCGCCAGACCGAGGTCAGCTGGGACCTGGCGGTGCCACAGTCCGCGTATGAGTGGGCTGCCGCGCAATGGCAGGACGATGGCCGCCCGGTGTTGATGATCTCGCCCTGTTCCAGCCACGTGCGCCGCAACTGGTATGCAGACCGCTACGCCGCCGTGGCCAACCACGCCGCACAGCGCGGTTGGCAGGTGGTGCTGTGCGGAGGCCGCAGCGAACTGGAGCGCAGCATGGCCGATGCCATCCAGGCGCAGCTGCACACACCGGCGCTTGACCTGGTCGGCAAGGACACCTTGAAGCAGCTGCCGGCGCTGCTGGCCCGCGCCAATCTGGTGATGACCCCGGACTCGGGCCCGATGCACATCGCCAACGCGATGGGCGCCAAGGTACTGGGCCTGCACGCGGCCAGCAACCCGAACCGCAGCGGTCCCTATTCCGACCGCCGCTACTGCGTGGACCGCTACGACGATGCCGCACGCAAGTACCTGGCCAAGCAGGCCACCGATCTGAAGTGGGGCACCAAGATCGAGTTCGACGATGTGATGGAACTGATCACCGTGGAAGACGGTATCGCTGCGTTCGAACGCTACGTCGCCGACCACCTGGGGTGAGCAGCAGGCTGCCCCGGATTACGCGCGCTGCGCGTAATCCTGGTAGGACTTCTCTTCCACGTACGCCGAACCCAGCGCCAGGTTGATCGCCTTCTTGATGCGCGCGCGTTCGTCATTGCGCAGGTAGACGCTGCGCGCCAGGTCGATGAAACCCTGGTCGAACGCCTGCGCCTTCTCTTTCAGGCGGATGTCGTCCTCGATGTCCCACAGCTGCTCGTTGACCGCCTTCAGCTCGGCACGCAGCTTGGCGATGTCCTTCACCGCCGCCGGGTGTGCCATCCAGGTCTGCTCCAGCGCCGACAGTTCTTTGCGCACGTTGGCCAGCTTGCCCTCGTCACTGATGCGCTCGGACTTGATCTGCAGGATCGAGATCTTGTCCAGCAGCTCGCCGAAAGAAACGGGGACGAGGATTTCAGCAGTCATGGGGAAAGCTCCAGCAGGTGATGCAGGCAGTTTAACCCGCAGCTCGCGATGGAATGGGTAGATCCACGGCATGCGTGGATGAGCCTGCCAGCAGGAACAGCATCCACGCATGGCGTGGATCTACTGATGCACCTGCCCCGACAGGGGCGGGGAGAGGCCGGCAAAGGGAGGGGCCCACAGGTTGCGCAGCAACGTGTGGGGCGACGCGCAGAGCGCGGCGCGTCCCGCGCCAGATTAAAGAAAAAGGGCTGCCTTTCGGCAGCCCTTTTTCTTTAATCTGGCGGAGAGGGGGGATTCGAACCCCCGAGGCGCTATAAACGCCTGCCTGATTTCGAGTCAGGTACATTCAACCACTCTGCCACCTCTCCGGGTGGTCCCCGGCGGACCGGGGACGCGCATCATACGAGGAAGTGAGGCCGACGACAAGTCATTCCGGCCAACGAAGTGAAAATTTCCTGAGCGCATGCCTTGCCGGATGCGCGCAGCCACCCGATGATGCCTGTCTCCCCAGCAACACCCCGCCCCAGCGCCCATGATCGAATTCGGACACCTCACCCACCCCGGCATGCGCCGCGAGCTCAACGAGGACACCTACTACGGTGACAGTGAGCTGGCCCTGTGGCTGGTGGCCGACGGCATGGGCGGGCACGCCTGCGGTGAAGTGGCCAGCGCGCTGGCGCGCGAGACCATCGTGCGCGAGATCCGCCGCGGCGCACCGCTGGCGCAGGCCATCCGCACCGCCGACGAAGAGATCATCCGCGCCTCGCGCCGGCGCAACGACACGTTGCCGATGGGCACCACCGTGGTCGCCGCACGGGTACAGGGCAACCGCTATGAAGTGGCGTGGGTTGGCGACAGCCGTGCCTACCTGTGGCGCGACGGACAGCTGGCCCAGCTCAGCCAGGACCACAGCGTGGTGCAGGAGCTGGTCGCTCAGGGCAACCTGACCGCCGAACAGGCGCGTGCGCATCCGCACCGCAACGTGGTCACCCAGGCGCTGGGCGTGACCGATCCGGCGCATCTGAACGTGGCCACCACCAGCGGCGAACTGCGCCCGGGCATGCAGCTGCTGCTGTGCAGTGACGGCCTGACCGAGGAAGTGGACGACCGCAGCATTGCCCGCACCCTCGCCTTCGAGGATGCCAGCGCACAGGAATGCGTGGACACGCTGGTCGCCGCCGCGCTCGACGGCGGCGGCCGCGACAACATCAGCGTGATCCTGGTGCGCTGCCACTAACCGGTAGATCCATGCCATGCGTGGATGCGGCGCTGCCGGCCAGCGGCCGGCACTACCCCATCCCAGGCATTACGCGCTGGCGGGCTCTTCCACCTTCGGGCCATCCCACAGCGCGTGGCCAGCCTTCTTGCGCAGCCGCTCCAGTCGCGCCGCATGCGCTTCCAGCTCCGACGGCGTGGCCACCACGCGCGGGCGCGGCAGCAGCTTGCTGGTGTCGAAGGCCTGCAGCGCCGCACCGGCAGCACCGCCATCGTCATCGCCCAGACCGAAGCCGATTTCTTCCTGGCCCGAGGTCAGCGCGATATAGACGTCGCCCAGGATCTGCGCATCGAGCAGGCCGCCGTGCAGCGCACGGTGCGAGTTGTCCACGCCCAGCCGCTTGCACAGCGCATCCAGCGAGTTGCGCTGGCCCGGGAAGCGCTCACGCGCCATCACCAGGGTATCGATCACGGCGCAGCGGTCGGTGATCTTCCCGTACTGCGGCCCCAGCAGCGACAACTCGTTGTCGAGGAAGCCGAGGTCGAACGCCGCGTTGTGGATGATCAGCTCGGCGCCATCGATGAAGGCCAGGAACTCGTCGGCGATCTGCGCGAAGTCCGGCTTGTCATCGAGGAACTCCAGGGTCAGGCCGGTGACTTCCTGCGCGCCCTGTTCGAACTCGCAGTCCGGCTTGATGTACTGGTGATAGTTGTTGCCGGTCGGGCGGCGCTTGAACAGCTCCACGCAGCCGATTTCGACGATGCGGTTGCCCTTCTTCCACTCCAGGCCGGTGGTTTCGGTATCGAGGATGATCTGACGCATGGGCTCAGTTTACCGGGCTGGCGTCGCGGATCTGGATCGCCGCGTTGCGGGCCAGCGTATCCACCCGCTCATTGTCCGGGTCGCCGGAGTGACCCTTCACCCAGCGCCAGTCGATCTGATGCCGCAGCGTGGCCGCCTGCAGGCGCTCCCACAGCTCGCGGTTCTTTACCGGATCGCCGCCAGCCGTCTTCCAGTTCTTGCGGATCCAGCCCGGCATCCACTGGGTCAGACCCTGCCGCACATACTGCGAATCGGTATAGAGCACGATGTTGCACGGCTCGGTCAGCGACTCCAGCCCGGAAATGGCCGCCATCAGCTCCATCCGGTTGTTAGTGGTGTGCGCCTCGCCACCGCTCAGTTCGCGCTCGTGGCCCTTGTAGCGCAGCAGCGCAGCCCAGCCGCCGGGGCCGGGATTGCCAAGGCAGGAACCGTCGGTGTGGATTTCGATGGTTTTCAATACAACTCCAGAATCAGGTAGCTACGGTGCCGTGCCAGCGCACCGGCAGCGGTTTCGGCCCAGGCAGGGCCAGCGTACGTTTTTCCGCATGGAACAGGCAGGCCGCGCGCAGCGGCGCCCAACCTCCGGGACGACGGCTGCCCGCACCGCGCCAGAGCGGGCCCAGGTAACGCATATCGTCGCATTCCAGCCCATGACGGCCGAGCAGCAGGCGGATCCGCTGTGGCGTGCGCACCACCAGTCCATGCTGGCGCCATCGCGTGCGATACGGACTGAACGGATTGAGGCTGCTCAGCCACAGATGGCCGCCCGGCATCAGTACGCGCTCGCACTCGTCGAGCAGCCGGTCGGCATCGGCCGCGGTGACATGCTGCAGCACGATCGCATTTACGCTTTCATTGGCCAGCGGCAGCGGCAGCGCACAACGGGTGTCGCCGGCATAGCCCTGCCCCTGCCGGAACAGGCGCAGACCGCGTCCGCCCAGCTGTGCATCGTCCAGCCAGGCCGCACTTGGTGCGATCCACAGCCAGGGCTGCGCCGGCAGCACCGACAGCTGCGGCAGCAGCAATTGCCGCTCCAGCACGCGCAAGGCCTCCGCCGGTTCACTGTCGAACCACGGGGTCTGGCTCGCTTGACGGGTGCTCTGCAGCGCGGGCATGGTCCAATTCTATGCGACTGACTGCCCTGCCCGCATTTGCGGATAACTACATCTGGACGCTGATCGACAACGAGGGCGCTGCCGTGGTCGTCGACCCCGGCGATGCCGCGCCAGTGCTCGCGCTGGCCGATCAGGGCCTGCGCGTGGACACGATCCTGCTCACCCATCACCACGACGACCACATCGGTGGCGTGCCGGCATTGCAGGCGCGTTTCCCCGGCGTACGGGTCATCGCGCCGGTCGAGGAACGCATTCCCACGGCCACCGAGCGGGTCGGCGAAGGTGAACGCGTTCAGGCACTGGGCCGGACGTTCCACGTACTATCCGTGCCCGGGCATACCCGCAGCCACATCGCGTTTCACACTGCTGAACATCTTTTCAGCGGAGATTCGTTGTTCAGCCTGGGCTGTGGACGCCTGTTCGAAGGTACGCCGTCCCAGCTGCTGGCGTCGATGCGCAAGCTGGGTGCCCTGCCCGCGCAACTGCTGCTTTGTTGCGCTCATGAGTACACCGTGTCAAATGCCGTCTTCGCGCGGCATGTCGACCCCGCCAACGCTGCCTTGTGGCAGCGCCAAGAGGAGGCTTTGGCCATGCGCCGCGATGACCGTTCCACCCTGCCGGTAACCCTGGCCAACGAATTCGACTGCAATCCCTTCCTGCGTGTGCACGCTGCACCGATCCGTGCGTCGGTGTCGGCACACCTGGGCCGTGACGTCGTGGACGACGTCGACGTGATGGCCGGTCTCCGGCACTGGAAAGACGGCTTCCGCGCATGATGCGCCGAAGTCTGCCGCTGGCCCTGGGCCTTGCCCTGGGGCTGGCCGGAACCGCGGGCGCACAGTCGCTGGGCGCCGGCATCAGCCAGAACCTGACCGCCGCTGCGGCGCTGCCGCTGGATCCGTCCGCGCTGCCTGCGCCCTCGGTGCGCAATGGTCAGGAGATCTTCACCAGCTTCCGCGACGGCCTGGCCGAGCCCAGCTGCGATGCCGAGGCTACCAGCCCGCGCTGGCAGAAGCAGTTCGCCCACGCCCCCTCGCGCCTGGCCAACCAGGATGACGATGCGCTGGTGCTGTTCGGCTATGTGGTCGAAGAGCTGCGCAAGGCCGACCTGCCCACCGAGTTCGCGCTGATTCCCTTCGTGGAAAGCGGCTACCGGCCCAATGCCCGCAATGGCAGCGGCCCGACCGGCCTGTGGCAGTTCATCGCCACCACGGCGCGCAACCACCGCGTACCCATGGCCAACGGCTACGACGGCCGCCTGTCGGCGGTTGATTCCACCCAGGCCGCGGTGCGCTACCTGAAGACCCTGCACGGCATGTTCGGCGGCGACTGGCGACTGGCCACCATGGCCTACAACGCCGGCGAGTACCGGGTGCTGCAGTCCATGCGCAAGGCCGGCATGAACGCGCAGAATGCCAAGCCGGCAGCCCTGCCGGGGCTGTCGCCGGTTACCCATGCCTATGTCGAGAAGCTGCATGCCCTGGCCTGCGTGCTGGAAGACGTGGAGGACCAGCCTCGCGTAATGGCCTCGCTGGACCGCACCGTGCCGGTGTTGAAGGACCACACCCTGCCGGCCGGCACCAGCGTCCAGCAGTGGGCCGCACAGCGCGCCCTGGACCCCGCCAGGATCGCCCGCCTCAACCCGGCCCTGGCCGCCGGCAACCGCGCCTCGGGAACCACCCGGGTCCTGGCCCCGGTCTCGGCCGCTAATGCGACGGTGACGGAAGCCGCGACCACGCTGGTGGCCAGCACTGCACCGGTTGCCACGACCACGCCGACGCCGCAGGTGGCCAAGACCGTGGCCGCGATCGCCGACCGCCCGCGCAGCCGCCGCCACACCGTGCGTGATGGCGAGTCGGCCTGGACCATCGCCCGCCGCTACGGCATGCCGGTAAAGGCCCTGCTGTCGCTGAACGGCCTGAGTGGCAGCAGCGTGCTGAAGCCCGGCGCAGTGCTGCGCGTGGAAGACTGACGGCCCCCAACACCGCGGTATCTGCTCTCTGTAGAGTCGAGCCATGCTCGACTTCCGCTCGCGGGATGGTCGGCGCAAAAAGCAGTCGAGCATGGCTCGACTCTACATAGCCGCAAGCACAAAAAAAGGCCCGGCATTGCCGGGCCTTCTTCGATCCTGCCCCGCCGCGAGGCTTACAGGTTCTCTTCGGTGGTCTGGATCACGAACTTCCTGCGCATCGCCTCGACGTAGGCCTTGGCTGCGGCCATGCCGTCGATCTGGCTCAGCTGATCCTTGAGCTGCTTCTGCTGCTCGGCGGTCACTTCCTTGATGTCGCCCGGGTTGACCTTGTTCACGGCGAACAGCAGCGCGTGGCCGTTGACGTCGACCTTGCCGTAGCTCGGCTTGCCTTCCGCCGGCACCGGCGCACTGAAGATCGCGCGGTTGATTTCCGGGGTCGGCACCGGCTGGCTGCGCGGCAGGCCCGGCATCGGGCTCAGCTGCAGCTTCTCGCTGGCGGCCAGCGACTGCAGGGTGGCGCCCGCCTTCAGCTTGGCCAGCACGGCGTCGGCGGCCTTGTCGCTGGCCTGGCGCTGGCGGTCGGCACGGATCGCGGCGATCACCTGCTCACGCGCCTTGTCCAGCGGCATCGCCTGCTCCGGGGTATGCGCGGCCACGCGGATGACCACGCTGTGGTTGGTGGCACCGCCCAGGGCGATCGGGTCGCTGGCAGTACCATCCTGCACCAGCACTTCGGAGAAGGCCGCACGCAGCACAGCCGGATCGGTGGCGATGCCACTGGCGGTTGCGCGGGTGATCGGGCCCAGGGTCTGCAGCGGCAGGTTTACTTCCTTGGCCGCAGCAGCCAGATCACTCGGGCTCTTGTTGATGGCATCGACCAGGTGGCCGGCCAGCTCGTTGAAGCCGCGCTCGCCGTCGGCCTTCAGCTGCTCGGCGGCCAGCGTGTCACGCACTTCCTCGAACGACTTGCCTTCGCCGCCACGCACCGCGGCGACCTTGATGACGTGGTAGCCGAAGTCGGTCTTGACCGGGCCGATCACGTCACCCGCCTTGGCGGCGAACAGGGCGTCTTCGAACGGCTTGACCATCGCGCCACGCTCGACCCAGCCCAGATCACCGCCCTGGTCCTTCGAACCCGGGTCTTCCGAATTGGCCTTGGCCAGTGCAGCGAAGTCGGCACCCGCCGCCTTGGCTTCGGTGGCGATCTTGTTCGCCTTGGCTTCGGCACCGTCACCGGTGATCAGGATGTGCGCGGCCTGGCGCTGTTCCGGCGAAGTGAACTTCGCCTTCTCGTCCTCATAGCGCTTGCGCAGGGTCGCTTCGTCGGCCGCGGTCGGTGCCGGCAGGTTGGCGCCATTGATCTCGACGTATTCCAGCGACACGCTTTCGGCCTGGCGGAAATCCTTGCCGTGGCTGTCGTACCACTGCTTGATCTGCTCATCGGTGACCGGCGCGGTATCGGCCGGAACCTCCGGCAGCGCGGCCAGTTCGACGTCGCGGGTCTCACCCAGCAGCTTCAGCAGGCGCTCGGTCTCGGCCTGGGTGACGAAGCCCGAATTCTGCAGGCCCGACGGGATCACCGACTGCTGCAGGCTCTCGCGCACCAGCTCCTGGAACTGCGTGGGGGTACGCGGCGGATTGCCACCGGCCAAGGCCAGGCGGTAGTTGTTCTCGTTGAACTTGCCGTTCGAATCGAGGAAGGCTGGGATGGTGGCGATGTACTCGCGCACCGCGCCATCGCCGATCACAACACCGGCCTGCTCGCCCACCAGGCGCACGACCTGCTCGTCGATCAGCTGATCGAGCACGGCCATCTTGTTTTCAGTGCTTTCGAACGCGCGCGGGTCGAAGTTCTCGCCCTGCTGCTGGCGCTCACGCATGCGCTCCTGCTCGAAGCGGGTGCGGAAATCCTGCGCGCTGATCTCGTGGTGCTGCCACAGCATGCGCACCGGCCACCACGACGGTGCCGAACGCCACCAGGTCGGAGGCGCGGAAACCTTGGCCACGTTCTGTGCGCCAACGCCACCCAGGTAGCTGTTGTCGATCACGAACAGGAACGGAATCATCAGCAGCCCCAGGATCACGGTGACGATCCAGCCTGAGGTCTTGTCGCGGAGTTTCTGCAGCATGGTGAGGAATCACAAGGCCTGATTGGCGAGCCCGGCAGTGTAACCCGCTTCGTCGCAGGGACCAAAAGCAGCGCCGGCGCGGCCTGCGCCGATCTCCGCGGACCTGTGCCGTCAGCACCTCGGCAGGCCTGCCGCAGGGCACAAAGAAAAAGCCCCCGGCTTGCGCCGAGGGCTTTTAAAGTTGGCGGAGCGGACGGGACTCGAACCCGCGACCTCCGGCGTGACAGGCCAGCATTCTAACCAGCTGAACTACCGCTCCGCGCTGAAACTTTGCAGGCGCCCAGTATATCCGAAGACTCCCTGGAAACCCAGCCCGATGAACACTTTTTTCAAAGTTTTTTCACAGGGACTTAAGAATTCTGCAATGGCGGAGCGGACGGGACTCGAACCCGCGACCTCCGGCGTGACAGGCCAGCATTCTAACCAGCTGAACTACCGCTCCGTTCTTGCAAAAACCTTTTCGCCTTCCTTCCGAACCTGTCGGTGAGAAGACAAGGCCCCCAGCTTTAGGCCGGGGGCCTCGATGTAGTGGCGGAGCGGACGGGACTCGAACCCGCGACCTCCGGCGTGACAGGCCAGCATTCTAACCAGCTGAACTACCGCTCCGCATTGTTGCTATTTCCTGTTTTCCCACCGGCCTGGACCAGGGAGAAAACAAAGCCTCCAGCTTTTGGCCGGAGGCCTCGTTGAATGGCGGAGCGGACGGGACTCGAACCCGCGACCTCCGGCGTGACAGGCCAGCATTCTAACCAGCTGAACTACCGCTCCACACTCAAACTTTTACCGCGGTGCTGTGGTGGGTGCTGAGGGTTTCGAACCCCCGACCCTCTCCGTGTAAAGGAGACGCTCTACCGCTGAGCTAAGCACCCCAGCGAGCCGCTTAGTTTACAGCATCCTTCAGGGCCTTACCAGCCTTGAACGACGGATTCTTCGAAGCAGCGATCTTGATGGTGTCGCCGGTCTTCGGGTTGCGGCCGGTGCGGGCAGCACGGTCGCGGACCTGGAAGGTACCGAAGCCAACCAGGGTGACCGCATCGCCGTCCTTCAGCGCCTTGGTGACGGCAGCAACGACGGCATCGACAGCGCGGCTGGACTCGGCCTTGGTCAGGTCGGCAGCTTCAGCAACGGCATCGATCAATTCGGTCTTGTTCATTCTCTACAACTCCTTTGGCGGTGGGTTCCGCTTATTCGACAGGGAAGCAACCGCACGCCTTCTGCATGCGGCCGCCATGTGGAAACGGTTCGCCGATTCAGTCATCGCTGACAGCGATCACTCATTCGCGAGTGCTGCTTTTATACCAGTGGCCCTACCCCCACGCAAGCTGGAAAGCCAGCAACGACGCGGGTTTCGGGCCATCGGACAGCGCGCGTCAATGCTTGACGCGCGCGCTTCCACTCGGTTTGGCCTTGCTGCGCACCGTGACACGCTGCGCACTCTTGCGCGCCTTCTTCGGTGCCAGCGGGCGCTCCAGCGCCAGGTCCAGGACTTCTTCGATGTACTTCACCGGCACGATCTCCAGATCGCGGGTGACGTTGGCCGGAATGTCTGCAAGGTCCTTGCGGTTCTCTTCCGGAATGATGACCGTGCGGATACCACCGCGCAGTGCGGCCAGCAGTTTCTCCTTCAAGCCACCGATGGCGGTGACACGACCACGCAGGGTGATCTCACCGGTCATCGCCACGTCGGCACGCACCGGCACCTTGGTCAGCATCGACACCAGCGAGGTGACCATTGCCGCACCGGCACTCGGTCCGTCCTTCGGCGTGGCGCCATCGGGCACGTGCAGGTGCACGTCGTGCTTCTGCAGGAAGTCGCTGTCGATGCCAAAGCCGACCGCGCGCGAACGCACCACCGACAACGCCGCCGACGCCGATTCCTTCATCACGTTGCCGAGCTGGCCGGTCAGGATCAGCTGGCCCTTGCCCGGCACCAGCGTCGATTCGATCTGCAGCAGATCGCCACCGACTTCGGTCCACGCCAGGCCGGTGACCAGGCCGATCTCGTTCTCTTCCTCGGCGCGGCCGAAATCGAAGCGACGCACACCCAGGTACTTGTCCAGGTTCTTGCTGGACACGCTCACCAGCGCCTTGGACTTCTTCGCGCCCTTCTTCGCCTTCACCGGCTGCGGGCCGGCCAGCGCGATCTCCTTCACCACCTTGCGGCAGATCTTGGCGATCTCGCGTTCCAGGTTGCGCACGCCCGATTCGCGCGTGTAGTAGCGCACGATGTCCTGGATCGCATCGCTGCCGATCTCCAGTTCTTCCGGCTGCAGGCCGTTGGCCTTGATCTGCTTCGGCACCAGGTAGCGGGTGGCGATGTTGAGCTTCTCGTCCTCGGTGTAGCCGGGGATGCGGATCACTTCCATGCGGTCCAGCAGCGGGCCGGGAATATTGAGCGAGTTCGAGGTGGCCACGAACATCACTTCGGACAGGTCCAGGTCCACTTCCAGGTAGTGGTCGTTGAACGCGTTGTTCTGCTCCGGGTCGAGCACTTCCAGCAGCGCCGACGACGGATCGCCACGGAAGTCCATCGACATCTTGTCGATCTCGTCGAGCACGAACAGCGGGTTCTTGCTGCCGACCTTGTTGAGGTTCTGCACGATGCGGCCCGGCATCGAACCAACGTAGGTACGACGGTGGCCACGGATCTCGGCTTCATCGCGAACGCCGCCCAGCGACATGCGCACGAACTTGCGGTTGGTAGCCTTGGCGATGGACTGGCCCAGCGAGGTCTTGCCCACGCCCGGCGGCCCGACCAGGCACAGGATCGGGCCCTTCATCTGCTTCACGCGCGACTGCACCGCCAGGTATTCAAGGATGCGCTCCTTGACCTTCTCCAGGCCGTAGTGGTCGGCGTCGAGGGTGTCCTGCGCGGCCTTCAGGTCCTTGCGCACCTTGCTGCGCTTCTTCCACGGCACGCCCAGCAGCCACTCCAGGTAGTTGCGCACGACCGCCGCTTCGGCCGACATCGGCGACATCTGCTTGAGCTTGTTCAGTTCATTGCGTGCCTTGGCTTCAACCGCCTTCGGCATGCCGGCTTCAGCGATCTTGCGGGCCAGCTCTTCCAGCTCGCCCGGTGCATCGTCCAGGTCACCCAGTTCCTTCTGGATGGCCTTCATCTGTTCATTGAGGTAGTACTCGCGCTGGCTCTTCTCCATCTGCGACTTCACGCGGCCGCGGATGCGCTTTTCCATCTGCTGCACGTCGATCTCGCCATCGACCAGGCCGACCAGCATCTCCAGGCGGTCACCGACGGCCAGCGTTTCCAGCAGGCGCTGCTTGTCGGCCAGGCGCACGCTGATGTGCGCGGCGATGGTGTCGGCCAGGCGGGCCGGCTCATCGATGCCCGACAGCGTCTGCAGCAGCTCTGGCGGCAGCTTGCGGTTGGTCTTCACGTACTGCTCGAACAGCGACATCAGCGAGCGGGCGATCGCCTCCACCTCGCGTGCTTCGCGCTCGTCGGTGGCGTCGATCTCCACGGCCTGGCCGTGCAGCGAGCCGTTACGCTCATCGACGTGGGTGACCTGCACGCGCGACAGGCCTTCGACCAGCACCTTGATGGTGCCGTCGGGCAGCTTCAGCAGCTGCAGCACCTGCGCCAGCGTACCGACCTGGTAGAGGTCGGCCGCATGCGGGTCGTCGGTCTCGGCCGACTTCTGCGCCAGCAGCAGGATGCGCTTGTCCGCTTCCATTGCCTGTTCGAGCGCGTGCATGGACTTGTCACGGCCGACGAACAGCGGGATGACCATGTGCGGGAACACCACTACGTCGCGCAGCGGCAGGACCGGCAGGTCGAGGGTTTCACTTGGGGAACGGGCCATGGGGGCTCCAGGGAAGGGGAAAACCGCCTCCGGGAGGGCATCTTCCGGAGACAAAAAAAGCCGATGGCCCCGTTATGGGGCCATCGGCTTTCAGATGCAAGGCATTCCTTGAAAATCCTTTCCAATCAACAACCTGGAAGGATCACTCGGCGCCTGCGGCCTTCTGTTCAGGGGCCGCAGGGGTCTGGTAGATCAGGTACGGCTCAGACTTGTGCTCGATCACCGACTCGTCCACCACCACCTTGCTGACGTTTTCCTGCGACGGCAGGTCGTACATGGTGTCCAGCAGGACCGATTCGACGATGGTGCGCAGGCCGCGTGCACCGGTCTTGCGCTTGAGCGCCTTCCTGGCGATGGCCGACAACGCGTCCGGACGGAACTCCAGCTCGACATTCTCCATCTCGAACAGCTTCTTGAACTGCTTGGTGATGGCGTTCTTCGGCTCGGTCAGGATCCTGATCAGGGCCGGCTCGTCCAGCTCCTCCAGGGTCGCCACCACCGGCAGGCGGCCGACGAACTCGGGGATCAAGCCGAACTTGATCAGGTCTTCCGGCTCGACTTCGGCCAGCACCTTGCCCACTTCCTGCTTGCGCTCGCTGCTCTTCACCTTGGCGCCGAAGCCGATGCTGCCGACGTCGGTGGAACGGGCCTGGATCACCTTGTCCAGCCCGGCGAACGCGCCGCCGCAGATGAACAGGATGTTCTTGGTGTCCACCTGCAGGAATTCCTGCTGCGGGTGCTTGCGGCCGCCCTGCGGCGGAACGCTGGCCACGGTGCCTTCGATCAGCTTCAGCAGGGCTTGCTGCACGCCTTCGCCGGACACATCGCGGGTGATCGACGGGTTCTCGCTCTTGCGCGAGATCTTGTCGATTTCATCGATGTAGACGATGCCCTGCTGCGCCTTCTCGACGTCGTAGTCGCACTTCTGCAGCAGCTTCTGGATGATGTTCTCCACGTCCTCGCCCACGTAACCGGCTTCGGTCAGCGTGGTAGCGTCGGCCATGGTGAACGGCACGTTGAGCAGGCGGGCCAGGGTCTCGGCCAGCAGCGTCTTGCCCGAACCGGTCGGGCCGACCAGCAGGATGTTCGACTTCGCCAGTTCGACGTCGTCGTTCTTCTGCCGGCTCTCGATGCGCTTGTAGTGGTTGTACACGGCCACGGCCAGCGTGCGCTTGGCGCGGTTCTGGCCGATCACGTACTGGTCGAGGACCTCGAGGATCTCGCGCGGTTTGGGCAGCGAACTGCGCGCCGACTGCGCCTTTTCCTCAAGTTCCTCACGGATGATGTCGTTGCACAGCTCCACGCACTCATCGCAGATGAATACGCTCGGACCCGCAATCAGCTTGCGCACTTCATGCTGGCTCTTGCCGCAGAAAGAGCAGTAGAGGATCTTGCCGGTGTCCGTGGAACGACCTTGGCGGTCTTCGCTCATGCTTCGCTTACCCAGTTACCCCACCCGCTGAACGGGGGTTCGATTCGAGAATAGCACAGGGCCGAGGGGACACCAGTCCCGCCCGACCCTGCAGGAACGGGGCCTCCATGGCCCCGTGATGGCCGGTCAGCCGGCCTGGATCGACTCGTCCGGACGACGCTCCAGGACCTGGTCGACCAGACCATAGGCCTGCGCCTCGAAGGCGCTCTTGAAGTTGTCGCGCTCGGTGTCGCGGGCGATCGTCTCCAGCGACTGGCCGGTGTGCTTGGCCAGCACCTCGTTCAGGCGCGAACGCAGGGTCAGGATCTCACGCGCGTGGATGTCGATGTCGGTGGCCTGGCCCTGGTAGCCACCCAGCGGCTGGTGGATCATCACGCGCGAGTTCGGCAGCGCATAGCGCTTGCCAGCTTCGCCCGCGGCCAGCAGCAGGGCGCCCATCGAGGCGGCCTGGCCGATGCAGGTGGTGCTCACATTCGGCTTGATGTACTGCATGGTGTCGTAGATCGCCATGCCGGCGGTGACCACGCCACCCGGCGAGTTGATGTAGATGTTGATGTCCTTTTCCGGGTTCTCCGACTCCAGGAACAGCAACTGCGCCACCACCACGTTGGCCATGTGATCGTCGATCGGGCCCACGAGGAAGATCAGGCGCTCCTTCAACAGGCGCGAATAGATGTCGTAGGCACGCTCGCCGCGGCTGGTCTGCTCGACCACCATCGGAACCAGGTTCAGGGCTTTGGTTCGGTTGTCCATTACGTGAGGTACCTATCTTGGGGGGCAACAACCCCGCGCCGGCAAAGGCGCGGGGCATCCGGTGATCCGCCCGGGCTTACTGGCGGATCGCGTCCTGGAACGACAGCTTCTCTTCGGTGTGCTGGGCACGCTCGGCGATCCAGTCGATCACCTGCTCTTCCATCACACGGTTCTGCAGGCCAGACATCAGCTGGGGGTCGTTGCGGTACATCTCAATGACCTGTTCCGGCTCTTCGTAGGTCGAAGCGATCAGGCGCATCGTTTCGTTCAGGCGCTTGGCTTCCAGGCGCAGGTCGTTGATGCGGGCCACTTCACCGACCAGCAGGCCGACCAGCACGCGCTTGGCGGCCGCTTCCTTGAAGCCTTCGTGGGCATCGGCCGGGATCTCGCCGACGTTCTGGCCGTTGCGGCGGATCTGCTCGACCTGCTGGGCCAGCATGGCGCGGGCTTCGTTCTCGACCAGGCGCGGCGGCATTTCCACCGACGAGTAGGCGGCGATCAGCTGCTCGCCCACTTCGCGGCGCAGGCGGTTCATCAGAGCGCCCTTCAGCTCGCGCTCCAGGTTGGCGCGGATGTCGCTGCGGAACTGCTCGACGTCGCCGCCCTTCACGCCGAAGCTCTTGATGAAGGCTTCGTCGACCGCCGGCACGACCGGCTCGGACACTTCGGCAACCTTGACGGTCACCTGCACGGTCTTGCCGGCCAGCACCGGCACGCGCCAGTCAGCCGGGAACTCGACGTCCAGGGTCTTTTCTTCGCCCTTGGCCAGGTCGACCAGGCCCTTTTCGATGGTGTCGAACATCATGCCCTGGCCGAGCACGATCGAACCCTTCTCGGTGCCCTCGGCCGGCAGGCGCTCTTCGCCGGCCTGCGACCAGGTTTCCACCGCGACCAGGTCACCGTCCTGCGCGCCACGGCTGACCGGGGCCCAGGTACGACGCTGGTTCTGCAGGTTCTCGATCATCTGGTCGATGTCGGCGTCGGTGATCTCGGCACTGTGGCGCACGACGGTCAGCTTGCTGACGTCGATGTCGCCGAAGTCCGGCACCACTTCCACGGTGGCCACGAAGGAGAATTCACCCTCGTCGCCCTTGTCGATGCGCGGGCTGCCGACGATGCGCAGGTCGTGCTCACGCACGGCGGCATCGAAGGTTTCGCGCAGCAGGCCGTCCAGCGCCTCGCCACGGACCTGCGCGCCGAAGCGCTGCTCGATCACCTTGGCCGGCACCTTGCCCGGACGGAAACCCTTGATGCGGGTGGTACGGGCGATTTCGCCCAGGCGGCCGACGATGTGGCTCTGCAGACGCTCTTCCGGCAGCGAGAAGCTCAGGCGGCGTTCCAGGTTGCCGGTGGATTCGATCGAAGCTTGCATGTTGACTCCTGCCACCGGTGGCCCACGCCCCCGGCTCGATGATTGGGATGAAACGGTTGTAAGGACACGACGTCTGGGACGCGCCTGCTTGCCGCAGCCCTTTAGTTTCGCCCAATTCGGCCTGCACTGCCAGCGCGTGCCGGTCAAGGGGGCGCAGATGGCCCGATCAGGGCGGGGACAGGCCGGCACTGGTGCGAAAGGGGGGACTCGAACCCCCACGCCTTGCGGCACTGGAACCTAAATCCAGGGCGTCTACCAATTCCGCCACTTTCGCGTGGCCGGCTCAGGCATTCATTGTCGCAGGCGGGGGCTGGAAGCGGAAGGCCTGCACAAAACTGAATCTGCCGCGATGCGCGCGGCCCCTGCATCGCTGCCGCCCCGGCGGGCGCACCACCCGCCAGGACGACTGCGGCTTACTGCTGCGGTACAGCGCGGGCCGGCGCCATGCCGGCATGTTCGGCGGGCGCCTCCCCCTTGCGGATCTCCACGCCCCCGTCATCGGTGCGCCGCAGAGCCACCGACTCCGGCATGGCCTTGCGCACATCCACCGAACCGTCCGCATTGCGCTGCACATCCACCGCGTCAGGCAGGACCTCCGCTTCCGCAGGCTGAGCCGGCTGCATCGGCATGGCGTCACCCACCGGGCGCGCCGGAGTGCTCTCCGTGCCCGCATCGCGTTCAACGGTCTTCGCGGGATCATTGGCTGGTGCGCAGGCCGCCAGCGCCATCAACGCGAAGGGAACCCACAGCGTGCGGTGCAATCGATTGATATCAGCCATCAACATCTTCCTTCGTGCATGCGCCATCGGCGCGGAAGATCCATTGGGTGCGATACAGGACGCGATGCGGTGAGAAGCAGCGCACAGCATTGAAAACACTGATGACGCGTATGTCCCTGATTTCAGCATCGCTTCAGTAGATTCACGCCATGCGCCGTTTCAGCAGATCCACGCCATGCGTGGATGAAGCGCAACCCGGCGTGCAGACAAGAAAAAAGCCACTTGGATGACCAAGTGGCTTTCGTCTGGTGGGCTGTCAAGGATTCGAACCTTGGACCTATTGATTAAGAGTCAACTGCTCTACCAACTGAGCTAACAGCCCGAAATCGGGGCGCGAATTATGACCCGATCCGCTCGGTGGGTGCAAGCACTTTCTTCAACATCGTTGAAACCAGCACTGCGGTCCCGCTGCATTGCAGATCCACGGCCAAGCGGGGCTCTGCAACCCGTGATCCATCGAAACGATGGGAGTCACACTTATAAGAAAAAAGCCACCTGGGATACCAGGTGGCTTCTGTCTTGGTGGGCCGTCAAGGATTCGAACCTTGGACCTATTGATTAAGAGTCAACTGCTCTACCAACTGAGCTAACGGCCCGTGAAACTCAGACGCACATTGTAGCGTGCTTTCTGTTTATTGCAATACCGTTTCGGCTGCGCCGATGCGGTTGAATCAGTGGGGTGGCTGAGGGGATTCGAACCCCCGACCACCGGAATCACAATCCGGTACTCTAACCAACTGAGCTACAGCCACCACTGAAACTTTCGCTCCACCGCCGATGAGGCTGACGCTGGACCTTGATGCTTTGCTAGCGGGTGGAACCAGAAGTCCGTCCCCCGAAGCGAGTCCGGCATTTTCCGGGAGTCGCGAAGGAATTGCAAGCACTTCTTCACATTGATGTGCAGGGGCCGGAACAGGAGATCAATGCTGCTCCGCCGAGGTCACGCGCGCGATGTCCGCATGCCCATCCAGGAATGACAGCGTGGCCTCCCCTTTCGGCGTGACCTGCAGCTGCAGGCGTGGCTGGCCCGCTCCGTCGAGCAACTGAAGCATCACGTTGCGCGACTGCGTCCTGCCAAGAAGCACTCGACGGGTAATCGCTTGCACACCCTGCGCGTGCAAGCGCTCATCGTCGGCCCAGAACATCGGTCGCAACTGTCCATCGGCGACATCGTTTCGATCACATCGAACGACGTGTTGCGTTCGGCCGTCACCTCCATCAGCAGGCCAGCAAACGCCCGCAAGGCGACAGCACCGCGGCAGAAGGTAAGCCGCCGTTGGCGCCTGCGCCGCCGATGTACTTCGATCAGCACCTGCTTCACCTCACCCACGCCGTTCGAATCTGCATCCATCCCGAGCTAGAGAAGGCGCGTGCCGCACGCACCGGATGTCAGGCGCTGGCGAACAGCCCGCCCGTCGTCGGGCACGCCCCGAGAGCATGAACGCTTAGTGAACAAATCGTGAATGAATCTCAAATAGGGATGGGGGAGATCCATTCATACAACGTTAGCTGCAGGACATGGAACGCAGGGCGCGCGTTTGCAACCATGCCGATTCCTGCAATGAAGGTGAGATCAATAGATGAGCAAGCGGCTAATCGGATTCGTCGCGCTGGCAGCCGTGCTGGCAGTGGCAGCCGTTGCAATGTCCGGCTACCGGCAGCAGGCAACTGCGGATGCCACGGCAGAGGAATCCGGGAAGAGTGGCAGCCTCGATGAACGGCCTGACCAGGGAAGGCAGCTTCCGGCGTCAGGTGCGGCGGCCGCGCAAAGGCTTGAGCGGGACAACAAGATCCCGCCGGGCTCGTACAAGGCCGTGGGCCCCAAGGCCTACGAAATCGTAAGAGGCAATGAGTTCCGGCCTCCCGGTGACGCGCTTGCCCACGTCAAGCAACTGATGCTGCGCTCCGAATCCGGAGATGCCACGGCAACCTACGAAATCTATCGAACCATCGAGCAATGCCAGACCTTCATCTCGGATCGCGCTGACAAGCTGGCGGATTCGGCCACCACGATCGGGGCCGGCAACTGGTTCCTGGAGCGGTCGGAACGAATCCTCAAAGAGTGTGAGTCGCTGGCTCTGGATCAGGACATCTATCACGCCGATTGGCTTTCGAAGGCCGCCGCCATGGGCTCGCAGGAAGCGATGCGCGCCTACTCGCGATCGCCGGAGAAAGTCATCGGTTCGCTTGATGACGCAATCCGTGATCCCGCGGCGCTCGAGGCGTGGAAGGACACCGCCACCGGATATCTGCGCGAACTGGAATCACAAGGGAACGTCAATGTCATCAGCGACATGGCGATGGCCTACACCTATGGCGGCATCGTTCCTGCGGATCCCGTTGCGGCCCTGGCGTACACCCGCGTCCTCAACCGGCTGGACCCACGTTTTGCCACCACCAATGACATTGCCAACCATGAGAAAAACCTGAGCAGCCAAGAGAAAGAGAAAGCCCGCATTTCATCGAACGAAATCTTCAAGAACTGTTGCATCCCACGATAAGGACCTATTGTGAAAGCTAGACTGATTGGGATTATCCCTTCGCTTGGTAGAAACTCCATTCCCGCCATTGCAGGCGTGCTGCTGTTCATGGCGGCCGGGAGCCTTCAAGCGAAAAAGCTTCCTGGCGTCATCAACTGCACCGCCGGATGCACGCTGACAACCCCGTATCCCGATCCGGTGACCAACCAGCAGCTTTCCCAAGAGGTCCAGAAGCTCAATGACGGCCGGACCACGGTCTGGACTGCCCAGACGCGCGTCCAGACCGGCGATGTCCTGACCGTCTGCAACGGTATTTCCTGCGTCAACTACACGTGGCGAGGTGCAGGTTTCGACTCCGGCGAAGTGATTTCGACCGTCCTCCCGCCCAACTCCCGCGGCGGTGGTGGTGGTGGCGGCGGCGGTGGCGGCGGTGGTGGCGGCGGCAGCGGCCCGATCAGCGGCGGCTGCCACGGCAACTGCGGCGGTGGCGGCAAGGTGCGAGTGGGCGAACTGGAACAGATGTGATCCATCCGGGGTGCACTCGACCAGAGTGCATCCATCGCGACATTGAAAAAGGCCAGCGCATAGCGCTGGCCTTTTTTCTTTGCCGGGTGCATTGCCCCATCCCAGGCGGCGCTGCTCAAGCACCTGCGGAGTGAGCCGATCGACGTCAGACGCCGGTCAACCGCAACCGGAATGACATCACGTCGTGCGACTGCACCCCATACAAAGGGCATCTTTCATCGGAAAAGAGGAAGGTGGAATGCTCGCCACCCAGGGTCGTGCAGCCATCGAATGGGAACCAATGTTCACGGATGTGAGCACTTAAACCATTGATTCCAATGGCGCGCCCGACAGGAATCGAACCTGTAACCGCCGGCTTAGAAGGCCGGTGCTCTATCCAGTTGAGCTACGGGCGCCCGAACCGGAACGGTGTCCAATCCGACGTGATGTGGGATTGGTCGGGGTAGAGGGATTCGAACCCCCGACATCCTGCTCCCAAAGCAGGCGCGCTACCAGACTGCGCTATACCCCGGTCTTGCAATCCCCTCGGGCCATGCCCGGGGAGCTGGTCATTGTCGCCAAGCGCATTGGGAACTGTCAACGCAGGATGCGTAGATCCGGCGCCTGCCACAACGCCGAAAGCAGTCATCGGCTATGCTCACGCCCATCGGCCGGATGGCCGTCCTGACCCTCATTCGCACGGAGAACGCGTATGCGCAGCGGCAACCCGGCTCTTTCCGAGTCCACCTTCCTCGACCTCGCCAGTGGCTCGGTGGTGACCAGCCCCGACCAGGCCATGACCCTCAACGGCACCGTCAACAAGACCGGTTTCCTGCTGCTGTTGACCGTATTAACGGCCGCTTTCGCCTGGAACCAGACCATCGGCGACTACGGCCAGGTCTTGCCCGGTGCCAGGCTGTATGCCATGGGCGGCGCCATCGGCGGCCTCGTGCTGGCGCTCATCACCGTCTTCAAGAAGGAATGGTCGCCGGTCACCGCACCGATGTATGCGCTGGTGGAAGGCCTGTTCCTGGGCGCCATCTCGGCCGTGTTCAACGCCAAGTTCCCGGGCATCGTGTTCCAGGCGGTGCTGCTGACCTTTGGCACCCTGTTCGCGCTGCTGTTCGCGTACCGCAGCGGCCTGATCAAGGCCACCGAGAACTTCAAGATGGGCGTGGTCGCCGCCACTGGCGGCATCGCCCTGCTCTACCTCGCGTCGTTCGTGCTGGGCTTCTTCAACATCGACGTGCCGGTGATCCACGACTCCAGCTGGCTGGGCATTGCTTTCAGCCTGTTCGTGGTAGTCGTGGCCGCGCTGAACCTGGTGCTGGATTTCGACTTCATCGAAACCGGTGTCGCCCAGCGTGCACCGAAGTACATGGAGTGGTATGGCGCATTCGGCCTGATGGTGACCCTGGTCTGGCTGTATGTTGAATTCCTGCGCCTGCTGTCGAAGATCCAGCAGCGCTGAGCCGAAACATGCCGTAGACGACAAAGGGCGCCCTTCGTGGCGCCCTTTTTTGTTCTTCCCTCAGCGCGCCAGCAGTACCGGCAGCGACGACGCCAGCAACGCGATGCCTGACGCGGTCAGCAGGCCCAGCACGACCTGCCGGAAGCGTGCCTCGCTGATGCCGATGTAGACCCGCGCGCCCAGCAGGGTCGGCACCAGCATGGCCGGTGCCACGATGGCGAAGTACGGCAACATCTGCCGGCTCACCAGGCCGCTGCCGACATAGGTGGCCATGGTCACCGCCAGCATCGCCAGGTTGAAGTTCTGGATGACCGCGCGCTGCTCGTCCTTGCCGAAGCCTCGCAGGGTGCTCCACAACGTCGGCACCGGCCCGGCAAAGCCGCCGATGCCACTGAGCACGCCACCGGCCATGCCAGCAATCGCATCACCGATACGGCCGCCGACGCGGACCGGAGGCAACGAGCGCGCCATCAGCATCACCGGGCACCACAGCGCCAGGAAGCCACCCAGCAGCGCCTTGAACCAGTCCATGTCCAGCCGTGGCAGCACCGTCACGCCCAGCGGAATGCCGGCCAGCCCACCCAGCACGAACGGCAGCAGCAGGCGCAGGTTGAAACCGCGGCGCACGGTGAACACTGCGACCAGCTGCCCGACCAGCGCACCAAACACCGAAAGCGTCGCCGCCAGCCGCGGCTCCAGTCCCCACGCCCAGAACGACATCGCCACCATGCCGAAGGCGAAGCCGGACAGGCCCTGCACGAATCCGGCGACGATCGCGCCCAACGCGACCAGCAGATACACCGACTCCATCACCACCTCGGTTGCTGCCGCGCGACTACCCCGCCGCGCCCACCTGTGCAGCGTAGTGCGCCGCAAGGTGCTCGACCAGCGCACGCACCTTCGGCGCCAATGCCCGCGCATGCGGATACAGCGCGAAGTAGCGTCGCTGCCCGGCATGCCAGGCGGGCAGCACGCGGATCAATCGACCGGCACGCAGGTCCTCCTGCACGGTCAGCGCAGTAAACAGGCTGATGCCCATGCCAGCCAGCGCGGCGGCGTACAACGCTGGCGTCGCATCCACCCGCAGGCGCTGCCCCGCCTCGATGCTCGCGGCGGCACCGCGTGGCCCCTGCAGCTGCCAGGGCGACATCGCCGCTGTGGGACTGAAACCCAGCAGCGTGTGCTGTGCGAGGTCCGAAGCCTGCCGGGGCAGACCGTGCCGCGCCAGATAGGCCGGTGCGGCGACCAGGATGCGTGGGCAGCTGGCCAGCTCGCGGGCGACCAGCTGGCTGTCCGGCAAGGAAGGCGCGATGCGCAGCGCCAGATCGAAGCCGCCCCCGACCACATCAACCAGCTGGTCGTCGGCGGAAAGATCCAGCGTGACCTCTGGATAGCGCTGCAGGAACGACGGCAACCAATGCGGCAGCTCCTGGCTGGCGACCACCTGCGGCACGCTGATCCGCACGGTGCCGCTGGGCTGTGCCTGCCCTGCGCGTGCGCGGTCATCCGCCTCCTGCAGGCGATCCAGCAGCGCTGCCGCCTCGCGGTAGTAATCGCGACCGGCTTCGGTCAGTGACAGCCGGCGGCTGTTGCGATCGAGCAGTCGAACCTGCAGATGTTCTTCCAGCTGCCGCAGTTGCCGTGACATCGCCGAATGGGTGGTACCCAGTCGTTCGGCGGCGGCGGTGAAACTGCCTGCATCGACGATGGCGCGCAGCGCACGCAGGGCGGCGAAATGGTCCATCGGCGGGCGGCTCCAGGTGGCGGGGCCCGCGGCGTGCGGGCCCCGTCAGCTTATCAAGCGCCGTCGCCGGCCTTGCGCACCGGCAGTGCCAGGATCGCGTCAGTCGCCATGACATCGCCGAAGGTGTCCTCAATCTGCGCCAGCGAGGCGTCATGCAGCGCGCGATGACCGATGCGCTGGCCTCCGGCAAGATCCAGATCACGGCTGGCAGTTGCATCGGACGACACGATGACGCGGTAGCCACGCGGTGCCGCTGCGGCATCGCGGGCGGCACCGGCCACGCAGGCATGGGTCTGCAGGCCGGTGACGATCAGGGTGTCGATGCCGGCATCCTTCAGCACCTGGTCGAGCACTGCGGCGGAGTCACCGGCGAACACGCTGACGTTGTCCTTCTGCACCACGGTCTCGCCCTTGCGCGGCTGCAGGTCGCGATGGAAGGCGGCATTGACGCTGCCCTGCGCGAACAGCGGCGCACCAGCCGGCAACACGTGCTGTACATGGATCACGCGGATGCCGTGGGCATCGGCGAACTCGACCACCCGCTTCGCCTGCCGCAGTGCGGCCACGCCATCGGGGATGACCATGCGGCCACCGGCGAAGCCCGGCGCAGCGCTGCCGTCGAAGTATTCGTTCTGGAAGTCGATCACCAGCACGGCGGTCTTCGCCGCATCCAGCGAAGCCACAACGGGTGCGCCAGCCATGTGGCGGATGGTGGGATGGGCCGGTTCGGCAGCGGTGACGGGGGTAACGGTGGCCATGCCGATCAGGCTGGCCAGACCAAAGGCGGTGAGGTTCATGTTCAAGCTCCTGTGCGGTGGAAAGTGGGCACATGATGCGGAGCGGACGGCGCACGAACCAGCCATGTAAAAGCACATGATCTGTGCAAATTTCGCACAGAATGTCCTTGTAGCGTCGAGCCATGCTCGACTACGCAGGAGCAGTCGAGCATGGCTCGACTCTACTGGGCCAGCTTGACCCCATTGAGTCGCACGATCATCGCGTGGTCACGACCCAGCACCACTTCGGCGGTATTGCTGCCCGCGCGCACGGCACGTGCAAGGCCCGCCGGATACTTCACTGGGACGCCGGCCAGGGTCTGCACATGCTGGGCCGGAGAGATCCTGCTCCTGATCACGAACTCGGCACAGCTGCCTTCGAGCAGATACACAGGCGATCCTGCCGGAAATTCGATCAACCGCAGGATGCGCGCCTCGCCCTCCTGCATGCTGCGGAGGGGCGCCCCCTGCGTCCGCAGGCGGCGCAGCGCGCGCTGGGCGCGGGACCACGGCCAGTAGAAGATGGCGTAGATCGCCACGCCGACAGCATAGACGGCAACGGCCGCCACGACCCACACGGCCGCCTCAGGCATCTGAAAAAATCCTGTCGGTGAAAAACCGCAGTTGAAAACGCAGACGGGCCGTACAAGGACGGCCCGTCTTCAACGCATGCAGGCCCGGCCTGGACATCGCCGAGACGATCTCCAGCCGGATCGCCGGCCGCTTACAGGCGGCTGGCGATGGCCTGGGCGAAGCTCATGGTGGTGCCGGTGCCGCCCAGGTCGCCGGTCAGCGAATCCTTGGCTTCCATGGTCGCCACGATGGCCTTGCGCAGGCGCTCGGCATTTTCCGGCTGGCCGACATGGTCCAGCATCTGCGCGGCTGCCAGCAGCAGCGCGCACGGATTGGCCTTGCCCTGGCCAGCGATGTCCGGCGCGGTGCCGTGCACGGCTTCGAAGATCGCCGCGTCCTTGCCGATGTTGGCACCCGGGGCCAGGCCCAGGCCGCCGACGAGGCCGGCGCACAGGTCGGAGATGATGTCGCCGAACAGGTTGGTGGTGACGATCACGTCGAACTGTTCCGGACGCATCACCAGCTGCATGCAGCAGTTGTCGACGATCATTTCCTGGAATTCGATGTCCGGGTACTGCGCAGCCACTTCACGGGCGACATTCAGGAACAGGCCCGAGGTCGACTTGATGATGTTGGCCTTGTGTACGGCGGTGACCTTCTTGCGGCCGGTGCTCTTGGCCAGCTCGAAGGCGTAGCGCACGATGCGCTCGGAGCCCTTGCGGGTGATGCGGGTGCCGGAGAAGGCGGTCTCGCCGTCGGCCGACACTTCCTGGCCTTCGGCCAGGTAGGCACCTTCGGTATTCTCACGCACGGTGATCAGGTCGACGTTGTCGAAACGCGACTTGGTGTTCGGGAAGGTGTGGGCCGGACGCACATTGGCGTACAGGTCGAAGTGACGGCGCAGGCTGACGTTGATCGAGGTGAAGCCACCACCGACCGGGGTGGTCAGCGGGCTCTTCAGCGCGACCTTGTTGCGCGCGATCGATTCCAGGGTCACCGCCGGCATCAGGTCGCCGTGCTTTTCCAGGGCCACCAGGCCGGCGTCGGCGTCTTCGTACTCCAGGCCAGTCTTGAGCTGGTCGAGCACGAACAGGGTGGCGTCCATGATTTCCGGGCCAATGCCGTCGCCGCGGATGACCGTAATTTTCTGCGTCATTGATCGATGTTCCGAACAGGGGGAAAAACGCCGTCCGGACGTGCCCGGAAACGCCGGCGCAAAGGAAGTTTCACCGGCAATTATGCCTGAGCCGGGGCCGAGGTCCCAAATAGACCATGGTCCCAGTGCCCGGCTCAGGCAGAATTGCCCGCGCATCCCACCTTATCCCCGCACCTGTCGGCGCGCCCCCTTGAACAACAAGGGGGCTCCTGGGCTGATGGATCGCGGGGAAGCGCTCGGTAGGGCCGGCCGCTGGCCGGCAACCTCGGCCATGTGGGGTTCACGGGATGCCGGCCAGCGGCCGGCACTACCGGGAGGGCCACAGGACCCGGTTCCCGGCGCCCGTCAGGTTCAGTGCGCGTGCGCTTCCGGGGCGGCGGCGCCGCCTTCGAGCTGGTCGAGGAAGTCGACCGCGCGGCGCAGGTGCGGGATCACGATCGAGCCGCCGACCACCAGGCCGACCGAGAAGGTCTCGAAGAACTCTTCTCGGGTCACCCCGGCGTCCTTGCACTGGGCCACGTGGTAGCTGATGCAGTCGTCGCAGCGCAGCACCATCGAGGCCACCAGGCCCAGCAGTTCCTTGGTCTTCACATCCAGCGCGCCGGCCTGGTAGGTCTGCGTGTCCAGCGCGAAGAAGCGGCGCACCACCTGGTTCGGCTCGCCCAGGATCCGCTCGTTCATGCGCTTGCGGAAGTCGGTGAACTCGGCGATGCGGTCCTTGCTGCCGTCGTCGGCCGCGCTCATGCCTGGCCCTGCCCGGCCAGCAGCGGCTCGAGCTTGCCTTCACGGTGCAGGGCCATCATGTCGTCGTAGCCGCCCACGTGGACGTCGCCGACGAAGATCTGCGGCACGCTGGTACGGCGGGTCAGTGCCATCATCTTCTCGCGCTCGACCGGGTCCAGGTCGATGCGGACCTCGGTCCACTGCTGGCCCTTGCTCTTCAGGAAGTTCTTGGCGGCCACGCAGTACGGGCAGACGGCGGTGGAATAGATGGTGATGGCGGGGGCACCGCCGGCGGTCTGGGCTGTCACGGGAAACTCCACGATGGATCGACGGTCTACATATGGTACCGGTGCGCTGGAATTTCCACGCCACGGCCGCAACACTGTGGATTAACGAATGGTTGCCCCCCACCCTGCCACGCTTGGCGCGCCCTGCCCGAGGACCCACTGCTTGCGAGCCCTGCTGCTGACTACCGCCGTCACCCTGGCCCTGGCCATGCCGCTCGCCCAGGCCCAGGAGAAGCTGCCCGACATCGGCTCCTCGGCCGGCGAGCTGCTGACCCCGGCCCGCCAGGCCGAGTACGGCGCGATGATGCTGCGCGAGCTGCGCAACTACGGCTACCTGCTGGATGACCCGCTGGTCAACGACTGGCTGCAGACCATGGGTACCCGGCTCGGCTCCAACAGCGACCAGCCTCGCCAGCCCTACACGTTCTTCGTGATGAAGGACCGCCAGATCAACGCCTTCGCCACGCTGGGCGGCTACATCGGGGTCAATGCCGGCCTGGTGCTGACCGCCGAGCGCGAGGACGAGGTCGCGGCGGTGCTGTCGCACGAAATCGCGCACGTCACCCAGCAGCACGTGCTGCGCGGGGTCGAGCGTGCCCAGCGCGACCAGATCCCGATCCTGCTCGGCATGCTGGCGGCGGTGGTGGCCGCACAGGCCAGCAACAGCACGTCGTCCGGCAACGCGACCATGGCCGCGATCAGCTCGGGCATGGGCCTGATGCAGCAGCGCCAGATCAACTACACCCGCTCCAACGAATCCGAGGCCGATCGCCTCGGCATCCGCACGCTGTCGCGCAGCGGTTACGACGTGGACGCCATGGCCGGCTTCTTCGAGCGGATGGCATCGGCGATGCGCGGCAACGAGGGTGGCTACAGCGTGCCCGAGTTCCTGCGCACCCATCCGGTCAACATCACCCGCATCAGCGAGGCGAAGGCCCGCGCCGACCAGATGAAGAAGGACACGGTGCTGCTGACCACCAGCACCCCCAGCGGCGAGCGCAGGGAGCGCGTGGACCCGGCCGATCCCAGCCTGGCCGAACCTCTGTTGCGCGGAACCAACCCGCTGCTGCCCAGCAGCGTGCTGCGCATCCCGATGGGCCAGCTCAGCCGCGGCGCCAGTGGCGACTTCGACTGGGCCCGCGAGCGCCTGCGCGTGCTCAGCGCGGATTCCACCCCCGAGCTGGAACGCGAGTATGCCGATCTGGCCAAGCGTCAGAAGGACGGCCTCAACGATGCCCAGCGCTATGGCCAGGCGCTGGCGGTGATGCGCAGCGGTCGCGCCGGCGCCACCCAGGCCCGGCAGACCCTGGCAGGCCTGCTGCAGACCCGCCCGGACAACCTGTGGCTGGCTCTGGGGCTGGGCGAGGCCGAATCGCGTGCAGGCCAGACCGCCCAGGCCAACAGCCGCTTCGAGCAGTTGCTGCGTCAGCACCCCAACAGCCGTCCGGTGGCGCTGACCTATGCCGAGATCCTGAACGAACAGGGCAGCCGCGAGGCGGGCCAGCGCGCGCAGGCCATGCTGCGGCCCCTGCTGTCGCAAAGCGGTAACGATCCGGTCTTCCAGCAGCGGTACGCCCGCGCCAGCGAGTTGGCCGGCGACAGCGTGCGTGCCAGCGAGGCCTACGCCGAGGCGGCCTTCCTCAGCGGCCGGCCGGAACAGTCGCTGATGCAGCTGCAGGCGCTCAAGCGCAACCCGGCGCTGGACTACGTAGGCCGGGCGCGGGTGGATGCGCGCATCGAGGCGATCACCCCCACCGTGCTGGAGCTGCGCCGGCAGGGCGTGCAGGACCCGGACCTGGACCGCCGCTGAGCGCTGCATGACCGGCCGATGGCAATCCCGACCGGTTCCGGCCAGGTAGTCACAAACATGTCATCAAACCGTAGTCTACTGGCACCACTCCAGTAACCGAGCCCTACGGTGTCCTCGTGCAGAAACGCATCCTGATCGTCGATGACGAGCCCGCGATCCGTGAAATGGTCGCCTTCGCCCTGCGCAAGGGCGATTACGAACCGGTCCACGCCGGCGACGCCCGTGAGGCCCAGACCGCCATCGCCGACCGCGTCCCCGACCTGATCCTGCTGGACTGGATGCTGCCCGGCACCAGCGGCCTGGACCTGGCCCGGCGCTGGCGCAAGGAAACCCTGACCCGCGAAGTGCCGATCATCATGCTGACCGCCCGCGGCGAAGAGAACGACCGCGTGGGTGGCCTTGAAGCCGGCGTCGACGACTATGTGGTCAAGCCGTTCTCGGCGCGCGAACTGCTGGCCCGCATCCGTGCGGTGATGCGCCGCGCCCGCGAGGACGACGAGGACGGCAGCGTGGCGGTCGGCCCGATCCGCATCGACGGTGCCGCCCATCGCGTGTTCGCCAACGACCAGCCGGTGCCGATCGGCCCGACCGAATACCGCCTGCTGCACTTCTTCATGACCCACCCGGAGCGCGTCTATACCCGCGCCCAGCTGCTGGACCATGTGTGGGGCGGCAGCGTGTACGTGGAGGAGCGCACCATCGACGTGCACATCCGCCGCCTGCGCAAGACGCTGGAACCGTTCAACGCCGAAAACATGGTGCAGACCGTGCGCGGCGCCGGCTACCGCTTCTCCACTGCTACCTGAGCCTCGTCGTGCCGGCACCGCGCACCTGCGGGTGCCGGCGCCGGCAACTCTGCTATAACCCTCGGTTCACCCCAGTGAACCGCCGCACCTCAACGACGAGATCGCAATGCCCCGCCACATCCGCTCTGCCTGGTTGAAGACCCTGGCCACCGTTGCCGCGGTACTGCTGTTCGCCGGACTGGTGGGGTGGTTCACGGGCCATCTGTGGTTGTGCATCGCGTTGGGCGCGCTGGCCACGCTGGCATGGCATTACTGGCGCCTGCGCAGCGTGCTGCGGCGGCTGACCGCGCGCCAGCGATGGGATACCGCCGAAGAAGGCACCGGCGTCTGGAACGAGCTGGACCGCCTGCTGTACCGCAACCAGGTGGAAATGCGCGTGCGCAAGCGCCGCCTGCTGGACATGCTGCGCAGCTATCGCGCTGCGGCCGCCGCACTTCCCGATGCGGTGGTGGTGCTGGACCGCAACAGCCAGCGCGTGCAGTGGTTCAACGAAGCGGCCACCGCCCTGCTCGGCCTGCATCACCCCGGCGACCTCGGCGAAGCCCTGGTTGAACGCCTGCAGCCGATGCCGCTGGCGCACTGGCTGGCCGGCGGCCGCAACGCCGAACCGATCCTCGACGTGCCTTCGCCGGTCGATCCGGCGATCCGCCTGAACCTGCGCCTGATTCCCTATTCGTCGGATTACTGGCTGCTGATCGCCCGCGACGTCAGCAAGCTGCTGCGCCTGGAACAGGTGCGCCGCGATTTCGTGGCCAACGTTTCACACGAACTGCGCACGCCGCTCACCGTGGTGCACGGCTACCTGGACATGATGGACCCGGAGGACTTCCCGGGAACCGGACCGATGCTGGAAGAAATGCGCAAGCAGAGCCAGCGCATGGCCCAGCTGGTGGAAGACCTGCTGACCCTGTCGCGCCTCGAATCGCAGGAACACAGCGAGGAAGAGACCGTGGCCATGCAGCCGATGCTGGCGACGCTGCGCCGCGAAGCCGAAGCGCACAGCCAGGGCCGCCACCAGATCAGCATCGACGACCTGGCCGGCGTTGACCTGCAGGGCTCGACCAAGGAACTGCACAGCGCCTTCTCCAACCTGGTCACCAATGCGGTGCGCTATACGCCGGCCGGTGGCCGCATCGCCGTGGAGTTCCGCCGCGAAGGCGACGGTGCCGTGCTGGCGGTGCGCGATTCCGGCTATGGCATCCCGGCCTCCCACCTGCCGCGCCTGACCGAACGTTTCTACCGTGTCTCCAGCAGCCGCTCCCGCGAAAGCGGCGGTACCGGCCTGGGCCTGTCCATCGTCAAGCACATCCTCGGCCTGCACCACGCACGGCTGGAGATTGAAAGCGAAGTCGGCAAGGGCTCGGTGTTCTCCTGCCATTTCGATGCCGACCACGTGCGCCCGCGCGAGTCCGCCCCCCTGACCTCCATCGAAGAATGACGCCATGAGCAGCCTCGGATCCCTCCCCCTCCCCGTGAGCCCGGACAACGATCCGTTGCGCGACCCGGCGCTGTACATCAACCGCGAGCTGTCGCAGCTGGATTTCAACTTCCGCGTGCTGGCGCAGGCGATGGACCCGCAGGTGCCGCTGCTGGAGCGCCTGCGCTTCATGTGCATCTCCTGCACCAACCTCGACGAGTTCTTTGAGATCCGCGCCGCTGCCGTACGCCACGCGCAGGAATTCGGCCTGCCGCCGGCGCCGGACGGGATGAGCCCGCAGGCCATCCTCAACGCCATCCATGACCGCGCCGCGGAACTGGTGGACCAGCAGTACCGCTGCTGGAACGAGACGCTGCGCCCGGCGCTGATGGACGCCGGCATCGGCGTGCTCGGCCGCCATTCCTGGACCGATCGCCAGAAGCGCTGGCTGCGTGCGTACTTCCGCAACGAGATCATGCCGGTGCTGTCGCCGCTGGGCCTGGACCCGGTGCACCCGTTCCCGAAGATCCTCAACAAGTCGCTGAACATCGTGGTGGTGCTGAAGGGCACCGACGCGTTCGGCCGCGCCGGCCACCTGGCCATCGTGCGTGCGCCGCGCTCGCTGCCGCGCATCATCCAGCTGCCGGAGAAACTCGGCGGTCCGCAGAACTTCGTGTTCCTGTCCTCGGTGCTGTCCACGTTCGTCGATGAACTGTTCCCCGGCATGGAAGTCCAGGGTGCCTACCAGTTCCGCGTTACCCGCAACTCCGAGCTGGTGGTGGACGAGGAGGAAGTGGAGAACCTGGCGCTGGCACTGCGCGACGAACTGGTCGACCGCGGCTACCGGCCGGCAGTGCGCCTGGAAATCGCGCAGGACATGCCGCGCGACATCGTGCGGACCCTGCTGCAGAACTTCGGCCTGACCGAGAACGCGGTGTACCGCATCGACGGCCCGGTCAACCTCAACCGCATCATCCAGCTGTACGACCTGATCGCGCAGCCGGACCTGAAGTACCCGCCGATGACCCCGCGCACGCTGCGCGACAGCGACGGCATCTTCGAGACAGTGGCGCGCCACGACCTGCTGCTGCATCACCCGTTCGATGCCTTCACCGCCGTGCTGGACCTGATCCGGCAGGCGGCGGTCGATCCCAACGTGCTGGCGATCAAGCAGACCCTGTACCGCACCGGCAAGGATTCGCTGATTGTCGATGCACTGATCCAGGCCGCACGCAACGGCAAGGACGTGACCGTGGTGGTCGAACTGCGCGCCCGCTTCGACGAGGAAGCCAACCTCGGCCTGGCTGATCGCCTGCAGGAGGCCGGCGTGCAGGTGGTGTATGGCGTGGTCGGCTACAAGACCCACGCCAAGATGCTGCTGATCGTGCGCCGCGAGGGCCGCAAGCTGCGCCGCTATGTGCACCTTGGTACCGGCAACTACCACAGCGGTACCGCCCGTGCGTACACCGACATCAGCCTGATCACCGCCGATGCGGACATCGGCAACGATGTGCACCTGCTGTTCCAGCAGCTGTCCGGGCTGGCCTCGAAGATGAAGCTCAAGCGCCTGCTGCAGTCGCCCTTCACCCTGCACACCGGCATCCTCGGCCGCATCGAGCGCGAGACGCGCATCGCCGCCGCCGGCCGCCCGGCGCGGATCATCGCCAAGATGAACGCCCTGAACGAACCGCAGGTGGTGCGCGCGCTGTACGCCGCCTCGCAGGCCGGCGTGCAGATCGACCTGATCATCCGCGGCGCCTGCACCCTGCGCCCGGGTGTGCCGGGCATCTCGGACAACATCCGCGTGCGCTCGATCGTCGGCCGCTTCCTGGAGCACAGCCGCGTCTACTGGTTCGGCAACGACGGCGCACCGGAGATGTACTGCGCCAGCGCCGACTGGCTGGAACGCAACCTGCTGCGCCGGGTCGAGACCTGCTTTCCGATCCTCGACCCGGAGCTGGCCAAGCGGGTCTACCGCGAGGTCCTGCAGAACTACCTGGACGACAACCTCAACGCCTGGGAACTGGATGCCGACGGCATCTACCACAAGCGTGCGCCCGCCCACGACGAGGCACCGCATTCTGCACAGATGGCACTGATGCAGGGTCTGTAACCCGGTGTGTCGACCAAGGTCGACACCTACCAGGAGCGGTAGGCACCGATTTGGGGCTGGATAGGATCAGTGCCGACCAACGGTCGGCACCCACCATCAGATCGCAGAAATCTGTCGAAGGCGGGGTGGGTCCGGTTGAGGGGGCGTGAGCGCCATGGATGGCGCGACCGAAGCTACATGGGTGAGGGCGCTTTGTTTGCGAAGCACCGCTTCGCAAGCGCCCGAACGCCCAGCCGCCAGCGGCTGGGCCGGGCCCCGGAGGGGGACTTGCAGCGTCCCCCTCGACCGGACCTACCCCGCCATCCCACGGATAGCCAGCTCTTGACGTTGACGTTGCCTCTGCAGGTGCAGGGCGCAGCCCAGCCGCACTCCCCTCTTCCAAAATGTGAAGGTCGCGCGGTGACGAGCACACCGCCCCTTCGGCTAACATTCGTCCATGCCGCACACCACCACGACTCCGCCCGCATTGCAGGATGGCGACCTGCTGGCCGCCATCGACCTTGGCTCCAATAGTTTCCACATGGTCATCGCGCGCTACACGCTCGGCCAGCTGCGGGTAATCGACCGCCTGCGCGAGACGGTGCGCATGGCCGACGGCCTGGATGGCAAAGGGGGACTCTCCTCCGCTGCCCGGCAGCGCGCGCTGGAATGCCTGGCCCGCTTCGGCCAGCGCATCCGCAATGTACCGCCGCACCGGGTGCGCGCACTGGCCACCAACACCGTGCGCCAGCTGCGTTCACCGCAGTCGTTCCTGGTTCCCGCCGAAACCGCGCTCGGGCACGCCATCGAAGTGGTCAGCGGCCGCGAAGAAGCGCGCCTGATCTACCTGGGCGTGGCCCATGCACAACCGCCCAAGCCCGGCCAGCGCCGGCTGGTCATCGACATCGGCGGCGGCTCCACCGAATTCATCATCGGCATGGGCATGCAGACCCTGGAGCGCGAAAGCCTGCAGGCCGGCTGCATTGCCAGCACCCGGCGTTTCTTCCCCGGCGGCAAGCTGAGCAAGAAGCGCTGGAAGGACGCGCTGGCCGAGATCGGTCGCGAGTTCCAGCCCTTCGCCAGCAAGTACCGCGCGCTGGGCTGGCAGGAAGCGCTGGGTTCTTCGGGCACGCACAAGGCGATCAGCGAGATCTGCGCGACGATGAAGCTGAGCAAGGGCGCGATTACCGCCGAGGCCCTGCCGCAACTGCGCGACGAACTGCTGAAGGCCAAGAAGATCGACGACATCCAGTTGCCGGGACTGTCCAGCGACCGCCGCCCGATCATTGCCGGCGGCATCCTGGTGCTGGAGGCCGCCTTCCAGGCACTGGGCCTGCAGAAGCTGCTGGTCAGCAAGGCCGCGATGCGCGAAGGCATCCTCTACGACATCGTCGGCCGCGCTGGCGAGAACGATCTGCGCGATGAATCGGTGTCCGCGCTCAGCCAGCGCTACGGCATCGATACCGTGCAGGCCGACCGTGTGCAGGACACCGCGCTGTCACTGCTGGAACAGGTGCAGGAACGCTGGCGGCTCGATGCCGACGACGCGCGCATGCTCGGCTGGGCCGCGCGCCTGCACGAGCTGGGCCTGATGATCGCGCACAGCGGCTACCACGTGCATGGCAGCTACGTGCTGGAACACTCAGATATCGCCGGCTTCTCGCGGCAGGAACAGCAGATGCTGGCCGCGCTGGTGCGCAGCCATCGCCGCAGCGTGACCAAGGCCGCCTTCGACGCCCTGCCCGAGCGCCTGCTGCTGACCGCTCGCCGGCTGGCCGCCCTGCTGCGCCTGGCGGTGCTGCTCAATCGTGCCCATGAGGACGATCCACTGCCGGCGTTGGAACTGACCGCCGACGACAACCGCCTGTCGTTGATCGTGCCGCAGGCCTTCATTGATGCCCGGCCACTGCTGCGCGCCGATCTGATCGGCGAGACCGACGGCATCGCCGGGCTGGGCATCCAGTTCCGGCCCTTCGTAGCCTGAGGCTCACACTTTCCCGCGAGGGAAAGAAGGTCACACACCGTTACGGTTCGCGCATGCGCCCCCGGTTGACCTGCTGCGACGCAGCAGATCAAGTCGGGGGAGCGCATTCAGCGTTACAGCTAAGCGACTGCTTTTGTTGAGCTTTCGTGAAATCTGACGATGAAGCCTGGTACAAATCGACACGACCTCTTTACAGAGCATTAACCAACGAGACTACTATCGGGTCATCGGTCCGCTTGTGGGCGGCCGATTTCTTCGACGCCCCTTTTGGCGTCCCTGCACGACCTGAGAGAGAGAGAGCTCGTCATGACTTCACGTACCACCCCCCTGGGGCAGGCCATCCGCTACGCCCTGGCAACCACTGCGACGCTGGCCGCCCTGCCTGCGTTCGCCCAGAGTGGCAGCACCGCCGCGCCGACCACCCTGGATCGCATCGAGATCACTGGCTCGCGCATCCGCCAGGTGGACGTGGAGACCGCTCAGCCGGTCCTGGCACTGAGCCGGTTGGACATCGAGCGCCAGGGCTTCAGCTCGGTGGCCGACATCCTGCAGAACGTGACCGCCATGGGCAGCCCGGCGATCAGCCGTGCAAACGCACTGAGCTCGGGCGAAAACACCGGCGGCACCTACATCGACATGCGCAACCTGGGCGCGCAGCGCACCCTGGTGCTGGTCAACGGCAAGCGCCTGGGCATCAGCACCTCGGGCCTGCAGGACGTGTCCTCGCTGCCGGTGTCGGCGGTGGAGCGTATCGAAGTGCTGAAGGATGGCGCGTCGGCCATCTACGGTTCCGATGCGATGGCCGGCGTGGTCAACATCATCACCCGTTCCAACGTCAACGGTGTGACCGCCAACGTCTACCACGGCCAGTACAGCGAAGGTGACGGCGCGCGCGACCGCTTCGACGTGGTGGGTGGCTGGAGCAATGACCGCGTGTCGCTGACCCTGGCACTGGAACACTCCGAAGAAAAGAGCGTCTGGGCCAAGGACCGCTGGTTCAGCAAGTACGGCGTGAGCGACCGCCACCCGAACGATGCCTCCAACTGGACCACGCTGAGCCAGTGGGGCCAGGTCACCGGCCTGAAGGGCGGCCCGGGCTGCACCAACACCAAGGACGGCTGCGGCTACTCGCTCAACCGTGGTGCTGACCCGACCAACCCGGCCAACTACCACCTGACCGATGCGACCCCGTTCACCGGCGACGTCAGCAACGCCAACGAACAGATGCACGTCATGTATCCGCTCAAGCGTGATTCGGTGTACTTCGACGGTCGCTTCAAGATCACCGACCAGGTCAACCTGCGCACCGAATTCGGCTACAACAAGCGTTCGGCCGAGCGCCAGATTGCAGGCTACCCCCTGCAGTCCAGCTCGGTGTCCATCTCGGGCGACCCGACCGCCACCGGCCTGATGTCCAAGGACAGCTACTTCAATCCGTTCGGCAACCAGCACGGCTATGCCAAGCCTACCGACGTGGCCTGGAACCGCCGCACCTGGGAAATCCCGCGTGTGAGCACCAGCGAACTGAAGACCTACCGTGCGGTAGTGTCGCTGGATGGCAGCTTCGAGATCGGCCAGCGCTACTTCGACTGGGACGTGGGCTACCAGTACAACCGCAACGAGCTGACCGCTACCGCCACCGGCAACCTGCACAAGAAGCGCGTGCGCGATGCTGTGGGTCCGTCGTTCCTGGATCCGGCCACCGGCAAGGTGATGTGTGGCCGTCCGGGCGCGGTGATCAGCGGCTGCACGCCGTGGAACCCGCTGGTGCCCTACGGCAAGAACGATCCGAACGGGCTGACCGGCAATGAAGAACTGATGGCCTGGCTGTTCCCTGCGGAACGCACCACCGGCCGCACCACCACCAAGAACGCGTTCGCCAACCTGTCCGGCAGCATCATGACCCTGCCGGCCGGCGACCTGGGCTTCGCTTTCGGCGTGGAAAGCCGCAAGGAAGATGGCCGCTACACCCCCGATGCCCTGGCCCAGACCGGCGCCACCACCAACCTGGCCGCAGGCCCGACCGGTGGCAGCTACAACGTGAAGGAAGCCTACCTGGAGCTCAGCGTGCCGGTGCTGGCCGACCTGCCCGGTGCGCGTGAGCTGAGCTTCAGTGCCGCCACCCGTTACTCCAAGTACAACACCTTCGGCAACACGCTCAACAGCAAGTTCGGCTTCAAGTGGAAGCCGATCGACCAGCTGCTGGTCCGTGGTACCTGGGCAGAAGGCTTCCGCGCCCCGACCATCAACGACCTGTACGGTGGTGGTTCGGAGACCTTCGCGCAGTTCAGCGATCCGTGCGACACCGTGTTCGGCTCGGCCAAGGGCAGTGCTGAAGTCCGCGCGCGATGCGCACGTGACATCGCCGATGCCGGCAACTTCCGCCAGCTGAAGCAGGGCAACACCCCGGTGACCACGGCGCAGGATGCGACCCCAACGCCGTTCGTGTCCGGTTCGAACCCGCTGCTGGTTCCGGAAACCTCGACCAGCAAGACGCTGGGCCTGGTGTGGAGCCCGACCTTCCTCAGCAACCTCAACGTGGCACTGGACTGGTGGAAGATCCGCATCGACAACACCATCGTCGGTGACAGCCCGAACCAGATCCTGAGGGACTGCTACGAGCAGGGCATCGAATCGCGCTGCAGCCGCTTCAGCCGTGACCCGTCCAACGGCATCGTCACCGGCCTGAAGTTCGGCAACCGCAATGCCGGCTTTGCCGAGACCGAAGGTTACGACCTGGATGTCAGCTACCGCGTCGACACCAGCTACGGCAAGCTGAGCGCAGGCTGGACCAGCACCTATGTGAGCAAGAACGTCTACCGCTCCACCAACGATGTCCGCGAAGCGATCACGCCGATCAACGGCGTTGCCAACACCATCGGCACCGCCACCAGCCTTGCGTTCCGCGTGCGCTCGAACCTGGTGCTGGGCTGGGATGTGGGTGACTTCGGCGTCAGCTGGACGGCACGCTACTACTCCGGTGTGAAGGAGCGCTGCCTCAACGCCTCGCGTTATGCGGACGAATGCTCCGATCCGACCTTCCTGGCTCCGTGGCTGAAGTCGCCGACCGCGTACAACGAGCGCGGTGCCGTGACCTTCCACGACGTGCAGTTCCGCTACAACCTGCCGTGGGATGCCACCGTTTCGGTGGGCGCGAACAATGTGTTCGGCAAGGAAGCGCCGGTGATGTACAGCAAGCCGAACTCGTCGTTCTCCTACTACGGTGGCTACGACATCGGTCGTTTCATGTACATGAAGTACCAGCAGCGCTTCTGATCCATCCGCGCTGTTGAAGCTCGACGACCACGGCCCTTCGGGGCCGTGGTTTTTTTCTGCCTCCGCGCAGACTGTCGCTTTCCACATTGACCGTGATGCGTTCAATCAGGGACACGGTCCTCTGCGCTGCGTCCGCCGCGATGCCACAGGTTGGAGCAATCGATTGATTTGCTTCCGCTTTGTGCAGAAGCGTCACGGCCGTCTGCAGCGCTTTCGTCGCTTGCCCATACGTCTCCCCATCCATCTTCACTAGGTTCGAACATCCACCGCCGCGGTGGAGTTGACGCAGCCCCGCTTGGCTGTGTTCCGAAGACTTCGAAGACTGAGAGAGAGACCCATGACCATCCGTATTCCCGAGCTCGGGTTGGCGATCCGTCGTGCACTGGCGATGACGGCCACCACCGCACTGGCCGCCCCCGCATTCGCCCAGCACGCACCGGAAGCCACCACGCTGGACCGTATCGAGATCACCGGTTCGCGCATCCGCCAGGTCGACCTGGAAACCGCGCAGCCGGTGCTGACCATCAGCCGCGCCGACATCGAGCGGCAGGGCTTCAATTCCGTTGCCGACATCCTGCAGAACCTGACCGCAACCGGCAGCCCGGCCTTGAGCCGTGCCAGCCCGCTCAGTGCGGGCGAGGCCGCAGGCGGCAGCTACGTGGACATGCGCGGCCTCGGTGCACAGCGCACCCTGGTGCTGGTCAACGGCAAGCGCCTGGGCATGACCACTTCGGGTTACCAGGATATATCCAGTATTCCCGCCGCTGCCGTGGAACGCATGGAAGTGCTGAAGGACGGCGCCTCGGCCATCTACGGTTCCGACGCGATGGCCGGCGTGGTCAACATCATCACCCGGCGCAACGTCCAGGGCGTGACCGCCAACGTCTACCACGGGCAGTTCAGCGAAGGCGATGGTGCCCGCACCCAGTACGACGTGGTTGCCGGCTGGTCGAATGACCGCGCTTCGATCAGTGTCGCCGCCGAGCATGTCGAAGAAAAGGGCGTTTGGGCGAAGGACCGCGGCTTCAGCGCCTACACCTATACCGATCGTCATCCGGACGATGGCTGGACCACGGTCGGGCAGTGGGGGCGCATCGTCGGCTTCAAGGGCCCGGGCTGCAGCAGCGCCCGTGGCTGCAGCTATTCGCTCGATCGCGGCAGCCAGCCGGGCGGGCCGGACAGCTTCCACCTCAGTGACAACACACCGTTCACCGGTGATGTCAGCAACAGCAATGAACAGATGCACGTGCAGACGCCGATCAAGCGCGATTCGCTCTTCGTCGATGCACGCATGGATCTGAACGACCAGATCCGCTTCAACACCCAGCTGGCCTACAACCGACGCACCACCACGCGCCAGATTGCCGGCTATCCGTTCCAGTCCGGTGCGGCCGGCATCACGCCGATGTCCGCCGACAGCTGGTTCAATCCGTTCGGCCGCCACCACGGCTATGAACGCCCAAGCGACGTGCACTGGAACCGCCGCACCTGGGAGATTCCACGCATCAGCACCAGCGAACTGACCACCTGGCAGGGTATTGCAGCGTTTGAAGGCAGCTTCCAGTTCGCCGGTCGCGACTTCGATTGGGAAGCCGGCTACCAGTACAACCGCAGCGAGCTGGAGCAGCGTGCCACCGGCGACCTGCACAAGCAGCGCGTTGCCGATTCCACCGGTCCTTCGTTCTACAACCCGGCCACCGGCAAGGTGGAATGCGGTACACCGGATGCACCGATTGCCGGCTGCAAGCCCTGGAATCCACTGGTGCCGTATGGCCAGGAGGACCCGTACGGCCTGACCGGCAATGGCGAACTGCAGGACTGGCTGTTCCCCGAGGAACTCACCCGTGGCCGCAACACCACCCGCAACCTGTTCGCCAGCCTCAGTGGCGGCCTTGCCACGCTGCCCGCCGGGGAACTGGGCTTCGCCCTGGGTGTGGAGAGCCGCCGCGAGGAGGGTCGCTTCATTCCCGACGCGCTGGCCCAGACCGGCGCCACCACCAACCTGGCGGCGGGCCCCACCGGCGGTGGCTACCGTGTCGACGAGGCCTATCTGGAGCTGAGCGTGCCGGTGCTGAGCGACCTCCCCGGTGCACGCCAGCTGACCCTGGACATGGCAACGCGCTACTCGGACTACACCACCTTCGGCGGAACCCTCAACAGCAAGTTCGGCATCTCGTGGAAGCCGATCGACCAGCTGCTGGTCCGTGGCACCTGGGCCCAGGGTTTCCGTGCGCCGACCATCTCGAATCTGTACGGCGGCGGCTCGCAGACCTTCACCACCGGCTTCCGTGACCCCTGCGATACGGTCTATGGCGCCGCCGCCAGCAGCCCGGAGGTACGTGCACGTTGCGCCGCCGACATCGCCAACGCGGACAGCTACCGCCAGCTCGGCCAGGGCAACGAGCCGATCACCGGCAGCAGTGGGCAGACGCCCCTGCCCTTCACCAACGGCTCCAATCCCGACCTGAAGCCGGAAACCTCGACCAGCCGCACGCTGGGGCTGGTCTGGAGCCCGACGTTTGCCGAAGGACTGAACATTGCGTTGGACTGGTGGAAGATCCGCATCGACAACACCATCGTCGCCGACCATCCCAACGACATCCTCCGCGACTGCTACGAACTGGGCATCGCCGAGCGCTGCGGCAGTTTCACCCGCGACCCGGAACTGGGCATCGTCAACACGCTCAACTATGGCAGCCGCAACAGCGGGTTCCGCCAGGCCGAAGGCTATGACCTGGAGATCGGCCACAAGATCGAAACGTCCTGGGGCACGCTGAGCGCCGACTGGAAGACCACCTATGTGGTCGCCGCGGAAGAACGGACCACCAACGAGGCGGATGCGCCGCCCATTCCCAGCAATGGCATCGCCAGCAACGGCGGCATCGGCTTCCGTGTGCGCTCCAACGCATCGTTGGGCTGGGAGCGTGGCAACCTCGGCCTTAACTGGGGCCTGCGCTATTTCTCCGCGGTCAAGGAGCGTTGCCTGGATGCAGCCACGTATCCGGGTGAGTGCTCGCACCCGGGCCAGCGCGCGCCGTGGTTCAGTGGCAGCCGTGACTACAACCGTCGCGGATCGGTCACCTTCCACGACGTGCAGGCGCGCTACAACCTGCCATGGGATGCGACCGTCTCGATCGGTGCCAACAATGTGTTCGGCCGCCAGGGACCGGCCATGTACAGCCAGCCGAGCGCCAACTTCTCCTACTACGGTGGCTTCGACATTGGTCGTTTCATCTACATGAAATACCAGCAGCGCTTCTGATCCACCGCGCCCCCTGCACGACCGCCACGGCCCTTCGGGGCCGTGGCTTCGTACAGGGACCTGACCACCGTCATCCCGTGGTCGCAAAGCGGTCATATCGGCTACATCGCCAGGCCCGAGCATGCCGGAAACCCGGAGGCCCGCCATGCGCTATGCCATCGTCACCGAGACCTACCCGCCGGAAGTGAACGGCGTTGCCCTCACCGTGCAGGGCCTGGAGCAGGGACTGCGCAATTCCGGCCATGACATCGACCTGATCCGGCCACGCCAGACCAGCGAAGCACTGGACTCGGCACCGGGCACGCTGCTGGTGCCGGGCGCCGCACTGCCGCGCTACCCCGGCCTGCGCTTCGGCCTGCCTGCACCGATCCGGCTCAACCGTCACTGGCAGCAGCAGCGTCCCGATGCGGTCTACATCGCCACCGAAGGCCCGCTGGGCTGGTCGGCGCTGCGCACCGCGCGCCGCCTTGGCATTCCGGTCGCCAGTGGTTTCCATACCCGCTTCGACGAGTACCTGCCCGACTACGGCGTGGCCTGGCTGCAGGCTGCCGCGATGCGCTGGATGCGCCGCTTCCACAACCAGGCCGATGCAACCCTGGTGCCCACCCGCGAGCTGCAGCAGTTCCTCGGTGAACAGGGCTTCGAACGCGTACGCCTGCTGGCACGGGCGGTCGACAGCCAGCAGTTCGATCCGGGCCGGCGCGATCCTGCGCTGCGCGAGGAATGGGGCGTGGACGGCAACGGCCTGGTCGCGATCCATGTCGGCCGCATCGCTGCGGAAAAAAACCTTGGCCTGGCAGTGAAAGCCTTCCGCCGCCTGCAGCAGATCCGGCCCAAAGCCCGCTTCGTCTGGGTGGGTGATGGTCCGGCCCGCGAAAAACTGGCACATGAAAACCCCGATTTCATTTTCTGCGGCATCCAGCGCGGCGAAGCCCTGGCACGGCATTTCGCCAGCGGTGACCTGTTCCTGTTCCCCAGCCGCAGCGAGACCTTTGGCAACGTGACCCTGGAAAGCATGGCCAGCGGCCTGGCCACCGTCGCTTTCGACTACGGTGCGGCCCGCGAATACCTGCGTGATGGCGAGAACGGTGCGGCCGTGGAAAACGATGAGCAGTTCATCGAGGCAGCGGTGCAGCTGGCCGCCGATGATGCACGGCGCCGCGAATTCGGCAGCAGCGCCGCGCGTGCGATGAAGCGCCTGCATCCACAGCAGGTGGTTGCCGAATTCGATGCCCTGCTGGCCGAGCTGGCCCAGTCGCGGAGGAGCGGCCATGCGCACCACGCCGCTTGAGCTGCTGGCCGGCCGCGAGGCGCGGCTCTGCCGCCGGGCCAACCACTACTGCCGGCGTCGCCGCGTGCGTCGCCTGTTCTCGGTCATCAGCCGGCTCGGCGATGGCGTGTTCTGGTACGTGCTGATGGGCGCGCTGGTGGCGGTGGACGGCTTCGACGGACTGCGTGCATCGGTGCACATGGCCGCCACCGGCCTGGCCGCCCTGCTGCTCTACAAGGGCCTCAAGCGCTGGACACGGCGCCCCCGCCCGTATGCGGCCGATCTGCGCATCCGTGCCTGGGTGGCGCCGCTGGACGAGTTCAGCTTCCCCTCCGGGCACACCCTGCACGCAGTGTCGTTCACCATCGTCGCGCTGGCCTACTACCCGTGGCTGGCGCCGCTGCTGGTGCCGTTCACCTTCGGCGTCGCGCTGTCGCGGGTGGTGCTGGGCCTGCACTACCCGTCCGATGTACTGGCCGCCACCGGCATTGCCATCCTGCTGGCATCGGCCAGCCTGGCTTGGTTGCCGCTGCCGGTGTAGCCCCCGGGGTCAGATCCCTTCGGTAGCGCCGGGCCATGCCCGGCGGTGGATGCCCTAGAATGCCTGCATGACCACGTTGTTCATTTCCGACCTGCACCTGGACCCCAGCCGTCCGGAGATCACCGACCTGTTCCTGCGCTTCCTGCGCGAGCAGGCGCCCGGCGCCGATGCGCTGTACATCCTCGGCGACCTGTTCGAAGCCTGGATCGGCGACGACACGCCCTCGCCTGCTGCCGATGCGGTGGCCGACGCGCTGAAGGTACTTTCCGACAGCGGCGTACCGGTGTACTTCATCCGCGGCAACCGCGACTTCCTGCTCGGCGAAGACTATGCGCGCCGTGCCGGCCTGCGCATCCTGCCCGACCCGTGCGTGATCGAGCTGTACGGCCGCCCGGTGCTGCTGCAGCACGGCGACCTGCTGTGCACGGACGACATCCCCTACCAGCAGTTCCGTGCACAGACGCGCGACCCGGTGTTCCAAGCGCAGTTCCTGTCGCAGCCGCTGGCCGCACGCATCGCCTTCGCGCAGAAGGCCCGGGAAACCAGCCAGGCCCGCCAGTCGGAAATGAAGCAGGATGATCGTGCGCAGTTCGAGTCGGTAACCGACGTGTCACCCGCCGAAGTCGATGCCACCTTCGTGCGCCATGGCGTGGACACCATGATCCACGGCCACACCCATCGCCCGGCGGTGCACACGCTGCAGGCCGGTGGCCGCGCCTGCAACCGCATCGTGCTGGGTGACTGGTACGAACAGGGATCGGTGCTGCGCGTGGATGCCGGCGGCTGGTCGCTGGATACGCTCGCGCGCGAATGATGGATCGCGGGGTGCCAACCAAGGTTGGCATCTACCAGGGCAGGTGAACGCACCCGGGTAGACGCCGGCCTCGGTCGGCGGTTGGCCTCAGCGGAAGGCCGCGATGGTGGCCTTGGTATTGACCAGCACGCGCTGGTTGTCGGCGGTGCTGGCATTGCCCATCGGGATGCCGTTGTAGTTGATGTTCGGGTTGGACCAGTAGTTCAGGCGCGGGCAGCCGGCCGAGCAGTCATAAGCCATGATCGTGCGCCAGCGCGAACCGGAGGACGGCTCGTAGCGATAGCCGTGCCCATAGGCATAGGGCGACGTGCTGGGATCACTGGCGATATCGTGCCGCGCACTCTGCAGGTGGCCGATCTCATGCGCGAAGGAGTAATAGCCGGTCGCGCAATCCCAGTACACCGCCGCGAACGCCGTCGGTGCCGTCGAACCGATGCCCGAGGCCAACCCGCAGTAGCTCGTGTTGTTGATCAGCAGCACGCCGACATCGGCCGCAGTGTTGTTGCGGCTGGTGTGGATGCTGTCCATGTAGCCGTCGCTGGTGTTGCGGAAGCGGGTCAGGTCGGTGGTGAAGTTGCCGGATTCGGTGTAGCTGGTGGTTTCATAGCCGGCCAGCTGCAGGGTGATGCCCACGTTGCTGTTGACGTAGCCCTGGTTGGATTCGGCCACCGCCAGCTGCACCAGCGACTGCATGTTGCCGCCATAGGCCGTTACCGCTGCATTGGTTGCCACCACCAGCACGCGGATGGTGGCCGGGGTACCGGACGAGGCCTGCGCGATGCCGATGCGGTCATTGTTGCCCATCGGGATTTTCGGCAGCTGGTTGTAGTCGGCCGGATGGTCGGCCGGCATCCGCGATTCATCCACTTCCACCAGTACATGCCGGTTGCCCAGTGGGCGCAGGCGATACAACTTGCCGTCCTTGCGGATCGAACCGGTGAGGGTGTTGCCCGAACGCACCAGGATCACTGAATTACCAGGATCATCCTGGCCATTCGAAGTGGCGGCAGTCAGCCGATCGGACGGCGAGCGCAACTGGCCGTACCAGATGCTGCCGCCATCGGGCAGGGCTTCCATCTTGCTGCGCACCGCCTGCACGCGCTGGCCAAGCAGTTCGAACTCCAGCTGCGGCTGCGCAGTGGCAGCAGCGTCGACACGCACTTCCTGTACCGTCGCGGTGGACGGGGTGGCCAGCAGCTTGCCCAGCGCGGGCTCGCTGTTTGCCGATGCGCGGCTGATGACCGTCACCGGCTCGAACAACGGTGCCGCATGCGCGGCCGCTGCCACCGACAAACCCAACACCAGGCCACCTGCCGCTTTGCCAATCGATCTGGACAACATTGCGTCGCTCCTTGAATGATGTGAACAGCGTTGATGCAGCACGCCCGGATCTACCGGGTCTGGCCATCTGGCCTGCGCGGGTCGTGTGAATTCAATAGAAGATGGGAATGAAAATCAGGAACTGTGATCGACCGCATCTGCGTTAAGTAAGGTCAAAAGCGTCACTACACTTCGCCAATACACCGCTTTCGCGCTACCGTGACGCAGCCACGACGGGGAATGCACATGGCACCATCGCAGGACACGGACGAAGATGTCGGCTTGCTGCGGATCGGCCTGTTCTTCGATGGCACCCGCAACAACGCACACAACCTGGCACGCGGTCGCCCACAGGTTCCGCAGCCACGCCCGGCGCAGCTGCGCGCGGATGATGATTCGACCTACCAGAGCCGGCTGACCAGCAGCTACGACAACGGCCTGACCAACATCGCGCGCCTGCAGCAGCTGTATCCGGACAGCCGCCGCGATGCGATGGCCGCGCCTTCGCTGTCGATCTATGTCGAGGGCGTGGGGACCCGCGATGATGCCGATGACGATCTGATCGGACTGGCCTTCGGCATCGGTGCCAGTGGCGTTCGCGCGAAAGTGCAGCGCGCGCTGCAGGTGCTGCTGCCGGCGGCACTGGCCGAGCTGTCCGCGCGCTGGCAGCGACCGCTGCGTGGCGTGCAGCTGGATCTGTTCGGCTATTCGCGCGGTGCTGCCGCGGCACGTGATATCGCAAACCAGCTGCAGGCCTGGGACAGCGCGCGCTGGCGCCAGCTGCTGCAGGGCGCCGGCCTGCCCTGCACTGCGGACTTCGCCGCCGTCACGCCGGTGCTGCGCTTCATCGGACTGTTCGACACCGTGGTTGCAGTCAATGGTGGCCGCGCCGATGAACACCCGCAGCTCGCCCTGCGCAGTGGCATCGCGGCACACGTCGTGCAACTGGCCGCGCGTGACGAGCATCGCCAACACTATCCATTGACCAGCGTCGCGCCAACGTTCACCGAGATCGCCCTGCCCGGCGTGCACGCCAACATCGGCGGTGGCTACAACCAGCTGGAAGAAGGGCCCAAGCTGCTCAGCCGTCCGCGCCGGCAGCAGCTGCGCCGCCCACCGGTTTCCGACTACCAGGTCCCTCCACTGGCGTTGCTGCAGGCCACCACGGCCTACGCCGAAACGCAGGCCGACGCCGAACGCTGGCGGCAGCAGCTGGGCGTGGGTGAAAAGGAGATCTGGGTGGATGTCTGGCACCAGTGGCAGCAGCAGCGTCGCGCCGGCAGCCGCAGCGTGCTGTTGTCGCCGGTGCTGTATGTGACCGCCGCGGTGGTGCTGCGTCGGCGCATCGACTGGCGTTACCAGCTGATCGCACTGCAGGTGATGCAGCAGCAGGCCATCGATGCTGGCGTGCAATGGACCGCCAATGCCGCTGGAGTTCCCGGCTGGGAGCTGCCGTCCGCCCTGCAGCCGATCGCACGCCGACTGGTGGCCGGACAGCCGCTGACGCAGACACAGGAGGCGCTGCTGCGACGGCGTTACCTGATGCAGTCGGCGCACTGGAACTTCGATGCACTGGGCGACACCGCACTGACCTACGCCGCCGATGCCGGCGTCAGCGAACTGCCGTACCGGCCGGGTCCCGGCCTGTTCTACATCAACCGGCCAACGGTGGATGGCAAGCGCGTGGTGTTGCCGAACGCATGAAAAAAGGGACGGAGGGGATTAAGTCGTTTGTGCCACAAACGACTTAATCCCCTCCGTCCCCCTTTCTTCAACCGGCCTGTTCAATCAGGTTGGCCAACTCATCCGCATCGAACCCGGCCAGCAGGCGCGCTTCGATGTTGAATGGCCCATGCAGGTAGCCGCCGGCGTACTCCACCAGCAGTTCCTTGAAGCGCGCACGCGGCTCGACAGCGGCGCGGTCGCAGTACCAGCGGTACCAGCGCGAACCGGCAGCGACGTGCGCCACTTCCTCGCGCAGGATCACTTCCAGCACATCGGCGGTTTCGCCATCGCCGACATTGCGCAGCTTCCCGATCATGCCGGGCGTTACGTCCAGGCCGCGCGCCTCCAGCACGCGTGGCACCAGTGCCATGCGTGCCAGGCCGTCATGGGCGGTCTTTTCGCACATTTCCCACAGGCCGTTGTGCGCTGGGAAATCGGCATAGTCGTGGCCATGCACCTGCAGGCGTTCGCGCAACAGCATGAAGTGCCGCGATTCGTCGTCGGCACAGCTGACCCAGTCGGCATGGAACGCCGGCGGCAGGCCACGGAAGCGGTATACCGCATCCCAGGCCAGGTCGATCGCGTTGAGTTCGATATGGGCGATGGCGTGGATGAAGGCGGCACGCCCTTCCACACCGCCCAGTCCGCGCCGCGGCACTTCACGCGGATGCACCAGCACCAGCTGCGCCGGCCGGCCGGGCATGCGGATCGGCTCCGGCGGCGGTGCATCGGCCGCCACCTTCAGGCGGCCAGCACGGAACGCGGCGGCATAGGCCTGGGTCAGCGCCACCTTGCGCAGCGGGTCGGCTTCGGCCAGGCACTGCTGCGCAGCGCGCAGCAGGTCGCCACCAACGTCGGGTACATCGACCACGCCTGGACCTCAGGCGCGGCGCTTGTGCTTGGCGTCGTCCGAACGCAGCTGCTGGATGCGCTCGAAGTAGCCCGGCTCGATACCCGTCGGGTAGTGGCCGTTGAAGCAGGACGAATCGAAGTTGCGCAGCGCCGGGTTGCCCTCGCTCACCGCCGCTTCCATGTCTTCCAGGTCCTGGTAGATCAGCCAGTCGCAGCCCAGGTGGGCCTCGATCTCTTCCACGGTGCGGTTGTGCGCGACCAGCTCTTCGGCCGCCGGCATGTCGATGCCGTAGATGTTCGGGTAGCGCACCGGCGGTGCCGCGCTGGCCAGGTACACCTTGCGCGCGCCCGCATCACGGGCCATCTGCACGATCTGCTGGCTGGTGGTGCCGCGCACGATCGAGTCGTCCACCAGCAGCACCACGCGGTTGCGGAACTCCAGGTGGATCGGGTTGAGCTTGCGGCGCACCGACTTCACGCGTTCGCCCTGGCCCGGCATGATGAAGGTGCGGCCGATGTAGCGGTTCTTGATGAAGCCTTCGCGGTACTTCACCCCGAGCACGTTGGAGATCTCCAGCGCGGCATCGCGCGAGGTATCCGGGATCGGGATGATGGTGTCGATGTCGTGGTCCGGGCGCAGGCGCAGGATCTTCTCGCCCAGCTTGATGCCCATGCGCATGCGCGCCTTGTGCACCGAGACGTTGTCGATCATCGAATCCGGGCGCGCGAAGTACACGTATTCGAAGATGCACGGGGTGTGCTCGGCCGGCTCGGCGCAGATTTCCGAGAACAGCTCGCCACGCGCGGTGATCACCAGCGCTTCGCCCGGCTGCACGTCGCGCACGCGCTGGAAGCCCAGCACGTCCAGCGCGGCCGACTCGGAGGCGACGATGTACTCGTCACCTTCGGCGTGGCTGCGCTTGCCCAGTACCAGCGGCCGGATGCCATGCGGATCGCGGAAGGCGACCAGGCCCAGGCCCAGCACCACGCTGACCACCGCATAGCCACCCTTGCAGCGGCGGTGCACGCCGGCCACCGCGCGGATCGCGGCTTCCGGGCTGAGCTGGCGCTGCTGCTCCAGTTCATAGGCGAACACGTTCAGCAGCACTTCGCTGTCCGAATCGGTGTTGACGTTGCGGCGGTCCTGTTCGAACACCTGCTGGCGCAGCGCTTCGGTGTTGATCAGGTTGCCGTTGTGGGCCAGCGCGATGCCGTACGGCGAATTGACGTAGAACGGCTGTGCCTCGTCCATGCCTTCCGAACCGGCGGTCGGGTAGCGCACATGGGCGATGCCGACGCTGCCTTCCAGGGTGGACATGGTGCGGGCATCGAACACATCGCGGACCAGGCCGGTGGCCTTCTGCACGCGCAGGCGGCTGCCGCTGGCGGTGGCGATGCCCGCCGCATCCTGGCCACGGTGCTGGAGAACGGTCAAGCCGTCATACAACTGCCCGGCGACGTTCTGGTTGCCGACGATTCCGACGATGCCACACATGGTGCGAGGTCTCCGCTGGGCTGTGCCCAGTTACAAGGAAGGTGGCCGTACCTGGCCGCGGTGGTCGCCGCGCGCGCGGTCGACGTTGGCCGGATCGCCCGGCTCGATACTGTCCGGCAGTGCAGGAGCGTCCGGGCGCACTTCGGCCGGATCGTAGGAATCGCCCTGTTCCGCTTTCGCAGGCCGCAGCCATCCGCTGCCTGCCACTACCTGGTTGAGGATGCCATTATCGCCTGCCGCGCCCGGCTTTCCCAACCCGGCGCCTGCGTTCTTGCCCAACTCCATCAATGCAGATGGGGACAGCGCGTCGGTCGGCAAGGCCTTGGGCAGCAGATCGGCCCCGGGAACCTCCCAGTGCGGCAGTTTGCTGTTCATCCAGGCCACGGTCGGGTTCAGCAACGGACGCACCGCCGAGCGCTGCCAGGAGGGTTCGGCGGTCAGCGGGGTGAAGCTGCCCAGCAGCAGCAGGACCGCGGCGATCAGGCCGCCTCGCACCGCGCCCAGCACCCCGCCCAGCAGGCGGTCCAGGCTGGTCAGCATGCTGCGGTGGACCAGGGCCTTGATGACCATGCCGATCACCGCGACCACGATCATCACGCCGATGCCGACCCCCAGGTAGCCACCGACGAAGTGCTCGCCTCCGGGGGCCGCCGGCGCGGCCCACCAGTGGGCCGCGTCATTACCGAAGGCGAAGGCCGCCCACGCGGCCAGCAGCCACGACAGGGTGCCGATGACGATTCCGACGAAGCCGCGCAGCATCCCCAGCAGGGTCGAGGCGGCGATCACGATCAGCAGCACCACGTCGATCATGGCGCCCCGCTCCTTCGGCGGCGCTGGCAACGGGGCTGCGCGTGGGTCATGGGTGCGGTCGGACCATGCCGGCCACGCCGACCTTGGCGGCGACCTGCGCCTTCAGCTGCTCGGCGTCAGCGCGGTTGGCCACCGGCCCGACGCGGACGCGATGCAGGGTTCCCTTGTCCGTGCGCACCTGCTCGACGAAAGCGCTGAAACCAGCGGCACGAACCTTGTCGCGCAGGGCATTGGCATCGTTGGCCTGACCGAACGCGCCCAGCTGCACGGCAAAGCCGACGCCGCTGGCAGCTGGTGCTGCCGGTGTGGTCGGCGCCGTCGCCGGCTTGCTGGCGGTGGCCTCCGGCTTCGGTTCGGGCTTCGGCGCCGGCTTCGGCGGTTCCGGCTTGGCGGCCGGTGGCGCGGTCGCCGTTGGCGTGCTCGGCGGCAGGCTTTCGCTGCGGACCGGGTTGCCGCTGGCCGAGGGCGCAACAGCTGCGGACGGGGTGCTGGCGCTCGGCGCAGCCGGTGCCGGGGCGGCCGCAACCGGAGTACTGCTGCCGGCCGCCGCGTCCAGGGTGATCACTTCGGCCTTCACATCCGCACGGATCTTCACCGCCTGCAGGCGGGCCGCTTCGGCCTGGGCACGGTCGGCGTAAGGTCCAACGCGCACGCGCCATGCCTGGCGGCCGTTGATGGTGGCCGTTTCGGCGAAGCCCGGCAGCTGCGAGCGCTTCAGGTAGGCGATCACCGCATCGGCGTCGGCCTTGCTGCCGTAGGCACCGAAGGTGACCGCATAGTTGCCGGCGGCGACTGCCGGCGAGGTGTCCACGGTCGGCGGCGTAGCCGGCGTGGCAGCCTCCTGCAGCGGCTTGGCCTGCCCGGTCTGCAGGCCGGTGGCACCACCGGCCGGGGCGACCAGCGGCAGCTCACGGGTTTCGAACTGGCCATCGGCCGGCGCATCCGGCGCGGCGATCGGCACATTGGCGACACCGCTGTCGGGTGCGGGTCCCTTGACCAGCATCGGCAGGAAAATCACGGCCAGTGCCACCAGCACGATGGCACCAATCAGACGCTGTTTCAGAGGCGTATCCACGTGAGGCAGGCAACTGTCCGGAGATTGCCGTCGATTATACGGGTGCCGGACCGGCCGGCGTCGGCGTTGGCTGAACGCGGATCAGGCGTCGCCCTGCAGCCACTGCAGGGCCGCGGCGGCGGTATGGAACGAGCCGAACACCAGCACCCGGTCGCCACGCCGGGCCTGGGCCAGCACCTGCACCAGGGCCTGTTCGACGCTGCCGGACAGCTGTGCGGTGGCGGCAGCGGTATCGGCCAGACGTGCCTGCAGCTGCGCCGCGCTCTGCCCGCGCGGGCCATCCAGGCTTGCCAGGGTCCACTCGCCCACTACGTCCTGCAGCGCCTGCACCACGCCCGCCGCGTCCTTGTCCTGCAACGCGGCGTACACCGCCAGGGTACGGCCAGGTACCGCCTCGGCCTTCAGCGCACGCGCCAGCTGGCCGGCAGCCTGCGGGTTGTGGCCGACGTCGACGCGGATCTGCACGCCATCGCGCTCGAACGCCTGCAGGCGGCCGGCGATGCGGGCGGCGGCCACGCCTTCGGCCCACGCCGCGCGCGGCACCGGCTTGTCCAGCGCACGCAGTGCAGCGATCGCGGCACCAGCATTGGCCAGCTGGATCGGCCCGGCCAGCGCAGGGGTCGGCAGCTCCAGGCGGGTACCGACATCGCGCCAGCGCCAGCGCTCGGCATCGATCGGTTCGTAGAAGTAGTCGCTGCCGCCGCGGATCGCGTTGGCACCGACCAGGTAGGCTCGCGCCAGCACGCTCGATGGCGGATCGGTCTCACCCAGGATCACCGGCTTCCAGCCGCGGATGATGCCGGCCTTCTCGGTGCCGATCGCTTCGCGGTCATCGCCCAGCCATTCGGCGTGATCGATGTCCACGGTGGTGATCACCGATACATCGGCGTCGACGATGTTGACCGCATCCAGGCGGCCACCCAGGCCCACTTCCAGCACGGCCAGATCCAGCCCGGCGTCGGCGAACAGCTGCAGCGCAGCGAGCGTGCCGTACTCGAAATAGGTCAGCGTGGTGTCGCCGCGCGCGGCTTCGACAGCATTGAACGCAGCAACCAGCGCCGCATCGTCGACATCCTGGCCATCGATGCGCACGCGCTCGTTGTAGCGCAGCAGGTGCGGCGACGTGTACGCGCCGACCTTCCAGCCGGCAGCACGCGCGATGGCCTCGATGAAGGCCACGGTGGAACCCTTGCCGTTGGTGCCACCGACCACGATGGTGCGCCCGGCCGGTGCACCCAGGCCCATCGCGGTGGCGACGGTGCGCACGCGCTCCAGTCCCATGTCGATAGTCGCCGGGTGCTGGCGTTCAATGTAATCCAGCCAATCGGCCAGGGTGGTCGGGGTGTTCGTCACGGCAGCGGTTCCAGCAGAAACAGGTGGTTCGATGGGATGGATCAGAGAGCGCGGTGCTTGGCTTCGCCGAAGAACGGCGTGTGGTGGGCGCAGTCGTTCAGGCGCACCACTTCCAGGCTGTCCAGGTCGGCGCCTTCGAGCAGGTTGAGCGTGGTCGGTGCCTGGCGGAAGGTCCACAGGCGGGAAATCGGCAGGCCCAGCACCTTGCACAGGATCACGCGGTTGACCGCATCGTGCGCAACCACCAGCAGCGTGTCGTGCTCGCCGAGGCCTTCGGTGGCACGGGCCAGGCCACGCCAGCTGCGTTCCAGCACCAGGCGCAGCGATTCGCCGCCGGGCATCAGCACGGTATCGGGCTCCTCGCGCCAGGCCTGCAGGCGCGACGGATCCTTTTCGTTGATCTCGCTGGCGAGGAGGCCTTCCCACTCACCGTGGGCGATTTCCTGCAGCTCCGGCTCGGTCAGCAGCATGTCGGCACGCGCGGCGCCAAGCGCCAGCTGTGCGGTGCGCTGGGCGCGCGACAGCGGCGAGGCGACGGCACGGGTGATGTCCACCGAAGCCAGGCGGGCACCCAGTGCCTGGGCCTGGGCTTCACCGATCGGCGAAAGCGGAATATCGATCTGGCCCTGGTAGCGGCCTTCGGCGTTCCACGGCGTTTCGCCGTGGCGGGCAAGCAGGATGCGCATGCGTGCAAGGGGTCCTGGGGGAGGAGGTTTCCGCGTTTCGTTCACATCCTGTGAAGTCCACGGAACAGGGATGATACCTGTTCGGCGCACCGGGCCGGTCAGCCAAGCGCACAGTGCGACCAACGAGGTCGAAACGGACAGCCACGTTCACTTCTCAATTTGCAACCAATCTGATGGTATTGCTGGCAACCGATGTCCATGCTCTGGGCTTTTGCGGGCCCATCCATGTCCAATCGCTCCTACCTGTGCTGCAGCCCCTTGCCGGGCATCTATCCCAGTTTTGCCGACGACTACGATTCCGACTTGCAGACGCTGGCAAATGATGTCTACTGCATACCGCTGCTATGGCCTGCGCTTTTCACGCCCGAGGATTTCCAACGGGCTGATTTCGAAGTCGATGGCGAAGTTGTGATCGGACAGGCACCTTCGGCACCCAAACAGAAAGTGCTCGAAACCCTTCGGCGCCGCCGCACAGGCGTCGTCCAGGCATTCAAGGGTATCGGTGATCTTGCTCCGTACGTGAACATGCTCGAGCGGGTGATTGAAGACGCACCGTATGAGTTCATTTCAATCGAAATGGACGAAATTGCCGCCCTGAACGATCCCGAGGAAGAGTTCTATGAAGCATTCACGCGCTTGTTGTCCGGATTGGATGCACCGGACGAAGACGTTTGCGAGCAGCTGATCGCGCTGGCTGCAATGGAACACAGCTGGCCTATCCCATCCGTCCGCCTGCATCTCGACAGCCTTGAGGGCTCGGAAGATGACTACTGGAATCACTGTCGGGTGCTCGGAGCTGGCAGCGATGTGTCGGGAATGGGGCGCCCGGTTCCCTGGGAAACCGCTTAAGGCTGCTGACAAAAACCCCGCGACAGACGTCGCGGGGTTTCAGGATTTGCAGTAGATCCACGCCATGCGTGGATACACCGCCCGGCAGTATCTGCAGGTGTTGCCGGCCAGCGGCCGGCACTACCTCAACCGGTTTATTTGGCCAGGTTCAGTTCCTTCAGCAGCTGCGGCGCCGGCGCCACTTCCTGCATGATCCACTGCATGTAGCGGCTGTCGACGGCGATCATGCGGGTCATCACCGGGTCGAACACCCAGTTGGAGCTGACCGATTCCCAGTTGCCATCGAAGGCCAGGCCGACCAGCTTGCCGTTGGCATCCAGCACCGGCGAACCGGAGTTGCCGCCGGTGATGTCCAGGTTGGACAGGAAGTTCACCGGCACCGAACCAATGCGCTTGTCTTCCAGGCCGCCGTAACGCTTGGCCTTGACCGCATCGAGCAGCGCCTTCGGCGAATCGAACGGATCTTCACCGGTTTCCTTCGCCGCCACGCCTTCCAGGGTGGTGAACGGGGTGTACTTCACGCCGTCCTTGCCATAGCCCATGACGTTGCCGAAGGTGATGCGCAGCGACAGGTTGGCATCCGGATAGACGAACTCGCCCTGGCTCTTCTTGTAGTCGGCCACGGCCTGCAGGTACAGCGGGCGGGCGGTCAGTGATTCGCCTTCGCGGATCTTCTTCTGCTCTTCCTGCTTCAGCAGTGCCGGCATGACGGCCACGGCGTACTGGATGGCCGGATCGCTGCTGGCTTCAAACGCGGCACGGTCGGCCTTGAACCACTTCAGGCGATTGTCCAGGCTGCCCAGCTCGGTGCCGCCCAGCTTGTTCACCAGCGACTTGACCGCAGCGGCATCGCTGCCGGCCAGCCACTTGTTCAGCACTTCGTTGTCGCGCTGCGCGGCCGGCAGGGCCACGTACTGGTCCAGCCAGTAGGTCTGCAGCTGCTGGTCCATCTTCGCCACGTAGCGACGGTCCATCTGCTTCAGGCCACCTTCGATGGTGGTCAGGTCGCGTTCCTGGTAACCGGCTTCGCGCTCGGCATCCGGCTTGCTGCGTTCGATCGACAGGCGGTACAGGGTGATCGCTGCGCCAACGGCCGAGGTGTTGTTGAACTGGCCGACGAACAGGTCGCGTTCGCGGGTCGACTTGCTGGTATCCAGATGCTTGAGCAGCTGCGCGTGGGCGGCCAGGGCCGGCTTGCCGGCAGCACCCTGCTTCTTCAGCCAGGCCAGCACGGCGGCTTCTTCAGCCTGCTTCTGGCCGGCGGCGTCGATGCGCTTGAAGCCTTCCAGCTGGCCCAGGTAGTTCTTGGCCACGTTGTTCATGCTGGCGGCGGTCGCTGCGTACTTCACCTTGACGTCGGCGTCGGCCTTGCCGGCGTCGGCGATCATTTTCAGCACTGCGTTGTAGTGCTTGGCGATGGTCGGGTAGGTGAAGCTGGCGGTTTCGTTGAACTCACCGGCCAGTGCATAGCGGTTGGTGCGGCCCGGGTAGCCGGCCACCATCACGAAGTCGTCTGCGCCCAGCGGCTGGTCGGCGAACTTCAGGAAGTGCTTGGGCTGGTACGGCACGTTGTCGGCGGCGAAGGCGGCCGGCTTGCCGTCCTTGCCCACATAGGCCCGGTAGAACGAGAAGTCGCCGGTGTGGCGCGGCCACATCCAGTTGTCGACGTCGCCGCCGAACTTGCCGACGCTGCCCGGGGGCGCGTAGACCAGGCGCACGTCCTTGATTTCCATGTTGCGGAACAGGCGGTAGGTGTTGCCGCCGGAGAAGCTGTACAGGCGGCAGCGGAAGCCGGCATCGGCTTCACAGGCGGCGACCTGGGCCTTGTCGAAGGCGTCCAGCGCGCGGCTGCGGGCCAGCGGATCGTTGCCGGCGCCAGCAATGGCGGCCTTGGCCTGGGCGGTGACGTCGGTGATCTGGTCGAGCACGAACACGCGGGCGTTCGGGCCGGCGCTCAGTTCGTCCTTCAGGGTCGGCGCGTTGAAGCCGTCCTTGATCAGGTTCTTCTGCGCGGTCGAATTCAGCTGGATGGCGCCATACGCGCAGTGGTGGTTGGTGACCACCAGGCCCTGCGGCGAGACGAAGCTGGCGGTGCAGCCGCCGAGGGCGACGACCGCGCCCATCGGGTCGCCGGTCAGGTTGGACAGTTGTTCCGGGGACAGCTTCAGGCCGGCCTTCTGCAGCGGACCGGCGATTTCCGGCAGCTGCTGCGGCACCCACATGCCTTCAGCGGCATGGGCGACCTGGGCCAGCCCGAGGCTGGCGACGATGGAGAATGCAAGCAGGTTCGAGCGCATGGAGCGGCCCCTGGTAGTGGAACCTTCGATTGTAGCCCGCCGCCCTGCCCCGGCCCGAACCCCGGAAGTCATGGGCCGGGCGCACCGATGCCCTTCGCCGGGCATGGCCCGGCGCTACCGCTTGCGCGCACCCTCCCCGGTAGCGCCGGGCCATGCCCGGCGAGCGCAGCGGCGCCGCTGTTTGCAGCACGTTCGAAACGCCCGCCAACACACGCCTTTCGTTCCGCCACTGCACCCGCAGCGCAACATGGGAAATCCGCGCGGCACCCTATAATCCGCGCTTTCCCCCTGATGAGTTCCACCCCGATGGCGCAGCAAACGATGAAGGCCCTGGTCAAGCGCGAAGCGGCCAAGGGCATCTGGCTGGAAGAAGTTCCGGTGCCGACCCCGGGCCCGAACGAGGTCCTGATCAAGCTGGAGAAGACCGCGATCTGCGGCACCGACCTGCACATCTACCTGTGGGACGAGTGGAGCCAGCGCACCATCAAGCCGGGCCTGACCATCGGCCACGAATTCGTCGGTCGCGTCGCCGCACTCGGCTCGGCCGTGACCGGCTACGAAATCGGCCAGCGCGTCTCGGCCGAAGGCCACATCGTCTGCGGCCACTGCCGCAACTGCCGTGGCGGCCGCCCGCACCTGTGCCCGAACACCGTCGGCATCGGCGTCAACGTCAACGGCGCCTTCGCCGAATACATGGTGATGCCGGCCAGCAACCTGTGGCCGATCCCGGACCAGATCCCGTCGGAGCTGGCTGCGTTCTTCGATCCGTACGGCAACGCCGCGCATTGCGCGCTGGAGTTCAACGTGATCGGTGAAGACGTGCTGATCACTGGCGCCGGCCCGATCGGCATCATCGCCGCCGGCATCTGCAAGCACATCGGTGCACGCAACGTGGTGGTGACCGACGTCAACGACTTCCGTCTGAAGCTGGCCGCCGACATGGGTGCCACCCGCGTGGTCAACGTGGCCAACCAGTCGCTGAAGGACGTGATGAAGGAGCTGCACATGGAGGGCTTCGACGTCGGCCTGGAAATGAGCGGCAACCCGCGCGCGTTCAACGACATGCTCGACTGCATGTACCACGGCGGCAAGATCGCCATGCTCGGCATCATGCCCAAGGGCGCCGGCTGCGACTGGGACAAGATCATCTTCAAGGGCCTGACCGTGCAGGGCATCTACGGCCGCAAGATGTACGAGACCTGGTACAAGATGACCCAGCTGGTGCTGTCCGGCTTCCCGCTCGGCAAGGTGATGACCCACCAGCTGCCGATCGACGACTTCCAGAAGGGCTTCGACCTGATGGAAGAAGGCAAGGCCGGCAAGGTTGTATTGAGCTGGAATTGACCCTTCGCCGCGCGCGATGGGTGGGTGCCGAGCTTGCTCGGCACACCTTGAAATTGAAAAAGGCGCCCGATGGGCGCCTTTTTCTTTGCCATCCCGATGTTGCCGGCCAGCGGCCGGCACTACCGGTAACGCCTGCGGCGTTACTTGCCGATGGCCACGCTCAGCATCACGCGGCTGTGGGCCAGCTTGCCGGAGTTGTCGCGGCCGTTGCCGTCGGTACCGTAGTAGCCCAGGCCGACCTTGGCCATTCCGAACTGGCGCTCAACGCCGACATTCCAGTCGGTGTAATCCTTGGCGATGCCGTCTTCAAACGTGCTGCGGCCGACATTGGCATTCAGGGTGAAATCCTTCGGCAGGCCCCAGCTGCCGCCCAGGCCGAAGTACCAGCCATCGGTGCTGCTGTTCCATACATCGTTGGTGTAGGCCACCGTCAGCTTGTAGGTGTCATCCAGCGTGGTGGTGGTGATCAGCTCGTTGTAGTTCTGGTGGCTGGACTTCAGGTAGGTGTAGCGGTTCAGCAGCACGTCGACGTTGACGCGCTCGGTGACGTCCACGCCGTAGCCGATCAGGTAGTCGACCTCGGTCTTCGGATCACCCGCACCGAAGTCCACGCCCGAACCCCAAACGCCGGCATACAGGCCAACCGGGCTGGTGTAGGTGAAACCGGCCTGCAGGGTCGGATCCTCGTCGGTCTGCGACACACCACGGAACAGGTAATCGGAAACAGCGGTGACGTTCCAGCTGTACGGCGATTCGTTTTCCTGGGCGCTGGCGGCGAACGGGGCGGCCAGGGTCAGGGCAGCGGCAATGGCGAGGCAGGCACGGGCGTGCTTCATGAGCGTCTCCGGTGGGGGCGGTGGCGTGGAAGGCGGGGAGCGGGCGTAGCGGCCGGAGCGGGACAGCTCCGGTTCACGAATTTTTAACCAGTTTGCTATTGCGATGCAACATGTGCCGGCCGTGGCGATGCCCCATCCGGGCCGGTCGGCAAGCGGCGATGCCCGGTAGAATCAGCGGTTTCCCCGTTCAGAGCCGTGCCCACGCCATGACCGACGCCTCCTCCGCCCTGACCCGCCACTACGCCGAGGAACTGGACGCCATCCGCGCCCAGGGCCTGTTCAAGTCCGAGCGGATCATCACCAGCCCGCAGTCGGCCGAGATCACCCTCGAGGACGGCCGCAAGGTGCTGAACTTCTGTGCCAACAACTACCTGGGCCTGGCCGACCATCCGGACCTGATCCAGGCCGCCAAGGATGCGCTGGATACCCACGGCTTCGGCATGGCCTCGGTGCGCTTCATCTGTGGTACCCAGGACCTGCACAAGCAGCTGGAGAAGCAGATCGCCGACTTCTTCGGCAAGCAGGACACCATCCTGTACGCGGCCTGCTTCGATGCCAACGGCGGCCTGTTCGAGCCGCTGCTCGGCGAGAACGACGCGATCATTTCCGATGCGCTGAACCACGCCTCGATCATTGACGGCGTGCGCCTGTGCAAAGCCAAGCGCTTCCGCTATGCCAACTGCGACATGGCCGACCTGGAAGCCCAGCTGCAGGCCGCCGACGCCGCCGGCTGCAAGACCAAGCTGATCACCACCGACGGCGTGTTCTCGATGGACGGCTTCATTGCGCCGCTGGACGAGATCACCGCGCTGGCGAAGAAGTACAACGCGCTGGTGCACATCGACGAATGCCACGCTACCGGCTTCCTCGGTGCCACCGGCCGCGGCTCGGCCGAAGTGAAGGGCGTGCTGGAAAAGATCGACATCATCACCGGCACCCTGGGCAAGGCCATGGGCGGTGCACTGGGCGGCTTCACCTGCGCCAGCGCCGAGGTGATCGAGCTGCTGCGCCAGCGTTCGCGCCCGTACCTGTTCTCCAACTCGCTGCCGCCGCATGTGGTGGCCGCCGGCATCAAAGCGTTCGAGATGCTGGCCGCCGCTGACGATCTGCGCGACACCCTGGTGGAAAACACCCGCTACTTCCGCGAAAAGATGGTCGCCGCCGGTTTCGACGTGAAGCCGGGCGTACACCCGATCAGCCCGGTGATGCTGTACGACGCACCGCTGGCGCAGAAGTTCGCCGAGCGCCTGCTGGAAGAAGGCATCTACGCGATCGGCTTCTTCTTCCCGGTGGTGCCCAAGGGCCAGGCCCGCATCCGCACCCAGATCAGCGCCGCGCACAGTCGCGAGCATCTGGACCGCGCGATCGATGCGTTCACCCGCATCGGTGTCGAGCTGGGCGTGATCAAGGGTTGATCCCCACCGGCCAAAGCGTGCCGACCAAGGTCGGCACCTACCGGGCGTGAGGGCGTGCCGACCGAGGTCGGCACCTTCCCGGCATCACTTCTTTTTCTTCTTGCCCTTCGGCTCGTCCTTGCTGGCCACCACCACCGGCTTGGCGGCAGCATCCTGGCCGTTGCCCTTGGCAACGCGGATGCCATTGGCCTTCATCCAGGCGTCGAACTCATCGGCGGTCATCTTCTTGTCGCCGTTGCTCATCAGGAAGCGGTAGCTGCCGCGACCATCCAGCTCCGGGGTCTTCACTTCCACCACCGGGGTCTCGGCCGGCGTTTCCGCCTTGGCCACCTTCTTGTGGCCACCACAGGCGGTCAGCACCACCATCGGCAGCAGCAGGCCTGCGCAGCGCAGGGTTTGGTTGAGGGTCGGGTGGTACATGGGCAGGCTCCGTTCGGGAAATTCAGCAGCCAGACGCCCCCTACGCCTGGAACGGTGGCCGGCAACCGCCGGCCGCGGGCGATGATCAGCCCGGTGCAGCGGCCCCCAGCCGCTGCTGGTCACTGACCTCCAGCACCCGCCACTGGCCCTTGCCGAGATCGCCGAGCTGCAGCCCACCGATCGCGACCCGGACCAGGCGCAGCACCTGCAGGTCGAAGGCCGCCAACAGGCGGCGGATGTGGCGGTTGCGGCCCTCGTCGAGGACCACCTCCAGCCACGCGGTCTTATCGCCGCTGCGCAGCACGCGCACAGCCTGGGCGACGAGGAACTCGCCCTCGTCGTCCACGCCGGCCTGCAGGGCCGCCAGCGTGGCGTCATCGGGCAGGCGGTCGACCTGCACGTGGTAGGTCTTCTGCGGGCCGGTCTCTGGATCGGTCAGGCGCGCGGCCCACTGCGGATCGTTGCTGAACAGCAACAACCCTTCACTGGCCTTGTCCAGGCGCCCGACCGGCGCGATCCACGGCAGGCCGGCACCATCGAAGCAGCGGTACACGGTGTCGCGGCCACGTTCGTCCTGCGCGGTGGTCACCACCCCACGCGGTTTGTTGAGCATCAGGTACAGGCGCTGCGGCGCGCCCATCGGCTGGCCATCGACCTCGATCGGCGGCGCCGGCTGCCCAATCGGGAATTCGGGATCCCGCACGATGCGGCCGGAGACGCGCACGCGGCCATCGGCGATCCAGCGCGCGGCCTCGCTGCGCGAACACACGCCGGCCTTGGACAGCACGCGCGCCAGGCCATGACGGACACCGGCGGCTGTGGCAGCGGGAGTCGCACGCCCACGCGGTGCGTGGGAGCGGGCGGCGGGGGCGGCAGGTGGGCGGCGCGTGCGCAAGCCTCTGCTCCCCGCGGTGCTTACTTCTTGTCGACCGGCTTGGTCTCAGCCGGTGCTTCGGCCGGGGCCGGAGTGGCGGCCGGAGCCGGACGCGCCTTGACCACACGCACGCCACGCGCCTTCATCCAGGCGTCGAACTCTTCGGCGGTCATGCGCTTGCCGTTCTGGCTCATGTCGAAGCGCCAGGGCGTATTGTCGAATTCGGTCTGCGGCTTGTAGGCCGCCGGATCGTTCGGCTTCACTGCCGGGGCGCTCGGAATGGCCTTGGCGATGTTCTGGCAACCATCGATGCGCAGGCGCTGCAGCACCTGGTCCAGCGACTGCGACGGATCGTAGTTGCTGCTCAGCACGCCGGCCGGCATGCCCAGCTGGTTGCCACGGATGTAGAGCTCGTCGGCCACCGGCGCGATGGTCGTGGCCGGCAACGGCAGCGGCGAGGCGCTGGTGTTGACCGAGCAATCGACCGCAGCGTGGGCGGCGGGAACCAGGGCCAGCGCCAGGAAGGCGGCCGATGCAGAGCGCAGCATGAAGGGCATCCAGGAAAGGAAGTGACGCGGCGAGTTTAGCAATGCCGCGACAGCTTTCAAGCGCCACTTTCAATGAATACGGCAACTCATTGGTTTTACGGATAAAAACCCGACGAACGGTTGTTCCCGGACCGACGGACACGCGGATTCCGGGCTACGGAAACAACAAGACCCGGCCGAAGCCGGGTCCTGCTGTGTCCTACTGGCAGAGCGTCAGAACTTAGTTCTGGACGTTCAGCTCGGTACGACGGTTCTTGGCGCGACCTTCCGGGTTGTCCGAACCATCCGGGTTGGTGTTCGGAGCAATCGGACGGCTCTCGCCGTAGCCGATCGGGCCAACCAGGCGACCGGCGTCAACGCCGTTCTTGGTCAGGTAGTTGTACACGGCGGTAGCGCGACGCTCCGACAGCTTCTGGTTGTAAGCGTCGGTACCCTTCGAGTCGGTGTGACCGGCAACTTCAACGCGCAGATCCGGGTAACGCTTCAGGATCTCGGTGGCTTCGCTCAGGATCGCCACGGCGTCCGGACGCAGGTTCGACTTGTCGAAGTCGAAGTTGACGCCCTTCAGGTCGATGGAGACCGGCACCGGGCAACCGTCCGGACCGATGGTCTGACCCGGCTGCGAGTTCGGGCACTTGTCGTCGCAGTTGTTGACGCCGTCACCGTCGTCATCCAGGTCGGCGCAGCTCGGGGCAACCGGAGCCGGAGCCGGAGCAGCCGCGACCGGAGCCGGGCCCAGCGGGATCACGACGCCGACCGAAGCCAGCACGTCACCGAACCAGTCTTCCTTCGGAGCGGCAACGCTCTGGTCGTCGAAGTCAGCGCGGTAGGCCACTTCGGCGCGGACAGCAACGCGCTTTTCGAAGGTGGTCTGCAGGCCGACGCCCAGCTTGGCGGCAACGTTGCCGTCCTTACGCTGGCGCGGACCATTGGCATTCAGCGCCGGGTACTCTTCTTCCGACTTCTGGTAGCCCAGGCCACCGACGATGTACGGGTTCCAGCCGCGGCCTTCCTTGATGAAGTGGCGACGCAGGTCCAGCGAGACGCCGTACTGCGACCAGTTCAGGTCCTTGTTCGAATCGAAGTTCGGGTTCTGATAGTTCAGCTCACCGTCCAGCGACCAGTTCGGGCTGATGAACTTGCCCAGGCCCAGGGTCACGAACGGAGCGTCATTGGTCAGACGGTCGCTGTCCTGGAAGTTGAAGCCGGCCGAACCGGTCAGGTACCAGCGGTCATCGAACTCCTGCGCCGAAGCTGCCTGGGCAAAAGCCAGGCCGCCCAGCAGCGCGGCAGTAAGGATCTTCTTGTTCATTGAGTACAGCTCCTATTTCGGGGGTATGAAACCGGTAGAGGCATGGGCCAGCACAAGTGCGTCGATGTACGACAGCCGATTCAGCACGCCACCGCCGCGAACATTATGCTCAGGCGGGTGAAGGCCATGTTAACAGTCCCGTAACATGTGAAGTGTTGCGCCCGACCGTCCGCCGGTCCGACGTTGAAACCCTATACAGGATGATGAAAATCCGCAAGACCCTCATGCTGCAAGGGTTTGACGGGGTTTAGGCGGGGAAAACGACATATTGCGCGGCGCGCTGCATCAAACGGTTCAGCGCGTCTGCGGAAACGTGAGGAACCTTATGATGGAGCCACGAACCCAGCCGGAGCCGTGATGAAAGCCGTCGCCCTGAGTCGTGAATCCGCCCCTGCCCTGTGCGATATGCACCTGCCTCCGCCGCTGCCTCCCCGGGGCCGTGACCTGCTGATCCGGGTCGAGGCGGTTTCAGTCAACCCCGTCGATGGCAAGCAGCGTGCCAGCACGGATCCGGCCACGCTCCAGGCACCCCGCGTGCTGGGTTGGGACGCTGCCGGCGTGGTCGAGGCAATCGGCGACGAGGCGAGCCTGTTTGCCTCCGGTGACGAGGTTTATTACGCAGGCGATGTCACCCGCCCCGGCTGCAATGCGCAGTACCACTGGGTGGATGAACGCCTGGTCGCGCGCAAGCCAACCACGCTGGATTTCGCTGAAGCCGCAGCGCTGCCGCTGACCACGCTCACCGCCTGGGAGCTGCTGTTCGAGCGCATGCCGCTGCGGCTGGACGATCGCCGCCACGCCGGCCAGCACCTGCTGGTGATCGGCGGTGCGGGTGGGGTCGGCTCGATGGCAATCCAGCTGGCCCGCCATGCGGGTTTCGAGGTGATCGCCACGGCGTCGCGCGAGGCCTCGGCCGACTGGTGCCGGCAGATGGGTGCCCGGCACGTGATCGACCACCGGCAACCACTTCAGGCCCAGCTGCAGGCGCTGGGCATCGACACGGTGCAGGTCGCACTCAACCTGGCCGACACCGATCACTACTGGGACGAGCTGGGCCTGCTGCTGGCGCCGCAGGGACATGTGGGCCTGATCGTCGAGCCGCGTGGGCCGCTGCGCATCGGCGATCCCTACAAAGCCAAGTGCATCGGCATCCACTGGGAGTTCATGTTCGCGCGCTCGCGCTTTGCCACTGCCGACTGCATCGAGCAGCACTGCATCCTCAGCCGCACGGCCAGCATGATCGATGCCGGCCAGCTGCGCGGCACCCTCAGTGAAAGCCTGGGCCCGATCAATGCGGCAAATCTGGACATCGCGCATCAGCGCCTGGCCAGCGGACGCACGGTGGGCAAGCTGGCGCTGGCAGGCTGGGGCGACTGAGCCAAGCTGGAACGCCGCTGTAAAGCCGAGCCCATGCCCGGCCGTGCGGTCTGATCGTAGCGTCGAGCGTGCTCGACTGATTCATCAGGAGCAGTCGAGCACGCTCGACGACACTGTAGCGGCGGATTGGTCGGCATCTGTATCTATGGAAGTGACTGAATCGGGATTACGGTGGAAACAGATTCCTCTCCCCCGAGACCGCCATGCCCACCGCCCTGCCCTTGCGCCTGCTGCAACTGATCACCGGCCTGTTCCTATACGGCTTCGGCGCCTCGCTGATGATCCGTGCGGCCATCGGCGTGGCGCCCTGGGATGTCCTGTCACAGGGCATCGCCGCGCAGACGCCGCTGTCGTTCGGCCTGGCGACCAATGTCATCGGCGCACTGGTGTTGCTGCTGTGGTGGCCGCTGCGGCAGAAACCGGGTGTCGGCACCGTTCTCAACGTGATGCTGATCGGCCCCTCCGCGCAGTTCGGACTATGGCTGCTGCCGCCGGCCGTCGGCCTTGGTTGGCAGCTGGCGATGTTCTGCGCGGGCATGCTGCTGGTCGCGCTGGCCACCGGCCTGTACATCGGCGCCAGGCTTGGCCCTGGCCCGCGCGACGGCCTGATGACCGGCCTGCATGCCCACACCGGCTGGCCGATCTGGAAGGTGCGCAGCCTGATCGAGGGCAGCGTGCTGCTGCTGGGCTGGTGGCTGGGCGGCAATGTTGGGCTCGGCACCCTCGCCTTCGCCCTGCTGATCGGTCCGCTGTGTGGTGTCACGCTGGGCTGGTTCGGGATCGGTCGCACCCCGGTAGTGCCGGCCGCTGGCCGGCAACCGCAAGCACCCTGATCTGCCCAGGATGCCGGCCAGCGGCCGGCACTACCCAAAGGCCGGCCCTTGCCCCGGCCGCCGTTTCGCGGCACGCTTCGCGCTTCCGTACGCAAGCGTATCGACAATGTCGCCAGCCAACGAAAGCGCCTACCCCCATCTGTTCGCCCCGCTGGACCTGGGCTTCACCCAGCTGCGCAACCGCGTATTGATGGGCTCGATGCACACCGGCCTGGAGGATCGCGCCCGCGACTTCCCGCGGCTGGCGGCCTACTTCGCCGAACGCGCCGAGGGCGGTGTCGGCCTGATCGTCACCGGCGGCTTCGCGCCGAACGTGGTCGGCTGGCTGAAGCCGTTCGGCGGCAAGCTGTCCTGGCCCTGGGAAGTACGCCCGCATCGGCAGCTCACCGCCGCCGCGCACCAGCACGGCGCGAAGATCTGCCTGCAGCTGCTGCATGCCGGCCGCTATGCCTACCACCCGCTGTCGATGGCGCCGTCGAAGCTGAAGGCACCGATCAACCCGTTCACCCCGCGTGCGTTGTCGGCCAGTGGCGTCGAGCGCCATATCGCCGACTACGCACGCAGCGCGAAGCTGGCCCGCGAGGCTGGCTACGACGGTGTGGAAGTGATGGGCTCGGAGGGCTACCTCATCAACGAGTTCATCGCCCCGCGCACCAACAAGCGCACCGACCGCTGGGGCGGCGATGCGAACCAGCGCATGCGCTTCGCGGTCGAGATCGTGCGCCGCATCCGCGAGGCCTGTGGCCCGGACTTCATCATCATCTACCGCCTGTCGCTGGTGGACCTGGTGGAGGACGGCAGCAACTGGGAGGAGATCGTGCAGCAGGCGCAGGCCATCGAGGCCGCCGGCGCGACGATCATCAATTCCGGCATCGGCTGGCACGAAGCCCGTATTCCGACCATTGCCACCTCGGTGCCGCGCGCCGCCTTCGCCGGGGTCACCGCCAAGCTCAAGCCGCATGTGAAGGTGCCGCTGGTGGCGACCAACCGCATCAACATGCCCGACGTCGCCGAGCGCATCCTCGCCAGCGGCGGTGCCGACATGGTGTCGCTGGCGCGTCCGCTGCTGGCCGACCCGCAATGGCCGAACAAGGCCCGTGCCGGCCGCGCCGAGGCAATCAACACCTGCATCGCCTGCAACCAGGCCTGCCTGGACCACGTGTTCGAGAACAAGCTGGCCAGCTGCCTGGTCAATCCGCGCGCCGCCCACGAGACCGAGCTGGTCTATCGCCCCACCGCCACGCCGAAGAAAGTTGCCGTGGTCGGTGCTGGCCCGGCAGGCCTGGCGTGTGCCACCGTCGCTGCCCAGCGCGGCCACCAGGTCACCCTGTTCGATGCCAACGAGGAGATCGGCGGCCAGTTCAACGTGGCCAAGCGCATCCCCGGGAAGGAAGAGTTCCACGAGACCCTGCGCTACTTCCGCCACACGCTGGCCGAAACCGGCGTGCAGCTGCGCCTCGGCACCCGCGCCGATGCCGCCACCCTGGCCGGCTTCGACGAGGTGGTGCTGGCCACCGGCATCACCCCGCGCAAGGTCGACTTCCCCGGCGCCGACCACGCCAAGGTGGTCAGCTACCTGGACGTGCTGCTGGGCCGGGTTGAAGTGGGCACCAATGCGGCGATCATCGGCGCCGGCGGCATCGGCTTCGATGTCGGCGAGTACCTCAGCCACGCCGGTGAGTCCCCCTCCCTCGATCCGGAACGCTGGATGGCCGAATGGGGCGTGGACAGCGCGTTCGAGGCCCGCGGCTCGCTGGGCCGGCCCGAGGTCGAGGCGTCACCGCGTCGGCTCTGGCTGCTGCAGCGCAGCCCGGGCAAGCCCGGCGCGCGACTGGGCAAGACCACTGGCTGGATTCACCGCGCCACACTGAAGGCCAAGGGCGTGCGCATGCTCGGTGGCGTCGAGTACCTGGGCGTCGATGACGAAGGCCTGCGCATCCGCGTGGAAGGCAGCGAACAGCTGCTGCCGGTCGACCATGTGGTGATCTGCGCCGGGCAGGAACCGAATCGTGCATTGCAGGCCGAACTGCAGGCCGCCGGCATCAACGCGCAGCTGATCGGGGGTGCCGATGTAGCGGCCGAACTGGACGCCAAGCGAGCCATCGACCAGGGCAGCCGGGTGGCCGCCGCGCTCTGATGAGCGCCTGAATGAGGGGCGGAATGTGATTTCCGTCACCCCTGCCGAACCTGAATGTCAAGCCGGGCGGTTCACGATGCGTTCGGCTATCCCCCCCTACCTTGCGCCATCTTTCCGCTCACCAGCCAGTTTCCGGTGAGCCGGCGCAGCCCCCTCGATCGGTACTGATCGTTTCTTTTGGGGCTGCCCACGGGGCGGCCCCGATGGCCGCCTCCCCATGACGCCAAGTCGTACCCCGCCTCCTGTCGCCCCTGCGGCCGGAACCGGAGGGTGCGGCCCACACGGAGCAAGGAGTTATATGAAACTGGCCTGGATTCTCTGGCTGTCGCAGTTGTTGCCTCAACCGGCCGCTGATTCATTGTGTTTGAGCACCACCGTTTACCTGGAAGCCCGCGACCAGACCCTGCGTGGCCAGCAGGCCGTCGCCGAGGTCGCCCTGCGCCGCCTCGACAGTGGCCTGTGGGGCGACTCCATGTGCCAGGTGGTCACCGCGCGCAAGCAGTTCGCACCGACCATCGTCTCGCCCGGCACCCAGCTGGGCAATGATGCGGCCTGGAGCGAGGCGATGAACGTGGCCTTCGACGCCGAGCGCAACTGGGCGCTGCCGGCCGGCGAGCGCCGCGAGATCGTGCCCGGTGCCAGCCACTTCGCCGCGCTGTCCATTGCCAGCCCGAACTGGCGCAATGCCTACCAGGTGGCCACCATCGGCGATCACACCTTCTATAAGGTGCAGAACCTCAAGCCGCGGCAGTCGTAACGATCCGTGCTGGCGGCAGCGTTGCCGCCCGCTGGCAAGCTCTGGGATAGTGGGCGCTTCCCGCCCGCATCACCTGGAGTTCCCATGAAGCTGTACAGCAAGCCCGGTGCCTGTTCCACCGCCGACCACATCGCCCTGCAGTGGACCGGCCAGCCGTTCGAGGTTGAACTGCTGAACAAGGACACCCTGAAGGGCCCGGAATTCCTCAAGATCAATCCGGCCGGTGCCGTCCCCGCACTGGTCGACGGCGACTTCGTGCTGCTGCAGAACGCCGCGATCATGGGCTATATCGCCGACAGCTTCCCGCAGGCCGGCCTCGGCGGCGACGGCAGCCCGCGCCAGCGCGCCGAAGCCACCCGCTGGCTGGCCTTCGTCAATTCCGATGTGCATCCGGCCTTCTCGCCGCTGTTCGCGCCGGGCAAGTTCATCGCCGACGAGAGCCAGTTCGATGCGATCCGCGCCGCCGCGCACAAGCGCCTGCGCGCCCTGTTCGAGACCGCCGACAAGCAGCTGGCCGACAAGCCGTGGCTGGCCGGCTTCCGCAGCTTCGCCGACCCGTACTTCTACATCACGCTGCGCTGGGCTGCTGGCACCAAGGTCGACCTGTCCGGCCTGGACAACCTGGCCGCCTACAAGGCGCGCATGGATGCCGATGCCGGCGTGCAGGCCGCGCTGAAGGCCGAAGGCCTGGCCTGAGCCAGACCATGGGTCGGAGCCGTCTGCACAGCAGACGGCTCTGCCCCCATCGGTGCAATCGCCACACTCAGCCGATCTGGCGGATCACTTCGCCCTTGGCATCGCGCAGGTAGGTCGGCACCACTTCGATGCGCAGCGCCGCCGCCACCGGGTAGATGCCGCGCTCGGCACGCACGCCCGCCAAGGCTTCCAGACCCGTCTCGTCCAGTGCCCAACGCGCGCTGTCGGCCGATACCTCGCCGGTTTCACCGCGCGCGGCCGGAATGAATTCCCACTGCCGCTCGCGGCTGACCAGTTCCAGCGATTTGCCGTGGCGCAGGCGCAATGGCAGCAGCTCGCACACGCTGGCCACCTGGCCCGCACCGAGCACCAGGGTGGTGACGCCCGCCTCCTGGCGCCAGTCCAGCGTCTCGATGAACAACATGCCGGTGCTGGAGCCCTCGCGCTCGCTGCCGGCCTGCACCTGTGCGGCCAATGCCGGATCCTCCAGCAGGTTGCCGCGATGCAGATCGCTGATCCACAGCGGCATCGCCGGTTGCAGCGCCTGCAGCACGCCGCGCGTCGACCAGCGCTTGACCGCTTCCATCTCCTCATCGGTCAGCCCGACCAGCTGCAGGAACTGCAGGTGGCCATTGGCGGTGTCGCGTGCGGGTAACTGCGGATCTGCGACGAAGGCCAGATGGCACAAGCGCGTGTTGGTCTCCAACGCGATCGGGCCGTTGGCATTGAGGTGGTGGCCATCCTCGAACACGTTGCCACTGCCGAACACATAGCGCGCCAGGTTCTGCAGCAGGTTCATCGGCCACACCGGCGGCGTGCTGCCGGCGTTCTCACCGACGTCGGCAGCGAGGCGGAAGGTCAGCTCGAAACCATAGCCGCTGGCGGTGGCATCACTGCTCTCCTTGGCGTACAGCTCGGAGAAGCCGTAGGTGATGTAATGCCAATGCGGTACCGGCGCATCCGCCCAGTACACACTGATGCCATCCAGGGGATCCTGACCGCCCAGCGTGTAGGGCAATGCAGTGCCGTAATGGCGCGGTTCCTGGCCGGCATGCAACGGCGCAAGCGCGGCGTTGATCGCGTCCCAGCCGGGGGTATCGGTGTCGTCGTGGTCGTCCTGCACGGGAGACTCCTTGTGAGAAGTAAACCGATCACTTTACGCGGTGGCTGAGGCCTGTACGACCTCGCTGCTGCCACTCGCCAGTGCCGCCTGGGTTTCCTGCCACCAGCGCTGCGCAAGCGCCGGGCTGCGCGCCTTGCCGACGGCCGCCAGCAGCTCCGGGCACAGGCGCTCCAGTGCCAGCGCATCGGTGCAGCGTTCGATCTTCAACTGCATGAAATAGCCCTTCAGGCCCAGATGCCGACGCACGGCCTCACTCATCGCGTCGTACAGCTGCTGGTACAGCGCCGGGTCCTGTTCACGGCCGGTGCTGATGCTGCGCGTCGGTGCGGTTTCGGCACTTCCGCCGATCACTTCAATCAGGCCCTGCGCGGCCAACTGCTCCAGTGCATCCGGCGGTGCCCGCAGGCCTTCGAACAGGCCGCGCAGTTCGGTGTCGTCGCGATGGCCGTCGACCATCAGCAGGATCGAACGCAGTGCCGCCGGCAGGCGCCGACCACGGTCTTCGATTTCCTGACGGCCAGCCGCCGTCTTGGCGTGCAGCAATGCCATTGCTTCCCCCTCCCTCGATGCGCAATGCCTGCGCGCCCTTGAGGGCACGCTCCCCTGTGTGCCATCCCCGGACGGCACGCGCCTTCCCCGGCGCGCACCGCGTGTTGCAGGTCGATGACAGGCCGAGCTTAGCGCAAGTGCTGCGGGTAGTGCCGGCCGCTGGCCGGCAACCTCAGGATTGATGGGGGTGCCGGCCAGCGGCCGGCACTACCAGGTCAACGTCCCAGCGCGCGGCGGATCTCCTCCAGCGCGCTGGGATCATCCAGCGTCGACAGGTCACCCGGGTCGCGCTGCTCGGCCAGCGCCTGCAACGAGCGCCGCAGCAGCTTGCCAGAGCGGGTCTTGGGCAAGGCATTGACCACGTGCACGTGCGCCGGGCGCGCGACCGCGCCGAGCGAGGTGGTCACCGTGGCCATCATCTCGGCCACCACCGGCGCCGGATCCTCGCCATCCAGCCCCTGCTTGAGGGTGACGAACACCAGCGGCACCTGCCCCTTCAGTTCATCCTTGACCCCGATCACCGCCGCCTCGGCCACGCGCGGATGGCTGGAGATGGCCTCCTCGATCTCGCGCGTGCCCAGGCGGTGCCCGGCCACGTTGATCACATCGTCGGTACGGCCGAGGATGAAGGTATAACCATCGTCGTCACGGATCGCCCAGTCCAGCGAGCTGTACAGCAGCTCCTTGAAGTGGCTGAAGTAGCTCTGCAGGAAACGGCTGTCGTCGTTCCACACCGTGCTCATGCAGCCCGGCGGCAGCGGCGGCGACACCACCAGCACGCCCTTCTGCCCCGGTGCCACTTCCTCGCCGGTGTTCTCGTCGATCACCTTCATCCGGTAGCCGAGATTGGGGAACCCGGGCGAGCCGAAACGCACCGGCTTCATCTCCAGGCCCGGCAGCAGGGTCAGTGCCGGCCAGCCGGTTTCGGTCTGCCAGTAATTGTCGATGATCGGCTTGCCGAGCGCTTCGCTGATCCAGTGCGCGGTCGGTTCGTCCAGCGGCTCGCCGGCCAGGAACAGGTACTTCAGCGCGCCCAGGTCGTGGCGATGGATGAAGTCCGCGTCGTGCTTCTTCAGCACGCGGATGGCGGTGGGCGACGAGAACATCGTGCGCACGTTGTACTGCTCGCACAGCGCCCACCAGATGCCCGGATCCGGGTTGGTCGGCAGCCCTTCGTAGAGCAGCGAGGTGCAGCCGCCGATCAGCGGGCCGTACACGTTGTAGGAATGGCCGACCGCCCAGCCGACGTCGGAGGTGGAGAACATCACCTGTCCCGGCCTGCAGTCGAACACCGTTTCCATCGACTGTGCCATCGCCACCGCATAGCCCCCCACATCGCGCTGCACGCCCTTCGGCTTGCCGGTGGTGCCGGAGGTATACAGCAGATAGCTCGGCTCGCTCGCTTCCAGCCACTGCACCGGCACGTCGACTTCACCGATCTGCGCACGCAGCTCGGCGTAGTCCACATCGCGGCCCGGCACGCGTGGTTCGGCGGCATCCAGCCCACGCGACACGATCAGCACGTGCGGCGGTGGCGACGTGGCTTCGGCGCAGGCTGCATCGACCATCGGCTTGTACGGAATCAGCTTGCCACCGCGCATGCCGGCATCGGCGGCGATCAGCAGCTTGGGCTTGGCATCGTCGATGCGCAGCGCCAGGTTGTGCGCGGCGAAGCCACCGAACACCACCGAGTGCACCGCACCGATGCGCGCGCAGGCCAGCATCGCGAACACGGCTTCGGCCATGTTCGGCATGTAGATCACCACGCGGTCACCGTGACCGACGCCGAGGTGCTTGAGCACGGCGGCGAAGTCGTTCACTTCGCGATACAGCTGGCGATAGGTGATTTCGCGGGTGCTGTTGGTTTCGGTGGAGATGGCGACCAGCGCGAGCTGGTCGGCGCGCTCGGCCAGGTGGCGGTCGACGGCGTTGTAGCAGAGATTGGTTTCACCACCGACGAACCAGCGCCGGAACGGCGGGTTGCTGTAGTCGAGCACCTGCTGCGGCGGTTTGTGCCAATGGATGCGCTTGGCTTCCTCGCCCCAGAAGGCCTCCGGCTCGTCGATCGAGCGACGGTAGGTTTCCTCGTAGTTCATGACGCAGCCCTCCCAGACAAAGTCATGGGTTCGAGGATAGTCCGGTGCTGCCGCGCGGGCCGCCCTACCTTGGTAGGGGGTGGGGTTTTGTTCTGCAGGGCTTGCAGCCCTGCACCTGCAGAATCAACGTCAACGTCAACGTCAACGTCAAAAGCGGGGCCATTGAGGGATGGCGGGGTGGGTCCGGTTGCGGGGGGCGCCGTAAATCCGTCCATGGAGGCTCGGTCGCCGCGTCCATGCGGCTCACGCCCCCGCAACCGGACCCACCCCGCCTTCGACAGTTTCCTGCGATCTGTCGGAAAGGCGTATTGCTCTGGTAGATGTCGACCTTGGTCGACTGCTCTGGTAGGTGTCGACCTTGGTCGACACGGTAGATCCACGCCATGCGTGGATGATTCATTCGATATCTGAGAGAAAAATCGTGTCGACCAAGGTCGACACCTACCAACAGCCGCGCGGAACAAAGCCGCAGTTACCAACAGCCGCGGGAACCTGTCGAAGGTGGGGCGGTGTCGGAGTGCGGGGTGTCAGCCGCATGGATGCGGCTGCCAAGCCTACAGGGACGTACTTGCGGCGTCCCCGCACTCCGGCACCGTCCCGCCAACCCACGGATAGCCCGCTTTTGACGTTGACGTTGACGTTGATTCTGCAGGTGCAGGGCTGCAAGCCCTGCCGAACCCCTAGAACGGAACCGGGGACTCGAACGCGAGCGCTTCGCCCGTCACCGGATGGGCGAACCGCAGGCTGCGCGCATGCAGATGCACACGCTGCGCCGACGCGGCGTCATACAGCACATCGCCAACGATGGGATGGCCGAGACTGGCCATGTGCAGGCGCAGCTGATGGCTGCGGCCAGTGATCGGTTCCAACGCCACGCGGGTGCGCTGCGCTTCAACATCACGTGCCATTACGTGCCAACGTGTCAGCGCCGGTTTGCCGCGTTCGTGATCGACCATCTGCTTCGGCCGGTTCGGCCAGTCCACGATCAGTGGCAGGTCCACCTCGCCGGCATCGCCTTCAAGCAGCCCCTCCACGATCGCTTCGTAACGCTTGCCAACCTGGCGCTGCTCGAACTGCATCGACAACGCCACCTGCATGTCCTTGCCGCGCGCATGCAGCAGCAGGCCGGAGGTCACCTGGTCCAGGCGATGCACGGTCAATGCATCCGGGTACAGCGCCTGCAGGCGCGCGACCACGCAGTCCTGGTTCTCGGCGCTGCGGCCAGGCACGGACAGCAGGCCGGCCGGCTTCTCGGCCACCAGCAGCGCGTCGTCGATGTAATGCAGGTGGATCATCAGTTCCTGTATTCCTCAAACAGAAACGGGGAAGCCTGAGCTTCCCCGTTGCTGCGTACCGGCCAACGGCCGGTACCTACCTCGATGGAAGACGTACCGGCTCGCGCCGGTACCGCCTGCATCAGCCCAGCAGGTGGGCGACGCCGGCGCGCTCTTCTTCCAGCTCGGCCAGGGTCTTGTCGATGTACTTCTGGCTGAAGTCGTCGATCGGCAGATCCTTGACCAGGGTGTACTTGCCGTTCTCGGTGGTCACCGCGAAGCCGAAGATCACGCCTTCCGGAATGCCGTAGGAACCGTCGGACGGCACGCCCATGGTGACCCACTTGCCGTTGCTGCCCAGCACCCAGTCACGCACGTGGTCGATGGCTGCGTTGGCGGCCGAAGCAGCCGAGGACGAGCCACGGGCTTCGATGATCGCCGCGCCGCGCTTGCCGACGGTCGGGATGAAGGTGTTGGCGTTCCACTCCTGGTCGTTGATCGCATCGGCGATCGACGCACCATCAGCGGTGGCGAAACGGTAGTCCGGGTACATGGTCGGGCTGTGGTTGCCCCACACCACCAGCTTCTCCATGCCACCGACCGGCTTGCCGAGCTTGGTCGACAGCTGGCTCAGCGCGCGGTTGTGGTCCAGGCGCAGCATGGCGGTGAAGTTCTCCGGCTTCAGGTCCGGGGCCGACTTCATCGCGATGTAGGCGTTGGTGTTGGCCGGGTTACCGACCACCAGCACCTTCACGTCACGGCTGGCGACCTTGTTCAGCGCCGCGCCTTGGGCGGTGAAGATCTTGGCGTTTTCCAGCAGCAGGTCCTTGCGCTCCATGCCCGGGCCACGCGGACGAGCGCCGACCAGCAGGGCGATGTCGGCGTCCTTGAACGCGACTTCGGCGTCATCGGTGCCGACCATGCCGGCCAGCAGCGGGAAGGCGCAGTCTTCCAGCTCCATCATCACGCCCTTCAGGGCGGCCTGGGCCTTGTCCACCGGCAGTTCCAGCAGCTGCAGGATGACCGGCTGGTCCTTGCCCAGCATTTCGCCGGAGGCGATGCGGAACAGCAGGGCATAACCGATCTGGCCGGCGGCGCCGGTCACGGCAACACGAACGGGTGCTTTCATGGGGGTTTCCTCTTGCTTGCAAGCGTTTGATGGGACGCCGCGGGCGTGGCCACGCAGGCCTGGCGGGCGGCGGGGAACAGGGAAACGGCCACCCGAGGGTGGCCGTTTCGAAGGGGGATCAGGCGGCGAGGTGCTTGTTCCACTCCGCGACGCGCTCGGCCTGGGCGGCCAGCACGGCGTCGACGTCGCCTTCCAGGGTGATCGAATGGATCACGTCGCCCTGCTTGACCGAATCGACGATGGCCTGGCCTTCCAGGACCTTGCCGAAGACGGTGTGGCGGCCGTCCAGCCAGTCGGTCTTGATGTGGGTGATGAAGAACTGGCTGCCGTTGGTGTTCGGGCCGGCGTTGGCCATCGACAGCGAGCCGACCTCGTGCTTCACGCCATTCTTCTCGTCTTCGAACTTGTAGCCCGGGCCGCCGGTGCCACGACCCTGCGGGCAGCCGCCTTGGATCATGAAGTCGGCGATCACGCGGTGGAAGATCAGGCCGTCATAGAAACCGTGCTTGACCAGGTTCACGAAGTTGGCCACGGTCAGCGGCGCCTTGTCGGCGAACAGCTCGACCTTGATCGGGCCCTGGGTGGTGTCGAAAGTGGCGATGAGGGACATGAAGATCCTTGATGCAGAGGGGAACGCGTCTAGCCACCTAGTTTACACCTGCCTCGTGGCGGCGGCGGCTTCGACCATGGGCGCAGATCCGGGCTTCAGCCACGGGACGGGGTGCCCCGTGGTGCAGGCCAGGCGGCCTCGACCGGCGCCGCGGACCGCCAGCTGAATGGGCCCCGTGACGGGCGTGAAATCCACCTTTTCGCGAATCGTCAAGTTCGACGTATAATGTTGGACTTCTTTTTCCAAATCCGGCGCCGACTGGCCCCCTTTCGTATGTCCATCGAAAATCTTCGCAACATCGCCATCGTCGCCCACGTCGACCATGGCAAGACCACCCTGGTCGACCAGCTGCTGAAGCAGTCCGGCACCCTGTCCGAGCGTACCGTCCTCGCCGAGCGCGTGATGGACAGCAACGACCAGGAAAAGGAACGCGGCATCACCATCCTGGCCAAGAACACCGCCATCACCTGGGAAGACAAGAAGACCGGTATCAAGAACCGGATCAACATCGTCGACACCCCCGGCCACGCCGACTTCGGCGGTGAGGTCGAGCGCGTGCTGTCGATGGTCGACACCGTGCTGATCCTGGTCGATGCGATGGACGGCCCGATGCCGCAGACCCGCTTCGTGACCCAGAAGGCCTTCGCGATGGGCTTCAAGCCGATCGTCGTGGTCAACAAGGTCGACCGTCCGGGCGCCCGTCCGGAATGGGTGATCGACCAGGTCTTCGACCTGTTCGACAAGCTCGGCGCCACCAACGAGCAGCTGGACTTCCCGATCGTCTACGCCTCCGGCCTGAACGGCTATGCCGGCCTGGAAGACACCGTGCGCGACGGCGACATGACCCCGCTGTACGAAGCGATCATGCAGCACGCGCCGCGCCCGGAAGTGGACCCGGAAGGCCCGTTCCAGATGCGCATCAGCCAGCTGGACTACAACAACTTCGTGGGCGTGATCGGCATCGGCCGCATCCAGCGCGGCACCCTGAAGAAGAACATGCAGGTCGCGGTCATCGACCGTGAAGGCAAGAAGCGCAACGGCAAGGTGCTGCAGGTGCTGGGCTTCATGGGCCTGGAGCGCATCGAGCAGGATACCGCCGAGGCCGGCGACATCGTGGCCATCTCCGGCATCCAGGAGCTGACCATCTCCGACACCATCTGCGCACCGGACTTCCCGGAAGCGCTGCCGGCACTGACCGTCGACGAGCCGACCATCTCGATGACCTTCCAGGTCAACAACTCGCCGTTCGCCGGCAACAAGGACCTGTCCGGTGGCAAGTTCCTGACCAGCCGCCAGATCAAGGACCGCCTGGACCGTGAAAAGGTCCACAACGTGGCCCTGAAGGTCGAGCAGCTGGAAGACGCCGACAAGTTCCTGGTTTCCGGCCGTGGCGAACTGCACCTGTCGGTGCTGATCGAGAACATGCGTCGCGAAGGCTACGAGCTGGCCGTGTCGCGCCCGGAAGTGATCATCAAGGAGATCGACGGCCAGATGATGGAGCCGATCGAGCAGCTGGTGGTGGACATCGAAGAAATCCACCAGGGCGGCGTGATGGAAAAGCTGGGCACCCGCAAGGGCCAGCTGAAGAACATGGAATCGGACGGCAAGGGCCGCGTGCGCCTGGAATACTCGATCCCGGCCCGTGGCCTGATCGGTTTCCAGAACGAGTTCAAGACCCTGACCCAGGGTTCGGGCCTGCTGTTCCACGTGTTCGACCACTACGGCCCGAAGGAACAGGGCGCGATCGCCAAGCGCATCAACGGCGTGATGATCGCCAATGCGCCGGGCACCACGCCGGCCTACTCGCTGGGCCCGCTGCAGGAGCGCGGCAAGCTGTTCGCTGCTGAAGGCGACAACGTGTATGAAGGTCAGCTGGTCGGCATCCACTCCAAGGACAACGACCTGACCGTCAACGCGATCAAGACCAAGCCGCTGACCAATATGCGCGCTTCGGGCAAGGACGATGCGATCCAGCTGACCCCGGCGATCAAGTACTCGCTGGAACAGGCCCTGGACTTCATCGAAGACGACGAGCTGGTCGAGATCACCCCGAAGGAGATCCGTCTGCGCAAGAAGTTCCTGACCGAAAGCGACCGCAAGAAGGCTTCGCGCGGCGGCTGAGCCAGCACCCCGTGAACCAGAGCGGCTACAACCCGGATCCACACCGGCATCCGGGTCTCCATGTCATCGCCCTGCTCGAAGCGAGCAAGGCGATGCTGGCGCTGTTGGCCGCCACCGGGCTGGAAGTGCTCGGACCGCAGCCGCTACGGCACGGCATCATGGCCCTGATCCGGCGTTTCAGCCTGGATCCGGACCATGGCACCCTGCCCTCGCTGCTGCACATGATCAGCCCCGACGCGGTCCACCTGGCCGCGGCGGGGATGATCGGCTACGGCCTGCTGCACCTGGTCGAAGCCTGGGGCCTGTGGCGGGCCAAGGCCTGGGCCTCCTGGCTGGGCTGCCTGACCGCCGCCCTGTACCTGCCTTTCGACATCTTCGCGATCATCCGCCACCCCGGCTGGCCGTCGTGGACGATCCTGGCGATCAACCTGATCGTGGTCTACGTGCTCGCCCGCGACCTGCGCAAGCGCCACCGCTGAGCACCGGCTACACTGGGGATTGGAGCCGACCAAGCCGCCCCATGCGCCCGTCCTTGCCGCCTCTGCTGACCTGCCTGCTCGCCGCGCTGCCGGCGCTGCTTTCGGCTGGCTGCAGCCCGGCCACGCCCAGCGCGCATGCGGCCGAACCTGCGAGCCGCAACGTGCCGTTCCCGTACGCCGAAACCGATGTCGCCGACCTGCAGGCGCGGATGACCGCCGGGGAACTGGACAGCACCACCCTGACCCAGGCCTACCTGCAGCGCATCGCCGCGCTGGACCGCACCGGGCCGCGCCTGCGCGCGGTGATCGAGCTCAACCCCGATGCCCTGAAGGAAGCCGCCGCGCGCGACCGCGAACGCCGTGACGGCCGCCTGCGCGGCCCGCTGCATGGCATCCCGCTGCTGTTGAAGGACAACATCAACGCCGCGCCGATGGCCACCAGTGCGGGTTCGCTGGCCCTGCAGGGCTTCCGCCCGGATGACGCCTACCTGGTGCGCCGGCTGCGCGACGCCGGTGCGGTGGTGCTGGGCAAGACCAACCTCAGCGAATGGGCCAACTTCCGCGGCAATGATTCGATCTCCGGCTGGAGCGCGCGTGGCGGCCAGACCCGCAACCCCTATCGCATCAGCCATTCGCCGTGTGGTTCCAGCAGCGGCAGCGCGGTGGCCGTGGCCGCCAACCTGGCCAGCGTGGCGATCGGCACCGAAACCGACGGCAGCATCGTCTGCCCGGCGGCGATCAACGGCGTGGTCGGCCTGAAGCCGACGGTCGGCCTGGTCAGCCGCGAGGGCATCATCCCGATTTCCTTCAGCCAGGACACTGCCGGGCCGATGGCACGCAGCGTCGCCGACGCTGCCGCCGTGCTGACCGCGATCGCCGGCCGCGACGATGCCGATCCGGCCACCGCGACCATGCCCGGCCGTGCGGTCTACGACTACACCGCGCGACTGGACCCGCAGGGCCTGCGCGGCAAGCGCATCGGCCTGCTGCAGACACCGCTGCTGAAGTACCGTGGCATGCCGCCACTGATCGAACAGGCGGCAACCGAGCTGCGCCGCGCCGGCGCCGTGGTGGTTCCGGTGGAGCTGCCCAACCAGGGCGCCTGGGCCGAGGCCGAGCGCACGCTGCTGCTGTACGAATTCAAGGCCGGGCTGGAGCGCTATTTCAGCACCCACCGCGCACCATTGCGCAGCCTGGCCGAACTGATCGCCTTCAACCAGGCGCACAGCAAGCAGGAACTGGGCCTGTTCGGCCAGGAGCTGCTGGTGGAGGCCGATGCCACCGCCGGCCTGGCCGACCCCGCCTATATCCGCGCCCGCAGCGATGCGCGCCGGCTGGCCGGCCCGGAAGGCATCGATGCCGCCCTCGCCGCCCACCAGCTTGATGCACTGGTGGCGCCCACCACCGGCGTGGCATGGCCGATCCGCAGCGAAGGCGACGACTTCCCCGGTGAAAGCTACAGCGCCGCCGCCGTGGCCGGCTATCCCAGCCTCACCGTGCCGATGGGGCAGATCGATGGTCTGCCGGTGGGTCTGCTGTTCATGGGCACCGCCTGGAGCGAGCCGAAGCTGATCGAGATGGCCTACGCCTACGAACAGCGCACGCGCGCGCGGCGCCCACCGCACTTCGATACCGACGCACTGATCGACGCTGGCGAGCCGTGATCCGGTAGTGCCGGCCGCTGGCCGGCAGATCCGGAGTTGCCGGCCAGCGGCCGGCGCTACCGTCCGGGTTCCGGCTCCACCGGCACGATTGCCGCCTCACCATCTTCAGCACCCGGCGAACGCACATCCGCGGTGCGTGCACGTGGACCGCGCGGCATATCCAGCTCATCTTCGTGTTGCAGCCGCGCACGCACCTGCGGCAGCGACTGCGGATGCTCACGGGCGAGGAAATCGAGCATGCGCTCGCGCACCAGGCAACGCAGATCGAAGGCATCGCCCGAGCTGCGCGCGCTGACCAGCAGGCGCACCTGGATCGCACGCTCGCTGGTCTCGGTCACCTGGGTCACGCAGACCCGGCCATCCCACAGCGCTTCGCCACGGCAGATGCGTTCCAGCTCAGCGCGGATCGCGGCAATCGGCGCACGGTAGTCCAACCACAGGAACGCGGTGCCGAGCAGATCGGCGCTGCGCCGCGTCCAGTTCTGGAACGGGTTTTCGATGAACCAGGTCAGCGGCACCACCATCCGTCGCTCATCCCAGATGCGCACCACCACATAGCTGCTGCCGATCTCCTCGATGCGGCCCCACTCGCCCTCGACGATCACCACGTCATCCAGCCGGATCGGCTGCGTCACCGCAATCTGCAGGCCAGCGATCAGGTTGCCGAACACCGGCTTGGCCGCGATACCCGCCACCAGGCCGATCAGGCCTGCCGATGCCAGCAGCGCGGTGCCGATCTTCTGCACCATCGGGAAGGTCAACAGCACCAGCGATGCGCCCAGCACGATGATGCCGCCCATCAGCACGCGGCTGAGCACCCGCGTCTGGGTCTGGATGCGGCGCGCTTCCAGATTGTCGGAGACATCGATGGGATGACTGCGCAGGATCGCGCGCTCGCCCGCCGCCACCGCGCGTACCAGCAACCAGATGAAGCACGCGGTCAGCGCGATGTGCAGCACATGCTGCAGGTTGCCCAGCACCGGCTCCTGCAGTGGCGTGGTCTGCAATGCGGGGATCAACAACAGCAGCGGCCATGCGGTGGCCAGTGGTAACCCGAGCACGCGACCGATGCGTGCACGCCGGCGATCACGCCCTTTCAATCGATGGTAGATCCAGAGGATCAGCCACGCGCCGATGCCACCCACTACTGCTGCCAATCCCAACGGCCATGCGTAGGCCTGTGCGCTTTGCCAGTGCACCGTTGCCACCTCCACTCGAACAGCAAGCGGACAGCCTCGCGCATGACGCATGAGTGTCACGTCAGTCGTTCGTAAGGAGGGTGTTGGTCGGCAGGGCTTGCAGCCCTGCACCTGCTGCGAGCCGAAGCAACAGCAACAGCAACAGCAACAGCCGAAGCAGAAGCGGGTTTCCTGTGGGGTGGCGGGGCGGGTCCGGTTGCGGGGGACGCTGCAAGTCCCCCTCCGGGGCCCGGCCCAGCCGCCGGCGGCTGTGCGTTCGGGCGCTTGCAAAGCAGTGCTTCGCAAGCAAAGCGCCCTCACCCATGTAAGCTCGGTCGCCGCTTGCTCGTGTGCGCAGTCCTGCGCACACGGCAAGACCAGGGTTGGGCGTCCTGCCCAACCCGCCCGAGGCATGCCTCGGGCCCATGCGGCTCACGCCCCCGCAACCGGACCCACCCCGCCTTCGACAGTTTTCTGCGATCTGTCGGCATTTTTTGTAGAGCCGAGCCATGCTCGGCTCAAATCTCACAGATATCGAAATATTCGATTCCATTGGAAATTCATCCACGCATAGCGTGGATCTACCGTGTCGACCAAGGTCGACACCTACCAACAGCCGCCGGAATCTGTCAGAGGCGGGGCGGTGTCGGAGTGCGGGGTGTCAGCAGCATGGATGCGGCTGCCAAGCCTACATGGACGTACTTGCGGCGTCCCCGCACTCCGACACCGCCCCGCCAACCCACGGAATGCCCGCTGTTGACGTTGACGTTGACTGCAGCAGGTGCAGGGCTGCAAGCCCTGCCGAAAAACCCTTACCGCACTTGTTCCTGCTTGCGCACGATCGCCATCGCGATCTCCAGCGACTGCTCGTAGTTCAACCGCGGGTCCACCGTCGAACGGTAGGCGCGCTCCAGGTCACGTTCGGTCAGTTCGCGCGCGCCACCGGTGCACTCGGTCACGTCTTCGCCGGTCAGCTCCAGGTGCACACCGCCCAGTCGCGTTCCTGCGGCCGCGTGCAGATCAAACGACATCTCCACTTCGCCACGCACGTTGTCGAAGCGGCGCGTCTTGAAGCCATTGGCGGTGCTCTCGGTATTGCCATGCATCGCGTCGCAGACCCACAGCACGCGGCGGCCATCGCGCTTGACCGCATCCAGCAGCGGCGGCAGCTTCTCGGCGATCTGCGCTGCACCCATGCGGTGAATGAAGCTCAGTCGACCCGGCTCGTCATGCGGGTTGAGCACATCAATCAGGCGCAGCAGCTGGTCCGGCGTCACCGATGGGCCGACCTTGATCGCGATCGGGTTGCGCACGCCACGCAGGTATTCCACGTGCGCGCCATCGAGAGCGGCCGTGCGCATGCCGATCCACGGGTAGTGCGTGCTCAGGTTCAACCAGCCCTGCTGGCGCGGCACCTGCCGGGTCAACGCCTGCTCGTAGGGCAACAGCAGCGCTTCATGCGAGGTGTAGAAATCGATGCGGTTGAGGTTGTGCACGCGGGCCCCGGCCAGGGTCTCCATGAAATGCACTGCATCGCCGATCGAGGCCACCATCTTCTGGTAGTCGGCGGCCAACGGCGAATGGCTCACCCATTCCAGGTTCCAGTACTCGGGGTGGTGCAGGTCAGCGAAACCGCCGTCGATCAGCGCACGCACGAAGTTCATGGTCATCGCCGAGTGCGCGTGGGCCTGCAGCATCCGCTTCGGATCCGGCAGCCGCGCCGCTTCGGTGAAGGCCGGCGCGTTGATGACATCACCGCGGTAGCTGGGCAGGGTCACGCCGTCGCGGGTCTCGGTATCGGCCGAACGTGGCTTGGCGTACTGGCCGGCGAAACGGCCGACGCGGATCACCGGCTGGCGCAGGCCATGCACCAGCACCAGGCTCATCTGCAGCAGCACCTTCAGCCGGTTGGAAATGGTGCCCGATTCGCAGTCGCTGAAGTTCTCCGCGCAGTCGCCGCCCTGCAGCAGGAAGCGCTTGCCTTCCTGCGCCTCGGCCAGCTGCTGCTTCAGCGCCAGGATTTCCCAGGAGGTGACCAGCGGCGGCAGCCGCTTCAGTTCGTGCAGAGCGGCGTCCAGCGCCACCGGGTCCGGGTAGGTCGGCATCTGCAGCGCGGTCTTGCCACGCCAGCTCTCCGGCGACCAGGCGGCGCCAGTGGCGGCTGCGGCGGGATCGGGCACGGGCGGAACGGCGGACAGGCTCATTGCAGACTTCCGGGATGGGGGGCGGTCATGGTCGCAGAGCCAGCCGTTGGCGCAAAGGGCCGACCTGCTCGGCCAGGCCGCCTGAACGGCAGGGAAAGGCCGATGCGAGCAGCCAGATCCCGCATGGTCAGCCGCTCAAGGCAGGCGCATGATCTGTTACGGAGTAACACTTCCACGTCATGGACCGGCCCCTTCCACGCCCTGCCATCACTCTTCCCATCATGAAGCCCTCGCCCCTCGCTACCGGCATCACCTTCGCCCTGGCCCTGGCCAGCCTGCCCGCCTTCGCGGCCGCCGCAGATGGCGCCGGGCCTGCGGTCAAGGACCTGGACACGGTCACCGTCAGCGCCCAGCTCGACCAGGCCCGCAACGCGTTGTCGCCGGACATCGGCAGCAGCCAGTACCAGATCACCGCCGAGGACATCCAGAAGCAGCCGCTGGGCGCCTCCGCGCCGCTCAGCCAGGTGCTGCTGCAGGCACCCGGCGTGGTCCAGGATTCCTATGGCGGCGTGCACGTGCGCGGCGACCACGCCAACCTGCAGTACCGGATCAACGGCGTGTTGCTGCCCGAGTCGATTTCCGGCTTCGGCCAGACCCTGGATGCGCGCACCATCAAGAGCATCCGCCTGATGGACGGCGCGTTGCCGGCGCAGTTCGGCGAGCGCACCGCGGCGGTGGTCGACATCACCACCCGCAATGGCGCCGAGCTGGGCAACGGTGGCAGCGCCGGACTGACCACCGGCTCGTTCGGCAAGGTGAACCCGAATGCCTCCTGGTGGGGCAACCAGGGACGCTGGAGCTGGTTCCTGACCGGCAACTACGACCAGAACGAAGTCGGCCTGGAGAATCCGACCAACTCGCGCAAGCCGTTGCACGACGATACCCACCAGGGCAAGGCCTTCGCCGACCTGACCTACCTGGTCAACGAGAACACCCGCCTGAGTGTGTTCGCCGGTTTCGCCAACAACCGTTTCCAGATTCCGGTCAATCCAGGGCAGACGCCGCAGTTCGGTTACCTGGACACCACCACCTTCGATTCCAGCCAGCTGGATGAGACCCAGCGCGAGACCACCCGCTTCGGCATGCTGGTACTGCAGGGCACGCTGGGCAGCACCGCCTACCAGCTGTCCGCCGGGCAGCGCTACAGCGATGCAGCGTTCAACCCGGACGTCATCGGCGATCTGGTGTTCAGTGGCGTCGCCTCGCAGGTGCGGCGCAGCAACCGTGCCAACACCCTGCAGGCCGACTTCTCCACACCACTGGGCAACGACCACACGCTGCGCTACGGCTTGTACGGCAACTACGAGAACGCACGGGCCAGCAGCAACAGCTGGGTGTTCCCGGTTGATGACGGCGGCCAGCAGTCCAGCACCACGCCGCTGCTGATTCCTGACCACAGCGCCTTCCATGCCAGCACGCTGGCGTTGTACGTACAGGATGAGTGGAAAATCGGCGACGACTGGACCGTCAACTACGGTCTGCGCGGTGACCGCTACAAGGCCTTCGGCCGCACCGAGGGCCAGCTCAGCCCGCGCGTGGGCGTGGTCTGGAATGCCAGCGACAGCACCACCGTGCATGCCGGCTATTCGCGCTATTTCACGCCACCGGCCAGTGAACTGATCGCCAGCAGCGACATCGCCCTGTACGACGGCACCACCAACCAGCAGCCCAGCGGCGGCAACAACACGCCGCTGGCCGAGCGCAGCGACTACTACGACATCGGCGTCTCGCAGCAGCTGGGTGAACACCTGACCCTTGGACTGGATGCGTACGACCGCCGCGTCGCGCGCCTGCAGGACGAAGGCCAGTTCGGCGCCGCCTACATCTACTCGACCTTCAACTACCGCCGCGGACACATCCGTGGCCTGGAGTTCAGTGCCGACTACAGCAACGGCCCGTTCAGCGCCTACTTCAATGCGGCGCTGAACAAGGCCATCGGTACGGATGTCATCACCAGCCAGTACAACCTCGATCCCGAGGCGCTGGCCTATGTGGCCAACCACTGGATCCACCTGGACCACGACCAGAAGCTGACCTCGTCGGGTGGCCTCAGCTACGCCTTCGCCGGGCACAACCGGATCGGGGCCAACTACGTGTTCGGCAGTGGCCTGCGTTCGGACATCGAGGGCGTACCCAACGGTGGCGAGCTGCCGTCCTACCTGCAGGTGAACCTCAGCGCCGGGCACGACTTCAACGTCGACAGCGGCCATCCACTGCATGTGCAGCTGGCGGTGATCAACGCGTTGGACCGCAGCTACCAGCTGCGCGATGGCGGTGGCGTCGGCGTGTTCGCCCCGCAATGGGGACCGCGCCGCGGCGCCTACCTGAGCCTGCAGCAGGATTTCTGAGATAGTGCCGGCCGCTGGCCGGCATTCCCGCGGTGTGCCGGCCAGCGGCCGGCACTACCCTGCTTCAGCGCTTGACCTTGCGCAGCGACACCACCAGCGCCCACAGCGCCAGCAGCACGAACCACACGCCCGACCACATCGGCATGGTCAGGCCGAGGAAGGTCCAGTCGATGTTGCCGCAGTTGCCAGTGCCGGTCAGCACCGTGCGGAACACTTCCAGCGGCCCCATGGTCTCGCTCAGGAAGGCCAGCGGCGGGCCACAGGTGGACCCCATTTCCGGCGGCAGCATCTGCACGTAGACGTGGCGCGCGGCGATGCCCACGCCCACTGCGGCGGCAATGAACGCCAGCACGCCATAGGTCGCGCGTCCCGGGCGGTTGGACGGACCATGCAGTGCACCGATCAGGAACAGCAGGCCAAGCGCAGCGAAGGCCAGGCGCTGGAAGATGCACAGCGGACACGGCTCCAGGCCCATCTTCAGCTGCAGGAAGATCGCGTAGCCAAGCAGGCCCGCGCAGATCAGGAAGCCCAGGAAGAACTGGGCGCGGAAGGGCCAGCGCAGTGGATTCATCGTCAACGCTCGAATGGATCAGGCGCCAAGCGTAACCGAGAGTGCGCGCCATTCGAACCGCCACAGGTGACGCCTGTCGGAACGGTGTGGGTCAGAGCCCTTTCCTGCAGAAAGGGATCCGCCCCCGGAAACGCAAAAGCCCGGCAGAGGCCGGGCTTTCGCTGTGTCGCATTGGAGCGGTCCGATTACTCGGCCACTTCCTCGGCCACGACCGGACGGTCAACCAGCTCGACGTAGGCCATCGGCGCGTTGTCGCCAGCGCGGAAGCCGCACTTCAGCAGACGCAGGTAGCCGCCCGGACGGTTCGCGTAGCGCGGGCCCAGGATGGTGAACAGGTTGCCCACGGCTTCGTTGTCGCGCAGGCGGGCGAAGGCCAGACGGCGGTTGGCGACGGAATCGACCTTGGCCAGGGTGATCAGCGGCTCGGCAACGCGGCGCAGTTCCTTGGCCTTCGGCAGGGTGGTCTTGATCAGCTCGTGCTTGAACAGCGAGGCAGCCATGTTCTTGAACATCGCTTCGCGGTGGGCGCTGGTACGGCTGAACTTACGGCCAGACTTCTGGTGACGCATGGTGATATTCCTTGGTTAATGATGAGACTGTGCGGATCGTTGTCGCCATCCTGGCGTTGCTGCGCGGACTGCGGTTGGTCCTGGCCGCCCGTCCTGGACGACCTGCCACGCGAACCTGGGGTTCGTCATGGCATGTTGTGTTGCGTTGAAGGCCCCACCGCGAACGGTGGAGCCTTCAGGCATTACCGATATCAGCCCAGCATGCCGTGGCTGGCGACACCGGCCGGCGGCCAGTTCTCCAGCTTCATGCCGAGCGACAGGCCGCGCTGAGCCAGCACTTCCTTGATCTCGGTGAGCGACTTCTTGCCCAGGTTCGGGGTCTTCAGCAGCTCCACTTCGGTCTTCTGGATCAGATCGCCGATGTAGTAGATGCTTTCAGCCTTCAGGCAGTTGGCCGAACGCACGGTCAGCTCCAGATCGTCGATCGGGCGCAGCAGCACCGGATCCACGCCGTTGTTGGCCGGCTTGGCTGCACCGCGGTCGCGGTGGGTGAAGTCACCGAACACCGACAGCTGGTCGCTGAGGATGTCGGCGGCGGTGCGCACGGCTTCCTCGGCGTCGATGGTGCCGTTGGTCTCGATATCGATGACCAGCTTGTCCAGGTCGGTACGCTGTTCGACGCGGGCCGCTTCCACGGCATAGGCGACGCGGCGGACCGGCGAGAACGAGGCATCCAGGACCAGACGGCCGATGGCACGGGTTTCTTCGTCCGGACGACGACGCGCGGCAGCCGGCTGGTAGCCGAAACCACGTTCGATCTTCAGACGCATGTTGATCGCCGTATCCTTGGTCAGGTGGCAGATCACGTGTTCGCCGTTCAGGATCTCCACATTGTGGTCGACCTTGATGTCGGCAGCGGTGACAACGCCCGGGCCCTGCTTGGACAGGGACAGGGTGGCGCTGTCGCCGGAGTGCATACGGATGGCCACGTCCTTGAGGTTCAGCAGGACTTCGAGCACGTCCTCCTGCAGACCTTCGACCGTGGTGTACTCATGCAACACGCCGTCGATTTCGACTTCCGTGATGGCGAAGCCCGGGATGGACGACAGCAGCACGCGACGCAGGGCATTACCCAGCGTATGCCCGTAACCCCGCTCCAAAGGTTCGATAACGACCTTTGCACGGGTGTCGGTAAGGCGTTCGATCTGCGGACCGCGAGGACGCAGAACCTGGTTGGCGGTAACCGTCATGTTGCGGGTTCTCCTAGTGAACCCCCGGCCGTCGCCGGGGGCTCTCCAATGTGAATTACTTCGAATACAGCTCGACGATCAGCGCTTCGTTGATGTCCGCAGGCAGATCCGAACGATCCGGAACAGCCTTGAAGATGCCGGTGAACTTACCGGAATCCACTTCAACCCACGACGGGCTCAGGTCATGCTGGGCGGCGACGGTCAGGGCTTCCTGGACGCGCAGCTGCTTGGCAGCCTTTTCAGACAGAGCGATGGCGTCGCCAGCCTTGACCTGGTACGAAGCCAGGTTGACCGACTTGCCATTCACGGTGACGCCGCGGTGCGACACCAGCTGACGGGCAGCCGGACGGGTCACGGCGAAGCCCATGCGGTAGACGACGTTGTCCAGGCGGGTTTCCAGCAGCTGCAGCAGGTTCTCGCCGGTGTTGCCCTTCTTGGTCGAGGCCTTCTTGTAGTAGTTGCGGAACTGACGCTCCAGCAGGCCGTAGATACGCTTGACCTTCTGCTTTTCACGCAGCTGGGTGGCGTAGTCGGACAGCTTGCCCTTGCGGGCAGTGGCGCCGTGCTGGCCGGGCTTCTGCTCCAGCTTGCACTTCGAGTCCAGCGCACGCGCCGGGCTCTTCAGGGACAGGTCGGCGCCTTCGCGACGGGCGAGCTTACAGGTAGGACCGATATAACGAGCCATTTCTTATCGCTCCCTTTAGACGCGACGCTTCTTCGGCGGACGGCACCCGTTGTGCGGGATAGGCGTCACGTCGATGATGTTGGTGATCTTGTAGCCGACGTTGTTCAACGAACGCACGGCCGACTCACGGCCCGGACCCGGGCCCTTGATGCGGACTTCCAGCGACTTCACGCCGTAGTCCAGCGCAGCACGACCGGCCTTTTCAGCAGCCACCTGGGCAGCGAACGGGGTCGACTTGCGCGAACCGCGGAAGCCAGCGCCACCGGAGGTCGCCCACGACAGAGCGTTGCCCTGGCGGTCGGTGATGGTGACGATGGTGTTGTTGAACGAAGCGTGGACGTGGGCAACGCCGTCGGTGACGACGCGCTTGATCTTCTTCTTGGTCTTAGCAGCGGGCTTAGCCATTTCTCAGTCCCTTACTTCTTGATCGCCTTGCGCGGACCCTTGCGGGTGCGGGCGTTGGTACGGGTGCGCTGGCCACGCAGCGGGAGGCCACGACGGTGACGCAGGCCGCGGTAGCAGCCCAGGTCCATCAGGCGCTTGATCGCGATGCCGATCTCACGGCGCAGATCGCCTTCCACGATGTACTTGCCGACTTCGGCGCGCAGGCGCTCGATTTCCGGCTCCGACAGATCGCGGATCTTGGTGGTCGAAGCAACGCCTGCGACTTCGCAGACCTTCTTCGAACGGGTACGGCCGATGCCGTAAATGCTTTGCAACCCGACCCAGACGTGCTTCTGGGCTGGCAGGTTGACGCCTGCAATACGCGCCATGACGCGGTTCTCCAGCTGAGTGATGGCCGACAGCGCGCCTCGGGCACGCCAATCCGGCAGGATGGATCAAAAAAGTGAACTAGCGATACTAACAAGGTTCCGGTTTACATGGAAGCCCGTGAAACCATTGGTTTCATGAACCCGGCCTGGGGAGTGTGCCCAGGCTCCGGCGCCGGATGGGGTTGGACCTGGGGTTTCCCCCGGAGCCGCCCGCGCTACTCCAGCGCGGGACCACCTCATCACACCCCCACCCGGAACCGCTGCGGGGGCCGCCCTTCGTTTGTGTGGCCGGAGTCCGCGAAGCGGAGGGACCATCACGTCAGGAAGACGAAAGTATAACAGGCCAATCAGCCGCGGGCAAAACCGCCGCGGTTGCCACCCTTCAGGTTGGCCTTCTTCAGCAGGCTCTCGTACTGGTGGGACATCAGGTGCGCCTGCACCTGGGCGATGAAGTCCATCACCACCACCACCACGATCAGCAGCGAAGTACCGCCGAAGTAGAACGAGGCGTTCAGCTGCGTGCGCATCAGCTCCGGCAGCAGGCAGACGATCACCAGGTAGGCCGAGCCGGCCGCGGTCAGGCGGGTCAGCACGCCGTCGATGTAATCGGCAGTGGCCTTGCCCGGACGGATGCCCGGAATCAGCGCGCCCGACTTCTTCAGGTTGTCGGCGGTTTCCTGCGAGTTGAACACCAGCGCGGTATAGAAGAACGCGAAACCGGTGATCAGCGCAGCGAACACGATCATGTGCAGCGGCTCGCCCGGGCCGAGCGCGTTGGCGACCTTCTGCAGGACCTGGCCGAAGCTGCTCTGGTTGGCAGCCTGGCCGGACCACATGGCCAGGGTGGCCGGGAAGGCCAGCAGGCTCGAGGCGAAGATCGCCGGGATGACGCCGGCCATGTTGAGCTTCAGCGGCAGGAACGAGGTCTGGTTCATGTACGCGTTGCGACCGCCCTGGCGGCGCGCGTAGTTGACCGTGATCCGGCGCTGGCCACGCTCGACGAACACCACGAAGAAGGTGAAGGCGAGCACGACGATGGCGATCAGCAGCAGCTGGATGAACTGGATGTTGCCGTCGCGGTAGGCGTCGAAGGTGTGGATGATCGCACCCGGCAGGCCAGCGACGATACCGGCGAAGATGATCAGCGACACGCCGTTGCCGATGCCGCGTTCGGTGACCTGCTCACCGACCCACATCAGGAACATGGTGCCGGCTGTCAGCGCGACCACGGCGGTGAGCACGAAGCCCATGCCCGGCGCGTACACGACCGGAGCGCCCGACGGCGAGACCTGGCCCTGCAGGGCCAGTGCGATCGAGCCGCCCTGCACCACTGCCAGCAGCACGGCGCCGATGCGCGAATACTGGGTGATCTTGCGGCGGCCGGACTCACCTTCCTTCTGCATCGCCTTCAGGGCGGGGAAGATGTGCACGGCCAGCTGCATCACGATCGATGCCGAAATGTACGGCATCACGTTCAGCGCGAAGATGCTGAAACGGTGCAGGGCGCCGCCCGAGAACATGTTGAACATGTCCACGATGCCGCCGCCCTGCTGTTGCATCATGGCAAGCATGGCATCGGGATTGACGCCCGGCACCGGCACGTAGCAGCCGATGCGATAGACGATCAAAGCCCCGACGACGAACAGCAAACGTTGGCGAAGTTCAGTGAACTTGCCCATTCCGCCCGCGAGGTTACCGATGCCAGCTTGCGCCATGATTTTCTTACTCCGTTACGCTGCCGCCGGCAGCTTCGATCGCAGCCTTGGCACCAGCCGTGGCAGCGATACCCTTCAGGGTGAACGCCTTGGTCACTTCGCCCTTGACGACGACCTTGGCCTTCTTTGCAGTGCTCGGGACCAGCTTGGCAGCACGCAGGGCGGCGAAGTCGATCTCACCGGCCGGCAGCTTGTCCAGCGCGTACAGCAGCACTTCAGCGGTGTCCTTGGCGATCGGCGAACGGAAGCCGATCTTCGGCAGACGACGCTGCATGGGGGTCTGGCCGCCTTCGAAGCCAGCCTTGATCTTGCCGCCACCCTTACGGGCGAACGAACCCTTGTGGCCGCGGCCGGCAGTCTTGCCCAGGCCCGAGCCGATACCGCGACCGACGCGGGTGCGCTCGGTGCGGGCGCCCGGTGCCGGGCTCAGTTCATTGAGACGCAGAGTCATGATCGATTACTCCTCAACCTTGACGAGGTAGTGAACGGTGTTGATCAGACCGCGAACCTGCGGGCTGTCCTTCAGTTCACGCACATCGTTGAGCTTGTTCAGACCCAGAGCACGCACCGACAGGCGGTGACGCGACTGAGCACCACGCAGGCCGCGCACCAGGCGCACCTTCACAGTCTTGTTGGACTCATTAGCCATGGTTGAGTTCCTCCACCTTCTTGCCGCGCTTGGCCGCGATGCGAGCCGGCGACTGCGCAGCAGACAGGCCCTTCACGGTGGCACGCACCAGGTTGATCGGGTTGCGCGAACCGGTGGCCTTGGCCAGCACGTTCTTCACGCCAACGGCTTCCAGCACGGCGCGCATGGCACCGCCGGCGATGACGCCGGTACCTTCCGAAGCCGGCTGCATGAACACGCGGGCTGCGCCGTGACCATCCTTGATGGTGTGCCACAGGGTGCCGTTGTTCAGGTCAACGCTGACCAGGTTCTTGCGGGCCTGTTCCATCGACTTCTGGATGGCGACCGGCACTTCGCGGGCCTTGCCATAGCCGAAACCGACCTTGCCTTCGCCGTCGCCGACCACGGTCAGGGCGGTGAAGGTGAACTGGCGGCCACCCTTGACGGTCTTGCTGACGCGGTTGACCGCGACCAGCTTTTCGATCATGCCGTCATCGACTTTCTCTTCGCGGTTACGGTCGCGATCGCGACCCCGCTGCTGACGCTCTTCTGCCATTTTGATTCCTTGGTAGTTTGGGTATGTACGGCTCGGGGCCGCTTATGGTTGTGGAATGTCGCGTTGTTCCGGTGGGCCACTGCAGAAGAGTGGCGCCGTCCAGCCTCACTCAGGCGGCGAGCAGGCGGGCAGGAGACCACAGGTCCCCTGCCCTTATCCCTTAGAACTGCAGGCCGGCTTCGCGGGCGGCTTCTGCCAGGGCCTTGATGCGGCCGTGGTAGCGGTAGCCCGAACGATCGAAGGCAACCTTCTCGACGCCGGCGGCCTTGGCGCGCTCAGCGACGATACGGCCGACCTTGGCGGCGGCGTCGGCGTTCTTGCCGTTCTTCAGGCCTTCCATGACGTCGGTCTGGGTGGTGTTGGCAGCAGCCAGCACCTTGGAACCGTCGGCGGTGAAGACCTGGGCGTACAGGTGCTGGCCGGTGCGCAGCACCGACAGGCGGGCGACGCCGAGCTCACGGATGTGGGCGCGGGTCGACTTGGCGCGACGCAGGCGGGCGATGTTCTTGTTCATTTTGATTATTCCTTGAAAGCTGAAGGTTGGGCTTTTCCCTGAGGAGTCCGCACAAGGATGTGCGGGCTCTTGCGAGGGACTCGCACTTACGCCTTCTTGGCTTCCTTACGGATGATGACTTCGTCGGAGTACTTCACGCCCTTGCCCTTGTACGGCTCCGGCTTGCGGAACGCACGGATCTTGGCGGCAACTTCACCGACGACCTGCTTGTCAGCACCCTGGACCAGGATCTCGGTCTGGGTCGGGGTGGTGATGGTGATGCCTTCCGGCGCCACGAACACGACCGGGTGCGAGAAGCCCAGCGACAGGCTCAGGTCCTTGCCCTGCATGGCAGCGCGGTAACCCACGCCGACCAGCTCCAGCTTGCGCTCGAAGCCTTCGGACACGCCCTTGACCATGTTGGCCAGGATCGCACGCACGGTACCGGTCAGTGCGACCAGCTCGGCGTTCTCGGTGCTCAGGGTGGCAACGCCGTTGTCGACGTTGATGGCAATACCGGCCGGCTTGGCCAGCGACAGGGAACCCTTCGGGCCCTTGGCGGTGACGCTGTCCGACTGGACGTTCAGTTCAACCTTACCCAGGTCGATCGGCTTCTTGGCTACGCGGGACATAGTTCTACTCCTTTCGCCTTAGGCCACGAAGCACAGGACTTCGCCGCCGACGCCCAGCTGGCGCGCCTGCGCATCAGTCATGATGCCCTTGGAGGTGGAAATGATGGAGATACCCAGGCCGTTCATGACCTTCGGCAGCTCGCTCTTGCCGCGGTACTGGCGCAGGCCCGAACGCGAGAAGCGCTTCAGGGTCGCGATGACCGGCTTGCCTTCGAAATACTTCAGCACGATTTCCAGCTCGGACTTGTTGTTTTCCAGCTGGGTCACGCGCAGGTCGGTGATGTAACCCTCGTCCTTCAGGACCTGGGCGATCGCAACCTTGATCTTGGACGACGGGGCTTTCACCGTCTGCTTGCCAACCGCGGCCGCATTCTTGATGCGGACCAGCAGGTCGGCGATGGGATCAGTCATGCTCATATGAGTACCTTTGAGTGCACCGATATCCGCTTTCGCGAAAATCTGTTGTCTCCTGGAAACGGGCCAGGTCCCTTGATGCAGCGGGCCAAGGGCCCACTCCTACAACCCCGTTTGCACAGGGCAAGACGCGGGAGTATACGCCAAAAGAGCCCGGCTTGCGCCGGGCTCTTCGGTTTTTTTGCGTCGGGAAAGCTGAATGCCTCCCCTGCCCGGTTCAGGCACCCCCGAAGGGGCGCCTGATCGCAGGGCCGGCTGGGATTACCAGCTGGCCTTGCGCAGACCCGGGACGTCGCCACGCATGGTGGCTTCACGCAGCTTGTTACGGCCCAGGCCGAACTTGCTGTAGACGCCACGCGGACGACCCGACAGCTCGCAACGGTTGCGCTGGCGGCTCGGCGACGAATCGCGCGGCAGCTTGGCCAGCTTGGTTGCGGCGTCGATCTTCTCTTCGTAGGTCGCGTCCACGGAGGACACGATCTTCTTCAGAGCTGCACGCTTTTCAGCGTACTTCTTTGCCAGCTTTTCCCGCTTGATGTCGCGGTTGACCATGGAGGTCTTTGCCATTTCGGTTTCCTCGACAGATCAGTTACGGAACGGGAACTTGAACGCTGCCAGCAGCGCCTTCGCTTCCGCATCGGTCTTCGCAGTGGTGGTGATGGCGATATCCATACCGCGGATCGCGTCGACGGCGTCGAAGTCGATTTCCGGGAAGATGATCTGCTCCTTCACACCCATGTTGAAGTTGCCGCGGCCGTCGAAGGAACGACCGGAAACACCACGGAAGTCGCGCACGCGCGGCAGCGAGATGTTGATCAGGCGATCCAGGAACTCGTACATCTTGTGGCGACGCAGCGTGGTCTTGCAGCCGATCGGCCAACCATCGCGGATCTTGAACGACGCAACCGACACACGCGACTTGGTGACAACCGGCTTCTGGCCGGAAATCTTGGTCATGTCGCCGACGGCGTTTTCCAGGATCTTCTTGTTGGTGGCCGCTTCGCCGACACCCATGTTCAGGGTGACCTTGACCAGCTTCGGCACTTCCATCGGATTGGTGTAGCCGAACTGCTTCATCAGCGCCGGCACCACTTCGTCCTTGTAGAACTTTTCGAGACGGGAACTCATCTTCTCATTCCTCAGGCGTCGAGCGCCTCACCGCTGGAGCGGAACACACGCAGTTTGCGTCCATCCTCCAGCACCTTGAAGCCAACGCGTTCGCCCTTGCCCGAAGCCGGGTTCAGAACATTCACGTTGGAGATATGGATCGAAGCTTCGCGCTCGACCACGCCGCCGGCAACACCTGCCTGCGGGTTCGGCTTGGTGTGGCGCTTGACGATGTTCACGTTGGCGACGACCACACGGTCGCCGTCGACGCGGACGACTTCGCCCTGCTTGCCCTTGTCCTTGCCAGCGTTGACGACAACCTGGTCGCCCTTCTTGATACGGTTAGCCATGATTATCTCCTGTCGCTCACAGCACTTCGGGAGCGAGCGAGACGATCTTCATGAACTTCTCCGAACGAAGTTCACGGGTCACCGGCCCGAAGATACGGGTACCGATCGGCTCCTGCTTGTTGTTCAGCAGGACGGCAGCGTTGCCGTCGAAGCGGATCAGCGAGCCGTCGGCGCGACGCACACCCTTGCGGGTACGCACCACGACGGCGTCATACACTTCACCCTTCTTGACCTTGCCGCGCGGAATCGCATCCTTCACGGTGACCTTGATGATGTCGCCGATGCCGGCGTAACGGCGCTTGGAACCACCCAGCACCTTGAAGCACATCACCTGCTTGGCACCCGAATTGTCCGCGACGTCAAGGTAGCTCTGCATCTGGATCATGATTCAGCTCCTTATTCAGCCGCGCGCGTGATGACTTCCACCACGCGCCAGTTCTTGGTCTTGGACATCGGAGCAATCTCGGTCACGCGGACGACATCGCCTTCCTTGCAGGCGTTGTCGGCATCGTGGGCGTGCAGCTTCGTCGAGCGCTTGATGTACTTGCCGTACAGCGCGTGCTTGACCTGACGCTCAACCAGGACGGTAACCGTCTTGTCCATCTTGTTGCTGACGACACGGCCTTCGACCGTGCGCAGCGTCTTCTTTTCAGTATTGTCGCTCATAGCGGCCATCCTTACTTCGTGCTGCCGAGCAGGGTCTTGACGCGAGCAATCTCGCGACGGACCCGGCGAATGTCGTGGGTCTTCGGCAGCTGGCCGGTGACCTGCTGCATACGGACAGAGAACTGTTCCTTACGCAGGTCGATCAGGTGGGCCTTGAGTTCGTCAGCCGACTTTTCACGGAGAGTTTTGATATCCATCAGCGCACCGTACGGGTCACGAAAGTGGTGGTGACCGAGAGCTTGGCGGCGGCCAGGCGGAACGCCTCGCGAGCCACTTCCTCGGAAACACCCTCGATTTCATAGATCATGCGGCCGGGCTGGATCTGGGCCACCCAGTATTCCACGTTGCCCTTACCAGAACCCATTCGGACTTCGATGGGCTTCTTGGTGATGGGCTTGTCGGGGAACACGCGGATCCACATCTTGCCGCCGCGCTTGACGTAGCGGCTGATCGAGCGGCGGGCCGCTTCGATCTGACGCGCGGTCAGCTGACCGTGTGCGGTTGCCTTCAGGCCGTATTCGCCGAAGCTGACAGCGTTGGCGCTCCAGCTCAGGCCATCGTTACGGCCCTTGTGTACCTTGCGGTACTTGGTTCGCTTGGGTTGCAACATTGTCGTTACCTCGCTTCACGGGCCGGGCGCTGACGGTCACCACGGTCGCCGCGATCGTGACGATCGTTGCGCGACGGGGTGTCGTCCTGCTTTTCCTGGCCAACCTGGGAGAAATCGAAGACCTCGCCCTTGTAGATCCAGACCTTGATGCCGATGATGCCGTAGGTCGTCTTGGCTTCAGCGAAGCCATAGTCGATGTCGGCACGCAGGGTGTGCAGCGGCACGCGGCCTTCGCGGTACCACTCCGAACGGGCGATTTCTGCACCGTTGAGGCGGCCACCGACGTTGACCTTGATGCCCAGGGCACCCAGACGCATCGCGTTGCCGACCGAGCGCTTCATTGCACGGCGGAACATGATGCGACGCTCCAGCTGCTGGGCGATCGACTCGGCAACGAGCTGCGCGTCCAGTTCCGGCTTGCGCACTTCGGTGACGTTGATGTGCGCCGGGACGCCCATCATCTCGCTCACTTCCTTGCGCAGCTTCTCGATGTCCTCACCGCGCTTGCCGATCACCACGCCCGGACGGGCGGTGTGGATCGTCACGCGAGCGGTCTTGGCCGGACGCTCGATCAGGATCTTGCTGATGCCGGCCTGAGCCAGCTTCTTGCGCAGCATTTCGCGCACTTTCAGGTCGGCTGCCAGGTAACCAGCGAACTCGGCCTTGTTGGCGTACCACTTGGAGTTCCAGTCCTTGGAAATGCCGAGGCGGATACCAATCGGATGAACTTTATGACCCATGGTCTTTTCCTTATCCGCTTACTTGGCGGCGCCCACAACCACAGTGATGTGGCTGGTGCGCTTGAGGATGCGGGTACCGCGGCCTTTCGCCCGCGCCATGAAACGCTTCAGGGTCGGACCTTCATCAACCATGATGGTCTGAACCTTCAGCTCGTCGACGTCGGCGCCCTGGTTGTTCTCGGCGTTGGCAATTGCCGACTCCACCACCTTCTTGATCAGGTGGGCAGCCTTCTTGTCCGAGAACTTCAGCAGGTTGACCGCACGCTCGGCCGGCAGACCGCGCACCTGGTCAGCGACCAGACGAGCCTTCTGCGGGGAGATGCGCGCAGTGCGCAGGATGGCTTTCGCTTCCATTGTCATCTCTCCTTACTTGCCCGACTTCTTGTCACCACCGTGACCCTTGAAGGTCCGGGTGATGGCAAATTCGCCGAGCTTGTGGCCGACCATGTTCTCGTTGACGAGAACCGGGATGTGGTTCTTGCCGTTATGCACGGCAATGGTGACGCCTACCATGTCAGGCAGGATCATCGAACGGCGCGACCAGGTCTTGATCGGCTTCTTGCTGCCCGCAGCGGCCTCCACCTTCTTGACGAGGTGGTGATCGACGAACGGGCCCTTCTTGAGTGAACGTGCCATGGTCGATTAGCCCCTACGATCGCGGACGATGAACTGCTGAGTGCGCTTGTTATGGCGCGTCTTGTAACCCTTGGTCGGGACACCCCACGGGGTGACCGGATGCGGATTACCCTGGCCGGCCTTCGCCTCACCACCACCGTGCGGGTGGTCAACCGGGTTCATGGCAGCACCACGAACGGTCGGGCGGACGCCGCGCCAACGCTTGGCACCGGCCTTGCCCAGCTTTTCCAGGCTGTGCTCGTCGTTGCCGACTTCGCCGATGGTGGCGCAGCACTCGACCGGAACCTTACGCATTTCACCCGAGCGCAGGCGCAGGGTGGCGTAGATGCCTTCGCGAGCCACCAGCTGCACGGCCGCACCAGCGGCGCGAGCGATCTGAGCGCCCTTGCCCGGCTTCAGTTCGATGCAGTGGATGGTGGTGCCGACCGGGATGTTGCGCAGCGGCAGGGTGTTGCCAGCCTTGATCGGGGCATCCGAACCAGCGATCACCTGATCACCAGCCTTCAGGCCCTTCGGGGCGATGATGTAGCGACGCTCACCGTCGACGTAGCACAGCAGAGCGATGTGCGCGGTGCGGTTCGGATCGTATTCGATGCGTTCCACGCGCGCCGGGATGCCCAGCTTGTTGCGCTTGAAGTCGATGATGCGGTAGTGCTGCTTGGCACCACCACCGACGTGACGCACGGTGATGCGGCCATGGTGGTTACGACCACCCGAGCGGCTCTGCGACTCGACCAGCGCAGCGTGCGGAGCACCCTTGTGCAGGTCGGGAGTGACCACGCGCACGGCCGAACGGCGGCCGGGGGAAGTGGGCTTGAATTTCATCAATGGCATGGGATGTACCTCAGGCCTTGGCCGTTACATCGATCGACTGGCCATCGGCCAGGCGAACGTACGCCTTGCGCCAATCGCCGCGGCGGCCAGCACGGTTACGGAAGGACTTGTTCTTGCCCTTGACGTTGACCACGTTGACGGCTTCGACCTTGACGTCGAACAGCTGCTCAACCGCGGCCTTTACATCGGCCTTGGTGGCTTCGTTCGAAACTTCGAAGACATACTGGTTGGAGAGTTCCTGCAGGCGCGCGGTCTTTTCGGAGACACGCGGGGCACGCAGCACGCTGAAGATTTTTTCGTTGCTGTTCATGCCAGCCACTCCTCGACCTTCTTGACCGCGTCAGCGGTGATGACGACCGTGTCGGCACCCACCAGCGAGACCGGATCCAGACCCTGGACGTCACGCACCTGCACGTACGGCAGATTGCGGGCGGACAGGTACAGGTGCTCGGACGCTTCTTCGGTGACGATCAGCGGGCGCTTGCCCACTTCCAGGCCGGCCAGCTTGGCGATCAGACCCTTCGTGTTGGTCACTTCGACGTCGAAGGACTCCACGATGGTCAGACGGCCCTGGCGGTTCAGCTCGGACAGGATCGCGCACATGGCGGCACGGTACTGCTTACGATTGACCTTCTGCTCGAAGCTGCGCGGCTTGGCCGCGAAGGTGACACCGCCGCCGACGAAGATCGGAGCCGTCAGTGCGCCATGACGCGCGCCGCCGCCCTTCTGCTTCTTCGACTTCTTGGTGGTACCAGCCACTTCGGAGCGAGTCTTCTGTGCCTTGGTGCCGGCGCGACCGGCGTTGCGGTAGGCAACGACGACCTGGTGGACCAGATCTTCGCTGAAATCGCGACCGAACACGGCGTCGGAGACCGAGACCTTGTTGTTGCTACCCGTGATAACGAGTTCCATCGTCATCTCTCCTTATGCCTTGCTCGCCGGACGGACGATCACGTCGCCACCCGCCGCGCCCGGAACGGCGCCGCGAACGGCGATCAGACCGCGCTCGACGTCGACCTTGACCACTTCCAGGTTCTGGGTGCTCTGCTGCACCGCGCCCATGTGGCCCGACATCTTCTTGCCCGGGAAAACGCGACCCGGGGTCTGGCGCTGACCCAGCGAACCCGGCGCGCGATGCGACAGCGAGTTACCGTGGGTTGCATCGCCCATACGGAAGTTGTGGCGCTTGATGGTGCCCTGGAAGCCCTTACCCTTGGTGACACCCTGGACGTCGACGATCTGGCCGACTTCGAAGATGTCCGCCTTGACTTCGCCGCCAACGGCGAAATCGCCGAGCTGCGCGTCTTCAACGCGGAATTCCCACAGGCCACGACCCGCTTCCACCTTCGCCTTGGCGAAGTGGCCGGCTTCCGGCTTGTTGACCAGGGCAGCGCGACGCGCGCCGACGGTCACCTGCACGGCGCTGTAGCCGTCGGTTTCGACGGTCTTGATCTGCGCGATGCGGTTCGGGGTTGCTTCGATCAGGGTCACCGGGATGGAGCGGCCATCTTCAGTGAACACGCGGCTCATGCCAGCCTTGCGGCCCACGAAGCCCAACGAATACTTCTTCGTCATGGTCGTAGTCCTCAGGTCAGCTTGATCTGAACGTCGACGCCGGCAGCCAGTTCGAGCTTCATCAGCGCGTCCACGGTCTTGTCATTCGGGTCAACGATATCGAGCACGCGCTTGTGCGTGCGGGTCTCGTACTGGTCACGCGCGTCCTTGTCGACGTGCGGGGAAACGAGAACGGTGTAACGCTCGATCTTGGTCGGCAGCGGGATCGGGCCACGCACTTGCGCGCCGGTCCGCTTTGCCGTTTCAACGATCTCGCTGGCCGAACGGTCGATCAGACGATGATCGAACGCTTTCAGCCGGATCCGGATCTTTTGGTCCGCCATGGCGGTAGGTTCCTTCGTTAAAAGAGCGACAGACAAAGCCTCTGGGTTGCTTTGTCCCATGAAATTCCTGAATACGGACGACCCACAGTCCTGCAGGCCGCCAAGGTCACTCCATAGACCTCAAAAACGTAGGCAGACCAGTTACCCGGCCTGCCCAGACGTAGAAGCATAATGGCACGCAAGGCAGCTGTCAACAGTCGCCTGTTGACGCCGCCTGAATGGCATTGACCCTTCCTGGTCCGGGGAACACAAGGCACATCCTGTGCCTGCTTTCCCATTTGATACGCCCCGATGCCCTACCCAGGCAACATCGGGGCGCAGATACTACCAGATTACTCGATGATCTTCGAGACCACGCCGGCGCCGACGGTACGGCCGCCTTCGCGGATGGCGAAGCGCAGGCCTTCGTCCATTGCCACCGGGTTGATCAGGGTGACGACCATCTTGACATTGTCACCCGGCATCACCATTTCGACGCCTTCCGGCAGAGCAGCTGCGCCGGTGATGTCGGTGGTGCGGAAGTAGAACTGCGGACGGTAGCCGTTGAAGAACGGGGTGTGACGGCCGCCCTCGTCCTTCGACAGGACGTAGACTTCGCCTTCGAACTTGGTGTGCGGCTTGATCGAACCCGGCTTGGCCAGAACCTGGCCACGCTCGACGTCGTCACGCTTGGTGCCGCGCAGCAGCAGGCCAGCGTTGTCGCCTGCCTGACCCTGGTCCAGCAGCTTGCGGAACATTTCAACGCCGGTCACGGTGGTCTTCTGCACCGGACGGATGCCGACGATTTCGATTTCGTCGCCAACCTTGATCACGCCGCGCTCGATACGACCGGTCACCACGGTGCCGCGGCCCGAGATCGAGAACACGTCTTCCACCGGCATCAGGAACGGCTTGTCGATCGCACGCTCCGGCTCCGGAATCCAGCTGTCCAGGGCATCGACCAGCTTCAGGATGGCCGGCACGCCGATGTCGCTCTGGTCGCCTTCCAGCGCCAGACGGGCCGAACCGGCGATGATCGGGGTGTCGTCGCCCGGGAAGTCGTACTTGCTCAGCAGCTCGCGCACTTCCATCTCGACCAGCTCGAGCAGCTCGGCGTCGTCAACCATGTCGGCCTTGTTCAGGAACACGACGATGTACGGCACGCCGACCTGACGCGACAGCAGGATGTGCTCGCGGGTCTGCGGCATCGGGCCGTCAGCGGCCGAGCACACCAGGATCGCGCCGTCCATCTGGGCGGCACCGGTGATCATGTTCTTGACGTAGTCAGCGTGGCCCGGGCAATCGACGTGGGCGTAGTGACGGACCGGGGATTCGTATTCGACGTGCGCGGTCGAGATCGTGATACCACGCGCCTTTTCTTCCGGCGCGGCGTCGATCGAGGAGTAATCCTTGAACTCGCCACCGAAGCGCTCGGCACCGATCTTGGTCAGTGCAGCGGTCAGCGTGGTCTTGCCGTGATCGACGTGACCGATGGTGCCGACGTTGACGTGCGGCTTGGTGCGCTCGAACTTACCCTTTGCCATTGTTCTATACCTTGATTGTTCGTAAGTGGTTTCAAGAGAGGCTGAGCGAGGCTCAGCCCTTCTTCATGACGGCTTCGGCGATGTTGGTCGGAGCCGGCTCGTAGTGATCGAATTCCATGGTGAAGGTGGCGCGGCCCTGGGTCTGCGAACGCAGCGCAGTGGCGTAGCCGAACATTTCACCCAGCGGGATCATCGCGTTGATGATCGAAGCGGAGCCGTCACCGGTGGTGTCGGAACCCTGCAGCACGCCGCGACGACGGCTGACGTCGCCCATCACGTCACCCTGGTAATCCTCCGGGGTCACGATCTCGACCTTCATGATCGGCTCCAGCAGCACCGGCTTGGCCTTGGCGAAGCCCTGCTTGAAGGCCATCGACGAAGCCAGCTTGAACGCCATTTCCGAGGAGTCGACGTCGTGGTACGAACCGAACACCAGCTTCACCTTGACGTCCACGACCGGGAAGCCAGCCAGCGGACCGCTGGTGATGGTTTCGCGCAGGCCCTTTTCAACCGACGGAATGAATTCCTTCGGGATCACGCCGCCGGTGATGTCGTTGATGAACAGGAAGTCGTCCTTGATGGCCGGAGCCAGCTTCGGATCGGCACGGTCGGCAGCGGTGATCGGCGACAGTTCGATCACGACGTGACCGTACTGACCCTTACCACCGGACTGCTTGGCGTGCTTGTAGTCCGACTTGACGTCGGCCAGGGTGATGGTTTCGCGGTAGGCCACCTGCGGCGCGCCGACGTTGGCTTCAACGTTGAACTCGCGCTTCAGGCGGTCGACGATGATGTCCAGGTGCAGCTCGCCCATGCCCGAGATGATGGTCTGGCCGGATTCTTCGTCGGTCTTGACGCGGAACGACGGATCTTCCTGCGCCAGACGGCCCAGGGCCAGACCCATCTTTTCCTGGTCCGACTTGGTCTTCGGCTCGACGGCCATCGAGATCACCGGCTCCGGGAACGTCATGCGCTCCAGGATGATCGGGGCGTCCACGGCGCACAGGGTGTCACCGGTGGTGGTGTCCTTCAGGCCCACGGCAGCGGCGATGTCACCGGCCAGAACTTCCTTGATTTCCTCGCGGTTGTTCGAGTGCATCTGCAGGATGCGGCCGATGCGCTCCTTCTTGCCCTTCACCGAGTTCAGCACGGTGTCGCCACCGTTCAGGGTGCCCGAGTAGACACGGAAGAAGGTCAGCGCGCCGACGAACGGGTCGGTGATGATCTTGAAGGCCAGCGACGAGAACGGAGCCTTGTCGTCCGACTTGCGGGTCATTTCGACGGTGTCGTCGTCAACGTCCACGCCCTTCACGTCCGGCACGTCGACCGGCGACGGCAGCAGCTGGATCACGCCGTCCAGCATGGCCTGCACGCCCTTGTTCTTGAAGGCCGAGCCGCAGTACATCGGCACGATCTCGGTGGCCAGGGTGCGGGTACGCAGCGCGTTGATGATTTCAGCCTCGGCCAGCTCTTCGCCGCCCAGGTACTTTTCCATCAGCTCTTCGCTGGCTTCGGCAGCGGTCTCGACCATGAACTGGCGAGCCTCTTCAGCCGGGCCCTGCAGATCGGCCGGGATTTCACCGTATTCGAACTTCATGCCCTGCGAAGCCTCATCCCAATGGATGGCCTTCATCTTCAGCAGGTCGACAACGCCCTTGAAGTTGTCTTCAGCGCCGATCGGCAGCTGCATCGGCACGGCAACCGCGCCCAGCTTGGCCTTCAGCTGGCCGACGACCTTCTGGAAGTTGGCACCGGTGCGGTCCATCTTGTTGACGAACGCGATGCGCGGCACGTGGTACTTGTTGGCCTGGCGCCACACGGTTTCCGACTGCGGCTGCACGCCACCGACGGCGCACAGGACGAAGACGGCACCGTCGAGCACGCGCAGCGAGCGCTCCACTTCGATGGTGAAGTCGACGTGCCCGGGGGTGTCGATGATGTTGAAGCGGTGCTCCGGCAGGGACTTGTCCATGCCCTTCCAGAACGCGGTGGTGGCAGCGGACTGGATCGTGATGCCACGCTCCTGCTCCTGCTCCATCCAGTCCATGGTGGCGGCGCCGTCGTGCACTTCACCGATCTTGTGGCTCTTGCCGGTGTAGAACAGGATGCGCTCGGACGTGGTGGTCTTGCCGGCATCGATGTGAGCCATGATGCCGAAGTTACGGTAACGCTCGATGGGAGTGGAACGGGCCACGGGAGCCTCTCAGATTTCTTGGATTTCGGATGGCCGAACGCCGCCTTTCGGCGGCCTTCGGATTGGCGCAGTCCTTCTGGGACCGCGAGGCAGCACGCACCGAAGTGGTGCTGCCCTGCCTGTTTTACAAGGCCGTCAAACTCACCAGCGGTAGTGGGCGAATGCCTTGTTGGCTTCGGCCATGCGGTGGGTTTCTTCGCGCTTCTTGATGGCGCCGCCACGGTTTTCCGAGGCGTCGATCAGTTCAGCAGCCAGCTTCTTCGGCATGGTGTTCTCACCACGCTTGCGCGCGGAGTCGATCAGCCAGCGCATGGCCAGGGCCATCTTGCGCGACGAACGCACTTCGACCGGCACCTGGTAGGTGGCACCACCGACGCGGCGCGACTTGACTTCGACCGCCGGAGCGACGTTGTCCAGAGCCTTCTGCACCAGTTCAATGGCGTTGGCGCTGCTGTTCTTCTCGGTGATCACGTCCATGGCGCCGTACACGATCTTTTCGGCGACGGACTTCTTGCCGCTCTGCATGACCATGTTGATGAAGCGGGCGATGGTTTCGCTTCCGTGCTTCGGATCGGGCAGGACGGAACGCTGCGGAGTATTACCCTTACGCGACATAGTGCTCTCTCCTTATGCCTTCGGACGCTTGGCGCCGTACTTGGAACGGGCCTGGCGACGCTTGGCAACGCCGGCGGCGTCGAGCGAGCCACGAACGGTGTGGTAACGCACACCCGGCAGGTCCTTGACGCGACCGCCGCGGATCAGGACCACGGAGTGCTCCTGCAGGTTGTGGCCTTCACCACCGATGTAGGAAATCACTTCTTCCTGGTTGGTCAGGCGGACCTTGGCAACCTTGCGCAGAGCCGAGTTCGGCTTCTTCGGAGTGGTGGTGTAGACACGGGTGCAGACGCCACGGCGCTGCGGGCACTTGTCGAGCGCCGGCGAGGCACTCTTGTAGGTGGTCGCTTGCCGCGGCTTGCGGACCAGCTGGTTGATCGTCGCCATCAGTAGGTTCTTCTGATTGGTGGCCGGAAAATCCGACCAGAGATGCGGAAATGTTAAAGCAGGCCAAAATTCTGGCCTGCTGAGACAGACGATTGTAGCAACCTGCCAGGAAAGCAGTCAAACGCCTCCTGTCAAGCCCGTTCCTGATCCCGGAACGTTACTGGGGGGCCTCCATGTACCCCGTTCAGGTTGGCCGGGTCGATCGCGGACGATCTCCCCTGCCCTTTCCCAATCCCATCGATGGACCGATGGGGTGGTCCGGCCTTGCGGCCGGACCGGATACCTCATTCTTCGCCCGAGGCCTGTTCAGCTTCGGCTTCAACCACCGGTGCCTCGACCGCAGCCGGGGTGCCGGCCAGGGTCTGCATTTCCGACTCGGTGAGACCGGAAGCACCGCGACGGCGGTTGCTGTGGTACGCCAGGCCGGTACCGGCCGGAATCAGGCGACCCACGATGACGTTTTCCTTCAGGCCACGCAGGTTGTCCGAGGTGCCGCGGACGGCCGCTTCGGTCAGCACGCGGGTGGTTTCCTGGAACGACGCGGCCGAGATGAACGATTCGGTCGCCAGCGAGGCCTTGGTGATACCCAGCAGGACCGGATCGAAGTGCGCCGGCAGCTCGTTGCGGGTCGACAGGCGCGCATTCTCCTCGATAACACGCTGACGCTCCACCTGTTCGCCGTTCAGGAACTTGCTGCTGCCCTGGTCGGTGATCTCGACCTTGCGCAGCATCTGGCGGGTGATCACCTCGATGTGCTTGTCGTTGATCTTCACGCCCTGCAGGCGGTACACGTCCTGGATTTCCTTCACCAGGTAGGCCGCCAGCGGTTCGACACCCAGCAGACGCAGGATGTCCTGCGGGCTCGGCTCGCCGTCCACGATGGTTTCACCCTTGGTGACATGCTCGCCTTCGAACACGATGACCTGGCGGTACTTCGGGATCAGCTCTTCGTGCTCCGAACCATCGGTGTCCTTGATGATCAGGCGCTGCTTGCCCTTGGTGTCCTTGCCGAAGCTGATGATGCCCGAACGCTCGGCCAGCACCGCCGGATCCTTCGGCTTGCGCGCTTCGAACAGATCGGCCACGCGCGGCAGACCACCGGTGATGTCGCGGGTCTTCGACGCTTCCTGCGGAATCTTGGCGACCACGTCACCCACGCCGACGGCAGCGCCGTCCTGCAGGTTGACGATCGAGCGCGGCGGCAGCAGGTACTGCGCCGGCAGGTCGGTGCCCGGGATCGACAGGTCGTTGCCCTTGGCGTCGACGATGCGCACGATCGGGCGCAGGTCCTTGGCCTGGGTACCACGACGCTTCGGATCGGTGATTTCGCGCGACGCCAGGCCGGTCAGCTCGTCGGTCTTCTCGATGACGGTGATGCCGTCGACGAAGTCGATGAAGCGGATGAAACCGGCCACTTCCGACACGATCGGGTGGTTATGCGGATCCCAGTTGGCCACGGTCTGGCCAGCCTTGATCGCATCACCGTCCTTGGACGTGATGGTCGCACCGTACGGCAGCTTGTAGCGCTCACGCTCACGGCCGTGGGCATCGAGCACCGAGATTTCGCCCGAGCGCGACACTGCCACCAGCGAGCCGTTGGCATGCTCGACGGACTTGAGGTTGCTGAACTTGACCGAGCCGGTGGTCTTGACGGTGATGTTGTCGACCGCAGCAGCTCGCGACGCCGCACCACCGATGTGGAACGTACGCATGGTCAGCTGGGTACCCGGCTCACCGATGGACTGGGCGGCGATGACGCCGACCGCTTCACCGATGTTTACCAGGTGGCCACGGGCCAGATCGCGGCCGTAGCAGCGACCGCAGACACCGAAGGCCGATTCGCACGAGATCGTCGAACGCACCTTGATGCTCTGCACGCCGGCGTCTTCCAGCTTGGCGACCCAGGCTTCGTCCAGCAGGGTGTTGCGGGTGACGATCGGATCTTCGTCGTTGCCCGGCAGGAACACGTCCTCGGCAACCACGCGACCCAGCACGCGGTCCTTCAGCGGCTCGACCACGTCGCCGCCTTCCACGATCGGGGTCATGATCAGGCCTTCGGTGGTACCGCAATCCACCTCGGTGATCACCACGTCCTGCGCGACGTCGACCAGACGACGGGTCAGGTAACCCGAGTTCGCGGTCTTCAGCGCGGTATCGGCCAGACCCTTACGGGCACCGTGGGTGGAGTTGAAGTACTCCTGCACGTTCAGGCCTTCACGGAAGTTCGCCTTGATGGGCGTCTCGATGATCGAGCCGTCCGGACGCGCCATCAGGCCACGCATACCGGCCAGCTGACGGATCTGCGCCTGCGAACCACGCGCACCGGAGTCGGCCATGATGTACAGCGAGTTCATCGACTTCTGGTCGATGGTCTCACCCTTGGCATTGACGACCTTTTCGGTACCGATGGTGTCCATCATCGCCTTGGCGATGCGCTCGTTGGTGCGCGACCAGATGTCGACCACCTTGTTGTAGCGCTCGCCGGCGGTGACCAAGCCCGACTGGTACTGCTCCTGGATTTCCAGCACTTCGGCTTCGGCCTCGGTGAGGATGCCCTTCTTCTCGTCCGGGATCAGCATGTCATCGATGCCGATCGAGACGCCGGCGCGGGTCGCGTAGGCGAAGCCGGTGTACATCAGCTTGTCGGCGAACACGACCGTGTCCTTCAGACCCAGCTGGCGGTAGCTGGAGTTGATCAGGCGGCTGATGTTCTTCTTGGTCAGCTCGGTGTTGGCCAGCGCGAACGGCAGGCCTTCCGGCAGGATTTCAGCCAGCAGGGCGCGACCGATCGTGGTGTCCACGATCGAGGTCTTGTTCTGCTTGATGCCGTCTTCGTCGGTCACCACCTCGGTGATGCGGACCTTGACGCGCGCGTGCAGTTCCACCACGCGGTTGTCGTAGGCACGCTTCACTTCGGCGATGTTGGCGAAGGCCATGCCCTCGCCCTTCTTGTTTTCCAGCGAGCGGGTCATGTAGTACAGACCCAGCACGACGTCCTGCGACGGCACGATGATCGGCTCGCCGTTGGCCGGCGACAGGATGTTGTTGGTCGACATCATCAGCGCACGCGCTTCCAGCTGGGCTTCCAGCGAGAGCGGCACGTGGACGGCCATCTGGTCACCGTCGAAGTCGGCGTTGAACGCGGTGCAGACCAGCGGGTGCAGCTGGATGGCCTTGCCTTCGATCAGCACCGGCTCGAACGCCTGGATGCCCAGACGGTGCAGGGTCGGCGCACGGTTCAGCATCACCGGATGCTCGCGGATGACCTCTTCCAGGATGTCCCAGACTTCGGCTTCTTCGCGCTCGACCAGCTTCTTGGCGGCCTTGATGGTGGTGGCCAGGCCACGACGCTGCAGCTTGGCGAAGACGAACGGCTTGAACAGCTCAAGCGCCATCTTCTTCGGCAGGCCGCACTGGTGCAGGCGCAGGTACGGACCGACCACGATGACCGAACGGCCCGAGTAGTCGACGCGCTTGCCCAGCAGGTTCTGGCGGAAGCGACCCTGCTTGCCCTTGATCATGTCGGCCAGCGACTTCAGCGGGCGCTTGTTGGTGCCGGTGATGGCACGGCCACGACGGCCGTTGTCCAGCAGCGCATCGACCGATTCCTGCAGCATGCGCTTTTCATTGCGCACGATGATGTCCGGCGCGCTCAGTTCGAGCAGGCGGCGCAGGCGGTTGTTGCGGTTGATGACGCGGCGGTACAGGTCGTTCAGGTCGGAGGTCGCGAAGCGGCCGCCATCCAGCGGAACCAGCGGACGCAGGTCCGGCGGCAGCACCGGCAGCACGGTCATGACCATCCATTCCGGACGGTTGCCCGATTCCAGGAAGGCTTCGATCAGCTTGATGCGCTTGGTGAGGCGCTTGAGCTTGGTTTCCGAACCGGTAGCAGCGATTTCCTCGCGCAGGCGGGTCATTTCCGACTGCAGGTCGATGGTGCGCAGCAGTTCGTACACGGCCTCGGCGCCCATGGCGGCGTCGAAGTCGTCACCGTGCTCCTGGCGGGCCTGCAGGTACTGTTCTTCGGTCAGCAGCTGGCGGCGTTCCAGGGCGGTCAGGCCCGGCTCGGTCACCACGTAGGCTTCGAAGTACAGCACGCGCTCGATGTCGCGCAGGGTCATGTCCAGCATCAGGCCGATGCGCGACGGCAGCGACTTGAGGAACCAGATGTGCGCGACCGGCGAGGCCAGGTCGATGTGGCCCATGCGCTCACGACGCACCTTGGCCAGGGTCACTTCGGTGCCGCACTTTTCGCAGACCACGCCGCGGTGCTTCATGCGCTTGTACTTGCCGCACAGGCACTCGTAGTCCTTCACCGGGCCGAAGATGGCGGCGCAGAACAGGCCGTCGCGTTCCGGCTTGAAGGTACGGTAGTTGATGGTTTCCGGCTTCTTCACTTCGCCGAAGGACCACGAACGGATCAGGTCCGGCGAGGCCAGCGCGATCTTGATCGCGTCGAAGTCCAGCGTCTGGCGCTGCTGGTTGAAGAGGTTGAGCAGGTCTTTCATGGTGTTCTCCAGAAGGAGGAATGCTGTGTCGATGGGCTTTCAGTTGACTGCCAGCGGCGCGGCGGCGGAGGCCGCCGCGCCGGCATGGATCAGTTGTCTTCCAGTTCCATGTTGATGGCCAGCGAGCGGATTTCCTTCACGAGCACGTTGAAGGATTCCGGCATGCCCGCGACCATCTCGTGCTCACCGTCGACGATGTTCTTGTACATCTGGTTGCGGCCCTGCACGTCATCGGACTTCACCGTCAGCATTTCCTGCAGGGTGTAGGCCGCGCCGTAGGCTTCCAGCGCCCAGACTTCCATTTCACCGAAGCGCTGGCCGCCGAACTGCGCCTTGCCGCCCAGCGGCTGCTGGGTGACGAGCGAGTACGGGCCGGTCGAACGGGCGTGCATCTTGTCGTCGACCAGGTGGTTCAGCTTCAGGTAGTGCATGTAACCCACGGTGGTGTGGCGATCGAACGCTTCACCGGTGCGGCCGTCGTACAGCTGGGTCTGGCCACTGCTCGGCAGGTCGGCCAGTTCCAGCATGCGCTTGATTTCCGCTTCGGTGGCGCCGTCGAACACCGGGGTGGCCATCGGCACGCCGTCGGTCAGGTTACGGGCCAGACGCAGCAGTTCCTCGTCGCTGAACTGCGACAGGTCGACACGGTTAGCCACGTTGGTGTCGTCGTGGTTGTAGATGTCGTCCAGGAACTTGCGCAGGTCGGCAACCGCCGCCTGGGCTTCCATCATCGCCTGGATCTTGCGGCCCAGGCCCTTGGCAGCCCAGCCCAGATGCACTTCCAGGATCTGGCCGATGTTCATACGCGACGGCACGCCCAGCGGGTTCAGCACGATGTCCACGGTTTCGCCCGAGGCCATGTACGGCATGTCCTCGACCGGCACCACGTTGGAGACCACACCCTTGTTGCCGTGGCGGCCTGCCATCTTGTCGCCCGGCTGGATGCGGCGCTTCACGGCCAGGAACACCTTGACCATCTTCAGCACGCCCGGGGCGAGGTCGTCACCGGCGGTGATCTTGCCGCGCTTGTCGGCGAAGCGACGCTCGAATTCCTTCTCGTGCGCCTGGATCTGCTTCTGCGCGCGCTCGATGGCTTCCGAGGCGTCCTCGTCCTTCATGCGCAGGGCGAACCAGTCAGCCTTCTTCAGGCCGTCCAGGAACGCGTCGCTGATGACGTCGCCCTTCTTCAGGCCAGCGCCACCGTTGACCACCTTGCCCACGATCTGCGAACGCAGACGCATGTAGATGGCGGCTTCCAGGATGCGGAACTGGTCGTCGAAGTCCTTCTTGACGCGCTTGATTTCAGACTCTTCGATCTGGCGGGCGCGCTTGTCCTTCTCGATGCCGTCGCGGGTGAAGACCTGCACGTCGATGACGGTGCCGTCCATGCCCGGCGGAACGCGCAGCGAGCTGTCCTTCACGTCCGAAGCCTTCTCGCCGAAGATCGCGCGCAGCAGCTTCTCTTCCGGGGTCAGCTGGCTTTCGCCCTTCGGGGTGACCTTGCCGACCATGATGTCGCCGGCGCGGACTTCCGCACCGATGTACACCACGCCGCTCTCGTCCAGGCGGTTCAGCGCCTGCTCGGAGACGTTCGGGATGTCGGCCGAGATTTCCTCCGGCCCCAGCTTGGTGTCACGCGCGACGCAGGTCAGCTCTTCGATGTGGATCGTGGTGTAACGATCCTCTTCCACCACGCGCTCGGAGAGCAGGATGGAGTCTTCGAAGTTGTAGCCGTTCCACGGCATGAACGCGATCAGCATGTTCTGGCCCAGGGCCAGTTCGCCGATGTCGGTGGACGGACCGTCGGCCAGCACGTCGCCGCGGGCGATGACGTCACCCACCTGGACCAGCGGACGCTGGTTGATGCAGGTGTTCTGGTTCGAACGGGTGTACTTGACCAGGTTGTAGATGTCCACGCCTGCGTCGGTGGCGCCAACGATCTCTTCCTCGTTGACCTTGACCACGATACGGGCGGCATCGATCTGCACGATCTCGCCACCACGACGGGCATTCACGGTCACACCGGAGTCACGCGCCACGGCGCGCTCGATGCCGGTACCGACCAGCGGCTTCTGCGCACGCAGGGTCGGCACGGCCTGACGCTGCATGTTGGCGCCCATCAGTGCACGGTTGGCGTCATCGTGCTCCAGGAACGGAACCAGCGCGGCCGCGATCGACACGGTCTGCATCGGCGAGACGTCCATGAAGTGGACTTCCGCCGGCGGCTTCAGCAGCGACTCGCCCTGGAAGCGGCACGGAACGAACTGCTCGGTCAGCACGCTGTCGGCATTGGTCAGGGCGTTGGCCTGCGCAATGACGTACTCGTTTTCTTCGATGGCCGACAGGAACTCGACTTCGTCATAGACCTTGCCGTCCACGACCTTGCGGTACGGGGTCTCGAGGAAACCGTACTGGTTGGTGCGGGCGTACACGGCCAGCGAGTTGATCAGGCCGATGTTCGGGCCTTCCGGGGTTTCGATGGTGCAGACGCGGCCGTAATGGGTCGGGTGCACGTCGCGCACTTCGAAGCCGGCGCGCTCACGGGTCAGGCCGCCCGGGCCCAGGGCCGAGACGCGACGCTTGTGGGTCACTTCCGACAGCGGGTTGTTCTGGTCCATGAACTGCGACAGCTGCGAGGAGCCGAAGAACTCCTTGATGGCAGCGGCGACCGGCTTGGCGTTGATCAGCTCCTGCGGGGTCAGGCCTTCCGACTCGGCCATCGACAGGCGCTCCTTGACCGCGCGCTCGACGCGGACCAGGCCCACGCGGAACACGTTCTCGGCCATTTCACCGACCGAACGCACGCGACGGTTGCCCAGGTGATCGATGTCATCGACCACGCCGCGACCGTTGCGGATCTCGGTCAGAACCTTGATCACGTCCAGGATGTCGGAGCTGTCGCCATGGGCGGCAACCAGGCGCTTGGACTCTTCGTCGTTGCGCTCACCGTAGTACTTGCGGTCGTACAGCACGGCTTCGCCGGTGGTTTCCTTGCGGCCCACGCGACGGTTGAACTTCATGCGGCCGACCGCGGACAGGTCGTAGCGCTCGAAGGTGAAGAACAGGTTGTGGAACAGGTTCTGCGCGGCGTCCTTGGTCGGCGGCTCGCCCGGACGCATCATGCGGTAGATCTCGACCAGGGCTTCCAGCTGGGTCTTGGTCGGGTCGATGCGCAGGGTGTTGGACAGGTACGGGCCACGATCCAGATCGTTCACCCACAGGGTGCCCACGGCATCCACACCGGCCTTGCGGAAGGCCTGCAGCTGCTCGTCGGTGATCTCGTCATTGGCCTGGGCCAGCAGTTCGCCGGTCGAAGCATCGACCACGTCGTGCGACAGGATGCGGCCGACGATGTAGTCGTCCGGCACGGCCAGGGCGGCGATGCCCGAGGCTTCCAGCTGCTTGATGTGACGCGCGGTGATGCGCTTGCCGGCTTCCACGATGACCTTGTCGCCGTCGGCGAGGTCGAAGCCCAGGGTTTCGCCACGCAGGCGCTCCGGCACCAGCTCCAGCTGGACGCCTTCATCCGGGTTGATGTGGAAGGTGTTGATCTCGAAGAACTCGGCCAGCATCTCTTCGTTGCTGTAGCCGAGCGCGCGCAGCAGGATCGACACCGGCAGCTTGCGGCGACGGTCGATACGGGTGAACAGCGCATCCTTCGGGTCGAACTCGAAGTCCAGCCAGGAGCCGCGGTAAGGAATGATGCGGGCGCTGTACAGCAGCTTGCCCGAGCTGTGGGTCTTGCCACGGTCGTGGTCGAAGAACACGCCCGGCGAACGGTGCAGCTGCGAGACGATGACGCGCTCGGTGCCGTTGACGATGAAGGTGCCGTTCTCGGTCATCAGCGGGATTTCGCCCAGATAGACCTCCTGCTCCTTCACGTACTTGATGGCCTTGGTCGACGACTCACGGTCGTAGATCACCAGGCGCACGGTCACGCGCAGCGGGGCGCCGTAGCTCATGCCACGCTGGCGGCACTCACGCTCGTCGAAGACCGGTTCGCCCAGCTTGTAGCCGACGTATTCCAGGGCAGCATTGCCGCTGTAGCTGGCGATCGGGAAGACCGACTTCAGCGCAGCGTGCAGGCCGTGGTCCGTGCGCTTGGCCGGATCGACGTTTTCCTGCAGGAATTCACGATAGGAATCCACCTGGATGGCGAGCAGGAACGGCACTTCGAGAATCGAGCGCTGCTTGCCGAAATCCTTGCGGATACGCTTTTTTTCGGTGAACGAATAGGACGTCATGAGGTCTTCCACCTTGTTGTGCGGATCGTGCGCCCACGATCCGAAGGGAACTTGAAATTGTCAGTTGGAAGTCGCTGGTATTGCCGGCACCAGCACGCCTTCTCCCGCTACTTCCAACTGCCAACTCGTCTGCATCCACTCCCCCGCTGCCGCGCTCTGCGCTGGCCTGCCGGGGTCTGACCGCAGCCCGTGTTGGGCTTTTTCTGCTTTTGAAACAGTCGACTAACAGTCGACCCTACCGGTACTGCAACAACGACCAAAGGCCGGGGGCTTACGCCCCCAGCCTTGGCTGCATCGCCGTGAATCGGTGACGATGCAAGGTAACTGCTTACTTGACTTCGACAGTCGCGCCAGCAGCTTCCAGGTCCTTCTTCATCTTCTCGGCGTCGTCCTTCGAAGCGCCTTCCTTCAGGACGCCACCGGCTTCGGCCAGGTCCTTCGCTTCCTTCAGGCCCAGGCCGGTGATGGCGCGGACGGCCTTGATGACTTCGACCTTCTTGTCGCCGGCCGACTTCAGGGTGACGGTGAACTCGGTCTGCTCTTCAACAGCAGCGGCCGGGCCAGCAGCAGCAGCCACGGCAACCGGAGCAGCGGCGGAGACGCCGAACTTCTCTTCGATGGCCTTGACCAGCTCCATCACTTCCATCAGGGACTTCTCGGCGATGGCGTCGACGATCTGTTCGTTGGTAAGGGACATGATTAATACCTTTGGATGATTTTCTGGGTTGAGGTTCCGTCAGGAACCACGGTAAGTCGAAACTCAGGCGGTCTCGGCGGCCGGCTCGGCAGCGTCGGCGGCGACGTCGCCACCACCCTGCTTCTCGCCAACGGCCTTGATGGCGCGGGCAAACATCGTGACCGGCTCGGTCAGGACGCGGGCCAGCATGGCCAGGGCCTGGTCGCGGGTCGGCAGCGAGGCCAGCACTTCGACGTGGCTTGCCGGGAACACTTCGCCACCGATGGCGACGACCTTAGCCTTCAGCTTGTCGTTGCCCTTGGCGGCTTCCTTGATCAGGCGACCGGCAGCGCCGGGCTCCTCGAGCGAGAACGCGTACAGCAGCGGACCAACCATCTGGTCCTGGGCGACTGCGAACTCGGTGCCTTCAACGGCGCGCGAAGCCAGGGTGTTCTTGACAACCTTCAAGAAAACACCGGTTTCACGAGCCTGCTTGCGCATCGCGGTCATCTGGGCGACCGTGGTGCCAGCGTATTCGGCTGCGATCAAGGAGTGGGCCTTGGCGGCGACGTCTGCCAGCTCGGCGACTACTTCTTGCTTCTGGGACAGATTGAGAGCCATTGCACTCCTCCTATTGAACTCCGCTTACGGCTCCTGCCGTGTGCGGTCCTGTGCGGCATCCGTCCTGGACGCCGGGAACATCGGGATGATGTTCCGGGGGTGGGCCGTTCTAGACCTGGAGTGGGCCAACCTGGGAAACCCAGACGTGCGTGAACCAGAAAAACTCCAGAAGGGCACCATCTACGCAGGGTGATTCCGGGGAATCGATTAAGCGCTCATGACTGCTCCGGCGGCGACTCCTTGCCAGATCGAGCTTCCGTGCCCGTCGCCGGTATTGCCACGACCGCGCCTGCGGTCTTTGACGGCTACCGCGGGCGATGTACGGCCAGCGATGCCTTCAAATGTCACGGTCACGGCACCGAAGGTACCGTGACCGCTTGAAACAATTACTTCAGGGTCAGCGACGACTGGTCGACGGTGACGCCCGGGCCCATCGTCGAGCTGACCGAAACCTTCTGCAGGTAGGTGCCCTTCGAGGTGGCCGGCTTGGCCTTGATCAGGTCCAGCAGCAGCGCGGTCAGGTTCGACTTCAGCGCGTCTTCGGCGAAGTCGGCCTTGCCGATGGTGCAGTGGATGATGCCAGCCTTGTCGGTGCGGTAACGGACCTGACCCGACTTGGCGTTCTTCACGGCTTCACCCGGGTTCGGGGAAACGGTGCCGACCTTCGGGTTCGGCATCAGGCCGCGCGGGCCCAGCACGGTGCCCAGCTTACCGACGACGCGCATGGCGTCCGGGGTCGCGATGACGACGTCGTAGTTCAGATCGCCGGCCTGCATCTTCTCGGCCAGATCATCCATACCGACGGCTTCGGCGCCAGCGGCCAGGGCTTCGTCAGCCTTGGCACCGGCCGGAGCGAACACGGCGACGCGGACCGACTTGCCGGTACCGGCCGGCAGCACGGTGGAGCCACGGACCTGCTGGTCGGACTTCTTCGCATCGACGCCCAGGCGCACAGCGACGTCGATCGACTCGACGAACTTGGCCTTGGTGGCGCTCTTCAGGATGTTGATCGCGTCCTCGAAGGCGTATGCCTTGCCCGGAACGACGGCGGCCTTGATGGCCTTCTCACGCTTGGTCTGTGCCATCTTATTAACCCTCCACCACGAGGCCCATGGAACGGGCAGAGCCAGCGATGGTACGCACGGCGGCGTCCAGATCGGCGGCAGTCAGATCCGGTTCCTTCGCCTTGGCGATCTCTTCCAGCTGCTTACGGGTGACCTTGCCGACCTTCTCGGTGTTCGGGCGCTTGGAGCCCGACGAGATGCCAGCGGCCTTCTTCAGCAGGGTGGTGGCCGGGGTGCTCTTGGTGATGAAGGTGAACGTACGGTCCGAGTAGGCCGTGATGATCACCGGAACCGGCAGACCCGGCTCGAGCTTCTGCGTGGCAGCGTTGAACGCCTTACAGAATTCCATGATGTTCAGACCGCGCTGACCCAGCGCAGGACCGACCGGCGGCGAGGGGTTGGCCTGACCGGCCTTCACCTGCAGCTTGATGTAACCGACAACTTTCTTTGCCATGTGAGTACTCTCCGGGTGCTAGCGCCTTTCGACAACAGGCTCCCCATCGGACCGGGAATCACGCGTCCCGGCATCGCGTTTTGAAATCATGCTGAAGGCCACCTTGCGGCGGCCTCGTCCTGCTGGCTTCCCAGCGGGGAGCCGCGCACTATATCAGGTTTTTTCTTCACATGCCTGAAGCGGCACGTAAACGGACGAAACCGGGCAAAGCCCGGTTCCCCTTGTAGAGTCGAGCCATGCTCGACTGCACCGCCATCCGGAGCCTGGAGTCGAGCATGGCTCGACCCTACAGGACCGGTCAGACGGCCTTTTCGACCTGGCCGAACTCGAGTTCGACCGGAGTGGCACGACCGAAGATCAGCACCGAGACGCGCAGACGGCTCTTCTCGTAGTTGACTTCTTCGACGACGCCATTGAAATCGTTGAACGGGCCGTCGGTAACGCGGACCATCTGGCCCGGCTCGAACAGCACCTTCGGACGCGGCTTCTCGACACCTTCCTGAACGCGATTCAGGATGGCTTCGGCCTCGGAATCGGCGATCGGCAGCGGACGGTCGGCGGTGCCGCCGATGAAGCCCATCACGCGCGGGGTTTCCTTGACCAGGTGCCAGCTTTCGTTGTCGATGCGCGGAATACCGGCTTCTTCGTGGGTCTCGATCTGGACCAGCACGTAACCCGGGAAGAACTTGCGCTCGGAGCGGCGCTTCTGGCCAGCGCGCATCTCGACCACTTCTTCGGTCGGGACCAGGACATCGCCGAAGCGCTCTTCCATGCCGTCACGGACGATGCGATCGCGCAGAGCCTGCGCCACCGACTTCTCGAAGCCCGAATAGGCGTGAACGACGTACCAACGCTTCATGCAATTCTCCTTAGCGGCTCAGGAACAACTGAACCAGCCACTGAATGACGTAATCGAACCCACCCAGCAACAGACTGAGAATGGTCACCACCACCATCACGACCCAGGTCATGCGGATGGCTTCCTGGCGCGTCGGCCAGACCACCTTGCGCAGTTCGAAGCGCGACTCGGAGAGGAATTCGCGGGTGTCGCGCCCCTTGCCGGTCAGCATGAACACGCCGATACCGCCAACCAGACCGACCACAACCGCCAACGCACGCAGCTGACCCGCCCACGCACCCAGCTGGGTGGCGCGACCGGAGTCGGCGGAGAACCAGAACCAGACGAACAGACCGGCCAGCACCAGCAGCGATGCGGCGACGTACTTGACGATATCCCCGCCGTTGGCGGAGTTGTCCTTGGAGTGTTCGATCTTGCTATTCATCCGGCTGTGTCTGCTTTAGCGGCCCAGGCCGCTGGATAAGGTGGGCAGATGGCACGCCAGGAGGGACTCGAACCCCCAACCTGCGGTTTTGGAGACCGCTGCTCTGCCAATTGAGCTACTGGCGTACGTGTTGAAACTTGCCTTCCCTTAGACGGCGAAGGCGGACCGAGGTTCCCGGCCCGCCATTCGCGTAACCGGCGGCGCTATGCAACCACCGGTACTGCAGGCTTACTCGATGATCTTCGAGACCACGCCGGCGCCGACGGTACGGCCGCCTTCGCGGATAGCGAAGCGCAGGCCTTCGTCCATTGCCACCGGGTTGATCAGGGTGACGACCATCTTGACGTTGTCACCCGGCATCACCATTTCGACGCCTTCCGGCAGAGCAGCTGCGCCGGTGATGTCGGTGGTGCGGAAGTAGAACTGCGGACGGTAGCCGTTGAAGAACGGGGTGTGACGGCCGCCCTCGTCCTTCGACAGGACGTAGACTTCGCCTTCGAACTTGGTGTGCGGCTTGATCGAACCCGGCTTGGCCAGAACCTGGCCACGCTCGACGTCGTCACGCTTGGTGCCGCGCAGCAGCAGGCCAGCGTTGTCGCCTGCCTGACCCTGGTCCAGCAGCTTGCGGAACATTTCAACGCCGGTCACGGTGGTCTTCTGCACCGGACGGATGCCGACGATTTCGATTTCGTCGCCAACCTTGATCACGCCGCGCTCGATACGACCGGTCACCACGGTGCCGCGGCCCGAGATCGAGAACACGTCTTCCACCGGCATCAGGAACGGCTTGTCGATCGCACGCTCCGGCTCCGGAATCCAGCTGTCCAGGGCATCGACCAGCTTCAGGATGGCCGGCACGCCGATGTCGCTCTGGTCGCCTTCCAGCGCCAGACGGGCCGAACCGGCGATGATCGGGGTGTCGTCGCCCGGGAAGTCGTACTTGCTCAGCAGCTCGCGCACTTCCATCTCGACCAGCTCGAGCAGCTCGGCGTCGTCAACCATGTCGGCCTTGTTCAGGAACACGACGATGTACGGCACGCCGACCTGACGCGACAGCAGGATGTGCTCGCGGGTCTGCGGCATCGGGCCGTCAGCGGCCGAGCACACCAGGATCGCGCCGTCCATCTGGGCGGCACCGGTGATCATGTTCTTGACGTAGTCAGCGTGGCCCGGGCAATCGACGTGGGCGTAGTGACGGACCGGGGATTCGTATTCGACGTGCGCGGTCGAGATCGTGATACCACGAGCCTTTTCTTCCGGCGCGGCGTCGATCGAGGAGTAGTCCTTGAACTCGCCACCGAAGCGCTCGGCACCGATCTTGGTCAGTGCGGCGGTCAGCGTGGTCTTGCCGTGGTCGACGTGACCGATGGTGCCGACATTGACGTGCGGCTTGGTGCGCTCGAACTTACCCTTGGCCATGGCTGCTTATCTCGAATTCGTCTGAGAGGTGATGCTTAAGATGGTGCTCACGAAAGGAATCGAACCTTCGACCTCTTCCTTACCAAGGAAGTGCTCTACCGACTGAGCTACGTGAGCCGAGTTTTGCATTATGACATGAACTCGATAATATTCAAAGTTCATTCAATGGAGCGGGAGACGGGAATCGAACCCGCACCATCAGCTTGGAAGGCTGAGGTTCTACCATTGAACTACTCCCGCGCCGGGAATGTCACAACGTGAAACTGGTGGAGGGAGGTGGATTCGAACCACCGAAGGCGTAAGCCAGCAGATTTACAGTCTGCCCCCGTTGGCCGCTTGGGTATCCCTTCCTTACCACCCCATTCCGTTGCCGCCGAAGCGTTGCGGTGTGTGGTGGTGAGCCGCTTATTCTGCTGATGGGACGGGGGGCTGTCAACGCTTTTTTCCACTTTTTTCACACGCTGTCGCAAACCCATTGATACGCAAGGTTATTGCCCCGGGACCGCAAGGGTCTCGTTGGCGAAAATTGCGACATGAGGGACGCCGTCGCCGCCGATCCAGCCCCGATACATGCCCTGGGTGTTGAATGGCGTGGCCATTTTTCCGTCTGCAGCGAGCACGATCGCACCGCCGTCACCCCCCATCTGCGGAATCGTCTCGTTGATCACGCCCTTGCCGGCCTGTTCCGGCGTCTGCCCCTGGTAGCGCATGCGTGCGCAGATCTCGTGCGCGGCCGCGGTGCGGATGTAGTACTCGCCCCAGCCGGTGCCGGACACCGCACAGCGCGCATCGGCCCAGGTGCCTGCACCGATGATCGGCGAGTCACCCACCCGGCCATAGCGCTTGTTGGTCATGCCGCCAGTGGAGGTACCGGCGGCCAGGTGCCCCTGCACATCCAATGCGACTGCACCGACGGTCCCGAAGTGCTTTGCAGTCTCCAGGTCGGCATGCGCCTGGCCACTGGCCTCTTCTTTCAGTGCACGCTGCAGCTGCTGCCAACGCTTCTCCGTACGGAAGTAGGAGGGATCGACCAGAGACATCCCCTGCTCGACCGCGAAGGCTTCGGCGCCCTGCCCCACCATCATCACGTGCCTGGATTGCTGCATCACGGTCTGCGCCAGCAGGATCGGGTTGCGCACCCGCTGCACGCCGGCCACCGCGCCCGCCGCCTGGCTCGCGCCATCCATGACAGCCGCATCCAGCTCGTTATGGCCGTCGTGGGTGAACACCGCACCCTTGCCGGCGTTGAAGGTGGGATCGTCCTCCAGGACGGTGATCGCAGCGGTGACTGCAGCCAACGCGGGGCGACCCGCCGCCAGCTCCGCATGCCCCTTCAACAGGGCCGCCCGCAGCGCGTCACGTGCGGCCTTTTCCTCGGCCGGCGACAGGTCCTTGCGCTCGACGCCGGCGCCGCCGTGGATGACCAGCAGCGGTGAAGCCGCCGGTGCGGCCTGGGCAAGCATGGGCAGGGACAACAGTGCGGACAGCGCCAGGCGCAGTTTCATCGGGTACGTCTCCAGCAGAACGAGTGAATGGATTGCGGGGTAGTGCCGGCCGCTGGCCGGCAAGGGGCGCATCAGGGAAGATGAGTTGCCGGCCAGCGGCCGGCACTACCGAAGCGTGAACTCAATCTCGCCGTCGCTGACGTCGGCCATCGCCTGGTAATCGGCGTCGGCCTGGAAATCGTCCAGGCGCATGCGGCTGCCGCTGGCGACCACCGTCACCGGCACTGCATGGAAGCGCAACGGCTCACCTTCGACCATGCGGTCCGCATCACGCCCGGGGCTGACCACCCAGACCTTGCCTTCGCCGTCGGCGCTGTAGACCTGTGCCTGGCCATCGGGCTCCACGCACAGGGCGGTGTCCTCGTCGACGCCGATGCCGACGATGTCGGGGTCGCCACTGTCCTGCGCGGCGCGCGCCACGAACACGATCAGGCGGCCGAGCCGATCGCGCTTGTCGAAGTGGGTGTCGGTGACCACGCGCTGCAGGTAGGGCATCTGCAGGAAGCCACTGTCCATGGTCACCGCACTGCCCATCGGGTCGGCCAGCGCACCGGCGGAGGTGATGCTGCCGCCGTCCATCGCGCCGTAGGCATAGCCACCGAGGATGGCCAGCCCGGCGCTGGTACCGGCAATCGGCTTGCCGGCGCGCACATGGGCATTGAGCGCGCGGTTGAGCGCGGTGCCCTTCCAGAAGCGGATGTAGCGCGACTGGTCACCACCGGCAATGAAGATGGCATCGGCCGCAGCCACCACGCGCAGCACGGCCGGATCGTCGGCGCCGCGGCGGCTGTCGAAGACCAGCGTCTGCACTGCGGTGGTCCCGCCAATCTCGCGATACAGGCGGTCCTGCAGCTCATCACTGCCAGAAGCGCGCAGGATCAGCACGCGGCCGTTACCGGCCTGCTTCAGCCACCAGTGAAAGGCCTCCGGCACCCATTCGCCACCGCCCATCAGCATCATGGCCGGCGCGCGCGGGCCGGGCCGGGGTGCGTCAAGATCCCCGGCTTCGTAGTAGGCGAAGCCCGGGCCCTGCAGGTCCTGCGCAAGGGCGGCCAACGGCACGGCCAACACCAGCAGCGCCAGCCAGGCGAAGGGGGCACGCAGGGTGCAATGGAGGCGTCGCATCTTGATCTCCCTGAACAAAATCGACTTGCAAGCGTTTTCACTCTTTGCCAGATAGGGACCCAGTAGTCAAGGGCATAAAAAAGGCGTTAAATGCGCGCGCCCATTCCGGAAATCTGAATGGGGGACAGGGCCCCTCCTCTGCGGGCCGGCTTCATTTCCGAGAATTCCTCATGCGTAGAAAGGCGATGGCGTGGTCGATCCAGCTGGCGTTGATGGGCGTGGCTGCTTCCGCGGCGGCCCAGGCACCGGCCTCCTCTTCGGTTCAACAACTGGATGCGGTGCAGGTCACCGGTTCGCGCATTCCGCGCGCCCAGGTGGAAGGCCCCGCCCCGATCACGGTGATCAGCGCCGAGCAGATCCGCTCCAGCGGCTTCACCAGCGTGCCCGACGTGCTGCGCTCGATGACCCAGAACGGCGGTGAGACGCAGAGCCAGCAGTCGTCCAGCGGCGCCGACTTCTCGCCGGGCGCCCAGCAGGTGGACCTGCGCGGGCTGGGCCCGAACCACACGCTGGTGCTGGTCAATGGCCGCCGCATCGCCGACTTCCCGATGCCGTTCAAGGGCCGCAGCAACTTCACCGATGTCTCCAACATTCCGCTGGGCATGATCGAGCGCATCGAAGTGCTGACCGGCAGTGCCTCGGCCATCTACGGTTCGGACGCGATCGCCGGCGTGGTCAACTTCATCCTGAAGAAGAAGGCCGACGGCACCACCGTCGACATGCGCATGGGCACCACCAGCGAAGGCGGTGGCGAGTCGTTCGACATGAGCCTGGCCAGTGGCTTCAGCCGTGGCAACTTCAACGCCGTGTACAGCGTTGAACTGCAGTCGCAGACCCCGCTGTGGGCGTACGAGCGCGATATCCAGGATTCGACCCAGGACGCACCGACTGAACGTACGCGTGCCGCTCGTCGCGCCTATCTGCGCACGGACTACAACGACGACTATCTGGATCCGGGCGCGACCACCTGCGAAGCGCTGGCCGGGCAGAACCAGGGCAGTACTTACCATGCCTACCGGCCGCGCTCCGGCTGGTATTGTGGCAGCGATACGTCAATCGGCTACGGCACCATCCTCAGCAAGCGCCGCGGCGCCAATGGCTACGCCTCGCTGAGCTACGACTTCGACAACGGTCAGCAGTGGTTCGCCGACGTGCAGCTGGGTTATCACACGATGTCGCTGATGCGCGATGTGACGTCCTGGGGCTACATGAGCTCAGACGGCAATGAAGCGGGCTATTTCAGAAACATTGCCAGCACGGAGGCCGATCAACAGATCGAATCCTGGAACCGCCAGTTTTCGCCGGAGGAAATGGGCGGCCTGCGCAACGGCATGGTGCGCAGCACGCAGAAGACCTTCAGCGTGACCACTGGCTTCAAGGGCAATCTGACCGGCAACTGGGACTACGAGGCCGCGCTGAGCCATTCGCAGTACCAGTCGCGGATCAGCTGGGCGAAGATCATCGCCGCTAAGGCCAATGACCTGCTCCTGGGCCCGCAGTTGGGCGATTACACCGATGACGAAGGCAACGTATTCCCGATTTTCAATGCCGACCCGTCACGCCTGTACCGGCCGCTGACCCGCGCCGAGTACGATTCGATCGCAGCGCGCACCACCTACACCCCGAAGTCGCGCACCGAAACGGCTGCGTTAACGCTGACCAATTCCGCGCTGTTCGGCCTGCCGGGGGGGATGCCGGCTTTGCCGCGACCGTGGAAGTGGGCCAGCAGGCGTACTCGCTCAATCCCGATCCGCTGGCGACCCAGTACTACTACTACAGCTGGAAGGATTCGGACGGCAACGGTTCGCGCAACCGCTGGGCCACAGCGGCCGAACTGCGCATGCCCCTGCACGAGACGGTCAACCTGAGCGTGGCAGGCCGCTACGACCAGTACCGCTATTCCGGCCACACCATCGGCAAGGCAACTTGGAGCGGCGGCCTGGAATGGCGCCCGATCGACACGCTTCTGGTACGCGGTTCGTATGGCACCGCGTTCCGCGCACCGGACCTGCACTACGTGTTCGCCGGCCCGGGCAACGACGAGACTGACGTAGTGGATCTGTACGACTGTCGCGCCAATGGCACCGAATGCGACGAAGACGTCAGCATCATCCGCAGCCGCACCGGCAATCGCCAGCTCGACCCGGAAACCAGCACCTCGTGGAGTGCCGGCTTCGTCTGGTCGCCGGCAATCGGCCTGGATCTGTCGGTGGACTGGTTCGACATCGACATGCGCAAGCAGGTGCAGGACATGGAAGTGCGCACGATTCTGGCCAGCGAAGCGAACTGCCGCCTCGGCAGTGCCGACATCAATTCACCGACCTGCGTGGACGCGCTCGACCGCGTTACCCGCACCAGTGATGGCCGCCTGTACGGCGTGCGTGTCGCCCCGATCAACGTCGCCCGCGAATCCACCTCCGGCATCGACATCGGCTTGCGTTACCGCCTGCAGACCGGTATCGGCGACTTCATCCTCAACGGCACCCACACCTGGGTGAAGAAGCACGACTTCCAGCGCTACCCCGGCGACCCCGTCGAAGATCAGTTCGCGGTCAACAGCGGTTTCGATATTCCACGCACCAAAACCAGCCTGAGCGTGACCTGGGAGAAGGCTGCGTGGTCGGCGACAGTCTACGGTTCACGACTTGGCAAGCTGCCAACCTATGACAGCTACGGCCAGACCTTCGACTGGGACAGCGGTGACAGCCCGTACATCAAGGCAACCTACCGCTACAACGCGTCGCTGCAGTACCGCTTCGACGACCACTCGCGCCTGTCGCTGTCGGTGGTCAACGTGTTCAACAAGATGCCGCCGAAGGACGCCACGTACACCGCGTATCCGTACTACGACGTGTCCTGGTTCGACAGCGTCGGCCGCACCATCAACCTGCAGTACACCCACAAGTTCGGTGGCAGCGCGCTGTAAGGCACGCCGCATTGCAGAACGTGGACGACAGGGCCCGCCATTGGCGGGCCTTGTTGTTTGGGAACCTGGCTCTGGTAGATGCCCATCTTGGTAGGCATTCGTTGCCGCGCACCCGCCCTGGGTTTTCCACACCGCACGTGGAAAGCGATGGGGGTTTGGTGTGGACAAGTCCCTGCGAGCCACGCATTGCAATGGTTTCGAAGGGTGGCAATTTTTTGTCCAGACAGAATCCGGGTTCTCCACATGCGCCGTGGAAAGCGATGGGAACTACGTGTGGACAAGTAAGTGGGAGTGTTGCCACGCAAGCGTTTCGAAGCATGGCGAAAATTTATCCACACTGCCCGGGCAATCCCTGCAGAGCCGACCCCATGCTCGGCTCCGGCTGGCATCAGCCGAGCATGGGCTCGGCCCTGCAGCGATACGCAGGGTTTTCCACACCGTGCGTGGAAAGCGGTGGGGGTTTGGTGTGGACAAGTACTTGCGAGCCCTGTGCCGCAGGCGCTTCAGAGCATGATCAATTTTTGTCCACGCATGCAACCGACGCCGGAAACGCGAACGCCCCGCACAAGGCGGGGCGTCTTGGGTCGATCCGATGCCGCTGGATCAGACGTTGAAGCGGAAGTGCAGGATGTCGCCTTCCTGCACTCGGTATTCCTTGCCTTCCAGGCGAAGGCGACCGGCTTCCTTGGCGCCGGCTTCGCCCTTGTACTTGATGAAGTCGTCATACGCGATGGTTTCGGCGCGGATGAAGCCCTTCTCGAAGTCGGTGTGGATGACCGCGGCGGCCTGCGGGGCGGTGGCGCCCTTGCGCACGGTCCACGCGCGGACTTCCTTCACGCCAGCGGTGAAGTAGGTCTGCAGGCCGAGCAGGCTGTAGGCCGCGTTGATCACGCGGTTCAGGCCCGGCTCGCTCAGGCCCAGATCGGCCAGGAAGGTATCGCGGTCTTCGTCATCGAGCTGGGACAGCTCCTCTTCGATCGCGGCCGACACCGGCACCACTTGCGCGCCTTCGGCGGCAGCATGCGCGCGCACGGCTTCCAGGTGCGGGTTGTTCTCGAAACCGTCTTCCAGCACGTTGGCGATGTACATCACCGGCTTCAGGGTCAGCAGGAACAGATCGCGCACCAGCGCCTTCTCTTCCTCGTCCAGGCCCACCGAACGGCCGGACTTGCCGTCGGACAGCGCCGCCTGCAGCTTGGCCAGCACCGGCTTGCGCGCCGCGGCGTCCTTGTCACCACCCTTGGCCGCACGCTCGGCGCGGTTCAGCGCCTTCTCGACGCTGTCCAGGTCGGCCAGCGCCAGCTCGGTATCGATGGTTTCGATGTCCGAGATCGGGTCGACCTTGTTGTTGACGTGGATGACGTCGGCGTTCTCGAAGCAGCGCACCACGTGGGTGATCGCATCGACTTCACGGATGTGCGCCAGGAACTTGTTGCCCAGGCCTTCACCGCTGGCGGCACCGGCCACCAGGCCGGCAATGTCGACGAATTCGACCGCGGTCGGGATGACCTTCTGCGGGTTGATGATCGCTGCCAGCTCGTTCAGGCGCGGATCCGGCACCGGCACGATGCCGACGTTCGGTTCGATGGTGCAGAACGGGAAGTTCGCCGCGGCGATACCCGCCTTGGTCAGCGCATTGAACAGGGTCGACTTGCCGACGTTGGGCAGGCCGACGATGCCGCATTTGATACCCATGGGTTGAATCCGGGTTTGAGTGTAAGTGGATGATTCGGGATTCAAGGCTCACCCGCGGGCATGCCCTCAATCCCCAATCGTCCTTCCAGTGGCCCGCGCTAGAACGCGGCGTAAAGCTTGTGCTTCTCAGCGTAGGCCTGCAACACAGCCGAAAGCCCGAGCGACTTCTCAGCATCGCAGAATCTCTGGCTCAAGCGGTCCAGCAGAACCTCGACACCATCCGGCAATTGATCATGCTGACCGTACATCCTTTGCCAGCGAACACCTTCATCCATCGGTACTGCTTCATCACCGAACAGGGCCATCTTGGCTTCTTTCAGCACGTCGCGCAGTTCGACCAGCCCCAATTCTTCAAGACCAGCAAGCGTCCCATCGTAGTAGGCGCCTGAGGAGCTATCAAAGTATGTCCCGATCCCACCGCGCCACACTTCGCCGCTAACCACCGAAACCATGTAGTACCGCTGATCGGCTATCGAGAGCCCTTCCAATCCACTCTCTGTCCTGTGAACCTGATCCACAAGCCAGCGCCAATAGCGTCCTTCCGGGGAATCATCAAAACGCCCCTGCGCTTCGCGTATCTCCCGATTTCGCACCCTCGCCTCTTCCATGCTTTGCCGCGTGCCATTCCGGCAAGGCATGCAGAGCCCATCGTTCCGGGCCGCCGTCGCCAGCAGGATCATGGCGCCACACACGGTGCAGGGAGTACGCGGGTCGGTCATGGTCAGCGCGGGGTATGAAGCCGCTTCATCGCTTCGCTGAAATCGCCCTGCACCGCCAGCGGCAGCACGTCGATCGCATCATCGATGGCGCGCGCGATCAGCACGTCGTCGTCCTTGGACGGGCGCCCCAGCACCCAACCCACCACGCGGTCCTTGTGGCCAGGATGGCCGATACCCACGCGCAGGCGATGGAACTTGCCGTGGCCGAGCAGGCGGATGGTGTCGCGCAGGCCGTTCTGGCCACCGTGGCCACCGTCGAACTTCAGCCGCGCCACGCCGGGCGCCAGGTCCAGTTCGTCGTGGGCCAGCAGGGTTTCTTCCGGCTCGATCTTCCAGAACCGCTGTGCGGCGGTGACCGACTTGCCGCTGAGGTTCATGAAGGTGGCGGGCTTGAGCAGCCACACCGTCTGCCCGGCGATCTCGACCTTGGCGGTCTCACCGAACAGCTTGCTGTCCACATTCCATCGCGCACCGGCTTTTTCCGCCAGGGCCTCAACGAAATGAAACCCGGCATTGTGCCGGGTCCGGGCGTGTTCCGATCCGGGGTTGCCCAGACCGACGATCAGTCGCAGTCCTGCCATGGTTCCTTCCAATACGGTGCCTGCCCGGAGGCAGGCACCGTAGCGGTATTACTCGGCGGCAGCCGCTTCTTCGTCAGCCGCGTCGGCCTTGCCGGCCTTGGCGGTGACGATGGCGTCGTCGTGGTCCTTGCCCAGCGCCAGGGCCGGGATTTCCACGCCCTTCGGCAGCTTGATGTTGGACAGGTACACCACGTCACCGGCCTTCAGCTCGCCCAGGTCGACTTCGATCGACTCCGGCAGGTCCTTCGGCAGGCAGGTGATGGTCACTTCCTTCAGTTCGTGGGTGACCACGACGTCGGCAGCCTTGCCAGCCGGCGAGGTGTCTTCGTTGATGAAGTGCAGCGGGACCGAAGCGGTCAGGGCTTCGTTCTCGTTCACGCGCTGGAAGTCCAGGTGCATGATCAGCTGCTTGTACGGGTGGCGCTGCATGTCACGCAGCAGGACCTTCTGCACCTGGCCGTCCAGGTTCAGGTCCAGGATCGAGGCATAGAACCACTCGTTCTGCTGGGCCAGCCAGATTTCGTTGTGGTCCAGGCTGATGGCGACCGGCTCGGCGTTGCCGCCGTACACGATGGCCGGGATCACACCAGCGTGACGCAGGCGGCGGCTCGCACCCTTACGCTGCAGTTCACGCTTGGTGACCTTGATTTCATGGGTCTTCGACATTTTCGACTACTCAGGTTGTTGCCGCGCCTTGCGGCGTGGCGGTTGAAGATGCTTCCGCGACCAGAAGCACCCGGGGTATGTCCCCGCCGTTGCCGGCAGGGACGAAAAACTCAGTCGACGTACAGCGAGCTGACCGACTCGCCGAAGGCGATGCGGCGCATCGTTTCGGCCAGCATTTCCGCCACGCTCAGCTGGCGGATCTTGCTGCACACCCGCGCTGCGTCTTTCAGCGGGATGGTGTCGGTCACCACCAGCTCGTCGAGCTGGGAATTGGTGATGTTGTCCACCGCCGGGCCCGACAGCACCGCGTGGGTGCAGTAGGCGGCGACCTTGAGCGCACCGCGCGCCTTCAGGGCAGCGGCAGCGGCGCACAGGGTGCCGGCGGTATCGACGATGTCATCGACCATCACGCAGGTCTTGCCTTCGACGTCACCGATGATGTTCATCACGGTGGAGACGTTGGCGCGCGGGCGGCGCTTGTCGATGATCGCCAGATCGGCGTCATCCAGGCGCTTGGCGACCGCACGGGCGCGGACCACGCCGCCCACGTCCGGCGACACAACGATCAGGTTCTCGGTGCCGTAGGCGCGCCAGATGTCGGCCAGCAGCAGCGGGGACGCATACACGTTGTCCACCGGAATATCGAAGAAGCCCTGGATCTGGTCGGCGTGCAGGTCGACGGTCAGCACGCGATCAGCGCCAGCGGTGCTGAACATCTTCGCCGCCAGCTTGGCTGTGATCGGCACGCGCGAGGAACGCATGCGGCGATCCTGGCGCGAGTAGCCGAAGTACGGCACCACGGCGGTCACGCTGGCCACCGATGCGCGCTTGAGCGCGTCGATCAGCACCAGCAGTTCCATCAGGTTTTCCGCGCTCGGCGCGCAGGTCGGCTGGATCACGAACACGTCCTGCTTGCGGACGTTCTCTTCGATTTCCACCTGCACTTCACCATCGGAGAAATGCGAGACCAGCGCCTTGCCCGGGCGAACCCCCAGTTCCTTGCAGATGTTCTGCGCCAGACGTTTGTTGGCGTTGCCGGAAAAGACCAGCAGGTTCGGGGACTCTTGCATCATGATTGTCTCGGGCGGGGACGAGTGGCGGGGATCCGGAGTCGGCAAGGACCCGATGGACCCTTGCTGCTGACAACACCGCGGTTGTTTCCACGTCCCGCGCAGGCGATGCGCTGGAAGGCGCGGACACAGCCGCTATTGGCAGGGGCGGTAGGATTCGAACCTACGAATGCCAGGATCAAAACCTGGTGCCTTGGGCCTCTTGGCGACGCCCCTGCATTGATAAATCAGTGTTGCTCGAGTGCATCCAGCAGTGGCGAACGCGCAACGCCCGCTGCCACCCTTGCCCGCAACTCCTTCGGCAACTTCGACCGTCCCTGCTCTGCGGCAGACTGCGATGCGAACTCGACGAAACAACCACTTCCCGAACCGGTCAGCCGCGCCGTGCCGATGTCGCTCAACGCTGCGAACGCTGCCTCGACGGCAGGCTCACGGCGGCGCAGCACCGGTTCGAACGCGTTCCCGACCAGGGTTCCGGAAGCGAAGTCCTCTATTTTCGCCACTGGGCTGTCGCGCGTCAAATCCGGGTCTGCGAACAGGGCCGGGGTGGGAACATGAACGCCCGGTTCAACCACCACATACCAGGCCGGTTCCAGCACGATCGGCTGCAGGCGCTCGCCCACCCCTTCGGCCCAGGCATTGCGCCCGCGCACGAACACCGGCACGTCCGCACCCAGGCGCAGGCCCAGCGCGGCAAGCGCGTCCTCGTCCAGACCGGCCCGCCACAGGCGGTTCAGCACCACCAGCACGGTGGCGGCATCGGACGAACCGCCGCCGAAGCCGCCACCGGCAGATACATGCTTTTCAACGACGATGTCCGCACCTTGCGCGACATTTGCCACTTCTTTGAGCAATCGCGCGGCACGCACCGCCAGATCATCGGCCTCGGCCACGCCAGCCAGCCCCTCGCCCTGCCGGCGCACCTGGCCGTCTTCACGCAGGCGCAGGCCGATGCGGTCGCCCCAGTCCAGCAGCCGGAACACGGTCTGCAGCTCGTGGTAACCGTCGGCGCGGCGGCCGGTGATATGCAGGAACAGGTTCAGCTTGGCCGGGGCCGGCCACCAGGACCAGCCCGCGTCGTCGACTGCCCCGCTCATGGCGCGCCCTGCCCCCACTGGTCCACCAGCAGGCGTACCTTGGCGTCGCCATTGCTGGCTTCGATCCGGCGCGGCAACGCCGGGCGCCCGGCCTCGGCCGGGTACCAGTCCAGGTACTGCACCTGCCAGCCCATCTGCTGCATGCGACGCGGCCGGCCTTCACCATCGCGCTCGACCTTCTCCGGGCCAGCGGCGTCGCCGGCCACCAGGCCACGGATCCACTCCGGCAGCTGGTTGACCGGAATGTCCCAGCCGGTCGCCTCCAGCAGCAGCTGCTGGGCGTCCTCGCCATCGCGCGGACCGCCGGCCAGCCCTTCCAGGCGGCCAGCTTCGGAATGGGTATCGCCGGTCAGCTTCCAGCTCTGCCGGGTCACCGGCGCGCTCAATTCGACCACATAACGGCGCCCTTCCTGCTTCCAGTCGATGCGACCGCTGCCGCCGTCCTTGCCCTTGCTGACCGCGACCCGACCCTGGAAGGCCCAGTCCGGCCGTGCCTGCAGCGCGGCCACGCGTGCGGCCTCGGCCTGCGCCGCTTCGGCCGAAACGATCTCGACCACCGCCGGCGCCGGGGTCTTCTGCGTGCCCACGCTGGTGCAGGCGCTGACCGCCAGGGTCGCGGCCGCCAACAGCAGCGGCCGGATCAGGGAAACACTCATGGATTGAATTTCTCGCGGGCGCGCAGCAGCGCGCGGTTTTCAGGGTCGAGCTTGGCCGCTTCCTCGAAGAAATGACGGGCCTCATCGTGCTTGCCCAGCACCCACAGCACTTCGCCAACGTGCGAAGCGATCTCCGGGTCCTTGGCCAGGGTCCAGGCCCGGCGCAGCTGCACCAGTGCCTCTTCCTTGCGGCCCAGGCGATACAGCACCCAGCCGTAGCTGTCGACGATGGCGGCGTTGTCCGGTTCGGCCACGCGGGCGCGGTCGATCAGCTCCAGTGCTTCCTGCAGGCGGCCGGTGCGATCGGCCAGGGTGTAACCCAGCGCGTTCAAAGCCGGCACGTTCTCCGGCTCGGTCACCAGGATCTTGCGCAGATCCGCCTCGGCGCGCGGGATATCGTCGCGGCGTTCCCAGGTGAGCGCACGGGCGTACAGCAGGCCGTTGTCATCCGGGTATGCGGCCAGGCCGCGGGCCAGCGCATCCAGTTCACCGGCACTGTCGTCGGCGCGCTGGCGCAGCTCGGCTTCCAGCAGGTAGGCGTCGCGGCGCACATCGTCGTCGACCACCGCATCGGACTGGATCGCATGCACTTCGTCCAGCGCCAGCGGCAGGCGCCCGGCCAGGGCCTGGGCATTGGCTGCGCGCAGGCGCGCTTCGCTCAGCTCATCGCCACCAGGCACGCTGTGGTACCACTGCACCGCCTCGGGATAACGCTTCAGGTACTCGGCGATCTTGCCCAGCAGCAGGCGCTGCGCCGGGTCCGGCTTGGCCGCCTGCCGCGACAGTTCGTTATAGAGATTGGACAGCGCGGCCTTGTCGCCCTGCTTGGCCAGCAGCGAGGCGCGCATGCCCCAGGTCTGCACGTCCTGCGGGCCGAACGCCAGCACGCGCTCGGCGGCGGACGGCTGGCCGAGACTGTCATAGGCAATGGCCACCGCATTGCGCAGTTCCGGGTCCTGGCGGGTCTTCGGCTCCACATCGTGCAGCAGCGACAACGCCTTGCCGGTCTCTCCCGCCTGTTGCAGCTGGCTGGCACGCAGCAGCGCCACACGTGGCTCTTCCGGGAAGCGCTTGACCACTTCATCGATCATGCGCCGGGCCAGCTCGGGCTTTTCCATGCGCAGGGCCAGGCGGCCAAACTCCTGCCAGGCTTCGATCTTCGGCGGAATGGCATTGGCGTCGACCAGCTCACCCAGCACCTGCGCGGGCACCGCTGGATCACGGCCGCCACCGATCAGTGCGGCCAGGGCGAACTTCCAGCCGCGCTCGTCGGGGTCGGCCAGCAGGCCCTGCAGTTCGGTGCGGGCCGCCTTCACATCGCCCTGGCGCATGGCCAGCGCACCGGCCGCACTGCGCATGGTCAACGAACGCGGGGCGCGCTGCTGCCACAGGGCCAGGCCCTTGGCGGCGCTGGCATCATCGTTGGCGAGCATGGAAATGCGGGTCGCGCGCTCGGCCAGGCCGGCGTCGCCGTCGGTCTGCTGGGCCGCCTGCAGGTACCAGCGCGCGGCCTCGGCCAGCTTGCCGGCCTGCAGGGCGAACTCACCGGCCATCACCGGTTCCAGCGCCAGTTCCTCAGTGGCCGCGGCCCGCACGGGGGCCTTGGCCGGCACCGCCGCCAGGGCCTGGCTGCAGGCCAGGGACAGCAGCAGAACACTGGGGATGCGAATCAATGCGGGCATCGTCGGCATCGGGGCCTTAAAATGTCGTCCAATGGCCAGCAGCTTATCGCAAGCAACTGAACAATGACCCTGTGGGTGCTCGGACTGAATCACCAGACCGCACCGGTGGAGCTGCGCGAACGCGCGGCCTTCGCCGGTGAGGCATTGCCGCGCGCGCTCGGTTCGCTGCGCGATACCCCGCAGATCGCCGAGGCGGTGCTGCTGTCCACCTGCAACCGCACCGAGCTGTACGCCGTGGCCGATTCGGCACAGGTGCTGGACCAGTGGCTGCACACCCAGGCCGGCGACCTGCAGGGCTACCTGTACCAGCACGCCGACGCCGCGGCCGTGCGCCACCTGTTCCGGGTCGCCACCGGGCTGGACTCGATGGTGCTGGGTGAACCGCAGATCCTCGGCCAGGTGAAGGATGCCTGGTCGACCGCGCGCGACCATGGCCTGCTCGGCCAACGCCTGGACCGCCTGTTCCAGCAGACCTTCTCGGTGGCCAAGCGTGCGCGCACCGATACCCAGGTCGGCGCCAACCCGGTATCGGTGGCGTCGGCTGCGGTGCGCCTGGCGCAGAACGCGTTCGCGCGGCTGGACGATTCCACCGTACTGCTGGTCGGTGCCGGCGAGACCATCGAACTGGCTGCACGGCACCTGAGCGAAGGCAAGGTACGCCGGCTGCTGATCGCCAACCGCACCCTCGCCCACGCGCAGGAACTGGCCAGCCGACATGGTGGCGTGGCGCTGCCGCTGACCGAACTGGACCGCCACCTGGGTGAGGCCGACGTGGTGTTCTCGGCCACCGCTGCGCGCGAACCGGTGATCCATCGCGAAATGGTGGCCAAGGCCCTGCGCGCGCGCCGGCACAAGCCGATGCTGCTGTTCGACCTGGCCGTACCGCGCGACATCGAGGCCGAGGTCGGCACGCTCAACGACGCCTTCCTCTACACCGTGGACGATCTCGAACGCGCGGTGGAAGACAACCGCCGTGGCCGCCGCGAGGCCGCCGCCGAAGCCGAGGCGATCATCGACCTGCAGGTGTCGCGCTTCGTCGAGACCCAGCAGGCCAGCGCCCACCAGGCGCCGCTGCGGCAGCTGCGCGCGTTCGGCGAAGCCACCCGTGCCGAGCTGCTGGAGCGCGCACGCCAGCAACTGGCCAACGGCAAGCCGGCCGACGAAGTGCTGGAGCTGCTTGCCCACGGCCTGACCAACCGCCTGCTGCATCCGCCGACCGCCGCCCTGCGTGCGGCCGCGCTGAGTGGCGATGCCGACCTGACCCGCGCCGCCGAGCGCCTGTTCCCGGCCACGCCGGGTTACCGCCACCCACCCGTGAGACCCGATGACGCCGACCCTGCGCCGTAAGCTGGAAGCGCTGGCCGAGCGCCGCGAAGAACTGGAACGCCTGCTCGCCGAACCCGATGTGGTCGCCGACAACACTCGTTTCCGCGACCTTTCGCGCGAATTCGCCCAACTTGAACCGATCGCCATCGCCCTGGCCGATGAAGCCCGTGCCAAGGCCGATCTGGCCGCCGCCGAAGGCATGCGCGCCGACCCGGACCTGCGCGAGCTGGCCGATGAGGAAATCGCTGCTGCACAGGCGCGCCTGCAGGAACTGGAGCAGGAGCTGGCGCTGCTGCTGGTGCCGCGCGACCCGCGTGACGAAGGCAACCTGTTCCTGGAAGTGCGCGCCGGTACCGGCGGCGACGAGGCCGCGATCTTTGCCGGCGACCTGTTCCGCATGTACGCCCGCTACGCCGAGCGCCAGGGCTGGAAGGTCGAGATCGAATCGGACAGCCCGGGCGAGCATGGCGGCTACAAGGAAGTGGTGGCGCGCGTGGTCGGGCGTGGCGCGTTCTCGCGCCTGAAGTTCGAATCGGGCACGCACCGCGTGCAGCGCGTGCCGGCCACCGAATCGCAGGGCCGCATCCATACCTCGGCAGCCACCGTGGCGATCATTCCCGAGGCCGATGAGGTCGATGACATCGTCATCAACCCGGCCGACCTGAAGGTGGATACGTTCCGTTCGTCCGGTGCCGGCGGCCAGCACGTCAACAAGACCGAATCGGCCATCCGCATCACCCACGTGCCGACCGGCGTGGTGGTGGAATGCCAGACCGAGCGCAGCCAGCACGCCAACCGCGACAAGGCGATGAAGCGCCTGAAGGCACAGCTGCTCGATGCCGAGCGCCAGCGCCAGGACGCGGCGCAGGCCGAGTCGCGGCGCCTGCAGGTGGGCAGCGGTGACCGCAGCCAGCGCATCCGCACCTACAACTTCCCGCAGGGCCGGATCACCGACCATCGCGTGGAAGGCCTGACGATGTACGACCTGCCCAACGTGCTGGCCGGCGACCTCGACCCGCTGCTGCAGCGGCTCAGCCACGAGCACCAGGTCGACGCCCTGGCCCAGTTGTCGGCGGGCTGAGTCGCATGTCGGCCTGGCAGCAGCGGCAGCACCTGCAACAGGCGATTGCACGCCAGCCGGGCGACTTCGTCGCCTGGGTGATGCTGGCGGACCTGGAACTGGAAGCCGGCGACATCGCCGCCGGCGAGCAGGCCGCGCGCCGTGCACTGCAGCTGCGCCCGAACCACCCTGAAGCGCTGGCGCGGCTGGGCCGCGTGGCCTGGATGGCCGGCGCGCATGCCGATGCGGCGAAACTGCTCGGCCAGGCCTCGGCGTTGGCCCCGCAGCACCCGGGCATTGCCCTGTGGCTGGGCCATGCGCTGGAAGATGCCGATGATGCCGAAGGCGCGGCGGCAGCCTATCGCCGTGCGCATGCACTGATGCCGGGCGAACCCTATATCGCCGCCCAGCGCCTGGCCTGGCAGCGTCGCCTGTGCGACTGGCAGGACGTGGACGCGCTGGCGGCACAGGTACGTGGTGCACTTGCCTCTGGGCAGGGCGTGGTCGAACCGTTCGCGTTCCTCAGCGAAGATGCCAGCGCAGCCGAGCAGTTGGCCTGCGCGCGTGCCCGTGCATCCGCCGTTGCCACTTCAGTGCGGCCGTTGCCGCCAGTGAAGGTGCGTTCCCAGGGCCCGCTGCGGGTCGGCTTCCTTTCCAATGGTTTCGGCGCCCATCCCACCGGATTGTTGACCGTGGCCCTGTTCGAGCAGTTGCGTCGTGACCCGGCGTTGCAGCTGCACCTGTTCGCGTTGAACCACGATGACGGCAGCCGCATCCGCCAGCGCCTGCAGGTGGCCACGCAGCTGCATGATGTGGCCGCGCTGCGCCATGCAGACACTGCTGCACGCATCCGCGCACAGGGCATCGACCTGCTGTTCGACCTGCGCGGCTGGGGCGGCGGCGGTACGCCGGAAGTGCTGGCGATGCGCCCTGCCCCGCTGCAGTTGAACTGGCTGGCCTATCCCGGCACGTCCGGTGCGCCGTGGATGGATGCGGTGATCGGCGACAGCTTCGTTCTGCCGCCGTCACTGGAACCCCACTACAGCGAGTGCGTACTGCGCCTGCCGCGTGCGTTCCAGCCCTCGGACAACACCCGCTTGCTCGAACCGGCACCGTCCCGGGCCGAGTGCGGCCTGCCCGAACAGGGCGTGGTGTTCTGCTGCTTCAACAACAGCTACAAGCTCAATCCATGCAGCATGGGCCGCGCCTTCGCGGTGCTGCAGGCGGTACCCGGCAGCGTACTGTGGCTGCTGTCCGGTCCCGGCCAGGCCGACGCGCGCCTGCGCAGCGCCGCACAGGCCGCTGGCCTGGATCCGGCACGCCTGGTGTTCATGGCCAAGCTGCCACATCCGCAGTACCTGGCTCGCTATCCGCTGGCCGACCTGTTCCTCGACACGCATCCGTACAACGCGCACACCACCGCGTCCGACGCACTATGGGCTGGCTGCCCGGTGCTGACCTGCCCCGGCGACACCTTCGCCGCGCGCGTGGCCGGCAGCCTCAATCACCATCTGGGGCTGGCACGGATGAATGTCGCCGACGATGCGGCATTCATCGCCACCGCCAGCGTGCTGGGCAACGACCCGGCAGCACTGGCAGCGTTGCACGCCGAGCTGGCGCAGGCACGCGAGCGCAGTGGATTGTTCGACATGGCCAGCTTCGCCCGCGACCTGTCGGCGCTGCTGCAGCGACTGGCCGGCGAGCATGGCTGGCAGGGCCTCGACATCGCCTGAGCGATCCCTGCGCTACGCTCGGGCTCCCTCCCCGCGTGGTGTGATGATGGCCAAGCTCAAGCGCAAGGACTACGACGAACTGCTGCTGCCGCTGCAGCTGGAACTGACCGCGATGGCGCGCTGGGTGCAGCACAGCGGGCAACGCCTGCTGGTGCTGTTCGAAGGTCGAGATACCGCAGGCAAAGGCGGCGCGATCCAGGCCATCAGCCAGCACCTCAACCCGCGTCAATGCCGGGTGGTGGCACTGCCCAAGCCGACCGACCGCGAAGCCACGCAGTGGTATTTCCAGCGCTATGCCTCGCACCTTCCGGCCGCCGGCGAGATCGTGCTGATGGACCGCAGCTGGTACAACCGTGCCGGCGTCGAGCGGGTGATGGGTTACTGCAGCGAAACCGAGTACCAGCAGTTCCTGCATCAGGCGCCGGTATTCGAGCAACTGCTGGTGGACGACGGCATCCTGCTGTTCAAGTACTGGCTGTGCGTGGATCAGGAACAGCAGGAAAAACGCTTCGCCGAGCGCCACCTCGATCCGCTGAAGGGCTGGAAGCTCTCCCCGGTGGACCTGAAATCCCGCAGCAAGTACAGCGCCTACACCGAGGCCCGCGAGGCGATGCTGCGCGCGACGCATCGCGAAGCAGCACCGTGGACGCTGGTGGATTTCAACGACCAGCGGTTGGGCCGGCTGACGCTGGTGCGCAACCTGCTGGACCGGTTGCCGGACACGCGGGTGGATGCGCCGTTGCCGGAGCTGCCGAAGCTGAAGGGCAAGCTGCATCGCGAGCACTACGATGTACTGAAGCCGATCGAGGAGTTCCCGGTCGAAGATTAGGGTGGGTCGGCAGGGCTGCGCCCTGCACCTGCAGAGGCCAGAGCAACAGCAACAGCGGGTATTCCGTGGGGTGGTGGGGCGGTGTCGGAGTGCGGGGACGCCGCAACCGGCCCCACCCCGCCATCCCTCAGGAGACCCGCCTTTGCTTCGGCTGTTGCCGTTGCTGTTGCTCTGGCCTCCACGGGTGCAGGGCCGCAGGCCCTGCCGACCAACCCACTACTTGGCCGCAGCGATCTGCTTTTCGATGTCGGCGGCCGTCACTGGGCCGAGGAAGGTGTGCGCCAGCTTGCCCTGCGGATTCAGCAGATGCGTCAACGGCAGGCCACGCGGCGTGGCGAAGTCCGCCGGCGGATCGAACGGGTCCACGATCACGATCGGATAGGTCACCGGGTGCTTGGTCAGGAACGACTGCATCTCCGGCACCTCGATATCCTCATAGGCCAGGCCAACCACCTCGATGTTGCTGCGCATCGCATGCAGCGCAGACAGCTCCGGCATCTCCTTGCGGCACGGGGCACACCAGGTCGCCCAGAAATTCACGATCACCCACTTGCCGCGGTGCGCGGCCAGGTCGTAGTCGCTGCCATCCACCGCCTTCATCCTCAGCGTCGGGAACTCGGCAGTGGTGCGCTCGGCCGGGGTCTCTTCGACCGGTGCCGGTGTGGTCGGCGTCGGTGCCTGTGCTGGCGGCTGGCTGCTGGCGGGGGTCGGCTCCTGGGCCGGTTTGCAGGCCGACAGCGCCAGCAACAGGGCCAGCGGGAGCAGCAACGGGGTCTTGCGGGTCATGGCATGTCTCCGGAATCGGTGTAGATATCGCTGACCTTGCGCTTGAGGCGTTCGCGCAGGGGCAATCGCAGATCGTCCAGTGCCGCCAGCGCAGCACGGCCCAGTGTGTCGTCGCGGTATGGCAGATGCTGCTCGGCTACCGGAATGCGCAACTGGGTACATTCGTACAGATCGGCCAGGCTGACCTGGTCCAGGTCGCGCGAGAGCAGCCATTCGCCACGTTCATCGCGGCGCAGCAGGCCGATCTCCTGCAGATTGCAGGCCAGGTCCTGCAGCAGCGAATCGGTCAGCATCGGCTCCAGCCGCAGGATTTCATCATCGGCCAGGCCCTTGCCCCTGGCTCGGGCATGGTGGAAGCGGCCGAGCAGGCGCAGCAGGCCATAGAACTCGTAGCCCTGCGGCAGGCGCAGTTCCACCGGCTGGTAGCGGAAGGCGGCCATCGACGAGGACAGCGACGCGCCCAGCAGCACCGCCACCCAGCACAGGTAGATCCACAGCAGCAGGATCGGCACGAAGGCGACCGTGCCGTAGAGCTTCTGGTAGGACTGGAAGCTGCCCAGGTAGGCGCCGATGCCCCACTTCACCAGTTCCAGGATGACCGCCGCGAGAATCGCGCCGGGCACCGCGTGCCGCCATTTCACGGTGTGGTGCGGCACCACCCGGAACATCAGCGTGATGCAGACGAACTCGATCAGGATCGGCGCCAGCCGCAGCGCGAACTCGGCCAGCCAGCGGCCCTCCTGGGTGCCGAACAGTGGCATCGCGAACACCCGCGCCGACACCGCCAGCGAAGCGGCAGCGAGCATTGCGCCCAGGGTCAGCACGGTCCAGTAGACCAGGAAGCGGGTCAGCTTGGGCCGGGTCGAGCCGACCCGCCAGATCTGGTTGAAGGTCTCTTCAACGCTGTTGAGGGTGATCAGCAACGAGACCACCAGTGCGATGAAGCCGGCAGCCGTGAGCTGGCCGGCACTGGCCGAGAACTGCCGCAGGTAGCCCTCCGCCGCACGCGCGGCGTTGGGCACGAAGTTGGAGAAGACGTAATCGCTGAGCTGGTCACTCCAGCGGTCGAAGACAGGGAAGGCCGAGAGCACGCCGAACACCACGATGGCCAGCGGCACCAGCGCGAACACCGTGGTGTACGCGAGCGCCGCCGCCGCCTGGAACAGGCGGTCGTCGAGGAAGCGATGCCACAGGAAGCGGCCGAAACTGATGGCCCGTGCGCGATCCCGCGCGCGCTCCATCCACAGGTTGAGCGTATCCAAAGGTTCCATCGGCGAAAGGGTACCCGATGCGGAATGCTCGCAGGATAGCCATACTGGTGGCCACACGACGAGGAGAAGCGGGCACGATGGGCGAGATTCTGGTGCTGTACTACAGCCGGGGCGGTTCAGTGGCACGGCTGGCGCGCCAGATCGCGCGGGGCATCGGCGAAGTGCCGGGCATGACCGCGCGCCTGCGCACAGTGCCGCCGGTGGCCGCCGTGACCCAGACCGCACAGCCGCCGGTCCCCGACGATGGTGCCCCCTACGTGAGCGTGCAGGACCTGGTCGAATGCCAGGGCCTGCTGCTTGGCAGCCCCACCCGCTTCGGCAACATGGCGGCGCCGGTCAAGCACTTCCTGGACGGGCTGGGCGCCGAATGGGTCAACGGCACCCTCTCCGGCAAGCCGGCCGGCGTGTTCACCTCCACCGCCTCGATGCATGGCGGCCAGGAATCGACCCTGCTGTCGATGCAGGTGCCGCTGCTGCACCATGGCTGCGTGATCGTCGGCATCCCGTTCACCGAGCCGGCGCTGAGCCACACCACCAGTGGCGGCACGCCGTATGGCGCCAGCCATGTGGCCGGTGCAGCCGACGACCCGCAGCCGACCGACGATGAAGCCGTGCTGGCGCGCGCGCTGGGCCGCCGGGTGGCCGACATCGCGCAGCGGTTGGCCCGATGAGCGCCGCGCCGCGCACGGCCCTGCTGCTGGCCCTGATGGGGCTGGCCGCGCTGTTCGCCGGCTGGTTCATCAATGACAAGCACTGGCTGGCCACCCAGCTGGTGTTCACCGCGCCGCCGCTGGCGTTGGCCGTTGCCCTGCGACTGGGCTGGCGCAAGGCCGGTTTCTGGGCCTCGGTGCTGGCCCTGGGCTGGTTCAGCCACGGGGTGATGAGTGCCTGGAGCCACCCGGAAACACGCTGGCTGGCGCTGATCGAGATCGCGCTGGCCCTGCTGGTGATCTTCAGCGCCAGCCTCCCCGGGCTGCGCGCCCGCTTCGGCAAGCGACGCTGACGCTGCGCCCGCCGGGCCGTATCATCTGTGTTCCTGGCCCCGCGCCGCTGTACCTGTCCTGGTTTCGCGCATGCACATGATGGAAGAGCTCCTGGTCGTCACCACCGGTGGCACGATCGACAAGATCTACTTCGACGACAAGTCGGACTACCAGATCGGCGACCCCCAGATCGGCATGATCCTGCGCGAGCTGGGCGTGACGTTCCGCTTCAACGTGATTCCGATCCTGCGCAAGGATTCGCTGCACATCAACGATGAGGACCGCGAACTGATCCGCGCCACCATCGCCGCGCAGCCGACCCGCCACGTGCTGGTGACCCACGGCACCGATTCGATGGTGCAGACCGGCCAGGTGCTGGCGACGATCCCGGACAAGACCATCGTGATGACCGGCGCGCTGAGCCCGGCGCGTTTCCGCGGCTCGGATGCGGAGTTCAACATCGGCTGCGCGATCGGTGCGGTGCAGTCGCTGCCGAGCGGCGTGTACATCGCGATGAACGGGCGGATTTTCGACCCGCAGCACGTGCGCAAGAACGTGGCCGCGAACCGCTTCGAATCGGTGTGAGGAACAGCGTGCCGACCAAGGTCGGCACCCACCACGACGCGGCGGCTCGCATCACCGCGCGTCCCCATGCAAAAACGCCCCGGCCGGAGCCGGGGCGTGCCCATGGAGAGGGGCTTGGGCTCAGTACTGGGCGTTGAGAGTCAGGCCCGAGAAGGTGCTGTAGGCCTTCACCCGCACATACCACGTGCCGGCAGCCGGACTGTTGATGGTGCAGGTCTCGCTGTTGCCGCTCAGGTACGGGCGGCAGGTGTAGGCGGTATCGGTCGGGGCACTGCCCTGGCGCACGTACAGGTCGGCATCACCGCTGCCGCCACTGATCGCCACGCGCAGCTGGGTGCTGCCGGCCGGAACGTTCACGGTGTAACTCAGCGAAGCGCCACTGGCAGCGCCGAGGCCGGTGACCGGAACGTTGTTCTGCAGGACGTTGCCACCCGGGTTCGGGCCGCCACCGTTGATCGCCGCAGCCACGGCCGCGTCGGCGTCGATGATGCCGGCGCCGCAGCCGCCCGAGCAGGCGCCCGGCAGCGGACGTGCAGTGCTCTTGATGATGCTCTCCACCTGCGCCGGGCTCAGCGGGCTCGGGGCTACGGACTGCATCAGCGCGACCACGCCGGCCACGTGCGGTGCCGCCATCGAGGTGCCGTTGTACGAAGCGTAGCTGGCACTGCCCGGGGTGGTGGTGCCGCTGTTGAGGGTGGACAGGATGCCCTGGCCCGGTGCCGAGATATCGATGCCGTTGCCATAGTTGGAGAAGCTGGCACGCGCACCGGCCGAGGTGGTGGCCGCCACTGCGATCACGTTCGGGCAGTTGGCCGGCACCGACGAGGACACGTTGGTGTTGCTGTTGCCGGCGGCGACCACCACGGTGGTGCCACGCCCGACAGCGCCATTGATCGCGTTCTGGTAGGTGGTCGAACAGCTGCCGCCGCCGCCCAGCGAGAGGTTGATGACCTCGGCCGGATTGGCATTGGCCGGCACGCCGCTGACGCTGCCGCCGGACGCCCACACGATCGCGTCGGCAATGTCGGAGGTGTAACCGCCGCACTTGCCGAGCACGCGCACCGGCACGACCTTGGCGTTGAACGCAGTACCTGCCACGCCGGTGCTGTTGTTGGTCACCGCCGCTACCGTGCCGGCCACGTGGGTACCGTGCCAGCTGGAGTTCGAACCCGGGTAGCCCGCCTGGCACTCGTTGTCGCCGTACCAGTCGCCCTCATCGTTCGGGTTGTTGTCGCGGCCGTTGCCGTCGCGCGCCATCGCCGCATCACTGATGAAGTCGTAGCCCGGCAGGATGTTGGCATTGAGGTCGGCGTGATTGGTGATGCCGGTGTCGATCACCGCCACGACCACACCGGTGCCGGTGGCCTTGTCCCAGGCCGGCCGGATGTTGATGCCGGCATTGGAGGTGCCGAAGCCCCATTGCTCGCTGAAGCGGGTGTCGTTCGGGGTCAGCGTGGCGCGCATGATCTGGTCGACTTCGACGTATTCCACGTTCGGGTCGGCGGCCAGCTTACGCATCAGCTGCTCGGATTCGGCCTGGTCGAGCGGACGATCGGTCCTGACCAGGGTCGGGCCGACGGCCAGCTTGCGGACCTGCTGCAGGCCCAGCGCACGGCCCTGGCTGCTGGCCAGGCCGGCGGCGGCACTCTTCAGTGAAGAGGCCAGTGCGGTGGTGTTGGCCACCGGGGCACTGCCGTCGCGGTACTTCACGATGAAACGCTGGTGGGTCTGTGCGGACTGCAGGCCGCTGAGCTGGACATCACCGGCCAGCGCAGGCGTGGCCAGCAGCAGCGATGACAGAACGGACGCACCAAGGACCACCCACACTCGACGCACACGCGGTTGCGTTACCTGGGACATCGTATTTCCCTTTCTTGTGGTGTGAATGCCGGAATCGGCAGAAGCACCGGCCCGAACCCTGGGCTGGCTTGCGTTGGCGAGGTTCGAAGTCCGGCGAGCCAGCGGATCCCCCTAACGATCCGCCGTGCAGATGACGCTAATGACCAAAACCGGACACCACAAGATTTTCAGCGTCTTTTCAGCAAGATGAAATGTTCGTTCTGAGACTTTTCGGGTCGAGGGTTTGTGAAGGTGAAGGAACTTTCTCCTGCCCTGCACGCACCTGACTGGGTCATCACATGTCCTGCGATGACTTTGCCGACATCGGCGTCCACTGCTGACACCAACGACGGCGCAGCGTGCCCGCGGCGTGCCTGCCCATCGCGTCGGACGCGCTGACTACTTTGCCTGCGGGAGGCGCGCCGGCCGGATCCGCTGCCCTTTGACCGGCTCGCCGCGTGCAACTGGCTGGTCATCGGCCACATAACCGGAGAACTGTGCCGGGAGCGCTTCGCCGACACCGAACACGGGCCCGGCCTGCAGCTGGTAGTGCAGGTGCGGCTCGGAGGAGTTGCCGCTGTTGCCACAGTCACCGAGGTGCGCGCCGCTGCGGACAGCCTGTCCCTGCGCCACACGCACACTGCCCTGGCGCAGGTGCGCCAGCACCGAGTATTCCTCGTTGCCGTGGTCGAGGATGACGCGGTTGCCGGTGAGCTGGGCGGCATTCATCTGGCCCGGCACGTTGTCGGCGACACCCTCGATCACCTCCACCACCGTGCCGTCGGCGGGCGCGAGGATCGGGCGACCGAAGCAGTAGTAATCATCGTTGCGCAGGCCATCGCCACGGTGCGAGCGGCCATCGCGGACCACCAGCAGATCCAGCGCGAAGCGCTGGCCGGCATGGGCCGCATGGTAGTTCTGTTCGACGGTACGCCCGCCCCAGAACACGTAGTACTCATCGTTGAACGGCAGTTGCAGCCGTGTGCGGGTCTGATAGTCGAGGAACCCGCTCGCTGCGGCCTGCGGTGGCGTGGTCTGGAGCGGGCGGATGTAGAAGCCGCCAATCCGCCCGTCGGCATCGATGGCCCACAGCACCTGGATGACGTCTGGGCTCCTGGCGAAGCGCGCCTGCCGCAGATAGGTGTCGAATCCATCAACCTTCTCGACCTTCTCACTGACCAGCTCGGTTTCTGCGCCCCAGCCCGCCAGCACCTGCTCGCGCAGCGCCACCAGGTTCTGCGGGGACTGCAGCCCCGCCTGCATCTGCGGCGTCATCCGTTCCCACAGGGCGTCGATGTGCCCTTCGTAGAACTGCGTGGTCAGCGTGGCTCCCTGATGGCGCGGATCTGCGGCCGCGGCCGAGCCGATGAGGGCAGAGAAGGAAACGACCAGAACTGCAAACAGGCGCGGGAGCAATGTCATGTCAGGCGTCCTTTCGATCCGGATCGGGAATGCCGGCAACGATCGCCGCCAGCTGTGTGCGGTACTCGGCCAGGGCAGTGCGGCCCATCGGCGTCAACTGCAGGGTGGTCAGTGGGCGCTTGCCGCGGAACGACTTGTCGATGGCGACCAGTCCAGCAGCCTCCAGCTTGCTCAGATGGCTGGAGAGGTTGCCCTTGCTCAACCCGCTGAGATGTTCGACAAAGCCGAACTCGGCGGATTCGGCACCTGCCAGGATCGACAGGATCAGCAGGCGTGCCGGCTCGTGGATCAAGCGGTCGAGCTGAAGCAGCGCTCTGGAATCAGGCAGCTGCGTCATCCGACGTTCGTCCGCGCCGCCATGAACGCGCGCATCTCCACCTGCAGCCGCTGGAAGCGCTGGTGGTCACGCCAGCCGACCACGATCAGTGCGACGGATGCCAGCGGAAACACGGCCGTGCTCAGGGCGAAGCCATACGCCTGCCCGGTGAAGGCCAGCGCGGCCTGGCACAACAGGAACACGCCCACGATGAACTCCAGCGGCGTACGCAGCCAGCGCCACACCACCCAGGGCAGCAGCGCCACCATGGCCAGGTAACCAATGGCGCGCAGGTCCCAGGGCAGCTCACCCATCGGCGCCAGCCGGGTCAGCACGCTGCCGATCACCAGCACGCTTACCAGCGCGGTGAAGGCAATGAAGAAGCGCTGGAAATTGCGCTCGGCCGGCGTGACCTGCTCCTCGACCTGGCCCAGGCGCTGGTAGTAGCGGCGCGCCAGCCACTGCTTGCCGACGATCCACAGCACCGGCACGGCAATCAGCACGATGCGCAGCGCCAGGGTGGTCGGCAGCAGCGCGCCGGCAAGGAACGAGGCCAGGCAGGCAATGCCGCCTGCCATCGCCGACAGGCCCCCGGCACTTCGCGAGTACCGCGAATATTCACGGGTCAGCGCCTGCAGGCGCGAGGAAGGATCAATGACGGACGGCTGCTGCATGACACGCTCCATCGGGGTCGCTTGAATTTAGTTTGCAGTGCAAACCTATTTGCGTCAAGCGCCCGCCTGCTGCGGTCGACGGGCGGGCCCACAACGCAGAAAGCCCGTCACTGGGACGGGCTTTCAAGAAGCGCCGCCGGGCATGGCCCGGCGCTACCGGTTCAACGCGGGCGATCAGCCCAGCTTGACCAGCCAGTTGTGGCGGTCCGGCAGGCGGCCGTACTGGATGTCGGTCAGTTCCTTGCGCAGCGACATGGTCACTTCGCCGGCCGGTGCGTTGATGTCGCCCACCGAGAAGCCTTCGCCCTTCAGCTGGCCGATCGGGGTGACCACCGCAGCGGTACCGCAGGCGAACACTTCGGCGATCTCGCCCGAGGTCACACCCTGCTTCCACTCATCGATGGTGACCTTGCGCTCTTCGACCTTCATGCCGCGGTCGCGGGCCAGCTGCAGGATGCTCTCGCGGGTGATGCCTTCGAGGATGCTGCCGGACAGCTGCGGGGTAACCAGCGTGCCGTCCTTGTAGACCAGGAACACGTTCATGCCACCCAGTTCTTCCAGGTACTTGCCTTCGACCGGGTCGAGGAACAGCACCTGCGAGCAGCCCTGTGCCTGCGCCTTCTGCTGCGGCAGCAGCGAAGCCGCGTAGTTGCCACCGCACTTGGCAGCACCGGTGCCGCCCTTGGCTGCACGTGCGTATTCGGTGGACAGCCAGATCGACACCGGGGCGACGCCCTTGGCGAAGTACGGGCCGGCCGGGCTGGCGATGACGTAGTAGCCGGCCTTGTGCGCGCCGCGCACGCCGAGGAAGGCTTCGTCGCCGATCATGAACGGACGGAAGTACAGGCTCGACTCATCGGCCGACGGCACCCAGGCGCTGTCGACGGCGATCAGCTGCTTCAGCGATTCAACGAAGATCTCCACCGGCAGTTCCGGCAGCGCCAGGCGCTGCGCCGAACGCTGCAGGCGACGGCCGTTGGCATCCGGGCGGAAGGTCCAGATCGAACCGTCGGCATGGCGGTAGGCCTTGATGCCCTCGAAGATTTCCTGGCCGTAGTGCAGCACGGCCGCGGCCGGGTCCAGCTGCAGCGGACCGTAGGCGCGCACGTTGGCGTTGTGCCAGCCGGTGTCCTTGTCCCAGCGCACTTCCACCATGTGGTCGGTGAAGTGCAGGCCGAAACCCGGCTTCTCCAGGATCTGGGCGCGCTCTTCAGCGCTGCGCGGGTGGTCCGAACGGGTGACGGCGAAGCTGGGAATGGACTGGGACACCGGAGATTTCCTGTTCTGGTTGCGGGTAATGCCCGGCCCGCGTCACTGCGGGCCGTGGGTCAAAGCATGCCGGTCTCGAGCCGGGCCGCCTCGGACATCATGTGCTGGTTCCACGGCGGGTCGAACACCAGGTCGACGTCGGCCTCGGCCACCGTCGGAATCATTTCGAGCTTGCTGCGCACGTCGTCGACCAGGATCTCGCCCATGCCGCAGCCCGGTGCGGTCAGGGTCATCTTCACGTCGATCTCGCGCTTGCCTTCGTCCAGGTGCTTGATCTCGACCTCGTAGACCAGGCCCAGTTCGACGATGTTCACCGGAATTTCCGGATCAAAGCAGGTGCGCAGCTGCTGCCACACCAGCTGTTCCACCTGTTCATCGGTGGCGTCAGCCGGCAGCTCGAGCGGTGCCGGTGCCTCCTTGCCGATGGCGTCGCCGTCCTTGCCGGCGATGCGGAACAGGTTGCCCTCGACGAACACCGAATAACTGCCACCCAGCGCCTGGGTGATGTACCCATAGCTGCCGGCGGGCAGGGTCACGGTGTCGCCCTGCGGGACCATCACGGCCTCGCAATCGCGTTCGAAGTGGACAGGTTCGCTGCTACGGGAATACATGGGGACCGATATGGGGCCGTGGCCAAGGCCACGCAAGACGGCATTCTAGCCCAGCCGCCCTGCCGCCGCCGGTGCACTGCGGCAAACCACAGTATCCTGTGAGTGATCTTCAGGGAGCTTCGATGTCCTCCAATGCCGCGCGTGCCAGGACCGTGACCTGGCTCTGGCCCATCATGCTGTTGCTGGGTCTGCTTGTTGCTCCCCTCGCCTGGATGATGCTGGCGTTGATGACCGGCCGGCAGGTCGGCTGGATGGCGGTACTGACCGCCCTGGAACTGGTGTTCATGCTGCGCATGGGCACGCTGGGCCCGGGCCGGCTGCGCATCGCCCTGGTCGTGCTGGGCACCCTGCTGGTGGCGGCCGTGGCCAACTGGGCCATCGCCAGCGCGTGGATGGGCGGCTCGATCGGGCTGGACCTGTGGGACGCCACCCTGCGGATGGGCCCGCACCTGGCCTGGACCCTGATCACCCTCGCCAATGGCGCGATGGAATGGCTGTGGCTGGCCCTGGGCCTGGCCGTGGGCGCCTGGCTGGCGCGCTGACCCACCGGCAGGTAGTGCCGGCCGCTGGCCGGCAGAAGCGTGCGGACCAAGGTCCGCACCTACCCGATGCAACCACCACGCATGGATTCGGTAGTGCCGGCCGCTGGCCGGCAGAAGCATGCGGACCAAGGTCCGCACCTACCCGATGCAGCCACCACGCATGGATTCGGTAGTGCCGGCCGCTGGCCGGCAAATGCGTGCGGACCAAGGTCCGCACCTACCCGATGCAGCCGCCGCTCAATGCCCGCCGTCGAGCGCCTTCAGTTCGCTCACCAGCGAGGCCGCCGCTTCCGCACCATCGCCGTACAGCATGCGGGTGTTGTCGGCGTAGAACAGCGCATTCTCGATGCCGGCAAAACCGGTGCCCTTGCCGCGCTTGATCACCACCACGTTGCGCGCGTTGACCACATCCAGCACCGGCATGCCGTAGATCGGGCTGGCCGGGTCGGTACGTGCCACCGGATTGACCACGTCGTTGGCACCGATCACCAGCACCACATCGGTGTTGGCGAATTCCGGGTTGATGTCGTCCATGTCGGCGATCAGGTCGTAGGGCACACCCGCTTCGGCCAGCAGCACGTTCATGTGCCCAGGCATGCGCCCAGCCACCGGGTGGATCGCGAACTTCACCTTCACCCCGCGCTGGCCCAACCGCTGCGCCAGCTCCCAGATCTTGTGCTGGGCCTGCGCCACCGCCATGCCATAACCGGGCACGATCACCACGCGTTCGGCGTAGGCCATCATCGCCGCGACGTCCGACGCTTCAATCGGCTTCTGCGCGCCAGTGATCGCCTGCGCTTCGCCGCCGACGCCGCCGCCGCCGAAGTTGGAGAACAACACGTTGCGGATCGGCCGGTTCATCGCCTTGGCCATCAGCCGGGTCAGCAGGATGCCCGCCGCGCCGACCATCATGCCGGCGATGATCAGCGCCTCGTTGCCCAGCACATAGCCTTCGAACGACACCGCCAGGCCGGTGAACGCGTTGTACAGCGAGATCACCACCGGCATGTCGGCGCCACCGATCGGCAGCGTCATCAGCACGCCCAGTGCCAGTGCCAGCACGAAGAACGCGACGATCGCCCAGGTGTTGAGCGTGCTGGCCGCGATGATCGCCAGCACCACCACCGCCAGTGCCACCAGCAGGTTCATCACCTGCTGGCCCGGCCAGGTCACCCGCTTGTCCAGGCGGCCATCGAGCTTGGCCCAGGCAATCACCGAGCCGGACAGCGACACCGCACCGATGGCCGCGCCGACCACCGCCAGCAGCAGCACCATGCCCGAGGGTTGGCGGGCAGCGAGGTCGGCCAGCGCCTGTGCGCTCCAGTGGCTGGTATCACGGTTGGCGAGGAAGGCGTAGCGCAGCAGTTCCACTGCACCGATGGCCGCGGCCGAGCCGCCGCCCATGCCGTTGTACAGCGCCACCATCTGCGGCATGTCGGTGATGGCAACCTTGCCGGCCGACCACCAGGCCAGGCCCGCGCCCAGCAGCAGCGCCACCAGGATCAGCGGCACGTTATGCAGTTCGGGCAGGAAGAAAGTCGCCACCGTGGCCAGCAGCATGCCCAGCCCGGCCCAGCGGATGCCGCTGCGCGCGGTCAGCGGCGAGGCCATGCGCTGCAGGCCCAGCAGGAACAGCGTGGCGGCGACGAGGTAGCTGGCCTTGACCAGCCAATCGAGCAGTTCGACGGTGCTGATGTTCAAGCCTGCGGCTCCTTCGGCTCGTCCTTGCCGCCCTTGGGCGCGCTCGGCTTGAACATTTCCAGCATGCGCGCGGTGACCACGTAGCCACCGGCGGCGTTGCCAGCACCAAGCACCACGGCGAGGAAGCCCAGCGCTTTCTCCAGCGGTGTCTGCGCGTGCCCCAGCACCACCATTGCACCGATCAGCACGATGCCGTGGATGAAGTTGGAGCCCGACATCAGCGGGGTATGCAGGATCACCGGCACCCGCGAAATGATCACGTGGCCGGCGATGGCTGCCAGCATGAAGATGTACAGCGCTACGAACCCGTCACTCACCGGCAACGCTCCTGCTCTGTCTTCGTTGTCCCATCATAACCATGGGCTGAACCCGGTGCGCGCCCGGCGTCAACCGAAGCCGCGCTCACGCGTTGTCGATGGTGACCCCGAGCGAGGAACCGTACCCTGTGCTGGTGAGCAGCCCCGTCCCCCCGAGCGCCGAGACCGATGCCCTGCCGGCGTCGCTGGAGGCGTTCCTGGCCAGTGTTGGCCCGCGCGCGTTCCGCTTCGCCGAGGCCGGCCTGCGCCAGCGCGAAGACGCCATGGACGCGGTGCAGGACGCGCTGCTGCGCATGCTGGACTACGCCGACAAGCCGGCTGCCGAATGGGCCCCGCTGTTCTGGAGCATCCTGCGCCGGCGCGTGATCGACGTGCAGCGCCGGCGCCGCTTCCGACTGCCGTTCTGGCGCGACAACCAGGACGCCGACGGCGGCGAGATCGACTGGGCCGACCCCGGCCCGGACCCGGCACAGGCGCACGAACAGCGCCAGCAGTACCAACAGCTGGTGGACGCGTTGCGCCGCCTGCCCGCCCGCCAGCGCGAGGCCTTCACCCTGCGCGTGCTGCAGGACCTGGACGGGGCCACCACCGCCCGCGCCATGGGCTGCAGCGAAGGCGCGGTAAAAACCCATCTGGCACGCGCCCGCCAGGCGCTGCAGGATTATCTGGAGACCCACCCGTGAACCGCTCCCTGCCTTCCGATGACACCCTGCGCAGCCTGCACGCGCAGTCGCTGCACGCGCTGTCGCCGGCAACGCTGGCCCGGCTGCGCCAGGCTCGCCACGGCGCCACGGCCGCCCATCGCGGGCGCTGGCGCTGGTGGCTGGCCAGTACCTGTTCACTGGTGGTGGCACTGGGTATCGGCCTGCAGTTCACCGGCCACGGCACCCTGACGGGCCCTGCGCCGGCACCTGTGCTTGCCTCGGCGGAAGACAACAGCGCGCTCTACGACGAAAATCCCGATCTGTACCTGTGGCTGGGCGATACCGACCTGGCGATGGAGTGAATCATGTCCCGACTGCACACCCTGCCCCTGCTGATGACCCTGTTGCTGCTGCCGGCCTTCCCGGCACTGGCGCAGAGCGCCGCGCCCGCCCCTGCCGCACGCCCTGCGCCGGCCGCACCGCTGCCGGCGTGGGAACACCTGAGCGAAGCGCAGCGCGAATCCCTGCTGGCGCCGCTGCGCGACCGCTGGAACAGCGCCGATGCCGGCCAGCGCCAGCGCATGCTTTCGCATGGCCAGCGCTGGCAATCGATGAGCCCGGAGGAGCGCGACAAGGCCCGCCGTGGCCTGCGCCGCTTCGAGCACATGAACCCGGAACAGCGTGAGCAGGCCCGGGCCCTGTTCGGTCAGATGCGGAACATGCCGCCGGAACAGCGCGACACCCTGCGCGAGCGCTGGTCGCAGATGACGCCGGAACAACGCAAGGACTGGGTGCGCGACAACCCGCCGCCGGCGAAGCCGCGGTAACGCCGGCATCTGCAGGGTGGGTGCGGACCCTGGTCCGCACGCTGGGCCATTCCTCCACGCATGGCGTGGATCTACCGGGAAGGCAACCGGCGCTACCGGCTCACGCCTGCCAGCGTGTCTTCGCCAGCAACTCGTCGTCCCAGTCGAAACTGAGCTCCCCTTCGCGCACGAACAAGGCGACGAAGTTGAGCAGGTTGCGCGCGTACATCTCGCTGGCCTGGGTCGCGCCGCGGCTGGCCAGGCCAAGCGGGCCATCGATGGTCACGCCCTGATGTTCGATGCACTGCCCCGGCTGGGTCAGTGCGCAGTTGCCGCCGCTCTCTGCCGCCAGGTCCACGATCACGCTGCCGGTGGCCATGCCCTCCACCATCGCGGCAGTCACGATCGTCGGCGCCGGTCGCCCCGGTACCGCTGCCGTGCAGATCACCACATCCACGCTGCGCAGGTGGTCGGCCAGCCGGCGCTGCTGCTCGGCGCGTTCCTCATCGTTCAACGCACGCGCATAGCCGCCTTCACCGGCTGCACTCACACCAAGATCAAGGAAGCGCGCGCCCAGCGACTGGATCTGCTCGCGGGTTTCCGGGCGCACGTCGAAACCTTCCACCTGTGCACCGAGACGACGCGCGGTGGCGATGGCCTGCAGACCGGCCACACCGGCACCGATCACCAGCACCTTGGCCGGGCGCACGGTACCGGCGGCGGTGGTCAGCATCGGGAAGAAACGCGGCGCACGCCCGGCCGCGATCAGTGCCGCCTTGTAACCGGCCATGCCGGCCTGCGAGCTGAGTACATCCATCGCCTGCGCGCGGGTGGTGCGCGGCAGCTGCTGCAGTGGGAACAGGTGCAGGCGGTCGCCAGCGGCCAATGCCGCAAGCGCCGGATCGCTGGCCGGGGTCAGCAGGCCGACCACGCTGGCAGTGGGCTTGAGCTGCTCCAGCACCGCCACCGGCGGTGCCTGCACGCACAGCAGGATATCGATCTCGGCCCAGCGACCTACATCGAACACACGTGCACCGGCGTCGTCATAGTCAGCATCGGTAAATCCCGCCGCCAGACCGGCGCCGGCCTCATACCAGACAGTGATGCCCAAGGCACCGAGCTTGCGCGCGGTTTCCGGCGTCAACGCCACGCGCCGTTCGCCCGGCGCGGTCTCCTTGATCCCCAGCAACGCCACGGCCATGCAGGTCCCCGCTGATCGGTGAGTTTTCCCGATCCTAGCAGGCGGCCACGGCTCAGTGCAGTGTTGCGCTGCCCGGGTCCAGCCGATCGATCACACCCTGCATCGCGCTGTCGAAGGCGCCATCGTCGACGTGAGCGCGCAGGCGGCCCAGCCGCACCATCACCGCCAGTTCTTCCGGCGAGGCCACGCAGAAGCGCACGCCGCGGCGGTTGACGAACAGCAGGCGCGAGGAAATCGGGCTGACCCAGGACAGCTTGCCGGCCTGCACCTTGCCGTCCTTGTCGACGAAGTCCAGCCAGTTGCCGATTTCCATGCGGCGGAAGCGGTCGGCGTCGGCGTTGTCGAAATCGTCGGCGTCGATCTGCCCGCCGAGCTCCACCGCTGGCGACTCAGCCACCGGCGGCGCCGGCAAGGCGACCTGCGGCAGCTCCGGCAGCGCGCGCTGCAGTTCCGGTCGCGATTCCGCAATGCCCTGCAGGGTGTCGTGCAGGGCGTCGATGGCACCGGTGGCGGCATCGCCGTGCACGCCGACGCTGGCAAATACCTTGGCCAGCACCGGCTGCCAGGCCTGCAGCCACGGCTTGCCGACGATCTGGCGGCGGGCCTCGGCCACTTCCTCCAGCAGGCCGTCAGCCAGGCTCAGTGCCTCGGCCACCGACGCGCCCTCCTCGCCCTCGCGCAGCAGCGCCAGGGTCAGGTGGTGCTGCCATGGCTGGCGCAGGAACTCAGCGATGGCCGGCGGGAGGGTGGCATCGCCGATGCGGCGATCCAGTTCGGCACCCGCCCGGCTGCGGGCCATTTCCAGCTTCTCCTGGCCGCGCTGCGTTTCGGCGGCACGGCGCTCGGCGATTTCCACGCGGCGGCGGTGCTGCACGAGGAACTCGCGGAATTCTTCTTCCAGGGTCAGGAAGATCGCCAGGTTCTCGTTGAACTCGGCCACCAGGCGCTCGATGATTTCCTCGACCTTGGCCATCAGCATGCGCTCGGCCTGGCTTTCGCCGGTATTGCCCTCGCAGGCTTCGGCCAGCGAGTTGAGCAGCTTGCGGGCCGGGTGGGTCTTCTGCACGAACATGCGGCGGTCGAGCATCGCCACCTTGACGAAGGGCACCACCAGGCGGCCGATCAACTCGCGCGAACGGCCCTCCAGCTCGCGTTCGTCCAGCATCACGTCGAACAGCATGCCAACCAGATCGATCGCATCTTCGTCCTGCGGGTCCAGCCGGGTCTGGCCAGGATCGACGCCGAGACGGGTGGCGCTGGACAGCACTTCACTCTTCAGCCGCTGCGCCAGTGATTCGCCGTCCTCGCCGATGGCCGCACGCAGGGTGGCGCTGGGCGTGGCCTGCAGCAGCGACAGCACCGACATCATCTCGCGCTGGCTCAACGGGCGGTGCTGGCCAACCGCGACCTGCGCTGCCGAGGTGGCGTCCTCGCGGACATGACGGGTCTGCTGCAGCAGCTCATGCAGGGCCTCCAGCAGCATTCCCTGCTGGCCGGCATACGCCTCGCCGTTGCCGGCATCCTCGCTCCCGAGGTGCTGCTGCATGTGGCCACGGCGCTCGGACCAGCGCGCAGCGAAGCGCTGTGCCCAGGCCGGCGCGGCCTGTTCATCATCGCTGAATTCGGATTCGAAGCCCGCCGCGTGGCGCGGCTCGCCCAGATCGTCCGACCCGGGCGCCATGCGCGGGTCGGGCGCGGCAGACAGTGGACGCCGCGGCGCCCCCATCTGCGACATCACGCCAGCGGCGGCCAGCTGCTCGTCCAGCTTCTCGTAGATGCGGCCCACCGGCGCGCGCAGGTCGCGCTCGCACAGCTTGATCAGCACCAGGTGCACTTCCGGCGCCAGTTCGCAGCCGGCAAAGGCCTCATGGATGGCCACGCCCAGGTGTTCGGGGCTGACCGGGTTGTGGTCGGCGTCCAGCTCGGCGCCGCCGATCAGGCGGCCGAGGCGGCGGTCCAGCCGCGCCAGCACCGGCTTGAAGTCACGCAGCAGCACGGTGGCGAAATTGCGCACCGCCAGCCGCGATTCCAGTACATGTTCAGCCAGCAGGCTCAGGCCATCCTCGGCCGGCCCGGACAGGGTGGCTTCGGCCGACAACGGCTCGCCACTGGCCAGTGCATCCCAGGCCCGCTGCAGGTGGCCGGCGAAGGCGGCGGCGATGTCCTCACGGCGACGGCGCAGCTCGCGCATCGCATCCAGGAACAGCAGCTGCGACGAGCCAGCATTGCCGGCGCGGTCGAACAGTGCATCGTCGAAACGCGCCAGTGCGGCCCCGAACGCCTGGCACAGCGCCGGCAGGACCATGTCCCGGGCACGCTGAAGCTGGACCGGGTCACGGCCCGGCGATCCCATCGGTGTGGGCGCGCTCATCATTCGGGAAGGCTCCCCACCTTCTCTGGTACGACAGACAGCATGGACATCGCGACGGCCGGCACACCCCATGTGCCGGTACGTCGATGGTAGGCCGGCCAGCCCGTCACGGACAGTGAAACAGTCCTCACTTCAAACCTCATGACCGGCGGCCCGGCAAGATAGATATCGTAAGCCGTGCGAGGCCCACGAGGCGAGAGGAAGCGGTCGTCCCTTTCCCGCCAGTGGCATGATGTTCATCACAGTTTGATATTCAGGGGCGGGACGCGACACAGACGGCGTCATTGACCACCCCGACTATAATCAAACACCCGTGATGACCGGTTCAGACTCCATGCCCGACCCCGCTGCCCTGCTTGCCCTGGATGCCCGCCGCTCGGTGCCCTCGCGGCAACTGGGCGAGCCCGGACCGGATCCAGCCACCCTGCAGCGCATGCTGGCCTCGGCCGTGCGCGTGCCCGACCACGGCAAGCGCGTACCGTTCCGCTTCCTGAAGATTGCCGGCGATGCACGTCACACTCTGGGCGACTTCCTGGCCGAGCGCAGCCGCCAGCGCGACCCGCATGCCGGCGAGGCGGTATTCGAGAAGGACCGCCAGCGTTTCAGCCATGCGCCGCTGGTGATCGTGGTGGTCGCCAGCCCGCGCCCGGACCCGAAGGTGCCCGAACAGGAACAGCTGATGACCACCGGCTGCGTCTGCTTCGCCCTGCTGCAGGCCGCGCAGGCGCTGGGCTTCGGTGCGCAGTGGCTGACTGCATGGATGGCCTTCGACCCGGTCGTGCAGGCACATCTGGGCCTGGCCGAAGGCGAAGGCATCGCCGGCTTCATCCACATTGGCACGCCCAAGGCCGATGTACCCGAACGCGAGCGCCCCGATCCGGCGGCCCTGCTGCGCGACTGGACGCCACCGGCATGACCCTGCCGGCTCCGCCGCCGTCGCTGTACCTGGTTGATGCCAGCATCTACGTGTTCCGCGCCTGGCATTCGCTGCCAGACCAGTTCCAGGACGCGCAGGGCTGGCCGACCAACGCCGTGCACGGCTTCGCCCGCTTCCTGCTGGACCTGCTGGAGCGCGAGCGCCCCCAGCACATCGCCATCGCCTTCGACGAAGCGCTCGACAGCGGCTTCCGCCATCGCCTGTACCCTGCCTACAAGGCCAATCGGGACCCGGCGCCGGAAGCGCTCAAGCGCCAGTTCGTACACTGCAAGGCGCTGTGCGCGGCGTTGGGCCTTGCGGTGCTTGCCCACCACGAATACGAAGCCGATGACCTGATCGGCAGCGCCCTGCACGTGCACCGTGGCAGCCACCGCGGGGTGATCATCTCCGCCGACAAGGACCTGTCGCAGCTGCTGCTGGATCACGACGAGCAGTGGGACTACGCACGCAACCAGCGTTGGGACGTAACCGGAGTGAAGGCGCGGCACGGCGTGCACGCGCACCAGATCGCCGATTACCTGGCACTGTGCGGCGATGCGGTGGACAACATTCCCGGTGTCAGTGGTGTCGGCAGCAAGTCCGCCGCCGTGCTGCTGGCCCACTTCGGCAGCATGGATGCGCTGTACGAACGCCTGGACGAAGTGCCGTTCCTGCGCCTGCGCGGCGCGGCACAGATGGCGGCGCGCCTGCGCGAACAGCGCGAGCACGCCCAGCTCTGGCGCCAGCTGACCACCATCGCGCTGGACGCGCCGCTGGACGGCAGCCAACCCGGTCTGCTGCGCCAGGCGGCCGACCCGGAGCTGCTCGGTGGCCTGTGCCAGACCCTGCGCTTCGGCCCGATGACCCGCCGCCGGCTGTTCGATGCCGCCGGTGTGGCCGACCCCGTTCCCACTCCATCCTTTTCCAATTCCAGCGAGCCCGCATGAGCCAGCGCAACACCGAAGCCCCGCGTGTCGTCTATGAAGGCAAGTACCAGCGCATGCTGGTGCGCGGCACCTGGGAATACAGCGAACGTACCCACGCCGGTGGCCTGGCCGCAATCATCATCGCCGTCACCCCTGAGGACAAGGTGCTGTTCGTCGAGCAGTTCCGCGTGCCGCTGCAGGCACCCACCATCGAGATGCCGGCCGGCCTGGTCGGCGACATCCACGCCGGCGAATCGATTGAAGTCTCGGCCGTGCGCGAACTGGAAGAAGAAACCGGCTGGACCGCCGATCACGCCGAAGTGCTGATGATCGGCCCGACGTCGTCCGGCGCCAGCAGCGAGAAGATCGCCTTCGTACGCGCTACCGGCCTGCGCCGGATCGGCGAAGGTGGCGGTGATGACAGCGAGGACATCACCGTGCACGAGATTCCACGCAGTGAGGCCGCGGCCTGGCTGGTGCAGAAGATGGGCGAAGGCTACGAGCTGGACGCCAAGCTCTGGGCCGGCCTGTGGATGATCGAGCACCACCTGGACGGGCGCCCGCGTGGCTGACGCCGACCTACATGCGCTGCCGGCGCTGCTCGGCGCCGATGATCCGGCAATCTACGCGATTCACCGGCCTCAGGGCGCTTCGCCGTACCTGCTGCTGGCCGACCATGCCGGCCAACAGGTGCCGGGTACCCTCGCCGGCCTGGGCTTGCCACAGGCCGAACTGGATCGCCACATCGGCTGGGACATCGGCATTGCCGGCACCACCCGCGCACTGGCCGAACGGCTGGATGCCTGGGCGATCGAACAGACCTATTCGCGGCTGCTGATCGACTGCAACCGCCCACTGGCCTCGCCGACGCTGATTCCGGAAGTAAGCGACCACACCGTGGTCCCGGGCAATGCCGGTCTGTCAGTGGCACAGCGGCAACAGCGCATCGATGCGATCCACGCGCCGTACCACGCACGCATCGACGCCGAACTGGACGCACGCCGCGATGCCGGTCGCCCCACCCTGCTGGTGATGATGCACAGCTTCACGCCAGCGATGAACGGCATGCAGCGGCCGTGGCATGCCGGCGTGCTGTACAACCAGGACACGCGCTTTGCGCATGCACTGCTGCAGGCACTGCGCGACGAAGGCGACCTGGTGGTGGGTGACAACGAACCCTATTCAGTCAGCAGCACCAGCGACTACGCGGTGCCGGTGCATGGCGAAGGCCGCGGGCTGGTGCACGTGGAACTGGAGATCCGCCAGGACCTGATCGCCGATGCCGCCGGGCAGCAGGCATGGGCGGAGCGGCTGGCGCGGATCTTCAGCGCGCTGCAGCCGCAGTTGCTGGCATTGGGTTGAACGCGCGTGGATCCATCCCGGGTTGGTAGTGCCGGCCGCTGGCCGGCAACCTCAGGGTAGTTGGGTCATTGTGTTTGCCGGCCAGCGGCCGGCACTACCACTACTGTTGCCGGGCGCAGGCCCAGCGCGATCACCACGCCGAGCGCGGCGAACAGCGCGGCGCCGTACTGTGCATTGACCATGCCCTGCAACGCATCAGGGCTGGTTGCCGCCTGCGTGCCGCGCGCGGCGTTGGCGACCATCACCAGTACCGCCAATCCCAAGGCGCCGCCGATCTGCTGGGCGGTGGCCGCCATGCCGGACGCGACGCCTTGCTGCGGACCCGGCACGCCCTGCCCGGCCACGATCCACATCGCCGTCCAGCTCATGCCCTGGCCGACGCTGAGCACCACGATGCCCGGCAACAGCGGCCAGTAGCTGGCGCCATGCGGCATCGCCAGCGCCACCGCGGCGATGCCGACGGCACCTGCGGCGAAGCCCCAGGCCAGCACCTGCCGTGGCGAACGGCGCCGCAGCATGCGTTCGGCAATACGGATGCCGAAGGTGCACACCAATGTCGGCAGCAGGAAGGCCATACCGGCCTGCAGCGGGCTCCAGCCATAGCCATCCTGGAAGTAGAGCGCCAGGAAGTAGTACTGCACGCCATAGCTGCTCATGAAAGCGAAGGTCAGACCCAGCGCGGCGCGGAGGCCGGGCAGGCGCAACAGCGAAAACTGCATCAGCGGGTCACGGCTGCGCTTTTCGATCTGTACGAACACCGTCAACAGTACGGCTGAAAGCAGCAGGCAGATGAGCGTAGCCGGCGCCGTCCAGCCCCACTCCGGCCCTTGCACCAGGGTGGTGACCAACAGGCTGCCGCCGGCGGTGACAGTGAGACAACCGGCCAGATCGAAGGAACGGCCCTGCACGCGTGGACCATCGGACGGCAGCCATGTACCGGCCGCGACCGCGCACGCCGTGGCCAGCGGCACGATCACCGCCAGCACCGCCGGCCAGCCGAACGCCTGGGTCAGCACGCCGCCGAGCAGCGTGCCCAGCGCCAGGCCCACCGCACTGGCCATGCTCCAGATCGCCAGCGCACGATTGCGTACCGGGCCTTCGGCGTACAGCGTGTTGATCAGCGCCAGCGTGGCCGGGAACAGCAGCGCCGCCCCGACGCCTTGTGCGGCGCGCGCGATGATCAACAGCGTGGCGTTCGGCGCCAGCGCGCCGAGCAGCGAGGCCAGCGCGAACAGCAGCATGCCCAGCCGGTAGAAGCGGCGGCGGCCGATCAGGTCGGCGGCACGGCCACCCAGCAACAGGCTGCCGCCGAACGCCACGGTGTAGGCACTGACCACCCATTGCAGCTGCTGCGCGTTGATCTGCAGCGCGCGGCCCATGTCATGCAGGGCAACGAAGATGATGGTGGCATCCAGGGCGATGATCAGCTGGGCGGTGGCCAGCAGGGTCAGCGCCCAGCGCGGGTATTTGAGGGGAGGCATCGGCGGTCTGGCGCGGTGGGGGAGCGCAGTCTCATTGATGCTAGCCAATCAATAAACCCCTCCCCGACCATATCTGTCATGATTTTCGGCATGAATGGAGCCTCGATGGACCTCAATGCGGTGCGCATGCTGGTGCAGGTGGCCGAAGCGCGCAGTTTCACCGTGGCCGCCGGCCAGCTGGGCCTGAGCCAGTCCGGCCTGTCGCGCGCGATCGGAAGGCTGGAAGCCACGCTGGGGGTGAAGCTGCTGCAGCGGAACACCCGCAATGTGGCGCTGACCCCGGATGGCCGCCAATTCGTCGAACAGGTGGCACCGCTGCTGGCCGGCCTGGACGATGCCGAGCGGCAACTGGCCGACCGTCCGTGCACGCCCTCGGGCACGTTGAAGATCAGTGCGCCGTCGATGTTCGGGCGCAAGGTGCTGGTGCCGATGCTGGCGCCGTTGCTGCAACAGCATCCGCAGCTGCAGGTGGAAGCGGTGCTCAGCGACCGTCTGGTCGATCTGGTCGAGGAAGGCTTCGATGCCGCGCTGCGCACCGGCGTCATCGCCGACCAGCGCATCGTCGCGCGGCCATTGCGACCGCTGCGCTGGGTGACGGTGGCCAGCCCCGCCTATCTGGCCCGTTGCGGCGCACCGGACGATGTGTCCGCGCTGCAGGATCATGCCTGCCTGGCGGTGCGCAACCTGCGCAGTGGCCGGCTGGTGGACTGGCAGCTCCTGCAGGACGGGCAACTGCGCGAGTTCACGCCGCCGACGCGGATTGTGTTCGACAGCGGCGATCCGCTGGTGGAAGCGGCCATCGCCGGTATCGGCATCGTGCAGGTGATGGATTTCGCCGTGGCCGACGCCTTGGCCGATGGCCGCCTGCAGCGCGTGCTGCAGCCGTTCGAAGGCCGCAGCCGCGAACTGTCGTTGATCTACCCACCGTCGCGCCAGCATTCGCCGAAGCTGCAGGTACTGGCCGACGCGTTGCTGGCCGGGCAGTGGTAGCGCCGGCCGCTGGCCGGCGTCTGCGCGCATCCAACCGTTTCCGGGTTGCCGGCCAGCGGCCGGCACTACCAGGCTGCGGTAGATCCACGCCATGCGTGGATGAGGGCCGGTAGCGCCGGGCATGGCCCGGCGTTACCGATCAGGCGAAGCTATCGGTGGCGCGCACCAGTGCGTCCACGTTCTCGGCTTCGAACGCCGAGTGGCCCGAGGCCGGCGTGATTTCCAGCTTCGCCTTCGGCCACACCTTGGTCAGGTCCCAGGCGTTGGCCAGCGGGCAGACCACGTCGTAGCGGCCGTGCACGATCACGCCGGGAATGTCAGCGATGCGGTGCGCGTCGCGCAGCAGCTGGTCTTCCACCTCGAAGAAGCCGCCGTTGACGAAGTAGTGGTTCTCGATGCGGGCAAACGCCAGCGCAAAATGCGGGTCTTCGTGGCTGTTGATGAAGTCATCATCGACGTGCAGGAAGCTGGTCGCGCCTTCCCACACCGCCCAGGCTTTGGCCGCTTCCAGGCGGGTGGTTTCGTCTTCGCTGGTCAGGCGGCGGTGGAAGGCCGAGATCAGGTCATGACGCTCCACCGACGGAATCGGCTTGAGGTAGTGCTCCCACGCATCCGGGAACAAGCGGTTGGCGCCTTCCTGGTAGAACCATTCCAGTTCCCAGCGACGCAGCATGAAGATGCCGCGCAGGACCAGTTCGGTCACGCGCTGCGGGTGGGTTTCGGCATAGGCCAGTGCCAGGGTCGAACCCCAGCTGCCGCCGAACACCTGCCAGCGATCAACCTTGAGGTGCTCGCGCAGCTTCTCGATATCGGCGACGAGGTCCCAGGTGGTGTTGTCCACCAGGTCCGCGTGCGGGGTGGAACGGCCGGCACCGCGCTGGTCGAACAGGATGATGCGGTACTTGGACGGGTCGTGGAACTGGCGCATCTTGTCGCTGCAGCCGCCGCCCGGGCCACCGTGCAGCATCACCACCGGCTTGCCGTCCGGGTTGCCGCACTGTTCGAAGTACAGCGTGTGGCGGTCGTCGACCTTCAGGGTGCCGACGTCGTAGGGGGTGATGGCGGGGTACAGCGTACGCATGCTTGCAGCTCCAGGGTGATGCCCTGCCGGGGCAGGAGAACCTCCATTCTAGGCCGGACGCCGGCCCAGGGTGATGCGGTCGCGCTGCTCCAGATCCTGCACGGTCTGTACTTCCGCAAAACCCGCCGCATCGAACAGCGCGCGGATCGCCGCGCCCTGATCCCAACCGTGCTCGATCAGCAGCCAACCGCCGGGCAGCAGATGGGCCTGGCCACCGTCGACGATGCGGCGGATGTCATCCAGCCCGTCCACGCCGGAGGCCAGCGCGGTGGCCGGTTCAAAACGCAGGTCGCCCTGTGCCAGGTGCGGATCATCGCTGGCGATGTATGGCGGGTTGCTGGCAATCAGGTCGAAGCGTGCACCCTGCAGTGGCGCATACCAGTCGTGCCCGCCCTCGGCGAAGCGGACGTTGCGCAGTTCATGGCGCGCAGCATTGCGCGCGGCCACGGCCAGCGCGCCCGGGCTGGCATCGGTAGCCAGCACCTGCGCTTGGGGCCGTTCGGTGGCCAGTGCAAGTGCAATCGCACCGCTGCCGGTGCCCAGGTCAGCCAGCTGCAGCGATTGGTCTGGCGGCAGCCGCTCCAGCGCCAGCTCGACCAGCAGCTCGGTTTCCGGACGCGGGATCAGCGTGGCCGAGTCGACCTCCAGGTCCAGCGTCCAGAAACCGCGGCGGCCGGTCAGGTAGGCCACCGGCTCACCGGCCACGCGGCGGGCCAGCAACGCTTCGAAGGCGGCCAGGTCGGCGGCGGCCAGCGGATCGGTGGCATGCGCGAACAGCCAGCTGCGCGGGCGCTCCAGCACATGCAGCAGCAGCAGTTCGGCCTCGTGGCGGGCCTCGACGCCGCCGAGGCGGGCACTGGCCTCGGCCACGATCTGGCGCAGGGTGGGTTCGGTTTGGGAAAGCATGCCGCAATTGTAGAGCGGAGCCCATGCTCGGCTGCTTCTGCCGCAGTCGAGCTACACATCCACAGGTCCGCAGTCGAGCATGACTCGACTCTACAAAAGGCTGCAATCCGTTCAGGTTCTGCCCGAGCAGATAAGGAGGGACTATTGGCCCTATTCAGCCGTTCCGGAAGATTTTCCTTGTCACACAGGCAGTTGCAGGATGAAAGCGTCCGGGTTCAGTGCCTGCTCAGTGCATTTTGATAGACTACATCTATCAAATAGATGCAATCAATGGATTGTTCTTATCGATAGCGAGTCGGTACTCTAGGTCCTGTCGATTCACCCACTCCCCTTCACCCAGAGGAAAAACGATGTCCCTGATCAACACCCAGATCCAGCCGTTCGAAGCCAATGCTTACCTGAATGGCGAGTTCATCAAGGTTTCCGACAGCACCCTGAAGGGCCAGTGGTCGGTCCTGATCTTCATGCCGGCCGCCTTCACCTTCAACTGCCCGACCGAGATCGAAGACGCCGCTGACCATTACGCCGAGTTCAAGAAGGCCGGCGCCGAGGTCTACATCGTCACCACCGACACCCACTTCTCGCACAAGGTGTGGCACGAAACCTCGCCGGCCGTCGGCAAGGCCCAGTTCCCGCTGGTTGGCGACCCGACCCACCAGCTGACCAACGCCTTCGGCGTGCACATTCCGGAAGAAGGCCTGGCCCTGCGCGGCACCTTCATCATCAACCCGGAAGGCGTGATCAAGACCCTGGAGATCCACTCCAACGAGATCGCCCGTGACGTCTCCGAAACCCTGCGCAAGCTGAAGGCTGCCCAGTTCACCGCCGCCAACCCGAACCAGGTGTGCCCGGCCAAGTGGAAGGAAGGCGAGAAGACCCTGACCCCGTCGCTGGACCTGGTCGGCAAGATCTAAAGCGGTACCGGCCTGCCGTGGCCCCACGCCACGGCGCGCCTTTCATCCCCGTGCCGGTCCCCCCACCGGCGTGGGGGTGAACCCAAGACAGCCAACGCTCGCCCGCCTTGGCCAGCCAGCCCCTTCCACGGTCGCTGTCTTGGGTTCACCCCTACCCCCTGCTGGTCCGCTACCTTCTACAGCGGTGCCACGCCCCCTGTTTGCCTGAAGCCAGGAGATGACCCGATGTTGGACGCCAACCTGCAGTCGCAGCTGAAGACCTATCTGGAGCGCGTGACCCGCCCGATCCAGATCACCGCGCACGCCGACGACGGCGCCAAGTCGCAGGAAATGCTGGAACTGCTGCAGACCCTGGACAGCCTGTCGGACAAGATCTCGCTGCAGGTGCTGCGCGATGGCCAGGGCCGCGTGCCGTCCTTCGACCTGAGCACCCCGGGCCAGGATATCCACCTGACCTTCGCCGGCCTGCCGATGGGCCACGAGTTCACCTCGCTGGTGCTGGCGCTGCTGCAGGTCGGCGGCCACCCGTCCAAGGCCACCGCCGAGCTGATCGAGCAGGTGCAGAACCTGGAAGGTGAATACAAGTTCGAAACCTACTTCTCGCTGTCCTGCCAGAACTGCCCGGACGTGGTGCAGGCACTGAACCTGGCCGCGGTACTCAACCCGCGCATCCAGCACGTGGCCATCGACGGTGCCCTGTTCCAGGACGAAGTCGAGCAGCGCGAGATCATGTCGGTGCCGACCGTGTACCTCAACGGTGAAGTCTTCGACCAGGGCCGCATGACCCTCGAGCAGATCGTGGCCAAGCTGGACACCAATGCCAGCAAGCGCGATGCCGAGAAGATCGCCGCCAAGGACGCTTTCGACGTGCTGGTGGTCGGCGGTGGCCCGGCTGGCGCGGCAGCGGCGATCTATGCCGCACGCAAGGGCATCCGCACCGGTATCGCCGCCGAGCGTTTCGGTGGCCAGGTGCTGGACACCATGGCGATCGAGAACTTCATTTCGGTGAAGGAGACCGAAGGCCCGAAGCTGGCCACGGCGCTGGAACAGCACGTGCGCGAGTACGAGGTGGACATCATGAACCTGCAGCGCGCCAGTGCGCTGGTGCCGGCCGGTGAAGACGGCCTGGTGCAGGTGCAGCTGGAAAACGGCGCGGTGCTGAAGTCGCGTTCGGTGATCCTGTCCACCGGCGCACGCTGGCGCCAGATGAACGTGCCGGGCGAAGACCAGTACCGCAACAAGGGCGTGGCCTACTGCCCGCACTGCGATGGTCCGCTGTTCAAGGGCAAGCGCGTGGCGGTGATCGGCGGCGGCAACTCCGGCGTGGAAGCGGCCATCGATCTGGCCGGCATCGTGTCGCATGTAACCCTGCTGGAGTTCGATTCCAGCCTGCGCGCCGACGAAGTGCTGCAGAAGAAACTGCGCAGCCTGGCCAACGTCACCGTGCTGACCAGCGCACAGACCACCGAAGTGCTGGGCGACGGCAGCCGTGTCACCGGCCTGGTCTACAAGGACCGTGTCGGCGGCGACGCCCACCGCGTCGAGCTGGAAGGCATCTTCGTGCAGATCGGCCTGCTGCCCAATACCGAGTGGCTGAAGGACACCGTGGCGCTGTCGCCGCGTGGCGAGGTCGTCATCGATGACCGCGGCCAGACCAACCTGCCGGGCGTGTTCGCTGCTGGCGATTGCACGACGGTACCCTACAAGCAGATCATCATTGCCATGGGCGCCGGTTCGACCGCCGCACTGAGCGCGTTCGACCACCTGATCCGCTCGTCGGTGAGCAGCAGCAGCGGTGCCGTTGCTGAAGCTGCCTGATCCATCGTTCCCAGATCACCGGGAATATTGTCTGCCTGTCGGGTAACCATGCCGTCAGCCGGTCCGTTACCCCTGGGGTGTAAGGATGAACCTACGTGATCTGAAGTACCTGGTAGCCCTGGCCGACCACAAGCATTTCGGCCGGGCTGCCGCCTCCTGCTTCGTCAGCCAGCCGACGCTGTCCACGCAGATCCGCAAGCTGGAAGAAGAGCTGGGCCTGCCGCTGGTGGAACGTGCACCGCGCAAGGTGATGCTGACCCCGGCCGGCCAGGAAGCAGCAGCACGGGCACGGGTGATCGTGTCCGAAGTGGAACAGCTGAAGGAAGCGGCACGTCGCAGTCGCGATCCGGAAGCCGGTACGGTGCGCCTGGGGATCTTCCCGACCCTGGGCCCGTACCTGCTGCCGCATGTGATTCCGCGCATCCGCGATCGCTTCCCGGAGCTGGAACTGCTGCTGGTCGAGGAAAAGAGCGATGTGCTGCTGGACCGCCTGCGCGAAGGCAAGCTCGACGCTGCACTGCTGGCCCTGCCGGTGATCGACGACCAGCTGCATGCCGAGTTTCTGTTCGAGGAACCCTTCCTGCTGGCCGTATCCGGGCGCCACCCGCTGGCCCGTCGCGAACACCTGGACGTGCAGGAGCTGGCCACGCAGAAGCTGCTGCTGCTGGAAGATGGCCATTGCCTGCGCGATCAGGCACTGGAAGTCTGCCGCCTGTTCGGTGCCAACGAGAAGTCCGAGTTCCGCGCCACCAGCCTGGAAACCCTGCGGCAGATGGTCGCCGCCGACGTCGGCATCACCCTGCTGCCAAGCCTGTCAGTGCAGCCGCCGGTGCCGCGCTCGAACAACATCCGCCTGCTCGACTTCACCGGCGAAGGCCGCCCCAGCCGCCGCATCGCCATGATCTGGCGCCGCAGCTCGGCCATGAACGACTTCCTGATGGAGCTGGCCGATCAGTTCAAGCGCCTGCCGCAGGCGCTGTTCACCCTGGAAGCGGTCAACGCCGCCGGCGACACGACCGCCCTGCCCGGCCCCGCGCTGAACGGCTGAACCCCCGCAGCACCGGCCTGGAATCGGCAGGAGTCGATTCCGGTCGCATTTGTCCCCACAATACAGTCAGGCGGCGCCAGCAGGTGCCGCCTTTTGCATGGCTTTCAACCAAGGAGCTTCACCATGAGTACCGCCAGCGGCCTGCCGCCGTCGATCACCGTTTCCACCTTCGACATGGACCGCCTGGACGCCATGCTCGAATCCCCTGCGCTGAGCCAGACGCCTGCCGCGCTCGCGCTTGCTGAAGAACTCAACCGTGCCACCGTGCTGGCACCGGACCAGATTCCCGAAGGCATCGTCATGATGCATTCGCGCGTGGAGTGCGAAGATGAAGTGTCGGGCGAGAAGCACGTCCTGACCCTGGTCTTCCCCCGCGAAGCCAACGTCGATGAAGGCAAGGTTTCCGTGCTGGCCCCGGTCGGCAGTGCCCTGCTCGGCCTTTCGATCGGCCAGAGCATCGACTGGAACGCGCCCGGCGGCCGCAAGCTGCGCCTGCGCGTGACCGCGGTCCACAACGACCGCCCCTGATTACCGCTGCGCACCGCGCGCGATTCGATCCCCCTGCACCAGGAGCCGTAATGAGTACCCCGTCCAAACTGTCCCAGCTGCGCGAACTGTCCGTGGTCGTTGCCGATACCGGTGACTACGAGGCGATCAAGCGCCTGCAGCCGGTGGACTGCACCACCAACCCGACCCTGGTGAAGAAGGCGCTGGACCTTCCGGTCTACGCCGAGCTGATCGAACGCGAACTGGCCTGGGGCCGCCAGCAGAGTGGCGACCGCGAAGCCGTGGTGCACGCCGTGGCCGACCGCCTGACCATCGGCGTCGGCGCGCTGCTGAGCACGCTGGTGCCGGGCCGCGTGTCCACCGAAGTGGATGCCGACCAGGCCCACGACACCGCTGCCACCGTAGCCAAGGCCCGCCAGTTCATCCAGATGTACGCCGATGCCGGCGTGCCGCGCGAGAAGATCCTGATCAAGATCGCCGCGACCTGGGAAGGCGTGGAAGCCGCGCGCATCCTGCAGGCCGAGGGCATCGACTGCAACCTGACCCTGATCTTCAACCCGACCCAGGCGCTGGCCTGCAGCGAAGCCGGCGCGTTCCTGATCTCGCCGTTCGTCGGCCGCATCCTGGACTGGTACGTGGCCAACGGCCAGACCCCGGCCAACATCGATGAAGACCCGGGCGTGAAGTTCGTGCGCGGCGTGTATGCCGAATTCAAGCGCCGCGGTTCGCCGACGGTGGTGATGGGCGCCTCGTTCCGTTCGACCGCGCAGATCGAAGCGCTGGCCGGCTGCGACCGCCTGACGATTTCGCCGGACCTGCTGGAGAAGTTGGACGCCGACCACGGCGAGCTGCCGCGCAAGCTGGTGGCCGGTGCGGCGGATGGCGTGCCCGTGACCCCGATCGACGCGGCGAAGTTCGCGGCGGATCTGGCGGCCGATCCGATGGCGACCGAGAAGCTGGCGACCGGCATCGATGCGTTTGCCAAGGATCTGCAGGCGCTGCGCGAGCGCATTCGTTCGGAACTGTGATTCCGGCGAACGGCTGAGCCCCTCGTGGCGGGGGCTTGGTCGCGTTGAAGCAAGAGCGAAAGCCGCGCTGGGTCGGGCGGGTTGGGTTCGCGGGAGACGCCGTGAATCCGTCCCTGGAGGCTTGGCCGCCGCATCCATGCGGCGGACACTCCCGCGAACCCAACCCGCCCGCCCTCTGACAGTTTCCGGCGGCCGCCCGCCACGGATGAAAGAAAGAAGAGCAAAGCGGGTCGCGCGCTTCGCTTGCTCGCAGCCGAGCATGGCTCGGCTACAAGGGCAATGCACGATCAAACAAAAAGGACGCGGCGAAGGCCGCGTCCTTTTTGTTTTCTTTCAGTTCGTCAGTAACCCATGCTCTTGCCCACCGTCACCGGGAAACTCTCGGAGGTGGGGCGGTGTGGGTTGGCAGGACCGTTGGCGCCATGGATGGCGCCATCGAGCCCCCAAGGACGGGTTTACGGCGCGTCCTGACAACCCACACCGCCCCGCCCAACCCGCAGAAACGCAGAGCCGCTTTGGCTTTGGCTTCTGCCGTAGATTCTGCCCGCCGCAGGCGGACCACCGCGCGTCAGCGCGGCGCCTCCACATCCAACCCGATCGGGCAGCTCACCCCGGTGCCGCCGATACCGCAGTAGCCGTTCGGATTCTTCGCCAGGTACTGCTGGTGATAGTCCTCGGCGTAGTAGTACGCCGGTGCCGGGTACTCGATCTCGGTGGTGATCACCCCGTAGCCGGCTGCGGCCAACTGCGCCTGGTAGGCCTCGCGGCTGGCCAGCGCGGCAGCGTACTGCGCCTCGTCGGTGGCGTGGATCGCCGAACGGTACTGGGTGCCGGTGTCGTTGCCCTGGCGCATGCCCTGGGTCGGGTCGTGGCTTTCCCAGAACAGCTGCAGCAGCCGCTCCAGGCTCACCACCGCCGGGTCGAACACCACCTGCACCACTTCGGTGTGGCCGGTCAGGCCCGAGCACACCTCTTCATAGGTCGGGTTCGGGGTGATGCCGCCGGCATAGCCCACCGATGTGCTGTACACGCCCGGTTCGGTCCAGAACTTGCGCTCGGCGCCCCAGAAGCAGCCCAGCGCGAAGCGGATCTGCTGCAGGCCGGCGAAACGGTCCTTCAGCGGATGGCTGTTCACGAAGTGCTGGTTGCTGTGCAGCGGCAGCGGTTGATCGCGCCCCGGCAGCGCCTCTTCCGGGCGCGGCAGGCGCTGCTTGAAGGCGCCGATGCCGAGGATGCCCTGGCCAATTCCCAACATGATGCGCTCCTACGCCGGAAGGCCGGCTATGTCGTCTGCATCGGAAATGGGGGCGTCCGGCGCCTGGCCCAAGTCCAGCGCCGCCACGATGTCCTCGGCCTGCGGCCGTGCCGCATCAGGGATGCCCACCCGCAGCACGCCGAACAGCGGCAGCTCGCCCATGCCACCCAGCAACGACTCGCCGAACACGAAGGCCGGGATGCCGGCATCCTCCAGCGCGTGCTTGACCAGGTGGGCGTCGAACAGGTTGTCGGCCTTGTACACGATGTGCATGCGGCAGCTCCGTGGGACAGGATTCCAGCATACGCCCGGGGGCTGAATGGTGGTGGTGACGGCGCATGACCGTTCTGCCGGCCAGCGGCCGGCACTACCCAATTGCACGGCGATCCACATTCCGCCGGCCGGCGGCCGGCGCTACCGGAAGAGGGGTTGGTAGTGCCGGCCGCTGGCCGGCATCCCCACGCCCCACCGGGCAGCCCTGCCCGGTACGCGCTAGACTGTTGGTCTTTCTGCCTTTCTTTTCGCCGACTCATGTCCGAGCACACCCCCGCCAGCCCCGAGACCCCCGCCGACAGCCACGAAAAGCGCGATTTCATCCGCCAGATCGTGCGCGAGGACCTGGCCAGCGGAAAGCACCAGGCGATCAAGACCCGTTTCCCGCCGGAACCGAACGGCTACCTGCACATCGGCCATGCCAAGTCGATCTGCCTGAACTTCGGCATCGCCGGCGAGTTCAGCGGCGTCTGCAACCTGCGCTTCGATGACACCAACCCGGCCAAGGAAGACCCGGAATACGTGGCCGCGATCCAGGACGACGTGCGCTGGCTGGGCTTCAGCTGGAACGAACTGCGCCACGCCTCGGACTATTTCCAGACCTACTACCTGGCCGCCGAGAAGCTGATCGAACAGGGCAAGGCCTATGTCTGCGACCTGTCGGCCGAGGAAGTGCGCGCCTACCGCGGCACCCTCACCGAGCCGGGCCGCCCGTCGCCGTGGCGCGACCGCAGCGTCGAGGAAAACCTCGATCTGTTCCGCCGCATGCGCGCAGGTGAATTCCCGGATGGCGCGCGCACCCTGCGCGCGAAGATCGACATGGCCAGCGGCAACATCAACCTGCGCGATCCGGCGCTGTACCGCATCAAGCACGTCGAGCACCAGAACACCGGCAACGCGTGGCCGATCTACCCGATGTACGACTTCGCCCACGCGCTGGGTGATTCGATCGAGGGCATCACCCACTCGCTGTGCACGCTGGAGTTCGAAGACCACCGCCCGCTGTACGACTGGTGCGTGGACAACGTTGATTTCGCCCATGACGATGCGCTGACCCAGCCGCTGGTCGATGCCGGCCTGCCGCGCGAAGCCGCCAAGCCGCGCCAGATCGAGTTCTCGCGCCTGAACATCAACTACACGGTGATGAGCAAGCGCAAGCTGATGGCGCTGGTCACCGAGCAGCTGGTGGACGGCTGGGAAGACCCGCGCATGCCGACCCTGCAGGGCCTGCGTCGCCGTGGCTACACCCCGGCCGCGATGCGCCTGTTCGCCGAGCGCGTGGGCATCAGCAAGCAGAACTCGCTGATCGACTTCAGCGTGCTGGAAGGCGCGTTGCGCGAAGACCTGGACAGTGCAGCGCCGCGCCGCATGGCAGTGATCGATCCGGTCAAGCTGGTGCTGACCAATCTGCCTGAGGGCCATGAAGAACAGCTGACCTTCAGCAACCACCCGAAAGACGAGAGCTTCGGCAGCCGGGAAGTGCCGTTCGCACGGGAAGTGTGGATCGACCGCGAGGACTTCGCCGAAGTGCCGCCGAAGGGCTGGAAGCGCCTGGTGCCGGGTGGCGAAGTGCGCCTGCGCGGCGCCGGCATCATCCGCTGCGACGAAGTGATCAAGGATGCCGGCGGCACCATCACCGAGCTGCGCGGCTGGCTGGATCCGGAATCGCGTCCGGGCATGGAAGGCGCCAACCGCAAGGTCAAGGGCACCATCCACTGGGTCAGCGCCGTGCATGGCGTGCCGGCCGAGATCCGCCTGTACGACCGCCTGTTCTCGGTGCCGAACCCGGATGATGAATCGGAAGGCAAGACCTACCGCGATTACCTCAATCCGGAATCGCGCCGCACCGTCACCGGCTATGTCGAGCCGGCCGCGGCCAGCGCCGCGCCGGAGCAGTCGTTCCAGTTCGAACGTACCGGCTACTTCGTCGCCGACCGCCGCGACCACACCGAAGCCAAGCCGGTGTTCAACCGCAGCGTGACCCTGCGCGATACCTGGTCGGCCTGAGGACCTGCGCGGGCGCCAGCACGGCGCCCGCACGCCATCGACAATGATCACCGCCCTCTCCGTCCTGTTCTGGTTCATCTCGCAGCATCCGCTGCTGACGTTCTTTGCAGCGATGGTGCTGGCCGGGCTGGTCTCGTGGTGGCGGCGCTTTCCGGGCTACGCCATCGTGGTGTTCCCGCTGGCGATGCTCAACATGTTCCTCGGCCACTTCCTCAACGCCACCTTCCTCAACGTGGTGGGCGAGCGTGGTGAAGCGGTGATCGTCAAGGCCGAGCGAACCAGCTCCACGCTCAACGAGCAGTACATCTGGCGCTACGAAGGGGTGCTGCGTACGGCCGAGGGCCGCGACGTGGAGGTGGTGTTCCACACCAACACCGCCTCGCTGTGGCCGCTGGAGAACGCGATCCGCATCCCGGCGCGCGACCAGCCGTTCGTGGTCAAGTACACGCCGGGTTTCCCGCGCAACTTCGTCATCCTCACCAATGAATCGCCGCACGGCATCGCCCAGGCCCGGGCCAGCGCGCGCGAGCGGGTGGAAGTGGCGGCGCGCAAGCTGCACTTCAGCCCGGGCAATGCCGATTTCCGCGCGGACTATCGCCGCGAACTGGAAACGTGGCTGCGCGACCACGGCAACGATCCGCAGCAGCAGTCCGACGCGCAGCGATATCGCGCCGAACTTGACGCGCTCGACCGCTAGATCCCCAGGCCTTGCCTGGATGTTCCACCCCATCCATCCACAGGCCTGACATGACCACGACCTCCACCGCCCTCCTCCCGCTGCTGCAGCAGGTCCTGCAGGAGGCCGGCATCGCCAGCCACGTCGACGGCGACGCGCTGCTGCTGGACAGCGGCCTGCGCCTGACCCCGCATGCGATGGCCGCGCACGCGCGCGACAACGGCGGCTGGCAGACATCTACCGTCATCGAGAGCCAGCATCCGCTGCTGTTCGCCGATGGCCTGTTCGAGTACCAGCACGCCAACGGTGCCGATGAGCAGGCATCGCTGCTGTCTGGCTTCCAGACCTGGGTGCGGGTGGACCTGGCGACGCTGCAGACCGCGATCGGCGCCGAAGACGCGCAGGGCCTGCCGATGATGGGCCTGACCTATCCGGCCGGTGACGATGGCGAGGAACACGAGCGCACCGTGGTACTGGGGCCGCTGGCGCACTACCGCGCACAGGAGGTGGATGCCTCCACCTGCAGCGAGGACGACCACGGTTCCTGCCCCTGCTGCCTGTTCACCCGCAGTATGGAGGCCTTCGATGAGCTGCTGAAAGCCCGCCAGTTCCTCGCCATCCGCCTGTTCGCCTCGCGCGATGCCGACGGCCTGTGCGAAGCCGACTGCCGGGTCAACGGCCACGACTTCGCCGCCGCCCTGCCCCTGCTGCGCGCCTACGCGGCCAGCTGGCCGCAGGCCGGGCTGGAGTTCCGCAAGCAGTACGTAGTGATCCGCACCGGCTCGCCGGGCTGACCCACCGCCACACCCGATACAGGCCGGTGCGGCTACACTGCGCGCCGGTTTCCCAAGCAACCGCACCTTCTTCCATCCCATTACGAGGCACCCCCGCGATGCTGTACGCGCAAGTCCACCTGACCCTTCCCGCCTGGATCCACGACCAGATCGACCTGGATCGTCGATATCCGGGCGATGAGGCCAAGGTCGCGCTGGCGATCGAGCTGTCGCGGCTGAACGTCGAGCACGCCAGTGGCGGCCCGTTCGGCGCCGTGGTGTTCGGCCCGGATGACAAGGTGATCGCCGCCGGCGTGAACCGGGTGATGCCGCACGCGACCTCGCTGGCGCATGCCGAGAACATGGCCTACATGCTGGCCCAGCAGCGCCTGCAGACCCCGCGCCTGAACGCGGTGCTGTCGCCGGTCACCCTGGCCACCAGCTCGCAGCCGTGCTGCCAGTGCTACGGCGCCACGGTGTGGGCCGGCATCGATCGCCTGCTGATCGGTGCCAACTCGGCCGACGTCGAAGAGCTGACCCCGTTCGACGAAGGCCCGCTGCCGGCCGACTGGGTGGGTGAACTCAACAAGCGCGGCATCGAAGTGGTGCAGGGCCTGAACCGCGACGCCGCACGCAGCGTGCTGCGCGCCTATGGGGAAAGCGATGGCGCCCGTTACTGAGGCCGGCATCGGCCTGCTGTGCCTGTGCCGGCAGGGCTTCGAGCCCGAGCTGGCCGGCGAACTGCAGTTCCGCGCCGGTGAAGCCGGTTTCGCCGGCTACGCGCGCACCCAGCGCAATGATGGCTACGTGCTGTTCATGTGCGACGAAGCTGCGGCACTGGCGCCGCGCCTGCGCTGGCGCGAACTGATCTTCGCACGGCAGAAGCTGGTGGTGCTGGCCGAGCTGCCGCAGCTGGACCCGGCCGACCGCATCACCCCGATGCTGGAGGTGCTGGCCGATGCGCCGCGCTTCGGCGACCTGTGGGTGGAACATCCCGATTCGGACGCCGGCAAGCCGCTGTCCGGGCTGGCCCGTGCCTTCGGCAATGCGCTGCGCCCGGCGCTGCGCAAGGCCGGCAAGCTCACCGACAAGCCGAACGACCATCTGCCGCGCCTGCACGTGGTGTTCGTCGACGGCACCCACGCCTTCGTCTGCGTGGCCGACCCGGCCGACAGCGCGCCGTGGGCACTGGGCATCCCGCGATTGAAGCTGCTGCCCGAAGCGCCGTCGCGTTCGGCGCTGAAGCTGGACGAAGCACTGCTGACCCTGTTGACCCCGGAAGAGCGCGAGGCGCTGGCCAGGCCCGGCATGCGCGCGGCCGACCTGGGTGCCGCACCGGGCGGCTGGACCTGGGTGCTGACGCGCCAGCACATGCACGTGCTGAGCATCGACAACGGCCCGCTGCGCCAGCACGTGCTGGACACCGGCCTGGTCGAGCACCTGCGTGCCGATGGCTTCCACTGGCACCCGGAACAGCCGCTGGACTGGATGGTCTGCGACATGGTCGAGCAGCCGCGGCGCGTGGCCGAACGCATGGCCACCTGGTTCCGCGAAGGCTGGTGCAGGCACGCGATCTTCAATCTGAAGCTGCCGATGAAGAAGCGCTGGGACGAAACCCGCTTGTGCCTGGACCTGTTCCAGGAGCAGGCCGGCAAGCCGCTGGTGGTACGTGCCAAGCAGCTGTATCACGACCGTGAAGAGATCACGGTGCTGGCCTCGCCGCTGCGCTGAGGCCATCGCGCCCGCCGGGCATGGCCCGGCGCTACCGAGGAAGGGAACCATGCGATACCACCCGCTCGCCATGCTGATCACCGTGCTGGCAGCCACACCGGCCATTGCCCAGCAGCTGCCGCACACCCCTGCACAGAGCCAGCCACTGGGCCCGACCGGCGGCGCGATCCGCCAGCAACCGCTGGATGCCGGCCGGGTCAGCGGCAGCGTCGAGATTGCACGGCCAGCCGGCGAGGCACAGGTGACCGTGCGTTCGCTGGAACCGAGCAGCGTGGTCGGCCAGTACCGCATCCACTTCGCCGCGCTGGATGTGAACGGTGATGGCTTCATCAGCCGCGAGGAAGCGCAGGCCAATCCGGCGCTGGCCGATGAGTTCAATGCGTTGGACGTGAAGCGTCGCGGCAAGCTGGATCGTGCCGACCTAGCTGGTTGGCTGGTTGATTGATCCACCGGCGCGATCTTCATCCACGCATGGCGTGGATCTACTGGATCAACGGCGGTAGCGGAGCCCGCTTCTGGTAGGTGCCAACCTTGGTTGGCACATCCATCAGGCATCCTGGGCCCAGATGAGGCGAGGGTACTTCCAGCCTTGTGCCAACCAAGGTTGGCACCTACCAGAGCGGCGTTGGCACCTGCCAGAGCGACCTGTATTCCGGTCAGACCCCGGCGGCGCGCTTCCAGAACGCCTGCACCAGCGGCGGCCATTTGCCGACACAGCCCAGCGCGCGGCCGCGGGCCAGGGTCAGGTGCATTTCGTCGTTGGAGAACAGCCGATTGATCGCATCGAAACTGTAGGCGGCGATGTGGTTGTCGCTGCGCCGTTCGCGTGCCCAGCGCTGCAGGCGCTGCGGCGACAGCCGCGGCTGGCCGCGGCGTTCGGCCGACGGCGCCAGCCACTGCTGCAGGGCGGCGACATCGCGCAGGCCCAGGTTCACGCCCTGCCCGGCCAGCGGATGCACCACATGCGCAGCATCACCCAGCGCCAGCACGCGGCCAGCCACGTAGTGACGGGCCAGCTGGCGACGCAGCGGGAAGGCCGCACGCGGTGACGCCAATCGCAGTTCGCCCAGGCGCGCGGCGAAGGCGCGGGTCAGTTCGCGGTTGAAGGCGTCCTCGTCCAGGGCCAGTACGCGAGCCGCTTCATCCTCGGGCAGGGTCCAGACGATCGAACTGCGGCGCTCGGCCACCGGCAGCAGCGCCAGCGGCCCGGTCGGCAGGAAGCGCTGCCATGCGGTGGCCTGGTTGGGAAGATCGCTGTCCACATAGGCCACCACGCCACGCTGGTGGTAGTCATGCTTTTCAACCTCGATCCCGGCCAGCTGGCGCAGGGTTGACTCGGCACCGTCGGCGGCCACCGCCAGCGCCGCTTCCAGGCGGCGCCCGTCATCCAGCCGCAGGCGCACGCCGTCTTCATCCTGTTCCAGCGCTTCCACCCGTGCCGGGCAGTGCAGCTGCACGCCCGCCGCCGGCAGCGCCGCCCACAGGCGATCCTGCAGCAGGCCGTTCTCGACGATGTAGCCCAGCTCACGACGGCCGAAGCGATCGGCGTCGAACAACAGATCCTCGCCACCCGCGGCATCCCACACCTGCATGCGCCGGTAAGGCCAGGCGCGGGCCTGCGCGATGGCTGGCCACACACCCAGGCGGTTCAACAGCTGCACGTTGTCGGCGGCGAAGGCGAACACCCGCAGGTCCGGCTGTGCGGCCTGCCACGGTGCCGGTTCGCGGCCTTCCACCAGCGCAACCGACAGGCCGGCATCGGCCAGCGCCAGCGCACACGCGGCACCGACCACGCCACCACCAACGATGGCCACATCAAGACGCGTGCGCCGGCTCATGCGGCTTCTCCGCGGCACAGGCGCGGCACGTCACCACGGAAGCCCATCGCACCACCGACCAGCATCGACTGCACCGACGCGCGCTGTGCGGCCACCAGGCCGAGGCTGCGCAGCGGCCGCATCAGCGGTGCCGGGTTGCTGGTCAATCGTGCCAGCCCACCGGAGAACGCCACCGTCTGCCGGCGATCTTCCTCGCGGCGCGCGACGTAGGCCTTCAGCAGCGCATCGCTGCCGGCATCCTCATGCGCATCCTCCAGCAGTTCGGCCAGGGTCAGCGCATCGCGAAGGCCCAGGTTGAAGCCCTGTGCGCCCAGCGGATGGATGGTCTGCGCGGCATTGCCGAGCAGCACCGTGCGCTCACCGGCCAGCGCGCGCGCCAGCACCTGGATGAGCGGGTAGGCACTGCGCGGGCCGGATTCAAGCAGGCGGCCGGCACGCCAGCCGATCGCGTTCTGCAGGCGTTGCAGCCAGGCCGCATCGTCCAACGCCATCACCGCATCGACCTGGTCGCGCGCTACGCCGTGCACGGTTCCGAAGTGACGATCGCCACGCGGCAGCAGGGCGGTTGGGCCGGTATCGGTGAAGCGTTCCCAGGCGGTGCCATCCGGCGCGCGCTGGCTGCGCACGCGGGCCACGAACAGGGTCTGCTGGAAATCATGGCGGTCGACTTCGATGCCCAGCGCGCCACGCACGCCGCTGGTGGTGCCATCGGCCCCCACCACCAACCGTGCCAGCAGCACGCGTTCGCCAGCCTGGTCAGCCACCCGTACCTGGCGGTAACCATCGACCACCTCACCCAGCCCCAGGAACCGCATCGGCCGGTAACGGCGCAGGCGCGGCAGTTCCTGCAGGCGCGCTTCCAGCGCCTGGCCGAAATCGCGCGCGACCACCACCTGGCCGAACCACGGCCGGTCGTAATCGGCCGCTTCGAGCTGCACACGGCCGAAATCGCCGGCACGACTGACATGGATGCGCCGGATCGGGCCCGGTGCCATCGCCAGCTTCTGCATCACCCCCAGCGCGGTCAGCGCATTGACGGTGGCAGCGGCGAAACTGAGATTGCGCTGGTCGAACACCGCAGGCAGCTCGCCGGCCGGGCTGGCCTCAAGCAGGCCCACGTCGCGGCCCAGGCGGTCCAGGGCAATGGCCAGGCTGGCACCCACCAGGCCACCACCGACAATCAGCACGTCATGTCGTTCACTCATGTGTTCATGATACGCGCTCGCCCCGACTGTACGCCGAACGGGCGGCACCTGCGCCAACCTGCGCGGCGGGCTAGAATGAAACCTGAATCCGCTCCGGGCCCCCACCATGTCCGATACCGCCAACCGCGCCTTCGTCCTGTCCGTACTCGTACTGCTGCTGGCGGCGACCCGGGTCAATCACTTCGCGGCCATTCCGGATGCCTCCTGGGCCGTGTTCTTCATCGGTGGCTTCTACCTGGCGCGCTGGACGCGCTGGGCGTTCCCGCTGCTGATGGTGTTCGCGGTGCTGGTGGACTGGATCGTGATCCGCAGCAGCGGTCTGGATTTCTGGCAGCACTACTGCGTGTCGCCGGGCTACTGGCTGCTGCTGCCGGCCTACTTCTCTTTGTGGGCCGGCGGCATGCTGCTGGGCCGCAACTACCAGAGCGCGCGCTGGCCGGTACTGGCCAAGGGCGCACTGCTGCTGGTCGCTTCGGTGGCGGTCTGCCACCTGCTGGCACAGGGCGGTTTCTACTGGAGCAGCCGCAACGTGGCCGAGCCGACCCTGGCCGGCTGGGCACAGAACTACGCGCAGTGGTTCGGGCCCTACCTGCGCACCACGGCGATCTATGTGGCGCTGGCCGCCGCCCTGCAGCTGGCCGTGGAGCAGGTGCTGAAGCTCCAGCAGGCCCGCCGCGACATCCGCCACTGAGCCGCGCCATGGGTCATCGCCTCTCGCGCATCTACACCCGCACCGGCGACGACGGCAGTACCGGCCTTGGCGACGGCCAGCGCGTAGCCAAGGATGACGCCCGCGTGGCGTCCTACGGCACCGTCGACGAGGCCAATGCCGCGCTCGGCCTGCTGCTGGCCGCGCCCCTGCCCGAGGATGTGCGCGCGCTGGTGGTGCATCTGCAGCACCAGTTGTTCGACCTGGGCGCCGAGCTGTGCATTCCCGGCCATGCCGCGATCCACGCCGCCGACGTCTCGGCCCTGGAACAGCAGCTGGACCATTACAACGCCGACCTGCCGATGCTGAAGGAATTCATCCTGCCGGCCGGCGGCGAAGCCGCCGCGCGCTGCCATCTGGCCCGCACCATCGTCCGCCGCGCCGAGCGCGAGACGGTCACCCTGGCCCGCCACGAGGCCGTGCGCAGCGAGGCGCTGCAGTATCTCAACCGGCTGTCGGACCTGCTGTTCGTGCTGGCCCGGGTGCTGGCCCGTGCCGATGGCCACGGCGAAGCGCTGTGGCAACCACAGCAGCGCCAGCGCTGAGTCGGCACGATGCTGGTCTATACCCACCCGTCCTGCCTGCTGCATGACCCCGGCCCCGGCCACCCGGAGTGCCCGCAGCGCCTGCAGTACGTACTCGACGCACTGCACGCCGCCTTCCCTGATCAGCTGGACTGGCGCGAGGCGCCGCCGGCCAAGTTCGGCGAACTGACCCGGGTCCACGACAGCGCCCTGCTCGACTTCGTGCTGCAGCCGCAGACCGCGCCGCTGCGCCAGCTGGACATGGACACCTGGACCTCGCCCGGCTCGGCCAGCGCCGCCGTGCACGCCGCCGGTGCCGGCGTGGCCGCGGTCGATGCGGTGATGCTGGGCGAGGACCCGCTGGCCTTCTGCGCGGTACGCCCGCCGGGCCACCACGCCACCAGCAGCACGGCGATGGGCTTCTGCCTGCTGAACAACATCGCCATCGCTGCCGCCTATGCCCGTGACCGCCATGGCCTGGAGCGTATCGCGGTGGTCGACTTCGACGTCCACCACGGCAATGGCACCCAGGACATCTTCCAGCACGATGCCCGGGTCTCCTACTACAGCACCCACCAGGCCGGGCTGTTCCCCAATTCCGGCCTGCGCCGCGACCGCGGTGCCGGCAACCTGATGAACATCCTGTTGCCACCGGGCAGCGGCGGCTTCCGCTTCCGCAACGTCTGGGCCGACGAGATGCTGCCAGCCATCGACGACTTCCGTCCGCAGCTGCTGCTGATCTCCGCCGGCTTCGACGCCCACCTGCGCGACCCGCAGGCCGATCTGATGCTGGAGACCGACGATTTCGCCTGGATCACCCGTGAACTGCATGCGCTGGCACGCCGTCACGCCGCCGGCCGGGTGGTCTCGATGCTGGAGGGCGGCTACGACCTGCAGGCCCTGGCCGAGTGCAGCGTGGCCCATGTCCAGGCCCTGATCACCCCCTCTGCGGGTGCCTCCGCCGGATGAACCCGAACCGGCAGGCTCCGGCGCCCTTCATTGCCCCTATGCAAGGGATGGGGCAAGCTACCGTCCGTTTTCGCCCGAATCCGAACCGCGTGCGCCGAGCCCTCCGCCTGCTTCCCCTGCCTCTGAGCATCGCCATCAGCCTGCCGGCGATGGCCGATGATAAGCCGCTCAACTGGGGCCTGTGCCCGGCCACCGACGTCATTCCCGCGTTCACCGACGCCCCCACCCCGGTCCCGGCCCAGGACAAGGCTGCTGCCGCAGCCGCCCGTGAGAACCAGCCGACCGACATCGAAGGCGACCAGCTGCTGGGCACCACCACGGTGCCGCAGTACGAGGGCAACGTGGCGCTGCGCCGGGGTGACCAGTTCGTCGGTACCGACAAGCTCAGCTTCGACACCGAGACCGGCAACTACATCGCCGACGGCAATGTCCGCTACCAGGACGGGTCGATCCGGATGGTCGCCAAGCGCGCCGAAGGCAACCAGGAAAGCGACACCCACAAGATCTCCGACATCAAGTACCAGCTGGTGTCGCGCCGGGGCAACGGTGATGCCGAGTCGGTCGACCTGCAGGGCGCGGTCGGCCAGATGCACCGCTCCACCTACACCACCTGCGACCCGTCGCAGCCGGTGTGGAAGCTGTCGGCGCCGCAGATCGAAGTGGACAACGACGAAGGCTTCGGCACGGCCCGCAACGCCGTGCTGCGGATCGGCAAGGTGCCGGTGCTGTGGGCGCCCTACTTCAAGTTCCCGATCGATGACCGCCGCAAGACCGGCCTGCTGTTCCCGCAGCTGGGCATGTCCGGGCGCAATGGCTTCGATTATGCGCAGCCGATCTATTTCAACCTGGCGCCGAACTACGACGACACCCTGACCCCGCGCTACATGAGCCGGCGCGGCCTGCTGCTCGACAACGAGTTCCGCTACCTCTACAACGGCGGCCGTGGCGAGGTGCTGACCAGCTACATGCCCAACGACAAGCTGCGCGACCGCGACCGCGGCCGGGTGATGTTCGACGGCTACCACAACGTGAACAGCCACTGGCAGGCCCGCGCCAACCTGGCCTGGGTGAGCGACGAACGCTATGTCGAGGACTTCGCCAACCGCTTGGTGGGGGTGACCGCCTCCAACCTGCAGAGCACCATCGGCCTGTACGGCACAGGCCAGAACTGGACGGCCGGCATCATGGCCGACCGCTGGCAGCTGACCGACTACACCCTCGACGAGCGCGCCCTGCCCTACAACCGCGAGCCACGCCTGTTCTTCAACTGGAACAAGCCGGTGCTGCCGTGGCTGGAAACCGGCATCTACACCGAAGCGGTGCGCTTCACCCACGACGACGTCAACTTCAAGTACGACGCCAGTGCCGGCACCGACCTGCAGTACACCCGCAACGGGCAGGTGCAGCGCATGTTCGGTGGCTCGCGCCTGGACGTGAAGCCCTACGTGTCGTTCCCGATCAGTGGCGCAGCCTGGTACGTAACCCCGACCCTGGCCTACCGCTACACCGCCTATGACCTGGATCGCGGCCTGGCCGACAGCGTCCGCCGTACCGTGCTCACCTCCCAGGGCATCGATCCGAACACCGCCACGCCCGAGCAGCTGCGCGGCAATACCTCGCCCAGCCGCAGCCTGCCGATCGGCAGCCTCGATGCCGGCCTGTTCTTCGACCGCGAGACCACCATCCGCGGCAAGTCGTTCCTGCACACCCTGGAGCCGCGCCTGTTCTACCTGCGCACGCCCTACCGCAACCAGGACGAGCTGCCGATCTTCGACACCCGTGACTTCACCTTCAGCTGGGGCCAGCTGTTCCGCGACTCGCGCTATACCGGCGCCGACCGCCAGAACGATGCCAACCAGCTGACCCTGGCACTGGGCACCCGCTTCATCGACCAGACCACCGGCAAGGAACGCTTCTCGGCCGCGATCGGCCAGATCCAGTACTTCGACGAATCGCGGGTGAGCACCACGCCGGGCGGCGCGCCGGTGGAGAAGGGCAAGTCGGCATGGATCGCCGACGGCAACTACATGATCAACGACCGCTGGACCCTGGGCGCCACCTACCAGTGGGACCCGAAGTACAAGCGCGAGGATCTGGCCAGCGTCCGCGCCCGTTATCTGATGCCCAACGATGGCGTGATCAACCTCAGCTACCGCTACCGCATCAATGCCGGCGCCCCGGCAACCGCCAACAAGCATGACCGGACCCTGCTGGAGCAGGCCGACCTGTCGTTCCTGTACCCGCTGAATGCGCGCTGGAGCCTGGTGGGCCGGTATTACTACTCGCTGCAGGACAAGGAACCGCTGGAGATCATCGCCGGCGTGCAGTGGGACAGCTGCTGCCTGGCCGTGCGTGCAGTGGCCCGCCGCTACGTGCGCAACCGCGAAGGCGACATGAACAATTCCATCCAGCTGGAGTTCGTCCTCAAGGGCCTCAGCTCCATCGGCCAGGACACGGACCGTACGCTGCGCCGTGCTATCCTCGGCTACAACCGCGACGACCTCTATCTCGTGCCGCCCAGCAACACCGGGGCGACCCGGGATGACTACGATCCGAATCAGATCCCATGACCAAGCGCTTCCCCGTTCTTCTCGCCTCCCTGCTGGCGGTGTCCAGCGTGTCCGCCCCCCTGCAGGTGCTCGCGCAGGAGGCGCAGCCGTTGGACCGCATCGCCGCCGTCGTCGACGAGGACGTGATCCTGCAGAGCGAGCTCCAGCGTGCGATCGCCAACATCAAGGCGCAGTACGCCGGCCGTGAAAACCAGCTGCCGCCGGAAGACGTACTCAGCCGCCAGGTGCTCGAGCGCCTGGTGCTGGTCAAGCTGCAGGTGGCCCGCGCCCAGGGCAGCGGCATCCGCGTCAGCGACCAGGAGCTGAACCAGGCGATGAATGCCATCGCCCAGCAGAACGGCTCGAACCTGGATGCACTGCGCCAGCGCCTGGCCCACGACGGCATCGACTTCAACGATTTCCGCGCTTCGGTGCGCGATGAAATCACCGTGCAGCGCCTGCGCCAGAGCTTCGCGCAGAGCCGCATCAGCGTCAGCGAGGGCGAAGTCGACGCCGCCCTGAAGCAGCAGGCCACGGTTGGCAACCAGTACCACCTGGCGCACATCCTGATCGCCCTGCCCGACGGCTCCAACGCCGACCAGATCGCCACCGGCCAGAAGAAGGCCGAAGGCGTGAAGGCCCTGCTGGACAAGGGTGAGCTGGACTTCAACGCCGCCGCCGTGCGTTATTCGGACAGCCCCAACGCGCTGGAAGGCGGCGACCTGGGCTGGCGCAGCCTGGACGAAATCCCGCAGGCCTTCGCGCAGATGATGGAAAAGATGAAGCCCGGCGAAGTGGTCGGCCCGATCCGCGGCCCCAGCGGCTTCCAGCTGCTGAAGCTGGTGGAAGTGCGTGATGCCAGCGCCGCCAGCGGTGGCGAGCACACGGTCACCGAGTACCACGGCCGCCACATCCTGGTGCGCGTGGACGATCACCAGACCGACGCTGCCGCCAAGGCCAAGATCGATACCTTGCGTGCCCGCATCGCCGGTGGCGCGGACTTCGAGACCGTGGCCAAGGAGTCCTCCGAGGACAACAACAGCAAGGGCCAGGGCGGCGATCTGGGCTGGTTCCCGGCCGACGCGTTCGGTCCGGCGTTCGGCCAGCAGGTGTCCGGCATCCAGGACGGCGGCGTCAGCCAGCCGTTCCGCACCGATGCCGGCTGGCACATCGTGCAGCGCGTGGGCACCCGCCAGACCGACGTGACCACTGACAACCAGCGTGCCCAGGTCCGCGAGACCATCGGCCGCCGCAAGCTGGAAGACGAGTACAACCGCTTCCTGCAGGAACTGCGTGGCGAAGCCTACGTCAGCTTCCGCAGCGGCGACCGCGCGGAAAACACCGCCACGCCGCCGCAGTCCTGACCGATGCGCCCCGAGCTCGCTCTGGTACCGGGCGAGCCCGCCGGGATCGGCCCGGAGCTGTGTGTCCGCCTCGTCCAGCAGCCGCGTGAAGATTGCCGGCTGCTGGCCTTCGCCGACCCGGATACCCTGCGCGCGGCCGCGGCCGCGCTGAACCTGCCCCTGCAGCTGTTGCCCGAGGACGCCGAAGCACGCGTCCCCGGCGATCTGCGTGTGCGCGTGGTGGCCAATACCGTGCCCAGCCACTTCGGCCAGGCCAATCCGGCCAACGCCGGCGCCGTCATCGGCGCCCTGCTCGGTGCCGGCCAAGCGTGCCTGTCCGGCGAACTGCACGGCGTAGTCACCGGCCCGGTGCACAAGGCGGTCATCAACGAAGGCGGCATCGCCTACAGCGGCACCACCGAACTGCTGGCCGACCAGGCCGGGGTGAAGGTGGTGATGATGCTGGCCAACCACATCGTGCGCGTGGCCCTGGCCACCACCCACCTGCCACTGCGCGAGGTGGCCGACGCGATCACCGCGCCCGGCCTGGAACACACCCTGCGCACCGTGCACGCTGCGCTGCGCCGCGAATTCGGCCTGCCCGCACCACGCATCGCCGTGCTCGGCCTGAACCCGCATGCCGGTGAAGACGGTCATCTGGGCCGCGAGGAACTGGACCTGGTCATCCCGCTGCTGCAGCGCCTGCGCGCGGAGGGCATGGACCTGATCGGGCCGCTGCCGGCCGATACCGCCTTCCTGCCGGCCAAGCTGGCAGGCTTCGACACCGTGCTGGCGATGTACCACGACCAGGGCCTGCCGGTGCTGAAGTATTCGGGCTTCGAGCAGGCGGTGAACCTGACCCTGGGCCTGCCCTACCCGCGCGTGGCGGTGGACCATGGCACCGCGCTGGACCTTGCCGGCCGCGGCATTGCCGATCCTTCCAGCCTGCAGGCGGCAACGACGCTGTGTGCGCAGCTTGCGCGGCAACGTACACTGAGCGCATGAATTCCCCGCATTCCCCCTCCGGCCCGGTGTTCACCGCCCCGGCCAAGAAGCAGCTTGGCCAGCATTTCCTGGCCGACCGCCACTACATCGACAAGATCGTGATGGCGGTCAACCCGAAAGAAGGTGACCGCCTGGTCGAGATCGGCCCCGGCCAGGGCGCGATCACCCTGCCGCTGCTGCGCGTGCATCCGAAACTGACGGTGATCGAGTTCGACCGCGACCTGATCGCGCCACTGACCGCCGCCGCCGAGCCGCTGGGCGAGCTGACCATCGTCCACCGCGACGTGCTGCGCGTGGACTTCACCGAGCTGGCTGCCGGCCAGCCGATCCGCCTGGTCGGCAACCTGCCCTACAACATCTCCTCGCCGATCCTGTTCCATGCACTGGAACATGCGGCGGTGATCCGCGACATGCACTTCATGCTGCAGAAGGAAGTGGTCGACCGCATGGCCGCCGGCCCCGGCAGCAAGGTGTACGGCCGGCTCAGCGTGATGCTGCAGGCCTACTGCCAGGTGACCTCGCTGTTCGTGGTGCCGCCGGGCGCGTTCCGGCCGCCGCCGAAGGTCGATTCGGCCGTGGTGCGGCTGGTGCCGCGTGACCCGGCCACGATCAACATCCACGACCACAAGCGTTTCGCCGAGGTGGTCAAGGCCGCCTTCGGGCAGCGCCGCAAGACCCTGCGCAACGCCCTGAACAACGTGGTGTCCGCCGAACAGTTCGTTGCCGCCGGCGTGCGTCCCGATGCCCGCGCCGAACAGCTGGACGTGGCCGAATTCATCGCTTTGGCCAATGCCTCCTGATTACACTGCCGGTATGGAAGACGCTGACGTTTATGCCATCTCCGTCGAAGTCGCACCGCGCTTCCTCGACGATCAATCCGCGCCGGAAGACGGGCGCTATGCGTTCGCCTACACGATCCGCATCCACAACCAGGGGCGTGTTGCCGCGCGCCTGGTCGCACGCCACTGGCGCATCACCGATGCCAACGGCCGCGTCGAGCACGTCGATGGTGACGGGGTGATCGGCGAGCAGCCGCGCCTGCGTCCCGGTGAAGACTTCCATTACACGTCCGGTGTCATGCTGGGGACCGATCACGGGACCATGCAGGGCCACTACGACATGGTCGCCGACGACGGCACCGAATTTGCCGCGCCGGTCGCACCTTTCGTGCTGGCCATCCCGCGTACCCTGCACTGACACGGAGGCCGAACGATGAGTGTGTGGGCGATCGGCGACCTGCAGGGCTGCTATGACGTCACCCAGCGACTGCTGGAGAAGATCCGTTTCGACCCGGCGCAGGACACCCTGTGGTTCTGCGGCGACCTGGTCAACCGCGGTGGCCAGTCACTGGAAACGCTGCGGCTGGTGCATTCGCTGCGCGAGCACAGCGTAGTGGTGCTGGGCAACCATGACCTTTCGCTGCTGGCCGTCGGTGCGCGCACCGAAGAGGAACAGCGCAAGGTCAACCCGGACCTGCTGCGCATCGTGCAGGCCGAGGACCGCGACGAACTGCTGGACTGGCTGCGCCTGCAGAAGCTGGTGCACGTGGACCGCGAGCTGGGCTGGATGATGGTGCACGCCGGCCTGGCGCCGAAGTGGACCACGCAGATGGCCGAGAAGCATGCAGCCGAAGTCGAGGTGCAGCTGCACGGCGCCGGCTACCGCAAGCTGTTCCGCAACATGTACGGCGACAAGCCGAGCTGGGCACCGAACCTGTCCGGCTACGACCGCTCGCGCGCGATCATCAACGTGCTCACCCGCATGCGCTACTGCACCCCGCGCGGGCGTATCGGCATCGAGGACAAGGGCACGCCGGGCACCCAGGAACAGGGGCTGTATCCCTGGTTCGAAGTGCCGGGCCGGGTCGAGCGTGACCTCAAGGTGGTCTGCGGCCACTGGTCGGCGCTGGGCCTGACCATCACCCAGGGCGTGCACGCCATCGACACCGGCGCGGTCTGGGGCGGCAAGCTGACCGCGATCCAGCTCGATACCGATGAACTGCGCGTGGTGCAGGTGCCAGGCCGCGATGTACCGGCACCCGTGCCCAACGCCCGCCCGCCAGCGCGCCCGGCGCACGAGCGCCCGGCTGCACCGGCGCAGGGCAAGGAACAGGGCGGCGGCAATGCTCCGGCCCCCAACCCGGGCAACCGCGGCCCGCGCCGTCGTCGTCGCCGTGGTGGCGCTGGTGGTGGTGGCTCCGGCGGTCCCAACAACAACAGCACCCCGCCGCAGGCATGACGCGGCACGGCTGGGCACCATGGACGGTGCTGCTGCTGACGCTGGCCCTGGCCAGCGGCTGCCATCCCGGCTCGCCGACTGCTCCCACGGCTGCGGACAACGCTGAACGCACACCGACGCCGCCACTGGTGGCTGCGGCGCGCGCGCAGATCGGCGTCACCACCCGCTACGACCCTGCCTATCATGTGCTGGCCTATCCCGACGGCGACGTGCCACTGGATCGCGGCGTGTGCACCGATGTGGTGGTGCGCGCCCTGCGCAGCCAGGGCCTGGACCTGCAGGCACGCGTGCATGAAGACATGCGCGGCAACTTCAGTGCCTATCCGGCGATCTGGGGCCTGTCACGGCCGGACCGCAACATCGATCATCGTCGTGTACCGAACCTGATGCGCTGGTTCGAGCGGCAGCGCTGGCAGCAGCCGATCAGCACCGCCGCCGCCGACTACGCAGCCGGCGACATCGTCGCCTGGAAGCTCAACGGCAACGGCCTGCTGCACGTGGGCATCGTCTCCGACCGGCAGCTGGCCGATGGCACGCCGCTGGTGCTGCACAACATCGCGCGCGGCACGCGGGAAGAGAACCTGTTGTTCCAGCACACGATCATCGGGCATTACCGGATGCCGTAGGCAATCCTGTAGAGCCGAGCCATGCTCGGCTACGGGATGTGTCCGGCAACAGCAGCCGAGCATGGCTCGGCTCTACAGATGGGCGGCGGTCAACGGCGCACGTAGTGCACGAAGCGGAACGCGTACGCGTGGCGTTCGTCGGCCGGGTGCGGCTCGCTGCTCACTTCCCGCCAGTCCTGCACGTCCACTTCGGGGAAATGGGTATCGGCGGGGACTTCGGCATCCACCCAGGTCAGGTACAGGTCACTGGCCTGCTCCAGCAGCTGGTGGAAGATCTCGCCGCCGCCGATGATGCACAGCTCGCTGGCGCCCTCGCCTTCGGCAATCAACTTCGCTTCGTCCAGCGACGCCACCGCACGCATGCCCTCGAACGGCACCTGGCCGCTGCGGGTCAGCACCAGGTTGGTCCGCCCCGGCAGCACGCGGCCGATCGACTCGGCGGTCTTGCGCCCCATCAGGATCGGCTTGCCCAGGGTGAGCGCCTTGAAATGCTTGAAATCATCCGGCAGGTGCCAGGGCATGGCATTGCCCTGGCCGATGCCACGGTTGCGGTCCAGCGCCACGATCATCGACAGCTTCATTGCTACCACCTCCTCAGCTGGCGTCGATCTGCAGGCGTTCGCAGGCAGCGTTTGCGGCACTGGCGGCCTGCAACGCCGCAGCCAGCGCAGGGCTGGACGTGGTCTGCTCATCCAGGCCAGCGAGGATCTTCTGCTTCTGCGCCTCTTCGATCTCCTTCAGGCCCGGTCCCGACAGGATCTCTGCCGACAGCGCAGCGATATCGTCGCTGGCGCCGCGCGCCAGGAACGCTTTCAGCTGGTCGTTGGAATAGACGGTGGCCAGACCCTGTTCAAGCTCACGCTGATACGCCGGGTTCTCGACGCCCGCCTTCAGGTGCTCGGTCATCGCCGTGTACATGCCGGTTACCGCCTCACGCATCTGCGCCCGGCAGCCTTCCGGAACATCCTGGGGCAGCATCGTGCTGCCGTTGAATGCTCCGGCGAACGCCTGCACTTCCTCGCGCATGTGCTTGTGCACGATCTGCTCATTGACCTGCCTGGCCAACGACAGCGCATCGGCCGGTCCGGCCTGCACCATGGCCAGCGGCAGCAGGCCGCACAGCGCCAGCAGGCCCCTGGAAATCAGGCGGGTACTCATACCGCCACCGGCGCCTTGATGGCCGGATGCGGATCGTAGCCGTCGATGCGGATGTCGTCGAACTGGAAGCCGAACAGGTCGGTCACCTCCGGGTTCAACCACAGCGTCGGCAGCGCGCGCGGTTCACGCGACAGCTGCTCGCGGGCCTGCTCGAAGTGGTTCGAATACAGGTGCGCATCGCCCAGCGTGTGCACGAAGTCACCCACGCCCAGGCCGGTGGCCTGCGCAACCATGTGAGTCAGCAGCGCGTAGCTGGCAATGTTGAACGGCACGCCGAGGAAGATGTCGCCGCTGCGCTGGTAGAGCTGGCAGCTGAGCTTGCCATCCACCACGTAGAACTGGAACAGGTTGTGGCACGGCATCAGCGCCATCTGCGAAAGCTCGCCCACGTTCCAGGCGCTGACCACCAGCCGGCGCGAATCGGGGTTGCGCTTGATCTCGTCCACCAGCCACTGCATCTGGTCGATCTCGCCGCCATCGGCGGTAGCCCAGCTGCGCCACTGCTTGCCGTAGACCGGGCCGAGGTCGCCGTTCTCGTCGGCCCACTCGTCCCAGATCCGCACCTGGTTGTCCTTCAGGTAGCCGATGTTGGTGTCGCCCTTCAGGAACCACAGCAGCTCGTGGATGATCGAGCGCAGGTGCAGCTTCTTGGTGGTGACCAGCGGGAAACCGTCTGCCAGGTTGAAGCGCATCTGCCAGCCGAACACGCTGCGGGTGCCGGTACCGGTACGGTCGCTCTTCTCGGCGCCGTGTTCCAGCACGTGCGAGAGCAGGTCCAGGTAAGCCTTCATGCCTTGCCCTCGACAGCCACTGGCAGCTGCGGCTGCAGCACCGGCGCGCGGCGCGACATCGCCAGCAGCACCAGGCCGAAGACGATCAGCGGCACGCACAGGATCTGGCCCTTGGTCAGCCAGCCGAAGGCAACGTAGACGCCGTTGTCCGGCATGCGCACGAATTCCACCGCGAAGCGGAAGACACCGTACAGCAGCGCGAACAGGCCGCCCACCAGGTAGCGGTGGCGCGGCTTGGCCGACACCGTCCACAGCACCACGAACATCACCAGGCCTTCCAGCAACGCTTCATACAGCTGCGAGGGATGGCGGGCGAACTGGTTCAGCGCGCCGGTGGCGAACTGCGCCTGCAGGGTGGCGTGGTCGAGCTGGTTCAGCGGTGCCGGCAGGCCGGACGGGAACACCACGCCCCAGCTGCCGTCGGTGTACTTGCCCCACAGCTCGGCACCAATGAAGTTGCCGATGCGGCCGAAGCCCAGGCCCAGCGGCACCAGCGGCGCCATGAAGTCCATGGTGTCGAAGAAATGCAGGCGGTGCTTGCGCGACCACCACCAGCAGGCGGCGATCACGCCCAGCAGGCCACCGTGGAAGCTCATGCCGCCGTCCCACACCTTGAACAGCAGCAGCGGGTTGTGCAGGAAATCACCCAGCGCGTAGAACAGCATGTAGCCGATGCGTCCGCCCAGCACCACGCCCAGCATGGCGTAGAACAGCAGGTCGGAGAAACCATTGGCATCGACTCCCGGCAGGCGCCCATCGGCGATGCGCTTGCGGCCCAGCAGCCAGGCTGCGGTGAAGCCGAGCAGGTACATGATGCCGTACCAGTGCACCTTGATCGGCCCCAGCGAGAGGGCGATGGGGTCGATGTCGTGGAAATAGATCATGGAAGGTGCCTTGCGGTTGAACGCCTATTCTCGGGCCAGTGCCGCCCCGGCTCAACCAAGGAGCTGGGGCGAGTTCGGCAACGCGTCATCGTTCGACCGCGTCGGGGCCGGAAAGTGCCCTTCGATCAGGCTGGAGACCTCGTCGATGGCATCCTGCAGCGCTTCCACCGGATGGGAACCACGCAGGCCCTCGCGCAGGTGGGTGCAGACCCGCTGCCACTGCGCCGGACTGACCCGGCCCTGCAGGCCCCGGTCGGCGACGATCTCGATGGCGTGGTCAGCCAGCAGCAGGTAGATCAGTACACCGTTGTTGTGGGTGGTATCCCAGGTGCGCAGGCGGGCAAAGGCATGCTCGGCAGCCTGGCGCGGGGTGACCTTGTGCCACAGCGCGGCCAGCGGCAGGTCCGCTTCCACCGCGAACATCACCTGCCCACCGTGGCGCTGCTCACCGGCCGCGATGGCCTCGGTGATCGCCTGCAATGTGGCGGGCGGGAATGCGCGCCGTACCGACGGCGAAAACACGTGCCGACATAGACGTTGGATCATCACCAGCCCCCCGAAGCACCGCCACCACCGGAGCGGCCACCACCGCCACCCCAGCCGCCACCACCACCAAATCCACCGCCCCCGCCGAAGCCGCCTCCGCCGCCCCAGCTGCCACCGCCCCAGCCGCCGCCACCGGCAAAGCGGCCCGGATGGCCGGAGAGCATGGCCACGATCAGCCCTACGATGCCGGCCAGGCCACTGGCCAGCAGCGTGGACGTGAACAGGAACGCCGCCAGCGCTGCACCGGCGCCGCCGAGAAGGCCTCGCAGCGGGCGCGGCACGCGCGAGAACACGCCGCGCAGGATGCTGCCGGCGAACACACCGATGAACAGCGCCAGGAACCAGGTATCGCCACCACCGCTGGGCTCACGCCCGCGATGGCCGCTGACCGGTGCCGGCAGCGTTTCGCCGTCGATCAGCTTGACCAGCACCGCCGTGGCGTCGGTGATGCCACCGGCGTAGTCGCCGCTGCGGAAGCGCGGCACCAGGTATTCCTGGATGACCCGGTTGGCGATGGCATCGGGAATGGCGCCTTCCAGACCGTAGCCCGGCTCGATGCGCACGCGCCGGTCGTCCTTGGCCACCACCAGCAGCACCCCGTCATCCACGCCCTTGCGGCCGATCTGCCACTGGTCGAAGACCCGCGTGGTGTACTGCGCGATGTCCTCCGGCTGGGTGGTCGGCACCACCAGCACCTGCAGCTGGCTGCCCTTGCGCTGCTGCAGTTCGATCGCCTGCTGCACCAGCACCTGCTTCTGCGTGGCGTCCAGCGTGCCGGTGGTATCGACCACCGGCGAATCCAGCGCAGGAACCGGCGCCAGCTGCTGCGCATGCGAGGCCAGCGGCAGCCACAGCAGCAGGGCCAGCAGCGCAGAGGCCAGGCGCATCGATCAGGTCCCCGGCTGCGGTGCCGGCTGCTGCTGCGGCGCGTTGCCGAAATCGACCGCCGGCGCGTTGGAGATCTGCGCTTCGTTGTCCACGGTGAAGTTCGGCTTGGTCTTGTAGCCGAAGATCTTGGCGGTGATCACCTGCGGGAACGAGCGGATGTAGGTGTTGTAGTCCTGCACCTGCTGGATGTAACGGCCGCGGGCGACGGTGACCCGGTTCTCGGTACCTTCCAGCTGCGCCTGCAGGTCGCGGAAGTTCTGGTTCGACTTCAGCTCCGGGTAGTTCTCGGTGACCACCAGCAGCCGCGACAGCGCGCTGCCAAGTTCGCCCTGGGCCTGCTGGAACTGCTTGAGCGAGGCTTCGTCGTCGGCATTGACGTTGATCTGGCCGACACGCGAACGGGCGTTGGTCACTTCAGTCAGCACACGCTCTTCCTGGCTGGCGAAGCCCTTCACGGTCTGCACCAGGTTGGGCACCAGGTCGGCGCGGCGCTTGTACTGGTTGATGACCTCCGACCAGCTGGCCTTGACCGCTTCATCCTTCTGCTGGATGGCGTTGTAGCCGCAGCCGGAGAGCAGGGAGGCCAACAGCATCAGGGGCAGGACACGGGTGAACAGGCGCATGGCGGAGGTTCCGGGTGGGCTTGGCGCCGAGCATGCCATGGCCGGTGTTAACGGGCGTGTGGAGATGAACAGGAATCCGGCAGGGCCAATGGCTCCAGGGCAGCGGGGCGCTGATGCCAACGGTCTGGCGCATTGCCTGGGCCGTGGCCGCGCACCCGCGCCGGGCCTGCGAGCTCCGGCCAACTACAGGCCCATTTCGTACTTGTTGCATGGCCCAGCACAGATTCTGCATCAGATAGTGCAGGCAACTCGCACTTGCACTACCCGCGCCACTCAGAGGCAGCAGCCATCGGCCGGAAAATGGACATAGACCTCAACCATGCACAAAATTCTGCCAACAGCAGCGATCATCGCCCTGCTCATGCCGACGGCATGCGCCCAGGAGAGCCCGGATCCCAAGCAGGATGCTCTGTCGCCCGCACCTGTCCCCACCGCGTCAAGCGACGCTCATACCCGGGACATGCAACTTCGCGCTGACGGCGACAGCTATGTGGGCAAGGCCTACATCGTGTCTGCTTCGATCCAGGACGTCAGCTCAGCCCTTCTAGCGCGGAGCTATTTCTCAACGTCATTTCGCGAAAGTGGTGTTGCTCGACCCATTGTCGGTGACATGGAGCGGAAGTGGGCAAAGGTCTACGGGCACTTCCATCCGGAGAAGAGTGCAATCGCGTTCGCGGGGAATATTGCTGCGATTGATGCCGCAGCAGCGGCAGGCGCCATTGCTCCGGAAGAGAAATCCCGCTGGCGCGCCCACGTCGAGCAGCTGTCTCCTTCCGATCTCGACTCCGCAGCCGCCGCGTTCACTGACCTGGCAGTGGAGCGGTTGACGTTCTCCAGTTTCCACACTGATTTCGCGCGCCGCAGATCTGGCGAAAAATACGTTGTTCTGATCGATCTCACTGATCTTACAGGCGCTCCTTCGCAGACGCTGCTCTGGTATGCAGAGAAACGCCAAGAGCAACGCCGCACCAAATGGAAGGCCTTTGCATCCATCCCGGGGGTTACGGCTATTCCCTACCCGCACTGGGAAACCGAGCTGATCACTGAGAGGGACCCCAGCAAGAAATTCTCAGCAGAGGTGCAGGCGCTGGCGGCAAACTTCCCAGCGGGCCCTGAAACTACATTGGATGTCATCTCGCATCTGTTCGATCTACGTGATGAGGCGCCGGTTCCGCTTATTGTCCCCCGACTACCCGTGGACGGTGCGATGCCGATGTTGCAGTGGCACGCCATCCAGGAAATTCAGCCTGGCTGCGGCTCTGGTCAGATTCGTTCATTGCCCCATGACCAGTTCCATATCACGTCAGACAAAGACAGTTCATACGGTTACATCGCCGCGAAGAAGGCTGGGACCGTTACGGCACGGCAGATGGGCGGCGGTCAGCGGGTCACTGAGACGAAGGTGGACCGAAAGGGACGCCTATGGGCTCTGACAGCAGCCGAGCCGAGCCCGACGCAGCAGATTCTCACGTCCTGTCCAGTACAGATCAGCGGTGATTCCACCGGTGCGATTCGGGGCGACCACTGCATGCAGAGCACCATGGATCAGCGATGGCAACTCGATCGCGATGGCAACTCCTATCTTTACTCAGAGTCTCATATGGCGACGGAGGACCGCTTCCCTGAGCGGATCATGGATGCAGGGTCGGGAAAAGCCATCGAAATGAAGGAGCTTTGGAAAGATAGAACCAACTTGAGACAGCGCGTCTTCGGCTACATGCAATCCTGCTACCCAGGCCCGGCACCGGATCTGGGTGACGGACTTTTCTGGTTCACAAGTTGCGGCCTGGTCGGTGTTGAGCCTGCATCAGGTGATGTGGTCAAGAGCTTTCCAGTCAGGTCCGGAGGCAGTGGACGCCTGGTATTGGGAAGCGTCGCGGGTGACTGGGTCGCCGAAGAGGCTCGTGATCCAATAGAGCAAAGGGACGTTCTTCGCATTCATCGTCTTTTCACCGGGGAAGCAGCATTCGAGATGGAACGAAAAACCGGCACCCAGGCACTGGCACGCACGGCGCATGGCAGGCTGCTCGCGATGACGGCTACAGGCGCTTCGCCGGGCCGTTACATCGATGTCTGGCGCATGGATTCCGGCAGACATGTGTCACGTCTCGGCGTTCCTGAAGGAATCGCATTGAAATCCCTTGCATTCAATCGAGCGGGGACTGAGTTATGGATTTACGCGCATCGACTCGAAGGGGAGGAAGCCGGCGTACTGATCTGGATGGTGCCGGCATCATTGCAGGACGGTGCCGACGACAACTGGATCCCTGACGAAGCCGTATTGAAAAAACACTAGATAGTCAGGTCCATCCACGAAGTCGTCCCTGCAGAAGCCCATGCTCCAGGCATTCGTGCCGACCAACGGTCGGCACCCACCATCAGCGGCAGGTTCCGACAGATCGCAGGAACCTGTCGAAGGCGGGGTGGGTCCGGTTGAGGGGGCGTGAGCGCCATGGATGGCGCGACCGAGGCTACATGGACGTATTTACGCCGTCCCCCTCAACCGGACCCACCCCGCCAACCCACGGAATGCAGGGTGTTGCTGTTGCTCTGGAGTCTGCGGGTGCAGGGCTGCAAGCCCTGCCGGAATCCAACACTCCTCAGCAGGCCTCGGCCACCGCAGTGCGCGGACGCCCCAGCCACGCCAGCAGCAACCCTGAGGCCGCCAGCAGGCCACCGGCCACCGGAATCGCGGCATAGCCCAGGCCCGAACTGATCACCGCACCGCCCAGCGCCGCACCCACGGCATTGCCCAGGTTGAACGCACCGACGTTGATCGACGACGCCAGTCCCGGCGCCTCGCTGGCCGCCTGCATCACCCGGATCTGCAACGGCGGCACGATGGCGAAAGTCGCCGCACCGAACAGCAGCACGCCCAGCGCCGCCGTGGCGTGATTCATGAAGGCCAGCGGCAGCACGAACATCAACACGGCCAGGACCGCCAGCAGGATGCGGGTGGCACCATCCAGCGACCAGTCGGCCATGCGCCCACCGATGCCGTTGCCGAAGGTGAAGCCGATACCGATCAGCGCGAGCGACATCGCGATGAAGGCGTTGGAGGCACCGGTCAGTTCGGTCAGCACCGGTGCCACGTAGGTATAGAGGGTGAACATCGCGCCGGCGCCAAGCACGGTGGTAGCCATCGCCAGCAGCACCTGCGGCTGCAGGATCGCTCTCAGTTCGCGGCGCACGTCCGGGCGCGGCCCCGGCGCGGATGCCGGCAGCGCGAGGCCGAGCGCGGTGATCGCGACCAGGCCCAGCACCGCAGTACCGGCGAAGGACAGACGCCAGCCCAGCTGCTGGCCCACCCAGGTGGCCAGCGGCACACCGCCGATGTTGGCGATGGTCAGGCCCATGAACATGGTGGCCACGGCGGCAGCCTGCTTGTCCTTCGGCACCAGGCTGGCGGCAACCACCGCACCGATGCCGAAGAAGGCACCGTGATTGAGGCTGGTGACCAGACGCGACAGCAACAGCAGGCCGTAGTTCGGGGCCAGTGCCGAGAGCAGGTTGCCGACCACGAAGATCGACATCAGCAGCATCAGCGCGGTGCGCTTGCCAAACCGTCCCATCAGCAGGGTCATCACCGGCGCGCCCAGCATCACCCCCACGGCATAGGCGGTGATCAGCATGCCGGCGGTGGGAATGTTCACGCCGACGCCGTCGGCAATGACGGGCAGCAGGCCCATCGGCGCGAATTCAGTGGTGCCGATGGCGAAGGCGCCGACGGCAAGGGCCAACAAGGCGGCTCTGGAGTTCATGGGGTCATCCTGCGTGGGGCAGGTCCTGGAAAAGAGCGCGTAGCCTGCGCGCTTTGTCGGCCCGGATTAAGCCTCGCCCCGAGAAAACACTGTTGACCCCAATTCACAGCTGGCGGGAACCTCCCCGCCGGGCATGGCCCGGCGAGCCCAATGGGTCCCATAACGCAGAACCCCCGGCGCTGGCCGGGGGTTCTGGGACACACATTTGCCTGTGATCTGCTTACCAGTCGCCAGCACCCGGCACGTGGTGATCACGTGCGCGGCGGCGCATCAGCAGGTTCAGCCATTCCACCAGCACCGAGAAGCCCATGGCGGCATAGATGTAGGGCTTGGGCACGTGCACGTCCAGGCCATCCAGGATCAGCACCGCACCGATCAGCAGGATGAAGGCCAGTGCCAGCATCTTCACGGTCGGGTTTGCGTCGATGAAGCGGCCCAGCGGGTTGGCGGCCAGCAGCATCACCAGCACCGACAGCAGGATGGCGGCGACCATCACCGGGATGTGATCGGCGATGCCGACGGCGGTGATCACCGAGTCCAGCGAGAACACGATGTCGATGATGGCGATCTGCAGGATGACCATGCCGAATACACCCGAGGCCTTGCTGGTGGCCGGGTTCTCGTCTTCGCCACCGGTGATCAGTTCCTTGATCTCCATGTAGCCCTTGATGATCAGGAACAGGCCACCGACGATCAGCACCAGGTCGCGGATGGAGATGCCCATACCAGCCACGGTGAACAGGTTGGCGGACATGTGCGCCAGATAGGCCAGCGACACCAGCAGGGCGATGCGGGTGATGCAGGCCACGGCGATGCCGAGCTTGCGCGCGAACGGGCGACGCTCTTCCGGCAGCTTGCTGACCGCGATGGAAATGAACACCAGGTTGTCGATGCCGAGCACGATTTCCAGTGCGCTCAGGGTGAACAGGGTCACCCAGGCATTGGGGTCGGCGAGGAACTCAAAGGACATGGAAACTCTTCAGGGCAGTGGGGGAATGGGGATCAGCCGTAATTGCCGGCCATTGCATGCGGGACCACAACCAGCGCCCAGCACAGAAGCACGTTCATCATCAGCACGAACACTGCCGCCGAACCCATGTCCTTGGCGCGGCCGGCCAGCTCGTGGATCTCGCTGCCGTAACGTTCGATCACCGCCTCGATGGCCGAGTTGGCCAGTTCCATCGCCAGCACCAGCAGCATCGATCCGATCAGCAGCGCACGCTCGACCGGGGTCTGGCCCAGCCAGACCGCGACCGGGGTCAGCAGGATCAGCAGGTAGACCTCCAGCCGGAACGAGGACTCATGCAGCCAGGCGGCGCGCAGGCCCTGCCAGGACCAGCGGGCGGCCTGGAAGATGCGGCGCGGGCCGCGGGGCAGATGGCCGAACTGATCAGCCACGGGTGGAACATCCAGCAACAGGGGCGCGGCGCAGCGACCGCTCAGACGCACGGCAGGGAATCATGGGTGCACAGGGATAGGCAGATGGCCGCCATTTTGCCACAAGGCCGCCAGCCGCATCCCGGCACCGGCCCGGTGAATGGACTGCCAGGGGCAAGCCCCGGCCCGCCCCAGCTTCTATGATGGCTTTCCCCTTCCCTGCTGGAGCGCCTGATGTCCCGTCGCCGTACCTGCCTGCTGATGCTGGGCCTGCTGACCGCCGCCCCCCTGGCCCAGGCGCTGAGCCCGGCCAAGCCGCCGCGCGTGCCCGAGCAGGTCTCCAACGTGGCCTGGGCCGGCGACATGGCCCACTTTGCCAGCGCCGACCAGGCCAGCCCGCCGCCACGGGGCGGCATCGAGTTCATCGGCAGCTCCTCGATCCGCATGTGGGAAGGCCTGGCAGCCGACTTCCCCGGCCAGCCGGTGTTCAACCGTGGTTTCGGCGGTTCGGAAGTGCGCGACAGCACCTGGTACGCCGACCGCATCGTGGTGCCGTATGCGCCATGCAAGGTGTTCTTCTACGCCGGCGACAACGACCTCAACAGCGGCCGCAGCGCCGTGCAGGTGCGCGACGATGTGGTCGCCTTCGTGCAGCGCGTGCACCGCGACCTGCCGAAGACGAAGGTGGAGTACCTGTCGATCAAGCCGAGCCCGTCGCGTGCGCACCTGCTGCCCGCGATCAACGAAGCCAACACGCTGATCAAGGCCGCGCTGGCCAGGCTGCCCAATACCGGCTTCACCGACGTCTACACGCCGATGCTCGGCGCCGATGGACAGCCGGACGCGACGCTGTTCCGCGAGGACATGCTGCACATGACCCCGGCCGGCTACGCGATCTGGACCAAGGCGCTGGCGCCGAAGGTGAAGTGCGATTGAAGAAGGCTGCGGCCTCGCTCCGGTAGATGCCAACCTTGGTTGGCATGGGGCACCGGCGTGAATCCTGTTGAAAGCGCCGACCAAGGTCGGCATCTACCGAGGCCGCTGGTGCCGCGTCAGCGGAACACCACCGTGGCCTCGGTGCCCTGACCCGGCTCGCTGGCCAGGCTGACCTTCCAGCCGAAGCGATCGCACAGCCGGCGCACGATCGACAGGCCCAGGCCGGTGCCCTGCGGGCGGCTCGGCTCGGCGCGGTAGAACGGCTCGAAGGCCCGCGACAGTGCGTCGGCCGACATGCCGATACCGGTATCGCGCACCACCACCCGATCGTTGTGCACATGCACGTCGATGCGCCCCTCATCGGTGTAACTGCACGCGTTGCGCACCAGGTTGCTGACCACCACCTGCAGCACCCGCGGCGGCGCATGCAGCTGCACCGGGCCATCGCTGTGCAGGTGCACCGACACCGGGCGCGTACCCAGCAGTTCGTTGGCGTTGTCCACTTCGTAGCGGACGATGTCATTGACGTCGAACAACTCGATCTGGGGCTCGACGTCGGCCTCGCGGGCCAGGATCAGGAAGGCATCGATCACCGCCTCCATGTCACGGCCGGCACGCTGGATGCGCTGCAGGCTGCGGCGCAGGCGCGGCTCCAGGCTGTCATCGCCCAACGCCATGTCGCTGGCCACGCGGATGACGGTCAACGGCGTGCGCAGTTCATGGCTGGCATCGCGGGTGAAATTGCGCTCGCGCGCCACGTGCGCGCTGACCCGGTTGGCCAGCGAATGCAGTGCGGCCGCCAGCTGCCGGGTCTCGCCCTGCATGTCCGCCGGCAGCTTGTTCGGCTCCAGGTCGGCCGCCTCCGGGTGGCCCGGGTCCCAGCGCGAGACGCGCCGCGCCAGCCAGTTCACCGGCGATACCAGGCGCTTGGACGCACGATAGGTGACCCAACTGGCGCCATACACCGCCAGCAGGGTCAGCAGCACCGGCACGATGCCGAACCAGAACGCCAGCATCTCCGCACGCGAACGCAGGAATACCAGGTAAAGGCGGCCGGCCGGGCGCACATCGACCAGCACCAGCTGGTCGTCCTTGGGCAGTTCGTGAAAGCCGGGCTCCAGGTTGCGCAGATTGGCCGGCAACGACAGGGCCGACTGCCCGCTTTCCAGCAGGTAGCCACGGATGTTCTGGGTGTTGGGTGGCGGCTGCACCGGCGAGGCCTCGTGCAGCGTCCAGAAGTACGCCGCCTCCTCGCGCAGGGCGGCGCCGACCAGGCTGTGCTTGATCACCAGCGAAACCAGCCACGCACCGAGCAGGATGCCCAGGCTGGCCAGCACTGCCTGCAGGATGAAAGCGATACGGATCTTGCGCGGCAGGCCGTGCGGCATTGCGGGGTCCCGGTCAGAGCGCTGCGATTATAGGCAGCGCACCGCGCCGTTGGGATGCACGGGCGATGACCGGCGGCACTGCCGGACGGTCATCCCCTGCCCTTGTGCCTGGCCGCAGCCCGGCCCGGCCTGCGGCTGCACCGGCGCGGGCCTGCTCAGGCCATCGGCTGGGCGATGTCGGCAATGCGGTAGCCGGCACTCTGCACGGTATGCAGCAGCGGACGGTCGAACGGCTTGTCGATGATCTTGCGCAGGTTGTACAGGTGGCTGCGCAGGGTGTCCGAATCCGGCAGGCCGTTGCCCCAGATCTCGCGTTCGATCTCCTGGCGGGTGACCACGCGCGGCGATTCGCGCATCAGGATGGTCAGCAGGCGCAGGCCGATCGGCGACAGCTGCAGCTCGGTACCGGCACGGGTGGCACGCATGCTGACCGGATCGAGCACCAGGTCGGCGACCTTCAGCACTTCCGAACCCACCTGGCGACGCTCGCGGCGGATCAGCGCGCGCAGGCGGGCTTCCAGCTCCTGGATCGCGAACGGCTTGGTCAGGTAGTCATCGGCGCCGAAACCGAGGCCGGTGAGCTTGTCGTCCAGCGTGTCGCGTGCCGTGAGCATCAGCACCGGGGTGGACTTGCGCGCATCGTTGCGCAGGCGACGGCACACTTCGATGCCATCCAGGCGCGGCAACATCAAGTCGAGCACCACGACGTCATAGCTGTTTTCCGCCGCAAGGCGGTAGCCATCCAGGCCGTCCTGTGCATAGTCGACTTCGAAGCCGCGACCTTCCAGGTATTCCCCGATCATCTCGGAGATGTTGCGGTTGTCTTCGACCACCAGCACCAAGCCGGAGGTCTCCTTCGTCTGACGCATGTGATTCCCTCTAACTTCAGCTTTGTGAAACATGCCGGATCGACGGTGGACGCGATGTGAAGTTCCGTCAAGAGGTAAACAAACGGTTCAGAGCAGCGGTCTGAGCAGCGGCCAGACGTTGTCCAGCACCTTCGGCTGCGCCTGTGCGGTCGGGTGCAGCCCGTCGGCCTGCATCATGCCCGGCTGCAGGGCCACGCCCTCCAGCAGGAACGGCAGCAGCGGCACCTTGTACTGCGTGGCCAGCGCCTTGTAGGCCGCCGCCAGGCGCTGGCGATAGGCTGGCCCGTAGTTGGGCGGCACGTCGATGCCCAGCAGCAGCACCTTGGCACCGGCCTTCTGGCTGGCCTGCACCATCTTTTCCAGGTTGCCCTGCACCTGCGCCGGGGTCAGCCCGCGCAGTGCATCGTTGCCGCCGAGGGCAATCACCACCACGGTCGGGTTTTCCTTCGCCAGCAGGCCCGGCAGGCGGGTCAGCGCGCCGGCGGTGGTTTCCCCGCTCATGCTGGCGTTGACGATGCGCGCCGGTGTTTTCGACTGCTGCCTGACCCGCTGCTGCAGCAGGCTCACCCAGCCGGCGTCGGCAGGGATATTGTGGGCAGCACTGAGGCTGTCGCCGAGCACCAGCACGGTGCCAGCCGGACCTTTGGCACAGGCCAGCCCAGGCAGCAGCAGGAACCCTAGCAGCAGCACCATCATCACGCCGGCTCGCCGGCTCCATCCCGTCTTGCGCATTGGAGTCTCCTCATCGACAGCCTGTCCCCCCGCAGCGCGTCCGTTGCCATCGCCGTCGACCAGGTCGGCAAATCCGTGCAGGGCCCGGAGGGTGAAGTCCACATACTGGACAACATCACCCTGACCGTCCATGAAGGGACCAGCGCGGCCATCGTCGGTGCCTCCGGTTCCGGCAAGACCACCCTGCTCGGCCTGCTGGCCGGGCTGGACCTGCCCAGCCGCGGCCGCATCGCGCTGGCCGGCCAGGACCTGGCGGCGCTGGACGAGGAGGCCCGCGCCCAGCTGCGCGCGCGTGAGGTCGGCTTCGTGTTCCAGAGCTTCCATCTGCTGCCGGCACTGACCGCCGCCGAGAATGTCGCGCTGCCGCTGGAACTGGCCGGGCGCGAAGACCGGGCGCGGGTCGATGAAGTGCTGGCCCAGGTCGGCCTGGCCCATCGCGCCCGCCACTATCCACGCCAGTTGTCGGGCGGCGAGCAGCAGCGCGTGGCACTGGCACGTGCCTTCGTCACCCGCCCGCGCATTCTGTTCGCCGACGAACCGACCGGCTCGTTGGACCACGCCACCGGCCAGCACATCAGCGACCTGCTGTTCGAACTGAACGCCGGCAGCGGCACCACCCTGGTGCTGGTCACTCACGACCTGCGCCTGGCCCAACGTTGCCAGTACATCCACCGCATCGACGACGGCCGCCTGCTGCCGGTCGAGCGTGGGGCGCAGGCATGAACCTGCTGCGACACGCGTGGCGCGCGCTGCGCCGCGAGGCGCTGGCCGGCGACCTGCTGACCGTGTTCGCCGCGCTGGTGCTGGGCGTGGCGGTGATGACCGCAGTCGGCACGCTGGTGAACCGGGTCAACCTGGCACTGACCGGCAGCGCAGCGGAAATGCTAGGCGGCGACCTCGGCATCGCCGGGCGCGATGACCCGCCGCAGGCGTTCGCCGACGAGGCGCAGCGGCGCGGACTGGCCTACACCCGTATCGCCAGCTTCGGCAGCGTGCTGTTCAACGGTGATGCCAGCCAGATGGCCAGCATCAAGGCGGTGCAGGCGGGCTATCCGCTGCGTGGCACGCTGCGGGTGCGGGCCACGCCCGGGGGCGCCCTGATCGACAACGCCGGCATGCCGGCCAAGGGCCAGGCCTATGCCGACCCACGCCTTCTCCAGGGGCTGGGACTGAAGGCCGGTGACGACCTTGAATTCGGCGCTGGCACGCTGCGCATCGCCGGCATCATCGAGGCCGAGCCGGATACCGGCGGCGACCTGCTTACGCTTTCCCCCACCCTGCTGGTCAACCGCGCCGATGTGGAAGGCACCGGCCTGCTCGGTCCGGGCAGCCGCATCAACTACCGGCTGATGTTCGCCGGAGCAGCAGAGCCGATCGCGGCACTTCGGCAATGGCTGCTGCCGCAGGTGAAGGGCCTGCGCCTGCTGAGTGTGGACGACACCCAGCGTGGCGTGCGCCAGGCCTTCGACCTGGCCGGGCGCTTCCTCGGCCTCAGCGCGCTGCTGGCGGTATTGCTGGCCGGTGTTGCCACGGCGCTGGCGGCGAACCGCTTCGCCCTGCGCCGCATCGACCAGGTGGCGATCCTGCGCTGCCTGGGCGCGCGCCAGCGCGACATCCTGTCCGGTCTGGCACTGCAGCTGCTGATGCTGGCGGTGCCGGCCTGCGCACTCGGCATCGGCCTGGGCATGGCGGCGCAGGAGGGCCTGGTGCAGGTGCTGGGCAGTCTGGTGCCGCAGCGCCTGCCGCTGCCCGAGGCAATGCCTGCGCTGACCGGTGCCGGCATCGGGCTGTTGCTGCTGTTCGGCTTCGGCCTGCCACCGCTGCTGCGCCTGCGCGGGGTACCGCCGATGCGGGTGCTCAACCGTTCCTTCGCCGCCCTGCCGCCGGCCTCGCTGCTGGCCTACGTGGCGGCGTTGGCGGCCAGTCTGCTGCTGGCGGTGCAGGTCACCGGTGATCTCAAGCTGGCGTTGTGGGTGCTGGGCGGCCTGGCCGCGCTGGCGGTGGCGGCCGGCGTGGTCGGCTTCGTGCTGCTGCAGCTGCTGCGCGGCCTGCAGCACCGTCTGCATGGCAACTGGCGACTGGGCCTGGCGGCGCTGACCCGGCGCCGGATGCTGGCGGTGATGCAGCTGGTGGGGCTGTCGCTGTCGCTGTGCGCCCTGTTGCTGCTGGCGGTGACCGGTCCCGGCCTGCTGCAGCAGTGGCGCGAGCGACTGCCCGCGGATACGCCGAACTACTTCCTGATCAACATCCAGCCCGAGCAGCGCGACAACGTGCTGGCCGCGCTGCGTGGACTGGGCGCCAACGACGCCAGCGTCGAACCGATGGCCACCGGCCGCCTGATCGCGATCAACGGCAAGCCGCCGCTGCGCGTGGACCGCTCGCCGGAACAGAGCGGGCAGCCGGCGTCCGGCGAAGGCCAGCGCGATGACGATGACGAAAACCGGCCGTTGAACTTCAGCTGGCGCAGCAGCTTCCCGCCGGCCAACACACTGGTCAACGGCACCTTCTGGAAGGCAGACAGCACCGCCGCCGAAGCCTCGGTGGAAATCGGCTGGGCCAAGCGCTACGGCGTGCATCCCGGCGACCGCATCACCATTGCGGTGGGCGAGCAGGAACGCGAGTTCACTGTCACCAGCGTGCGCAAGGCCGACTGGAACACTTTCCGTCCGAACTTCTTCGTGCTGCTGAACCCGAATGCGGTGGGCGATACGCCACACAACCTGCTGTCGGCATTCCATCTACCGGCCGGCAAGGCCGCCGGACTGGGCGAGCTGGTACGCGCGCAGCCGAACCTGTCGCTGCTGGACGTGGACGCGGTGATCTCGCAGGTGCGCGATGTGATGGAACGGGTGGCGCAGGCGGTGCAGCTGGTGATGGTGTTCAGCCTGCTGGCCGGCATGCTGGTGCTGCTGGCCGCGCTGCAGGCCACGGCGGGCGAACGGCGCTACGACAGCGCGGTGCTGCGCACGCTGGGCGCGACCCGGCGCCAGCTGCGTGGCGCGGTACTGGTGGAATTCGGTGCGCTGGGCACACTGGCGGCGTTGCTGGCGGTGGGCGCGGCCGCTGCGATCGGCGTGGCGGTTTCGCAGAAGGTGTTCGAGCTGCCGTTGCTGCCGCCGTGGCCGGGCCTGCTGATCGGCGGCCTGGTCGGCATCGGCTTGAGCCTGCTGGCAGGCTGGTGGGGTACGCGGGCGATCCTGCATACGCCACCAGCACTGGCCCTGCGCGAAGCCTGACGCGATCGTGACACGCTCGGGTGGGGCGCTATGCTGCGCGCCCCACCCGATCAGATCGTCCGGAAGCGCGGAAGGTTGCTCCCGCGCTCCCGAGGTTCAAGGAATGAAGATGAAATACAGCCTCTGCCTGCGCATCCTTCTGGCCAGTTCCCCGCTGCTCACCGCGGTGCTGCCCGCAGGCGCCCGCGCGGCGGAGGGCTATGTTCCTGACGCGGTGCAGGCCTTCGTGCTGGAAACGGTGCTGGCCGATGAAGCGCAAGCCTTCCTCGAGGGCCACCCGACCTATCTGGTTCCGGCCAGCGTGTCACGCACGCGCAGCGATGCCGACGTGGTGGCCGACCTGCGTGCTGAGTTCGACCGGTTCTACCGGGGCCAACCGAAGCCGAGAAAGGAAGTGGCGCACATGGCGATCCTCGTCGCACAGACCGCGCTGCTGCTGCCGGACCGTAGCGCCTGCAGCACGGATCGAGTGCGTTGCCACCAAGCTGTAATGGGCGTCCGCACCCGCGATGACGAGGCCAGCCTGCAGGCCACCTTGCGTGCGTTCCAGGACGCTGGGCTGGACCTGACCACCTTGGGCGAGAAGGCGTCTTGAGTGCATCGCATCCACGCATGGCGTGGATGCAGCGTGCGATCACCAATGGAAAGCGTGCCGAGCAAGCTCGGCACCTACCAGGAGCAGATATCCGGCACGGCACATCCACATCACGCGTGGATGCGGTCTGTGATCACCGGCGAAGAGCGTGCCGAGCAAGCTCGGCACCTACCAGGAGCGGATATGCGGCACGGTAGATCCACGCCATGCGTGGATGCGGTGTGCGATCACCGACGAAGAGCGTGCCGAGCAAGCTCGGCACCTACCAGGAGCGGATATCCGGCACGGCACATCCACATCACGCGTGGATGCAGCGTGCGATCACCGATGGAGAGCGTGCCGAGCAAGCTCGGCACCTACCGGAAGCAGAGGTTGGTAGATCCACGCCATGCGTGGATGCGGCCGTGGAGTCGAGCAGGGCTCGACTTACTGGGCCTTTTCCACGTACTTGGCGAACACGTCGTCGATCTGCTTGTCCTTCACCTTCTTGCCGGCCTGGATCTCTTCGGCCTGGGTGAACATCGGGATGATCATCGCCATGCCGTCGATCTTGGTCTTCAGGTGCACGCCCGGGGCCTGGCCGAGGAAGCCATCCCAGCGCTGGCGCACCTTTGCCCAGTAACCGGCGGTGGCCTTCCAGTAGTTGCGCGCCGGGGTGAAGTCGACCTCGGTGGTCTTCACGTAGTCGTTGAAGCCGAACTCGCGGGCGATCTCCACCTGGCTGCCATCGGCGTTGCGCTGCACCTTGGTGTTGAACTGCTCGTGGGTCCAGCCGTTCGGGGTCAGCGTGTGGCGGTTGATCACGGCCAGCGCGTTGTAGTCACTGCGCTTGGTGTACTCGCGGCGCGGCAGCGGACGCCAGCTCAGGTCGCTGGTCCAGCTCGGCACGTTGTTGGTGTAGGTCCAGGTGCCGGTGCCGCAATAGCGCGGTGCGTCGCTCACTTCGTATACGCACTGGGTCCAGGCGCCCTGGTTCACCGCCGCCGGAATGCTGCGCACCTTCCAGGTCTGGTCGGCACTGAACTCGAAACGGTTCGGTGCTTCGTACACCCAGTCCTGGCGCCAATGCTTGGTGATGTGGCCGCTCTTCTCGTCCAGCAGCAGGTGCTGCAGCACGATGCGCTTCGGCGTGTCCTCGACCACGATGACCACTTCGTTGCCACCGCTGCGCATCGCCGGCGCACGCTCGTAGCCCGGCTTCAGCAGCACGGTCTCATCGAAGGCGAAGTCCACGGTGTACTCACCCTGCATGGCAAGGATGCTGTCGTGGTCACGGGCGATATCGGAGGGCTGCGCGCTGGCCACGCCGCTGGCGGCGAGCACAAGCAGGGCGCTGGCTGTCTGGAGCTTCATCGGGGTCTTCCTTCGGGGTTGCAGATGCGTTGAGAGGCCGTCCGTGGCCGACAGGCGTTCCATCAGGAGTGGGTCACAGGCGGATCAGCGGCAGGTCGCCGGGAATCCGCGGCGCCGGACGCCGCGCGGCATCGGCACAGCAGCAATCGTCGATTGCCAGCTCGCCTTCGGCACCTTCCAGCCGTGCAATGCGGCGCGCGGTGGCTGCGCCCAGCGAGGACAGGGTTGACAGACTGGCGGCGAGCGTGCGGCCATCGTCGGCGGCATGCAGGCGCAGCGCGCACAGGCGCCAGCGCTGGCCACCCAGATGACCGGCCAGGCGCCGCCACAGGCGTTCGCCGACGCTGCCATCGCTGTCGTGCTCGGGCCCCGGCGGCAGCGCAGCCACCAGCCGGTCCCAGGCCAGGAAGTCGCTGTCCGGCAGCAGGTACAGGCGCCACACGCAGCGGCCGCGGCCATCGAGGAAGCACAGGCTTTCGCGCAGGCCTTCGCTGTCCACGCCCTGGCAGGCATGCACGCGTACGGCCTGGCGCCAGCCGCCCAGCTCGTTGCCGTCGGCGTGGTACAGGCACAGCACGGTGCCGAGCGTGGCCAGCTGTGCCGGGGTCGGCCAGGCCGCGCTGTACGGCGCGGCGATGGAGTCATTCCTGCGTGCGGACAGTGCTCGGCTCATGAGGTCACCAGGAAACGGCAAGGCTGGCGGAGAAGGTGCGGCCCGGGCTGCTGAAACGATCGCTCAGTGCGCGATTGGTGATCAGGCTCGGGGTGATGGACGACCATTCGATGTAGCGCTTGTCGGCCAGGTTGAACACGCCGACATTGAAGGTGGCACCCGGTGCGAAGTTCCAGTGCGCCATCAGGTCCAGCACGCCATAGCCGGCCGGCTGGTAGACGAACGGCGCCGGTGCGTTCGGATTGGTCTGCGCCGCCGGCGGCGGCAGGCGCTTCTTGCGCTGCACGAAGGTACCGGCCAGTTCGACGCCCCAGGTATCGGTGTCGTACATCAGGCCCAGCGTGCCACGCAGCGGATCGACCGAGGCCAGCGGTTCGTCATCGGTCCGGTTGTCACCACGCGACCAGGCCAGCGCACTGCGCAGCGCCCAGCCCTTCAGCGCCGGGCTGAGTTCACCGAACTCGATGCCGGCCTTCATTTCCGCGCCATAGATGCGCGCGTCGGCGATGTTCTGCGACTGGAACACGGTCAAACCCTGTGCGTTGCGGCCGGTATCGACGTTGGACTGGATGAAATCCTTGTAGTCGTTGTAGTAGCCGCTGACGCTGACGTACGCCGCCGGCGCGATGAAGCGCAGGCCCAGTTCGTAGCCGTCGCTGGTTTCGGGCTTCAGGTCCGGGTTGGCGATGGCGGTGTAGCCGAAGGCCACGTTGGTCAGGCCGATGTTGACGTCGTTGTACGGCGGCGAGCGGAAGCCGCGCGCATACCCGGCGAACAGCGACCACTGGTCGGTGAAGCGCCAGACCATGCCCAGCTTCGGCGACACGCTGGTCTTCTTCAGCTGCGCCACGGCCGTGGTCGGGTTGTCTTCGGCGAAGATGCTGTCCACTTCCGGCTTCAGCTCGTAACGGTCCACGCGCACGCCCGGCACCAGCGACAGCTTGCCGTCGGCCAGGCGCATTTCATCCTGCGCGTACAGGCCCAACTCGGTGGTCTTGCTGATCGGGAAGTCACGCACCGGGAAGGTGTCGGGGGTAACGATGTTGCTGACCACACCGGCACGGTTGACCTGGTAGCCGTCGCGCTTCTGGCGGATCTCGGTACGGGTGCCTTCAAAGCCGTAGGTCAATGCGTGCTCGACGCTGCCGGTGCTGAACGCCTTGTTGAACTGCGCCTGCAGGCCAAAGGCATGCTGGTCGAAGGAGAACACGCGGTGACGGCGGCTGCCGTCGGTGCGGGTCTCGTCGGTCTGCTGCCGCGTTTCGCTGTTCTGCGCATACACCTGCCAATGCAGGCTGTCGGCGAACGGCTGGTCCAGCGCATCCATTTCGTGGGCAAAGGACACGCGGGTTCGCTTCTGCGTGTCGTGGGACTTCATGCCAGTAGCCGCAGCCATCGCGCCGGGGCGCGGTGCAACGCTGGCAATCGCCGACAACACATTGGTATCGGTGGTGTCTTCGTTGCCTTCCACGGTCAGGCGGAAGCGCTGGTCTTCGCTCGGTGCATAGACCAGCTTGCTGAGCAGGCTGCGGCCATCACGATCCTGCGGATTGGACGCGGTGCGGGTGTCGTTGTCGCTGCGCACCGTGCCCTTGTTGTCCGTTTCCTGGCCCTGGTGGTGGTTGACGTTGACCAGGCCGCTCCAGTGGTCGCCACCAAAGGCGGCGGTGGCACCGCCGAGCAGGCCCTTCCACTCACCGTCGTAGCCGAACTTCAGGCCGAAGTAGCTGTTCTTGCCGTCCTTGAGGTAGTCGGCCGGGTCCTTGGTGACGAACGCCACCACGCCGCCCAGTGCATCGGAGCCGTACAGCGAGCTGGCCGGGCCGCGCACGATCTCCACGCGCTTGAGCGTATCGAGGTCGGTGAAGTTGCGGTTGGAACTGGCGAACGAACCGATGTCGAACCGGGTCGGCATGACGATGCCATCGGTCTGGATGCGCACACGGTTGCCGTCCAGGCCACGGATGCGGAAACCATCCAGGCCGAAGCGGGTCGCGCTGCGGGTGACCGACAGGCCCGGCTCGTAGCGCACCAGATCCTTGATGTCCTGCACCAGGTGCCGGTCCATCTGCTCGCGGTCGATGACGTCCACGGTGGCCGCCACGTCGCTCACCGCCCGCTCGGTGCGGGTGGCGGTGACCTGCACCCGGTCAAATTCGCGCGCGTCGGGCGCAGCGGCGGCAGCAGCGTGGGCGGACAGCGGCAACGCCATCCAGACAGCAAGACACAGGGCGGTATGGCGGGTCATCGGGTTCATTCGGTCAGGCAGGGGAACCCCCGGTTACCGGTACACCCGGAAGGTGCACGCGGTAGACCGAGGGGGAGAGAGCGGGAGCGGACGGGTCGCCCACCCTGTCGGCGCTGCCGGCAGGAGGGAGGGAGGCGGGCGACCAGGCCGCGATTACTTGGTCAGGATCAGCTTGTCGTTGCTGGTGTGCCGCAGGCGATAGAAGCGGTCGCCGTGCTGGATCAGGATTTCACGACGGCCCTTGAGCAGGGCTTCGCTGTCGATGACCTCTTCCGGCGGAACGACGCGGACCGGTCGATCGCGGAGGGTCAGCGTTTCGGGGCGCAGCAGTACAGGTTGAGCATTCATGAGCATCTGGACTCGTGCGAGGGACGAGTTAAATGATAATGATTCTCAGTTGACAATCAACAACCATTCTCAATTTCATTGATGAGATTAATGATCGAATTCTGAAATGCGATAGATTTCATCTATTGAAATATGGGCACACGGCTTTTGTAGAGTCGAGCCACGCTCGACTGCTCTCGCGCCGTCGCCTGGAAATGCCCGCGCTACGTGCGGAGTCGAGCATGGCTCGACTCTACAAAGGCCCGACCAACCTGGAGTCGAGCGTGGCTCGACTCTCCAAAGGGTTGTCAGGCGAAGACGGCTTCGACCTGGGCCCAGCCGGCCGCGTCGACCTGCTCCAGCACGTCCAGTGCCTGCAGGTTCTGCAGCAGCTGGCTGACCCGGCTGGCGCCGAGGATCACGCTGGAAACGTTCGGGTTGCGCAGGCACCAGGCAATCGCCAGCGTCGCCGGGGCGTGGCCGAGCGAGCGCGCGACCTCGCTGAAACGGCGCACCTGGGCCAGCCGTGCCTCGGCGTCTGCACCCAGCACCAGGTCCTGCAGCCATTCCATGCCCTCGCGGCCCAACCGTGCATCGGCCGGGATGCCCTGGTCGTACTTGCCGCTCAACAGGCCTGACGCCAACGGCGAGAAGATGGTGGTCCCCAGGCCGGCGCCGGCATACAGCGGCGCGTACTCGACCTCGACCCGCTCGCGGTGCAGCAGGTTGTACTGCGGCTGCTCCATCGACGGGCCCTGCAGGTTGTGCGCTTCGGCGATGTCCAGAGCCTGCTGGATCTGCGCCGCCGACCACTCCGAGGTACCCCAGTAGAGGATCTTGCCTTGCCGCACCAGGGTGTCCATGGCGTGCACGGTCTCGGCGATCGGTGCGTCCGGATCCGGGCGGTGGCAGTAATAAAGGTCGAGGTAATCCACCCGCAGGCGCTTGAGCGCGGCGTGGCAGGCGTCGGTCACGTGCTTGCGTGACAACCCACGCTGGGTCGGCCGAGGGTCTTTGGCGCTGCCGAAAAACACCTTGCTGGACACGCAGAAGCCATCGCGCGGCAGGCGCAGGTCGGTGATCACATCGCCCATCACCTGTTCGGCGCGGCCGTTGGCGTAGCCCTCCGCATTATCGAAGAAGTTGACGCCATGATCCCAGGCGGCGGCCACCAGGTTGCGGGCCTCGTCGCGCGGGATCTGGTCGCCGAAGGTCACCCAGGCACCGAAGGACAGGGCGGAAATCGGCAGGCCGGTGGAGCCCAGGCGACGGTATTGCATGCGAATCTCCTGCTGCGGGCCCGCATCCGGGCCGGGATCGAACCGCCATTCTACCTGCCCCTGCCGGCTGCAACCCCTTGCCGTTGCTGGCCTGATCGGTACCGATGGCCGCGCGCAAGCTGCTTTTCCTTGCCCCGGCCCCTGCCCTGCACTAGGCTTCCCGTTTTTCGCGACGCCCCAGGGGAGTCACTCACATGGTCGAAGGTTTGGGCAGGATCGGCTTCGGCCTGTTCGGGTTGGCGGTGCTGATCGGCATCACCTGGTTGTTTTCCAACAACAAGCGCGCGGTTGACTGGAAGCTGGTTGCCACCGGTATCACCCTGCAGATCGCGTTCGCGGCGCTGGTGATCCTGGTGCCGGGCGGCCGCGACGTGTTCGATGCGCTGGGCCACGGCTTCGTGAAGGTGCTGAGTTTCGTCAACGAAGGTTCGAAGTTCATCTTCGGCTCGTTGATGGACGTCAAGAACTACGGCTTCATCTTCGCCTTCCAGGTGCTGCCGACCATCATCTTCTTCTCGGCGCTGATGGGGGTCATGTACCACCTCAACGTCATGCAGGGCATCGTGCGCGTGATGGCCTGGTCGATCACCAAGGTGATGCGCGTGTCCGGTGCGGAAACCACCAGCGTCTGCGCCAGCGTCTTCATCGGCCAGACCGAGGCGCCGCTGACCGTGCGCCCGTACATCGCCAGGATGACCCAGTCCGAGCTGCTGACCATGATGATCGGCGGCATGGCCCACATCGCCGGCGGCGTGCTGGCGGCCTACGTGGGCATGCTCGGCGGTGGCGACCCGGCGCAGCAGGCCTTCTACGCCAAGCACCTGCTGGCGGCCAGCATCATGGCCGCGCCGGCCACGCTGGTCGTGGCCAAGCTGCTGATTCCGGAGACCGGCACCCCGCTGACCCGCGGCACGGTAAAGATGGAAGTCGAGAAGACCTCCAGCAACATCATCGACGCGGCCGCAGCCGGCGCCGGTGACGGCCTGAAGCTGGCGCTGAACATCGGTGCGATGCTGCTGGCCTTTATCGCCCTGATCGCGCTGCTGAACGCCCCGCTGACCTGGATCGGCGATGTGACCGGCCTGGCCGCCGCCATCGGCAAGCCGACCAACCTGTCGACCATCTTCGGTTACGTGCTGGCCCCGATCGCCTGGGTGATCGGCACCCCGTGGGCCGATGCCACCACCGTCGGTTCGCTGATCGGCCAGAAGGTCGTGATCAACGAGTTCGTGGCCTACACCGAGCTGTCGCAGATCGTGAACGGCCAGATCGCCGGCGTGAGCCTGTCCGAGGAAGGTCGTCTGATCGCCACCTACGCGCTGTGCGGCTTCGCCAACTTCAGCTCGATCGCGATCCAGATCGGCGGCATTGGCGGCCTGGCCCCGGAACGTCGCCACGACCTGGCCAAGTTCGGCCTGCGCGCGGTGTTGGGCGGTACCATTGCCACCTTCATGACGGCGACCATCGCCGGCGTGCTGACGCACTTCAGTTGAACCCTTGGTTGAGAAAAGATTCCCTATGAGCAGCAGTGTCGTTGTCGTCGGTTCCTTCAATGTCGATCACGTGTGGCGGTGCGAGTCGCTGCCGGCACCGGGTGCGACCATTGCCGGCCGTTACAGCACCGGCCCCGGTGGCAAGGGCTTCAACCAGGCCGTGGCGGCCTGCCGCGCCGGTGCCGACACGCACTTCGTATGCGCGCTGGGCGACGACGCCGGTGGTGCCACCGCCCGTGAGCTGGCCGCGCAGGATGGATTCGCGCTGATCGCCGAGGCCAGCAGCGAGCCGACCGGCACCGCCGGCATCTACGTCGATGCCCGTGGCCGCAACACCATCGTGATCGGACCGGGTGCCAACGCCGCGCTGAGCACCGACTTCCTGCAACAGCAGCAGGCCCTGCTGACCGGCGCCAAGGTGGTGCTGGTGCAGCTGGAATCGCCGGTGCAGACCATCGAAGCGGCACTGGCCACGGCCCGCGAGGCCGGCGTCACCACCGTGCTCAACACCGCACCGGCCGACGCCCCTTCGACCATCGGCCTGCTCAAGCTGGCCGATGTGATCACCCCGAACGAGACCGAGTTCGCCGCCCTGCTCGGCCGCCATGTCGGTGAGCGCGTGGATGCCAACGACGTCGCCGCGCTGGATGGTGCCAGCCTGCATGCGCTGTGCCGCAAGCTGGTCGGCAACGGTACCGTGGTGGTGACCCTGGGTTCGGTGGGTGTGTTCGTGTCGCATGCCGACGAGAACCTGCGCGGCGATACCCAGCCGTACTACCGCGTGGGTGCCGAACAGGTGCAGGCGATCGACACCACCGGTGCCGGTGACGCCTTCAACGGTGCGCTGGCCGCGTCGCTGGCGCAGGTGGCCGACGCCCCGTTCGCCCGCCACGTGCGCTTCGCCAACCAGTTCGCCGGTCGTTCGACCGAGAAGGAAGGCGCTGCGGCGGCGATGCCGCGCTTCACCCCGGCCGACGTGGAAGTGAAGTAGATCCACGCCATGCGTGGATGGGAAGGCCCGGGTGCGCTGGCATCCGGGCCTTTCTTTTGCCCATTGTCCAGCTCTGCGACCGCCTGCCGCATTGCCCTCACCCCGCCCCTCGCCGAACATCCGCGCAGCTTCTCTGCACGGGCAGGACATGAACGGATTCCCCTGGTTGCTGGTTGCCGCCGCCGGCAGTGCCATCGCAGCCTTGCTGCATATCGGCTGCATTGCCTTTGGGGCACCCTGGTACCGGTGGTTCGGCGCTGGCCAGCGCATGGTCCGGCTGGCACAGGCGGGGCATTGGTGGCCACCACTGATGACCGCCGGCATTACTGCCGTGCTGGTGGCCTGGACGCTGTACGCGCTGGCAGCCGCAGGCTGGCATTCGCCGCTGCCGGCCAGCCGTCCGGTGCTGTCGGGCATCGCCCTGCTGTTGCTGGTGCGCGCGGCGATGGGCTTCGGGCTGGCGCTGCTCCGGCCCGGCTACAACGGCCGGTACTTCTGGGTAGTCAGTTCACTGGCCTGCCTCAGCCTGGGGCTGGCCTTCGCGTTGGGTACCCGCCAGGCCTGGCAGAGCCTGGGGTAGCCGCCTACCATCGCCCGCCCTTGGGGGCGGCGGAAGCAACCGTCAAGCATCTGTTGATGCCGGTACGGCATGAGCTGGGTGCGGATCGGCCTGAACCGGAACGCCCCCGACACGGCCGTACCGCCGCCCGCGCCCTACAATGGGCGCATGCAGATCGGCCCGTACACCATTGCCCCCAACGTCGTGCTGGCGCCCATGGCCGGCGTTACCGACAAGCCTTTCCGCCTGCTGTGCAAACGGCTGGGCGCGGGACTGGCCGCCTCGGAAATGACCATCAGCGACCCGCGCTTCTGGACCACGCGCAAGTCGATCCATCGCATGGACCATGACGGCGAGCCGGCACCGATCAGCGTGCAGATCGCCGGCACAGAGCCGCAGCAGTTGGCCGAGGCCGCGCGCTACAACGTGGACCACGGCGCGCAGATCATCGACATCAACATGGGCTGCCCGGCCAAGAAGGTGTGCAACGCCTGGGCCGGTTCGGCACTGATGCGCGACGAACAGCTGGTGGCGCGCATCCTCGAAGCGGTGGTCAACGCGGTGGACGTGCCGGTTACCCTGAAGATCCGTACCGGTTGGGACTGCGACCACCGCAACGGCCCTCTGATCGCCCGCATCGCCGAGGCCAGCGGCATCGCCGCACTGGCTGTGCACGGCCGCACCCGCGACCAGCACTACACCGGCCAGGCCGAGTACGCCACGATCGGCGAGATCAAGGCCGCACTGCGCATTCCGGTGATCGCCAACGGTGACATCGATTCGCCGCAGAAGGCGGCGTTCGTCCTGAAGGAGACCGGCGTGGACGCAGTGATGATCGGCCGCTCGGCACAGGGCCGGCCATGGATCTTCCGCGAGGTGGCGCACTACCTGGCCACCGGAGAGGAACTGCCGCCGCCATCGGTGGCGGAAGTGCGCGACATCCTGCTCGGCCACCTGCATGCACTGCATGCGTTTTATGGCGAGCCGCAGGGCGTGCGCATCGCGCGCAAGCACCTGGGCTGGTACGCCAAGGATCGACCGGAGAATGCCGCCTTCCGCGCAGTGGTCAACCGCGCCGAAGACCCGCAGAGCCAGATCGCGCTGACCACCGAGTACTTCGACCGCCTGATCGCCGGGGAACCGGCGTTGTCATCTGCTGCCTGAGCGTATTGCCACGCCGTCGAGTCGAGCTTGCTCGACTGATTTCCCGGAGCCGTCGAGCAAGCTCGACGCTACAAGAGCCCGCCCCCATGACCCCGCCGATCTCCTCCCCGACCTACCTGCACGGATTCTCCGGCACCGAGCAGCAGCGCCTGATGACCCAGGCACGGCTGCTGGAATCGAGCATCTTCGGCCAGATCGACTACAGCGGCGCGCGTCGCCTGCTGGAAGTCGGCAGCGGCGTCGGCGCGCAGACCGAAATCCTGCTGCGCCGCTTCCCCGATGTGCACGTGACCGGCGTGGACCTGAGCGAAACACAGCTGGCCACCGCGCGCGAGAACCTGGCGCGCACACCGTGGTGCAGCGACCGCTACACCCTGCAGCAGGCCGACGCCGGCGAGCTGCCGTTCGAAGCACGCAGCTTCGACGCGGCGTTCCTGTGCTGGGTGCTGGAGCACGTGCCGTCACCAGCACGCGTATTGAGCGAAGTGCGCCGCGTGCTGGCCCCGGGTTCGCCGGTCTACATCACCGAAGTGATGAATGCCTCGTTCCTGCTCGACCCGTATTCGCCGCATATCTGGCGCTACTGGATGGCGTTCAACGATTTCCAGTACGACCACGGGGGCGACCCGTTCGTCGGCGCCAAGCTGGGCAACCTGCTGCTGGCTGGCGGCTTCCGCGATGTGCACACCGAGATCAAGACCATCCATCTGGACAACCGCGAACCGGCACGCCGCAAGACGATGATCGCGTTCTGGGAACAGCTGCTGCTGTCGGCTGCCGACCAGCTGCTGCAGGCCGGATCGGTGGACGAAGAAACCGTGGAAGGCATGCGTCGCGAGTTCCGTCTGGTGCAGAACGACCCGAATGCGGTGTTCTTCTATTCGTTCGTGCAGGGCCGCGCCACGGTGTATTGATTCGGTGGAGCCACGTCATGCGTGGCTGCCTTCGCCGATGCCCCCGCCATCCACGCATGGCGTGGATCTACGGATGCGACACTGCACCGCCGATGGAGGCAGTAGAGCCACGCCATGCGTGGCTGCCTTCGCCGATGCCCGCGTCATCCACGCATGGCGTGGATCTACGGATGCGACACTGCACTGCCGATGGAGGCAGTAGAGCCACGCCATGCGTGGCTGCCTTCCGATGCCCGCACCATCCACGCATGGCGTGGATCTACGGATGCGACACTGCACTGCCGATTGAGGCAGTAGAGCCACGCCATGCGTGGCTGTCTTCGCCAATGTCCGCGCCATCCACTCATGGCGTGGATCTACGGATCAATGCACGGCGCTGTGGTCGGCCGCACCCGGCTGTGCTGCCGGCTCCTGCCAGATCCGCTGCCACATCGCGGCCAACCGGCGTCCGACGTCGGCGCGTGCAGCCGGGCTGCTGTAATCCACCCGCACCTGCTCGGGCGTGATCGCCCGCCACTGCCCATCAGCCTGCTCGGCCACCGTGAAGTTGAAGGTGTAGTCCGGTTCCAGCCCCATACGCAGGTCGCTCAGCACCAGCCGGCCGTCCACCACCTGCGCACGCATGAAGCCACGATTGAACCACGTCAGCTGCTGCACCGCCGGGATGGCCTGCGCTTCGCGCAAGGCCTGCACATTGGATGCGTGGCCTTCGAACTGCATCGGCCCGTGGTCGGCCACCAGCGAGCGGTCGCCCACCACGTAGCCGTTCGGCGTCATTGCCACCACGCGCCACAGCAGGGTGTTGAATGGCATCGGCACCGAGAAGCGCGGCGCATCGCCCAGGCCCATCGCCACCAGGCTCTGCTGGGCAGCACGGTCGACCTGCGCCTTGGCGATCAGGCCCCAACCCAGGTACGCACTGCTGACCAGCAACGCCACACCCAGCACCTTGCCAGCCCAGGGGCGGGCGCGACCAAACCAGGCCAGCACGCAGCCCAGCAGCAGCCATACCGTGTAGCCGAGATCGATGATGAAGACACTGGAACCCATGGTCGGGTGTGGGCGCAGCGGCCACCACAGCTGGGTGCCGTAGACGGTGAACGCATCCAGCATGGGATGGGTGACCAGCGCCAGCTGGATCGCCCAGAACCAGCGCACAGGTGACTGGGCGACGCGGCCATTGCCGAAGCGCTTGAACAACCACCAGATCAGTGCCGCCACCCAAGGCAGCACCAGCAGCGAGTGGCTGAAGCTGCGGTGCTCGATCATGTTCGCCACCGGGTCGGCGGCAGTGAAGCCGAGCCACAGGGCGTCGAGGTCCGGCAGGGTGCCGAGCGCGGCACCGGCCAGCAGGGCCGCACGGCGATGTCCGGGCGGGGCGATGGCAGCAGCGACGGCGCCACCGAGCACGATCTGGGTCAGGGAATCCATGGGCCGATGCTAGCGGCTTGCGGGCGTGCCGTCTTGATGGCACAGCCGCTCGCGCTCTTTTGTAGCGTCGAGCCATGCTCGACTGCTGTATGCGGGGCAGTCTGAGAAGAGCAGTCGAGCATGGCTCGACTCTACAAGAGTGGGTCAAGCCGCTTGCTTGATGCGCGCGCCAGGAAGTTCGACCAGGGTCTGGCCATTGTGGTCGAGCAGGCGCAGCGCGCCATCATGGTCTTCGGCCAGCGCGGTCAGGCTCTCCACCCAGTCGCCGTCGTTGGCATAGACCAGGCCATCGCGCTCGAACAGCGCGGCGCGGTGGATGTGGCCACAGACGATGCCATCCAGTCCGCGCCGCCGCACGTCGTCCAGCCCGGCCTGCACGAAGCGCTCGATGTAGCGTTCGGCCGCACCGCTGCGCTTCTTCAGGAACTCCGACAGCGACCAGTAGCGCATCCCCAGCAGCCGCCGCACAGCATTCAACGCCTGGTTGCCGGTCAGGATGCGGTAGTACAGCCAGTCACCGAACTTTTCCTGCAGGCCACCGAAGTGGGTCACGCCGTCGTACTCGTCCCCATGCGCAACGAGCAGGCGACGGCCATCGGCGGTCACATGGATGGCGCGGCGGCGCACCTGCATCGCTGGGAGCATCAGCCCGCACACGTGGCGCAGTGACGCGTCATGGTTGCCGGGGATGTAGACGATCTCGGTCCCGGCACGGCGCAGCGCGTGCAGGGCCTGGATGACTTCGCTGTGCGACTGGCGCCAGTTGGCGCGGCGATGCGCCATCCACCACAGGTCGATGATGTCGCCCACCAGGTACAACCGTTCGCAGCGCAGCTGCGAGAGGAACCGCGCCAGCTCGGTGGCATGGCAATGACGTGACCCCAGGTGCACGTCGGAGACGAACACTGCGCGCCGGTGCGGCGACAGGTTCGCCAGCGCGCTCATGCCGGCGCCCCCGCGTCGCGCAGGTAGCGTTTGCGCTTGTTCGGCCTGATCGCGCACAGGTCCACTTCAATCAGGCCGTCGATCGAATCACTGAAGTCCGGGTCGACACCGAAGGCAAGGAAACGGGCGCCACCGGGTTCGCACAGATCGGTGTACTGGCGATACAGCGTCGGCACGCCAGTGCCGAGTGCGGCCAGGTTGGCCTTGAGCACATCGAACGCGGCACCTGCATCCAGCTCGCCGAAACTTGGCGGCGCGGCGAAGTACTGGAACGGGCGGTTCGATTCGGCCAGGCCGGCGGTACCGCTGTAGTAGCGCTGGTAGTACGCCACCAGCTGCTCGCGTGCATCGCGTGGCAGCGCTGCGCTGATCGACACGGCGCCGAACAGGTAGCGGATGCCGGGCCGGCACTGCAGGTAGGCGCCGATGCCCTGCCACAGGTAGTCCAGGCTGCGGCTGCCCCAGTAATCAGGCACCACGAAGCTGCGGCCCAGTTCCAGGCCTTCGGCGATGTGGGTGATGGCGTCGTCGGAATAGCGGAACAGCGATGCGCTGTAGAGCCCGGACAGGCCGTGCCGGGCCAGCGCGTGGGCACCACGCATGATCCGGTAGGCGCCGGCGATGCGCTGCGCGGCCGCGTCCCAGATCACGATGTGTTCGTACCGCGGATCGTAATCATCCAGATCGCGGCTGCGCCCGGTGCCCTCGCCTACCTGGCGGAAGGTCAGCTCGCGCAGACGCCCCAGCTCCAGCAGCAGCGGCGAATCGGCGGTACAGGTCGCCAGCAGGATCTGCTTGCCGTCGGCGGTCTGGCCCAGCTGGGTCGCCGCGGCGATGCCTGCGGCCACCTGTGAAGGCGGCACCGGGGACGCCAGCGGCTCGGGGCCTGCTACAGCAGCTGCATCGCCCGCGGCCCCATTACGGCCCAGCGCATACAGCGCGCGGCGCACCGCCAGCAGCTGTGCGCCCGGGTCGCCGCCCTTGCCCAGCTGCATCGGCTCTCCGATGCTCAGCCGCAGCGGACGGCCACGACGGGTGAACATCTCGCGCGCCAGCAGCGCGGTGCCCGCCGGCTTGAACAGGGTCGAGGCGCCGTAGAACAGCGCCGAGTTGCGCGCCTCCACACGCACCGGCAGCACCGGCGCGCCAGCGGCACGGGCAAAGCGGACGAAACCGCGCTGCCAGCGACCATCACGGATGCCGCGCAGCGACAGCCGCGAGACCTCGCCGGCCGGGAACACGATCACGCACTGCTCGGCGGCCAGCGCCTCTTCGACGGCATGCAGGCTGCCACGCTGGGCCTTGCCACCGAGGATGCGTACCGGCAGCAGCAGGTCCTGCAGTGGCGCGATTGCCCCCAACAGGTCGTTGGCCACGATCCGCACGTCACGGCGGATGCGGCCGACCGCGTCCAGCAGGGCGAGGGCATCCAGTGCCCCGGAGGGATGGTTGGCGACGATCAGCAGGCGGCCGGTGGCCGGGATCCTGGCCAGCGCGGCCGGGTCCACCTGGTACTGGCCGTCGATGAACTCCAGGCCGGCGGCGACGAAGCCGAAGCCACGCAGGCCTGAGCTGCGCTGCAGGAAGGCTTCGATCTGGTCCAACCGCGACCAGCGACCGACGCTGCGCAGCAGTGGCCGCGCCAGTTGGCCCCGGCGGCCATGGAACCAATCGGGGAAGCGTTGCTGGAGACGCTGTTCAAGTTCCTGCATGGCGGATCCACTCATGCCCGGCGGCCGGATTGGCCGACAGCCTGCGCCCGGCAGGCGGCAGCCAGATGGCGGTTTTTGGGCAGAACGATGACGGCCGCACAGCCGCTGCCGGGCGTTGTGGCCCGCGCAGTCGGGGCCGGTAGCCGCGCGCTGCGTTGTCACGCTGGTGGAACACTGGACCTCGAGGCTGAGCCCCAATCCCGGCCGGACGGCCCCTGCCGGGCCTACGCGGGCTTAACCACCGGCAACCGGTACAGGTTCACAATGCACAGGCGGCGCACCCCGTGTATCATTCGCGCCCATCTTTCCATCCGAATCAAGGGATATTACGCCTGATGTCCAGCTATCTCTTCACCTCCGAGTCGGTCTCCGAAGGCCATCCGGACAAGGTTGCCGACCAGATCTCCGATGCGGTGCTGGACGCGATCCTGACCCAGGACCAGCGCGCCCGCGTGGCCTGCGAGACCATGGTCAAGACCGGTGTTGCCATTGTGGCCGGTGAAATCACCACCAGCGCCTGGATCGACCTGGAAGCGCTGACCCGCAAGGTCATCGTGGACATCGGCTATGACAGCTCCGACGTCGGCTTCGACGGCGCCACCTGCGGCGTGCTGAACCTGATCGGCAAGCAGTCGCCGCACATCGCCCAGGGCGTGGATCGCAAGAAGCCGGAAGAAATGGGCGCTGGCGACCAGGGCCTGATGTTCGGCTATGCCACCAACGAGACCGACAGCTACATGCCGGCCGCGATCCACCTGTCGCACCGCCTGGTCGAGCAGCAGGCCAAGATCCGCAAGAAGAAGAACTCGCCGCTGTCGTGGCTGCGCCCGGACGCCAAGAGCCAGGTCACCCTGCGCTATGAAAACGGCGTGGTCTCGGCCATCGACGCCGTTGTCCTGTCGACCCAGCATGCCCCGGGCATCAAGCAGAAGGACCTCATCGAGGCCGTCCGCGAAGAGATCATCAAGCCGGTGCTGCCGGCCAAGTGGCTGCACAAGGGCACCAAATTCCACATCAACCCGACCGGCAAGTTCGAGATCGGCGGCCCGGTGGGCGACTGCGGCCTGACCGGCCGCAAGATCATCGTCGACACCTACGGCGGCTGGGCCCGTCACGGTGGTGGCGCCTTCTCCGGCAAGGACCCGTCCAAGGTCGATCGTTCGGCGGCCTACGCGGCCCGCTACGTCGCCAAGAACGTGGTTGCCGCCGGCCTGGCCGACCGTTGCGAAGTGCAGGTTTCCTACGCCATCGGCGTGGCTGAGCCGACCTCGATCTCGGTCACCACCTTCGGCACCGGCAAGATCAGCGACGACAAGATCGAGAAGCTGATCCGCAAGCACTTCGACCTGCGCCCGTACGGCATCATCAAGATGCTGGACCTGGTGCACCCGATGTACCAGCAGACCGCGGCTTACGGCCACTTCGGCCGCAAGCCGAAGGAGTTCAGCTACCTCAACGGCGAAGGCGAGACCGTCAACGCCACGGCCTTCTCCTGGGAGAAGACCGACCGCGCCGCCGCCCTGCGCGCCGATGCGAAGCTGAAGTAAGAAACACGAAGGGCCGCGCAAGCGGCCCTTCTGCTTCTGGTAGAGCCGGCCGCTGGCCGGCTTTTTCATGGCCTCCGGGAACAATCGCGTGGTTGCCGGCCAGCGGCCGGCACTACCGGTTGCCGATACAATCGCCCCATGTCGACCGAACTGAAAACCCACCAGCTGTCCATGACCGTGCTGATGTCGCCGGAGATGGCCAATTTCTCCGGCAAGGTCCACGGCGGCGCCATCCTGCGCCTGCTCGACCAGGTCGCCTACGCCTGCGCCAGCCGTTACGCCGGCAGCTACGTGGTCACCCTGTCGGTGGACCAGGTGATGTTCCGCCAGCCCATCGCGGTGGGCGAGCTGGTCACCTTCCTGGCCTCGGTGAATTACACCGGCACCTCGTCGATGGAGATCGGCATCAAGGTGGTGGCCGAGGACATCCTCAAGCGCAGCGTGCGCCATGCCAACAGCTGCTTCTTCACCATGGTGGCCGTGGATGAGGAAGGCCGGCCAACGCCGGTGCCGTCATTGCAGCCGGTCACGTCGGACGAGAAGCGCCGCCAGGCGGCCGCATTGATCCGCCGCCAGCTGCGCCAGGAAATGGAGCAGCGCCATCTGGAACTGCTGGCGTCGAACCCGCCGTCGCCGGAAGAGTGAGGTAGTGCCGGCCGCTGGCCGGCAACCTCGCGCGTGTTGCCAGACATCATGAGGTTGCCGGCCAGCGGCCGGCACTACCATTTCGAATTCGCCGGGCCATGCCCGGCGGATGCGGATCAACCGGTGTTCTGCACACCCTGCGAAACACCGTTCACGCAGGCCACCAGTGCGCGCAGCAGGTCGTCATCCTCGCGCCCGCTTTCGCGCCAACGCTGCAGCAGATCCACCTGCAGCACGCTGATCGGATCGACGTAGGGATTGCGCAGACGGATCGAAAGCGACAGCCGCGCATCGTGGTCGAGCAGCGTCTGCTGGCCCATCAGCGCCAGCAACCAATGCCGGGTGAGTTCAAGCTCCTTCTCGACCTGGGGGAAGAAGCGCCCGTGCAGATCACCTGACAGCTTCGAGAACTGCTCGGCGATAGTGATATCGCCCTTGGACAGCACCATCGCGATGTCGTCGAGGAAGGTACGGAAGAACGGCCAGTCACGTGCCATCTCGCGCAGGGTCTGCTCGTGACCAGCATCGACCGCCGCCTGCAGGCCGCTGCCCACGCCGTACCAGCCGGGAATGACGGCACGCGCCTGGCTCCAGGCGAACACCCACGGAATCGCGCGCAGGTTGCCCAACGCCGCGTCCTGGCCGAGCCGGCGCGACGGACGCGAACCCAGCGTCATCCGCTCGATCACGTCGATCGGCGTGGCCGTGCGGAAGTAGTCCATGAACCCAGACTGGCCGACGAAGGCGCGGTACACCTCGCTGCTGGCCGATGACACCACGTCCATCACCGGTCGCCACTCATCCTCGCGGGGTTCGGCGGCACGCGGGCGCAGGCTGGCGCGCAACACCGCACCCGTAGCCTGTTCCAGCGAGCGCAGCGCCAACGCACGGATGCCGTATTTGCGATGGATCACTTCGCCCTGCTCGGTCACCCGCAGGCGGCCATCGATGCTGCCGCGCGGCGACGCATCGACCGCGTGCGTGGTCTTGCCACCGCCACGGCTGATCGAACCGCCACGGCCATGGAAGAAGGTCAGGCGGATGCCGGCCTCGGCCGCCACCTCCAGCAGTTCCACCTGCGCACGCTGCAGGCCCCAGCGCGAAGCAGCGATGCCACCGTCCTTGCTGCTGTCCGAATAGCCCAGCATCACCATCTGCACGTCGTCGCGTGCGTGCAGATGCGCACGGTACACCGGGTCGGCCAGCAGGTCGCGCAGGGTCGCGGTGCCACGCTTGAGATCGTCCACCGTCTCGAACAGTGGCGCAATATCCAGCGGCACCGAACCGCCCTCTTCCACCAGGCCGCCACGGCGTGCCAGCGCCAGCACGGCCAGCACGTCACTGCGGTCGTGTGCCATCGAGATGATGTAGCTGCCCAGCGCATCGCCACCATGGCGCGCACGCGCATCGGCCAAGGCGGCGAACACCGCATCCAGGCGCTCGTTGCCTTCGTCGTCGCCCTTCGGCAACGGCGCGTCACCACTGGCATGCGGCGCCAGCAGACGCGCGCGGCCCAATGCGTCCAGACCGTCCCACGCCGCGTCGCCGCCCAGCACGGTGGCCAGCGCGCGCGCGTGCACGCTCGATTCCTGGCGCACGTCCAACCGCGCAAGATGGAAGCCGAACGTCTTCACCCGCCACAGCAGGCGCTGCACGGCGAAGCCACCGGCATGTTCGCCGCGGTTGGCGCGCAGGCTGTCGAGGATCAGCTGCAGATCCTCGATCAGTTCATCAGGACCGGCGTAGGCGCCTACGCCGTCATCCAGTGTGGCCTGCAGGCGTGCACGCATGCGGTCATTGAGCAGGCGGTAGGGCATGTCGGCATGGCGTGGGCGCGACTGCACCTGCGGCAGCAGCTGCTGGTAGTGCGCCACCCGTGCCTGCAGCGCATCGCTCACACCCACCCGCTCGGTGGACTGGCTGAGCAGGCTGGCCAGCTGCAGCAGTTCCTTCTGGTAGCGCGCGAGCACCGCCTGCCGCTGCGCATCCAGCGTATTGCGGATGGTGGTGGCATCCACGTTCGGGTTGCCGTCCATGTCGCCGCCCACCCAGGTACCGAAGCGCAGCAGGCGCGGCAGCGGCAGTTCTTCGCCGTAGGTATCACGCAACGCTTGCTGCAGCGATTCGTACAGCACCGGAATCACCCGGTACAGCACCTGCACCAGATAGAAGCCGACGTGCTCGCGCTCGTCATCGACGGTGGGTCGCACCGGCGAGGAATCGGTGGTCTGCCATGAGGCGGTCAGCGCCATACGGAAGCGCGCGGCATCGGCGGCGGCTTCACCCGGCGTGCGCTGGCCGTCGAGGTTGTCGACCAGGCTGGCCACCATCAGCTGCTCCTTCTCCAGCAGCGCGCGCCGCACTGCTTCGGTCGGATGTGCGGTGAACACCGGTTCGATGTCGATGCGGGGCAGCCACTGCGCCAGCTCGTCCAGGCCCACGCCCTGCGCCTTCAGGTGCTGCAGTGCATCCTGCAGGCCATCGGGCTGCGCCCCTGCGGTACCGGCGCGCTGGTAGTCACGGCGGCGGCGGATGCGATGCACGCGCTCGGCGATGTTGACCACCTGGAAGTAGGTGCTGAAGGCCCGCACCATGGTCTCGGCCTGTTGCGGCGTGCGCCCGGCCAGGCCATCGGCCAGCTCCGACAGCGGCGCCTGGTTCTCGCGGCGGGCGATGGCGCGGGTGCGCACGTCTTCGACATCATCGAGGAAGGCGGCAGAGACCTGTTCAACCAGCAGGTCTCCGACCAGCGCGCCGAGCCGGCGCACGTCATCGCGAAGCGGAAGATCGGGGGAAGCAAACTCGATGCTGCTGCGGTACTCGTTCATCGGCGACGCACAGGCCTCGGTCAACGGATCCAGACCCCAAGCCTAAACCAGAACGGGCATCGTGCTGCGATGCAAAAATGGTTTCATCTGGTAGTGCCGGCCGCTGGCCGGCAACCTCAGGTCGCGTGGGTCCATGAGGTTGCCGGCCAGCGGCCGGCACTACCGGGTCACGTCAGCGCTTCTTCTTCGCCTTGCCCTGCTCGGCCGGGCCGATGGTCTGTTCCAGCCAGCGCTCGCTTTCGGCCAGCATGGTCATGATCGACTCGCGTGCACGGTAGGCATGCGATTCGTTCGGCAGCATCACCAGACGCGCGGTGCCACCCAGGCCCTTCACTGCGGCGAACATGCGCTCGCTCTGCATCGGGAACGTGCCGGAGTTGTTGTCGTCCACGCCGTGGATGAAGAGGATCGGATCCTTGATCCTGTCGGCGTAGTTGAACGGCGCCATCTTCTGGTAGACGTCCTGCGCCTGCCAGTAGTTGCGCTCCTCGGCCTGGAAGCCGAACGGCGTGAGCGTGCGGTTGTAGGCGCCGCTGCGCGCGATGCCCGCCTTGAACAGGCGCGTGTGCGCCAGCAGGTTGGCGGTCATGAACGCACCGTAGGAATGGCCACCAATGGCGATGTGATCGCGATCGGTCACGCCACGGCGCACCACTTCATCCACGGCGGCCTGCGCGTTGGCCACCAGCTGTTCGATGTAGGTGTCGTTCGGCTCCTTGTCGCCTTCGCCGATGATCGGCATCGACGGGCTGGCCAGCACCACATAGCCCTTGGCCAGGAACGCCTGCGGGCCCCAGTAGCTGACCGCATTGAAGCGGTACGGCGAATCGGTCACCTGGCTGGCCGCAGCCGCACTCTTGAACTCGCCCGGGTAGGCCCACATCAGCAGCGGCCGCGGGCCGTCGCGCTTCGGGTCGTAGCCCGGCGGCAGCAGCAGGGTCGCGGTCAGGTCGACGCCATCCTTGCGCTTGTAGCGGATCTGCTCCTTCTGCACGCCCTTCAACTGCGGCAGCGGATGCGCGAAGTGGGTCAGCGCACGCGGCGCAGCACCGGCATCGGCCAGCGACTGCACGTAGAAGTTGGCCGGCTCGTCCGGGCTCTCGCGGCTCAGCAGCAGCGAGCTGCCCTGGTTGTCCAGCAATGCCACCGGCAGCGAATAGCTCGGCGCCTGCGAGTGGAACAGGCGGGTTGCCTTGCCCGTGGCGATGTCGAAGCGGTCCACGAACGGACGATCGCCTTCCGGCGATGCACCGGCACCGGCCAGATACAGGCTGCTGCCATCGGCGCTGGTCTGCAGCAGCGAGCGCCCGCGGTCGTCGCTGGACAACAGCGGCCGGCCCGGATCGGCATAGCGGTCCTGCGCATCGCGGTCCCACAGCAGGCGCGGCTCGGCACCGGCGTTGTCCGGGGCGATCAACCAGGTCTTGGTCCTGCGCGTCTTCCACCACGATTCGGTCAGCAGGGCCAGGTCACCGCGGCCCCAGCTGATGCCGGCCAGGCGGCTGCCAAGCTGGGCCAGGGTGACCGGCGGTTTGTCGAACGGCGCAGCCTGCATCAGCACCGCATCGCGCACCTTGGCGTCCCTGTTCGGGTCGCCGCCGTCCTGGGCTTCGGCCCAGACCAGCGTGGCATCGGCATCACCACGCCAGCTGATATCGCGCACGCCGGTCACTTCAGCGTCGTTGCCGGTCGGCAGACCTTCCACCAGCGGACGCACGGCCACGGTGTGCACCAGCTTGCCGCTGGCCCGGTCGATCACTTCGATACGGCGCGGGAAACTGCTCACCGGCACCACGTAGGAATACGGCCGCTGCACCGGCTGGCGCAGCACGAAGCGGCCATCCGGCGACACCGAGAAACCCATGAAGATGCCGGCCGCGCCGATCGCGCGGGTGTTGCCATCCAGGCTGACTTCCATCGGCTGGGTGGTGGCGTAGTAATCGAACTGGCGCGCGTCGGCCTCGTTCTTCAGCAGGTCCTGGTAGGTACGGATCGACACCACGCCGCCGCCCTGGCTGGTCTGCTGCACGGCCGGGCCGGTCGGAATGCCGTCGGCGGCCGGGGCCGCACCAAGGTTGGCCGGACGGGTGAACACCACCAGGCCGCGGCTGTCCGGCAGCCACTGGTAGCCACTGCCGATCACCGTGTTCAGGCCGGCGACCAGACGACGGGCGCTGCCGCCGGCCACATCCACCAGCCACAGTTCATTGGCGCCGCTGGCGGCGTCGACCTGGTTGAAGGCCAGCCACTTCTGGTCCGGCGACCACATCACGCTGGCGATCGACAGCTTGGCCGGCAGGCCGCTGATCTGCCGTTCCTTGCCGTCGGCCACGTTCATCAGCCACAGCTTCTCGCCGAAGCTGAAGCGGCTGTCGGAGAAGGTGCGCGGGTTGATGCGCAGGCCGGCCAGCTTCAGTTCCGGCTGCGCTACCACCTGGATCGACGGCAGCGACGGCATCTGCATCATCGCGGCGACATCGCGGCGTGGCGACAGGTACAGCGAGGGCGCGCGCGGCGCGTCCACCACCGCCTGCAGCGCGGCCGACGGCAGTTCGTAGCCGTTGACGCCCTGGGCCTGTGCGGCCACCGGCTGCGGCGCTGCGGCCCAGGCCAGCGGGGCCACCGCCAGCAGTCCCATCGACAGGACCAGGCCGGTCCAGCGCCGAGTACGGCGCGCGTGCATGCTCATCGTTCCACCTGTGTGATGCGTGAAAACACCGACCTTAACAGGCCGTGCACGCGGCCCCATCTGCCGATGGTTGGGTCATCCGGATGTCACGTCGGGGCCGCGATATAATGGGGGTTCTCCCCTGCCGAGGGGCGCTGCGACCGGATCCCACGAGGCCCGGCCAGGCTCGGTAAGGTGGCTTTGTAACAACGGCGCCCGGCTAGATGCGAGCATCCGCTCGTCCACAACCGGAGCACACGAATGAACGCTGTTGCCAAGACCTTCTCCACCGAAGGTGACTACAAGATCCGCGATATCACGCTGGCCGACTGGGGCCGCAAGGAACTGGACATCGCCGAGCACGAAATGCCGGGCCTGATGTCGATCCGCCGCAAGTACCAGGCCGAGCTGCCGCTGAAGGGCGTGCGCGTGACCGGCTCGCTGCACATGACCATCCAGACCGCGGTGCTGATCGAGACCCTGAAGGACATCGGCGCCGACGTGCGCTGGGCCTCGTGCAACATCTTCTCGACCCAGGACCACGCCGCTGCCGCCATCGCCGCCACCGGCACCCCGGTGTTCGCCTGGAAGGGCGAAACCCTGGAAGAGTACTGGGACTGCACCCTGGACGCGCTGACCTTCACCCTGGCCGACGGCACCCTGACCGGCCCGGAGCTGGTGGTCGACGACGGTGGTGACGTGACCCTGCTGATCCACAAGGGCTACGAGCTGGAAAACGGCAGCGACTGGGTCAACACCGCCTCTGCCTCGCACGAAGAACAGGTCATCAAGAACCTGCTCAAGCGCGTCGCCAAGGAGCGCCCGGGTTACTGGGGCCGCGTGGTCAAGGACTGGAAGGGCGTCTCCGAAGAGACCACCACCGGCGTGCACCGCCTGTACCAGCTGGCCCAGGCCGGCACCCTGCTGATCCCGGCGATCAACGTCAACGACTCGGTCACCAAGAGCAAGTTCGACAACCTGTACGGCTGCCGCGAGTCGCTGGCCGATGGCCTGAAGCGCGCGATGGACGTGATGCTGGCCGGCAAGGTGGCCGTGGTCTGCGGCTACGGCGACGTCGGCAAGGGCTGCGCGGCCTCGCTGCGTGCCTACGGCGCGCGCGTGATCGTCACCGAAATCGACCCGATCTGCGCCCTGCAGGCGGCGATGGAAGGCTATGAAGTCAACACCATCGAATCGACCCTGGGCCGTGCCGACCTGTACGTCACCACCACCGGCAACAAGGACATCATCCGCATCGAGCACCTGAGCGCGATGAAGGACCAGGCCATCGTCTGCAACATCGGCCACTTCGACAACGAGATCCAGGTCGATGCGCTGGTGTCGTTCGCCGGCATCAAGCACGTCAACATCAAGCCGCAGGTGGACAAGTACATCTTCCCGAACGGCAACGCGATCTTCCTGCTGGCCGAAGGCCGCCTGGTGAACCTGGGCTGCGCCACCGGCCACCCGAGCTTCGTGATGTCCAACAGCTTCGCCAACCAGACCCTGGCACAGATCGACCTGTGGGCGAACAAGGACAGCTACGAGAAGAAGGTCTACCTGCTGCCGAAGAAGCTGGACGAAGAAGTGGCCCGCCTGCACCTGGAAAAGATCGGCGTGAAGCTGACCACCCTGAGCCAGGAACAGGCCGACTACATCGGCGTGCCGGTGGAAGGCCCGTTCAAGCCGGACCACTACCGCTACTGATGCCTGCGCGGTGCCGGCCAGCGGCCGGCACTACCGGTGCATGCAACACACGGAACGGGCGCCTTCGGGCGCCCGTTCTGCGTCTGCCTGCAGCCGTACACCACGTATCCACGCATGGCGTGGATCTACTGATCGTCCGGCCCCAGTAGATCCACGCCATGCGTGGATATCCCCCAGCCAACCCACAGTAGATCCACGCCATGCGTGGATGTTCCCCACCGGAGCGGGAACAATAGCCTCGGTCAAGGCAACACCCCTGCCCCGCGCTAGGATGCCCCCATGACTCCGGCCATCAACCTGCTCAAGCGCGAGAAGATCGCCCACACCGTGCGCAGCTACGTGCACGATGCTCACGCCGAATCGTATGGCGGCGAAGCCGTCGACAAGCTCGGCCTCGACCCGGCCCAGGTGTTCAAGACCCTGCTGGCCAGCACCGAGACCCATGAACTGCTGGTAGCGATCGTGCCGGTGGCCGGCCAGCTGGACCTGAAGGCGCTGGCCGAAGCGGCCGGCTGCAAGAAGTGCGAAATGGCCGCGGCCGATGCCGCACAGCGCGCGACCGGTTACCTGGTCGGTGGCATCAGCCCACTCGGGCAGAAGAAGCGCCTGCGCACCTTCCTGGACGCCAGCGCGCAGGCATTGCCCGCGCTGCATGTCAGCGCCGGTCGCCGCGGCCTGGAAGTGGAACTGGCACCAGCCGACCTGCTGCGGCTGACTGCCGGCCACTACGCTGCCATCGGCAAGTCACGCTGATGCGCTGGCCGTGGTCTGCAGCACCGATACCCCGGCTCGACGATGCACAGGCCGATGTGCTGCTGCAGGACCTGTTGTCGCGCGATGCAACGCGCATCAACGATGCCACGCGTACGGTCGCTCGGCTGTTCAGCGCCTCATCGTTGGACGCGCTGGTCGCGCATGTGGATACGATCGAACGCAGCTGCCAAGGCATCGCCCTTGGCGGCATGCTGATCAGCAACCAGGTGCACCTGAAGGCGGCCCTGCAACGGCTGCGCTACTGGCAGGCACGCGAAGGCTGCCTGTGCGCGCTCTACCCATCCTATGTGTTCTTCAGCCCCGAGCCGCTGCTGGAACAAGGTCACGTGCAGCTGCGTGCACGGGGCGAAGCGGAGGACGGCTGGGGCGAATGCTACCGGCTGACGTGCACCTGCTGCGCGCAGCAATGGAGCGCGACCGAGCGCGAGTACCACTATCGCTGGTGGGAGTGGAAGCCCGAGCCCGCCCTGCAGACGCCTTAGTTGAGCTTGAACGTGACCGTGCCGCGTATCAGGCTCATGCTTGGTGCCTTGCCTGCCGCTTCACGCTCGTAACGCCAATCACGCGCGTGCTTGAGCGCCGCCGCATCGAGCAGCGGGTAGCCGCTGGATCGGGACAGGATGATCGCCTGGGTCTTGCCCTGCGCATCCAGCAGCAGCATCAGCTCGACACCTCCCTGCTGGGCCTCGCGCATGGCGGCCGCAGGATACGTCGGGACCGACGAAAGTCGCCGCTGGTGCCAGCCTCCTTCCCGGGCAATCAAGGGCGTGCTGGAAGAGAGTGGGCAACGTGCAGGCATCTGCAGGTCGAAGCCTGCAGCCCCTTGCGAAGGCCGGGTGGTGGCTGGCGCACTACAGGCGATCGCCGACACGCTCTGCAGCAACGACTGCTGACGCGAAAGCGCTGCAGCGTCATCCGCTTCCACATGGAACGTGCAGCGCCCCGACGTTGCCTGCGCCTGCAGTGAACCCACGCCGGCATCGCGGATCGGCGTCACGTCGGACAAAGCACCACAGGCAGCGCCTGCATCGTATTTTGCTGCAGAGCCCTCACACGCGGCCAGCAGGCCTGCGGCGACCCATGCGAACGGCATCCAACTGCGAACATCCATCCCTGTGCTCCCTGCGTTGATCCACCGCCATGGTAGCGTCCCGCTGCAATCTTCCCTGTTCACATGCCGACTGTCCGGCCGCAGCGTGGGCTCACGGCCGCCAGTTGGCGTTGTTCTCCCAGAACGCGACGGAGCGCTGGTAAGCCTCGCGATCCAGCGGCACACCGGAACCGCCCTCCTCCACGCCCAGTGCATTGCGCATCATGGTGATCGGCGCCATCGGTACCTCTTCGGGTTCGGCGGTGTAGATACAGCCGACGATGCCCCAGTCGGCCTCGATCGGTGAACCCTCCTTCGCCAGCTGCCCGGCGCTGTACAGGATCACCACCAGATAGTTCGCGCGCGGCGACTCCACGCCCTCGAACCAGCGCACCAGTACCGGCAGTTCCTCGCGGTTGCGCGCCTCGTAGCCGCTGCGCAGCTGGTGGCGGTTGGCCTCGGTGACCGGCACCGTCAGGCAGCGCGTGCTGGTCCAGTTCTCGTAGACGAACAGTTTGCAGAACGGCGCGTAGCCGTCGAGCACCTTCAGCGGCGCGTGCGCATTGAGGTGTGCCTCGAACTGCTCGGCAGTACAGTCCTGGATGGTGTTGCCACGCGGCACGCGCGGGAACAGGCGGGGACGGGCGAAGTCGGTGAGGACGATGGACATGGCATGCACGAACGGGAACAGGCCCTCAGGGTAACCGTCGATGCGCTTGAAGTCTGCTTCACATTTGCCGGCCACAGTGCGCGCACATCTCCCGGAGAGTCCTGCATGAACCGCTTCCGCTCCCCCCTGCTGTCCGGCCTGCTGGCCGTCCTTCTCCTCCCTGCCATGGCCCCATCTTCCGCGTCTGCCGCACCATCGCGCGTGCTGCTCGTCGTCAGCAGCGAAGGCCGGGACCAAGGGAAGACCCGTCCGGGCTTCGAGATGGACGAATTCGCCCAGGCCTGGCTCATCCTCAAGCAGAACGGCTTCGACATCGACGTGGCAAGTCCGCGTGGCGGCGCCGTCGAGGCTGACAAGTACAACCCCTCCGAGGCCTTCAACGCAGCCGTCCTTGCCGATTCCCAGGCCATGGGCAAGCTTGCCGCGACCGTGCCCACTGCACAACTGCGTGCCAGCGACTACCAGGGCGTCCTGGTGATCGGCGGCAAGGGTGCCATGTTCGACCTTCCGGCCGACAAGGCCCTGCATGCCACGATTGCCGGAATCTGGCAGCAGGGAGGACTGGTCGCGGCGGTATGCCATGGTCCGGCCGCACTGGCGGGTGTTCGCCTTCCCGATGGCCGGGCCATGGTGGAAGGCCGCGCCATGACCGGATTCACGGAAGAGGAAGAAGCACTGTTCGGCAAACGTTGGGCGAAGGAATTCGCGTTCCAGCTTGAACCGCGCATGCGCGAGCTGGGCGCACGCTGGCAGGAGGCACCGCTGATGATGCCCAAGGTCGTAGTCGATGGACGCCTGCTGACCGGTCAGAACCCGTTCTCGACCGCCGCACTGGCTGACGCCTTCGTGCGCGCCAGCGGGCGTGTGCCACTGGCACGCCAGGCATGGCGCGATGAGCGCAGCATGGCGCTGGTGGAGCAGCACCTGCAGCAGCGTGATGGTCAGGCGGCGCAGATACTGGCGCAGCGCCCGTCCGACCATCACGTCGAGCTGATCGGCATGCTGGGTTTCTACCAGCTGAAAGCAGCAAAGGACGCCACTGCAACCGCCGACGCGCTGTCCATCATGCAGCTGGCCAGCCCGCATATGGACGAGCCGAGGCTGCAGGTCGCGATGGCAGAAGCGCACTGGCGCCTGGGCCGGACCGATCTGGCCCGTTCGCAGGTACTGGCTGTGCTGGAAAAGCAGCCCGGTCTGGACGAAGCTAACGCTCTCCTGGCCCGCATGCAGCCCTGACCATGGACGCCGAGCGCCTGCGCCTGCTGTTGATTGAAGACAACCTGCCGCTGGCCTCGGCCATCATCGACATGCTGCAGGCGCATGGCCATCTGGTCGATTTCGCCGCTGGCGGACACGTCGGGCTGCAGTTGGCGCTGGCGTCACCGCCGGATGTGCTGCTGCTCGATATCGGGTTGCCGGGCACCGATGGTACGACGGTCTGCCGTCGGTTGCGCGAGTGCAGTGATCGGCACGTCCCCATCCTGATGCTGACCGCACGCGATGCGATCGACGACAAGCTGCAGGGCTTCGCTGCGGGCGCGGATGACTATCTGGTCAAGCCCTTCGACGATGCCGAGCTGCTCGCCCGCTGTCTCGCCCTCGCCCGCCGCCATCGCGTGGGTCAACCGAACCTCCTGCAGATTGGGCCGCTGAGCATCGACCGCCGCAGCGGCCAGGCCTGGCGCGCGGGATTGCTGCTGGAGCTGGCACAGGTTCCGCAGCGCATCCTGCTCGTACTGGCCGAGGCCTGGCCGCGAACCGTCACCCGCAGCGAGCTCGTTCAACGCCTGTGGGGGGATGAAGCACCTCCTTCCGATCCGCTGCGCTCGCATCTGTACCTGTTGCGGCAGGTACTGGACAGGCCGTTCGAAGGCGAGATGCTGCGCACCGTCCACGGTGTCGGCTTCCGTCTGGAAGCTTCGCCATGAAACCTCGGCCCACCCAGCACCTGCGCCGTCGACTGCTGATCACATTCACAGCCTTCGCGCTGTTCACCGCCACGGTGTTCGGCACCTACTCGCTGGTGTTCATGTATGTGGTGGAAGACAGCATCTTCAACGCCCAACTGGACCGTGAAGCACGGGCTCAGCTCGCCTGGCACGCGCTCGAAGGGGACTGGCGTACACCTGCCGATGCCGCAATCCAGCTGCATCGTTCACCCTCTACCTTCCCCGACGATCTGCGCAGCGAGTTCGCAAAGGAACCGTGGCGCTCGGAGTTCGCGGGTGTCGATGGTCGGCACTACCATCTCAAGCGGATCGATCCCCCGGCCGGCGCCCGCCCTGCTTGGCTTGTATCGGAGGTCAGTGCGCAACTGGTGGTCCGGCCGATCCGCGATCGGGTCGTAATGCTGCTTGCCGGCACAGCACTGCTGGTCCTGATCGCGGCGATCGTCCTCGGCATCTGGCTCGCCCATCGCAGCACACGCTCGCTCTACGCGCTGGTCGAGGAGGTTGAAGCGCTGCAGCCGGAACCAGGCCCCGGCGTGCGCCTGGCAGCACGTTTCGACGATGACGAGATTGGCGTGCTCGCGCGCGCCCTGGATGGATTGTCCGCACGCGTCGCTGCCTTCGTTGCCCGCGAACACGCGTTCACGCGCGATGCCAGCCACGAACTGCGCACACCCTTGAGCGTCATCTCCAGTGCGGCAGGCCAGTTGGCCAGCGAGTCGGGCCTGTCCGAGCGTGGCCGCCAGCATGTGCAGCATATCCGTCTTTCGGCACTGCAGCTGCAGCAGGCCATTGCGGCGCTGCTGGCGCTGGCTCGCGAGGAAACCGCCAGCCACGGCGCTCCGCCGGTCAAACTTGTGCCGCTGCTGGAACGGGTGATCATCGAGCAGTCTCCGTTGCTGGCTGCACGGCCGGTCGAGGTACAGCTGACCGTGCCCGACGGGGCCACGCTGCGCGCGCCCGAGGCGGCCCTGCGCGTAGTCCTGGCCAATCTGGTCGGCAATGCGTTCGCGCATACCGCGCAGGGCCAGGTCCTGATTGCATGGCAGGACGCTCAGCTGCTGGTGCACAACACGGCAGGTGCTTCGCCCTTCCTTGGCAACTGGCCCGAGCCGCGGCCATTCGACAAGCGTGATGGCAGCGAGGGCAACGGCCTGGGCCTGGATATCATGCGGCGACTGTGCAGCCACTACGGGCTCGAACTGGTCATCCAGCACGGCGGTGGCGGGGTGATGGCCCGCTTGAGGGGGCAGCCAGCCGAGGCATGAAGCGCCTCCGGCGGTCCAGCCCCGTCAGTGCCGAGCGGTAGCGGCAGCTACAACGCCATCCGCTCGCGCAGCTCCCGCGCCTGCCGCCGCGACACTTCCACCTCGCTGCCATCATCCAGCGCCAGGTCATAACCATCAGCGATGCTGGGCGACACCCCACGGATACGGCGCAGGTTGACCAGCGTGTTGCGGTTGGCACGGAAGAACAGATCCGGCGGCAGACGTGCTTCCAGCGCACTCAGGCTGCGGGTCAGCAACGCGTTCTGGTCGCGGAACCACAGCCGCGTGTAGTTGCCATCCACCACCAGCCGGCGGATCTCCGAGACCGCAACGAACCAGCAGCGTTCGCCCTCGCGCACGAACACCTGGTCCTGCGCGCCCAGCGTGCTGCGCGGCTCTGGCGTTTCGCCCGCCACCACCTCGCGCTGGCGCGCCCGCTGCAACGCTTCCAGCAAGCGCGGTGCCTCGACCGGCTTCACCAGATAGTCCAGCGCATTGGCCTGGAACGCGCGCACCGCGTAGGTGTCGTAGGCAGTAACGAAGATCACCGCCGGCACCGTCTCCAGCCCATCCAGCACATCGAAGCCACTGCCGGAGGGCATCTGCACATCCAGCAGCACCAGGTCCGGCGCCAGTGTGGCGATCGCCTCGCGCGCGGCCGGCACATCGTCGGCCTCGCCCACGCACTGCACCCACGGCAGCGCCGACAACAGCGTGCGCAGCTCCTGCCGCGCCAGCCGCGCATCATCAACGATCAATACGCGCAGCACGCCACTCATTGCGGAATCTCCAGCAGGGCCCGCATGCGGTCGCCGACCGGCTGCAGGGTGAAACGACCTTGCGTACCGAGCTGCGCACGCAGGTACGCCAGGCCGACGCCATGCCCAGGGGTGGGCTCGTTGGCGCTGCCCAGCGGATTGTCCACCTGCAGGCGCAGCACGTCATTGTCCAGCGTGGCACGGATCTGCACCTCGCCGCCGCCGGGGCGGCTGGCGATGCCGTGCTTGATCGCGTTCTCCACCAGCAGCTGTAGTGCCATCGCCGGCAACTGCGCCTGCATGGCATCGGCATCAATGTGCTGGCTTACCTGCAGGCGCTGTTCGAAGTGGATGGCCTCGATGGCCAGGTAGTCGTCGACCACCGCCAGCTCCTCGGCCAGCGTGACCTGCTCACTGCGGTTGTGCGCCAGCGCCTGGCGCAGCGTGCGCGACAGGCGGGTGACCATGTCGCGCGCACGCTCAGGATCTTCCAGGATCAGCGCGCGCAGGTTGTTCAGCGCATTGAACATGAAGTGCGGGTTGAGCCGTGCACGCAGCGCATCGCGTTCCAGCGCACTGCGCTCGGCTTCGGCGCGCAGGCGGGCCAGTTCCGCCCCGCGTATCCGGCGCAGGCTGTGCAGGCTTGCCCAAAGCGCTGCCCACAGGGCCAGCATCACCGCAGTGGTGTACCAGTAGAGCAGCAGCGCCTTGGAGCTGAAGTCGGCCGTCTGCCGCCCCAGGCTCACCCAGTTCCAGGCCAGCGCCGAGTGCAGCGCGATGTTCACCAGCAGCTGCGCCACTGCCGCGCCCAATGCCACCGACAGCGCCAGCCGCAGCAACAGCCCGGCCGTTCCGCGCGCCCACCAGTCTGCACGCAGCGCCAGCGCGCGGATGGCACCGCTGCATCCGAACAGGGCCAACGCCAGGCCCAGCGTGATCAACACGCCTGCGCTTCCGGCATCGCTGAAATAGGCTTGGCGCAGGCCGATTCCGGCAACGCCATAGAGCGCCCATACCAGCGCATTGAGCAGCCAGAAGCGTACCGTCGAGGAGGAATCCGGCATGTCCATTCCGAGGCGTGTTGAAACTCAGTGGTGGCGGTCGAGGAAGGCCTGCACCTGTTCCTGCAACCAGCGCGGATCATCCCACATCAGGAAGTGGAAACCCTGCGCGCTCATCGCGATCTGTACGCCCTGCAGTTTCGCGTACTGGGCCTGGAACACCGCCCGGGTGCCGTCCTCGGTGCCACCCATCGGCTGATAGCCGGCCCAGCTGCCCAGCACCAGCGTCGGTGCGGTGATCGAGGCAATGCTGTCACGCAGGTCAGTGGTCATCACCGCATGCATGGCATCGGCCGTGGTCTGGCGATCGCTGTCTTCGCCCCAGCGGCCCAGTTCGGCCTGGCGCTGAGTATCGCGGGTCATCCCCGGCAGGCCCGCCTTCAACTGCGCCTGCCATTGCGCGGCGTCGGCGGCCAGCATGCCCTTGCGCAGCTGGTCGGCCACCGGCCGCACGCTGTCAGCGGTGGCCTTCGGGTCACGCGCGGCCGGCAGGAATGGCAGGGCGTCAACCACCACCAGCGCGCTGACCGCCTTCGGCTCGGCCTGCGCCATCTGCAGGCCCAGCAGGCCACCGAGGCTGTGGCCAACCACCACCACCGGCCCCAGATGCTGGTCATGCAGGTAGGCCAGCAGCTGCCCGCGCATCGCCGGCAGGAACTCGACCGGGCGCGGATCGGCCGCGAGCGCACCGGCAAAGCCGGGCAGCTGCACCAGATGGCACTGCACATCCTTCAGGGCCAGGCAGGTCTCGCGCCACACCTCGGCGCTGCTGTTGAGGCCGGGAATCATCAGCAGCGGGCGGCCCTTGCCGACCACCTCGACCTGCACCTTGCCCGCCGCCGGGGCGCTGGCGGCGTGCGCCGAGCCGGAGCCGAGCACGGCCATCGCCATGCCGATCATCGCCAGCCGGGCCAGGGCCTTCATTGCATACCAGAGTGCCAGGAAGATCTTCATCGTCTGCTCCTTCGTCAGGTGGGTGGTGCCGGAATGGGCTCAGCGTGCCGCCGGCCACGGCACCCGGGGGGCGATTTCGGAGCAGCGGCCGATCGCCGGGGCGAACGGTCGCAGGCGGCTGACGATGTTCGCCCGCAGAAATTTACAACATCCATCTTGATGAAGCGATATACTGATCCGCACCCGCCGCTGCCGCCCGTGCCATGACCGCCATCAGCTTCGAGTTCTATCCGCCCAAGACCGACGAACAGCGCAGCCAGCTGGACCGTGCCGCGGCCAGGCTGAAGGACTACGGTCCCGAGTACGTGTCGTGTACCTTCGGCGCCGGTGGCTCGACCCTGAGCTATACCTCCGAGACCGTGCGCCACCTCAACCAGCACCATGGCTTCGATGCCGCACCGCATCTGTCCTGCGTCGGCGGCACCCGTCAGGAAATCCGCGAGTTGCTCAAGCTGTACCGCGCCATCGGCTGCCGCCGCCTGGTCGCGCTGCGCGGCGATCTGCCGTCGGGCATGGGTTTCCCCGGTGACATGCGCTATGCCGCCGAACTGATCGACTTCATCCGCGCCGAGCACGGTGATGCGTTCCATATCGAAGTGGGCGCGTACCCCGAAACGCACCCGCAGGCTTCCGACGCACTGGCCGACCTGAAGCATTTCAAGGCCAAGATCGACGCCGGTGCCGATGCGGCGATCACCCAGTACTTCTTCAACCCCGATGCCTACTTCCATTTCGTCGACGAAGTGCGGCGGCTGGGCGTGCAGGTACCGATCACGCCCGGCATCATGCCGATCGCCAACTTCAGCCAGCTGCGCCGCTTCTCCGAACAGTGCGGTGCGGAGATCCCGCGCTGGATCAGCCGCAAGATGCAGGCCTATGGCGATGATGCAGAGTCGGTGCGTGCATTCGGCACTGAAGTGGTGGCCAAGCTGTGCCAGCGCCTGATCGAAGGCGGCGCACCCGGCCTGCACTTCTACACCTTGAACCTGGCCAAGCCGACCACTTCGGTGCTGAAGCTGCTGCAGGGCTGAAAGCACGGCGCGCAAGCGTGATCGGCGCTACCCTGCGAGGATGATCCGGCTTTCCTTCCTGCTGTTGCTGCTGCCGTGCGTGCTGTCGAGCGCCGCCCACGCACAGTCCACGCGCCTGAACCGCTGCACCGATGCCCAGGGCCAAAGCGTCTACACCGACCGGCCCTGCGACAGCCTGGGCGCGCGGTCGCGGTTGCCACCGCCTGCGCCCGCCGGCAACACCCTGCAGCGCGACACCCTGGGGGCACGCTGCCCGCGGCGGCTGAGTGAACTGGTGGACGCGCTGCGCGTCGGCATCGTCAGCAACGATGTGAATCGGCTGTCTTCACTGTATCTGTGGGGCGCGGTTTCCGATGCGGGCGCGCAGCGCATCCTCGGCCAGCTGGAATCGTTGGCGCGGCGGCCCCTGGTGGACGTGGTGCCGGTGTATCCGTCACAGGCGCTGCCGCAATCGCAGGATGAGGATCAGAGCTCTGCCGCGTTGGGATCCGACCCTGTGGCCTCTGTGGCGCGGCATCCCATCGGCCTGCGCCTGGAGCAGACCCTGCCCGGCAGCGCGTCGCGCGCTTCGACGGTGCTGGGGTTGCGACGGCAATACGGGTGTTTCTGGATCACGCTGTGATCGCGAGCATCCATCCACGCATGGCGTGGATCTACTGCCTCCATCCCACACGGTAGCGCCGGGCCATGCCCGGCGAGCGAAGCAGCTTTACTCCGGCCACAGCGCGCGGATGGCGGCGATGCCCTGCCCACCATGGCGACGCGCTTCGGCGATGTGACCGCGGCCCATGCCGCCCAGGGCGTAGATTGGCAGTGACACCTGCGCGCGCAGCTCGGCGAACGCGTTCCAGCCCAGCGGCACGGCATCGGGATGGCTGGCCGTGGCCTGCACCGGGCCCAGCACGGCGAAGTCGCAGCCCAACCGCTGTGCGGCCTGCAGCTGCTGCAGGTCATGGCAGGACGCGGCCACCAGCTGGCCTTCGGGCAGCGGACGCTGCGACAGCTCCAGCAGCTGCTCGCTGCCCAGGTGCACCCCAACGCCCAGTACGCGCGCGCGTTCGATATCGCGGTTGAGCAGCCACTGCACCCCGCTGCGACGATGCGTGCGCACGGCCTGTTCGACCATCGCCTGGCGCTCCGGATGTGCCGTCGGCAACCGCAGCTGGATGCGCTGCTGGCCCGCCGCCACCACACGCTGCAGCTGCTCATGCCAGTGCTGCACGCCGTCGGCGTCATCGGACGGCGCCGGGGTGATCAGGTAGCTGTCGGGCTGGCGCAGCGCGGCCACCACCGGCAGATCGGCCGGTGGCATCGAATAGCGACCCAGTTTGTCCGGCGCCACCCAGGTAATGGCCTGGCCCTCGCGGCCACGTGGCGTCCCCTTCCAGCTGCGCACGTGGCGCACTTCCAGGGTCAGGTGCTTGTCCGGGTAGCGCTGCGGCACATCCATCAGCCATTCGCCGACATCGGCTTCGATGCCCAGTTCCTCGCGCAGCTCGCGAACCAACGCCTGTTCGGAGGTCTCGCCGGATTCGCGCTTGCCGCCGGGGAACTCCCACAGGCCGGCCATGTCGCGGTTCTCGGTACGACGGTTGAGCAGCACGCGGCCACGGGCGTCGGTGATGACGGCGGCCACGACGTGGATCGATCGGGTGGGGGGAGCCATGGGGGAAGCATGCCCAGAACAGGGCGGCCCGCGCAATCTCGGATCGGGCCGGATCAGCCCCGCGAAACAGCCGCCATGAAAAAAGAGCCCCGCTTTCGCGGGGCTTTTCGGGGTCAGCTCAGCTGGCCGTGGCAGTGCTTGTACTTCTTGCCACTGCCGCACGGGCATGGATCGTTGCGGCCGATCTTCGGCTCATCGCGCTGCGCCTGTGCAATGCCCTGCTGGGCAGCCTGCACCTGCGCGGCTTCCTCGTCGGCGCTGTAGCCGCCCACGTCCTGGTGCTGGAACTGCGACTGGCTCAGGCGCGCTTCGGCCTGCTGGCGTTCGGCCGCTTCCAGCGCCTGCACTTCCTCGTCGCTGCGGATGCGCACGCGCGACAGCAGGGTCACCACTTCGCGCTTGACGTTCTCCAGCATGTCCGAGAACAGCTCGAAGGCTTCCTTCTTGTATTCCTGCTTCGGCTGCTTCTGCGCGTAACCACGCAGGTAGATGCCCTGGCGCAGGTAGTCCATGCGCGCCAGGTGCTCCTTCCAGCTCTGGTCCAGCACGGTCAGCATCACGTGCTTCTCCAGCGCGCGCATGGTTTCCTCACCGACACCGGCTTCCTTCTCGGCAAAGTGCTGGTTGACGCGCTCCTGCACCTTGGCAGCGATGGCTTCGGCGTCCAGCTCTTCGTGCGACTTGACCAGGTCGGTCAGCGACATCTGCAGGCCGAAGTCCGACTCCAGGGTCGCTTCCAGGCCACGCAGGTCCCACTGCTCGTCGATCGAGTTCGGCGGCACGAAGCGGGCCACCACGTCGAAGATCACGTCGTCGCGGATGCCGTCGACGTTGTCCTTCACCGACTCGGCGTCCAGCAGTTCATCGCGCTGTGCGTAGATCACCTTGCGCTGGTCGTTGTTGACGTCGTCGAAGTCCAGCAGGTTCTTGCGGATGTCGAAGTTGTGGGCCTCGACCTTGCGCTGCGCCTTCTCGATCTGGCGGCTGACCAGGCGGTCCTCGATGACGTCGTCTTCCTTCATGCCCATCATGCGCATGGCCTTCTGCACCCAGTCGGAGGCGAAGATGCGCATCAGGTTGTCTTCCAGCGACAGGTAGAAGCGGGACGAACCCGGGTCACCCTGGCGGCCCGAACGGCCACGCAGCTGGTTGTCGATACGGCGCGATTCGTGGCGCTCGGTGCCGACGATGTGCAGGCCGCCGGCAGCCTTGACGGCCTCGTGGCGCTTCTGCCAATCGGCCTTGACCGCGGCCTTCTGTTCGTCGGTCGCGCCTTCGCCCAGCTCGTGGATTTCCGCTTCCAGCGAACCGCCCAGCACGATGTCGGTACCACGACCGGCCATGTTGGTGGCGATGGTGACCGCGGCCGGACGACCGGCATTGGCGACGATGGTCGCTTCGCGGTCATGCTGCTTGGCGTTGAGCACTTCGTGCTTCACGCCGGCCTTGCGCAGGTGCTCGGACAGCATTTCCGAGGTTTCGATCGAGGTGGTACCCACCAGCACCGGCTGGCCACGCTTGGCGCACTCTTCGATGTCGGCCAGCACCGCATTGAACTTGCCCTTGCGGTTCAGGAACACCTGGTCCGGGCTGTCCTTGCGGATGGTCGGGCGGTTGGTCGGGATCACCACCACTTCCAGGCCGTAGATGCTCTGGAACTCGAAGGCTTCGGTATCGGCCGTACCGGTCATGCCGGACAGCTTCTTGTACATGCGGAACAGGTTCTGGAAGGTGATGCTCGCCAGCGTCTGGTTCTCGCGCTGGACCGGCACGCCTTCCTTCGCTTCCACCGCCTGGTGCAGGCCATCGGACCAGCGGCGACCGGACAGGGTGCGGCCGGTGAACTCATCGACGATGACCACTTCGCCATCGCGCACGATGTAGTCCACGTCACGCTGGTAGATCGCGTGCGCGCGCAGCGCGGCGTTCAGGTGGTGGACCACGGTCAGGTTCTGCGGCGCGTACAGGCCTTCGGTCTCGCCGTCGAGGATGCCGGCCTCGACCAGCAGCTGCTCGGCGTGCTCCATGCCCGCTTCGGACAGGTGCACCTGCTTGCCCTTCTCATCGACCCAGAAGTCGCCTTCGCCGTCTTCCGCTTCCTGCTTGACCAGGTTCGGTACGACGCGGTTGACGCGGATGTACAGCTCCGGGGAATCGTCGGCCGGGCCGGAGATGATCAGCGGGGTACGCGCTTCGTCAATCAGGATGGAGTCGACTTCGTCGACGATGGCGTAGTGCAGGCCGCGCTGGTAGCGGTCGGCCTTGGACAGCGCCATGTTGTCGCGCAGGTAGTCGAAGCCGAATTCGTTGTTGGTGCCGTAGGTGATGTCCGAGGCGTAGGCTTCGCGCTTGTCGCTGTGCGGCATGCCCGGGTACACCACGCCCACGCTCAGGCCCAGCCAGTTGTACAGCTTGCCCATCTGCGCGGCGTCGCGGCGGGCCAGGTAGTCGTTCACGGTGACCACGTGCACGCCCTTGCCTTCCAGCGCGTTGAGGTACACCGGCAGGGTCGCCACCAGGGTCTTGCCTTCACCGGTGCGCATTTCTGCGATCTTGCCCAGGTGAAGCACCATGCCGCCGATCAGCTGCACGTCGTAGTGGCGCATGCCCAGCACGCGGCGACCGGCTTCGCGGCAGACCGCGAACGCTTCCGGCAGCACCTTGTCCAGGGCTTCACCGTCGGCGATGCGCTGCTTGAACTCCGGCGTCTTGGCCTGAAGCTGCTCGTCGGAAAGCTTCTCGATCTCCGGCTCCAGCGCATTGATCTTGGCGACGATGCGGTTGAGCTGGCGCAGCTGTCGTTCGTTACGACTGCCAAATACGCGGGTAAGCAGGCTGTTGATCATTGAAGGAACCGGGTTGGATGGACACGACGCCCGGCCTCCCCCTTGGGATCCGTCCGCCGCAAACGAAACAGGGCGCCTGGCGCCCTGTCGATGGCAACACCCATTGTAGCTTGGGACGGCCGCAAGGGGTTTCAACCCTTTGGCGGCAATGGCATCCGAACATTCCCGGTAGTGCCGGCCGCTGGCCGGGTACGCGATGCTGCCGAAGATCATGAGGTTGCCGGCCAGCGGCCGGCACTACCAGATCAACGGAATCGGGCCAGGGCCCTTCCGCGGCGCGGAAGGAGTCCGACCCGGGCATCAGCCGCGGCTGACGCGGCCGACCGGCGTGTTGCCGCCGTCGCCGAGGAACTTGCGCGGGTTGACCACGTTGCCGTTCTCCCACACCTCGAAGTGCACGTGGGCGCCGGTCGAACGACCGGTGGAACCGGCCTTGGCTACTTCCTGCCCGGCACGGACCAGGTCGCCGACCTTCACCACCAGGCGCGAATTGTGCGCGTAACGGGTGACGTAGCCGTTACCGTGGTCGACGTCGACCACGTTGCCGTAGCCGCCCTTCACGCCGGAGAAGCTGACCACGCCTTCGGCCACGGCCATCACCGGGTCACCGACCCTGGCGTGGAAGTCCATGCCCTTGTGGGTGGCGGCACCGCGGCCGAACGGGTCGGCACGGGTGCCGAAACCGGAGGTCACGTAGCTGTTGCGGATCGGCATGCGCGACGGCACGGCGTTCTGCTGCAGCTGGTGGTCGAACATCAGCGATTCCATCACCGACAACTGGCGACCTGAAGCAGCGAAGCGCTGCTCCAGCACCTGTAAGTCGGCGTTGACGTCCTTGACCGGGATGTCGCTGGTCGGGCCGCCGGCGTCGCCGTCACCGAGACCGGGGGTCTCGTTGAAGTCGAACTCGCCGTCTTCCAGCTTGCCCATCTGGGTCAGCCGTTCGCCGAGGGCGTTGAGGCGGGTGGCCTGGGCCTGCAGCTCGCCGAGGCGGGCCGCCAGCGCGTTGACCTGGGTCTGCGCATCGCGCTTGACCTTGGCCAGCTCTGCATCCTGGCGCTCGACCTTGGCCTGCAGGCGGGAATCATTCAGCGCGCTGGCGCCAATGCCGCCGGCAAGGCCGATAATGCAGCCTACCCCGAGCACGCTGCCCAGCAGGGCGCGGGGGCGGTCCTCGAAATAGAACCGCAAACGCGCGATCGGCGACGCTTTGGCCTGTCCTTCACGCGTTTTGATTACGATCTTTTTGAATGCCATCAGTGAGTTTTCATGTCTGAGCCGAAATCCAGCGTTCGCCCCGCGTCAGTGCCGAAGCCGGCGCTGGATGCGGTGATGGCGGACAAAAGCGGGAACCCGCTGCGGCGTGCCTTGTGGCTCGACGCGCTGGACCGTCAGTTGCGCCCCCAGTTGCCGCCACCTCTGCGCAGCCGTTGCCGGCTGGCCAATGTGGACGGGGAACACCTCGTTTTTCTCGTCGAGTCCCCGGTCTGGCATGCCAAGTTGCGGCTTGCCGAAGCCCAGTTGCTCGACGCGGCCCGTTCCATCGGGCTGAAGGCCACCAGGGTGACCATCAAGACTGCGTCTCCCACTCCCACGCGCTCCCCAGCGCTCGACAACCGGAATGGACCCCACGCAGTTTCAGCCGCCACGCACAAAGGGCTACGCGACGCCTTGGCTTGCCTGCAGGACGTTCCTTCGAAGCCGAAGAAGCGGTCCTGACGACAACGGAGCATCCGGCTCCGCTCCCCGTCGCGCGTGTCACCACGGCGTGAAACAATTCGGGGGCCGGGTCGCATCCTAGCTGCCATCCGGGGGCCTGTCGTTAGATTGTTGTTAAAACCGCGTTAAATTCAGGCTTCCGATCCAACAGGTTCACAAAACCGTGACCTCGAACCGGCCTTGACGCGCGTCAAGCATGCTGAATGCGCCGGACACGCCTGAAACGACAACGCCGCCCTGGAAGGCGGCGTTTTTGTCTTTCAATTCAACGATCTACAGGAATCAAGCGTAGGCCGGAGTGGCATATTCCACCGGGTCCGGGGTGGCCGGCGAGTCGAAGCTGACCCATTCCCAGGCGGTGGCGTCGGCCATCAGCGCCCGCACCAGCTTGTTGTTGAGGGCGTGACCGGACTTGAAGCCTTCGTAGGCACCCAGCACCTGGCCACCGGCCAGATAGAGGTCGCCGATCGCGTCGAGGATCTTGTGGCGCACGAACTCGTCGGCGTAGCGCAGGCCGTCTTCGTTGAGCACGCGGAACTCGTCCAGCACGATGGCGTTGTCCATCGAACCGCCCAGGCCCAGGTTGCGCTCGCGCATGTATTCCAGGTCGCGCATGAAACCGAAGGTGCGCGCGCGGGAGATTTCCTTGGTGTAGGCCAGCGTCGAGAACTCGATTTCCTGGCGCGACTGCTTGGCCGGGATCATCGGGTGATCGAACTGGATGGTGAAGCCCAGCTTGTAGCCCTCGTACGGGCTGAAGCGGGCCACCTTGTCGCCCTCGGTCACTTCCACGGTCTTCAGCACGCGGATGAAGCGCTTGGGCGCGTCCTGTTCCACGATGCCCGCCGACTGCAGCAGGAACACGAACGGGCCGGCCGAACCGTCCATGATCGGCAGCTCGGCCGAGGACAGTTCGACGATGATGTTGTCCACACCCAGGCCGGCCAGCGCCGACATCAGGTGTTCGACGGTCTGGATCTTGGCGTCGTTGCAGGTCAGGCCGGTGCACAGGGTCACTTCGGTGACCAGTTCGGCCTTGGCCGGCACTTCCACCACCGGGTCCAGATCCACGCGACGGAACACGATCCCATGGTTGACCGGTGCCGGGCGCAGGGTCATGTAGACCTTGTCACCGCTGTGCAGGCCAACGCCGGTGGCGCGGATCGTGTTCTTGAGGGTGCGTTGCTGGATCATGGGGGATGGGCCGGAAGTGACACATTAGATTAACACGCGCCCTCCCCTACCCTGGCTGAAACGCCAGTGAAGGCTGCCGGCAGGACGCACCGGCACGCCGCGGGGACGCGCGTGAAGCAGGGCAGCCGGACCCATCCTGGCCCGGCGCCCGCGTTTTCAGGACATGGTGGCGCAACCCGGGGAGGACAAGCCCCGGGCGCCCCGCTTAGTCCGCCTGGCGGCGCAGGAACGCCGGGATGTCCAGGTAATCGTTCGGCAGTTCCGCCGCCGCCGGGGCCGAAGCGGCCGGGGCCGAGGGAGCGGAGGCTGCCGCGGTATCGCTGCTGGCGCGACGCAGGCCCAGACCCATGCCGCCCACGGCCTTGGACACGGCGTCGCCGCCGTTGTCGAAGTCACCGAATTCCGGCTGGCCGGTGGTGGCGTTGCGGACCAGCTTGATCGGCGCACGCTCGCCCGGACGCTGGGACTTGCTGGCCGAGACGCGGTTCAGGCCGGTGGCGACCACGGTCACGCGCACTTCGTCCTGCATGTCCGGGTCGAGCACGGTACCGACCACCACGGTGGCGTCTTCGGAAGCGAAGCCGTCGATGGTGCGGCCGATCTCGTCGAACTCGGCCATGGTGAAGTCGGCGCCGGCGGTGATGTTGACCAGGATGCCGTTGGCACCGGCCAGGTTCACATCGTCCAGCAGCGGGTTCTGGATCGCGGCTTCGGCCGCGGCCTGGGCGCGGTCATCACCACGGGCGGTGCCGGTACCCATCATCGCCAGGCCCATTTCGGACATGACGGTGCGCACGTCGGCGAAGTCGACGTTGATCAGGCCCGGACGCACGATCAGGTCGGCGATGCCCTGCACGGCGCCCTGCAGCACGTCGTTGGCGGCACGGAAGGCTTGGATCATGGTCGCGTTGCGACCCAGCACGGTGATCAGCTTCTCGTTCGGGATGGTGATCAGCGAGTCGCAGTGCTGGCTCAGTTCCTCGATGCCCTTCAGCGCCACCTGCATGCGGCGACGGCCTTCGAACGGGAACGGCTTGGTGACCACGGCCACGGTCAGGATGCCCATTTCCTTGGCCAGCTGTGCCACCACCGGCGCAGCGCCGGTGCCGGTACCACCGCCCATGCCGGCGGTGATGAACACCATGTCCGCACCCTGCAGGGCGTCCATGATGCGCTCACGGTCTTCCAGCGCGGCCTGACGGCCGACTTCCGGGTTCGCGCCTGCGCCCAGGCCCTTGGTCACGTTGGTACCCAGCTGCAGCTGCAGCTTGGCACCGCAATTCTTGATGGCCTGCGAGTCGGTGTTGGCGGTGATGAATTCCACGCCGTCCACCGCCGAGTTGACCATGTGCGCCACGGCATTGCCGCCGCCGCCGCCCACGCCAACCACCTTGATCACCGCATTGGGTGCCATCTTTTCGATCAGTTCAAAATGCGCCATGTCCGTGTCCTCGTTGTATCCGCTTTGGCTGGCATGGGCATTCGGGCGTCCTGCCGTCCTGCTGCATGCCGACGTTGCGGCTGTGTGGGTTGTGTGTTGCCGGTGTTGCGTTGTGCTACGGGTACTGCGGGTGCTGCGCCCGGGCGATGCCCGGTGTTACGGGTTCCGCGTCAGAACTCGCCGCGGAACCAGGTCTTGAGTTTCTTGAACATGCTTCCAGCGCGCCCGGTCGGCAGCGACGGCCGCCGCGGGTGCTCGATCTGGCTGCCCATCAGCAGCAGGCCCACGCCGGTGGCATGCACCGGGTTGCCCACCACTTCGCCCAGGCCGGTGACGTGCTGCGGGATGCCCACGCGAACCGGCATCTGCAGCATTTCCTCGGCCAGTTCGACCACGCCTTCCATCTTCGAAGCGCCACCGGTCAGCACCATGCCGGCGCGTACCAGTTCCTCGAAGCCGGAGCGGCGCAGTTCGGCCTGCACCATCTCGAAGATTTCCTCGTAGCGGCCCTGCACGGCCTGCGCCAGCGAATGGCGCGGCATGCGGCGCGGCGGGCGGTCGCCCACCGACGGCACCTGGATGCTTTCCTCGGCGGTGGCCAGCTGGGCCAGGGCGCAGGCATAGCGCACCTTGATCTGCTCGGCTTCCGGGGTCGGCGTGCGCAGCATGTGCGCGATGTCATTGGTGACGTGGTCGCCGGCGATCGGCAGCGAAGCCGTGTGGCAGATCGCGCCCTGCACGAACACCGCGATATCGGTGGTGCCGGCGCCCATGTCGACCAGCACCACGCCCAGCTCGCGCTCGTCAGCGGTCAGCACCGCCACGCTGGAGGCCAGCGAGGACAGCACCAGGTCGTCCACCTGCAGGCCGCAGCGCTGGACGCACTTGCTGATGTTGGCCGCAGCCGACTGCGCGCACACCACCAGGTGGGCATGCACTTCCAGGCGCACGCCGGTCATGCCGACCGGGTTGCGGATGCCTTCCTGCGAATCGTCCAGGACGTACTCGCGCGGGATCGCGTGCAGAATCTTCTGGTCGGCCGGAATCGCCACGGCCTTGGCCGCATCGAGCACGCGATCCAGGTCGCCCCAGGTCACTTCGCCGTCGCGGATCGGCACGATGCCGGGCGAATTCTTGCACTGCACGTGGTTGCCGGAGATCGAGGCATACACCGAGCGGATCTCGCAGCCGGCCATCAGCTCGGCTTCTTCCACCGCGCGCTGGATCGACTGCACGGTCGATTCGATGTCCACCACCACGCCACGCTTGAGCCCGCGCGACTCGTGCGAGCCGATGCCGATCACTTCGATCGGGTTGCCCGGCGAGTACTCGCCCACCAGCGCCACCACCTTGGAGGTGCCGATGTCCAGCCCAACGATCAGCGATTTGTCACCCTTGCGATTCATGTCCTTTCCTGCGTCCTGCTGGCTGGGGTCGCCGGCGTTTTCGCCGGCGTGGCCGGGGTACCCCAGCTCAGCGTGAAACCATTGGTGTAACGGAGGTCGGCGCGCTCGATCGGCGCGTCCTGACGGTTGAGCTGCGGCAGCACCTTGACGAAGCGCTGCATGCGCGAGCGCGCGTCGTCGCGGCCGACCACCACTTCGGTACCGTTGCTCAGCACCAGCGACCAGCTGCCGCGCGCATCCATCGTCACCCGGCGCACGTCGACGCCGGCCGGTGCGAACAATGCACGCGAGTCGCTGTACAGCTTCATCACTTCTTCGGTCTGGCTGTCGGGGCCGTCCAGTTCGGGCAGCGCCAGATCGGCCAGCTTCTTCGGCGTGGGGAACAACTTGCCCTGCTCGGAAACCAGGCGGTCGTTGCCCCAGCGCGCGAACGGCTTGTGCTCGACCAGGGTCACTTCCAGCACGTCCGGCCACTGCTTGCGCACCTGCGCGCTTTCCACCCACGGCAGCTGCTCCAGGGCGTCCTGCGCGTCCTGCAGCTTGACCGCGAAGAAGCCCGCATGCGCGTACGGCAGCAGCACCTGCTGCAACTGCTCGGCCGGCACCCGCTTGAACTCACCATGCACGCGCAGCTTCGCCAGCGGCCAGCGCTCGGCGCCGACCCAGCCATTGACCACGGCCACCACCGGCAGTGCAACCACCGACAGCGCCAACAGCCAGACGAAGATGCGCAGCACCGCGTTCATGCGTGCGAGGCCTCCAGGGTCTGTTCCAGCACGCGCCACACCAGCTCTTCGAAGCTGATGCCGGCCTGGCCTGCGGCCTTGGGCACCAGCGAATGGCTGGTCATGCCCGGCGCGGTATTCACTTCCAGCAGGAAGAAGCGGCCGCTGCTGCGGTCACGCATCACGTCCACGCGGCCCCAGCCACGGCAGCCGGCGGCACGGAACGCGGCCAGCGCGATGCGGCGGATTTCCTCTTCGTCGTCACCGTCCAGGCCTGGGCACAGGTACTGGGTGTCCTCGGCGATGTACTTGGCGTTGTAGTCGTACCACTGGCCCTTGGGCACGATGCGGATCGACGGCAGCGCGACATCGCCGAGGATGGCCACGGTCAGTTCGTCGCCGACCACCATCTGTTCCATCAGCAGCTGGCCGTCGTAGCGCGCGGCCAGGGCCACCGCTTCGTCCAGGCCGGCGTCATCGGTGACCCGGCTGATGCCCACGCTGGAGCCTTCGTTGGCCGGCTTCACCACTACCGGCAGGCCCAGTTCGGCTGCCAGTGCATGCACCGTGGTCGCGTCCACCTTCCGGTACTGCGGGGTGGGCAGGCCCAGCGACAGCCACACCTGCTTGGTGCGGATCTTGTCCATGCTCAGCGCCGAGCCCAGCACGTTCGAGCCGGTGTACGGCACGCCGAAGGCGTCCATCAGGCCCTGCACGATGCCGTCCTCACCGCCACCGTTGTGGCCATGCAGGATGTTGAACACGCGATCGATGCCACCGGCGGCGAGCGCCTTGGCCAGCGCCGGAATGCCATCCACCGCGAACGCATCGACGCCGCGCGACTGCAGCGCTTCCAGTACGTTGCGGCCGGAGTCCAGCGACACCTCGCGTTCGCTGGAGCTGCCGCCGAGCAGCACGGCGACGCGGCCGAACACGGCCGGGTCGGTCACGCGCAGCGGCGGGAAGGTCAGCGCGCTCACGCCTCGCCCTCCCCCTTGAAGCCTTCCACCGCGATATGGGTGGCCACGGCACCGATGTCGCCGGCACCCATCATCAGCAGCAGGTCACCGTCCTGCAGCACGTCCGGCAGCACGCTGGCCAGCTCGGCGGCCTTGCCCACCACCACCGGCTCGCTGCGGCCACGCGCACGGATGGCGCGGGCCAACGCATGCGAATCGGCACCAGCAATCGGTTCCTCGCCGGCCGGGTAGACCTCGCTCAGCACCAGTGCATCGACGCTGGACAGCACCGCGGCGAACTTGTCGAACTGGTCGCGGGTACGGCTGTAGCGGTGCGGCTGGAAGGCCACCACCAGGCGCTTGTCGGCCCAGCCACCACGGGCGGCGGCGAACACCGCTTCCAGCTCGCTCGGGTGATGACCGTAGTCGTCGATGATGCGGACCTTGGCGCCGCTGGCGGTGGTCACTTCGCCCAGATCGTTGAAGCGACGGCCGACACCGGCGAAGCTTTCCAGTGCGCGCGCGATCGCGTCCGGTGCCACGCCCAGCTGCCAGCCCACCGCAGCGGCGGCCAGCGCGTTGAGTACGTTGTGCTTGCCCGGCAGCGCCAGCACCACTTCCTGGCTGGTGCCCTGCGGCAGGCGCAGGGTGAAGCGCATGCGCGAGCCTTCCTGCACCACGTTCTCGGCGCGCACGTCGGCCTGCGGGCTCATGCCGTAGCTCATCACGTGGCGCGGGGTCTTGGCAGCCAGAGCCGCGACTTCTGGATCGTCGATGCACAGCACCGCCAGGCCGTAGAACGGCAGGCGCTGCAGGAACTCGGCGAACGCTGCCTGCACGCGGGCAAAGTCGTTGCCGTAGTTCTCCAGGTGATCGGCGTCAATGTTGGTGATGATCGACATCAGCGGGTTCAGGCGCAGGAAGCTGCCATCGCTTTCGTCGGCCTCGGCCACCAGCCACTGTCCACCGCCCAGCTTGGCGTTGGCGCCGGCAGCCAGCAGCTGGCCACCGATCACGAACGTCGGGTCGAGCCCGCCTTCGCTCAGCACCGCAGCGGTGAGGCTGGTGGTGGTGGTCTTGCCATGGGTACCGGCCACAGCGATGCCGCGGCGGAAGCGCATCAGCTCGGCCAGCATCGCCGCACGCGGCATGATCGGAATACGCTGGCTGCGCGCTTCCATCAGTTCCGGGTTGTCTTCGCGGATGGCACTGGAGACCACCACACAGTCGGTACCCAGCACGTTGGCAGCGGAGTGGCCGCGCATGATGCGCGCACCCAGGCTGGCCAGGCGGCGGGTCGCCACGTTGTCGGCGTTGTCCGAGCCGGACACTTCATAGCCCAGCGTCAGCATCACTTCGGCGATACCGCTCATGCCGGTGCCGCCGATGCCGACGAAATGCACGCGCGGGAACGCGCGCACCAGGTCGTTGGTGTCGTGCAGGCGACGGATCATGCGCGGCCTCGCGCAGGGCAGGCGCGGTGGCATGCCTTCTTCATACGGCTTCCTCAAGAATGATATCGGCGATGCGCTCGGCGGCATCGACCTTGGCCAGGGCACGCGCGGCTTGCGCCATCTGCATGCGGCGGGCGGGATTTTCGGACAGATCGCGCAGCAGTGCGGCAATGCCGTCAGCCAGCGTTCCGTCCTGCTTCAGCAAAACCGCCGCGCCGCGCTCGACCAGGTACTCCGCGTTGCGGGTCTGGTGATCGTCGACGGCGGCGGGGAATGGCACCAGCACGCTGCCGACACCCACCGCGCACAGCTCGGCCAGAGTGGAAGCGCCGGCACGGCACACCACCAGATCGGCCCAGGCGAAGGCCTCGGCCATGTCGGCGATGAACGGCGTGATTTCAGCCTGCACACCGGCCTTGGCATATGCCTCGACCGCTTCGGCATGCATTTTTTCGCCACTCTGGTGGCGTACCTGCACCGGCACCGTGGCACCCAGCGCAGCGATGGCCTGCGGCACGCCGGTGTTGAGCGCACGCGCGCCCTGGCTGCCACCGACCACCAGCACGCGCAGCGGACCCTGGCGGTCGGCGAAGCGCTGTTCCGGCGGTGCGATGGCGGCGATTTCGGCACGCACCGGGTTGCCGATGAACTCCTCGCGCTTGGCGAAGGTGCCCGGGAAACCGGTCAACAGGCGGCGCGCATAACGCGACAGGATGCGGTTGGTCAGGCCCGGCGCACGGTTCTGCTCATGCACGATCAACGGCAGCCCATGCAGGCGCGTGGCCATGCCGCCCGGACCGGAGGCAAAGCCACCGAAGGCGACCACCGCACGCGGCTGGCGCTTGCGGATGATCATGCCGGCCGCGCGCAGCGCGCGCATCAGCCGCCACGGCGCGCCCAGCAGGGCCAGCTTGCCTTTGCCGCGCAGACCGGTGATGGCCAGGGTGTCGATCGGAATGTCGTGCTGCGGCACCAGGCGGGTTTCCATCGCACCATCGGCGCCCATCCAAGTGACCGGTACCCCGCGCGCGCAGCACGCGGGCCACGGCCAGGCCGGGGAAGATGTGACCGCCGGTGCCACCGGCCAGAATCATCACCGGGCGCACGTTATTGGTGGCTGCGCTCATGACAGCCTCCCGAAGGTCGGTTCGATGCGCGACTGCAGGCGGCTGGTACCGCGTGCGGCGTTCGCTGCAGCGGCAGCCGTCGGCTCGGCGCTCATCGGCGCGCTGGCCGCAGCCGGTGCGGCCGGCGCGTCCACGGGTGCATCGGCCACGGCCTCGTCGCCACCACCGATGCGCACGGCCTGGCGACGCTCGGCGCGCTTGAGTTCATAGGACACGCGCAGCAGCAGGCCCATCGCCACACAGGTCATCAGCACCGACGAACCGCCGGAGGAGATCAGCGGCAGGGTCAGGCCCTTGGTCGGCAGGATGCCCAGGTTCACGCCGATCGAGACGAAGGTCTGCATGCTGATCCACAGGCCGATGCCGAAGGCGATGTAACCGGAGAAGTGGCGCTTCATTTCCACGCAGCGCATGCCCAGCCAGAACGTGCGGCCGACCAGCAGCGCGTACAGGGCCACGATCACGCAGGTGCCGAGGAAGCCGAACTCCTCCGCGGTGACCGAGAAGATGAAGTCGGTATGTGCTTCCGGCAGGTAGTACAGCTTCTGCACCGAGTTGCCCAGGCCAACGCCGGTCCACTCGCCGCGGCCCACGGCCATCAGCGCGTTGGACAGCTGGTAGCCGTCGCCCTGCTGGTCGGCCCACGGGTCGAGGAAGGAGGTAATGCGGCGCATGCGGTACGGCTCGATGATCGCCAGCGCGCTCATGCCGACCAGGCCGATGATCACCGGCATCGACATGCGCGGCATGTTCACACCGCCCAGCACCAACATGCCGGCGGTGATCGCCAGCAGCAGGGTCGAGGAACCGAAGTCCGGCTGCAGCAGCAGCAACAGCACCAGCGCACCGGCCACGCCCAGAGGCTTGAGCATCGCCGGCCAGGTCGCGTTGACCTCGTCGCGGAAGCGCACCAGGTAGCTGGACAGCCAGACGATATAGAGCACCTTCACCGCTTCCACCGTCTGGAACTTGGAGATGCCCAGATTGATCCAGCGGCGTGCGCCGTTGACCGTGCTGCCCAGGCCCGGTGCGAACACCGCCAGCAGCAGCACGAAGCAGCCCAGCAGCAGCATCTGGTTGTACTGCTCGATGGACTTCAGTTCAGTGCGGGCGGCAACGACCGCCAGCACGATACCCACCGCCAGGAAGATCAGGTGGCGGTTGAGGTAGTAGAACGGGCTGCTCATCAGAGCGATCGAGCTGGACGCCACCATCACCACGCCGATGCCCGTGAGCGCGATGATCGCGCCCAGCAGCCACTTGTCGTAGCTGCCTTCGATGGCCTCAAGGCGTGTTGCCTGGCGGGACAGGTCGTTCATCTCAGCGCACCTTCAACGTGGCCAGGCCGATCAGCACGAGCACGACCGAGATGATCCAGAAGCGCACGATCACGCGCGGCTCCGGCCAACCCTTCAGTTCGAAGTGGTGGTGGATCGGCGCCATGCGGAACACGCGCTTGCCGGTCAGCTTGAACGAGGCGACCTGGATCATCACCGACAGCGTTTCGATGACGAACACGCCGCCCATGATCACCAGCACCAGCTCCTGGCGGGTGATCACTGCGATCGTACCCAGCACCGCACCCAGCGCCAGCGCGCCGATGTCGCCCATGAACACCATGGCCGGATAGGTGTTGAACCACAGGAACCCCAGGCCCGCACCGGCGATGGCCGCGCAGATGATGACCAGCTCGCCGGCGCCCGGGATCTGCGGGATCTGCAGGTAGTTGGCGAACACCACGTTGCCCGAGGCGTAGGCGAACACGCCCAGTGCGCAGGCCACCAGCACGGTCGGCATGATCGCCAGGCCGTCCAGGCCGTCGGTCAGGTTCACCGCGTTGGAGAAGCCGACGATCCAGAAGTAGGCGATGGCCACGAATCCGATGCCGGCCAGCGGCAGCGCGATCGACTTGAACATCGGGATGTAGAAGGTCAGCGCGGCCGGCACGTCGGCCGTGTAGAACAGGAACAGGCCCGCGGCCAGGCCGAAGATCGACTGCAGCAGGTACTTCCAGCGCGACTTCAGGCCGTTCGGGTCGCGGCGGACGATCTTGATCCAGTCGTCATACCAGCCGATGGCGCCGAAGCACAGCATCACCGCCAGCACCAGCCACACGTAGCGGTTGCGCAGGTCGGCCCACATCAGCACCGACAGGGTGATGGTGAGCAGGATCAGCGAACCGCCCATGGTCGGCGTACCGGCCTTGGAGAAATGGGTCTGCGGACCGTCCTTGCGGATCGGCTGGCCGCCCTTGAACTGGGCAAGCTTGCGGATCATCGCCGGGCCGAGCCACAGCGACAGGAACAGGGCCGTCAACGCGGCAAGGATGGCGCGGAACGTCTGGTAGTTGAACAGCCCGAACAGGCTCTCCAACTGCTGCAACCATCGAGCCAGTTCATACAACATGCGGGGATTCCTCTCCTTGCGCCAGCAGCGCTTTGACAATCGTGTCCATGGCGCTGCCACGGGAACCCTTGACCAGGCAGCGCACGCCGGCGTGCAGCTCGTCCTTCAGCGCCTGCGACAGCGCGTCATGGGTGGCGAAATGACGGCCGCCTTCACCGAAGGCGGTGGCGGCAGCGGCGCTGAGCGGGCCCAGCGCATACAGGCGCTTGAGGCCAGCAGCGCGCGCGCGGAGCCCTGCCTGCGCGTGCAGCGCTTCGGCGTCCGGACCCAGCTCGCGCATGTCGCCCAGCACCAGCCAACCCTCTTCCGGTGCGGCGGCAAGGGCGTCGATGGCCGCGGCCAGCGAACCGGGGTTGGCGTTGTAGCTGTCGTCCACCAGCACCGCGCCGTTGCGCAGCTGATGGGCGATCTGGCGGCCCGGTACCGGCTGTGCTTCGGCCAGGCCGGCCGCGATCAGCGCCAGATCGACACCGGCGGCCAGCGCCAGGCTGGCAGCGGCCAGCGCATTGCTGACGTTGTGGCGACCCGGCAGGCCCAGCACCACGCGGGCTTCGCCGCCCGGTGCGACCAGGGTGAACTGGCTGCCCTGCGCGCCGGCGCGGATGTCGCGCGCGGTGATGTCCGCGGTGTGCTCCAGGCCATAGCGCAGTACGCGGCAGCGCGGCGGGGTGCCGACGAAGTGCTGTTCGAACCAGCGGCCGTAGGCATCGTCGACGTTGATCACGGCCACGCCATCGGCAGGCAGCGCGGCATAGATCGCGCCCTTGGTCACTGCCACGCCGAGCAGGCTGCCCATGCGTTCCAGGTGCGCCGGGGCGATGTTGTTGACCAGCGCATAGCGCGGGCGGGCGATGTCGGTCAGGTAGGCGATGTCACCCGGCTTGCCCGCGCCCATCTCGTAGACAGCGTAGTCGGCATCTTCCGGGGCATCGATCACTGCCAGCGGCAGGCCGATCTCGTTGTTGCGGTTGCCCGGGTTGGCGTAGACCACCTTGTGCGCATGACGGGCCACCTGCTGCAGGATCGACAGCAGCAGGCTCTTCACGCTGGTCTTGCCGTTGCTGCCGGTGATCGCGAACACCTCGGTATCACGGTCACGCTGCATGCCGGTGGCGATCTTCGCCAGCGCCAGTTCGCTGTCGGCCACCAGCACCTGCGGCAGTTCGATCGGCAGCAGGCGCTCGACCAGCAGCGCGCTGGCACCGCGCGCCTGCGCGTCGGCGGCAAAGTCATGGCCATCGAAACGCTCGCCGCGCAGCGCCACATACAGGTTGCCCGGGCCGAGGCTGCGGGTGTCATTGCTGACCGCATCGATGGCCACGTCGTCGCCGTGGATCTCGCCGCCGGCCCAGTGTGCGATCAGCGAAAGCAGAGTGCGCTTCATGCGATGCCCTCCCCGGCCTGCGCGCTGAGCACACCGGCCTTGGCGGCCAACGCAGCGGCGGCCACTTCGGTGTCGTCGAAGTCATGGCGCACGCCATTCACTTCCTGGTACGGCTCGTGGCCCTTGCCAGCGATCAGGATGATGTCGCCGGCACCGGCACGCTTCACCGCCAGGCCGATCGCACGCGCGCGGCTGCGCTGCACGGTCACGGCATCGGCGTTCTGGAAGCCGGCCAGGATGTCGGCCACGATCACGTCGCCATCCTCGCCACGCGGGTTGTCGTCGGTGACGATGACCTGGTTGGCAAGGCGCTCGGCGATCGCCGCCATCTGCGGGCGCTTGCCGGTATCACGCTCGCCACCGCAGCCGAACACGCAGAACAGCGTGCCCTGCAGGTGGCCGTGCAGGCTGTCCAGCGCCTGTTCCAGTGCGTCCGGGGTATGTGCGTAATCGACCACCACGGTCGGCAGGCCGTCTTCGCCGCCCAGGCGGTTCATGCGGCCACGGATCGGCTGCAGCGCCGACAACACCTCGGCAATGCGCGGCAGCGGCTGACCCTGCGCGTGCAGGGTGCCGGCCACGGCCAGCAGGTTGTCCACGTTGAAGCGGCCCAGCAGCGGCGACTGCACCGCCGCGCGCTGGCCGTCGATGACCAGTTCGAAGGCAATGCCACGGCCGTCCAGCTGCAGCGCCTCGGCGCGCACGCTGGCATCGGTGGCACCGCGCGAGCTCAGGCCGATCGGCTGCACGCCCGCCGGGAGGCCGGCAAACAGCTGGCGACCGAACGCGTCGTCAAGATTGATCACCGCGGCCTTCAGTCCCGGGCGATGGAACAGCCGTGCCTTGGCCGCGCCGTAGCTGGCCATGTCGCCGTGGTAGTCCAGATGGTCGCGGGTGAGATTGGTAAACACCGCCACGTCGTAGTGCACCGCATCCACGCGGCCCTGGTCCAGCGCGTGCGAGCTGACTTCCATCGCTACCGCGCGCGCACCGGCGTCACGCAGCTGCGCCAGCAGCGCATGCATCTGCAGCACCAGCGGCGTAGTGAAACCGGTCGGCTCAACCGAACCATAAAGTCCGGCGCCCAACGTGCCGATACTGCCACTGGGCGTTCCGAGCAGGTGCCAGGCCTGGGCCAGCAGCTGCACGGTGGAGGTCTTGCCGTTGGTGCCGGTGACGCCCACCATCGCCATCGCCCGCGACGGCGCACCATGGAACTGGTCGGCCATCGCACCCATGCGTGCGCGCAGGCCCGGCACGGCGATCGCATCGTCCGGTGCCGGCAGTTCGACCGGTGCCGGCGGTTCGAACAGGATGGCGCCAGCGCCGGCCGCACGGGCCTGCTCGACAAAGCCCAGGCCATGCGCGCCGAAACCGGCGATGGCGACGAAGGCATTGCCGGGGCGCACGGCGCGGCTGTCCAGCACCAAGCCGGTCAGAACGGGATCGTGGCCCGCCAGAGCCACATCCGGAAGCAACTGCGAAAGCAACATCGAAGGACTCATTGCGTGCCTCCCGTAGCGGGCGGCGTCTGGGCTTGCGCGCTGGGCAGCGCAGCGTCGAATTCAGCGGCGGCATCCACCGGCAGCGCGGCCTCGGCCGGCGGCGCGGGCAGGATCGAGGCCGAATGGCCGACCTTGCCGGACTGCTGTGCGGCCAGCCACGACTGCAGGTCGTCCAGCGGCACGTCCATCAGGCGCAGGGTGCCTTCCATCACGTTGTGGTAGACCGGCGCCGACACCAGGCCGCCATAGAACTTGCCGGCCTGCGGGTCGTTGATGACGATGACGGTGGCGAAGCGCGGATTGGTGGCCGGCACCACGCCGGCGAACAGCGCGTTGTAATGGCCGCGCTCGTAACCGCCGGGGCCGGCCTTGCGCGCGGTACCGGTCTTGCCGGCCACGCGGTAGCCCAGCACCGCCGCCTGCTTGGCGCCGCCCTGGGTGACCACGGTTTCCATCATCGCCACCACCTGCCTGGCGACGTTCTCGTCGATGATCTGCTGGCCTTCGTTGCGCTGGCCCTTGACGAAGGTCGGCGCGATCAACCTGCCGCCATTGGCCAGCGCCGAGTAAGCAGTGGCGATCTGCAGCGGCGTCACGTTCAGGCCATAGCCGTAGGACATCGTGGTCTTGGTGGTGCCCGACCAGCGCGCCGGGCGCAGCACCACGCCGCCGGACTCACCCGGGAAGCCGCTGTGCGGTACCGAGCCATAGCCGAAACGGCGCACGCCGTCGTAGAACACCTGGTCCGGCATCTTCGCCGCGACCTTGGCCGCACCCACGTTCGAACTGCGGGTGATCACGCCGGTCACGTTCAGCACGCCGTTGTTGCGCGGCACGTCGCGGATGGTGAAGCGACCCAGGGTCATGTAGCCCGGGTTGGTGTCGATGATGGTGTCCTTGGTCACCGCGCCGGACTGCAGCGCGGTGGCGATGGTCAGCGGCTTCATCGTCGAACCCGGCTCGACCAGGTCGGTCACCGCGCGGTTGCGGCGGGTGTCCGGAGCCGCACCACCCACCGAGTTCGGGTTGTAGGTCGGCAGGTTGACCATGGCCAGGATCTCGCCGGTGGTCACATCCATGATCACCATCGAACCGCCTGCCGCCTTGTTGGCCACCAGCGCGTTGCGCAGTTCCTTGAACGCCAGGTACTGGATGCGGCGGTCGATGCTGAGGGTCAGGTCCTTGCCCGGTTCGGCGGCGCGCAGCAGATCGCTTTCGACGGTCTCGCCCTTGCGGTTGCGGATCACCCGCTTGGCACCGGCCTTGCCGCGCAGCCATTCGTCGAACGCCAGCTCCAGGCCTTCCTGGCCGCGGTCGTCGATGTTGGTGAAGCCCAGCACGTGCGCCATCGCCTCACCCTGCGGGTAGAAGCGGCGGAACTCGCGCTGCGCGGCCACGCCCGGAATCTTCAGCGCGACCACCTTCTCTGCCTCGTCCGGATTGATCCGGCGGCGCAGGTACATGAATTCCTTGTCCGACTTCTGCGACAGGCGGCTGCTCAGTTCATCCACCGACATGCCGACCGCCTGGGCCAGCTCAGGGATGCGCTCAGGCGAACGCAGCAGGTCCTGCGGGTTGACCCAGATCGAAGCGACCGGGGTCGACACCGCCAGCGGCTCGCCGTTGCGGTCGGTGATCATGCCGCGCGAGGTCTTGATCGGCAGCTCGCGCAGGTAGCGGGCCTCGCCCTGGCGCTGGTAGAAGTCGCTGTTGATGATCTGCACGTAGGCCGCACGGCCCACCAGCGACACCGAACACAGGCCGAGCGCCAGGGCAACCCAACGCAGGCGCTGGCGCAGGTTGAAGGCGTTGCGGGGGCGGTTGCGGCCGGTCTTGCTCATGGGCGCACCACCACGATGTCGGCGGCCTCGGGGAACTTCATGCCGAGCTTCTCGCGGGCGATGCGATCCACACGGTTGGCTTCGGCCAGGGTGGCCTGTTCCAGCTGCAGGCGGCCGAATTCCAGATTGATGTCATCGCGCTTGCGCTCAGCGCGCGACAGCTCGATGAACGTCTGCCGGTGACGGTGACGCACGAACACGACGCCGATCGCCGAGGCCACGGTCGAGGCCAACAGGATGATCAGCAGCAGCCGGCTCATGCATCAGCCTCCCGCTTCTGGGCCACGCGCAGCACGGCGCTGCGGGCACGCGGGTTGGCCGCCAGTTCTTCGTCGGTGGCCTTGATGGCGCCACCGATCAGATCCAGGGTCGGCACGAACACCTCCGCCTCGGGCAGGCGGCGGTTGGCCGGCGGGGCCTTGGCCAGGCGGTTCATGTACTGCTTGACGATGCGGTCTTCCAGCGAGTGGAAGCTGATGATCGCCAGACGACCGCCGGGCTTGAGCCGCTCCACCGCCGCATCGAGGCCGGCTTCCAGATCGGCCAGCTCGCGGTTGATGTGGATGCGGATCGCCTGGAAGCTGCGCGTGGCCGGATGGATCTTGTCCTTGCCACGTGGCATCACCGAGGCGATCAACTCGGCCAGCTCGGCGGTACGGGAGAACGGCTGCTTCTCGCGGCGGGCCACGATGGCGCGCGCGATACGGCGGCTCTGGCGCTCTTCGCCGTAGGTCCACAGCACGTCGGCAATCTCGCGTTCTTCAACGCGGTTGATCCACTGCGCTGCACTTTCACCGCTGTCCGGGTCCATGCGCATGTCCAGCGGGCCGTCCTTGCCGAAGCTGAAGCCACGCTCGGCCACGTCCAGCTGCGGCGACGACACGCCCAGGTCGAACAGCACGCCGTCCAGGCCTTCAGCCGTCGCATCCCACTGCAGCAGCTGGGCGAAGCTGCCACGGAAGATGGACACGCGCGGGTCCGGCGCGAAATCGCGCTCGGCTACGGCGATGGCTTCCGGATCCTTGTCCATGACCAGCAGGCGCCCCTCGGGACCGAGCTGGGTGAGCACGCCACGTGCATGACCGCCACGACCGAACGTGCCATCCAGATAACGTCCGTTTTCGATCACCCTCAGGCCTTCAAGGACCTGGGTGTACAGGACCGGCAGGTGCACCGCCGGCGACTGCGACACCGGAAGGTGACCGGCCTGCGCTTCTGGGCGCATCCGGGCACCCCGGCTCACAACTTCAGGTCGAGCAACCCATCACCCAGATCCTCGTCAGACAATGTCTGCTGGATCAGGGCCCGATGCGCCTGCTCGCTCCACAATTCGAACTTGTCGCCCATACCGAGCAATACCGCCTTCTTCTCAATGCCCACCGCACCGCGGTGGCTGGCGGGGATGCTGATGCGACCGTTGCCGTCCAGCTCAAGATGGGCGGCCGAGCCGACCAGCTTCTGCTGCAACAGGCGCACGACGCGCTGGGTGTTGGGCTTGGACATCACGTCGTCGCGGACCCGCTCCCATTCCGACTCTGCATACAGCCACAGGCAGCCGGCTTCGAACGGGTTGTAGGTCAGCACGAGACGGTTGTTGCTGGCGCGCGCGACGAGGTCGCGGTAAGCGGTGGGAACCGCCATGCGCCCTTTATCGTCAACTGTGATGGCCGTCTCGCCCTGGAACACGACGCGTGCACCTATCCTTCGCCCGGTGAAACATTGAACCACGAAAACCCACAAAACACCCGGATTTCCCTCTGATGCCCACCTTAGCAGCGGCCGAAGGGTTGTCAACAACTTTTCAGCGGGGAAATCGCCAGCCACATCAATGGCTTGCAACAACCTTTAGAGAATTGTTCAAGGCTTATCCACAAGTTGCTGATCCGTCTCAATTTTTGAGATTGAACGGAAGTTCAGGGCTGTGGACAGCGCGTGAAACATCGGCCGCGCATTCATCCAAAACGGGCTGGAAGCGGCGCCAGACTGCGCAAACCGTGCACAATGAGGCCATGTGCCTGCTCGCTCTTGGCTGGATGCACCACCCGCGCTGGCGGCTGGTGATGACCGGCAACCGTGATGAGTTCCACGCCCGCCCGACGGCGGCGCTGGCCCCCTGGCAAGATGAGACCTCCGTCATCGGGGGGCGCGACCTGCGCTCCGGCGGCGGCTGGGCGGGCGTCGGTGCCGCAGGCCGGATGGCGGTGGTCACCAATGTGCGTGATCCGCTGGCCTCCCAGACCGGTCCTTCACGGGGCGCGCTGGTGGCCGACTTCCTGCGCGGCCGCGACCCGGCCGCCGTGCATATCGACCGACTGGCAACGGTGGCCGGCGCCTACGCGCCGTTCAACCTGTTGCTGGCCGACGGCCACAGCCTGGAGTTCCTGGGCAACCACCCCGCCGAGCGGCAGAGCCTGGGCCCGGGCGTGCATGGCATGTCCAACGGTGCGCTGGACGCGCCCTGGCCGAAGACCCGGCGGCTGATGGCGGCTCTTGAAGCCTGGCTGCAGGAAGACCGGGTCAGATCCCTTTCGCAAAGCGAAAAGGATCTGACCCCGGACCTGACCCCGCTCTGGGCCGCCCTGGCCGACGAACATCGCCCCGCCGACAGCGACCTGCCCGACACCGGCATCGGCCTGGAACGCGAGCGCTGGCTGAGCCCCGCCTTCATCCGCGGCGACGACTACGGCACCCGCGCCAGCACCGTGCTGCTGATCGACGCCGATGGCCACGGCCAGATCCACGAGCGCCGCTTTGGCCCACAGGGCGCAGCCAACGGACAGAGTCACGTCATTTTCTGACCGGGTCGTGCCGGCCGCTGGCGGGAATTCCTTTCCAGCAGGGTAGTGCCGGCCGCTGGCCGGCAACCTCTGGATCTTTGGATGCGCCATGAAGCTGCCGGCCGGCGGCCGGCACTACCGGGCATCGCGTTGTCGCGATCCACGCGACGGCAGTCGTCATCGCAACGGGCTCGAAACGTCATTCAGCTTCCAACCGCGACCGCGATCCGCCCACGCCACAGGGGCTCCGGCGTCGCAGTCCGCCCACTGTGCCCTTTTCGCAATCGGCACTGTGTCTATAAATGTCGCCCCTGACCTCCCAGGGTGGTGGCGCCCGGCACCCCGCCGCGCGATCGACCGCAACCCCCATGGAGGCCCCATGCGCCGCATCCTCATCCTGATCGTCACCCACCTGCTCACCCTCGGCCTTGGCTTCGGCCTGGGCGTGTACTTCCTGCCGATCCTGATTGCCCCCGATGACCCGCCGGTCGCACAGGTGCAGGCCGCCATGACTGATGCCCCCTACCGCACCACCTTTCGCCGCGACCTCAAGGGCAGCGATGCAGTGCATTGGGCGGAAGGCAAAGTCAGCGTCAGCCCGCGCCAGGTCGCCTTCGACGGCAAGATGGGGCCGGGCCCGGATTACAAGGTGTACCTGGTCCGCGACTTCGTCGACAACAAGGCCGACTTCCTGAAGATCAAGGCACAGGCGAAACGCATCGGTGAAGTGAAGACCTTCAACCGCTTCCTGGTCGATGTACCCGATGACGTCAACGTGGACGACTACACCACGGTCGTGGTGTGGTGCGAGCGCTTCTCGCAGTTCATCTCCGCCGGGCAGTACCGCACGCCGGGTTGAGGAACACGCGGCGTCGAGGTAGTGCCGGCCGCTGGCCGGCACTCTGTCCGCCCTGCAGGCATCGTGACGCTGCCGACCAGCGGCCGGCACTACCGATGCGCGGTTCACGCATATGGAAGAAGGAGGCGGAGCCGGCCGATAAGCCGGGTTCTGTCGTGGACAGTCATTCCTCTAGGCGTTACGTCACCGCAACGCTCAAGCAACCTACCCGGATCCAACGCGGGCCGCGCCAAAGGATCCCTATTTGGTCTTGCTCCAGGTGGGGTTTGCCGTGCCGGTCTGTTGCCAGACTCGCGGTGCGCTCTTACCGCACCATTTCACCCTTACCGGCCTTCCGAAGAAGACGTAGGCGGTATCTTTCTGTTGCACTTTCCGTCGGCTTGCGCCGCCCAGGCGTTACCTGGCACCTTGCCCTATGGAGCCCGGACTTTCCTCGGCACCCCCGAAGGGATGACGCGACTGTCTGGCCGGCTCCGCCAGTGCACATTCTAGCCTACGCACGCCCTTCCTGCCGTGCTGATCGCGGCGTCCGGTTCATCCATCCACGCATGGCGTGGATCTACCGATTCACTGGACAGGGCCGGCGAAACCCGCGCGGCTCTGGTGGGTGCGGATTCCGCTCTGGTGGGTGCGGACCTTGGTCCGCACCATTCACTCGTCACTCGCCGCAGCCAACGATGTTCCTTTTTGTCAGTCGATATTCAAAACACCCGACATTATGGAACAATGCCGTCATGGGAAACGCCGAGGCCAAGGCACGAAAGCTATTGCGACGCGCAGGCACCCTGCGCGCCCGCGAACTGGTGACTGCCGGGATCGCCCGCGCCCAACTGACCCGCCTGGTCGAGGCAGGCGCACTGATCCGGTTGTCCCGTGGCGTCTACGCGTTGGCGGAAAGAAAGAGCGACGACACCGATGATGGACTGCGGATCATTGCAGAACGCCTGCCACACCCCCGTCTATGCCTGCTGAGTGCCCTGCGCCTGCATGGCCTGACCACCCAAGCACCATTCGAACGCTGGGTCTCCATCGGCAACAGCGACCGCGTTCCGCGGATCGACTGGCCGCCCCTCCGTGTGGTCCGCATGTCGGCAACGACCCTCAATGCGGGGCTGGAAGAACGTCGCGTAGGCGGACGTCTCATATACGTCAGCAACGCTGCCAAAACCGTCGTCGATTGCTTCAAGTTCCGCAATCTCGTAGGGCTTGATGTCGCACTTGAAGCCCTGCGTGACGCGCTTCACAGCCGTGCAACCACGCCGGATGCGTTGATGGAGTATGCGCGGATCTGCCGCGTTGCCAGACTGATGAGACCGTACCTCGATGCCCTGGCTTGATCCCCTCTCTAACACCTCCCCACCGCGTTGCTTCCATCCGGCAACGGCTGCTCGATCTCGCACGCAAGCGGGGTGAGGACTTGCAGTTCGTGCTGGACAGGTTCGCCGTTGAGCGCCTGCTCTACCGGCTCTCCGCTTCTCGATACCGCGACCAGTTCCTGCTGAAGGGTGCCATGCTGTTCGCAGTGTGGTTCGACGCGCCGCACCGCCCTACACGGGATGCCGATTTCCTGGGATCCGGCAGCGCTGAGCCCGATCGCCTGCTACATATCGCACTTTCGCTCTGTGGAATGCCCGGGGACGACGGCCTGCGCTTCGATCCAGGCAGCATCGTCATCGAGGCCATACGTGAAGAAGCCACGTACGAGGGGCTGCGCATGCGCCTGATCGCACATCTGGGCCGCGCACGCTGCCATGTGCAGTGGGACGTCGGGTTTGGCGACGCGGTGATCACCCCGCCGCCGGAAATCACCTATCCGGTGATTCTGGAGGGATTCCCTCCAGCCTGCCTGCGCGTCTATCCACGCGAAACCGTGTTTGCCGAAAAGCTCGAGGCTATAGCGGCACTGGGCATCGCTAACAGCAGGATGAAGGACTTCTTCGACTTGCTGGCACTGATCCGCGAAGACGCCATGGATCGCCCGCACCTTGTTGCGGCCATTGGCGACGTTTGATCGACGAAGGACCCCGGCGCCAACGCCCCTGCCCTACGGACTGACTCAGTCATTCGCCGCAGATACCCAGAAGCAGACCCAGTGGCGCGCCTTCCTGCGCAGGAATCGCCTGATCGCGCCGGACCTCTCTTCGGTGATTGCCGAGATTGCCAACTATCTGGACACCCTCGACACACCCGTACAGTCCTGACGTCGCAAGGCCTGGCGCTATCGGTCCGCCCGGGTGGGTGCAGACCCCGGCGCGGCCCGTTCATCCACGCATGGCGTGGATCTACCGATTCCGCTGCTCTGGTGGGTGCGGATTCCGCTCTGGTGGGTGCGGACCTTGGTCCGCACGATCCATCAACGCCCGTACAACGCCTTGCGCGGTGCGCCGGTCAGCTCGGCAGCCAGCTTGGCGGCGGTCGACGGCGGCAGATGCTCGCTCAATTTGGCGTAGACACGGCGGCCATGCGCCAGCTGCGCTTCCTCATCGTCGCCAGCACCCTGCACCATCACCACGAACTCGCCCTTGCGCTGGTTCTCGTCGGCTTCCACCTTCGCCAGCAGGCCGGCAAGGTCACCATCGAGCACGGTCTCGAACAGCTTGGTCAGCTCGCGGGCCAGCACCGCCGGGCGCTCACCGCCGAAGATCGCCGCCATGTCGGCCAGCGATTCGGCGATGCGGTGCGAGGATTCGTAGAACACCATGGTGCGTACTTCACCGGCCAGCGCCTGCAGGCGGTCGCGGCGGCCGCTGGCCTTGGCCGGCAGGAAACCCTCGAAACTGAAACGGTCGCTGGGCAGGCCGGCCACGCTCAGCGCAGCGATGGCGGCACAGGCGCCGGGAATCGGGCTGACCTTGATGCCCGCCGCGCGCGCAGCACGCACCAGGCGGAAACCGGGGTCACTGACCAGCGGGGTGCCGGCATCACTGACCAGCGCCAGCGATTCACCGGCCTGCAGGCGCGATACCAGGCGCTGGGCCAGGGCCTCTTCATTGTGTTCGTGCAGGGCCACCAACGGCTGCTGGATGCCGAAATGGGACAGCAGCTGGCCACTGCGGCGGGTGTCTTCAGCACAGATGGCCGCCACCGACCGCAGCACCTCCTGCGCGCGCGGGCTCAGATCGGCCAGGTTGCCGATCGGGGTGGCGACGACGTACAGGGTTGGCACACTCATTTCAGCGGTACTCACGGGGCAAGGGTAGAATCGTAGCGTGTACCCGGCCAAGGCCGCTGCCCTCATCGCATGGACCCGATCATGAACAAGCCCGCCGCACGGATCTCCGCCCTGTCGCTGTCGCTGATGCTGCTGGCCGGTTGCGCCACCACCAGCCTGACCAGCACGCCCGATTCGCCGGCCCAGAGCCAGGCGCTGGCGCTGATCGAACAGGGCAAGCCGCGCGACGCCGCGCTGCAGCTGGAAGCCCTGGCCGCCACCCTGCGCGGCGGCGCTCGCAGCAACGCGCTGGCCGACGCGGCCTGGGCCTGGCACCTGGCCGGTGACAGTGCGCGCGCGCGCAGCCTGCTGGGCCAGCTCACCGCGCGCCAGCTGTCCGGCGCCAGCCTGCAGCGCTACCAGCTGACCGGCGCCGAGCTGGCACTGGCCGACAAGCAGCCGGCGCAGGCCCTGGCCCTGCTGAAGGATCATGCCGACAGTGTTGCGGTCGGCCTGCGCACCCGCTGGCTGCTGGCCCGCGCCCAGGCCCTGCAGGGCACCGGCGATGCCTTCGGCGCCGCCACCGAACGTGCACGCGCCCATGCCAGCCTGACCGGCAGTGCGCGCAGCGAGAACCAGGCCGCCATCGCCGGCCTGCTCGGCACCCTCGACGACGCCACTTTGCGCAGCCGTGCCGCCGCCCTGCCGGCCAACGATCCTCTGTACAACTTCGCGGGCCGTGCGCTGATCGCGCGCGGCCTGCCGCTGCCGCGCCCGTTCGACCGCGATGGCGCGGCTCAGTTCGACACCAGCAAGCGGCCGCCGGCGATGAGCGACGGTTACCGGCCGCCGGCCAAGCTGGCCGTGCTGCTGCCGCTCAGCGGCCGCCTGGCCACCGCCGCACAGCCGGTGCGCGATGGCCTGCTGAGCGCCTACTACGGTGAAAGCCGTCGCCGCCCGGACATCAATTTCTTCGACACCGCTGGCACCCCGGCTGGTGCCCTCGCCGCCTACGACAAGGCCGTCGCCTCCGGTGCCGACTTCGTGGTCGGCCCGTTGGGCCGCGACGAAGTGGACGCCGTGTACGGCCGCCAGCAGCTGCAGGTACCGGTGCTGGCCCTGAACCGCGGCAAGGATGCACCGCCGGCCGGCAGCGCCGGCTTCTCGCTGGCACCGGAAGACGACGGTATCGTCGCCGCCGAGTACCTGCGTGGCCGCGAGCGCAACCGCGCGCTGGTGATCAGCAGCAACGACGACACCGGCCGCCGTTCCGCCGCCGCCTTCGCCCAGCGCTTCGCACAGCGCGGCGGCCAGGTGGTGGCCACGGTCAATGTCAGCGAAGCCGTCGGCGATGTCGGCGCGCAGGTGCGCAATGCCGGTCAGGTCGACGCCGTGTTCCTCGCCGTGCGCGCCCCGCAGGCCCGGCTGCTGGCGCCGCAGCTGGCGTTGGCCGGTGCCGGTGGCGCGACCCGCGTCGGCACCTCGCAGCTGACCGTCGGCAGCGGCAAGGTGGAAGAAGACGTGGCGCTGGACGGCATCGTCTACCCGAACGAAGCCTGGAATGTGCGCAGCGTGTCCGGCCTGCCGTCGGCCAGCCAGGTGGCCAGCGCGCTGCCCAGCGCTCGCGGCGCCGCTGGCCGCCTGTTCGCTTTCGGTGCCGATGCCTGGAAGATCACCGCCTATCTGGACAAGCTGTCCAACGAGGGCGGCCTGGACGGTGCCACCGGCACCCTGTTCCTGGACAGCAACGGCAACATCCTGCGCCAGCCGGCATGGTCCACCTTCAATGGCGGCCGGCCGATGCCGATCGTCGGTGGTCGCTGAGCGCAGCCAACGTGGCTCGGCGGTGGAAGCCGCCGCCGAGCAGCACCTGCAACAGGCCGGACTGCAGCCACGTGCGCGCAACGTGCGCTATCGCGGCGGTGAACTGGACCTGGTGATGGACGACGCCGGCACCGTGGTGTTCGTGGAAGTGCGCTATCGCGCGCGCTCCGATTTCGGTGGCGGCGCCGCCTCGGTGGATGCGCGCAAATGCCGGCGCCTGGCGCATGCCGCGCAGCTGTACCTGCAGGACAACCCGGCACTGGCCAATGCGCCCTGCCGTTTCGATGTGGTTGAAGCCAGTGGTGAACCGCCGCAGCTGCGGTGGCTGCGTGATGCGTTCCGGCTGGATGACTGCTGATGGTTACCGTCCGCTCTGGTAGAGGCCGACTTTGGTCGGCGCTTCTGTGCCAACCAAGGTTGGCACCTACCAGAGCGCAGCCTGGCCGGCACGACCACGGTGCGTGACTGATGCCTTCGATCATCACCCATGCCGCTGTGCCGTTGGCGCTCTGGTGCGCCGCTGACCGTGGCCGCATCCCTCCGCGCCTGCTGGCGGCCGGTGTGATCGCTGCGATGCTGCCCGATGCGGACGTATTGGCCTTTGCACTGCACATTCCCTATGCCGATGCCTTCGGCCACCGCGGTGCCAGCCATTCGTTGCTGTTTGCCTGCGTGCTGGCGGCGGTGGCCGCGGTGTTGGCGTTCTTTGGTAGCCGCCGACCTTGGTCGGCGCCCCGCAACTCCGGTAGTCGCCGACCTTGGTCGGCGGTTTCGTGCCAACCAAGGTTGACACCTACCAAGGCAGGGCCAACGGTGGCATCGACCCTACAAGCGGCGGTGTTCGTCTTCGTCTCCGCCGCCAGCCATCCGTTGCTGGATGCGATGACCTCCGGCGGCCTCGGCGTCGCCCTTGCCTGGCCATGGAGCGAACAGCGCTTCTTCGCGCCGTGGCGACCCGTCCGCGTTTCTCCGTTCGCGCCGCAGTTCTTCAGCGCACGCGGCGTGGCCACCCTGCTCTCTGAACTGCGCTGGGTGTGGCTGCCACTGGCTACCGCCGTTGTTGCCTGGAAACTGATCCAACCCGCTCCCGTTGCCCCACGAGATCCGTCATGAGTCCTGCCCTGCCTGCTGCCCTGGTTGCCGAACTGTCCACCCTGCTGGGCGCGGAGGGCTGGCGCATGGATGACAGCGCGCTGGAGGCGAACGCGCAGGACAACTCGTGGCGCCACCAGCGCCCGGCGGCGGTGGCGCTGCCAGCCGACATCGAACAGGTGCAGGCTTTGGTGCGGGCCTGCCGTGCGCATGGCGTGGCCTTGGTCGCACGTGGCGCTGGTACCGGCACCACCGGCGCGGCGGTGCCGCTGCCCGGCAGTATCGTGCTGTCGTTCACCCGCATGGACCGCATCGTCGAGATCCGCGCCGGTGACCGTTGCGCGGTGGTGCAACCGGGCGTGCTCAACGGTACCCTGCAGCAGGCACTGGCGCCGCATGGCCTGTTCTGGGCACCGGACCCTTCCAGCGCCGAGATCTGCAGCATCGGTGGCAACCTCGCCTGCAACGCCGGCGGCCCGCGCGCGGTGAAGTACGGCACCAGCCGCGACAACGTACTGGGTCTGGTGGCGGTGACCGGCACCGGCGACGTCATCCGCTGCGGCGGCGCCTACACCAAGGACGCCACCGGGTACGACCTCACCCATCTGCTGGTAGGCAGCGAAGGCACGCTGGCATTGATCGTGGAAGCCACGCTGAAACTGACCCCGCTGCCGGTCAGCCAGGCCGGGCTGCGCGTGCTGTACCGCGATGCCGATGCCGCCGCAGCCGCGGTATCGCGATTGATGTCGCAGCCGGTAGTACCCACCCGCCTGGAGTTCATGGACGCACGTAGCCTCGAGCTGCTGCGGCTGAACGGTGCCGACGTGCCGGAGGCCGGTGCAATGCTGCTGGTGGAAGCCGATGGTGACCACGACACCCTGCCCTATCTGCTGCAGGCCCTGGCCAGCGCCGCTGAAGGCGACGGCATGATCGAACTGGATGTGGCGATGGAAGGACGCGCGCGCGACCAGCTGTGGGCCGCACGCAAGGCGTTGTCGCCTGCGCTGCGCAGCGTTGCGCCGGGCAAGATCAATGAAGACGTGGTGGTGCCGGTATCGCGCATTCCGGAGCTGGTGGCGGGCGTGCAGGCACTGGCGCGCGACTACACGCTGACCATCGTCACCTTCGGCCATGCCGGCAACGGCAACCTACACGTCAACATCCTGTATCACCCGGACGATGCCGACGAGAACGCGCGCGCACATGCCGCGCTGCCAAAGATCTTCGCGCTGACGCTGGCGCTGGGTGGCACCCTGTCGGGCGAACACGGCATTGGCCTGGCCAAGCGCGATTTCATGGCGCAGGCCTTTACCCCGGAAACGCTGGCGACGATGCGCGCGATCAAGGCCGCGCTGGACCCGGACGGCATTCTCAACCCGGGCAAGGTGCTGCCGCCGGTGTGAACGCCGCCGGGCATGCCCGGCGCTACCGGGGCGCGCTGCCTACGCTGTCGATAAGGGTCTGGCGGAAGCTGGGCAACAGCACGCGATTACCGTGCCCGCTCAGATGGTCATTGTCGAAGAACAGGGGTTCACCGTCTTCCACCGCCGAACAGGTGTCTGGCCCGCACAGCAACGGCAGCGGGTCCCACACCGTCAGCGATGGATAGCGTGCTGCCAGCTCGGCCAGCAGCGCCATCTGCGGTGCGCGCAGCCTGTCCAGGTCAGCGCGCGGCATGCTCAGACCTCCCGCGCATGCCGGGTTGTGGCGGTTGAACCAGTCCGAACAGCGGTACGCACCGGCCTTGAACAGCGGTAGCGGTGCGTCGATCACCACGTGTACGCCCAGCGTCTGCAAACGCCCAAGAACATGATCAGCCTCATCGCGCGCGGCCTGCGCATCGGTCGGGGTACGCTCGGCAAGCAATTGACGATAGACCTGCTGCGCATCCTGCTGTTGCCAGTCGAATCCGCGCAGCTCCGGCATGCGCAATGCCGCAAGCAGCACGATGTCACCAGGACGTGCCTCGCTCTCGATGGTCGACAGCGCGTCCTCAATGAAGTCCTGGCAGTCGACCGGGCTGGCCCGCAGCAGATTGACGAAGCTGCAGCCGCCGCGATCCTGCTGGTGCACCTCCATGCCGGTCTGCCGCGCGACCATGCTGGTCATGGTGCGATACGCCGCCGCGTGCGAATCGCCAGCCACGAACAGGCGCCGCCCTTCAAGCGCCGGCGCACTCACCGGCTCCAGCGGGCGCCAGGCCGGGTAGCGGCGCGCCTGCCATGCATAGCTGTTGCGGGTGACGCTCAGCGAGACCTGCTCGTGGTACTCCACGGCGGCCCAGGCACCCGCACCACAGAGCGCCACCAGCGGCAGCGCCATCGCCAGCACCTTGGCCGGCGCCAGGCGCAGTAGTGGTGCCGCATTCCGCAGTGGACGCTCGATGAAGTGATACGACACGGCGGAGACCGCCAGCAGCAGCACCGGATACAGCCACAGCGCGACGCCATGCAGGCCATACGTCCAGCGCAGCAGCACCAGCAGTGGCCAATGCCACAGGTACAGCGAATAGGACAGCCGGCCCAGGTAGGCCAACGGTGCGCAGCCCAGCGCGCGCGCAATGCGCGATGTACCCGGTGCCGACACGCTCGCCAACAGCATCAACGTACCGGCCACGGTGGCCAGCACGCCCGGAACCGGCATCGCCAGCTGCGGTGCGGTCACCACGCCTGCACCCAGCAGCACCAGACCGATCACTGCAACCGCATCACCGTTCTTGCCCGGCGTGCGCGCATGCATCCACTGGTAGAGCAGCGCGCCCGCGGCCAGCTCCCAGAACCGCGCAGGCAGCAGATAGAACGCTGCCGCCGGTGCCGTCTGCGCCTGCCAGCCTGCCCATGCCATGGACAGCAGGGTGAGCACCGGCAGCAACCAGCGCGACCACGGCCAGTGCTCACGCCCGCGCAGCCACACGAAGAACAGCAACGGGAAGACCAGATAGAACTGCTCTTCCACGCCCAGCGTCCATGTATGCAGGAACGGATTGAGTTCAGCACCGGGTGAGAAATAGTCGTCCTGCTGGCCGGCCAGCACGATGTTGCTGAAGCCGACCAGCGCGGCCCAACCGGTCTGGTCGAACTGCTCATTGCGCCACGCGCGGGGGATGAACAGTGCCGACAGCACGAAGGTCGCCATCAGCATCACCAGCAGCGCCGGCAACAGGCGCAGCACGCGGCGCCGGTAGAAGTCGAGCAGCATCGCGCCCAGCGACGCGTGGGTGCGCAAGGCCAGCGACTGGCTGATCACGAAGCCGGACACCACGAAGAACAGGTCTACCCCGGTGAAGCCCCCGGGCAGCCACGTCGCGTTGGTGTGGAAGACGACGACGGCCAGCACCGCCAATGCGCGCAGGCCATCGATGGCCGCATTGTGGGAACGTTCGGGAGGGAACATGCAGGCAACGGGTGGAGAACGATCCGACAGCATCACCACCGCTGCCGCAGTCATTCAATGGACGATCGCGACAGGCAAGGACATCGTTCAGGTCCGGTCATAGCCCGACGCAGTTGCAGAGTCGAGCATGGCTCGACTCTGCAGGGAATGTCGCATTCGGCAGGCAACTCCCTGTGCCGCCTGCCAGCGACGAAATTCCTACGCTTTCGAACTTTCCAACAATTCTCATTGGCAGCATTGGCGCTTCATGCAAATCATGTAGCGCCACCGATAACGGGTGGCACGGGCTTCCAATCCCGTTAGTAGTGTCTGTTCGTTACGCTTGCCTGCCGGCGTCGCTCATTCCTTGTGGGTGACGTCGGCAGGCATTCTGCCCGCGCATCCATGGCGGGCGGTGCGTGGGGGCCTCGTGCCCGCCGGCTTTTGCAGACGCTACCCGGTATTGGAACCACGCACCGTCCGCCACCCTTGCTGTTAAGCAGGGTGGCCCCTTGCCGCTTGCACAAGGACGCCGCCATGACCACTTCTCCCTATCCGCACCTGTTCGCCACCCTGGGCGATGCCGCCACGCGCCTGCCCGATGACCTGGCACGCACACTGGAAGACACCTTCGTTGCGCTGCAGACCGGCAACAGCGCTGGCGCCATCACACTGCAGGCCTGCCTGCAGCACATCCGCCAGGGTGACGCGGCCGATGGCCAACCGTGGCCCGGCAACACCCGTACGCCCGGGCAGCCCTTGGCATTGGCGAGCATCGACCGCGCCAATGCGGGGCTGATTTTCCTGCTGGAACTTCTGCACGCCACCGAACGTGTGCGCGTGGACGGTGAAATGGATCAGGAGCTGGGCGATGGTGCGCGCGAGGGCCTGCTGCTGGCCTGCCGTGGGCTGGCCGAGTATGTGGATGTGCAGTTGCGGGCGGCGTGACAGCCCGCAACTGCAACCCGCTCAATCGTAGAGCGCGGTAACCGTAATGGCCGTCTGAATCGCGCCCGCGTTGACGCCACTGGTCGAGGGCAGGTAATAGCCCGCGCGCAGCGTGTAGCTGGCAGTGGCGCCGGTCACGGGCACTTCAATGCCGGTGTCACCCTTTTTCAGATAGACGTTGCCCGTGGCGCCGGCCAACAGGGCGACCGAAACGCCTCGTGCCGGATCAGTGCTGGCGGTGTTCTTCCAGCGCTGCGCATCACCATCGGCTGCGGTGCCGTCGAAGGACAGCGTGGCTTTGGCAACGCCGATGCAGCCCGTGAAGTTCAACGTACTTTGCTTCAGCAGGTTGTCACCCACCTTCAGCTCATCGGCCTTTACGTTGTCCAGCGTGATGGCCGGTGCCGTCAACGTACAGGTGCCGGGCAGAACGCGGCCGGAAATGGTGAGCGTGGCGGCCGCTGCACTGCCGATGGGCAATGCCAGTGCCAGAAGGGTGAATGAGGGGAACATCAAGCGTTTCATCGGGTACTCCAGAAGGTCAATGGATGGATGGGCCGGCGCCAGCCAGCTCGGGTGAGACAGCGAAGGGCTGGCAGGTGGCGTGGGCCCAGGACAGGCCATAGGCATCGGGCGCGTCAGGCAGTTGATAGGCCAGGCGGCAGCGTTGCGGCCCGTCCGGGTCAACGATCAGCGCGCCTTCGGGCTGCGCGCCACGCAACTGGATGACACCGCCCTGCCCCACCGCGCCTGCGGGCGTGCCGTCCTCGCGCTGCACACGTGCCGCAAATGGCAAGGGCTGGCCCAATGCATCGGTGGCATCGATGAACAAGGTGCGCTCGCGGCGTACTTCGAACGGTACGCGCACGACGCCACCGGCGGTGGGTGCAACACGTTGCGAGGTCTGCAGCATTTCCACCTCCAGCGGCAGGCCCGAAGGATCCAGATCAATGCGGTTCCAGCGGTAGGGGCTGACGTGCGGCAACAATGCGTAACCATTGCGTGCCACACGGATATCCACACCCGTACCCACCTGTGCGCCCTCTGCGCCCGGTGCATGCACCAGCGCGAAGCCCTCGCCTGCCGGCGGCCCCATATTCAGGCCGCCTGCGTGTACCACCAACGCGCCGGAAGCACTCAGGGTCTGGCTGCTGTGCCCGGTCGCGCGGCTGTAGGCGGCGTTGACGTTGGCGTAGCGCCCCTGGTAATCCAGATAGGCACTGCTGCTGTTGCCACCCTCGCCTTGAGTGCTGGATACCGAGTAGTTCATCGCGCGCCGCTCGCCCAGGTAGCCGCTCACCCCCGCCTGCACCTGCTGCCCAGCACTGGCGTGACTGATCTGGGTGCTCGCCCTCGGCGCATTCTCGCTACGGCCCAGCGGCATTGCGAAGGTGAAGGTATAGCGTGTGTCAGGGCGGCCATTGCCCAGCCGGTAGCGGAACACCGAAATTCCGTAGTTCGCGCGCCCCACGGTGCTGCTGAAGCCGAACTGGAAATCGGTCTGGCGCTGCGCGGTATCCCAGAAAGCCACGTGTCCGCCATTGAGGAACAGCTGGCTTGCCGACCCCAGGCGCTGGGAGAGATTGGCCTGGTAGCGCTGTCGCGCGCGGCCGGCGTAGCCCCAGTCGTCGGACGCAGCATGGGCCACGTCGTTCAGGGTAAGAAATCCGCGCGTACTGTAGCGGTACGCGGCCAGACCCACGTTGGTTCCAGTACTGGCCACGTAGCGCTGGTAGTTCAGCCGCAGGCTGTTGCCGGCAACGCTGGGGCGTCCGGGCAGCTCCGCCTGCGAGTGGGTGATGTCGATGCCGACGGCCCCCACTGGCGTGTTCACGGCGGCACCGGCAATCGCAGCGCGATAGCCCTGCGCGACTTGAACACCCCCCAACGCGGTGAGGTGATTGCTGAGACCGCGCGCGTAGGTCCCCTCGGCGAAACGGAGATGGGCCAGACGGCCTCCGGCGTCGCGCAGCGTTCCCGCGCTCGCGCTGAACCTGGACGTACCTGCGCGCAATGCCTGTGGCACGGCGGAAAAGCTCACGTTGAACCGCTGGCTGCGCCCGTCCGCCTCGGTAACCACCACTTCCAGATCGCCACCGGAGTTGGTCGGGTACAGATCGTCGATGACGAACGGCCCGGGCGCAACGCTGACTTCATGGATGACGATGCCGTTCTGGCGGATGCTGACCACCGCGTTGCCCTCGGCGATGCCGCGCACGGCCGGTGCATAGCCACGCAGCGAGTCGGGCAGCATGCGTTCGTCGGTGTACAAACGAGCCCCCATGAACGGGACACTGTCGAACAGCTCGCCACCAGTATTGCCCTCGCCCAGCAACAGCTGGCTGTTCAAGGCCGGCAGGTCGCGCTGCAGATGGCTGCTGATGGTTCGATAGCGGGAGCCTTGGCTGCTGTGATTGAACGAAGCGCGATGGCGCAGGCGCCAGTCGCCCATGTTGAAGCCGGCACTCACCCCTACGTAGCTGCTGTCGCGATGGGTGCTACGGTAGTGGTTGGCGGTGTAGTTGATGAATCCTGCCGTGATTCCGGAGTCACGGTGTTCAGCCGGCACATGGCCACGCGCACGCCGTGCCTGCATCGCCTGCGGAACGGTCAGCTGCAACTGCAGTGCACTGTCGTCGAAGGTTGCGGTGGCCCCCTCGATGGCGGTTGGCAGATCGATACAGCCGACGCCGGCCACCTGTGCATGGAGGCCCTGCCGGTGATCCTCGCGCAGTTGCAGTGCATCCAGCAGGTCTGCAGGCAGGCACGGGCGCGCATGGGCTTCGCCCTCTGACGCCTTGAACGTGATGTCGCGGGTCTGGTGGAACTGTCCATTGATCCACACATCCACCCGGTGCTCGCCTTCCTCGACCGGATTGCCCTGCGCGTAGCGGCGCATATCGATCGACTGCCCGCCGATCAGGAATCCTTCGCTGAACTCGACGGCCGGTGCGGCAGCGGCTGCAAGCGGAAGCGAGATGGAGAGCACCCCTGCAATCGCGCATGGCAAGTGGGAGAGGGTGAGTGCGCGGGAACGCGCGCAGGAGCGAACGGCGGTCATGACAGGGGACGCATGAAGGCGCGCAGCGAGATGCGGCGCGATGACAGGAAAAGGAAGGCGTGCGCAGGCATCAGTAGTAGTCCGCCAGCAGCGAGACCTCGCCGAGGATGCTCCCGGTGCGAAGCTCCGCAGGCGTGCGCAGATAGCGGGCGCTGAACGGCACGGACATGACCGTGCCGGTGGTCGTGCCGTAGCTCCAGGGCTGCTGCATGCGCACCGGCGTACCGTCCTGCAGGACCTGCAGCGCCACGCCGGTTGTGGTGCTGCCCGGCGCGGGCGCCAGGACATCGCCGGTGTTGGCCACGTCGTGCACATCGCTCATTTCCAGCACCAGAGAGCGACCGCTGGCGCCACAGTTGACCGCGACGTTGAAGGACTTCTCGCCTGCACTCTGCTGCTGATCCAGCGTGCGGGCATCGATCGGGTCCAGTGTTACGGACTGGGGAGTGACTGCGCAGGTCTGGGCCTTGAAGCGCACCCCGATATTCAGATGGTGGCGTCCCACGTTGCCCGACTGCATCGTTGCCGTCGATCCGACCGAACGCTTGGGCGTAGCGATCATCTGGCCACCCCGCGAATAGACATCCACCCAGACCAGAACCTCTCCCTCGCGCCCGCTGCCCATGCGGTCCAAGGGCTCACCCCTGCCGTCGCGCAGGGAGTAGCCTCCTGCCTGACCCTCTTCAATGGGACAGTCATCTCCCGGGGGGCATTCGATGTATGACAGCGACTCGAAGCGGAACATCAGCAATGCGGATTCCGGCCCCATCGCGTACGCCGCTGTCATCGTCAAATTTGCTTCGTTGTAGACGTCGCCGATATAGGACAGGCCCAGCAGACTGGGCACGATGGTGCCGTACGTCTCACCTGCGGAGTCGCAGACGAACTTCAGGCTTCCCTGCACCGAGGCCAGTGGGCGGTGAAGGTCGGGCACGAAAGCAACGTCGAACTCGTGATCGATGAACGTATCTCCGCCCAGGAGACGGCAAGCGGCCTGAGCGTCGAATGCGGCACATGACAGGAGCAGTGCGGGAAGCGCCAGCGGTCGTGGCAGATGGAATTTCATGCGGAACTCCTGCAGGGCGCCGCATCAATTGCGCATGCGCCGCTAGGGGTTGAAGGGCTTTCAAGGGCATGCACGATAGTTCGCCCCCTCCTCCCGCCCCATACAACAAGTTGTATTCGCCGCTAAGAGGAAACCGTTTACAACAAATTGCATGGTGATGCGGCTGTACGACATCGACACTGCGCATCGTTCGGTGGCCCTCGGCTGCCGGCGCCTCCCATTCCGCAACGAGAACAACGTCGATGTCGATCAAACTGAACCTGCTGGCGCTGTCTGCGCTGGCGATCATGGCCGCGCCTGCGGCCCACGCCGAGCAGCTGGAAATCACCGGCGAACTGATGACCTCCACCTGCAGCGTCGGCTCCGCCGGTGGCACCATCACCGTGCCGATGGGCAAGGTGGACCTGGCGTCGGTCAATGCCGGTACCCGTGCCGGCCAGAAGAATTTCAGCATTGCCCTGGACTGCACCGGCTCGGGTGCGGCGCAGGAAGTCGGCGTGCGCTTCGGTGGCACGCCTGACGGCAGCACCGGCAATCTGGCTCTGACTGCTGCCTCGGGCGCGAGCAATGTGGGCGTGGCGCTGTATGACGCAGCGGGCGACCACCAGAAGATCGGTGATGACCCGACCCAGTGGGTGACCATCGCCGCCGGTGGCAGTGGCCAGCTGGATTACAGCGCGTGGTACGCCTCGCCGGGCCAGAACGCGACGGCTGGCACCGCCAACGCGTCCGGCGACTTCGTGGTGCTCTACAAGTAAACGGTATCCGGCGTACGCGCGCACGGATGCGCGCGTGCACCTCCTGCATGAGGTATTCCATGAAACTCCGACCATCGTTGTGGTTGCCGGCCCTGCTGGCCATCGTGCTTGTGCTGCCGGCGCAGGCCGCGGTCACCTTGCAAGGCACGCGCATCGTGCACGACGCCAGCAAGGGCCGCGATGTCACGGTCAAGGCCAGCAATGTGGGTGAGCGGCCCGCGATGACGCAGGTCTGGATCGACGCCGGCGACAGCCATGCGCGGCCGGAGAATGTGCGCACGCCGTTCCGGCTGACCCCGTCCGAGCCGCGCTTGTTGCAGGCCAAGCAGGGGCAGGCCTACCGGATCACCTATGCGCCGCGGCCCTCGGAGCCGCCGCTGCCGACCGATCGCGAGTCGGTGTTCTACTTCAACCTGCTGGATATTCCGCCCAAGCCCGCCAATGCCGGCGACAAGAACCTGCTGCAGTTCGCGGTGCGCACGCGGGTGAAGCTGTTCCATCGCCCCGCGGGCCTGCCGGGCCAGGCGCGCGATGCGCCGGGCCAGTTGCAGTGGCGCATGGCGGCAGGGGCGTTGCAGGTGAGCAATCCCACGGCTTATCACGTGACGCTGGCTTCGTTGACCTTGCCCGATGGCAGCCGGGTACCGGCGGACATGATCGCGCCCGGTGCACAGGTGCGGCTGCCGCTGCCAGCCGGCGCATCGGCGCCGGCCAGCCTGACCTTCCAGTGGCTGGACGACTACGGCACCACGCGCGATGCCCAGGCAAAGGTCGTTCACTGATTGACGCCAGGCAATGGCTGGGCGCTACTTGATGAGAGAAACACGCAACATGAAGAAGATGATGATTCCGCTTACCCGCTATGCGCAGTTCAGCGGGCGTGCCGGCCGCAGTGAGTACTGGTGGTTCCAGTTGTTCATCGTGATCGTTTCGATCCCGCTGTACGTGCTGGGCTTCTATGCCGGTTACAGCGGTTCGCAGGGTCTGGCCCTGGCATCAACCGGCCTGAGCGTGGTGATGTGGCTGGTGTTCGCCTTGCCGTGCATTGCGGCGACCATTCGCCGCCTGCACGATACCGATCGCTCGGGCTGGTGGTTGTTGCTGGCGTTCGTGCCGTTCGTCAGCCTGGTGCTGCTGGTGTTCCTGGTGCTGCCCAGCACGCCGGGCGACAACCGTTTCGGTGCGCCAGTTCCGCACGTGTAGTCGCCCCGCTTTGGTAGGCGTCGACCTTGGTCGACACGGTGTTGCCACGCGCGGCTGACACATCCGTGCCAACCAAGGTTGGCGCCTACCAGAGCAATGCCGAGGCACCTCCGCTACCGTGGGGGCACGGGCGGCTGACACATTCGTGCCAACCAAGGTTGGCACCTACCAGAGCAACACCGATATGCCTCCGCTACCGTACGGGCACGGGTGGCTGACACCTTCGTGCCAACCAAGGTTGGCACCTACCAGAGCGACACCGATGTGCCTCCGCGACCGTGGGGCACGAGCGGCTGGCACGTTCATGCCAACCAAGGTTGGCACCCACCGGAGCAGTACAGCTGCGGCTACGCGAAGTGCTGGTATCCACCGTCGGCGGCTTCGCCATCCACGTGTACGCCCTGCCCTTCGGCAGTACGACCAATACGGGTGAGCGGCACGTCCAGCGATTCGGCCAGGTAGTGCAGCGCGTCGCGCTGGTCGGCGGCGGCGGTGAAGCACAGTTCGTAGTCGTCGCCACCGCGCAGTGCGCAGTCGCGCGCGCCATCGCGGCCGAGCAGCTCACGCAGCGCGTGGGAGATCGGCAACGAATCGGCATCGACATGTGCGGCCACGTTGCTGCGCGTGGTGATGTGACCTAGATCGGCCAGCAGGCCATCGGACACATCCACCGCCGCGTGTGCGAACGCACGCAGGCGCAGGCCCAGGGTCACACGCGGCGTCGGCCGCAGCAGACGCAGGCGCAGGCTTTCGTAGTCGGCCAGCAGCGTGGCGGTGGCGATGCTCAGCGCAGCTTGCTGCCACAGGCGCAGCGCGCCAGCGGCATCGCCGAGCGTGCCGCTCACCCAGATGTCATCGCCCACCTGCGCGCGGTCGCGACGCAGCGCCTGGCCACGTCCCACCTGGCCCATCGCGGTCACCGACAGCGACAACGGACCACGCGTGGTGTCACCGCCGATCAACGCGATGTCGTGCTGATCGGCCAGGGCGAAAAAGCCATCGGCGAACGCATCGATCCAGTCTTCGGAGGCTTCCGGCAGCGACAACGCCAGCGTGCACCACGCCGGGCGCGCGCCCATCGCGGCCAGGTCCGACAGGTTGACCGCCAGGGTCTTCCAGCCGATGTCGAAGGCCGGGGTTTCCACCGGGAAGTGCACGCCGCTGTTGAGCGTGTCGGCAGTGACCACCAGTTGCTCATTGGCACGCGGCTGCAGCAGCGCAGCGTCGTCGCCGATGCCGAGCAGGATGTCGTCGCGCTCGAGGGTACGGGCGCGGATGCGGTCAATGAGGGCGAATTCGGCCAGGGACATGGGGCGCTCCCGCTGTTGTACGTGCCGCGCAGTGCGCGGTGGGCGGTAGTGCCGGCCGCTGGCCGGCAACCTCAGGATCCCTGCAGCTGCCGGCCAGCGGCCGGCACTACCACAGGTGGGTCAGTGACCCGATTCGACCTTGCGCCATTCCACGGCCGCACGATCCAGCACGCCGTTGACGTAGGTGTGGCCGTGCTCGGAACCGAAGCGCTTGGCCGATTCGATGGCTTCGTTGATCACCACGCGGTACGGCACGTCCAAGCGGTAGCGCAGCTCGTACGCCGCCAGGCGCAGCACCGCGCGTTCGATCGCGTCCACCTCTTCGATGCCACGGTCCAGGTACGGGCCGAGCGCTTCGTCGATGTCGCGGCGGTTGTCGAGCACGCCGTGCAGCAGTGCTTCGAAGTACGCCAGGTCGGCGATTTCGCGGGCCTGCTCGTGGGCGAACTGGGCGATCAGCGACTGCGCGTTGCCGCCGGAGATCTGCCAGGCATAGATGGCCTGCACGGCACGACGGCGCGCGCGCGAGCGCAGCACCGGGTCGACGCCATCGCGGCGGACGGGCTTACCGGAGGGCTTGCCCTGGGTGTTCTTGTTCATGGCAGTTGCTCCAGCAGGTTGACCATTTCCAATGCGGCGAGTGCGACTTCCTCACCCTTGTTGCCATGGCTGCCGCCTGCGCGGGCCTCGGCGTCTTCGGCGCGTTCGACCGCCAGCACGCCGTTCAGTACCGGCACGCCGAAGTCCAGCTGCACGCGCATCAGGCCTTCGGCGCAGCGGTCGGCTACGTGTTCGTAGTGGCGGGTGTCGCCACGGATCACACAGCCAAGGGTGAGGATGGCGGCGTGCTCATGGGCAGCGGCCAGACGCGCGGCGACCAGCGGCAGTTCCCAGGCACCCGGTACGCGGATCACGTCGATGTTGGCTTCGGCAATGCCGTTGCCGGCCAGGCTCTGGCGTGCGCCAGCGACCAGCGTGTCGGTGATGCGGGCATTCCAGCGGCTGGCCAGGATGGCGAAGCGCGCCGTTTCGGGAGTGCGAAGATCGCCTTCGAAGTGGCTCATATGCGGCTTGGGGGACTCGATAAGGGGGTAATTCTAGCGTGGATGGGCCCCGGTCGTGGCCGATGGGGGCCCGGGGCGTGCCGACCAACGGTCGGCACCCACCGGTGGCACGGGGTCGGCACCTGCCGGTAGTGCCGGCCGCTGGCCGGCAATCCCGGGGATGCGGTTGCCGGCCAGCGGCCGGCACTACCCATTACAGGGTGACCGTCTCCACCACTTCCAGGCCGTAGCCTGCCAGGCCGATCTGGCGACGCGGGGTGCCCAGTACGCGCAGCTTGCCCAGGCCCAGGTCGGACAGGATCTGCGCGCCAGCACCATTGCGGCGCCACTGGCTCACGTCCTTGTCCTTGCCCGGCACCACCGGCGCCGGCTGCTGGCGCAGACGCGCCAGCAGGGCCTCACCGTCGCGCGGAGCCGACAGCACCACCATCACACCGGCGCCTTCGGCATCGATGGCACGCAGGGCATCGGTGGCGGCCACGCCGAAGTCGTCACGGCGCCAGTGCAGCAGGTCGGCCAGCGGGTTTTCCACCTGCACGCGCACCAGGGTCGGCGTTTCGGCATCCGGAGTGCCGCGCACCAGGGCGAAATGCACGTCGTGGGCGATGCGGTCGCGATAGGTGACCAGCTTGAACGGGCCGAATTCGGTATCGATGTCGCGTTCATCGACGCGCTCGACGGTCTTCTCGGTGGCCAGACGGTAGGCGATCAGGTCGGCGATGGAGCCCATCTTCAGACCGTGCTCGCGGGCGAACACTTCCAGTTCCGGGCGGCGTGCCATGCTGCCATCCGGGTTCAGGATCTCCACCAGCACGCCGGCCGGTTCCAGCCCGGCCAGCATGGCCATGTCCACGGCGGCTTCGGTGTGGCCGGCGCGGGTCAGCACGCCGCCCGGCTGGGCGATCAGCGGGAAGATATGGCCCGGCTGGTGCAGGTCCGACGGCTTGGCGTTGGGCTTCACCGCGGTGCGGATGGTATGCGCGCGGTCATGCGCCGAGATGCCGGTGGTGACACCCTCGGCGGCCTCGATGCTGACCGTGAAATTGGTCTGGAACTGCGCGGTATTGGCCTGCACCATCGGCGCCAGGCCGAGATCGGCGGCGCGGGTACGGTTCAGCGGCAGGCACACCAGGCCACGGCCATGGGTGACCATGAAATTGATGTCGCTGGCCTTGACCAGCTCGGCGGCCATGATCAGGTCGCCTTCGTTCTCGCGGTCTTCGTCATCGACGATGACGACCATGCGGCCCAGGCGGATGTCTTCCAGGATCTCCGGAATCGGGGCGAAATTCATGCTGCATCTCCATGCGGGTGCTGACCGTTGGCCGGCACACTGATCAGGCGCTCCACGTATCGGGCCACCAGGTCGATTTCAAGGTTGACCGCACTGCCCACGCCCGCGGCGGAGAAGGCGGTGTTGGCCACCGTGTGCGGGATCAGGGCGACTTCGAAGCCCTCATCATCCACTTCGTTGACGGTGAGGCTGACGCCGTCCACGCAGATCGAGCCCTTCTTGGCGATGTAGCGGCGCAGCGCGGCCGGCGCGGCGAAACGCCAACGCTGGGCACGCGCGTCTTCGTGGATGGACAGCACCTGGCCGAGGCCGTCGACGTGGCCGCTGACCAGATGGCCGCCAAGGCGGTCGGTCGGGCGCATGGCGCGCTCCAGGTTGATGACCGCCCCTTCGCCCAACTGGCCCAGCGTGGTCAGGCCCAGGGTCTCGGTGGACGCATCGGCCTGGAAGCTGCTGGCGTCGAATGCGATGACGGTGAGACAGACGCCGTTGATGGCGATGCTCTCGCCCATCTGCACGTTGTCGAACGGCAGATTCCCGACGTTGAAGGTAAAGCGGACATCGCCGCCGATGGATTCGCGTGCGGCCAGACGGCCGACGCCTTCGATGATTCCAGTAAACAAGTAACGTTCTCCGCGAAAAGTGAGCGAAAAACGCCGCAAGGCAAACAGGCGCACGCAGGGCATGAGCCCTGTGGCACCGTCTTCTTTCATCCGGACTATGACCGTCGGCTCCGGCATTGGACCGGATCTGCTGACCCCCGGCCGTGGGCCGGGGCGCTCGCGGGCTCGTGCTTGCGCACCTACCGCCGGTGGGGAATTGCACCCCGCCCTGAAGACGTTTGTGTACCGGCGAACCGGCGTGGCTAGTGTACCAGCCCGTGCTGAACGGGGTCGGATGCCACAGCTGTGACGGCCGTCGCTCGCAATTTGTAAAACTTTCATTAAAATTCTGCCCCGGACGACATGAGGTCGCCACGGGCAGCCCGCTGGGCAGGCCCGCCAAAGGACTGAAATTCACAGGAATTCCCATGCGCAAGATGCTGATCGTGGCCGCCCTGCTGGCCGCCGCCCCGCTCTCGGCTTCGGCCGACGCCCTGAGCTACACCTACGTTGAAGGCGGTTGGACGCAGGTCAAGGTTGACGACAACGCACTGGACGACCCGAAGGTCGACGGCGGCTACCTGCGTGGCTCCGTGGCCATCGCCGAACAGGTCTACGTGTTTGGTGGCTGGTCGCGCACCAGCAAGACCTATCACTACAGCGACGGTTCGCTGAAGGTTGAACTGAATCAGCCGGAGCTGGGCATCGGCTACCACATGCCGTGGACCGACCGCGTCGACTTCACCGCCGACATCGCCTGGGTGCGCCAGAACGCTGAGCTGACCGATCGTTATGACGGCTACAGCGACCGCTACAAGGACCATACCAACCTGGCCCGCGCCACCATGGGCATCCGCGGCAAGCCGTCGCGCATGACCGAAGCCTGGGCCAAGGCCGGTTACATGGACGGCGGCAACAACTACAAGGGCACCTGGGTCGGCACCATCGGTGGCCAGATCAACTTCACCAGGACCTGGGGTCTGGTGGGCGAGATCTCCGGCTACCGCGACGTCACCCAGTACTCGGCCGGCGTCCGCGCCAGCTTCTGATCCAACGATCGCTCCTCGTCGTGCGATCGAACGGGCCCCGCAAGGGGCCCGTTTTTTTGGCCGGCATACACGACCTCGTGACCCCATCGCGCCATCGAAAGTCCACGCAGATGCGCTAGGCTTGCGCGCCTCTGGAACAGGAAAACACCGTCATGAAGACCCCCACCCGTACTCTGCTGGCCAGCATGCTGTTGTGCGCCCCGCTGATCGCCACGGCCGCCCCGGCCACGCTGTCGCCCGAACAGGCGTTCGACCTGTATGCACGCACCCTGCTGGAAGACGACGCGACCGCCACGCGCGCGCTCAACGACGCACTGAAACCGGCATTCGAAGGCCAGGACGCTGTAACCCCGAATCCGGGTGCGCTGGCCAAGGCATTGGCCGAACCCTGGCAGACCGTACTGGCCAGCACCGGCGCCAAGGTCGACGCTGCGGCCACCGAAGCGCTGTATGCCAAGGCGCTGCGTGATTCGAAGTGCCGCGCCACCAAGAGCGTGATCGAAGACAACGAATACGTTGAAGACCAGAAGCTGGCGCGGATCACCTACAGCTGCCAGCTGCCCGACCTGGGCAAGGTGCGCCCGCTGTTCGCCGCCAGCCTCGCATCCGATGCCAGCCCGGCCTCGCGCAAGCAGTTCACCGATGCCTACACCCAGGCGCTGCAGAGTGGCGCGCGCGTGCCGGTCAGCGGCACCTTCACCCTGTACCCGGCCAAGGACAACGGCTACTGGTACAGCGGCAATTTCGATGACCTGGTGGGCACCGTGGCCGGTGCGCTGGCACCGTTCGAGGACTGGATGCAGGACGCGCAGGCGGCCAACGCGCCGAAGGTGACCGGCGTACCGGGCTGCGACCTGTTGCTGCAGCAGCATCGTGCCTGCGTGGCGAAGGTCGCACCGGACCAGATCAGCGGCGTGGACGCCATGGCCGAGGAGCTGAAGGCCAAGGCACAGGTGCAGTCGGCCGATGAGATGACGCAGGAGTGCAAGGCACTGCGCCCGATCGCCGAGATGATGTGGACCGACGAGTGCGCGTGAGCCGCGTGTAGAGCCGAGCCCACGCTCGGCTCATTGTCGCCGACGACGAGGGCGGCCGCACTTTCAGAACCGTTGCATGGCCCTGCGTGGCCTGCATGGTCAATGCTGTTGCCCTCTTCCATCGGGGCAACCGCATGAAACACCGCACGACGTCGACCATGGTCATGTTGCTGACGCTGCTGGCGCTTGTGGCGTGCGGGCAAGCCAAAGTACCCAAGTCCAGGATTACGACCTTCTCGGTCATCCCAGCGGTTGCCTTCGAGTCAACCCTGCTGAGCGACAGGCAGCTGGATGCGTGGATGAGCGAAGACGACGACTGTCACGCGTTCCTGATGTACCACGATCAGTGTGCAGTGCTGGTATTGCCGCATGAGTACGACGACGGGTTTACCCGTCACCAGTTGCGATTGAAGGCGAAGAACCTGCCGGGCGAGGCACTGGGCGCGTACTGCCGCAACCTGCATGCGCTGTGGAAGCAGCAATGGAAGGGCCAGTGCCCGGTCGGCGAAGAAGACGACGAAGATGCCTGACGACAAAGGCGTAGCCCATGCTCTGCGTCATTCCCTCACGGGCGCAGCAGCAGCCTGATGTCCCCGCCGACCTGACGCTGGTCAACCACACGCAGGCGACGCTGCTGGTCCATGGCATCGATGCCGAGACCGGCCAGCAGCGGGCGGCCGTTGTCGCCCAGCAGCGTAGGCGCCTGATACAGCAGTAGTTCGTCTACCCAGTCACCGCGCAGCAAGGCACCGGCCAGCGTCGCGCCGGCCTCGGTATGCACCTCGTTGATGCCGCGCTCGGCCAGCACTGCCAACACCGCGCCAAGATCGAGACGGCCGTCAACACTGGGCACGCTGGCGAATTCTGCGTCGGCCGCATCCGGTGCACTCACTGCAGCATCGTGCAGGTACAGCGTCGGTGCCCCGCCCTCGCGCACGCGGCTGCATTTGAGCGAACGCAGGCGCGAATCGAGCACCACGCGCAGTGGCGGCATCACTTCGGTGTCCGCCAGGCGCACGGTCAGCATCGGGTCGTCGGCCAGCACGGTATCGGCGCCGGTCAGGATCGCGCCGGCGCGTGCCCGCCAGTGCTGCACGTCTTCGCGCGCGGCCGGCCCGGTGATCCACTTGGAGCTGCCATCGGCCATCGCGGTACGGCCATCGAGGCTGGCGGCCAGCTTCACCCGCAACCACGGTCGGTTGCGCTCCACACGCGACAGGAAGCCCTTGTTGAGCTCGCGTGCCTGCGCCGCCATCAGCCCTTCGGCGACCTCGATGCCGGCGTTGCGCAGCAGATCAAAGCCACCGCCATCGACCTTCGGGAACGGATCGCGCATCGCCGCGACTACGCGCGATACGCCCGCTTCGATCAGGGCCAGCGCACACGGCGGCGTACGACCGTAGTGTGCGCAGGGTTCCAGGGTGACATAGGCGGTGGCACCACGTGCCTCGCTGCCGGCCTCGCGCAGCGCGAACACTTCGGCGTGCGGTCCACCGGCGCGCTGGTGCCAGCCCTGCCCGACCACACGTTCGCCATGGGCGATCACGCAGCCGACCATCGGGTTGGGGCGGGTGGTGTAGGCGGCACGCTCGGCCAGACGCAGTGCGTTGGCCATGTGCAGGTGGTCAAGGACGGAGAACGGGGTGGTCATGCGGCCATGGTAACGCCGCCGGTGCCGGTGTAGATCCACGCCATGCGTGGATGGACGCCACTGTGCCAACCAACGGTTGGCACCCACCAGTGGATGTGCCATCGGCGCCAACCAAGGTTGGCATCTACCGGGGCGGTCAGCCCTTCTTCTTCTTGGTCAGGGCGATCACGTCGCCCAGCAGCTGCAGCTGTTCGGTACTGGAGGGCAGATCACGCTCCAGCTTCTCGATCTCCTCGCGGAAATCTGCCACGTCCTCGAAGCTGCGGTAGACCGACGCGAAGCGTACGTAGCCGACATGGTCGAGCTTGCGCAGTTCGTTCATGACGAACTCGCCGACCTTGATCGAGGGCACTTCGCGCTCGCCGCTGATGCGCAGCTGGTGGACCACGGCGCGTACCGCCGCTTCGATCTTGTCTTCGGCCACCGCACGCTTCTGCAGCGCGCGGTCGAAGCCAGCGCGGACCTTGCGCTGGTCGAATGCTTCACGAGTGCCATCGCTCTTGACGATGGCGGGCAGTTTCAACTCCACCGTTTCCATGGTGCTGAAGCGCTCGCCACAGGCTTCGCATTCACGCCGACGACGGATCGTCGCGCCGTCTTCGGAGACGCGCGAGTCGATGACCCGGGTATCGGCATGTTGGCAGAAGGGGCAGTGCATGGAACGCCTGGCTCAGGAAAGTACCTATTGCCACGGTCATGGCAGCGTCGCAAAGGTACCTGAGAAAGGGCCCCGCAGCAAATGCTGTCTGCGCGGAAGTGCCTGCATTTCGGCCGAACAGAGCCGCCAGCGCGGTCAGCGCTGTCAGCGCTGCGCGTTCAACCGGGTGCCGGCGGCGCCGAGGCCGCGCGCGCCCAACGCAGCCACGCCAGATGCCCTGCCATCACCAGCAGCGGCGGGCCGAACCCGAGGAAGGCCAGGGTCGAGATCTCCCCGCGCTTGAAGGTGAAGTACAGCGTGGCGGCGACCACGCCCAGCGCGGCCAGGCTTCCCAGCGCCAGGCCTATCCAGGCGACAACCGGCGATTGGCGCAAGCCGGTAACACCGCGCCACAGGAACAGGCCGCTCAGCCACAACCACGACAGCAGGCCGATGATCCCGGCCGACGACCACAACAGCAGGATCCTGTACTCGTCACCGGTCAGGTACTTGCCATCCCATACGACCATCAGACCCAGCACGGCACCCGTGCCTCCGGCGGCCACCGTTGGCAGGCCCACCAACAGGCCGGCAATGGCCATCCAGCGTTTGTGCAGACGCTCATCCATGCGTTCGGTTTCCTTCCCTGGGCCGCATCATCCGCGGCGTTTGATCCACACCAGCATCGCAGCCGGCACCAGCATCGATGGGCCCAGCAGCAACAAGCCGAGGCCTTCGCCGTGCACGGCGATGCCCCACCACAGCGCCAGCCCCAGCGGCGGCAAGGCGGCGAGACCGCCCGCCAGCAGCATCCACCACCAGAGGCGGTGCACGTGCAGCCCGGCACGCCCCTGCAGCAGAAAACCCGCGCTCAGCCACAACCAGGCCAGGCAGCCGGCAATGCCGGCCAGGCCCCACAGCGGCATCACCGTTACCGAGGCCAGCGTGCCATGACCAAACTGGCCCAGCCCCATCAGCAGCAGCATCGTCGCCGCCGCGCCGCCCATCGCCAGGCTGGGCAGGCCGAACAGCACCGCCAGGACGGTGTAGAGGTACTTGAGGTGGCGCTCATCCATGCGCGGTTACTCCCATACCGGGGTCGGAGCCCTTCCCGGCGGGAAGGGATCCGACCCCTGCTGCGATCAGCCGTAGACCGGGTACTTGCGGCACTGCGCGCTGACGGCGTCGCGCACGCGGGCGATGACGGCGTCATCGTTCGGTGCGTCGAGCACGTCGGCGATCCAGTTGGCCAGGTCCACGCAATCCTGTTCGACGTAACCACGGGTGGTCACCGCCGGGGTGCCCAGGCGCAGGCCCGAGGTCACGAACGGCGAACGCGGATCGTTCGGCACCGAGTTCTTGTTGACGGTGATGTGGGCCTTGCCCAGCGCGGCTTCCGCGTCCTTGCCGGACACGTCCTTGCCGATCATGTCGACCAGCATCAGGTGGTTCTGGGTGCCGCCGGAGACGATCTTGTAGCCGCGCGCGATCAGCGTGTTGGCCATCGCCTGGGCGTTCTTCACCACCTGCTGCTGGTAGGCCTTGAAGCCCGGTTCCAGCGCTTCCTTGAAGGCCACGGCCTTGCCGGCGATGACGTGCATCAGCGGACCGCCCTGGATGCCCGGGAACACGATCGACTGCAGCTTCTTGACCAGGTCTTCGTCGGCGCCCTTGGCGACGATGATGCCGCCGCGCGGGCCGCGCAGGGTCTTGTGGGTGGTCGAGGTGACCACGTGCGCGTGTTCCAGCGGGCTGGGATAGACGCCAGCAGCAACCAGGCCGGCGACGTGGGCCATGTCGACGAACAGGTAGGCACCGACCTTGTCGGCGATGGCGCGGAAGCGCGCCCAGTCGATCACCTGCGAGTAGGCCGAGAAGCCGGCCACGACCATCTTCGGCTTGTGCTCCAGGGCCAGGCGCTCGACTTCGTCGTAATCGATCAGGCCCTGGTCGTTCACACCGTACTGCACGGCGTTGAACAGCTTGCCCGAGGCATTGACCTTGGCACCGTGGGTGAGGTGGCCGCCGTGGGCCAGGCTCATGCCGAGGATGGTGTCACCCGGCTGCAGCAGAGCGAAGTACACGGCCTGGTTGGCCTGCGAGCCGCTGTGCGGCTGCACGTTGGCGTAGTCGGCGCCGAACAGCTGCTTCAGGCGATCGATCGCCAGCTGCTCGGCGATGTCCACGTATTCGCAACCACCGTAGTAGCGCTTGCCCGGGTAGCCTTCGGCGTACTTGTTGGTCAGCTGGCTGCCCTGCGCTTCCATCACCGCCGGGCTGGTGTAGTTCTCGCTGGCGATCAGCTCGACGTGGTCTTCCTGGCGCTGGGTTTCAGCGGCGATGGCCTTGGCCAGTTCGGGATCGTAGGATTCGATGCGGACGTCACGCGGGAACATCGGGTACTCCAGCAGGCAGGGAAAAGGGGTACGGCTCAGCCCCCGATTGTAGCTCCGCACCGGGCCTGCCGGGGCCGAAACGGACGGGGCCGGCATCCCCGAAGGAATCCGGCCCCGTATGGTTTCGAGTGCGCTGTACCGGCGTACCGGTAGATCCACGCCATGCGTGGAGGTGGCTGCGGACTCAGCGGCTGCTGAGCACGTACTGGGCGATCACACCGGTGGCGATGGCCACCAGCAGCATGTTGCCGCGGTCATCGCGGATCCAGTGGTGGCCATACGGCGGGCGACGCAGGTGATAGCGCGGGTAGTCGTTCACCACATAGACCGGGCCACGGTAGTAGTCGCGGTAGCGATGGCCGACCTTCCAGCCGTAGCCCGGGCCATAGGCCGGGCGGTACACCACACGCGGCGGTGCCGGGCGGTAGTAGCGGTCATGGTCGCGGTGCCACTCGCGGCGATCCTGGCGGTAGTCGCGCCGGGCCTCGCGGCGGTCGCGCTCCCAGTCACGGCGATCCTGGCGCCACTCGCGGCGGTCCTCGCGCCACTCGCGGCGATCATGGTCGCGGCGGTGGTCGTTGTCGGCGAAGGCCGGGGCCACGGCGCCGAGCGCCAGCACAGAGGCCACGGCGCCGGCCATTACTCGATTGATGCGCATGTCAGACCTCTGCTCGGGTGGGTGGTGAACCCATATTGCGCACCCGATCTGAACCGTTTCCGGCTGGAAACGCTTCCCGCTACAGGACTGTGACCGGGTATTCAGGCCGCGGCCAGCCCGGCGCCCCTGCCCGGGCGCGGCCCGGAACCGGTTCCGGCTATAATTGGCGGTATTCCATTTCAGTCTGTGCCCGCTGCCGCAACGGGATGTTCCCGTGACGGGTCGGGCGCAGGGCCGCGCCTACGGAGACCGCATGTCCTCGCAATACATCTACACCATGAACCGCGTGTCCAAGGTGGTCCCGCCCAAGCGGCAGATCATCAAGGACATCTCGCTGTCCTTCTTCCCGGGCGCGAAGATCGGCCTGCTGGGCCTGAACGGCGCCGGCAAGTCCACCGTGCTGAAGATCATGGCCGGCGTGGACACCGATTTCGAGGGCGAAGCCCGCCCGCAGCCGGGCATCAAGGTCGGCTACCTGGCGCAGGAACCGGAACTGGACCCGACCAAGACCGTGCGTGAAGCGGTCGAGGAAGGCGTGGGCGAAGTGCTGCAGGCCCAGGCCGCGCTGGACGCGGTGTACCTGGCCTACGCCGAGGAAGGCGCCGACTTCGACGCGCTGGCCAAGGAACAGGAGCGCCTGGAGGCGATCCTGGCCGCTGGCGACGCGCACACCCTGGAGAACCAGCTGGACGTGGCCGCCGATGCGCTGCGCCTGCCGCCGTGGGATGCCGTGGTCGGCAAGCTGTCCGGTGGTGAAAAGCGCCGCGTGGCGCTGTGCCGCCTGCTGCTGCAGAAGCCGGACATGCTGCTGCTCGACGAACCGACCAACCACCTCGACGCCGAGTCGGTGGAATGGCTGGAACAGTTCCTGGCGCGCTACACCGGCACTGTGGTGGCGGTCACCCACGATCGCTACTTCCTGGACAACGCCGCCGAGTGGATCCTGGAACTGGACCGCGGCCGCGGCATTCCGTGGAAGGGCAACTACACCGACTGGCTGACCCAGAAGGATGAGCGCCTGAAGCAGGAAGACAACCAGGAAAAGGCTCGCCAGAAGGCGATCCAGAAGGAACTGGAGTGGTCGCGCCAGAACGCCAAGGGCGGCCGCACCAAGGGCAAGGCCCGTCTGGCCCGCCTGGAAGAGCTGCAGTCGGTCGATTACCAGAAGCGCAACGAGACCAATGAAATCTTCATCCCGCCGGGCGAGCGCCTGGGCAATGCGGTGATGGAGTTCAAGAACGTCTCCAAGAAGTTCGGCGACCGCCTGCTGTTCGACAACCTGAGCTTCCTGGTGCCGGCCGGCGCCATCGTCGGCATCATCGGCCCGAACGGTGCCGGTAAGTCGACCCTGTTCAAGATGATCACCGGCCAGGAAAAGCCGGATACCGGCGAGATCGTGGTCGGCCCGACCGTGAAGCTGTCCTACGTGGACCAGAGCCGCGACGCGCTGGAAGGCAACCACAACGTCTTCCAGGAAATCGCTGGCGGCCTGGACATCCTCAACATCAACGGCATCGAGATCCAGTCGCGCGCCTACATCGGCCGCTTCAACTTCAAGGGCCAGGACCAGCAGAAGATGGTCGGTTCGCTGTCCGGTGGTGAACGTGGCCGCCTGCACATGGCCAAGACCCTGCTGCAGGGTGGCAACGTGCTGCTGCTCGACGAACCGTCCAACGATCTGGACATCGAAACCCTGCGTGCGCTGGAAGATGCGCTGCTGGAGTTCCCGGGCAACACCTTCGTCATTTCGCATGACCGCTGGTTCCTGGATCGCATCGCGACCCACATCCTGGCGTTCGAAGGCGACTCGCACGTGGAGTTCTTCCAGGGCAACTACCGCGAGTACGAAGAAGACAAGCGCCGCCGCATGGGCGACGACGCCGCGCCGAAGCGCCTGCGCTTCAAGGCGCTGAAGTAAGGCAACAGGAAAGGCCGCGCTCGCGCGGCCTTTCTCCTTTTGGTAGGTCGCCACCGTTGGTGGTGACGCTGTGAAGCGTACCGACCAACGGTCGGCACCCACGTTCTGCATTCGGGTAGGTCACGACCGTTGGTCGTGACGCATTATTGTCGCGAGATTCCCCCATGTCCCTGTTCGAGCGCCTGTTCCAGTTGCAACAGCACGGCACCACCGTGCGCACCGAGCTGCTGGCCGGTGTCACCACCTTCCTGACGATGTCCTACATCGTCTTCGTCAATCCCGAGATTCTCGGCACCACCGGCATGGATGCGGGCGCGGTGTTCGTGGCCACCTGCCTGGCGGCTGCACTGGGTTCGGCGGTGATGGCGCTGGCCGCCAACTTCCCGGTCGGCATGGCGCCCGGCATGGGCCTGAACGCGTTCTTCGCTTTCACTGTGGTCGGCGCTGCCGGCCTGCCGTGGCAGCAGGCACTGGGCGCGGTGTTCATCTCCGGCCTGGTGTTCCTGGTGCTGTCGCTGACTGGTGTGCGTGCATGGCTGGTGTCGGGTATTCCTTCGTCGCTGCGCTCGGCCATCGTGGCCGGCATCGGCCTGTTCCTGGCGATCATCGCGCTGCAGAAGTCCGGCGTGATCGTCGGCAATGAAGACACGCTGGTGGCGCTGGGCCCGTTGAACACCGCGCCGCCGCTGCTGGCACTGGCCGGCTTCCTGCTGATCGCGGTACTGGAAGCGCGCCGCATCCGTGGTGCGATCCTGATCGGCATCCTGGCGGTGACCGGCGCCGGCTGGGCGCTGGGCGACGTGCAGTACCAGGGCCTGGTCTCGCTGCCGCCGAGCCTGGCGCCGACCTTCCTGCAGCTGGACCTGCCGGGCCTGCTGCACCATGACGGCGGCGCGCCGATCGCGGTGCTGCTGCAGGTGGTGCTGGTATTCGTGCTGGTGGAAGTGTTCGATGCCACCGGCACGCTGTACGGCGTGGTCGGTCGCGCCGGCCTGCTGAAACTTCCGGGCGCGCAGAAGCGCTTCGGCCGTGCGCTGCTGGCCGACAGCACGGCGATCGTGGCCGGCTCGATGCTCGGTACCAGCAGTACCACCGCGTTTGCCGAAAGCGCCTCGGGCGTGCAGGTAGGTGGCCGTACCGGCCTGACCGCACTGGTGGTATCGGCACTGTTCCTGGCCGCGCTGCTGTTCTCGCCGCTGGCGGCGATGGTGCCCAGCTATGCCACCGCACCGGCGTTGCTGTTCGTGGCTGGCCTGATGCTGCGCGAACTGGTGGAAGTGGACTGGAGCGACCTGACCGAATCGGTGCCGGCGGCACTGTGCGCGCTGGCGATGCCGTTCACCTACTCCATCGCCAATGGCCTGGCGTTCGGCTTCATCGCCTACGCCGCGCTGAAGGCCGGTACCGGCCGCTGGCGCGAAGTGCATCCGGCGGTGTGGCTGGTGGCGGTGCTGTTCACCCTGCGCTACGCGTTGGAATAAGCGGTAGGTGATGCCGGCCAGCGGCCGGCACTACCAGAGCACGCTTCGGCCAGCGGCCGGCGCTACCGGGTGCTGGTTCACCTACTGCGCACGGTGCTCTGGGATGATGCGGGCATGGTTCGGCCTGACCTTCCCGCGGATCCGTCTTCGCCGTTGCGCCGCCGGCTGCTGCGTGCGGCAGTGCTGGCACCGCTGGCCGCTGCGCTGACCACCCTGCCCGGCTGCTCGTTGCCGGTGCAGGTCGATGGCACCTTCCTGCAGCCGTGGCGCAGCCACCTGCAGTGGGGCCTGGCCGACTGGCAGCGATCCTTGAAGCTTGCACGTACGCTGGGCTGCCGGCAGCTGGTGCTGCAGTGGACCGGCATCGTCGGTGGCAGCGACGGCGACTGGTCGCTGCCGGACAGCAGCCTGCAGCAGCTGTTCACCGCCGCCAGCGAGAACGACATCCGCATCCGCGTCGGCCTGCCCTTCCAGCAACGCTGGTGGCAGGCCATCGGCGCCGACGATGCCTCGCTGCAGGCCTTCCTGGCCGACAGCCTGGCGCAGGCACGCCGCTGGTTGGCACAGGCGCCCTGGGCGCAGCAGCCGGCCTTCGGGGGCTGGTACCTGCCCTACGAGCTGGAGCAGTACCACTGGGCCGATCCGGCGCGCCAGCTGTGGCTGGCGCAGTGGTTGCACGGCCTGGTGCAGGCCGCCGGCGCACGCGGCGGTGACTGTGCGATCTCCTGTTACTTCAGCCGCCTGCAGACCAATGGCAACCTGGTCACGCTGTGGCAGGCGGTACTCGCGCACGCGGCCGTGCGGCCCATGGTGCAGGACGGCGTGGGGGTGGCCGGCGCCGGCAACGTGCAGCAGCTGCAACCGCTGCTCGATCATCTCCATGCCAACGGCATCGGCTTCGATGCGATCGTTGAACTGTTCCGCGAACTGCCCGGCGGCCCTGCCGACGGCAGCGGATTCAAGGGCGAAACTGCCAATGCCGCGCGCGTCCAGCGGCAGTTGGCATGGGCACGCGGCAGCGGCGCACAGCACGTGCTGGTCTATGCATTGGAGCCATGGCTGACCCAGGACACACCGCAGGCCGCAGCGCTGCGGCGACGCTGGGGCCTGCCTCAGTAGTAGAGGATGGCGGTGGCGAACAGGCCCTTGGCACGCTGCGTATCACCACCGCCGATGGCGATGCGGTACTGCACGGTCAGGTCCAGGTAGGAACGCGGCGTGTTGTAGTGGTCCTCGCGGAACCAGTAACGCACGCCCACGCCTGGCCCTGCGCCAAGTGACCAGCTGCGCTGCGTATCGTTGAGCGCGAACGACTGCGCCGGGAACAGCGGGTAACGGATGTCGCGCACGCGCGAGTGCTGGTCGAGCCAGTCCGCTCCCACCACCACGTACGGCGTGACCACCCAGTGGGTCTGCCCGGCACCGAAACGGAAGCTGCGCCCGGCGCGCAGTTCACCGGCAACGAACCACTGTTCGCGATGCAGGCGCCCGTTGGCGTCGCCGATCCGCCGCACCGGCGTGCCGTTGGCATCGAGCGCGTCGAGGGTGAAGGTGGCACCGTTGTCGTCCCAGGTATATCCCCCCTGCGCATAGCCACTGACCATCCACCACTGGTTCACATCGGTGCGCAGATCGGTGCCGTGGTAATAGCCGTAGGTCAGGTAGGACATCCATCCACCGGAACCGCTGGCCAAGCGGTAGCGCGCCAGCGTGCTGGCTTCCAGTGGCCGGTTCAGGGCCAGCTGCAGGCGGCACTGCACCGCTGCCGATGCGGGGTAGACCTCGCCCTGGCGGGTGGCACTGCCCAGGAACTGGCGGCGCTCGATGCCGGCGCTCAAACCGGTCTGGCCAAAGGCGTAGCGCAGGCCGAACGAGGCGATGGTGGACGGCCAGCCGGTGGTCGAGCGCGAATGACTGAGGCGCTCGGCGCGTGCACGCGCATCCGGCGTTGATTCGCCGGTGCACGGATCCACCGCACGGATCGACTCGTAGGTGCCGCCCTCGTCGTACAGCGTGTTGAGCAGGCGTGCGTAGAGCTCCAGCGTGCCATGCTGGTCGTTGAAGGCCGGGGGCCGCCAGAACGCCTCCAGCGTACTGAACACCGAATCGCCGGGCGTACTGATCGCCGCACCGCCGACATTGGTTGCGGCCTGGCGCGCCCCCCGGAAACCCGCCGAGGCGACCACGCCCCACTCGCGTGAATAGTTGGCGATGGCATTGCGCACGTTGTAGCGCTGATGCTCATCCAGCGGCAGCTCACCGACGTCGGCGCGGTCGATGGCGCTACGCAGCAGTGACACCGCCTGTGGATGATCGCCGTTGGCTGCGCTGGCGTAGGCCTGGTCCAGCACCACGCTTTTCGGTGCCTTGCCGGTGGCCTCGGCGGCACGGAAGTCGGCCAGTGCCTGCGCAGGTTCGTGCGCCTTCTGGTTGAGGTAGCCGCGCTGCATCAGCGCCTCCGCATCGTCAGGACGCTGTGCCAGTGCCGCATCCAGGCGCTGCCGTGCTTCGTCCTGCTGTGCGCGGTTGCCCGCTGCCAGCGTGGTGGTCAGCAGGGCCTGCAGGTTCGCGTCGTCCGGTGCGAGTTGCACGGCCTGCCGTGCCTCACCGATGGCATCGGTGTAATCCTGGCGCGCGTAGGCAGCATAGGCACGCTGTGCGGCACCGCCGTCGCCCTGCAGGTCGGCCGGCATCAGCTCGCAAACATTGCCTGTGTCGCTAGACTGGCAGTGCTGGAACGGTGCCGGGTAGGTCTGGGCGCTGATGCGGGGAAGCGCGCGACTGGAACGGATCGCCCGGGCGCGTTGCTCGATGCCCTGCTGCAACAGCAGCTGTGCCCGTGCGTCTCTCTCATCTGCTGGCACTGGCGCCTGCAACGGTGCCAGCAGTGCAGCCGCACGCACCCGATCGCCGGCAGCCAGTGCCGCATCCACCGCGAGCAGGCGCACGTTGCGCTGCTGCGCGGTTGATCCCGGCGTGGCAAGCGCGGCGTCGAAATCCTCATTGGCCCGCAACGTGCTGCCCTGGCGCTGGCGCAGGTAACCGCGCATGACCCGTGCATTGAGGTCGTTGGCATCCACCTGCAGTGCCTGATCGGCACTGCGCTCCGCGTCGGCCAGCTGATCGCCCTGCAGCTGCGTGGTGATCAGCAGCAACCGGTACGAAGCCACCTCCGGTGCCAGCTTCACGGCGTCGCGCGCATGTCCAATGGCCGCGGCATCATCACCTGCGGACAGCGATCGATAGGCTTGCTGGGCCAGCAGCAGCGCGCGTTGGCGACCCAATGCCACGCGCCGCGCGCGCAGCTCTTCGACGTTGGGTGCGCCCAACTGCAGCGCGGTACCGATGGCGGCGTCGGCCTGTTCGGGCTGTTGCTGTGCCTCCAGTGCCGCCACCCACAGCAGGGCCCATGCGCCCTGTTTCGGCTGCTTCCGGAACGCCTGCTCGGCCTTGCTGGCCGCCTCTCCCATCCGCCCGGCGTCATAGGCCGCGTACGCCTCGGTGGCCAGCGCGTAGGCCTGCTGCCTGCTGCGGTCTGCGGCGCTGCCGACCGGACGAGATGGGGATGTCGTGCGCGCACCTTCGCCTCCGGTTGCCGCGCTACGTGCAGCGGTGACAGCCGCCAGCGCCGGCAAGGCCGGATCTTTCATCCCCGCGTCCAGCGCACGCCGCGCCTGCTGCTGCGCTTCTGCACCACGCCCGAGTTTCTGCAGCGCATAGATCTGCAGCAGGCGCAGCCGCACCACGTCCGGGCGCAGCCGGATCGCTTCAGTGGACTGCTGGTACGCCGCTCGGTAGTCACCACGCTCATAGGCGGCAAACGCCTGTTCGGCGATACGGTAGGCAGCTCCAGACAATGGCAGCTGCGCATCGGCCTGGGCCTGTACCGATACGCTGGCCGTGGCCAACGCCACGGCAATGACGGTGGACAGCAGCGTGGTCTTCATGCCGGCAAGGCTCCGGGAGGCGGTGACTGCAGCGTGGCCGCACGCCGGCGCTGTTCCTGCATGGCCTGGGCCACGGCCTCCTCGGTGGTGATGCCCTGCTTGACCAGGTAATCGCCGATGCGGCCGTCGCGCTGCGGCATGTAGTCATCCAGTGCGATCTCGAAGCGCGCGTGATCGATCAGGCGCATCTCCACCAGCAGGTCACCCAGCAAGGGCACGTTGTCCAGGTGCCACTGCCGGTCGCCGCCGATCAGGCGCAGGCCCGCGTTGATTTCGCTTTCGCGGGCGATGCTCTGTTCAACGTGCTCGCTGCGGGTTTCCTGCTTCAGCAGTGCCAACGCCTCTTCGGGCAATGGGCTGGCGACGGCCAGCCGCAGGGTACCTTGCTGACGCGGCGGCAGCGGCAGCATCCGCCATTGCACGCAGGCATCGGCACTGACCGGGAACTGGCAGGCACGCAGGTAATCCACGTCGATCACCGCGCGTGGCAGGTCGCCCTGGAAGGCGATCGCCTCGGCCAGCGTTTCATCATCCAGCCAGCCCTGGGTGAGCAGGATGCGGCCCAACGGCTGCTGGCGGCCTGCCTGCTGCTGATCCAGCGCCTGCTGCAGGCGTTCGGGTTCCACCGCCTGCCAGGTGGTCAACAGCTCACCGAGCTGCTTGCGGGTCTGCACCAGCTGCGCCGCATCCGGGAAGTCGTGCATGGTCTTGTCCCAGACCATGCGCTTGCCGAACAGCAGGTAGGCCAGGAACACCTTCCACGCGCGTGCGGTGGCCATGAAATTGATCATGTTTCCGACCACCATGCGCGGGATCGACATCAGCGCATGCTCCCAGCCATACAGCCGGTTGACGAAGTAGAAGCGCTGCACGACCCGGGTCGCCAGCGCCGCCGTGGTCAGCAGCGCCACGTTCATCTGCCAGGTACCGGCCTGGAACACGCTGGGAAACTGCATCGTCCACAGCCCGGTCATCTTCAACAGCCAGAACAGCAGCAGCTGCAGGAAGATGACGTAGGCGATGATGCTGACGAACGAGGTGATGATGCCCTTGCGGTCGCGCGCCAGCAGGTACTTGGTGGCCAGCGAGCCGCGCCAGCCCAGCGACTCCCAGCTCTGCAGCCCGATGCCCAGCACCCAGCGTGCCTTCTGCCGGTACGATGCGCGGAAGTTGTCGGGGAAGTACTCGCGCACGCACAGCGCCATCTGCTGGGTGCGCTCGCGTACAGGGCCCCAGCCGAACCAGGACGGGCGACGCACGCGGAACTGCACCGGGAAGCGCGCGAAGATCGACTGCATCCCCATCGCCGCCAGCCGCGCACCGACGTCGTAGTCCTCGGTGAGGCTGTCGGTGTTGAAGGGCTGGTTGTCGGTCTGCGCGCTCAGCGCCAGCAGCGCGCGCCGCGAGAAGCAGGTACCGACACCGGCCGACGGCACCATGCCGGAAACACTTTCACGCACCACCAGATCCTTGGCATGCCATTCGGCGAACTCGTCCATGTAGACGCCGGCCACCAGTTCGTACCACTCGCGGTCCAGCGAGGTGACCGGCAACTGGATCATGTCCTTGCGCGGCAAAAGGTAGTTGTAGAAGCGCAGTTCCATCGGGTGCAGCACGTCCTCGCTGTCGTGCAGGATCACCCCGGCGAACTCGATGTCGTGGCGCTTCTCGTAATCGAAGATGGCCAGGATCAGCCAGTTCAGGCAGTCGGCCTTGCTGGTCGGCCCGTCATGCGGCACTTCCACGCGGCGCAGGCGCTTGTAGCGGCGGCGCATGCGCTCCACTTCGTCGATGGTCTGCTGGTCGTTGGGATAGGTGCCGACGAACACCACGTACTCGCGGTAGTCGAGCACGTTGATCATGTTCTCCACCATCTGCGCGATGACGTCGTACTCCATCCACGCCGGCACCATGATCGCCAGCGGCTGTTGCGGCCGCTGCAGCAGGTCTTCCTGGCTCAGTGGCCGGTACGCCTCGCGACGCTTGATGGTGAGCGCCCGCCAGCTCTCGCGCACCCAGTACCAGACATCGATGAACAGGTCATCGAGGCTGGAGATCAGGATCAGCACGGCCACCGCCGCCGCCGTGGTTTCCAGGGCAGCGTAGTAGTTGGCCAGCTGGATGTTCCAGAACAGACCGTCCACGGTGGATCAGTGCCCTGTGTTGGCGGACTTGCGGCGGCGCACCTGGGTAACGCGGGCGGCCAGCAGCGCGAACACGATCACGCCGACCAGCAGCAGCAACCAGACCATGTGCCGTTCCCACTTCGATTGCGGATTGCCATCCTGGGCAACGCGGCTCCCGTAAGGATCCTGGCGGTCGAACTCGCGCACGGCATCACTGCCGTCGAGCACGGCGAGATCACCGCGCAGCAGCCGGAACGGTGCGCCGAACGGCGGTGCCTGTGCGCCCAGGTCGCTGTACAGCACGCCGAGCTGGCCGCCGGAGGTGCCGACCTGCACCACCGCGGCACGATCCAACCCGCTGACATCCAGCAGCGGCTGCGGCTTCCCGCCGATCAGCAGATGACCGTCCTTCAGGCCGGCCACATCGACACCCGATGGCGCCACACCGAACGCCAGCCACGGTGCGCCCGGGCTGACCGCCGCACCGGCATCGACCACCTTCAGTTCCGACGCCTCCGGCGAGGCACCCACTGCACTGGCCACCGCAATCACCTTGCGCAGCGATGCCGGTGCATCCTGCAGCCACGTGGCCGGCACGAACACCTGGTTGCCGCGCGACAGCTGACTGCTGGCGCCGACGAAATCACTGCCCAGCGACCGCTTGGCCAGGGTCAGGTGGCTGCTGGGCAGGATCGAGACCGGATAGGCGGTGGCCGGATCGTGGCAATAAGGTCGTGCCGGTTGGCGCAGGAAGCTGACGCGGATCTCGTTGCGCGCCGACAGCGCGTAGGCCGGCACCTTGGCCACCAGCCGTTGCGGCTGGCCATTGGCCGACAGCACCTTGCCGCCCAGCAGGTAATCGTTGAAATGGATCGTGGCCACCGCGCCCTGCCCGGCGGCGTTGGGCGCCGCCGAGACATCGATCACCACTTCCTCGGGCAGGCGCCCATCGGCCGACAGCGCGCCGAGGTCGAAGGTGGCACTGCGGTCCGCGCGGGTGACCACATCCATCGTACCGGCGATGTTGCCGAGCCGGCTCAGCAGCACCTGGTCTCCGTCCAGCTTCGGTGTTCCCGCCGCGCTGACCTGCAGGCTGCGGCCCAGCGCATAGCTGCGCCACTGTTCGGCGAACAACCCGGCGACCTTGCCCGCCGCCGCCGGGCCGACCACCAGCGTCGGACGGCCAGCAACGGCGACCACGCTGACCGATGCGTTGGCCGTGGGCTTTTCCAGGCCGCCCATATCGGTACCGCGCCACGCGGCGAAGGCAGCGCCCGCATCGGCACCCGTAGCCGCGACCTGTACGGCCAGCGCGTCCAGTGCCGCGCGTACGCCGGCCCGCAGCGCATCACTGCCGATCATCACGTCAGCGGCCAAGGGCCCGCTGTCACGCAGCGACAGCAGCGCGCCAACTTCAGCCAGATCCTTGATCACATGCGCGCGCTCGCCCGTCGCCAGCGCAGCGTAGGCCGGCACGCCCTGCAGGCTGGCCGGGATGCTGATGCCGGTCAGGTCGACACTGTCACCGACCTTGGGTAGCGCCACCACCTGCACCTGCTTGCCACCGCCCTGCAACGCGGTACCGACGCGCCAGGCGGCATCGTAGGCCGGCGCCTGCAGCGCCTTGCCGTCCACCAGCAGGCGCACCTGCGGTGGCAGCGCGCCCCAGGCCTTGGCCACGGTGTCCACGGCCCGGCCATCGAAGCGGTAGCTGAAACGCGAGTCCGGCGACAGCCGCAACACGTTGGCCGGCGCGCTCTGGTCGGCACATTGGTAGTCGGAGACGATCGACCACCAGCCGACGCCGACCCGCACGAAGCCGTTCTGGCGGGGTTCGCCATCAATGGCCAGTAGCTGGCTGGCGTCGCCCTGCGCATCAGTGATCGAGCGCGCGGCGATCGGATCGCCATCGACCGACCACAGGCCGGAAGTGCGCCCGGCGTGGCCGCGCACATAGCGCCCGTCCAGCTGCAGCTGCGCATCGCGGGTGGCGACGCCGACCGGCACCGGCAGGTAGACCTCGCGCTGGCTCTCCTGCCCGCTGAGCACCAGCGGTTGGCGGAAACCGAGTTCACGCAAGGTCATCTGCCGGTTGACCGTGCTGTCGCCGCTCCATTCGGCGAATTGGCCGGCGACGCTGTCGGCGGCATGGGCACTGGCAACCACGCCCGACAGGACGAACGCGGCGGCGGATGCAAACAGGGGAGAGCGGCCGGTCTGGGTCATGGCGTCACTTCGCGTGGATGGAGGTGGGCGGCACCGCTGTTGCGGAGGCCGGGCGAGAATTCGGGAAGGGGCGTGCCACGCAGGGCGGCGACGATGCGCGCGCTGGCACGGCCATCGCCGTAGGGACTGGCGTCGGGATCGAAGCGGGTCGGATGCGGTGGTTGTGCGAGTGCCGCGTTGACCGCCTCGACAATGCGCGAGGGCCTGGTGCCGACCAGCGTCACCACTCCGGCCTCGACCGCCTCCGGGCGTTCGGTGACGTCGCGCATGACCAGCACGGGCTTGGCCAGCGCAGGCGCTTCTTCCTGCACGCCACCGGAGTCGGTGAGGATGACGTCGGCGCGCTGCATCAGGCGCACGAAGCGCAGGTAGTCCTGCGGCGGCACCAGGTGCACGTTGTCGAGATGGCCGAGGTGGGCGTTGACCGGGCCCTGCACGTTCGGGTTGAGATGCACCGGGTACAGCACCTGCAGGTCCGGCCGCCGCGCCAGTTCGGCCAGCGCACGGCAGATGTCCTCGAAGCCCTGGCCGAAACTCTCGCGGCGATGGCCGGTGACCAGCAGCAGGCGACGATCGGGGTCAAGCATGTGGAAGGGTTCGTCAGCCCGCGCACGCAGCGCCGGGTCGGCATCCAGCCGCTCTACGGTCTGCTGCAGGGCATCGATGACGGTATTGCCGGTGACCAGGATCTGCCCGCCCAGGTGTTCACCGGCCAGGTTGGCGCGCGAGCTGGGCGTGGGCGCGTACAGCTGGTGGCCGACCACATCGATCACCCGCCGGTTCATTTCCTCCGGCCACGGCCGGTTGATGTCGCCGGTGCGCAGGCCGGCCTCGACGTGACCGATCGGAATACGGTGGTGGAACGCAGCCAGTGCGGCGGTCATCGCCGTGGTGGTATCGCCGTGCACCAGTACCCGGTCCGGACGAACCTGCGTGTAGAGCGCGTCAAGCCGTTCGAACAGCTTGGAACACAGGCCATTGAGGGTCTGGTTGGGCACCATGACATCGAGGTCATGGTCGGCGGTGATCGCGAACAGCGACATCACCTGGTCCAGCATCGCCCGGTGCTGGCCGGTGATGCAGACCACCGATTCGATGCCCGCAGCCTCCGCCAAGGCCCTTACCAGCGGCCCCATCTTGATCGCTTCCGGTCGCGTGCCGAACACCGACAGGACCTTCATCGCAGCGCTCCGAAAGGCCGGCGCGAGGGAATGCCAGGAGCTGTAGCCACGTCTGGATCCTTTCGGCGTTCCCGTCCAACACCCGCAGGCAGGAGACGGTCACCTCATGAGGAAACTCCAAAATCGCGACGTACATCACATTCGAATGATGGTACGTGCGTCGTGGCATTGATCTTCATCGTTGGAAGATCAAGACGCAGTCAACGCCGCCCGTGGAACGGGCGACGTTGCGGTGGAACGCAGCAGTGGCGCGGCCTGCGGCCGCCTTACTCGTACTGGATGGTGAAGGTGGCCTGGCCGTTTGCGACACCTGCACCCACCGTGCCGGCCTGGGTCTGCACATAGCGGGCACGCAGCGGCAGCGCCATGACACTGGTACCCGGCACGGTGGTGCCGACGTTGACGGTCTGGCCGAAACGCACTTCGCGCTCGGTGCTGCCATCACGCTGGACCATCTGGATGCCGATGCGGGTGGCACTGTTGGTGGCCGCGCTGAGCTTCAGCACGCCCGGCATGTTCGAGCTGTCCTGGTCGGCGTCGAGGCGGATGCCGATCTTGCTCTGGTAGGCAGCAACGTTGCTGCCCTGGCAGTTCAGGCGTATCTCGAAATCGCGATCTACAGCCTTGGAACCGACACCGGTGAACGTGGTGTTGGGCACGCTGCCGAAATCGACGGCAATGTTGCGACTGCCCGCCTGCACTTCGCAGGTCGGGCTGACCACGGTGGTGCCCGAGCCCCTGAAGGTGGAGGTCAGCACCGGGCGGCTGGGGCCATCACCATCGAAGTAGTAGGTGGTGAAGCGACCGTTCGGTGCGATCACGCCCGAACCGGTCTGCGCGGCGGTCTTGATCAGCTGGATGCGGAACTGGCCACCGATCAGCGAGATCGTGGAGTTGGCCGCGAAATTGATGGTATGTGGGTAATAGGCCTGGATCGCGCCGGAGTCGCGGAACAGGCGAATGCCCACACCGGCCACGCCGGTCTCATAGACGTTGGCAAAGCCGGCCACCGGTCGCTTCTGCGGCGCGTTGACGTACTCGCCTGTCGAGTAGCCGCTATACCAGTAGTCACAGCGGGCAACGCTGTTCTGCTGGTTGATCGGCACGCTGATTTCCTTGATCACGCCACCCACCGGTGTACTGGGCAGGATCACGATCTGACCCATGTCCATCTGCACGTCCTGTGCAACGAAGCCGTTGATCTGGATGCGGCAGGCCGCACTGGCCTGCTGCGCCAGCAGCACGCCACCCAGCAGGGCCAACGCGGCCAATGCCTTGCGGCCACGGGAAGAAATCATCGGCATGCTGCCTCCAGCGGGATGAAGCCGGTCTTGGACGCGTCGGCGCCCGCCGGTACCTGGTAATCAATGGTGCAGCGCTGATCGGCACCTGCGCCCCACTCGACCTGCAACTGGCCCTGGTTCTTCTCGCTGCGCACGTACAGGCGGCCGCCCTGGCTGACCATGCCCACCGGCTGGCCCTGCTCGTCCTTGACCTGCGCACCGAACGGCATGGTGCGGCCATCGGGGTTGCGCACCTGGATCAGCAGCGCGTTGCCCTTGCGGGTATCGAAGCGCAGGTAGCTGATGGCACCGGCGAACGGCGCGATCGACTGGCTGGTGCTTTCCAGCTCGACGTCGTGGGCCATGCCCTGCGGGTCGAGGGTGACGGTGTTGAGGCGGTACGGCGACACGTACGGGACCACCGCGTAGCCGCGGCCATCGACGCGCAGGCCCGGGGCGTTGCTGACGATCGCATCGCGTGCGCCCGGCGCTTCCACCAGCACCATGGTGTCGCCACGCTGCGGGGTGAAGGTGAAGCCACCCGGATGCACGACCACGCTGCCGTTGGCACCGACCGACGCCTGGCGGAAATCGCGCGAGTGGCTGTAGGTCGCGTTCAACGCGCTGTAGCGGCTGCGGTATTCCGCACTGCCCACCGCGGTGGTGCCACCTTCGCGGGAGTCGGACAGCGCCACACCGTAGCTGAAGTTGTTGTCGATGCCGGTCGAACCGGTGATGCCAACGCGACTGTTGTCGTAACCACCGCGCTCGCGCACGCCGAGGTCGGCGCTGAACGACACCGGGTGCGAACCACGACCCAGCGGCACGCTCATCGACAGCAGGTACTGGGTATCGGAACGGCCGAGCACGCCCTCTTCGGTGCGCAGCGCCGAGAAGCCGTAGTTCACCGAACGCCAGGCGTTGTTGTAGCCCACCTGATACTGCTTGGAGGTGCCGGGGCGGTCGTAGAAGTCACGCACCGAGCCGGTCACGTACAGCGCGCCGCCGCGACGGCCCAGCGGCTGGTTCAGCGTTACCTGGAACTGGCTGCGCTGACGGCCACGGGTGGTCGGATCGATGCCGCGCTTGTCCGCATCACGGCCATATAGCGCGTCCTGCAGGCTGTAGAAGCCTTCGGTCGAATAGCGGTAGGCGGCCAGGGTCAGGTTGGTCCCGGTCTCGCCGATCATGTTGCTGTAGCTCAAGCGCACGCTGGCACCGGTGTGGTTGCCGTAGTGGTCGAACGTCGTACGTGCGTGGGTGACGTCGGCGGCGAACGCGCCAACCGGCGTGGACAGGCCGACGCCGTACAGCAGCGACAGGTAGCCGTCGCTCAGTGCACTGCCACCGTACAGCGTCAGCTGGTTGCCGATACCGCGCTGGTAGGTGCCCTGCACCAGCCACGGCTCATCGGCCAGCAGCTTGTTGCGCACCTGGCCGGCGGTCAGTGAGTAACGCGACACGCCTTCGCGCAGCATCTGCGGCACCGAACCGAACGGCACCTTGAATTCGCGGCGGCGGCCATCGGCCTCGATCACGCTCACTTCCAGGTCGCCGCCGTAGCCGGTCGGGTACAGGTCGTCGATGACGAAGCTGCCCGGCGACACGGTGGAGGAGTAGATCAGCTGCTCGTTCTGGCGCACTTCGATGCGTGCGTTGGTCTCGGCGATGCCGCGCACGACCGGCGCGTAACCGCGCAGCGAATCGGGCAGCATGCGGTCGTCGCTGGCCAGGCTGGCACCGCGGTAACCGATCGAGTCGAACAGTTCACCGGTGGTGTAGGCCTCACCGATGGTGAGCATGCCGCGCACCTGCGGGATGCCGCGCTGCGCATAGGTGGCGATGCTCTGCCAATGGCGGCCATCGCCCTCGGACCAGGTCAGGTTCGAATCGTGGCGGAACTGCCAGCCACCCAGGTTCATGCCGGCGTTGAGGCCGAGGTAGGCACTGCGGTTGCGCTGGCCACCTTCGACACGGCTGTCGCTGTCGATGGCATTGAAGCTGTAGCCGACGAAGCCGGCATTGATGCCGCGGTCCCACAGCGCCGGGTTGACGTAGCCGCGTGCCTCACGACGCAGGAACACCTGCGGGATGCTCAGGTCGTAGCGCAGGTTGCCGCTGTCATAGACACCATAGGCATTGGCCATGCGCTGCTGGACCGGCACGCAGCTGGTCTTGTCGGTCGGCACGGACGGATCCTGCTGCAGCAGCACGGCTTCGCTGTCCACGCCCATTTCTTCCAGCATCGGCAGCGGCAGGCAGGCGTCGACACGGCCCTGCGCATCGGCCTTGAACTGCAGATCGCGACGGCCCTGCCAGGCACCGTTGACGTAGACGTCGACACGGTAGTTGCCGGCCACCATCGGGTTGCCGTTGCTGAAGGCCGCCAGATCGACCTGCTTGGCCTGGCCAGACAGGAAGCTGGAGTTGAACTGGGCCGATTCCGGTGCACGCGCATTGGCCGCACCACTCTGCGCCATCAGCGCCTGTTCGCCGAGATTGGCCGGGGCAGCCAGCGCCCATCCTGGGCAGGCCACGCCAGCAACCAACAGGCAAAGCGCCTGATGGATCGACAATGTCAATCTGTTTCCGATCACACTGACATTCCTTCAATTCGCCGCACAGCGGCGGTGGCGGGATGCGCAGGCCCAAGGCCGGCGCGGCGCGTTCAGCCCCCGGTGCTGCCGAGGCGGATGGTGTGTTCCACCCGGCCGCCGTAGTCGTTGATGGTGATGAAGCGGACCTGGTCGGTGCCCGCCGGTGCGGCGAACTCCAGGCTCTGCTTCGGCGCGACCATCGCGCCCTTGTCCTCGACGGCCTTTTCACTGCTGCCGGTCACGGCATGTACTTCGGCCAGAGTGACGTGGAAGGGGCTCGGGTTTTCCACCCGCAGACGGTCGCCCGTGCGGATCCAGCGCAGCGCTGCCGGCGCGTCGTTGGCGACGCCCTTCAGGCCCTGCGGCCGGTAGAAAAGCTTCAGGCGCGAACGGAACGCGACCTGCAGGTAATTCTGTTCGCCGCTGTCGGCGTTGTCCGGGGACGGCGGAACATCCAGCACGTTGAGCCAGAACACCGACTCGCGGTCGGTCGGCAGCTGCGCGCCGGAGAAGATCAGTCGCAGCGCCTGGCTGCGGCCCGGTTCGACGCGCGCGATCGGCGGCGTCAGCACGAACGGGGCATCGCTGGTATCGGCGGTCTGGTTGGCGTCGCCGCTGTCGATCCAGGCCTGCACCAGCGCCGGCGAATCGCCCACGTTGTCGACCTGCACGGTGACTTCGCGCGCCTGCGCCGGATAGATCACTCGCGTGCCATTGACCACCACGCCGGCCAGAGCGTTCTGGCAGAAGGGCAGCGTGAACGCTGCCAGCAGCAGCGCCCGGGGAAAGAATGCTTTCATCGGAAGTACTACGCTCGAGGTATGTGGCCAGGGGCCGCGATGCACTGGCCGGCGCGTACGCCGGCCAGTGCGGGTACGACTACGATCAGTTGTAGATGATCGTGTACTTGACGCTGCTGGTGACGTCGCCCGGGGTGGCGGCGGCAGTGGCGTAGTACTCAGCGTAGTAGTTCAGATCGGCCGAGCCGTCGGTGCCGACGGTGACCCACTGCGAGTTGGTCTGGGCCTGGCCAGCGCCTGCAGCCTTGATCGGCAGGACCTGGTTGTTCGAGCCCAGCAGCTGCAGCTGCACGTTGGTGGCAGCGTTGGCCGAAGCCTGGTTCAGCAGGCGACCGGTGTTGAAGTCAACGGTCGAACCCGGCTCGAAGTAGGTCGCGACGTTGCCGGCGCTGCACTTGGTCAGGTTGATGGCGAACGGGGTGCGACCGGCAACGTTACCGGCGGCGGCCAGGGTGTTCTTGGACACGGTCGGCAGGTTGACGGAGAAGTCCTTGCCGCCCGGGGTCGAGATGGTGCAGGTCTTGTCGGTCACCTTGCCGTTGAAGGTGATGGTGCCGTCGGCGGCGTTGGCGGCCAGCGGAGCGGCGGCCAGCATCAGAGCGGCGATGATATTGATCTTGTGCATTCGCTTTTACCTAACCCTACTGAAGAGATGAGAAGTAGAGGAGGAAGCAAGGAGCACTGCCGGGCTATCAAGACCCATCCTTGCGTCTCACCTGTGGCCGGACTCGGACATACCTTCCCCTGAATCCGTGACGCAAGTATAGGCACAACTGTGATGAAAGTCTCATTATTTTTCTGAACGCCAATTCATTGACGCCTCAAATGTGACGTGGTAGGCGGAATGAGAGCCCGGCGGGCGTGGGGGATTTGACGGCAAGGCGATCAGGTCACAAACGACCCTGCATGACGCTTCCCGTGGCGCGTTCGGCATGCGGAAAACAGGCTTTTTTTAGGTGGAAATCGCCTTATTTGATGCGCATCACTCTTTCTTGGTGATGGCCCTAGCAGATTCGGATTTGTCCTATTAAAGACGGATCGAACCTGTCGCTAACTAGGACACACCGAACCAGAGAACGTGTCATGAGGAACTCCATTCTGCTGTGTGTGGCTCTGATGTCCGTCAGTGCGCTGGCCCAGGCCAGCAGCGGCAGCATCCGTTTCAGCGGCCGTATCGCCGAGCCGGGCTGCACGACGAACCTGTCCCAGGGTGAGCTGAGCCTGGCCGCCTGCCCGCCCTCGGCCAAGGGCTCGACGGTGGCCGTGACGGCGCTGGCCGATGGCCAGGCCGCGACGCTGCGCGACGGCAAGCGCCAGGGCCAGAAGCTGTCGGTGTCGGCCAGCGCGATGCGCGCCGGCGATATCGCCTTCTCCGAGCGTTACAGCGTGCAGGCTTCGAAGCAGCAGCCGCTGCAGGGCGCCTACCTGGTGGTGGTCGACTACCTGTAAGCCGACGTGTTTACGCCGGCGGCAGCTCGAACACCTGGCGCAGATAGGCCAGGTAGCCCGGGTCGTCGCACATGCTCTTGCCCGGCGAATCGCTGAGCTTGGCCACCGGCTGGCCGTTGCAGCGGACCATCTTGATGACGATGTTGAGCGGCGTTGGCCCCAGATCATTGGTCAGGTGGGTGCCGACGCCGAAGGCGACCTGGCAGCGACCACGGAAGTAGTCGTACAGGCGCATCACCTTGGCGATGTCGAGCCCGTCGCTGAACACCAGCACCTTGCTGCGTGCATCCACCCGGCGCTGCTGGAAGTGGGCCAGCATGCGGTCGCCCCAGTCGAACGGATCGCCGGAGTCATGGCGGACGCCGTCGAACAGCTTGCAGAAGTACATGTCGAAGTCGCGCAGGAACGCATCCAGGCCGACCACGTCGGACAGCGCGATGCCGAGGTCGCCGCGATACTCGCGTGCCCACGACTCCAGTGCCGCCACCTGCGAATCGCGCAGGCGCGGGCCCAGCGCCTGGAACGCCTGCAGGTACTCATGGGCCATGGTGCCGTGCGGGGTCATGCCGTACAGGCGGGCGAAGTGCACGTTGCTGGTGCCGACCAGCTGCGGGCCGAGCGCATCGCGCAGCAGCGGCAGCAGACGGGCATGCCAGTCACGCGAGTAGCGGCGGCGGCTGCCGTAGTCGGCGATGCGGCACTGCTCGAACCCCGGGGTATCACGCAGCAGCGCGGCCTTGGCCTGCAGGCGGCGCTCGCCCTCGGCGAAGTCGGCGGTGGTGGTGTTGCGGAACCAGACTTCGTTGATGATCGCCAGCAGCGGCACTTCGAACAGAATGGTGTGCAGCCAGGGCCCGGTGATGTCCAGTTCGATCTCGCCGGGCACGGTCTTCGACGCGCGCAGCTGGATGTACTTGCGGTCGAGGTGGAACAGGCCGAGGAAATCGGCGAAGTCCGGCTTCACGAAGCGCAGGCCACGCATGTAGTCCAGCTCCGCGTCGCTGAAACGCAGGCTGCACAGGTGGTCGATCTCTTCGTCGATCTGGTCGATGTAATGGGCCAGGTCGATGCCGGGCGTGCGGCACTTGAACCGGTACTGCACCTGGGCGCCGGGGTGCTGGTGGAGCACCGCCTGCATCATGGTGAACTTGTACAGGTCGGTGTCGAGCAGGGACTGGATGATAGGCATGGGGCGGATTATGCGCCCGGCAGGGTGAACCGGGGTGCCTGCGGCCACACTCAGCTCACGGGAAACAACATTGGTAGATCCACGCCATGCGTGGATGCTCTTGCGGCGCTACAGCGCCCTGCGCAGCAGCTTCGGCACCAGCATCAGCGCGTGCGCCCAGATCGCGCCCCACACCGCTACCCGCACCGGCAGCGAACGCTGCCTGGCCTCAAACTTCTGGAAATAGCGCCACAGGCCCTTGTGCTTGTGCCATTCCACGAAGAACGGCCGCGAGCGGCTGGAGACGCCACGAACGTGGGTGACCTGCAGGTCATTGGCGATCGCCACCACTGCTCCGGCTTCGCGTGCACGCCGGCACAGGTCCAGGTCTTCGGCATGCAGACGATAGCCGGCGTCCCAACCTCCGATGCAGTCGAACAATGCACGCGGCATCATCAGCAGCGCACCGGACAGCGCCGGCACCCGCTGCAGCGCCTGCTGCGGGTCACGCGGCACCGCCAGCTTCGAGCCCTTGCCCGGCGAGCGCAGCATCATCAGGAAATCCGGGTCGCGGCGGCGCACGGCTTCGTCGGCATGGCCCTGCTCGTCCACCTGCTCGACACCGAGCAGGCAGTCCCCCAGTCCTTCCGCGCGGCTGCGCAGTGCGGCCAACGTCTCCGGTTCGACCATCAGGTCCGGGTTGATGAAGGCCAGCCATGGGCTGTGCGAATCGGCCACGCCCTGGTTGTTGGCGGCGGCAAAGCCGGGATTGTCCGGATTGCCGACGAAACGCACGCGCGGGTCGTGGCTGGCATGGCGCTGCACGATATCCAGCGTGCCATCCATCGAGCCATTGTCGATCACCCGGATCTCGGCCACGTCCTGCGCCTGGCGCAGACGCGAGAGGCAGGCGTCGATGGTGCTGCCGCTCTGGTAGGTGACGACGATGGCGGCAATGGCAACATTCAAGCAGGAGGCTCCGGCGCGGAAGACGAGACGAACAGGTCACCCTGTTCCTTCGGCATTATCGCCTGCCGCATGCGCTGCTGCAGATCGGCACGCAGGCCATGCAACGGATCGTGCATGAGGAAGTCAGCCAACCGTGGCACCCACCCCGGCCAGCGCGCGGCCAGGGCCTCGAGATCGCCATCACGGCTGACCGCCTCCCCTGCCCGGCTGACGAAGGCGGTCTCGCACAGCACGTTGCGCCATCCCAGGCCAGCCATGCGCAGGCTCAGGTCCACCAGTGCCGCGTTCCAGCCGGCGTAGCTGTCCACGTCCAGGCCGCCGGCGCGGCGACGCGCGTTGCCGCGCACCAGTACCGCGTGGGTGACCGCCGAGGGCAGCTCCGGATGCAGCACCGGCAGCGTGGCACAGGTGTGTGCCAGCAGCGCCGGGTCCTCCGGTTCGGGATTGATTTCGCCCAGCCGCGGCCATGCAGCGGTTTCGCCGGCATTGCACCACGGGGTTGCGGTGGCGATGGCGGCGTCGCGGGCGAAGGCATCCTGCAGCTGCTGCAGCCAGCCCGGCGCGGGCACGCTGTCCGGCGCCAGCACCGCCACGTCCATGCCCTCGCAGGCGCGCAGCATCTCATCCAGATGGGCGACCTCGCCCAACGGCCGCGCGCGGCGGGTGTATTCGGCCTGCAATGGCGTATGCGCCAACCAGTGCTCCACCACCGCCTGCGCACGCGGGCCGGTCTGCGCGTCATCGGCCAGCCAGACCGCGGTTCCCGGCGCGGTGCCGGCATCCAGCGCGGCCAGGCAGCGGTCGAGCGCGGCATCGTCCACGCACAGCGGCAACAACACGATCGCCCCCATCCCGCCTCCGTGGTTGTCGGTAGCCACAGCCTAGCACTGGGAGGGTATCGGCCGGGTTGCACCCGGCACCTGCAGAGGCCAGAGCCAGAGCCGAAGCAACAGCCGGAGCAAAAGCTGGGTTCCTGGGGGATGGCGGGGTGGGTCCGGTTGCGGGGGACGCTGCAAGTACGTCCATGTAAGCTCGGTCGCCGCTTGCTCGTGTGCGCTGTCCTGCGCACACGGCAAGACCGGGGTTGGGCGTCCTGCCCAACCCGCCCGAGGCATGCCTCGGGCCCATGCGGCTCACGCCCCCACAACCGGACCCACCCCGCCTTCGACAGATCTCTGCGATCTGCAGTAGATCCACGCCATGCGTGGATGAATCTCCATCGGAATCGAATATTTCGAATTGGAATCGAAAAGCATTCACGCATGGCGTGGATCTACCGTGTCGACCAAGGTCGACACCTACCAACAGCAGCAGGAAACTGTCGAAGGCGGGGCACTGTGGGTTTGCGGGGTGTGAGCCGCATGGATGCGGCGACCAAGCCTCCATGGACGGATTTACGGCGTCCCCGCAAACCCACAGTGCCCCGCCCCCCTCAGTAAACCCGCTGTTGCCGTTGCTCCAGCTCTGGCCTCTGCGGGTGCCGGGCGCAGCCCGGCCGTAAACCCCTTACTTCTTTGCGCGCGGCTGGTTCAGCGGTTCCATCGCGCGGAAGCGCTGGCTGTACTCGTCGGTCAGGGTGCGTGCCTCCTGCCCGTTGCGCACGATGCTCGGCGTCAGCAGCACGATCACCTCCGAACGACGGCTGGTGCGGCTCTTCTGCCCGAACAGTGCGCCCACCACCGGAATCCGGCTCAGGCCGGGGATGCCGCTGCTGCCATCGGTGCCCGTGTCGGTGATCAGGCCGGCCAGCATGATGGTGTCGCCGCTCTGCACCGCCGCTTCGGTCGACAGCTTCTTGGTGGAAATCCGCGGGTTGCAGTTGCGCTCCTGCGGGTTGCAGTTCTCCGGCACGTTCGAGGCGCTGCTCACTTCCTGCACGATGTCGAGGAATACCGTGCCGTCGCGGGTGACGCGCGGGCGCACCTTCAGGATCACGCCGGTGTCGATGTACTGTACCGAGCTGTAGCTGCTGGTGCCGATACCGGTGTTCACCGTGGTGGTATTGATCGGCACCTTGTCACCCACGTTGAGCGTGGCCTCGGCGTTGTTGCGCACGAACACCGAGGGGGTCTGCAGCAGGCGCACATCGGTGACCTTGTCCAGCGCGCTCACCACCGCCGCGCCATTGTGGCCGGTGAATGCCCAGCCAAGGCCTTCGCCACCGGTCGCGGCACCGGCAAAGCTGCTCCAGGAGCCGCCGGCGGCGGCCGGCAGGGTCACGCCGGCCAATGCGCCGGTCAGCGCGCGCCCGGCCACCGCGTTGTCGAAGAACCAGTTCACGCCGTACTTCAGGTCCCCCTCCAGTGCGACCTCGGCCACCTGCGCTTCGATATGCACCTGCAGCGGCATCACGTCCAGCTTCTCGATCACTTCGCGGATCGAACGCCAGGCCTGCGGGGTCGAGCGCACCAGCAGGGTGTTGGTTTCCTCCACCGCCGACACGCCCACGCGATCGCCTTCCACTTCCAGGCTGACGCTGACATTGCCGGACTGGCGCTGCGGCAGGTTCATGCTGCCGTTGCCGGTGCCACTGGAGCCACTGCCCGGCGTCGAACCGAAATTGCTGCTGTTGTTGCTGTCCATGCCACGCTCACCGTCGCTGCCCAGCTGCGACGGCATTGCACCCGGTGCCAGCGAGGCCGGGCTGGAGCCGCCGCGGTTGCCGCTGCTGGCGAAGGCTTCACTGAGGCGTTCGGCCAGATCGCGCGCCTTGATGTAGCGCAGCTCATAGGAGAACAGGCGGGCGCTGCCACCGGCGGTGTCGATGCGGTCCAGCCACTGCTGGATCTGGTCCAGGTAACGCACCTGCGGGGTGATCACCAGCACCGCGTTGGCGTTTTCCAGCGGCAGGAAGCGGAACATGCCGGCGCTGGGCGTCTTGCTCTCCTCGCCGAACACCTTCTCAAGGTCGGCGGCCACCTGCTCGGCCTTGCCGGACTGGATCGGGAACACGCCCACCGACATGCCCGACAGCCAGTCGACATCGAAGATCTCGACGGTGCGCATGTAGTTTTCCAGCTCGGCGCGGGTACCGCCCAGGGTGATCACGTTGCGGCCGCTGTCGACGTTGACGATGGCGTTGGGGCGCGCGTACGGCTCCAGCACCTTCTTCATTTCAGTTGCGGAGATGAACTGCAGCGGGATCACCCGTACCTCGAAGCCACGCGCACTGGCTGCCGGCGCCGTGCTCGGCGCGACAGTACCGGCCAATGCCTGATCGGCGGCGACGATGTTGTAGCGGCCGCCGCTGTAGACCATGCGGGCATTGTTCCAGCCCAGCACCATCTCCAGCAGGTTCAACGCCTGCGCCGGCGACACCGGCTTGGGCGTGGCCAGGGTGACTGTGCCCTGCACCCCCGGTGCGATCACGTAGTTCTGGCCCAGCATGTCACCGAGGATGGCCTTGACCACCGCATGCACCGATTCGCCTTCGAAATTGAAGGTTGCTTCACCGGTGCTGGCGCCATGCAGTGCCGGAGCCGGTGCGCGTGCTGCTTCGCGGTTGATCATGGTGCCGGTGCCACGGCGGATCACCGCCTGCGGAGCGCCCTGGGCGTCACGGGCAGCATCAGCGGCGACTTCGGCCGCCTGGCCGGCCTCGGCAGTGGGCGACAGATTGCCCTTGCGCTGCACATGCGGTGCGGACACGGTGCTGCAGCCGACCAGCAGCGCGAGGGCAAAGGACCAGGGAAGGAAACGCAGGCTCATGCATTCACTCTATCGGTTGGTGCCATCGCCCGGGGGCGGCGACGGTTGTTGCTGCTGTTGTTGTTGCTGCAGCTGGCGGCGACGGGCCTGGATGCGTTCGCGGATGGCCTGCATCTGCGCTTCGCTGGGGCCGTTGTTGTTGGCAGGCGGTGTGGCGGCCGCCGCAGCCGAGGATGCTGGCGCACTGCCAGCAGGCGACGGCGATGCGGTTGCCGCAGCCGGCGGCGGTGCCGGCGGAGCGCCTGCCGGGGGCGGCACAACGATCGCACCGGCCGGTGGCGCACCGTTGGCGCCGCGCAGCACGGTCGGTGGTTCACCCCCCTGCCCGTTGAATACCGCCAGTTCCAGCACCTGGTTGCCACCGGGGCCGATCACGGTGGCCTGACGCGGCTGCAGTGCGACCAGCTGCCAGCCGTCGACGGCTTCACCGTTGAGGCGCAGGCGCAGCGAGCGGTTCTGTTCGGTGGTGAAGGTGGCCATGCCGAAGTCGCCGGTCAGCAGCACGCCGGTCAGGCGCAGCGCGGCGCTGGCGGCGGGCTCGCTGCCGCCGAGCAGGTAGGGCTTCGGCCTGCGGTCCTCGGCGAACAGCGGTCGCTCGCCGATCGCGCTGTAGCTGTCGGCGCTGGCCATGCGTTCTGCGGCCAACGGCGGCAGCACCGGCAACGAAGGCACCGCATCGGCATCACCGTCCGCACCTGGCAGCTGGCTGCCCAGACCGAAGCCGGTGGCCAGCCAGACCGCTGCCGCCCAGCCGGCCAGTGCCAGCAGGAAGCCGGTGCGCAGGCTGATCTGCTCAAGCTTCATCGGCCACCTCCTGCCCTTCTTCCGGCGCAGCCGGTGCGGCGGCCGGTGCAGGTGTGGCCGAAGGCGGTTGCGGCGCCGCGCCCGGTTCGGCTGCAGGTGCCGGCGCAGCGCCATCGGCCGCAGCACCGGGCAGCAGGTAACCGGCCAGTTCGAACGACACGTCCAGGCCGAGCCCGGACTCGTTGGGCGACTGCTGGAAGCGCTGCGCGATCAGGTTGAGGTTGTCGACGAACAGGCGCGGGCTGCCGGTTTCCAGGCTGTGCAGCACCGTGGCCAGTTCGGCCACACCGCAACGCAGGCGCACCTGCATGGCCACGCGCACGAATTCGGCGTCACGGCGGTTGTCGGTCAGTGGCGTACGGTTGCTGATGGTGCAGCTGCGGTTGCCCGGGCTGGCCATCGCCACCGCATCCTGCAGCTTCGCGCCCAGCGCAGCGGCCGCAGCTTCGGCGGTGGCTTCGCGCAGGAAGCCCGGCCGCTGCTGCAGTGCCTCCCGGGTGGCGCGCAGGCGCTGTTCGATCTGCGGCTGCTGCTGCAGCTGCGCCTGCACGCGCTGCTCGCGCTCGCGCAGGGCGGCCACGTCGGCGTCGATTTCGCGCAGTGGCTGGGTGAACCAGGGGTGCACCAGCAGCAGGTAGGCCAGGCCCAGCACTGCCAGCAGCAGCGCCAGTGCCAGCCAGCGGTCACGGCGTGCGCTTGGCATCGGCATCGGCCGCCTCCCGGGTCGGGGCCGCAGCCGGCAACGGCTGCAGTTCGGCGGTCATGGTGAAGCGGTCACGGCCACTGGCGGCGCCATCGGCCTGCAGTACGCCGGTCAGATTGACCTTGCGCCACTGCGGTGCGTCCTGCAGCAGCTGCACCAGCTGCGAGGCCTCGCGGCTCAGGCCGATCAGCTGCAGGTTGTTGTTCTCGATGGCCAGCTTTTCCAGGTAGGTGCCCTCCGGCAGGCGCCGGGTCAGTTCATTCCAGATTTCCACCGTTCCGGCGCGCTGGCTGCGCTGCTTTTCCAGGAATGCGGCACCATCGATCAGCGCCTGCAGCTGCGCGCGTTCGCTGGCGACACCACGCGCACTGCGTGCACTGCGCTCGACCTGCGCACGCAGTTCGTCGGCGGCGGCGCGGCGGTTGTCGAGCAGCTGCAGGGCCGCCAGCACCAGCATCACCAGCGCGGCCACGGCCAGCAGCACATTCCAGCGCCGCGTCGGGTCTGCCCGCAGCTGGCGCTGCCCCGGTGGCAGCAGATTCACCTGCAGGGGTTCACCCTCGGTGTCGATGGCATCGACACCGGCCAGTGCATCGGCCCATTCGCCTACGCTGGCCCGCCACGCCTCAAGCTGGCGCAGTGGCCAGGCGATCAGTTCGACCTGCAGCTGGCCCTCGGCGGCGCCCCCGAGTTCACGCACGTCATAGCTGACCTGGCTGGATTCGAACGGCGTCTGGCGGTCGATCTCGAAACCGACCACGGCGCGCAGCCGGTCGGCCGCAGCCGCAGGCAGGCGCAGATGACGACGCAGTACCTCGCTGGCCGGCAGCAGCCACACCCGCGGCAGGCTGCGCAGTCGCGGTTCCAGCACGCGGTCCAGTTCGGCCGGCGACAGCGGCCATGGCACGCTGGCAACTGCTTCGCGGCGTTCTCCGGCCTCTCGCCAGACCTGCAGCTGCTCACCCTGGCGCTGCAGCAGCAGGCGCGCCTGTGCCCAGCCCAGTGCCCACTGCCAACGTGCCGGCACCCAGGCCAGCAGCGATTGCCGCCACCAGCGCAGGAAACGGCCGGCGCCAGGGCCGATCCGGCCCTGCACCTGCCGCACACTGTCCTGCCATGCCGTCATCTTGCTGTCATTCCCTGCTCCCAGCGAAGCACTGTGTAGGACCGCCCGGGAACCCCGCCCGAGCCATTGCGTACCACTGCCTGCAACACCGACCGGCGTCCACTGCCGTCGGTTGCACGAGACTCGATACTATAGGTGCCGCTGCTGCTGGCAAGCGTTGTCGCACCACCAGCGGTATCTGCGTCACGCTCCTGCTGTGCGCGCTGCGCCAGCACGGTATCCGCATCCAGGCCCAGTGCGGTCAGCACCGGCGCGCTGGCGAACTGGGGATCCGGGCGTGCCTGGCGGCTGTACAGGGTCAGGTGCGGCAGCATGGCCTTGTACAGCGGGCCGCGCATGCCCAGTACCCGCTGCAGTTCACCGAGCGTCTCGAAACGCTTGTTGCGTGGGCCATACGGCAACCCCGCCGCCGCATAGTCCGGGGCTTCGGCACCGCCGCCCGGCTGCAGCAGGCTGTCTTCATCACGCCAGTCGACAATGGCACCGGCCAGCTGCCGGGCTGCCCCTTCGTCTTCGCCGAGCGCCTTGAGGAACGCGGTCAGCAAGGTCACGTCGGCCAGGTTCAGGTTGATCTTGCCGTTCTCGTCCAGCACCTTGATTTCGATGCTGGCGTCATCGAACTGCCAGCGGTAGGTTCGGCCATCAGCGCGCCAGGGCGCCCGCAGCGGATCGGCGGACAGGCGCAGCAGCGCGTACTCCAGGCCGGCGCGCGCCCGTTCCTGGCCGCGTGCATCGTCATCCAGCACCCGCTGCTGCAGATGCTCGACCCGTGCGCTCAACGCGAACGCACCGACCAGCGCGGTCATCAATGCGATCAACCACAGCACCAGTACCAGTGCCGCACCGTGTTGCCGGTTCATCGCGCGCCTCCGCTGCCACCGTTACGCGGCGCCACCACCAGCGTCGGCCAGGGCGCGCCCCTGGCCGGGACGATCCTGATCTCCACCAGCATCGGCAGGCGGCGGGTATCGTCCCAGCGCGGCATCCAGTCGCTCACCTGGCCGGTACTGGCATCGATGCCGCGATAGCGCAGTTGTACCGACTTCAGGTTTTCCACCAGCACTTCCGGCGGGCGCGGCGGGTTCTCGGCGATGCGCTCGCCTTCCTGCAGCAGCACCAGGTCCAGCAGCAGGCGCTGCTGGCCATCGCGGCCGTCCACCTGCAGCGCGTGCAGGTAGGGTCCGCCGCGGCCGAGGTAGCCCGGCAGATCGGCGGCGAACAACATGCGCTGCTCTTCGCCCTGGAAGAAGATCGGTTCGCGGGTGGGATCGGGTACTTCCAGCGGCGTGCGCAGCGCACCGGCCAGCTGCCGCCGCAACAGCGCCTGCACCGCGCGCATGCGCTCACTCTCGGCCGCGATCTGCTCGCCACGCTGACTGACCGCCATTGCCGAACGGACGCTGGCGAACGCCAGCGCCAGGCCACCGGCCAGCAGCACCGTGGCCAGCATCACTTCAATCAGCGTGAAACCCGCGGCGCGGCGCTTCATCGCGCGCTCTCCAGGTCCGGCGGCAGCAGGCGCAGGCTGCGCCAGCGCAGCTGCTCGCGTTCGCTGTCGCCCCAACGCACCTGCAGCTGCAGTTCGGCCAGCCAGGGGGCACCGGCCGACTGTGACTGCACGGCGTTGCCGGCACGTGGCTCCACCCACGGCTGCACCTGCAGCTCCCAGTGGTAGCGTCCCTGTTCCCAGTCGCCCTGCTGGCTACCCACCTGCAGTGGCGTGGCGACACCGGTTTCGGCCAGCAGCGACTGCGCATGCAGTATCGCGCGCGTGCGCAGCTCGGCCTCGCGCACCTGCCTGGCACCACCGGACAGACTGCCCAGCAGCAGGGTCAGCGCCAGCCCGAGCAGGGCAAAGGCGATGATCACTTCCAGCAGGGTGAAGCCGCGAACGTGCCGCTTCATTGTGCCCGCCAGGGGCCGGAGCGGACCTCACCGGTCAGCCAGCCCACGTCGATGCGCCATTCGGCATCGTCACGCTGCAGCCGGATGCGGCCACCGCTGGAGCCACCATCGGGATGGAACTCGATCACGCCCTGCCCTGGCGCGGTGGCCAGCTGCGCGGCGCCTTCGAACTGCACCTGCAGCTGTGCCGGCACGTCACCATGGCGCTGGTTGGCGCCTTCCCAGCGCCGCTTTGCCGGTTCGATGACAAAGCGTTGCGGCTCGCCGCGGGCGATCGCCTGCGCGCGTACCACCCGCAGCTGGTTGGCGATGTCCTTGCCGGCGCTGCGCAGCTGCATGCCGGCGAAGCCGCGCGACAGGCCGGCGGCGGTAATCAGGCCGATCGCTGCGATCAGCGCGATCACCAGCAGCATTTCCAGCAGCGACAGGCCCGCTGCGCGCCTGCCGTGCAGGCGCGGGCGAGGCAGCCGGCGCGGCAGGAAATACGTCATGCAGGATTACGGCTGGTAGCGGATGTCGGCATCGACGCTGCTGCCGCCGGCCTTGCCATCCTTGCCGAGGCTGATCAGCTCGTACGGCTGGCCTTCGCCCGGCGCACGGTACTCCAGCGCGTGGCCCCACGGGTCGTTCAGGTCAGCCGGCTTGGCATACGGCCCCAGCCAGCCACCGACACCCGCCGGTGCGGTCACCAGATCGTTGAGCGAGCCGGGCAGCTTGCCGGTATCGATCTGGTAGTTGTCGACCTTGGACGCAACGGTCTGCACCTGCGCCTTGGCGATGTTGGCCTTGCCGCGATCAGCGCCGCCCAGCACGCGGCTGGCGACCAGGGTCAGCACCGCACCGATCAGCACGATGACGATGATGATTTCCAGCAGGCTCATGCCCGACTGGTTGCGCGCGGCGGTGAAGGAAAGGCGGATCGGTCGACGGGAAGCAATCATGGTCGGTCCTTTCAGTTGCGGAGTGTCGGGGTTGCGTAGGGATCCATCGTCAACCGATGGCATTGGTCAGGTCGTACAGCGGTACCAGCACGGCAACGATCACCGCACCGACCACCGAGGCCAGCACCAGGGTGATCGCCGGCACCATCGCCGCCAGCAGGCGGTCGATGCGCCGGGCGCTGTCCTGTTCGAAGGTATCGGCCGCTTTCAGCAGCATGGTATCGAGTGCACCGGATTCCTCGCCGACCTGGATCATCTGCAGCGCCAGGCGCGGGAAACGCTTGCCGCGCGACAGCGCCAGCGACAGGCCGGTACCGTTTTTCACTTCATCCGCGGCGGCTTCCACATCGGCGGCCAGCGCGCGGTTGCCCAGCACGTTGCGGGCGATGCCCAAGGCACCCAGCAGCGGCACACCATTGCGCAGCAGCGTGCCCAGCGTGCGGGCCAGCCGCGCGGTTTCCAGTTCGCCGAGCAGGCGGCCGATGCCGCGACGCTGCAGCAGCCAGCCATCCAGCGCCAGCCGGAAGGCTGGTTGCCGCGCCTTGCGTTCGAAGAACAGCGCAAGTATCCCTGGCACCACCAGCAGCAACACCCACCAGTCGCGCACGAACAGACCCAGCTGCAGCACCGCGTTGGTGAACCACGGCAGCGCCACATCCAGGCTTTCGTACATCTGCGCGAACTGCGGCACCACGTAGCCGAGCAGGAACAGCAGCGCGCCGCCCACCACCACCAGCAGGATGGCCGGGTACACCAGCGCGTTGATCACCTTGCCCTGCAACGCGCGGCTGCGTTCGAGGTAGTCGGCCAGGCGCTGCAGGGTTTCGTGCAGGCTGCCGCCGGCTTCACCGGCCCGCACCATGTTCACGTACAGGCGCGAGAACAACCCATGCTGGCGCTCCAGTGCGGTCGACAGCGGCGCGCCACCGCGCACCACATCGCGGATGTCGGTGATCGCGCGGCGCGAGCGTTCGTCTTCGGGCAACCCGAGCAGGATCGACAGCGCGCGATCCAGCGGCTGGCCTGCACCGAGCAGTGTCGCCAGCTGCTGGGTGAACTGCAGCAATGCAGCGCCCTGCAGCGGCCGTTGGCGGAACAGGTTGCGCCAGGTACTGCCACCGATCGCACCGCCATCGGCCAGCTGGGTCTCCATCGGCAGATGGCCCTGGTCCTGCAGGCGCGCGACCAGCTCGGCCTCGCTTGCCGCTTCCATCTGCCCGTCGAAGATCTCGCCGTGCGGATTCAGTGCCTTGTAACGGTAGGTCGGCATGTCAGCCCCGGCGTCCTGCGCGCATCAGCTTTCCTCGGTGACACGCAGGACTTCCTCGATGGTCGTCTGACCACTGAGGGCCTTGGACAGACCATCTTCGTACATCGTGCGCATGCCGGCTTCGCGGGCAATGCGTTCGATCTCGCCCATGCCGTCGCGGCGCATCACCGCGCGCCGCAGCGCGTCGTTCATCACCAGAAATTCCATGATGGTGGTCCGGCCGAGGTAACCGGTCGGCGCCAGCGCGGAGGGCTTCGGGCGGTACAGGTGGATCGGTCCTTCCGGCTGCAGGCGGCGCAGCTCGAAGCGTTCGATCTCTTCCGGCGAGGCTTCATAGCGCTCGGCATGGGTCGGCTCCAGCCGACGCACCAGGCGCTGGGCCAGGATGCCGTTGATGGTGGAGGTGAGCAGGTAGTCTTCCACGCCCATGTCGAGCAGGCGCGTGATGCCGCCGGCTGCGTTGTTGGTATGCAGGGTGGACAGCACCAGGTGGCCGGTCAGCGCCGACTGGATCGCGATGCGCGCGGTTTCCAGGTCGCGCATTTCGCCGATCATGATGATGTCCGGGTCCTGGCGCACGATGCTGCGCAGGGCGTTGGCGAAGTCGAGCCCGATCTGCGGCTTGGCCTGGATCTGGTTGATGCCTTCGATCTGGTATTCCACCGGGTCTTCGACCGTGATGATCTTGACGTCGGCAGTGTTCAGCTGGCTCAGCGCGGTGTACAGCGTGGTGGTCTTGCCTGAACCGGTCGGGCCGGTCACCAGCAGGATGCCGTGCGGCTGTTCCAGCACCTTGCGGAACTGCGGCAGGAAGGCGTCAGTGAAACCGAGACGATGGAAATCGAACACCACCGTTTCGCGGTCCAGCAATCGCATCACCACGCTTTCGCCGTGCGCGGTCGGCACCGTGCTCACGCGCAGGTCCAGCTCCTTGCCCTGCACGCGCAGCATGATGCGGCCGTCCTGCGGCAGGCGGCGCTCGGCGATGTTGAGCCGGGCCATGATCTTGATGCGGCTGATCACCGCAGCAGTGAGGTTGGCCGGCGGGCTTTCGCCTTCCACCAGCACGCCATCGACGCGGTAACGCACCTTCAACCGGCTTTCGAACGGTTCGACATGGATGTCCGAAGCGCGCAGCTCCACTGCACGCTGGATCACCAGGTTGACCAGGCGGATCACCGGCGCTTCCGAGGCGAGGTCACGCAGATGCTCGATGTCATCGACCGCACCGCCCTCGCCATCGGCGGTTTCGACGATCGCGCCCATCGCGCTGCGGCCCTGGCCGAACCAGCGCTCGACCAGGTCATCAATTTCTGCGCGCATGCCCAGCACCGGTGTCACCGGTACCCCCAGTGCCAGCTGCACGGCCTGCTGCGGATAAGGATCATGGGCATCGGCCAGCCACAGCCGGACCCCCTGTTCATCCAGCGCGAGCGGGCAGACATGGAACTGCTTGAGGAAGCGCAGCGACAACGGCAAGCCTTCCGCCAGCCCTTGTGGCGGTGCTTCCGGCAGCTGTTTGCCTTCCAGCAGCGGCAGCCCCAGCACTTCGGCGCTGGCCTGGGCCTGGTCACGCTCGGAGACCAGCCCCAGCCGCACCAGCAGGCCCAGCAGGCTGCCGCCGGCCTCTGCGTGCAGCGGCCGCGCACGTGCCAGATCGCCTTCCTTCAGCCGGCCGCGCGCCAGCAGCGCATCCAGGATGCGGCCTTCAGCGTCGTCGGCAGCGGCGGTAGCAGCAAGCGCGTTCACATGACTCTCCTGTCAATCGGCTCGACTTTAACAGTTAAGCCATGATTTCCGCCGCCCCTGCGCCACCTTTCGTAAAAAGACGAAGCCCGTCACATGGGATGACGGGCTTCGGCCATTCAACTACGACAGTTCAAGCTTACTGCGTGGCGAGAATGCTCACCCCGTTGTAGGCCGCTTCACCCACCACCTTGATGTAGTAGGTGGCCGCCACCGGCTTGGTAACCCGCACCGTCTCGGAGGTGCCCGGACGGGTCGACTTGGCGTCGTTGTCGCTGGCACTGGGCTCACGGCCTTCAGCCACGTAGACCGAAACGTTGCCGGTGCCACCGTAGGTGATCACGCTGAACTGCTTGCCGGCAGCCGCTTCGAAGCTGTAGAGCTTGCTGCTGCCGGCCGCACCGGACAGGCCACCGACGGCAGCCTTGTTGGTCAGCGGCGTGGCCACCGGCCCGCAGTTCTCGGTGCACGGTTCTTCCAGTGCCTTGGCCAGCGCAGCCTTGGCATCGAGGATGCCGGTACCGATCGGGGTCGCTGCCGGGATGGCGACCGGGAACGGACGTGCGGTTTCCTTCAGCAGGGTACGCATCGCGGCCGGGGTCAACGGATCCTTGCCCTTGGCGATCAGTGCGCTCTGCACCAGTGCGGCAACGGCGGCCACATGCGGCGAGGCCATCGAGGTACCGCCCATGCCCATGTAACCCGGCGTGCCCGATTCCGGCGTGGTGGCCGCATTGGAGCCGGTCTGCCAGATGTAGCCACCCGGGTTGCCGTCGACACTGCCGCCGCCACCCGGACCGGACAGGTCCACGCGGGTGCCATAGTTGGAGTAGTAGGTGATGCCACCGGTGATGCGGGTGGCACCCACGGTCACCACGCCTTCGCAGCTGGCCGGACGGTACTTGGACGCGTTGTCGGCTTCATTGCCCGCCGCGACCACCACGGTGGTGCCACGCGAGATCGCGCCATTGATGGCGTCCTGGTAGGTGCTGCCGCAGGTACCGCTGCCGCCCAGGCTCATGTTGATGATCTCGGCCGGGTTGGTGTTGGCCGGGATGCCGGTCACCGTGCCACCCGATGCCCAGACCACCGCGTCGGCGATGTCGGACAGGTAGCCGCCGCACTTGCCCAGCACACGTACCGGCAGCACCTTGGCCTTGTAGGCGACACCGGCCATGCCGACGCCGTTGTTGGTCTGCTCGGCCACGGTGCCGGCTACGTGGGTGCCGTGCCAGGAACTGTCCTCGGCCAGCGAGCCGTCATAGCACTCGTTGTCGTTCTCGACCCAGTCACCGTAGTCCTGCGCACCCGGCACACGATCGTTGGTCGGGCGCCGCGAGGTCTCCGCATCGCTGATGAAGTCGTAACCCTCCAGCAGGTTGCCGACCAGGTCCGGATGCTGCGGCAGGATGCCGGTATCGATCACCGCCACCACGATGCCTTCGCCCTGCGAGACATCCCATGCCGCCGGTGCGTTGATGCCGCCGACCGCATTGTGCAGGTGCCACTGGTTCTGCTGGTAGAAGGGATCGTTCGGCACCAGTGCCGGCTGCACATCGCCGGCACGCAGCTCGGTGCGGCGCAGCTTCACGTCGGCTTCGGCGTACTGCACCGACGGGTCGGCCTGCAGTTCCTTCAGCACACGCTGCAGTTCGGCCGGGGCCAGGCGGCCCTGCACGCGGATCAGGTCCGCACCGGTAGCGAGCTTGCGTACCACCTGCGGGCCGAGGGTACTGGCACGTGAGGTACCGCCGGACAGGCTGGCCCGGGTCAGCGCCGACTGCACGGTGGACAGCTTCGCCGAGCGGTCGGTGGCGGCGGCAGCGCCGGCCCGGTACTTGACGATGATGCGCTCGGCGCCCGGCTGGGCGGTGCTGGCCTGGCGCACCGGTTCGCGGGTCGGCAGGCCGGCGGCGTGGACGGCACCGACGGCCGTCATCGACAGCACGGCGGCGGCAAGCACATTGATGCGAAGGTTCTGCTTCTTGATCACGTCGAATTCCTCTTCTGGGTCATGGATCGAACCAACACTGCGGCCATCATTCCTTGACGACTCCCGGCCGGCCCAGCCGGGATTGCCGTGACCTCCCCCAGGGCCCTCACTGCAGGTGCTGCGCCGGCGTGGGTGGCCGCCGGCGCGATGGAGTGGCTTACCAGCCGAAGCCGGCACCGACGCCAACCGAGCTGTCGTCGCTGCTGAAAGCACCGCCGAAGGTCACCGTGGCGCGATCGCTGATCGCACGCTGGTAGCCCAGCGACAACGCCGACTCGCCGCCCTGGAAACCAATGCCGACGCCGACCCGGTTCTGGGTGCGGATACCGGCGGCACTGGTGGCCATGTTGAGCATCGCCGCGCTCATCGCACCCTGGCGGTCGATGCGGCGATCCATGTGGCGCAGGCGTCCGTCGATCTCGCCCTTGAACACATCGAAGCTGTCGGCGACGGCCTGGACGCGGCTGTCGGTGTAGCTGTTGGCCGTGGCCATGCCACGGTCGAGCTGGCCCTTGTTGACCGCATCGGTGGCCGTGGTACCCGCCGCCACATTGGTGACCTGGCGCTCGTTGCCTTCACTGCCCACCGAGACCGTGTTGGCACGATCGGCAACCGAGCCCTGGCCCAGCGCCACCGCGTTCGCCGCGGTGGCATTGGCGCCCTGGCCGATGGCCGTGGACGAAGCGCCACTGGCGACGGCGCCCTCGCCCATGGCGACGGCATTGAAGCCCGTCGCGGGAGTGCCAACCGGAATCCCGGCACCGGCGGCGGCAGCGGTCGGCGTGCCCTGCACACGCGCGGTGCTGGCCGGTGCCGCGTCGGCCGCTGCAGGTGCATCAGCGGTGCTTGCCAGCGGGCTCTCATCCAGCGAGGCACTCATCGCGCGCAGGTTGGCAGTCCCGGCACGCGAGCCACCAGCGGTTCTGCGGTCGATCTCGCTGACCTTGCGGTCCAGCGCGCCGAGCGCATCGCCGACGTTGCTGTAGGTGGCGCCCTGGATCACGTAGTTCGGAGCCACGAACACCCCCTGCATGCCGACGCTGGCACCACCGCCGAGGAAGCTGGCGGCATCGCTGAGCGACTGGAACAGCTGGCCGCCGTTGATCGCCTGGCGGCTGCCTGCCGCAATGCTGCCGGCACCAACGTTGTCGATGGTGGTGCCCTGGAAGCCGGACAGGGTCAGGCGATCACGGCTGGCGTCGTCGTAGCCCACCGCGCTGGCCGCCGTGGTTTCAACGGTGGTGATGCGCGAATCGAAATCACCGACGCGGGTTTCCACCGCGCCTACGCGCTGGTTGGTGACGTTGAGCTGCGAACCGGTGATCGCATCGGTGCTGCCGGCGGCGATGCGGCCATCGGCCACATTGACGATGCGGCGCGTGGCTGGACCATCGGTGCCATTGCCACCGCCGACCGACACCACGTTGGCATCGAGCGCACGCGAGCCCGCACCCAGCGCCACCGAGTTGGCACCAGACGCGCCGGCACTGTTGCCCAGTGCAAGTGCACCGTTGCCGATCGCCATCGCGTTGGCGCCCAGCGCATTGCTGCGTGCGCCGCTGGCACTGGCCGCCGAACCGATCGCGGCGGCATCACTGCCGCTGGCGCTGGCGATACCTGCGCCGGTGGCCTTGACGTAACGTGCCGTGCCATCGGCAGTCGCTGCGACCGCATCCAGCTGGCCACGGTTGACCGCATCGGTACGCTCGGTACCGGCGGCGACACGGGTGATCTGGCGATCGCTGCTGGCACTGCCGACCGACACGGTGTTGGCACGGTCGGCAACCGAACCAGCACCCAGCGCGACGCTGCCGGCAGCGCTGGCATTGGCGCTGACACCAACCGCCGTCGCGTTGGCGCCGGTGGCCTTGCTGCCATAACCGACTGCGGTGCCAAGACGGCCGCTGGCATCGGCGTAGCTACCGATGGCCGATGCGCCGTCGGCCGACGCGCTGGCGCGGAAACCATTGGCCTGCGACTGCGTGCCGCTGGCGGTGGCCTGCGCACCGCTGGCGGTGCTGTAGGCGCCCTTGGCCTGGGCGCCGGCACCGGTGGCGCTGGCACCCAGCTCACTGGCACTGGCGCCACTGCCGAGGGCGACGCTGTCGACACCGCTGGCCTGCGCCGTGTTACCCAGTGCAGCAGCATTGTTGCCGGTGGCCAGCGCATCGAAGCCCACCGCGGTGGCATTGCCGGCCATGGCATTAGCACCACTGCCCAGCGCGGTGGCGCCGTTGCCGATGGCGTTGGCCGCGTTGCCGGCGGCCAGTGCGTTGTCACCGTCCACCAGGGCACCGGCCTCGCCATCGGCATTGCCGCTGGCCTGGAACTGGCGGCTGGTCTTGTCGGCGACGCTGGCCACTGCATCCAGCTGGCCCTTGTTCACCGCATCGGTGGCTTCGCTGCCTGCTGCGACATGGGTTACCTGGCGCTCACCGCCCGCCTTGCCGACGGCCACCGTGTTGTCACGGTCGGCCTTGGAACCGGCGCCGAGCGCGACGCTGTTGCTGCCATTGGCGGTGGCATTGGCACCCAGTGCGGTGGCGCTGCCGCCTGCCGCCCACGAATTCCAGCCGATCGCCGTGGCGTAGTCTTCGGTGGCCCACGCGCCCGCACCGAATGCCGCGGCACCGGTGCCACTGGCACGCGAGGGGATCAGGCCGAAGAAGGTGCTGCCACCGATGGCCACGCTCTCCTCGCCACTGGCCTCGCTGGACTGACCCACGGCAACGGCACCGGTTCCGGCCGCAGCGGCACCGAAACCGACTGCGGTGGTGTTGGCACCACTGGCCGCCGACCCGTAGCCCAGTGCCGTGCCGAGCCGACCGCTGGCTTCGGCATAGCCGCCGACGGCGGTGGTGCCATCGGCCGAAGCGGCGCTGCGGAAGCCACTGGCCAATGCCTGGGTGCCGCTGGCATTGGCTTCTGTACCTGTGGCGGTGCTGTACGCACCACTGGCCTGCGCACGCGCGCCGGTGGCAGTGGCGCCCAGTTCACTGGCGCTGGCACCACTGCCCAGCGCCAGGCTGTCCTCGCCGGTGGCCTGTGCCGTGCTGCCCAGGGCAGCCGCGTTGCTGCCGGTGGCCAGCGCATCGATGCCCACGGCGGTGGCGTTGGCGGCCAGCGCATTGGCACCGCTGCCAAGCGCGGTGGCACCGTTGCCGATCGCATTGGCCGCGTCACCGGCCGCCAGCGCGTTGTCGCCGTCCACCAGCGCCCCGGTTTCACCATCGGCATTGCCGCTGGCCTGGAACTGCCGGCTGGTCTTTTCCGCTGCCGCGGCTACGGCATCGAGCTGATTCCTGTTGACCGCATCATTGCCCTGCGTGCCATCGGCCACGTTGGTGATCTGGCGGGTGTTGCCACCGCCGCCCACCGACACGGTGTTGTCGCGATCCGCGATCGAATCGGCACCCAGCGCCACGCTGTTGGCGCCGCGCGATTCAGCGGCGTTACCCAGCGCGGTACTGTTGATGCCCCCCGACCAGGCGCCACCACCCACCGCGGTGGAGTAGTTGCCCGACGCTTCGGTGGCCAGCAGACCGAACAGCGAGCCACCGACGGCGACGCTGTTGGTGCCGGTGGCCAGGCTGCCCTGGCCGGTGGCGGTGCTGTAGGCGCCGGACGCTTCCGAGTCGCCACCCACTGCCACGCTGTTGGAGCCGGAGGCGTTGGCGAAGTTGCCGAACGCGGTGGCATTGAACGCCGAGGCCTGCGCGTAGCCACCGATGGCGGTGCTGTAACCGCCGCTGGCTTCGGCACCGATACCGAAGGCCGCCGACGCCGTACCACTGGCTACGCTCTCGCTACCGACAGCGGTGGCCGCGTCACCACTGGCATTGCTGAAGTAGCCCACGGCCACGGCCTCTTCGCCGGACGCTTCGGACAGCACGCCATTGGCAGTGCTACCGGCGCCGCTGGCGATGCTGGCCGCACCGAACGCCGCGCTCTGCTCGCCGCTGGCTTCGCTTTCCGCGCCATGCGCGGTGGCGTACTCGCCCGTGGCCTGTGCGTTGGCACCAACAGCGCTGGCGTTGGCTGCGGTCGCCAACGCATTGAAGCCCAGCGCCTGTGCGTTGCTGGCCAGCGCATTGGCGCCGCTACCCAGTGCGGTGGCGCCGTTGCCGATGGCGTTGGCGGCATCACCGGCCGCCAGTGCGTTGTCACCTTCCACCAATGCACCGGCTACGTCGTCGCCGTTGCCGCTGGCCTGGAAGAAGCGGCTGGTGGTGGTGGCCGTGGTCGCCACCGCATCCAGCTGCGCCTTGTTCACCGCATCGGTGGCCTGGGTGCCGGCGGCGACGTTGGTGACCTGGCGTTCGTTGCCGGCGCTGCCCACCGACACCGTGCGCGCGCGGTTGGCGACCGAACCGGCACCCAGCGCGACCGTGTTGCTGGCGCTGGCATTGCTGCCGGCACCGAGCGCGATCGCACTCTCACCACCGGCCACCGTGTTGGTGCCGATGGCGATGCTGTTGATGCTGTTGCCCAGCGCCTGGAAGCCCAGCGCCACGCTGTTGTCGCCATAGCCGAAGGCACCGCGGCCAACGGCGGTGGAACTGGCGCCGTTGGCCCAGCTGTTGTAACCGATGGAGGTCGCGCCGCTGCCGCTGGCCCAGGCCGCGTTGCCGAACGCTGACGCGTTGGTGGCGGTGGCCCATGCACCCGAACCGAATGCTGCTGCGCCACTGGCAGTGGCCCAGCTGTATCCGCCTACTGCGGTGCTGTCATCGCTGCTGGCGAATGCGCTGTCGCCGACCGCAACCGCATAGCTGCCGGTGGCGCGCGACTTGCCGCCTGCGGCGAAGCTGTTGTCACCACTGGCCTTGGCCGCGTTGCCGAAAGCGCTGCTGGCAGCCCCGGTGGCCTGCGCACCGCTGCCGACTGCGGTGGCATCGGCAACAGCGGTGGTGCCCACCTGCTGCGCCGTGCCATCGACACCGATGATCGGCTGGTTGAACTCGTCGTAGGCCTGGCCGAGGCCACCGATGGCGACACCGCCATTACCGGTGGCCGCGCTGTTGCGGCCCACGGCCACGCTGTCATCGCCGATGGCCGACGCGGCAGCACCCTGCGCGATGGCACCTGCGCCGATCGCATTGCTCGACGAACCCACAGCGATGGAGCCTTCGCCATCAGCCAGTGCGCCAGCATCACTGCCCGCCTCCGGCTGTGCCTGGAAGAAACGCGCGGTGGTGTCGGCAGTGCCGGCCACGGCGTCGAGCTGGGCTTTGTTCACCGCATCGGTGGCTTCGCTGCCTGCAGCGACGCTGGTGATCTGCCGCTCGTTGCCGGCGCTGCCGACGGCCACGCTGTTGGCGCGCACCGCTTCGGAATTCGCGCCGAGTGCCACACTGTTCGCGCCGCGTGCGGTGGCGTAGTAACCCACGGCCGTGCTCTGCGCTCCGCTCGCCCAGGTCTGCGCGCCCAGGGCACTGGCGTTCTCGCCCGGTGCATAGGCGAAGTAGCCGACCGCGGTCGCTTCGGCGCCGGAGGCTTCGCTGAGGCTGCCGTTGGCCACGGCACGGTCGCCACTGGCGATGGCACCGGCACCGACGGCGGTGGCGGCTTCGCCACTGGCCTGGGTCTGCACGAAGAAGCCCAGGCCGGGGATCAGGTCAGCCGGGCCACCGATGGCGACGCTGCTGGTGCCCGTCGCGTTGCTCTGCGTACCCAGCGCGGTGGAATAATCGCCGATGGCATTGGCCACGGCGCCGAAGGCCGACGCCTGCGCACCGGCCGCATAGGCGCCGACGCCGTAGGACGACGCCGCAAAACCACTGGCTTCGGCACTGGCGCCGACCGCAGTGCCGCCGACGCCTGCGCTGGTTGCGCCGGTTTCCACCGGCACGCCGCCGCTGGTGATCAGCGGGTTGCCGTCGGCATCCACCGCAGCGCCACCCACGGCAACGCTGCCCGGACCGTTGGCCTGCGCGTTGTTGCCGAACGCGGCACTGTTCTGGCCCGAGGCCAGCGCGTTGTTGCCAACGGCGGTGGCGTTCTGCGCGACGGCGGTGGCGCCGGCACCGACTGCAGTGGTGCCGTTGCCGATGGCATTGGCGGCCTCGCCGGCCGCCAGCGCCTCGTCGCCCTCGGCCAGTGCACCGGCATCGCTGTTGCTGCTGCCATTGGCCTGGAAGCGCTTGGCGGTGGCATCGGCCACGGCGGCGACGTCCTTCAGCTGACCGACATTGACTGCATCGTTGTCTTCGGTGCCTGCGGCCACGCTGGTGATCTGCCGGGTCAGCCCGTATTCGGCGGCACCAACGGACACGGTATCGACGCGGTCGGCCAGCGAGCCCGCGCCGAGCGCCACGCTGCCGGTGGCCACCGCCGCGGAATTCGAGCCCAGCGCGGTGCTGTATTCACCGACGGCGGTGCTGAACGCACCCACCGCGATCGATGCTTCGTTGGCTGCGGTAGCGCCGCGGCCCAGCGCGGTGCTGCCCGGGCCCATCGCCACGGCACCGCCGCCGACAGCCGTGGCGCCATCGGCAGTCGCTTCGGACAGCGCACCCAGCGCGGTGGCCGCGCCGTTCTCGCTCGCGGCGGTCGCGCTTGCGCCAACCGCGGTGTCGCCGAGACCGAAGGCCGCAGCGCTCTGCCCGACCACCACGCTGGCATCGCCGATTGCCAAGGCGCCCTGGCCGAACGCGCTTGCGCCCAGGCCCGCGGCAATGGCCTGGGTTCCGATGGCAGTGGTGGCATTGGCCAGCGACTGTGCGCCGGCACCGGCCGCCACTGCGCCCTGCCCGTCGATCTTCGCCGCGTCGCTGTCATCGCCTGCGCCATCGGCCTTGAAATAACGGCTGCCGTCTGCGGCGACATCGGCCAGCGCAGCCTGGGTGGCGCGCGCCTGCGCGTCCAGCTGCGCCTTGTTCACCGCATCGGTGGCCTGGCTGCCTGCGGCAACATTGGTGATCTGCCGTTCCTTGCCGGTATCACCCACGGACACCGTGTTGGCACGCGTGGCCTTGGAGCCGGCGCCCAGCGCTACGCTATTGGCCGCACTGGCGCTGCTGTTGCTGCCGATCGCCACCGCGTTGCTGCCCTTGGCCGTGGCCGAGCCTTCGATCAGGCACTTTTCGAGCAGCTTGCCGCTGAATGCCACGCAGGTGGCGCTGCCGCCGATCTGCACCGACTGTGCTGCGGCGATACCGCTCATGCCCAATCCCAACACCAGGCCCAGTGCCATCGCCAACCTTGCGGGCGCAGCCTGCGTTGCATCGCGGCGCTGGTCGACGACCCCGCCGCCGCTGTCGGAGGAGGCCAGTTCCGAGGCCACCACCAACTGACCCAATGCTTTGTTCCAGACCTTGCGATAAATCCGATTCATCGGTACGGCTCCTGATTGGACTGGTTTTGGGCAAAGCAACGCCACCGCTGGGCTTTCCGGCCCAACGTCCCCTGGGGGCGTTTATTCGCGTGATTTACTGCGGGGTATTGCCGAACGGCGCGCAGCGACAGAAAACCGAGCGCGTGCGCCAAGCGGTTACTGCGAAATGAATGATTCTGAAACGGGGTTCAAGTGTTAACGGCAACTTTGCAGATCGTCAAGACTTTGACACAGCAAATCCTATTGCCGTGAAGCACATCACTATTTCACGTGTTTATGAAATGATTTTGTTATGCATGCGTGACGATTCCTCGACGCATGAAAATGCATGTAACTAGCGGTCGCGACTGGAGTTTCAAGCGCGCAAAGAAAAACCCGCCGATCAACGGCGGGTTTTTCCATACGCGATGGCATTGAGGCCTGCGCGATGCAGTGCGATCAGCCGCACCACACCCGCGCGTTGCGGAACATGCGCATCCACGGCGAGTCACCCTGCCACTCGGCCGGAGCCCAGCTCAGGTTGAGCGCGCGCGGGGTGCGCTCCGGGTGCGGCATCATGATGGTGACGCGGCCGTCGCTGCTGGTCAGGCCGGTGATGCCGTCCGGCGAACCGTTCGGGTTCAGCGGGTACTGGCTGGCGACGTTGCCATTGCCGTCGATGTAGCGCAGCGAGACGCGTGCGGCGGCCTGGTCGACGGCGTTGTCGAACACGGCCTGGCCTTCGCCGTGCGCCACCGCTACCTGCAGGCGCGAGCCGGCCATGCCACGCAGCAGGATCGACGGCGATTCCACCACTTCCAGCAGCGCGGTGCGGGCTTCGAACTGCTCGCTGGCGTTGCGACGGAACTGCGGCCAGTGCTCGGCACCCGGGATGATGTTTTTCAGCTGGCTCATCATCTGGCAGCCGTTGCACACGCCCAGCGCAAAGCTGTCTTCGCGCGCGAAGAACGCGGCGAAGGCATCACGCAGTGCGCTGCGCTCCAGGATCGAGGTGGCCCAGCCACGGCCGGCACCGAGCACGTCGCCGTAGCTGAAGCCGCCGCAGGCGACCAGGCCGGTGAAGTCCTGCAGGGCCACGCGGCCTTCGATCAGGTCGCTCATGTGCACGTCGAACGCGCGGAAGCCGGCACGTTCGAAGGCGTTGGCCATTTCAATCTGGCCGTTCACGCCCTGCTCGCGCAGCACGGCCACGCGCGGGCGCGCACCGGTGCTGATGAACGGCGCCGCCACGTCTTCGTTGAGGTCGAAGCTGAGCTTCGGCTTCAGGCCCGGCGCATTGAAGGCACGGGCGACCTCGCGCTCGGCGTCGGCGTTGGCCGGGTTGTCGCGGCGCTTCTGCATCGCGTGGGTGACCGACCACCAGGCGTCGAACAGCGCGTCCCAGCGCCACTCGGCCAGGTTCTCGCCACCCAGCGACACGCGCACCACCGGTGCAGTGGTCGGCTTGGCGATGCGCTGCGCGCATTCGGTCAGTGCATGGCGCTCGACCAGGTCGGCGAAGGCCGCACGGTCTTCGCGTGCGATCTGCACCACCGCGCCCAGTTCTTCGTTGAACAGGCTGCGGAACGGATCATCGCCCCAGGCATCGAGAGTGATGTCCAGGCCCAGGCGCGAGGTGAAGGCCATTTCGCACAGCGCAGCGAAGGCGCCGCCGTCGCTGCGGTCGTGATAGGCCAGCAGCAGGCCGGACTGGCGCGCATCGCGGATCAGCTCGAAGAAGCCACGCAGGCGCTGCGGGTCGTCCAGATCCGGGGCAGCGCCGGCGAAGGCCGGCAGGTCGGCGTGGTCGGCATGCACCTGGGCCAGGATCGAACCGCCCAGACGCTGCTTGCCGGCGCCGAGGCCGATCAGCCACAGCTCGCTGTCCACGTCGCGGTCGAGCAGCGGCGTCAGCTGCTGGCGCACGTCGGCCACCGGCGCGAACGCCGAGATCACCAGCGACACCGGCGACACGCTCTTGTGCGCCTCGCCCTGGTCGTGCCACTGCGCCTGCATCGACAGCGAGTCCTTGCCCACCGGGATGCTGATGTCCAGCTGCGGGCACAGTTCCATGCCCACTGCCTTCACCGCGTCGTACAGCAGCGCGTCTTCGCCGGGGTGGCCGGCCGCGGCCATCCAGTTCGCCGACAGCTTGATTTCATCCAACGCATCGACCGGGGCCGCGCACAGGTTGGTCAGCGCTTCGCCCACCGCCATGCGTGCCGACGCAGCGGCGTCGAGCAGGGCCAGCGGGGTGCGCTCGCCGATCGACATCGCTTCGCCGGCCACGCCGTCGAAGTCGGCCAGGGTGATCGCCACGTCGGAAACCGGCAGCTGCCACGGGCCGACCATCTGTTCGCGTGCGGTCAGGCCGCCGACGCTGCGGTCACCGATGGTGACCAGGAAGTTCTTCGAGGCGACGGTCGGGTGCGCGAGCACGCGCAGGCCCGCTTCCTGCAGGTCCAGGCCACCGGTCTTCAGCGCCGGCCAGCGCGGGGCCGGCGGGTGCGCGGTGTCGCGGTGCATCTTCGGCGGCTTGCCGAACAGCACGTCCATCGGCAGGTCGATCGGTGCATCGGCCGGGGTGTGGCCCGGCACCGCACCGTAGGCCACCACCAGGTGTTCCTCGGCGGTGGCCACGCCAACCGCAGCGAACGGGCAGCGCTCGCGGGCACACAGCGCAGCGAACTCGGCCAGGCGCTCCTGGGCCACGCCCAGCACGTAGCGCTCCTGCGACTCGTTGCACCACAGCTGCATCGGCGACAGCGACGGATCGTCGGTGGGCACCTTGCCCAGGTCGATGACACCGCCGACCTTGGAGTCGTGCAGCAGTTCCGGGATGGCATTGGACAGGCCACCGGCACCGACGTCGTGGAAGAACTTGATCGGGTTGTTGGCGCCCATCGCCACGCAGCGGTCGATGACCTCCTGGCAGCGGCGTTCCATTTCCGGGTTGTCGCGCTGCACGCTGGCGAAGTCCAGGTCCTCGGCGCTCTCGCCGGAGGCCACCGAACTGGCGGCACCGCCGCCCAGGCCGATCAGCATCGCCGGACCGCCGAGCACAATGACCGCATCACCGGCCTGCAGCTGGATCTTGTCGACCTGCACGCGGTCGATCGCGCCGAGGCCACCGGCCAGCATGATCGGCTTGTCGTAGGCACGCACCAGATCGGCGCCTTCCGGCAGCTCGAAGCTGCGGAAGTAGCCGAGCAGGTTCGGGCGGCCGAACTCGTTGTTGAACGCAGCGCCGCCAAGCGGGCCGTCGGTCATGATTTCCAGCGCCGGTGCCATGCGCGGGTTCAGCGCGCGCGGCGCTTCCCACGGCTGCGGCAGCTCGGGAATGCGAAGGTGCGAGACCGAGAACCCGGACAGGCCCGCCTTCGGCTTGCCGCCGCGGCCGGTCGCGCCTTCGTCGCGGATCTCGCCACCGTTGCCGGTCGAGGCACCCGGGAACGGCGCGATCGCGGTCGGATGGTTATGCGTTTCCACCTTGATCTGGAACGCGCTGGGCACCTGCGGCTCGCGGCGGTATTCGCCGCTGGCCGGATCCGGGCGGTAACGCGACGCCGGATGGCCTTCGATCACCGCGGCGTTGTCGCTGTACGCGCTGAGCGTGTGCTGCGGGGTCTGCTGGTGGGTGTTCTTGATCATCCGGAACAGCGAACGGTCCTGTTCCTGGCCGTCGATGGTCCAGCTGGCGTTGAAGATCTTGTGGCGGCAGTGCTCGGAATTGGCCTGCGCGAACATCATCAGCTCGACGTCGGACGGTGCGCGGCCGAGCGCGGTGAAGCGTTCGCGCAGGTAGTCGATCTCGTCCTGGGCCATGGCCAGGCCGAGGCGCTGGTTGGCGGCCTCCAGCTGGTCCACCGGCACGCGTTCCAGTTCACCGCGGGCCGGCGCCGAGAACAGCGCCTGGCCCTGTTCCACGGTCTCCAGCACCGACTGCGTCATCGGGTCGTGCAGCGCCTTGACCAGCGCCTGCTGGGCGGCGGCATCGGCCGGCCAGCCCTGCACGTCGATGCGCAGGCCACGCTCGACCCGGCTGACCGGCTGCCCGGCACCGCGGACCAGTTCGGTGGCCTTGCTCGACCACGGCGACAGCGTGCCCAGGCGCGGCACCACGATGCGGCTGACCGCGCCGTCGGCCACGGCCTCGGCCTGCGGCGCAGCTTCGAGGATGCGGCACAGGGTGGTGAGGTCGGGGGCGGCGCTGCCTTCGGGCTGCACGAAGTAGACGTGCCAGGCACCGCTGATGCGCAGGGAGGGCGCGATGGACTGCAGGCGGGATTCAAGACGTTCGCGGCGGAACGGCGACAGGGCGGGCGCGCCCTCGAGGACCATCATGTCCGGGGAACCGTAGTTGGGAAACGGGCCCGACATTGTACCGGAAGCGGGGGAAGGGCTTTGGCCGGGTGGCGCCCGGCACCCGCCGAAGCCAAGGCAACGGCAACGGCAACGGCAACGGCAACAGCAACAGCAACGGCCAAGGCAACAGCAGGCATTCCGTGGGCTGGCGGGATGGTGGGGGCCAGCAGGACACGCCGTAAACCCGTCCATGGGGGCTCGATGGCGCCATCCATGGCGCCAACGGTCCTGCTGGCCCCCACCACCCCGCCCCGACAGATTTCCGCGATCTGCAGTAGATCCACGCCATGCGTGGATGCTCCCCGGTAGTGCCGGCCGCTGGCCGGCAACCAGGAAATTTCAGAAATCAGGCATTGAAGAGCGAAGCGATCGGCTTCTGCTTTTGATTTTTTGTTCTGTCTTCCGTGGCTGGCCGCGCAGGAACCTGTCCGTGGCCGGGCGGGTGGGCTGCGCAGGGGCGTGAGCCGCATGGATGCGGCGACCGAGCTTACAGGGACGTACTTGCAGCGTCCCCTGCGCAGCCCACCCGCCCGGCCAACCCCCAGAAATCTGCTTTTCGCGGAAAGCCCCAGCCACGAGGGGGCTCCGCCGATGGCCGCCGACCGCGCGCCAGCGCCGCTCTCCGCCAAATCCCCGAACCATGCACTCGCTCACGGATTGACCACGCGATTGATGACAACGTTGTCCCCACCTGGCGCCGGACTCTCTCCCCGGCCTCCCAGGTACCTCCGTCCGCCCCCTCCGTCGCCTTCCCGGGCGATGTCCGGACCTGCGTTACGTGCGGCGCCATCCGGGCCCGCGCGCCAACCGATCGATCGGAGACACACCATGTACGACCCGCTTGTGCTGAGTGCCGATGTCCGCAGTGCCGAACGCTCCCTCCACCGCTGTCGTCCGCGCCGTCTGGCCTGGCTGCTGGCCCTTGCCGGGGCCGTTGCCCTGCCCGGCCTGGCGCAGGCCGCCAGCTGTGCCGGCGTGGCCCAGTGGGACCAGGCCAAGATCTACCGGGCCGGCGATACCCTGCAGAAAGGAGGCGTCCTCTATCGGGCGAACCAGGACATCTGGAACGCGCCGCCGGACCATCCGGCCGGTGCGCCCTACTACACCAACCTCGGTGCCTGCGATGGCAGCGGCAGCAACCAGCCGCCGGTGGTCAGCCTGACCTCGCCGGCCAACGGCGCCACCTTCAGCGCCGGCAGCACGGTCAACGTGACCGCCAACGCCAGTGATCCGGACGGCAGCGTCGCCAAGGTCGAATTCTTCCGCGATGGCAGCTCGCTGGGCGTGGCCACCAATGCGCCGTATGCGGCCAGCTGGGCCAATGCCAGCGCCGGCAGCCACACCCTGCGTGCAGTCGCGACCGACAACAACAACGCCACCACCAGCACCGCGACCATCACCATCACCGTCAACGCCGCCGGTGGCGATACCACCGCACCGAGCGTGCCGGGCGGGCTGGCGGTCGGCACCCGCACCGCCAACAGCATCGCGCTCAGCTGGAGCCCGTCCACCGACAACACCGGTGGCAGCGGCGTGGCCGGCTACGACGTGTACCGCAACGGCAGCCTGGTCGGTTCACCGTCCAGCGCCAGCTACATCGATGGCGGGCTGACTGCCTCCACCACCTACCGCTACCGGGTTCGTGCCCGCGACAACGCCGGCAACGCCTCGGCCCAGGGCACCGAGATCAGCGCCACTACGCTGGCCGGCGACGGCGGCACCACCGGCAAGCGGGTGATCGGTTACTTCACCCAGTGGGGCATCTACGGCCGCAACTACCGGGTCAAGAACATCGACAGCAGTGGCTCGGCCGCACGCCTGACCCACATCAACTACGCGTTCGGCAACGTGCGCAACAACCGTTGCGAAGTGGGCATCACCCAGCCGTCGGATCCGAACAGCGGTGCCGGTGGCGATGCCTTCGCCGACTACACCAAGGCCTTCAGTGCCGCCGAGAGCGTCAGCGGCAGCGCCGATACCTGGGACCAGCCGCTGCGCGGCAACTGGAACCAGCTCAAGCAGCTCAAGGCCAAGTACCCGGGCATGAAGGTGCTGATCTCGCTGGGTGGCTGGACCTGGTCGCGTGGTTTCTCCAGCGCGGCGCGTCCGGAAAACCGCCAGGCCTTCGTCGCCTCGTGCATCGACGCCTACATCAAGGGCAACCTGCCGGTGACCGACGGTGCCGGTGGCGCCGGTGCCGCACTGGGCGTATTCGACGGCATCGACATCGACTGGGAGTACCCGGTGGCCTGTGGCATCGAATGCGGCAAGCCGGAGGACAATGCCAACTTCACCGCGCTGATGGCCGAGTTCCGCCGCCAGCTCGATGCGGTGCGTCCGGGCCTGTTGCTGACGGTGGCGGTGGGTGCCGGCATCGACAAGATCCGCGTCACTGATCCGGCCGCGTACCACCCGTACCTGGACTACATCAACGTGATGACCTACGACTTCCACGGCGCGTGGGATGCGAAGACCAATCACCAGTCGGCGCTGTTCGATTCGCCGAATGATCCGTCCACCGGCGACCAGAAGCTCTACAACAGCAACGACGCCATCGAGGCCTTCATCAGCCGTGGCGTGCCCGCCGCCAAGCTCAACCTGGGCATCGGCTACTACGGGCGTGGCTGGACCGGTGTGACCAACGCCAACAACGGCCTGTACCAGACCGCGACCGGCGCCGCCCCGGGCACGTATGAAGCCGGCATCGAAGACTGGAAGGTGCTGAAGAACCTGGCGTGGCCGGGCTACACCGACAACACGGCCGGTGCCACCTGGATCTACAACGGCAGCACGCTGTGGAGCTTCGATACCCCGGCCAACATCACCCGCAAGATGGGCTACGTGAAGACCCAGGGCCTGGGCGGCGCGTTCGTCTGGGAGTTCAGCGGTGACGATGCACAGGGCACGCTGACCAAGGCGGTCAGTGATGGCCTGAAATAAGCAAAAAGCCGGGGGCGCATTGTGCGCCCCCGGCCTCTGATCTGTAGCGCCGAGCCCATGCTCGGCTGATGGTCCCGCAGTCGAGCATACCTCGACGCTACGATTCCGCGTCAGCGCTTCTCGGACAGCTTGTCCAGCGCCGCACGCAGCTGCGCCGGCGGCAGGTAACCGCCCAGCTGGGTGCCATCCGGCGCGAAGATCGCCGGCGTGCCGTTCACGCCCAACTGCTGGCCCAGCGCGTACTGCATCGCCACCGGGTTGGTGCAGTTCTTGGCCGGCACACTGCCACCGCGCTTGGCGTTGGTCAGGGCCTGGCGGCGATCCGCTGCACACCAGACCGAAATCATGTCGGTGTAGTCCTTGCTGCCCAGGCCCATGCGCGGGAATGCCAGGTACTCGACCGAGATGCCGTTGCGGTTGAGTTCTGCGATGTCCTGATGCAGCTTGCGGCAGTAGCCGCACTCGATGTCGGTGAACACGCTGATGGTGTACTTGGCATTGGGCGCAGCGAATACGATGCGGTCGCCGTGGTTGGCCTTGGCCAGCAGATCGCGGCGGTAGCCGAGCAGGCCTTCGCTGTTGGCCGGGCCCTTGGCACGCGTGTCGTAGGGCTGCGACTGGAACAGGTAGCGGCCATCGTCGGACACGTACAGCAACTGGCCGGAGACCACGACCTCGCGGAAGCCGGGGAACGGCGCAGCGCCGATGTAGTCCACCTGGAAGCCGGGATTCAGGGCGGTCAGCGCGGCGCGTACGGCCTGGTCGGCCGAAGCGTTGGCGGCCGGGACGGCCTTGGCCGCAGCCGCGGCGGGTGCCTTGGCGGCCGGCGGAGCCGGCTGGGCGCAGGCGGTCAGGCTGAGCGCACCGAACACGGCGGCGATGGCAAATCGGAGCATGGAGCGGTCCGCGACAGAAGAAGACCCCGGATTCTGACACAGCCGCCGCTACCGGGCCGCGACACTGCCCACCGCCCGAGGCCGGGGTTCAGGCCGCTGCTCAGCCGCGCGGATGGTGGCGCGCGTGCAGCTTCTGCAGGTGTTCGCGGGCCACCAGGGTGTAGATCTGGGTGGTCGACAGCGAGCTGTGGCCGAGCAGCATCTGCAGCGCGCGCAGGTCGGCGCCGCGGTTGAGCAGATGCGTGGCGAAGCTGTGGCGCAGGCCATGCGGGCTGATCCGCACCGGATCGATACCGGCCACCTGCGCGTGGCGCTTGACCAGATGCCAGAACGCCTGGCGGGTCAGCGCATGCAGCGTCGGCTCGACAAACAATGGGGTCTGCCCATCGGCCAGCGCCTGCACCTTGCCCTTGCCGACCAGCTGCGGGCGCGACGCCTGCAGATAGCGCTCCAGCCAGTGCTGCGATTCCTCGCCCAGCGGCACCAGCCGCTCCTTGCTGCCCTTGCCCGTGACCCTCAGCACGCCCTGGCGCAGGTTGACTGCCGTGGCCGGTAGCAGCACCAGCTCGCTCACGCGCAGGCCGGCCGCATACATCAGCTCCAGCATGGCGCGGTCGCGCAGGCCCAGCGGACTGTCGATGTCCGGCGCCGCCAGCAGTGCGTCGATCTGGCTTTCGGCCAACGCCTTCGGCAACAGCCGCGGCAGCTTCGGCGGGTCCAGCAGGGCACTGGGGTCCTCGCTGCGTTCACCACGGCGCACGCCATCGGCGAAGAACGCGCGCAGCGCCGACAGCAGGCGCGCATTGCTGCGCGGCGACCAGCCATGCCCGGTGCGCCAGGCCAGATAATCGAACAACCCCGGGCGCTCGATGCCGGCCAGGCCACCGTCGCGTCCATCCATCCAGCGCGCCAGCCCTTCCAGGTCGCGCCGGTAACTGTCGAGGGTGGCGCGGGCCAGGCCGTTCTCGGCCCAGATCGCATCGAGGAAGCGCTGGATGCGCGCGCTGTCGTCGGCGCGCAGCTCGGGCAGTTGCTGCACCAGCTGGCGGCGTTCGGCGGGGGTGGAAACAAGGGCCATGGGTGCAGGATACGAGGGCCACTGCGGGCGCGGCCAGCTTTGCGTATGCTCGGCGCATGTCCCGCCCCGCCACCGACACGGCCCCAGCGGCCGCCAGCGAACTGCCCCGCCCGCGTGCACTGCTGCTGTGGCGCCTGCTGGCGATGGTCTACGACGCACTGCCGGTGCTGGCGCTGTGGATGCTGGCCGGCACGCTGTTCACCCTCGCCTACACCTTCAGCGGCCACGCGCAGCGCGAGAACATCGCACCGTTCAGTGCCTGGCAGTGGCTGCTGTGGGCGGTGTGCTGGGGAATCACGGGGGGGTACGCCACGGCCAGCTGGCGCCGTGGCGGGCAGACGCTGGGCATGCGACCGTGGCGGCTGAAACTGCAATCGAGCGATGGCACGCCGCTGCGGCGCGGCCAACTGTGGCTGCGCTTCGCGGTGGGCACGCTGTCACTGCTGCTGGGCGGACTGGGATTCTGGTGGGCCTGGGTCGACCGCGACCGCCTGACCTGGCACGACCGCGCCAGCGGCACCCGCGTGGTGCGGATGCCGAAGCGCTGACGCGCATTCCGTAGCGTCGAGCCATCTGTAGCGTCGAGCCATGCTCGGCTGCGTTTCGCGATGCACTCGATAGCCGAGCATGGGCTCGGCTCTACACGATCAACGCAGCGGTCAGCCGGCTGGCGCCGGGTCCGGCAGGATCACCGCCGGCTGCGTCCAGAGGTCGAAAAAGGCGGACGCAAACGCATTGGCCTGCACATCATCGGCCACCGGCGACTGTCCGCTCAACTGCGCACGGGTCTTCACGAACTCCTGCCACAGTTTCAGGCTGGCCTTCTTCAGGCGCTTCTGCTCGCCTGCATCGGTTGCGGCAAGGTACTGCGCGTACAGCTCGCGCATCGGTTTGCCCTGGGCCTCATAGGCCGCCGGAAGCGGCGGCAGCTGGGCGGCAGTGAAAGCCACCGATGCTGCCGGCGGCCGGTAGCCATCCGGCCCGAAAGCCTCCTTCAGCTCGTCCCCGGCATCCAGGTATTCGAAGAAGCCGGGCACGTTGTAGATCTTGGTCCGGTAGTCGGACGAGGTATCCGGGCTGCTGGAGACCACCGTGTCAGGCAGCTCGCCCTTCAGTCCTGCGTCCCAACGGCGCGGAATGAAGAAGCCGGTCGCCTTCACGTAGGGACCCTTGATCTCCACATCGTTCAGTTCGATCTTCGATGCCAGGTTGCCGGTATTGGTTTTGCTGGTGACGTACTGCTCGGTGACGATCACGTACTCGGCCATGGCCGGGTTGATCAGCCCGCCGATCCCGTCGGCGTAGACAACCATGCGTACGCTGCCGATTTTCTCGCTCTGCAGCCGGTACTGGCCCGGCTCCAGGACCAGGGGCATGGAGGTGTGCGGCGGCAGGGTATGCACCTGCTGGTCGACCGACAAGGTCAGCGGTGCATCCGTCGGGTTGTCGATCTCGAAGTCGACGGTGGACCGGCTGCAGCCGGCAGAAAGCAGCACGGCCGCGATGTACGGCAGAAAGCGTTGGAAGCTCATGTTCGTCCTTGAAGTGAAACGGAAACAGCCGGGCCTTGCCCGGCTCCCTGGGAATCAACCTGATTTGCGCCGGAACAGCAGCCCGGATATCGCCAGCATCACGATCGGTGGCAGCGCATAGGCAATGCGGTAATCGAACTTCAACGCGCCGGCCATGCGGCCGAAGAACAGCTGCAGCAACCAGAAGCCCAGCGCGAACAGGATGCCCAGGAACAGGCGCTTACCCATGCCGCCGCTGCGCAGCGAGCCGAACGCGAACGGCACTGCCGCCAGGCACAGCGCCAGCACGTTCACCGGGTAGAACCAACGGCTCCAGTACACATCCTCATAGTCGCGCGCATCCAGCCCATTGCGTTCGCGGTACTCGATGCTGGTACGCAGCTCGGCCACGCTGAGGTTGCGCGGCTTGGCGATACCGGTCGCCAGCGCGCCGGCATCCAGCTTGGAATTCCACGGCTCGCGCGCCACTTCCTCGCGCGTGGCCGAACGTTCGCCGAACGTATCCCGGCGCACACCGGTCAACACCCAGCCATCGTTGTCGTGCTCGGCGGTGGCCGCGTGGGTCAACGAGGCGATCTGTCCGTCCTCGGCGATGCGGTACAGGCGCACGTCGCGCAGGATCAACCGCGTGCCCTTGTCACCCACCAGCTGCTCTTCGCCACCGGCGGCGCTGAGGAAGGTGTCGCCCTCCCGCGCCCACAGCCCGGAGTAGCGTGCAGTGGAAATGTCCTGGCCCCATTTGGCGCTGGACTTCAGCGCATCGGCTCGATCCTGGCCCCAGGGTCCCAGCGTTTCGGCGCTGAGCACCATCACTGCGGTGAGCAGTGACAGCGCAATCGCCACCGACACGCTCAGGCGCTTGCGCGACAGCCCCAGCGCGCGCAGCGCGGTCAGTTCGGAGGTCGCCGCCAGCTGGCCCAGGCCCATCAGGGCGCCGATCACCGCAGCGGTGGGGAAGAAGGTGTAGGCCCGCCGCGGCACCGTGTACAGCACCCAGGCGGCGGCATGGCCCAGCGAGTAGCCGTTCTTGCCGATGTCCTTGAACTCGCCGGAGAAGGCCATCACCACGTCCAGGCCGACCAGCACCGTCCAGGTCAACAGCACCGTCGTGAATACCGACTGGCCCAGGTACAGATCGAAGCGCATCGGGCGCAGCCTCATGCGTGGGCTCCCTTCGGCCGGCCCAGGCGGCCATCACGTGCATACATCCAGATCGCCAGCCCCAGCAACGGCAGGGTCAGCCACCACAGGCCGAGCGCGGCCGGAATCTTGCCGGTGGCGATCCAGCCACTGCCGATGAACATCAGGTTGGTGCCAACCATGTAGGCCAGCAGGGCCAGCATCATCCGTCCATAGCGCTGCTGGCGCGGAGAGCTGCGGCCCAGCGGCACGGTCAACAGGGCGAAGGCCAGTGCGATCAGCGGCGGGGCCAGCCGGCGATGCAGCTGTGCCTGTGCCTCGGGCCGGGCATCACCGAACAGCTTCGTGGTCGGCATCAGCTCCGGATCGTTCTCGGTACGGGTCTGCGCACCGTCGGGCAGGGCCACGTCGTTGCGCGCGAAGGTCGCCAGGCGGTAGTCCAGCCCACCCGCTACCGGGCCCTCCACCTGGTGCCCATCATCCAGCTCCAGGAAGCGCTGGCGGGCGCCTTCAAAGAACATCCGGCCCCCGGCGGCAGACACCACCTCGAGGCGGTCGTCCTTCTGCCGCTGCAGGAACACCCTGCCCAGCTGGGTGCCATCGGGCGAGATCGAGGACAGGTAGACCACGCCGCCATTGGGCAGCGGGGTGAACCGGCCCGGCTCCAGTCCGGCCATCAGCACGCTGCGGTTGGCCTCGATGATCATCTGCTCGGCCACCCGGCCGGCCCACGGGCCCAGCCACAGCGAGCAGGCGCCCACCAGTGCCACCACCGGCACCACCAGCATCAGCAGTGGCCGCAGCAGTCGCTTGGGGCCGACACCAATGGCGGTGATCACTGCCATTTCCGAGTCGCGGTACAGGCGCGCGATGGCCAGCAGCAGGCCCAGCATCAGCGCCAGCGGCAGGATCAGCGGCAGGTAGGCAATGAACTGCAAGCCCAGCTGCGAGAACAGCAGCTTGGCCGGCAGGCGCCCGTCGGCGATGTTGCCGAGGATGTCCACCAGCACGCCGCCCACGCTGACCACCAGCAGGACGATCAGGGTAGCCAGGAAACTCTGGACGAAATCGCCCAGCAGGTATCGGTCGAGCTTCAGCATGGGGCGGTGGTTTAAACTCTGGGGTTCGTTCGCGGTGCCGCCCAGTCTACTGTCTGGGCGTAAACGGCCTGCGATTGTACGGACTCGCCAATGGAATCTGCTCAATGGCCCTCGAATTCACCCTGAACCACGTTGCTCCGGCCGCCGCCACCGTCGATTGCCTGGTGGTTGGCGCGTATGCCGACCATACCCTGACCCCGGCCGCACAGGCCCTGGACGCCGCCAGCGGTGGCCGCCTGGCCGCCCTGGCCCAGCGCGGCGACCTGTCCGGCAAGACCGGCGCCACCACCCTGCTGCATGACCTGCCGGGCGTGACCGCCCCGCGCGTGCTGGTGGTCGGCCTGGGCGAAGCCGCCCGCTTCGGCGTGCCGCAGTACCTGAAGGCCGTCGGCGACGCCGTGCGCGCGCTGAAGGCCGGTGCTGCCCGCAGCGCACTGTTCACCCTGTCCGAAGTGGCGGTGAAGGACCGCGACGCGGCCTGGGCGATCCGCCAGGCGGTGATCGCCGCCGATCATGCCGCGTACCGCTACACCGCCACCCTGGGCAAGAAGAAGGCCGACGACGCCGGCCTGGCCCAGCTGGCCATCGCCGGTGACGACGCGCAGGCCCTGGCCCAGGGCCAGGCCATCGCCGCCGGTGTCGAGTTCGCCCGCGAGCTGGGCAACCTGCCGCCGAACTACTGCACCCCGGCCCATCTGGCCGAAGTGGGTGTGAAGTTCGCCGGCGAGCACGACGGTGCCGAAGCCGAGATCCTCGACGAGCACCAGATGGAAGCGCTGGGCATGGGCTCGCTGCTGGCCGTGGCCCGTGGTTCGGCCAACCGCCCGCGCCTGGTCGTACTGAAGTGGAACAATGGCGGCGACGCCAAACCGTACGTGCTGGTCGGCAAGGGCATCACCTTCGATACCGGTGGCGTCAACCTGAAGACCCAGGGCGGCATCGAAGAGATGAAGTACGACATGTGCGGTGGCGCCAACGTCATCGGCACCTTCGTCGCTGCGGTCAAGGCCAAGCTGCCGCTGAACCTGGTGGTGGTGGTGCCGGCGGTGGAAAACGCCATCGATGGCAACGCCTACCGCCCGTCCGACGTGATCACCTCGATGTCGGGCAAGACCATCGAAGTCGGCAACACCGACGCCGAAGGCCGCCTGATCCTGTGCGACGCGCTGACCTACGCGCAGCGCTTCGAGCCGGCCGCGCTGGTCGACGTCGCCACCCTAACCGGCGCCTGCATGGTCGCCCTGGGCCACCAGACCGCCGGCCTGATGAGCAAGCACGACGACCTGGCCAACGAGCTGCTGGCCGCCGGCGAGCAGGTGTTCGACCGCGCCTGGCGCCTGCCGCTGTGGGACGAGTACCAGCCGATGCTGGATTCGACCTTCGCCGACGTCTACAACATCGGCGGCCGCTGGGCCGGCGCGATCACTGCCGGCTGCTTCCTGTCGCGCTTCGCCGAAGGCCAGCGCTGGGCCCACCTGGACATCGCCGGCGTGGCCAGCGATGAAGGCAAGCGTGGCATGGCCACCGGCCGCCCGGTCGGCCTGCTGAGCCAGTGGCTGCTGGACCAGGCCGCCCGCGCCTGATGCCGTACCCGACCCTGGCCGGCCCCCGCCGGCTGGGGCCTCGCCCGGCACTGCCGGGCCCCTGCCTGACCCGGACCCTGCCATGCCCCGCGCCGACTTCTACCTGATCGCCAAGCCCCGCTTCCTGACCGAGCCGTTGCGCCTGGTCTGCGAGCTGGCGCGCAAGGCCAACGACGCCGGGTTGTTCACCCTGGTGCTGGCCCGCGACCAGGCCCAGGCCGAGGAGCTGGACGAACTGCTGTGGGCGTTCGACAACGATGCCTACATCCCGCACCAGATCGCCGGCGAGGACATGGACGAGGAAGAAGCCCTGGTGCTGATCGCCGTGCCGGGCACCGAGGCACCGGCGCGCCCGCTGGTGATCAACCTGCGTGATGAACCCTGGCTGGGCGAGTGCGAGCGCGTGCTGGAAGTGGTTCCGGCCGACCCGGAAGCGCGCGAACCGCTGCGCGAACGCTGGCGCCAGTACAAGACCGCCGGTTACGACCTGAACAAGCACGACATGTAAGTCCAGCGAGGACCCCTTGATGCGCCTGCTGATCGCCCTGATTCTTCCCTGGCTGTCCTTTTTCACCATCGGCCGGCCGTTTGCCGGCATCGTCTGCCTGATCCTGCAGATCACCCTGATCGGCTGGCTGCCCGCCGCGATCTGGGCCGCCTACGCGGTCAGCCAGTACCACACCGACCAGAAGATCCGGCGCGCCCTCGGGCCGCGCTGATCTCCCTTCCGCCTTGATTACCGGTTCCCCCGCATGACCCAACTCGCCTCCAGTTACGACCCGAAGTCCTTCGAGACCGACCTCTACGAGGCCTGGGAGAAGGCCGGCCACTTCAAGCCGTCCGGCACGGGCGAGCCGTACACCATCCTGCTGCCGCCGCCGAACGTGACCGGCACCCTGCACATGGGCCACGCCTTCCAGCAGACCCTGATGGACGCGCTGGTGCGCTACCACCGCATGCGTGGCTACGACACGCTGTGGCAGGTCGGCACCGACCACGCCGGCATCGCCACCGAAATGGTGGTCAGCCGCAACCTGGCGCTGGAAGGCAAGGGCGAGACCCGCGATTCGCTGGGCCGCGAAGGCTTCATCGGCAAGGTCTGGGAGTGGAAGCAGCAGTCCGGCGACACCATCGAACGCCAGATGCGCCGCCTCGGCACCTCCGCCGACTGGTCGCGCAGCACCTTCACCATGGACCCGCAGCCGTCGGCGGCGGTCAACGAGGCCTTCGTGCGCTGGTACGAGCAGGGCCTGATCTACCGCGGCCAGCGCCTGGTCAACTGGGACCCGGTGCTGAAGACCGCCATTTCCGACCTGGAAGTGGAAAGCGCCGAGGAAGACGGCTTCCTGTGGTCGATCGCCTACACGCTGGATGAGGGCCTGAGCTACGAACACGTCGAGCGCGATGCCGACGGCGTGGAAACCCTGCGCGAAACCCGCGACTACCTGGTCGTCGCCACCACCCGCCCGGAAACCCTGCTGGGCGATACCGCGGTGATGGTGCACCCGGAAGACGAGCGCTATGCGCACCTGATCGGCAAGAGCGTGGTGCTGCCGCTGACCGGCCGCCGCGTCCCGGTGATCGCCGACGACTACGTGGACCGTGCCTTCGGCACCGGCGTGGTCAAGGTCACCCCGGCGCACGATTTCAACGACTACGAAGTGGGCGTGCGCCACAGCCTGCCGATGATCAACCTGTTCACCCCGGTGGCGGCGCTGAACGAAAACGCGCCGGAGCGTTTCCAGGGCCTGGACCGCTACGCCGCGCGCAAGGCCGTGCTGGCCGAGCTGGAAGACCTGGGCATCCTGGTCGAGACCAAGGCGCACAAGCTGCAGGTGCCGCGCGGCGACCGTACCGGCCAGGTGATCGAGCCGTACCTGACCGACCAGTGGTTCGTGAAGATGGACGACCTGGCCAAGCGTGGCCTGGAGCTGGTCGAAGACGGCAGCATTTCCTTCGTGCCGCCGAACTGGATCAACACCTACCGCCACTGGATGAACAACATCCAGGACTGGTGCATCAGCCGCCAGCTGTGGTGGGGCCACCGCATTCCGGCGTGGTTCGACGAAGCCACCGGCAGCTGCTACGTCGGTCGCAGCGAAGAGGAAGTGCGGGCGAAGCACAACCTGGGCAGCGACGTGGTGCTGAACCAGGAAAGCGACGTGCTGGAGACCTGGTTCTCCTCGCAGCTGTGGCCATTCTCCACCCTGGGCTGGCCGAACGAACAGGCCATGGCCGAGCGCGGCTTCGACCGCTACCTGCCGTCGTCGGTGCTGATCACTGGCTTCGACATCATCTTCTTCTGGGTGGCGCGCATGATCATGGCCACCGACAACCTGGTCGGGAAGATCCCGTTCAAGGACGTCTACTTCACCGGCCTGATCCGCGACGGCCAGGGCCAGAAGATGTCCAAGAGCAAGGGCAACGTGCTCGATCCGCTGGACATCATCGACGGCATCACCATCGACGATCTGGTCGCCAAGCGCACCGGCGGCCTGATGCAGCCGAAGATGGTGGAGAAGATCGAGAAGGCCACCCGCAAGGAATTCCCGGACGGCATTGCTGCCCACGGTGCCGATGCGCTGCGCTTCACCATCGCCGCGCTGGCCACCCACGGCCGCGACATCAAGTTCGACATGAACCGCGCCGAGGGCTACAAGAACTTCTGCAACAAGCTGTGGAACGCCAGCCGCTTCACCCTGATGAACACCGAGGGTGCAACGTTCACCGGCGTGCCGACGCCGCGCACCGATGCCGAGCGCTGGATCCTGGCGCGCCTGGCGGCGGTGTCCACCGAGGCGCAGGGCCACTACGCCAACTACCGCTTCGACCTGCTGGCGCAGTGCCTGTACGAGTTCGCCTGGAACGAGTTCTGCGACTGGTTCCTGGAGCTGAGCAAGCCGGCACTGAATGGTGCCGATGCCGCCGACGCCGAAAGCACCCGCCACACTCTGCTGTACGTGCTGGAAGCGCTGCTGCGCCTGCTGCACCCGCTCACGCCGTTCATCACCGAACAGCTGTGGCAGCAGCTGGCCCCGCGACTGGGCCTGACCGAAACCACGCTGTCGCTGCGCCCGTACCCGACCGCCGCCGAGTTCGAAGGCGATTTCGCCCAGGCCGAGGCCGACGTGGAATGGCTGAAGGCCGTGATCAGTGCCGTGCGCCGCGTGCGCAGCGAACTGAACGTGGCCCCGTCCAAGCTGGTGCCGCTGCGCCTGCAGGCCGGTCTGGAGCAGGATCGCGTGCGCATCGAACGTTTCAGCGCCTCGCTGTCGTTCCTGCTCAAGCTGGACAGCATCCAGTGGCTGGCTGAAGGCGAAAGTGCACCGCCGGCTGCCGCCGCGATTGTCGGTGAGCTGAAGCTGCTGGTGCCGCTGGAAGGCCTGGTCGATCTCGATGCCGAGCGTGTGCGCCTGGACAAGGAAATCGCCCGCGTCGAAGCCGAAAAGGAAAAGAGCGAGACCAAGCTGGCCAAGTTCACCGACAAGGTGCCGCCGGCCGTGGTCGAGCAGGAACGCGTGCGCCTGGTCGACTGGAACACCCAGCTGGCCGGCCTGCGCGAGCAGCGCGCGAAGCTGTAAGCGCCGGGAAGCGCCGGGTGCTGCCCGGCGTTTCTTTTGTAGAGTCGAGCCCCGCTCGACTCATGACAGCAGTCGAGCATGGCTCGACTCATGACAGCAGTCGAGCATGGCTCGACTCTACATTTCGCGCGCATGGCATCATCGCTGGATGCCGCTTTCCATCTTCCTGCTGGTTCTCGCCGCTGCAGCCCTGCACGCCAGCTGGAACGCGATCGTCAAGCGCGGGCCGGACAAGTTCCTCGGCACCGTGCTGGTCACCGGCAGCGCCGCGTTGCTGTCCGCCGCTGCCCTGCCCTTCCTGCCCTTCCCCGCCGCGCACAGCTGGCCATGGCTGGCCGCTTCGGTGCTGCTGCAGGTGACCTATTACGGGCTGGTCGCACGTTGTTACCAGCAGGTCGACATGAGCCTGGCCTACCCGCTGATGCGTGGCAGCGCGCCGATCCTGGTCGCGTTGGCGGGCACACTGCTGGGCGAGCAGCTGCCACCGGCAGCGTGGCTGGGCGTGGTGCTGGTCAGCACCGGCATCCTGTGCATGGCGCTGGGGGCGCGTGGCGGTCAGCTGCGCCTGCCGCTGCTGACCGCGGCGATGATCGCCACCTACACGCTGGTCGATGCGCAGGGCGCGCGTCAGTCCGGCAGCGCACTCAGCTATACGTTGTGGCTGTTCCTGCTGTCGGGCATTCCACTGCCACTGTGGGCGCTGTACACGCGCCGCGGCGCGGTGCTGGACTATGCGCGACAGCACTGGCCGCTGGGGCTGGCCGGTGGCGTCGGCACCACCACCTCGTATGCGATGGCGTTGTGGGCAATGACCCAGGCGCCGGTGGCGATGGTCTCGGCGTTGCGCGAATCGTCGATCCTGTTCGCGTTGCTGATCTCGGTGTTCCTGCTGCGCGAACGGATTCCGCGCGCGCGCTGGCTGGCGGCGGCGTTGATCGTCGGGGGTGTGTTGGCACTGCGGCTGGCGTGAGGAAAGCGTGCCAACCAAGGCTGGCACCTACCACGGTAGGTGATGTGTCGATGACAGCGGAGATCCATCGGTAGTGCCGGCCGCAGGCCGGCAACCCTGCTCCGTTACAGCGGCGGCATCGCCTGCAGGTCGCCGTCGACCAGTTCGATCGCCATCACCACCGCGTCTTCGCGGCCCTGTGCGGCCGGGTAGTAACGCGGGCGGCGACCGATCTCGTTGAAGCCTTCGCTGTGGTACAAGGCCAGCGCGGGTGTGTTGGACGGACGCACTTCCAGGAACACACGCTGCGCCCCCCGGTCGCCGGCCAGCTGTACCAGCGCGCGCAGCAACTGACGTCCGAGCCCACGCGACTGCGTCAGTGGATCGATGCAGACGTTCAGCACATGGGCCTCGTCGGCCGCGATGCTGAGCACGCCATAGCCGATCAGCTGGCCATCACGCTCCATGGCCAGGCCCGGATAGCCCGCACGCAGACAGTCGACGAAGATGCCGCGGGTCCAGGGAAACGGATAGCCGCGTACTTCAATCGCCATCACCGCGTTGAGGTCGCTCTCGCGCAGCGCGCGCAGGCTGACCGGACCGGGCTGGCTGACCGCACTCATGGCGCACCCCGCTTGCGCAGGGCGCGCAGCTGCGGCCACAGCGCGCGCTTGGCGGCCGGGTCCTGACGCAGCTGGTCCAGCGGCCAGCTGTCCATCAGCGCCTGCGTGGCCGGATCATTGGGATTGCAGCCGGACGCGCGCAGCAAGGCGATCTGCAGGCGATCCGGCAGGCGCACCACCGGCTGCCGGGCATTGCCGCCAGGCAGCGGCCGGGCAGCGGCGGGCGCGGTGTCCGGTGCGCTGACCGGGGTCTCGCGGCGCGCTGGCGCCGGGCGTTCCTGGCGGGAAACCGGTGCGGCCGCAGCCAGAGGTTCGCGCGCGGGTGCGGTTGGCGCCCGCGCCTGCTCCGCCGCTGGTGTGGCAGCCGCCTCGGCTTCGGCCACGCTCAGCTGCAGCGCGGCATCCAGCTCGGCGGCCAGCTGGCCGTCGTGATAGACGGTGTAGCCCATGGCCTGCAGCCAGGCCTGCTGGGCCGGTGACCACAGCACGGGCAGGTCCTCGCTCACGCGGCCTCGGGCTTCTTGCGCAGGCGCTGCACGGCCCACATCACCGGGCCCGACAAGGCATACAGGATGCCCACCGCGAACAGCACGCGCGGCAGGTCGATGACCGCAATGGCGATCGCCACTGGCACCAGGGCCAGTACCAGGAACGGCACGCGGTCGGAGCGGGTGCCCTTGGCGCCGCCGCCCTTGAAGCTCCAGAAGCGGATGCGGCTGACCATCAGCAGCGCCGCGATGATCGTCACCGCCAGCGCCACGTAGCGCAGCTGGTTGCCGTCCCAGCCCAGGTTGCCATCGGCGAACGCCCAGACGAAGGACATCATCAGGCCGGCCGCGGCCGGGCTGGCAAGGCCGACGAACCAGCGCTTGTCGACCACCGCTACCTGGGTATTGAAGCGGGCCAGGCGCAGCGCCGCGCAGGCGGCATACAGGAAGGCCACGGCCCAGCCGACGCGACCCAGCAGCGGGTCGTCGAACTTCAGCCACGACAGCGACCAGTGGTACATCACCAGCGCCGGGGCCATGCCGAAGCTGACCAGGTCGGCCAGCGAGTCGTACTGCACGCCGAATTCGCTGCTGGTGCCGGTCAGGCGCGCCACGCGCCCATCCAGGCCATCCATCACCGCCGCCACGAACACGGCGATGCTGGCGTTGACGAAGTCCCCGTTGGCCGCGGCGATGATCGCGTAGAAGCCGGCAAACAGGCCGGCGGTGGTGAACAGGTTGGGCAGCAGGTAAATCGTGCGCGAACGCGGCGGCGGTGTGATCGGGTCCATGGAATCCAGTTTAATCGACTTGCCAGTGCTCGGCGCCAATGCTGCAATCGGCGTTCTACGCCCATTCCGTGGAGTTTGCCATGCGTGCCCTGTCCTGCCTTGGATGCCTGCTGCTGTTGGCCAGTGCCAACGCCGTGGCCGGCCCGGTCTATAAATGGAAGGACGCCAATGGCGTGACCCAGTATTCGGAGACCCCGCCGGCGGGCAGGAAGTTCGAGACCCGGGCGCAGGCGCGCAGTCCCCAGGCGGCGGCCAGCGCCGAGACCCCGGCCGCGCCGGTGCCCGAGCAGTGCAGCACCGCCCGCGCCAACCTGGCCCTGCTGGACGGCGGCGGCCAGGTAATGCAGGACACCGATGGTGATGGCAAGGCCGATACCGCGTTGGCTCCGGAGCAGCGCAGCGCGCAGAAGGGATTGGCTGAAGCCGCCATCAAGGCCTACTGCCCGGCGGAGTGAGGGTTATCGGCAGGGCTTGCAGCCCTGCACCCGCAGAGGCGGTAGCAAGGGCAACGTCAAGAGCGGGCATTCCGTGGAATGGCGGGGCGGTGTCGGAGTGCGGGGACGCCGCAAGTACGTCCCTGTAGGCTTGGCAGCCGCATCCATGCGGCTGACACCCCGCAATCCGACACCGCCCCACCCCCGACAGATTCCCGGTGGTCAGTAGATCCACGCCATGCGTGGATGAATCTCCATGGAAATCGAATAGTTCGAGAATTGATCGAACAGCAGCCGAGCATGGCTCGGCCCTACAAAAGGGCGGCAGATCGCGGAAAACTGTCGAAGGCGGGGTGGGTCCGGTTGCGAGGGCGTGAGCGCCATGGATGGCGCGACCGAGCCACAGGGACGTATTTACGGCGTCCCCCGCAACCGGACCCACCCCGCCATCCCACGGGAAGCCCGCTGTTGCAGTTGCAGTTGACGTTGCTTGAGGCGGGTGCAGGGCGCAGCCCTGCCGATACCCCTCCCCCCGGCCGGGCTGGCAGAATAGGCGTCTCTGCCGTTATCCGAAGCCGACGATGCGCCTCTCCCAGTTCCACCTGCACACCACCAAGGAAACCCCCAGCGACGCCGAGCTCACCAGCCACCGGCTGATGCTGCGCGCGGGCATGATCCGCAAGCTGGCATCGGGCCTATACACCTGGTCGCCGCTGGGCCTGCGCGTGCTGCGCAAGGTTGAACGCATCGTGCGCGAGGAAATGGACCGCGCCGGTGCCGTGGAATTCCAGATCCCGACCATCCAGCCGAAGGAACTTTGGGAGCAGACCGGGCGCTGGCAGAAGTTCGGCCCGCAGCTGCTGAAGATCAAGGACCGCAAGGACCAGGTGTTCTGCTACAGCCCGACCGCCGAAGAAGCCGCCTGCGACTTCGCGCGCAGCGAGCTGTCCAGCTACAAGCAGCTGCCGGTGAACTTCTACCAGGTGCAGACCAAGTTCCGCGACGAGATCCGTCCGCGCTTCGGCGTGATGCGTTCGCGCGAGTTCCTGATGAAGGACGCCTATTCGTTCCACCTGCACGATGAGTGCCTGGTGCGCGAGTACGAGAACATGAAGTCGGCCTACAGCCGTATCTTCACCCGCCTCGGCCTGGATTTCCGCATGGTGCAGGCCGACTCCGGCGCGATCGGCGGTGATGCCTCGCAGGAATTCCACGTCATCGCCGATTCCGGCGAAGACGCGCTGGTGTTCTCCACCGGTTCGGACTACGCGGCCAACATGGAAGCGGCGATCGCTGCCGATCCGGCACCGCGTGCGGCCGCCAGCGAAGCCATGCGCAAGGTCGATACCCCCACCCAGAAAACCTGCGAGGATGTCGCGGCGCTGCTCGGCATCGACCTGCAGCGCACGGTGAAATCGGTGGCGCTGATCGCCGGCGAAGGCAAGGCACAGCAGTTCGTGCTGCTGCTGGTACGCGGCGACCATGAGGTCAACGAGATCAAGCTGGCCAAGGTTGCCGGCCTGGACGAACAGCGCTTCGCCAGTGAGGCGGAAATCGCCGAGCACCTGGGCAGCGTGCCGGGCTTCCTCGGCCCGGTCGCCCCGGCCAAGGCCATCCGCGTGGTGGCCGATCGCGAAGTGGCGGCGATGTCCGACTTCGTCGTCGGCGCCAACGAAGCCGGTTTCCACCTGGCTGGCGTCAACTGGGGCCGCGACCTGCCGGAACCGGAAGTGGCCGACATCCGCAACGTGCGTGCCGGTGACCGCGCGCTGGACGGTGGTGAACTGAAGATCGCCCGTGGCATCGAAGTCGGCCACGTGTTCCAGCTCGGCCGCAAGTACGCCGAAGCGCTGGATGCCACCGTTCTGGACGAGAACGGCAAGGCGGCGGTGATGGCGATGGGCTGCTATGGCATCGGTATCTCGCGCGTGGTGGCTGCCGCGATCGAACAGAACCATGACGATGCCGGCATCATCTGGCCGGACGCGATGGCGCCGTGGCAGGTGGTGGTGTGCGTGATCAATCCGAAGGGCGACGCCGCCGTGGCCGACGCCGCGGCCAACCTGCTGCAGGAGCTGCGCGATGCGGGCCTGGACGCGGCACTCGACGACCGTGGCCTGCGCCCGGGCGCAATGTTCGCCGACATGGAACTGATCGGCATCCCGCACCGCGTGGTGGTGAGCGAACGTGGTCTGGCCGCCGGCACCTACGAGTACCGCTCGCGTCGTGCCAGCGAAGCGGAAAGCCTGGACAAGGCCACCCTGCTGCAGCGCCTGCAGGGTTGATCAGGAAAAGACCGGGGCATGCCCCGGTCTTTTTTTGCCTGACGCCCATTTGAGCAATATTGTAGCGGACATAATCCGGTCAAAATCGACGCAATGCAGCCGGGATGCTGCCAGGCCATGACCGGTCTGCATTTGTGCTGCGATTAATTCATCTTTATTCTGTCCCGCGACGCCAGGGACTGGCTCGTCCCGTCCACTTATTAGTTTCCGGAGTAACCGTAAATGAGCATTGACCTGACCGGCCTGTCGGCACGCGAGCTGGGCGCCCTGATCCGCACCGCCAAGAAGCAGCAGACCATCGTCGCCAAGCGCCGGCCGATCACCAAGGTCCGGGCACAGCTGACCAAGCTGGCCAAGACCGAGGGTTACACCATCGAGGAACTGTTCGGCGACGCCCCGGCCCCGCGCGCGCGCAAGGTGGCCAAGGTTGCCAAGGCACCGTCGAAGACCGCTGGCCGCAAGCTGGGCAAGGTTGCGCCGAAGTACCGCAACCCGGCCAATCCGAAGGAAACCTGGACCGGCCGTGGCAAGCAGCCGCGCTGGATGGCCGAGCTGACCGCCAAGGGCAACAAGAAGCCGGAAGATTTCCTGATCAAGAAGGCCTGAGGCCGGATCGGGATGCAATGAAAAACGCCGGCGAAAGCCGGCGTTTTTTCATTCCCCGGAAAGGAAAGGGGTGTGGACCAACGGTCCACATCCACAGGAAGCAGCCCAGAGGGCGATTACAGGGTTTTGCGGGCCGGCATCAGCAGGTTGCCGAACAGCAGGCCAGCGACCAGCGCCATCACCACGTTGAGCACGGTGAGGAACACGCTCTGGCCGGCGCCCACGTCCTGCTGCTGGACCAGGGTCAGCACGCCGCGCAGGCTGGTGCTGCCGGGCACCATCATGATGATGCCGGGCAGGCGGATGATTGCGCCCGGGCGGCCGACTAGGCGGCCGAACAGATTGCCACCGGCGGTCAGCAGCATCGCCGACAGGAAGATGCCAGCCGGCGCGCCCCAGGCGTGGCCACCGAACTTGGAGATCGCATAACCAGCCACCGAGGCCGCGATCACCCACGGATAATCGCGGCGGTTGGCCTTGAACAGCATCGCGAAGGCAAACGCCGCGGTCAGCAGTGAGCCCCACTCCACCCACGGCCCCTGCGGACGCGTGGCGCGGATCACCGGATCGAGGCCGAGCACGTCGGCCAGGGTCACCGCGATCATCGCGCCGACGCTGAGCTTCATGATGGTGGTCAGCGCGCCGGCAAAGCGCGCGGTACCCGACACCCAGTGCTGGCTGGCCAGTTCATTGACCGCATTGGTCAGCGACATGCCGGGCAGCAGCACCACCAGCGAGGCGATGATCACCGTGTTGAGATTGAGCGCGCCGATGAAGGACGCGACCAGGGTGGCGACCAGGCCGGCCAGCAGCGCGGCCAGTGCCTCGGCGGCTTCGCGGGTGGCCGGGCGACGGTCGGTGACCATGCCGAGCAGGCCGATCATCAGGCCAATGACACCGGCGGTGGCAATGTCCAGCCACGGCAGCTTCCACATGCCGGCCACACCGGCCGCGCCGAGGGTGAACGAAAGGATGGTGCGCAGCTTGCCGCGCCGGCCCGGATCCTTGTCCAGCTGGCGCAGCGCGGTGTGGCCCTGGGCGATGCTCATCCGCCCGTTGGCCACTTCCTCGGCGATATGGTCGGCCACGCTGAGCTTGTGCAGGTCGTTCTCGCCGGGGGCCAGACGGATCACGCGGGTGATGTCACTGGAGCCGATCGCCTGCGCAGGGTCGCTGAAGCTGAGGATGATACCGGTGGGATTCGACCACGGTTCACAATCCAGATCGAGCTGGCGGGCCAGTGCCACCACTGCCGTTTCCAGGCGCTGGGCCGTTGTGCCGTAGCTGTGCAGGCGTCCGGCGATCTCGGAAACGAAGGCCACGCGCTGCGCGTAGGTGGCCTGGGGCGTGGGGATCGTGTGAGCGTCTGCGGACATGCGCCGTAGTATTACCTAGGCTGGGCCTTACCGGAGAAATTCATCCGAGTTCGACGCGATGCCCAATACAGAACGGTTATGCTGCGACCCGAATGGCCCAAGTGACCCCGAACCACGCCCCCCAGCTCGAACAGGATGCCCATGACCCGGGCGTGATCCGCCTGTCCGGCACCTGGACCTTGAAGACCGCGCTGGCCGCGGCCGAAGTGCTGCGCGGCGTTCCCGACACGCTGACCGGCATCGATGCCACCGCCATCGAGAAGATGGATTCGGCCGGCGTGCTGCAGGTGCTGCGCGTAGCCCACCGTGCCGACCTCGGCGAAGACGCACTGAAGTTCCGCCCGGACCATCAGGCGCTGGTGTGCACCATCGAGGAAGTGGCCGACGACCGGCCCAGGCCCAAGCGCGATTTCGGCGTGCTGGCCGCGCTGGAACGGCTGGGTGTCAGCGTCCATGCCACCGGCCACAACATCAAAGCGCTGTGCAGTTTCCTCGGCGAGAACCTAGTCAAGGCCGCACGCCTGGTCAAGGAACCCCGCCGTTTCCGTCTGACCGCCACCGTGCACCAGATGGAGCAGGTCGGGCTGGACGCGGTACCGCTGGTGGCACTGCTGTCCTACCTGGTTGGCGCGGTGATCGCCTTCCTCGGCTCGACCATCCTGCGCGACTTCGGCGCCGAGATCTATGTGGTCGAACTGGTCAACATCGCCTTCCTGCGCGAATTCGCGGTACTGCTGACCGCGATCGTGCTGGCCGGCCGCACCGCCAGCGCCTTCACCGCGCAGATCGGTGCGATGAAAGCGCGCGAGGAAATCGATGCGATGCGCACTCTGGGCCTGGATCCAATCGACCTGCTGGTGCTGCCACGGCTGCTGGCGCTGCTGGTCACCCTGCCCCTGCTGACCTTCATCGCCATGGTCGCCGGTCTGGCCGGCGGCATCACGGTGGGTGCGTTCGACCTGGATATTCCGCCGCAGATGTACATCGCGCGCATGCACGAGACGATGGAAGTGCGCCACATGCTGGTCGGCCTGTCGAAGGCGCCGGTGTTCGCGCTGGTGATCGGCCTGATCGGCTGCCTGGAAGGCCTGAAGGTCGAAGGCACGGCGCAGTCGGTCGGCGAACGCACCACCTCCAGCGTGGTGCAGACCATCTCGCTGGTGATCATCATCGACGCCTTCGCGGCGTTGTGGTTCATGCACATGGACTGGTGACATGAGCACGCATGCGACGCCCGAAGAAATTCCCATGCAGGACGACAACGGCCACGAGCTGGCCATCCGCGTGCGCGGGCTGGTCAACCGCTTCGGCAGCCAGACCGTGCATGAGGACCTGGACCTGGATGTACGCCGCGGCGAGATCCTGGGCGTGGTGGGTGGTTCGGGTACCGGCAAATCGGTGCTGATGCGTTCGATCCTCGGCCTGCGCGTGCCCGATGCCGGGCAGATCGAAGTGCTCGGCCGCGACGCGCGTGCCGACGATGCCGAGAGCCGCCTGCACATCGAGCGCAACACCGGCGTGCTGTTCCAGGACGGTGCCCTGTTCTCCTCGCTGACCGTGGGCGAGAACGTGCAGGTGCCACTGAAGGAGCACCATCGCGAACTGCCCGAGCGCTGGCACTACGAGCTGGCGCTGCTGAAGGTGAAGCTGGCCGGCCTGCCCGCCGATGCGATCAACAAGCTGCCCTCGCAGTTGTCCGGTGGCATGCGCAAGCGCGCCGGCCTGGCCCGAGCGCTGGCGCTGGATCCGCCGCTGCTGTTCCTGGACGAACCGACCGCAGGCCTCGACCCGATCGGTGCGGCTGCATTTGACCGCCTGATCAAGACCCTGCAGGAAGCGCTGGGACTGACCGTGTTCCTGATCACCCACGACCTGGACACGCTGTACGCGATCTGCGACCGGGTCGCGGTGATCGCCGACCGCAGGGTGGTGGCCAACGCGCCCTTGCCTGACATCGAGAAACTGGATCATCCGTGGATCCAGGAATACTTCCACGGACCCCGCGCGCGTGCCGCGCGTGGCGAACAGATCGAGAGTGCCTGAGCCATGGAAACCAAAGCCAACTACGTGCTGATCGGCGCGTTCACCCTGATCACCGGCCTGGCCCTGCTGGCCTTCGGCCTGTGGGCCGCCAAGTACTCTTCCGACCGCACCTGGCAGGAATACCGCGTGGTGTTCCGCGAAGCGGTGACCGGCCTGTCGGTGGGCAGCCCGGTGCAGTACAACGGCATCGCGGTGGGCTCGATCACCGAACTGAACCTGGTACCGGACGACCCGCGCCAGGTGGTCGCGCGCATCCGCCTGAACTCCAACACGCCGGTCAAGACCGATACCCGCGCCAAGCTGGCGATCACCAGCCTGACCGGCCCGTCGATCATCCAGCTCAGCGGCGGCACGCCACAGTCGCCGGCGCTGACCACGGTCAACAAGGACCCGGCGCCGATCATCCCGACCACGCCGTCGGCGCTGCAGAACATCACCGACGTCGCCAACCGCATCGTCGAGCGCATGGACCAGATCCTCAGCGACCGCAACGTGGCTTCGATCAACGCGACACTGGCCAACCTGGAAACCATCAGCGGTGGTCTGGCCGACCGTGACCAGGGCACGCAGGCGCTGCTGCTCAGCGCGCGCGACGCCGCCCGCAGCCTGGACACCACGCTGAAGACCACCAACGGCACCATCGAGCGCCTCGACAAGAACCTGGTGCAGCAGCTGCCCGGCATCATCGACAAGCTCGACGGCACCCTGGCCAAGCTTGATTCGGCCGCAGGCAACGCCGATTCGATCCTTGGCGAGAACCGCGCCGCGATCAACAGCTTTGCCAACGATGGCCTCGGCCAGCTGGGCCCGACGCTGACCGAGTTGCGCGGCCTGATCCGCGACCTGCGCAGGGTCAGCGACCGCCTCGAGAACAACCCCGCGCGCTACCTGCTTGGCCGCGACGCCCCGAAGGAGTTCGAACCCCAATGAGCCCGACCACCCTTACGCGCCTGCTGCTGGCCACTTCGATGCTCGCCCTGCTGGGCGGCTGCTCCATCCTCGGCAGCAGCGAGAAAACCGCGGTGACGCTTTACTCGCCCTCCGTGCAGGTGAAGGCCGACCCGGCGTGGCCGCAGGCCAGCTGGCAGCTGGTGCTGGCCAAACCCAGCGCCGCGCGCATGGTCGACAGTCCGCGCATCAACGTGCGGCCGACGCCGTCGCAGCTGGAGATCTACAAGGGCGCCAGCTGGGCCCAGCCGGCCACCGACATGATCGAGGACACCCTGCTGCGCGGCTTCGAGGATTCCGGCCGCATCCGCGGCGTGGCCCGCAGCACCGCCGGCATCCGCGCCGACTACAAGCTGTCCACCGACGTGCGCCGCTTCGAATCGGATTACCAGGGAGAGGCCACGCCGACGGTGGTGATCGAGGTCAACGCCAAGCTGATCCACGTCGCCGACCAGCGCGTGGTGGCTGACCGCACCTTCCGCCAGGCGCAGCCGGTCGGCAGCACCGACGTACCGGCGGTGACCGCGGCCTTCGAGCGCGGCCTGCAGCAGCTGGCACAGGAGATGGTGGGCTGGACGCTGACCAGCGGGCAGGCCGACCAGCCGACCGTCGCACGCTGATCGATCAGCGCGGCGTGATCCAGCGGAACGTCAGGTTGATCCGCTCGCCCTGCACCCGCGCCATCTTCGGCAGCGCGTGCTGATAGAACTGCTGGGTCTGACCGGCCATCACCAGCAGATCGCCATGGCCGAGCAGATACTCGGCCTTCCGCGCCGGGTCATCGCGTCGGCGTAGCAGGAAGCGCCGCGCCGTGCCCAAGCTCAGCGAAGCAATCACCGGGGCCGGCCCCAGCTCCGGCTCGTCATCGCTGTGCCAGCCCATGTAATCACCGCCGTCGCGATAGCGGTTCAGCAGCACGCTGTTGAAGCGGCCGAGGCCTTCCACCTGCAGGCGATCACGCAAGGCCTGCAACGCGGGTGGCCAGGGGTGCGGCACGAATTCAGCCCCGGAATAGCGGTAGCGCGCCTGCGGATCGCCGATCCAGCAGCTCAGCCGCGGCGAATCCACCCAGTTGCCGAACATGCGGATGCGGTGGACTTCCCAGGGGACTTCGGCCTGCAGGGTCAGCAGCAATGCAGCGGCCTTGCCAGCGGGCAGCCAGCCCGATAGATGACGGACATCAGCGTCAGGCAGATCAGGAGGAAACAGCATTGGGCCGGGTACTGGACAGGAGCAACAGCGAGCATGCCTGATTTGCTCGATTCAGGCGCAAACCGGAGAATGACGGGACATTTCAGCGCCACTGCCCAATGCACCTGATGCCGTGCCCCTCCCCCCTGCCGCCTCTTCCACAGCCCCGCAGAGGCCAGTCATGAGCCTGGGGCGCTATCTCGCCACCGCGCGACGGTCGGTGCAGCGCCACGGCGGTGGCATGGCTGGACTGGGATCGGTGCTGCTCCGCGCACTGAAGGTAGTTCATGCAATGGGCGTGCGCGGTTTCATTGCGCGCCTGCGCTCGGCCAGCGTCGTCCGCACCCGCGCCAGCGAACCCTTCGATACGCCTGCGCTACCTGTGCCGATCCCCCTGGAACAGCTGCGGTTGAGTGTGGGCGTGATGGCGCACGTGTTCTATCCAGACCTGATCAACGAGTTCGCCACCACGCTCTCGCGTATGCCACTGCGCTTTACCTTGCTGGTCTCGGTGATGGACGCTGCAGCCGAAGCGCAGGCACGTGAAGCATTCGGGCGCCTTCCGAACGTCCAGACCCTCCTTGTCCGCCAGGTCCAGAATCGTGGTCGCGACATCGCTCCACTATTAGTAACGTTCCGCGAAGAGATCAAGGCACTGGATCTGGTGTGCCACATTCACACCAAGAAATCGCTCTATACCGGTAGCGAACAGCAGACGTGGCGCCACTACCTGTTAGACAGCCTTTTGGGCTCGCGTGAGCGCATCGCTTGGATCTTGGGCACCTTCCAGGCCGACCCACAGCTGGGCCTGGTCTATCCTGAAAGTTACGACGGTGTTCCACTCTGGGCACACACTTGGCTGAGCAATGGCCCCGCGTGCGACGCTCTCGCGCAGAAACTTGGAATCGCCCTGGATGCGCAGCGTTACATAGACTTCCCCGCCGGCTCGATGTTCTGGGCGCGAGTTGATGCGCTGCGACCGCTGTACGATCTGAACCTTCCACTGGATGCCTTCCCCGTGGAACAGGGCCAGGTGGATGGAACGCTGCAGCACGCCGTCGAGCGCCTGTTTGGCGTCATCGCCCGCCACCAGGGTTTCCGCTTGGGCATCCTGCCACCCGATGGTCGCCTGGCACTTGCTGCCGAAGGTGAACGTAATGTCGGCGAGGCACTTCAAACCGGCCTGTCTGACCGTTTGACGCTAGCCGCGCTGGACGCACGCATGGTCACGGTCGATATTTTCGATACGCTGGTCACCCGCGTGTTCCTGACACCCGCCGCGGCCCGCGAGCATCTCGCTTGGCGACTGGAGCGGCAATGGGGCATATTCGATTTCTCCCGGCATCGCGCCGATGCGGAAAGCTGCCTGCGTGAAATCTTGCAGCGGGACCCCTCCCTCTCCGAGATCCACATCGAGCTTGCCGGGCGCCTCGCGTTGCCTGGCGTGGATGCGAGCATGCTTGCCAATGCCGAGCGAATGCATGAGTGCGCGATACTCCGGCCGCGGCAAGGTCTGCTGACAGCGCTTGTAGATGCAAAGCTGACTTCGCTGACGGCGTTCTCCGACATGTATCTATCCAGCGAGGACATGCGGCAGGTCCTGCCCGATCGAGTGCAGCAGCTCATCTCGCGGTGGTGGATTTCCTGCGAGACCGGCCTGCGCAAGGACTCTGCCGACAGTTGGAAGCAGCTGGCGCGTCAGGAAGGGCGCGAAGATGGCCGCTGGCTACATGTGGGTGACAACGAACACGCCGACATCCAGATGCCGCAGCTGGGCGGCCTGCTTGCGCCCGTGCACGTGCTGCGGCCGGCCACCCTGCTGGACGTCGTACCGGGCCTTCGCCCGCTCCGCCATCCTCAGGGCACCCAGGCACCATGGTCTGAGCAGCTTTGGCGCGGCCTGCTGGCAAACAGCTTCGCTGCGATCGCCGACACCTCTCCGCAGCGGCTGCTCGGTCGTCCCCAGCTCGATGCACATACGCTGGGCTATACGGTACTCGGCCCGTTGGTCCTGGACTTCCTGCTGCATATCATCGACGTAGCTCGCCGCCGGGAGGTGGACCACCTGTTGTTCCTGAGCCGCGAAGGCTATCTGCTGGAGCAGGCATTCACCCGGCTGCAGGCCGCACACCCGTTCGCCGCCAGGATCAAGAGCACCTATTTTCTGGCGTCGCGTCGGGCGACGCTGCTGCCCGCACAGCTCGATGCCTCAGATCTTGCACTGCTCATGCAGGGTACGTTCAACGGGTCGCTGCGCGGCCTGCTGCAGGCACGACTCGGCGAAGATGCCGTGGCACGGGTGGCGGCATTGCAGCCGGCGCTGATGGAGCGCGACGTCTTTCTGCCGGAAATGGCCGACGAGGTACAGCGTTGGCTGCACCCGGTCAGGGATGCACTTCTGTCGCTGGCTGCCCGCCATCGCAAGGTCTATCAGGCGTACTGGGCCCGTACCGTCGGCTCATCGACGCCAATGGTGATCGACGTGGGCTACGCCGGCAGCATCCAGCGCAACCTCGCGCGCCTGCTCGGCACACCACTAGGCGGCTGCTACATGGCCCTGCGCGCAGGCGCCAGCGCACTGGCATCGCAGGGCTGGGCCGAGGCACGGTACTTCGACGGCCGCAATGGCGGCAACGAAACAGACTCCCCCATCCTTGCCAACGACCTGCTGCTGGAGTCACTGCTGGCAGCTCCGCACGGCCAGTTCAACGGCTTCACTGAAAGCAGCGAGGGCCTGAATACGCCCCGCTTCGGTTCCGTTGAACTTCCAACGGCTGCCCTGGAGATCCTCGCCGAGGTCCATACCGGGGCGCTGACCTTCATCGAAGAAACCTGCCATACGCTCCATGAGGACATCGCCGAGCTGAACCTGGACGCCGAGGGCGTCCAGGTTCCACTCCAATGTCTGGGCAGTGGGCGATGGAATGCCGACCTTGTACTTGCCCAACTCGCCACCGAAGACGCGTTCACCGGACGCGGTACAGTCAGCGCGAGCCCTCAGGACTAGCGCTGAAAGGCTACGCCCGTCTTTTCCTTCAACTCTTCATCGCTGACGCCCGGCGCCGCTTCCACCAGCAACAGGCCCTTGTCGGTGACGTCGAACACGGCCAGATCGGTGATGATGCGGTCGACCACGCCCACACCGGTCAGCGGCAGCGTGCATTCGGTCAGGATCTTGTGCTCGCCGTTCTTGGCGGTGTGCTCCATCAATACCACCACGCGCTGCACGCCGGCCACCAGATCCATCGCGCCGCCCATGCCCTTGACCATCTTGCCGGGCACCATCCAGTTGGCCAGGTCACCCTTGTCGGTGACCTGCATGGCGCCGAGGATGGCCAGGTTGACATGGCCGCCGCGGATCATCGCAAAGCTGTCGTGGCTGCCGAAGTAGCTGGCACCGGCACGTGCGGTCACGGTCTGCTTGCCGGCGTTGATCAGGTCGGCATCGACTTCGGCATCGGTCGGGAACGGGCCGATACCGAGCAGGCCGTTTTCCGACTGCAGCCACACGTCCACGCCTTCGGGGATGTGGTTGGCAACCAGGGTCGGCAGGCCGATGCCCAGGTTCACGTAGGCACCATCGGTCAGTTCGCGGGCGGCACGTGCCGCCATCTCATCGCGGGTCCACGCCATGTCAGTTGCCCTCTGCGCGGATGGTGCGCTGTTCGATACGCTTTTCTGGATGCGGGTTGTGCACGATGCGGTGCACGTAGATACCCGGCAGGTGCACCTGGTCCGGATCGATGGCGCCGACCGGCACCACCTCCTCCACTTCCACGATGCAGACCTTGCCGGCCATCGCGCAGGCCGGGTTGAAGTTGCGCGCGGTCTTGCGGAACACCAGGTTGCCCGCTTCGTCGGCCTTCCACGCCTTGACCAGCGCGACATCAGCACGCAGCGCGGTCTCCATCACGTAGTGCTTGCCGTCGAACTCGCGGGTTTCCTTGCCCTCGGCCACCACCGTGCCGTAGCCAGTGGCAGTGAAGAACGCCGGGATGCCCGCGCCACCGGCACGCAGGCGCTCGGCCAGGGTGCCCTGCGGATTGAATTCCAGCTCCAGCTCGCCGGCCAGGAACTGGCGCTCGAATTCCTTGTTCTCGCCCACGTAGGACGAGATCATCTTCTTGATCTGGCGGGTTTCCAGCAGCTGGCCCAGGCCGAAACCATCGACGCCGGCATTGTTGGAGATCACGGTCAGGCCCTTGGCACCACTGTCGCGCAGCGCGGCGATCAGGGCCTCGGGAATGCCACACAGGCCGAAGCCGCCCACGGCCAGCGTCTGGCCATCGGCGACCACCCCTTGCAGGGCCTCCGCCGCACTGGCGAAGCGCTTGCCGCGCTTGCCGGTGGAAGTCGATTGCTGCATTGCTGTACTACCCTGCACGTTGAGGATGACCGCATTCTAGCTGGAGGGCGGCGAAGGGCCTGGATGCGCCGCAGCATTGACGGAGCACCAGGCGGGCATTGGGTAGAATGGGCGATTCCACGCAGAAGGGTGCTTCAGCGCCTACGCCCCTCGATCTACGATGACGCCGACCTTCACAGACGAAGACCTGTTCCGCTGGATCGACGAATGGACACTGCAGAAAAGCGAGCAGTGCCTGGGTGGCGTGCGCAACCGGCAACTTCGCGATGGCCTGCTGACGGCCGAGGTACAGGGTTCGGCCAGGCATCCCTACTACGTGGAGATCGATCTGACGGCCAGTACGCGTACCGCGCGCAGCCGCCTGCAGAGTGCCTGTTCCTGCCCCGTCGGCCGCACCTGCAAGCATGTGGCGGCGGTGCTGGTCTCGTACATGCTGGATTCGCTTGCCATGGACGACGAGAGTCCCCTGACCGAACAGGACCTGGCGCAACCGCCGCGTCCTGAACTGCTGGCAGAGCTTTCGCGTTGGCAGAGCGCGCGGATCCGGCCGGCCCAGCCACGCCGGAACGGTGTCATCTTCGAACTGTCCACCTACAACCACCACCCCGCCGTGCTGGTCCGGCGCGTCAAGTACGGGACCGATGGTGCGATCAGCACGGGCAAGTGGATGGATATCACCGCGGACCTGCTGCTGGATCCTCCGGCCTATCTCACGCCGACTGATCTGGCGGTGATGATCCAGCTACGCACCCAGCGGCAGCCCGCGACGAAGGACGAATGGATCGACTTCGCGGCCACCCTGCAGTTGATCGTCTCCAGCGGCCATGGCTGGGTCTCCTGCGGTACGCACGGCGACGTGCCGGCCCGGTCAGGAGCTCCACGCCGCGGCGAACTGGGCTGGACCGTTGGCATGACGCAGGGCGCGACGCTGCTGGAACCCACGTTGAGCGTGGAAGGCGGCGCCAGAGGCGTGGTCCTGGGCCGGAGTGCGTGCTATCTGGACCCGGTCACCGGCGAGGTCGGTCCGCTGCTGCTGGATGTCAGGGCCGAGGACGCCGACGCGTTCCTGAGCCTGCCCAATCTGTTACCCAACGAAGAAGCGGTGGTCGCACAGATGCTGCAACAGATCGACCCTGCCCTGCCGCGCCCCGGTGCAAGCGACACACTGCCCACCCTGCAGATCAGCGCGATGATCCCCGTGCTGCGCCTGCATACGATTGAGTTCCGGCCGGCATGGCTCGGCCGCCGCGACCCGTCGCAATGGGCCGATATCGCGACCGTGGCCTTCGAGTACGACGAGCACGTGCGGTTCCTGGATGATCCGAGCCTGTTCGCACTCGATCCGGAGGGCCAGCTCGCCCTGCTGCCCCGTGACCTGGCTGAGGAATCACGGCGCGAGGCCGAGCTGCGCACAGTGGGACTGAATCGCGACACGGACCCGCGGGCGCCATTGGACGGCGCTGGCCCGCAGTTCCAGCTGCGCACCCATGACTGGACACGGTTCCTGCTGGATGACGTGCCGCGCCTGGAAGCCTTGGGCTGGAAGGTGGAGACTGACGACGACTTCCGCCATCGCATCACCCGGGTGGATGAGATCGACCTGGACATCCAGGCGGACCCGACGGATGCGGGCTGGTTCAACCTGGGTCTGGACATCCAGGTGGAAGGCCGCAACGTGTCTATGGTTCCGCTGCTGCAGCAGGTGCTGCAGTCCGATCCCCGCTGGATGCGTGGCCAGCTGGACGCCATCGGCGACGACGAGAACGTCCTGTTGATGGCAGGCAACAACACCCGCCTGGCACTGCGGGCCGCGCGACTGAAGCCGATCATGGCCCTGTTGGCGGACCTGTTCGCCCAGCGTGGCGCGCCGCTGCGCTTGTCAGCGCTTGACCGTGGCCGCCTGCAGGCACTGCAGGACACGGCGCGCCTGCAGTTCCGGGGCCGCAAGGATACCCAGGCGCTGGTGCAGCGGCTGATGCAGGCACCCGCACTGGGCGAAGTGCCGCCACCGGCGGGGCTGGTGGCAACGCTGCGTCCCTACCAGCTGGAGGGCCTGTCGTGGCTGCAGTACCTGCGCCAGCAGGGGCTGGGCGGGGTGCTGGCCGATGACATGGGGCTGGGCAAGACCCTGCAGACACTGGCGCATCTGCTGGTCGAGAAGGAAAGTGGCCGCCTGGACCGGCCGGCGCTGCTGGTGGTGCCGACCTCGCTGCTGCACAACTGGCAGAGCGAAGCGGCACGCTTCACCCCGGGCCTGCGCGTACTGACCCTGCACGGACCGGCACGTGAGGTGCTGTTCGAGGCGATCCCCGAGCACGATCTTGTACTGACCACGTATCCCCTGCTTTGGCGCGACGAGCAGGCGCTGCAGGCACATGCCTACCATCTGCTGATCCTCGACGAGGCCCAGCAGGTGAAGAATCCGAAATCGCGTGCGGCCGTCACCCTGCGCACGCTGCAGGCCCGCCATCGCCTGTGCCTGACCGGTACGCCGCTGGAAAACCATCTGGGCGAACTGTGGACGCAGTTCGATTTCCTGCTGCCCGGCCTGCTCGGCAGCGAGAAACAGTTCAACCAGCATTGGCGCCATCCGATCGAACGCGGCAGCGATCACCGTCGCGCCACGTTGCTGGCGCAGCGTCTGCGCCCCTTCATCCTGCGCCGGCGCAAGGATCAGGTCGCGTCAGAGCTTCCGCCCAAGACCCTCATTACCCGCGCGGTGGAGATGGAGGGTGGCCAGCGTGATCTCTATGAAACCGTGCGTGCCGCGATGGAAAAGCAGGTGCGCGAAGCCATCAGCGGCAGCGGGCTGGCGCGCAGCCATATCGTGGTGCTGGATGCCTTGCTGAAGCTGCGCCAGGTCTGCTGCGATCCGCGCCTGCTGCCGGGCGACGCCCCTGCACGCAATGCCGGCTCGGCCAAGCTGGAGCTGCTGCGCGACATGCTGCCGTCGATGGTCGAGGAAGGCCGGCGGATCCTGGTGTTCTCACAGTTCACCGGCATGCTGGCGCTGATCGCGCAGGCGCTGGAGGAGCTCGGGCTGGCCTATGTGACGCTGACCGGCGACACCCAGGACCGGGCCACGCCGGTGCAGCGTTTCATGCAGGGCGAGGTACCCGTGTTCCTGATCAGCCTGAAGGCCGGTGGCGTCGGGTTGAACCTGACTGCTGCAGACACCGTCATCCACTTCGATCCCTGGTGGAACCCGGCGGCCGAAAACCAGGCCAGTGACCGCGCCCATCGCATCGGCCAGCAGCAGCCGGTGTTCGTCTACCGGCTGATCGCCGCAGGCAGCATCGAAGAACGGATTGCCGAGCTGCAGGAACGCAAGGCCCTTCTGGCGGAATCGATTCTGGAAGGCGGCGGCAGCACGGGTCCACGCTTCAGTGAGGAAGACGTCCAGGCGCTGCTGGCGCCGTTGCCGGGCCTGCCGGCCAAGCGCACCCGCCGGCCAGGCCGACGATCGCCGCAGGCCTGATCCGTGGCGCCAGTCAGGTGGCGTTCTCCGATGGAAACGATTCCCAAACGGGACTGGGACTACAATTGAGGGCTGAGCTCACAAAGGATCTGATCGATGCCCCTGCCCGCCTTCAAGGCCTACGATATCCGCGGCCGCGTGCCGGAAGAACTGAACGAAGACCTGGCGCGCCGCATCGGCGTCGCCCTGGCTGCGCAGCTCGCTCCCGGCCCGGTGGTCCTCGGCCACGATGTGCGCCTGACCAGCCCGGCGCTGCAGGATGCACTGGCCGCAGGCCTGCGTGGTACCGGTCGTGAGGTGATCGACATCGGTCTGTGCGGTACCGAAGAGGTCTACTTCCAGACCGATCACCTCGGCGCAGCCGGCGGTGTGATGGTGACCGCCAGCCACAACCCGATGGACTACAACGGGATGAAGCTGGTCAAGGAGAACGCCCGCCCGATCAGCTCCGATACCGGCCTGTTCGCGATCTCCGATGCGGTCGCCGTCGATACGTCCGAGGCCCAGCCGCCACGCGCCGGGCAGACCGCCCAGCATGACAAGAGCGCCTATATCCAGCATCTGCTGAGCTACGTCGACGCCGCCAAGCTCAAGCCGCTGAAGCTGGTGGTCAATGCCGGCAACGGTGGTGCGGGCGCCATCGTCGACCTGCTGGCACCGCACCTGCCGTTCGAGTTCATCCGCATCTGCCACGAACCCGATGGCAGCTTCCCCAATGGCATTCCCAACCCGCTGCTGCCGGAAAACCGCGCCGCCACCGCCAATGCGGTGCGCGAACACGGCGCCGACTTCGGCATTGCCTGGGACGGTGACTTCGACCGCTGCTTCTTCTTCGACCATACCGGCCGCTTCATCGAGGGCTACTATCTGGTCGGCCTGCTGGCCAAGGCCATCCTGGCACGCAATCCCGGTGGCAAGATCGTGCACGACCCGCGGCTGGTCTGGAACACCGTGGAAATGGTTGAACAGGCAGGCGGCGTGCCGGTGCTGTGCAAGAGCGGCCACGCGTTCATCAAGGAAAAGATGCGCGCCGAAGATGCGGTGTACGGCGGCGAGATGAGCGCCCACCACTACTTCCGCGAATTCGCCTATGCCGACTCCGGCATGATCCCGTGGCTGCTGATCGCGCAGCTGATTTCCGAGAGCGGCCGCTCGCTGGCCGACTGGGTCGAAGACCGCATGGCGGCCTATCCCTGTAGCGGCGAGATCAACTTCAAGGTGGCCGATGCCAAGGCCGCTGTGGCCCGCGTGATGGAGCACTTCGCCGCGCGGTCGCCCGCGCTGGACCATACCGATGGCATCAGCGCCGATTTCGGCGACTGGCGCTTCAACCTGCGCAGTTCCAACACCGAGCCGCTGCTGCGCCTGAACGTTGAAGCCCGCGGCGACGCAGCGCTGATGCAGGCGCGCACCGACGAAATCTCCCGCCTTATCCAGCAGTAATCAAGGAAGATCATGAGCAACATCCAGCCCGTCATCCTGTCCGGTGGTTCCGGCACCCGCCTGTGGCCACTGTCGCGCGAGGCGTATCCGAAGCAGTTCCTGCCGCTGGCAGGCGAACAGACGATGCTGCAGGCCACCTGGCAGCGCGTCGCGCCCATCGCCACCCACGGCCCGTTGGTGATCGCCAACGAAGAGCACCGCTTCGTCGCTGCCGAGCAGCTGCAGCAGGTCGGCGCCGAGCCGGCTGCCATCATCCTGGAACCGGTTGGCCGCAATACGGCGCCGGCGATTGCGGTCGCAGCATTGGAGGCCACCCGCGACGGCGCCGATGCGCTGCTGCTGGTGCTGCCCTCGGACCATGTGATCACCGATGAGGCTGCGTTCCGTGCAGTCGTGCAGGCTGCAGCCAGCGCTGCCGAGGCCGGCAAGCTGGTGACCTTCGGCATCGTGCCGACCGGTCCGGAAACCGGCTACGGCTATATCAAGGCCGCCAATGGGCAGGGCCTGCGTGCCGTCGAGCGTTTCGTCGAAAAGCCCGACCTGGACACCGCCACCGGCTATGTGGCCAGCGGCCAGTACTACTGGAACAGCGGCATGTTCCTGTTCAAGGCCTCGCGCTACCTGCAGGAACTGGAGCGCTTCCAGCTCGACATGCTGGCCAGCAGCCGCCAGGCCTGGCAGCAGGCCCGTCGCGATTCGGATTTCACCCGCCTCGACAAGGAGGCGTTCGCCACCGTTCCCTCCGATTCCATCGACTATGCCGTGATGGAAAAAACCGAAGACGCCGTGGTGATTCCGTTGGACGCCGGCTGGAACGACGTCGGTTCGTGGACCGCACTGCGCGATGTCTCGCATCAGGATGGCGATGGCAATGCGCACCAGGGTGACGTGATCGCGATCGACTGCCGCAACACCTATGCCTATGCACAGCGCCTGGTGGCACTGGTCGGTCTGGATGACGTGATCGTGGTCGAGACCGACGACGCGGTGCTGGTCGGCAAGGCCGACCGCATGCAGGAGGTCAAGACCGTGGTGGCGCAGCTGAAGGCCGACGGTCGCAGCGAGGCCACCTGGCATCGCAAGGTCTACCGCCCGTGGGGCGCCTACGATTCGATCGACAACGGCGAGCGTTTCCAGGTCAAGCGCATCACCGTCAAGCCCGGCGGTACGCTCAGCCTGCAGATGCATCACCATCGCGCCGAGCACTGGATCGTGGTCAGCGGCACCGCCGAGGTGACCCGCGGCGACGAGGTGATCCTGCTCAGCGAGAACCAGAGCACGTACATCCCGCTGGGCGTGACCCATCGCCTGCGCAACCCGGGCAAGCTGCCGCTGGAGCTGATCGAGGTGCAGTCCGGCAGTTACCTCGGTGAAGACGACATCGTGCGTTTCGAGGACACGTACGGGCGCAGTTGATCCGACGCCCTGCGGCGGGTGCCGACCGTTGGTCGGGGTGGGTGCCGACCGTTGGTCGGCACGTCGCCTACCGGGTCAGGCAATCTCCGCCATCACCCGCTTCAGGCCGTCCTGCCATGTCGGCAGCACGATGCCGAAATCCTGCTGCAGCTTGCGGTTGTCCAGCACCGACCAGGCCGGACGCTTGGCCGGGGTCGGGTATTCGGAACTGGGAATCGCCTCGACGGTCGGCACCTTCGCCAACACGCCGGTCGCCAGCGCTTCGGCGAAGATCGCCTCGGCGAACCCATGCCAACTGGTCTGGCCACTGGCCGTCAGATGCCAGGTGCCGGACAGCTGCCCCGGATGCTGCAGTGCCTGCGCACTGACATCAGCGATCAGCGCAGCCGGTGTCGGCGTGCCGATCTGATCGGCTACCACACGCAACTGGTCGCGCTCGGCGCCCACCCGCAGCATCGTGCGCAGGAAATTGGCGCCATGCGAGGCGTATACCCACGCCGTGCGGAAGATCAGATGACGACCGCCGGCAGCGCGCACGGCCTCTTCGCCATCACGCTTGCTGGTGCCATACACACCCAATGGCGCGGTCGGCTCGTCTTCGCGGTAGGGCGCGCTGCCCTGGCCATCGAACACGTAGTCGGTGGAGTAATGCACGAACGGCACGCCGTGCGCCGCACACCAGCGCGCGATCACGCCCGGCGCCTGCGCATTGGCGGCGAAGGCGGCCTCGGCATCCTGCTCGGCGCGATCGACCGCCGTGTAGGCGGCCGCGTTGACCACCACCGATGGCTGCAGGCGATCCAGCAATGCCGGCAGGCTGTCGGGCTGGCCGAAATCGGCGGTTTCGCAGGCACTTCCGTCGGGCAGTTGCCCGCTGCGGGTAGTTGCGACCACCTTGCCCAGCGGCGCCAGCGCGCGCAGCAGCTCCTGGCCGACCTGGCCATTGCCGCCGAACACCAGCACCGTCACGGGATGTAGACCGGCAGGCGGTCTTCGGCAATGTCCTTCAGGAAGGGCGCGGTGTCGTCCTTGGCCGACAGGGTCGGCGCACTGATCGGCCAATCCACTGCGATATCGCCATCGTTCCAGCGCACGCCGGCGTCGAAGTCCTTGAGGTAGACCTCGGTGCACAGGTAGCTGAACACCGCACGCTCGGACAATACGGCGAAACCGTGCGCAAAGCCTTCTGGAATCCAGAACTGCTTCTTGTTTTCCGCACTCAGCACCACCGCTTCCCACTGGCCGAAGGTCGGCGAGCCACGACGGATGTCCACGGCCACGTCATAGACCTCGCCCTCCAGCACGCTGACCAGCTTGCCCTGCGGGCGCGGCCACTGATAATGCAGGCCACGCAGCACGCCCTGTGCGGACGTCGATACGTTGCTCTGCACGAAACGGTCCGGCAGGCCCAGCGCAGCAAAGCGCTCGGCGTTCCAGGTTTCGAAGAAGTAACCGCGGGCATCGCCGAACACGGCCGGCTCGATCACCACGCAGCCGGGCAACTTGGTTTCAATCACTTTCACGGAACGACTCCACGCAGGGCGAGCTTGTGCAGGTACTGGCCGTAGCCATTCTTGATCAGCGGTGCAGCCAGAGCTTCCAACTGCTCGGCGTTGATCCAGCCTTGGCCGAACGCGATTTCTTCCGGGCAGCAGACCTGCAGGCCCTGTCGGGTCTGGATGGTCTCGATGAAGTTGGATGCCTCCAGCAGCGACTGATGGGTGCCGGTATCCAGCCAGGCATAGCCACGGCCGAGCGCTTCCAGGTGCAGGTTGCCCTCGGCCAGGTAGCGCTTGTTGAGATCGGTGATCTCCAGCTCGCCACGCGGCGATGGCTGCAGTTCGGCAGCATGCGCACTGGCGTTGCCGTCGTAGAAGTACAGGCCGGTCACGGCGTAGTTGGAACGAGGGTTTTCCGGCTTTTCAACAAGATCGATCACCTTGCCGCTCGAGTCGAATTCGGCCACGCCGTAGCGCTCCGGGTCGTTCACCCAGTAGCCGAACACGGTCGAGCCATCCACGCGCTCGTCGGCGCGCTTGAGCACTTCGCGCAGGCCGTGGCCGTGGAAGATGTTGTCGCCCAGCACCAGGCAGCTCGGCTTGCCGGCGACGAAGTCGCGGCCGATCAGGTAAGCCTGGGCCAGCCCATCCGGGCTCGGCTGCACGGCGTACTGGATATCCATGCCCCACTGCGAACCATCGCCCAGCAACTGCTGGAACAACGCCTGCTCGTGTGGGGTGTTGATGATCAGCACTTCACGGATGCCCGCCAGCATCAGCACGCTGAGCGGGTAGTAGATCATCGGCTTGTCGTACACCGGCAGCAGCTGCTTGCTGACGCCCTTGGTGATCGGATAAAGGCGGGTGCCGGAACCACCGGCGAGGATGATGCCCTTGCGCTGGGTCATGGTGTCTCCTGGGTTCAAGCCGTGGTGCCGATGCGCTGCAGACGGTAGCTGCCGTCGAGCACACCGTTGACCCAGTCCTGGTTGTCCAGGTACCAGTCGACGGTGAAGGCGATGCCCTGCTCGAAGGTGTAGGCCGGTTCCCAGCCCAGGTCGTTCTTCAGCTTCGATGCATCGATCGCGTAACGGCGGTCATGGCCCGGGCGGTCGGTGACGTAGGTGATCTGGCTGCTGCGCGGCTGGCCATCCGCACGTGGGCGGCGCGCATCGAGCAGCGCGCAGATGGCCTGCACCACTTCGATGTTCTGCTTTTCCGAGTTGCCGCCGACGTTATAGGTCTCGCCGACCTGGCCCTTGGCCAGCACGGTACGGATCGCTTCGCAGTGGTCGGACACGAACAGCCAGTCACGCACCTGCTTGCCGTCGCCGTACACCGGCAGCGGCTCGCCGGCCAGCGCCTTGGCGATCACCAGCGGGATCAGCTTCTCGGGGAAGTGGTACGGGCCGTAGTTGTTGGAGCAATTCGTGGTCAGCACCGGCAACCCGTAGGTGTGGTGGAACGCACGCACCAGATGGTCCGAAGCCGCCTTCGACGCCGAATACGGTGAATTCGGGGCGTACGGGGTGGTTTCGCTGAACTTGCCGGTCTCGCCCAGAGTGCCGTACACCTCGTCGGTGGACACGTGCAGGAAGCGGAACACCGCGCCCGGTTCGGCCGGCAGCGCCTTCCAGTAGTCACGGACCGCTTCCAGCAGGCCCAGGGTGCCCACCACATTGGTCTGGATGAAGGCGCCGGGACCATCGATGGAGCGGTCAACGTGGCTTTCAGCGGCGAAGTTCACGACCGCGTCCGGCTGGTGTTCGGCCAGCAGGCGGGCGACCAGATCACGGTCGCCGATGTCGCCCTGCACAAACAGGTGGTTGGGATTGCCGTCCAGGCTGGACAGGGTCTTCAGGTTGCCCGCGTAGGTCAGCACATCGAGGTTGATGACCTTGACGCCGCGCGCGACGGCCTCGAGAACGAAGTTACCGCCAATGAATCCGGCGCCGCCGGTGACAAGCCATGTGGGCACTACCTGTTCTCCTGATCGTGATTCGTGAGACGGGGCCTTCATGGCCACGACAATGCAACGTTGAAGGATACAACGGGCCTGCGGTAACACGCGATCACACAAGTGAACTCAGGCCGACTGCATTGCTGCATCGCAACAGCCGAAGCCAGCCACCATACGCATTCGCATGGTCACCTCAAGCCAGCTAGAATCGGGGTCCCACCCCCGAACCGGTTGCTGCTCCAGGACCGGACGTTCTCCCCGTTATTGAAGGACCCCGTACCAGATGAAAATCCTCGTCGCGTACAAGCGCGTGGTGGACTACAACGTCCGCATTCAGGTCAAGCCGGACGGTTCCGGCGTGGTCACCGACGGCGTCAAGCTGTCCCCCAACCCCTTCGATGAAATCGCCCTGGAAGAAGCCCTGCGCCTGCGCGACAAGGGCATCGCCAGCGAAGTCGTGGTTGCCACCATCGCCCCGGCCGATGCCCAGGCGCACCTGCGCAACGGCCTGGCCATGGGCGCCAACCGTGCCATCCACGTCGTCACCGACCAGGCGATCCAGCCGCTGACCGCCGCACGCACCCTGCTCAAGCTGATCGAGAAGGAACAGCCGGACCTGGTGATCCTGGGCAAGCAGGCCATCGACGACGACGCCAACCAGACCGGCCAGATGCTGGCCACGCTCTGGGGCCGCCCGCAGGCGACCTTCGCCAGCAAGCTGGACATTGCCGACGGCAAGGCCACGGTGACCCGTGAAGTCGACGCCGGCCTGGAAACGCTGGAAGTCGATCTGCCGGCCGTGGTCACCACCGACCTGCGCCTGAACGAGCCGCGCTTCATCAAGCTGCCGGACATCATGAAGGCCAAGGCCAAGCCGCTGGAGACCCTGCAGCTGGCCGACCTCGGCGTTGAAGCCGCCGACACCTTCAAGACCACCCAGTACGCCGCGCCGTCCAAGCGCAGCAAGGGTGTGATGGTCAAGGACGCGGCCGAACTGGTTGCCGCACTCAAGCAGAAGGGGTTGCTGTAATGAGCAGGATTCTCGTCATCGCCGAGCACCACGACCGCAAGCTCAATGCCGCCACCGCCAAGACCGTCAGCGCCGCCGCCGCCATCAGCGGTGCCAGCATCGACGTGCTGGTGCTGGCCGCCGATCCGGCCGCTGTCGCCGCTGAAGCCGCGAAGATCGCTGGGGTCGCCAAGGTCCTGACCGTCGCCAACGCGGCCAACGCGCAGGCCATCGCCCAGGTGCTGGCGCCGCAGATCGCACAGCTGGCCAAGGGCTACACCCACGTATTCGGCCCGTCGACCACCTTCGGCAAGGACCTGATGCCGTGCGTGGCCGCCCTGCTCGGCGTCAACCAGGTCTCCGACCTGATGAGCGTTGAAGGCAGCCACACCTTCAAGCGCCCGATCTACGCTGGCAACGCGATCATCACCGTGGAAGCGCCGGCCGACCAGATCGTGGTCGCCACCGTGCGTGCCGCCTCGTGGCCGGAAGCCGCCCAGGGTGGCAATGCCGCCGTTGAAGCAGCAAGCGTCGACGCTGCCCTGCCGACCCATACCCGCTTCGTCGGCCTGGCCGCCGGTGCCAGCGACCGTCCGGACCTGCAGAGCGCCAAGCGCGTGGTCTCCGGTGGCCGTGGCGTCGGTTCGGAAGAGAACTTCAAGGTCATCTTCCAGCTGGCCGACAAGCTCGGTGCTGCCGTCGGTGCCTCGCGTGCGGCCGTCGATGCCGGCTACGTGCCCAGCGACCTGCAGGTCGGCCAGACCGGCAAGATCATCGCGCCGGAACTGTACGTGGCCGTTGGCATCAGTGGTGCGATCCAGCACCTGACCGGCATCAAGGACGCCGGCACGATCGTCGCGATCAACAAGGACGGCGACGCGCCGATCTTCGAGATTGCCGATATCGGCCTGGTGGGGGATCTGTTTGCGATCCTGCCGGAGCTGGAAAAGGCGCTGTAATGGCCAACCGTCGCCCTCCAGTGTCGGTTCAGCCGGCACCCGGAGGGCGTGCGGGCATCTGGGTCGCCGCCATTGCAGTGATCTATCTGGCCTCATTGTGGTACCTCGATCGCGACAGGAACATCCTGTCGCAATTGGCCCGAATGGCAGCTCCGCTGTCGGCCTGCGCCGTTCTCGTCCTGCTTGGTTATATCTGCCGGTACCAGCGCTGGCGCGGAGTACTCGCGGCACAGGGCCATCCTGTGCATGCCTGGTGGCAGGGCCTAGTCGCCTATCTAGCTGGCTTCGCGTTCACGGCATCACCGGGCAAGGCCGGTGAACTGCTGCGTATCCGCTACTTCAACTGGCAGGGCATTCCGCCCCGGGCCACGTTGACGACGTTCATCTTCGAACGAGCCTGTGACCTGCTGGTGATCACCCTGCTGTCGATCGGAGCGGCCACTCTGGTTCCGGCGTTCGGCCTGCTGGCGCTGATCATTCTTGTGCTCTTGCTGGCGCTACTTGCCCTTGGCTGCTGGCCGCCCTTGGCGCGGTTCGCGCGCGGACTGGCCACGCGGCTGCCCGGCGCGCCGATACGGAGGGCGGCAGGCTTCCTGATCGACGGTGGGACCGCGCTGGGCGCCCTGCTTCGGATCCGTCTGCTGCTGGGTAGCCTGGGCTGGGGCAGCGTAGCGTGGTTGCTCACAGCGGTTGCGTTCGCATGGTTGTGCCACAGCTCGGGCATTACCGTGCCGGCTCCGCTGCTGCTGGGCATCTATCCGTTGGCGATGCTGATCGGTGCCCTGTCCTTCGTGCCCGGTGGCGTCGGAACCACCGAAGCGGCCATCGTGCTGATGCTGGTAGCCTGCGGCGTCGGCCCGGACGCGGCACTAGCCATGGCCATCGGCATCCGACTGGTCAGTCTGTGGCTGGCGGTGCTGGTGGGCATGCTGGCCATGGCCACGCTGGAATCCCGCGCCTTGGCGGCTGCGACCGGGCGCTGATGCGCGTACTGACCCGGTCACCACCTTCATTTATCATCCATTTGGTCAACAGCGATACATAGGGCTCAGCAATGCAGCATTTCGACGCAGTACCCCCCGGAGCACACACGCTGTGACGATCTCCAACCGCCCGCTCTGCGTCGATCTTGACGGCACCCTGCTGCGCTCGGACATCCTTTACGAGTCCCTGCTGGCGCTGCTGGCGAACAACCCGCTGTACCTTTTCCTGGTGCCTTTCTGGCTTCTGCGGGGCAAGGCCTACGTGAAACGCCAGCTGGCCTCGCGCGTGAAGTTGCCGGCCGAGACCCTGCCGTACGACGAGCGCGTACTGGAGATCTTGCGCACCACCACGCAACGCCCCCGCGTGCTGTGCACGGCCTCGGACCGGTTGTTGGTACAGCCCATCGCAGACCACCTCGGCCTGTTCGAGGAGGTGATGGCCAGCGATGGCCAGACCAACCTGTCCGGCAGCAACAAGGGCCAGGCGCTCGCCGCACGCTTCGGCGAACGCGGCTTCGACTACATGGGCAACGGCACGGTCGATCTGAAGGTGTGGGCGCATGCCGGTGGCGCGATCGTGGTCAACAACGGTGCGGCGCTCGCCAGCGCGGCGGCGAAGCAGACCACGGTGCTGGCCCACCTGCCCTCGCAGAACGGCGGCCTGATCACCTGGATCAAGGCCCTGCGCATCTACCAGTGGCTGAAGAATCTGCTGGTGCTGGTGCCGTTGCTGACCGCGCATCGGTTCTTCGACATCGCCTCAATCATCGATGCGGGCACGGCGTTCCTCGCCTTCGGTCTGTGCGCGTCGGGCGTCTATCTGCTCAACGACCTGCTCGACCTCACCCCGGACCGCATGCATCCGCGCAAGCGCAGACGTCCGTTCGCGGCCGGTACGCTGCCGCTGCTGCATGGTCTGCTGGTCGCACCGCTGATTACTCTGGCCGGCTTCGCTCTGGCCCTGGCCTGCAGCCCGGTCTTCGCCGGCGTGCTGCTATGCTACTACGTGATGACGCTGAGCTATTCGCTCAAGCTCAAGCGCATCGTGATGATCGACGTCGTGCTGCTGGCTGCGCTGTACACGGTGCGCATCATCGGTGGTGCGGTGGCGATCAATTCCGAGCTGTCGTTCTGGCTGCTGGCATTCTCGATGTTCGTGTTCCTCAGCCTGGCCATGCTCAAGCGCTATACCGAGCTGGCGTCGGCCCTGGCCAGCGGCAAGGAAATGGCGATCGGCCGTGGCTACTCGGTAGCGGACCTGCCGCTGGTGCAGTCGCTGGGCGCAGCCGCCGGCTACATCGGCGTGCTGGTGTTCGCCCTGTACATCAACAGCCCGGAAAGCCTGGAGCTCTACGGCAATCCCAAGTTGCTGTGGCTGCTCTGCCCGATCCTGCTGTACTGGATCAGCCGCATGTGGATCGTCTCCCATCGAGGCAATATGCATGACGATCCGATCGTGTTCGCTGCCACGGACCGCGGTAGCCAGATCGTCATCGGACTGTGCGTGTTGATCGTGCTGATCGCGATATGAGTTCAGCACCCCGCCAGTCCTGGGGACGCTATCCGCGCGTTGAGCAGCGCATCATTCCGGTGCTCGACCGTGCGTCGGCGCTACCGTTGCCGCCGGAAGGCGACACCGTGCTTCCGCATGGCAATGGCCGCAGCTATGGCGACAGCTGTCTCAATCCGGACGCTTCGCTGCTGACCAGCCGCGCCTTGGACCGCTTCATCAGCTTCGATCCGGCCAGTGGCATCGTCCGTTGCGAGGCTGGCGTCACCCTGGCCGAGATCCTCGAGATCGCCCTGCCCAGCGGCTGGTTCCTACCGGTCACGCCAGGTACCCGATATGCCACGGTAGGCGGCGCCATCGGCAACGACGTCCACGGCAAGAACCACCATCGCGCCGGCACCTTCGGCCACCACGTGCGGTGCTTGGAGCTGCTACGCAGCGATGGCGCCCGCCAGCAGCTCACCCCCGCCGATGACAGCGGCCTGTTCGCCGCCACCATCGGCGGTCTCGGCCTGACCGGGTTCATCACCTGGACCGAGCTGCAGCTGCGGCGCGTGCCGGGGCCGTGGATCGAAACCGAATCGATCCGCTTCGACAACCTGGACGCCTTCTTCGAGCTCTCGCGCGAATCAGCCAGCGACTTCGAATATACCGTCGCCTGGATCGACTGCCTGGCCAGCGGGCCGAAACTCGGCCGCGGCCACTTCCTGCGTGGCGACCACGCACCGGGCAATGCGCAGGCGTCCACGCCAAGTTCGGCACCCCGCCGCAGCATGCCCATCGTGCCGCCGGTATCGCTGGTCAATCGGCTCACCCTGCGCCCGTTCAACACGCTTTACTACTGGCGCCAGCCCGCGCGTCGTGCCCGTCATCTGTCTCATTACCAGAGCTATTTCTACCCCCTGGACGGCATCAACCACTGGAACCGCGTGTATGGCCCACGCGGCTTCCTGCAGCACCAGTGCGTGCTCCCGCCCGCTGTCGCCCGCGATGCCACCGCCGCCCTACTGGCGGAGATCGCGCGCAGTGGACGCGGCTCGTTCCTGGCGGTGCTGAAGGAGTTCGGCGACCGCCCTTCGCCGGGGCTGCTGTCGTTCCCACGCGCGGGTACTACCCTGGCCCTGGATTTCCCCAACGATGGGCCGGATCTGCTGAAGATGCTCGACCGCCTGGACCGCATCGTCAGCGAGGCCGGTGGTGCGGTCTATCCGGCCAAGGACGCGCGAATGTCCGGCGCACTGTTCCGCCAGGCCTACCCGGCCTGGGAAGCATTCTCCCGCTTCATCGACCCCCGTTTCTCATCCGGCTTCTGGCGCCGGGTGATGGAGTAAGCATGCAGAAGATCCTGATCATCGGCGCGACCTCGGCCATCGCCGAATCCGTCGCCCGCCTCTACGCGGGACGCGCCGCCGCGCTCTACCTGGTGGGCCGCAGTGCCGGCAAGTTGGACACCATCGCCGCCGACCTGCGCGTGCGCGGCGCCCCACATGTGCATACCGGCGTACTGGATGTGAACGACCTGTCCGCGCATGGCGCGCTGCTGGACGACGCCTGGTCAACCCTGGGCGGTGTGGACACGGTGCTCATCGCCCACGGCACCCTGCCTGACCAGGCCGCCTGTGATGCATCGGTCGAGCTGTCGCTACGCGAGTTTGCCACCAATGGCACCTCCACGATTGCCTTGGCAGCCGCGCTGGCCCAGCGCCTGCAGTCCGGCGCCAGTCTGGCGGTGATCTCCTCGGTGGCCGGTGATCGTGGTCGCGCCAGCAACTACCTCTACGGCAGCGCCAAGGCCGCCGTGACCGCCTACCTGAGCGGCCTGGGCCAGCGCCTGCGCCCGGCCGGCATCAACGTGCTGGTCATCAAGCCCGGGTTTGTCGATACGCCGATGACGGCCGCCTTCAAGAAAGGCGCGCTGTGGGCAACGCCGGACAAGGTGGCCGCCGGCATCCTCAAGGCCATCAGCAAGCGCAAGGCCGTCGCCTACCTGCCCGGTTTCTGGTGGGCGATCATGATGATCATCAAGAACATTCCGGAATTCGTGTTCCGCAGGATCAAGCTCTGACATGACCGACAAGCACGCCAAGATCGTCATCACCGGTGCCGCCGGGCTGGTCGGGCAGAACCTGATCGTTGAGCTCAAGCAGCAGGGGTATACCCAGCTGGTGGCCATCGACAAGCACAAGCACAACCTGGACATCCTGCATAAGCTGCACCCGGATGTGCGGGTGGTTCTGGCCGACCTGGCCGAACCTGGCGGCTGGGCCGATGAGTTCAAGGGTGCTGCCGGCGTGGTTCAGCTGCATGCACAGATCACCGGCAAGACCACCGATCTCTTCGTGCGCAACAACATCACTGCCACCCGCCACGTACTAAAGGCGACCCAGGACGCCGCCGTGCCCTACATGGTGCATATCAGTTCGTCGGTGGTGAATTCGGTGGCCAAGGATGACTACACCAACACCAAGCGCGAGCAGGAGGAGATGGTGGTCGCCAGCGGCCAGCGCCACTGCGTGCTGCGTCCCACCCTGATGTTCGGCTGGTTCGACCCCAAGCACCTGGGGTGGCTGTCGCGCTTCATGGCACGCACGCCGGTGTTCCCGATTCCCGGTGACGGCAGGTTCATGCGTCAGCCGCTGTACGAACGCGACTTCTGTCGCTGCATCGCCAAGTGCATCGAGACCGAACCCGATGGCGAGGTCTTCGACATCGTGGGCGATACCCGCGTGGACTACGTGGACATCATCCGTACGATCAAGCAGGTGAAGAAGCTGCATACGTTGATCGTGCACATTCCGATCGGGTTCTTCGCCTTCCTGCTGAAGGTCTACAGCCTATTCAGCAGCAAGCCGCCCTTTACCGCGGATCAGCTCAAGGCGCTGAGCGCCGGAGATGACTTCAAAGGCATCGACACCCTGGCCGTGTTCGGGGTGAAACAGACGCCGTTCGAGGATGCTATCCGCGAAAGCTACACGGACAAGCGCTACAGCCACATTGTTCTGCAACGCTGAAGGAATGCGACGGATGCGCATCATTACCATCGTGGCCGCGATCATCTGCATCGCGTTGGCACTCTGTTGGAAATTGCTGCCGGCACAGGGCGCAGCGGAATCCGCAGCGGTTTTCGACGGGGGGTGTCTGCCATCATCGTCGCCGTACCTGCAGGCCAACGCGAGCGTGAAGGGAGCCATTACCTACTGCGAGATCGGTGACGCCGCCACGGGCACGCTTGTCATGCGCATTCCCGCTGGCACGCTGGACAGCTTTGACCTCGTGGTTGCCGGCTATGTGGACGGCAAAAACGTCAGTCTTGCCCTGCAACCGGTCGACGGCAGCAGCCCGGCCATCCACCTGCAGCAGGCTCCAGCCGAGCAATGGACTGCGGCAGCGCTGCAGATCCCCGAGCCATGGAAGAGCATTGACTTGACCGCTACGCTCCAGGACCGCGGCAATCAGCATGCACAGTGGGGGGGCGTTGGGCTGGTTCCGATAAGACCGGCTGCACACGCACACCGCAGCGTGGCGGTAGCGCTGCTGTGCCTTGCACTTGCATTGGCTCTGCTGGCACGCCATGCAGGCGCGGCTTCCAACCCGTCAAGCACCATCAACCGGGTTTCCGTAGCCACAGCTCTGCTTGCGACGGTGCTGATCGGCGGACACCTTTACCGGGGCGACATCGCTGGTATCTGGGTCCATCCTGACGAGTCCATCCCAGTAAAGGTCATGGAAGGGATGCACGAGCGCGGCGATCTTGACACGGATTTCGCCAAGGCTGATCTCCCCATCTTCGCCGACTTCCGCTACAACTTCTCCGGATACATCCTTGCCGCCTACGCCAGTGCCGAGGTGTTTTCGCCAGAGTCCTTCAGCAGTGAACCTGCGTTGCTGAAGCATCTGCTGGACCTGTCGCGTTGGAGCGCGGCAGCAACCCTGGCTTTGTGCCTGCTGCTGCTCCTGCGTCATACCAATGCGCTGTACGCCGCCATTGGTACGGCGTTGATCGCCATTGTCCCCCAGCTCTACCAGGACGCCCACTACGCGCGCCTTGAATCACTGAGTACGCTGCTGGCGACGCTGGTCTTCGCACTGGCCACACTCAAACCCGTTCGGGAACGACACCGCCATCTACTCATGGCCGGCATCGGCCTACTTGCTGGCGTACTGACCACGATCAAGTTCACCTATGTGATCTTCCTGCTGTTCTGCATCGCATCCGCCATCCCCATGCTTCCCCGCTCTGGTGGCGTTGCGATGCGTATCAAGGCGCTGTTGGTACATGGCCTGTGGTCGGCGCTCGGTTTTACCGCTGGATTCTGCATTGCATCACCGTCAATCGTTGTCGATCTCGGAGGGTTCATCGCAGGCATCCAGGCATTGAACAACCAATACGGCGGCGGCCACCCCCCGCACGGCTTCCCATCGCCTTCGGTGGGAAAGCAGATCGGCCTGATTGCCGGCTACTACTCTGCAACGATCGGGCTGCCTCTGCTCGTACTGCACTTGGCAGGCTATGCACGTGGGTTGCTTGCACCAGCAAAGTACGCGCTCGGGGGGGTCGCAGGCATCACGTTGCTGGCCTTCCTTTTCCAGGATGTGTTCTTCGAGCGCAACTTCAGCCCGTTCCTGCCCTGCTTCATCCTGATTTCAGTAGCCGGCATGGCGAACATCGAGCACTGGATGCTGCGTATCCTGCCCGAGCGCAACTGGATACCCGCAGCGCTGAGACTGCTCCTGGCTGCAGTTCTGGCCTTCTGCGGGTGGACCGCGCTGTCGGTGACAAGCCGTCTTGCTCCGCACTTCTCTGCGGAGAGCCTGTCGACCATGGACCGTGACCATGCCCGCAAGCTGGATGGCTATGTGCGTGATTTCGGCGCGACTGGAGTAAGACAGATCGGCTTCCCTGACATCATGGGATCTGCCTTCCCACAGCCCGCTGGGGAGTGCGTGCTCTATCAAGGCATTCACTACAACGACGGTTGGTCCGAAAGTTACTATCACCAACTCGAACAGCGAGGCTTCCGCTTGGTCGCGCGCATGGCGTCAGATTTCGACGAGGTTCCCGTAAGCACGCTCAACGTGTATCACAGTCCGACCATGCTGCTGTATTACTCCCCCGCCGACTGCCCCCGTGAAGGAGCACTGCAGTGAGCCCCTCTGCGCCTGACAAGAATCGCTCACCTTCGCCGCCGCCCGCAGACGGATGCTCCACTGACAGGCCGAATGAAGCACCGGGCGGCGGTCTCCTGCGCGACTTTTTCAGTCGCCGCTACCTGCTGTTCCTCGTCTCCGGCGGCTCCTCAGCGGTTCTCGGCGTTACTTTGCGCCTTCTGTTTGCACAGTTCATGGGCTACACCGCCTCAGTCATTGTGTCGTACTTCTTCAGCACGCTTGCGGCCTATGCACTGAACAAACGCTTGGTGTTCCGGGGCCAGGCGCGTAGCACGGAGCTGGGCAAGTTCTTTGTCGTGAACGTGATCGGCCTGCTGCAGACTGCGCTGCTGAGCAACGCGTTTTTCAAGCTCATAGAGTGGGCAACGCGATTGCCCGTTCCTGTCGCCGAGACGATGGGACATGCTGTCGCCCTCTCCACCCTGGCGGTGACCAGTTTCATCATCCACAAGTACTGGACCTTCTCCGAATCGAAGCTCGACGGAAAGGCCAGCCGCCCGGATTGACCCGGCCGCGCAATCAGACAAGGCAGACACGTGTCAGCATCCCTTACAGACTCCAGCATTCAGGTCAAACCAATGAGTAAGCAGCGCTATGCCATCGTCGGCGCAGGCCCGATGGGCCTGATGGCCGCCGTCCGCCTCCTCGACGCGGGGCACCAGGTCGATATCTATGAGCGCGACGACCGCATCGGCGGCATGTCGGCAGCCTTTGATTTCGACGGCCTTTCCATCGAACGCTACTACCACTTCATCTGCAAGACCGACGACCCGTTGTTCGCCCTGTTGGAACGCTACGACCTGGGCCACACGCTGAAGTGGACCGATACCAGGATGGGCTACTTCTACAACGGCCGCCTGTTCAAGTGGGGCACGCCGTTCGCGCTGCTCGGTTTCCCGCACCTGGGGCCGATCAGCAAGTTCCGCTACGCCCTGCACGTGATGTACACCAAGGGCATCAAGGACTGGACGGCGCTGGACAAGGAAGAGGCGGGTACCTGGATCCGTCGCTGGATCGGCGATAAAGCCTACAACGTGATGTGGAAGGACGCCTTCCGCCTGAAGTTCTTCGAGTACAAGGACAATCTGTCCGCCAGTTGGATCGGTACACGCATCAAACGCATCGCGCTGTCGCGCCGCAACCTGATGAACGAAAGCCTGGGCTACCTCGAAGGTGGCTCGATGACGCTGCTTGACCGCATGGAGAAGGACATCCGGGATCGCGGTGGCCGCATCTTCCTGTCGCAGGGAATCGACGAAGTGGTCAGTGAAGGCGGCCGCGTGACCGGCATCCGGACCGGTGACACCTTCACCGCCTACGACGGCGTGGTGTCCACCGCCCCTATCCAGTATGTTCCCGCCATGGTTCCCGGCCTGCCGGAAGACTTCCGCGCGCAGATCCGCGCCGTGGAGAACATTCCCGTGGCGTGCGTCATCCTCAAGCTCAAGCATGCGGTCAGCGAGAACTTCTGGATGAACATCAGTGATCCGGGCATCGCCATTCCCGGCGTCATCGAGTACAGCAACCTCAATCCCGGCGAGCACCCGGGGCAGAAGATCCTGTATGCACCGTTCTACATGCCCAAGACCCACTCCAAGTGGAAGGCATCCAACGCCGAGCTGATCGAGGAAGTGCTGGGTTACCTGCCGCGCCTGAATCCGCAGTTCAAGCGCGACTGGGTCCTTGCCACCCACTGCCACCGCTATGAGTTCGCACAGACCATCTGCCCGCCCGGCTTCCAGGACATGCTGCCGGCGATGCGCACTCCGGTGAGCGGTTTCTTCATGGCCGATACTGCCTATTACTACCCCGAGGACCGCTCGATCTCGGAAAGCCTGCAGGCAGCCGATCGCCTCGTCGAAGAAGTGCTGAAGGCATGATCAGTCCGCAGTTCCTGCGGTTTATCGTCGCAGGCGGTATCGCCGCCGCGGCGAACTTCGGATCACGCATCCTGCTGAGCCAGGTCATGCCATATGCGGCCGCAATCATCGTCGCGTACTGCATCGGCATGGTGACCGCTTTCCTGTTGAACCGCCGCTTCGTGTTCGAAGCATCCAGCAACCCGTTACACCACCAGGCGGCATGGTTCGTTGCGATCAACCTGCTGGCGGTCGTACAGACGCTGGTGGTCAGCCTCGTGCTCGCGCGCTGGCTGTTCCCCGCTGTTGGCATGACCTTCCACCCGGAAACCCTGGCACATGCGGTGGGTGTAGCCGTGCCGGTATTCACCAGTTATGTGGGTCACAAAGCGCTCACTTTCCGCGAGAAGCATCCATGACCACTTCCATGCACGTGGAACGCCGTAATGCCCCCTCGGCCGTCACCATCGCCGTCGGCGTGGCGTTGCTGGCCCTGGTGGCCAGGCTGCTGTACATCCAGTTCTATGCCGTACCGGTACCCTACTGGGACCAGTGGGACGGCGAAGCAGCCTTCCTGCTCAAGCCCTGGATCGACGGCACCCTGCAATGGGCAGACCTGATCCGTACCCATAACGAGCACCGCATCCTGCCGACGCGCTTGGTCACGTTGGGCAGCTATCTGGTGACCGGCCAGTGGAACAACATGTACGAAGCACGCGTCAGCGCGCTGGTGTACTGCTTCATTCCCGGCCTGTTGGTCTGGCACGCGCTGCGCGATGAACGGCGGTCGCGCCTCAACTGGCTCCTGGTGGTGATGGCACTGGCAACGGCCGTGCTGCCTTTCGCCTGGGAGAACATCCTCGTCGGTTTCCAGAGCCAGTTCTATTTCCTGATCCTTGCCAGCCTGCTGGCAGTGGGCCTGGCCGCCCGCCAGCACGAGAACATCATCGCAATCGCTGGCGCGGTGACCCTGAGCATCTTCGCCGCATTGACGATGGCATCGGGCATGCTCACCCCCGTCGCCGTCGGCGCCACCTACGTGCTGGCCTGCATCTGCCTGCCCGGCCGCCGCTGGCCCGCGCTGAGCGCCGTGATCGTGCTCGCCGCCATCGCGGCAGCCGCCTACCTGGCCATCCCGGTCATTCCCGAGCACCGCACGCTGCAGGCGCAGGGCGCACTGGAGTTCATCGATGCTGTCAGCCACGTGCTGGGGTGGCCGGTGTCCCGGTTCCACCTGGCCGTGGTGGCGCTATGGCTGCCGTCGGTCCTGGTGATCTCGCGCATGCTGCTGCGCCGTCGGGCCACCCATAGCGAACTGGTGATGGCCGGCCTGTGCATCTGGTCTGCGCTGCAGGGCGCGGCCATTGCCTATGGTCGTGGCCATGGCATGGAAACGCCCACCTCGCGCTATACCGAACTGTTCATTCCCGGCCTGTTCGGCAACGCTTGGTTTGCCATCCAGTTGGTGCGGACAGCGGCTCGCCCGTCGGTGGTGCGTACTGGTGCGGTGCTGGTGGCTGCCGCGTTCGCCATTACCTTCACCGGGGGCATGTTGCGCCACGTGCCCGCAGACATGGCCACGGTCAGGGAACGCGCAGCGCTCGGGCAGATCCAGCAGCGCAATGTCCTGCATTACCTGACCAGCAATGACCCGTCCGCCCTGCAGGTGGAATACCAGCACATCCCCTATCCCAGTGCGGAGCGGCTCAAGACCCTGCTGGATGACCCGGCGTTGCGTGGGGCGCTGTTCGTCGAGGTGGTGCCCGCCCAAGCCCAGCAACCTGCGCCGGTCCACTGAGGACCGGTCGCGTCAAGCGTGGCGGCGCCCTTCGTGGCGGCCATACTCCAGCCAATGGGTAATGGGATCGACCCGGGCCGTTACCAGGTCCGGGTTGTTTGCCAGATAGGCGGCCACGCTGAAGTCTCCCGGGAGTGCGGCAGCGCGGCCGGCCCTGGACAGCGGCAGGCTTCCCAGCCGCTCTTCCCAGGAGCTGGCGTCGTTGCGCACCAGACGGAACAGGAACTCGTTGCCTTCGGTACCGCGGAAGCCGCCGAAGATGAAGGGGAAGAGATCCAGGACCGCCAGCGAATGGAAGATGTCGAACAATTCAGCAGGTTGGAACACCCAGCAGTGCACGTCGTAGTAATCGCTTGACGCCACTGCCTGCCGGGCCATTTCGAGCGCGAGCGCCGGTTGCCGGTTGTGGCGGAGCGCCTCGGACGAAGGTTCTCCTTCCCAGGTGAGCTGCCCTTGCCACGAGCATTCGCCCAGAAGCGCGTCGATGACATTACGTGGAGAAGGGCGCCAGGCATCTTCCAGATAGGCCCCCAGCCAATCGGCAACAACTGACGGCCGGCGAAGGCTGTCGAAACAGCGCAGACGATCGGGAACCGCGAACACGGCGGCACCGCCATCCGTGCAGATGGCATGGATATCCAGTAGCCAGCGTATCGGGTTGGGCACGTGCTCAAGCACGTGCGAAGAGATCACCGCGCTGAAACGGTCGGCACCCACGGCGGCAGCAAGCCCCTCTGCGCCGACGACGTAGTTGACGGTCTGGATCGCCTCTTTGTCCACCGTCTCATGGCTGGCGTACTTGTGCATCAAGCCCGCCGTATCCAGGTGGTCGGCGTAACGCACGTTCCAGTTCGCCCGCGTCAGTACCGGCTTGTCCAGGGGCGCGATCTCCAGCGCCAGCCCGTTCTCATCCAGTCCCGCCTGCATCCAGTCGCCACGACTTGCCATCGCCACCTCCATTTCTCTGCACGAAAACGCACCGAAAACATGAAGCAAGGGCGCCCGAGGGCGCCCGCTGGTCAAGCACAAGCCCCTCTTAGGACCACCGGGGGACTCTCCTAGCGTGGGCCAATATGCCCGTGCCGCGGCGGAAATGCCAGATCAAACGTATGCCCGGTAGCCGCCAGGTTGAGGTTGTAGGCCGGGTCGGCTTCGATCACCGAAGACCAGCGCGACATCACCAGCGCCACTTCCCGGTCGAAACGCTCGCGCTTGGCGCCCTCCATGTCACTGCCGCGGCTGGCTGACTCATGGTGATAGAGCTCGGCATAAGGCGTCCACAGGTTGCGATAGCCGGCCTCGCGCACGCGCAGGCAGAAGTCCAGATCGTTGTAGGCCACCTGCAGGGCGGTATCCAGCCCTCCAACCTGCTCATAGACGGACTTTCGCACCAGCAGGCAGGCGGCGGTCACTGCCGAGAAGTTCTGCAGCAGGCGGGCGCGAAGCATCATCCCCACCCAACCCCGCGGCCGGTCGGCATAGGCATGCACGCCTACCCCGTTGAAACCGAGAATCACGCCAGCATGCTGGATGCTGTCGTTGGGGAAATAGAGCATGGCCCCCACTGCGCCCACTTCCGGGCGGGCCGCCTGGCTGGTCATCTCGGTAAGCCAGTCTCTGGAGATGACCTCGATGTCGTTGTTCAGCAGACCAACGATCGTGCCGGTGGCCTTGGAAACGCCCAGGTTGTTGATGGCCGAATAGTTGAAGGGTGCGTCGTAGTCGATCACGCTCACCCGCGGGTCCTGCTGCAGGGTCTGCAACAGTTCCAGTGCGTCGGCCTCGACCGACTGGTTGTTGACGATGATGATCTCGTAATCCGGATAATCCGTCTTTTCCAGGATGGAGGTCACCGCCATGCGCAGCAGGTCGGCGCGATCACGCGTGGGGATGATCAGCGAAACCCGCGGCGCGGGCGTCGGCAGCCGGTTGCGGACGCGATAGTTGCCCGAGAAGTTCGGGATATCCAGCACCTCGGCGTCACGACCAATGCGATCGAGGTGCGACTGGATGCTCTTCATCGCTGCGTAGTGCGCGTAAGTCTTTTCGCCGGGGCCAAGCGCGGTGGATCCCGGAATGGCTCGCCAGTGGTAAAGCACGTGCGGCACGTGACCGATCTGGCTGTCATCGAGCGTCTCGATGCAGCGCAGCGCCAGATCCCAATCCTGGCTGCCTTCGTAGCCAAGGCGGAAGCCGCCGACCTGTTCCACCAACCCACGGGCGTACACGCCAAGATGGCTGATGCAGTTGTGGGAGAGGAACAGATCGTAGTTCCAGTCAGCCTTGAAATAAGGGTCGAAGCGGCGTCCCTTCTCGTCGATCTTGTCTTCGTCGCTGAACGCCATCTGCCACGAGGGATTGGCCCGGAACGCCTTGGCCATCTCATACAGCGCATGCGGATGCAGCTCGTCGTCATGGTCGAGCAGCACGATGTAGTCGCCGGTCGCCAGCTTCAAGGCGTCGTTGGAGGACGCGGAGATATGACCATTCTGCTCGCGCACCACGAACTTGATGCGCGGGTCTGCTGCAGCAAGCTCCTTCAATACGGCCACCACGTGTGGCTTGGGCGACGCATCGTCGGCCACGCAAAGTTCCCAGTGCGGGTAGCTCTGGTTGATCACCGTCTGCACGCATCGGCGTAGCCACTTCTCGGGCGTGTTGTAGGTAGGAACCACGATCGAGAACGTCGGCTGCGTATCCCACGCTTCGATTTCACCCTGCTCAGGGGCATGCAGCGCACCGTACAGCGCCACCCAGGCGTCGTAATCGAATGCGCCGTGCAGGGCGATGGCGCTGTAGCGCAAGCGAAGGAAGCCGCCCAGGCCCGAGCGGCCCGTGGTGAAGAGCGAGCGCAGGCTGTCCAGGGCGAAGCGCAGCTTCGCGCGGCGTCCACGCTGGCTGTTCAGTACTTCGGTGAACATGGTACGGGCCACGTGTGCCTGGCCGACCCGGCGCATCGCGAAGCGACCGATGCGGAGGGTGCAGGGACCGATGGACGGGTCGAAACGGAGCTCGACGAGCCGCCCGGCGAGTGGCACCAGGGTGCGTGACACGCCGTCGGCGCAGGCCGCAACGTGCACAGGTACACGCCCCGCTTCGGTCATGCCTGCACCACAGTTGACGTACAGCACGGGATCCACCATCCGTGCCCCAACCTTCTCAACGACGAAGCTGAGCTCATACCAGCCCCCTTCAACCGGGTTGCCGTCCACGGCGATCAGACGGCATTGCGGGTCGTCGCCGAACGCATTCAGCTCAACCATCCCGTTTGAATCGACCGCACCCAACGTTACGCCGCTGATCGGTTGCAACTGAAGTTCAATCATGTCATTCCCTGTCTGTATGGCCGCGCCAGAGCGCCTGCGGCGGGTCAATCGCGATCGCCCGCTTACTCCGGCAATGATCTTCATGACGGCTGGCCGTCATGCATACAGCAAGCTAGGTGTGCAACGTGTCGCCATTCGGACCGGTTGGCTGTGATCTACCTGCCAATTCAGCCAGTCGCTGTTCAAGATTGGACTGCGAATGCACCAGCGCCGCCAGCTGCTGCTCGAGCACGGCGTGCTGGGCGCGCACCGTGCTGGAGAGCTGTGCCAACGGCCTCTCCTCGCGCTTGCGCTGCAGCGTGTCCTTGAGCTGCTGGATCGCCTGGGCAGCCCGTACGGCTACGGCCTGCAGCGCCGGGGAGGTCACCACATCCTCATAGGCCACGTCGACCACAACGGTGCCGGCGTGGCCATCATTGCCAAGCTGTTCCCACACACCGCGCAGGTCGACTTCCACGTAGGGGTCGTTGTGCAGGCTGACGAAACGGATGCCTTCCTGGATCGCACTGGGCAGCACGTCGCCGTTGACGACGAAGCGCGGTGCACCCGGTTCGGCGAACAGATTCATGGTCGCCCCGCCCGCGCGCAGCCCCACCGTCACCAAGCGATAGGTACCCGGCAGGCTTGCCGGGTCCACGCGGACGTGTTGCGGGCGCTGGCCTGCCGGGAACTCGAATTCGAAAGTAGCATCCGTCCCCCCCGCGTGGATGATCGACAGCGAACGCGTCTCTTCGAAGATCTGGCCGTCGTTGCGGTAGTACATGAGGCATTCGATGGAATGCTCCACCGCATCGGCACCACCGGAAGGCATGCCGGTCTCCGGATCCAGCAGGGCGGCCGCAGCGGCTTCAAAGATCGCGCGCGTCGCCTCGGGGCGTGACAGCGCCTCGCGCATGAACGCCTTGAACGCCTCGGGCACGTCGGCGCCGACCGGTACGACGCCCAGGCCGTTGCTGTGGTTGAATTCGAACACTTCGTAAGTCGCGCGCAGCTCGCCCATGAAGGTGTGCACGCCGAAATTGCGATCATGTACGGCGCTATCGTGGAAGATCACCACCGCCGAAGAACTGAGTTTGGGCAGCCAGGTCTCGAAGTCATGCTTGACGGCTTCGTAGGTGTGCAGGCCGTCGATGTGCAGCAGGTCGATACTGCCGTCCTCGAACTGGTCCAGCGCCTCGTCGAAGTAGGCTTTGACCAGCGTGGAGAATTCGCCATAGCGCGGCTTCTGGTACGCCGAAAGCGTGCGGTAGACGTGGTCGCCGTAGAAGCGGGCATGCTCGTCGCCCTTCCAGCAATCGACGGCGTAGCAATGCGTCTGCGACTGCAGGCCAAGCGCCTTCACTGCCTGGCAGAAGGCCAGGAACGAGTTGCCCGAATCGGTACCCAGTTCCACGAAGCTGCGCGGACGCAGCAGGTCCGCAAGGACATACATGAAGGGAATGTGTCCCACCCAGGCGTAAGGATGGGTGATATGCGGCTTCAGGAAGATCACCGGATGATCCTGCAGGCGGAATTCGGTTGTCACGACACTCTCTCCAATTCAATCTGATGCATCGGGATACCGATGATGCCGACCGGCAGCCCTTGTCCAAGGGAACGCAACGCAAGTGCTTCGTGGATCCAGTGCTGGATCACGTGCTCATGCTGGGAACCGGACGCTACGCCGGCGGTGATGAAGTAATCGCCCTGCTGCAGGCGCGGCATCTGGAACACGAAAGTCGCACGGAAACGCTCGCCCGCGCTGACCGCCAGGTCACCCTCGATGCGTGCGGTCTCGGTGTTGTCACCGAACAGCAACTGCCCAAGCCGGTCCTTGAAGTAGAAGCCGACGATGGCATGCGGCAGGTCCTCACTGGCATGCGCCACGATCTCCAGGCGAACCGTCTCGCCACCCACGATCGTCGGCAGTTGTCGGCCATCGATATCGCACAGGCAGACATCCTCGATCTTTGCCTTGCCCTCGCCGAAACCATCAACGGGCGCGAACTCGACCACTGTGATGTCGTTGCGGAGCTGGCTGCGATCAATCAGATCCAGCCGCTTGTCACGCACGCGACTGGCAACCGGCGTACGCGCCGCGGGCTCGGGGCGTGCACTGCCGGTACGGCCTTCGCGGTCGGCGATAAAGGCCTCGAGATAGGCGTCCATCACTTCCTTGGGCTCGCCCGACTGGCGCAGATTGCCCTGGTCGAGCCAGATCGCCCGATCGCACAACGCCGTGACCGAGCCACCGTCATGGCTGACGAACAGCAGCGTGCCGCGCTGCTTGAACTCACGCAGGAAACGCATGCACTTCTGCGTGAAGAATGCATCGCCCACGGACAATGCTTCGTCGATGATCAGGATATCGGCGTCGACGTGTGCGATCACCGAGAATGCCAGGCGCATCACCATGCCGCTGGAGTAATTGCGGATGGGCTGTTCAATGAACTCGCCAATAGCGGCGAACTCGGCAATCTGCTCGAAACGCTGGTCGATCTGCTCCTTGCTCAGGCCGAGGATCGAGGCATTGAGATACACGTTCTCGCGCCCGGTGAAATCGGGATTGAAGCCGCTGCCCAGTTCAAGCAGCGCAGCAACGCGCCCACGTACTGCGATTTCGCCGTTGGTCGGGGTCAGGGTGCCCGCAATCAGCTGCAGCAATGTCGACTTTCCCGAGCCATTGCGGCCGACGATGCCCAAGGTCTCGCCACGCTTGACCTCGAAGGCGACGTCACGCAGCGCCCAGAATTCACGGTAGTAGCGCTTGCCGCCGCCAACCAGGCCCTGCATCAGCCGATGGAACGGCTTGTCGTAGACCTGGTAGCACTTGCCAATACCACTGACCTGGATGACCGCGTCGTCGTTCATCTCAAAGGACATCAGCAAATCCTCGACGGCTTTTCTCGAAGAACGCAAAACCCAGATACATCACAGCCAGCGCCATCACCGCATACAGTCCCAAACCGCTCCAGTCAGGCAGGCGCCCCCAGAACGCCACTTCGCGCACCTGGTCGATGATGAACGTAAGCGGGTTGATCTTGAACACGAACTGGAACTGCGCCGGCAGGGTGGATACCGGAATGATGGCCGACGACAGGAACAGCATCGCCGTGGAGACAACGCCCATGACCTGGCCGACGTCACGCAGGTAGACGCCCAGCGCGGACAGGATCCAGCTCACCCCCACGGCCAGCATCACCAACGGCAGCACCACCACCGGCAGCAGGACGACCGTCCAGTGCGGATCGCGCAGTAGCAGCGTACTGATGACCAAGTACACGACCGTGTTGGCCGCCAGGTGGAACAGCGCCGAAAGAACCGCTGTCCAGGGCAGCAGATGCAGAGGAAAGATGATCCGCTTGACCAGATTGCTGTTGCCGACGATGAGGTTGGGGCTGCGGGTCAGCACCTCGGCGAAGAAACCGTGCACGATGAGGCCGGCGAACAGGATCATCGCGAACTCGCCCATATTGCCGGATGCGCCGGGCCAACGGCTTTTCAGGATGTAGCCGAAGGCCAGTGTGTAGACGCACAGCATCATGAAGGGGCTGATCAGCGACCACAACAGGCCGAAGCTGGCCCCACGGTAGCGACCGCGGATATCACGCTGGGTCATTTCCCGCGTCAGCGAGCGATGGACGCCCAACGCAGAGAACGGCCCCGTCAGCAGTCGGTCACGTGCACTGCGGCCCGCCGGCGTGATGCGAACGATCTGCTCGCTCATTCAGAAGCCCTGCCCAGCGCCCTTTCCAGATCCACCTGCAGATCCCCCAGATCCTCCACACCCACGCTCAGCCTTACCAGCGCATCACTGATGCCCAGCTGCTCCCGCCGCGCAACCGGGATCGAGGCATGCGTCATCACCGCCGGGTGGTTGACCAGGCTTTCCACGCCGCCCAGCGACTCGGCCAGAGTGAACAGTTCGGTCTTCTCACAGAAGCGCTTGGCCGCCTCGAAACCGCCCTTGAGCACGATCGAAACGATGCCGCCGTAACCGGCCATCTGCTTGCCGGCCAGCTCATGCTGCGGGTGCGACGGCAGGCCCGGGTAGATCACCTTTTCCACGGCCGGGTGCTTCTCCAGCCACTGCGCCAGGGCCAGCGCATTGGCGCAGTGCGCCTTCATGCGCAGCGGCAGGGTTTTCAGGCCACGCAGGGCCAGGAAGCTGTCGAACGGACCCTGCACGCCACCCACCGAGTTCTGCAGGAAGGCCATCTGCTCGGCCAGTTCAGCGTTGTCGCCGACCACGACCATGCCGCCGACCATGTCCGAATGGCCGTTGAGGTACTTGGTGGCCGAGTGCAGGACCAGGTCCGCACCCAGTTCCAGCGGACGCTGCAGCATCGGCGAGGCGAAGGTGTTGTCGACGACGACGATCAGGCCATGGCGCTTGGCGATGGCGGCGACCGCGGCGATGTCGACGATCTTCAGCATCGGGTTGGTCGGGGTCTCGATCCACACCATCTTCGTCTTCGACGTGATGGAGGCTTCAAACGCCGCCAGATCGGTCAGGTCGACGAAGCTGAAGTCCAGCCCGGCAGTGCGGCGACGCACGCGCTCGAACAGGCGGAAGCTGCCGCCGTAGATGTCGTCCATCGCCACCACATGGCTGCCGGCGTCCAGCAGCTCGATCACGGTCGAGCTGGCCGCCATGCCCGAGGCGAAGGCAAAGCCGCGGGTGCCCCCTTCCAGCGACGCCACGCAACGCTCATAGGCGAAGCGGGTCGGGTTGTGGGTGCGCGAGTACTCGAAGCCCTGGTGCTCGCCCGGGCTGGACTGTGCATAGGTCGAGGTGGCGTAGATCGGCGGCATCACCGCGCCGGTGCTGGGGTCGGGCGACTGGCCACCGTGGATGGCCAGGGTAGCCAGGGCCAGGGCGCGATCCTGGGAAGTTGCGTTGGACATGTTCTTTCCTGAGGGGCGCCGACGCACGGCGCCATCGAAGGTGCGGAAGTCTACCAGCGCGGCCTTAACGACCTTTGACGCGGATAAACCAGGATTCAGCAGTGAACGTCGGCGATCAGCGGCTTACTGCACGCGACGGCGCAGATAGTTCAGCAGGTCGATACGGGTGATCAGGCCCAGGAAAGTGTCGCCGTCCATCACGATCGCCACCTGGCCGCGGTCGAACACCGGCAGCAGCGCCTCGATCGGGGACTTCACGTCCAGCCGGTCCAGCTTGCTGACCATCGCGGTGGCGACGGTGTCGCGGAAGCGTGCCTCATCGCCATACACGTGCAGCAGCACGTCGCTTTCGTCGACGATGCCGACCAGCTGCTCGCCGTCCATCACCGGCAGCTGCGACACGTCGTACAGCTTCATGCGCTGGTAGGCAGTGGTCAGCAGGTCGTTCGGACCGATCACCACGGTGTCGCGCTGGCCGTAAGGGCGCAGGATCAGGTCGCGCAGGTCGCCGTGCTGCGGGCGCTGCAGGAAACCGTTGTCCAGCATCCAGTAGTCGTTGTACATCTTCGACAGGTACTTGTTGCCGGTATCCGGCACCAGCACCAGCACCTTCTTCGGCGTGGTCTGCTCCTTGCAGTACTTCAGGCCGGCGGCCAGCAGGGTGCCGGTGGACGAGCCACCCAGGATGCCTTCCTTGCCCAGCAGTTCGCGTGCGGTGTGGAAGCTCTCGGCGTCGCTGATGGCATAAGCCTTCTTGACGCGGCTGAAATCGGAGATCGACGGCAGGAAGTCCTCGCCGATGCCTTCCACCAGCCAGCTGCCCGACTTGTCGTTCAGATTGCCGTCGTTGATGTACTCGGCCAGGATCGAACCGACCGGATCGGCCAGCACCAGCTCGGTCTTCGGCGACAGCTTGGCGAAGGCACGCGACAGGCCGGTCATGGTGCCGGAGCTGCCGCAGCCGAACACGATGGCGTCAAGGTCGCCGCCCATCTGCTCGAGGATTTCCGGGCCGGTACCGAATTCATGCGCGGCCGGATTGTCCGGGTTGCCGAACTGGTTGATGAAGTAGGCGCCCGGGGTCTGCTCGGCGATGGTCTTGGCCAGGTCCTGGTAGTACTCCGGATGGCCCTTGGCTACGTCCGAGCGGGTCAGGCGCACTTCGGCGCCCATCGCCTTCAGGTTGAAGATCTTTTCCCGGCTCATCTTGTCGGGAACGACCAGAATGAGCTTATAGCCCTTCTGCTGGGCCACCAGCGCCAAGCCCAGGCCGGTGTTGCCAGCCGTGCCCTCGACCAGGGTGGCACCGGGCTTCAGGTCGCCGCGCTTTTCCGCCGCCTCGATCATCGACAGGCCGATGCGATCCTTGATCGATCCGCCCGGGTTGGCGCTCTCCAGCTTCAGGTAGAGCTCGCAGACGCCGGTGTCCAGGCGCTGGGCCTTGACGATCGGGGTCTGGCCGATGAGTTCGAGGACGGAAGAATGGATGGGCATTCGGAGGACTTTCGGTTCGCGCCGCACAGGGCCGGACCGATGATTATCCGACGGATGGCGATGAAAGTCAGGTCGGCAGGGCCGCAGCCTGTCCACCGTAAAAAAGAGATGCGGACGGCCCCGGATCGACGAGGAGACCGGTACCGCCCGCATCGGTGAGTTGTGCCTGCAGGCCAAGGCACCACGGCCTGTGGTGCCTTGGCGCGGCCGCCTCATCGGCGGTGCCGCGATGCCGGGGCAGGAGCGCCCGACGGGGCCATCGATGGCCGGGTCACGCCGTTCCGGGCGTGACGGGGTGCGTCAAAGCGTGGGGGACGTCATTGGGAGCGGTGTTTCGTACATTCGCAGAAGTCGTTGCTTGGCCAGCAGCTTCTCGCGCTTCATGCGACCCAGGGTGACATCATCGATCGGGAGTACACCCAACTCCGCGTCCATGCACTTCTTGTTCAACTTACGGTGCTGGTCATGGAGTGCCCTGAACTCCGGATCACGCGCGCGACGGGCGTCGATCTCGCTCTGGGGCTGATCTTCAAACATGATGGACCTCCTTCGACAGATACACGAACGCCCCGGCCGCAAGGCACGGGGCGTTGTTCATGGAGGAGCGCCGGTCGATGGCCACCTGGACGCCTGCAACGACCTGCGGCACTGGCCTGCGCACGTCGATCTGCTGCGGTTCGCGCCCTGTTTGCATCGGCCCGGCCCTCCCATCGTCCGGTCCGCGGCATTGCGTCCCGGACGATTGACCCTACGCCTGCTCAAGGCGGGGTACAAGACCCCTGCGGCAAAAAGACCGAACCCCGCCGGGGCGGGGTTCAGGCTGAATGCTCATCGCAACGAAAAACAAACAATATCAAGCAATTACGGGGCGATGATGACCTCGGCCGAGCGTGCCCGGGTGGACGCGGCCTTCTTGCCACTGAGCTGGATCCGGTTGCTGGCGACACCGCCCGCGACCAGGGCGTCGCGCAGCGCTTCGGCGCGCTTCTGACCGACCCCGTTGGCGCTGTCATAGGCCTCGATGCGCAAGCGGCCCTTCTTGCCGATGTTCAGGTACTCGGCCAGCGCCTTGGCCTGGTTGCGGGCCCCACCGGACAGGCTGGAGGCGCCAGCGGCAAATGCGTCACCATTGAAGGTGAAGACTTCGCCACGGCCATCGAACTTCGAGCCCGGCAACTTCTGCCCGGATACCAGCTCGGCTTCCTCGCGGGCCAGCTTGGCGGCGTTCTGCTGGGCGGCGCTGAGGCGCTGCTGCTGCTTGCCGGCGACGCTGGTCAGGGCGTTCTCGGCGTCCTGGCGGGCCAGGGTTTCGGCCTCGGCGGCCTGGCGCAGGCGCTCCGCCTCCTCGGCCTGCATCTGCGCCTGCATTCTCAGCTGCTCGGCTTCCTGACGGGCGCGGGCGGCATCGCGGCGGCTGGCCTCGATCAGCAGGTCGCTGCGGGTGCGCTCCAGGCGGTCGACCTCGCGCGCGGCCAGTGCGGCACGCACGGCAGTCTCGGCGATCTCCACCCGGCGCTCGGCCAGGTAGGTGGCCAGCTCCTGGTCGCGGCGCTTGGCCTTGTCCAGGGTGGCGATGGCCTGCTGGGCCTGCATGCGCTCGAAGGCGCCCAGCTCAGCCGTGTCGGGATTGGCCTGGATGGCCATCAGACGCTGGCTCAGCTGCGCCACCATCGGGTTGTCGGCGGCCAAGGCCAGGGTCGGCAGCGCCAGCAGCGCAGCCAGGGTTGCGGCAGTCATCGGCTTCACCGGCGGTCCTCCCCGGTCGACAGCTGGCGTTGCAGCTGGTTGACCTCGTTGCGGCGCAGTTGCAGCTGCGCGGTGACGGTGGCTTCCTCGCTGCGGGCGCGGGCCAGGTCGGCATCGGCAGCGGCGCGCAGGGCGATCGCCGGGGCGTTCTTGCGCTCACGGCGGTCGCCGGCAGCACGCTGGGCCTGTTCCAGCCCCTGCCGGGCCAGCCCGATCAGGTCCGGGGCGTACTGGTCGGCGTCGGCCTGGGTGGCCTTGTCGACCGCCTGCCGGGCCTGGGCCAGTTCCAGTGCGCCGTCCTGCGCCCAGGCGGGGGCAGACAGTGCGAATGCAAACGCCATCACATACAGGCCATGGCGCATTCGTGCGAAGCTAAGTCGTTTCATTGGGGAGGCCGTACCGGTTGTCGGTTCACGGCCATTGTCGTCAAGCCGACACCGTGCTGGCAACGGGCGTCGGCCGTTTCGTTGGGGAAAATTCGCAATGGATATCGGCTACTTCCTGAAGCTGATGACCGAAAAGAACGCTTCGGACATGTTCCTGACCACCGGAGCACCGGTCTACATCAAGATCGAGGGGAAGCTTTATCCGCTGGGCAACACCGGCCTGCCGCCGGGCATGGTCAAGAAGATCGCTTACTCGCTGATGGACGAAGGCCAGGTGCCGCAGTTCGAGCGCGAGCTGGAGCTCAACATGGCCATCGCCCTGCCCGATGCCGGGCGCTTCCGCGTCAACGTGTTCAAGCAGCGGGGCGAGGTCGGCATGGTCATCCGCGCCATCCGCAGCCGGATTCCGAGCATCGAGGAGCTGAACCTGCCTCAGGTGCTGAAGGACGTCATCATGACCCCGCGCGGGCTGGTGCTGGTGGTGGGGTCCACCGGCTCGGGCAAGTCCACTTCGCTGGCGTCGATGATCGACCACCGCAACAGCACCACCACCGGGCATATCCTCACCATCGAGGACCCGATCGAGTACCTGCACAAGCACAAGATGTCGATCGTCAACCAGCGCGAGGTCGGGCTGGACACCCATGCCTTCCACAACGCGTTGAAGAACGCCATGCGTGAAGCGCCGGACGTGATCCTGATCGGCGAGATCCTGGACGCGGAAACCATGGAGGCGGCGATCGCCTTCGCCGAGACCGGCCACCTGTGCCTGGCCACCCTGCACTCCAACAACGCCGACCAGACCATCGAGCGCATCCTCAACTTCTTCCCGGAAAGCGCGCACAAGAACGTGCTGATGAACCTGGCGCTGAACCTGCGTGCGGTGATCAGCCAGCGCCTGGTGAAGAACAAGGAGGGCCGTCGCCTGCCGGCCACCGAGGTGCTGATCAACACGCCGATGATCCGCGACCTGCTGCGTCGCGGCCAGGTGCACGAGATCAAGGCGGCGATGGAAGGCTCGCTGGAAGAAGGCATGGAGAGCTTCGACCAGTGCCTGTTCCGGCTGGCCAAGGCGGGCGTCATCGATCAGGAGGAAGCGCTGCGCGCGGCCGACTCGCGCGATGGCCTTGCCCTGAAGTTCCGCCTGTCCGAGGGCAGCAGCGGCGAGCACGACCCGTACGCGGATTTCTCGGCCGGCGCACCCAGCATCACCCACGGCTTCTAGAAAAAAGGGGACGGAGGGAATTAAGTCGTAAATGCACTTACGACTTGATTCCCTCCGTCCCCTTTTTCTGAAGAGTTCAGGAGGTGTCTCATCCGATGAGACCTCCTGTCCGTAGGTTTCCTCAATGGAAACCATCCGCAAGCTGGCCATCCTGGCCGATGCCGCCAAGTACGATGCGTCCTGCGCCTCCAGCGGCTCGGGCAAGCGCGATTCGCGCGTCAGTGGCGGTATCGGCAGCACCGAGGGCATAGGCATCTGTCACAGCTACACGCCCGATGGCCGCTGCGTTTCGTTGCTGAAGATCCTGCTGACCAACTTCTGCATCTACGACTGCGCCTATTGCGTGAACCGCGTCTCCAGCAACGTGCCCCGCGCACGTTTCAGCGTGGACGAGGTGGTCACACTCACCCTGGACTTCTACAAACGCAACTACATCGAGGGCCTGTTCCTGTCCAGCGGCATCATCCGCAATGCGGACTACACCATGGAACAGATGGTGGAAGTGGCCCGGCAGCTGCGCGAAGAACACCGCTACGCTGGCTACATCCACCTCAAGACCATTCCCGAGGCCTCGCCGGAGCTGCTGGCCAGCGCCGGGCGCCATGCCGACCGCCTGTCCATCAACGTGGAACTGCCGACCGAAGCCGGCCTGAGCGCCTTGGCGCCGGAGAAGACGGTGCATTCGATCCGCGGCGCGATGGGCGAACTGCGCTGGCGCATCGAGGAAGCCAAGGAGGCGCGCAAAGCCCCCGCAGCGATGGCACCGAGGGCCAGCCGCAGTCCACGCCCTCCCCGTTTCGCACCCGCCGGGCAGAGCACGCAGATGATCGTCGGCGCGGACGGGGCCAACGACCAACAGATCCTGGCCAGCGCCGATGCGCTGTACGGCAACTACCGCATGCGCCGGGTGTACTACTCCGCGTTCAGCCCGATTCCGGACGCCAGCCGGCAGCTGCCACTGCAACCGCCTCCGCTGCAGCGCGAACATCGCCTCTACCAGGCCGACTGGTTGCTGCGCTTCTACGGTTACGGCGTGGATGAGATTACCGATACCACCCAGGACGGCATGCTCGACCTGGATATCGACCCGAAAATGGCTTGGGCGATCCGTCACCCCGAGCGCTTTCCTGTGGATCTCAACCGTGCGCCGAAGGAAATGCTGCTGCGCGTACCCGGGCTGGGCGTGCGCAACGTGAAACGGGTGCTGATGGCACGCCGCCACGGTCGCCTGCGGGTTGCCGATGTAGCACGCCTGAAGGCACCGATGAGCAAACTGCTTCCGTTTGTGCAGCTGGCTGACCACCATCCACGCAAATCGCTGGACGATCCGGCGGCGCTGCGCGCGCAGTTGGCCCCACCGCCTCGTCAGGGATCGCTGTTTGATGCACCGCCCGCCGCCTGACGCGCAGCGCTGGTCGCTGCGGGTGGACCCGCAGTGGTCGCTGCAGGCCTGGCGCGATGCTGCGCGCGAAGCGTTGCTGCGAGGCGTGGCCCCGCCTCAGCTGGACTGGCTGGAAGGGAGCGAAACGTCGTTGCTGGATGCGCCGGCCGTGCAGCGGGCGCCGATGCTGGCCGATGCCAGTGCACCCAACGTGCCCCGCGATTTCCTGGAACTGGCGGCCACCTGCCTGTGCCATCGCGACCCCCAGCGACTGGCCTTGCTGTATCGCCTGCTGTGGCGCATCGTCCATGGCGAGCGTTCGGTGCTGAGCAACCCCGCCGACGCCGATGTCCTGCGCGCAACGGCGCTCGCCCAGGCCGTCCGCCGTGACACGCACAAGATGAAGGCATTCGTGCGCTTCCGCGAGGTGCCTGGCCAGCCTGATGCGTTCATCGCCTGGTTTGAGCCACAGCACCACATTGTCGACCGGGTCGCGCCCTTCTTCGCGCGCCGCTTCACCGGCATGCGCTGGGCGATCCTCACGCCTTCGCGCAGCGTCGCATGGGATGGGCAGGCGCTTGCCTTCGGCCCCGGCGCACGGCGCGAGGATGCCCCGGCCGAGGATGCGCGCGAATCACTGTGGCAGACCTACTACGCCAGCATCTTCAATCCGGCGCGACTCAATACACGCATGATGATGCAGGAGATGCCGGCAAAGTACTGGCGCCACCTGCCGGAGGCCCAGCTGCTGCCACGCCTGGTGCGCGATGCGGCCGACCGCGTACAGGAAATGCATGACCGTCCCGCGCAGGCACCGCAGCGCAGGATCCCCCTGCGTGCAGGTGTTGCGATGCCAGCAGCGGATGCCAGCAGTCTGGAGAATCTACGCGGACAGGCCAGCACCTGCCGCCAGTGCCCGCTGTGGGAGCAGTCCACGCAGACCGTGTTCGGGCAGGGGCCTGCAGACGCCCGCATGATGCTGATCGGGGAACAACCTGGCGACACCGAGGATCTGCGCGGACAGCCGTTCATGGGTCCTGCCGGTCAGCTGCTGGACCGTGCGCTGACCGAATTGGGAATCGATCGCGCGGCGCTGTACCTCACCAACGCCGTGAAGCACTTCCATCATGAACGGCGTGGCAAGGTGCGACTGCACAAGCGACCGGAAAGCCGGCACATCCAGGCCTGCCGCCCTTGGCTGATGGGTGAGATCGCGCGCGTGCGGCCCCAGGTGATCGTGTGCCTCGGCGCGACAGCGGCAGCCTCGGTGTTTGGTCGTGGGTTCGACCTCTCACGCGACCGCGGACGCTGGCACACCCTCGAGGACGGCACCCGCGGCTATGCCACGGTGCACCCGGCATGGGTATTGCGGCAGACCGACGATGCGCGCCGCGAGGATGCCTACCGGCTGTTCCGCGATGACCTGGCCCGATTGCAACAAAAAGGGGACGGAGGGGATTAAGTCGTAAGTGCACAAACGACTTAATCCCCTCCGTCCCCTCTACTTTCAGGCGGCGTCGGGCTGGTTTTCCGGGCGTGCGCGGTCGAAGGCGTCCAGTGCCTGGCAGGCAGCTTCGATACGGCGCAGGGTCGGGTACGGCGTCAGGTCCAGGCCGAAGCGATGCGCGTTGTACAGCTGCGGCAGCAGACAGATATCGGCCAGGCCGGGACGGTCACCGTGGCAGAAGGTGCCCGTCGCGCTGCTGTTGGCCAACATTGCCTCCATGGCAGCGAAGCCTTCGGCGATCCAGTGCAGGGTCCACTGCGTGCGGACATCGGCCGGCACCTGCAGGCTGCGCTCCAGGTACTGCATCACCCGCAGGTTGTTGATCGGGTGGATGTCGCAGGCCACCAGCTGGGCCAGCGCGCGCACCCGCGCACGGCCGGCGGCATCGGCCGGCAGCAGCGGTACCTGCGGGAAGCGTTCTTCCAGATACTCCAGGATCGCCAGCGACTGGATCAGCGCATGCCCTTCATGCAACAGGGTTGGCACCAGCTGCTGCGGATTGAGCGCGCGATAGGCGTCAAGGTGCTGCTCGCCACCGTCGCGCACCAGGTGCACCGGCCGGGCCTCCCAGGCCAGGCCCTTCAGCTCCAGGCCGATGCGCACGCGGTAGGCGGCGCTGGATCGCCAGTAGGTGTACAGCACGATGCCGTCGTCGACCGGGATCTCCATCGCCGCTTCCATGCTCAGGGCTTGGTCGCCTGTTCGATGCGCTGCTCGATCGCACCGAAGATGCTGTTGCCGGCGGCATCGAGCATCTCGATGCGGACCACGTCCCCGAACGACATGAACGGCGTACTCGGCTTGCCGTCGCGCAGGGTTTCGACCACCCGCTGTTCGGCAAAGCAGGAGGCACCCTTGCTGGTGTCTTCGTTGGCGATGGTGCCCGAGCCAACGATGGTACCGGCGCTGAGCGGACGGGTCTTGGCCGCATGCGCAACCAACTGGGCGAAGTTGAACTGCATGTCCACGCCCGCTTCCGGCGCACCGAACCACTGGCCGTTGATGTGGGTCAGCAGCGGCAGGTGCACCTTGCTGTCCTGCCACGCGGCGCCCAGCTCGTCGGGGGTGACGAACACCGGCGACAGCGCCGAGCGCGGCTTGGACTGCAGGAAGCCGAAGCCCTTGGCCAGCTCGCCCGGAATCAGGTTGCGCAGCGAGACATCGTTGACCAGGCCGACCAGCTGGATATGGCCTGCGGCCTGTTCCGGGGTGGCGGCCATCGGCACGTCGTCGGTGATCACCACGATCTCTGCTTCCAGGTCGATGCCGTAGTCCTCGCTGACCACCTTCACCGCGTCGCGCGGACCGTAGAAACCGGCGCTGGTCGCCTGGTACATCAGCGGGTCGGTGTAGAAGCTCTCCGGCACCTCGGCGCCACGGGCGCGGCGCACGCGCTCGACATGTGGCAGGTAGGCGCTGCCATCGACGAACTCATAGGCACGCGGCATCGGCGCGGCCAGCGCCTGCGGGTCCAGGTCGAACACGCCATCGGCGTCGCCCGCGTTGAGCGATTCGTACAGGGCGTTCAGGCGCGGCGCGATGTGGCTCCAGTCCTCCAGGGCCTGCTGCAGGGTGGCGGCAATGCCGGTGGCGCGCACGCCGTGGCGCAGGTCACGCGAGACGACGATCAGGGTGCCGTCGCGGCCGCCTTCCTTCAAAGAACCAAGCTTCATGGGTGGGTGTCCGGAGTCGTGGGCAAACAAGTTTCAAGTGTAATCAAATCTGCGTCGACGCCAAGCTGCAGCGCGGCATCGGCCCACCCTACCGTAGTGGGGGGTTCGGCAGGGCTTGCAGCCCTGCACCTGCTTCAAGCCAGGGCAACGTCAACAGCAACAGCCGGCTCTGGGTTGTCTGTGAGCTGGGCGGGACGGTGTGGGTGGGCAGGACACGCCGTAAACCCGTCCCTGGGGGCTCGATGGCGCCATCCATGGCGCCAACGGTCCTGCCCACCCACACCGTCCCACCCCTGACAATTTCCCGATGACGGATCGAACATCCACATCATTCATCGTCGAAATCCGTCAGATATCGAAATTGATCGAATGAGATTCGACAGATCGCGGAAGACTCTCGAAGGCGGGGTGGGTCCGGTTGCGGGGGCGTGAGCCGCATGGATGCGGCGACCGAGCTTACATGGACGTACTTGCAGCGCCCCCCGCAACCGGACCCACCCCGCATCCCTCAGGAAACCGGCTTTTGACGTTGACGTTGACGTTGCTTCGGCCTCTGCGGGTGCAGGGCGCAGCCCTGCAGAGAGCCCGCCCTACCTGAACAGGCCTTTTTGCGTGAAGTCTCAAACATCGTTTAGACTTACAGGGTCTGCAGCGGCCGTCCGTTTCCCTCCGGGATCGCCGGCGACCTGGGTCCGCCCTCTTCGCCCGCCCCCACTCCGACGCCGTTCGTCACGCATTCCAGCCTGCGCTTCGTGCCGGCTGCACCCAATTCTCGCAGCGCGGTTCACGGGAACGCTCCGAGTCAGCCGATCAGTTTGATCTGCCCCCGTCTGTCCAGTCGGACAGGCGTTTCTTGTACTTGGAGCAAACTCAATGTCTTTTGAATCGCTGGGCCTGGCGCCCTTCCTGCTGCGTGCGCTTGCCGAGCAGGGCTACGAAAACCCGACCCCGATCCAGCAGCAGGCGATCCCGCTGGCGCTGGCCGGCCGCGACCTGCTGGCCGGTGCACAGACCGGTACCGGCAAGACCGCTGCCTTTGGCCTGCCGCTGCTGCAGCACCTGGGCACCGCCTCGCAGGAAGTCCGCAGTGGCCCGCGCAAGCCGCGCGCGCTGATCCTGGCCCCGACCCGCGAGCTGGCCACCCAGGTGCATGACAGCCTGCGCGGCTACAGCAAGTACCTGCGCATTCCCAGCGCCTGCATCTACGGTGGCGTCGGCATGGGCAACCAGCTGGACATCCTGCGCCGTGGCGTGGACCTGCTGGTGGCCTGCCCGGGCCGCCTGATCGACCACCTGGAGCGTCGCAGCATCGACCTGTCCGGCATTGAACTGCTGGTGCTGGACGAAGCCGACCGCATGCTCGACATGGGCTTCCTGCCGTCGATCAAGCGCATCCTGGCCAAGCTGCCGAAGCAGAACCGCCAGACCCTGCTGTTCTCGGCCACCTTCGAGGACAACATCCGCCAGCTGGCGCTGGAGTTCATGCGCAACCCGGAACAGATCCAGGTGACGCCGAAGAACACCGTGGCCGAAACCATCACCCATCGCGTGCACCCGGTCGATGCCGGCCGCAAGCGCGACCTGCTGCTGCACCTGCTGGCGCAGGACAGCCGCGAGCAGACCCTGGTGTTCGCCCGCACCAAACACGGCAGCGACAAGCTGGCCACGTTCCTGGAAAAGTCGGGCATCAAGACCGCGGCGATCCACGGCAACAAGAGCCAGGGCCAGCGCCTGCGTGCGCTGGGCGACTTCAAGGCCGGCCGCGTGACCGTGCTGGTGGCCACCGATATCGCCGCGCGCGGCATCGACATCAACGAGCTGCCGAAGGTGATCAACTTCGACCTGCCGATGGTGGCCGAAGATTATGTGCACCGCATCGGCCGCACCGGCCGCAACGGCGCGACCGGCCAGGCGATCTCGCTGGTGGCGCAGGATGAAGTGAAGCTGCTGCGCGCGATCGTGCGCCTGCTGGGCCGCGACATGGACATCCGCGATGTGCCGGGCTTCGAGCTGCAGACGCCGATCCGCTGGGGCAACAGCGCGCCGGGCAAGGCCGAGCACGATACCGGCGAGCGCGCACCGCGCAAGAGCCACGCGCGCCGTCCGCACGGCGATGCGCCGCGCCATGCGCATGCGGGCCCGAAGAAGGCCGGTGGTGGCCGTCGCGAGGGCGGTGGCAATGGCCAGCAGCGTGCAGGTGCCGGCCAGGGCCAGCGCCGTGGCGGTGGTGGCAATGGTGGCGGCCGTGGTCGTGGCCAGGGTGGCGGCGGTGGTCGCGCTGGCTGATCCCAGCTGACATCGAGGGTGCTTCCCGCTGCGCGGGGGCTATCGAGGGACGGCGCTGACGCGCCGTCCTTTTTTGTTGTGGGCTACCGGGTGATAAAGCACGCGGTGGCAGTACCGAGGGCGAATGGGCATGAGGGCAGCGCAGAACACGCTGTAAATACGTCCATGTAAGCTCGATGGCGCCATCCATGGCGCCAACGGTTCTGCGCTGCCCCCATGCCCATCCGCTTCAAGCATTGCCTGCGCCTTCTTCTCCCGCCGGGTAGCCGGGAGAAGAAAGATCAAATTCAAATTCAAATTCAAAGGCAAAAGCCGAAGTCGCGATTCCTGGTTCTGCTTTTGTTTTCGCCCTTGCTCCCGCCTTGGGGTTCGATGCGTCCGCGCCCGTAGGAAACTGTCGAGGGGAGGCCGGGCGAGCTGTGCAGGACCGTTGGCGCCATGGGCCCGAGGCATGCCTCGGGCGGGTTGGGCAGGACGCCCAACCCCGGCCTTGCCGTGTGCGCAGGACAGCGCACACGAGCAAGGCGCCATCGAGCCCCCAGGGGTGAGGGTGCTTTGCTTGCGAAGCACTGCTTCGCGAGCGCCCGAACGCCCAGCCGCCAGCGGCTGGGCCGGACCGCGGAGCGGGGTTTACGGCGTGTCCTGCGCGGCCCGCCCGGCCTCCCCCACACGCATCAATCAAGGCGCGCAAAGCCTCAACCCCGCGCTTTACTCGGATTCACCAGATTCCCGAAGAAGACCGCGTTGATCAGCAGTCGATCCGTCCCGTGCCAGTACTTGCGATGCGCCGGATCATCGGCGAACAGCACCACGTTGCCCTGCCCTTGCGCCGACACCAGCAGCCACGCGCTGCCTGCCACCCGCGCGCGGTTGCGCTCGGACAGATATCCATTCACCCGCGGCGGCGTGTCGATGCGCACCACCGTCGAGAACGGGTTCGTGCTCGGCTGCAGCGTTACCGTGTTCTCCTTGTTGATCGCCAGCTGCCGGCGCGGCACACCGAACGCCAGCGGATGACTGGTATCAACATCGGCACTGAGGATGTTGCCGCTGACCCGCTCGATCGCTGCGATGTCGCGCTGATCGCCGAACGCGCGGCGGCTTTCGTCAGCTGCGTCTTCTTCCTTGCCGAGCTTCTCGCCGTCGGCCAGCTTCTGTTCGATCGCCCATTTCGAGGCACTGCCGTAGGTCACCAACGAACCACCGGCCTGCACCCAGCGCTTCAGTGCAGCCACCGCCGTGGCATCGACGCCGGCATAGGTTCCGCCGGACAACACGATGGTGGTGTAACGGTCCAGCGGTACTTTGCCCAGCTGCTGCGGATCCAGCTTGCTGGCCGGCAACCGCAGCTGCTGGTCCAACAGGAACCACGCCGATCCGATTTCGGTGGCGGCCACGCCCTCGCCCATCACCAGTGCCACCGAGGGCTTGCGCAGCGCTTTGACGCCGTCACTGCCGAGGTCGATGCCTTCGCGGCTGCGGCCACTGGACAGCGCGTGCACCTGCACACCTGCCTCGCGTGCGGCGGACGTCACTGCCTCAAGCAACGCCGTGCCCTGCAGTGGTTGCCCGGCCACCGGAATCACCAGGCTGCCGGCGGCGAAGCTGACCTCGCCCTGCGCCGTCGCGGTGGTGAACGGCTGGAATGCCGCGCGTGCATTCACGCCCTTGCCCTGCAGCGCGGCCAGCGCGCGCCCGGCATTGTAGTCGCGCCAGTCGATCGCGTAGGCGAATCCTGCCTGGCCGCCCAGCAGGGTGCCCTGCTCCGCGGGCAGCGCCGCCACGCGTGCGCCGCCGTCGATGCAGCTGCGGCTACCGGCGAAGGCCACGCCGTAGGCCGGTGCGATCGCGTAGCTGGTGCTGCCGTAGAACACATCGCCCTTGATCGGCGGCGTCTCGGCAAAGATCGAATGCACCAGGCGGAACTGCGCCTGCTGCACCGGCACCACGTAGGCGCTGCCGGCATCGAAGCGCTGGCCATCGACACTGACGTCACGATCCAGCGCGCGCACCTCGATGCGATGCAGCAGCAACAGTTCCAGCAGGCGCCGGGTCAGTGCCGGATCATGCGCATCGCCGAACACAAAGCTCTTCACCGGCTGCTGTGCGGCCTGCTTCAGCGCGCTCTGGAAGAACTGCTTCTGCAGGTCGAACAGGCCGCTGCGCTCGGTCACTGCACCCCGCACCGTGCCCAGCCCGGTAGCCACCTGGTTGCGGATGGTGAACGGGAAGGTCAGCAGGCCGTTCACTGATTCCTGCACGCGGCCGCGCGAACTGGCCTGTTCAACGGTGACGCCCACTGCACCATGGAAGTCCGGATAGGTGGAGCCGTAGACCGGCGAGAAGTTGTCGAAATTCTCGCCGGTGTAGTACAGCGACCCCAATGCATCCAAGGCTTGCGCGTGGTACTTGGCCAGGGTCTTGTTGAACTCGTACGACGCCGGCGGAATCAGCGGGCTGTGCATGCTCTTCGGCGACGGTTCGAAGTAGTAGGTGCTGTCCTTGCCCATCTCGTGGAAATCGATCTGCACGTTCGGGTACCACTGGTGGAACACCTCCACCTTCGGCCGCGAGTCCTGCTGGGTCAGGGCCAGCCAGTCGCGGTTGAGATCGGTGAAGTAGTGGTTGGTGCGGCCCTGCGGGAACGGCTCGACGTGTTCCTTGTCGGCCGGGTCGGCCGAAGCCGGATCGGAGGCCCAGGCGTTGTGCCAGTTGGCGGCACGATCACGGCCATCCGGATTCTGTGCCGGGTCGAACAGCACCACCGCCTGCTGCAGCCACTGCTGGGTTTCGGCACTGCGGTTGGCCACCAGGTAGTACGCCGTCAGCATCGCCGCTTCGGCACTGGAGGTCTCGTTGCCATGCACGCTGTAGCCCAGCCACACCACCACCGGGCTGTCACCGGCGGCGCTGCGCGGCTGCGCCGGATCGGCCAGGGTCGCGTGCTGCTGGCGGATCTGTTCCAGCCGCGCGTGGTTGCCTGCAGCAGTGACGGTGGCGATCAGCAGCGGGCGACCTTCATAGCTGCGGCCGATCTCGCGCACGCTGATCTTGTCCGAGCGTTTCGCAAGTTCCTGGAAGTACGCCACCAGCTGATCGTGCCGGGTGTAACGGCTGCCGATCGTGTAGCCGAGGAACTGCTCCGGCGTGGGCACCGCTGCATCGAACGCCGCTGCGTCGGTGACCTGCGGGAAGAAGTACGCGCTCTGTGCCTGCGCCGGCTGCGGCGAGGACAGTGCGGTGGCGGCGGCAAGCAGCAACGGAAGAACGGCACGGCGATGCAAGGACACGATGACTCCCCTGGAACACAACGGCAGACAGTCGCGCGGCCGGTCCCTTCAGGTGACCGGCCGCGGCAGATGGATCAGAAGCGGTAATCGAAGCCCAGCGTGAAGTAGCGGCCACGCAGGTCGTACTGGCTGAAGTCGTACGGCGCGCGGATGCCCGGGAACGAGGCGTCGTACGGCGGCGTCTTGTCGGCCAGGTTCTGCACCTTGGCGTACACGGTCAGCTTGTCGATGCCGGTGTAGGCCAGGTACAGGTCGTACTGGCTGTAGCTGCCGACACGCTGCTGCACGGCCTTGGCGGCGGTGCTGGCTTCCTGGCGGTAGCCGCTGGTGTAGTACCAGGTCACCGCTGCGCTGAAGTCGCCGTACTTCCAGTCCAGCGTGGTGGTGGCCTTGTCCTTGGGCAGGGTCGCGCCGAGGTTGCTGCCGGCGTAGTCGACCAGCGGGCCGCCGACCACGGTCGGGCGACGGTAGTCGCGCACGTGGGTGTAGGCCGAGGACACGGTGAAGTCACCCAGCGCAGCGGTCGGGATGAGCTGGCGCAGCTCGACGTCGATGCCTGAGGTCTTCAGCTCGCTCAGGTTCTGGTAGCGGTTGTAGACCGCCTGCAGCTTGCCGCGCTCATCGCGCTGCACGGCGCCGGCCACGTTGTCGTTGACCAGGGTCTGGGTGTTGTTGGTGCCGACCAGGTTGTCCAGCTGGATGCGGTAGTAGTCCACGCTCAGGTTGGTGTTGGCCCACGGCGACAGCACCACGCCGAAGTTCACGCTTTTGGTGCGCTCGGGCTTCAGTTCGTTGTTGCCGACGGTGAAGAAGGTGGGGTTCTGACGCGAGCCCGGCACGTCCGGGTCACGCGGATCGACCACGCTGCCGTAGGCGATGCTGGTGCTGTTGGAGTTCTCCGACAGCGACGGCGCACGGAAGCCCTTCGAGGCGGAGGCACGCACCAGCAGGAAGTCGAGCGGCTGCCAGCGCAGGCCGATCTTCGGCGAGAACGCATCGCCGAAATCATCGTAGTGATCGGCGCGCGCGGCAGCGGACAGCTCCAGCGTCGATGCCAGCGGCACGTTCACTTCGGCGTAGGCCGCACTGACCTGGCGCTTGCCGTGCACTTCGGCGATGGCCGGGCGCACCTGCAGGCCGGCGTCGATCTGCCACGGGTTGTTGGAATCGAGCTTCTCGCGGCGCCACTCGGCACCGGCGGCGAATCCGATCTCGCCGGCCCAGGTATGGCCGAGGCTGCCGGAAATCTTCGCATCGATGCCCTGCAGCTTGGACTCGGCCGGACGCAGCGTGGCGATGTTGATCGAGTCGCGCACCGACTGCGGCGTGGCGGCCGGGTTCAGCAGGTTGTAGCTGCCGGTGGCCAGCGCATCGGCCAGCGCCCAGCGGTTGGCGAAGCCACCGGAGACGCTCTCGCGCTCGCTGCTGCGCGCGCCGAACGCTGCGACTTCCCAGTCCCACTTCGCGGTGGTGCCACGCAGGCCGAACACGCCGCGGTAAGCGGTGGAGCGGTTGGTCTTGAGGGTGCCGCCCAGGTCGAAGAAGGTGTACTCGATCGGGATCGCACGGCCGTACGGGTTGTACGGATTGTTGGCCGGCAGCAGCGACGACACCGGCTCGGCCAGGCCACTGTCCGCGTTCAGTGCGAAGCGGCCGCTCTCCAGGGTGAAGAACGGGCTGCTGCCAAACCACGCGGTGCTCTTGATCTGGCTGTACAGCACTTCGCCGAAGGCTTCGACGTTGTCGTTCAGGCGGAAGGTACCGTTGGCATAGGCCTGGTAGCGCTTGGTCGAGGGAATCAGCGTGGTGAACGGCGCCTGGTTGAAGCCGCAGGTATCACCGGCCAAGCCGTCGATCGGCGCGCTGGCAACGCGGGTGGTACCGGTCGGGCAGTTACCGTTGGCATCGAGCATCGGCACCGACACGCCGTTGACCAGATAGCGCGCACCCTTGGCCGACCAGCCGTTCCAGCGGCCGCCGGGCTTGTCGGTGTAGATGCCGCTCTTTGTCAGGTTGCGTTCGTCCTGATCCAGGCGTTCGCGGTTGTAGCCCTGCAGGCTGAAGAGGATGTTGTAGCCGTCGGTATCGAGATCACCGAGGCCGCCGACGAACTTCAGGTTCTGCTCGTGCAGGCCGCCCTGGTCGGCGCCGCCGAAGCTGCCGCCGATCTCGGCGCCTTCGAAGTTCTGCCGGGTGATGATGTTGACCACACCGGCCACGGCGTCGGAGCCGTAGACCGCCGAGGCGCCATCCTTGAGCACTTCGATGCGTTCGACCGCGACCAGCGGAAGCGCGTTGAGATCAACAAAGGTGTCGGACAGGCCACCGGCCGGGAAGCCGTAGTTGGCCAGGCGACGGCCATTGAGCAGCACCAGCGTGTTCTTCTGCGACAGGCCACGCAGGCCGATGCCGGCCGAGCCGGAGGCCCAGCCGTTGTTGGTGGTTTCGTTGCTGGCGTTGCCGGTGTTCGCCGAGATCGAACGCAGCACATCGGCCACGGTGGCCTTGCCGGTCTGTTCCAGCTGCTGGCGGCCGATCACCTGCACCGGGTTGGAGGCCTCGGTATCGGTGCGCTTGATGTTGGAACCGGTGACGCGCACGGCAGCCAGGGTGCTGGCTTCGCCACTGGCGTCGGCGAAGGTTTCGGCGGCGGCGGACAAAGGCGCGGCCAGAGCGACGGCCAGGGCCGCCACGAGCAGGGTGTGCTTGGGCATGACGATGTGGGGGAGGTGGAAAGGGCGACGAAGTTCCGCAGTAGTCCATGCCCGGCCGGGGTCCGGCCAATAACATCTCTTCATACGGATATAAGTGAAACTATCATCTCTTCATCCGGATGAAAAGACTTACTTCACAAAAGCCCAACATCCGCTCAGGCTGGCCGGCCACCTGCGGCGTACAATCGCGCCATGGAAATCTTCAAAGTCTTCATGCTCGAGGCGGCGCACCGCCTCCCCAACGTGCCGCCGGGGCACAAGTGCGCGCGCCTGCACGGCCACTCGTTCCGGGTGGAACTGAAGGTCGAGGGCGAGCCGGGTGCGCAGACCGGCTGGATCATGGATTTCGGCGACGTCAAGGCGGCCTTCCAGCCGATCTATGACCGCCTGGACCATCACTACCTCAATGACATCCCCGGCCTGGAGAATCCGACCAGCGAGAACCTGGCGGTGTGGATCTGGAACGAACTCAAGCCGAGCCTGCCGGCGCTGAGCGAGATCACCGTGCACGAAACCTGCACGTCGGGGTGCCGTTACCGCGGCCCCACTGCCTGATCAACCCATTGATCTGAAAGGTGTTTCAAAGGCGCCTTGGGCGCCTTTGTTATTTTTGTTGCATTGCCGCATCAACGGCGTATGCTGCACTGCATCAAGCCACTCCCTGATGCCCCCATGGCCACCGCCTTCAGCGATCGCTTCAGTGATGCCACCCGCCAGCTCGCCGCCGCGGCAACGCGTGCGAACCGGCTGGCGTTGGAGAACGCGGAAAGCATGTTCGGGGTGCAGCTGAAGGCGATGGAGCGCAACCTGACCGCGACCGGCGGCTGGCTCGGCGAGCTGGCCCGCAGTGACGACGCGGCCGGGGTGCTCAACAAGGGCGCACAGCTGTGGCAGGACAACCTGCAGCGGCTGGGCCAGGCCCAGCAGGACGTAGTCGGTCTCAGCCTGCAGGCCAGCAAGGCCTGGTCCGAACTGGTGCAGGGCTACAACGAATCAACGGCGGACGCGAACAACCACTGACGCGACGCAACGCTCATTGCGTGGGTCCCTCCCCCCGCGCAATCCGGACCCGGCAGATCCCTCCCTCTGCCGGGTCTTTTTTTGCCTGGCGTTCGGATTCCAAAGCGCTTCCTCGTCTGGACTCTCTGCGAGCTGAGGGGCCCCGCCGGGGCGGGCAGGGGCCTGGGCAAATGTCCCCCGGCGCCGGCCGTTGGCCGTCACCTCCTCCTTTACTTTGCCCAGACCCCTGCCCGCCCCGACGAGGCTCGGCTTACGGCAGGTAAAGCGCAGCGCTCGTGGCGCCTTTCAACTAGGCGCCGGAGGACATTCGTACGCAAGGGCATCCGCCCCGCGCCACGATGATTCAATCCGCCGCACGCGATGCAGAAACCGCTCAGCGCCCGCGACCACCGTGCCAATGCTGGTGCCACGCCTGGAACATCAGCACGTTCCACAGGTGCGTGTGCCACTTGCGCTCGCCACGCAGGAACGCCTCCCAGATACCGCGCACGCGCGCAACATCGAAACACCCCTGGTTGCGCAACAGCTGCGGGTCCAGCAGCGCCTCCGCCCAATCGCGCAGCGGGCCCGCCAACCAACGCGCCATCGGCGGGCCAAAACCGCGCTTGGGGCGGTACACCAGCGGTTCCGGCAGGTAGCGCGCCAGCAGGTGCTTGAGGATCCGCTTGTGCTCACCATCGTGGTACTTCAGGTGCTGCGGCAGGCGCCAGGCCAGACGCACCACCTCCATGTCCAGCAGCGGCGCACGCGTCTCCACGCCCGCCGCCATGCCCGCACGATCGACCTTGGCGAGGATGCCCTCGGCCAGATCCATGCGGAAATCCAACAGCTGGATGCGCGCCTCGGCCGGCAGCGCGGTGTCCTGCTGCTGGAAGATCGTCATCGGCTCACGTGCGCCCAGCACCACCTGCGCCGGCTGCCGCCAGCGGGTGACACGTTGCAGGTAATGCCCTTCCACATCGTTGGCGGCAACCTCGGCCACCAGCGCACGCCAACCGCCCAGGCGGCCACGCTCGACGTTCATGCGGTTGCCACTGCGCCGCGCCAAGTCACGCACCCAGTCCGGCAAGCCACCACAGAGGCGTGCATTGCGCAGCGCCCGGCCATAGCTGGGATGACCGAAGAACAGTTCATCGCCACCGTCGCCGGTCAGCGCCACCGGCTTGCGCGCGCCCAGCAGTTCGCTGGCCAACAGGGTCGGCAGCTGCGAGGCGTCGGCGAACGGTTCGCACCAGACCTGCGGCAGGCGCTGCAGCAGGTCCAGGCCCTGGCGCGCATCCATCCGGTGCAGATGGTGCTGCACACCCAGGTGGCGAGCGACCTGCGAGGCCCAATCGCTTTCGTCGTGGCCGGGATCGTCGAAGCCGACCGTCCAGGCCTCGATCGGCAGCGTCGACTGCGCCTGCATCATCGCGGTCACCAGCGACGAGTCGGTGCCGCCAGACAGGAACGCACCGCAGGCCAGCGGCGAATGCATGCGTGCCGCGATCGCCTTCTGCAACACCACTTCCAGCTGGTCGGTGGCCTGTTCCAGGCTCGGCGCCGGCTGCAGGGGTTCCTGCAGCGCACTCTGCATCGCATCGCGTGCGCACCAGTAGCGCGCGCCCCCTTCCGCCGCCTGGCTGGAACCGCCGGCAGCGTGGTCATCCAGATCGACGCGCAGCACCGCGCCGGCCACCAGCTTGTGGATGCCCCGGTAGATGGTGTGCGGCGCCGGCACATAGTCGTGGCGCAGCAGCAGGCTCAGCGCATCCTGGTCGATGCTCGGGGCGAAACCGGCGAAGGCCTGCAGCGCCTTCATTTCCGAAGCGAACAGGAACTGGCCCTGGAACCAGCCGTAATACAGCGGCCGCTCGCCCACCGGATCACGCGCCAGCCACAACGCTCGCGACTCACGGTCCCAGACGCTGAAACCGAACGCGCCTTCGATACGCGACAGCGCCCGCTCTACGCCCCATTCAACGATCGCCTGCAGCAGCAGCCGGGCGTCGCTGCAGCTGCGTGGCAGCTCGCGCAGCTGCGCCTGCAGGTCGGCGCGGTTGTACAGGCGGCCGTCCAAGCACAACACGTAGCGGCCGCAATCCGAGCTCAGCGGCTGCAGCGGGGTATCGGTCGGCGCCCGGCAATGGCCCAGCGCGAGGCCGGCCTCGGCGTCGGTCCAGTAACCGATGCGGCCCCGGCCACGCTGCTGCAGGGCGCGCAGCATCGGTGCCAGCTGCTGCAGCAGATGTTCGTCCTCGGCGGGCGGCAACCAGGCCCCGACCACGCCGCTCATCGGGCACCTCCGCAGCGGCAGCGGCGGGACGGGTTCAGCAGGCAGGGGGCGGCGAGCGACATGGGAACGGCACGCGGAGCGGAGGAGACTCCATGCTCGGCGCCCCACCTGCCCCGCGTCAGTCGCTTTGCTGTCAGCGATGGTCACCAGACGTATCACGAAGGTAACGTTTTGTAACGGCAACAAGCTATGCTGGACGCCAAGTTGTTGCCAGGCCTGAGGCCCGGCCCGAGCGCCAGCAACCCCGGCTGAATGGCGCCCGCCCCCGGGACCCGGGCGGCCCGCAGGCTGGGATAGCATCGCCGCGCTCGTGCCGTGGCGGTACGTACGCCCCACGGAGGCCTTGAAAATGCTGGATATCGTACTGGTTGAAGACGATGCCCGCCTGGGTACGATGGTCAGCGACTATCTGCAGCGGCATGGCTATCAGGTGGCCCATGAGCGCAGTGGTGAGCGCGCGGTGGCCCGGATCCTGGCCGAGAAGCCGGCCCTGGTCCTGCTCGATGTCGGCCTGCCCGACCAGGATGGTTTCGAAGTGTGTCGGCAGATCCGGCCCCACTATGACGGCATCATCTGTGTGCTGACCGCCCGCACCGACAACATCGACCAGGTGCTGGGACTGGAGCTGGGGGCCGACGATTACATCGGTAAACCCATCGAACCGCGGGTGCTGCTCGCCCGCCTGCGTGCCCACCTGCGCCGCCATCGCCGGGTCGAACCGCGCGACGGCAGCCTGCGCTTCGGCGAGCTGAACATCGACCCGTCCACCCGCAACGTGCACCTGCAGGGCGGCCTGCTGGAGCTGACCACGGCCGAGTTCGACCTGCTGTTCCTGCTGGCCAGCAACGCCGGCCAGATCCTGGACCGCGATGCGCTGCTGCGCGGCCTGCGTGGCATCGCCTTTGACGGCCTGGACCGTTCGATCGATGCGCGCATCTCGCGCCTGCGCCGCAAGCTGGGCGACAACCCTGAACAACCGGAGCGGATCAAGACCGTCCGTGGACGCGGCTACCTGTTCAGCCGCTCGGCATGGGGATGAAGCGCACGCACTCGGCGATGCGCGGCCACGCCTTCCACTTCCTGCGCTACGGCATCGGCTTCCTGGTCGCCCACCTGCTGCTGATCGTGCTGGGCCTGTGGGCCTGGGATGCGCTGCTGGAAGACCGCACCGAAGCCAGCCTGCTGGCCGAGATGCGTGGCACCCATGCGCTGCTGCAGCAACGCTTCGCGGAAACACCACGTGACCAGTGGCCGGCGCTGGCACGAGGGCTCGACGCCGACTTCGCCTATGCCCTGCGGATGGTGCCGCTGGCCGAGGCGGAGAAGGCGCTGTCGGCCAGCCAGCGACCGCCGTTCAACAACGGCCGTGTGCAGATCGACCTGGAACACATGCGCAGCCTGCAGCGGATCGGCGACAGCGACTATGCCGTGATGCTGGGGCCACTGGATGAAGCGTTGCCTGAGGAAGGCTGGCAGGACAGCGAAGTGTCCGGCGTGGCGATCCTGCTGCTGATCCTGATGGTGGCCGTGGCGCTGCCGATGTATGTAATGGTCTACCGCCTGTGGCGCGATGTGTCGCAGCTGGCACAGGCGGCGCGGCAGATGCGCGACGGCCAGCTGGATACGCGTGCGCCGCGTGCCGGCACCGCGCTGGTGCGGCCGCTGGCCAATGCCTTCAACCACATGGCCGAGCAGCTGCAGCAGCTGCTGGAGAGCCAGCGCGTGCTGGCGCAGGCGGTCGCGCATGAAGTGCGCACGCCGTTGGCGCGGATGCGCTTCGGCCTGGCCGACCTGGAGGACACCGCACTCGACGAGATCCAGCGCGATGCGCTGGGTGGCCTGCGCACCGACGTCGATCGCCTGCAGCACCTCACCGATGCCGGCGTCGAGTACGCCGCGCTGGGCCGCTGCCATCAGCTGACCCGCCAGCGCCTGCAGCTGGCGGCACTGGTCCGTGGCGTGGTGGCCCAGTTCGCACCGCTGCCGCTGCCGGTACAGCAGGTGCTGTCGCCGGCAGGCCTGGTCAACGTCAACCGGCATATGCTGGAACTGGCGCTGCGCAACCTGCTCGGCAATGCCCTGCGTTACGCACGGCGGCAGATCCGTATCGCCAGCACGGTCAACGACGGCTGGCTGTGCCTGCAGGTGGAGGACGACGGCCCCGGTATCGCGCCCGAACTGCGCGGCCAGGTACTGCAACCCTATGTGCGGCTGGATCCGGGCAGCCCCGGTTTCGGCCTCGGCCTGGCGCTGGTGCAGGTGGTGGCCGACAAGCATGGCGGCCACGTTGAAGTGACCGATTCGGAGCTGGGCGGTGCCTGCATCCGCCTGCACCTGCCGCTGGAAAGCGGCGGTGCCGTGGAGAGCGAGGCGGCCTGCTAGGCCGCCGGCTCCGCGCGCGGCAACGCGAACACGAACAGCGCGCCACGCTCACTGTCACGCAGTTCGATGCGGCGGCCATGCAGCTGCACGATCCGCTGCACGATCAGCAGGCCAAGCCCACCGTTCTCGCCACGCCGTGCGCCCAGCGCGGCCGGCGCCTGGAACAACTGCGCACGCAGCGCCGCTGCCACGCCGGGACCATCATCGGCCACGCTCACCTCGATGCTGTCCGCGGTCGCACGCAGGCACACTTCGATCCGGCCACCTTCCGGTGCGTGCCGCAATGCATTGTCGAGCAGGTTGGTCAGCACGCGCTCGACCAGGCCCAGGTCGGCACGCACCAGCGGCAGGCCGGGCGGGAACGCGGCGTGCAGGCGCTGGTTGCGTGCCTGCGCCGCCAGCTCGAATTTCTGCAGTACGTCCTGCAGCAGTTCCGGCAGCGCGAACACTTCCCACTCCAGGCGCACTTCGCCATGCTCCAGCCGCGCCAGCTCGAACAGCGCGCGCGCCAGCCGACCAACCTTGGCGCTCTGCGCCAGCGCGATACCGAGGTAACGGCGGCGCTCGTCCGGGGACAGCGTGGCGTCCTTCAGCGCCAGCGTTTCCAGGTAGCCGTGCAGCGACGACAACGGCGTGCGCAGGTCATGCGAGATGTTGGCCACCAGTTCGCGCCGCTGCAGGTCCTGCTGGCGCAGCTGCTGCCATTGCTCCCCCAGGCGCTGCGCCATCTGCGCATGTGCGTGTTCCAGGATCACCAGTTCATCGCGCTCACCGGGCCGCAGTGGCTCCGGCGGCGGCAGTGGGGTCGGCGCGTCGATGTCGAACGCCTGGATGCGTCGGGTCAGGCGCCGCAGCGGACGCGTCACCCAGTAGAACGCCACCAGCCCGGCAAACAGGCCGAGGCCCCCCACCAGCACGACTGACCACAGCGTGGTGTTCCATTGGCTGCCCGCGGCAAGATCGTCGGCGAGCATCTGCCGGTGCTCGCCGACCAGCACCACGTATACATAGCCGGCCGGCCGGCCCTGCACGATCAATGGTGCGGCGCTGAACACCTTGCGGCCATCGGCGCTGCGCGGGTCATCACCGAGGATCGGCAGCGGCGCACCGGCCAGCAGGCGACGCAACGGTGCCACGTCCACCTTGTTGCGCACCAGATGCCCACTGGGTGCATCGTGGCCGAGGATGCGACCCTGGTCGTCCAGCAGGTAGACCTCGACGCTGGGATTGACCGCCATCAGCTGGCCGAACAGCGCACGCACCGCCGCATCGCGCATGCCGCTGGTGTCCATCAGTTCGCTGCGCTGGGCGATGTGTTCGGCCAGGCCCAGCGACAGCCGCTGCACCACTTCCTGCTCATGGCGGGTGTTGGCGCGCATCTGCAGTGCCAGCAACGCCATGCAGCACATCAGCATCAGCGCGGCGATCACCGCCGCCAGCTTCTGCCATAGATTGGGCTTGATCATGCCGCCGCCCCGGCCGGGTCGACCAGCTTGTAGCCGCGGCCCCACACCGTCAGCAGCCGCCGCGGGTTGGCCGGGTCCGGCTCGATCTTGCTGCGCAGGCGGTTGATATGGGTATTGACCGTATGCTCGTAACCATCGTGCTGATAGCCCCAGACCTGGTTGAGCAGCTCCATGCGCGCGAACACCTGGTCCGGATGACGGGCGAAGAACAGCAGCAGATCAAATTCGCGCGGCGTCAGCTCCAACGTATTGCCATCCACCGACGCGGTGCGCGCGACCGGATCCAGCTGCAGCCCACCCAGCTCGATTGCGCCGGCATCGATGCGCGCGCTCTGCGCCATCGCCTCGGCGCGGCGCAGCAGCGCGCGTACCCGTGCCACCAGTTCCGGCATCGAGAAGGGTTTTGCCAGGTAGTCGTCCGCGCCCAGCTCCAGGCCGACAATGCGCTGGGTTTCGCTGCCGCGCGCGCTTATGATGATGATCGGCACATAGCGCGCCATCGCGCGTGCACGCTGGCAGACCTGCAGGCCGTCGACACCGGGCAGCATCACGTCCAGCACCAGCGCATCCCATGGGCCGTCCTGCTCGAGCAGGCGCAGGCCGGCGTCGCCACTGGCGGCATGGGCGACGTCGTAGCCCTCATCGCCCAGATGCATGCGCAGCAGGTCGGCGATGTGGGCATCGTCTTCAACGATCAGCACGCGTTTGGTGGACATTGGCAGCTCGGGGCCAGTGGGGAAGCTGGCTGCATTGTGGCGCGGGACGGCCGCCGATACCTCACGAAAAATTGAATCCTGCGTGAGGATTCGTTGACCCGGGCGGGCGCAGCATGGCCCCGTCGCCCCTTCCCGGAGTCCGCCATGTCCCTAACCCGCCGCCATCTGTTGGGCCTGGGCGGTGTTGCCACCGCCGCCGGCCTGCTCGGCCTGGGGGCCTGCAGCCGCGCAGCCCCGGCCGCCGCCGAAGCGCGTCCGTCGCGACAGTTCGAGGTCATGCACAGCGATGCGCAGTGGCGCCAGCAACTGACCCCGGCGCAGTACGCGGTGCTGCGCCAGCAGGCCACCGAGCGCCCGTACAGCAGCCCGCTCAACAAGGAACATCGGCAGGGCACTTTCGCCTGCGCCGGCTGTGCGCTGCCGCTGTTCTCCTCCTCCACCAAGTTCGAGAGCGGCACCGGCTGGCCCAGCTTCTGGGCACCGCTGCACAACGCCATCGGCGAAGACCGCGACGTCACCTTCGGGATGCTGCGGGTGGAGGTGCACTGCCGCCGCTGCGGCGGCCATCTCGGCCATGTGTTCAACGATGGGCCACGCCCGACCGGGCTGCGCTACTGCATGAACGGTGCGGCGATGGTGTTCGTTCCCGGTGCCCCTGCTGGCACTGCCGACGGCTGGCGGGTGCCGGTCGGTTCTTCCCCTGCTTCCGGAGCCTGACGATGCTGCTGTTGCTGCTTGCCTACCTCGGGGGCGCGCTGACCCTGCTCAGCCCCTGCATCCTGCCGGTGCTGCCGTTCGTGTTCGCGCGTGCCGATCGCCCGTTCCTGCGCAGCACGCTGCCGTTGCTGCTGGGCATGGCGCTCACCTTCACCGTGGTCGCCAGCCTTGCCGCGGTGGGCAGCCAATGGGTGGCACAGGCCAACCAGGTCGGACGCTGGATCGCCCTGCTGCTGATGGCGCTGTTCGCGATCGCGCTGCTCTGGCCGCGGCTGGCCGACCACCTGCTGGCACCGTTCCAGCGCGTGGGTGCCCGCCTGAGCGCACGCGCCGATGCGGCGGATGCCGCGGGGCACGGCGGCGCGTGGACCTCGCTGCTGATCGGCATCGCCACTGGCCTGCTGTGGGCACCGTGCGCCGGGCCGATCCTCGGCCTGGTGCTGACCGGCGCCGCCCTGCATGGCGCCAGCGTCGGCACCACTGCGCTGCTGCTGGCCTATGCACTGGGTGCGATCACCGCACTGGCGCTGGCGGTGTGGATCGGCGGCCGGGTGTTCCGCGCGATGCAGGCGCGGCTCGGCCTCGGCGATGTCCTGCGCAAGGTACTGGGCGTGGCCGCGCTGCTGGCCGTCGTGGCGATCGGCCTCGGCTGGGATACCGGCCTGCTGACCCGCCTGTCCACGGTCAGCACCGCGCGCATCGAGCAAAGCCTGCTGGACGCAGTGCCGGGCGCGCAGCCGGCTGCACCGCCGATGATGATGATGGCCGGTGCCAATGCCGGTGCCGATGCACCGCTGCCGGTGGAGGGCACCCTGCCCGCGCTGGATGGCGCCACCGGCTGGCTCAACAGCCCGCCGCTGAGTGCACAGCAGCTGCGCGGCAAGGTGGTGCTGGTCGATTTCTGGACGTACTCCTGCATCAACTGCCTGCGCGCGATGCCGTTCGTGCACGAATGGGAACGCCGCTACCGCGACCACGGCCTGGTGGTGGTCGGCGTGCACACGCCGGAATTCGCCTTCGAACGTGACCCCCGCAACGTGATGAAGGCGGTGCAGCAGCTGAAGGTCGAGTACCCGGTGGCGCTCGACAACCAGTACACGATCTGGCGCGCGTTCAACAACCGCTACTGGCCGGCGCAGTACTTCGTCGATGCGCAGGGCAACATCCGCGGCCACCAGTTCGGCGAAGGCAACTACGCGCGCTCGGAACAGATGATCCGTCGCCTGCTGACCGAAGCGGGCCAGTCGAATCTGCCGCCGCCGGCCGATCCGGCCGCCGCCGATCTGAAGGGCGTGGCCGCGCAGGCCGACATGGGCAACCTGCGTTCACCGGAAACCTATCTGGGCCACGCCCGCGCCGAGCAGTTCGCCTCGCCCGGCGGGCAGCGCAGCGACACCGCGTTCGACTACACGCTGCCCACCACTCTGGCGTTGAACCAATGGGGACTGTCCGGGCGCTGGACCGTCACCGACGAGGCCGCACAGCTGCAGCAGGCCGGTGGCCGCATCGCCTTCCAGTTCCACGCACGTGACCTGCACCTGGTGCTGGCACCGAACGAGGACGGCAAGCCAGTGCGCTTCCGCGTCTGGCTGGATGGCAAGCCGCTGCCCGCCGCCGATGCCGGCAGCGATGTCGGCGCCGATGGCAGCGGCGTGGTCAACGAACACCGCTTGTACCAGCTGGTGCGCCAGCGCGGCGCGGTCGGCCCGCATCGCTTCGAGATCGAATTTCTCGATGCGGGCGTGCAGGCCTATGCCTTCACCTTCGGTTGAAACGGGAGCACACGATGAAACTCTCTTTTGAACAAGGTATCGCCGCCGGTGTCGCCGGCTTGGTAGCTACTGCATTGATCGCTGGCGTGCTGCTGGTCGACCACGGCGCAGTCGCGGCACCGCTGGAAGCCAGCGCGCAGGCCAAGGCACTACCGGCGCCCAGCGGCGACGCCGCGTTCCGCGATGACGCCACCCATGCCAGCGTGGTGTTCGCCGGCGGTTGCTTCTGGGGCGTGCAGGGCGTGTTCCAGCACGTCAAAGGCGTGAGCAATGCGGTGTCCGGCTACATCGGTGGCAGCGCGGCCAATGCGCGCTATGAGCGCGTCAGCGGTGGCCAGACCGGTCATGCCGAGGCGGTGAAGATCGACTACGACCCGCGCCAGGTCAGCTATGGCCAGCTGATGCAGGTGTTCTTCTCGGTGGTGCACGATCCGACCCAGCTCAATCGACAGGGACCGGACCACGGCAGCCAGTACCGCTCGGCGATCTTCAGTGATGACGCACGCCAGCAGGCGGCCAGCCGCGCCTACATCGCCCAGCTCGGCCAGGCCGGCAGCTACCGCGCACCGATCGTCACCCAGCTGGTCAGCGGCCAGCACTTCTACCCGGCCGAGAGCTACCACCAGAACTACATGACCAACTACCCGCGGGCGGCCTACATCCGCTACTACGACGCACCGAAGCTGGCGGCACTGGGCAAGCAGTTCCCGGCGCTGTACCGGCGCGACGCGGCACTGGTGCCGATGCGGTAACGACCCGGGTAGTGCCGGCCGCTGGCCGGCTCCTGCGGATCTGGGGATCGCCGGCCAGCGGCCGGTACCACCTCCAAAAAGACGCACGGCCATCCAGCCGTGCGCTTGGGAAGTATCGGCCGTGCCCCGATCAGGCCCGTCCGACAACGACATGCTAGGCTCGCCATCATCATGGGTACAGAACCAGATGGCGGGAAATTCGATGGATACAGATGACCAGGGCGCGATGATCCCACCCCGCTACCAACGGCTGTCCGATGAACTGGCCGAAGCCATCCACGGCGGACGCCTTCCGGTCGGCAGCCGCCTGCCTTCACTGCGGCAGATGGCCCTGCAGCGAAGGCTCAGCCTGAACACGGTGATCGCGGCCTATCGCCAGCTGGAGGACGCCGGCCTGGTCATTCCGCGGCCCAAGGCCGGCTTCGAGGTCGCGCCGCGATTGTCGGTGCCAGAGCGTTCGCTGCGTGATACCCCGTCCGCACCCACCGCACCACTGCAGCAGGTGCTGATGGCGCGCGTGCTGGAGGCACAACGTCGCTCCGGAGTGATCGACCTGGCCTTCGCCGGTCCGCGCGGGCGCCAGTTCTATCCGGGCGCGCAGCTGGCCCGGCATACCGCGCAGGTGCTGCGGCACGGCCAGCAGACAGTGGAAACCTATGCGCGCCCAAACGGCTCCCCCAGGCTGCTGGCGCAGATCGTGCGTCGCGGTCCACGCATGGGCCTGCACACCCATAGCGAGCGGCTGCTGCTGACCCACGGCGCGATGGAGGCCCTGCAGCTGGCGTTGCGTGCGGTTACCCAACCCGGTGATGCGGTGGGCATCGAGGCGCCGTCCTACTTCAACCTGTACCCGTTGCTGGCCAACCTCGGCCTGCAGGCCATCGAGCTGCCCACCCACCCGCAGCACGGGCTGGATGTCGACGCATTGGATGCGCTGCTGGAGCACACGCCGCTGGCCGCACTGGTGGTGATGCCCACCGTGCACAATCCGCTGGGCTGCACCATGCCGACACCCGCCAAGCAACGCCTGGCCGAACTGGTCAACGCACGGCAACTGCCGCTGATCGAGGATGCGGTGTACGCCGAGCTGCAGTTCTGCGAACCGCCGGCGCCCTTGCTGAAGGCCTTCGATCGCGATGGCTGGGTGATGGTGGTCGGTGGTTTCTCCAAGACGCTGGCGCCGGATTACCGCATCGGTTGGCTGGACGGGGGGCGCTTCGCCGAGCGCATCGCACTGCTCAAGTTCCAGTCCACCGGTGGCGAGCCTCAGCTGCTGGGCGATGCGGTGGCGGCGTATCTGGAAGCAGGCAGCTACGAACACCACCTGCATCGCATGCGCCGGCTGTACCGCGAACAGGTGGGACGGCTGCGCCAGCTGGTGGCCGAACACTTCCCGGCCGGCACCCGTGCCACCGAGCCGCAAGGCGGCTTCCTGCTGTGGCTCGAACTGCCGGGCGTGGATACGCGTGAGCTGTTCGAACGTGCGCTGGTAGAGGACATCGTGTTCATGCCCGGCCAGGTGTATTCGCGTGGTGCGCGTTATCGCCACTGCCTGCGTCTGTCGTGCTGCCAGACGCTGGATGCGCGCTTCATCGGTGCGGTTGAGCGGCTCGGTGCGATCGCGAAGGAGCTGACAGCTGCAACACGGTAGTGCCGGCCGCTGGCCGGCAACCTCGGGATCGCCGGGTGGATGCAGTTGCCGGCCAGCGGCCGGCACTACCCAGGATCATTCGAGCAGGTGCGCGCTCAGCGCTTCGCCATCCGCTCCCGGCAGATACGGCAGCCGCCCCCAGCACGGCATCGGCAGGCGCTGCTGCAACGTCGCGATGTTCTCATCCTGGCGCTGCATCACCGGGTCGATGTGGTTGCCGATCCAGCCCAGGCACTCCACGCCGCTGGCCTGCAGCGACTGCGCAGTCAGCCGTGCGTGGTTGATGCAGCCCAGCCGCATGCCGACCACAAGTACTACCGGCAGATGCAATGCACGCACCAGGTCAAGCTGGTCCAGCGTGGTCGAGACCGGCGCCAGCCAACCGCCAACACCCTCCACCACCACGACATCGGCCTGCGCACGCAGACGTTCGAACGCGGCCACGATCGGTGCCAGTTCCACCTGCACGCCATCCTCGGCAGCGGCCAGCTCCGGCGCCAGCGGTTGCCGCAGCGCGTACGGGTTCAGGTCGGCATAGTCCGGCACCGGCCAACTGGCCGCCTGCAGCGCCAGCGCGTCCTCGTTGCGCAGGCCCTGCCCCAGATCTTCACTGCCACTGGCCACGGGCTTCATGCCGACTGCGCGCAGGCCGCGCCGGCGCAGTGCATGCAGCAGCGCGGTGCTGGCCGCGGTCTTGCCGATCTCGGTATCGGTGCCGGTGACGAACAGGGCAGGCGGCAGCGTGGCGGGCAACGGCATCGATAAGCTCCAGCGGGGCAACAGAGCGTGCATTATCGCCGGCCCGGCGTGCTTGCTAGACTGCGGGCATGTTCGCCAATGCCTCGCTCACCGGCAGCAAGCCGGAACAATACGCCCAGCTGCTGGAACAGGCCCGTGGCCTGGTCTACGCCGAGTCCGACCGCATCGCCAACGCGGCCAACCTCTCCGCACTGGTCTACCACGCCCTGCCCGACCTGAACTGGGTGGGCTTCTACCTGTATGACGGCAAGGAGCTGGTGGTCGGCCCGTTCCAGGGCCTGCCGGCCTGCGTGCGCATCCCGCTGGACAAGGGCGTGTGCGGTGCCGCCGCCAGCCAGCGCGTGACCCAGCGCGTGGACGACGTCGATGCCTTCCCCGGCCATATCGCCTGCGATTCGGCCTCGCGTTCGGAACTGGTGGTGCCGCTGCTGCGCGGCGATGAACTGATCGGCGTATTCGACATCGACAGCCCGAAGGTCGGCCGCTTCGATGCTGACGACCAAGCCGGCCTGGAGGCGATCGCCCGCGTGTTCGTCGAGGCGCTGGGATGAGCGCACCGAAGCTGCGCAACATCGGCCCGAAGAGTGCGGCGTGGCTGCGTCAGGTCGGCCTGCGCAGCCGCGAAGATCTGGTTGCGATCGGCGCGGTCGGTGCCTTCGTCAAGGTCAAGCGCGCCGGCTTCAAGCCCAGCCTGAACCTGCTCTATTCACTGGAAGGCGCGTTGCTGGACTGCCATTGGCAGGAACTGAGCGAGCCGCAGCGTGAGGCGCTGGTGCAGGATTACGAAGCGCGCATCGCTGCGCATCCGCTGAAGGCGGCCGGCCCCGCTTCGGGTCCGGTGCATGAGCAGCGCTTCGATGCTGACGACGACGCTGAGGACAGCGTGGCCGAGCGCGCGGACGAGGATTAAGGCCTCCGCGTTCCTGGGGATGCCGGCCAGCGGCCAGCACTACCACTGTGATGCGGGATCGGTAGCGCCGGGTCATGCCCGGCGAGTGCGGTCAGGGCTGCTGCAGCTCCAGCAGTTCGCCCACCAGCCCGACCTCGCCGCGCTCCAGCCACACCCGCAGGCGTGTGCCGTGGTCAATACGCAGGGCCCAGCACAGCGACATCGGCAGGCCGCAGACCTGCGACAGCACCATGCGCAGCGGGCCGCCGTGGCTGACCACCAGCGTCGGCACCGGATCGTCATCATCAAGCAGGCGATCCAGCGCGCGCGCGATGCGCCGCTCGAAGTGGCCCCAGCTTTCGCCGTTCGGCGGCGGGAATGCATGCGGGTCGGCATGGAAGGCCGCCAATGCATCCTCCGGCAGGTCGAACAGCGACTGCCCGTCCCAATCGCCGAAATCCAGCTCTTCCCATTCCTCGTCCGCTTCCACGTCCAGCCCGCGCGGGGTGGCCAGGGCCATCGCCGTGTGCAGCGAGCGCAGCCGCGGCGAACTGATCACCCGCTCCCAGGGCTGCGCAGCGTAGGCGTCGACCAGTTCCTGCGGCAGGCGGGCCAGCTGCGGTGGATCGCTGCGGCCATCGAGGAACTCATCGCGACCGTTGCCGGCATGGCGGACCAGGTCGAGGATCATGCGTGCGTCCTGTACAGGCAACGCGGGAAAAGCGGAAAACGGGCGGACATCGGTAACGGCACCACGGGATCGAGGGACCATTCTAAGGGCACAGCAAAGGCAGTCGAGCAGGCTCGACGCTACGGGCCGCCTGCGATGCCGTAGACTGCGCGCACTTCCAGGTGACCTGCGGCCACGGCCGGCAGGTTGAAACGGGAAGCCGGTGACGCGTGATTCCACGCCAGGCCGGCGCTGCCCCCGCAACGGTAAGCACGTCAGTTCCAGGCAACAACGCCACTGTGCCGCAGGCATGGGAAGGCGCCTGGACGGTGGCCTCGCGCCACCTGGCGGCGAGCCCGGAGACCGGCCCGGAAGCCTCAGGTCGCAATGCGGTGGGCATGGCGCTGGATGATCGCGGCCTGTGCTGCGGCGTCGGCGCATGCCTGCCTTTGCGGCTCCTCCCCTTCGCCACGCGGGCGTGCGTGGCACCTGGAGTCCCCCATGAAGCTGCAGTCCCGAATGCTGTCCCTGGCCGTGCTGGCCGCCCTGCCCGCGCTGGCCCAGGCCGCCAATGACACCACCGCGCTCGACCAGATCCTGGTCACCGCCACCCGCACCCCGATCGCCCTGCAGGACAGCATCGCGCCGGCCCAGGTGATCGACCGCGCGCAGATCGAATCCAGCCAGGCCACGTCGCTGCAGGAACTGCTGCGCGGCCGCGCCGGCATCAACCTGACCAACTCCGGCGGCCTCGGCAAGCAGAGCTCGCTGTTCCTGCGCGGCACCAACTCGGGCCACACCGTGGTGCTGGTGGATGGCGTGCGCATCAACAGTGCCGACCTCGGCCTGGCCATGTACCAGGACCTGCCACTGGCGCAGATCGAACGCGTGGAAATCGTGCGCGGCCCGCAGTCCAGCCTGTACGGTGCCGACGCCATTGGTGGCGTGATCCAGATCTTCACCCGCCGCAACCAGGGCGATTTCGCTCCGCACTTCCAGCTCGGCGGTGGCAGCAACGGCCTGCGCGAAGCCAGCGGCGGCATCGGCGGTGGCACCGAACGCGGCTGGTTCGGCGCCGACATCGCCTACCAGCATTCCGACGGCATCGATGCCTGCCGCGGCTCCGCCTCGGTGTTCACCGCAGGCTGCTTTGCCGACGAGCACGACCGCGACGGCTACCGCAACCTGTCCAAGAGCCTGCGCGGCGGCTACAGCTTCAACGACCAGTGGACCGTGGAAGGCAGCGCACTGCGCGCCGACGGCAAGAACCACTACGACGGTTACTACAACTATTCGGAAACCCGCCAGCAGGTGCTCGCTGGCAAAGTGCGCTACACCCCGTCTGAACGCCTGGCTTTCACAGCCAACGTCGGCCGCAGTGACAACGAGTCGGACAACTTCGGCGCACCGGGGGTGTTCGGCAGCGCGCAGACCCATCGTGACAGCGCCTCGCTGCAGGGCGACTTCGGCGTGGCCGAGGGCCAGCTGCTGAGTGCAGGCGTGGATTGGAGCGAAGACAAACTGGACGGCAGCAGCGCCGGATATCTCGTCGACAGCCGCCGCAACACCGGCGTGTTCGTGCAGTACCAGGGTCGCTTCGGCCGCCATCAGCTGCAGGCCAGCGCGCGCAATGACGACAACCAGCAGTTCGGCAACCATGCCACCGGCAGCGTGGGCTGGGCGATGGAACTGGAGCACGGCCTGCGCGTCAATGCCAGCTACGGCACGGCGTTCAAGGCGCCGACCTTCAGCGACCTGTACGACCCGTGGAGCGGCGTGCCGACGTTGAACCCGGAGAAGTCCAAGAGCGCCAACCTCGGTGTTTCGCAGCAGGGCCAGGGCTGGCACTGGGGCCTGGACGTCTATGAGACCCGCATCGATGACCTGATCACCTACGATGCGTCCACGATGAAAATGCAGCAGGTGGAGAAGGCGCGCATCCGCGGTGCCGAGCTGACCGGTGGCGTGCTGTTGGCCGGTTTCGACATCAACGCGCAGCTGAGCTACACCGACCCGCGCAACCGCACCCATGGCAGCACCCAGTTCGACAACTGGCTGCCGCGCCGTGCGCAGCAGACCGCGCGCCTGGACGTCGACCGCCGCTTCGGTGACGTCCGCGCCGGCCTGACCGTGCAGGGTGCGGGCAAGCGCTATGACAACGCCAGCAACTCGGTGAAGGTTGGCGGCTACGGCACGCTGGACCTGCGCGCCGAGTACGCGCTGACGCCGTCGTGGTCGCTGCTGGCGCGCGCCGCCAACGTATTCGACCGCACGTATGAAACCGTGGCGTGGTTCAACCAGCCGGGCCGCGAGTACCAGCTGAGCGTGCGTTACCAGCCGAAGTGACCGCGACGGTCATGGCAGTGCCGGCCGCTGGCCGGCACTACCATGACCTTCGGCAACGCATCCCGGGTTGCCGGCCAGCGGCCGGCACTACCCAATGCGCCGATCCGGGATTGCCGGCCAGCGGCCGGCACTACCCATTTCGTCAGCCCGGGTTACCGGCCGGCGACCAGGGATGTCCGTTGCATCAGCCCTGCAACCCCGGCAACTCACGCAGGTCGTCGATCACCGCCACCGCATGCGCGGTGGCCAGGTCCAGGCCACGCGGATAGCCGTAACGCACCAGTGCGATCGGCATGCCCGCATCTTCGGCGGCGCGGTAGTCGGTCAACGAATCACCCACCATCAGGCATGCGTCCACCGGCAGCCCGAAGTGCGCGGCGACGTGCCGCAGCGGTTCACCACTGGGCTTGCGCTGCGGCAGGGAGTCGCCACCCAACACCAGCGCGAACGCATCACCGATGCCCAGGTGCTGCAGCAGCGGTGGCACCAGCGCTTCGGGCTTGTTGGTGCAGATCGCCAGCGGCACGTTGCGCGCACGCAGCTGCGTCAGCGCTTCGGCCACGCCATCGAACAGGCGCGGGCTGCGCAGCAGGCACTCACGGTAGTGCACCATGAACACCGGCATCACTTCGGCCAGGTCGACTTCGCGACCGGCGGCATGCACGGCCTGCTCGACCAGGCGGCGCACACCATCTCCGATCCAGCCCAGCACCGTGGCTTCCGGCACGCGTGCCACACCGATGTCCTCCAGCGTGCGGTTCAGTGCTTCGGCGATATCGGCGGCGCTGTCGACCAGCGTGCCATCAAGGTCGAACACGACCAGCGGATAGGGATACGACAAGGGACGGCACCTGCATGACGTGGGGCCGTCCATTGTACGCCGCTGGTTTTTGCGCCGATCCGCCTCAGCCGATCCGGCGCGCGCGGGTCGCCAGGAAGGTGGGCAGATAGCGATCGATCAGGAAGCGCGGCTGCGGCTGCCAGTCTTCCATGAAGCGATCGATGATGAAGCCGGCATCGAGCTGACCACCGATCAGTTCGGTCAGGCTGTGGCCGAAGGTCAGCGCGTCACCCCGTGCCAGCTTCGCCTCGCGCTCGGCCGGCGCCAGGTCTTCCAGGTCCGAATAGGGAATGGCGTACTGTGGCCGGATCAGGCCTTGTGCATCCAGCTGCGGATCGCGCGCGCCAACGAACAGCACCGGGTTGTAGAAGCTGGCCATCAGCATGCCATCGCGTGCCAGCACGCGGCGGCACTCGGTCCACACCGGGCGCACATCAGGCACGTACAGGTTCGAGATCGGGTGGAACACCACATCGAAACTGTCGTTGGCAAACACGTGCAGATCGCGCATGTCGCCCTGCACGGTGCGCAGCTGCAGGCCATCGCGCGCGGCGACCCTGCGGTCCTGTTCCAGCTGCCCGTCGGAGAGATCGAACACGGTGACGTCAGCGCCCGCAGCGGCCAGCACCGGTGCCTGCTGGCCACCGCCCGAGGCCAGGCACAGGATGCGACGGCCGCGCACATCACCCATCCAGTCCAGTGGCAACGCGCGGGGCGTCAGGTGCACCTGCCAGCGGCCTTCGCGCGCGGCGGCAATCGTTGAACTTTCCACCGGGCGCGACCATTCGCGCACTTCGCTGGCCTGGCGGTCCCAGGCAGCACGGTTGTGGTCGATCAAGGCCTGTCCATGGTTCATGTGTTCTCCTTGCCCGGTGGGCGCCAATCCAGATCCTGGAAGGCCGGGCTGGCGAAGCACTCGGCCAGGAAGTCCAGGAATCGCCGCATGATAGCGGGCTGCTGGCGCCGTGACGCGTACACGGCATGAATGCCGAGTTCGTCCAGGCTGAATTCGGGCAGCAGTTCGATCAGTTCGCCACTGCGCAGCAGCGGCGCCACCTGGTAGGTCGGCAGCATGGCGATGCCGGCACCGGCGCGCACCGCCTCCAGCAGCAGCGAGGCCTCGTTGGCACTGATGTTGCCACCCACCGCCACCGACAGCGAACGCCCATCGCGGTGCAGCTGCCACAGGCTCTTGCCGACGTAGTGGTGGGTCAGGCAGTTGTGCGCGGCCAGGTGCTCGGGGGCGGTCGGTGTGCCACGTGCCTGCAGGTAGGATGGCGTCGCGCACAGCACCGAGCGGCAGGTGGCCAGCCGCCGTGCGATCAGGCTGGGATCGATCTGGCGCGCGATGCGCACGGCCAGGTCCACCCGCTCCTCCACCAGGTTCACCGTGCGGTCGACCAGCAGCAGCTCGATGCGCGCCGCCGGATGGCGCGCGACGAAGCCGGCCACCGCCCGCGCCAGGTGGCTCTGCCCGAATGAGACGCTGGCGGTCACCCGCAGCGTACCGTGCGGCTCGGGATCATCACTGGCCAGCTCGCCCTGCAGTTCTTCGCCGATCGCCAGCATCTGCCGGAAGCGCGCCAGCGCTGCCTCGCCGGGGCCGGTCAGGCTGACCCGGCGCGTGGTCCGGTGCAGCAGGCGTGCGCCCAGCCAGCTCTCGACCTCGGCCAGGTAGCGGCTGACCATCGCCCGCGACATGTCCAGCACCTCGGCGGCGGCGGTGAGGCTGCCGCGCTCGGCCACCTCGACGAACACGGTCATGGCGGTCAATCGGTCCATATGCTCGATCCATGCAACAAACAAGCGCGTTATACGCTGTTTTTCGAGCAACTGCAGCAGCCTAGAGTGGCCCCATTCCCACCCCACACCGCCCCACGGAGTCATGCCATGAAAATCGCCCTCGTTGGTTCCACCGGCAACATCGGCCGCCAGATCGCCCGCCACGCGCTGGCCCGCGGCCACGAACTCACTGTCATCGTGCGCAGCGCGCAGGACCTCCCGGCCGAGCTGGCCGGTGCCCATCCCGTGATCGCCTCGCTGGATGACCAGGACGCGCTGGTTGCCGCCATCACCGGCCACGACGTGCTGGCCAGTGCCTACGGCCCGCGCCCGGGCGATGACATCGGCCGCGTCGGCGAGGTCGCCGCGCAGCTGGCCGCCGCCGCACGCAAGGCCGGTGTACCGCGCCTGGTGGTGGTCGGTGGCGCCGGCAGCCTCGAAGTCGCACCCGGCGTGCAGCTGGTCGATACCCCCACCTTCCCGGACGCCTACAAGCCGTACGCACTGGCACACCGTGAGGCGTTCAACCGCCTGCAGGCGGTGGATGACCTGGACTGGACCTTCTTCTCGCCGGCCGCCGAAATCGGCCCGGGTGAACAGCGCGGCCAGTACCGCGTGCAGGCCAAGGCCTTCCTCGCTGATGCCAGCGGCCACAGCCGCATCAGCTACGCCGACTACGGCGCGGCGTTCGTCGCCGAGCTGGAAGCGCACCAGTACCCGAAGCAGATCATCACTGCGGCGTACTGATGCCAGGCCGCCGGGCATGGCCCGGCGCTACCCACCTGTGAGCCAGGCCCACGCCCGGCTCGCCGTCCGCCACAAGGAATGCCCCATGCGTACCGCTGCCCTGCTGCTCCCCCTCGCCCTGGCCGCCAGCTTCACCAGTGCGCCACTGCTCGCCGCGCCGGCCGCCGCAGCGCCGGCCACGGCCACGAAATCCCAGCTGCACCTGCAGACCTTCCATCCCGGCCCGCAGGCGATGTTCTCGGTGTCCTCGGTGCTGATCGAAGGCCGCCACGACGCGATCCTGGTCAATGCGCAGTTTGCTGCCAGCGACGCGCGCAAGCTGGTCGAGCTGATCCGCGCCAGCGGCAAGCAGCTGACCACCATCTACATCAGCCACGGTGATCCGGACTACTACTTCGGCCTGGCCACGCTGCAGGACGCGTTCCCGCAGGCGCGCATCGTCGCCACCGCGCAGACCGTCGCCCACATCCAGCAGACCCAGGCCGGCAAGCTGGCCTACTGGGGGCCGAAGATGGGTGCCGACGTGCCGGCGCGCATCGTGGTGCCGCAGGTGCTGGACGGCGATGCCCTGCAACTGGAAGGCCAGCGCCTGCCGCTGATCGGCCTCGATGGCCCGACCCCGGACCGCACGGTGCTATGGGTGCCGTCGCTGCGCGCGATCGTCGGTGGTATTCCGGTGGTAGCCGGTGAGCACGTGTGGATGGCCGATACGCAGACGCCGAAGTCACATGCCGACTGGCTGCAGACCCTGCAGCGGCTGCAGGCACTGAAGCCGAAGGTGGTGGTGCCGGGGCACTACGCGCCGGGCGCGGCGCTGGATGCCAGTGCGCTGCGCTTCACCGCGGACTACATCCGTGCGTTCGATGTTGAGGCGGCAAAGGCGAAGGACAGTGCGGCACTGGTGAAGGCGATGCAGGCGCGCTACCCGAAGCTGGCGGGCGTGGCGTCGCTGGAGTTGAGTGCGAAGGTGGCCAAGGGCGAGATGCAGTGGCCATGAGGTAGGGAGTTTTCTTTTGCAGGGCTGCGCCCTGCACCTGCTCAATGCAACGGCAACAGCCGAAGCAACAGCAACAGCTGGCTATCCGTGGGATGGCGAGGTGGGTCCGGTTGCGGGGGACGCTGCAAGTACGTCCATGTAAGCTCGGTCGCGCCATCCATGGCGCTCACGCCCCCGCAACCGGACCCACCCCGCCTTCGACAGTTCTCTGCGATCTGCCTGGATGGCATGTCTCCGCAACCTGTCTGGATGGCATGACCTGCTCTTGGTAGGTGTCGACCTTGGTCGACACGAAGATCAGCTACGTGGGGACTCGTTCGGCCCGTGCTCGAACAGTTCCCCCTGCACCACCGGCTCCTTTTCGCGGAAGCCACCGAGTCCGACACCCACCAGCCGGTAGCGGGTCTCCGCCGGCAGGTCGACGCGGGCGCGCAGGGCCAGGGCGATGTCGCGCAGTTCTTCCATCGATTCCGGCGGGCGCTCCGGGGTGAAGCTGCGGGTGAGGATGCGGAACTGCGCGGTCTTCAGTTTCAGCACCACGGTGTGGCCGACGCGTTCGGTCTTGCGCGTGGCATTCCAGGTCTTCTCTGCCAACTGCACGATTGCCTCCCCCAGGTCTTCCAGCGGCAGATCCTCGGCGAAGGTGTCTTCGGAGGAAATCGACTGCACCTGCTGGTCCGGCTTCACCGGCCGCTCGTCGATGCCGCGTGCGCGGTTGTACAGGCTGCGGCCGAAACTGCCGAACGCCTCTTCCAGGTCGATCAGTGCCCACTGCCGCAGGTCGCCGCAGGTGACGATGCCGCGCGCGGCCAGCTTGCCTTCCATCACCTTGCCGACGCCGGGCACGCGGTTCACCGGCAGCGGCAGCAGGAACGCGTCCACCCGCTGCGGCGGAATCACGAACTGGCCATCGGGCTTGCGCCAGTCCGAAGCGATCTTGGCCAGGAACTTGTTCGGCGCGATCCCGGCTGAAGCGGTCAGGTTCGTCTCCTCGCGGATCTGCGCACGGATGGTGCGCGCGATGTCGGTGGCCAGTTCGATGCCACTCTTCGGCTCGGTCACGTCCAGGTAGGCCTCGTCCAGCGACAGCGGCTCGACCAGGTCGGTATGGCGCAGGAAGATCGCGCGTACCTGCTGTGACACCGCCTTGTAACGTGCGAAGTCCGGCGGCACGAAGATCGCGTCCGGGCATAGGCGCTCGGCACGCACGGCAGGCATCGCCGAACGCACGCCGAACACGCGCGCCTCGTACGAGGCCGCGCACACCACCGAGCGCGCGCCGCGCCATGCCACAACCACCGGCTTGCCGCGCAGTGACGGATCGTCGCGCTGCTCCACCGACGCGTAGAACGCGTCCATGTCGACGTGGATGATCTTGCGCAGTCGGGTCATGTCAGGCGGAAAGGGCGGGGGCGTGCCGAACGGGCCACACGCCGAAGTATGGTCGTTGCACATCAACAGGATGCGCGTATTCCATTGAAAACACTACGGTTGCGTACGGTTGAAATGTTTGATCGGCGCAGTTTCCACGGGCATCCTCGAGCGCTTGTTTCCCTGTTTCCCCGCTTCCAGGATTGTGCTTCATGACCCGTCTCCACGCGTTCAACCGCGAACAGCTGCTGGCCAGCGCACGCGGTGAACTGTTCGGCACCGCCGCCGGCCGTTTGCCCAACGATCCGATGCTGATGTTCGACCGCATCACCGACATCCGCGAGGACGGCGGACCGCATGGCAAGGGCATGGTACGCGCCGAACTGGATATCCGCCCGGACCTGTGGTTCTTCGGCTGCCACTTCATCGGCGACCCGGTGATGCCCGGCTGCCTCGGCCTGGACGCCATGTGGCAGCTGACCGGCTTCTTCCTGACCTGGCTGGGCGCCCCCGGCAAGGGCCGCGCACTGGGCTGCGGCGAGGTGAAGTTCACCGGCCAGGTACTGCCGGAGGCCAAGCTGGTGCGCTACGAGATCGACATCAGCCGTGTCATCAACCGCAAGCTGGTGATGGCCCAGTCGGACGCCCGCATGTACGTGGATGACCGCGAAATCTACAGCGCGCGCGACCTGCGCGTCGGCCTGTTCACTGAAACCGGGAGCTTCTGATGCGTCGCGTCGTCATCACCGGCATGGGCATCACGTCCTGCCTCGGCAATGATCTGGATACCGTTTCGGCTGCGCTGCGCGAAGGGCGCTCGGGCATCACCGCCCTGGCCGACCACGCCGAAGCGGGCCTGCGCAGCCAGGTCGGCGGTCGCGTCGACCTCGACCTGGAGGCGCTGATCGACCGCAAGCAGAAGCGCTTCATGAGCGATGCGGCAGCCTTCGCCTACCTGTCCATGCGCGATGCGATCGCCGATGCCGGGCTCAGCCCCGAGCAGGTCAGCAACCTGCGCACGGGCCTGATCGCCGGTTCCGGCGGCGGCTCCAGCGAATGGCAGATCGGCGCAGTCGACCTGCTGCGCGAACGTGGTGTGCGCAAGGTCGGCCCGTACATGGTGCCGCGCACGATGTGCTCGACGGTCTCGGCCTGCCTGGCCACCGCCTACCAGATCAAGGGCGTCAGCTATTCGCTGTCGGCCGCCTGCGCGACGTCGGCGCACTGCATCGGCGCCGCCGCGGACATGATCCGCCATGGCGCGCAGGACATCATGTTCGCCGGTGGCGGTGAAGACCTGCACTGGTCGATGAGCGTGATGTTCGATGCGATGGGTGCGCTGTCGACCAGCTTCAACGAGACCCCGGCCAGCGCCTCGCGTCCGTACGACAAGGACCGCGACGGCTTCGTCATCGCCGGTGGCGGCGGCATGCTGGTGCTGGAGGACTACGACCACGCCGTTGCGCGCGGTGCGCGCATCCATGCCGAGCTGATCGGCTATGGCGTGACGTCCGATGGCGCCGACATGGTCGCGCCGTCCGGTGAAGGCGCGGTGCGCTGCATGAAGATGGCGCTGCAGGGCGTCGATCGTCCGCTGGACTACCTCAACACCCACGGCACTTCCACGCCGCTGGGCGACGTCACCGAGCTCAACGCGATCCGCGAAGTGTTCGGCGATGCGGTGCCGCCGCTGTCCTCGACCAAGGCGCTGTCCGGCCATTCGCTGGGGGCGGCCAGCGTGCACGAGGCCATCTACTGCCTGCTGATGATGCGCGATGGCTTCGTTGCCGGTTCGGCCAACATCGGCGAACTGGACCCGAAGGTGGAAAGCTTCCCGATCCTGCGCGAGAGCCGCGAGCAGAAGCTGGATACCGTGATGTCCAACAGCTTCGGTTTCGGTGGCACCAACGCTGCGCTGGTGTTCGGCCGGGTGTGATGGGAAGGCGTGCCGACCAACGGTCGGCACCTACCAGGGCGTTTGGGCGTGCCAACCAAGGTTGGCACCTACCGGGGCATTGGGTGTGCCGACCCACGGTCGGGCGCCCACCGTTACCTCGGCAGCAGCGGCAGCAGCAGCGCGTGCGCGTCCACCAGCGAGCCGACGATGCGGTGGCCCAGCGCGCGCAGCTCTTCATCCGGATGCACCAGGTCCGGCACCTGGATCACGGTCATGCCTGCCGCCAGCGCTGCACGCGTGCCGGCCGGTGAGTCTTCCAGCGCCAGGCAGCGCTCGGGCACCTGGCCCAGCCGCTGCGCGGCCAGCAGGTAGATATCCGGCGCCGGCTTCGGCCGCGCCACATCACCACTGGTGATCACGGCATCGAAATACGGCAGCAGGCCGGCAGCGGCCAGCTTGCGGTTGGCCCGCGGCTGCCGCGTGGTGGTTGCCACCGCGCGCGGTACCGCGTGCGCTTTCAGCAGCTCCAGCAGCTCCAGAATGCCCGGACGCAGCGGCAGGCCGGTCTGTGTGCGTGCTTCGTACAGCTCATGGCAGCGTGCGGCCACCGCTTCGATCACGCTGTCCTCGATACCCTGCGCACGCAGCAGCGCGTGCGTGTCACGGTCACCGAGGCCGACCATGCGCAGGAACACGGTCTCGTCCAGGCCCAGCCCGAATTCGTCGGCCGCCTCGCTCCAGCAGGCCAGCGAGACCCGCTCGCTGTCGATCATCAGGCCGTCCATGTCAAAGATGACGGCGTCGGGCAGGAACGGCAGCGCAGCGATGGTGGTCATGGAGCGAACAGCGTATCCAGATCGGTGGAGGTGAGCTGCCGCCATTGCCCCTCGTCCAGTCCCTGCAGGTCCAGCCCGCCGACACGGCTGCGGTGCAGGGCCTGCACGTGGTTGCCGGTGGCGGCGAACATGCGGCGTACCTGATGGTAGCGGCCTTCATGCAGCACCAGGCGTGCGCGGCGCGCATCCAGCACTTCCAGTTCAGCCGGCAGCAGGGGGGTCTTCTCGGACTCCAGCATCAGCGTACCGCTGGCGAACAACGCCACTTCGTCGCCGCGCAGGTCGTCGCTCAGTTCCACTTCGTAGACCTTGGGCAGCTTCGACTTCGGCGAGATGATCCGGTGCAGCAGGCCGCCATCGTCGGTCAGCAGCAGCAGGCCGCTGGTCTCGCGGTCGAGGCGGCCCACGGTGGACAGCACCGGATCGCGGTCGCGGAAGCGCGGCGGCAGCAGGTCGTAGATCAGGCGGCCGGTGTCCTTGGTCGAACAGGTGTAGCCGGCCGGCTTGTGCAGCGCGATCGACAGCCCCACCGGCGGGTCCAGCGGCTCGCCGTCGACCCGGATCGCCTCGTGCGGCACCTGGTCGTCGGCATACAGTACCTCGCCGTCGGCGTCGGTGACGCGGCCTTCGCGGAACATCCACTGCACCTGCTTGCGGCTGCCATAGCCCAGGTTGGCGATAAGCTTGACCAGCTTCACTTGCCCTTCCCCTTCACCGCTTCCACCAGCTTGAAGCCATCACGCTCGGCGATCACGCGCACCGCGCCAAAGCTCTCGTTGAGCGTGTACTCGTACGGCAGGTGGCGGTTGGCCACCACGTACAGGCGTCCGCCCGGGCGCAGCGCCTGCGCGGCCACGGCGATGAAGCGCTGGCCGATGTCCGGGCGATCGGCGCGCGAGGGCGTGTGGAACGGCGGGTTGCTGATGATGACGTCGTAGCCCGGCTCGATGCCGGCGGTGACGTCCTGCCACAGGAAGCGCAGCGGCAGCGCGCGCGGCGGCGGCGCCAGGTTCAGTTCGGCAAGGGCCAGCGCACGCTGCTCGGCTTCGTACAGATCCAGCGCGGTGATCTTCGGGCAGCGCTCCAGCAGCTCGCGCGACAGATAGCCATAGCCCGCGCCGAGGTCGGCGGCACGCCCGGCCAGGTCGGCCGGCAGGTGCTCGGCCAACAGCGCCGACGCCGGGTCGATGCGATCCCAGGCGAACACGCCCGGGCGGCTGAGGAAACGGCCGCCGACGATCGGCCGCACCGCATCCAGTGCCGACCAGCGCTTGGCCAGGTCGGCGTCGTGCTGGCCCTGCATCGGGGCGGTCCAGTACACGCGACAGTGGTTCTTGGTCAGGCTGCCGCCGAGGCCGGTCAGTTGCTTGAGGTCGCCCTCGCCCGAACGTGCGCCTTCGTTGTTGGACTGGCAGGCGACGATGCGGCCGCCGTCGGCGACCAGCGCCAGCGCGCGCGCGAACAGGGCACGGGCCTCCTCGCGCTGGCGCGGCGGCAGCACCAGCACCAGCGGGTAGCGGCCCTTGCCGGCCACATCATCCAGCTGGCCGCTGACGGTCCAGCCGGCGGCCTGCTGCAGCGGCTGCGCGAACGGGGCAAAGCTCTGCTCGCAATGCACTTCGCGGTTGCCGGCCACTTCGCGCAGCGGCCAGCCGTCGCGGGCACGCAGGAAGGCCACCGGGCCCTCCGGCCAGCGCAGGGCGCCTTGGGAGAACGGCAGGAACAGGGTCTGCAGGGGGGCGTCGTCGCTGGAGGCCATCGGCGCGGGTACTTCAAGCGTGAGGGCCGTCCATTGTACCGGCTTGGCCGGGCCGGCCCCGGCGGCCGCTTTGCGAAACCCGAACGGGGCCTTGATCTGCCAGCAACATTGAAACGTTCAGGGTAGAGGCTCCCCCCGGAAACCCAGGAGAACCTGCATGCGAGCCTTGTTCGTCGGTGGCGTGGTCGACAACAGTGAAATGGACCTGGAAGGCAGCCATCCGCCCGTGCATTACCCCGAGGACACCGGCGGTGGCCACTCGCGCTACCGGCTGCACCAGGTCGGCCATGGTGCCGACGGAAGCGTGGCCTATGCGGTGTACGGCGCACCGGACCTGGCCGACGACGAGGTGGCGAGGGTGGCGGAAGAACGCGCCTATGCGCGCCGGTTCGAGGCGACGCCTACGTTGTTCGAGCATTGATCCCAACAGCCACGCATGGCGTGGCTCTACTGCAACCTCTGGAAAATCCACGCTGTGCGTGGACGGCATGAGGCCTGGCCGATGACGAGGTCACGCACATCCATGCGTGGCCCTTTCCAGTAGATCCACGCCATGCGTGGATGGGGTTGGCAGGTTGCCGTCAGACCCTGGGCGGCAACCTGCGGATGCTGGCGATCTCGTCCAGCCACACATGGTGCTGCTGCACCGGCGTGTCGTAGTCATCCAGGCGCAGCTGGCCGTTGCTGCCTTCGTCGCCGGCCTCGTTGCGGTACTGCTGCACTGTCGGTTTCACGGCGACGGTGCCGAGCAGGCGGCGACCATCGTGCAGGGTCAGTTCCACCTGCGTTTCGCCTTCCAGCTGCGGCAGCAGGGCTTCCAGGCGCGCAATCTGCGTCGGATCGGTGTGGATGCGGGGAGCTGTACGGGACATCGGCGACCTCCTGCGTACAGGGTCGCCGATCGGCCGTGAATGCTCAGTGCAGCGCGCTGTCCGCGCGTGGCACCTGCACTTTGCGTACCGCAGCCACCAGCTGCGCCACCGAGTACGGCTTGGCCACGTGTTCCTGGAAGCCCGACGCCAGCGCCCGGCGCCGGTCATCGGCACGTGCCAGCGCGGTCACGGCAACCGCCGGCAGGGTCATCGCATCCACGCCCATGTCCTCGCGCAGCGTGCGCACCAGGCCATAGCCATCCATGCCCGGCATGCCGATGTCGGTCAGCATCACGTGGTACTGCAGGTGCCCGGTATCGGCCAGCAGCGCCAGCGCTTCACCGGCCGAGCTGGCTGCCGACACGCTTGCGCCCTGCTCTTCCAGCATGCGCCGCAGGTACTCCAGCACTTCCGGCTGGTCTTCCACCGCCAGCACGTGCATGCCACGCAGCGGATACGGCTCGACGATCACCGGCTCCAGGATCGGTCCGCTGATCACTTCGCGCAGCGGCCGCCGTTCGGCATCGGGAATGTGCTGCGGCAAGCGCACGGTGAAGGTGGCGCCGTGGCCATGGCCCTCGCTGGCAGCGGTGACGGTACCGCCATGCAGTTCAACCAGCTGCTGCACGATGGCCAGGCCCAGGCCGAGGCCGCCATGGCGTCGGGTGGTGGTGCCATCGGCCTGGCGGAAGCGGCTGAACAGATGATTGAGGAATTCGGGCGCGATGCCGTCGCCGGTGTCGCGCACGGTGATCACCCAGTGGTTGCCGTCGGCCTGCAGCTGCAGATCGATGCGGCCTTCGGCCGGGGTGAACTTGATCGCATTCGACAGCAGGTTCCACAACACCTGCTGCAGGCGCGTGGCATCGCCCAGCACCAGGCTGGGCTGCTCCGGCAGCTGCAGGCTCACGTCCAGCGCCTTGCCTTCGGCGACCAGCTCCTGCGCGCCGATGGCTTCGCCCAGCAGGTCGCGCAGATCCAGTATCTCCACCTCCAGCTGCACCTTGCCCAGCAGCATGCTGCTGAGGTCGAGCATGTCCGAGATCAGCCGCTTCTGCGCACCGGCGCTGTTGGCGATCACGTTCAGGCCCTTGTACAGCGGGCTGGTGTTGTCCACGCGCTGCAGCAGCAGTTCGCTCCAACCGAGGATGGTGGTCAGTGGCGTACGCAGTTCATGCGACAGCGTGGCCAGGAACTCGTCCTTCAGCCGCGCCATGTTCTCCGCGGCGCTGCGCGCGGCACGCTCGGACTGCAGCAGCTCCTCACGGGCCAGTTCGATCTCGCGGCGTTCGGTCACGTCCGGGCTGCTGCCGGCCAGGCCGATGAAGCGGCCCATCCGCGAGAAGCGCGGACGCGCGTTCATCTCCAACCAACGCCAGTCGCCATCGGCGCGTCGGGCCCGCACCAGCGCATGCATCGACCGCTGTGCCTTCAGCGCTTCCTGCAGTTCGTACTCGAACACCGACGCATCGTCCGGGTGCACCAGGCCACGCCAGACGTCTTCCGGCACGCGCGTCTCGTCGCCGCCGAAGAACTCACTGAAAGCGCTGTTGACGAAACGGGCATGGCCGCGCTCGTCGAGCACCCACACCGGCATCGGCAGACCGTCGGCCAGCGCACTGAAGCGGGCTTCGCTTTCGCCCAGCTCCACTTCCATCTGCTTGCGCGCGGTGATGTCGAAGAACAGGATGCCGACCTTGTCCTCACCCGGGCGGCCCACGCGCACCGCATCCACCGCGAACGAGCGGCCCAGCGCACGCGCTTCCATCTCGAACTGTGCCGGCCGGCCACTGCGGGCAACTTCGCCGTAGATACGGAACCAGTCTTCCTCGTGGCCCGGTTCCAGCGCCGTCATGCGCTGGCCACGCGCATCCTTCAGGCCGGTGTGGCGCTCGAAGGCGTCGTTGACCTCGATGAAACGATAGTCGACCGCACGATCGCCCTCGAACAGCACCTGGATCACGCAGAAACCGGCGTTGATGCGCTCAAGCACGCCATGATGCAGGTCGGGTTCGGGCGCCGGCACCATCATCGGTGGGCGCTCCACGAGGGGCGGCAGTGTGGACAAGGGCGTCAGTGCAGGCCAGGTTGGAGGCACAGCATCTTCCAAAGGGCGTATTCACAGCGTCAAGCGCCGTCAGTCATGGTTGACGACGATGAATTGGCGGCAACCACTCTTGCGCATGACGCAATCTGCCATTGCGGCGGCCCGGCCGCAGGATCACACTCGATCTGTGATCAACATCGTTCCCATCGCGGGGACGCAGGAGACCGTCATGAAACGCTCACTCGCGATTGCCCTGCTGGCAGGCGCCCTGGTGGCGGGCGGCGCCAACGCTGCACCGCGCACCGTGACCGATGCGGACGCGCCACGTGCGTTGCAGGCCGATGGCCCGGTCAGCGTGAAATGGGAGGACCCGGCCAAATTCACCGAGATCCGCCAGAGCACCAACCGCTTCGAGGCCGAGCGTGGCGACTGGGTACAGCAGCTGGCACGCTACCTGCAGACCACCGCCGCCAAGCCGCTGCAGCCTGGGCAGACCCTCGATGTGACCCTGGTCGACATCAAGCGCGCCGGTGACTACGAGCCGTGGCATGGCCCGCGTGGCCGCGACATCCGGATCATGCGTGACATCTACCCGCCGCGGATCAGCCTGCAGTACACGTTGAAGGACGCCAGCGGCCGTATCGTCAGCGAGGGCGATGCGCGCCTCAGCGATACCGGCTACCTGCACAACCTGGGGCTGAAGAGCGACAGTGATCCGCTGCGCTACGAGAAGCGCCTGATCGATGACTGGGTGAAGCGGCAGCTGGCCAGCCAAGCCACCGCCGCGCGATGATCCGGGGCGGCGCGACTCACCGGTAGGTGTCGACCTTGGTCGACACGCATTCAAAGCGCCGACCAAGGTCGGCCGCTACCAGAACCGCGCCCGGCGGCCACTGCGTGTTAGGCCCGTCGGTAGGTGTCGACCTTGGTCGACACGCATTCACAGCGCCGACCAAGGTCGGCCGCTACCAGAGCCGTGCACGGCCAGCGTTCGGTCAGTCCTGATAGACCTTCGCCACGCGCTTGACCGCGCAGGGCAGCTGGTACGCACTCACGCCGCAGCGCGGCGCCAGTTCGGACAGCGTCGGTGCACTGCCCCACAGTTCCACCACGCTGCCGATGCCGGCCTGCGCGTGCGCGGTCAGGTCCACGGTCAGCATGTCCATCGACACGCGCCCGATCAGGGCACCGGGCTGACCATCGATCAGCACCGGGGTGCCATTCGGGGCGAACTGCGGATAACCGTCGGCATAGCCGAGCGCGACCACGCCCACGCGGGTGCGTGCCTTGGCCACGAAGCGCGCGCCATAGCCCACCGGTTCACCGGCCTCGATCCAGCGCTCGGCGATCACCTTCGACTGCATCGTCATCACCGGGCGCAGGCGCTCGGTCAGCGCGGTGTTGTCCGGCAGCGGGTTGGCGCCGTACAGCATCAGGCCCGGGCGCACCCAGTCGCTGCGCACATCCGGCCAGCCCAGCAGCGCCGGCGAGTTGCACACACTGGTCTCGCCATCGAGGCCGTCGATGGCCCGCGCGAACGTCGCGGCCTGCTCGTGGGTGCGTTCGCTGTCCAACTCGTCGGCGCGTGCCAGGTGGGTCATCAGCACGATGCGTTCGACCTGCGGCAGCGCCAACAGGCGTGCATGCGCCGCGCGGAAGCTGTCCACGTCCAGGCCGAGGCGATGCATGCCGCTGTCCAGCTTCAGCCACACCGTTAACGGACGCGGACTGTCGAAGGCAGCGACGGCTTCCAGTTGCCACGGCGAACCGACGGCGAACCAGAAATCATGCTCGGCCACCAGCGCCATGTCGCTGGGCTCGAAGATGCCTTCCAGCAGCAGGATCGGCGCACGGATGCCGGCCTGGCGCAGTTCCAGCGCCTCTTCGATGGTGGCCACGCCGAAACCATCGGCCTCGCCTTCCAGTGCCTGCGCACAGCGCACTGCGCCGTGGCCATAGGCATCGGCCTTGATGATCGCCAGGGCCTTGCCACCGCCCAGTTCACGGGCGAGCCGGTAGTTGCTGCGCAGGGCGCCCAGATCGATCAGCGCGCGGGCAGGACGCATGTGCGGTTCTCTTGTTGCGGCGCGTGACCGTACTGGCCGTAGCGGAAAATATCCAGGCCTTCGGTGCTGATCTGCGGCTGGCGCGCGCTCATCAGGTCGGCCAGGTAGCGGCCCGAGCCGCAGGCCATGGTCCAGCCCAGCGTGCCGTGGCCGGTGTTGAGGTACAGGTTGCGGAATGGCGTGGCGCCGATCACCGGCGTACCGTCCGGCGTGGCCGGGCGCAGGCCGGTCCAGAACTGCGCGCGCGACAGGTCGCCGCCCTTCGGGTAGAGATCGCTGACCACCAGCTCCAGGGTCTCGCGACGGCGCTGCGACAGCGACAGGTCGAAGCCGGCCACTTCGGCCATGCCACCGACGCGGATGCGGTCGTCGAAGCGGGTCACCGCCACCTTGTAGCTCTCATCGAGGATGGTCGAGGTCGGCGCCATCGCCGGGTCGGTGATCGGCAGCGTCAGCGAGTAGCCCTTCAGCGGATACACCGGCAGGCGCATGCCCAGCGATGCGACCAGCGCCGGCGAATAGCTGCCGAGCGCGACCACGAAGCGGTCGGCGGTTTCCAGCTTGCCATCGATGCGTACGCCGGTGATGCGGTCGCCATCGAACTCCAGGCCGGTGATGTCCTGGTCGAAACGGAACTCGACACCGGCATCCACGCACATCTGCGCCAGGCGGCGGGTGAACAGCTGGCAGTCGCCGGTCTGGTCACGCGGCAGGCGCAGCGCGCCGACCAGGCCGTCGACATGGGCCAGGGCCGGTTCGGCCTGGATGATGCCGGCGCGGTCCAGTACCTCGTACGGCACGCCGTACTGGGCCAGGATCTCGATGTCCTGCGCCGAGGCATCCAGCTGCTGCTGGGTGCGGAACAGCTGGGTGGTGCCCAGATCGCGGCCTTCGAACTCGATGCCGATCTGCGCGCGCAGCTCGTTCAGGCAGTCGCGGCTGTACTCGGACATGCGCACCATGCGCGCCTTGTTGATCGCGTAGCGCTCGTGGGTGCAGTTGCGCAGCATCTGCCACAGCCAGCGGTACTGGGCCAGGTCCATACCCGGCTTGATCGCCAGCGGCGCATGCTTCTCGAACAGCCAACCGATGGCCTTCTTCGGCACGCCCGGGGCGGCCCATGGCGAGGTGTAGCCGAACGACAGCTGGCCGGCATTGGCGAAGCTGGTTTCCAGCGCCGGGCCGGGTTGGCGGTCGATGACCGTGACTTCAAACCCGGCCTGTCGCAGGTACCAGGCACTGGTGGTGCCGATCACGCCGCTGCCGAGAACTAGGACTCGCATGGGACTTCTCCAACCCGATCATTCCCTGCACTGGAGCGTGCCGGGACCATAATTGGGGAAGTATAGACAGCCATTCCCAGTTGATTTGCCTGATTTGCAATCAAACGGCAGGATGTTCTCCTGCAATTCATTCCCCAAGGTTGACGGCCATGGCCACCCGTACCCGCGAACTGGACAAGATCGACCGCAAGATCCTGCGCATCCTGCAGGCCGAGGGCCGTATCTCCTTCACCGAACTGGGCGAGCGGGTCGGCCTGTCCACCACCCCATGCACCGAGCGCGTGCGCCGGCTCGAGCGCGAAGGGGTGATCACCGGTTACCACGCCCACCTCGACCCGGCGGCGGTGAAAGCCAGCCTGCTGGTGTTCGTGGAGATCAGCCTGGCCTACAAGTCCGGCGACATCTTCGAGGAGTTCCGGCGCGCCGCCCTGAAGCTGCCCAACGTGCTGGAGTGCCATCTGGTCTCGGGCGACTTCGATTACCTGCTGAAGGCGCGGATCAGCGAAATGGCCTCCTACCGCAAGCTGCTCGGCAGCACCTTGCTGACACTGCCGCATGTACGAGAGTCGAAGAGCTACATCGTGATGGAAGAAGTGAAGGAAACGCTGAGCCTGCCGATTCCGGATTGAGTCCGGAACGGTAGTGGGGCCAGATCCCGTGCAGCGGGCTCTGACCCCCGGGTCCGTCAGCGCTGCTGCGGATGCTTCTGCGAGCGCTGTTCCTGCTGCTTGCCGCCCTTGTGCGGCTGCTGCGGGTCCATCTGTTGCTGTTGCTGCTGTTGCTGCAGGTTGCGGCCCTGCGGTTCCTTGCCGGGATGACGGTTCTGCTGGTTTTTCATGATCGCGATCCAGTGGACGAAGGACATGCGGCGGCGGAATGCCGGCGCACGGTCACGTTGGTCCCGGAACGGTTAATCGCAGGCGAAAAAGCAGTGATCTGCAGCAGGTTGTTTTCGTGCGTTCAGGCCGGACAGCGTGCGGTAGCTGCCAACCTTGGCTGGCACCCGAGATCAGCGCTTGATCTGCTGGCCATCGCCGGCCGGCACGCTGTCGTAATAGCGGCCGGTACGCGAATCGAACACGCGGTTCGGACCGGCCGGCCGCACCCCGGGGACGATGCGGCCATTGCTGTCGTACACCTTGTCGGCCGGCTTCGGCGCCCGGGGGCGCGATCTGGGCGGGGCCGGTGGACCTGATCGGCTGCGCCGGCTGCGGCGACGGCAGGACCTGCGGCTGCGGGCGAGCGGCCTGCGGCGGCGGCATCACCGGCTGCGGTGCCACGGTGGTGGCACTGCGGGTGGCGGTCGGGCTCGACGACGTCGGTACCTGGGCCTGCGCGACCAGGGGCAACAGGGCCATCAACAGCAGGGAAAGGGTCGGTTTCATGTCACGCTCCGGCGTGGATCACATTTACCTTGCGCCTGCACCTGTGTGCCGGCCATGAACGGCCATCACACTTGCAAGCGCGCGCCGGCACCCCCACGTTTTCCGCCATCCCCAGGCCATCAACCCCACGGAGCGCCGCCATGACTGCCTTCGACCTGACGCCCCCCACCGCCACCCAGACCGAGGCACTGATCGCTGGCCTCAGCAGTGAAGAGCGCCGCGTGCTGCTGCAGCACGGTACCGAGGCGCCGTTCTGCGGCGTGTTCCTCGACAACAAGCGCGAGGGCGTTTACTGCTGCCGGCTGTGCGCGCTGCCGCTGTTCCGCTCCAGCACCAAGTTCGATTCCGGCACCGGTTGGCCGAGCTTCTTCGCCCCGTTCGACCCGGCGCACGTGCGCGAGATCCGCGATACCAGCCACGGCATGGTCCGCACCGAGATCACCTGCGCGCGCTGCGGCAGCCACCTGGGTCACGTTTTCCCGGACGGCCCGCCGCCCACCTACGAGCGCCACTGCCTGAACTCCGTCTCACTTTCGTTCACCGGTAATGGCGAGCCCTGGCCCGACCCGTTGCAGCGTGGCGGCGCCGAAAGCGGCGTGGCGGGCTGAAACACCCCGCTGACCGATTTCACAGAATTCCCTCTTCAGAAATCCGGGCGACGGGCCGACAAGGAGATATCCCCTCTCCTTGCGTCGCCCCATGCTCATCATCGTTGGATTCCTGGTCGTCATCGTCAGCGTGATCGGGGGCTATCTCGGCGCCCACGGCCGCCTGGGTGCCCTCTGGCAGCCCTACGAGCTGGTCATCATCGGCGGCGCCGCGCTCGGCGCCTTCCTGGTCGGCACCCCGGCCAAGACGGTCAAGCAGACCCTGCAGGCCATGGTCGGCGTGTTCAAGGGCCCGCGCTACAAGCAGCAGGACTACATCGATGTGCTCAGCCTGCTCTACGAACTGCTCAACAAGGCCCGCCGCGAAGGCTTCATGGCGCTGGAAGACCACGTCGAGCGCCCGGCCGAAAGCGCGCTGTTCGGCAACTACCCCAAGGTGCAGGCCGACCACCACCTGATCGACTTCATCACCGACTGCCTGCGCCTGATGATCGGCAGCAACATCGAGCCACACGAGCTGGAGCCGCTGCTGGAACTGGAGCTGGAAAAGCACCACGCCGAGGCCATGGCGCCGTCGCAGGTGCTGACCAAGGTCGCCGACGGACTGCCCGGTTTCGGCATCGTCGCGGCGGTGCTCGGCATCGTCATCACCATGGGTTCGATCGGCGGGGATATCGTCGAGGTCGGCGGCCATGTGGCCGGCGCGCTGGTCGGTACCTTCCTGGGCATCCTGCTGGGCTATGGCTTCGTCGGCCCGATGGCAGCCGCCATGGAAGCGCGCGCCGAGCAGGACAGCCGCATCTACGAATCGGTGAAGACCGCGCTGCTGGCCTGCCTGCGTGGCTACAACCCGAAGATCGCGCTGGAATTCGCCCGCAAGACGCTGCCGTCGAACGTGCGCCCGGCCTTCTCCGATTTCGAGCAGCACCTGAAGACGGTCAAGTAAGCCATGGCCGAGACCAAGCCCACCGTCATCGTCCGCCGGGTCAAGAAGGCCGGCCACGCCGCCCATCATGGCGGTTCGTGGAAGGTGGCCTATGCCGACTTCGTGACCGCGATGATGGCGTTCTTCCTGGTGTTGTGGCTGATGGCCACCACCAACAAGAACGACCGTGCGGCCATTTCCGAGTACTTCCGCAACCCCAGCCCGCTGAGCGGGCAGAACGCCACGCCGGCGCCCGGCATGGCCGGCCCGGGTGGCGCCAGCACCTCGATGATCAAGCTCGGTGGTGCCACCGACATCTCGCGGGGCAGCAGCAACGATCCCTTCCAGAACCAGAAGGAAGCCGTGCCGCAGCCGGTGGACCAGCAGCAGCGCGACAAGCAGCAGCTGGAAGCGCTGATGAAGGAACTGCAGGAAGCGATCAGCAAGAGCCAGGCACTGGAGCCGTTCAAGGACCAGCTGCTGCTGGATCTGACTCCGGAAGGCCTGCGCATCCAGATCGTGGACAAGCAGAACCGGCCGATGTTCGACCTCGGCAGCGCCACGCTGAAGCCGTACACGCAGCAGATCCTGCACGAGCTGGCCAATTACCTGAACCACGTGCCGAACCGGATCAGCCTGACCGGCCACACCGACATCACCGCCTATTCGGCCGCGCGCGGCTACGGCAACTGGGAACTAAGCGCCGATCGTGCCAACGCCGCACGGCGCGCACTGGTGGACGGCGGCCTGGAGGACAGCAAGATCACCCGCGTGGTCGGCCTGTCTTCGTCGGTGCTGTTCGACAAGGCCGACCCGCAGAACCCGATCAACCGCCGCATCAGCATCGTGGTGATGACCCAGGCCGCCGAAGCAGCCGCCCTGGCCGGTGCCGGCCCGCAGGTGGGGCTGTCGGCCCCCGCCGCCGACCCGGACGTGCAGGCCGCGCAGGGGCCGGCAAAGTAAACGGTAGGTGCGGACCTTGGTCCGCACATCCGGGAAAAGCGTGCGGACCAGGGTCCGCACCCACCAGGGGCATGACCCGGCGCACCCGCTACAATGGCGGTCTTTCCGTTTCCAGGTGACCCCACCCCATGTCCCAGAACTCCAAGGCCAAGCGCGACAAGCGCAAGAAGCAGCAGGCCAAGCGCCCGTTCCTCCGCCTGAACGCGCAGCAGCAGGTGCAGAACCATGCCGTGCTGACCAACGAAGACGGCCAGGTGGTTGCGGCCATCGGCCTGCAGGGCCGTGAGTGGCTGCTGGCCATCGGCGGCCAGACCATGGGCAATGCCGAGAACCCGGTGCCGATGCTGGCCATGCTCAAGCACCTGGCCAACGTGCAGGAGAAGGAAGGCCGCAAGGTCAACCTGGAGTACTCCGAACTGCTGCAGAAGCTGCTGGACACCCTGGCCGCCGAATCCGAGCAGACCGCTGACGAGTACCTGGACAAGCTGGTCGCCGAGTTCGAAGGCGTCGACGCTGCTGAGGGCGAGGAAGGCGAAGCCGCCGAGGGCGACGTGGCCGAAGAAGCCGCTGCCGAGGCCGCTCCGGCCGCTGACAGCGACAGCAAGCCGCAGGCCTGAACCGGCCGCGGCGGTGACGGTCTACGTCGATGACGCGGTGCATCCCTGGCGTGGACAGCGCTGGGCGCACCTGATGGCCGACACCCTGGCCGAGCTGCACGCGATGGCGGCGCAGCTCGGCATTCCCCCGCGGGCCTTCCAGAACAAGGCCAGCGGCGCCCACTACGACGTCACCGCCGAGCTGCGTACGCAGGCGATCGCGCTCGGCGCGCAGGCGATCTCAAGGCACACCGACCGCGCGCTGGTCAAAGCGGTGATCGCCAACGCCAGGGCGCAGTACCGGCCGTAGATGGGAGCGCCGGGCATGGCCCGGCGCTACCGATCAATCTCAGAACGGGTCGCTGCCCAGCCGGATTTCCACGTTCAGCAGCGAGCACAACGCCAGCATCGCGTCGTCGTCGCGGGTCAGCGCCATCACGCCGGTGAAGCCGTCGCTGCCGGCATCCACGCTCCACAGCGTGTAATTGTGCTCGCGCAGGCGGTCGAAGGCGGTGGACATCAGCTGCACGCCGTCCAGGTCTTCGGCGAAGTCCTCGTCGTCCAGGTCGCCGCCCCAGTCCAGCTGCAGGTTGAAGCGCGCCGACAGCTCGTTCACCGCCGACTGCAGCGATTCCAGGTCATCTCGTTCCACCTCGAAACCGGACTGCCAGGCAATGGCCGTGAACAGCGCCGGCAGCCAGTCGCTGTCCGCTTCCAGCGGCTGCCCGTCCTCGGCCAGATGCTCGCGCCAGCGGTTGAACTGCTGCAGGGCCAGTTCCTCGTCGCCCGGGTTGATCAGCACCAGCAGGTTCCAGACCCGCGCCTCGAAGCCGTCTTCGTCGAAGTCGTGGATGTCTTCCTCGAAGTCGAAATAGTCGCTGTTGTCGGGCATGGCGGAACTTCCTCTGGGGCAGGCCGGCATTCTACGGTTTATCCTGTGCCGCTGAAGCCGGCCTTGGTGGCCGTCACTGTGAATGAAGCGATGAGCGATACCCCTCCCGACCACCTGGCGATCAACCCGGCCAGCCCCTTCCATGATGCACAGGCGCTGGAGCGCGGCGTTGGCGTGCGTTTCAACGACGTCGAGCGCGACAACGTCGAGGAATACTCGGTCAGCGAAGGCTGGATCCGCGTGCAGGCCGGCAAGGCCCGCGACCGCCGCGGCAACCCGATGACGATCAAGGTCAAGGGCAAGGTCGAGGCGTATTTCCTGGAAACGAAGCCGGAATAACCGGCTTGTGTAGAGTCGAGCCATGCTCGACTGCTTTCCGTTCCGGGTTCATGACGCCTGGGGCAAGAGCAGTCGAGCATGGCTCGACTCTACATTCGGCGTCATTCGCGCTTGCGCGATTCCAGCAGGTCCAGGTTGCGGATCAGGCGTCGCGAGATCTCATCGGAGATCACCCCGCGCCGGGTCAGCCGGAACAGCTCCTCGCGCTCGGCATTGAGGCCGGCGCTGCGCAGCTGGCGGTAACCCAGTTCCATGCGCCGCACCTTCTCCGGGTCCACGTCGGGCCCGTCGCTGTCCTTCTCCAGGTGCCGCTGGTACAGCAGGCTCACCCGCGAGGCGGCATCGTTGTACAACTGCACGTTCTCGGTGTTCTGGTTCATCACCATCTGCTGGCGCATGCGCTCCACCCCCGCCAGCGCGGCCTTCGATGACAGCCTGCGTGCGAGGTCTTCTTCCTTGCGTTCACCCGAATCGGCCGGCAGCTGCAGGCCCTTCAGCAGCTGCGGCAGCGCCACGCTGGCGCCGACCAGCGAGAACAGGATCACCGCCGCTGCCAGGAAGATCACCAGGTCGCGCGCCGGGAACGGACTGCCATCAGGCAGGAACAACGGCAGCGTCAGCACGCCGGCCAGGGTGATCGCACCGCGCACGCCGGCCACCGAGGTGGCCACCACGATGCGCCAGTTCGGTGCCTCGCCACGCTCCAGCCCGCGCCGCCGCGCGCGCAGCAGGTTCCAGCGCAGCGACAACCATACCCACAGCAGGCGCAGCGTGATCAACGTGGCATTGATCACCAGCACGTAGACCAGCAACCACCACGCGCTCTGGTGGCCGCTCTCGTTCATGGTGGTGGTGGCACGTTCGACAATGCCCGGCAGCTGCTCGCCCAGCAGCACGAACATGATGCCGTTGAAGCTGAACTGCAGCATGTTCCAGACCCCGGCACGCTGCACGCGCATGCTGCCGGAGACGCGGCCGGTCATTTCCACGTAGCTCATCGAGATGCCGGCCGCGACCGCAGCCAGGATGCCCGAGGCATTGATCTCTTCGGCCAGCAGGTAGGCCGCGAACGGAATCAGCAGGTTGACCAGCATCGCCGCACCCGGCTCCTCGCCGAAGCGGCGCCACAGCCAGCGCTGGAAGGTGGAAACACCGAGGGTGACCGCCACGCCCACCGCCAGGCCAGCCACCGCCACCCACAGGAAGGTCAGCGAGGCCGTGGCCAGCGAGAAGGTACCGGTCATCACCGCCGCCACCGCGAAGCGGAAGCAGACCAGGCCGGACGCATCGTTGAGCAGCGACTCACCTTCCAGGATGTGCATCAGGCGCTTGGGAATCGGCGCCTTGGAGGCGATCGCCCCGACCGCCACCGGGTCGGTCGGCGACACGATCGCCGCGAGCGCGAAGCACACTGCCAGCGGCATCACCGGAATCATCCAGTGGATCAACAGGCCGGCACCGATCACGGTGAACACCACCAGGCCAAACGCCAGCTCGAGGATCGCGCCTTTATCGCGGAACAGGCCCTGCTTGGGGATGCGCCAGCCGTCGAGGAACAGCAGCGGCGGCAGGAACAGCAGGAAGAACACTTCCGGCTCCAGCGCGTGCCCGCGGTTGAACACCCCGGCGATCACCGCACCCAGGCCGATCTGCACCAGCGGCAGCGGCAATGAGAACGGCAGGACGCGAACCAGGTAGCCGCTGGCGACAACGGCCACCAGCATCGCCAGGACGACTTCGATGGTATGCATGCTTCTTCCAGGAAGCGGCGCGCGGGGAGGCACGGGTGGCCAGCGCCGGAAACCCGGAAAAAATTACCACACGCGGCCACGACCGCGGCGACCACGGCCGCCGCGCGTCAGCCCCGGCTCATGCCCCGTCGAAGCGGTACAGATCCATGGCAAGGAATCCGGCGTCGATGCCGGCATCGATGCGACGGGCACCGAAGCCACTCTCGCCGGCCGCGCCCATTGCGAAGAACAGCGGCAGCAGGTGCTCATCGGTGGGATGCGCGCGCTCGGCGAACGGCGCCTGCCGGCGATAGTCCAACAGGGCCTGGCGATCATCAGCCGCCAGGCGCTGCTCCACCCATTCGATGAAAGGCCGCACGTACGGCGCTTCCTTGCCGTCCTGGTAATCGCCCCAGTCGTGCAGGTTGTGGGTGATGCTGCCCGAGCCGACCAGCAGCACGCCCTGCTCGCGCAGCGGTGCCAGCGCGCGGCCCAGCGCGAACTGGTGCTCGGGGCCAAGCAGCGGCTGGATCGACACCGGCACCACCGGAATGTCGGCCTGCGGGCGCAACAGCCGCAGCGGCACCCACGCACCGTGGTCGAGGCCACGTTGCGGGTCGAGCGCCACCGGCAGGCCAGCGGCGGCGATGCGGCCGGCCACCTCTTCGGCCAGCGCTGGATCACCCGGCGCCGGGTACTGCAGTTCGAACAGCGCGCGCGGGAAGCCACCGAAGTCGTGGATGGTCGGCGGCTGCGGGTGTGCGCCGACCAGCGGCTGCCGGCCCAGCCAGTGCGCCGAGGCCATCACGATGGCACGTGGCGCCGGCAGGTCACGCGCCAGCTCGGCCAGGCGCACGCCGACCTGGCCCGGATGCAGGGCAGTCATCGGCGAACCATGTGAGATGTACAGCGAAGGCAGGCGGGACATGGAATTCTCCAGTTGCAGGATCAGGCGGCGATCAGCGCGAACGCAGGGTCCACTTGCCGTCGCCGACCAGGAACAGCACCACCAGCGCCAGCGTCCAGAACGCCGGGTATTCCCAGCCGCCGCCAGCGTTGGCGAAACTGAAGCCATTGGCGCCGTGCACGGTCACGATGGTGCCCAGCAGCAGCGGCACGCCGACCAGGCCCACCCAACGTGCGTAGATGCCCAGCAGCAATGCAGCGGTGATCACCAGCTCGACGCCGATGGTGAGGTAACCGAGCACGCCGGGCAGGCCCAGCGATTCGAAGAACGCGGCGGTACCGGCCGGGGTGAACACCAGCAGCTTGGTCAGCGCATGGACCAGGAACAGCACGCCCAGGGCCAGGCGCAGCAGGGTGGCGCCATACGGGGCCAGCGGCGAAACAGGAGCAGTCGTGGTGTGCATGGGGGAAACACCTTGAAGGGAGTGGCCACAGGTTATTGCGCCTTCACGGCTCGATAAATACGATCTTTCGACCGTATTTATTTCAAAAGGCGCAACAATGGACACCCTCGAGGCGATGCGCGTGTTCGTGGCGGTGGTCGAGCGCAACGGCTTCAGTGCTGCCGCGCAGGCCCTGGACCTGTCCACCGCCGGCGTCACCCGCCACGTCGCCGCGCTGGAGAAGCGCCTGGCCACGCGCCTGCTCCACCGCACCACGCGCCGGGTCAGCCCGACCAGTGCCGGTGCCGCCTACTACGCCCAGTGCGTGCGCCTGCTGGCCGAGTTCGACGCGCTGGAGGCCAGCATCGGTGCGCAGGCGCTGGAGCCCTCGGGCACGCTGCGGATCAACGCGCCGGTCAGCTGGGGCATCGCCCGCCTCGGGCCACTACTGGCCAGCTACCGCGAGCGCTTTCCACAGGTGGAACTGGACCTGGCCCTGTCCGACCGGCTGGTGGACATGGTCGAGGAAGGCTACGACGTCGCCATCCGCATCACCCGCGAGCCGGGGCCGACGTTGATCGCGCGACGTCTGGGCGAATCGCGGGTGAGCCTGTGCGCCGCGCCGTCCTACCTGGCCGCACGCGGCACCCCACAGACGCCGCAGGACCTGCAGGCACACGCGTGCCTGAGCTACAGCTACTGGGCCGCCGGCAACAACTGGCCGCTGCAGGGGCCCGGCGGCGAAGTGAAGGTGGCGGTGAGCAGCCTGCTGCACGCCAACAACGGCGACGTGCTGCGCGAAGCAGCAATCGCCGGCATGGGCGTGATCCTGCAACCGGATTTCCTGCTGGAAGACGCGCTGGCCGATGGCCGCCTGGTGCGCATCCTGCCCGAATGGGAGGCCTCGCCGATCGGCATCTTCGCGGTCTATACCAGCCGCAGCCACCTGGCACCGAAGGTGCGCAGTTTCATCGACCACCTGGTGGAGGCCGGGGTGTAGCCGAGTCTGGCGCTTGCCGGTAGTGCCGGCCGCTGGCCGGCAATCAGACACATCCCGGTCCTGGGCGAATGCCGGCCAGCGGCCGGCACTACCACTTAGGCGGCAACCTCATCCAGCGCCTCGATGATCCGTTCCAGCGGCGCCGGCCGCCCCAGCAGGTAACCCTGCACCTGGTCGCAGCCGTGCGCAGCCAGCCAGTCCAGCTGCCCCGGCGTTTCCACGCCCTCGGCGATGATGGTCAGGCCCATGCTGTGGCCCAGCGACAGCAGCGCGCGGCAGATCGAGGCATTGCGCGGATTGGTTTCCACGTCGGCGACGAAGCTGCGGTCGATCTTCAGGATGTCCAATGGCAGGTGCTGCAGGTAGGACATGCTGGAATAGCCGGTACCGAAGTCATCCAGCGACACGCTGATGCCCTGCTCGTGCAGGCGTTGCATGGTCTGCATCGCCTGCGCCGGCTTGCGCATCAGGCTGCTCTCGGTCAGCTCCACGTGCAGCGCGCCGCGGGCCAGGCCGAACTCCTGCTGCGCGCGGGTGAACTCGGCCACCAGATCGCTGTTGAAGAACTGCACCGCCGATACATTGACCGCGATCGGCAGCTCGCCCCAACCGGCCTCGACCAGCCGGCGCTGCGCCTTCGCCGCCGCACGGATCACCCAGCGCCCCAGTGCCAGGATCAGCCCGGTGTCCTCACACAGCTGGATGAACTCGTTGGGCGGGATGAAGCTGCCATCGGCCTGCGGCCAGCGCAGCAGGGCCTCCAGCGCGGCCGGACTGCCATCGCTGGCGTGCCGGATCGGCTGGAAATACAGCTGGAACTCGTTGTCGATGGCGGCGTGGATGCGTCCGGCCAGGCGCAGGCGATCGGCCAACCGCGTGGTCACCGCCGCGTCGAACCAGACCACCACATTGCCTTCGGCGCGCGCGGCATGCGCGGCCTGTGCGGCCATGCCGATCACCTGCTCGGCGCTGTGGCCGTCGCCGGCAATGTGCACGGCCACGCCGATGCGCGGCTCGAACTGGTGCAGCGAATCCTTGCCGCGCATCGGCGCCGACACGATCTGCAGCAGGTCGTCCAGCACGCGCTGGGTATCGTGCTCGGCACCGATGGCGAACACGAAGTCCTCCGCCGGCTGGAACGCCAGCGTGCCGCAGCGCGCGCCCAGGCCACCAAGCCGGGTCGCCATCGACTGCAGCACCGCATCGCCGATCTCGCGGCCCAGCGTGTCGGCCACCAGCTGCAGGCCGCGCAACTGCACGAACGCAATGGTGTAGCCCGCATCGTGCTCGTCCAGCTGTTCGGTCAGCGCGCGCACGTTGAGCAGGCCGGTGGCCGGGTTGTGCCGCGCCTGGTAGGCCAGGTCGCGCTCGTAGGCCAGCCGTTCGCTCACATCCTCGGCCAGCACTAGGCAGGCGGGCTGGCCATCGAAATCGAGCCTGGACAGGTGTGCGCGCACTTCGAACACACTGCCGTCCTTGCGCCGGTGCAGGCGCACGGTGGCATCCTGCAGCTCGCCGACACGGGCCTTGGCGATCGCACCCTTCACCTCGTCCCAGCCTTCACGCGGGCGGATGTCGAGGATGCTCATCGCGAGGAATTCCTCGCGGCTGTAGCCGTACTGGCGCACGGCGGCATCGTTGACCTCGATGAAGCGCAGCGTATCCGGATCGAACACCCAGAACGGTGCTGGATTGCGGTCGAACAACAGGCGGAAGCGGCGTTCCACTTCGCTCATCTGCTCGCGGGCCTGGTAGCGTTCGCTCAGGTCGGTCAGGGCACCGATCATGCGGCGCTCGCTGTCGGCCACCTCCACCCGCTGCCCGCGTGCGCCCACCCAGCGCACTGCGCCTCCGGGCAGTACCAGGCGGAACACCTGGTCGAGCACCGCGCCACCGGCGAAGGCCTGGTCGAAGGCCTGCTGCAGGCGCGCCGCATCATCACGATGCACGCGCGCGAAGAAATCGGCCACCGGCAGCGCATCGGTCTGCACGCCGAAGATTTCACGCGCCAGCGGTGACCAGCGCAACAGTGCGGCATCCTCGTCCACGTACCAGGTGCAGACGCGCCCGACCTGGTGGGCCAGGCGCAGTTCGGCATGCCCGGTCTTCAGTTCCTCCGCCATCGACTGCTGGCGGCGGGTGCTGCGGCGCACCGCGTACAGCAGGACCAGCAGCACCCCGACGTAGGCCAGCACGATCGCTACTGACGCCTGCAGGTAGGGCCACCAGGGTGCCAGCACGTCCTCATCGGCCAACCCGACCTGCACCGCCAGCGGGCTGCGCTCCAGCGTGCTGATGGTGATGATGCGGGGCACGCCATCCACCGCGCCCGGCAGGCTGCCCAGCTCGACCACCGCCTGCTTGCCGAGCAGATCGCGGCGCGGCAGGTCGTAGCGACGGCCGACCGTACCATGCGGGTCCGGCACGCGGGCCAGCATGTAACCTTCGGCATCGCTGATCGAGACCAGTCCGTTCGGACCGACATCGAGGCCACCGATGATGCGCTGCAGCTCACCGCAGCGCAGCCGTGCCAGCAGCCAGCGGTCGCCGGCCATCGGCAGCGCCAGCGGCACCACCCAGCCGTCGTCGCTGGCACGCTGCGGCGGGCCGATGTACAGCGCGCTGCCCTGGCCACGGCGTTGCGGATCGGTCCACAGCGGCAGGTTCAGATCGCCCCTGCCGGCGGTGATCGAGCGACCATGGCGATCGAGCACGACGATGCTGTGCAGCTCGGCATGGCGGCGCAGCACGCCATCGATCGAAGCATCCAGCAGCGCCGGGGCCTGTGCGGGCACGCTGCGGAACAGTTCTGCGGCGTCGGCGGCGATGCCGGACATCGCCCGCTCCAGGTTGCGCAGTTCCAGTGCCAGCAGGCGCTCGCTGCCCACCGCCAGCGCGCGGCTCTGCCGCTGCGCGGCCTCCAGCCGGCGCTGGTGGTCGTTGATCAGCATGGTGGTCAGGCCGGCCACCAGCAACACGCCCAGCAGCACCCCGCCCCAGGTAATGGCGCGCAGCGGCCGGGCCAACGCCCGTTTCAGCGCGGGCATCGGTTGGTCTTCCTTGTGCAGTCGGCTGGCTTCATGCGCGAACGAATCCTCCACATCCCCGACCTCAACGGCCGGCGGACGCCATTCTTGACGCCTGACCCGCCCCCGCATGGCCACCTCCCCGTGTCCGCGCAGGGCTCCTGAGGCCAGCATGCACCACACCGGAGACGGCGTGAAGATCGGTTCCGCGCGTTCAGCCAGATCCTGCACAGGGCAGGCCACGCCGCGGGGCCGCCAGACGGGCCGGGGCGGATTAGACTTGGTGTTTTCCGCTGCAAGAGAAGTCCATGTCCAAGCTGCGCCGTCCCACCCTGGCACTGGCCATCGTTGCCAGCCTGTCCCTGGCCGCCTGCGACCGTCCGGCCGAACCGTCGGCCGGCACCGCCACGCCGGCCGACGCCGCGCCCGCTGCGGCCAAGCCGATGCTGGGCAGCTTCGGCTTCGATGCCAGCGGCATGGACCGTAGCATTGCCGCCGGCGATGATTTCTTTGGTTTCGCCAACGGCACCTGGGTCAAGAACACCGAGATCCCGGCCGATCGTTCGCGTTTCGGCAGCTTCAACGTCATCGCCGAGAAGACCCTGGCCGACACCCGCGCGATCCTCGAAGGCGCCGCCGGCAACACCCAGGCCAGCGGTGACGACAAGCTGATCGGCGACTACTACGCCGCCTACATGGACGAAGCCGGCATCGAGCAGCACGGCATCGCGCCGGTGCAGCCGCAGCTGAAGGCGATCGAGACCATCGCCGACAAGGCCGGGTTGGCCCGAGCCCTGGGCGGCGAGATGCGCGCCGACGTCGACCTGCTCAATGCGACCAACTTCTACACCGACCGCCTGTTCGGCCTGTGGGTGTCGGTGGACCTGCTGCAGCCGGACCGCAACGCGCCCTACCTGGTGCAGGGCGGCCTGGGCATGCCCGACCGTGACTTCTACCTCGGCGCCGGCCGCATGGCCGAGCTGCGCAAGCAGTACCAGGCCTACATCGCACAGATGCTGCAGCTGGCCGGTGTCGCCGATCCGGCGGGCAAGGCGCAGCGCATCCTCGCGCTGGAGACGAAGATCGCGCAGGCGCACGCCACCCAGGAAGAAACCAATGATGTGACCAAGGGTGCCAATCCCTGGACCCAGGCCGACTTCAATGCCAAGGCGCCGGGCATGGACTGGAACGCCTTCCTCGACGCGGCTGCGCTGGGCAAGCAGCAGGACTTCATCGTCTGGCAACCCAAGGCCGTGGCCGGCCTGTCCAAGCTGGTCGCCACCGAGCCGCTGGATGTCTGGAAGGATTACCTGGCCTTCCACGCGCTGGACCGCGCCGCTGCCTACCTGCCGAAGAAATTCGCCGATGCCCGCTTCGCCTTCCACGGCACCACGCTGAGCGGCACGCCGCAGCAGAGCGACCGCTGGAAGCGTGCAGTGGACGACGCCAACCATGCCATCGGCGAAGCGATCGGCAAGCGTTACGTCGAGAAGCACTTCGACGCCAAGACCAAGGAACGCGCGGACGAGATGGCGAAGAACATCATCGCCGCCTTCGCCAAGCGCATCGACGCGCTCGCGTGGATGTCGCCGCAGACCAAGGCCAGCGCCAAGGCCAAGGTGGCCGGCCTGACCGTGGGCATGGGTTACCCGGAAAAGTGGCGTGATTACACCGGCCTGGAGATCCGCCGTGATGACGCGCTGGGCAATGCGCAGCGCGCCGAACTGTTCGAGTACCAGCGCAACATCGCCAAGCTGGGCAAGGCGGTCGACCACAGCGAGTGGGCGATGCTGCCGCAGACCATCAACGCGATGAACGTGCCGCTGGAGAACCGCCTGGTGTTCCCGGCCGCGATCCTGCAGCCGCCGTTCTTCGACGGTGCTGCCGACGACGCGGTGAACTACGGCGCCATCGGCGCAGTGATCGGCCACGAGATCAGCCACGGCTTCGACAACGCCGGTGCGCTGTTCGACGAGACCGGCAAGCTGCACAACTGGTGGACCGCTGAAGACCTGAAGCAGTTCAACGCCGCTGGTGATGCGCTGGCCGCACAGTTCAGCAGCTACGAGCCGTTCCCGGGCGTGCATGTGAACGGCAAGCTGACCCTGGGCGAGAACATCGCCGACGTGGCTGGCCTGGGTACCGCCTACGATGCCTACCAGCTGTCGCTGCAGGGCAAGCCGGGCCAGACCCTGGAAGGCTTCACCCCCGACCAGCGCTTCTTCCTCGGCTTCGCCCAGGCGTGGCGCAGCAAGAGCCGCGAGCAGGCGCTGCGCAACTCGCTGCTGACCGATGTGCATGCACCGGGCCAGTTCCGCGCACTCACCGTGCGCAACATCGACGCCTGGTACCCGGCGTTCGAAGTGAAGGAAGGCCAGAAGCTGTACCTGGCCCCGGACAAGCGGGTCAAGGTGTGGTGATGTAACCGGAACGGGCGCCGAAAGGCGCCCGTTTCATTTCCCGGTAGCTGCCAACCTTGGTTGGCACATGCCCCGCCCTGGTAGCTGCCAACCTTGGTTGGCAAATACCCCGCTCTGATGGGTGCCGACCTTGGTCGGCACGGGGTAGGAATCCACGCACATGTCCCGGCTCTGGTGGGTGCCGACCTTGGTCGGCACGGGGCAGGAATCCACGCATGGCGTGGATCTACCTGCGGGTGGTGGCAACCATCAGCAGAGCGCTCGCAGCCAACACCGCGGCAACCCACAGATTCGCATGCAGGCCCATGCCATCCAGCAGCCGGCCACCGCCCCACGCCCCGAGCGCGATGCCCACATTGAACACACCAACGTACAGCGCGGTGGCGATCTCCACGGCCTGCGGCAGCGCCTTCATCATCCAGCTCATCAGGCCCACCGATACGCCGCCATAGGCCAGGCCCCATAGCAGCAGCACCGCAATGCCACCGCTCGGCGTGCCCCCCAGCCACAGCAACAGCAGCGGCGTCAGCAGCAGGCCCGATGCGATCGCCAGCAACGTACCGCGCGGATGGCGCGCTGCCAGCGGCCCGGCAATGAAGTTGCCGGCGATGCCGGCCAGGCCGTAGGCAAACAACAGTGCACCGATCCACGACGCCTCCACGCCCGAGACGGACGTCAGCAGCGGCCGCACGTAGGTGAAGGCGATGAAGTGCCCGGACACCAGCAGCACGGTCAGCCACAGGCCACGCCGCAGGTCGCGCTGGCCAAGCTGCTGCACGAACTGCCGCAGCCGCACCGATGTACTTACAGGTAACGCAGGAACCACCCGCAGATGCAGCAGCATCACCGCCGCACTGAACAACGCCATCGCTGCAAAGGCGCTGCGCCAACCCAATGCATCCCCGATCAGCGCGCCCAACGGAACGCCCAGCACCGACGCTGCGGCCACGCCGCCGAAGATGATCGAGGTAGCCAGGCCGATGCGGTCAGCCGGCACCAGGCGCGCAGCCAGACCGCCGGCGATGGCCCAGATGCCGCCCATGCAGAACCCCACCAGCACCCGTGCGGCCAACAGCCAGCCGATGCCCGGTGCCAGCGCCGACGCGAGGTTGGCGACCAGCAGGAGCGCAAGCAGCGCGCACAGGATGCGACGGCGATCAATGCCACCGGCTGCGATCACCACCAGCGGTGCGAACACTGCCGCCAGCAGGGCCGGCAGCGAGATCATCAGGCCGGCGGTGCCGGTGGACGCGCCGAGATCTTCGGCGATCGGGGTCAGCAGGCCGACCGGCAGCATTTCGGTGGTGACCACCGAGAACGTGGCGAGGCCGACGGCGGAAACCGACCACCACGGATGACGAGGCACAGTCGCGGCGTGCGCAGGCGATGAAGCGCTCACGGGACGATTCCTTCAGGGGATGTGGTCGAGGCAGACGGGCGCAGTGCACGTTGCGCGAGCACGGCGAACAGCAGCACGCCACCGCCTGCCACCAGCGCAACAGCAAAACCGCTGCGCACGCCCCCCGCATCGACACCCTGCCCGGACAGTGCCGCGCCCAGCGCCACGCCGATGTTCAATCCGGCCAGCAACCAGGTCATGCCTTCGGTCAGGCGCGATTCGGGCACGTACTGTTCGACCAGCGACATCGCAACGATCATCGTCGGCGCGAAGAACACCCCGGCCAGCAGCACGGCAACGGCCAGGGCAGGCAGGCTGCCGACCCACAGCAGCGGTAGCGTGGCCAATGCAGTGGCCGCTGCTCCGGTCAGCAACAGGCGCGGCAACGGGATCTGCAGCTTCTGCGCACCAAACAGCAGGCCCGCCGCGCAGCTGCCCAGCGCATAGGCCGACAGCACCCAACTGGCAGCCAGTGGCTGCCCGCGCTGTTCGGCGAAGGCCACGCTGGTGATGTCGACGGTACCGACAATCACACCCATCGCCAGCATCAGCAACGCCAGCAGGCGGATCTCCGCTTGCCGCAGCAGCGAGCGCGAGGGTGTTGCGCCTTCGCAGCGCTGCAGCGGTGGTTCGGTACCGCGTTGCAGAACCAGTGCGGTCACCCCGAGCACCAGCAGCAGGGCGGCGGCCAGCACGCCGGCCTGCGGCCATACTGCCACCGACAACCCGACGGACAACGGTGGCCCGGCGATGAAGGTCACCTCGTCGAACACGGTCTCCAGCGAATACGCGGTCTGCAGCTGCGGGCGCCCGTGATGGATCGCGGTCCAGCGCGCGCGCACCATCGCCGACACGCTGGGCATGCAACCGGCCAGCATCGCCGCAATGAACAGCGTCCAGTCCGGCGCGGCCAGCAGCGTGCACGCAAGCAGCAACAGCAACCCCGCCGCACTGGCCGCGGTGGCCCACGGCAGCACCCTGCCCTGCCCGCGCCGGTCGACCCAGCGCGATACCTGCGGCGACAGCAACGCGTAGGTCAGCACGAAGGTGGCCGACACCGCACCGGCCAGTGCATAGCTGCCGCGCAGCTGGGACAGCAGGGTGATGATGCCGATACCGGTCATCGGTAGAGGAAGGCGTGCCAGCAGCCCGGCCAGGGCGAGGCCGGCGGTGCCGGGGGCAGCGAACAGGTCGCGATAGGGGGTGGCCATCAGGATCTCCAGGGCAGCGACTTGCCTGGCGCACCGAGCGCCACGACAATACATACAGAGCGTATGAATAAGAGGCTACATTCATACGTGCCGTATGTAAATAATCATGCACTGTGTATGTAAGGAGCTCCGGATGGTTCGTCGCACCCGCGCCGAGATGGAAGAAACCCGCGCCACCCTGCTGACCACCGCCCGCCGGGTGTTCAGCGCGCATGGCTATGCCGCCACCTCGATGGACGACCTGACCGCCCAGGCCGGGCTGACCCGCGGCGCGCTGTACCACCACTTCGGCGACAAGAAGGGTCTGCTGGCGGCTGTCGTCGCCCAGCTCGATGCCGAGACCGACCTGCGCCTGCAGGCGATCAGCGATGGCGCGGATGATGCCTGGGACGGCTTCGTGCAGCGTTGCCGCGCCTATCTGGAGATGGCACTGGAGCCGGAGATCCAGCGCATCGTGCTGCGCGATGCGCGCGCGGTACTCGGTGGCGCCTCACCGGAATCGCAGCGGCACTGCGTGAACTCGATGCAGCGCCTGATCGAGCAGCTGATTGCCGAGGGTGCGGTGGCGCCGGTGGATGCGCAGGCGATGGCGTCGCTGATCTACGGCAGCCTGGCCGAGGCCGCGTTCTGGATCGCCGAGGGCGAGGATGGCGACGCGCGCCTGCAGCAGGCGACGGCGGCGCTGGAGATGCTGTTGCGTGGGTTGAAGTCGACCGGGTAACGCCCATCCACGCATGGCGTGGACTTACTGCGGAATCCGCTCTGGTAGAGGCCAACCTTGGTTGGCGCTTCTGCGGCACTGCGCGAAATGCGTGCCGACCAAGGTCGGCAGCTACCAGAACCAAGGTGTCAGTAGATCCACCTACTGCGGAATCCGCTCTGGTAGAGGCCAACCTTGGTTGGCGCTTCTGCGGCACCGCGCGAAATGCGTGCCGACCAAGGTCGGCAGCTACCGGAGCAGTTCGGGCCACTCGCGCAGTACATCCACCGGCACGCCCACGCGCGTGCAGGCGCGGCTGGCGAGGCCATCGGGCAGTGCGCGGCGGAACAGCGGCGCCATGCCCTGCATCAGCTTCGCCGACGCTGCAGCCTGTGCGCGCTGGCGCGCATTGCGTTCCAGCATGCCCTCGGCCCAATCCGGCAGCAGCGCCGCACCGGCGCCGAGGAACACTTCGCGCGACAGGCCCGGCACCGGTACCGGCAGGCGCACGCCGGACAACACCTCCAGCACTTCGCGCGAACGTCCGTCGACGCGCAGTTCCGGCTGCCGCGCGCAGAAGTACGCCGCCACTTTCGCTTCGCTGCGCGGTACATCCACCGCACCCAGCGCTTCGGCCACGCGGCGGTACTCGTCGTAATAGCGATCGGCGATGTGCGCCGGCACCTCGCGCCCGTAACGACGGAAGCCCTGCAGGAAACCGAAGGCTTCGGTCACGTGCACCCAGGTCAGCAGCTGCGGATCGTCCGCCGCATAGGGCTCCCCCTGCGCGGTCTGGCCGCGGATCTGCGCATGGATGCGGCGTACCTTGGCCACAAGCGCCTCCACCTCGCCGCGGGGCGCATAGCTGGTGCCGGCAACGAAGGCGGTGGTGCGGCGCAGGCGTCCCACCAGGTCCTGGCGGAAATTGGAGTGGTCGTAGACGCCGGCCAGCGCGCGCGGGTGCAGGGTCTGCAGCATCAGCGCACACAGGCCACCGGCCAGCATCGAGGGGAATTCCGCATGCAGGCGCCAGGTGACGCTGTCGGGGCCGAACCAGCCCGGGTCTCCCAGCGGGTGGTCGTAATCGATGCCGCTCTGGCCACGCGGGAAGGCCTCCAGTACCCAGCGCCGGATAGGCGCGGTCACGGGGCGGGAAAGTCGCTGCAGCAGAGCCGGCATCACAGGTCCAGGAAAGGCGGAAGAGCGGCCGCAGGTTGCGCGGTCGGCCCCGATTCTGGGCGATCACGACGCCGACGGCGAGCCTCCGCGCTCAGCCACGGTTTCATGTGCAGCCGCAGCACGTTTCACCCTGCGACATCCTGTCGCAGGCTGCGACCATGATGTTGCGATGCAGCAACATTCACCCATTCAGACAAAACCCTTACGCCGCTAGGCATTGCGCCCATTGCACGGCTCGCTGGAAGTGCTAGAACTGAACCCGCCACACCGTCCAACGCTGATCGACGCACGTTCCACAAGGAGCCAGCCATGATTGCTTTGTTCAAGGGTTTGGGACTACTGCTTCGCGACAACGAGCTCTACAGCAGCCCGTTCGAAAAACAGGTCGCGCACTGGCGCAGCCTCAGCGAGCAGCAGATCCGCGATGAAGTGGCTGTGCTGGCCCAGGCCAAGTGCCAATGGCTGATCGCCTCGATCGTCGGCTGGCAGGCGGCCTCGCTGCTGATCCTCGGGCTGATCACCAACTACCTGTGGCGCGACGATTACCACATCACCTTCACCCGCGTGGTCGTGGTGTTCGGCTCATGGATCTCGATCCTGTTCGTGATCTGGTTCATGGCCAACATGTTCGACCGCACCGCCGGTTTCGAGCGTTGGATGAAGGCCTTCAACAGCCGCGCCCGCATCAGCTCCAAGGCCGACAGCGTCGAGAACGTGGCCGAGGCACTGGACCTGGCCGAGCACTACCCGGAAGTGCTGGACTACAAGCAGGCCGTCACTGCCAAGCGCGAGCTGCGCCATGAGGACATCCGCATCATGACCGAGATCGGGCGCATGAAGCAGCACTCAGAACTGGTCGGCCGCCTGAACCATGTGGGTGAGAACGAGCACCACCACGACCTGACACTGCAACCTGCCTACTGATCCTTCAGGGAAGCGGGGGGGCCCACAATGCCACCGTGATCACTCACGGTGGCATTGTTCTATCGGGTCCTGGCTGACGCATTGGTGGAAGCCCCTGGGCAGGTGACGCATCGCCTCGGTCTTTCCCACCGCCACCGCGAACCGACGCAACGGCGGCGTGGCACACGCGGCCCCGCTGCTGCATGCAGGGTCCAGCACCACGTAGTGGCAGTGGCCACTGCTGCTGGCGATGCACTGGAACCGCGCCTCGCCATCGACCACGGTGCGTTTGCTGTACAGCGTGTCCACGCCGTTGGCATTGGTACGGGTGATCGAGGTTTCGCTGGACTTCTCGCAGCCGGCCAACGACAGCGCAGCAACGCAGGCAAACAGGAACAGGCGCATGGTGCCTCCAGGGTGCGGCTACATGCCGCGGAACAGGCTCATGAACGGTTGGCTGACCACCAGCGTCTCCGTACGCCCACGCAGGCGCAGCACCCCGCGCCCGGTATCGTCGCGGCTGACCGCTGCCACCGCCTTCATGTTGACGATGGTCGAGCGATGGATCTGGCGGAAGTGCTGCGGATCGAGCACTTCCAGCAGCTCGCGCAACGGTGTGCGCAGCAGGCTCTCACCGGCCGCGGTCATCACGGTGGTGTACTTGTTGTCAGCACGGAAATAGGCCACGTCTTCCAGCATGATCAGCTGCGTCTCGCGGCCGTTGCTGGCGGTGATCCAGGCCAAGGGCGGGCGCTCTGCCGCCCTCTGCGACGGCCCCAGGCGCTGAAGCAGGCGTTCGAGTACGGCATCGTCCTGGCGCGTTGATGGCAGCCGCGACAGGATGCGTTCGCGCGTGGCCAGCAGGCGCTCATCGCTGACCGGCTTCAGCAGGTAGTCCATCGCACCCTGCTCGAACGCGTCGATGGCGTACTGGTCGTAGGCGGTAACGAACACCACCTGGGTGCGCGGGCTCAGTTCGGACAGCGAACGGGCCACTTCAATGCCACTGATGCCGGGCATGCGGATATCGAGGAAGGCGATGTCCGGCTGTTTCTCGGCCAGCTGTTCCAGCGCACTGGCGCCATCCTCGCACTCGGCCACCAGCTTCAGGTCCGGCCACAACCGGCCCAGCTGCTCGACCAGCGACTGCCGCAGCAGTTCCTCGTCTTCGGCAATGAGCGCCTCAAGCGGCATGGCTGCGCTCCTTGCTCGACTGCGGCAGGGTCATGGTCGCGGCCACGCCGCTGGGGAAGTTGGCGACGATCGCCACGCCGGCCTGTTCGCCGCAGGTCAGGCGCAGGCGCTCGCGCAGGTTCTTCAGGCCGATGCCGGTACCGCTGGTGCCCTGGCCGAAGCCGAGGCCATCGTCGGCCACCGTCACCGTTACATGGTCATCGAAGCCACGCGCCAGGATCCAGATCGTGCCACCGCCGGGCTTCGGTTCCAGGCCATGCTTGATCGCGTTCTCCACCAGCGTCTGCAGCGCCATCGCCGGCAGCTGCACGCCGTGCAGTTCGTTCGGTACCTGCACTTCCACCCCCAGCCGTGCGCCCATGCGGATACGCAGGATCTCCAGGTAGGCACGGGTACGCTCCAGCTCCACGCCCAGCGTGGACAGCGATTCGTCCACCTGTGGCAACGAGCTGCGCAGGTACTGGATCAGGTGGCCCAGCATCTGGTCGGCACGTGCCGGGTCGGTGCGGGTCAGCACCTGCGCGTTGGCCAGCGTGTTGTAGAGGAAGTGCGGTTCCACCTGCGCGTGCAGCAGGTTCAACCGGGCCACCGACAGCTCCTTTTCCACCTGGGTCTGCTCAGCCGCGGCCTGCTCGTCGCGACGCTGGTCGGCAACACGGCGGCTGATCGCGCGGGTGACCGCTTCGGCGTTCTCGAAGTTGCTGCCCTCATCCAGTGCCAGCAGGTCGGCCCACCAGCCGGCATCCGGCTCAAACAACAGGGTGACGGTACTGGTGCCCTGCCCCGGCGTGACCGTCGCCAGCACGCTGTTGCGCTTGATCGCCAGCCGTGCCGGCAGGTTCCAGCGCGATGGCTGGCGGCCGTTCCAGGCATCCACGCGGCGCACGTAGGCCCGCACCTGCAGGCTGCCGGCCGAACTTTCCACGTCTTCAACGCGCGGCAGTTCAGCGATGGCCGCTTCCACCACCGAGAATGCCTGGCCGGCATCCATCGGCAGTTCCACCTGGCGGCGCTGGCGGCCGGAGAGCGTGGTCGAATCCAGCCGGCCGGCGACCAGCCAGACGCGGCGTACATGGGTAATCGCGCTGCCCAGCGCGGAAATCATCAGGAACATCGCCAGCAGGCCGAAGATCCAGCCGGGGCCATCGTTCATGCCGCTGAAGATGCCGCTCCAGACCATGCCGGCGACGAACAGCGCCGCAGCCCAGGCCAGCAGGTGACGAAGCAGGAGAGAGAGGCTGGCGAACACGGCGGCGCCTTGGAGGAAGGGGGTGAGCCGAGCATAGGGCGGCCCGCCGGGCAAACAAGCGGGTTGCGACGAAGGGCCGGAAAGCGGGGATGGAAGCCATTCTGGTAGAGCCGGCCGCTGGCCGGCCCACCATTATCTCCGCATGCATCACAGGGTTGCCGGCCAGCGGCCGGCACTACCCGGGAGGCGCCGGGCAAGCCCGGCGCGTTGCCTTATTTGCGCTGGTCGGCGCTGGCGTCACGCACGGCGCGGAACGATTCGTCCTTGCTCCAGTTTGGCCAGCTGCGCGAGTTGGCCAGCTGGTTGCCCAGCGTGTACAGCACCTCCAGGTCGCGGGCGGCACCGGCGAACACCCAGTCCGGCTGCCACTCGTCGCCCTGCTGGTGGTAGCGCTTGGCGGTGTAGTCCTCGGAGGCCTTCTTGCCTGCGGCCACGCCACCGTCCACCCAGTCCTGGCCGGCCGACCAGGACAGCGCCGGCACGCCACGCTTGGCGAACGGGAAGTGATCGGAGCGGAAGAACAGGCCCGCTTCCGGCTTCGGGTCCGGCGTGTAGCGGATATCCCAGCCCTTGGCCACGTCCTTCAGCTGGTCCAGCAGCTCGAAGCGCGCGGCACCGTAGATGCCGAAATCACGCGACGGCCCGAACGGCGCCATGCCATCCATGTTGATCACCGCCACGGTCTTTTCCAGCGGATACAGCGGATGGGTGGCGTAGTACTCCGAACCCAGAAGGCCCTTTTCCTCGGCGGTGACCGCCAGGAACAGCAGCGAACGCTGCGGGCGCTTGGCCTTGGCGAAGCCACGGGCCAGTTCGATCAGCGATGCGGTGCCACTGGCGTTGTCCAGAGCGCCATTGAAGATCCGGTCGCCACGTGCGTCGGGCTCGCCCACGCCGATGTGGTCCCAGTGCGCGCTGTAGACGATGGTCTCGTCCGGGTGGCTGCTGCCTTCCAGGCGCGCGGCCACGTTGTGCGAGGTGATCACTTCGGTCTTCACCGCGTACTTCGCGTCCAGGCTGGCGCCGGTCAGCGGCACCGGGGTGAAGTCGCGCTGCTGCGCCTTCTTCTTCAGCGCCTCGAAGTCCTGCCCGGCCGAGCGGAACAGCTCCACGGCCAGGTCGCGCTGGATCCAGCCTTCCAGCAGCGGGTGGCTGTCGGCCGGATTGTCGCGCACCACATCGAACATGGTGTTGGTGTTGGAACCGGCCACGGTGGCCCAGCCGTACGACGCCGGTGCGGTCTCGTGCACGATCAGCACGCCCAGCGCGCCCTGGCGGGCGCCTTCTTCGTACTTGTAGGTCCAACGGCCGTAGTAGGTCATGCCCTTGCCGTCGAAATCACCCTGGCCGGTCTCGAAGTCCGGGTCATTGATCAGCACGACGGCGATCTTGCCCTTCAGGTCCACGCCCTTGAAGTCATCCCAGTTGCGCTCCGGGGCCTTCACGCCGTAGCCGAGGAACACCAGCGGGGCCTTGCTGATGTCGACGTTGCTGGCGCCGTTCATGGCCGCGCGCACGGCGATCTGCTTGCCCTGTTCCAGCGCAACGGTCTTGCCGCCCTGGTGCAGCGCCAGCTGCGGTGCGCCGACGATGTCGCCCTTGCGCAGCGGCACCGCCTGGGTCCACAGGCGCTTGCCGTCCTTGAGGTCGCCGCCCGGCTGCAGGCCGGCGTCGGCGAACTGCTTGCTGAGGAAGGCGATGGTCTTCTCTTCGCCGGCGGTGGCCGGGGAGCGGCCTTCGTAGGCGTCGGAGGCCAGTTCCTTGACGTCGGCGGAGATCCGCGCGCCATCGAATTTCGGGGTGGCCGCCATCAGTGCGCTCGACACCGACAGGGCCAGCACGCCCAGTACCACTCGTTTCATTGCTCTCTCCAGCAGGGAAATCCTTCTGGAGTGTAAGGGGTTCGGCAGGGCTGCGCCCTGCACCTGCCGAAGCCGGGGCAACAGCAACAGCTGAAGCAACAGCGGCATTCCGTGGGATGGCGGGGTGGGTCCGGTTGCGGGGGACGCCGTGAATCCGTCCCTGGAGGCTTGGGCGCGCCATCCATGGCGCTTACACCCCCGCAACCGGACCCACCCCGCCTTCGACAGGTTCCCGCTGCTGTTGGTGGGTGTCGACCTTGGTCGGCACGCCGCTGTTGGTAGGTGTCGACCTTGGTCGACACGCCGCTGTGGTAGGTGTCGACCTTGGTCGACACGCCGCTGTGGTAGGTGTCGACCTTGGTCGACACGGACGGAAACAAGAAGGGGTCAGTTCCCTTTCCCGGTGGAAAAGGGCTCTGACCCCATCTGTGTGCTGCCTTGGCGTGTTACCAGTTCGGGTCTTCGGCCGGGGCGGCAGCGGGCTTGGGCTTCGGCTTGGCCGCCGGGCGCGCGGCGGCGGCCGGTGCAGCCGAGGCCGTTGCGCCGGCAGCGGCAGCGGCAGCGGCAGCAGCCGGCTTGCTTCCCAGCTTCTGGCGCAACTCAATCTGGCCCGGACGGAAGCCGCCGCGCATGGCGTCGACACCGTCTTCGATGGTGCCGTACGAGGTCTGTGCGGCCACGCGGTCGATGCGGATGGTGCAGCACGGGTGTTCGCTGCGGCCCAGCGAGCGACCGGTCTGCGGGTCCTTCAGTTCTTCGCCCAGGCGCACGGCCTGCCAGCGCTGGCCGGCCTGCACGGTGTCACCGCCCTGGCTCAGCACCACCTGGTCTCCGTCCACCGAAACCACCGACACCGGGAACAGCGTGGTGACGATGGTGGTGCCGATCTGGCCGGACAGCGATTCCATCATCGCCGCGGCCATGTTGCGGCCATTGACCACGCGCGGCAGGGTGCTCGGGCCAGTCGAGGCCAGCTGGTGGTCGAAGCTGTCGGACATCACCACCTGGCCGGTGGTGGCGTTGATCAGGCGCAGGGTGATGCGGCCGCCACCGGAGTACGAGGTCACCTGGCGGTCGGACATGCGCAGGTTGCGCACGCTGCGCGGGTACTCGAAGCGTTCGATGGTCGGGATCAGGATCAGGTCGGTAGCCAGCTGCTGGCCCACGCGTGCGGTGTCCTGCAGGCGCACGTTGCCGCTGTTGATGTGGTCGATCTCGGCCTGCAGTTCGTCGCCGAACTCGCGGTCCAGCACGATGAAGCGCTGGGTCTGGGTCAGCGTGTCGGACAGGCGCGCGCGGATCGCGTCGGCCACTTCGTCCGCGTCCACGCGGCCGTCGCCCACGGCATAGCTTCCGGCCTTGGTGCGCGGCAGTGCAACCACGATCTTCGGCTTGCCCTGCTCGTCCGGCGCGCGGTACTGGGCGATCTGTGCGCGCACGCGCACCTTCCAGTAGCTGCGCATGCTGCGATGGGTCACGTCGGAATCGAACGAACTGGCGCCACGCTTGGCATCGACGTTGACCTTCTCGTCGTAGCTTTCCCTGACGCTGGCCGAGGCCGAACCGCTCTTGGCCGAGGCTTCGCCGGAGGCACTGGCCGACGCCGAGCCCTTGAAGCTCCAGCCTTCGTCGCTGGCGCGCACGCGGGCGATGGTTTCCTCGTCCAGCTGCCGCACTTCATCCTGCGACAGGATTTCATAGCCCAGCACCGCGCCCTGCGAGCCGGCGATCATCTGCTGGGTGAACGCGTCGGCGCGGATATCGCCGACGTGTTCGTCATCCACATCCACATGCAGGCCTGCACGCAGGCTCTGCATCTGGCTGGCCACGCGTACGCCGTTGACCTGCGCCACCGCCGACTGCAATGCCGCCAGCACCGCCAGTTCCGGGGTGCTGCCGATGCCGTCGGCTTCGCGCGCGACCTGGGTGGTGCCGCCGAAATCCGGCGTGCCACGCAGGGGCGCTGCTTCCACTGGCGCATTGCTGGCCAGTGCACTGGTTGCCTTGTCCTTGGCGGGCGCGGCGGCCGGGGTGTCCTGCTTGCCACAGGCTGCAAGCAGCGTGGCAGCCAGGCCCAGGCCGATCAAACGGTAGGTCATACGCATGGAGATTCGCCTCGGATCAGAGCGTGTCGAGCATCGAATCGGCGTTGGACGGCACCTTCACCTTGCTCTTCCTGGCGAAGGTCACGGCCGACTTGGTCGAACCGTACAGGCCCTGGATGAAGCCCGGCGATTCCTTGGCCACCCATGCACCTGCTGCCAGCTTGCGGCCGACGGTGGCCAGCTGGGTCGCGCCCAGGTTCTTCATGCCGGCGGTGAAGTTGCTGGCTTCGCCGCCCAGCTTCTGTGCTTCGGCCGCCGAGGACAGCAGCGAGACCAGGCCTTCGGCGTAGTGCTGCTTGGATTCAGCGTTCAGTTCCGGCTGTGCGGCCTGGCGCTCGTTGATCGCCGCCTGCGCAGCTTCACTGACCGACACCGACTTCTTCATCGCATCGACGCTGACCGAACCCGACGACAGCGCCTGGCGCTCGGCTTCCAGCAGCTGCACCTGCTCGGCCAGGCCGAAGGCGCGGGCAAACGAGGTCTGGGCCTGCAGCGAGTGCGACTGCGAGCTGACGAAACGACGCACCAGCGCTTCCTGCGCGGCTTCGTCCGGAGCGGCGGCGCTGGAGGCGCTGCTGCTGGAGGTGCCGGTAGCGGCGCCAGCCAGGTCCTTCAGCTTGCCCAGGCCAGCGTGGGCCGGCATCGACAGGGTGGCGGCAGCGATGGCCACGACAAGAGCGGTATTGCGGATCATGTGAGTGTCCTTTTGGGAGAGACGGCCGCGAAGCGGCACGTGGGAAATCGGTAACCCCAGGGCGATGCCGAGCGAGCTCGGCACCCACCGGGGTGGCGGATCAACGAACTGCCTTGACGTTCAGTTCGTTGATCATCTGCTGGGCAGCCTTTTCAGCCGCCAGCTGCAGCGCGTTGGTACGGGCGACGGTTTCGTTCGGGCCGGTACCGGAGAACTGCACCGGGCCCACCGACGACACGGTGCGCGGGAAGCGACCGGTCACGTCCAGCACCTTGCCGGTGACCGTGACGAACACGCGGGTGTTGCCGCTGGCCGGGTCGCGGTCGCGCATGCCGACGTCGAGGGTGCCGACGGCGATGTACGGGATGTTGGCCGCACGGATGCCGTTGGCGGTATCGCGCAGGGTGGCCGGGGCCAGGTCGTTGCCGGTGCTGAAGTCCTTGCGGATACGCTCGATGCTGAGCAGGCCGCGCGATTCGCCTTCCACGTATTCGGCTTCAACCACTTCGTAGCCGGCGGCGCTGAAGGCGCCGGTCATCGCGGTGTTCACTTCGGCGGCGTTGGCCACCTTCCAGCTGATGTTGTCGCTGCGCTGGGTGGTGCTGCCACCGCTGGTGACCGACATCGAACCATTCTGGTTGATGCTGCCGTTGGTGCTGACCGAGTTGCCGCGGAAGCTGTCGCCTTCACGGGTGTTCTCGCTGTAGCTGCTGCTGGCGTCGACGCGGCGGTATTCCTTGTCCTGGAACGACTGCACGGTGTCCTGCGAGCGCGCCATGAACAGGAAGGTCAGCAGCGAGCGCTGCGCGGCGGTGGCACCGGCCACGGCCGAGCCGGCATCCAGCTTGGTCTGCAGCAGTGTGGTGTTGATCTCGGCGCGGACGGTGACGGTGTAGGTCTTGGCCTTCTTGTCTTCGGTGTCCGACAGCTGCACGGCGCTGAGCACGTAGCGGTCGATCTCGCCGATGAACTCGGAGCGACGTGCTTCGAACAGGCGCAGCTTGGCCGCACCGGTCTCGGCGATGTACGCCTCCAGTGCATTGACCTTGGCCTTGTTCAGGGCCTGGGCGCGGGTGTCGGCACTCAGGCGCAGGCCGTAGCTGGCCGAACCGGTACCGCGTGAACTGGCGGTCTGTGCAGCGACCGGGGAGGCCACCACCAGGGCGATGAGGATGAGCAGGATGGTACGCATCAACGACATGACTTGATCAACTCCTGGAGGGCTTGGGTCTGCTGCTGCAACGGGCGGCCGCCCGGCTTCTGTTCGTCCAGCCAGCCGCGCGAATCGGCGCGCTTGGCGGCGGCGCCGGCGAAGGCGTCGAAGCCGGCCAGCAGGGTTTCGTAGCTGGCCGACCACTGGTCGACCTGCCACTGCGTGACCGGCACCACCTTGGTGGCACCCTTGCGCAGCGGCTGTTCGAAATAGACCTTGCCGGAGAACGGCTCGGTCACCTTGGCGGTGAAGAACGCGCCGAACAGCATCGTCTTCATCGCCGGCGTTTCTTCGATCACGCCGTTCTTCAGCGCATCCACCTGCAGGTTGATGACGTAGTCCGGCTCGGGAATCTTCAGCTGGTAGACCTTGCCGTCGGCAAAGCGCGCCGCCATCGCACCACCGATCGCCTGGCCCGAGGCCGGCGGCAGCAGGCCGACGCCGGTATTGGACGACAGCGTCTTGGACAGCTCATGGGCCAGCGTGGCGCGCAGCGGGGCTTCCCACTTCGGGTCGGGCAGCTTGGCGCGGACCGCGTCGGACAGGGTTACGCCACCGACCTGCAGGCGACGCACGGCGGCATCGGGCAGCCTGGCCTGGGCGAGGCTGGCAGCCAGCACCTGCGACAGGCTGGTATCGGCGCTGCCATACAGGAGATCGGCGACGATCGCGTCGATATCGTCGTTGTCCGGCCGGTAATCCTGCACGTCGATGCGCTGCAGGGTAAGCGGATAGGACGCGATCACCTGGCGCTCGCGGAAATCGAAGAACAGCGCCTGCAGCGCCACTTCCACCAGCACCTTGTACTGGTCACCGATCGGCTCGACCGAGACCAGTTCGCGGTCCAGTGCCGCGGCCAGCACTGTCGCACTGGTGGTGCCGTCGAGCATCGCCACCGGCTGGTCGATCAGTTCCAGATTGGCCGGCGGGCGACGCTTGAGCCCCTGCCCCAGGGTCTGGTTGAGCGGGATCAAGCCACGCTTTTCCAGCACGGCGTGCGCATGCGGCGTGGTCGCCTGCACGGCAGCGGCATCAGCGGTATAGGCAAAACCGGCCCAATAGGCCTGCTGTGATTTGTCTGCCGCCTGCACGGCCATCGGCCATACGGCCAGGCACAGGGCACAGGCAAGCAGGCGCGCAAAAGCGCGCGATGCGCTCTTCGTCCTTGAATACATCCAACCGCTCCTCGGTCAATACGCATGGAAAGTGGACGCTGACGCGTCCGCTGGGCGCGAAACATAACGGCTCGCGGGCCCGCCGACAAGTGCTGCCTTCGTCGAGGTCACTCCGTGGGAGGCAGGCCGGCCCGTTGCCGCAGCAGGCCCCGCTCTGCCTGGTTCTGGCTGAGTCTGGCGGCTTCCGCAAAAGCGTGACGTGCGTCCAGGTCGCGCCCCAGCGCCTGTAGTAACTCCCCGCGCACCACCTGCAGCGGCGCGTACTCGCGCAGTCGCGCGTCCACCAGCAACGGCTGCAGCTGCGCCCACGCCGCGAAGGCACCGTCACTGCGCAGCACCGCCACGGCCCGGTTCAATGCAACAACCGGCGAGGGCTGCACCTGCAGCAGCTGCGTATAGAGCGCTGCGATGCGCGGCCAGTCGGTATCCTCGGGGCGGCGCGCCGCTGCATGGCACGCTGCGATACGCGCCTGCAGTACATAGGGATCATCAGCGCCACCGGCGGCCAGCGCGCGCGCCAGCACCTGCTGCCCGCGTTCAATCTGCAGCCAGTCCCAGCGCGCGCGGTTCTGCTGGTCCAGCAGTACCGGCACGCCCTGCGCATCGGTCCGTGCCGCGGCACGCGAGGCCTGCAGCTCCATCAGCGCCAGCAGGCCCAGCACCGGCGGCACCGGCAGCCGGTGCGCCAGGATGCGCGCGAGCCGCAGCGCCTCCTCGCACAGTGCCGGGCGCATCCAGTCGTCACCGGCACTGGCCGCATAGCCTTCGTTGAACACCAGGTAGATCGCTTCCAGCACCGAACCAAGCCGCTCGGGCATCGCGTCAGCACGCGGGACCTCGTAGGGCACCTGCTTCTGCGCCAAGGTGCGCTTGGCGCGCACGATGCGCTGGGCGATGGTCGGCTCGGGCTGCAGGAAGGCGCGCGCGATCTCGACAGTGGTCAGGCCACCCAGCAGGCGCAGGGTCAATGCCACCCGTGCATCGGCCGGCAGCACCGGATGGCAGGCCACGAACATCAGCCGCAGCAGGTCGTCACCCAGATCATCTTCCAGCGCTTGACTGTCATCGGGCGCCGGCAGCGGCGCCGGATGCAGTTCCTCGCCCCACTGCGCATGCTGCTGCGCCACCCGCTGGTGCTGGCGCAGCACATCAATGGCACGGTTGCGCGCAGTGGTCATCAGCCAGGCTCCGGGGTTGTCCGGGATGCCCTGCTCCGGCCAGCGCTCCAGCGCGGCCAGCCAGGTGTCCTGGGCCAGCTCCTCGGCGCGGCCGACATCGCCCCCGAGCAGCCGCGTCAGGCGCGCGATCAACACCGGCGACTCCATCCGCCAGAGGGTTTCCAGACGCTGCGTCAGTGCGGGCTCGAGCATGCGCCGATCACAGCACGCACGCCCGGCCCGCACAAGCGCCGCAGCTCACGCTTCAACTATCGGCTTGAAGCCGCCCCAGAACATGCGTTTGGTGTCGAACGGCATGTCCTTCGGGCCCAGCGACGCCAGCCGTGGGTCCGCCATCACTTTCGCGTTGATACGGTCGCGCGCCGCGCGCGAACGGAACACCACGAAGGCGACGATCACCGTTTCGCCCGGTTTTGCCTTGACCGCACGCGGAAACGACGTGCTCTTTCCCGGTTCCACATCGTCAGCCACGCATTCCATGTACTGCAGCGCGCCATGGTCCTTCCACACCGCACCGGCCTTGCGGGCAAGGCCGCGGTAGGCCGCCACCTTGTCCTGGGGGCACGGCAGCACGTAAGCATCCACGTAAGCCATGAGGATTCTCCCTGCGGCGGCCGTCAGCCCGGCTCGCCGTCCATGTGTGCGATTTCCCAGAGATGGCCATCCAGATCCTGGAAGCCGCGCTGGTACATGAAGCCCAGGTCGCGCGGCGGCTGCGGTTCGCTGCCGCCGGCGGCCAGTGCCTTGTCCACCAACTCGTCAACTGCCTTGCGACTGGGTGCCGAGAGTGCGTTGATCACTTCCGTGTGGGTGTGCGCATCGGCAATCGGCTTGTTGGTGAACTGCTGGAAAAAAGGCTGGGTCAGCAGCATCACGTAGATGCTCTCGCTGATGACCATGCCTGCCGCGTCATCGTTGGTGTAAGTTGGATTGAAGCTGTAGCCCAGCGCGGTGAAGAAGGCCTTGGATTTCTCCAGGTCCTTCACCGGAAGATTGACGAAGATCATCTGCGGTTGCGGTGCATTCATCGGTGAAGCTCCTTGTGGATGAAAAGAAGAGGGATCAGGGCTGCTTCATGCAGTTGACCATCCACGGCTTGCCGTAGCGGTCGATCAACATGCCCCAGCGGTGCGCCCAGAACGTTTCGGCGATCGGCATCTGCACCTGGCCACCGTCGGCCAGCGCGGCGAACACGCGTTCGGCTTCTTCGATGCTGTCGACGTCGACATTGATGGTGGTCGAGCCACCCTCGCCACCGCCGGGACCGTCGGCCGCCATCACGATGGCGCTACCGATTTCCAGCTGGCTGTGCGCGACGTGGTCCAGGGTTTCCGGCGGCATCTCGTTGCAGCCCGGCGAGCCATCGGAGGGCGGCATGTCGCGGTATTTCATTTCCGAGGTGACCTGGCCACCGAGTGCCTTTGCATAGAACGCCATCGCCTCATGGGCCTGGCCGCTGAAGCCGAGGAAGGGAATCAATTTCATGGCAATACTCCGTCGTGGGTTTCAGGGTGGTAGCGCCGGTCCATGCCCGGCGGGGGAAATGAACCGGGTCAACCTTCCAACTGTGCACGCAGACGCTGTTCCTGCTGCTGTAATTCCGGGGTGAAGGCTTCACCGAAGTCTTCGGCGGAGATCAGCGGGCGCAGCTCCAGCGTGCCGCCACTGTTGAACGGCGCGCGGCTGGCCCATTCAACGGCCTCGTCCAGCGAGCGCACGTCCCACAGCCAGAAACCGGCGATCTGTTCGCTGGCGGGGCCAAACGGACCGGCCTCGACCTTCGGCGCGCCGCCGCCGAAATGAATGCGACGTCCGCGCTGGGTGGCATGCAGGCCTTCACCGGCCAGCATGATGCCGGCGGCCACGAGCTGTTCGTTGAAGGCGCCCATGTCGGACAATTCCTGTTCGCTGGGCATGCGGCCGGCTTCGGAGTCGGCGTTGGCCTTCACGATCACCATCACTTTCATTGCGGTCTCCCGTGGGGACGCGTGGTGCGTGCCCTTCACTGGGTACAACGAACCAGGGGGTTGGGAATCGACACGTTCTCTGAAAATTGTTTCTTCCGTGGAAAGCGCGCCTTCGGCGGGAGTCGGCGAACGGCGGAGCCCCTCCGTGGTGGGTGGGTTGGTCGCTGAAAGCTGGTTTCCTGTGGGTGGGCCGGGCGGGTGGGATTGGCGGGGACGCCGTAAACCCGTCCATGGGGGCTTAGCCGCGGCATCCATGCCGCGGATACCCCGCCAACCCCACCCGCCCGGCCCCAGACAGATTCCGGTGGCCGAACCACCACGGGAAGATCAAGAAAAAAGGGCAGAGGCAACAGCAACAGCGGGTGGCTGGCGACCTCGGCTTTGCGAGCGGAGCGACCCGCTTTTGCTCTTGTTGTTGATCTCCCGTGGTGGGTCAGCCGCAGAGATCTGTCCAAGGCCGGGTGGGGAGGCAGGGCAGGGGCGTGAGCCGCATGGATGCGGCGACCGAGCTTACATGGACGTACTTGCAGCGCCCCCTGCCCTGCCTCCCCACCCGGCCAAATCCAAGAACCCGAGCTTTCAGCGACCAACCCACCCACCACGGAGGGGCTCCGCCGTTCGCCGATCGCCCGCCGCAGGCGGCCTTTCGCGCTGCAGCATGCCGGCAGGCAAACCTGCGCCATCATGGACACCCCGCCCCCCGCCAGGATCGTGCCATGCAGCAGTACCTGCTTCTGATCTACATCGAGCCTGCCCTGCTGCAGGCCCTGCCCACCGAAGAATTCAACGCGCTGATGCGCGACTGCCTCGCCCACGCCGACAAACTGCAGGCGGAAGGCACGCTGCTGGCCGCGCAGAAGCTGCAGCCGGTCGACACCGCGCAGACCCTGCGCGTGCGCGATGGCCACAGCCGCGTACTGGATGGCCCGTTCGCGGAAACCCGCGAACTGCTGGCCGGCTTCAACCTGATCGTCGCCCGCGACCGCGGCGAAGCCATGCGCATCGCCCGCGATTTCCCGTGGGCACGCTTCGGCAGCATCGAGGTGCGGCCGCTGGAAGACATGGACGCCGAGCGCGAACGCTGCGGCGCCCCGGCTGCGGCTATGGCAGCAGCCGTACCCTGATCTCGCGCGGGCCCACGCCTTCGTTGCCGCTGTAGTCGCGCACGCTGGCGCGCACGGTGTACTCGCCCGGTGGCAATGCCGCCGGCTGCCAGCGCCCGGTTTCCATCAGGCCGTCACGCACGGTGTTGGTGGCCAGGTAGCGGAAACGGGTCACCGCGCTGCCATGCACGGTGATGCCGCTGTCCGGCGCGTAGGCCACGCGCACCGCTTCGTTCTGCGGCGGCATGCGGTTGAACACGATGTTCCAGCGCGGTTGCTCGTAGCCCTGCAGCGGCTGCCCGGCAGCATCAAGGATCTGGTAGCCCACCTGGTACATGCCCAGGCGGCGGCGCGGCAGGTTGTTGTCGACCTGGTCCCAGGCCTCGACCACGATCTGCACGCCGCGGCCCTGCCGCGCCAGCATCACCACGCCGTCGCTGCCGGCCGCCAGCGGTTGGTCGTTGTCGTCCAGCAGCGCCACATCGGTGATGCGCGGTGCGAAGTGGTCGGCGTAGTTGTGGAAGCCCAGCGCCACGGCGTTGGTTTCGAAGCCGCCGGTGCCCACCGCCAGGTGCACGTGCGCCTGGTTGTTGATACTGCCCAGGCGATCGCCGACGTGGATGCGCGTGCCGCGACGCACCCGCATCCGCTCCAGCTTGCCCTGTTCGTCGTACAGCGCCTGCCAGCGCGCATCGAACGGCTGGTCGCGCGGTGTGCGGCCGACCCGCATGTGGATGTACTTGAGGCGGTCCACGGCCAGGCCCTCGGCCTGCCCACCCAGGCTCCACGCCGCTACCGGGCTGCTGATCTTGCCATCGGCGATCGCCAGCACGGTCTGGCCGACATCGCCGCGCACATCGAAACCGCCGTGCAGGTGGTGGCGGCTCTCGCCCTTGAAGTTGCCGCGCACCTCGCCCAGCGTGCCGACCACTTCATGCCAGCCATCCTGGGGTGCCAATGGCCAGCGCCCACCGGTGTCCGGCAATGCTGCATCGGCAGCGGGCCCGACCAGCGCCGGTGCCGGCAGGTCACCCACCGGCAGCGGGCGCAGGCGGTGCAGGCGATAGCTGGCGGAATCGGCGACCAGCACGCTGCCATCGGCATCCATCGCCAACCCACTGGGGCGGGCCAGGCGTGGCAGGCGGCCGTTGCCCACCAGCGCGATCTGGTGGCCCTGCGGTGTTACCTGCACGATGCGGCCATCAAGGTCACCCACGTACAGCACGCCGTCGTGCGTGGTGGCCAGCGACAGCGGCCCATTGATCACGCCGCCATCGCCCAGCAGCGTGCTGACCATGCCGTCGGCACCGACCCGACGCACCGCGTTGTTGAACAGGTCGGCCACCAGCAGCGCGCCGTGCGCATCGAAGGCCAGCGCCACTGGTGTATCGAAGCGTGCATCGCCCGCCAGGCCATCGGCCAGCCCCGGGCGCTCGCCGCCGGCCAGGGTACGCACGTTGCCGTCGGTACCGATCACCCGGATGCGGTCGTTGAAGGTATCGGCCACATAGACCTGGCCCTGCGCGTCCACCGCGATGCCCATCGGTGCATCGAAGCGCGCCTGCGCGGCAGGGCCATCGGCGTAGCCCTGTTCGCCACCGGCCAGCGTGTTCACCTGGCCATCGGTGCCGATACGGCGGATCGCGTGGTTGCCGGTGTCGGCCACATACAGGTTGCCCTGCGCGTCGGCGGCGATGCCCGAGGGCGTATTGAAACTGGCCTGCAGTGCCGGGCCATCGATACGCCCCTCGCCCTGCCCGGCCACCGTTTCAACGCGGCCATCGGGAAGTCGACGACGGATCCGGTTGTTGTCACCGGCATCGGTGAAATAGACGCTGCCATCGGCACTGCGCAGCAACGCGTACGGATCGGCGAAACGCGCCTGCGCGGACGCGCCATCGCGGTCACCCGGGTGGCCATCGCCGGCCAGCGGCTCGATCTGCGCGGTCCACGCCAGCGGCGTTGGAACCGGACCTGCCGGTTCTGCCGGCGTATGCAGCGGCGTCTCCCACCAGGTCGCGGCCAGTGCCACTACGGTCGCCAACGCTACGCCTGCCGCCATCCATTGCCACCGTGCCATCGTGCTGCGCTGCCTGCCTGCTGTCTGAAGAGGCACCGACAATAGACGCTGAACGCAGGATCCGCCAAGGCCAAACGTACTGCCGGATACCAGAGTTCCATGCGTCGCGCTTGTTCTCCCTGGCTACAGCGGGTTCAATGCTCTTCCCACGGATGGAGATCCTCCATGCCCCGCATCTTCCCCCTCGCCGCCCTGCTGGTGGCCGCACTGGCCAGCACGCCGGCCTCCGCCTCGATCTCGGTGGCACCACAGAAGCCGTCAGTCACCGCCGATGCGATGCACCAGGCCTATGCCACGCGATGGGATGAGGCGATCCAGCAGTCACGCAGTGGCAACACGCTGGGCGCACTCATCGCGATGGAACGGCTGATGGAAGATCCGATGCTGGATGACTTCGATGCTGAACATCGCGGCCGCGCCGCGCAGGTGGCCGGCTGGACCGCGATGGTGCAGAAGAAGCCGGACCAGGCTCGCCGCTATCTGCAGCGCGCGCAGGAGGCACTGCCGGACGATGCGCAGATCCTGCTGACCCTGGTCTCGGTGGAACTGTCCGAGAACCAACCGGCGCCTGCCACCAAGCACCTGGTGCAGGCGCTGAAGCATGCCGATGCGCCGTTGCCGGTGGACCACCACGCGATCAACTACCTGCAGTTCCGCCTGCGGGACCAGCCGCAGCAGCGCATGGAACTGCTGCAGGCACTGTTCGACAACGGCTGGAAGAGCGGCGGCCTGGAACCCACCGGACTGTGGCTGGCACTGGCCACGCTGCAGGCCGACAACGGCCGTGGCGAGGCCATCCCCGCGACCCTGGCCCGCATCTCCGCGCCCGCCGAAATCATCCGGCTGCGCAGTGACAAGCGCTTCGATCCCTATGTCGACCGCGCCAACCCGCGCTTTGATCCCGTGCAGGCTGCACAGAAGCACCTCGACGAACTGCGGGTTTCCGGCCTGCTCGACCGGGCGCTGGACGCGCGCATGGCCGAGTTCAGCAGCACGCTGCTGATGCTGGACCGCAACGAGGAAGTGCTGGCGCTGACCGATGGCATGGCCGCTGCGGCCGCCGAAGGCGAGGCGCCTTCGGCGGCGGAAGCCGAATGGGTGGCATGGCTACTCAACAGCCGGCTTACGGCGCTGCGCCGGCTGGGTCGCAACGAGGATGCGCTGGCGGCAGCCAAGCTGGCCGCACGCATCGGTGCACTGGGCCCCGATGGTGCCGAGCACCAGTTCAACGTCGGCTTCGTGTTCAGTTCGCTGGGCCGCATGCAGGATGCCGCCACGGCAGTGAATGACATGCCGGGCCTGGCCGGTTACGGCAAGGCGGCCCAGGCACTGCTGCAGTTCGTTGCCGCCCGTGAACGTGGCGATGCCAAGGCCGAACAGGCCGCGCGTGCAGCGATCCTGGCCCAGGGCGATGACGCGCGCCTGTTCCAGCGCGAGATGCTGCTGGACGAGGGCAATCTCGACGGCGCAGCTGCCGTGCTGATCGAACAGTTGCGCTCACCCGTTGAACGCGGTGAAACGCTGGCCAGCCTGCAGGACATGCGCACCTATCCGTCGCTGCCCGGCGACGTGAAGATCGATGCGGCGTGGCGTGCGCTGAAGCAGCGCGCCGACGTGCAGGCCGAGGTTGCCCGCCTGGGCCGCATCGAACGCTACGAACTGGTCAGCACCTCCACCTCGCGCTGAGCAAGCTCCCATGTAGAACCACGTGCGTGCAGCACCACCCGCCTAGCGCGCCGGCACCTCGGTACGGATGCCCATCGCCTCGCGGTAGCGTGCGTACAGGGCCATCACCTTGTCCACGTAGGCCAGGGTTTCGGCATAGGGCGGCACGCCCTTGTAGCGGGTGACCGCGCCGATGCCGGCGTTGTAAGCGGCCGCTGCCAGCGGCCGATCACCGTTGTAGCGACGCAGCAACGCGCGCATGTAGCGGGCGCCGCCATCGATCGACTGCTGCGGCGAGAACGGATCATTCACCCCGTACTCCTGCGCGGTGTCCGGCATCAACTGCATCACGCCCTGTGCGCCCTTGCTGGACACCGCCAGTGCATCGAAGTTGCTTTCGGCATGGGCGATCGCGCGCAGCCACGCGTCATCCACGCCGGTGGCCTTGGCGGCGGCCTTGAACTGTTTGGCATGCTGCGCCAGCTGCGGCTTGCCCACCTTGCCCAGGCCTTCGTGGGCAGGTTCACCCGGCGGCGTGGCCATGGTGAACTTTAGGAACACCCGCGAGCCGGGCAGGTTGCGGGTGGAGTAGACCAGCGCGCCATCCTGCTCGCGCTCGTACAGCACGCCGCTGAACACGCCCATGTTGCCCCACAGATTCGGGGTCTGGATGGCGTTGTCGTCGATTTCCTTCGGGGTGCAGCGTGAACCGGGTTCCGGCGCGGTGGCCAGGCTGACGGTGTTGCCCTGCACGCAGCGATAGACGGTGCGCGCGGCGGCCAGCCCGGGCCACAGGCTGGGCAGCAGCAACAGCGCAAGCAGGAGAGGGCGACGGAACATGGCGGCCGGATCATCCGGCCGCGCCCGCTAATGCTGGGTGAATGGGGGCCAGCAGGGCTGCGCCCTGCACCCGTGGTAGTGCCGGCCACTGGCCGGCAACCTCAACAGCAACGGCAACGGCCGATTTCCTGCGGGGGGTCGGATCCCGTTGCTGCGCAACGGTCTCTGACCCCACTCCAGAGAGATCTCTGGATCAATCGATGGAACGCAAATGCTGGATTACTTCGCGGTCCTCCGACGCACCCAGTACCCCACGCCCAACAGCACGAACCACACCGGGCTGGCGACCAGCGCCTGGCGGGTGTCGGCCTGCAGGCTCAGCAGCACCAGCACGGCGGCGAAGAACACCAGGCAGGCCCAGCACATGGCGACGCCGCCGGGCATCTTGAAGATCGAGGCGGCGTGGCGTTCCGGGTAGCGGCGGCGGTAGGCCATGTAGGCCACCAGGATCAGCGACCAGACGAAGATGAAGAGCACGGTGGCCAGCGTCGTCACCAGGGTGAAGGCGGTCACCAGGTTGGGGATCAGGTAGATCAGCAACGTGCCGCCGAGCAGGCACAGGCACGAGAACAGCAGGCCACGGGCGGGCACTGCGGCGCGTGACAACTTCGACAACCCGCGCGGTGCGTGGCCCTCTTCGGCCAGACCGTACAGCATGCGGCTGGTGGAGAAGATGCCGCTGTTGGCCGAGGACGTGGCCGAGGTCAGCACCACGAAGTTGATCAGGCTGGCCGCGGCGGGAATGCCGGCCAGCACGAACAGCTGCACGAACGGGCTCTTGTCCGGCACCACCTGGCGCCACGGGGTGACCGCCATGATCGCGATCAGCGCCAGCACGTAGAAGATGATGATGCGCACCGGGATCGAGTTGATCGCCTTGGGCAGGTTGCGCTCGGGGTCTGCGGTTTCAGCGGCGGTGGTCCCCACCAGCTCGATGCCGACGAAAGCGAACACCGCGATCTGGAAACCGGCGAAGAAGCCGACCAGGCCCATCGGGAACATGCCGCCGTCATTCCACAGGTTCGACAACGACGCGGTGTGGCCACTGGGCGAGGTGAAGCCCCACGCCACCAGCCCGGCGCCGGTGATGATCAGCGCACAGATCGCCACGATCTTGATCAGCGCGAACCAGAATTCCATCTCGCCGAACAGCTTCACCGTCACCAGGTTCAGTGCCAGCAACAGCAGCACGCAGGCCAGTGCCGGTATCCAGGCATCCAGCCCAGGGAACCAGAACTGCGCGTAGGCGGCAATCGCGATCACGTCGGCGATGGCGGTGACGATCCAGCAGAACCAGTACGTCCATCCACAGAAGAAGCCGGCCCAGGGACCGAGCAGATCGGTGGAGAAATCGATGAAGGATTTGTACTGCAGGTTGGACAGCAGCAGCTCGCCCATCGCGCGCATCACGAAGAACAGCATCGCGCCGATGATCAGGTAGACGAAGACGATGGACGGGCCGGCCAGGCTGATGGTCTTGCCCGAGCCCATGAACAGGCCGGTGCCGATGGCACCGCCGATGGCGATCAGCTGCAGGTGGCGGTTGGACAGGCTGCGGCGCAGGTGCTCGGGGGGCGTTGCGGGCTCGGTCATGGGCGTGCACTGGGGCGGGCGAAGCGTTCGACGTTAGTCCTCCCCGGCCCGGAGCGCCAGCGCTGGACGACCCGATTGCGTCAATCATGGTCGCTTTCATCACATTGTGACCGAATACCGGATTCGTCCCATTCCGCCCGGCCCGGCGTCATGCTCAGATAGCCGCACCTGCCCAAGGATCGGCCCGACCATGTGCCCTGCCCTGCCCGCCCCGCTGGAGCTCCGGCCTTGAGTCGGCTGCGCGTGATCATTGGTGGCACCGCGCTGGCGCTGCTGGCCGCGGCCGTGCCGATCGCGGTGATGGCCTATGCCACCTGGGACCGTGCAGTCAGCGTCGAGCAGCAGCGGCTGCGCGACATCGCCGGTCGCGCGCTGCGCCGCGCCGACCAGTCCTACCAGGAAGCGCTGGCGGCACTGCAGTCGGCCGAGGTCGGCGCCCACGACGCCTGCGGGCCCGAGCATATCCGGCGCATGCAGACACTGGTGATGACCTCGCCGTCGGTCGACCAGATGGGCTACTTCGAGGGTGGCAAGCTGCGCTGTACGTCGTGGGGGCCGTTCCTGTCCGACGTCAACCAGCCCAAGGCCGACCACGTCACCAGTGATGGCGCCGGCATCGCCGTGGATGTGCGCCCCGAGGCCAGCGGACGGCGCCAGGTCCTGTCGTTCCTGTACGGCAACTACGACGTGCTGGTCGATCCGCGCCGCTTCGTCGATGTCATCGCCGACCCGAACGTGCGCCTTGCCCTGGCCAGCCCCGATGGGCGTCTCCTGGCCAGGCAGGACGGCATGGATCCGGCATTGCTGGAGACCCTGCTGCGCGCCCCCGATGAAGGCCTGGACCACCACACCCTGTATGCCACCGCCCGCAACGAAGAGTGGTTGGCGATCGCGACCATGCCGCGTACCGCGCTTGCCGCGACCTTCCGCCAGCAGGCGTGGCTGTTCGTGCCGATCGGCGTTCTGCTGGCCGCTGCCGGTGCCGGCCTGGTGATCTGGCTGTCGCGTCGCCGCCTGTCCCTGCGCGGCGAGCTGGCCACAGCGATCCGCCGCCGCGAGCTGTACCTGCACTACCAGCCAATCATCGAGCTGGATACCGGCATCTGCGTCGGCGCCGAAGCGCTGGTGCGCTGGCAGCGCCCGGATGGCACCCAGGTGCGGCCGGACCTGTTCATTCCGCTGGCCGAAGAGGCCGGCATGATCGGCGCGGTCACCGATCTGGTGATCGAGAACGTGGTGCGCGACATGCGTGAACTCCTGGTGGCCGACCGCAGCGCGCACATCGCGATCAACCTGGCCGCCGAAGATATCAGCAGCGGCCGTGCGCTGAAGATGATCTCCAAGCACATGGCCGGCAGCGGCATCCTGCCGCAGCAGATCTGGATGGAGGCCACCGAGCGCGGCTTCCTGGATCTGGACCGCGCCCGCACGATGCTGGCGCAGGCGCGTCGGACCGGGCACAGCGTGGCCATTGACGATTTCGGCGTCGGCTTCTCCAGCCTGCAGTACCTGGAACAGCTGCCACTGGACGCGTTGAAGATCGACAAATCATTCATCGATGCGATCGACACCGAGAGCGCCACCAGCCCGGTAACCCCGCACATCATCGACATGGCCAAGGAGCTGGGCCTATGGGTGGTGGCCGAGGGCGTGGAGACCGAGGCACAGCTGGCGTATCTGCATACCCGGAAGGTCGAGTTCGCGCAGGGTTGGCTGTTCTCGCGGCCGCTGCCGCGGGATGAGTTCGTGGTGTTCCATCACAAGCGGCAGCAGCGCTATGGCGCGGCGCGGGAGCACATGCAGAATCCGCGCAGCGTGCCGATCGAGCGTGAGGGGATCGAGTAGGACGGCCAACGGCGGAGCCCCTCGTGGTGGGTCGCGTTCGGCGGAACCGTCGGGGTGGGCCGGGTGGGTGGGCTGCGCAGGGGGCGCTGCAAGTACGTCCATGTAAGCTCGGTCGCCGCATCCATGCGGCTCACGCCCCTGCGCAGCCCACCCACCCGGCCACAGACACATTGCGGCGGCGTCCCACCACGGAATCAACAGGAAAATCAAAAGCAAACGCGGGTCGCTGCGCTCGGTGGATCCACGCCATGCGTGGATGGCGTGGACCACGGTAGTGCCGGCCGCTGGCCGGCACCTCGGTAACGTCTGGTCTGCGCCTACGCCCAGGCCTTCGGCCGTGCCAGCAGCCACGCCACGCTCACCGCCAGCAACAACAACGGCAGCCAGCCCAGCTGGCTCGGGCCGCTGGCCTGCAACAGCACGCCGCCTGCTACGCCACCGCCGGCAATCGCAAGGTTCCAACCGGTCACCAGCATCGACTGCGCCAGGTCGGCGGCAGCACCGGCACGGCGTGCGAGCGCGGTCTGGAACAGGGTCGCAACCGACCCGAACGCCACACCCCACAGGATCGTTGCCAGCAGCAGCGGTGTGGCCTGTCCTGGCAACAACAGCAGGGCCAACACCGGAAGAATGAAACCGATCACGGCCGCCCACACCAGCGTGCGCAGATGACGGTCCACGCCCCAACCGGCAATGCCGATACCAACGATTGCAGCCACGCCGAAGGCCAGCAGCAGGCGGTCCAGCCACCGGCCGGCGCCGGCCTCCACCGCCAGCGGTTCGATGTAGGTGTACAGCACGTTGTGCGCCAGCACGTACAGCACCATCACCGCCAGCGCGCTGCGCACGCCGGGCATGCGCCACACCGTATCCAACGACATGCGCTGACCGGCCGCGGCCGCCGGTAGCGCCGGCAGTGCCCAGCGCGCGTACGCCAGCAGGCCGACCCCCAGCACGCTCATCAACGCGAACGCCCAGCGCCAGCCGATCTGCTGGCCCAGCAACGTGCCCGCCGGTACACCCAGCGACAGCGCCAACGGCGATCCAACCATCGCCACCGCGATTGCCCGGCCCTGCAGCGACGGCACCACCATGCGCGCCGCATAGCCGGCCACCAGCGACCACAGCAGGCCACCACTCACACCGGCCAGGAAACGCGCGGCAAGGATCAGCGGATAGCTGCTGCTCACGGCGGTCAGCGTGTTGACCACTACGAAGCCGGCAATGGCGGCCAGCAACAAGGGGCGTCGCGGCAGGCGCTGGGTCAACGCGGTCATCGGCAGTGCGGCCATCACCGATCCCAGCGCGTACACGCTGACCAGCTGGCCCACCGCCGCATCACTCACGCCCAGGCTCTCGCCCATCGGCCGCAGTACACCGGCCGGCAGGGTTTCGGTCAGCAGGGTGATGAAGCCGCCGCCGGCCAGCGCCAGCAGCCCCGCCCACGGCAGGCGCGTGGCTTCACCGGCCGGGCTGGCCGCATCAATGGCATGGCCGCTCATCGTGCAGCCTCCAGATCGGCATAGACGGCGTCACGCAGTTCATCGACGAAGGCGCCATCCATGCCTTCGTACAGGGTGTTGGTCAGCGCCACCACGCTCAGCCCACGCGCAGGATCGACAAACCAGCTATGGCCGTAGGCACCGCCCCAGCGCCAGGTGCCTTCGCTCTGTGGCGTGCCACTGGCGGCGGCATCGCGCAGCACCGCAAAGCCCAGCCCGAAGCCCCAGCCGGCCGGTTCCGGCGGCCCCTGCTCGCCCACCTGCGGGCTGGCCATCTCCGCCACCAGCGCGGGCGGCAACAGATTCGAAGCTTGCACATCGCGCAAGGCCTCCAACACCGCCATCACCTCGTCGGCGCTGCCAATCAGTCCAGCACCGGCCGAAGGGAAACGGCTGGCATCGGTAGCACGGGCGAGGCTGTACTCGATGCCGACGGTGCCCTCGAATGGAGCGACCACCTCGCCTTCCTGCAGGCGATGCGGCTGCGGCGTGTCACTCACATACGGCGTGGCCAGCCGTGCAGCGTCGTCGGTGGCGAATGCGGTGTCGCGCAGGCCCAAGCGTGCGGCCAGCAAGCGCTCGAACAGTGCCTGCAGCGTTTCACCGGTCGCGGCTTCAGCCACGGCGCCCGCGATGTCCACGCCCAACGAGTACAGCCATTGGCTGCCCGGCGCGAACAGCAGCGGCGCCTGCGCGATGCGATGCACGTTGTCGGTCAGCGTCAGCGGATTGGCATCCATGCCATCGCTGACGCCGGCCTGCGCGTACGGGCCATCCACATCGGCTTCGAGGAAGCGGTAGCCCAGCCCGCTGCTGTGGCTGAGCAGTTGGCGCAGGCTGATCGGCGGCGTGCTGCCATCGGCCAGCGCCGGGCGGAAGTCCGGCAACCAGCGCTGTACCGGCGCATCCAGGTCCAGCACGCCTTCGGCTACCAGGCGCAGGATCACCGTGGTCAACAGCGGCTTGCTGACCGATGCCAGCCGGAACAACTGATCGCGCTGCATCGGCGTGGCCGACTCGCGATCGGCCAGCCCGGTCGCGCTGGCGTGGCGCAGCACACCGTGCTCGCGCACCAGCACCACCGTACCGACCAAGCGCTGTGGGTGGACCTGCTGCAGCAGCCGCTGCACCGACGGCAGCGTCGGCGCAGGTGCAAGGGAAGGAACAGCGTTCATCGCGGTGATCCGTGGGGAGTGGCCCGCCACGTTAGGCAGCACGGCGCAGCGCAAAAAGCCGGTTGCCGCTCCGGGCATCATGGACCGTGCAGTCCGCAATCGGCATGATGGCCGGAGCTGCAAGGCCGCAACGGTCCCAGCGCCACCCCGCACCACAGTGTTGCGATGGCGGAGCCGTCCACTACGGCCGCGCCGACCTACCCTGCCGCTTTCATTGCCCACACGCCCATGTCAGTCCTGGACAACCTCGCCAACCTGCAGACCTTCGTGCACGCAGCCGATACCCGCAGCTTCGTCGAGACCGGGCGCCTGCAGGGCATCTCGGCCTCGGCCGCGGGCAAATGCGTTGCGCGGCTGGAACAAGCATTGGGCGTGCGCCTGTTCCACCGCAGCACGCGCAGCATCACCCTCACCGCCGAGGGCCAGCTGTTCCTGGCGCGCTGCCGGCGCATCCTCGACGAGCGCGATGCCGCACGCACCGAGCTGGCACAACCGCACGCCACGCCTCGCGGCACGCTGCGCATCGGCCTGCCACTGGTGGGCGACCTGACCCTGCCGCTGATGGCCGAGTTCATGGCGGCCTATCCCGATATCCGCCTCGACCTCGATTTCAGCGATCGGCTGGTCGACGTCATCGAGGAAGGATTCGATGCCGTGCTGCGCGTCGGCGAGCCCAGCGACTCACGCATGAACGCACGACGCCTGGGCGTATTTCCACGCCGCATCGTCGCCTCACCCGCCTACCTGCAGCGGCGCGGCACGCCGCACACACCGGCCGATCTGATGCAGCACACGCTGCTGCATTATCGCTTCCCCAGTACCGGCAAGCTGGAACTGTGGCCGATCCACTGGCCCGACCATGAAACACCGCAGGAACTGCCGGTACACATGGTGGCCAATACCATCGAAGCGCGCGTGGCGCTTGCATTGCGCGATATCGGCCTGGCTTTCGTGCCGGTGCACTCGGTACGCGATGCGCTGGCCGATGGCCGGCTGATGACCGTGCTCGACGAGCATGTGCACTCCTGCGGTATCTTCCACCTGCTGTGGCCGTCCGGCCGCCACGTGCTTCCGAAGCTTCGGGTGTTCATCGACTTTGTCAGCGCACGCCTGGAAACCGTGCCGTAGGCCGGTAGATCCGCGCCATGCGTGGATGCCCTTGTAGAGTCGAGCCATGCTCGACTCAGCGGATGCCAGGCGAAGCGCAGCCGAGCATGGGCTCGGCTCTACAACGGAACCACCCGAACACCGGTAGCGCCGGGCCATACCAGCGGCCGCCGCACCCGACCATTCAGCCAACCCCGCTATACTGGCCGCTCATTCCTCCCAGAGGCTCGCGACCAATGCGCCATTGATGCCGCCGTCTTCGCAACAGACGGCCTGACTCTTCCCGCCCCTGCGCGCAGGGGAGAACCCGGCATCCATGGAGGTCGCATGACCCCGCATTCCCTCACGCTCGATCGCGTGTCGTATCGATTGGCCGACGGCCGTGTGCTGTTTTCCGATCTGACGTTTTCCTTCGAACCGGTCGCCACCGGCCTTGTCGGTGCCAATGGCACCGGCAAAAGCGTGCTCGCACGCCTGCTGGCCGGGCGGCTGTCGCCCGACAGTGGCCAGGTGCGTGGCAGTGGCCGCGTGTTCCTGTTGCCCACGCCCGGTTATCCACCCGCCGGCACGGTCGGTGAACTGGCCGGTGTGGGTGAAGCGCTGTCCGCGCTGGCACGCATCGAAGCCGGCAGCGTCAACGAGGCCGACTTCGCCTGCGTTGGCGACCGTTGGGACCTGCGCGAACGCCTGCAGCAACAATGGCAGGCGCTGGGCTTGCCCGATGATCTCGATCACGCCCAGCCTGCTGCGCGCCTCAGCGGCGGCCAGGCGATGCAGGTGGCACTGTCCGGCGCGTGGGCCAGCGGCGCCGACTGGCTGATCCTGGACGAACCCAGCAACCACCTTGATGCGCGTCATCGCCAGCAACTGTACGAGCAGTTGCAGCAATGGCGCGGCGGCCTGTTGGCGATCAGCCATGATCGCGAACTGCTGGCGCACATGCAGCAGATCGTCGAGCTCGATGGGCGCGGGCTGCATCGCTATGGTGGGCCGTGGCAGCACTATGCCGAAGTGCGCACCGCCGAACGTGAAGCCGCCGCCGCCCAGCTTGACCATGCACGTGCGCAGCATCGGCAGCAGCAACGCAGCGCGCGCGAGCAACACGAACGCCAGCAGCAACGCCAGGCACGTGGCAACCGCGATGCGAAGCAGGCCAACCAGGCCCCGATCCTGCTCGGCCGCCAGAAGCAGCGCGCCGAAGCCAGCCATGGTCGCGCGCAGCAGGTGCAGTCCGAACGCCTGCAGGCCAGCGCAGAGCAACTGCGCGCAGCGGCCTCGGCGGTTCACACCGCGCCGGAACTGGCGCTGTTTGCCGGTGCGGGGGAACGTGGCAGCACGCGCCTGCTGCAGGCGCAGGATCTGATCCTCCCACATGGCTGCAGCGCCCCGTTGCAGCTGGAAGTCCGCCGTGGGCAGCGCATCGCCGTGGTCGGTGACAACGGCAGTGGCAAATCCACCCTGCTGCGCGTCTTGGCGGGCCAGCTGCCAGCGCGCAGCGGCATCGTGCAACGGCATGCGCCACTGGCTCTGCTCGACCAGCAGCTGCTGGGATTGTCCGGCGAGCGCAGCATCCTCGATAGCGTGCAGGCGGCCAATCCGGGTGCGGACCCGGGCGAACTGCGCACCCGGCTCGCGCTGCTGGGACTGGATGCGCAGCGCATCCAGCGCCCCGCCCGCAGTCTCAGCGATGGCGAACGGGTGAAGGGGGTGCTGGCAAGATTGCTCTATGCCGATCCCGCGCCGCAGCTGTTGCTGCTGGATGAGCCTGGCAATGCACTGGACCTCAGTGCATTGCAGGCGCTGGAAGAACTGCTTGCGGCGTGGTCAGGCGCGCTGGTGATGGTCAGCCACGACCGGCATCTGCTGCAGGCGTTGCGGCCGACCCAGGTGCTGCAGGTGAGCAACGAAGGTTGGCAGTGGCGCGACGCGTTGTAGATCCACGCCATACGTGGATTCGATTCTGTAGAGTCGAGCCATGCTCGACTCCGCCATGTCGGCCATCCACGCATGGCGTATCGACCCGGGGTAGTGCCGGCCGCTGGCCGGCAGCCCAAAGAACCTCAACGCACCGTCAACGCTTCCACACCGGGAACGCCTGTGGCAACTGGTGCCACAACAATGGCCCCGCCCGCAGCTCCTGGTCGTTGAGCAGGCACGCATCCAGTTCCGCGCGCACCGCGCGCTCGTCCATGTGCACGCCGATCACCACCAGCTCCTGGCGCCGATCCCCCCATAGCGGGTGCCACAGCCGCTGCATCGCCGAATGCGCGGCCCTGTCCGGGAATTCCTCCAGCCCCGGCAGCGGCGCGCTCCAGCAGTCGGCCTGCTGCCGTGCCCAGCCAAGGTCGCTGTAGGGCAGCGGTGTCGGCGGCAACAACGGTGCGGTGTCTTCCAGGCCGGCACGCACGCGGTCGCGCGCGGCATACCAGAAACCCGCCGCCTGCGTCCGCGTCGCGGCGCCCACGGTGTTCAACTCGCCTACCCAATCCATGCGGTTGGCCAGCCAGAACCAGCCCTTGCTGCGGATCACGCCCGGCATGCCCGACTGCAGCGCGCGGGCGAATCGCGCAGGGTGGAACGGACGCCGCGAACGGTAGACGAAGCTGCCGATGCCGTACTCTTCGGTTTCCGGTGTGTGCTCGCCACGCAGCTCCTTCACCCAACCCGGCGCGCGTTGCGCACGCTCCATGTCGAAGCGGCCGGTATCCAGCAGCTCGGCCAACGGCACATCACCGAAGCTGGACAGCAGCAGCTTCGCATCCCGGTTCAAGCCACGCAGTACCGCCAGCGTGTCCTGCAACACTTCGTCATCCACTTGGTCGATCTTGCTGACCACGATCACGTCGGCGAACTCCACCTGCTCGCACAGCAGGTCGACCACACCGCGATCATCGTCCGGCCCGGCCTGCTGGCCGCGCTCGGCCAGGCGCAGGGTCGAACCGAAGTCGGCAAGGAACGCGCTGCCGTCGACCACCGTCACCATCGTGTCCAGCCGCGCGATGTCACTCAGGCTGAAGCCGTGCTCGTCGCGCACCGCGAACGTGGCCGCCACCGGCATCGGCTCACCGATGCCCGTCGACTCGATCAGCAGGTAGTCATAACGACCCGCGTCGGCCAGGCGCCGCACTTCCTGCAGCAGGTCATCGCGCAGCGTGCAGCAGATGCAGCCGTTGCTGAACTCCACCAGCGTCTCTTCGGTGCGGCGCAGCTCGGCGCCACCTTCGCGCACCAGCTGCGCATCGATGTTGACCTCACTCATGTCGTTGACGATGACTGCCACGCGCAAGCCCTCGCGGTTGCGCAGGATCTGGTTGAGCAGGGTGGTCTTGCCGGCCCCAAGGAAGCCGGACAGCACGGTGACCGGAAGGCGACGGTCGGCGCGGGAAACAGTGTTCATGTCGGAGCGGGTTGGCTGCGGGACGGGAATGTTACTGTATAACATTTGTCGCGCAAGGAACCTCCGCCGATGAAGTCGCCTTCTGCCGCCCTGCTTGATGCCGGCGCGGTCGCCCTGTCCAGCCTGTGCCTGCTGCACTGCCTGGCGCTGCCCCTGCTGGCCGCCGCGCTCCCCCTGTTCGGCGCGTGGGCCGAAGCGGAATGGGTGCATCTGCTGTTCGTGGCCATTGCCCTGCCACTGACCGGCTACGCGCTGTGGCGGGCCGAGCGCCGTCACCCACTGCCCGTGCTGGCCTGGGCCACCGCCGGCGCCGGGCTCGGCCTGCTGCTGGCCGGCGCGCTGGCGCTGCCCTCGCACGACTGGGAGACACCGATGACGGTCACCGGCAGCCTGCTGCTGGCCGCCACGCATATCTGGAACGCGCGGCACCGGCACGCGGGGCGGAATGGGTGCATCTGCTGTTCGTGGCCATTGCCCTGCCACTGACCGGCTACGCGCTGTGGCGGGCCGAGCGCCGTCACCCACTGCCCGTGCTGGCCTGGGCCACCGCCGGCGCCGGGCTCGGCCTGCTGCTGGCCGGCGCGCTGGCGCTGCCCTCGCACGACTGGGAGACACCGATGACGGTCACCGGCAGCCTGCTGCTGGCCGCCACGCATATCTGGAACGCGCGGCACCGGCACGCGGGGTAGTGCCGGCCGCTGGCCGGCAACCGCATGAGCTTCGGACGCAACCTGCAGTTGCCGGCCAGCGGCCGGCACTACCCCTGCTATTTGCCGTAGCGGCGCAGCAGCTCCACCAGCACCGCGGCCTCGTCCGCCCGGTGCTGCGGATCGTCGGCACCCACCACGTGTTCCTGCAGGTGCTCGTGCAGCAGCTCCATCAGCAGGCTGTGGGCGGCACCGCGCACGGCGGCGACCTGCACCAGCACGTCCGCACAGTCGCCGGCTTTACCCTCGGGCTGGTCCAGCGCCTGCTCCAACGCCGCCACCTGGCCCGCGATGCGGCGCACCCGGGTCAGCAGCTGCTTTCGATTCTTGTGTACATGCGCCATGGCGGGATCATATACCCTATGGGGGTATCTACTCCAGCTCCCGCCGCCATGCACTTGGACGCCCTCGCCGCCGCCCGTCGCCACGAACACCGCTTCGACGACGGCAACCCGCTGGCCGAACGCAACACCCGCCGCGCCCTGTGGCTCACCGTCAGCATGATGTTGGTGGAGATCGTCGGCGGCTGGTGGTTCAACTCCATGGCCGTGCTCGCCGACGGCTGGCACATGAGTTCGCATGCGCTGGCGCTGGGCCTCTCGGTGTTCGCCTACCGCTGCGCGCGGCGCTACGCGCACGATCCGCGCTTCGCCTTCGGTACGTGGAAGATCGAGATCCTGGCCGGCTATACCAGCGCCATCGCCCTGCTCGGCGTCGCCGCGCTGATGGCCGTGCAATCGCTGGAACGGCTGTGGGTGCCGGCACCGATCCATTACGACGAAGCCATCGCCATTGCAGCGGTGGGCCTGGGCGTGAATCTGCTCTGCGCCTGGTGGCTGCACGACAGCCCGGGCCACGCGCATCACCATCATGGGCATGGGCATGGGCATGACCATCATCACGGGCACGACCACGATCACGGCCATGCGCACGGTCACGACCTCAACCTGCGCTCGGCCTACGTGCACGTGCTGGCCGACGCCGCCACCTCGGTGCTGGCCATCGTCGCCCTGCTTGGCGGCAAGCTGCTGGGCCTGACCTGGCTGGACCCGGTGATGGGCCTGGTCGGCGCCGTGCTGGTGACGGTCTGGGCGATCGGCCTGCTGCGCGACAGCGGCCGCATCCTGCTCGACGCGCAGATGGACGCACCTGTGGTGGCCGAAGTACGCGAAGTGATCGAACAGGGCCCGTGGCCGGCACGCCTGGCCGACCTGCACGTCTGGCAGGTGGGTCGCGGCAAGTACGCGGTCAGCGCCAGCGTGGTCACCAGCGACGTCAGTCTGGATGCCGATACCGTGCGCAACGCGCTGGCGATTCATGAGGAGCTGGTGCACGTGACGGTTGAGATTCACCGCAGCGCATGATCCACGCCGGGTAGTGCCGGCCGCTGGCCGGCATGGCATGCTCCGGCCGCCGCTGGCCAGTAGAGCCAGGCCATGCCTGGCTGCGTTGCCCACAAGTCGAGCAAGGCTTGTATGTTCCTCCCGGCTCCTACGAGGTATGTAGGAGCCAGGGTGGAGGGACCGTCAAGCATGCATCTGCGGATACTAGCCGACAGACGAGTCGAGCGATCCCCATCCCGCACACGAACGTCGATAAAGGATCGTACGGCCCCCAAAGGGGATCGTCGATGTAGGCAAGCTAACGTCGGTGCGGTACCACCCCAGCCCCTTAAAGATAGCTGGGAGCCGTACAAATGTCTGATTCTCTCGATATTGGCGTGGACGTGGACTCCAAGGAGTTGGTACCGGCAGTGGCCGACCGCAAGGCCGGCGACAGGATCGCCAACACCCGGGCCGGCATAGCCCAGTGGCTCAACACCTTGCCCCAGCGATGCCGGATTGGCATGGAGGCGACGGGGCGGTACTACGAGTTGTTGGCTCGGATGGCTGGCCAGGCAGGCCACGTTGTCTATGTGATCAATCCACGTCTGATCAAGCACTACGGCCGGGCGACGGGCTCGCGTGGCAAGACGGACGCCATGGACGCCGAAGCGATCGCCCGGTACGTGAAGAAGGAGAACGATCGCCTGCGTGAATACGTACCGCGTACCGACGAGCAGCAGCAGATGCACGATTTGCTGCGCAAGCGGCAGACGCTGGTAAAGACACGCGCGCGCCTGGAGCAATCCTTCGGGGTAAGCAAAAGTGCCCCCGGGGAGCTGTCAGATCTGTTCTGCGCTCTGGCTGGGACGCTGTCCGAGCTGGAAAGCGAACTGCAGCGCTTGGGTCGCGATGGAGAGCATGGCACGCTCTACAAGCGCCTGTTGACCATCCCTGGTGTCGGCCCTGCCGTCGCCGCTCACCTGATCTACTACATGACGCGCTGGCCGTTGGCCAACGCCAACGCGTGGATCGCCTGCACCGGCCTGGATCCCCGGCCTAACGAGTCTGGCGGCAGAACGGGACGGCGTAGGCTGTCCAAACAGGGCGCGCCAGTGCTGCGCCAGATGCTCTACATGGCCGCCATGGGGCTCAAGCGGTGTCGTCGGGGGCAACCGCTCTACGACGAGCTGTCAAAACGCGGTCACCCCAGCACCGCCGTCTTCAACATCCTGGCCAGAAAGCTGGCCAGGATCGCCTGGGGTGTCTTCAAAAGCGGCCGGGACTTCGATCCGGCCATGCTGAAGGTGGGTCAAGCCTGCTTCCAGCAGGCTTGACCACGAACATAGGATCTCGACTCTACAACTACAGCTTCAACATCATCCGCAACAGGTACATCAGCAGCGGCAGCGCGCTCAGCACTGCACCACCGATGCCGATCCACGGCCAGCGCTCGCCGCGCACGCGCGAAGCCACCGCCAGACCGCAGCCCACCAGCGCCGCGCCCAGCACCCCCACGCCCAATCCCGCAGCCATGCCATTGCCGCCTGCGGCCACCGCCGCCTGCACAGCGAGGCTGCCCGCGCCCCAGCCCACCACGATCCCCAGCCAACTCGCCACGCCGCACCACGGTGCCTTGCCCTTCGCCATCCGAAAACCCCTGTGTCCTTGCCGAATTTCTGTACGGACCACGCCCGTGTGCTGCCTACACTAGCCGCACCTGCCCCGTCGGGACATCCCATGCGCACGCTCCACCTGCTGCTGCCAGGTGCCCTCCTGCTGCTCACCGCCTGCAGTGGTGATGCCGGGCTTCCTTTCAGCGCCGACCCGTTGCAGGGCTGCTTCGCCACCGGCGCGCGCAAACCGGCCGACTTCCGCATCGACAAGGAAGGCGGCCAGTACTTCGTCTCCTTCAGCCGTGGCGAACAGTGGCAGCGCGAGCCGAATGCCCTGCACAAGGCCACCCGCAGCGAGATCAGCCGCTACTTCCGCGACGACGCCGATCAGATCGACAGCGCCCTGATCCGCATGGCCGGTGGCTTCGGCATCTTCCACTTCAACAAGGGCGCGACGCTGAAGGGCAAGGCCAGCGACAGTGACTACATGGCGTTGATGCTGATCGGAGCCGGGCCGGTGTATGCGGTGAAGTGTATTTGAGCAGTTGTTTGCGACAGCTTCTTTCGTAGTTAACAGCCCGAAGCATAGGAAAAATTTCAAAACAACGATAACTGGATAGGTGTCTCGTCGGGCGACCAGAACTCAGTTCAGCATCAGCTCTCCATCCCAAAAGAGGAGCTGAGACATGAAATTGAAGCAGTTCGCCTTTTTGATAACAGCCTTTCTGCCCGCGACCGCCATTTGCGCTAGCGAGCGTCTAAGCATAGATGTCGTAGTAGCGAATCCAGACGGAAGTGTCAGCGTAGATAGGACAAGCAGCTGGCCAGACTTCAATGGCGGCATCGTGGACGTAACGCAGCGCCTGAAACAAGATGATTTTGGGAGACTCAGCTATCGCTATGAAGATCAGAGTAGAGCCACGCAGCTCTATCACCAAGCCTATTGCGAGTCGGTGGAAATGGCACCCTCAAGCGGTACCATGACGTTGTCGGGCCCCTCCACCGGCTGGTCATGCTACAGCGATGATCCCGCGCCCCCTGCCGACCCTTTGAACAGTATTGATTGGGCAACGGCGACTGCACCGAGTGGGCAGGTACCCGTTGGTCAGAATATCTTTCCCATTGGGAGCGGGAGCTGGGAGAGCTCTATTGGCGGCATGAGGCGCTCAACCCTCAGCGTAGACAATGGACGCTGTATTGCACAGGAAACCGACCACTACGCAGGGCCATTCAGAGGCAGAACCCAATTTGGCGTCAATTGCTATTTTTCGCAGTCCAAGTTTGCAAACACCATGATGGAGACCTGCATCCCCAAACAATGTGCCACCAATAGAGGGACGATCTTCGCTCAATAGCTCCTAGAGGGAGATGCCCATGCCCAAAGGCAGGGCATCTCTCATCCATGCATAAACGCCATATACTCGTTGCCAAAGGACTGACGAAATGACATTCAGTCTTGGACATTGGAACATGCTGCCCCTCCTGCTGATGGCCGGTGCAATACAGTCTCAGGGTGCCTATGACGAAGTCCGGGAACTGCCCGACGGCCAGACACTGATATTGCGCACCCTGGACTGGGATCTCGGCGATGGTCGCCACGAGCGCGTTACCGTGCATTGGCTGCTGCAGGAAGACGGCAGCCTGCGCTACGACTTTGATCGGCAGCCACCGGAAACCCAGGACGCTCATCGTCGCTCATGCGCGCGGCAGGGCATGCGGCCCTCGCGTGGCGTCGGCATGATTTCAGGGGAAGGAACCACACACGGCTACAGCTGCACCAGCCAGCTGTAGAGCCGAGCCCACGCCCGGTGCCGCCATGCCGGCACCCACGCGTGGCTTGGATCTACCGCAACAGCAGCCACGCGTGGCCCCGGCAACAGCTGCGGTACCATGCCCTCCCCCGAACCGCCCCGGTACCCGCCGTGCCCCATTACACCGGCCCCCTGCTGACCCGCGACAGCGCTGACACCCTGCGCCGTGCCTATGACAAGGGCGCTGCCGACTGGCAGGGCTCGCTCGACCTTGGCCGCAGCGAGGACAGCGTGGTGCTGGATGCCGACGGCTTCCACTTCCGTGGCCAGCGCTACCCGTGGCCGGGCAAGCTGAAGGACCGCACGCTGTACTACTGGGATGGCGAGGACTTCGCACCTATCTCGCGCTACAGCAGCTCGCTGATCAAGCTGGTGCCGACCGAATGGGGCGCACCGACCTTCGAGATCGACGGCATCAAGATGCTGCCGACCTCCAAGCTGTCACCGTTCGAGGATGCGCGACGCAAGGTCGAGCTGGTCGCCCCGGCCGGCAAGGTCATCCTCGATACCTGCGGCGGCCTGGGCTACTTCGCCGCCTGCGCGCTGGAGGCCGGTGTCGGCCAGATCCGCTCGTTCGAGAAGAACGCCGATGTGATGTGGCTGCGCACGCTCAACCCGTGGTCGCCGGATCCGGACTCGGCCGCCGCCGGTGGCCGCCTGCAGTTCAGCCACGGTGACGTCTCACAGCAGATCGAACAGGTGGCCAGCAACAGTGTCGACGCGATCCTGCACGACCCGCCACGCTTCGGCATCGCCGGCGAACTGTACTCGCAGGTGTTCTACGACCACCTCGCCCGCGTCATCCGCAAGGGAGGGCGCCTGTTCCACTACACCGGCGCGCCGAACAAGCTGACCAGCGGCCGCGACGTGCCGCGCGAAGTGGCCAGGCGCCTGGAAAAGGCCGGCTTCAAGGCCGAACTGGCGCTGGACGGTGTGCTGGCCGTCAAGCGCTGAGCCTCACTCCGAATCCACCTTCGCCAGCTTCATCACCCACTTCGGCACTTCCGGTTCACCGGCATAGAAGTCTTTCGGCTTCTTCTCGGCCATCGCCCAGCGGTGCAGCCAGCTCGGGCCATAGCGACCGCTGTAGCCCTCGGCGCCACGCGCGTAAGCAGGATCGCGCATCGCCTCATCCAGTGAAATGAAGCGATAGCCGCGGCGCTTCGTCGCCGCCACCAGTTCTGCGAACGTGGCTGCATTGAGCTCGTTCGCGTGCATCAACCACACCTGCGGCAGCGCATAGCCCAGCAGCGCCTGCGACTGCTTCTCGTAGTAGTCCAGCTTGTTCAGCATGTAGGGCACATAGCCCTTGCGCAGCTGCGCCAGCATCGCCTCGCGCGCCGGGGAATCAGGCTGCTCGTTCATCACGTTGACATAGGCGAAGGCCCACACCCACTCACCGTTGTCGACCGTCACCGGCGCCACGCGGTAGCCATGCTGCTTGAAGAACACGTCCATCTCCGCGCGTTCTTCCGGTGTGCGTCCGGCACGCAGATAGGGATGGCGCATCCACTGCGGTTTCAGTCCGCGCTCGGCCAGCAGCGGCCGCAGCACCGTTTCACCACGCAGAAAATCCTGCTGGAACGCAGGCACCCCCCTGGCGTTCAGATCCATGTGCGAATAGGTGTGGTTGCCCAGCACATACCCGGCGTCCAGCCAGTCGCGCAGCATCTGCACCCGCGCGGGCTGCACGTGTCCGTTGATCTCAAGCTTGTTCTCGTTGACGAAGCCGACCACCGGCACACCCGCCTGGCGAAGCTGGGCCATCAGCGCTTCGTGCCGCGACTGCAGGTCCGGCGGAACGATCTCGTCCACCCGCGCCCACGGCAGGTCGTCGATGGTCATCGCGATCCGGCGATCCACCTCGGCGGCGTGTACCGCCAACGAACACAGCAGCAATGGCACAGCACGAAGCAACCAACGCATCAGCACATCCTTGCAGGGGCGAAGTGCTGACTCTAGCGCGATTGCGGGCGCGCGGCCGGCCCCACACCCGCTATGGGCCGGACGACTGCTCCTGACGTTCGCGCACGATCGCCCGCCACAGCATGAATCCTGCAGCCATCGCCATCAGCATCAACGCGACCAGCACCAGGGCAAGATCATCGGGATTGCGCAGCAGCGGTGCATGCTCATGGGTGAGGATCTCGAACACCACCTGCTGCGCCTGTGCCAGCGGCAACCGGCCCTGCTCGCCCAGCTCCACCAGGCACGCCGCTGGGGACAACTTGGCCACGCCAGTCCATGCCAGGTCGTACAGGTGCAATGCCCTGAGGGCCAGCGCCAGGATCGCGGCGTGCAGCGCCATCAGCCCCCAGTTGGCACGTCGCAGGCGTTCCGACAGGCGGCCCAGCCGGTAGACGCTGATCGACATCGCGCCCAGCAGCGCCAGTACCACGCCCGCCATCGGAATCCACTGCAAGGGTTGCCACGGTGCAAGCGCAGTGGACCGCGCCAGCAGTTGTTCGGCCACCTGCATGCGCGCGACAGGGTCGGGCCCGCCGCATGCGTCATCCACCGGCTCCAGCAGCAGTCCCACACGGTAGTGGAAGAAGCCGACTGCAAGGGCTACCGCCAGCAGCGCCACCACCTGCAGTGCCAGCAGGATCGGGCCAGGACCACAGATACGACAGAAGCGGGTAGCAGCAGAGACCATCGGTTCATCCATGACAACAAAGGACCATCCTAACCAAGCGCCCTGTGCTTGTCGGCTGGCGGATACGACAACCGGCGCGCGGTCCCGGTAGGATGTGGATGAGCATGGATGGTCGTATGTAGAGGTGTTGTGGATGGTCACGCTGTATCTGTGGGTGCGAACGCTGCTTCCGCTGCTGGCGTTCGTGATCGCCTGGATGCTGCTGTCGCGCCTGATCAAGGCCCGCGTGGCGCGCCTTCCACGGGTTCCCTTGAACCTGCCCGAGCACAGCAGCAGCCCACGCAGGAAGGACCGGCGCATCTACGCGCGAAAGCTGCGGCGAAAGCCAGGTCTGCGTACCGCAACTCGCCCGGCCTCCGCGCCGCGCAGCTGGAACCTCGCAGCGCTGTTCGTTTCGCTCTTCGCGTTGATCGCCACCGTGCTGGTCGTGCCGGATGGCGCGCGCTTCCAGGTCATGGTCGAGAGCATCACCGGCTACCCGGCTACGATTGCTGAAGTACATGTTCCCGCTGCCGGGCAGCCCCTCGTACTGCAGGCCTGGCAGCCAGCACTGGCGCAACTGTCGCGGCCGGTAACGATGCGCTACCCGATCGGACGCACCGGCGGCGAGCATGATGCGCACGCCACGCTGCCGGTTCAAGTGAGGCATCAGGGTGATCGGCTGCAGGTGGCTACGGCCGCGCCGGTGGATTCCGAGCTGCTGCGTGCAGAGCTTGCGCACTTGGCGGGGCTGCCGACGGAGGCAATCACCGTCCACCAGAGCGAGATCTCACCCTGGCTGGAACCCGGCTGGACGCCGCTGGACGGCATGTAGATGCCGGGCCAAGCCAGGCTGCTGTTGCAGTAGATCCACGCCATGCGTGGATGGGCACCGTGCGGGGTCGAACACGGCTCGACTCTACAGATCAGGATCCGCGCGGCAGCTTCGCGGCCCACATGTTGTCCACCAGATTGGGATAACGCCGCCCGTTCTCTTCCGCACGCTGCCGGGCTGCCTCCTTCTGCGCAGGCGACAACGGCTGCGACGTCTGGCCCTTGGGATTGGGCTTCTTCCACGGGGGCGTCTTCGGTTCACGCATGGCCGCAGCTTACTGCTTCAGGAAGTTCAACAGCGCCAGATTGAAGTGATCAGCATGACTGGTGTTGCAGCCATGCGGCGCGCCTTCAAGGATCACCACTTCGCTGCCCGAAATGGCTCGGTGCGTGCGCTGGCCAGAACCTTCAAACGGCACGATGGCATCGCTGTCACCGTGCAGGATCAAGGTCGGCACCGTGATCTTCTTCAGGTCTTCGCGGAAGTCGGTGGTAGCAAACGCCTTCATGCACCCCAGCGCTGCGTTCTGGTCGGATTGATGGCACAACGCGATCGCCGCCTGACGCGTCTCTTCGGTCACCATCAACTGGCCATGGGCGCTGAAGAAATCGCGGGTGAAGCCATCGAAGAACGCCTCACGATCCTTCTCCAGACCGCTGCGCATTTCATCGGCCTTTTCCTGGGTGAGCGGGCCATCCGGGTTGTCATCACTGCGCAGCAGATACGGCGGCACCGCAGCAGCAAACACCACGCTGTGCAGGCGCTCCTGCCCGTGGTTGGCCACATAGCGCGCCACCTCACCGCCGCCCATCGAGAAGCCGACCAGGGTGACGCCGTGCAGGTCACGCTCCTCGATCACCCCGGCCAGGTCCGCTGCCAGCGTGTCGTAGTCATAGCCCTCGGCCGGCTTATCGGAACGGCCGAAGCCGCGCCGGTCGTAGCTGATCACCCGGTGTTGGGCGTCGCGGAGGATCGACACCTGCGTCTTCCATGCGTCGGCGGACAGCGGCCAACCGTGAATCAGAATGACCGGGCGGCCGTCGCCACCAGTGTCTTCAACGTGCAGGCGGACGGGGGAAGCAGGCATGGAACCTCCTGTGGAAGGGGAGGATTTCAGACTATGGGCCGGCCCCTATCGCGACCGTGATGGAATCGCCGGTCGCCATGACATCCCCTGCACAGACCACGGCCCCGACGTTGGAGCCGAGCCGCCAATGCGGGCATTCACTCCATGGAACGGCCGTTTCGTCAGACGCCGGCTGCAGCGCACCAAACGCCATGCGAGCCTGCGCGAACCCTCCCTGGAGACTCGTCATGCTGCTGCTCACCCTGCCCCTGCTGGCCGCCGGCCTCGCCGCCGCACCCGCGCCCTCCGATGACCTGCGCGAGCAGATCCGCCAAGCCGACACCCAGCTGTTCGCCGCCGCCTTCGAGGCCTGCGATGCCGACAAGGCCGCCGCGATGACCACCCAGGACATGGAGTTCTTCCATGACAAGGATGGCAAGTCGGCCAGCAGCCGCGAAGACTTCCGCCGCAGCGTGGCCAACATGTGCAGCAATGCGCGCAAGGGCGGCTGGAGCCTGCGCCGCGAGCGGGTGGAGCCTTCGCTGCAGGTGTTCCCGCTACACGACGAGCGGGCGCTGGAAATCGGCGACCACCGCTTCCATGAACGCGGCAAGGACGGCGTGGAGCGCTGGGTGGGCCAGGCCCGCTTCATCCAGGTCTGGCGTCGCGTGGACGGGCGCTGGTTGGCCGAGCGGGTGATCAGCTATGACCATCGGCCGGCGGACTGATCGCCGCGATGCGGTGGTTCACGGACCGGTTCTATACTGCCCAGGTCCATCACGACCTACCGCTGCAGATCGCCCCATGGCAGAGATCACCCCCAACCACCCCGAGTACGGCCTCAACCAGCAGATCCGCCAGGGCGTGGCCGCCCTGGACGCGCAGCATGGCCGTCCGTTCGACCAGACCAGCGAGCGTCTGACCGCCAGCCTGACCGTGCTCGCCCGCGAGCAGGGCCTGCAGCAGGTCGACCACGTGCTGGTCAGCAACGCCACGGCCAATCATCCGGCCGGGCACAACGTCTTCGTCGTGCAGGGCGACCCGGCCAATCCGGCGCACCTGCGCGCGATGATGCCGACGGCTGTGGCGGCGCAGACGCCGGTGGAGCAGTCGATGCAGAAGCTGGGGCTGGGTGGGCAGCCGCAGGTCGAGGTGCAGGCGCAGGAAATGCAGAATCCTGCGCACCGGATGGGGTAAGCACGCCGGCGCCGCTCAGAGCCGGCCATCACGTGACCAGGGCGTCCGCTGACCTGCAGCGCCCTACTTGAGATTCAGTCCAATCGGAAGCTATCCCGACCGGAGCCCCGCCTACCGCGAACTGCAGGGGCTGCTGGTCATATCTGCGCCAAACCACCCACAAACGACATGCCTTGACGCCAATGACACCGACTTGATATGCATTGCGGATCGATATCCCTGTATGCATTAATTGCGTCTATCGAAAATTGCGCAGGGGGCGTCGTGGGTATCAGGGACGAATTGCAGAAGGTGATGGAACTGCAGCCTCAATACAGTTCATTGCCGACAGCTGCCATGCAGGCTCGCGGCCAGATCATCAAGCATCAGCTACCCAAGCTGCTTAGCGAGAACGCCGAGCAACTTCGCCTTGCATCAGACATCGAGCCGGGGGATTTTTTACTCGTTGGGCGTGATGGGATCGGCAGAAAGTCCCAAGTTCCGTGGGTTCGTTTTGCATCCGAAGCACGCTCGCCCACCGCAACCGAGGGCTGGTATGTGGTTTGGCTGTTCCGCGAGGATGGCTCCGGCGTCTATCTAGCGGTCTCCCATGCCTCTACCGAGAAGATTGATGGCGATTTTATCAAGCGTTCCCCGGGCGAGACTCAGCGCCTAACCAGATGGGCCTTGGAGATACTTGAGAATGACATCACCGCGGATCCACGACTACTCAAATCCATGACTTTGGGCGGCGGCTCTCTGGCAAAGGCTTACGAAAGCACCACAGCTGTTTCGTATTTCTACGCCAAGGATCACGTTCCATCCGATGATCAATTGCGCGCCGACATGCTCACGATGGCGCGTCTACTGAAGAGCATCTATCGAGGTGAGCCGGCCCAGAAGCGTAGCGGCCAAACTTCACCGGATGTTATTGCAGTGGTCGAGGCGATCGAAGAGACCGCCTCGGGTCGCAAGAAGTCTGGACAGGGCTTTGGGCTCACGCAGCCTCAGCGCCGAGCAGTGGAGCTGCAAGCGATGGCACTTGCCAAGGAGCACTTCGGCAGCGCGGGATATGAAATCAAGGATACGAGTGCTACGGCCCCTTACGATCTGGAGATCAGAAAGGAAGGCCAGGTTCACTACATCGAGGTGAAGGGAACCACCGGCGGTTTGGGGGACATCGTGCTCACCAAGAACGAAGTGCAGCACCACCTAAAGCATCATCCGAACAACGGCCTGTTCGTCGTGCATGGTATCCAACTGCAGTCGCACGACGGAGTACCCATTTGCGCCGGAGGAACCGCACACATTCAGCAGCCGTGGCAAATCTCGGATGCGAACCTGCAAGCTCTCGCCTATCGATATCGTATTGCGTAGAACCCAATGAATCGGCCGCGCTTCTCTCAAGCGCGGCCGACTTTTGCTCGTTACAGCTGAATCCGCGCCACGCTCTCGTCGGCGCCCTTGTCATCCTTCTCGCCGTTCTTGATGCTCACGAACAACACGTTGTTCTTCGCATCCAGCGCCAGGCTGTTCGGGTGGGTCGGCACCTTGTAGGTCGCCACCTTCTGGTAGCTGTCACTGTTGTACGCGGTCACCGTACCGGCTTCGCGGTTGGTCACGTACAGGCGCTTGCGCGGTGCATCCAGCAGGATGCCCAGCGGGCCGGCATCGGTCGGGATGCTGGCCAGTTCCTTGCCGTTGCTGCGGTCAAGCACCAGCACGCGCTGGCCCGGATGCTTGCTGACCAGGCCGCTGCTCTTGGCCTGGTAGCCACGCAGGAATTCCGAGCCCTGGTCGGTCACGAACAGGCGCTTGCCGGCCGGGTCCAGCGCGATGTTCATCGGCTGCTCGGCGGCGATCCTGTGCTGCGCCACCACCTTGTTCGAATCGGTACCCACCACCACCAGATCGGCCAGCAGGTTGCTGGTGTAGACGCGCTTGTTGGCCGCATCCAGCGCCAGACCCGGCGCCTTGGCATTGCCCAAACCGTCGATGGTGTTGATCACCTTCAGCGTGTTCGTATCGATCACGAACAGCACGCTGCTCACATCCGGCTGGCTGCTGTGGCCGGTCACGTACAGGCGGTTGGCGGCGCTGTCGACCACCAGCTCGCGCAGGTCGTGGGTGTAAGCAGCCTTGCCGTCCTTGCCGGTCTTCTTCTCCATCAGCTGGATGGTGCCGACGGCCTTGTTCTGTGCTGTGTCGACCACGGTCACCGACAGGTCCACGGTGTTGCCCACGTACAGGCGGTTGTGGGCGTCATCCAGCACCACGCCGAACGCCTTGCGCTCCAGCGGGATGCGGGTTTCCACGGCCAACGTGGCCGGGTTCAGGCGCAGCACCTGTGCCGGGCCGGCGTCATCGCCGAAGCCGCCGGACGAGGCCACGAACACGGCGTTCTGCTTCGGGCTGTAGGCCAGCTCGTACAGGCCCTTGGCCACGGCCTGGCGCTGCACGGCGGCGGTGGCACTGGCGGCGGGAGCGTTGTCGGCGAAGGCCGAGGGCGCGCCGAGGCTGAGCGAAACGGCAACGGCCAGGGCGGCCGAGCGGAAGAGAGGATTACGGAACATGCGAGCGTCCTTGAATGGGCACGGGAGGGTGTCCTGGCTCGCTGGGCCGTACTGCGACGGCCCGCCCCGCATCTGTCTGCGCAGGGTGGGCTGGCTGGGGTTGCGGGGGAATGGTAGCAGGTGGGGGGCGTGGCGTGCGTCTGCCTGAGCGTGGCAGACGTTCGACCTTGGAACCGCGTCCGCCGGCTATGCCATCCGTGGGCCGTGGCTCTGTTGCAGTTGCTGCTCTTCCTGCAGGCGCTGCACATCGCGCTGCGGCGGGTTCTGCTGCAACTGAGCGACCCGTTCGAACGAGGCCTCCACCGGTGCCTGCGCTGCAACCTCCGCGGGCATGCTGGCGCGCTGGTGTGCCGGGTCACTGCGGTCCCCCTGCACGATGAACAGCTTCGGTGCGGTATCACCGCGCTGCTCGCCCAGCACCACTTCGTCCACGCGCGAGAACTGCTGCTCCTTCGACAGCGCGAGCAGGCTGGCACTGACATTGCCGTTGCGTGCACCGAAAGCGCCGAGGTCGGCCACCTGCTGGTGGATCTGGTTGAGGCGGGCATGATCGTCGTGCGCCGGGTCTGCGGGCGTGCCGCTTGCCGCGAGTGCACTGTTGCCGCGCCACTGCTCGCCGTTCTCGGTGAACATCCACTCGCGGAACGTCTGCTTCGGCATCGGGTTCCACTGCACCCTGTCCAGCTCGCTGCCCTTCACCTGCTGCGGGATGGCGTTGACCGCGCGGATGTTGTCCAGGACCTTGGTGGCGCCCTCGTAGTTGGTGATCTCCCCGGCCAGCCCGACCGGTCGCAGGCCTGCGTGGTTCAGGGCACCCCATGCGAAATCGGTGCAGGCGTTGGCGAAGAAGTCGTAGTTCATGTCGAAGCCGTGCTTCTTCGGGTCCGCCGAGAACTCGAGGATGCGGTCGTACTGCTCCTTGCTGATCTCGATCGTGCGCTCGAAGCGGGGCTTGTCGTAGACCGACACGTCCATGTCATCGACTTTGCCCCTGTTCGGCTCGTCCTTGGTGCCTGCGTGGGTGAAACCAATGCTCTCCGGCAAGGGTTCACCCGAACGGCGCAGCGACAGGAACATGTGCCCCGCGAACGAAGGCTCCAGCAGGAACCTGTTTCCCTCGGCATCACGGCCGTAGCGCGGCGTGCCGGGGGCCGCCAGATGGATGGTTACGCTGTAGCGTTCGGCTTCGTCCTTGTGCATGTCTACTTTCCTAGTGATTGGTAGCCAATGATCAATTCTGCTTTCAGGCCATCCAGCGGGGGTCGATCCTCCACAAGGTCGACCAGCAGAACGTAGCGCCCGGGTGCAATGCCTCCGACCTGCGCCAGCTGCAGCGTGCGATAGAGCACGTCTTCAGAGTACAACCCGGCCTCGGCCAAGCTGTTGATGTCCACACTCCCCGTCGTCAGGTCTGTGACCACGCCATCATCGGCGATCTTCTGCGAGTCGCGTCCATCGCGGGTACGCTGCCAGAGCTGTACATGACGAGCCGAGCTGCCATCAATCCGCTCCAGGCGCAGCCGCGCTGGCAAACGTCCGAGAGTGATCTTCTCCGAAGCATCCAGCAGCCGCCGCGCGTCGGTATCCTGCAGCCGCAACCCGATGTTCAGAATCGGAATGGCCGGCTTCTGGGGTGCCGGCAAATCAAACGTGACCTCGGCAATCCGACCGGCCTTCTGCAACTGCACGGCCCGCGTGATCGGCACAACCGTGCGGGACTCGGCCTGTGCGCGCGTCAGCAGGGGCGGCGCAACCTCAGGCGCTGGTGACGCACGGCATGCCGCCAGCGCGCCCAGCACCGCCAGTACCACCGCCCCCCGCCGCTGTGGCCGCGTCATTGCTCCTTCAACCGCAGCGAATCGGCCACATCCGTCTTGGCCGCCACTTCAGTGGCGATGCTGGCGCGGCGGTGCCCGGGGTCGTTGCGGTCGCCCTGCACGATGAAGATGCTCTCTGCCGCATGGCTGCTCTTGGTCGGCTGGCTGAGCAGCACGTGGTCCACGCGCGAGAGATTGTTCTGCTTGGCCAGCACCAGCAGGCTGGCGCTGATGCGCTGGCTGGCCGCATCGAACGGGCGGCCATGCGCGGCATCCAGTTCGGCCACTTTCTGGATCAGCTGCGAGAACAGGCGATGGTCGGGATGAGAAGGGTCCAGCAGCGTGCCGGCCACTTCAATCGGCGTCGGCGGCGGCGCATCGCTGGCACGGTCGCCCTGGCGATGATGTTCGGCCTCGCGCTCGGGCATCGCATGGTGGGTTTCGGCATTCAGATCGCTGCCCGGGAACGGCGCAGCAATGCACTGGATTTCCGGCAGGTTGAACAGCACTGCGAACTCGCCCAGGTTGCTGCCGCCATCCAGCGGCGCCGGCAGCGGATGCAGCCCGGCGTAGTGCAGCGCCGCCCAGACGAAATCGCTGCAGCGGTTGATGGTGGCCGGGCGATCAACATCGAATTCGAACTCGGCCGGTTCCTCGGCGAAGTCACGCAGGCAACCGTAATGCTCCTCGGTGATTTCCAGGGTGCGGCTGTAGTACGGGTCCAGATGCTCGTCGGCATCGTCGAGGCGCACCTGCGCGTACTGCACGCCGGTGCGGGTTTCGCCCGGCGCCTGGCGCGGCGGTGCGAAGCCGTAGCTGTGGGCCTCGTCGCCTGCCGCCACCTGCAGGTACATGTGGCCGCGCGGCGAGATTCCCCCACTTTTCAATGGGGTGCCGGGCGCGGCCAGATAAAGAGTTGCCGTGTAGCGTGTTGCCTGCTCCATGCCTGTTCAGCCTTGATGGGTGCTGCGGTCCTGGCTGGATGATGGCATAGGTGGGATGGGGGGCAGGTGGAGGACAAAGCTAAGGCCACGGCTGGCTTGCTGAATGTGTGAACCAGCCAGCAATCCCAAGGGGAAGAAGCTGACTCCTTCGCTACTTGGGCCTGCGCAGGTAGGCAATCAGCAGTTCGGGGTGATACGGATCAAGCTGCGTCAGAGGCGAATGCAGTTGCACTTCAACCCGGTAACGGCCCGGCGACGGATTGCGCGCCCATGCGAAGGCCAGCTGTGCATAGGTGTCGCCGGGTCGTTCCAGCCCAGCATTCTGCAGCGCCAGTACGTCAGCATCGTCCAGCCACGCGCTTGTTACTCGACCATCGGCGGGGATGGGAATCGTCCTGGCAGGTTCCCCAATGATCGATTCCAGCCGGAGCAACGGCACGTCCTTCCATCCACTCGATTCCAGGCGCTGCATGGAAACCTCCGCCTGGAACCCGGACGCCCGAGCATCGGCCAGTGCCCCAAACGCCGTGGTGTTATCCGTGCGGTCAACGCGAATGCCGATCATGAGCGTTGGAGAGGAATTTTTTCTGGGAGCAGCCACATCGAACTCGACCGTCAATGGTGCATCCATTGAGGTAGTCGGCATGGCCCGCACAAGCGGCACCAGATCCGGACGATGGGCCTCTGCTATCGAGCCTGCGTCGCGAGCCGCATCGGGCCGGCACGCGGTAGCCAGAAGAACGAGTAGTCCCGCGAGCATGCATATCCGGCGCTTTCCATGTGGCGTCATCTTCAGTCCTCCGTGCAGGTCGCCAGTGCAGCGCGTGCCTTGCTCATCACATGCTCGCCGCACGAATCTGGATGTCGTGCTGCACCCGCTGATCTTCCAGCTGCTGGTCCATCTGATTGGCAAGCGCACGCTGATGCGCTTCACGGCTGACAGAGTCGAACTGCTGCAGCGACTCTTCCACTGATGTCTGCGCCGCCATCTCGGTCGGCATCGCAGCGCGCTGATGGGCCGGATTGCTTGGCTCACCCTGCACCACGAACAGCATGTGCCCAGCTGGGTGTTCGCGCGTAGCGTTGCTCACCAGCACATGGTCCACCCGATCCAGGTCGTTGTCCTTGGCCAGTACCAGAAGGCTGGCGGTCATTCGCTCGCTGACTTCATCGAAGCTGCGGCCGTGCTTGGCGTCCAGCGCTTCCACGCCCTCGCGGATCTGCTGATACAGCGCGTGATCGGGGTGGCCAGGCTGCGTGGGGTCCTGCAGCGCCCGGTTCGGGGCCGATGCCTCATCCGGTGCGGGTGTGGGCGCGGCCGGCTCAGGGCTTGGCGCTATCGTGGGCTCGTCAGAAACAGTGACAGCCGCAGTGACTGGCTCGTGGTCACCCAACGGAGCCGGTTCGGGCTCCGGCACGTGTTGTGCCACTTCCTGCTCCAAAGGCCACGGATCACGCGCGGGTTCAGCAGGCAGCGGCTCCTTGAAGGGCACCGGCTCGACCTCCTGCACTGCCATGTCCTGCTTTGGAGTGGCAGCAACCGCAGGTGCAGCCATCTGCTCTGGCTCCGTTACCTGCTCTGTGCGCTGCGTGGGCACCGCCTGCGTTGCCGCTGCCAGAGGCGCGGTAGCGTGTGGCGTCGCGCGCTCAAGCACGGCCGGGTGCGCCTGCATAGGCCCGGTGGGCTCCGGCGTCTGTGAGGCGGTAAGGCTTTCGGTGGGCGCCTCGTAGTTTGGATGGGGCTGAGGTTCGGGCTCCGCCTCACGCCGCGGCGGATCGCGCTGCTCGGCGTGCCGCTGAGACTCGGGCTTGTCCTGTGGGGCGGGCGTAGGCGGTGACGTGACCGTTACCGCTGGCGGCGCCGCCACAACCGCCGCAGGCGCGATGGGCTGCGCAGTGGCCGGCTCTTCCGGCCGCACTTCCACGCTCCCATCCTGCTCAGATGACTTATCGCCATGTGCAACCTGCGCGGCCGCTCGTGCAGCCTGTCCTGCATCCACCTGCGCAGCACCCAGCCGATTTGCCTCCTGCAGTGCCTGCCGGTACGCCTCCTGCTCACCCGCCGACAGCGCCGCTATGCGCAGCTCGGGCGAGTCCGGTACCGGCGCCTGCTCATTGGCACGCGTCCGCACCTCTTTCCATGCGGCCTGCAGCTCCAGCGTGCTGGTGGTCGCGACGGCGCGCGCCACACCATCCTGACCCACCTGGTAATGGTTGATGGGCCGGGAGGCGCCCGCGTTGCCCTCGGCTACAGGTCCCAGCTCCTGCAATGTGGGCCCCGTAATGCCGTGCTGCTCGCGCGTGCGCGCCGTGGCCAGCGCAACCGCCTGCTCCCACGCCGGGGTCAGCGCAACGCCCGCAGCGTAGTAGCTGTGGCGCAGCTCGTTCTGGTTCACTTCCGCCGCAGACGGCAATGGCCGCGCGTCCAATGCGGCGATGGTCTGGTTGAACTGATCGAGCGACGGCTGCTGGATGGCTCGGGTCAGCTCCAACTCCAGCGCCATGTTCCCCGGCGCGATCTGGCCAGCATGGCTCCATTGTCCTGCTTCATCGCGCTGGTAGAGCTGGTTGTCCGAGCCCCGGATGGCGTCGGGCCTGGCACGCGCCTGCTCCACCGCTTCCGGCACCAGCGGCACGAAGTCGCTGGCGCGGGTTGCGGCGTAGGTCTCCAGGTAGCTGGCGGCAATCGCGGCCTTGCCGTTGCCGATGTTGTTCTCGATGCGTTGCACCGCCTCGCGATTCAACTCGTTGGTGCGCTCGGGGCTGGCGGTCTGCGTCTCATACACACCCCGGTCGTTGGTACCGGACACGCCAATCTTGACCTGTCGCGTCCACTGCTCGGTCTGCGCATCGCGGTGCCAGTTGGGATTGTCCAGACGGCCCTCGCCGTCCCGCGCCGGGATGCTGAAAGGATCCCGCGGCGGCGGCGCCTTGCCCAGCGCCAGCTCTACCGCTTTTACATGGGCATATGCGCCCAGCTCGCGGGCCTTCTCGTAACTGGCACCCACACTGCGCTCAGCCGGATTGCCCAGGCCGTCGCCTGTGCTGTCCATAACCGCCTGGCGCTGCCAGTTCAGGCCATTGAACTGCCATGTGACATCGGCCTTGTCGGTCTGCCGGTAGACGGCGCGGTTGTCGAGCAGATCTGCGCCCCTGTCGAACGCCTTGCTCATCAGCAGCGCATCGCCCGCGACGATGGCCGCAGGGACGAAGCTGGACGTGCCGATCACCGACGCGGTGGCCATGCCACCGACCCAGCCACCTCCGTTGCGCGCCAAGGCATGGGTGAGCTCGGACTGGGCGGCGGTGCCGTTGCCCTCTTCCAGCAGCTGCGAGGTGCGACGGGCGGTAACTACAGCGTCGGCGCCGGAGGCGAGCAGGCCGCCGGAGCGGATCAGTTGGCTGGTGGAGGCTTCGCCGAGGAGGAGGTCCAGGGTAACTCCGCCGCGTTGCCCGACCGGAGCACGAAGGCGTGAGGCGGCCTCTTCGCCCAGTACGCGCTCAACGGTCAGAATGCTCGACTCAGAAAGAAGAGTCCGCCCTTCATGATGGGCATTGGAAATTGCGAGAGACAATCCGCTTCGTTGAAGCTCAAGATTTCTGCCTTTCGTCAATTTGCTTCCCGTCAGGTCGGCATGTTCAAGCAAAGCAACGATTCGCGACTCGGATTCCGTCACCAGCAGATAGCTGCGGTCTACCGGTCCGAAGCTGGCAAGCGAACCAATCTTCGATGCGTGGAGCTGAGCGTAACTCCGGTTCTCGAGGAAGAACGACTGCGTCACGGGCCGAATGTCATCAGCGCGCATGCCAAGCGGCGCGTTCGTATAAAGGTCTCCATTGACGAGGCCGACCGTCATGGTGTCGCGGAGGTCTTTGACCTGCGCTGCTACGCGCTGGAGTGCCGCTGGATCACCACGCAGCGCTTCCTGTCCGTCTCGGGAAAACTGCAACTGCCTCAGCTCAAAACCGATGCCGTCCTGATAGTCAGCTATCGGACCGCCACTATGCGGCGAGATACGCATTGCCTGCGCAAGCTCCCGATCAGCTGGCATGTAAAGGCGATTCTCAAAGGCATCTTTCTCAATGAGCTTTGCCTTGGCGAGCACCCTGAGCAGCGGATCATTCCTGAAGGTCTGCTGCTCGATTACATGGTGATCCTGCAGGATCGGACGATCAGCCGGCATATCAACACCTCATCCATGAAATCACATATCTGCTTCAGATATCGAATGCGTCCTTGAACCTAAGGCCGCGTGTTTCACCGTCACTTCCGATTCCCGCAGCCCGTATGGCATCTCGGAATATGCGGTCACAGTAGACAAGGTCACCAGAATATGGAGTGCGGAAGACGTGACTATCCGCGATTACATCCCTCTTGAATGCCAGGCTTGCTCCGCCACGAAGGTCGTAGAACTTTCCGCCCGGATAGCCCTCATCAACGATGACCCGGAACTTCGACGCTTCCTCGTCGACGGCATCCAGTTCGCGAGCAACCTCGCACAGGTAGTACGTTGGGCCCTCTGTGCCGTCCGGAAGCACGTAGTCACACTCCACGAACTCAAAGGCAACGGGATCTATTTCGGTGAATGCCTTCTTGAGGCGCTCTGACACCAACCAGTAGCCACTCATTCCTCCTTCGAGGTCCTGCGGTGGATCCCCCAGCTTTGGATCGAGAACCAGGCGCGGTCTCTGCGCCAGATGAGGGAAACCGCCTTCTTCGGGGCGGATGATCAGCCTGGGAGGCGTCAGCAGTGCGTCCTCATTCTCGATCTCAACGCCATGCCCTCTTCCCCTTCGGGTCGTGTCAGGCATGAGCAGATAGAACTCGCCGGGCACAGGCTGATTAGGCTTTGACGAATCCATGCGCTTGTTCCTCCCAAATTTCGTGTTCCAGCCTGGAGACAGAGCGGCGCCCCGGGAAGGCGTTCGCCGCCAGCTATGTGAAGACCTCCAGTGTAGACCGTGAGCCCTCCCGGAGATCATAGCCCGTCGCTTGCGAGAAGGCAGACGATAACGGCAATTTTGACCATCAATGGTTTCTGAGGCAATTAGGAAATCTACGATTTCTCAGCGCGCACCATGCTCCGCATATTTGGAGCGCAGTCGTGCCCTTCTGTCGGCGCCGGGACCGACTCAGCAGTTCACCACATCTTCAAACCAGAGCCCGTTGGATCTCTTGGCCTTGACGATGCCGGCAGCTTCCACCGCATCTTTGAACGTTCGGTCGCAGAATACCCCGCCATGGAACGGCAATCTGAACACGTGAGCCGAACCCAGCACTTCGCGTTTGAACGCCAACCGGACATCACCGGTCAGGCGGCAGTATTTCCCTGCCGTGTACTCATCGCTGATCACGATGTTGAGCTGAGAGGCTTCCTCATCCAAGGCATCCAGCGTGCGGACTACGTCGCAAAGGAAGTAGGTTGGCCCCTTTGAACCGTCTTCCAAGCGGTAGTCGGTATCAGCGAAAACGAACGCGTCAGGGTCAATCTCTTCCATGACCTGGCGCAAACGCTCGGAGACCAGCCAGTAGCCGCTCAACCCGCCTTCCAGGTCCTGTGGAGGGACACCCTGCCGCTCCCGATAGACCAAGCGCGGGGTTTCACGCAGTGGAGGGAAGCCACGGGCTTCGGGCAACAGGATCAGCCGGGGAGTCGCAAGCAACGCTTGCTCGTTATCAAAGACCACTCCGTGGCCCTTCCCTCCTCGGGTAGCATCCGGTCGAAGCTTGAAGAACTCGCCCTTGCGCGGCTGATGGGTGGAGTCCGATCGCATGCTTTTCATCCCACGTTGTTGATGTGAATCGAAGGCGCTCATAAGCTGCTACGCGGACCTTCCACCGCACGAGGCAGTCCTGGTGTTCGGCAGCAACTACGACGTGGAGCCGGACGATGGGCAGCGGCTACAGCCGGGCGTGCCTGACTGAACCGTGCAGCTGTTCAACACGTCGCAACTGGCTTGCCATCAGTTGTCTGCTCCCTAAGGTCAGATCGCCGCAGCGTCCACGAAGGAGATGCCGCTATCCCGAGGATTCGTGGGGAGCCCCGCCGCGCGAACTGCATCAACAAACTCGCGGCTCGCGATCACGAAGGTGCTGAATGGAGTCAGGAAGACATGCGCATCTCGCACCACCTCAGAGCGAATGGCCAGACTCGCCCCGCCTGCAATCGAATAGAACTTTCCGTTGACGAAGTCCTCATCGATCTCGATATCAAGCCTTGAACACTCCTCGTCTATCGCGTCCAGTTCACGCACCACGTCGCACAGGAAACGCCGTGGCATAGGTGTGCCATCGGCCAGGCGGACATCACACTCAACAAAGTCGAACGCATGCGGATCCACGGATTTCATCACCTGCCACAGCCGTTCCGAGACGAGCCAGTACCCGCTGAAGCCGCCCTCCAGGTCACGTGGCTCAGGGCCCTTGGAAGCGTCGAAGACGATGCGTGGCTTCTCGCGAAGCGCCGGGAAACCCCCATTGTCCGGGCGCAGAATGATGCGCGGTGGATCGAGCAACACCGACAGGTTCTCAACCTCGGCGCCCCGGAAAGGACGGCTGCTTTCCAGATCTGGTGAGAACAAGTAGAACTGGCCCGCTTGAGGGCCTTGGGTGGGGCTTCGCTTCATCGCCTGCGTCCCTGGATTCCCTTCAATGATGTCGCTGATGGAGCTTACCCTTCTTGGCTTGGTCGTTTCGAGACAGATGCAATGGGTTCGCGGCTTCCGCTGATGAGCCCCTGTAATGACTGAGAAGCAGCTACTGCCCGTAATCGCATCCTCTGAGATGGCGGCAGACCATCCTCCCCCCACTGGAGGATGCCCATGACCAGGATCGACCCCGCATGGCTCGAAGCCTTCGACAAGGAGCTCCACCACCTGTTCGCCATCGATCACCGCGATGCCGGCATGGATGAGCACCTGCTGGGCTGCTACGCAGACCTCCCTCCACGCGAGGCTGCACTGGCCTTCGGCAGTGACTACGACCTGGAGCGTGACGATGCGCTGTGGCCACGGCCGGGCGCGCCTATGTGATCCGCGCAGAAATCCCGCACGCAGGCATTCAAGGCAGGCGATTCCAGGGGATGGCCGCTATGCTTGTAGCGCACCGGAATGGAAACCACGTATGCCCCGTTTGAACACCGCCCAGGCACTGAACCTCGTTCTGATGCTGCTGGGCGCCACACCTGCCATGGCCATGGCGGCAGACCCGCAGGTTTCCACTGAAGTGTTCGTAGAGGCCGGTGACAACCCCTCCTTCAAGCTGCAGCAGGCGCCCGCCATTGTGTATTCAACGGCCCTCGCCACGCCGCTCGATACCTTCCTGCAGGCTCCCATGGCGGTGCTGCTGGTTGCTCAACTGGATAAGCTGGGCCACGTTTCCAACGTGATGGTGGCGCGGTCCAGCGGACTGCGGGAGCTTGATCGTGCGGCCCTTACCGAAGTGGACCAATGGCGCTTTGATCCGGTCGTGGTTGAGGGTGTCGCGCGGCATGCGCGGGTACGGGTCCGTCTGACCTTCGTGCCCTCGGCCGAGGCGCCGCCCGGCTGAACCGCCGCTCCAATCTGTCGCGATTGACCCTACGCCATAGCCCTGGCTGCGAGCATTCCTGCGCTTGGGGTCAATAGCGCCAAGCCCTTCAAGACCGTTGCAGCGCAATCGCTTGCTGGCTTAACACCGTGTGCGACAATGCCGAAAGCGTCAGGACTGGCGATCATCAGTCCTGTGGTTTCTTGGCATTTGGTTGCTGCACGGGTATCTCTTGGTGTGCCACCGGAAAAGGGTGGCGCGGGACTCGAAAACCCGTCTCTGTACCAGATGTATGCGCTTGCCAGCCGGCGTCACTTTTCTGTGGCGCCGGCTGGCAATCCGTTCGCGTTCCATGGCGGGCGGTGCGTGGGGATCTTCGGATCCGCCGGTCTGGTACATACCGGTTTTCGAGCCCGCACCGTCCGCCACCTTTATTGGTGGCGCTGCTATCTGTCCTGTACGGAGCATTGCCATGAACACATCGGACTTCCGTTCCCTGCACGCGCAGTACGATCCGGACAACGCTGAAGCCGAGCGCGAACCGTCCGTCGATCCCAACGCCTTCGTCGCCACGCTGCACCGCATCGGCACTGGTGCGGCTGCGGACGGCCAGCCTTGGCCGGAGCGTCATCAATTGCCTGGGCGATGTCTTCAACTGGCGGATGCGGATTGCGCGCTGGCCGGGCTGCGTGTAGTGGCGGAACTGATGTTGGCTGCGGAGCGGACTCGGCAGAACGGTGCGCCCGAAGAGTACCTGGGGGATCGGGTTATGGAAGGGTTGAAGATGGCGTGTGTGGCGTTGACCGCGCAGGCTATTGAGCGGTTGCAGGTTCGGGAATAGAGCGTGCTTCGCTATGCACATCGAATGCAACGCACCGGATCGTATGCACGGTCCGAAGCATTCGCCGCTGTCTGATCCCTTTAGCCTCCAACACTGGCCTCATTATGCCGAGCCGGACTTCGCTTGCCCTGACGGCGGCAGCACTCCTGGGATTGATCATTGGCGGGGCGTACGCGCCAGCCACCACAATGTGTCTTGAGAACTACCCAAGACTCACCGACTCGGAGTTTGCCCTGTTTCGGGCCGACGCCGAGAGCTTTGCCGAGGAGTTGGCTTGCCAAGGCATCACCATCGGAAAGCATGATCCCAGTAGACACTTCTTTGATATGAGCCTACGTGGCGATGCCATTCTGTTCGTGGACAACTCTGGACCAAGTCTTCTGATAGCCACCATGTCTACGGTCGCAGGCGATGCAATAGGGCTACAGCGCTGGAAAGATGGATGGGGCTCACCAGAGAGACGCAGAACGAACTTGAGCGCGCCTGAGAAAAGCTGCCCTAGGCCTGCCTCCCATTAGCCCCCATCTGCACCCTGCCCTAGCAGCCAAACGCGTCAATCGATGACACAAGGAACGTGGTTCTGGCTAGAATCCTGGGCACTTAGCTTCTGGGACAGGGATCTAGGATGGAACTCCCATTCGAGGTGGGCGCGCTCTACAACCGTCAAAAGCAGATCCACGGTGTATTTGGCGGGCAACAGCAAGGCGGCATTTCGACACCCAAGGAGCATCCGCTAGTCATCGCGTTCACTGGCGAGGCCGGCGTATCTCATGGCTACCATGATTTCTGGGACGACGACGAAGTCTTTCACTACTTCGGCGAGGGTCAAGTCGGAGACATGAAGTACGTGGCGGGCAACCGAGCGATCGGCGAGCACGTCGAAGATGGCAAGACGCTCATAGTGTTTCAGATGATGGGCAAGGGGCGGCCCTACCGATACCTTGGTAGGTTCATGTGCCAGTCTTCCTACGTTCAACCTGGCACGCTAGATCGAGAAGGGCAGCCAAGGTCTGCGATCGTGTTCCGCTTGAGATCATTGGAAACCTCACTGGGCCTCGCGGCAAGTGAGACCGACCAAGCTGAGATAGGTGCTATCGATGATGCCGGCGCATCCAGCGCGAGACGCGAAACCGAAGTGCGGACGAAGCAACGCCTATTCCGTGAGCGTCTGATTGGCGTTGAGAAGGGTTGCCGACTGACCGGCATTGAGGACCTTAGATTCCTACGCGCGAGCCATATCAAGCCATGGGCTGATAGCACTCATAGCGAGCGCGTCGATGGCGAGAACGGGCTTCTGCTGGCTCCGCACGCGGATCTGCTGTTTGATCGGGGGTGGATTAGCTTTTCGTCGAGCGGTCGAATACTCGTTTCGACAGCCTTGCCTCCTGATGTACAAGATCGCTTCGGCTTAAAGCTGCACGATTGTCTTCGATGTAGTGAATTCACTAATAGGCAACTCCATTTCATGGAATTCCATCGCGACGTTATTTTTGATAAGAAAAGATGAATGGATAGTTTTTATGCCAGCATTGTTAAGAATTTATTCTCCATGCATCAGTATCTGCATGAAAAATAAAATTCAAATGCGTGCCAATTAGCCCTGCGCATCGGACGTAGAGTTCGCCCCCCATCGATCCTCGCCGAAAGCTGCTGCAGTAGACCAATCTCCAAAAAGATCGTGCGGGAATTTGCAAAATCTCTGCCCAACTGCTCGAGCCATAGCCAGATCGAACAATCGAGAATGCGGCAGGTGAAATCTCACTCAGGCCGCACTATTCCTTGATTTCACGTGAACTGACTGCCGGGAGAACAGGACGATCAAAGCTGGCCACTTGGCTGATGCGAACTCACATGACGTTATCATGGGCATCATGGCCCAGATTTCGGGTTTCGGAACTACAATGGACGCGCGTACAGGGCACCAGGACCATGCGGCAGGCGAAGATGCCGCGGGGGATATTAAGGTTTCACTGCCTATAGAAGTAGCGAATGAAAGCCAACGAACTTGAATTGAAAGCCAAGGCCCTCAACACTCTACGAGCCGACCGAAGAATCACAAAGCGATCCGTTATTTCTTCCGAATTACCACTTCCAGAGCGGGGAATTAGGGCTGATCTTGCGATCGCTATGGGAAAGCGGATTATCGGAATTGAAATAAAAAGCAATTTCGACTCTCTGAGGAGACTCGACAGACAACTCGCGGCCTATACCAAGACTTTCGATGAAACAATTCTTCTAATCGGCGAAAAGCATGTAGGGTCGATCGACCTAGCCACGCACAATCACATTCATGTCTGGGCGATAGAGGGAAGCTCTGTAGCAAAATTGAACTCACCAAGAATAACAATGCCACACAGAAAGCCTTCTGTGGAGCGCAGAGAGATGCTCGAACTATTCAATGCCCGGTTCGCGGAAACGAGCGCTATATTCTGGGAAAAAGTATCCGGACGAAAAATAGAGGCCAGCGACATCCCTCTACTGAGCAGGTATCACGAATTAAGGGAGGAGAAAGAGAAGAAAAAAAGAGAACTCATTGAAATTTGGACATCATGGAGCAAAGAGAGAGAATCGGGAGCAAGCTAGATATCTACCCACTCCTCATCAGTATCATAAAGGGCCGAAGGGTCCCCGTAATGAAGCTGCTGATGAATATGAATATTTATTCTTGCAGACGTTGAACGACTAGGCGAAGTTATCCCAGACTCATCGGCGAGGGCCGTTTTTTCAATCATCTGGCACCCCCACAGTTTCAGTTTCCCGTCCCAATAGGCGGAATCCATCAATGCTATCGCCTGGCGCTGATAGGCAGAGAGCCGACTCCCGGAGCCACCATCGTCCCTATAGAAGAACCACTCATCTGATCTTGCGAAATCGATTCGCGGCGCAGGAGCTCCTCCGCCACCCAACTGACGTTCGACTCGCGCGCTCCCTCTATCGCTGAAAATGAGATCTGGAACCCTATTTATCAGCGACTGGTAAACGTTACGCTCAAAGATGGCCTGTCTTTTTATACCGGTAAATGCATCCGGAAAGCTCGAAGCCGAAACCGCAACTCTTGATTTTGGAGCCGCATTAAGAACAGCAAGAGCAAGGGCAGAGATGGAAGACAGCGCTTCCGCGAACTTAGCCCCCTGCTTTCCGTAATCAAGAACAAATATCACACCTTCCCCATCATTTGTTTCAGATGAGGTCAGTCTCGCAATACCCTCTGCTAGAGAATCCAACCCAACATCAATACGGACCAGCATACCCCTACCAAGCCGGTGGAAATACCGAGCCTGTGAAAGATACTCGCGGGGATCTCTGAGCTGCAATGCCGGTATGAACTTTTCATTCCCCTTTTCAGAGAAGAACTTCTGCCAATTCAGAAAACCTTCGGCCGGGTCACGGAGAGCTCTTAGCTCCGAATGGACTTCTCTCTCCTTTCCAGGCTTAAGAACATCAGCATCTGCTACCTCGACGAAGCTTGGTCGATCACCAAATGCAGCCTTGAGTCGGTCAATTGCGCTACTCAGCTTCTCCGCTGCCACCCACGGACGGATCCGAAACAGCGGCAGCATCAAATCCTTGTCCTTCTCAGGAAGCTCCTGCAACGCCATCATCTCAGCCGGCCGGACTTCTAGGATAGGCAAATACTTCATAGAAGCTATCTTCAATCGCGCGCTCACTGGACCCCCTGTCCTTAGCTAAGACCTAAACGTATCCTCATTGCCACTTCAGATACGCCAAACTCCTCTGCCATCTTAGCCACAACCTCATCAGTAGCAACCCCTTTATGGCGAGCATAAGCGAGTTCGACCAGGCGCCTCGGCATGAGAATATCTGCAGCAAGCCTATTGGCCTCCGCTTCACGGGCATCGGAGAGCGATGATCGATATAGCACATCATCAGATATTCCGTCACCAATCTGATCTCGATGAATTAAGTAATGTGCAACCTCATGAGCCACCGTAAATCTCTGGCGACGCGGATTGTCATGCCTATTTACAGAGATTACGAACCCATCTTCGCGCGGCCTAATCTCACCAGAGATTCCAGCCGGGAGAGTGGAAGCCACCAATTTTATTCCGAGACCCTTCGCAATCTCAGATATCTTCACGGGAGCATTCGCAAGATGCATTTCTACAACAGCACGCTCCTCCGGGGAGATTCGTAGAAACTCAGCAGTTAGCATAGTCTTGCTCCCTATCCAACATCTTCGTCAACATGTCTCATATCATCGCGATTTTGATCTAGTAGATTAGTCCAGGCCTCAACGACCCCTGGCTTTTCCCGCGATTCCTGCAAGAACCTGGCAACGAGTTCTTCTAGCACACCACGGCTTGGTCCCTCACGGAGCTCTTCTATTAGGTGTTCCCTAATTACGCCCTCAACTACAGCCCTAGTCTTATCCTCAACACCCCGCCGAAATTGCGTGTAGCCGAGAATCGCCGCCAAACCAAAAATAGTTCCGAATATAGCAACGATTAAGGTGGCCGCCATGAGGAGGGTTGCCGCCAGATCCGGGTAAGTCATTTCTGCAGGGGCAATCGATAATGAATGCCCCTGGAATATCCACACACTCACTCCGCCCAAGACCCCTCCCAGTAGACACCAGAGGACGCTTGCCCGTCCGCGTACCGCATTCGATGCGTTCTTCATCATCGGATCCCTCCTGTGAATGGACATTGTACGAAGCACCGTATCAAAAGCTGCGACGGGCGACTTGTCCCTTTTGGATGCACATATGAGAAGGCGGCCTTACGGCCGCCTTCTGTTAACACTCCGGAGCTTCAGCATCAAACCCCAACAGGATTAGCCTTCTCCGGATCAATCTTGTACTGCTTGATCGCCCGGGCCACATCCTTCGCGGTCATCTTCCCTTCCTTCGCCAGCGCCGCAATCGCAGCATGCGCGATGTAGTAGCGGTCGACCTCAAAGAACCGACGCAGGTTCGCACGCGTATCCGAACGGCCGAAACCATCCGTACCCAGCACGGTGTACGACATCGGCACGAACGCGCGGATCTGGTCCGCATACGCACGCACATAGTCGGTGGCGGCAATCGCCGGGCCCTGGCGGCCTTCCAGCAGCTCGGTCACGTAGGCCTTGCGCTGCTCACCTTCCGGATGCAGGCGGTTGGCTCGTTCCACGTCGAAACCATCGCGACGCAGTTCGTTGAAGCTCGGGCAGCTCCAGATATCGGCGGTCACGCCGAAGTCCTTGTCCAGCAGCTCGGCCGCGGCAATGGCTTCGCGCAGGATGGTGCCCGAACCCAGCAGCTGCACGCGCAGCTCGCCCTTCTTCGGCTTGCCGGCGTCGGTCAGCAGGTACATGCCCTTGACGATGCCTTCGGCCGCACCTTCCGGCATTTCCGGGTGGGTGTAGTTCTCGTTCATCAGGGTGACGTAGTAATACTCGTCCACCTGGTCTTCCATCATGCGCTTGGTGCCGTGCTGCAGAACCACGGTCACTTCGAAGCCGAAGGTCGGGTCGTAGCTGCGCACGTTCGGGATGCCACCGGCCACCAGATGGCTGAAGCCATCTTCGTGCTGCAGGCCTTCACCGTTCAGCGTGGTGCGGCCGGCGGTGCCACCCAGCAGGAAGCCGCGGGTACGCATGTCGGCGGCCTGCCAGGCGATGTCGCCCACGCGCTGGAAGCCGAACATCGAGTAGTAGATGTAGAACGGCAGCATCGGCACGTTGCTGACCGAGTAGCTGGTACCGGCGGCCATCCACGAGCTGATCGCACCCGGCTCGCTGATGCCCTGCTGCAGCACCTGGCCGCTCTGGTCTTCGCGGTAGAACATCAGCTGGTCCGCGTCCACCGGCTTGTACTTCTGGCCGAACGGCGCGTAGATGCCGATCTGGCGGAACAGGCCTTCCATACCGAAGGTACGCGCTTCGTCGGCCACGATCGGCACGATGTGCGGGCCCAGTTCCTTGTCGCGCAGGGTGATGTTCAGGCTCTGCACGAACGCCATGGTGGTGGAGTAGCTGCGCTCGCCGCTGCTCTTCAGCAGGCGCTCGTAGGCTTCCAGCTTCGGGGCAACGAAGGTCTTGTCGGCCTTGCGGCGGCGCTGCGGCAGGTAACCGCCCAGCGCGGCACGGCGTTCCTGCAGGTACTGCACTTCCGGCGAATCCGGGCCCGGGTGGTAGAACGGCACCTGGCCATCGGCCAGCTGCGCGTCGGTCACCGGAATGTTGAAGCGGTCGCGGAAGTGGCGCACCGCTTCGTCGTCCAGCTTCTTGGTCTGGTGGGTCGGGTTCAGCGCTTCACCGGCGCTGCCCATGCCGTAACCCTTCACGGTCTTGGCCAGGATGACGGTCGGCATGCCCTTGGTGTTCACGGCCTGGTGGTAGGCGGCGTACACCTTGTGCGGGTCGTGGCCACCACGGTTCAGGCGCCAGATGTCGTCGTCGCTCAGACCGGCCACCATCGCAGCGGTTTCCGGGTACTTGCCGAAGAAATGCTCGCGGGTATACGCGCCGCCGAAGGCCTTGCAGTTCTGGTATTCGCCGTCGACGGTTTCCATCATCAGCTTCTTCAGGACGCCGTTTGTGTCCTTGGCCAGCAGGGCATCCCAGTAACCGCCCCACAGCAGCTTGATCACGTTCCAGCCGCCGCCACGGAACACGCCTTCCAGTTCCTGGATGATCTTGCCGTTGCCGCGCACCGGGCCGTCCAGGCGCTGCAGGTTGCAGTTCACCACGAAGATCAGGTTGTCCAGGCCTTCACGGCCGGCCAGGGCGATGGCGCCCAGGGTTTCCGGCTCGTCGCTCTCGCCGTCGCCGATGAAGCACCACACCTTGCGGTCGGACTTCTCGATCAGGCCACGGTTTTCCAGGTAGCGCATGAACTGCGCCTGGTAGATGGCAGCCAGCGGGCCCAGGCCCATCGACACGGTCGGGGTCTGCCAGTAGTCCGGCATCAGCCACGGGTGCGGGTACGAGGACAGGCCACCGCCGTCCACTTCCATGCGGAACTTGTCCAGCTGCTCTTCGCTGATGCGGCCTTCCAGGAAGGAACGCGCGTAGATGCCCGGGGCGCTGTGGCCCTGGATGAACAGCAGGTCGCCCGGGTGGTTTTCGCTCGGGGCGCGCCAGAAGTGGTTGAAGCCCACGTCGTACAGGGTGGCACCGGAGGCGAACGAGGCGATGTGACCGCCCAGGTCACCCGGCTTGCGGTTGGCGCGGACCACGGTGGCCATCGCGTTCCAGCGGATGATCGAACGGATGCGCCATTCCAGCTCGGCATTGCCCGGGCTCTTGGCCTCGAGCTGCGGCTCGATGGTGTTGACGTACTCGGTGGTGGGAGAGAACGGCAGGTAGGCGCCCGAACGACGGGTCAGTTCCACCATGCCTTCCAGCAGCTGATGCGCGCGCTCGGAGCCCTCGACATCAATAACGGCCTTCAACGACTCGATCCACTCCTGGGTTTCCACAGGATTCGGGTCGTTGTTCAGCACCTCGTTCAACCAGTTCATTAGCGCTCCCATAACCGCACGCACGCGCGCGACTGTTGTATAGATTTCTAGACCGCAAAGTGTAGCGCACCAAGGGCTTTCGTCACTTGGCTACGCAGGCGTATGGATGCAACCGGCCAGTGTCCGCAAGGGGCTTGCCGGGCCCGCTGACGGCCCTGCGGCGGGCCTTGGCGGCTGCGCGGGCTGTCGCTTGCGGGCCGCTGCGCCCATGTGCAGGACGCAGTGTTACTGCTGCCGGTGACGGTTGTAGGGCAGCGCCATGCCCACCTGTATCGGCTCGGCGTGCTGGCGCTGAACGGGCGACAACGTGTCGCACCTGCCTCTGGATCGCCCCCCGCCCTGCCCTCAGGGTAGGCCTCGAGTGTTGGCCTCGCCCGCTTCGGTCCGCCGTCTGGCCCTGCCTCACTCCCTTCCACAGTGTTGCCCGGGGCGCCTCGCAAGGGGCGCCCCTTTTGCTGTGCGCGGGGCTGGCCGTGGCCCAAAACTGACCTGCTTGTGGCCGGATCGATGATTGTCGTCTTCGATATATCGATATATCGTTTGCGCACTCGTTTACCGATATATCGAAATGAGCCGTACCGCTTCTCCCAGAGCCCGTTCCACCAATCCGGAAGTGCCACGCCGCAACGGCCAGCCGCGGGTGCTCAGCCGCGGCGACCTGCGCCTGCTGGTGCTGGCCCTGATCGGCGAGCAGCCGCGCCACGGCTACGAGCTGATGCAGCTGATCAGCAACCAGTTCATGCAGGCCTACACGCCCAGCGCCGGCACCATGTACCCGCTGCTGGCCAGCTTCGAGCAGGCCGGTTGGATCGAGGCCGAGGAAGTGGACGGCAAGCGGATCTTCCGCATCACCACCGCCGGCGAGTTCGAGCTGAAGGTGCAGCGCACCCAGGTGCGCCTGGCGCAGCGGCGTGCCTTCGACCGCGCCCGCGAGATCACCAAGGCCTCGCTGCCGCCGCCGCTGGCCGGTGCCCTGCGCGAGTTCAAGCGGGCGCTGGTGCATCACCACGGCCGCTGGGCCGAGGGCGAGGCGGAAGAAGTTGCGGCGCTGCTGACGCGGGCATCCGCGCTGCTCAACGGTACGGCCGGTAGCGAGAGCCCACCCATTTCAACGACCCAGCCAGACTGAATCCAGCCAGGTCTCTCCTACGCCGCGCAGCACTGCGCGACACCTTTACAGGTAACCCCATGACCGAACACAACAACACGCGCCTGCGCCTGGATGTGCGCTTCCGTGAACTGACCGTGCTGCGCACCGAAGAGGTCACCCCGCACATGCGCCGCATCGTGCTGGGCGGCGCCGAGCTGGCCGGTTTCGATTCGCCCGGCGCCGACGACCACATCAAGCTGTTCTTCCCCAATGCCAGCGGCGAGATGGTGCTGCCGGTGGTCACTGCCGAAGGCCGCAGCTATCCGGCCGGCAAGGAGCCCTCACCGGCCCGCGACTACACGCCGCGCTGGTGGGACCACGAAACCGGCGAGCTGGCCATCGACTTCGTGCTGCACGACCAGGGCATTGCCGGGCCGTGGGCCGAGCAGGCCAAGGCTGGCGACACGCTGGTGATCGGCGGCCCGCGCGGCTCGTTCGTGGTGGCCGACAGCTACGACGCCTATGTGCTGATTGGCGATGAAACCGCGCTGCCGGCCATCGCCCGCTGGCTGGACGTGCTGCCGGAGGATGCCGAGGTGCAGGCCTTCATCGAAGTGAGCGATGAAGCCGAACGCCAGGACCTGCCGCAGTACGAGAACGTGCGTATCCACTGGCTGGAGCGCAATGGCTTTCCGGCAGCGAGCAGCACGCTGCTGGAAGACATGCTGACCGACTTCGAAGCCCCGGACGGCGATGTCTTCTACTGGATCGCCACCGAATCGCGCCGCGCACGGATGATGCGCAAATTCATCGAAGGCCACCTGGGCGTGCCGCGCGACTGGATCCGCTCGACCGGCTACTGGAAGGCGCACCCGGACGAAACCGACGGCGATTGATCGGGCAGCCGGTGGGTGCGGCCCCTGCTTGGTGGGTGCGGACCGTTGGTCCGCACGCCCTCCGATGGGTAGTGCCGGCCGCTGGCCGGCAACCTCATGAACCTTCGGCAGGAACCTGCAGCTGCCGGCCAGCGGCCGGCACTACCGCGTTGGATGCCACCTGCAGCGCGAAGATCAGCAGCGACAGCAGCCCGAAACCCGCACGTATCGCGCTGCGCGCGATGAGTCGAGCATGGCTCGACTCTACAGGGGCTCCGCCGCCGCTCATGCACCTTCTTGCCTGGCTGGGTAGTGCCGGCCGCTGGCCGGCAACCTCATGAACCTTCGGCATGAACCTGCAGTTGCCGGCCAGCGGCCGGCACTACCGCGTTGGATGCCACCTGCAGCGCGAAGATCAGCAGCGACAGCAGCCCGAAACCCGCACGTATCGCGCTGCGCGCCATGAGTCGAGCATGGCTCGACTCTACAGGGGCTCCGCCGCCGCTCATGCACCTTCTTGCCTGGCTGGGTAGTGCCGGCCGCTGGCCGGCAACCTCATGAACCTTCGGCAGGAACCTGCAGCTGCCGGCCAGCGGCCGGCACTACCGCGCTGGATGCCACCTGCCGCGTCCACCCGAACCGCTGCGCGGCCCAGATCTCCAGCGCCACCAGCAGCGCGATGATCAGCAACGGCAACAGCAGCCCGAAGTACACACCGGGCATCATGCCGTTGATCTGCGCTTTCACCAGCCGCAGCACGCCACGGGTGTGCAGCAGCTCATCGACGTGCATGGTCAGCGCCTCGCGCACAACCTTCGGCTCCAGGCCGATCGTGCCGGCCTTGTCCACCAGCGTGTCTTCCACCATGCCGCGCAGCAGGCCCTCGCGCACCTTGCCGATCACCCAGCCGGTGCCGCGTGCCAACGGGCCGTTGCCAAGACGATCAAGGCCAGGCAGCGGATGTTCGCTGAGGTAGGCCGAAGCGATGGTGTCGGCCACATCGCCCACCGTACCCTGGCTGCGCAATGCCTCGCGCATGCGCGGGTCGTCCAGCGACTCGGTAAAGCCTTCGCTCCAGCCTTCCACCAGGGTCTGCAGGTGCGGCTGGAAATGATCGAGCTGCTTGAACAGCGCGCGATGCGCACCGGCGGTGAAGCCCAGCTGCAGGCCGAAGAAGGCGGTGGCCAGCGGCAGCAGCACCACGTAGCTGGCCAGCAGCCAGTGATGCCAGCGCTTGCGCCGCTGCAACCAACCCCGGCGGTGCAGCCAGCGCCAGGCAAAGATGCCTAGCACCAGGCCAAGCAGCGTACCGAGCACGCTGCCGCCCAGCAGATCGAGCACGCTCAGGCCCGTCCAGAATTCGTTCAACCAGTACTGCGTGTCCTGCATGGGTCTTCCTTCCGTGGATGCGGCTGCGCCTGAAATGCCAGCCAGGTAGAGTCGACTGTTAGTCGCGCGCAGCGCGGGGGTTTCCGGCATCGCGCCAAGAGCAGTCGACTGACAGTCGACTCTACCAAAGCGAAAGCCTGCCGGCCCGGAGCACGCCAAGCAATGCGACAATCGCGCTCCTTTCCTGCAGCAACGAGGCCCACATGGCCAAACTGACCCTGGCCAGCGTGGATGCGCTGCGTACCCGCTTTGCCGATGACACCGCCTGCGATGCGGCCCTGGCCGCCTTCGCCGCCCCGGCCGCCCTGCGCGTACCGCTGCGTGAGCTGGTGGAAGCACAACACCGCTACCTGCAGGCCGAATTCGAAGTGGCGCAGGTGGCCGACGTGCTGCGCCGCGACCAGAAGTACGCGCCGGTCGGTCGGCCTTCGATCAACATCGTGCAGCTGCGCAAGCAGCAGGCCGCGACCAAGCAGGCGGCGCTGATCGCACGCCAGGTGGTCGCGCAGGCCGCGCAGACCTTCGTGCGGGTGAGCGGGCTGGCGGTGAAGGCCAAGCAGAGCCCGAGCGAGGCGTGCGTGGCATGGTTGGGCGCGTTGCGCTGAACACGCGTACCCGGTAGTGGCCAACCTTGGTTGGCCTGCGAAATGCTCGTGTGCCAACCAAGGTTGGCACCTTCCAAAGCACTCTCCGGCCCTGCACGAACCGGTAGTGGCCAACCTTGGTTGGCCCGCGAAATGCTCGTGTGCCAACCAAGGTTGGCACCTACCAAAGCACTCTCCGGCCCTGCATGAACCGGTAGTGGCCAACCTTGGTTGGCCTGCGAAATGCTCGTGCGCCAACCAAGGTTGGCATCTACCAAAGCACTCTCCGGCCCTGCATGAACCGGTAGTGGCCAACCTTGGTTGGCCCGCGAAGTGCTCGTGCGCCAACCAAGGTTGGCATCTACCAAAGCACTCTCCGGCCCTGCATGAACCGGTAGTGGCCAACCTTGGTTGGCCCGCGAAGTGCTCGTGCGCCAACCAAGGTTGGCATCTACCAAAGCACTCTTCCGCCCTGCATGAACCGGTAGTGGCCAACCTCGGTTTGCCTGCGAAATGCTCGTGTGCCAACCAAGGTTGGCACCTTCCAAAGCACTCTCCGGCCCTGCATGAACCGGTAGTGGCCAACCTTGGTTGGCCCGCGAAGTGCTCGTGCGCCAACCAAGGTTGGCATCTACCAAAGCACTCTCCGGCCCTGCATGAACCGGTAGTGGCCAACCTTGGTTGGCCCGCGGAGTGCTCGTGCGCCAACCAAGGTTGGCACCTACCAAAGCACTCTCCCGCCCTGCATGAACCGGTAGTGGCCAACCTCGGTTGGCCTGCGGAGTGCTCGTGTGCCAACCAAGGTTGGCATCTACCAAGGCGTCCCCCACGCCCCAAAAAGAAGGCCCGCTTTTCAGCGGGCCTTCTGCCTTCTCACGACGAGTGAGTGGGGTGCATCAAGCCGCCGGCTTTTCGCCGGTGGCTTCGGTGGTGATGCGGATCTTCACTTCATCGCTGACGTTCGGAGCATAGGCGCCGACGCCGAAATCGCTGCGCTTCAGGGTGGTGGTGGCATCGAAGCCGGCGGCCGGAACCTTGGCCATCGGATGCTCGCCGCCGCCGTTGACGGTCACGTCCAGGGTGACCGGCTTGGTGATGCCCTTGATGGTCAGGTCACCGGTGACGGTCAGCTTGTTGGTGCCAGCGGCTTCCACCTTGGTGCTCTTGAAGGTGGCATCGGCGAACTTGGAGGCGTCGAAGAAGTCGGCGCTCTTCAGGTGCTCGTCGAACTTGGCGGTGAAGCTGTTCAGGCCGCTCAGCGGCAGCTTCACTTCCACGGTGGACTTGGTCACGTCTTCGGCGTTGTACACCAGGGTGCCTTCAACGTTGCCGAAGTGCGCGCTGGGGTTGGAGAAGCCGAAGTGGCTCCACTGGGCCAGCACGTCGGTGTGGGTCGGGTCCAGCTTGTAGGTGCCCGAGGCGATCTGGATCGCTTCGGCGGCCGGCGCGGCGGCAGCGGCATCGGCAGCCGGGGTGGCGGCCTGTTCGGTGGTGGCCGGGGCGGCGGCGTCAGCAGCCGGGGCAGCGGTATCGGCCGGCTTGGAGCAGGCGGCGATGGCCAGGGTCAGGGCCAGCGGCAGCAGCAGTTTACGGGTGGCGCTCATCTGAGGAACTCTCCGGATCGTAGGGTGGGTACACGGTGCAGCAAGAGCCTGCCACGGGACGGCAGGCCCGAAACCGATACAGCGACTTACGCGATGCGCGCCGCTTCGTCGAACGACAGGCGCGGCAGACGCGGGAACAGGCCCGCCGAGTCACCGTAACCCAGGTTGACCAGGAAATTCGACTTGATGGAAGTGCCGGCGAAGAAGGCTTCATCCACCTTGGCCGCATCGAAGCCCGACATCGGGCCGGCATCCAGGCCCAGCGCGCGTGCGGCCAGGATCAGGTAGGCGCCCTGCAGGCTGCCGTTGCGGATGGCGGCTTCGTGGCGGCCTTCCTGCGGGCCGTCGAACCAGGCCTTGGCATCGGTGTGCGGGAACAGGTACGGCAGCTTCTCGTGGAAGTCCAGGTCGAAGCCGATGATGACGGTGACCGGGGCGGCCATGGTCTTGTCGTGGTTGCCTTCGGACAGGGCCGGGGCCAGCTTGGCCTTCGCTTCCTTCGAGGTGACGAAGACGAAGCGGGCCGGCGTGGTGTTGGCGGCGGTCGGGCCCCACTTCACCAGGTCGTACAGTTCCTGCAGCAGGCTGGCCGGGACCGGCTTGTCGAGGAAAGCGTTCTGGGTGCGGGCAGTACGGAACAGCTGGTCGAGGGCAGCAGCGTCGAGCGCGTGGGACATCGGTGGATCTCCAGGGCGGCTAAGGGAAGTCAGTGCCCGCGGGCGGCGCGGGGCGAAACGACGAGCCGCAGTGTAGAGTGTCGCGACTGTTGCAACACCCAGCAGGGCTGAAACGAATTAATGCCACAGGTGAAACGATCGAGTGCGCCCTGGACGGTCACGGACGGCCGTGCCGGCAATGTCCGCCAGGCGGTCGCGCTGGCCTCTGCGCTGCGCCAGGGCACCCATCGCCCGCTGGTCCTGCAGCCCCGCGCACCCTGGCGCTGGCTGTCGCCGCGGCGGCTGCCTGGTGATGTGAACGGCTACGGCGAGGCATTCGCGACGCTGGCCGCGGATGCACCGCCGCTGGCGATCGGCTGTGGCCGCCAGGCCGCCGGCGCACTGCGCGTGCTGCGCGCACGTGGCAGCCAGGTGGTGCAGATCCTCGACCCGCGCATCAATGCCCGCCACTGGGACATGGTGGTGGTGCCCGAACACGATGCCCTGCGTGGCAGCAACGTACTGACCCTGCTCGGCAGCCTCAACCCGGTGGACGATGACTGGCTGGCCTGGGGCCGCGCCGCGTTCGCCGGCTTCAGTACCCTGCCCGGCCCGCGCACCGCGCTGCTGGTGGGCGGGCCGACGCCGCTGGCGCCCTGGGACGAGACCGCGATGGTGGGCGTGTTCCAGGCGTTGGCCGAGCAGATCCGCAGCGAGGGCGGCAGCCTACTGGCCACCACCTCGCGGCGCACGCCACCGGCCTTGGCCGAGATCCTGCGCGCGACGTTCGCCGACCTGCCGCACGTGATCTGGGGCGACGGCGGCGACGGTACGAATCCTTATGGCGGCCTGCTCGGCTGGGCCAACCGCGTGGTGGTCTCGCCCGATTCGGTGAACCTGCTGTTCTGAAGCCTGCGCCACGCGCATGCCGGTGATGGTGGCGCTGGCCGATACCGTGCAGGGCCGGCTGGCGCGTTTCCAGCAGCAGCTGCGCGAGCGTGGGCGGTTGCAGGCGCACTGGCTGGACTGGCAGTACGACCGTATCGAGCCGCTGCGCGAGACCGCGCGGGTGGCGGCAGAGGTGAAGCAGCGCCTGGCATTGGGGTAGTGCCGGCCGCTGGCCGGCAACCCTCGGCGCCTGGCATCACGGTAGTGCCGGCCGCTGGCCGGCAACGCTGTACCCATTACCGAACACCCTGTCGTTGCCGGCCAGCGGCCGGCACTACCCGACCGCGCAGCGATTTCTGAACATTTCGATCCGGCTACGCGGTTAGAGTCCAGCGTCCCCCATCACTCTGAACGTCTTCATGCGTACCTTGCTCCTGTTACCCTTGGCCCTGCTCGTTGCCTGCTCCACCACGCCCACCGAGCTGGATCCGATCTCGTATCAATGCCAGCAGCAGCTGGACGCGTACCGCGAACAACCGGCGCTGCGCGATCCGAAGGGCCAGCGCCCGCCGCTGCCGGTGGCCCCGATCAGCGACGCCTGTGACAAGGAACTCCAGCGCAAGGGCCTGGACCGCCCGCTGCGCTGAGCAGCGTATGATCGGCGCGCGGGCCTGCCCGCCGTTGAAGGTATCGACATGGATCGTTTCTCCCGCCTGCCGCGCGCCGCGCTGCTGATCGCCAGCCTGCTGGCGACCGCACCGGCCTGGGCCAACAGCACCGAATGCCGCGAGCGCTACCCGAGCGTGGCCGCGCAGGCAGCGATGCTGGACGTGGCCTGGACCACCGCTGAGCGCCTGGACGCGCTGCCCGATGTGGACGTGGTGGTGGCCGCGCGCGGTGGCCAGGACCTGAGCCGCTACGGCCTGCGCCACAGCCACCTGGCCTTCCTGGTGCGTGAGGACAATGGCCGCTGGCGCGCGATGCACCTGCTCAACCGCTGCAAGACCGACAGCTCGCAGCTGTACCACGAAGGGCTGGGCAACTTCGTCGGTGAGAGCGGCGGCCATACCGACCTGCGCATCGGCGTGCCGTCGGCGCCGCTGCGTGCTGCATTGAAGGCGATGCTGGTGTCGCCGTCGATCCAGCCGAAGGCACTGCACGAAACCAAATACAACGTGGTTGCCTACCCGTTTGCCACCGACTACCAGAACTCCAACCAGTGGGTGCTGGAAGTGCTGGCCGCGGCGATGGCGCAGACCGAAGGCGCGCCGGCCATCGTCAAGCGCGAACAGGCGCAGCAGTGGCTGCGCCAGCAGAAGTACCAGCCCAGCGTGCTGCATATCGGCTTGGGCAAGCGCGTGGGTGCGCGCCTGTTCGTGGCCAACGCCACCACCACTGACCATCCGGCCGGCGAACGCATCTCCGGCAACTATTCGGTGGTGACGGTGGAATCGGTGTTCGATTTCCTGCACCAGCGCAGCCAGCTGCAGCAGGAACTGGTGATCCCTCACGTGCCGGTAGCTGGTGCTGCCGCCGCCACGCCCTGAATCCAGCAAGGAGAACGACATGCGTACCCTGCCCGCCGTCCTGATGCCGATGCTGATCGTCGCAAGCCTGGCCTGGTCCACGGCCGCTCATGCAGAGCGCCGCATCGTGATCATCCACGACCCGGGCCCGCAGGGACCGAGCCTGGAGATGTCCACACAGATGGTGACGTCGGCCCGCGCGGCGGCGGCGAAGGAAGCCCAGGATGCCGCCGACGCTGGCCAGCCGCTGGCCCGCCCGCAGCAGATCAAGCTGCCGCAGATGCAGGTGAGTGCGATCGCCACCACCGTGGATGGCCGCCGCGAAGTGCTGCTGCGCGATGCCAACGACCCGCAGAACACCGCATCGATGCAGTACCCGCGCGGCATCGGCGATCCCGCCGTGCAGTTCACCGTGGGCCAGACCGTGAACTTCGAACCGACCGGCGCCGACCAGGGCTGGCAGCTGAAGGACAACCAGGGCCGTCCACTGGAATATCTACCCGAGGCCACCGGCCCGCGCGACATCTTCGATACCCGGCGCTGAGCCGCCGTCCCCACCCTGACCAGGAGGTCTCCATGTTCCGTTGCCTGCGCGTTCCCGCCACTGCCCTGCTGCTTTCGGCGCTGGTGGTGCCCACCGTCCATGCCGGCGCCGCGCCGCAGTTGAACAGCGGCCAGACCAGCGTGCTGGTCACGTCGCTGATCGTGCTGTCGATTCCGTTGGCCACGTCGATGGGACTGGCCGAACTGTCCAAGGCCCCGTTCAAGGCCAGCGAGCGCAACGGCAAGGTCGCCGCACGCACGCCGGCGGTGCCGCTGCCACCGATGGAAGTGAAGCAGGTCGCCACCACGCCAGCCGGTGATCGCCAGGTGCACCTGCAGGTGCCCGGCAAGGCCGACCAGACCGCAACGCTGCAATGGCCGGCGGCTGCAGGCGATGATCCGATTGCCGGTTTCGTCGTCGGCCAGCAGGTGCGCTTCGACCCGACCGACGCGGGTGCCGGCTGGACCGTGAAGAGCGCGCAGGGCCAGGCGCTGGCCTATGTGCCGACCGCCTATGCCGCCGGCGATGTGATGAGCGAAACGCTGTAAAGCTGAACGGCCGGTTTTGGCATTGCCGCGAGCCGGGCGGATAATGGGGGATTACCTTTGTCCCCCTGGCTCGCCATGTCCGTGCGTCCTGCCCCTGTGTTTGCCCCGTTGACCGCCCGCGCCCTGGTGCTGGCGGTGCTGGCCATGGGCGCGGTGGTGCTGCTGTCCAACGTACTGGTGCAGTACCCGATCAACGATTGGCTGACGTGGGGTGCTTTCAGTTACCCGGTCGCGTTCCTGGTCAGCAACCTGATCAACCGCCGCTTCGGCCCGGGCCCCGCCCGCCGCGTGGCGTGGATCGGTTTCGCGGTGGCGGTGCTGCTTTCGATCTGGGTGGCCACCCCGCGCATCGCCATTGCCTCGTGCTCGGCCTTCATCGTGGCCCAGCTGCTGGACATCACCGTGTTCGACCGCCTGCGCCGTGGCAGCTGGTGGCGCGCACCGATGGTGGCCACCACCTGCAGCGCCACGGTGGATACCACCATTTTCTGGTCGATCGCGTTTGCCGGTTCGACCCTGCCGTGGGTGAGCTGGGCTGCCGGCGACCTGGCGGTGAAGCTGGCGATTGGCGTCTGCCTGCTGGCCCCGTTCCGCGCGCTGTTGTGGAAGATGGCGCCGCTGCGCGCCATCAGCTGACCGCCGTTGCTCTGGTAGGTGCCAACCTTGGTTGGCACGCTGTTGCCGGGGTCATGAACGCTGACGGATTGCGCCAACCAAGGTTGGCACCTACCAACAGCAGGCCAATGCTCAGATCATTGATCCGGCGGGCCATCGCAGGGCCATTGATCCGGTAGTCGCCAACCTTGGTTGGCGCTTTGCATTCATGCCAACCAAGGTTGGCATCTACCAACAGCAGGCCATCGCCGGCCAATGATCCGGTGGGTGCCGACCGTTGGTCGGCACGCCCTGCAGAACTCATCGCTGCCGACAGATGGTGCCGACCAACGGTCGGCAGCCACCCAAAGTTGTTGCAGCATTTGCACCCACTCAGGCGAACGGCAGCTCCGCGGCGATGCACGCGGCGGTAATCGCGGCACATGCCTCTTCAATCGCGGGCGTGGTCGGTGCCAGTCGTGGACGTCGATCCAGCGTGCAGGCCAGCCCAACATCCAGCAGCGTGGCATGTGCTCCGTGCAGCGCCTGCGCGGTGTCTTCCGGCAGGAATTCCGCAACCGCCAACGCATCGATCAACGACGGCGTATCGCGCGGCTGCAGCAGCGCCGCATGCTGCGCACTGCGCGCCAGCACACCGGTCTGCAGCAGGAACTCCAGGTCCACCACGCCACCGGCACCCTGCTTCAGGTCCAGCCGCGCGGCATCGCTGCGGTCCAGTTCGGTGCGCATGCGGCCGCGCATCTTCAGCACGTCCGCGTACAGCACACCCGTGTCGCGCTCACGCCCAAGCGTCTGCGCACGCACCTGCTCGAAGTCGGCCAGCAGGCTGGCATCGCCGGCCACGCCACGCGCGCGCACCAGCGCCTGGTGTTCCCAGGTCCACGCGCGTTCGCGCTGGTATTCGGTGTAGCTGGCCAGCGAAGACACCAGTGAACCCTTGCCGCCATCCGGGCGCAGGCGCACGTCGATGTCGTACAGGCGCCCGGCGGCGGTCACCGCACCAAGCAGCGCCATCACCTTCTGCGCGAGGCGCGCATACCAGCGCCCCGGCTCCAGCGGACGCGCGCCATTGCTGGCATCCACGCCGGCCGGGTTGTCGTGCAGGAACACCAGGTCCAGGTCGGAACCGAAGCCCAGTTCAAGCCCACCGAGGCTGCCATAGCCGATGATCGCGAAACGCCCGCCGGGAATCTCGCCGTGTGCGGCATGCATGTCCGCTTCGGCCATCGCCAACACGGTGACCACCACGGCCTGCGCCAGCTCGGCCAGTTGCCGCGTGCTGTCCACCGCACCCTGGCGGCCATCCAGCGTGGCCATCGCCATGCGGAAGCTGAGTGCCAGCCGCGTTTCATTGAGCCAGCGCAGTGCGGATTCGGGATCCTCCACTGCCAGTACCTGTTGGCACTCCGCCAGCATGCCGGCGGCATCGGGCATCGGCCCGGACACGCGCACGTCCAGCAGTTCGTCCAGCAGCAGCGGATACGCCGCCAACCGTTCGGCCAGCAGCGCGCTGCGCGCCAGCACGTCCACCAACCGCGCCAGTGCGCTGGGCTGTTCGTCCAGCAAGGCGAGATAGCTCGTCCGGCGCAGCACCGCCTGCAGCAGGCCGAGCACGCGCTTGAGCGCGGCATCCGGCTGCGGCGAACGCGTGGCCGCATGCAGCAGCGCGGGCAGCACGCGCGCGATCCAGCCGCGCACGCGCGGCATCGGACAACGACTTCACGCCGGTGCCCTGGGCGAAGTCGCGCAGCGACTGGTCAGCGCCGTTGGCATCGAGGAAACCGGCTTCGGCCAGCAGCGGTGCGTTGCTGCCTTCGGGCAGGCTGCGCCAGTAGTTGGCCAGCGCATCGGGCGCGGCCTGGCCCTTGCGCGGTGCCAGCAGCGCGGCGAATTCAGTACTGACGCGCTGCTGCTGTTCGGCCAGCGCCGCGCGCAGCACCTCCCAATCCGGATAGCCCAGACCCACGGCGATGCGTTCGCGGTCGAGCGCATCACTGGGCAACACATGGGTCTGCGCGTCACGCAGCATCTGCAGGCGGTTTTCCAGCCGGCGCAGGAACAGGTAGGCCTCGCGCAGCGCACTGCCGTCCTCGGGCGCGATCTGCCCGGCGGCCACCAGTGCGTCCAGCGCCACCAGCAGCCGACGCTCGCGCAATGCCGGTTCGCGACCACCGCGGATCAGCTGCAGCGCCTGGCACAGGAATTCGATCTCGCGGATGCCACCGGCACCGCGCTTGATGTCGTCGTGCAGTTCGCGGCGTGCGACTTCAGCGGTGATGGCCGCCTTCATTTCGCGCAGGCCGTCTAGCGCGGTGAAATCCAGGTAGCGGCGGTACACGAACGGGCGCAGGGTCTGCAGCCACGCCTCACCGGCCTCGATATCGCCGGCCACCGCGCGCGCCTTCAGCCACGCATAGCGTTCCCAGTCGCGGCCCTCGCGCTGGAAATACTGGTCCATCGCCGCGAACGACAGCGCGACCCGACCGGCGCTGCCGAACGGGCGCAGGCGCAGGTCGACGCGGTGGCTGAAGCCATCGACGGTGGTTTCGTCCAGCAGCTTGGCCAGGCGCTGGCCGAGACGGGCGAAGTATTCCTCGGCGGCCAGCGGGCGCGGGCCGTCCGATTCGCCGCCCTGCGGATAGGCGTAGACCAGATCCACATCGGAACTGAAGTTGAGCTCGCCACCGCCCAGCTTGCCAAGGCCGAACACCACCAGCTGCTGCGGGATGCCGTGTTCATCGGCGATGACGCCGTGACGCTGGGCGAATTCCTGCTGCAGGGCGTCCAGTGCCAGCCGCAGGCAGTCCTCGGCCAAGGTGGTGGCACCGGCGAGGGTTTGCGGCACGTCGTCGAGGCCGGCCAGGTCACGCCAGATCAGCCGTGTGGACATTGCCGTGCGCCAGCGCCGGATCTGCGCCGGCCAGTCGCTGGGCTGCAGAGGATCGAGCACCGGCGCCGGGATCGGCGGGCAGCCGGGCGCGGCCAGCTGTGCCAGCAAGGCCGGTTGCCGCACCAGGGTGTCCAGCGCGAAGTCGCTGGCCACCGCCAGCCGGGTCAGCAACGGCAGCAGGTTGGCCGGGATGGGCTCGGGCAGGACCTGGGCCAGGCGCGCCAGAGCGCGGTCGACAAGAGGCTGCAGGGAGGCGGGCACGTCAGCGGGGGCGAGGGTCATGGGCTGATTGTATCGACCCGGCCGGGACGCAACGGACCCGGTAGTGCCGGCCGCTGGCCGGCAGATCCGATGATCCTGCCGAAGGTTACTGGGGTTGCCGGCCAGCGGCCGGCACTACCGATAATGGAGACCGCGTATTCATACTGGACGACAGGCAATAAAAAAGCCCGCTTGCAGCGAACTGCCAGCGGGCTCTGCTCCCTCCCCCACGTCGGGATGCAGGTCCATCGTGCGGGCTGCGAAAGCACTTTGCACGCTGCACTGCAAAACAAAACCGGCGGGTTTGGGTGACCCCTGCGGGAAAAGCCATTCCACGAAGGTAGAACCCCCCGTACGGATGAGGATGGCCGATAATCGGAATTCCCCCCAGCAACACGTGTCGTCATGTCTGTTGATCGCATCGCCAACGCGCGTCTTCGTGACCGCGTGGTCTCCGCAGAGGCCGCAGCCGCGCTGATCCAGCCCGGTGAAACCGTGGCCATGAGCGGCTTTACCGGCTCCGGGTATCCCAAGGCCGTTCCCGTCGAACTGGCCCGCCGCATCGAAGCGGTGCATGCCCAGGGCCAGACCTTCCAGATCAGCCTGATGACTGGCGCCTCCACCGCGCCGGAACTCGATGGCGCGCTGGCCAAGGCCGATGGCATCGCCATGCGCATGCCGTTCCAGAGCGACCCGGATGCGCGCAACCGCATCAACGAGGGCAAGCTGGATTACATCGACATCCACCTCAGCCACGTGGCCCAGCACGTGTGGTTCGGTTTCTATGGCGAGATCGATACCGCCGTGATCGAAGTCTCGGCCATCCGCGAAGACGGTTCGCTGGTGCCCTCCACCTCGGTCGGCAACAACAAGACCTGGCTGGACCTGGCCAAGAAGGTGATCGTCGAGGTCAACGAATGGCAGCCGGCCGGCGTCGACGGCATGCATGACATCTACTACGGCACCGCGCTGCCGCCGCACCGCAAGCCGATTCCGCTGGTGAACGCCAACGACCGCATCGGCGACACCGCGCTGCGCTGCGACCCGGACAAGATCGTGGCCGTGGTGCGCACCAACGGCCCGGACCGCAACAGCCCGTTCAGCCCGATCGATGCGACCAGCGAGCAGATCGCTTCGCACCTGATCGAGTTCCTCAAGCATGAAGTGAAGAAGGGCCGTCTGCCGCCGAACCTGCTGCCGCTGCAGTCGGGCGTGGGCAATATTCCGAACGCGGTGCTGGCCGGCCTGGCCAAGAGCGGCTTCCGCGACCTGGCCGCGTTCACCGAAGTGATCCAGGACGGCATGCTCGACCTGCTGCGCGACGGCGTGCTGAGCTATGCCTCGTGCACCGGCTTCGCGCTGAGCCCGCAGGCCAACGAGACGTTCAAGGAGAACATCGATTTCTACCGCGAGCGCATCATCATGCGCACGCAGGAGATCTCCAACCATCCGGAACTGGTGCGCCGCCTCGGCTGCATCGGCATGAACGGCATGATCGAGGTGGACATCTACGGCAACGTCAATTCGACGCACGTGATGGGCACGCGGATCATGAACGGCATCGGCGGTTCCGGTGACTTTGCCCGCAACGGTTTCCTGTCGGCGTTCCTGAGCCCGTCCACCGCGAAGAACGGCACCATCTCGGCGATCGTGCCGATGGCCAGCCACGTGGACCACACCGAACACGACGTGTCGGTGATCGTCACCGAACAGGGCCTGGCCGACCTGCGTGGCCTGACCCCGCGCAAGCGTGCGCAGGTGCTGATCGACAACTGCGCGCACCCGGATTTCCGCCCGCAGCTGCAGGACTACTTCGACCGTGCCAGCCGCGAGAGCTACGGCAAGCACACCCCGCACCTGCTGCCGGAAGCGTTGTCGTGGCACCAGCGCTGGCTGGATACCGGCACGATGAAGGGCTGAGACCCGCTTTTGTAGAGTCGAGCCATGCTCGACTGCTTTCCTGGGCAGCCGAGCATGGCTCGGCTCTACAGAGGGCAGCGCCATGACCCCAGGCACGGACATCGGGTAGAGCCGGCCGCTGGCCGGCTCCCCAGAACAGCCGGCCAGCGGCCGGCTCTACCTTCACGCGGTGCGCAGGCTCGCCAGCGATTCGGCCTGCAGCCGCTCGTAGATCTCGAACTCGTCATTCACCGCCACGCCCAGCGCCTGCTCGAAGGCTTCGCGGTTGGCATGTGCGGCATAGGCACGCTGTTCTTCACCGCCCAGGTTCGACTGGAAGATGCCCGCGGCACTGACCGGCAGGAAATCCTCGTAGACGATCGGGTCGGCGGTGGCCAGGCCGGCGGCCACCAGCACTTCGGCGGGCAGATCGGCCACGCGCTCCGGCGCGGCGCGGCCGGCATCGGTCAGCTGGTAGCGGTAATAGCCCAGGCCTTCCTGGCGCAGCGTGTCATGGTCATCCGGGAAGCTGGCGAACACCGCCTGCAGGCGCTGGCCGTAGTCGCCGCCGGTACTGCCTTCGCCACCGGCATCACGGGCCTGCGACAGCAGCTGGTCGTACAGCGCGCGGCCCTTCGGGGTCAGCGCAAGGCCACGCTGTTCGATCTCGCCGAAGCGCGCGGTATGCGTACCGGCATCGCCACCTTCGTTGTCCGGGAAATGCACGGCTTCTTCCAGCGCCTTGAAACTGGTCTGGCGCAGCAGGATCGGGCAGGCACGGCGCGGTGGGCCTTCGATCACCGCCTTGGCGGCCATGCCGTGTTCGATCATCGCGGCCTGCGCAGCGTCGATATCCAGCGTACGCGGCGTCAGATGGTTGATGTGCGGGCCACGGAAACTGACCACGTCGGCCACCAGGCGATGCGCGTTGTGCAGCGCGTGGTAGGTCGGCAGATCGACGGTGGCATCGCCGTGCCAGCGGAAGGTTTCCAGTGCTTCATCGACGAAGCGCTCGGCATCGGCCTGCGACAGCCCGCCGTCACGCTCGGCCTGCTCGATCAGCGCCAGCGCGCCCTCGGTGAAGATGCGGCGACGTGCAAGGATCTTTGCCGATTCGGCACGCAGCGCTTCGTCTTCGATCAGCTCCAGGCGCAGCAGCGAGGTGAACACGCGGAACGGGTTCTGCGCCAGCGCGGCGCCGGTGAGCGGGCGGAACGCGGTGGAGTGCACCGGCACGCCAGCCACGGACAGGTCGTAGTAGCCCACCGGGTACATGCCCATCACCGCGAACAGGCGGCGCAGCGTGGCCAGTTCCTGCACGGTGCCGACCCGGATCGCGCCGTGGCGCTCTTCATCCAGGCGCGCGCGCTCGTCGTTGCGCTGCAGCTGCGCGGCCAGCGCAGGGTCCTGGTCAAGCACCTGCGCGTTGATCCGCTCCACCAGTTCCACCAGCGTGCCGTACAGCGGCACTTCGGTGCGGTACATGCGGGACATGGCCTGCGCGAACAGGCGGCGGATCACATCAGGCGAAACGAAAGAGGCGCTCATCAGTCACTCGATTACGGGAACGGGGAACAGCTCGAACCCGTATTGTCGCCGGAGCGCGGGGCCGCGGCGATATGCAGAGCAACATGAAGGAAATCGGTAGTGCCGGCCGCTGGCCGGCAACCTCGGGATGCCTGGAATGATGCAGCTGCCGGCCAGCGGGCGGCACTACCGCTTGAGCTGGCGCCTCAGGGTGGCATCCAGGGTGATCGGCCGGTCCCAGTGCTGGTAGCTGGCCACGATGGCATGGCGCACGGCGCGGTAATGCAGGTTGTCCGGCTTGGCCGGCATGCGCTTCACCACCGCCTCCCAGCCGCCCTCCGGGTCCTGGCTGAAGGCGCGCACGCTGTCGCGGCAGGTCTGGCCGCTGGCCTTGGCCCAGAAGCAGGCGAAGTAGATATCCCCGGCCTGCCAGCCATGGGTGGTGAACAGCGCGCTGATGTAACCGCGCGGCACCTCGGCATAGCGCGACACTTCGTCGAGGAAGGCGTCGGGGTAGCGTTCGGCGTAGTGGTTGATGTCCTGCAGCTGGGCATCGACCCAGCGGTCACCGGTTTCCACCGTGTAGGCCGCCGAACGCTCGGCGGTCTGCTGGGCCAGCACGGTGGCCGGCACCAGCAGCAAGGACAACAACAGCGCGCGCAGTCGGACGTTCATGCCCCGATTCTGCCGCAGCCGCCGGGTCCTGTCAGGCCGCCGCCGAGGCCTTGGCCTCGATCGCCGCCAGTGCGGCCGGCCAGTCGTGGGCGGTATCGGCGGTGACCATGCGCGGTTCATCGTCGGCCACCCCGTGCTGGGTCTCGTGGGCCCAGGTCACTGCGTACGGCGTATGCACGCCCCAGCCGCCCAGGGTCACCACCGGCTCGATGTCCGAGCGCAGCGAGTTGCCGACCATCACGAAGCGCTGCATCGGCAGGTCGAATTCGGCCAGCACGCGGGCGTAGGTTTCCGGGTCCTTCTCCGAGACGATCTCGATGCGCGGGAACAGCTCGGCCAGGTTGGCGACCTTGATCTTGGCTTCCTGGTGGAACAGGTCGCCCTTGGTGATCAGCACCACCGGGTAGTGCTCGGCGATGGCCGCCACCGCTTCGCGCACACCGTCGATCAGTTCGACCGGGTGGCGCAGGGTGTCGTGGCCGATGTCCAGGATGCGCTGGATGTCCTTGGCCTCGATGCGCTGGCCGGTGATGTCGATGGCCGCTTCGATCATCGACAGCGTCATGCTCTTCACGCCGTAACCGAAGGTGCCTAGGTGGCGCTGCTGCACTTCCAGCAGGTGGCGCGCGGTCTGCGTGTCATGCACGTCGACGTAGCGCGACAGCAGGTCAAGATAATCCTGCTCGGCCTTGCGGTAGTAGTCCTCGCTCTTCCACAGCGTATCGTCACCGTCAAAACCGACCAGGCCGATGGCGCGCGACGGCGCAGGCGTGGGGGTGTTCATCGCACAAGGATACAGGGGTGCTGGTGACGATAAAAACCCGGGCGGCCGCAGCCGCCCGGGTCCCCATGCACCGGTCTTCCCGAATCAGGCGTGGATCAGCGGCCCTGCGCCGCGCCGGCACCTGCACCGGCCTGCTGGGCGGCCACGTAGGCCTTGTACTCGTCGGCGCTCAGTTCGCCGTCCTTGTTGGTATCGGCCTGGTCGAACACTTGGGCCAGGCCTGCGTTCACCTGCGCCTCGGTCTTGCTGATGGTGCCGTTGCCATCGGTATCGATGCTGGCCCAGGTCTGGCCACCGCCATTGGCCTGCGCCGATGCCGCCGCGGCCGCGTTGGTCGCTTGGTCAGCGGCCTGCCCTGCCTGCGCTGCAGACTGCTGTGCCTGTGCGGCCTCGTTCTGTGCCTGCGCGGCCTGCTGCTTGGCCGACTGGGCCATCGCCGGAATGGCCAGCACGCTGCCGGCGGCGACGATCAGGGCGATCAGGGGCTTGCGGTTGCGAATAGTCATCAGGGGTGTCTCCTACCAATTGGGTGGTGTTGCGCGGCGTGTTGTCTCCGCACGGCACCTACCCTGCCACCGCCTTTCTGAATCGATTTTGCCTCGCGACCGGCGTCAACACGCACGATTAACCACTCGCCTACGCGCATGCTTTAGCGCGGTGGTTAGCAGCGAGTGAGCAGCTCATAAGATGCGCATTCAGCGCTGCTGGATTTAACCGGCAATCAACGAAAAACCTGCGTCAGTCGACGTTCTGAGCCGATGACCGCGAACTGAACACCACCCAGCCGAGGGCAACACCGGCGAGCGCACCGGCGATTTCCAGCACCACGCGGCTGCCGAGTTCGTTCGGATCGTGGATGGTGGCGAGGAAAAGACGCGCATACAGCGGCGACTCCAGACGCACGATGCCCATGTAGAACAGCTTCCAGGCATCGATGCCGGCGGAGATGATCACGGCGATGACGCAGGACCAGCCGATCGCGTGGCCGACCGTCCAGTGCAGGAGGCGGCACAGCTGCGACCACAGGAAGTACACCAGCAGCCCGACCAGCAGGGCGATGGCGCCCGCTTCGAGGGTGCCGAGCAGGCCGAAGTGCAGGGGAAGGTTCATCGGGTGGGCAACGGTGGGATGGCGGCCAGTGTAAGGGATCTGCCCCGGACCCGATCTGGTGGCCACGGTAGATCCACGCCATGCGTGGATGAAATCTCCATCGAAATCGAGTACTCCGATGATTGAACGAAAGGCGTCCACGCATGGCGTGGATCTACCGTGTCGACCAAGGTCGACACCTACCAACAGCGGCGCCCCTCTGCCGATGTCCCTACCGCACGGGGACGTCGTATTCGGTGCCCGGGTCCGGTTCGGGCTGCAGGGTGTAGTGCCACCACTCCTGCGGATAGTTGACGAAACCACGGCGTGCCATCGCCTGCACCAGCTGCTTGCGGTTCGCCTGCTGCGCAGCGCTCAGCCCGCTCGTCTGCGTATGCGCGCGTGGCCCGAAGAAATCGAAGTCGGTACCCATGTCCATCGGCCTACATGCACCACTGCCGCAATCCAGCAGCCCCAGATCCACCGTGGCACCGCGACTGTGGCCGGAGCGCTCGGCGATGTAGCCGTCGGCCAGCAGCCGTGGCTTGTCCAGATCCGGGTACTGCAGAGCCTTGCGCGAGCGCTCGCGCGGATCGTTCACCCAGGCCATGAAGGCCTGCACCGAACGCACCGGCCGGTAGCAGTCGTAGAGGCGCAGGCCAAAGCCATCCGCACGCAGGTCCTGTTCCACCTGTGCCAGTGCCTTCGCCACCGGCGCCAGCAGGTAACAGGACGGCGCCTCGTAACCCGGCACGCGCGCGCCGGTGAAGTTGTTGGCGCCGGCGTAGCGGATGTCCATCTCGATGCCTGGCGATAACGTGCGGATCTCCACGAATCCGGCGCTGGCGGCATCAGTGGCCGGCGAAACACGCGGCGGCTCAGCGGCGCTGGCGCTCGCTGCCAGGGCAGTCGCCAGTACGAGTGAAATGCAGGTCCTGGAAGTCATAGCTGAAGTCGATGTCCGGATCGATGGCACGCAGGTCCAGTGTGGGCGGTGCACCGTCACCGGGCTGCAGCCAAGCCTGTGCGTCTTCGCCCAGCGTATCCCAGCGCAGCAGCCAACGCCCCTGCAACTGCAGCACCGTGGCCTGCAGTCGGGGCGACTTGTCCACGCTGAAGTGCAGGCCGCCGTCCGCGCCCGGGCACAGTGAGGCCGGGCCCAGCCACGGATCGCGGTAACGGCCCTGCCAGTGCGGCAGATCCGTGCGGCTCGTCTCCTGCGCCGCAACGGTGGACGGCCGCGAATGGCCGGTCGCCGCCCGCGTTGCCTGGTCTGCCTTCAATTCGGCCAGGTACTCCATCGCAGGCCGCGCATCGTCCGCTGCGGTGAAGCGCTTCAGCGCGGCCTGCATCAACGCGGTACGCGCATCCTCGCCTTCGCCATTGATCAGCATCACCACACCCACCTTGCGGTCGGGCAGCAGCGCCAGCGACGAGTACATCCCTGACAGCGTGCCGGTGTGTGCCACCTTCCACTGCCCATCCATGTCAGAAACGCGCCAGCCATAGCCGTAGCCGTAGAAATGCGCGTTGTCCCAGCGCCGCTGGCGCTCACCCAGCGGCATCGGCATGTGCAATGTCCACAACGTGCTGCGCTGTTCACTGTCCAACCAGTCCGGCACCACGGCAGGATCCAGCAGTACCTGCATCCAGCGCGTCATGTCACGCAGCGAACAGCGGATGCCTCCGGCCGCCATCGACGGCAGGTCCGGGCTGATGGCACCGTCGGCGTTCACCACCTCATTGCGATCACCACGCCAGGCATGTGGCTGCGCGACGTTGCCTACGCGCTTCACCGACCAGGCCCCCACCTGGCAGCGCGTCATACCGAGTGGTTCAAACACCTGCTCGCGCATCAACTGGTCGTACGATTTGCCACCCGCCGCAGCGGCCACTTCGCCGGCCACCACGTACATCAGGTTGTCGTAGGCATAGTGGCTGCGGAAGCTGCTGACCGGCTTCAAGTGCGCCAGTCCGGCAATGATGTCGGCGCGGGTGAACGTGTTCGGTTCCGGCCACAGCATCAGGTCGCCAGCGCCCAGGCCGAGACCGCTGTTGTGGATCAGCAGATCGCGCACCTGCATCTGCCGGCCCACCCATGCGTCATGCATGCGGAAACCGGGCAGGTGCCGCTGCACTGGATCGTCCCAGCGCAGCTTGCCCTGCTGCACCAGCCGCGCCAGCAACGCGCCGGTCATCGCCTTGCTGTTGGAGGCGATCTTGAACAGCGTGTCCTCGTCGATGCGGCCGCCATCACCGCGCGCGCCCTCGGCATGGCGATAGACCACGTGCCCATTCTCGACCACCGCCATGGCCAGCCCGGGCAGGTGCTCATGCTGGACCACGGCGGCGACATCGGCATCGATGGATGCGGTATCGACCGCCGAAGCGGAGGGTGCGGCCAGTGCCGCTGCGAGGATCAGCAGATGATGCATGCACGCTTCCCTTCCAATGCCCGCGCCGCCCACACGGACGGCACGGGATGCAGCCTCAGAAATTCCAGGTCACCACCAACTGTGTATAGCGCGGAGCCTGCCAGCGCGTCCCGGTGGCGAACGTCGCCTCGCGGTACTGGCCGGGCTGCGCTTCATAGCGCTGGTGCACGTTGATGGTCTTCTGATTGTTGAACAGGTTGTAGACCGACAGCCGTGCGCTGAGGTCGATGCCTTCCACCGGCAAACGCCACGTCACATTGGCGCCCATGGTCCACGTCCATGGCAGGCGACCGAACGCGCCGCGCGGACTGTACTCGAACTGTCGCTGGTTGTATGGGCCGGAGCAGTTGGCCACGCACAGCCAACCGGTGCCACCGCCACTACCTTCACTGGAGGTACTGCCACCGGCGATGGAGTCGTTTGGCCACATCACGCCATACGCAGTGATCGGGCCACCGGACTGCACCTGCAACGTGGTGCCGAAGGACCATTGCTTGTTCAGTGCGTACGCAGCTCGCAGCTTGAACTGGTGGCGGAAGTCGTTGAACAGTACGCCGTAGCGCTCGTTGGTGGCGGGGTGGTCCCAGAACTGGACCATGCCAGTATCACCGTAGTTGGTATCGGAGTTCACTGGTCCTTCGAAGTTGCCTTCACTCTTCGACCACAGGTAGGACGCGTTGAGCATCCACTTCTCGTCCCATGCACGGTCGATCTGGAACTCCAGCGCCTTGTAGGTGCGCTTGGGCTTGGAATAACCGATCACCTCGCCACTGCCGCCCTTGCGGTAGCCGCTGTTGGCGGTATCGATGGTGATCCAGCCTTCATTGGCGCAGCCGATGCTCTTGTCGCCCCAGATCGTCAGGCTCTCGCCCGGGTTGGCGATCGGCCACAGCGTGCTCGGGGTCGGGCCACAGGGGGTGTAGTTGATGCGGATGTCATCCAGCGCGCGGGTCATGCGCCGATAGGTAGCATTGACGCCCCACGACCAGGCCTGGTTGATCATGTTCTGGAAGCCGAGGATGTACTCATCCTGGTAGACCGCCTTCAGGTCGCGGTCCACGCTCTGGCGCAGATCGGCACCACCGGTGTTCATGCGGGTGTCGGTCGGCCCGATCTGCTGGCCGACGATCGGTGCCATGTACGGCGAGCCCGTCGGCGAGGTCTTCTGCTCCCAGCCGTTGAGCACGTAGTAGCTGTACTCGTCGGTCAGGCCACCGGCGAAGTTCACGTTGATGTTGTTGGTCACCGGCAGGTAGTAGCGGCCTGCATTGCCGAACAGCTTGGTGCTGCCATCACCGCGCATGTCCCACGAGAAGCCGACGCGCGGTGCGATCAGGTCGTCCATCTTGATGAACGCCTTGCCGGCGGCGGTGCGGTTCTCGAAACGGTCCCAGCGCACACCGAGGTTGAGCATCAGGTTCGGGGTGATGTTCCAGATATCTTCCAGGTAGAACGCGTTGGCCTCGGTCTCGAACTTGCCGCCGGACTGGCGGTTGCGTGCGCGCAGCATCTCGGTGACGCCGGCCGGAACATAGGCGTTGGCGCCGTCCCACACTTCATCTCCGGGCCGCGCGACGTAGGCGGTATAGCTCAGCGCGGTCGGTCCCGGGTAGCGGGTGGACTGGTCGGTGGTCATCAGCTCGCGGTCCACGCCGAAGCGCAGCAGGTGGTCGCCCAGCTGCCACTCGAAGTCCAGGCGGGCCACGTCGCGGGTGTCATCGCGCTCGGCCACCGCTGTACCGGTGGGATGGCAGCCGGCGCGCAGGCCCTGCAGCTTGCCCAGGCGCGGACCGTAGGTGCTGTCGGTGAACACCGGGCTGCACGCCTGATCCAGCGACGAATTGGTGAACGCACGCTGGTTGTTCTGGCCGACCATGGCGCGGGCGGTGAAGTTCTGGCCGAAGTGGCCGGTATAGGTGGCCGACCAGTTGCGACCACCCGTCTCGGTGACCGAATCACCGCCCCATGCACCGAGCTGGTCTGCGTTCCAGTTGTAGCCATACGAGGCGTTGGTGACGTCACCTTCGTCGGAGAACGCCAGCAGCGCCAGGCTGTGGTTGTCGTTGATGTTCCAGTCCAGCTTGGTGCCCCAGAAGCCATTGCCGGAATCGTTCTTGAACCAGGTACTGCCATCGGACGAGGTGTTGTGGCCCTTGTCGCTGCGGTCCTCATACATCGCGAACAGGAACAGCTTGTCCTTGACGATCGGCCCCGAGCCCCAGACGTTGGTCTTCAGGAAAGAGTTGTTATCGCGGCTTCCGTAGGAATGCGGGGTGCCGTCGCGGTGGAAATGATCGCCGCCACTGGCGCGCCACGCACTGGGCTCGGCGGTGACTTCAACGCCGCCTTCGAACTCGTTGCTGCCCGAACGGGTCACCGCATTGATCACGCCACCGGTGGAGCGGCCGAACTCGACCGAGTAGCCACCGGTCTTGACCTGGAATTCCTTGAAGAAGGCGAACGGCGCGGTACTGAAGCCACGACGGGTATACATGTCGGTGACATTCAGGCCGTTGATGAAGACCGCATTCTCGGCCACCGATGAGCCGGCGAACGACAGGCCTCCGAATGACGAGTTGCCGCCGACCACGCCCGGCGCCATCAGCGCGACCGCGGACAGATCCTGCGCCACCGGCAGCCGCGAGATCTCCTGGCGGTTGATGTTGAACGAGGTTTCGGTGGAGTACACATCCACGCGGTTGACCACGCGGGTGCCAACCACCTGCAGTGCATCCAGGTTGGTGACACCGCCGCCGCTGCCCAGGTTGACCGTGGTGGTACCGCCAACGGCAACGCTCACCGATACCTGATCGCCCAGCTTCTGGCCATCGCGACTGAGCTGCAGCTGGTAGTCGCCCACCGGCAGCTGGCCGAGGCGGTAGCTGCCATCGGCGCCTACGGTGACGGTACGGGTCAGGCCGGTGCTGCTGCTGACCACGGTCACCTGGTCACCGGCGGTTGCACGGCCGGCGACTGCACCGCTCACGTTCTGTGCCATCGCGATGCCGGGCAGCACTACGCCCAGACACGCCCCAAGGGCGACGCACAACGCCGCCCGCTTGATGCTGTAAGCCTTCATCCCCTGCTCTCTCCTGCAAGAATTGAATGGTGTGGAGTGCGATGTGTCGCGCTAGCGTTGCCCGGCTGGCAGTACCCGCCACTGGAAGTCGTAGTTCCATTGGTCGAAGTACAGGTTGCCGCCAGCCCACTCGGCCTCGCCGCGCTGCGAGTCGACCGTTTCCGAGCGGAAGTGCTGCTTGGCCGGCACCAGGGCCTGGCCGAAATCGTCGTTGAAGGCGATGCGGTAGCCGTCGAGGCCACCCAGGTAGAAATCGCGCAGGGCCGGCACGTCGCTGGCCAGTGCGCCGGTGGTCACGTCCATCGGCAGCCATCCATACGGCGCCAGGTAGACCTGCCCCCAGTCATGCAGGTTGTTGTAACCACTGCCATCGCCGGAGAACACCATGCCCGACTGCCAGCGTGCGGGAATGCCGTTCATACGCAGCAGCGCGATCAGCAGCAGGGTCTGCTGCCCACAGTCGGCATGTCCGGCACGCAGGGCATGATCGCTGAGGTTGCTGAGAGTGGAGTATTCGCGGGCGCCCGCCCACGGGATGCGGTCGACCGCGGCGTACAGCCTGCGCACTACTTCATACGGGCGGGTTTCCCCCTGCAGCACCTGGTCGGAAAACAGCTTCAGCGCCGGCGTGAAGCGCACATGCGGCAGCTGCTCGGCCAGGTAGGGTTTCAGCGCCGGATCGGCCGGTGTCGGCTGCACCTTGGCCGGATCGATCGCGGTATGCCGGGCCAGGATCGTGACCGCATAGCGGACCTCGAAGCGGGTCGCCTGCCCAGCCACCGCTTTGGCTTCCAGATAGGCCGTGCGCTGCAGGGTGCTGGCTGGCGCCACGCGCGCCCTGCCGGGGGTGCTGCCCATCCACTGCACGCGCTCCTGTTGGCCAGGAATTTCGCGCGGGTAGGGAATCCAGGCGCGCACGGTTTCGCCGGCCGGGACGGCATCGGCTTTCACTGTGAGCGACTGGGTGAATTCAATGCGCTGCGGCAGTACCGACGCCTGGCCACTCTGTTCGGCTGCGGCAAGCACGCGTGCGTGGTGCGCGTTGAGCACTTCGTTCGGGCCCGGAGGCGACATCGGTGCATCCGCGCGGCGGCGTGCGCGTGCCTCATCGCTGAGCAGGAACAGGTTCGACGGTGCGCGCTTGAAATACCAACGCGTGCCATCGATGTCGAGATGCTCAATCAGGCCGAGCTGATCCCACCGCGCGAATTCCTCGTCGGTCAGGTCGGGAATCCAGCGGCGCACGGCAGACTTGGTGGCGGCTTCGTCGAGGGAAAAATCCAGGCGGATGCGGCGCATGCGCTCTTCCTGGAACGCGATGTCGTCGAAACTGACGCCAGGCTCCGCCGCGTCCGAAGCCGACCAGGTGTTCAGTTCGCTGCCGGCTTCGGAGAACCGTCCCGCGTCGATCATCTGCACGACCCGCGCAAACTGGATGGCCGAGGGTGGCGGCTCCGCTCCCGCCGACCACGCGCACAGCAGCAGCGCGGCACACAGGCCGGCAGTGGCAGGCAGACGTGGTTTGCGAACGGCAGGATCCACAGCGACACTTCCCCAGCGCGGGTGGTAACGGCTGTGTAACACGGGCCGGGAGACCGGTCAATAATTTATTCTTGCTTTCGACGCCGAAAGGAATAAATATTCCAACAGGCATTCGAGGAGGGTGTGCAGCGCATGATCCTGGCTTCCCGCGAACGGCATCGGCATTGGCCGCGCCGGTTGACCCTGGCCCTGTGCCTGCTGGCCGCACCGGCCTTCGCACTCGCTTCCCCGAGGCCTGATCCCGGCGCGCCGCTGCCCTATGTGATCGGCCTGCACGAGGCCTACCTCACCCCCCAGTACTGGGCCGCGCGCCTGGACAACGCCGATGTGCCGATCCTGGACCGCAGCCAGATCGAGGCACAGAACGCACGGATGCGGTCACAGGACAGCCACATCCAGGACATCGCCGCACTACCCGCGCAGCTTGATGCGGCGGCGGTGCGCGCCAGCATCACCTCGCTGTCGAGCTGGCCCACCCGCACTCTGTACAACGACAAGGGCCAGGCCGTTGCGCCGGCACTGCGCAGCGCGACCGAAGCCAATCTGGGCCTGCAGTCCATTCCCGCGCAGACGACACCGCAATACGGGCTGGTGGTGAAGCGCGCTGCACTGCGTACTTTCCCCACCCGCGAGCGCGTCTTCAGCAGCGTCGGTGACACCGACATCGATCGCTTCCAGGAATCGGCGCTGTTCCCCGGCGACAAGGTCGCGGTGGTCCATCGCAGTGCCGACGGCCGCTGGTTGTTCGTGCACAGCGAGCGCTACAGCGCGTGGATCGAGGCCGATGCCATCGCCAGCGGCGACAAGGCCACGGTGCTCGGCTACGGCGCGAAGGGACCGTACCGGATCATCACCGGCGCCACCGCGCAGACTGCCTACACCCCGGAAGAACCGCGCGTCTCGCGCCTGCAGCTGGACATGGGCGTGCGCCTGCCGGTGCTGGCCGACTGGCCGGCGTCAGAGCCGGTGAACGGCCAGCAGGCGCACGCCGCGTGGGTGGTTCAGCTGCCAGTACGCGAGGCCGATGGCCGGTTGAAACTGGTACCGGCGCTGCTGCCGCGCTCGCAGGACACCGCCGCCGACTACCTGCCGCTGACCCCACGCCTGCTGCTGCAGCAGGCGTTCAAGTTCCTCGGCGAGCGCTACGGTTGGGGCCACGACTACGACACCCGCGACTGCAGCGGTTTCGTTTCCGAGATCTACCGCAGCTTCGGCGTGCTTCTACCGCGCAATACCAGCGCGCAGGCGGTCAGCCCGGCGCTGGACCGCGTACCGTTCACCGGCAAGGACGGCAAGGACGTGCGCGACCGCGCCGTCACCGATCTGCAGGTGGGCGATCTGGTCTACATCCCCGGCCACGTGATGATGGCCATCGGCCACGTCGACGGCCGCACCTGGGTGATCCACGATACGGCGGGCGGCAGCTGGTTCGGTGCCGACGGCAAGCGCGTGCAGGCCCATCTCAATGGTGTTTCGGTCACCCCGCTGGAGCCGATGATGGCCAGCGACAGCGTCCGCTACATCGACCGCATCACCAACATCCAACGCCTGCGTGCCAAGACCCCCTGAATGAAGATCACTGCCATCGAACTGGGCATGCTGCGCGTGCCGCTGAAAACACCGTTCAAGACCGCCCTGCGCACGGTGGAAACCGTGGAAGATGTGGTGGTGCTGGTCCGCACCGACACCGGCCACACCGGCTACGGCGAAGCGCCGGCCACCGCGGTGATCACCGGTGATACCCACGGCTCGATCATCGAAGCGATCCGTCACTTCATCGCGCCGCGCCTGATCGGCCAGGACGTGGCCAACCTCAATCGCCTGTGCGGTCTGGTGCAGACCGCGATGGAGCGCAACACCAGCGCAAAGGCGGCGGTGGAGATCGCGCTGTACGACCTGTGGGCACAGCTGCATGGCGCGCCGCTGTACCAGATGCTGGGCGGCGGCGACCCGGTGATCACCACCGACATCACCATCAGCGTGGACTACATCGACAAGATGGTGGCCGATTCGCTGTCGGCGATCGAACGCGGCTTCGAGTCGCTGAAGATCAAGGTCGGCAAGGACATCGGTCTGGACATCGAACGGGTCAAGGCGATCCACGCCGCCGTGGAAGGCCGCGCCCTTCTTCGGCTGGACGCCAACCAGGGCTGGACCGCCAAGCAGGCCGTGCACGCAATGCGCACGCTGGAAGAAGCCGGCGTGGTGCTGGAACTGCTGGAGCAGCCGGTAAAGGCCGCCGACATCAGTGGCCTGAAGTACGTGACCGACCGCGTCAACACGCCGGTGATGGCCGACGAAAGCGTGTTCAGCCCGAGCCAGGTGATGGACCTGATCCAGCAGCGCGCGGCCGACATCATCAACATCAAGCTGATGAAGACCGGCGGCCTGTCCAACGCGATCCGCATCGCCGACATCGCCGGTATCTACGGCGTGCCCTGCATGATCGGCTGCATGATCGAATCCAGCATCAGCGTGGCCGCGGCCGTGCACCTGGCGGTGGCCAAGAGCGATGTGATCACCAAGGTCGATCTGGACGGCCCGTCGCTGGGCCAGTTCGACCCGGTCAGCGGGGGCGTGCATTTCAATGAATCGGAGATCAGCATCAGCGACGTGCCGGGGCTGGGCATCACCGAAGTGCGCGGGCTGGAGATGCTGGGTTGAACCGCGCAGTCGAGCATGGCTCGACTCTACAAGGGCCGCGCCCCGGTAGATCCACGCCATGCGTGGATGCTCCTGCTTCTGCTCTACCCCGTACCCCCCTCGCGTCTGGCACCCGCCCGGCCCACTCCATGACACGCTCTACGCGACCAACCGCAATGCGCCTACACATGCCCGGACTCCCCGCATGCCGCCCCTGCTGAAGATCCGCTCCGAGCGCGGGCAGATGTCGGCCATCGAGCGTCGCATCGCCGACTTCATTCTCGACAACGCCCACCTGCTGCGCGACTACTCGTCCCAGCAGCTGGCCAGCGCTCTGGGCATCAGCCAGTCCAGCGTGGTGAAGTTCAGCCAGAAGCTCGGCTTCAAGGGCTACCCGGACCTGAAGTACTCGATCGGCCAGGATGTGGCTCGCGCCGGTGCCGACCCGCAGCAGGCGCCCAGCGAACCCGACAGCGGCGATGACTACCTGCGCCTGGGCGAGGCCCTGCGCCGCAGCAAGGCACAAGCCGAAGAGGAAACCCGCCAGGCCAACCCGCGCGGGGAAATCGAGCGCATCGTGCAGCTGCTCGACGGCGCGCCGAAGCTGTTCGTGTACGGCCTGGGTGACGACGGCCTGTACGCGCGTGAGTTCGCCATGCGATTGTCGCTGCTCGGCCTGCTGGTGGTGCCGCATACCGACCCGATCCTGATGCTGGCCAACCTGTCGGCCGCGCGCCCCGGTGACGCGCTGTTGATGTTCTCCGAGTTCGGCAACCTGCCCCAGCTCTCGCAGCTGTCGCGGCAGTTCCAGGACATGGGTGGCAAGGTGATTTCCATCACCCGCCACACCGCCAACCCGCTGCGCGCGCATGCCGATGCAACGCTGGTGGTGTGTGCGCACGACCGCACGCCGCAGGTCGCGCAGCTGCTGTACCGTAGCGCCATGCACGCGCTGCTCGATTTCCTGTTCGTGCTGCTCTGCCACGCCAATCCGGACCGCAAGCAGCAACTGGCGGTGAACCTGGAGCGGATCGACCACCTGCTGGATTCCTGACCGGAGCGCACGTTGATGAAATCGCTGGTCCGCCTTGCCACCACTGCCGTGCTGCTTGCTGCAGCGATGTCCACCCACGCCGCGCCGCTGGATGGCGCGCGCCAGCTGATCGTGGTCACCAGCGAAAGCTGGGACAGCACCGAGGGGCAACTGCAGGCCTATGTGCGCGATGGCAACGGCTGGCATGCGCATGGGCAGGCGTTCCCGGTGGCGCTCGGCCGTACCGGCAGCGCCTGGGGGCTGGGCCTGCATCCGGCGCAGGCCGACGGCCCGCAGAAACAGGAAGGCGATGGCCGCAGCCCGGCCGGCGTGTTCGCGCTGGGCAGCGCGTTCGGCTATGCCGTTACACGCCCCGGCACCGCCATGCCCTACCAGCCGATGCTGGACAGCAGCTACTGCATGGATGTGCCCGGCTCTCCGTTCTACAACCGCATCGTGGATGAAAAGAAGGTCGGCAGTGCAGCGGTCAAGGGCTCCACCGAGCCGATGCGGCTGGACCTGCACAACAAGGGCGACGTGCGCTACCGGGAAGGCTTCGTCATCGCCCACAACCCGGACAACCAGCCCGGCAAGGGCAGCTGCATCTTCGCCCACCTGTGGCGCCAGCCCGGCGAGGCCACGGCCGGCTGCACCGCCATGCCGCAGGCGCGCATGCAGGCCCTGCTGGACTGGTTGCGCCCGCAGGATACGCCGCGCTTCGTGCTGCTGCCGCGCGCCGAGTACAAGCGCCTGCAGGCCCAGTGGCAGCTGCCCGCACTGAGCGGAGACGCCCGTTGAGCGCGCAGGACGAACCGCAGCTGCAGCGCGCGGTCAGCCGCTGGCAGATCGTCGGCCTGTCGATCAACGATGTGATCGGCAGCGGCATCTACCTGCTGCCGGCCGCCACCGTCGCCCTGCTCGGCCCCTTCAGCCTGTGGGGCGTGGTCGCCGCCGGCATCGTCGTTGCCCTGCTGGTGCTGTGCTACGCGCAGGCCGCCAGCTACTTCGATGAACCCGGTGGCAGCTACCTGTATGCCCGTGAGGCGTTCGGGCGATTTGCCGGGTTCGAGATCGGCTGGATGATCTGGTTGACCCGCATCAGCTCGGCGGCCGCATTGAGCAATGCACTGGCCGATGCGGTCGCGCGCTTCTGGCCGTGGGCCGGCGCCGGCATGGGCCGCATCGCAGTGATCGTGGTGTCGCTGGGCTTCCTCACCGGCGTCAACATCATCGGCGTGCGCTCGGCTGCGCGTACCGGCGTGGTGCTGGTGATCGGCAAGATGCTGCCGCTGCTGCTGTTCGTGGCCATCGGCGCGTTCTACATCGATCCGCAGCTGGTGTTCTCCGGCCAGCGCCCGGACCCGCACGACCTGCAGCGCATGGGTGAAGCCGCCTTGCTGCTGCTGTACGCCTACGCGGGCTTCGAGAACATCCCGGCTGCGGCCGGCGAGTACCGCAACCCACGCCGCGATATTCCGTTCGCACTGATCACCATGATCATCACCGTCACCGTCATCTATGGAGCGGTGCAGGTGGTGGCGCAGGGCACGCTGGCCGGGCTGTCCAACTCGGCCACGCCGCTGGCCGACGCCGCTGCAGGCTTCGGTGGTGAGGCACTGGCGCTGATCCTGACCGTGGGCGCGACCATTTCCATCCTCGGCACCAACAGCAACACGATGATGATGGGCCCGCGCTTCCTGTTCGCGCTGGCGCGCGATGGCTACGGGCCGAAGATCCTGGCGCAGGTGCATCCGCGCTTCCATACGCCGGCCGCATCGATTCTGTGCCAGGGCCTGATCGCACTCGGCCTGGCGCTGTCGGGTTCGTTCGTGCAGCTGGCGCTGCTGTCGATGACCACGCGCCTGTTCGCCTACATCGGTACCGCCGCGGCAGTGCTGGTACTGGCCAAGCGCTACGCCGACCGCCCCGGTGCATTGAAGCTGCCCGGTGGCCCGCTTATTCCAGTGCTGGCGCTGCTGCTGTGCGTTGCGCTGTTCGCCAGTGCGAGCTGGCAGAACATTGCCGCTGCACTGGTCGCGTTTGCCATCGGCGCGGTGATCTACAAGCTGCCGCGCAAGGATGCCGACGCCGGGTGAGCGGAGCGCCGGGCCATGCCCGGCGGATTGATCTGGCGATCACGCTGCCGGACCGGGCCGTTAACCGCCTCGCAGGCACGATCAGGTTTCGTCCACAACGGAGCCCTTCCATGACCGAGTACCAGATTCCCGGCCGCGTACCGGACGACAGCACACCGCGCGATGCGGTCAGTAACTACTGGCGCGAACGCTACACGGCCGAGCCGTACTACGACGACCAGCTGTTCTTCGAGGACTATGAGCCGGCCTACCGCATCGGCCACGCCGCACGTGCGCAGGACATGATCCGCGCCTACGAGGAAGTGGAACGCGAGCTGGAATCACGCTGGGCCAGCGAACGCGGCCGCAGCCGCCTGGACTGGGCGCAGGCACGCAGTGCCGTGCGCCGTGGCTGGGAGGAAGCGCAGCAGGTGGAACCGCGCCTGGCACGCGGCCCCTGACGGACCCGATATGCGGCAACGCCGGGCATGGCCCGGCGCTACCGTTGCTGCATCACTCCTGTTCCGGCAGCGGCGGCACGGCCGTGCTGCGCTTGCTTTCACCGCCACCGGCGGCGATCAGGTCGCGGGTGTTCTTCTGCACCGCCACCGCACCGAACAGCGACAGCGCGAAGGCCATGCCGTAGAAGCCCTTCTCGCTCGGCGCCAGGGTGGCATTCCATAGGCCGACCAGCAGCAGCATCAGCGCCGACAGCAGCGCGAACCAGCACAGCGCGTAGTACAGGCCACTGACCGGAATGCCCTCGACGCGGTCACGCACGCTCTTCTGCAGCGACACCGCCGCGAACAGGCCGAACAGCAGCAGGGTCAGGTAGTAGCCCTTCTCGTTGAGCGCCATCGTGGCGTTGAACAGGCCGATCAGGTAGGCCGCCGCACCCAGCAGCAGGGCCACCCAGGAGGCGGCGATGAAGGCAGTGGACGGCTTGTGGGGCATGGCTGTGCTCATTGCAGATCCTTGGCAGGCAGAGGCGGGCACGCTTTGCCCGGGCGTGCCCACCCTAGACGATCCCGCTGCCGCCGCACAGGGGGCGCGGGACCTTCGGGCCACGACGATGACCGTGCAAGTGGTATACAAGGGAGGGCCTGGCCATCCGCATCCCCGCCCTGGAGATACCCATGACCCGCATACCCCTGCTGCTCGCCCTCGGCCTGGTGCCGATCCTCGCCACCTCCGCCTGCAACGCCGCCGACCCGGCCGCCAGCGGCACCCAAGCCACGGCCACGGCATCCACCGCCGCCGATCAACGCCCGTTCACCGCCACCGAAGTCAGCCGCTTCGATCAGCCCTGGGCGATGACCTTCCTGCCCGATGGCAGCCTGCTGGTCACCGAAAAGCGCGGCAAGCTGCAGCATCTGGACCTGGCCAGCGGCCAAAAACACGAGATCACCGGCGTTCCGAAGGTCGCCTACGGTGGCCAGGGTGGTTTCGGCGATGTGATCCTGCACCCGCAGTTCGCAAGCAACCACGTGATCTATCTCAGCTATGCCGAGGAAGGCACGCTGGACACCCGTGGCGCTGCCGTCGCACGCGCCACGCTGGCGCTGGATGCCAAGGGTGGCGGTGAGCTGAAGGACCTGAAGGTGATCTGGCGACAGACGCCCAAGGTCAGTGGCGAGGGCCACTACGGCCACCGCCTCGTCTTCGGCCCGGACGGCAAGCTGTGGATCAGTTCCAGCGAGCGCCAGAAGTTCGATCCGGCGCAGGACATGGGCAGCAACCTCGGCAAGATCATCCGCCTCAACGACGATGGCAGTCTACCGGCCGACAACCCGTTCGCCTCGCAGGGCGGCGTGGCCGCGCAGGTGTGGTCGCTGGGCCACCGCAACATCCTCGGCATGGCCTTCGATGCCAACGGCAAGCTGTGGGCGCACGAGATGGGCCCGGCCGGCGGCGACGAGCTGAACCTGATCGTGCGCGGCGCCAACTACGGCTACCCGATCGTCTCCAACGGCAACCACTACGACGGCCGCCCGATTCCCGACCACGATACCCGCCCGGAGTTCGCCGCCCCGAAGGTGACCTGGACGCCAGTCATCTCGCCGGCCGGCTTCGTGATCTACAGCGGGAACCTGTTCCCGCAGTGGAAGGGCAGCGGCTTCATCGGTGGCCTGTCCTCCACCTCGCTGGTGCGCGTGGCATTCGATGGTGACAGCGCGCGCGAAGCCGAACGCTTCAACATGGGCGAGCGCATCCGCGAAGTGGAACAGGGCCCGGATGGCGCACTGTGGCTGCTGGAAGACGGCAACAAGGCGCGCCTGCTGAAGCTCACCCCGAAAACCTGACAGGATGGTAGTGCCGGCCGCTGGCCGGCACGTTTTCCCGCAACGGCCCCGCACGCGGGGCCGTCTGCGTTCATTGAATGGTGATGACCTTCACCTCGGTCTTCGTGCAAGCCTGGTCCAGGCACTGCCCGTTCAACCACACCTGGCCATCACCGATCATCACGCCCTGGTGGTTGACGAAGACCTTGCCGAAGTCCTGTTCGGACACCGCCTTGACCACCGCCGGGGTGATGATCTTCTCGTAGTTGCGCTGGAACTCACCGGGGCCGGTGATCTTCCTTCCGTTAGCGATATTCAGCGGGAAGCGCACTTCCTCCACCACCGCAGCGCGATCACCGCCGACCACCGCGGTCTTGAACGCATTGAACACCTTCTCGTACTGCGCGGCGTCGCCGAGCAGCGTCTCAATGCGTGCACGCGCGTCTTCCGCGGGCGCATCCGTCGGTGCGGCGCCGGCCGGCTCGGCAGCAGCCTTCGCCGGTTCAGCCGCAGGCGTCGCCGCAACACTGGCCTCCATCGGCGGCGGTGCATCCGCCGCAGGCTCGGCCGGCGGCTGCGAACAGGCCGCCAGAAACAGGGCGGGAATCAACACAGCGATCATGCGCATGCGCAGGCATCCATCGATTCAAGAACACCGATGGTAGCGCCGCCGCAGTGAGGACAACAAAAAAGGGGACGGAGGGGATTAAGTCGTTTATGGCACAAACGACTTAATCCCCTCCGTCCCCTTTTTCTCGATCAGGCCTTCAGCAGCTCGAACTGCACCGCCTCACCGGCGGCCGAAGACGCGCACACCCACACATCGAACTGGCCCGGCTCAGCACGCAGCACGCCGTCGCGGCCGGTGAACGCCAACTGCTCGCGGGTCAGGGTGAACACCACTTCGGTCGACTCGCCCGGCTGCAGCGCCACCTTGCGGAAGTCCTTCAGTTCGCGCACCGGACGCACGCGGCTGGCCACGCGGTCGTGGATGTACAGCTGCACCACTTCCTCGCCGGCCACGTCGCCGCTGTTGGTCAGCGTGGTGGTGATGGTCAGGCTGTCGTCCCAGCCAAGCTGCGCCGCACTCAGCTGCGGCGCACCGTAGGCGAAGGTGGTGTAGCCGATGCCATGCCCGAACGGGTACAGCGGCTCGTTCGGAATCTCGCGCCAGCGGGCCTTGAACTCCGACATCGTCGGCAGTTCCGGGCGGCCGGTGCGCGGGTGATTGTAGAAGTACGGCTGCTGGCCGGACACCTGCGGGAAGCTGACCGGCAGTCGGCCGGACGGGCTGTAGTCGCCGAACAGCACATCGGCCACGGCATGGCCGGTCTGGGTGCCCAGGTACCAGGTCACCGCCACGGCCTGTGCATTGCGCACCGCGCCCTGCAGCGCCAGCGCGCGGCCATTGCGCAGCAGCACCACCAGCGGCTTGCCGGTCATCGCCACTGCCTCGGCCAGCGCCTGCTGTGCCGGCGGCAGGGTGATCTCCACGCGCGACTGCGCTTCACCGCTGTAACGCTGCGGTTCGCCCAGCGCCAGCACCACCACATCGGCGCGCAGCGCGGCGGCCACGGCCGCTTCGGTACCGCCCGGAATCGCGGCTTCCAGATCGCAACCCGGCACGATTTCCAGCAGCGCTTCATCGCCGATGGCGGCGCGCACGCCGGTTTCCAGATCCACGTAGCGCTGCTTGTCGCCGAACAGCGTCCAGCAGCCTTCAATGTTCTCGCGGTCCTGCACGAACGGACCGATCAGCGCGATCTTCTGCCCGGTCTTCTGCAGCGGCAGCACGCTGTCACGGTTGTTCAGCAGCACGATCGAACGACGCGCCGCATCGCGCGACAGCGCGTCATGTGCGGCAATGTGCGAGGTATCGGCTTCGCGCGCCGGGTCCAGCGAACGGTACGGGTCGTCGAACAGGCCGATGGTTTCCTTCAGCCACAGGATGCGGCGCACGCCTTCATCCAGCACCGCCATCGGCACCTCGCCGCTCTCGACCAGGCCCGGCAGGTGCTCGGCGTAGAAGCCGCTCTGCATGCTCAGGTCGAGGCCGGCGGTGAACGCCTTGGCGGTGGCATCGCGGTCGTCGGCGGCATAACCGTGCGCGACCAGTTCCATGTCGGCGGTGTAATCGGAGATCACCACGCCCGGGAACTTCCACTCACCGCGCAGGATGTCGGTCAGCAGTTCGGCGTTGGCGCTGGCCGGCACGCCGTTGATGTCGTTGAACGAGGACATCACGGTGATCGCGCCGGCGTCGAACGCAGCCTTGAACGGCGGCAGGTGCACGTCGCGCAGGGTCTGCGGCGAGATGTCCACCATGTTGTATTCCATGCCCGCCATCACCGCGCCATAGGCGGCGAAGTGCTTCGGCGTGGCCAGCAGCGAATCGGCAGCGCGCAGGTCGCTGCCCTGGAAGCCGCGCACGCGGGCGGCGGCGAACGCACACCCCAGCACCACGTCCTCACCGGCACCTTCGGCGCCACGGCCCCAGCGCTGGTCGCGGGCGATGTCCACGGCCGGCGCATAGGTCCAGTGCAGGCCAGCAGCGGTGGCTTCGATGGCGGTGGCGCGTGCGGTGCGCTCGGCCAGCTCCGGCTCGAAACTGGCGGCCTCGCCCAGCGGGATCGGGAACACGGTACGCATGCCGTGGATGACGTCGGCGGCCAGGATCACCGGAATGCCCAGGCGGCTCTCTTCGGTGGCGACCTGCTGGATGCGGCGGCCCAGCTCGGCGCCCACGCCGTTGAACAGGGAACCGACCTTGCCCTCGCGCACCTGCTGCAGCACCTGGTCGGCATTGCGCACGTTGGCTTCCGGGTTCACGTCCGGGGCGAACGGGCGGACCATGTCCGCGAAGACACCCAGCTGGCCGACCTTTTCCTCGACGGTCATCTGGGCAATGAGGGATTCGATGCGATCGGAGGCCACCGGCAGTCCTTGATGAAAACGTTTACAAGCCCGGCATTCTAGCGATCCCGGGCGATTTGGCGAGAGGTTTTTTCATTCAGTTTCAGCCACCAGCGGGGTCCGTATGGCCCCGCCGGAGGCATCGCAGCTTACTCCGACCCAGCCAACTGGCGCTGCCCGGCCATCAACATGGCGTCACTGGAGGCCTGGAACACGCGCAGGCCGAAGGCCGGCAGGATCGCCAGCAGGTGGTCGAAGATGTCCGACTGCACCGCCTCGTACTCGCCCCAGGCGGTGCTGCGGGTGAAGCAGTACAGCTCCAGCGGCAGGCCCTCGGTGGTCGGCTGCAGCTGCCGTACCAGCAGGGTCATGTCGGTATGGATGCCCGGGTGGTTGCGCAGGTAGCGCTCCACATAGGCCCGGAAGGTACCCAGGTTGGTCACCCGGCGGCTGTTGACCTCGGCCACGCCCTGTTCGCGCAGGCGCCCGTTCCACTGGCCAAGCTCCTGCTCCTTCTCCTGCAGGTAATCACGCAGCAGCGCGAACTGGCCAAGGAAGGCCAGGTCGCCCTCGTCCAGGAAGCCGACACTGTGCTGGTCCAGATACAGCGCACGCTTGATGCGGCGGCCGCCGGCCTCCTGCATGCCGCGCCAGTTCTTGAACGACTCGGTCACCAGTTTCTTGGTCGGGATGGTGGTGATGGTCTTGTCGAAGTTCTGCACGGTGACGGTGTGCAGCGCGATATCGATGACGTCACCGTCGGCATTCTGGCTGGGCATTTCGATCCAGTCGCCGATGCGCACACGGCCATCGCCACTGATCTGCACACTGGCCACCAGCGACAGGATGGTGTCCTGGAAAATCAGCATCAGCACTGCGGTGGCCGCGCCCAGGCCGGTCACCAGCGGGCCCAGCTTCACCCCCAGCAGGGTCGCAATGATGGACAAGCCGGCGGCCACGAACACCACGATCTTGACCACCTGCAGGTAGCCCTTGATCGGCTTGTTGCGCGCATCGGGCTTGCGCTCGTACAGGCTGTTGGCCGCGTCCAGCGCATGCGAGAACGCCATCGACACCGTCAGCACGGCCCATACGATGCACAGCTTGATGATGACGTTGACCAGGCCGGGTGGCAGGTCGGGAATGAGGGTGATGCCCGAGGCGATCACCTGGCTGGGCACCACGTTGGACAGGCGCGAGATGACCCGCATCAGATGGCTGCCGCGCCCGGACTCGGCACCGGGCAGGCGCTGCAGCAGGCGCCGCAGGCCACGCACCAGGATGCGCTTGGTCACCCAGTTGGCCAGGCCGGCTGCGACCAGCAGCGCCGTGATCATCAGCACCAGGTAGGCGCCAGGATAGGGTTCCAGTGTGTTCTGCAGCCGTTCCAGCCACTGTACCGCCACCACCGCGTCCACCATCAGTTGTCTCCTTCGTCATTGCCGTTGAGGTTGCCGGCCAGCGGCCGGCACGTCCGGGTCAGTCCCGCGTGCGTTCGATGATCACGCCCACCGCGCGCGCGCCGCGCACCGCGCCCGGCTTGCTCAGCTTCAGGCGCAGCCACTTCACGTCGAATTCGTCCAGCACGATCTGCGCGCAGCGCTCGGCCAGGGTTTCGACCAGGCCGAATTCCGACTCGCGCACGAACTGCTCCAGGCGCTTGCTCACCGCCTTGTAGTTCAGGGTATGGGCGATGTCGTCGGAGGCCGCGGGACGACGGTTGTCAAAGCCCATTTCCAGGTCGAACACCAGGTCCTGGCGGATCCGTCGTTCCCAATCGTAGATACCGATCAGGGCGTCGATCGTCAGCCCCTCGATGAAAACCTTGTCCATTGCGCTTAACCAGCCCGAATACAGGGGGCCATGGTAACGGCACGACGGTGAGCCTGCCCGGAACGGGCGGTGGGTGGCCGGCAGGAATGCGGCACTGGGAAAAACAAAGAGCCCCGCTAGCAGGGCCCTCTGGTACTACCGCTTGTCCCCGGGGGGAGCTGTTGAACAGCCGCGAGTCCCGGTGGCGCAGGCGTCGAAATTGAAGCGGGTGAGGTCTGCGGATCAAGAGGCGATTCCGACTATACCCGCATTTCCAAAAAAAAAAGGGCCCTGCTAGCGGGGCCCTTTGGTACCTCTCAACGTCCTCGGGGGGAGCTGGAATCCAGCCGCGAGTCCCGAAGCACACGATGCAGATCATGACGTTCATTCCCTCGACGGTCCAGAGTCAATCGCGACATGCTGGAGGAAGCCAAGGGCAATACAGGAATTCTGCTGCCTGACGCGGCGGCATTGCCCGATATCACGCCAGCGGCAACCAGCGCAGGCTGATGATCCGCCATGTGGTCCCGCATTTGATGAGAGAGCAACGAATCCTGCAGGCAGCGCTGTCACGCCCACGGTGGGCGACGTACAAACGTATCGCGGACCGGCACTCTTTGGATGCCGCCTCGCTTTACGTATGGAACATGCAGATGTGCGGCGCGCTGCTATCCCCCCTGCACGTCTGTGAAATCGTAATCCGCAACGCGGTGGCCGCGGCGCTGGCGCATGCCTTTGGGCCGCGCTGGCCCTGGCATCCTGCACTGCTGCAGCGGATGCCAGCAGATGGCGCGTTGTCGGCCTTGCAGGATCTCCATAGACAGGCTGGTCGTCGGATGGACACTCAGGAGATCATCGCCAGCCTTCGCTTCGCGTTCTGGCAGCAGCTTTTCACGCGGCGCTTCGAGGGAGCCATCTGGACGCGGGGCTTGAAGATTGCGTTGCCGAACGCGCCACAGAATGCTCTCAGCGTCGTCCGCACGAGCATCCACGCAGACATCGGACGCATCCGCCTCCTGCGCAATCGGATCGCCCACCACGAACCCATCCTGGAACGCGACATCGGTGCCGACCTGGCTGCGATCGGGCGGCTGATCCATGCGCGCTGCCCGCATACGCTGGGCTGGTTGCAACGCCATGAGCGGGCAACGACGGTATTGGCGGCGTCGCCGTTGGCAGGGCGTCCGTAATGCGTCCGCCGGGTATGGCCCGGCGCTACCGGTTCCGGGGCTTACACCGCAGGCAGGGTCGCCATGTCCCAGCGCGGGGTGACCTCGACCTTCGGCGGGCTGTGCTGGCCGGCCTGCAGCCGCAGCGCGCCGGCGAAGGCGATCATCGCGCCGTTGTCGGTGCACAACGCCGGCCGCGGGAAGCAGGCACGGCCGCCAAGGCGCTCGGCCATCTGCTGCAGGCGTGCGCGCAGGCGCTTGTTGGCGCCGACGCCGCCAGCCACCACGATCACATTGGTGCCGGCCGCTTCCAGCGCGCGCTCGCACTTGATCGACAGGGTCTCGACCACTGCATCTTCAAAGCCACGGGCGATGTCGGCGCGGGTCTGCTCGCTCTGGTCGCTGTCGCGCCAGGCCATCAGGACCTGGGTCTTCAGGCCGGAGAAGCTGAAATCCAGCCCCGGTCGGTCGGTCATCGGCCGCGCGAAGCGGTAGACACCCGGCGTGCCCTGCTCGGCCAGCCTGGCCAGCTGCGGGCCGCCCGGATAGGGCAGGCCCATCATCTTGGCGGTCTTGTCGAAGGCCTCGCCGGCCGCGTCGTCCAGAGTTTCGCCCAGCAGGCGGTACTGGCCGATCGCGTCCACCGCCACCAGCTGGGTATGGCCACCGGACACCAGCAGCGCCACGAACGGCGCTTCCGGCGGGTCGTCCTCCATCAGCGGGGCCAGCAGGTGGCCTTCCATATGGTGTACGCCCACCGCCGGCACCTCCAGCGCCCAGGCCAGCGACCGCGCCACGCCCGCGCCGACCAGCAGCGCGCCGACCAGGCCGGGACCCGCCGTGTAAGCCACGCCGTCGATATCACCTACACCCAGGCCGGCTTCGGCCAGGGTCTGGCGCACCAGCGGCAGCAACTTGCGGACGTGGTCGCGGCTGGCCAGCTCGGGCACCACACCACCGTATTCGGCGTGCAGGGCGATCTGGCTGTAGACCGCATGGGCGCGCAGGGCCGCGCTGCCGGCCAGGTCGGTGTCATACACCGCCACGCCGGTCTCATCACAGGAAGATTCGATGCCAAGGACTCGCATGCCTGCTATTATGACGCCCCTGCCGCCCCCTCGGGGGACGTGCAGGTCTCACTGCTTTCGAACCTCTGGCCCGTATTCAGGGTTGGCCGCTTGCAGTTTGTCTATTCGCCGCTATAATGTGCGGCTCGCCGGGCGTGACCCGGTTCTACTGTGTCCCGGAGATTCCATGCCCAGCGTCAAAGTCCGCGAGAACGAGCCCTTCGAGTTTGCTCTTCGCCGCTTCAAGCGCACTTGCGAAAAGGCCGGTGTGCTGGCCGAAACCCGCAAGCGCGAGTTCTACGAAAAGCCGACCCAGGAGCGCAAGCGCAAGGCCGCCGCTGCTGTGAAGCGTCAGCTGCGCCGCTCGTCGCGCGACGTTACCAAGCGTCAGCGCCTGTACTGATCGGACGCATCTTCATTGCGATGGGCTTGCCTGTCGCGATGGAGCCGAAGCCGGCACGCGCGAGCGTCGCCGGCTTTTTGCGTTTCCGGGTTCGGGCATCCGCCCCGCCCCACCTACCACCACGAGGTTCCTCATGAGCATGAAGCAGCAGCTCACCGAAGACATGAAGGCCGCCATGAAGGCGGGCGAGAAGCACAAGCTGGGCGTGATCCGCCTGATCAACGCCGCCATCAAGCAGCGCGAAGTGGACGAGCGCATCGAGCTGGATGACACCGCCGTGATCGCCGTGCTCGACAAGATGGTCAAGCAGCGCAAGGACTCGGTCAGCCAGTTCGAAGCCGCCAACCGCGAGGACCTGGCGGAGATCGAGCGCGCCGAGATCGTGGTCATCGAAGCCTACCTGCCGGCCAAGATGGGCGAAGCCGAGATCGTCGCCGCGATCCAGGCCGCCATCGCCGAGACCGGCGCTTCCGGTCCGGCCGACATGGGCAAGCTGATGGGCGCATTGAAGCCCAAGCTCGCTGGCCAGGCCGACATGGGTCTGGTCTCCAAGCTGGTCAAGCAGCAGCTGGCGTAAGCCATTGCCGGGGTCGGATCCCTTTCGCATCGCGGAAGGGCTCTGACCCCATTGATGCACCCGCTTCACCGCACCTTCGACCCCCGGCTGCTACAACATCCCCATGGTCGAGCAATCGCACTCCCCCGCCGACACGCGTCCCCACGGCATTCCCGCACGGCTTCGCCACTACGCTGACCGCCTGCAGGACAGCTTCCCGATGGCCGTCACCAAGCGCTTCGTCGAAATCGACGTGCTGACCCAGGCCGCCTCGGTCTCCTTCTACGCCCTGCTGTCGATGGCACCGCTGCTGGTGCTGCTGCTGTGGCTGACCGCCTCGCTGTACCCACCGGCACAACAGACGTTGATCAGCCAGATCGGTTCGGTGGCCGGCAGCAGCGTGGCCAGCGTCGCCGACACCGTGCTGCACAACGCCAACAGCCAGCCCAGCGTCGGTTCATTGGCCGGGCTGTGGAGCACGCTGCTGCTGTTCATCGGCGCCACGGCGGTGTTCGCCCAGCTGCAGAACGCGCTGAACCGGATCTTCCACACCAGCGGCCAGCGTCTGGAAGGCATCAAGGCCTGGCTGCGCAAGCGCGTGTTCTCATTCGGCGTGGTGTTGGCACTGGGCTTCCTGCTGATCCTGTCGATGACCGCCACCACCGCACTGCAGGTGGTGTTCGCGCAACTGCCCTCGGTACTGCCGGCAATCGGCTACCTGACCTCGCTGCTGCTGTACACGCTGGCCTTCGCCTTCCTCTACCACTACCTGCCGGACCGCCGCGTGGCCTGGCGCCAGGCCTTCATCGGCGGTGCCATCACCTCGGTGCTGTTCACCCTCGGCCGCTATGGCATCGGCGTCTACATCGCCACGGTGGCCCCGGGTAGCGCCTACGGTTCGATGGGCGCGCTGGTGATCTCGCTGGTCTGGATCTACTACGCCACCGCCGTGTTCTTCGTCGGTGCGTTGATGACCGCGGTGATCGACGAACGGCAGCATGCACGGGCGCAACTGGCCAGGGCCGGGGCCGATGCGGAACAGGCCAGCCCCGGCACCGCCAGCGAGTAAACTAGGGGAACCTGCCGCCCCTGCTGCGCGCCCTGCGGCCGCGCCCCGTTCTGTTGCCCATGGCCCGTATCCCCGACGCTTTCATCGACGATCTGCTCGCCCGCTCCGACATCGTCGAGGTGGTGGGCAGCCGCGTGCCGTTGAAGCGACAGGGCAAGGAGTACGCCGCGCGCTGCCCGTTCCATGACGAGCGCTCGGCGTCGTTCACGGTCTCGCCCACCAAGCAGTTCTATCACTGCTTCGGCTGCGGCGCGCACGGCACCGCGATCAGCTTCCTGATGAACTACGACCGCCTCGAGTTCCTCGACGCGGTGGATGAGCTGGCCAAGCGCGCGGGCATGGAAGTACCGCGCAACGAGAACCCGCGCAGCCCCCAGCAGCAGGACGACAGCCGCGAGCTGTATTCGGCACTGGATGCCGCTGCCCGGTTCTTCCAGAAGAACCTGGAAGGCAGCGACAAGGCACGCAGTTACCTTGATGGGCGTGGCGTGGACGAAGAGAACCGCGCGCGCTTCCAGATCGGCTACGCCCCGGATGGGTACAGCGGGCTGCGCGATGCACTGGGCAAGGACGAGCGGCGCATGAAGCTGCTCGACCGCGCCGGCCTGTTCTCGAAGAATGACCGCGGCCACGTCTACGACAAGTTCCGCGACCGGGTGATGTTCCCGATCTTCGACCGCCGTGGCCGGGTGATCGCCTTCGGTGGCCGCGTGTTCGAGAAGGACGACGGCCCCAAGTACCTCAACTCGCCCGAAACCGCGCTGTTCCACAAGGGCCGCGAACTGTACGGCCTGTGGCAGGTGCGTCAGGCCAACCAGAAGATCGAGCGGCTGATCGTGGTCGAGGGCTACATGGACGTGGTCTCGCTGTTCCAGTTCGGTGTCACCCAGGCGGTGGCAACACTGGGTACCGCAACCACGCCGGACCATGCCGAGCTGCTGTTCCGCAACGCGCCGGACGTGTTCTTCTGCTTCGACGGCGACGCCGCCGGCCGCCGCGCCGGCTGGAAGGCGCTGGAGTCGGTGCTGCCGCGCATGAAGGACGGCCGCCAGGCCTTCTTCCTGTTCCTGCCCGATGGCGAAGACCCGGACACCATCGTGCGCAAGGAAGGCGCCGAGGCCTTCAACGAGCGCCTGAAGCAGGCCACGCCGCTGTCGCAGTTCTTCTTCGATGAACTGACCCGCGAGATCAACCTGGGCACGCTGGACGGCAAGGCGCGCCTGGCCGAACGCGCAAAGCCGATGCTGGCGCAGATTCCCGACGGTGCCTTCGGCGACCTGATGAAGCAGCAGCTGGCGCAGCTGACCGGGCTCGGCGGCAACGCCCAGGCTGCACGCACGTCGATGCCGCAACGCCAGCCTTCGCGCACGATCCAGCCAGTGGCCAGGCGCAGCCTGGTGCGCGGCGCGATCGCCGTGCTGCTGCAGCAGCCGTCGCTGGCGCTGACCCTGGGCGGCAAGCATCACTTCCAGGGCCTTCGCCTGCCTGGTGTGGAACTGCTGCTGGAGCTGCTGGGGCTGGTCGAACAGCGCCCGGACATCAGCACCGGCGCCCTGCTGGAACACTTCGACGGCCGCGAGGAACAGGCCTCGCTGCATACATTGGCCGCACAGACGCTGCCCGGCACCGAAGCCAGCTGGACCCAGGAACTGCACGACGCAGTGGCCCAGCTGGAGAAACAGCTGCTGGTGCAACGTCTGGAGGAGTTGTTGGCAAAGCAGCGCCAGCAGGGCCTGGACGATACTGACAAATACGAACTGCGCGAGCTGCTGAAGGCGCGCGCCGGACTGCGCCTGTAGCGGGCAGAACGTTTTCACGGAGAGGACCATGCTGCTGCGCCTGACCTGCCTGCTGTTGTTGTCGCTCCGCCTGCCGCTGACGGCCCTGGCCGAAGACGCGCCCCTGAACGAAGTCCGCCCCGGCCTGTATGTCGGCGGCCAGCCCAGTGCCGCGCAGCTGCAGGCCTTGGCCGCGCAGGGCGTGCGCACCGTGATCGACCTGCGCCAGTCCGACGAAGACCGCGGCTTCGATGAAATCCACGCGGCCGAATCGCTGGGCCTGCGCTATGTGCGCATTCCGGTGGCCGGCGCCGAGGGCCTGGATGCGGCCAATGTGCGCGCCGTGCACCAGGCCCTGCAGCAGAGCCAGGGGCCGGTGCTGCTGCACTGCGCCTCCGGCAACCGCGCCGGTGCCGTGCTCGGCCTGGTCAATGCCCGCTATGAACATGCCAGCCCGGAGCAGGCGCTTCAGCTCGGCCAGCGCGCCGGCCTGAAGTCGCTGGAAGCCGCCACCCGCCAGCGCCTGGCCACACCGGTCACCTCGCCCTGAACCACCCTCCGCACCAAGGACTCTGCCCACCATGACCCGCTGGTGGTCGCGCCTGCGACCGGACAACTTCACCCTCGCCCTGCTGTGCACCGTCGGCCTGGCCTCGCTGCTGCCGATGAAGGGCGCCGCCGCCATCGTGCTCGACGATGTCACCACCGTCGCCATCGCCGCGCTGTTCTTCCTGCATGGCGCGCGCCTGCCGCGCGAGTCGATCATCGGCGGCATGCTGCACTGGCGGCTGCACCTGACCATCCTGGCCTGCACCTTCATCCTGTTCCCGCTGCTGGGGCTGATGTTCAAGCCACTGTCGGGTTGGCTGCTGACTCCGGAGCTGTACCTGGGCGTGCTGTTCCTGTGCACCCTGCCGTCCACCGTGCAGTCGTCCATCGCGTTCACCTCCATGGCCCGCGGCAACGTGCCGGCAGCGGTGTGCAGCGCCTCGCTGTCGAGCATCCTCGGCGTGTTCCTGACCCCACTGCTGCTGACCGCGCTGGCCGGCACCTCCGGCGGCGTGCATGACCCACTGCACGCGATCGGCGGCATCATGCTGCAGCTGCTGGTGCCGTTCGTGGCCGGCCACCTGCTGCGGCCGTGGATTGCCGGCTGGGTGGAGAAGCAGCGCGCGCTGCTGCGCTACACCGACCAGGGCACGATCCTGCTGGTGGTGTATTCGGCGTTCGGCGAAGCGGTAACCGAAGGGTTGTGGAGCAAGACACCGCTGCTGTCGCTGCTGGCCGTGGCGGTGGTCGCCGCCGTGCTGCTGGGCATCGCCATGCCGCTGATCACCTTCATCGCGCGTCGCCTGCGCTTCAACCGCGAGGACGAGATCGCCATCGTCTTCTGCGGCTCGAAGAAGAGCCTGGCCACCGGCGTGCCGATCGCCAAGGTGCTGTTCGCCGGTGGAAGCCTCGGCGCGATCGTGCTGCCGGTGATGATCTACCACCAGATCCAGCTGATCGTCTGCGGTGTGATCGCGCAGCGGTATGCGAAGCGCGCGCCCTGATTGGGCGCGCGGGTTTTTGTAGAGAGCCCATCCACGCGCGGCGTGGATGACGCATACGCCGCCGCTAATCCACGATGGCCGCGGCGATGTCGTGCAGCACTCGGGCGTTGCGCTCCACGTCGCTGCCCGGCTCGCCCGTGGCGGTCAGACTGTAGGTCTTGCTGTCTCCCGTCCAGGCAAGCTCAACCCGAGTACGGCCGACACTATCCACAACCTTCCCGAGATGAGCGGGCTTGCCGTCCACCACGGTGTTCTGCGCCTCCGCGATGACCTCGATCTGCATGCCCGCAGCGAGGAAGTTGTTCTCGCTGAACTCCACGATGCCGACACCCTCCAGCCGGTAGAAACGGCTCAAGCCCGAGGACTTTCCACCCTCCAAAGCGCCACTGGGCTCCATGCCAATCATCTCGGCTGCGCCCAGCAGGCTGCTTTCCAGCCTGCTGGGTGGCTGCGGCAGGCGCTGGCGCAGTTCTGGAGTTGAGCGGTGAGTCCGCGGCACGGCAGCCAGCATTTCGGCCTGCGTTGGGATACTCCCTGCTGCAACCCGCACGACACCGTTGGATCGTTCGATGTCATCGCGAAGCTGCCGCTTCACTTCTCGGGGGGCATCAAGGTCTGCCAGTTTCACCATCTGGTAGCTGCCCACGCTGGCGGACGATCTTCCCATTGCCGAGGCCTCCTGCATTGCAGCCTGCATGGCGCGTTGGTGTAGCCAGCTCCCTACCGCATCGGGAGCAGGTTCATTCTGGGATGCTTGAGCTGACATCGACGTGGCCAGCGAGAATGCGATAAAGCAAAGACTCTTCATGATGCTCACCACTCCGAAAGTTGGCAATCGACCGCACTCGTGGATTGCGTAAATACGCGTCCGCCCAGCACCCATGTGTGATATCCGTGAACAACCATTCGTTCTGGATCACTGCCATCGCCTGCGTAAAATCGCCAGGAGTACAGTCCATTGTTAGCACCGAAAGCATGCTTCGGCTCAATGTTCCCGAGGGGAACGTGCCTGGTTACGGCCGACCCCTGAAAATTGCGAAACTGGGGCCGTTCATAGGGGATTCGTTGATGAATCCAATGCAGTTGGCCCGACTCAGTGCTTTTACTTCTGCTGCCGCATTGCCAGCCAGGCAGGTAAGCGCGGCACACAGAACGATGGGCAGAGAAACATGACATCTCATTGATTGCTCCACAGAATTGCGAGTCATCCCGCAATACCTGTGTATCTACTGTTGATGATCCGGTCTGGTGGAACAGTCGGTATCTGTGACGCCTTGCGTGCAGGAAGCTGACAGCGCGGCAAAACCCTACAGCGCGACGGCTTGGTCGGTGGGCGCAGTTGCAGCCCTCCCGGGCGAAACCCGACACTGGCTGCGCCGGGTTCCGTGAGAGCCCATCCACGCATGGCGTGGCTCTACTCCCACCGATGGCGTGAACCACCAGTAGATCCACGCCATGCGTGGATGGGTTGCCTGCCGTTACGGGCCCACCAGCGTGCCGACGCTCAACTCCGGCATCCACACCCACAGGTCGTACGGCCGTTTCGCATCGGCATCGACCCGCGGCGCCGTGGCCACCTGCTCTGGAAGTGACCGCGCCACGCAGCGGCCCGCGCATCCCCACGCCTGACCACGCTGCGCGCCCAACCGTACGCTGTAGATATCCAGGTCCCGCAGCTGCGACGCCATCGGGTACATCTGCATTTCCGGCGGCATACCTTGCGGGCGCTGCAGCATGGCGTGCACGTTGCCGGTCAGCACCAGCATGCGTGCGCCAGCCGGCAGTCGCCGGTACAGCCGCCGCAGCTCGGCCGCCATGCGGTCATCGCGTGCCTGGTTGCCGCCATCGCTGTTGTCGACGTCATAGCCGACCACATCGATGGCACGACCCTGTGCCTTCAGCGCACGCAGGTCTTCGATCATCGCCAGCATGTCGCGGCTGCGACGGCCGTCATGCTGGTCATCGCGCACGGTCCAGAACGCGCGGCCATGCAGGTGCTGGCGCGCCGCGGCCCCGCCATCGGATTCCAGATAGTCGTGCAGCGCAGGGTTCTCTGCACGCGGCAGTTCCAGGGCCAGCAGGACAGGGCCGTTACGGCTGTAGTCGTCCACCAGCTGGCGTACCAGCAGCGGTGTCTCGCGGGTACCGTGAAATTCACCCAGCACCAGCAGGCGATGCTCATCGGCGTGCTGGCGGATCTGCACGGCGGTGTCGTCGGCATGCGCACTAAGGGCCATGCCCAGCGTCAGCAGCAGCGCCGCAGTCCAGCGGAAGATCGAATGCATCCCTGCGCCTTCCTTTCCTTGGGGTCAGGAACAGCAATGGCGACACAGCAACCGCGGTTCAAGTAGATCCACGCCATGCGTGGATGCGCCCACCATCAGACCGGGTCAGAGCCCCGACGGGGATCCGCCCCCGAGTCGAGCATGGCTCGACTCTACAGCCAGGGCAGGATCCAATGGTCCACCAGCAGGAAGGCGAACAGCGCCATCAGGTAGACGATGGAGTAATAGAACATCTTCATCGAGAACAGTTCGTCCGGCGGATTGAGCATGCGCCAGGCGTACCAGAGGAACACCGCATTGAGCACGATCGCGCCGCCCAGGTAGAACGCACCGCTCATGCCCACCAGGTACGGCAGCAGGCAGACCAGCGCCAGCACCACCGAATACACCATGATCTGCTTGCGGGTGTGCACCACGCCGTGGGTCACCGGCAGCATCGGGATCTCCGCTTTGGCGTAGTCCTCGCGGCGGAAGATCGCTAGCGCCCAGAAGTGCGGCGGCGTCCAGATGAAGATGATCAGCACCAGCAGCGACGAGTACGCCCAGTCCGACGAACCCTGCATGCCGGTCACCGCAGCCCAGCCCAGCATCGGCGGCATCGCGCCGGCCAGGCCACCGATGACGATGTTCTGCGAGGTCGCACGCTTCAGGTACACGGTGTAGATCACCGCGTAGCCGATCAGCGAGGCAAAGGTCAGCACGGCGGTGATCAGGTTCACCCACAGCACCAGGATGACCATCGACAGCACGATCAGCACGCCGGCGAACACCAGCACCTGCCACGGCTTGACCTTGCCCACCACCAGCGGCCGCCACGAGGTGCGGGCCATCTGCGCATCGATGTGCGCATCCAGCAGCTGGTTGATCGCCGCGGCCGCCGAAGCGGCCAGCCAGATGCCCAGGAAGCCGAGCACGCCGGCGCGCACCTGCTCCCAGCTGGGCACGCCGGGGATGGCCAGGACCATGCCGACCAGGGCAGTGAAGACAATGAGGGCAACGACCTTGGGCTTGGTCAGGTCCCAGTACTGGCGGTAATTGGAAAACATGGAATCAGTCCGGGGCACGCAGGCGGGCCAGCAGGCTGACCAGCACGAACAACAGGGCAACGGCCACGCCGTTGTGGGCCACCGCCACTTCCAGCGGCAGCGCCAGCTTCACATTGAGGATGCCGAGGGTGACCTGCAGCACCAGCAGCGCGATCAGCGCGCTGGCCCAGCCACGCATGCTCGGCAACCGGAACAGGCGCACGCCCAGCCACAGCAGGTAGAGGGCCACCACCACCGCGAACAGGCGGTGTGCCATCTGGATGGCGATGCGCGAGGCGCCATCCAGCACGCCGCCTTCGTAATCCACGCCGATGCCACGCCACAGGGTGAAGCCTTCGACGAAGTTATGCTGCGGCCACCACTGGTTGGCGCAGCGCGGGAAGTTGTCCAGCGAGGCGCTGCCACCGCCGCAGGCCAGCGCCGCGTAATTGGCGCTGACCCAGCCCCCCAGCGCGATCTGGGTGACCAGCACCGCTACGCCGATGCGCAGCAGCCACTTCAGCTTCGGCGCCTCGGCCAGGGTGATCGGCATGTGCGTCGCGCGCCAGGCCATCCACACCAGCAGGCCGAACATCAGCATGCCACCGAGCAGATGGCCCATCACTACGATGGGTTTGAGCAGCAGGGTCACCGTCCACATGCCCAGCAAGGCCTGGAAGATCACCACCGCCAGGGTCAGCAATGCAGCGCGCGCCAGGTCGATGTTGCTCCAGCGCAGCGCGGCGATCAGCAGGATCGCCTCACCGATCAACGCCAGCACGCTGGCCGTGCCATGCCAGCCCATCATGTACAGCGGTATGCCGGCGGCCACTAGCACGCAGGCGGTCACCACCGCCGTGCTTCCGAATCGCCGCTTGCGCGTGGCCAACAGGGCCAGGGTCAGGATCTCGATGCCCAGCGCGCCAGCCAGGAAGCGGTGCACCTGCTCACGCCAGGCCTTGTGGGTCTCCAGCGGGCGGATCTCCGCCGCCGGGTGGCCGATGGTCTCTTCCACGTGCTGCGGCCAGGTGGCCTGGCCATAGCAGGTCGGCCAGTCCGGGCAGCTCAGGCCGGCATCGGACAGGCGCACGAACGCGCCGAACATGATCGTGCTCGCGGTCATGATCATGGCGAACCACGCCAGGCGGTGGAAATTGCGGTGCAGCGCCGGACGCGCGGAAAGGCTCATCAAACGGGACTCACTTCAGTTTCAGCAACGTGGCCATGTCCTTGCGCAGGCCACCCAGGTCGGTGCCCGGGGCATGACGCATGATCACGAAGCCGTTCGGATCGATCACGTAGACCGGCAGGCCAGCCGGATCGTCGACGCCGGGCAGGGCCGCGCGCAGTGCTGGCGACGGAGCCAGCGGCCGCAGCGCGGGCAGCGAGGCGATCGACGCCGGTGGCGTTCCCAGCCACAGGATTTCGACATTATCGGCGTTATGGCCGAACAGCTGCCACACCTTGCCCAGTCCCTGCGACAAAGTGACGCACTGCGCGTCGCAGGCACCGGCCGGCGCCACCAGCAGACGCCAGGTACGGGCCTCGGGGTTCCAGGCGTAGGGCTGGCCGCTGGCCAGGGTCGGCGCCTGCTGGCGCAGGTCCACCGGCGGCTTCAGCAGCTGGCCGGCATTGCGGTGCCCGGTCGGTTGCCAGCCGGAGAAGCGCAGCACGGCGGCCAGTGCCATCGCACCGAAGAACACGGCAAACAGCAGCACCAGGGTCCGGCGGCCGGAGCCGCGCGCCTGCGGGGACGTAGCAGTGTTCATGCGGGGCATTTTCTCATGGTTGGGTAAGGGATGCGGGTGTGGTGCCCCGGTAGTGCCGGCCGCTGGCCGGCATCCAGGAATCCGAGGGGATGCCGGCCAGCGGCCGGCACTACCGGGCCACGGCACGTCTCCTGCGCCACTCCAGCACCAGCGCGACCACCAGCACGGTCAGGGCTAGGCCGAACCACTGCACGGCGTAGCCCAGGTGACGCTGCGGCGGCAGCGTGTTCGGCAGCAGGTCCAGATCGCGTTCGTCGCCGAATGGCAGTGCCGGGTCCAGGCGCAGGACGCGGTCGGGCAATACCGGTAGGCCAAGCGCCGCCGCCAGGCCTTCGGCGGGCAAACGGCTGGCCAGCCAACGCCCGGCCTCATCGGTAGCGGAGAACGCCGGGCCCAGTGCCAGTCCCGCCGACGGCGGCGGCGCCAATAACCCACGCACCGCCACCGGCGAAGGCGGCGCCGGCACATCCGGCAGCGTGCGATCCGGCGGCAGCGCGCGCCAGCCGAGGTCGACCAGCAGCACGCTGCCTCCGTCACTGCGGAACGGACGATAGATCTTCACCCCGGCGCGACCATGCCGGGTCTGGTTGTCCAGCAGCACCACGCCGGGCAGGAAGCGGCCGTGGTCGGCCACGCCATGCAACGCGCCGGGCGCCGCCAGAGCCTGCGCCAGTGGCAGCGCCTGTGCCACGGCTGGACCTTGTGCATCCAACATTGCCTGTTTGGCATGCATGCGCTGCAGCTGCCACAGCCCCAATGCGCTGAAACCGGCCATCGCCAGCACCGCCAACAGCCAGCCGATCACGCGCGTGTGCTGGCGCATCATGACAAGTCCGCGCAAACGCGGTCAGATAGGCCCATCCACCCTGCCCTCGAGCCGCGCATGAGTGATTCGCTGAAGACCCTGCTGGTAATCGCGTTTCTGATCGTCATCGTCTGGAATCTGGGCGCCGGCCTGTATTACCTGCTGGTCGACCGCGGCCAGACCAAGCGCACGGTCAACGCACTGACACGCCGCATCGCGGTGTCGGTGGCGTTGATCCTGCTGGTGATCGTGAGCATCTACATGGGCTGGATAAAACCGCACGGCATCGGCGGCTGAGGCCACCGATACGTGCGCGGTCAAAGCACGTAGACGAACATGAAGAGCATCAGCCACACCACGTCGACGAAGTGCCAGTACCACGCGGCGGCTTCGAAACCGAAATGGTTGTCGCGGGTGAAGTGCCCCTTGGCCGAACGCAGCCACATCACGATCAGCATGATCGTGCCCAGCAGCACGTGCGCACCGTGGAAGCCGGTCAGCATGAAGAACGTTGAACCGTAGATGCCCGAACCGAGCGTCAGGTTCAGTTCCTTGTAGGCGTGGATGTACTCCTCCGCCTGCAGGGTCAGGAAGCCGAGGCCGAGCACCACGGTCAGGCCCAGCCAGATCAGCAGCTGGCGGCGGTTGCCCGCCTTCAGTGCGTGGTGGGCGATGGTCAGGGTCACGCCGGAGGTCAGCAGGATCAGCGTATTGATCAGCGGCAGGCCCCAGGCCGGAATGGTCTGGAACGCGCCACCGATCGCCGCCGGGCCATTGGTCGGCCATCCGGCGGAATAGCCCTGCCAGAGCAGCTCGTTGGTCATCACCCCGCGGCCTTCGCCGCTGAGCCACGACAGGCCCAGGTTGCGGGTGTAGAACAGCGCGCCGAAGAACGCACCGAAGAACATCACTTCGGAGAAGATGAACCAGATCATCCCCATCCGGAACGAGCCATCGACCTGATGGTTGTAGTTGCCGGCCTGCGATTCGCGCACCACGTCGCTGAACCACCAGAACAGGGTCAGCACCAGCATCGCGATGCCGATGTAGAACGTCCAGCGTCCCCAGCTGGCATCGTTGAGCCAGCTGGCCACACCGACCATGGTCACCATCATCGCGATGGAACCCACGAACGGCCATTTGCTCTGGGCCGGGACGAAGTACACGTTGGCGTCGGTCGGTGTCTGGGCCATGTCGGTATCCGGGGTCAGGGTGCGGCGTGCGCGCCTTCCGAGGTGGCGGCCGGAGCCAGCCGATCGGACAGCGCGTCGTTGCGGTAGAAGGTGTAGGACAGCGTGATCGTCTTGATCTCCGGTGGCAGGTCCGGATCGACGATGAAGCGCACCGGCATGTCGCGCTTCTCGCCGGCCTGCAGCGTCTGCGCGGTGAAACAGAAGCACTCGGTCTTGCTGAAGAAGCCCGACGCACGCGCCGGCGCCACCGAAGGCACCGCGCTGCCGACCACTGCCTGCTGGCTGTCATTGCGGGCGAAGTACAGCGCTTCGTTGAGTTCGCCGGGCACCACGTCCATGGTCAGCTGCTCGGGATGGAACGACCATGGCAGCCGTGAGTTGACCCCGCCATCGAATTCCACGCGCACGGTGCGCTTGCCGGTCACGGCGCCGGTACTGGCCTCGCTGCCGGGACCGCGCTCCAGGCGCACGCCGAACACCTTTTCGCAGGCGATGCGGTACAGCGGCACCAGCGAGAACGTGAGCAGGAACACCGCCACCGCCACACCGATCAGGCGCGGCAGTCCCGCACTGCGTGACGGTGTGCTGGCCGGTGCGTCGCTCATCGGCCGATCACCCCACTGAGGATGAAGCCGACGTAGACCAGCACGGCGATGGCGCCGACCCACATCGCCGTGCGCCTGGCGCGCTGGCGTTGCTGCTCGATGCTTCCACCCTGGTAGAGCCGACCGCTGGTCGGCTGCTTTTCGTCAGTCGAGCATGGCTCGACTCTACCCAAGGCATCAGCCGAGCATGGCTCGACTCTACCGATCGGGAGCGGGCTTTCGTTATGCATGCCCCACCTCAATGCGTGATGTCGTCATGCGCCAGATCCCCCGGGCGGATGGTCGGCGGCGTGGTGAACGTATGCGCCGGTGCCGGCGACGGCAGCGTCCACTCCAGGCCACGCGCACCTTCCCAGGAACGGGCCTCGGCCTTCTCGCCATTGCGCAGCGAGGACAGCAGGATCGCGGCCATCATGAACGGGGTGACAAACATGCCGAACGCGCCGATCGAGCTGATCAGGTTCCAGTCGGCGAAGGCCACGCTGTAATCGGGAATGCGGCGCGGCATGCCGGCCAGGCCGAGGAAGTGCTGCGGGAAGAACAGCAGGTTGACGAATACGATCGACCACCAGAAGTGCACCTTGGCCCACTTCTCGCTGTACATCCGCCCGGTCCACTTCGGCCACCAGTAGTACACCGCCGCGATCAGCGCGAACACCGCGCCGGTCACCAGCACGTAGTGGAAGTGCGCGACCACGAAGTAGGTGTCGTGGTACTGGAAGTCAGCCGCCACGATCGCCAGCATCAGGCCGGAGAAGCCACCGATGGTGAACAGGATGACGAACGCCACCGACCACAGCATCGGTGCCTCGAACGTCAGCGAGCCACGCCACATGGTGCTGACCCAGTTGAACACCTTCACCCCGGTCGGGATCGAGATCAGCATGGTGGCGAACATGAAGTAGATCTCGCCACCCAGCGGCATGCCCACGGTGAACATGTGGTGGGCCCAGACGATGAACGACAGGAACGCGATGGCGGCGGTGGCGTACACCATCGCCTGGTAGCCGAACAGCGGCTTGCGGCTGAAGGTCGGGATGATCTCGCTGACCACGCCGAAGGCGGGCAGGATCATGATGTAGACCTCGGGGTGCCCGAAGAACCAGAAGATGTGCTGGTACATCACCGGGTCACCGCCACCGGCGGCGTTGAAGAAGCTGGTACCGAAGAACTTGTCGGTCAGCAGCATGGTCACCGCACCGGCCAACACCGGCATCACCGCGATCAGCAGGAAGGCAGTGATCAGCCAGGCCCAGCAGAAGATCGGCATCTTCAGCAGGTCGATGCCCGGCGCACGCATGTTCAGCACGGTGGCGATGATGTTGATCGCGCCCATGATCGAGCTGATGCCGGCCACGTGGATGGCGAACACGCTGAAGGCGACGTTGTAGCCGCCCTGCAGCGACAGCGGCGGGTACAGCGTCCAGCCGCCGGCCGGCGCACCACCGGGCAGGAACAGGGTCAGCAGCAGCAGGCTGAAGGCCACCGGCAACAGCCAGAACGACCAGTTGTTCATGCGCGGCAGCGCCATGTCCGGCGCGCCGATCTGCAGCGGGATCATCCAGTTGGCGAGGCCGACGAAGGCCGGCATCACGCCGCCGAAGATCATCACCAGCGCATGCACGGTGGTCATCTGGTTGAAGAACTCGGGCTTGACGAACTGCAGGCCCGGCTGCGCCAGCTCAGCGCGGATCACCACGCTCATCGCCGCACCGATGATGAACATGATGAAGCTGAAACCCAGGTACAGCGTGCCGATGTCCTTGTGGTTGGTCGAGAAGAACCAACGCTCGAAGAAACTCTGCTGGTGATGGTGATCGTCGTGCCCAACTGCCGAGTGCGCCATTGCAAAACACCTCTCAGAATCGGTTGTCACCACGGCCGCGAACGGCCGCGGGCTTTACATCACGCTCCGTTGGCCGCGGTGGCAGGCGCGCTGCCCGCTTCTGCAGCAGCAGGCGCAGCCGGTGCCTCGCTCGCCGGTGCAGTCGGTGCAGCCGGTTCGGCAGGTGCCGCCGGCGTTGCCGGCTCGGCGGGCGGCGCCGGCTTGCGCTGCGCCAGCCACTGCTTGAACTCTTCCTTGGACACCGCCTCGACCACGATCGGCATGAAGCCATGGTCCTTGCCGCACAGCTCGGCGCACTGGCCGCGGTAGACGCCGGGCTGCTCGATGCTGGTCCAGGCCTCATTGATGAAACCGGGGATGGCGTCCTGCTTCCAGCCCAGCGCCGGCACCCACCAGGCGTGGATCACGTCGTCGGAGGTGATGACGAAGCGCACCTTGGTATCGACCGGCAGCACCAGGCGGTTGTCGACATCCAGCAGGTAATGCGGGTGAGTCTCGCGGGTCGGCACGATGCCACTTTGCCGCACGCGGTCGGACTCGCGGTCCAGGCGGCTGGTGAAGGTGACGTTCTCGCCGAGATATTCGTACTTCCACATCCACTGGTAGCCGGTGACCTTCACCGTCATCTCGGCATCGCGGGTGTCGTACATCTTGATCAGGTTGGCCGTGGCCGGCCATGCCATCACGATCAGGATGATCACCGGGATCACCGTCCAGATGATCTCGGCCTTGGTGTTGTGGCTGAAGGTGGCGGCGACCGCACCCTTGGATTTGCGGAACTTGAAGATGGCGTAGGCCATCGCCCCGAACACGATGACGCCGATCACCGTGCAGATGATCAACGAGAGATTGTTCGATTCCCAGGCCAGGCGCGAGGTCTGGGTCACCCCCTTGCCCATGTTCAGCTGCCACGGCTTGGGATCGGCCGCCTGGGCCCAGGCCAACGCCGGCATCAGTCCCCCGGCCACCATGGCGGCGACCGCTGCAACGCACTTCGTGCCCCACCTGCTGCTTTGCTTCATTGCCTAGACCCTTAGCGTCGTCGGTTGCCGCCATCGCTGGCGGCGAGCAAGCTTTCAAGTGTCTCTGCGAGCGTCTGACGTTCGGCCGGCGCGAGGAAACTCCCCACCTCCACCTGCCGGCCGCTGGATGCCAGCCGGACCCTCTCGTCGTCGGTGAGCAGGCGCACCCAGTGGGGGTGGGCCCGGAACACCGGCGATCCACCGGGTACGGGGATGACCTCCACGTACGCCGGCACTACCCGGATCTCCTCCTGCCGTTCACCACTGCGCCACAAGGCACGCAGTGCCGCCGCCAGCACCAGGCTGTACAGCAGCGCGAACAGGGGGGCGAATGCATTGCCGGCCAACCACCCGAGGGCGGACACCAGCCACATCGCACCCGACAACACGGTGAACAACAGGACGAACTGCCGGGCATCGAGCGCCCGTGGGGGACGCAGCCGCAGCTGCGTACCTGACCCATCCGGAGCTGGAAGCACCTCGATCATGTCGCAACCGCGTTCCTGCCGCGGGAAACGTCTCGATGGTAGCCCCGCCCTCTCGCCGGTAGCAAGGGTGCATTCACACTTTTTACCATGCTGCAACACAGCATGAGGTCGGCGGCACGAATGACGAATTCAGCACAAACTCTGCCGAGCTTGCTGAACACGCTGAATCCACCGCAGCTAGGGGCTATCAGCGCCTCACGAAGGTGGCTGATGGGCACTTCCGCAACCCGCAAAAATGATTAAAATCGCCAAGTTTTCCACTGGCCGGACCGGCATGAACGCACCTTCCTCCTCCCCTGCCGCCCACGACGCTCCGCGTCCCGGCGCGCTGCTGTCGCCGGAACTGCCGGCGCCCCCCAACCCGTTCCGCCAGGCCATCACCGATGGCTGGTTGAAGGACGAGGCCAGCCACGTGCGCGAGCTGCTGGCGCAGGCCCGCCTGCCCGCCGAAGAGCAGGCCAAGGTGCAGGCGCTGGCCGCCGACCTGGTCGGCCGCGTGCGCGTGCGTGCCAAGGACCAGGGCGCGATCGAAGCCTTCATGCGCCAGTACGACCTGGGCAGCGAGGAAGGCGTGCTGCTGATGTGCGTGGCCGAGGCGCTGCTGCGCATTCCGGACCAGGACACCGCCGACAAGCTGATCCGCGACAAGCTGGCCGATGCCGACTGGGAAAAGCACCTGGGCGGCAGCGACTCGGTGCTGGTCAACGCCTCCACCTGGGGCCTGATGCTGACCGGCAAGCTGGTGCAGATGAACGACGCCACCCGTGCCGATGCGCCCAGCGCGTTCAAGCGCCTGGTCGGCCGCGTCGGTGAGCCGGTGGTGCGCCTGGCCGTGCGCCAGGCGATGAAGATCATGGGCCACCAGTTCGTCATGGGCCGCACCATCAGCGAAGCGCTGTCGCGCTCGCACAAGGGCGACAACGCGAATTACCGCTACTCGTTCGACATGCTGGGCGAAGGCGCGCTGACCATGAAGGACGCGCTGCGCTACCTGGAAGACTACCGTCGTGCGATCCACGCCATCGGCGGCGACCACAAGGCACGCGGCGGCCGTCCGGACGGTGACGTCAACAACGCGCCGGGCATCTCGATCAAACTGTCGGCGCTGTACCCGCGCTACGAGCACGCCAAGCGCGAGCGCGTGCTGAAGGACCTGGTGCCGGGCGTGCTGGAACTGGCACAACTGGCCAAGAGCTACGGCATCGGCTGCACCGTCGACGCCGAAGAGTCCGACCGCCTGGAACTGTCGCTGGACATCATCGAGCAGGTCTTCTCCGACGCCTCGCTGGCCGGCTGGGACGGCTTCGGCGTGGTCGTGCAGGCCTACCAGAAGCGCACGCCGTACACGATCGACCACCTGGCCGACATGGCCCGCCGCGCCGGTCGCCGCCTGCAGGTGCGCCTGGTCAAGGGCGCCTACTGGGACGCCGAGATCAAGCGCGCGCAGATCGAAGGCTACCCGGGCTACCCGGTGTTCACCCGCAAGCAGAACACCGATGTCTCCTACCTGGCCTGCGCCAAGCGCCTGTTCACGCATGCCGACGCGATCTACCCGATGTTCGCCACGCACAACGCACACACCATCGCGGCCGTGCGCAGCATCGCCAACGGTGGCGTGTACGAGCACCAGAAGCTGCACGGCATGGGCGATGACCTGTACGCGGAAGTGGTGCCGGCCGACCGCTTGAACCTGCCCTGCCGCGTGTATGCACCGGTCGGTTCGCATGAAGACCTGCTGCCGTACCTGGTGCGTCGCCTGCTGGAAAACGGCGCCAACTCCAGCTTCGTCAACCGCATCACCGACGAGCGCGTGCCGATCGCCGACCTGATCCGCGATCCGGTCGAGATGGTTGCTTCGTTCGAATCGATTCCGCATCCCAAGATCCCGCTGCCGGTTGACCTGCTGCGCAGCCAGAACCACGACAGGAAGAACTCCATGGGCGCCAACCTCGCCAACGACAACGAACTGCGCGCCCTCGCCGAGCAGATCAACGCTGCAGTGAAGCCGTGGCAGGCCGCCCCGCTGGTGCCGGGTGCGAACCCGGCCGGCGCCGCGCTGCCGGTGACCAATCCGGCCGACACCCGCGAAGTGGTCGGCCAGTGGCTGGCCGCCGATGCCGCCACCGTGCAGAAAGCCCTGGCCAACGCCGTGGCCGCGCAGCCGGCCTGGAACCGCACCCCGGCCGCCAGCCGCGCCGCCATCCTCGAGCACGCCGCCGACCAGCTGGAAGCGCGCATGCCGGAGTTCATGGCGCTGTGCGTGAAGGAAGCCGGCAAGAGCCTGCCCGACAGCATCGCCGAAGTGCGCGAAGCCGTGGATTTCCTGCGCTACTACGCCAAGCAGGCGCGCGAGCAGTTCAGCCACGCCGAGAAGCTGCCCAGCCCGACCGGTGAATCCAACGAGCTGCAGCTGCACGGCCGCGGCGTGTTCGTCTGCATCAGCCCGTGGAACTTCCCGCTGGCGATCTTCCTGGGCCAGGTCGCTGCCGCCCTGGCCGCCGGCAACAGCGTCATCGCCAAGCCGGCCGAGCAGACCAACCTGATCGGCTACTACGCGGTGAAGCTGCTGCATGACGCCGGCGTGCCGGCCGAGGTGGTGCAGTTCCTGCCGGGCGACGGTGCCACCGTCGGTGCCGCACTGACCGCCGACCCGCGCGTGGCCGGCGTGGCCTTCACCGGCTCCACCGACACCGCCCGTGCGATCAACCGCGCGATGGCCGCACGTGACGCCGCCATCGGCGTGCTGATCGCCGAAACCGGCGGCCAGAACGCCTTCATCGCCGACTCCTCGGCACTGCCGGAACAGCTGGTCAAGGATGCGATCGGTTCGGCCTTCACCTCGGCCGGCCAGCGCTGCTCGGCCGCGCGCGTGCTGTTCGTGCAGGACGACATCGCCGACAAGGTGATGACCATGCTGGCCGGTGCGATGAAGGAACTGAAGGTCGGCAACCCGGGCCTGCTGTCCACCGACGTCGGCCCGGTGATCGACGCCGACGCGCTGAAGATCCTGCAGGACCACGCCGAACGCATGGACCGCGAAGCGCGCCTGATTGCTGCCGCCGAGCTGTCTGCCGAAGCGGCCAATGGCACCTTCTTCGCGCCACGTGCGTACGAACTGAAGGACCTGGGCCAGCTGCAGAAGGAAGTGTTCGGTCCGGTCCTGCACGTGATCCGCTGGAAGGGCGACCAGCTCGACGCGGTGATCGACCAGATCAACGCCACCGGCTACGGCCTGACCCTGGGCGTGCATTCGCGCATTGACGAGACCGTCGACCGCATCAGCAACGGCGTCCACGTCGGCAACGTCTACGTCAACCGCAACCAGATCGGTGCGGTGGTCGGCGTGCAGCCGTTCGGCGGCCAGGGCCTGTCCGGCACCGGCCCGAAGGCCGGCGGCCCGCACTACCTGCTGCGCTTCGCCACTGAAAAGACGGTAACGGTGAACACCACCGCTGCCGGCGGCAACGCCTCGCTGCTGACCCTGGGCGACTGATCGCCCGGTTGATGCGGTGAACGAAAAACCCCGCGAAAGCGGGGTTTTTTGTGCCTTTTTTCCTGTAGTGCCGAGCCCATGCTCGGCTTGCACGGTGCAGCCGAGCGTGGGCTCGGCGCTACACCCGCATCAGGCCGCGCCAATGACGCAACGCCACCAGCGCGTTGATCCAGAAGCCCACATACAGGATCGAGGTCAGGTGCAGGCCACGGCTGTAGTACAGCGGCACTGCCACGGTGTTCACCAACAGCCACACCCACCACGATTCCAGCTTGCGCCGCATCATCAGGATCTGCGCGATCACGCTCAGCACCAGCACCGCCGAATCGATGTAGGGCGCGTAGGCGTTGGTCAGGCGGGTCAGCATCCAGCCGTAGCCGAACGTGGCCACCACCGCCAGCGGCGCCAGCCAGGCCCATGCACGCGGTCGCAATGAGGTGATCGGCAGCGGCGCACCGTGATCGCCACGCAGCCACTGCCACCAGCCCAGCACGCTGATGGCAATGAAGAAGAACTGCAGCACCATGTCCGCGTACAGATGTGAGCGCTCGAACACCGCGGCAAACAGCGCACAGCCGACGATGCCCAGCCACCAGGTGTGCACGTTGTTGCGGCCGGCCAGCAGGATCGAGCCGGCGACGGCGATGTTGGCAGCCAGCTCCAGCTGGAAGTTCGGATCGGACAGGTTCATGGCGCTATTGTCGTGGATCCACGCCGTGGATGGCTGCGCTCTTCAGTAGATCCACGCCACGCGTGGATGGCCCGTGGCCACAGAAAAGAAAGCCCCGCTTGCGCGGGGCCTTCCGTGTGCTGCGTCAGGCCGAGGCCCGAATCAGAACTTGTACTGGAACGAAGCCGCCAGCACGTCGCCACGGACCTTGTACTTGCCCGACAGCGAGTTGCCCTGGTTGGCAGTGGTGGCACGCACGTTCACGTTCGGATCGCTGGTGAACAGGTGGGTGTAGCCAAAGTTGTACTCGGTGTTTGCCGACGGGGTCCAGCCCACGCCCAGCGACAGCCACTTGCGGCTGGTATCCGGCACGCGCACGTCGCGGTGTGCGTCGGTGGTCGGGGTCTGGTCCAGTGCAACACCACCGCGCAGGGTGACGGTGTCGCTCAGCTTGTAGTCGGCGCCCAGCGACACGAAGGTGGTGTCACGGTAGCCGAACTCCAGGACCGAGTCCGCCTGCGGCGACGCGTAGTCGACGGTGACGCTGTCAAAGGCGGTCGACCAGGCGGTACGGGTCACGTCGCCCATCACGGTCCAGCGGTCGTTGACCTTGTGGGTCACGCTCAGGGTGGCCGAGGCCGGCATGGTCACCGTGGCCTTGCCGCTGGTGTCCATGAACCAACCGCGGGTACGCGGCGAGTTGGTCAGCAGGGAACGGGCGCGGTCGGCGCCGCTGAAGGTCGCATCACCACCGGTGATCTTGTGCTCGACCTTCGAACGGTAGCTCAGGCCGATGTGGGTGTTCTCGTCGATCGAGAACAGGCCACCGACGGTCCAGCCCACGGCGTTGTTGTCACCCTCGATCTTCAGGGTGCCATCCGAGCTGCCCGGGGCGAAGCCCGGAGCGCCGGCGCCGGCCAGGATGCTGCCGTAGTCGACGGCGTTGCTCAGCTCGATGGTCAGGTGCTCGACGAACACCGACGCGCCGAACGACACGTACGGGTTGACGTCATACGACGCGGCGAAGCCAAGGTCGATGGCCTTCAGATCGGTCTTCAGGCCGCTGTAACGACCGACCCAACCGTTGTCGTATTCGGTCTTGAAGCCGAACGGTGCGGTCAGCGACACACCGAAGTGGGCCTTCTCGCCGATCGGCATGTGGAAGTACGCAGCCGGGACCGGAGCGATCATGCCGGCGTCGCCGCCGTCACCACCGGTCTGCGGGCGGCCTGCCGCATTGCGGCCCTGGCCCTTGAACTCGGCCTTGAAGCTGATGGCGCTCAGGTCGCCCTGGACCAGGGTGCCTTCCAGCTGGCGCATGCCGGCCGGGTTGACGGCGATGATGGAGGCGTCGCCTTCGGCGCTGCCGGAACCGGCGAACGCGCGGCCGAGGCCCTTGGCGCTGTTTTCCTTCAGCTGGAAGGCGGCAGCGTTGGCATCGGCGGCGGCCAGCGCACCGGCAACGCCGACGGCCAGCAGGGTCAGACGGGCAATGGTGGAAGCGGTTTGCATCGTAGTTCTCTCTCCGGTAAGCGGTGATGGTGCTCTGAGTGCGCCTGCGCCCGGCAGGCCTTGGGGCCCTTCGGAGCGCGCCGGATTCCCCTCCCGACATACGACGCCGTATGCGAGTATTACCCAGAGCTGTTAATGAAACAATAACAGCGCAGGCGCTTTTTTCGTCCCAGAAGCTGAACAGGACAATCCCCGCCGTAAGCGCCCGCACGCTAGGCTATTGCCCATGTTCGTCTCCCTCCCGTCGCGCAAGAAGGCGGCCCTGCGCTGGGCCACGCCCGTGCTGTTTGCGGCACTGTGGCTGGCGTTCCTGTGGTCGATCTCGCGTCCGGACGACGCCCGGGGCAGCCTCTGGCTGGACTGGGGCGCCCTGTCCACCGGCCTGACCCACCCGCTGGACTGGTGGGCGACCCTGCAGGACGGCAGCGTGCTGCGGCTGTTCACGGCCCTGTTCCTGCACGCGGACTGGTCACACCTGCTGGGCAACCTGGTGTTCCTGCTGATCTTCGGCCTGCCTGCTGAGCGGGTGCTGGGCCCGTGGCGGCTGCTGCTGCTGTTCCTGGTCGGCGGTGCCGTTTCCAATCTGGTGGCGATCTACACCATGGGCAGCCCAGACCAGATCATCATCGGCGCCAGCGGCGCGGTGTCCGCACTGATCGGCGCCTATCTGGCGCTGTTCCCGGGTGCACGGCTGGGCGTGGTCATTCCGCTCGGCCTGTTCCTGGAGTTCGTGCGCGCCCCGGCCTACCTGCTGATCGGCGTCTGGGCCGCCCTGCAGGTGGTGTTCGCCCATATCGGCCCAAGCTTCGGCATGGTCGCCTGGTGGGCGCACATCGGCGGCTTCGTGTTCGGCGTGGTGTACGGGGTCTACGTGCGGGCGGCCATCGCCCGCCGCCTGCGCAAGCGCCACGGCTTCTGACCCCTGGTAGTGCCGGCCGCTGGCCGGCTCCACGCGCACCCGCTCGTTCTTGGATCAGTCGAGCACGGCTCGACTCTACAGAATCAGGGCTTGGCCGGGACGGGTGCGGGCTTCGCTTCCGGCTTCGCTTCCGGCTTCGCTTCCGGCTTCGCTTCTCCCTTCGCCTCCGGCTTCGCGGCAGCGGCCTTCGCAGCCTTGGCCGCATCCGCTTTTGCCGCTTCGGCCTTCAAGCGTGCAGCCACCGAACCCGGGTTCTTCAGCTCGGCCAGCGCGTCGTTGATCGGGCCATCGCCCGGCAGTACCGCACCGGCGTGATAGCCCTCGGTGCCCTCGTCATCACCGCGCAGATGGCCCGGCAGGGTCGCTTCGCTGTAATCGCTCAGGCTGGCCGGCAGTGCATCCTCGGCCGGCGTAGCGGCCGGCTTCAGTTCGACCTCCGGCACGATGCCCGTGGCCTGGATCGACTTGCCGCTGGGCGTGTAATAACGCGCGGTGGTCAGCTTCACCGAGTCACCGTTGTCCAGCGGCAGCACGGTCTGCACCGAGCCCTTGCCGAAGGTGCGGCTGCCAACCACGCGGGCGCGCTTGTTGTCGCGCAGTGCGCCGGCCAGCACTTCCGAGGCACTGGCCGAACCGGCGTCGACCAGCACCACCACCGGTGCGCCCTTCAACAGATCGCCCGGCGTTGCATCGAAACGTGCATCACTGATGCTGATGCGGCCGCGGGTACTGACGATGTTGCCCTTGTCGAGCAGGTCGTCGGCCACCTGCACGGCAGCAGTCAGCAGGCCACCCGGGTTGCTGCGCAGATCCAGCACCAGGCCCTTGAGCTGGCCACCGGACTGCTTCTGCAGCTGCTGCACGTGCTTCTGGAAGTCCGAACCGGTGTCGGCCTGGAAGGTGCTCAGGCGGATGTAGCCATAGCCCGGTTCCAGCAGGCGGCTGCGCACGCTGGTCACGCGGATGGTCTGGCGGGTGAGGCTGACATCGAACGGCTTGGGCTTGCCTTCGCGCACGATGGTCAGCACCACCTTGCTGCCGGCCGGGCCGCGCAGCGGTTCGCTGGCATCGATCGCGCTGATCGGCTTGCCGTCGATGGCGATGATCAGGTCACCGGCGAGGATGCCGGCCTTGGCCGCCGGCGTGTCGTCGATCGGCGAGATCACCTTCATGCTGGCGTTGTCTGGCTGCTGCTGCAGCTCAACGCCGATGCCTTCGTAGGCGCCGCTGGCCTGTTCGTCGAAGGCCTGCGCGTCTTCCTTGTTGAAGTAGGTGCTGTGCGGGTCGAGGTCGAGCAGCAGGCCACGCACCGCTGCCTGCATCAGCTTCTTGTCATCGACCGGATCGACGTAGGCGGCCCGCACTGCGTTGTAGACGGCCACGAAGCGGCGGATGTCCTCCAGCGGCACCTTCGAGGTCACCGCCTCCTCGCTGCTCGCTGCCTGCCCGCCGGTTTCCTGGCTCGGGGCGGGCGCGGTCTGCTGCGCCCAGGACAGCGCTGGCAACAGGGCCAGCAAGAGGGTGGCGGTACGGGCTGCGCGCATGGATCACTCCTGTCGACGGTGGCATGGTGCCCAAGGCACATGCACCGATTATGCGCGAAGCACAGCTAAATTCCCGTTGAATCCAGCCCGCACCTGGCGAGCGGGGATTCAGCGCCGCTGCAGCCAGCTGTCCGGATTCACCGGTTGCCCGCCACGACGCAGCTCGAAGTACAGCGCGGTGACCCCTTGGCCCCCCGAGTTGCCGACCTTGGCCACCGCATCGCCACGGCTGACCCGTGCACCGGCGTCCTTGAGCAGGGTGTCGTTGTGGGCGTACAGGCTCATGTAGCCATTGCCGTGGTCGACGATCAGGATCATGCCGTAGCCGGTCATCCAGTCGGAGAACACCACGGTACCGTCGGCCACAGCGGTGACGGTGCTGCCGGCCGGTGCGCCGATCAGCACGCCGCTGCTGGTGCGCCCGTCAGGCAGCTTGCCGCCGTAGCGGGCCAGCAGGTTGCCGGACAACGGCCAACCCAGGCCCCCCACCTTCGGGGCCGGTGCGGAAGCCACCGCCGGCGGAACCTTGGTGGGCGGTGGCGGCCGTCCCTGTGCCGCGGCCTGGCGTGCGGCACGTTCGGCAGCGGCCTTCTCCGCTGCCGCACGGCGCGCAGCCGCGCGACGCTCGGCCTCGGCACGGGCGGCGGCCGCACGCAGATTGGCCAGCAGTGTTTCCAGCGCCTTGGCGTCCTGGCCCAGCGCCTGTTCCTTCTCGCGCTGGTCCTTGAAGCGCTCGTCCAGCGAGGCCACGGTCTTTGCACGATCGCGGCGGTCGGCTTCCAGCGCCGCTGCCTGCTGCTTCTGGTCCTGCTGCGCCCCCTGCAGCTTCTGCTTGCGCTCGGCAATCTGCGCCTGCAGCGCTTCCAGTTCCTTCAGGTCGGCGGTCAGCGTGGTGATGCGCTGGGCCCGCTCACGCTGCAGGTAGCGGTGGTAGGCCAGGGCACGGTTGGCATCGGCCACCGTGTCCTGCGACAACAGCAGTTTCAACGGTGCATGGTTGCCCAGCTGGTAGGCCGCGCGCAGCAGGCCGGCCAGCTCGCGGTGCTGCTGGGCGAGGTTGGCCTGCAACGTGCTGCGGCGCTGTTCGGCCTCGGCCAGGGCCCTTCCCTGCTCGCGCAGCGCGGTTTCGGTCTGCGCAAGCGCACGGCCGGTGCGGGCCACCTTTTCATCTGCCTCACGCAGCTGCTGTGAGGCCTGGCCGCGCTGGCCCTCGATCTGCCGACGCTCCTGCGCCACGCCCTTCAGCTCACTGCGCAGCTTCTGCAGCTTGCGCTCGGTCTCGCGCGTGGTCTGCGCGGCGCCCGGCAGCGGCAACGCCAGTGCCAAAGCCAGCCCCAACAGCAGGCAGCGCCCGCCGCGAGCAGCGGCGATGTGATGTCGGCGTGATGGGAAGGCGTTGTTGCGCAAGGGCTTTCCAGTGACTTCAGGCAGTTGCAGGGGGTACCGGGGAATGGTGACATCTCCGCACGCGGCCTGCCAGCCGCACATCCATCGAGGTCCCCATGAAAGCTCTCTCCATTCCGCTGCTGTTGGGCGTACTGCTGGTCACCGGGCCAGTGGCAGCGCAGGAAAACATCAGCAAGGTCAACGGCAGCATCAGCGCCGAACCCGGCCAGCGCTACGGCAAGCTGGACACCGTCAACGGCGGCATCCGCGTCGGCGAAGGCGTCGAGACCGGCAGCATACACGACACTGTCAACGGCAGCATCTTCAGCGATCGCGGCAGCCAGATCGAAGGCGGCGTTGAAACCGTGAACGGTGGCATCGGGCTGGTCGAAAGCCGCGTCGGCAACGACGTGGAAACCGTCAACGGTGACATCACCGTGGGCATCGGTTCGCAGGTCAAGGGCGGTGTGCACGTGCGCAAGCCAAACTTCAGCGTCTCGCTGACCGCCAGCCGCAAGCCACGCGTGATCATCGGTCCGAATGCCGTGGTGGACGGCCCGTTGCAGTTCGAACGCGAGGTGGTGCTGTACGTGCACCGCACGGCCCGCATCGGCCCGGTCACCGGCGCCGAGCCGATCCCGTTCGACACCGAAACCGCTCCGGCGGACTGAGCACACCGCGCCCATCGGTTCGGTGATACTCGCTGTTACCGGTCGTACACGTGGTGCGGCCGCCCTTTGTTTTCCAGGAATCGACGATGCCCCGCAAACTCCTCCTGTGCCTGGCCGCTGCGGCCGCGCTCAGTGCCTGCAAAGGCGAAGACACTCCGGCGCCCGCGCCGGCCACCGACACCGCCGCTGCCAAGCCGGCGGCCCATGCGTTCTCGCCGGAGATCAACGCCGGCGACTTCGCCGAGATGGTCAAGACGCTGGCTTCGGATGAATTCGAAGGCCGCGCCCCGGGCAGCAAGGGCGAGGAACTGACGGTCAACTACATCCGCGACCAGATGCAGCGCATCGGCCTGCAGCCCGGCAACGGCGACAGCTGGTTCCAGGATGTGCCGATGACCGAGACCACGGCCGACGAATCGACCGTGCTGAAGATCACCCAGGGCGGCAAGACCACCGAGCTGAAGTTCGGCACCGACATGGTGGTGGGTACCCGTACCGGCCAGGCCGAGGTGAAGGTCGATGCCAGCGACCTGGTGTTCGTCGGCTACGGCGTCGACGCGCCGGAGCAGAAGTGGAACGACTACGCCGGCCAGGACTGGAAGGGCAAAACGGTCGTCATGTTCGTCAACGACCCGGGCTTCCATGTCGATGACGCGAAGCTGTTCGACGGCAAGCGCATGACCTATTACGGGCGCTGGACCTACAAGTTCGAGGAGGCTGCGCGAAAGGGCGCCGCTGCCGCGCTGATCGTGCACGACACCGCCGGCGCTTCCTACGGCTGGGATGTGGTGAAGAACTCCTGGGCAGGCCCGCAGTACGACCTGCCGGCCAAGGATGACCCGGAAGCCCGCATTCCGGTGCAGGGCTGGCTGAGTGCCGACGCTGCCAAGGCGCTGTTCGCCGGTGCCGGCCTGGACCTGGCGCAGGCCTACAAGGACGCCAGCAAGCGCGGCTTCAAGCCGGTGCCGCTGAAGGCCACCGCTGCGGTCGATCTGAAGAGCCAGATCGCGCAGAAGCAATCGCGCAACGTGGTGGGCGTACTGCCGGGCAGCAAGCGTGCCGACGAGGCCGTGCTGTACATGGCGCACTGGGATCACCTGGGCAAGCACGAGGGCGAGACCGGCGACAACATCTACAACGGCGCGGTCGACAACGCGACCGGCGTGGCCGGCATCCTCGAGGTGGCTGAAGCCATGGCCCACCAGGAGCCGAAGCCGGAGCGCTCGGTGGTGTTCCTGGCGGTGACCCTGGAAGAATCCGGCCTGCTGGGTTCGAAGTACTACGTTGCCCATCCGACCTTCCCGCTGGACAAGATCGCCGGCGTGATCAACATCGATGCGATGTCGGTGGCTGGCCGTGCCAAGGACGTGACCGTCACCGGCTTCGGCAGCTCGGAGCTGGAAGACATCCTCAAGCCGCTGGCCGCGGCCCAGGACCGTACCCTGCACGGCGAGACCTCGGTACAGAGTGGCTTCTACTTCCGTTCCGATCACTTCAACTTCGCCAAGGCCGGTGTGCCGGCCCTGTACGCCGATGGCGGCGAAGACCTGCGCGAGGGTGGCGTGGACGCGGGCCGCAAGGCTGCAGCCGACTACGGCGCCAACCGCTACCACGGCCCGAAGGACGAGTTCGATGCGGCCACCTGGAAGCTGGACGGCACCGTCGAAGACCTGCAGCTGATGTACGGCGTCGGCAAGGAACTGGCCGGTGGCGATCGTTGGCCGAACTGGTACGAAGGCAACCCGTTCAAGGCAGCCCGCGACGCGATGATGAAGGACAAGGCCCCGGCTGCGGCGAAGTAGCGTCGAGCTTGCTCGACTGAGTACTGAAGCAAGCCAAGGCGGCGCCCGCAAGGGCGCCGCTTTTTTGTGTGTGATCGCGCCCTGCAGTTTTAGATGCCAACCTTGGTTGGCGCCGTGGTTCCGTGCAGAGAGCATCCACGCATGGCCTGGATCTACTTGTAGTGCCGGCCGCTGGCCGGCAAACGATCGCTGTGTGGGCCAGCTGTTGGTAGCTGCCAACCTTGGTTGGCGCCGTGGTTCCTCACGGAGGGCATCCACGCATGGCGTGGATCTACCGGTAGTGCCGGCCGCTGGCCGGCAAACGATCGCTGTGTGGGCCTGCTGTTGGTAGCCGCCAACCTTGGTTGGCGCCGTGGTTCCTCACGGAGGGCATCCACGCATGGCGTGGATCTACCGGGCGATGCAACGCCGTCGGGTTGCCGGCCAGCGGCCGGCACTACCCGCATTTCGCGCGCATAAAGAAAAACCCCGCTGCGTGAGCAGCGGGGTTTTGGGTGTAAACCCTGGCGATGACCTACTCTCGCATGGCTTGAGCCACACTACCATCGGCGCAGCTGCGTTTCACTTCCGAGTTCGGGATGGGATCGGGTGGTTCCACAGCGCTAATTTCACCAGGGAGACGGTTGCAGCAGCGCTTGCAGCGCCAGCTTCGCGGTCTTGCCCTTGGGGCGGAAGGTACCCGGAAAATGCAGTGCCTTCACTTAATAAGAAAAACCCCGCTGCGTAAGCAGCGGGGTTTTGGGTGTAAACCCTGGCGATGACCTACTCTCGCATGGCTTGAGCCACACTACCATCGGCGCAGCTGCGTTTCACTTCCGAGTTCGGGATGGGATCGGGTGGTTCCACAGCGCTAATTTCACCAGGGAGGCGGTTGGAGCGTCGCCATCCGATACAGCTGGATAAGGCGCCTGCCTCTCGTAGTTCTTGTGACGTAGCGTGCACTTGGATGCTCTTACGACGCTGTCGTAAAGCCAAGGCAACTTGAGGTTATATGGTCAAGCCTCTCGGATCATTAGTATCAGTTAGCTCAATACATTGCTGTACTTACACACCTGACCTATCAACCACGTAGTCTACATGGTTCCTTCAGGGGGCTTGTGCCCCGGGAGATCTCATCTTGAGGCGCGCTTCCCGCTTAGATGCTTTCAGCGGTTATCGCTTCCGAACATAGCTACCCGGCAATGCCACTGGCGTGACAACCGGAACACCAGAGGTTCGTCCACTCCGGTCCTCTCGTACTAGGAGCAGCCCCTCTCAAATCTCCAACGCCCATGGCAGATAGGGACCGAACTGTCTCACGACGTTCTGAACCCAGCTCGCGTACCACTTTAAATGGCGAACAGCCATACCCTTGGGACCGACTACAGCCCCAGGATGTGATGAGCCGACATCGAGGTGCCAAACACCGCCGTCGATATGAACTCTTGGGCGGTATCAGCCTGTTATCCCCGGAGTACCTTTTATCCGTTGAGCGATGGCCCTTCCATACAGAACCACCGGATCACTAAGTCCTAGTTTCCTACCTGCTTGATCCGTCGATCTTGCAGTCAAGCACGCTTATGCCTTTGCACACAGTGCGCGATGTCCGACCGCGCTGAGCGTACCTTCGAGCTCCTCCGTTACTCTTTAGGAGGAGACCGCCCCAGTCAAACTACCCACCATACACGGTCCCCGACCCAGATAATGGGCCCAGGTTAGAACGTCAAGCACGACAGGGTGGTATTTCAAGGATGGCTCCACTGCAGCTAGCGCCACAGTTTCATAGCCTCCCACCTATCCTACACAGACGAACTCAACGTTCAGTGTAAAGCTATAGTAAAGGTTCACGGGGTCTTTCCGTCTTGCCACGGGAACGCTGCATCTTCACAGCGATTTCAATTTCACTGAGTCTCGGGTGGAGACAGCGCCGCTGTCGTTACGCCATTCGTGCAGGTCGGAACTTACCCGACAAGGAATTTCGCTACCTTAGGACCGTTATAGTTACGGCCGCCGTTTACTGGGGCTTCGATCAAGAGCTTCGCCTTGCGGCTGACCCCATCAATTAACCTTCCAGCACCGGGCAGGCGTCACACCCTATACGTCCACTTTCGTGTTTGCAGAGTGCTGTGTTTTTGATAAACAGTCGCAGCGGCCTGGTTACTGCGACCCTCTTCAGCTATAGCTCGCACGAGCCACCAAAAAGGGTGCACCTTCTCCCGAAGTTACGGTGCCATGTTGCCTAGTTCCTTCACCCGAGTTCTCTCAAGCGCCTGAGAATTCTCATCCTACCCACCTGTGTCGGTTTACGGTACGGTCTGCGTAAGCTGAAGCTTAGGAGCTTTTCCTGGAAGCGTGGTATCAGTGACTTCGTCTTAAAGACTCGTCTCGGTGCTCGGTCTTGAAGGATCCCGGATTTGCCAAAGATCCAAACCTACCGCCTTTCCCCAGGACAACCAACGCCTGGTACACCTAACCTTCTCCGTCCCTCCATCGCACTTACGCGAGGTGCAGGAATATTAACCTGCTTCCCATCGACTACGACTTTCGTCCTCGCCTTAGGGGCCGACTCACCCTGCGCCGATTAACGTTGCGCAAGGAAACCTTGGGCTTTCGGCGTGCGGGTTTTTCACCCGCATTATCGTTACTCATGTCAGCATTCGCACTTCCGATACCTCCAGCAGACTTCTCAATCCACCTTCAACGGCTTACGGAACGCTCCTCTACCGCGCATAACAAAGTTATGCACCCCAAGCTTCGGTTCACTGCTTAGCCCCGTTAAATCTTCCCCGCAGACCGACTCGACCAGTGAGCTATTACGCTTTCTTTAAAGGGTGGCTGCTTCTAAGCCAACCTCCTGGCTGTCTATGCCTTTCCACATGGTTTTCCACTTAGCAGTGAATTTGGGACCTTAGCTGTGGGTCTGGGTTGTTTCCCTTTTCACGACGGACGTTAGCACCCGCCGTGTGTCTCCCATACAGTCCGTCTCGGTATTCGGAGTTTGCAATGGTTTGGTAAGTCGCGATGACCCCCTAGCCATAACAGTGCTCTACCCCCGAGAGGATACATATGAGGCGCTACCTAAATAGCTTTCGAGGAGAACCAGCTATCTCCGGGTTCGATTAGCTTTTCACTCCTAATCACACCTCATCCCCTACCTTTGCAACGGGAGTGGGTTCGGGCCTCCAGTGCGTGTTACCGCACCTTCACCCTGGGCATGACTAGATCACCCGGTTTCGGGTCTACTGCCCGCGACTATGCGCCCTTATCAGACTCGGTTTCCCTTCGCCTCCCCTATACGGTTAAGCTTGCCACGAACAGTAAGTCGCTGACCCATTATACAAAAGGTACGCAGTCACTCCTTGCGGAGCTCCTACTGCTTGTACGCACACGGTTTCAGGTTCTATTTCACTCCCCTCTCCGGGGTTCTTTTCGCCTTTCCCTCACGGTACTGGTTCACTATCGGTCGGTCAGTAGTATTTAGCCTTGGAGGATGGTCCCCCCATGTTCAGACAGGGTTTCACGTGCCCCGCCCTACTCGTCTTCACTGAAATGGCCCTTTCAGATACAGGGCTATCACCTTCTATGGCCACTCTTTCCAGAGTGTTTTCCTAGAACCAAATCAGCTTAAGGGCTAGTCCGCGTTCGCTCGTCGCTACTTACGGAATCTCGGTTGATTTCTTTTCCTCTGGTTACTTAGATATTTCAGTTCACCAGGTTCGCTTCCAGCAGCTATGTATTCACTGCAGGATACCCGCAAGCGGGTGGGTTTCCCCATTCGGACATTACCGGATCAAAGCTTGTTGCCAGCTCCCCGATACTTTTCGCAGGCTGCCACGTCCTTCATCGCCTCTGACCGCCAAGGCATCCACCGTGTGC